>NZ_JBEPOE010000001.1:3337500-8418455 GCF_040546575.1 Bradyrhizobium sp. OAE829 | reverse complement strand
TGGTGACGCTTTGCGTGGCGGTCCCGCCGTGGCCGTCGTTGACCGTGACGTTGTAGACCTGGGTCAGCGTCTGACCGGCCTGCAGATTATCGAGCGCGGAGTCCTGGGCCTCGAAGGTCCAGGTCACCTGGCCGGCGCCGTCGCCGGTGGAGCTGTTGCTGATCACAGGCGTCAGGGTGCCGCGGGCGGCAACCGCGCCGTTCACAGAGTCGGTGGCCGAGACCAGGCTGGCCGAAACCGTGTGGCCATCGGCCAGGTCGACATCGGTGAAGGCGATGGTGCCGGTGTCGGAGAGCAGCGTGGCGTTCTCGCCCGCCGCAAGGTCGGCAAGCTCGGTGACCGCGCCGGCGTCGTCGGCAACGCCGATGACCGGCGCATCGTTGGTGCCGGTGATGGTGATGGTGACGCTTTGCGTGGCGGTCCCGCCGTGGCCGTCGTTGACCGTGACGTTGTAGACCTGGGTCAGCGTCTGACCGGCCTGCAGATTATCGAGCGCGGAGTCCTGGGCCTCGAAGGTCCAGGTCACCTGGCCGGCGCCGTCGCCGGTGGAGCTGTTGCTGATCACAGGCGTCAGGGTGCCGCGGGCGGCAACCGCGCCGTTCACAGAGTCGGTGGCCGAGACCAGGCTGGCCGAAACCGTGTGGCCATCGGCCAGGTCGACATCGGTGAAGGCGATGGTGCCGGTGTCGGAGAGCAGCGTGGCGTTCTCGCCCGCCGCAAGGTCGGCAAGCTCGGTGACCGCGCCGGCGTCGTCGGCAACGCCGATGACCGGCGCATCGTTGGTGCCGGTGATGGTGATGGTGACGCTTTGCGTGGCGGTCCCGCCGTGGCCGTCGTTGACCGTGACGTTGTAGACCTGGGTCAGCGTCTGACCGGCCTGCAGATTATCGAGCGCGGAGTCCTGGGCCTCGAAGGTCCAGGTCACCTGGCCGGCGCCGTCGCCGGTGGAGCTGTTGCTGATCACAGGCGTCAGGGTGCCGCGGGCGGCAACCGCGCCGTTCACAGAGTCGGTGGCCGAGACCAGGCTGGCCGAAACCGTGTGGCCATCGGCCAGGTCGACATCGGTGAAGGCGATGGTGCCGGTGTCGGAGAGCAGCGTGGCGTTCTCGCCCGCCGCAAGGTCGGCAAGCTCGGTGACCGCGCCGGCGTCGTCGGCAACGCCGATGACCGGCGCATCGTTGGTGCCGGTGATGGTGATGGTGACGCTTTGCGTGGCGGTCCCGCCGTGGCCGTCGTTGACCGTGACGTTGTAGACCTGGGTCAGCGTCTGACCGGCCTGCAGATTATCGAGCGCGGAGTCCTGGGCCTCGAAGGTCCAGGTCACCTGGCCGGCGCCGTCGCCGGTGGAGCTGTTGCTGATCACAGGCGTCAGGGTGCCGCGGGCGGCAACCGCGCCGTTCACAGAGTCGGTGGCCGAGACCAGGCTGGCCGAAACCGTGTGGCCATCGGCCAGGTCGACATCGGTGAAGGCGATGGTGCCGGTGTCGGAGAGCAGCGTGGCGTTCTCGCCCGCCGCAAGGTCGGCAAGCTCGGTGACCGCGCCGGCGTCGTCGGCAACGCCGATGACCGGCGCATCGTTGGTGCCGGTGATGGTGATGGTGACGCTTTGCGTGGCGGTCCCGCCGTGGCCGTCGTTGACCGTGACGTTGTAGACCTGGGTCAGCGTCTGACCGGCCTGCAGATTATCGAGCGCGGAGTCCTGGGCCTCGAAGGTCCAGGTCACCTGGCCGGCGCCGTCGCCGGTGGAGCTGTTGCTGATCACAGGCGTCAGGGTGCCGCGGGCGGCAACCGCGCCGTTCACAGAGTCGGTGGCCGAGACCAGGCTGGCCGAAACCGTGTGGCCATCGGCCAGGTCGACATCGGTGAAGGCGATGGTGCCGGTGTCGGAGAGCAGCGTGGCGTTCTCGCCCGCCGCAAGGTCGGCAAGCTCGGTGACCGCGCCGGCGTCGTCGGCAACGCCGATGACCGGCGCATCGTTGGTGCCGGTGATGGTGATGGTGACGCTTTGCGTGGCGGTCCCGCCGTGGCCGTCGTTGACCGTGACGTTGTAGACCTGGGTCAGCGTCTGACCGGCCTGCAGATTATCGAGCGCGGAGTCCTGGGCCTCGAAGGTCCAGGTCACCTGGCCGGCGCCGTCGCCGGTGGAGCTGTTGCTGATCACAGGCGTCAGGGTGCCGCGGGCGGCAACCGCGCCGTTCACAGAGTCGGTGGCCGAGACCAGGCTGGCCGAAACCGTGTGGCCATCGGCCAGGTCGACATCGGTGAAGGCGATGGTGCCGGTGTCGGAGAGCAGCGTGGCGTTCTCGCCCGCCGCAAGGTCGGCAAGCTCGGTGACCGCGCCGGCGTCGTCGGCAACGCCGATGACCGGCGCATCGTTGGTGCCGGTGATGGTGATGGTGACGCTTTGCGTGGCGGTCCCGCCGTGGCCGTCGTTGACCGTGACGTTGTAGACCTGGGTCAGCGTCTGACCGGCCTGCAGATTATCGAGCGCGGAGTCCTGGGCCTCGAAGGTCCAGGTCACCTGGCCGGCGCCGTCGCCGGTGGAGCTGTTGCTGATCACAGGCGTCAGGGTGCCGCGGGCGGCAACCGCGCCGTTCACAGAGTCGGTGGCCGAGACCAGGCTGGCCGAAACCGTGTGGCCATCGGCCAGGTCGACATCGGTGAAGGCGATGGTGCCGGTGTCGGAGAGCAGCGTGGCGTTCTCGCCCGCCGCAAGGTCGGCAAGCTCGGTGACCGCGCCGGCGTCGTCGGCAACGCCGATGACCGGCGCATCGTTGGTGCCGGTGATGGTGATGGTGACGCTTTGCGTGGCGGTCCCGCCGTGGCCGTCGTTGACCGTGACGTTGTAGACCTGGGTCAGCGTCTGACCGGCCTGCAGATTATCGAGCGCGGAGTCCTGGGCCTCGAAGGTCCAGGTCACCTGGCCGGCGCCGTCGCCGGTGGAGCTGTTGCTGATCACAGGCGTCAGGGTGCCGCGGGCGGCAACCGCGCCGTTCACAGAGTCGGTGGCCGAGACCAGGCTGGCCGAAACCGTGTGGCCATCGGCCAGGTCGACATCGGTGAAGGCGATGGTGCCGGTGTCGGAGAGCAGCGTGGCGTTCTCGCCCGCCGCAAGGTCGGCAAGCTCGGTGACCGCGCCGGCGTCGTCGGCAACGCCGATGACCGGCGCATCGTTGGTGCCGGTGATGGTGATGGTGACGCTTTGCGTGGCGGTCCCGCCGTGGCCGTCGTTGACCGTGACGTTGTAGACCTGGGTCAGCGTCTGACCGGCCTGCAGATTATCGAGCGCGGAGTCCTGGGCCTCGAAGGTCCAGGTCACCTGGCCGGCGCCGTCGCCGGTGGAGCTGTTGCTGATCACAGGCGTCAGGGTGCCGCGGGCGGCAACCGCGCCGTTCACAGAGTCGGTGGCCGAGACCAGGCTGGCCGAAACCGTGTGGCCATCGGCCAGGTCGACATCGGTGAAGGCGATGGTGCCGGTGTCGGAGAGCAGCGTGGCGTTCTCGCCCGCCGCAAGGTCGGCAAGCTCGGTGACCGCGCCGGCGTCGTCGGCAACGCCGATGACCGGCGCATCGTTGGTGCCGGTGATGGTGATGGTGAGCGTGGTCGACGAGGTCGCGCCAAATTGGTCCGTAACCGTGTAGGTGAACACATCGGTGACCGAGACGCCCTGCGCGATTTTCTGGGTGTCGGTGTCGGCGTTGTCGAGCGTGTAGGTGTAGCTGCCGTTGCTGTTGATGACGACCGAACCGTAGGTGCCGGCCACCGCAATGCCGACATTGCCGCCCACGCCGTTGACCGCCGCAACCGTCTTGGTGGCCCCGGTGTCGACGTCAGTGTCGTTGGTGAGCACGTTGCCGATAGCCGTGGGGTCACCGGCAAACGGCGTATTGCCCGGGTTGACGCCGGACTCGGTGACCGCATCACCCGCATTGGTATCGGCGACCGCGATGGGCGCGTCGTTGGTGCCGGTAATGTTGATCGTCAGCGTGGTCGACGAGGTCGCCCCGAACTGGTCGGTCACGGTGTAAGTGAACACCTCGGTCGCCGCCGCGCCCTGCGCCAGCGCCTGGGTATCGGGATCTAGATTGTTGAGCGTATAGGAGTAACTGCCGTTGCTATTGATCGTCACCGACCCATAGGTGCCAGCCACCGCAGTGCCGACGTTACCGGCCGAGCCGTTCACCGCCGCAACCGTCTTGGTGGCCCCGGTGTCGACGTCGGTGTCATTGCTGAGCACGTTGCCGATAGCGGTGGGATCACCAACAAACGGCGTGTTGCCGGGATTGACGCCGGACTCGGTGACCGCATCGGCGCCGTTGCTGTCGGCAACCGCAATCGGGGCGTCATTGGTACCGGTGATGTTGATCGTCAGTTGCGCAGTATCAGTAAGCCCGTCCGGATCCGTAACCGTGTAGGTGAAGAGGTCCTGTGCCAACTCTCCCTGCGCCAGTGCATTAGTATCAACATCGGCGTTGTACAGCGTGTAGGTGTAGGAGCCGTTGGCATTCAGCGTGAGGGAACCGTATTTTCCTATCAGCGCCGTTCCGACAATGCCCGCGCTTCCCGATCCAGACTCGGATCCCGTCCGAACTGCCGATACATGCAGCGCCACGCTGCCGCCATCTGGGTCGGTGTCCGTATCGTTGCCGAGAACAGTCCCCGAAGCGCTGGGGTTTCCCGAAAAGATATTGCCACCGTTGACCCCTGATTCCACAACTGAATTAGTATCATCCCTCGCTACAGGCGAGTTTGGATCGAGTGCGATTGCAACTTGCTCAATCGCTGAGACTTTCAGGTTGATCGTCTTAAATGTGAATTCTGTCTGCGGCGCTTGCCCGGTATTAACGTTTTTGTAAGCTGCAATAAAAGCCTGAAACTGCAAAATCTCAGCATTCAGCGCTGCCATAAACGCGGCGTTGAGCGATTGCTCCTGACTTACATAGATGAAAAGCTTATCGATTTCCGCGGTGCCCTGGGCAGCATTGCCGTTACCACCATCGTAAATATCGTAACCCGAAAAGCTGGTTTGACCCGTTATGGCCCCTACACCATAAACTTGGGTGCCAAGTTTGTATTGGTTTTCCCAGGATCGATAGATGAGTGCGTCAGCCCCCGAACCACCGAGGACGGTATCAAAACCGCTTCCGCCATCCAGCGTATCGTTGCCAGATCCACCATTAAGCCGATCAGCGCCAGCGCCTCCCGACATCACGTCGTCCCCGCTTCCGCCCACCAGATTGTCAGCGCCGACGGTGCCCGTTGTGGTAGCCATGTGACGTACTCCGATTTAAATGCTTGTGGACCGACCGCGAAAACCACGGACGGCCGGCCCTGCTTGAGAGCGCAAACGCGTGTTCTGAAATTCTGACAATGTCAGCAGAGACTGACCCGCAAATCGTGCCAACTGAGCACGGTCGTCGCCGACACAAGCTGTTCCTTGAAAAATGTCTTGGTGAGGTGACGGCGAGACGACGCCGCCTCCGTCGGATGCAGATTGCTGTAAATTATTCACAGGGGCCACGGACGGCCCGGTACCACGAGAAGCCGAAACTTGTCCCAGACAAGATTTAATTTCGGACCCGTAGAATGTCGGCTCCGACTTCGGCGTCAAAACAACGCGACCCAATATGCGTACTCCTAAACTCTGCCGACGCAGAGCAGGTGTGACCGCACTCGAAAATCAATTCACAACACGCACAGGACGCCCGTCAAAAAGATTCATAGGGCGCGCGGCTAAAACAGAACCGCGCGTGTGCTTCAAAATGATCTACCGTGAAAAGACGCCGACTGCCATTACCCTGCCCGTTTCATGCTGTGGTCCCGCAAACCACGCACTGTCGCAATTTCCCTGTTCAAAAAATCATTCAGTCTTGTTCTTGAGAGATTTTGGCTGCCCTGCCCCGTTGTGATATCCGGAAGCTTGGTTGGCAAGAATCCCTTAACCTAATTTGCGCGCAATTTGCCGCAAATGCGCGCGAACGTCCAGATGGCGATCGATATACCTTTGCTTAATCATGAATGCACGAAGAAAAACAATTCCTCTCCAGCGCCCGAGCGTTGGCCGTAGCGCGAGTTCCCGAATTTGAACTGAGTACGCGACCTATTGGGTTCATCAACGGAAAGATCGTTCTGCACAAAAACCCCGGGAAAATGCGACAAGTCTTCCGCTTGGTGTCTTGCGCGCCTCAAGACCACGGTCAGTCTGTGGAGGACGAACGGCGGCTGCCGCATCTGGGCGCGTCTTCGCACCGTAGTGGTACGGTAGCGGCACCCCCGTAGTTCTCCGGAGAGAGCCCCGCCAATGTCCCATGAGACAGGGCGGCAACCGGCTGATCTCCACCGCGACGGCAAGCGCGTGCGGCTGTCTCACTCGCAACGGCTTTGACTGAGCGACAAATACCCCTGATCACCGAGCCGCGCTGCGTATCCGGTCAACCTCGTTCTTGATGGATGGTGAGGCCGTGCTGCTCGGCGTCGGCGGCATTTCCGACTTCGACGGCCTGCGCGGCCACAAGCACAATGACGAGGTGCAGTTCTATGCCTTCGATATGTGGTGACGGACGGGGACGATATAAGCTACCGCTCACCATGAGGAAGACCAACCTCGCCCGCCTTCTCGTGCGGCGCGTCGATGGTATCTTATCTCCGACTTTGAGCGCGGCAAGGTCGGGCCAGAGCTATTCCGGAGCACGCGTGCCTCACGGGCCTGAAGCCCGCGCTGAAGCGGCCCGCAGCGAGACATGGCGCATCTGCTACGACGAGGTCCGGGTAGGAACGATCCGCAAAGAGTGTCGGGCCTACAACGAAATGGGAGTGGCGCTGGGCTTCTTCGCCAAGCCAAGGGCCGCCTCTGCCGCCGATGCCTGGCGTATTTCTTGATTAAAGATCGTTAAACTCTTCTCAACCGTAAAGGCGCACTCTTTCCCGATGCGAGCGCCCAAGAAACGTTTGCGGGAAATTCGGCGGGTCCGCCATCTATCGGCGTGGATCGTGTTCACCGGGCGTGCGAACCAAGCCTGTCAAATCTTGGACGTATCGAATAACGGCGCCAAGGTCCTCCCGGAGGTGCCGTCCGAGGTGCCGAGCCGGTTTGAACTAGCGTTTAATGTGGGCGACAGAAGGCACCGGCTCTGCGAGGTCATCTGGCGACGGGGGAAGATGATCGGCGTGCAATTCCTCTAACTTCCGTAACAGCGGTAGACGACACCGTACCGCAAGGTAAGGCCCGCGCTGGCGGCGGGGAACCAATTGCAACCATCATTTCGTGCTGCCCGCGAAGCGGGCCGAATATCGATGGCGGCGACGACGAGAAATCTCTGCTCGCACAATCCGCCAGCTGGCGTTTTTTTAACGTATGGACACGAGCCGCGCCCGTGTATTCTCTTCTCAGCCGTCTCGTATAGCCACAGACGGTCCCCGGCCGGGCGGTCCGTTTGACACCATGCAAGCGAGCCGTCCGGTTTTAATTTACCGACGGTGTCCGAGGGGAAGCCCCATCGCCCGCGCCCTTTGTGACGCAAAGTTGCTCCAGACCATCATAAGTTTAGCAATACGCTCGAGCAGACGACCGCGGAAACCGCCTCCAGAGCCTCCGAGTAAAGAAGAGAAATATGGCTCTCTGAATGAATTTTTGAGGACATACCTCCTCCCCGCCAATGCCGCTCGAATGGAATTAAGCTAAGATAGCGATTCTGGAGGACACCATGGACACTGAAAAGACCGAGCCAGCCACCGAGGCCGACCAATCTAAGAAGCCCATCGTGGAGCAAATGACCGACCTGGTCGCTGGAGCGGCAGGCACATTGGCTGAGGCGGCGGTAAAGACCGTCGCCAAGAAAGCCACCAAAGCGGTTGCGAAGCGCGTACCGAAGTCGGTCAAGAAGGCCGCCAAGAAAGTGGCCAAGGCTGCAGCAGCTAAGAAGACCGTCAAGAAGGCCTCGAAGAAGCCAGCTAAAAAGTCGCCCAAGAAGTCTTCTAAAAAGGCCGCGAAGAAGTCCCAACCGAAGAAGTCAGCTAAAAAGGCGACCAATAAATCCGCCAAAAAATCATCTAAGAAGAAACGTAAGAAGTCAAAGCGCTAACGTTCAGCGTTTCTCAGACCTTCAACGCCCCACTGAGCTGCACCCGGTCTCGAAGACACCGAGTCAGGTGTTTTAAGGAACAGGAGGTGGTCGTGGAGAGAAGGCAATTTACATGAGAGTTCAAGCTTGAAGCAGTCCGGCTGATCAAGCAGCGCGGTGTTGCGTATGCGCAGGCTTCACAAGATCTTGGAGTTCATACGACGCAATCGCGGAATTGGGTGGCCGATGAAACCGCCATGACGGCACAGCTCGTCACCGACGCCGTAGTGATGGCAATCTAGCGAGGCGGCAAAACAGGGGAGCAACTCACAGGCTGGCCGGCGCGTTAGCCAAACTTTAAGCCCGTCTGTAAGTTTTCAGCCCGCCTTACGGACGCTTTACGGATTGGGCCCTCCGTTAACAATTAGTTTTCACAGGTGAGCCGATGCCAACCATCGCAACAGAGGATACCGAAGCACGCAGCACGCCGCGCCGCAAAGTCCTTGATAGCGGTTTGATGAGGTTCGGCGACTTTTGTGTTCCCTGCGTTATCCGCAATCTTTCGGAAATCGGCGCTGCGTTGGACGCAGCTCCCCAGAGTTTTATCCCCGATCAGTTCACTTTGATCGTTGTTCGAAAAAAGAAAATCTATTCCTGTACCGTCATCTGGCGAAAAGGAGCGCGCCTGGGCGTATCGTTTTGCTGAATCGCCCGATGATCGACGAGCGCAGAAAGTCGCTGCGGACCGACGTTGACGAAATGGCCTACATTTCGGCATCGGGCTCGAGCACGCGGTGTCAAGTTGCAAATATGTCCGATGATGGTGCGGCCCTAGATGTTCCCGACGCCTCGTTTGTCCCGGATTGCTTCCAACTGATGACCGAGCGAGATCGGATCGTTCGAAACTGTAGGATTGTTTGGATCAAAAAGAATCGGATCGGCGTCGAGTTTGAGACTAAAGCGCAGTCTGCAATCACGCATCGGGAACGACAATTTCTACAGTATTTGCGTGACACTACATGGCAGCGTGCGGCGAGGTTGCCGAACAGCTCGAAACTAATATCGAAACTGATTGGAAACGGCTGGGTCGAACGCAGGGGCGAAGGAAGCAGCGTCGCATACCGCATCACGTCAAAAGGCTTGGCTGCGAAGAGACGGCCGGTCAAAATTTAGTTATACCAATCGGCCGACCTTCGAACCCGCGGCTTTAGGTTTCCTTGAGCAGCTCTCGGATACGAACATGTGCGAGCCGCCCACGTGCCGCGCTAATCATCGCGGCAACCGCCGCTTTGACGATAAACGGAGCTGGTGGTCACGAGTCTCCATTGACCCCATCGAAATTTCACGAAGCCTCTGGACGATGAGCCGTCCGCAGAATGCGGACCAGCCCCTACCCGATTCAGAACTGATAAACGGATAAAACCGGGACCTGGCGTCGGAAAGGCAATTCTCAGATCGCCTCTGCCGCCGAATGTGCGCTAAGATGTGTTGGTTCTGGGGAGATGCAATGACAAACGATGTCAATCGCCAATGGCTGCTCATGAAACGGCCAGAGGGCAATATACGCAAAGATGATTTCCGGTTGACCGAAAGCCCGATTCCAGCGCCCGCACAAGGCCAGGTATTGGTGCGCAATCTCTGGCTTTCGTTCGATCCCACCCAGAGCGGCTGGATGAGGAGAGATACCTACATTCCCATTATCCCTCTCGGCGAGGTCATGCGCGCGGCCAGCGTTGGCCAGGTCATTGAATCCAAGCACCCCGATTACAAGGTCGGTGAGTTGGTGCAAGGCGCCTTCGGCTGGCAGGACTATATCGCAACCGACGGTGCGGGCTTTCTGCCGATGCGCAGACTTCCTGCCGATATGCCGCCCAATCTTGCTCTCAGCCTTTTTGGTATTACTGGTCCCACTGCCTATTTCGGCGTCCTCGACGTCGGCCAGGTTAAACCTGGCGAGACGTTCGTCGTGTCAGGCGCGGCCGGGGCCACCGGGTCGGTGGCGGGGCAGATCGCCAAGTTAAAGGGCTGCAGGGTCATCGGTACCGCCGGCGGAAAAGCGAAGTGTGAATGGCTGAAGGAAGAACTCGGATTCGACGCGGTCATTGACTATCAATCCGAGAATGTCGGTTCTCGGCTATCGGAATTCTGTCCCGATGGCATCGATGTATTCTTCGACAACGTCGGTGGCATTGTGTTGAACGAGGTTCTCGCGCGTTTGAAACTTAGAGCTCGGATCGTGCTATGTGGTGCTATTTCCCGCTACAACGACTCCACGCCCGCGCCTGGTCCCGCCAACTATGGCAACCTCATCGTAACGCGATCGCGGATGGAGGGCTTCATCATACTGGATTATGCAGCACGTTTTCCTGAAGCAATAGGCGCCCTCGCGGGCTGGTTGAAGGCGGGTAGCCTCAAACAGAGGGAAGACGTCGCCGTGGGGCTTGAGAACGCGCCGGATACACTTGTTAGACTCTTTACCGGTCAGAACTTCGGAAAGCAGCTGCTAAAAATAGCTGAGCCCTTGTGAGGGGCGACGCTTAATCCGTAGAGTTCGCCGCTCTCGCGGGCAACCACGTGGATGAGATCGACGCGTCGGATTCCTGTCGCTGACTGTAGCCCACTTCAACGCGCTGGGTGACGTCAATATGGCGGCGGACGACACGGTCACTCTGGCTTACTAACTGATCGTCATAACGAGCGGCAATCGTCTTCAGCCATGCCATCGCCGTCTGCCATAGTTATTCCCGCACCTCGGAACCTTTGCGCTGCTGATTAATTGGAAGGTGGTGGCGGAACCGGAAACAGGCAGCCGTTAACAAAAGCCGAGCGGAGTAACGCCCGAGCGGCTTTTTACAATTGAAAGTAGCCACCGTGCCTATTGTGGCCCGGTTCAGGAAAGCAGATGAGGCCTCTTTCAAGGCAGCCATTTACGTCACGGACGACTGAAGAGGCTATGCCTCTGCTCAGCGCAGTGGCGGCAGCAATCCTGGCTGTCATCATCATCTCGACGCTCTATTTTGGTCGGGATATCTTCGTGCCCGTTTCGCTGGCTATCCTTCTCAGCTTTGTGTTGGCTCCGCTGGTGGGAATACTGCAGCGTATACGCGTGCCCCGCGGATTAGCAGTGGTGAGCGTGGTGATACTTGCCTTCTCGCTAATCTTCGCAATGGGAAGCCTTCTCGCCACGCAACTGACGCAACTTGCCGGAGATCTCCCCCGCTATCAGTCAACGATTAGCGAGAAAATTCAGTCTTTCCGGGACACCAAGGCGGGTCGAGGGACGCTGGAACGCGCGTCCGATATGCTGAAGGATCTCAGCAAGGAACTGGATAAACCAAAGGACGCGCCGCCCTCTGCGCGTGCGTCAGGCGCCATCATTGGTCCCAACGCCACAGCGCCTCTAACTCCGGTCCCGGTCGAGGTACGCCAGCCCGATCCTGGTGCGCTGGAAAGCCTGCGGACCTTGATCTCCCCGCTGGTTCATCCTCTGGCGACAACCGGCATTATCATCATATTCGTCATCTTCATTCTGCTTCAACGCGAAGATCTCCGTAATCGTCTCATTCGGCTGGCGGGTTCATCTGATCTGCAACGTACCACAGCGGCGCTAGACGATGCGGCGCGGCGCCTTAGCCGGCTTTTCCTTACCCAGCTTCTCCTGAACGGCGCATTCGGCGTCGTGATCGGAATAGGTCTGTGGTTAATTGAGATTCCCAGCGCGATCCTTTGGGGTATTTTGGCGGCAGCTCTCCGCTTTGTCCCCTATATCGGCGCGGTTATCGCGGCTGCATTCCCGCTCGCGCTGGCAGCAGCCGTGGATCCGGGCTGGTCGATGCTGCTCTGGACGTTGGCGCTTTTTCTCATCGTGGAGCCTGTCACGGGCCATGTCCTCGAGCCCATGGTTTACGGCCATAGCACGGGACTTTCTCCCGTGGCTGTTGTCGCATCGGCAACTTTTTGGACTGCGCTATGGGGACCGATCGGACTGGTTCTCGCCACGCCGCTGACGGTTTGCCTTGTGGTGCTTGGGCGTCACGTCGAACATCTGGAGTTTCTCGACGTCATGTTTGGGGACCGGCCGGCCCTCTCTCCCCCTGAGATATTTTACCAGCGAATGTTGGCAGGTGATCCGACGGAAGCCGCCGAAAAGGCCGAAGAATTTCTAAAGGAACGATCTCTGGCTTCGTACTATGATGAGGTCGCCCTGAAAGGTTTGCAGCTGGCGCAAGCCGATGCAGAACGCGGCGCGCTTAATCAGGAACGCCTGTTGAAAATTCGCGATGCGGTGAACGAATTTGCCAGCGACGTCTCGGATCAAGATGACCGGCCTCCCGCGGAACGCATTATAACAACCGATGCAGAAGCCTCCTCGGCAGTGGAAGGCGTTGCGGAAAATGCGGCAAATGAAAATTTGCCCGTTCTTGACAAAGATACTCTTCCGCCGGATTGGCAGAGTGAACATCCCGTGCTCTGCGTGGCGGGGCGCAGTCGCCTCGATGAGGCGGCCGCTATTATGCTGGCTCAGCTGTCGACGGCGCACGGGCTGGCGGCCCGAGTCGAAGGAGCGGAAGCGCTCTCCACGACCAACGTCTTTCGCCTGGATACCACAGGCGTTGCAGTTGTTTGCCTGGTCTATCTTGACGTCAGGGGATCGGCCCACATGCGATACTCCGTTCGGCGCCTGCGGCGTAAGCTACCGAAGGCCACCATCATCCTGGGCTGCTGGGCCAAGGAGATCGATCCGGCTACGCTCGATTCGTTGCGAGAAGGGGCGAAAGCCGACCTCGTTGCCACGAGCCTCGGAGAGGCGGTCAAGCTTTGCATAGAGGCGACAGGGGTGAAGGTACAGCAACGTCAGGACGCTGAGCAGGAACTTCCTGCAACTACAGCAGCCTGAGTTCATCAATCCAGGAAACATGCGTCGCTGTTGCCCAAATCCCGCTGCCGACGCTTGTAATCATCCATCCCTTCACCAACACGCATTTTACTAGGATTAATCGGTGTCGCCTCGGCCATACCTTCGGTGTCCCGCGACCTTGCCCATAACGACAATATTCGTCACCGTTGCCGCAAAGCCGCGCGCGGAAGATCAGGGTCTCGACCTAAACCATCCCAAGCAAGTTTGCTTTTTAGTAGAGGCTGCTGGGCAACGCTCCGTCACCAAAGGCGGAAACAGACCAGTACCTTCGTGCGGCGGACTGCAATCAGCCCCTTTCCAGGATGCGCGAAGCGGAATGCAGATCGTACCTGCCGAACGGTATATTTGACATTTGGCTCATCTTCTTCAAAACCCGAACTAGGCTGGCCGGCGCGTTAGCCAAACTTTAAGCGCGTCTGTAACTTTCCAGCCCGCTTTACGGACGCTTTACGGATTGGGCCCACCGTTAACAATAAGTTTTCACAGGTGAGCCGATGCCAACCATCGCAACAGCGGATACCGAAGCACGCAGCACGCCGCGCCGCAAAGTCCTCGATAGCGGTTTGATCAGGTTCGGCGATTTTTCTGTCCCCTGCGTTATTCGCAACCTTTCGGAAGTCGGCGCTGCGTTAGACGCCGCTCCTCAGAGTTTTGTCCCTGATCAGTTCACTTTGATCCTTGTTCGGAAAAAGAAAATCTATTCCTGCACCGTCATTTGGCGGAGGGGAACGCGCCTTGGCGTATCGTTCTGCTGAATTACCTCGATGATCGACGAGCGCAGAAAGTCCCTGAGGACCGACGTTGAAGAAATGGCCTACATTTCAGCGTCGGGATCGAGCACGCGGTGTCGAATTACAAATATGTCCGATGACGGTGCGGCCCTGGATGTTCCTGATGCCTCATTTATCCCGAATTGCTTCCAATTGATGACCGAGCGAGATCGGATTGTTCGGACCTGCAGAATCGTTTGGATCAAACAGAACCGGATCGGCGTCGAGTTTGAGACTAAAGAGCCGCCTGTAATCACGCATCGTGAACGGCAGTTTCTACAGTATTTGCGTGACACTAATTGGCAGCGTGCGGCGACTTTGCCGAACAGCTCGAAACTAATATCGAAACTGCTTGAAAACGGCTGGGTCGAACGCCGGGGCGAAGGAAACAACGTCGCATACCGCATCACGTCAAACGGCTTGGCTGCGAAAATAAGGCCGGTCAAAATTTAATGACACCAGGCTTCCGATTTCAAAAGCGGCGACGACTTTCGGTTTCCGTGGGCAGCCTCTCGGATGCGAAGGTGCGCGAAGCCGCCACCAAAGGGCGAGCAACAGTCGCGGGCCCGAAGTATTGTGTTTAGCGGCAAAAAACTCCGCCAACCCCCGAGGCACCATTCGCTCCCAGATCCGCAGCCTATTACCGACGTGAGAGCCTGCGCGCAGCGGCGTCCAGCGAAGCGATTTCAACTGCGAAAGGAGTGCCTGACTTGTCGCAGCATCGACATGGTACCGTCGGTGTACCTGCCATTACAGAAGTACTGATCTAGCTGTGATGCACCAAGCAGAAGCAAGACTGCAATCACGAAACCCTTGAACATAGTGGGCCCCCTATGGAGACCGCCAACCGGGCTGGTCGGAATAAAGCGTTCCGGAAATTCGCTATCGCTCGTCGCGACCTATCTGCAATGGCGATAAGCTTGACGATGACCAGTAACTAATCCCTTAAGCGCAGCACAGCGCCCTTCCGCATCGCACCCCCGGGCTGCCGTTTGGAACGGCCGGTCACGCGCCGCTCCATTCCGCAGAGTGGGTGAAGCGATCTAGCGCCCAGAGGGCGAAAGCTGGCGTACTTGGTTGAGTTCGGCGAGAATTTGAAGCCGCGTTGAAATCCGGTTCGGCCCGCCGCTCCGCGCTCCTCGAATAGCCTCCTACCTATACGTGTCGGGGGTGACTTGCGTGCTCACTGAAATTGCCGGACGCCTTCGGTTCGTCTTTTTGCTGGGCGGAAAGCCGCTCGGCCCGATGAATTGAGAGCAGTCGGCGGACTTTGGTTCCGATCGCTGCAACACGTTCAGCGAACTTCTCAGCTGGGTCATAGAGCAAGGGTTTTCGCGGCAGCTCATTGAGCTGTCTTGCGATGGCATCGAGCTTGGCCTGACTATGCAGGACAGGTCGGTGCCGCGCGGAAGATATTGGCGCAGCAATCTGTTGGTGTGGCACCGAGACAATCACCGTTTGGGGACGAACGAGCTTGGTGGTCAGATTCTCGATCAACCCGATTGCGGTCTCACTTTGGACGAAGAGCCTTAATCGATTAGTTTCTAATCCGACGCTTCTCGAATAGGACCGACATCGAGCCGACCGCATTCGCGCGCCAACGATAAAAATTACGAAACGAACCCAGTGGTCAGGTACGGCAGTATGACGTCCCTCCGCACATGCTAACTGGAGTGATGACGGGCACGTCGTCGCCCAGTACACTGGGCGAACACCAAGTGCCCAATGTCCACCTTCTAGCGCAGCCCGGCCGGTGTGTGGCGCCATTTGGTTCCACGCCCGCCGCCGGAATAGCCTTTTCAATTACCTAACATTAGAAAGACGGCGTTCCGCCAAATCTGATGGTCATTTCTCGGATAATAAATAAAAACTGTAGCTCCTCGCGCATGAAACGGAGCTGCCTCCAAACGCAACGGCCGATATCCGCCAGCCTCGATATCGCTATTCACACCACTTCCCGGTGCTATGCTATTAGTAAGCAACGCAAACTTATATCGCTGGGAAATCACCTCGAGATAAGCGGCAATGAGTTTATTGGGAAGATGCTGCAACATTTCCTTTGCGATGAGCAAGTCGCCACCCGGCAACGAGTCAAAGTTTCTGGAAAGCTGAAAGCTAATATTATCTGCAGCATATCGTCTATTATTTTCATCTATCAGCGACTGAACGACATCGAGGCCAGTATATCGCACCGATGACCAATTTATATAACGGGAAAACTGCCAGTCACCACATCCTAGATCGGTCACAGTCCTTACTTCATTTTCCTGGATAAACCTTTCCAAGAATGAGCGATATTCAATCGTACTGCTGGGGAGAGAACCGGGACCAGAACCATTGCTCCAGCGGTCTTCGTTGTAGACTGCCTCGAACGCACTAGCGACATCGATTTCTTTGCACTTGAACATCTCCTCAACGCACAGTTCTTCGCGAGCACTTACTAAACTTGAATTGTTTTGCTCAGTTAAGCTCCCGTCAATTCCCTGGGCTACAGCCCTCTCTAACCAATAACGAGCATTGGTTTGGATCGCGATGCCCCCGCTCCGTTGCGTAGGCGTCCAAGCATCAATTGCGCCTGGCCGTGGCCTCGTTCCGACGCGGCGCGAAACCGCCGCCGCACATTGCGCCCAACGCAAACATTGCACCGCTATACCCTTGGGCTGCGACTTGTTCACACAGGTTCTGCGCTGCAGCGGGAGCGGCCGGCCCACCGTGACCGTTGACCAGCCTTCCGCCAACGCGACTTGAGAGCCTCCGTAACGCCCGCCTCTGCCGGTATCGGATCTCGACCTCCACATCGAGGATGCCGGTCTGCTTCATCGAGCTGTCGAACAGGATGACGTTGGTGGTGCCGGTCAACGGCTGTAAGGCTTGTAACCGAAGATTTTTCACCGTCATTGTAGACCACCAGCGCGCTGCCCGATTTTGCCACAACGTGCCTCTCGTAGACTGCGTCGGAAAAATCCATCAACAACAACCCTAACGAGTGCGATGAACATGGTAGCGAAACCTTGCAGGGCTTACAGCGGTGCAATGGGCCGTGTCACGCACAGGCCAACAATTAAGGAAGGTCCGTCGGTTCCACATCGCGCCCGTTCTCACGGCTTGTATTGCCCATCCGACCAGCTGCGCCGGTCGGCGTTGTTTTGACCTACGTCGCAGGTCTGGATCGCCTTCGCATTAGTCGACGTCCGGCCGCCTTCATATGCAGGCGGGTTCCGGCGCGATGGCATAACCGTTCTTCGTTCCTAATCCGGAAACGGAAAGCGCGGCGCCGTGAGACGCCGCGCTAGTCTAGTGCCTTCGCTGGGGAGCGCAACCGGTTGGCCTCGCTCCCCTAATGGCGTGTCGACTAGCCGTTCGGCTTGAACACGCCTTCGACAGTCTTTGGCCCATGCGGATCGTCGAGAGACAGTCCGCCTTTGACCTTCGACCCTGGGTCGGGCGTTTGACCGCCCGCGCCTGTGTGGCCAGTTGCCTTCAGGCCGCCCGCCGAGAAGTCATTCGGCTGCAGGTCCTGCACTCTACCAAGGGCAGCGAGAGTGGTCGTCACCGTTGGCCCTTGGGCAATGTTGCCCGGCGCGCCGCTGATGAAGGTCATCTGCCCAGAGGCTTTGGTCGAGACATCGGCCGCACTGATGTCCACCTTCTTGTTTTGGCCTGGGTTGCTCGGGTCGGTACCAGAGGGTCCGGTTTCGCCTCCCTCCGGCCCGTTGCCGAGGCCGTTGTTGTTTCGCGGACCCGTGGCTCCACCGTTTCGACCCGTCGAGCCGGTGGCACCCGTCGCGCCGGTGGCACCTGTCGCACCCGTGAGACCCGTGGCACCCGTCAGGCCGGTCGCACCCGTGGCTCCAGTCAGACCGGTGGCGCCGGTGGCTCCCGTCAGACCGGTCGCACCGGTGGCTCCCGTCAAGCCGGTCGCACCCGTGGCTCCCGTCAGGCCGGTCGCACCCGTGGCTCCTGTCAGACCCGTGGCACCCGTGGCTCCCGTCAGGCCGGTCGCACCCGTGGCTCCAGTCAAACCGGTCGCACCGGTGGCTCCCGTCAGGCCGGTCGCACCCGTGGCTCCCGTCAGGCCGGTCGCACCCGTGGCTCCAGTCAGGCCGGTCGCACCCGTGGCTCCCGTCAGGCCGGTCGCACCCGTGGCTCCCGTCAGGCCGGTCGCACCCGTGGCTCCCGTCAGACCGGTGGCACCCGTGGCTCCAGTCAAACCGGTCGCACCGGTGGCTCCCGTCAGGCCGGTCGCACCCGTGGCTCCCGTCAGGCCGGTCGCACCCGTGGCTCCAGTCAGACCCGTGGCACCCGTGGCTCCAGTCAGACCCGTGGCACCCGTGGCTCCAGTCAGACCCGTGGCACCCGTAGCTCCCGTCAGGCCGGTCGCACCCGTCAGACCCGTGGCGCCGGTGGCTCCAGTCAGACCGGTCGCACCCGTGGCTCCAGTCAGACCCGTGGCGCCGGTGGCTCCAGTCAGACCGGTCGCACCCGTGGCTCCGGTCAGACCTGTGGCGCCGGTGGCTCCAGTCAGACCGGTCGCACCCGTGGCTCCGGTCAGACCTGTGGCGCCGGTGGCTCCAGTCAGACCCGTGGCGCCGGTGGCTCCCGTCAGGCCGGTCGCACCCGTGGCTCCCGTCAAGCCGGTCGCACCCGTGGCTCCAGTCAGACCTGTGGCGCCGGTGGCTCCAGTCAGACCCGTGGCACCCGTGGCTCCGGTCAGGCCGGTCGCGCCGGTGGCTCCAGTCAGACCGGTCGCACCCGTGGCTCCGGTCAGACCCGTGGCGCCGGTGGCTCCAGTCAGACCCGTGGCTCCAGTCAGACCGGTGGCACCCGTGGCTCCGGTCAGACCTGTCGCGCCGGTGGCTCCCGTCAGGCCGGTCGCACCCGTGGCTCCGGTCAGACCCGTGGCGCCGGTGGCTCCGGTCAGACCCGTGGCGCCGGTGGCTCCGGTCAGACCGGTCGCACCCGTGGCTCCGGTCAGACCCGTGGCGCCGGTGGCTCCCGTCAGGCCGGTCGCACCCGTGGCTCCAGTCAGACCCGTGGCGCCGGTGGCTCCAGTCAGACCCGTGGCGCCGGTGGCTCCGGTCAGACCCGTGGCGCCGGTGGCTCCAGTCAGACCGGTGGCACCCGTGGCTCCGGTCAGACCCGTGGCACCGGTGGCTCCGGTCAGACCGGTGGCACCCGTGGCTCCGGTCAGACCCGTGGCGCCGGTGGCTCCGGTCAGACCGGTCGCACCCGTGGCTCCGGTCAGACCCGTGGCGCCGGTGGCTCCCGTCAGGCCGGTCGCACCCGTGGCTCCAGTCAAACCGGTCGCACCGGTGGCTCCCGTCAGGCCGGTCGCACCCGTGGCTCCCGTCAGGCCGGTCGCACCCGTGGCTCCAGTCAGACCCGTGGCACCCGTGGCTCCCGTCAGGCCGGTCGCACCCGTCAAGCCGGTCGCACCTGTCGCACCCGTCAGACCCGTGGCGCCGGTGGCTCCCGTCAAGCCGGTCGCACCCGTGGCTCCAGTCAGACCCGTGGCACCCGTGGCTCCAGTCAGACCCGTGGCACCCGTAGCTCCCGTCAGGCCGGTCGCACCCGTCAGACCCGTGGCGCCGGTGGCTCCAGTCAGACCGGTCGCACCCGTGGCTCCAGTCAGACCTGTGGCGCCGGTGGCTCCAGTCAGACCGGTCGCACCCGTGGCTCCGGTCAGACCTGTGGCGCCGGTGGCTCCAGTCAGACCCGTGGCGCCGGTGGCTCCCGTCAGGCCGGTCGCACCCGTGGCTCCCGTCAAGCCGGTCGCACCCGTGGCTCCAGTCAGACCTGTGGCGCCGGTGGCTCCAGTCAGACCCGTGGCACCCGTGGCTCCGGTCAGGCCGGTCGCACCCGTGGCTCCAGTCAGACCGGTCGCACCCGTGGCTCCGGTCAGACCGGTCGCACCGGTGGCTCCAGTCAGACCCGTGGCTCCAGTCAGACCGGTGGCACCCGTGGCTCCGGTCAGACCTGTCGCGCCGGTGGCTCCGGTCAGACCGGTCGCACCCGTGGCTCCGGTCAGACCCGTGGCGCCGGTGGCTCCAGTCAGACCGGTCGCACCCGTGGCTCCGGTCAGACCCGTGGCGCCGGTGGCTCCAGTCAGACCGGTCGCACCGGTGGCTCCAGTCAGACCCGTGGCGCCGGTGGCTCCGGTCAGACCTGTGGCTCCGGTCAGACCTGTGGCGCCGGTGGCTCCAGTCAGACCCGTGGCACCCGTGGCTCCGGTCAGACCTGTGGCGCCGGTGGCTCCAGTCAGACCCGTGGCGCCGGTGGCTCCGGTCAGACCCGTGGCGCCGGTGGCTCCGGTCAGACCGGTCGCACCCGTGGCTCCGGTCAGACCTGTGGCGCCGGTGGCTCCGGTCAGACCGGTCGCACCCGTGGCTCCGGTCAGACCCGTGGCGCCGGTGGCTCCAGTCAGACCCGTGGCGCCGGTGGCTCCAGTCAGACCCGTGGCTCCGGTCAGACCTGTCGCACCCGTGGCTCCAGTCAGACCCGTGGCGCCGGTTGCGCCGGTATCACCGGTCGCACCCGTGGCTCCGGTCAAACCTGTGACGCCGGTGGCTCCAGTCAGACCCGTGGCGCCGGTTGCGCCGGTATCGCCGGTCGCACCCGTGGCTCCGGTCAAACCTGTGGCGCCGGTGGCTCCAGTCAGACCCGTGGCGCCGGTTGCGCCGGTATCGCCGGTCGCACCCGTGGCTCCGGTCAAACCTGTGGCGCCGGTGGCTCCAGTCAGACCCGTGGCGCCGGTTGCGCCGGTATCGCCGGTCGCACCCGTGGCTCCGGTCAAACCTGTGGCGCCGGTGGCTCCAGTCAGACCCGTGGCGCCGGTTGCGCCGGTATCGCCGGTCGCACCCGTGGCTCCGGTCAAACCTGTGGCGCCGGTGGCTCCAGTCAGACCCGTGGCGCCGGTTGCGCCGGTATCACCCGTGGCTCCAGTCAGACCTGTGGCGCCGGTGGCTCCAGTCAGACCTGTGGCTCCAGTCAGACCTGTGGCTCCGGTTGCACCGGTATCACCAGTCGCACCCGTGGAGCCAGTCGCGCCCGTTGCACCTGTCGAGGCAGTTGCACCCGTCGAGCCAGTCGCACCTGTGGCGCCCGTGGCACCTGTCGCGCCGGTGGCACCTGTCGCGCCCGTTGCCCCCGGGGGACCACTCGCAATACTTACGGTTACGCCTTCAGACACGTAGTACGACCTGTTTCCAGAAGACGACCCTGCCGCAAAGCTAGTGACGGTCGCGCCACTGCTATCGGTAATTTGCAAAGCCGTCAGATTTGAGCCCGTCGCTTCCGCGACGGCAAAGTCCCAGGTGCCTGCGGGGAGAGCTACCGTGAAGGCGAAATCCTGATCCCCGTCTGTATTCAGCGGATCACCAGATGCCTCTGGTTGTGTTGATCCAAGTAAGATCCAGCTGGTCGTGTTGGTACCACTGATGCTGGCATCCCTGTAATAAATATAAACGGCCTGATTGCTGGTTCCGTTAATGGTGCCAGTAATGGTAATAACGCCAAGGGGATCTGCCATTGCTCTAACTCTCTTGACTGGGGTTCCGCAACAGTTACGCAACGTTCAATTAGGGTATGCGACGACAGACCCTGCAAGGCTGCCGTTAGCAAGGCGTGAGGAGAAGCTCGTGCCTGCGGAGGATATTCTTGCTTCGAGGGAGTGTTTCTGGCCCGAAACCAGATCCATCTGAAACAAGTTAAATGCTCAATGACGTAAGTCCCCCTCAGATGGTGCTGTTAACGCGATGTTTGGGACAGCGGCGCAACCGACAAAACCTTACCTACCGACCTGAGACGCCGCCGTTATCGTTACATCGTGAGCAACGAAACGCCCGTTACCGGCGCTCTCTGATTTGAAAGAGTATTTCTTGGCCGACACCAGGTCCGTCAGTGACAAGTTAGACGCTGCTTCTGGTGATGAGTTCTGAAGCCGGACCTCAATCGCGTAAGTTCCGGGTTGGATGCTTGTTCTAAAAGCGAAACTGTTGCTCGCATCCGGGGTCGCCTTCGGTTGCAGGAACGGATCCGTAGGCGGTAGAGCAGTCGTCGTCCCCAAGATGGCGAATTCACCTTCGCCGCGCCGAATCCTGATTTCGACGTTGCTGCTTGCCTGAGCTCGCCCGACGACCTCTACGAAACCGTAGCCCCCCACCGGTCCTTTCGCTCCTCCATCGCTATGGCTCGCCTCATCCAACGAGGCCGACCCGTAGCGCTCACCGGTGGCATTAACATTTGTGATATTCGGCTCGGGCATTGATCCTCCAGCAAACTAGGATCCTTCAGCGAAGGATCCTTCAGCGAACTAACAATTTCGAACCAGCAATTTCGCAACACATAAATTGATGCGCAAATTAAAACACATAAATTGATGCGCAAATTCCTTGTACCGCCTTATGCGCAGAGTCAATTACATCGCCGCCAGCACGACAGATGTGCGCGCATGTTCCGCAACAGCCAACGGCAACCTCACTGGCAACTGCCCGCGTTGGTTTGTCTGTAACGCTTCGGAAACAACAATTTACTTTCTCCTTGCCTCGACTGTTTCAATTGGCGAACTTTGAGCGATGCAGACCGATTGAACTGCCTTCGCCTGTTCCCATGGCATCAATCGACGAACGCGCCGGTGCCTTCGGTTCCACGACATACCCCTTTCGAGTTACCTCGAAATGTCTTCGCTGGATGGTGCGCCTGCCCGACGCCTCTTAAGACATTGCGTAAGCCCTTGCGGCGGCCTCGAGGTGGCAAACTAGGGTGTTCTTGCTCTCGGTATTATCGAAGGAACCGAAGATGAGGTAGGCGCAGACCGAATTTGAATGTAGTGTGGTTATGCTGCTTGCGCCCAGATGATAAGCAGCGGTGTCGCTGCCGTATCGTCCAGACTTGAGAGATGCATCGAGAGTAGGCCTTCGCGTGAACCCTAAGCCTCACATCCAACATCCGGACGCGCGCCTCGGGGCAAAGAGCACGTCCAGTGCCACAATGCCGGACGGGCAAGTCAGGCATGACGCAGCTAAGGCGCGCGTGGATGCGCTCGCCGTTGTTGCCCAGCACCACGGCGTCGAACTAGATCGCAAAGCGCTACGCGTTTCCCCCGGCGAGGTACCCTCTCCCGCGGCTCTCGTCACTTGGGCGCGCGAGGGCGGACTTTGGGCAAAGGCGACGCGCCTGCGATGGCGCCACCTGATCCGCATGCAGTCGGACGCCCCAGTTGTGCTCTTGTTTTCCGACGGTGGTGCGGGCGTCCTCGTCTCGCGCGACGCCAATGCTGGCACCATATACTTACGGGATCCGAGCCGTCCCGGTGAAGAGCCCGTCGCCATCGATGAGCTTCGCCTCGCAAACGTCTGGCATGGGGATGTATTGCTCCTGCGGCGTGAGCGAGGCACATCTGCCGATGAGGAGCCATTCTCGTTCTCTTGGATGATGGGTCGCGTTCTGGAAGAGCGCCGCAATCTGCGCGAGATCGCCGCCGCCTCAATTAGCTTGAGTGTCCTGCAGATCGTGCCGCCTTTCCTTATCATGGTCGCCATCGATCGGGTGATTACGCATCAGGCCATGGCGACGCTGGGCATGATCTCGCTGATACTGATCCTCATCACGGCCTACGACACGCTGCTTGGGTACGCGCGTCGCGAGATCATCGAGGTCACCGCGACGCGGATTGACGCGCGCTTGGGTATGCACGTTTTCCGGCGATTGCTGGCACTGCCAATGGACTTTTTCGAGCGCCATCCGACCGGCGAAACGGCCCGCAAAGTCGGCCAAATCTTCAACATCCGCAGCTTCTTCACCGGCAAGCTTGTTAGCACGTTTCTCGACGTATTCACCCTGATCGCTCTTCTGCCATTCCTGTTCTGGATGAGTGCGACGCTCGCCTGGATGGTGCTCGTAGCATCTGCCCTCGTTGCCCTCGTGGTATTCGCATTTTTACCTGCGATAAGGCAAGTTTTTGCGCGCCTTGTGATAGCTGAAAACCGTAAGAATTCGGTGCTGGTCGAGACCGTGTATGGCATGCGAACCGTCAAGTCGCTCGCCATCGAGAAGGTGCGTAACGAGGAGTGGGACGCGCGCGTGGCTGAGGCAGGCCAAGCGCGTCTCGACGCCGGTCGCATCTCGAACGTCGCGCAGACCATCGTGAGCCCAATCGAAGCGTTCATCAATCGCGGCGTTCTGCTCGTTGGCTGCTACATCCTCATTTCTTCGCCTCCCGGGAGCACCGCGATTACCGGCGGTGCCCTCATCGCGTTCTTAATGCTCGGCGCACGAGTAGCAAGCCCGCTGATTGGTCTGGCAAAGCTCATGCAGGATATCGAAGAAGTTCGCCTTTCGGTGAGCGAGGTGGCGGATGTACTCAACCATCCGACAGAAGCCGCGGCGATGCGGACCGGTCTTCGGCCGAAATTTGAAGGTGCGATTGCGTTCCAGGACCTCACCTTCACCTATCCTGGGTCAACCGTGCCGGCGCTTGACCGCATCTCGTTCGAAATTCCAGCGGGAACCATGCTCGGCCTCGTCGGTCGCAGCGGCTCGGGGAAATCGACGATCGCGCGCCTCCTTCAGGGTATCAACCGCGAATATAGCGGTTACCTTAAGATCGACGGCACCGATCTACGGGAGATCAATCTAACGCACCTGCGCAGCAGCTTTGGGGTAGTGATGCAGGACAACTTCCTGTTTCGCGGCACTGTGCGCGATAACATCATTGCCAGCCGACCTGGCTTGACGCTTGAGCATGCTGTTCAGGCAGCCCGTCTTGCGGGTGCCGAGGAGTTTATCGAGCGGCTGCCACGCGGGTACGAGACTTGGCTCGAGGAAACCTCGTCCAACCTGTCCGGGGGACAGCGCCAGCGTCTTGCCATCGCGCGCGCGCTCGTCTCCGATCCGCGCCTTATGATCTTGGACGAGGCGACGAGCGCGCTCGATCCCGAGAGTGAGGCCCTTGTCAACGCGAACCTTTTGCGCATCGCCAAGGGTCGGACGATGATCATCGTCTCGCACCGGTTGTCCTCGCTGGTCGACTGCGACCAGATCCTCATCCTTGACAAGGGTAAGGTCGTCGATATCGGCCCACACGAGGAAGTGCTTGAGCGCTGCGCCGTTTATCGACAACTGTGGCAGCAGCAACACCGGCATTTGGAGGGCGGGCGCCCACGTCCGCTTAAGTCCGCCACGACGCGAGAGTGACGATTATGGCCAGGCGCTCGGTCACCACTCGCGGATTGTCGCCAAACCCAAGGAAGCGCGGGCCCACGCAACCGATACTGGCGGCGCTCTTCGAATTTCAGGCCGAGGTCCACCTGTTTACGTCGCGAGCTTCTTTGAATGGTTTACCAAGCAAGGCCATAGAATGAGTTTCGTTGATCGTCTGATCGCGCCAGTCTCAATATCGGCCCGCGCCCGGCGCGGAATTGAGCTCCTCGAGTCCGGCCGCGCGGCTGAAGGCTTCCATCAACTCGCCTACGCCGCCCGCGGCGGCTGTATTGAGGCGCAGTATCGAGTCGGGCGATGCTATCACGAGGGCACCGGCGTGCCACAAGCGACCACAGAGGCGGTACGCTGGCTCCAACGTGCTGCGGAAGCCGATTCAGCGGACGCCCAGTTTTATCTCGCGCTTCTGTATGTTCAGGGCGTGATCATCCCTGAGCAGTCGAGTGCGGCTCTCTTTGCCGTCGACAATGAAAGTGGCGGCCCAGATTTCTTCACGGCACTTAACTGGGCGCGCCGCGCCGCCGAGGGCAACTCGGCCGAGGGCCAGGCGCTTCTGGGATATATCCTAACTTCCGGCCCCGATACCATGACCGATGAGCTGGAAGCTGAGCGCTGGTACGCGCGTTCGGCGGAAGCCGGCTGTCCTCAGGGGTCTCTTGGCCTTGGGCTCGCCCTGCTTCGCCGGGCACAGGACGAGCGGACACAGAAGGAAGCAGCTGAACAGATCGCGAAAGCGTCAACGGCCGGCATTCCGACGGCACTCTATCTCATCGCTGTGCTCACGGAATTTGGCATAGGCGTGGGCGGCGAACTCACTCGAGCCGTCGAGCTTTATCGTCTCGCTGCCGACAAAGGCGTGTGCCTAGCGCAAAGGCGTTTGGGCGTGGCCCTAATCAATGGTCACGGTATCGAGCGCAACCTGGTCGAAGGCGAAACCTGGCTGCGCCGTGCCGCACTTGCCGGCGACGCAGAGGCGGCCGCTCGGGTCGGCCTTCTCTACGCTCGCGGAGGCGAATTGCCACCTAACTATGTCGAAGCCGTAGCATGGCTCGAGCGTGCCGCCGAAGGAGGCTACGCGCCAGCTGCGAGGACTTTGGGTCAGCTCTACTCGATCGGCACCGCCGTCGGCCGCGATCTGGACCTCGCAAACTTCTGGCTGGAGCGTGCAGCCGAACTCGGTAACGAGGCGTCGAAAGCCGACTTTGCTAATCTCGTGCTCCGCGGCGGCGGCAAATCCGGCGATCAGGCCAAGACTCGTCATTGGTTTCAAGAGGCCGCCGAGACGGGCGACCTCATAGCCGCCTTCAACTTCGCCGTCTGCTTCGCCGAAGGAATCGGGATCGAGCGCGATGAGACCGCGGCGGCGCTGTGGCTTCGCCGCGCGGCAGTAGGCGTCCCGACTGCCCAGTATTGGTACGGTCGGATCTTGATCGAAGGCCGTGGCGTCCCAGAAAACACAGTCGAAGGTCGAATGTGGCTGAGACGCGCCGCGGACGCCGGGATCGTCGATGCGCAAGTTCTTCTCGGCGAGATGCTTGTAAACGGCCGAGGCGGAGCGCCCGACCATCGTGGGGCCCGCGCGCTATTCGAAAGGGCTACTAGTCAGGGCCACGTTGGGGCGATGTTCGCGCTCGGTGCGCTTTATCATGGCGGTCATGATATCGTGGCAGATCCTGGTCTGGCGCAGCGCTGGTTCCGCGAGGCGGCGCAGCGCGGCCATCCACGGGCGCAACTGATGCTCGGCCGATATCTCCTCGGCGGTGCTGCGGGCCGGACTGATCTTGCCGAAGCACGGCAATGGTTCGAGGCGGCTGAAGCCCAAGGGGTGACTGAAGCCGCGCTCGAGTTAACACGTCTTGCTAAAGAACCGGGCGGAGAGGCTCGCAATTTGAAAGGAAGTGCCTCGGCCGCGTAGTCAACAGGAAGGTATGGGGGATCAGAAATGGATTTCTCGCGTGTGGTGGCGCAAGCTAGCAAAGCCTGAACCTGTGCGGCGCGGAGGCACTGGCTAACCTAAAAAGCGTTCGGCGAAAGCTTTAATCCAATATGGTATAGAATGACCAAGTACTACCCGCTCATTGATAAGGCTGTCACCACGCTGGCGCTCAATACCGGCGAGGCTCGGCGTGAGCTTTATGAGCGCACTCGCTCCGCCTTCATCCGGCATTCGGGCAACCAAAATCCGCCGCTCACGAAAACAGAGCTGATATGTGAGCATCTCGCCCTTGAGGAGGCGATCCAGAGGGTAGAGGCCGCCCGCAGCCGCACGGACCCGCCCAGCGGCGAAGCCTTTTCGGCGGCGCCGGTTGGGCAGATTCCAAACGGCGCTCGCTCCCCGGCTCTGCAACCAGTTGCTCTGCAACCAGTATCGGCCGCGGTTACTTTACTCAGCCGCGAGCCTGTCCAACCGCCACAGCGTGAGCAGCCTGTCGTCACGCGCCGCGAGCAAGCAGAAGCATTCCCCCGTACAACGGTGTTCCCTGCCAACATTGAAACAGCGTCGGCTGCAACCCAACCTGCGGATCCGCCGCGGGCGTCATCGCCTCTGCGCAAGCGCTTCCGTTTGTTTTTCAGTCGCAAGCAGGAAACGCCGTCGGTACCGCCGCCGCTTGAGCTCAAGTCTTCGAGCACCGCGCGAAAAGTTCTAGCCAAGCCTGCGGCCGGAAGAATTCGTTGGCCCTCTATCCCCACAGTCCCTGCCATAAAACGATTGTTCAGCGATCGTAATAAAGTCGATGCGCAACCGTCGTCGCTCCTCGAATTCGAGTCCCCGACGGCAGCGCTTGTTGAAGCACCGATCAAGCCCGCGGCGCGAAGCATGCTCTGGACGGTTGTCTCGGCGATCCTAGCCTCGATGGCGGTGGCTGCGCTGTTTCCTATTGATATGGTCGTGACCGGTTCGGGACGTGTCGTGTCGCTTCAGGCAACCAATGTCGTGCAGCCGCTTGAGACGGCTATTGTGCGCGCGATCAACGTGCGCGAGGGCCAAACCGTGCGCGCCGGAGAGCTGCTGGCGCGCCTCGACCCGACCTTCTCCGCGGCCGACGTAAGCGCCCTGCAGACACAGGTGAAAAGCTTTCAGGCAGAGGTCGACCGGCTCACGGCGGAAGCTTCCGGGACGCCGTACCAGCCGACGAGCGCGGATACCTCCACGGTCCTGCAAGTTGCGATGTATGGCCAGCGCCAGGCGCAGTATCGGTTTCAGATTGAGAGCTACAACCAGAAACTCAGCGGGCTTCAAGCGCAGATAACCCGCGCTGAGCACGACGTCGCGGCATTTGGCCAACGCCACCGGATCGCGAGCGTGCTCGAGTCAAAGCGCCGGGAACTCGAGCGGTTGCAGGTCGGCAGCCAAGTGAACCGCTTAATCGCGGAAGACCAAGCCATCGAGATGCAACGCAACTTGACGGACGCGACGGGCGCAGCCGAGCGCGCCCGCCGCGACCTCGACCAGTTGGTGGCCGAGCGTGACGGCTACGAACAGCAGTGGAAGGCGAAGATCAGCGAGGAACTCACGTTGCGCAGACGCAGCCTGAGCGATGCAACTGAAAGCCTGCGCAAGGCGACGCTACGGCGCGAACTCGTTGACTTACGCGCCGACCAGGACGCAGTGGTCCTCAGTGTGGCTAAGGTCTCCGTCGGCTCGGTGATGCAATCCGGCGAGCAGCTGATCACGCTCGTGCCAACCGATGCGCCGCTCGAGGTGGAAATGCGTATCGCCACCGCCGACGCCGGCTACGTCCACGCCGGACAGAAGGTCGCGATCAAATTCGACACTTTCCCGTTCGTCCAATACGGCATGGCCGAGGGGACAGTCCGATTTATCAGCCCCGATAGCTTCGGCGGTGGGCAAGATACGCAGCGTGGAACCGTCGTCAGCCAAGGCGATAGCTCTGCGGTCTTTTACAAGGCCCGCGCGGCCATTGATGAGCTCAAGATGCACGGTGTGCCTGGCGGCTTCCAGCTCAAGCCGGGCATGACCGTTACTGCCGACGTCAAGGCGGGCAAGCGGACCTTGCTGACTTATTTGTTCGCCCGGGTACTGCCAGTGGGCCTTGAGGGAATGCGCGAACCTTGATTTTGAATGGTTCACCAAGCAAAGCCGAAGATTATGCTGTCGCAGCGCTTGTTTCGTAGGCAACGCAGTGCGGCTATCGTGCTCGTCCCATCTCCTGGGCGTCGCTGCGGCCCGAACAGCCGGACGATTTGGAACGAACGTCCGCCGAGCGTAAAGCTCGAAGCGCGCGATCTTTCGTAGCCCCGACACGGTGCAAAAAGTATCGGTGCCAGTTTTGCCGTTTTGCCTCTAGAGTACTTTCCCCAAAAAGCGAGCCGGACAGGAATGATAAAATTGCCGACGACCGTCAAGTTTACTACTGCTATCGGTTATGCCGACAAAATAAGCGCCGGCTGTCTGCCCGGAAGGCAAGGAACCATAGAGAACCGGGGTTACGGCTTCCACCAATCAGATTCGTGCTATCGCGACCGATGCACCCGTCGCGAGAGAAAGAGCATCAACAAAGGGGCGTCCCCGGGCGCCTTCGGCCGCGCGGCAGCTTCACAACAACAGATCGCCATTCGGTCCTAGAGTGTCACCGATGGCTGCGAGATTATCTATGCCGCGACTTGAAGGGTTCAGATCTCGTACAAATCATACGAAGCCCCGCTGCATCGGAGGGGCTGATCGTTCGATGGGCGCTGGATGGAAAGAAATTCGCTTGGCCTACTAATCGCCATTCGGCGAGATGCCGATCCCCTAGCCGCTCGCCGCACGAGCAACTTTCAAATGCACACTGAAAATAAGCCGGCGAAAATTTGCCTTTCCGTTCGCAGTTAACGGCGATAGCGGTCCGTTGCGCTGACGTCGCAATCTGAATTCAACTTAAAATCGCGCTTAGTCCCGATACTAATGGAACCAAAACACCGTGCGGGTAGCCTTGTGACTAAACAAATTTTAGGGAATAATTGGTCGAATTTTTTTAATCGCTAGCATACCCCGATTCCGTTGCGAAGCCCCAAGCTGCAATGGACGGTTAGCATTGGTGAGCTTTCGGGTCCCATCCGCGCGGATCGATCGCAAATATACGAGCATTGAAGGGCTGACTGACTGGCCAGAGGAGGTTAATGCGCTGCCCCCGTTTTCAAAAAGGGCTCAGGTGTCATGATCGTTCAGTGACAGTGTCGAGCTATGCTTAATCATGATTCGGCAAGAATGCGATGATGAATTTAAAGCGCTGTCTCCCTGACTATATCGATTGCTGGGTCAAGATGGATGCTGGCCCGACCGCTCAACAAAATTATCCGGGTCACTACTCATGAATAAGCGCCGCATTTGTCTTTCCATGATCGTCAAAAACGAAACGCCCGTCATCCAGCGTTGCCTCGCATCGGTATTGCCGATTATCGATACTTGGGTGATTTGCGATACCGGTTCCACGGACGGAACTCAGCAAATCATCAAAGATTTTTTTGCCCAGCACGGTATTCCAGGCGAATTGCACAATCGTCGCTGGCAGGATTTCGCTCACAATCGCAGCGAAGCTCTAGCACTCGCCAGGGGCAAGGCCGATTACATCTTCATCATTGATGCCGACGACGAGCTGGAACTGCCGGACGACTACCGTATGCCGCCCCTCAATGTCGATTCCTATACGATCGAGATCCAGCATAAAGAGCTCCGCCACGATCGCACGCAGCTCGTCCGCGCCGCGCTCCCTTGGCGCTACGAAGGTGTATTGCACGAGTTTCTTAGCTGCGGTCGAAACGCAAAGGGAAAACGCATCTTTCCCGAGAACCGCAGCCAAGGGACGCTACCGAACGTGCGCATCCGAATGCACGACGACGGCGCAAGAAGGCGCCAGGCCGACAGCGAACGTTACAGTCGAGATGCAACAATTTTAGCTGCAGCACTTGCGGCAGAAACCGATCCATTCCTTAAATCACGCTATTCATTTTACCTTGCGCAAAGCTATGAGAACTCAGGCGACCCCGACCGCGCATGTGAATATTATTCGAAGCGCGCTCTGCTTGGTTTCTGGCGCCAAGAGATCTTCATTAGCCTCTATCGTTTGGCAAAACTTAAGGCTCAGCTCGGCCATCACAGCGTCGAAGTCATCGATGCATTTGTTGCTGCGGCCCGGATCGATCCCAGGCGCATGGAAGCCCTGCATGGCGCAGCGCGCTACTGCAGGGAGCACGAACGTTATCAAGAGGGATACGATTTTGCGAAGCGCGCGCTCAATGTATGGCCTCGGCCACCTGCAGAGGCGCTTTTCCATGAACAATGGATCTACGATTACGGTGCACTCGACGAGTATTGCGTGTGCGCAAGCCAAATAGACCTATACGAAGACAGCCTCCAAGCGAGCCGACGGCTGTTAGCTGGGGGCAAATCCATTCCAGCTGAAGACAGGCAACGCATGGAAGCTAACGCTCGATTTGCATTCCAGAAAATTGCAGAGAAAGGCATCGCCCATCAGGAAGGTGTGGGGGCAATGACCACGAAGTCGATTGGCCTTTGCATGATTGTCAAAAACGAGGCAAGCGTCATCGTCCGCTGTCTCGACAGTGTACGACCGATGATCGACTATGTCTTGATTGAGGACACAGGCTCAACCGACGGAACGCAGGAAATCATACGAAATTGGCTCACAAAAAATGGCATTGCCGGCGCCGTCGTCGAAGAACCATGGCAGGATTTTGCATACAATCGATCCCATGCGCTGGCCTGCCTTCGGAAAGCGGAGCATATCGACTACGCGTTCATCATAGACGCCGACGACACGCTCACTCTCGATCCCGGGTTCGACGTCGCCGCATTCAAGACAACTATGGATGCAGACTTTTACGATGTCCCGATCAATCACGGCGCAATCAGGCATTACAGGCCGCAAATTTGCAGCAACAGAAAAGATTTTTATTTTCGCGGTGTTTTGCACGAGTTTCTCGAAACCCCACCCGGCTCTCATAGCCGTGTGACTGCCTCGGGCTTTTCCATCCAGATCCACGGAGGCGGTGCGCGCAGTCAGGATCCACAGAAATTCCGAAAAGACGCCGAGTTGTTAGAACGCGCGTTGCAAAACGAGACAGACGCGTTTCTCCGCTCCCGCTACACATTTTATCTCGCTCAAAGCTATCGCGATTTCGGCGAGAAACAGAAAGCGCTCGACCTATACCTGTCTCGAGCCGAGATGGGCTTTTGGCAGGAAGAGATCTATGTAGCACTATTGGGCGCAGCACGTCTGAAAGAGGAACTCGAGTTTCCTGAGGACGATGTCATCGCTGCGTATCAGCAAGCCACTGAATCGCAGCCTGCAAGAACGGAAGCATTGCACGGTGCGAGCCGTTACTGTCGGTACAAAGGCAGAAACCAGTTAGGCGCCGAAATCGCTCGTCGCGGAATAGACTTGCCGTTACCTCCCGGCGCTCTCTTTTCTGAAGGCTGGATCTATGAATGGGGCCTTCTCGACGAGCATGCCATCAACGCCTATTGGGCGGGCGATTACCACAGCTGCATCGCCGATTGTCTGCGCATTCTCGAACGCGCGAAAATAGACGAAGCTACGAGAACGCGCGTCATCGCTAACGCCCGTTTCGCGCAGGATAAACTTCGGGAAGTCAAACCCTCGTCGTTTCTTGATGCAAGCAAGGCACCATTCGCAACACCTCCTCCCCCAAAAGTGCTGATCGCAATTCTGGCAAAGAGTAAGGCCGGCCACTTGCCTTTGTTTTTGGAGTGCATCGAGGCGCTGGACTACCCGCCGGAATATATCTCGCTGCACATCAGGACCAACAACAATAAAGATGCGACCGCAGAAATCCTGCGCGATTGGGTAGCTCGGGTTGGCGCGCGCTATGCGCATGTCGAGTTCGATGACAGCGACGTCGCGGAGCGCGTTCAAGACTTCGACGACCACGAATGGAACACTACGCGCTTTTCGGTATTAGGTCGAATCCGCCAGCACAGCATGGGTCAGTCCTTAGCGCTGGGTTGCGACTTCTATTTCGTTGTCGACGTCGACAATTATCTGCGTCCCCTCACCTTACGAAATCTAGTAGACCTTAACCTGCCGATCGTAGCGCCGCTTCTCAGATGCGTCGATACCGACAGACCCAACTATTCCAACTATCACCAGATCGTCGATGCGAACGGGTATTTTCTAGACAGCGTCGAGTACCACAAGATTCTCGAGCGCGCCTCACCGGGTCTCCATGAGGTTGCGCTTGTCCACTGCACCTATCTAATCCGGGCCGATACGATACCTCGCCTGACTTACGATGACGCGTCGTACCGCTATGAATATGTGATCTTTTCTGCCAGCGCGCGAAAAGAGGCCATATCGCAGGTGCTCGACAACCGCGAAGTCTATGGATGGATGACCTTCGGCTCCGATGGCGAAGCAATAAGGCCGCTGCTCGCGGCCGAGCTCGCCCAACAGTCGCTCAAGAAAGCGCTCGCGAATACGCCTCATCCACCATCGCAGAACGCAGAGCGAACCATACGATTGAAGGAATATCCGCCTCTCGCATCGATTTACAACACGCCGTCGGACGACTACGTCAAAGGCCGCCGGCACGCACTCGGGCAAAAGCCCTACCTGCTCGAGACCGATGCGCTAGGCTTTATTCGCGGAACCAACTCGCCCACGAAATCAACACACACGCTCGTGGTCTTGGGCGACAGCGTTGTCGAATGCATGTATCTCGACCCGGATGACAGGTTCTGCGCAAAGCTCGAAACACTTGCGCGCGGGGAATTCGGCGTAGATGTGGCGGTCAAAAATGGCGGCTACAGCGGAGCCACCACGCTTCACATGCTGAACGTCTTTATCAATAAAGTTATTCCCATGAAGCCTGACCTGGTTATCTTGATGACCGGTATTGTCGATGTCGATGTCGCCCACGTTCCGGCCAGCTTTTGGAGTCGGGACTGCTGGATCGAACCGATCGTCGAACTCAGCAAAGACAATCGATGGCGCGACAATAATAACCTCCCCGCACCTTCGTTTGCCGATCGCCGGCGGTTGCTTGACCTTTTTTCGGCCGCTGCTCGCGCGTTTGGCATTGAACTTTGGTTTGCAACAATTCCACATCGTCGCGGTAATGGTGTCGACCCGGGCAAAACTCGAGCTCGACTTTCCATCAACGAAGTCACCCGCGCTGCCGCGCGCGCAGGAGCACTTACCTTATGCGATCTCGAGGTCGAACTGGCAGAACGCTACGACATGTTCCAGGACGACTTCCATCTCAACCAGGCCGGCAGCGAAACTGTCGCACGTTCCCTGCTCGCAAGGTGCGTTGAGTTTCTTCAGCCTTCCACCACAAAAATTGCCGCCAAAGCAAAGCCCGTTCAATCAATCGGCGAAACGAATGTCATAAATTTGGATCGCAGCACCAAACGCTGGGAACTTTTCAAGGATCGCAACAAAAACCTTGGCCCATACACGCGCTATTCGGCGGTTGATGGCCACATGGTCGATCGGTCGTCTTTGGAAACTGAAGGCATAATTGCACCGGGGCTGGACTATAGTCCTGGAGCCTTGGGTGCCGCCCTCTCCCATATTCGGCTTTGGCAGAAGGCTGTCGATCGAAATGAACCCGTGACAATATTTGAGGACGACGCTTATAGCCATCCCGCATTTAATGAGCATCGACGCACCGTCGCCGCACAACTTCCAGATGATTGGGATGTGTTGTTTTGGGGTTATATTTACGATCCGCTGTTTATTTGGATCGACTTGGGCTTCTCATCGGCTGAAATCCAGTTCTACGATCGAGCGCCGGCATTCACGTGGAACGACACAGCGAACGGACGTTCGATTTACTCGCCTGTGAGATTGAAACACGCTTTTGGCTTACAAGCATACTCAATCAGCCCACGTGGAGCGAAACGGTTCTTAACCGCCCTCTTGCCTCTAAAGAAGCAAGTTATCCCATTTCCCGGGACGTCAATCGTAAACCAGGGCCAAGGCATCGATGGCGCCATGAACTTAGTGTATCCGAAAACTCAGAGTTACATATGCATTCCTCCGCTTGTGATCCACCGAGACGATGGCATGAGCGATCGATTGAAGGGGCTCGATGCAGACTTCCGTCCACTGCTAGATGAGCCCATTTCTCATTGATTGCATTCAGAAGATGACTGCGGCTGCGATACAGATGGCGGACATGAAGGCAGAGGCCCAGGGTCGTAGCGGGTTGCGATAAGCCGCCAATTCTTGAGCCTGCGGAACAGGTTTCGATCTTGTGGCGCTGGCGATAGAGATGGGATCACGTTCGACTAGGTTTGTGCGGTTAGACCTCGATGGGATGCAGCCCACGATGCCGGGTTCGGCAAGAGATGCAGCCATATGCCCTTGTCAATGGCGCCGAGTAACTGGTTCGCGGACGGCAGGTATCGAGGAAAAAGCCGCGCCCTCCCAACAATCCGGAGAGGATGATTTTTTTCCTTGGAGGATTTCGGTTTCTTTGCACCGATTCGGTGTAGGGTGTCTGAGCGGACCGCACCCTGGTGTCGGGACATGAGCCATCCAACGCCGAGGACAGCCGTTGCTTATAAAACGATTGTGCGAAAGGCTGGATTCAGGAAGGACTTTGATCCAGCCATCCTTGTCGACCGTTTCTCGACCGTTTCGCAGCAGCTCGGCTTAAAAGTTGTACGAGCGAGCGGTAATAACTCGAGGAATTAAAGCGCAAATGTCATCGGCTCCCCCGCCCCTCCTTATCGCCCCCATCGAGCTCGCCGGCGATTGGGGCCACATGATCCCCGACGCGGCTATGCATGTGGTTCAGCGAATGCGTTCGGCTTGCTTTGATGGTTTGCGGCTTGTCTCGGACGACCAGCCGGATCGCCTGCGGGTTGAGGAGCGCACTTCAGGCGGTCCCGCCGTTTGGCTGCATCCGGATGGAACCACTACGGGTTGGATCATTGTGGCTATCGGCGAGCGGGACTGGTCTAGGCTTGCCTATCAGTTTGGCCACGAGCTCGGTCATGTGGCGGCCAACTCATGGCGCCCCGACGCCAAACCCGCAGCGCCCAGCCAATGGTTTGAAGAGGCCATGGTCGAGGCATTTTCGCTGCGCGGCTTGGGGCTCCTGGCAGATAGCTGGTCAAAGGATCCGCCGTTCAAGGACGATAGCGGGTTCGGGGCAGCCCTGGCCACCTACCGGCAAAACATCGTCGAGCGCTACGGCAAGCTCGCGATCGAACAAGGCAATCCAAATAAGCTCAGCATGTGGTTTAAGCAACATCGCCAGGCAATGGAAGGGCAGCCGGGTCTGAATGCTTTCGCACAGGCAGCATCGCTCACCATCCTCGCGGAGTATGAACGCAACCCCGCCGGCATCGAGGCGCTTGGGGCGCTGAACAGATGGGAAGGCCGCAGCGCGCTACCGATGGAGAAGTATTTTGAGGCCTGGAAGGCAAGCTGCAAGGACTTGAAAGCCTCGGCGGAGTTGCCTGATCGGCTTCAGGGACTGCTTGAGAGCTAGGGCACCGCGAAACGATCGGGAATTTAAGCCGGCCCATTTGAATTCCAGTGTGCTTTGAGGTGGCCGACCGATTTTTGAAAGGGTGGCTTGCCCGGGTAAGAAGATGTCCAGCCTAGGGCCGCGAGGCCAGCGCACGCTCGACTACGCTACATCGCCCAGTAACGTGGTCGGTCAAATGCACCATGATCGTTCAGCCACTCGATAGCAGTAACCTATCTGAGACCGAGGCCGTCGCATGATCGAGAGTGCGAACAATCCTGGAGAGTTCTTTCGGCGCGCGAAATCGATTTGGAGCTTGCGCCTTCGGACAGGGAACCAGCATCCAATCTCGCCTTTGCGCAACGACCTTCATTCTCGCTGAGATGCCCTCACCGAGATCAACCAGTGCGAAGCCCGCCGGCGCGAACCGGCGAGCGCGATAATCAGAGTCCGGTTTGGCTTATGGCTTTCGCAGGCACAAACCAACGGTCGGGGCCGTCCCGCATTTGGCGCCATCAGCGGTACCGCCACCTGGGCAGAACACCGACACCAACATTTCCGTCGATTCGCAGCTTACCGACCCGTCGGCCTGAACGGCTCGAACGGCGACGCCTGCGTCGCCCTTGTCGCCCTTGGGACCCTTGTCACCGGTGTCACCCTTGGGGCCCGCTTCACCCTTGGGGCCGAGCTCGCCCTTTGGACCCGCCTCGCCCTTGGGACCCGGCGCGCCCTGCGGGCCTTGGGGCCCTTGTGCGCCGGGCTGGCCCTGCGCTCCCGCGATACCCTGCACGCCTTGCGCCCCTTGAGGGCCGGCCGGACCCTGCGGACCTGCATCGCCCTTAGGCCCAGGATCCTTGCCGCATGCGCCAAGTGCCAGAGCCATACCAATCGCGAGTATCGGGAAAATCCTCATGCGACGCCCCCCTGTTATTTCCGCCGTCAATGGCGGTTGCCAACAATATGCCTCCAACCATGTCGAAGCTCCAGAGAGTTGACGACCGTCCAAAGGTCGAATGAACGCCGCAGCACACGGATGGCGCGTGTCGCCCTATCTTACCGCGATCGCCCTGATGAACAGCGCGCAGGCCGCAGTGGATGCAATCGTCCGGACATGATTCCTCAACGTCCAGTCGGTCAGAGTGCGCGCCCGTAGCGGCGCGGCCTCGGTACTTGCGGATGGACGGCGGCCAGCGCGTTGTTCAAGGGCACGTTGACGACGGCTGTGCACACGAACATGCCGATCACATAGAGCACGCCGCCGGCCAGCATCGCCGTCGCGCCCGGCTCGCCCCACCGAAGCCCGCCTGCAACCGCCAGCAGCAGGCTCGCAACCGTTGTGCCCAGGAAGAGCGGGATGAACAGCGAATGCACGATCACGGCGTTGATCGCGTTCATCGCCGTGATGCCTGCCACCTGCCTTGCTGACCTATTTGTTCGCCCGGGGTACTGCCGGTTGGCCTCGAGGGAATGCGCGAACCTTGATTTTGAATGGTTCACCCTAAGAAAGCCAAAGACGGTCCGAGCTAGGCGGGTGAATATCTCCTCGGCCGCGCCGCGGGTCGTACAGCCGCAGAGTTTTGTCCCCGATCAGGAGGGATAATTGGCTTCCATGCCCGGCGGCGCGGCGTTGGTGAACTCGCTCGAGGGGCAGCGCGGTTCTAACCTCCGAACGAGTCCGCTCGGGTGGCTGCTTCATGACCGCCGCTTAGTCGGTCACGGCAACACTACGGGCGCGGGAGTGCGCATAGCTTGTTGCCTCGAGAATTGAACGACCAAGCCTTCGTTGATTAGGCTTGATCCTACATCCATGCCACTCGGAGTGTGCTGCAACGACGGCCGAAGTTGCAACAGCCCTGCCTTCCATCCCCGGCGGACAAGAACAAGATGAAAGTCTGACCGGCCAGCGTGAGCAAATCGCCTGGACGTGGCATGATAGGACCGTGGGTCTCGTCGTAATCTTGGTGGCGGTCTTTCCCATCATTGGGAGCGCGCAGGTGAACTGCGAAGCAATACCTCACGGACCCGTGCGCACCGATTGCTACCTGGCGCACAGTATCGTCGTCGAAACCAAGCAGAGTGTTGTCGGTCGCATGATTGCGACTTCGTGGTTCAGCGCAAGTAATCGCACCGCCTCGCGGCTCTCCGAACTCAATTTGGAGAACCGCAAGGAAATTAGATCGCGCCAACCCGCTCGATGGGTGGCCTAACCCATCAAGCCAACTAGTCTCACGACCCAGCGGATTGCTAGGACGGTTCGGCACGCAATTTGATTGCCTCGATCTGGTTCGCATTAACAGATTTGGCAACATAAAACCTTTTATATTCTTTGACTGCCACCAGGCGTTTCAAGACCTTCTCGATACGTCTGTCGATTTCCGCCTGAATCTTCAATTCCTTTTCCATGATATGCGGTTGGCAAGCGCGCTCGATCTGATCAAGTTTCAGTTTTTCAGCGGCCTGAAGCGATGGAACGATGAAGCCTGAGCCGACGAGGTTCAGCTCTTTCGCCAACACGGTTAGCTTATCGAAATCAACGGCCTGATTGACAGTCTGGCTGTCGGCTTTCGCTTCGACGGGCCCATAAATTTGCTCTAGGTGTCTCTGAACGATCTTGCAGACACTCTGCACGGCTTCGGACTGCGACTTCACGGCAGGACCCAAATCCAAACCGGCGATTTTGGCGTCAAAGTCCCGCTGCGCCTGGAGTGCCTGCCGTAATCCAGCCTCGAGACGGCGCTTTTTCCAGTACAGGCTAACCAGGTCAAATATCGCTGCTTCTTCTGAGATGCCATCGGGACAATATTCGTCCCGATAGGCTTGCAGTAGATCGTCGAATTCCTGCTTATTTTCCTCGGGTAAAACCACGTCAGTGGAGTAAACACCGTGCGTGAGAGCATTTTTGGAAGTATTAGAGTTGGACATTATAATCTCCTAGTGAGTTTTTGTGAAAAATTAGGTGCGAATACCAAAATAATATTAAATCTATATTTCAGTAATTAAGAGTATAATATAATATTATTACTTAGCAATTATTGCGTAAAAGAATTTTTAGTCTTGGAAATGACCAAGCGCAACTATTGCGAGCATTAGCCATAAAACTCGCAAAAGTTGCATCTTTCAAAAACGACGTCCGTTGGGCTCGGCTCGATGGCGCCTCGGCCAGGTCTTGCCAATTTGCAAAACGAAGCCAATTTGACGGCCTTAAAACGGATCTGAATAGCCTCACCGAGGATATCGACTTTGCCGAGTTGCGAGCGCGCTGAAAGGTGCGGGATCGCATCCAAGGCCCCGTTATTTCTTCGGCAATGCAGATGGCTTTGTGGCCGCGCACCAGCGGCGCTTATCTCGCCGGTCTGCTCGACGAGGCGCTGCGGCTGATCGCGCCGAACGCGCCCTCTCCTGCGCTCGCGTCGTTTTCGCAGCTGGTCATGACGCTGATTGCAGCCCGTGCGCCACGCGATCGCGCTGGAGCCGAAGCAAGCCGCGCGCATGCTGACGCTATTCAAGCGGATGCTGCCGAAGAATTTGGCGGCGCTGGAGATGTGAGTGCCGATCACGCCCAACTCAGCAAGAACAAGTCGGCAAGAGCAAGTCAGCAAGAGCAAGTCAGCAATAGCAAGTCAGCGATAGCCGGTCACGTCGGCGGGCCGGCCGGCGTCCTGGACCTCGACGACGTATCGCCACGCATCGGGCCGGCTGCCGTCGAGATCGGTAAACCCATAGATGGCTGCCAGTTCGCCGCTCGACAGCGATTTTCCGTTCCAGCGTGCAACGTCGGGATCGCCGGCAAGTGCGGCGACGGCGCGGCCCACGAAGGCCGGGCTCTCCGAGATCGCAAAATGCGGCTGGACCTTGGTAGCGTCGCGCCAGTTCGCTTCAGTGACGCGGTAGGCATCGAGCATGGCTTCCGAGCGCAGCCAGCCCGGCGTCAGCGCAACAGCCGTTCCGCCGTGCGGCGCCAGTTCATGGGCCAAAGCGAAGGCCATGCGATTCACCGCGGCCTTGGCCAGATCATAGAAGAACGAGACCCGGTAGTTCGTGGCGTTGTAGGCGCCGGTACCGTCGGTCATCTCGACCACCAATCCGCCGCGTGTCTTGATCAGCAAGGGCGCGGCGAAATGGCTGGTGATGGCGTGGGTATCGATGGCGAGGCGGAGCATACGCAGGCCATAGTCGAGAGAGGATTCCCAGACCGGCTTGTTCCACTCCATCCGGGTGGCGCCCCAGATGTCGTTGACCAGGATATGCAAGGCGCCCTGCTCGAATGCGATGCGATCGACCAGGCCCTGCACCTGTGCGGGTTCGAGATGATCGACCTGAACCGCGATGCCATGGCCACCGGCCGCATTCACCAGATCGGCGGTTTCCTCGATCGTCTCCGGCCGGTTCATCTCCGACGGCGCCTGTCGCGTCGTGCGTCCGGTCACGTAGACCGTCGCTCCGGCCGCCCCCAATTGTACGGCAATGCCGCGGCCGGCGCCGCGGGTGGCGCCTGCGACCAGCGCGACCTTGCCCGCAAGCGGGCCCTTCAATCCAGTGGCTTTCATGGACGGCATCGCTCCCTGAATGCGAAGTCATCGCATCTAAGGAAATAATCCCACTTCGTAAAGAGAACGGGCGTCGCGCCCTGGGGGCCGGTGCAGCAGCTGGCTACTGCTCGAACACCGCCGCACATGCCGGGCTCAGGCTTCCCTTCTGCCGGCGCAGGCAGGCGGTGATGGCGCGCGCGTTGGGGATTTCGCCGGCGCACAGGCGGTAGACGTCGGGCGTGCAGGCCCGGCGTTGCTCGGGCGTGCCCTGTTGGGCGTTAGCCGACCCTGCTGCGAACAGCGCGAGGAGCAGACCGACCATCGAAGCGCGGCGGACCCGGCTGCGTACCGCTCCTGCTCGCGCCACGTGCGTCTTCATGTCCGCATCTCCCTGGTCGAGCCCGGCTTGACAGCACGGACGTCATCCGACCGAATACGCGGAACAATTTTTGTGGAATGTGATTTTTCTCACACTTTTTGCCAGGCGTTCGGGTCTACCGTGCCCCTCGGGGAATCAACCATTTAGTAACCACGCTTGCCGCGATTGGCCGATCGATAAAATTGGATCGATCCGTTCAATCTGGAAACAAACCGGTTTTGAGAACGTGCGCTCTGCAACCCCGGAGAGCGCGATGAGCGAAGTTGAGTTCGACCTATTGCTGGACGCCGTGAAAACGGCCATTGCGCCCATACCGGAGGATGATTTCGTGGCCCAGACCCTGCCCTTTCGTCGAACGCCGCGCCCCGCCAACGACAACCGCGCCCCCTGGCCGCTGGTTCCGTTTCCTGAAGGCTGGTACGCCTCCTGCTAAGCGCCTGGACCTGACGACGGGCTGAAGTTCGTCCGGCCTCTCATATAATCGACCTAAGTTATTGATTATATGGATGGAGGCCACGACCAGAATTGAACTGGTGTACACGGTTTTGCAGACCGTTGCGTAACCACTCCGCCACGTGGCCCCATCGGGGCGGATCAATACAGCCCGCCAATGGGTTAGGCAACCTTCCTCGTTTCCCCATCGACAAAGTTCTGCAACTCCAAATCCGTGGATTTCCGAAACGCGCGATCCGCCTCGCTGTTCGATCAGTCGAGCTCGAACGCATTCTTGTAGTCGAGCTTCAGCGACGCCGGCTGGTCTTCCTTGAGCAGGAAGCAATTGCCGACCACCAGCACTTCGACATCGCTGCCCATGAAGCAGCGGAAGGCGTCTTCCGGCGTGCACACGATCGGCTCGCCGCGGACATTGAAGCTGGTGTTGACCAGCACCGGACACCCGGTTTCGGCCTTGAAGGCCGTCAGCAGCGCATGAAAGCGCGCATTGGTGTCGGCATGCACGGTCTGTATCCGCGCCGAATAATCCACGTGCGTGACGGCCGGAATGTCCGAGCGCGGGACGTTGAGCCGCTCGATGCCGAACAGCTTTTCATCACCGGGATCGGCGGGCCGGCGGTGCTTCTCCAGCACATCGGCGACGATCTGCATGTACGGACTGTCGCCGTCGAGTTCGAACCATTCGGCGACATCCTCGCGCAGCACGGCCGGTGCGAAGGGACGAAAACTTTCGCGGAACTTGACCCGCAGGTTGAGCGAGCTCTGCATCCTCGGTGACCGGGGATCGCCGAGGATCGACCGCGCCCCAAGCGCGCGCGGGCCGAATTCCATCCGTCCCTGGAACCAGCCGACTGCTTTCTCCGCAACCAGCGCTTTGACGGTGCTTTCGATCAGCGCGGCATCGGTGAGCGCCGTGAACACCGCCCCCGCCTGCACCAAGCGCTGCTCGATCTCGGCTTGTGCGAATGACGGCCCGAGATAGCCGCCCGCCATGGCATCGCCGGCGGGTGTCGCCCGCGGCTTGCCGGCAAATTGATAATACGCCGCCAACGCCGCGCCGACCGCGCCGCCGGCGTCGCCCGCGGCGGGCTGCACCCAGAGGTTCTTGAAGGTGCGCTCACGCAGGATTTTTCCGTTGGCGACGCAGTTCAGCGCCACGCCGCCGGCCAGGCACAGATTCTGCGATTGCCCCTCGCGGGCCAGACTGCGGGTCAGCCGCAGCACGATCTCTTCCGTCACCTGCTGCACGGAAGCGGCCAGATCCATGTGGCGCTGGTCGAGGCGCTCGGACGGCTCGCGCGGTTTGCCGCCGAACAGCTTGTCGAACCGCCCGTTGGTCATGGTCAGGCCGGTGCAATAATCGAAATACTGCAGATCGAGCCGGAAGCTGCCGTCGTCCTTGAGATCGACGAGATGGTCGAGGATCAGTTTGGTATATTTCGGCTCGCCATAGGGCGCGAGGCCCATCACCTTGTACTCGCCGGAATTGACCCTGAAGCCGGTGTAATAGGTGAAGGCCGAATAAAGCAGCCCCACCGAGTGCGGGAAATTGATCTCGCGCGTCAGGTCGAGCGCATTGTCCCTGCCGTAGCCGGCCGACGTCGTCGTCCATTCGCCGACGCCGTCCAGCGTCAGGATCGCGGACTCGGCAAACGGCGAGGCAAAGAACGCCGAAGCCGCGTGGCTCTGGTGATGATCGGCGAACAGCAGTTTCGCTTCCCAATCGATGCCGCCGTCGATCTCCAGGAGATGGTCGCGGAGCACGCGTTTTTGGAACAGCTTCTCCTTTAGCCAGACCGGTATCGCCTTCCGGAACGACTGAAAGCCGCGCGGAGCGAATGCCAGGTAGGTCTCGAGCAGGCGTTCGAATTTGAGAAACGGTTTTTCGTAGAACACCACGTGGTCGAGTTCGCTTGCGCTGATGCCCGCCGCCGACAGGCAATAACGGATCGCGGCAGCCGGAAAATTCGGGTCGTGCTTCCTGCGCGTGAAGCGCTCTTCCTGTGCGGCGGCGACGATCTTGCCGTCCACCAGCAGAGCCGCGGCGCTGTCGTGGTAGAATGCCGAGATGCCGAGGATGCGCACGTCGCCACTCAAAACACGGTGCAGACGAACGGCGTCAGCGCTGAGCCGTTGCTCACGGCCGGCAATCCTTCCATACGGGCATCACGCGAACCAAAAAGCGTTCCCGGACAGGCAAATGGCTCGCGCAGGCACGAAATCATGCGGACCCTAGAACTGCTGCCGCATGGATTGCGATGGTGGTCGCGGATCGGAGCGCGGCAGCCAATAGGTCGGCGATGAACGATCCCTTGCGAGATTGAGGAAATCCTTGCCGAACAAGCGCATGGCCAGCCCAATCGGCAGGATCGTGCCAAAGAAAAGCAAGGCCATGATGACGGGGTTGACTACGCGGTACATCAGAAGCCCGAGCTTCAGCCATGCCCGGTTGGCGGGGTTCAGGGTCTGCGGGCGCCACAGGGTCAGGCCCGCAAACACCACGGCGGCGCCCAGCCAGAACGGCGCATGAGACGAACCCGCATACAGACCGTAACCGCCGATCAGCGCAAAAACCGCGGCCATCGTGAACCCGAAATTGCGGTCGCTTGGCCCGACGACAACCTCGTCATGTTGTGACTCAAGCGATTGCATCGGTACTTTCCACTGACGTTTTCGGCTTTGGCGACAGGCAACCGGGCGCTTCGACCGATCGCTCGCAAGCCTCGCTAGCATTATTTGGCGCGGGCTTTAACCCCCTTGCGGCGGCGGTAATCGCGCTTCTTCGGCTTGGGTGCGAGTTCCGGCATGGTGGTCTGAACCTCGCGATATCGCGTCAGCAGCCGTTCGAAACTGCCGTTGAGCGTCTCGGCGATATCGGGCCGCTTCTCCAGCCCTGCCAGCAGCATCGCCGCGGCCTCGATCGTGGAGAGCCCGTCGGCACGCGGCTCCTTGCGGAGCTTTCCATAGCGCGAGGCGCGCTTGGGCCCAAGAATCACCCGCTGGCATTTCAGCATCCACGCGTTGCGCCACCACAGCGCCTTGGCTTGGCTCCATGTGCCGTCGAGTAGCACGATGCCCTCGATATCGCCGAGGATGGCGCGCTGATGCGGTTCAATCTCGCCCTTGCGGTTGATCGCGACGATTTCGTTCTCGGTGTCGAGTTCGCTGACCTTGGCGGAACCAAGATACAGCACCGCCCAGCGCGAGGGATCGTCAACCGGCCGCCCCAACGCCTTGGAAAGGCTCGGCCAGGACAATCCGATCTTGAGCACGGCGTCGCCAAAATGGAGCGCCGTCAGGCGCGCCGTACCCAGCGTCCGGTCCTGCTCCTGCGGATGCTGCAGGATCAGGAGAGAAACCTTGTTCTCGATCGGCGTGATGCTGTCACAGATGCACAGAGGCAGCGGTTTGCCGCAATCGGCGCACTCCGGCACTTCTTCTGCATCGGGTGTGGCTTTGGCTTCGGATTGTTTTGACATCCGCCCGCTATACGCTGCGCCGCCCACCCCATCAACAATTCAGGGCCGATCCTTCCTATTATTCCGCCGGCGCCTGGATTGCGGCCGGTTCGGACCACCGCCGCCGCAACCGGTCGATCAGGAGGTAGATCACGGGTGTCGTGTACAAAGTGAGGATCTGGGACACGAACAATCCCCCGATGATGGTGATTCCGAGCGGCCGGCGCAGCTCGGTGCCCGGGCCGGTCGCGATGACAAGGGGAATGCCCGCGAACAGCGCCGCCAGCGTCGTCATCAGGATCGGCCGGAACCGGGCGGTGCAGGCCTCGAAGATCGCGTCCGCCGACGACAGGCCGCGGTGGCGCTCGGCGTCGAGCGCGAAATCCACCATCATGATGCCGTTCTTCTTGACGATCCCGATCAGCAGAATGATGCCGACAAAGGCGATCACGGTCAGCGGCGTGTTGGTCATCTGCAGCGCGAGCAGCGCGCCGAGCCCCGCCGAAGGCAGCGTTGAGATGATGGTCAGGGGATGGGCCAGGCTCTCATAGAGCACGCCGAGCACGATATACATCGCCAATAGCGCGCCGAGGATCAGCAGCGGCTGCCGGCCGCTGGTCTTGTTGAAGTCGCCGGCATTGCCGTCGAAACTGCCGCGGATGCCCTCCGGCATATGCAGCTCGTCGACCGCGCGCTGGATGTTGGTGGTCGCGACCTCGAGCGGCACGTTGGGCAGCAGGTTGAACGACACCGTCGTCGAGGGGAACGACTGCGAGTGATAGACCGCCAGCGGCGACAGGCCGCGCTGATAACGCACGACGGCCGATAGCGGCACCTGCGCGTCGTTGGCGCCGGCGACGAAAATGCGTTCGAGGTTCGACGGATCGGCCTGGGAATTTCGGGTCGATCTCCAGCACCACCATGTACTGGTTGCGCTGGGTGTAGATGATCGAAATCTGCCGCTGCGCGAACGCGTTGTTCAAGGCGTTGTCGATGTCCTGGACGCGAACACCCAAGCTCGACGCCGTCTTGCGGTCGATCACCAATGACAATTGCAACCCGCCGGGATCGCGGTCTGAGGACACGTCGGTGATGCCCTCGACGGTCTCCATGCGCTTGCCGACGATGGGGGCCCATTTCTGCAGCAGATCGAGGTCGGTGCTCGACAGCGTGTACTGATAGTCGGAATCGCTCTGCCGCCCGCCGGTCCGGATATCCTGGGCGGCAAACATGAACAGGCGGATGCCCGCGACGCGGTAGAGCGCCCGGCGCAGGCGATCGATCACGTCGGCAGTCGACTGCCCCGCCCGCTCCTCCGGCGGCTTCAGGCTGATGAACATGGTGCCGCGGTTGGAGCCGCCGCCACCGGGACCGCCGCCGCTGCCAAGCGAGGAGCCGATCCCGGCGACCGCAGGGTCGGCCATGACGATATCGGCCAATTGCTGTTGCAGGCCGAGCATGGCCTGAAACGAGATGTCGGGGGATGCACGGGTCGATCCAATGATGAAGCCGCTGTCATCGGTCGGGAAATAGCCCTTCGGCGTCTTGATGTAGAGCGTCACCGTCAAGGCGATGGTGGCAAAGAAGACGACCAGGGTAAGATACGGAAACTCCAGCACCCGCCGCAGCGTCCAGGTGTAGAACGACACGGTGCGCGACAGCGTGCCCTCGACCAGCCGGTCGAACCAGGTGGCGCGATTGGAAGTCGCCTCCTTGATGAAATGCGCGCAGATCATCGGGGTGACCGTAAGCGAGACCACGGTCGACACCACGATGGCAAAGGTCAGTGTCAGCGAGAATTCGCGCAGCAGCCGCCCGACGATCCCGTCCATGAAGATCAGCGGCGTGAAGGCCGCGATCAGCGACAGGCTGATCGACAGCACGGTAAAGCCGATCTGCTTGGCGCCTTCCAGTGCCGCGGCGAGCGGCGCCATGCCCTGCTCGAGATTGCGGTACATGTTCTCGATCATCACGATGGCGTCGTCGACCACGAAGCCGACCGAAATCGCCAGCGCCATCAGCGACAGATTGTCGATCGAGAAACCGGCAAGCCACATCCCGGCGCAGGTACCGGCCAGTGCCAACGGCACCGAGACGCCGGCGGCAATCGTCGGCGTCAACCGCCGCAGGAACGCGAACACCACCACCATGACCAGGAACGCGGTCGCCAGCAGCGTAAATTGCATATCGAGTACGCTGGCGCGGATGGTGCCGGTGCGGTCGACCAGCGTGGAAATCTCGATGCCGCCCGGCAGCCATTGCTGCAATTCCGGCAGCAGCGCCCTCACCCGGTCGACGGTATCGATGACGTTGGCGTCGCCCTGTTTGGTGATCTGGATCAGCACCGCCGGCTGCTTGTTGAACCAGGCGATCGAGCGGCTGTTGCGCACGGAGTCTTCGACGTCGGCCACGTCGGAGAGGCGGACGAAATTGCCGCCCGAGCTCTTGATGATGATGTCGCGGAATTCGGCCGCCGTGCGCATCTGCTTGTTGGTCGAGATCGTCTCGCTCTGGCGGCCGCCGTTGAAGATCCCGACCGGGCCAAGCGGGTTGGAATTGACGATCGCCAGCCGGACGTCGTCGGTCGCGATCCCGGCGTTGGATAGCGCGACCGGGTTGAGCGCGATCCGTACCGCGGGCTGATCCGCGCCGCTGACGGTGACTTCGCCTACTCCAGGCACCTGCGAGATACGCTGCGCGATCACGGTGTCGGCGACGTCGTACATCGCGCTCGTCGTCAGCGTCTTCGAGGTCAGCGCCAGCACGAACACGGGCGCCGCCGACGGATTGGCCTTGCGGAACCGCGGCAGTGACGGCAGGTCGCTCGGCAGATCCGCCAGCGAGGCGTTGATCGCCGCCTGCACGTCACGCGCGGCGCGGTCGATGTTGCGACCGATCGCGAACTGCAGCTGGATGCTGGTGGTGCCGAGCGAACTGGTCGAGGTGATCTGGTCGATGCCCGAGATTTGCCCGAGCCGCCGCTCCAACGGGGCCGCAACCGTCGACGCCATGATCGAAGGGTCGGCGCCCGGGCGCGTGGCGGAAACCCGGATCGACGGAAAGTCGACGTTGGGAACCGCCGACACCGGCAGAAACACGTAGGCGACGACCCCGACCAGAAAGAGCCCGATCGCCAGCAGCGTGGTGCCTACCGGCCTGCGGATGAAGGGCTCCGAGATCGAGATCGATGCCATTACTGCATCCCCTCGGTAGCGCCGGCGACCGGCGGCCCGGCAGGCCCCGGCTTCGGCACCGCCTTGTCCATTTTGCGGTTGAGGCGGTCGAGCGCCAGATAGATCACGGGCGTGGTGTAGAGCGTCAGCAACTGGCTCAGCAGCAACCCGCCGATGATCGAGACGCCGAGCGGGAAACGCAATTCCGCGCCGGTGCCGCTTTCGAGCGCCAGCGGCAGCGCGCCGAACAAGGCGGCCAGCGTCGTCATCATGATCGGGCGGAAGCGCAACAGGCAGGCCTGCACGATCGCTTCGTTCGCGGACATGCCCTTGTGGCGCTCCGCTTCGAGGGCAAAGTCGATCATCATGATCGCGTTTTTCTTGACGATGCCCATCAACAGGATGATGCCGATCAGGCCGATCACCGACAGGTCCTGGCCGCACAGCATCAGCGCCAGGATGGCGCCGATGCCGGCCGAGGGCAGCGTCGAGAGAATGGTGATCGGGTGGATGTAGCTCTCATAGAGCACGCCGAGCACGATGTAGATGGTGACCAGCGCGGCCAGGATCAGCCATGGCTGCCCGGCCAGCGACTTTGCAAATTCGGCCGCATCACCTGCATAGACGCCGACGATGCTGCCGGGCATGCCGATCCGGGTTTCAATCGACTTGACCGCCTCGACGGCGTCGCCGAGCGCTTCGCCCGGCGCCAGGTTGAAGCTGAGCGAGATGGCGGGGAATTGTGCGTGATGCGAAATCGCCAGCGGCGCGGTGGTGCGCGTCAGCGTCGCGATCGCCGAGATCGGCACCTGCCCGGCCGGGCTTCCCGGCGTCGCCGACGCGCCCGGCACGTAGAGCTTAGAGAGGATCGAAGGATCGCGCTGATACATCGGCATCGCTTCCAGCACCACGCGGTACTGGTTGGCCTGGCCGTAGATGGTCGATATCTGCCGCTGCGCAAAGGCGTCGTTCAGCGTATCGGTCACGACCTGCAGGCTGACGCCGAGCTGGCCGGCGCGCTGGCGGTCGATGTCGAGCGCGGCGCGCAAGCCGCCCTCCTGCGCTTCCGACGAGACGTCGCGGAACAGCGGATCCTGCCGCATTTCGGCGACGAGCCTGTTGGCCCATTTGGTCACTTCGGCGGAATCGGTGCCGGTCAGCGTGTACTGGTATTGCGAGCGGCTCGACTGGGTCGAGATCTGCACATCCTGCACCGGCTGGAAATAGATGGTCATGCCGGGGATCGAGGCCGTGCGCTGCTTCAGCCGGTTGACCACGACCAGGATGTCGTCATGCCGCTCGCCGCGCGGGCGCAGCGTCATCACCAGCCGCCCGACATTGGTGGTCGGATTGACCGAGCCTGCGCCGATCACGGAGACCACGCCGACGACATCCGGATCGGCCTGGATAGCGGCGGCGGCCGCCATCTGCCGGCTTTGCATCTCGGCAAAGGAAACGTCGGGCCCGGCCTCGGTCACCGCCGTGATCGAAGCGGTGTCCTGCAGCGGCAGAAAGCCCTTTGGCGCGACCACGTACATGACCAGGGTCGCGACGATGGTGAGGAACGTCACGGCGAGCGTGGCGCGCTGGCGCTGCAGCACCCACAGCAGCGTGCGGTGATAGAGTTCAACCGTGCGATCGATGAAGCGGCTGACGGCGGCCAGCCCAGGAACGGCGTATTCCTCGTGGACGTTCTTGAGCAGCCGCGAGCACATCATCGGCGTCAGCGTCAGCGAGACGACCGCCGACGTCACCACCGCGATCGTCAGCGTCAGCGCGAACTCGCGGAACATGCGGCCGACCAGGCCGGACATGAACAATAGCGGGATGAACACCGCGATCAGCGACACCGTCAGCGAAATCACGGTGAAGCCGATCTCGCTGGCGCCCTTCAGCGAGGCCTCCATGACCGACTCGCCGTCCTCCATGTGGCGGACGATGTTCTCGATCATCACGATGGCATCGTCGACCACGAAGCCGGTGCCGATCGTGAGCGCCATCAGCGACAGATTGTCGAGGCTGAAGCCCGCGAAATACATGATGCCGAAGCTCGTGATCAGCGACAACGGCAGCGCCACGCCCGCAATCAGCGTGGCGCGCAGCGAGCGCAGGAACAGCAGCACGACCAGGGTTACCAGCACCACTGAAAGGATCAGCGTGAACTGCACGTCATGGACGGAGGCGCGGATGGTGACGGTGCGGTCGCTGACGATGGTCAGCTTGACGCCCGCCGGGATCGCGCGCTGCACCTTTGGAATTTCCTCGCGGATCTGGCGCACCACCTCGATCACATTGGCGCCGGGCTGCCGCTGGATGTCGATGATGACGGCCGGCGTGCCCTGATACCAGCCGCCGGTGCGGTCGTTCTCCAGCCCGTCGATGATGATGGCGACGTCACCGATCGTGACCGGCGCGCCGTTGCGATAGGCGATGATGATCGGCTTGTAGGCCTCCGCCGCCGCGATCTGGTCGTTGGCGGCGATGGTGTAGGATTGCTGCGCGCCGTCCAGCGATCCCTTCGGGCCCGAGACGTTGGCCCCGGCAATGGCGGCGCGCAGGTCCTCCATCGCAATGCCGTAGGCGGCGAGCCGCGCAAGGTCGGCCTGCACCCGGATTGCAGGCTTCAATCCGCCGAGCACCGCGACGCGGCCGACGCCGGAAATCTGGCTGAGCCGCTGCCCCAAAATCGTGTCGGCGATATCGCTCATCGCGCGCAGCGAAATCGTCTCCGACGTCAGCGCCAGCGTCAAGACCGGCGCATCGGCCGGGTTGACCTTGGCATAGGTCGGTGGGTACGGCAGGTTTTTCGGCAGGATGCCGGCCGCCGCGTTGATCGCGGCCTGCACGTCCTGGGTGGCGCCGTCGATGTCGCGGTTGAGATCGAACTGCAGCGATATCTGGCTGACGCCGAACGAGCTGGTCGATTGCATCGACGACAGCGACGGGATCTGGCCGAGCTGACGCTCCAGCGGCGCCGTGATCAGCGACGCCACCACGTCGGGGCTGGCGCCGGGCAGTTGCGTCGTGACCTGCACGGTCGGGAAATCAACCTGCGGCAGCGCCGACACCGGCAGCGCCCAATAGCCGAGCGCGCCGCCGATCAACAGCGCGATCCCGAGCAACGAGGTCGCGATCGGCCGGCGGATGAACGGTTCGGAGACGCTCATGGTTGCGTCCTCATGGCTGCGATTTCGCAGGCCCGCCCGACTGTTGGCCGGCCGGTGCAGGCCCGGTCTGTCCTTTTTGATCGCCCTCGCCGCGTTCGCGCCTGCCGCGGTGTTCGCTGTCTTTGGCTTGTCCTTCCTTGGCCTGGCCTTCTTTTGCTTGGCCGCCCTGACCGCCCTTGCCGTCGGGGCTGCGGCTGCGCTTGCGCGGCGCGAGGTCGGCGGTCGGCGCCCGGTCATCGGTGCCGATCAGAACCTTGGCGCCATCGGACAGATTGGCAAAGCCCGTGGTGACCACGCGGTCGGAGGTCGAAAGCCCGCTCGCGATCACGGCATCGTGCTCGTTCTGCTGCGTCACCACCACCGGCTTGGCGGTTGCGATATCGCCAGGGCCGATCACGTAGCTGAACGTCCCGGCGGGACCGCGCTGGACCGCCGAAGTCGGCACCACGATCGCCTTGTCGAGCGTTTCGACCTTCAGGCGCACATTTACGAATTGGCCCGGCCAGAGCTGGAATTTGGCGTTGGGAAATTCCGCCTTGAGTTTCAGCGTTCCCGTGGTCGGGTCGACTTGGTTGTCGATGCCCTTCAATGTGCCGGTGTCGACCACGGTGACGCCGTCATTGCCGAAGACGTCGACGGCGAGTGCGCCCTTGGCCGCGGCGGCATTGACCCGCACGATCTGTTGCTGCGGCAGGCTGAACTGTACCGCGATCGGCTGCAGCTGGGTGATGATGACAAGGCCGGTCGCGTCCGCCGCCTTGATGATGTTGCCCTGGTCGACCTGGCGCAGGCCGGCGCGACCCGACAGGGGTGCGATGATCTTGGTGTAGCCGAGCGTTGCCGCCGCATTGTCGATCGCGGCCTGGTCGGCCTTCACCAGCGCTTCCTGCTGGGCCACCAAGGCGCGCTGCGTATCGGCCTGCTGCTTCGATCCGGCGTTGGACGCCGCGAGCTGCTGGTAGCGCGCGAGGTCGAGTTTCTGGTTGGCGAGCTGGGCTTCGTCCTGCGCCTTCTTGGCAACCGCCTGATCATATTGCGCCTGGTAGATCACCGGATCGATTTCGCCCAGCACGTCGCCCTTCTTGACGTCCTGGCCTTCGGTGAAGTTGACCGAGATCAACTTGCCATCGACCTGGGCGCGCACGAGAACGTTGTTCAGCGCGCGGACAGAGCCGACGCCATCGAGATAGACCGGCACGTCCTGGATGCGTGGCGTCGCCGCCAGCACCGGCACCGGAAGATCGAGGCGCGCGCCGCCGCGACCACCGCCGCCGCCGTTCGGTTTGGGCTGAAACGCGTACCAGCCGATGTAAGCCAGACCGCCGAGGATCACGAGCGTCACGGCCAAAGAGACCATGCGCTTGAGCACGCGCGACCAGAAACTCGGCTTGCGCACTTCCGGGGGTTTGGTGTCTTCCTCTGACTCCGGCTTAAAGAGCATCGACCGGCCTTTCCATCCTAGGCTCCCAGCCGCCCCCCAGCGCCTGATACAGGCTGACGATCGCGAGAAGCCGGGCCAATTGGGCCTGCGACAGCGAATCTTCCGCCTGGAATAACGTCAATTGCGTATTTAGCACAGTTACGATGTCGGCAGTTCCGGCCCGCAATTGCTGCTCGGACAGCTGAAACGCCCGCCGCGAGGACGCCACCACCTCGCGCTGCAACCGTAGCCGCTCCGTGGTCTGGCGGATCGACATCAACGCATTGTCGACATCGGCAAAGGCCTGCACCACCGTCTTGCGGTAGGTCTGCAGCAGTTCATCCTGCCGGGCCTTGGTGAGTTCGAAATTGCCCAGAATCCTGCCTCCGTCGAAGATCGGCTGGGTCAGGCTGCCGACCATGCTGAAGAACGCGGCGTGCGGCTGAAACAGCGACGTCAGCGCGGAGCTCTGATAGCCACCCTGCCCGGTCAGCTGAATGCTCGGGAAAAACTGCGCACGGGCGTTGCCGACATTGGCGGTGGCGGACGCCAGCTGCGCTTCCTGGCGCCTGATGTCGGGGCGTTGCGTCAGGAGCTCCGACGGCAGTCCGGGCGTGACGCGGGGCGAGGCTATCTGGTTCAGCGTGCCGCCGATGACGCGCACCGATTCCGGCGGCCGCGACACCAGCGTCGCCAGCGCATTGATGTTCTGGTCGAGCGTTTGCCGCAGCGGCGGCACCAGCGCGCGTTGGTTGGCCACGACGGTTTCCTGCTGGGCGACGTCGAGGTCGTTTCCAGTGCCGGCCTGCAGCCGCTGCTTGATCGCATCGAGGATGCGGATCGCGCTGGCGATATTGCGCTCTGCGGTGCGAATCCGGTCCTGCGCCGCGAGCACCTGGAAATAGGCGTTGGCAACCGTGGTCAGCGTGGTCAATGCGATGACGTCGCGGTCGAAGCGGTTGGCAACGGCGGTCTCTTCCGCCGCCTGGGCGGCGTCGCGATTCTTGCCCCAGAAATCGAGTTCATAGCTGGCGCTGAGCGAGGACGAATAATTGACGACCTCGCGGCCGCCATTGGTCAGGCCGCTCGCGCTCGAGCCGGAGGTTCGGGAATAGCTTTCCGAACCGGAGCCGCTCAGATTCGGCAGCAACGCCGCGCCGGTAATCCGGGCCTGCGCGTCGGCCTGCACGAAGCGCGCGGTGGCGGCGGCGATGTCCAGATTGACGGTCTGGGCCTCTTCCATCAGCGTCGTCAGTTCCCGCGAGCGGAAACCGCGCCACCAGTCGAGCGTCGGCGGTGCGTCCTGCGGCTTGGTCAGGCGGGCGGCCTTGTAGCCTTCGGGGACGTCGAGCGCGGGATCAGGCAGATCCTTGGTCAGGATGCAGCCCGCCGAACTGGCGACCAGCCCTACGACCGCGAACGACCGCGCCAACCGGCTTACACCTGGAAACCGCATTCGCCAGCCTTCAACCACAGCCCCCGGGATTCGCTGGGTCACACTCGTTCTCCACCGGGCAAATCCCGGCGTGGCTCGCGATGAACGCTTGTTTGACTGGTCTGCGACCCGTTCACGGGGTGATGCTTTCCGTTGGAACCGAGCCGTCATACTACCCTTGCGATCAGGGCGCGGACAGTCCTGCCTACCGCTCGGCCCAAGTTTGAAAACGAAGGCTTGGCGCAGAGAGAAAATGCTACTTTCCCTTATTTTATCGGCCTTACTGCGATTCCAGACCGGGGACTTCCTGGAAATCTTACGAAGATTTCATGGGGATTTCCCGGTCTAATAGTTCCAATACCGTCGCGCGCGAGCGCGCCAGCGCCGGGTCCTAAGTCGGTCGATGATCCAAGGCAGGTTTTGAGTCGTTAAACTAGGCGGCATCCGCCGGCGCCGCTCCGTCGATTTCTGCATGAGTGCTCGATGATGATATACTTCACAGCCTACTTTACGACATTGGCCATCTTCATGCTTTGCGACATGGCGTGGCTTGGAACGATGGCCAGCCGCCTCTACCGCCCGACGCTCGGCGATATCATGCTCGCGGATGTGAACCTGCCTGCCGCGATCGCCTTCTATCTGATCTACCCGATCGGGCTCGTCATCTTCGCCGTCCTTCCGGCGCTGAAGTCGGGAGGCGTTGCGCAGGCGATGCTGTACGGCGCGCTGTTCGGCTTCTTCACCTACGCGACCTACGACCTGACCAATCAGGCGACGCTGCGGAACTGGACCACCCAGCTCACCTTGATTGACGCGGGTTGGGGGACCTTGCTTGGGGCGATTGCCGCAGCGGCAGGTTTCTGGGTGACAATGAAATTCGCCGTCTGATCCGGGATTACCCCTTGGGAAACGGAAAGAACGGTCGCGTGCGCGCCTGAAGCGCTCGAAATTGCTCGCCACGCGAGCGCAACATGTGTTGTTCCAGCGGCGGAATGCCCGAGACATAAACCAGCACCCAATACATGCAAGCGGGCGCCAGCAGCGCAATCCAACCAAAGGGGTTCGCGCCCGACAGGTCGATCGCGATCAGGGGATAAGCGAGCCAGCAGAGCCATTCGAAGAAGTAGTTCGGATGGCGCGACAGGCTCCAAAGTCCTTCCTCACATATCTGCCCGCGATTGCCCGGATCAGATTTGAAGCGCCGCAATTGCCAGTCTGACACGGCCTCGCCGGCGAGAGCGCCGACAAGAAGCGCAATGCCCAGCAAATCCACCGTACCGAGACCCGGCCGGGGATTATGTGCCGCAAGTGCAACCGACAACGTCAGGATCAGGCCAACCGCCGCCTGTGACTGCAGTTGCAAGAACATCCGCAGATCTGCGGTGGTCCCCCATTGCCTGATCAATTCGCGATAGCGCGGGTCGTCCCCGGCTTTCCGGGTGCGCGCCAGAATATGGCCGCCCAGACGCAGTGACCAAAATGCGATCAGGACCGCGACCACGATTTGCCGCGCGCTTGGCGCGTGAGTTCCCGACAGCGGGATCAGGCATGCGACGACCGCCGTGCCCCCGACGCCGAACGTCCAGAATACGTCGATCCAGCCGGTATGGCCCGTTGTCCGCTGCACTTGCCAGGCTGCCGACATAATCGCCGATAACGCGAGGCCCATCGCGGCAGCAAGGAAGACCAGCTGGAGCAAACTCATCGCACGGCTTTCCCAAGGACGGACGCGATTACATCCTGATAAGCGGCTGAAGCAGACGGCCGAGGATGCCGTTCAGTTTCAGTTTACCCTGCATCGCGACCAGACAGATGCAGGCCTCCGCGGAGTCGATCATCACCTCGTGGTCGGTCGAACCGTCACCAAAATCAAAATCGCCGGGCCCAAAACGTCCGCCGGCGTGAACGAAGCTCCCTGACAACACGCACGTCATCTCAAAGCCACTATGGGTGTGCTCGATCATCCTGGTACCCGGCTGCGACTTCAAAAGAAAAACCCTGGTCGCGCTCGCGTCCGGCAACCGGACAGGACGCAGATGCACCTTGGGTGCTATCCACTGCCACGAACTTGAAGGGTAGTCGCGCACGAACGGAGGGAGCCCGGGCACGTCATCGAATCCCGCGACCACTTTCCTCGCCCCGGTCGCGACCGCAGAAGCGAGCCCGTCCAGCTGTGCCTCAATGGCGGCGAAGGCACCTGGCGACATAGGGGTCGCCGGCAGGTCGGATAGTACCGTCCCCCCCACGTGTTCCATCGCATGCACGACGCGGCGGCAATGCGGACAACCGGTCAGATGGGTTGCAACGGCGACATGCTGTCCAAGGTCGAGCGTACCGGCCGCAAACGCCGTCAACAGTTCATCCGAAGGATGGTGAGCAATCGTCATAACAAATCACCCAACAGGCCGCGCAACCGGTTCATCGCCAGCCGCAACCTCGATTTGACCGTCCCAAGCGGAATCTGGAGTGACTGGGCGATTTCCGCATGCGCCTTCTCGTCGAAGAAGGATAATTCGATCACCCGCAGCTGATCGTCCGGCAGCGTGGCCAAGGCGTTGCGGACCCGCGATTCCGTTTGTGCCGCAGCCAGTCCGGCATCCGGCGATGGGCCATCGTCGACCTGAAACTCAAGATCGATGTCGTCCGTACCTGTAGTTCGTGTGCGCTTTTCGCGGCGTAGCGCGTCGATGCGCAGATTGCGCGCGATGGTGAATATCCATGCGGAGGCACCAACGCTGTTGGGATCGAAAAGATTGGCCTTTGTCCAAACCGCCAGCAGAGCATCCTGCGCGAGTTCGTCGGCACTTTGCTCGCTGGCACCGGAACGGCGCATGAAGGTCTTTATCCGCGGCGCAAAATGCGTGAACAGGCGCGCGAAGGCTTCGCGATCCTTTTCCCTGGCGACAGCTGCGATCAGGGCAGCCCATCCAGCTGCGTCCGACATCGCGTCGTCCGGTTTGTCATTCAGCATGCAGCGCGAACGCTCCCATTCGCAGACAGGTCTGCGGGGTGAGTACCGGATCGCGGGCGCGCTGGCCAGAGCGCTCTTCCGCCGAGGAAATAGTGCGGCAGCAGACATAGTGTCGAAACGGACCGGCGGCGGGTTTGGATCACCGGTGATCCAAACTCGTCCTCGGTTCGTTTTGCTTACAGGGGCTAGCTATGCGGTCCGTTGAATAGCTGTTTGCGGAGTGTAACGGTGCAGGATGTCCGTTTGAGAGTGGCCGTGGTCGGAACCGGAATTTCCGGCCTGGCGGCTGCATGGCTGCTCAGCCAAAGACATGACGTAACCGTGTATGAGCAGTCCGACCGGATTGGTGGGCATTCAAACACGGTGATCGCCTCAATCGACGGGAGGCAAGTCCCCGTCGATACCGGCTTTATCGTGTTCAACCGCGCCACCTACCCGAACCTTGTCGCCCTCTTTGACCATCTTTCGGTTCCGACCAAACCTTCCGAGATGTCGCTTGCCGTGTCGCTTGGAGACGGCGAGCTGGAATATTCCGGCGACGGGATTGGCGGCCTGTTTGCACAGCGGAGCAACTTTTTCCGACCCCGCTTCTGGTCGATGTTGCGCGACCTCGTGAGATTCTACCACCAGGCGACACGCGATGCGGATCTCCTGACGGACGAATCAATCAGCCTCGGCGAATACCTCGCAGCGAACGGATATAGCGAAGCGTTCCGGAACGACCATTTGTTACCAATGGCGAGTGCGATCTGGTCGGCAACGCCAGACGAAATCCTGGCCTTTCCTGTCGCAACATTCATCCGCTTTCATCGCAATCACGGCTTGCTACAACTGACGCGGCGGCCGCAATGGGAAACTGTGGATGGTGGCAGCAGGGTTTATGTGGAGCGCCTCACCCGGTCGTTTGCGGAAGGTATCAGGCTCGATACCGGTGTCGTTGCCGTGCGGCGTAAGAGCGATGGCGTGGAAGTGGCGGACTGCCGTGGCGAAACAGAACGGTACGACCACGTCGTCATGGCGACGCACGCCGACCAGGCGCTCTCGACCATCGCCGATCCGACTGCCGACGAGGTCAAGCTGCTGGGCGCCTTTCGCTACAGCCGGAACCTCACCGTCCTTCATTCGGATCCGGGGTTCATGCCGAGACGCCGAGCGGCGTGGTCCAGCTGGAACTATACCGGCGAGCGTTTGGCCGACGATAGCGGTGTCGGCGTGACCTATTGGATGAACCGGCTGCAACACATTCCGGAAAGTACTCAGCTCTTCGTCACGCTCAACCCGGCGCGCCCGCCCCGCGCCGGGACACTACATCACAGCGAGGTCTACGAGCATCCGATTTTTGACGCGGCCGCGATCGCGGCGCAGCGACGGCTTTGGTCGCTGCAAGGGATTGGAAACCTGTGGTTCTGTGGCGCTCATTTCGGCGCCGGCTTTCACGAGGACGGATTGCAGGCCGGCCTTGCCGTCGCCGAACAGCTCGGTGGACTCCGCCGCCCCTGGAGCGTGCCCAACGAATCCGGCCGGATTACGCTGGCCACCGGGGCCGCCCGCGCGACCGTGCCGGAGTTGCAGCCGTGACCTTTCGATCCGCGCTCTATGTCGGTGCGGTGATGCATCGGCGACTGCGGCCGGTAGTGCACCAGTTTCGTTACCGTGCGTTCTGGCTTCTGATCGACCTCGATGAACTGCCGCGATTGGCGGCGCGGCATCGACTGTTCTCGTGCAACCGGTTCAACCTTTTCGCCCTGCATGATGCAGACCATGGTGACGGCGGCGCGACGCCGCTGCGCGTCCAGGCCGAGAAGTTGCTCGAGCAGGCCGGAATCGACATCGCAGGCGGCCCCATCAGCCTGTTCTGCATGCCGCGCACGCTCGGTTATAGTTTCAACCCGATCAGCATCTATTTCTGCCATCAACCCGCCGGAAATCTCGCCGCGATCATCTACGAAGTTCACAACACGTTCGGCGAGCGCCATTCCTACGTAGGTACAGCTGAGGCAACGACCGGCTCAATCCGGCACAACTGCCGCAAGGCGTTCCATGTATCTCCGTTTATGGATTTGGACCTGGTCTACGATTTCCGGCTGTCCGCGCCTGCGGAGCGCATCGCAATCGGGATCAACGCCAGCGAAGGCGGTCAGCGCATACTCAACGCCTGTCTTGCCGGCGCACGCCGGGATGTGACCGACGGCGCGCTGCTCAGACTCTTCCTTGCGATCCCGCTGATCACCGCCAAGGTCACACTGGCAATTCACTGGGAGGCGTTGCGCCTGTGGCTGAAGGGGGTGCGATTGCGCAGCCGGCCCTCTCCCCCGGCACGAAGCATCACGGTTACGGATAGCCTATCACAACGCCGGAAGTCCCATGTCGCTTGAAAGCCAACACGCCGCGCCTGCCTCGGCAAGTACGCCAGCACCCCGCGTGTCGCTGAATTCGTTCATGCAGCGCATGCTCCGCAAGATCGACTGCGGTGAGATTTTGGTGCAAACGCCCGGCGGCCGGCGTGTCCTGATCGGCGGCAAGCGGGCGGGCGAACAGACCCATGTTACAATCCATCGATGGAAATGCATGCTCCGTCTGCTAACCGGCGGCGATCTCGGATTCGCCGAGGGATATCTTGCGGGCGAATGGTCGACGCCGAACCTGCATTCATTCCTGAGCGCGGCGGCGCGTCGTTCGACCGATGAGGCGTCATTCGAGGGGTTGAGGCCACCTCAACCCATGACCAGGTTTCGTCATGCGCTGAACCGCAACACCAGACGCGGCAGCCGGCGCAACATTGCGGCTCACTACGATCTGGGCAACGATTTTTACCGGTCGTGGCTTGATCCCAGCATGACGTACTCGTCTGCGATCTACTCGTCGCCTGGCGAAACCCTCGATCAGGCCCAGCGCAACAAGCTCGATCGCGTGACCGAATTGCTTGCACTCAAAGGTGGCGAGCAGGTGCTCGAGATCGGCTGCGGCTGGGGCGGGCTGGCCGCTCATATGATCCAGCATGCCGACTGCCACGTGACGGGATTGACGCTATCGACCGAGCAGCTTTCCTATGCGCGGCGGCAGCTGGCCGAGCGAGGTTACGCAGACAAATCCGACTTCAGGCTGCAGGATTATCGCGACGAAAGCAGAACCTACGATCGCGTCGTATCGATCGAGATGCTGGAAGCGGTCGGTGAGGCCTATTGGCCCACGTTCTTCGCAAATCTGCGGGAACGGCTCAATCCGCAGGGCGCCGCGGTGCTACAGGTGATCACGATCGATCAGAGCCGCTTCGCGAACTACCGCCGCCGACCGGAATTCATTCAACGCTACATTTTTCCGGGAGGCATGTTGCCGACCACGGAAATCCTCGAACAACTGGTCGCCAAATCCGGATTGCGGCTGGCGTCTTCGGAATTCTTTGGCGACAGCTACGCCCAAACGCTCGCCGAATGGCATCGCCGCTTTCTGGAAGCCTGGCCGTCGATCAGAGCGTTCGGGTTCGACGATCGCTTCAGGCGCATGTGGGAGTATTATTTGGCCTACTGCCGTCTGGGCTTTGAAATCGGCGTTCTGAACGTCGGGCTCTACAGGATCGAGCCGCAGTCCTGACCCGTTGAACTTGCCAACGCCAATCGCCGCGATTTTTGCGGTGCGATGGTCTCGCACGCAGCCACGCGTATCCCGGCAAGTTTATCCTACGCTGCAGCCGGCCAGTGGAACAATTTGCGAACCGCGTGCCTTGCAGCGATACCATCCCGGCCGCACGCTTGTGCCCCTCGCAGCGGTCCTTTAGGGTTCGCTCAACGAACAGGCAAAGCAAACCGGCAACTCCAAATGACCTTCAACAAAGACGTCATCGAAGCCATCGGCAACACGCCGCTCATCAAGCTCAAGCACGCTTCCGAAGCGACCGGCTGCACCATTCTCGGCAAGGCCGAATTCATGAATCCCGGCCAGTCGGTGAAGGACCGCGCCGGCAAATGGATGATCCTGGAAGCCGAGAAGCGCGGCGACCTCAAGCCCGGCGGCCTGGTGCTGGAAGCGACCGCCGGCAATACCGGTATCGGTCTTGCCGTCGTGGCGAGCGCGCGTGGCTACCGGACAATGATCCTCATCCCGGAGACCCAGAGCCAGGAAAAGAAGGACATGCTGCGGCTCTGCGGCGCGGAATTGATCGAAGTGCCGGCGCTGCCCTACGCCAACCCGAACAACTACCAGCATCTCGGACGGCGGCTCGCCGCGCAGCTGCGCAAGAGCGAGCCGAACGGCGTGCTGTTCGCCGACCAGTGGAACAACCTCGATAACGCCAAGGCGCACTACGAATCGACCGGCCCCGAGATCTGGCAGCAGACCGGCGGCAAGATCGACGGCTTCATCTGCTCGGTTGGCACCGGCGGCACGCTGGCCGGCACCAGCCGTTATCTGAAGGAAAAGCACCCGGGCATCGTCAACGCCTGCGCCGATCCGTATGGCTTTGCGATGTACGAGCTGTTCAAGAACGGCACGGCCAAATCGACACCGGGAGACTCGATCACCGAAGGCATCGGGCTCGGGCGCGTCACGCCGGTCATTGAGACCGCGAAGGTCGACGACGCCTTCCTGATCTCGGACGAGGAAGCCGTAAAGGTGATTTACGACCTGACCGAGCACGAGGGCCTCTGTCTCGGCGGCTCGACCGGCATCAACATCGCCGGCGCGATCCGGCTCGCCAAGCAGCTCGGGCCCGGCAAGACCATCGTGACCATCCTTGCCGATACCGGCGGCCGCTATCAGTCAAAGCTGTTCAATCCGGCTTTCATGCGAGCCAAGAATTTGCCGGTACCGGAATGGCTGGAGAGGCGCCCGAAGGTCGATCTGCCGTTCGAGAAGGTGTGAGACGGGGCGCAGCAGCCACCCCTCATGGTGAGGAGCCCGTCTTCGCGCGTCTCGAACCATGAGGCCCGCGGCCCATCCTTCGAGACGCCGCTGCGCGGCTCCTCCAGCGACAACGGCGAAGCCATTGGGCGGGGATGAGGTCGGTGGGCTTGGCTAATGCCGCAAGATCTGGCTGAGGAACAGCTTGGTCCGCGCGTGCTGCGGGTTGGCGAAGAATTCCTGGGGCGTGTTGGACTCGATCACCTGGCCGGCGTCCATGAACACGACGCGATTGGCGACTTCGCGCGCAAATCCCATTTCGTGCGTGACGACCAGCATGGTCATGCCTTCATTGGCGAGGTCGACCATGGTGTCGAGCACTTCCTTGACCATTTCCGGATCGAGCGCCGAGGTCGGCTCGTCGAACAGCATGACCTTGGGGTTCATGGTCAGCGCGCGGGCGATCGCCACGCGCTGCTGCTGACCGCCTGACATCTGCCCCGGATATTTGTTGGCCTGGTGCGGGATCTTGACCCGCTCCAGATATTTCATCGCGGTCGCCTCGGCGTCCTTCTTTGGGATATTGCGCACCCAGATCGGCGCCAGCGTGCAGTTCTCCAGCACGGTCAAATGGGGAAACAGGTTGAAGCTCTGGAACACCATGCCGACTTCGCGCCGGACTTCGTCGACACGCCGCAAATTGGGGCCGAGCTCGATGCCCTCGACGACGATCTCGCCTTCCTGGAATTCCTCCAACGCATTGATGCAGCGGATCAGCGTCGACTTGCCCGAACCCGAGGGACCGCAAATGACGATACGCTCGCCCTTGGCGACACCGAGGTTGATGTCACGCAGGACGTGAAAGTCCCCGTACCATTTGTTCAGCGCCTTGATGCCGACGATCTGATCTGTGCTCATGCCCGTTCACTCAATTGCGGCGATGCGCGTTCAGCCTGTTCTCGACGAACAGCGAATAGCGCGACATGCCAAAGCAGAAGATGAAGTAGATGATCCCGGTGAACGCAAAGCCGGTGAATAGTGTCGTCGGCGTCGCCCAGTTTGGATCGGAAAACGACGCGCGCAACGATCCCAGGAGATCGAACAGTGCGACAATCGAAACCAGCGAGGTGTCCTTGAACAGGCCGATGAAACTGTTGACGAGGCTTGGGATGACGTGGCGCAACGCCTGCGGCATCACGATGAGCCCGGTGGTCTTGGCCCAGGACAGGCCGAGCGCGCTCGCCGCCTCGCCCTGCCCGCGCGGGATCGCCGCCAGGCCGCCGCGGATGTTTTCCGCCTGGTAGGCGCCGGTGAACAGCGCGATCCCGATCAGGGCGCGCACCAATCCGTCGATGGTGAACCCGGTCGGAACGAACAGCGGCAACATATAGGTTGCGAAGAACAGCACCGTGATCAGCGGAACGCCGCGCCAGAACTCGATGAAGGCGATCGAGAAAATCCGGATCAGCGGTATCGACGAACGCCGGCCGAGCGCGAGCGCAACGCCGATCGGCATCGATGCGACGATGCCGGTGACCGCCACCACCAGTGTGACCAGCAATCCGCCCCATAGCCGCGTATCGACCACGGGCAAGCCGCCACGGTCCAGTCCCATGACCGCGATGACGATGCCAATGCCGGCGAAGGTCGCAAGGCAGGTGATCAGCGGACGGGAGCCCGCGCGCAAGCCGCCAGTGAACCAGAACACCAGGGCGCAGACGATGATGGTGGTCAAAGCAAAATCGGCCCACAGCGGACTGCCGAAAGCCTGAACCTGGTCGCGCAGCCAGGTCAGCGGCAACAGCAGCCAGGAAACCATCGTCGAGAGCAGCACGATCAGTTGACCGAGCAGCCAAAGCAGCGGTCCGATCACCGCCGTCGCCCCACCCGCAGCCGCCAGCTTGCGCCCGCTGTCGCCGATGCTGTCGTTGAACCCCGACAAAAGTCCGGCGGTCCAGCTGACACCGAGGCCGCGCAATCCGCCGCCATGCAGCAGGAAGAACGCGATGACGGGCAATGCGATGAAGAACAGTCCGGCGTTGAGGCCCTTGGCCGGCGCCTTGGGAATCAGCAGCGGCAACAGCAGGATCGCGGCCATGAGGAAGACCAGATTCACCCGCCAGCGCTCCGGCTCCGGATAGAAGCCGTAGATGAACTGACCGATTTTCGCCTGAATGAACGGCCAGCAGGCGCCAACCACATCTCCGGCGTTCTTGGCGAGACACGCGGTGCGGTCGTTGCCGGTCCAGACCGCATCGATCAGCACGAATCTCAGCGCGGGCACGGCGATGAACCAGAGCAGCAGCGCGCTCACGATGGTGATCAGGATGTTGGTCGGCGAATTGAACAGCCGCGTGCGCAGGAAGCCGATAAAGCCGGTGGTCTTGATCGGTGCCGGACGCTCGCCGACGAGTTCGCCGCGCACGAAAACGGATGGTGTGGTCTCGCTCATCACCCCATACTCCGGCCGATACGCCATCCGTAGAAACTCATGATCGCGCTCGTGACCAGCGAGATCACGAGATAGACGCCCATGGTGATGCCGATGATTTCGATCGCCTGCCCGGTCTGGCTCAGCGTGGTCCCGGCAAACACCGAGACCAGGTCCGGATAGCCGATCGCCACCGCCAGCGTGGAGTTCTTGGTCAAGTTCAAATACTGGTTGGTCAGCGGCGGCAGGATCACGCGCAAGGCCTGCGGGATCACGATCAGCCGCAGCACCGAGCCGCGCTGCAGCCCAAGCGAGGAGCCGGCTTCCATCTGTCCCTTGTGAACGGACAAGATACCGGCGCGCACGATTTCGGCGATGAAGGCGGCGGTGTAGGTCGACAGCGCCAATGTCAGCGCGACGAATTCCGGAATGACCCGTGAGCCGCCGGCGAAGTTGAACCCCTTCAGGGCCGGTATTTCAAACTTTACGGGCGCGCCGAAGATTTGCGTCGCGAGTAGCGGAAGAACGATCACCAGGCCCAGCGCATAGGGCCAGACCTTGATCACCTTGCCGCTCTCGAACAGCAGACGTCGGGAATAGCGCCACAACGCGATCGCAGCGACGATCGCGATCAGTAACGCGATGACGAACGGTTCAAAACCCGGCTCGCCGATCGGCTTGGGGATGACCAAGCCGCGATTGCTGAGAAAGAAAGTGTCGAGCACCGAGATGCTCTGCCTGGGATTGGGCAGCGCAGCGAGCACCGCCAGATACCAGAACAGGATCTGGAACAGCAGCGGCAGGTTGCGGATCAGCTCGACATAGCCGCCGGCGATGCGCGACAGCAACCAGTTCGGCGACAGGCGGCCGAGCGCCACCAGGAAACCAATCACGGTGGCGAAGAAGATTCCGATCACCGAGACCAGCAGCGTATTGAGCAGGCCGACCAGGAAGACGCGGATGTAATTGTCGGACCCCGAATACGCAATCAGGTTCTGGCTGACGTCGAAACCCGCCGTGTTGACCATGAAGCCGAAGCCCGCGGTGATCCGCTGCGCCTGCAGATTGGCGCGGGCATTGGCGACGATCTCGTAGGCGATCCAGGCCAGGGCGGCGACGAACACGAGCTGGATGACAAAACCGCTCCAGCCCGCGCTGCCACCAAGCGCCCTCTGCAGTTTTGGGAGCAACTGCGACGGTGGTTTTCGGGGTTCGATGGCCATCGCCGCAGCCCTCCGCTGGCGATCAGCGGATCGGCGGCGCGTACTGGATACCCCCCTTGCTCCAAAGCGCGTTGATGCCGCGGGCAATTCCAAGCTTGGAGCCGGCGCCGACGTTGCGCTCGAAGGACTCGCCGTAATTGCCGACCGCCTTCACGATCCGCGAGACCCAATCCTTGGTAAGCCCGAGCTGTTCGCCAAGATTGCCGTCGGTGCCGAATACCCGCTTCATCTCCGGCTTGTCCGACTTCGCCATCTCGTCGGCGTTCTTCTGGGTAATGCCAAGCTCTTCCGCGGTGATCATCGCGTAAAGCGTCCATTTCACGATGTCGAACCACTGGTCGTCGCCATGGCGCACCATCGGGCCGAGCGGCTCTTTCGAAATCACTTCCGGCAGCACAACATGATCGGCTGGGTTCGCGAGTTTCAAACGATCGGCATAGAGGCCGGACACGTCTGTCGTGAAGACGTCACAGCGTCCGGACTCATAGGCCTTGACGGCCTCGTCGTTGGTACCGAATGCGATCACCTCGTACTTCATGTTGTTACCCTTGAAGTAGTCGGCGAGATTTTGCTCGGTGGTAGTGCCTTGCTGCACGCAGACCGACGCGCTGTTCAATTCCAGCGCGGAATTCACCTTCAGCGCCTTCTTCACCATGAAGCCCTGGCCGTCGTAATAGGTCACGCCAGTGAAATTGGCGCCAAGCGAAGTATCGCGCGACAGCGTCCAGGTGGTGTTGCGCGACAGCACGTCGATTTCGCCGGACTGCAGCGCGGTGAAGCGATCCTTGGCCGACAACGGCACGAACTTGATCTTGCTCGGATCGTTGAAGACCGCGGCTGCGATCGCTCGGCAAATATCAACATCCAGCCCGGTCCAGTTGCCCTTGTCGTCCGGAGACGAGAACCCCGGCAATCCCTGGCTGACGCCGCAGGAAAGCATGCCACGGTCCTTGACCGTTTTGAGGGTTTGCGCCGAGGCGGCCTGGGCCGAAAGGCCGGCGGCAACGGCAAGGGTGAAAACCAGGGATACGCGTTTCATGGGCAAGGCCTTTCAGGGGTCGTGCGGGAACGTTGGCTTGTCGTCCTCGAACGCAGTTGGGCCAACCCGATGATCCCCCGCCCAAAAAAGCGCCAATCTGACCCGGCAGTTTGACACGCAATACGGTCGGACAGGGATCGTAGGTCGCGGCAGGCCCCTCAACGTGCGGCGACTGGTAGTTGTGCCGTATCACAATCCGACTGGCGAGCCGGGTCAAGGGGTTGACGGCCGACTTCTGCATTCTGTGAGTAATTAAACCGGCCCCGCCCCCACCGTCCGGCGGTGTTTTGGCGATCTGTCGTGGCTGCGGCAAAACGTCTTTGATGGCGCGAACGCCTGAGTTTTTCGGCCGCCAGACCGTCCAACCCGAAAAAACCCCAAACCAGGCCGGTCACCTCAGGCCGCGACGCAAAGGCCCTGGAGCACTACGAAAGTCTGGTCATTCCGCGCGAGTGCGCGAGTTTATTGCACCGCGACCAAATCGGCGGCAGGCAGCCTGAGGCTGCGGCTTCCCATCGGGGCCGTGAATGTCGATGACCTCAGCCGTTGGCCAGCCCCGCGATTTCTTCAAACCATCTCGCGATCTGCTGTTGCTCAGTGACCGATGACGGGCGCGCGCCGCGACGGTCTTATCCGTAGAAATCCGTAGTCTTGCAGGCGCGGACTAACCGCGCGTTCACCATGACGGCGAATGCCGCCTTTCTCGCCACCAAATCCTTCAGCCCTCAAGTTCCCTTATACCATTGCCCCGTTAGTCATGCCGGGTGGGACGGCCGTCGACGCCATGCGGATGATGGCGCCCAGCGTAAGAGTAGACAGTAAAGCGTATGAATGCGGCTCGTATCGTAGTTCTGGCCAACGCTCTCCGTGCGGGCGGCGTTGCGGCCCATCTCGCCCGCGGATCGGACGAGAAACCCGCCGCTGCCAAGCCGGTCGCGCAGCTGCCGACCACGAAGCTTCTCGTCGCCAAATCCGGCTCGATCGCGCGCCGATCGGAAATCATCCTGACCAACATCCGCGTGCTGGCGATCGACCAGGCCCCCAAGAAAAAAGAGGGCATGAACGCGCTGGTCGGCAAGGCCCCGAAGCGGGGCTCAAGCATCAACGTGGTTCGCAACGGCATTGCGAGCCAATCGACGGCACAGAAGTGACCGAAAGGACGCGGGGAATGAAGTTCGGGGGTAATCAGTCACCGATGCGAACGGCTGCGGTCGGGGCCTTGTTGTTTTCGGCCATCGCCACGCTGGCGCTCAGCCCGTTGGCATCTGTCGTGGCGGCCGAGCTCGACAGGGATCTGGCCAGGGAGCTGTCCAGGGATTCGGGCAACGATCCGGTGACGACTTCTGCGATCGGCCCGGTCAAGCAACGCTTCCTCTCCCTCGGCGTCGGCAAGTCCGTGGTAGTCGATCTGCCGCGCGACGTGAAGGATGTGCTGGTCGCGGATCCCAAGATCGCCAACGCCGTCATTCGTTCGGCGCAGCGCGCCTATATCATCGGCGCTGCGGTCGGCCAGACCAACGTGGTGTTCTTCGATGCCGACGGCCAGCAGGTCGGCTCCTACGACATCGCGGTCAAGCGCGACCTCAACGGTGTGCGGGCGGCGCTCCGGCAAACGCTGCCGGGGATCAATATCGAAGGCGTCGGTGAAGGCGTCATCCTGACCGGCTCGGTATCGAGCCCGATCGAGGCCCAGCAGGCCGGCGACCTCGCCGCGCGGCTGGTCGGCAGTGCCGACAAGGTCGTCAATTCCATCGCCGTACGCGGCCGCGACCAGGTGATGCTGAAGGTCAACGTTTCCGAAGTGCGCCGCGACATCATCAAGCAGATGGGCGTCGATCTCAGTGCCAGCATGAATTACGGCACCGCCGTCGTGAACTTCAACAACAACAATCCCTTCACCGCCTACGGCCGTCCGCTGGTGGCTGACAATGGCCTCGCCGCCTCGAGCATCCTCAAGGGGCTGCCGACGGTCACCGCGACGATGCGCGCGATGGAATCCGCCGGCGTGGTCCGCACGCTGGCAGAGCCGAACCTGACGGCGATATCCGGCGAGTCCGCGACCTTCATCGCCGGCGGCGAATTTCCGATCCCCGCCGGTTATTCCTGCGATCCCGTCACGCATATCTGTACGACGCAGATCCTGTACAAGAAATTCGGCATCTCCCTGAACTTCACGCCTGTCGTGCTCAGCGAAGGACGGATCAGCCTGCGGGTGATGACCGAAGTCTCCGAACTGTCGACCGACAATGCCATCACCCTGAACCAAAACGGCGCTGCGCTGACGATTCCCTCGATCAGGACCCGTCGCGCCGAGACCACGCTGGAAATCCCGTCCGGCGGTTCGATGGCGATGGCCGGCCTGATCCAGCAGCAGACCAAGCAGGCGGTCAACGGATTGCCGGGCGTCAACCAGCTCCCGATCCTGGGCGCCCTCTTCCGCAGCCAGGACTTCGTCAACAACGAGACCGAATTGATGGTTCTCGTCACGCCCTATGTGGTCCGAGCGGTTGCCCAGAAGGAATTGTCCCGGCCCGATGACGGGTTTGCACCGGCGTCCGATTCCCAATCGACGCTGCTGGCCCGCATCAACCGGATCTATGGCCTTGCCGCCCGCGTCGGGCCGGTCGGCGCCTATGAGGGCAATTTCGGCTTCATCATTGACTGAGACGGCACGGCTCCACGGACGGGGATGAGGACAGAACGATGACAACCCAAACGAAAGTCGATCGCCGTCACAGCTGGCGACTGCTCGGCGCGCTGGTCGGCCTGTCCGCTGCGCTGGGGGCCTGCCAGCAGACCGGCGAGATCGTGACCGCGACCGTTCCCACCGATTACCGCCAGCGGCATCCGATCGCCGTTCAGGAAGGTAACCGCTCGATCGTCATTTTCGTCGGGCAAGGCCGCGGCGGCCTCTCGGCCCCGCAGCGCAACGACGTCATGGGACTGGCCCAGACCTGGGCCCGCGAAGGCACCGGCGCGATCATCGCCGACGTGCCGGTCAACACCGCCAATGCCCGCGCGGCCGAGGCAACGTACCAGGAAATCCGCGCGATGCTGACCGCAGGCGGCGTGCCGTCAACCGCGATCAGGCTCCGTCATTATCAACCGGATAGCCCACAAACGCTTCCGACCATCAAGCTGATCTATCCCAAGATCTCCGCGGTGGCCGGCCCTTGCGGCTTGTGGCCGGAGGACCTCGGTCCCAACATCTACGACACCGGTTACAATGAAAACCGGCCGTACCACAATTTTGGCTGCGCCACCCAACGCAACCTCGCCGCCATGATCGACAACCCGGCGGACCTCGAGCAGCCGCGGCCCGAAACCCCCGCCTACACGATGCGGCGCAACGCAGCCTTCGACAAATACCGCAAGGGTGTGTCGACCACGACCACCTATCCCGAATCCGACAAAGCCAAACTGAGCGATACAGGTAAATGATCAACCGGTCCCGAAAAGACTCCGAAGAAGAGCACGACCTTACGCCGCCCGCCGATGAATACATTTCGCCGGCGCCGCGCGTGTCTGTGCAGGCCTTTTGCGCAACGGTTGCGACTGCCGCAACGGTGAGGTCGGCCAGCGAAGACCGTCGCCTCGGCAAGGTTCATCTGTCCGTTCATATGGGCGGCATCGCGGCCGCCATCGATGCCTATCACAAGGCCCCGACGCCGAACGTGATCATGCTGGAAACCGAAGGCTCCAGCGACATGCTCGACGGCCTCGACGAACTCGCCACCGTCTGCGACGCCGGCACAAGGGTCGTCGTGATCGGCAGCGCCACCGATGTCACGCCCTATCGCGAACTGGTGCGGCGCGGCGTCAGCGACTACGTGGTCGGGCCGGTCGAAACCCTCGACGTGGTGCGCGCGATCTGCAGCCTGTTTTCCTCGTCCGAAGCCGTTGCGGTCGGCCGGATCGTTGCCGTCGTAGGCGCCAAGGGCGGCGTCGGTTCATCCACGGTAGCGCACAATGTGGCCTGGGCGATCGCACGCGATTTGGCGCTGGATTCCGTCGTGATCGACCTCGATCTGGCGTTCGGCACCGCCGGCCTCGACTACAACCAGGACCCGATACAGGGCATCGCCAACGCGCTGTTCCAGCAGGATCGGCCCGACAGCGCGCTGATGGAGCGCCTGCTCGCGAAATGCTCCGACCGTCTCAGCCTGCTGGCGGCCCCCGCGACGCTCGAACAGGTCTACGATTTCGGCGCGGATGCCTTCGATGCGATCTTCGATACGCTGCGCATGACCACTCCCTGCATCGTGCTCGATGTCCCGCATCAATGGTCGGCGTGGACCAAGCGCGCGCTGGTCGGTGCGGACGATATTCTGATCGTTGCCGAGCCTGATCTCGCCAACATGCGCAATGCCAAGAACATGTTGAACGTGCTCAAGGCAGCCCGGCCCAACGATCGGCCGCCGCTCTATTGTCTCAACCAGGTCGGGATGCACAAGCGCCCGGAAATCACCCCGCGCGAATTCGCCAAGGCGATCGAGAGCCAGCCCATTGCGACCATCCCGTTCGATTCAAAGATGTTCGGCATGGCGGCCAATAACGGCCAGATGATCCAGCAAATCTCCGCCGGTCACCGTACCACCACGATGTTCCTGCAGATGGCGCAACGCCTGACGGGTCACGCCGTGACCAAGAGATCACGCGGTTCGCTGCTAGCGCCGATCATGCCGATCATCAATAGGCTGCGCGCCGGCGGCAGCCGCTAAGGCGCGGCGGGCGACGCCGCCGCCCGTTCGCCCGCGGTCAATTCGAGCGTCCGGACCCAGCGCCTGGTGCCTTGCCGCCCATCTCGGCGCGCGCATTCTCCTTGCGCGACAGCATCAGCTTCAACTGCGCGACGTTGGCTGCCGCTTCCTCGGGCGGAAGGTCGGCCTTCGCGATCTTTTCAGCCTCGGCCGTATTGCCGCGCAGGCCGACCACCAGCGCCAGATTGGCCCGCACGCGCGGATCGTTACCCGCACGGCCATGGGCGCGGCGCAACGTCTCCTCCGCCTTCGGCAGGTCCTTTGAAAGCACGTAAGACAGGCCGAGATTTGACAGCACCGACGGTTGGTCGGGCGTGATCTTCAGGGCGCTCGAATAATACTGCCGCGCCTCCTCGAAGCGGCCGAGTTGGTCGAGCACCGCGCCTTGCGCGGAGAGTATCCGCCAATCCGGATTGTCGGGGGTGTGGGCGCGGCCGAGCACGTCGAAGGCCTGCTGGAAATTGCCATTGTCGGCGAGCGCCCGGCCGTAGCCGGCGAGCAGCGCCTTGTTGCCGGAATGGGCGATCGTCGCCTGCTCAAGCACCGCGACCGCCTGCGACTTCTGTCCGGTGGCGCGGAGCGCCTTGCCGTATTGCAGGGCCGCGTCGGCATCCTTCGGGTTGGCGCGATAGCGCGCCTCGGAAACCTCTACGTCGCGGCGCGGGTCGGCGGCGCGGCTAGTTTCGGCTTTCTCGCCGAGCGAGCCAGTAACGTCCGACGACGTCAACGCAGTCTGGCAGCCGCTAAGCCCCAGTGCGAGAATCGCCGCGGATGATGTACACGCAAGAAGTCGCGCGAATTCAGATGGTTGGAACAATTTCTGGAACATTTACTGGACCCGCGTCGGCGACTGCCCAGAATGCTCACAGCTTAACCCTAAATTCGGGTTAAGCAGGCCGTCTTTACGGTATTGGGCGGCTGCAACGACCTGTTCAGCATCGGCCACGCGCCTACGGGCCGGGCTCTGATCCCGGCCTCGCCGCATTCCTGTACTAGTCGACGAATTGAGCGCCGAGTTCGCAGCCGATCCGCCATGCGAGCTTGCACTGGCGCGGCCGCTGACCGGTCGAGAAAATCACGGTGAACTCGGGGGGAATCTCCGGATATTCGGCGATAATCTTCACTCCGCCGTCCGACACGTCCGTGATCATGCAGTCGCGCGGCAGTCCGCCGGTCCCAAACTGTATCTTCGCAAAGTTTCTGCACACACGTCGTTCGCTTCTGCGGCGATTCGCTAACATCTTTGCCCCTGGCCCTGATCGAGAAAATTGGTGTCTCTCGTTTACAGAAGAATTGTTGGAATTGGCCTAGCGGAACCGATCGCAATGTAATCGAAATGTAGCGGTTGTTTTCCAGCTCTGCTTACCCTGCGCTTTCACAGACGCGCTCGCGGGTTCGGCAAGCCACGCCGACCGCGCCATCGATAGCTGCCTTTGGCTCCTGCCGGCACGTTCTCTGCCCGCCGCCACGCCAGCAATTTTCGACAAATTAAAGGGTTGATCCGCAGCCTTTTGGCGATAGCCTGAACTTTCGACTCGCGCTGCCGGAAATTATTCGCATGGGAACCGTTGTTCTTCTCGACCTGATGGGTGGCGTTGCGCTGCTGCTGTGGGGCCTGCACATGGTCCACAGCGGGATCCTGCGCGCGTTCGGCCCTGACCTGCGTCAATTGCTGGCAAAAGGGCTCAACAACCGCTTCACCGCCTTTGCGGCCGGCCTCGGTCTGACGGCGCTGCTCCAAAGCAGCACCGCGACGGCGCTGATCACAAGCTCGTTCACGTCGGAAGGCCTGGTCAGCCTGGTGCCGGCGCTTGCCATCATGCTCGGTGCCAATGTCGGCACCACGCTGATCGTGCAGATCCTGTCGTTCAAAATCGCCGCCGCCGCCCCCGTCCTGTTCATCATCGGTCTGGTCGCCTTCCGCACCGGGCCGCGCTCGCGCATCAAGGATATCGGCCGCGTCTCGATCGGGCTGGGGCTGATGCTGCTGGCTCTGCACATCCTGCTCGACACGCTGGCGCCGGCCGAAAACGCGCCGGGCATGCGTGTGTTCATGAACGCCATCACCGGCGATCCCGTGCTCTGCATCGTCGTCGGTGCCGTCGTCACCTGGGTGGTGCATTCCAGCGTCGCCAGCGTGCTCTTGGTGATGTCGCTGGCATTTGCACATTTCATTACACCTGTAGCGGCGTTGGCGCTGGTGCTCGGTGCCAACCTCGGCAGCGCGATCAATCCGATTGTCGAAGGCGCCCGCCGCGACAACCCCGCCAGCTACCGCCTGCCGCTGGGTAATCTTGCCAACCGGGTGATCGGGATCGCACTGGTGGCGCCGTTCCTGAACCCGATCGCGGAACTGTTGCAGTCGTGGCAGCCGGACCCCGCCAAGGCCACGGCCCAGTTCCACATCGCGTTCAACGTCGCGACCGCGATCGTCTTCATCGGCCTGCTCGACGGCACGGCGCGGCTGTTGAAAAAGCTGCTGCCGACGCGCGTCCGGGAGACCGACCCGCTCCGGCCGCGCTATCTCGACGAGAGCGCGCTGGAGACCCCTTCCCTCGCGCTGGCGGACGCCGCGCGCGAAACGCTGCATATGGGCGACCATGTCGAGGTCATGCTGCGCAAGGTGATGGCGGCGATGATGACCAACGACCGGGCGCTGGTCGACCAGGTGTCGCAGATGGACAACAGCGTCGACAGCCTCGACGAGGCGATCAAGCTCTATGTCACCAAGCTCACCCGTGGCAGCCTCGACGAGCGCGAGGGACAGCGGGCGATGGAGATCGTCTCCTTCGCCATCAACCTCGAACATATCGGCGACATCATCGACAAGAATTTGAGCGAGCTTGCGACCAAGAAGATCAAGCGCCGGTTCCAGTTCTCGGCCGAGGGCGCCGAAGAGCTCTCGGCCTTCCACAAGCGCACGATGGATTCGCTGCGGATCGCATTCGGCGTCTTCATGTCCGGCGACGTCAATGAGGCCCGCAAATTGCTGGCCGAGAAGGCCGCTTTGCGCAACACCGAGCTTGCCGCCACCGAGCGGCATCTCGACCGGCTGCGCGAGGGCCGGCCCGAGAGCATCGAGACCACCTCGCTTCATCTCGACGTGCTGCGCGATCTCCGGCGGATTCACTCCCATATCTGCTCGGTCGCCTACCCCGTGCTCGATGCCGCCGGTGAACTGGCGGCCTATCGTGCTACCGAAAGCGACATGGCGGCGCTGCCCGCACCGGCCGCGGGACGCAGCGGTTAGCGATCCAGCGTCTTCGACGCGCTGGCGCGGTTCTTCACGATCAGCATGATGTTTCGGATGTAGATGATGGTGGCCAATGACTGGCCGAGGATGATGACGGGTTCGCGCTTGGCGACGCCGTAGACCAGCGTCATCATCCCGCCGCCCATCGAGAAGAACCAGAACGCCATCGGCACCACGCTCTGTCCGGCGCGCTCGCTCGAGATCCACTGCACCAGGAAGCGCGCGGTGAACAGCAATTGCGCGACCAGGCCGAACGCCAGCCAGAAATCGAACTTGGCGACGAACACGTCGTAAAGGTAATCGCCGAGCGCCTGCCCGTATTGAATCAGCATCAGGTCACCTCGGTCGCAACGGGCGTCGACTTCTTGCGGCGGATCAACCACCAGACGCCGGCCAGATCCATGATCCCGATCCATAGCCGATCAAAGAAGCCATAATTTGATACGCCTGAATGGCGCGGGCGGTCGATCACATCGACGTAAGCAATGTCAAAACCTTCACGGCGCACCAGCGCCGGCAGGAAACGATGCAGCCCGTCGAAATAAGGCATCGACAGGAATACCTCTCGCGGAAATGCCTTCAGCCCACACCCGGTGTCGCGGGTGCCGTCGCGCAAAATCCCGTTGCGCACGGCATTGGCGATCCGCGACTGCATTTTCTTGAAACCGGTGTCCTTGCGTCCGACCCGCTGGCCCGCGGCAAGGCCGATGCGGCCGCCGCCGCTTTCGACCGCCAAAATCAGATCCGGCAGAAACGCCGGATTGTTCTGTCCGTCGCCGTCGAGCGTCGCCACGATGGCGCCCCGCGCCGCACGAACGCCGCTGCGCACCGCAGCCGATTGTCCGGAGGATTTTTCATGCCGGAGCTGCCGGAGATTGCCGTGCACCTTCATCAGCGCTTTGAGCCGCTCGGCCGTGGAATCGGTCGAGCCGTCATTGATATAGATGATCTCATAGGCCCAGCGGCCATCCAGCGCGGCCGTGATTTCCGTAATCAGCGGCGCGACGTTGTCGGCCTCGTTGCGCACGGGCACAACGATGGAAACGGCGACCGCGGCTGGGTCGGAAGAAGGCAAATTGGCACTCATCGGTTGGGCTGGGGTTGGAACGGCTTGCATGGACCTGAAACCGGAACCGGTTCCATCGGGCCTTTGCGGCGTCCGCTTTTATGGGGCGAATGCGCCCCGGGCAACCCTTTTGAGGCGTCCCGAGGAAGGCCCTACCAGTGGCAGAATTGTGCCGTCGCGGTGGATTGCAAAGCCGAGCCGCCGCGCTGCGAACCAGTAGCGCACGAACATCGCGCCGATGGTGCCGACCAGCGCGCCCGCGACCACGTCGCTGGGATGATGGGCCAGCAGCACCAGGCGGGTTACACAGATGACGAGGGCATAAATGAGCATCGTGGTCCGCGCCTGCGGCCAAAGCGCCGACACGGCAAAGGCCAGCGCGAAAGCACAGGTCGCATGGCCCGAGGGGAAGCTCGAATACGCCCCTGTTCCGTTGAAGTGCGAGAAATGGAACACGTTGCCTTCGCCGCCGACGAACGGCCGGCCGCGGCCGACGGCCCATTTGATGACTTCGGTAATCAGTGCGGACACCATCACGGCGCAGAATAAAAACTGCAAACGGGTGCCGAGACCGAGCAACAGGGACCGCTGAATGCCTCGGAACGCGGGTGCTGCTATCGCAACCAGGATCAAGAGCGCGCCCAGCGCCGCCAGCACATATTCATCCTTGCCGAAATCGGTGACAATGCGCATCCACCACAGCGAGGGCGTGCCCCGCTTCGGCATCTGGCCGATCTCCCAGGCATCGAGCACGAACATCAACGCGATGATGGCGGCCCCGAGGCCGGCCGACAGCAGCAATGCGTGACGCGCCGCCCGGCGGCCCGCCTCGGCCCGCCGCGAGTGCGACGGCGTACGCACGAGTTGGACCAGCGAGCGCCACCCCAGCACCACAAAGCGCGAAAGATAGTTTTGGGATTCGGCGATGACGGTCGGCGCTGGCATCTTATTCTGTGCCTTCGGAGCGGAAGATTGCGATTGAAACCGCCTTGCCCTGCGAGATGTTATAACCCTCGACACGCGTCGCAACGTTATAGCGCAGCCCGATCGCTTCGGCGCGCTGGACAAAACCGCGCTCCGAGCGCGATTCCACCAACGCAAAGCGGCAGGTGCCCTGCCCCAGGAAATCCGCGGCGCCCGATCCGTCGGTCAACAGCGTACTGGTTCCGGTCATGAAGACGAGACTTGGTTCGTGGAAACCGGCAGCCGCGGCCTTCGGTCCGACGCAGACGACGTTGCGCAGCGCTCGTGCGATGCCTGCGCTAGGAAACAGCGTCGTCAGCGACGGCAACACGATGCCATAGACGGCGATCGCCAAGCACATCGCTGCAATCACGGCATGCAACAGCGAGCGCTCGGCGCGGCTTTCCTCGAACAGCCACCAGGCGATCAGGCCGAAGATCATCGCCGCCGCCAGCACCGGCCAGGCCGGAAACACCGGCTGATGCGTCAGCTTGATCGCCGCAACGATCGCGATCACGGCCGTACTCACGGGGATTATAAACCACCAGGCCGCGCCGCGCCTCAGCCAGGAGCGTGACAACACGCGGCGCTCCAGCGCCCCGACGGTCAGGATGGCGATGGCCGGATAGAGCGGCAGCACGTAGTGCGGAAGCTTGGTCATCACCAGTTCGAACACGATCCACGACGGAACCAGCCACGCCAGCAGGTACTGCGCGCCGGGCTCGCGCCGAGCCCGCCAAACAGCCGGGGCCGCCATCCCCGCCAGCGGCGCACCGGGCCAGAACGTCACCCAGAACAGCAGCAGATACAGGCCGGGAGGCGCGCCATGGGACTCCTGCGCGGCGAGCTTGCTCAGCATGTCGCCGCCGAGCGAGTTGGTGAAGAACGCATCGCCCGCGCGCCAGAAAATCGCGACGAACCACGGCAGGACCAGTACCAGCGTCCACATCAGGCCCCAGACCGGGCGCATGCGCCACAGCCAGACCGCCGAGCGGTCGAGGATCGCCAGCGCCGCGATGGTCAATCCCACGAACATCAGGATCAGCGGGCCCTTGAGCAGAATGCCGCCGGCCAGCGCCGTCCAGAAAATCGCGGGCGAACTCCACGGCGGCCGCGCCGGGTCCTCGCCGCGCTGCCAGGACAGATAGACCCGCGCCATCGCCCCCATCGCGGCGGTGACTGACAGCAGCAGCATCGCATCGGTCTTGGCCAGCCGCGCTTCGGCGCCGAGCAAGACGCAGCTGCACATCATCAACGCCGCCAGCGCGGCGCCGCTCCGGGTCACAAAGGCGAGCGCCGTCCAGTAGGTCAGCAGGACCGCGCCGATCGCGCCGATCAGGGAGGGAACGCGATAGAGCCAGATGCGCAATTCCGCCCGCGGCAGGCCGAGCTTTGAGGCGGTTTCGACCACGGCGGCCTGCATCCAGTAAATGCCGACCGGCTTCTTGTAGCGGACGTCATCCTGAAAGCGGATGTCAACATATTCGTCGCTTTCGACCATCTGCTTGGTCGCCTGCGCAAACCGCGCCTCATCGCGGTCGATGGCCGGAATCGTGAAGAAACCGGGCACGAAAAGCACGATGGCGCACAGCGTCAGGAAGATGATCGCGCGGAAATGGCTGGCCGTGGCGAAGTCAAACGCGGCGAGCAGCCTGCGGCTGGAATTCGCAGGTTTCACAGACTGTTGGCCTGCTCCAAATCGCCGGGGTTGCACGGTTTCAACCATCTTGTTCGCATACGATGAAACCGCACTGCAAACAACACCGCAGTTCCCGCTATCCGGCGGTGTCCCCGGGCGCCTGATCGGTCAAATTGTACCTGTTCATTGCACCCGGATCACCACCGTGTCGGCGGCGCCGGTCGCGTCGATGACGGTGAGGCGTGCAAAGCCCGGTCCGGGCGGCTCGACCAGGCGTTGACGCCGGCTGCCGATCTCGCCGACCGCGATACCGTTCACCAGCATGGTCAGCGGCAGCACACCGCCGGCGACCTTGACCGGCATCGCCGAGAATTGCCCATCGTTGGAACGGTCGACATCGATCCGTGAACCGTTCAGCGGAAACTGGATGCGCGGCGCCTGATCGCTGCCGGTGCGGACCAGTTCGCCGACGGGGCGAAAGCGCCGGAGCGGCACCGGAAGCTTGGCGTTACCAGCGATCAGCGCGCCCTTCGGCGGTTTCGGCAATGCCGCCGGTATCTTTCCGGTGCGGGCGAAAGCGTCGAACAGGATCGGCGCGGCGGCGGTACGGCCGGCCAGCCCGGCCACCGGCGCGCCGTCGGGACGCCCGACCCATACGCCGATGGTGATGCGGCCGTCGAAGCCGACCGACCAGGCGTCGCGATAGCCGTAGCTGGTGCCGGTCTTGAACGCGATGCGGTTGTGCACGCCGTTTTCCGGCGGCGGCGTGCCGATCAGGACGTTGCCGACCTGCCAGGCGGCGGCCTGATCCATCAGGCGCATCGGATCGCGCTCGTCCTTGTCGATCACGATCTCACGCAGCGGTTTGGTGGTGCCGAGCCGCGCCAGCCCTGCATAGAGTTGCGCCAGATCCTGCAGGGTAACGCCGACGCCGCCGAGTCCCATGGCAAGGCCCGGCGCTTCATCCTTTGGCAGCACCAGATTGCCGCCGGCCTGCTTCAGCCGCGACGACAGCCGGCTGGAGCCGACGCGGTCGAGCAGCGCGATCGCCGGCACGTTGAGGGACAGTTGCAGCGCCTTGCGCACGGGAACCGTGCCCTGAAACGTCATGTCGAAATTTTCGGGCGCGTAGGAGCCGAACCGGATCGGACGATCGTCGATCAGGCTCTCCGGATGCACAAAGCCGTCTTCGAAGGCGAGACCGTAGATGAAGGGCTTTAGCGTCGAACCCGGCGAGCGCACCGCGCGGGTCATGTCGACCTGTCCGGCGCGCCGCTCGTCGAAATAATCCGATGAGCCGACCCGCGCCAATACGTCGCCGCTTTCGTTGTCGACCGCGATCATCGCTACCGAAATGTTCGGTCCCTGCGCAATCGCGCGGTCGCGCGCCAGCGCTTCAAGGGTCTTCTGCAGGCCTGCATCCAGCGTCAGCTTGATGACCAGCGTATCCTTCACCGTCGCCATCGACTGATCGGAGGAATGCGGCGCCAAGATCGGCATCGGCTTGCGCAGCCGGGGCACGGCGACGGCCCTGGCCTGAACGGCATCCTCTTCGCTTACGCGCTGTTCATTCACCATGCGTTCCAGCACGCGATCGCGCGCGGCGCGGGCGACCTCGGGATGGCGGTCGAGGCGGCGCGTCTCCGGCGATTGCGGCAGCGCCACCAAGAGTGCCGCTTCCGCCAGCGACAGCCGCTTCGGCTCCTTGCCGAAATAGGCGATCGACGCGGCGCGGACGCCCTCGAGATTGCCGCCGAACGGCGCCAGCGCCAGATAGAGATCGAGGATCTGATCCTTGTTCAGTTGCCGTTCGATCTGGATCGCGCGCACCATCTGGCGCAGCTTGGCGTAAACCGAACGCTCGCGCCGCGGCTCCATCAGCCGCGCCAATTGCATCGTAATCGTCGAACCGCCGGACACGATGTGACCGCGCGTCACCAGTTGAAGCGCGGCACGGCCAAGCGCCAGCGGGTCGACGCCGCGATGCGCGTGGAAGCGGCGGTCTTCGTAGGCCAGCAGTAGCTTGAGATATCCGGGGTCGACACCGGTTTTGGCATCGACCGGCAACCGCCAGCGCCCGTCGGGCATCGCATAGGCGCGCAGCAATTTGCCGTTGCGGTCGATGATCGAGGTCGAGACCTTGCGCGCCTGCTCCAGCGGCAGCGGGCCGAGCGAGGCGACCCAGCCGGTGAACGCGCCGACCGTCATCAGGCTGACGACGGCCGATATCGCCGCTGCCTTCCTGATCCATCGCCAGCGGCCCTTCGGAGGGCTTGCCGGTGCTATGGGCCCCATCTCGCTCATTTGGCCGGACGCACCTCCACAGTGCCGGTGCCGGTGCGGCCGTAGCGCGAGGGGTTGTACATGTCCTCGACATAGGCCTGCGGCAGCACGTATTTGCCGGGGGAAACCGCGCGCACGACATAGGCGACGGTGAACACCGCCGTATCGTCGCTGGCGCGATCGATGGCCGCGGTGAAGCGGTCATCGCGGAACTCGGTATTCTCGGGCTCCTCACCGTCCTCGATCCAGTCCAGCGTGCCTTTGTCGCCGGAAGACACCAGGCGCGGGTTGTCGATCTCGAGGCCGGCCGGGAGATAATCGGCCACCATGATGTGCCCGTATTCCGGCTTGGCCTCGGTGATCTTCAGGACGACCGCGAAGCGATCGTTCTGCTTGGCCTTGCTGATATCGGCGGGCCTGCCGTCGAGCGTGAAGTAATTGCGCTCGACCTTGAAGCCGTTCGAAGCCGCGGGCTCCGGCGTGACCGGCGAACCCGAGACCGAGACCACGGCCTGCACCGGTGCGTCGCCGGTGTTGGTGATCTTGACCGGCTTGCCGACCATCTGCTCGGCCTTGTAGCTGCGATAGGCCGCCGTCTTGATCGGCGAACCATCGATATCGAGCGCCATCGTCTCCTTCGACAGCGCGCGCGAGGCCAAGACCAGCCAGGCGTTTTCCTGCGTCGAGGTGTAGGGCGAAAGGCCCCGCGCAACTTCGACCCGCTGCACCGCCTGCGTCAGCGTCGCCCGCGGGGCGTTGCCTTCGCTGGCGAGCGAGACCAGCGCTGCGGCATCGCGTAAAGCGCTGCCATAGTCGACGCGGCCGAACTCGATCACAGGCTTCGGCGCCAGTGCATCGAGCGCTGCGCCGTAGACGCGTTCCGCCCTCGCCTTGTCGCCGACCAACGCCAGCGCCGCCGCCAGTTGCGATTTTGCAATCGGCGTCGCCAGATTGTTCAGCTTGGTGTCGGCGAGATAGCGCAGATCGCCGATCGGGGCGGCGCCATTGCGGGCGAGCACGTAAAGGCCGTAGGCCAGATCGCGGCCGCCGTCCTTTTCGGGCTCGTTAGCGTTGACAACGGAGTTGCGGATCCGGTCGAGCGCGCTCTTGAACAGCACATCCGGCACCGCAAAGCCCTTTTCACGGGCGCGGGTCAGGAAATCAGTCACATAGGCATCGAGCCAGGCGTCATCGCCGCCCGCCGACCACAGGCCGAACGAGCCGTTCGAGCCCTGGCGTGCGAGCAGCCGCTCAATCGCGTCCCGGATGCGCTGATCGACCGCGGTATCCATCGCCAGATGGGCACCTGCGGCGAGATCGTTGACGTAGAGCAGCGGCAGCGCGCGGCTGGTGATCTGTTCGGAACAGCCGTGCGGATAGCGATCCAGCGCTTTGAGGATGGTCGCCGCATCGAGTGCGGTGGACAGGCTGACGGAGAGCGACACGCTGCCCGTTCCCGACACCAGGTCGGTGAACATGTCCGAGGTCAGCGTCAGGCTCTCGCCCTTGGCCAGGGTCCGGATCGAACGGCGCGCCAGCACCTGCGTCGCCGCCTTGACGTCGAGCGCATAATGCCGCGCCAGCGCCAGGCCGTTCGGACCCTTGATGTCGACGTCGAAATTGGCGGTGCCGGCGCCGCCGCCGTCGATCGCCAGCGACATCGAGGTCCGCTGCTTGGCGGCGAGCTTCACCGTGGTGCTCGGATTACCCGACACCCTCACCGGGCCCGTCGTCTTGACGCTGATGGTGTAATCGCCGGGTGCACCTTCAACGTTGTCGAGATCAAAGCTCATGGTGCCGCGGTCGCCATTGAGCAGGAAGCGCGGCAATGTTGCGGTCAGCACCACGGGATCACGCACGGTGACGTCTGTCGTGGCGCGGCCCAGCCGGGTCGAACTCCACGCTACCGCCATGACACGCGCGGTACCGGCGAACTCCGGAATGTCGAAGCTGATCTCGGCAGACCCGTCAGGGCCGACCGTGACGATGCCGGAATAGAGCGCGAGCGGTTTCTGGGTGGGCGGTGAGCCCTGCAGCTCGGCGCCGGCACCGTCACCGCCGGTCTTGAGCTGGCCACGGGTGCCCTGCATGCCGTCGATCAATTGCCCATAGAGGTCGCGGATCTCGGACGTGAGGCGGCGCTGGCCGAGATAGAAATCATCCGGCGCCGGCGGCTTGTAATTGGTCAGGTTGAGAATGCCGACATCGACGGCGGCGACGACGATCTTGGCGTCTTCGCCGGGGTTGAGCCCGCCGAGCTTGACCGGAATCTTCAGCGCGGTGCCGGGGCGGACCAGCGGCGGCGGCGAGAGCGCCACCTGCAGGGTGCGGGCCTTCTTGTCGATGCCGAACCATTTCAGGCCGATCGCCCGTCCGGGCATCCGCAAGGCTGCGGCGTCGAGCGGACGGCGCAGCGTCGCCAGCACATAGGCGCCGGTGCCCCAATCCTTGCCGACTGTCAGCTTGACCTGCTGGGTGCCTTCCTTGACGTCCACGGTCTGGGTGGTGAGCAGGCGGTCGCCCAGGACGTTGATGGTCAGCTTGCCGGCCGTGCGCGCGTTGACCGACACCACCATGGTATCGCCGGAGGCGTATTCCGGCTTGTCGATCGAGGTTTCGAGCAGATCGGGGGTGTCGGCGCTGCCGTCGGAATACCAGCCGACGTCGAACTGGACCGAGGTGACCGGCCCATCGGCCTCTGATGATTTGACGTCGAGGCGATAGCGGCCAGGCTGCGGCGCCAGCGACACGCGCGCCGCCTTGTCGGCTGACAGCCTCAGGTCGCCATCGGCGACGCGCGAGGTCGATTTGACCGGCTCATATTCCCAGGACGAATTCTGCCGGTACCACTGGTAGCGGGATTCCATCTTCAGGAGCTCGTAACGCAGGCCGTCGCGCGGCAATTGCTTGCCGTCGGGGGCGACGAACACCACGTCGAACTCGGCCTTGTCGCCCTCCGCGACGCTCTTCTCGCCAAACAGCGGCTTGATGCCGATCAAGGGCGTGGCGGGCGCCACCGGGAGCACCAGCTTACGCTCGACGGCGCGGCCACCGGCCTCCGCCATCCGGACGAAGATTTGCGCCTCCTGCGGGCGGGTCGAAGTTGGCGCCTTGGCCAGCGACACCGGGAACGTCGCCACGCCATTGGCGTCGGCCTCCGGCAGGTTCTCAATCGGGGTGCGCTCGTTGCTGGCGGTTTCCTCGTCGGCAACGCCGAACTGGTAGCCGGGATAGCCCGGCCGCCCGGAGGCTGCCGAGGTGACCAGCATGTCGCCTTCGAGCTGCAAACCGGAAGCCGGCGCACCGTAGAGGAAACGACCATCGACCTTAAGTTCAACTGGAACTTCAGCTTTGATCATCTTCTCCTTGCTGGAGATGTTGAATTCGATCCGTTCGGGGATGTAGTCCTCGACCATGAAGGTGGTCTCGCCGACCGCCGACCCCTTGGGGTCGGTGAAGGCGCGCACCCGCCAGGTCCCGGTCGGGACCGCGGAATTGAGCGGAACCACCATGCTCCGGCCGCCGGCTCCCTGGTCAGGCAGCACGGCGCGGCGGAATTCGACGCCATCGGGCCGCTCGATCACCAGCGTCAGCGGCCCGCCGGTCATCGCGTTGCCCTGCCCGTCGCGCAGCAGCGCGGTGAGGTAGACGGTCTCGGTGGAACGGTAGACGCCGCGCTCGGCATAGACGAAGGCGTCGGCACCTGATGGCACCATCCGGCCCGACACGCCGCGGTCGGTGAGGTCGAACGCGTTGGTCTTGAGGCTGAGGAAAGCGTAGTCCGACTTCTCGCTCATGACCGTCAGCAACGCCGGCGACAGCCCGCCCTCGCCGCGCGCCAGTCCCGCCTCGAACAGCACGTGGCCGGAATCGTCGGTCTTGCGGGTAGCCAGGATCTCGTTATTGCGCGCAATCAGCCGCACCTCGGCCTTGCCGACCGCCTCGGTGGATGCCAGCGAATTGACGAACACGTGGATGCCGTCATTGCCTGAAAACGCCGACAGGCCCATGTCGGAGACGATGAACCACTGCGTCGCCAGCCTTCCGTCATCATCGCTGCCGGGGCCTTTGGCTGACGCCGTCATCACATAGACGCCGGGCTGCAGGTCGCCCAGCGCCTGATCGACCGGGAACGCGGTAATGACATCCTGGTTGAGCGTGCTGGCGGTGGCGAGTTCGCCGGTCCAGACCTTGACGCCCTTCTCGTCACCGAGATCGCTCAATTGGTAGCTCGACAGCGTCTTCTGGAAGTCGCTGTCGATCACAGTATTGATCAGGTTGCGGTCGCCGATCCGGAACACGTTGACGTTCACCGCAGGCGTATTGACGCTGACCAGCGGGATGCCGCGCTGGCCGGTACGCGGCAGCACATAGGCGCGCCCGGTAAAGCGCACGAACGGCTTGCGGTCGCGGACATAGATGTTGAATTCGGCCGATTTCGGCAGGGTTTCCTTGACCGTGGACGGCAGGCCGGCACGCAGATTGATGTTGTAGCGCTCGCCGTGCTTCAGGCCATCGACGCAAAGCTGCTTGCCCTCGGCCGACAGCGCCGGCTTGTCGGTGCCGGCCAGCGCCAGGAACGGCGCAAAATCGACCCGTTTTGCCAGATCTTCAGAGAACTGGAAGCACGCCCGCGGTGACGCGCCGTCGGAGTCCACGGTGTAATCCAAAAGACGAAAACCGTGCTGATCGCGCATCTTCTCATATTGGCCGCGCACCTCGGCGACCTCGCGCATATCGAGCGACAGCCGCAGCGCATCCAGCGCCGGGCGCCAGAGCTTGCGGTCGGACATCGCCCGGCCCAGCACAGCCAGCGCATCGGCCTCCTCGGCGGCGTTGCCGGCGCGCTGATAGGCGATGTAGGCCGCGGTCGAGGCGCGCTCGAGCAGGAAGGTCTGTTCGCTCGAGCTTGCGGAACGGATCTGGAAGATGGTCTTGGCGAGTTTGAGCCAGTTGGCGCTGTCCTCGGGCGTGGTGGCCGCGATCTGTCCGAGGATTTGCAGGCCGGTGCGGAAGTCGGAACGCTTGAAGGCGGTATCCGCATCGGTTCGCAGCGTCGCGCTGGATTTGGCGACCGGCCCCGCCTCGCTCTTGATCTGGGCCTCCAGCTTGACCGCGGAATCCGCAAGATCGTCGCGTTTGAAGGCTTTATCTGCTGCCTGCGCTGCGACCAGGCCAAGCGCCATCGTGGCGCAAACGACTGCGGCGCGAACCAAACCGATCATGATGGAGCTCCTTGGGCGGACGACCGCCTCGCAACGGACGAAAAGTGCGCGAAAAGGTGACGGACTGATGGCGATGGTGGAGGCTTGCGAAAAAGTCGCATGCGGCATGGCTTTGGCAGTCCAAGGTCCCGGACCGCACCGGCGGGGGTTGCCGGCGCAGCATTGATTGATGGGCGGACCGATGGCAATGGTCCGCCGTCTGGCTTTGTCGCAGCCTGAAGGAAATCGGTTCGGAACGGACTTGGCTCCGAAGCGGATTTTTCATAATGGCAGTGCTAGAAAGACTCGACGGTCCCATAGCTCAACTGGATAGAGTAACGGATTTCTACTCCGTGGGTTGCAGGTTCGAATCCTGCTGGGATCGCCAATGATTTCAAAGGGGTAGACGGCACGCCCTCGAAAGAGTCGTGTCGCTTCTGTGTCGAAAAAGCTTCACGAGCATCTTGGCTACGAGATCGATATGGTCGCCGGAGCATTAGAGGCTATCGCGGCAGGCCATCCGGTTTGGTTTCGGAGGATGAGTGCCATTGCCGGAGTGAATGGCAGAGCATCAGTCGCATTTTGCCGCAAGGGAATCGGGCAAGAAAGAGCGCCAGTTGCTGTGCGCCGTTGATGTCGAGCGAGTATGGCGAACGGAGCGCGGTCTAACCGTGAGGCGGCTCACATACGATAAACCCGCCGGCGTGACCCGGCGGGCCTTTTTCAAAGACATCCAGTAGCGCACCGGGGTAGCGATGGATGGAGTTCGATCTAATGCGCTCGCCCGCGCGGATCAGATGCAACCGCCGCCGACGCCCTTCAGCACCCCACAGGCATACCTCCCGATCGCGACACCGCCAACACCGTTTATGTAGATGCCTAATGCGACACCGTTCTCGCCAATGTCGATACCAAGTCCACCGAGCTGCAACTTCAAGCCACCCGAGACCACGTCGAGTTCGAGTGCTGACAAGCTGCCGTCGTTTAGCTCACTCATTGAAATCTCCTGTTTCCTGAGAAGAGACCATTCCCTTCTCAAGCCGAGTAGTCGCAGGAGTGTCGGTCGTGCCCCTGTTCCCTAGGTGACAGATCACGAGTGCTAGTGTGAGCGAGATCACCTCACATGGACGAAACCAACCTGCGCGGCCACGCCCCAAGTGGTTAGCTACTGACCGGGTTGTGATTTGCGCGGCATGGCTTGAATGCCTCTTAATGGGCAGAACTCTGGCAGCTAGGTTGCATCAAAACATCATGACCACCCGAAAGTCTGTTAACGTCGCTGATGTTATCGCGAGGGAAGCGCTCCGCGCCCAGACTGAACGGCGTCGTTTCATCCATGTCGACCCTCTGGACAAGCCCCTTTTGAAGGAGGCTGAGCGTCGCTGGAAAAAAGCCCGAAGCGCACTGCTTGGTTTAGAGTGCAACGAGCCTACAAGCAAAGCGCGACGATAAGAAACCAGCCGCCTGATCATTGGCATGCACGCTTCGGTCTCGCTCGGTACTAATACCAAGTTTTCCCGAATCTACTTCCCGGCAATAAACTCCGCTGTTAGACTTTACGGTGGCGCTCATCAAAACGCCGCCGGGAGCGCTTTGGAATGACCCCGTCCGCGCTAGCCCCCCGGACGGGGTTTTTATTTGTCTACACTGCCATTTCAGTGTGACGTTGGGATCGGTTTACCGACTTGGGGTATGATCCACCGGATGAGCCAACCTGCCAAAGACCAACCATCGATGGTCGAGATACTGCACCGCATTAGCGAGCAGTACGCTGAGCAAGTCCGCGAAGCCGCGAACATACCGGAACATACCTACCCCTTTGGAGATACCCGCGCGCTCTAAACGGGAACGCTCGCGGATCATGGGTGGAACTTAAAGCGTCCTAAATTCGGCTTGCAAGTGTTCGAATTAGGACCGCACCAAACCCGCCGGCGTGAACCGGCGGGCGTCCGACGGGACAAACTCAGTTAGCCGGTTCTCAGATTTTTCGCGGACGTTTTGCCCGGTTCTCGGTTTCTTCGTAACCCGCCGGCGTGATCCGACAGGTTCATGGACCAGCAGCGCGGCCGCAACGCGCCCAATCGCCGCCCGGTGACGTCGCACCAGCATCGCGCCTACGTCCGGCTTCGCGTGCAGGCCGGTTCCCTCGTTACACGAACCGATGCAGATTTGGCGTGCGTCAGCCTCCTGCAGGTGGTCCAGACAAACGCCATCCGGCTGCACTGCCAATCCGGCCCGAGCGCGGCGCTGGACACCGGCTCCGGATACGCCAGTCCAACCGCGACACCGCCCGCGACGCAGGCGAACAAAACGATCGCTGCGGCAAGAACGACATTTTTAAGGGTGCACCAATTCGGGATCATGGCGGTCACTCCATTCAGGACCTGCCGCAACATAGGCTCGCGCCTGCCTTCCTAATGTGAGCGAACTCACAGATTTTCAGCATTCGGGTGCGACCGATTGCACCCGGCAGGTTCCGGCCCAGCCCGGACGGCGTTACCGATCGTATCGGGCTCCTCTCCTGACGTCCGACCGCGCCACAACCTGTGCGCTATCTGCCGGATCAATTCTGCAACACTCGCACGCCAAGATGCGCGGCAAGGGGGATAAGTCCCGCAAATGCGTTGCGCGCCTGGAGGGGTTAATCAACAGTGTTGGTTTGGGGAAAGCGCGTGTGCGGAGCGTGCCATGAGCAAGCAGGAAGTGGGCTACGACTACGATCGCTATCGAAAACTACTGGCTGAAGCGACCGACGATGCCAAGCGGCTCGAACTCATCGATCTCATGATCAAGGAGAGAGCTCGCGACAGGCTGGAAGCCCAGCGAACTTCCGATCGCGTGGCGATGACGGCCGTTACGGTTGCGAAAATTCTCGGCCCGGGCGGCCGCCGCGACCAATTCAGGGACGATTAGAACAGCCACTGCCTGGCCCGGCTCGGAACCGGTTTTAGCCGGCGCTGCTGTCGCTTGTGTCGAGGCACACGCCATCGGCGCTCCGGCCAGGGCAGCCAGCGCGCTCACTGGCATCGGCCGACCAACCGGGCCGTTCACGGAAATCTCCCTGTTTGCCCCCTTCGGCGCTGGCATTTTGTCGCCGGTTCACCTACTGAAGCGCAAACCGCCAATCCCCTGTGTTTCACAACCAATCAAGAAAACGACAAGGCCCCTTTTATGAGTGGATTCAAGGAACCCAGCTTCGCCGACCGCCAGAAGGCCGCCCAGCAAGCGAGACAGAACATCCTGAACAAGTTCAAGGCCCAGCCCGGCCCTGACGATCCGGAGGTGAAGCAGCGTCAGGCCGAGCGCGAAGCGCAGGCGGCCGCCCGCGCCAAGGCCAAGGAAGCCCGCGAAGCCGCCAAGGCCGAAGCCAAGGCGCGCGAGGAAGAAGCTGCAGCCGCGGCTGCCGCCCAGCTCGCCCGCGAAAAGGAAGAAGAGGCCGCCAGACAGGCAGCCCTCGAGGCCGAAGCGAAGGCCAAACGCGATGCGCGCTACGCGGCCCGCAAGAGCGGCGGCAAAGGCAAGAAGAAGTAACGCGCTCGTTCGGACGCGGGCATCCGCGCCGGAAATCGCAAGCCGCCGCGCGGGCGAGCCCGACTGAAAAAACAAACGACGGCCTGGCCATTGTTCATGCCGTCTTTCACCATCCCGCCGTCCTTTCATGGCGTCCGTCTTCCCGTCCCTACTCGTGGCACTCCTGGACGTATCGAACAGCGGCCGTTCTTCGTGAGTCGTCCCTGCGCTTATTGTCCTGAACGGCGGCAGGCGCGACCTAAAAGGGATATGCGTCATTACCGGCCATAGCGGATAATTGAAGCAGCCAGCGCACGCATCCCAGGAAACGGAGGCGGACGCATGGTTGACGAGTCCTTCGTAAAACACTCCCCCTTCCTACGTGTGCACTGCGGCAGACCTTGAAGTCTGGCTCTGGAATCAGCCACTGCTGCCTTGAGCGACAGGCTGGTTCGAACGATCAGAACAGAAAATCTACGCACGGCAGCCGGTTAAGCTGCGCTCAAGGCCGGCTTGGTCACGTCGATCAAGGATGGAATTCAGGGGAGAACCATGCTCACACGCCGCCATGTTCTCGGATCCGCGCTCGCCGCGCCTGCCATCCTTCGCTTCGGCACGGGTACCGCACACGCCGCAACGAGGCTGAAGATTTCGCATCAATTTCCGGGCGGCAGCATCGACAGGGGTGATTTCCGCGACCGCCTGTGCCGTACGTTCGCGCAGGAAGTCGCTAGGCGCAGCGGCGGCGAGATCGCGGCCGAGGTTTATCCGAACTCCTCACTGATCAAGGCCAACGCGCAATTCTCGGCGATGCGTAAAGGTGATCTTGATCTGAGCCTCTATCCCCTTCCCTATGCCGGCGACGAATTGCCGGAAACTAATATCGGCCTGATGCCTGGACTGGTTTCGACCTACGATCAGGGCTTGCGCTGGAAAACGCACCCCGTCGGCAAGGCGCTGACCGATTTCCTGGCCGACAAGGGCATCATCTTGCTGAGCTGGGTCTGGCAGGCCGGTGGCGTCGCCAGCCGTTCCAGGCCGATCGTCGCTCCGGAAGACGCCAAGGGCCTCAAGGTTCGCGGCGGTTCGCGCGAGATGGACATGGTGCTGCTGACCGCGGGCGCAGCGGTGCTTTCGGTACCGTCCAACGAACTCTATGCGGCGATGCAGAGCGGCGCCTGCGATGCCGGAATTACTTCGTCCACCAGTCTGATCTCGTTCCGTCTGGAGGAGGTCGCACAATCGCTGACCTCGGGCGCGGGCGCCTCCTACTGGTTCATGCTGGAGCCGCTGTTGATGTCGAAAGCGCGCTTCGACAAGCTGCCGAAGAACCAGCAGGACATCATTCGCGCGGTCGGCGCTGACCTCGAAGCCTTCGGCAAGACGGGTGCGCAGGACGACGATATCGAAGTCGCCAAGGTCTATGAGAAGGCCGGCGCCCAAGTCACCGCGCTCGATGCGGCAACCGTGGCCATGTGGCGCGACATCGCGCGCGATACCGCGTGGAAGGACTACAGTGCCGCGACGGCGACGTCGGCCAATCTGCTGAAGCTCGCAAGCGACGTCGCAGCCTGATGCGTTCGCACTACTCGCCTGCCCGCGTTCCCCGCTTGGAACGAACTGCGATCGAGCCGCCGCCGACGACGTGCAACAGATCCGCTCTCACGGATTCGATATGCTGCTCCAGAAACCGGCATGCCTCGTCGATTTGCTGTGCCCGGCACAGCGCGATCAGATGGGCGTGCTCCTTTTCAGCGATCCCCATTGCCTTGGTATTGGATAGTTGCAGGCGCGTGTAGCGGTCGCTGGTTTGCAGCAGCGCGATGACGATCGCCTTGGTCCGCGGCTGGCGTGCCTGCGCGTAGAGCGCCATGTGAAACTCGGCATTGAGCTGCCCCCATTCGCTGACGTTGCGTGCCTTGATCGCCTTCTCGAAGCGCTTCTGGATATCGTCCAACCCGTCGAGGTCCTTGGCGGCAAAGCAAGGTGCGGATTGCGCCAGCAGCCGCGGCTCCAGGATCCGGCGCAGATCGAACACGTCGTTGATTTCGTCGAGCGACAGTTCCGAAACGATCGCCCCCTTTTGCGGCACGATCCGTACCAGGCCTTCGGCTTCGAGCTGAAACAGCGCTTCACGAACCGGAATGCGGCTCACGCCATAAGCATCGCCCAGCGCGTCCTGCCGCAGTTGGGATCCCGCCGGATAGGTGCCGTCGAGAATCGATTGTCTGAGCTGGTCGACGATCGCAGCCGACAAGGTCCGGTGCTTTAGCGGGACTTTCATTTGATCTTCCGTCTTCATCGCCGGCCCTCCAGTCGAGGCGGTCTTGTTTCGCACGTTGAAGTGGTCCGCCCCAGCACAAAGCCGGTGCGAGGTCCACGATTCACCCCGCAATCTCCATTGACAGCAAGATTGTATAAATTATACATTTTGCGAATGCACGGCAAATTTCGCGGGCTGCGGGGCTCCCCATGATCGAACAAACGGCTTCCGATGCGCCGGCGTTCAGCGCCCGCAGCGTCGCGGTCTGGGCCTCCGGCGCCCTGCTCGCATGCGAGCGCCTTGCCCTGATGGGCTTGATGTATCTGCTGACGGCCCTGATCCTGGTGAACGTCGTCACCCGCTATTCGCATTTTCCGATCTACTGGATCGATGAATCGGCCGTCTATTGCGTGGTCTGGCTGACATTTATCGGCGCCTCCGCGATGACCCGGCTGAGACTCGATTTTGCCGTCACCATGCTCACCGAACGGCTTTCGGCACGAACTCAGAAGCTTGCCAAGGTGATCGCAACCGGCATGGTCGTGGTGTTCGGCGTGTCGCTGATCGCCACCTGCTGGCTCTGGATGGACCCGGTTGGCCTCGCCCGTGCCGGCTTCGACGCCCGCAAATTTGCCGGCGAGACCTTCAACTTCCTCTACACCGAGCGCACCCAGACGCTGAATTGGCCGACCTGGGTGGTGTATCTGACGCTGCCGATCTTTGCCGTGTCGATCACGATCCACGGCATCGCCAATCTGCTCGAGGACCTCGAACTCGTGCCACGAACGGCCTTGAAGGGCTTCCAGCTCTCCGAGCTCGACGGGGTCAACTGATGATCACGTCGGCGGCCTTCATGGTGATCATGCTGGTCGGCGTGCCGATCGGTCTATGTCTCTGTCTCGCCGGCTTCGTCTACATCATCGCGTCGGGCAATCCGGTGCTGTTTCAATCCTATCCGCTGCAATTGTTCGGCGGCGTCGACAGTTACGGACTGATCGCGATACCGCTGTTCATCCTGATCGGCGAAATCATGAATGGCGGCGGCATTACCCGGCGCATCGTCGACATGGCGATGGCGTTTGTCGGTTCGCTGAAGGGCGGGCTGGCCTACGTCAACATCCTCGCCAACATGTTCATCTCCTCCATCCTCGGTTCGGCGACCGCGCAGGTCGCGATCATGGCGCAGATCATGGTCCCGGAAATGGAGAAGAAGGGCTACGACCGGACCTTTGCAGCGGGCCTGACCGCCTATGGCGGCATGCTCGGGCCGATCATTCCGCCATCCGTGATGTTCGTGGTCTACAGCGTGCTGGCGCAGGTCTCGGTCAGCGACATGCTGATCGCCGGCATCGTGCCCGGCGTGATCCTCACGGTGATGTTCTGCCTCGTCATTGCGCTGATGGGTTACGTCTACAACTACCCGCGCGCCGAATATCAGACGCCGCGGCAGCGCGTGGCGACGATCCTGCGCACCTGTCCGACACTGCTGATTCCGATCGTCATCGTCGGCTCGATCCTTGGGGGCCTCGCCAATGCGACGGAGTCGGCGGCCGTCGGCGCAGTCGCGGCGGCCCTGATCGGAAAATACTGGACCAGGGAATTCGAATTCTCGCAGCTGCCGCAGATGATGCTGCGCTCCGGCATCTATTCGGCCATCGTGCTGTTTCTGGTGGCGGCCGCCGCCGTGTTCTCCTGGGTGCTGATCTTCGGCAAGGTGCCGCAGGAAACCGCGGCGTGGATCCAGTCGGTTGCCAAGGATCCGATCAGCTTCATGCTGCTTTGCAACGCCATCCTGCTGGTGATCGGCACGGTGATTGACGGAATTCCCGGACTGATCATGACGGTGCCGATCCTGCTGCCGGTCGCCACCGAGATCTATCACATCGATCCCCGGCATTTCGGCGTGGTGGTGGTCATCAATTTGGTGCTTGGCCTGTTGTCGCCGCCGGTGGGCCTTTGCTTCTTCGTCGCCGCCGCCGTCACCGGTGCCAAGCCGGGAAAGATGTTCATCGTGACGCTGCCTTTCTTTGGGATCTCCTGCGTCCTGCTGGTGCTGCTCTCGCTCTATCCCTCCCTGTCCCTCGTCCTCATCAAGTGAATCGCCCAACTTAACGGAGCCTTGTCATGACTATTTCACGTCGCCGATTTCTTGCCGCCAGCGCGGCCGTGCCGTTGTTCGCGCCCTCGCTCGCGCTGGCGCAGGCCAAGGAGTTTCGCCTCGGCCTCATCACGCCCAACGGGCACTCCTGGAACAAGGCCGCCCTCAAGCTCGGCGAGGACCTGAAGGCTGCCACCAGCGGCCGCCTGACCATGACCGTGTTTCACTCCGGGCAGCTCGGCAACGAGCCGGCCATGATGCAGCAGCTGCAATCCGGCGCGCTCGACATGGGCTTCATCCAGGCCGCCGAACTCGGTTCACGCGTGCCGCACATCGCCGCGATCAACGCGCCCTACATCGTGCGTTCGACGCCATCGGTGGCCAAGTTCGTCCGCCATCCCGCGGCGGTCAAACTGTTCGACGTGCTGCCGCAGGAAACCGGAACGATCGGTCTGGGCTGGGGCATCACCGGCATGCGCGCGATCTTCTCGGCCAAGGACCTGACTGGTCTGGCCGATATCAAAGGCATGAAGCTGCGCATCAATCCGACGCCGGTCTATCGCGACTTCTATTCTTCGCTGGGTGCTGCGCCGACACCGATCCCGACGCCGCAGGTGTTCGACGCCATGTCGAACGGCCAGGTCGATGGCCTCGAGGCCGACCTCGAATTCTCCTGGAACCAGCGCTTCGACAAGGTCGCCAAGGTCATCCTGCAGATGAACGCCGTCTTCATGCCGATGGCGGCCGTCGTCTCCGGCCGCGTGTGGCAGTCGCTGCCGGCAGCCGACAAGGAGCTGATCGCCAAGACCGTCAAATCGACGCTCGATGCCCAGATCGACGAACTCGCCGGCAACGAGCCCAAGCTGATCGAGAACTTCCGCAACGCGCCGATCCCGATCCGGCAGGTCGCGACGGCGGATACCGAGGCTGTCATTGCCGAGTTCGACAAGATCTGGCTGCCCAAGGCGCCGGTTCTCGCCGAGCTGCGCAAGGTCGGCGCGACGCTCTGACCCTTACCATCGTTCTTCCAGTCAAATCTCGGCGGATTCAGCGAATCCGCCGGAAAAACCCTATCGGAGCGAAACAATGAGCCCACGCATTTCCTGGGAAGGCGTCTTCCCGGCTGTTACCACGCAATTCCATGACGATCTGTCGCTCGACATCAACGCGACGGCGAAGGTGATGGACGGCCTGATCCGCGACGGGGTCTCCGGACTGATCATCTGCGGTTCGGTTGGCGAGAACACCTCGCTCGAGCGCAAGGAAAAGATCGCAATCATGGAGACGGCAAAGTCGGTTGCGGCCGGCCGCGTCCCTGTGTTGTGCGGCATCGCCGAGTTCACGACGGCCTTTGCGGTGGAAACCGCCAGGGAAGCCGCGCGGGTCGGGATCGACGGCATCATGGTGATGCCGGCGCTGGTCTATTCGTCCAAGCCGCACGAGACCGCCGCGCACTTCCGCTCGGTTGCTACCGCCACCGACCTGCCCGTGATGCTCTACAACAACCCGCCAATCTACAAGAACGACGTGACGCCGGATATTCTCGCCACGCTCGCGGACGTCGAGACGGTGGTGTGCTTCAAGGATTCTTCCGGAGACACACGGCGTTTCATCGACACCCGCAACATGGTCGGCGATCGCTTCGTGCTGTTTGCAGGGCTCGACGACGTCATAGTCGAGAGCGTGGCCATGGGCGCGGTCGGCTGGGTATCCGGTATGTCGAATGCCTTCCCGCGCGAGGGCGAGACCCTGTTCCGCCTCGCCAAGGCCGGCCGCTACGCCGAGGCGATGCCGCTTTACGAATGGTTCATGCCGCTGCTGCATCTCGATGCCCGCCCGGACCTTGTCCAGTGCATCAAGCTGTGCGAGCACATCATTGGCCGTGGCACCGCGCTGACCCGTCCGCCGCGGCTGGCCCTGCTGCCGCACGAAAAGGCGGAGGTCGAAGCCATCATGGCCACGGCGCTGAAGAACCGGCCGATGCTGCCGAATGTCGGCTTGAAGGCCGCCTAAGCGGTCTATTTCGCGGCGCGCATCTTTGCGTTCAATGCCGACGCAACGCGGCTGACCGGAGGCCTGCCAATCAAGCGGCTGACCTCATTGGTCGCAGCTAACAGCTTTGGCATGTCCACGCCGGTCGCGATCCCCAAGCCCTCGAGCATATAGACAACGTCCTCGGTCGCGACATTGCCGGTCGCGCCGGGGGCGTAGGGGCAGCCGCCGAGGCCGCCGGCGGCGGAATCGATCACGCGCGCGCCCTCCTCCATTCCAGCATAGAGATTGGCCAGCGCCTGCCCGTAGGTGTCATGGAAATGCATCGCGAGCTTTTCCATCGGCACGCTGCCGGCCACCGCACGCAGCAGCTGCCGGGCCTTCATCGGCGTACCGACGCCGATGGTATCGCCGAGCGACACCTCGTAGCAGCCGAGGTCCCACAGCGTTTTGGCGACGTCCACCACGGCCTGCGGCTTGACCTCGCCATCGAAGGGACAGCCGAGCACGCAGGAAATATAGCCGCGCACCCTGATGCCATCGGCCTTGGCGCGGGCGACCACCGGCTTGAAGCGCTCGATCGATTCCGCAACCGAGCAATTGATGTTGGCGCGGGAAAATCCTTCCGAGGCCGAGGCGAACACGGCAATGACCTTGGCGCCGGCGGCTTGCGAGGCCTCGTAACCCTTTTCGTTCGGCACCAGCACGTGGAATTCAGCGCCCGCGATATGGCTGACGCCGCGCAACACCTGGTCCGAACCGACCATCTGCGGGATCGCCTTGGGCGACACGAAAGCGCCGACCTCGACGGTGTGCAATCCTGCGCCGATCAACGCCTCGATGAAGGCAATCCGATCAGCCACACTGATCGGAGTCTTTTCGTTCTGCAGGCCGTCGCGCGGCCCGACTTCGACGATCCGGACAGCGTCGCTCATTTCGGCCTCACGAGGCTGCAGGTTCGACTTCGGCGAGTTCGACGCCTTCGCCGACGATATCGCCGACCTTGCATTTGATCTTCTTCAACACGCCGGCAAACGGCGCGCGCAGGGTCTGCTCCATCTTCATGACTTCCAGCGTCAGGATCGCAGCCCCCTTCTCCAGGGTCGCGCCCTCCTCGGCTAGCAACGCCACAACCGTGCCCGGCAACGGCGCCACGATCTTGTCCTCGCCGACATGTTCCTCGGTCTCGCCGCCGAACGGATCGACCCAATGCAGGTCAAAGCGCCCGTTGCGGGTGCGAAGATACAGTTCGTGACCCTCGATGACCGCGACGATATGGGATTTCATCCCGTCGAGCGTCAGATCAAAACCACCATCATCCGGCGGCGTCGTTGTGAAAACGAATTGGCGCTCGCCGATCGACAGCGTCGACGCCCCGTTGCCATAGTCCAGCGTGACCTTCTGCTCGGCGCCCTGGCCCTGGCGAAGCGCGAACACCCGCTGCCGCTGGCCGACCGGCTGCCAGCCAAAGGCCTGCCACGGCGAATGGGCCTCCTTGGCTGCGACCTTGCGCTCTTCGACGACGATAGCGGCGACCGCTGCACAGAGTTCAAGATGGCCGCACGCGTGTTTCGGGTCCGTCAGGCCCTTCAGTTCGCGTTCAATAAAACTGGTGTCGATGGTATTCGCCCGAACCTGCGGATGCGTCACCAGCGCCGACAGGAACGGGATGTTGGTCACGATGCCGCGGACGTCGGTCTCTTCCAGTCCGCGGTTGAGCCTCTCAATCGCGGCCTGCCGCGTCGGCGCCCACGCGATCACTTTGGCGAGCATGGCGTCGTAATAGGGCGATACCGCATCGCCGCTGCGATAGCCGGCGTCGATACGCAGGCCGTCAACGGCGTCGGGCGTGCGCCAGGTCTTGATCCGGCCGACCGATGGCATGAAGTTCTTCTGCGGATTTTCCGCGTAGACCCGCGCCTCGATGGCGTGGCCGTTCAGTTTGATCTCATTTTGAGCCAGCGGCAGCTTCTCGCCGAACGCCACCCGCAACTGCCATTCCACAAGGTCGACGCCGGTGATCAGTTCGGTCACGGGATGCTCGACCTGCAGGCGCGTGTTCATCTCGATAAAGAACACCTCCTTGCCGTCGGAGACGAATTCGATGGTGCCGGCGCCGACATAATTGACCGCCGCAGCCGCCTTGCGCGCGGCGGCACAGACCGCCTCGCGCTGGGTGGCGTCCAGCGTCGGCGACGGCGCTTCCTCGATCACCTTCTGATGGCGCCGCTGCAGCGTGCATTCGCGCTCGAACAGCGACAGCAGATTGCCGTGGCTGTCGCCGATGATCTGCACCTCGATGTGACGCGGGTTCAGGACGAATTTTTCTATCAGCATGCGGTCGTCGCCGAACGCCGCCTTGGCCTCGCGCTTGGCACTGACGATGGCCGCCGCCAGTTCACCGGCCGAATTGACCACACGCATGCCGCGCCCGCCGCCACCGGCGGAGGCCTTGACCAGCACCGGGAAGCCGATCTTGTCGGCGGCATTGGCCAGAACAGCCTCATCCTGGGCTTCGCCGTGATAGCCCGGCACCAGCGGCACGCCGGCCTTTTCCATCAAGGCCTTTGAGCCGGATTTGGAGCCCATTGCCGTCATCATCGCGGCGGTCGGACCGACGAACACCAGGCCGGCGTCGAGGCAGGCTTGCGCGAACTCGGCATTTTCGGACAGGAACCCGTAGCCGGGGTGCACCGCTTCGGCGCCGGTCTGGCGCGCAGCCTCAATGACCCGCTCGACGTTGAGGTAGCTGTCGCGGGCCCGCGCCGGCCCCAGCAGCACGGCCTCATCGGCCATGGCGACATGCATGGCGTCGCGGTCGGCCTCGGAATAGACGGCCACGGTGCGCAGCCCCATGGCGCGGGCGGAGCGGATCACGCGGCAGGCGATCTCGCCGCGGTTGGCGATCAAGAGCGTGCGAAAACGCCGGTATAGTTTCGAGCGGTCCATCATGAGTTCCTGCATCACATCCTGAACAGGCCGAATTTCGTCGGTTCGATCGGCGCGTTGGCAGCCGCGGACAATCCAAGGCCGAGCACCAGCCGCGTGTCGGCGGGATCGATCACCCCATCATCCCACAGCCGCGCGGTGGCATAATACGGACTGCCCTGGCTCTCATACTGAGCACGAATCGGCGCACGAAACTTCTCGTCGTCTTCGGCCGACCAGGTGTCGCCCTTCGCCTCGATACCGTCGCGCCGCACCTGGGCCAGAACCATCGACGCCTGCTCGCCGCCCATCACCGAAATGCGGGCGTTCGGCCACATCCAGAGGAAGCGCGGGCTGTAGGCCCGCCCCGACATGCCGTAATTGCCGGCGCCATAGGAGCCGCCGATCACGACCGTGAATTTCGGCACCCCGGCGGTCGCCACCGCCGTCACCAGCTTGGCGCCGTCGCGCGCGATGCCGCCGGCCTCGTATTTCTTGCCGACCATGAAGCCGGTGATGTTCTGCAGGAACACCAGCGGAATATTGCGCTGGCAGCACAATTCGATGAAGTGCGCGCCCTTCAGCGAGCTCTCGCTGAACAGGATGCCGTTATTGGCGATGATACCGACCGGATAGCCCCAGATATGGGCAAAGCCGCAGATCAGGGTCGTACCGTAAAGCTTCTTGAACTCATCGAACTCGGAACCATCGACGATCCGCGCGATGATGTCATGAACGTCGAACGGCTTGCGGCCGTCGGCGGAAACCACGCCGTAGATTTCCTCCGCCGGAAACAGCGGCTCGCGTGGCTCGCGCATGTTGAGCGTGGCGCGCGTCGGCGGCTTCAGCGTGGCGACGATCCGCCGCGCGATCCCGATCGCATGGGCGTCGTTCTGCGCGTAATGGTCGGTGACGCCGGATTGCCGCGAATGCACGTCGGCGCCGCCGAGCTCTTCGGCCGTGACCACCTCGCCGGTCGCGGCCTTCACCAGCGGCGGTCCGCCGAGAAAGATCGTGCCCTGGTTGCGCACGATGATGCTCTCGTCCGACATCGCGGGCACATAGGCGCCGCCGGCCGTGCAGGAGCCCATCACAATGGCGATCTGCGGAATGCCTTGCGCCGACATCTGCGCCTGGTTGTAGAAGATGCGGCCGAAATGCCGCTCGTCGGGAAAGATCTCGTCCTGCAGCGGCAGGAACGCGCCGCCGGAATCGACCATGTAGACGCAGGGCAGATTGTTCTGCCGCGCGATGTCCTGCGCGCGCAGATGCTTCTTCACGGTCATCGGATAATAGGTGCCTCCCTTGATGGTGGCGTCGTTGGCGACGATGACGCATTCGCGGCCCGAGATGCGCCCTACCCCGGTGATGACGCTGGCGGAATGGACGTCGCCGCCATAGAGGCCGTGGGCGGCCAGCGGCGACAATTCGAGGAACGCGGTCCCGGGATCGACCAGCAGGTCGACACGCTGGCGCGCCAGCATCTTCCCGCGCGAGGTATGCCGCGCGCGGGAGGTTTTGCCGCCGCCACCGGCAACCACCTTGAGTTTTTCTCTGAGGTCGGCGACGAGGCCGCGCATCACTTCGGCGTTGCGGGCAAAATCGGCGGATGTGGGATCGATCGTTGAATGAAGCGACATGGCCTATCGTTTCTTTGAGTGACGGGCGGTGGTGCGTGGCCTCTAGGACTGACGGGACAAGACCTCTCGCGAAACGGCGCGACAGGCTGTACCATCTTTGCGGCGAAGTGTCCCGGCAGCCGGGATCGCGGGCCCGCTTGCACGATCACGTCTCCTCCGAATTAAAAACGATCATACGTTTTTTTAATGGAGCCGCAAGAGGATGGTCATCATTTTCGATTTTCCGCCAGAATGGCACGTTATGCCGTTGAAATTCCTCACATCTCATGCAATAAACATACGGTCGTTTGTATCTTTATGCGCCAAAGTGAAGCGGCCCAATCCACCACCCCGAGGACCAGATGGCACGCACGATCGGCTCTTATGGCCCGAAGACGCTGGAAGCGATCCGCAAGGCCGGGCTGCGCCTGATCTTCGAACAGGGCTATTCGGCGATGAGCCTGCGCGACCTCGCCGCCGAGGTCGGGATCCAGGTGGGGTCGCTGTACAATCATATCAGCACCAAGCAGGAACTGCTGTTCGAGCTGGTGCAGGACCACGTCAACGAGCTCATTCGTCAGCTCGATCTCGCGCTGGAAGGAAAGCAAAGTCCGGAGGAAAAGCTCCGCGCCTTCGTCGCATTCCACGTCACCTACCACATGAGCCGCAAGCGCGAGGTCTTCATCGCCAATTCCGAGCTGCGCAGCCTTGAGCCGAAGAACTATGAGGCGATCGTCGCGCTGCGCAGCGCCTATGAGGCGCGGCTGGCGCGTATCCTCTCGGAGGGCGTTTCCGAAGGCGCCTTCGAAGTCGTTGACGTGAAGGTGGCGACGTTTGCGATCCTGGCGCTGCTGACCGGCCTTTGTACCTGGTACCGGCCGGGCGGACGCCTGACCAGGGACGCGATTATCGCCGCCCATGAGAAACTGGTACTGTCGGGCGTGTCGCCGCAGGCCGCGAGCGCCCCTGCCCGCAGCATCCGCAAGCCACGGCGCGTTGCAGCTGTCTAGCAGCGGCGAACTCTCGAGCGCGGACGAGCAGCCATGACAGCCAATCACAAGCTCGACGACATCGACCTGAAGATATTGTCCGAGCTTCAGAGGGATGGACGCATCCGGATCAACGAACTGGCCAGTCGTGTCGGCCTCTCCCTGCCGCCTTGCCTGCGCCGCGTGCGGTCCCTGCGCAGCCGCGGCGTGATCAAGGCGATCCGCGCGACGATCGACGAGAAGGTGCTCGGCTACGAGGTCGTGTCGTTCGTATCGATCCAGCTGGCGAGCCAGGCCAAGGCCACGCTGGAAGCGTTCGAAGCCTCGATCGCAGCCTTGCCGCTGATCCTGCAGAGCTGGCGCATTTCGGGAGAAGCGGACTTTTTACTCAAATGCGTCGCGCCTGATGTCGAGGGGATGCATCAGCAGCTGCTGCAGTTTGCCGCCATGCCCGAGGTCCGAACCATCAGGAGCTTGCCGGTCCTTGGCGTCGCGAAGGATGCGCCCTTGCCGATCCCGGGGGATCCGACGCCCCGAACCGATCCCTAGCGCTTCCCTAAGATTAGTGCGTCCAGGGCTCGCCGCGCCGAAACGCGAAATTGTCGGCATAGGCGACCTGGCGGTGCAGGGAGTCCTTGGGCTCTATCACCTGGTAGGGAATGCCCTTGCGCTCGCAATAGGCCACTGCGTCTTCCTTGGTGTCGAAGTGGAGCGTGAGCTGCTGCTTCATATCGCCGGACGATGTCCACCCCATCAGCGGTTCAATGGCCCGGGGCTGCTCGGGCTCGTAGTCGAGCTGCCATTCCCGGGTCTTGGCCCGGCCCGATTGCATCGCGTTTTTGGCGGGCTTAAAAATGCGTGCGGTCATGGATGGTCGGACCCTCAGAGATGTGCGACTTAAAGACACGAGACTTGGAGACGTTTGGCGCAGACGGCCGGGATAGTATAGAGACACCTTTCAGGGATTTGATCGGTGATTCCATAACCCCGGATGTACCATTTCCGGACCGGTATAGTCATTATGCTGCACTGTGACAATCTTCGTCCGCCCTGCGGCCAGCGTATGGTTCGAGGCCTGATTCAAGGCTTGGTCCGGCGGTGCGATCGTCCCGACAGCATCACATCGAAGCGGCTCCCATGAAAATCAACGCCACCCTGCCCGAAAAAGGACGCGACCTCCGGCTCGACCTGTTTCGCGGGGTTGCGAACTGGGCGATCTATCTGGATCACATCCCGGACAACGTGGTGAACTGGATCACGACCCGCAACTACGGCTTCAGCGACGCGGCCGACCTGTTCGTTTTCATTTCCGGATATACCGCCTCCTTCGTCTATGCGCGGATGATGCTCGACCGCGGCTTCATCGTCGGCGCCACGCGGCTGACCAAGCGCGTCTGGCAGCTCTACGTCGCCCATATCATCCTGTTCGTGATCTATATCGCATCGATCAGCTACCTCGCGCTGCGGTTTGGCGATTCCGAACTCGTCAACGAGTTCAACGTCGTCGGACTGGTCGACAACGCAACCGAAACGTTGCGCCAGGGCCTGTTCCTCAAGTTCAAGCCGGTCAATCTCGACGTGCTGCCGCTCTACATCGTGCTGATGGGGCTGTTCCCGCCGGTGCTGTGGATGATGCTGCGCCAGCCCAACTGGACCATGGTCGCCGCCATCGTGCTGTGGTTGGTGTCGCGGCAGACCGGCTGGAACCTGGCGGCCTATCCGAGCGGAACCTGGTACTTCAACCCGTTCGCCTGGCAGGTGCTGTTCGTGTTCGGCTCCTGGTGCGCGCTCGGCGGCGCCCGGCGGTCGGCGGCGGTGATCAACCACCCGCTGACGCTGTATTTCTGTATCGCCTATATGCTGTTGGCGCTGGTCATGACGATGGCCGGCCGGTTTCCTGATTTCGGAGCGATGTTCCCGCATTGGCTCTATTCGATGTTCAATCCGAACGACAAGACCAATCTGGCGCCCTATCGCTTCCTTCATTTCGTGGTGATCGTGATCCTGGTAATCCGTTTCATCCCGAAGGATTGGCCGGCGCTGGAATGGAAAATATTCGATCCGCTGATCGTCTGCGGTCAGCAGTCGCTCGCCGTGTTCTGCGTCGGAGTGTTCCTGTCGTTCGTTGGGCACTTCCAGCTGTCGCTGAGCTCCGGTTCGCTGTTCGCGCAGATCTTCGTCAGCGTAACCGGCATCGCGATCATGACCATCGTCGCCTATTACATTTCCTGGTCGAAACGGCAGGACAAGCCGCTACCCAAGCCGGCGGCGCCGAAAGTCGCCTGATCAAGGCGGCTTGATCAGGCGCCCTTCCCTCAACCGACCGTTAGGCCGGCCGGGCTGTCGCTGACACCAGGTTCCTCACGTCGTCGTAGGTATCGACCAGCGGTCCGACGATCTTGTGCATGGCGGTCTTCGATACCACCGTGTCGTGCATGATCAGATGATCGACCCCCGTGGTCAGGAAGCAGGCCACCGCATCGCGCGGCGTTTCCACGATCGGCTCGCCCTTGATGTTGTATGACGTGTTGATCAGCACGGGAACGCCGGTCAGCGCGTCGAACTCCTTCAGCAACTGGTACAGCCTCGGATTGGTCGCTTCGCGCACGGTCTGGACGCGCGCCGTGCCGTCGACATGCACGATCGCCGGAATCTTGTCGCGCCATTCAGGGCGAACCGGTTTGGCGAGCAGCATGAACGGGGAATCCGCATCGCCCTCGAAAATGTCCTTCATGCGCTCGGCCAATACGATTGGCGCGAACGGGCGGAACGCCTGGCGGTGCTTGACGCGGCTGTTCAGGATATCCTTCATCTCGGGCTTGCGGGGATCGCCGAGCAGGCTGCGGTTGCCGAGTGCCCGCGGGCCAAACTCCGAGCCGCCCTGAAACCATCCGATCACCCGCTGATCCGCGAGCAGCTTTGCGGTGTCGCGGCAAATATTGTCGCTGCGCCTTGCGTCGATCTGGATGCGCACCAAAAACCGCTGCAGCGCTGCCGCGACATCCGCATCGCTATAGGGCTTGCCGATATAGGAATGCTCCATGACGAAGTTGCGGCGCTGCTTCAGGATCTCGAGCCAGCCGTAATAGGCGCAGCCGATCGCAATGCCGTCATCGCCGGTCGCCGGTTGGATCCAGATATTGTCGAAACCGGCTTCACGGGCGAGCCGGCCATTGGCCACGCAGTTCAGCGCGACACCACCGGCCATCGTCAGGTTCTTGGCCCCGGTGGTTTCCCGCAGCCAGCGCGCGCGGGCGAGCAGCACGTTCTCGGTATCGTCCTGCACCCGCCAGGCCAGATCCTCCCAGTGCCGCATCGCCGGGCTCTTTTCCCAGTTGTTGCCGTCCTGGATGTAGGGCTGCTTGAGATCGGTGGTCCAGTGCGGCACCTGCAGCTTGCCGTCGGTCAGCCCCATCAGGCTCTTGACCTGGTTGTGGCGGCCATAGGGCGCGAGCCCCATCAGCTCGCCGCATTTATTCCAGTCGCCGAAGATGTAGGTCGATGCCCGGCTGTAGAGCGCGCCCATCCCCGGCATGTTGTAGAATTCATCGCTCAGGAAGCCGCGGTCCGGCTCCATGAAAACCTTCTTGAGGCATTCGAGCGTCGATCCCTTGAACTTGTAATAGCTCTCGGATTCGCGCGCGAGCGGCGTTGCGGTATCGCTCGAGGGATAGGACTCCATGACGTCGGACTGATAGCTGCCGACGCCATCGACGATCATCACCACGCCTTCCTCGAACGGCGATACCGCGAACGCGCTGTAAGCGTGCGCCAGATGGTGGGAGATCGTCACCACTTTGTCCTGACGCGAAAGGTACAACGGGTGCTTGGCCGCATCGTCTCGTTCAAATTCGGGAAGGAAGCCCGGCGCGTCAAAATAGACCAGCCGCTCTTCCATTTCTCCTACCGGCATGATGTAGCAATTGCGAACGATCAGATCGATGTCATCCAGCGTGATGCCTTCTGCCTCGAGGCAATAATCGATCACCTCCTTGTAGAAGCCGGACGCGTGCTTGACCCGCGTGATCCGCTCCTTGGCGATCGCGAATGCGATGGCGCCGTCGCGCAACAGGCAGGCGCTCACGTCATGGTCGTAGGTGTTCAGGCCGAGGACATAGGTGTGCTGTTTGGGCATGGATACTCTTTAAGGCGGGGGACCGTCGTGCGCGAGATCGTGTCGACTTCAAGTTGTTGGCTTGGGCTTTGCCTGGTTTTTCTTGCCTGGTTTTACGGCTGGTTTGTCTTGCCGAGTTTTCGTTTCGTAATTCTGCAGTGCACAATCGTCGTACAGAAAGATGAACGAAGATGAACAAAGATGAACGGCGCAACGCGAGAATTCGTCGCAAGCCGGAGTGTAACTTGACCTTATCTTTCCGTCTTAATAAAGTCCCGAATTGCCTGAAGAACCTTAGTAAAGATATTATCTTAGCTGATCTGAACCAAAAGCATTTTCGAGCGTCTAAGTTTGATAATGCGGAAGTCCAGGTGGTTTAGAAAGTGACCAGGAGATTCTAGAATGGCTAAACGCTACAATATCCTGACGCGTTGTCTTGCAGCGCTCACCTTGTTGTTCGTCTACGTCGCCAGCACGTCTGCCATTCTGGTAGGTGCAACGACCTCGCCGGCGGAAGCCCGCGGTGGACGAGGCCGTGGCGGCGGGTGGGGTCGCGGTGGCGGTCGTGGTTTCTATCGCGGCGGCGGCTGGGGTCGCGGCCGTGGTTATTATGGCCGGGGCTACGGCTTCTATGGCGTTCCGGTGGTGCGCGGCGGACCGCGCTGCTGGTGGAATGCTTACGGCGTTCGCGTCTGCAGGTATTACTGATACCCGACTGATCGGCGAAGATTTACGCACGGTCTAAACAACAATCAGGTGTGCCGGACAACCGGCGCGCCTTTTTCTTTGGCGCAAATTTGAAACTTCTAACGCGCAACAGGTGGCTTGGCTTGACCTCAGGTCCGGCATGAGCGCGCTGCGCTCAATCGACATGCGCAGTGTCGGCGTTGCGGCGCGCGACGGCTGTTGTCATTATCAGCGCGCCGACACCGAGGATGAAGCTGCGGCGGTTTGAGATCGACGAAGCGGACTGATCCCGCAGAAGCATCTGCCAACGGGCTGGAGGCATTCCATCATGAAATTCCTCTCGGCCTTTCTCGCTGGCGATCGAGCTACTCGTCGAGAATAGCGACGGCCCGCGTCCAGCCCGCCGAGGCACGTTCGATCTTCACCGGGAAGCAGGACACCATGAATCCGGTCGATGGCAGTTGCTCTAGGTTGTGCAACTTCTCGATGTGGCAATAGCCGATGTGACGGCCGGCCTTGTGGCCTTCCCAGATCAGGCTGGCATCCTTGGTCTCGGCATATTTCTTGGCGGTGTAGACGAACGGCGCATCCCAACTCCAGCCGTCAATGCCGGTCAGCCGCACGCCGCGCTCCAGAAGATACATGGTCGCCTCATAGCCCATGCCGCAGCCCGAGGTGACGTAATCCTGCCGGCCGTATTTGACGCCGGCGCTGGTATTGACCACCACGATTTCCAGCGGCGACAGCGTGTGACCGATACGCTTGAGCTCGTTCTCCACGTCCTTGGCGGTCGCCACATAGCCGTCGGAAAAATGCCGGAAGTCGAGCTTCACCCCCGGCTGCAGGCACCATTCCAGCGGCACTTCGTCGATGGTCCAGGATCGCTCACCGCGGTTCATGGTGGGATGGAAGTGCCAGGGCGCATCCAGATGCGTGCCGTTGTGGGTCGAGAGCTGCACCTGCTCGACCGCCCAGCCCTGCCCGTCCGGCAGGTCTTCGGCCTTCAGCCCGTCAAAGAACTGCAGCACGCGCGGCAGGCCCTGCTGATGGTCGATGTACTGGATGGTCGGATGACCGCCCGGCGGATCGGCGGGTACATCGTTTTGCAGGGGAACGGAGATATCGATCAACTTGCGCGCCATTGGCGTTTCCTCGCTGAATGTTTTTGGTTCTTGTTGTGCTGGCGTGGTCGCGGCAGCCTATTGCCGTTCGACCCGGTTCTTCAGGATACCGATCTTTTCGACTTCAAGCTCGACGCTGTCGCCATGTTCGAGATACCAGCCGAGTTCCAGTCCGCAGCCATTGCCGACCGTGCCGGAACCGATGAATTCGCCGGGCATCAGGGTCTCGTCCTTGGTGACATGGGCGATGATCTCCTCGAATGAAAACAGCATTCCATCGGAAACCCCTTGCGAGCGCATCTCGCCGTTGACGCGCACTTCCATCTTGAGCTTGTAGGGATCTCCGATTTCGTCCGGCGTGATGATCCACGGTCCCATCACATTGCCGCCATCGAAACTCTTGCCTTTTGCGGGACCGAGCCGCCCCTCCATTTCGATACGCTGGGCGTCGCGCGCAGAAAAATCGTTGAAGATCGTATAACCGAAGATGTGATCCTTGGCTTTCGCGGCGGAAATGTTGGCACCTTTGTTTTTGGTGATGATGCCGAATTCGCATTCATAATCCATCACCTGGCTGTAGCGCGGCCACTTTACGGTGGTGTTGGTGCCGCGGACGCTGAAGCGGTTGGTGATGTAATAGATCGGCTGCTTGCGATAAACCTCGGGCAATTCGCCGAGCGGCTCGGCCTCGATCCGCGCCAGTTCCGCCATGTCATTCCTGGCGCGTGCGGCGAGCTTGAGCTGGCCGCGCGGGGCCTGGAGAATGTGCAGCGGGAATGACATGCCGTCCCGCATCTGCCGTGGCTCCGGGATCGGCGCGAGAATCTCGGCCGTTGCAGCTGATACCGACAAGGTTTCGTCCTTGCCGTGCTTGTCGAACACGGCCGACGCCTGTTCGAGCGCGCCTTCGCCGGCATCGATCAGGGCAAGCATGGAAGCGAAGGCCGGATTGGCGGCGCCGTTCCGGCTGGCTGCCGCGGCGAGATCAAACAATTTGCCGTCGCCGGCATGCACGATCCCGACTTTTTCCTGACCGCCGGATTTGAATGTTGCGAGTTTCATTGTGTGCGCCCTCTTGCTTTTGGATGAAATATATGATCAAAAAAAATATCGATAATCAAGCACCAAAAATGTAAACCGGGAGATGGCGGTGAAAACGATCCTTGCAACCTTTGCGGTCAGCCTCGCGCTGACGGGAGCTGCCCTCGCGCAGGCCAAGATTCAGGTCGGTTGCACGGCGACGTCGGATTGCGCCTCCGCCATGGTGGCGATCGACGAAGGCATCTTCAAAAAGCACGGGCTTGAAGTCGAGATGACGCCGATCGGCATCAATTCGAACATCCCGGCAGCGATCCTTTCCAACTCGATCCAGATCGGTGGGCCGACCTCGACCGTGTTCCTGCAGGCCGTCGACGGTGGCCTCGATCTCGTCGCCATCGCCGGCGCGACCGTGATGAGTCCGGTGAACCAGGACAGCATCGCCGCCTTCGTCCGCAACGGCATTACCATCAAGGAGCCGAAGGATTTCGTCGGCAAGAAGGTCGGCGCGCCCGGCCTCAACGCCTTCCTGCATGTGCTGTTCGTAAAGTGGCTGGTGGACAAAGGTGTCGATCCCAGACGCGTCAATTTCGTCGAGGTCACCTTCCCGACCATGGCCGACATCATCAAATCAGGCGGCGTCGATGCCGTGCTCACGGCCGAGCCGTTCGTGACGCGCATGCTGAACGCGGGATTGGGCTCGGTCGGCGCGCGTTATGCAGCCGAGCTCGCGCGCACCGAGCCGATCATTTTCTACGCGGCATCCCGCGAATGGGCCGACAAGAACGCCGTCGCGATCAAGAAATTTCGCGATGCGATCGCTGAATCTGCGTTGATCGTCAATGGCGATCGCGAAAAGGCCTCCGCATCGATCTCCAAATTCACCAAACAGCCGATCGAATTGGTCAAGGCGACGCCCCCGAACCAATCCGAGCCGGTGCTCAAGCCCGAGCAGTTGAGCTGGTGGATCGAGGTAATGTCGTCGCAGAAAATGCTGCAATCCAAGCTCGATACCGCCAAACTGGTCCTGAAATGAGGCTGTTGCAATGTCGACTACCGAGCGCAATGCGACCCAACCCGCGACTGAGGCCGCAACCTTAAGCGAGCGCGCGGCCACGCTGGTCGAGCACGACATACTGGCCGGGCATCTCGCGCCGGGATCGCGGCTTGGGATCATCGATCTGGTTCAGCGCTATGAGATCGGCGCGACGCCGCTGCGCGAAGGATTGTCGCGGCTGATGTCGCGCGGCCTGATCGTCGGAACCGGACAGCGCGGCTTTCGCGTCGCCGACGTCAGCCGCGAGGATCTGAACGATATCACCGTGATGCGGACCGCGGTCGAGATCGAGGCGATCAAGTTGGCGATTACCCATGGCGACGATGCCTGGGAGGCCGGCATCGTCAGTACGTTGCACCAGATGCGCCGGCACATCGAGCGGACCGGCGATGAATTCCGCGAAGGCGCCGAGGATTTCGACCGGCTGCACAAGGGTTTCCACACCGCGCTACTGACCGGCTGCGGCTCCAGGCGGCTGCTGGCCGCGCATTCCGATCTCTACGACCAAGCCTACCGCTATCGCCGCGTGATGATGCGCTCCCTCGATAGCGGCAAGAAATTCGTACGCGTCCACCAATTGCTTGCCGACCGCGTTCTATCGCGCGATATCGCCGGCGCGCAGGCGATGCTGGAGGCGCATCTGCGTTCGACGATCGACATCGTCTACCCCAATGGAAGCGAGAGCTGACGCAATGGCAAATGCCGCAAAACGCTTCGAAGTCATTCCCGGCCAACCGAGACCGCAGATTGCGTTCACGGACGTTACGCTCCAGCTCGGCGGCAAGACCATCATCGAGAATTTGAGCCTTGGCGTCCGGGCCGGCGAATTCCTCTGCGTCGTCGGTGCGTCGGGTTGCGGCAAGACCACCGCGCTGCGGCTGGCGGCGGGGCTCTATCAGCCGACCAGCGGCAGGGTGGATTTCGACGGTGAGCTGATGTTGCATCCGCGGCGCGAGATCGCCATCGTCTTCCAGGACTACGGCAAGGCGCTGCTGCCGTGGCGCACCGCGGCCGGCAATGTGTCGCTGGCGCTCGAAGCGGGCGGGATGCCCTCCGCCGAGCGCCCTGCCCGCATCGATGAATTGCTGCGCACGGTGGGCCTGCCCGACCACGCCGGAAAATATCCCGCCGAAATGTCCGGCGGCATGCAGCAGCGGCTGCAGATCGCACGCTGTCTCGCGCAGGAGCCGAAGACGCTGCTGATGGACGAGCCGTTCGGCGCGCTCGATGCGATGACACGGCAGGGCTTGCAGGACGAGGTGCTGGCGCTGGTGGCCGCAAGCGGCGCCACCGTGATCTTCGTGACGCATGATCTGGACGAGGCCATCTATCTCGGCGACCGCGTCATCGGCCTGTTGCCGCATCCCGGACGGATCGGCATTGAGCTTGCGGTCAATCTGCCGCGGCCGCGCGATCAGCTTTCGACCCGCGAACACCCGGAATTCCTGCGGCTGCGGCGGCAGCTGTTCGACTTCATCAAGGCGACCGAACAGTGACGACGGACCAAGCCAAGGAAAAGGCCAAGGCGCTGCTACTGCCACTGACGGTGTTGCTCGCCTTCGAGGCCTGGGCGCGCGCGACGCATCTGCGAAGCGACAGTCTCGCGCCACCAAGCGAGATCGCGATGGCGCTCGCCGGCGCCTTTGCAGACTTCTCCATCCTCACAGCAACGCGCGACACGCTGTTCTCGGCCTTTGCTGGCCTCGCGATCGGCACCGTCATCGGGCTGGCGCTCGGCATTGCCTTCGGTATCTCAGACACGCTCAACCGACTGATGGAGGTGACGGTCGAGGCAATCCGGCCGATCCCGTCGATCGCCTTGCTGCCGATCGCGCTGATCGCACTCGGTTTCGGTTATCGCATGGAAATCGTGATCGTCGCGTTCGCCTGCGTCTGGCCGATCCTGATCCTGAGCCGGGCGGCGGTACGCAGTATCGAACCACGGCTGATGGAAGTATCGCGGGCGCTGCGGCTACCCGCTGCGCAGCGGGTCTGGAAGATCATCGTCCCCGCCGCACTGCCGCGGATCTTCGTGGCCTTCCGGCTGTCGGCCGGTATCGCGCTGATCGTCGCCGTCACGGTCGAAATCGCGATCAATCCGCTGGGGCTGGGCGCCGGGATCATGCTGGCGCAACAGGCGCTGCGGCCCGACCTGATGCTGGCTTATCTGGTCTGGATCGGGGTCATCGGTTACGCGCTGAACATCCTGCTGGTGGTGGCGCAGCACCGCCTGTTCGGCCGCGCCGCGTTGAGCGGAGACAGCGCATGAACCGCATCGCGACGATCTGGCTCTGGCGCGCCGCAAGCTTTGCGGTCGCCGCCTCCTTCATTGCGCTGTGGCAATTGATCGCCAATCTGAAGCTGGTCTCGCCGGTGTTCCTGCCGGGCCCGGACCGGGCCTGGGCCTCGCTGGTGCGCGGATTTTCCAACGGCGATCTCTGGAGCAAGCTCGCCGGCACGCTCGAGCACATGGCCTATGGCTGGCTCGCCGCATCGATCGCCGGTATCGCGATCGGCGCGATCATCGGCTCGTCGCGGATAATGCGCACCTATGTGGCGCCGTCGCTGGAGTTTTTGCGGCCGTTGCCGGTATCGGCGATCATCCCGGTTGCGATTGCGATGCTGGGGCTGACGCAGGCGATGGCGCTGTTCGTGATCGCCTTCGGCGCGATCTGGCCGATCATGCTGGCAACCATTCATGGTTTTGCCGCAGTCGAGCCGCGGCTCTACGAGGTGGCGCGGTCACTGCAGCTGTCCAGACTGGCGGTGATATTCAAGGTCGCGCTGCCGTCGGCCAGTCCCGACATTCTGGCCGGCATGCGCCTCAGCCTGACGGTGGCGCTGATCCTGTCGGTGGTCTGCGAAATCCTCGCCGGCCTCGACGGTCTCGGCCACTGGGTGCTGCTCTCGGCTAGAGCCTTCCGCTCGGCTGATCTTTTCGCCGGCGTCATCCTGCTCGGTGTGACCGGCTACGTGACGTCGGTGGCGATGTCGATGGCCGAACATCGCCTGCTGGCGTGGCAGGCCGTACAGCGGTAACCGCTGCCTCTCCCCCGCGATTACGACGCTCGACCAGCGAGATGCGCGTTTGAGCGTTTGGCAGGCGCGGCGGGCTTGGGAGCCAGTAAAATACCAAGCCAAATCAATATCTTGTTTGGTCGGGGCAGCTGGATTCGAACCAACGACCTGCAGTACCCAAAACTGCCGCGCTACCAGGCTGCGCTATACCCCGTTTGGTGCTGGGAATGGACACGTCGATACACGCTTGGACCGCCGCCAGCAAGGCGCTGGGCGGCCTGGCGTCGGCTCATTGCCGGGGCCCGTTCTAACTTTGCATGGGGTTGTTTTCGATATTTTGTGTCCGGGCCATGAGCGGACCGCACATGGCGCGCCGAACGGGCGCAGGAACGCGCTGGCGGCTCAATGCCCTATCGGCCGTTGAACAGGGGGTGCGCCACCCTGTCGCCAGGCCTGATCCCGTATTTCTGTGCCGTGCCGGCGATCACCTCCAGCACGCCCTTGGCGAGGCCGCCCGACGAGATGATCTTGGTCGACATCGGCTCGGTATTTTCCGCGATCCGCAGGATGCGGCCGTCGGCGCCGATGAAGATCATGTCGAGCGAGATGTAGGTGTTCTTCATCCACATCGATATCTGCTGTTCGGGCGAGAAATCGAACAGCATGCCTTTGCCGTCGGGCAACTCCTTGCGGTGCATCAGCCCGGTTTCCTTCTCCTTCTCGGTCGTCGCCATCTCGACCGAGAACACCTGCACGCCGGATTTGGTGACGATCTCGAGCGGCTGAAAGCTGGCGGCTTGCGCGATTGGGCTTGCGCCGAGGCTGACAAGCAGGCCCAGCGTTGCAAGCAGCGACGTCGTCAGTCGCCCGCGCAGGACGGGCGCAACCATCGAAACCAAATTCATCACAACACTCACGCCGGACATCAGGATGATCCAGGGGGATTTAGGGGCTATTGCCGGGAAATCCTAACCCGATGATTGCGGCAAAGGCCAGAGGCCGGCGCACGCACACGCTCCGTCCGGCTCACGATTCCGTCAGGTGACAGGCCGGACAGCGGATATGGGCAGCTAGTGCGACGACAGCGCCGACGGCCCGGTCTCGGGGTGGATCTCGGCGGCCATCATGCCCTTGGAGCCGGGCCCGAACCGCACCAGCACGTACTGGCCAGGCCGCAACTCGGTCATGCCGAAGCGGCGCAGCGTTTCCATATGCACGAAGATGTCAGGCGTCCCTTCGCCGCAGGTCAGGAAGCCGAAACCGCGCAGCCGGTTGAACCATTTGACCTGCGCGCGCTCCAGACCTGAGGTCGGCGTAACGCTGACATGGGTCCGCGGCGGCAGCATCTGCGCCGGATGGATCGCAGTGGACTCATCCATCGAGACGATGCGGAAGGCCTGATAGCCCTTGGCGCGTTGCACGCATTCGACCACCAGCCGCGCACCTTCATACGCGGTCTGATAGCCATCGCGGCGCAGCACCGTGACGTGCAGCAGCACGTCGGGCCAGCCATTGTCGGGAACGATGAAGCCGTAGCCTTTCGAGGCGTCGAACCATTTGATGACGCCGGAAATTTCGACCAGGTTCGCAGCAGCTTCACCGAGACCAGAAAGAGCATCCATTCCCGGATCGCGCTCGGCGCCGGCAGAATATTCACCTGGTCCAAGCCTGTTCTGCCCTGTCCCGCCTGACGGCGGCCCCCCGAGCTTCTTGGACTCAAATCCGTCCGACCCCATGACCCCGGACCTCACACATTCAAATGCGGCTCGCTATCGCCGTAGCGGACCGGAACACGCGCCCATCCATGACCACTCATGACAACGCCGCGCGAATCTCTCGAATCAAAAGATAACACTCCCGCATGCGGCGCATAGCTAAAAAAACAATTCAGGCGGGAACTATGAACAGGCTTGCAAGCCTCGAATCAATTGCAGTTCAATTGCCTACAAACGGTCCAAGCGTCTCTCCGATGTCGTGCCGGATCACGAGATCGGCGACATCGTCCTGTTCCGTCGGCTCGTTATTGATGATGACGAGCTTGGCGCCGCAGTTCTTGGCCATCAGCGGAAAACCTGCGGCCGGCCAAACCACTAGCGAGGATCCGATGGCGAGGAACAGGTTGCAATGCTGGGCCAGTTCCGTGGCACGGCGCATCGCGTCTTCCGGCATTGCCTGTCCAAACGAAATGGTCGCGGTCTTGACCGGTTCGTCGCAAACCGTGCAATCGGGCGCTCCGCCGGTCTCGTCAAAGCGCGCTTTGACCCAGGGCAGATCGTAGGCCTGCCCGCAGCCAATGCAGCGGGCGTAGGTGGTGTTGCCGTGCAGCTCGACCACGTCGTCGGCCTTGAAACCGGACGTCTGGTGCAGATTGTCGATGTTCTGGGTGATGATCGCGGGGATTTTGCCGGCCTTGTAGAGCGAGGCCAGCGCCCGATGTCCGCGACCGGGCTTCGCCGCAGCAAAGGTCGGCTCCATCGCAAAGCGCCGCCGCCAAGCCTCGTCACGGGCGTTGGAACTGGCGACGAACTCGTCGAAGGGAATCGGACGATTGCGAGTCCACAATCCACCAGGCGAGCGGAAATCGGGAATGCCGCATTCGGTCGAGATGCCGGCGCCGGTAAAGGGAACGATGGACGATGCCTCGGCGATCATGTTGCCGAGCTGTTCGACGCCGCTGCGAAGGTCTGGTGCGATCACGTGAGCATCCGATTTTCAAAGCGTTTCCAAGCGGAAGCCTGCCCCGCAACGGAAAACACGTCAAACAAAATTGGCCGCGCCGACGATAGCGGGGCTAATCGGATCGGCTGTTCAGTGAGCCCCGCACAACCGAACATCAGCCGCGCGCCACCAGGCAGGCATCATCAAGCGGCTTTGGCGACAGGTTCCTTGGGTTCCCGCACCTCTTCGGTCTTCTTGACCTTGGCGACGGGCGCGCTCTCCGTTTTCTTCGCAGGCTTGCCGTATTGTGCGAGTTTTTCCATTTCCGCCTCGAGCTCGGCGCGGCGTGCGGCGACCTTCTCGAACAGCTTGTCGGTGGCGTGCTCGCGCAGTGCGGCGAGCTCTTCGATGCTCAGTGAATCCAGATCGATCTTTGCCATTGGAACCTCCGGTTTGCTTGTCGCTACCGGGTAGGTGCGCAAGCAACAAGCGGCGCGCGGGCCTTATCCACCGCCATCGCTTTGCAAACAGACGACCACAATCCCGCAACGCGGCTTCCCAATTCACGCCCCAATCGCAACCGTCAATGGCAACCGGGACGACTCAAAAACACGACTCCAAAAAGGATGGGCAATGAACGAACAGGACGACAGGCTCGCGCGTGCGCGCGAGGAAATCGCAGCACGCGTCGCGAGCTTCAAGGCCACACAGGAAAAATTCGAACGCGAGCGCGAGGAATATTACGCCGCCACGCTCGGCAAAGCCTGGAGCGGATTTAACCGCCCTTCGTTCTGGAGATAGCGCTAAAATCCCAGCAGCAAAAAGCCCGGGGCGATGCTCCGGGCTTTTTCCTTATCAAGGCCGCTGCCAGACGGAACCGGCAAGCAATTTCGTCAAAAAAATCTGCAGAGCGCCGGGAACGAACCCTGCGGATGCGCGTTCTCAGCCCAAGTGCAGCAACCTTGCCAGAGGTGAAAGCATGAAAGACCCCGTCAGCATCTTAGGAGGCTGGCGGGGTTTTCATTTCGCGGCTGGCCTCTGCCATCCAGAGCGGCCACGCCAGACCAGGCGCGAAGGAACCAATCGCAGCCCCGGGAATTTGTTCCCGAAAGAGGTGCAACGATGCCCCCATGGCTGGAAGTTCTGCTGAACGTGATCGCGTTTGCCGGCTTTATCGGCATCGCCAAATATCACAAGCCGCGCGGCGAAAAATTGCCGGACCGCTAGAGGACACTAGTTCGCCTTGTGCGGCTCTCCCGCCGTCCGGACCAGCCTGTCAGCTTTCACCAGCACATGTCCGGTTTCCGGTTGCGACCGCAGTGAAAAACTGATGACGACGAAGGCCAGGCAAAACAGCAGCCCGACCACCATCACGCGTCGGTAGGTCGGCTTGTCAGCGTTATGAAACGAAGGGACCATGGCTGCTTCCTCGAGCCATCCCTAGCGCAACCTCTGATAAGCACAACGCAATCCCGGTCTTAACCTAACTGAATAGGGTTATTGGATCTCCGGAAAGGGATCGTTGACCTCGCCGGTTCACGCGCACCCGCACCGAGCGTGTGCGCATGCACTTGTCCGCAGCAAATCCACAGGCAAATCACAGGCCGCAAAACGGGTTTTCCGGCGTTGCGCCCGGTACTTGCTGCGCACCCGTCCACACCCCCGGCGGACAAGACCGCATCGAGCTTTCTCTTCGAGCGGCATACGCATCGGCACAGCTTGGACTAGCCCAACATGGTCAAACGGATCTGCCCACACGTGAAGCGCTGCGCCAGCGATTCCGAAATGTCGGAAGCAAGACTCCTTTTGTTCTTCGAAGAACGAACAGGGGGCACGCTCTCTGGACCGGCTGCCCCTTAAGATCGGGTTACCTCGCGAGCGCTCGCCGACAGTAAACCGCATCGTGTCCCTCGCCGCCTCCCGCCAGACCGGCCTGATCGGAGCGCTCCGGGCACGATCGCTGTTCGCATCGTCGTGATCGAACCTTTTTGACGCGATTTGCACCTATCCGAAAAGGTGCTGATATGACCCAGGCAGATCACTACCGCGACCAGTCGATCCGAGCCAAGCGTTTGGCGCGCGCCGTCAAGGATCCCGAGGCCTCGAAGAAGCTTATCGAGATGGCCGAGGAATTCCGGCTCTATGCCGAACGGTTGGAAAGGATCCTCTAAGGCCCATAGGCGACATGACGCGTTGCGCGTTCGCGGCTTGCAGCGCGGCTATCGCGGAATTGATTCCGCGCGATAGATCCTGGTCCCGGTGGTTTCGACGATCCGGCCCTTGAGCGATCTGACGAAGGCCTTCGAACCTTCAACGGCGAAGTGGGTGCGCAGGGCATCCTCGTCCGCCCATTGCTCGAAGAAAAACAGGCGCATCGGATTCTGGCAGTCGAAATGGACGTCATGCGAGATGCATCCGGGCTCTGTGCGCGAGCGCTCGACATGGTCAAGGCAGGCGGCCAGCACCTCCTCAAAACTGTCCTCACGCGCCAGAATACTGCCTGTCACCAAAATCATTTCGGCTTCCCTGCCCTTGTTCGTTTGGGCGTACCGTCCCTTGCTCCGCTCGGCAATTAACCCAATTCGCCGTTAACCCCATCTCTTTACAAAGTGTAAACGAGCGCCTGCCAGCTTTTGGCCAGGAGGATAATCTCATGCTTGTTTATCCCGTACCTGTTGAAGTGACGCAGGCCAGAATCCAGCTCCTTGTCGACCAAACCGCCAAGGCGCCGCCCAATACGATCAACGAAGACCTCAAGGCTGTCTACGACGCCAAGGCGCAGGCGCAGCAAGCGCAGATCGAACAACACGCCCAGGCCGAGCCAACCCCATTGGTCGACGTCAAGGTCTAGCCCATCGGAAGTGAGCCAGGTCCCTCGCGTTGCCGGCGACATGCCTGCCGCAGGGCGACAGGCCCGTGCGACCGACAATTTCTTTTTCTGCGTTTAATGCGGAACGATGGCGATCGCCGACCCGCGCTCTGTGCTGGGATACTGCGTCCGCCATTCGACAATCCGGCGGCCTTTCCGTCCCGATGAGGCCCCTGCTTGCAGCCTATTTGGGCGGCTGAAGGCCCGGGCTCGTGGCCCATTTGTCCAGGTTTTCGATCACCCTCTCATAGCTCGGGCGCTTGGGAGGTTTTGAGTCCTTCGGAAGTTTCGGAAGCTTGATTTCCTTGTCCATGACCGCACTCCTTGTCACGGAATCTACTCCCAAGCATGCCTGATATCAACACTTAACCTATTGATTTTATTTTCATATTTTACTCAACTGACTTTCTCTTGGCAACTGAAGGAACCAAAGCGAACTGCTCCGAGTTAGGCACTTACTCATTTGTCTAAGGTTGAGGCAGGCACATGACCGACATGCGGGGCGAACGCTTACAAATCATGCTCTCTCCCGAAGAAATGACCGTTCTCGACGACTTCCGCTTCAAGCACCGGATGCCAACCCGCGCGGCGGCGGTGCGCGAACTGTTGCGGCTCGGACTGACGGTCGCACCGACGGATGGCGACGGCCAGAAGTCGAGCCATTACGGCGTGTTTAACCGCGGCTCTGACGGGCACCGGGAAGAAGCGTAACTGCGACCTGAGGTCGACGCATCCAACTAGGTTGCGCTTTAACGCCGTGGCGACGCGCGCGACCAAACCTCAGGCCGCGCGTTTCGGACGGTCCTGCTGCGCAAAATACTCGAGTATCTGAATGCGGATTTCTTCGGCGATCGGGCCTTCGACCCGGCGCATGCGGTTCCAGAGCCTGATGATTTCGCGTTGTCTCTCGATGTCCATGAATCAACCTCCAAGGAATGGTTGAGTAGAACATAACAAGAACATCTTCGCAAGTGCCCCGTGCATCAGCTGCACGCGAAAATCGGTTTGAACCATTTGCGCGGTGCGGTGACTTATGGATGAGTAGTCCCCCAGACACTCATCCCCATCAGAAAGCCCTGCTTCCCCCGAGCGGGGCTTTCGCTTGTGTAGCTAACCCCGCGTGCGCTTCTCGCTAATCGTGGACGCTGGCCACCGAATAGAGTTCTGGCTCGAATTTTTCCGCGAGCCTGCCTGCCGCCATCATGTGCTCTTTGCATTCGGGATTGCGCTGCGTTCCTTGAGAAAGCCCGCGCAGCCCACGCAGACCTGGTCACGCCCGGCGCAAGAAGCAAAACGGGTCAGCAGGCCCCGCAACATCGAGGAGAGGTTCTCGCATCGAGCATACGCGCCCAACCTTCAAGAGGGAGGTCTCGGCTCCGCTTTGTTCCCGGAGAACGAACAGAGTCCGCAATTTTGCGGACGAGCAATCGTAAATAATTGGAAAACAAAAGGCCACGCGGGCGTTACGCCGCGTGGCCTTCAGCGAGACTGTCCCCCTAGGCCCTCCAGAGATTCCATCTCGCGACGCATAATGTGCGGACGGGATTGCCTGTCCAGCCCACGGGCGAATTACCCACAGTTCAGACACACGTCGGGGGCGTAGGCCGTACTCGGGGAAAAAACCAGCAGTCCCGAGATCAGAACTCGCTTTCCGTCAATTTCCATTGCTCATTCATCATTGAACCTTTGATGGCCTCGCGTGTCTACCTATCGAAGCGTCGAGATTTGTCCCCATCTCCGCTTCTCTCAGAGAGCCCCGCTTCCCCCGAGCGGGGCTTTCGCTTGTGTCGCAGCGAAGCCGCCCGCTTCGGGTCCACTCATCGTGCGCCTCCGTTTTGCTTTTCACACCGAACATAGATCTCTCCCTTGGCCTGAAGCTTGTTCGGATCAATCAGCTTAAGCGTGATTGAATCGTTGGACCGACCATCGTCCGCAAAACCATATCCTGTACCCTTTAGTGAGCCGTCCCTTAGCCGGGTAATGCGCTTGATTTGGTAGCCATGCTCGTAAAACAGCACTGTCCGGGGTTCGACCGTCATCCCGAGTTCGCTGGACTGCTGTCCGCACGCAGCGGCGTCAGAGGCCCACTTCCCCAGCATGCTGTCGGGGAGTTGGTCGGCTGCATGAGCCGTGCCGGAGATGAGAAGAGCGCCAAGCAGGTATTTCATGCTGCCATCACTTTCCCAGCCACGCCGCCATGTAAAGGACCCAGGGTAGCGCCCAAACAGCATCATGCCCCCTGCCCCGTGGCGAATTTTGCTGCTATTCAAGCCCCGAACCAAAAACCAAGCCTCGCAAAGGGAGCCAAGAAACATGCGTTTTCTCCACACCATGCTGCGCGTCCGCAATCTCGATGCCGCGATGAAATTCTATTCTGATGCGCTGGGGCTGAAGGAAGTGCGCCGGATCGACAACGACAAGGGCCGCTTCACGCTGGTGTTCCTGTGCGCCGCCGAAGACGAAGGTCTGCTCAAGGCCTCGCCGGCCACCCGCGGCGCGCCGCTGGTCGAACTGACGTACAATTGGGACGAAGAGAAATACGGCGAAGACCGCTATTTCGGTCACCTCGCCTATGAGGTCGACGACATCTACGCCACCTGCGACCGGCTGATGAAGATGGGCATCACCATCAACCGACCGCCGCGCGACGGCAACATGGCGTTCGTCCGCTCGCCAGATCTGCATTCGATCGAGCTCTTGCAGAAGGGTGACCCGAAGCCGCCGGCCGAGCCGTGGACCTCGATGCCGAACACCGGCCACTGGTAGGCGTTTTGTTTTGACGCGTTTTCTTGACGCAAACCGGAATCCACTTCGCTTGAAAACGCTATCGTACAAATTCTTCGTGCACGTCCGCCATCCCAGCTACCGCCTGGTGACACGCGCGGACGTGCCTTTTCCCTTGGGCACATCTGAAGACGAATGAAGTTGACGCGCAGCCGCGAGGCTGGCGACGTCAATGCTGAAGTGCGCGAAGCCGTCGATCAAAACGGCTACTCGCTGTTTCGTATCGGACTGTCGCTGTCAGAGATTCCAAAAGCATAACGCTTGACAACGCGCGCGGTTTCGACTTCACGCGCAGGAACCATCGATCCGCCCGCACGTTCTCTCCTCGATTGATATTTTGGAGGAAACGAGGATGGGACGAGGAATTTTGTTGTGGCTGTTGGGCGTGCCGATACCGATAATCCTTCTGTTGTGGTTGTTCTTCGGCCGCTGACGGCAAGCGTAGGTGAAATCAGGCTCCGTCGCGATGCGGCGGAGCCTGTTTTTTGTTTGGTCCAAGTTTTGTTTGGTCCAGGCCAAGGCGGCCCGCGCTTTTTTGCTGATCTTCCGCTATGAACCGGTTGCACGAAGATCACCGCAGGAAAAACGCTGGGAGCAAAGACGTGGCTGACAACAAACAACAACTCACCATCTGGGGCCGGGCCAATTCGGTGAATGTTCAAAAAGTGCTGTGGTGCCTGTGCGAGCTCGATCTCGGCTATGACCGGATCGATGCCGGCATGCAGTTCGGCAAGAATAATGAAGCGCCCTACCTTGCGATGAATCCCAATGGCCGCGTGCCGACGCTGATCGACGGCGATTTCGTGCTGTGGGAATCCAATTCGGTGATGCGCTATCTCTGTCTCGCCTACGGCCAGAATTCGCCGATCTATCCGCAAAGTCCGCAGGCCCGCGCGGCCGTCGACCGCTGGCTGGACTGGACGCTGTCGACCCTGCAACCGGTGGACCGGCCGGTGTTCTGGGCGCTGGTGCGCACGGCGCCGGAAAAACGCGACATGGTCCAGGTCCAGAAGGACGCCGACGCCGAGGCCGTGCAATGGCGGATCGTCGACGCACAAGTGGCAACGCGCCGCTATATCGAAGGCGATCAGTTCACGATCGCCGATATCGCGCTCGGCGCTTTTGCGCGGCGCTGGTTCGGCGTCGAGGGCGTCACCAAGCCGAAGCTTCCGAACCTCGAGCGCTGGTTCGCGCAGATCTCGGAGCGTCCCGGATTTATCCAGTTCATCGCACCGCCGATGACGTGACGCTCAGCGCGACCGAGCCGATGTGCCGGCCTCGATACTGATGGCACCGCCGACCTTCGCGCAGGTCTCGGTGCCCTCGACCCTGACGAATCCCGCCCCATATCCCGCGCATGGATTGCTTGATGTCGCTCCCTTCAGCGGAAGCAGCTTGCCCGTAGGGGCGGTCTTGCCGGACTTCTGATGGCCGGATGGTTCGGCGGCCAACGCCGCCACGCCAGTCAGCACCAGAACAGGGATCGCAAGGAAGGATTTTCGCATCCCGCCTTTTATCGTCCTGCGCCGCGGGGCGCTAGCGGACGAACTTGATGCCGACCGACTTGCCGCGGCGCCAGACGACTTCGCAGTTTCGCCCCGTGCGGGCGTCGCGCGAAAACGCCAGCTTCAGTTTGGCGGGCAGCGTGTTGGGATCGTCGATCGTGACCTTGGCGCCCGTCGTGGACATGTCCTGCACCACGCATGGGCGCGCCGCGAAGCCGCCGTCCAGCGTGATCCACCCGGATTGATGCAGTGATTTGCGCGACTCGCGCTTTTTTGTGCCCAAGGCCATGTCAGAAGTTCCCCTGCCACCAGCCTAGTCCAGGCGGCTTTAAAATCCGTTGCAAAACACCGGATGTTTTGGCCGGTCCGCCCTTGCCGGCGCAGGCCGGAAGCGCCCGGAAAAAGGCGGTTTCAGGCCGCTTGCCCGCCCGGCAAAACGCCACTATACGTTCGCCGGTCGCCGGCCTGATCCAACCTGATTATCGGCGACCAACACGGCGCATCATGCTGTAAAGCACTGATTTTCCGGTTGTTTTTGCTCCCTTCGTCTATCGGTTAGGACGCCACCCTTTCACGGTGGAGAGAGCGGTTCGATTCCGCTAGGGAGCGCCATCCCGTTTTTCGGCCTTTGAAATCACTGGAAGCCGTGAGCGCCTACCGCGCGCAAACTAATTCATTTCCGGACCCGGCAATCATTCCTCACTGCCGCGGAAAAATGGCGGGAGAACCAGGCCTCGAACCTGGAGCCTCTGGTTTTGGAGACCAGCGCTCGTCCGCTTGAGCTTCACTCCCCGGCCTGTCCCCGACCCACGGTGCTGCCCCGCGTTTTCCTGCGCCACAAGCAAGCGTCCTCGCTGATAGACGAGGTCGGAAGGCAATGGGTGGCTCGTAACGGTTTCGAACCGTCCTGTTCGCCGTTATGAGCAGCAAACCCTCCCAGAGGCCGAGCGATGGATTTGGTGAGCGCGGCTGGATTCGGACCAGCGGTCACCGGAATCAAAGTCCGGCGCCTTGGACCAACCTGGCGACGCGCCCGCAATGGCACTCCCTACCGGATTCGAACGGGTGATCTTCACCGTGAATGGGTGTTATCCTGGACCGCCAGACGAAGGGAGCGGCTACAGTGATAAAGAAAGCGAAGAAGACCAAAAGGGCGATCGCGAAAAAGTGGAGACCGAAATCGGCAAAGAAACGGCCGCTAACGCAACGGGAAAAGTCGGTCGCTGCACGGCTTGACGAGCTTGGTGTCACCCATGAGGCCGCCGAGCAAATGCGTGAGATAACCTCGGAGATCGACCGGCTATTTGGAGCCGGACCGAAGCTGCAACTGAACCGAAGGCTCACCGCAGCGCGAATCGCATTCGAAGATGGGATTCTCAACTCCAATGGTATCAAGGACAGCGTCGCGGCAGCCAGGAAGGCGGCTGACTTGTGATTGGCGCGGGCTGCCGGACTCGAACCGACTTTGCCTGGCTGGAAACCAGGTGATCAGCCTATGACCCAAGCCCGCGTTGAAAGAACCAGCGTGCGCGTGTCGCTATTCTGGTGCGCTACGCGAGCGCCCCGGCTAGTCGATGATGTGGTCAGTCTGGCTGGATTCGAACCAGCGATCCCCTGCTTCCAAGGCAGGTAGGGACGGCCAGGCTCCCCTACAGACTGTCAACTTTGGCCGACCTGGAGGGACTCGAACCCCCGCCCTCCGCGTTCGTAGCGCGGCGCTCTGAATCCAACTGAGCTACAGGTCAACGATGGTAATCGGCCGACAAACGGCATTGGCTCCCGCCCACGGTTTCGAACCGCGCTACCCCGGTTAACAGCCGGGCGCCCTCACCGAGACGGCTCGACGGGAATGAGATGGTGGAGAGTGCGGTACCGCCCCGGCCGCTTCGATCTTGCAAGGATCAAATGCACCCTTGTGCACTCCCCGTGATGGTGTTCAGAGTCAGTGCCGCCCTGACCTCCTCGGCATTTCAAACCGATGCTTTCACTGGATTAGCTTTCTGGACGGCGAGCTGCGTAAGGCACGCAGTTTCGCAAGATGGCGCGGACCAGCGGAATCGAACCGCTATCAATGCGCGGGCAGCGCATGGCACTCCCAATATACCAGGTCCGCGAAGCTCCCGAAGGATGGTGGGTAACCGCGGAATTGAACCGCGCGTGCGCAAAGGCGCAGGCTTTACAGGCCCGCTCAGTCACCTGACTTGGCGTTACCCCAAAATGTCTCGAAGGCCTGCCGTAGAAGCGAAACCGTGCGCTGGCAGTAACCGCACGTTCTGGAAATCAATCCTGGCCACCACGATAGGACTCGAACCTACATCCTCGACCTTCGGATGGTCGTGCTCATCCGGTTGAGCTACGTGGTGGTGACCGCCGGCCGTGGCCGGCGGCTTATTTCTCGAGTTCGACATCCCAGTACAGGAAGTCGCGCCAGGTCTCGTGCAGGAAGTTCGGCGGGAAATGCCGCTGCGCCGCCATCAGTTGATGCACCGTGGGCTCGAACGGCTTCCGGCGGGGCTTCTCCAGCCGCGAGTCCTTGCGCATATTGCAGGGGCTGCATGCCGTTGCGATGTTCTCCCATGACGTCATGCCGCCGGCGGCGCGCGGCAAGACATGGTCGAAGGTAAGATCGTTCGGGCGGTGCGGAACGCTGCAATATTGGCAAACGAAGTGATCCCGGAGAAACACGTTGAACCGGGTGAAGGCAACCCTGGTCGGCGGCCGCACATAACAGCGCAGCGCGATCACCGACGGCAACTTCATCTGAATCGACGGGCTCCGGGCGACCTCGTCGTATTCAGCGACGACGACGTGAGATCCCTTGACGACCGCCTTGATGGCGTCTTCCCAGCCGAACAGGCTGAGTGGAAAGTAACTCAGCGGCTGGAAATCCGCGTTGAGCACGAGCGCGGAGCAATTCTGGAACATGAAAACCTCCTCGCGTTGATGCTGATGACGGAATTCTTTCAATGTGAATTCGCAGTGGCGCTCCTGACGAGGATCGAACTCGCCACAACTCGATCGACAGTCGAGCCCCGTCACCAGCTGGGTCCAGGAGCATTTTGAGAGCAGTTTGAGCGCATTTTGAGTTCTGCAAAATGGTGCGGCCGCCGAGACTCGAACTCGGATGCACAAGGCGCGCGCCCCTCAAGCGCGGGTGTCTACCGTTCCACCACGGCCGCAGCGTTGATCTTGTGTGATCCTGACCCGGTCAGGAATCTCTTTCGAAGTGGAGGACCAGGTCGGACTCGAACCGACGGTGACTTGCGTCGACGGATTAAGAATCCGTTCCCTTGGCCGCTGGGGGCACTGGTCCTTGATTGGAGGATCCGGGTGGTTTCGAACCACTTGCGCACGGCTTAAAAGGCCGCTCCATCTCCAGTCAGGTTTAACGCTCCGGATCCATCGTTGTGATGGTTTGCGGCGGCCAGCCGCGCCGGTTTCGCAGAACGTGCCTTGATTGCATCGCTGCGTTCCGTCACAGGCGAAAAAGCGATGGTCATGTCGGCTTCCTTTCGATTGGTGCTCCAGTCAGGAATCGAACCTGCATCAACCGCTTATCGAGCGGCCGCACTGCCATTGTGCTACAAGAGCGTGAGTTGGTGCGCTTTCACGGAATCGAACCGCGGACAACCGCCATGTCGCGGCGATACTCTGCCACTGAGCTAAAAGCGCATGATTGGTACCCCCGGCTCGGATCGAACGAGCGTATGTCGGTGCGTAAAACCAATGCCTTACCGCTTGGCTACGGGAGCGTGATGGTGCGAGCGGAGGGAATTGAACCCCCACGGGCAAGCCCGTCGCAGTCTGAGTGCGGTGCGTCTACCAGTTTCGCGACGCTCGCATTACGTATTGAAGATCACACTCGACGATTTTGGTGCTGACGGGAGGGCTCGAGTCTCCGCGCTTCGGTTTACAAAACCGCTGCTCTCCATCTGAGCTACGCCAGCCTGAAAAAAATTTACAAACGGCCGGGACAACCCCGGCCAATAGAAATTGCTTCGCTGCCTGAAACCACCGTTTGCCGCCCCACCAAAGGGGACCAGTACCGGATCAGCGGGCCATCTTATGTCCTTGCAGGGACGGCCATCCTGAATTCGAAATCGCTTCATGTGATCAAGCGTCCTCACGACGCCGGCAATTATCCGCCGGCTGCGCTCGGTTGATGTAATCGAGATAGACTTGCTCGGCCTCGGCCTCGGAAATGCCCCGGCGCTGCGTCACGATGCGTACGAAGGCATGCGCCACCGGCGAGGATAAAATCCTCTGGCGGTCACGGTCCTCGAGTCCTGTGGTGCTGTCGCGGGTCATCTTCGCTCTCTGCCTTGAGGCAGAGGGTAGATTCCCGCTGCCGATTTACGCTCTTGCTGTCCTGGTGGTCCCGAGATTTTGGGGCGCCAGATAGCTCGGACCTTGCTTCGCCACGCACATGCGCGACCAATCGCACGGCCGAATAAACGGCAGCGCGGCGGCGGCTTTCGCGACGATATGTGAGCGTAGGCTCAACATGGCTTCGGTCCTTAAGAGCGCCGGCGGATTCCGGCGAAGGGGCGTTGGTATGCGCAGAAGATTTAAAATTCGTCAAGAGATCGAAGTGAATATTTTTCTGAACGGCATCGCGCTTGTTGAACCATTCCGCCGCGTCGTCGCGGGACAACCGCCTCAAAATAATAGCGATTTGACTCGTTCGCGCCGGTTCGCTTTGCTCTCGCACGTGATCGAAAAAATCCTCATCAGCCGGTACACTTTCTCACTCCAGGGATTGTTGGAGCGTGAATAAAAATCATGGCGCCCTCCTCCGCCGAACGCGATGAGCTGCTCAAAGGCTTCGCGCGCGCCCTGTTCAAGGGCGACATGGTTGCGCTCTATTCCGTAGTGACGCCTGACTTTCTCTGGACCTTTCACGATGGTCTTGCGGTGACCAAATCCCTCGCCGGCGCCGCCGCGATTGCCGAGCATCTCGCCGAGCAAAAGGCCCTGTTCTCGGCGCAACGCTTCCATGAAGCGGCCTATCATCACGCCGGTGATATGACCTTCATGACGTTCCGTGTCAGCGAAACCGTGCGCGCCACCGGCGAGCAGCGCGAACAACGCGGCGTCGAGTGTTATACGTTTCGCGGTGGAAGGCTCGCGACCAAGGATGTTTATCGCAAGCCGGCCGGCCCCTGACTGCCCATCAAGGAGAGGCACCTGATGCCCGACAAGACCCTGCCCTTCGACGGCGCCCGCGTCCTCGCCGACCTCAATACGTTGCGTGGCATCGGCGCCTACAAGACCGGTGTCCACAAGCCGACCTTCTCGGAGCCGCATATGCGCTCGCTGGAATGGCTGGTGCAGCGGCTCCCCGAGGCGGGACTGGCGGCCGAGATCGATGGCATCGGCAATGTGCTGGGCACCAGCACGAAACCGGGCCCGAAGCTGTTGGCGGGCTCGCATCTCGAAAGCCAGAATTACGCGGGCTGGCTCGATGGCCCGCTGGGCGTCATCTATGCGTTGGAAGCCGCCCGCGTCATCAATTCCGACCCTGATATCAGGGGCGCCGTCGAGGTCGCATCCTGGTGCGATGAGGAAGGCCATTTCGGCAGTTTCCTCGGCAGCCGTTCCTATGTCGGCGCGCTCACCGAGGCTGACGTCGACGCCGCGCGCGACCGCAACAGCGATCGCACCATGCGCGAAGCGCTACGCGAAGTCGGCCTCGCCGGCCGCCCGCGCGCTACCGCCGAACGCGGGCGCCACATCGGATATCTCGAGGCACATATCGAACAGGGTCAGACCCTCGAGGGCGGCGCGCTCAATATCGGCGTCGTCACCTCCATCGTCGGTATCTGGCAATACCGAATCACATTCACCGGCGAGCAAAATCACGCCGGCACGACGCGGATGGCCGTGCGCAAGGACGCCGGCCTCGCGCTGGCGAAATTCTGCGTCGATATCGACGAACGATTTCCGAAAGCCTGCGGGCCGCGCACGGTTTGGACCACCGGTTCGATCAGGCTCGATCCGGGTGCGCCGAGCATCATCCCGGGATCTGCGGAAATGCTGTTCCAGATGCGCGACGACGACCCCGCTGTGATCGATCGCCTGGAGGATCTGCTGCGAAGCATGGCCGCCGACGTCAGCGCGCGCGGCCCCTGCGCGGTTGCGGTGGAGCGCATTCGCACCGGCGCGCCCGCGATGATGGACGCCTCGTTCCAGCAAGCGATCGAAGCTGCGAGCAAGGCGCTTGCCGGCGGCAGGTCGATCCGCATGCCCAGCGCCGCCGGGCACGACGCCCAGATTCTCTCGACAATCATGCCGTCAGGCATGCTGTTCGTGCCCTCGATCGGCGGCATCAGCCATCACTGGACCGAGAACACTGACGACGCCGACATCGTCACCGGCGCCGAGGTGTTTGTCGACGCCTGCCGGCGCCTCTTGGCGGGCTAAGCGCGCCTACGCTCATGGCGCCTGCGGGTCGAAAACGGCCTCGCTGCGCGCCAAGCCGGCCGCACGATGGTCATCTCGGTACGTCGTCCACGCTTTGTCAAAAAAAAGCCCCGGACGATGCCGGGGCTTTTAATTAGTCTCGGGAAGAACTCAGTACCTGGTACCAGGCTCAGTCCTTCAAGGCTCAATACCTTGCGACGACCGGGCCACCCCAGTTGAACTTGTAGTTCACGCCAACCAGTGCCGTGGAAACTTCCAGCTTCGTCCGCACGATGTCGGGATTTCCGACGGCGGCGGGCGCAGTCGCAAACACGACGTCCTTGTGACCGAAATCCATGTAGTTGTATTCGCCGAACACCGACCAGCCCGGAGCGAACATCCATTCGAGGCCGCCGCCGATGGTCCAGCCACTGCGGCTGACGCCGTAAGCGGTTTCGGACAGCAGCACGCCACCCGGCTGGAAGATCTCATAGTCAGACTTGGTCCAGGCGCCACCACCCTTGATGTAGCCGAGCAACTGGGGCGTGAACAGGTAGCCCAAGCGGCCCGTTACCGTGAAGATGTCCTTGGTGGTGACATCCGACCTGAACGTCGGGAAGGCCGTCAGGAAATGCGAGTGATCGATGCGGGCGTAGTTGTACATGCCCTGGATGCCGAGCACCCAATTGCCAGCAAACTGGTAGTCGCAGCCGATCTGAGCGCCGCCGACAAAATCGCTGCCATCGCTCCCACCGTAATTGGTGGCCGGAACAACCGGTCCGACGTTGACGATGCCGACGCGATCCTGCGTGGTCCGTGCCCAGCCACCGCCGATGTTGCCGCCGATGTAGCAGCCGGTCCAGTTGTACACCACGACCGGAGCCGGAGGCGGCGCCTTGGCGTAACGGGGAGCCATATCGGCCGCGACAGCCGATCCAGTCATTGCAACCGCAGCAAGCATTCCCAGTGCAAATTTCTTCATGTTGATTCCCCTTGGGCCAATATTGCTGCCAATGGTTGTAGAGGAATTAGGCAGCTAATGCTGTGGCGCGGCGGTCACAGTCAGGAGGAAAGAGTCGAGCTCGAAGTTCCCCCGATCAACGCCCTTGCTGGCTCCCGTATTGGTGGGAAACCCACCTCCAAAAGCTCGGGGTTAGCCGGCCCGTACCCTCGCCTTTTGGCGACAACAAGTCGCGTTTGCCTTCCTTGCAAAGCGCTGAATTTACGGCCATTTTCGATCCATCCGAACAAAGCTCCCTAAATGCTCCTGCTACAATCCCTCCCGACTGTCATCGGCGTCGCCGCGATCGCGCCCGCGTTGCTTTTGCTGTGGCTGGTCGTCGCCGCTGACGAGCGCCCCGGCCCGCCGGCGCAGGTGTGGATCGCGTTCGTCCTGGGCGCGGCCAGCATTTCGCTGTTGGGAATCGCTCGGGCGCCGTTCGCCGCGATTCTCGCCGTGCCCGGAAATCCCTGGATGACCCAGGGGCTCCGCTCGGTGTTCGGCGTTGCCGCGCCCGAGGAGATCGTCAAGGTGCTGGTGATCATCGGCGTGTCGTGGAAGCGCCGCACCTATGCCGATCCGATGGACACTGTCGTTTACGGCGCCGCCGCGGGCCTTGGATTCGCAGCCTACGAAAACCTCGCTTACCTCGTGCAGCACGCCGACATGTGGCGATCGCTGGCGGCATTGCGTAGCGTCCTCACCGTGCCGTTCCACGGTGCGCTCGGCATTATCGCCGGCGCCTATATCGCGATCGCACGTGCCGGCACCGCACTCGGTGCCAACCGGCACAACCGCGACCTCGCCCGCATATCGAGCTGGATGCTGGCTTTGTTTGCGCCCGTCGCGCTGCATGCGGCGTTCGATTTTCCGCTGCTGATTCTGCAAAAGCATCCTGATCTCGGCTCCACCACGCGGATGATGCTGGGAACGGCCAGCCTGATCATCGGCTTCAGCTCGATCGGATTTGCGGCGCGACTGGTGCGGCGCGTCGGCCGCCATCACGCGCCGCGCACCGAGATTGCGCGCGAGCGGCTGAGCCAGCTGCGGCGGATGTGGGCGCTGCTGGTCGTGGGCGGCGGTGCCGGCTTTGCGGGCGTGTCGTTCCTGCTGACCTCGCTGCACCACTGGTTCATCAACCCGGAACGCAACGCCCCGCTGGTGCTGATCCCGATCGGCTTCACATCTATCCTGCTCGGCCTCGCGCTGCTGGTCGCAACCACGGCTGTCTACGTCTTGGGCCGTAACCGGATGCGCACGACGTCGGAAGGCTTTTCGTCGGCGAGCGAGGCTGGTTAGCACGACAGCTAAAGTTGGACGCGTTTTCCTTGCGCCAATTCCTTGCGCCAACCATTCCTGTTCGCTCGAAAACGCTCTAGTATCGGCCCGTGCGTAGCGGGAGAGCTGTGATGACCCTTCCCCAAGATAGGCTTCCCAAGGACATCGCCAAATTGCAGTCCGACATGGGCGCCGCCGTGAAGACGCATTGGAAAGCCTTCCTGTTCGAAGGCATTCTACTTGCGGTGCTCGGCCTGGCCGCAATGATCGTGCCGCCGCTGGCAAGCCTGGCGGTTGCAATCTTCTTGGGCTGGATGTTCCTGATCAGCGGCATCGCCGGGCTGGTCGTCACCTACTGGGCCCGGCAGATGCCGGGCTTCTGGTGGTCGCTGTTTTCCGCCGCGCTGGCCGTGCTTGCCGGCCTCGTGCTGTTGGCGCGGCCGATGCAGGGCGTGCTGACGCTGACCATCATCGTCGGCGCCTACTTTCTGATCGAAGGCGTCACCACCATCATGTACGCGCTGGAGCACCGCCGCGAATTGTCCGGGCGCTGGTCCTGGCTGCTGGTCTCCGGACTGATGGACATCCTGATCTCGTTCCTGATCATTGCTGGCCTTCCGGGTTCAGCGGAATGGGCGATCGGTCTCCTGGTCGGGATCAACCTGGTGCTTGGCGGCGCGTCGCTGGTCGGCATGGCGCTCGCCGCGCGCAAGGCCTGACACGGGCTGGCGCTGCGCGAGCCAATTCCCTCGCCGATTAGGGGATGACAAGTCCCGATGCGTAAGCTATAGAGCCCGCCATGATCATGATCGCCGCCAGCAACTATTGGTATTTTAGCTTCGACAGCTCGCTGGCGGTGGGAGGATCACGCGCAATCTGAATAATTGCAGCAAAAAGTCCGAACAGCCGCCAAATCCTGGCGGCTTTTTTATTGGCCGGCAGGTTCTTCAGAACAGGAGCCAGAGCCGTGTTGAGCACCACCGACGATCTTCGAATAAGCGAACTGAAAGAGCTGACGACGCCGCAAGAGGTCATGCGCGAGATACCTCGCACCTTGACCGCCACGCGCATCGTGATGGCAGCGCGCAACGCCATCCACGCGATCCTGAACGGAACCGATGACCGGCTTCTGGTCGTTGTCGGCCCCTGCTCCGTGCACGATCCCGCCGCGGCCGTGGAATATGCCGAACGCCTCGTCGCCCTGCGCGAGCGGCTGGCCGACCGCCTCGAGATCGTGATGCGCGTCTATTTCGAGAAGCCGCGCACGACGGTCGGCTGGAAGGGATTGATCAACGATCCCGGCCTCGACGGCAGCTTCGATATCAACCGGGGCCTGCGTCTCGCCCGCAACGTGCTTTCGGCGGTGAACAATCTTGGTTTGCCGGCCGGCACCGAATTCCTCGACATGACGACGCCGCAATACATCGCCGACCTGGTGGCGTGGGCGGCGATCGGCGCGCGAACCACGGAAAGCCAGATCCATCGCGAGCTCGCGTCCGGACTTTCCTGCGCGGTCGGCTTCAAGAACGGAACCGACGGCAATGTGCGCATCGCGGCCGAGGCCGTGAAGTCGGCGTCGCATCCCCACCATTTCATGGCGGTCACCAAGGGCGGACGCTCGGCGATCGCCGCTACGACCGGCAATGATGACTGCCACATCATCCTGCGCGGCGGCAGCAAGCCGAACTATGACGCTGGCAGCGTCGATGCCGCTTCGGCCGAACTCACCCGTTCAGGCGTGACACCGCGGATCATGATCGACACCAGCCACGCCAACAGCAGCAAGAAGCCCGAGAACCAGCCATTGGTTGCGGCCGACATCGCGCAGCAGATATCCGCTGGTGAAACACGCATCACAGGCGTGATGATGGAGAGCAATCTCGTCGCGGGCCGCCAGGATGTCGTGCCGGGCAAGCCGCTCACCTATGGTCAGAGCATCACGGACGGCTGCATCGACTGGGAAACCACCGTGCAGGCGCTCAACGTCCTGGCCGACGCCGTCGAGGCGAGACGGAGCTTGGCACGCCGGCCGCTCAATGAACGGTCGGCTTAAGAAGTCGTATTCGAACAAAACGTTACGGCCAGAGTCTGCTCAAGTTCATTAAGCGGACTCTGGCCGGTCAAGCCGTGGACCATGGTTTTGGGCGCGATCTTTGCACCGCCGCCTAGCAGCCGCGGCAGATGCTCTTGATCTTGCGATCCAGCAAGGCATTTTCCTTGCTCAGGGGATCGTTCGGATCGTTCATGTTCTTCGATTCGGGAACGTCGCTGGCGCGTGGCTGGCGATGACCAATCGGCGCCTGGATCACTTTGTCCGAATTTTTCGGCACCGTTGAGCCTTGCGCGAACACCTCCGGACTACCGGTCAGAACCAGAAGCGCCACCGACAGGATTATTTTTCGCATTTTGGTTCTCCCGTTCTCATTTCCGGTTATCGCGCCGGAACATCAATCGTTCCGCAATTGCGACGCCCTTGGGCCGCGCAATCCTGCGCCTTTCGTACATCGGCCATGGTGCTGAGCAACCAGATACCGGCTGCTACCAGCACCGCGAAGAAAGCCAGCATTACCGCGTTTTCGATCGCACGGCTGCTCTCGTTTTCCGGCGGCTTCTGCCCTCCCTCATCCCCATCCGTCATCGCCGGTTCACGGCTTCGGCGGATAGAGGTGAACCTCACCGCAATAATCGACGACACGATAACGCGCTTCCGAGGATAGTTCACGTTCCCTGGAATTTGGATGCGACAAATAATGCGGGCCGATCGGCGCCTTGCCATGGCCGCCGGGAATATCGAGCACGTAATCGGGCTGACATAGCCCGGAAACGCGTCCGCGCAGGCCCCGCATCAATTCCTGCCCCTGCTCGATCGTAGTGCGAAGATGCGCGGTTCCCGGCGCGAGATCGCCATGGTGCAGGTAATACGGCTTGATCCGGCATTCGACGAAGGACCGCATCAGGGCTTCCAGCGTCGCCGCATCGTCATTGACACCGCGGAGCAGCACCGACTGGCTCACCAGGGGGATGCCGGCATCGGCAAACCGGGCGCAAGCGGCGCGGGCCTCCGCCGTCAACTCGCGCGGATGGTTGGCGTGAACCGCGACCCAGGTCGTGGCGCCACCAACCCTCAATGCTGCGACCATCTCGTCGCTGATTCGCGCGGGAGCCGCGACCGGCACGCGGGTGTGAAGGCGGATGATCTTGACGTGATCGATGGCGGCGATATCGGCCATGATCTCGGCCAACCGGCGCGGCGACAGCATCAGGGGATCGCCGCCGGTCAGGATGACTTCCCAGATCTCCGGGTGACCACCGATATAATCGAGCGCGTCACGATAGGCACTGTCCGACAGCGCCGTTGCCTTGCCGGGGCCCACCATCTCGCGGCGAAAACAGAAGCGGCAATACACTGCGCAAACGTGAACCAGTTTGAACAGCACACGATCCGGATAGCGATGAACGATGCCCGCGACCGGCGAATGGGCGTCATCGCCGATCGGATCGGCGCGCTCGCCGGCCTCCTGCACCAGTTCCAGCGTGCTTGGAACAAACTGCCGCGCGATCGGGTCGTTTGGATCCTCGGTATCGATCAGCGCGGCGATATCCGGCGTCACCGCAATCGCGTAGCGTGCAGCCACCTGTTCGAGATCGGCCAGTTCAGCCGCAGGCGCCAGCCCGCAATCGACGAGTTCCGCCGGTTGCCGCAACGTCGCCGCCAATTTCGGATCGATCCTGTTCATGCTTCTCCCGCCGGTGGTGTCCATACCACCTGATCCACCCTAAGCGCACCGCTTGCCAGCATCACCAGCCGGTCAAAACCGAGCGCGACACCGCTGGCTTGCGGCATCACGGCGACCGCCTGCAGAAAATCCTCGTCGAGCGGATAGCGCTCGCCGTAACGCCGCGCTTTCTCGTCCATCGCCTGCGCAAAACGGCGACGCTGTTCGGCAGCAACGGTCAATTCGCCAAACCCGTTCGCAAGCTCAACGCCGCAAGCGTAGATCTCGAACCGCTCGGCCACACGCGGATCGGACGCCTTCGCGCGCGCCAGCGCTGCCTCCGGCACCGGATACTCAAACAGTACCGTCAAACAACCCTGCCCGAGATTTGGTTCGATATGCTCGACCAGGACCTTGCTGAAGATATCGGACCACGTGTCGTCGTCCGCAATCCGCACCCGCGATTTTGACGCCTCGGCGAGGGCCCTGCGATCCCCTTCGCCATCCGCCACCGTCGCCAGCAAGTCGATCCCGGCGAACCGCTCGAACGCGGTCGCGACCGTCAGTAATTCAGGCTCAGCGAAGGGATCGGCGATGCGGCCGCGAAACGAGAATTGCCCGATGCCGGTCGCCTGCGCCGCATGGGCGACGACCACAATCGTGTCGGCCATAATGGCGTCATACGCCGCGTTGGCGCGGTACCATTCCAGCATGGTGAATTCAGGCAAATGAAGATCGCCGCGCTCGCGATCGCGGAACACGCGTGCAAACTCGAATATCTTGTCTTCGCCCGCCGCGAGCAGTTTCTTGGCCGCGAACTCCGGTGACGTCCGCAAATAGCGCGGCGCGCGGGTTCCGTCTGCACCGGTCAGTTCGGTCCGGGGCGCGTGCAGATGTGTCTCATTGCCCGGCGAGACCTGCAGGATGCCCGTCTCCGCCTCGGCGAATCCCTGCTCGTCGAACCAGGCCCTCAAGCCCTTCGTGATCGCGGCCCGCGCCATCAGGAACGGTTTCCGGTCGGCGTGCCGCGCCGGCGACCACCATGGCGATGGCTGGTCGATCCCGGCCATCAGCAACCAGCCGGAGTGACGCGCGCGCCTGCAACGGCGTACGAACCGATGAAAAAGTTCAGGATACCGCCGGATACCATTGACACTACTCAATTTTCTCCACTGGAAAGCAGCCGTGCTGGGAATACCCGGGATACCCCGCTTCCAGTCCGTCTGTCATGTCGAAAGACGCACGTCTTGTCCATTCGCGCGATCGGCGCCGCGAACATGAAGTTGCGCCCTGAACCTCGCGGCCATTGGCGAGTCCAATGGGCAGCAAAATGGAACGGAATGCACGCATGTCAGGCGGTTGGTTACGACGAACAGGGCTTCTGCTGGCAGGTATGCTGTTGCTCGTCGTCACCACGCCAGCGCCCGCCAGCGCGACCGGCCCCGGGCCTGAGTTCAATCTGAAGACGGATGCCGATGACATTTTCACCTCACCCGACAGGCAAATTCGGGTTGAGCAATATGCCGCTGATAAGGGCGATGAAGGTTTTCTGTTCCAGTTCTGGACCTTCGACAAGGGGCGTCAACACCCCTCGCTGCTGAACGCCGGCGAAGGCATCGATCTTGCGGGCTACCCCGCAGGCTTTCGCTTTACCCCGAACAGCCAGTGGCTGGTACGCATGCAGAAAACCGGTGCCGGTTTCCAGACGCTGTTTCTGTACCGGCGGAACGGATTTCAATTTTCGTCCGCCACGCCGAAGCCGCTGAGCGAGATGGCCTGGGACTATTTCTGGGGCTCGCCGGCAGCCAAAAAGCTGCGTCGCAACCCCAAGGACCGCGATTCGCTCAGTCACGTCTTTGCTGCCCTCGTCAAAGGAACCGACGACAATTACGCTGGGTTGGGCCTGCATTGGCCGGATAGCCGCTACGTCGTGATCAGCCTCTCCTTCGACGCCCAGGGCGAAGACAAGCCGCGGCCCTACATCGAGGACTGGTGGTGCGCCTATGACCTGAAATCCGGGACATTTACGGTGCCCGCCGCCTTTGCCGAGCACAACGCCCAGGCCTTCACGTCCCCTCGCCCCAAGCGGAAATAGCCGCGGCACGGCCCCTCGATCCGGCCAGTCCGTAACCTGCCGGAACGGACCGCAAAAGGCTGGTATCTGGGGGGCAAATCAGTATGTTGCAGCCCGAAACCGCCTCAGGCGGCCGCCGGACACAATTGTCCTGACCGGTCGGAGGCCAGAAATTCAGGAAAACCGCTTTGAAAGTCATCGCCAGTTCAATTCGCAAGGGCAACGTCATCGAGCAAGACGGCAAGCTCTATGTGGTTCTGACCGCCGAGAACATCCATCCCGGCAAGGGAACTCCGGTCAGTCAGATCGAAATGCGCCGGATCGGCGACGGCGTGAAGATTTCGGAACGATACAAGACCACCGACCAGGTCGAGAAGGCGACGATCGAGGACCACAATTTCAACTACCTCTACGAGGACGCCGACGGATTCCATTTCATGAACGGCGAGACCTACGACCAGGTCCAGGTGTCCAAGGAAATCATCGGTTCCGCCGCGCCCTATCTGCAGGAGAACATGTCGGTGAAGCTCTCGCTGCACGACATGGTTCCGGTGGCGATCCAGATGCCGCAGCGCGCAACGCTGGAAGTTGTCGAAACCGAGCCGGTCACCAAGGGCCAGACCGCGTCTTCGTCCTACAAACCTGCTATCCTTTCCAACGGCGTACGCACCAACGTGCCGCCGCACGTCGGAACGGGAACGCGGATCGTGGTCATGACCGAGGACGGCTCCTACGTCGAGCGCGCCAAGGACTAGGCGCCAAAGTTAGACATCGGGGCATGCGCCGGGGGGCGATGCATTGGGTACGAAGGCTGTCCGCTTGCTGCCCCGTTGGCTGGCAGCCTTCTGTCTGCTTGCCGCCTGCGCCGTCGGCGCTTTCGCCGACGAGTTCCGGACCCCTTCGATCTCGGCCATCCGCGTCGAATGGCGCGCGGTGCTGGATCAGCTCCGCTCCGAGATCAATACCCAGCAGCCCGCGGTTGCGTCCGCCTTCACCTTTGCCAGCCAGCGGCGGGCGCCCCGCTGGGACCCGCGCTCGATGCCGGCGCTGGTGCAACTGAACGCGATCACTTCCCCCGTCTTCCCGGGGATCGGACGCAGTCCGGTTCCGGTGCTGTTGCCGTTCGACACCGCAAGCTATCTCGACGCCCGCCAGAACGGCGTCCCCGACACAATCTCGGTATCGCGCTATCAGGCCGACTTCCGCCCGGCCGATCTGTTCCACGCCGGCGCCGCCGGCTACGACGCAATGTTTTCGTTCGAGCCGGGCGCGGGCGACGGCATGCCGCAGCGGACTTACGCCAAGCCCGTCGAGGTGCAGATCACGGGCTCGATCCTGACCTACGACCTCGCCGATCCGCTCGCCGGCAAGGGCGAGCCGGTCAAGGCGCTGGCGGCGCAATTCCCGGACCTGCGGCGCTTCATCCGCGAAGGCTATGTGCGCTACGCCTTCACGCGCTTCGGCGTGCCCTATGTGGTGTCGATCCAGTGCCTCGACTCGACGCCGCGCCCGCGGCGGCTGGCCTGCCGCGAGGCCTATCCGGTCGCCGAACGTTTCCTCAAGGCGCTGCGCATCGCCGGCGGCCAGCCGTCGCGGCCGCGCCGGGATATTTCGTCGGAGATTGCGGAGCGGCCGATCGTGCCCTCGCCTGACTTCACCTATCGCCCGAGCGGCGACATCGTCGCCAACAGCGGCACGCGCAAGCGCGGCGGCCGCACCGATCTCACCACCTATTCGCAGATTCGGTTTCCGCTGGAAAAGGCGCCCGCCTTCGCGCGCTCGCAATCCTTCGGCAAACGCAAACCCGATGAACGCGGATATCCCTGGCAGGACAATTTCTGCGAGGCACGCAGTTTCGAGGTCGGCCAATGCGCCGCCGGTTTCGGCCATCAGGGGCAGGACATCCGTCCCGGCGCGTGCATGACGCAGAACAGCGAAAGCCCGGGCAGCTGCGATCCGAAGCAGCAGGCGGTCGTCGCGGTCCGTGACGGCGTCCTGATCCGTTCGCTGAAACAGCAGGCGGCGACCCTGCAGGTCAACACCCGCAACGAACATATCCGCTTTCGCTACATGCACATGAATCCGTCCAGCCTGGACGCGGACGGCATCCTCAACGGCCGCCAGGTCACCGAGGGTGAAAAAATCGGCGTCGCCTCGAACTATCTCGACTTTCCCAACGGCACCTCGCTGCACCTGCATTTCGACGTGCAGGTGTTCACGCGGGACGGCTGGATCTGGGTCAATCCCTACACCACGCTGATCTCGGCCTATGAGCGCCTGCTGCGCGGCCGCGGACGCGAGCTCGGCACCGACCCTGTCGCGCCGGCCGCTGTCGCCCATGCCCAGCCGCACGACGTGATCCGGCCCGACCCGCAGGAAGGTGGCGAGGGCGACAACTAGGACGCGGCAGCACCGACCGGCTTCTGCCGCGCCGGCGGGGTCCAGCGGAAGGCGGCGCCGAACCGGTTCCAGACGTTGATCGAGGCAATCGCCGAGGTAAGATAGGCCAGTTCCTTTTCCGAGAACTCGGCGCTCGCCTGCGCATAGACCTCGTCACTGACGCCGCCGCTGAGCAACGTCAGCGCTTCCGTCCACGCCAAGGCGGCGCGTTCGCGGGGCGAGAATTGCGGCGCCTCGCGCCACACCACGACCAGGTTGAGCTTGTCGGCTGGCACGCCGAGGCTCTCGCTTTGCAGGATGTGATACTGCACGCAAAACGCACAGCCGTTGATCTGCGAGGCGCGCAGCTTGATCAGTTCGAGCAGTTGCTTGTCGATGCCCGCCGCGGCCGCGACCTTGCCGAGCGCCAGTACGACCTCATAGGCCTCGGGCGCCAGCGCCATGAAATCCTTATATTCCTTGCGGGCATGTGACATGTTCATTGCCTTCTGTTATCAGTGTACTGATTTATTATAAGAGCCCTTATATGGTGCGCAAGATCAGAGCTTCGGTAAAATCCAGACTGCGTCGGCCACAAAAAACGGCGTCGAAAAAATCCAGAAAATCCGTCGCGGCACAAAATCCTTTGCGCCGGAAATCCTCTCGCAAAAACCCTCTCCAGCGCCGGAAAAAATCCGCCGCCGATCCCGTGCTCGCGATGATCCGCCCGCCGCCGCCCGGCGAAGGCAAGCGCGGCGAGCAAGGCCACCTCGCCTATTTGCTGCGGCAGGCCCAGGCCGCGACCCGGCTGACGCTGGAGCGGGCGCTCACCGAACTCGGCGTCACCACGCCGCAATTCGTGGTGCTGACGATGCTGCGGGCCTATCCGGGCCTGTCCGGCGCCGATCTCGCGCGGGTCGCCCTGCTGACGCCGCAAACCGTCGGCGTCATCATCCGCAATCTGGAACGCGACGGCGCGATCCGGAAGACCCCGCACCCGATCCACGGCCGGGTGCTGCAATGGACACTGACCCGGCGCGGCACTGTCCTGCTCGACAAATGCCGCCGTCACGTCCAGGCGGTGGAACGGCGGCTGGCGGCCGGGCTCTCGGCCTCCGCGCAGGCGACGGTCCGGCGCTGGCTCGCACGGGTTGCCGCGGAGTTTCAGCAGGCCCAGGGCAGCTAAGCTACCTTCCGGAGTTCCGCGTTCCGGCTGCGACGACGGCGCCACGCAAATGCGCTTTGGTGAGCGCACCCTGCCCCGTACAATACCGCCATGGAACCCTTCGATTCTCTGAGATCGCCGACCCGCCGCGCCCTGCTGCAAGCCGGTATCGGCGCCGCAGCTGTGCTCGTCCATCCGCTTGCCGCGTTGGCCGCGGCGCCGCCCGGCTTCGACGCGTGGCGCGATACCTTCCGCGCTCGCGCACTGGCGAAGGGCATATCGGACGCGACCTGGAGCCGCGTGATGGGCCGGATCGAGCCCGACATGTCCGTGTTCCGGCAGATGCAGAAGCAGCCGGAATTCCACGAGCAGATCTGGCAATACGTCAATCGCCGCGCCTCCGACTGGCGCATCACGGCGGGCAAGGAAGCGCTGCGGAAGAACGAGGCGCTGTTCACTCGGATCGAGCAGGACTTTGGCGTCGAGCGCGGCACGTTGCTGGCGCTGTGGGGCGTTGAATCCGCCTATGGCGATCCCTTGGTGCAGCAGAACCATATGCGCCCGATCTTTCCCTCGCTCGCCGCGCTGGCCTGGAACGAGCCGCGCCGCCGAGCCTATTGGGAAACAGAACTGATCAACGCGCTGAAGATCGTCGACCGCGGTTGGGGCACGCCGGAGGAAATGCGGGGCTCCTGGGCCGGCGCGATGGGGCATACCCAGTGGATGCCGGAAGTCTGGCTCAATGTCGGCATGGACTACGACAAGGACGGCCGCGTCTCGCCGTTCGGCAAGCCGGACGACGCGCTGGGCTCCAGCGCGCGCTATCTGGTCAATCGCGGCAAGTACCACCGCGGCGAACATTGGGGTTATGAGGTCCGTGCCGGCGGCGCGTCCGGCAGCGGCAACCGCACCTATGCGGCGTGGGCCAGCGCCGGCGTCACCCGCGCCGACGGCAAGCCGTTTCCGCAGCCGAATGCGTCCGCGCAATTGTGGGTGCCGGTCGCCGGCGGACCTTCGTTCCTGCTGGGGCCGAATTTCTATGCGGTCCGCAGCTACAATCCATCGATGAACTACGCGCTGGCAATCTGCCATCTCGGCGATCGCATTCTCGGCGCGCCGCCGTTCATTCACCCCTTCCCGGGCTCCGAACGCGCGCTGACGCTGGCCGAGGTGCAGGAGATGCAGACGCGGCTGACAAAAGCCGGCTTCGACACCGGCGGCACCGACGGTCGCGTCGGGAATGACACCATGAAGGCGGTCCGGGATTACCAGACCAAGATGGGCCTGTTGCCCGCCGATGGCTATGGCGGGCTCAAGGTGCTGGCGCGGTTGCGGCAAGGCGGTTAGCCAATTTAGTTGAACTCCAACGCTAAAGTGGTGGACGAACACCGCGAAGCCCGGCGCGCGTAATAAATTGGGCGATTGAGCCGTCGCGTTTTGCATCGCGAACGAAGTCATTCACTGTGGGCAACGCAGCAGCGCTGCTTTTTGGTACCGCGATCGACATTAGCACCACGTTGAAGCGCCCATCGAGAACTGTTGCTCCTGGAAGATCAGCTGCAATTTGATATGCCAAATGGACGTTTTCGCCATAGACGTCCGCGCGCCCCGCAGCCAGCGCCTCTCTTGCCGGTACCAGCCCGCCAGGCACTCGCACAATTTCCGCATTCTTGATCGTACGCGTCAGGAACCCGTCTGGCGCCGAGCCTTGAGCCACCGCGACCTTGATGCCGGGGCGATCGACTTCCTCGGCTGTTTTCAACGCCAGGCCGGGACGACCGACGTAGCCGTTATCGACCTCCATGAATACGTCGCTGAACGCGAGATGTTCAGCACGCGAGGGATCGCGCGCCGCGAGCCCGACATCCCATTCATTCTTGCCGAGACTCTCATTATAGCGAGCAGGATTTTCATAAGGGATCAAGCGAACCGGGACATTGAGCTTTGCCGCCAGGGCGCGAGCAAGTTCAACCGATATACCGCCGAGTTGACCGTCTGCTCCTCGGATTACCAGAACCGGATTGGAGACGATCAAGGCCGCTCGAAGTTCGCCCTTGGATGCCAGTTGCGACGTGGCTTCGGTCTGCGCCTGCGCTTGGCTCCCGAAAAGCGCGCAAAAAGCCAAACTAAACGCGGCGCAAAGGAGCGTTCTGCAAAAACTGATCATGGAACTCCTCCTGTCTAATGCCAATTGCAATATGACAGCACGTGCAACTCATCGGCTATGTTCCCAACCCTATCCTCGCACCACCCCGCCCGCGTTCATGCCACCGTCGATCACCAACTCCGTCCCGGTCACGTAGCTTGACGCATCGGAGGCGAGATACAAAACGCCTTTCGCGATGTCCATGGCATGACCGGCGCGGGCCAGTGGCGTGGCGAACCTCGCGCGTTCCTCGGGATCGATCGGTGCGTTCTGTCCGTGCCCCGCGGCTCCCGTCGGGATCTTGCCCCAGATCGGCGTGTCGATGATCCCGGGATGCACCGAGTTGACCCGGATGCCGTCGCCGAATGTCGCGCATTCCATCGCGATCGCTTTCGCAAACAGCCGGACGCCGCCCTTGGTGGCGCAATAGCCGGATAGGTTGGCCGAGCCGCGCAGGCCCGCCAGCGAAGACATCATGATGACGGAGCCTCCGCCGGTCTTGCGCATCGCCGGCAGGCAATGCTTCACCGACAGGAACACGCCGTCGAGATTGATCGCGGTCTGCCGCCGCCAGTCCTCGAGCGACATCTCGGTGATCGACGGCACCCCGATGCCGATGCCGGCGTTGGACACCAGCACGTCGAGCCGGCCATAGCGCTTCATGACATCGGCCACGACTTCGATCCAGCGCGCTTCGCTGGTGACGTCCTGATGCAGGAAGACAGCCTCGTTGCCGGCCTTCCTGATCCCGGCGACAACCTCCGGCCCCCTCAGCTCATCGACGTCGGTGACCGCAACCGAAGCGCCTTCGCGCGCCAGCAATTCTGCGCACGCCGCGCCGATGCCGGATGCGCCGCCGGTCACGAGCGCGACTTTTCCCTGAACCTGTCCTGCCATTTTCTGCTCCCGTTTTTGGTTGTTGGTTTTGTCGCCTGGTGGATGAACCTACCTGATCAGGGCCGGTCCCTGATCCGGCACGGCAACGTCGATCACGCGCAATTGCACGCGCTCGGTGCCTTGATAGCGGTCGACCGCCAGCGATCCTGCGACATGAAGGGGCTGGCCGCGGTTTTGCGTCAGTGCGTGGCCGAGCTTTTGCCCGACGGACCGGAAGGCGATGCCGTTGACGATGACGCCGTCGCCGGACTTGAAGCGCACGCGCAGATGCGCCTGCCCCACTTCGTCGGCATAGACCAGCTGATGCGCCGGCAGTGCGATCACAGGCTCCGGATTGCCGGCGCCGAACGGCCCGGCGCGGTTCAGGATGCCTGCGAACTCCGGTGTCACGCTGCGGGCGCTCACCGCGCCGTCGATGAACAGCTCGTTTTCGTGACGGGAGCTGGCGACGTCTTCGGCGAGCGCGCTTTCCATATAGGCGCGAAACTCCGCGAGCTTTTCCTTGCGCAGCGTCACGCCCGCGGCCATGGCGTGGCCGCCGCCTTTCATCAGCAGTTTTTCCTTCACGGCCTGCCGCACCGCCTTGCCGAGGTCGACGCCCGAAATCGAGCGGCCCGAACCGGTGCCGATGCCGCCGGGCTCCAGCGCGATTGCAAACGCCGGCCGCGCGAATTTCTCCTTCAGCCGCGAGGCGACGAGGCCGACGACGCCGGGATGCCAGCCTTCGGAGGCCGTGACGATGACGGATCCCTTATCCTCGAGCCCGAGCGAAGCCAGCGCCTCGGCTTCGGCCTGCGCTTCGGCCGCCTGCTCGATGATGCGGCGCTCGGAGTTCAGCCGATCGAGTTCGGCGGCGATCCGCGCGGCCTCGGAGATATCGCCTTCCAGCAACAGCCGTACGCCCAAATCAGCCCGGCCGATGCGGCCGCCGGCATTGATGCGCGGCCCCAGCATGAAGCCGAGATGCCAGGCCTCGGGCGGCCCGTTGAGCCGCGATACGTCCATCAGCGCGGTATGCCCGACATGGTCGCGGCGGCGCATCGCAATCAGGCCCTTGGCGACGAACGCACGGTTGAGCCCGGTCAAGGGTGCGACATCGGCCACGGTGCCGAGCGCCACGTGATGCAGCATCCCCAGAAGGTCCGGCTCCGGCCGTTCGCTGTTCCAGAAGCCGCGACCGCGCAATTCCCTGTTAACGGCGACCAGCGTCACCAGCACGAGGCCGACGGCGGCGAGATAACCGAGGCCCGAAAGATCATCGGCGCGGTTCGGGTTAACCAGCGCATCGACCTCGGGCAGTTCGTCTCCGGTCTGATGGTGATCGATGACGACGACGGACATGCCGAGCTTTCGCGCTTCCGCCAGTGGCTCGATGCTGGTGGTGCCGCAGTCGACCGTCACCAGCAATGTCGCGCCCTTGCCCGAAAGCGCGCGCACGGCCTCCACATTGGGCCCGTAGCCTTCAAAAATGCGGTCGGGAATATGGATCAAGGGATCGAGCCCGCAGTGGCGCAAATGCCAGGTCAGCAGCGCCGCGGAGGTCGCGCCGTCGACGTCGTAATCGCCGAAGATCGCGACCTTCTCGCCGCGCGTGGCCGCGTCCGCGATACGCTTGGCCGCGGTTTCCATCTGCGTCACGGTGTGGGGGTCGGGCATCAGTTTGCGGATGGTCGGATCGAGGAAATCCTCGACCGCGTCGATCTCGACATCGCGGCCCGCGATCACCCGCGCCAGCATCTCCGGCAGCTGGTAGCGCTGCACGATCGCCAGCGCCTTCGCCGCGCCCCTGGCATCGAGCCGGTCGCGCCACAATTTTCCCGTCGCCGATTGCGACACGCCGAGAAACGCCAGCGGCAATTCAACGGGCAAAACGGTTGCGGGAGGCGTCATGGGGCTTTCGGTCTAGCGGGCCTGGGGTCAGCCCGCCATATCTGCGCAGTTCCGGATTCAATGTCAAAGCAAAGCAGACGTGCGTCAACCGCTCGCGGCGCTGGGCGCCCGAGTCTTGCGGGAGTTTTCGCCCCTCGAAGTCAGAGGGCGCAGGGAATGCCGGATGCGCGCTGCACCCGCGGTCTCATGTGCGATTGTGCATAAGAATGCTGCACATGAGCATACAGGGCAGCGGAGAACATCCGACATTCCCTGCGCAATGGCTTTACGGCTTATGACGCGCTCTCCCCGGTGAGACGGCCTCTATTGCCACCGTCGCCTCTCGGAAGCGTTAGCTTCTTCAGAGCTTGACGCCGTTACGGGCGCCAGGACCACACGCTTTCGCCGTACGCGTCAGCCGCGACCGTCAATCGCAACCTCGGCGTCCACCGCATCCCCGTCCCTCGTCGTGACGACGGCCGACGCCCCTCTGAGTGGGACGGGATGGCGATAGATGCACACTGATTTGGGTCGGATGGAAAGAGAAATATTTTTGATTTACAGAAATTTTGTACTTGACATGATTTCCGTAAATCGGAACTGATTTGCCCGACGGGTTGTTTTGTCGCACTCAGCCGCCATTGCAAGCGGAGCGAAGCAATCCAGCCACAGCCTGGGCGAGATGGATTGCTTCCGCCTTCGCTCGTTGAGCTACGGCGGACAAGTCGCTCCGCTCGCAATGACGGGATAGGACGATATCCGATTTAGACCGCTAGATGCGCCTGCATGGGAACCACTCCGGTTGCATCTGGTTATTGTTTGCGAAGCCGCGACATCCCTTGTTGTTGTCGCATCGTCGCCTTCGGTCGGGGCGAAGGGATGCATCAAGGGGCGCAATCGGCCGGGAGGGTCCAAAATGAAAAATCACGTTTACAAGATTCTTGAGATCGTCGGCTCGTCTCAAACCAGCATCGAGGACGCCATCAATACGGCAGTCGAACTGGCCGGCAAGACGATCCGAAACATGGACTGGTTTGAAGTCGTCGAAACCCGGGGGCACATCAAGGACGGCAAGATTGCCCACTATCAGGTGACCCTCAAAATCGGGTTTACGCTGGAGACGCAATAGCTGGCGGCAAGAGCGGATTACGCCTCCGGCTCAATCCGCTCCACGGCCTTCATTGCATCCTCGCGAGTTCATGCGTCAGCGGGAACTCGTTTTTGAGCCAGAGATATTCGTCCCGCTCAACGATGACGGCGCCCGGGGCCATGGTTTTTGCTTCCGGCCAGATTCCCATCAGTTTGCCGTCGATAAAGATGCGATGATCAGCCGCTCGTATTTCTCCACCCGGCGGCCGGGAGAAGTAGTAGCCAAACATGTCGCGGTAGCAGTAGGCAAAACCCTGGTCAGCGCCGTTCGCGGTGTCGGCGTGAAGGTCGAACGCGCCTTGTGTCTTCATCCGCTCGGTTGCCCAAGGAAAACCTGTCTCAACGCGAACCGGGATTCGTAACCCCTGACCGGACGCTAACGATTTTGGGTCGCGCTCGATATGACCCACCCCCGAGCGGCGGTTGACTCCCTTGCCTTCATAGAAGGTGGCAAGACCGCGCGGCTCCTCACGATCCAGGAGTCCCCGCCGCCTGGCCTCGGCACGAAATTTCTCCCAGTAATGCGTGACGTCCGGCTTTTCCTCGAACAGGATCGGCCACGCGATTGGCCACCCAAGCAGCCAATAATGGGGATGAGCCGGCGGCCATTGCGCCCTGATCAGTTCCTGCAGATCGGAGGGAATGGGGACCCGGAGAAAGGAATAGCAAGACATGCGCAACAACAGTTTGTTGCGCGGATCTTCCCTTGGGGAAAAACCCTTCGCCACGGAAGTAGCTTCGCCCGTTGACGTGATCCTCACGCCGACTTCCGATCGGGACAATGTTGTCCTTCCACTTGGTCTCGCGCCACGCCCTGTAATCGGCTTCGGTTGCTTCTGTAATAGTGGCGCGATGAAATTTCAGCTTCGAGACCGGCTGCTCGTAGGCGCTCTCGTGAAGATAAGCGACGAGAAACTCCAGGTTGCCAGCATCCGGCGCCCAGAACACGACGGGAAGGAAATCGGCAGGAATCGGCTCCTTCGCGAAATCGCGGTCGCAAACGTTCGGGCTCTGCACCAGCACGCCCTCGCCGTTCTTCGTGCGAACGCCGAAAATATAGGGCGCCCAGATCGCGCGAACGCTTCGGCCCTCGCCGAGGATCTGTCTTTCCTGCGAGCCGCAGCCGATAATGACTTCGATATTGAGCGGCTCGCCGCCATGCGACAGTTCGACGACCATCCGGTAAAACCAGCCGAGCTTGATGCCTTCGGACGTAGCGGGCTGGCAGCCTGCCAGTGCTGCCAAAAGGAACAGCGACGAAGAAGCAAGTACGACGCCCTTACGGACGAGATTCGCAGCTGCAGTCGACATGACACCGGCATTCGCCATTGAGGAACCGCCTCAGGGAAACCGGAACAGCCATGCGATTGTTCGCTCGGGCCCCGAATCTATTAGAGACACTCAAGCCCAAGTTGTAAACATGCCCGTAAAGGGTTGGAGCCGAAGACGTAATAGTCAACTGTAGGATGGGTGGAGTGAAGCGATACCCATCACCTCTCGTCGTTGATGAACTATGATGGGTTTCGCTGCGCTCTACCCATCCTACGAACTCTCATTGTATAAAGTAACCACAAGCAACCGGGACCGCTTCCATGGTGAACGTTCGCCCGCTTCAATCGCGCGATCCCCATTGGCACATCCGGGCTACGCTTGTTCATTGCATCCTCGCAAGTTCGTGCGTCAGCGGAAACGGGGAAAGATCTCTCAGCCACAGATACCGGTCGTTCTCGACGATCGCCGCGCCAGGCGCGACGGCAGTGGCATTCGGTAATGTTGCAACGAGTTGCCCGTCGATGAAGAAACGCTGCTCCACGGCACGCGCTCGACCGTTGGGAACATGCTCAACGAGATAGTGGCTCCACATATCGCGGAAGCAGTATGCAAAACCGTGGTCCGCGCCATTTGCCGTGTCGATGTTGATATCGAGCGTCGTTTGCGATAACAGGCGATCGCTTGCCCACGGATATCCAGTCTCCACGCGATAGGGGATTCGCAATCCCTGTCCGGAAGCGACCTCGGACGGAACGAGTTCGATGTGGCCGACTCCCGACGGGCGGTTGACCCCTGTGCCCCGGAAGAAGCTCGGCTGAGACCCTGGTATTTCGCGATTCCATCGCGCTGCCGACCGAACGCCGCCGCCCAGCTGATCCGGATACTGATTCTGCATCGTGAAGATGGTCGATCCATCGATTAGCCAATAACGCGGCTTGTCCGCCGGCCATCGTTCGCGGATCTTGTCCTGGAGCATCCCTGTGATCGGCACGCGCAACATCGCGTGACAGGACGGCCTGCGTGTCTCGACGTTCCTGGGATCGCCCTTCGGAAAGAAGCCGAAGCCACGAAAAAAGCTTTGTCCTTTGTTGTATTCATCGTCGCGGTCGCCGAGCGGGACGATGTTGTCTTTCCATTTGGTCTGAACCCAAGCTTCATAATCGGCCTTGGTTACCTCGGTGAAAGCAGCCTTATGGAATTTGAGCTTTGCGACCGGCTGCGCGTAGGCCTGTTCGTGCAGGTAGGCGATCATGAATTCGAGGTTGCCGGCGTCGGGGGCCCAGAACACCACTGGCAGGAAATCCGCCGGCATCGGCTGCTTGGCGAGTTCCCGGTCGCAGATATTCGGGCTCTGCACCAAAACGCCCTCGCCGTTTCTTGTGCGAACTCCGTAGATGTAAGGCGCCCAAATCGCGCGCGCGCTTCGCCCTTCGCCGGGGATTTGCCTGACCTGCGAGCCGCAGCCGATAATGACTTCTATATTGAGCGGCTCGCCGCCATGCGACAGTTCGACGACCATCCGGTAAAACCAGCCGAACTTGATGCCTTCGGACGTAGCGGGCTGGCAGCCTGCCAGGACGGCCAATAACAACAACGAAGAGGCAAGTACGACGGCCTTACGGACGAGATTTGCGGCCGCAGTCGACATCACACCAGCATTCGCCATTGAGGAACCGCCTCAGGGAAACCGGAACAACAATGCGATTGTTCGCTTGAGCCCCGAATCCATTAGAGACACTCAAGCCAAGGTTGTAAACAAGCCCGTAGGATTGGAGCCGAAGAAGTAGTTCCACGCCGAGCGCACATCCGGATGGGACGCCGTTAATTGAAACTAAGAGCAAGAGAGCAATGAGCGAGAAAATCCGCGAGCTTCTGGCGATAAGCGATCTCAATGCCTCCGACGCGATGGCGATCATCGAGCGCGCCCAGGAGATGGCGGCGCTTTGGCGCCAGCGACGGATGGTTCAAAGCCTGGCCGGCCGTCGAATCGTGCTGGTGGTGAACGACTCCGGCTGGAGGAACACGACGGCTTTTGACCTAGGCATCCAGGCCATGGGCGGCATTTGCGTCCATGCGCCATTGCAATGGGATACGCGGGAGGACTTGCAGGATCTCGCCGCCTATCTCGACAATTGGTTCGACGGAATTGTAACCCGTGCGCCGGATCTGGCCGTCATGCGAAGTCTCGCACATTTTGCGCGGGCACCTGTCATCAACGCCCGGACCCGGCAAAACCATCCCTGCGAAACGCTCGGCGATCTGGCCTTTCAGCTCCACCGGCACGGCCGTATCGAGGGGATCAAGGTCGGGGTTGTCGCTCCAAAATCCAATATTCTGGGATCGTGGATCGAGGCTGCGGCGGTCCTGCCGATCAACGTCGTCCAGGTCCATCCCGACAAGTGGCTCGACCGCGATGCTGCGGCTTCCACGCCGCGCTTTCGTGCCAGCGCCGATATGAACGAACTCGCTGATGCCGACCTTGTCGTCACCGATTGCTGGGCAGCCGATGCTGAGCCCGAGGAGTTGGTTGATTATCAGGTCACGCCCACAGTGCTGGACAGGCTCCACCCGGAGGCCGACTTCGTGCCCTGCCCTCCGGTATCGCGTGGCAAGGAAGTGTCCGCTGAGGCGATGACGCATCGGGCATGTCGCGTTATCGAAGCCAAAGCATTTCTGCTCCACGCCCAAAATGCAGTTCTGGAGTGGGCATTCGACGTCTCCTGACGTCAGCGCAAATTTCTAGAGCCTTTTCCGTTCCGATGGAATCGGAACGGGGCTCTGGATTCTTGTTTTGACGCGTTTTCTTTACGCGAACCGGTGTCCACCCCCGGATCAAGTCCGAGGGCATGCTTCGCTGGAAAACGCTCTACTGCCGCGGTGCAGCAGCACAATCGATCTTTTTCGCCGCCATTCGATCGGCTCCAAACCGCGCCGTCCATTGCGCCACGGACAGCAACAAGGTGTCAAATACCTCGTGAGCTTGATCGAGCTCCCGTTGCGTCGGCGGCGCGCAACCGGGCCGATTGCGGATGATCATCGTCATGGTCGACCAGCTTAACCTGCTGGCTCTGCACGCCACGATCAGTCCATACAACCGCTCCGGTTCGATCAACGGCTCAATTGCCTCGATCTTCACCTCGGACAACAATGAGAGTGCGGCCACCACGTGGACGTATTCGCTCCGAACCGCAAACCGGTTCACCGTTGAATCGTTGAGCTTGCCGGCGCGATTGAGCGCCAGGACCTCGCTCTGCGCCTGTGTGTAGTCAATCTTCTTTTGCGGGGCGGCGCTGATCGGTTTGGCGTTCGTCCCACGCGCCTGCACAGCCGGTCGCGGTGCCGTCAAAAATCGCGCCCGTACGATGTCGGTCGCCTTTGTCAGCAGCTCGCGCAGCAAATTCGCAGGAATGTCCAGGCGGAGGCCGAGCTTTTCGGCGAGGCTTTCGTCACGCTCGGCCCTTCCGACAAGCGTCGCGTAGCCGCATTCGGAGAACCGTGCTCCCGCATTTCGAGCGAGCGCGTTGGAGACGTTGACGTCGCCAAGCCTCATCAGCGCATCGGTCAGCGTTTCGCTGAGCGCATTTCTGCCGGAGATCGCCAACAAATGCTGCTGGCTGCGGCTCTTGACGATCTCAACAAGGTCCGCTTCCGACAGGCGATTGGAGTTTCGCAGAACGGGCGCGGCCACCAGGGGGTCATCGTGAAACGCGAGTTTGCGGATGGTCTCGCACGGCGCTAGATCCGTCGTGGACAGGGCTTCGCTCAGATGGACCAGGGTTGACGCCTCGATCCGCCCGATCAGGGGCACAAGGACGCCATCGAACGCAGCTATCTGGGATTCACGGAGGCGATCGACATTGGACAAGAACAAGGCCGCCACCTGCTTCAGGATTCGGACATCCCGCTGAGCCGACTGATCCTTTGCGGCGCCGGTCAGTTCCGCGATTGAATCCGGCGATGCTGCGGCAACCATGGCTAGTCTAGCTCCATATAAGAAGTCCGGGCTGAAATTGCAGGAAACGGCGCAAACCTCGTTTCGCAGTTTTGGATCATGTCGTTAGCGCCACGCTCTGAAACGCCTTGACGAGCGACCGCTCCAGCTTTCCATCCATGGCGCACAGGATCTTGTAAGCATCCTGCCGGGACATTGCCGGTCGGTACGGCCGCGACTCGATGAGCGCGGCGAAGATGTCGGATATCGTCAGCAATCGTACGAGGTCGGAAATCTCCGGCGCGGTCAGCGCATCGGGATAACCGGAACCATCCAGAAACTCGTGGTGGTGCCTCACGCCATCAAGGGTCTCCGGGCTAATTCCCGGCAGAGCCTTCAACAATTCATATCCGATAATCGGATGGCGCTTCATGATCTCTTCTTCGCCCGGGTCAAGACGTCCGGGCTTGTCGAGAATAGCCAGGGGAATGCGTGCCTTGCCGACATCGTGCAGCGTGGCGGCCAGTCCGAGCCGCCTTATGTCTGCGTTGGAGAACTTGATACTGAGGGCGAAGCCGACCGCCACTCCAGTCACCAGCAGGCAGTGCTGGAACGTGCCCTGGTGATAGCGGCGCACGTCGTCAAGCCAGACGCCAAGTCCGTTTTGCTCGATACCGTTGATGATCTCCGATGTGGCGTCCTCGGCACTCGAAAGCGTTATCGGTTTGCCCTCGCGTATCGCCGAAAACATGGATGCGAAGGCCACCGCAGCACCGGTGATCTCGGTTGATGCGACGGCGATGCCGGCCTGCGCCGCCTTCTGGGCGACGTCGATTTGCTCCAGTTTCGATATGATTTCTTTTGGACGCGAAACCACGGCTGTCGCGCCAAGGGCATACGCCTGGGCCACCATGTGGTGCAGATGGCTTTGAACGACGAACAGCCTTTCCGAAGCGCAGCGCAGCTCCTGCAGGACGCGCTTGATCTGTTCTACCGGGGCTGGCTTGCGCAGGTCGGCGTCAATCATCAATACGCCGCCTGAGCTGATCTTCGCGTTGCCGGTCCCCAGCAGCTGGGACTGAACGTCATATTGCGGTTCCAGCATCGCGCGGATGGCTGGAATTTTCGCAGGCTCATCCGTAACGAAATGCACAAGCATTTTGGTGCCACCTGTGAAAGCCGCTCTGCGGTCTTTCCGGTTCAGCGAAGGTAACGGCGTACAATTATTCCGAGCAATGCAATCAATAACGCGCAATTGTACGCAAACCTCCCTAACGGGAGATTGCCGCGAAGCCGGCTTCTCTCCGGACTTCTACGTAACCTTGTTGGGTGATGTAACGGTGGAACCGCCTTGCGGCCCTGATCAAGCCGGCGTGACGACAACGTAGGGAATGCTGATCAAGATAACGGCGAGTTCTACCGCATTGCACAGCATGCCACCCCAATGCAGCCGCCGCAGCCGGCGTACCGCCTCGGCGTCACCGGCGTCCCTGGCCTGGAGCTGCGCATCCCACCGCTGCAGAAACCAGCGGCGCGTCCAGACCGCGAACGCCGCGATCAAGGCAATAGCAAGGGCGACAAACAGCCGGCCCGTCAGGGCAACGGCGACCGTCCCGACGGCGCCGGCAATGGCCACCATCAGGAAATAGGAACTGAACATGCCGCGCAACAGCTGGGTGACCGGCGGGATGTCGAGCGACACCAGCAGAAAGGCCGGCGCCGCCAAAAGGAAATATCCCATCGGAAACAGCAGGACGACGGTGGCGAACAAGGCGACGGGATCTGGCATTATCGATCACCCTTTCTTGCCCAGCGGGCGCGGGTTTTTCCGGCGAAAGCTTACCGCAATATCCGCCGGAAGACAGCTGCCGCACTATTGGGCTTTCGTCGGAGTGGCACGCAGCGCGGATTGCGCCTTCTGCGAGCGACGCCGGACACATGTCGGCTCCAATCCGCCTTGCGGGCTGTTGCCGTTTCGGTTGTCACCCAGGGAACAGCGCCGCCGTAGCCGATCCGTCATTGTCCTGATCAGGCCGATGCAATGTTGCACCGGGACAGCAACAGGAGAAGCAACATGGAACGCGCGAACGAAAAGCCGATCGAACTGACCGCAAAAGAACTGGACGCGGTGACCGGCGGCAAGCTGGGCAACGGCACCCTGCCCTTCAACCCCTTTTCCCCGCCCTCGGTCCCGAAGAAGACCTACTGACCAGCGCCGGCGAACCCCGACCTCTCCCGTCGGGGTTCGCGCCGCTGCGCAGCGGAGCCCAGCCGCTGCCTAAAAAATGACCTGCACAAACAACGTGCAACTTGCCTCCGTACAACTACGCAAGCCGGCCCGGAAAATAAACCCGCCATTAGGCAAGACTCGCGACAACGGATGGAACGTGCGCCCACCTAAATCCCGATTCGCTCTGCAGGAGATCGATCGAGGGGGCGAAGGCAGAGGAAGTTCCAGATGTCCGTCGCGCTTGCAAGATCGACCGCCAAAACCGCGGCCCGTTCAGCAACCGACGAGGATGAATCCGACATCTCCGCGCTGATCTCCCGGCTCACCGCCGAGGTCAACCAGGTCGCCTGCGACAAGACCAAATCGATCCAGAAGATCACCAACCAGATGAAGATGCTGGCGCTGAACGCGCTGATCGAAAGCTCGCGCGCCGGCGCGCAGGGCGCCGGCTTCGCCGTGGTCGCGCAGGAAGTCCGCAATGTCGGCCAGCAGGTCGAGACCATCGCGCGGGAGCTCGAAAGCCAGCTCACCAACCGCACCGGCGATCTGATGAACTCGATCGCGCGGATGAGCGACCGGTCGCGCGGCGAGCGCATGGTGGATCTGTCGCTGAACGCCATCGAGCTGATCGACCGTAACCTCTATGAGCGCACCTGCGACGTGCGCTGGTGGGCCACCGATTCGGCCGTCGTCGACTGCGCGGCCTCTCCTGATGCGGCGGCCGTAACCCATGTGTCGGAGCGGCTGGCCGTGATCCTCGGCGCCTACACCGTGTATCTGGATTTGTGGCTCTGCGATCTCGACGGCAACGTGCTGGCCAACGGCCGGGCGGATCGCTATGGCGTCGTCGGCCAGAACGTGGCGTCGACCAAATGGTTTCGCGACGCGCGGGCTTTGCGAACGGGCGACGACTATGTCGCGGGTGACGTCGAATCCCAGCCCCTGCTCGGCCATGCCCAGGTCGCCACCTATTGCGCCAGCGTCCGCGCCGGCGGCAAGGCGAACGCCGCCGCGACCGGCATTTTGGCGATCCACTTCGACTGGGAAGCGCAGGCCCGCGCCATCGTCCAGGGCGTGCGCGTCGGCGCCGCCGACAAGGCCCGCGTGCTGCTGGTCGATTCGCAATTCCGCGTCATCGCGGCCTCCGACGGCCAGGGCATCCTCACCGAGCGCGTGCAGCTTTCACTGGATGGACGGCGCAGCGGTTTCTACCAGGACCGATCAGGCACGCTGGTCGCGTTTCACGCGACGCCGGGATACGAGACGTATCGGGGGCTTGGCTGGTACGGGGTGATATTGAGCGCGGCGTAGCTGCGGAGTTTTCCTGCGTAGATGGGGTAACGGGCCCCGGTCTGCCTTCCAAGCAAGCCGCGCTTGCTACGGCGCTGTTGGGTGCGCGCTTCGCGCGGCTTGCTTGGAAGGCGGGCGGTCGTCCCTCACATGGATGGTGTTTACGGAGTCGAGGATGGACCTCGCTCCAAGCATCAAGGAGAGACGACCATGGAGTATTATGCAGGAATCGACGTGTCATTGGAATGCTCAAGCGTGTGCGTTGTTGATGGGAACGGCAAGATTTTCCGCGAGAGCAAGGTGGCAAGCGAGCCGGCGGCGCTGATCGGTTGGTTCACCTCGCTCGGGATCGGGCTGGGCCGGATCGGGCTGGAAGCTGGGCCGCTGTCGCAATGGCTGTACGCGGTGATGAAGCAGGCTGGGCTCGCAGTTGAGCTGTTGGAGACGCGGCACGTGCACGACGCGTTCAAGGCGATGCCAGTGAAGTCGGACCGCAATGACGCACGGGGGATCGCGCAACTGATGCGGCTGGGCTGGTTCCGGCCGGTTCACTGCAAGTCGGTGGCGGCGCAGGAAGTGAGAGCCTTGCTGACGGCGCGCAAGCTGGTTCAGAGCAAGCTTCTGGACGTCGAGAACAGCCTGCGCGGGATCTTGCGCGGCTTTGGGCTGAAGGTCGGCAAAACGACGGGAACAGATTTTGCTGGACGGATCAACGAGTTGGTGAAGGGGCATCCCAACCTGGAAGTGATCGCAGAAGCGCTGCTCAAGGTGCGGACCGTCCTGCTGAGCGAGTTCAAGGCCTTCGAGAAGCGGGCAGGCAGGATGTCGCTGATGAATGCCAAGGCCAGGTTGTTGATGTCGACGCCTGCGGTGGGGCCAATCATCTCACTGACCTATGCCGCAGCGATCGATGATCCCGCGCGGTTCACATCCTCCAAGCAAGCCGGGTCGCATTTTGGGTTGACGCCGAAGAAGCACCAGTCCGGCGAGACCGACCGATCGGGCCGGATCAGCAAGATCGGCGACGCTTCCGTGCGCGAGGCGCTCTACCAGGCCGCTCACATCATGCTGACGAAGCCGATCAAGGGATGTTCGCAGCTCAAGAGCTGGGCGATGCGGATCGCCAAACGGGCCGGCATGAACAAGGCTAAGGTCGCGCTGGCCCGCAAGCTCGCCGTGATCATGCATCGCATACTCAAGGACGGTGCGCCCTTCAATCCGGCCACCAAGGCTAACGCTGCAACGGCTTAGGAGCAAAAACGACAGGTTTTCGGGCGGGTCACGACACCAGCCTTCCCGAAGCGAAGTCCCTTCGCCGGGACGATGGATCAGGTCAGGCCGACATCCGGGATGTCGACACATCGAACGATGTGATCACGCTTCCGTAGATTGGCCGACCTATCCTCTTACGAACCCCATCAGGCGACGGCCCTTGCGCCGATCCCGTACAGAAGCAAGTTCCCGGCGAGCGGATGACGCAAAAGGGATTGACTAATCGAGGCCCGTTACAGAAGCCCGGATGAGCCAACGGGTCGCGCGAACGCGCGCCCGATGATAAACTCCGCGACATCCGGGAGCCTCTCGTTCTGATGCCCGCCTATCGCTCCGCTCATGCGGGCTACTGGTTAGCACCCCATCCTGTCCGCGATTCCGCCAAAATCCTTCGCAACAATGTCCCAGTCGCCCTTGGCTTCGAAATCGTATTTCTGCAGGGGGCCGTATTCGGTCGGGCGCGCGACGAAGGCGGTCTTCAAACCGTATTTCTGCGCGGCTTTCAAATCCTGGTTATGCGCGGCGACCATCATCACCTGCTCCGGTGGCAGGCACAGCAATTTTGCCGCGCCGAGATAGGTTTCTGGGTCGGGCTTGTAGTGCTCGAACAGTTCGGCCGACATGATCAGGTCCCACGGCAGCCCGCCGAATTTTGCCATGTTGGTCAAGAGTGCGACGTTGCCGTTGGAGAGCGGCGAGATGATGTATTTTGTCTTCAGCCGCGCGAGACCTGCGACGCTGTCCGGCCAGGGATGCAGGCGGTGCCAGCCCATGGTGAGGTAATGCAAATCGGCGTCGTTGAGCCCTGATATTCCGAGTTGCACAACCAGCTTTTCCAGCGATTGCCGGTGCAGCGTGTCGAGGATCATGTAGCCGCGTTCGGGGTGTTTTCTCACTTCATCCATCGAGGCCGAATAGACCGCGCGCCAGCCGTCAACGAGCGCGGTCCAGTCCGCCTTGATGTCGCGTTTCTCGGACCACTTTGTAAAATCCGCGATCAGGCTGCTGCGCCAGTCGACGACGGTGCCGAACACATCGAACACCAACGCTTTCACCGCCGAAATATCAGACATACTCTCTCCCTGTTTCTTGTTCTTGATTGGACGAAAACTAAATCACCTTTCGGTACTGGATGAATCCGAGATTGTCGGCAACCTTGTCGTAGAGCGCACGCGCCTGCGCGTTGCTCGATTGGGTCAGCCAATAGACCCGGCTTGCCCCCGCCGCCTCGGCCTTCTGGTACACCGCCTCGATCAGCGCGCGCCCCAGCCCGTGGCCGCGCGCGCCGTCCGCGACGTACAGATCTTCGAGGTAACAGTATCGCTTCGGCGCCCAGGTCGAGCGATGGAACAGGTAATGCGCGAACCCGGCGAGCCGGCCATCGACATAACCGCCGAGCGCAAACATCGTCTCGTCCGGATCGTGAAACCGCGACCAGGCAAGATCGCTGACGTCCTGCGTCAGCGCCGTCTTGTAGAAGGCGAGATAGCCGTCCCACAGCGGATTCCATGCCGCGCGCTCGTCTTCGCCGATCGGCCGGATGATGATTTCTCCAGCCATATTCAAACCTCTCAATCGAGGTGGAACTTGTCCAGCTGCCGGTGCTCGGCCTTGATGTAGCGGACAGTACCAGTGACCGAACGCATCACGACGGTTTCGGTTTCGATGACGTCCTTGCGGAACTTGACACCGGACAGCAGGGAACCGGTGGTAACGCCGGTCGCCGCGAACAGGCAGTCGCCCCGCGCCATGTCCTCGATGCCGTAGATCATCTTGGGATCGGTGACGCCCATCTTGTGGGCGCGCTCGCGCTTTTCCTCGGAGTCGAGGATCAGGCGGCACTGCATCTGGCCGCCGATGCAGCGCAACGCGGCCGCCGCCAGCACGCCCTCGGGCGCACCGCCGGTGCCGATATACATGTCGACGCCGGTGTTGTCAGGATCGGCGCAATGGATCACGCCGGCAACGTCGCCGTCGGTGATCAGGCGAACCGCGGCGCCCGTGCTGCGAACGCCGGCAATGATGTCGGCGTGGCGCGGACGATCAAGCACCAGCACGGTGATTGCTGCGGGGTCGACGCCTTTTGCCTTGGCAAGCCGGCGCACATTGTCGGCGGGCGAAGCGTCGAGTTCGACCACGCCCTTGGCGTAACCGGGGCCGACCGCGAGCTTTTGCATGTAGACGTCGGGCGCGTGCAGCAGCGTGCCGCCATCGGCCATCGCCATGGTCGCGATCGCGCCCGGCATGTTCTTGGCGCACAGCGTGGTGCCTTCGAGCGGATCGACGGCGATATCGACCTGCGGGCCGGCGTTGAGGCCGACCTTCTCGCCGATGAACAGCATCGGCGCCTCGTCGCGCTCGCCCTCGCCGATCACGATGGTGCCTTCGATCGGCAGCTTGTTGAGTTCGCGCCGCATCGCGTCGACCGCAGCCTGATCGGCCGCCTTTTCCTGACCGTGGCCGCGCAAACGCGCGGCCGAAACCGCGGCGCGTTCCGTTACCCGCACGATTTCAAGCGTGAGAATGCGCTCGAGCAACAGCTGCGGCGGGACGGAAATATGGGTCGACATACCAAGCACTCCTTTGAGTCTTCACAGCGGACCATACGGTCCGCCTATTCGTTTCTTTGTGGCGCACAATCCGTGGATTGCGCGTACGCGCGATCACCGGAATCGCGCTAGTTCTTCTCGATCCGTATTACCTGCGGCCGGCCGCTGATCACCTTGTCGCGCTGCACCGCTTCCAGCGCACGATAGACCGCATCTTCCGACGTTGCATAGGTAATCAGAATAACCGGAACAGGTGACGCTTTCTTGGTCGACCCGTTGGCGTCAACGCCGTCGGGATGACGCTGCACGATCGATTCCAGCGATATCTTCTGTTCCGCCAGACGGGTCGCGATGGTGGCAGCGGTTCCAGCGAGGTCGCGCGCCATCAGGCGAATATAATAGCCGCCCTCATGGCGTTCCATCGGCGCTTTTGTGGTCGCGCGCAGGCGCTCAACCGGGCGTCCGAACGGCTTGGCGCGAATCCCGCGCGCCACATCGGCGATGTCGGCAACGACGGCGGACGCGGTGGCCGCGCCTCCGGCGCCCGGGCCGACCAGCGTGATCGGCGGGATGCCCTCGCCGTCGATGGTGACGGCGTTGGTGACGCCCATGACTTGCGCAATCGAGGATGATTTCGGCACCATGGTCGGATGCACGCGCTGTTCAATTCCCTTCGCCGTCCGCACCGCGACCCCAAGCAATTTGACCCGATAGCCGAGTTCCTCAGCGGCGCGCAGATCTTCCGGCGCGATCGAGGAGATTCCTTCGACGTAGACCGCGCTCTGTGCAACCTTCGTGCCGAACGCGAGGCTGGCCAGGATAGCAAGCTTCTGGGCGGTGTCGTGGCCATCGACGTCGAACGACGGATTGGCCTCGGCATAGCCGAGCCGCTGCGCGTCCTTCAGGCATTCGGCGAACGACAGGCCCTCCTGTTCCATCCGGGTCAGGATGTAATTGCAGGTGCCGTTGAGGATGCCGTAGACGCGATTGACTGACGTGCCGGCCAGCCCCTCGCGCAGGGTCTTGATGACGGGGATCGCCGCCCCCACCGCCGCCTCGTAGTTCAGCGCGCCGCCATGCTTCTCGGCGGCCTTGGCCAGCCGCACGCCGTGCTTGGCGATCAGCGCCTTGTTGGCAGTCACCACCGACTTGCCCGATTTGAGCGCCGCCTCGATCGCCGACAGCGCCGGATCGCCGGAACCGCCCATCAGCTCGACGAAGCAATCGATGCCGGGGTGATTGGCCAGTGCCAGCGGGCTTTTGACCCATTCGATGCCGCGCAGATCGAGCTTGCGCTTCTTCACCTTGGAGCGCGCGGTGACGGCGACGACGCGCACCGCGCGTCCACTGCGCGCCGACAAGGTCCGCGCCTGCGCTTCGATGAGGCGGACGACTTCGGCGCCAACAGTGCCGAGCCCCGCGATGCCCACTTTCAGGGGTGCGACCATGACCAAAAAACCTGCCGAAGAGAGCTAACCAAGCACGATCTGGTTCCGAAAACCGGAAGTCCGCTTTTCGGGATCATGCCTACCGCCGGTTGGCGAGAGGAACCACGTTGTGCAACGTTTCAATGCCGCTTTCAAGGAAGCGCCGCACGCCGCGCGCGGCCTGGCGAATACGCTGCTCGTTTTCCACCATGGCGATGCGGACATAGCCCTCGCCGTGCTCGCCGAAGGCAACCCCGGGCGACACCACCACGCCCGATTTCTCCACCATCAGGGTGGCGAACTGCATGCTGCCGACGCCCTCAAAGGCTTTCGGCAGCGGCGCCCAGGCGAACATCGAGGCGGCCGGCGGCGGAATATCCCATCCCGCGCGGCCAAAACTTTCCACCAGCGCGTCGCGGCGCTTGCGGTAAGTGTCGCGCATCTCGCGAATGCAATCATCCGGTCCGTTCAAGGCCGCGGTGGCCGCGACCTGGACCGGCGTGAACGCGCCGTAGTCGAGATAGGATTTCACCCGCGCCAGCGCGGCGATGATGCGCTCGTTGCCGACGGCAAAGCCCATACGCCAGCCCGCCATCGAAAACGTCTTCGACATCGAGGTGAATTCGACCGTGACGTCGATCGCTCCGGGAACCTGCAACACCGAGGGCGGCGGGTTTTTGTCGTCGAAATAGACTTCGGCATAGGCCAGATCCGACAGGATGAAGATCTCGTGCTTCTTCGCGAACGCCACCAGATCCTTGTAGAAATCGAGGTCGGCGACATAGGCGGTCGGATTGGACGGATAGCAGACGATCAGCGCGATCGGCTTCGGGATCGAATGGATGATCGCGCGCTCCACCGCTTCGAAGAATTGCGGCGTCGGCTCCGACGGCACTGAGCGGATCACCCCGCCCGCCATCAGGAAGCCGAAGGCGTGAATGGGATAGCTCGGATTGGGACACAGCACGACATCGCCGGGCGCGGTGATCGCCTGCGCCACATTGGCGAAGCCTTCCTTGGAGCCCAGGGTCGCTACGACCTGGGTTTCCGGATCGAGCTTGACGCCGAACCGGCGCGCGTAATAGGCGGCCTGCGCCTTGCGCAGCCCGGTGATGCCGCGCGAGGCCGAATAACGGTCGGTCCGCGGCTTGCCCAGCGTATCCTTCAGCTTCTCGATCACGTGGGCCGGCGTCGGCAAATCCGGGTTGCCCATGCCGAGGTCGATGATGTCGGCACCCGCGTTCCGCGCGGCCGCCTTGGCCCGGTTGACCTGTTCGAACACGTAAGGCGGCAGACGGCGGATGCGGTAGAAATCTTCCATGGGACCCTTGCTCCGACGACCAGCGGGACAGAATCGGTAGAATCTGCGGTTTTCGAAGCCGAATTCGGCTTCGTCCAAAACTCGCGCTCAATCAATGATTTAGAGCGAATTCAGGCGCAAGATCCTGTGTGCCGGACCGTGATGCGGTTGAATTAAGGCTCTTTTAGCACGGGTGCCCCGTAGCGCCAGAGACTATAGCGTTCTCAAGCGAAAGCCTGCCGGGACTTCATTTGGGGCGGCAGCCGGATCGCGGTCACGAACGCGTCAAAAACAGGCAGCTTATTTGGCGGCAGGATTTGCTGCGGCCGCGGCCGCCTGACGATCCCGCGCGGCACGCAGTTCGGCCTCGATCTTGGCCTGCTCCGCCGGCTTGATGACAGCCTCGTCGCGCTCCGGCGGCAGGTCGTGGACCGGCAGATAGCCCCCGGCGGCTTCCTTCGGACGCGCGGGCGCGTCGCCCGGCACGCCGACGCCTGGCAAATCCGCGATCGAGGTCGAGCAGCCGCTGACCGCGAGCGCGGTTGCGAACAGCGCGGCCATCGACCACAGCCTTATCATCCGATCCACCGGCATCCGTGCGGAAGTCCCCAATACCTGTCCCGTTGCCTTAGATCGTTTGCACTGTGCGCGTTGGCAAGGGCTGTTGGTATGCGCCTTGCAGCGCTGGATCGTCGAGCTGCGTCAAATTCTCCGCAACCCTTCAAACCATTGTCGCCCGAAACGATTAAAGCCAGAACAGGTAACTCAAACGGTGCGGCTTCAATGTGTCCGAACGGAGAAATCTTATCGCAGTGCAACAGGATTAACCCAAACCTACCGCCGCCGTCAGGCGCGGTGACGAACTCGAAATGAAGCTATAGTGTCCCAGACATGACCGACGTTAACACCGAAATCCACGCTGCGAAATCCTTCAACGCTGAAGCCTTCGCCATGAATATCGCCAGGGCCATGGAGAGCAGTGGCCAGGCGCTCGCGGCCTACCTGAAGCCGCGCGAAAACGGTGAGCCGAAGGACAAACCGCCGAATGAGATCGCCGAGGTGATCAAGACCTTCAGCACGGTCGCCGAATACTGGCTTTCGGACAAGGAGCGGGCGTCCGATCTGCAGGTCAAGATGGCCAAAGCCTACCTCGATCTCTGGGGCTCGACGGTGCGCCGCATGGCCGGCGAAGAGGCCCCGCCCGCGATCGAGCCGTCGCCGCGCGACAAGCGATTCAAGGATCCGGAGTGGAAGACCAACAAGTTCTTCGACTTCGTGATGCAGCTTTACCTGCTCACCACGCAATGGGCGCAGGAACTGGTGAAGAACGCCGAAGGCATCGATCCGCACACGCGCAAGAAGGCCGAATTCTACGTCCAGCAGATCAGCAATGCGATCTCGCCGTCGAACTTCGTTTTCACCAACCCCGAAGTGCTGCGCGAGACGCTGGCCTCGAACGGCGACAATCTGGTGCGCGGCATGAAGATGCTGGCCGAGGACATCGAAACCGGCCGCGGCACGCTGCGTATCCGCCAGTCCGATCCCACCAACCTCGTGGTCGGCGTCAACATGGCGACGACGCCGGGCAAGGTGATCTTCCAGAACGAGCTGATGCAGCTGATCCAGTACACGCCCACCACGGAGACCGTGCTGCGCACGCCGCTGCTGATCGTGCCGCCCTGGATCAACAAGTTCTACATCCTCGATCTGAAGCCGGAAAAATCCTACATCAAATGGTGCGTCGATCAGGGCATCACCGTGTTCGTGATCTCCTGGGTCAATCCGGACAAGGAACTCGGCAAGAAGACGTTCGACGACTACATGAGGCAGGGACCGCTGACCGCGATGGACGTCATCGAAAAGGTCACGGGCGAGATGAAGGTTCATACCGCGGGCTATTGCGTCGGCGGCACCCTGCTCGCCTCGACCCTGGCGTGGCTCGCCGAAAAGCGCCGCGTGCGCGTCACCTCGGCGACGTTCTTTGCAGCCCAGGTCGACTTCACCCATGCCGGCGATCTCCTTGTTTTCGTCGACGAAGACCAGATCTCGGCGCTCGAACGCGACATGGCGTCGGCCGGCGTGCTCGAAGGCAGCAAGATGGCGATGGCCTTCAACATGCTGCGCTCGAACGACCTGATCTGGTCGTACGTCATCAGCAACTATTTGAAGGGGCAGCCGCCCTCCTCCTTCGACCTGCTGCACTGGAATTCCGACGCGACGCGGATGCCGGCAGCCAACCATTCCTTCTACTTGCGCAACTGCTACCTGGAGAACCGGCTGTCCACCGGCAGCATGGTGCTTGATAACACGCTGCTCGACCTCTCGAAGGTGAAGGTGCCGGTCTATAATCTGGCGACGCGCGAAGATCACATCGCGCCCGCGGATTCGGTGCTGTACGGCTCGCAGTTCTTCGGCGGGCCGGTCAAATACGTGCTGTCCGGATCCGGCCACATTGCCGGCGTGGTCAACCCGCCGGCGTCTGGAAAATATCAGTACTGGACCAACGACAACATCAAGGACGTCACGCTGGCCGACTGGCTCAAGAACGCCACCGAGCACAAGGGATCGTGGTGGCCGGACTGGCGTCAATGGCTGGAGGGCCTCGACGCCGAGATGGTGCCCGCGCGCGCGGTCGGCTCCGAGGCGATGCCGCCGATCGAGGATGCGCCCGGCAGCTACGTTCGCGTCCGCGCGTAGCGCAAGCCCGCGGGGTTGGCTATAAGCTGATATCCCGTATCGGGAATCGAAATCGAGCGAGGGGGAAACGATGACGCGTGAACTGTTCTGGCTGACGCTGACCGTGATTTTGACCGGTCTGCTGTGGGTCCCCTACATCATCAACCGCTGTCAGATCCGCGGCCTTTCCGGCGCCATGGCCAATCCCTCGCGCAACGACAAGCCGCATGCCGAATGGGCCAACCGGCTGATGTTCGCGCATGACAACGCGGTCGAGAACCTCATCATCTTCGCCCCCCTGGTGCTGATCCTCAACGCGGCCGACTATTCCACCAAATGGACCGTGATGGCCTGCATGGTCTATTTCTGGTCCCGCGTCGCGCACCTGATCGTCTATACGCTCGGCCTGCCGGTGTTCCGGACGCTCGCCTTCACCGTCGGCTTCCTCGCGCAGGCCGTGCTGGCGCTGGCGATCTTCCAGGTGCTCTGAGCGACGCGAGCCTCTGCATCGCGATCAGTCTGCGGCCATCGCCCCGATCGTCGGACGCAATTTCCTGAGCCAGAGCAGGATCAGGAGCGCCCCGCAAGAACATGCCATCGCAAGGCCAAGCAGCGCGTTGCTGCCGAACTGCGTCAGCAAGCCAACGAGAACCGGAGGCGACGCTGCGGAAATGAGATTGAGCGGCAGCGCAATGCGCGAGGTCGCCTTGGCGAATTCGGCCTGGTCGTAGAACACCAGTGGTATGGTCGCACGGGCGACCGCGAACGCGCCGCTGCCCATACCATACAGCAGAATGAAGGCCGCGATCGCCCAATGCGATCCGCCGCCGATCAGCAGAAGAAACATCGCCACAGGAATCGCCGAGCCGGCAAACAGCCCCGTCGTAATCCCATCCCACCGCCCGCCGCCAAGAAAATCCAATCCCCTCGCGCTGACCTGAATCACGCCCAGCATCGAGCCGAAGGTTACGGCCGTGGCCGCCGACAGGCCCTCCACCTTCAGAAGCTCGATCAGCACGGCGCTGAATCCGAAGGCGACGAATGCATTGAGCGCGAGCGCGGCCAGAATCAGCAGGAACGTGCTTTTTTTCACGATGGGCGACTTGCTGGCCGGCTGCGCCGCGAAAATCGCCTCATCTTTTGGTTCGGTTCGGCGCGGCAATCCGAAATAATAGAGCGGCAGGCACAGAAGCAGCAGCATCCCGCAATAGACCAGACAGGTTCCACGCCAGCCCACAACGTCTGACAGAAACGACGTGGTAGGCCAAAAAACACTGCTGGAAAGCCCGGTCACCAGCATCATGGCGCCGATGCCACGCTTCGCGTCTCGGCCGGCGATCTCGTTGAGCAGGATGTAGGCGGCCGTGGCCAGCGTGGCGCTGCCGGCCGCGCCGAGCATCACCCACGCAGCGAAAAACTGTATCGGGCCGTGAGCGAACGACAGCAAAACGAAGCCTGGCGCACCGATGACGGTCCCCGCGATCATCACCCGGCGGGCACCAAATTGCGTGAACGGCTTTGCCAGGATCGGAGCGCACAGACCCATCAGGACATAGAAGATCGAGTTGCCGGCAAACACCGCCGAGATGTCCATGTGAAGATCGGCGGCGACCTGCCCGCCCACGACCGCAAGAAGTCCGATCGTGCCCCATCCGATGACCTGCGTAATCGCCAGAACGACCAGGACGCGGAAAATTGTCTTGCCGGACTGAAGGACCATCAGATCAGGGGCTTTTCCGGGCCACGACAAACAGCATCGGGGCCCACTGGTTGTCGAAGCCGATGACCTCGCCGGTCTCGATTTCAAGCGAATTCCAGTTGCCCGCGCTGGCGTAGGTTTCGCGCAGCCAGTCAGGCGACGGGTAATTGTAGTAGCGGCCTAGCGTGTCGCGACCTTCGGCGTCGCCGGTCTTGAAGCTGGCAAAGAAAGCGCCGCCGGGTTTTTGCGCGCGCCAGATCAGCGACAGCACCTGCGCCAGTTCATCGCGCTGAACGTGCAGCAGGCAGGCATTGGCCCACACGCCGTCATAGGTCCCGACCGCGTCGATGTCATGAAACAGCAGCGTCCCGACCGGGCGGCCGAGACGGCGCGACGCCACCTCAGCCATTTCCGGCGATCCGTCCGTCGGAGATACGTCGAAGCCCCGCGCCAGCATTTCCGCGGTGTCGCCGCCGGCGCCGCATCCGAGTTCGAGGATGGCAGCGCCAGGTGGAAGCAGCGAGAGGAACGCCTCCAGCCTTGCCCGACGCGAGGTGATCTCGCGCGCCGCGTAAGCCTCGGCATGGCCGCGGTAGAATTGAAGCGTCGCCTCGTCCACGAATTCCTCTCGCTGTCGGCGAGACTCAGCATCAGCCGCATGTTGCGGCAAAACAGTAGACGCGCCTTCGCTGGACGCAACTGTGGATTCTGCGGTTCTGGGATGCGCTCGCAAGCCCCGACGGCCGAACGGGCGGCCGCGCCAGCATCGCGCTGATAGCGTGATGCCGGCTTAGGCCCAAGTTACGGAAACAGCGCGATCTGCTCCAGTCCGGCGGTCTCGGGAAATCCAAACATCAGGTTCATGTTCTGGATCGCCTGACCGGCCGAGCCCTTCACCAGATTGTCGAGCGTCGAGATCACGATGGCGCGGTTCTTGATCCGGTCGGCGATCACGCCGATCTGGACGTAGTTCGAACCGCGCACGTTCTGGGTCTGCGGCAGCACGCCCTTCTTGACCACATGCACGAACGGTTCGTTCTGGTAGGCTTTTTCCAGCGCGCCCCGCAGATCGTCCGGCGTAGCCCCGTTGAGCTTGACGTAGGAGGTGCAGAGTTCGCCCCGCGCCATCGGAATGAGATGCGGCGTGAAGTTGATCGTCACCGTCGAACCGGCAGCGACGCCGATCTCCTGCTCGATCTCCGGCGCATGCCGGTGCGTGCCGACCGAATAGGGCGACAGCCCCTCGCCGGCCTCGCTGAACAGCGTGTTCTGCTTGAGGCCGCGCCCGGCGCCGGTGACGCCGGATTTGGCGTCGATGATGATGTCGTCGACGTCGATCAGCTTGGCCTTGGCGAGCGGCACCAGCGCCAGCAGCGCTGCCGTCGGATAGCAGCCCGGACAGGCGACCAGCCGCGCCGAGGTGATCTTCTCTCGGTAGAATTCGGTCAGGCCGTAGACCGCTTCGCCCTGCAATTCGAGCGCCCGGTGCTCATGGCCGTACCATTGCGCGTAGGTCTCCTTGTTGCGCAGCCGGAAGTCGGCCGACATGTCGAGGACCTTGATTTTCGGATTGGCCTTCAGCACCGCGGCGATGATTTCCTGCGTGGTGCCGTGCGGCAGCCCGCAGAGCACCGCGTCGAGCTGGCTCCAGTCGACCTTTTCCCATTCCACGAGCTTGGGCAGATCCAGCATGAAGAAATGCGGGAACACGTCGTTCATCGACTTGCCGGCATGGGTATTGGCGGTCAGTGCGGTGATTTCGGCATTGGGATGCCGCGCCAGCAGGCGCACCGCGTCGGCGCCGGTGTAGCCTGACGCGCCCAGAATACCGATTTTCTTCTTCGTGCTCATCACACATTCCTTTCAAGCGTCGTCGCTTCGTTCGTTGCTGCTGTGTCTGACATAAAAGCCTGCGGGCGCGCCTCGCGCATCAGTCCTGCGATCTCGGCTGCGTCGGCGTCCCCCTGTGACGCCAGCGCATTGCTGATGGCTGAGTAGTCGGCGTCGGATTTGTGCTGGTTCAACTTGAAGCTGCCCTCGATCTCGTCAACCGTCATCACCAGTCCCACGATCGCCTTCTTCATGGCATCCAGCCGCCCGGCCGTCATTTTCGACGACAACCAGGGCTTCTTCGGCAGCAGCCGGTTTTCGAACTTGGCGCTGAGCGTCTCGATCTGCTCGGCCAGTTCGTCGTCGGACAGTGCCCGTACCGTGCCCGTCAGGTGCACGGCCTGGTAGAGCCAGGTCGGCACTTGATCGGGCGAGACGTACCAGTCGGGCGACACATAGGCATCCGCGCCGTTCACGGCCAGCAGCCAGGACGAGGTCCCGCCGGCGAGCTTTACCAGCGGATTATGACGGGCAACATGAAACAGCGCGCGCGGCGTCCCGTCATCGGCAAAGCCGAGATAGAACGGCAGCGGCGAGGCAATCGGCTTGGCGCCATCCCACGCGCAGACGAGGCCAAAGCCGCGCGCTTCCGCAAACGCCAGGCTGGCGGCACGGTCGGGCTTGAACGGAGGCGGCGTATACATTTCAAACTCCTGCTTGACGTAGGAGCCGCCAGATCAAACCGCGTGTCTTGAAGGGAAAGAGCCGCGGATCATATCCGGCGGCAGAGGCGATGATCTTAAACGCAGACAACCGCCCATACCGCGACAATGCGGCGGCGGCGGGCGATGATGCTGGTCGAAGCGTTGATCATGGGCCGGGGCTATAAGGCCGCTCGGTTCCACCGTCAAGCCAAAACACCGGGCCAGAACACGAAGGCCGCCCCGAAGGGCGGCCCATTGCTCGGATTTCGACGATGACCGATTGGTCAGATCACCGGATTCCACGGCGCCGGAACCAGCCGGTAACCGGTACCGTCCTTCTCGACAAAGCCATTGGCCGGGAATGGAAAATGGAAGCCCTGGACCCGCATCTTGTCGGCCACCAGCATGTCATAGACCTTGCGGCGGGTGGCTTCCGCCATCGCCGGGTCCTGATCGAACATCAGATGCCAGCCTGGATTGGTGACGAACAACGCCGGCAGGTTGGTGACGTCGGACTGGATGAAAACCTTGTCCGAACCGGACGACAGGACATACGAGGTGTGGCCCGGCGTGTGACCGTGGGAAGCCACCGCCTGCAGCCCGGGAGCGACGTCCTTGCCCATTTCGTAAGGCGTGACCTTCTTCTTCAGTCCGGCGTCGAACACGCGGCGCGCATTGGCGAACACGCCCTTCATCCGCTCCGTGGTCTGCTTGCCCATCTCGCCGTCATCCATGAAGTACTTCCACTCGGCGGCCGGCACCAGCACCTCGGCATTCGGGAATGCCAGCACGTTGTCGGCGGTCAAGAGGCCGTTGATGTGGTCGCCGTGGAAGTGCGAGATCACCACCATGTCGACGGCTTTGGGATCGATCCCGGCGGCGACCAAGTTGCTGGCGAACTGTCCGACATTGCCCTTGCTCGACGCGAAAGCGCCCGGGCCGTTGCCGGTGTCGACGACGACAAGCTTGCCGCCAGTATGGATGACGAGCGGCGCGAACTGGATGCTCATCTTGTCTTTCGGCATGAACGCCTTTTCGAGCGCGGCGTTGACTTCGTCCTTCTTGACGTTGAGCACGAAAGTATCGCCCAGCGCGAAGTTGTTGATGCCGTCGGAGATGACGTTCACCTGGGCGTCGCCGACCTTGTAACGATAGAAACTCGGAGCCTGCTTCTCGGCGGCCGGCGCGGCCGCCCTGGCCGGCATGCCGGGCAACAGAGGTGAAGCGGCGAGAGCCGCGGCTCCGGCGAGTGCGTGACGTCGTGTCAGTTCCATGTGATGTCCTCCCAGTGAGACGATGAATGCGGTTCGCGGGATTTCCCGCTTTATCGACGTGTCCGTGTGACGTGTTCTCGGTGACGTGTTCTCGGCCCTGGTTGCCGCCGCTTCTACCAGCCCTTCAGTGCTGGCGCGATGACGCCGGTGCGACGGCAGGCAAGCGCGGTGTTCTCCATCATGAGAGCTAACCCCTGCCCCCGGCGGCTTATTCCGGCAGCGCGAGCGCCTTGCGTCACAACAACCGCCACACCCATTCGATTATGTGAGCGATCACGTCGCCAAACAGCAACAACGCTGCCGACCACACCAACGCGGAGACGAAATTGGCGATCTGGAACGGCCAATACGGCATCTCGAAAATGCCGGCGGCGAGCGGCACCGACGCCCGCAACGGCCCGAAGAACCGCCCGATGAAAATCGAGGGCACGCCCCACTTTTTTACAAAAGCCTCGCCGCGCGGCAGGATTTCCGGATAGCGCGACAGCGGCCAGATCTGGGCCACCTGCTCCTTGTATTTGAAGCCGACCCAGTAGGAGACCCAATCGCCGAGGCCCGCGCCAATGCCGCCGGCGATCCAGATCGGCCAGAAGTTGATGCCGCTGACGCCCATCAGGGCGCCGATCGCGACCAGAGCCCCCCAGGCCGGAACGACCAGTGAAACGAACGCCAGCGATTCGCCGAACGCCAGCAGCAGCACAATCGGTGCTGCCCAGGCCTGATGATCGCGCACGAAATCAGCCAGGGCGCGCGCAAAATCTTGCATCCCTTAAACGCCTTCCAGCCCCAAATCCGGCCATTGAATCAAACCCGCGAGCCCATGGCCTTGGAACAGGTACGCCAGCCCGTTGCGTGACTTCAAGTCACAAAGGCGGACACCGGGCGTGATTTAGCCGCTCTCCCGTGTTCCGCGCCTGACAACAGCACTTATCTCGTGGTACGGCCGGCCCGAGTGGTTGCAGCGTTCGGCCCGGCCGTCACTTTTTGAGCCCATCCGTGGCATAGTCAGACAGACCGATTCGCTGCGCCAGATTGCGCGCACCACATGAAGAACCATGCCCAAGCCATTGAAAACAGCTGCCAAAACCAAATCCGCCAGCGACTTGTTCGGCGCCGATGAACCGAAGGGCCGCGCCTCGCTGAAGGTCGCCGCCAAATCCAGCAGCGCCGAAGCCGGCTATACTGCGGCGGATATCGAGGTGCTGGAGGGGCTGGAGCCGGTGCGGCGCCGGCCCGGCATGTATATCGGCGGCACCGATGAAAAGGCGCTGCACCACCTGTTCGCCGAAGTCATCGACAACTCCATGGACGAGGCGCTGGCAGGCCACGCCTCTTTCATCGAGGTTACGCTGAGCGCGGACGGATTCCTGACTGTGACCGACAATGGCCGCGGCATTCCAATCGATCCGCATCCGAAGTTTCCGAAGAAGTCCGCGCTCGAAGTCATCATGTGCACGCTGCATTCCGGCGGCAAGTTCGACTCCAAGGTCTACGAGACCTCGGGCGGCCTGCACGGCGTCGGCGTCTCCGTCGTCAACGCCCTCTCCTCGCTCCTCGAGGTCGAGGTCGCGCGCGAACAAAAGCTCTACAAGATGACCTTCGAGCGTGGTCATCCCAAGGGCAAGCTGCAGGAACTCGGCAAGATCAACAACCGCCGGGGCACCACCATCCGCTTCAAGCCCGACACCGAGATTTTCGGCGCCAAGGCCGCCTTCAAGCCGCAACGCTTGTTCAAGATGGCGCGCTCGAAGGCGTACCTGTTCGGCGGCGTGAAGATTCGCTGGCGCTGCGATCCGGAACTGCTGCGCGGCATCGACGAGGTGCCGGCCGAGGACGAATTCCATTTCCCCGGGGGATTGAAGGATTATCTCGGCGCCGCGATCCACGCCGACACGCTGGTGCACCCGGATATCTTCTCCGGCAAATCGGGGCGCAACGGCGCCCACGGCGCCTGCGAATGGGCGGTGGCCTGGACGGCGGACGCCGACGGCTTCCTCTCCTCCTATTGCAACACCGTGCCGACGCCCGACGGCGGCACCCATGAATCCGGCATGCGCAGCGCCATGCTGCGCGGCCTGAAGGACCACGCCGAGCGCATCGGCCAGGGCAAGCGCGCCGCTCCGATCACCTCGGAAGACGTCATGGTGGGCGCGGCCGTGATGCTCTCGGTGTTCGTGCGCGAACCTGAATTCCAGGGCCAGACCAAGGACCGCCTCGCCACCGCCGAGGCGCAGAAGATCGTCGAACAGGCGATCAAGGACCCGTTCGACCACTGGCTGTCCGGCAATCCGCTGCAGGCCAACAAACTGCTGGATTTCGTCGTCGAGCGTGCCGACGAGCGGCTGCGCCGCCGCGCCGAGAAGGAAACCTCGCGCAAGACCGCGGTGAAGAAGCTGCGCCTGCCCGGCAAGCTCGCCGACTGCACCAACACCGCGACCGAAGGCTCGGAGCTGTTCATTGTCGAAGGCGACTCGGCCGGGGGCAGCGCCAAGCAGGCGCGCGACCGCAAGACCCAGGCCGTGCTGCCCTTGCGCGGAAAAATCCTCAACGTCGCCTCCGCCGGCAAGGACAAGCTCACCGCCAACGCCCAGCTCTCCGACCTGATGCAGGCGATCGGCTGCGGCACGCTCGCGCATTACCGCGAGGAAGACCTGCGCTATTCCCGCATCATCATCATGACCGACGCCGACGTCGACGGCGCCCACATCGCCTCGCTTCTGATCACCTTCTTCTACCGGCAGACGCCGCGGCTGATCGATGAGGGCCATCTCTATCTTGCGGTGCCGCCGCTCTATCGGCTCACCCACGGTGCCAAGACGGTTTACGCCCGCGACGACGCCCACAAGGACGCGCTGCTGAAGAGCGAATTCAACGCCAACGCCAAGGTCGATGTCGGCCGCTTTAAAGGGCTCGGCGAGATGATGCCGGCGCAGCTCAAGGAAACCACGATGGACCCGGCCAAGCGCACCCTGCTGCGCGTGGTGCTGCTGGCCGACGACCGCGAAGGCACTGCCGATTCGGTGGAACGGCTGATGGGAACCAAGGCCGAGGCCAGATTCGCCTTCATCACCGACAAGGCGGAGTTTGCCAGCGAAGACTTGCTGGACGTCTGACCTCCGGGGGCGATCTCGCCCTAGGGCCGATCGACATTCATTGCCCCCAAATCATTGCTGCGGCGAGGTGGATGAAGCCGGCAAAGTGGGAAGATCGTCTGTCGTAGCGTGTGGCCAAGCGCCGGAAGTGCTTGAGGCGACAGAAGCAGCGCTCGATGCGATTGCGCTGTTTGTAGGCCATGGTGTCGTGCGGGATGATGATCCTGCGGGTTCGGTTGGACGGGATGACCGCTGTTGCGCCCATATCAGCGATGATCGCGCGCATGGCGTTGCTGTCATAGGCTTTGTCGGCGAGCACGGCATCGCCGTTCTGACCGTGAAGTAAGGCAGGCGCCTGGGTGACGTCGCCAGTCTGGCCGGCCGTAATGACGAAGCGGAGCGGGCGACCGAGCGCGTCGGCCAGCATGTGGATCTTCGTCGTCAGTCCACCTCGGGAGCGCCCCAGCGCCTGATCTTTGGCCCCCCTTTTCCGCTCGCTGCCTGCTGATGGGCACGAACGATGGTGCTGTCGATCATCAGATACTGATTGTCACGGTCCGCCGTCAGGGCTGTGAACACACGTTCCCAGACGCCCGCATGGCACCAGCGGCTGAACCGCCGGTGCACCGATTTCCACTTGCCGTACCGCTCCGGCAGGTCGCACCAATGCGCCCCAGAGCGCAGAACCCACAAACATCCGTTCACGAACAGACGGTTATCCGCGGCCGTCCGGCCAGGGTCGCCACCCTTGCCCGGCAGCAGTGGTGAAATCTTTACCCACTGCGCCTCGTTCAGCTCGTATCTTCTCGTCGCCATCATCCGCTCCGTGCAAATCACGGAACCCTATGAATCAGCGATTACACCTCTTGGGAATCCTGAATGTCGATCGGCCCTAAGGCACGCGATTGTTGGGTTTGCCAGCCTTTCGGCTTGTTTGCCTGATCGTGCCTATTTTTGAGGCGCTTTCCCGGAGTTCCTTTTCGGGCGGATGTGCTCTCCCCGCAACAGCATTTTAGGTAGAACCGCGTATATTCCAGACACTGGGTTTAGGGAATCGGTGCAAGCGCACCATTTGGGCGGTCGGTTACGACGCTTAATTTTGAGGGTTTGGACAATGAAGAAATTGGTGCTCGCTCTGACCGCGATGGCAGCCTTGACTGCCCCGGCTCTCGCGGCCGACATGGCTCCCCGTTACGCCAAGGCTCCGGTCGCGGTTGCCCCGGCCGTAAGCTGGACCGGCTGCTGGATCAGCGGCGGTGGCGGCTACGGCATCTCCCGCACCAACCGCGACTCGCGCGATTTTCTTGCGCCCAACGCCATCAACGTCCTCAACGCCACGTCCGGTTCGGACGGTTGGCTGGCAACGGCTGGCGTCGGCTGTGACTACCAGTTCAGCGGCCGCTGGGTTGTCGGCGCCTTCGTCGACGGCACCTACTCCGACATCAAGGGTGACCACGCCTGGCGCGTGTTCACCCCCGGCGAAACCTTTGTCGGCGAAAACAAGTTGGATTGGTCCTGGGCTGTTGGCGGCCGGATCGGTTATCTCGTGAACCCGTCATTCCTGACCTACTTCAACGCCGGCTACACGCAGGCTCATACCGATGCCTACAATATTCGCTCGATCCTTCCTGGTGCCGCCGCAGTATCCGGCCTTCAGGTTCCGGGCCAAACCTTTGATGGCTTCTTCATCGGCAGCGGTTTCGAATATCAGCTCGACTTCCTGCCGGGCCTGTTCGTGAAGACCGAAGGTCGCGCCGCCTGGTACGATCGCAAGGACTCGCGTCTCACCTGCGTGACTGTTGGAGCGAACTGCGTCGCTGGCGCCGTTGGTACCGATCCGTTCGGCAACATCGACTCGCGCAAGATGGTCACCTACATCGCGAAGACCGAGCTGGTCTACCGCTTCAACTGGGGTGGCCCGGTCGTCGCCAAGTACTGATCGACACACTGATCTCTGCCCCAATCGGCAGCTCAAAAGCCCCGGCATCGTCCGGGGCTTTTTTGTGTCTGGTTAGGTGAAGCCGTTATCGCGCCCGAATGCTGCTAGCTCGAGTTGCCGTCTTGAGCCGTTGGTAAGCGCGGCGCAGCCTGCCCCGGATCACCAATCCCCTGATCATTTCCGCCCTTGCCGAAGCCGCCCGCATTGTATTCGATCGACAGCTACGGTCGGTCCCGGCAATGGTTTCCGGGGACGCCCGTCAAGCCGTTCGAAAGCGGCAGCGGGGACGAATCCATGGCCAGATTGCTTTTGATCGTCGGCTTTCTGGCGCTCGCCGTCGGCCTGCTCTGGATCGGCCAGGGCACCGGCGCGATCACCTGGCCGCAATCGAGCTTCATGGTCAACCAGCTGCAATGGGCGGGCTATGGTGCCGTGCTCGGCGCGGTCGGCCTGATCCTGATCTGGCAAGGCAAGAACTGATGACGCGTCATGGCCGGGCTTGTCCCGGCCATCCACGTCTTCCTGCTTGATTCCTAACGAAGTAAGACGTGGATGCCCGGCACAAGGCCGGGCATGACGAGAAGTAAAGGACAACAACAATGAAAACAAAACTTTTCGATCTCAGCGGCAAGGTCGCCATCGTCACCGGCGGCAATGGCGGCATCGGGCTCGGCATGGCCCGCGGTTTGGCGGACGCCGGTGCCGCGATTGCGGTTGTCGGGCGCAATGAAGCCAAATCGGTTGCCGCAGCCGCCGAGCTCACGCGCAGCGGTGCAAAGGCCATTTCGGTGGTCGCAGATGTCACCGACAAGGCGGCGGTTGACGCCATGGCCGCGCGCGTCGCCGGCGAACTCGGGCGGATCGACATCCTCGTCAACAATGCCGGCATCAGCATCCGCAAACCGCCGCACGTGCTCGATCTCGCCGAATGGAACAGCGTGATCCAGACCAACCTCACCAGCGCCTTCCTGGTCTCGCAGGCGGTCTACCCTGCGATGAAACAAGCCGGCGGCGGCAAGGTCATCAATATCGGTTCGATGATGTCGATCTTCGGCGCCAGCTTTGCGTCGGCCTACGCGGCGAGCAAAGGCGGCATCGTGCAGTTCACGCGCGCCTGCGCGGTGGCCTGGGCCCCGGACAACATCCAGGTCAACGCGGTGCTGCCGGGCTGGATCGACACCGATCTCACCAGGGGCGCCCGCGCGCAGATCGACGGGCTGCACGACAAGGTGCTGGCGCGCACGCCGGCGGCGCGTTGGGGCGTGATCGACGATTTCGCCGGCATTGCCGTGTTTCTGTCTTCGCCCGCCTCCGATTTCACCACCGGCACCGCGATCCCGATCGACGGCGGGTTCTCGGTCATGGGCTAACGTCACGCTGACGCACTTCCGCAACGAAAAAAGCCCCGGACGATCCCGGGGCTTTTTAGTTGATCAGTCGGGAGATATCAGTACTTCGCGACCACCGAGCCACCCCAGTTGAAGCGGTAGACCAGCTCGCTACGAATGGTCTGGACATATCTTTGCGAATGGACCTCGACGCCAGACGCAGCGCCGGTTGCAACAAAGCGAATGGGGTTGCTCTTGGAATCCAAATCCGAAAGACGGTATTCCGTCTTCCAAAACAGACCGGGCAGGAAGTTCAGTCCATATTCATAACCGCCACCAATGAAGTAACCTTTATAGGTGGTCGCCCCAATGAAGACACCGGTCGGAAGGTTGATAAAGGGTACAACGGAATTCACCAGAGTTACGTTATCCCACCGAGCCTCGGTGTAACCGGCCGAGAAATAGGTCAACAAGTTCGGCGTCACCAACGCGCCGACGCGACCGCCGACCGACCACTGCGAACTCATCTTCTCGTGGCCATACGCTGCGATGTGCGGCACATTCACATCGCCCTTTATGCTTGCCCAATCGTAGTCACCGAACGCGCCGAATACGACATTCCAGTTGCCTACGGGGACTTGATAGTCGCAGCCGCCACCCAGCGTGCCGAAGTAGCCGCGGCCACCTCCTGTCGTCGAGGTACTCAACTGGATGTTGTTGACGACGTCGGAAGCATCGTTCTGCTGGTTCCAAAAGCCATAACCGCCGCCACCGGCAACGTAGCAACCGGTCCAAGATGGCGCATAGGTGACAGGTGCCGCCCTCATCGGAGCCTTGGCAGCCATGTCAGCTGAAATAGCCGGGGAGGAAAATGTCACGACCGCCGAAAGCGCAATAACCAGCTTCTTCATCTTAAGCTTCCCCGTGGACCGGTTTGAATCTGTGACGTGATTGTACCTAGATTCCAGGGAAGCATTTGTCCCGGCTGGCATCGGGCTTGTCGCCATGGGCACTGCGTGGGCTACAACGTCGCGAGCCGGGCGGATTGTCTCTTACTGTGGCGGGGCCGCTACAGAGTCACCGCGTGATGTCGTAGCCGCAGCCGGCTTGTTCAGTGTTCTGCAGATGCCGGCGACTGCACATGCTCGGGCCGGACGCCAAGCCCGATCAAACGCGCCGTGATGCCCTGCAGCCACGGCACCGCCGTGATCAGGCGCATCACCAGTGGCGCTTTCAGCGGATGATTGCCGCCCTTCAGCGCGGCGCTGACGATGTTGTCTTGCGCCACCACCTGCATCCGCTGCGTCATCCGCACCGGGAATTCGCGGCGCCGGCGCACCGCATCCAGTTCGTTCTCCGGCGGGCAGCCGTTCACGAGCTTGGCCGCGAGAAGATTGGCGGTCGCGACCGCGTCCTGAACCGCAAGATTGACGCCGACACCGCCCATCGGCGACATCGCATGCGCGGCATCGCCGATGCAAAGCAAGCCGGGCCGCGTCCAGCGCGTCAGACGGTTGATCGCTACCGTGAGCAGCTTGACGTCATTCCAGCTTTTGACGTCGGCAAGACCGGATTTGAGGATCGGCGCGATCCGCGCGACGTCGTCCAGGAGCGCCGGCAGGCCCCTCGCCCTGACGGCGTCGTACTGACCCTTGGCGATGATATAGGCGCATTGCCAGTAATCGCCGCGATCGAACGTCACCATCATCCTGCCGGGCTCGACGCGCGCAAACACGCTTTCGGTTTCGTCGTCCGTTTTTCCCGCGCGGAACCACAGCACGTCCATCGGCGCGCCGATCTCCTCGGTCGCAAGGCCCGCGCGCTCGCGCACCATCGAATGGCGGCCGTCGCAGGCGATGGTGAGATCCGCCTCGATGTCGATCGTGCCCTCCGGCGTGTTTGCTCGCACGCCCGCGACGCAGCCGCCGTCCTCAATGAGATCGGTCGCTTCGGTGCTCATCATCACCTTGAGCGAGGCAAACCGTTTGCCGCTTTCGCGCAGGAAATTCAGGAAATCCCATTGCGGCATGAAGGCGATGAAGGGGTATTTCACCTTGAGCCGGCTGAGATCGGCGATCCGCACCGTTGCGCCGCCGAACAACCCTTCCATCTTCTGCAGCCGCTGATGCGGCAGCTTCAGAAATCCTTCGATCAATCCGAGTTCGTCCATCACCTGAAGGGTCGAGGGATGCACCGTGTCGCCGCGAAAATCGCGAAAGAAGTCGGCGTGCTTTTCCAGCACCACGACATCGACCCCGGCGCGGCCCAGGAGATAGCCGAGCATCATGCCGGCGGGCCCGCCGCCAACGATGCAGCAGCGAACCTTCATCGTGCGCCCCGGGGGCTGCCGTGAAAAACTGCCTGCGTCCATGATCGACCTCCGAGCGGACTGTAGCTCAATCGGACGACGCTGGCTGGATTAGAGCCTTTTCCGTTCCGATGGAATCGGAACGGGGCTAGATTCTTGATTTGACGCGTTTTCTTGACGCGAACCGGTATCCACTTCGCTCGAAAACGCTTTAGCGTCGGAAACTCTTGATCTCGGACACGCTGCCGTCGCGGTAGACCAGTTCGACCGAAACCGACCTGGTCGCCGGGGCAAGCTTGAGGTAGGGCTGCGCCTCGCGCGGGATGACGCTGGGATCCCTGGGATCGCACGGCGGCATTTTCAGAACCTGGTCGGGCACGGCACTGTCGATGCCGACCCGCACCTCGCGGATCGCGCAGCGGTACGACATCAGATGGGTGTAATAGACCAGCAGCCCGTTGAATTCGCGAAACGACAGCCAGCTGGTTGCGGTCATGTCGAGGATCTTGCGCTGGTCGCGGATCAGCGCGGCTTCGGGATCGAAGCGGATCGGAAACGGCCCCTGCACTTCGCCATTGGTATCGACATAGCGCACCTGGATCGTGGCCGCCGGCGCATCGGCCGGAAGCTCGATCGACGGGTTCGGCATCCGCTTGCGGGTGCGCGGATCGAGCGTGTCGATGAAGCCGGTCTCGCGGAAATCGCCGGCCTCGCCCATCCGCCAGGAAATCCCGAGCGTCGGATCGGCGATCGAGAACACGACGGTCCATCCGCCATTATGGCGCGAGAACATCGCGATCGGTGCGTTGACGGAGTCGTTCGACGGCGCAAGCCGGTGCACCGGCGGCAACGCTGCAACCTTCTGCAATGGCTCCGCAGGCTTGGCGACGGCAACCTCGGGCGCGGCCTTCGCCGTGCCACTCAGGAATACGTCGTCGACCATCTGGTCGAAATAAACCGGGATCTGCTTGTGGCGCACGGTCTCCGCCAGTTCGGCGACCAGACGCCGCGTGCGCTGCGCGACCTGCACGAGGTTGACGCCGGGCTGCGTCAGTTCCTTGGTAAAGGTTCGGGTGAACACCGAATTGGGATTGGCATCGTCGTTCGACAGGCGATCCAGCGCGGTCTGCCGAGGACCCGCTGAAAATATCGAGAACACGCCTTCCGGCAATTGCGTCATCGGCGCGAGGCCGCCGCCACCGGCGACGGCGCGCGTGCCGGAGCGCTCGAACGGATTGTTGCGGCAGGCGTCAAACACCAGAATGGCGGTTCGCGCGCCCTTGTTCTGCAGGCGCTCGATGATGCGGTCCGCGAGGATGGACGCGTCGCGCACCAGTTCCTCCTGGCCTTCGGTCGCCGCCGGTACGTCGGTCGGCAGCAGGAAGTTCTGGCCGGCGATTTCAAAGCCGTGGCCCGCATAGAAGAAGAACGCGGTGTCGCCCTTGCCGACCGCCTTGTCGAACGCGAGCAGGCTCTGGCTGAATGCCTGGCGCGTCTGGTTCTCCGCTACCATGACGGTGAAACCGAGTTGCTTCAGCGTATCGCCCATGGTGCGGGCGTCGTTGACGGCCTTCTGCAGCTTCGGCACGTTCCGGTAGTCGTTATTGCCGATCACCAGCGCGACGCGTTTTTCGGCATAAGCGGGGGCAGCGAACGCCAGCAACGAGGCGACAATGCCGAATGCCAGTCCGGATAGCAGCCCGGCTTTGAACCGTGCCTTGGACAGTAACCAGCTCGTCATAACCAGTTCCCCGCAATGATCCGCGGCCGCGCGGGACCGCTTTTGTCGTAGTCGATAAAGCCGCGTCGGCGGTTCAATGCTGCAGGCAGGACCAGAGCCCCATTTCCGCCACGTTAAGTCAGATGCGAGACCGCTATTTCGCCGCCATACCAAGCGCCAGGAGAGTATCCTCCACACGCTTGGAAGCTTCGTTATACACGGGGCTGGCATTCCTGGGATCAAGCCTGATGTTGGCGATCGTGGAGCCGGGCCGCAGTTCCATGGTCTTGGCCAAGGCAGCTTTGGCCTCGTCCGTACGGCCGGTGCGGTGGTAGGCAATTGCCAGCACCGCATGCGATCGTCCGGTGGCCGGCGTGATCGCAATCGATCTCGTGAGATAAGGGATCGCCTCTTCGTTGCGGTCCATCACCACCAGGGTCAGCCCCGCTCCCAGCAGCCAGGTCCAGCGCGCCGTTCGCGGCGTATCGAATTGCTCGGCCAGTTTGAACGTCGCCAGCGCGTCCTCGAACCGCCCGAGCCGAAGCTGCCCGAGGCCCAGATTGTAGATCGCAAGCCCGTCCCAGGGATCGAAGGTCAACACCCTGCCACAAGCCACCAGGCTTTCGATGAACTGGTTTGTCGTGTTGAGAAGGCGGCAATACGCCTCCAGCACGGGGATGTAGGTCGGCTTCGCCCGCAGCGCCTGCTCGAGCATCGACTGCGCGGCACGTTGAGTCTCGGCGACATCGGCCTTGTTGTACCAGGTCATCTGGATGCCGCGCAGCAAATGCGCGGCCAACGCGGCGGCGAGATCGACATTGCCGGGATCGGCCGCGATGGCTTTCTCCAGCATGGTTTGCGCGGCCTTGAAACGCTCCAGCGTCGTCTGGTTGATCGAGGCCATCGCCTGCTCGATCACGACCTTGGCGGTGCCGCCAGCCAGGTCGTCGTCGGTCGCGGCCGGGCCGGCATTGATCATCGCATTGATGCGAAGCGCCAGCGGATGGCCGACGCCCGCGGCGAGCCGGATCTGCTGCAGCGTCATGTCCGACTTCTCGATGCCGACCGAAACCGAGTTGGTCCAGCGTACCTCGCCAGTGGCGCCATTGCTCATGCGCGCCTGGATGGTCCAGGCCCCGCCTTCCAACCGCAACTCGCCGCTCACCACGAAGTCGGCTTCCGGGTGCGCGGCGACGGGCTGGGGCACCGCCGAAGCTGTTTGAGACCGCGGCGCCAGCACGCGCAACTTGTCGATCCGGGCCAAGCCGTCGGTGAGCCGGTCGGTCACGTCCCCCGCCATCTCGGCAACCAACTGGCTGTCACCGACGCCGACGATCGGCATCATGGCGATGGTCGGCGACTTTCGTGGAAACATGGAATCGGGCGTGAGCACCGGTGCGGCGGCGGCAACGCTGACGGCCGCGCTGAGGCGGTCAGCCACGCTCGCCGCCAACTCGGCAAGTTTCTGGCCCTCACCCACCCCAACGAGCTGCTCTGCGGCAACGGCCGGGGGTTTTCGCGCGAAGATGAAATCGGGCACGAAGATCGGCGCGGCGACGGCCAGGCCGATGACCGCACCGAGCCCGGCCGCCGTCGCAAGCGCGGCGCGCAAGCCGAACCGGAGCCGTTTCCGGGCGGGCTCCGCCGCCAGCGCCGGTGGCGCCACCGCGACCGCTTCGACGCCGGCTGTCGCGACCGGGGGCTGTGCTTCATCGCCAAGGCCGCCCGGCCCGACCGTCACTTGCCCGTCGAACAGGTAGCCACGGCCGGAAACCAGCTTGATCAATTGGCGCTGGTCGTCGCCAAGGGCGGCGCGGATTTCGCGGACACATTGGAAAAGGCTGTCGTCGCCGACATGGACATTCGGCCAAATCGCGTCAATCAGGTCCTGCTTGCTGAGAACGCGTCCGGCGTTGGTCACAAACAGCTGCAGCATGTCGAAGGATTTCGGGCGCAGCCGGATCGCTTCGCCACCGGGTCCGCGGAGCCTGGCGCGTTGCGGGTCAAGTTCAAATCCGGCGAAACAGAGCAACTTGTGACCGCAATCTTCTCGGGGCTGGGCTGCGCACAGCGAATATCAGAGAAATTTCAGAAAGTCACCGCCGTCCCATCAGGACCGGGATACCCCACCGTGGCATGATTCCCGAGTGATTTGCCGCTCCGCGGCATATCCTGAGGAGGAATGCTGGGGTGGTTATTTCGGCTTTAAGAGGAGCGGCACGTCTGGCGACGGTCGCCTATGCCCCTCCTGGAGATCAGGGTGCCTCTACCTTTAGATGGTCCACCGATCAGGTCGATCCGAAGGACCGCTTCGACTATTGGCGCGAGGTGCGCTCCAAGGGGCTTTTTGGGGCGACCGCCGAACTCGACCGGGAGCACCGCCCAAAGTTCACCGGGGAATTCTCGCTTCGAAAGATCGGCTCCGCGGGCCTGATCGGACTGCGCGCCTCCAGCTATCATGTCGAGCGCAGTGCGACCGATATCGCCAGCGCACCCAGCGACAGCCTCTGCATCTGCCAGCAGCTTGGCGGCGGCGGCTGGTTCAGGGTCCGGAATGTCGATGACTTCCAGGTCGCCGGCGGAGCGTTTGCGACCAGCTATTCGGACCTGCCCTACCACACGGTCCCGATCGCCGCTGAAGGCTTCGATCTTCGCATTCTGAAGGTGCCGGTGGCCGACATTCTGCTGCCGCTACCCGGCCTGCACGAGCTCGTCCCGAAACCGCTTATCGACCGCCCCGTCCTCATTCCGCTGCTGGAATCCTGTTTCACCGACCTGACCGAAACGGCTGACGACAGCGATCCATCGACAACGAAGGCGCTGGTGCAGACGCTCACGCACCTCACGCTGATCGAACGCGGCGTTGTCCGGCCGACCAGCCGGGTGGCGCAGTACGCGGTTCGGGCCGGCCGGCTGTCCCTGGCCCGGCGACTGATGGCCCGCCACATCGCGGAGCCGCAACTGTCGCCGGCGTTCATCGCCAGCATGCTCGCGATCTCGGTTCGTCATCTGCACGTGCTGTTCGAAGAATCCAGCAGCTTCTCGCAAACCGTCACCGCGCTGCGCATCGCACGAAGCCGCCGCCTGCTCCGCGAGGCGCCGGCCATGACCATTGCCGAGATCGCGTTCGCCAGCGGCTTCGACAGCCTCGCAACGTTTTATCGCGTTTTTCGCGCGGTTCAGGGCATCACGCCCGGTGACTTCCGGGAAGCGGCGACAAGGAAATAGGGTATGAGCGCGCGACCGGTCGCGTGGCAGCAGGCTCGGCAAGCTCGACGCATTTGACCGCCGAATGACGGTTTGGCCGTTATTTGTGCGAAAACATTAAGCTTTTTCGGCCTTTTCGCCGGTTCCCAGATTGACTTTGGCCGTTTCGCGCCTATGTTCCGGCTCAACGCGGCCTAGGATCGACACGCGATTCCCTAAGGTTAGCCGCTCGTCTGCGTAAGTCAGAACCCCCAGCTTCTTAAAGCGCGCCGTTTCGGGGTTGAACGCGACAGCCTTATTACCCTCGATTCCGAACGGCGGTGTCGACTAGAGGCTCAATGTCTTTTTCCCATCTCGGACTTTCCGACAAGGTTCTCGCCGCTGTTGCGGCCACCGGCTACACCACCCCTACGCCCATTCAGGAACAGGCGATCCCCCACGTTCTGGCCCGCCGCGACGTTCTCGGCATCGCCCAGACCGGCACCGGCAAGACCGCCGCCTTCGTCCTGCCCATGCTTACCATGCTGGAAAAGGGCCGCGCCCGGGCACGAATGCCCCGCACCCTGATCCTGGAGCCGACCCGCGAACTTGCGGCCCAGGTCAAAGAGAATTTCGACAAATACGGCATTGGCCAGAAACTCAATGTCGCGCTGCTGATCGGCGGCGTCTCGTTCGGCGATCAGGACACCAAATTGACCCGCGGCGTCGACGTCTTGATCGCGACCCCGGGCCGGCTGCTCGACCATACCGAGCGCGGCGGGCTGCTGCTCACCGGCGTTGAACTTCTGGTCATCGACGAAGCCGACCGCATGCTGGACATGGGCTTCATTCCCGACATCGAACGGGTCTGCAAGCTGGTCCCGTTCACGCGACAGACCCTGTTCTTTACCGCGACGATGCCGCCCGAAATCAGCCGCATCAGCGAAGCCTTCCTGCACAATCCCGAGCGCATCGAAGTCTCCAAGCCGGCGACGACAGCTGTGGGCGTGTCTCAATTCCAGGTCGCCTGCGGGCGCGAGGTGCACGAGAAGCGCGAGATCCTGCGCCGCCTGCTGCGCGACGCCAAGGACCTCCAGAACGCGCTCATCTTCTGCAACCGCAAGCGCGAAGTCGCCGTCGTCTACAAGTCGCTGCAAAAGCACGGCTTCAGTGTCGGTGCCCTGCATGGCGATATGGATCAGTCGGCCCGCACTGCCGCCCTCGACCAATTCCGCTCCGGCGAAATCCCGATACTGGTGGCCTCCGATGTCGCCGCCCGCGGCCTCGATATTCCCACCGTCAGCCACGTCTTCAATTTCGACGTGCCGCATCATGCCGACGACTATGTCCACCGCATCGGCCGCACCGGTCGCGCCGGCCGCGCCGGCACCGCGATCTCGATCGTCACATCGCTCGACACCAAATCGCTGGCCGCGATCGAACGGCTGATCGGAAAATCCATTCCGCGTGCGGAAGGCGACTATTCCGTGCGATCGGAAGCGTCAGGCGATATCGACCCGCCGCGCGAGGCGCGCGGCCGAGAAGGTTCTCGCGGAGGCTCACGCCACGGTGCGAGAGAAGGCTCCAGGGAAAGCGTCAAGGAAGGTTCGAAGGAAGGATCCCGGGAAGGTTCACGCGGCGGACGCAAGCCGCGACGTGAGCGCGAACCGCGCCACGGTGAGCGCGAACCGCGCCACGCCAAGGGAGGCGAGCGCAACTCCGGCCCGCAGCCGCAGGCCGCGACCGAAGCGTTCACGCCGCCAGCGCCCGCACCGACCTCCCGCGTGCCCTCGATCGGCCGGGCCGAGCCGCGGCGCGCCCAGCGCGAGGTCGAATCCGAGCCTGCCGATCACTCGCATCTTCCGGCGTTTTTGCTGCGTCCCGTGCGCGCCCGCGTCTAACACTTTCAACGCCGTCCACGCGGTGAACAGGGTACACCCCTGTTTACCGGGCGTTCATTCTCCTCCCTTAACTTCACGGCGATAATTTTAGTCATTGCCTGCTGGGCGGCGCGAAGCGTTGCTCGCTATTAGGGACGGATCAGTGGTGAAACTGCTGGACGAACACGAACGCACGCTGGCCTTCGCCGAAGTCGCGATGGGGCAGATCAAGTCGCTTCGGCAGACTGCCGTGCCCCGCAATTATGAAATCTGGTACGTCTACGCCACCGGTTACAACGCCCCCCTCAACAAGATCATCAACGAGACGCTGGCGCGCAACGGCAGGCTCAGCGAAGCCGACCTCGAACAGATCTACGAAACCTACCTCTCCCACATCAAGACCTCCGACCGCATCGACAAGGTCGGCGCGCGCGTGATCGGCGAGATCGACGACGTGATGAGGCTGCTCACCGAAGCACTCGGCATGTCGGCGAGCTACGACGCCAGCCTGAGCGGCGCCAGCCAGAAACTGTCGACCGCACAGAGCCGCGACCAGATCAAGGCGGTGGTCGACCAGCTGGTGAAATCCACCCGCGAGATGCGCGACACCAACAAGGCGCTGGAGAACCGGCTGTCGCTGTCCAAGAGCGAGATCAGCAACCTCCAGCACAGCCTGGAAGCCATCCGCGCCGAGAGCCTGACCGATCCGCTCACTGGCCTTGGCAATCGCAAGTATTTCGACCGCTCAATCGAGATGGCGGTACAGGCGGCGCTGGCCAACGGCGAGCCGCTGTCGCTATTGATGTTCGACATCGATCATTTCAAATCGTTCAACGATTCCTACGGCCACCTCACCGGCGATCAGGTGCTGCGTCTCGTCGGCATGTCCTTGAAGCAGACCATCAAGGGACAGGACATCACCGCGCGTTATGGCGGCGAGGAATTCGCGGTCGTCTTGCCCAACACCGCGCTACGCCAGGCGCTGACGGTTGCCGATCACATCCGCCGCGCCGTGATGGCGAAGGAATTGAAGAAGAAATCCACCGGCGAAATCCTCGGCCGCGTCACCATCTCGGTCGGCGTTTCCATGCTGAAGCCGGACGACGACACGGATTCGCTGATCGAACGCGCCGATGCCTGCCTCTACGCCGCCAAGCGCAACGGCCGCAACCGCGTGATCTGCGAAGTCGACCCCGAATACGCCGCCGACCAGCGCAGCCAGGTGGCTTGAAGCCAACTCCTCATGGTGAGGAGCGCATCTTGCGCGTCTCGAACCATGAGGCCTCGATCTCGCCCGCGGCCATCCTTCGAGACGCGACCAAGGGATCGCTCCTCAGGATGAGGATTTTTTTCGTGGCGCCTTCTTTTTCGCTGTCGGTTTCTTCTTCGCCACCGGCTTTCTCGCTGCAACCTTCTTCGCGGCTTTTGCGACAGTTTTCTTCGCCGCCTTGCGCACCCTCGGACGCTTGCGCAACGCGGCGCGCTGCGCGGCGGCCAGCGCCGCCCTCGCCCAATCGCTCAGCTCTTCTGAATCGTCGAACAGCCGCGCCGGCAATTGCCAATACGAATTCACGGTCACCGTCTTCGTACGCGTCTGATACGAAAACGGCTGCGAGCCCTCCGCCTCGAACTGCGGAATCGTCGTTTCATCAGCCCTGAAGTAGAGGCCGGCGCGCAGCGCGAGTGCGAAGTTGGTGCCGTCAGCGGAAATGCCGAAGCCGGAAAACATCCGGCGGATCGTCACCGGACCGAAATCGGCAAACAGGTCGATCAGGAAATCTCGATCCATATTCCGTCGTCCCGGCGAACGCCGGGACCCATACGCCGCGGCCCACATTGTTGGAAAAGGAAGATAACGACCAGCGCGCAAACAACTGCCGCCGGTGGTTATGGGTCCCCCGATGCGCAATTGCGCATCTGAGCTCAAGGCCGGGACGACAACTAAACCTTCGCAGGCGTCAGCTGCACCGACTCGCCGCAACCGCAGGCGGAGACCTGGTTCGGGTTGTTGAAGATGAACTGGGCCTGCATCTTGTCGGCCTTGTAGTCCATCTCGGTGCCGAGCAGGAACAGCACGGCCTTGGGGTCGATCAGGATCTTGACGCCGCGGTCTTCGACCACCTCGTCGGTGGGACGGACGTCATGGGCGTATTCGACCGTGTAGGACTGCCCGGCGCAGCCGCCGTTCTTGATGCCGACGCGCAAGCCGACGATTTCGGAATCGGCGCGCTTGGTCAGTTCCGTAATGCGCTGCGCCGCCGCTTCGGTCAGTTTCATGACCTGCGGGCGCGGCCGCGGCTTCGGCTTGGCGACGGGTGCGGTAGTGTCCATTGCAGTGGATCTCCTTACGCCGCGCGGTGGCGACGAAATCCTATACCGTTAAAGTAACAACGAAATTCCTGCTGTGAAGGTCTGATATCCCGAATTTGGTTAGAACCTGTCCGAACGAAACCGTATTCCTTTTCGCAGATCACTCCTAATAAATCGCCCAAACTCCCGGCGTCACCAGCTCCAGCAGATGCCGGTCCGGGTCGCGAAAGTAGATGCTCTTTCCGCCGCGCGGCCAATCCGTCCTGCCCTCGATAGCGACATTGTGCTCGCCGAACCGCGTTTCCCAGGCGGCCAGTTCGGCCGCCGTGATGGCAAAGGCCACATGAATCGGGCCGCTGCCGTCATGCGGCGGAATAGTCCCGCCGGGCAAATGGAGCGTGTCTAGCGTCGCGCCGCGACGAAACAGCAGAAGCACGTTGCTGCCGCCGACATCGAAAGCAAAAAATCGCGAATCACGCGTCAGCGCTACCAGCCCAAGCACGTCTTCGTAGAATGCACGGGCGCGGTCGAGGTCATCGACATAAAGTGCGGTCTCGAGAACACCGGATAGCTTCGGCGCCAAGACCCGTCACCACATATTGAGCACGAGGCGGGCCTCGTCGGACATGCGATCCGGCGTCCAGGCCGGCTCCCACACCAGATTGACATTGACGACGCCGACGCCGGGAACGCTGGCGACGGCGTTCTCCACCATGGTCGGCAGTTCGCCCGCCGCCGGGCAGTTCGGCGTGGTCAGCGTCATCATCACATCGACGCTGCGATCGTCCTTGAAATCGACCTTGTAGATCAGGCCGAGTTCGTAGATGTCGGCCGGAATTTCCGGGTCGAACACCGTTTTCAGCGCCGCCACGATCTCGCCGCCGAGACGCTCGGTCTCCTCCGGCGGCAGCGCCGACTGGGTTTCCATATTGGCTTTGACTTCGTTGGCGGTTTTGACTTCGGCTGTGTCGGTCATGAAAACAAATCCTGCGCCTTGATCAGCGCCTGCACCAGATGGTCGACTTCTTCACGGGTATTATACATCCCAAACGACGCCCGGCAGGTGGCTGTGACATTGAACCGCTCTAAAAGCGGCATCACGCAATGGGTGCCGGCCCGCACCGCAATGCCCTGGCGGTCGATCACGGTGGCGATATCGTGGGCGTGGGCGCCCTTCATCTCGAACGAGATCACCGGTCCCTTGCCGCGCGCGGTGCCGATCAGCCGCAGCGAATTGATTTCGCGCAGGCGATCCTGGGCGTAGGTCATGAGGTCGTGCTCGTGGGCGGCGATGCGCTCCTTGCCGATCGAATTGACGTAGTCGATCGCAGCCCCGAGCCCGATCGATTCCACGATCGCGGGCGTGCCGGCCTCGAATTTATGCGGGGGATCGCCATAGGTGACCCAGTCCCGGGCGACTTCGCGGATCATCTCGCCGCCGCCGTTGAAGGGGCGCATCGCGACCAGATGCTCATGCTTGGCATAGAGTACGCCGATGCCGGTCGGGCCGTACAGCTTGTGACCGGTGAAGACGTAGAAGTCGGCGTCGATGTCCTGGACGTCGATCGTCATGTGGACCGCGGCCTGGCTGCCGTCGATCAGCACCGGGATACCGCGGGCACGCGCCAGCTTCACCACGTCCTTGACCGGCACGATGGTGCCGAGCGCGTTCGACATCTGCGTGACTGCGACCAGTTTGGTGCGGTCGCTCAGCAGCTTTTCGAATTCCTCGATCAGGAAATTGCCTTCATCGTCGACCGGCGCCCATTTGATGACCGCGCCGTGACGCTCCCGAAGGAAATGCCAGGGCACGATGTTGGAATGGTGCTCCATGATCGAGATGATGATCTCGTCGCCGGCCTTGATGTTGGGCTCACCCCAGGACGACGCCACGAGGTTGATCGCTTCGGTGGCGTTGCGGGTGAAGATGATCTCTTCGGTACGCGCGGCGTTGAGGAATTTTGCCACCTTGGCGCGGCCGCCTTCATAGGCTTCGGTGGCGGCGTTGGCGAGGTAATGCAGCCCGCGATGGACGTTGGCGTATTCGCTCTTGTAGGCTTCCGTCATGCGGTCGAGCACGGCAGTGGGCTTCTGGGCGGAAGCGGCGTTGTCGAGATAGACCAGCGGCTTGCCATAAACCTTCATCGCCAGCGCCGGAAAATCCTCCCGCACCCGCGCCACGTCATAGGCGCCATTTTTCACCGCCGGATGCATGGTCAACCCCTCGCCTCCAGCCAGCGCTGCGCCGCTGCAATCGCAAGCTCGCGCAGGCCGTCATTCACAATCGATTCAATCGCCTCGCCGACGAAGGCCTGGATCAGCAACGCCTGGGCTTCCTTCTCGGACAGGCCGCGGGCGCGCAGGTAAAACAGCAGGCTCTCGTCGAGCGCGCCGGTGGTGGCGCCATGGCCGCAGGTGACGTCGTCGGCAAAGATCTCGAGCTCCGGCTTGTTGTCGGCCTCGGCGTCGTCGGACAGCAGCAGCGCCCGCGTCATCATCTTGGCATCGGTCTTCTGGGCATGCGGACGCACGATGATGCGGCCCTGGAACACCGAGTGGGCGCGGTCGTCGACAACGGCGCGGAAGATTTCGCGGCTGTCGCAGTGCGGCACCGCGTGGTCCATGAACAGCGTGGTGTCGGCGTGCTGCTTGCCGTTGAGCAGATTGACGCCGTTGGTCTCGACCCTGGAGCCCTCACCGGCAAACGCGATGGTCGCCTGGTAGCGGCTGACGCCGGCGCCCGACATCATGCCAAAGGTGTTGAAGTGCGCGTGTGCGCCGAGGCTCACCACACCAGAGGAAATGTTGAAGGCGTCGCGACCGTCTTCGTTGAGACGGACATGATCGAGGCGTGAGTTGTTGCCGATCGAAATGATCAGGGAATCGTGGACCTGATAGGCCTTGGCGCCGTCGGCCGCGATGTAGCTTTCGACCAGGGTCGCACCGGCATCCTTGCCGAGGCGCAGCAGCGAGCGCGTGAACATCGCCGCCGGCACAGTGCCGCTGGCGATATGGACGATCTGCAGCGGCTGCGACAGCACGACGCCGTCGGCGACATCGATCACCACGCCGTCGGTCATCATCGCGCTGTTCAGCGCCACCATCGGATTGGCATTGTCAGGCGTGAACAACAGCGCCTGCAGCGCGGCGTCGCCGGTTTCCAGCGCCTCGCGCAGGGTGCGGATGCCGAGGCCCCTCTCGAGACCGCCGAGTTCGGAAAGCTTTGGCGCAAACACGCCGTCGACCAGCACCAGCCGGCGGACGCCTTCGATGGCGTGCAGCTTGGCGGCGCTGGCAGCTCGCGAAAATTCCGCTGCATCCGGCGCGGGCGCCAGCGGCAGCACTTCGCGCATCAGCGCGCGCAGATCGGTGTATTTCCAGTCCTCGATCCGGCGATGCGGCAGACCCGCTTGGGCATAGGCTGCGAAAGCCGCCTCGCGCGCCGCAGCGACCTTGCCGGTGCCGGGAAGCCGGTCGCGCGCGATCGCAAAGCTGTCGCTCAGCGCGCTCCCGGTCTCATTTTTTACCAAAGCCACATTCATCACAAAATCCGTATCCCGCCTCAGGCTGCGTCTTCGAACTGGGCGTAGCCGGAAGCCTCGAGCTCCAGCGCCAGTTCCTTGCCGCCGCTTTTGACGACGCGGCCCTTGGACATCACGTGCACGAAATCCGGCACGATGTAGTTGAGCAGCCGCTGGTAGTGGGTGATGACGACCATGGCCCTGCCCTGCGAACGCAGCGCGTTGACGCCGTCGGCTGCGACACGCAGCGCGTCGATGTCGAGGCCGGAATCCATTTCGTCGAGGATGCAGACGGCCGGCTCGAACAGCGCCATCTGCAGAATCTCGTTGCGCTTCTTCTCGCCGCCGGAAAACCCGACATTGACGCCGCGCTTGAGCATGTCGCGCGGAATGTTCAGGCTGGCCGCCGCGGCATAAGCCTTCTTCAGGAATTCCGGCGTCGTGAGCTGGCTCTCGCCGCGCGCCTTGCGCTGCGCGTTCAGCGCCACGTGCAGGAAGTTCATGGTGGCGACGCCGGGAATTTCGACCGGATACTGGAACGCCAGGAACACGCCCTTGGCGGCGCGCTCATCCGGCGACATCTCCAGGAGATCCTCGCCCTTGAACAGGATTTCACCGCCGGTGACTTCGTAGCCCGGCTTGCCGGCGATGACGTGCGAGAGCGTCGATTTGCCGGAGCCGTTCGGCCCCATGATCGCGTGCACCTCGCCCGGGTTCACCGTGAGCGACAGCCCATGGAGGATCTCACGCTCCTCGACACGGACTTTCAGGTCTTTCACTTCAAGTAACGCAGTCATATTCTTTCCTTCTGGCCTAAAACGCCCGAACTAGTGCTGGCAAAAAAAGCCAGGCAAAAAACCCCAGAGATCCACCACCTGCAGCCAGTTTGCCGAATTCGGTAACATCAACCGATCCCGCCAAACTCCCGATCAAAACGGCAAACAATCCGACGATCGCAATCATCAAAAACAGCGCGAGCGGCGCAAACCGTATGAAGTAGAAGATGTTTCGAACCATCCGGGTTACCCGACGCTGCCCTCCAGCGAGATCGAAATCAGCTTCTGTGCTTCCACCGCGAATTCCATCGGCAGTTGCTGCAGCACATCCTTCACAAAACCGTTGACCACGAGGCCGACAGCTTCTTCCTGGCTGAGCCCGCGCTGCACGCAGTAGAACAGCACGTCTTCGGAAATCTTCGAGGTGGTGGCTTCGTGCTCGAACAGCGCCGAGGAGTTCTTGGCTTCGACGTAAGGCACGGTGTGCGCGCCGCATTTGTCGCCGATCAGGAGCGAATCGCAGGCGGTGAAGTTGCGCGCGCCTGTTGCTTTCCTGTGGGCGGTAACGAGGCCACGATAGGTATTTTGCGAGACGCCGGCGGCGATGCCCTTGGAGATGATCCGGCTGGTCGTGTTCTTGCCGAGATGGATCATCTTGGTGCCGGAATCGACCTGCTGGTGACCGTTCGAAATCGCGATCGAGTAAAACTCGCCGCGTGAATTGTCGCCGCGCAGGATACAGCTCGGATATTTCCAGGTGATCGCCGAACCGGTCTCGACCTGGGTCCAGGAGATCTTCGAATTGTTGCCGCGGCAGTCGCCACGCTTGGTGACGAAGTTGTAGATGCCGCCCTTGCCTTCGGAGTTGCCGGGATACCAGTTCTGCACCGTCGAATATTTGATCTCGGCATCGTCGTGCGTAACCAACTCGACGACGGCGGCGTGCAGCTGGTTCTCGTCGCGCTGCGGCGCGGTGCAGCCTTCGAGGTAGCTGACGTAGGAGCCCTTGTCGGCGATGATCAGCGTGCGCTCGAACTGGCCGGTGTTGCGCTCGTTGATGCGGAAGTAGGTCGACAGCTCCATCGGGCAGCGCACGCCCGGCGGTACGTAGACGAACGAGCCGTCGGAAAACACCGCCGAATTCAGCGTCGCGAAATAATTGTCCGTGGTCGGCACGACCGTGCCGAGATACTTCTTCACCAGTTCGGGATGCTCTCGGATCGCTTCCGAGATCGGCATGAAGATCACGCCGGCGGCCTTGAGCTCCTTCTGGAATGTGGTCGCGACCGAAACCGAATCGAACACGGCGTCGACCGCAATCTTGCGCTCGCCTTCCGGCCGTACGACGCCTTCCAGCACCTCGACTTCGCGCAGGGGGATGCCGAGCTTCTTGTAGGTTTCCAGGATATCCGGATCGATCTCGTCGAGCGAACCGATCGTCTTCTTCGGCTTCGGCGCCGAATAGTAATAGAGATCCTGGTAGTCGATCTTGGGGTAGTTGACGCGGGCCCATTGCGGCTCGGTCATGGTCAGCCAGCGGCGATAAGCCTCCAGCCGCCATTCCAGCATCCAAGCCGGCTCGTTCTTTTTTGCGGAGATGAAGCGAACGGTGTCTTCCGACAGCCCTTTTGGAGCCTTGTCGGACTCGATCAGCGTCTCAAATCCATATCGATATTGGTCGACGTCGATCTGCCTGACGCGATCGACCGTCTCCTGTACGGCAGCCATTCCATCCTCCGCTCGCGGTTTCAAGGACCGCGGTGGATCAATCCGGCGGTTCTAGAGCCTGATCGATCCTGATTGGTTCAGAACCGATTGCTTAGAACCGTTCAACCTGTGTTTCGTTGCTCTTAAGTAAGGTATTGGCGAGCTTTCGCCAAGCCTTGAGGGCTAATTCAATCTCTGTCTGTGATGTAGACCACCCCAGACTGAGCCGCACAGCTCCCTGAGCCAGTTCCCGGCCCTGGCCCATGGCGTCCAGGACATGCGATGGTTGGACCTTGCCGGAGGAGCAGGCCGACCCGGACGATACCGCAATACCGGCGAGATCGAAGCCAATTACAGCGGTTTCGGCCTTTAGGCCGGGAACGCTGAACAGAGTGGTATTGGGTAACCGCGGCGCTGCTTCCGAAAACACAATCATCCTGGGCGTCTGCTTCAAACCGTCCTCAAGACTGCTCTTGAGGCCCGCCAGACGGCCGGCGTCCACTTCCAGAGCCGCCATGGCGGCCTTGGCAGCCGCGCCAAACGCCGAAATCCCCGCAACATTCTCGGTGCCCGCCCGGCGGCCCAATTCCTGTCCGCCGCCGCGCAGCAGCGGCTCCAACCCCTGCACGTCCCCGGCCAAAACAACCGCACCGACACCCTTGGGGCCACCGATCTTGTGCGCAGAAAGCGTGATCAGATCGCCTTCGATCGAGTTGATATCAAAGGCTATTTTTCCGAATGCCTGGATCGCATCGACATGCAGCAGGCCACCGGCCTGATGGACGATCCGAGCCACCTCCGCCACCGGCTGAATGGCTCCGGTCTCGTTATTAGCCAGCATCACCGACACCAGCGCGGGAGGGCCCCTCAACAGCTCGCTCAGATGGTCGAGGTCAACAAGGCCCGAGGCCGTGACCTTGATCGTCTTGATGGTGTCGGGTGGAAACCGTCCGCCCGACAGCACAGAGGCGTGTTCGATGGCGGACACCAGCAGCTGCTGAACCGGTTGACCCGCGCCCCGCCGCAGGCCCGGCGTCAGCGCCAGCGCGTTGGCTTCGGTTCCACCTGATGAAAAGACCACGTCCTGCGGCCGGGCGCCGACCGCCGCCGCGACCGCGGCGCGGGCGTCCTCGACCAGCCGGCGGGCCTGCCTGCCCTCGGCGTGGACCGAGGACGGGTTGCCGGCGAGCTCCCAGGCCGCCGCCATCGCCGCCTTGGCTTCCGGGCGAAGCGGCGTGGTCGCGTTCCAGTCGAGATAGATCCGGTCGGGCATGCGCCGTCTTAACACCTTTCCTAGAGCATTATCGGTTCTGATTGAATCAGAACCGAAGCTCTTCTTGTTTTGACGCGTTTTCTACCGCAGATAAGTCTACGCAATCTGCGTAAACTTGATTGCTGTGCGAACCGGCATTCACTTCGCTCGAAAACGCTCCAGGCGGCCAATCATTGCGCCGGCTGGCTCGTCGCCCGCACCGGCATGGCCGGTTCGGCTGCCATCCGCAATCCGAACAAGGGCCTCAAGATAGTGACGCGCCGAACGATCTCATAGGTCGCCACGCAGGCCGCGATGGTGCCCGAGATGACGATCCCCGCCTCAAGCCAGGCTGGCAGGCCCTGTCCGCGCAATGCATGCGCAATCATGATGATCGCGGTCTGGTGCACGATGTAATACGGGAAGATCGCATCGGTGAGATAGCGCCGCGCCGGCGAATCCGCGGTCAGCCATCGCCGCGCGAAGCCGAGCAGCGCGACCATGCAAAGCCATTGATAGGATCCGTAGGCCAAGCCGGCCAGGATTTTCAGCGGCATGCCGCCGTACCTGGTCGCCCACACGGCGAGAAAGCACAGAAAGAATCCGGCCGCGAGCGACAGCGCCAGCCAGCGCAGACGCTCCATCGCCTCCCAGATGGCCGCAGCGCGGGCCAGCACGAAGCCGAACAGGAAGACGGTCGCGAACAGCGCGTGATTGTACCAGTCGCCGAACAGCGCGTGCGTCGATGGAAAGTGTGGCAGCAGCACCAGACGATAGGCCGCAAGCAGCAGCGGCGGCACGACCAGCAGCAGCACGCCCGATAGCGCCGATGCCAGCCGCCGCTCGATCCAGCCGAGCAGCCCGGGAGCCAGCCACAGCACGCCGCCCAGCGCCACCGTGTAGACCCACAGATAGACCACGAACCAGAGATGGTTCCAGGTCGGGAGCACGATGCAGGGGTTTGGGCAGAATTGCGGCTCGAAAGCGAGATAGTGCCGCTGGTAGAAATCGACAAAGCCGGCCGGATAGCCAAGCGCCTCGACGATCTGGTCATAGGCCTGCGGCGGCACGATCACCAGCATGCCGAACACCAGGGGTATCAATAGCCGCGCCGACCGCGACCGCAGCAGCGGCCCCAGTTTGTATTTCCCCAGCATGAAGCGGGTCGCCACGCCCGAAACCAGGAACAGCAGCGCCAGCCGCCATGGATTGAGCACCAGCATCACCGGTTCCAACGCAGCGATCCGATGCGCGCTCTTGATGTGGAAGCCCCAGGAAACGTAGAGCATGCCGACATGGTAGAAGATCAGGAGGCCGAAGGCTGCGATCCGCACCCAGTCGAGATCGATGCGCCGCTCGGAGCCGGAAGCGGAATCCGGTGGTTGTGATATGGTTTGCTGCCACATGGCTCGATCCCTCAATGCGCGACGAAGTTGGATGACCGACGTCAAAAATGCGCCTGATGGCGGTGGCGTCGAGCCGGTTTGGGATCAAAACCAGCCGGCTTGGGACGAGACGACCCCGCGTGGGACCAGCGGCTTGTTTCGCGGGATAACCGGCGCCGACTGGCTGGTCTACGCCGCGGTCGCAGCCGTCGCGCTAGCGATCGGCAGCGTCAACGCGCTGTCGACCGCCGACGACATCGCCCGGCGCGGCGGCTCGTATAACCTCAAGACGCCGCTGCTCTGGGAGATGACCAGCATTGCCGTCATCATCCTGCTGGCGCCGGCCCTGTTCGCCGCGGTCAGGCGAATCCGCCGGGAACCGCGCTGGCTGCTCCGTTTCGCGCTGGTGATCGCGGCCATCATCGTCTTCTCCGCCGTGCACATCACCGGGATGGTGGCGTTGCGTAAACTCGTGCTGTGGATGCTCGGCGGCAGCTATGATTTCCACCTCTCGCTCGCGACCTTACTCTATGAGGCTCGCAAGGATGCGGTCACGTGCCTGTTGATCGGTGGCGGCATGTGGCTGATCGACAGCCGCCGCGAGGTCGGGCAGGCTACGAGGGCGGCCCCCGCCGCGGCAGCGGAAGCGCTGCCGCACATGGTCTGGCTGCGCGACGGCACCACCCGTATCCGCATCGAACCCAAAGAGATTATCTGGATCAGTTCGGCCGGGAACTATGTCGAGTACAGCCTCGCCGATGGCCGCAGCCATCTGGTCCGCGGAACGCTGGCAGCGGCCGAGGCTCAGCTTGCGCTATACAAACTGGCACGTGTCCACCGCACCCGGCTGGCCAATCTCGACCGGGTGACCGCCGTGGAGCTGAAGCCATCGGGAGATTTCGAGCTCACCTTCGACACCGGTCAGACCGCGGTGGGCAGCCGGCGCTACCGCAACGCCATCGCCTCGCTCGAGACGAAAACAGATCTTCCAAATCCTTCAAATACTTATCCCGGGCGCTGAATTCGCATTGGCGCGGCCCTGGGTGCATAAAGTCCTTGCTTTTTGCCCCTCGCGTCATGTTAGAACGCGGCCACAAGTTCACCGAGCGCTGTCCGCGCATCGCCCCAACGACGTCCGATCATCGTTTCTGCCGCGTCACGTCCGTTGCCAAGGAAGACTTCCAAGGATCATCAATGCCTGAAGTTATTTTCACCGGTCCTGCGGGCCGCCTCGAAGGCCGTTACCATCCGGCGAAGCAGAAGAATGCGCCGATCGCGATGATCCTGCATCCGCATCCGCAGTTTCACGGCACGATGAACCACCAGATCGTCTACCAGTGCTACTACGCGTTCGCGCATCGCGGCTTTTCGGTGCTGCGCTTCAATTTCCGCGGCGTCGGCCGCAGCCAGGGCTCGTTCGACCACGGCACCGGCGAATTGTCGGACGCGGCATCCGCGCTCGACTGGGCGCAGACCATCAATCCCGAAGCGCGCGCCTGCTGGGTCGCCGGCTTTTCGTTCGGCGCCTGGATCGGCATGCAGCTCTTGATGCGCCGGCCCGAGGTTGAAGGTTTTATTTCGATCGCGCCGCCCGCCAACCTCTATGACTTCTCCTTCCTCGCCCCCTGCCCGTCGTCGGGCCTGATCGTGCATGGCGAAAAGGATGCGGTGGTGCCGCCGAAGGACGTCAACACGCTGGTCGAGAAGCTCAAGACGCAAAAGGGCATCGTGATCGACCAGCAGGTCATCCCCGGCGCCAACCATTTCTTCGACGGCAAATTGCAGCCGTTGATGGAGACGGTGACCGGCTATCTCGACATGCGGCTCGCCAACGTCCGGTAAATCAGGCGTTACGGTGTGACCGCGTTCGTCGCCCTGCTCCGTGCCGTCAATGTCGGCGGTACCGGCCAGCTGCCGATGAGCGAGCTCAAGACGATGTGCGAGGCGCTCGGGTTCGAGGCCGTCCGCACCTACATCGCCAGCGGCAATGTGGTGTTCACCAGCCGCAAAGCCGAATCTGCGGTCAAGAAAGCGCTTGAAGCGCAACTGCAAGCCTATGCCGGCAAGCCGGTCGGCGTGATGGTGCGCTCATCGGCCGAGATGCAAGCCGTGCTGAAGGGCAATCCTTTTCCCAAGGCGCCCGGCAACCGGACCGTCGCGATCTTTCTCGACGCCAAGCCACCGGCGGATACGCTTGCCGCAGTCAAAGGCCGCAAGGATGAAGAAATCGGATTGGGCGCGCGCGAGATCTACGTCCACTATGGCGACGGCATGGGACAATCGAAACTGGTGATCCCTGCTGCCAAAGCGGGAACGGCGCGCAACATGAATACGATTGCGACGCTCGCGACGATGGCGGCGGAGTTGTAAGCGCCATGCGTCCCGCAAAGAAGCGAACCGGAAAACTGGTTGGTGGCATCCTCATAATCGCCTGTCTTATTCTCGCATTCCTCGGTGCCGCGCTAGTGATCACATCGAACGGCATGCCGGCGCACATCGACGAAGTCCGAGCGACAGAGCTGACGGACTTATATCAGTCGAAATACGTCACGCGATCGCTTGAAGAACGTGCGGCTGCCGAACGGGATATTGCGGCTCTCAGAACCTCCAAATGGCAACGATACAATACAGGACTGAGCTTGTGCGTTATCGCCTCGGTGTTGCTGGTCGCAATCCTCCGGTTTCGCTTGTGGAACATCCTCAATTTGCAGGACGCAACAACACCATCGACTCGCGTGGGATTCCTGACACTGGCGAGTGTTGCCTGGCTGGCCCTTCTTCCCGCAACGCTTCTTCAATTAGAGGCCGACTACACCCAAGATGACCTGACTCCCACCTTTGATACCGGTCATGGTTCATTCATAATATTCGGTACGCAATTAATTTTGATCGGCTGGCTTCTCATCTTGGTGATCGGCCGTTTCATCCTGCTGAGAAACAAGCGGCTTCCGGCCAATCTTTGGCATTGGGACCCCTCGCGCCCCCGCCACCGGTGGTTACTCGGGATTTTCGGACTGTTAACCGCGTTGCTTCTGATCGCCGCAATCTGGTCCGCGCAGAATATGCCATGGACGTTCCCAAGTCTGGCCGTTGCGATCTATCTCGCGCTGTCAACTCGCGCCGCGCTATCAACGCATACCTGAATCTGGGCCAACGAGATCGTTGGGACGCTTATGCAGGCGCCAGCTTCAACGCGACGATCCCGCCCATGACCAGCACGATGCCGGCGATCTTCACCGGATTGAGCGCTTCCCCGAACAGCAACACGCCCATCGTCAAGGTCCCGACCGCGCCGATGCCCGTCCACACCGTATAGGCGACGCCGATCTCCAGCACCTGCAGCGCGCGGCCGAGCAGGAACACGAACGCCGCGAGCAGCGCCAGCGAGGCGATGCTCCAGCCGAGCTTCGTGTAGCCGTCGGCGTATTTCATCGAGATCGCCCAGCCGACATCGAGCAGCCCGGCGGTAACCAGCGCGACCCAGGCGACCTGCGGCGACATGGTTATGCCGCCAGCTTCAGCATGTGTGCGTTATGGCGAACCAGGAACGCGTGCAGCAATTGCGGATAGTCGGCGCCAACGGCTCTCTGAACACTGTCCCGTTTTGCCAGCTCCCTCCGCCATGCGCGCACCTTCGGCGTCTCTGCGAAGATGGAGAGGTCGATCAACTCGTCGAACACATCAAAATAGCGGAAGATCGGCGCGAACACGGCATCTACCAGGCTGAATTTCTCACCGGCGAAGAATGGACCCAGGCCCAACGCTTCTTCGACGCGTGCGAACCTCGCCGCTACCGCGACGCGTTTGGCTTCGAACTCCGCGGCATCGCCTGTTGTCTCTAGTCCCCAAAGCTCGCTCAGGATCGTCGACCCGAATTCCATCCAGGCCCGGTGCTGCGCCCGCTGCAAGGCATCCTGCGGGTGCAGTTTTGCACCCGCTTGCGTTTCCTCGATGTACTCGCAGATCACGTTGCTCTCGAACAGCGCCACCTCGCCCGCATCGCTGCGCACGATCAGCACCGGCACCTTGCCGAGCGGCGAAAGTTTTAAGAACCAGTCCGGCTTGTTGGCGAGGTCGATATCGACGCGCTCGAAAGGCAGGCCCTTCTCGTTCAGCGCGATCACCGCGCGCTGCACATAGGGACAAAGCTTGTGGCTGATCAGAGTGAGTTTTGCCGTCATGACGACCTCCAAAAGGCGAGGCCAAACGGCTCGCTTCATGCATCTGCATCAAATTAGATGCATTTGCATGAAGTCGTCAAGGTCGATGCAGTTGCATCAACAGATGTTGATCCTGGCGGCTACGGCCGGGCCATCAGCCCCCCGGTCATCGGGATCGGGACCCCCGTGGTGGCGGGATAGCTCAGCGGCAGGCCCTTGAGCCCTCGTGCCGCGAGAAAGCCAAAGGCCTGCGCCTCGATTGCGTCCGAGGCCCAGCCGAGCCCATCGGCGGCCTCGACGGTGGCGGGCTGAAGCCGGTCGCGCAGCATCCGCAACATGGTCAGGTTGCGGGCGCCGCCGCCGGCCACGATCCAGCTCTTCGGCACCTTCGGCAGCAGCGGCACGATCCGGGCGATCGATGCGGCCGTGAACGCGGTCAGGGTCGCGGCGCCGTCCGCAGGCGACATCCCGTCGACCTTCAGCGCGGCAAAATCATTGCGGTCGAGCGATTTGGGCGGCCGCTTGGCAAAGAACGGCATCGCCAGCGCGCGGGCGATCCAGGCGTCATCGACCTTGCCTTGCGCGGCGGTCTGGCCTGCGGTGTCGAAACGCTGGTTCAGGGCGCGGTACATATGGTCGTCGAGCAGTGCGTTGCCGGGACCGGTGTCGCAGGCGATCAGCGTGTCGGTCCCGTCGATATAGGTGATGTTGGAGACCCCGCCGATGTTAACCACGACGATCGGCCCCTCGCGCTCGAGCGACTGGGCCAGCGCGCGGTGATAGACCGGCACGAACGGCGCACCCTGCCCGCCGGCGGCGACGTCGGCAGCGCGGAAATCATGCATCACGGGGATGTGGATCGCCTTGGCCAGGGCTGCGGCATCGCCGATCTGTACCGTCAATTTGCGCTCGGGCCGGTGCAGCACGGTCTGGCCGTGAAAGCCGACGATATCGATGTCCTGGGCGGAAATGCCGTGTTGCGCGGTAAAGGCGGCGACCGCCTCGGCATGGGCCAACGTGACGGCCTGTTCGGCGTCCCGCAGGACACCCGGCCGCGCATCGCGCTGAGGCAGGTTAACGGCCTCGTACAGCGCCTGGCGCAGCAGGCGGCGTTCCATTTCGCTGTAGGGACGGTATCCGGACGGCCCGAAGGCCCGGACTTTCCGGCCATCGGTTTCGATCATGGCGACATCGACCCCGTCGAGCGAGGTGCCACTCATCAAACCTATTGCCGTCAACATCATAGTAATCGTGCCTTCGCCACGCCCTGCTCGAATCGTCCCGCCGACGACGACCAGCTTGTGCCAAACACGGACATCTTATAATGCCACACCGCACGCGCTTGCGGCAGGCCATTCCGCTATGGTTCCGCAACTCGTTACAATTACCGTGAAAATAGAATGATCAGAGTCGCAGACCAATGACCGCATTTAAATCAGATTTCCTGAACATTTTACAGGAACGCGGCTTTATCCACCAATGTTCCGATTTCGACGGCCTCGACGCGCTCGCCGCGAAGGGCCAGGCGACCGCCTATGTCGGCTACGATTGTACCGCGCCGTCGCTGCATATCGGCAATTACCTCACCATGATGATGCTGCACTGGCTGCAGCAGAGCGGCAACAAGCCGATCACCCTGATGGGCGGCGGCACCACCATGGTCGGCGACCCCTCCGGCAAGGACGAATCCCGCGCGATCCGCTCGATCGCGGAAATCGAGGCCAACAAGGCCTCGATCCGCGGCGTGTTCTCAAAAGTGCTGCGCTATGGCAACGGCGCCAGCGACGCCATCATGCTCGACAACGCCGAATGGCTGACCAGGCTGAACTGGATCGAAATGCTGCGCGACATCGGCCGGCATTTCTCGGTCAACCGCATGCTGACGATGGACTCGGTGCGCCTGCGGCTCGAACGCGAGCAGGAGATGAGCTTCATCGAGTTCAACTACATGGTCTGCCAGGCCTACGATTTCGTCGAGCTGGCGCGGCGCACCGGCTGCCGGCTGCAGATGGGCGGCTCCGACCAATGGGGCAACATCGTCAACGGCGTCGATCTCGGCCGCCGCATGGGCACGGAGCAGTTGTTCGCGCTGACCACGCCGCTGCTGACGACCGCCTCGGGCGCCAAGATGGGCAAGACCGCGCAAGGCGCGGTCTGGCTCAACGCCGACGCGTTCTCGCCGTACGATTTCTGGCAATACTGGCGCAACGTCGAGGATGCCGACGTCGTCAAATTCCTGAAACTGTTCACGATCCTGCCGATGAGCGAGATCAACAAGCTGGCGGCGCTCCAGGGCGGCGAGATCAACGAGGCCAAGAAGGTGCTGGCGACCGAAGCGACCGCGCTGCTGCACGGACGCGATGCCGCCAACACGTCAGCCGAAACCGCGCGGCAGACCTTTGAGGAAGGCGCGGTCTCGGAAAGCCTGCCGACGGTCGAAATTCCGCGTGGCGAACTCGACGCCGGCATCGGCGTCCTCGCGGCGTTCGTCAAGGCCGGCCTCGTCGCATCGAATGGTGAGGCGCGCCGCCAGATCAAGGGCGGCGGGCTGCGCGTCAATGATGCTGCCGTGACCGACGAGAAGATGGTCTTGGACGCTGAAAATCTCACGCAGGAAGGCGTCATCAAGCTGTCGATGGGCAAGAAGAAGCACGTCCTGCTCAAGCCTGCATAGGCGTATTCGCTTTACGCGCTTGCTCGGCGGCGCAGAAGCGCGCTCCCATGCCTTCCATGGATCAAAAGACGCCACGGGGAGACGCGCTGACGACGCCGCCAAAACCGGCGCGCACGGCCCTCAATGTGCTGGCGCTGTGTTTTGCGCTGTCGGTGGTCGGCCGCGGCCTCGGCGAGAGCTTTACGGTTTTCCTGAAGCCGATCGCCGAGAGTTTCGCCTGGGACCGCGCCGAAGTGGTCTCGGTCTATTCGCTGACCTGGCTCGCGGGCGGGCTGATGGCGCCGTTCGTCGGCCGGCTGTTCGACCGTTCCGGGCCCCGCCTCGTCTATTCGCTCGGACTGCTGCTGCTCGGCGGCTCGTTTTTGATTGCCTCGCGCGCGCAGGCGCTGTGGCAGTTCCAGATCTCTATTGGACTATGCGTCGGCATCGGCATTGCGCTGATCGGCGTGGTGCCGAACTCGATCCTGCTCGGCCGCTGGTTCGGACCGCGATTGCCGACCGCGATGGCGATCCTCTATTCCGCGACCGGTGCGGGCATCCTGGTGCTGCTGCCGGCGTCGCAGGTGCTGATCGACCGCATCGGCTGGCGTGACGCCTATCAATGGTTCGGCATCGTGGCGCTGTGTCTGTTGCTGCCGCTGCTGCTGATGCCGTGGCGGCTGTTCGCGACCGGCTCGCCGCATGTCGTCAAGAAGACCGACGACGGCTTTGTCGATGACGGCTGGACCCTGAAGAGCGCGATGCTCAACCACGTCTTCTGGGCGCTGTTCTCGACCTTCTTTTTCACCGCAGTGGCGATGTACGCCATCACAGCGCAGATCGTGGCGTATCTAATCGACGCCGGCTTCCCTCCCCTGGAAGCTGCCACCGCCTGGGGATTTTCCGGCGTCGTGCTGCTGTTCGGCATGCTCGGGATCTCGACGCTCGACGGCATCATCGGCCGCAGGCCGTCGGTGCTGTTCAGCTACGGCGTCTCGATCGTCGGGATCATCCTGCTCTGGCTGCTGCAATATTATCCGAACTACTGGCTGCTGACCGGCTTCATCATCTCTTTCGGCAGCATGATCGGTTCGCGCGGCCCGCTAATCACCGCGACGGCGCTGAACATTTTCCGCGGCAAACGGGTCGGCACCATCTTCGGCACGATTTCAATTGGCAGCGGCCTCGGGTCGGGACTGGGCTCATGGGCCGGCGGCCTGATCCATGACTGGACCCACAGCTATAACGCGCTGTTCGTGTTCGCGCTGGTCAACGTGGTGCTGGGATTGATTCCATTCCTGGTGGTGCCGGCGCTGCGGCGCTGACAATACAATCCAGGGACGGCGCAATTGTCGTCACGGGCGCCACCAGCTCCTTCGCCATCGGCCGCCACCACGAACCAGCCGCACGACGACGAGCAGCAATATCGCGCCGATGGTCGCATTGATGATTGCGCTGATGATTCCGGTTCCGAGATGAATGCCGAGCTGCGGCAAAAGCCAACTTCCGATAAAGGCGCCCACAATCCCGATAAGGAGATCGCCGACGATCCCAAAACCAGTCCCCTGCACGATTTGGCCCGCGAGCCAGCCGGCCACGAGACCGACAAACAAGATGACCACCAAACTCTCGCCCGACATATGCATATCGTCACCTCAGCGGTTGGCCGCAGCGCCAGCATTGCAGGCTGGTCCGCATCTGCCTGTATAAGATTGATCATGCCCGACCGAACAAAGTCGGCCGGGCAGATATTCTTTGGTCATTCGCAGCGCGTGGCTCAGTAGCGACCGCCGCCGACACCAATGCTCACGCCGGGCGCATGAATTCCAATACCGGGTCCGCGCTCTTCATAGCCGCGGCGCTCGATATAGCGCTCGCGCGGCGCATAGCCATACGAGTCGCGAGACTCGCGCAGGATGACGCGGCGCTCCCCGCGCTCACGCCAGCAACGGCCGTCTTCGTCGCAAACCATGCGTACGTTCTGAATATGGCTGTCCGATGCGACCGGGCCAATGGAAAGCGGAGCCGCCGAGGCAGCAGTGGCAAACAACGCCGCAGCGCCGGCTGCCAGCGCGAGGGTGAGCGTTTTCATAATTTCTCCGGGGGTTGATGTGTCAGGAGACCAATAGGCCGCTGGCCCTTTGGTTCCTGCGACATCTTCACGTGTTCTGCCTGGATCGACCGGCACGGGCAGTGGCGTTGCGCAGGTTAGACGCGATAGCGCTCCATGACCTCGCGGTCCGGCTCGTAACCGAGCCCCGGCCCTTCCGGCACCGCGACCGCGCCATCGGCGCCGACATCGATCGCACCGCGCCACAGGCACGCGGCACGGTTCATATAAAAGAACTCGACGAAGGTCTTGTCGTCACGCAGCGACAGCAATTGCAGCGTCGCCAGAAGGCCCGGACCGAAATAGGGCGAATGCGGCGCGAGCCGGACGCCCCTTTCGTCGGCCAGATCAACCACTTTCAGATATTCGGTAATGCCGCCGACCTTGGTCACCGAGGGCTGCGCGTAGCTGACCGCCCCCGCATCCATCATCTGGCGGAATTGATTGACGGTGCAGGCATTCTCGCCAGCGGCGATATCGAGCCCGCCCTTCGTGCGGGTCTCCGCCAGCGCGGCAAAATCTTCCGGCGGCCACACCGGCTCTTCCAGAAACATCGGCGCGGCCGCTTTGCATTCATGCGCGAAGGCGATGGCTTCCGCCGACGTCATCGGGCAGTTCATATCGACCATCAGCGGAATGCCGTCGCCGATCGCGCGCCGTGCGGCGAATACGGCGGGCGACGTCGTCTCATGAAGCTTGATGGCGGTGTAACCCCGCCGCAGCGCCGTCTCGCATTCGCTGGCGACGAGATCGGGTGCTCCGATCCGCAGCAGACTGGCATAGGCCGGAATCCGCGCCCGCTTGCGCGCACCCAACAGGCGGTGAAGCGGGACGCCTTGCGCGCGCGCCGCGAGGTCCCACAACGCGATATCGAGGGCGGAGATCGCGAACATCGTGATGCCGTAGCGGCCGAACAGATGCAGATTGCGCTGGATACGATCCATGAAGGCGGAAATGCCGGCGGCGTCGGGGGCCTCGAGACCCCTAGCCTGCGGCGCAATCATTTCATCGATGGCGGTGGCACAGGATCGCGGGCACACATAGCTGAAGGCGTCACCCCAGCCGGTCAGTCCCGCATCGGTCGAGACCTCGACAAGAACGATTTCGAGCGCCGATATCGCCGAGGCGCCCTGCTTGAAGCTCGCCACGCCAGCATCATAGGGAATGCGGATATGATGCGCACGGACGTTGGTGATCTGCATGACGCCAGCCTCCCGGTTTTTTGAAAGCTAGCGCGAGACGATGCCGATTGGCCAGATCAATCGCTGATGGCAAAATCCCTCAACAGCTGACGCGCTAATTATTGGTCGGCGGGAATTCGATCGGGTTGTTCTGCTTGCCGGTGTTGAATTCGAAGATCTTGCGCAGCACGCCGGGCGCCATCGCTGAAATCGGATTGACGCGCAGCACCGGCGCTGCCGGCGTGCCGACGACCTCATAGGTGACGCCGATCAGGCCCTCATTGCTGCCGCCGCCGAGGAACAGGCCGAGCACGGGAATCTGGCCGAACATGTTGTTGAGCCCGTACATCGGAACGAAGGTCCCGCTCATGCGTACGGAGTTGCCGATATAATCAAGCGTGCCTTCGATGGTCGCGCCGATGGTCGGGCCCTTCACGACGCCGTCCCGGATCGTGAGATGTCCGCTCTGCCGGGTGAATTCCGCGCGCAACGCCGAGAACGACACGCCGTTCTGCACGCCTGTCGGTGCGCCCGCCGCCGCGCGCTCCAGTTCAGGGACGCCTTTGACGGAGAAGTCGCGGATGTTGATCAGGCCATCTTTGGCTGATGGTTCGACCGTCGGCGGCTCCATCGCGAGCGAGAGCTGACCGCCGAAGACCTTCGAGTTGGTATCAGTGAAGCGGAGGAACGCTCCGGCGTCATTGGTCTGCAGAATGATCAGGTCACGCCCCTGTCCCTGCACGCGACCGCGCAAATCGGCGGTCACCGGCGTATCGCGCCCGACCTTGCCGGTCATTGCAAACGTCTTGATGACGCCATTGCGCCGGGACATCTTGGCATCGACGCTGCGCAGCGCCTCGCCATTGTGGCCGGCGACCGCGCCGAGCTTGACGTCGATATCCAGGTCGATGTTCTTGGTCTTCTTGGCGTCGGCTTCCTTGCCCGAGATCGCCGATTTGAGGAAGCCGCGGCCGTCGAACACGTCGCCGCGCATCGTCACCTTCACGACGCCATCGGCGTTGCGTTCGGCTTTCAGCGAGGTCTTGTCGCCCTCCGACGGCGAGTAGGTCGGGAAGTTCGCGGTCATCAGCTCGCCATTCGCGTCGACTTCCAGCGAGCCCTTGATCGAGACGCCGCCACCGTCGACGACGATGTCCTGGAACAGCGTCGACTGCTCCTTTTTGACGACGCTGAAGGTCGCCTTGCCGGACCTGCCCGGTACCTTGACCCAACCCGGCAGGATGTTGTCGAGCCGGAGCGCGGTGAGATCGGCCTCGATACCGACGCGGCTGTCGTTTTCACCGATCTTGCCGATCAGTTTGATCGGGATCGCGCCGCTGACGGCCGGACCAAGATCGAGCCCAAGCCGCGCGCGGCTGGCGTCATCCAGTGTCGCCGACAGTTTGATGTCGGCGTCGCCTTCGTTCGGCTTGCGATAATCCAGCGACGCCGCCTGGCCGTTGATCTTGACGTCGCCCCTGACCTGATAGCCGTTATTGTTGGCAACGACCTTCAGCGTGTTGGCCTCCAGCTTCTGGTTCATCACCAGCTTGTCGATGGAAACCCCGCCGAGATCGGCGGTTACGGAATAAGTGGTATCGGCCTTTGTCAGCACGCCCTTGACTGGCATGCCCAGCATGACGGTGGCCGTCACATTTCCCTTGCTCGCGTTCGGATCGACGAAGGTGGCGGATACGTCGCTGAGCCGATCGGACGCCAGAATCTCGGCCGCTGCCGGGATGGTGGCGTCGATGCGGAATTTGACCTTTGCCGGCGATGGCTTCGGCGCCATGTCCGGCACCTCGAAGACGAAATCCGAAATGGTGACCTTGCGACCGGCCGGCGTATCGGCGATGCCCTGGCCGATGTTGACGGTGGCGGTGCGGCCCGTCACCCGCGCCTTCAGGTCGGCGTCGCGCACGACCGGCATGTCATCGACAGGGCGCACCGTCACGCCCGTCGCCGTGATATTGACCGCCAGGCCGTCGTCGGGAATCGGCGGGCCTTTGCGCGACAAATTTCGCACCGGCGAATTGACGCCGACCTCGATGCGCTGGAGCGTGCCGCGTTCGATCCGCTCGATCACCCATTCGCGCACTTCCGGCACGATCAGGACCGGCCACATCCGCTTGAGCGCGGAGGCCGACATTGGCGTACCGGCAAAGCCAAGCTGGAGCCGCGCCTCGCCGGAATAATCGACGCTGCCGGTTCCGGCGACGCCGATCTCGCCATTGCTGATATCTGCCTGCGTCAGCAGAAAGCGCTTCCTGTCGGTGTCGAAGCGCATGCCGATCGCGATACGATTGAAGATCAGCGGCTGTTCGCCCTCATTGCCGGCCAGCACGATGGTGCCGCCGCTCAACCCGGCCTGCCATTCGGTCGTGGTTCCATTCGGCGGCTCAAGATGGCCGAGCAGCGTGACGCGGTTGGCACCGGAAACGATCTTGAACGGGGCGACCAGCACGCGCCGCGCGGAATCCCATTCGACGTTCATTTCCGCCGCATCGATCGCCATCGGATAATCGGGCGTATCGCTGTCGATGATGTGGCCGGCACCGGCGGTCAGCTTGCCGCGGAAATAGGTCGGCAGGCCATCGCGGCCGAGTTCGCCTTTCAGTTCGCCCGACAGCGGCAGGTTTGCGCTGTAGGTGAGATCCTTGACCCGCATCGCCAGCAGGATATTGGCCGTCGGTACCTTGTCGGCACGCAGATCGACCGAGCGCACGCCGTTGGTCGGCGGCCCGATCACCGCCCGCAGCGACCATGGTCGGGCGCCCTCCTCGCCAACGCTCAGCGCCACGCCACCGGCGCTCGGCCGGCGAAGGCTCATGCTGATATTGTCGAACGTCCATTTGTTGCCGCGCTGCTGGTCGTCGACGACCAGATTGCCGTTCTTCAAGCCGATCTCGTTGAGATTTTGCCCGTCGAGACCGGTCAGGCTCAGGCTGTCGAGCCAATCGAGGCCGGCCAGCAATCCGTTCTGTGCCGTCTCGGGCGCCGGCGTGCCAGGGGGCGGTGCCGGCCGCGGGAACGTGGGCGCAAGACCCGCGTCGCGCTTCGAGGCTACGCCGGTCGCCAACGGTTTGGCCGTGTCACCGGCGGATACCGTCACCTGGCCATCCGGTGTGATCCGTACCGCGAGTTCGGCATCGACCAGATTGAGGCTCTCGGCGCGAAGCCGCCCCATCAACAGCGCGGTGCCGGATAATCTCACCTCGGCTTTCGGGGCGCTTGCGACAATCGCCTGGTCGCGGTCCCTGACCACGATGTCGCGGATACGCACCGCGATTCTAATTTTGCCGGCGCGCTCGATTTGCGTGCCACCGACCTCGACCGTATTGCCGTGCCCGATATTTTCCTCGATCGCCTTCGCAAGCCAGGGCGTCGCCAGGTCGAGATTGATCGGGCCGGCGCCGAGCCGCCACCAAAGCCCGCCGAAACAGCTGGCAAAGATCACGGCCAGCACCGCGATCACGACCGATAGGCGCTTGACCCAACGTTCGCCGGTGACCCATCGGTTCAGCGCGGAAAAATTGTCGCTGAGCCAGTGAAAACGGGAATTGGAACGGGACAATAGCCGCCGTGCGCGGTGGCGCGCCGCCTCGTCCTGGTCGGTATCCCAGCCGGCCTCGTCATCCCATTGCGAGATTTGGGCGTCAGCACGCGGATTCGACCCTTGGCGTCCCGAACCCTGGGGTCCAGAACCTTTGAGCCCAGAACCTTGGAGCCCAGGACTTTGGGGCGAACTATTCCTAGCCATTGCCTCTCGGTGCTGGCGCTGAGGTTGATCGTCGCCGCAGGCGCGCCCATCGATCTGTATCGAGCGCTCCCGTGCCGGCATCGCTGCCAATCCTCGATTAATACTGTTACTCGTAGCCCAGCCCAAGGACTCAATCGCCGACTTAATCAAACGGGCCGTCAACGAGCGGACGGGTGGTGCGTCGAATTCCTTGTAACCATACTCCGAGGTCATCAAACTTGCCCAGCAGCCGGAGCGAATCCGATAGGCCGGGACAAGACCCGCAATACCCTATTGGTTGATCCGCCGAAAGCGACGAAAGGAAGGCGTATGTCCAAGAAAACGCGCAAGAAATCCTCCAAGGGATCCGCAAAGACACCCGTAAAGACACCTGCCAAGTCATCCGCGAAGACGCCTGCCAAGAAATCCGCCAAAAAAACGATCCCGGCGAAGGCAGCCCGCAGTGGCTCGAAAACTCCAGTCAAAACGCCCGCGGCCAAGGCCGGCAAGGCGGTCGCAACAAAATCAGGCAAAGCGGCCAAAAGCGCTTTGACCAAAGAATCCCACAAGCCGGCGTCGAAATCGTTAAAATCCAAGCCATTGACGGCACCGAAGCCGGATTTGACGCCGATTCCCGAGGTGGCCGCGAAGCCGGACAGCAAACCAGGCGTGGTCTCGGGTCGGGTTGAAGGCGCCAAAGCGCCCAGCTTCCGGCTGCCCCGGGACGGCGGTGACAGCGTGTCGCTGGCCGATTACGCCGGGCGGAACCTGGTGCTGTTCTTCTACCCCCGCGCCGACACCCCCGGCTGCACCAGGGAGGCGATCGATTTCACCCGCCTGAAGGACGCGTTTGCCGAAAGCGGAACGGCGGTACTCGGCATCTCCGCCGACACCGTAAGGGCCCAGGAGTCCTTTCGCGACAAGCACCAGCTGTCGATTCCTCTAATTTCGGATGAAAAACACGAGATGCTGGAGGCCTATGGCGCCTGGGGCGAAAAATCCATGTATGGCAGGACCTTCCTTGGGATTCTTCGCACGACCGTTCTGATCGGCAAGGACGGCAAGATCGCCAAAATCTGGCGTAACGTGCGGGTCGATGGCCACGCCGATGAGGTATTGGCAGCAGCGCAAGGATTATAGTTTTCCAGGTTCCATTTCCCAAAAATTAACCATGAGTGAGTCAAATCGGCCTCGCAAATTGAGCCGTACGGAACCCCTGTCCGACCGGCGCGGGAGTGTCGATGTCGTACCGTTCCGGTCATCATTCCGAGTACCACCAGCACCATCATCCCCATGACAGCCGGGCGCGACGTCCCGCGGCGCAGGCCGCGGCACTCCCCCCGGCTAATGATGGCTACGCCATTGTCCATGCCGGCAAGCAGGTGCGGTTCGGGCCCGTGGTGTTCTGGATCGTCGTCGGCACGGTCGTCGTGCTCGGGATGTGGTCGGCGGCGACCGCCACTTATTTCGCCTTTCGCGACGACGTCCTGACCCGGCTGATCGCCCGCCAGGCCGAGATGCAATACGCCTATGAAGACCGCATCGCCGAACTGCGCGCCAAGGTCGATCGCACTACCAGCCGCCAATTGCTCGACCAGGAACAGTTCGACCAGAAGCTCGACCAGATCATGAAGCGCCAGACTGCGCTGGAATCCCGCGCCACCGCTTTGGGCTCCATTCCCGACAACACGGCCACCGGATCGATCCGGCCGCCGGCACGCGGCGCCGCCGCCGAAACCCCCGCTTCCGGGACACCGAAGCCCAGCCCGATCAGCGACACCGTGATCTTTGTGGCGCCGCCGGATCGTGAAGCCCGTCTGGAGTCGCGCGCACCGGTCGTGGTCAAGCAGCAAGCCAACCAGTACGCCAAGGTTCAGGGCGTCGACAACGTCCTGGTCCGCCTGCAGACCTCGCTCGACCAGGTCGAGCGGCGCCAGATGGCGGCGCTGAGCTCGGTCGAAGACAGCATGGAATCGCGCGTCCGCCGGATGCGCGGCGTGTTCACCGATCTCGGTCTCGACATGGCGCAGCTCGAAGCCGCGACGCCCCGTTCGGGCGTCGGCGGCCCATTCGTTCCGGTGAAGCTTGGGGCCGATGCCGGCCCGTTCGAACGCCAGCTCAACCGGATCAACGCCACCCGTGCCCAGGTCGAGCGGCTGAATCGGACGCTGGCCCTCGTGCCCTATCGCAAACCCGTCGTCGGCGAAGTCGAGTTCACCTCCGGCTTCGGCGTTCGCAGCGATCCCTTCCTCGGTCGGCCGGCGATGCATACCGGTTTGGATTTCCGCGCCGCAACCGGCGATCCCGTGCGCGCAACCGCGAACGGCAAAGTGGCTTCATCCGGATGGATGGGCGGCTACGGCCGCATGGTCGAGATCGACCACGGCAATGGGCTATCGACCCGCTACGGCCATTTGTCGGAGATCCACGTCAGGGTCGGCGACGTCGTCAAGATCGGACAGGTGATCGGTGCGGTAGGCTCAACCGGCCGCTCGACCGGTCCGCATCTGCATTACGAAACACGGATCGACGGCGATGCAGTCGATCCGCAGAAGTTTTTGCGCGCCGGCGTGCGGCTCAGCTCAGGCTAGACACAAAATCTCGAAAACAACCCCATGCAAAGATAGGTTGGAATACGGCCAGCCGTATCAAAACACCGCAGCGACGACTACCGTCGACCGCCACCGCCCATTCCACCGCCACCGGGACCACCTCCACCACCGCCAGGTCCGCCGAATCCCCCCGGCCCAGATGGGCCGCCCGGGAATCCGGGGCTGCCGCCGGGTGACATAGACCCACCGGGATCGCTCGCGCGACCCGGGCCTGGAGCTCCGCCTGGCCCTTGAGGAGAACCGCCGGGAACGTGCGTGCCGCCCTGACCGGGCGCTGAGCTCGGAGCTCTGGCGGGACCAGCCGGATTTCCGATCGACGCGCCCGGGAAGTGGCTGACGGATTGAACGGATTCGACCCGCAGGCCGCGCGAACTGTCGAGCACGGCGTTCACGACCACGCGTGCGTCGCCGGCAGGCTGGAAGCGCGACACATCGCGCGCGACATAGCCCGATCCGAATTGCAGCTGATCACCTACCCGCCGCACATAGCCCTCGATTGACAAGCGGCTGGCACCCGACAGATCGGAAAAATCGTCCCGTCTCACATGCGCGACCTGCATCACGCCTTGCGCAAACTGCCCGTCGGCGTGAACGCGCTGACCGATCAGCGCCGGATCGGCGCCGGCGAGACGCAGGCCACCGATTCGCACCCCGTCGCGATCGCGTTCCAGCAATCCTGTGACTCGCGTGGCGTTGTCGCGGCGCTTCTCGACGAGGCTGGCGACGATGACGCCGTCGGTTCGGCGGAGCCCGGACACCGCGACGTAAGTACCGGGCCGCCAGGTTTCGCGCCCGGTGAACGTCACCCGCTGGCCCAGCACCGACATCTCGCCTGCCCCGACGGATTGGATCGGTCCGATCACTTCGCTGACGGCCGAGATACCACGGGTGGTCAGCGCGCCATTGGCCTGACGCATCGCCACGACGCGCGCGACGTGTCCAATCCGCAGCGCCTTGACCGACGCCGCCTCGCCGTTGATCCGCACCGGCACGTCAGGCGCATAGCCGATGCGTTCGCCGTTGACGAAGATGCTGCCGAAACGCTGGATGACGCCGACAATGCCGGTACCACCGATACCGTGATCGTCACCGATTCTCGGGGCGCCGGTGCCGCCGATACCCTGATCGTCGCCGCTGCGGCCGCCCCGGACCTGTGCCCAGGCCGAGGACACGCCCGCAAGCCAAAACCCCGCCAGCAGCGACCGACGGGTGACGATCGGCGGTTTGCTCATGATTGGCCGCCTTCTTTGGCGTCATCGCCGTCCGGCGCCTCGTGGTAGATATAGACGCCGAAATTCCACCTGGCGCCGCCGCCCTTGTCCTTGGCGACCGCGCGGTTGGCTTCGCGGTTGGCGGTCTTCAGCGCATCCATCGCAAGTTCGCGCGAACGTGCTTCGAGGCGCTTGGCCAATTTGGGTGACAGGCCGTCGTAATGCACCGCGCGCTCGAGAAAGCGCGGCGTGACCGCCGACACGTTGTCCGCCGCCGCCGCGACGTGGTCGTGCAAATTGCGGCCGAGATAGTGCCATTTGCGATCGTCGTCGCCGCGCGGAACGAAGGCGGTATCGACCAGCACGATCTCTTCATTCGCGTTGATGCTGACAAGTTGTCGGTCGAGCCATTCGTCCAGCACCGCGCGCGGCCGGACATCCTTGGTGACCGACTCGACGAGCGCCTCGAACGACGGCGCGTCGCCATCAGCGGTGCGCGGCAATGGCAAGGGGTCGCCGGCCTTGTCGGTGAATTCGGGCGCGGCCATCCAGCGGGCGATGATCGCGCTGGTACGCGACAGCGTGGCCGGCGTTTCGTTGACGGGCGTTCCGGCGCCGCGCAGCCGGGCCACTTCCTTGCGATGGATCCCGGTCAGCAGGCTGACCCGGCTGTCGGTCTGCTCCTTGCCGTCAAGCGCGAAGTCATGCTCGGCGACATTGACGAAGAGTTCGCGCAGCAGCTGCGCCAGCGCGGGAAACGTCATGCCGCCGCGGATGCACAACCTCACCAGCGGACGCAACAGGCGCGCCAGCGGCGCCTGCAGACGGTCCGCGGCGATCGGTTGATGCGAAGCCGGCTTGGGCGGCGAAGCGTTGGCACTCATGGCGAAATTGTAGCCGCGCCCGGCGTGGGACACAATCCCACTTTTTTGCGGTTGGTTATTGACGTGTGAAATTTTCCCACATATACGCAAATCATCAACCAGGGGAACCCAACCATGCACGTCCTTTCGCCCCGCAATTCCGCTCCACCCCTCCCAGCGGCACGTCGCCTCGCCCAAAGCGCGCGGCCGGCGGTCGTCGTGCCCGTGCTGCCGGCGCTGATCCGCTGCGTGACGTTTTTTGCCGCGCTGGCGACACCGTGTCTCTCCATCGTGCGCCGATAGCGATGATCAACGCATGCGGTGTGACGTTGCGTTCAAATCGGGAGCGGTGTTCGCACAGTCTTCGTCCAGCGACACGCCAAGAGAACTGTCGTCACCACGAGTTGCGGAAGTCATCAGCGGTCGCCAGCCGCAGCACAGTGTCGGCGGGTCCCGGCTGCTGGGCTAATGCCTCCAGCACCGGGCTCGCGCCACAGTCGCGCTTGCGCCTAAGTCGCACGCTCCACCACCATAGAGTGATTTTATATTCATTATTAAGCCGAGAACTGCATGCGAATCACGCATACGAAGTATGGAGACGGCCCAAATTTGTGCAGGACGGCCAACCCTTGATTTCTGATGCCGGAGCATCACCTTTTGAGGTTGTAATAGTGACCACCGAAATTTCATCAACTATATGATCTATCGCATATAATTCATATGCATTGAGATCGGAACCGGCCTATGGCCGATCGGTCGGGCACCGGTGCCGAAGGGTTAATCAAACCTTACCCAAGCCATGCGTTTCTAGCTTAGCTGCAACGCAACATCGGAACTTCTGCACTGCAAAATACCGGCTATATTCATTTCAACGATGAGGCTTTCCTCCAAGGGCTGAATCGTAATTTCAAGGAGACTACCATGTTACTCTCGCTCATCCGCATGATCCAGGCGTTCCGGGACTATCAGCGCAATGTCAGCGAACTGTCCCAGCTTAGCGATCGCGAACTGGCCGATATTGGCCTTGATCGTTCGGACATTCCGCGCGTTGCAGCCGGGACCTACAACGGCTGATCCTTTGTCAGCCGCCTGACGAACGGATAACGCCCGCCTCGCTGCGGGCGTTGTCGTATCTGAGTCTGGATTCCTGTTCTAAAAACGCCGTTGCCGCAGGTGCACTTGGCGAGAAAACGCGCTAACCCTGCGCGCATGACCGCAGCCAAGAATCCAACTAACACCGTCCATGTGATCGGCGGTGGCCTCGCCGGCTCGGAAGCCGCCTGGCAGATCGCCAATGCCGGCATCCCCGTGGTCCTGCACGAGATGCGCCCGGTACGGATGACGGAGGCCCATCAGACCGAAGGGCTTGCCGAACTCGTCTGCTCCAATTCATTCCGCTCCGACGATGCCGCCAACAATGCGGTGGGCCTGCTGCACGCCGAAATGCGCCGGCTGGGCTCGCTGATCATGCGTTCAGCCGACGCCAACCAGGTGCCCGCCGGCGGTGCGCTCGCGGTTGATCGCGACGGATTTTCGGCCGCCGTCACCCGTGCGCTGCACGAGCATCCTTTGATCGAGATCGACCGCACGGAAATCGCCGGCCTGCCGCCGGCCGACTGGGGCAACGTGATCGTGGCGACCGGCCCCCTCACCTCGGCGCCGCTGGCGGACGCTATTCGCGAACTGACCGACGAGAACGCGCTGGCGTTTTTCGACGCCATCGCGCCGATCGTGCACAAGGATTCCATCGACATGTCGGTGGCCTGGTTCCAGTCGCGCTACGACAAGGTCGGGCCCGGCGGCACCGGTGCCGACTACATCAACTGTCCGATGACCAAGGAGCAGTACGACGCGTTTGTCGCTGAGCTGTTGGCCGGCGAGAAGGTCGACTTCAAGGACTGGGAGACCAACACGCCCTATTTCGACGGCTGCCTGCCGGTCGAAGTAATAGCTGAACGCGGCCACGAGACGTTGCGCCACGGACCGATGAAACCGGTCGGCCTCACCAATCCGCATAACCCGACCGTGAAGGCTTACGCCATCGTACAGCTGCGCCAGGACAACAAGCTCGGCACGCTCTACAACATCGTCGGCTTCCAGACCAAGCTGAAGCACGGCGCCCAGCAGCGTGTGTTCCGCACCATTCCGGGCCTCGAGAGGGCCGAGTTCGCCCGCCTCGGTGGGCTGCATCGCAACACCTTCCTGAACTCACCAAAGCTGCTGGACGGCCAATTGCGTCTGCGGGCGCAGCCGCGGCTGCGCTTCGCCGGCCAGATGACCGGCTGCGAGGGCTATGTCGAATCCGCCAGCATCGGATTGATCGCCGGGCTCTACGCCGCGGCCGACGCACGCGCGCAGTCGCTGGCGCCGCCGCCGGCAACGACAGCGCTGGGATCCCTGCTCGGCCACATCACCGGCGGGCACATTGAGACCGTCGACGCCGGTCCGCGGTCGTTTCAGCCGATGAACATCAATTTTGGCCTGTTCCCGCCGCTGGCCAGTCCGCCGACCAAAAAGCCGGACGGCACACGGCTGCGCGGCAACGAGAAGACGGTCGCCAAGAAGCAAGCGATGGGCGCGCGGGCGCTTGCCGATCTCGACCGCTGGATCGCCGATCATTTGCGCGTCGCGGCGGCGGCGTAAGATCATGCCTTTGCCAAAGGAAGACGCCGCGATTCTGTCGGCGCGATGGACCGAAGGCGTGCTGCTGAAGCGCGACGTGTTTTCGACCGTCGAACGCGGGCGCTTCAAAAGCGACGCTGGCGAGGTCGATGCGGTGTTGCGCCGGCTCGATCAGGTACCGGTCTGGTCCTATCTCCTAGCCCGCCATTTGTTTGCCCGCGAGCGCCGCGCATTGGCGCTGGCGCGCGACCTCCATGTCGGTCCAAAACTGCTGTGGGCCGGCCGGCAGGCGCTGGTGCGTGGCTTCATCGATGGCGTCGCCCTGCAAATGGCAAAGCCCCATGGCGATATCGGCTATTTCCGCTCGGCCAAGCTGGCGCTCCGAAAGCTGCATCGCGCCGGCATCTGCCACAACGATCTCGCCAAGGAGCAGAACTGGCTGCGCGGCAGCGACGGGCAGGCCTATCTCACCGATTTCCAGCTGGCCGCCTGCTTCAAGAGCCGCAGCCGGCTGTTTCGCATCGCGGCCTATGAGGATCTGCGGCATCTTCTGAAGCACAAGCGCAGCTACGCGCCTGCAGCGCTGACGCCGATGGAGCGCAAGATCCTGGCGCGCAAATCCGTCGTCGCCAGCGTCTGGCTGATGACCGGCAAGAAGGTCTATCAGGCCATCACCCGCGGCCTGTTCAATTTCACCGATCGCGAGGGCGGCGGCCGGCGTCTGGTCAATGACGCGCCCGTCCTGATCGAGATGATCCGAAAGAACCCCGACGTGCGCGAGGCGGCCATCGTCGCCTTTGCTGACCGCCGCACCGGCGTCGGGCTCTATGCGTTCGTCGAGGCAGATCAGGTTGCGCTGGAAAAGCAGCTGCGCAGCGAGCTTTCCTCCGCCAAGGGCGTCAAACCGCCGGAGCATATCCAGGTCGTGCACGCATTGCCGCGCGATGCCGCCGGCAAGCCGCGCACCGAAATCCTGCAGCTCGTCGCGATGAACCAGCTCGACCTGATCGAGCCGATGATGAAGAACGACACCGACCGCGCGTTCCTGAAGGACATCCTGGAGAGCCGCAAGAACTTGCGGGACCGGTTCAATTTTGAAGCGGCGGATATGGACTCGCCGTCGGGCGCCTCTACACGAGCAAACTCCTAACCGCCGAACTCCGCCGAGCGCGACGCGCGCCACAGCGTCCAGAGCGTCCGTAGCCGCGACGGCGGCCGAGGTACGAACGGATCGGAATCGGCCCGCGACATCCGCTTCAGGTCGCGGCGGACCAATGCCAGCGGCAGGAATACCGGCCTCACCTCCGGCGGCAGGCCGGCGAGCAGTTCGAAGGCGGTGTTCAGATGCTCCCGCGCCTCGCCGATCAGCTGGTCGATCGCCGCGCGCGCCTGCGGCGTTTGCTTGCCCGAATAGACTTCTTCCATGCCGCTGCCGTGTTGCTGCAGCAATTGCAGCGGCACGAACAGCTGGCGCCGCGCCGCATCCCACGGCAACTTCTCGACCACCTGCACCAGGCCCTGGGCGAAACCGGCGTGTCGCGCGAGGTGGTCGACCGCTTCCGAAGGCCGTGACACGACGAGCCCGGCCAGCGAAAACAGCGCCGACGACGTATCGTTGATGTAGCCTTCGAGTGCCGCCATCGACGGCATCGGGTCGTTGTAGAGATCGAACTGGTGCTCGTCGATCAGGCGGGACAGCGGATCGACCGGCAGGCGGTAGTCGCGGATCACCTGCAGCAGTTCGGCCGCGACCGGGTTGCCTTCGATGCCGCCATGGCCCGCGCCGGCCAGCATGTCGGTCCACCATTGCAGCCGCATCTCGCCGGGCAGCGGCTGGCTGACCTGCTCGCGCACCCGTGATATCTCGGCATTGAAGGCGTAGATCGCGAGCAGCGCGCGGCGCTGGGCCGCCGGCATGAACAACGTCGATGCGTATCGGACGAAATCATGGGTGCGCACCAGATCGGCGCAGAAGCCGGCGGAATCCCCTGATGCCTCGCTTGCGCTCATGGCACCGCGATCAACGCCGCGGCGACGCGCCGGCGCTCACCCATCATGATGTTGTAGGTACGGATTGCCGGCCCGGTCTGCATCGGGTCCAGCACCACCCGCACCGCGCGCAGCGCCTCGCGCAAATGTTTGGGCGGGATCCAGACGTCCGTGCCGGTGCCAACGACCAGGGTATCGATCGCATTGGCTGACTTGAAGACGCGCGCCAGCGAGTACTCATCAATTTCGCTGGGCTTCGTGACATCCCAGGCCCAGATGCCATCCGGCAGGCACAACAGCGAGCCGCGATGCGACATGTCGGCAAACGCAAAACCGCCCTTGCCGTAGGCCTCGATCGGCGCCGACCTCGGAAAATGCGGAACGTCCGAGGAGCCAGTGTTTTGAGTGGGCATGATCTTGTCCGAAAACCGGCTTCCACTTTTCGGGATCATGCCCGCTTACTTCTTTTTGGGTGTATCCGGCGCGTCGCGGTGCTCGCCGACGCCGAGATAGATCAGGATCGGCGCCGCGATGAAGATCGAGGTGTAGGTGCCGACCAGCACGACGCCGAACATCATGACCGCCGTGAAGCTGTGGATCGCGTGCCCGCCAAACAGCAGCAGCGCCAGCAGGGCCAGCGTCACCGTGACGTGGGTGATGATCGAGCGCGACAGTGTCGAATTGATGGATTCGTTGAGCAGTTGCGGCATCGGCATTTTCTTGTAACGCCGCAGCATTTCCCGGATCCGGTCATAGATCACGACGGTGTCGTTCAGGGAGTAGCCGAGAATCGTCAAAAGCGCCGCGATACTGGTCAGGTCGAAATCGACCTGTGAAATCGACATGAAGCCGATCGTCAGCACGATGTCGTGGACGTTGGCGATCATGGCGCCGAGCGCGAACTGCCATTCGAACCGGAACCAGAGGTAGATCAGGATCGCGAAGATCGCGAGCATCAGGCCGAGCATGCCGTAAGCCAGCAATTCGCCGGAAACGCGAGGCCCCACCACTTCGACGCGGCGATACTCCACACTGTCGCCGAGGGCGCTGCGGACCTTCGTCACCGCATCCTGCTGCGCCTTGTCGCCGCCGGGCTGCTCGGCAACCCGGATCAGGACGTCGGCCGGGCCACCAAACTGCTGAAGCTGAACCTCGCCGAGGCCGAGATTGCTCAAGGTCGCACGCATCGTGGCGATGTCGGCCGAGCCCGACTTGGACTGCACCTCCAGCAGCGTTCCGCCCTTGAAGTCGATGCCGAAATTCAGGCCATGGGTGAAGAACAGGATGATCGCCACGATCGAAAGCGCCGCCGAGATCGGAAAGCTGATGCGGCGAAAGCGCGTGAAATCGAAATGCGTATCGTCAGGCACGATCCGCAGCGGCGGCAGCAGATCCAATATGGCGACCACGGTCAGCACGGCAATCAGAATGCCCAGCCCGATAAGGACGTATTGTGTCAAAGCTGGCTCCGCATTGTCAGCGCGAGCATGATCCAGCGCAGCTGGATCATGTTCGTCGCTCTATTTCTGTTTAGAAGCATGATCTGCTCCGAAAACCGGTGTCCACTTTTCGGGATCATGCTTCAGATTGGCACGGTCTTCGGCCGCTTCCATCGTACCCAGCCGGCGACGATCAGGCTGGTCAGGGTAAATGCGGTGAACACGGTGGTGATGATGCCGATGCCGAGTGTCACGGCAAAGCCGCGCACCGGCCCGGTGCCGATGTAGAACAGCACCGCGGCGGCGATGAAGGTCGTGATGTTGGAGTCGAGAATGGTCGACAGAGCGCGCCTGAAGCCGGCGTCGATCGCCGAAATCGCGGTGCGGCCGTTGCGCAACTCTTCGCGGATGCGCTCGTAGATCAAGACGTTGGAGTCGACGGCGATACCGACCGTGAGCACGATGCCGGCGATGCCCGGCAACGTCAGCGTGGCGTTCAGCAGCGACAGGATGCCGAAGATCATGGCGACGTTGATGGCGACCGCGATATTGGCGAACACGCCAAACAGGCGGTACGTCACCAGCATGAACACGATGACCAGGATCGAGCCGACATAGGCTGCGAGTTCGCCCTTCTCGATTGAATCCTGACCGAGGCCCGGACCGACGGTGCGTTCCTCGATGATGGTCAGCGGCGCAGGCAGCGCGCCGGCGCGGAGCAGAATCGCCAGATCGTTGGCGGCCTGCACCGTAAAGTTACCGGATATCTGGCCGGAGCCGCCAGTGATCGGTTCCTGGATCACCGGCGCCGAGATCACCTTGCCGTCCAGCACGATCGCGAACGGTTCCTTGACGTGTTCTGTCGTTGCCGCCGCGAACTTCCGTGATCCGGAGCTGTTGAACTTGAATGAAACGATCGGCTGGTTGGTGCGCTGGTCGAAGCCCGGCTGGGCGTCGATCAGGTCGCCGCCCGAGACCAGCACCTGCTTCTTGATCACATAGGGCTGCGGATACTGCGGGTCGGCGCTGGGCAGCAGCTCCGAGTCCGGCGGCACGCTCCCCCGTTGCGCCTGGTCCGGCGGCACCGTCAGATCGACCATCCGGAATTCCATCTTGGCGGTCTTGCCAAGGATGTCCTTCAGCCGGGTCGGATCTTGCAGGCCCGGCACCTGCACCAGGATGCGGTCGATGCCCTGACGCTGGATCAAGGGTTCCACCGTTCCGAGTTCATTGACGCGGCGCTCGACGATCTGGATCGATTGTTCGACCGACTGGCGGATGCGCTCGGTGACCGCGGCCGGAGGGACGGTCAGCCGGATCACCCCACCGCCACCGTCAGTAACCTCAAGGCCACGCTGGCCGCTCGACCCCAGCAAGCCGCCAAGCGGTTGCGACAGTTCGCGCAGTTTGGTCAGCGCCGTCGGCGCGTCGGTGTCTTTGGTGATGCGCACTTCGACGACATCGGCACGGGCACTGAGGCCGGTATATTGGATCTTGGCCTCACGCAGCACACGGCGGACGTCGTCGCGCACCTGGTCGAGCTTTTCCTTCTTGACGTAGTTGGAGTCGACTTCCAGCAGCAGCGACGAGCCGCCCTGCAAATCGAGGCCGAGCACGACGTGGCGCTGCGCCCATTTCGGCCAGGTTTTGACCTGCGCCTCGGGGAAGAAATTCGGAACGGCGCACAGGCATACCACCAGGGCGGTCAGAATGATCGCCAGCGCCTTCCACCGCGTGAAATACAACATCGAGTCGACCCGTCAGATCAGGAGTATGCAGAGCGCAAATCAGCTCGCGGACGTCTCGTCCTTGGCGGTTTCGGCCTTTTCCTTGGCCGGCTCGCCCTTGGCGCGGACGCCTGAAATCATCTGCCGCATCTGGCGCACGCGAACGCCGTCGGAGATCTCGAACTCGATCTGGTCGTCGTCAACGACCTTGGTCACCTTGCCGACCAGGCCGCCGGAGGTCACGACGGTGTCGCCGCGGCGGATGTTTTTCACCAGTTCGGCATGGTCCCTGATCTTCTTCTGCTGCGGGCGCAGAATCAGGAAGTACATGATGACGAAGATCAGTGCGAACGGCAGCAGCGACATCAACATGCTGTTGGCATCGCCACCGGCTGCAGCCTGGGCGTACGCAGGGGTAATCAGCATTCGAACAATCCTCGTGAGACGGGAAACGACCGGCGACGCAAGCGTCTGGCCGGTCCGGGCAAATTCGCGCGGACTATAGCGGCGGCCGTCCCAATTGCAACGCTGCCAGCCCCCTCATTTAGGCCGCTTGCGGGAGCTTCCAAGGCCCGTTATGGCTGCGCGGTCAGGAACAGGGAAAATGTCGAAAAAGTCCAAGAAAACAGCGGCTCGCGCCACCTCCAAAGCAGGCCGGCGGAAGCCCGCAAAAACCGCGACAAAACGTCCGGCAGCCCCCTCGAACGACGCCACCGCCGAACGCATCGCGGACGCGCTGGAGGCTATCGCGAACCACCTTTCCGCGGCCTCCCCGGCCAACTCGGGACCTGAGTCGTTCGGGGCTGCGGACGCCTTCGTCTGGCACCCGGACGGGCGGCTGGCACCGGTCGCCCGCGTCAGCCGGGTCGACCTCGGGTTGCTCAAGGGCATCGACCGGATGCGCGACATCCTGATCGAGAATACCGAGCGGTTCGCCGACGGCCTGCCCGCCAACAACGCGCTGCTGTGGGGCGCGCGCGGCATGGGCAAGTCGTCGCTGGTCAAGGCCGCGCATGCCGACATCAACCTCAAGCGCAAGCCGGCCGACAGACTCAAGCTGATCGAGATCCATCGCGAGGATATCGAGAGCCTGCCGGGCTTGATGGACCGGGTGCGCAGCTCTTCCTTCCGTTTCATCGTCTTCTGCGACGACCTCTCCTTCGACGGCAACGACGCCTCCTACAAATCGCTGAAGGCGGTGCTGGAAGGCGGCATCGAGGGACGCCCGGACAATGTGATCCTCTACGCCACCTCGAACCGGCGGCATCTGCTGGCGCGCGAGATGATCGAGAACGAACGCTCGACCGCGATCAATCCCGGCGAAGCGGTCGAGGAAAAAGTCTCGCTGTCGGACCGCTTCGGTCTGTGGCTCGGCTTCCATCGCTGCAGCCAGGACGAATATTTGGCGATGGTCCGCGGCTATTGCGGCCATTACGGCATCAAGCTTGCCGACGAGGAACTGGAGCGCGAAGCGCTGGAATGGTCGACGACACGCGGCTCGCGCTCGGGGCGCGTCGCCTGGCAGTTCACGCAGGAGCTGGCGGGACGGCTGGGTGTGCGGCTGACGGGGAAGTAGTTCGTTACGCGCAAACAGCACACGACTGTCGTCCTCCGCGAAAGCGGGGGACCCAGTACGCCGCGGCCTCTCGGCTCAATCACACGTCTCTGGAATACTGGATCGCCCGCTCCAGTGCGCAATTGCGCACAAGGCGGGCGACGAGAGCTCGGTTTGTGGAAGCTTGGTGAGGCGTCTAACGCCTCACGCCCCGTTCAGGAATTGAAGCGGGTCAACCGGTGAAGATCCTTTGCGGATCTCGAAGTGGAGTTGCGGCGACCCCACCTCACCCGATTGGCCCGACTTGGCAATAATCTGGCCGCGCTTGATCGTGTCTCCGCGCTTCACCATCAGCTCACTCGCATGGGCATATGCGGTGACGTAACCGTTGGAGTGCCGAACCAGAATGAGATTGCCGTAACCCTTCAATTCATTGCCCGAGTAAGCGACGACGCCGTCTTCGGCGGCCTTCACGGGGGTGCCTTCCGGCACCGCCAGATTGATGCCGTCATTGGCCTTGCCGTTGGTCTTGGCGCCGTAGGTCGTGATGACCTTGCCGCGCACCGGCCAGCGGAAGGTCGGCAGCGCGCCAGTGGCTTCGCTCGGCTTCACGGCCGGCGCTTCCGAGACGACCGACTTTTCCTCGACATTGGTTGTCGCCTGCGCCAGGCGCGCGCTTTGCGGCTGTGCGGCGGGCGTACCCGGCTTGGCCGCAGGCGCTGCGACGGCGGCGACCTGCTGTACGGGCGCGACAGGCTGAGCCGCAGGTGCGGCGGCGGTCTTGGCGCCCGGCACGGTCAGCTTCATGCCGAGGCTGAGCTTGGCCGATGTGTCGAGGTTGTTGGCCTTGGCGAGATCCGCCACCGGGAGGTTGTTGCGGCGTGCAATGCTCATTAGCGTGTCGCCGCGATTGACGACGTGCACGCTCGACGGCCCAGCCACGGCCGCGACCGGCTTGCTGGCCGGCGGCGCGACTGCCGGTGCGGGCGCAGCGGCAACGGTCTGGCGCGGGATGATCAGTTGCTGGCCGGGCGATAGCGCGCGCGGTCCCTTGTAACCATTGGCCTGCAGGATCGCGGCCGACGAAACGTTGTAGCGCTTGGCCAGGATATCGAGCGTGTCGCTGGTACCGACGATGATCGTGGTGCCGCCATGCGCGGGCGCAGCGGCAACCGAGCGCGGCGCAACGGTGGCGGTGGTCTCAAGCTTGGGTTGGCCCGGCGGGGTATAGGACGAAAGCCCGCGGCCTCCTCCCGACACGCCGTTGCCTGCGGCCGGATAGGACCGCGGCGCCGTGACCACCGGCGGCGGTGGCGGCAAGGCCGACGACTGGTATTGCGACTGATACTGCGGAGGCTGGGCTTGCGGCCGCGCATATTGCGGCAGCTCGCGACGCTCGACCTGGGGCGCCGGCGCCTGCTGCACCGTACCGGTCGCGTCCGGCTGATAGTTGAACGGGTTTGATAAAGTGTTCTGGGACAAGCGCGTCTGCATATCGGCGCTGCAGCCGGCAAAGCCAACCGACATCAGCGTCAGCACCGCAATCTGCGGCATGCGACGCGAGCGAAGTAACTCGGCGACACGGGACATGGTTACTCACTTGTACGCAACAAAATACTCTTTTGAGTAAACACGTCCCGAGTAAATAACCGCTTAACCCTTCAAATAAGATGTTGGCGGCAACCGCCAATCCCGTGCTTCTACAGTTCGCGGGCAATTCCCGGCAGTGCCGGCACGAAGCGCACGTCGACCAGCGCCTTGCGATCGAAGCCGGCCTCGGTCCTGGTGACGCGCACCAGCGTCTGGACGCCCTGATGCGGCCCCACCGGCGCGAGCAGGATGCCGCCCGGCTCCAGCCGCGCCAGCAGCTGTTCGGGAATTTGCTCCATCGCCGCGGTCACGATGATGCGGTCGAAATCCCCGGCACCTGGCGGGATATCGAAGCCGTCGCCAAGCAGGACCTCGATATTGTCGTAGCCCAGCTTTTCCAGCCGGGCGCGCGCGCTGTCGGCCAGCGTCCGGTACCGCTCCATGGTCAGGACGTGCTTGCAAAGCCGGGACAGGATCGCGGCTTGGTAACCGGAGCCGGTACCGATCTCGAGCACCTTGTGTTGCTTTTGCAGCTGCAATTGCTCGGTCATGTAGGCGACCACGAAGGGCTGGCTGATGGTTTGCCCGCAGGCGATGCCGAGCGCGCTGTCGCGATAGGCATGGCCGCGATCGGCCGCGGTCACGAACATCTCGCGCGGCACCTCTTCCATGGTGCGCAGGATGGTCTGGTCGCTGATCCCCCGCCGCCGCAGGGAGAGCTGGAACATCATCTTTTCGGGCGGTTCTTGCGACATTAGCGACTCAAGGGTCACGGCTGGCCATTCATCTAGTGCTTCGGCAGAGATTGGATGCAATAGCCGGCAGAGTTTTAAGGAAGAATTTCCTCAAAAATGGGTTCCGATCGCGGAACCACGGTCCGGGAACAGCGTTAGAGCCCGGAAAATCCGGGCTCTCGACGGGCGGGCCGCAGGCCTTGGTCTATCCCATCTTGTCGTTGCGCCGACTGGTGTTATTTGCGAACCTTGAGCTCGGGAAGGGCAAGGAATCCATCATGATAGCGACGCGGCCGCAGGGCTGTTCAGTGTTTCTCGTCGAAGACGAGGTCATGATCCGGATGATGGTCGCCGACATGCTCGAAGAGCTCGGCTACAGCGTCGCCGCCGAGGCCGGTGAAATCAGCGAAGCCGTCAAGCTCGCCCAATCGACCGAGTTCGATCTCGCCATCCTCGACGTCAACGTCAACGGCAAGGTGATCACGCCGGTGGCCGAACTGATCAAGGCACGCAACCGCCCCTTCATTTTCGCGACCGGCTACGGCTCCTCGGGCCTGCCCGAGGAATATCGCGATCGCCCAGCCCTGCAAAAACCGTTTCAACTGGAAACGCTGGCGCAGATGATCAACAGCGCACTGAAGAGCGCTGCGGCTTAGTTTTCACATCCGACCGCGCGTAGCCCGGATGGAGCGAAGCGCAATCCGGGATTCAGTTACCGGCCTTTGAGATCGTTCCCGGATTGCGCTTCGCTCCATCCGGGCTACCGTTCATCACTTCAGCGTCGTCGTCAGTGCTTCCGAAAACGCTTCATCGGTGCGGTCGAGCCGCAGCGGCGTCACTGAGACGTAGCGTGCGGCAAGCGCGGCGAGATCGGTGCCTTCGGCCGGCGTGTCCAGCATCGCGGCGCGTTCGAAGCCGATCCAGAAATAGGGATTGCCGCGACCGTCATGGCGCTTGTCGACTTTCAGGAAACCGAGATTGCGCTTGCCCTGCCGCGTGACCCGGATGCCCTCGACCTGGTCGGGGGTGCACGCCGGAAAGTTGACGTTGATCACGGTGTTCTTGGGCACGCCGGCGTCGATCACCTTGCGCACGATATCCGGCCCGAATTTCACCGCCGTGTCCCACAGCGGCGCGGTCCGCGTTTCGATGGAAAATTCCTGGCTCAGCGCGAATGACGGAATGCCCAGAATGGTGCCTTCCAGCGCACCGGCGATGGTACCGGAATAGACCACGTCCTCGGCAACGTTGCGGCCCTTGTTGACGCCCGACAGCACGAGATCCGGCAGCTTCTCGCCGAGGATGTGGCGCGCGCCCATGATGACGCAATCGGTCGGCGTGCCGCGCACCGCAAAATGGCGCGGGCCGACTTCGCGCAGCCGCAGCGGATCGTTCAGCGACAGCGAATGCGAAACGCCGGATTGATCGAGTTCGGGCGCCACGATCCAGACATCGTCGGACAGTGCACGGGCGATTTCCTCGACGACCTTCAGACCGGGAGCGTGAATGCCGTCGTCATTGGTGCAGAGAATGCGCATCCGTCAAATGCCTTCCGGTTCGATTCGATCCCGTTTCTTATTGCCGGGCGCCGTATTATCCGGCTATCGCGGCCGAGGCAAACCGGCACAATACGGTCACTGCCGCACCCGGACGCGCCAGGGACGAACAAATTTTGCGTAGCCTGAAAACAGCATGTGGAATTTCGGCGGCACGGGCTCAGCCGCCTCGGGCTCAGGTGTTGGGATCGCAATTGCCTGCAGTATGACGGGCGGAGACGGAGTCGGTTTAACCGGATCAGGCTCTCGAGGCCGGGGCTCTTCCAGCTTTGCGATCTGAGGAGGCGGCTCGATTGGTGCGATGGGCGAAACCAGCACAGGCGCCGGCGCAATCGGTGCAGCCGCCTGACGCACCGTCGGCGCAACAGGCGGAGCCGGCGCGATCGTTTCCGGCTGCACCACGCTGCCCGGAGGAAACCGCTTCCGCGCCACCTCGAGGCCCTTGTCGAAATCCGCGACGTTGAGCCATTCCTTGGCTCGCATGGTTTCGATCAGCGCCTCGTCCCACAATTGCGGGACCTCGATATCAAAGAAGCCCTTCAGCTTCTGGTCGATCAACTGCATCCCGTGGCCGGTAACTGCCCATTGCCGGCCGATCCAATGGATGTTGCGATGCAGGGGCATTTTTCGACTTTGCTATTTGTCGTGCTCGATGACTTTGAGGCCGCCCATATACGGCTGCAGCACGTCGGGCACTGCAATCGATCCATCCTGCTGCTGATAGGTTTCCATCACGGCAATCAGCGCGCGGCCGACCGCGGTGCCGGAGCCGTTCAGCGTGTGCACGAAACGCGGCTTGCCGTCCGGCCCGCGATAGCGCGCATCCATACGCCGCGCCTGGAAATCGCCGCACACCGAACAGCTGGAGATTTCGCGAAAAGCACCGCCGTCGCCCTGCCCCGGCATCCACACTTCGATGTCGTAGGTTTTTTGTGCGGAGAAACCCATGTCGCCCGCGCACAGCGTCATGACACGATAATGCAGGTCGAGGCGGCGCAGCACTTCCTCGGCGCAGGACAGCATGCGCTCGTGTTCGTCACGGCTGGTTTCCGGCGTGGTGATCGAGACCAGTTCGACTTTTGTAAACTGATGCTGGCGGATCATGCCGCGGGTATCGCGACCGGCGGCACCTGCCTCCGCACGGAAACATGGCGTCAGTGCCGAAAGACGCATCGGCAATTCCTTGTCGTCGACAATGGATTCGCGGACGAGGTTAGTGAGCGATACTTCGGCCGTGGGAATGAGACCAAGACGTTCACTCTTTAAGCGGCCATCATGTGGAGCCGCCAGCAGTTCGCCCTTGATCGCCCAGAACTGATCATCCTCGAATTTCGGCAATTGCCCGGTACCGAACATCACGTCGTCGCGCACCAATAGCGGCGGATTGATCTCGCTGTAGCCGTGCTCATTGGTGTGCAGATCGAGCATGAACTGCCCGATTGCACGCTCCAGTCGCGCGAGGCCTTTTTTCAGCACGACGAAACGCGCGCCGGACAGTTTCGCCGCCGCCTCGAAATCCATATAGCCGAGCGCGCCGCCGAGATCGTCATGCGGCTTCGGCGCAAAACCGTAAGTGCGAGCCTTGCCAAACACCTGACGCTGCACATTGCCGTGTTCGTCGACGCCGTCGGGCACTTCGTCGAGCGGCAGGTTCGGGATCGCGGCCAGCTCTTTTGCAAGCTCGTCGTCCGCCGTCTTTGCCGCAGCTTCAAGCTCGGGCATCGTGGTCTTGAGTTCGGCCACCTCGGCCATCAGCTTCGATGCGCGCGCTTCATCCTTCGCCTTCTTTGCGTCGCCGATTTCCTTCGAAGCGGCATTCCGCCTTGCCTGCGCCTGCTCGGACGCCAGGATCGCCGCGCGGCGCCTTTCGTCGATCGCCAGCAGCGACGGCGACAGCGGCGCCAGGCCACGGCGCTTCAGTCCGGCGTCGAAGGCTTGCGGGTTATCGCGGATCGATTTGATGTCGTGCATGGCGGGTCATTCCTGAATCGTGCCGGTAAAGGCGCGCATCAAGTAACCCGAATGGACGGCTTTTGGAACAGCGAAGCGGCCCTACTCGGCCGGATTGGCCGCAGGCGGCGGGGTCGCGGAGGGCGGTGTACCGGTCGCGGCCTTGGCCGCGGCGGCCCGCTTCTCCACCAGGGCGACCGCAAGGATCGAGCCCTCGTAGAGAACCAGCAACGGCAGCGCGAGCGAGGCCTGGCTCAACACGTCGGGCGGCGTCAGGACGGCCGCGATGACAAAGGCGACCACGATGAAATAGCGCCGCTTTTCGCGAAGCTGTTTTGCGGTGAGGATGCCGATCCGCCCCAGCAGCGTCAGGATCACCGGCAGCTGGAACGCGATGCCGAAGGCGAAGATCAGCCCCATCATCAGCGACAGATATTCGCCCACTTTGGGCAACAGCTGGATCTGCGCGGTCTCGTCGCCGCCGGACTGCTGCATGCCGAGCGAGAAGCGCACCAGCATCGGCAGCACGATGAAATAAACCAGGAGCGAGCCGAGCACGAAGAAGAACGGGGTCGCCACCAGATACGGCAGGAACGCGCCGCGCTCGTGCTTGTAGAGCCCGGGCGCCACGAATTTGTAGATCTGCGTCGCGATGATCGGGAACGAGATGAAGCCGGCGCCGAACAGCGCAAGCTTCAACTGCGTGAGGAAATATTCCAGCAGCGCCGTGTAGATGAACTTCGAATTCTCGGGGCCGGCGACCCAGACGAACGGCCACACCAGAACGTTGTAGATCTGCTTGGCGAAGAAGAAGCAGAAGATGAAGGCTATACCGAACGCGAGCAGCGCCTTGATCAGCCGCGAGCGCAGCTCGATCAAATGGTCCATCAGCGGCGCTTTGCTGGCCTCGATGTCTTCGTCGCTCATGACGCTTTGGCGTCCTTGAGAATGTCCGGCGCCGCTGGCGCGATGTCCTGCTGCTGCGCCGCCTGAACTTCACGCGTGATGATCAGCGGCTCGGAGGCCGCCTGATGGGTTTCGGCCTCGACGAAGGTCTCGGCCGTCGGGGCGGCCGGCGTGGTCGGCGCGACGATTTCGGGCGTCACGGTTTCACCGATCGAGGTTTCCACCTGCGAATTCACGGGCTTGTCGATGTCCCCGATCTGCAAGGCGTCACCGACGTCCTTTTGCAGCGAGGTCATCAGATTGGTGGGAGACATGCCTGTCGCGACGTCCTTGACCTCGTCAAAACTCTTCTTGAGGTCGGCCATTTCGGCCTCGCGCATCGCTTCCTGGAACTGGCCCTGGAATTCGGAGGCCATCTTGCGGGCCTTGCCCATCCATTGCCCGACCATGCGCAGCACGCCCGGCAGCTCTTTCGGGCCGATGGCGATCAGCGCGACAACCGCGATGACGACCAGTTCACTCCACCCGATGTCGAACATGAAAATTTCCGCTTACGCGCCCCCGCCCCAACCAAATCTCATTAGCAAGATTTTGGGGCGGCCCGCGTCTTTTCTCAACCGGCGTCCATGACTTCAATAGGCCATGGCTTCACCGGACACCGGTCCGCGCCAGATGGGCGCCTACAACTAAACCGTCAAACAGCCTTGCTGCCGACATCGGTGCGGGCCGCCGTCGGCGCCGCATTGTGATCAATGGTCTTGGTCGGCTCGACCGCGGGCTTTTCCGCAGGCTTGTCATCGTCCTGCAAGCCCTTCTTGAAGGACTTGATGCCCTGCGCGACGTCGCCCATCAGGTCCGAAATCTTGCCGCGGCCGAACAACAGCAGGACCACTGCGATCACGACGATCCAGTGCCAAATGCTAAGCGAACCCATCCTGCAACCCTCCAAAAGAGACGGCCGGCATCCGGCCCAAGCTTTGCCGGAAGGTAGGCCCGGGAGGTGTCAAAAACAAGGACCCAAGCCGCGGCAAATCGCTGTCGCGACTACGTATTATTGCTACCGTTAATCCGTTTTCGAGGACCAACCGGCCCCTAGCGGAACAGGCCCCGAACCGGGCCCGTTCTACTTTGAATGGGGTTGTTTTCGATATTCTTGTCCGCGCCTCAGCTTTCGCTGGGGGTCTCGGGCTCGGCCGCGGGCGCCAGCAGCAGTTCCAGGGTGTCGCCGGCATCCAGCGGATCCTCGTCCTCTCGCAGCGCCACGTCGTCCGACGGGGTCGGAACGCTGAAGCCGGAAGGCAGCCGCGAATCCAGCAGGCCGGTGCCCTTCAGCTCTTCCAGGCCCGGCAGATCGCCGAGCGCTTCGAGGCTGAACTGCGACAGGAACCCATCTGTGGTGCCGAACGTCAGCGGACGGCCCGGCGTCTTGCGGCGGCCGCGGGGACGGATCCAGCCGGTCTCCAGCAACACATCCAGTGTGCCCTTGGAAGTGATCACGCCGCGGATTTCCTCGATCTCGGCGCGCGTCACCGGCTGGTGGTAGGCGATGATCGCGAGCACCTCGATGGCCGCGCGCGACAGCCGCCGCGTTTCCGTGCTCTCCCGCGTCATCAGCCACGACAGATCGCCGGCTGTGCGGAACGTCCACTTGTTCGCGACCCGCACCAGATTGACGCCGCGCGTGGCGTATTCCGCCTGCAGTTGCGCCAGAGCGACCTTGACGTCGACGCCGTCGGGCATGCGCTTGGCCAGCGCGGCCTGATCGACCGGCTCGGCGGAGGCGAACAACAGCGCTTCCAGCAGCCGCAATTCTTCGGGCCTCGCTTCGGGCTCGTTCGTGGGATCGACGGAATGTTCCTCGGCTTCTTCCATGCGCTTTTCCGCGAGGCTCGCCATGGCTAGGTCTCCTTCTTCCACTTACTCGACCGAGAGATCCGAAGCGGACATCGCCCCGGACGCTTGCGGCTGACGCTTACGAAAATACAGCGGCGCGAACGCCTCTTTCTGATTCAGTTCCATCTCGCCTTCCCGCACCAGCTCGAGCGCTGCGGCAAAGGTTGAGGCAAATACCGTCGCCTTCTGCGAGGGATCCACAACATAACTGAGGAGAAATTCGTCGAGGCAGCTCCAGTCCTCGGCCATGCCGACCAGCCGCTCCAGCGAGGCGCGCGCTTCCGACAGCGACCACACCGTGCGCTTGGCCAGATGCACCGTTGCCAGCACCTTCTGTTGACGCTGCGTGGCATAGGCCGTGAGCAGGTCGTACAGGGTCGCGGTGAATTTGGGGTGGCGGATTTCCGCGATCGATTCCGGATTGCCGCGCGGGAAAATATCGCGCTGGAACTGTGGCCGGTTCATCAGCCGGTTGGCCGCCTCGCGGATGGCTTCCAGCCGGCGCAGCCGGTTGGCCAGCGCGGTCGCCATCTCCTCGGCGCTCGGGCCGTCGGGCGTCGCCGGCTCGGGCAACAGCAGCCGCGATTTCAGGAACGCCAGCCAGGCCGCCATGACGAGGTAATCGGCCGCGAGTTCGAGGCGAATCTTTCGCGCCGCCTCGATGAAGACGAGATACTGGTCGGCCAGCGCCAGGATGGATATTTTGGACAGGTCGACCTTCTGTTGCCGCGCCAGCGTCAGCAACAGGTCGAGCGGACCCTCATAGCCCTCGACGTCGACAACCAGCGAGGGCTCGCTGTCGGTGCCATCAGCGGCGGGCCGTCCGGTCTCAAACGATAGAATCTCCGCGGTCATACCGTCCCTACCCGATCCATCAACGCGTCCAGTTCAGCCCGCGCCGCCTGCCGGTCGAGCGGCAGCGGCGCCTTTCGCGAGGCCAGCGCCCGGTTGGCGCGATTGAGTGCCTCGCCCGTCAGTTCCGGCGTCTCGGCTGCGACATCGCGCATTTCGTCGAGCTTGCCGTTGCAATGCAAAACCATGTCGCAGCCGGCGTTGACGATGGCTCGGGTCCGCTCGGCGATCGATCCCGCCAACGCATTCATGGACACGTCATCACTCATCAACAAACCTTGGAACCCGATTACGCCGCGAATCACCTGCCGGATGATTGTCGCAGAAGTCGTCGCCGGATGGACGGGGTCTAGCGCGCTAAACACAACATGTGCGGTCATCGCCATCGGCAGGTCCGCCAGCGGTTGAAAGGCGGCAAAATCGGTCCGATCGAGCTCTTCCCTCGTCGAATCAACCGTCGGCAGCCGAAAATGGCTGTCCGCTGTGGCCCTTCCATGGCCGGGAATGTGCTTCAGGACCGGCAACACGCCGCCCTGCTCCAGCCCCTCGGTGACGGCGCGGGCGATCGCGGCCACTTTGCCCGGCTCGGTTCCATAGGCCCGGTTGCCAATGACGGCGTCAGCCCCCGCAATCGGCACGTCTGCGAGCGGCAGGCAGTCCACCGTGATTCCGAGGTCGATCAGGTCGGCTGCGATCAGCCGTGAGCTCAAACGGGCGGCGTTGAAGCCCAACTTGGGGTCAATGTCGTACAGCGCCCCAAAGACGGCACCTGGCGGATAGACCGGCCAATGCGGCGGTCCGAGCCGCTGCACCCGACCGCCTTCCTGGTCGATCAGGACGGGCGCATCGGCATTTCCGACCAAATCGCGCAATTCGCTAACCAGCGAAACAACTTGCGCCGGGGTCTCAATGTTGCGTTTGAATAGGATGAAGCCCCATGGCAGCTCGCAACGGATAAACGCGCGCTCGTCAGCGCTCAATTCCAGTCCGGATATGCCTGTGATGAATGCGCGGCTGCTCATGGGGGCCGATTAGGCCCCTCACAGCTCCGGGTCAAGGAAACGGCCGTTAATTCCTGAGGATGACGCACTGTCCGCCGGCGGTTTTCAGGTTGCCGCACAGCTGCGCCGCCTCCTCCTGGGAGCCAAACGGCCCGACCATCGAGCGGTAAACGACGCCCTTTTCGCCGAGATCCGCCCGCCTGATCGAAGCCGAACGTGTCCCCAGCACGGATGGATACTTACCCTGCAGCGCCCGGTAGGAAGCCAGCGCATCGGCCTCGTTCTTCTGCGAGGAGACCTGAACGAGGTATCCGACGCCGGCGGGCGCGACCTGCGCCGGATTGGTCGCGGCGACACGGGTGGGCGCCGGATCGGGCGCTGCGCCGCCTTGCGGCGTCAGCGCGAGCGGGCCATTGGCGCTGGCGTTGGCGGATGACGGGTTGCGCGGCGCGGCGGCCGGGGTTGGCGCCGGTGCGGCTGTACGGGCAGCCGGCGCCGGCTTCGCCGATGCAACCCCCGCAGGAACGCCACCATTATCGGCGTCGCCCTTGACGGCAAGGGTCTTGATCTTGCGCGGCTCGTTGTTCGGCAGGGAGCCGTTCGCGGCGGTCGCGGGCGGCGGAGCGGCCGGAGAGACGCTTGCGACCGAGGGCGGGCTGCCATTCGGGTTCAGCGGCGGAAACACCACGCGCGGGCCGGATCTGGAGTTGACGTCGACCGGAGCCTCTTCGCGCGAAACGATCTTTTCGCCGCCATCGCCGGGCACCATGCGGTCCGGCGTCTTGGCAGCGGCGCCATCGCCGGGCGTCGCCATGACCTTGGTCGGGCTGTTGTCGGCCTTGATGATCGGCGGCTCGCCGCTGCGGGGTGAACCGACATAGGTTCGATAGGCGAAGGCAGCCCCCGTCCCGACCACGGCCAGCGCCAGAACAGCGGCGACCGTGATCAAGCCGTTGCTGCGCTTGCGCGGCGGCTCCGGCTCTTCCTCATAATCACTCTGATAGGCGTAGGGATCATCCGGAAACGCCGGATCACGCGCAAATTCCTGCTGCCCGGATTCGAGCTGGCCATACAGCGCGTCGTCATACCGCGAGGGATCCACCGGCTGCTCGTCTGCGTATTGCTGCGCCGGCGCGTGATGGTCTTGTTCATGCGTCGCCGGCTGCTGAGCCGCGTAGCGGTGCAAGGGATGCACGGGGCTCGGCTGGTATTCCGGCTCCGGCTCTTCGTATTCCTGTTGCGGTTGCGGTGGCGGCGCATCGTGCCTGGCGCGCTGCATCCATGGCGGCGGGCCCGCGGCCACGTTGACCTCTTCCTCGTCCACGGCGTCGTATTGCGGTCGCACGTTGGCCCGTGACTGCAGTGGGTGCGGGGTCTTGGTGCCGCTGCTAAACGGATCGGACTGCCCGATCAGCCGCGCCAGTTCCGCCAGCGGATCGCTGTCGCCCCTCGCCGGTGCAGCCGGGTTCGCGCCGCGATCATCGTCGGCGTCGGAAGGAAAAGGTCGTTCCTGATATCGATTAGCCATCGTGAAGATGCATCCCCTTCGGGACAGCGCCAACCCGCCATGACCATACGAGCCATGAATACGAATTGGCTCCTGCCAGATACCCTCACAATCCCCATTGCGAGGGCCTATGCCCCTTGCCTACCGCATCTCGGTCGGAGCGTGGACGCCGAGAACGGCTAAGCCCGATGCCAGAACCGAGACGACGCCCTGGACCATTGCCAGTCGCGCCCTCGTAATGTGTGCATCATTAGTGATAATGAAGCGTAAATAGGGCAAATCCCGCCCCCTAGTCCAAAGCGCGTGAAATTCACTCGCGAGATCATAGAGGTAAAAAGCGATTCGGTGGGGCTCATGCGCCACCGCCGCCGCCTCGATCATCCGGGGATAGAGCGCCAGCTGCTTCAGCAGGCTGAGTTCCGCAGGGTCCGTCAGCCGCTCCACGGCGGCATCCCCGAGATAGGCCGCCCGGGCGGAATCGCTCTCCGGCAGGTCGGGAACCATTTCCCGGGCGTTCTTGAAGATCGAATGGCCGCGGGCATGGCCGTACTGGACGTAGAACACCGCGTTGTCCTTGGACTGCTCGATCACCTTGGCAAGGTCGAAATCCAGCACCGCGTCGTTCTTGCGGAACAGCATCATGAAACGAACGGCGTCCGAGCCCACCTCGTCGACCACCTCGCGCAAGGTGACGAACTCGCCGGAGCGCTTTGACATCTTCACAGGCTCGCCGTCGCGCAGCAGCTTGACCAGCTGCACGATCTTGACGTCGAGGGCGGCCTTGCCCGAGGTCACGGCCTTGACCGCGGCCTGCATGCGCTTGATGTAGCCGCCATGATCGGCGCCGAACACGTCGATCAGGTTGGTAAAGCCGCGATCGAACTTGTTCTTGTGGTTGGCGATGTCGGAAGCGAAATAAGTATAGCCGCCATCCGACTTGATCAGCGGACGATCGACATCGTCGCCGAACGCCGTCGCCCGGAACAGCGTCTGCTCGCGGTCCTCGTAGTCGTCGACTACCTTGCCTTTGGGCGGCGCCAGGCGGCCTTCATACACATCGCCCTTGGCACGCAGATAATCGATGGTCTCGGTGACCTTGTTGTTGCCGGTCTCGATCAGCGAGCGCTCCGAGAAAAACACGTCGTGCTTGATGTGAAGCGCCGAGAGATCGCCCTTGATCATTTCCATCATCATGTCGATGGCCTTGAGGCGCACGATCGGCAGCCAGACGTTTTCCGGCATCGCCTTGAGCTTGTCGCCATATTCAGTCGCGAGCGCCTGCCCCACCGGAACGAGATAGTCGCCGGGATAGAGCCCTTCCGGAATGGCGCCGATGTCCTGGCCGAGCGCCTCGCGGTAGCGCAGGAAAGCCGAGCGCGCGAGCACATCGACCTGCGCGCCAGCGTCGTTGATGTAATATTCGCGCGTGACGTCATAGCCCGCGAACTGCAGCAGGCTGCACAGTGCGTCGCCGAACACCGCGCCCCGGCAGTGGCCGACATGCATCGGCCCGGTCGGGTTGGCCGAGACATATTCGACATTGACCTTTTCGCCGCCGCCGATCGCGCTCGCCCCGTACGTAGCGCCCTCGCGCAGTACCGTGCGCAGCGCATCGGCCCACACCGCTGGCTTCAAGGTGAGATTGATGAAGCCCGGCCCGGCGACTTCGACGGAGGCGATCAGATCGTCCGCGCGCAGCTTTTCGGCGAACTTGTCGGCGAGATCGCGCGGCTTTGCCTTGGCTTCCTTGGCGAGCACCATCGCGGCATTGGTCGCCATGTCGCCATGGGTCGCGTCGCGCGGCGGCTCGACCACGACGCGGGAGAAATCGATGCCGGCGGGCCAATTTTCTTCGGCCGCAAGCGCGGCACAAATCCTGTGCACGCGCGCAAGCACATCGGCGAAAAGGTGCGGAGAAGTGGGTTTTTCGGCCATTTTTCTAAGTTCCTGGGCCGCCGCCTAACGCAAATCCGGGGTCGAGTCAAAAAGCCTTTGGTGCTCGATCAGGGCGAAGCGGTCGGTCATCCCGGCAATGAAATTGCCGATCCGGCGGGCACGCCCGGCGTCGGTCTCCTGCTCGGTACCCTCGACCCACTCGGCCGGCAGGTCATCCGGCGACTTCTGGTAGCGCGCGAACAGGTCGAACACGATCTGCTCCGCCTCGCCCATCACCCGCATCACCCGCTTGTGGCGGTACATCCGCAACTTCAGGAACGCCTTGATCTCGGCCTCCTCCGCAGCCACCGCGGGAGGAAACGCGACCAGCGGCTGATTGTGGTGGCGCACATCATGGGCCGATTGCGGCTTGGCCGCCTCAAGCCGCCTGCCTGCCTCGGCGACAACAGCCGAGATCATGTAGGAGATCAGCTCGCGCACCAATTCCGCCCCGCGCCTGACGTCATCGAGATCAGGATAGTGCTTGCCGATGTCGGCGATGATGGCGGCCGTGAGCGGCATCACTTTGAGGTCGTCGACCCCAAACAGGCCCGCGCGCAGGCCGTCATCGATATCGTGGGCGTCATAGGCGATGTCGTCGGCGAAGGCTGCGACCTGGGCCTCCAGCGAGGCGTAGGTCCACAGCTCCAGATCATATTTGCGGTTGAAATCGGCGATCCCGACCGGAATCCCGCTGTCGCTGTAACGTCCGGCCGGGTCCCCGCTCCGCATCGTCAGCGGGCCATTGTGCTTGACGATGCCCTCCAACGATTCCCAGCTCAGATTGAGCCCGTCGAACTCGGGGTAGCGATGTTCCAGCGAGGTCACGACGCGCAGGGTCTGGGCGTTGTGATCGAAGCCGCCATGGGCCACCAGGCATTTGTCCAGCGCCCGCTCCCCGGCGTGGCCGAACGGGGGATGGCCGAGATCGTGGGCCAGCGCCAGAGTCTCGGTGAGGTCCTCGTCGAGCCCGAGCTGGCGGGCCAGCGCGCGGGCGATCTGGGCCACCTCCAGCGAATGGGTCAGCCTTGTGCGGTAATGATCGCCTTCATGGAACACGAAGACTTGAGTTTTGTGCTTCAGGCGGCGGAAGGCGGTGGAATGGATCACCCGGTCGCAGTCGCGCCGGAACGGGCTGCGGGTCTTGCTCGGAGGCTCCGTAAACAGCCGGCCGCGGCTGCGATCGGGATCGCAGGCATAGAGCGCGCGGGGGGCAGCCATTCCGACCGACACGTTTTTTTAGTCCTTATCCATTTGATTCTGCGAGATTACATACTTAACTATGGGGAGTGCGGGATACCAAATGAATTGGGTATGACGCCTTCGACCGGAGACCACGCATGACCACTGCCATCACCGTCAGCGAGCGGGCCGCCCGCCGCATCGGGCAAATCCTCAAGACCGAGGGCGACGGCGCCATGCTGCGCATCTCCGTCGAAGGTGGCGGCTGCTCCGGCTTCCAGTACAAATTCGACGTCGAGCACGCCCAGGCCGAGGACGACCTGGTGATCGCGCGCGAGGGCGCGGTGGTGCTGGTCGATCCGGCATCGGTGCCGTTCCTTGCCGGGTCGGAGGTCGACTTCGTCGACGACCTGATCGGCGCGTCGTTCCGGGTCGTCAATCCGAACGCCACCGCTTCCTGCGGCTGCGGCACCAGTTTTTCGATCTGAGCGATATCAGCGCGACCTAACGCTTCTCGGCGAACAGCGCCTTCGCATTGCCGTTCGCGATCTGCTCGGCGATTTTGGGCGATAGCTGCGCCAGCCATGCGCGATAGCTCGCCATGATCTCACCATAGCTCGCCCAGCGCTCCGGCACCCAGGTGTCCGATCCGAGCAGGAAGCGATCGGGATAGCGTTCGAACAGCGTCCGCCACTCAGCCGTCAGCTTGCCTGCGCCGTCGGTGATACCGCTGCGATACGACAACTCTCCCCACAGCTTTGGGTATTTCGACAGCATCGCCGTGACGCGATCGGTCGACAGCCCAAAGCCGGTATGCGCCCAGATGATCCGGGCCTTCGGATTGTGCCGCATCAGGATCTCGACCGCCTCGTCATCGGCATGGGCGTGCAGATAGAGGTCGTTGGCAACAGCAAAATCGACGGTCTTCTTCACCCACTCGTTCTCCGCCGACTTGCCCGACAGATGGAATTCGCCGATGCCGCGGTAATAGCCGCGCTTGAATTCATCCTGCACGAGATCGAAGATCACGGGATCGCCGAACCAGCTCTGGATATCTGACCGGACGCGGTAGGGCCGGATGAAAGGCACGACCTGCAGGCCCTCGGCCTTGGCATCCACCAGCGCATGCGTTCCGGCATTCGGGCGGCTGGTCGCGAGGATGCCGGTGACGCGATGTTTCCTGAACAGCGCGAGCACCTCGTCGAGCTGGTAATAGGGCTTTGGTTCCCAATTGTAATGCAGATGCGCGTCGAAGATTTCGATCGGCTCGGCCGCAACAGCCGCCGTCCCGCCAGTCCACGCAAGCGCGATCAGGACGACGATGCATCGCAAGGCGGTCCGCATTGCCCGCGCCGGGACCATTACTCGGCCGCGACCACGTGCGGCCGCTTGTCGTCGCCGGTTTCCTCGAGCTGCGGCTCGAGCCGGCGCTTCAGGCGGCGGTCGATGCGGTCGAGATAGATGTAGATCACGGGCGTGATGTACAGCGTCAGGAGTTGCGACAGGCACAGACCGCCGACCACCGCGACGCCGAGCGGCTGCCGCAGTTCGGCGCCGGCGCCAGCGCCGAGCGCGATCGGCAGCGTGCCGAAGATAGCGGCGAACGTCGTCATCATGATGGGGCGGAAACGCAGCAGCGCGGCTTCCCGGATCGCATGCTCCGCACTGAGGCCGACGCTGCGGCGCTCCAGCGCAAAGTCCACCATCATGATGGCGTTCTTCTTGACGATGCCGACCAGCATCACGATGCCGATCATCGCGATGACGGACATCTCCATTCCGAACAGCATCAGGGTCAGGATCGCGCCGATGCCGGCCGACGGCAGGCCGGAGATGATGGTGATCGGGTGGATAAAACTCTCGTAGAGGATGCCGAGGATGACGAAGGCGGCGAACACGGCGGCAAGGATCAGGACGCCCTGCCCGCGCAGCGAATCCTGGAACACCTGAGCCGTTCCGGAGAAGCCGGTGGCAATGGTCGCCGGCAGGTTGGAACTCTGCTCGAGCGTGGTGATCTTGTCGACCGCATAGCCCAGCGAATAGCCGGGCGCGAGGTTGAACGAAATCGTCACCGCCGGCTGCTGCGCCTGATGGTTGATTTGCAGCGGCCCCACCGTCGGAACCAGCTTCGCCACCGCCGACAGCGGAATGGTCTGGTTGTTCTGGGTCTTCATGTAGAGCCTGGACAGGTCGGACGGATCGACCCGGAACTGCGGCTGCACTTCCAGGATGATCTGGTAGTCGTTCGACGGCATGTAGATGGTGCCGACCTGACGCGAGCCGTAGGCGTTGTAGAGCTGGTTGCGAACCTGGTCGACGGTGACGCCGTAAACCGCGGCTTTCTCGCGGTCGATGTCGACCGTCATCTGCGGGTTCTTGATGTAGAGATCGGTGGTGACGTCGAGCAGGCCCGGCACCTTCTCGATCCTGTCGCGCATTTCCGGCGCCAGCCGGTACAGCGAGTCGGTGTCGCCGCTCTGCATCACGTACTGGTATTGGCTCTTGGAAATCCGCCCGCCGATATTGAGGTTCTGGATAGGCTGGAAGAACGCCTGCATGCCTGGAATCTGGCGGGCCTTGCTCCGCAGCCGCCCGATGATCGTCGTGAGGTTGTCGCGCTCCTTCTTCGGCTTCAGCGCGATGAACAGCCGTCCGTAATTCGCCGTCGCGTTCGGTCCGCCGGCGCCGACGGTGGAATTGATGTATTCGACCGCGGGATCGCCTCTCAGCACCGCGACCAGCGCCTGCTGCCGCTCCTTCATCGCATCGAAGGACGTGTCGGTCGCAGCCTCGGTCACGCCGATCAGGAAGCCGGTGTCCTCCTGCGGAAAGAAGCCCTTCGGCACGATCATATAGAGGTAGACGGTGCCGCCCAGCGTCGCCAGCGTCACGGCCAGCATCAGCGCCTTGCGCGCCAGCACCCAGTCGAGCGTCCATTCATAGGCACGCAGCCAGGATTCGAACATCGCCTCGAAACCGCGAAGCACGATGTTCGGCTTCTTGTTCGGGTCGTGCGCCCGCAACACGCGCGCGCACAGCATCGGCGTCAAGGTCAGCGAAACGAATCCCGACACGATGATCGCGACCGATACCGTCACCGCGAATTCGCGGAATACCCGGCCGACGATGCCGCCCATCAGGAGCACCGGGATGAACACGGCGATCAGCGAGAAAGTGATCGAAATGATCGTGAATCCGATCTCGCGCGCGCCCTTCAGCGCCGCCTCGAACGGCCGCATCCCATGCTCGATATGGCGGACGATGTTCTCCAGCATGACGATGGCGTCGTCGACCACGAACCCGACTGACAGGGTCAGCGCCAGCAGCGTCATGTTGTTGATCGAATAGTCGAGCGCGTACATCACCGCGCAGGTGCCGAACAGCGAGATTGGAACCGCCAGCGCCGGAATGAAGGTCGCCGACGCCGAGCGCAGGAACAGGAAAATGACGAGGATGACCAGCACGATCGCGATCAGCAGCGTCTCCTCGACGTCGGCGACCGCCTGACGGATGGATACCGAGCGATCCATCAGCACGTTGATCGACACCGATGGCGGGATCTGGGCCCGCAGCACCGGCAATTTAGCCAGGATGCCATCGACCACCGCCACCGTGTTGGCGTCCGGCTGTTTCTGGATGCCGAGCACGATCGAGCGCTCGTCGTTCAGCCAGGTTGCGATCCGCTCGTTCTCGACGCTGTCGTAGATCTTTGCGACCTCGTCGAGCTTGACCGGCGAACCGTTGCGCCAGGCCACCACGATCTTGCTGTAGTCAGCCGCCTTGTCCATCTGGCCGGAGGCCTGCAGCGCCACGTCCTGCTTCGGGCCGTTCAGCGTGCCGACCGGGGTCGACGAATTGGCGGCCGAAACCGCGGCGCGGATGTCTTCGAGCGACAATCCGCGCGCCGCGGCGGCTTCCGGATCGGCCTGGACGCGAACGGCGAACTTCTGCGCGCCGTAGACACTGACCTGCGCGACGCCCGGTATCTGCGACAAGGTCTGGCCGATGGTGATTTCACCATATTCGTTGACCGCCGACAGCGGCAGCGTCGGTGAACCAAGCACCACGAACAGGATCGCGAAATCGGCCGGGTTCACTTTTCGGAAACTCGGCGGGATGCGCATCTCGATCGGCAACCGCCGTTGCGCGATGGTCAGCGCCGTCTGCACGTCGAGCGCAGCGGAATCGATGTTGCGGTTGAGATCGAACTGGATCGTGATCGAGCTGGTGCCCTGCGAGGAATTCGACGACATCGAAGAGATGCCGGCGATGGTCGAGAGCTGGCGCTCGATGACGCCGGCCACAGATGATGCCATCGTCTCCGCGCTCGCGCCCGGCAAGGTCGCGGTCACGGCAATGGTCGGGAAGTCGACCCGCGGCAGCGCCGATACCGGCAGCAGGCGGAAGCCGAAGATGCCGAATGCAATGATCGACGCCGTGATCAGCGTCGTCATGACCGGCCGGCGGATGCAGAGCTCCGAGAGCGTCATCGGCTACGCCCCCGCCTTCTTTGTCCGCGGTTCGACCCGCGTTCCGTCCGAGAGCAGCAATTGTCCGTCGACCACCACGCTTTCGTCGCCGGCGAGCCCTTCTGAGATCACCGACATGCCCTGCGAGGTACGATCGACCGTGACCGATTGAACCTTCGCTGTGCCGTCCTTGACGACGAAGACGAAATTGCCGCTCTGGCTGCGCTGCACGGCGACCGTCGGAACCACGATCGCATCTTCGCTGCGGATCGTCAGCCGGGTCGCGACCAGGGTGCCCGGCCACAAGGTCTCGTTCTCGTTGTTCATGATGCCGCGCACGGTGACCATGCCGGTGGTGGCATCCACCGTGTTCTCGACCATCGCAACCTTGCCGCTTTCCGAGCGCTGATGACCCGGGATCGTCGCGGTCACCCCGGATGCCCCCTTCGCCATCGACTCACGCAGATCGACCAGCACGCGCTGGGGGACGGCGAAAGTCACGTAGACCGGCGCCATCTGGTTGATGACGGCGAGCGCCGCGAGATCGGCCGGCCGCACGAAATTGCCGACCTTGACGTTGGCGGCACCGACCCGGCCCGAGAACGGTGCGCGGATCGTGGTGTAGCTTTTCTGGACCTTCAGATTGTCGAGCGCCGCCTGGTCGGCCTTGATGGTTCCGGCCAGGATGTCGGCCGTCGTCTTGGCGTTGTCGAGATTGACCTGCGTGGTGGCGCCCTTGCCGATCAGTTCGCTGTAGCGCCGGACATCGCGCAGCGCGCCTTCGAGCTGGGCCTGGTCCTTCGCCAGCACCCCCTCGGCCTGCTCGATCTGGGCGTCGATCTGGCGCGCATCGAGCGTGAACAGCAGGTCGCCTTCGTTGACCTTGGCGCCGTCCTGGAAATGGACCGATACGATGGTGGTTTCCAGCCGCGACTTCAGCGCCACGCTGGAGATCGGCGTGACGGTTCCGTTGGCGTCGACATCGACGGGCACGGACTTGCGCTCTGCCTTCGCCAATTCGACCGAGACCATCCGCGGGCGCTGCGGCCCCTGCGCGCTGGCATTGCTCCCCATCCACGAAGAGCGCGTTGTGTAGGCCGCGACGGCGACGATGCCGATAATGCCGGCAAAAAGTATCCAGTTACGCTTTTTCATAATTTTTCACGTCCGCCGGTCCGCAAAGGGCGGGACAGCTGCTCCCGACCCCCTTGACGGCGACTTTTACGCCTTATTTCTAGATAGTTATCACAGCCTCGCGGCACATGGTATGCCACTGCAGCGAAAATGTGTGATTACAATCCGGGCTTTTGCAATGCGTATTGCTACGTGGAACGTCAATTCGGTTCGGCAACGGATCGACCATCTGCTGACCTGGCTGAAGGACTGCGCGCCTGACGTCGTCTGCCTGCAGGAAATCAAATGCATCGATGACGCCTTTCCGCGGCTCGAGATCGAGGCGCTCGGCTACAACGTCGTCACCCACGGTCAGAAGACCTTCAACGGCGTCGCGCTGTTGTCGAAGCTGCCGTTCGAGGAGACCAAATCTGGCCTAGCCGGCGACGACGAGGACGCCCATGCCCGGTTCCTGGAAGGCGTGATTCCCCTGAAAAAGGGCGTGCTGCGCATCGCCTGTCTTTATTTACCCAACGGCAACCCGCCAGATACGGACAAATATCCCTACAAACTCAAATGGATGTCGCGGCTTCTTGAATACTCTAGGGAGCGACTTAAGGCGGAAGAGCCGCTGATCCTGGCGGGCGATTTTAACGTCATTCCGGCGGCAGCCGACGTCTACAATCCCTCCGCCTGGGCCAAGGACGCCTTGTTCTTGCCGGCGACCCGCGAGGCCTTTCAATCCCTCCTCGGCCTCGGCCTGACCGACGCGCTGCGCGCCGTGAACGACGCTCCCGGGCAATACACGTTCTGGGACTATCAGGCCGGGGCCTGGCAGAAGAACTGGGGCATTCGGATCGACCATTTGCTGCTGTCGCCGCAGGCCAGCGACCGGCTCACCAATGTCGGCGTCGATAGCTACGTGCGTGCCTGGGAGAAGCCGTCGGACCATGTCCCGGTCTGGGCCGATCTCGATCTCGAAACCGCCTGAGCGAATAAGCGCCGCCCAATGCAGGAAGCCGCGGGGAATCAGTCCCGGCGGCCCTGCACCCAGTGCTCGAGCATCTGCAGCGCCATGGCGCGGTCGTCGCCGGAGGCTTTCGACATCGCCCGGGTGTAGCTTTCCTTGATCCAGGCCTCGTCCGGCGTCGCACTCTCGCTCGCCAGGGTCAGCCACATCAGCCCCCGCGCGCGCTGCGGCGGCAGCCGGTCGCCGTTGAACAGCATCTGGCCGAGCAGCGCCTGCGCCTGATGCTGGCCTTTCTGGGCGGCCAGACCAAGCCAGCGGGCGCCATAGCGGAAATCTTCCCGCGAAGCATCCGGGGTCTTCAGATAGAGCCGCGCCAGGTCGTACTGGGCGTCGGCATTGCCGAAATAGGACGCGGCATAGGAGAACATCTCCCGCGCCCGCTCCCGGTCGACCTTGACCTTCGAATTGGGAATGCCGTTGAGGTAGTACCGCCCCAACGCCACGAACGCGTTCGCCACAATCGTCGCCTGAGGCGCCGACGGGCTATCCTCGGCGTGCTGGTTGGCAATGCGGCTGAAATATTCGAACGCCCGCAGGTCGTCCTGGGTGACGCCATCGCCGTTGGCATACATCCGGCCGAGCTTCCACTGGGCCACGGGATGACCGCCTTCAGCGGCGTATTGCAGGGAGGTGAGTGACGGCGCGGTGGCGGCAGCCGCCGCGGTTGCCGGCGGAATCGCCTTTTTTGCGCCTGGAATACCCAAGGCCTGGGCGTTCAACGCCTGGGCGGCGGGCTGGGAAACCACGGGAAGAGCGGCATCTTTGGGATTTACCGGCGCACCATCGAACGCGAATCCGGAGCCTGCCACCGGCGCGGCCCCTAACATCAACGCAAGAATGATACGCCTAGATGTCCGCATAACACTGTTTCTCGTGCGCACCGTCTGGATGGGAAACAGCGCCACCCATCGCCTGCCCGGTCCTTTGGGCGTCCTTCCACAGCGCAGCCGATTTGAGGTTAGTCGCTCGGGACTGCCGTTTGGTCTCATGTTCAGGGGCGTCGGCGCCGGTCAACTTTACGTTAAGACTCGCCGCGGCGTTCTCTTCGCGGTCCAAGCCGCGGACAGAACTTGAAAATTCAGAACCTGGAAATTTCGGCTTCGACATGCCCGCGACCTTCACGACCGCACCTTCCTGCGCAAAATCTTTTTGGCCAACGATACCGCCCCTGGCGGCCATCGGCTTTACGCTCTTGAGGTTTTCGGCGATCGTCCGGCCCGTGGCGGTAAGGCAATTCCCGCGCAGCTGGCCGTTGTCGAGCAGCGTCTTCATCAGAAGCGATATGCTCCCAATTTCCTGTATGTCTTTGGCAACATAACGGCCGCTCGGCTGCAAACCCGCGGCATACGGAGTCTTTTTGAAGATTTCCCCCGCGAAGATTTTGGCGCCGTCGATCAAGTCGAATCTGGTGCGGCAGTGATTGGCGATCACCGGCAGGTGCGGTGCAGCATTGCCGGCACCGAAGGAAGCCGCGATGACGGCGGCATAGGGTTGCGGCGCGCGCGCGGGACCCGCCGTCACATGACAGCTCGGCAGCCTGTCCTTGATGTTGCTCCTTGCGTCCATCGCGAACCTGTTTCCCCAGCCGACTCGTCTTGGCGAGCGCTGTGGCCATCAGCCTATGAAGGCATGATTTCATGCAGGGGTGTGGCTAAATAGCGGCGCAGGCAATAGCTGGCTGCTTTGACGGTTAAATGTTCAGGAACTGTTGCGGCCACGCAACAATCGTGGCAAGTGGGCAACGATCGACGGCACAACCCGCACAGGCTGTGGAGCAAAATTCTCGCTACCCTTGTTTGGCGCCACCCGGGCCGCTTGTTTGCCTGATCGCCACCACCGGCAGCCGATCGATCGCGCGCAGGCCGGGCCGCTTGCGCCATTTGATTTCGGATGGATCGACCGCCAGCGTCAGCTCGGGCCAGCGCCGGAACAGCGATTTGAGCGCGCATCGACCTTCGATCCGCGCCAGCTGATGGCCGAGGCAAAAATGGATTCCGGTGCCGAACGCGATGTGCCGGTTGGGTCTGCGCTGCAGGTCGAGCCGCTCGGGATGCGGATTGGCTTGCGGGTCCATGTTGGCGGCGGCGAGCATCGCCATGACCTTTTCGCCCTTCCTCACCTGCACGCCGCCAAGATCGACATTCCGGCGCACATAGCGCGGCTTGGTGAATTGCACCGGCGTGATGAAGCGCAGAAATTCCTCGACCGCCAGATCGAGCCGGCTTTCGTCCCCACGCAGCCAGTCGCGCAATCCGGGATTCTTCAGAAGCTCGAACGCCGATCCGCTGATCAGATGCGTCGTGGTCTCGTGGCCGGCGAACAGCAGCAGGAACACCATCGACACGATCTCCTCACGGCTGATCTTCCCGCCGTCCTTTTCGACGCGCACGATCTCGGCGATCAACCCCTGCCCGCCTTGCCGGCGAACGGTTTCGAGATGCTGCTCGACATAGCGTCGCATGGCAAAAATCTTCGGCATCATGCCGAGGAAGCCGAGCGCACCGGTGAAGCGGGTAAAGCCGCTGGCCCAGGCAGTGAATTTGGCGCGGTCGGCGAGCGGCAGCCCGAGCAGTTCGCAGATCACCGACAGCGGCAGCCGGCGCGCAAAACGTTCGACGAGATCAGCCGGACTGCCATCGGCGAACAGTTCATCGGCAAGCTGGTCGCCGATCGCCTGGATATGCGGCTCCATGTCGAGCACGGCACGGCGGCGGAACGCTTCATCGACGATGTCGCGCAACCGCTTGTGATCGGGCTCGTCCATCGACAGCATACTGTTGGCGAGCGTGCGCACGATGCCCGGCATCCACCATTGCAGCCCGGCGACATTGCCATCGTCGCGGCGGATGGTGAAGGTCCCGGTATCCTTGAGCACCTGATCGGCAAGCGCTTGCGTGGTCGTGGCCCACACCTTGCCGATGATCGGAAAGTGCACTTCCACCACAGGCCCGGTGGTGCGCAGCTTCTCGATCGCGGCGGCGGGATCGCGAAAGAACTCCTGGCTGGTGAAGTCGGCCTGTAAATTCATGCGCGTTTCCTTCGACGAAGTCCGACGTCGGATATGCGAGCTCGGCGTAATATTTCCAGACCCAATGAGTAACGTCATTGCGAGGAGCGATAGCGACGAAGCAATCCACTCTTTCTTCCCGCGGAACGACAGATTGCTTCGCTGCGCTCGCAATGACGGCGACGGAGCGGCTCCGCACAATGCTGTCATCCCCGTGCAGGCGGGGATCCAGTACGCCGCAGCCTCTCGGTTCAATCATTGGCGTCTCTGGGATACTGGGTCGCCCGGTCAAGGCCGGGCGATGACACCGAATATGGGTTAGCGATCTCGCGACGCATTGCGCCCGAGCTTTGCTGGAAATTTCCTTGCCCTCGAAAACAGAGGGCGCAGGGAAGACCGGGTGCGCGCTGCACCCGCGGTCCCGTGTGCGGTTTGCACTAAGTAGGCTGCACACGAGCATACAGGGCAGCGGAGAACACCCGGCCTTCCCTGCGCAATGGCTTTACGGCTTATGCCGTGATCTCCCCGGAGACGAGTTCTTGGTTGACTCCGTCACCGCCGGTTCAGCTCACGCTTAGCCGACGGCTTGACGCCGGCAACGGGCGCCAGGACCACACGGTTTTGCCGTACGCTTATCCACGCCATCGTCTCGGCGTAAATCAGCGTCCACCGCAACCCGTCCAACGTCCGTGACGACGGCCGACGCCCTTCTGAGTAGGACGGGATGGCCAAAGATGCGCACTGATTTGGGTCGGCTGACAACAGAAATATTTTTGATTTACGGAATTTTTCTACTTGACACAATTTCCGTAAATCAGAATTGATTTGCCCGTCGGGTTGATTTGTCGCACATCACCTGCCGTCAGCGCGATATGGCACAGCGCCACGCGTGGTAATGAACTTTCGAATGTTCAGCGCAGGCCGGATCATCCGGCACGCCACATCTGATCACAATTTGTGAAGCTCGGTCTCGCCCGAAAGGCGATCGCCCGCGATCCCCGTGGCGAGCGGGCCATCGGCCCATTTGGCCGCCTCCATCCTCAGCGGATCAAGTTTATCGCAGAACACGCATTTCAGTTCGACCCTGCCGCTCAAGCCGGAGGTGCGGACCATTCTTTTTCCGCAGCCCAAACACCGCGTCACCCGATCCATCTTCTGACTCCTGTTGCACGGTAATTGCACTGGGGAACTTTTGTTCCAATCGGAGGTTCCCTTTCTGGGGCGTATTGGAGAGTGCCATGCAAACGGCCATTGACCGCGTGATGAAGACCTACGGAATGATGGTCAATCTCACTTCGGAGCAGGAACGGCAGGCCAGGGACGAAGTCGCCAGATTTCTCGAAGGCAAGCGCTTCGATGAACGCACGCTGGCCGTTGAAGGCCTCAAATATCTGAAGGGCCGTCCCTCAAGGCGGCGGGAGCCGATCTAGTTCAGGACGGCATCGAGTAGCTCGTCCGGCAGATAGGGTTTCATCAGGAAGCGCGTATCCTGCGGAATGTAAGGTGGGCCGCGTCCGGACACCATCACCACGTTCAAAAGGGGGAACTTGCGTTTGGCGTACTGCGCCAGCGCGACGCCGGACATTTCGCCCGCGAGATTTACGTCCGTCACCAGCGCCCGCAGTTCAGTGCCGGTCGCAACCAGCACGAGTTCGGCAGCCTCCGCGCTCGCGCACTCGACCACTTCGAGGCCTTGCTCCTTCAGCAGGTCAGCCAAATACGCCCGCTGCAACGGGTCGTCTTCCACAACAAGAGCAATGAAGTTCATCATGGCGGCCTCCTGGATTACCCAATCCCGGAAAGCCGTTATTGTTCAACCGGCCCTCGCCTGGCCACGATCGTGCTGGCTTAAGGATTTCCCGATGTATCGCGGTTTTGTTCGACCGCCCTTATCGCCACGTTGGTAAGCCGCATGCGACTGCGCACACCTGCGCGCCAGGCGTCCGCGATGGCGTTTGCGGCCACGGCCTGCGTCTCCCGGAATTCGACGGCCTGCTCCGTGCGAATGAGATAGTCCATCGCGATGTTGAGCGCGTCGTCCATCACATTGTCGAATTCGCCAAACCGCCAAGGGTACATGGGACGCCCCTGAACCGGAGATGATCTCATCCTTGAAGGTCACCACGCGTCGTGCCGGACGCCGAGCGGTCGATCTTCTCCAGCCTCTCGGCGTCGGCGTCGTACTGTTTGGACAAGTCTTTCAATTTCACGGAGGCCTCAAGGTCGCTGATCGTCAGCGCGAGGCGGCCTGCTCGTCGGGCCTGTTCTCTGAGATCTTCGCTTTGCTTGCTCATCTGAGCTTACCCCGAGAGTCCGCTAACCGACACAAGTGTCATTCGTTCCGGGGCGGCCGCATCTTCTGCTTTGGGGAGCGAAAGCCGGTAAAGGAAGCGGCCCCAGTGGGAGGGGGCTAAATGGCTGGGGCCGCCATTCCGCATCGGACGCAAATCAGCGGTAATCGCCCGATGGACTAAACCAAGTTCCCAAGGAAATGTTGGTTCCAAATCACGGCGGCTTGTTCTGGTTCCGGGAACACCACCCGGCCCCATCCGGTTTTATTCGTGGGGCAGCAAGATTGGTGTGCTGCCATGTGGACCTCGCTCCTGGCGCTCTCCGTCGCCGCCATTGTCCTCGCGGCAATCGTGGTCGGTGGCCTGTTCCGCCTTGCGGCTTTGAAGCGGCCCGACGACCTGAAGGCCCCGTCCCAAGCGGACGAATGGGCCTCCTCGCACGAACTGCAGACGCCCAAATAGGTCAGCCGCGCTGCTGGATTCCAGCGATCTTCGGGTTCCATTTGGCGCGCGGTTTCCCGCGCGCTGTTGCACCGATGCGACAATTGATTAATCGATCTCATGCTACCTCTCGGACGGCTCGGGCCGCACGCGACGTGCGATTCTTGGTTTGTGACTCTTGGTTTGTGACTCATGGGGAGCACCATGGAATGAACCGTTGCTTGCGCTCACTGTCCTGTCTTCTCGCCGCAACAGCGCTCGCCCTGTTCGCGCCCGAGGCGACGGCGCGGACCAATCCCAAACAGCAACCCGCCAAAAAAACGCACGATGCGAAGAAGCCGCACGATGCAAAGAAAACGCTCGACGCGAAAAAGGATGCCGGTCCGCAACGCAACGCCGCGGTCGAAAAGCGCCGCCACGCGAAACTTGCGAAGAACGCGAAACATGCCGATGCGAAGAAGAAGTCAAAGCGTGCAAAGGACGCCCTTGCTCCCAATGAAACCAAAGAGGCAGCTCCGGCACTGACCGGCGATCTTGCGCTGGTGAAGGAAGCGATCAATCTCGCGCGCAAGGCCAAGACCGACGAGGCGACCGCGACGCGCAACAGGATCGCCGATCCGGCCGCCCAGAAGCTCGTCGAATGGTTCATCCTGCGCCACTCCGAGACCACGGCGAATTTCGGCCGCTATGCCGCCTTCATCGCCGCCAATCCGGAATGGCCGAGCGCGGCGCAGCTGCGCCGGCGGGCCGAAGCGCGGCTGTGGCAGGAGCGCGCCGACGGCGCCAAGGTTCGCGGCTTCACGGGTGAGGTGCCGATCAGCGCCAGGGGCAAACTGGCGCTCGCGCGCGTCAAGCTCAGTGAAGGCGATCGCGACGGCGCGGGCCGGCTGGTGCGCGACGCGTGGCGGTCGGACGAATTGTCGGAGCGCGTCGAACCCGACGTGCTGGAGCTGTTCCGCGACCTGCTCACCCGCGACGACCACCGCGCGCGCATGGACAAGCGCATCGGCGCCAAGGATCTCGCAGGCGCGAAGCGTGCCGCAAAACTCCTCGGCGACGACGACCTGGCGATCGTAAAGGCCTGTGCCGCGGTCAGGGGCAAATCGAACAAGGCCAAGGATGCGCTCGACGACGTCCCGGTCGAGGCGCGCGCCGATCTTGGCTACACGCTGTGCCGGATCCAGTGGATGCTCGCCGAGAAGCGCATCGACGACGCGGCCCGCCTGATGCTGGCGGCGCGGCCTGAGACGATGGCGCTGCAGGACACCGATCAATGGTGGCGCGAGCGGCGCTCGCTCGCCCGCAAGCTGCTCGACGAAGGCAAATTCCTGACCGCCTACCAGGTCATCCAGCCCGCGGCGCTGGCGGCCAACGAGTACTACCGGTCCGACTACCACTTCATGTGCGGCTGGATCGCCCTGCGCTATCTCGATGAACCCATTAGCGCACGCGAGCATTTCGCCCGCATCGACGAGGGCCAGGCCAATCCCACCGTGCTGTCGCGGGCGAATTACTGGCGCGGGCGGGCCGCCGAAACCCTTGGCAACAACGACATGATGCGCGCAAGCTATGAAGCAGCCGCACGCTACCCGACCGCCTATTACGGTCAGCTCGCGCACGCAAAACTTGGCCGCGACAAGATCGAATTGCGCCCGCCCTCGCCGGCTCTCGCCTCGGCCGACGCTTCGAGCATCGACGAACGCGTTCGCGCCGCCGACATGCTGTACGAAATCGGCGAGCGCGACGTCGTGCTCTATTTCGTCACCGATCTCGGCGAACAGAGCTCCGACGTCACCGTGCTCGAAGCGCTCGGCGAACTCACCGGCCGCCGCAACGATGCCCGCGCGATGTTGCAGATCGGAAAACCCTCGCTCGGCCGCGGGCTGGCGCTCGACCATTACGCGTTCCCGACCATCGGCATTCCGCCGCACAAGCAGATCGCGCCCGAGATCGAGCACGGCATGATCTATTCGGTGGCGCGCACCGAGAGCGCGTTCGACCAGCGCGACAAGTCTCACGCCAACGCGGTCGGACTGATGCAGATCACCCCGGAGGCCGGACGCGACACCGCCAAGCGCTTTGGCGTCAAATATGATTGGGACCGGATGGTTTCCGATCCCGTCTACAACACCCAAATGGGCGCCGGCGAGCTCAGCGCGCTGCTCAGCGAATACAAGGGCTCGCACATCATGACCTTCGCCGGCTACAACGCCGGTCGTGGCCGGGTCCGGGACTGGATCAAGGCGTATGGCGACCCGCGCGATCCCAAGGTCGATCCGGTCGACTGGGTCGAGCGCATTCCGTTTTCCGAGACGCGAAACTATGTCCAGCGCGTGATCGAGAATCTGGCGGTCTACCGCGTCCGCTTCGACAGCGGCACGGCGATGGCGACGAAGAGCGGCGAGCGCGTCGCGACGCAGGAGAGCAATGCGGCGCCGCTATCTCCGGCGCAATAAAACGATGACCGTCGTCCCGGCCTTGAGCACAGATGCGCAATTGCGCATCGGGGGACTCATACGCCGCGGCGATCATTTTGCGAAAGGTGCTAACGCCAGTGTCTCCACCGATGGGCCGCGGCGTATGGGTCCCGGCGTTCGCCGGGACGACAGCAAGCCTTAATCCACCTTCACATTCGCGGCCTTGATCATCGGCCACCACTTTTGGATTTCCGCCTTCTGCCACTCACCAAGCGCTTCGGGCGTCAGCTTGTCCTTCGGCGTCATCTGCAGGCCGAGGTTTTCGAGCTGTTTGCGTACCGACGGATCGTTCAGCGCCTCGACAGCGGCGGCGTTCAGCCTGGTGACGATTTCCTTCGGCGTACCCTTCGGCACCCACAGGCCCGACCACAGCGTCATGTGAAATCCGCCCAGGCCCGCCTCTTCTGCGGTCGGGATGTCGGAGGCGGATTCCGAGCGCTTGGTATCGGTGACGGCATAGCCGCGGATGTTTCCGGCGCGTACCTGGTTGATCGAATTGGAGAGCTGATCGACGATCATATCGATCTGTCCGGCCACGAGATCGTTCATGGCCGGCCCGGTGCCGCGATACGGCACATATTGCAGCTTGATGCCGGTGACGTTCTCGAAATAGAGCCCGGCGATGTGACTGCCCGATCCGGCGCCGGCGGTGCCGGTCGCCGCCGGCTCGGGCCTCGCCTTCAGCCACGCCAGCAATTCGCCCAGCGATTTAGCCGGCACCGCGTTCTTGCTGACGACGATCATCGTGTTGCTCGGCAGCAGCACCACCGGCTCGAGATCGGTGACGAGGTCGTAGCCGAGCTTGTTGTAGATCGCACCATTGGCCACGTGGGTGCCGAGATGGCCGAAGCTGATCGTGTAGCCGTCCGGCGGTGACCGCACTGCGCGGCCGACGCCGATCGATCCGGCGGCGCCGGTGACATTCTCGATCTGGACGACCTCGCCGAGCGTCGTCTTCATGCGCTCGGCCAGGATTCGCGCCATCACGTCCGACGGGCCGCCGGCGGAGAACGGCACGATGATGGTGATGGGACGCGAAGGAAAATTCTGCGCGACCGCGGCGCCGCCGAACGCCAATATTGCAAGTGCCGCCAGAAATAATCTTCGCATCATAAGGCTCCCATCAAAAATGGCGCCGCGCGATAATCAGAATTGCGCGTAGTCGATCGGCTGATGACGATCGAGCGTGCGCGTGACCGGCGGCAACGGATACTTAAGCCCTGTCGCACAATTGAACAGCATCACGCGATCATTTTTCGTGACGCGGCCGTCGGCAAGGCTTTGCTGGTAGGCAGCATAGGTCGCAGCACCCTCCGGACACAACAAAAAGCCTTCCTCGCGCGCGACTTCATTGAGTGCAGCAGAAATCTTCTCGTCATCGACCGCAATGGCGAAACCCTTGCTCTCGCGGACCGCGCGCAGGATCAGAAAATCTCCGACCGCCTGCGGCACGCGAATGCCGGACGCGATAGTGTGGGCATCCTCCCAGCGCGGCGCGTGCTCGGTGCCGTTCTCGAAGGCGCGCACCATCGGCGCACAGCCCGAGGCCTGCACCGCCACCATCCGCGGACGTTTTGAACCTATGAAGCCGATGGCCTCGAGCTCGGCAAACGCCTTCCACATCCCAATCAGGCCGGTGCCGCCGCCGGTCGGATAGAAGATCACGTCGGGCACCTCCCAGCCGAGCTGCTCGGCGAGCTCCAGCCCCATCGTCTTCTTGCCTTCGATCCGGTACGGCTCCTTCAGGGTCGATGTGTCGAACCAGCCCGCCTTGGCCTTGCCTTCACCGACGATCTTGCCGCAGTCATCGATCAGGCCGTTGACGCGGTAAACCGTCGCGCCCTGCAGTTCGATCTCGCTGACATTCACTTCCGGCGTATCGGCGGGGCAGAAGATCGTGGTCTTGATGCCGCTGGAGGTGGCGTAGGCGGCGAGCGCCGCGCCGGCATTGCCGTTGGTCGGCATCGCCATGTGCTTGATGCCGAGCGCCTTGCCCATCGACACCGCCATCACGAGGCCGCGGGCCTTGAACGAACCCGTGGGGAGACGGCCCTCATCCTTGACGATGATCTCGCCGCCGCCGAGCTTCTTGCCGAGCTTCGGCAGCCGGATCAGCGGCGTCGTCACCTCGCCGAGGCTGACGATATCGCTGACCTTGCGCACCGGGAGCATCTCGCGGTAGCGCCACATGTCCGCCGGCCGCTGCGCCAGCGCTTCCTTGGTCAGCGCCTTCTTCACGCCAGCAAGATCGTAGCGCACCAGCAGCGGCTTGTTCGCCTTGGAGAGATTGTGGATCTGGTCGGCGGGATAATGATCGCCCTCCATCGCGCATTCGAGATGGGTCACGAACGTCGGACGTTCGATGGTCAGGTTGTCGTTGTCTTTCACGGGCTTGTTCTTTCTTGTTTTTCGGCTGAATTCTTCTCATGCTTCAGTGAAATTGGCGATTGAGCCACGGCACACGCTGTCGTGCCTCGGTCTCGGCCGTATCTGCTGAGTCATAAATTCCGCAATCGGGGCCTGGCCGTCCCCACCCTTCTTCTACCTCGTCTGTATTTGACGAATCTCCGATTGGACCGTCGGGGTGTGGCGCATTCGAAGCTCGCAAAACAGCTAAGGCTGCGGAACGCCATTGCATCCGGAAGGTATAACGGCCGTCCGATCGCTGCGAAATCAGCACGCGCTCATTGCCGTCAGGGCTCTCGAGCGTTTTGATGCACATAGCGTTCTACATGTTCAATACGCGGCCATAGGCATCGAGCACCGCTTCCTTCATCATTTCAGACAGCGTCGGATGCGGGAAGATGGTGTGCATCAGCTCTTCTTCCGTCGTCTCCAGATTCATCGCCACGACGTAGCCCTGGATCAGTTCGGTGACCTCGGCGCCGATCATGTGAGCGCCGAGCAATTGGCCGGTCTTCTTGTCGAAGATCACCTTGACCAGGCCCTGGTCCTCGCCGAGCGCGATCGCCTTGCCGTTGCCGACGAACGGGAAACGCCCGATGCGGATTTCGCGGCCGCCCTCTTTCGCCTTGGCCTCGGTGAGGCCGACCGAGGCGACCTGCGGATGGCAATAGGTGCAGCCGGGAATGAGGTTCTTGTCCATGGCGTGCGGATGCAGGCCCTTGATCGCCTCGATGCAGACCACGCCCTCATGCTCGGCCTTGTGCGCCAGCATCGGGGGGCCGGCGACGTCGCCGATGGCGTAGATGCCGGGAACGTTGGTCTTGCCGTAACCGTCGATCACCACGCAGCCGCGATCGGTTTTGACGCCGAGTTTTTCCAGCCCGAGGTTTTCGATATTGCCGACGACGCCGACGGCTGAGATCACCCGGTCGACCTCGATGCTCTGCGTCTTGCCCTTGCCGTCGTCGATGGTGGCGATGACGCTGTCGCTCTTCTTCTCAAGTTTCGTCACTTTGGTATTGGTGAGGAGCTTGATGCCCTGCTTCTCGAACGCCTTGTGGGCGAACTTCGATATTTCGGCGTCTTCCACCGGCAGGATCTGCGGCAGCACTTCGACGACAGTCACTTCGGAGCCCATGGTGCGGAAGAACGAAGCGAACTCCATGCCGATCGCGCCGGAGCCGACCACCAGCAGCGACTTCGGCATCTTGTCCGGCACCATCGCCTCGAAATAGGTCCAGACCAGCTTCTTGTCGGGCTCAAGCCCCGGCAGCACGCGCGGCCGCGCGCCGGTGGCAAGGATGATGTGCTTGGCCTGATAGGCGCCCTCACCCAAGGTACCCTTCGGGGCCTCGACCGCGGATTTCTTCACCGTGACCTTGCCCGGCGCGTCGATCGAGGCGTCGCCCCAGATGATCGAAACCTCGTTCTTCTTCATCAGGAAACCGACGCCGTCATTGAGGCGCTTCGAGACCCCGCGCGAGCGCTGCACCACCGCCTTCGGGTCGTAGGACACTTTTTCCGCCGACAGCCCGTAATCCTTGGCGTGCTGCATGTAGTGGTAGATTTCCGCCGAACGTAAGAGCGCCTTGGTCGGGATGCAGCCCCAGTTCAGGCAGATGCCGCCGAGGTATGATTTCTCGACGATCGCGGTCTTGAAGCCGAGCTGCGCCGCGCGGATCGCGGTGACGTAGCCGCCGGGGCCGGAGCCGATGATGATGACGTCAAAGGAGGTGTCGGCCATGCGCTCATTCTCATCATTCAACCGGACTATTCGCTTCCGTCATTGCGAGGAGCACTTGCGACGAAGCAATCCATGTTTCCGGCGGTGAAATGGATTGTTTCGCTACGCTCGCAATGACAGCTGTCACACCATCATCATGACGGGGTTTTCGATCAGCCGCCTGAAGGCGCCGATCAACTCGGCGCCGAGCGCGCCGTCGATGGCGCGGTGGTCGCAGGACAGTGTCGCGCTCATCACGTGCGCGGCCTCGATCTTGCCGTTGCGCACCACCGCCCGCTCTTCGCTGGCGCCGACCGCGAGGATCGTCGACTGCGGCGGATTGATCACGGCCGTGAAATGACTGATGCCGAACATGCCGAGGTTGGAAACGGACGACGTACCGCCCTGATATTCCTGGGGCTTGAGTTTTCGCGTCCGCGCGCGGGCTGCGAGGTCCTTCATCTCGTTCGAAATGGTCGACAGCGACTTGCTCTCCGCATTGCGGATGATCGGCGTGATCAGGCCGCCGGGCATTGCCACGGCGACACCGACGTCGGAATGCTCGTGCTTGACCATGCCGGCTTCGGTCCAGCTGACATTGCAGTCCGGCACCTGCTGGAGCGCGACGGCGAGTGCCTTGATGACGAAGTCGTTGACCGAGAGCTTGTAGAGCGGCTTCTTCTCCTTGTCCTTGGGAGCAGCCGCATTGATCTGCTCGCGCGCCTCGAGCAGCCGTCCGATGTCGCAGTCGATGGTGAGGTAAAAGGTCGGAATGCTCTGCGTGGCCGCGGTCAGGCGCTGGGCAATGGTACGGCGCATGCCGTCATGCGGCACGATTTGGTAGGAGCCTTCCTCGAACAGCGCGAGGATCTGCTTGTCCGACATCGCGGGCGCGATGCTCGGAGCGACGCCAGGCGCAGCCGCTGGCGCCTTGAGGCCCTTGCCGGATTTGGCTCCTTCGACGTCGCGCGCGACGATGCGGCCGTGCGGGCCCGAGCCGTTGATGCGCCCGAGTTCGATGCCGGCTTCCTTGGCGAGGCGCCGGGCAAGCGGTGACGAGAACACGCGGGCGTGGCCATTGGCTTGAGGAGTTGCGGCTTGCGGGGCGGAAGCCGCCGCCTGCGGCGCGGCAGCCTGCGTCGGCCCGGCTGCGGCAGGCTTCGGCGCAGGCGCGGCGGCAGCAGGCGCCGGCGCGGCAGGTGCTGCGGCGGGCGCGGGTGCAGCTTTTGCAGCCGGTGTTGGCGCGGCTCCCGCCGCCTTCACGTCCTCGCCATCCCCGGCCAGGACCGCGATGATGTCATTGACGGGAACGTCCTGCGTGCCTTCAGGCACCAGGATCCTGGCGATCGTGCCCTCGTCGACGGCTTCGACTTCCATCGTCGCCTTGTCGGTCTCGATCTCAGCGATCACGTCGCCGGACTTGACCTTGTCGCCCTCTTTCTTGAGCCACTTGGCAAGGTTGCCCTTTTCCATCGTCGGCGACAGCGCGGGCATCAAAATGTTGATCGGCATTGTCAGTGACCCTGTTGCGACCGCAACGTGGTGTTACCCACGTCAGTCGGCCGATTTATCTCGGCTTCGAACATTTCGACGATACGCGCCAGCGCCTCGTCCTCGGTGTGGCCGCTTTCGCGCGCATAGGCCCTCGCCGCATGGCGCGCGATATCGACCAGCAGCAGGCCCCACATATCCGGCTCCTCGAACGCCCGCTGGAACGCGATCGAGAGCCCGCCATCGACCACGAAGGCGCGCAGCACCTCGATCGCGTCATCGCGACCGATGACATCGGGCGGTAAGGGTTGCTCCTTGGGACCGGCCATCGGAGTTTACCGGTATGAAACGGCTTTGGCGGCGGCGACCACCTCGGCGACATTGGGCAATGCGAGCTTTTCCAAATTCGCCGCATAGGGCATCGGCACGTCCTTGCCCGACACCCGCGCCACCGGCGCATCCAGATAGTCGAAGGCGTGCTCCATGATGCGGGCGGCGATCTCGGCGCCGACGCCGCTCTGCTGCCAGCCCTCCTCCACCGTGACCGCGCGGCCGGTCTTCTTGACCGAGGCGATGATGGTGTCGGTGTCCATCGGGCGCAGCGTGCGCAGGTCGATCACCTCGGCCTCGATGCCTTCTTTTGCCAACTCATCGGCGGCCTTGAGCGCGTAGCTCATGCCGTTCGACCAGGAAATCAGCGTGACGTGGCTGCCGGAGCGGACGATGCGCGCCTTGCCGATCGGGATCACGTAGTCGTCGAGTTTCGGGACTTCGCCGGTGTGGCCGTACAGCATCTCGTTTTCGAGGAAGATCACCGGGTTGGGATCGCGGATCGCAGCTTTCAGCAAGCCCTTGTAGTCAGCGGCCGAGAACGGCGCGACCACTTTCAATCCCGGAATCTGCGAGTACCAGGCCGAATAGTCCTGACTATGCTGGGCGGCGACGCGGGACGCGGCGCCGTTGGGGCCGCGGAACACGATCGAGCAGCCCATCTGGCCGCCGGACATGTACAGCGTCTTGGCCGCCGAATTGATGATCTGGTCGATCGCCTGCATCGCGAAGTTGAACGTCATGAATTCGACGATCGGCTTCAGGCCGGACATCGCCGCGCCAACGCCGACGCCGGCAAAACCATGCTCGGTGATCGGCGTATCGATCACGCGCTTGGCGCCGAATTCCTGCAGCAGGCCCTGCGTCACCTTGTAGGCGCCCTGATATTCGGCGACCTCCTCGCCCATGATGAACACGTCGGGGTCGCGCCGCATCTCTTCGGCCATGGCGTCACGCAGCGCTTCGCGGATGGTCTGGGAAATCATCTCGGTGCCCTCAGGCACTTCCGGATCGGGCTCGGCCACGGCAGCCGGTGCCGCGGTCGCCTTCGGCGCCGAGATCATCGGCTTGCCTTCGCCGACCGGCGAACGGGACTCCTCGACTTCCTTGGCGACACTCGGCGCGGGAGCCGGTGCTGCGGCCTTCCCGAGATCGGCGGCGCTTTCGCCGTCAGCCAAAATGGTCGCGATCGGCGTGTTGACCGCGACGTCGTTGGTACCTTCCGGGATCAATATCTTGCCGAGCGTGCCCTCATCGGTCGCCTCGACTTCCATCGTCGCCTTATCGGTTTCGATCTCGGCGATGACATCGCCCGACTTGATTGTCTCGCCTTCCTTCTTCAGCCATTTGGCAAGGTTGCCCTTCTCCATGGTTGGCGAAAGCGCAGGCATCAATACTTGAATGGGCATATCAGCTCCCGGGATCACTCTTTAGTTTTGTTCTGCGCTACGTCGTTGGACGCGTATCAACGATAGACGTCGGTCCAGAGTTCGGACGCATCGGGCTCGGGATCGCGCTGGGCGAAATCCGCCGACTCGTTGACGATCTCGCGCACTTCGGCGTCGATGGCCTTCAATTCCTGCTCGGTGACCTTGGCCGCCAGCAGGCGATTGCGCACCTGCTCGATCGGATCCTGGTCGTGGCGGACCTTTTCGACCTCCTCGCGGGTCCGGTACTTCGCCGGATCCGACATCGAATGGCCGCGGTAGCGGTAGGTCTGCATTTCCAGGATGAACGGCCCCTTGCCGGCGCGGCAATGCGCCACCGCCTTGTCGCCGGCGGCCTTCACCGCACGCACGTCCATGCCATCGACCTGCTCGCCGGGGATGTTGAAGGAAATGCCGCGCTTGGAGAAATCGGTCTGGGCGGACGAGCGCGTCACCGACGTTCCCATGGCGTAGCGGTTGTTCTCGATGATGTAGATCACCGGCAGCTTCCACAGCTCCGCCATGTTGAAGCTCTCATAGACCTGCCCCTGGTTGGAGGCGCCGTCGCCGAAATAAGCGAGGCTGACGAAATCATTGCCGCGGTAGCGGTTGGCGAAGGCCAAACCCGTCCCGAGCGAAACCTGGGCGCCGACGATGCCGTGGCCGCCGTAGAAATTCTGCTCCTTGCTGAACATGTGCATGGAGCCGCCCTTGCCCTTGGAATAGCCGCCCTGGCGTCCGGTCAGTTCGGCCATCACGCCCTTGGCTTCCATGCCGCAGGCCAGCATATGCCCGTGGTCGCGGTATCCAGTTATGACCTGATCGCCCTTTTTCAGGGCCATCTGCATGCCGACGACGATGGCTTCCTGGCCGATATAGAGATGGCAGAAGCCGCCGATCGCGCCCATGCCGTAGAGCTGGCCGGCCTTTTCCTCGAAACGGCGGATCAGCAGCATATCCCGAAGGGCTGCCAGTTCCTGCGCCTTGGTGAATTCCGGTGGGGCGCCGAAGCCCTTCTGTTGACCTTTCTCTTTCCCATTTTCCTGCCCTGCTTCCTTGGTGACGGTTTTTTTGGGTACGGCCATGGCAATTCCGGATGAGAGAGAAGATCAGCCTCTCTAACCCAACTCAAACCGCCGTGAAAGGATTGCGTGCGCTGGAGAAAATATTGCTATGCCGCAGTGCAACGCGGCGCGACATTTTTGTAATCGATATCGCGAGATTTTGAAATTTGCGGAATCCGGTCGGCCGTCATCCCGGCGTAACAGTCGGGGCGCGCGAGCGGCTGAAAGCTAATTCGGCTTGAGGACCTTGATCAGGTCGCGTGGGTTGGCGTAGTCGAGCTGGAAGCGTGCGCGCTCGTCCAGCATGTCAGGGTCGACCCGGTCTGAGCGGAGCAGCGAAACGCGCTGCTCGCCCTGGGCCCGTTCCCGCTTCAGCCGCGCCAATTCGGACGTCAGCGCGATGATCTCCTGATCGAGCTCCTGCCGCGCGTTGAGCCCGTATTTGCCGGTATAGGCGTTGACGCCGAAATAGCCGACCATCAGCGCCGCCATCGTGTAGAGGGCGAGCCCGGTCAGTATCGATTTCAGTCGGGTGCGGGAGACCATGACGCCAAGATGCGACGGTCAGGTTAATGGAATCCTAAAATGACGGACTCGGGGCACAAATCATGCCCCCGTCATGCCTGCGACAAACGCGCAGGGTTTACGCAAGGGAGCGAAAGCGACGAAGCAATCCATTCTTCCTTTTTGGGGCTATGGATTGCTTCGCTTCGCTCGCAATGACGGCGAAACCGCTTAGCGGTTCTGCTTCTCGATAAAGGCCGCGAATGCATCGATGTATTGCTGCAGCGTCTTCTGCAGCGTTTCCTTGGTGAGCGCGCCCTTGTCGTCGAAGGCATCGCCGACGCCATTCAGGTAGATCTCGGGCTGGCCCAGAATCGGACCCGTGATGCCCGGCAGGATGTTCTGCAGATGCTTGGCCGCGCTGACGCCGCCGAGCGCGCCCGGCGAGTTGCTGACGATGCCGACCGGCTTGCCGAGGAACGAACTCTTGCCATAGGGGCGCGAGCCGACGTCGATGGCGTTCTTCAGGACGCCCGGGATCGAACGGTTGTATTCCGGCGTCACGAACAGCACGCCGTTCGACTTCTGCAGTTTTTCGCGGAACGCCAGCCAATCGGCCGGCGGGGCGGCTTCCAGATCCTGGTTGAAGAAGGAAATCCCGTCCAGCGTCGTGACGTCGAGCTTCAGCGAGGCCGGCGCGAGCTTGGCCAGGGCATTGGCGATCTTGAGAGAAAAGCTCTCCTTGCGGAGCGAGCCGACGATGGTGACGATGGTGTGAGCCATTGGAATTCCCTTTTGAAGCTGAAGCGCCGGCGCTCACTTACGCCACATCGACACAAGGATGCAAGTGCATGAAATGAGCAATTCTGGAAACGCAGCGTTTGCGCAATGCTTGTGGATCAAGAAAAAGTGCTTGAGCCAACGCTGAAGAGCATCCGCCCGGGGCACACATCTTGCGGATCGGCGCGGAGGAACCAACTTGGCCGACGAGCCTTATGAATGGAATCTCAGCGCCGATGGCCCCGTCGGCTTCGGAGTAAATTCATGCCCTCGCGTTTTTTCCAGGCGGCTATCGTCGTCCTGATCGTGCTGCTCGCCGCTCTGGTCGGACAGCCTTATCTCGACCGGCTGCTGTTCGCGGCCACCACCCCGCGGCCCGTGACGGCGAGAAGTGATCTTGCGGAAGCCGAGCGTGCGACCGTCAGCCTGTTCGAGCGGGTATCGCCATCGGTCGTTCAAGTCGTCGGCGCCGCGCCCGGTGCCAGTTCGACGGATCTCGAGGGCGAAGCCGGACGCGAGCAGAGCGGCACCGGCTTCGTCTGGGACGGCGCCGGACATATCGTGACGAACAATCACGTGGTTGCCGGAACCAGGGATGTTGCGATCCGCTTCGCCAGCGGCGAAGTCGTCGGCGCCTCGATCGTGGGGACAGCGCCGAACTACGATCTTGCGGTCGTCAGGGTGCGGAGCACCCGCAACCTGCCCAGTCCGATCACGGTCGGCAGTTCGGCCGACCTGAAGGTCGGCCAAGCCGCCTTCGCCATCGGCAACCCGTTCGGCCTTGACCAGTCGCTCACGACGGGCGTGATCAGCGCCTTGAAGCGGCGGCTGCCGACAAGCGCGGGGCGGGAAATCGGCAACATGATTCAGACCGACGCCGCGGTTAATCCCGGCAATTCCGGTGGCCCGCTGCTCGATTCCGCAGGGCGCCTGATCGGCGTCACCACGGCAATCATTTCTCCGTCCGGCTCCAACGCCGGCATCGGATTCGCCATTCCGGTAGACACCGTGAATCGGGTCGTGCCTGAACTTATCCAGAAGGGACGCGTTCCGACTCCGGGCATCGGGATCGTCGCCGCCAACGAGGCCGTGGCAACCCGGCTCGGCATTGAAGGCGTCGTGGTGGTGCGGACAATGCCGGGCTCACCCGCCGCGACAGCCGGATTGCGCGGCATCGACCAGGTCGCGGGTGAACTCGGCGACATCATCACCAGCGCCAACGGAAAGCCGACCAGGCGGCTGTCCGATTTGATCGAGCAGCTCGAGGCCGTGGGCGTCGGGCGGGAAATCGAACTTTCGATCAAGCGCGGCGATCGAACGACGTCCGTTCGGGTCAAACTGGAAGACGTCGGACGTTCGGGCTAGGCCGCCAACAGGCGGCCTGCCCTGTGATTTTCCCGTGGCACGACGCCACCAGCTCGCGTCGTCAGCCCTTGCTCGGATTGATCAGGAATTTCTCACCGGTGGCGCGCTTGTTGTAGACGTCGATATTGGCGAGATCGAGCGTCTCCTGCAGCGACACCACCTTGGTGTAGTGACTGGCAAACGTGGTCTTGAGTTCGGAGGCGACGCGCTGGCGCAATTTGCCGATGTCGGCCGGGCCGATCTTCTGCAGGAACGGCGTCAGCAGCCAGCCACCGACCGCCCACGTCAAGCCGAACGCGCGGGTCAACTCGGTCGGGCCGGTGTTGAGGCTGCCGTAGATATAGACCTGCTTGAATACGTTCGAACCATAGCGGCTGTATTCCTTGGCGGTCTTGTTGGCCGCGACCTCCATGCTTGTGAGGATTTGGCTCGCCAGCTTGCCGCCGCCGATCGCATCGAAGGCGATCGTGGCGCCGGTCTCCACCAGCGCGTTGGTGAGATTGTCCATGAAGCCGTCGGCGGTGGAATCGACGACGTATTTGGCGCCGATCTTGTGCAGGATATCGGCCTGCTCCTTGCTGCGAACGATGTTGACGAGGCCGATGCCGTCCTTGATGCAGATCTTGTTGAGCATCTGGCCGAGGTTCGACGCGGCTGCCGTATGCACCAGCGCCTTGTGATTTTCGCGCCGCATGGTCTCGGTCATGCCGAGCGCGGTCAGCGGATTGACGAACCAGGACGCGCCGTCGGCAGCGGTGGTGCCGGCGGGCAGCTCCATCACGTCCCTCACCTTCATGGTGCGGAATTGCGAATACATCGCGCCGCCGATGATCGAGACCGTCTTGCCCATCAGCGCCTTGGCGGCATCGGATGATCCGCTCCGGATCACGGTGCCGGCGCCCTCATTGCCGACCGGCAGCGACTGGTCGAGCCGCGCCCCCATCATCCGCATCACGGCTTCCGGCATCTTCGCCGTGACCACGGGCTGCACCTTGGTGCCGGAGACCTTGGCCGTCGACATGTCGGCGGGGCCGATCAGAAGCCCGAGGTCGGACGGATTGATTGGCGAGGCCTCGACGCGGACCACGACTTCATCGTCGGCCGGTTCTGGAGTCGGGACGCTGGCCAGCGATAGCTCGAGTTCGCCGCTCTTCTTCAATAGCGAACGCAGTTGCAGCCCGGTCTTGCCGTCACTCATGCTTACTTCCTCCCTGCCGGCGGTTCGGCGTCGCCGATCCGCGCTTTGTGTCAGCGATATGGTCGCGGCCAGCGGTGATGTCCACCGGTATCAGCAATTTCAATCAAATTGCGCGCCCGAACCAGGGTCCGCCGACGCGTTGCACTCCGGCAACAGTTCCCGGAAACCGTGCTGTAACAACCCTTTCCGCCCTTGCACGCCCACATTGTGAGCCGAAACATTGGCGGTGTCGCGTGCTTAGCTGTGAACTGACTCGAGCCTTGGAGGCTGGAATCATGAACCCGCGTCGGCTTGCCACCGAGATGTGGCCCACGCTCGTTTTCACGGGCGGACTTGTGGTGTGGTTTGCCGTCGTCGGTTTGACCGGCAACCAGAACGTCAGCGCGGCGCGCGTCGTGGACCGCCTCGCACCATCTCTTGCCGCCAACGCCACCCTGGTGGCCGCACCGCGGGCATCCGCGATGGGTCATCCAGCCGTTACGGCAGGCAATCCGATCATCAAGAGTGCTGACGTGGCAAAGGCCGCCGAACTTCTGGCGGAGGTGGCGATCGACGCCGCAGTTGCCCCGGACAAACAGCAAACCATCGTCGTGGCCGCGCTGGGCGATCCGGCGGAAATTCTGTCGCCGATAGTCCCAACCGTCCAGCGACCAACCGCAAGCACGGCCAATCCGGAGGTGGCCGTCGCCGACACAGCCGCGCCGGACAAGCAGCAAACCATCGTCGTGGCCGCGCTGAGCGATCCGGCGGAAATTCTGCCGCCGGTAGTCCCAACCATCCAGGGGCCAGCCGCAAGCACGGCCAATCCGGAAGTGGCCATCGCAGCCACAGCCGCCCCGCAGCAAACCATCGTCGTCGCCGCGCTCAGCGATCCGGCGGAAATTCTGCCGCCGGAAATCTCAACCATCCCGGCGCCAACCGCAGGCATGGCCGCCGCCGCAACGACGCCCGGCCGCGTCGAGCTTGTCGGCGAATGCCAGGTGGCAGAGGCCTGCATCGACCAGTTTCTGTGGGCGCTTTACCAGCGGACGCCCAAGGAGGACACCACCAAGGAGCGTGAGCTCAGGAAAGTGACGATCAAGAGGAAGGGCAAACTGGTGACGGTCACCAGAAGCTTTACCAAGCTCGTCGACAACGATTTCACCTGGAAGGATCCCAAGGCGGCGGAACGAGTCGGCATGCCGATGATGGACTACGTGATCGGCGGCATGGATCGCAGCTTCAAGATGAAGCTGTTTCATACGCTTTACGCCGCCGAGGCCGCCGGACTGAAACCCGGTATCACCAGCGCCTTCCGCGACGACTACCGTCAATCGATCGCAAGCGGCCTGAAGGCGGCGGCCAACCGGTCGTTTCACGGCGGCAGTCTCCGCGGCGGCTATGGCCGCGGGCTTGCCGCCGATATCGTAAGCGTCAATGGCGTCAATCGCGCGCAGCGATGGGCGTCAACCGAAACGCTGTGGAAATGGGTCGATGCGAACGGAAAACAGTTCGGGATCGGCCGACCGTATCTCGCCTTCGATCCACCGCATGTCGGCCCGATCGACGGCCCGGAATATGCGTCCCGCCGCGGCGGAACGAAGGTAGCGGCCGCCAATGTGAAGAAGCGGCAGAAACAGGTCGTTCAGGCCAAGGCCAGCACGGCCAAGCGCCAGGTCGCCGCGAAACCGCCGAGCAGCAAGCCGGCCAGCCGGCTTGCTGCAGCGCGCTAGCTTACGCCAGCGCCTTCAGCGCCGCCCGCCCCGCGTATTTCGCCTGTGCGCCCAATTGCTGCTCGATGCGCAGCAACTGGTTGTACTTGGCGGTGCGGTCGGAGCGCGCCAGCGATCCGGTTTTGATCTGGCCGCAATTGGTGGCGACCGCGAGGTCGGCGATGGTGGAATCCTCGGTCTCGCCGGAACGGTGCGACATGACAGAGGTGTAGCCGTATTTGTGCGCCAGTTCGACGGCGGACAGCGTTTCGGTCAACGTGCCGATCTGGTTGACCTTGATCAGGATCGAATTGGCGCGGCCGTTCTTGATGCCGTCGGCGAGCCTTGTGACGTTGGTGACGAACAGGTCGTCGCCGACCAGCTGGCACTTCTTGCCGACGAGGTCGGTCAATTCCTTCCAACCGTCCATGTCGTCTTCCGACATGCCGTCCTCGATCGTGACGATCGGGTAGCGCGCGACGAGATCGGCGAGATATTTCGCCTGCTCGGAGCGCGAGCGGGTCTTGTTCTCGCCGCCATAGACGTAATTGCCGTCCTTGAAGAACTCGGTCGCGGCGCAATCGAGGCCGAGCATGACGTCGCTGCCCGCGCTATAGCCGGCCTTGCCGATCGCGCTGACGACGAATTCGAGCGCGGCATCCGCCGACGGCAGGTTCGGCGCGAAACCGCCCTCGTCGCCGACATTGGTGTTGTGGCCGGCCTTCTTCAGTTCGCCCTTCAGCGTGTGGAAGATTTCAGCGCCACAGCGCAGCGCCTCGGCGAAACTCGCCGCCCCAACCGGCAGGATCATGAATTCCTGGAAGTCGATCGGGTTGTCGGCGTGCACGCCGCCATTGATGATGTTCATCATCGGCACCGGCAGAGTGCGCGCCGAGGTGCCGCCGACATAGCGATAGAGCGGCATGTCGAAGGATTCCGCGGCCGCCTTGGCGCAGGCCAGGGAAACGCCGAGGATGGCGTTGGCACCTAACCGGCTCTTGTTGGGCGTGCCGTCGAGATCGATCATGATCTGGTCGATCTGGACCTGTTCCTCGACCGGACGGTCAGCGAGCGCCTCGAAGATTTCGCCGTTGATAGCCTCGACCGCCTTCTGCACGCCCTTGCCGAGATAGCGCTTCTTGTCGCCGTCCCGCAGTTCCACCGCCTCATGGGCGCCGGTGGAAGCACCAGAGGGCACTGCGGCGCGGCCGATCGAGCCGTCTTCCAGCACCACATCGACTTCAACGGTGGGATTGCCACGGCTATCGAGGATTTCGCGGCCGATGATGTCGATGATGGCGGTCATGTCTTGCACTTTCCTGGATGGTTCCGGGGCTGGATTTGGGCGCGTCTTACACGGCGCGCAAGCAAATGTGAACGCTTAGAGCCGGCTCTGTTCCGATTGAATCGGAACGGAGCCTAGCTTCTTGATTTGACGCGTTTTCTTCACGCGAACCGGCGTCCACTTCGCTGGAAAACGCTCTTCCAGCTTCGCCTGACGGGGCAATGTGGTAAGACTATGCTGATCCAGGGTTGATCTTCGCGTCCAAACCTTCTCGTTCAAGAACCGGGGTAACGCAATGAATCGCCGCCAGTTTCTCAAAACTTCCGCTGCCGGAATTTTAGCCACGCCTGCGCTTGCGCGCTTTGCGGATGCCCAGGAGAGCCCGTTCCGGGTCAAATATTATCCGGTCGCCGCAGGCATGGGCTCGCGCGACGTCACGCCGGCACCCGATGGCACGATGTGGTTCTGCGGCCAGCGCAACGGCACGCTGGGGCGGCTCGATCCGCGCGACGGCTCATACAAGCTGGTCGACCTCGGCAAGGGCGCCGCTCCCCATGGCGTCATCATCGGCCCCGATGGCGCGCCCTGGGTCACCGAAGGCGGGCAGAACGCGATCGCCCGCGTCGACCCCGGCGATCACAAGGTGACGCTGTTTCGCCTGCCCGAGAACGAGGCCTATGCCAACCTCAACACCGCCGTGTTCGACAAGAACGGCATCTACTGGTTCACCGGCCAGTCCGGCATCTATGGCCGGCTCGACCCGAAATCGGGCGACATGACGGTCTTCAAGTCGCCGCGCGGCCGCGGCACCTATGGCATGACCATCACGCCGAAAGGCGACATCTGGTACGCCTCGCTCGCCGGCAATCACATCGCGAAAATCGATCCCGCAACCGGCAACGCCACCGTGGTGGACCCGCCGACGCCGAACCAGGGCGCGCGCCGGGTGTGGTCGGATTCGAAGGGCCGGATCTGGGTCAGCGAATGGAACAGCGGCAACGTGTCGATGCACGATCCTTCTGATGGCTCCTGGAAAGCCTGGAAGCTGCCCGGCGACAACCCGCGCACCTATGCGGTGTATGTCGACGACAAGGACAAGGTGTGGCTCACCGATTTCGGCGCCAACGCGATCGTGCGCTTCGATCCCGTGACCGAGAAATTCAACGCGTTCCCGAGCGACAAGGCCGGCGCGAATGTGCGGCAGCTCGACGGCAAGCCCGGCGAGACCTGGGGCGGCGAGTCCGGCACCAACCGCCTGGTCGTGATCCAGACGGTCGCGCCTGCGTGAAATGGTTCGCGTTCCTGTTGCTGCTGCCGATGCTGGCCGCTGCCCCCGCCTCGGCGGACGAAAACGGCGCGCGGCTGTTCGCGCCATGCCGGGCCTGCCACAGCCTTGATCCCACCGAGCGCGGCCTGCCCGGCCCCAATCTTGCCGGCGTGGCCGGACGTGTTGTCGCCGGCGATCCGGCGTTCGACTATTCGCCGGTGCTGCGCAAGGCGCGCGATGATGGTTTGCGCTGGGATACGCCGCGTCTGGAAAGCTTCCTGGCCGATCCCGCCGAGATGTTTCCGGGGCTGTGGATGTCGATGCGCGGGATCGAGGATGCCGCCGAGCGAACGGCGCTGGCGCGCTTTCTCTCGGATCCCGCGTCGCGCTGACGGTTGACGGCCACGCCTGATGCGTCCATGTCAGCGGTCGCAACAGGACGATCATCATGGCGAAAAAATCATTGCAGCTCGGCCGCGCCGTGGAATGGCCCGACACCCCCGAAAAGGCGACGCTGGACCGGGTGCCCAATCCGCAAAAGGACACCAATTATCTGGTGCGGTTCACGGCGCCCGAATTCACTTCGCTCTGCCCGATCACCGGACAGCCGGATTTCGCCCATCTGATGATTGATTACGTGCCGGGCCAATGGCTGTTGGAGTCCAAGTCGCTAAAACTCTATGTCGCGAGCTTTCGCAATCACGGCGCGTTCCATGAGGACTGCACGGTTTCGATCGGCAAGCGGATCGCGACCGAGATCAAGCCGAAATGGCTGCGCATCGGCGGCTACTGGTATCCGCGCGGCGGCATCCCGATCGACGTGTTCTGGCAGACCGGCAAGCTACCCAAGGGCGTGTGGGTCCCCGACCAGGGCGTCACGCCCTATCGCGGCCGGGGTTGAACCTAACGGCCGGTTATCCCGACAACCGCCCATGCAAAAGCCATTCGCCGCCATCATCCGACTTGCCGCCGCTTCGTGCATGCTCGGGACCATTGCAAGCGCCAACGCCGCACCTGCCGCACCAGAGGACCGCTACATCGCGGCCCGCGACGCCGCGATCGCGAAAATCACGAAGATGTACGCGGACAAGAAGGACGACGAGGCCTTCAAGCTGACGGAATCGCTGCGCGCCGATCTCTTGGCAAAGCTCGCGCCGATCGTCGCCGAATCCGCTCGCAAGGGATTTGGAGCGGCCAAGCTTAATCTCGACGCATTATCCAAGGGCGACATGGGCTTTGGCCTGCTCGACGGCGTGCGTTTCGACTCCGAGTTGGGCGACAACGGCGAGAAGGCCGGCCAGAATGGCCGCGACGGCCAATATGTCGAGCCGAAGTCTCATATCATCGTAACGACGCAGCCGCTGTTCGAGCGCTGGCTGCGCGCGCACAAGGACTGGTGGGGCAACAAACTCAAGAACGTGCCGCAACAGATCGGCGCCGCGCTCAAGGACGAAAGCTTCTACACCCAGGCGATCTCGACGGATGCGGCGGTCGTGAACTTCAACGAATTGCCGATCGTCAAACCCGCCTCCGCCACGTCAGCCTTTGCGATGCTGGCCGGGCGCACCCAGGACGCCGTGCCTGAGGCCGCGGACGAAGTGTTCGTTTCAGCTCTGGCCAACGGCAAGGTCTATGTCGCCTATGGATCGATCAAGCCCAAGGTGGAGGTCCCGGCCTGCGTTGCGATCAAGGCGGATTACGACAAGAAGGCCGACAAGGCTGCCGACGATCTGCAGACCAAGCGGATCGACAGGAAGGCCTACGACAAGCTCGGCGATCTCAGGCAAAAGGGCGAAGACGCCTACAAGAAGTGCTTTACCGAGCGCGCGCCGCAGCAGCCGTCATTTGCCGAAGCGACCAGGCAGGCGCAGGCCTTGCTGGCCGAGGCGATGGGAAACTAGCGCGAGGCGACACAGCCAGGGCGTGAACCAATTGATCCTGAGCCGTCGCACGTGCACTCCGGCGTGCATTGCGCCCTCGAGTCAGACAGCAAGCCATGCACCTTGTGCAACAAGAGACGTTGCCTCGACACCTATCTCACTCACATCCATATGATGTAGCCTGCCTGCAGGAAGCGCCGCGCATCTCAGACGCTGGCCCTGTTGAGGAAACGACATCATGAAATATCTATTCCGCGCTCTTGCAGCGTTCGCGCTTCTGCTGAGCTGCGCAGGCGGCGCTGGGGCACAAGGCTGGCCGAACCGGTCGATCCGCATGGTCGTCCCCTACACGCCGGGCGGCTACACCGATCTGATGGCCCGCCTGGTCGGACAAAAAATCTCCGAGGCGCTCGGCCAGCCCATCGTCTTCGAGAACAAGCCCGGCGCCAACGCCATCATCGGCACCGACGTCGTCGCCAAGGCCGCGCCCGACGGCTACACGTTCGGCACCGTGATCGCGGCGCATGCGGCAAACGCCACGCTCAATCCAAAGCTGCCCTACGACACGCTGAAGGACTTCAGCTACGTCTCGCTGATGAGCGTCGCACCGCTGATCATGATCGCGCACCCTTCCGTGCCGGCGAACAATTTGAAAGAGCTGATCGCGCTCGCCAAGGCCAAGCCGGGCGAGCTCAATTTTGCGTCGAGCGGCATCGGCGCCGCGGCACATCTCACCATGGAGATGTTCATGAGCCGCACCGGCATCAAAATGCAGCACATTCCCTACAAGGGCACGGCCGGCGCACTGCAGGATACCGTCGGCGGGCAGATCAACGTGATGTTCGACATCGTTGGTCCTCTGATGCCGCAGGTGCGCTCCGGGAACGCCAAGGCGATCGTCGTCACCGCGAAAGAACGCATTCCGGCGGCGCCCGACGTGCCGACGATGGCGGAACAGGGCGTGCCGGATTTCGTGTCCGGCACCTGGGCCGGAATCATCGCGCCGGCGGGCACGCCAAAGGAGATCGTCGACCGCGTCTCCGCCGAGGCCAGGAAGGCGCTCGCCGACCCCGCATTGCAGGCAAAACTGGTCGAACAGGGGATTGTCCCGATGGGCACCAGCCCGGACGAATTCCGCGGCTTCGTCACTGAAGAGATCGCGCGCTGGCGCAAGGTGATCACCGACGCCGGAATCAAGATGGAATAGCGAGGGCCCGATACGAAGCTAGCCCGGCCGCGCGTCCGCCGGCCGGGTCTGCTTCAACAGCCGCGCGCAGGCAATTCCGAGCGCGACCATGATGGCCGCGGCGGTGAGCAAGGTCGGCACCTTGCCGGCGTGCTGGATGCCGAAGCCGTAGGCGATGGGGCCGAGCGTCTGGCCCATGAAAAAGAAGAACGAGTGCAGCGACAGCGCCGTCGCGCGCGCTTCCACCGACAGCTCGCTGGCAAATACCTGCAGGCAGCCGTGGATCATGTAGAAGCCCCAGCCCATCAACAGCAGGCTCAAGGCCTGGGCCGTTGCGCCCGGACCGAACGCCGCGACGGTGAGTTGTGACGCCACCAACGTCGCGCCCGCGATCATCATGCCGTTGACCCCAAGCCGCGGCAGGAATCGCGAAATCGTCAACGTGTAGATCAGCCCGCCGACCGCGAAGCCCGCGATCACGATGCCGGCGACCGACAGGCGGGTTTCCCCCAATTCAAACAGGAACGATGCAATGAAGGGGAACAGTCCCAGCACGCAGCAGCCTTCGATAAACACCGCCGCATAACAGAACGCGTTGGGATTGGAAAAGATGGTGCGGTAACCGTGCCTGAGTGCCGACAGGTTCGTCTTGGGGGGGCGCGTCAGCGCAGCGCCGCGAAACCCGGCAGCCACCGCAACCGAAGCCACGATGACCAGAATGCCGAGCACGGCAAGCACGCCGCGCCAGCCCAGGAAATCACCGATCAGGCCTGAAACGGATGCGCCCAAGAGGTTGCCGGTCATGGAGCCCATAAGCGTGCGGCCGATCGCAAGCTGCCTTTTCTCGGGGCCGACCAGATCGCTGGTCAGACTGAGCGCCACCGGAAATACGCCGCCGGAGCCGATGCCGGCGAGGATTCGCGAGGCGAACAGCAGCCAGAACGACGTCGCCAACGCGCCGAGGATGTTCGCAATGCCAAGCAGTACCAGACAGACGACCATCAAACGCGCCTTGCCAAACAGATCGGCTGCCGCGCCGAGCACCGGCTGGATGACTGCAAATGTGAAGGCGAACACGGCGGCAAAACCGGCGGCGGTAGCGATGCTGACGCTGAAATCCTCCGCGACATGCGGCAACACCGGATCGAGAGCTCGCGCCGACAGGCTGGCCGCAAAGGTCGCAAGCGTGATGATGTTGAGGGCCGGCGGCAGGCGGGTGGTTGCTGCGGTCACGGCATGGCCCGCGCCATCAGCGCGCCGTGCTGTTGGCAGTTAGGCTTTTGGCGAGCGCGTCGAACCCCATCAGGGTCTTCACCAGCGCTTCGAACTCGCGCAGCGGCACCATGTTGGGTCCGTCCGACGGCGCGTTGTCAGGGTCGGGATGGGTCTCGATGAACACGCCGGCCACCCCGACCGCGACCGCGGCGCGGGCCAGCACCGGCACGAATTCGCGCTCACCGCCGGATGAAGTGCCCTTCCCGCCCGGCTGCTGCACCGAATGGGTGGCGTCGAAAATCACGGGCGCGCCGGTGCTGCGCGCCATGATCGGCAGCGCGCGCATATCAGACACCAGGGTGTTGTAGCCAAAGGACGCGCCGCGTTCGGTGACCAGCACGTTCGGATTGCCGCCAGATGTGATCTTGCTGACGACGTTGGCCATGTCCCACGGCGCCAGAAACTGCCCCTTCTTGACGTTGACGATTTTGCCGGTCGCGGCCGCCGCCGTCAGCAAATCGGTCTGCCGGCACAGGAAGGCCGGGATCTGCAGCACGTCCACCGCCTGCGCCACCTCGGCGCATTGCGAGGCCTCGTGGACGTCTGTCAGCACGGGCAGTCCGAGCGAGGAACGTATCTCGGCGAAGATCGGCAGCGCCTGCGCAAGCCCGATGCCGCGCGCGGCCGAAACGCTGGTGCGGTTGGCCTTGTCGAACGAGGTCTTGTAGACGAGCCCGACGCCGAGGCGGCCCGCGATCTCCTTCAGCGCCGACGCCACCTCAAGCGCATGGCTGCGGCTTTCGAGCTGGCATGGCCCGGCGATGATCGAAATCGGCAAGTGGTTGCCGAATTTGACCGGACCAGCCGTCACCACCGGTGCTGCAGAGATGTTCGCGCTCAAGGGATTTTCCTTTGCTCAGCGCGGACCATGCCGGTCCGCGCCATCAGGATCAACCCTGTTTAACCCCGGAATATCAGGGTTGCACGCAAGGTTACTTCACCGAAGAGAACGCCGTCGGGACCAGCAATTGACTGACGATGTTGTCGATGATCTGGCCGTCCTCTTCGCTCTTGGCGCGGCCGGCGATCCAATCGGGATCGGACTGAAATGCCGTCCATTTCTTTTCGCGGTCCGCGAGCGAGTCCCAGGCGACGAAATAGGTCAGTTCCTGGTTGGAGGTTCCGATCAGCGTGGTGTAGAAGCCGGCCTGCTTGATGCCGTGCTTGTCCCACAATTTCAGCGTCAGCGTATCGAAGCGCTTCATCAGCGCCGGCAGACGGCCCGGCAAACAGCGATAGACACGCATTTCCATAATCATCGGCTTCACTCCCCTGATTGTTGTTCTTGCAGGTAACGGAAGCGGTTTGTCGCAACAATTGGCGCGTTCGTCAAAGGCTGGTGGCCACTACACCAGCCGCGACTGCACCACCGCGGCCTGAATGAACGACGCGAACAGGGGATGCGGCTCGAACGGGCGTGATTTCAGTTCGGGATGGAATTGCACGCCGATGAACCAGGGATGGTCCTCATATTCGACGATCTCCGGCAGCACGCCGTCGGGCGACAGGCCCGAAAAGCGGAGGCCGTGCTGTTCGAGGCGGTCCTTGTAGGCGGTGTTGACCTCGTAGCGGTGACGGTGGCGCTCCGAAATCTCGGTGGCCCCGCCATAGACTTCGGATACCCGGCTGCCGCGGGTAAGCGCCGCGGGATAGGCGCCGAGCCGCATGGTGCCGCCGAGATCACCCGCCTTCGACCGCTTCTCAAGTTCGTTGCCGCGCAGCCATTCCGTCATCAGGCCGACCAGCGGCTCCCTGGTCGGACCGAACTCGGTGGAGTTGGCGTCCTCGATGCCGACGAGATTGCGCGCGGCTTCGATCACAGCCATCTGCATGCCGAAGCAAATGCCGAAATACGGGACGTCGCGGACGCGAGCGAACTGCGCCGCGCGGATCTTGCCTTCGGCGCCGCGCTGGCCGAAGCCGCCGGGCACCAGGATGCCGTTGACGTGCTCGAGGAACGGCGCCGGATCCTCGTGCTCGAACACTTCGCTCTCGATCCAGTCGAGATTGACCTTCACCTTGTTGGCGATGCCGCCATGCGACAGCGCCTCGATCAGCGATTTATACGCATCCTTCATGCCGGTGTATTTGCCGACGATGGCGATGGTGACCGCGCCTTCGGGGTTGCGCACCCGCTCGTTGATGTCGTTCCAACTTTGCATCGCGGGAGGAATCTTCGGCGCGATGCCGAACGCAGCCAGCACTTCGTCGTCGAGGCCGGCCTCGTGGTAGGCTTGCGGCACCGCGTAGATGTTGTCGACGTCCCTCGCCTCGATCACGGCACTTTCGCGCACGTTGCAGAACAGACCGAGCTTGCGCCGCTCTTCCTTCGGAATCTCGCGGTCGGTGCGGCACAGCAGGATATCCGGCTGGATGCCGATCGAACGCAGTTCCTTCACCGAATGCTGGGTCGGTTTGGTCTTCAACTCGCCGGCGCTCGGGATGAACGGCAGCAGCGTCAGATGAATGTAAACCGCGTGCTCCCGCGGCAATTCGTTCTTGAGCTGACGGATGGCTTCAAAGAACGGCAGCCCCTCGATGTCACCGACGGTGCCGCCGATCTCCACCAGCACGAAATCATATTCGTCGTTGCCGGAGAGGACGAATTCCTTGATCGCGTTGGTGACGTGCGGCACCACCTGGATGGTCGCGCCCAGATAATCGCCGCGGCGTTCCTTGGTGATGATGTCCTGATAGATGCGCCCGGTGGTGATGTTGTCGGCCTTGGTGGCCGGACGCCCGGTGAAGCGCTCGTAATGGCCGAGATCGAGATCGGTCTCGGCGCCGTCGTCGGTCACGAACACTTCGCCGTGCTGATACGGCGACATCGTTCCGGGATCGAGGTTGAGATAGGGGTCGAGTTTGCGGAGACGGACCTTGTACCCGCGGGCCTGCAACAGCGCACCGAGTGCTGCTGAAGCCAGACCTTTGCCGAGCGAAGAAACCACGCCGCCGGTGATGAATATGTACCGCGCCATGGGACTCAACCTTTAAGGCCACTGCTCCGATTCGCCAAAACGAATCGCTCGCCAGAGCGAACATTTTGCTGGGCTGTGGGTGACGTGAAAATTAAAGCGATTTCAGAGCATTGATGGGAAGTTCTGATGCAGGACGCTAGTCGCCGTCCTGCATAGCCACCCTGCTTTATTGCGAACGCGGAGCTTGCGGGCCCGACGGCGCCGGCGGGCTCTGCTGTTCGTCGACCTTCTTCAGCGTATCCAGAACGCCGCCGCTGGTCGGCGGCGCGATCGGGGTCCCTCCGGGCTGGGACGGCGTCGCCGGGCCCGTGAGAATCGAGCTGGGCTTGCGATCGAGGCCTGCAGACCAGGCCAAATACAGGCTGGTGACAAAGAAGCCTGCCGCTAGAATCGCGGTCATCCGCGTCAACAGATTGGAGGTTCCGCGGCTCGACATGAAGCCGGCGCCGCCGCCCATGCCAAGGCCGCCGCCTTCGGATTTCTGCAGCAATACCGCGCCGATCAGCACGGCGACGATCATGAGGTGAACGACAATAACGACGGCCTGCATTTCTAACCTTCCGTCACAAGCGATGAGCGCCGGGCTTCGGCTGCACTATTGAGCTTGCGGGTTTTCCTGAAGTTGCGCGGTGTTACACGATCGGACGGGGCATTGTCACCCCCAACAGCTGCTCCGGAGATAATTGCCGCAGGCTTTCCAACAAGCTGCGAAGCAACACGAAGTCGCGACATTTCCAGCTTGCGAATGTCGACCCACTTCTCTTATAGTAGACATATGGATACTATTGTAGACGATTTGAGCAACCGGCTGGCGCAGCGCCTGCGTCTCGAGCGCGACAGCCGCGGCTGGTCGCTGGCCGATCTCGCCGAACGATCGGGGGTCTCCAAGGCCACTATCAGCAAGATCGAGCGTGCCGAAGTCAGCCCGACCGCCGTGGTGCTGGTCCGCCTCGCAAGCGCCTTCGACCTCACGCTTGCCGGCCTGATGTTGCGCGCCGAGGGCCAGGGCGAGCGCCTTTCACGTGCCAGCGAACAGCCGGTCTGGCGCGATCCCGAGACCGGCTACCTGCGCACACAGGTATTCAATCGCCCCGATCATCCGCTCGAAGTCATCAGGGTCGAATTGCCGGCACGGCAGCGCGTGACGCTGCCGGCCTCATCCTACGCCCATATCCGTCAGGTAGTCTGGGTGCAGGCCGGCGCACTCGTGATCATCGAGGCCGGCGAACGGTATCTCCTCGGCACCGGCGATTGCCTCGGATTCGGTCCCCCCGCGGAGACGACCTTCGCCAACGAGAGCGCCGCACCCTGCACCTATGTCGTAGCGCTGGCCCGGAGCTAGCAACGATGCCGGAGGTCGCCCTCAAAAGCACCGCGATCGAACAGGCACTCCCCGACAGCGATATCGCGGCCGGCCACAATGGCGGCCCACCACTCGAGGATGCGCACCGGCCGGAATGGGGTGATGGAGGAATCGGAAATTACTTCTACTGGAAGGCCGCGCACCGCAGGGCGTGGCACAACCCCTCACCCGGCATCGTCGCCTTTCGCATTCAAAAGGCCGAACGGCTCGGGCTCACTTATGAAGAGTACACGTTGGAAATTCTCGAACGCGGCCGACATCTCCAGATCGAGGACGTCGAGCGGATTGCAGAGATCAAGCAGGCCCGTGCGGCCAGGAAACGAGGCTGAACGACATGCCTGATATCGAAATCAAACCCCTGAGCCCATCGCCCGATATCCGCGCGAGCCTCAGCGAGATACTGATCGAGGCGGTGGCCCATGGCGGCTCGGTCAGCTTCATGCATCCGCTGCATCAGGAGGTCGCAAATGCCTTCTGGGGGAAATCGCTGGCTGCGGCGGCGCGCGGAGAACGGATCATTCTGGGCGCCTTTGACGGCGACCAACTGGTCGGAACGGTAACGCTGGTGCTTGACCTTGCGCTCAACCAGCCGCACCGGGCGGAAATCGTCAAGATGATCACGCGGGTCAGCCACCGCGGCCGCGGCGTCGCGAAGGCGCTGCTGTACGCTGCCGAACGCGTGGCGATCGATCACGGACGCTGGCTGCTGGTGCTCGACACCGCCGACGACGAAGGCGCGTCCGGATTATACGAGCGCGTCGGCTTCAAGTTGGCCGGGATCATTCCGGACTACGCCTACAAGCCCCTCGGCGGCATGACGGGCACGATGTTCTACTGGAAGCGCCTAAAGGACGCCGCGCCCATTTGAGCTCAGCACCCCGCGGCGATCGCCAAAAAGTCGGCCGCCTTCAGGCTGGCGCCGCCGACCAGTGCGCCGTTGACGTTGGCGACCGCCATCAGCTCGGCCGCATTCGATGGCTTGACCGAACCACCATAGAGAATCCGGATCTTGCTTCCCTCGGCCTTAAATCGGTCGGTGAGAACACCCCGGATAAACGCATGAACTTGCTCGACATCTTTTGCCGTCGGGGTCAGCCCGGTGCCGATCGCCCAGACCGGCTCATAGGCCACCACCAGATTGGCTGACGTCGATCCGTCCGGCAGCGAGCCTTTGAGCTGGCCACCGCAGACCTCCAGCGTCTGCCCGGCGTCGCGCTGGGCCTGGGTCTCGCCGATGCAGACGATGGCGGTAAGCCCCGCCCGCCAGGCGGCTTCCGCCTTCTGCCGGACCAGGGCATCGGTCTCGCCATGGTCGGCACGTCGCTCGGAATGGCCGACAATGATGGCGCTGGCGCCGGCATCGGCCAGCATTTCAGCCGAAAGGTCGCCGGTATGGGCGCCCGAGGCCTTCGGGTGGCAATCCTGGGCGCCGACGGCGAGTTTTGAGCCCTTTGCCTTGTCGGCCAGGGTGGCGATCAGGGAGGCCGGCGGGCAGACCAGCAGGTCGGCCTTGGCGGCCACCGCTGCGGCACCTTCGCGCATCGCTTCAAATTCAGCCAGGGAGGACTTGAGGCCGTTCATTTTCCAGTTGCCGGCGATCAGGTGCCGAATGGCGTCGGGCATGTCGATTTTCTCTCGAATATGGGGTCCCATCCGCTAGCAGAGGCGCGCGACCAGTTCCAGATACCGCTTCAAATGATCTCTGAGCCGTTAACCGCTTCAATAGGCCCGTGCAGAGATCCTTAAGCTGATTCCGAAATTTTTAATAAATGCGGACCAGCCTCCGTTCCCGACAGGAGGTGGGCCATGCGTGATCATGACTTCGTGTCCGGCGGATTCCTCGCGCTAATCATAACTGCCCTTGTGATGTTGTGCTCAAGTTGGCTCGTTCTTGCGTTCAGCTAGTCGGGCGGAGTGCCTCGTCGGATTCAACTGATCAGAGCGTCCGGCGGAATTTATGGCTGACCGTGGGCTTGCCACCATTGGAATGGGCGCCCGAGTTGAATGAGCGCGAAACAGCAGCGCGAAGCGGTGGGCCGATCTGACCTGGGTCTGTACCGGCATAGCGCACGCGTGCATCGGCCGGCCAGAGATGCCAAGAGCCGACATCATGATCTCGGGAAAGGCGTCGGTAATTACGACCTACTTGTAGTATCCGACCACGCATATGTAGCCAGCCACCTTCGTCACGAGGCCTACTTTCTCAACCGGTCTCTTATCCTCGCCGGGGCGCGGGTACATGTATGTTACCTCCGTGATCTTATCTTCAACGGCAGAGGCAAATTCCGCCCCGTAGGGTTTGCCCGCGACATCCTTGATGTCCTTCTGCACGAGGCCAATACGCGCGGGATCGGGATGGGCGATGTTCTTGCCGTCAGGGCCTGCGCAAGTCGGATAAAGGTCACGGTCGCGAAAGCCTCCTTCCCCCTTGTTGATTTGACCGACGGTTTTTGCCGGGTCGGCTTTCATGCCGATAACGACCTTCTCAAGCATGGCCTTCGCCTCGGCGGGCGTGCCGAAACTGGCGTTCTGAGCATACGCCGCCGTCGATGCGATTGCGGCTATTGTTATGATGCTGATCGTCCGCTGAAGAAGCATGGTTTCCTCCCATAGCGCTCACAGTCCGGCCTGTATGGTACGGAATTAGCCTGCTGCACTGGCTGCTTGGAGAATGACGCAGTTGCCAAAATCACCCGACGACGTCATCGGGTCTTGCAGGCAGCAGTATTCCCCCAACCCTAGCTCAATTTGACCGAGCTGTGAATCGTTTCAAAATCAACGTGAAGTGAAACTCCGCCAGACAATGGGTGAACCAAGCTCCCTCCAGTTCACGCCTGCCGTGGGTCAAGCCGACATCGCCGTGCGGGCGCCGCATATCCGCTCTCCGCAAAGAACAAGTTTGTTGTGTGACTCCTGACACATTCAAATTTGAACAGACGGCTAGCCTACCGACATGACAAGCGACCGCCACCATGGAGAGGGACCGTGCCTGAAATTCGCGAACTGAACATGGACGAGCTCGGGACCGTTAGCGGCGGCGGCGATGACTTCACAATGGCCGCGGCCCTTCAACTTGACGCAGCCGTAAAGGAAAGCGCAGCGCCGTCGAAGCCCGTGATTAGGCAAACATCGGGGGCCGCCGTCGCTAGAATTGTTCACCAGACCAGGATAGCGGATGCGGTTCTGCGGTAACAACGCCGCGTCTCGGCGCGATAAATGAAACCGTGAAGCGCGTATCAATCGAACTGCCTCTGCCGACGCAATTGACGGACCCTGCGCGAGCTCGCACCTCCCTACGCAGTTTGCGCCAGAACCGGCCGTGGTGCTCGGTACTATTACCAAATTTTCCCAATCCTCTTTTCCGCGACGGAGCTGGCTGTTAGCTTTCTGCCTAGCGCTCTCGCAGAGCGCCTGGGTTTGTTCGATCTTGCGCTAGGACTCAATGAAGAGACAGCAGCATGCCCGACGTCGATCGGTTGTGGGCAACCATTCCAATCAGTGAAGACAATGCAGAGGGCGCCACTGAGATTTGGATGCGCTATGAACTTGGGGCGCACGCAACAACGCATCACAAGTTGAACCGGTTAACCGCCGAGGGACGTATCAAGCGAATATCCCGCCTCATGCCAAACGGCGGCGAAGTGCATTTGTATTATCGAGCCGAATGATACGGATGCGGCTGCAGCCGGAAGTCTCAACGCAGGACTTGGTCACGACGTAGTCGCGGACCACCGCGTCGCCCCGACAATCAGGATCGATTCATAGCCGAGGCCGAATAGGCCCACCGGAGTTCGTGCGGCCTACCGGTGCGTCGAACCGTCATCTCGATCGACAAAGACCGGCATGCGAGTCGAGTTGCCGCTGCCGCAGCCGGAGCCTACGCTCGAGGCTGGCCCCACCGGCGCCATGGACCATGGGCGCGCCGGGGACCGAATTCGTGGCGTCGGCCAGACAGATCTGGCGGGTGAGGCCGGAAATCGGTTCACGGCATGCGCAAGGCCGCGGTGACCCTGGGCGGCCGGAAACGGGGCGACCGAGCGCGAACTGGAGGCCGTTTTTCGGCTGGTCTGGGGGACGGATGGCGACGCTGTACGCCAAAAGCGCAAACCGCGGCAGGCTTGCCGCGGGGGCCATCGGCAAGTTAGACCGTGCCGAGACCGAAAAAAGAACATCTATTCCCGCACCTATGGCTGAGGTGCGGGCGGGAAACCGAAAAATTTAATGAAATCAGCCTCTTAGTTTTAGATAGAAGACGGACCAATGCTTCGAGGAATACGCAAAGCCTCATCAAACTGGCTCGGCAAGGCCGTCATGAGCGTCGTGATGGGCGTGCTGATTCTCAGCTTTGCTGTTTGGGGCATCGCCGACATCTTCAAGGGCTTTGGGCAGTCGACGCTGGCCAAGATCGGCAAGACCGAAATCTCGACCGAGCAATTCCGCCAGATCTACACCGACAAGCTCCAGGCATTCGGCCGTCAGTTCGGCCGTCCGCTGACCCAGGAGCAAGCCCGTTTATTTGGGCTTGATCGTCAGGTGCTGCAGCAGACCATCGCGGAAGCCGCCCTCGACGAGGAGGCGCGGCGCATGGGCCTTGCACAGTCGGATGCCGAGGCCATGCGGATCATCTACAACGATCCCGCGTTCAAGGGAATCGGCGGCAATTTCGATCCGGCGCGCTTCCAGGCCACGATCCGCCAGTACGGGTACACCGAGCAGCGCTACCTCGCCGAGCGGCGGCGGCTGGGCTTGCGGCGCCAGATCGCGGACACCGTTACGGCCGGGCTCGAGCCGCCGAAGCTCATGATCGATGCCTTGACCCGGTACCAGAACGAGCAGCGCTCGGTCGACTACATCAAACTCGACGCCGCGCAGGCCGGCACCATCGACACGCCCTCGCCCGAGACGCTCGCCGCCTATTTCGAAGACCACAAGACCCAGTTCCGCGCACCCGAATTTCGCAAACTATCGTTCATCGTGGTCAGCCCCGAGGAACTCGGCAAATGGTCCGAAGTCTCCGACGAGGATGCGAAGAAGGTATTCGAGCAGAGCCGCAACCGGATCGGTACGCCCGAGAAGCGCGAAGTGCAGCAGATGGTGTTTCAAAACGCCGAGGAAGCCCTCACTGCGCGCAGCCGCATCACCTCCGGAATGTCGTTCGACGACGTCGCCAAGGAACACAACGCCAATCTCGTTGACCTCGGCATGACGGCAAAATCCGCCATCATCGATCCGGCCATCGCCGACGCGGCGTTCGCGCTGCCCTCCGGCGAGGTTAGCCAGCCGATAAAAGGCCAGTTCGTCGTGGCGCTGGTCAAGGTCGGCAAGATCGAACCGGCGACGACGCCTTCCTATGAAAGCGTCGCGGCGCAGATAAAAAAGGAAATCGCGACCGAGCGGGCGCGCAGCAAGGTCGCCGAACTCCACAACAAGATGGAAGACGAGCGTGGCGGCGGCGCCAGCGTGGTCGAAGCCGCCCAGAAGCTCGGACTGACGGCAGTCACCATCGAGGCCGTCGACCGCTCCGGCCGCGGCCCTGACGGCCAGCCGGTCGGCAATATTCCGCGCGGTCTCGAAGTGGTCTCGCAGGCCTTCGCAAGCAATGTCGGCGTCGACAACGATCCGATCCAGTTTGCCGGCGGTTATGTCTGGTACGACGTTCTCGGCGTTACGCCGTCGCGTGAACGCACTCTCGATGAGGTCCGCGCCCAGGTCGAAGCCAAATGGCGCGAAGACCAGATCTCGAGCAAGCTGCGTGCGAAGGCGACCGAGATGGTCGGCAAGCTCGAGCGTGGTGCCACCTTGGCCGAAGAAGCCGCGTCGATCGGCTCGAAGGTCGAAACCGCAACCGGCTTCCGGCGCGACGCCGCTCCATCCGGCGTGCCCTCGAGTCTCATCACCGCGGCGTTTCGCACCGCCAAGGATGGCGTCGGACAAACCGCCGGCGCGGGTGGCAGCGAGTGGATCGTGTACCGCGTCACCGATGTCAGCATGCCCTCGGTCAACGTCGCTGCCGACGAGGTCAAGAAAATGAAGGAGACGTTGCTGCGGGGCCTCACCGACGAACAGGTCGCGCAGTACGTCACGAAGATCGAGTCAGAGATCGGCACGACAATCAACCAGGCGGCCTTCGCACAGGTGACGGGCGCGAACAGCAACTGAGCATGATCCGGGACGTGGGCACCGGTTTTCCCTCGACAAACGCGTAGCGTTTGCTCGAAGGTCATGCTCAAGAGATAAAGACGTCCCAATCCTGAAAGCAACGCGATGGACGACCTCAAATCTATCATCGGAAAAGTCGCCACCGGTGCGACGCTGTCGCGTGAGGAGGCCGCCTCCGCCTTCGACAGCATGATGTCCGGCGAGGCCACGCCCTCGCAGATGGGCGGACTACTGATGGCGCTGCGGGTGCGCGGCGAGACGGTCGACGAGATCACCGGCGCGGTGTCGGCGATGCGCGGCAAGATGCTGCGGGTCAAGGCGCCGGCGGAGGCCGTCGACGTAGTCGGCACCGGCGGCGACGGGTCCGGGTCGGTGAACGTGTCGACCTGCGCCTCCTTCATCGTCGCGGGCGCCGGCGTGCCCGTCGCCAAACACGGCAACCGTGCGCTGTCTTCGCGGTCGGGAGCGGCCGACGTATTGGCCTCGCTCGGTGTCAGGATCGATCTTTCGCCCGACCAGGTCGGCCGTTGCGTGCGCGAAGCCGGCATCGGATTCATGTTCGCGCCCGCACACCATCCGGCCATGAAGAACGTCGGCCCGACCCGGGTCGAACTCGCCACTCGCACGATCTTCAACCTGCTCGGACCGCTGTCCAACCCGGCCGGCGTCAAGCGGCAAATGGTCGGCGTATTCTCGAGGCACTGGGTGCTGCCGCTGGCGCAGGTGCTGAAGAACCTCGGCTCCGAGTCGGTCTGGGTGGTGCACGGCTCCGACGGTCTCGACGAAATTACCCTCACCGGCCCGAGTTTTGTCGCGAGCCTCGAGAACGGCAATGTCCGCACCTTCGAGGTGACGCCGGAAGAGGCCGGCCTCGCCCGCGTCGGCGGCGAAGCGTTGAAGGGCGGCGATGCCGACGCCAACGCGGTGGCGCTGCAAGGCGTGCTCAACGGCAAGCCGAGCGCGTATCGCGACGTCGCTCTCCTGAACGCCGCGGCGGCGCTGATCGTCGCCGGCCGCGCCAGGGATTTGAAGGAAGGCGTCGCGCTGGGCACCAAATCGCTCGACGGCGGTGCTGCCGCTGCAAAACTCAAGCATTTGATCGCGGTGTCCAACGGCTGACCGCGGGAGCGCCTGACATGTCCGACATCCTGAGCAAGATCGAGACTTACAAGCGCGAGGAGATCGCCGCCGCCAAGCGGACGCATCCGCTGGCAAGCCTGGAAGCGCTGGCCAAAACCGCGCCGCCGCCGCGCGGCTTCTTGCATGCGATCCGTGAAAAGCTTGATCGCGGTGACTATGCGCTGATCGCGGAGGTGAAAAAGGCTTCGCCCTCCAAGGGGCTGATCCGAGCCGATTTCGATCCGCCGGCATTGGCAAAAGCCTATGAAGCCGGCGGTGCGGCGTGTCTGTCGATCCTGACCGATACGCCGTCGTTCCAGGGCCACCTCGATTTCATGGTCGCGGCGCGCGCGGCGACCAATTTGCCGGTGCTGCGCAAGGATTTCCTGTTCGACACCTATCAGGTGGTCGAGGCCCGCGCCCATGGCGCCGACTGCATCCTGATCATCATGGCCGCACTTGATGACGGCACGGCCAGAGATCTGGAAGATGCCGCCATCGCGCATGGCATGGACGTGCTGATCGAAATCCACGACCGCGCCGAGCTCGATCGCGCGCTAAAGCTTCGCTCGCCGATGATCGGCGTCAATAACCGCAATTTGCGTACCTTCGAGACCACGCTGGTGACCAGCGAGGCGCTCGCGCCGCTGATCCCTGGGGATCGCCTGATGGTCGGTGAAAGCGGCATCTTTACGCCGGCAGACCTTGCGCGCCTCGCGCGCGTCGGCATGGCGACCTTCCTGGTCGGCGAAAGCCTGATGCGCCAGGCCGACGTCACTGCGGCCACGCGGGCGTTACTGGCCCGTACCGACGTGCCGCGCGCCACCGGGACGCGCTAGGCGATGGCGCGGAAGGCTTCCAAAGGCGGCGCCCTCACCCACATCGATGCATCGGGCGAAGCGCGGATGGTCGACGTGTCGGCCAAGCCCGCCACCGAACGCGTAGCCGTTGCTGAAGGCCGCGTGATCATGAGCAAGGCGACGCTCGAACTGATCGTCTCCGGCAACGCCAAAAAGGGCGACGTGCTGGGCACCGCCCGCATTGCCGGCATCATGGCGGCCAAGCGTACGTCGGATTTGATTCCGCTGTGCCATCCGCTGGCGCTGTCGAAGGTCACGCTCGACATCACGCCCGACAAGAAATTGCCCGGCTGCGTCGTCCGCGCCACCGTGAAGGTCACCGGGCCGACCGGCGTCGAGATGGAAGCGCTGACGGCGGTGTCGGTCGCCTGCCTGACGATCTACGACATGATCAAGGCCGTCGAGCGCGGTGTACGGATCGAAGGCATTCATCTGGTCGAGAAAAAGGGCGGCAAGTCCGGACATTACCGCGCCGGGGACTGATCGGCGAGAGACACCGTTCAGTCCGCCGGTCGTGACCGAGTCACGGGTCACAGTGATTTATCCGGCGTTGCGTTGCCGCTCGCGATAGCTGCGTGTCTTCATCCGGTTCCCGCACAGCGATGACATGCACCAGCGCCGCGTCGATGGTTTCGAGCGGTCGAAGAACACCCGGCGGCATTCGTCAGACGCGCACATTTTAAGCCGATCCAGCGTTCCATTTCTGGAGCCGTCATAGAGTTCTGCGACAATCGGCGACAGTCCCGCGAGCGCATCTTCGCGCGCCGCCCGCAGCACCATGCCGTCATCCCCTGCGGCCACGACCAGCGGAAAATACTTCAGCGCTTTGCTCAGCGCGCGAACCGCATCCTTGTTTGCGTGCCGCTCCAGCGGATCGCACTGCAGATAGTCGCGCACCAACGTCCGCAGTTCGATCGCGGTTGCAAACATCGCCGGCGTGAGCTTCGCGCTGGTGGGCGCCAGCCCGCGTTGCGACATCCAGCTCGCGAGCTCTCGCGCGCTGGTCAGTTCATCGCCTTGCGGATGCGGCACGCCGTGATGCGTGAAGTGCCTGACGTCGAGCGTATTGGCGAAATCATAGAGATTGGCCAGCTCGTCCGGAACGCCGAACTTTTTTGATTCCCGCGACATAAACACCAGTAAAGCAGATTTACCGGTTGACAGCAATAGACACCAGTATAACTAATATACAGGTGTCGGACGCATGATCCGATTCCGACCGTATCGATGACGGAGACAGAGAATGGATGCCACCGCGGATTTGCATTACCTTGAGCTCACGCAGATTGCGGCGCGCATCAGGACGCGCCGGATTTCGTCGCTGGAAGTCACGCGCGCGCACCTCGACCGCATCGCCGCCTTGGACGGTGAACTCGCCAGCTACGTCCAGGTGATGGCCGATGCCGCGATGGCCCAAGCCGAAACGGCCGACGCCGAAATTGCTGCCGGACATTATCGCGGGCCGCTGCATGGCGTCCCGATTGCGCTCAAGGACCTGTTCTGGACCAAAGGTGTTCCGACGGCGGCCGGCACCGCCGTCCATCGCGATTTCCGTCCCGATCAAGACGCAAGCGTGGTGCGCCGCCTGAAGGAAGCCGGCGCGGTGGTGCTGGGCAAGCTGCAGCTTACCGAAGGTGCCTATTCCGACCACCACCCGTCAGTGACACCACCAAAGAATCCATGGAATGCCGATTACTGGCCGGGCATTTCGTCGAGCGGCTCGGCGGTCGCAACCGCGGCAGGGCTTTGTTACGGCTCGCTCGCCTCCGATACCGGTGGCTCGATCCGATGGCCGTGCGCCGCCAATGGCCTGACCGGGTTGAAGCCAAGCTGGGGACGCGTCAGCCGCCACGGCGTGTTCGAACTCGCAGCGACCCTGGACCATATCGGGACCATCACCCGGAGCGCGGCGGATGCCGGCGCGATGCTCGGCGTCATCGCCGGACCCGACCGCGCCGATCCAACGGCCGTCCCCGATCCCGTGCCCGACTATCTCGCCGCGGCCGAGCAGGATGTGCGCGGCCTGCGGATTGGGTTCGACGCGAAATGGAGCATCGACGGCGTGGACCTTGCAACCCAGCGGGTGCTGGGGGAAGCGATGGAGGTCATGCGTGCGCAGGGTGCTGGTATCGTCGACCTGCCGTTTCCCGACGTGAAGCAAGCCGTCGCCGATTGGGTTCCGAACTGCGCCGTGGAAGCCGCGGTCGCGCACGAAGCAACCTATCCGGCGCGCAAGCATGAATATGGTCCCGTTCTCGCCTCCGTCGTCGAGACAGGTCGCGCGCTATCTGGGCTGGAGTACCAGAAAATACTGCTGCGGCGACTGGAATTGCGCGGCCGGGTCACATCGCTGTTCGAGACCGTCGATGTGCTGCTAATTCCGGTGCACCCATTTCCGCCCCTGACCCTCGCCATGATCAAGACGCTCGGCGAGCAGCCGGACCTGATTGCCAGGCTGCAGGAATACACCTGCCCCTTCAACATGACCGGGCATCCCACCATCACGCTGCCCGGCGGCTTCTCCGCAAACGGATTGCCGATCGCATTTCAGCTTGTGGCGGCGCATCTGGACGAAGCCACGCTGATACGCGCCGGCGCAGCCTTCCAGAGGATCACATCCTGGCACCGTCGCCATCCCGCTCCGAGCCCGTGGAGGCAATCGTGACTATCCAATCCGCGCTGCCCAACTCCCGCATTTTCTACGGCTGGTTCGTCGTGGCCGCCGCGTTCGCCGTAACCCTTGTCGGCTTCGGCTGCGCCTATACGTTCAGCGCGTTCCTGGAATCGCTGCAGCGCGATTTCGGCGCCTCGCGCGGCTCGGTCTCACTGGTGTTTTCGCTCGCGGGCTTTCTCTATTTTGCCCTCGGCATCGTCAGCGGCCCCCTCGCCGACCGCTACGGCTCCCGCCGCCTCGCGCTGGCAGGCATGCTGCTGATCGGCTTCGGGCTCGCCGCGGCGGCTGCCGCACGCAATTTGCTCGAGGTCTATGCCGCTTACGGGCTCGGTGTCGGACTTGGCATCGGCTGCGCCTATGTGCCCGCGGTCGGGGCGGTGCAGCGGTGGTTCGTACGGCGGCGCGGCTTTGCCTCCGGTCTTGCCGTGAGCGGCATCGGCGTTGGCACACTGGTGATGCCGCCGCTGGCGACGCTCCTGATCGAGACGCTGGGATGGCGCGGCGCTTACCTGGCGCTCGGCGCCATCGCCGCTATCGTTGGCGGCGGGATGGCGCTGCTGCTGGAGAACGATCCTCGCGCACGGGGTCTCAACCCCGACGGCGATCCGGTCCTGCCGGGCGCGATCCCGGCGCAGGCGCAGGGCGCCACGGTCAGCGAGGCGATCCGCTCACCACACTTCGTTGCGCTTTATGCCGCCTGCCTGATCTGCTCGTTCGGCCTGTTCGTGCCGTTCGTGCACCTCGTTCCCTATGCCGGGGATCACGGCGTTGCGGCCTCCTCCGCGGTGCTGCTGCTCGGTGTCATCGGCATCGGTTCTACCGCCGGCCGCTTCTTCCTCGGCGGGCTCGCCGACCGGATCGGCCGCCCGACCGCCCTGCTGCTGCTCTTCATCGGCATGGCAGGCGCGCTGGCGATCTGGCTGGTCTCGACGAATTTCTGGCAGCTTGCCGGATTCGCCTTCGTCTACGGCATGATCTACGGCGCCTGGGTCGCAGTGCTTCCGGCCGTGGTGATGGATTATTTCGGCGGACGCAACGTCAGCGGCATCATCGGCATCCTCTACACCAGCGTCGCGTTCGGCACCCTGATCGGTCCCAGCACCGCCGGCTACGCATTCGATCTCACGGGCGATTACACGTTGCCGATCCTGGCCGGCGTCGCCGCCAACATCATCGCCGCCGCCATCGTCGCAATCATGTTCCGCCCGACCCGCGCACCCCTTTGGAACTAGGCCCTGCCGAGGTTGTCATGGGCCGCATTCGCTACCTGGCTAACGTTTCGTTAACCAGACTTGCTAACGTCAATTCCATATCGGCGCGGTAGCAAAGTCACGGGCCGGGAGTACGCAACACTGCTTCCGGGATTCATTCCTGGCAGCGATCTCGTTCAATGGGTTCAATCAACACCGCCTTATTCAAGATCAAGCCGATCTTTCGCGGCGGTCCGATCCGATGGCTGATCCTGGGCGGCGTGCTGCTGATCGCCGCGATCGCGATCGGCGCGACCATCATGGCCGGCAATTTCCGCGAACGCGCGCTGCGCAACAGCGAGCGCGAGCTGGAAAACACCGTGCTGCTGCTGGCCCGCCATTTCGACCAGCAACTCGAGGATTTGGAGGTGGTCCAGAAGGACCTGATCAGCTTCATCCGATCCAGCTTGATCACAACGACGGAACATTTCCGGCGCCGGATGTCGAGCGAGGAAATCCATCTGATGCTGAAGTCCAAGATCGAGGCGGTGTCCTATGTCGGCGGTGTCAACGTCTTCGACGTCGAGGGCAGACTGATCAATTCGTCGGCGGCCTGGCCCGCCCCGCCCGTCAACGTCGCGGACCGGGCCTATTTCAAGACCTTCAAGTCCGGGCCGGAATCGCCGACCGTGGTGATCGAGCCGGTCTACAGCCGTGTCACCGGCGTCTGGACCACAGTGATCGCGCGCAAGGTCACGGGGCCGAACGGCGAATTCCTCGGCGCCATCGGCCGCGGCATCGAACCCGCCAATTTCGAGAAATTCTTCGCTTCGGTGGCGCTCGGATCGGATGCCGCGATCGCCATGCACCACCGCGACGGCACGCTGCTCGCCCGTTATCCGCATGTCGCCGAGATGATCGGCAAGAACTTCAAGTCCGGCCCGGCCAGCCAGCGGCTTGTGTTCGAGCGCGCCAATACCACCTCCCGTCTGACCAGCCCGCTCGACGGCGAGCACCGGGTGATCTCCTCGCGCGCGCTGAGCAAATTTCCGATCGTGATCGTCGCAGCGACGACCACCGCGGCGGCGCTGGCCGACTGGCGCGCGCAAATCTCCATCCTGATCGCGGTGGCTGGATTGTCCGTGGCGGCGATCGCCATCCTGCTGTTCCTGGTTGTGCGCAAGCTCTTGCAGCAGCATCGCGCGTCGCAGCAGCGGCTGACGCTGGAAAAACAGCGGCTCGACACCGCCGTCAACAACATGACGCAAGGCCTGCTGCTGTTCGATTCCTCGCAGCGCCTCGTCATCTGCAACCAGCGCTATCTCGACATGTACGGCCTGTCGGCCGAGATCGTGAAGCCGGGCTGCAGTTTCCGCGACGTGATCGCGCATCGAAAGCAGACCGGATCGTTCACCGGCGACGTCGACCGCTATGTCGTGCGGGTGCTGCGCGACGTCGGGCAGCGCAACGCGATGATCATCACGACCCCGGACGGACGTTCGGTCCAGGTCGTCAACGAACCGCTGGCGGACGGCGGTTGGGTGGCGACCCATGAAGACGTTACCGAACAACGCCAGGCCGAGGAACGCATCACCCACCTCGCCCATTACGACGCGCTCACCGACCTGCCGAACCGCACCCTGTTCCACGAACAACTGAAGCAGGAATTGCCTCACGTCGCGGCCAACCGGCAGCTTGCCGTGCTGTATATCGACATCGACGAGTTCAAGAGCATCAACGACTCGCTCGGACACATGATCGGTGACGAGTTGCTCAAGGCCCTCGCGGTCAGCCTCCGTGCTTGCGTGCGCGAGACCGATTTCGTGGCGAGGCTCGGCGGCGACGAATTTGCCATCGTGCAGACCGGGGTGACGGGCGCCGACGAGGTCACCGAACTCGTCCACCGCATCTACGATGCGATCCGCGCTCCTTACGAATGCCTCGGCCATCACGTGACCACCGACGCCTCGATCGGCATCGCACTGGCGCCGCAGGACGGTTCCGACGTCGACCAGATCCTGAAGAACGCGGACCTGGCGATGTACGCCGCCAAGGCCGCCGGCCGCCGCACCCATCGTTTCTTCCGGCCGGAAATGGACGCCCAGGTGCGCGCCCGCCGTGTGCTGGAAATGGACCTGCGACAGGCCATCGTCGACGGCGGCTTCGAGGTCTATTACCAGCCGTGTCTGGACCTGCGGGACGGCAGGATCACCGGCTGCGAAGCGCTGGTGCGCTGGCGCCATCCGCAGCGCGGCATCATCTCGCCGGCCGACTTCGTGCCGATCGCCGAAGAGACCGGCCTGATCAATCAGCTCGGCGAGTGGGTGCTGACCACGGCGTGCGCCGAGGCCGCGACCTGGCCGGACGATGTCCGTCTTGCGGTCAACGTCTCGCCGGTACAGTTCAAGAGCGGCACGCTGGCGCTGAAGGTGATGGCAGCCCTTGGGGCGTCGGGCCTGGCCGCGGGCCGGCTGGAGCTCGAGATCACCGAAGCGGTGCTGATCCGCGACGACGAAGCGGCGCTTGCCATCCTGCACCAGCTTCGCGCCATCGGGGTCAGGATAGCGCTCGACGATTTCGGGACCGGCTATTCCTCGCTGAGCTATCTGAAGCGCTTCCCGTTCGACAAGATCAAGATCGACCGCTGCTTCGTCACCGATATCGGCGAGCCGGAAGGGTCGGCCAGCATTGTCGAGGCGGTGGTGAACATCGCCGCCGCGCGCCACATGACGACGACGGCGGAAGGCGTCGAGACCGAGCAGCAGCGTGAATTGCTGCGCGCGCTCGGCTGTTCGGAGATGCAGGGCTATCTGTTCAGCCCACCACGCCCCGGCGCCGACATCAAGCCCCTGCTGCTCGCGCACCGGCCGATGCCTGCAGCCGCGACCCCGGTGCGTTCCCGCAGGCGCAAGCCTGCGGCCTGAAAACTCAGTTCGGCACCGCCCGCTTCGACGACGCAACCGCCGGTGCATTGGCGTTAACGGTGACGCCGCGCAGCAGATTGTAGGCGGCACCGAGCGCCTTGTCGTCCTTTTCGGACGGCGGCACGTAGGATTGCGAACCGGTCTGCTCGGCGCCGTCGCCTGCCAAATGGCCGCGCATCGACGCTTCGCCCTTCAGTTCGGCACGGTTCTTCAATTCGTCCGGCACGTCCTGCAGCACCTCGATGTCAGGCGTGACACCCTGGGCCTGGATCGATTTTCCGGACGGCGTGAAATAGCGCGCGGTCGTCAGTGCCAGCGCGCCGTTGGACTTGCCGAGCGGAATAATCGTCTGCACCGAGCCCTTGCCGAACGAACGCGTGCCGATGATGGTGGCGCGCTTGTGGTCGCGCAAGGCGCCGGCCACGATCTCGGACGCCGATGCCGATCCGCCGTTGATCAACACGACGAGCGGTTTGCCTTTGGTCAGATCGCCGCCGCGCGCGACGAAACGCTGGGTTTCCTCCGGCGTGCGGCCGCGGGTCGAGACCACCTCGCCGCGCCCCATGAAGGCGCTCGACACCGACACCGCCTGGTCGAGCAAGCCGCCCGGATTGTTGCGCAGATCGATGACGTAGCCGACGAGCTTGTCGGACGGGATCGCCTTTGTGATATCCGCGATCGCCTTGCGCAGGCCGTCGGTGGTCTGCTCGTTGAAGCTGGTAATTCTGATATAGCCGATATCGCCGCCCTCGGTGCGGAAGCGCACCGGGCGCACCCGGATGATTTCGCGCACGATCGCGACCTCGACCGGCGTATCCGCGCCCTTGCGAACGATCTTCAGGCGGATCTTGCTGTTGGCCGGCCCCTTCATCTTGCTGACGGCCTGATCGAGCGTCATGCCCTGAATGGAATCATCGTCGATCTGCGTGATCAGATCGCCCGACATGATGCCGGCCTTGGCGGCGGGCGTGTCGTCGATCGGCGCCACCACCTTGACGAGGCCGTCATCCATCGTGACCTCGATGCCGAGCCCACCAAATTCGCCATGCGTGGTCTCCTGCATGTCGTTCCAGCCCTTCGCATTCATGTAGCGCGAATGCGGATCGAGCGAGGAGATCATGCCGTTGATGGCGCCCTCCATCAGCTTGGAATCGTCGGGCTTCTCGACATAGCTGGCGCGAATGCGCTCGAACACGTCACCGAACAGATTGAGCTGCGAATAGGTTCCGTCGGTGCGAGCCGCAGCCTTGGCGGCCGCAACCAGATGCGCCCCCTGCGGTCCGGCGACCAGAAAGGTCAAACAGGCGCCGGTGACCGTGCCGAGGAGAAAGGTGAGATTCCTGCGCATTTGCGATCCTTCTCGCTATCATCAGCCAAATTCAGGTGAATCGGCGTCCCGGGCTCCGGCACGGCCAACCAACAACGGCTTTTTGGTCGGATCAAGGCGGTTTCGGCCCGGGCCATTACGGGTTTGTTAAGTATGGGGTTTTGGGCGGAATCCGCCGGGTTTTAGGGGCAGTATCGCAGCCTCCTCCAATGTCATCCCCGCGCACCAGTACGCCGCGGCCTATCGGCTCAATCATGAGGGCCTCTGGAATACTGGATCACCCGCCTGCGCGGGTGATGACAGTTGAATGTGTGTTCGCGATCTCGCGGCGCATTGCGCCCGAGCTTTGCCAGAAACTTCCCGCCCTCTCGTAAGAGGGCGCAGGGAAGACCGGGTGCGCGCTGCACCCGCGGTCTCGTGTGCGGTTTGCACTAAGTAGGCTGCACACGAGCATACAGGGCAGCGGTGAACACCCGGCCTTCCCTGCGCAATGGCTTTACGGCTTATGCCGTGCTCTCCCCGGAGACGAGTTCTGGGTTGACTCCGTAACCGCCGGTTCAGCTTGCGCCTAGCCGACGGCTTGACGCCTGCAACGGGCGCCAGGACCACACGGTTTTGCCGTACGCTTATCCACGCCGTCGTCTCTGCGTAAACTAGCGTCCACCGCAACCCGTCCAACGTCCGTGACGACGGCCGACGCCCTTCTGAGTAGGACGGGATGGGCAAAGATATGCACCTGATTTGCGTTCTGTAAAAGCGAAATATTTTTTATTTCGGGGCTTGACATGACTTCCGTAAATCAGAAGTGATTTGCCCGTCGGGCTAGATGTAGTGGCCCGTACCCGGATGAGCGGAGCGATATCCGGGTCTGCCTCGCACAGATCCCGCATGTCGCTAAGCTCATGCGGGCTACTCGCTTGCTGCGACATTCGAGCGTTTGACGGGGCCGACAAGCGTTAGATCGAGAACACGCCTGGTATGTTCACTGGTATGATGCGCAAGTGCTGCCCTGCCACCGCACACACCTGCGGACAGCCCGGCGGGTCTGGCGGACGGTCGTCCGTGCCACGCATACGCCGCTGACTCTCGTTCTACCTGGCCCGCAGCCGACGGCAACTCGCGTTACCATAGCGTCCACCTGGGGAGGCGGCGCAGGTGTCATGGCTTGTACAGATGTTGCAACGAACAAGGCGAAGCCGGCCGTAGCGATCAATCTGAGCATTGTTGTTCTCCCTTAGGGTCCATGAATATACCGAGGCGGCTTAGGGCCGCCCCGGTTGCGTTCCGGAAACTCATTGGCAGACGTGCATGAGGCCGTCATCGAGCTTGACCATGGTACCGGGCGTGCAACTGATCGCGTCGTTTCATGGTCTTCTCCATGGTGCATGGAACACGGCAGCAAATGCATATCGTTGCGTTTCGGAGCGCCCGATCTTGATTCAGATCAAAGGTATTGGAACGGCAATGACTTCGGATTTTCCGTCCATCAGCGTCAATTGCCCGTGGGGACATTGACCATTGGGACAATAGTCCGGGCAGCGCGCTTGTCGTAAACATGTGACAATGATTTCTCCCTCAGGCAGGGGGCCAATGACTGATCAGTTGGAGTTTGACCTGCGCGCTACGCTATGCAGGCGGCTCGCCGAGCGAGAACCGGAAAATCGAATTCTTTGGATGGCCGAGGCCGAGAACTGGTCCCGGCTGTCGAAACAGAGAAGCCGCGGCGCTGCCGAAGAAAAACCGATCCCGGCATCACGGCGAGTTGGCGGGAGAAGTCGGACCCGACTTCTTGATTCCCGGCGTAGTTGAGAATCGTTCAATCGGAGATCCCGACGTTCCCGGCGATATCACACGCCAGTTGTACGATCCTCGCGCACCGCATTCCGATCGCTACCGAACTGAAGCATGGCGGGGAAATCTTGATCCAGAACAACGCACCCCATCCGGGCTCGTTGCTCGCGGATATCTGACCATCCCTGCCTTGGTGATGTTGGCCGTCATAAGGTTGGCGCGCCGCGCGGATGGACTTGGCAACGGCAGTGATCTTTGAGGTATTGCGCATGAGCTTGCTGGCGAGCGGCGATGCGGGAGCGCGCGAAGCGAGGATGGCCCCAAGTAGCGGCCACACACAACATTCGCACAATTGATCTATATCAAGCCGGCCGAATGGACCGTGGTCAGTCTTGCAGCGGCACTGGCTGCCCCTTGAGAGGGCTGCATCGAAGCTGGTGCCTCAGACTCAGGGAAAACACCATGAAACTCTCGATCACATTGTCGGCATTGCTGATTGCCGGCCTCATGGCTGCAACGACCAAACCGGCCAGCGCCGTCATATACTGCCAATACGTCGACTATCCAGCAGGCTGCACCGTAAGGGCAGGCGTCGTGCTGCGCCCGCGGCCGGTCGCGCGTGCGGTGGCGACGCCTGGCGTCGGCCGTGTCGGCACCCCCACCAACCGCGGCGGCCCGGTGGATCGCATTGGCCGGCGCTGATCGGACCTTTCCTGCCGCAACAGCACCTCGTTACGTCGCGGATTGCTCGACGTCGAGGTGAAGGCGGCTCTTGCCAACACACGACCGCACCCGAATCGGCCTCGAAGCGGACGCGGCGCCGTGGCGGAGTAGCTTATGCCCCTGGCGCGATACTTCCTGTATGTCGGCGGAGTATTGCTCACTCTGGTGTTCATTCTGGACGCATGCCTGACCAGACTGCCGGTCATGCAGAGTTCACACGTCGACGCGCCCGTTATCCGCATTCATTCCGACCGAAAATGGCCGGAGCGCATCGTCTTCGACACCAACCTTCCGACGATCGTTCCCGCACAGGCTGCGATCGCGGAACACGGCATCGCCAGTCCTGCGCCGGTCACCGACGTTTCATTAAAGGAGCGGGAACGCGAGGCGTTTGCGTTGATGCAGCCATCCGATGCGAAGCGGATACAACCGTCCGACCTGGGAAAGCGAGAACTGAGGCAGCAACGGCCACGCAAAATCGTGAAGCGGCACGCCCCGCCCCGCTCGCTCCTCGTCGCGCGGCAGCCGCAATTCGGCTGGTTTGGCAACACCGCCATCTGGTGACGGCAGCCGCAATCCTGTCGTGGGCTCGTACCTTATCCAGAGCGGTTTCTCGACGAAGGAGGTGCTCATGCGCTGGATCTACCTCGGCGTCATTATTCTGTTCGCCGCAGCGACGATCATTTTCGCGCTGCAGAATTTCGAGATCATCACAATGTCGGTGTTTGGCTTCGATGCTCGCGTACCGCTCGCGGTTTTGGTCGCTGTCGTCTACCTTCTTGGCGCAGCGACGGGCGGCAGCCTCTTCGCGCTGCTGCGCCGATCCTACCAAGGTTCAAGACGCAGGGTGGTGGGCGCGCCATAGCGTGCCGGCTGCCGAGGCGTGGGCTCGCAGCAAGGGCGCGACTGAGGCAGAAATTCAGACTGCTCGGCGTTGTATTAGGCCGTGTACCTATAAACCCGACGGCGTCATGTGACTGGTGACTACGTCCGCTTTGCTCCTATAGCGACCAAGTTCGTGCGAAAGCGCGGTATGTGGCGATGGGCCACTAGGCGACATCAATGACGAGCCGACAATATCTTAGAAGCGTCATGCGGAGCGTGGGAGGCGCAGCCGACCAACATCGGCTGACGATTTTTGCATGGGGCCCGAAGTTTCTCTGATTGGACTATTCGAGCGGCACGGTAAGTTTTTTAATTGTGGTCCTGGTGTCAGGACGGAGGCCACGCCACCACACAAACGCCTCCGCCGCCTGCTCGACCAGCATACCGACCCCGTCCGCAAGCCGCTTCACGCCGGCGTTCCGCGCCAGCCGGAGGAATGGCGTAAGGCCCTTTCCGTATAGCAACTCATAGGCAAGGCAGTCGTCGCCAAAGACCTCTGGGCTCATCGGCGGAAGCTCGCCGCGCAGGCTGGCAGAGGTTGCGTTCACGACTAGATCGAACCGGCCAAGTTTTTTGTCGGCGAGGGCCGAATAGCCGATGGCAGTAATCGGCCCATATTGCTTAAACTGACGCCCAAGCTCTTCCGCCTTAGTTGCGGTGCGGTTTACTATGACCAGCTCCGCCGGTCTCTGCTCGAGGAACGGCAGCACAACGCCGCGTGCTGCGCCTCCCGCGCCGAGCAGCGCCACCCGGCGCCCCTTCATCAAGCGGCCGAGATTGCGTGTGATATCGTTGGTAAGGCCGACGCCGTCGAAGTTCTCTCCGGTCACCCGATCTACCTCGAACTTCATCGCGTTGACGGCACCAGCGAGCCGGGCGCGCTCGTTAAGATCGGTGCAATACGCGAACGCGTCCAGTTTGAACGGCGCGGTGATGTTGAGACCTAGCCCCCCTGTGCGCCGAAACTTGGCCACCACTTCGTTGAAGCCGCCGATAGGAGCCTCAATCGCGACATAGTCGATATCCTGCCCCGTCTCTTTGGCGAAGCTGAGATGGATCAGCGGCGATTTGGTGTGGTCGATCGGATTGCCGACCACGGCATATTTGTCAGACATAAGTTGCTCCCTCACGCCTTTATCTCGTCGACGGCAGGCTCGGCGTACAGCACGCCTTCGCTGACCATTGTGTCGCTCTCCGCGCCTGCATACCTCTTCAAGTTCTACCGCCGCAATGTCCGCCTCGGGTCATTTTCGACGGTTTAAGCGGAGATTGTCGGCTGGCTGATTTCCGCTTCTAACCCATAAACGCTCAACTGGGACCTCGAATCATGCGGTACGAACTCGCCGATTATGAGTGGATTGTTATCAAGCCCATGCTGCCGAACAAGCCGCGTGGCATTCCTCGGGTTAATGACCATCGTGTCCTCAATGGCATCTTCTGGGTCTTGCGCTCTGCAGCACCTTGGCGTGATCTGCCCGAGATGTTTGGTCCGTACACCACATGCTACAACCGCTTCGTCCGTTGGCGGCGGGCTGGTGTTTGGGGCCGCATCATAGACGCACTTGCCGCTGCCCACGATGACGCTGTCCAAATGATCGACACCTCGATTGTCCGCGTGCATCAGCATGGAGCCTGCATCACTAGGAATCGGCGCCAATCGATGGGGAGATCCCGCGGCGGCTTGACGAGTAAAATCCACGCAGTGGTCGATAGGAATGGTTTGCCGGTACGGTTAGAGTTGAGTCCCGGCGAAGCACACGACGTTCGACTTGCTGGAAAACTGCTCTCGCGCCTGAAAGCCGGGTCAATGCTGCTTGCTGACCGTGGCTATGACGCCGACTGGATCAGAGAACTCGCTATGAAGAAGGGCGCCTGGGCCAACATCCCGCCAAAAAGCAATCGCACCGATCCGATCTGTTTCAGCCCCTATCTCTACCGGGCTCGCAACTAGGTCGAGCGGTTCTTCAACAGGATCAAACAATGTCGTCGTGTGGCGACGCGCTACGACAGGCTTGCGGGAAACTACCTTGCATTCGTCCAACTCGCATCTATTCGGCTCTGGCTAGCCGCGCGTTATGAGTCCACGTCCTAATCCTCAACAGACCGTCCGTCTTGGCCAGGCAGCCGCATAGCAAACAATGAGGAAAGTCAGTAGCCTCATTGGTCATTTCGTCAGCTTCGGGCCAAATGCACGAGGTGCGGACGCTACAAGCATGACAAATCAATCGTTCAAAGTAGCAGTAGTGTGGCGACGCAGAGGATGAGAATTGCCTGCCAGCCGGCCTTGACGGTTCGATTTGTCTTGCGAGAAGATCCGATACCAATTCTTGCCGGCGGGTGGTTGTCGTTGGCGGGAGGCCTGCCCGCTTGAAACAGTGCATAAGGGGTCTGAGGCGACCGACACATAGGCATGACGATGTCCTCCGGCGAGCATTCCGCTTTTGGAGTCTTGCCGTCAACCAGCCCCACGCCGATCCAGGGTGCGGTGATACAAATCAATTGGTAAGCAGCACTGATCAACTGTGTCGGGGCGGTTTGTTACCAGGCAGAATGAGCCGCCAACCAATTGTACAACGGTAACCGCTCGTTTCCTCACTTTGGGATGCAGAGCGTCCTAAGCGTCTCGTCAGAGCTTCGGGCCTTCGCGTACTCTATCAATGCCTGCCGGGCCGCGTCGCACCGCTCTGCACTGTTAAATTCCTGTGTCGTAATAACCGCGCCGTTCGCAACGCCAAGCCAACTAACGATGATTAGAACCTGGGGCATAGTATCCTCCTCACCGGGACAATGGATGCCGACGACGGACAGCAGATAGGCTATCCGGGCAGGACGCATCGTTGATGCGTCCGGCGCGTTGATCTGGGTCAAGCGCCGTTGACGGCCTTTTGTGGGACTCGCCAGGCAGCGGCAGCACCCATTCGCACTCAAAAAAAAGCCCCGGCAAGGTGCCGGGGCCAAGGCTTGCTGAAGACAAGCCCTTGATCAGTAGCGGGCCGCGACCGGCGCTCCGTAACCGCCGAAGCGGTAGTTGATGCGCAGGGTGACCATATCCACGTCCTGGGTGATCCGGTTGAGCGCTCCGGCAACAATCGGATTGGCGACCGAGAACGAATTGTTGGCATCGCCCATGAACAAATGGTCGTATTCAACACCGAACGACCAGTTCGGTGCGAAGCCATACTCGAGTCCAACACCCACGACGCCGCCCCACCGGGTCGCGCTGGCTGAGGCCAGTTCCGCGCCGGTAACCGTGCTCAGGATGCTGAAGCGGTTGCTCGTCACTGCCGCACCGCCCTTTACGTACAGCAGCGCGGCGTTCCAGGCGTAGCCGATCTGGCCGGTAAATAGGCCGATACCATCGGTCGAGGTACGGGTGGAGAACAGAGGATTGAGGATGCTGACGCGCTGGTTGCTGAGATCCGCCCAATCGCCCTGAGCTTCCAGGCCAAACACCCACTGATTGGCTTGCCAGCGATAGCCGATCTGGCCGCCGATCAGGCCCCCCGAGCGCTCGCGACAGCCATCGGCGAAGACGACGCCTGCCACATCAACGAAATCCCAACAATTGCGGCTCTGGCCCCAGCCGCCATTGGCGCCGATGTAAAAGCCGGTCCAGTCGTAAATCGGAACGATTACCGGCGCGGGTGGCCGTGCCTTGACGGCCATATCCGCAGCGGATGCGGGGGCGGCCATGCCGACCAAGGCTACAAGACCAACGGAAGCCAACAGAAAATTCTTCATTTTTCTCTCCATTTCCGTCGGCTTCTAATTTGTCCCCGCCAACGGTGGTTTGCTGCATTGATTCCAACTTGCACGTGAATCCTACGTACGTTGGGCCTAAGTGCCCGTGCCAAAATGGCAACACTCAAGGGCAATTGGCGCGCGGCACTTGACAGATTTTCGACTGGATTTCGCCGCAATTCATGTCGTGTGTTGATCATCGTGCATACGGCAAACGACATGAGTTCTGCTGGAGCTTGCGGTCATTCGATCTTCCCTGACTGCGTGTCAGGGGTTTGCGACGCGTCGCCGCTGCCTTGCTCCCGTCCTTCGTCAAGCCAGGACGGAATGTTTCCCGACGCGATAGCGCGTCTCGGCAAATGAGGAATGATCGTTCCGGCAGTCACGACCAAACCCTCGTCGAACTTGGCACGTGCGAAGCTCTTAGCTTCCATTTCGGTCTCGAATGTCTCCGTCGATCGAGACCGCCGGCTTCGGACCGCTGTACCTTTCCATGGGATTTCGAACGTCACATACCAAGCATGCTTCTTCATCTGGTAATTCCGACGAATCTGCCACCAAGCCTTCTCGAGGACAGAGCTTTTGCCGTCGACCTCGATCTTTCGTTTGCCCTCCTCGACCATGGCCGACGCCTGTCGGCGTTAGAGCGCCTCCCAGGCCACAGCCGCCAGCCCGAATGCGTTCCGCGAAGGCGAATAGTTTTCATTGCCGATGATGGAGAGCTCTGACTTTCTTTGCCTGACCAGTTCGTCCAGCAGGCGTTTCGGCGTCCTCACCCCCATGCCCCCACTGACCAACACGGTCGCGCCGTTGGGTATCCTCAGTTGTGCTTGCAGGCGCGTGACCGAGGGTAGAGCGGAGCCGGCATGAGGCCTTGATCTGTATCAAGCTTCCGCGTTGGGATAGGCATCGTCGCTTATTGGTCGTTGCGGCGTTCTACGCCAATCGACGACAGCATATCGTCCGACAGCTTGTGCACCTGCTCGTGGCGGCTCTCGACGGCCGAAGGTGTGACAGCGCCCGGGATACCGTTTCGAGCGGCAGTCGGGGCCGGGACTGCCCGAACAAGATGCATCGCAATCCGTTACGAACGCTGATCATCTTCCGAGTTGCTGCCAAACTCGCTACGAGCAAGTACGCCTCCGAGCGTTTAGCGGCACCTATCACGGGGTCATTGTTTAGCTGGTAAAGTGAACCCAACACCGGATTGAAGCGGGCCTCGAGCATTCGCAGTTTGAGGTTTGCTTCTCGCCCATCGGCGCGCGTCGCCCTGTTGATCCAGCACCAGACCTATCGAGTCAGGCTTGTGGCGGAGAACGAAGCTCAGGAATTTGCTGAGTTGGGTGGGATTAGAAGACATGGCGACGGGATATATCAAGCTGCCCGGATGAGCCAATGGTCGGCGCAGCGACGCTGATCAAGGGCTCCGCGAAATCCGCGCGCCGTTCCCGCATACTGCTGAACGCGCGGGCACAATGTCGAACTCATCCGATATTCGTCGAAGAAAGCTCTGGTACGGGTCTGCCAAATCCCGTCCCGACGGATGGAACGCAGGCAGGCTGGCGTTGACAGCCAAGATGCCGGACGGATGGATCGCTGCGAACAACGGCAAACACCTCAAGCGCATGATCGTAACCCTTGATCAGCTGCTTTCCGATCGAGGCCAGCGGGATGCGATCCCTCACCTGTTCGGTGATGACAGGGTCGACCAGTATCTCGGCGTCGTCAGCCAGACTGCAAAGCCGTGACGCCAGATTGACGACGTTTCCGATCGCCGTGTAGTCGAGGCGCCCGTGATAGCCGAGGGTGCCGACGGTCGCGGGTCCCATCGCGATGCCCACGCCGAAGCCCACGGTGCAGCCACCGGCGGACCAGTTGTTGGCAAGGGATTGCACCGCAGCCTGCATGTCGATCGCAAGCCTGATGCCGCAATGCGCCGGGTCCTCGCACCTGACCGGCGCGTTGACGAGAACCATCACGCCGTCACCGGCGAAGCGGATCAGCGTGGCGGCATGGCGGGCCGTGACGGCGCCAATGGCTTCATAATATTCCCTCAGCACGGCCAGAATGGCCTCGGGCTCGGCGCGGGCGGAAAACGCGGTGAAGCCGCGCAGATCGCCGAAAATCGCAACCACGTCACGGCGCTGTCCATCGAGCAGCCGCGGATCGGAGTGCTCCACCAGTTCGGCGACCTGTGGGGCAAGGAATTGCTTCAGGCGATTGATGCGCTCGGATTTCTGCTGTGATGCTCCCAGCTCTTCCGCCATCTGGTTGAATCGGACCGCCAATTGCTCAAGTTCGTCGCGGCTTTCGATCGCGATGCGATGATCGAGCTGTCCCATTCCGATCCGTTCCGCCCCCTCCTCGAGCTTGCGGATCGGCACCCACATCCGGGATGCACGCCAATAGGCGAGCACAAACGCAAAAACGGTTCCGACGGCGATGAACAGGAGGCAACGCCACAGCGTCGCGCGCATGGATTCAAACGCCTCTACGATCGGCTGCTGGGCAATCACGGTCCAACCCACATTCGCGGCAGGTACCGAGAGCGCGACAAAATCTCTTCCGTCATCGCCTGTGGTGACGACCGCCGATCCATTGGCAGCCGACACAACCGATTTGAGCCGGCTGAACTCGCCTGACCCCGCGCCACTGCGCAGCACCAGGCTGATGTCCGGGTGAGCAATCAGGCGCCCTGCGTCATCGACGACAAGGGCGTGGCCGGTGCTGCCGATCTTGATCGCCGCGATGACATCCCAGATCAGTTTCAAATTGATGTCGGCAACGACAACTCCGGCGGCCGCGCGGTTTCCCGCGACGGCGATCCGCATGTAGGGCTCTGAATCGCGCTGATATCGCACAGGACCGTACCAGACCCGGTTCGCGCGCGCCCCCACCACCGCGGGATCATCAGACATGTCCGTACCTCGACCGGTCCGGTTCAGACTCATCCTGGATACGAACACGCGTTCGGTGCCGGTCGGGTCAACCAGCGACACCGAAACGATCGCCGGCACCTGCTGCAGCAGCCGCAGCCCGTCGACCCTGCGCCGGTCGTCCTCGCCCTGGGTCCAGGGAAACTGCACGAGCCAGCCGAGCTGATCCCGTATGCCGTCGGTAAAGGTCTGGATCCGGTCGGCTGCAGCGCGGGCCTCGATCTGAAGCACTTCGTTGAGATGAAGGCGATGGTCGCGAAAGGCGAACCATGCCTGGATCACCGAGCCAAGTGTGAGCGGCACCACCACTGCGACAAACAGTGTGACGAAGTATTTGACGAACAGGGAGCGCCGCGGCCGGGTCACGCGGATGACGCCCGGCAACTGGAGCTCCACTTCACGATGCGATGTGCCGGCCTCATTCGATCACCTTGTTGGCGCGAAACAGGATGGAGGATTTGTCCAGGTCGATACCGAGCAGTTCAGCCGTCCGGAGATTGACGACCAGCTCGAATTTGGTGGGTTGCACAACAGGAAGCGTGGCGGGGCTTTCGCCGCGCAGGATCCGGTCGGCGTAGGTCGCAAGCGCGAAATAGGTCGCGCGCTGGTTCGCGCCATAGCTGATGAGCCCGCCAGCATCGCAATACTCGCTCCATCCGAACATCGAAGGCAGCCGATGCTTGATGGCGAGCTGGGCGATCTTGGCGCGGTGCACCAGCGTCAGAACATCCGGAAAAACAAGCAACCCATCCGGATGCGCGTCTCCCACCAGTCCAAGCGCGTGGTCCAGCTCGTTCGCGCCGGCAAAGGGAACATAGAGCAGCGTGATGCCGAGTTGCCGGGCGGCGTCCTGGGTCGCGCGCCACTCCGATTGTTCTCCCGGATGAAGACTGTTCGACAGGACCGCCAGGGTGCGCAGGGTCGGAAAGATTTCCTTCAGCAGCTCCACCCGCTTCCCCGCCACGTCAAGCGACAGGAAGGTCGAGCCGGTGAAATTGCCGCCGGGTTCTCCGAGGCTCTTGACGAGGCCGAGTGCCACCGGGTCGCCGCTCAGCGCAAACAGGACCGGAACATCCGTTACCTCCGTCAGCGCGCGGGTCGCCGGGCCGCTCGACACGGCAAGGTCGACGTTGCCGCGCCGGACGTTCGATACCACCTCGCGCAGTGCCTGCGGATTGCCGGGCGCGTAGTGTAATTCCAGGGCCACGTTCTTGCCCTCGACATAGCCCCGTGCGCGCAATCCTTCGCGGAACCCGTCGAGGAACGGGTCGGGCTGGGACCCGGTGGAAACCCAGAAAATGCGATAGACCCTTGTCGGATCATGAGCCAGTGCCGCGACCGGCCAAGCCATCGCAGCACCGACAAGCGTTATGAAATCTCTTCGTTTCATGCTGGCCACCATGGCCCAAACCGGCCTTCGAAGCTTCGAGCCGGCATTCAGATGAGCTGCAGATAACCTTGATTTTTCCCTTTTTTGGGCGGATCGGGGTACCGGGATGCGTCCTCGGCGAGCTTCCAAGCTGCGTCGTCCCTACTCCACGCCATAGTGCGTGAAGTGATCGCCGATGCTGGCCTGGATTGTCCTGGCCGCCGAGATATCGCCATCGCTGCCGGCCTTGTCGCCCTTCCTGAGCTTGGCAAGCCCGCGCCCATAGAGCGCGCTCGCCAGCTTCGGCTCGGTTCGCAGCGCAGAATCATAATCCACGATCGCCGCGTCGAGCTGGCCCATCTTCAGATGGACCAGCCCCCGCGAGTCGTACGTTTCGGCAATGTTGGGTCCCGCCTGAAGCGCCTTGTTGCAGTCCGCCAGCGCGGTTTCCAACGGCCCGAGGACAGCACGTGTCCAGCACCGCCCGCTCCATCCGGCCGCCAGATCGGGCTGAAGGCGAACCGCCTCGTCATAGTCCCGCGCCGCGCGATCGTACTCGTGCTTCTTCAGGTAGATTCCCGCACGGTTGACGAAGGCTCTGCCGTAGTTGGCATTGAGCTTGATCGCCTGATCGAGAGATTGGATGGCGAGGTCGTATTCGCCCTTTTTCAGGTACATTGCACCCCGGTTGTTGAACGGGCGGGCATCGCCTGGGTTGAGCTTGATCGCTTCATCGAAATTGGGGATGGCGCGGTCGTAGTCGCCCTTTGAGGCATAGGCATTGCCACGATTGTTGTGGGCGACAGCCAACGAGGCCGTCGTGAGTTGACCCGATCCGATAAGCGCCGTGCAAGCATTGATCCGGTGCTCAAGCGAGGCGCGGTGCGAACCGTTGCACAGCTCGAGATTCCCGAGATAGGTGTTGTTCTTCGGGTTCTGTGCCGCCGCCGGTGATCCGAACAGCAGCAAGGCGAGGATCGGCGCCAGGCCGAGGACAATGCGTCCGCTTGCGCTGGATTCCATGTCAGGCTTCCGGGTCCTGGAATAAGGGAATGTGCGGCCGACCGCCTAGCACCCCCGACAGATTTTCAGATTTGACCCGGGAGCCATTGGTTCGGATGGCGCCGCCGCCGGTCTCCCCGGGCTTTCGCACGACCTTGCTCTTGCCTTCTTCAATGAGTGTGGAAAACTTGAATGTCCCGTCGTCCGACATTTCGACGTGTGGCGTGGTGCCACGAATCCCCATTGTCGCGACCGGGGTATCGACCTTCATATCGCCGGTCTTCGCGACCTGGCCCGCAACAAACGTGAAGGTTCCCTTGGTCAGACTGAGCAAGGTCTTGTTGGACTTCCCGTTTGGGTCATACACGAACTCGCTCAAGGCCATGCGCGCGTTGCTCGACAGATTGAACGCGGTGCCATCCGTAAAGGTGATGCCGACCCGGCCGTCGGCGCCGGTCGCGACCACATCGCCCTCATAGACGATATCACCAACCTTCGCCTGACTGGCCAGGGCGTCGGCGCGAACCTGAATGACGGTCGCACCGGCGCGTTCGATGGTGACGGAACCTGTCGCGACGACGACTTTTCCAATCGGTTTGGATGCGACCTCCTGGACCGCGGGCGTCGCAGAACCGCGTTGCGCCTGAGCCGGGCCTGGGAAAGATCCGCCGATCGCCAGTGCGAAGCCCGTCAGCAAAACGGCAAGTGTGTGGTTGCACATGATCCGCCCTTCCCGAGCAAATTTCGTTCGTGTGGCCAACCGGTTCCTTGAACCGCTGGCCAGGGCAACAATGGATGCGATTAAATATTATGCCGGACCGGGTCGCTCCGCGCCACCTCCCCCAAAAGGAGTACCCCTTTTGCGCCGCGGGCCTTGTGCTGACTTTCCTAATCTCTCCAAAATGTTTGCGCTACTTTGGCACACAAGATTTCGACGGTCGGTCTTTGGCTGACCGCGCCAAATGTTTTCACCTGATTGCGCAACTGGTAGCGGCAGACCGGGGCGGAACTCATGCTCGCAGGGTCCCACGCCAAAACCGGGGACGATCGTGACGCGGCAGCGGAGCGGCTTCCCCGCGTCATCGGCAATGTTCAGACCGAAGCCCATGGCCGCCTCCCCGGCCAGGGGGCAACGAGCGATTGCCCGCATGCCGACAGGCCCTTTCCTGGCATTTCGGGCCGCACGCACGCCCGTTTCGGCATCCTGTGGCTCACAGCGCTGACCTTCTCCATGATGAAGGAAGCCGGAGCCGCGGACCCGAATGTCGTTTTCCTGGACGACGGCAACATAACCTACAAGGATCTGGAGCACGGAACCTTCGAGCTTGTGACCAAAGAGGCTATCCCGCGGCACTTCTTCGTTGAGGATCCCGGCGAAACAATCGTCCTGCGCCTCGAAGGATCCTCGCTCAATGTCAGCAAGGTCACAAATTCATCCTCGCGAATGGCGGAGTTGCAGGCAGCGCAGCAGGAAGCGCTCGCCACCCTTGCGAAAGGCATGGAGTCATCCGGGTCGAGCACACCTCCTTTGGTCGATCGGCTGCCGGTGCAACCGATCAACTTTATCGAGACTGACGTCCCCTCCCCCGCGGGGGGTTCGTTCCAGCCGCTGCCGGTGCCCAGCTTCCCTTCCACCCAAATTATTATCGCAGCCCGGCCGCCTGACCCACCGACGCTGAATGCCGTGACAGGGCCGACCGAAATCGACACCTCGGCGTTTGACACCTTCACTGCGACGAGCGGCACTTTCGTTGCCAGCAGTAGCAACGGCGCCACACTGACTTACGGCATCAGCGGCGGGACCGCCGGCAGCACGGTACTGGATGGGGAGACATTCGATGTCTCGCAGACGGGCCCTTTCGGCACGCTTTACGTCAACAGCACGACCGGCGATTACACTTTCGTTCCGGACAGTCACGCGATCAATGCGCTGACGCAGCCCACGACCACGAGCTTCACCGTCACGGTGTCTGAGGGCGCGCTCGCAGCCAGCCAGACCTTCACGATCAACATCAACGGCGCGAACGACGCGGCCATCATTTCAGGTGCCGCGACCGGTTCAACGGTCGAGGCCAGTGGCGTCGCCAACCGCGCGCTGGGCACGCCGACCGTGACCGGCACGCTCACCAACACCGACGTCGACAATCCACACGATACCTTCACGGCGATCGAGACGCCCACTGCAAGCGCGGGCGGCTACGGCAGCTTCGCCATAACGGCGAATGGCGAGTGGACCTACACGCTCGACGAGACCAACAGCGCGGTGCAGGCGCTGAATGTCGGCGGCACACTGACCGACACCTTCACCGTGACCACCGTCGACGGCACCGCCAAATTGGTCACGGTCACCATCCAGGGCGCCAACGACGCGGCCGTCATTTCCGGCGCCACGGCCGGCGCGGTCATCGAGGCGGGCAGCGCCGGGCGCGGCACGCCGAGCGCGACCGGCACGCTGACGGCCGCCGATGTCGACAACACGCCGAACAGCTTCACGCCGGTCGACTCGCCGACCGAGAGCACGGGCGGCCATGGCACCTACACATTGACCGCGGACGGCGTGTGGACCTACGCAGTCGACGATTGCGACCACGCGGTGCAGGCGCTCAACGTCGGGAAGACGCTGATCGACACTTTCACCGTGACCACCATCGACGGCACACCGCAGGTGGTGACGGTCGAGATCCAGGGAGCGAACGACGCGGCCGTCATCTACGGCACCACTACCGGGTCGGTGACCGAGGCCGGGCACCATGAACACGGGAAATCGACCGCGTGCGGCACACTCACCAACACCGACATCGACAATACGCCCAATACCTTTACGGCCGTCGGCGAGCCGACCGTGAGCGCGGGGGGCTATGGCACCTTCACCATGACGACGGATGGCAAGTGGACCTACACGGTCGACGACACCAACGGCGCGGTGCAGGCGCTCAATAGCTGCGACACGCTCTGCGACAGCTTCACGGTCACAACCATCGACGGTACCTCCCAGGTGGTGAAGGTCACCATCCAGGGCGCCAACGACCCGGCCGTCATTTCCGGCGCCACAGCCGGAAGCGTGGTCGAGGCTGCTTGTCATGACCACGGCACGCCGGTCGCCTGCGGCACGCTCACCAGCACCGACGTCGACAATACGCCCAATGCCTTCACGCCGGTTTGCTGGCCGGAGGCGAGCGCGGGCGGCTACGGCAGCTTCACCATGACGGCGGCAGGGGTGTGGACCTACACGCTCGACAATTCGAACTGTACCGTGCAGGCGCTCAACAGCTGCGACACCCTTTGCGACAGCTTTACCGTCACAACCATCGACGGTACCGCCCAGGTGGTGAAGGTCACCATCCAGGGCGCCAACGACCCGGCCGTCATCTACGGCACCACCGCCGGGTGTGTGGTCGAGGCTGCTTGTGATGATCAAGGCAAGCCGGTCGCCTGCGGCACGCTCGAGAACACCGACGTCGACAATGCGCCAAATGCCTTCACGCCGGTTTGCTGGCCGGAGGCGAGCGCTGGCGGCTATGGCAGCTTCACAATGACGGCGGCCGGCGTGTGGACCTACACGCTCGACAACGCCAACTGCACCGTGGACGCGCTCAATAGCTGCGACACCCTTTGCGACAGCTTCACGGTCACCACCATCGACGGCACCGCCCAGGTGGTGAAGATCACCATCCAGGGCGCCAACGACGGTTTCGAATTCAAGGCTTCGGCCGCCGGCGACTCATTCCAGTTCAACGACGGGATTTCCGGCGTCGGCGGCTCAAGCATCATCGATCCCTTTGATGTGGATTTTGCCCAAGCGGCAATCAGCCCGAGCGAAGATGTCGCAGGAACCAGCAGTTTCGCTCTCGAACCGTTGGCGAGCGCCGTCGCTTTTCATGCGCCGCACGACCTGATGGTGTGACGGCTTTCGAAACCGTGGCGCCCGAGGGCGCGAAACAAACAGTCAGCAAACACTTATCCCGTATATCGCTGCGCTGATGCAGGCAGCTCGCTGCGTGCGCCTTCCGAAGAAACCAACGTCTCCGAAAGGCGCTGCAGGACTTTTACTTGGTGACCTTGTCGACCACCGCATCGATGCCCATGCGGATCGCGGTGCCGGTGGCGAAGGCAACCACGACGACCGGGATCCAGATGAATCCGCCCGAGACGGAGTCGAGTTCGGCAGCATTCAGTTCGCGCGCTTCAGGGTTCAGCTTGGTCATATCAGTCGCTCCCGTTATCGGTGGAAGGACTGTCCCCGCCACTCGTAAGAGATTGATAATCCGCGGCGCGCCAGGCCGCTGTGTCGGACGTCACACTCAAGTCGGTGCGTGGAACGGGTGTCGGGCGCGGCCCGATCGAACCGGAATCCGTGATGCTGTTGCACCATCTTGATCCCGCGCAGGCCTTGGCACCAGCGAGGGACGCAATCTGTTTTGGCGCAAGCGCCACAGAATCGTGAAGCCGCTACGGATTGCGGCGGTGCGGCCCGCGCATTACCTGACGCAATACGGCTTGCTGGAGCAAATATAATGCGCGCTGTTTTGGCCTTGGGCCTCTTGATCGCCCTCTGTGCTTCTGCCAACGCAGCAAAGGTGCAGCACTCCAAACCGCATGCGGGCCAGTCACGCTCGACCCAACCCGTTGCTGCCACCAGGGGCTATGCTGTTCCCGGTTGGACCGACGCACAGACGCGGTATTGGATGGACAGCTTTCACGGCGGAACGGATTGACGCCAAGCGGCACTATATTTTTTCCCCGCCGGAGTCCGCGACCCCAAAAGCCGACTTGACTATCCGCGTATCACCGCATTGGCCTTCTCGGCGGCGGCGGTCATGGCAGCCTTCGCCGATTTCGCTCCCGAGACGACTTCATTCACGCCGATCATGAAGGCGTCCATGATGGGTCTCGATTGCGGATGGAAAAGTATAGCCTTCGCACGGTCGACGTCGGCATTTTGCAAGTTGGTCAGCGCCGCTGCGGCGGCCTGCGGGCCGAACGCCTTCTTGAAGTCCTCGCTCGACCAGGCCGACAGGCGTGTCGTCGCGAGCCCCGCCGCGGCGGTCTGCAGCGAGGTCGCCTTGCTTGTCGCCCACATCAGAAACAGGAAGGCGGCCCGCTTGTTTCGCGATTTGGAATTAATGCACGCCTGCCAGTGCGACATGAAGGGGACGGATGCGTGCCCGGCGGCATGCGGAAAGGCCGCAAACTCGGCCTGCTTCGTCACGCGGCTCTTGGCGGGATTGGAGATGTCGGTCGCGAAATTGCTGCTGTCGATGGCCATTGCCGTCCTTCCTTGAAGGAAGTCGTCCAGCACGTGGTACCATTCATAGCTGCCCACGCCCACCGGCCCGGCTTGACTGAGCAGCTGTCCGAACATCTCGACGGCCGCGATGGCCTCGGGGCTCGCGAAAGCGGCCTTGTTGTCCTTTACCATGTGTCCGCCGTAAGAGAACACGAAGCTCATGGCCGGCACCGACGAATTGCCGCCGGCCTGCGCGCGCATGGCAATCCCGGACATCGCGCTGGTCTTGACCGCCTTGGCGGTGGCAAGCAGCGCTTCGAAGGTCTGGGGAATCGGCAGGTTCCTGGCCGTTCGCGCATCGCTGTTGACGAACAAGGTCACCGCCTCGGAGGTGATCGGGACGGCGTAGCGTTCGCGGTCCGACCACAGCGGAAAGGCGCGGGCCGTCTTGAGAAGGTCGCTCTCGTCGTACCAGCCGAGATCGGTCAGCGACTTGTCGGAATAATAGGCGTTCAGCGGCTCGAGCCATCCTGCCGAGATGCCCTGACCATACGTCGTCCACATGAAGACGTCGGGGGTGCTGCTGCCACGGTTGAGCTGTATCGGCAGCGCGCCCAGATAGGCGGTCTCCAACCGGAAGTCGGTGGAGACGGTGATACCGGTGAGCTTGGTGAAGTCCCACAAAAGCGGAGTGATCGCGTTCGACCAGGGATGGATTGCGCCCGCGAGCGTGATCGTCTGCCCGGCAAATTGCTTCCAATCAATCGCAGCCTTGGCATAGCTCGCGGCGGCATCCTCCGCAAAACCCCACCGCGGCAGCATGGCGAGGGCCGGCAATGTCGCCCCCGCCGCGCCCAATCCTTTGACGAAGCTCCGCCGGCTGGCCGAGCTTGGTTGACTGCCCGGAAACTTTTCACCTGGACCCATGTGGTTTGGAGCCATGTGGTTGCTCCTGCCGGGGATCGGCCTTCACAACAAGCGGGCGGGCCTTACCCGTGACGTGCTGGCCCCTTGCGTGTAATCTGCACGGTGGAGCTTGCCGGTTCCCGTCGCATCCCGCGGACCGCGGCTATATTTTCATTATACTAGCAATGTTCTGTGTCAGCATCAGAAAATAATCGCTCACGCGAGCATCGAAGACCAGGCCAATGTCAGTCACTCTGAGCCAGTCCTCTCGGTGGTTTGCTCGTCCGCTGGCGCTGGTGGTCGCGGTTCTTCTAACTGTGGTTGTCGCGACCGGGTTTCTCGGCTTCAGATATTGGCAGGAACGACAAGCGGCAGATCTCCTGTTCGAGCGTGGTCGCCAGGTGCTCGAGACGCTGGATCGGCTGCGGACAGTCATCGCCGACGTGGAGGCCCAAAGGCGCGGGTATCTGCTAACCCTCGACCCGTCATATCTCAAGGCCTACGGCGTCTCCGACGAAAGCGTGCGCCGGGACGCCCAGTCGCTACAGGCTCTGGTAGCGAGCGATCCATTGCAGAACCATCGTGCCGGACATCTGGCGCTGACCGTTGCAGCCAAGCTCCGCGAGATCGACGACATCGTCAACACAGCCCGAACCAGCTCCGGGCCGGCGGCGCTGGCGATGATCCGCAGCCTGGACGAGATCCGGTCGCAAATCGACCAGATGGTGGACCACGAGCGATTCCTGCGCGTGGATCAGGAGAAGCGCGCCAAGGCACTCGAACAACGCAAAGCCTGGCTGATCGCGACCGCTGTCGTCGTTGTCGCGGTCCTGGCAGCGGCCGCGCTGGCGCTCGCACGGTTCGAAGCGAGACGGCGGCGAAAAGCGACCGAGGAGAATGTCCAGCTCCAGAGCGATATCGAAGAGCGCGACAGGAAGATCCGGCGTCTGGTCGACTCCAACATCATCGGGATCATCATCTGGGAAGTCGAGGGGCGCATCCTTGAGGCCAACGATGAGTTTCTCCGCATGGTGGGATACGACCGGGAGGATCTAATCTCGGGTCGCCTGCACCGGACAATGCTGACGCCGCTGGAATGGCGCGAGCGCGACGCGCGTACCGTTGCGGAGCTCAGTCGGATCGGGACTGCGCAACCCTTCGAGAAAGAGTACGTGCGCAAAGACGGAAGCCGCGTTCCGGTGCTGATCGGCGCGACGATGTTCGAGGGAGCTACAAATCAAGGTGTTGGCTTCGCCCTCGATTTGACCGAGCGCAAGCAGGCGGTCGAGGCGCTGCGGCAGAGCGAGGAGCGCTTTCGCACCCTCGTGCAATTCTCATTCGATGTGTACTGGGAGACCGACACGCAGCATCGCTTTACGCACCAGGAGTTCGCGGAGAGCCTTACCGATGCACCGGCGTGGGGCGCCGAGATCGGAAAGACGCGCTGGGAAGTGCCCTACCTGGAGCCCGACGCAGAGGCCTGGCGCAAGCACCGGCAGACGCTCGATGCCCACCTGCCGTTCCGTGATTTTGAACTCGCGCGCCCTGCCCCCGACGGCAGCAAGCGTTACGTATCCGTCTCGGGGCTGCCGATGTTTGACGAGTCTGGGCGCTTCGTCGGCTACCGCGGCGTCGGGCGGCACATCACCGAACGCAAGCGGGCCGAAGAGGCCTTGCGCTCCGCGCAGGCAGAACTCACCCACGCCAATCGCGTCGCCACGATGGGGCAGCTGACGGCCTCGGTCGCCCATGAAGTCAGCCAGCCGATCGCCGCGACCGTGCTCAACGCCCAGGCCGCCGTGCGCTGGCTAGCCACTCAGCCACCGAACCTCGGCGAGGTTCGGCAGATCCTCAGTCAGATCACGGAGGACGGCAAGCGTGCCGGCGACGTCATCGGCTGGATCCGGGCCCTCATCAAGAAAGCTCCCCCGCGGAAGGAGCGCCTGGAGATCAACCAGGCGATCCTCGAGGTCATAGCCCTGACCCGCGGCGAAGCGGTGCAGAACGGCGTCTGGGTGCGGACGCAACTCGCAGAGGGCCTGCCGCTCATTCAGGCCGATCGGGTCCAGCTGCAACAGGTGATACTCAACCTGATCATCAACGCCATCGAAGCGATGAACGGCGCCGGCGAAGGGACGCGGGAGTTGCTGATCAGCACCGCCGCAGATGCCCCGAACGGCGTGCTCGTCAGCTTGCAGGATACCGGTCCAGGACTGGATCCGGCGATCCTCGAGCACCTCTTCGACGCATTCTACACGACCAAGTCCAGTGGCCTCGGCATGGGACTAAGCATCTGCCGTTCGATCATCGAAGCGCAGGGCGGACGGATCTGGGCCGACGCCAACGAACCGCGCGGCGCCGCCTTTCATTTCACCCTGCCCTTGGAGCGCGAAGCGACCGCTGCTGCCGAGCACGCCGGCCCAATGCAGGCGGTATGAAGTGTTGGTCCGGGGAGCTGCCCGTCCTCGGCGGCGAATGCGCCTGATCGCGGGCGTTAGCGGAAGCAGCGCGTTTCCCTCGTCCGTTTCCTTACCGAGTTCTCATTCCGCATACCGCTGCGCTGGTGCGGGCTACTCGCTATCCTCGTTTGAACTCTATCTTGTTCGCTTTGATGGCTTCCATGCGCGTGTCGATGAAAACGCCATTGCCCATCGGCTTCTCCCATGGGAACGGACCGTTCCACCAAGGCAATTTGCGTTCGATACCCGTCGTAGTCGGCTGCCCCGTAATACCGAACGCATTGAGCGGCCAAACCCCGGCAGGGACGATCTCCAGCGTGGCGCGAACCAGCTTGGCATCTGCGCCGAAACGCTCCCCGATGTTGAGCGGACTGACTCGCTCCACTGTCATCGCATCGTTCAGATCGCGAAACCGGACTAGCATGGGAAGACTGTCCAGCGGCAGTTCGCGCTTGCCCGAGAGGCGCCGAAGCTGCTTCTGGCCTTCTTCGACGGACGGTCCCGGGAACGCGCCGCCGTCAAAATTGTACGCGCGCAGAATGATAGACTCCGGGATAGATCGGCTATCGGTGTCTGCCGCGAGCAACGCGAACAACATGCCGCGGGAGCCGAGATCGAGCACGACCGCTTCACCCCTGACGTCAATCGAGAGGTCCGTCGTGGCCCAGACCCGAACAACCTTGCTGTAGGTGACTTCGATAACACCCGATCCGATCCTGGGCTCGTCGCCAACCTGCGCCTCAAGCGTCAGTCGGTATCGCAGTGTCAGGCTCGGATAGGCCGTCACGTAGAACACGACTGCGCCGGCGATCAGAGCTAAGGCGATGCCGAGCCGCTTCATTCGGACAAACCCCATGAGACGAGCGCGAGCACTCACCCTTCAATGCCCTACATGGCGCAGCTTCATTGACAAATCGCTTCGCCCCAAAGTTGCATTCGCCCCCGCCCCGTTAACCCCACTTCTTAAGCGCCCGTCCACCATTGCCGGACGGACCCGGCGCTTAACCATTTCGATTAACATCCCCTCAATCCACTCCCGACAATTCTAACGACCGTACTGGGGAGAGATTGCCGTGGACGGGTTTTCGCTGAACCTCTTTGCCATCGAATTCATCGGGCTGATGATGGTAGCGCTCTGCCTCGTCGTGCTCGCTCTGCCCTCAGGGCGCCGGCCGTCGAAACACGCCCGCTACGAGTAATTCTTTCCGGCCGGCCGGGCTTCGAACCGGCATCCTAGGCCGGAACCAAGGTTTGCAGGGCACGTCCCAAGCGCGTCCTGCCGCAAAGCGCACGCAGAAAGCGGTGCTTTGCCTCCTTTCCAGGGCCAAATTTTGCCCGAAGACCCTTGACATACCTGCGCTTTCGGCAGAACGCCTGTCGGAAGCGTCATGGACTGTTCATGGATCTGATTACCACCACTTCCGACCTCGCGGCTGCCTGCGATCGCCTCTCCAAGCACCCGGTCATCACCGTCGACACGGAGTTCCTCCGCGAGACGACCTATTACCCCCTGCTCTGCGTCGTCCAAATGGCGAGCGCGGACGAAGCCGTCGTGATCGACACGCTGGCCGAGGGCATCGACCTCAAGCCGTTCTTCGAATTGATGGGCAATGAGGCGGTCCTGAAGGTGTTCCATGCCGCGCGGCAGGACATCGAGATCGTCTGGCACCAGTCCGGCACCATTCCGCACCCGATCTTCGACACCCAGGTGGCGGCGATGGTGCTCGGCTATGGCGACAGCATCGCCTACGACGCGCTGGTCGAGCGCATCACCGGCCACCGGCCGGACAAGACGCATCGCTTCACCGACTGGTCGCGCCGGCCGCTGACATCAGACCAGATGCATTACGCGGTCTCCGACGTCACCCATCTGCGCGACGTGTTCGCGGCGCTGGATGCCGATTTGAAGAAGCGCGGCCGCAACGAATGGGTCAGCGAGGAGATGGAAGTCCTGACCTCGCCGAAGACCTATGATTTTCATCCCGAGCGCGCCTGGGAGCGGCTGAAGACGCGGGTGCGCAAGCCCAAGGAATTGGCCGTGCTGATGGAAGTCGCAGCCTGGCGCGAACAGGAAGCGCAGAGCCGCGACGTGCCGCGCAGCCGCGTGATGAAGGACGACGCGGTCGGCGACATCGCCACCCATGCGCCGACCTCGCTGGAGCGTCTCGCCAATTTGCGCTCGCTGCCGAAGGGTTTCGACCGCTCCAAATGGGGTAGCGACATCGTCGCCGCCGTACAGCGCGGCATCGCGCGCGATCCTGCGACCTTGCCGAAGCTCGAAAAGCCGCGCGGCAACTCGAATGGCGCTGCGATCGTCGAGCTCCTGAAGGTGTTGCTGCGAATGACCTCGGAGCGTCATGCGGTGGCCAGCAAGGTGATCGCAACCGTCGACGACCTCGAACAGATCGCGGCCGACGACAAGGCCGACGTCGCCGCCCTGCACGGCTGGCGCCGCGAATTGTTCGGCGAGGCGGCACTGTCGCTGAAGCACGGCAGGCTGGCGCTCGCGATTGAAAAAGGCCGCGTGGTCAGGGTCGATCGGGATACGGCGGTTTGACGTAGCCCGTCTCTGACGCCGGTGGCCTCGTGGTTCGAGACGCCCGGCGTTGCCGTGCTCCTCACCATGAGGGTCTAAGATTTCATCCGACGCTCAAGCGTTCGCCTTGACGCCCTACCCTCATCCTGAGGAGCGGCGCCTTCGCCGCGTCTCGAAGGATGAAAGCCCCACTACCATTTCAACTCGAGGCCGAACGTGCCCTGGTGCGACTGCATCGCGGCGCGGAATTTGGCGTCGTAGTTGATGTAGAGGCGCGCGGTGTTGGTCAGGCTCAGCGAGGCCGAGGCGCCGGCATCCGCGCCGTACTGGCTTTCGCCGATGCCCTGGAAGGTCACGCTCTGGGCGCCGAGGCTGACCGTCGTGTCGGAGAAATTCTGCACGACGTTGTTGACGAACTTGCCGTAGGCCGACAGGTCCAAAATCTTCTGGTCGAAGATCCAGTAATGCCCGACCTCGGCACCAACCAGCACGCGGAAGCGCTGCACGCTCGCGCCCGTTGCCGTCACCGGATCGAGGCCACCGAACTCCTGGAACGCGCCGGTCTGGGCGCGGACATATTCCACCGCGCCCTTGGGCACGATGCGGTACTGGTCCTTGGACCAGTAATAGCTGATCTCGCTCAGCACGCCGTCGAGCCTGGCGTTGTAGCCGGCGGTCGCGAAACCCAAACCGGTATCGCGGCGCGAATTGATGTTGCCAAAACCGTGCACGATCACGCTGGCCCAGGTCCACGGCCCGGCATCCACGGAGGCGTTGAAGCCGAACTGGGTCAGGTCGATCCCGGCTGACTGGAGCGCCAGCGGCACATCGATGTCGGTGCGGCTCTGGTCGACGGAGAAGCCGACATTGACGCCGGTTGCGATGCGCGCGCCGATGCCGGCGACGCCGCCCCAGGTCTTGCGCTTGTCGCCGACGAAAAACCCGAGCGGACCGTTGTTGGCTGAAATGCCATAGCCCTCGAACCAGGTCCGGTAGCGCGGCGTTTCCGCAGCCTCGGAGGCGCCGCCGCCGCCGGGGTTGGTCCGCATCATGCGGCTGAAGCCGCTGGTGGTGCCGAACCGTTCCAGGAAACTGCTGCCGAGATTGGTGATGGTTGATGTCGACGACACCGCTGAGTTGATCATCTGCGGCGTCGGGGACGGTGTGGGCGTTGGCGTCGGCGAGGCCGTCGGTGTTGGCGTGGGGGTCGGTGTCGGCGTCAGCTGTGCCTGCGCGGAAGTCACGCCGAACGCCAGCACGAACACGATCGCCGCCAGTCGCGCCAAAGCGCGACCGCCCCCGATCCTCTCCGCTCGCGATGCGCAGCGCATCAATTTCAGTCCCGAAAAAAGCGCCCGCTCGAAAAATGCGCGACAAGCCGGTCGGCAAGCCCGGATTTGCGCCCAGTTCGTGCGGAGCGTCAATCGCTTACGGGCCTCACCGGGGACTGAATAGGAGCCGCTGTTGTTCGGCGGCCACAGCTCTTGGATTGGGTGGCACTGGCCTAGGGCCGATCGACATTCATTGCCCCCAAATCATTGCTGCGGCGAGGTGGATGAAGCCGGCAAAGTGGGAAGATCGTCTGTCGTAGCGTGTGGCCAAGCGCCGGAAGTGCTTGAGGCGACAGAAGCAGCGCTCGATGCGATTGCGCTGTTTGTAGGCCATGGTGTCGTGCGGGATGATGATCCTGCGGGTTCGGTTGGACGGGATGACCGCTGTTGCGCCCATATCAGCGATGATCGCGCGCATGGCGTTGCTGTCATAGGCTTTGTCGGCGAGCACGGCATCGCCGTTCTGACCGTGAAGTAAGGCAGGCGCCTGGGTGACGTCGCCAGTCTGGCCGGCCGTAATGACGAAGCGGAGCGGGCGACCGAGCGCGTCGGCCAGCATGTGGATCTTCGTCGTCAGTCCACCTCGGGAGCGCCCCAGCGCCTGATCTTTGGCCCCCCTTTTCCGCTCGCTGCCTGCTGATGGGCACGAACGATGGTGCTGTCGATCATCAGATACTGATTGTCACGGTCCGCCGTCAGGGCTGTGAACACACGTTCCCAGACGCCCGCATGGCACCAGCGGCTGAACCGCCGGTGCACCGATTTCCACTTGCCGTACCGCTCCGGCAGGTCGCACCAATGCGCCCCAGAGCGCAGAACCCACAAACATCCGTTCACGAACAGACGGTTATCCGCGGCCGTCCGGCCAGGGTCGCCACCCTTGCCCGGCAGCAGTGGTGAAATCTTTACCCACTGCGCCTCGTTCAGCTCGTATCTTCTCGTCGCCATCATCCGCTCCGTGCAAATCACGGAACCCTATGAATCAGCGATTACACCTCTTGGGAATCCTGAATGTCGATCGGCCCTAGTCCTGGAGGGGCCAAATCAGGGTTCCGTCCGGCGCGGCCTGCCCCGAAATCCGGCAGACGTCGCCTTCGAGGCGGACCTTGCCGCTGGCGAGCAGCCGCAGCGCCGCGGGATAGATGCGGTGCTCGATGCCGAGGATGCGCTGCGCCAGCGTCTCGGCGGTGTCGCCATCGGCGACCGCGACCGCGCCCTGCATCACGATCGGCCCGGCGTCGGTTTCCGGGATCACGAAATGCACGGTGGCGCCTGAAATCTTCACGCCGGTCGCGAGCGCCTGGCCGTGCGGATCGAGGCCCGGAAAGGACGGCAGCAGCGAGGGGTGGATGTTGAGCATCTTGCCGTACCAGCGTTTGACGAATTCGGCGGTGAACAGCCGCATGAACCCGCCAAGGCAAATCAGCTCGACATTCTTTTCATCGAGCGCCCGCTGCAGCACCGCCTCGAAGCCGGCGCGGTCCTTGCCGAACGGCTTGCTCTCGATGACAGTCGTGGGAATGCCGCTCGCAGCTGCCTTTTCCAGGCCGCCGGCATCGGCGCGGTTGGAAATCACGGTGACGATTTCCGCCGGGAAATCCGCAAGCTTCGCCGCGTCGATCAGCGCGGCCATGTTCGATCCGCGCCCGGAGATCAGAATGGCGACGCGGCGCTTCACGGCGTCACCGCGACAGGTCCAGATGACCGTTATAGACCACGCGATGCTCGCCTTGCGCCGCGATCACTTCGCCGAGCAGGGCGACAGTCTCGCCGCCCTCGGTGAAGATTTCGGTGACCCTGTCGATCGCATCCGGCTTGACGATCGCGACCATGCCGATGCCGCAGTTGAAGGTGCGCAACAATTCGAGTTCGGCGATGCCGCCCTGCTCGGCCAGCCACTTGAAGACCGGCAATACCGGCAGCCGCGCCAGATCGATGCCGACCCCGAGATGCTTGGGCAGCACGCGCGGAATGTTGTCGGTGAAGCCGCCGCCGGTGATGTGGGCGAGGCCCTTGATGGCGCCGGTTTCGCGGATCGCGCGCAGGCAGGATTTCACATAGAGCCGCGTCGGTATCAGCAGCGCGCCGCCGAGCGTCATGACGGGCGAGAACGGCGCCGGCGCGTCAAAGGCAAGGCCGGCGTTTTCGACGATTTTCCGAACCAGCGAGAAACCGTTGGAATGCACGCCCGAGGAGGCAAGACCGATCACGGCGTCGCCGATCGCAATGTCCGAACTCGGCAGCAGCGTGCCGCGCTCGGCAGCCCCGACCGCAAAGCCCGCGAGGTCGTAATCGCCGTCCTTGTAGAGGCCGGGCATTTCCGCGGTCTCGCCGCCGATCAGGGCGCAGCCGGACTCCCGGCAGCCCTCGGCGATGCCGGCCACGATAGCCGCCGTGGCTTCCGGATCGAGCTTGCCGCAGGCGAAATAGTCGAGGAAGAACAGCGGTTCGGCGCCCTGCACCACGAGGTCGTTGACCGACATCGCCACCAGGTCGATGCCGATGCCGCCATGCAGGCCGGTTTCGATCGCGATCTTGACCTTGGTGCCGACCCCGTCGGTCGCGGCCACCAGCACCGGGTCCGTGAAGCCTGCCGCCTTGAGGTCGAACAGCCCGCCAAAGCCGCCGATTTCGGCGTCGGCGCCGGCGCGGGCGGTGGCACGCACCATCGGCTTGATGAGATCGACGAGGCGATTGCCCGCATCGATATCGACGCCCGAATCGGCGTAAGTGAGCCCGTTTTTGCGGTCGATCATGCTCAATTCCCGTCAGAAGACGGCTGGTTACGAGGATTTCGGCCATCCTGCAATGGCTCGCAAGCGGCAGGTCGATATACTATGTAGATAACAACCGGCCTGCCCCGCAAAGGGCCGGATCTGTTACGTAATCAGGGCCGGTGGCCAGGTAGCCGGGAAGCGACCGAGTTGAATATTCCGAATATCATTACGCTGGGTCGCATCATCCTGGTGCCCATTATCGTCTGGGCGATCGCCTCAAGACAGATGGAGATAGCATTCGCGATCTTCGTGATTGCCGGTGTCAGCGACGCCGTCGACGGTTTCCTCGCCAAGCGCTTCAATATGACCAGCGAGCTCGGCGCCCTGCTCGACCCGCTCGCCGACAAGGCGCTTCTGGTCTCGATCTACGTCTCGCTCGGAATCTGGGGCGCGGTGCCGCTGTGGATCGTGATCCTGGTGGTGTCGCGCGACATCATGATCGTCACCGCCGTGATCGTGTCATGGTTGTTCGACAAGCCTATCCCGATGAAACCCTTGATGGTCTCGAAGCTCAACACGGTGGCGCAGGTGGCGTTCGCCGCCCTGGTGCTGGCGTCGCTCGGCTTCAACTTCAAGCCGACGCCATACGACCTGATCCTGATGGGTTTTGTTACGGTCTTTACTTTGGTTTCCGTCTCCCTCTATCTCGTGGAGTGGGTGCGGCACATGAGTACGATTGAGGCCAAATAGGCCGCCTTCCTGAAGCGTTTTGTTTGACGCGTTTTCTTCACGCGAACCGGTACCCGCTTCGCTTGAAAACGCTATGGTTCCGGAGATCTGCGTGGCAGTTCGCGTTCAACCCCGTCAACTTGCCTTTGCGCTGCCGCACGCAGAAAGCCTGACCCGCGACAATTTTCTGGAAGGGCCGGCCAATGAGGCGGGCCTGACGCTAATTGAAAGCTGGCCCGACTGGCCCAACCGCATCATGCTGCTGGTAGGCCCGGAAGGCTCCGGCAAGAGCCATCTCGCCGCGATCTGGGCCGAACAGGCCGGCGCCCGCTCGATATCTGCACACGCTCTGACGCCCACCGCCGTACCCGGCGCGCTTGCGACCGGGGCGCTGGTGGTCGAGGACCTGAAACCAGGGGATTTCGACGAGCGCGCGATGTTCCACCTGATGAATCTGGGGCGGGAAGACGAAGCCTCCATTCTGATGACGGCGCGGATTGCGCCATCGGCCTTCGAGGTCGAACTTCGCGATCTGCGGTCGCGGCTGCGCGCGGTGCCGACGGTGCCGCTATTGCCGCCCGACGATTTGCTGTTCCGCGGCCTGATCGTCAAATTTTGCGCCGACCGTCAGTTGAGCATCGACGAGACGGTCGTGAGCTATCTCGCCAGCCGGATCGAGCGGTCCTATGCGGCTGCGCGCCAGGCCATCGACCTCTTGGATAGCGAGGCGCTGCGGCTCGGCCGGCCGGTGACCCGGGCGCTGGCAGCCGAATTGCTGCGCAACGCCTGACGGGCGCGGCTGGCGCTGCGCGCCATGTCACGCCCCCGCCGCCTTGACGGCGGCGGCCGGCGGAACATCAATGTCATCGAAACGTCATCCAACTATCACATGGTGCGCACGGCATCCGCCTAGATTGGCGCTGCGCTCCAACTGAGATGGATCGAAACTTCATGGACTCGGCACAAGTTGTTGAAATAAAAGAAAAAGACGTAGTTGCCGAAGCGCCGCTGGCGATCGCCACCAGCCCGGAGCGGTTCATCAATCGCGAGCTGTCCTGGCTGCATTTCAATCGCCGGGTGCTTGAGGAAGCCGTCAATCCCGGCCATCCCACGCTGGAGCGGGTCCGGTTCCTGTCGATTTCAGCCAATAACCTTGATGAATTCTTCATGGTCCGTGTCGCCGGTATCAAGGCGCAGGTCCGCGAAGGTATTGCCGAACGCAGCCCGGATGGCCTGACCCCCTCCGAGCAGCTTGTCCGCATCAACCAGACGGTTTCGGAACTCGCCTCCGACCAGCAGGCGATCTGGAGCGATCTGCGCACCATTCTGTCCCAGACCGGCATCATTCTGGTCGACAGCCACGACGTCACCAAGGCCGAGCGGACCTGGATCGAGGATCACTTCCTCCACAACATCTTCCCGCTGCTGACGCCGCTCGCCATCGATCCGGCGCACCCCTTCCCGTTCATCCCGAGCCTTGGTTTCACGATCGCGCTGCATTTGTCGCGGGTCGCCGACGGCAAGCCGATGAACGCGCTGATCCGCATGCCCGGCAAGATCGACCGCTTTATCCGCATGCCCGCGGGCAAGGACGGCGCGGTACGCCTGATCACGCTGGAACAGGCCACCGGCCTGTTCATCGGCCGCCTGTTCCCCGGCTACACCGTCAAGGGCCAGGGTGCCTTCCGCATCATCCGCGACTCCGAACTGGAAATCGAGGAAGAGGCCGAGGATCTGGTGCGCCTGTTCGAGACCGCGCTGAAGCGGCGGCGACGCGGATCGGTGATCCGGCTCGAGATCGAAGCCAAGATGCCGGAAGAGCTTCGCGCCTTCGTGCAGCAGGCGCTGTCCACAGCCGACGATGAGATTTTCCTGGTCGACGGCGTGCTGGCGATGAACGAACTGTCGCAACTGACGCGGCTCGACCGGCCCGACCTCGAATTCGTGCCCTATGTGCCGCGCCATCCCGAGCGCGTGCGCGACCATGGCGGCGATATTTTCGCCGCTATCCGGCAGAAGGATCTGGTGGTCCATCACCCCTATGAATCCTTCGACGTCGTCGTGCAATTCCTGCAACAAGCCGCCCGCGACCCCGACGTGGTCGCCATCAAGCAGACGCTCTACCGCACCTCGAACAACTCGCCGATCGTGCGCGCGCTGGCCGAAGCCGCCGAAGCCGGCAAGTCGGTGACCGCCTTGATCGAACTGAAGGCGCGGTTCGACGAAGAAGCCAATATCCGCTGGGCGCGCGACCTCGAACGCGCCGGCGTGCAGGTGGTGTACGGGTTCATCGAACTGAAGACCCACGCCAAATTGTCGATGGTGGTGCGCCGCGAGGGCGGCAACCTCACCACCTATGTCCACACCGGCACCGGCAATTATCATCCGGTCACCGCGCGCATCTATACTGACCTGTCCTACTTCACCTCGGACCCGATCATCGGGCGCGATGCAGCGCGGGTGTTCAACTACATCACCGGCTACGCCGAACCCAGCGACATCGAGCGCATGGCGGTGTCGCCGCTGACGCTGCGCAACCGCATCATCGAACACATCAAGGGCGAATCCAATTACGCCCGCCACGGCAAGCCCGGCGCGATCTGGATGAAGATGAACTCGCTGGTCGATCCTGATATCATCGATGCGCTGTATGAGGCCTCGCAGGCCGGCGTTTCGATCGAGCTCGTGGTGCGCGGCATCTGCTGCCTGCGGCCCGGGCTGCCCGGACTTTCCGAGAACATCCGCGTCAAATCCATCATCGGCCGGTTCCTCGAACACGGCCGAATCTACTGCTTCGGCATGGGTCAAGGCCTGCCGAGCACAAAAGCTGCTGTGTATATCTCGTCCGCCGACATGATGCCGCGGAACCTGGACCGCCGCGTCGAGGTGCTCTGCCCGCTGCAAAATCCTACGGTGCATCAGCAGGTTCTCGAACAGATCATGGTCGCGAACCTGAAGGATACCGAGCAAAGCTGGCAATTGTTGCCGGACGGGTCTTCAACGCGTATGAAGGCCGCGAAAGGCGAAGAGCCGTTCAATCTGCACAATTACTTCATGACGAATCCGAGTCTGTCAGGCCGTGGAAAGTCTCTCAAGGAATCTTCGCCGCGCCGCCTCACGCGCCGTAATGAGCGTCAGCATTCGTCCTAGCGGGTTGCGTCATATGGGGGATTGGCGGTGAAGCGGCCGCGCAAGCGCTCGACCAGCGTCGCCGTCATCGATATCGGTTCGAACTCGGTTCGTCTCGTCGTCTATGAAACGATGGCGCGCAGCCTCGTCACGATCTTCAACGAGAAGGCGCTGTGCGGGCTCGGCCGCGAAGTCCAGACCACCGGGCTGCTGGCTACCGACGCCGTCGCCAAGGCGTTGACCGCGCTGCGGCGGTTTCGCGCGTTGTGCAAGATCCAGAAGGTCGGCCGCGTCTATGCGATCGCCACGGCGGCCTGCCGCGACGCCTCCAACGGCCCCGATTTCATCGCCAAGGCCGAGCGCATCTGCGGCGCCCGCATTCAAATCCTGTCGGGACCGCGCGAGGCCAAATTGTCGGCGCTCGGCGTCGTCTCCGGCGTGCATGATCCCGACGGCATCGTCGGCGATCTCGGCGGCGGATCGCTCGAACTGATCGACGTGCACCGCAACCGCGTCCGCAGCGGCGTCACGCTGCCGCTCGGAAGCCTGGCGCTGCAGGACCTGTCGGACAAATCGCTGAAACGCGCCGAGCGGATCGTCTCCGACGAACTGTCCGACGTCGCCCAGCTCAAGGCCGGCCGCGGCCGCACCTTCTATGCGGTCGGCGGCACCTGGCGCGCGCTGGCGCGCATCCACATCATCCAGAGCGACTACCCGCTGCGGGTGATGCACGGCTATTCGATCCCGGCGGCGGAAGCGCTCGACTTCGCGCAGCGGCTGAGGCGGCTGGCCGCGGCCAACATGCTGGCCAATATCGAGATGATCTCCGACGCGCGGCGGCCGCTGCTGACCTACGCGGCGCTGGTGCTCGAACACATCATTCGCGTTGCCAGGCCCAAGACCATCGTGTTCTCGACCTTCGGCGTGCGCGAGGGGTTATTGTACGAAAAGCTGCCGCCATCCGAACGCGCCCTCGATGGATTCATCTGCGCCGCGCAGACGCTGAACCAGCTGTTGTCGCGCTCCGCCCGCCATGCCGAAGAACTGGTCTCGTGGACCGATCGTCTGGTCAGGGTCGTCAAGCTGCGCGAAACGCCGGAGGAACGCCGGCTGCGCCACGCCGCATGCCTGCTGTCCGACATCGGCTGGCGGGTGCATCCGGACCATCGCGGCGAAGAGACGCTGAGCCTGATCACCAACGGCAATTTCGGCTCGATCAGCCACCAGGGCCGCGCCTTTGTCGCGCTGTCGGTGTTTTACCGCTACGCCGGTCTCAGCGAGGAAAACGAACCGCCGGCGCGGATCCGCGAGTTGGTGCCTCCGGCGATGGACGAACGCGCCAGAATGCTGGGCGCGGCGTTCCGCGTTGCGCATCTGATCTCGGCGGCGCGAACCGGCGTGCTGCCCGCGACGCATTTCCGCAGCCAGGGCCGCAAGCTGATGCTGGTGTTCGAGCACCGGATGGTCGATCTGGTTGCCGACCGTGTCGGCAGCCGTTTCAAGCAACTGGCCCGGCTGGTCGGACGCTCCGGATCGATCGTGCGGCGGTAAAGACAGAACTCATCCCTGTCTCATCGCACAACGGCCCCAAGCATGGATGCGAGGGGTCGCCGAGAACTCAAGCTCACACAAAAAACGCCCGGGAGATTCCCGGGCGTTACCGTTTCGCGATGCGAGCCGTTCGCTACGCAATCCGCTGTCTGAACACCTACGCCGCCTTGGCGGCGTGCTCGGCGGCGTGTTTCTGCTGCGCGGTCTTGCGCCACATCGAACCGATCACCAGCACGATCGCGATGCCGATCAGGCCGCAAACCACTTCGGCACCATGACCGCCATTGGCGAAGTGCAAGCCGATCGGGCTGAAAACGCGGTCGAGCGAAACGCCGATCGGCCCATCGGAAAGCGCACGCAAATACGGAACGACGGCAGGATCGGTGGCCATCACCTCGCCGGCGACCCAGCCGAGCAGGCCTGCACCGGCCCACACCAGAGCCGGCATGCGCGTCAGCAGCGCCATGATCAGCGCCGCACCGGCAACGATCAGGGGAACGCTGATCGCAAGGCCGATCACCAGCAACGGAATGCTGCCATTGGCGGCCGCTGCGCGCCAAGGCCGATCACCAGCAACGGAATGCTGCCATTGGCGGCCGCTGCGACCGCGATCACGTTGTCGAGGCTCATCACGATGTCTGCGATCGCCACGATCCGCACGGCCGCCCACAGATGCGCCGCCGCGTGAACGTCGCCCTCACCTTCATCTTCGGGCACCAGCAGCTTGGCCGCGATGTAGAGCAGCGCCAGGCCGCCGACCAGCTTGAGGAAAGGCAGCGCCATCAGCGACACGACGATGCCGGTGAAGATGATGCGCAGCCCGACGGCGACGCCGGCGCCGAGGATCATGCCCCAGAACCGCTGGCGCGGCGGCAGCCCGCGGCACGCCATCGCGATGACGAGCGCATTGTCGCCCGACAGCAGGATGTTGATCCACATGATCTTGCCGAGCGCGACCCAGAAGGCGGGCTGCTGCATTTCGGCCTGAAACTGCGTGAAGAAAGTCGAGATCGTCGCCGGATCGAAAATTTGCAGCACCCAGTTCACAGCATGCTCCCCCCGGCGCTCGGCCGTCCTGGGCGGCGCTCGCGCGCCGCTTGTTTTGAATTAACCGACGATTTCGTTGCCGGAAAAGAACTGCGCGATTTCGATCGCGGCCGTTTCCGTCGCGTCCGAACCATGCACCGAGTTCTCGCCGATCGACTTGGCGTGAACCTTGCGGATCGTGCCCTCGGCCGCCTTCGACGGATCGGTGGCGCCCATCACGTCGCGATATTTCAGTACCGCACCCTCGCCCTGCAACACCTGCACCACGACCGGGCCCGACGTCATGAAGTCGACCAGTTCGCCGAAGAACGGACGCGCCTTGTGGACCGCGTAAAAGGTTTCGGCCTGATCGCGCGTCATGCGAATGCGCTTCTGGGCCACGATCCGAAGACCCGCCTTCTCGATCAACGCGTTGACGGCGCCGGTCAGATTGCGCTCGGTCGCGTCGGGTTTGATGATCGAGAAAGTGCGTTCCATCGCCATAGTTACGTCCTTGCAAACACTGATTGGGAGTTGGGGGCTTATATCGGCGCAGTCCTGCGACGGCAAGCGACCCAATGCCGCGCTATCGCGCAGTTTTGACGCGTTTTCCTTGGCCGGACCGCTGCCGCTCCCGGATCGCGCCAAGGCGGGCTTTCGGCCGAAAACGCTTCGAGCCCTTGATTGCAGCCATTTCACGCCGGTCCGAAGGCGTTCAGCACGTTGGGCTTTCAGGCAGTCGGACGTCTTGTGGGCCGACCAGAAGCGACTTCACGGACGGCGCGTTTTCCGTGCCGAAACCACGAAGAGACGATCACGCTTCGCGATCGGATGATCGCGTTTCGCAATCGATCGCCTTGCATTGCCCGAGCTTTGCCGGGAATGGGCCCGCAACCGCTTCGGCGGGCCCCGCTATTGCCCCCGGCCATTCGGGGAACCTGCGGGACTGTGCCTTTCCGGCTCGCTTCAGACGCACGCATAGGAGTTCTGCAACCGGAAACAAATCGCAGCCTCGTGACTTGATCCTGCAGCAACTTACTCAGACTTACTCAAAAGCAATGCTGGAACTCGCCATGGATAGCCGAATCAATCCCGCTTTCGAGCAGATCGATCACCGGCCTTCGCGATCGATCTGCGATGCCGTCGGCGAACGGTTGCAGCAGTTTATGCGTCCGGAAACCGAACTCTCGCCCCGTTTGCAGCAATTGATCAATGAGCTCCGCCGGCGTGAAAACGAGCGGCATTAACCTGTATCGGGAGCCTCAGGAGCGCCTGTTCGTCACATAATTCGGTTGCGTTTGGCAGCCGGTCCGGTGACAAGGCCGCATGCTTTCAATCACAGATATCTCGATCCGGATTGCCGGACGGCTTTTGATCGAGGACAGCTCGGTACAGATCGTGCCCGGCGCGCGCGTCGGCTTCGTCGGCCGCAACGGCGTCGGCAAATCGACGCTGTTTCACGCGATTCGCGGTGATCTGCCGACCGAATCCGGCAGCATCTCGATACCTCCGCGCTGGCGCATCGGCAGCCTTGCGCAGGAAGCCCCCGACGGGCCGGAAAGCCTCATCAACGTCGTGCTGAAGGCCGACCTGGAACGCGACGCGTTGCTGCAGGAAGCCGAGACTGCCGACGATCCGCACCGGATCGCCGAGATTCAGACCCGGCTGGTCGATATCGATGCACATTCGGCGCCCGCTCGGGCTGCTGCGATCCTCTCGGGTCTCGGCTTCTCGACCGCGGATCAGGCCCGCCCCTGTTCGGAATTCTCCGGCGGCTGGCGCATGCGCGTCGCACTCGCCGCGACGCTGTTCGCGGCGCCCGATTTGCTGCTGCTCGACGAGCCCACCAACTATCTCGACCTCGAAGGCACGCTCTGGCTGGAAGAGCATCTGGCGAATTATCCGCGCACGGTGATCGTGATCAGCCATGACCGCGATTTGCTGGACACGTCGGTCGACCAGATCCTGCATCTCGATCGCGGCAAGCTGACGCTCTACAAGGGCACCTATTCGTCGTTCGAGGAGCAACGCGCCACGCGCGAGATGCTCGACGCCAAGCACGCCAAGCGGCAGATGGACGAGCGCAAGCGGCTGCAGGCGTTCGTCGACCGTTTCAAGGCGAAAGCGTCCAAGGCGCGTCAGGCCCAGTCGCGCGTGAAAATGCTGGAGCGGATGAAACCGGTCACGGCCCTGGTGACGCAGGACGTGCGCGAGATTTCATTCCCGACGCCTGAAAAAATGCTGTCGCCGCCAATCATCGCGGTCGATGACGTTTCGGTCGGCTACGATCCCAAAAAACCCGTGCTCAACCGCGTCACGCTGCGCATCGACACCGAGGACCGCATCGCGCTCCTGGGATCGAACGGCAACGGCAAATCGACACTTGTAAAACTGCTCGCGAACAAGCTGCCGCCATTCTCCGGGCGGATCACGCGCGCGGAAAAACTGTCGGTCGGCTATTTCGCGCAGCATCAGGTCGACGAACTCAACCTGGATGGCTCGCCCTACGACCATGTCCGCAAGCTGATGCCCGAGACGCCCGAGAGCAAGGTGCGGGCGCGGGTCGGCGCCATCGGATTTTCCGGCAAGGCCGGCGACACCCTGGTGAAAAGCCTGTCGGGCGGCGAGAAGGCGCGGCTGCTGCTCGGCCTCGCGACGTTCTACGGCCCCAACATGATCATCCTGGACGAGCCGACCAACCATCTGGACATCGACAGCCGCGCCGCCCTGGCCGAAGCGATCAATGAATTTCCGGGCGCCGTCATCATGGTCTCGCATGACCGCTATCTGATCGAAGCCTGCGCCGATCAATTATGGGTGGTCGCCAACCAGACCGTGACGACCTATGACGGCGATCTCGACGAGTACCGGCGGATGGTGCTGTCGATCCGCGATGTCAGACCCTCTTCGCGCGACCGTGGCAATGAGCGCGCGAAAGAAAACTCAAAACCCGAGCGCGGCAAGAGCGAAAAGCGCACGCCGCTGCGGCAGAAAATCGCCGAGGCCGAGGCCGAGATCGCGCGCATCAACGGCATCATCGCCAAGATCGACACCGCCCTCGCGCTGCCGGACCTGTTCACGCGCGATCCGAAGCAGGCCGCCCAGCTCAGCAAGGCCCGCGCCGGTGCCGCAACCGCACTGCAGCGCGCTGAGGAAGACTGGCTGGAAGCAAGTTCGCAATATGACGAGGCGACCGGCTGAAAGCGATCCTGGGCAAACCGCCCCGCACCTGCGGAGCCGAGAATGGCGCAGAATATCTACGACAATCCCGAGTTTTTTGCCGGCTACAGCAATTTGCGCCGCTCAGTGTACGGGCTCGACGGCGCCCCTGAATGGCCCGCGATACGCACGCGCCTTCCGAATTTGGGCGGCAAGCGGATCGTCGATCTCGGCTGCGGTTTCGGCTGGTTCGCCCGATGGGCGAAGATGCAAGGCGCAGCACATATCCTCGCGCTGGATATTTCCGAGAACATGATTGCTCGAGCCACAGCCGATACAAGCGATCCGGACATCGAATATGCGATCGCTGACCTCGATCATCTCGATCTACCCGAAGCCTCGTTCGATCTGGCTTATAGTTCGCTTGCGTTTCACTACGTACGGGATTTCGAAAGGCTGGTTCGGACGGTGCATCGCTCGCTCACGTCAGGCGCGCACCTCGTCTTCACTATCGAGCATCCAATATACATGGCGCCGACCCGTCCGGGCTGGTCGGTTGATGGTGATGGCCGCAGGACGTGGCCGGTCAATCAATATTCCGTCGAAGGTCCCGAAGGACAGATTGGCTCGCGAAAGACGTGCTGAAATATCACCGGACGATCGGCACAACGCTAAACACCCTGATCGGTGCCCACTTCACGATCCGACATGTTCAGGAGTGGAGTCCTGCAGACGATGAGATTGCCAGCAACCCTGATCTGGCCGAAGAACTGGAGCGGCCGATGATGTTGTTGGTGATCGCTCAACGCTGATCGGATGCTACCTCCCCGGCGGGTTGGTGATCCAAACTTCCACCGATCCGGCTTACGTCGCCGCCGGCTTTCGCTTCGGCTTGGCGCCCCTCGGCTGTTGCACCGGCTCGGGCCCGCGTTCGATCGACGACAGACGTCCGGCGGTGAAGGTGTAGATGCCGGCGCGCTGGCCGCGCGAATAGGTGACGACAGCAACGCGGTCGCCGCGGGGATTATTCGAGAAATTGACGCTGTCGGGCGGGCCGATGCCGCGGACCACGTCGCATTCGGTATGGCCGAGCGCGACGCTACCGGTCGTCGAGGGCGGCGTGCCGGCCTGCGCATTGGCGTCGGCCGCACCTGATGGCGGCGCCATTCCCGGACAGGCGCCGTCGGCGGAGACGATATCTTCCGCCGTGACCGGCTTGTCCGGGGTCAGCGGCGGCGTCTCGATCGAAATGTTTTTGACGAAGACGCGGCCGGGACGCGAGAACCAGTCGGCATCCTTCGAAAGCAGGTCGGGCGCGCCGCTGCAGCCCGCGATCACGGGACCGAGCAGAAGCAACGCCAGCAATGGCTTTCGATTGAACGTTCCGTCTCGCACGCTAGACCCAGGCTCCCCCGCCCTTGATATGTAACTACTTGTCCCAACATCACTTTGCGGCACGACCATGGCTACCCACAAGCCCGCCGGAAGAAAGTTCAAATTATCATTAATTGTCTTATATCGCTATTGCCGGCGCTGCCAGCGGCCCCGCTCGTCGGCCTGCCAATAGGTCACCTCGAAGCCGCGGGCCTTGCAATCGGTCCAGACGCCGCGCGCCGCGGTCAGCGCGTCGGAATCGTCGCCGTTGAAAACCAGCACCAGGCGCTCGTAGCTGTCGGAATCGGTAGGCAGCGCGGCATTGTCGATCAGGAACCTGACATTGGCGCGGTTCGGATTGCCCTCCTCAGTCGAAAGGATGATGGGCTGATCCGGCGCGTCGGCGGCGCGCCAGGTGGCGTGCGGCAGGAACGAATCGTCACTGTAGGTCCACAGATGCGCATCGAGCGCATCGGTGCGTTCCTGCGATGTCGATTGCACGACCACGCGCCAGCCGCGCTCCAGCGACTTTTCCAGGAGCGGCGGCAGGACGCTTTCGAGCGACATGTTCTGCAAATGGTAGAACAGGACTTCCGTCATGCAGTTCTCAGCTCTTCCGCTGCTATTGCGCTGCTATTTTTTGGCTTCGTAATATTCCGAGACCAGCCGGTCGAGCAGACGAACGCCGTAGCCGGAACCCCAGCTGTGATTGATCTCGGTTTTCGGCGCGCCCATCGCGGTTCCCGCGATGTCGAGATGCGCCCACGGCGTATCGTCGACGAAACGCTGCAGGAACTGGGCGGCGGTGATCGAGCCGCCGTACCGTGCACCGGCATTCTTCATGTCGGCAAACTGCGAATCCATAAGCTTGTCGTATTCCGGACCGAGCGGCAGACGCCAGACTTTCTCACCAGTCTCAAGGCCCGCCTTCCTCAGCCGTTCCGACAACTCGTCATTGTTGGAGAACAGGCCGGCATGCTCGGTGCCGAGCGCGACCATGATCGCGCCGGTCAGCGTGGCCAGGTCGACCATGAATTTCGGCTTGAACTTCTTGTTGACGTGCCAGAGCATGTCGGCCAGCACGAGCCGGCCTTCGGCATCGGTGTTGATGATCTCGATGGTCTGCCCCGACATCGAGGTCACGATGTCGCCGGGACGCTGGGCATTGCCGTCAGGCATGTTCTCGACGAGGCCGATGGCGCCGACGACGTTGATCTTGGCCTTGCGCGCCGCCAGCGCATGCATCAGGCCGACGACGCAGGCAGCTCCCCCCATGTCGCCTTTCATGTCTTCCATGCTGGCGGCGCCTTTGATGGAAATGCCGCCGGTGTCGAAACAGACGCCCTTGCCGATGAAGGCAACCGGCTGCTCGCCCTTTTTGCCGCCGTTCCAGCGCATGATCACGGTGCGGCTGGGCTGCGTCGAACCCTGGCCGACGCCGAGCAGCGCACCCATGCCGAGCTTGGTCATCGCCTTGACGTCGAGCACCTCGACATTGACGCCGACCTTCTTGAGCTGACTGGCTCGGCGCGCGAACTCGATCGGGAAAAGCACGTTCGGCGGCTCGTTGACGAGCTCGCGCGCGATGATCACGCCGTCGACGACGTGCGATTCCGGCGCGAAGGCTTTGCGAGCGGCGGCAACGTCAGCCACCGCAATCGAAACGTCTGATCGCAAGGCGCCGTTTTCGTCCTTTTTCTTGGTCTTGTAGCGGTCGAATTTATAGGCGCGCAGCCGGACGCCCGCCGCGACGGCGGCGGCCTGATCAGACTGCATCGCACCATCGGGCAGTTCGGCGATGATGGTGACGGCGTCGCTGGCGGCATTGAGCTTGCCGGCGGTAACGCCGCCGAATTTGAGAAAATCCTTCTCCTTCAGCGCCGACGGTTTGCCGAGACCGACGACGATCAGCCGCGGCGCCTTGATTCCCTCCGGCGCCAGAATATCCAGCGCCGCGCCGCTTTTGCCCTTGAACTGGTTGGCCGCCGCCGCCCGCTTGACGGTGTCGGCCGCCGACCCCAGCGCCTTGCGGGTCGCCGCGCCGAACTTCAGCGCATCGTCGCAAAACACCACCAGAATGCCGCGAACCGCCGCGGAAAACGGGACAAAGCCGACCTTGACGGCGTCGGACATAGGCAATTCCTCCAGAATTCAGGGCTGATTGCGGGACCGGAAACGGTCCCAAGGATACACGGAGCGGTATTCAGAATGGTCTCTTGGCGGCGGTCCCGATCAGCCGGGACCTTGATTTGCCACACTATGGCCTGTCAGCCGCGGCGCTGCCAAGCGCCTGCGTGGCCCCAAGGCCACAGGCGCCGAATAATTAACCATATCCTAAGGGTGCCACGGCCCGGCCATTTTGTTGACGGATCAAAGGGATGGTAGTGAGAGTGGAGACGGCTGAAAGGCTGGCGGCGCGACCTTGGGGATCCCGGTTTCGGGATTGGTCGCAAGCCGCTCTTTTGGCACGCTAGGTGGGATCGTGCGGTAAACGATGGGGTCTATCGACAAGTATATCTTCCGCACGACGCTTGCGTCGTTTGCGCTGGTCCTGGTCAGCCTGACGGGCGTGATCTGGATTACGCAGGCGTTGCGCGGAATCGACCTGATGACCAGCCAGGGTCAGACCATCATCACCTTCCTCGGCATCACCAGCCTGGTGATTCCCGCGCTGGTTCTGATCATCGCGCCGATCGCGCTGATGATCGCGGTCTCGCACACGCTGAACAAGCTCGCCACCGATTCCGAGATCATCGTGATGAACGCCGCCGGCTTCTCGCCGTTCCGGCTGTTCCGTCCCTTCTTCTACGCCACCTGCGTGGTGGCGCTGATGGTCGCCTTTATCGGCGCCTATCTCGCTCCCGACGGCATGCGCCGGATCAAGCAATGGGACGCCGAGATCACCGCGGACGTGCTGACCAACATCCTGCAGCCCGGTCGCTTCGCCCAGCTCGACCAGAACCTGACGATTCGCATCCGCGAACGCCTGCCGGGCGGCGTGCTCGCCGGCATCTTCGTCGACGATCGCCGCGATCCGAAAGAACGCGTCACCATCATCGCCGATCACGGCACGGTGCTGAAGAACGAGAACGGCTCCTACCTGGTGCTGGAAGACGGCAATCTCGAACGATTCGAGGCGGGCAAACGCGACCCCGCGCTGGTGGCGTTCGGGCGCTACGCATTCGACATGTCGAAATTCTCCAATCAGCGCGACGCGGTGCTGGGGATTCGCGAACGCTACCTCTGGGAACTGGTTTCGCCCGATGAAAACGATCCGGTGTTCAAGAGATTGGGCGGGCAATTCTACGCCGAATTGCACGACCGCTTGATGGCGCCGGTGTATCCGTTCGCGTTCGCGGTCCTGACGTTCGCGTTCCTGGGCACGCCACGCACCACGCGGCAGAGCCGCAACTTTTCGATCGGCGGTTCGATTATCGCGGTGTTCGGCCTGCGCATGGCCGGATTTGCCTGCTCCGTCATGGCGGTGAAAAATCCCACCGCCGCGCTGGTCCAGTACTTGATGCTGTTCGCATCGATCGGCGTCGGGTTGTGGATGATTGTCGGCGGCGTGGTGGTGGAACCGCCGGCCGCACTGATCGAGGCGATCAACAAATCGAATGCGCGCCTGGCGCGGCTCTTTGGACGGCCGGCCACAGCATGAGCATGTTGACCAATACGCTCGGGCGATACTTCGCCGGCCGCTTCCTGGTCGCGGCGGTGGGCGTGTTTGCGAGCATCTTCGTACTGCTGGTGCTGGTCGATTACATCGAGATGGTGCGCAAGACCTCGGGGCTGGCGTCGGCGTCGGCGATCACGGTCGCGCAGACGTCGCTGTACCGCGTGCCGCAGCTGCTCGAAAAGCTGATGCCGTTCTGCGTCCTGATCGGCGCGATGACCTGCTACCTCGCGCTGTCGCGGCGGCTCGAACTCGTGGTGGCGCGCGCCGCCGGCGTCTCCGCCTGGCAATTCATCGCCCCCGCGCTGGCCAGCGCGATCATCCTCGGGACCATCGCCACGGTCGCCTACAACCCGATGTCGGCCAACCTGCGCGAACTTTCCAAGCGGATGGAAGCGGAGCTGTTCGGCTCCGCACCCGGCGGCGGCATCCAGGACGCTGCCGGATTCTGGCTGAACCAGATCAACAGCGAGGGCCAGACCATCATCAACGCCGCCCGCAGCGAGCGTCAGGGCGTGCGGCTGACCGGTCTCACGGTGTTCCGGTTCGATACAAACCTGCAGTTCAAGGAACGAATCGAGGCCCGCGAGGCGGCTCTGGAAGAAGGCCGCTGGGCGTTCAAATCAGTGCGCCGATACTCCCTCGACAAGCCGCCGATCGAACAGGAAAACCTGTACATCACGACCACCCTGACGCCGGCCCAGATTCGCAACAGTTTCTCGACCCCGGAAACTGTGTCCTTTTGGCAACTCCCCGGCTATATCCGATCTTCGGAGAGCTCGGGATTTGCGACCGCCGGCTACCGTTTGCAGTATCACAAGCTCATCGCACAGCCGTTTTTGCTGGCTGCAATGGTGATGTTGGCGGCGTCGGTCAGTCTTCGCTTCTTCCGGATGGGCGGCGTGCAAAAGATGGTTTTGAGTGGCGTGGGTGCGGGCTTTCTGCTCTACGTTCTGTCGAAAGTAACTGAGGATTTGAGCAAGGCTGAGTTGATGCATCCCATCGCTGCGGCGTGGTTGCCCGTCTGCGTGGGCGGCCTCACCGGTTTTTTGGCCTTGCTGTACCAGGAGGACGGGTAGTGGCCGTTGTCGCCGCCCGCCAGTTGAGGTCGCCTGCGTTCAGGCGGCGCAGCCCGCTGCGCCGCTATCGGAGCCGCTTGGCCACCGTTGGCGTCCCAATGATCGCCCTGCTCGCCGGCTTGGCGCTCGCAGGCGTGATGGTGCTTGCCTGGACGGCACCCGCCTCGGCGCAAGGCTTCACCTACAATCCGCGGCCGCCCAAAGCGCCGCCCCGGCCCGCCAACAACAACGGGCAAATGCTCGTGCAGGCCGTCGAGGTCGATTACGACTACAACAACCAGCGTGTGTCCGCGGTCGGCAACGTGCAGATGTTCTACAACGGCACCAGCGTCGAGGCCGACAAGGTCATCTACGACCAGAAGACCAAGCGCCTGCACGCCGAGGGCAACATCCGCCTGACGGACGCCGAAGGCAAAGTCACCTACGCCAACATCATGGATCTGAGCGACGACTACCGTGACGGCTTCGTCGATTCGCTGCGCGTCGACACCGAGGATGCGACGCGGATGGCGGCAACCCGTGCCGACCGGACCAGCGGCAATTACACCGTGTTCGAAAACGGCGTGTATACCGCCTGCGCGCCCTGCAAGGACGATCCGAAGAAGCCGCCTTTGTGGCAGGTCAAGGGTGCACGCATCATCCACGACCAGACCGAGAAGATGCTGTATTTCGAGAACGCGCAGCTCGAATTCTTCGGTGTGCCGATGGCGTATCTGCCGTATTTTTCGACGCCCGATCCCACCGTAAAGCGCAAGACCGGCTTCCTGATGCCGTTCCTCAGCTCGTACACGCCCTACGGCTACGGCATGGAAACGCCGTTCTATTGGGCGATTGCGCCGGACTACGACGCGACCTTCAATCCGCGTATCACGACCCGGCAAGGCGTGCTGTTTCAGGGCGAATTCCGCCAGCGCCTGATGAACGGCTCGTACGCGATCCGCGCCTATGGCATCAACCAGCTCGATCGCAGCGCCTTCACTGGCCAGCCCGGCGACCGCGACCTCCGCGGCGGCGTCGAAACCAAGGGCCAGTTCGCCATCAACGACAAATGGACCTGGGGTTGGGACGGCGTGCTGCTGTCCGACTACTTCTTCATGTCCGACTACCGGCTGGCCCAGTACAGGGATACGTTGGGATCGTTCCTGAGCCTGCCGACCGAAGCGATCTCGCAGCTCTATCTGACCGGCGTCGGCAATCGCAGCTTCTTCGACGCGCGCACGATCTACTACCTCAGCTTCTCCGGCAGCCAGGAGAAGGTTCCGGTCATCCATCCGGTGGTCGACTATTCCAACGTGATCAACAGCCCGATCTTCGGCGGTGAGGTCAGCTACAAGACCAACTTCACCAGCCTGTCGCGCTCGACCGCGGCGTTCGACCCGATCACGACGCTGGCCAACACCAACGCGCTCTGCACCACCGCGTCCGCCGATCCGCTCGCGCGGCTACCTTCGCAATGCCTGCTGCGCGGCATCCCCGGCACCTACACAAGGTTCACCGCGGAAGCGCAGTGGCGGCGGTCGTACACCGACCCCTATGGCCAAATCTGGACGCCGTTCGCGATCGCCCGCGTCGACGCCGTCGATGCCTCGATTTCGAATCAGCCAGGCGTCTCGAATTTCCTGCCCGTCGGCGACACCACCGCGCTGCGCGTGATGCCGACCGTCGGCCTCGAATATCGCTATCCCTTCATCAACGTTCAGCCCTGGGGCACCACCACGATCGAGCCGATCGCGCAGGTCATCATCCGCCCCAACGAGACCTTTGCCGGCAGGCTGCCCAACGAAGACGCGCAGAGCATGGTGTTCGACGCCAGCAATTTGTTCGCGGTGGACAAGTTCTCGGGCTACGACCGCATCGAGGGCGGCGGCCGCGCCAATGTCGGCGTGCAGGCGACCACGCAATTCGACCGCGGTGGCAGCATCAACGTGCTGTTCGGACAATCCTATCAGCTGTTCGGCATGAACTCGTTCGCAGTCGCCGACCTGACCAATACCGGTGTCGATTCCGGCCTGCAGAACACACGTTCCGACTATGTCGCCCGCGTCAATTATTCGCCCAACCGGACCTATACGTTCAGCGTGCGTGGGCGCATGGACGAAGCGACGCTCAACCTCAACCGTTTCGAGGCTGAGGGCCGCGCGTCATTCGACCGCTGGTCGGTCAGCCTGCTGTACGGCAATTACGCGGAGCAGCCAGCCCTCGGATACCTGACCCGGCGCGAGGGCCTGCTCGGTAGCGCATCGGTCAAGCTGGCGACGAACTGGGTAGTGTCGGGTTCAGCACGGTGGGATCTTGAAGCCAACAAGCTCAATCAATACATCATCGGCGCAGGCTATGTGGATGACTGCTTCGTGCTCGCTGCCAATTATGTGACTTCCTATACCTATTCCGCCGGCACCACGCCGCCGGTCCTTAGCCACGGGTTCATGCTTCAGATCGGCCTGCGGACCATCGCGAATTCGTCCACGTCGGCCACCGGCGCCGGCGGCCTTCAGTAGCGTGGGCGAAGCCTTGAACGTGGGAAGCCTTGAACGTAGGAAGCCTTGCAGTTCCCGGCGTATTGCGGATCGAATTGGTTGATGCGCCTGACATGAGCATGAAGACCATCAAGCCTCGACATCATCGCCTCCGGTTCCGGATCGCAGGCTGCTCGGTTGCACTAGCCATGCTCACCAGCAGCGGCACTCACCTGCACGCGCAATCGATCGCCTGCATGGTCACGGGCGAGCCCATCACCAACCTCGATATCGAGCAGCGCACCAAGCTGAACTTCCTGACGACCCGCAAGCAGATGCCCCGCCAGGAAGTGATCGACCAGCTGATCGACGAAAAGGTGAAGATCCGGGAAGCCAAAAAATTCGGTGTCGACCCCACAGCCACTGATATCGATCAGTCCTACGCCCAGATGGGTTCGCGAATGCGGCTCTCGGCTGAGCAGCTGACAAAATCACTGGAAAGCCAGGGCATCCGGCCGGAGACCCTGAAGGCCCGCCTCAAGGCCGAGATGGTTTGGACCAGCCTGGTGCGCGGCCGCTACAAGGAGAGCCTCCAGGTCGGCGAAAAGGAAGTCAACGCCGCCGCCCAGGAAGGCGGCGAGGCAACGAAGGTCGAAGCCTTCGAATACAAGATGCAGCCGATCGTGCTGCTGGTGCCGCGGGGCGCCCCGGCGGGCGCGATCGAAGCGCGGAAAAAGGAAGCCGAAGTGCTGCGCGAGCGCGTCCAGAGCTGCGAGGCGGCCAATTCCTACTTCAAGGCGATGCAGAACGGCACGATCCGCGATTCGGTCACGAAAACATCGGCCGAGCTTGCTCCCCCGTTGCGCGAGATGCTCGACAAGACTCCGATCGGCCATCTGACCCCGCCTGAGATCACCAAACAGGGCGTGGAAATGGTCGCCCTGTGCAGCAGGAAGCCCACCACTGTCGATTCGCCGAAGAAGCGGGAAATCCGCGAAAAGATGTATACCGAGAAGTACGAGGCGAAGCAGAAAGCCTATCTGGCCGAGATCCGCAAAGCCGCAATGATCGAATGTCGTTGATGCATGGCAAAGCCCCTCGCGCTGACATCCGGCGAGCCTGCGGGCATCGGTCCCGACATCGCCATCGCAGCGTGGCTCCGGCGTAACGAACTGGGCCTCCCGCCGTTCTATCTGCTCGGCGATCGCACCTGCTTCGCCGAGCGGGCGAAGGTTCTCGGATTAAAAATCGAACTTGCGGACACCAGTCCGGAGGATGCGGCCACAGCTTTTGCGCGCGCATTGCCTGTCGTGGCGACCGGCGAAGCGGCAACCGCGCCGCCGGGCCAGCCGGATACCACCAGCGCAAGCGCCGCGCTCGCTTCCATCCGCCAGGCGGTTGACTATGTGCGGGCCGGACGGGCCAGCGCTGTGGTCACCAACCCGATCGCCAAGAGCGTGCTGTACCGCGCCGGCTTCCGGCATCCCGGCCATACCGAATTTCTCGCCGAGCTCGCCGCCAATGGCGGGGCGGCACCGCAGCCGGTGATGATGCTGTGGTCGCCGGCGCTCGCGGTGGTGCCGGTGACGATCCATCTATCGGTGCGCGACGCGCTCGCGCAACTCTCGACCGATCTGATCGTGACGACAGCCCGCATCGCGGTGGCCGACCTGAAGGCCCGCTTTGGCCTCGCCAGCCCGCGCCTGGCCGTATCAGGCCTCAATCCGCATGCCGGCGAAGATGGCTCGCTCGGCATGGAAGACATCGAGGTGGTGGCGCCGGCCGTCGACATCCTGCGGCGCGACGGCATCGAGGTCCGGGGGCCGTTGCCCGCCGACACCATGTTCCACGAAGCCGCGCGAAAAACCTACGACTGCGCGATCTGCATGTATCACGATCAGGCGCTGATCCCGATCAAGACCATCGCGTTCGAGGACGCCGTCAACGTCACGCTGGGATTGCCGTTCATCCGCACCTCACCCGATCACGGCACCGCGTTCGACCTCGCCGGCACCGGCCGCGCCAACCCGTCGAGCCTCGTCGCGGCGTTGCGGCTCGCCGCGCGCATGGCGGCGGCCACACCTGAATGAGCGCGATCGACGATCTGCCGCCGCTGCGCGACGTCATCCGCGAACACTCCCTGTCGGCCCGCAAATCACTCGGCCAAAATTTTCTGCTCGACCTCAACCTCACGGCACGGATCGCGCGCGCCGCAGGTCCGCTCGAGGGCGCAACCGTCATCGAGGTCGGCCCCGGCCCCGGCGGGCTGACGCGCGCGTTGCTGGCGCTGGGCGCGCGGCGCGTCATCGCCGTTGAGCGCGACGAACGCGCGCTGGCGCCGCTCGACTATATCGCCAAGCGCTACCCGGGACGGCTCGAGATCGTGCATGCCGACGCGCAGCATTTCGATCCCCGCCCCCTGCTCGGCGGCGAGCCTGCCAAGATCGTCGCCAACCTGCCCTACAACATCGCTACGCAATTATTGGTGGACTGGCTCTCGATCGAACCATGGCCGCCCTGGTACGACATGATGGTGCTGATGTTTCAGCGCGAGGTCGCCGAGCGGATCGTCGCGAAAGAAGACGACGAGGCCTATGGACGGCTCGCCGTGCTCGCCAACTGGCGCGCCGAGACCAAAATCCTGTTCGACATATCGCCGGCCGCCTTCGTGCCGCAGCCCAAGGTTACGTCGTCGGTGGTGCGGCTGGTGCCGCGCAGCGCGCCGGAGCCGTGTGACCGCCGCGCGCTCGAGCAGGTGGCGGCTGCAGCCTTCGGCCAGCGCCGGAAAATGCTGCGTCAGAGCCTCAAATCGCTGTCGGTCGATCCGGCCCGGCTGGCCGCCGCCGCCGGCGTCGATGCAACCCGGCGCGCCGAGACGATCCCGGTTTCCGGCTTTGTTGCCATGGCCCGTGAATTGACCAATATACGAACCACAAAATCAAACGTTCCCTGAGGAGAAAATGCCATGGCGCTGATGCGTCGCCAATCGCTGGTCAAATTCGATGCGCCCCTGTGCGAAACCATCGTCGACACGCCCAAGCCTCAAGGTAACGAAGTCCTGGTCCGCATCGAACGTTGCGGGCTGTGCCACTCCGACCTGCACATCCAGGACGGCTACGCCGATCTCGGCGGCGGCAAGAAGCTCGACACCACGCGCGGCATGACGCTGCCGTTCACGCTCGGCCATGAGATCGCGGGCGTGGTCGAGGAAGTCGGCCCCGATGCGCCGAAGGACCTGATCGGAAAGAAGCAGGCGGTATTCCCCTGGATCGGTTGCGGCCAGTGCCGCGACTGCGCGAACGGCGACGAGAACCTCTGCGTCAAGCAGCGCTTCCTCGGCGTCTCCATCGACGGCGGCTTCGCCAGCCACGTGCTGGTGCCCGACGCTAAATATTTGCTGGATTACGATCCGCTGCCGGTCAACCAGGCCGCGACGTTGATGTGCTCCGGCGTCACCGCCTATGGCGCGCTCAAGCGCCTGGTCGATCGTCCGCGGCAGCGCAATCTGCTGCTGATCGGGCTCGGCGGCGTCGGCATGATGGGGCTGTCATTCGCGCAGGCCATGTTCACGCAGAAGATCGCGGTGGCGGACCTAAGCCCGGCCGCGCGCGAGAGCGCCCTGAAGAACGGCGCCGCGGTTGCTTACGACCCGTCGGAGCCCGACGTGGTCAAGCGCATGATCAAGGAGACCGAGGGCGGCTTCGACGAGATCGTCGACTTTGCCGGCAACGAAAAATCGATGGCCTTTGCGGTCTCGGTCGTGGCGCGTGGCGGCAAGATCGTGGTCTCTGGCCTGATGGGCGGCAATTTCAGCCTGCCGATGGTGCAATGGGTCTACAAGCGCATGACCATCGAAGGCTTCATGGTGGGCACGCTGGCCGAGGCCAAGGAACTGATGGCGCTGGCGCGCGCCGGCAAGATCAAGCCGACGCCGATGAAGGAAGAACCGATGGCCGACGTCCAGAAATGGATCGACGAGTTGCGGGCCGGCAAGGTGGTCGGACGTATCGTGCTGAAGAACTGAGGCGATGCAGGCGCGCAGCGTTGCCATGAATTGCGGCAACAGCGACGCTGTCGCGTCTTCCGAGGCAATACCGGTAAGTTAGATGCACCGTCACCGTAGTTCCACGGAATCGTTGGCGGTGTTTGCTCCTGATCTTTCTTCCACTATTCAACCAGCCAAAGCGAATCTTGTCCGGTCGTTGAATAACAGGCTTGAGGTCAAGCAAGGTATCCTGGGCCGCTTGCGCTTGCCATCGCTTGAAGGTGCGGCGCGTTTTTCGAATCGAGATCGATCTTCTTGCAGCATGCTGCAGCCGAGCGACCCGCAGGTGCCTCGTCGATGTGCACGCGATGATGCGGTCGCGATACCGAAACGCAACAGGCGACCGCAATCAGATGTCGCGCGCGGAATTGTAATGAAGGAACCAAACAGACTCAGGTTAGATTCCATGCAGTTGGAATTTGGCAGGGGGATCTAATGCCATACTTCAATTTTGATCTCGTCGTCGGCGCTGAGTTTAAAAACCAGGGCGGCATGATCCTCGAGAACACAGATTACGCGATCGATAAAGCTGATAGCCTCGCGAACGAGCTTTGCATCGTTCGTCCCGAGCTGTGTTCGACAGGATGTGCCGTGCGCGTTACTGACGGGGACAGCAACGAGCTCTACCGCACTCCGCTCGAGACTATCGGCCGCGGATGAAATCGTCCGGTCCTGCACGATGAGCGCATGATCTTGCGAATTGCTGCTCAATTGAGTGGGGGTGGTGGCGCGCGACGGCAAGATGGTCGGGCGCATTGTTCTGAAGAACTGAAGCGAGCCTGCTCGACACAATACGGTGCGAAATGACGACTGACGGAGAAGCCGTCACGCGCCGGCGAGCTGAATCAACTTGCGGCCGATCGGTTTGGGTTGCTCGCTGCGCAGGACCAGCGACGTCGTTACAGAGCCGTGTTTGGCAACAGCGTCCACGATCGTTTCAAGCTGTTGCGGAGACGGCACGAAAACCTTGAGAATGAAACAATCCTCTCCGGTCAGTCGCAGCACCTCCAGGACGTGAGGCATTTCGGAGAACTGCTTCAGGCAGGATTGAATATGTTCGTGGGTGGTGCGCACGCGGATCACGGCCATCATTCGGAGGCCCAGCGCGGCAGGGTTAATTCGAGCGCCATAGCCGGTGATGACGCCTCGCTCCTCCAGTCGCTTGACCCGTTCGGACGTCGCGGGCTGAGAGAGTCCGATTTTCCGGCCAAGCTCTGACATCGCGATACGTCCATCCTCCTGCATGGCTTCGATGATCGCGATGTCTGTGGGATCGAGGGCTACGACGTTGTTTTCTCGGGATGACATGGGGTGAACCTTAAATCCATCGGTGCGCGCGCTTCTTTTCCGATCATTTCCCATTCCCGATCGCAACGGAAGACGTCAACTTTGGCCCGTCACAAGGGATAACGGAGCAGACATGGTTGAGATCATTATGGTGCCGGGGATCGGAGGATCGGGTGAGTTGCACTGGCAAACCCGCTGGGAAGACGCAAACCCGCAATGGCACCGCCTTCAACCCACGGACTGGAATCAGCCCGAACTCGATGACTGGATCGCGGCGCTTGATCGCGCGATCGGTGCAGCCCGGCAGGCGCCCCTCCTCGTCGCTCACAGCCTGGGGTGCCTCTTGGTGGCGCATTGGCAGCAAGTTTCGACGGCGCCAGTGGCTGGCGCATTCCTCGTGGCGGTTCCGAACCCGGAAGCTCGGGCCTTCCCCGTCGAGGCCGCCAGTTTTGCCAATCCGCCGCGGACGGAATTCAGGTTTCCTTCACTCATCGTCGCGAGCGCGGACGACCCCTATGGCACGGTCGAATATGCCCGAGAGAGGGCGAACCAGTGGGGAGGCGGTATCGTCGAGGTTGGAGAACTCGGACATATCAACGAGGCCAGCAAGCTTGAGAACTGGCCGCAGGGCAAGGCATTGTTCGCGGCTTTCGCCGCCGGAACCGCGAACTGATGGCGAGGCAGTTAGGGCACCCGCCTTCAGATCGGATCGAGATTTCTCGCTCGCCTCACCGCGCGCAGACGAAGCTGGCTGCGCTTTTCGAATCGCCCGCCTTGTATTGCGGCCAGGCCGGCCACTGGCACAGCGGCAGTGAGCGTTCGACGGTGATCGGCAGCGCGGGCTGCTGTTCGACTACGACGAGATCGCCAGGTGCGCGGCCTTTTTCGACCCAGTCGACGAGGACCGACAGCATGTCGACGCTCGACGGTGCGCCGCTGCCGACGTGGTCGACGCCGGGCGCGGCATAGAGGCGGGCGAATTCGGCGGTCGCCGCCTCGCCCATCCGCTTCTGCACCTGTTCGAAATAACCGATCCCCGCGTAGGGGCTCTGCGCATAGTCGGCCATGTATTCAAGCATGATGAGCTTGCCGCCACGGGCCTTGAACGCGCTGAGGTCAGGATTGGTCGAATCCATCAGCGCGGAAACCTCGCGCACCCGCTCGGCAAAATCCTCCACCCGGTATTTGCGGACGTCGAAATTCGGATCGCGCGCGAAGATATGCGCGATGCCGCCCGCACCGTAGACCCAGGCGATGCCGTTGGCGGGCAGCGGCGGCAGCGCCGGAGGTGCGGAGCCCAGCCACCACGCGCTCCATCCGCCGGTCGGACCAAAGGATTTCGTCCCCTCACCGGAAACGCCCCAGCCCGGATATTCGGTGACGCCGTTGGCGAGCGCGAACGGGAATTTATAGGGTGAAAGCAGCGTGCGAATGGCGTTGACCTGCGCTTCGCTGAGGCACGCGTCGCCGCTCGTGCCGCTGGCGCAGAGCAGTTTCGCCGGATCGAAGCGCGCCTTGCAGCCGACTGCATCTTCCACCAGGGCGTCGGCGACGCCGTCCTGCGCATCGCAGGCGGCGAGCACCGCATCGTGCACGAGCTTGACCTGCGCCGGGCGAATCCACCCCTCCCCCCAGGTCGCGAGGCCCGCACGGGTGCCGGCGTGCTGCAGACCGACCCAATTGATCACGGGGACGCGGGCGAAGATGCCATCGAAATCGGCAGGGTAACGCTGCGCCATGGTCAGGCCCTCGCGCCCGCCTTCCGAACTGCCGACGAAATACATCCGCTCGGGCTTCGCGCCGTAAGCGCGCTCCATCAGCATGGCGGCAGCGTCGCGCACTTTCTTGTAGGAGGCATGCGCAAAATTGACGAAGGCCTCGTCGTTCGCGGCAAACAGCTGCGGCGGTTCGCCCGGCTTGGTCTCGTGACCGGAGTCAGTGCCGTAGGTCGCAAAGCCCCGCGCCAGCGGCGAGGCGCTGTCGAAGGGGGCGGCCGGCGGCAGGCTGAGCCCTGTGATCAACACGCCGTTGAATCCGCCGCCGCCATACTGCACCGAGCGGCCATTCCACTGCAGCGGCAGATTGAGCTGAAAGCGGATCGGCGGCGCCTTCGGATCGATCGGATCGATATGACCCAGCACCCGGCAGAATTGCGGGGTCGCGGGACTGATGCGGGCGGCTGGGGTTGGTCCGCCCGGCGCGACGGTTAGCGGCTTCGGCTCGGTCAGCGCGGCCGTATCGACCTTGATCGCACCGCTGCCTGCACTGGACAATGCGGCGCATACCGCGACCGGGTCTGCACCGAGAGGCCGCTCGGCCGCAACGGCCAGGGCCGGCAGCGCGAACAGGCCGCATAGAAATACCGTCGTCGTGATTGCCCGCGATACGGCAAACTTCGTGCTCATGCGATCCTCCCGCGGACCGCTCTTTTTGGGTCCTGTCAGGCGAAAACTGCCACAAAGCCCGACCGGCGTCACGCCTCGGCCTTGCAGCGACGCACCGCACCGCGCAGCGAACTGTCGAAGCATTAGGCCGCACCGATCGGACATCCGGCCCGCTTTTCGCGGGCTGCGCAGGCTGGTATCCTGCCGCCATATTGCGGGGAATTATTGGAAATGCGCGGGGCTTTCAGCGGCAAGGTCTGGACGTTTGCAGCGTGGGCGTTGCTGCTGTCGCTGGTGTCGACCGCGCCCGCCGCCGCCGAGAAACGTATCGCGCTGGTGGTGGGCAACTCCGCCTATCAAAACGTTCCCCGGCTCGACAATCCCCGCAACGACGCGGCGCTGATGGCCAACACGCTCGCCGGCCTCGGTTTTACCCTGGTCGGCGGCCGCGCCCAGCTCGATCTCGACAAATCGGCCATGGACACCGCCGTGCAGAATTTCGGCCGCCAGGTCCAGGGCGCCGATGTCGCGCTGTTCTACTACGCCGGCCACGGCGTTCAGGTCGCGGGTTCGAACTATCTGGTTCCGGTCGGCGCCAATCCGACGCGCGAGGCCGATGTCGATTTCCAGATGGTGGACGTCAACCTCGTGCTGCGCCAGATGCAGGGCTCGGGCACGCGGCTCAACATGGTGATCCTCGATGCCTGCCGTAACAATCCGTTCGGCGCACGCGGCCTGCGCGCCTCCGACGGCGGCCTCGCGCAGATGCGCGCGCCGGAAGGCACGCTGATCTCCTACGCGACGCAGCCCGGCAACGTCGCGCAGGACGGCACCGGCGGCAACAGCCCCTACACCAAGGCGCTGGCGGCGACGATCAAGCAATCCGGGCTCGATATTTTCCAGACCTTCAACCAGGTCGGCCTCGCGGTGAAGCGCGAGACCGGCGGCGCGCAGCAGCCCTGGGTATCGTCTTCGCCGATCGACGGCACGTTCTACTTTGTCGCGCCGAGTTCGCCCGCCTCGCCGCAGGTCGCGGTCGCGCCGCAGCCGGCGCCGCAGCTCTCCAGCACGCTGCGCCCTGATCCCGACCGGATCCCGATCAAGGATGTCACGCTGCTCAGGGAATTGAGCGACCGGCTCTACGAGCACAATTTCGATCCGGAGCCGCTCGACAGCAAGAACGGCATGCGGCTGGCGATCAGCCAGTTCCAGGCCAAGAGCAGCATGACGCCGACCGGCGAGGCCACCGAGGGCGTGCTGACGCGGCTGCGCAAGATGGACGATCTCAAGCCCTGGGGCTCGATCGTCTACGGGCCCGACAGCAACAAATGGGGCATCTCCTGGAATCACGCTTCGCGGCGCGCGGCGGTCGACGATGCGCTCAAGAATTGCGGATCGAGCAAATGTCCGCTCGAGCTGAGCTTTTATGGATCGCGGTGCGGCGCGTTTGCGATCTCGGGGAATTCCTACTCGCTGGTTCAGCGCGACACGGTCCAGCGCGCCAAGGAGGCCGCGCTTGACGAGTGCAACAAGGCTGGCAAGTCCTGCCGCGTCATCGGTGCGGTCTGCGCCGACGGATCCGGCCGCTAGATTTTAGATTCGAGACATTGAAAGCACCGGTTTATGCAAAACGCTGTTCAACGTTCGATCAAGGTTGGTCTGCTCTGCCTTCTGATGTCGGTTGGGTTCGGAACGACCAGCTTCGCGCAATCCGGCAGCGCCGGCGGCAGCATCGGCAATGACGAGAAATCGCTGTCGGGATCGCGCACGACGCCGCGCGCGGTTGAGACCGAGAAGCCCGCACGACGCAGCAAGCCCAGGCCCGAGCCCGACGAACCTCGTCGCGCTTCGAGGAAGAGCGGCGGTGGTGGCGGCAATTTCGACGGCACGTGGGTTGCCCAATCCCAGGGCTGCGGCAACAGCACCGAGCGGTTCGTGATCAGCGGCGGCAGGATCTCGGGCGAATTGAGTTCCGGTCAGGTCAGTTCAAGTGGCTCTACGACGTCAGGCGGATCCGTCTCGGGTTTGAGTTGGAGCAGCTCCGGCCGTTTCTCGGGCCGCAGCGGCTCCGGAACGTTCAGGCGTTCGGACGGCTGTTCCGGAACGTGGACGGCGTCGAAACAGTAGCGCGTCGCAGATGAAGCCGACCTTACATTCGAGAAATTGAAGGCCCTGTTTATGCAAAACGCCGCTGTTCAACGCTCGCTCAGGATCGCTCTGTTCAGCCTGTTGATGTCAGCCGCATTCGGAGTAAGCGCCAGCTTGGCGCAATCCGGCAGCGCCGGCGGCAGCATCGGCAATGACGAGAAATCGCTGTCGGGATCTCGCGCCACGCCGCGCGCAATTGAGACGGAGAAGCCCGCACGGCGCAGCAGGCCCGAAGCCGAGAGCCCACGCCGCGCCTCGCGCAGTGGTGGCGGCGGCAATTTCGACGGCGCGTGGATGGTCACATCCGTCGGCTGCGGCGGCACCACGACTGGCGCGGTGGTCGTGACCAGCGGCAGGATCATCACCCAGGGCGTCAGTGGCAGCGTCAGCGGCAACGGTTCCGCCCGCACGGTCGGCAATTTCAACGGCGTCACGGTCACCAGTTCCGGCCGTCTCTCCGGCCGCAGCGGTTCCGGAACGTTCCGGCAATCGACCGGTTGCGGTGGAACGTGGACGGCCAGCAAACAGTAGCTTTCGTGCCTGTTTTCCAGAGCGTTATCCAGCCAAGTGGCTATCGGTTCGCGTCAAGAAAACGCGTCAAATCAAGAAGCTAGAGCCCCCGTTCCGATTCAATCGGAACGGAAAAGGCTCCAGGCTCCCGCCCGCCTCTCAGATGCGGCCGGCGAGCCCCAATTATGCCCTACCCGCTCCGAAATTGCGGCCCATTACGACCCAAGTCTTTAACGAAAACTTGAGACGTAAGTGTCGCGTATCATCATCGGGGATGGCCATGTCAAAGCGTTCAGCGAAATTCATCTCGGCGTTCTTCGCCAGTATTCTGGCGGGAACCAGTTTCGCTGCCGTTGCACAGGATGCCGCCAAAGAGAACAGCGCGAACAAGGAGAACAGCGCAAAAACGGCGGACACCTGCCTGACGCGTCCAAAAGGGGCTTTGCCGGCAGGTGGCCATTGGTATTACCGGATCGATCACGCCACCAAACGCAATTGCTGGTACATCGGCGAAGCGAAGAACAAGACCGCGCGCGCCGCACCGAAGGAATCTTCATCCACGCCTGCAGCATCGGATTCCGCATCGGCGGAGGCGACCAATGCCGTTTCGCCGCAGCAGAGCATCAATGCACGTAAATCGATCGCCAACGCGCGCGCCGAACTGACCGCGCCGCAGGCGCGCGTCGAGGATTTGATCGAGCCGCAGAGCACGGGTGCGGTGCCCGTTTCTAGAATCGCAAATAACCAAATTGCGGCCGCACCGGACTCGCAACCGCCATCGTCCATCGCATCGCGCTGGCCGGAATCTTCGGGCGTCAGCCCATCGAACGGTCCGCGCCTTGCCGCGGCCGAGCCAGCGCAGAGCCTGCAGACTCAAAACCCGCAGGCCCAAAGCCTTCAAGCCCAGAGCCTTCAAACCAATCCGACAGCGGCGCCGCAGCCCGCCATCCCCCCGGTTGCACTCGCTGCCGCTGACACATCGCAGGAAAGGCGGTCGGCATCGATGCAGATGCTGCTGCTGGTAATGGCTGGTGCACTGGCGCTGGCAGGAATTACCGCAAGTCTGGTTTACCGGTTCGGCCGCGCGCAGGCGATCCCGCTGGAAGCGCGCAGTGATCGCCGAGCGATCTGGGATGCGATCCCGACCGAACGGAACTCGCCATCGATGTTCCCGGACGAGACGCCGGTCTGGCGCAGCAATACTCCCCGCGATATTGCCCCCCGCGACGTTCCCCGCGATCCGCGCGCGCCCGACGATCCCGAGCGGCGGGTAACGGAGATGCTGGCGCGATTGGCGCGTAGTGCGCATACCTAAGGCTACGCGCAACGTACTGCGGGCATAGACTCGGCTTGCGACCGCCGTCGGGATTATTTTTCGAGCTGGCGCTGCAGGCCGCGAACGAATTCCGTCAGTCCGGTGCGGCGCTCGCGCTTGAGCCGCTCGGCCTTGAGGATCGACTGCACCTCGGCGAAGGCATGGTCGACGTCCTGGTTGATGACGATGTAGTCGTATTCCGCCCAATGGCTCAGTTCGTGGGTGGCGCGGTCCATCCTTCCGCGAATGACCTCGTCTGAATCCTGGGCGCGGGTGTGCAGGCGTTTTTCGAGGTCGGCGGCCGACGGCGGCAGGATGAACACGCTGACCACGTCGGCGCGGGCTTTCTCGCGCAATTGTTGCGTGCCCTGCCAGTCGATATCGAACAGTACGTCCTGCCCGGCCGACAGCGCGGCCTCGACCGGCGCGCGCGGCGTTCCATAGCGATTGTCGAACACGGTGGCCCATTCGAGCAATTCGCCCTTCTTGGCCATTGCTTCGAATTTCGGTTTGTCGACGAAGAAATAGTCGCGCCCGTCGACCTCTCCCGGCCGCATCGGCCGCGTGGTCGCCGACACCGACATCTTCAGGCCAGGCATCTTGTCGATCAGCATCCGCGACAGCGTGGTCTTGCCCGCGCCGGATGGCGAGGACAGCACGAACATCAGTCCGCGCCGCTCAACCCCGTCGAAACCACCAGCCGTCATCGCTCACTCCAGATTCTGGACCTGCTCGCGGAACTGCTCCACCACGTTTTTCATCTCGAGCCCGGTATTGGTCAACTCCAGATCGTTCGATTTCGAGCAGCAGGTGTTGACCTCGCGGTTGAACTCCTGGGCGAGAAAATCCAGCCGGCGCCCCACCGGACCACCCTTGCCGATCATCTCGCGGGCCTGGGCGATGTGGGAAGCGATGCGGTCGAGTTCCTCGCGGATGTCGGCCCTGGCCGCGATCATGATCGCTTCCTGATTGAGCCGGTCAGGATCGAAACGATCTGACGTTTCCAGCAGCGCTGCGACCTGTTCGGCCAAACGCGCCCTGATCGCCTCGGGCTTGCGGCCGGGCGCAGCCTCCGCCCTCTTCGCGAGCTTCTCGATCTCATCCATGCGCTGGTTGAGGATCTGTCCGAGCGTGCCCCCCTCGCGGCGGCGCATCTCGACCAGATTGGCCAGCGCCTGCTCGAAGGCCAGGGCCGCGGCGTCTTTCGCCGCCTTGTCTTCGGCCTCATCGCTTTCGGGCTCGACGACCTCGATGACGCCCTTGATGCCGAGCAGACCATCGATGCTGGGCGCCACCGCGTCGATCTTGCTGGCGAGCACGCCAGCCACCTTTACGATCGAGTTGAGCACGTCCTCATTGATGCGGATGGTCGAGACCGCGTTGGCGCGCTTGACGTTGAGATTGGCGTAGACCGTGCCCCGCGACAGCACCTCGCCGGCGCGCTTCTTGGCGAAAGCCTCGAGTTCGTCCCATCCGGGCGGCAGCCGCAACCGCAGGTCAAAGCCCTTGGCGTTGACCGACTTCAGTTCCCACTCGAACGTGTACGGACCGCTGGCGCCGTTGCTCCGGGCAAAACCGGTCATGCTCGATAGCGCCATCGCGTAAAACTTTCCGAAACAGGGAGGTGCGAGACTCGGGGTGCGGCGCGAGCTTAAAACGATTTCACGCCAAGTGGAATTGCGTTAGCGCTGAACCACCGGCGCCGTGGTGGTCGATTGCGCCGCGCCCTGGCGGGCGCCCGGGGCGGCCGCAGGCGCCGCCGGACGTGCAGGCTGCCTCTTCGTTCCCGTGGGCTTCGGAGTCGTCGCCGTCGGGTTGGTGTCGGCCGGCGCGCCTGCCGCCGCAGGTGGTGCGGCCTCTTCGGCCGGTTCGACGGTGTCGTTCTGGATCTGCTTTTCCAGCACCCGCAGCTTGGCGACGTTCTTTTGATGCTGGTCGTAGGTTTCGGTGAAGGTATGTCCGCCGCTGCCATCGGCGACGAAGAACAGGTCGCGGGTCCGCGCCGGGTTGGCGACCGCCTCGAGCGAGGCGCGGCCGGGATTGGCGATCGGGCCCGGCGGCAAGCCCTCGATCACATAGGTGTTGTAGGGCGACGGCTGAGTGATCTCGGAGCGCTTGATCGGGCGGCCCAGCGTACCCTTGCCGCCCACCAGCCCGTAGATGATGGTCGGATCGGACTGCAGCTTCATCTTCTGGCGCAGCCGGTTGGTGAAGACAGCGGCGACCCGGCTGCGCTCGTCGGCCCGGCCGGTCTCCTTCTCGACGATCGAAGCAAGCGTAATCAACGCCTCCGGCGACTTGACCGGAATGTCCGGATTGCGGCGTTCCCAGACTTCCGCAAGCATCCGCTTCTGGGTCTGCTGCATGCGCTGGACCACCTGCTCGCGGCTGGTGCCGCGCGGGAATTTATAGGTTTCCGGCAGCAGCGTGCCCTCGCGCGGCATTTCCTTCAGCGAGCCCGAGAACAGGTCGTTGTCGGTGAGGCGCGCCACGATCTGTTCGGAGGTCAGGCCTTCGGGAATGGTGACGCTGTGCTGCACCACCTTGCCTTCGACGATGGTGGCGATGACATCGCGCAGGCTGGCGCGCTTCTGGAACGAATATTCGCCGGGCTTGAGGTCGGAACTCGCCTTCAGCGCAAACACGCTGCCGATGAACAGCCACGGATTGACGTTGATCACGCCCTCGCGCTGCAGCGCGTCGGCGATGTCCCTTTTGCCGGCGCGCGCCGGAATGTTGACGATCTTGTCTTCCTGCAGCGGACCCGGCGTCTCCAAAAGCTGGCGGCCGTAATAATACGCAGTCCCCGCGCCGATCATCAAAATGATCAGAATGGTGATGATGGCGTTGCCGATCACGACAAACGGATTGCGGGCGCGCTCGGACCGCTTCGGCGGCGGCGGTACCTGCTCGGGCTCCAGCGCGGCGCGCGGGCTCCGGGGGGAAATGGGCGGCCTTTCACTCATCGATGCAACCTGAATCCTGCCGGTTCAATCGTGGCCTGACAAACCCCTGCCCGGCCAATAGCATACGCCCACGTCTAGGAGTCATCGCCGAATACGGCAAAACGGTGGAGTCGCTCTAAACACTTGCTAACTAACTACGCGCCGAACGATGACGGAGGCGTTGGTACCTCCGAAACCGAAAGAATTCGACAACGCGACGTTGATCTCGCGTTGGCGCGCCGTTTGAGGCACGAGATCGATCGCCGTCTCCACCGACGGATTTTCCAGATTGATGGTGGGCGGGGCGATGTTGTCGCGAATCGCAAGGATGCTGAAAATCGCCTCGATCGCGCCGGCCGCGCCGAGCAGATGCCCGGTCGACGACTTGGTCGACGACATCGACACCTTGGACGTTGCATTGCCGAGCAACCGCTCCACCGCGCCGAGCTCGATCTCGTCGCCGATCTGCGTCGAGGTGCCGTGCGCGTTGATGTAGTCGATATCGGAAGCGCTGATCCCAGCGCGCTTCAACGCCGCACTCATGCTGCGGAACGCACCATCGCCGTCCGGCGCCGGCGAGGTGATGTGATAGGCGTCACCGGACAGGCCGTAGCCGATCACCTCGGCGTAGATTTTCGCGCCGCGCTTTTTGGCGTGCTCATATTCCTCGAGCACCACGATGCCGGCGCCCTCGCCCATCACGAAGCCGTCGCGATCCTTGTCGTAGGGACGCGAAGCCCGTTCCGGCGTGTCGTTGAAGGCGGTCGAGAGCGCACGCGCCGCGCAGAAGCCTGCCATCGCCAGCCGGCAGATCGGCGATTCGGTTCCGCCCGCCACCATCACCTCGGCATCGCCGAGCGCGATCAGACGGCTGGCGTCGCCGATCGCGTGCGCGCCGGTCGAACACGCGGTGACGACGGAATGGTTGGGTCCCTTGAGGCCATGCTCGATCGAGACGTAACCGGAAGCGAGATTGATCAGCCGCCCTGGAATGAAGAACGGCGAGACCTTGCGCGGCCCGCGCTCCTTGAGCAGCAGCGCGGTATCGGCGATGCCGGACAGGCCGCCGATTCCGGACCCGATCAGGGTGCCGGTCGCGCACTTGTCTTCTTCGCTCTCGGGATGCCAATCGGCGTCGTCGAGCGCCTGGCGCGCGGCGGCCATCGCAAAGATGATGAAATCATCGACCTTGCGCTGGTCCTTTGGCTCCATCCACTGGTCCGGATTGAAAGTGCCGCCGCTGCCGTCGCCGCGTGGAATCACGCAGGCGATCTGGCTGGAGAGATCGGCAACTTCGAAGGTCTCGATTCGCCTGGCGCCGCTCCGGCCGGCGACGATACGCGTCCACGTTGCGTCAACGCCGCAGCCGAGTGGCGTAACCATGCCCAGCCCCGTGACGACAACCCGCCTCATATCAAAAACTCCGGCCCGTAACTGGCGGTCCATAACAAGAAACCGGGGGACCGTTCGACAACGGCCCGTCCGGCTCTATGCGCACCGCGCGGGGGCGTCAGCTTTTCGCGTTCTTTTCGAGAAATTTTGTCGCGTCGCCGACGGTCAGAATCGTTTCCGCGGCGTCATCAGGAATCTCGCAACCGAACTCTTCTTCAAATGCCATCACAAGCTCGACGGTGTCGAGGCTGTCAGCGCCAAGGTCATCGATGAAACTTGCCGCATCGACCACCTTCTCGGGTTCAACACCGAGGTGCTCGACCACAATCTTCTTAACCCGCTCGCCAATCTCACTCATCGTTCAACCTCGTGCTTGTTCCATTGGACCCGACCCCAAGATACCGCAAGACGATACGAGCCATCGTGGTCGTTAAACTTCCTTCGCAATCGCGCATAGTCTTGATTCGGCACGGTGGTAGCCGATAAAGGCCCGGCGAACGGCAGGCGTCGCCACGCCAATATACAGGGTTTCAAAATCCTGCAATGGCCTTGTTTGCCCATCCGTCCGTGGTTCGGTTATCATACTTCCCTACCGTTGACTACAAGCCCTCGGCCGGCCGCCCGAAACGGCCCTTCGCCGCATCGATCGGGCCGTAACCGGCTCAAATCATGGCCATTCCGCCGTTGACGTGGATGGTTTGCCCGGTGACGTAAGCCGCCTCGTTCGAACTGAGATAGACCGCCGCCGCGGCGATGTCCTCGGGCGTTCCCAGCCGTGCTGCAGGAACCTTCGACAGGATGGTCTCGCGCTGCTTGTCGTTCAGCGCATCCGTCATCGGCGTCTTGATGAATCCGGGCGCGATGCAATTGGCGGTCACGTTGCGCTTGGCGTATTCGCCGCCCAGCGTCTTGATCAGGCCAATGATTCCCGCCTTCGACGCGGTGTAATTGGCCTGTCCGGGATTGCCGGTCACGCCGACGATCGAGGTGATGGCAATGATGCGGCCGAAGCGCTTGCGCATCATCAATTTGGTCGCGGCGCGCGCCAGGCGGAAGGTCGCCGTCAGGTTGACGTTGATGACGTCGTCCCAATCCTCGTCGCGCAATTGCACGAACAAATTGTCGCGGGTGATGCCGGCGTTGGCGATCAGGATATCGACCTGCCCCATCGCCGCTTCCGCCGCGGGCACCAGGGCCTCGACTTCCGCGCTGTCGGAAAGATTGCACGGCAGCACGTGAACGCGCTCGCCGAGCTTGGTGGCGAAGGCATCCAGCACTTCGCGGCGCGTGCCCGAGATCGCCACCGTCGCGCCCTGCGCATGCAGTGCCTGCGCGATGGCGTTGCCAATGCCGCCGGTCGCGCCGGTCACCAGCGCCGTCCTGCCCGTCAAATCGAACATCGAAATCTCCTTGTTCGGCAAGCTTACTTCGAAGCCGCCAATGCATCCTTGGCGGCGGCAATATCGCCGGGCCCGCCGACGGAAACGCCAACCGCACCGTCGGCGATGCGCTTGACCAGCCCGCTCAGCACCTTGCCGGCGCCGATCTCGAAAAAGCGCGTCACGCCCTGGGACGCCATGTAGGCGACCGACTCGCGCCACCGCACGGTGCCGGTGACCTGCTCGATCAGGCGGCGCCTGATCTCATCGGGATCGGTGATCGGGGCGGCCAGCACGTTCGACACCAGCGGCGAGGCCAGCGCCTTGATCGTCACGTCGGCCAGCGCCTTCGCCATTGCGTCGGCCGCGGGCTGCATCAGCTTGCAATGGAACGGCGCGGACACCGGCAGCAGCATCGCGCGCTTGGCACCCTTGGTCTTGGCAATTTCAAGCGCGCGTTCGACCGCGGCCTTGTCGCCGGAGACCACCACCTGCCCGCCGCCATTGTCATTGGCGGCCTGGCAGACCTGGCCTTGCGCAGCTTCAGCCGCCACAGCCACCGCCGCCTCGTAGTCCAGACCAAGCAGCGCGGCCATGGCGCCGACGCCGACCGGCACGGCCTTTTGCATCGCAAGGCCGCGGGTGCGGAGCAGACGCGCGGTATCGCTGATACTGAGGCTGCCGGCCGCGGCCAGCGCCGAATATTCGCCGAGCGAGTGACCGGCCACGAAGGCAGCGTCCCGCCCGACCGAGAAGCCGGCCTCGGTCTCCAGCACGCGCAAGGTCGCGATCGACACTGCCATCAGCGCCGGCTGGGCATTTTCGGTGAGCTGGAGGGTTTCGGCAGGCCCCTCCCAGATGATCGCGGTCAGCTTTTCGCCGAGCGCCGCATCGACCTCGTCGAATACCGCCCGCGCGGCCGGAAAGGCGTCCGCCAGGGCCTTGCCCATGCCCACGGCCTGCGACCCCTGGCCCGGAAAGGTGAATGCTGCGGTCATTTTGACTGAAAACTCCTTCAAGTGCAGCCGTAAGACACCGGCTTTCGCCGCCCTGTCAAGCCGGACAGCGGGTGCATCGCACAAGCAATCGCTAGGCCTGGAACCTCGCCGCGGCGCTTGCCGGGATCATCGCAGATATCGATCAACCCAGCTATTCGGCACCGGAGCCGCTCCGGCTGTCTTGAGCGCCCTGCAACAAGCGTGTAACGGCGCGAGCGGAAACGGATACCGCGCCAGCCCCGCAATCGCCAAGCCCGGTCAAGTCTTACCCAGGTGATCTCTTGAGTCCTGAACCCTCTGCGAAACCCGTGGCGTCCAGCTCGTTCGCGGCCATGAAGTCGCGGCCCTATCGGGCCCAGTTCATCGCCTACGTACTGGCCATGATGGCCGACAATGTCGAGCACGTGATCAGCTATTGGGTGGTGTTTCAGAAATTCCATTCACCGGCACTGGCGGGCTTCGCGGTGCTGTCGCACTGGCTGCCGTTTCTGCTGTTTTCCGTCGCCGTCGGCGGGCTGGCCGACCGGTTCGATCCACGCCGCATCATCCAGTGCGGGATGCTGCTTTTCATCGTGGCTTCGGCGGGATGGGGCATTTGCTTCATCACCGACACGCTTCAGATGTGGCACGCGATGCTGCTCCTGGTCATCCACGGCTGCGCCGGCGTGCTGTGGCAGACGCCGAACCAGCTGCTGCTTTACGACATCGTCGGCCCCGCCGATCTGCCGAGCGCGGTACGGCTGAACGCGATGGCGCGCTATTTGGGAATCCTGGTCGGTCCGGCCGCGGGCGGCGTGATCATGCTGGCGCTCGGCCCCTCTTACGGCATCATTCTCAACACGGTGTTCTATCTGCCGATGCTGCTCTGGCTGTTCTGGGCGCCGATCAGCGCCCAGGGCGCCGTGGCAAAGCGCCTCGCCGTCCGCGGCCTTGCCGACATCGTGCAGACCATCCGCGTCATCGGCACCTATCCTGTCCTGATCTCGATGACGCTGCTCGCCGGGCTGACCTCCTTCATGATCGGCAACGCCTACCACGCCCAGATGCCGGGCTTTGCCGTTGATCTCGGCCACGGCGACCCCGGCGTGGCCTACAGCGTGCTGCTGGCGGCCGACGCCGCCGGCGCGCTGCTCGCGGGCATCGCGCTCGAAGCGTGGGGACGGCTCAGAGCAACGCCTCGGACGGCCATCGTCCTTGCCATTCTATGGGCGCTGTCGCTACTCGCGTTCGCATCGGTCGGGATCTACTCGCTTGCGATCGCGCTGCTGTTCGCCGCGGGATTCTTCGAGTTGTCGTTCAACACGATGGCGCAGACCATGGTCCAGTTGAATGCCCCCGCCGACATTCGCGGCCGCGTCGTCGGCCTGTTCAACATGGCCGGGCTCGGCATGCGCGCCTTCAGCGGCATCACCGTGGGCCTGTTCGGCGCAGCGATCGGCATTCACTGGTCGCTCGCCCTGTCGGCCGCGGTGCTATTGGCGTTTCTGTTCGTGCTGCTTCGCCGCGCCAATGAACAAGCCGGCCGAACACGCGTTAGCGGCGGCTAAAGCGGGATGGGGTTAGGTTGAATCGATTTGGGATTCCCAAATCAGTGGGTTTCTGATTCACCATGATGGCTGGACGGAGGCCAGCATGGATGGGCAAGCCTTATTCTCTGGATCTTCGCAAGCGTGTCGTGTCCGCGATCGAGGGCGGGATGTCCCGCAATCAGGCAGCCAAGCAGTTTGGGGTCGCGATCAGCACAGCGATCGGTTGGATGCAGCGGGTCGAGGATACTGGCAGCGTTGCTCCGGGCCAGATGGGTGGTCATAAGCCGAAGGCAGTTTCGGGAGACCATGCGGTTTGGCTGTCGCAACGGATCAAAGACGGCGATTTCACCATACGAGGGCTCGTTGCCGAGCTTGCCGGACGCGGCCTGAAGGTCGACTACCACTCGGTGTGGGACTTCGTGCATGCCGAGAAGCTCAGCTTCAAAAAAAAGCGTGGCGGCTGACGAACGCGATCGACCCGACGTGGCGCGGCGGCGCCTCCAATGGACAAAGTATCAAGGTCGCGTCGAAGCTGAGCGACTGGTCTTCATCGACGAGACCTGGACGCGGACCGATATGGCTCCCTTGCGGGGATGGGCGCCGCGCGGGCGCAGGCTTCACGCCAAGGTTCCCCACGGCCGCTGGAAGACCATGACCTTCCTGGCGGCCCTGCGCCATGACCGGATCGATGCGCCATGGTTTATCGAGGGGCCGATCGATGGCGTGAGCTTTCGCACCTATGTCGAGAAGGTTCTTCTGCCCATCCTTCGACCCGGCGATATCGTCGTTTTGGATAACCTCGGCAGCCACAAGAGCAAAGCAGTTCGCCAGCTCATCCGTTCGGTCGGCGCCAAACTCTTCTTCCTGCCAAAATACTCGCCTGACCTGAACCCGATCGAGCAGGTCTTTGCCAAGCTCAAGCATCTGGTCCGCAAAGCTGCCGCGCGAACCGTCGACGCGGTCTGCGCCGCAATCGGCTACGCACTCGATGCCTTCACCTCAGAGGAATGTGCCAACTACCTCAAAAATTCAGGCTATCGAACTTAATGCCATCACGCTTTAGAAACCACCGGCTTTCTGATCGCCGCCGACCTCGGCCCCGGCCCGCGCACGGCGCGCGCTGCTCACGAGCTGGCCCGGGCGATCCTGCTGGTTGGGCTTTGCGGTCGCAAGGCGCAGTACGGCAGCATAGTTCAGCTGCACCTCCATGCGGTCGGCATGCCGGCTTTGGCTGAGAATGCGGTGAACGCGCGGCAGGTTGTAGCAGGGCACGTAGAACAGCAGATGATGCTCGAGGTGATAGTTCACGTAATAGGGCGCGATGAACAGCCGCTCGAGGAAACCGGCATGGGTGGTGCGGGTGTTGCGCAAGGGATCGCTGCTGTCCGGCACCACGGCATGCTCGGCGATGTTGCGGATGCGGGTGATCACCATCTGCCAGGTGAAGAGCGGCAGCAGCCATAACAGCGGATAGGCCCACCACACGCCGGCAGCGGCAAGGCTAGCGAACATCACCACGTTGACCGCGAATTGCGGACCGAGCTTTTCCCAGAAATGGGCTGATCGCTTCGACAGCGGCCAATCCGCCGGGCCGAGCGCGTTGAGCAATTGCGCCTTGCGCTGCTGATAGCCAGTCTGCCCGGTGATATCGCGCAGGAATTTGCGGCGATAGCTCACCTTCGTGATCGGAAACGGCGCCGACAGAATAAGGTCGGGATCATCCTCCTGCTGGGTGCGCGCATGATGCTGCAGATGATAGCGGCGATAGGCGCGGGTCTCGGCAAACACCGGATAGGCGCAGAACCACTGGCTCAGGGTCAGATTGGTTTTCTCGTCGGCCGACAGGCAGCCATGCGCGCCGTCATGCATCAGGATCGCAAGCCCGAGCTGTCGCGAGCCGATGATGCCGACGGCCAGCAGAAACGTCAGCGGATTGGGCCACCACGCCACCAGCGCGATCGAGCCAATGATCAATGCCCAGGCATGAGCGATCAGGGCAACGCCTTTCCATGTCGAGCGCCGGCGCACGGCGATCAATTCATCCTCGGACAGGAAATCACGGGCACGCATGCGAAGCGCGGTCATGACGACGTCTCCCCTTCGGATGAATCGGAAGCTGATGCGGGATTTCCGACGAGGCGCAGGCGGGTGCTGTCGCCGGCCGAAGTCGTCGCCTGCTCGCCGAGCGAGCGCAGCAACTCGCCGCGCATCTGCTCGGCCGCGCGGCCCATGGCGTAGCCCTCCACGATCACGCCGATCGCAACGGCCCAGAACCTGCGCGAGCTTTCTTCCGGCGCGCGCAGCGATCGCCAGCCGTGCCGCTCGACCTGGCTGGCATAGGCCCGTGCGCCTTCGCTGTGCAGCCGCTCGATGGTGCGCTCGACCAGCGGCGCGAGATCCTGGCGGCGGCGTGTCAGCGTCAACGCTTCGGCGAAGAAGGCTACCGAGTCCGTTGCCGTCACCGTCTCGGCCAGCGCGTGGGTGTAGTCGCGCGGTGTATGCGCCTGCAGCGCCGCCTGCTCGGTCGCGCGCGCCAGATAGAGCATGTCGCGGCAGGCGGTTTCGACGAACAGCGCTTCCTTGGTGCGGAAGTAATAGGTGATCTGGCTCGGAAACGCGTCGGCAGCGGCGGCGATATCCGAAATCGAGGTGCCGGAAAGGCCACGTTCCTTGAACAGGCGGCTGGCGCCATCCAGCAGGCGGGAGCGCATCTGGCGTCCGGCCGAACGCGTGGCGCGGACGGCGTGCTTGGGGTCGCCGGCCAGTGCCTGAGCGGTTTCGGCGGACTCGGAAACCATTTTGGGAGCCATTTTGCCCTCTCGTCCGTTATTTGTATGATATACAAACAAATATGTCAATTTGGCCCTTGGAGGCGGCGGTCGGCCAGGGCATCAACCGGCCAAATCCCCGCATCAACGCTTGCCAGCGGGCTCAAAATCTCTATAAACCGCGCATCCGTGGATCCCGGCCGGGAGCTGAACGGACGGTCTCAGCAATCTCACCTTTCGGCGATTTTGATGTGGCAGGGCCAGTTGGCCCGTCGTCCCGTGCTTCCGCCTTCTGAGCATTATCGAGTCCTTTCCGAAGGTCTCGAAGGGCTTGCCGCCGGGAACCGCGCCAACACAGGAAAGGACACCCATGCCTCTTTATGAGCATGTTTTTCTCGCGCGTCAGGATGCGAGCACCCAGCAGGTCGAAGAGCTGACCACCCAGATGACGGGCATCGTCGAAGGGCTCGGCGGCAAGATCACCAAGACCGAGAACTGGGGCGTACGCTCCCTCACCTATCGCATGAACAAGAATCGCAAAGCACATTTCGTGCTGATGAACATCGATGCGCCCTCCGCTGCGGTCACCGAGATCGAGCGCCAGGAGCGGATCTCTGAAGACGTCATCCGCTATCTCACCGTCCGCGTCGAAGAGCACGAGGAAGGTCCGTCAGCCATGATGCGCAAGGCCGATCGCGATCGCGAACGCGACGACCGTGGTGGTGGTTTCCGTGGTGACCGCGAAGGCGGCTTCCGTGGCGACCGTGAAGGCGGCGGCTTCCGTGGCGACCGTGGCCCGCGCCGTCCGCGCGATGAAGACGCAGCGGTTGAGGAGTAAGAATCATGGCTGAAGCTGGTGCACGCCGTCCGTTTTTCCGTCGCCGCAAGACCTGCCCGTTCACGGGTCCGAATGCGCCGAAGATCGACTACAAGGATTCCAAGCTGCTGATGCGTTACGTTTCCGAGCGCGGCAAGATCGTGCCGAGCCGCATCACCGCCGTCTCCGCCAAGAAGCAGCGTGAACTCGCCCGCGCCATCAAGCGCTCGCGGTTCCTCGGCTTGCTGCCCTACGTTATTCGCTAAGACGATTTCGGTCGGTGGCATCCGTGCCGCCGACCAGCGACTTTTCATAAGGCTTCCGGGTCGTCCGGTCGCCGATGGTTGGGGTCGAAAGACCTCTAACCGCTCGAAAGGGGCGGGACAGCTGATGATCGTGATCATACTCATTGCGCTTGCGGCCGGCTCTGCGTCGGCGCTGATGTTCGCCTCGATCATCTCGGGCGCGCTGATCTCATTGCTGCTGTTCTATCTGGCCCCGCTGCCGCTGATGGTGGCCGCCCTTGGATGGGGACCGCTTGCGGCGACGATCGGCGGCATCGCCGCGGCTTCGGGCCTCGGGCTGATGTTCGGCCTGCCCTACTGCATCGCCTTTGTCGTCACCGTCGCCCTGCCCGCCTGGTGGCTCGGCCATCTCGCGCTGCTCGGACGGCCGCTGCCCGCCGAGGAAGCAGGCAACGGCGCCCCGCCTGCCGCGCCTGCCATGGAATGGTATCCGGTCGGCCGCATCCTGCTGTGGATTGCAGGCTTTGCGATGCTGACCACGATCACCGCCATGCTGACGCTCGGCAGCGACGCCGAGGCGATTACGGCGTCACTGAAACGCGGCCTGATGCGAATCCTGACACCTCGCAATGCTGCGCCATCAGGCGACACCGAGCGGTGGGTCAGCGCGCTCGCAATCATCGCGCCGCCGGCCGCCGCGATCGTCGCCATGATGACGCTGACCCTCAATCTCTGGCTCGCCGGCAAGATCACCGCGACCTCCGGCCGCCTGCACCGGCCGTGGCCGGACCTGAAGAGCGCGGAGCTGCCGCCGATGACGCTGGTCGCGTTGTCGGTCGCACTGGCGTTCTGTTTCGTCGGCGGGCTTCCCGCATTGTTCGCGCAGATCACAGCGACGGCACTGCTGATGGCTTACGCCATCATCGGCTTTGCCGTGCTCCATACGTTGACACTGGCGCTGAACGGCCGCGCATTCTGGCTGTCCTGCGCCTATGCCGTCGTCGTGGTGTTCGGCTGGCCGGTATTGGCGATGGTCGTGCTTGGCCTCGCCGACGCGGTATTCGGATTTCGCCAACGCTTCATGCGCGGCAGACCGCCGCCGGTGCCTGCAGCCTAACCATTCCACCCATCCACTCAATCGGATCATCACCACTTCAAAAGGAGAACGAATATGGAAGTCATTTTGCTGGAACGCGTCGCCAAGCTCGGTCAGATGGGCGAAGTCGTCAAAGTCAGGGACGGATTTGCCCGCAACTTTCTGCTCAAGCGCGGCAAGGCGCTGCGCGCAACGTCGGACAATCGCGCCAAGTTCGACGGCATGAAGGCCGAGCTCGAGGCCAACAACCTCAAGGCCAAGGGCGAAGCCACCAAGGTCGCGGAGAAGATCAACGACCGCAACGTCGTCGTGCTGCGCCAGGCCTCCGAAACCGGCCAATTGTTCGGTTCGGTCAGCGTGCGCGACATCATCGCTTCCTTCGAGGCCGACGGCGTCATCATCAGCCGCAGCCAGGTCATGCTGGACGCGCCGATCAAGACCATCGGCAAGCACTCGATCGCCATCGCCGTGCACCCCGAAGTCGAAGTCAGCGTCAGCGTCACAGTTGCACGCAGCGCCGATGAAGCCGAGCGCATCAACCGCGGCGAAGACATCTCGAGCCGTCAGGAAGATCAGGACGCCGCCGCCGAGGCGCTGGCCGCCGCCGGCGAGTTCTTCGATCCGGAAGCCCACCACGACGACGAAGCGCCGGCCCCGGCTGCGACCGAGAAGTAACGCGCGGCCTCTCTTTATCGCGCGTCTGTTTATGTGAGAACCAAGCCCGGCCGATCAGGCCGGGCTTGGGATTCGTGCCGCCGCTTTCTCGTCGAGCATCGCGATCGAGGCGAGCGCCGTTGCGGTGTGCTTTTCGACGCCGTCGGTGAGGCAATAGACATCGGCCGCGACCACCGCGACCTGACGTCCGGGCTTGATCACCCGCGCCCGGCAGATTAGCCGCTCGCCCACCGCCGGCGACAGCAAGTTCAATTTATATTCCGCCGTGAGCGCCGGCTGGCCGCGCGAGGTCGCCGCCGCGATGGTGGTTGCGTTGTCGACCAGGAACGCCGTGACACCGCCGTGGAACAGGCCGTGCTGCTGCAACAGCTCCGGCCGGCGGTCGACTGCAAGCGTGCACCCGCCGCGCGTCAGTTCGGACAGTTCGGCGCCGATATGGTTCATAAAACCCTGGCGGCCGACATTGTCGCGGATGCGGGTCGCGATCGGCGCGAACTCCGGATCGGTATTGGCGATCATGGGGTCTCTCCTGTTCTGTGGCCGGCATCAATGGCGACCACCGCACGGGTGGCGCAGGCGATCAGGATGTCGGTCTGTTCCCTGGGATCGGCGCGGTCGCGGCCGGACAGCCAGGCGCGACAGAAGATCTGCGCAGGTCCGATGATCTGGCTGAAGAACAAGGTCGCCGTCATCGGCAGCAATTCGCCTCGCGCGATCAGCGGCGCGCGCCAGCGCTCGACGGCCTCGGCGAGACGCGAATTCTGCGCGCGCTGCGCACCACGGATTTCTTCGGTCCATTCGCTGCGCGAAATCTCGAACAGATAGCGCGCCTCGCGCCGGTTGTTCACGACCCAGTCAAGATGCGTATGGATCAAGCGCGCCACGCCTTGCCGGGCGCCGCAGGATTCGTCGATCGCAGCGAGTACCGCGGCGTGATAGCGGCCGAGGATTTCCAGGAACAGCGTGCCGGCCAGCTCCTTCTTCGATCCGAAGAAATGGAAGAAGCTGCCGTTGGACGCCCGCGCCCGGGTTCGAATGGCGGCCACGGTTGCGCCCTCGAAGCCGTCGCGGTCGAACACCGCCAATCCCGCCGCCAGTAGATCCTCTCGCGCCGTGGTCACCACGCCAAACCTCGCCGGTTAGATCATTGCTCTAGAGTAACACTCTAGAGGCGATTGAGCAAGTCCGCTCGCGAGCCTTCCGTCGCGAACGTTACCGGCGTGCGTTGTTGGAACGCGGCGTTACTGGGAGATGGGCGGTGCGGGCGGCCCCGCCGGCGCAACCGGCGCTGGAGGCGGCGCAGATGCCGTCACCTCGGACGGAGTGGCCGGCGCAGTTGCTGCGGCGGGCGCCGACAGACTCGGGATGGCGGCTGGCTCTCTCGGGATCGCGGCTGATTCTGATGTACCGCTGGGGGGCGGTGCGGCGGCCGCCGGCGCGGGCGTGACCGGCGGGACTGGATCAGGCCGCAGCGGCGTTGGTTCGCTGCCGCCGGTTTCCCTGGGCGCATCGACCTTGGCGGTCTCGGACTTGGCTGATTCAGGCTTTCCTGCTTCAGATTTGCCTGTTTCAGACTTGCCTGTTTCAGACTTGCTCGAGTCAGAGGTCCCCTCTCCGGCCGGCTTGGCGGCTTCAGGCTTTTCGCCGGCATCCACCTTGGCGGTTTCGCGCTTGGCTTCTTCCTTGGCCGCCTCGTCCGGTTTCGGCGGCTCTTCCGTAGGCTTGCCGCGCTTGCCGAGCTTCTGCTTGGCGCCCGTTTTGCTGTCGGTCGCGGCCTGCGGCGTCTGGCCATCGGCGGGCCTTGCGGCATCGGGCGGCTGGCCCGGCCGCCGCTTGCCGTCGCGTCCAGGGCCTTGCGGCGTGAGCCCGTCGGCGTCGGGCCGGGACGCCTCTTGCGTGGCGGCGGGATGTTGCCGACGGCCGAATCGGTCGGGCTGATCCGGCCTGGCAGCCTCTTGCTTGGCGCCCTTTGCCGCATCGGTCTTCGGCTGATCCTTGCTCTGAAATCGTGCGTCGGCCGCGCCGTTCGAGATCAGGAACGAGGCCAGCACCCCGGCCATCTCGCTGCTGGTGGTGTAGTGCTGGCGCAGGAAGCCGGGCAGCGACGACGGCGACACGCTCTTCAAAAGGCCGCGAGGGCTCTTGTGGCAGGCGTTGCAGGTACCCGAGAAGATCTGGGAAGGGGTCTTGCCGGCCTCCAGGTTTTCAGCCCGGGCCGTGAGACAGCCAACCAGAAGCATCACCGTCGCCAGACTGAGCGCTCGGCTCAACATTCCCTGCTTCTCCAATTGGAATCGCTTCCAGCGTCGCGCAACACGGCCGACGGCGGTCACCTTTTAGCCGATTATCCTGCGAATGGAAGCTCACTTGTGACGCAACTGCGTGATCTCCACATTTGGGAATATCCGCTTTGACTACAACGCCCTAGCCCGTCGGGCTGATGAGGATTATGATCTGCTTGACGCACATTGGAACCTTCGTTCCCGTGCGTCGGTTGTAACGGGCCGGTCGTTCCATTGGTGCTTTGATGGATCGTTTGTTGCGTTATTTCCTGGGACAGTTCATCCGCCGCGGCACGATGACATTCACGGCCGCGAGCGGGACCACTTTTACCTGCGGCGACGGCACCGGGCGGCCGGTATCGGCCAGGTTCCTGAGCCCGCGCACCGAACGGCGGATCCTGCTCAATCCCGAACTGGCGCTGGGCGAAGCCTTTATGGACGGCACGTTCGTGGTCGAAAGCGGTTCGATCGCCGACGCGCTGGCGATCCTGCTCGATCAACCGGCCATGGTGCCGCAATGGGCCCGGCTGCAATGGTGGATGCGCTATCTCGCCCGGCACATCAGTCAGTTCAACTGGCGCGGCCGGTCACGAAACAATGTCGCGCATCATTATGACCTCGACGGGCGGCTCTATTCGCTCTTCCTGGACGCCGACAAGCAATATAGCTGCGCCTATTTCGAGACGCCGGATGCCACGCTCGATGATGCCCAGTTGGCCAAGAAGCGCCACCTCGCCGCCAAGCTCCGAATCGGGCGCGGCGACCGCGTGCTCGACATCGGCTCGGGCTGGGGCGGGCTTGGGCTCTATCTGGCCGAGATGACCGGCGCCGATGTTACCGGCATTACGCTCTCGACCGAGCAATTACAGGTCGCGAACGCCCGTGCCGGGGAGAAAAAGCTGGGCCATCAGGCGAAATTCCTGCTCAGCGACTACCGCGACATTCCCGGTCCGTTCGACCGGATCGTGTCGGTCGGGATGTTCGAGCATGTCGGCGTCGGGTTTTATGAAACCTTCTTCAAGCGATGCGCCGAGTTGCTCAGCGACGACGGGATCATGGTGCTGCATTCCATCGGCCGCTCGACGGGCCCCGACGTAACCAGCCCCTGGATCACCAAGTATATTTTCCCGGGTGGTTACATCCCCGCGATGTCCGAAGTGGCGCCGGCGATCGAGAGTGCCGGGCTTCTGGTCTGCGACATCGAAATCCTTCGGCTGCACTATGCGGAGACGCTGAAAGCCTGGCGCGAGCGTTTCATGGCGCGGCGCGAAGAGGCCGTGCGGCTTTACGACGAACGATTCGCCCGAATGTGGGAATTCTACCTGGCGGCGTCGGAGATGTCGTTCCGCAAGCAGAACCTGATGAATTTCCAGATCCAGCTCGCCAAGCGCCAGGGCATCGTCCCGATGACGCGCGACTACATCGCGCGTGAAGAGGCGCGGCTGCGCGGGATCGAAACGGGCAAGCCGCCGCGGCTGCAAATCGCGGGCGAGTAGTCGGATTTTGAGCTGAATGTCTTAGTTTCGGAAGCTGTAGTCCGAGCCGTAGGCTATTCCGGCAGTTGCCGGGCGAGCGAGTTGCGCGCGCAGAGCATCCAATACCTTTATATCGCAGGGCACCGCACGCGATTCCGGGCGCGCGACGAGTTCCATGGTGTCGATCAGCATCGACAACCAAGCGCGCTGGTCGCCTCCTGATCGCCATGTACCGAGCTGCTGACCCATCGTCTTTTCCTTGATCCCGTCTCTTAACCAACCCGAAAGCCTAAAACCCGTTCCCGAATTCCTCGACCAGGATGCCGGCCAGAACCCCCCTCGGATGTGATCTGGTTCACAGAGTTCGCCGGCTGATTGCCGTAAAACTACTGAATGGCCCAGAAAACCTACTCAACCTCGCTCGTTCCTCGCGCCGATCTCATCGTCGATTACGCCTTGATCGCGACTGGCATCGGCTCGGCCTTGATCGCGTTGATCTTTCTCATCCTGGCTTGATCAATCGCTAACATCGCGGCCGGATGACCTCCGCAACCTGGTTAGGTCTGTCCAACTGGCGAGAAGGTTCAGGCGGCCCTAACAGCTTTCCAAACATTTTCGTGAATGCGGCGGTACCGAGCGGCCGTCGCACGGCTTTGGCCAAAATCCGTCAAGTGCAACGCCGCAACGACCGACGGGGATTCACATCTCGCTTGTGTGAATCGGGCATAAGGCATGTAGGTACTTCCGCTCGGCACAAGGGGAGCGCTTTATCGCCACCCCAAATCCGGCATCCCAAATACCGACCCAAATCCGAAGAACAATTCCGAGCATGGCGCTGACTGATTCGAACGTTCTGAAACTTGCCCCCGACGCGGGAACTCCGGCCTATCGGAGTGCGCCGCACAATATCGAAGCCGAACAGAGTCTGCTGGGCGCGATCCTGGTGAACAACGACGCGTTCTATCGGGTTTCGGACTTCCTCGAGCCAAAACACTTCTTCGAACCGATCCATCAGGCGATCTACGAGACCGCCAGCAGCCTGATCCGGATGGGCAAGGTTGCGACGCCCGTCACGTTGAAAACCTTCCTGCCTGCCGAGACCGACATTGGCGGCATGACGGTTGGACAATACCTCGCCCGTGTCGCGGCCGAGGCCACCACCATCATCAACGCGCAGGACTACGGCCGAACGATCTATGACATGTCTCTGCGCCGCGATCTGATCCGGATCGGCGAGGACATGGTCAACGTCGCGTTCGATGCGCCGGTGGATTTTGCCCCGCGCGCGCAGATCGAGGACGCCGAACGCCAGCTTTACGAGCTGGCGGAGTCCGGCCGCTACGACGGTGGCTTCCAGCGTTTCGCGCAGGCGATGAAGACCGCGCTCGATATGGCGGCCAACGCCTATCAGCGCGACGGAAAATTGTCCGGCATTTCAACTGGCCTCCGCGATCTCGACTCCAAGATGGGCGGCCTGCAGCGGTCGGACTTGATCATCGTCGCCGGACGTCCCGGCATGGGCAAGACCGCGCTTGCCACCAATATCGCCTACAACATCGCCGAGGCGTACCAGCCGGAAGTCCAGGCCGACGGCACCATGAAGGCGGTCAATGGCGGCGTTGTCGGCTTCTTCTCCTGCGAAATGTCCGCCGAGCAGCTCGCCACCCGTATTCTGGCCGAGCAAACCGGCATTGCGTCCAGCATGATCCGCCGCGGCGGGATCAAACAGGACGAATTCGACAGGATCCGCGACTACACCATCAAGCTCGAGCACTTGCCGCTGTTCGTCGACGAAACGGGCGGCCTTTCGATCTCGCAATTGACGGCCCGCGCGCGGCGGCTGAAGCGGCAGAAGGGCCTCGACATCATCGTGGTCGACTACATCCAGCTGCTGCAGGGTTCCGGCAAGAAAGGCAATGACAACCGCGTCCAGGAAGTCACGGAAATCACCACCAGCCTGAAGGCGCTCGCCAAGGAGCTCAATATCCCTGTGATCGCGCTGTCGCAGCTGTCGCGCCAGGTCGAAAGCCGCGACGACAAGCACCCGCAATTGGCCGACTTGCGCGAATCCGGCTCGATCGAACAGGACGCCGACGTCGTGATTTTCGTGTACCGCGAAGAATACTATTTGCAGAACAAGGAACCCAAGATCGGTACGCCCGAGCACGAGAAATGGAAGCTCGACATGGAGCTCGCTCACGGCAAGGCCGAGGTCATCATCGCCAAGCAGCGCCACGGACCGACGGGTACGGTCCAACTGCAATTCGAGGGGCAGTTCACGCGGTTCAGCGATTTCGCCGAAGGGGATAATCTACCCTACCGCGGGCCCTAAGCGCGGTTTCCAGCGAAGCATCGGACTTGATCCGGGGTGCTGCCAGGTTCGCGTGAAGGAAACACGTCAAAACAAAAATCTGGAGCGCGATCGGTTCTGATCAATCAGGACCGACCAGTGCCCCAGTCCTGCCTTCTGCGCGGTTGAACCATGGCGTTGGCCCGCGTAAAATGCGGCATGAACATCGCATCCGACCCCAAATCCATCCCGACCAGCACCCTGCTCTCGGCCGAGGCGAACCAGGCCGCCGCGCTGGCGAGTGCCACCGGCGTGCTGACCGTCGATCTCGACGCCATCGTCGCCAACTGGCGCAAGCTCGAAAAGACCGCCGTGCCGGCCGAATGCGCCGGCGTGGTGAAAGCGGACGCCTATGGCTGCGGCGCTGAACAGGTCGGGCGCGCGTTGGCCAACGCCGGCTGCAAGACATTCTTCGTCGCAACCCTCGAAGAAGCGCGCGTGCTCCGCGGGGCTCTGCCGACGGCCACGATCTATACGCTCGACGGCTTCTTCCAGAACACCGGCGACGCCTACGCCAAGCTCGATTGCAAGCCCGTGATCGGCGATCTCAACGAACTCGCTGAATGGGACGTATTCTGCCGCCGCTCCGGCTGGTCCGGCGGGGCGGCCATTCACATCGACACCGGCATGAACCGGCTCGGCCTGACAGTGACCGAGGCGCAAGGTATCATTCCGCGCATCAATGCCGGCGATCACGGCATCACGCTTGTGATGAGCCACCTCGCCTCCGCCGAACTCCTCAACAACCCGCTCAACGCCAAGCAGCTCACGACCTTCCGCGAAATCGCGAGCCTTTTTGCCGGTGTGCCGGCGTCGCTGGCGAATTCGTCAGGCGTTTTCTTGGGCCCCCAGTTCCAGTTCGAACTGGTGCGGCCGGGCGCCGCCGTCTACGGCATCAACCCGACACCGGAAGCCGACAACCCGATGCAGCCGGTGGTCGAATTGAAGGCGCGCATCGTGCAGATCCGCAATCTGGAAAAGGGCGAGACCGTCGGTTATGGCGGCACCTGGACCGCGCGGCGGCCGACGCGGGTCGCGATCGTCTCCGCAGGCTATGCCGACGGATATTTCCGCGCCGCCAGTTCGAATGACGGCAGCCGCGGCGCCGAGGTGGTGGTCGCCGGCAAGCGCTGCCCGATCGCGGGTCGCGTCTCGATGGACCTGATGGCGGTCGATGTCACCGATCTGGAAAAGAACGCGGTGCGGCGTGGCCACATGGTGACGCTGCTCGGCGAAGGCATCACGGTCGATGAACTCGCCCACCATTTCGGCACCATCGGCTATGAAGTGCTGACCAGCCTCGGCAAGCGTTACGCGCGAGTTTACAAGGGCGGCGACGCAAAGGCGGAGCCGCCGCCGGTAACGGCGTCAACACCACCGGCAATCGAACCAGTGCCCGCGACCGCAGAACCCGCCGCGGCGCCAGCTCAGGCCCCGCCTCCACTGCCGACCTGACAATTCCTGTCAGGCATGAAGATCGCGACCTTCAACATCAACAACGTCAATCGCCGCCTGCCCAATTTGCTGCGCTGGCTGCGTTCGGCAAAACCCGATGTCGTCGCGTTGCAGGAGTTGAAATCGGCCGACGCCGATTTTCCGGCTGCTGCAATCGAGAAGGCCGGCTATGGCGCGGTGTGGCGCGGCCAGAAGACCTGGAACGGTGTCGCCATCCTGGCGCGCAACGCCGAGCCGGTGCTGACGCGGACCGCCCTGCCCGGCGGCCCCGGGGATGACGAGGCGCGCTACATCGAAGCCGCCGTCAGCGGCATCATCGTCACCAGTCTCTACCTGCCGAACGGCAATCCGCAGCCCGGGCCAAAATTCGACTACAAGCTCGACTGGTTCAAACGGTTGCGCTCGCATGCCGCGAAATTCATCAAGCAGGACATCCCCGTGGTGCTGGCCGGCGACTACAATGTCGCGCCGACCGAACTGGATATCTATCCGACCAAATCGTGGGACAAGGACGCGCTGATCCAGCCGAAAAGCCGCGCGGCGTTCAAGACGCTGACGGCGCAAGGCTGGACCGACGCGATCCGCACCCTGCACCCGTCAAGTCAGATGTTCACGTTCTGGGACTACAAGCGTAACCGCTGGCCGCGCGACGCCGGGCTGCGGCTCGATCATCTCCTGCTGAGCCCCGTGCTCGCGCCGCGCTTGATGAAAGCCGGTGTCGACCGCCAGATCCGAGGCGAAGAAGGCGCCAGCGATCATGCGCCAGCGTGGATCGTGCTGAAGTAGACGGCCAACGCCGCATTGCTTCCATTTGAAGCCAAGTTTCCTAAACTTCATTAGGGCTTTGCGGCTAGGCTCTCGCGGAGGTCGTGATTGCCATGCCGCCTGCCCAGACCGGTCCGGATTATCCCTATGGGTCGATGCCGCTGCGGCCGCAGTGGCGCAACCGCTGGGCGCAGGCCCTCTCATTCGTGGTCGTGGTGTGTGCCGGCAGTTCACTGCTGATCAATCAGCATGCCTGGCCGCTTGAGCGGATGGCGCTGACGGTCCTCTTTCCAGCGCTGCTCGGCATTACATTGGCCTTCGCGCCAGACCCTCCCGCCTTGATCTCGCGGCTGGCCAAGCGATTGACGGTGGCCGGCTGCGCCATCGGCACCTTTTCGGGCCCGTGGCTCGCGCCGATGATCCTTGCCGTACCGGCTTTGCTGGCCTCATCGGTCGCGATCGGCTGGCTTTACGGGGAACGCCGCCGTGGCTGACAGCTCGGGATTCGTCGCGCTGGCAAGAACCGCCCTCCTCATCGGGCCAGCCCTCGCGGCCATGCTGATGCTGGTGTTGGTCCGATGCTCGCCGCGGCAGGCGACCGCGGCGATGCTGGGCGGCCTCTGGCAATTGCCGGCGCTTCTGTTGCTCAATTGGTTCGCCCAGCAAGCGGGCTGGTGGCGGTTTCAACCGGATGCCGCATCCGTCCTCGGTCTGCCGGTCGATCTCTGGATCGGGTGGGCGATCTGGTGGGGACCGATCGCGGTGCTCGCCTCACGCAAATTGCCGATGCCACTCGTGATCGCCGGTCTGGTCGCCGCCGACATCATATCCATGCCGCTTCTCAAGCCTCTGGTGGTGCTCGGTGACAACTGGCTGATTGGCGAAATCGTCGCCGTCGTCTTCGCGCTGCTTCCGGCGCTGATGCTTGCCCGCTTGACGGAAGCCGACCGCTTTCCCGTGTTGCGGACCTGTTTCCATGCGCTCGGTTGGGGCGGCTACATGCTGCTCGTGCTCCCGGCGTGTGTGCTCGCATGGGAGGGGCGCGACTACATCGACGCGCTTGCGCAGGCCACACCGTGGCGATGGATCGTGGCGCTCCTGATCGGACTGCCATCGCTGCTGATCGGCTGGGCCGCCGCGCATGAATTCGCGTTGGTCGGCCGGGGAACGCCGATCCCCTACGATCCACCGAAACGCGTCGTGACCAGTGGCCCCTACGCATCGATTGCCAATCCGATGCAGCTGACGTCGGCACTGGTGATGGCGGCGCTCGCGATCCTGGTGGCTTCGAGCGAGGCATGGTCGCTGCCGATCATGTTTCTGGTGTTCGACGGCATTTTCGCCGCCTGGTACAACCGCGCCCATATCGCACTCGCCATGCCGGAAGACTGGGAGCGTTATCGTGCCGAGGTCCGCGACTGGCGCTTTCGGCGCCGTCCCTATATCGCGCGCACGGCGACGCTGCATTTTCCTGACTCCGGTCGCGACGCCAAGGCGTGGGCCTGGCTGATGCGGCGCGCCGCCGACGGGCTGACGATCGAGGTAGCACCCGCGCGTCCAAGCCTCGAGCGCCAGCGCATCGTTTATGTCAGCAGCGATCCCGATCTCGATGCCGTCGGCATCGCCGCGTTCGGGCGCGCGCTCGAGCATCTCGGCGGCATCCCGGCCTTCATCGGCTGGATGTTTCGCCTGCCGGGCGCCAATCATTTCGTCGAACTCGTCACCTTCCTCGTGCCATTGCGACGCCTGAACACGCGGCTCGCGCTCTGGTCCAGGTCTTGACGGCTACCTGCGGCGTTACCCGCCCAATCTCTTGTGCAGCATGACGCCGAGAATATTGGAATAATCGTCGGTCCACAGCGCGCTCGACCGGTCCGGCTGCAACGGCGTCCAGCTTGCGGCAATGCTGCCGGTGGCGACCGCATCGCGCGCCAGGACGACGAGGCGCGCATTGGCTTTCATCGTGGTCAGCAGATCGCCGGCGCTGGTGTCTTCCCGCAGGTAGGCGACAAGCCCAAGCGATTGCGCGACGTTACCCACAACGGGCGCGAGATCGAAGTACCGGTTGGAGATATGCACCACGATCACACCATGCGGCGTGAGCTTTGAAAGATAACCCGCAACCGCTTCGCGCGTCAGCAGATGCACCGGAATCGCATCCGACGAGAACGCATCGAGCACGATCAGATCATAGCGGTCGGTCGATGCCTCCAGCGTCAGGCGCGCGTCGCCGGCGACAATAGGCGCATCGGGGGCGCATTTCGACAGGAACTCGAAACGACGCGGATCGCGCGCGATCCGGATCACTTCGGGATCGATCTCGAAGAAGGTCCAGCGCTCCCTGCCCTTGCGATGACAGGCCAGCGTGCCGGTACCGAGGCCCACGACGGCCACATGGTCGAGGCTGCCCCGCGCGGCACGGCGCGGCGCCGATGGCCTCCGCGTACGGACCGCCCGGATAGTAATAGGTCTGTGGCAAGAGCGGGCCGGTGACCGGCGTGCCATCATCGTTGCGCAACCGCTGCGCGCCATGAATTGTGGTGCCGTGGTAGAGCAAGCGGGCACTGCCGCCGTTGATCTCCGCGACCTTGTGGACGCCGAAGAAACTGCGCGCGGTTTCGATCGGCGCAATGCCGGGCCGCCACATGGCGGTCACCGCAAAACTCAGGATCACGAGCCCGACGAAGCGCATCGGCCGTTGCCGCTGAAACAGCATCGCCGCGGCCAGCAGCGCCAGCAGAACCTGGAAAGCCAGTTCCCATGTCGCCGGCGGCTGATAGCGCGTGACGTACCAGACCAGCGCCAGCGCTGCGCTGATCGCAAGCCATGGCAACGCGCCGGTCAGCGCCTTGCGGAAGCCTCCGGTAAAAATGCCGGGCGTGCACAACAGCGCGAGCGCGATCAGGATCGGATATTCGTAATTGCCATTGAAGATCTGCGGCGCGACGAGTCCCGCAAAGGCGCCACCGATCACCCCGCCAAGGGACGTGCAGAGATAGAACTCCGTCAACCGCCGCGGGCTCGGCCGCCGCGCGTAAAGTTCGCCGTGGCACATCAGCGTCAGCAGCGCGAAGACCACGAGGTTGAGGGCGATGGTCGTCAGCCAGAACACCTTCTCACCGCCGATCAGGCTGACCGCGAGCGGCGCCACCGCGAACGGAACGAAGCGCACCACCTTGGCGTGGGCGATCCATGGCCGCTCACGGAACACGGCGACGAAGGTCAGCAGGTAAATCGCAAGCGGCACCACCCACAGGAATGGTGCGGCGGCGATATCGGTCGTCAGATAGGCAGTGACCGCGATGACGAGCCCCGATGGCACGGCGGCGAGAGCGATCCACCGCATCCGCTCGCCGGTACTCGCGCCGATATCGTCGGAAACCTCGACCTTTGCGGCGACAGGCTTCGCGCGCGACGTCAACACCGCGACCAGGCTCAGGAGCATGGCGAGCAGCGCAAAGCCGATCGACCACGCCGCAGCTTGCGTCTTTAGAGTGAGAAACGGTTCGATGACGACGGGATAGGCGAACAGTGCCGCGAACGAACCAAGGTTGGACGCGGCGTAGAGAACGTAGGGATTGCCGGCCCGGCTGTGCCCGCTGCCTGCGAACCAGCTTTGCAGCAGCGGCGCGCTGGCCGACAGCGTGAAGAATGGCAGGCCTATCGAGACCGCGAACAGGCCGAACAGCCAGAGCGCCGTCCCATCCGATGGCGGAAGACCCCATCCAGAGGCGATCGCGATCGGCAGCATGGTCGCGGTGGCGCCGAGCAGCGCAAGGTGGAACATTGCAGCCCAACGCGGCGCAAGCACATGGTTCAGCAGATGCGCGTAGGCATAGCCGCTGAGCAGCACGGTCTGGAAAAACACCATCGCCACCGACCACACCGCGGGCGCGCCGCCGAGTTTCGGCAGCACCATCTTGGCGAACATCGGCTGGATCGAGAACAAGAGCAGCGCCGAGACGAACAGCGTCGCGACATACAGCAGCGGCGTCAGCCGGACCACCATCGCCTGCCGATCGCAGTCGGGCGAAATCCGATCGGAAGCATTGAAAAGCGACATAGTCCCCCTGGCACACCGGCAATTTGTGGTTGCACGGTAGCCAATCAGTCCTGAGCAAAGTCTTAACCCGGCTGCCGGGAACCGCTGACCTGCGCCATGGTAAAGGCCGCCTTGACGGTCGCCGCGGCGGAACCCACACATGGCGCGGTTCCCGCTCTCAACTAAAATATCGAAAACAACCCCATGCAAAGAAAGCAACGGTCGCCAGCATGGAGGCCCCGAGCGTGCCTGCAAAAACCTTTTGACACGTCGGGCAAATCACCGGCACGTATCCATCATCCCGCATCCTGCAGAATGCTTTTGGCCTATCCAGCCAGCGCTATCAGGCGCTATTGCAGGCAAAAAATCCTTTCGACAATTGAAGTTGCACCGGCTCGCGCGGCGGACGACCGCCCGGGCATTGCCAAACCGCGCGCGTCTAATGCGCGTGCTCGAGGAGACATCGACGTGGACACACCTCCAGAACTCAACAAGCCCACGGCAATGCCCGCATCCTGTCAACCCAAGTCTGCCGCAGGCCCACGGCTAATAATCTCGACAAGCGGAGTGTCCATCGACCATCCCGATCCCGAATTTGCCGAACGGCTGATGGCAGACGCGTTGGGGGTCGCCGATCGCGACGCGATGCATGGCATCCTGCAACAATTGCTGAAAGCCAGCGTGAACGGGCGGCAGCCCGACCCGGCCAAGCTCGCCTTCATGATTTCAATGATGGAAAGTATCAAGCCGAGGGATTCCATCGAAGCCATGCTGGTAGCGCAGATGGTGTCCGTCCATGTGCTGGCGATGCGAAGTGCCTATCACCTCGCAAACGCGGAAGACATCGTCCAGCAAGACAGCGCCGTGCGCGCATTGGGCAGGCTGGCCCGCACGTTCCCCGCCCAGATCGAGGCGCTCACCCGCTATCGCAACAAGGGCGAGCCTGCCGTCACCGTGCAGAACGTGTCGGTCGGAGATGGTGGCAAGGCGATCGTCGGCAACGTCACGCAGCACGCGAGCGTGATCGTTTCGGAGAAGAGTCCCGCGTCCGTGAAGGACTCGACGCCCCATCGTCGAACACGGGAGCACGATTGCCTCAACGCCAAACGCCGACCGTAGGCGTGAGCAATAGCTGCCCCAACACCCGCCCAATGCTGGCGAGCCCGCGTTGCGGGGCAAAAATCCGTTCCGGCGGATCATGCCGCTCGCCGGCGGTGCGCGGCAAAAGGCGCTGCCGCATGCATGGCGGTGCGCCGGAATCCGGCGCGCCAAGGGGAAACCAGAACGCGCGCAAGCACGGCCTCTTCACAAAGGCCGCAACTGCCGAGCGCAAGGAGATTGAGGCCTTGCTGGCTGATGCACGCAAGCTGCTGCAAGAGATGAAATGATTTCGCGCCGCCGGACCCTGAGTGCTGCGGTGTGAGCGGCGCCCTGGCCGGATCTCAGCCCTTCTTCGTATGACCCCAGATCTGGTCCCAGTCCTCGCCCGCGGCGTCGACGACGCGGCCGTCGGCCTCGAAGAACTTGTTCGGGACCTGGAAGATCGCAAGCATCAGCCCGCCCTCGGGGCACCAGGCGACGTGACGGCTGCCCTGCTCGCGCCAGATGTATTCGCCGGCCTTGCATACGATGCCCTTTGCCGGCCCCTCCTTGTCGACCAGGCTGCCTTCGAGCACGTAGGTCTGCTCGATGTTGACATGTTCGTGGTCGGGCAGCACCGCGCCGGGTTGAAACCGCATCAGCGCGGTCATCAGGCCGGTCTTGCGATCGAACAGCAGCGTCTTGGCTTCGCAACCGGGGAAACGGGTCTTCTGCCACTCCATGTCGGCCGGGCGAACGAGATGCGAATGCGTGTCTGCGGTCTCTGAATGTTTCGGCGTCACGGCGTCCATGGCGATCCTCCGTTTTGTTGATTTGAGGCGATCCTAGAGCCTTTCCCGTTCCGATGAAATCGGAACGGGGCTCTAGATTCTCGATTTGACACGTTTTCTTGACGCGAACCGGTTGCCCACTTCGCTGGAAAACGCTTTGCCCGCAACCGCCAGCCGGGTCCGGCACGCGCGAAACCCGCATCCTGCCTTGCTGGTGTCCGCCCCCAACTGTAGGATCAACAGACCTGCCCACTTCCACGACGCATGGTGAAGGATGGCGGCGCTGCAACATTCGCGCTTCTGCAAGGGCTGCTGGGAGCAGATGCACATGCCCGTGCCGCTCCGCGGGGTAATCTCGGTGCCGTTCCGGGCATTTGGCGTTCGCCCGAGCCGAATGAACCCCAACACCTGCACCATCTGCGAGCTGATGTTCACGAAGGTGATGCGAGCCCGCAAGATCACCATCGACGCGACCGTGATGTTTGCCGATCTGCGCGGCTATACCAGCCTGTCCCAGTCGAAATCACCGGAGGCCGTGTCGGGCCTGCTCGATGCCTTCTACGATGAATGCGCCGACGCGATCTGGCGGCATGAGGGGCTCCTCAACAAGACGATCGGCGACGCCGTCATGGCCGTCTTCAATTTTCCGTTGCGGCGCGACGACCACGTTCGCAATGCCCTGCTCGCGGCGCGCGATATCCAGAACAACTGGCGCGAACGGCGCGACGGCCTTGCAGCCGCGCTCGGCCTGAACGCCGGCGACCTCGGGATCGGCATCGGCATTCACGCCGGCGAACTCAGTTTTGGCGAATTCGGCCGGTCACACCGCGACCTCACCGCCATCGGCACCGTCGTCAACACCGCCTCCCGCGCGCAGTCGGTCGCCGAAGCCGACCAGATTCTCGTGACGCAGGAGGTCTATCAGCGCGCCCGGCCGGATTTGCAGGCGAGTCATTCGAAGACGTTTCAGCTCAAGGGATTCGATGCCCCGATCGAGCTTTACGCGGCATAGCCCCGCCTCGCTTCCAGAGGTCGTCGTCGCTCACCAGAGGTTCTTGCCGTCGATGACCGTCACCGGCACCGCGTCGAGGTCGACATCATCGAACAGCCGGGCATTGACGCCGACCTTGGGATTTTCGAAGTCCGGCTTGCCGGTCGACCAATCCGGCGATTCCCCATAGGTCCCGCAGCCGCAATTGGCGCAGAAATGATGTTTGATGGTTCGGCTGCCCCACTGGTAAGTGGCGACATTCTCCGGCGGCGAGGTCAGGCGAAATTGCGCGGGTGTGTAATAGGCCCACAGCGCGCCGCGCTTCGAACACAGCGAACAGGTGCAGCGGGTCACGTCGGCCGGCATCTCGTCCACCTCGAATTGCGTCTGGCCGCAATGGCAGCTTCCCTTGATTGGCACGATCTGTTCCCATCCGAATGATCTGGCGCGAAGTTCATAACCGCTGGCTGCTGCCAGCATTGTGTCAGCAGCAAGCACGCCGATGCCTTCCGGCAAGGCGCCGCCAAACGTGATCGGGGTGCGTTGCCGCTGCGTTGCGAAAGTTGCTAGCGTTCCGGTCCCGCCCGAGTCGCGGAGCAAGTCTTCGGAGCGAGTCTTGGGAGCAAGTCTTGGGAGCAAGTCTTGGGTTTCCTCTTCGTCCTCACGGTCGGGCTTCTCGCCGGCACCATCAGCGGCATCGTCGGCACTGGCTCCTCGATCATGCTGATGCCGGTGCTGATCTATCAATACGGGCCGAAGGAAGCCGTGCCGATCATGGCGGTGGCGGCCGTGATGGCGAACCTGTCGCGTATCCTGGCATGGTGGCGTGAGGTCGACTGGCGCGCCTGCCTCGCTTATTCGGTCACCGGCATTCCGGCTGCGGCACTCGGCGCCCGGACGCTGCTGGCTTTGCCGTCGCACGCCGTCGATATCGCGATCGGGCTGTTTCTGATCGCGATGGTGCCTGTGCGGCATTGGCTTGACCGCCACCAGCTTAAAGCGCGGCTCTGGCATCTGGCCGTCGGCGGCGCCGTGATCGGCTATCTCACGGGCATCGTGGTATCGACCGGCCCGCTCAGCGTGCCGCTGTTTCTGTTTTACGGGCTGAACAAGGGCGCGTTCCTCGCCACCGAAGCTGCAAGTTCGCTCGGACTCTACTTGAGCAAATCAGTCACCTTCGAACGCTTCGGCGCGCTGACATCAGATGTTGCGCTGAAAGGCCTGGTTGCCGGCTCCTCGCTGATGTTCGGCGCCTTCATCGCCAAGCGCTTCGTGCTGCACCTGCAGCCCCAGATGTTTCGCCTGCTGATGGACGGCATTATGCTGGTGGCCGGGCTTTCCATGTTCTGGAATGCGTTGTGGAATAGCCCGCCCGGGCCGTGAACCCTCAAATCACCGAGCGGACGGCTTGTGGGGTCCGCCATGCGCTAATCGCGGAGCAAATTCCGCGTCGTAGCGAAATGAAGCTAAGTGCCCAAAAAGCAGACATCGCAACGGCTTCAAGTGAGCGGTCAGCGTTCTCCTGGCCGAGTCATCGGCAGATATTTCTTCAACCCTCGGTAGCGCAATTCGGAATGTATGGTACCGTGCACATATCGGGACGATGTCCGTCCCGGATTTGGAAGGACACGTCATGAGATTGTCGTCAGGCTGTGTCGCGCCCTCAGCTGTCGCTATCCTGTCAACTGTATTGTTGCTCGGCCCGAGCAGTACGGCAATGTCGCAAACCGCAGGCCCCGCCACCCCGCTTCCTAGCATCACGGTCGAAGCGCCGAAGCAGGTGGCAAGGCCAAGGCCGACGCAGCTGCCGAGGCAGGCAGCAGGTGCATCTCGCCGGACATCGCCAACCGCTCATACGCTAACCGCTCGCACGCCATCGGCTGCGCCAGATTCAGTATTAGGGAAGATTGCCAAGCTTGAGAGAGCCAGCAGCAGTTGCAACGGTGGTTGCGAAACAAGCTTCAAATCCGGTAACGCCCCCTGGGTTGGATGCAGCTATTCGGCGGGGATATTTGGAACTTACTCGCCAACGTGCACGGACACACTCACCTACAAAACCTACGCGGAGTGCAAGGACACCAGACAGTTTTTGGGCATGGTAGAACGAGAAGCCCGCTGGCTTTGCAGCGGCCTGCTCGCCGGGGGGAAGCTGGCCGGGGAGAAGCGTCAGGTCGCCGAACTAAAACGAGCAGGACGTCGCTAGTCCATACCGCCCGCCGGCTGCGCCCGAGACGTAGGATGGCATGTTTCAATCAACGGACTTGGAGCCATGCGACTCCGGGTCATGCGCGACCGGGGCCAACCATTGGCTAGCCCAACACGTCCGCAGTTCCGCCGAAAGCGGAGGTACGCGACCTGATACGACAAGCCCGCAATCAACAAATTGGCATTCGTCAAACTCGCATCAATTCGAATCTTGCTACGCGATATTGCGTCCACGCCCTCGCGTTCTGGGTGCCGCCGACGCCGACGAGGCTGGTCGATCCCAGGCCCAATGTCGCACTCGCCGCCTGGCTCGCCTGTGGTCGGCCCTCGCCTGCCAAATCCTCCTTTCCGATCTGAACCAACCCTGCGCTCCGGGAGACGAAGTGACGTGCATCACATCCAATTCCGGATGAGGCCTTAGACGTTGCGTGGTTTGAACACTCATGTTCAGCCACAGGAGATTTAGAAATGTACAGGGGCATTATCGGCGCCGTTGCTGCCGTCATCGTCGTCGGCCTGATTGCAGCCGGAAGCTGGTACACCGTCGATCAGACCGAGCGCGGCGTGCTGCTGCGCTATGGCGCGGTCATCGGCACCGCACAGCCGGGCCTCGGCTTCAAGATCCCGCTGATTGACAGCGTCGAGAAGGTCAGCGTCAAGACCACGACCTTCTCCTGGGACAAGATGAATTCCTATTCCTACGACCAGCAGCCCGCCGATCTCAAGATCAGCGTCACGCTGCGGGCATCGCCGGAAAAAGTAACCGACCTCTACGCCAAATTCGGCCGGCTGCAGGCGGCGGTCAATCAGGTGGTCAGCCCTGCCGTCAACCAGCAGGTCAAGATCGTATTCGGCCGCTATACCGCGGTGAAAGCCATTCAGGAGCGCGGCGCCCTCAACAACGCGATCAGGGACGCCATTACCGCTTCGCTCAAGGATGATCCGATGATCATCGTCGAGAGCGTGCAGCTCGAGAACATCGAGTTCAGCTCGACCTATCTGCATTCGATCGAGCAGCGCATGCTGGCCGAAGTCGAGGTTCAGAAGCTGCAGCAGAACGCCGAGCGCGAGAAGGTTCAGGCTCAGATCACCGTCACGCAAGCCAACGCCAAGGCCAACGCCGTCCGCGCCGAAGCCCAGGCCTCCGCCGACGCGCTGCGGCTGAACGGCGAAGCCCGCGCCACCAACATCAAGCTGACCGGTGAAGCCGAAGCCGCCGCGATCGAAGCCCGCGCCAAGGCGCTCGGCACCAACCCGAACCTCGTCACCCTGGTGCAGGCCGAGCGCTGGAACGGCGTGCTGCCGACCACGATGGTGCCCGGCTCCGCGGTGCCGTTCGTCTCGGTCAAATAATCTTCGAAAACATCCGGAAGCTGTGATGCCAGGGATCGCGATCTCAGGCATCATCGTCTTGGGGAACAGGTCCCATGCGGAATGTCATCACCATGGCGGGCATCGCGCTCGCTTTCGCCCTTGTCACCCCGGCGTCGCAAGCTGCGACGCCTGCGTCGCAAGCCGCGGCGAATTTTGATGGGCTCTGGGCCAGGACGGCGAAGGACTGCCGCAACAAGGAAGGCCCCGACAGCAAGACGCTCATCGACATGAGCAAACCGATCGGCAGCAAGCCCGCGCCGATGGTCGACCAATATGAAAATCACTGCCGGATCGACCGCAAGACCGTGGTCGGAGACGGCATCAATCTCTCGGTCACCTGCTTTGAATTCTGGGATTATTTCAACAAGGGCGTCGAGCCGCGGAAAACCACCGTCAAGCTCGCCCCCGGCCCGAACGGCACCATCAAGATCGACGGCAAGCCGTATCTGCGCTGCAAGGCCGGGAGCGGTGCCGCCAAGCGCTAGGCGCGGCCCACTGCCCGAGCCTCCGGTGATACACACGGCAACAGAAAGTGTTCGACTGCTTCCGGTCACCTCAGTCCAATTCATGCGGGACCGCATGCTAACCTGCGAATCTCGATCCCTTCCTGGAATTGATAATCGTGGGCGCATTGATTTTCGACTTTGACGGCGTCATCGCTGACAGCGAGGCGATCGCCAATACCGTTCTGGCGGAAACGGTCACCAGCCTCGGTCATTCAACAACGCTCGACCAGGCGCTTGCGCGCTATTCCGGCCGGAGGTGGGATGAAGCCGTGGCTGAGATCGAAGCGGCAATTGGAAAACCGCTACCTGCGGATTTCTCCAACCAGCTCAAGCTTGCCACCTTCGAGCGGTTCCGGACAGATTTGAAGGAAGTGAGTGGCGCGTCGGATTTCATCCGGCGTTTTTCCCACCTGCCCCGGTGCATCGCCTCGTCCAGTTCGATGGATCGGCTGCAGCTATGCCTTTCAGTATTGGCGCTGGAAGCGGAATTCGGCAGTCATGTTTTCAGTGCCGATATGGTCGCGCGAGGAAAGCCGCATCCGGACATCTTTCTGTTCACTGCCGACAAATTGGGCGTGAGTCCGGAGCAATGTCTTGTGATCGAGGACAGCGCCAGCGGGATCAGGGCGGCGGTTGCCGCTGGCATGACCGTCGTGGGGCTATGCGCGGCCAGTCATATTCGCGAAGGCCATGATCTCAAGCTGCGCGATGCCGGCGCCGTCCACCTGGCGCATTCGTGGTCGGACGTCGAGCACGTCGCCCTTGAGTTTTTCAAAAGTTAGGATGCCTGCGGAGCATCGCGAACCGTTGAAAAACGCGGCCGGATGACATCATCCTGACGCCAAGAATGCACGGTACCGTGGCATAGTGCACGATCCGATCAATTCGGCTTTGAGGGCGATGTCTTGAGCGCAATAGCTGACGTAGTTGATATTACCGATCCCGGGAACGAGCCGGCCAAACGGGGCGATGCCCAGCAAGACACCCTGAGATTCGCTGAGGCCGCGCTTACCGACAGCAAGCGCGAGGGTTTGCTGCTCGCTGTTCGCGCCCGCTGGGTTGCGCTGGCGGTGACGGCCGCCACCCTGCCGATCATCAATCCGGAGTGGGAGGTCCTCTATTACGTCGTGATGCTCGGCCTGTTTGCGCTGATCGGCTGGGCCCAGCTCAAGGTCGGCAAGGCCGAGCGGTCCGTGCCGGAGCTTGTTCTGATATTCTGCGATCTGCTGCTGATGACCTTTCTGACCGTTGTGCCCAATCCCTGGAGCACGGTCGATTGGCCGGTTGCCATGCAGTACAGGTTCGACAGCTTCATCTACTTCTTTGTTTTCCTGGCCACCGCGACGCTGGCCTATTCCTGGCGCACCGTCGTGGCGATGGGGTTCTGGACTTCGGCGCTGTGGGCGATCGGCGTCGGCTGGGTTTACCTGCAGCCGCAAACCCACGCCGCGCTGTCGGAACGGGTGCGGGCCGCCGTCGGCTCCGACGTCAGGCTGTTCGATATCATCGATCCCTCGTCGATCGGTTTTGGCGCCCGGTTCCAGCAGATCACCGTCTTCCTGATCGTCGCCATGACGCTGGCGCTGGCGGCGCGCCGCTCGAACGCCCTCTTGATCAGCCACGCAGGCATCGAGCGCGAACGCACCAATCTTGCGCGCTATTTCTCTCCCAATGTCGTCGAACAGCTTTCCAAGAACGACGATCCGCTCAAACAGGTGCGGACGCAGAATGTCGCGGTGCTGTTCGCCGACATCGTCGATTTCACTGCCTATGCAGACGGCCGCAGCCCGATGGAAGTGATCGGGACGCTGCGCCAGTTCCACGAACGGATGGAACGGGAAGTATTCCGGCACGCCGGCACACTGGACAAGTATCTCGGTGACGGATTGATGGCGACGTTCGGCACGCCCTTCACCAGCGATTCCGACGCCGGCAACGCGCTGCGCTGCGCGCAGGCCATGATCGGCTCGATCGCTGAACTCAACCGCGAGCGAAAAGCCCGTAACGAACCTCCGATCCAGCTCAGCGTCGGACTGCACTTCGGTCAGGTCGTGCTCGGCGACATCGGCCTGAACCGGCTCGAATACGCCGTGATCGGCACGGCGGTGAACGCCGCAAGCCGCCTTGAAGCACTCACCCGCGAATACGGCTGCGCTCTAGTGGCCAGCGACGAACTGGTGCAGCGGGCGCGGGCGGAGGCCGGCAGCTCAGACGCCGACTTTTTGCACCTTGTCAAAAAGCCGCCCCGCGCCATTCGCGGCCTTGAGCAACCGGTGGGGATATGGACGCGGGACTACGATGCGTCCTGACAGGCGAAGCCACGGTTGACCACGCACCATGTCAGGGCGCATAGGCCGTCGCAGAAGTGAACTCACCTATGGCTGACCCAATGCCCCAATCCAAACCTCACGACTCCTTCTACCTCGAACCGCGCAGCGGCGAGCGTTATCCGCTGGATGTTCCGCGCTGGTGTGCCGACGGACAAAAGCCGCTGCTGATCAACCCGCAGCCCGGAATCACCAGAGATGACATCGATCGCGGCACGCGGTCGCTGTGGCGGTATCGGGCCTCGCTGCCGGTCGAGATTGCAAAGCCGATTTCGCTCGGTGAAGGCTGCACGCCGCTGGTGCAAAAGGAATGGGACGATTTTCGGCCGTTCTTCAAGCTGGAATGGTTCAACCCGACCTGCAGCTTCAAGGACCGCGGCACCACCGTGATGCTGTCCTATGTGCGGCAGCTCGGCATCGATGCGGTGCTCGAAGACTCCTCCGGCAATGGCGGCGCTTCGGTCGCGGCCTATGGCGCGGCCGGCGGCATGCGGGTGAAGATCCTCGCACCCGCCTACACGTCGCCGGCCAAGGTCGCGCAGGTTCGCGCCTATGGCGCCGAGGTGCAGCTGGTCGAAGGGCCGCGCGAAGAATCGCAAGCCGAGGCGATCCGTCAGTCCAGCGAGATCTTCTACTCCAGCCACAACTGGCAGCCGTTCTTCCTGCAGGGGACCAAATCGGTCGCCTATGAGATCTGGGAGGATTTCAACTTCACGGCGCCCGACAACATCATCATCCCCGTCGGCGCGGGCAGCAATCTGCTCGGCTGCCACATCGGCTTCTCCGAACTGCTCGCCGCAGGCCAGATAAAAAAACTCCCAAGACTGTTTGCCGCGCAGCCGCTCAACTGTTCGCCGCTGGACGCGAGCTTCCAGGCCGGCGTCGACACGCCGGTCGACCGCGCCGTTCACAAGACGATCGCCGAAGGCACCGCGATCGCGCATCCGCTGCGGCTCAAGGAAATGATCCACGCCTTGAAAGACAGCGGTGGCGAATCGGTCGCGGTTTCCGAGGACGAGATCGTCGCAGCCCTGAGGCGGCTGGCGCGGCTGGGCCTGTTCGTCGAGCCCACATCGGCCAGCGTCGCGGCGGCGTTCGCAAAGCTTACGGCGCGAGGCGTCATCAAGAAGCGCGAAACCACGGTGGTGTTGATTTCGGGGACCGGCATCAAGACGGCATCCACGATTGCCGAGCTGTTTTGATTCCGGCTTCGGCCCTCCCAGCCTTTGACTTGGCTCTGGAACCGCTATAGAACAAAATAAGAACGAGCGCCTCACCGGGACTTCATGGCCAAATCCACCCTCTCCTTTGTCTGCCAGAACTGTGGCGCGGCGTTTAATCGCTGGCAGGGCAAGTGCGAGGCCTGCGGCGAGTGGAACACGCTGTCCGAGGAGGACACGACGGGCGCGACCTCGATGCCGGTCTCGATCCGCTCCAAACGCCGGGGCCGGACGTTTGCGCTGGAATCGCTGACCGGCAAGAGCCAGGACGCGCCCCGCCTCTCCTCCGGCATGGTCGAGCTTGATCGCGTCACCGGCGGCGGCTTCGTCCGCGGCTCGGTGCTGCTGGTCGGTGGCGATCCCGGCATCGGCAAATCGACGCTGCTGACGCAGGCCACCAGCATGATGGCGCGTGCGGGGCATCGCGCGGTCTACATTTCAGGCGAAGAAGCCGTCGCCCAGGTGCGGCTGCGCGCCGAGCGGCTCGGCCTTGCCGACGCGCCGGTGCAGCTTGCGGCCGAGACCTCCGTCGAAGACATCGTCTCGACGCTGTCCGAGGGCGCGGTGCCGCGCCTGATCGTGATCGACTCGATCCAGACCATGTGGACCGATACGGTGGAATCAGCCCCCGGCACGGTCACCCAGGTCCGCGCCTCGGCGCAGGCGCTGATCAGGTTTGCCAAGAAATCGGGCGCCACGATCATCCTGGTCGGGCACCTGACCAAGGACGGCCAGATCGCCGGCCCCCGCGTGGTCGAGCACATGGTCGACGCGGTGCTGTCGTTCGAGGGCGAAGGCTCGCAGCAGTTCCGCATCCTGCGCGCGGCGAAGAACCGCTTCGGCCCGACCGATGAAATCGGCGTGTTCGAGATGACGGGCCTCGGCCTGCGCGAGGTCTCGAACCCCTCCGAATTGTTCCTGTCGGAGCGCGACCTCGGCAGTCCCGGCACCGCTGTGTTCGCCGGCATCGAGGGCACCCGCCCGGTGCTGGTGGAATTGCAGGCGCTGGTGGCGCCAACTACCCTCGGCACCCCCCGCCGCGCCGTGGTCGGCTGGGACCCGAGCCGGCTGTCAATGGTGCTGGCGGTGCTGGAGGCCCATTGCGGGGTCAAACTCTCGGGCTACGACGTCTATCTGAACGTGGCCGGCGGCTTGCGGATCCAGGAGCCCGCGGCCGACGTGGCGGCGGCCGCCGCGCTGGTGTCGTCGCTGGTCAACGCCCCACTGCCGACGGATGCGGTCTATTTCGGCGAGATTTCGCTGTCCGGCGCGGTCCGGCCGGTGGCACAAACCTCGGCCCGGCTGAAGGAAGCGGCAAAACTCGGCTTCGGCCGTGCGATACTGCCCGAATCGGCACGTGGTGAGGCCGGCGGCGACGCGGGCCTGGTGCTGAACAGCGTCGGTGGATTGACCAGCCTGGTCGCTGAAATTGCCGCGCGAGGCACGCCCAGAGCCAATCGAGAGGGTAACCGGGAGGCCAATCGCGAAGGCCCAGCGGAGAAAAATGCCACACCGGCGCGATTCCGTCGCGAGAACGGCTAAAGCGGCGTGACGTTACGCCCCCTCGCCGCTATACAACGCGCGCGGAAGGCGCGTGGGATGGCGTGATATCCGGCCTTGCGGGACACGCCATATGACCGTCACCTAGAACGGCACCGACACGCCGATTCGCCAGACTTTGAGCATTTACGAGCGGACCTGACCAGCCGATGCCGATAACGATACTCGATCTCGTCCTGCTTGGTGTGATGCTGATTTCGGGGCTGCTCGCCATGGTGCGCGGCTTCATGCGCGAGATTCTGTCGATCGCGGCCTGGGGCGCGGCGGCTCTGGTCACGCTGTATGCTTTCTCCAAGCTGCTGCCGACCGCCAAAACTTATTTCAATAACGACACGGTGGCGGCCGTGGTGGTCGTAGCCGGCACCTTCATCGCGACCCTGGTCGTGGTGTCGATCATTACGGTGCGGATTTCGGACATGATCCTGGATTCCCGAATCGGCGCGCTGGATCGCACCCTCGGCTTCCTGTTCGGTCTGGCCCGCGGCCTGCTGATCGTGGTTGTCGCCTTCCTGTTCTTCAGCTGGCTGGTTCCGGACAAGCAGCGGCCCGACTGGATCACCGGCGCGAAGTCCCGGATGGTGCTGCAGGGAACCGGAGATTGGTTAATGGCGCTCTTGCCTGACGACCCTGAGAACACCATCTTAAAGAGATTCAAGAAGAATAAACCCGACGACGATTCAACTGACGCCGAGCCGGCAGCCCCGGCGTCCGGCGATGGCTACAGCAAACCTGCCCGCGACGGCCTTAAAAAGCTGATCGAGAAACCTGCGAGCAAGTAACTCTTGGCCAAAAGAGAGGCGATGGACGCGATGCAAAACCCTTCCGATCCCGCCGAGCAACTTGACCGAAACTCCGGTCCGATCGATTTGCAGGATGATCTCGAAGGCGACACGCTACGCGAGGAATGCGGCGTGTTCGGCATCTTCGGCCACCCCGAGGCCGCCGCCATCACCGCACTCGGACTACACGCCCTTCAACACCGCGGCCAGGAAGCCGCCGGCATCGTCTCCTTCGACGGCAGCCGCTTCCACAGTGAACGCCGGCTCGGCCTCGTCGGCGACACCTTCTCCCGCCGCGAAGTGATCGAGCGCCTGCCCGGCAACGCCGCCGTCGGCCATGTCCGCTATGCCACGACAGGCGCCACCATCCTGCGCAATGTGCAGCCGCTGTTCGCCGAGCTCAATGCCGGCGGTTTCGCGGTCGGCCATAACGGCAATCTCACCAACGGCCTGACGCTGCGCCGCGAACTCGTGCTCCACGGCGCCATGATGCAGTCGACCACCGACACCGAAGTGATCCTGCATCTGGTCGCGCAGTCGAAGCGCACCCGCTTCGTCGACCGGTTTATCGAGGCGCTGCGCACGATCGAGGGCGCCTATTCGCTGACGGCCTTGACCAACAAGAAACTGATCGGCGCCCGCGATCCGCTTGGCATCCGTCCCCTGGTGCTCGGCGACCTCGACGGTCACCCGATCCTGACGTCGGAGACCTGCGCGCTCGACATGATCGGCGCAAAGTATATCCGCGACGTCGAACCCGGCGAAATCGTCGTATTCGACGAAAAGGGCGCGCACAGCCACAAGCCGTTCCCGCCGAAACCGCCACGGCCCTGCATCTTCGAATACATCTATTTCTCGCGGCCGGATTCCATCGTCGGCGGCCGTTCGGTCTATGAGGTTCGAAAAGCCTTCGGCGCGCAGCTCGCGCGCGAGAGCCGTGTCGAGGTCGACGTCGTGGTGCCGGTGCCGGATTCCGGCGTGCCCGCCGCGATCGGTTACGCCCAGCATTCCGGCGTGCCGTTCGAGCTCGGCATCATCAGAAACCACTATGTCGGCCGGACCTTCATTCAGCCGACCCAGAGCGTGCGCGAACTCGGCGTGCGCATGAAGCATTCGGCCAACCGCGCCGCGATCGAAGGCAAGCGTATCATCCTGATCGACGACTCGCTGGTTCGCGGCACCACCTCCAAGAAGATTGTGCGCATGATGCGCGACGCCGGCGCCCGGGAAGTGCATTTCCGCCTCGCCTCGCCGCCGATCCTCTACCCCGACTATTACGGCATCGACCTGCCGGACCGCGGCGGACTTCTTGCCGCCACGCATACCCTTGAGGAGATGCGTGAGATCATCGGCGCCGATTCACTGGCGTTCCTGTCGATCGACGGCATGTACCGCGCGATGGGCGAGCCCGGCCGCGATCCCGCCAATCCGAAATTCTCGGACCACTGCTTCACGGGCGCCTATCCGACCCACCTCACCGACCAGAGCGAAACCGAGCCGTCGCCGCGGCAATTGTCGTTGCTGGCGGAGGCGAGCTAGCCGTCGTCCCGGCGAACGCCGGGACCCATAACCACAGGCTTTCGTTTTTCGGACGCCATTAGACACGAACACCTATCGCCATCATAACCGACACGGCGTATGGGTCCCGGCGTTCGCCGGGACGACGATGATAGAGCCTTTTCGATGACCTCCTCCCTCGCCTCCCGTATCGCTCTCGTCACCGGCGCCTCGCGCGGCATCGGCTATGCGACCGCGCGCGCACTCGCAAAGGCCGGCGCGCATGTCGTAGCGGTGGCACGAACGCAAGGCGGGCTGGAAGAGCTCGACGACGAGATCCGCAAAGACGGCGGCAGCGCCACGCTGGTGCCGCTCAACCTCTCCGACTCCGACGGCGTCGCGCGGCTTGGCGCGGCGCTGCACGAGCGTCACGGCAAGCTCGACATCCTCGTCGGCAATGCCGGCGTCGCCGGCCCCTCCTCGCCGCTCGGCCATATCGAGCTGAAGCCGTGGAACGACGTGATGGCGGTCAACGTCACCGCCAACTTCCAGTTGATCCGCTGCATGGAGCCGCTGCTGAGGCAGTCCGACGCCGGCCGCGCCGTGTTCGTCACCTCCGGCGCCGCCAACAAGGCCAGCGCCTATGTCGGCCCGTATGCCGCCTCGAAAGCCGCCCTCGAAGCGCTGGCGCGCGCCTGGGCGCAGGAGACCGCGAGCACCAATCTGCGTGTCAACCTTTTCAGCCCCGGCCCGGTCCGCACAAAGATGCGCGCTATCGTATTCCCCGGCGAAGACCCGGCGACGCTCGATACGCCGGAACAGGTCGCGGAATTCATCGTGCCGATGTGCGCGCCCGACTGGAACGAAACCGGCAAGCTCTACGATTACAAAACCCGGACGCTGATGGACTTTCGCGCGCCGGCTTGAACTCTCTCCCCGTCATTGCGAGCGAAGCGAAGCAATCCATTCTTCCTTTGCTCGGATGGATAGATTGCTTCGTCGCTACGCTCCTCGCAATGACGGTGTCAAACCGTTGACACCTTCCCTTCCCCGCGATTGACTGCCCGCGCAAGCGGGAGCAACCCGCCAAGAAGATCAAGGGAGAACGCCTCATGCCGATGCATCATCGCGCGCGCTCGATACCTGCCGTCCAACGTCTCAGCAAAACGATTCTTGCAAGCCTGACCGTCGCGACACTGATTGGCATCGCAGCGATGCCGCTTCCCGCGCTCGCCGGCGATGTTCCGACCTTCGCGGTCGATGCCTCCTGGCCGAAGCCGCTGCCGAACAACTGGATCCTCGGCCAGGTCGGCGGCATCGCCGTCGATTCCAAGGACCACATCTGGGTCATCCATCGTCCGCGCTCGCTGACCGACGATGAAAAGGGTGCTGCTCTGACCCCGCCACGATCGAAATGCTGCGTCTCGGCGCCGCCGGTGCTGGAGTTCGACGCCGAGGGCAATCTGCTGCGCTCCTGGGGCGGTGCCGGCGAAGGCTATGAATGGGTCGGCCGTGAACATGGCATCGAAGTCGACGAGAAGGGTTTTGTCTGGGTCGGCGGCAACGCCGACAATGACAACGCGGTTCTCAAATTCACCCTCGACGGCAAGTTCGTGATGCAGATCGGCAAGATCGCGCCGAGCAAGGGCTCCAACGACACCACCCAACTCGGTAAACCCGCCGAGACCGCGGTCGACAAGGATGCCAACGAGATCTACATCGCCGACGGCTACGGCAACCGCCGCGTCATCGTGTTCGACGCCACGTCAGGCGCCTACAAGCGGCACTGGGGCGCCTATGGCAAGCCGCCGAACGACGACAAGCAGCCGCCCTATGATCCCAAGGCGCCGGCTGCCCAGCAATTCGCCAATCCCGTGCACTGCGTGAAGCTCACCAATGACGGGATGGTTTATGTCTGCGACCGCATCAACAACCGCATCCAGGTTTTCAGGAAGGATGGCACTTTCGTGAAGGAGTGGTTCTTCGAGAAGAACACACTCGGCAATGGCGCGGTGTGGGACATCGCCGTCTGGCCCGATCCGAAACAGAGCTATTTGTTGAGCGCTGATGGCGAAAACAACGAAATCCGGGTGCTGAAACGCGACGACGGTACCGTGGTCGGGAGTTTTGGACGCAGCGGCCGCAATGCCGGGCAGTTCCACTGGATTCATGCCATGGCCGTGGATTCCAAGGGCAACGTCTATACCGCCGAAGTCGATACCGGAAAGCGCATCCAGAAATTCAAGCTGACCTCGGACGCGCTACGATAGGTGGATTGCCCAAGGCTTCCGGAACCACTACCACCATCTCAGTCATATGCCGGGTTGGACCTCTCAAAGAAGGCCACCCGGCGACCATAGATGGAGGAAATACATGACTGCACTAAGCGCGCGGCGCCTCGCCGCGTTGATCACCGTTGCCGGCGTCAGCTTTGCTGCGCCCGCGTATGCCCAGGACAAGACCGTCAAGATCGGCGTGTTGAACGACATGTCGAGCCTTTACGCCGATATCGGCGGCCCCAATTCGGTGGTCGCGGTCAAGATGGCGATCGAGGATTCCGGGCTGCTCAAGAAGGGCTGGAAGATCGACGTCGTCAGCGGCGATCATCAGAACAAGCCCGACGTCGGCGTTAACATCGCGCGGCAGTGGATCGACAACGACAAGGTCGATGCGATCGCCGATACGCCGAACTCCGGCGTCGCTCTCGCCGTCAGCAACCTCGTCAAGGAGAAGAACATCGCGCTGCTCAATTCGGGCGCCGCGACCGCCGATCTCACCGGCAAGGCCTGCACGCCGAACACGATCTCCTTCACCTACGACACCTACATGCTGGCCAACGGCACCGGCAAGGCACTCACCAAATCCGGCGGCGACACCTGGTACTTCCTGACCGCCGATTACGCCTTCGGCCACGCGCTGGAGCGCGATACGTCCGCTGTCGTCACCGCCAATGGCGGCAAGGTGCTCGGCGGCGTCAAGCACCCGATCAACACCTCGGATTTCTCCTCGTTCCTGCTGCAGGCGCAGGCTTCCAAGGCCAAGGTTGTGGGCCTCGCCAACGCCGGCGGCGACACCACCAACGCCATCAAGCAGGCTTCCGAATTCGGCATCGTCGCCGGCGGCCAGAAGCTGGCCGCACTGCTGCTGTTTATCAACGACGTGCATTCGCTGGGGCTGAAGACGGCGCAAGGCCTGACCTTCACGGAATCCTTCTACTGGGACCTGAACGACCAGACCCGCGCCTTCTCGAAGCGGTTTGCCGCATTGGCGAGCAAGAATGCGATGCCGTCGATGACGCAAGCCGGCAACTACGCCATGGTGCTGCATTATCTCAAGGCGATGGAAGCGCTCGGTGGCAATCCGCGTGACGGCGCCAAGGTGATCGCCAAGATGAAGGAATTGCCGACCGACGATCCCTTGTTCGGCAAGGGCCCGCTGCGCGCCGACGGCCGCCGTCTCATTCCGGCCTACCTGTTCGAAGTGAAGAAGCCGGAAGAGTCGAAGGGTCCGTGGGACTATTACAAGCAGATCGCCACGATCGCCCCGGAAGACGCCGCCAAGCCGCTCGAGGCCAGCGACTGTCCGCTGGTGAAGAAGTGACCGCGTAGCGGTCATTCCGGGATGGTCCGAAGGACCAGACCTCAGGTGCGCAATTGCGCACCGGGGAATCTCGAGATTCCGGGTTCGCGCTTTGCGCGTCCCGGAATGACTCGGGTTTGTTACGCGCTACTTTTCTTTGCCATGGTCCGCCACGCAACCAACAGCGCCAGCGCCAATAGCGCAGCGGCCAGGAGGAACGGCGCGCCCGGCATTTTCACCGGCGCGGAATCGCTGATGAAATAGGCAAAGATCAGTGTAAACAAGAACGGTCCCACCATCTGGGCAACGCTGTTGACGCTGTTGGTGGCGCCCTGCAACTGGCCCTGCTGTTCGGGCGCGACCAGTTGCGTGGTCAGCGACTGGACCGCGGCTCCGGCGATGCCCCACAACGCCATCACGGGAATGCCGACCCAGAACAGCGGACCGGTCGGCGCTGCGCCATAGATCAGGAAACCGAGCGCACCGCAGCCGAGCCCGAGCAACAGCGCGCGGCGTTCCCCGAGGCGCGCGACGATCGGTCCGACGCCCGCGCCCTGCACCACCATGGCGCAGATGCCAACGAGGGCCAGCGTCAGCCCGACGGTCTTGGTGTCCCACCCATAGCGATAGGTCGCATAGAGCACGAAGGTCGAGGGCAGCACGACATGCGCGACCTGGCCGAAGAAATTCGCGAGCGACAGACCTGCGAGAATCCGGTTGGAACGCAGCAGATGCAGCGCGCCGAGCGGGTTGGCGCTTTTCCATTGGAACGGCGCGCGCCGTTCCGGCGGCAACGACTCCGGCAGGATAAGCCAGCCGTAGAGCGTGTTGGCAAAACTCAGGCCCGCCGCGACCCAGAACGGCAGCCGCGGATCCATGTCACCGAGCAGGCCGCCGACGGCGGGGCCAAGAATAAATCCGGCGCCGAACGCCGCGCCGATCTTGCCGAACACGGCGGCGCGTCGTTCCGGCGGCGTCACGTCGGCGATGTAGGCAAAAGCCGTGGAGATACTGGCCGAGGTGATCCCCGAGATCACGCGGCCGATGAACAGCCACAGCAGCGATGGCGCCAGCGCCATCAGCACGTAGTCCAGCGCCAGTCCGAAATTGGACAGCAGCACCACCGGCCGGCGGCCGAACCGGTCGGACAAGGCGCCGAGGATCGGCGAGAAGATGAACTGCATCACCGCCCAGGCGGTGCCGAACAGTCCAAAGATCCGCGCGGCGGTCGCGGTATCGTTGTCGACGAAGCTTTCGACCAGCTTGGGCAGGATCGGAAGGATCAGGCCGAGCGCGAACATGTCGAGCAGGATGGTAACGAAAATGAAGATGGCGGCGCCGCTGCGCACCGGCGGCATCCCGGCCGCGCGTTCCGAGGCCGCCTCGTTCACGACGGCCGTTTGCGCTTGTGGGCAAACGGATTCGCCTTCTCGCGCAGCATAATGCGGATCGGAGTGCCCGGCAGATCGAAGGCTTCACGCATGCTGTTGGTGAGATAGCGCAAGTAAGATGTCGGCACCGCATCGGCGCGCGAGCAGAACAGGATGAAACTCGGCGGCCGCGCCTTGGCTTGCGTGATGTAATTCAACTTCAGCCGGCGGCCCGACACCGAGGGCGGCGGATTGGCGTCGACCGCCTGTTCGAACCAGCGATTGAGGGCCGCCGTCGGCACGCGCTTGTTCCAGACCGCATAGGCTTGCTCGATCGCGCTCATCAGCCGATCGATGCCCTCGCCCATCAGGCCCGACACGGCAACAACCGGCGTGCCCTTGATCTGCGGCAGCAAATGATCGGCATCGGTGCGCAGCCCCGAAACGAGGCTGCCTTTCTTCTCCATCAAATCCCATTTGTTGACGGCCAGCACGACCGCGCGCCCCTCGCGCTCGATCAGGTCGGCGATGCGCAGATCCTGTTCCTCGAACCGGTTCTGCGCGTCCATCATCATGACCACGACTTCAGCAAAGCGCACCGCGCGCAGCGCGTCCGCCACCGAGAGCTTCTCCAGTTTCTCGTCGATCCGCGCCCGCCGCCGCAAGCCGGCGGTATCGAACACCCGGAAGTCGCGCCCCTGCCAGGTCACCTCGACAGAGATGGAATCCCGGGTGGTGCCGGCCTCGGCGCTGGTCAGCAGCCGCTCCTCGCCGAGCAGATGATTGATCAGCGTCGATTTGCCGGCGTTGGGACGGCCGACGATCGCGACGCGGATCGGGCGCTTGGCGAGATCCTCGTCGGATACGATGATGTCGTCATCGTCGAACTCCTCCGCCTCCTCGGTGGGATCGGGCATCAGCACCCGCAGCGAATCGTAGAGGTCGCTGAGGCCTTCGCCATGTTCGGCGGAAATCTGCACGGGATCTCCGAGCCCGAGCGCGTAGGATTCCATCGCGCCGACTTCGCCGTGCCTGCCCTCGCTCTTGTTGGCGACCAGCACCACGGGCTTGTTGGCGCGGCGGGCGAAATCGGCAAAGGCACGGTCGTTCGGCGTAAGCCCGGCCCGCGCGTCGATCACGAACATCAGCGCGTCGGCAAGCGCAATCGCGGTTTCGGTCTGTTCCTGCATCCGCGCCGTGAGCGAGCCCCTGGCGCCTTCATCGAGCCCGGCGGTATCGATCACGGTGAATTCGAGGTCGCCAAGGCGCCCGTTGCCCTCGCGGCGGTCGCGGGTGACGCCGGGTTCGTCGTCGACCAGCGCGAGCTTCTGCCCGACCAGCCGGTTGAACAGCGTCGACTTTCCGACATTGGGCCGGCCGATGATGGCAATCGTAAAGGGCATAAATAAATCCAAACGCCCCTTTTGAAGGACGGGTCAATCGAACGAAACGATAGAGCACGGTTCTGTCGCAACCGCGCTCTGATTTTGTTTTGACGCGTTTGCTCTACGCGAACCGGCGCCGACTTCGCGCGAAAACGCTATGCAATTAACGCGTGAAGCTGCCGCTGGGCATCGGCGCCGGGAACGGCGCGGCGGATTGTTGGGTGGACTGCGCGGGCGCCGCCGATTGGGCTGCCGGCTGGTCGGGCGGCGGCGCGGTGGTGCGCTTGCGCACGATCTTCTTCGGCTTCGGCGCCGGCGGCGCTGCGTTGGTGCCGCCCTCTTCCACCGGCGCGGCATCGGGGTCTGCGGCGGCGGGCTCGGTCGCGGGCGCCGCTGCAACGGGTGCCTGCTTGCCTCTGGATTTCGCGGATCCCCTGGATTGCGGCTCCTGCGGCGACGGTGCGACCGCGGCCTGGGCATTCGGGTCTTCGATCTGCTGCTGGCGCGCGCCTTTGTAGAGATCCTTCGGCACGCCCTGCTCGAGACCGGGCACACCGTCGGGGAAGACCGGCTTGCGCTCACCGGGCAGCTTCTTTTTGGTGTCGAGGAAGTCGAGCATGTCGCTCGGATCGAAATTGCCCATGCTGCTACAGCCCGCCAGCGCGCTGGAAAACGCGATGAGGACGGTGGCTGCGATCAGACGGTGCGGGCGGCGCATGCTCGGTGCTCGTTTATCTCGTTGGCCGGCTCAGCTCTTTGCGACAGGCGGAAGCAACGCCTGCAGCGCTTCGGCGCGTGAGCGCAGGCTCGGTGGCGTCCCGCCGTCATTGGCAATCACGTCCAGCCATTGCCGTGTCGCTGTCGCGTCGTTGGCGCGCCAGGCCGACAGCGCCAGCAATTCGCGCGCAGTATGGCGAAAGGTAGCAGCCGGTCCGGCTGCCGCCTCCAGGCGAGACTTCATGTCGGGATAGGAGATGCTCTCCAGCAGCAGCTGGGCGGCGCGAATCCGGGCCAGATCCTGTTCCGCCACGCCGACGCTGCGGTCGGCGGCAATCTCGTCGAACATCTTGGCAGCAGCCTGCTGGTCGCGGCTTGCGACCTCCGCGGCCGTACGCAGGCGCGCCAGCACGCGGTATCCCGCCGGCGCCTTCGCGGCCAGCGCGGCAAACGCCGCCTCGGCCTCTGCGTGCTTGTTGGCTTCCGATAGCTCCGCCGCCTTGTCGAAGGCCGCTCCGGCCTCAACGGCCTTCTGGGCTTCCAGATATTGGTAGCCACGCCAGCCACCCACGGAGGCGATGATCAGCAGCGCTCCTGCAATGATATAGAGAGAATATCGGTCCCACAGCTTCTTGAGCTGATCGCGACGGACCTCCTCGTCGACTTCATTAAATAATTCAGACACTTAAGGCTATCCCATCCCCGCTGAGCCGCTGGACGCGCGGCGGCGCCCTGCGCCCGATCCCCGCATGGCGGCGGCGATACCCTAACGATATGGCGGTGGCAAGGCAAAGCGAGGCGGATCAAAGCGTTAACGCTGGAGAGGCAGCCAGAAGCAAGTTGTCCCACGCCGCGAGCGTCCGGGAATATTGACTTCGCGGTTCAAAGCTTGGCGTAATCCGTTCGATTTTCGTCGGTTATTCGTCTGATTTTGCAGGTGCTTCATGGTTTGCCGCGCCCTGGTCGTCACGCTTGCCATCGGGGCCGCCGCCCTGCCCGCCGCGACCCAAGCCTACGACATCAAGGCGAAGACGCCGGAGACGGCATTTTCCGGCAAGCAGCGCCCCGACATTTTGGGCATCTCGGCGGATTCCACCGCTGATTCCGCGCGTGCCACGCTAGAATCGTTCTTCAAGGGACGCCCCAACACCACGACCGACGTCCAGCAGCAGAAATTCGGCAGCACTGCGATCAGCTTCACCTCGGCACTGACTTTCAGCCTTGCCCCTGGGGCCGGCCAGAACGGTGAGGTGCTGTCGAGCAGCTTCTCGTCGCCGGCGAGCGGAAATCGCATTTATTTCCTCGCCCGCAACCTCACCTTTGCGAAGGACCAGCAGCCGGCGAAGGCCGACATGGTCAGGGAGGTGATGGGCAAATACGGCGCGCCCACCATCGTCGGCGATCAGCACCTCTATTACATCTATCGCGCCGGCTCGATCGTATCGGTCGGCACGAAATACAAGGAAGCGGCCGCGGTCGAGGCCATCGGCAAGCCGCTCGATCCCAAGGCCGCGCTCAAGCTCAACGGCGAAACCATCCGCGGCAGCTGCGTGGCTGTCGTCAAGCGTGCGCAGGCAAAGGAGAAAGCGCTGGCCGCGATGCTCAGCGAAGCCAAGGGCGCCAATTGCGACGGCGTGCTGAGCGTGCAGCTGATACCGGGCACGGCGCCGGACCGGGTTGGGATCGCGCAGTTTTCGCTTTTGGACGTCAAACGCGTGATCAGCGCGGCGGCGATCGACAATGATGCGCTTGCCGCGGAACAAAGCGAACGCAATGCGATGCCAAAAGGCAGCGCGCCGAAGCTCTAGCTTGATCTCCTGTAGCCCGGATAGAGCGCAGCGCAATCCGAGGTCTGGATCCGCGACGTAGATTGGCCCCGGATTGCGCTTCGCTTCATCCGGGCTTCTGTAACGGGCCTCGATTAGTCAATCCCTTTTGCGTCATCCGCTCGCCGGGAACTTGCTTCTGTACGGGATCGGCGCAAGGGCCGTCGCCTGATGGGGTTCGTAAGAGGATAGGTCGGCCAATCTACGGAAGCGTGATCACATCGTTCGATGTGTCGACATCCCGGATGTCGGCCTGACCTGATCCATCGTCCCGGCGAAGGGACTTCGCTTCGGGAAGGCTGGTGTCGTGACCCGCCCGAAAACCTGTCGTTTTTGCTCCTAAGCCGTTGCAGCGTTAGCCTTGGTGGCCGGATTGAAGGGCGCACCGTCCTTGAGTATGCGATGCATGATCACGGCGAGCTTGCGGGCCAGCGCGACCTTAGCCTTGTTCATGCCGGCCCGTTTGGCGATCCGCATCGCCCAGCTCTTGAGCTGCGAACATCCCTTGATCGGCTTCGTCAGCATGATGTGAGCGGCCTGGTAGAGCGCCTCGCGCACGGAAGCGTCGCCGATCTTGCTGATCCGGCCCGATCGGTCGGTCTCGCCGGACTGGTGCTTCTTCGGCGTCAACCCAAAATGCGACCCGGCTTGCTTGGAGGATGTGAACCGCGCGGGATCATCGATCGCTGCGGCATAGGTCAGTGAGATGATTGGCCCCACCGCAGGCGTCGACATCAACAACCTGGCCTTGGCATTCATCAGCGACATCCTGCCTGCCCGCTTCTCGAAGGCCTTGAACTCGCTCAGCAGGACGGTCCGCACCTTGAGCAGCGCTTCTGCGATCACTTCCAGGTTGGGATGCCCCTTCACCAACTCGTTGATCCGTCCAGCAAAATCTGTTCCCGTCGTTTTGCCGACCTTCAGCCCAAAGCCGCGCAAGATCCCGCGCAGGCTGTTCTCGACGTCCAGAAGCTTGCTCTGAACCAGCTTGCGCGCCGTCAGCATGGCTCTCACTTCCTGCGCCGCCACCGACTTGCAGTGAACCGGCCGGAACCAGCCCAGCCGCATCAGTTGCGCGATCCCCCGTGCGTCATTGCGGTCCGACTTCACTGGCATCGCCTTGAACGCGTCGTGCACGTGCCGCGTCTCCAACAGCTCAACTGCGAGCCCAGCCTGCTTCATCACCGCGTACAGCCATTGCGACAGCGGCCCAGCTTCCAGCCCGATCCGGCCCAGCCCGATCCCGAGCGAGGTGAACCAACCGATCAGCGCCGCCGGCTCGCTTGCCACCTTGCTCTCGCGGAAAATCTTGCCGTTCCCATCAACAACGCACACGCTTGAGCATTCCAATGACACGTCGATTCCTGCATAATACTCCATGGTCGTCTCTCCTTGATGCTTGGAGCGAGGTCCATCCTCGACTCCGTAAACACCATCCATGTGAGGGACGACCGCCCGCCTTCCAAGCAAGCCGCGCGAAGCGCGCACCCAACAGCGCCGTAGCAAGCGCGGCTTGCTTGGAAGGCAGACCGGGGCCCGTTACCCCATCTACGGGGCTACGTCGCTGCTATCTCCCGCAACTGGCGTTTGAGTACCTTGCCGTTGGCGTTGCGCGGCAGCGGATCGGCGGTCAGGTCGATGGTTTCTGGCACCTTGTAATCCGAAAGCCGCTCGGCACACCACGCACGCAAGGTCTCAACGCTTGCCCCGCCTTTGACCACGACCACGGCGTGGACGCGCTCGCCGAGCACCGGGCACGGTTTGGCGATGATCGCGCTTTCGAGCACGTCGGGGTGGCCTGACAGGACAGACTCGACCTCGGCGGAATAGATCTTCAGGCCGCCGCGGTTGATCATGTCCTTCTGGCGATCGAACACGCGCACGAAGTTTGCCTCATCGATCGAGCCGAGATCGCCGGAATGCCAGAAGCCGGCGGTAAAACTTTCAGCCGTTGCCTTTGGATTGTTCCAGTAGCCCTTGATGACCGAGCCGCCGTGGATCCAGATTTCACCGATCTCGCCGCGCGGCAGTTCGTGGCCGTCGGGATCGACGACGATGATCTGCGCGCCGGGACAGGGCAATCCGACGCTGTCGATGTACCGCGCGGTCAATTCGCCGGGCATCATGGTCGACGGCGACGTCGTCTCGGTGGCGCCGTAGCAATTTGCCAGCTTCAGGCCTGGAATCCTGGCGGCCAACCGTTCGATCGTCGCAATCGGCATCGGTGCCCCGCCAAAGCCGCCGATCCGCCAGCTCGACAGATCGTAGCTGTCGAAATCCGGCTGCAGCAGGCAGAGATTATACATCGCCGGCACCATCACGGTGTAGGTGACGCGTTCTCGTGCCGCCAGCTTCAGATATTCCGCGGCCTTGAACTCCGGCATCACGATCAGCGAGCCCGCGCAGCGAGCCATGGTCGTGATATTGGCGACCACGCCGGTGACGTGCCCGAGGGGCACCGCGGCGATCGAGCGGTCCGACGCGGTCAACTGCAGGCACGACACGAACACCATCGACGAATGGATGATGTTGCAATGCGCGAGCATTGCGCCCTTTGGCTTGCCCGTGGTGCCCGACGTGTAGAGGATCATCGCGGTGTCTTCTTCGCCGACCTCCGCAGGCGTCGCCGAGGCCGCATGATCCAGCAGACCGGAGAATTGCGAGGTGCTGCCGTCATCGACGGAAACCCGATGCAGGAGGGCAGGCACATCGCGCGCATCCGGCACGCGCTCGACCAGGGTCGCTTCGTGGATCAGAAGTTTTGCGCCGGAATCGGTCAGCACATAGGCGATCTCCGGCTTTTGCTGGCGGATCGACAGCAGCACGGTCACCAGGCCGGCATGAGCGGCGGCGAACATCGTCAGCACGAACTCGACGCGATTGCCGAGCAGCACGGCGATGCGATCGCCGCGGTTCAATCCGAGCCGCTGAAACCCTGCCGCAATCCGTGCCGATTGGGAGGCGACGTCGCGCCAACTCATCCGGCGATCACCGCAGACCAACGCTTCGCCATCCGGATTTCGTTCTGCAGCCTCGGCAATCATCGCCCAGACGGAGCCCGGCCGCTCACTAAACGCCGGCACCACGCGATCGCCGAAGCGCGTCTCGAGCCGCATCGCCGGAATAGGATGTTGCGACCAGTCCATTTTGGCCTCGTCAGTTCTTTGCCTTCATGTCGTAGACGTGTTCGGGGCCGGGAAACGCGCGGGAACGGACGTCCGCAGCGTAGCCTTCAATGGCGGCCTCGATCGCGGGCCCGAGATTACCATAGCGGCGCACGAATTTCGGCGTCCGCGGCGACAGGCCGAGCATGTCCTCCAGCACCAGCACCTGGCCGTCGCAGGCGGCACTGGCGCCGATGCCGATGGTGGGAATGGCGATGCTTTCGGTGATCTTGCGGGCCAGCGGTTCGGCGACCGCCTCGATCACGACCGAGAAGGCACCCGCCTCGGCAATGGCCTTGGCGTCGTTCTCGATCGGCTCCCAGCTGCCCTCCTCGCGGCCCTGCGCGCGAAACGAGCCGAGCGTGTTGATCGATTGCGGCGTCAGGCCGATATGGCCCATCACGGGAATGCCGCGCTCGCTGAGAAATGCCACCGTCTCCGCCATCCGCACGCCGCCTTCGAGCTTGACGGCGCCGCAATGGGTCTCCTTCAATATCCGCACCGCGGCATGGAACGCCTGCTCTTTCGAGGCCTCATACGAGCCGAAGGGCATGTCGACCACGACCAGCGCGTGTTGCGAACCGCGCATCACCGCACGCCCCTGCAGGATCATCATATCGAGTGTCACCGGCACCGTGGTCTCGAACCCGTGCATGACGTTGCCGAGGGAATCGCCGACCAGGATAACGTCGCAATAGCGGTCGACCAATGCCGCCGTATGCGCGTGATAGGACGTCAGCATCACGATCGGATCGCCGTTCTTACGCGCGCGAATGTCCGGCGCGGTCTTGCGCCTGATGGCCGACTGGACTGACATGCTAGACTCCGACCACGGGGACACCGATCACGACCGGATGGAAGGCAAATGCCAGCGCCAGATAGGCGATGACCCCGACCGCGATTGCGATCAGGTCGTTGCCGGGACCGCCGACCGGTATCGGCGGCCCGCCGGCGTCGGTGCGGCGTTTCAGCGAGATGCGATCGAACACCGCCCACGCCAGGAACGAGCCGAACAGGATGATCGAGCCGAGATCGCCATTGGCGAGCAAATGCGCGGCCGCCCACAGCTTGACGCCGGTCAGCATCGGATGCTTCAGCGTCGTATAGATCCGGCCGCGGATGTAGGAAGCGACCACCAGAATGATCGCGGGCAGCATCAGGGCCACGGTGATGTGCTTGAACGCCGTCGGCGGGTTCCAGACGTTGATCCAGCCCGTCGCGCGATAATTGGCGAAGCCCCAGATGATCAGCGCCAGACCCGCGACCGAGGCCAGCGCATAGCCGATCTTGTAGCCGCCCTCGCCCATCGAGCCGATGACCCGTGCGCGCAATTCGCGCTGCGTGGTCAGCGTGTGGACGCCGAGAAACAGGACCAGCCCCAGGATCATCACCAGCAGTCCCATGATGTCCCCTCTCCCCGCGCCCCTTCGTTACCCTCGCCTATCATTGATGGGGCTTGGAGCGCAATGCGCTACACCGCCATCCGCCTCACGGCTTCTCCGCTTGCTTCCTCAGATCGCGGTTATCGACATAGCGGATCGCGATCGGCCGCCCCGCTAGCGCGCCACCGAGCCCATCGGTGAATTTCAGCGGTTTGCAGGCCTCGAGCGAGGCATTGATCGCCTTCAGATAGGTGGAGCGCGTATCCGCCGGGACACCGGCGGTGGAGAAGGTCAGCTGGGGCGCGGCAATGATCTCGCCGGAGCGCTTGAAGCTGAAGCGCACCGACATCTGCATGCCCTCGCGCGCGCTATCGGCCGGCGGCGGGGTCCAGCAGGATCGCAGCGCCGCAAACAGGTCGCCGATGCTGTCGAGATCGTGGTCCGGCTTCCGGTATTTCGCCGCCTGGTCCTTTGGCGGTACGCTTTCGATCGTCAGTTGCAGGTTCTGGCCGTAGGGATAATCGATCTCGGGAATGCAGGGGCCATCGTTGAACACGCTGCAGAATGACGGCGTGCAGGGCTGGCCGTCGAGCACGCTGCATGGCGCGTGCGAAAACGGCGTGGCATCGATCTGACGCCGCGACTGGGCGTCGGCGGCGCCGATACCGGCAACCGCAACGATCATGCAGATGATGACGCGCCGGAGCATGCGGCGATCCTTCAATGGCGATCCAATCAAGTTGGTCCGCGCCTTGGTCGGGTTCAAGCCGGCCGGCGTTCACATCCCCGCGTTCATTTCCCTGATATCATCGCGGAAAGTTCCGCGATCAGCGCCTTTTCGCTGGGCTGGTCGAGGATACCGGTCGCATAGAGCGAGATGCCGCCATAGAGCGTGATGTAGACCTTCATCACGGCCCGGCGCCGCGCGGCAGGCGCAAGGATATCCTGACAGAAGATCCGCATCGCCTGGGTGATTACGCCGTGGACGGCGGACTGCAGCGGCGGATTGTGCTTCATCGTCGCGTGCGGGCGGCTGGTCATCAGCGCATAGAGCGCGCGGTTGGCGAGCGCAAAGCGGACATATTTCGCGGTGTAATCCTCTGGCGTGGTCGCTTTGACCAGGATCGCGGCTAGCCGGTTATAGGAGCCGGCGGCGACCGCATCGAGCAGCGCTTCGCGGTCCCTGAAATGATTGTACAGCGAGCGATGCGCGACGCCGACGGCATCAGCCACCTCGCGCAAACTCAATTGCTCATGGCCGGCCTTGGCCACCAGACGGGTGGCGGCCTTCAGCGCGGCTGATTTCAGATTGCCGTGGCGATAGGTCGTCCGGCGCGGCGATGCGGTCATGCCCCCTTCATACAAAGGCACCGGCCGGAGCGCCACTCCCTCAGGCCGACGCACGGTTCTTGACGCGGTCCTCGCCATATTGCGGCGTAATGTCCTCGTCGATCATGCCGCGGATCATCTTGATGACCGCGCCACGCGCCCGCGCCTTGGTGGCGGCGTGCGCCGCCATGTCGAGCGTGCTCAGCTTCCCGGCGACCTCCTCCGCGCTGCGATCGAGGGCGTCAGCCGCCACCACGCGATCGAAGAAGCCGGCGGTGACGGCTTCCGCCGGACCGAACATTTCGGCCGTCACGACCACCCGGCTGAAATAGGCCGGCGTCAGCCGCTGCCTGGCGATCTCGATCGCGAACCGCGGCACCGTGAGCCCGATCGCAACTTCGTTCATCCCGATCAGGTAATTGCCCTCGGCGGCGAGACGGTGGTCGCTGGACATGATCAGGAACGCCCCCATCGGATAGGCGTTGCCATGGCAGGCCGCGACGACCGGGGTCGGAAACGACAGAACGCGCAGCGCCAGTTCGGCGCCCGCTTTCAGCATCAAGTACTGATCCTCGGCGCTGCCTTTGGCGAAGACGTTGAGGTCGAAACCGCCGGAAAAGTGCCTCCCGCGCGCCTTCAGGATCACGACGGCTTTGTCTTTTTCCGCCTGGTCGAACGCCGCATGCAGCGCGCTCAGCATCGCCAGCGACATCACATTGGCCTTGCCGTCGTCCATCACAATGGAGCCGGTGCGGGAATAGGTCGCAAGATCACTCACGTTCGCCTCGCTGTTCTGTAAGCATCCATTGGATACTTTCGGAAAGCGGACTGACCTGCAAGGCCGGTTCCGAACCGGCCAGCGCATGCAGGCATCCACTGGATGCATACGTGCCAATCACAGAACAGCTGTCGTCACCCGCCCGAGTGCGCAATTGCGCACGGGGGGCGTGTGACCCAGTATTCCAGAGACGGTTGTGATGGGGTCGGGAGGCCGCGGCGTACTGGGTCCCCCGCTTTCGCGGAGGACGACAGCGGTGGGAGACGCCGAACTGCGCCCTTACCCCTTCTTCTTCACATCCTTGATGTGGGAAAACACGATGCCCTCGGCGCGTTCCTTGGTATAGCCCAAATAGAACTCGTTCTTGGCGAGGAACACCGGGTCGCCGTCGACGTCATCGGCAACACCCGATCCATTGGCCGAGATGAATGCTTCGAGCTTCTTGCGGTCGTCGGACGAGATCCAGCGTGCCAGCTGGAATTCCGAGACTTCGAATTCGACCGGCAGCGAATATTCCGCGTCAAGCCGCGCTTTGAGCACGTCGAGCTGCAGCGGACCGACCACGCCGACCAGCGCCGGTGCGCCATCGCGCGGGCGGAACACCTGTACGACGCCCTCCTCCGACATCTGCTGCAGCGCTTCCTTCAGCTTCTTGGCCTTCATTGCGTCGGTCAGGCGCACGCGGCGGACGATTTCCGGTGCAAAGCTGGGCACGCCGACAAAGGTGAGGTCTTCGCCTTCGGTGAGCGTGTCGCCGATCCGCAACGTACCGTGGTTGGGTATGCCGACGACGTCGCCGGCAAAGGCTTCATCCGCCACCGAGCGGTCCTGGGCAAAGAAGAATTGCGGCGAGGACAGCGACATGTTCTTGCCGGTGCGCACCAGCTTGGCCTTCATGCCGCGGCTGAGCTTGCCGGAGCACAGCCGCGCGAACGCGATGCGGTCGCGGTGGTTCGGATCCATGTTGGCCTGGATCTTGAACACGAAGGCACTCATGCGCGGCTCGGCTGCCTCGACCTTGCGCAGATTGCTCTCCTGCGCGCGCGGCGCCGGTGCAAAGCGCCCGAGACCTTCCAGCAAATCGCCGACGCCGAAATTGCGTAGCGCGCTGCCGAAATAGACCGGCGTCAGATGGCCCTCGCGGAACGCCTCGAGTTCGAACGGCTTGCAGGCTTCCGAGACCAGCGCGAGTTCGTCCTTGACCTCGGCGACGTCGAGATTGGCGCTGCGGCCGGCGAGATCGGCGATGTCGATCTGCTGCGCGGCGCCGGTCTTGGCGCCGCCGCCTTCGAGCAGGCGCACGCCGCCGGTGGCGATGTCGTAGGTGCCGAGGAAGTCACGGCCGCGGCCGACCGGCCAGGTCATCGGCGTGGTGTCGAGCGCCAGCGTCTTCTCGATTTCATCGAGCAGTTCGAACGTGTCGCGGCTCTCGCGGTCCATCTTGTTGATGAAGGTGATGATCGGGATGTCGCGCAACCGGCACACCTCGAACAACTTTCGGGTCCGCGCCTCGATGCCCTTGGCGGCGTCGATCACCATGACCGCGGAATCGACCGCCGTCAGCGTGCGGTAGGTGTCTTCCGAAAAGTCTTCATGGCCCGGCGTATCCAGCAGGTTGAAGACGAGGCCATCGAACTCGAAGGTCATCACCGAGGTCACGACCGAGATGCCGCGCTCGCGCTCGATCTTCATCCAGTCGGAGCGGGTGTTGCGGCGTTCGCCCTTGGCCTTGACCTGACCGGCAAGGTTGATGGCGCCGCCGAACAGCAGCAGCTTTTCGGTCAGCGTGGTCTTGCCGGCGTCGGGGTGGGAAATGATGGCAAAGGTCCGCCGCCGCGCCACTTCATCTGCAAGCGGCGAGCGGGACGGCGATTCGGCTGAAACGGCAATGTCAGACATGAATCGAGCGTTTGGCAGGGAAAACGGGCGCAATCAAGGGCGATTTGGCAATTGCCGACGGTGGATACAACCCCCATATCGAGCAGGGAAGGACGACCTTCCCATCACCATCATCATCCGCGGGGACGACCCTGCCTGATCTGGAGGGTTTGTCATGGCTTGGGCTGTGTTGTTCGTCGCCGGTCTCCTGGAAATCGGCTGGGCCATCGGGCTCAAATACACCGAAGGTTTCACGCGACTGGTTCCGTCGGTCTTGACGCTGGCGGCGATGGCCGGCAGCATCCTGCTGCTGGGACTGGCGCTTAAATCACTGCCGATCGGAACGGCCTATGCGGTATGGACCGGGATCGGCGCCGTGGGCACGGCAATCCTCGGGATCGCCTTGTTCGGCGAACCGGCCACCGCCGCCCGCCTCGCCAGCATCGGACTGATCGTGTCCGGCATTGTCGGGCTCAAGCTGGTCACCTGATTAGCGCAGCAGCACCACCGCCCAATAGGTCAGCGCCGCCACGATTCCCGAGGCCGGGATGGTGATGACCCAGGCGTAAACGATCGAACTGGCCACGTTCCAGCGCACCGCCGAGACCCGGCGCGCCGCGCCGACGCCGACGATGGCGCCGGTGATGGTGTGGGTGGTGGAAACGGGAACCCCGAGCCAGGTCGCCATGAACAGGGTTGCGGCCCCGCCGGTTTCCGCGCAAAAGCCCTGCATCGGCGTCAGTTTTGTGATCCGCAGCCCCATGGTGCGGACGATCCGCCAGCCGCCCATCAGCGTGCCGAGCCCCATCGCCGCCTGGCACGAGATCACCACCCAGAACGGGATGGAAAATTCAGTGCCGAGATGGCCCTGCGAATAGAGCAGCACCGCGATGATGCCCATTGTCTTCTGCGCGTCGTTGCCGCCATGGCCGAGCGAATACAGCGAGGCCGAGACGAATTGCAGGATGCGGAAGGCGCGGTCGACCGCAAACGGCGTCGAGCGCACCGAGAGCCAGGACACGATCGCCACCAGCACCAGCGCCAGCAGGAAGCCGACCAGCGGCGACAGCACGATCGCCAGCAGCGTCTTGGAGAGTCCGCTCCAGACCGCCGCGGACAGGCCTGCCTTGGCGATCCCGCCACCGAGCAAGCCGCCGATCAGCGCGTGCGAACTGGACGAAGGAATGCCAAGCCCCCAGGTGATCAGGTTCCAGACGATGGCGCCGACAAGCGCGGCAAAGATCACCGTCGCGTCGACGATGCTGGGCTCGATGATGCCGGTGCCAATGGTGTTGGCGACGTGAAGACCGAACACCAGAAAGGCGATAAAGTTGAAGAAGGCGGCCCAAAACACCGCGTATTGCGGCCGCAATACCCGCGTCGACACGATCGTGGCGATCGAATTGGCGGCGTCGTGCAACCCGTTGAGGAAGTCGAACAGCAGCGCAACCGCAATCAATGCGATCAGGATTGGGAGACCAAGCGAAGCATCCACTTGTTGGCCCTGCCCTATACTTGTTCGATTACGATGCTGTTGATCTCATTGGCGACGTCGTCGAAGCGGTCTGAAACCTTTTCAAGATGCTTGTAGATCTCGGCGCCCACGATGAAATCCATGGTGTTGGCGTCGCGATGCTTGAGAAACAGCTCCTTCAGGCCAATATCGTGGAGGTCGTCGATGCGCCCCTCCAGCTTGCCGATCTCCTCGGTGATCGCGGTCAGCATCGCGACGTTGTCGCCGATCGACTGCATCAGCGGCAATGCGCGCCCGACCAGATTGGCGCACTCGACAATCAGCGTTCCGATTTCGCGCATCGGCGGCTCGAAGGCGCGGACCTCGAACAGAATGACGGCCTTGGCGGTCTGCTGCATCTGGTCGATGGCATCGTCCATCGAGGTGATCAGGTTTTTGATATCGCCACGGTCGAACGGGGTGATGAAGGTGCGCCGGACCGCGGTCAGCACCTCGCGCGTGATATTGTCGGCATCGTTTTCGAACTGATTGACGCGCTGGCAGAACACCGGCGTCTCGTCGCCGCCGCGCAGCATGTCCTGCAGGGCCAGCGCCCCCTGCACGACGGTCTGGGAATGGCGGGCAAAGAGGTCGAAAAACCGCTCTTCCTTGGGCAGGAAATAGCGAAACCAGCGCAACATCGGTCTTATCCATCGTTCTGGAACGGCTGCCCGAGGCAGCCTGTCACAAAACTGTCATAGACCATTCGCAGGCAAAGCGCGCGACGACGGACCCGGGAATAGTGGTCATCCACCGCTTTGTAGGCCGTAAAAATGCTCCCAAACGGCCAATTTACAGCGAACGGCGGAAGAAATGCGCGATCTCGCCAATCACGCCGCGGCGGAAAGTCAGCACGCAGGCGACGAAGATGACGCCCTGGATCACCGTCACCCACTGGCCGAAACCGGCCAGATATTGCTGCATGGCGATGATCACGAAGGCGCCGACCACGGGACCGAATACGGTTCCGAGACCGCCGACCAGCGTCATCAGCACGATCTCGCCCGACATCGTCCAGTGCACGTCGGTGAGCGAGGCGTTCTGCGCCACGAAGACCTTTAGCGAACCTGCGAAACCGGCGATCGTTCCGGAAAGAATGAAGGCCAGTAGTTTGTAGTGATCGGTCTTGTAGCCCAGCGAGATCGCACGCGGTTCGTTTTCGCGGATCGCCTTCAAGACCTCACCGAACGGCGAGTTGATGGTGCGATAGATCAAGAGGAAACCGCCGAGGAACCCAACGAGGATGACGTAATAGAGCACCGTCGGCTTGGCGAGATTGAAGATGCCGAACAGATAGCCCTGCGGGATGCCCTGGATGCCGTCCTCACCATGGGTGAAGGGCGTCTGCAGGTAGATGAAGTACAGAAGCTGCGACAGCGCCAGCGTGATCATCGAGAAGTAGATGCCCTGACGGCGAATGGCGACGACGCCGGTAATGACGCCAAGCCCGGCGGCACCGAGGGTGCCGACCAGAATTCCGAGCTCCGGCGACAGCCCCCAGACCTTCAGCGCATGCGCGGTGAAGTAACCGGCCGTGCCCAGAAACATCGCGTGGCCGAACGACAACAGCCCGCCATAGCCGATCAGGAGGTTGAACGCGCAGGCCAGCAGCGCAAAGCACAGCGCCTGCATCACGAAGAACGGATAGATCCCGGTCAGCGGCACGATCGCCAGCAGCGCCGCCATCAGGACGAATACGATCATCTCGTCGCGCACGGCACGCGGTGACACCGGCAGTGTATCGTCAGTCAATGCGCTCATATCAGGCCGCCCGTCCGGTCAGACCCGTTGGCTTCACCAGCAACACCAGCACCATCAGGACGAAAACCACGGTGTTTGAAGCTTCGGGATAGAAATATTTGGTCAGTCCTTCGATCACGCCCAGCGAAAAGCCGGTGATGATCGATCCCATGATGGAGCCCATGCCGCCGATCACCACCACCGCGAACACGACGATGATCAGGTCGGCGCCCATCAGCGGCCGGACCTGGTTGATCGGGGCGGACAATACGCCGGCCAGCGCCGCAAGGCCGACGCCAAGCCCATAGGTGAGCGTGATCATCCTGGGCACGTTGATGCCGAACGCGCGCACCAGTGTCGGGTTCTCAGTCGCGGCGCGCAGATTGGCGCCAAGCCGCGTCTTTTCGATCAGGTACCAGGTGGCGAGGCAAACGATGAGCGAGAACACGACTACCCAGCCGCGGTAGATCGGCAGGAACATGAAGCCGAGGTTCATGCCGCCCTTCAGTTCATCGGGGATCGCATAGGGAAGGCCCGAGGAGCCGAAATAATTCTGGAACACGCCCTGCACGATCAACGCAATGCCGAACGTCAGCAGCAGCCCGTAGAGATGGTCGAGGCCCGAAAGCCACTGCAGCATGGTCCGTTCCAGGATCATGCCGAAGATGCCGACCACGATCGGCGCGATGATCAACGCCGGCCAGTATCCGATGCCCGCCAGGTTGAGCAGGAAATAGGCGCAGAACGCCCCCATCATATAGAGCGCGCCATGGGCGAAATTGATGATGTTGAGCATGCCGAAAATCACGGCCAGCCCCAGACTGAGCAGCGCGTAGAACGAGCCGTTGATCAATCCCACTAAAAGCTGTGCGTAGAGAGCTTGCATCGGTTTCGCACTCGATTTCGTTGTGACGCTATTTCGCGCGGTGCCGCGAAGATATCGCGCGGTGCCACGAAGGGAAGCCCGCCGGCACGGTGCCGGCGGGCGATCTTTGTTACTTCTTTACCAGCGGACAGGCGCTTTCCGAAAGCGGCCGGAAGGCCTGGTCGCCAGGGGTGGTCCCGATCAGCTTGTAATAGTCCCACGGTCCCTTGGATTCGGCCGGCTTCTTCACCTCGAACAGATAGGCCGGATGAAGCTTGCGGCCGTCGGCGCGGATCGTGCCCTTGCCGAACAGCGGGTCGTCGGTCGGCGCCGCCTTCATTTTCTCGACGACCTTGATGCCGTCATGCGGATTGCCGCCCATCGCATCGACCGTCTTGAAATAGTGGATCAAGCCCGAATAGACGCCGGCCTGCACCATGGACGGCATCGCCTTGTTCTTCATGCGCTCGGAGAAGCGCTTGGAAAACGCGCGGGTGTCGTCGTTGAGATCCCAGTAGAAGGTTTCGGTGAAGTTCAGGCCCTGGGCAACCTTCAGACCGAGCGAATGAACGTCGGTAATGAAGAGCAGAAGACCGGCCAGCTTCTGGCCGCCGGCGACGATGCCGAATTCCGACGCCTGCTTGATGGTGTTGGTGGTGTCGCCGCCGGCATTGGCCATGCCGACGATCTTGGCCTTGGAAGCCTGCGCCTGCAGCAGGAACGAGGAGAAGTCCGACGAGTTCAGGGGATGCCTGACGTTGCCGATAACCTTGCCTCCCGATTTGACCACGACCGCGGCGGTATCGCGCTCCAGCGCGTGGCCGAACGCGTAGTCCGCGGTCAGGAAGTACCAGGTGTCGCCACCCGATTTCACCAGCGCCTGGCCCGTGCTGTTCGCCAGCATGTAAGTGTCGTAAACCCAGTGGATCGTGTTCGGCGAGCACTGAGCGTTGGTGAGGTCCGACGTCGCCGCGCCGGTATTGATCATGACGGCGTTCTTTTCCTTCACCAGATTGTTGACCGCCAGCGCCACGCCGGAGTTCAGCACGTCCATGAAGATGTCGACCTTCTCGACGTCGATCCATTGGCGCGCGATGGTCGTGGCGATGTCGGGCTTGTTCTGATGATCGGCCGAAATCACGTCGATCTTCCAGCCCTTGGCGGCAAGCCCGGAATCCTCGATCGCCATCTGGGCGGCGAGCGTGGAGCCGGCGCCGCCGAGGTCGGAATAGAGACCGGAATTGTCGGTGAGGACGCCGACCTTGACGGTTTTATCCTGCGCCAGCGCGCCGCTCGCGGCGAGTGTCAGCGCGGTGCCGAAAAGAAGTGCCGAAATTTTCTGTTTCATATTTTCTCCCTGAATTTTGCTTGCCGAACTAAACCGATCAGACGCCAAGATAAGTGTGGAGCTTGTCCATATTGGCCTGCAGTTCCGAATTCGCGAACCCGTCGATGACCTTGCCGTGCTCGACGATGTAGTAGCGATCCGCGACCGTCGCGGCGAAGCGGAAATTCTGCTCGACCAGCAGGATGGTGAAGCCTTCTGACTTCAGCCGCGCGATGGTGTGCCCGATCTGCTGGATGATGACGGGTGCCAGGCCTTCGGTCGGCTCGTCCAGCATCAGGAACCGCGCGCCGGTACGCAGGATTCGGGCGATCGCGAGCATCTGCTGCTCGCCGCCTGAAAGTTTGGTGCCCTGGCTGTTGAGGCGCTCCTTCAGGTTGGGAAACAGCTCGAAGATCTGATCGAGCGACAGGCCGCCGGGGCGCACGATCGGCGGCAGCAACAGGTTTTCCCGCACGTCGAGGCTTGCGAAAATGCCGCGCTCCTCCGGGCAGAAGGCGACGCCCATCCGCGCGATCTTGTCGGACGCGGCGCGGGTAATGTCCTGATCGTTGAAGCGGATCGAACCGGTGCGCTTGCCGATGATCCCCATCACCGATTTCAGCGTGGTGGTCTTGCCGGCACCGTTGCGTCCGAGCAGCGTCACCACCTCGCCGGCGTTCACATTGAAATTGATGCCGTGAAGGATGTGGGATTCGCCGTACCAGGCCTCCAGGTTTTGAACCGAGAGAACCGGCGTGCCGATCGTCTTTGCAGGGGCTTCCGCCATCTTTACCTCAGCCATGACCGGCCCCCAGATAGGCTTCCTTGACGCGCTCGTCCTTGGACAGATCGGCATAATTGCCTTCCGCCAGCACCTGACCGCGCGTCAGTACCGTGATGATATCCGAAAGGTTCGCCACCACGGAGAGATTATGTTCGACCATCAGGATCGTGTGTTTCGCCGAGATGCTCTTGATCAGCGCCGCGATCTTGTCGATGTCCTCGTGGCCCATGCCGGCCATCGGTTCGTCGAGCAGCATCATCTCCGGATCGAGCGCCAGCGTCGTCGCGATTTCGAGCGCGCGCTTGCGCCCATAGGGCATCTCGACCGCCGGTGTCGTGGCGAATTCGCTCAGGCCGACGTCGTTCAACAGCTCATGGGCACGATTGTTGAAGCGATCGAGCACGCTCTTGGAGCGCCAGAAATCGAATGAAGAGCCATGCTGGCGCTGCAACGCGACCCGAACATTCTCCAGCGCCGTGAGGTGCGGAAACACCGCCGAGATCTGGAACGAGCGCACCAGCCCGAGGCGGGCCACATCGGCCGGCGCCATCGCAGTGATGTCCTGCCCCTTGTACAGAATCTGGCCCGCCGAGGGCTTCAGAAACTTGGTCAGGAGGTTGAAGCATGTCGTCTTGCCGGCGCCGTTCGGCCCGATCAACGCATGGATACTGCCGCGACGCACCTTGAGAGCAACGTCGCGAACGGCGAAGAAACCCGCGAATTCCTTGGTCAATCCGTGGGTTTCGAGAATGATCTCATCGGCCAAACAAACTTCCCCCATCAGCCCGCTGCGAAGTCCCCTCGCGCGCGGCCAATTTTTCCCTTGTCGGGCAGGCTCTCCCGGACGCCTTGGAAACCGTCCCGGACCTGCCGCCTCCGGGCGGAATATGCCGTCAACGGCACGGATTAGGCAAGGCGGAAAGCTTGGCCAGGCCAAAGCATTAGTGCCGGTTCCAAATCCGCCCTTAGTCGAATTGCACGGCTCGCGCGAATGGCAGGGGGCCGGGCGTCTTGCCGCCATACCCGCGCACCGGAAAGCCGCCGTTAACGGTGTTTTGCTGCAATCGGGCCGTTTCATAGAATATTACCGCCCGCGGCGGATCATCTCGCGATTTAGTCAGGCAGGGATCGCGGCCGTGGATTTCGCAAGCGCCGACCCATCAATCGTCAAATCGATCAAGCAGCGCGATTTGCTGAACACCTGGCTGCGGCTTTTTGCCCGCGATCAGGCCTTGCCGCGCATGGACGAATTTCAACCGGAGCGGATCGAGGATGAACTTCCCGACCTTGTTTTCTTGGATGTCGATAGCGGCGCTCAGCCGCCGCGCCTGGTGATCCAGAGCGACGGCACGCGGATGTCGAGCGCGTATGGCAATACCGGCAAGGGCCGCTATCTGGACGAGTATCTTGGCGCAAGGCTCGCACCGATCGTGATGCCGGTCTATTACGAAAGCATCGCCCGCCGCCTTCCCGCCTACACCATCGCCAATATCGATGACATCTACGGGCGAATCGTTGCCTATGAGCGGCTGCTGCTGCCGTTCTCCGACGACGGCAACGTCACCCACATCATCGCATCGCTAAAGACCATCAGCGAGGATGGCGGTTTCGAGATCAGGAATCTGATGCGCGGAAGCGACAAGCTGCCGGTGCCCAAGCTTCGCACCATCATCGACCGCGATCTTTTCCATCGCGCGCCCGGCCGCATTCCGTCCGGCGACGTGCTCGAATTCGGCTAGGCCAATGGAATTCGCAAGTGCCGATCCTTCGGTCGTAAGGTCGATCAAGCAGCGCGAGCTCCTGAACGCGTGGCTGCGCGCCGCAACCAGGCACCGGCCGCTTCCCCTCGTCGATGATTTCCAGCCCAACCGCGTCAGCGACGAACTGGCCGACATGATGGGATTTGACGTCGAAGGCGAAGGCGACGGCGCGCGATTCCTGATTACCCAGGCAGGCGCCACACTAAGCACCACTTATGGCAGCGATCACCTCAGCCCGGCTGAGCGGATCAATCGCTATCTCGACGACGCGCTCGGGCCGGAACGGTATGCCCGCGTGATTGCCCTGTATCGCGTTTGCCTGAAGCACAGGCGGCCGGTCTATTCGATTTCAACGGTGCAGGATGCCGACGACAAGGACGTGTCCTATGAGCGGCTCCTGATGCCGTTCGGCCGGGGCGATGCCGTCGAACAGATCGTGGGCTCGTACAAGAGCATCAGCATCGAGGGCGGCTTCAAGATCAACAATCTGATGGGACTGAGGCCCAAGGCCGTTCCTGTCATCCTGGTCCGGGCCATCATCGATCGTGATTTCGTTCCTCGTCAACCGAGCCGACAACTGTCCGACGAAGTGGTCGAACTCGACTAGCCCTTGCGCTTGCCCTTTGACGCCACTTCCTTGACGTAGACGTCCGGCTTGAACCCGACCAGCAATTTGCCGCCGAGATCGAGCACGGGACGCTTGATCATCGACGGCTGCGCCAGCATCAGCGCCAGCGCCTTGCGCTCGTTCAGCCCTTCCTTGTCGCTATCCGGCAGCTTGCGGAAGGTCGTGCCGGCGCGGTTGAGCAGGGTTTCCCAACCGAGTTCATCGGACCATTGCTTGAGCGTGTCCTTGGCGATGCCCGTAGTCTTGTAGTCGTGGAAGTCATAGGCCACGCCGTGGCTGTCGAGCCAGGTGCGGGCCTTCTTCATGGTGTCGCAATTCTTGATGCCGTAGATGGTGATGGGCATTTCAATACATTCCAGATTTGGCGCCATTCGCTGCTGGCGGAGCGTCCGCAGGTTTTTATACAATGCAGATCAGCGAATCCATCATAGACTGACGTGTTACCCGCAGGTGGGGCCCCGCATGGAATTCACCCTTTTGTTTCTGGCAGCAAGCATCGTGATGCTGGTTGCCTGGCGCGGTTCGCGCGCCGTTGCGCTCGGCCTGTACGCGGTGGCGATGATCGCCTGCGTCGCGACCTATCTGCACCATGCGAGCGATACGCTGAAACTGTCGTTCTGAGCCGCCCATGACCCAGACCCGCGCCATCACCCTGAATGCGCTCAGCCTCTACGCCGTCGCGCTGGTGCTGGCGGCGGCGTTCGCGGCGCAGCTGGTGCTGCACGAATTGCCTTGCCCGCTGTGCCTGCTGCAGCGCATCCTGTTTGCGATGCTGGCGATCGGCCCGATCCTGAACATCCGCTTCGGGCCGCGCCCCAGCCATTATGCGATGTCGCTATTGGCAGCGGTTGCCGGCGCGGTCGCATCGACGCGGCAGGTGCTGCTGCACATCATGCCGGGAGACCCGGGCTACGGTTCGGCGTTGCTCGGCTATCACTATTACACCTGGGTTCTGATCGGCTTCATCGCAGCCATCGTGCTCCTCGCGGCGGTGCTGCTGTTCGACCGGCAGTTCGAAGATGATGGCGCTGCATTGCCGCCGACCGGCGGCCTGTTCGCGCAGGCCGCCGTCTGGCTCGTGATCGGGCTGACGGCGGCGAACGTGGTGACTACGCTTTTGGAATGCGGCTTCGGGGCATGCGCCGATAACCCGGTTGTATATGAATTGCTCAAACGGGGAGTTTAGCGGTTTGCCGACCTTGAAGCAGAACCGCCGCCATCAGGATCAGTTTTTGGCGTAAGACTCCAGGTACTCGGCTGATGGTGCAATCGGCGTGATCACATCGATCAATACGCCGTTGGGATCTTCAGTGATGAAGTGCCGCTGACCGAAGGGCTCATCGCGGAGCGGAAGCAGGATAGGCAGCCCGGCTGCACGAAGCCTGCCATAGACCTCATCGACGTCTTGAACTTCAAAATTGATCAGAACACCGCGCGCAGAGCCGCGCGCTTTCGCGGGGATCGTGTCGTGATCGCCTGCCAGGATCGCGAGGGCAACGTTCTCTTGCACTTTCGATTGCAGATGGACGTACCAGTCCGCCTCGAACGCCGGCTCGAAATCAAAGTGGGTTCGATAAAATGCCGAGGTCGCGGCGACATTGTCGACCATCAGTACCGGATAATAGCTCGTGATCTGCATCCTTGTTCTCCGCGGCTAAAAAACATACAGTGTGTACGCAAACATAAACATACAGGCTGCATGCATGCAAGTGATAAAAGGACGCAGGAGCAACGTCGACCGCAGCGCAACCACTCGTGGGAGAGTGCTTGAAGCGGCCAAAACACTTTTTATCGCAAAGGGATATGCGGCCACGGGAACGCCCGAGATTGCCACGCAAGCGGGAGTGACCCGGGGTGCGCTCTACCATCATTTCGAGGACAAAAGGGCACTCTATCTCGCCCTGGTCGAGGCCGAGTCCGCCGCTGTTGCCGCCGAGATCGAGGACGCTGCTTCGCCTGCAGACGCTCCGATGCACATGCTCCATACAGGCGCTTCAGCGTACTTGCGCGCGATGCAGAAGGAAGGACGAACACGTCTGATCCTGATCGAGGCGCCCGCCGTTCTGGGTTTCGAAACCGTGGATGCCATCGATGCCAAACATGGCCGCCGAACTTTGTTGAATGGTCTGGAAGCGGCGATGCGCCCCTCGCCTGAAATCTCGCTCATCGCCGTGGCCAATATCCTATCTGCGGCCTTCGACCGGGCAGCTATCGCCATCGCTGCAGGCGGTAACTTTTCCGAATACGACTCGGCGCTGAAGCAACTGATGGATGGCCTTGTCGCCGAGAGATTGACTTCGACCAGCCATCGGCCCGCGTGAAAGGCATTTCACTCGAAGGCTCTTGAGCGATGTTAACCGCCCGCTTTTGGAAAGCGTTGCGAAACATCCAGTTGCTTACGGCCGCTTCGGAATGTTCAGGCCGCGCTCCACGGCAGGCCGCGCGAGGCCGCGCTCCAGCCATGCCGGTACGTGTTTAAAACTATCGAACGCGACGAGTTCACGCGCACCGTAAAAGCCGATCAGGTTGCGCACCCAGCCGAGCATCGAAATATCGGCGATGGTATATTCATCGTCCATCACCCACTGCCGGCCGCCCAGATGGGTCTCGAGCACGTCGAGCAGGCGCTTTGACTCCGCGACATAGCGCTCGAGCGGCCGCTTGTCGGCAAATTCCTTGCCGGCGAATTTATGGTAGAAGCCGACCTGGCCGAACATCGGTCCGATCCCGCCCATCTGGAAGTGTACCCATTGAATGGTCTGCCAGCGGCGCGCGGCGTCCGCCGGCAGCAGCTTGCCGGTCTTCTCGGCGAGGTATTGCAGGATCGCGCCGGACTCGAACAGGCCGAGCGGCTTGCCGCCGGGCCCATCAGGATCGAGAATCGCAGGGATCTTGCCGTTCGGATTCAGTGACAGGAATTCCGGCGTCTTCTGGTCGTCCTTGCCAAAGTCGACGAGATGCACTTCGTAAGGCAGCCCGATCTCTTCGAGCATGATCGAGACCTTGACGCCGTTCGGTGTCGGGAGCGAATAAAGCTGAAGGCGGTCGAGATGTTTGGCGGGCCAACGTTTTGTAATTGCGAAGGCGGAAAGATCGGACATTGAAACTCGTTCTTTTCGTGGTTGTTGTTACGCCGGTAATGTACGAACCTTGCCGCGCATAACAAGGGTCGGCATTGCCAATGACGGATCATGCAACACCTGAGACGCTCGGCATGACCGACGCGGAACTCGCGGTTCATCCGACAGTGTTCGCGGCCGATGCGCTGAAGGATCAGGTCGTGCTGGTGTCCGGCGGCGCCGGCGGCATCGGCCGCGCGATCGTCTGGCTGTTTGCGCGGCTCGGCGCGCATGTCGCCGTGGTCGGGCGCGATCAGGGCAAGCTCGATGTGCTTGTCGCCGAAATGGCCGGACGCGGCCTGAAGGCATCGGCCTACACCGCCGACATCAGGGAGCCCGACGCGGTCGGCGCCCTGTTCGGCGCGGTGTGGGACGTCCATAGCCGGCTCGACATTCTCGTCAACAGCGCCGGCGGGCAATTTCCGCAAGCCGCGATCGATTTTTCGGTGAAGGGCTGGAATACAGTCATCAACACCAATCTGAACGGCACCTGGTACATGATGCAGGCCGCCGCGCAGCGCTGGCGCGATCGCAAGCATCCCGGCAGCATCGTCAACATCGTGGTGGTGACGACACATGGCCTCTACGGCATCGCACATTCGGTCGCGGCGCGGTCCGGCGTGATCGGGCTGTCGCGCGCCGTTGCGGTCGAATGGGCGCCGCTGAACATCCGCGTCAACTGCGTGGCGCCCGGCGCGATCGAGACCGAGGGCTGGAACGTCTACACGCCGGAAGCCCGCGCAGCCTATCCGCGCTCGAACCCGATGATGCGCGCGGGCTCGCCATGGGACATCGCGGAAGCCAGCGTCTACCTCACCGCCGCATCCGGCAAATTCGTCACCGGTGAAACGCTGACGGTCGACGGCGGCGGCCAGCTGTGGGGAGAAACCTGGACCACGGGCAAGCCGGACTATTTCGGCGGCGACAGGTGATGTGCTAGTCGATCCCGCATGCCCCGCTATCGCCTCGCCATTTTCGATTTCGACGGCACGCTCGCCGACTCGCTTCCCTGGTTTCGAACCGTTTTTCAGGACCTGATCGCGAAGTTCGACCTCGCGCCCGTCAGCGCCGAGGAACTGGAGGGATTGCGCGGACGGTCGGGCCGCGAAATCATCGCCCGCCTCAACATGCCGATGTGGAAGCTGCCGGCCATCTCGCGCGACATGCGGCGGCGCAAGCTCGCGGCCGCAAACCAGATCTCGCTATTCGACGGCGTCCCGCAACTATTGACCGATCTGCGGAGCCTCGGCATCCACACCGCGATCGTCAGCTCCGACAGCGAAGGATCGGTACGCCGGGTCCTCGGTCCTTCCGCGGCGCTGATCGAACGTTTCGACTGCGGCGCCTCGCTCTTCGGCAAGCACCATAAATTCAAGCGCGTTGCGCGGCAGCTCGGAGCGAGTCCTTCCGAGGTCCTCTGCATTGGCGACGAACTCCGCGATATCGAAGCCGCCAGAGCCGCCGGCATGGCCTCCGGCGCGGTCGCCTGGGGCTACGCCCTGCCCGCCGCGCTGCAGGCAGCCGGGCCGACGCATTTCTTCCAGACGCTCGACGAGATCAAACAAAAGCTCACGATCGCCTGATTGAACCGTCACGCCTTCTGCAGCACCGTCACATGCAGGCGACGACGGATCTCCATTCCCTGCCTTTGATAGAGCGCGATCGCTGAGGTGTTGCTGGTAAACACATGCAGGAACGGAATCTCGCCTCGATCAACGATCCCACGGGCGACCGCGCCAAGCAACGCCTGCGCGTAGCCGCGGCCGCGGTGATCCGGGTGCACGCAAACCGCCGTCATCTCGGTGTAATTGCCGGGTTTCATACGCTCGCCGGTCATCGCGACGAGCTGGCCATCGATCCTGATCCCGAGAAACGTTCCGAGTTCATGGGTTCGCGTACTGAACGGACCGGGCTTGGTCAGCTCGACCAGCGCGATCATCTCGGGCACATCGGCCACGCCGAGCGTGACGGTCTCAACGCCGGGCAGCGAACTATGCGCTGGTGTGCCGACCATCTGCTCTCCGGTTTCGGCGAGCAGCGTCTTGAATTGATCCGGCGCGGTGACTGCGCCTGATGTAAACAGCACGGCGATTTCGGTTCCCGACGTCAGCGCGCCAAGGGCGGCAAAACTCTCGGGCGACATATCGACCATGTCGGCGAACGGCGCGATCGCAAGCGGGAAGCGCCGCGCCACGGCGCCGCCCTCCGCCAGCGCCCGCTGCCGGGTCGTCAGAGCGCTCCAGATGGGCTGATCGAGCGGATGGGTCATGGTTCTGCCGGCGCAAGTCCTCTCAAAGCACGCAGCCGTAATGCGCCGACGACACCAGACGGATGTATTTGTCGTGCACCGAGCCGCGCCGCACCCGCCCCGCATCCGGCGCATGCCAGTCGGCCATGCGCCGGGCGATCTCCTCGGGCGACACGTCGAGGGTGACGGTGCGAGCACCGGGATCGATCACGATGATATCGCCGTCGCGGACCGCCGCGATCGGCCCGCCACGCGCCGCTTCCGGCGAGACATGGCCGATCAGGATGCCGTGCGAGACGCCGGAGAAGCGGCCGTCGGTGATGAGCGCAACATCCTCACCGAGGCCCTGCCCCTGCAACTGGATCGTCAGCATTACCATTTCGGGCATGCCAGGCCCGCCGACCGGACCGACATTGCGCACCACGATCACATTCCCGGCCACGATCTCGCCGGCGCGGATCGCAGCCATCGTGGCGGCCTCGGATTCGAACACCCGCGCCGTGCCGCGGAACTGCCCGTTGTCGAGCGTCTTACCGGAGAGTTTGAGCAGGCAGCTCTCCGGCGCGAGATTGCCCTTCAGCACGCTGATGTGGTTGTTCGGCGGCGCGACGGGACGTGCCACCGGCGAAACGATCTTCTGCGGGCCGATCTGCTCCAGCGTCGGCACATCAGCGAGGTTTTCCGCCAGCGTCTTGCCGGTCACCGTCATCACGTCGCCGTGCAGCAGGCCGTTGCGCAGCAGCTCCTTCATCACGACAGGCACGCCGCCGATCGCATGCAGGCTTCCCATCGCAAAGGGTCCATGCGGCTGCAGGTCGGCCAGCAGCGGCACCCGTTCGCCGACCGCCTGGATGCGCTCGATGCCGACCGGCACCTGGGCCTCGCGCGCGACCGCGAGCAGGTGCAGATACATATTGGTCGAACCGCCCATCGCGTAGACGGTGGTGATCGCGTTCTCGAACGCGCGCTCGGTCATGATGTCGCGCGGCCGGATGCCGGCCTCGATCAGCCGGTACAGTGCGTCGACCGAGGCACGGGCCTGCGCGCGGACGTCGGCATGGATATCGCTGCCGGCGTGGTAGTCGGCGGGATGCGAGGCGCCGCGCGGCAGCATCATGCCGATCGCTTCCGCAATCGTGCTCATCGTGTTGGCGGTGAACATCGCGCCGCAGGTGCCGCTGCCGGGCATCACGTTGCGCTCGATCTCAGTCAACTCTTCCGACGAGATGCGACCGGAATCGTTGGCCGCGCGCGCCTCGGCGTAATCCATGATGGTCAGATTGTTGCCCTTGGCGGCCCACGCCCCGAACGACACCCGGCCCGGCGAACTGGTGCCGGGATAGAGCACGAGCCCGAAGGCATTGGTCCGCGCCAGCGGCATCAAGGCGGCAGCCCCTGTCTTGTCGCAGCCGGAGATCACGATCATGGCGTCGCCATGGTGCGCGTAGTGACCGATCTCGAAGCAATCGGCGACGACGTCGCGCGACGCCAGGCTGTAGCCTGCCGTCGGCGTGCCCTGCGTCAGCGCGTCCGACACCGCAGGCGCCCCCACGATCAGCCCCTGCCCGCCTCGTTCGGCGAGAAGTTCGACGAGCAAATCCGTGATCGTACGCACGCGATTGTTGCAGCGATGCGCATTGGTATAGGCGCTCGCAATCGTCACGACGGCGCTGGTCTTCGCGGCGCGGTCCGGCTCGAAGCCGGCGGCACGCAGTTCGACGCGGGCTTTCTTCCAGTAGGTGCTGCTGTCTTCAACCATTATTGTTTATTTGCCCCTTGCATGCTGATCGAACGCGCTGAGCACCGCGAGCGTCAGCGCCGTGATGCCGGTTTGAATGGTCGGCTTCGGCACCGGTGCGAACAACGGTGAATGATTGCCAGGCAGCGGCGTCCCGGCCTTGTTTGCCGCCATCCACCGTTCCGGCTCGTAGACGCCGATATTGAACATCATCGACGGCACCCCGGCTCCGGCGAATTCGGAAAAATCCTCGCTTGTCGTGTTCGCGGGGGTCAGCCTCAGCTTTTCGCCGAACGCCGCCTTCAGCACCTTCTCGGCGGTCGCTACCACGGCGGGATCGTTGATCACGGCCTTGGTGCCCTCCGCGATCCTGATCTCCGGTGGCGGCGCATCCGACATCTCCGCGGCGGCCTTCGCCACCCGTTCGATACCCGCGACCAGTTTGTTGCGCACCGCGGGCTTGAAGGTGCGAATCGTCCCCAGCAGCGTTGCCTCGTCCGGGATGATATTCCCGACCGTGCCGCTATGGATCGATCCAATGGTGACGACTGCGAATTCGGTCGGATCCTTTTCGCGACTGATCACACTCTGCACATCGACGATGAAGCGCGCGGCCATCATTACGGGATCTATGGTCAGCTGCGGCATCGCACCGTGACCGCCGCGGCCACGGAACTTGATGTAGAGGCCGTCGACAGTGGATGAGCCGACGCCGACGCGATAGTTGACATTGCCGTAGGGAACGCCGCCGGCATGCAGGGCAAAGGCGAAATCGGGCTTCGGAAATCGCGTGAACAGGCCGTCATCCAGCATGGCCTTCGCGCCTTGCACGATTTCCTCGGCCGGCTGCGCGATGAACATCAAGGTGCCCTTCCACTGGTCCTTCAGGCCTACCAGTGTCTTCGCCGTGCCGACCCAGTTCGCCATGTGAATGTCATGGCCGCAGCTATGCGCGATGAACGTCTCCCGGCCGCCCCAGGTGGTCTTTTCACGGCTCGCATAGTCGAGGCCGGTCTTCTCCTCCATCGGCAGCGCATCGAGCTCGGTGCGCACCAGGATGGTGGGCCCGTCACCATTTTTGTAGATCGCGACCAGCCCGGTCCTGCCGACCTTCTCGGTGACCTCAAAACCAAGCGCGCGCATCTCGGCGGCGAGTTTTGCCGCGGTCTTTACCTCCTGAAAGGCGAGTTCCGGATGGGCATGGAGGTCCTTGTAGAGCGCATCGAGTTTTGGATAGTCGGCTTCGAACGATTTTTCGATCGCGGCCTTGAGCGCGGGAACGTCCAACTCGGCATGTGCGGGCCAGAGCGTGGATGCACAGAGCGCCGATGACAAAAGCAAGGATTTGACCAAGTGCTTCATGGCGGCGGCGCTCCCTTGTTTCCCCGGTGTTGCTCTTATCGGCAGCTTGGACGACAGCTTGTTGGGTGTCTACCCGGTTTTGCCATCGTCAAAGCTCACGATCACGGCAGCGTTGGCGATCAGGATAGGATCGTTGCCCAGATCGGACGGGATCTCGAGCCCGCCCGCGATCGCCTTCACGGTCTTGGTGCCATATGGCAATTCCTTGGCGACCGCCGCGGTATCCACCGCCTCGGGGTTCGGCACGGCGATGGTGACATCGACGTACATATCGTTGGCGGTCTTGCCCAGCATCCGGAAGAAGCCGAGGCTGGAGTGGCGGATTGCGTCCGAGACCGCGCGCTTCGCGGCCTTGGTGGCGTCGCGGCCATGAACATCAACGCCCATGCCCATTTCGGTAATACAGCGCACGCGTGCCATCAGGTTTTTGCTTTCGTTGGAGTGCGGGGGATCGGTCTCGGCGCAGTTTCGCGCCATGGCGGCCCGAAGGCAAGCGGCCGGCTGAAAGCAACGAAGCGATCCGCTCCTTCTTGACGCGGCGAGATGCGCAACCCGATCACTGGCGATCTCTGAGCTTCCGAACAGCGGTCGTCAGACGATCGATTTCGTTCTCCGTATTATAATAGTGAGGCGAGGCGCGCACGATCGAAGGCAATGCACGCCGATTCGCGTCGAGCAACGTGCTCGCAGGATCCGACGTGCTGACATTGATTCCTGCGCCGGCCAGATGCGTCTTCACCGCATCGGCCTCAAAGCCAGGGACGGAGAATGTGACGATCGCTGCCGGATGCAGCCCGAGGTCATGGATCGTTACATCCGGAATCTGGCCAAGCCCGGTGCGCAGCAGGCCGGCCAGGGTCCGGCAACGCGCGGCAATCGGCTGGATTCCGATCGCCCGCGCGTAATCCACCGCGACACCGAGCCCCAATCTTGCGGCGTAGTTGTTCTCCCAGGTCTCGAAGCGACGGGCGTCGGCCCGCAGCTGGTAGCGATCAGGCGCCACCCACGGCGCGCCGAAATGGTCGATCATCGGTGGCTCGAGCTTGCCGAGCAGATCGCGACGCACATACAGGAATCCGGTCCCGCGCGGACCACGCAAGAACTTGCGTCCCGTCGCTGAAAGCATGTCGCAGCCAAGCGCCGCAACATTGACTGGCATCTGTCCGACGGCCTGACAAGCATCGAGCAGATAGGGAATCCCGTGCGCCCGTGCGATGCGGCCGACGGCCGCCGCAGGATTCACCAGGCCGCCATTGGTGGGCACCCAGGTGATCGCGATCAGACGCACGCGATCGTCGAGCATCCGCTCCAGCGCCTCTGCATCCAGCACGCCGCTTGCGTCATCGGGGATGATCTCGATCACCGCCCCCGTGCGCTTGGCGACCTGCAGAAACGCAACATAGTTCGCCGCGTACTCGGCCCGCGCGGTCAGGATGCGGTCGCCGGCGCACAGTGGCAGCGCGTAAAAGGCCATTTGCCACGCCACAGTGGCATTTTCGGTCAGCGCAATCTCATCCCTGGCGGCGCCGATCAGACCGGCAACACTGTCGTAAACGCCGTCAAGGCGTGCTGCCGCCTCTGCGGCCGCCTCATAGCCCCCGATCTCGGCCTCTCGCCTGAGGTAGTCTGTCATCGCCTGCAGCACCGGCAAGGGCATCAGCCCGGCGCCGGCATTGTTGAGGTGGACACGGCTGACAACACCGGGTGTCTCAGCGCGAAGGCGTTCAAGATCAATGGACATGAGCAATCCGGTTTCAGACGAACCGAGGAAGCCTACCAGACCAGCCGTGTCCCCGGAGCGGTGGATTTGGCATAGCGAAAAAAAGAAACAGACCGTGTCGGAATCCCGTCCCCTCGTTCGTCCACCCGATGAGCCCACGCCGACGACGGCCCATTAATCCTCGCTGATCTGCCTGTCGACCCCGCCCGGACCACCTTTTCCCCAGAAAGCACCGAGCCTGCCGATTCACCCCAACCGACAAGGACATCCGTCATGACTTCCATTACGCCGTTCCTCTGGTTCGACAACAACGTTCCCGCGGCCGTCGACTTCTACAAATCGGTGTTTCCCAATGCCAAGGTCGAGGTCGTCAACGATTTCATGGCGAGTTTCGAACTCGAGGGGCAGAAGTTCAACGCCCTCAACGGCGGCCCCAAGTACAAATTCACCGAGGCGGTCTCCTTCTTCATCAGCGTCGAGACCCAGGAAGAGGTGGACTATTTCTGGAGCAGACTGACTGCCGACGGCGGCGAGGAATCGCAATGCGGATGGCTCAAGGACAAATTCGGCCTGTCCTGGCAGGTTGTGCCCACGACGCTGGGCCGCTACCTCGGCGATCCCGATCGCCAAAAGGCCGATCGCGCAATGCAGGCCATGCTGAAGATGCGAAAGATCGTAATTGCCGATCTCGACAAGGCGTTTGCCGGCTGATCCCCGAAAAGCTGCAGCGAGCACATTAGCAGCGCTGCAGCCATGCAGTTCCAGGGAATATCCGGCGCCATGATGTCGGCCAGTTCCGCAACGGTCCCGGCAAATCGTGGGTCGCCGTCGGACTACGTCTCAGGGGAGTTTCGGTATCCCTGCCAAACCTCCCCTGAGGCCATGGCACCTTGGTCAATGATCCTGGTTCAGGGCCTGCTGAACCTGATGCGTATCGACAAATTGCGTCATGCTCACGATCTTGCCGTCCCCCACCCGGTAGAGGTGCGCGAAGGCGGCACGCATGGATTTGCCCGTCGCCTTGTAGGTGCCGGAGTAAACGCCGAAGGCAGCGACGCGGTCGCCGTCTTCGAGATAGGTGTGAACGTCGGCGCTGTAGTCGGTCCACTCGGTGGCGAGGCGCCGAAAGACGCCCGCAACGATCGCTTCCGGCCCCACATAGGTGCCAGCATAAGGGAAACCCTCCGCTTCGGTCCACTCGGCATCGGGAGCGAGAACGGCCAGCAGGTTGCGGCCGTTCTCATCCGATGACCCTTCGTAGGTGGCGCGGATCAGATCGAGATTGGCTCCCATCTCAACCCCACTTCATCTCGCCGGTGGCGACCTTGGAGCCGATGTCGAGCGCAATCCCCATACCGAGGCCGGGGAAGCGGGTTTCCATCGCGGCCTTGAGCGCAGCCGCGTCCTTGGCCTTGGTCAGTTCTTGCTCGAACGCGACGAGATAGGCTTTGGTATGCTCGACGCCCGAAATGTCGGTGGGAGACGTCGGCGTCATGTGGCCTGGCACGACGACCGCCGGCTTCCGGACTGCGATTTTTTCAAGGTTGGCGATCCAGGCGGCGCGCTGTTCCTTGGTCTGCGTATCCGCGGTCCAGACATGCACGCCAGCAAAGAGCATCACCCCGCCGAACACGGCGTTGAGCGACGGCACGAACAGATAGCGCCGGTTGGCCAGCCCTTCCGCATTGACGATCTCGATGGTCTCGCCATCGACGGTGAGCGACCTGCCGTCGAACACTTCGGGGATGACGACATCGGCGATCGTTTGCGGGCCATTCTCCTTGAGCTGCGGGCCCCAGACCGCGAGCTTCTTTTCCACACTGCCCTTGATAGCGACCACCGTCTCGGAGGCGGCGATCACCCGGGCTCCGGGGAAGGCGTCCTTGATCGGCTTGAGGCTGAAGTAATAGTCCGGGTCCGATTGGCTCACATAGATGGTGGTGAGCTTCTTGCCTGTTGCCTTGATCGCGTCGACCACGGCTCTGCCGTCGGGGTAAGTAAAGCCGCCGTCGATCAAGAGTGCTTCGGAAGCGCCCGTGATCAGCACGGGGGCGCGAAAGAAGCCCTTCTCCCCGGCGGGGAGATGTTTCCAGGAAAGCGCTGCGGCTGCGTGGCCAAATCCGGCGGGAGCAAAAAAGACGGCTGCCGCACCGACGGCGATGGTCGTTTTCATGATGGCTCTCCTCGTAAACATGAATTCTCCTACTGCTGGCAAATAGCCGAAGCGGCCCGCGCTCGACGTCGAGGCGACGTATGGCACGCACCAAGCGATCGGATAAGGCAAACAAACTAGATAAAATGTATGTCATAAGTTGACAATACGATCCGATCAGCGATGATTGGGGTCATGAACCTTAACCGACTGGCCTATTTCGCAGCGGTCGTTGACACCGGATCCTTCACGCGGGCGGCCGAGCGCCTGGGCATCACCAAGGCGGTGGTGAGTCAGCAAGTGTCGCAGCTCGAACAGGATCTCCGGACGAGCCTTCTGGTCCGGAGCACGCGACGCGTCCATCCAACCGACGCGGGCCGCACATTTCACGCGCGTTGCGTGGTGATCCTCCGCGAAGCGGAGGATGCCTTCGACGAACTTGCCGAGGCAGCCGCTGAACCGATCGGCACCCTGCGGATCACCGCGCCCAACGACTATGGCACTGCCGTCGTCGTCCCGGTCATCACGGCCTTCGCGGCACGCCATCCCGCCTGTCAGGTACAATTGACACTCAGCGATGAAACGGTCGACCTCGTCTCAGCCCGGATCGACATGGCGATCCGTGTCGGCTGGCTCGCGGATTCCAGCCTGCAGGCGCGCAAGATCGGTTCGTTCCGACAGCTCCTTGTCGGCGCGCCGGCGTTCGCGGACCGGATTGCAGCGGCGCGCAAGCCAGAAGACCTCGCAACGTTACCGTTCATCGCCAACATGGCGCTACGCGAGCCGCTGCTGTGGGAATTCGCGCGCGGTGACCTCGACCGGTGCACCGTGCGCATGCAGGCGAGCATTGCCATCGACACGACGCCGGGGGTGCTCGCCGCGGTGCAGGCTGGTGGCGGCCTTTCGGTGCTGCCGGATTTCCTGGTGGCCGACGATTTGGCATCGGCGCGGCTGAACCACGCGCTCCCGGAATGGCGGCTGCCTGCCGGCGGCATCTACACCGTCTACCCCGCGGCGCGGTTTCGGCCGCGCAAGGTGACTGCCTTCGTCGAAATGCTCGTTGCGGCTGAGCAGCAGAAGGAATCCGTTCAGGATCGGGACCCGCGTAGCAAAACAGTATCACGCCGGAGTCGTCGCGGCTCTCGTGCGCGTGAATGATAGCGGCCGGGGCGCGCGCCAACACGCGCCCGGCTTTGCTTGTTGGGCTATGCCGAAGCCGGCACCGGCGCCGCCTGCGCGTTCGCATTCGCCTTGGGGAACGGCTTGAAGGTCATCGCGATCAGGAACGCGCCAAGTCCCATGGCCCAGGAGCCGACATAAAGCCACGTGTAGCTGCCAAGGGTATCGTAGATCAGACCGCCGGCCACCGGCCCCGTGGCCATGCCGAGGCTGCCGGCCATCGCGGTGCCGCCGATCACGGTGCCCATCATCTTCAACGGGAAATTCTCGCGCGCGATCGCAGCATATAGTGGCATCGTGCCGGCATAGATGAAGCCGAACACCGCCGCCACGGCATAGAAGCCGGCAAGGTCGCGGACGAACACATAGGCCAGCGCGCCGAAGGCCTGCACCAGCAATCCCGCCACCAGAACGCGCTTGGCGCCCAACCTGTCGCCGAGGATGCCGAACGCGATGCGGCCGCCGAGCCCCGTGAGCCCTTCGAGGCTATAGATCGAAACCGCCGCGATCAGCGGAATGCCACAGCTGACGGCATAGCTGACGGTGTGGATGATCGGTCCCGAATGGGTGGCGCAGCAGAAGAAATTCGTCAGCAGCAGGATCGCGAACTGGGGCGACCGCACCGCCTCGCCTACCGACATTTCGGTTTGCTGCTCGCCGTTTGCCGGGACACTGGCGTTGGCGGCTGCGAGCGCCGGCGGGCGTCGCACCAGGAGCGATACCGGAATCATGATGACGGCAACGATGGCGGCGACGATCTGCAGCGTCGTTCGCCAGTCATGGACCGAGACCAGCCAGGCCACCAGCGGCGCCATGGTCATGGGCGCGATCCCCATGCCGGCCGACACCAATGAGACCGCTAGGCTGCGATTTGTATCGAACCAGCCGGTGACGCAGGCCATCATCGGCGCAAAGATCGCAGCAATCGCGCCGCCGACCAGAACGCCGAAGACGAACTGGAACGCGAGCAGCGACGTCGCGAGGCTAGCGAGCAAGAGGCTTGCCGCCAACACCAATGATCCCGTCAGCACCACCGGCAACGGTCCGAAGCGGTCGGACAGCGAGCCCCAGAGCATGCTGCAGCACGCCATCGCCAGGAAGCCGACCGTCATCGCGCTCGAGACGCCGGCGACCGACCAGCCGGTATCCCGCGTGATCGATTGCAGCAGCACCGGCAGCGAAAACATCGCGCCGATCGCGACGCAGCCGAGCGTGCCGCCGGCCGCGACGATCACCCAACGATAGCGAGAATGGTCCATTACAAATCTCCGTTTTGGCGCTTCTCAACTCAGGACGAATGGGAAGCGCCAAAGGCGACATGCGCCGGATAATTTTTTTAGGGCCCCTGGCCGGTTCAGGAACTGGCAGCAGGTGGCATCTTGTCGAATTTCGGCAAACCCGGATCGAGATCATCCCAGGCGTGGCCGCGCATCGCGTAGGTGACGACTTGCGGCTTGAAGCGGGCGGGATCATCGAGGCTTGCCGCGTGCACGGTGAAGAGATCCGGCATCGCCGCAAAGGTCAGATAGACCGGCGACCCGCAGGCGGGGCAGAAGCCGTGCGTCTTCACATTGCCGCTGTCGCCGACGACGTCGCAATGCGCCGCCTTGCCTTCGAGTTTCACGCTGTTGCTGCCCATGAAGGTAAGATAGGAGCCGTGCCCGGTGCCACTCCTGTGCTGACAATCCTGGCACTGGCAATGGTTCATAAACACGGGTTCGCCGGAAATTTCATAACGGATCGCGGCGCAGGCGCAGCCGCCGGAAAAAGCTTTGCTCATGTTATTCCTTTCGGTGGGGGGTGATGCGGGGAAATCTGAATTGCGAAGGCGGGATCAGCACCGGCGGATAGCGTTTCGCCGGTGAGAGATCAGCTTCAACCAGGGCGCCAAATGAAAGGCGCTCATCAGCAAATACATCGGGACCATTCCGCTCAGCGGCGAGGCGCCGCACAACGCATCGAGCGATCCGCCGCCAAGGACAGCAGTCAGCAGCGCCATGATCGCGAACGTCGGCGCGGCCGCGAGATATAGAAAATCGGCGGCGCCGATCATGGTCGCGTTGCCGTTTTCATGGAGCGCGCGGGGGCCGCGTGGGATGGCGTCGGTGTCACACATGTTTCTTCTCCCGCGCAAAACGCATTTACGCCGCAACTAACTCGCCGTCCCGCTCGCGCGGCATTCTCCGCGCGAGCGACGCCGCCGCTGAACTAGCTGTGCTGCTTACGCATGGCGGCCTCGCCGGCGTCCGACACCTCGACCCATTTCTTGTCGGGCGCCGCGTCGGGGACGTAGCTGTCGTGCCAGTTCCACCATTTGTAGGTTGGCGTCTGCAGAGTGCCTTCCGGAGAGTCCTCCCAGACCTCCTGGCGGCCGAACGGCGTGATGTCGAGGTAGTTCCAGGTGCTGCCCATCTGCTCGTCGCCGCGGTTGTTGATGAAGTAGGTCCGGAAAACCTTGTTGCCGTCGCGGACGAACACGTTGGTGCCGTGCCATTCGTCGACGCCGAAGTCTTTGTCGAAGCTGTCGGTGATGGTGTACCAGGGCATCTTCCATTCCATCCGCTTCTTCAGCCGCGCGATGTCCGCCTGGGGCGCGCGCGAGACAAATGCAAGCGTGGTATCGCGGGCGTTCAGATGAGCGAGGTGGGCGACCTGGTCGGCCCCCATGGAGCAGCCGCGGCAGGCCTGTTCGGGCCAGCCGTGCACGCCGGGCTCGAAGAAGGCGCGGTAGACGATCAATTGGCGGCGGCCATCGAACAGATCGACCAGGCTCGCTTTGCCGCCGGGTCCTTCGAACGTGTAACTCTTCTCCACGGCCACCCACGGCATCCGCCGACGCTCCGCGGCCAGCGCATCACGCGCGCGGGTATTGGCCTTCTCCTTCACCAGCATCTGCTGACGTGCGGCTTCCCACTCCTGTGCCGAAACGACATGAGTCTTCATTGCTAGAGTCATAGCTAGCCTCCTGTTGGTTGCGATTCTTGTTGCGTTACGCGTTGTGCTGCAGCGTCAGGCCGGAAGCCGCCGGTCGTATTCGTCTCGCAGGCTGCTCCAGCCTTCCCAGAACGGCGCCGGCTCCTTGCCGGATGCGCGGGCGACTAGGACATCGAGATGCATATGCCAGCCGGCACCGACCTTGAGCAGGGTCGAGCGATCGGGCAGGCGGCGATGGATCACCGTCAGCAGCACGCCCTGCCCCTTCGGCTCCAGTTCAAACGTCACGTCGCCGCTGTTGTTCCAGGCGATGGAAAGCTTGCGCATCGGATCGAGTTCGGTGATCCGGCTTTGCATGCGGTGCTCTTCGGGAAAATCGGCCAGCCGCGGGCTTGGCGGATCGTTGAGCTCGCCGTTGCGCCAAACCAATTCGACCGGCGCGCCAACCTTCATCTCCATCACGCCTGCCGCCAGCCATTTGCGGCGCAGGTCGCTGTCGGTGAGATAGGCCCAGATGCGCTCGATCGGACCGGGCAACAGCCGCTGGATCTTCAGCGTGGTGGGTTCGATCAGCGTGCCGTAGGCATCGGGTGTCTTCGCATCCATCGTTCTACTCCTTCACGTCTTGCTTTTCTTTGCCGCCGCTTCGTCTTCGGCGCGCAACAGGGATTCCAGCGTGTCGAGTTTTTCATTCCAGAAGCGCTCATAACGCCGCAGCCACTCATTGGCTTCTGCAAGCCGCGCCGCTTGCAAACGGCAGAGATGCGTCCGGCCCTGGATCGTGCGCGTCACGAGGCCCGCGTTCTCGAGCACGCGCACGTGTTTCGAGGCGCCCGCGAAACTCATGCTGAAGGGGGTCGCCAGTTCCCCGATCGTGAGTTCGCGTTCCGCGAGCTGGCCGAGCATCGCCCGCCGGGTCGGGTCGGCCAGCGCGTGAAAGACGGCATTAAGATGGGCGTGTTGCTCAACCATATGGTTTAACATAGTCGCCCGAGATGGATTGTCAACCGATCGGTTTAACTTCTTTGTGATCGAGTTCTAAGGTTCCGAGGCTAACCGTCCGGCACGGCGTAGACGTCGCAGGGAGCGGCGATGCCGCGCAGCGGATGCGTTCCGAGCGCGATCAATTTTGCGGTGGTCTCGGCAGCGACCGCACCGGAAATCAAAACCGTCCGGCCGAGCGGCCGGCAAAGCCCTTCGAGCCGGCTGACCAGATTGACGGCGGGACCGATCGCGGTGAAATCCAGCCGGTCCGCCGCGCCGACATTGCCCCAAAGGATTTCGCCGAGATGCAGCGCCGCGCCAAACGCCAGCGATGGCAACCCCTGCTCTCGCCTGATCACATCAAGATGCGCCATGCCGGCTTGCGCCGATGTGACCGCACGAAGCGCCGCGTTGCAGGCTTCGCCGGGATTGTCCCCGGCGACCGGAAAGATCGCGAGCATGCCATCTCCAATAAACTTCAGCACTTCACCGCCAAAGGCGTGGACCGCGCCGGCCATGCAATCGAACCAGGCATCCAGCGCGGTGATGACGGAAGCCGGCGGCGAAGTCTCGGACAGCGCGGTGAAGTTGCGCAGGTCCGCAAAGAGCAGCGCGGCGCGGATGGTTTCACCGACATCGCGCCGCAATGGTCCCGCCATAACGCGCGCCGCGCTGCGCCGGCCGAGATACGCCTCGAGCGCTGCGGTCAGCGTCGCGCGCGCTGAAAGTGCTGCGAGTGGTGCTGTGGCAAAACGAGCGACCTCACGCAGCCGGGCGATCTCTGTTTCCGTGAACTGACGCGGCCCGATCCATGAGAGCACAGGTCTATCCGGTCCCGCGCCGACGACGTCTTCATGCACCATTCCGTCCGCGAGCCCGGCTAGCCAACGCCTGCCGGCATCGCCAACGGAATCCTCCTGTCCTGCATCCGCCGGCGCAAAACCCACCGCCTCGATCACCTCGCCATTCTCGGCCCGCCACAACCAGGTGCGGCGGGCAATGATCGGATGCGGAACCGCGAGCGTCAGGGCGCCGCCGGCGAGCGGCGCACCATCCCCAATCAGATGCGCACCGAGTTCGGCAAGGAACCGGTCCGCACCCGGTGAAGCGCCCGCCGCATCCACCAGCCATGTCAGCGTCGAATTGAGTTGCATGGGCCGATCATGTGGCAGCGGCGCGTCATTGTCATCAACCGCCCTTGGTAAATCCGCGCGCGGGCATATGTTCGCATCGGTTGCACCTTCTTCATGCCAACGAGCAACGAGGTTTTCGATGACTGAAGCGTTCGTCGTCCAGCGCGAGACCCACATTGCGGCACCACGCGCCAGCGTGTTCGCCTTCCTGACCGATCCCGACAAGATCGTGCAGTGGATGGGCACCGAGGCGACGACGGAGATGCATCCGGGCGGGCTCTATCTGTTGAAAGGCGTCGGCAGCGCCACGGCGCGCGGCGCGTTTCGCGAAGTCGTGCCGGTGCACCGCCTCGCCTACAGTTTTGGCTGGGAAACCAACGACGAGGTGCCGCCGGGATCGAGCCTGATCGAAATCGATCTGATCGAGAAGGATGGCGGCACGCTGCTGCGCATGACCCATAGCGGCCTTCCCAACGAGGCGACCCGCGCAAGCCATGACAAGGGTTGGGCGCATTACCTCGGCCGGCTGACATCAGTCGCCGCCGGTCGCGATCCCGGTCCCGATCGGGGGCCGAACGGCACGCGGGGTGCGGCGTGACGCTTGGCGTGATGCCTCCGCACTCACCGATCCGCCAGTTTGCATCCCGGCTGCGGCGCAATCTGGCCCAGCGCGCGGACCGTGACGAGTTCGTTCCCCTGCGTCCTGGCGATGAGCATGTTCATCGTCGCATAGTGGTTCTGGTCGATCGTCACCGGCCCGGTCGGCGATGCGAAGACCAGCCCCGCCATCGCGTCGATAATCGCTTCCCTGTCAACCTTGCCGGCCTTCTCGATCGCCGCCTTGAGCGCGATCAGCGTATTGTAATGCGTCATGACATAGTTCGACACCAGCACGTCGGCGCCGCCCTGGGCGCGGACCTTGCCGACGAAGGCCTTCATGGCGGGATCGTCGCTGGTCGCAATTGAAGGCACCGCCGTGTGCATGTTCTGGCCTTTGCCACGGAAAATGCCGAGATCGATTTCGGACAAGCCGAGGAACGCGACTGTCGTTTCCTTGAACAATCCCTTCTCGTCGGCCTGCCGGATGAAATCGATGCCGTCGCCTTTCAATGCGAACAGCAGCACCTTCGGCTTGGCCGCCGCCACCTGCGCGATCAGCGGGCTGAAATCCGTCTCCGTGCCCAGCGTATATTGGGTGCCGACGATTTTGCCGCCGAGCTTCTCAATCAGCGGCTTTGCAATATCGAACATCTGGTGCGGCCAGACCCGGTCGGCACCGAGCAGGAAATAGGTGTTGCCGAAAGCATGGTTCATGTAGGGCAGCAATTGGCCCATGTCCTGGTTGGGCACCGTCGAGAACGAGAAGACATAACGGCTGCACTTGCCGCCCTCGTAATTGGTGGCGTAGAGCAGCGGAGTTTTCGAGCTCTCGGCGATTGGCACGACCGCATTCAGGTTCGCCGAGGTGATCGGGCCGACTACCGCCACAACGCCATCGCCGATCAACTTGCGCATCGCGGCCTCGGCAGAGGGCGGCCTCGTTTTGTCGTCGGCGTAAATCACTTCAACCGGTCTGCCGAGAACGCCACCCGCCGCATTGATTTCCTTGGCCGCGAGATCAAGCCCGAGCTTGGCCTGCTGGCCGTAAAGCTCGACGCCGCCGGAAAACGGCAGCACCGCGCCGACGCGGATCGGCTCGGCGGCATCGACGCTGCTGAAGCCTACACCACATACCAGCAGCGCGAGCGCCATGCGTTTGATCGATTGTAACGCCATACGCGTCCCTTCCGCGACCGAGAATCGGTTGCGACGAGCCTACTAGGGATTCGTTAGGCGTGCAGCCGCACGAACTCAGGCAGCGGCGAGCGACCGGCGTGTAAATTCGCTTTCCTTCAGGCGGCCAACAAGCGCCGACAGTTCCTCGACCTCTGATGCTGTCAGATCGGTCAGCGGCGCTCGCACCGGGCCGGAATCACGGCCAATCACTTTCATCCCGGCCTTGATCATCGATACGGCATAACCGCGCTTGCGGTTGCGGATCGCGAGCAGCGGCATGATGAAGTCGCGCAAGCCCGCCTGGACGGTCTCGCGGTCGCGCCGCCGCACCGCCGCGTAGAATTTTGTAGAGAAATCCGGCACGAAGTTGAACACGGCGGAGGAATAGGTCGTGACGCCCATTTCGAGATAAGGCAGCGCGAAGGTCTCGGCGGTGGGCAATCCGCCGACATAGGTCAACCGGTCGCCTATGCGCAGATAGATCCGCGTCATCTGTTCGATGTCGCCGACGCCATCCTTGAACCCGACGAGGTTCGGGCAGCGTTCGCAAAGTGTTGCGATCGTGTCCTCGGTGAGGATGGCGTTGTCGCGGTTGTAGACAATGACGCCGAGGCTGGTCGCCTTGCACACCGCTTCGACGTGCGCCGCCAACCCTGCTTGCTCGGAGAACACCAAGTAAGGCGGCAGCAGCAGGATGCCGTCCGCGCCGGCGCGTTCGACGGCGCTAGCCAGTTCCGTCGCCATCGCGGTGCCATAACCGACGCCGGCGAGGACCGGCACGCGGCCGGCGGTCTGCTGCACGGCGGTTGTAACGACATCGACGACTTCCGCCGGCGTCAGCGAGAAGAATTCACCGGTGCCGCCGGCTGCGAACAGACCGGCCACCTCATAGCTGCACAGCCAGTCGAGATTGGAGCGATAGCGCGCGGCGTCGAATTTGTTGGCTGCGTCGAACGGCGTAACGGGAAACGACAGCAGCCCGTTGCCGATCGTCAGTGCCATTTCCTTCGGGGTCATTCTGCTCATCGCTGCGGTCCTCGCTGTGAAGAGCTCAGGAGTAGACCGGGACTGATGCCGCCGCAGACCAATTGCTGGATCGAATGATCCATTGATTGGATTGGTGAGAGTCTGACTACGAAATGCAGCCCGGCAAATGAAGTCGTCATGCCCGGCCTTGTGCCGGGCATCCACGTCTTATCGGTGCTGCTGCGAAGAAGGCGTGGATGGCCGGGACAAGCCCGGCCATGACGAAGCGACTCGGCTCAGGCGCCGCCGGCCAGATCGCGGGCGATCGCCGCGATCACCGGCAACAGCGGATTGTCATTGTCGTCCCGCCAGACGAAGTAGAGTTCGGCCGCCCGCTGCTGGTCGTCCGCCAGCGGCCGCAGCGCGACGCCCCTGAACTGCAATTTCTCCGCCGCTTCCGGCACCAGGGCGACGCCGACACCGGCCTGCACGATGGCCAGGATCGAATGGATCTGCGCGAGGTGCTGGACATAGACCGGCGCCAATGCTGCGCGCGAGAAAAGCTCCACCAGCAGGTCGTGGAAGTAACGGGCCTCATACGGGGCGTAGGTGATGAACGGTTCGGCCGCGAGATCGGCCAGATCAATCGTCGCCGCCCCGGCGAGCTTGTGCCCGGCCGGCACCGCCGCGATCATCCGTTCGGCCTTGACCCGGAAGAACTGCAGGCCGGTGCGTGGGATCGGCGGCCGCAACAGACCGATATCGATTTCGCCGGCACCGAGGCGCTTGAGCTGGTCGCCGCTGACCATTTCCTTGAGGATCAGCTCGACATCAGGCAATTGCTGGCGGCAGGCCGCGACCAGCTCCGGGACATAACTATAGGAAGATGCGGCGGTGAAGCCGATATTGACCGAGCCGGCCTTGCCTTCCGCCACGCGCCTCGCCAACAAGGCCGCGCTCTCCGTCAGCTTCAGGATCAGCCGCGCCTCAGTCAGGAAGCTTTGTCCGGCCGGTGTCAGCCGGACCAAGCGATTGCCGCGCTGAAGCAGTTTTACTCCCAGGATCCGTTCGAGAATCTGGATCTGCCGGCTCAGCGGTGGTTGCGTCATGTTCAGCCGGGCAGCGGCGCGGCCGAAATGCAGTTCCTCCGCCACGGCCACGAAGCAGCGCACCTGACTCAGTTCGAACATCCCACTCCCTTTATTCATTGCCGCATACCGGCTCCCAGCTCGCTAGCCTAGCGCATGTCCGCGATTTGATCCAAAATTGGTATCGGACCATCCTCATTCTGGTTCGCTATTGGATCGGTCATCGCCTATCGTGCCATCAGCGCGGCCTAAGACCGCGATGCGCGACGCCGTAGAGCGCCTGCGCGAATTCGACCGGAGGAGAAACCAATGCTTCCACGTTTCGGGCGCCGTGCCGCCCTCGCCGCCGCCGCAGCCATCCTGTTCAGCCAACTGCCGGGCACAGCTTCCGCCCAAAACTTCGACCGGCCGGTGCGCATCATCGTGCCGTTCGCGCCCGGCGGAACCTCCGACATCCTGGCGCGACTGATCAGCCCAAAACTGTCGGCGGCGATCGGCCAGAGCGTGGTGATCGAGAACAAGCCCGGCGCGTCCGGCAATCTCGGCGCCGACACCGTCGCCAAGGCGACGCCTGACGGCACGACCCTGCTGCTGACGGATCTCGGTTCGCTCACGACGGCGCCCAGCCTGTTTTCGAACCTGACCTATAGTCTCGAAAAGGACCTCGCGCCGGTCACGATGGTGATGTTCGGCCCCTATGTGCTGGCCGTCCACGAATCGATCCCGGTCAAGACGGCGGCGGAACTGGTTGCCTATGCCAAGGCCAATCCCGGCAAACTCGCCGTTGCCAATTCCGGCGTCGGCGGCGCCAATCACATCACCGCCGTGGTGATGCAGAAGGAACTCGGCATCCAGTTCAAGCACGTGCCCTACAAGGGCGGTGCTGCGGCCACCCGCGCCGTGGTCGCCGGCGAGAGCGGCGCCCTCATCAACGGCGCGTCGGCAACCCTTCCCTTCGTGAACAACAAGCAGTTGATCGGTCTGGCTGTCACCGGCGAGAACCGCGTCCCTTCCGCGCCCGACGTGCCGACGTTCAAGGAAGCCAAGCTGCCCGGCGGCGAGTTCGGCACCTGGCAAGGCATTGTGGTGGCCAGCGGTACGCCGCCGGCAGTGATTGCACGACTCAATGCCGAGATCGGCAAGATTCTGGAGACACCCGAGATCAAGGCCAAGATCGCCGAACAGGGCGGCGAAGTCCGCGCCGGCAGCACGGATGCGATGGCGACCTGGCTGAAGGATTCAACAAAGCGTTGGGGCGACATCATTCGCGAAGCCGGCATCAAGGGCGAATGACGCGATCGAGACTGGCGAAGCGAGGCTTGCGATGAACGCCCGCCGAACGGACTGGCAGGACCTGCTCTTCGGGCTGTTCCTGATCGCTGTCGCTGCAATCGCGCTGGCGGCGACGCGCACCTTGTCGGGCGGCAATGCCGCCGACATGGGGCCGGGCTACATGCCGCGCGCCATCGCCATCATGCTGCTGGGGTTCGGGCTCTGGTTCAGCGTCCGCGGCATCCGCCGCCCCTTTGTCGGGATCGCGCCGGTCCGGCTGCAGCCCCTGCTCGCGATCACGGCATCCGTTGCCGTGTTCGCACTGACAGCCACGCGCTTCGGCCTTGCGCTGTCGTCCTTTGCCGCCATCCTGATCGCAAGCCTGGCAACGCGGGAAGCGCGGCCGATCGAAACCCTGCTGTTCGCGCTGGGGCTTTCGGCGGCCGCGGTGCTGCTCTTCGTCAAGGCGCTGGCCTTGCCGGTGCCGATCTGGCCTGGAGCATGGTTCTGACATGGAGCTCTTCGACAATCTGCTGATGGGGCTTTCGACCGCCCTGCAGCTGAACAATCTGCTGTTCTGCCTGATCGGCGTCGTCATCGGCACCGCGATCGGCGTGCTGCCCGGCATCGGGCCGATCCCCGCGGTCGCGCTGCTGCTGCCGTTCACCTTCGGCCTGTCGCCACCATCAGCCATGATCATGCTGGCCGGCATCTTCTACGGCGCGCAATATGGCGGCTCGACCACCGCCATCCTCGTCAACGTGCCCGGCGAAACGTCGTCGGTCGTTACCTGCCTCGACGGCCACGAGATGGCCAAACAGGGCAAGGCCGGGACCGCGCTCGCCATCGCCGCGATCTCGTCGTTCTTCGCCGGCACGGTAGCAACTGTCGTCATCGCCGTGCTCAGCCTGCCGCTGGCGGCGCTGGCGCTGAAATTCACCGCGGTCGAATATTTCAGCCTGCTGGTGCTCGGATTGATCGCGGCCGTCGTGCTCGCGCACGGCTCCGTCGCCAAGTCACTCGCGATGGTGCTGCTCGGCATCCTGCTCGGCCTCGTCGGCATCGACGTCAATTCGGGCGCGCCGCGGATGACCTTTGGTGTTCCTGAAATCTCCGACGGGCTCGACTTCGTCCCGGTCGCGATGGGCTTGTTCGGCCTCGGCGAGATCATCGCCAACCTCGAGCGCCCGGCGACGATGCGCGTCGTCAGCCAGTCGATCCGCAGCCTGATCCCGAGCCGGGCCGACCTTCGCGCGGCCTTCCCGGCGATGGTCCGCGGCACGATGCTGGGTTCCGTCCTCGGCGTGTTGCCGGGCGGCGGGGCGGCGCTGCCGCCGTTTTCTTCGTATGCGCTGGAGAAAAAGCTGGCGCGCGATCCGTCGCGCTTTGGCAAGGGCGCGATCGAAGGCGTCGCGGGGCCCGAGGCCGCCAACAATGCCGGCGCGCAGACCAGCTTCATCCCGCTATTGACGCTCGGCATCCCCGCCAATGCCCTGATGGCGCTGATGATCGGCGCGCTGATGATGCAGGGCATCCAGCCCGGCCCGCAGATCATGCGCGAGCAACCCCAACTGGTCTGGGGCGTCATCGCCAGCATGTGGGTCGGCAATCTGATGCTGCTCGTGATCAACCTGCCCCTGATCGGCGTGTGGGTCTCGATGCTGAAGATTCCCTATCGGTTGCTGTTCCCGGCAATCGTGCTGTTCTGCTGCATCGGCACCTTCGGCATCGCCAACAATCTGTTCAACGTCTGGCTGATGCTCGGCTGCGCGGTGATCGGCTACTTCTTCATCAAGGTCGGCGTCGAGCCCGCGCCACTGCTGCTTGGGCTCGTGCTCGGCCCGCAGCTGGAGGAAAATTTCCGGCGCGCGATGCTGCTGGCGGACGGCGATTTTTCGGTCTTCCTGCGCCGCCCGATCAGCGCCACGCTGCTCGCCCTGGTCGCGATATTGTTCCTGCTGATGGTATTCCCGAAAATCCGGCGCAGCCGCCAGGAGGCGCTGGCGGAGTGACCGCAACACCACTCAATTTCTCGCCTCATTTCTTTCCTTGCGGATAGATCGTCTCGCCGCGCTTGAGCATCGCGACGAACGTTTCGACCTTCTTCTTCCGTCCGGCTTCGGTTTTCATGTTGTGAGTCCGAAACGCCAGCGCGAAGCGGTTCTGCGCGCTGAGTTTCGCCAGCATTGCCTTTGCCTTGGGCTCGGCATCGATCGCGGCTTGCAGATCATCGGGGATCTTCATGTCCTTGCTGTTATAGGCGCGCGCCCAACGTCCATCGGACTTTGCCGCCTCGACTTCCTTCAAGCCGTGACCGGTCATCCGGCCTTCGTCGATCAGCCGCGCGACGTTGTCGACGTTGATCTTACTCCAGATGCTTTTCTTCGTGCGCGGCGAATAGCGCTGCATATAGCTCTTGTCGTCAAAACCCTTGCGCTGGCCATCGATCCAGCCCCAGCACAGCACGACATCGATGGCTTGCTTCGGCGTAATCGATTTGAATCCCGAATCCACCTTGTGGATCTTGATCCAGATCTCGGCTTCCTTGTCGTGGTGCTTGCCAAGCCATTTGTAGAAGCTCTCGGCGTCCTTGAATTCGCGGATCTTGTCGGGATTGATTTTGACGGGTGCCACCAGCGGACCTTTGATCGGAGAATCATTCGTAGTTGAACGCTTCTATCATCGCGCACATCCACCAAGCCTCATGAACGGTGCAGCGCGCAGCCGGCCTTACCCCCTCGGCGATGTCGTCCAAATTGCCCCAGCCAGCACTGGCGCAAGCCACCGCCAACCTACACATCTCCCGGCATTTCCGGCATGCCGCGCCGCTTCTCGTTTGAATTGTCTGGGGAATCGGCCCTGACGACCGTCTTTCACCGTAGCCGGCGCCCGCCTGCCGGACACGAACACGTGAATAATATATCGCATACGATTAAATCGGACACATTGACTTCCGGTGCTTTCGAGCCTTTATAGCGCGTACGCAAATAGATCGCATCCGATCTAATTCACAAAGGGAGAAGGACTATGACAAATGCAAGCAAGACCGCGACGACCGCCATGAAGCTCGAGGTCGTCGTTATCCCGGTTTCCGACGTCGATCGCGCCAAGGCGTTCTACGGCAGCCTCGGCTGGCGGCTCGATGCCGACTTCGCCGACGGCAAGGACTATCGCGTTATCCAGTTCACCCCGCCCGGTTCCGACGCTTCTGTGATCTTCGGCAAGAACGTCACCTCGGCAGCCCCCGGCTCCGCAAAGGGACTCTATCTGGTCGTCTCCGACATCGAAGCCGCGCGCAAGGAATTGCAGGGTCGCGGCGTCGACGTGAGCGAAGTGTTCCACGCCGCCGACGGCGTGTTCACCGCCAAACATGAACCCTTCCTGCTCGGGCGTGATCGCGCCAGCGGCCCGGATCCGGAGCGTCGCACTTACCAGTCGTATGCTTCCTTTAGCGATCCTGATGGCAATGGCTGGCTGTTCCAGGAAGTCACCGCCCGCGCCCCCGGACGCGTCGAAGGCAACACGAATTTCTCGTCGTCGACCGAAATCGCCAGCGCGCTTCGCCGCGCGGCGGCAGCCCATGGCGAGCACGAGAAGCGGAACGGCGGCCGGCACGATGTGAACTGGCCGGACTGGTACGCCGAGTACATCGCCAAGGAACAGGCCGGCGAGCCGCTGCCGCTCTAAGTCAAACAACCTCAAGTCTGCCTTGCGTACCGACCGGGCTTGGGCCCGGTACGGGCGGCGCTGTGAAATTCCCAAACACGAAGGAGAATCGATATGAGCAACCATCTGTTGAAGACGATGCGAGTTGTAGCGAGCGTGGCGTTGATCGCGGCAAGCGTTCTGGCGCTGCCTGCGGCGCAAGCACAGCCGTCCGGCATCACGCGAACCGACCTGCAGCGGCATGATCTCAGCATCCCCGGGCGCGAGGTCGTCCAGGTGCGCGTCGATTTCGCGCCGGGCGCGGCGTTCGGCAGGCATAGCCATCCCGGCGAAGAGATCGTCAATGTGCTGGAGGGCACGCTCGAATACGAGATCGAGGGCAAGCCACCGGTCACCCTCAAGGCGGGCGATGTTCTGTTCATTCCGGCCGGTACCGTTCACGCGGCCAAAAATGTCGGCAGCGTCACCGGCAGCGAGCTCGCCACCTACATCGTCGAAAAGGGCAAGCCGCTTCTGACATTGAAGAAGTGACGGCGACCGCTTCCCACGAGGAATACTGCGATGATCGACATAGCCCTCGCCCTGGCGGCAGGACTGCTGACGGCGGCAGCGCCGTGCATCCTGCCGCTGCTTCCGATCCTGCTTGGCACGTCGATCGGCCAGCACGGCCGGTTGCGGCCATTGTTCATCGTGGGCGGTTTCGTCATCGCCTTCTCCGGCTTCGCCTTGCTGTTCAGCGCGTTCCCAACGGTGTTGGGTCTGTCGCATGACAGCTTGCGCAAGATTTCCATCGTGCTGCTCGGCGGCTTCGGCGTGCTGATGCTCTGGCCGCAGCCCTACGAATGGCTGGTGGCGCGGTTGAGCGGTCTCCTCGCGCACGCGGATGGCGCCGTGCGGGCTGCCTTACCGGGCAATTTCGGCGGCCTCGTTCTCGGCCTCTCGCTCGGCGTGTTGTGGACGCCCTGCGCCGGGCCGGTGCTCGGCTCCATACTCACGCTGATCGCGACGTCGGAAGACCTCGCACGCGCCGGCGTGCTGCTCGTCACCTACGCAATCGGCGCGGCCCTCCCGATATTGCTGATCGCCTATGGCGGGCAATACGCCACCACCCAGATGCGCAGGCTCGTGCCCTACACACCCGCCCTGCAACGCAGCTTCGGCGCGGCAGTACTGCTCGTCGCGTTCGCTTTCTACACGCAATACGACACCATCATCACGGTGTGGCTCTCCGACTTCTACCCGAACCACCAAACAGGATTATGACCATGCGCAAGCTTCTCACCGTCATTGTGCTTCTGATCACAGGCTTCCTCGTCGTCGTGCAGTTCAGCCCGTCGCTGACCCGCGGCGAGCAAACTACATCGAGCGAGCGCCGCACCGCGCCTGAATTTGCGGGCATCTCGGCCTGGCTGAATTCTCCGCCGCTGACGCTGGAAAGCCTGCGCGGCAAGGTCGTGCTGGTGCAGTTCTGGACCTATTCCTGCATCAACTGCGTGCGCACTCTGCCCTATGTGACGAAGTGGTACGACACCTACAAGGACAAGGGGTTCGTCGTGGTCGGCGTGCACACGCCTGAATTCGCCTTCGAGAGGGAGACGTCGAATGTCGAGATCGCCATCAAGCGCTTCGGCATCAAATACGCTGTCGCGCAGGACAATCAGTACCGCACCTGGCGCGCCTTCGGTAACCAGTATTGGCCGGCCGGATATCTGATCGACAAGTCCGGCACCATCGTCGCGACCCAGTTCGGCGAAGGTAACTACCAGCAGATGGAGAACACGATCGCCCGCCTCGTCGGCGAAGCCACGCCGGCGGCGCAGGCCAGCGATCCGGATCTCGCCGGCATCGACACGCCCGAACTCTATCTCGGGTCGGAGAAGAACGACGGCGCCATCGTGGCCTCGCAGGATTCCGCGGCAGGTGAGCGATCCTACGCGCTGCCGGACAGCGTGCCGCAAGGTCGCTTCGCGCTCGGTGGCGGTTGGAAGCTGGTTGGCGACAGCGCCACCGCCTCGGCAGACGGTAGCGAGATCGTGCTCCGCTTCAACGCGCCCAAGGTCAACCTGGTCGCGGGCAGCGCGTTGCCGCAAGCGGTCTCCGTCACCGTGGACGGCACGCCGCAACCGCCGGTCACCATCGACGGAAGCCGGCTTTATCCCATCTACAGCGGCAGCAGCGGCGAGCATGTGTTGCGCCTGAAGGTGCCCAAGGCCGGCCTGAGCGCTTACAGCTTTACGTTCGGTTGATCCGCAAGCCTTGATTAACAAGGCTCCCTAGGCAAGGTTTGGCCGCGCGCCGCTGGCGCAGGCCTGTTCGACGCAGCGGCTGGCGCGGAGGATTTTCTCCTCGCTGAACATCGGCCCCACGATCTGCAGGCCGATCGGCAAGCCTTCGACAAAACCGCACGGCACCGAGGCCGCGGGCTGGCGGGTGAGATTGAACGGCCACGTCAATGGCGTCCAATCGAACCACTGGGGAAAGCGCGCCGCATCCGGCGTGTCGATGCCGGCGGCGAAGGCGGTGATGGGAATGGTCGGCGTTAGCAACAGATCGTAGTGCTGATGGAAGTGATGCATCTGCTGGCTGAGCGTGCGCATGTCGGCATAGGCCGCCTGCAATTCGCTCGCCGAAATATCCTGGGCTGATATCACCAGCCGCAGCAGGCCTGGATCGAGCGCCGCCAGTTGCGCGCCGTCGAAATCCCGAACCACAGCGGCGTGCGATGCGCCCCAAATCACTTCCAGCGCGGGCTGCGCCGCGGACAGATCCAGATCGACGCTCTTCACATCGGCGCCGGCCTTCACCAGCGCATCAATGGCCGGCTGCATGCCATCAGCGACATCCGGCTCGGTGACCGGAAAGCCCAGATCTGGCGACCATGCGATTTTCATTCCCGCCACCCCCTCGTCGAGGCCATCGAGATAGTCGATGCCGCGATAGGGAACGGCGAAGGAATCCCGCGCGTCCGGCCGCGTCAGCACGTTCAGCAGCAGCGCACTGTCGGCGACATCGCGCGATAGTCCGCCATACACCGCGAGCGTTCCCATCGGCCCCAGCAAATTCGGCACCACGCCGTAGCTCGCCTTCAACCCGAACACACCGCTGAACGCCGCGGGGATGCGGATCGAGCCGCCGCCATCGCCGCCGGTGGCCAGCGGGACGACGCCCGCCGCGACCAGGGCGGCCGAACCGCCGCTGGAGCCACCGGGCGTGCGGGAAGTATCCCAGGGGTTGCGGGTGATGCCGGTCAGCGGGCCGTGCGTAATCCCCTTCCAGCCGAACTCCGGAGTCGTTGTCTTGCAGAAGAACACCGCGCCGGCCTCACGCAGGCGCGCGACACCCGGCGTATCCTCGGTGCTTGGTGCCGTTGCCGTTGAGTGCGAGCCGATGCGCATCGGCCAACCCTTGACATGTCCGGTGTCCTTGATCGCGACCGGCACGCCGTCGAGTGGTCCCATGGGTTCACCGCGACGCCAGCGTTCCGCCGACTCCGCAGCTAGTCGCCTCCCCTGCGGCTCATCCAGTAGGCACGTGGCATTGAGAGCCGGATTGACCGCGCGCAGTCGCGCCAGCGTCGCTTCCAATACATCGACCGGCGACAGGTCGCCCTTGGCGAAGCGCCGGGTCATCTCGCGGGCGGAAAGCCAGTTCAAATCATCGGACATCGCGCGGCCTACTCGGCCGCTTCACGCGCGGGGACGCTCGGCTCGATATCGCATTGCAGGATATCGGTAAAGCGGTTGAATGCGCCACACAGCGAGATGCGCCAGGTCAGTTCGACAATCTGGGCTTCGGAGAAGTGCTCTCGCAGCCGGGAAAAGATTTCGTCGCGAGTCTTGCTCCAGTTATTGTTCACCGCAACGGAATATTCGACGACGAGCCTGTCGACGTCGTCGAGTTCCGGATGATCCTTGTAGTCCAGCAGCCGTTCGGCGCCCGCTTCCGATACGCCCTGGATCGCCAGTTTCGGCGCGTGGTGCGAGACGCAATAGTCGCACTGGTTCAACAGGGACACCGCGACCAGCGCGATCTCCAGATGGCGCTTCGACAAGGTGCCGCTCTCGGCGAGATCGACCAGCAGCGACCAGGTATGCTCAAAGATCGGCGGCCGGTGCGCCATCACGCCCGCCTGGTTCTCGAACGCGCCATAGGTCGTCATCTTGTCCCACAGCGGCTGCAGCTCGGCCGGCCAGATCGTTCTTCGTTTTGATCGATACACGTGACATCGGATTATCCTTAGCCGAGGATGGGAATAGCGGGATGTTGCCACAGACAGGAATCTTTGGCGCGGGTCAGTCAAGAATAGCAGCTCTGTCCGTGGCGGGTATTGTCAAACAGGACTCCGCCCATGCGTCGTTCCGGCGAACGCAGATGCGCAATTACGCATCGGGGAATGAAGACCCACGGATCGGCTTGACCTCTCACCCTATCATGTAATATCAATAGTTACATGAGAAGAGACAGCCGATTATCCGGCGTGCTGCACGTGCTGCTGCACATGGCCGAACAGGATGAGCTCGTCACGTCAGAGGCGCTGGCGAAAGCTATGGACACCAACCCGGTGGTGATCCGCCGCGTCATGGCGGGCTTGCGCGATCAGGGCTATGTGCGATCGGAGAAAGGCCATGGCGGCGGATGGACGCTCGCGCGTGACCTGGCTGATATCTCCTTGCGCGACATTTATGAGGCGCTCGGCGAACCTTCGTTGCTGGCGATCGGCAACAGAACTGAAAAGCCCGGCTGCCTTGTCGAGCAGGCCGTCAATGCCGCCCTCACCCGCGCATTCGACGATGCGGAAGCGCTGCTGTTGTCGCGCCTGGCTGACGTGACGCTCGCGCAGCTGAGCACCGATTTTCACAAGCGCCTCGTTGGCCGCGGCAAGGGTCATCGCTTGGAGATCGCACATGCGAAATGATGCCGCCGTTCAGGCAATGCTGGATCATTTCTTCGATCCCGAGGCGGTGAAGAATTATGCGGAGGGACCGCCGCGCTTTGTGCCCGGCTTTGCCGACCTTCACCGCATGACCAGCATCCTGCTGGCGGAACGGGCGCCGCAAGACGCGCGTGTGCTGGTGCTCGGCGCCGGCGGCGGCCTGGAGTTGAAGTCGTTGGCGGAGACCGCGGCCGGCTGGACCTTCGTCGGAGTCGATCCGGCGGCGGAGATGCTGAAACTGGCGGAGCGGATACTGGGTCCGCTCAGCGCGCGCGTGCAGCTCCAGCAAGGCTATATCGATGTTGCCCCCGACGGCCCGTTCGATGCCGCGACGTGCCTGCTCACGCTGCATTTTCTAGATGCGGGTGAACGGCGGCGGACGGCCGGCGAAATCCATCGCCGTCTCAAGCCCGGCGCGCCCTTTGTGGCCGCCCACTCCAGCTTTCCGCAAGGGGCGCGTGCGCAATGGCTGTCGCGGTACGCTGCCTTTGGCATCGCTTCCGGCGCCGATCCCGACAAGGCCAACGGCGCCCGCGCGGCGGTCGATAAAAATCTGAACCTGTTCAACCCGGAACAGGATGCGCAGATCCTGCGCGAAGCCGGCTTCAAGGGCGTCGAGCTGTTCTACGCCGCCTTCACCTGGCGCGGCTGGATCGCGTACGCCTGACAGAACGCTCATGACCATCCGTCCCATCGTCCGCTATCCCGACCCGCGCCTTGCACTCACCGCGCAGGCGGTGACCGTGTTCGACCGCGCGCTGCGCGAGCTTGCGACGGACCTGCTGGAGACCATGCACGCCGTACCCGGCATCGGCATCACCGCGCCGCATATCGGAGTCGCACTTCGCGTCGTCGTGCTCGATCTCGACCCGGTCGATGGCGCGCGGACCTATGTCAATCCAGAGATCATCTGGGCTTCGCCCGAGATGATCATGCACCAGGAAGGCAGCGTCTCGATGCCCGGCGTCAATGACGACATCGAGCGCCATGCGCGGTTGCGGATCAGCTATCACGACGTCGACGGCCATGCCCGAACCGAGGAATCGCAAGGCCTCCGCGCGGTCTGCCATCAGCATGAGATCGATCAGCTCAACGGGATTTTCTGGATCAGGCGGCTGTCCCGGCTGAAGCGCGAGCGGCTGATCAAGCGGTTTGAGAAGGTCTCGCGAGTGAAATGACGGTGGGATCGCCGCCTTCGACGCTCCCGCCAGCCGATCACTGCGGAACGCGCGCGATCACCTTGATCTCGAAATCAAAGCCCGCCAGCCAGTTCACGCCCACCGCGGTCCAGTTCGGGTAAGGCGCCTCGCCGATCGCCTTCAGCCTGATGGGGCCGATCGTCTCCCACTGCTTGGCCGGGTCGGTGTGGAAGGTGGTGACGTCGACGACGTCGTCGAAGGTGCAACCGGCGGCCTTCAGCACGGCGGCGAGATTGTCGAAGGCAAGCTGGACCTGCTTTGCAAAGTCAGGCTCGGGCGAGCCGTCATCGCGGCTGCCGACCTGGCCGGAGACGAACAGCAGATCGCCGGAGCGGATCGCCGCCGAATAGCGGTTGATTTCGTACAGCGCCTGCCGGCCGGCAGGGAAAATTGCGTCGCGTTTTGACATTGTTTCACTCCGTTTGAACGAGGCAAGCCCGACCGTAACGGCCGCAGCCGGCGGGAGCATTGATATACGCCCCGTATGCTGCTATATTGTTCATACGCACCGTATGTCAATGGCATACGCGGCGTATGTTTTTTGGAGTTTGGCTTTGGTCGCAAGGCGGCGGGCGCAGATGGTGGAGAAGACCCGGGCCAAGCTCATCAGGGCCGCCCGCAAGGCGTTTGCGGCGGAGGGTTATGCGGCGGCGTCGATGGACGAACTCACCGCCAAGGCCGGCCTGACGCGCGGCGCGCTCTACCACAATTTCGGCGACAAGAAGGGCCTGCTGCAGGCGGTGATCGACCAGATCGACGCCGAAATGGTGGCGCGGATGCGCATGGTCCAGGACCGGGCCAAGACCGCCTGGCTCGGCTTTCTCGACGCCAACATCGCCTTTATCGAGATGGCGCTCGAGCCGGAGATCCAGCGCATCATGCTGCTGGACGGGCCGGCCGTGCTCGGCGATCCCTCGCGATGGCCGAACCAGAACGAGTGCCTGCGCACCACGACGCAAACCATCCAGGCGCTGATCGATGCGAAAACGGTCAGGCCGGTGGATGCGGAAGCGGCCGCCCGGCTGCTCAATGGCGCAGCGCTCAGCGCCGCGCTGTGGATTGCGGCAGCCGACGATCCCCGCGCCGTCCTTGCCAAGGCGGTCGCGGCGTTCCGGCATCTTGCGGTCGGGTTGCTGCAGATCGAGGAATGACGCGGCGACCAACCGGGAAACTGCGATGCACCGGCGCCCTAAAAAACTTCCCGGGGATGTCGGATCGGGCAGAGTTGCTGCGTCCTTGGCACAGATGATCAAGCTTCGTTCAAGGAGACCAGCGATGAACACACCAGCGATGCTCTGGACCGGTCGTATTCTGACGGGGCTTTTCGCCCTGTTCATGCTCGGCGCCTCGGTTGCGCCAAAACTGCTCCAGCTTCCGGTGGCGGAACAGACGATGGCGCAGCTTGGCTGGCCTTCCGGCTTTGCATTTACGATCGGAATCATCGAGCTGGTCTGCCTCGTGCTCTACCTGATCCCGCGCACCAGCGTGCTTGGCGCGGTGCTGATGATGGGGCTGCTTGGCGGCGCGATGGCGACCCAGATCAGGGTGGGCAGCCCGCTGTTCAGCCACATCCTGTTCAGCCTCTATCTCGGGCTGTTTATGTGGGGCGGGCTGTGGCTCCGCGACCCGCGCGTTCGGGCGCTGTTTCCGATTGCGCGGGAGTCCGCCGACGCCGCGCGCTGATTCACCGGCACGTCAGCAATTTCTCATAACGCCAGATTTCGAGATCGAACGGGCCGTCAACGGTATCCAGGCGGTTGACCATCGTCCGGGCGAGATGCCATCCGCTCTTCTCGTAAAATTTTGCGGCGCGCGAATTGCCGATCGCGCAGGCGAGCCAGGCCGTCTCGACGCCGCGCTGCGACATCTGCACCTCCGCGTCCGCGATCAGCGTGGCCGCGACACCCGTGCCGCGCGCTGCCGATGTGACGTAGAACTGATTGAGTTCATCGCCCTTCGGCATCGCAAAACCCAATGGCGCACCTTGCGGGCCGATCACCCGCACATCGGCGAGCGCGGCGGACATCCGTTCGGCAAAGTCTTCAAACGTGCGCGCACGCGCCAGCGCCGGCGGCAGGATCGCCGCGTGGGCATCCTGCCAGCCGTCATACCACAGGCGCGTCAGCACGCTGGCTTCGGAGGGGTCGGCGGGTCTTGGCTTCATCGCGTCTACGTTATCCTCAGCCATATCGATTGGAAACCTCATCGATCCAACGGCGAAGTTGACTCCACCGGCGACAAAAGCAATACTTCGCTACATGGTGAAGTATCAAGCCTCCCGAATGGACCGCACGTTCTCCGCGCTCGCCGACCCTACGCGGCGGGCCGTGCTGCTGCGGCTGAAGGAAAAACCCGGGCTTTCGGTGAGCGAACTCGCCCGGCCGTTTTCGCTAAAACTGCCCGGAATGATGAAGCATCTGGATGTGCTGTCCGATGCGGGGTTGATCAAGCGCACCAAAACCGGTCGCACCGTGTCGGTCCATCTGTCGGTCCGACCGATGCGCGAGGCCATGGAGTGGCTCAAACGATATGAGCGGCTCTGGACGGTCAGCCTCGATCGCCTTGTTGCGCTCGTGGAAGAGGATGGCGAGCGATGACCAAGAGCCTGCCGAGCGTGACCATCGTGCGCAGGATCAAGGCCTCGCCTGCCAGGGTGTGGGCGGCGATCACAGAGCCCAAACTGATGATGCAGTGGTGGGGTCCCGATGCCGGACCGACGCTGCGCGCCGAGGCGGACGTGCGGCCGGGAGGCCGCTTCAGCGTCGTCTTCCGGTTGCTGAACGGCGAGGAGCACAATCCCACCGGAATTTATCAGGAAGTGATTCCGGAAAAGAAGCTGGTGTTCACCTGGGACTTGCCGGGAACGAGGGAACGCGAGTCGCTGGTCACGTTTCTGCTCGAGCCTGATGACGGCGGCACCAGGCTGACGCTGCGGCACGAGCATCTTCCCGACGAAGAGACGCGCAACAGTCACGAGCATGGCTGGAGCGGCCTGCTCGACAAGCTACCCTTGTTCCTTGGAGTTGCCGAATGAACGACTTGATCCTCACCACCTTCGATTGGGTTCCCGAACCGCCACGCGGCTATGTGCGCGACATCCGCGTGCGTTGGGCGCTGGAAGAGGCAGGCCTGCCCTATCGTGTCGAGAGCGTGCCGTTTCGGAAACGGAGCGCCGAGCATTTCGCCCACCAGCCGTTCGGCCAGGTGCCATGGTTGACCGATGGCGACATCTCGATCTTCGAGAGCGGCGCGATGCTGCTGCATCTCGGCGAACGCAGCGACGCGCTGATGCCCAGCGATCCGCGCGCTCGCAGCGATACGAAGGAATGGCTGTTCGCGGCGCTCAACTCCGTCGAGATGGCCAGCCTGCCCTGGTCCTTGCTGATCTTTTCCGGCGCGACCGGCGACACGCCGGCCTGGAAACTCTTTGACGGGTTCCTCCACCAGCACCGGCTCAAGCACCTGGAGGCGGTGCTGGCAGGACGCGAATGGCTCGCCGGGACATTCTCCGTCGCCGACATCCTCATGGCGGATGTGCTGCGCCTCGTGGCCCGGTTCGACGGCCTGGCGACATATCCCGCCTGTCACGACTATGTCGCGCGCGCCACGGCCCGACCGTCCTTCGTGAAGGCACACGCTGACCAGATGGCGCATTTTGCTGCGGCAGATGCGGCTTGAGATTTCTTCACGGCGTTTTCGAACCTCGTCGGCCCCCGAGCGACTCCGTGTGACGTCCGTCACAGCGACGCGCGGCGTCCTGCGGCATTGATCTGCCCATCGACGGCGGAATGGTCCGCCCGACCTGACAAGGAGTGGACGGCAATGCAGAACATGGAACAGAAGAACTCGGAAGTCCGCGAGTTGAACGATGCAGAGCTCGAGGCGATCAGCGGCGGCTTCTTCTTGGTGGACGCTGGGCGCTGGATCATTCGCCGTTTGAAAGGTGATGGCGACCTTCGCCGTGCGACCGACCGCCCGAACTGAACTCATCTTCCGGACTGCCCCCCCGCGGCGCAAGCGGCGTTCGCGGGGGTCTCGCGTCCGATCTGTCGCACTCAGCGCCCCGCCTTCTCTCACCCTCCCGCCATCAAATCCTTCGCCAGCGCCATGTAGGCCGGCAGCGTGACGGGGTCGTTGGCGGCGTTTCCGGCGGCGGGGTGCGAGGCGTAGCGCGCGATCACCATCTCGGCTTTCGGATCGATATAGATGCCCTGGCCGTGAACGCCGCGCGCCATGTAGGCGCCGTGCGCGTTGTGCGTCACCCACCACTGGTTCCGGTAGGACGCGCCGGGCAGCGTAGTGTAACCGGCCGGCTTGAATTTCTCGGGATCGCCGCCGCGCGCGATGTCTTCCACCACCGTTGACGGCACGATCTGGCGGCCGTTGAAGCGGCCGTGATTGCGGATCGTCTCGCCGAAGCGGGCGAGATCGCGCAGCGTCGTCGAAAGCCCGCCGCCGCCGCTTTCGGTGCCGATGCGGTCAACATGATAATGCGCGTCTTCTTCGGCTCCCATCGGCGCCCAGATCCGTTCGGAGAGCAGATCGGCCAGCGTCATGCCGCTCGCGCGCCTGATGATCCAGGCCAGCACGTCGGAATTGACGGTCTTGTAAGCAAAAGCCTTGCCGTGTTCGCCCTGCTTGCGCTGCGTGCACAGGAAATCGAAAATATTGGTCGCGCCCTCATAGCCCGGCTCGATCGGCGCCATGCCGTTGGCGCGCCGCAACCCGAACACGCCGGAATTCCTGTCGGTATAGACTTCGGTGTATTCGAGGCCCGTAGTCATATCCATCGCCTCGCGCACCCGCGCGTCGCCAAACGCGCTGGCCTTCAGCTCCGGCACATAGTCCGTGACCGGCGCCTGCGGATCGATCTTGCCCTCCGCAATCAAAATGCCGGCGAGCGTGCCGGTGAACGATTTTGTGACCGACATCGCGATATGCGGCTTGTGCGGCTTCAGCGCGCCGAAATAACGCTCGTAGATCAGCTTGCCCCGGTGCAGCACCGCGATCCCGTCGGCATAGGTTTCCTCGAGCATGCGCTCGAACGTTATCGGCCGACCATCCATCGTGACCGACTTGGACGCGCCGATATCGTGCTCCGCACGCGGCAGCACGGACGCGGGCCCTGCCCCGCGCCAGACGTTTACGGTCGGCACCAGTTGGCGGATATTGCTCCAGGCCCAGCGCAGTTCGGGGAAGCTGCGGAACGAACCGTTGTGGAAGGTGATAGTCTTGTCGGGCGACGGCGGGAAGCCTTGCATCCAGCCGAGGGTTTGAGGGTCGGTCTCGGCGGCGTTGGGTGTCGATTGATTGGCGGCGGTTGCGACGGACATGAGGACTGGCTCCGCAGGGGCGATAGAGGATTCGTAGCACGGGGCCGCGCGGGAGGCAGCCCGCGTTTGAGGCTGAGGGTTATGCGTTCGCATGCTCGCGGCACCCCTCTCCGTCGTTCCCCCGATGCGCAATTGCGCATCGGGGAATGACGGAGGCTACTCGTTGATCTCGGGCTCGACCAACTTCGCCAGGTTTCGCAGCGACTCCTGCCAACCGAGATAGCAAGCCTCGGCTGGAATGACATCAGGCACGCCGGCCTGCTCGATATTCACCTCGGTGCCGACCGACACCTTCGTCAGCGTCACGGTCACCTGCATCTCGCCGGGCAGGTTCGGATCATCGAACGTATCGGTGTAGCGCAGGCGTTCGCCAGGCACGAGTTCGACATATTTACCGCCGAACGCGTGGCTTTTGTCCGTCGTGAAATTCCGGAAGGACATCCTGAACGTACCGCCGACCTTCGGTTCCAGATGGTGCACGGTGCAGGCAAAGCCGTTCGGCGGAAGCCATTTCGCAAGCGCATCCGCTTCAAGGAACGCGCGATAGACTTTCTGTGGGCTGGTTGTCAGGACACGGTGCAAGCGGATGGTGCTGGGCATGCTGATGGACCTTCTTGGATTGCAGGTTGGTGCCCTCAGGACGAACGAGGCTTGATCGAGCCGACATGGGATCTGGGATTTTTTTGTAAAGGGATCTCATGCTTGTTCGGCCTACGGTAGCACGGGTCCGCATTCTCGCGGCACGACATGCCCGAGCTATTGCTTTGGTTTCGCCCCCTGATGACAGAGGGCGCAGGGAAGGCCGGGTGCGCGCTGCACCCGCGGTCTCGTGTGCGATTGTGCAACAAGATGGTGCACACGAGCATACAGGGCAGCGGGGAACACCCAGCCTTCCCTGCGCAATGGCTTTACGGCTTATGACGCGCTCTCCCCGGTGAGACGGCCTCTATTGCCACCGTCGCCTCTGGTCAGCGTTAGCCTCCCAAAAGCTTGACGCCGTTACGGGCGCCAGGACCACACGCTTTTGCCGTACGCCTCTGCCGCGCCCGTCAAGCGCAACATCGGCGTCCATCGCAACCCGCCCAACGTTCGTGACGATGGCCGACGCCCCTCTTGGCAGGACGGGATGGGCAAATATGTGCCGGTGATTTGGGGTGCATGGAAAGGGAAATATTTTTGATTTTCGCAATTTTTCGGCTTGACACGAATTCCGCTAATCCGAAGTTATTTGCCCGTCGGGTTGTTTTGTCGCAAGAGCCGGCGCAACTTCGTTGTTGCGTGCGAAGCGACGCAGTTCGTAGGGCGGGTTAGCGAAAGCGTAACCCCGACCACGAGTTCATCGGGTGCTCAAATCATCACCTTTCGCGCCACAACGAACGGCCGCGCGTCCTTACCGCGCGAGGCGTGGCGCGCAAGTTCGATGATTTCAAATCCCGCCGACGCGATTTCGCGCTCCAGGTCCTCCGCGGACAGGAACGTCACATGGGGCGCCTTGCCGATGAGTTGCGCCAAGGGCACCGCGATCCGCAGCAGCGGATTCATTTCCTTCAGGCATGGCGTCTTCGAAAGGAACAGCCCGCCAGGCCGCAGCAGCCGATGGATGCCTCTCAAGACCGCGGCGCGGTCGGCCACCAGATGCAGGACATTGAAGCCGAACGCGACGTCAAAACTTCCGCCGGGCCACCGCGCCGCCTCGGGCCGCGCCACCTCGAACGTGATATTGCCGCAGCCTTCGGCGTGAGCCTTCTCACGCGCGATCGCGATCATTTCGCCGGACAGGTCCGTCGCCATGATGCGCCCGACCGATGGCGCAAGTCTAAGCGCCGTCGTTCCCGTCCCGCATCCGAACTCGAAAGCCGCCTCATTGCCGTTGAGATAATGTCGCGTTCGCTCCAGCGTGCGCTCATAGCCCGGCATATCGGCGATCGGATCGGCGGCATATTTGCGCGCGATACGGTCCCAGAACTGCGCATCATTTGCGGTACGAAACATGGCGTCCCCTGTGCGGAGGCTTCTAGCATATACGGAGGAATTGGGAACTTCGGATGGCAGTCCGTAAGATGGCAGCCCGTAGGCGGATTGGCGTAAGCGTAATCCGCCGCTCGGTCTGTTACAAAGGCAGCGGATCACGCCTTCCGCCTTCGCTCTGCGAGCTACGGCGGACAAGTCGGCTAATCCACCCTACGAGCTGTCCCCGCTCCCTGCTCGCCGAGCGCGGCGATCGCCACGCTGGGCGGCAGCCCGAACACGCTGCTGAACACGCGCGAGAGATGCGCCGTATCGGCGAAACCGGCATCGATCGCAGCCGTCCGCACCAGTTCGCGCCCGGCCATGCTCACCGCCGCATGCTGAAGCGCCGACCACAGCTTGAACCGGCGAAATGTCAGCCCCGTCGACGCCTTGAAGCAGCGCAGCGCCCGCGTACGCTCCATGCCGAGATATCGGACCAATTCGCCCTGCGTCACGCGCCGCATCGGATCAGCCTGCATCGTCCGCACGATCTCGACAATTTTCGGCGGCAGCGGCGCGGTCGCAAAGGCGAGCCTTGCCCGCAACTCCTCCGTCGCGCCGGGATCGCCGCCAAGTGAACGGCGCGCCAGCCTTTCGAGGCTGCCCTTCAGCACGACCGCCAGCGGGGCATCGAAGGGAAATACCAGTCCGTTGAGGAAGATGACGTCGGCCCCCCGTTCCGAGACCCGAACACTGTGCACGATCCCTGGCCGAACCAGCAGGACGTCGCCGGTAACGCTCACGTCCTCATGTTCCAGTGTAATCGGATCCGTCCGTCCCACCAGCACCGCAGTCACGACGTTTGGATGCGCCGCGAGGCGTGGGACCCCGATGGGCAAGATCGTGCTGGTGAACGGCGATTGCGCTGACGGCATGGTTCACATCATCGGCGACTTTGTGGTTTGGCGCAAATCCCCGATCAGCTAGACGATCCTTGAGCCTTCCTTGCCCCAGTAGGAATCGCGAACCAGGCGCTTGTACAGCTTGCCGTTCGGGTGGCGCGGTAACTCCGGCACGAAGTCGAACAGGCGCGGCGACTTCACGTGGCTGAGGTTTTTGCGGCAGAAGGCGGCGAGCTCCGCCTTCAGCTCGTCATTGGCGTCCGCCCAGTCGGCGGGCTGGATCACCGCGACCACCTTCTCTCCCATTTCCTCGTCGGGCGCGCCCACCACCGCGGCGTCGACGACCCTCGGGTGGGTGATCAAGAGGTTCTCAATCTCCTGCGGATAAATGTTCACGCCGCCGGAGATAATCATGAAGCTCTTGCGATCGGTGAGGTACAGAAAACCTTCTTCGTCGACCCAGCCGACGTCGCCGAGCGTCGACCAGCCGTATTTGTTGGTGTTCTCGGCGATCTTCTCCGGCGCGTTATGATAGGTGAGCGGCGCGCCGCCGCCGAAATAGACCGTGCCCTCGGTCCGCGGCGGAACCTCCTCGCCGTCCTCGCCGACAATGTGCAGTTCACCGAACACCGCCTTGCCGACGGTGCCTTTGTTGGTCAGCCAGTCCTGCGGGCTGACATAGCTGGCGCCGTTGCCCTCACTCCCGGCGTAGTATTCGTGGATCACGGGTCCCCACCAGGACAGCATCTGTTCCTTGACCGGGACCGGGCAAGGTGCCGCGACGTGGACCGCCGACTTCATCGACGAGACGTCGTACTTCGCCCTCACCTCGGGCGGCAGCTTCGTCATCCGCACGAAGTGGGTCGGCACGAACTGGCCGGCGTCGATCTTGTGCTTTTCGATCAGTGCAAGGGCCTGCTCCGGGTTGAACTTCTCCATCTGAACGACAGTGCCGCCCATGCGATGGACGCTCATGCACAGACGCAGCGGTGCGGCGTGGTAGAGCGGCGCCGGAGAGAGATAAATGCAGTCCTGATGGAAGCCGAACAGGCTTTGGGCCATCATGGTCAGGACGTCGGGTCCGTCGATCGGCGCACCCGTCAGCGGGGGCTTGATCCCCTTGGGCCGGCCGGTGGTGCCGGAGGAGTAGAGCATGTCCGAGCCCGCGCTCTCGCCGGCGATCGGCGTGGTCGGCATGGCAGCGCGGGCAGCCTCGAAGCGCTCGAAGGGCGTGCGGGTTTCGCCCACCATGAAGTGCCCAACCCCCGGCAGCAGGGCCGGCATCTGGTCAGCCACCGGGCCGACGCCCGGCGAGGAGATCAGCAGTTTTGCTTCGCAATCCCTTGCGATGTACTCCACCTCGCCCGCGGTCAACGCCGAGGAGATACAGGCATAATAGAGGCCGGCTCGCTGGGCAGCCCAGGCGATCTCGAAAAACCGCGGGTGATTGTCCATGAAGATAGCGATGACGTCGCCAGTCTTCAGACCGAGCGACCGGAACAGATGCGCGCCCTGGTTGGAGCGCTCATCGAGCTGCTGGTAGGTCACCGTCTCGCCGCTGCCCGCCATGATGTAGGCGGCACGGGCTGGGCGGGATTTGGCGTGGACGGTCGGATGCATCTGGCGCTTTCCCTAGCGCTGGATGCCGGCGCGGGCGAACGCCGCCTGCGCTTCGCCGCCGTTCATGTAGACATCCTTGCGCGTCACCTCGCCGCGCGAATTGACCGTCACCACGTCGAGCATCTCGACCCCGGCCGTGAACGGCGCGCCGCCAGGCTCCTTGAGCGCAAGCACCATAGTCCATTCGAACACCCAGTGCTCATCGCCATAAAACCTGCGGCCCATCTCGAACGAGAAGTCGAATTTTGCGAACGTATCGATGCAGCGTTGCCGCAAGGCCTCGCGCCCATGGACGGCGGCGGAACCGTCATGGACATGGAAGACCGTATCTTCCGAATGGAGCGAGGCAATCAGATCGGGGCTCTTGGTCTCCCAGCCGACGTGGTAGCGTTCGAACACTTCCTGAAGCGGGGTTTTGTGTTTGTTTGCAAGTGCAGTCATTGCCATGGCTTCCTCCCTTTGGTTTGGAGGAAGCTAGCGCGGGTTGCGCGTTTTCGCGTTGAACAAACGTGCGCCCCGTTGCGGAACGCACCGAGCCACTAATGCGTCATGGTGGAACGACGCGGTGGATTACGCCTTCGGCTAATCCACCCCTATGGGCTCTTTACTCAACAGCCGTGTCGCATAGGATATGACGCTTGTCGACGCGAATGGCTGTGTTCGACGTCTGGGGGACGATCTTTGGCATTTGGCGTCTTCATCCATCGGTCGAATTCTATCTACGAAGATACTCCCGCTGAGCAATACCAGTTTCCTAGTCAATATCTTGCCCGCGTAGAGTCCTGCATTGGCGACTGGATCATCTATTACGAGCCAACGAAAGCGCAGGAATCACGGGGCTATTTTGCTATCGCCAGGGTGCAGCAGGTCATTCCCGACCCAAGTACGCCGGGCATGTATATCGCGGTCATTGAACCAAACAGCTACCTGGATTTCGCCAATCCGGTTCCGTTCCGTGACATTGACGGACTCCTTGAGCGGGGCCTCCTGAACGAACAAGGTAAAATTTCCGGGCGCGCTCAGTCCGCCGTACGACCCATTTCACCTGCGGACTTCAACCGGATCACCGAACTTGGCCTGGCCGAGGAGACGGCATTGCTGCCGCGCATCGATGCGCCACCCGCGTCCCCGGGCATGCAGGAGACGCAGTCGTCCTTCCAATACGAGCAAGAACGGAGTCGCGTCGCTTTTTTGACTTCCCGTATAGTCAGAGATCGCGTGTTCCGCCGCGTTGTGCTTCGCGCCTATGATGCCCGCTGTGCGATCACTTCATTGAAGCTTATCAACGGCCACGGTCGAGCCGAGGTCGAAGCCGCCCACATCAGGCCGGTCGAAGCCAACGGCCCGGATATTGTAAGTAACGGACTTGCGCTTTCTGGAACCGCGCACTGGATGTTTGACCGCGGCTTGATCACCATCTCGGACGATCACGAAATACTCGTCTCGCGTCACGTGAACGATGAAGCCGGGGCGCGCGCCATCATTAACAAGACGGGGCGCATTCTCGAGCCGGCCCGCGCGGCGGACCACCCTCACCCGCACTTCCTGCGGTGGCATCGCGAAAACCGCTTCAAGACTTGAGCGGGATCACTCCCACTCAATCGTCCCCGGCGGCTTGCTCGTCACGTCATACACCACCCGGTTCACCCCCTTCACCTCGTTGATGATCCGGGTCGCGGTTTCGCCCAGGAATTTCATCTCGAAGGGATAGAAGTCCGCGGTCATGCCGTCGGTGGAGGTGACGGCGCGGAGGCCGACGACGTATTCGTAGGTGCGGCCGTCGCCCATCACGCCGACGGTTTTGACCGGCAGCAGCACGGCGAAGGCCTGCCAGATCGCATCGTAGAGGCCGTGTTTTCTGATCTGGTCGATATAGACCGCATCCGCGTTGCGGAGGATGTCGAGCTTTTCCTTGGTGATGTCGCCGGGGCAGCGGATGGCGAGGCCGGGGCCCGGGAACGGATGGCGGCCGACGAAAATTTCGGGGAGGCCCAGTTCGCGCCCGAGCACGCGGACTTCGTCCTTGAACAACTCGCGCAGGGGTTCGACCAGCTTCATGTTCATGCGATCAGGAAGGCCACCGACATTGTGGTGGCTCTTGATCGTCACCGACGGGCCGCCGGTGAAGGAGACGCTCTCGATCACGTCGGGGTAGAGCGTGCCCTGCGCCAAAAAGTCCGCGCCGCCGATCTTTTTGGCCTCGGCATCGAACACGTCGATGAACAGGCGGCCGATGGTCTTGCGTTTTACTTCGGGGTCGGTGACGCCTTCAAGCTCGCCCAAAAATTGCTTGGAGGCATCCACGTGCACCAGCGGAATGTTGTAGTGGTGCCGGAACAGGTTGACGACGGTCTTGGCTTCGTCGAGCCGCAGCATGCCGTGATCGACGAACACGCAGGTGAGCTGGTCGCCGACCGCCTCGTGGATCAGCACCGCCGCCACCGCCGAGTCGACGCCTCCGGAGAGGCCGCAGATCACCCTGCCCTTGCCGACCTGGGCTCTAATTTTTTCGATCGCCTCCTCGCGGAAGGCGCGCATGGTCCAGTCGCCGGTGAGGCCGGAAACTTTCCGGACGAAGTTGCGGATCAGTTTGGCGCCATCCGGCGTGTGCACCACTTCGGGGTGGAACATCAGGCCGTAATATTTGCGCTTCTCGTCCTGGATGACCGCGAACGGCGCGTTGGCGCTGACGCCCGCGACCGAAAAGCCCGGCGGCATTTTTGTGATGCGGTCGCCATGGCTCATCCAGACCTGGTGCTTTTCGCCCATGCCCCAGGTCGATTCGAACAGCTGGCTCGCCGCCTTGACCTCGACATCGGCGCGGCCGAATTCGCGGTGATGGCCGCCCTCGACCTCGCCGCCGAGCTGGGCGGCCATGGTCATCTGGCCGTAGCAGATGCCGAGCACGGGAACGCCGGAATCGAAGATCAGCTGCGGCGCGCGGGGCGAGCCGGCTTCATGCACCGATTCCGGGCCGCCGGAGAGGATCACCGCTTTCGGCTTCATCTCTTTGAAGGCGGCTTCCGCCTTCTGGAACGGCACGATCTCGGAATAAACGCCCTCCTCGCGCACGCGGCGGGCGATCAGTTGCGTCACCTGACTGCCGAAATCGACGATCAGAATCTTGTCGTGCGCCGAGGCCACCGAGGGCGTCGACTCTGCTGCGGGCTGTGCTGCTGTCATGGACAGGAATTACGCGACAGGGGCCGTACTCGCAACCGCACAAACGGGGGACTCACATTCTTATGTGGGCGGTGGACGGGAGGTATTTGGGTAGGTATTATTGAACTGATTTGCGCCGCGGGCTCGGTGCACCTCTCCCGCTTGCGGGGGAGGTCGGATCGCATCGCAAGATGCGATCCGGGTGGGGGAACTCTCTCCACTCGGGCAGTACGACTCGCGGAGGCACCCCCACCCCGCCCTCCCCCGCAAGCGGGAGAGGGAGCGCACCGCCAACTTGGACACATCCGATTCTCACCAAGGCTCCCCCCATGAAAATCCCCACCCTGCCCTTCACCGTCACCGACTGGAGCAAGATCGCGCCGACGACGCACAAGGGCGAGACCGGTCAGGCGATTTGGCGGACGCTTGATATCGGCGACCTGCGGGTGCGGATGGTCGAGTACACGCCGGGCTACCTCGCGGACCACTGGTGCGATCGCGGGCATGTGCTCTATGTGCTGGAGGGCGAGCTCGACAGCGAGTTGCGGGATGGGCGGAAGTTCAAGCTGACGGCGGGGATGAGTTATCAGGTGTCGGATTTCGGCGATGCGGCGCACCGGTCGTCGACCAAGACCGGGGTGAAGCTGTTTATTGTGGATTGAGGAATCGTAGGTTTCGTAGCGTGGGTTAGGCGAAGCCGTAACCCACCGCCGACACGAAGAACGAAGATGGTGGGTTACGCTGCGCTAACCCACCCTACGCAGCACCGACACAAAAAACCCGTCCGTCCCCGTCCGCCGCGGCGTCATCAGCCAGCCTTCCGGCGTTTCCAGCGCCGCCTTGGCAAAATCTTCCGCCTTGTCCCACAGCACGCCCGCCGTCTGTTCCGGCGGCACCATTGCAAACTCTGGATGGCGCCCGACAAAGCTCCTCACCTGTGCGCCGTTCTCCGGCGGCAGCACCGAGCACGTGATGTAGGCGATCCGGCCGCCCGGCTTCACCAGAGCGGCCGCGCGATCAAGCACTTCGGCCTGGTCCTTCAGGCGAACTTCGAGCGCGCCGGGGCGCATCCGCCATTTGGCGTCGGGGTTGCGGCGCCAGGTGCCGGTGCCGGTGCAGGGCGCGTCGATCACGACGAGGTCGGCCGAGGCGTGGATGTCGGCCAGCGGGTCGGCGTCGCCCTTCGGCGTGCGGACGTCGGCGTTATGAATGCCGGCGCGCGACAGCCGCTCGTGGATCGGCGCGAGCTGGCGCTTGTCGTGGTCGGTGGCGATCAGGCGGCCCTTGCCCTGCATCATCGCCGCCAGCGCCAGCGTCTTGCCGCCGGCGCCGGCGCAGAGGTCGATCACCTGCTCGCCGGGTTTTGCCGCCGAGAGCAACGCCGCCAGCTGCGAGCCTTCATCCTGCACTTCAACGGCGCCCTTGATAAAGTCCTCCTCGGCATGGATGCCGGGGTTGCGGGCGTCGGCGCCGAGTTCGATGCGCAGGCCGATCGCGGACCATGGCGTCGGCTGCGCGCCGAGATGAGAAAGCCGTGGCAACATCTTCTCGCGGTTGGCTTTTAGGGTGTTAATGCGAAGGTCGAGCGGCGCCCGGCTGGCCATCGCGGTGGCCTCGGCGACGCGGTCGTCGCCGAAAACCTCCATCAGATGCGCATCCAGCCATTCCGGGTAATCGCCGGCGATGTGCGGCGGCGCGCCGTCGAGGGAGCGCGAGGTGAGCGCCGAGCGTTCGCCGTCGCTGAGCGGTTCCGGGGCGAAGCGGCTGCCGTCGCAAAGGGCCGAAATCGCGTCGGCATCGAGCTTGCGCTCCAGCTTCAACATCCCGAGCACACGGGCCCGCGACGTGTCGGCATCCATCAGCCAGGCGCTGGAGGCGCGGCGGCGCAGCACGTCCCAGATCAGGCCCGAGATCGCCGCGCGATCGCCGGAACCGGCATAGCGGTGCGCGGTGCCCCACTCCTTCAGCGCCTTGGCGGCGGGAACGCGCTGGGCGTCGATGGTGTCGATCAGTTCGATGGCTGCGGACAGCCGGGCGGCGGGGGTCATTCAAAGCTTTCGGTTCGAGAAGGGCGCGTAAGGCTCAGATCAGCAAGAGCATCTTCAGCGCGAAGTAGATCCACATCGCCAGCAGCACAAGGACGCCGGCGAACCAGGCCAGCGAGCGGGTCCGGACGTCGTTCGACGTGACAAAGATCCCGGCATGGGCAAAGCGCGTCACGACGAACACCCAGGACATCAGCAGGATGAAGAAATCGGCCTTGCGCAGCGGCAGCGCCAGCGCGATCAGGATGTAGAACAGGACCGGGATTTCGAACTGGTTGCTGTAGCAATTGCCGATCTTGGTGGCCTTTTCGGGCCAGTTCGGCTGGCGCAGCGCGATGTCCTTCAGGCTGGTTTCCCTCGCTTTCAGGGCACCGGTCCGCGCCGTGGCCATCCACAGCAGCAGCGCAAAGGTGAGCCCGACCTGGGCAAAGACAGGCAGCAGGACCAGTTGAATCGACATCAGGACGCCCATGGGAATCTCCCCGCAGGGCGTTAGCCGCCCGCATCAACCAATAGCGGGGGTGTCGCCCTGTGACAAATCGGCAGCCGCGTCCGCTTGAACCGCAATCGGCGCCGCCGTGACCTACTGCTGGAGCGCTCAGGTCATTCCGATCGGAACGGCTCCGCCGCTTCGAGATGGCCCGATGAACATCACCTCACCGCTTCTAACCGGCGCGGCCCGTGTGGCCGAAGTACCCGGCGATTCCGTGACCTCCCTGCTCAGAATGGTTGGCGCCGGAACCGGATGGTTCGACGACAGCGTCGATGGCGGGCTTGGCATCGTGATGTCGACGCTGGCCGGTGTCGCCGCCGCGCTGGCGGTGGCGATCGTGCTGTCGGTCTATTTCCGCAGCGGCACCCGCAGCCCGCGCGACCTTTTCAAGCACGGCCTCGCCGCCGTCGTCGTGATCGCCCTCGTCGCCTTCGTGGTCTACGACGTCAGGCATGCCGCGCTGGCCTATCTCGGCATCAATCCGGCAAAACCCGCGGTGGAGTTCGAAATCCGGCTGCCGAAGGCGGCGCTGACCGCAATTGCCGATACCCAGGTGGAACTACTGACCGACCGGAACCAGAAGCTGGCCAAAGTGCAGGATGCGCTGGCCGCGACATCGGACGGCCGCAGCGTGCTGAAGGGAACCGTCACGCTCGACTACCGCACCACCGAACGCATGGTGGTGCTCAATCTGCCCGGGCGAGCGCAAACCCAGTTCAGGCTGCGGCTGCCGGCCAGCCCGACGCATTCCGACAAGTTCGGGCCGTGGCATCTGGCCGACGGCATCACGCTTGCGAAGGGCGACACCGTGACACCGGAGACGCATAACGCTTTTGCGATCCGCTACCGCGTGCTGTGAGCCGATCTCTTTTCCCTTCTCCCCTTGTGAGAGGGAAGGAAGACGCGGCGTTCTCAATTCGAACATCTTTTCAAACAATCCTTCAAACAACCTTCGGTTGCCTGTCGTCGGACGGGTCGGCTACCATTGGAATTTCATCATTCCGTCGCCGACAAATCTATAATCGGCGACGAAAGGATTTTCGCATGAGCTCATTCCGCCTGACCCAGATTTCCGACACCCACCTCGCCCGCCGCCTGCAAAAGCTCACCGACAATTTTCATCGTGTCGCTGCGCATATCGACGCGACGCGGCCTGATCTCGTCGTCAATAGCGGCGACGTCGCCTTCGACGGGCCGACCAGCCGCGCCGATCTCGAATTCGCAAAAGGCCTGCACGCCGAGCTTCCGGTCGCCTGTCGCTACCTGCCCGGCAATCACGACATCGGCGACAATCCGACCGCGGTCGGACCGGCGCCGTCGCATCCGGCGAACGAACAACACCTGCAAACCTTTCGCGCCGTGATCGGCGAAGACCGCTGGCGGTTCGACGAAGCCGGCTGGTGTTTTGTCGGATTGAACTCGCTGATCATGAACACCGGCCTTGCCAGCGAGGCCGAGCAGTTCGACTGGCTCGCGTCAGAACTGTCACGCACCGGCGGCAAGCCGGTCGCGCTGTTCCTGCACAAGCCGCTCTATCTCGACACGCCAGACGATCCCGAGCTTGAGGCTTCCGCGATCCGCTACGTGCCGCAGCCGGCGCGCAGGCGACTGATCGAGATGTTCGGCGCGGTCGACCTGCGTTTAGTGGCCTCCGGCCATGTCCACCAGCGCCGCGACTTCACCTATGGCCGCGTCCGCCATGTCTGGGCGCCCTCTGTGGGCTTCATCATTCCCGGTCGCATGCAGCCGTTGATCTCGATCAAGGAAACCGGGCTGGTGGAATACCGCTTCACGCCGGACAGTTTTGAAGTCCGCCACATCAGAGCGCCGGGCCAGGTCGATGTCGACCTGGACGAGTTGCTTTATCCGGATCGAAAGGCGGAGGGCGCTTAAGCCCTGTCCGGCCCGACGCGCACCAGCTGCTTGCCGAAATTGGCGCCCTTGAGTAGGCCCATGAACGCAGCGGGCGCGCTGTCGAGGCCTTCGGTGACGAATTCCTTGTGCTTGATCTTGCCTTCGCGGAACCACCCCGACATGTCGCGCAGGAAGTCGCCATGGCGCGCGGCAAAATCGCTGACGATGAAGCCGCGGATGGTGAGGCGCTTGGTCAGCACCGCGCGCATCATCTTGCCGGCCCATTTCGGCGAGGTCTCGCCGAAATTATTGTATTCGGCGATCAAGCCGCAGACCGGCATCCGCGCGAACGCGTTGAGCTGCGGAAACACCGCATCGAACACCGCGCCGCCGACGTTTTCAAAATAGACGTCGATGCCCTTCGGGCAGGCGTCCTTCAGTTTGACGGCGAGATCCGGATCGCGGTGATCGAGGCAATCGTCGAAGCCGAGTTCCTTTTTAACGTAATCGCATTTGTCCTTGCCGCCGGCGATGCCAATCGCCCGTGCGCCCTTGATCTTCGCAATCTGGCCGACGGCCGAACCGACGGCGCCGGATGCCGCGGCCACGACCACGGTCTCGCCCGGCTGCGGCTTGCCGATATCGAGCAGGCCGGTATAGGCGGTCATGCCGGGCATGCCGAGCACACCGACGGCGGTCGAGATCGGCGCGAGCTTCGGATCGATCTTGGCGAGGCCCTTGCCGTCCGAGATCGCATGCGTCTGCCAGCCGGCGCGCGACAGCACGATGTCGCCTTTCGCAAAACCGGGATTGTTCGAGGCGATCACCTCGCTGACCGTGCCGCCTTCCATCACGCCGTCGATCGGCACCGGCGCCGCATAGGACGGGCCGTCGCTCATCCGCCCGCGCATGTAGGGATCGAGCGACAGCCAGATGGTGCGCAGCAGGACCTGGCCTTCGCCCGGCGTCGGCGCGGCATATTCCTCAAGGCGGAAGTCGGATGGCTTCGGTTCGCCCACCGGGCGAGAAGCGAGAACGATACGTTTTGCGGATTGGGACATGGCTGGTTCCTCCGGTTGTTGTTCATTCGTCATCGCGAGCGAAGCGAAGCAATCCATTCCCGTCAAGAGAATGGATTGTTTCGTCGCTAACACTCCTCGCAAAGACGTTCCAAAATGCCGATTATCGCCGGCAGTATACAGGTCAGGCCGCGATTTTCGCCAGCGCCGCCTCAAACGCCGCCGCGGCGCTTGGCAAATCCTTGAACGCAAGTCCGCTATCCGCGGTCTGCTTCTGGTCCGCAGTCGCAGTGGGACGAACCTCCGCGATCGGCTTGCCGCCATCAAGCAGCGCCAGCGGCGCGATCACGTGAAACTCGTGGGTTTCGACCGGCGCATCCTTCAGCAGGAAGACGCTGAGCGAGACGATGTCGGTACCCCGCCGATAGGAAATGTAGCGGTCGACCGCCACCGAACCGTCGCGCTGCATGCCGCCGAGTTTTGCGAAGCCCTTGGAGTCGAGCAGCTTGTGGGCCTTGAAGCCCTTGACGCCCACCGACTTCGCTTTCGCGGTCTCTTCCGACAGATCGAATTTGGCGGCCATCGCCTTGCCGATTTCGGCGAGCTGCTCCGACATCGCGTGCTCGAACTCTTTTGCCTCGGTGCGCGGCTTCGATGCCTTGCCTGGCCTGGCCGCGTTGCGCTTCTGCAGCTCGGCGTTGCACCGCGCGATGATGTCAGCCGCGGCTTTCCGCTCGGCGTTGACGAGCAGATTCTTCAAATCCTGATTAGAAAGCGCGGCAATCCTGTCGTCCGACCAATCGACCATGTTGTTCAATTTCTTTCAATGATAGCCCGCCATCATTCCGGGGCGCGTCGAAGGCGCGAACCCGGAATCTCGAGATTCCGGGTCTGGTCCTTCGGACCATCCCGGAATGACGGGCCTAGAATTACACTCCGCCCGGATAGTTCGGGCTTTCGCGGGTGATGGTGACGTCGTGGACGTGGCTTTCGCGCAGGCCCGCGCCGGTGATGCGCACGAACTGCGCCTTCTCGTGGAATTCGGCGAGGTTGCGCGCGCCGACATAACCCATCGCCGCGCGAAGACCGCCGGCCAGCTGGTGCATGACGTTGCCGACCGGGCCCTTATACGGCACCTGGCCCTCGATGCCCTCGGGCACCAGCTTGAGCGTGTCCTTGATGTCCTGCTGGAAGTAGCGGTCGGCCGAGCCGCGCGCCATCGCGCCGACCGAGCCCATGCCGCGATAGGCCTTGTAGGAACGGCCCTGCCACAGGAACACTTCGCCCGGCGTCTCGTCGGTGCCGGCGAGCAAGGAACCGACCATGGCGATGTCGGCGCCGGCGGCGAGCGCCTTGGCCAGATCGCCGGAATATTTGATGCCGCCGTCGGCGATCACAGGGATGCTGGATTTCTTGGCGGCCTCGACCGCATCCATGATCGCGGTGAGCTGGGGAACGCCGACACCAGCGACGATGCGCGTGGTGCAGATCGAGCCCGGCCCGATGCCGACCTTGATCGCATCCGCACCGGCATCGATCAGCGCCTGCGCGCCTTCCTTGGTGGCGATGTTGCCGGCGATGACTTGTACCGCGTTGGAAAGCCGCTTGATGCGGTTGACGGCTTCCAGCACCCGCGAGGAGTGGCCGTGTGCGGTGTCCACAACGACGAGATCGACGCCGGCGTCGATCAATAGCTCGGTGCGTTCAAAGCCGCCCTCGCCGACCGTGGTCGCCGCCGCGACACGAAGCCGTCCCTGCGCGTCCTTGCAGGCGAGCGGGTGCGCGACCGCCTTTTCCATGTCTTTGACGGTGATCAGGCCGACGCAGCGATATTGCTCGTCGACCACCAGCAGCTTTTCGATGCGATGCTTGTGCAGCATCCGCTTCGCCTCGTCCTGGCTGACGCCCTCGCGCACCGTGACGAGGCCTTCATGCGTCATCAGCTCGGAGATCTTTTGCCTGGGGTCGGTGGCAAACCGCACGTCGCGGTTGGTGAGGATGCCGACCAGCTTGCCCGGAACGCCCTTGGAAGCACCGGTGACAACGGGAATGCCGGAGAAGCCGTGATCGTTCATCAACGTCAGCGCGTCCGACAGCATGGCGTCTGGGCCGATGGTCAGCGGATTGACCACCATGCCGGACTCGTACTTCTTGACCTGCCGCACCTGGGCGGCCTGGCCTTCGGGATCGAAATTGCGGTGAATGACGCCGACGCCGCCGGCCTGCGCCATCGCGATCGCCATGCGCGCTTCGGTCACCGTATCCATTGCGGACGCAATGATCGGGATGTTGAGCGGGATCGCGCGGGTCACGCGGGAGCGGATATCCGCCTCCGAGGGCAGGATGTCGGAAAGACCGGGTTTGAGCAGCACGTCGTCGAACGTATAGGCTTCGCGGATAGCCTGAAGTTCCTGCGCCATTTGCCAACTCCTTTCGGCGGCCTTCCGCCGCGATATTATTTGGGATGAACGTCGCCTTCGGCTGCGCGAGCGGCGCTGCCGTCGAATCGAAGCCCATCGGTGGGGTTGACGGTGGTCGATAGCATGGCAGACGGCCGAATCAAAGCGTTTGGCCGCTATGCACAGGCTTTTCCCGAAAAGCCCTTAGTTAAAGGGCCTTAACGCTGATATCCCGGCGGCGGGCCGTGCTGGCGGATCGCCTCAACCACCTCCCGGTGCCGGCGGTCCTCCCGCTTCATGTGAACCATTACAAGCGCATGCGCCGACGGCACCAGCAGCAGGACGTGGAAAAACAGGCCGAAAACCAGGCAAAACACCAGCAGAACGAGGTTGAAGATCGCCGAAAACGGCTGTCCGTTCAGGAGCAGCCCGAGCGGCGGCAACAGCGCGGCAAGCAGGTAGATCATCGTCAGGTCTCCGGTGGCGCCAGTTGGCGGCGTCACGCAGGATTTAGGTGGTATGCGCGGTTCCGCAATGGCTTGTCCGACAGCCGGGTGATACAGCCCAAAGCGCCCCACCCGCTTCCCCCGCACCCTGATTCCCGATGAACAAACAGCGCATCATCCCGCTCATCGTGGCCACCGCCTTGTTCATGGAAAACATGGACGCGACGGTCATTGCGACGTCGCTGCCGGCGATCGCGGCTGACATCGGCACCAGCCCGCTGACGCTGAAACTGGCGATCACGTCTTACCTGCTCTCGCTCGCGGTGTTCATTCCCGCCAGCGGCTGGACTGCCGACCGCTTCGGCGCGCGGATGGTGTTCGCGATCGCGATCGGGGTGTTCATGCTGGGATCGATCGGCTGCGCATTGTCGCAGAACGTGACCCATTTCGTGATCGCGCGCATCCTGCAGGGCCTCGGCGGCGCGATGATGACGCCGGTGGGCCGACTGGTGCTGCTGCGTTCGATCGACAAGAGCGGGCTGGTGCAGGCGATGACCTGGGTGACGGTGCCGGCGCTGATCGGCCCGGTGATCGGACCGCCGCTTGGCGGCTTCATCACCACCTATTTCTCCTGGCACTGGATCTTCCTGATCAACATCCCGATTGGGCTGCTCGGGATCTTCCTCGCGATGAAATACATCGATCCGATCCGCAGCGAAGATCCGGAGCGCTTCGATCTCTACGGGCTGGTGCTGGCGGGCATTGGCCTTGCCGGCATCGCCTTCGGCCTTTCGGTCGCCGGGCTCAACCTGCTGCCCTGGACGGTCGTCGGCGGCCTCATTGCCGTCGGATCGATCTCGATGACACTTTACGTGGTGCATGCGCGGAAGACGAAATCACCGGTGCTGGATTTCTCGATGCTGCGGCTGCAAACGCTGCGCGCCAGCATCTATGGCGGCTTCCTGTTCCGGCTCGGGATCGGCGCGCTGCCGTTCCTGCTACCGCTATTGATGCAGGAAGGTTTTGGACTGACGCCGTTCCAGTCCGGCCTCGTGACGTTTTCCTCCGCGGTCGGCGCGATGGGCATGAAGACGCTGGCCGGGCGCATCATCCGCACCTTCGGCTTTCGCAACATGATGGCGGTCAACGCCATCATCAGCTCGGTGTTTCTCGCCGCCTGCGCCCTGTTCACGGTGTCGACGCCGCTGACGCTGATCTTCCTCATCCTGGTGGTCGGCGGCTTCTTCCGCTCGCTGCAATTCACCGCGATCAACACGGTCGCTTATGCCGAAGTCGAACCGGCGCAGATGAGCCGCGCCACCACGCTTGTGAGCGTCAACCAGCAGCTGGCGACCTCGGCCGGCGTCGCGGTCGGCGCGTTCTCGGTGGAATCGACCATGCTGTGGCACCACGCCACCGAACTGGATGCAACCATGTTCGGCCCGGCCTTTATCGTGGTCGCGGTCATCTCGGCGATATCAGGCTGGTTCTTCTGGCAGATGCCCGATGACGCCGGCCACGAAATCTCGGGCCGCAAGGCGGTCGAGATTTCCAGCCGCAAGGGCGCGGAAAAGGCCGCGACCAAAGCCGCCAGCGAAGGCCCCGAGGACGCGCGCGATCAGCGGCTGGGATAGATCCGTCACACCCAGTTGATCCCGGCACCGGAAACATATCGGGTCGCAACCGTTTTCCTTTGGTACCTGGAAAGGAAAGACACCATGAAACTCGGAACTATTGGATTGGCCGCAGCACTGACATTCGCGAGCACACTGGCTATCGCACAGACCGGAACCGGCTCCACCGGCGGCAGCACCGCGACCGGCGGATCGACCACGAGCGGCACCACCACGGGACCCTCAGTCAACAGCACGACGACAGGCAGTTCCACCACCGGCTTGAGCAACGATGCCGGCAGCGCCGCCGCCGGCGCGAACAGCACGCGGAATCCGTCAGGAAATCCCGCTATCAATACCTACCCCAGCGGATCGCCGGTGAATCCTCAGGGCGGACGGTAGTTACCTCGCCGCAATGCCGGAATACGGGAAAGCCGCCTCATGGCGGCTTTCTTTTTGCCCGGTCGGTGCCGTTGGCGGCTCCCATTTCGAATTCGCGACGGCCCTGACTTGCTGTGTGACGTCGGTCACGGCAAGGGGCCGGCCCATGCCGTATCCCTGTGATCACGGATGGCGGGAATGGTCTCGCTCAAGGACACACGGGAGACGACAATGGTGAACATTAAGAATTCGGATCAGTCGGTTCGTCTGCTCGACGACGCCGCGCTCGAAGTGGTGGCAGGCGGGGTCAAGGATGGCTGCATTCCGGGGCGCCCGCTGCCCAAGCCCCCGATCAATCCCGACGGCGACTGGACGTTCAATAGCGCCTTCGTGCGCTGGACCATCGGCTAACGATCAACCCCAAACCAACAGGAGACTGACATGATCAAGAATGAATTGAACCTCGATGAACTGAACAAGGTTGCCGGCGGCATGATCAAGACGACTTGCCCGCGGCTTCCGACCGGGACCGGCCCGACCTTCCCGACCGACCCGTTTCCGTTCCCGATTCCGTTTATTCCGCTTGGTCCGTTCCGTTTCTGATCCTTCGCGGCATCAGACCGGCAAGAGGCCGCCCAACTGGCGGCCTCTTTTGCTTTCAGGCCATTCGCTTGAGAGTTTTCCGTCATTGCCTGCGACAAACGCGAAGCGTTTGCGCACGGGAGCGAAGCGACGAAGCAATCCATTCTTGCTTTGCCGCACGATGGATTGCTTCGCTTCGCTCGCAATGACGGCGGAACGTATCGGCTAAACCTTCGCCCCACCGCGAAACCCCATCGCCAGCACGTAGCGCTCGGACGAGTCCTGTCGGCTCGAGGCCGGTTTGACGTGTTTGACGGTGGCAAAATCGCGCTTCAGCTGCGCCAGCAACTCGCCTTCGGCGCCGCTCTGAAACACCTTTGCGACGAAGGTGCCGCCGGGATTGAGCACCTCGGTGGCGAACGCCGCCGCGGTTTCGACCAGCCCGATGATGCGCAGCTGATCGGTCTTGCGATGACCCGTGGTGTTGGCGGCCATGTCTGACAGCACCACGTCGGCGCGGCCGCCCATCATCGCCAGCAGTTTTTCCGGCGCGTCATCGGCGAGAAAGTCGAGCTGCGCGAAGGTGACGCCCGGCACTTCCGGCATTTCCAGCAGATCGATCGCGACCACCTTGCCCTTGCCGTTGGCCGCCCCGATGCGTTTGGCCGCGACCTGGCTCCAGCCGCCGGGGGCAGCGCCGAGATCGACCACGGAGATGCCGTGCTTGAGGAAGCGGTGCTTGTCGTCGATCTCGATCAGCTTGTAGGCCGCGCGGGAGCGCCATCCGTCCTTTTTGGCCTGCGCCACATAGGGATCGTTGAGCTGCCGTTCCAGCCAGAGCTTTGATGACAGCTTGCGCTTGCCACCAGACTTGACCGTGACGTGCAACCGGCCGGTGGTGTCTTTCGCCATATCGATATTCGCCTTGAGGAGTCGGATGTGATCTAGCACACGCTGGCGCGCCTTAGCACGACCTCGGTTTCTTGAGCATGATCTTTTCGGAAAACCGGTGCCCACTTTTCCGGATCATGCTCGCAGCGCGCCGTCCTCCCGCATCATTTCGACCAGCATGCCCTCGCGCAGGCCGCGGTCGGCGACGCGCAGCCGCGGCAGCGGGAACGCGTCGCGGATCGCGTCGAGAATGGCGCAACCGGCCAGCACCAGATCGGCGCGCTCGACGCTGATGCAATTGTTGTTGGCGCGCTCCTGATAGCTCATGCCGAGCAGCCGCTGGATCACCGAGGTGACGTCGGAATTGTTCATCCAGATGCCGTCGATGCGGCGCCGGTCGTAGCGCGGCAGATTGAGAAACACGCCGGCCAGCGTCGTCACGGTGCCCGACGTGCCGAGCAGATGCATGTCACGCAGGTCGCCGCCGTGCTCGGCCGCAAACGGCGCCACATATTGCGCGACCTCGGCGACCATCCGCGCATAAGATTCGGGCGTGACGTCCTTGCCGCCGAAATGCTCGGCGATGGTGACGACGCCGAGCGGGATCGACATCCAGGCCTTGATCCGCGGTACGGCGTTCTCTTCCGCTGGATTGCGCTCGATCCGGACCAGTTCCGTCGATCCGCCGCCGATATCGAACAGGATGGCACCCCGCCCCTTGGGATCGAGCAGCGGCGAGCAGCCGATCACCGCGAGCGTCGCCTCGGTCTCGCGATCGATCACCTCGAGCCGGATGCCGGTGTCTTTTGCCACCCTCTCGCGAAAGCTCTCGGCATTGGCCGCGGCGCGGCAGGCTTCGGTTGCGATCAACCGCAGGCGCCGGGCCTTGCGGTAGCGGATCTTGTCGCTGCAGATACTCAAGGCCGCAATCGCACGATCAATCGCCGCCTCGCTGATGGAACCGGTCGAGGAGATGCCCTCGCCCAGCCGGATGATCCGCGAGAACGAATCGACCACGCGGAAGCCGTCGCCGGCCGGACAGGCGATCAGGAGCCGGCAGTTATTGGTGCCAAGGTCGAGCGCGGCGTAGACGCCGCTTTCCGCCCCTGCCACAGCAGACCCTGACGGGCTTGCGCGGGCCGCAAGGCCATCGGCAAGCCGCGTATCCTCGTTCATCAAAACTGTCTTTCCGCGGCATATGCTGCCGCCGAAGAATGAGCGTTCACGGAAACTTTAGCAGCGCCAAGGGCCTACGCAACATCCCATCACATAGGACCATGCCCAAACAGGCGTTGTCGCTGGAGGATCGGTGCGTTATTTGGTTCCGAGCCCGCGAAAGTCGCGGAAATCCAAGCATTTCAGGTATTTTTCGATGCAAGATCACACGTCGCCGTCGTCGCTGGAAAACGCTATCGCAGTGCAAAAATACGGCGTCGGACAGCCTGTGCGCCGCAAGGAAGACGACACGCTGGTTCGCGGCAAGGGCAAATACACCGATGATTTCAGCCTGCCGGGCCAGGCCTATGCCTGGATTGTGCGCTCCAGCCACGCCCACGGAATCATCCGCGGCATCGATATCAAAGCGGCGCGGACCATGCCGGGCGTGCTCGGCGTCTGGACCGGCCAGGACCTCGTGGCCGCCGGCTACAACCCCTTCACCTGCGGCCTGCCGCTGAAAAGCCGCGACGGCTCGCCGCTGCTGCAGACCAACCGCATGGCGTTGGCGACCGACAAGGTGCGCTTCGTCGGCGATCCCGTGGCCTATGTCGTCGCCGAAACGCTGGCGCAGGCGCGCGACGCGGCGGAAGCCGTCGAGCTCGATATCGAGCCGCTGCCTGCGGTGACCAGTGCCGAGGAAGCCGCAAAGCCCGGCGCGCCGCAACTCTACGATCACATTCCCAACAACACAGCGCTCGACTATCACTATGGCGATGCCGCGAAGATCGATGCGGCGTTCGCCGGCGCCGCGCATGTGACAAAGCTCGATATCGTCAACACCCGCGTCGCCGTGGTGTCGATGGAGCCGCGCGTGGCGCTGGCTTCCTACGACAAGGCCAGCGAGCGCTTCACGATCCAGGTGCCGACCCAGGGCGTTTCCGGCAACAAGGTCACGTTCGCAAAGATCCTGAACGTGCCGAACGACAAGGTTCGCATCCTGACCGCCAATGTCGGCGGCTCGTTCGGCATGAAGAACATGAACTATCCGGAATACACCTGCATCGCGCATGCCTCGAAGGTGCTGGGCCGTCCGGTGAAGTGGACCGACGAGCGCTCGACCAGCTTCCTTTCCGACAGCCACGGCCGCGCGCAGACCATGCATTGCGAACTGGCGCTGGATGCCGAGGGTAAATTCCTCGCCGTGCGCCTGAAAGGCTACGGCAATCTCGGCGCCTACATCACCGGCGTGGCGCCCGGCCCGCTGTCGCTCAACACCGCCAAGAACCTTGCGAGCGTCTATCGCACGCCGCTGCTCGGCGTCGACATCAAGACGGTGCTGACCAACACCACCTTGATGGGCGCCTATCGCGGCGCTGGCCGGCCCGAGGCCAATTACTACATGGAGCGGCTGATCGACCGCGCCGCCGATGAAATGGGCATCAACCGGCTCACCCTGCGCAAGCGCAATTTCATCAAGCCGGCGCAGTTGCCGTTCCCGGCGGCATCCGGCGTCACCTATGACAGCGGCGATTTCCAGGGCGTGTTTGCGAAAGCGCTGGAGCTGTCCGACCACGCCAATTTTGCCAAGCGCAAGAAGGAAAGCAAAAAGCAGGGCAAACTGCGCGGCATTGCGGTCGGCTCCTACCTCGAAGTCACCGCACCGCCAAGCGGCGAACTCGGCAAGATCAATTTCGAGCCTGATGGTTCGGTGAAGCTGACCACAGGCACGCTCGATTACGGCCAAGGGCATGCCACGCCGTTCGCGCAGGTGCTGTCCGCACAGCTCGGCGTCCCCTTCGAGAAGATCACACTCGAACAGGGCGACAGCGATCTCGTGCGCTTCGGCAACGGCACCGGCGGCTCGCGCTCGATCACCGCGACCGGCCAGGCGATCGTCGAAGCCGCGGCCCTCGTGGTCGCCAAGGGCAAGCAGGCGGCGGCGCATCTGCTGGAAGCCAGCGAGGGCGACATCGAATTCGGCAATGGCCGCTTCACCATCGCCGGCACCGACCGCTCGATCGGCATCATGGAGCTGGCGCAGCGCCTGCGCGACGGCAAGGTGCCGGAGGGCGTGCCCGATACGCTCGACGTCGACCACGCCAGCAAGGACACGCCGTCGACCTTCCCCAATGGTTGCCACGTCGCCGAAGTCGAGATCGATCCCGACACCGGCGTGACCCAAATCGTGCGCTACACCGGGATCTCTGACTTCGGCACCATCGTCAATCCGATGATCGTCGACGGCCAGCTGCATGGCGGCGTCGCGCAAGGCATCGGCCAGGCGCTGATGGAGGAAGTGAGCTACGATTCCAGCGGCCAACCGATCACCGGCTCGTTCATGGATTACGCGATGCCGCGCGCCGGCGACATCCCGCTGATGGCAACCGCCGATCATCCCTCGCCCGCCAAAACCAATCCGCTCGGTACCAAGGGCTGCGGCGAAGCCGGCTGCGCCGGCAGCCTCGCCTGCATCGTCAATGCGGTCATCGATGCGCTGTCGGAGTACGGCATTTCGCAGATCGATATGCCATTGACATCGGAACGCGTCTGGCGTGCGATCCAGGAGGCCAAGGCGAGGAAGGCGGCATAGGATGCAACCAGCCATCATCGGTGAACTCCGCGCAGCGTTCGACGCCACAACGGTCCTGACCGGCGCCGATATCGATGCGCGCTATTACACCGACATGGCCGGCATTGCGGTTGCACCGCCGCTCGCAGTGATGCGGCCGCGCTCAACCGAGGACGTCTCGCGATTTCTGGCGATCTGCCACCGCGCGCGCGTTGCGGTCACGACCCAGGGCGGCATGACCGGACTCGTCGGCGCCACCATGCCGATGGCCGGCGAAATCGTGCTGTCGATGGAGCGCATGAACGCGATCGAGGAGGTCGATACCGGCGGCGGGGTCGTCATTGCCCAGGCCGCCGTGCCGCTGCAGCGCGTGCACGAGCGCGTCGCGCAGGACGGCTTCATGTACCCGCTCGATCTCGGCGCCCGCGGCAGTTGCACGATCGGCGGCAACATCTCGACCAATGCCGGCGGCAATCGGGTGATCCGCTATGGCATGACGCGCGATCTCGTGCTCGGGCTCGAAGCGGTGCTCGCTGACGGCACCGTGCTCAAGGGCGTGCGCAAATACATCAAGAACAACACCGGTACCGACCTCAAGCAATTGTTCATCGGCACCGAAGGCACGCTCGGCGTGGTGACGCGCGCGGCATTGCGGATTTTCCCGGCGCCGGCCGAACAGCAGGTGGTGCTGTGCGCGCTGCCGAGCTTCGACAAGGTGCGGGCGATGCTCGACCTGGCGCGCAAGCGGCTTGGCGGCGAACTGACCGCGTTCGAGGTGATGTGGAACAGCTATTACCGCCTTGTGACCCAGCTGGTGCGAGGCGTCGCCGCGCCGCTGCCGACCACCCATCCCTTCTATTTGCTGATGGAATCCTCGGGCAGCAATGCCGAGCGCCTGCGCTCCGACGTTGAAAGTCTGCTCGAAGAGGCGCTGGGTGAAGGCATCATCCTCGATGCGATCATTGCCAATTCAGGTGCTTCTACAGCCGCGATCTGGCGGGTGCGCGATTCCAGCGTCGAACTGAGCCGCGCGACCGCGCCCACCGTCGGCTTCGACATCAGCCTCGCCATCGACCAGATGGAGCCGTTCACGGAAGCCGTCGCAAAGGCGATCAAGGCGGTCGACAAGGACGCCTACACCATCGTGCTCGGGCATGTCGGCGACGGCAATCTGCACGTCAACACAAAATACTCGCCTCCGGCTGACAAGCATGAGGAGATGAAGAAGCTGGTCTTCGGCCTCACCAGCGACTTCGGCGGCTCGATCTCGGCCGAGCACGGTATCGGCATCTCCAGGCGGCCCTATCTCAAGCTCAGCCGCACTGCAGAGGAGATTGAGACCATGCGCACGCTGAAGCGCGCGCTTGATCCGCATCACATCCTCAATCCCGGTCGCGTCTTCGAGATGTGAAGCGCGCCGGTTAGGCGGCGAGCTTCAAAGCGCGCTCCAGGAGCTCCAGCCGGTCCTGGCCCCAGAAGATCTCGCCCGAGGGCAAGACGTAACTGGGCGCGCCGAACACGCCCGCCTTCAGCGCATCCTGCGTATATTTCTCATACAGCGCATCGAGTTCTGCGTCCGATGGACCGCCGGCCCGCAGCGCGGCGGCATCGAGGCCGGCGCGTTGCGCTGATGATGCCATCACCGCGGGGTCCGCAAACGATTCCTCGCGCTCCCAGATGGCGCGCGCCAGCTCCAGCGACAATTTATGAGCATCCTTGCCCTGCAGCTTGGCTGCGATCACCAGGCGCGTCGCCGCCGCGTCATCGCTGGGAAAGAATTTAGGCTCGACATTGAGCGGAAGCCCCCGCACCTCGCGCCAGCGCCTGAGCTCCATCAGCCGGTAAGCCTGCCGCTGCGGCGAGCGCTTTGGCAGCGGCAGTCCGCCGGTCTGCTCGAAAATCGGGCCGAACTTGGCGGGCTTGACGTTGACTTGCGCGCCATAGCGCCGCGCGATCTCGGCGAACGGGCCGCTGCCCATGTAGGTCCAGGGTGAGTTCAGTGACAGGTAATAGTCGATGGTGATGGCCATGATTACGCCGCCACCTGTTCGCGCGGCTGGTAGATCGCGGTGTGGTGGCAATGCGCCAGCGGCGTTTTGCCGTTGGCGACCACCAGCGCGTCGAGTTCGACGAAACGGTGCCCCTTCTTGTCGTAATTGCCGATCACTTTGGCGCGGGCGGTCAATTCATCGCCGATGCGGGCCGCGGACAGGAGCTGCATCCTTGTGCCGACATGAATCCATGGGCCCATGATGGCGTTGTCGACCAGCACCATGTTCATCACCCGCGGCAACAGGCCGGGGTGGCCGAGTCCTTCCTGCGCGTAAATCGCTTCGGTTTCGCGAATATCCGCCAGATATTGTTTTGCCGCGTCCGTCGCCCAGGTGCGCGGCGCCGCGCCGAGCCATTTCCCCAGAGCATAGGACGCCGCATCCACCGGCTTGCGCTCGCCTGCGGCTGCGACCTCGACAAAGTCGGAAAGCGAGAATGATGGCGCTGCCGGTGACAGCGAAGCTGTGCCGGTCGCACAAAGATCCCCCCGGCTCTCGACCTGAAGCTCAAGCACGCCGTTGGTTTCCTCGCCCACGACATCGGCCTGCTCGCCATCATAGACCGGCTTGACGAAGCGCGCCTCGATCAGTCCACGCTCAAGAAAGGCCCGGCCCCATTTTGCGACCGGCAGGTGCATCATGTAGGCCATGACATCGACACCGGGCACCAGACCGCCGCTAAAACCATAGCGCTTCGCCACGGTGTCATCGTGCATCTTGTTCTCGGAATGCTTGGAAGTGTTGTAGGCCGAGACGCGATACGGCCCGATCCGGCTTGTCATGCCCGTTTCCTCTATTTTCTTGTTGTTTCCGGGCGTTATCGTACGCAAAGAAAGTGCCGTGGCAAGCGTGTTCCCCGGCCTGTTTTCCTCGCATTTTTCCGCCCCATGGAGTACCACGCGCGGACGAGACGACGAGACCGAATCCACCCCCAATAAACCGACTGAAGTGCCTGACTTGAATCCTACCCGCATCTATGTCGACGCCGACGCCTGCCCGGTCAAGGACGAGATCTATAAGGTCGCGAGCCGGCACGGCCTGCCCGTCAGCGTGGTCGCGGGCAATTTCATCCGCGTGCCTCAGGATCCGCTGATCGAGCGCATCGCCGCCGGCGCCGGGATGGACGCCGCCGACGACTGGATCGCGGAACGCGCCGGCAGAGGCGATATCGTCATCACCTCGGATATTCCGCTGGCGAGCCGCTGCGTGAAGGCAGGCGCCGAGGTGCTGGCGCCAAATGGCAAACCGTTCACCGAACAATCGATCGGCATGACCCTGGCGGTACGCAACCTGATGACCGACCTGCGCTCATCAGGTGAAGTGACGGGCGGCCCGAGATCCTTTGCGCCGCGGGACCGCTCGGCGTTCCTCTCCGCGCTCGACCAGACTATCCGGCGCATCCAGCGTCAGCGGGCGCAAGCGCCTGCGCCGAACCAGAATTGAGCTGAACGATGCCACCGCCGCTGATCCAGTTGAAAGATATCGCGCTGACCTTTGGCGGCACGCCGCTGTTATCAGGCGTCGAGCTGTCGGTATCGACGGCCGAGCGCGTGTGCCTGATCGGCCGCAACGGCTCCGGCAAATCGACGCTGCTGAAGATCGCCGCAGGGCTGGTCGAGCCCGACAGCGGCAGCCGCTTCGTGCAGCCCGGTGCCACCATCCGCTATCTGCCGCAGGAGCCTGATTTCGGCGCACACAAGACGACGCTGGCCTATGTTGAAGCCGGGCTCAATCCGGGCGACGACCATTATCAGGCGCGCTATCTCATCGAGCAGCTGGGCTTGAGCGGCGATGAAGATCCCGCCCATGTCTCGGGCGGTGAAGCCCGCCGCGCGGCGCTGGCGCGGGTGCTGGCGCCCGCCCCCGACATTTTGCTGCTGGACGAGCCGACCAACCATCTCGATCTCACCACCATTGAATGGCTGGAGGGTGAATTGGAGAGCCGGCGCTGTGCGCTGGTCATCATCAGCCATGACCGCCGCTTCCTCTCGAACCTGTCGCGCTCGACCGCCTGGCTCGACCGCGGCCAGATCAAGCAGATCGACCGCGGCTTTTCCGCATTCGAAGCCTGGCGCGACGAAGTGCTGGCCGAGGAAGAGCGCGACCAGCACAAGCTCGACCGCAAGATCGTCAATGAAGAGCATTGGCTGCGCTATGGCGTCTCCGGCCGTCGCAAGCGCAACGTCAAGCGGCTCGGCAATCTGCATGCCCTGCGCGATCAGCGGCGGACCTATCGCGGCGCGACCGGCAACGCCAGCCTCGCCGCCGCCGAAGCGGACAAGTCGGGCAAGCTCGTGATCGAGGCCAAGAACATCGGCAAATCCTTTGGCGACCGCAAGATCGTCGAGGGCTTCTCGATCCGGGTGCAGCGCGGCGACCGCATCGGCATCGTCGGGCCGAACGGCGCCGGCAAGACCACGCTCATCGATATGCTGACCGGCGGCAGCCCGCCCGACAGCGGCACGATCCGGCTCGGCGCCAATATCGAGATGGCAACGCTGGACCAGCACCGCGAGAGCCTCGACCCCAAATCGACGCTGGCCGACGCCTTGACCGGGGGCGGCAGCGACCACGTCATGATCGGCGGCAAGCCGAAGCATGTCGTCAGCTACATGAAGGACTTTTTGTTCGCGCAGGAGCAGATGCGCACGCCGCTGGAAGTATTGTCCGGTGGCGAACGCGGCCGGCTGATGCTGGCGCGTTCGCTGGCAAAAGCTTCCAACCTCTTGGTGCTGGACGAACCAACCAACGATCTCGACCTCGAAACCCTCGACGTGCTCGAGGAAATGCTCGGCGATTACGAAGGCACCGTGATCCTGATCAGCCATGACCGCGACTTCCTTGATCGCGTCGTGACCTCGGTGATCGCGCCCGAAGGTGATGGAAGCTGGATTGAATATGCCGGCGGCTACACCGACATGCTGGCGCAGCGCGGCGCGGATCTGAAGCGCGAGGCGGTCAAGGTCGCCGAAGAGAAACGGGAAGCGAGGGTTGCCGCTGGATCGCCTTCGACCGGCCCGAAACGGCGCCTGAACTTCAACGAGAAACACGCGTTGGAAACGCTGCCCAAGACCATGGCGAAGCTGCAAGCCGAGATCGCCAAGCAACAGCGCATCCTTGACGATACCGATCTATACAAGAAGAACCGCAAGAAGTTTGATTCCGCCTCCGATGCGCTTACAAAGGCGCAGAAGGAATTGCAGGAAGCCGAGGACAAGTGGCTGGAGCTTGAAGTGCTTCGGGAAGAGATTGAACAGGCTTGAATCGTAGGATGGGTGGAGCGAAGCGATACCCATCCTGCCCAATGGATAGTGTTTGATGGGTTTCGCTTCGCTCTACCCATCCTACGAAAGAGGACTCCCATGACCACACCTCTCGCCGCCAAGATCGCCCGCGAATACGGAACACCCGCCGCCGTGATCGACATGGACCGGGTCGAGCGCAACATCGCGCGGATCCAGGCGGCTTGCGATGCCGCCGGCGTCGCCAACCGGCCGCATATCAAGACCCACAAGAGCCCCTTGCTGGCGACAATGCAGATCAAGGCCGGCGCCAAGGGCATCACCTGCCAGAAGCTCGGAGAAGCCGAAGTGATGGCGGATGCCGGAATCGACGACATCCTGATCAGCTACAATCTGATCGGCGAAGAGAAGATGGCGAGGCTCGGCGCGCTGCAGGGCAAGGCCAACATGACGGTCGCTTGCGATAATTCCGTTGTGGTCGCGGGTCTGCCACAAGCGGCGGCCGCATCGGGACGTCCGCTTTCCGTGGTGGTCGAATGCGATACCGGACGCAAGCGCGCCGGCGTCGAGACGCCTGCCGAAGCCATTGCGCTGGCGCGTGAGATCGCAGCGTCAAAAGGGCTGAAATTCGCCGGCTTCATGCTGTACCCGACCGAGACCGACTGGGCAGAGGCACAGAAGTTTTTCGATGAAGCGCTGGCCGGCGTGCGCGCGCTTGGCCTCGACGCCACGATGGTCTCGACCGGGGGTTCGCCGAACATGAAGAACGTCGGCAAGCTCAAGGGCGCCACCGAGCATCGGCCCGGCACCTACATCTACAACGACCGCATGCAGGTCGCCGCCGGCGTCGCCGGCTGGGACGATTGCGCACTCAACATCTATTCGACGGTCGTCAGCCGCGCCGGCCCGGACCGCGGCATTCTCGACGCCGGCTCCAAGACGCTGACGTCCGACACCGGCGGGCTCGAAGGCCACGGCCTGATCATCGAACATCCCGAGGCCAAGATCGCGCGCTTTGCAGAGGAACATGGTTTTCTCGACCTCACGCGCAGCAATACACGCCCGAACGTCGGCGACGTCGTGCGCATCGTGCCCAACCATGTCTGCGTCGTCGTCAACATGATGGACGAAGTGGTGATGGTCCGCGGCGAGGAGATTTTGGGGACGCTGCCGGTCGCAGCGCGGGGGAAGCTGCGGTGATGCTCGCGTAGGGTGGGCAAAGGCGCCGCCGTGCCCACCATCAGATGGATGTCCAAAGATGGTGGGCACGCTTCGCTTTGCCCACCCTACGAAGCCAGACTGAGCCACTTCAACACACCCCTCCCCGCCGCTGCCCCCGTCGCAAAGGACGCCTGCAGAAGATAACCGCCGGTTGGCGCTTCCCAGTCGAGCATTTCACCGGCCGCGAATACGCCGGGCAAGCGGCGGATCATGAAGTCGCCATCGAGTTCGTCGAAGGCGATGCCGCCTGCGGTCGAGATCGCGCGCCCGATCGGTGCTGTGCCGTTGAGATTAATCGGCACGGCGTTGATCAGACGCGCGAGATCCGCCGGTGGCAACGACGCCAACGAGACGCCGGTTGTCTTCGCCGCCTCCTGCAGCAATCCGATCGCAACCGGCGAGAGATGCGCGGCCTTGCGCAGGAAGTTCGACTGGGATTGCTTGCCCCTTGGCGCCGAGAGCCGCGCGGTCAATTCCTCGATCATCAGATCGGGCCGCAGCGCGACGTGCAGCGTCGCCTGCCCTGCGCTGAGGATGGCCTCGCGCAAATTCGCCGAGAACGCATAGATCGCGCCACCCTCGATGCCCGTGCGGGTGATAATGGCCTCACCGCGAACGCTGTGTCCGCCAAACGTCAGCGCCACGCCTTTTAGCGGTTGGCCTTCGAACCGATCGCGGAAAATGTCGGACCAGGCGACGGTGAAGCCGGAATTGGCCGGGCGCAGCGGGGATAGCTTGACGCCCTTGGCAGCAAGCGTTTCCGCCCATGCGCCGTCGGAGCCGAGCCGTGGCCAGCTGGCGCCGCCGAGCGCCAGCACGGTTGCCGTCGCCTCGATCTCGCGTTGGCCATCGGGTGTTTGAAACGTGAGGCGGCCGTTGTCATCCCACCCGGTCCAGCGATGGCGCAGCGCGAGTTTCACACCCTGCGAGTCCAGCCGCCGCAGCCACGCCCGCAGCAGCGGTGAGGCCTTGAACGCTTTTGGGAACACGCGTCCGCTGGAGCCGACGAAGGTCGGCTGCCCCAGCGCCTCGCTCCAGTCGCGCAACGCCTGTGGCGGAAAGGCATCGATGGCTGCCGTCAGGTTCGGCATTGCTTCGGCATATCGCGCGAGAAACGCGGGTAACGGTTCGCTGTGCGTGAGATTGAGCCCGCCCCGCCCGGCCATCAGCAGCTTGCGGCCGGCGGACGGCATCGCGTCATGGACGGTGACGGCAGTGCCGCCTTGCGCGAGCACTTCGGCGGCCATCAGGCCGGCGGGGCCGGCGCCGATGATGGCGACAAATTGTGCGGTTGTAGGCATCTCAGCAGTGTACGCCGTCGCTACCAATACAACAGCCGTCATGCCCGGGCTTGACCCGGGTATCCACGTCTTACTTTTCGTGCGGGTCCAAAGACGTGGATGGCCGGGTCAAGCCCGGCCATGACGAGGGAATTCAATGTGGCATTCGAGTACTACAACTTGATCCCCGCCCGAGCGGCGGCCTGGGCGACATATTTCTGCGTCTGTTCGAACGCGCCCTGCAGCGCCTTCGCCGTGGACATGTCGTCGATCGCGGCAAAGTTCGCCGCGATCGCATCAGGCGTCCATTCGGACTGCGGCAGGTTGATGCCTTCGGTTTCGACGACCTTGATCACCGCAAACGAGCCGGCGCCGGCGCCCATGATGGTGCGGGTCGGGGCGTCCTCGCTGAGCAAAAATTCCACCGCGGGCGTGATTGCCTCGGGGCGCATCAGCGCCAGCGCCTGCGGCGGCAGCAGTTCCTCAGTCATGCGCGTCGCCGCGGTCGGCGAGATCGTGTTGACGCGGATATTGTTCTTGCGACCCTCCTCGGCCAGCACGTTCATCAGGCCGACCATACCGGCTTTGGCCGCGCCATAATTGGCCTGGCCGAAATTGCCGAACAGGCCCGATGACGAGGTCGTCAGTACGATGCGCCCATAGTTGCGCTCGCGCATGCCATCCCACACTGCCTTGCAGCAGTAGAATGTACCGACGAGATGGACATCGAGGACTTTGGCAAAGTCGGCGACGTCCATTTTTCCAAACGACTTGTCGCGCAGGATGCCGGCGTTGGCGCACAAGAGATCGACGCTGCCCCACTCCTTCGTGGCCCGCTCGACCATCGCCGTGACTTGTCCGAACTTGGAAACGTCGGCGCCGTCGGCCATCGCGGTGCCGCCGGCTTTGCGGATTTCCTCGACCACGGTTTCGGCCGGGGTCAGCGAGCCGCCGGTGCCGTCGCGCGCGCCGCCGAAATCATTGACCACCACCTTGGCGCCGCGGCTGGCCAGCCCCAGCGCATGCGCCCGTCCCAGACCATTGCCCGCCCCGGTGACGATTGCGACGCGTCCGTCAAACCTGATTGTCATGATTAGGATTCCTGTTTCTCTTCCCTTCTCCCCTTGTGGGAGAAGGTGGCGCGAAGCGCCGGATGAGGGGTTGTCTCCAAGAGACGAACTCGCGGAGAGAGACCCCTCACCCGGCTTCATCTCGCTTCGCTCGATTTCGCCACCCTCTCCCACAAGGGGAGAGGGTAAGCAAGCCCGGCAATGACGGCCGAAACCTTAAGCGAAATAGATCAAGCCGAGCCAGTTGGCGACCAAAGCAGGCTTTGCTTCCCCCTCGATCTCGACGGTGACATTGGTGCGCGACTGCAGTTCCTTCGGTTTGCGTAACGTTGCCTCCAACAGCGTGAAACGGCCGCGGACGCGGGAACCCGCGCGCACCGGCGACATGAAGCGCAGCCGATCGAACCCGTAGTTGACTCCCATCGTGGTGCCTTCGATGACCGGCATCACCTCATAGGACATGATCGACAGCAGCGACATCGTCAGAAAACCGTGCGCCACGGTGGTGCCGTAAGCGGTTTCCTTCTTGGCGCGCTCGGGATCGACATGGATGAACTGGTGGTCCTCGATCACGTCGGCATAGACGTTGATCCGGGCCTGATCGACCAGGTGCCATGACGAGATGCCGATCTCCTTGCCCACCATGGCCTGGTAGGCCTCAAACGACACCGGCGGCTTCTTCCAGACTTCATTCATTACTCAGGTCTCCAATCCGGCGGTCCGCACCTTCTGCAGTTCCGGAAACTGTTCTTCGCGGAATTCCGTTCCGCGCAGCGCATCGCTGCGGTTGTCGTCGTGCTCCAGCCGCCGCAATTGCACGCGGCGGATTTTTCCCGAAATCGTCTTCGGCAGTTCGGTCACCAGCTCAATGCGCCGGATGCGCTTGAACGGCGCCAGGCGCGTGTGCAGGTGGTTGAAGATCGACAGCGCGGTCTCCGGCGAGCGTTCCACGCCAGCCACCAGCAGCACATAGGCCTTCGGGATTGCGAGCCGGATCGGATCGGGGCTGGGAACGACGGCGGCTTCCGCCACCGATTCATGCTCCAGCAGCACGCTCTCCAGCTCGAACGGACTGATGCGGTAGTCGGAGGATTTGAACACGTCGTCGGAGCGGCCGACGAAGGTCAGATACCCCTCGTCATCGGCGAACACGACGTCGCCGCTGCGATAGAGATCGCCATCGACGCCGCTCAGTTTGCCGTCCTCGCCCTGATAGCCCTGCATCAGGCCGGCCGGCCGGTCCGCGCCGAGCACGAGCGTGACCTCACCCTCCTTGGTCGCGTGGCCATCATTGTCGGTGATCTGCACGCGGTAGCCGGGCAACGGGCGGCCCATCGATCCGACCTTGACGGTCTGGCCCGGTGAATTACCGGCGAGCGCCGTGGTTTCGGTCTGGCCATAGCCGTCGCGGATGGTCAGGTCCCAGGCGGCGCGGACCTGATCGATCACTTCGGGATTGAGCGGCTCGCCCGCGCCACAGACCTCGCGCAAGGAGACCTTGAAGTCGGCGAGCTTCTCCTGGATGAACAGCCGCCACACCGTCGGAGGCGCGCACAGGGTCGTCACGCCGCAACGGCCGATGGTGGCAAGCAACGCCTTGGCGTCGAAGCGCGGCTGGTTGACCACGAACACGGTGGCCCCGGCATTCCAGGGCGCGAACAAGCAGCTCCAAGCATGCTTGGCCCAGCCCGGTGAGGAAATGTTGAGATGCACATCGCCCGGCTGCAGCCCGAGCCAAAACATCGTCGATAACGCGCCGACGGGATAACTGCGCTGGCTGTGCCGAACCAGCTTTGGCTTTGCCGTGGTGCCCGAGGTGAAATAGAGCAGCATCGGGTCGTCAGCGTGGGTCGGACCATCGGCGGCGAATGTTTCCGAAGCGCCGGCCGCCTCTTCGAACGGCAACCAACCTTCGTGCTTCGATGTCGCGCCGACCACGATGCGCACCAGGCCCTCGGCACCAAGGCTCGCGAACTTCGCGACCTGATCCTGCGAGGCCACCACGACCTTGGCGCGGCCGCGGTCGAGCCGGTCGCGCAATTCGTCTGATGTCAGAAGCGTGGTCGCGGGGATCACGACGACGCCGAGCTTCATCGCCGCCAGCATGGTCTCCCACAGCGGGACCACATTGCCGAGCAGCAGCAGCAAATGGTCACCGCGCTTCAGGCCCTGCGCGCGCAGGAAATTGGCGACCTGGTTGGAGCGGCGCGACAGCGCGGCAAAGGAAAGCTTTGTTTCCTTGTCGCTGCCGGCATCGACGATCCACAGCGCCGCACGGTCTTTGCTGTCGGCATTGCGCGCCAGTTCGGCGTCGAACCAGTCCAGCGCCCAGTTGAACGGAACAGGGTCCGGCCAGCGGAACCCCTCTACCGCGGTGTCGTAGTCGGTGCGGTGCTTGAGCAGAAAGGCGCGCGCTTCCTGGAAACTCGTCATCGGCTCTCCGTTATTTCCCGGCGAGACTCCGAACGTGCTGGATAATCCCGGAAAAATCCACCCCGCCATGGCCGGCGACGTCGAACGCCTTGTAGATCTCCTGCGCGTGCTTGCCCAGAGGGGTCGCGGCGCCCGCGGCGTTGGCGGCGTCCTGCGCCAGCGTCAAATCCTTCACCATCAGATTGGAGGCGAAACCGGGCTTGTAGCCGTTGTTGGCCGGCGAGGTCGGAACCGGGCCCGGCACCGGGCAATAGGTCGTCAGCGACCAGCATTGTCCCGACGAGGTCGAGGCGACGTCGAACAACGCCTGATGCGACAGGCCGAGCTTTTCGGCCAGCGCGAAAGCCTCGCCGACCGCGATCATGGAAATGCCCAAAATCATGTTGTTGCAGATCTTGGCCGCCTGCCCTGCGCCGGCGCCGCCGCAATGCACGATCTTCTTGCCCATGTTCTCCAGCACCGGCTTGGCGGCCCCGAACGCCTTCTCCTCGCCGCCGCACATGAAGGTCAGCGTCGCGCCCTTGGCGCCGCCGGTGCCGCCGGAGACGGGCGCATCGACGGAAGCCATGCCGTGCCTGGCGGCCAGCGCATGCGCCTGTTTTGCACTCTCGACGTCGATGGTCGAGCAATCGATGATCAGCGCACCCTTGGCCATCGCCGGAATCACGTCGGTCCAGACCGAGACCACGTGCTTGCCCGCGGGCAGCATGGTGATGACGGTATCCGCGCCCTTCACCGCCGCGGCGGCGCTGTCCGCGATGGTGGCGCCGTCGCTCTTGGCCTGGTTCTTCGACGCTTCGACCAGATCGAAGGCGATGACCTTGTGGCCGGCCTTGACCAGGTTGGCCGCCATCGGCCCGCCCATATTGCCGAGGCCAATGAATGCGATATTTGCCATTTCGAATCCTCCGCGTGAGCTGTTCTTGTTGTTTCAGTTGAACCTGAGTTCGTCGGCGCCGATCTCGGCGAAATAAGGCGCCTGCATCGCAGGGGTCACGTCCTCGATCCGCAGCGGCGACCATTTTGGACTGCGGTCCTTGTCGATCACGGCGGCACGCACGCCCTCGCGGAAATCGTCGCTGGCAAAGACTTCCAGCGCCGCGCGATATTCCCGCACCAGGCATTCCTCCAGCGAGGACGACGCCCGCGCCAGTCGCAGCAGTTTCAGCGTCACCACCATGCCGCGCGGCGATTTTTCACCGAGCGTCTTCAGGGTTGAAAGCGCCAATTCCGACCCCTCGCGCTGCAGCGCGGCGACGATATCTTCCATCCGGTCATGGGCGAACCAGCCGTCGATTTTTGCCTGCATCGCGGCGACGGGACCGGCAGTCTCGCCGGTCGCAAAGCCATCAATAAGGGTCTTGATTTCGGATGATGTTGCTCCGGGCCGGACCTTGGTGAGCGCCTCGCGCAGCGCGGCCAATTTGGCCGACGGCACCACCGCATCGGCAAAGCGGGCGTTGACAGCGTCGGGGCCGTTCATGGTCTGGCCGGTCAGGCCAAAATAGGTTCCGATCTCGCCCGGCGAATGCGAGAGCAGCCAGGTGCCGCCGACATCCGGGAAAAAGCCGAGGCCGACTTCAGGCATGGCGAGCTTTGTCCGCTCGGTCACCACGCGATGGCTGCCATGGGCGGATAGCCCGACGCCGCCGCCCATCACGATGCCGTCCATGAAGGCGACATAGGGCTTTGGGAATTTCTTGATGCGGGCGTTGAGGATGTATTCCTCGCGCCACAGGATCTTGCCGAGATCGCCGGCAACCTTCGAGCTTTCCCAGAGCGCGCGGATATCGCCGCCGGCGCAGAGACCGCGTTCGCCCGCGCCTTCCAGCAGGATCACGGCGACATCAGGATCGGCCTCGAACTGATCGAGCGCCTTGTCGACGTCGCGAAACATCTCCAGAGTCACGGCATTGATCGCCTTCGGCCGGTTGAGCCGGATCACGCCGCAAGAACCCTCGCGCCGGGCGATCAGGTCGCCCTCCGGCGCCTCGGTAACCGACGTCATCGCGCCCCCTCGATCAGTTTTCGCGACACGATCAGCCGCATGATCTCGTTGGTCCCTTCCAGTATCTGATGCACGCGCAGATCGCGCACGATCTTCTCGATGCCGTATTCGCTGAGGTAACCGTAGCCGCCGTGCAGTTGCAGCGCCTGGTTGGCGACCTCGAAACCGACGTCAGTGCCAAAGCGCTTCGCCATCGCGCACAGCATGGTCGCATCGGCATCCTTGCGGTCGAGCGCGGCGGCCGCGCGCCAGACAAAGGTCCGCGCCGCCTCCAGTTCGGTCGCCATGTCGGCCAGGCGGAACTGCAGCGCCTGGAATTCGTCGAGGCGCTTGCCGAAGGCTTTGCGTTCCTTCATGTAGCCAAGCGATTTGTCGAGCGCATTTTGCGCGCCGCCGAGCGAGCACGCCGCGATGTTGATGCGGCCGCCGTCGAGCCCGGCCATTGCGATCTTGAAGCCGATCCCTTCGTCGCCGAGCCGATTTTCAACGGGAACGCGGGCATTCTCAAAGATCACCGCGCGGGTCGGCTGCGCGTTCCAGCCCATCTTGCGCTCATTGGCGCCGAAAGAGAGCCCGGGCGTATCGCCCTCGATCACCAGCGTCGAGATGCCGCCGGGGCCATCGGCGCCGGTGCGCACCATCACCACATAGAGATCGCCCTTGCCGGCGCCTGAAATGAACTGCTTCTGGCCGTTCAGCACATAATGGTCGCCGTCGCGCACCGCGCGGGTGCGCAGCGCCGCTGCGTCCGATCCGGAGCCCGGCTCGGTCAGGCAATAGCTCGCCAAGAGCTCCATGGTGCAGAGCTTTGGCAGCCATTTCTGGCGCTGGGTGTCGTTGCCATAGGCATCGATCATCCAGGACGCCATGTTGTGGATCGAGATGAACGCCGACACCGTCGGGCAGCCCTGCGCCAGCGCCTCGAAGATCAACGCAGCGTCGAAGCGTGTGAGCGCCGAGCCGCCGACATCGTCGCGGATATAGACCCCGCCGATGCCGAGCGTTGCCGCCTCGCGCATCACGTCGACGGGGAAATGCTTTTCCTCGTCCCAGCGGATCGCATGCGGCGCGATTTTTTCCGCGGCGAATTCCCGCGCCATATCGCGAACCGCAATCTGGTCCTCGTTGAGAGCGAAATGCATCTCGTTGCCCGCGCTTGTCCTCGGAGTATCACCGTCATGGCCGGGCTTGTCCCGGCCATCCACGTCTTCCCTGCTGCAACCTTCAAGTCGTGGACGCCCGGGACACCTGCGCGAAGACGCGCTTCGCGCTTTTGCCCGGGCATGACAAGTTAGGGAGCCACGCCGCGCTAGTTCATCGTCGGAATCGAAAACTCCGCGCCTTCCTTCACACCCGACGGCCAGCGCGAGGTGATGGTTTTGGTCTTGGTGTAGAAGCGGATCGAATCCGGGCCGTGCTGGTTGAGATCGCCGAAGCCGGACTTCTTCCAGCCACCGAACGTGTAATAGGCGATCGGCACCGGGATCGGCACGTTGATGCCGACCATGCCGACTTCGACCTTGGCGGCGAAATCGCGCGCGGCGTCGCCGTCGCGGGTGAAGATCGCAACACCATTGCCATAGTCATGGTCCGACGGCAGCGCCAGCGCTTCCTTGTAGTCGTGCGCCCGGACCACCGACAGCACGGGGCCAAAGATTTCTTCCTTGTAGATCCGCATGTCCTTGGTGACGTTGTCGAACAGCGAACCGCCGAGATAGAACCCGTTCTCGTAGCCCTGCATCTTGAAGCCACGGCCGTCGACAGCGAGCGTCGCGCCTTCCTTGACACCGATATCGATGTAGCCCTTCACCTTCTCGACCGCTTCGCGCGTCACCAGCGGGCCGTAGTCGGCCGAGGGATCGATCGAGGTGCCGATCTTGAGCGACTCCACGCGCGGGATCAGCTTTTCCATCAGGCGATCGGCGGCGGTCTTGCCGACGGGCACCACGACCGAAATCGCCATGCAGCGCTCGCCGGCCGAACCGTAGCCGGCGCCGATCAGGGCATCGACAGCTTGGTCCATATCGGCGTCGGGCATGACGATGGCGTGGTTCTTGGCGCCGCCGAAACACTGGCACCGCTTGCCGGTCTGTGCGGCGCGCTCGTAGATGTACTGCGCAATCGGCGTCGATCCGACAAAGCCGATCGCCTTGATATCGGGATCGTCGAGGATGGCGTCGACGGCCTCCTTGTCGCCGTTGACGACGTTGAGCACGCCGGGCGGCAGGCCGGCCTCGATCATCAGGGCGGCCAGCATCATCGGCACGCCGGGATCGCGCTCCGACGGCTTCAGGATGAAGGCATTGCCGCAGGCGATCGCCGGCGCGAATTTCCACATCGGGATCATCGCCGGGAAATTGAACGGCGTGATGCCGGCGACGACGCCGAGCGGTTGCCGCATCGAATAGATGTCGATGCCGGGGCCGGCGCCTTCGGTGTATTCGCCCTTCATCAGGTGCGGAATGCCGCAGGCGAATTCGGCGACTTCGAGTCCGCGCTGGATATCGCCCTTGGCGTCGGGAACGGTTTTGCCATGCTCACGCGCAAGGCAATCAGCGAGTTTGTCGTAATCACGCTGTACCAGTTCGACGAATTTCATCATCACGCGCGCGCGGCGCTGCGGGTTGGTCGCGGCCCATTCCGGCTGGGCTGCCCTGGCGTTCTCGACGGCGGCGCGAACCTCGGCCTTGGACGCCAGCGCCACCTTGGCCTGGACGTCGCCGGTCATCGGCTCGAATACGTCGGCTGTGCGGCCCGAATTGCCCTTGACCTCTTTGCCGCCGATGAAATGTCCGATTGAACGCATGAATCTTCTCCCTAGACCCGGTTAGATCGCTTTACCGCCCTTTTTGACCTGCATTTCCTAGGATACAAGTGCGATAAATTGCACCATAGATGTGCGGAAATGCTGGATCAAGGCGGCGGTACGATCGATTGGGATGACTTCCGTTTTCTGCTGGCGATTGCGCGCGGCGGAACGGTATCCGCTGCCGCAAAACAGCTTGGGGTCGATCATGCCACAGTGATCCGGCGTGTCGACCGGCTGGAACGGCATCTGTCCGCAAAACTGTTTGATCGGCGCAAGACCGGCTATTTGCTGACCGAGGCCGGCCACCGCGTCGCCGACAGCGCGGAAGCGATGGAATCGACCATCGTCGCCAACCAGGAGGCGGTCGGCGGCTCCCGCGCCCATCTGACCGGCACGGTGCGGATCGGCGCCCCCGACGGTTTCGGCAGCCACTTCCTGGCCTCGCGCCTCGTAAAATTCGTCGAGCGCTACCCGGACCTCGACCTGCAGCTGGTCGCCACCGCGCGGCTGTTCAGCCTGTCCAAGCGCGAGGCCGATATTGCGATCAGCCTGACCATGCCGAAGGAAGGCCGGATCGTCGGGCGCAACCTGCTCGACTACAGCCTCGGGCTTTATGCCGCCCCCGCCTATCTCGACCGCGCGCCCGGGATTACCGGGCGCGGCGACCTCGCCGCACATCGCTTCGTCGGCTACATCGAGGAACTGCTGTTCACGCCGGAACTGGATTATCTGCCGCAGGTTAGCCCAAAGATCTCCGCAAAATTCCGCAGCGCCAATCTGATCGCGCAGCTCAACGCCACCATCGCCGGCTTCGGCATCGCCGTGCTGCCGCATTTCATGGCGACGGCGCATCCCGAGCTGCGCCCGGTGCTGCCGGACGAGATCACGATCTCGCGGACGTTCTGGCTGCTGATGCATGCCGACAGCAAGGATTTGGCGCGGATCCGTGCGGTGGCGGATTACATCTACGAGAGCGGTGGAAGGCGAGCGCGCGCTGTTTAGCGGGCGGTAATTTGTAGGGTGGGCAAAGGCGCACTTGCGCCATGCCCACTATCTATCCGCTCCGTTGATCCTGATGGTGGGCACGCTGCGCTTTGCCCACCCTACGAAGCTAATTCGCCTTCGACTTCGCCACGGGCTTCTTCGCCGCCGCCGCGCGACCGAGCACGGCCTCGCGCCCGGCGGAAAGAATTTCGTCGGAAAACTCGCCATTGCCGGCGATCCGCGACAGCACCAGCGTGCCCATCATGGTCGCGAGCGCCGCGACCGCCTGCTTGCGCGCAACCTTGCGGGGGACGTCGAGGATCTGATCGGCCATCATGTCGATCATCGCTTCCAGCTTGGACGCAAATGCCTTCCGCGTCTTCGCGCTCTCGCGCGCGATCTCGGCGCCGAGCGTCGGCACCGCGCAGCCATGGCCGGGATCGTCGCGATGAACGGGCGTCAGATAATTCTCGACGATGGTTGCGAGACGCTTGTCCGGCGTTGTCTCGTCGGCGACCTTGCGCCAGCGCTCGGTCGAGCGGTCCATCGCATAGGCGAAGGCTTCGATGACAAGCGCCTCGCGGGAATCGAAATGGGCGTAGAAGCCGCCATGGGTCAGGCCGGCCTCCTTCATCAGGTCGGCGACGCCGATGCCATGCGCGCCCTTTTCGCGAAGCCGCACGGACGCCTTCTTCACGATCCGCGCGTGGGTTTCCTGCTTGTGCTCCTTGGAATAACGCATCGTAATCCCGTAACCATTAGATGTTTGCAGTCATATAATAGCAGTTGCGCGTAAAATAGCTGCAACTATTTCGTCTTGGCCTCGCCGCCGATCATCGAGAAGGTGGCGGTCGCGTGCACTGCAAGATTGCCGGCGCCGTCGCGGACAAAGCCCTCGGTATAGCTGGTCTGGCGGCCGAGTTTTATGATCTTGCCTTCGGCCGAGATCTTGCCCGACCTGACCGAGAGCGGCCGCAGGTAGGTCAGCTTGAGATCGAGCGTCACCGCGCCCTGCCCGGCCGGCAGCATGGTCGAGATCGCACAGCCCATGGCGGTATCGAGCAGAGCCGCCGCAGTCGCGCCGTGCAACAGACCGATGGTATTTTCCAGGCTTTCATGCGGCTCGAGTTCCATCACGATCCGGCCCTCCTCGACAACGCGCATCTGGAACCCAATCAGGCGAGCCATCGGCGGCGGCGGCAGGATGCCATCGCGGATCGCGCGCATCGCCTCGATCCCGGACATCCCAAACGCCGCCTTCGCGGCCGGGATCGGCGCTTGCCAGTCCACCACCCTCTCCCGGCGCATCGCAGGCGAAAACAGGTCGGCGGTGTCGAGTACGGTCATGGCGGCTCCCCTTAAATGACAATCATCATATTATACTGGCAGGGTTCGTAGCGCAACGGCTCTTCCCCTGCCCTTGACAAGCCGGCGCATTGTCCGGGAAGTGGGACTAACCGCCTCAACTGAACGAGAGAAATCAGATGGAAATGCTCAATCCCCATTGCGGCATCGACCGCGATTCCCGCGGCGTGGTGCGGCTGTCGATCTGCAATGCCGGTTCGCTCAACATCCTGAGTTCCGCCGTCACATCAGGCGTGCGCGAAGGCTTTGAGAAACTCGCCACCGATCGGACCATTCGCGTGGTGATCCTGGCCGGCCAGAGCGAGAAGAGCATGATCGGCGGCGCCGATATCAAGGAAATGGCCAAACTCGACCAGAAATCTGCCGAAGCTTTCATCACTCGGCTGCGCGACCTCTGCGAAGCCGTGCGCCAATTCCCGGCGCCCGTGATCGCGCGGCTACCCGGCTGGTGCCTCGGCGGCGGGCTTGAGGTTGCGGCCGCCTGCGATTTCCGGATTGCCGCGCACGACGCCCATTTCGGCATGCCGGAGGTCAAGGTCGGCATTCCCTCGGTGATCCACGCCGCGCTCTTGCCGCGGCTGATCGGCTGGGGCCGCGCCCGCTGGCTGGTGATGACCGCGGAGAATATCGATGCCCCGACGGCGCTGGCGTGGGGACTGGTCGATAAGGTCGCGCCGGCCGGCGGCCTCGATGAGGCGGTCGAGCATACGGTCAAGGCGCTGCTCGAATGCGGACCGGAAGCGCTGCGCTCGCAGAAGGCGCTGCTGCGGCAGTGGGAGGAACTGCCGCTCAAGGAGTCCGTCAATCTCAGCGTCGGCGTGTTCGGGCAGTCCTTCCTGACCGGAGAGCCGCAACGGATGATGCAGGGTTTTCTCGACCGCAAGCGGTAAGCGCAGGAGAACAAATGGAAAGGTCGTTCGACGCAATCGTACTGGGTTTGGGAGCAATGGGCTCCGCCGCGACTTACCAACTGGCCAGTCGAGGCGCCGCCGTTCTCGGGATCGATCAGTTCAAGCCGCCTCATGAGCTGGGTTCGACGCACGGCGATACCCGAATTACGCGCATCGCCTGCGGCGAGGGTCCCGAGTACTCGCCTTTTGCCAAGCGCTCGCACGAGATATGGCGCGACATCGAAAGCCGCACCGGTCGGGATCTCTTCACCCAGAATGGACTGCTGGTGATCTCCGGCAAGGGCCAGCGTGCCGCCGGACATGAAAATCCGGAATTCCTCAAGACCACGGTGACGGCAGCCGACGAGGCCAGGATCCACCACGAAATTCTGGATGGCAGAACGATCAGGCAGCGTTTTCCCGCCTTCAATGTCAACGACGACGACGAAGCCTATTTCGACGAGGTCAGCGGCTTTGTTCGACCTGAGTCATGCGTGGAGGCACAGCTTCAACTCGCGGCCACCTCGGGCGCCATGCTGCGCTTTTACGAGAAGGTGCTGAAATTCGAACCCGATGGCGACGGCGTGCAGGTGACGACAGGCGTCAGCACCTATCGCGCCAAGAAACTCATCATAACCGCCGGCCCATGGATCAACCAGGTATTGGGCCTGGATCGGCAATTCAGCATAACGCGGCAGGTGCTTTACTGGTTTGGCCTGAAAAACCAGAACCAATACGCCGAATTTCTTCCAGAGCGATTTCCGGTGTACATCTGGCAACTTCCGGCACCCCAGAGCATCTACGGCTTTCCCTTGATTGGCCACCCCGAGCAAGGGGTGAAGATCGCCACCGAGCAGTATGAAGATACGACGACGCCCGACTCGGCTCGCCGGAGCGTTGATCCAGACGAAATCACTGGGATGTTCAGAACCTATGTCGGGCCGTTCTTCCCTGGCCTCGACGAAAACTGCGTGAAGACCAAGGTGTGTCTCTACACCTGTGTGAAGAACGCCCGGTTTATCATTGATCACCACCCCGACATGAAGAACGTCATCATCGCCTCGCCGTGCTCGGGGCACGGCTTCAAGCATTCCGCCGCTGTCGGAGAAACCCTTGCGCAGATGGCGCTTGGCCAATCACATCTGGACGTCAGCAAGTTCTCGTTTTCAGGTGCGATCTGAAATCCCGGCGCGCTTCGCCGCGAAAAGGCGGCCGCGTGGTAACAATTTATCGCCCGCCTCAGCGGCCTTCGAATTTCGGCTCGCGCTTCTCCATGAAGGCCTTGATGCCTTCCTGCATGTCCTGCGTCTTGAACAGCGGCAGGAGCTGCAGATAGACGTGGTGCACATGGTCCGGGAACGTCTCGTTCAGTCCCATCCGCATCATCCGCTTGGCGGCCTGCACCGCCAAAGGCGCATTGGCGGCAATCTCCCGCGCCACCGCACGCGCCCTCCCCACCAGATCCGCATCCGGCACCACCTCGTTGGCGAGCCCCCATTCGAGGCATTCGCGCGCGCTGAGCGTGCGCCCGGTAAAGATCAGTTCGGAGGCCTTGGCCCAACCAATCATGCGCGGCAGGAACCAGGTGCCGCCGGACTCCGGTACCACCCCGCGCTTGACGAAGGCGGCGGCCAGTTTGGCGGATTCCGCCATGATGCGGATGTCGCAGCCAAGCGCGGTATCCATGCCGTAGCCCGCCGCGCCGCCATTCACCGCACAGATCGTCGGCTTGTCCATCGCCTGCATCACCGTCGGCGGGGTGTTGCGCAGGTCGAGCGAGGTGCTCGAGGATGCCGAGCTGAGCCCATCCCCGCTGCGCTCCTTGCGCAAATCCAGCCCCGCGCAAAAGGCCCGCCCCTTGCCGGTCAGGATCACGCAGCGCACGGCCTTGTCCTCATTGGCCCTGATCAAAAGCCGCGTCAGGTCGTTCAGCATCGGCCCGGAGATGGTGTTCATGCGCTCAGGCGCATTGAGCGTGATGACCGCAATGCCCTCGTCGACCTCGTAGAGAACTTCGTTGGATTCCGTCTGCTCGCTGCGGGTTGGCTGATTCATCGTACGGCCTTCTTTCAATCGTGAAGGTTGTTCGCGTTCGACACATGCTGCCTTGCCATCCCGCTTCTTTCAAGCTGTAGTCGGCGTGAACAAGGAACCGGATGAACAAAGCGGGAAACGCATGAGACCTGCCGGCAAGGGGCCGCTGGATTCGCTCTACTTCAACTATCCGATCTTTCCGGCGCGGCGCGTGCCCGAACTGGACGGCGTGGCCGTTCGCCATCCCGTCGCGATCGTCGGCGCCGGCCCGATCGGGATGACGGCAGCGCTGGTGCTGGCGCGGTACGGCGTTCGCAGTGTGCTGATCGATCGCAAGGACACTTTCAACGACGGCAGCCGCGCGCTCTGCATCGCGCGGCCGAGCATGCATATCCTGGAGCGGATCGGCGCGGTCGCGCCCTTCCTACAGAAATCATTGGGATGGCGCTACGGCCGCAGCTACTACCGCGGCGAGCAGATCTTCCGGCTCGAAATGCCGCATCCGCCGAATGAAAAATACCTGCCGATGTATAATCTGCAGCAGCAGTATATCGAGCAATATCTGCATGACGCGGTCGCGGCGTGCGACCTCATCGACATGCGCTGGCAGAGCGAGCTTTCCGACATCAAGCCGGACGCGGATGGCGTTTCGATCGGCGTCACCTCGCCCGCCGGCAACTACCGCCTCGATGCCGGGTATGTGCTGGCCGCCGACGGCGCGCGTTCGCCGATCCGCTCCCAGCTCGGGTTGCGGATGAAGGGCGACAATTATGAAGGTCGCTACGTGATCGCGGATATCCGCATGGACCACGACTTCCCGACCGAACGCCGCGCCTTCTTCGAGCCGAGCGGCAATCCCGGCGGCACCGTGCTGATCCACAAGCAGCCGGAAAGGATCTGGCGCGTCGATTACCAGCTCCGCGAAGGCGAAAGCGAACAGGAGGCGATGCGCGAGGAAAACATCCGCGCGCGCGTCGGCGCCATCCTTGGTGACATCGGCCACGGCAGACCGTGGGAACTGGAATGGTGGAGCGTCTATTCCGCCAACACGCTCTGCCTCGACGACTACCGGCACGGCCGGGTGTTCTTCATCGGCGACGCCGCGCACATCGTCCCGATTTTTGGCGTGCGCGGGCTGAACAACGGCCTCGCGGATTCCGAAAATCTCGGCTGGAAGCTGGCGCTCGTCCTCAACGGCGAGGCGGATGAAGCCCTGCTCGACAGCTATTCGCCGGAGCGCCGCGGCGCCACGCTCGATGTGTTCGCCAACGCCACCAAGAGCACGCGTTTCATGACGCCGCCGACCCGTGGCTGGCGACTGGCGCGTGAGGCGGCGCTCTCGCTGAGCCTGAAGCACGAATTTCCGCGCGGCCTCGCCAATCCCAGGCAGATGCAGCCCTACACCTATTCTGAAAGCCCGCTGACGCCCTATGCAAGTCGCGATGCCGAGTTTACGGGCGGCCCCGTCTGCGGCAGCGTTGCGCCGAACGCGAAGCTTCCCGACGGGAGTCATTTGCTGGATCAGGCCGGCATTGGCCTGACTGCTATCCTGTTCTGCCGGGGCGGGCCGTCCACCGACGACATCATGCTCCTCGACCGGCTTCGCAACACCGACAAGCGCCTTGCCGCACTCTTGATCGGAACCAGTCACGTCAGCGACGCCGACGGCGAGATTGCTCGCCTGTACGCGGCCGCTCCCGGCACGCTCTATCTGCTGCGTCCCGACCTGCATGTAGCCGGGCGATGGAAAACGATCGCCGCAAATGAGGTGCTGCGGACCGCCGCCTTGTGCCTCGGGAGGGCCAGAGGATGAGCACGATGCCATCAGCGGATTTCGAAACCGCCTATGAGACGCTCGCAACAGCCATCGATTCGGCAGGTCCCGAGCGCGAGGCGCTGTTCCTGACCCGGCTGGCGCTGGTGCTCGGCCATGAACTCGGTGACATCGCCGTGTTCCAGAACGCCATCCGGACGGCGCTCGACGGGCTGGAATAGCGCGACGCGGCTCCACATCAATTCAGTTCATCCGAACGCGAGATTTTCTCATGGAATGATCCACTCATTTTCATGAGATCATCCGTTGCAATTTTTGCAGCGCATCATATGATGTTCATAATCTTATTGTCCGAACATCCCTGGGAGTTCCGCCATGGTCGCCTCCGATTCCGTCGTCATCCTGTCCGCCGCCCGCACGCCGCTCGGCCGCTTCATGGGCGAGTTGTCACCCTTCAGCGCCCACAAGCTCGGCTCGCATGTGATCGGCGCGGCGCTGGAACGCGCAAAACTGGCGCCGGAGCGGATCGACGAAGTGTTCATGGGCAATGTGCTGCCGGCCGGCCAGGGCCAGGCCCCGGCGCGCCAGGCCGCACGCGGCGCCAAGCTGCCGGATGCCACCGGCGCCACCACCGTCAACAAAGTGTGCGGCTCCGGCATGAAGGCCACCATGCTGGCCCACGACATCATCAAGGCCGGCTCGGCCGAGATCGTGCTGTCGGGCGGCATGGAGAGCATGTCGAACGCGCCCTATCTGCTCAGCAAGGCGCGCGCGGGTTATCGCGCCGGCCATGATCGGATCATCGACCACATGATGATGGACGGGCTTGAGGACGCCTACGAGACCGGCCGCTCGATGGGTGATTTCGGCGAGGCCACCGCGGAAGCCTATCAGTTCACCCGCGCCGATCAGGACGCCTACGCGATCGAGACGCTGACGCGCGCCCGCAAGGCGGTGGAAGGCGGCGCGTTCAAGGCCGAGATTGTGCCGATTACGGTCAGCGAGAAGACCGGTCCGCGCGTGATCGCCAATGACGAGCACCCGCTCAAGGTCGATCCCGCCAAAATTCCCGGGCTGAAAGCGGCGTTCCGCGCCAACGGCACGATTACGCCGGCCGCCTCCTCCGCCAACGCCGACGGCGCAGCGGCGCTGATCCTGGCGCGGCGCTCGCTGGCTGATCGCGAAGGCCTGCGGGCGTTCGCCGAGATCAAGGGCCACACCACCCACAGCCAGGAACCGCAATGGTTCACGACGGCACCGATCCCGGCGATCCGCAAGCTGCTCGACAAGGTCGGCTGGAGCGTCGGCGATGTCGACCTGTTCGAGATCAACGAAGCGTTTGCGGTGGTGGCGATGGCGGCGCAGCGCGACCTCGGAATTCCCCGCGAGAAGCTGAACGTGAATGGCGGCGCCTGCGCGCTTGGCCACCCGATCGGCGCCACCGGCGCGCGCCTGATCGTCACGTTGCTGCATGCGCTGGAAGCGCAGAACCTGAAGCGCGGCGTCGCGACGCTCTGTATCGGCGGCGGCGAAGCCACCGCGATCGCGGTCGAGCGCATCGTGCATTAGCAGGATGTCCGAAAACGAGGGAAGTTCAGCATTTATGTCACGAGGCGATTGTGGCAGGATGTGCCCGCTCCGACACATCCTGCCAATCTTCCAATCGAATTTCTCAGAGGCTCAATGATTTCGAACTGGCTGTCCGCCTCCCTCGCCCGCCGCAACATCCATTACGGCTGGGCGATGGTCGGTGTGACCTTCTTCACCGCCCTGATCTCGGCCGGTACCGTCGGCGCGCCCGGCGTCTTCATCGTGCCGCTGCAGAAGGAGTTCGGCTGGAGCGCCGCCGAGATTTCCTCGGCGCTGTCGATCCGCTTCATCCTGTTCGGGCTGATGGCGCCGTTCGCGGCCGCGCTGCTGAACCGTTACGGCCTGCGCAACATGTCCTTGCTATCGCTGACGATCGTGGCCTCCGCGCTGATCGCTTCGCTGTTCATGACGCAGGTCTGGCACCTGATGCTGCTGTGGGGCGTCGTGATCGGCCTCGGCACCGGCATGACCGCGCTGGTGCTGGGCGCCACGATTTCGGCACGCTGGTTCGTGGCGCGGCGTGGCCTCGTCGTCGGCATCCTCACCGCCAGCGTGGCGACGGGCCAACTCGTCTTCCTGCCGCTATTGGCAACGCTGACGGAGCATTATGGCTGGCGCAACGCGCTGGCGCTGATCTGCGTGATGCTGGGCGTCGCGGCCTTTGCCGTGGCGATGATCATGCGCGACCGCCCGAGCGACCTTGGTCTGCGGCCGTACGGCGATGAGGGCACCGAGCCGATCGTATCGCCGCCGCCGAGCAATGCGCCGATCATGGCCGCCGCGCTCGGCACCTTGCGCGACGCCTCGAAGACGAAAGTGTTCTGGATCCTGTTCGGCACCTTCTTCATCTGCGGCGCCAGCACCAACGGCCTGATCCAGGTGCATCTGATTCCGATGTGCTTCGATTACGGTATTCCGCAGGTCCAGGCCGCGAGCCTGCTCGCCGCGATGGGCATCTTCGACTTCGTCGGCACCATCGTCTCCGGCTGGCTGTCGGACCGCTACGACAATCGCTGGCTGCTGTTCTGGTATTACGGCCTGCGCGGGCTGTCCCTGCTGTTCTTGCCGTTTACGGATTTCTCGTTCTACGGCCTGTCGGTATTTGCGATGTTCTATGGGCTGGACTGGATCGCCACGGTGCCGCCGACGGTACGGCTGACCGCGCAACGGTTCGGGCCCGAGCGCGCCAATTTGGTGTTCGGATGGATTTTCGCCGGCCACCAGCTGGGCGCCGGCATCGCCGCCTTCGGCGCGGGGCTATCGCGGACGATCTATGCGACCTATGTGCCCGCCTTCTTCGTCGCCGGCGCGCTCTGCATCGTCGCGGCGCTGATCACGCTGGCGATCGCGAGGCCGGCACCGAAGCCGGCTACCGCAGTAGCAGCAGCGTAGCCTAGTAAGTGATGGTGGTGCGAACGCCCACCATCACCCCGTCCCTGATGCGCGTTGTCTGGGTCGGCGCGCCGCCGCCGGGATGGGCGATACTGCGACGCCGCGAAGCGGCGGCGAGACGGATGAGGGGTCTGTCTCCGCGGATAGAGACCCCTCATCCGCCTTCGGCGTTCCGCGAAGGCACCTTCTCCCACAAGGGGAGAAGGAAGAGGCAACCACCTACGGCCTTATCGCCATGTTCGTCGCTGGCCCGGTCGTGAGCACCCGTTCCGCCAGCCGCGCGAATTCACAGAGCAGCGAGCGCGTCTTGCGAGGATCGATCACTTCCTCGACCCAGAATTTTTCGGCCGAGCGGAACGGCGAGCGCAGCTTGTTGAGACGGTCTTCGATCTCTTTCAGCTTTGCGGCCGGGTCTTCCGCCGCGTCGATGTCGGCGCGATAGGCGGCCTCGATGCCGCCCTCGAGCGGCAGCGAGCCCCAATAGGCCGAGGGCCAAGCGTAGCGCATCGAATATCGGTTAGCCGGCTGATGCACGACGCCGGCGACGCCGAAAGCGTTGCGCACGATGATGGTGCACCAGGGCACGGTGCTCTGGTTGACGGCCGCCATTGCGCGCACGCCGTGCCGGATGGTCGCCGACTTCTCGGCCTCGAGCCCGATCATGAAGCCCGGGCAGTCCATCAGATAGACCACCGGCAGATGGAAGGTTTCGGCAAAGTCGACCCAGCGCACCACCTTCTGGCAGGCCTCCGCGGTCCACGATCCACCGTAATGGAAGGGATCGCTGGCGAGCAGCAGCACCGCGCGGCCTTCGAGACGCGCGAGGCCGGTGATGATCGGACGGCCGAAATTGGCGTTGACCTCGAAGAACGAGCCCTTGTCGACGACGGCGTCGATGATCGGGCGCATCTTGTAGACCTGACGGCGGTTGCGCGGCACCGCCTTCATCAGCGCTTCCTCGGCGCGCTCCGGATCGTCGGTGCAGGGCGTGGTCGGCGGCAGCTCGTAGACCGATGACGGCAGATAGGACAGGAAGCGCCGGGCACGCTCGAACGCCTCTTCCTCGGTGTCGACGGCATCGTCCACACCGCCGGCGCGGGTCTGGATGTCCGCGCCGCCGAGTTCCTGTTTTGTCAGGTCCTGGCCGAGGCGCTTTACGACCGGCGGCCCGGCGACGAACATCGCCGAACTCCGGGTCATGACCGAATAATGGCTCGCCGCCAGCCGTGCGGCGCCGAGGCCCGCGACGGAGCCGAGGCCGAGCGCCACCACCGGCACGCGCGCCATGTTCGCCGTCGTGAACCAGTACCAGCGCGTGCCGCCGACGCCGCCCGGCAGATTGGCGGCGCCTCGCGTCTCGATCGTCTTCACCGAGCCGCCGCCGCCCGAGCCTTCGATCACGCGGATGATCGGCAGGCGGAAGTCATGCGCCATCTCCTCGGCCATCAACGGTTTGGCGGAGATCGAGGCGTCGGCCGAGCCGCCGCGCACGGTGAAATCGTCGCCGACGACGACCACCGGACGGCCCTCGACCTTGGCCCGGCCGAACACGCAGTTCGCGGGCGTCAGGTGCTTGAGTTCGCTGTTCTCGTCATATTCGGCAATGCCGGAGATGGCGCCGATTTCGTGGAAGGACTTCTGGTCAACGATCTTGTCGATGCGCTCCCGAACGGTGAGCCGGCCCTGGTCATGCTGACGCTTGACCTTGTCAACGCCTCCCATCTCGCGCGCGAACGCTTCGCGCCGGGCGAGGTCGTCGAGTTCCGGCTTCCAGTTCATTCGTATCCTCCGCCTTGATGATTTTATTATTGTTATGCACTGACACCGGAAGCGCTTTTCTTTCCAGCCGGTTGGTGAAGATGTCGCCGTCGGCGCCTTCGAGCAGACCGCCGAGCGCAGCCCCCAGTTCGACCATCACCGGCGCCACGTCGCGGTGTACCCGCTTTTCATCGAACATCGCGGACAGCAGACCAATTGTCGCCACGACATAGGTTTGATATTGCGGCGACCACAGCGGCACGGCGCAACCGTTGATGTGCGGGCTCCACGTGCCGCAAGCCACGACATAGCCGTGTTCGCGCAGATGACGGCGATTGTCCTCGATGCGCGACTTCAGCATCCGCGCGCTATCCGGCATCTCGCGCTCCATTTCCACTATCAGCGCATCGCCGACATCGTCGTCGAGCGCCGCGGTGTAGGCGTGCCCCGCCGCCGTGCTTGCCATCGCAATCCGGCTACCGGTGGTCTCGTGCAGGCCGAGCGCATTCGCGGCGCGGGCGAACTCGAGATAGACCAGCTGAAAGCGATCCGGAATCACGAAGCCGACGGTGCCCGGCAATTGCTCGGCGACATCCTGCAGCCGCAACCGGATCAGATTGCGCAGCTGCAATCCCTTCATCATCGACGTGCTCATCGCCACCGCGCTCGGGCCGATGCGATATTTCTGGTCGCGCGGCAGATAGACCAGCTGGCCCATCCGCGTCAGCGTGTGCGTCAACCGCGACACCGTCGATCGCGGCAACCCGCAGCGATTGGAAATTTCGAGATTGCCGAGTCGGGCTTCGTGACCCTCGAAGCAGCGCAGGACATCGAACGCCCGCGACACCACCTGAATCACATCGCCCTCGCCCGCCAGATCGCTGGCAAGCATTCCCTGTTTGCTAAGCCGCTCCGAGCGTCTTCCCATATTTTTTGGCTCCGTTCCGCCCTGCGGAATAAAATTCCACTTGCAGATCAAGCTACCTCAGGCAATCTGCGGCCACAACAAAAAGCCGTTCGCGGGACGAAATTGTCACGTCACACGGTCCCGGAGGGTGGCATGCCAGAGATCAAGATTGTGACTGAAGTCGCCGGACGCGTGTGCGCGCTGGCCGCAGAAGCCGGAGCGAGTGTCGGTGACGGCGACGAGATTGCATTCGTCGAAGCAATGAAAATGGAAATCCCGGTAACCTCGACAATTACCGGGAAAATCAAGGCAATTCTGGTCAAACTCGACGACGTGATCGCTGAAGGACAGGTGGTCGCGATCGTCGAAGCCTAGCCATTTCGCGTCATACTTTTGATGCGTGACGATCTGTCCGCCAGTGCGACTGGCATAATGGTGGACGTGAACGTGCTCGGACGTTGCCATCGCAATGCTGCGATGACATCATCCCAATCAGAAAAAGTTTCATCTAGCGAAACAATTTGGGGGAAACATGAACCGTCGACTGTCGAACTTTGCGCCTGCCGCACTCGCAGGCATCTCGCTCATGGCGTTTGCGCCGGCGCTGGCCCAGGACGTCAAGCTGCCGCCGACCATGACGTTCACCGCCTATGATACCGGTACCGCCGGATTCAACATTGCGGTCGCCGTCGGCAAGATGATGAAGGACAAATACGGCACCGACCTGCGGGTCCTCCCCGCAGGCAATGACGTGGCGCGCCTCGCGCCCTTGCGCGCCGGTCGCGCGATGTCTTCGGCGATGGGGTCCGGCACCTATTTCGCGCAGGAAGGCGTGTTTGAGTTCGGCGCCAAGGAATGGGGGCCGCAAGCCTTGCAACTGGTGCTCTCGTCGGTCGACTGCAACGCGGGTTCGCTCGGCGTCGCCCGCGATACCGGGGTCAAGGAGGTCAAGGATCTCCGCGGAAAGCGAGTCGGTTTCGTCGTCGGCTCCCCGGCGCTGAACCAGAACGCGCTTGCGATCCTGGCGTTCGGCGATCTCAAGCAGAGCGACGTCAAGGCGGTGGAATTCTCCAGCTATGGCGCGATGTGGAAGGGCTTGATCAACAACGACGTCGATGCCGCCTTCGCGACCACCATCACCGCTCCCGCAAAGGAAGCCGAGACCTCGCCGCGCGGCATCGTCTGGCCCCCGCTCCCGCACAGCGACAAGGCAGGTTGGGAACGTGTCAAGAAAGTCGGCTCGTTCTTCTTCCCGCATGTCGCAACCTGCGGCGCCGGCATTTCCAAGGAAAAGCCGATCGAACTCGGAAACTATCCGTATCCCATTTTCGTCGTCTATGGATCGCAGCCGGTTGACCAGGTCTATGCCGTGACCAAGGCAATGATCACGGGCTACGACCTCTACAAGGATGCCGCCGCCGGCGCTGCCGGTCTGGCAGCCGACCGGCAGACCAAAAACTGGGCGGTGCCCCTCCATCCCGGCGCGGTGAAGGCGATGAAGGAAGCCGGCCAATGGAGCGACGACCAGGAGGCGCACAACAATGCGCTCTTCAAGCGGCAGGCCGTTCTGGCCGCGGCGTGGGCCGACTACGGCAAGGCCAGCCCGCCGTCGGACGAAAAGGCATTTCTTGATGGCTGGATGAAGGCTCGCGCCGCAGCGCTTGCCAAAGCCGGCATGCCGAACGGATTCGAATAGAGCATCGCAAACCCGCGCACGACCGATCGCCCGCAACTATTGGAACAGATGAATGACGCTTCCTCCATCCGATAGAGCGCAGCAGCCGCGCGCCGTGTCGTCGCCGACCGGCGGCGCCCCAGCCGAGCCGGCCAAGGTCGAGTTGGCCGATCCGCTGGTCGCGGTGGCCGACCTGCAGGAAGCCGAGGTCTCGCGCATCCGCACGCTGAAAGGCGGCTGGCGCTGGCTGCTGATCGTCCTGACCGCGGTGACGATCCTGCTGTGCGTGAACCAGCAATTCTCATTGCGGTTCTTCATCGACTACACGCAGCTCAACACCGAATATTTCTATCTGCTGATCGCGTTGATGCTGCCTTTCACGTTCCTGATATTTCCAGGTTCGGAGAAGGCAAGCATCGAGCGAATGCCCTGGTATGACATCGCGCTGTTCGTGCTGACATTCGGCGCGGCGATCTACCTGATGATGAACGTCCGCAAGGCGGCATCGGCAGGCTGGGAATTCGGCGGCGCGCCGACACCGGTGATCGCAGCCGGCCTGGTGATGTGGTTCGTGCTGATGGAGGCGCTGCGACGCACCGGCGGCTGGAGTCTCCTGCTCAGCGTGCTTCCCTTCACGCTGTATCCGATGTTCGCCGATTCCAAATGGCTTGGACCGTTCCGCGGCACCCAATCGAACCTGGAACAGACCACCGCCTATCACACGCTGTCCGGCGAAAGCCTGCTCGGCATTCCGGTCCAGGCCTTCGCCGACACGGTGATCGGCTTCCTGGTGTTCGGCACCGCGCTGATGATGACCGGCGCCGGCAAGTTCTTCATCAACATTGCATTCGCGATGTGCGGAACGTTCCGCGGCGGCGCGGCAAAGGTTTGTGTTTTTGCCAGCGGACTGCTCGGCACGGTCGGCGGCAGCATCGTCTCCAACGTGCTGACGGCCGGTACCATGACCATCCCGGCGATGAAGAAAACCGGCTTTACGCCATCCTACTCCGCCGCGATCGAAGCCTGCGCCTCGACCGGCGCCGTGCTGGCGCCGCCGGTGCTCGGCGCCACCGCGTTCGTGATGGCGCAGTTCATGAACACCAGCTATGCCGACGTAGCGCTCGCCGCGACCATCCCCTCGATCCTGTATTATGTCGGCCTGTTCGCGCAGGTCGACGCCTATGCCGCGCGTCACAAGTTGAAGGGGCTGCCGCGGGAGGAACTTCCGCGCTTCATGGATGCCTTCAAGGAAGGCTGGTACTACCTCTTTGTCATCGCGATCCTCGTGGTGATGCTGCTGCACTTCAAGCGCGAGAGCCACGCGCCGTTTTACGCATCCGTGCTGCTGGTGATCCTGCATCAATGGTCGGGACCGGCGCCGTGGAAGCGCGGCAATACGGCGGTGCTCGTCCTCTCGATCGTCGCGACCGGGCTGATGTTCTGGTTCGACGTGCTCAACGCGATCCTCTGGGGCATGTGCCTGCTCGCTGCGCTGAACGAATTCTTCCCGGGCAAGAACTGGGGCGGCGCGCGCTGGCTGCAGTTCCTCGAACTGAACGGTAAGACCTTCGTCGAGCTGATCGCCATTCTTGCCGGCTGCGGCCTCCTGATCGGCGCGTTCTCGCTCACCGGCGTGATTTCAAGCCTCGCCAACGATTTGCTGAACATCGCCGGCGGCGACGCGTTCCTGCTGCTCATCATGTGCGCGTTCACCAGCCTGATCCTCGGGCTCGGGCTGACCACGACGTCCTGCTACATCTTCCTCGCCATCCTGGTGGCGCCCGCGCTGGAAAAGCTCGGGCTCAACAAGATGGCCGTGCACATGTTCATCTTCTACTGGGGCATGCTGTCGGCGATCACGCCACCGGTGGCTATCGCCTCCTTTGCCGCGGCCGGCATCGCCGGTGCGCCCGCGATGAAGACGGGATGGGAGAGCATGTGGGTGGGCAGCATCATCTATTTCATCCCGTTCTTCTTCGTGCTGAACCCTGCATTGCTGCTGCAGGGGAACAACCCCTATCTGGAAGCGCTCGGGCTGACGGGACTGGCCTGTTTCGGCATCATCTTCATATGCGGCGGCATCCAGGGCTATCAGGCCTATGTCGGCGACCTCCGCGGCGCCGGCGCGCTGGAATGGCCGCTGCGCGTGCTGCTGGTGATCGGCGGCTTCGTGATCGCGACGCCCGGCGGCGGCATCATGCCGATCTCGCAATTGCAGATCACCTGCCTGGGCCTCGCCATCCTGATCCCGACGGTGCTGGTCGCCTTCCTGTTGTGCCGGCGCCAAAGTCTGTTGCCGAACCAGTTGCGCGCCCCGTGATTGCGCGGCAAAACGGTAGGCGATGACAGTATCGCCCACCGGCGCCCTAGCCTGGACCAGTTCGAAACCGCCTTTGCTGCGGTTTCTCGACGGCTGTCATGCCGAGTACCTGCCTGAGACCAGCGGGGCGGTCGCCGACTACATCCCTGAGCTCGGGAAGGCCGACCCTGCCCATTTTGGCATCAGCCTCGCGACCCTCGACGGCCATGTCTACGAGGTCGGCGACACGCAGGTCCCCTTCACCATCCAGTCGATGTCAAAGCCCTTTGTGTTCGCGCTGGCGCTGGACACGCTGGGCGCCGCGCGGGTGGAGAGCGTGATCGGCGTCGAGCCCTCGGGCGATCCCTTCAACTCGATCCGCCTCAACGTCGAGAACCACCCGTTCAATCCGATGGTCAATGCCGGCGCTATCGCCTGCTCCGGGCTGATCTATGAGGCCAAGGGCGACGGCGCGTTCGAGTACATCCGCCAGGCCTTGGGACGCTTCGCCGGCCGCGAGCTTGGCGTTGACGACGCCGTATATTCGTCCGAGAGCCTGACCGGCGACCGCAACCGGGCGATCGGATATCTCCTGCGTACCAACGCGGTCATCAGAGACAATGTCAGCTCGGTGCTGGAGGTCTATTTCCGGCAATGCGCGATCCTGGTCAATGCGCGCGACATCGCGGTGATGGCGGCAACATTGGCCAATCGCGGCATCAATCCGGTGACCGGCGAACAGGTGATGACGCCTTACGCGATATCGCGGACGCTGTCGGTCATGACCAGTTCCGGCATGTATGACTACGCCGGCGAATGGATCTACCGCGTCGGCATCCCCGCCAAGAGCGGCGTCGGCGGCGGCATTCTGGCCGCATTGCCGGCGCGGATCGGGCTCGGCAGCTATTCGCCCAAACTCGACAAGCACGGCAACAGCGTCCGTGGCATCAAGGTCTGCGAGGCACTGTCGGCGCATTACGACCTGCACATGCTCAACCGCAGCGACAACGCGCGCAACGCCATCATTGCCGATTACGATATCGGCGAAAACCCGTCGCGGCGCAGCCGCCGCCCGCACGAGCAAACCATCCTCGCCGCGCACTATCAGGACGTCCGCGTCATCGAGCTGATGGGCACGCTGTCGCTATCCAATGTCGACTATATTGCGCGCCGGCTCGTGGCCAAGCCGCGTCCGCAATTCGTCATCTTTGATTTTCGCCGGGTCACGTCGATGACCCCTGCGGGCGCCCGGCTGCTCGCCGAGGAGTTTCGCGAGCTGGCGGCCTACCAGGTCACCGTCATCGTGTCCGGCATCAAGCGGGCCGACGCCGAATGGCAGCCGATCGCGGAGCGGACCGGCACCCTGCCGAACATGCGGTACTATTTCCTGCTCGATGCCGCGATCGAATGGGCGGAAGACCAGGTGGTGTTTCGCCACGGCGGCTCGATCGATTTTTTCGAGACGACGGAACTGTCCGAACAGCCGCTGCTGGTGGGATTGACGGACGAGGAACTGACCGATCTGAGTTCGCTCTGCACCATCAGAACCTATCAGCCCGGCGAAAAGATCATCGCCGCCGGCGATCCTGCCTCCTCGGTGTTTTTCCTCAGGAGTGGCGTGGTGCACGTCACCCTGCCCGACGGCATCCGGCTGGCAACGCTGACGGCGGGAATGCCGTACGGCGAGATGGCGTTGCTGGAGCAACGCCGCTCCGCCGATGTGCTCGCAGACATGTCGGCGACCGCCTTCGAGGTCCCGCTCCGCGATTTCGAACGTTTTCGCGAGCAGCATCCCCGCGCCGGCGAGCGGATCATGCGCAACCTCGCGCAACTGCTCGCCGATCGCCTGATCCTCGCCAATGCCAAGGTGAATTTGCTGACGTCGAACTAGGGCTACGGACTTGAGACTTAGGTCTTGCCCCGCCCGCTCTTCTCCGCGGCGCGGCGCAACGCCTCGGCGAGGGCGCCGCCGCCCCCAGCTTCCTGCGGCTTGCGCGGCGCTGACGACGTCATCGATGCCTTCGAGTATTCGCGCATCTTGGTGTCCGACAGCTTGGGACCCTTGTCGCCGACCTCGTCGTCGAGACGCAATGTCAGTGCGATGCGCTTGCGGGCGACTTCGACCTCCAGCACTTTCACCTTGACGATGTCGCCAGGCTTCACCACCTCGCGCGGATCCTTGATGAAGGTTTTCGACATCGCCGAGATGTGCACCAATCCGTCCTGGTGCACGCCGATATCGACGAAGGCGCCGAACGCCGCGACGTTGGTGACCGTGCCCTCGAGGATCATGCCGCGCTTGAGATCCTTGATCTCCTCGACGCCCTCCTTGAACACCGCGGCCTTGAAGGCCGGGCGCGGATCGCGGCCGGGCTTTTCAAGCTCGCGCAGGATGTCGGTCACCGTCGGCAGACCGAACGTGTCGTCGACGAAATTCTGCGGCTTCAGCTGGCGCACGATCTCGGCATTGCCGATCAGCGCCTTGATGTCGCTCTTGGTCGCGGTCAGAATCTTGCGCACCACCGGATAGGCTTCCGGATGCACGCCGGAGGCATCGAGCGGATCCTCGCCGCCCTGGATACGCAGGAAGCCCGCGCACTGCTCGAACGCCTTCGGGCCGAGCCGCGGCACTTCCTTCAGCCCCTTGCGCGACTTGAACGGGCCGTTGGCGTCGCGATGCTGCACGATGCTTTGCGCCAGACCCGCGCCGATGCCCGACACCCGCGCCAGCAGCGGCGCGGACGCCGTATTGGCATCGACACCGACGGCGTTGACGCAATCCTCGACCACGGCATCGAGCGAACGCGCCAGCTTGGATTCGCCGAGATCGTGCTGGTATTGCCCGACGCCGATCGCCTTGGGATCGATCTTCACCAGTTCAGCCAGCGGATCCTGCAGCCGCCGCGCGATCGAGACCGCGCCGCGCAGGGTGACGTCGAGTTCCGGCAATTCCTCGGACGCAAAGGCCGAGGCCGAATAGACGGATGCGCCCGCCTCCGACACCACGATCTTCGACATGTTCAGGTCCGGGAGCAGCTTGACCAGCTCGGTCGCGAGCTTGTCGGTCTCGCGCGAGGCGGTGCCGTTGCCGATCGCGATCAGATCGACGCGGTGCGCAACCGCAAGCTTGCCAAGCGTCGCCAGCGCCGCGTCCCACTGCCGCTGCGGTTCATGCGGATAGACCGCCGTGGTCGCCACCACCTTGCCGGTGGCATCGACGATGGCGACCTTGACGCCGGAGCGGAAGCCGGGATCAAGCCCCATGGTGACGCGCGCGCCTGCGGGCGCCGCCAGCAACAAATCGCGCAAATTGGAGGCGAACACCCGCACGCCTTCGGTTTCGGCCGTGGTCCACAGCCGCATCCGCAGGTCGATGTTGAGATGCACCTGGATCTTGGTTCGCCACGCCCAGCGCGCGGTCTCGACCAGCCAGCGGTCGCCGGGGCGGCCCTGGTCGGAAATCAGGAAGCGCTGCATGATCTTCAGTTCATAGGCGCTCGGCACGTTGGCGACCGGGACCTGCGCGTCGGGCAGAATCTGCAGCTCGAGGATTTCCTCCTTTTCGCCGCGGAACAGCGCGAGGATGCGGTGCGATGGCAGCTTGTGCAGCGCTCCGTTGTATTCGAAATAATCCTTGAACTTCTCGCCTTCGAGCTTTTTCCCCTTGCGCACGGTCGAGGTCATTACCCCATTCGACCACATTTCCTCGCGCAGTTTTCCGATCAGATCGGCGTCCTCGGCGAACCGCTCCACCAAAATCGCACGCGCGCCCTCGAGCGCGGCGGCGACGTCAGCCACCTGCTTTTCAGCATCGACGAAACTGGCCGCCACCACCTGCGGATCGTTTTGCGGCTGCGTCAGCAGCAGTTCGGATAGCGGCTCAAGCCCGGCTTCCTTGGCAATCTCCGCCTTGGTGCGACGCTTCGGCTTGAACGGCAGATAGATGTCCTCCAGACGCCCCTTGCTGTCGGCGGCCATGATCGCGGCTTCCAGCGCGGCATCGAGCTTGCCTTGTTCGCGGACCGAATTGAGGATCGCGACGCGGCGCTCTTCAAGCTCACGCAGATAGGTCAGGCGCTCTTCCAGGGTGCGCAATTGGGCGTCATCGAGCCCGCCGGTGATCTCCTTGCGGTAGCGCGCCACGAACGGAACCGTGGCGCCACCGTCGAGCAATGTGACCGTCGCCTCGATCTGCTGCTCGCGAACGCCAAGCTCTTCTGCGATCTGTCGATTGATGTTTGCCACGCAACCTCTTTCCAGACTGGCCACGGCGGAATGATGGCCGCGGGACGCCGCTTATGGACTACCACGGATCGATTCATCAACCCGCCCGAGCCGCGAAAACGCAAAGAAATTGATCTGTGGATCAGCATCCCGGAGTGCCGGAATCGTTGGGTCAAGTCCTTATTTGCGGATCAATATATGTGTGGATCGACGGCCCGGTAATGTGTAGACGGACGCTTCCCCTGGGAGCGTCCATGTCCATTTGCGGTCTAGATTTCGGAACGTCGAATACGACGCTCGGCACCATCGAAGGCGAGGCGCCGGTCCTGGCGGAGCTGGAGGCCGGCTACACCACGATTCCCAGCGCGATCTTCTATGAGGTCGACGGCGCGGTCCTGATCGGCCGCAAGGCCATCGCCGCCTATGTCGACGGCGCGCCCGGCCGCCTGATGCGCAGCCTCAAATCGGTGCTCGGAACCTCGCTGATCGACGAAACCACCCGGCTCGGGCGCCAGCGGACCGGCTTTCGCGACGTGATCGCCTATTACCTCGGCGCGGTGAAGCGGCGCGCGGAACAGGCTACCGGCCTCGAACTGCGCGATGTCGTGCACGGCCGCCCCGTGCATTTCGTCGACAATGCGCCGGACGCCGACCGCAAGGCGGAAGAGACGCTGCGCCAGATCGCGCGAGAAGTCGGCTTCGACGACGTCACCTTCCAGTTCGAGCCGATCGCCGCGGCGCTGGACTATGAGCGCCAGATCGAAAGCGAAGAAGTCGCGTTGATCGCAGATATCGGCGGCGGCACGTCGGATTTTTCGATCGTGCGGCTCGGGCCCGAACGCCATGCCAAGGCCAATCGCTCAAGCGACATTCTCGCCAATGACGGCGTGCGGATCGGCGGCACCGATTTCGACCGCCAGCTCAGCCTCGGCGTCGTGATGCCGCTGTTCGGCTTCGGCAGCGCCATGAGCCGCGCCGGGCTCGACGTGCCCTCAAGCTATTTCCACGACCTCGCGACCTGGTCGAGCATCAACCGCATGTATGAGCCGCGCGTGCTCGCGGACATCCGCCAGGTCCGGCGCGAGGCCAGCGAGCCTGAATTGCTCGACCGGCTGGCGCGCGTGGTTGAGGAACAGCGCGGCCACACGCTGTTGATGGAGGTCGAGGAAGCCAAGATCGCCCTGTCGGACAAGCGCCGCGCCGACATTCCGCTGGAATGGGTGATGCCCGGCCTCAACGCTGGCATCAGCCGCCCCGATCTGGTCAGCCATACCGGGCAACTGGCCGAGCGTATCGCCGCCCGCATCAAGAATTGCCTCACGCACGCCGGGCTTGGGCCTGAGGATATCGACGCTGTCTTCCTGACCGGTGGTTCGGTGCAGCTCGCCCATGTCCGCAATGCGATCAGGAAGGCGGTGCCGGCGGCCCGCCTCGTCGAAGGCGACACGTTCGGCGCGGTCGGCAAAGGGCTGACGCTGGAGGCGCTGCGGCGGTACGGGCCGCGGGCCTGAAATCATCGCACCGATGGCCGCTGCCACTCCATCACGACAAACCAGGGCACCCGCCGAGCCCGTTCCTGATGCGCGGGGTCGCCGGACAACGGTCCGGGCTCCGCGAAAAACGTCAGTTGCAGGCCGCTTTCGAGCAAGGCCGTCATGTAGGCGGCAAGCGGCCGGTGCCAGTTCTGGATGCGTATTCCCGCCCATTCGAACCAGAATGGAAACTCTTCGAGATAGCGATCGACGGGAAAGTGAAGATGGCGTCCTTCGGCATCCTTCACCCACCCCCGATCGGCGCTGGCTGATGTGAATCCCGTGAGATTTGCGATCAGCAGCGAGCCGCCGGGTTTCAGAACCCTGGCCATCTCGTTGATCGCCGTTCTGAAATCGACGATATCAATCAGCGTGAGGTAGCTGACAACCAGATCGAAACTGGCCGCCTCGAATTCAAGCTGCTCGGCATTGCCGGACCGGTAGTCGCCGGTTGGATCGCGCTGCCTTGCCACCTCGAGCAATTGACGGGTCGGATCGATCCCGGTCGCAGCCACGCCGGCGGCCTTCAGCATCCTGCAGAAACGGCCCTCGCCGCAGCCCACATCCAGCGCACGCCCGAACCGGCCTGCCGCCACGCGGCTGAGCATGACCGGATCGAGCACGTGCTCGCGGCCCCAATCTCCGCGCTCGCCCATGGAGTCGATCCAGGCTTGCGCTGAAAGCTCCCATCCGTTGCTCATGAGGGTACCCGCATCCGAACACAGTCGTTATTGAATGGAAGCCAACGGCAAACCATCGCCTCAGCGGCCAACTTCGCCAAGTTTGGTGGATGGCTCGTGCTGCGATTCCAGCCGGTTGCCATGGCGGTGAACGAGGCGCCATTCGCCGGCCTCGCGGCAAAAGATATGCGTAACCCGATTGGACCAGCCGGTGATGCCTTCGACGTCGGCGACGCGTTGGTTTTCGAAGGTCTCGATATCGGTCACGTAGAACATCGCAGGGGTGACGACCTTGGAGATATTCTCGTGACGGACGGTTCCACCCTTGAACCTCGCGCCGGCCCAATCCCACCGCCGAGACACCGCTTCCCATCCCTTTTCGTAGCCGCCCCAGCCGTAGAAGCTGGTCGCTTCCGAGGTGTGCGAATAAAGCGCCTTGATCGCGGACACATCACCATTGGCAACTCTGGCCATCGCCTGATGTAGCCGGGCGATGGCCACGCTTACCGAGGCGTCGAGTTCCTCTTCAGTCATACTCTCGCCCACCTATGGAATCACTTCCGTGACCGGCTGCAGGTCGATGGCAAAGGTTTCCAGGAACTTCGACGTCATGATGTAGAAGCCAACCGAAAGCTGCAACTCGACCAGCGCGGCCGGTGTCAGTTTCGAGGCAATGGCGTTGAAGGTCGCATCGGTCGGCTTGTGCAGCTTGACGATCTCGTCGGTGAAAGCGAGCGCCGCGCGCTGCACCTCATTGAAGCATGTGGCCGACTGCCAATTTTCCAGCGCCTCGTTCTGCTCGTCGGTGACGCCGACGTTCTTGCCGATACGCTTGTGCGCGACGATTTCGTAAGGCGCCTCGCACAGGATGCCGGTGCGGGTGATGGCAAGTTCGCGCACGACCGGATCGAGCTCACCCTTGTGCCTGATCGCACCGCCCAGCCGGCAATATTGCTCGAAATAGCTCGGCGAATGCGCCATCATTCTGAAAATATTGGCATTGCGGTTCTTGCCGAGGATTTCGCGGGTACGATCGCTGTGTTTAGCAGGATCGCTGTATTCGATGCGGGCCATTTCTCACCTTGTTCTCTTTGATTTTGCAGGCGGATCATGCCTTGCGGTTCCCTGCGGATCAACCGGGCGATGCTCGGAAATCGCCACCACGCGCGCAAAATCCGGCTGCGCCGGAGCCAAAATGCCGCCGCATTGCTGTTCAAACTTGGCACGGTCGATGTTCGCTGAGTGGGGACTCAATCGAAGCGAATGATCGTCGCGGGGTGTTCCGAGTAAAAAATAATGGACCGTCCAGCGTGCTTGTCACGCAGCGATGAGTCTTGCCCGAGTCTAGGGAGAAAGCATGAAGCAAGCCACCAAAAGGGCGGCCTCGGAGGCGTTTGCGCAAATGCTGGCGGTGACGGCAATGCTCGTCATCGCCAGCGTCATCTTCTACGCGCGGTGAAACCGCGGCTTGTGAGTAAAAGCGTTACGAAGCAATCCAGAAAACATCCGTTCCGCGTCACTCTGGATTGCTTCGGAGCTTTGCATTTTGTTATGACTTCGCTCAATAACGCCTTGGGCTACTTCGCTTTTGCGAAATATGGAATCAGCCGCCCCGCAAAGGGCTGGTAGCGCACGCTGACCTGATCGCCGATGGCGAGATCGTGGTCGCCATGGGCCATCATGCGAAAACCTTCCGGCGTATCGACCAGCAAAATATTGTAGGGAACGTGCGCGCGGGTTTCCGGCGTTGCGGCGCGGCATACCAGCGAGGTCGCGTAGACCGTCCCTGCTCCACTTGCGGATTTCTCCACGGGATCCGGCGCGCCACAGGCCGCGCAAAAGCTGCGACAGAAATATTGCACCTTCCCGCAAGCGACGCAGGATTGGTAGACGATGCCTTCGCCGCCCTTGGTCCAATCCGCGTTCATCGCACCCGCTCCAGGAACATGCTGACATGCGACGACAATACGCCGCCATCGCCGTGCAATAGCGCGATCGAGGCATCGCGGACCTGGCGATTTACAGCGCGCCCGGTCATCTGCAGATGGGTTTCGACCAGATGCGCCATCGCGCCGCCGACGCCGCAATGACCGTAACTCAGCAGACCGCCATGGGTGTTGAGCGGCATCTCGCCGTCGCGGCCAAAGTACCCTGCCCGCACCTTTGCTGCCGCCTCACCGCGTTTGGCAAGGCCGAGGTCCTCCAGCAGCATCGCCAGCGTGATGGTGAAACTGTCGTAGACGGCCGCATAGCGCACGTCGGAAATCGCAAGGCCGGATGCGGCTTTGGCTTTCGCGATCGAAATCTCGGCGCCGAGTTCGCTCAAGGCCGGTGCCGCCGTGACATGCTGATGAGTATGCGCCTGCGCGGCGCCACGCACCTTGACGCCGGCTGAACCCGTGCGCTCGCGGCTGACCACAAACGCCGCGCCGCCATCGGACACCGGGCAGCAATCGAGCAGCTTCAGCGGCATCGCCACCGGCTTCGACGCCATCACGTCGGCGACCGTGATCGCCTCATGGAACTGAGCGCCGGGATGGGTCAGCGCGTGCGCACGCATCAGCACCGCGAATTCGGCGAGGTCCTGCTGGGTGACGCCGTATTCGTGCATGTAGCGCGACGCAACGAGGCCGTAATAGGCCGGGATCGTCGGCCCCAGCGTCACCTCATAGTCGGGGTGGCCGACCTGCGCCAGCGCTTGAATCGAGGCATCGCGGCTCTGCCCGGTGAGGCGGTTTTCACCGCCGACCACCAGCACATGTTTTGCGATTCCCGCATCGACCAGGTGATGCGCCAGCATGGTCATGGCGAGCCCGGTGGCGCCGCCGACCTGCACGGCGTGGGCATAAGATGGCCGGATGCCGAAATGCTCAGCGAACACGGTCGCCAGCATGATGTGCGGCGAAACCGTGCTGTAGCCGCAAAGGATGCCGTCGATCTCGGAGCGCTTCAGCCCGGCGTCGGCAATCGCCATCTCGGCCGCCTTGCTCATCAGATCGAGCGAAGACGAGCCTTCGTGCTTGCCGTATGACGTCAGTCCGACGCCGGTGATGAAGCTCATGACGCCGCCTCCTTACTCGTCGTCATCTCAATACGACTTCGGCAACCCCAGCACCTTCTCGGCAATAAAGCTGAGAATGAGCTGCGGGCTGATCGGGGCGATGCGCGGGATCAGGGATTCCCGCAAGTAACGCTCGACGTGATATTCCTTGGCGTAACCGAAGCCGCCATGGGTCATGACGGCCTGTTCGCAGGCGTGGAAGCCGGCTTCGGCCGCGAGATATTTCGCGGCATTGGCCGCCGGGCCGCACGGCATGCCCTGGTCATATTGCCAGCCGGCGGAAAGCACCATCAGCCATGCGGCTTCCAGCTCCATCCAGTTCTTGGCCAGCGGGTGCTGGATCCCCTGGTTCATGCCGATCGGGCGATTGAACACGATGCGGTTTTTGGCATAGGCCGACGCGCGCGACAGCGCGACCTGGCCGAGCCCGACCGCTTCGGCTGCGATCAGGATGCGCTCGGGATTCATGCCGTGCAGGATATATTCGAAACCGCGGCCTTCCTCGCCGAGGCGATCCTCGACCGGAATTTCAAAGTTCTCGAAGAACAATTCGTTGGAATCGACGGGCTTGCGGCCCATCTTCTCGATCTCGTGCACGGCAACGCGCTGCTTGTCGAAATCCGTATAGAACAGGCTGAGGCCCTGCGTCGGCGTCTTCACCTCTTCCAGCGGCGTGGTGCGAGCCAGCAGCAGGATCTTGTTGGCGACCTGCGCTGTCGAAATCCAGACCTTCTGGCCGTTGACGATGTATTTGTCGCCCTTGCGCACCGCGCGGGTTTTCAGCTGCGTGGTGTTGAGCCCGGTATTGGGCTCGGTCACCGCAAAGCAGGATTTGTCGCGGCCGTCGATGATCGGCGGCAGCATGCGTGTGCATTGCTCCTTGGTGCCGAACACGACCACCGGATTGAGACCGAACACGTTCATGTGCACCGCCGACGCCCCCGACATGCCGGCGCCGGACTCCGAAATCGTCCGCATCATGATCGCGGCATCGGTGATGCCGAGCCCTGAGCCGCCATATTCCTCGGGAATGCAGATGCCGAGCCAGCCGGCATCGGCCAGCGCGCGGTGGAAATCGGCGGGATAGCCGCCTTCCTTGTCCTTCTTCAGCCAATAGGCGTCATCAAAGCGCGAGCAGATTTTCCCGATCGCGTCGCGGATCGATTCCTGGTTGGCCGACAGCGCGAAATCCATGGTCTCAGTCCTTAGCTGTTTGATACGGCCTTGGTGACGCCGTCGCGAACCAGGGCCGCAATCTCGTCTGCCGAAAAACCTGCTTCCTGCAAAATCTCGGCGCTGTGCTCGCTGAGGCGCGGCGCCAGCCGTGTCATTTCCACCGGTGTCTCCGACCACCGCGCCGACGACCGCATGTTGCGAATGCGCCCCTCGGTCGGGTGATCGATCACGGGCGCGAAATCGGTCGCAACGATGTGCGGGTCCTGCAGCAGGCTTTCCAGATCATGCATCGGCATGACCGGCACGTCGGCCTTCTCCAGAATGGCAGTCCATTCGGACGTGCTCTTGGTCTCCAGGATGCGCGCCAGTTCGGCATAGACAGTGTCGATATTGGTGGCGCGGCCGGCAAAGGTCGCGAATTTGGGATTGCTGCGCAGATCGTCGCGGCCGGTGGCGGCGAAGAAATTCGTCCACTGCTTGTCGTTGTAGACGATCACGCAGATGTAGCCGTCGGAGGTCTTGTAGGGCCGCCGGTCCGGCGACAGATGCCGGGCGTACCCGCCCTTGTCGAGCGGCGGCTCATAGGTGAGCCCGCCCATGTGGTCGCCCATGACGAAACTCGCCATGGTCTCGAACATGGGGATGTCGACGCGCTGGCCGCGGCCCGTGCGGTCGCGATCCACAAGACTGGCGCAAATCGCGCCGACCGCGGTGAGACCGACGATGCGGTCGACTAAGGCATTCGGAACATAACGCGGCACGCCGTCGGCGGTCTGCGCCATCAGCGCCGGCAGCGCGGTGGCGCCCTGGATCAGATCGTCGTAAGCGGGTTTGGCGGCATAGGGCCCGTCCTGACCGAAGCCGAACACGCCGGCATAGATCAGGCGCGGGTTGATTTTCGAGACCACGTCGTAGCCGAGCTGCAGCCGCGCCATTGCCTGCGGGCGAACATTGTAGACCAGCACGTCGGCCTTCGCGATCAGGCGCAGCACGGCGTCGCGCCCGGCCGGCTTCTTCAGGTCGAGGCAGATACTGCGCTTGTTGCGGTTGGTGTTGAGGAACACCGGCCCCATGCCGGGATGCCGCGTCGGCCCGATCTGCCGCGTGACGTCGCCATCATGCGATTCCACCTTGATGATGTCGGCGCCGTAATCGCCGAGCGTCTGGGTGGCAAAGGGCCCCATCAGCACGGACGTCATGTCGACGACCTTGATGCCTTTTAGCGGTCCCATGCCCAATTCGCTCCCGGATGTCGTTGTTACCGACTAGTAACGGGAGGTTTTCCGGAAGATCAAGCGCGCCACGCGTATGGGCGTATGCGTGCGGGCCGTCCCGTAGGGTGGGCAAAGCGAAGCGTGCCCACCAGCATTCTATCACGTGAAGGTGGTGGGCACGGCGCAAGTGCGCCTTTGCCCACCCTACGCTTACTTACTTCCCCGGCTCCAGCACCGAGACGTAATTCGCCACCGCGGCGCCACCCATGTTGAAGATGCCGGCGAGTTTCGGATTCTTCAGCTGCATGCCCTCGGGCGCCTGGCCGACCAGCTGCATCGCGCTCATCACATGCATGGAGACGCCGGTGGCGCCGATCGGGTGGCCCTTCGCCTTCAACCCGCCTGACGGATTGACCGGCAGCTTGCCGTCCTTCTGTGTCCAGCCTTCCTTGATGGCACGGGCGCCCTGCCCGCGCGGCGTCAGGCCCATCGCTTCATATTCGATCAGTTCGGCGACGGTGAAGCAGTCATGGGTTTCGACGAACGACAAATCGGAAAGGCTGACGCCGGCCTGCTGCAGCGCGCGCTGCCAGGCGACCGTGCAGCCTTCAAACTGCAGGATGTCGCGCTTGGACATCGGCAGGAAGTCCTGCGCATGCGCGGTGGCGCGGAAATTCACCGCCTTGCCCATGGTCTTGGCGGTCTCCGAATCCGTCAGCACCAAGGCTGCCGCGCCATCCGACACCAGCGAACAATCGGTCCGCTTCAGGGGTCCCGCGACGAACGGGTTCTTCTCACTCTCGGCACGGCAGAACTCATAGCCAAAGTCCTTGCGCATCTGGGCATAGGGGTTAGCGACGCCGTTCTTGTGGTTCTTCGCCGCGATCATCGCCAGCGCGTCGGACTGGTCGCCATATTTCTGGAAGTAGCTCTGCGCGATCTTGCCGAACACCCCGGCGAAGCCGCCGACCGTGTCGCCGTCCTCGGGCAGATAGGAGGCCTTCAGCAGGTACTTGCCGATCTCCGGGCCCGGCGTGCGCGTCATCTGCTCGACGCCAACCACGAGCACGATCTTGGCCGCACCCGCGGCAATTGCCCGGATGCCCTGATGCACCGCGGCCGAGCCGGTGGCGCAGGCATTCTCGACCCGCGTGGTCGGCTTGAAGCGCAATTTGGGGTCGGCCTGCAGCACCAGCGAGGCGGTGAAATCCTGCGGCGAGAAGCCGGCATTGAAATGCCCAAGCACGATTTCATCGACGTCTTCGGCGGAAATGCCGGCATCGGCCATTGCGTCGGTCGCTACCTTCACCACCAGGCTTTCAACGGTCTCCGCGTCGAATTTGCCGAATGGCGTATGCGCCCATCCCACGATGCTGGCTGTCATGGTCGTTCTCCCTGTTCCGGTTCGGCCGGTTTTGTACCCTATCGGTAAAAATACTTCACGCCGGTTTCAGCGATTTCATCGCCCGCGCGCACATGGCTGAAATGCCGGCCCAGTTGCCGGAGCTTATATCCGCCGCCGGGCAGAGCCAGGAACCGCCCACGGCCAGCACGTTCGGCTCGGCCAGCCACGCCGCGGCATTGGCCTCGCCAATGCCGCCGGTCGGACAAACGCGAATGTTCGGAAACGGTCCTGCGAGGGCGCGCAGTGCCTTGATACCGCCGGACTGTTCCGCCGGGAAGAATTTGACGAGGTCGAACCCGTGCGCCAGCGCCTGCATCAGTTCGGACGCGGTCGCGATACCCGGCGCAAACGGCAGGTCGCTCGCCGCAGCAGCCTTCAGCAGTTCGGGCGTCGCACCGGGGCTAATGCCGAATTTGGCGCCGAGCGCCTCGGTTCGCTTGAGATCATCGCCGTTCAGGATGGTGCCGATCCCGACAATGGCGTCCGGCACCTCAGCGATCATGGCCTTGGCGGCCTCGATCGCCACCGGCGTGCGCAGCGTCACTTCCAGCATGCGCACGCCCCCGGCGACCAGCGCCCTGGCCAGCGGCACCGCGTCTTCCAGCCGCTCGATGGTCAGCACCGGTATGACGGTGGCGGACTTCACCAGGCCAGCGAGCTTTTCCTGCCTTGCTGTTACATTCACGCTCATGGGGACGCCTTGCGAGAGGTTACTGGTGTGCCAACGATATCAGGCCGGCATTGCGTTGCGCGGAATAATCGCACCGGGGTGACATACCACGACGCCGGCGAGGCGGTGCCCGGCCCGCGCGGCCTCAACCGGCTTCGCACCCGCAAGCCGTGCGGCGATGTAGGCGGCTGCAAAACTGTCACCCGCCGCGGTGGTATCGACGACGGGTTTCGTCAGCGGTTCGGCCTGGGTCCGATGCAAGACGCCGTCGAGACGGAGGATGCTCGCGGGTTCGGAAAGTTTTAGCACGACCTCCCCGCCCGAAATACGCGCCAGCAGATCCTCGTTGGTCGCTTTGGGATAGAGCGGCAGCAAATCCTCGGTCGAGGCCAATACGATATCGGCGAGATCGAACGCATCCTGATAAACGGTGCGGGCGATCTCCAGATCCGGCCAGCCGCGGGCGCGGAAATTGGTATCGAAGGCAAAACGCGCGCCGCTTTCCCGCGCGCGCTTGATCCCCGCGAACAACCGCCCGCGACCAATGTCATTGTAAAGCGACAGCGTGATCGCCGAGAGATAAACGATGTCGTAACTCGCCAGTGAATTCAGGATATCCGCCGTCTCCGGCAAATCCATCAGGCTGCGCGCGGCGGCACTCTCGCGCCAGTGAAAGAAACGACGCTCGCCTTTGTCGTCGGTCTGGATCATGTAGAGGCCCGGCAATTTGCCTGGCAGCCGGGACACCTGTGCCGTGCCAACGCCCTCCGCGGCCCAGCCCGCGATCATCTCGTCGCTCAGCGTGTCGTCGCCAAGTGCCGTGATGTAATCGGTGCCGGCGCCAAGCCGGGCCAGATAGACGGCGGTATTGAGCGTGTCGCCGCCATAGCCGCGCGAAAACAGGCCGTGTTCGGCCTGTTTCAGCTCGATCATGCATTCGCCGATACAGGCTACCCTGGTCATGACCGCATCTGTACGGGATCGCCGGAACGCACGCTAGAGCAAGATGACTGCGTCATCTCGCTCTATCCTTTTGTTTGAGCATGATCTTTTCGGAAAACCGGTTTCCACTTTTCCGGATCATGCTTTAGCCGGCGAATTTGCCGCCGAGTTCATCTGCGATGTGAATCCGGATCATGTCATCAAAGGTCTTCTCGGCCGTGGTGAAGCCGAGCTTGAGCGCGCGGTCGGTGACGAAATCGCGCGGCCAGCCGCTGACGATGCTGATGATGGTCGGATCGGGCACCCGCTTGATGCGCGCGGTGACGTTCTTGCCGGCGACGCGGTCGAGGGCGGCGATCTGTTCGCCGACGGTCACCGACATCCCGGGCATGCTGAGATTGCGCCGCGCGCCCATGGTGTTGAGGTCCATGGTGCCGGCGTGCATGAGAAAGCCGACCGCCGATTTGGGCGAAGCGTGCCAATGGCGCACGTCTTCTGACACCGGCAGCACCACCTCCTCGCCCGCCAGCGGCTCGCGGATGATGTTGGAGAAGAATCCGGACGCCGCCTTGTTCGGCTTGCCCGGCCGCACGCAGATCGTCGGCAGGCGGATGCTGATGCCGTCGAGCAGGCCCTTGCGGGTGTAGTCGTTGATCAGGAGCTCGCAGATCGACTTCTGGGTGCCGTAGCTCGTCAGCGGCGTATGGAAGAACTCGTCGCCGATCTTTTCGGGGAATGGCGCGCCGAACACCGCGATCGAGGACGTGAACACCAGCCGCGGCTTGTAGCCGCCGCCGATCGCGCGGATCGCGTCGATCAGATACCGCGTGCCGTCGAGATTGATCCGGTAGCCCTTGTCGAATTCGGCCTCCGCCTCGCCCGATACGATGGCGGCGAGATGGAAGATGACGTCTGGCCGTTCGGCGATCAGCGGCGCGGCCGCGCCGGCATCGGCAAAATCGGAGGCGACGACGGTGACCGGGATCGAGGTGGCGGGCTTGGTGGGCGCCACCACATCCTGCAGCGTCATGCGGGTGATGTCCTGCTTGCCGAGGCGCCCGTCGCGCAGCAGTTGCGCGGTCAGCTTGCGCCCGACCATGCCGGCGGCACCCAGAATAAGAATGTGCAAGACCCGTCTCCTTTTTTGTTCGTTTTATCAGATACGGGCCGGCGCGATCACTCTTTCACGGCTCCCGTCATGGCCGACACATAATGCTCGACGAAGAAGGCGTAAAGGATAACCAGCGGCAGCGAACCCGCCAGCGCCCCCGCCATCAGCGATCCCCAGCGATAGACGTCGCCATCGACGAATTCGTTGACGATCGCGACCGGCACCGTCTTGTTCTGCACGGACGTGAGGAAGGTCAGCGCGTAGATGAACTCGTTCCAGCACAGTGTGAAGCAGAAGATGAAGGCCGAGATCAATCCCGGGATCGCCAGCGGCAGCACGATCTTGGTCAGAATCTGCCATCGGCTAGCGCCGTCGATCAGCGCGCACTCTTCCAGCTCGAACGGGATGGTCTTGAAATAGCCCATCAAGAGCCAGGTCGAGAACGGGATCAGGATGGTCGGATAGGTCAGGATCAGCGCGAACGGGGTGTCGAACAGCCCGTACTGGAACACCACGGTCGCGAGCGGAATGAACAGGATCGAGGGCGGCACCAGATAGGACAGGAAGATCAGCCCGCCGACCCATTGCGCGCCGCGATAGCGCAGCCGCACGATGGCGTAGGCCGCCAGCACGCTGGCGAAGATCGACAGCACGGTCGAGCAGATCGCCACATACATCGTGTTCCACAGCCAAAGCGGATAGTAGCTTCCGAACAGAAGCTTGTGGATGTGCTTGAACGTTGGATTCCAGGTCCAGAACGGATTGTACGTGTTGAGGTCGAGCAACTGCTCGTCCGGCTTGATGGCGGTGAGCGCCATCCAGTAGAACGGGAACAGCAGCACGACGACGATGATCCCGAGCGGCAGATAAAGCGTCACCAGGCGCCGCGGCAGCGACTCCAGATAGCTCATGCCGACGGTGTGATCGTCGGCAGCCGCCGTCCGCGCCGATCCCGACAACACCCCTTTGAGGTCGAGCCTCTGTGTGGGCAGATCAGTCATTGTTTTCACCTTGCTGCCACTTGCGGCGCTGCAGTCCGAACCAGGAGACCATGATCGCCGCCAGCAGGAACGGAATCATCGCATTCGAGATCGCGGCCCCCTCACCGAGAACGCCGCCGATGATCGCCCGCTGATAGGACAGCGTCGCCATCAAGTGGGTGGCATTGACCGGACCGCCGCGCGTCATCGCCCAGATCAACTGGAAATCGGTGAACGTGAACAGCACCGAGAAGGTCATCACGACGGCAATGATCGGCGTCAGCAGCGGATAGGTGATGAACCGGAACCGCTGCCAGCTGGTCGCACCATCGAGCGTCGCGGCTTCGTAAAGCGACGGGGACACCGTCTGCAGCCCGGCCAGCAGCGTGATCGCAACGAAGGGAACGCCGCGCCAGATGTTGGCGAAGATCACGCAGATCCGCGCCCAGGTCACATCGCCGAGGAAATTGATATTGTCGGTGATCAATCCCATCTGCTTCAGCGACCAGGAAATGATCGAGAACTGCGAATCGAAGATCCACCAGAACGCCAGCGCCGACAGCACCGTCGGCACGATGAAGGGGATCAGCACCAAGGCTCGCAGCATCGCCTTGAACGGCATGTTCTCGTTCAGCAGCAGCGCGAGATAAAGGCCGATCGCGAACTTGATGACGCTGGCGACGGATGTGTAGAGCAGCGTGTTGAATACCGACAGCCAGAAGATCGAGTCGCCCCACAGCCACTCATAGTTTTCCAGCCCGACGAAAGCGCCGGGCCTGCCGATGCGCGCGTCGGTGAAAGAAATCCAGATGCCCAACCCCAGCGGATAAGCCAGGAAGAGAACCAGGAACACCATCGCGGGCAGCATGAACCAGAAGCCGAGATAGTTGCGGTTGGCCTTGATCAGGTCCCACCTCGACGCCTCGCGAATCGGCCGTCTGGCAGTCCGGGGTTGGAGGGCGACGTCAGCCATTGGCAAAATCCCGCAAGTGTAACGGCCGTGGTGCCGTCTCGTCCTCGATAGCGAAGCATCCGGCAACTACGGGCGACAATTGCGTGCCGCCCGTAGCTGTCATCATCAGCGATAGATGCGCTTCAGCTGTCGTTCGGCGATCGCAATCGCACCGGCGGCGGTTTCACGGCCCGTGCAGTAGTTCGCGAACATATCGACCACCAGGAAGTCGGCGATCGCGGTCGCCGCCTTCTCGCCGGGCGTACCGATGCCGGAAGCCGGAAGCGCGCGCTTGCTGGCCTGGCCAAACACCGCGTTCTTCGGGTCTGCCGTCCACACCGGCGAGTTGTCGTAAGCGTTGAGCGTGTGGGTCAGATAACCGCGCGCGCCGGTCAGCCACTTGTCGTAATTTTCCTTCTCCAGCATGAAGGCGATGAAGGCCTTGGCGGCGTTCGGGTACTTCGTGAACTTGAACGCCAGGATCGGGACGCACAGTTGCAGTTCAGTCGGCTTGCCGATCGGACCGACCGGATACAGCGCGTGATAGGTGTCCTCGGTGAGCTCTTTCTTGGTCGGGTCATCCTTGGCCGCGACATAGATCGAGATGCCGTTGGCGGTGACATAAAGTTCGCCCGAAAGGAACGCCTTGTTGTTGGAACCATCGTTCCACGACGCGGCGCCCGGAATGAACGTGTCGGAAAGCGCCTTGGTGTATTCCAGCGCCTTCAGGGTCTCCGGCGAGTTGATGATCACCTTGTCGCTCTTGTCGACGGTATAGGCGCCATGACCCCAAAGAATCCAGTGCAGCCAGCCGTTGGCGTCGCCGGTAGCATGGCCGAGCGCGAAGCCCGCCGGGGTATTGTTCTTCTTGAGCGCCTTGCACAGTTCAAGGAAGCCGGGGAAGTCCTTGGGAAACTCGCTGAACCCCGCCTTGTCCACGGCAGACTTTCGGTAGGTCATGTAGCCGCCGATGGTGGCGACCGGGATACCCAGCCAGTTGTCGCCCTGCTTACAGGTAATAGCCGCGGCTTCGGTCCATCCGCCGTATTTCTTGCCGAGATAGTCGGCGACGTCGTTCAGCGGCATCACCTGGGTCGGGAACAGCTGCGGCAGCGTGTGCAGGCCCCAGACGACATCCAGTCCGGAGCCGGTATTCGCGGCGACGGACGCCTTCGGCTGCACGTCCTCAAAGGATTCGCTGAACACGTTCATCTCGGTGCCGGTCGCGGCCTTGAAGGCGGCGACCATGGCGTTGAACGCGTCGTCTTCCGCCGGCACGAAACGCTTCCAGCGCATCACCGTCAGCTTGGCGCCCGGCTCCGCTTTCCACGGCGAGGCTTGCGCCCAGGCCTTGGCGAAATCCAGCAGTGCAGGCCCGGTCAGCGCGCCAGCCGCGGCCAGCGCAGTGCCGCCTTGAAGCAGCGAGCGGCGAGTAAAATCGTGCATCGTAGATCCTCCCCTGTGAATTTGATTTTGATTATGTTTTTTAGGCGTTCAGTCGCTTTCCTGTGGCCTCGTCAAACAGGTGAACGAGCGCAGGATCCGGCTTCAACCGGATCTTGTCGCCCGGATTGAATTGATGTCGCTCGCGGAACACGGCGACGACCTGTTCGCCGCCGAGCTTGGCGAAGACCTGAGTTTCCGAGCCGGTCGGTTCGACCACCACGATCTCGGCTTCGGCGCCATCGTCGGCGATCGTGAAATGCTCCGGCCGGACGCCGTAGACCGCCGGCTTGCCTTCCGAGTTGGCGGGCGCCGACATCAGCGGCAGCTTGACACCGTTCGGGCCTTCGAAACCGGCGCTGCCGTTCGACTTCACCTTGCCTTTGAGGAAGTTCATCGCCGGCGAACCGATAAAGCCCGCCACGAACTGGTTGGCCGGCGTATCGTAGAGTTCGAGCGGCGTGCCCATCTGTTCGACGATGCCGTCGTGCATCACCACGATCTTGTCGGCCATGGTCATGGCTTCGATCTGGTCGTGGGTGACGTAGACCGTCGTGGTGCGCAGGCGCTGGTGCAGTTCCTTGATTTCAGTGCGCATCGCAACCCGCAGCTTGGCGTCGAGGTTGGACAGCGGCTCGTCGAACAGAAACACCTGGGGATCGCGCACGATGGCGCGGCCCATCGCGACGCGCTGACGCTGTCCGCCGGACAATTGCCGGGGATAACGCTCGAGCAATGGGGTCAGCGCCAGGATTTCGGCGGCGCGCTTGACGCCGGTGGATATCTCGTCGGCGCTCGCGCCGCGCAGCTTGAGCGAGAAGCCCATATTGTCGGCGACCGTCATATGCGGATAGAGCGCATAATTCTGGAACACCATCGCAATGTCGCGCTCTTTCGGCTGGACATTGTTGACCACCTTGTCGCCGATCGAAATCGTACCTGAGGTGATGTTTTCGAGGCCCGCGAGCATTCTCAGCAAGGTCGACTTGCCGCAACCGGAGGGGCCGACGAGCACGACGAACTCGCCGTCCTCGATCGGAATCGAAACGCCGTGCAAAACCTCAAAATTACCGAACGACTTTCGCACGTCGCGAATCTGTACCGACGACATCGGACTTCTCTCCCCTCAATTTCTGTTTTCTGACGCCATCGGATGTAAGACCGGCGCCACGCTGTCTTGTTCGACTCTAATGCCATCCAGCCGAATTCAGCCAAGCATTATCATCCGCAGTTTGGCGGTTTTTAGCAATGCGATGGTAGCGCTGTCAATAATTGTTCATTTGTCTGGTTTGTTATGGTAAGAGCGCGGAATGGCACGAAAACCGACGAAGTCTGGCAAAATCCGCCTCACCGAGGTCGCCAAGCTGGCTGGCGTGTCGCCAATCACCGCATCCCGCTTCTTCAGAAACCCGGATGCGCTGTCGCTCGCCAAACGCGAACGCGTCGACAGCGCCGTAAAGGAACTGGGCTATGTGCCCAATCTGGCGGCGCGCGCGCTGGCCTCGCATCGCACCGAAGTCATCGGCGTCGTGATTCCGTCTTTGACCAACAGCGTGTTCGCCGACGTCCTGCGTGGCATTTACGATTCGTCCGAGCAGAGCCGCTACAGCATCCAGTTGACCAATACGCGCTACAGCATCCTGCAGGAAGAGAAGATGCTGCGACTGTTCCGGGCGCAGAAGCCGGCCGGATTGATCGTGACCGGCATCAACCAGACCGCGGAATCCCGCGCCATCCTGGAGACCATGGATTGCCCGGTCGCGCAGATCATGGAGATCGGCGACAGCCCGGTCGACATGATGATCGGCTTTTCGCATTACGACGCCGGTTTTGCGGCCATTTCGCATATTCTCGAGCAAGGGCGCCGGCGTATCGGCTTCCTCGGCGCGCGGATGGACCCCCGCGTCCAGCGGCGGTTCGACGGCTATCGCGACGCCATGAAGGCGGCCTCGCTGTTCGATCCAAACCTCGTCGTCACTACGACGGTGCCGACCACCGTGACGCTTGGCGGGACGCTGTTCGCCGATCTCATTGCAAAGACGCCCGATATCGACGCGGTATTCTGCGTCAATGACGACCTTGCGCTCGGCGTGCTGTTCGAATGCCAGCGCCGCCAGATATCGGTTCCCGGCGAGATGGCGATTGTCGGCTTCAACGATCTGGAATTCATGGCTTCCGCCGTCCCTTCCCTCACCAGCGTGCGCACCAATCGCTATGAGATGGGCCGTCACGCCATCACCATGGTGATCGACGCGATCGAGGGCCGCCGACCGCGGGAACCGGTCCTCGACCTTGGTTTTCAACTCATGATCCGCGAAAGTTCGACGCCGCAGACGGTTTGAGCCTTGTTTCGCTGGGCTCATGCGGGGTTGCATAGAAAATGGTAGCGCTGTCTTTTGGCGCGAACTAGGATCGAACAGAAGAGTCATGAAATTGAATGCGCGGCCGCGTTTGCAGCGGATGAAACTTTGAGCATGGTGGAAACCGCTGCCGTGATTTGAGCCGCCCTAAGCAGTTTGCAGTGCGGGAGGAACCAATGAAAAAAAACGACAGTAATGGTGCCAGCAATGGCAAGGGAAGGAAGCTTCGTTCCCTCGAGTGGTTTAACAACCCGCACAATCCGGGGATGACCGCGCTCTATCTGGAGCGCTATCTGAATTACGGCCTGACCCGGGAAGAATTGCAGTCCGGCAAGCCCATCATCGGGATCGCGCAGACCGGCAATGATCTGTCGCCGTGCAACCGTCATCACATCGAACTGGCCCATCGGGTGCGCGAAGGCATCCGCATGGCCGGTGGCATTGCGATGGAATTCCCGGTGCATCCGATCCAGGAGACCGGCAAGCGCCCGACTGCGGCGCTCGATCGCAACCTCGCCTATCTCGGCCTCGTCGAACTCCTGTTCGGCTATCCGCTGGACGGCGTGGTGCTGACCACCGGCTGCGACAAGACCACTCCGGCCTGCCTGATGGCAGCCGCAACCGTCAATCTGCCCGCTATCGTGCTCTCGGGCGGCCCGATGCTGAACGGCTGGTTCAACGGTGAGCGCACCGGATCCGGCACCATCGTCTGGAAGCAACGCGAACGGCTTGCCGCCGGCGAGATCGACTACAACGAATTCATCGAGATCGTGTCCTCCTCCGCGCCGTCGGTCGGCCATTGCAACACCATGGGCACGGCCTCGACGATGAACTCGCTGGCCGAGGCGCTCGGCATGTCGCTGCCGGGCTGCGCGGCGATTCCCGCTCCCTACCGCGAGCGCGGCCAGATCGCCTACGAGACCGGAAAGCGGATCGTCGAGATGGTCTGGGAGGACCTCAAACCGTCCGACATCCTGACCCGTGAGGCGTTCGAGAACTGCATCGTGGTGAACTCGGCGATCGGCGGCTCGACCAACGCGCCAATCCACATCAACGCGCTGGCGCGCCACATCGGCGTCGAGCTCTCGATCGATGACTGGCAGAAACACGGCCACGAGATCCCGATGCTGGTGAACCTGCAGCCGGCCGGCTTCTATCTTGGCGAGGAATTTCACCGCGCTGGCGGCGTGCCGACGGTGGTTCGCGAATTGATGGCGCACAAGAAGATCCATGAAGCCGTCAAAACGGTCAACGGCCGCACCATGGGCGAGAATTGCCGCGAGGCGACAAAGCCCGATGGCGACGTGATCTGGAACTACGACAAGCCGCTGGTCAAGGAGGCCGGCTTCCTGGTGTTGCGCGGCAATCTGTTCGATTCCGCGATCATGAAGACCAGCGTGATCTCCAAGGAATTCCGTGACCGCTATCTCAGCAACGCCAAGGACCTGAACGCGTTCGAGGGCCGCGCCATCGTGTTCGAGGGCCCGGAGGACTATCACGACCGGATCGATGATCCCTCGCTCAATATCGACGAGCACTGCGTGCTGTTCATCCGCGGCGCCGGCCCGATCGGTTATCCCGGCGGCGCCGAAGTCGTGAACATGCAGCCGCCGGCGGCGCTGATCAAACGCGGCATCCTGGCCCTGCCCTGCATCGGCGACGGCCGGCAATCCGGCACCTCGGGCTCGCCATCGATCCTTAACGCCTCGCCGGAAGCCGCCGCCAGTGGCGGACTCGCGATCTTGAAGACCGGCGACAAGGTCCGCATCGACCTCAACAAGGGCTCGGCGAACATCCTCATTTCGGATGCGGAACTGAAGCAGCGTCACGCCGACCTCAAGGCGGGCGGCGGCTTCAAATACCCGGCGCACCAGACGCCGTGGCAGGAACTCTATCGCTCGACCGTCGGCCAGCAGGCCACCGGCGCCTGCATGGAACTCGCCACGCGCTATCAGGATATCGCCGGCACGGTCGGCGTGGCGCGGGATAATCATTAGGCTGCAATGTCATTGCCGGGCTTGACCCGGCAATCCATCCCTCTTGAGAAGATGGATACGCGGGTCAAGCCCGCGTATGACACCGAAGGTAATTCGCTAAGGTTCAAAGGAAGAAGAAGATGTCTGATCGACTGAAGGGAAAGCGCGCGGTCGTCACCGCCGCGGCGGCGGGCATCGGGCGTGCCTGCGCGATAGCATTCGCGCGCGAGGGCGCCACTGTCATCGCTACCGACATCAATGAAAGCGGCATCGCCACGCTCGGCAAGGAAGGCGTCGCCGAGACGGCACGGCTCGACGTTCGCAGCACCGCTGACGTCGACGCCTTCGCCAAGCGCGTTGGAAAGATCGACATCCTGCTCAATGCCGCGGGCTTCGTGCACCACGGAACCATCATGGAGTGTTCGGAAGAAGACTGGGATTTCTCGTTCGACCTCAACGTCAAATCCATGCACCGGACCATCAAGGCGTTTTTGCCAGCCATGATCGCAGGCGGCGGCGGCAGCATCGTCAACATCTCGTCCTGCGCGGCGCTCCGGCCACCGGCAAACCGTTATGTCTATAGTGCGTCCAAGGCGGCGGTTTCGCTGCTCACGCGCGCGGTTGCGCTCGACTTCATCAACCAGGGCATCCGTTGCAACAGCATCTGCCCCGGCACCGTGGAGACGCCTTCGATGCTCGATCGCGCGGCCGCGGCCGGCCCGGATGGACGCGAGAAGTTCGTTGCCCGCCAGAAGATGGGCCGCCTCGGTACCGCAGAGGAAATCGCGGCCATGGCGATCTATCTTGGGAGCGACGAAAGCGCATTCACCACCGGCGTCGACCTCGTCGTCGATGGCGGCTACATGCTCTGACGGCCACGCGATCAAGGGATTCCAGCATGAACAAGATCGATCTGAACGGCCGCTGCGCCGTCGTTACCGGCGGCGCGCAGGGTTTTGGGCGCGCGATCACCGAACGCTTCGTGGCGTCAGGCGCGAAGGTCGCGATCTGGGATCATGATCTGCCGTTTGCGGAACGGACCGCCGCGGAAATCGGCGAGAATGCCCGCGCCTTCAAGGTCGACGTGTCCGATCTCGCCGCCGTCGAAAGCGCGCGCGACGCGACGCTGAAAGCGTTCGGCAAGATCGACATCCTCGTCAACAATGCCGGCATCACCGGTGCCAACAAGACCGTCTGGGAGATGGACCTTGGAGACTGGCGCAAGGTGATGGCCATCAACCTCGACGGTCCCTTCATCTGCTGCAAGGCCGTGGTGCCGGCGATGCTCGCCAACAAATACGGCCGTATCGTCAACATTGCTTCCATCGCCGGCAAGGAAGGTAATCCGAACGCCGCGCATTATTCGGCGTCCAAGGCCGGTGTAATCGCGTTGACGAAATCGCTCGGCAAGGAGCTGGCGGCGCACGATATTCTCGTCAACGCCGTGACGCCGGCGGCCGCCAAGACCGCGATCTTCGATCAGATGACGCAGCAGCACATCGATTTCATGCTGGCGAAAATCCCGAAAGCCCGCTTCCTGCTGGTGCAGGAGCTAGCGTCGATGGTGGCCTGGCTGGCGTCGGAAGACTGCGCGTTCTCGACCGGCGCGGTGTTCGATATTTCCGGCGGGCGCGCGACGTACTAGCAAGCCTCAAGACGGCTGCGTTGCCGCCCTCGCCTGCCGCCCTGACGTCGTCGCGATCCAGATGCCGACGAAAACCGTCACGATGCCGCCGACCAGCTTCCAGCTGAGCGGTTCGTGGAGCAACACCGCGCCGACCAGCGACGCCGCGACCGGATTGACGGTGACCGATATGGCGACACGGGTCGGCGTCGTGCGCGCCAGCGCGAACGCCCAAAGATAGAATGTGAGCGCGCTGCCGAACGCACCAAGATAGATCGCGGCCAGCCATTGCGGCATCGCGAAATCGGCAACCGGCGCGAAACTGCCGCGCCCGCATGAAATCAGGATCAGGCACGCCGCGCCGACGCCCATGGCCATTGTGGTGAACGGAATCGGCCCCGAGCGCGCGATGAATGGCTTGGACCAGATGCTGTAGAACGCCATGCACAAGGCGGCACCCACCATCAGAAGATCGCCGCGCCAGGCGCCAGGCGGCGCAAAGGCCAGGCCCGACAGCAGCGCGATCGCGACGCCGAGCATCGCGATGACCACCCCAAGCGATTTGCGCAACGTCAGCGCTTCGCTGCCGAGCGCCGCACCGACGACCATGGTCAGCAACGGAAGGGTCGACAGAGCGAGCGCCCCCCGCGCCGCCGTCGTGAAGATCAGGGAAGCGTTGAACAGCAGCGGGAATACGGCAAAGAACAGCACGCCCAATCCAGCCACGGCGGGCCAATCCCGGCGTGCGGGCCAACGGCCGCCCTGCCACAGCGCCAACGGCAACAGTAATACGAACCCAATGCCGAACCGGAACGAGCCGATGGCGAGGGGATCAATCGCGCTCACGAGATAGCGGGTGGCACCGATCGAAGTGCCGCCAAGCGCGCTGGATAATACCGCCGCCAGCACACCCCAAACTTCTCCCATCGGGCAAATCCTTCCCTTTCCGGCTTGCGCACGAGGATATGGCAGGGGTACTAATCAACAAATGGAATTTAATTGATCCAAGAAATAACGTATCGTGATGAACAAACCCAACCTTGATCCCGATCTGTTGCGGGCATTCGTCGCGGTGGCGGACCACCGCTCCTTCACCCGTGCCGCCATCATGCTGCACCGGACCCAATCGGCCGTGAGCATGCAGATCAAGCGCCTGGAGGATCGGCTCGGCGCCGAACTGTTCAACCGGACCAAGGCGAATGTCGATTTGAGCGCCGCGGGCGAAGGCCTGCTTGGATACGCGCGGCAAATTCTCACGCTCAACGAGGAAGCTGTCGGCAGGCTCGCCGAGCGCAAGGTCGAAGGCGTGGTTCGGTTAGGGGTGATGGACGATTACGGCACCTGCGTCGTCCCCGCCTTGCTGGCAAGTTTCCTCGCCGGCTATCCGCGCATCCATGTCGAGATGGAAACCGGGCTCACAGCCTCGATGCCCGCAAGGCTGGGCGAGGCCTACGACCTCGTCATCGCAATGCATCCCGAAGGCCGCGGCGAAGGCGAATTCTTGCGCCGCGAACAAGCCGTGTGGGCAACCAGCGCTTCTCACGCGGTCGAACAGCAGGAGCCGCTGCCGCTGGCACTGTATCCGCAAGGCTGCCTGTTCCGGAAATGGGCAATCGACGCGCTGGATGCCGCCAGGCGTCCGTGGCGGCTGGCTTTTGTCAGCCACAGCCTTGCCGCCGTAGAAGCGGTCGCCGGGCTGGGTCTTGCCGTGACCGTCGTGAAGGCCGGCACCATTCCGCCGCGCTTGCGCGTGCTGTCGGATCAAGACGGCCTGCCGAGACTGCCGGCTGCCGACATTTGCCTGCATCGCGCCACTGACCTATCACCGGCAGGCGCGCTTCTGGCGGATCATTTGCGCACCGGCATCTCGAACCGTCGCGATGAGGTGTTATCAAGGCGCGCACCTGACAGCGTTATCCGCGTTGCCTGAACTGAGTGGACAGTCCCTTGTTTTCAAACATCTCATTATACGCCGTATCGGTCTGGGTATTGCCGCTCCTGCTCGCCATCACCCTGCATGAGGCGGCCCACGCCTTTGCCGCCTATCGCCTCGGCGACAACACGGCCTGGCAGCTCGGCCGGGTCAGCCTCAACCCCTTCAAGCATATCGACCCGTTCGGGACCGTCATTCTCCCCGGATTGCTGTTGCTTTCGCATTCGCCGTTCCTGTTCGGCTACGCCAAGCCGGTGCCGGTGAATTTCCGCAATTTGAACCATCCCCGGCTCGACATGGTCTGGGTGGCGCTGGCGGGCCCGGCCACCAACATCGTCCTGGCCGTGCTGGTGGCCCTTGCCTTCCATATCATGCCCCTGGTGCCCGCGAATGCGGCGCAATGGACCGCGGACAACCTCAAAAATGCGTTCCTGATCAATATCGTGCTGGCGATCTTCAACATGCTGCCGATCCCGCCGCTGGACGGCGGGAGGGTCGCAGTGGGGCTGCTGCCACGGGTGCTGGCTTACCCGCTGTCGCGGCTGGAACCCTATGGCATGCTGATCCTGATCGGCCTGCTGATCCTGCTGCCGATCCTGGGCAGTCAGCTCGGCCTAAATCTTGATGTTATTTCGGCAATACTGCGAACACTGACCGGCTATGTGATCCGTGCGCTTCTCTTTATCACGGGCAACGCATAAACCTGAGATAGAGAACACCGGACACGGAGGAGTTGGCTTGGAGCCATGGTGATCAAAGCTGCCGACATGTTGATCGCACGACGCGCCGACACCCGCGCGAGGGCGGATTTTGCCACCTGGAAAATGCTCGCCAAGCTCAACGGCGCTTCCGCCCTGCCCGCCGAGGCGCAAGGTTTTCTCGTCAGCTACAAGCAGCTGCTCGAAAAGATGACGGATACGGATGCTTCCGAGGCTACGATTCAGCTCATGTACAAGAGCTATTATGCGGAGATGGGCGGCGCCGGAACCCCGCCGGAAATTCCCGCGCGATCCAGCGATCCCGCCGCCGACAACGGCAACGTCACCGCCTTTCGCCGGCCGCCTGCCAAGCCAAAGGCCGCGGCATCAGGACCACAGGCAAAACCGCGGCTTCCGGTGGCGCTGATCTTTGCGTGCCTCGTCGTCGTCTATGTCGGCATCCGCTATTACTGGCGGTAGGCGACCCTCGCGCAAGAAAGCGAAATGAGCAACGAAGCAGATCCGCTTGCACAGTTCGGGATCGAGGCGGTCGATCTCAGATGGACGTTGCGGGACATTGCCGGAAGGCGATCGTTCAATAGGGATCATTTGGCGAAGCTGATCGAGCTTGGCCTCGTCGCAATGCGCGGAGACGCTCCGTACCTAACGCCAATTGGGCAGGATGCGGCATGGGGGAAAGAGGGCTGACCCACAGCCATCGACGTCTTTCCTGCTTAAGCTAAGCCGAGACGTGGATGCCTGGCACAAGGCCCGGCATGACGGCGTCCGGTACAAGGCGCTATTTCATTGATCTGCCTCGTCGTCGTCCATGTCGACTTCCGCTACTACTGGCGATGGCCGACGCTCGCGATTCAGTTCCATTACTATTGCGCTTGAATGTCATGCAGCGCCGGCGCGTGCCCGGAATTCACCGCGGCATGGAATATTCCCTGCACGGACGATCCGTCGCAGCAGCTAGGCGGCGAACACGATGCCGGGCATAATGGCGCTGCGAGTTTTGCAAACATTCAAAAATATCCTTGCAAAAATATCCTTGAACGATTCCTTGGAGGGGAAATGAAGCGATCCATTGCGGCTTTGGTGATGACCACGAGCCTGGTATTTGCAGGCGCAGCGTTTGCGCAAACCCTCGACAAGGTCGTCAAGGTCGGAAGCCTCGGAGATCAATCGGGTCTTTATGCCGACATCGGCGGCCCCGGCTCCAGCGTCGCCGCGCAGATGGCGATCGATGATTCCGGCTTGCTGGCGAAAGGCTGGAAGATCGAACTGATCTCGGCGGACCACCAGAACAAGCCGGATGTCGGCGTCAACATCGGCAAGCAGTGGATCGACGTCGAGAAGGTCGACGTGTTCGTCGATCTCGCCAGCTCCGGCGTTGGCCTTGCGATCTCCAACCTTGCCAAGGACAAGAACGTCGTCAATCTGAACTCCGGATCGGCGTCGTCGGATCTGACCGGCGCGCAGTGCTCGCCGAACACGATCCACTGGGTCTACGACACCTGGATGCTGGCCAACGGCACCGGCAAGGCGCTGGTCAAGTCGGGCGGCGACAGCTGGTTCTTCCTGACGGCGGACTACGCCTTCGGTCACGCACTCGAACGCGATACGGCTGCGGTCGTCACCGCCAATGGCGGCAAGGTGCTCGGCGGCGTCAAGCATCCGCTCAACAATGCCGACTTCTCCTCTTTCCTGCTGCAGGCGCAGAGTTCGAAGGCGAAGATCATCGGCCTTGCCAATGCCGGCGGCGACACCACCAACTCGATCAAGCAGGCGGCGGAGTTCGGCATCGTCTCCGGCGGGCAGAAGCTCGCGGGCATGCTGATGTTCATCACCGACGTTCACGCGCTCGGGCTGAAGGTCGCGCAGGGCCTGAACTTCACCGAGACGTTCTATTGGGACACCAACGACAAGACCCGGGCGTTCACCAAGCGCTTCAATGAGAAGCACAAGAAGGGCCCGCCCACCATGGTGCAGGCCGGCGTCTATTCCTCGCTGATCCATTACTTCAAGGCGCTGGAAGCGCTCGGCGGCAACCCGCATGACGGCCGCGCGGTGGTCGCCAAGATGAAGGAAATGCCGACCGACGACGATCTGTTCGGCAAGGGCACGGTCCGTGCCGATGGACGCAAGATCCATCCGGCCTATCTGTTCGAGGTGAAGAAGCCGGCGGATTCGAAATATCCGTGGGACTACTACAACCTCGTCGCCACCATCCCGGCCGAGGAAGCCTTCATTCCGCTGGACAAGAGCGTCTGCCCGTTGCTGAAGAAGACCTGAGCCTTCACACGATGGTTTCAAATGAAAATGCCGGCGAGCGATCGCCGGCATTCTTGTTCGGCGATTGCCGACGCCAGCGATCTCCACGAAGGGCAATCATCAGAAAGATGTGGCCCCGCCACGCGGGAGCGTGACGAGGCCGACCATCATCGTCAACCGGCTCAGAACAGCTGGTGGGCGAACTCGCTCTCGGGCATCCTCAGCGACTCGAACTGCGCCATCAAGGTGGTGTCGAGATGCGGTTCCTGCTGCTGCGGCTGCGAATGCTGCATCATGCCTTCCAGCGTCTCCATCGCGTCGAACGATGCGTCGTGCAGGATATCCTGCAGCAAGGCCTTCAACTCGTGGCCAAGGACGCTGGCCTCGCCCGGGTCTGGCGGCAGCGGTTGCGGGTTCAGCGCCGCCAGGGTGGCGTGACCTGCGAACGTGCTTTCCGTGGATTCCGGATCGCCGAAGGAAGGCACAAGGGGTTGCGCCTGCAGCACCGGGATTTCCGCGTTGGCCACCGCCGAAGCGGCCGTGCCTTGCGTCAGCGCCTGCACCACCGTCGGAGAGTCGAGGCCATGTCCATCGCCTTGACCGGCCTGATCCCAGAAGCTGCTGACCGACGATTCCGCAGCCGGCTCCATGGTGAGGGCCGCATGCGCAGTCCCCGTCGGGGCCGCCTCCGCCGCATGCGCGGCGGCGGCGCCATTGGCATGGTTGCCGTCAGTCATGCCAAGCAGCTTGCCAAGCGCGCCGGCAAATCCCTTGTCGTCGGCATGATCCTTGATCCCGTCGGCGATCTGGGTAAGCAGCCATTGCGGATCATGCATCGTGTTCTGGATGGCATTGTCCACCTTGTCGATCAGGCCATGGGCCGCGTTGTCAACGGCGTGCTGTCCCCGTTCCATCAGCGACTCATCCTTGTGGGGCGCTGTGGACGAGGCCGCGCTTCCAGCGGTGTCGCCCGGCGGCGGACTCGCGTTACCGTTGACGGCATCGAGGCCCTTGCCGGCCGCTGAGCCAGCGAGATCCCGCATCGCGCTCTTGATGCCATCGGCGGCAGCGTCGCCACCGGCCTTGATGGCATCACCGGGGATTCCGCCGAGCTCATTGCCGAGCCAGTTGGTGCCGTCCTGGAGACGGTCGCCAAGCCACTCGCCGCCGAGGCCACCGAGTTCCTTCGCGCCTTCCTTGGCCGCACCCTCAAGATCGCCCTGGACGAGGTCCGAAGCCAATTCCGTTTTCTCGCCAAACCAGTCGCCAGCATCCTCGAGAGCCTCACCCACATCGCCGCCGAGCGTCTCGCCGACCGCCGAGACGAACCCGCCGCCCGCCTTGGCCATGGCTTCGTTCAGACCATTGAGCACGGTCTTGATGCCAGATGCGATCTCGGCCAGCGCCTTGACGCCATCGACCTGGGATTCGCCGAAGTCTTTCAGCGCATCGACCCCGTCTTCAAGGAGTTCACCCAGGTGCTCCGCCGCGGCATCGAAATCGCCACGGGAAATGTCATCGACCACTTGGCCGGCATCATGCCCGAGCGTGTCGGCATTTTCTCCGAGCATGTTGACATACTCGCCGCCCCAGCTGGTGCCCGCGTCGACACCACCGTTGATGGTCTCGCGCATATGATCCAGCGTGCTGGTTACGGCTTCACCGTAATTATGGATGACGTTGCCGTAAAATTCGCCAAGCGGACCTCCAACCGTGTCCGCGGCGATTTCCGCCCCGCCGTACAGGACCTTGACTTCGGCCTCTGCGATCGCGCCCACCACCTCGACGCCGCTGGTCACGATCTTGCCTGCTGCCTGCATGTAATCCTTGCCAACCTCGCCCGCCATACCAGCGGCGGTGCCGGCCATATCGAGCGCGCCCTCGGCCGCGGCAGAACCGGCTTCGACGACACCTTCGGCGGCACCCGCCGCAGCTTCCGCCACGTGTTCTGCGGCGTTGCCGACACCATCCACCAGGTGCTCGCCGGCCTCCAGGACGTCACCATCAAGCAGCGCCCCGCCAGCCTTGCCGACGGTGCTTACACCGTCGCTGAAGACATTGACGAAACCGTTGCCGAGAGCGCTGCCGGCATTACCGAGTCCGCCGCCAATGCCTCTGATCGTGTTGAACCCTTCATCGGCAAGGGTCGAGAAACCATCCGTAACAACCGTGAACGAGTTCGACCCGCGCTGCCACAAGGTCTCGCCGAGGTCGACGCCGATGTCGGCAATTCTTCTCGCGCCCGAGGTAAGTTCATACACCCCGAGATCCACGAACTTGTTTGCGCCATTCCAGACGTCGGTCGGCGCCGATTCCAGGAAACGTCCAACCAGACTTGCTCCCGAGCCGATGCCGCTCCCGATGGTACTGAATGCCGACGTAGCAAAGTTGCCGATCTCGACTACGGCGTCTTCCGCTGCATTCCAGCCCGCACTTGCGCCGCTGCCGACGCCATCGACGCCATCCGAAATGCCGCCTGCGATGGCATCAACCCCATCCGAAATGACCTCACCCGCATCCTCTGCCCGATCTTCCACCCAGTCGACGGCACCCTCGAAAGCATTCCCGATAAAGCCAAACATCCACGCCTCCATGGTTTGAACGACGGCGCAGTGTTTGGCAGATCACACTCGGGCAGAACTGTGCGCCAAATCACAGTGGCGCCGCCTGCAACGAACCAGACGCGAAGATTGCACGACCAAGACTTTCGCATTTGCGACGACGGATAGCGCTTCGCTCATCTGCGTTAGGCGCTGCGTGATGATCCAGCGAATGATCAAACAAAAATGCCGGCGAACGATCGCCGGCATTTCTGTTGGGCGATCGGTTCGCCCCTTCCCTCGCGACGGCGCGAAACAGGATCCGTCGCGAGATGTTGTGATTCAATTTTCAAATAGCTAGCCCTATCGTCGTCCCGGCGAACGCCGGGATCCATACGCCGCGGCGGACATTGTTTGCAGAAGGTCTCTAACGCCAGGGCTCTAACCGATGGGCCGCGGCGTATGGGTCCCCCGATGCGCAATTGCGCATCTGAGCTCAAGGCCGGGACGACAGCGGTGTTTGTCATTGCACCATCATCCAAACGCGACTTTTCTTTCTCGCGACGCATTGCGCCCGAGCTTTGCCAGAAGTTCCTTGCCCTCAAAGTAAGAGGGCGCAGGGAAGACCGGGTGCGCGCTGCACCCGCGGTCCCGTGTGCGGTTTGCACTAAGTAGGCTGCACACGAGCATACAGGGCAGCGGAGAACACCCGGCCTTCCCTGCGCAATGGCTTTACGGCTTATGCCGTGATCTCCCCGGAGACGAGTTCTTGGTTGACTCCGTCACCGCCGGTTCAGCTCTCGCCTACCCGACAGTACACCTGCAACGGGTGCCAGGACCACACGGTTTTGCCGTACGCTCATCCACGCCATCGTCTCAGCGTAAACCAGCGTCCACCGCAACCCGTCCAACGTCCGTGACGACGGCCGACGCCCTCTGAGTGGGACGGGATGGGCAAACACATACTCCTGATTTTGCTTCTGGTAAACAGAAATATTTTTCATTTCGGGGCTTGACATGAATTCCGTAAATCAGAACTGATTTGCCCGTCGGGTTGATTTGTCGCACCCCGGCCGCAAAACAGCGCTTGCCCGCGAAGCAACGCAGCAACGTCGGTCGGGCGGACCTCAGATGATTCCCACTGAGCGGACGTCGACCGTCGAAATCCTCCCGGGTGAATGTCTCTCCCGAAACGATGCGATTAATCGACGCCACAATCCATTCCCTGACTGTATGCATAGCCTACCCCGATACGGCCCGCGTCTTTCCATAGACATCGCAGAGAACGAAAGCCATCTGGTGATGGCCCAGCCTACTAGCAGGAAAATGTCGACCGTCAATTTCGACGCCACTCATGAATTTGACCTCGAAATCTCGCCACCCGTCTCCATGCCATGCCCGGAGAAGGAGCGGCTGGCCGCGATCATCCCGCTCCTTGTATCCAACCGAATAAGGTTCGACGGTGTACCGTTCGCCGCGATGTGTGAACGATACCATCGTCCGCCCTGCTATCGCCTGACAAAGTAAAGTTGTGCTCATGGCCTGAATGAATAGAATTCAAGTCATTAAAGGCCTCCTGAACAGATTAGGAAAACTTGAGGTTTGGCGCAAAGTCGGCGTTTGGCACGAAGCGGAAGAGCCGGGCCGATCTGGCGGTGTCCGTTGACGGGGATAGACCGGACGTGGCTGGCCGATCATCAGACCGAAGCGATTGACCCAAAGCGGCCATTCTGCAAACGCGTAGGATTTTGCAATTGCTCGGTAACTTTCGGGCCGTATTGGTAGTCGCCGCCTGGTATGACAATCCAACCGCGCCCCGCAAAATGAGAACGCATCTCGAATTCGTCTCCACAGCGTTTCCGCCTGAGCCTGGCGAAGATGAACGGGTCAATCCCGGGCTGCATGGGAAACGACTGGCACAGTTGTCGGAGGAGCTACCGCGGCACGGCCTCGCGGTTTCGCGCGTGGGTCCGGAGGACTGGGGGTGGCGGATCGATCTCGAAAATCCTGTTTTTCCCCTCTGGCTCGGATGCGGCAACTACCAGGAGTACGAGAACGGCTTCCTGTGTTTCATCGAACCTTCGCGTCCTTTCGTTCGACGGCTACTGAAGAGGATCCCAACAACCGACACGGTCGAACGTCTTGCCGCTGCTCTGCAGATGATTTTGGAGCAGAGCGGCAAGGCGCAGCAGATGCGTTGATGGAGCGAAGGCGAGATGCCTCGCTGACCGAAACGCCGGCCGAAGCCATTGCAGCCGATAGTCCAAGGTCTGCTCTTGGCAGATTTTGTTGCAAAAGTCAGTTGAGACAGGCCGCGAAGCGTGATTCCGTTGAGGTTACGCGATTCTCGGTGAGGTCGATCCATGATGGGCCGTCTGCAGAGTGACCAAGGTCAACTGTTCTACGAGTTTCGTCTTGGCGATGCGGTCCCCGAAGATCATCTGGTGCGGAAGATCGACACTGCGCTCGATCTGTCGTGGCTTCGCAGCGAGCTTGCGCCTCATTATTCGTCGATGGGTCGTCCATCGATCGACCCGGAACTGATGATCCGGATGCTGGTGGTGGGGTATGTGTTTGCGATCCGCTCGGAGCGATTGATCTGTCGTGAAGTGCAGGTGAACCTGGCCTATCGCTGGTTCTGCAAGCTCGGTATCGAGGATGCTGTCCCGGATCATTCGGCGTTTTCGCGTGCCCGGAACGAGCGTTTTCGCGAGGGGGATATTTTTCGCCGGGTGTTCGAGCGGGTCGTCGAGGCGTGCATTGCGGCCGGTCTGGTTGGCGGCGAAGGCTTCGCCGTCGATGCGAGCCTGATCCAAGCCGATGCCAACAAGCAGCGCTCAATCGCAGGTCAGGATTGGCGCAGGGATCGTGATCCGGCGAGATCAAGCCGCGCTGTGAAGGAGTATCTGGCGACCCTCGACGATACGGCGTGGGGCGCCGCCAGCGACGTTGTGCCAAAGTTCGTCTCGCCGTCCGATCCCGCGGCCCAGTGGACCGGGGCGCACAAGGGGCCGGCATTCTTCGCTTACTCCGACAACTATCTCATCGACGTGAAGTTCGGCGTGATCGTTGACGTCGAGGCCTCCCGCTCCATTCGACAGGCCGAGGTCGGCGCGGCAAAGACCATGATCGAGCGAACAGAGGAACGCTTCGGCCTTAAGCCGGAACGGCTTGTCGGAGATACCGCTTACGGGGCAGCTCCGATGCTGAACTGGCTGGTCGAGGAGAAAGGCATCGCGCCACATATCCCCGTGTTCGACAAGTCGAAGAGAGATGACGGCACCCTCTCGCGCAGCGACTTTCGATATGATCCGACCAGCGACGTCTACCACTGCCCGGGCGGGAAGCAGCTCGGAACGAGCGGCACCGTGCACGAGGGCAAGACACTTCTATATCGCGCCAGCAAACTCGACTGCGATGTATGTCCGCTCAAACCGCAATGCTGTCCGAAAGACCCATCGCGCAAGATCCCGCGCGACATCCATGAACACGCCCGAGACGTTGCCCGTTCGCTTGCGGAGACTGAAGCCTTCGAGCAGTCACGCCGTGAGCGCAAGAAGATCGAGATGCGGTTTGCGCACCTCAAGCGCATCCTGAAGCTCGGCCGCCTTCGACTGCGCGGTCCACGAGGCGCCCAGGATGAGTTCGTTCTGGCTGCCATCGCCCAGAACCTGCGGCGGCTCGCATCGCTGGTTGCGCGACCGCCACCCGCTCGGGCTCTCTGTATTGCGTAAGCGTAATAGTTGCGTAGAGAGTGTCAGGGTCGAGGGACCAAACCCCGTCGCCCGAAGTCAAATGGCCGAACGACATCATCGGTCACAGCCGACTTTTGCAACAAAATCGGCACATTTGAGACGTGACGGTCGGTTCTCACGATGTCTGCTAACTGGGGTAGACCGGAAGATGAACCATTTGTTCTGCGACCCCGACTAAGCAAATGAACGTCCAGAGAATGGCGGTCGGTTGTTCCGGCTGCTCCGACCAACGTGCGGAGACCACGTGCGATGCAGATGCGCTTCTCAACATGCCGGTTGCTGGCATGCATGGCCGTGGTGGTTCTCGCCGGGTTGCCGAGAGTGGCAGCCGCAGACGAGTTGGATTTCTGCGTAAAACTGTCAGATGACCTCGCGGTCACAGAGTGCTCGCGCGCCATCGACTCGCACCAATACACCGGGCGAAACCTCGCGCGGCTGTATACGCGTCGCGGCGGGGCGTACCAGGCACAGGGCGATCCCAACCGCGCAGTGGCTGACTACAACGAGTCGATGCGGATCGATCCGACGTATCCGGCTGCGTACAGCAACCGCGGCAACATTTGGTTCCACAAGGGCGACTTCGACCGGGCCATCGCGGACTATAATCAGGCGATCCAGCTCAATCCGAAATACGGGGTCGCCTACGTCAACCGCGGCAGCGCCTTGGGTTCCAAGGGCAACCTCGACCGGGCCATCGCGGACTTCAACCGGGCGATCGAGATCGATCCGAAAGATGCTGAAGCGTACTACGGCCGCGGCAGCGCCTGGAGCGCCGGGGGCAAATACGACCGGGCCATCGCGGACTATAACCAGGCGATCGAGCTCAATCCGAAATATGGGAGCGCCTACGTCAACCGCGGCAGCGCCTGGGGCAACAAGGGCGACCTCGACCGGGCCATCGCGGATTTTGACCAGGCGATCCGGCTCGATCCGAAAATTGCCAAAGCCTATTACAACCGCGGCATGGCGTGGGAGAAGAAACGCAGTCTGCAAGCGGCATTGGCTGACTTCAAGATGCACTCTCAACTCGCTCCGGCCGATCCAGACGGCCCGAAGGCTGTGAAGCGCGTATCGAAAGAATTGAGCAAGATGACGGGACGGCGCTGAGATGGCTTGACGTCTAGAAGCGGCACTTTCCGGAAGCCGCGGCTGATGCGGACGATGTCCGTTTGCGGGGGGAAGAGCGGACCTCGTCAACGAAGCGCTGACTTCCGAAAATGACCCGTTTCGGACACCCCGAGATGAAACTTACGCCGAATAAGTACTGGCTGAAGAGCATCTCGCATGGTTTGATCCACCGGCGTAGCCCCGGATGCTGGTGATGGCATGAGACGACGGGAGTTCATACTGTTGACGGGCACTGCTGCCCTCGTCTCCACGTCTATGGCTTACGGCCAACGAACAGCGAAAACACCGATTGTCGGTTTCCTCGTGGCAGGAACACAAGCTTCTCATGGGGCGTGGGTGGCGGCATTCGTGGAGCGACTGTCTAAGCTTGGCTGGACGGATGGGCGCAATGTGAAGATCGAGTATCGCTGGGCGGCGGGAGATGTTCGACAAACCACCGAGTTCGCGGCAGAATTCGTTCAGCGGAAGGTTGACGTGATCGTTACGTCGGCATACGGCGTCGTGGCTGCAAAGCAGGCGACGTCAAGCATTCCGATTGTATTCGCTGCGTACGGCGATGCGGTCGCCAACGGAATCGTCGAGAGCTTGGCCCGGCCTGGCGGCAATGTGACGGGACTTTCCATCCAACCCCGTGAACTCAGCAGCAAACGTCTTGAGTTGGTAAGGGACATCATTCCAAGTGTCCGGCACTTCACTGCACTATTTAACACCAATTACTCAGGTGTTACGCAAGAGGTGATTGGCATTCGGGCGGCATGTGCCAAACTGAATATAGAAGCCAACATAGTGGAAATCCAAACAGCCGACGATATTGACGCAGCGATGGCAACACTCATCGGCCAAACTGACGCGCTTTATGTGTACAGTGAGCCGCTTACAAATGCCAATAAGTCTAGAATCATCAAAGCGGCCACCGCCGCAAAGATTCCAACAATCTTTGGTTTTAGAGAATTCGTGGACGCAGGCGGTCTGATTTCGTACGGAGCGAACTTCGTCGACCTTTTCGCACGGGCGGCGGAATTTACCGACAAGATCTTACGCGGAGCAACGCCAGCTGACATGCCTATTCAGCAACCGGTGAAGTTCGATCTCATCATCAACCTCAAATCAGCCAAGGCTCTCGGCCTGAATGTTTCAGAAACTTTCCTTTCCCGCGCCGACGAGGTGATCGAGTAAGGCACTGCGACGCTGCCTGGCCCCTTAGCGGACATGTCCGGCGCTCCGTCGCAAAGTCCGCTTTTTGACCCAAAGCAGAAGTCGACCTCCGGGCGATCGGCAATTCCGGCCGTCCACCCTGTGCCAAATAATGGGCGTTTCATTCGGCGGATCAGATGCCTCGTGGGTCGATGTCTGGGTGCGTGGCCACGTACTCGATATCGCCATGGGCAATGCCGATATCTTCCAGGTCGCGGCCATTCAGGCCGTACAACGCGGCCCGCACCTTCTCGCGTTTGCGTCGCTCCTGAAGCGCATTCCGGCATCGCCTGATGAAGCCGGGGACTTGCCGGGTCGAGGCGGCGGGCTGTCCCGATACTGTTATCGTGCTCATGGCGGTATCTCCTGGATGTTATGTCCCCAGAGGATGCCAAGGCATCGGCGAGCGCGCTTTACTTGCTCCTTACATTTTCGTCACCGGCAGCTTATTCTTTGCCTTGCCGGCGCGCTGGACCCCGGTATCCGGAAGTTGCTCGGGGGAATGGCAGCTTGCGCTACCTCTTCGAAAACTGCTCTTTCGATACCGACCGCCGCGAGCTGCGTCGCGGCGCTGAACCGGTTAATATCCCGCCTCAGGTCTTCGACTTGCTGGACTACTTGATCCGCAACCGGGAGCACGTCGTCAGCAAGGACGACCTGATCGAGGCCATCTGGAGGGGGCGTATCGTGTCTGAAACGGCACTCACGACCCGCCTGAATGCCGCCCGCACTGCGATCGGCGATTCCGGCGAAGAACAGCGCCTGATAAAAACACTACCACGTAAGGGCTTCCGTTTCGTCGGACCGGTTCAGGAAACCCACGGCTCTGCGAGCGCCGCAGTCGCCGGCCCCCCTGAAAGTCCGCCGAAACCGACTCTTGCGCTCCCCGATAAGCCCTCCATCGCCGTGCTACCGTTTGAGAACATGAGCGGCGATGTGGAACAGGAATATCTCGCGGACGGCATCGTCGACGACATCACCACAGCCCTCTCGTGGTTTAGATCGCTGTTCGTCATCGCCCGCCATTCAAGCTTCACCTACAAAGGCCATGCCGTCGATATCAAACAGGTCGGGCGCGAGCTTGGCGTCCGCTACGTGTTGGAAGGTAGCGTGCGCAAGTCCGCGGAAAAAATTCGCATCGCCTGCCAATTGATCGATGCGACCACCGGGGCGCATCTTTGGGCAGATCGATTTGACGGAGATTTGAGCGACATTTTTGCATTGCAGGACGAGATAACGGTGAATGTTATCGCAGCCATTCACCCGAAATTGCTGCAAGCTGAAATCGATCTAGCTGCGCGGCGTCCGAACAGCGTCAGCGCCTACGACCTGTATCTTCGGGCAACAGCCCACTATCATGCGATGAACCGTGAAGAGGTGGCGGAAGCCCTTCGGCTGCTCTATCGTGCATTGGAGATTGATCCGCGTTACAGCCGCGCGGCGTCGTTGGCCACCGTCTGTCACACCATCAACCTCATGCAAAGATGGGCTATTGATCCGCAGTCGGACGTTAAGGAGGCGGCGCGGCTTGCCCAGCTAGTGCTTAGTATCGACGAGCATGATGCCGATACGCTGGCCTGTGTCGGGCTCGCAAAGGCGTATGTATCGGGTGATTTCGACGCTGCGATAGATCTGGTGAACCAAGCTGTGGCGCTTAATCCAAACTCAGCCACGGCGTGGGGTTTTAGAGGCGTGACCTGCGTCTATATAGGGCAGGCCCAAGAGGCGGTAGGGAGCTTTGAACGCAGCATACGGCTGAATCCGCTCGATCCCACGCTTTTCGTAACGTATTCAATGCTCGGTGTAGCATTCATCGATCTTCGCCGCTTCGAGGAGGCGGTCGCCGCGGCCACGAAAGCCCTTCGCAAGAACAAAACTTTCGGGTTGGCCAATCGATGCCTCGCGGCTGCTTTGGCGCACCTTGGGCGAGATGCAGAAGCCAAGAGAATCGTGGTTCAGATACTTGAGATTGAACCCGGGTTTCGAATATCCGATCTCTTATCTCGTAGTGGTAAATGGCCTCAGAGTTATTTCGAGGGCCTACGCAAAGCGGGACTTCCAGAGTGACGCCGTCATGATCGTTCGACGGTTACCTTAGGCCCATCAGCGATTGACCGAGCAGGCGCGACCAACACTTCCGCCGCGGGCACTTTTGTAGGACTAGGAGCAAAGGGGGTTGCACGTGCGACTGTCTGAGTTTGGCACTTTGCGGAAGCCGCGGCATCGTTAGCGCAAGTCCGAGATAGCCGCATTAGCGGACATCGTTGCTTAACAAGCGGTTCGACTATCGCAACAGCGTCAATAGCTCGCGCGCGCCCGCATCGCATCGAGGTCCCGCGCGTCGAAAGCCCGCCGTCACGCCTCGAACAGTTTACGTATCCACCTTGGAACACATGAGTCCGCGTGGCCCAACTTGCTCGTGTCGTCGGCAGCGCTACCCCGCTCAGCCCTTCTTCGATTTGACGCGGAAGATCACCGGCACGGTAAAGCTCAACCCCTCGTCCGCGATCAATGGCGGCGGCGCCGGCACGGGATCGGAGCGCCGCACCATTGAGAGTGCGGCCTCGTCGAACGCGGCGTCGCCGGATCCTTTTTCGATGCTGACCGAAAGCACGCGTCCCATCCGGTCCAGCGTGAAACGAACAGCGATTTCGGCGGCCTGTTGCGAGCGATCCTTTGGATATTTCTTGTGCTTGTCGAGATGCGCGCTCAGTTCCTTCTGCCAGGTCGCACGCACGCGGCGCGCGGTCTCGCCGCTGCCGATGGCCGGTGCGATCGAGCGCGGCCCCTCCGGGATCGCCTCGGAACTGGGGGTGGCGGTCGCTTCCGACGCAACGGACTCCGTCGAGGCTGCGGTCTGCACCGCCGCGATCTTCGGATCGTCTTCCTTCGGCTTTTTCGACTCGGTCTCCGTCACCACCCGGTCCGCTTCTTCGGGTTCGGTTGGCTTGTCCTGCGGCAGTTCGGTTTCCTTGACCTCGGCCTTCTGCTCGGCGAGTTGGGGCGACGCCGTCGACGCATCCGTATCCGGGCCCGGCGGCAGGTCGGTCGCCTCGCGGTGGACCGAGGCCATTTCGAGCCCGATCTCGATCGCGGTCGCGCCGAGCGCGTCGTCGGCCTCTTCGGACTGCAAATGCGAGATCGCCAGCGCCGCGCCGCCGATGTGCAGCGCGAGCGCGCAGACGCCTGCGAAAATCCAGAGCCGCCGGGACGTGTTCTGTTCGTCGAGGTCAGTCATCACAAATCAGCCGTTCAGGGCTTCGTTTCGGTCGGCGCCGGCACCGCCGACGCGTCCGGAACGCCTTCGAGCGTCACCAGCTTGAGCTTGGAATAACCGCCGGCGCGCAGGATCTCCAGCACGTCCATCAACTCGCCATAGGGCACTGCGCGATCGGCGCGCAGGAACACATACTTATCCTTGCTCATATCCGGCATCGCGTCGAGCGAGCGCACCAGATCGACCCGCTTGACCAGGTTCTCGCCGATCGCGACCGCCAGATCCGGCTTGATGCTGACGTAAGTCGGCTTGTCCGGTTTCTTCTGCGGGGTCGCCGTCGATGTCGGCAGGTCGATTGGAAGATCGACGGTCGACAGCGGCGCCGCCACCATGAAGATGATCAGGAGGACGAGCATGACGTCGATGAACGGCGTGACGTTGATTTCGTGCGATTCCGCAAAATCGCCGTCGTCGTCGTCGCTGTCTGCGATCGAAGCGCCCATCGCCTACTCCGCCGCCGCGCGGGAATGCGAACCGCCGACATGGGTACGATCGAGATCGCGCGACAGCAGCCGTCCTGCGGCGCCCGACGCACGGCCGACCAGTTCCAGGTAGCCCTTGGTCACGCGCGAAAAGTGATTGTAGATGATGACGGCGGGGATCGCGGCGACGAGACCGATCGCGGTCGCCAGCAGCGCTTCGGCGATACCGGGCGCCACCACGGCCAGATTGGTCGTCTGCGATTTCGAGATGCCGATGAAGCTGTTCATGATGCCCCAGACCGTGCCGAACAGTCCGACGAAGGGCGATGTTGCACCGATGGTGGCGAGCAGGCCCATGCCGAGCCGGATCCGCCGCGCCTCGGCGCGCACGATCTCGGCAAAGCTCGACGCCGCGCGCTCCTTGATGCCGGCGTCGCTCGAGATACCCGCCGACAGGCGCGCTTCGCGCATCGCGGCCGCGAGCAACGACGACAGCACGTTACCCTTCGCGCCCAGCGCGAATTGCGCTTCTGCAAGCGAGCGGGAGTCGCTGATCTTCTTGAGCGCATTGCGCAGCTTGCGCTGAATGACGGTCATCTCGATCATCTTGGCGATGAAGATGGTCCAGGTCAGCAGCGAAGCAAAGGCGAGACCGATCATGACGGCCTTGACCAGCACGTCCGCCGACTTGAACATCGACCACGGCGACAATTCGCGGAGCTCCGCAGCGGCGGCCTTCAGCAGCTTGTCACGCTCGGCCGGCGCCGCGGTGGCTTCTGCCGCCGGGGATGCCGCAGTCGGCGCTGCGGCCGCCGACGGCGCGGGAGCCTGAACGGCCGGAGGTTGTGCGGCCGACTGCCCCGCCGCGGGAGCTTGCTGAACCACAGGCGCGGGCGACGCTGCAGGCGCCATCTTCTGCTGGGCCGACGAAGGCACGGTCGACGAAAGCATCGCCAACGCCGCGACTACAGCAAGGGTGGTTCGAGCAACTATGGAATTCATACTTCGGCCCAGTAGCGGATTAGGTTGTGATAGATACCGGTCAATTTGACCGTTTCAGGGTCATCCCGCCCAAGTCGCTCTACCAAGGCCTGGATCGCGGTATCGAGATCGAAGATCAGGCTGCGGGCGTGAGCATCCCGTACCATGCTCTGCAGCCAGAAAAAAGATGCGACACGCATACCTCGTGTGACCGGCGTCACCAGATGCAAACTAGAAGCAGGATAAAGAACCATGTCCCCGGCCGGGAGCTTGATTTCCTGGGAGCCATAGCGGTCCTCGACCACCAGTTCGCCGCCATCATACTCGTCCGGTTCCGACAAAAACAACGTAACCGACAGGTCGGTCCGGATCCGCAAGCCGGTCAGGGTGTCGCCCCGCACCGCGTTGTCGACATGGATACCGAAATGATGCCCGTCGGAGGCGGTGTAGCGGTTGAACAGCGGCGGAAAGATCTGCAGCGGGATCGCCGCCGAGATGAATCTCGGGCTCGCCGTCAGCGCCGACAACACGCGATGGCCGAGCTTGCGGGCGACCTCGCTGTCCGGCGGCAATTGCTCGTTGCGCTTGACCAACGCGGACTGCGCGCCGGCGGTGGAACGACCGTCCTCCCACGCGCTCTCATCCATAATGCGGCGGAACTCCGCCACATCAGCCTTATCAAGCACCGCGGGGATGCAGATCAGCATGCCACCTGCATCCTTAGAATTTGTCTAGAACCGTGCCGAAAGTACCAGATAGGCCGCGCGGCCAGGCGCTTCCAGCACGAACGGCGCCGCGCTCTGGTACAGCGCGTCGTAGTAGCGCTTGTCGAAGATGTTGTTGACGAACAGTTTGACCTTCCAGTTCTGGTTGATCTTCGCTTCGGCAAAGGTGTCGAAACGCCAGTAGCTCGGGATCGACGTGCCCTGGTTGGCGGACAGCAAGGTGCCGCCGTAAATCTCCGAGCGGTACACCGCCTGTCCGCCGACCTCCCAGACGTCCGTGAGCTGGTATTTGGTCAGCAGGCTGAAGGACTGGTGCGCGACGTTGGCAAGCTTCAGTCCGACGTTGGTGGGGAACAGCACCGTGTTGGGCGACGGCGCCAGCGACTTCGTGACCTCCGACTGCATCAGCACGAGCCCGCCGAACACACTCCACTTGTCGGTGATCTTGCCGCCCACCCCAAGATCGATGCCGCGGATGCGGTAAGAGGCACCGGCCGTGATACAGGAAATGTTACCCGTCGTACCGGTCGGGTAGACACACCCAAGCGCGGTCGCAGCGCTGGAGCTGCTCACATTCTGCGCTTCGCGAGCGTTTTCCTTCTCGGTCTGGAACAGCGCCGCGGTCACCAGCAGGCGGCGATCGAACAGCTCCCATTTGGTTCCGACTTCGAAGGCCTTGTTCTTTTCCGGCCCGAAGATCTGGGTGTTGCCACCGGGCAGGACCGGATTGATGCCGCCATAGGCCGTGCTGGTGCCGTCGAATTCGGCGCCGACAGGGTTCGCCGAGGTCGCGTAAGCCACATAGACGCTGCCGTTCGGCAACGGCTTCAGCGTGAGACCGAGGTTGAAGTTGGGAATCTGGAAATCCGCCGACTGCTGGCCGAAGGCATTGTTTGCCCCGTATCCTGACGTCTTGATGCTGTAGTCATCGTAGCGGAAACCACCGTTGACGATCACGAGGTCGCGGTAATTGGCGGAATCCATGACATATCCGCTCGTGGTGTCGATTCCGACCTTTGTCGGGAATCCCGAAAGCGACGGGATTCCGTGAGGCAAATTCGTGTTTTGAGGATAGAAGACGCTGGTGTTCGTTGGCGAGCCAGACGGGCTTACAGGAATTCCGTTTGCCTCCGAGGTAAGCCCCAAATACTTGTCGATCGACGTTCTCTCACGAGCGACTTCAATACCCGCCAGCACAGTATGTTTGAACCCGACCGCATCCTGGAATTTGTAGATCGCTTCCGTCTGGTTGGCGAGCACGTCGGTGATCTGAAAACGGCTCTGCGGGTTGGACGTCAGCGTCGAAGCCGAGAGCGGGTTGGCTAGTACTGGCGATTCCGGCAGCGTTCCGATGTAATTCTGGGTCGAGCTAGACGCGCGGAACTTGTTACTGATCATCAGGTCGGGCGTGATCTGAACCTCGGCGTTGATCGTGCCGATGTCCTGGCCGGTCCTGTAGAAGTCGCGGTTGATCGCTCCGTACCAGTTGTTGCGATTGACGCCGAAATCCGTGAACGGACCGCCGGCCGTGGTGGCCGTGCTCGGCCGGTAGTAAGGCACGCCGAAATCGGGGATACCGGTCAGCTCGGTATGGATATAGTTGCCGGTGATCTTCACCGCATCGACCGGCTTCCAGGTTGCCGCGACAAAACCGCCATTGCGGTTATCGGTGACATAGCTGCGGCCGGCGACGTCCGCGTCCTGGAACAGCCCGCCAGCACGAAGGGCCAATGTCGGGCTGATCACCTGGTTGAGGTCGAGCGTCACCCGCTTGGCGTGGTCGGTGCCGAACGTGGTGTCCATGTTGTAGAAGCTTTTCTCAGTGGTCGCCTGCTTGGTCACGATGTTGATCGCGCCGCCGGTCGTACCGCGGCCGGCAAAGGACGAACCGGGTCCGCGGAGAATCTCGACCTGCTCGGTGAAGAAATTCTCGCGGACACTGACGCCGGAGTCGCGCACGCCGTCGATGAATATGTCGTTGCGGGCGTCGAAGCCGCGGATGAAGAAGCGATCGCCGAAGGCGTTGCCGCCCTCGCCCGTGCCCAGCGTCACGCCTGCGGTGCTCAGGATCGCCTGCTTGAGCGTGGTGGCGTTCTTGTCTTCCAGCACTTCCTTTGTCAGCACTGTGATCGTCTTTGGCGTATTGAGGATCGGCTCGGGAAACTTGCCTGACGCCTGCACCCGGGTGGCCATGTAGGGCGCATCCGGATTTGCATAGGGATTGCGGTCCGCGCGCAAGCCACCGGCATTGGGGAACGGCACCGCCGCGGCCGCCGTGGGCTGCGCGCGGCGCGCCGCGCGCCGCAGTGCCGAGCGGGCACGGAGTTGGTCCGCCGAAGGTTTCGCAGCAGCAGGACGCGGGCGAGCGACCGGGGCATCGACCGTCACCGGCGGGAGGCTGGATTGCTGGGCTTCGGCGCCGGAGAACGACGCAACGGCGATCAGACCCGCGACCGCCGTGACCGTCTTGCCGGAATTGTTTTCAATGGCTTGATTGGCCGAGTTGATCGCCGCGCCGAAACGCAGCGATTTCGGTGCTTTTGCTTTGTTCATGACGCGCCCCTGAATGAAACCTTGGATGTCGCGCTTTTTGTCGCGCGACAATCCGTCCCATTGCGGGTGCTATCGAGCGGGGGAACTCGGGTCAATGTGATTGGAGCAACACAGAGAAATGAATCGCACCAGTTAAAAGAGATTCTAAACTACAGTTTGAAAGCGTTCTAAACTTAGATTTGAAACGTTCTAAATTGTTGCAAGAAATAGCTGGGACACAGGGCTTTCTGAGATTCCGGCTTTGATCAATCCGAACTCGGCGGCTTCATCAGCGAAAACAACTCATCGACCTTCGCCTGCGCGACCTGTCGTACCCGCTCGGTGTTTTCCATCCCGGCGATGTTGACGCCCTTGACCACCGCTTTGATTTCGTCGCGGAAGTCGGTGAGAAACCGCAACGGATCGGGCGAGCTGTTGGCGACGCGCGCGATCAATCCCGTGACCAGGATCTCGCAGGCCATCATGCGTCCGTTCAACTCATCCATCACTTGCTCCCGGTGTCGCAACGTTGCTCGCGCGCTATGGACGACATCGAGTCGTGTTTCAACCACTTCGAAAATGACGCGACCAAAAAAGTGCGGGAGCTCGACGGGCCGTCGATCGCGTCGCGCGAGGCGTTGAGGCGATGGTGTCCGGCTTCAACAAAACTCGTCTCGCCACGACGCTCGATGCATTCACCGCGATGCGGCGGGCGAACGCCCGGCGAGTTGCGCAATCGGCAGGCATTGCGAAGCAACATTCTTGATCAAGCTGCATCAAGCTGCGAGGCGATCAAACCTTTCCAATTGTTTAGGATTCTTCAAGTCTTAGTGTGTTTACACCCAAACGGCGCGCATACTACACCGGACTTCGCTGGGAACGCTTTGAATACCCTCCCGAACCCAAGAAGCCTGCATGTCCAAATCGCGCGCGATCCGTCTGTTATTGCTGATCGGTGCAATGGCCGGGCTCGGCTATTTCGGCTGGCAGCGATTCCATGGCGAAGACCACGCCGCGCAGGCTGCCAGTTCCCAACAGCGCGCACCGGCCCGCGTCGCCGTCAAGACCGCCGCCGTCGAGAAGGCCGATTTCCCGGTCTATCTGACCGGCCTTGGCACGGTGCAAGGCTTTAATACTGTCCTGGTCCGCACCCGCGTCGATGGCCAGATCAACCGGATCGCCTTCCAGGAAGGTCAGTTCGTCAAGCAGGGCGATACGCTGGTCGAGATCGATCCGCGGCCGTTCCAGGCGACGCTCGATCAGGCCAAGGCCAAGAAAGCCCAGGACGAAGCCAATCTCGCCAACGCCAGTCTCGATTTGCAGCGCTTTACCAAGCTCGGCGAATTCGCAACCCGGCAGCAAACCGATACCCAGCGCTCCACCGTCGCGCAGCTGACGGCGCAGATCGAGGCCGACGCCGCGGCCATTTTCAATGCGCAAACCCAGCTCGACTACGCCACCATCAAGTCGCCGATCTCCGGGGTCGCGGGCCTGCGCCAGGTCGACGTCGGCAACATCGTCAATGCCGCAACCCAGACCGGCATTGTGACCATCGCGCAGATCGAACCGATCGCCGTGATCTTCACGGCCCCCGAAGATCAACTGCCTGATATCAAGGCTGCACTTGCGGTGGCGCCGCCGGAGACGATCGCGCTGTCGACCGACGGCAAGCGGGTGCTGTCGACGGGAACGCTGGCGCTGATCAACAACCAGGTCGACACCACGAGCGGCACGATCCGGCTCAAGGCGCTGTTCGACAACAAGGACCATGCGCTGTGGCCGGGCCAGTCGGTTTCGACCCGTCTTTTGATTGCGACGCTGAAGGACGCCACCGTGGTGCCCGACGATGCGGTTCAGCACGGGCCCGACGGCCTCTACGCCTTCACGGTCGACCAGGACAACAAGGCCGCACTGCGCAAGATCAAGGTGACGCGGTCGTTCGACGGGCGCTCCGTGATCGATGAGGGATTGTCGCCCGGCGAGCAGGTGATCACGGCGGGCCAATACAAGGTTCAGCCGGGCACGCTGGTTTCGACCGCGGTCGCAAGTTCGGACCCGGTGCCGGCCAAGGTCGGCCGAAAATGAGCGGCGGAATCTCGGCACCCTTCATTCGCTATCCCATCGGCACCTCGCTGATGATGGCCGGCATCCTGTTCATCGGCCTCGTCGCCTATCCGCTGCTGCCGGTGGCCCCGTTGCCGCAGGTCGATTTTCCGACCATCCAGGTCTCCGCCAGCCTGCCGGGCGGCAGTCCGGAGACCATGGCCTCGTCGGTGGCGCAGCCGCTGGAGCGCCAGCTCGCGCAAATTCCCGGCATCGCGCAGATGACCTCGACCAGCTATCTCGGCACGTCGGCGGTCACCATCCAGTTCGATCTCAACCGTTCGATCGACGGCGCCGCCAACGACGTGCAGGCTGCGATCAACGCCGCCGGCGGCCAATTGCCGAAGAACCTCCCCTCGCCGCCGACCTATCGCAAGGTCAACCCGGCGGATTCGCCGATCTTGCTGCTGTCGGCGACGTCGGACACGCTGCCGCTGACATCAGTCAGCGATGCCGTCGACACCCAGCTCGCCCAGCAGATCAGCCAGATTTCCGGTGTTGCGCAGGTCATCATCGGCGGCCAGCAGAAGCCCGCGATCCGCATCCAGATCGATCCCGCCAAGCTCGTCGCCAAGGGCCTGTCGATGGAGGATGTGCGCAGCCAGATCGCGATCACCACCGTCGACAGCCCGAAGGGCAATATCGACGGCGCCACCCGCGCCTACACCATCTACGCCAACGACCAGCTGCTCGATTCCAAGAACTGGAACGACGTCATCATCGCGTTTCGCAATGGCGGTCCGCTGCGGGTTCGCGATATCGGCCAGGCCGTCACCGGCCCGGAAGACGCCAAGCAGGCGGCCTGGGCCAACGGCAAACGCGGCGTGTTCCTCGTCGTGTTCAAACAGCCCGGCGCCAACGTCATCGACACCGTCGACAAGATCAAAGCGACGCTGCCGCGGCTGGTTGCGGCGATCCCGCCTGCGATCAAGATCGAGGTCATCAGCGACCGCACCCAGACCATCCGTGCCGCGGTCGAGGACGTGCAATTCACGCTGCTTTTGACCATCGCGCTGGTGGTGATGGTGATCTTCATCTTCCTGCGCAGCTTCTGGGCCACCGTGATCCCGACCGTCACGGTGCCTCTGGCCTTGCTCGGCGCCTGCGCGCTGATGTGGGTATTCGGCTATTCGCTCGACAATCTGTCGCTGATGGCGCTCACCATCGCCGTCGGCTTCGTCGTCGACGACGCCATCGTGATGCTGGAGAACATCACCCGCTACATCGAGGAAGGCGAGAAACCGATGGCCGCCGCCTTCAAGGGCGCCAAGGAAATCGGCTTCACCATCGTCTCGATCTCGATCTCGCTGGTCGCGGTGCTGATCCCGCTGCTGCTGATGGGCGGCATTATCGGCCGGCTGTTCCGCGAATTCGCGGTCACGCTGGCGATGACGATCTTCGTATCGATGATCGTGTCGCTGACGCTGACACCGATGATGGCTTCGCGCTTCCTCAGGTCGCATCATGAGACCAGGCATGGCCGCTTCTACCAATGGAGCGAAAGCGCGTTTGACGCGATGCTTCGCGCCTATGAGCGCGGGCTCGATCTGGCGCTGCGCTGGAAATTCACGACGCTGATGATCTTCTTCGCGACGCTGGGATTGTCGGTCTATCTGTTCGTGATCATCCCGAAAGGCTTCTTCCCGCAACAGGACGTCGGCCTGATCACCGCGACGTCCGAGGCCAGCCAGGATATTTCGTTCGCCGACATGAAGCGCCACCAGGAGGAACTCGGCAAGATCGTGATGGCCGATCCTGATGTCGCGACCATCGCCATGAACATCGGCGGCAGCGGCAGGGCCGGCAACAACGGCAACATGTTCATCACGCTGAAGCCGCGCAACGAGCGCAAGGCGTCAGCGCAGGAGATCATCGCCCGGCTGCGCCCCAAGCTGGACAAGGTCGAGGGCGCCCGGCTCTATATGCAGGCGGCGCAGGACGTGCGACTGGGCGGCCGGCCGACGCGAACCCAGTTCGAATTCACGCTGCAGGACGCCAATCTGGCCGAACTGAACGAATGGGCGCCGAAGATCCTGGCGAAAATGCAAACGCTGCCCGAACTGCGCGACGTCGCGACCGACCAGCAGACCAACGGCACCACGGTGGAACTGAAGATCAATCGCGACACCGCCTCGCGCTACGGCATCCAGCCGCAATTGATCGACGACACGCTGTATGACGCCTTTGGCCAGCGCCAGGTGACGCAATACTTCACGCAGCTCAACAGCTATCACGTGATCCTCGAAGTGCTGCCGGAATTGCAGGGCAGCATCGACACCCTGAACAAGATCTATGTGAAGTCGCCGACCACCGGCGACCAGGTGCCGCTGTCGACGTTTGCGAAATGGACCAGCGTACCGGTGCGGCCGCTGTCGATCAGCCACCAGGGCCAGTTCCCGGCGATCACGATCAGCTTCAACCTCGGCCAGGGCGTGGCGCTGGGCCAGGCGACCAACGCGGTCCAGAAGGCGATGGTCGAGATCGGCGCGCCGACGACGCTCAACTCGAGTTTCCAGGGCACCGCCCAGGCCTTCCAGCAATCGCTCGGCACCGTGCCGCTGTTGATCCTCGCGGCCCTCGTGGTCGTCTATTTGATCCTCGGCATTCTCTATGAAAGCTACATCCACCCGATCACGATCCTGTCGACGCTGCCGTCGGCCGGCGTCGGTGCACTGGCGATCCTGATGCTGTTCGGATTCGATTTCAGCCTGATCGCGCTGATCGGCATCGTTCTGCTGATCGGCATCGTGAAGAAGAACGGCATCATGATGGTCGATTTTGCGATCTCGGCCGAGCGCGACGACCAGCTGGAGCCGGAGGCCGCGATCCGCAGGGCGGCGCTGCTGCGTTTCCGCCCGATCATGATGACGACGATGGCAGCCCTGCTCGGCGGCGTGCCGCTGATGCTCGGCACCGGCACCGGATCGGAAATCCGCCAGCCGCTCGGCTATGCCATGGTCGGTGGCCTCATCGTCAGCCAGGCGCTGACGCTGTTCACGACGCCGGTGATCTATCTCTATCTCGACCGGCTCTCCAATGCCTTTGCGCGCTGGGGACGACCGGCGCATCCCGATCGCGAAGCCGATCCGGAACAGCAGGGCACAGTCAAGCAAGCCGCCGAGTGAACTGGCTTTGCGCGTGATGGATTGCCAGTGATTTAACCCTGCGGGCGATCCGGCGGGCGAGTTGCTTGACTTTGCGCCCCTGACGGCACATCCGAGAGCGACATATTCCGGAGCCGTATCAGTGAAAATTTCAGCAACGCTCGCATTCGCCGTCGCGGTTACGTTTGCCTCGCCCGGCTTCGCCCAGACGCCGCAGGCACCCAAGGCCAAGGCAGCGCCGCGTTCAGCCCAGGCAACGCCATCGCCGACGCCGACCCCGCAGGCCGATGCAGCGCCGGCCAACACCCCCGCCCCTCCCGGCTGGGTCGCGCGCTGCTCCAGCCCAAGCCGCGACGCGCCGCTCGAATGCGCGGTCGAACAATCAGCGGTTCTGACCAAAACCGGTCAGGTGATCGTGCTGCTCAACATCCGCGTCGCCGGCGACAACCGACAGCCGATGGCCATTATCCAGTTGCCGCTCGGATTAAACCTGCCGGCGGGCGCCAAGCTCCAGGTCGACGACGGCAAGGTTTCGGATCTGCAGATCCAGACCTGCGAGCAACGCGGCTGCTACGCCAACAGCCCGATCCCGGCGGATATGCTGGCGGCGATGAAATCCGGCAAGCAACTGAAAGTGTCGTTCCAGAACATGGCCAAGGAAAGCATCACCATTCCGATGCCGCTCGCCGACTTCGCCCCGGCCTACGACAAGATCAAGTAACGGCGCGTCCATCGCTCAGGCGACGGCCCCCGGCAGCGGCAACTCCGCTTTCACGGTCACATAGACGGTGTTGCTGGCATCGTGATCCCCGCGCCAATTGTCGAAAGTCACGACATGGGTTGTCGAGGTCGCAAAGGCGCCGGCCAGCACGCGCTCGAACGCATCATCAGGTGGATCGTTCGACCACAGCGCGAATACCCCGCCCGGCTGCAGATGGCCGGCAAGCCGCGCCAGCCCTTCCGGCTCGTACAGCGCGGCGTGCCGCGGATGCAGCAGCTTGCGCGGCGAGTGATCGATATCGACCAGCACGGCATCGAAACGGCGCCCCTGTGAACCCGCATCGAACCCTTCGGCCGAGGACGACATCGCAAAGAAATCGCCATGGGCCAGGCGGCAGCGCGGATCGCCGGTGAGTTCCTTGCCGAGCGGCAGCAATCCCTGCTCGTGCCATTCGATCACCTCGGAAAGCGCATCGACCACGATCAGTGAGCGCACGCCGGCGTTTTCGAGCACCGCGCGCGCGGTGTAGCCGAGCCCGAGGCCACCGACCACCACGTCCAGATCCCCGCGATCGAGCGCCGCGAGGCCGAGCCGCGCCAGTTCGATCTCGGCCAACGTGTACTGGCTCGACATCAGAAACTCGTCGCCGAGCTTGATTTCGTAAATATCAACGTCGGACATCGGCCGCCTGCGGCGGCGCAGGCTGAGCACGCCCATCGGCGTCGGGCGGAAGTCGAGTTCTTCGAACGAAAGGCTCATTGGCCAAGGCCTGACTGCGGCCCGGCCGCGTCGTAAAATACCGGCGGATTTGCCGGGCCCCATGCAACAACGCCTTCCCCGCGCGCTTGCCAAGGGCGCAAGGTAGCGAGTAGAAGGGCGCCAGTTCGCTGGATTCTCCGGATCCGGCTGCCAGCAATTGCCGACCAGCCATCAAGCCATTGATATCGCTCGGCAATTCTTGGGGAATGGTGTAACGGTAGCACAACAGACTCTGACTCTGTTTGTCTAGGTTCGAATCCTAGTTCCCCAGCCAGACTTCTCGAAAAAGCCCAGCAGCGCTAACGCCGTAGAATCGAGCCCTCTGGATGCGGCGGCCGATGGTATTGGACCATTCTCCAGGCTGCGCGATAGACGACGTCAAACTTGCCCCATGGCCCCGGCGGTTTCCAACTCGGCTGGCCTGTAGGGCGGGTTCTCTTTAACCCGCCATCTCGCATGGAACGGCGGGTTAAAGAGAACCCGCCCTACCCAACTGAGCTTGCCTGTGCCCCTCACACCGGCGGCGTTCCATGGGTATGAAACGACTCGATCGTCTTCAGCCCCCAGGCCTGGCCCTTCTTGCGCTCTTCCTCGGTCCAGACGATCGGCTTCCAGTCGGGCGCCAGGATGAGACGGGCGCCGGCGTTGGCGACCTCGACGCGGTTGCCGCCGGGCTCATAGACATAGAGGAAGAAGGTTTGCTGGATCGCGTGCTTGTGCGGGCCGGTCTCGATGTGGATGCCGTTCTCCAGGAAGATGTCGGCCGCGCGCAATATCTCCTCGCGGCTGTCGAGCGCGTAGGTGACGTGATGGAAGCGGCCCATCTTGCCGTAGTGATCGCGGGTGTAGGCAAAATCGTAGCTCTTGTTGCACATCGTCATCCACATCGCAGCTTCCGTGCCGTCGTTGAGCACGATCTGCTCGGTGGTGCGCAGGCCGAGATAGTTTTCGAAGAACAGCCGGTTGGCCTTGATGTCGACCGCGAGGCAATTGAGGTGGTCGAGCCGGCGCACATTGACGCCGCGCGCCGGAAACCGCTGCGCCTGGTTCTTCAGCGCCGGCTTCAGTTCGGGCGGCGCCTGGTACCATTCGGTCTCGTAATAGAGCTCGACAATATGGCCGTCCGGATCGCGGCAACGGAACGCCGGCCCCTGCCCCATGTCGCCGTCGACCCAGCCGATGTCGAAGCCGGATCCTTTCAGTGCGGTGACGCGTCGCTCCAGCGCCTGCGGGCTGCGCGCGCGCAGCGCCATGTGCTCCATCCCTGAAGTCTTCGACGCCGTCAGCTTCAGCGAATAGCGCTCGTAGTCGTCCCAGCCGCGCAGGTAAACCGACTCGCCCTTGCGGCCGCTCACCGTCATCCCCATCACGTCGACAAAGAATTTTTCGCTCTCCTCCGGCTTCGGCGTCAGCATTTCCATATGGCCGAGATGGGCGAGATCGAAGATCGGTTCTGATGGCATGGATGATTTCTCCCGTAGGGTGGGCAAAGCGCAGCGTGCCCACCATTCTTGCTGTGTCCAGGATGGTGGGCACGGCGCTGTGCGCCTTTGCCCACCCTACAATTACAGTGCTCTGGTCACATCATCGAACAATTCGTCCACTGCGTAGGCACGCGGAATGAGCCTCTGCTGCGCGCAATAGCCGATGATCAGTTCCAGCGAACGACGCATCTCATCTGCCGAGAAACGTGGCGCGGCGGATGATGCCTTGGCCGACCCCGCCAGCAGCCGATGCACTTCCCGCACTACGGCCGGATTTTTCTCGCACAGCCCTCGGCTTACCACCACCATGTGGTTGATCGGCACCACCTTGTGCTTCGTAGCCCACGCTTTCTCCTCCGCGGCGACATCGGCGAACAGCGGTTTCAAATCCGCATGGTCCGACTTCTCGCCGAGCACCGCGTCGAGTTCACCATCAACAAGCATCTGGATGATTGGCTTGCCGGGCGGCGCCCGTTTGGTCGTGTCCTTGAATTCGGTGACATGGGCGTCCTCGAGGGTCACCCAGTCGATCGAATTAAGGTCGACGCCGTAATCATTGGCGAGGATGCCGCGCAGCCACGCGCCGGTCGTGGTGGTAAAGGAGCGGATACCGACGCGCTTGCCGGTAATATCCTGCGGCTTCAGCGCGCCCCGCTTGGCGTTGTACAACGCATGTCCATGCTGAAAGCGCGCCATCACCACATCGGGCAGCAGCACCATCGGCTTGTCAAAACTCCTGGCCATCAGATAGGTGACGATAGCCATCTCGGAGACGTCGAACGCGGCCTCGCGGACCATCGGCTTGAAGCCCTTGTTGGTCGGCGAATAGTCGACGAAGTCGAACTCGACCAGATCGGACTTCAGCGCGCCGCTCTTCAGCGCCGCGGTGCCGGGATGATCGCCGAGCAAAGTGCGAAGGCGCATTGCCATCTCAGTCGCTCTCCGGCTCGTCGATATAGACGAGGCCGGCCTTCGCCAGCGGCTCGCGCATGTTGTACATGTCGAGGCCGAGCACACCGGCGGCGAGTTGCTTGCGCTTGCCGTCCTCGTCGGCGTGGCGTTTTTCGCCCTTGGCAACGACGTCAGCGGCATCTTTCCGCCTGACGACCACGACGCCGTCGTCATCGGCAACGACAGCGTCGCCCGGCACCACGTTGATTCCGGCGCAGACCACGGGAACGTTGACGGCGCCCAAGGTAGCCTTGACCGTGCCCTTGGCGGAAATCGCCTTCGACCACACCGGAAAGCCCATCTCGCGCAGCGCCTTGGCGTCGCGGACGCCGGCATCGATCACGAGGCCCCTGACGCCGCGCGCCATCAGCGAGGTCGCGAGCAAGTCGCCGAACATGCCGTCGGTATTGTCGGTGGTGCAGCCGACCACCAGAATGTCGCCCGGCTTGCACTGCTCCACCGCGACATGGATCATCCAGTTGTCGCCGGGTTGCGCCAGCACGGTCACCGCCGTGCCCGCCGCCTCGCCGCCGGCCCACACCGGACGCAGATATGGTTTCATCAGGCCGAAGCGGCCATAGGCCTCATGCGCAGTGGCGACGCCGAGCGCGCCGAGGCGATTCACGAGGTCGGCGTCGGTGCGCTTGATATTCCTGACGACGACGGTCTTCATGCCAGTTCCTCCATCGCCATCGGGAACAGCCGCTGATAGGCCTCGCCATAGGTCATGGCCTTGCCGGAATTGCGGCCACCCTGCATGCCCCGCTGCAGCGCGACGCGCTCATAATACGCCCACAGGTGTTTTTGCGCGGCGAGAATTTCAAAGGTCTTGCGCTTCTGCTCCCAGACCTCGTCGATGTTGAGGATCACCTGCGGCTTGAAATTGCACATCTCGGGCTGGTGCGGCTCGAACAGGAACACCGGCGGCGCCGCGTAGGTGTACTTTGCGCCGGGCTTGTGGCCCATCGCCTGCGCGACCACGCGGGTCTCCTGCGCGAAATGCGCGGCGTTGGGATGATCGAAATTATACGGATCCTCCAGCGCGTGGGTGAGCACGAAGGACGGATTGAGTTCGCGGTAGATATCGACCATGCGGTCGAAATGCGCTTCGGTGGTGCGCAGCGGGTAGTCGCCGGCATCGAAGAATTCAATCTCCGCGCCCAGCATCTCGGCGGCGCGCTGCGCCTCGTCGCGCCGTCCCGCCTTGACCTTTTCAAGCGTGGCGCCGGTCTCTTTCCAGGCGAACTGGCTCTCGCCGCGTTCGCCGAACGACAGGCAGGCGATCTTGATGCGGTAGCCCTTTTTGGCATGCAGCGCGATCGCGCCGCCCGCGCGCCAGACGAAATCGCCGGGATGCGCCGTGACCACGAGTCCGGTCTTGTTTGCACTGGTCATTACTGTTTCCTCTTTCGTGTTCCGGCTAGAGCCTTTTTCCGTTCCGATGAAACCGGAACGGGGCTCTAGATTATTGATCTGACGCATTTTCTTGACACGAACCGGTGTCCACTTCGCTGGAAAACGCTTTACTGCTTCTCGATGCCCGCCCGCTCGATCACTTTAGCCCATTTCTCGATATCGTCCTTCAGCCGCTGCGCGATTTCCTCCGGCGTGGAGGCCTTGGCCTCGATGCCCAGCTCGAGCGCGCGCTTCTTCAAGTCGGGCGTGTCGAGCACCTCGCGGAGCGCCGCATTGAGCGTCTTGATCACCTCCGGCGGCGTGCCCTTGGGTGCAAAAATCGCGTTCCAGGACCGCGCCTCGAAATCGCCGCCGCCGGCTTCCTTGACCGTCGGAACGTCAGGCAGGAACGGCGTGCGGACCGAACCTGAAGTCGACACCGCCGTCACCGCCTTATCTGATATGTGCGACTGCACCGCGGTGTAATTCTCGATTCCCATCTGGATATCGCCGCGCAGCAGCGCGATCAGGACGTCTGGCGAGCTGCGGAACGGCACGATGGTGACATCGACGCCGGCAGTGGATTTGAAAAGCTGCGCCGAGAGGTTTTGCGTCGAGCCGACATTGATGGTGCCGACATTGAGCGTACCGGGCTTTTCCCTCGCCGCCTTGATCAGGTCCGCCAATGTCTGGTACGGCGAGCCGGCCTGGGTGACGAGGATGAAGTCGAAATAGCCCATGCTCGAGACCGGAACGAAATCCGTGACCGGATTGAAGCGAAGGTTCTTGAACAGGGATACCGAGATCGCGGTGCCGTTGCTCAGCAGCGCCAGCGTATAGCCGTCGGCGGCCGACGACAGCACCGCGCGGGCGGCGGTGATGCCGCCGGCGCCCGGCATGTTCTCGATGATGAAGCGCTGCCCAAGCTTTTCGCCGAGCTTCTCCGTGACGATCCGCGCGGTGACGTCGGCAACCCCGCCCGGACCGAAGGGCAGGATCAGCCGCACCGGGCGGTTTGGATAGTTCTGGGCGCTGGCGATCTGCGGCATCAGCAGCGATACTGCCAACACAAATGCGCCTGCGATCGATGTGCAGCGGCCGTTCAAACCAAAACCCTCGGGCTTGACCGTCATGGTTGATCCTTCAGAACTCAAACAGCCGCGCGGGATTATCGACCAATATTTTCTGCTGCAGCTCGGGTTCCGGCGCGAACAGTGGAATGAGGTCGACCAAATCGCCGTCGTTCGGCATCGCCTTGACGTTGGGATGCGGCCAGTCGGTTCCCCAGATCACGCGATCCGGCGCGGTCTCGATGATGCGGCGCGCGAACGGCACCGCGTCGTGGAATGGCGGACCGCTGGAGGAAACCCGCTCGCAACCGCACACCTTGACCCAGCACTTCTCGTCACGCTGCATCAGCTCGATCAGGGTCCGGAACGGCAACTGGCCGAGACCGTCGGCGGCCTTCACGCGCCCCATGTGATCGATGGTGTAGCACACCGGCAGTTTTGCCAGCAGGTCGGCATATTCAGGCAGATCGATCGCATCGAAATGCAGGTCGATGTGCCAGTTCAGCGGCGCCACCATCGCGGCAATGCGGTGGAACACCGCCATGTCGGGCACGCCGCCGAGATGGCGCACGAAATTGAAGCGGCAGCCGCGGAAGCCGCCCTCGTGAAGCTCCTGAAGGCCGCGCTCAGTGATGGTATCGTCGATATTGGCGACGGCGCGAAAGGTCCCGTTGCTGACGGCGATGGCGTCGAGCGCAACGCGGTTATCGGTGCCGTGCACGCTGGCATTGACGATGACGGCCCGGCCAATGCCGATCTTCCTGTGCAGCGCCCTGAAATCCTCCAGCGGCGCGTCCGGCGGCGTGTACGGCCGTCCCGGCGCATAAGGATATTTGTCACCGGGGCCGAAAATATGGGTGTGCGCGTCGCACGCCAGCGGCGGCAGGCGGAATTTCGGCGTCCGCGTATTGCGATCCGGGCCGGGAATCGTTGGCTTCGACATCATGCTCTCATGGGGTGCGTGAGCGCGAACCGGCCGGGGCTTTCCTGGCTCCGGCTTTCGCAGCAGTTTCTGCGGCCGCCTGGCCGTTGATGTCAGGCGCCTGCAGCGAGGCGACGGTGGCGGAAACCAGTTGCTCGATCGCCTCGGCCATGTCGGCGCCATCAGCCTCGCCGCGCGACAGCCGCGTCACCCGCTCCGGGTTGACCAGGGTGTAATACAGCGCGCCGAGCAGGAACTGGGAGCGCCAGACCAGCGTCTTGCGCGGCAGATGCGGCAGACTCTGCTCGATCGCTTCGATGAAGGCGTTGGTGGTGTCGTCGAATATCTCCGCAATGATACGGCCGACGACGGCATTACCCTCGGCAGACATCACCGCGCGCAGCCGCGTGAACCGTGCGCCACCGCCCGCCAGATCGCTGCTCGACGAAAACGCCGGCTGCACATAGGCGCGCACGATCGCCTCCAGCCGGTCCTGCACGTCGCGCACGCGCCGCGCCGCCACCAATAGCTCGATGCGGCGCTTGTTCATGGGACCGCAATGCCGCTTGTAGATTTCGAGCAGCAGGCCGTCCTTGCTCTTGAAATGATAGGTGACGCTGCCGGGGTTGGCGCCCGCCTCTAGGGCGATGTCGCGGATCGAGACCGCGTTGAAGCCCCGGGTCGAGAACAGGCTCTCGGCCGCGCTGAGGATGGCTTCCCGCATATTGGGATTGCGCGTCATGAGTTTTCTTTGGGTTCTTCTTTGGGGTTTGCTTTCCACTTTTTCTTTTGTACAGATGTACAAATTATCAGGTCTAGTCAACAAATAAGTGAGTGGCGGCGGGAAACACGACGCTGCTCCGTGGACTGGGCATTGGAGAGCGGTATGACCGGAAGGCGCCAGATTATTATTGCGGTTCTGACGGTTGCGGCAGCCCTTTGCTGCGGCAGGGCCGTTGCGGCCGATCCCGACGTCAAACAAATCCTCGCACCGGGCGGTACGCTCAAGGTCGCGCTGTACACGGGAACGCCGACTTCGATTCTGCCCGATCCAAAGGCTGGCGGACCAAAGGGCGTCGGTTACGATCTCGGCAAGGAACTCGCAACGCGGCTCGGCGTACCCTTTGAGCCCGTCATTTTTTCCAGGAATGCCGAGGTCCTTGAGGCGGTCAAATCAGGCAAAGCCGACATCGCGCTCACCAACGCGACGGCCGCGCGGGCACGGGAGATGGATTTCGGCCCGCCCGTTTTTGAAGTCGAACTCGGCTATCTCGTGCCGAAGGGCTCGGCGCTCACGGCGCTGGCCGAGGTGGATGCAGCGGGCATGCGCGTCGGCGTCACGGCAGGAAGCTCCTCGGACGGCACCCTTACGCGCGACCTGAAGAAGGCCGAGATCGTGCGCGCGGCAAATTTCGATGCCGCGATCGAGATGCTGACGGCCGGCACCCTCCACGCCTATGCCACCAACAAGGCCTCCCTGTACGAAATGTCGGAGAAGCTGCCGGGATCAAAAGTGCTCGACGGCCGCTGGGGCGTCGAGCGTTTCGCAATCGGCGTCCCCAAAGGACGCGACGGCGGGATGGCGTTCATCCGGCAGTTCACCGAAGCCGCGAAGTCGGAAGGCCTGGTCAAGGCCGCGATTGCGCGCGCGGGGCTGCGCGGCGCGGTCACGCCGGAAACACAGAATTAGCGGCGTACGCCGCCCACCTCCAACCATCGATCCGGACAAGAAGGATTTCCTATCATGCTGACGTCACGCAAACTCATCCGTTCTGTTCTGGCCGCGGCGTTATTCTCGTTGGCTGGTACGCAGGCAAACGCCGAGGGTTTCCCAAGCAAGCCGGTGCGCATTCTGGTGCCTTATGCCGCCGGTGGCGCGGTTGATGTCCTCGCGCGCACGGTCGGCCAGTCGCTGTCGAAGATCTGGGGCCAGCAGCCCGTGATCGAAAACCGGCCCGGCGCCGGCGGCACCATCGCTTCTCAGGCGCTGACCCAATCCGCGCCGGACGGACACACCCTGATCCTGGTTGCCAGCGGCCATCCGCTCAATCAATTCTTCTATCCAAAGCTGCCCTACGACACCTTCAAGGATTTTACCGCGATCAGCGAGATCGCCGCGTCGCCGCTCGCCATCGTCGTCTCCAAGAACAGCCCGGTGAAGAATCTCGGGGAGTTGCTGACGATCGCCCGCGAGAAGCCCGACGCCCTGTCCTACGGCATGTCCGGCAACGGCACGTCGGCGCACCTTGCCGGCGTACTGCTCAACTACATGGCCAAGGTGAAGATACTGGCGATTCCCTACAAGGGCGGTGCGCCCGCCCTCACCGCCGTAATATCCGGCGAGATTCCGATCAGCGTCAATCCATTGCCGGAGGTCGTCGGCCAGCTAGAGGGCAGTACGGTGCGCGCGCTTGCGGTGACGACGGCGCAGCGCGCCAAGGCGCTGCCGGATGTCCCGACGGTCGCGGAGTCCGGCTTGCCCGGCTACGACGCGTCGGTGTGGTGGGGCTTTCTCGGACCCGCGGGCATGGCGCCGGAACTGGTGACCAGGATCAACGCCGATCTCAAGGCCGCTCTCAACGACCCGGCGGTTCTGACCGCGCTGGAAAAGATGGGCGCGACGCCGGTCGGAAACACGCCGCAGGAATTCGACGCGTTCATGCGCGCGGAGGCCGCCAAGTGGGAGCCGGTGCTCAAGGAAGCCAACATCAAGATGCAGTGAGGGCCGCCAACGCGACGCCTATCGCGCATTGGCCGGGGCATGCACCGGCCACAAATCGGCGCGCCAGTGCAGCATGATCGCCAGCATCAAGGCGAGACCGACCGCCGCGTACAGCGTTCCCGTCGCGGCGAAGCCGATCTCGTCGATCAGGCTGCCTGCGGCCAGAAGGCCGAACGGCAGGCCATAGATCACCATCATGCGCACGCCCATCACGCGGCCGCGGAAATTCTCGGCTGCCGTGCGCATCAGGATGACGGCGATCGAGATCATGGCGAGGCTCTGCGAGAAACCGGCGATGACCAGGCAGACGATCGCGGTCGGCACCGTCTGCATCTGCACGAACAGCAGCAGCGTCGCATACCACAGCACGGTCGCGGCAATCATGAGCCGCGCCACCCTTATGCCGTGGATCAGGCTCAGCACGATCGAGCCGGCCAGCGAGCCAATCGCAAAACTTGCCGAGAGATAGCCGAGCCCGGTCTGGTTGGTGCCGTAGATCGTCTTGGCCACATAGGGCAGCAATCCGTTGGTCAGCGGATAGGCCGTGAGGTTGGCGAGGAACGCGACCCACAGCGCGGCGCGCATGCGCGGTGTGGTCCAGCAATAGGCCACGCCCTCCATCAGGTCGCGCAATGGCGAGGGCCGCAGCACCTCGCCTTCGGTGTCGCCCGTCGGATGCGGCTTGGCTGAAACTACCACGCACAGCGTCAGCACGGTCGCGATGAGATAGAGACAGACGATCGCCACATAGGCCGGTCCCATCCCGAGCGCGGCGAACAATCCGGCGCCGCTCAGCGCGCCGGCGATGCGCGCGGTATCCATCGTGGTTCGGGAGATGCTGATCGCGCCGATCAATTGATCGCGCGGCATGATGGTCGCAACCAGCGCGCCGCGCACGCCGAGGTCCGACGGACGGACGACCCCCATCAGCGCCGCGACGATAAATACAAAGAGTGGACTGAGATGGCCTGACAGCGCCAGCGTCATCAGCACGGTCGCCAGCACCGCGTAGCACGCACGCATCATGGCCAGGAGATCGCGGTGGCCGATGCGGTCGCCGACCACGCCGAACATCGGCGCAACCAATGTGCCGATATAACCCAAGGAGGCGAACACGGTGAGCAGCAGCACCGAACCGGTCTCGACCAGCACGTACCAGCCGAGGATGATCATCTCCATCTCGAACGCCCACGAGGTGAGCAGATCGGCGGGCCATTGGAAACGATAATTCCGGATCCGGAATGGAGCGAGCGCGGAAGGCCGCGCGAAATCGCTCAAGACGCGCCGTCGCGATTCATCGCGTTCCACCCTGCCCTGTTTCTTGTTCTTTGCTAGAGCTTGGATAGCGTGCAGGGATCGCTTGTGTCAATTGAGACGGGCTTTCGGGCAGTCGTGCGGATTGCACCGCTGCTATGCGCCCGCCTTGTCCCCGGCCTGCCGCGGACGTGACTTTCACTTCGAATCGATTCCGAGCTTGCCCGCGCGTGCCGCCGGGTTTGAACGACGTGTCGCAAGGCAGATTTATCGCGTGGCCGGGAGTCTCAGGACGCACCGAAATCCGACATGACTGCTCGACGTATCGACCGCCTCGGCACTGCGCGCGGCCGGTCGATAGCGCTGGCAATAATTCGGCGCAGACAGATGCGAACCACCCTTGATGACCTTACGGGGAATTTTGACGTTCGGCTTGCGAGGGTCGTAGCTGCCGTCCATGAGTCCGCCGCGCGGATTCCTGGAAATGCAACCTGCCTTTGCGGCATTGGCCCCGTGCCTTGGCGAATACCAGTCGGCCGTCCATTCCCAGACATTGCCGATCATGTCGTAGATCCCGTAGCCGTTGGGCGAGAAAGCCGTCACCGGCGAAGTACGCTCGTAGCCGTCCTGACGCAGATTGCGCAACGGGAATTCGCCCTGCCAGGTATTGGCCAAGTGAACGCCGCCGGGCGCCAGTTCATCGCCCCATGCGAATTCGGCGCCGTCGAGCCCGCCGCGCGCCGCAAACTCCCATTCCGCCTCGAGCGGCAGATCCCTGCCCGCCCATTGCGCATAGGCGAGCGCATCCGCGTAAGACACATGCACCACAGGATGATCGTTCAAGCTATTGATGTCGCTCTTGGGACCATAGGGATGCCGCCAGTCGGCTCCCTGCAAGAAGGTCCACCATCGGTTGCGGTCCCGTAGATCATAAGTCGAGTGCGGCCTGTCGAACACGAGGGAACCTGCGTAGAGCCTGTCCGGCAACCCACCGGGATGGTACTCCGGATCGGGCGGGATTTCGGCGCAGGTCTTGTAGCCGGTCGCGATCACAAATCGCGCAAACTGACGGTTGGTCACCGGCCTGCGGTCGATCCAAAAGCCGTCCACCGTCACAAGGTGGGCCGGCGCTTCTTCCGGATAGTGATTGTCGGAACCCATTTGGAACGTGCCGCCGGGTACCCAGACCATATCGATAGTCCAGTCATCCCTGGATGCCCGATTGCCCGGCAGGATGTCGGGTTGCAGCAACGTCACGGCAAGAACTCCAGCAATGCGCAGTTGGCACAGCGCATTGGCCATTGGCTCGATCCCTGAAAGGCTCACGGGCGCGAAGCATTGGCGCCCACGCAAGCTAGATGAATCTCGAAGCGATGTGATGTGCAGTTTGTGCCAATCTGCAAAGGCGCAACGTCAACCCTGATGGAGAACTTCGCAAATCGATCAGTGCATTGATGCCGTTCTGTTCAAAACTTTAGACAAATATTCTCATCACGACCGCAAGCGTGCGCGAGCCTTCTTGCAACAGCGCAAGACCTGACCGACGAAATTCATTGTGAGCGCGCAAGAGTTGTGGCTAGATCGAGTCGGGATGGGGCATCGAATGGGGATGCCGAAACATGAGCGGGCACCTGGCGGTCAATACCTCCAGTCTGGACAGCTTCGAAGGCCTTCACAACGCGATCAGAGGGTCGCATGTCGAGGTGACGCAACTCGGCCGTGGAAAGTTTCGAGGCTCACTCAGTCACGTCGGCATCGGTGACTTCTCGCTCAGCATCGGTTCGTTCTCGGTGGGAGTTCGAACCCAACGCGTTTCGACCGACGACAAGCTCGTTATCGGGATGCTGCTCAATGCCGACGACCGGGTCACCCACTGGTCGTTCGACATGCGCCCGGCGGACGTCCTGATCATGCCTCCCAGTACCGAGCATGATGGAATTTTCCATGGCGCCGCGGCCTATGCCGCGATCCGTCTCGATCTTGCCGAGGTCCCGTCGCTGTTCAGGGGCGAAGCAAGATTGAGCGACCCCGCCGCGTGGCTCAACAAAAACGTCTATCAGGCAGACCCTTCGATCGGCATGGCGGCGACACGGCGATTGCCGCTGATCATTTCCCGTCTGGCGCGTCAGCAGACCGACTTGTCCGACACCGTCGCCGATTTCTGGAAGCGCTCGATCATCGACGCCGTGGCCGGAACCATCGTGCAATCGCTACCGCCGGACACCAGAGGGCTTTTGCCCTCGGCGACGCAGCTGGTCGGGAAAGTCGACGACTATCTCGAAGCCGCCGGCCTTCGCCCCGTCCACGTTTCCGAAATCTGCGCCCATCTCAACGTGTCGCGACGGACTCTGCATCGCGCATTCTACGACGTTTTCGGTTTGGGACCGATATCGTTCCTGCGTCACAAGCGGCTTTGCGCCATTCATTCCGTTCTGAGGGAAAGCGATCCTGCGGCGGTCACCGTCGCGCAAGTGGCGATCCGGCACGGCTTCATCGAGCTTGGACGCTTTTCTCACTATTATCACTCGCTGTTCGGAGAGTATCCATCGGAAACGCTTGGCGGCCGCGGGTTCCGCGCACGCAAGGCGATCGATAAAAATTTGTCCGAACCGGATCCGGTCGGGATCAACACCAATTAACCGATCGCTTCCGCGAAATTGGCCGGCGTGAAATCCGGCGACTCACGCCGCGGATACCACCTGGCCGCGGTGCGAGAGCAACAGCCGCCGAATGTCCACGGCTGTTATCGCGGGGCTGAACAGAAATCCCTGTATCTCGGTACAGCCGAGAATATACAGCAGGTTTCGCTGCTGCTCGGTCTCGACGCCTTCCGCTGTCGTCGTCATGTCGCTTGCGGCCGCAATGTTCACCACCGCCTGGACGATCGACGACGAGGCGCCTGCGCTGGCCAGATCCCTGATGAAGGAGCGGTCGATCTTGATCTTGTCGAATGGAAACCGCTGCAGATAGCTCAGCGAGGAATAGCCGGTGCCGAAATCGTCCAGCGCGATGCGTACCCCCAGCTTGCGCAACTGATGCAGCATCTGAAGCGCGCCGTCGTCGTCGCGGATCAGCACCGCCTCGGTGATCTCGAGCTCGAGCCTGGATGCGGCGAGGCCCGAGGCAGCAAGGGCCGCCGCCACGTTGAGCGCCAGCGTCTGGCTCCGGAACTGAACCGGTGAGACGTTGACCGCGACGCGGATCTCCGCCGGCCAGTTGGCGGCCTCGGCGCACGCCGTGTTGAGCACCCAGTGACCGAGCTCGTTGATCAGGCCGGTCTCTTCCGCGACCGGAATGAACTCCGCCGGTGAAATCATGCCGCGTTGGGGGTGGCGCCATCGCAGCAGCGCCTCGCAGGAGGAGACCTTGCCGTCCTCGAGGTTGAGCACCGGCTGATAATAGACCTCGAGCCCGCCATCGGATATCGCCTGACGCAATTCGAGTTCCAGGACTCGTCGCGCCTTGGCACGGGCGTCCATACCGACCTCGAAGAAGCGATAGGTCCGCCGTCCGTCGCCTTTGGCGCCGTACAGCGCGAGGTCCGCGTTCCGGAGCAACTGGTCGAGATCGAGCCCATCGCCGGAGGCGAGCGCGATGCCGATGCTGGCATCTGTCGTGATCAGGTGGCCCGCGCACTCAAACGGCGCCCTGATCGCGGCGTAAATTCCTTCAACAAGTTGAATGGTTTCCGCCTGTTTCTTGATACCGGTTTGAATCACGGCAAACTCGTCACCGCCCAGCCGCGCCGCGACATCTGTATCCTTCAGGCACAAGCGCAGCCGTTCGCCTACGCCTTTGAGCAACTCATCGCCGATCGCATGGCCAAGCGCATCGTTGACGCTCTTGAATTCGTCGATGTCGATATAGAATACCGCCAGCTGTTCGCCCGGACGGACCGCCTTCAACGCCTGTTCCAGTCGCTCGCGAAACAGGAGCCGGTTGGGCAGGTCGGTCAGCCCGTCATAATGCGCCAGATGGGCGATTTTCTCGTCAGCGCGGGTGCGCTCGGTGATGTCCTCGATCGTGGCCACCCAGCCCCCCGCATTCAGCGGCCGGTTGACGATCTCGATCGCCCTGCCGCCCGGCGCTTCCGTGAGTTGCCGCGTGGCTTTGCCGAGCGACACGGTGCGGATGATGGCATTGCAGAACGCGTCGACATCGCCGTCAAAGGATCCGGTTTCTTTGCGGTGTTCGATCAAGCGATGCATCGTGCAGCCGGGCTTCGCCACATCGGGCGACAGGCCAAACATATCGATATAGGGCTGGTTGCAAATGACGATGCGCGCCGATGCATCATAGAGAACAAGACCTTGCGGGATATTGTTCACGGCAACGGTGAGCTGGCGCCGTTCGGCCGCGAGCCGCTGCTCGGACAATCGATGGCGCCTCAGCAGCAGAGCGACGACGAGTGCGAGGATCACGACGAGGGCAAGCAGTACGCGTTCGCGAAGCTCCCACGCCGATGTCGCCACGCCAGCCGAAATCGCCACGACGATCAGGACGGCACAAAGCGCCAGGCGCCTCACCGTCCCGGTCCGCTCTACAGGATTCGCAGCATCGCCCGGCATGTAATGGCCGCTATCGAAAGTCATCTCGTCCGTCCCAGCGTGACATCGTTACGCACGACAAATGGAAGGCGGGTTACAACATGCGGTTAGCAATCGGTTACCGCGATACAGGGACTGATACTTGATCTCGAGTCCGGTACCGGACGTTGCCGGCCCGATCAAATCCGGCCTCTCCCCGACGTGGTAAACGAATGATTAATCCGGAGCCGATCGCACGCGCGCGCACAAATGCAAAAAAGCACTGATTTTGCTGCACAACTGGCGTGTTTTGGCCATGGTGGGCGCCTGCTGCAAAACGAAGACTGAGCGGGATGCAACAGATTTAGCCAATCTGGAACCACGCCGGTTTAACCGTTTCGCTAGTCCCGGCCGCCCATAATGCGGCCAGACCAATCTCATGACATGCCAGGTTCAACATCGTGACATCCTTCGGACGTGTGATTTCGGTGCGCGGCTCCCTCGCCCGGGTCGGACTTCTTGCGGTAAGCCATATGGCTACCTCGGAAGTACGCGCCACTGTCGGCCGCTTCATCAGCATCCGCTGCGCAACTTCCACCATCGTCGCCATGATCACCGACGTAACCTGCGAGGATCTGCCGAGCTCCGATAATTACATTGCCAGCGCGGGCGTCGACCTGCTCGGCGAAATCCTCGGCGGCGATCGTCCGAAATTCCAGCGCGGCGTCACCAACTACCCGACCATCGGCGATGCCGTCGAGCTGATCACCAATCAGGAACTCCGCACGGTCTATGCCCCGACCGGTTCGGACCAGATCAATGTCGGCACGCTGCAACAGGACCGCTCGGTCATCGCCTATGTCGACGTCGAGGAAATGCTCTCCAAGCATTTCGCGGTGCTCGGCTCCACCGGCGTCGGCAAATCGACCGGCGTGTCGCTGCTGCTCAACGAAATCCTCAAATCGCGGCCGAACCTGCGCATCTTCCTGCTCGACGTCCATAACGAATACGGCCGCTGCTTCGGCGACCGGGCGCTGGTGCTCAACCCGCGCAACCTGAAACTGCCGTTCTGGCTGTTCAATTTCGAAGAGATCGTCGACGTCCTGTTCGCCGGCCGCCCCGGCGTGCCCGAAGAGCTCGATATTCTCGCCGAAGTCATTCCGATGGCGAAGGGCATCTACACCCAGTACCAGAACGCCGACCGCGTCGGCCTGAAGCGGATCGATCCCAAGGCGATCGGCTATACCGTCGATACGCCGGTGCCGTATCGCCTGGTCGATCTGATTTCGCTGATCGACGAGCGGATGGGCAAGCTGGAAAATCGCTCGTCGCGCATCATCTATCACAAGCTCATTTCGCGCATCGAAACCGTGCGCAACGACCCGCGCTACGCGTTCATGTTCGACAACGCCAATGTCGGCGGCGACACCATGGCGGAAGTCATCAGCCATCTGTTCCGCCTGCCCGCCAATGGCCGGCCGATGACCATCATGCAGCTCGCCGGCTTCCCCGCCGAAGTCGTCGATTCCGTGGTGTCGGTGCTGTGCCGCATGGCGTTCGATTTCGGCCTGTGGAGCGACGGCGTCTCGCCGCTGCTGTTCGTCTGCGAAGAGGCGCATCGTTACGCCGCCGCCGACCGCAATATCGGCTTCGGCCCGACCCGCAAGGCGGTCTCGCGTATCGCCAAGGAAGGCCGCAAATACGGCGTCTATCTCGGCCTCGTCACGCAGCGTCCGGCCGAACTCGACGCCACCATCATCTCCCAGTGCAACACGCTGTTTGCGATGCGCCTTGCCAACGACCGCGACCAGGCCCTGCTGCGCTCGGCCGTCTCGGACGCCGCCGCCAATCTGCTGTCGTTCGTGCCCTCGCTCGGCACCCGCGAAGTGCTGGCGTTCGGCGAAGGCGTGGCACTGCCGACGCGGCTGCGCTTCAAGGAAGTGCCGATCCACCAGTTGCCGCGCAGCGAGGCCACGATCGCGACCGCGCCGTCGGTCGCCGCCGGCCACGACATGCATTTCGTCAGCGCCGTGCTGGACCGCTGGCGCGGCGCGACCTCGCATCGCGACGTTCCCAACGATCCCATGATCAACGAACGGCCCGCCGCACGAACGCTGGAGCCGCGTTCTGTCGAAGCGCCGATGCTGCAGCCGTCGCTCGGCCTGGATCCCGACCGCTTCTCGCTGTTGAAGAAGCCGCTGCGCTGACAGCTTCTGCGGACCTCGCGTTCGCGCCAATTTTCCTGGCGCGAACCGGTATCCACATCATTCGAAAAAGCGATATGGTTCCGGCATGAGCGCCGCATCGCGCGGCCAAAGCCGGGACCATTCCATGACGCAGCCTGTTGCAAAGCGATTTCCGACGCCCTCCCTCGACAAGCTGCCGGAGGATATCCGCACCCGTATCCTGGCCGTGCAGGAGAAATCGGGCTTCGTTCCCAACGTCTTTCTGACGCTGGCCTACCGTCCCGACGAATTCCGCGCGTTTTTTGCCTATCACGATGCGCTGATGGAAAAGGACAGCGGCCTGACCAAGGCCGAGCGCGAAATGATCGTGGTGGCGACGTCCAGCGCCAACCAGTGCCATTACTGCGTGATCGCCCACGGCGCGATCCTGCGCATCCGGGCGAAGAACCCTGTCATCGCCGACCAGATCGCCGTCAACTACCGCAAGGCCGACGTCACCCCGCGCCAGCGCGCCATGCTCGACTTCGCCATGAAGGTTAGCCAGGAGGCGAACACGGTTTCCGAACAGGATTTTACCGAGATCGCCGGCCACGGATTCTCCGACGACGACATCTGGGACATCACGGCGATCTCCGCGTTCTTTGCGCTGTCGAACCGGCTGGCCAACGTCACCGCGATGCGGCCCAACGACGAGTTCTACATGATGGGGCGGCTGCCGAAATAGCCCGCGGTCGTCATGCGCAGGTTCCATGAGACTCTGCGGGGATAGGCCTGCGTAGATGCGCACCAACATTTTATGTTGGAAGCACGGCCGGCATGCTAAACTGGACCACAACCTTTGCGGACCGACTGCAGTGAAGACCCAGCTGCCCATACAAAGGGATGACGAGCACGTCGTGGTCAAATTCCGGCCGCGCACCTCGGCCCATCCCCCCAGCCGGCGGGACGACCCTGCCGCAGCCAATGCCCAGCCGGCCGCCCCGACCAATGCCCAGCCGGCGGCAAACGATCTGTCCCGCTACGAACGGTCCCGCGACGAGCCGGACGACTTCCGTCATCGCATGCTGGCCAATGTCGCCGCCTTGTCCTTTACCGTGGCGCTGACGGCGATCGGGATCTGGCTCGCGGTGAGCATTGCCGACCTGCGCAAGACTCAGGATTGCGTGCTGATGGGACGCCGGGACTGCGCCCGGATTTCCGCGATGCCGCACAGCTAGAAGGCAGGCCTAAACGGCCGTTTTTGCCTATAAATCGGTCCACGGTGGGGTTGCCAACCTCCATTGAACTCAGGGCTGCGCTCCGATATACGGGCTCTCGACTCCGGCCGGGGGAAAAACGCCGCGCCCGCCTCCTCCTAGCCGTCACGGATTTATCTCCAGTATATCAAAGGCTTAATGATGTCTTCTACATTCGATCAGATCGCCAACATTATCGCCGAGACTTGCGACATTCCGCGCGACACGATCAAGCCGGAGAGTCACGCCATCGACGATCTGGGCATCGACAGCCTGGACTTTCTCGACATCGCCTTTGCCATCGACAAGGCGTTCGGGATCAAGATGCCGCTCGAAAAATGGACCCAGGAGGTCAACGACGGCAAGGCGACGACTGAACAGTACTTCGTTCTGAAGAACCTCGCCGATCGTATCGACGAACTGGTCGCGGCCAAGAACGCGGGCACGGGCGCGTAACCGCCCACCATGGACCTTGATTATTTCAAGCTGATCGATCGTATCGTCGACCTCAATCTCGGCGAACGGACGATTGTGGTCGAAGCCCAGGTTCCGGAAAAGCACACCATTTTCGAGGGGCATTTCCCCGGCTTCCCGATCATGCCCGGCGTCCTGCTGACCGAAGCGATGGCGCAGAGTTCGGGCTGGCTTTTGCTGGGCGTCTTGAAGTTCGAGCGCATGCCGTTCCTGGCCATCGTCAAGGAAGCCAAGATGCGGGGTTTCGTCAGTCCCGGTCAGTTGCTGACGATCGAAGCCAAGGTTGAGCATGAAGGTTCCGGCTTTGCGGTCACCAAGGCCAAGGGCCGCATCGGCAAAGAATTGAAGTGCAGCGCTGAAATAACCTTCGGCCTTACCCCATTCCCCGACCCTGCCTTTCGCGTCCACATGGACGCGATGGCCGAAAAGATCGGGTTCCCCATGCAGGTGCTGAAGCATGACTGAACCCACGGCATCGGGTGCGAAGGAAGTCTGGATCACCGGCATCGGCATCGTGTCCTCGCTCGGTGAGGGACTGGACGCGCATTGGGATGCGCTGAACCAGAAGCGCATCAATGTCGACGACAAGCGCTTCGCGCCTTACATCGTCCATCCCCTCGCCCCGGTCAGCTTCGACGCCCAGATCCCGAAAAAGGGCGACCAGCGCCAGATGGAAGCCTGGCAGCGCATCGGCACCTATGCCGCCGGACTGGCGCTGGATTCCGCCGGCGTCAAAGGCAACCAGGAAATCCTGGGACGGATGGACATGATCGTGGCCGCCGGCGGCGGCGAGCGCGACATTGCCGTCGACCTCGCGATCATGAACGCCGACGCCAAGGGCAATTCGAGTCCGGCCTTCCTCAACGAACGGCTGATGAATGATTTGCGGCCGACGCTGTTTCTGGCCCAGCTCTCCAACCTGCTCGCCGGCAACATCGCCATCGTCCATGGCGTGTCCGGAACCTCGCGTACCTTCATGGGCGAGGAAGCAGCCTCCATCGACGCGGCGCGGATCGCGCTGGCGCGGATCGAATCCGGGCAGAGCGAGATCGCGCTGGTCGGCGCCGCGCATAATGGCGAGCGCCCCGATCTGCTCATCCTCTATGAATTCGGCGACTTCAATCTGACCGAGAAGTACGCCCCGGTATGGCAGCGCGACGATAAAGGCGGTTTCGCGCTTGGTTCCGCCGGCTGCTTCCTGGTGATGGAATCCCGTGAGCACGCCGAAGCGCGCGGCGCCAAGCCCTACGCCCGGCTCACCAGGGTGGTCGCCGACCTCGCCCAGCGCAAGCAACCCGGCGCGGTGACGAAATCGCTGGAAGCGTTGTGGCCGAAGCTCGGCGTCACCGGCGATGTCGGCAACCTGATTACCGGGGCGACCGGCGTCGGACCGGTGACGTCGGAAGAAAAGGAATTCCTGCGCCAGCACCCCGGCTTTGCCGTGCGCGCGACCGGGACGATGTTCGGCCACACGCTGGAAACCCAGTTTCCGCTGGGACTGGCGCTGGCGGCACTATCGCTGTCGCGCGGCGCGCTGTTTCCGCCTAACGATCCGACCGGGCTCGAGGTTGAAAAGCCTGGTGTGCCAGACCAGATTGTGGTGCTCGGGGCCGGTCACTGGCAGGGCGAAGGCATGGCGCTGGTCGAGGCCATCAAGTAGCGCGTGATCCGGAACCACAACGCTGTTCAGGAGAGATCACGCCGAGACCATAAATTGAGCGCGCGAGCGCTTGCAGTTGCGGCGCAGCATCGACGGGGGAAACATGTCAGCACCACGCGATAAATTCGGCAGGCCGATCGTCGTCGTCACCGGCATGGGCGTCGTGACGTCGCTTGGCGCCGGCAAGAAGGACAACTGGACCAGGCTGACCGCGGGCGAATCCGGTATTCGCACCGTGACGCGTTTTCCGATCGACGGCCTGAAGTCGACGATGGCGGGCACGGTCGACTTCGTCAGTGTCGATCCCGTCTCCTCGACGGGATTGACCGAGCAGCTGGCTAAACTGGCGACCGAGGAAGCGCTCGAACAGGCCGCCATCGGCGGCAAGGCCGACTTCCCCGGGCCGCTGTTCCTCGCGGTGGCGCCCGTCGAGGTCGAGTGGCCGCAGCGGCTGGAACTCGGACGCGCGATCGGAAAGACCGATTTCGGCTATGAGGACATGCTGCGCGTCAGCGGCGGCGGCCGGTTCTCGGCGTTCCATCACCGTTTCATGTTCGGCTCGGTGGCAAGCCATCTGGCCGAGACCTACGGCACCAAGGGCTCGCCGATCTCGCTCTCCACCGCCTGCGCGTCCGGCGCGACCGCGATCCAGCTCGGCGTCGAAGCGATCCGCCGCGGCGACGCCGACGCGGCCCTGTGCGTGGCGACCGACGGCTCGGTCAATCCGGAAGCCCTGGTGCGGTTCTCGCTGCTGTCGGCGCTATCGACGCAGAACGATCCGCCGCAAGCAGCTTCAAAACCATTCTCCAAGAATCGCGACGGTTTCGTCATGGCGGAAGGCGCCGGCGCGATGGTGCTGGAAAGCTATGAGTCCGCAATGGCGCGTGGCGCAAGGATATTGGGCGTCGTCGCCGGCTGCGGCGAACTCACCGACTCCTTCCACCGCACCCGCTCCAGCCCGGATGGCAAGCCGATCATCGGCTGCATGCGCAAGACGCTGGCGGATGCCGGCCTCGAGCCGGAGCAGATCGACCATATCAACGCGCATGGCACCGCGACGCCGGAAAACGACAAAATGGAGTACAACACCACCGCCGTCGTGTTCGGCGATCATTTGCCGAAGATCCCGGTGTCGTCGAACAAGTCGATGGTCGGGCATACGATTTCAGCCGCCGGCGCGGTCGAGGCGGTGTTCTCGCTGCTGACGCTCGAGCATCAGCGGATTCCGCCGACTATCAACTACGAGGTTCCGGATCCGGCCATTTTGTTCGACGTCGTCGCCAACAAAGCGCGCGACGCCCGCGTCACCGCCGTGATGTCCAACTCGTTCGGATTCGGCGGGCAGAATGCCTCGCTGATCCTGACGCGTGAACCGGCCTAGCAGCTGCGCTTTTTGAGAACATGAACCGCCTGCTCCTACGCACCAAGGCGCGCCTGCGCGACGCCGCCAAGCCGGCCACGGAAGCCGCCGTGGGCGCGCTGACGATCGCCCTGCTGCGCACCACGCGCTATTTCGATCCGGACAAGACCGCCAATTTCTTCGGCCGCGTCACGCGCTTCATCGGCCGCAGGCTGCGTGAGGACCGGATCGGGCGCGAGAATCTGACGGCCGCCTTCCCGGAAAAATCACCGGAAGAGATCGAGAAGATCCTGGCCGGCGTCTGGGACAATCTTGGCCGTATCGGTGCTGAATTTGCCCATCTCGATCACATCTGGGATTACGACGTCGATCATCCAGACAAGCCGAGCCGGGTCGAGTTCGGCGCACGGACCAAGCAGATCTTCGATCAGCTCAGGGACGACGGCAAGCCGGCCATCATCTTCGCGAGCCATCTCGGTAATTGGGAAATACCGGCGCTCGGCGCCGTCGCGCACGGGCTCGATTGCGCGATCCTGTTCCGGCGGCCCAACAGCGAATCCGCCGATCGAGCGATCGAGCGGATTCGCGCCGTCAAAATGGGCACGTTGATTCCGGCCGGCCGTGAGGCGCCGCTCAAGCTCGCCGAAGCGTTGCAAAACAACCAGCACGTCGCGATGCTGGTCGATCAGTATTTGACCAACGGCGTCGAGGTCACCTTCTTCGGCCGCAAGACCAAGGCCAATCCGACGCTGGCGCGGCTGGTGCGCCAGGTCGAATGCCCGATCCATGGGGTGCGCATCATCCGCCTGCCCAACCATCGCTTCCGCGCCGAACTCTCCGAAGAGGTCAAGCCGGTGCGCGATGCATCGGGGCAGATCGACATCGCCGGCACGATGCAGGCCGTGACCTCTGTCATCGAGGGCTGGGTGCGCGAATATCCGGACCAGTGGCTGTGGCTGCACCGCCGCTGGCGGTAGTACATCTTTTCTTTTCGTAGCCCGGATGAGCGAAAGCGACATCCGGGACTGGTCTCAGTGGTGTCCCCGGATATCGCGGAGCCTGTCATCGGGCGCGCATTCGCGCAACCCGTTGGCTCATCCGCGCTACAGGCTGGCCTAGCCACCGAACACCAAACCGAGGCTCCACGCCTTCATCGCGACGGTCGCCCCCAGGACAAAGATGATTTGCAGCAGCGTGCGCGTTGAAAAGAACGTGAGGATGTTGGTCATGTGATGCTCCCGGCGGCAGCTATAGAATCTGCCCCGGGTTCCGGCAACAGTAGCGCAGCAGAATCCGGGATCTCACGGCATTGCCCGATATCGCTCCGCTCATCGGGGCTACGGCTACACCGCCGCTGGCGGCCAGACGGGCCTCAGGCGTTGATGTCCGCATAGGCGCCGGCGGCCCCCTGCGGAACTGAATAACCCGTCTGCCGCTGGGCGACGGCCTTCTGCCCTTCCGCCTGCATCGCCTCGAAGGCCGCATCCAATTGCTGGCGTGTATAGCTTGTCGACACGCTCTGACGTGGCCGCCATGCGGATTGCGTGATCGCTGTGGAAGCCTTTTCGATCGTTCCGCCCACGGCCTTCGCGATACGTTCCGCGCGCGATTGCGCCAGATCAGGGCCACCGTTCAGGCCTGGCGGATCCTGCAGGTCTCCGACCGTTGCCGCAGCGGCGTTCGTCATCACCGACGACCCGCCGTTATAGAGGGTGGCAACGATCTTGCCGTTGACCTTGACGGTCGCATAGATGTTTTGCGGCGCATTGTCGGGCACATCGGTGGCGGCGGCAGCGCTAGCGGCTTGCGTCGTCAACCACATCATCGCCATCCGGTCGCGCAGCTCGGGATGGTCCTTGATCGAGATGGCCTTCAGTCCCGATGTGTCGAGCTTCTTCAGGTCCGAAACCGGAACGCCGGGCTTCGCTTTTTCCGTTGTGGTGCCTGCATCTGCCTGGGGCACGGGTAACGCGTCGGCCCGCGTCAACACCGTCGTCGATAAGGTTTGCGCGGGACGCAAATAGCTCCCGGCACCAGCCATACTCGTAATCATCGATACACCCTTCCGCAGCAACTAGGGTGGAAGCAATCACCGTGCCAAGCGGAAATGCCTGAAACTGCTGGTGTCCTGTCCGCGAAAGAAGTTTCACACCGGAAAATCTTGCCGACAACGGCATGTATTTCCACGCACGTGTATCTCGTCCATTACCGACGGCACCCTACACGTTTCCTCCGCAAGCAATGACCCATACGCGCGAATGCTCGCTGCCGACGGCGCCTGCGAGGACCGCGCCCATCGCCAACGCTCCGCTCGGCTCCGCCCGGATGCCGCATGTCTCGTGGAGCAGCGCCATTGCACCCTGCACAAGCTGGTCATCGACCGCGCACACCCGGACGTTCGACCGTTCCAGGATTTCGAATGCGCGCGTCCCGACCTGACGCGAGCGCAGCGCATCGCATATCGTATCCCCTGAAGGTTCGATCCGGACCGGCATCCCCGCTTCGCGTGCCCGGGCATATCGTCGGTGGGTGGCCGGCTCGACAACATAGATCGCAGCGGAAATAGACCGCGACCGCAGCGCAAGAGTCACGCCCGCAGCCAGTCCGCCACCACTGCAGGCCACGACCACCGCATCGGAAGCTGGACTGCTCGCCTCAATGGCGGCTGCCACCTCGGCACCAAGCGTATAGCTTCCCGCAATCATCTCGATGTCTTCGAAGGCATGCAGGTTGCGCCAACCGCGTCTTCGCGCTTCCGTCTGCGCACGTGCAGCCAACTCCGACCGCTCGGCGAGCTTTATCTCAGCTCCGGTTTTCCGCGCCTGATCTCGTTTGAGATCTGGTGCGTCGCTTGGCATCATCAGACATGCCGGTTTGTCGAGCACCTGAGCCGCCAAACCAACCGCGATTGGAAAATTTCCTGCTCCGGCAGCAACAACACCTCGCTCGGCGTTTCCTACCCCAAGTACGGCACCGCGAAACTTGAACGATCCGCTGCGTTGAACGGTCTCGTCCTTGACGTGGATCATCCGCCCGACCTGCGCGTCCAGCACGGGAGAGGTTCGCAAAGGAGTCTTTAGTGCGTGGCGAGCAATGAACTGGAGATCGCCGGGGGACGGAACGACCAAAGGACCAGGCATTAGCGGCAAATGCGAATGAACATCGCCGCTTATCGGGCGAATTCACATCTGTGTCTAATCAGCTGTTGTGACGGCCCGACTTTTCTCGTGAAGGCTGACCCGCAATATTTCGCCGCGCGATCGTGCCGATAGATTCTACTTCCCGGTCTTCACCCGGGTCCAGAGCCGGTTGATGATGCGCTGGGTCGCGGGATCGCGGGCGTTGATCACGAACAGCTTTTTCTGGATCGCCTCATCGGGATAGATGTTCTTGTCGCCCAGGATTTTGGGATCGACCAGCTTCTGGCTCGCCAGATTGCCGTTGGCGTAGGACAGGAAATCCGAATTCTTGGCGGCGATCTCCGGGCGGTAGAGGTAGTCGATCAGCTGATAGGCTTCCGCGACGTTCCTGGCATCGGCCGGGATCGCGAGATTGTCGAAGAACATCTGCGCGCCCTCCTTCGGGATGGTGTAGCCGATCTCGACATCGTTCCTGGCCTCCGCCGCCCGGCTGCGCGCCTGCATGATGTCGCCCGACCAGCCGACCACGAAGCAGATTTCGCCCGACGCCAGCGCGCCCAGATATTCCGACGAGTGAAACTTGCGGATATAAGGCCTGATCCTGGTGACGAGATCGGCGGCCTTTTCCAGATCGGCCTGCTTGGTCGAGTTCGGATCGATGCCGAGATAGCTCAGCGCCGCGGGCAGAATGTCGTCGGCGGAATCCAGCATATGGATGCCGCAATCCCTGAATTTTGCGAGGTTCTCCGGCTTGAAGACGATGTCCCAGCTGTCGATCTTGGCGTCAGCGCCCAAAATCTTCTGCGCCGTTTTGACGTTGTAGCCGATCCCGGTGGTGCCCCACATGTAGTTGGCGCCGTAATTATTGCCGGGATCGTAGGTCGCAAGCTGCTTCGTCACCACCGGCCAGGCGTTGGCAAGGTTGGGCAGTTTCGACTTGTCGAGCTTGAGGAAAACCTTGGCCGTGATCTGGCGCTGCAGGAAATAGCCGGTGGGAACGACGACGTCGTAGCCGGATTTGCCGGCCAGCAGCCGCGTCTCCAGCGTCTCGTTGGCGTCGAACGTGTCGTAAGTTACCTTGATGCCGGTTTCCTTGGTGAAATCCTCCAGCACGCCAGGCGCCATGTAGTTCGACCAATTGTAGAAATTGACCGTGCGCTCTTCGGCCCGCGCCGGCGACAACGACAGGATCGCGGCAACCGCGGCAATGAAACCGACAACATTGCGGGTCCGCTCGCGCATCTCGTCTACCTCTTTCGGCGATGCACCGCGTCCGACAGACGCTCCAGCGCCGTGTCCAGCGTGGCGTCCTTCTTGGAGAAACAAAAACGCACCACCGACGTCACGGCATCCTGTTCGTAAAAGGCCGACACCGGGATCGCGGCGACCTTGTAGTCGTTCACGATGCGATGGCAGAATTGCACGTCGGTCTCGTTGAGTCCGAGCGGCGACAGGTCGACGGTCAGGAAATAAGTGCCTTGTGATTTAAGGACAGGAAAGCCGATGCTCTCGAGCCCCTTCGTCAGGCGATCCCTGCTCCGCGCCAACTCCTTGCGCATGTCGTAAAAATACTCGGCCGGCTTGTCGAGACCGTAGGCGACGGCGGCCTGCAAATTGGGCGCCGTCGTGAAGGTGAGAAACTGATGCACCTTCGCTGCCACGCGCAGCAGCGGTGGCGCGGCGCAGACGAATCCGATCTTCCACCCCGTCAGCGAAAAGATCTTGCCCGCGCTGCCGACCTTGATGGTGCGGTCGCGCATGCCGGGGATCGTGATCAGCGGGATATGCTCGCGGCCGTCGAAGGTAACGTGCTCCCAGACCTCGTCGCAGATCGCGATGGTGTCGAACTCCTGGCAGAACCGCGCCAGCAATTCGAGGTCCTCGCGCGGATAGACTACCGCAGCCGGATTGAGCGGGTTGTTGAACAGCACCGCCTTGGTCTTGTGATTGAAGACGCTGCGCAGCATCTCCTCGCTGAGCCGCCAGTCCGGCGGCTCGAGGCGCAACAGCCGCGGGATGCCGCCGGCCTGCCGGATGATGGGCAGGTAGCTGTCATAGACGGGCTGGAAGCAGACGACTTCATCGCCGGGTTCGACGACGGCAAGAATGGAAGAGGTCAACGCCTCGGTGCCGCCCGACGTCACCATCACTTCGCTCATCGGATCAAGCGAGAGGCCGTGCCAGCGTCCATAGTGCGACGCGATCGCCTGCCGCAGCTCCGGAATGCCCATCATCGACGGGTATTGGTTATAGCCATTGATCGACGCGTCCGCGGCCGCGCGCCTGATATCCTCAGGCCCGGGATCATCAGGAAAACCCTGGCCGAGATTGATGGCGTTATTGTCGCGCGCGGCTTGCGACATCGCCTCGAAGACGGTGACGGGAAGGTCGGCGAAGACCTTGTTCATGGAGGTCATTTTTTCAAAGCAGTCCCTGCAAAACTCAGCCGCCGGCCTTGGTCTGCAATCCCGCAGCCTTCCAGCCGATGATGCCGCCCGCCAAATGCTTGTCATAGGGAAGCCCCGCGGCCTGCGCCGCCAGTGACGCCGTCACCGAGCGCTTGCCGGAACGGCAGGCAAAAACCACCTGCTTGCCCTTGGGGTCCGGAATCGCCGCCAGATCGAACGACTGCAGCGGAACCACCACGCCGCCAGGATAGGCTTCCACGGCGACCTCATTCGGCTCGCGCACGTCGACGAGCAGATAGCGTCCCTCCGCCATCCCCTTTGCGACATCTTCCGGCGTCAAATCGTGCACCTGATGGTCCGCCACGTAATATCCTCCCGACATCCTGCTTTGAGGGTCCCGCCCGCCAGCCGGGCGCCAAAGTCGCCTCTGGCGCGGCGAAAATCAAGCGCTGCGAACGGTTTAATGGACCACCGAAACGGGGTCACGCGGCCCCCGCGCATGGCGCCATTTATTCTCTGGCGGCGGCGTTTTCAGGTCGAAAGTTGCCTTGCTATGGGCCAGGCTCCGACCGACGTCAGCGAACCGGTCACCCTGTAACCCCGTCGCAGATAGAATCCCATGGCATTTGGGCTGGCTTCCGCACGAACCGTCTCAAAGCCCCGTCCACGCATCAGCGCTTCGAGCCGGTCAAGTAACCCGGCGCCGACGCCCTGCCCGGCATATTCGGGAGCCGTGTACAGCCCCTCCAGGACATCGCCGTGGATGGCGCCCCACCCGGCCACGACGCCATCCAGTTCGGCAATCCATATTTCCAGGTCGCGAAGCTTCCGCTCCATTCCGGCAGGCGCGAGCTTCCTCGCCCACGCCTCGGCGTCTGCGACCGGCATTTTCGGCGGCGCCAACTCTAGGATGGATCGTCGCCGCACCTCGAACAGAAGCGCCGCGTCGTCGAGCGTAGCCCGGCGGTGAATGGCAGCAGCAGCCATGTGACCTGTGATCCAGCGGCGGGACGCGAGTCCCGCGCGCGGACGTTATAGCAGGTCGCAGCGCCTAGATCGTCACCTGCGTTCCCACCTCGACCACGCGCCCGGTCGGGATCTGGAAATAATCGGTGGCGTCGTTGGAGCTGCGGCTCAGCGCGATGAACAAATGATCCTGCCAGCGCGGCATGCCCGAATGCGCGGCCGGCTTGAGCGCGCGGCGAGACAGGAAAAACGACGTTGCCATGATGTCGAACTGCCAGCCGAGCTTGCGGGCGAGCGCCAGCGTTCTCGGCACATTGGGCTGCTCCATGAAGCCGAACCGCAGCGTCATCTTGGAGAAGGTCTCGCTCAGTTGCTCCATGCGGATCCGTTCGGAATCATCGATCCGCGGCGTCGGCGCGGTTTCGATGGTGAGAATGACGTTCTTTTCGTGCAGCACCTTGTAATGCTTCAGGCTGTGCATCAGCGCGGTCGGCGCGCTCTCGGGGTCGCTGGTCAGGAACACCGCCGTACCGGGGACCCGCTGCGGCGGCCGTTTTTCCAGCATCGCCGCCAGCTCGACCAGCGGGAATTCCAGCTTGCGCGATTTCTCGAACAACAGGCGGCTGCCGCGCCGCCACGTATACATCAGCAGCATCACGATGCCGCCCAGCGCCAGCGGCACCCAGCCGCCTTCGAACACCTTGAGCAAATTGGCCGCAAGGAAGGTGAGATCGAGGAACAAGAACGGCGCGATCAGCGCGGCGGCGGCCACCGCCGACCATTTCCAGACCCGCCAGATCACGACAAAGCCCATCATCGCCGTGACCACCATGGTTCCGGTCACGGAGATCCCGTAAGCCGAGGCCAGTGCGCTGGAGGAGCGGAACAGCAGCACCAGCAGAATCACCGAAATGAACAGCAGCAGATTGATGCGCGGAATGTAGATCTGGCCGGAATGCGACTCCGAGGTGTGGCGGATTTCAAACCGCGGCATCAGGCCGAGCTGGATCGCGGTGCGCGTCAGCGAATAGGCGCCGGTGATGACGGCCTGGCTCGCGATCACGGTCGCGAGCGTGGCAAGCGCCACCATCGGGATCAGCGCCCAGTCCGGGAACATCAGGAAGAACGGGTTTTCGATGGCCTTGGGATCGCCGATCAGGAGCGCGCCCTGCCCCAGATAATTCAGCGCCAGCGACGGCAGCACGATGGAGAGCCAGGCGGTCTGGATCGGCCGTTTGCCGAAATGGCCGAGATCGGCGTAGAGCGCTTCCGCGCCGGTGACGGCGAGAAACACCGCGCCAAGCGTCACGAAGCCGATCACGCCATGATGGGTCATGAAGGAAACCGCATGGAACGGGTTGAGCGCCAGCAGCACTTCGGGATGACGCATGATCTGCGGCAGAGCCGCAACCGCGATGACCGCGAACCAGACGCACATCACCGGCCCGAAGAACGTGGCGACCCGCGCGGTGCCGCGCGACTGAACCGCGAACAGCACGATCAGAATGATCACCGTGAGCGGCACGACGTAGTGGTCGAACGTCGAAGTGACGAGCTTGATGCCTTCGATCGCCGACAGCACCGACAGCGCCGGCGTGATGACGGCATCGCCGTAAAACAACGCGCCGCTGATGATCCCGAGCAGCACGATCGCGGCGGCGCCCTTGCTGTTGCGGACACCGCGCTGCGCCAGCGCCATCAGCGCCAGCGTTCCGCCTTCGCCGTTGTTGTCCGCGCGCAGCAGGATGACGACGTATTTCAGCGTCACCACGACGACCAGCGCCCACAGGATCAGCGAGAGAACGCCGAGGACCGCCTGAGGATCGGCGCTGCTTGTGCTGCCGCTCGCCGCCACGATGGCCTCGCGCAGCGCGTAGAGCGGGCTGGTGCCGATGTCCCCATAGACCACGCCGATGCAGCCCAGCATCAGCGCCTTGAAGCCGGCGGTGCAATGCGCTTCCCCATGCCCGTTGGCCGCGGGCGTTTCCGCCGCGGTAATCGCAATCTGGGATGACATCAGACAGGCCCCGGTTTTTGCCGCACTGCACAATAAGGAAGTGCAGGCCTATACTCCTGTCGTGAATGCATAGGTTAGCCTGAATTCAGGCCTCCGATATGCATTCCGCGCATGGGTTCCAGGCGGCTGACGGGCCAATATTTCGTCAGATAATCAGATGGTTACCTGAGTGCCGACCTCGACGACGCGACCGGTCGGGATCTGGAAATAGTCGGTGGCATCGTTGGCCGATCGGCTCATGGCGATGAACAGGTGGTCTTGCCATTGCGGCATTCCCGACTGCGCCGACGGCTTCAGCGAGCGCCGCGAGACGAAGAACGAGGTCGCCATGATGTCAAACTGCCAGCCGAGCTTGCGGGCGATCACCAGCGCCTTGGGCACGTTCGGCGATTCCATGAAGCCGAACCGCAGCCGCACGGTGGCGAATTTTTCGCTGATGGTCTCCATCTTGACGCGTTCGGCCGGATCGACGCGCGGCGTCTGTGCGGTCTCGATCGTCACGATCACGTTGTGCTCGTGAAGCACCTTGTTGTGCTTGAGATTATGCAGCAGCGCCGTGGGCACGAAATTCGGATCGCTGGTCAGGAACACCGCGGTGCCCTTGACGATGTGCGGCGGACGCTTTTCGAGACTCTTGATCAGGTCGATCAGCGGCACCTCGATGCGCCTCGTCTTTGCGATCAGGATCGCCGCGCCGCGGCGCCAGGTCCAGATCATCACCGCCATCGCGACCCCGAACAGCAGCGGCACCCAGGCGCCCTCAAGCAGCTTCAACAGGTTGGCGGTGAAGAACGCCATATCGACCACGACGAGCGGCAGGATCAACGCGGCCGCTGTCGCCGCGCGCCAGTTCCACAATTTCCAGATCACGACAAAGCCCATGATGCCGTCGACGACCATCGTGGTGGAGACGGCGATGCCGTAGGCCGACGCCAATCCGCTCGAGGTGCGGAACAACAGCACCAGCAGGATCACGCCGAGCAGCAGCATCCGGTTGACCCGCGGCAGGTAGATCTGCCCGGCATGGGTCTCGGAGGTGTAACGAACCTCGAACCGCGGCAACAGGCCGAGTTGCACTGCCTGCCGCACCAGCGAATAGGCGCCCGTGATCACCGCCTGGCTCGCGATCACCGTGGCCGCCGTCGCGAGCACCACCAGCGGCAGCAGCAGGATTTCGGGGGCCAGCCGGTAGAACGGGCTTACGATCGCCGTCGGATTTGACAGCACCAGGGCGCCTTGCCCGAAGTAATTGATCAGAAGCGCCGGCATCACCAGATAGAACCATCCGGCCTGAATCGGCTTGCGTCCAAAATGCCCGAGGTCCGCATAGAGCGCCTCGCCGCCGGTCACCGCCAGAAACACCAGGCCCAGCGTCACCAGTCCGATCATGCCGTGCGAAAGCACGAACTGGATCGCGTAATAGGGATTGATCGCCTGCAAAACGGTAGGATCGTCGCTGATGTGGATGAGGCCCAAAATCGTCAGCGTGGCGAACCAGACCACCATGACCGGTCCGAACGCCGACGCGACGCGCGCGGTTCCGCTGCTCTGCACCGAGAACAACAGCACCAGAATGAATATCGTCAGCGGCACGACATAATGGTCGAGCGCCGGCGCGACGAGCTTGAGACCTTCGACCGCCGACAACACCGAAATCGCCGGCGTGATCATGGAATCGCCGATGAACATCGAGGCGCCAACGACGCCGAGCGCCATCAACACCCAGCTGCGCCGGCCCAGCGCCCGTTGCCCCAGCGCCATCAGGGAGAGCGTGCCGCCCTCGCCATGGTTGTCGGCGCGCAGCAGCAGCAGCACGTATTTGACCGTCACGACGATGAACAGCGACCACAGGATCAGCGAGAGTACGCCGAGCACGATTTCGCGCGACACCGGCCCGCCCGCAGCCGCATGGGTTACGGCTTCGCGAAAGGCATACAGCGGCGACGTGCCGATGTCGCCGAACACCACGCCGATGCTGCCCAGTGTCAGGGCCCAAAAGCCTGAGGTGACCTGCCCCTCATGGGCCTCGGTGGATGTGGCGCTGACAGTCATGACGCGGGAAACACGCTCTCAGTTATTTGCTCAGTTATTTGATCCGGGCGGCTATCGACGCTTCTGCGTCGCCTGTCAATCATCGGCGAGCATAGCACCGCTGGGGATGCGGCACCCAAGCAAAGCAAATTTCATCGCACCAATCGAGAGGTAAGATAGTAGTTGCGACGAATTATGGCTTCAGACCAGGTGGAAGCGGTGGATTTTCGCGCATTAATGTGATGGTCACGCGACGGTTTGCCGGCAACGTCGGATCATCGGGAAACAGCGGTTGACTATCGGCCTTGCCGGATACGGCAAAGACGTGCGATGGCGGCAGGCCCTCGCGCTCCAGAATCTGACGTACCGTGTTGGCGCGATCGGCAGAAAGATCGAACGCGCCATAGTCGCTTCGCGCCGGCAGGAAGCCTGCCGCCGTATGGCCGACGATCGACAACCGCAGCGGCGTCGCCTTCAGCGGAACCGCGAGTTTCTGGATCAGGCGGCGGGTGCGGTCATGGGGCACCTTGGAGCCATCGGCAAACATCGACCGCCCTTCCTGATCGACGATCTCGAGATTGAGGCCCTGGCTGGTCTCCTCGAACATGATGTGCTTGGACATCTCGGTCAGTTCCGGGAGGTCCTGCAACGCCTGCCGCAACGACGCCGAAGCCAGCGCGAACTCACGATCGACCGTAATGCGAGCGCCGCTTTCGCGGGAACGCTCCTTGTCGTCCGGGGTCGGCGTGGCGGAGGAGTCCTCCGGCGAAATATGGGCGGTGTTCTTCAGCTTCGGCCGCGTCGGCAGACCGTCGGATTCGACGATGCCGGAATAGCGTACTTCGGTCTGCACCCCGAACGCTTCCCGCATCGAGCCGGCAACGATCTTCAGCTTGTCCTTGTCCTGGCTGGAGAACGCGACCAGCATCACGAAGAAGGCCAGCAGCAACGCCATCAGATCGGCGAACGTCACGAACCAGCCGTGACCGCCATGTGCCTCTTCGCGTTTTTTCTTGGCCATGCTCTATGTCCGCGCCTGGATGCTGCCGAAGGGTCAGGCCGGCGCCAGTTCGCCTTCCTCGTGGCGATGCTTTTCGGGCAGATAGGCCAGCAGCATCTCGCGCACCAGCGCCGGGCTCTTGGAATCCCGGATCATCAGGATGCCGTCGATGATCAGCGTGCGATTGGTCTCCTCGTCGAGCAGCTTGCCATGCAGCTTGTCGGCGATCGGCAGACAGATCAGGTTTGCGACCAGCGCGCCGTAGAGCGTTGCCAGCAAGGCGACGGCCATGAAGGGACCGAGTTTGGAAGGATCCTGCATGTTCGAGAACATCTGCACCATGCCGAGCAGCGTGCCGATCATGCCGAACGCCGGCGCGCAATCGCCGATGGCGCGATAGATCTTCGAACCTTCGTTCAGGTGCATCAGGAAATTGTCGCGATCGCGCTCGAGGTTGTCGCGGATGAATTCGAGGTCGTAACCGTCGGCGACGTAGCGGATTCCCTTGGCGAGGAACGGCTCGTTAGTATCGACCTTTTCCAACCCGACCGGACCCTGCTTGCGGGCGATTTCGGCGATACGGGCGAGTTCATCGACCAGGTCGCGCGCCGACAGACGGCTCATCGTGAAGGCGAATTTGGCGCCGAGCGGCATGCCATGCAGGATCGCGCTGAGCGGAAACCGGATCAGCGTCGCCGCGAACGAGCCGCCGAAAATGATGATGACGGCGTGGATGTCGTAGAACATCCGGAAATCGCCACCCATCAAAATCAGCGTCGACAGCACGATGGCGCCGGCGACCAGGCCAATGAGCGTGGTGATATCCATTCTGAACTCCGACGCGTACGCGAACGACCTGCCCGTCCTGGACGGTGGCGCGCCCGATACGGGGCCGCGCCAATTGAACCCTACGTCGGCGCTGTTAAAGACGCGTAAAGGTTAAGCCGCGGCCGTGCCGTACAATTGCGAGGGCCGGCGTCCCGGGGCGCAGGAATCCGTCGAATATCGGCGCCATTTGCCGGATCAGGGCCCCGGCGCGATCGCAACCTTTCGCTAACCATAATGCGCCGGCCACCGCGGAGCGCAGGAGCAGTCAGTTCAATCGATCAACTCGCTCGGTCAAGTTCACTGCGCCTGTACGCCGATCCCGGCGGACTTGATGATCGGCCACCATTTGTCGATCTCGGCCTTCTGGAATGCGGCCAGTCCTTCCGGCGTCTGCTGCGCGCGCGGGGCGACGTCGAGCCCCAGCTCGGTAAAGCGTTTCTGGATCGCCGGATCAGCCAGCGCCTCGACGGTTGCCGCGTTGAGCTTGGCAATAATGTCCTTTGGCGTCCCCTTCGGCGCCCAGAAACCGAACCAGCCCGACATATAAAGTCCGGGCACGCCGGTCTCGTCCGCCGTCGGGATATCAGGCATCGAGGCGGAGCGCGCCACCGACAGATTGGCCAGCGCCTTGATCGCGCCGGCACGGATTTGCGGCAGCGCCACCGCACCCTGCACAACCAGAAGATCCACCGTACCTGCGACGAGATCGGTCATCGCCGGTCCTGCGCCGCGATAGGGAATGAACTGCACCTTCTGCTGGGTCAGCTTCTCGAACATGACCCCGGTGACATTGGCGGCCGCGTTCTGGTTGACGAAATTGATCTTGTCGGGATTGGCCTTCATCCAGGTGACGAGTTCGCCAAGCGTGTTCGCCGGCAGATTCTTCTTGGCGACCATCAGCTGCGGATTGTTTGATATCAGCGCGATCGGCTCGAAATCCTTTTCGAGATCATAGTCGAGCTTGTAGATGATGCTGCCAACATGGGTGTCCCACTGCCCGATGTCGAAGGTGTAACCATCCGGCGCCGCGCGGGCGACACGACCGACGCCGATGCTGCCGCCGGCACCGCCGACATTTTCGATCACGATCGATTGGCCGAGCGTTGCGCGCATCCGCTCGGCCATGATCCGGGCGGCGGCGTCGGTGGATCCGCCCGGTGGAAAGGGCACGACGAGCGTGATGGGCCGCGACGGATAGGTCTGCGCCTCGACCTCCGCGACGCCGGCAATGACAAGCAATGACAGCGCCGCCCAAAAGGCTCTCATGACGTTTCCCCTCGTCTGTTGATCACCCCGGCTTTTTGCCGGTGGCTTGTTGTCGCTAGAGCGTTTTCAAGCGAAGTGGACACCGGTTCGCATCAAGAAAACGCGTCAAAACAAAAAGGCAGAGCCCGGTTCTGATTTAATCAGAACCGAACCGGCTCTAGTGAATCTCGGCCGACCGCTTCAGCGCCTCTTTCAGTTTCTCGAGCGTGAAATCCGGGCTGCGCGCGATATCCAGGATTGGCGTCTCGCGGCGGCCGCAGAGTTCGGCGGCGTCCGGAATCTTGGCGGCGATATCGATCGGAATCACGATCGCGCCGTGCTGGTCGGCATGGATCAGATCATCGGAATGCACCGTCATGCCGGCGACGCGCACTTCGCCGCCAAAACTCTCGGCATGCACCCAGGCATGCGACGGACCGATCGATCCGGCCAGCGCCTGGAAGCCCGGCGCCCATTGCGGGATGTCCCGGATAGAACCATCGGTGATGACGCCGAGGCAGCCGAGCGCCTTGTGCACGTTGCTCTGCACTTCGCCCCAGAACGCACCATAGCCGACGTCGGCGCCGTCGATATCCTGGATCACGGTGATGCGCGGACCAAAGCCGGTGCCGACATATTCATAATAGGCGATGCGGCGCTTTGCCTGCTCGTCGGCCGGAAGGCCTGATTTGAGCACCGAGCGGATCGACACGGTACGGGCATAGCCGACCATCGGCGGCAGATTGGGAAACGGGCAGACCAGCGGCTTCGTCGTGTAGCCGATCAGCCGGCGCTCAGGCGCCACGATCTCCATCGCATTGCAGATCGTCGGCGTGTCGTAGCGGGCCAGCGCTTCAAGCACGGAAGCCGGTAGCGGGGCGGAAGCGGACTGGGTCACTGCGTTTCTCTCCTGATTTTTGGGCCGGAATTCTGGACAGCCGGATATCGCTAAGCCCTATAGCCGAGATCGGGTTCGAACCCAACTCGGCCAGCGCTCATGGCAGCTATCTTGGCAGATATAACGGAAGTCGCGTGGCCGCTCAGTTCAGCCGCGCCGGGCGGTCGTCATGCTCGGCTTCGGCGGGAGCCGCCGGGAATGCGGGCGCGGGACCTACGGGAGCGGCGGCATCGGTGGTCGCAGCCGCCAGCGCGGCAGCGGCGTTTCGCTCATGGTCGCGATAGGTTTTCCAGCCCCACGGCAGGGTCAAGAGATACACGACCGTCCCGACCGACAGAATGTACCAGGGATAGCTCACGAGCAGCGCGATGAAGAACACCACCGAGACGAAAACCGGCAGCACCATTTCCGGCGGCACGCGCATACGCACGGTCTTGCCGGAAAGCACCGGCAGCCGCGACACCATCAGGAATCCGATCAGCAGCGTATAGAACGCGGTCAGCAAGGCCGGCGGCTGCGGGACGCCCAAAAACACCAGGTAGATCGGCAGCATCACGGTCAGCGCACCGAGCGGCGCCGGGACGCCGGTGAAATAATTTGCTGCGAACGCGGGCTTGTTCGGATCGTCGATGCTGGCGTTGAACCGCGCCAGCCGCAGGCCACCCGAGATCGCATACACCATGGCCGCGATCCAGCCGCCATTGCCGAGATCATGCAACTGCCAGAAATACAGCATCAGGCCAGGCGTGACACCGAAATTGACGAAGTCCGCGAGGCTGTCGAGTTCGGCGCCGAATTTTGACTGGCCCTTGATCATGCGCGCGACGCGGCCGTCGACCCCGTCCAGCACTGCCGCGAACACGATCGCGGCAACCGCGAGTTCCATGCGGCCTTCGATCGACAGCCGGATCGCCGTCAGCCCGGCGCAGATCGCCAGCAACGTGATGAAGTTCGGCACCAGCATCCGGATCGGAATCGGACGAAACCGGCGACGGCGCATTTCCGGAGATTTGGGATCGGGTGTCATCATGGCTCGCCAATATATAGCAAGCGCCAGCCTGCGCCGCCATTGTGGCGGCCGGCAGGCGCCTCAGCCATTCGGATGGTTAATCGGCGCGGAAGGTCCGCTGCTCGCTGGCGCCGCCGAGATCGGCAAGCACGGTCTCGCCGGCGACCGCGGTTTGGCCCTCGGAAACCAGCGATTTGCCGCCTTCGGGCAAATAGACGTCGAGCCGCGAGCCGAACCGGATCAGGCCGAACCGCTCGCCGGCGCCGATCGTCTGCCCCTCGCGCACGAACGAGACAATACGTCGCGCCACCAGGCCTGCGATCTGGACCACACCGATGCGGCCATGGCCGGCGGTCGAGATCACCAGCGAGTTGCGCTCGTTGTCCTCGCTGGCCTTGTCGAGTTCGGCATTGATGAACGTGCCGGGCCGGTAGGCGATACGGTCGATCCGGCCTGCCACCGGACTGCGATTCACGTGGCAGTTGAACACGCTCATGAAGATCGAGATGCGCAGCAGCGGCCGGTCGCCGAGACCAAGCTCGGCCGGCGGCAACACCTGAGAGATCATCGAGACCCGCCCGTCGGCCGGCGACACCACGATGCCTTCGCGTACCGGGGTGACACGCACGGGGTCGCGGAAGAAAAGCGCGCACCATACCGTCAGGATCGTGCCGATCCAGCCGAGCGGCGTCCAGATCCAGAACAGGACGAGGCTTGCAAGCGCAAAGCCGCCGATGAAGGGATAGCCTTCGGGATGGATCGGCGGGATTTGCGCGCGGATGGAATTGGCAATCGACATCGAGGCTCACTATTGGCTGGCCCGGTCCCGTTCCTTCGGGATCGAGCTGTATTTCAATTATTCCGCAGCGGTGACCAGAGGGTCCTGGACCGGCGGCGGGGTGCGGTTGGGCGCCTCGTTGTCGTCGTCGATCTGCGCGAGTTTCTCCCGCGCCTCCTCGGCTTCGCGCTGCCTGTTCCACATACTGGCATAAAGTCCGCCGGAAGCCAAAAGCCGGGCGTGCGTGCCGCGCTCGGCAATGCGGCCCTGATCCAGCACGATAATTTCGTCTGCGCCGACGATGGTCGAGAGCCGATGCGCGATCACCAGTGAGGTGCGGCCGCGCGAGACCCGCTCGAGCGATTCCTGGATTTCATGTTCGGTATGACTGTCGAGCGCCGAGGTCGCCTCATCGAGCACCAGGATCGGCGGCGCCTTCAACACGGTGCGCGCGATCGCGACGCGCTGCTTCTCGCCACCGGACAGTTTCAGTCCGCGTTCGCCGACCTGGGTCTCATATCCCAGCGGCGACATCCGGATAAAACTGTCGATCTGCGCCAGTTGCGCGGCCTCCTCCACCTCCGCATCGCTGGCGTCCCAGCGGCCGTAGCGGATGTTGTAGCGGATGGTGTCGTTGAACAGCACGGTATCCTGCGGCACCATGCCGATCGAGGCGCGCAGCGACGCCTGGGTGACGTTCCTGATGTCCTGACCGTCGATCAGTATCTGGCCGCCGGAGACGTCGTAAAGGCGGAACAGCAGCCGCGAGATCGTCGACTTGCCCGCCCCCGAGGGCCCGACGATCGCAACCGTCTTGCCCGCCGGCACCTCGAAGCTGAGGCCTTTCAGGATCGGACGCTCGGGGTCATAGGCAAACCGCACGTCTTCGAAACGCACATTGCCCGAACCGACCACCAGCGGCACGGCGCCCGGGATATCCTTGATTTCAGGGTTGCGCGACAGCACGCTGAACATCTTCTCGATGTCGATCACCGCCTGCTTGATCTCGCGATAGACCATGCCCATGAAATTGAGCGGCTGGTACAACTGGATCATCATGGCGTTGACCATGACGAAGTCACCGACGGTGTTGGTGCCGTTGCGCACGCCGATCGCGCACATCAGCATGGTCGCGGTGAGACCGAGCGTGAAGATGACCGCCTGCCCGGTGTTGAGCACCGCCAGCGACGTGTAGGTCTTCACGCTGTTGTGCTCGTAGCGCTCCATCGAGCGGTCGTAGCGCGCGGCCTCGCGCTGCTCGGCGCTGAAATATTTCACGGTCTCGTAGTTCAGCAGCGAGTCGATCGCCTTGGTGTTCGCCTCGGTGTCGGAATCGTTCATCTTGCGGCGGATCTCGATCCGCCATTCGGTCGCGACGTAGGTGTAGTACATATAGATCACGACCGTGACCGCGGTGACCAGCACGTAGCGCCAGTCGAACTGCCACAGCAGCACCGCCATCAACAGCGACACCTCGACGATGGTCGGGATCAGTTGCAGGATCACCATCCGCACGATCACTTCGATGCCGGTGCGGCCGCGCTCCAGCACGCGGGTCAGTCCCCCGGTCTTGCGCTCGAGGTGGAAGCGCAGCGACAGCTCGTGCATGTGCACGAAGGTGATGTAGGCGAGCTTGCGCACCGCATGCATCGCAACGCGCGCGAAGATGCCGTCGCGCCACTGCGTCAGCACCGCCATCAGCACCCGCACCGCGCCGTAGCTTGCGGTCATCAGCAAGGGTGACGCGATCAGCCACAGCGTCCAGTTCGACGGTTCCACCGGCGCGCTGCCGTGGCCGTTGAGCGCGTCGATCGCCCATTTGAAGGTGAAGGGCACCGTCAGCGTCGCGAGCTTCGCGACCAGCAGCAGCACCATCGACCAGACCACGCGCATTTTCAGGTCAGCGCGGTCGCCGGGCCAGATATAGGGCCACAGATGCGCCAGCGTCCCGATCAGGGTCGCCTTTTCGAGGGAGGAGCTATCGGGCAGTGGCGCTTCGTCGGCTCGCGAATCAGTGTCGGCCATGGATCAAGCGCCCAAAAGTCTGATGGCGCGCCCGTTCGCCGTTACATGGTTTCCGTTGATCGTCATTCTGCTCGTCATATAGAGCGTTTAAACGCCGCGTACAGCCTTGAAAGGCAAAACTTTCTCCGGTTTGCCCGTATTTCGGGTTCAAAACCGCTGTGGCAGTATATTCTCGGACTTGAGCTTTCTACGCTGCAGTGCCACATAAATTGCATGAACCAAATCAAAACTGTCTGCGTCTATTGCGGCTCCGGCTCCGGCTCGAACCCCCGTTTCGTGGAAGCTGCGATCGCGCTGGGCAAGGTGTTCGCCGAGAACAGTATCCGCCTCGTTTATGGCGGCGGATCGGTGGGCCTGATGGGCGCGGTTGCCAAATCCGTGCTGGATCACGGCGGCGCCGTGACCGGGATCATTCCGGATTTTCTTGCCAACCGCGAGCGCATGAATCCGAACCTTACCGAACTGGTCGTCACGCCTGACATGCACGAGCGCAAGCGGCTGATGTTCGAACGCTCCGACGCATTCGTCGCCCTTCCCGGCGGCGTCGGCACGTTGGAGGAACTTGTCGAGCAGATGACCTGGCAACAGCTCGGCCGGCACACCAAACCGGTATTGCTCGCCAACATCGACGATTTCTGGGAGCCGCTGATCGCGCTATTGACGCATATGCGCGCCAATCAGTTCATCCGCCCTGCCCTGGACGTCGAGGTTCTGAAGGCCGAACGCGTCGAGGACGTCCTGCCGCGTCTGCGCGCCGCCGCAGCCCTTGCGCCCGCGGGCACCCAGGAGATGGCGCCGGACGTCGCGCGACGGCTGTAGCGGCTTGCGCCTTCACTCACTCGGAAACGTCACCGCCTCGATGCGGTTGCCGTCGGGATCGATCACAAAGGCCGCGTAGTATTTCACGCGATCGTGCGCGCGGATGCCCGGTGCACCATCGGAACGGCCGCCGGCGCTGAGCGCCGCGGCGTGGAAGGCATCGACAGCTTCAGTGGAGCGCGCCCGCAGGCAGATATGAACGCCGCTCTCCGGCGCGATCGGTGACATGCCGGCGCGCAGATTGATCCAGAATTCGGGATAGGTTTTGCCGAAGCCGATGGTCGCGGGGCGCGTCACCAGCTGTGTCAGGCCGAGCGCGGCAAGTGTCGGTTCATAGAAGCGCGCCGCGCGTTCGAGATCGGCAACGCCGACGGAGACGTGATCGAGCATGAATGAGCCCCCAATTTCTCAACGTCATTGCGAGCGAAGCGAAGCAATCCATCGTGCCGCGGAGAAAGTATCGATTGCTTCGTCGCTACGCTCCTCGCAATGACGATTGATAGAGTCGACGCCTAAGCCTCACACCGGCGCGCCTGATTTCACCAGCTTGTAGACCACCGAATCCATCAGTGCCTGGAACGAAGCGTCGATGATGTTGGGCGACACGCCGACCGTGATCCAGCTATCGCCGTTTTCATCCTCGCTCTCGATCAGCACCCGCGTCACCGCTTCCGTGCCGCCATTGAGGATACGCACGCGATAATCGATCAGCCTCAGGCCTTCGATGTACTTCTGATATTTGCCGAGGTCCTTGCGCAGCGCGACGTCGAGCGCGTTAACGGGGCCATTGCCTTCCGCGGCCGAGATCAGCCGCTCGCCGGCGACATCGACCTTCACCACCGCGAGCGCCACCGTGACGCGCTGGCCGTTGGAATTGTAGCGTTGCTCGACATTGACGTCGAACTGCTCGACCCGGAAATATTCGGGCACCCGCCCGAGCGTACGCCGCGCCAAAAGATCGAACGACGCGTTGGCGGACTCATAGGCGTAACCGGCTGCCTCGCGCTCCTTCAGCTCCTCGACCAGCCGCGCCAGCTTCGGGTCGCTCTTCTCGTAAGGAATGCCGGCGCGGTCGAGTTCAGCCATCACATTGGAACGGCCGGCCTGATCGGACACCAGCACCTTGCGATGGTTGCCTACCAGTTCGGGCAGCACGTGCTCATAGGTGTGCGGGTCCTTCATGACCGCGGAGGCGTGGATGCCGGTCTTGGTCACGAAGGCGCTTTCGCCGACATAGGCTGCGTGGCGGTTCGGCGCGCGGTTCAGCATGTCGTCGAGCGTCCGCGACACCTTCATCAAGGTCGCCATCTTTTCATCGGTGACGCCGATCTCGAAGGCGTCCGAAAATTCATTCTTCAGCCGCAAGGTCGGGATCAGCGAACAGAGATTGGCATTGCCGCAGCGCTCACCGAGCCCGTTCAGCGTGCCCTGGATCTGCCGCGCCCCGGCGCGCACCGCCGCGAGCGAGTTGGCGACCGCCTGCTCGGTGTCGTTATGGGCGTGGATGCCGACGTTACCGCCGGGAATGTGCTTGATCACGTCGCCGACGATGGTCTCGACTTCATGCGGCATGGTGCCGCCATTGGTGTCGCACAGTACGACCCAGCGCGCGCCGGACTCGTAGGCCGCCTTGGCGCAGGCCAGCGCGAACTCCGAATTCTCCTTGTAGCCGTCGAAGAAGTGCTCGCAATCCACCATCACCTCGCGGCCGGCGGCCTTGGCGGCGCTCACGCTGTCGCGGATCGAGGCAAGGTTTTCCTCATTTGTGGTCTCGAGCGCGACGCGCACCTGATAGGCGGAGGCTTTCGCGACAAAGCAGATCGCATCCGCCTTGGCCTCGATCAGTGCCGCCAGCCCCGGATCGTTCGACGCCGAGCGGCCGGGACGCCGCGTCATGCCGAACGCGGTGAAGCGCGCATGGTCGAGCTTCGGCTTGGTCGCAAAGAATTCGGTATCGGTCGGATTGGCGCCGGGATAGCCGCCTTCGACATAGTCGATGCCGAGTTCGTCGAGCATGCCGGCGATGATCTGCTTGTCATGCAGCGTGAAGTCGACGCCGTTGGTTTGGGCACCGTCGCGCAGCGTGGTGTCGAACAGATAAAGGCGTTCGCGGCTCATTGTGGCGCTCCCGGCGCGGCCTCGGCCAGCGTCTTCTGCATCGTGGTATTGGCGAGCCATTCACCGTTGATGGTGACGGTGTTGCGCTGCATGGCGACGTAACCGCGCTTCAGGAAGAATTCCTGCGCGTTGTCGCTGACGTCAACGGTAAGAATCTTGGCACCGCGCGCACCGGCAAGCTTTTCCAGCGCGTCACACAGCATGGCGCCGACGCCCTGCCCCACCGCGCTGGGGTGCACGAAGAGCATCTCGATGTGATCGGCGCCCTTCAGGGAAGCAAACCCGACCGGCGAATTCTGCAGCGTCGCGATCAGGGTCAATTCACCGGCCCGCTTCTTGCCGAATTGTTCCTCATCATCGGCCGCCGACGCCCAGGCCTCCTGTTGCGCCTCGCTGTAATCGTCGCCGGTCAGTTCCTGGATCGCGGCAACGAAGATCGCCGCCACGACAGGGGTATCCGCCGCAAGAAACGGCCGTAGTGCAGGTTTGGGCAGCGACTGTCCCATTGCGTCAAAACACTCCGAACAATCTCAGCACGAGCACGACCGCCGCAACGATCACGGCCCATTTGATGAAGATGTAGTAGCGCCAGTGTTTTGGGAAAGGCGTATCCGGTCTGGTCATCACGCAATCTCCCAGCTGGTCACGGGTTTGCCGTCGGCGTCTTTACCGTCCTTGATGACAACGCCCATCGCGGCGAGTTCGTCACGGATCCGATCGGACTCCTTGAAGTCCTTACGCGCCCGCGCGGCGGCGCGTTCAACGATCAGCCGATCGACCTGCGCTGCATCGATGCCGCTCGCCTGCTGTTTCCGACCTTTCCAGTCGGCCGCGCTCACGGACAGGAAGCCGAGTAGCCGAAGTGACGCGGCAAACTCGCCGCGTTCGCGCTTCCCACCGGACGCCGCTGCGTTGCGCAGGCCGTGCAAGACCGCCATGGCCTGCGCCGTGTTGAGGTCATCATAGAGGGCTTCGGTCAGGGCCGGCGCCGGCTCTCCGGCGTCGGCGTCGGCTGCGACGGCGTACCAATCGTCCAGCGTCCTGGCGCTTTCTTCCGCCCCCTTGGTGGTCCAGTCGAGCGGCGACCGATAGTGCGTCTTGAGCATGCTCAAGCGCAGCACCTCGCCCGGCCAATCGGCCAGCATCTCGCGGATCGTGAAGAAGTTGCCTGTTGATTTCGACATCTTCTCGCTCTCAAGCTGCAGGAATCCGTTGTGCATCCAGACCTCAGCCATGCGGTCGGAATGGAAGGCGCAGCAGGTCTGCGCCAGTTCATTCTCATGGTGCGGAAACACCAGGTCGATGCCGCCGCCATGGATGTCGAATTTCTCGCCGAGATGTTTCCAGGCCATCGCCGAGCATTCGATGTGCCAGCCCGGGCGGCCTTCCACGGTGATACCGGCCGGCGACGGCCACGACGGCTCACCCGGTTTGGACGGCTTCCACAGCACGAAGTCGGTGTTGTCGCGCTTGTAGGGCGCGACGTCGACGCGTGCGCCGGCGATCATCTCGTCGAGCGAGCGCCTCGACAAGGCGCCATAGCGCGGCATCACCGAATTTGCGGCGTTCATGGCCTGCGGCGAGAACAGCACGTGGTCTTCGGCGGCATAGGCAAAGCTGCCGGCAACCAGTCTCTCGATGATCGCCCGCATCTCCGGGATATGCTCGGTCGCACGCGGCTGCACGGTCGGGGCCAAGCAGCCAAGTGCGGTGACGTCGTCCTGATACTGCTGATAGGTGGTTTCCGTGACCTTGCGGATCGCCTCGTTCAGCGGCACGCCGGGATAGTCGCGCGCGGCGCGCACGTTGATCTTGTCGTCGACGTCGGTGATGTTGCGTACATAGGTCACATGATCGGCGCCATAGCGATGGCGCAGCACGCGGAACAGCACGTCGAACACGATCGCGGCGCGACCGTTGCCGATATGGGCGAAGTCATAGACCGTCGGTCCGCAGGCATACATGCGGACATTATCGGGATCGAGCGGCGTGAACGGCCGCTTCTCCTTGGTCAACGTATCGTAGAGGCGTAGTTGCATGGGAATCCCGTACCTTGCGGCCGGGCGTCCAGTGATCTCATTTTGAGAAAAGACGGCCTCAGCCAGCGAATCGCTAGCTAATAATCTCGCGGCAAATGCTGCAGATGGCGAGGAAACCGTTCATGGTTCCACCATGTCCCAGCCCGGGGGATGCCGTCAAGGCCCGCCTGCGGCCGTTTGTGAGCCAAATTCGCCGCTAGATGCCCGGCAACCGGCTCATGGTTAATCATTATTAAGACTTTGGGCTTATCTGAGAGCGGCGATCCCTTTTCCTTATTGGGTGCCCCATGCGAATTTCAGCAGCATTTTTTACCAGTGCATTCCTGCTCACCGCCTCGGCCGCTTATGCCGACAGCCGCGTTTTCATCATTGCCAATCAGGCCGACGGCTACGGCATCGACCAGTGCCTCGCCAAAGGTGACAAATGCGGCGCCCATGCCGCCCGCTCCTATTGCCAGTCACGCGAATTTGCTTCCGCCACCGCCTACCGCCGTGTCGATCCCGATGAAATCACCGGATCGGTGCAGAGGGGCGGAAACGACAGGTGTACCGGCAGCGGTTGTGACGAATACGTCGCCATTACCTGCCAGCGCTGACCCGGATCGCCGCAACGGGCCGTTGCTGCATTGCCACACCGGCGCCGCGGAAACGACGTGACGCTGCCCCGAGAAGCAGCTATCAGATGCGGCCTCGGCCGCACCATGCCGCCTTGGCCGCGCCTTTTCGGCTATAAAGCCGCGCGGATTCGTTATCGATGGCTGGACATGCCCCTGACGCTGACTACTCCCTTCTCCCGGTGGATTTTGACCTGCGCCGTGCTGCTAGCTGGCATCGCCGCGACGGATTCGGCTGCGGTCGCACAAGCCGATCCCGCACAATCCAACATGGACGCGCTCGCACAAATGCCTCCCGGAGCAGCGCCGCCTCCGCAGCAGCAGGGCGCGCAAGCCAACCCGATCTGCGTCCGGCTTGAAGGACAATTGGCGGCCGTCGATCGCGGCGCCAGCGGCGGCGATCCCGCCAAGGAAGAACAAATCCGCCGCTATCAGGATGCGGCAACCAAACAGCAGGCCGAGCTTGACCGCGTCACGATGCAAGCGAAGCGGATGGGCTGCGAAAGTTCCGGCTTCTTCTCGCTATTCAACGGCCAGTCGGCGCAGTGCGCGCCGGTCAATAACCAGATCCAGCAGATGCGCGCCAATCTCGAGCAGATGACGACCAGCCTCGAGCGGTTGCGCTCAGGCGGCATCGGCGGCGCCGACCGCGAAAACCAGCGCCGTTCGGTGCTGACGGCGCTGGCGCAGAACAATTGCGGCCAGCAATACGCTGCTGCCGCGCGCAGCGGGGGCAGTTTCATCGACAATCTGTTCGGCAACAACACCATCCCTCCACCGAGCGCCGATCTCGGTGCGCCATCCGGCACGTTCCGCACGGTCTGCGTGCGCACCTGCGACGGCGCCTATTTCCCGGTCTCGTTCGCCACCTACCAGGCGCGCTTCCAGGACGACGAGAGGACCTGCAAGGCGCTGTGCCCGGCGACGGAAGCCTCGCTGTTCACCTATCGTAATCCCGGCGAAGACATCAACCAGGCGGTCTCGGTCAGCGGCCAGCCTTACTCGTCGCTGCCCAACGCCTTCAAATTCCGCACCGAGTTCAACCCGTCCTGCGCCTGCAAAGCCGCGGGCCAGACCTGGTCGGATGCGCTGAAATCGATCGACGAGAAGGCCGCCGCCGAACAGCAGGGCGACATCATCGTCACCGAAGAGAGCGCGAAGCGGATGCAGCAGCGCGCGATGCCTCAGCAGAAGACGGCCCCCGTCGCCAAGAAAGGCACGGCACCGGCAGGCACGACGGCCGCCGCGCCCGCTCCTGCACCTCCGGCGCCTGCCGCCGAGTCTACCGGCGCGACGGACGAGAAGAAGCAGATCCGCACCGTTGGGCCGACCTTCATCCCGCCGAAACAGTAATTACCCGTCGAACACATCAGCCGAGGCGCGCCCCGCGCGAGCGACCAGTTTCTCGTCGGGCGCCGGCAGCGCCTTGCCGTTGTCGCGAAAACGGTTGGTGATGGGATAGCGGCGGTCGCGGCCGAAATTCTTTTCCGTAACCTTCACTCCCGGCGCCGCCTGCCGGCGCTTGTATTCGGCGATGTTGAGCAGCCGGTCGATCCGCGTCACCACATCGGCCGGGAAACCCGCCGCGATGATCGAGGCCAACGGCTCCTCGCGCTCGACCAGCCGTTCCAGGATGCCGTCGAGTATCTCGTAGGGCGGCAGCGAATCCTGGTCGGTCTGGTTCTCGCGCAATTCCGCGGTGGGCGGGCGGACGATGATGTTGACCGGGATGACCTCGCCCGACGGTCCCAGCGCGCCGTCCGGCTTCCATTCATTGCGCAGGCTCGACAGCCGGAACACTTCGGTCTTGTAGATGTCCTTGATCGGATTGAAGCCACCGTTCATGTCGCCATAGAGCGTGGCGTAGCCGACCGACATTTCCGATTTGTTGCCGGTCGTGACCACCATAGCGCCGGTCTTGTTCGAAATCGCCATCAGCAGTGTGCCGCGGGTGCGCGCCTGCAGGTTTTCCTCGGTGATGTCGCGCGGCAGGCCGGCGAAGGTGCCGGACAATATCTTCTCGAACCCGTTCACGGCGTCCGCAATCGGCAGCACCTCGTAGCGGAAGCCCAATGCAGTCGCGAGCTTTGCCGCATCGTCGAGCGAGACCTGCGCGGTGAAGCGGAACGGCAGCATCACGCCGCGGACACGCTCCGCGCCGAGCGCATCGACCGCGATCGCCGCGCACAGCGCAGAATCGATGCCACCGGAGACGCCGAGCAGCACGCCCGGAAAGCCGTTCTTGCGGACGTAGTCGCGCAGGCCCAGCACGCACGCCGCGTAATCGCCCTTGTCGCCTTCGATCAGCGGCACCACCGGTCCATTGCAGCGCCAGCCGTCGGCGCCCTTGGTCCAAATCAGCGTCGTGATGTTTTCCTCGAACGCCGGCATTTGCGTCGCGACCGAAAGGTCGGCGTTGAGCGCGAACGACGCGCCGTCGAACACCAGTTCATCCTGCCCGCCGATCTGGTTCAGATAGACCAGCGGCAACCCGCTCTCGGTGACGCGGGCGACCGCGATCGAGAGCCGCAGATCGTTCTTGTCGCGCGCGTATGGCGAGCCGTTCGGCACCACCAGAATTTCCGCGCCGGTCTCGGCGAGGCACTCGACGACGTTTTCATATTCTTCTGACTCTTCGAGCCAGATGTCCTCGCAGATGGGGACGCCGACCCGGACACCCTTTACCGTCACCGGCCCCGCGGCGGGACCGCGCGCGAACAGGCGCTTTTCGTCGAACACACCGTAGTTCGGCAGATTGGCCTTGAAGCGCAGCGCCGTGATGCGGCCGTCGTCGAGCAGCGCGCAGGCGTTATAGAGCTTGCCGTCCTCGACCCACGGCGTGCCGATCAGGACAGCCGGACCACCACCCGCGGTCTCGCGCGCCAGCTCCTCGATCGCGGCGCGGCAGGCCGCCTGGAACGCCGGCTTCAGCACCAGGTCTTCCGGCGGATAGCCGGTGATGAACAATTCCGGCAGCACCAGCAGATCAGCGCCGTCGGCCTTCGCCTTTGCACGCGCGGCGCGCGCTTTCGCGGCGTTGCCGGAGACGTCGCCCACGATCGGGTTCAACTGCGCCAGGGTAATTGTGAATTTCGGTTCGCTCATACGCCAATGGTGCCCTGCACACGCCGAAACTTCAATCGCCGCCTTTAGAACGCGCCTATGCGTTCGGCGATGGCGAACAGCCAGAACGCGCCGGACATCAACAGCGCCACGCCGACGGCCGCCGATCCCATGTCCTTGACCCGTCCGATCTGCGGATCATGGTCGGTGGTGAGCCGGTCGGCGAGCTTTTCGATCGCGGTGTTGAGGATCTCGACGACGAGGACGAACGCCACCGCCGCGACCAGTTCCACCCGGCGCATCACCGTGGCGCCGATCAGCCAGGCCAGCGGCACCGACAGCGCCAGCGCAAACAGTTCCTCGCGGACGGCCTGCTCCGACCGGATCGCAAAAGCGAGGCCGTTACGCGTATTGATCGTGGCGCGCCAGAGTCGCAGCAAGTCAGAAACCCGCTGCGGCCGGTATCGGTTTGACCTTGCCGGCGCGTTCCTGCTTGAGCAGTTCGGCGATCAGGAAGGCCATGTCGATCGATTGTTCGGCGTTCAGACGGGGATCGCAGACCGTGTGATAGCGGTCGTTGAGGTCCTCGTCGGTGATGGCACGGGCGCCGCCGATGCACTCGGTGACGTCCTGCCCGGTCATTTCCAGATGAATGCCGCCGGCATGGGTGCCTTCCGCCTGATGGATGGCGAAGAACGACTTCACTTCCGACAATATCCGGTCGAACGGACGGGTCTTGTAGCCTGAATTCGAGCTGATGGTGTTGCCGTGCATCGGATCGCACGACCAGACCACGACGCGCCCTTCCCGCTGCACCGCGCGGATCAACGGCGCCAGATGATCGCCGACCTTGTCCGAACCGAAGCGGTTGATCAGCGTCAGCCGGCCCGGCTCGTTGTCGGGATTGAGGATGTCGATCAGCTTCAGGAGTTCATCGGGCTTGAGCGACGGGCCGCATTTCAGGCCGATCGGGTTCTTGATGCCGCGGAAATATTCGACATGGCCGTGGTCGAGCTGGCGGGTGCGGTCGCCGATCCAGATGAAGTGGCCGGAGGTCGCGTACCAGTCGCCGGTCGTGGAATCGACGCGGGTAAAGGCCTGCTCGTAGCCCAGCAGCAGCGCCTCGTGGCTGGTGTAGAAATCGGTGGCGCGAAGCTCGGGGTGGCTTTCGAGATCGAGACCGCAGGCGCGCATGAAATTCAGCGCGTCCGAAATACGATCGGCCAGTTCCTTGTAGCGGCGTGACTGCGGCGAGTCCTTCAGGAAGCCCAGCATCCACTGATGCACGCTGCCGAGATTGGCAAAGCCGCCGGTCGCGAACGCACGGAGCAGGTTGAGCGTCGCCGCCGACTGCCGATAGGCCATCAACTGGCGCTGCGGATCGGGGATGCGTGCCTCGGGCGTGAACGCGATGTCGTTGATGATGTCGCCGCGATAGCTCGGCAGCTCGACGCCATTGATTTTCTCGGTGTTCGAAGAGCGCGGTTTTGCAAACTGCCCGGCGATGCGGCCGACCTTCACCACCGGCAGCGCGCCGGCATAGGTGAGAACGACGGCCATCTGCAGCAGCACGCGGAAAAAGTCGCGGATGTTGTTGGCGCCGTGCTCGGCGAAGCTCTCGGCGCAGTCGCCGCCCTGCAGCAGGAACGCTTCGCCGGCGGCGACGCGCGCGAGCGATTTCTTCAAATTGCGGGCTTCACCGGCAAACACCAGCGGCGGAAAGGTAGCCAACTGCGCCTCGACATCAGCCAATACCTTGGCATCGGGATAATCGGGCACCTGCAGCACCGGTTTGGCGCGCCAGCTATCGGGTGTCCACCGCTCGGACATGACGTTAACTCCTGAGCAAAAACCGCGACTTACCCGCGGTCACGAAGGGCCGGGTTATACACAGGGCGATGGCCAACCGCCATTAGATTTCCACCTGCCCCGTCAAGCCCTTGCGGGTCTCCCCGTCAAGCCTTGCGGGCCTCCCCGTCAAGCCCTTGCAGCAAAAGCCTAATTCGCATTTGTTAGGGCCAAATCGCGAAAGCGAGGAAGGAAATCGCGGGTGGCCGAGCTGGGGCTGGACGACGTATTCATCGACGATATCACGCTTCCCGCGGCGGATGGCTATCCGCTGGGGGCGACGCTGTTTTTGCCGCGCGGAGCCAAGCGCCACGCCGTGCTGATCAATTCGGCGACCGCGGTCCACCGCAAGGTCTATCGCGGCTTTGCCGGCTACCTCGCCAAGCGCGGTTGCGCGGTGCTGACCTATGACTACCGCGGCACCGGCGACTCGCGGCAGAAGTCGATGACCGGCTACAACCAGCCGAAATCGCTGGTCGGCTTCAAGGCCTCGATGTCGGACTGGGCCGCGCAGGATGTGACCTCCGCGGTGGCCTGGATGCGCGAGCGCTACAAGGCGCTGCCGTTTGCCTATGTCGGGCATTCCTTTGGCGGCCAGGCACTGGGCCTGCTGCCGAACAACACCGAGATTTCGCGCGCGCTGTTTATCGCAGCCCAAGCCGGCACCTGGAAACTGATCGCGATGCCCGAGCGCTATCGCGTCTATGCGATGCTCAATGTCGCTGTCCCCCTCACCCGCGCGTTCGGCTACACGCCGGGCTGGCTGGGGCTCGGGATGGACATGCCGAAGGATGTATTCCTGCAATGGGTCTCCTGGGTGATGAGCCCGCGCTACATGTTCGACGACAAGAATCTCGCGGCCTTGCAACATTTTCCGAACTACAAAGGCGCGTTGCGCGCGCTGTGCATGTCTGACGATCCCTGGGCGACGCGGCCGGCGGTGGAATTGCTGTGCTCGGGATTTACGTCGATCAAGCCCGAGATCATCACGGTGACACCAAAGGACACCGGCGCCAACCGGATCGGCCATTTTGGTTTCTTCCGCCCCGAACATCGCGACACGCTGTGGCGCGGGGCGGCGGAATGGATCGAGGCGGCGGGGTAGCGTGTTGCTGTCGTCCCGGTCACTCGTCGTCCCGGCGAACGCCGGGACCCGCGTGATCTCTCGGTGAAGGGTCGGTAGCAGAGACCGTTCGCAAAACTTCTTCCTGTGGCTATGGGTCCCGGGTCAAGCCCGGGACGACGGCGGTGTTTGTTGTTGCACCGTCTTTCAAACGCAGTTTCGCATTCTCGCGGCCTGATATGCCCGAGCTTTGCCAGAAACTTCCCGCCCTTTCATAGAGAGGGCGCAGGGAAGACCGGGTGCGCGCTGCACCCGCGGTCTCGTGTGCGGTTTGCACTAAGTAGGCTGCACACGAGCATACAGGGCAGCGGAGAACACCCGGCCTTCCCTGCGCAATGGCTTTACGGCTTATGCCGTGATCTCCCCGGAGACGAGTTCTTGGTTGACTCCGTCGCTGCGGGTTCAGCTCGCGCTTCTCCGGCAACTTGACGCCTGCAACGGGCGCCAGGACCACACGGTTTTGCCGTACGCTTATCGGCGCCGTCGTCGAGGCGTAAAAAAGCGTCCACCGCAACCCGTCCAACGTCCGTGACGACGGCCGACGCCCTCTGAGTGGGACGGGATGGCCAAAGATATATCCCTTATTTTCATTCTGGTAAACAGAAATATTTTTTATTTTAGAGCTTGACATCGATTCTGCAAATCAGAAGTGACCTGCCCGTCGAGACCGGTTTTGGCGCTGAAACGTGATGAGCATCACAGCCGACCACAACACAAACGCGAAGCGTTTTGCGCAAGAGATAAACATCCGTTCATCAACCTTGCCGGCAGATTATTCCTTCATCCCGGAGACATTCATTCGGGAAAAAGTGGAACATGCGCGCGCACCGCGCATTGATTGCCGATAGCCAGGAGGAGAAACACGATGTTCAAGAAATCCCTGATCGTCGCGGCGTCGCTCGCGTTGGCTTCGTCCGCCTTTGCGCAATCCGGAACCAAATCACCTGGCGCATCGGATAGCTCACCGGGCCATCAGATGCAGAGTGCCAAGAAATCAACGGCTCCGGGTGCGTCGGAATACGCGCCAGGTCACAAGATGAAGGCCGCCAAGAAGTCGACGGCACCGGGGGCATCGGAACACGCGCCGGGGCAGACCACGGGCAGCGCCACAAAGAAGAAATAGGCTCGCTCGCGAGAGCGACACGACGCGGAGGCCCGGCACCCAAAGTGTCGGGCCTTCGTTTTGCACATGGCAAGATTCAGGTCCGCAAGGCGGGTCAGGCTTCCGCCTTCACGCGCTGAGCTGTGTCGAACAGGTCCGCCTGCGCATGGGGCTCTACGGCAGAAAGGTCGTTGACCGGCCCTGCGCCTGCTTTGCCGGCGCTCAAGAACTTCACGCCGTAGGTCTTGCCGCGGCGCCAGACGACTTCACAGGACTGGTGCTTTGGGCGATCGCGCACCAGCGCCAATCCAAACTTGTCGCGGACATCGATCGCGACATCGGTCACGATCCTTGCGCCGCCCGGCGATACGTCGAGCACGAAGCATTCACGGTTGGTGAGGCCATCATCCACCGTCATCCAGGCCGGCTGCTTGTGCAGTTGCCGGCGCGGTTCGCGCACCACCTTTGGCTTAAGGGCATCCATCGTCACGGGTGACATCCGTTGGGTCAGCAGACCACCAACTTGAAGGCAGGGCCGTAAGGTTCCCTTAGCGGTTTAACGGCGCATTGAATCGAAGTTTACGGATTTGCAGCCGCGCGCCATAGGGGGCGGCCGGCATTGTGACGTCGGTCACAGTCGCTGACCGGCCGCTGTGGTTACTCCATCACCATCGCAAGTGGCTTTGCCACCAATGAATGGAGACTGACATGAACACCGACAATCGCGAACTCAACGCCATCGAACTCGACGCCGCGAGCGGCGGCATGAAGTGGACGCCCGGCACCAAGAACCCCGACGTGATCGACGCCCGCGGCGGTCAGTTCTCGTTCCTCGGATTGACCTTCACCTTGGACGTCAGAGGCAACATCAGCAGCGTCGGCCCGAGGCCGTAACCCCGGCGCGGCGCGGCGTGGATGCCCACGCTGCCGCCGCATTGCGGAACCGATAGTACCTGAGGGAGTTTTATTTCCATGACCGAACCATTGCCATTGCTTATGGAAAATTCGATCCAGATCGCCTGGGATTATCTCGAGGGGACCGGCGAACTCGGCGATGCAGAAGTCGCAGCGCGCTTCCTGACGGATGCCGTCGAGACTCTGATCCGGCGCGGCGAAACGCGAAAGCTGATGCTCGCGAACCGGGCGATCGACGCCTACAAGCGGTTCAAAGAAGAGCGCCTGTTGTCGCTGGTGTCCTGAACCCACCTGCCGACGGCAGCCCGCATGAGCACCGCGGCATGCGGGCTGATGGGTGCTCCGGCTTTCCCTGTGTGATTCAGCGCACGGTTGATCTTCACAACGACGGCTAGTCTGCCTGCATGACGCGCGATCACCGCGCGTCCTACGGACACAACGGAGCGGGACAATGACCAACGAAATTCGCGAACTGAATCTGAGCGAGCTTGCGACCGTCAGCGGCGGCACGGACCCCCTGCGCCTTCTGGCTACGGTGTCGCATTTGCAGGCCAGCACCGCGAACGACGCGTTGGCCGGTGCGCTGGCCGGCGCTCTGGGCGGCGCGGGGACAAAAGGCCCGTCGCGCAAGATTGGCTGACAGCAGGTAGCCCGCATGAGCCCCGCGATATGCGGGGACCAAGACCCGGATGTCGCGTTGCTCATCCGGGCTACGTCTACGGCGACAAATTAGACGAAGGTGCTGTCGCCGCCGTGGGAACCAACGCTTCGATTCAAACTTGAATCTGCGTTCCACGGAGTGCCCAGACCATGACTGGAATGCCGTTAACCGTGCCCTATGGCGCCGATGAAACGCTCTATCTGGTGATGGATACGTTCGGTCCGAGGGACTTGCAGCTTCAGAATCCGATCGAGCGCCCCGATCTCGACACCGTGATCAACGACCTGATGCTGGCGCGCTTCAACAACCCGGTCGGAATCTACGCCTTCAACACGCTCGAACACTGGACCGCCGACATCTCCAAAAATGTCGCAGAGGAAATTCAGTGTCGCTGTGATATTGAGGGAGCTCCGGTGCCGGCGCATCTCGAAGACTTTGTTGCGAACAGCCTGAGCGACGTTCGGACCCGGAAGCCCTAGATGGATTGGAAGCACCAATGAATTGGGTTTACTGGAATACGTTCTGGTCGCTGGTCGTCAGCTCGATCTGGTTCATGACCATCGTCTCGCATCCCGACTCCGTCGTCGTCGACAGGCATCCGTCCAAGCCGCCTGTCCGCTAGCGCATAAAATAGGCACTGCCAAAAAAGCAGCAACTCCGCTCCCCGCGGAATCCCGGACGCGCGTGCCGCGCGCGGAAATGCCGAGCATCAGGTGCGTGGGCCAAAGTTCGGTCGGAAGCGTGCACGAACGCCCCGAACTCCTGAATGCGCGCTAGGATTGCAGGCGGTCAGCGCCGAAACGTCGATGCAGGGAAACGCAATGACACCGTAGTGATACGGAAGACAAATCACCCGCAAATCATTTATGCACGTACGATGGAAATCGCCCTCACCGTCATGCTCGCCTTCGTCGGCATCGCCTCCTGCGCGGTCGTGATGATCAGGATGTGGGGCCCGGAGGCATTGGCTTTCCGGAGAAGGTCGCCGCGGGATCCGAAGTAGCGCGCACGCTGGTCAGGCAACGGCCAACGTCGGGATGTTCTTGATATCCTCTCCAAGTTCCCGCTCGGCTTGATCCAAATCGTACCGCTTTTGCAGATTGAGCCAGAGATCGGGACCGTTGCCGCACAACTTTCCGAGCCGCAACGCCATCACCGGGGTAACCGGCTGCTTCTCTTTCAGGAGATCATACAACGTCTGACGCGACACGCCGAGCAGTCTGGCGATCTCTGTCTTGGGCCGGTCGAGAGCGGGCAAAATCTCCTCTCGAAGAAGTTCACCGGGATGCATCGGCGGCAAACCACGCTTCGGAAGCTTCTTGGTCATGGCTTGATCCTCAATGGTCGTCCTCCAGATCGACGTCGAGGGCATCGCCTTCGATCCAACCGAATGTAATGCGCCAATTTCCGCTGGCGCTGACCGCATAGCGCCCCCGATCGCGGCCGACCAGCGCATGAAACCGGAACCCCGGTAAATTCATGTCCTCTGGCCGCGACGCGTCATCGAGCGCCCTCAGCATATTGGCGATCCGTTTCAGGTTCTGAACGCTGAGCCGGCGCCCGTCCCCGGTCGCGAAAAAACGTTCGAGAGCCTTGTCCCGGAACGAGCGGATCATGAGCGACATGTAAGGCAATACCTTACGATCGTCAAGCAGTACCTTACACGAGGCCGCGCTCTTCTTTCGCCTCGTGAGCAGCCGATTGCGTCACGGCCAGGGAAACCTTCGCTGCCTCGCGCGTTTGTTTTGCTGGGCAAGGGAATACGGAGGACGGCCGATGCGAAGCCTGGTTCCAGCCTTGGCCTTGAGCGGGATGGCGTGCCTGATGTTGTCGTCGTCGGCCGCATCGCAAACACAGGCCCAAGGCGCGGATGCTGCCGCCGGCCAGCAGGCGTTCAACAATGCGTGCCGGACCTGCCACACGGTCAAGGAGGGCGATAACCGGCAAGGCCCAAATCTGCACCGGATTATGGGGCGGAAGGCAGGATCGCTGCCGGACTACGGCTATTCCAGCGCCATGAAGGAAGCAGGCTTCGCCTGGGACGCCGACAAGCTCGAGCGTTTCATGGCTAACGCCGATGCGGTCGTGCCCGGCAACACCATGAAGCCGTATGGCGGTCTCGCATCGGCGGACGAGCGGGCGAAGATCATTGCTTATTTGCAGTCGGGCACGGCCGGTCAATAACTGGCTGAAGGGTTCCCGGATTTCGCGGCGCTCATCCGGGCTTCTGTAACGGGCCTCGATTAGTCAATCCCTTTTGCGTCATCCGCTCGCCGGGAACTTGCTTCTGTACGGGATCGGCGCAAGGGCCGTCGCCTGATGGGGTTCGTAAGAGGATAGGTCGGCCAATCTACGGAAGCGTGATCACATCGTTCGATGTGTCGACATCCCGGATGTCGGCCTGACCTGATCCATCGTCCCGGCGAAGGGACTTCGCTTCGGGAAGGCTGGTGTCGTGACCCGCCCGAAAACCTGTCGTTTTTGCTCCTAAGCCGTTGCAGCGTTAGCCTTGGTGGCCGGATTGAAGGGCGCACCGTCCTTGAGTATGCGATGCATGATCACGGCGAGCTTGCGGGCCAGCGCGACCTTAGCCTTGTTCATGCCGGCCCGTTTGGCGATCCGCATCGCCCAGCTCTTGAGCTGCGAACATCCCTTGATCGGCTTCGTCAGCATGATGTGAGCGGCCTGGTAGAGCGCCTCGCGCACGGAAGCGTCGCCGATCTTGCTGATCCGGCCCGATCGGTCGGTCTCGCCGGACTGGTGCTTCTTCGGCGTCAACCCAAAATGCGACCCGGCTTGCTTGGAGGATGTGAACCGCGCGGGATCATCGATCGCTGCGGCATAGGTCAGTGAGATGATTGGCCCCACCGCAGGCGTCGACATCAACAACCTGGCCTTGGCATTCATCAGCGACATCCTGCCTGCCCGCTTCTCGAAGGCCTTGAACTCGCTCAGCAGGACGGTCCGCACCTTGAGCAGCGCTTCTGCGATCACTTCCAGGTTGGGATGCCCCTTCACCAACTCGTTGATCCGTCCAGCAAAATCTGTTCCCGTCGTTTTGCCGACCTTCAGCCCAAAGCCGCGCAAGATCCCGCGCAGGCTGTTCTCGACGTCCAGAAGCTTGCTCTGAACCAGCTTGCGCGCCGTCAGCAAGGCTCTCACTTCCTGCGCCGCCACCGACTTGCAGTGAACCGGCCGGAACCAGCCCAGCCGCATCAGTTGCGCGATCCCCCGTGCGTCATTGCGGTCCGACTTCACTGGCATCGCCTTGAACGCGTCGTGCACGTGCCGCGTCTCCAACAGCTCAACTGCGAGCCCAGCCTGCTTCATCACCGCGTACAGCCATTGCGACAGCGGCCCAGCTTCCAGCCCGATCCGGCCCAGCCCGATCCCGAGCGAGGTGAACCAACCGATCAGCGCCGCCGGCTCGCTTGCCACCTTGCTCTCGCGGAAAATCTTGCCGTTCCCATCAACAACGCACACGCTTGAGCATTCCAATGACACGTCGATTCCTGCATAATACTCCATGGTCGTCTCTCCTTGATGCTTGGAGCGAGGTCCATCCTCGACTCCGTAAACACCATCCATGTGAGGGACGACCGCCCGCCTTCCAAGCAAGCCGCGCGAAGCGCGCACCCAACAGCGCCGTAGCAAGCGCGGCTTGCTTGGAAGGCAGACCGGGGCCCGTTACCCCATCTACGTGCGCGCCCGCTTCACGTGTGAACCTATCGGGAATACATTGACCTGGATCAATACTGCCGGCGGTCCAAATGCACCGGTGTTGTGCCGACTTCGAGGAAACTCCAATGCGCACTTTGGCTTTGACGATTTTGACGATGAGTATCGCCCTGGCAGGCGGGCAAGCCCGGGCTCAGACATATGGCCCAGGTTTTTACGGTCCCCAGGCTTATGAGAGCGTTCGGAATAGCTACTGCTTGCAAGGGCGCGTATGGGGCTATCCGGGGAATTGCCAATTCTCCAGCTACGCCCAATGCATGGCCACCGCGAACGGTACCGACGCCTATTGCGGGATCAATCCCCACTACGCCTTCGCACTCCAGCGGCGCGGCGACTATCGACCCCGATACTGAGCGGCAGTGAAGCAATGTTGCTGCAGTAGCTGATATCTCGTCGACAGCATCGTTCTCGGGGCGCCCGGACCGCTCGGCGGATCATGCGCGCCCATCCGGGCTACGCGCGCCCTACTCCGCCGCGGCTTCCCGCACGTAGCGCGCCGTCGGCGTCCGCATCGTCACCAGTTCTTCGGCCGCGGTGGGATGCAGCGCAATGGTGGCGTCGAAATCGGCCTTGGTCGCTTTCATCTTCACGGCGATGCCGACGGCTTGCGTGATTTCGGCGGCGGCGTCGCCGACGATGTGACACCCGAGCACGCGGTCGCTCGTGCCGTCGACCACGAGCTTCATCAGCACGCGGGTGTCGCGGCCGGACATCGTCGCCTTGATGGGGCGGAAGTCGGTCTTGTAGATATCGACGTGGCTGAACTGCGCGCGGGCTTCGGCTTCGGTGAGGCCCACGGTGCCGACTTCGGGCTGCGAGAACACCGCGGTCGGGATGGTGGCGTGATCGACCTGCACCGGGCGCTTGCCGAACACGGTGTCGGCGAAGGCATGGCCCTCGCGAATCGCCACCGGCGTCAAATTGGTGCGGTGGGTGACGTCGCCGATGGCGTAGATGTTCGGCGTTGAGGTTTTCGACCAGGCGTCGACGGCGATGCCGCCGTTCTTCGGATTGATCGCGACATCAGCGGTCTCCAGCCCGAGATTGGCGACGTTGGGATGGCGGCCGATCGCGAACATCACCTGGTCGGAGGCGATGCTCGACCCGCTCGACAGGTGCGTGGTGAATTCCTTGCCTTGCTTGTCGACCTTGCTGATGGTGCAGCCGGTGATGATGTTGATGCCCTGCTTCTCCATCTCCGCGCGCACATGCTTGCGCACGTCCTCGTCAAAACCGCGAAGGATGTTGTCGCCGCGATAGATCACGGTGACGTCGGCGCCGTAGCCCTTGAAGATGCCGGCGAATTCGAGCGCGATATAGCCGCCGCCCTGGATCACGATACGCTTGGGCAGTTCGGTGAGGTGGAACGCCTCGTCCGAGGAGATCACGTGCTCGATGCCGGGAATTGCCGCGCCGTGGTTGGGCCGGCCGCCGGTCGCGATCAGAATGGTTTGCGCCGTGATTTTCTTGCCGTCGGACAGGCGCAGCGTGTGGGCGTCTTCCAGCACCGCGCGGGCCTTCACCACCTGCGCGCCTGATTTCTCGACGTTTGTCGTGTAGATGCCTTCGAGCCGGGCGATCTCCTTGTCCTTGTTGGCGACCAGCGTCTTCCAGTCGAAGGAGATTTCGGGGATGGTCCAGCCGAAGCCGGCGGCGTCCTCGATCTCGTGACGGACATGCGAGCCGATCACGAACAGTTTTTTCGGCACGCAGCCGCGGATCACGCAGGTGCCGCCCATCCGGTATTCTTCGGCCACCATCACCTTGGCGCCGTAGCCGGCGGCGATGCGCGCGGCGCGGACGCCGCCCGACCCGCCACCGATGACAAACAGATCGACGTCGTATTCAGCCATGGCCTACTTTCCGCGAGTGGCGAATAGTGAATGGCGAATGGTGCGTTGCGAATAGCGAATAGTGAGCCGACCCCGCTTCGCTATTCGCTACTCCCTATTCGCCATTCGCCCTCTACCGCCATTCGCCTCTACCAGCTCAGATTTCCTTGCCGCGCTTCCTCATCTCGGTGCGGAACTGGCCGTTGATCACCTCGGCAAAGGACTGCGCCCAATCGTTCATATAGGCCATGCTGCCCGAGATCGCCCTCGGTTCGTTCAGGATCAGTTTCTGGCCGAGCGGCGATTTGTAGAACGTCACCAGATCCTTCAATTCCTGCTCGGTGAATTCGTTGGCGTAGATCTGCGCCATGCCGTCGCCGATTTCCTTTTCACGGCCGGTCAGATTCTTGGCGACGATCACCGCGACCTCGTTGAGGTCCTTCTGGTAGTTGAGGTTGGCCCCGAGCAGCACGTTCTTGGTCTTCTCGACGAGGCTGGGAATGGCGTTGGCGTACATCGCGACCGCGTTCTTCATGGTCAGGATTTCCTTGGCCGCGGCGATTGCGGCGGGCGACACCGGCTTGCCCGGTACAGTCACAGTGGCCGCAGGAGCGTTTTTCTGCTGCGCCATGGCCGGCGCTCCGATCAGCGCCAGCGCCACCGCGAGACCCGCAGCCGACAAACTTCCCGAAAAACTCTTCATTCCAATTCTCCTCAAAGATTCGGCGCTATCGCCGCTCAACTACGCGAATTCCCTGTGCGCCGGCCAGCACGGCCGTGCGGGCCAGGCCAATGAACAGACCGTGTTCGACGACGCCCGGGATCACGCTCAACAAGCCTGCCAGTCGGGGCGCATCCGGTATTTTCCCAAGATGGGCATCCACAATCCAGTGGCCGCCATCGGTGACAAAAACGTGGCCGTCTTTGGCCTTCCGGACCTCCATTTGCCCGGAAACGCCGCTTTGCGCAAATGCCGACAGGATCGCCCGCTGGGTCGCTGCAAGCCCGAACGGGATCACCTCGACAGGCAGGGGGAAGCGGCCGAGAACATCGACCCATTTGCTTTCGTCGGCGATCACGATCATGCGATCGGAGGCCGCCGCCACGATCTTCTCCCGGAGCAGCGCACCGCCGCCGCCCTTGATCAGATTGAGCGCGCTGTCGCACTCGTCGGCGCCGTCGACGGTGAGATCGAGGTGGTCGATCTCGTCGAGCGTGGTCAGCGGCACGCCGCAGGCCTGCGCCTGTGCGCGGGTCGCCTCGGAGGTCGGCACACAGACAACGCGCATGCCCATTGCGACCTTCTCGCCGAGCAGGTCGACGAAGTGTTTGGCGGTCGAGCCGGTGCCAAGCCCGAGCTTCATGCCGTCCTGTACATGCTCCAGCGCGCGCGCCGCCGCCTGCCGTTTCAATGCGTCCATGTCCACGTGGATATGCCCTTTGAAGATCCGCCGGTCTGGCGGCGCATATCTAGCGTCGTTTGGGCGGCAGGAATAGCGCTAACGAGGCCAAATCGGGCCTATCGAACCCTTGCATCATCGCGCCCGGGCCGGTAGCGAATGCCGAATGACAGCTTCCCGCACCCTCGTATTCGATCTCGACGGCACGCTGGTCGATACCGCACCGGATCTGATCAGCGCGCTCAATTTCGTGCTTCATCGCGAGGGCCTCGCCCCCGTGCCGCTCGCCCGCGCGCGTAACATGATCGGCGCCGGCGCGCGCAAGCTGATCGAGCGCGGCCTCGAACTCGAGGGCCGCACCATGAGCGTGGACGACGTCAACCGGCTGACCAGGGATTTCGTCGAATATTACGCCGCCCACATCGCCGACGAATCGCGCCCCTTCGAGGGGCTGGAAGCGGCGCTGGATGAACTGGAAGGACAAGGCTTTCGCTTTGCGGTCTGCACCAACAAGCTGGAATGGCTTTCAAAACTGCTGCTCGACAAGCTCGACCTCAGCAAGCGGTTCGCCGCGATCTGCGGCGCGGACACTTTTGGCGTCTCAAAGCCCGATCCGGTGATCCTGCAGCAGACGCTGGCCCGTGCCGGCACGCAGCTCGCGGGCGCCATTATGGTCGGCGATGCCGGTCCCGATATCGGCGTGGCCCGGCGCGCGGGCATTCCGGTGATCGGGGTCGAATTCGGCTACACCGACGTGCCGATTGCCGAGTTGAAGCCGGACCGGCTGATCGGCCATTTTCGCGAGCTGCCCGCAGCCGTGAACAGCCTGAACGGGGCCGCGACAACCTCGTAACATACTGATTTATATACGCTATCTTGAGAGCTACTGAGCCGGATTAACCATTCTTTAGTGAATCTGCACGGTGCGGTTGCAGCCCTGTTCTCACGCTCCTATGGTCCGGATCGGGGATTGTGGCTGATCGCCGCAGGTGAGTGATGATCATAGGTCGTGTGTTTGCGATTGCCGTCGCCGGAGTCTCTCTGGCCGGCTGTTCCTCGTTTTCCATGGATTCCTTCAAGCCGACGCCGCCGCCGATCCAGGTCCAGCTGGAGTCGGTGCCACCAGGGGCGGATGCCACCACCTCGGTCGGACCGGGCTGCAAGACCCCCTGCTCGGTTGCGGTCGCCGCGCCCGACGCCAACTTTACGGTCACCTTCGCGATGCCGAGGTTCCAGCCGGTCACGGTTCCCGTTCAGGTGATCCGCGACCCCGGCGACTTCACGACGCCCGGCTCCACCACGATCGATCCCAATCCCGTGATCGCCGAGCTGAAGCCCGAAGGGCCGCCGCCGCGCAAAAAACCGGTGCGGCCGAAGAAGAAGCCGAAGCCTGCGGCGGCCGCGCCCGCCGCAGGCTCGCCGTTCCCGAGCCCCGCCGCGCCGGCGACGCAGCCCGCCCGCTGACCGAAAGCTGTGGATTGTAGCGGTCTTGCTTCGTGCCTATATGCCGGCTCGGATTGAGATCAGAACCGGAATATAAGTCTTTCGTTTTAACGCAGTTTCTTCACGCGAACCGGTATCCACTTCGCTCAAAAGCGCTATAGGATGACGGGTGACAGACGTTGCGGCGGTTCCGCCGCACGCCGCGCGCAGGCAGGGTTTGCAAGGCAGTTTGGATGAGCGGATTGTCGACTTCTCCCGATCAGCTGTTCTCTCCGATGACCGATCCGTTCGGGCGGACCATCCGCTATCTGCGGGTCTCCGTCACCGATCGCTGCGACCTGCGCTGCTTCTATTGCATGTCCGAAGACATGACGTTCCTGCCGAAAGCCGATTTGCTGACGCTGGAAGAACTCGACCGGCTGTGCTCGGCCTTCGTCGCCAAGGGCGTGCGCAAGATCCGCCTCACCGGCGGTGAGCCGCTGGTCCGGCGCAACGTGATGTCGCTGGTTCGGTCGCTGTCGCGGCATCTTTCGAGTGGCGCGCTCGATGAGTTGACGCTGACCACCAATGGCTCGCAGCTGGCGCGCTTTGCCGGCGAGTTGCGCGACGCCGGCGTGCGCCGGATCAACGTCTCGCTGGACACGCTCGATCCCGCCAAGTTCCGCGCCATCACGCGCTGGGGCGACATCGACAAGGTGCTGGCCGGCATCGAAGCTGCGCGCGCGGCGGGCCTTGCGGTGAAGATCAACGCGGTGGCGCTGAAGAACATGAACGAGGAGGAAATCCCCTCGCTGATGCAATGGGCGCACGACAAGGGCATGGCGCTGACGCTGATCGAAGTGATGCCGATGGGCGACATCGGCGAAGGCCGGATCGATCAGTACGTGCCGCTGTCGTTGTTGCGTGCGCGTCTCGCCCAGCACTACACGCTGACCGACCTCGACGACGACACCGGCGGCCCTGCCCGCTATGTCCGCGTCAGCGAGACCGGCGGCAAGCTCGGCTTCATCACGCCGATGACCCATAATTTCTGCGAGTCCTGTAACCGGGTACGGATCACCTGCACCGGCACGCTGCACACCTGCCTCGGTCACGAAGATGCCTCCGATTTGCGCAAACCCTTGCGGGCATCTGCCGACAACGACCTGCTCTCCGCCGCGATCGATCGCGCCATCGGCCTGAAGCCGAAGGGTCACGACTTCATCATCGATCGCCGCCATAACCGCCCAAGCGTCAGCCGCCACATGAACGTTACCGGCGGTTGAAATTTCAGCGTGTATTTTGGCCGTCCCGTGCAACCAAGCGCGTCCTCTCCACGTAGCTGATAGGCCGCGTCAATTTGTCCATTTTCCGATTGACGCCGCTGCAACGCACTGAAATGGTGCGGCTGCTTTACGCCAGCACGGCCGGATGGGCCGCTGTTCCCTCATGGAGCAGCCAAGACGGCGGAAGCGTGCGAACGGGGGAGGACTATCGTTGCAATCGCTCCAGCGAATGAGCTGCGAACCTGCGCGTTTTTTGCGCGGGAACGAAGCTGCGCGTTTGCCGCGCGGCAGCGGCGTTTGCGCGCCTGACGCGGGGTGGCGACGCAATATCAATGAAGAAATCCGGCGCATGTCGATGACGTGCCCGAGGAGAACGTAATGCGCCCATTGTTGGCAATCAGTAACGGCATCGATTGGATCAACGAGCAACTGGGCGGCATCTGCAACTGGCTCGTGCTTGCCGCCTGCGTGGTCAGCGCCGCCAACGCGATGATCCGCTACGCGTTCGGCTACAGCTCCAACAGCTGGCTCGAACTGCAGTGGTACATGTTCGCCGTCTTCATAATGTTCGGCGCCTCCTATACCTTCAAGAAGAACGAGCACGTTCGCGTCGAAATTCTCTATCTCATGCTGTCCGAGCGTGGACAGCTCTGGCTCGACATGATCGGAACGCTGTTCTTCCTGATCCCGTCCTGCCTGCTGCTCGCCTATCTGTCGTGGCCGTTCTTCATGCAATCCTACGTGGTCAGTGAAATCTCCAGCAATGCCGGCGGCCTGGTGCGCTGGCCGATCAAGGCCGTCGTTCCCATCGGCTTCGTTTTCCTGGCGCTGCAAGGCGTCTCCGAAGTGATCAAGCGCATCGCGGCGTTGAAGGGCTATGTCATGATCGACGCCAAATACGAGAGGCCGCTGCAATGATTACGCTGGAGATGATGCCGCCGCTGATGTTCGGCGGCTTGATTCTGGCCATGCTGATCGGCTTCCCGGTGGCGTTCACGCTGGCCGCGCTCGGGCTGTCGTTCGGCTTCCTGTCGATCTATCTCGGCTTCTTCGACATGAACTTCCTGCAGGCGATTCCGGGCCGCATCTTCGGCGGCGTGGTCTCCAACGAACTGCTGCTGGCGATCCCGTTCTTCACCTTCATGGGCTCGATCCTGGAACGGTGCGGGCTGGCGGAAGACATGCTGGACTCGATGGGTCAGCTGTTCGGACCGGTCCGCGGCGGCCTCGGCTATTCCGTCATCATCGTCGGCTTCATCCTCGGTGCAATCACAGGCACGGTGGCCGCGCAGGTCATCGCCATGGCGCTGATCTCGATGCCGGTGATGATGCGCTACGGCTATAACATTCGCTACATCACCGGCGTGCTTGCCGCGTCCGGCACGATCACCCAATTGGTGCCGCCCTCGCTCGTGCTGATCGTGATGGCCGACCAACTCGGCAAGTCGGTCGGCGACATGTATCTCGGCGCCTGGGGGCCATCGATCCTCCAGATCGCGCTGTTCGCCAGCTATACGTTCATGCTCGGCCTCATCAAACCGGATCACGTCCCTCCGGTTCCGAGGGACGCGCTCACGCTGAGGGGCTGGCCGCTCTGGAAGAAATGCCTGATGGGCATCATTCCGTCGGCCGTTCTGATCTTCGTGGTGCTGGGTACCATGATGATGGGCCTGGCAACGCCGACCGAAGCCGGCGCGATGGGCGCCATCGGCGCCATCGTCCTCGCTGCGATCCACCACAAGGACCTGAGCAGCAAGGGGCACAAGATGCTCCTGATCGGCATCGCCGCCACCGGCGTCGCGGTGATCGTCGGCATCCTGCTCGGTGAAGGCAAGGTGCTGAAACTCACCTTCGCGGTGGTCTATCTCGCCGTCGTCTGGCTCTGCCTCGAAGCCGTCCGCATCCCGGACCTGCGCGGCCTGATCAAGCAGGGCTACGAGTCGACGATGCGCCTCTCCACCATGGTGGTGTTCATCCTGATCGGTTCGACCTGCTTCTCGGTGGTGTTCCTCGGCGTCTCCGGCGGCGTCTGGCTCGAGCATCACCTGACCTCGATCCCCGGTGGCGTCTGGGGCTTCCTGATCTTCATCAATCTCTTCATCTTCTTCCTCGCGTTCTTCCTCGACTTCTTCGAGATCGCCTTCATCATCCTGCCTATGGTGGCGCCGATTGCGCAGAAGATATTGGCGCCGGTCGTGGGCCCCGACGCTGCGCTGATTTGGTTCGGCGTCATGCTCTGCGTCAACATGCAGACGTCGTTCCTGCATCCGCCGTTCGGCTTTGCGCTGTTCTATCTGCGCGGCGTCGCGCCCAAAGAGGTGAAGAGCTCCGACATCTATTGGGGTGCCCTGCCCTGGATCGGCCTGCAGGCGATCATGGTGGCGATCGTGGTCGCTTTCCCCAGCGTGGTGACCGTGTTCCTCGACAAGCCTCTCGACGTCGATCTCAGCAAGGTCAGGATCGAGGTGCCGCAGATCGAACTGCCACCGCTGGATTTCGGGCAACCAAAACAATGACCAGGGTTTGATGCGCAGGTTGCGCGGAAGCCGCTTCAGAAAGCAGGTTGCGCCTTCACGGCGTCAATGCCTGCCGACGAACGCGAGGACGTCCCCACCCCAAGCCTCGGGACTTTCCGAAGGCACGGTACGTGAGCTACCGGCGATGACGATCCTGTCGCGGTTCGGCAGGCAATTCGCCAGTTGATCCATGATCAGATGGAAGAACTTCGGGCTGCGCTGCCCATTGGGCAGGAGCACCGGGGCGCTGATCGCTTTGGCCATCTCGCAGGTGAAGACAGGCCTCGGACGGGTCGTGATCGCATCAGCCTGGGCGGAAACCGCGTTGTCCCGGTTCATTTTCTTGTCTGCATCGGAACGGCGCTCATAAGCGCCCGCTCCGCCGACGGCATTTACGAAAAGCGGTATGGCGGCCGTGGTGTCGCCGGCCTTGAAGGCTTCCCTTGCCGGCGCCTGGCTACCGCCCCACTCCTTCAAGAGGTCCGCTGCACCCGGCACGCCCGCCAACAGGCCCGAGGCCGGCGGCTCATTGAGCACGAGACTGACGATCATGTCGGGGTTCTTGGGGCGAAGAAGAGCGCGGCGTGAGCTCCCGCTGAATGCGCCACGACGCGCACCTTGGAAAAACCAAGGGCACGCACGAAAGCCGTGAGATCCTCGCCATGCGCGTCGGCCGCGCCATCGGGCATGCCGTCGGGACTTACTTTATCGGGAAAATGGTTGCGGCGACTGTAGGCGATGGCTCGGTACCGACCGGCGAATTTCGGAAGATGTTCTGCCCACATACGGTAGTCTTGAAGGCCGCCGTGAACGAATATGATCGGCTCGCCCTGCCCGACTTCCACATAGGAAAGCTCAGTGCCGTTGGCGGCGACCCGTTTGAGCTCATCAGCCATGGCAGCGCCGCTTGTCAGGTTGACGATCAAAGCTCCAATAGCTGCTCGCAAATAGCAGCGACGGATAATTCCATTTGCCATGTCGATCTCCCATGGAAAGCGCTCAGATGCCGCCGATCAAAACACATCGAGGTCGTGCGCGGTAACCACTCGCCCCTTGTAAAGACGACTGATCTCGTCCAACAAAACCGCTTCGGGGTCCGGCAGCGTCATTGCGCCGCCCGCATTCGCGCGATGGTAGAGCAGCAACAGTTCAGGCCTGACACGCGCGGCGAGTTCGGCGAGTTCGCGCGATGATGTGTGGTGCTCGCGTCTGTAGCGCTGCCATTTGGGCGATACCTTCCGATAGGTCTGCTCCGAATAGGTCTCGTGGATCAGAACGTCGCAACCTTCGCAATGCTTGGCGGATTCGGGAATTGGAGCCGTATCACCTGATATCACGATGACCCTGTCGGATGTCTCGATCCGGAAGCCGAAAGCGTGCGCAAGCGCGCCGTGCCGGACCGGAAAAGCGCTGACCCGGATGTTGCGGTCGGAATAGATCTCTCCGGGCACAATTTCGTGCACGTTCACCCGGCAACCGGCGCGAGGCAGGCGGTCGATGCCGTTGGTGCGGTTTTCGATATCGACCTTCCAAGCTTCGAACACATGCCGGGTCATGGCCCGGAGACCGCGAGGTCCGTACGCATTGATAGGCTTCTTGCGACCAAGTATCCACGGCGTCAGGATCAGGTCTGGATACCCCGCCGTGTGGTCCGCATGCAGGTGAGTGAGAAAGACGGTCGTGATCTCGGCAGCAGCGGGACCGAATGCTGTTATGCCTTTCCGGTAAGCTGCCGCTGCGCGGCGAATGACGCCGGGCCCGAAGTCGAAGAGATATGGCACTCCATTCGCCACGATGGCAGTTGCAGGCCCCGACCGGTCAGGATCAGGCCGGGGCGTGCCGGTCCCGAGCATGACGATCTGCGTGCGCGCCGCCCGCGCACTTGAAAGTTTCTTCCCGGCCTTCATGACGTCACTCAATCCGGATATTGGCTGCCCTGATAACGGTCTGCCATTGTTCGGCAACACGCTTGAGCAAGGCGCCAGCTTCAGCCCCGGTACTTGCGATCGGCTCCACCGCCTGTGCGCGGAGGCGCTCCTGCAGCTCGGCGGACTGAACAATGTTCCGGACCTCACGCTCAAGCAGGGTCCTGACGGATTCCGGAATGCCCACCGGCGCGAGCATCACTTGATAGAAGCCAATTTCGAAGCCCGGATAGCCGCTCTCCGCGATGGTCGGGATATCAGCTGCGACGGATATGCGCCGGGGACCGGACACCGCGAGCGCTTTGAGCCGGCCGTCCTGCACGTTCGACAACACGCCAGGAGTCGCAAGGAAGCCGACCTCAATCTGCCCGCCGACGAGGCCCATCACGACTTCGGAATTGCCTTTGTAGGGCACATGCGTGCCCTCGAACCCGGCCTTCTGGCGGAAATACTCCATCGCGAGATGGCCGGGATTGCCGGGTCCGCCGCCGCTGCCGTAAAGGACCGGCTTGTCCTTTCGCGCTCGCGCGTAAGCCACGAATTCCGATACGGCCTTAACCGGAACTGACGGATGCACGACCAAGGTGAGTGAGAAACTTGCTACGTTCGAAATCGGTGTGAGATCCCGTCCCGGATCGAATCCGAGTTTGGGATAGAGCGATGGATTCACCGTGAGCGGAGTATCGAGGACCAGAAGCAGCGTGTAGCCGTCTGCGGGCGCCTTTGCGACGGCATCGGTCCCGAGATTTCCGGCAGCCCCCGGCCGGTTTTCCACGATAAAGGGCTGCTTCAGACTCGTCGCCAGTTTTTCCGCAAGCAGGCGTGCCGTGGTATCGAGCGGACCACCCGGCGGAAACGGAACAACAATTTTGACTGCCCTCGACGGATAGGTCTCAGCGTTCGCGGCGATCGGAAACAGCAGGGCCGCAGCAGCCAGAACCGCAAAAGCAAAAAGCGAGGTGGTGCGCCATGGGGCAGCCAAACCGGTCATGGGTGGCCTCCGGTTGCGAGAGACGCCGAGAAGCATGCAACCCCAGAGACATTACCGTCCAATGCTATTATCTTAGCATTCCATAACCGTTTTGATAGGTCCAAACCGTGACATGGGCTGATCGCATCGGACGTCGATTGAAGTTGCGCGACCTGCATCTGCTCATGACTGTCGTGCAATGCGGCAGCATGGCCAAGGCCGCGGCCGAACTTTCGGTCTCGCAGCCTGCGGTGTCGAAAGCCATCGCGGACATGGAGCACACGCTGGGCCTGCGCTTGCTCGACCGCGGGCGAAGCGGCATCGCGCCAACCACCTACGGCCAAGCGCTGGTAAAGCGCGGATTAATCATTTTCGATGAGCTCAAACAAGGCGTGAAGGAGCTCGAGTTTCTCGCCGACCCTTCGGTCGGAAGCCTGCGGATCGGCAGCACCGAGAGCGCCGCCGCCGGTATGCTTCCAGCCATCGTCGAACGCTTCTGCCGCGAGAATCCCGGCGTTCAGCTTGACGTCGCGCAAACCGTGATCAGCACCTTGCACTATCGCGAGTTGCGCGAGCGGAGCATCGATCTGCTGATCGGCCGCATTCCGATGCCATTCACCGAGGATGATCTGGAGGCCGAAATCGTGTACGATGATCGGGCCGTCGTGGTGGCGGGACGCCAAAGCAAATGGGCGCGTTCGCGCGGCCTCAAGCTAGCCGATCTCAGTGGTGCCCCCTGGATTCTTCCGCCACCCGACACACTGCCCGGTGGACTTGCGGTCGAGCTCTTTCGGGAAGGCGGCGCGGAGATGCCGCGCACGCCCATCACAACGCTCTCGATGCATCTGTGCTGCAAGCTCGTTGCAACCGGGCGGTTCGTCGCCTTGTTGCCGAGTTCGATCCTGCGCTTTGGCAGCCGCCATCTGCCTCTCAAGGTCCTGCCGATCAAGCTGCCCGCGCAGGCTCGGCCGGTCGGAATTGTGACGCTCAAAAACCGCACACTGAGCCCGGTCGCGATGGCGTTCATCGCGTGCGTTCACCAGGTTCTGCGGCGGGCGTCGAAGGCATGAATTGAAACCCCGGAGCTTCCGCTCCGGGGTTTTTGTTTGTTGAAGCTGCTGCTTGTTTGACGATCAGCCCTGCGGGTTGCGCGCCATGAAGCTGTCGTAGCCGAGCTCGGCGACCTGGAACCACTGGTATCCGTTGCTCGTGAAGCCGTTCAGCGAGTCCAGAACCTTCTTGAAGTTCGGATTGGTCGCCGCCGTTTCGGCGTAGATCTCCTTGGTGGCTTTCAGGCAGGCCTGCATGATCGGCGGCGAAAACGCATGCAGCTTGGTGCCACCGGCGAGCAGCTTTTTGAGCGACGGCGGATTGAGCTGGTCGTACTTCGCCATCATCCAGCTGTTGGCGGACTGCCCTGCCAGCTCGAGAACGGTTTGATAGTATTTCGGCAGCGAGTTCCACTTGTCGAGATTGACGATGGCGAGCAGCATCGGGCCGCCTTCCCACCATCCGGGATAGTAGTAATGCGGCGCGACCTTGTTGAAGCCGAGCTTCTCGTCGTCGTAGGGGCCGACCCATTCCGCCGCGTCGATCGTGCCTTTTTCGAGCGCGGGGTAGATGTCGCCGCCGGCCAGTTGCTGCGGCACCACGCCCAGTTTCTGCATGACGCGGCCGGCGAAGCCGCCGATGCGCATCTTGAGACCCTTCAGATCGTCGACGGTGTTGATCTCCTTGCGGAACCAGCCGCCCATCTGGCAGCCGGTATTGCCGGCCAGAAACGACGTGACGTTATAGCTCTTGTAGAACTCGTTGAGCAGTTCCCTGCCGCCGCCCTGCATGTACCAGGCCTGGTTGAGGCGCTGGTTGGGTCCGAACGGCACCGCCGTGCCGAACGCAAATGTCGGGTCCTTGCCGAAGTAATAGTAGGACGCGGTATGTCCCATCTCGACGGTACCGTTTTGCACGGCATCAAGAACCTGCAGGCCCGGAACGATTTCACCACCGGCAAAGGTCTGGAGCTGGAATTTGTTGTCGGTGGCTTCGGCGACCTGCTTGGCCATCACCTCAACCCCGCCCCACAGCGTGTCGAGCGATTTCGGCCAGCTCGCCGTCAGCCGCCATTTGATTTCCGGCATCGACTGCGCGATCGCCGGCGCCGCCAGAGTTGCGGCACCCGCGGCGCCAATACCTGTGACCTTGAGAAAATCTCTTCTTTTCATGGAATCCTGCCCTTGTGGATGTGTGTCCGATAGCCCTCTTGCCGAGGCTTTGGCGGCACCATGGAACATCCGGTTCCCGATTTCCATCCCGAATTGTGGGGCGTAACGCAAAAAGCCCGGCCTCCTCGCGGATACCGGGCCTGCTTGTGCGACTTAGGATGAGACCCCTGGGCCTGATTTCATCAGACCCAGGGGTCTCACTTTTGTTTTGACGCGTTTTCTTGACGCGAACCGGGATCCACTTCGCTCGAAAACGCTATGTATCAGCCGCGCGTGCGCGAACGGATCATGAAGCTGTCGAAGGTGTACTCGGCGACCTGCCACCACAGATACTGGTCGGAGCGGTACGCCTGCATCGAATCGATCGTCTTCTTGAAGTCGGCATTCTTGGCCGACAGTTCGGCCCACAGTTCGTTGGTCGCCTTCAGGCAGGCTTCCAGAACTTCGTTGGTGAAGGGACGGAGCTGGGTGCCGCCGGCAACCAGGCGCTTCAATGCCGCCGGATTGAGCATGTCGTAGCGTTCGTTCATCCAGCCGTTGGCGTGTGCCGCAGCGTTGGTGAGGATCGCCTGATAGTTCTTCGGCAGCGAATTCCACTTCTCCAGATTGGTGAAGGCGTGGACCATCGGGCCGCCTTCCCAGAAGCCGGGGTAATAATAGAACTTCGCGACTTTCTGGAAGCCGAGCTTTTCGTCGTCATACGGACCGACCCACTCGGCGGCGTCGATGGTGCCCTTTTCCAGCGCCGGGTAGATGTCGCCGCCGGCGATCTGCTGCGGCACGACGCCGACCTTCTGCAGCACCTGACCGGCGATACCGCCGATGCGGAATTTGAGGCCCGACAGATCGGCGACCGTCTTGATCTCCTTGCGGAACCAGCCGCCCATCTGGGTGCCCGTGTTGCCGCAGGGGAAACCGATCACGCCGAACTTCTTGAAGAACTCGTTGCCGAGCTCCCCGCCGCCACCCTGCGACCACCAGGAGTTCTGCTGGCGTGCGTTGAGGCCGAACGGGACCGACGCATAGATCGCAAAGGTCGGATCCTTGCCGACGTAATAATAAGAGACGGTGTGGCACATCTCGACCGTGCCGTTGGAGGTGGCGTCGAGCGCCTGCAGACCGGGAACCACCTCGCCCGCGGCGAAGACCTGGATCTGGAATTTGTTGTCGGTCATTTCAGCGACGTATTTCGACAGCTGGTCAGCACCGCCGTAAATCGTGTCGAGCGACTTTGGGAAGCTCGACGTCAAGCGCCATTTGATTTCAGGCGAGGATTGCGCGATCGCCGGCGAGGCAACGGCGGTCGCGGCAGCACCGGCCGCTGAAACTTTCAAAAAATCACGACGCTTCATTCAGGCATCTCCTTAAAGGCGGGGGCGTTTCCCAATTTCCGCGAGCGATCCTCCGGCGGGGCGAATTCCACGTCATCCGGGGCGCTCTGGCGGGGGCGCTTTAACATGGAAGTTGGCGAACGAAAACGCGACAAAGGCATGACTGCACTGATTAAACGAAAGTCTCAGGGAAGCCGAATAAGGCCCTCAGGCGGCAGCATTTGCGCCCTGAAGCTGGTCGCGGACCTTGGTACCGATCTCGCGATAGATGGCGGCGTGCGGACCGTCCGGCTCGCTCGCCACCACCGGGTTACCGGAGTCCGAGGTGGTGCGAATCGACATGTGCAGCGGGATCTCGCCCAGAAACGGCACACCCAGCCGCTCGGCCTCGTGCCGCGCCCCGCCATGACCGAAAATGTCCGACCGGGTGCCGCAATGCGGGCACTGGAAATAGCTCATGTTCTCGACGATGCCGAGCACGGGCACGTTGACCTTCTTGAACATGGCAAGGCCGCGCCGCGCGTCGATCAAGGAGAGATCCTGCGGGGTCGAGATGATGACCGCCCCCTTCAGCGGCACGTTCTGCGCCAAGGTCAGTTGCGCGTCACCGGTGCCGGGCGGCATGTCGACCACGAGAATGTCGAGCGTGCCCCATGCCACATCGCGCAGCATCTGGGTGATCGCCGACATCACCATCGGTCCGCGCCAGATCATCGCGGTCTCTTCCTCGACCAGAAAGCCGATCGACATGATGGCAAGACCGAAGCGTTCGATCGGAATCATCTTGCGGTCGTCGTTCAGTTTCGGCTTCTCGTGAATGCCGGTCAGCCGCGGCACCGAGGGGCCGTAAATATCAGCGTCGAGCAGGCCGACGCGCAGGCCGAGATCGCGCAAGCCCAGTGCGAGATTGAGCGCCGTCGTCGATTTGCCGACCCCGCCCTTGCCGGATGCCACCGCAATCACGGCGGCGACACCAGGAATTTCTGCTTGCCTGGACATCGGGGACGCCGGGCTTTGCGGCGGCTTATGCGCCGATACCGGCTGCACGCCGTGCGCGTGGCGGTGCGGTTGAGGTGGCGGCGGCGCGGCTCCACCACCGGGTGACGGCGAAGACGCCGCACCGGGCTTGCGCTCGGCGGTCAGTGCGATCATCGCCACGCTGACGCCGGGAATGGCGCGAACCGCGGCTTCCGCCTGCGCCCGCACGCTTTCCCACGCGCGGGCCTCCGCGGCGTCGACATTGATGGAGAAGAACACCTTGCCGTCGGTGGCCGTGATCGCCGACAGCACATTGGCATTGGTCAAGGCGACGCCGCGCGGCGAGGCCACCTTGGCCAGGGCATCGAGAACCTGTTGCTGCGTTACGCTCACGGCACGTCTCCTGGAGCCTAGAGCCTTGTCCGTTCCGATTGAATCGGAACGGGGCTCTAGATTCTTGATTGACGCGTTTTCTTGACGCGAACCGGGTCCACTTCGCTGGAAAACGCTCTAGTCGGTTCCGATGGCATCAGAACCGGGGCCCTCTTAGAGCGTTGCAGCCCAAAAGGCTACCTTGCTCCGACGTCGTCCCGGCGTTCGGCCGGAGCCACGACCCCGCCCTCCTTGGCGGCCTCGTAGTTCAATTCGACCATCACGCCGTTGGGATCCGTGACGAATATCTGCCAGAGATCGCCGCCGGGAACCTGGCGCGAGTCGAATGCCATCGCCTTGGATTTGAGCCGCTGCTGCATGCCGGCAAAGCCCGTACTGGCGAAGGCCACGTGATGGACCACGCCGGAGTCAGGCTTTTGGGGTTCGTCGGTCTTGGAAATATCGACCAGATGCACCACCGCCTTGCCTTCCGAGTACATCCACGCCCCCGGGAAGGCGAAGTTCGGCCGGGCGCCCTTTTCCAGGCCCAGGATATCTTCGTAAAAGCGGACCGTGTCGGCGAGATTCCGGGTCCGGATGTTGAAATGATCGAGCACGCCCACACTGACGCCCATGCGATCTCACTCCCTTTTTTTGTGAGTTGTTTAAACCGGGTGATCCTAGAGCATAATCGGTTCTGATGGAATCATAACTAACTTCTCTAGACTCTTGTTTTGACGCGTTTTCCTGACGCGAACCGGTGTCCGGTCGCGCCAGCCAAACGAAGGCGTTGCCCTTCATGGCGCAGAGGTTATGGTGCGGCCACCCGCCTCAGGGTTCCGCCCGGCCCTTCCCAGCTTCGGTCGAAGTCCGGCCCCCCAAAGATCAAGCCCGCACGGGCGAACGATAAGGTAGCACACATGGCTAAAGTCGCTTTTCTCGGTCTCGGCGTGATGGGTTTCCCGATGGCGGGCCATCTGGTGAAAAAAGGCGGCCACGAGGTCACCGTCTACAACCGGACCGGAGCCAAGGCGAAGGAATGGGCGGACAAGTTCGGCGGCCGCACGGCGCCGACGCCAAAGGCCGCTGCCGAAGGCCAGGACTTCGTGATGTGCTGCGTCGGCAATGACAATGATTTGCGCGCGGTCACGATCGGCGCTGACGGCGCCTTTGCCGGCATGACGAAGGGCGCGACCTTCGTCGACCACACCACCGCCTCCGCCGAAGTCGCCCGCGAGCTCGATGCCGCCGCCACGAAAGCGGGATTCAAATTCATCGATGCGCCGGTGTCCGGCGGCCAGGCCGGCGCCGAAAACGGTGTCCTGACGGTGATGTGCGGTGGCGCCGCGGACGCCTATGCCGGCGCCGAGCCCGTGATCGCGGCCTATGCGCGGATGTGCAAGCTGCTCGGACCGGCCGGTTCCGGTCAGTTAACAAAGATGGTCAACCAGATCTGTATCGCGGGGCTGGTTCAGGGCCTCTCCGAAGGCATTCATTTCGCGAAAAAATCCGGCCTCGACGTCCAGGCCGTGATCGAGACCATCTCCAAGGGCGCCGCGCAGTCCTGGCAGATGGAGAACCGCTACAAGACCATGAACGACGGCAAGTTCGATTTCGGCTTTGCAGTCGAATGGATGCGCAAGGATCTGTCGATCTGCATCGCCGAATCCCGCCGCAACGGCGCCAATCTGCCGGTCACCGCGCTGGTCGATCAGTTCTATTCCGAAGTCGAAAAAATGGGCGGCAAGCGCTGGGACACGTCCAGCCTGCTGGCAAGGCTGCAGCGCTGAGCGAAGAGGTTAATTTAACCTCGCGTTAACGGGATTCTTTAGCTCTTTAAGTCATCGCTTAAGGATTTGGGCTCACAGATAGACAGTACAAAAAGCCCGCGCGGTTCGCGGGCAGGGTTTGTGTTGTTTAATGAGTAATCCCGCAGAAAAGCCCGAGGTTGTCCAGCTTCCGGCGGAACAGCCAGTCGCCGCGCCGGTCAACACCCGGCGCGCCGCGGCGCAGCGGGTGCGCGAGGCGCGCGACCGGTTAACGTCGACCAGCGGAACCCGCCCGGCTTTCGACACCGAACTGCTCCGGCAATATGCCCAGACCCGGATGTCGGCCTCATACGTCGTCATGCTGCTGGTGGTTGCGACCGGCGTGCTGTTCGGCTTTTGGATGCACATGATTGCGGCCATGGCCTGGACCTTCGGCATGCTGTGCATCCATGCCGTCATCATCCGCAATTGCCGGAGATTTCTGGCGGTGCAGCCCTCGCTCGTCGCCACGCGCAAATGGCGCACGCGATTTGTGTTGCTCGACCTGCTCTACGGGCTGTGCTGGACCGCGATCCTGATCCACCCCGCCGGCCTCGACGTCGTCTCGAACACGATGATGATGTTCCTGATGCTGCTGGTGATCGCGGTATCGAGCATGCTGGCGGCCAGCCTGCCGATCGCGGCGCTGGCGGCCACCGCGCCGGTGACGGCCGCGATCGCGCTGAACTTCGTGCTGGGCGGCACCTTCGACACCTACGCCCTCGCCATGCTGGCGCTGGCCGCCGAAGGCTATTTCGCGCTGCTCGCTCATCGCCTGCACTCGACGACGCTGGCGACGCTGGAGGCGCGCGCCGAAAAGGATGCGCTGATCGGCGAGCTTGAGCAGGCCAAGGCGATCTCCGACGAGGCGCGGCATCGCGCCGAATCCGCCAACGTCGCCAAGTCGCGCTTCCTCGCGCAGATGAGCCACGAACTGCGCACGCCGCTGAACGCGATCCTCGGATTCTCCGAGGTGATGAAGAGCGAGATTTTTGGCGCGCACACCGTGCCGGTCTACAAGGAATATTCCGCCGACATCCACAATTCGGGCGTGCACCTGCTCAACCTCATCAACGAGATCCTCGATCTGTCGCGGATCGAGGCCGGCCGCTATGAACTCAACGAGGAAGCGGTGTCGCTGGTGCATGTCGTCGCCGACTGCCATCATTTGCTGAAACTGCGCGCCACCAGCCGCGGCATCACCATCCACGAAGTGTTCGAACAGGGCATGCCGCGAATCTGGGGCGATGAGCGCGCCACCCGCCAGATCGTGCTCAATTTGCTGTCGAACTCGATCAAGTTCACCCCGCAAGGCGGCGATATCTGGCTGAAGGTCGGCTGGACCGCGTCCGGCGGCCAGTATCTGAGCGTGAAAGACACCGGCTCCGGCATTGCCGAAGACGAAATCCCGATCGTGCTGGCATCGTTCGGCCAGGGCTCCAACTCGATCAAGTCGGCCGAACAGGGCGCGGGGCTTGGACTGCCGATCGCAAAAAGCCTGATCGACATGCATGGCGGCACCTTCACGCTGAAATCGAAGCTGCGGATCGGCACCGAAGTCATCGTCACCTTCCCGCCGGAGCGCGTGATGTCGGCGCTGGCGCCGATGGCCGAGGAGGCCCCGCCCCTGCAGCCGGAGCCCGTCATCATTGCGACCGCCGACGAGAAACGCCGGGCGCGCCACAAACCGATCATGAGCGCCGGAACAGGACTGTAACTGGAGCGCTTGCGCAAACCACCGAAAGCATTTCACACTCCCTGAATGAGCAAAGAAACGCCGTGTATCGCAGTCTGCATGATGGACCCCAAAACCAAACTCTGCTTCGGCTGCGGACGAACGCTGCCGGAAATCGCGCAATGGCACCGCATGGACAGCGCGCAGCGGCTGGCCGTGATGGCAGGATTGCCGGCCCGCATGGCAGAGGCCGGTCTGGCGCAGATCGCGGAGCGTCCGACGTCCAGCTGATCGATCGCAGGACCGCCCAGGGGGGCGCGCGATGAGCCGCATCCTGCTCGTCCTGATCATGCTCGCCGCCACCGCCGGCGCCGTCGTTGCTTACGGCGACCCCGAACAGATCGCACGCGCCAGCGATTCAGTCTCGCAGATGCTGCGGCGGCACAGCGTGCAGCCGGCGCCCGCGGTGCAGATCGCGCGCGGCCAGGCCGGCGAGTTCGCGCTGCATGCCAAAATCAACGGCGTCAAGGCACCGATGGTGATCGACACCGGCGCGACCTCGGTGGTGCTGACCTGGGAAACCGCGAAGGCGATCGGGCTGCCGCTCGAGATGCTCGAATACAATGTCGACGTCGAAACCGTGGGCGGGCACACCAAGGCGGCGCGGCTGACGCTCGATCGGCTCGCGGTCGGTCACCTCGTCGAGAAATCGGTCCCCGCGCTGGTGGTGCAGCGCGGACAGATGAAGACCAACCTGCTCGGCATGAGCTTTCTGGATCGCCTGGAAAGCTGGGGCGTAAAGGCCGACCAGCTGATGCTGCACGGCTATCCCGACGTGACGGGCAGCGTCAGCACCCCGCGCCGCCCCCGGCGCGACCGCGCGGCTGCCAACTAGCGCGATCGCATCGCGCAAGGCGGGTGCCTTGCAGATCAATTCGGCCCGACGACCGCAGCGGCGACCTTTGGCACCACATACTCGATCTGCACCTTCTTGCGTTCGGCATCCCGGCGCGCCTGCAGCCAGCCTGGAAACCACATCGCGATCGCAGGGAAGATCAGCACCAGGACCACGCAGAGAACCTGGATGACCATGAAGTCCGCCATGCCGCGGTAGATCAACCGCAGATTCCATTCCCTCACGACCTGCTTGAGATAATAGGCCGACATGGCGACGGGTGGAGACAGGAACGCCGTCTGCAGAACGACCGCGACGATGCAGCCGAACCACACCATGTCGTAGCCGAGGCCCTTGGCCACCGGCGCCAGCATGGGCAGAAAGATAAACACGATCGCCGGCCATTCGAACGGCCAGCCGAGCAGGAATATCAGCGTCAGCAGCAGCGTCATGGTGCCCCAGGCCGGCAGCGGCGAGGCTAGCAGGGCATTCGTCATCCAGCTGGCCGTGCCGAGCCACGCGAACACCGCACCGAATACGTTGGAGGCGACCGCGAGCAGCAGCACCATGCTGGTGGTCGCCATCGTGCTGTAGCAGGCCTGCAGCAAACCGCTCCACGTGAATTTGCCGTAGAGGATGACCAGAAGGATGGCGCCGAGTGCGCCGAGTGCCGCCGCCTCCGCCGCGGTCGTGATGCCGGCCAGGATCGCACCCAGCGTGACGATGGTCAGCACCGTCACCGGAACGAGGCCGACCAGGCACTCCCACAGCACGATCTTCATCGATTCCGGCCGCTCGTCGAGCGGCACCGGCGGACCGAGCTTCGGATTGAAGTGACAGCGGATCAGCGTGTAGGCGATGAACATGCCGGACAGCAGGAAGCCCGGGCCGAACGCGGCCGCGTACAAATCGATGATCGAGATGTCGAGCACGGGCGCCATCACGACCAGCATCACCGACGGCGGAATCAGGATACCGAGCGTGCCGCCGGCCGCGATCGCGCCCGCCGACATGCGCACGTCGTAGCCGGAGCGGATCATCATCGGCCCGGCCATGATGCCGAGCAGCGCCACCGTTGCGCCCACGGTTCCGGCAGCGATGCCGAACAGCGTCGCGGTGACGATGACGACGACGTAAAGCGCGCCCTTCAGCGGCGCAAACAGATCGCGGAACGCCCTGAACAGTCGCTCCATCAACCCGGCCTGGTCGCAGATGAAGCCCATCAGGATGAACATGGGCACCGCGACCAGCTCGTCCTGCTTCATGATTCCGATGGTCTGCAGGTAAGCGAGACTGAGCACCCGCGGCCCCATGCCGATGTAGCCGAACACGCCTGCGAGAAACAAAAGCGTGAAGCTGATCGGCAGACCGATGAAGATCGCCCCCAGCATCACCAGCAGCATGAATAGGCCAAGCAGCTCGAGTCCGGTCATATCTCGATCTTTTCCTTGTGCTCGAACTCGCGCCCGAACTGGATCTGATACCAGCACTTCAGGACTTCGGAGACGCCCTGAACCATGAGAAGGACCGCCGCCAGCGGGATGGTGGCCCGGAACGGCCACATGATCACGCGCCAAACGCTTTCCTGCGACCTCTCGCCAGTGTCCCAGGAATGCAATGCGGCGTCGTAGCTGACCACCATGAAGGTGATCATGACCGGGTAGAACAGCAGGATGTAGGAGACCATGTCGATGATCCCCTTGGTACGGTACGAAAAATTCTCCCAGTAGATATCGGTTCGAACGTGTGCACCCTTGTAGAGCGCATATCCGCAGGCGAGCATGAAGGCCGAGCCGTTGGCCATGAAGCTCGACTCGTAAACCCAGGCGGTCGGGGCATTGAACCCGTAACGCATCACGACCTCGTAGGTGATCGTCACCACGAGGAACAGCATCGTCAGGGAGATGAGTTTGCCGGTGACGTCCGAGAACCGGTCGATGGCCCGAATGATCGTGTAAAAGGCGCGTGGAAACTCACTTCCCACGCCAGCCGGATACGAGGCTCCGCCGTCAGTCGACATCATGATCCCCCTTGGAAAGCAACTGGCGCCTGTCAATGACGCCAGTTGCGCGCGCGAAAGCGGATCACTTCTTCTGCAGATAGACCTTGTCCTTCCAGTAGTACTCGCCGGCGAAATTATAAGGCGGGAACCAGGAAAGCTTGAACGGGACGATTTTCTCGGCGTAGGCCTTCTGACTGTCCATCGCCTTCTTGTAGAAGGGGTTCTTGGCGGCGTACTCGGCCTGGATCTTCTCCCACTCGTCGAGGAAGTTCTTCAGGATCTCGTCCGGCGTGCGATGCAACTGGACGCCCATCTTGAGGAGGTCCTGGCAGGCCTGCGCGGTCTCGCGGTTGAAGGAGAAATTGCGCTGCGTTGTGGCGTAGACGCTGGCAACCTTGATGATCTCCTGCAGATCCGGCGTCAGCTTCTTCCAGACATCGCCGTTGATCATCAACTGGCCGCCGGTGACGGGCTCGTGCATGCCAGGGGTGTAGTAGTGCTTCGCGACCTGGTGCAGACCGAGCTTCTTGTCTTCCTCGCAGTTGATCCATTCAGCGCCTTCGATCACGCCGCGCTCCATCGCCGGGACGATCTCGCCGCCCGGTATGGTGACGACCGACACGCCAAGCCGGCCGTAGGTCTCCGCGCCGATGCCGTAGATGCGATACTTCATCCCCTTGAGATCGGCGAGGCTGTTGATCTCTTTCTTGAACCAGCCCATGCCTTGCGGATAATCGGTCGGAATCGGGAAGCCCACGACGTTGAGCTTGAGGACGTCGCGGTAGAATTCTTCCAGCAGGGCCATGCCGCCGCCGTCGTAGTACCAGGCCCAGTAGTCGCTTCCGTCCATGCCGAACAGCGGACCGTGCGACATCGGAATCGTCGCCGTGTTGCGGCCGAGAATGTAGCCGAACGGCGCCATTCCGACGTCCAGAACGTTCTTCGACGTTGCGTCGAAGACCTCGAACGGCGGAACGATCGCGCCGGCCGGAAGCGTTTCAATCTTGAGACGGCCGCCCGACATCTTTTCGACGGTCTCGGCCCACAATTTGAAGATGAGGTGGAAGTTCGCAGATGCGGGATGGGTCGATTGCCCTTTTAATACAAGGGGCTTGGGCGCCGGAGCCGCGGTTTGGGCTTGGGCTGGCTCCGTGAAGGTGGCGGCGAGTCCGAGGGCAGCAGCCACGACAACAGACGTGTACCTGAGCATTCTCACTCCTCCCTTTTTGGCAGCGATTTCTCCTTGGTTGATGTTTTTTTGATTTTGTGAGCTGAAGTTACGGACGGGATGATTGCGCTGTCAAGGCGATATCTGTCGGACCGGCACGTGAGCCGGTGAAAGATGGAGTGGCCTGGCTCGTGAAAGCGAGGCGGCCAGTTGAAGAAGTTGCCGGCAGCAGCAGCGCGGCCATCAGCCCGGATCGCGCGCCAGAAGCGTTGCCGTCAGGCCGCGATCGAAGCCGCCGCCCTGCTATCAACCAGCGCAATCGCATCGCACAATACGTTGGCGCCGGCGCCTTGCCTGACGCCGTTCTCGGCGAGATGGCGGCGGAAGGCGCGCGCCCCCGGCACGCCGTGAAACGCGCCGACAAAGTGCCGCGTCATCGAATGCAGCCGCGTGCCCTGCCCGAGCTGGTCTTCGATGTAGGGCATGACAGCCTCAAATACGTGCTTCATCGTCGCATGCGGCGCCGCCTCGCCGAACAATTCGGGATCGACGTTGAGCAATCGCCACGGCTCCTGATAGGCCGCCCGCCCCAGCATCACACCATCGACATGGGCAAGATGCGCCTTCGCTTCGGCGAGGCTGCCGATCCCGCCATTGATGATGACGGGCACATCGGGCAGTGCAGCCTTCAGCCGATAGACTCGGTCGTAATCGAGCGGCGGAATGTCACGGTTTTCCTTCGGCGACAAGCCGTTGAGCCAGGCCTTGCGGGCGTGCACGACCAGCGCATCGGCGCCGGCGGCAACGACGCCGCGCGCCAGCACGTCCAGCGCCACTTCCGGATCCTGGTCGTCGATGCCGATGCGGCATTTCACCGTGACGGGAATGTTCACCGCACGCTTCATCGCCGCGACGCCGTCCGCAACCAGCGCCGGCTCCGCCATCAGGCAGGCGCCGAAGCGGCCGTCCTTTACCCGGTCGGACGGGCAGCCGACATTGAGGTTGATCTCGTCATAGCCGAAATCCTCGCCGATCTTCGCAGCCGTGGCGAGATCGCGCGGATCGGAGCCGCCAAGCTGCAGCGCAACGGGGTGCTCGCTCTGGTCGAAGCCGAGCAGCCGCATTCGGTCGCCATGGATGATGGCGCCGGTCGTCAGCATCTCCGTGTAAAGCCGCCCCCGCCGCGTCATCAGACGGTGGAACACGCGGCAGTGCCGGTCAGTCCAATCCATCATGGGCGCGACGGAAAAGCGATAATCTTGATGCTTCAACAGCCTAGACTACTCTCTCAATGTGATGAACTGCAAACATGTGCATCCAGACTAAACGGAAACTGCGCGCGTTGGTACCCGTTTCGACCTGCCGTTGCACGCATGCTCTGCAACGAAATCCGCCTTGATCCAATGCGAACTGAAGAGATCATGCGTGCTCCAATGTCGGCGCATGTCGAGAAACACCTCAATAGAATGTGAGCAGTGTGACGACGCTGGCTCAGACTTCGAGCACCCATCTGGCGAACATGGGCTGCTAGGACGATCCGATCAGGGACATCCGGCAGGCGGGTTATACTAAAATCGCAAAAATAGTATAACACTATTATATATCAAATACTTAGGTGGATACCTTTTCGCGGTTTCGCGAATCGATCGGAGGTAGCCTAGCTCGCCAGGCCGAACATGGTAGGCCGCCAAAAGCCGCCGCGCATGCGCCAACCATCGCCGCCTCGACTGCCTCTCGGTTGCCGGTAGTACCATGCTCACCATAGACGCTGTCAGTCGGCTTTCGCCTTCACGTATCGACCGGGTGCAGATTCGCCCGGAGGATAGAGGTTGCTGCCGAGTTGCGTTCGCGCCGGCAATTGCTCTTCCGCCCGCGGCTTGAGCCAGGCCATCCAGTCGTTCCACCAGCTGCCGGGCTTTTCATCGGCGCTTGCCTGCCAGGTCGCCGGGTCGTCGGATCGCTTGGTCGACACCCAATAGCTTCGCTTGTTCTTCGACGCGGGATTGATCACACCGGCGATATGTCCGCTTGCGCCGAGGACAAAGCGCGTATCACCGCTGAACAGGCCGGTCGTGCGATAGGCGGATCGCCACGGCACGATATGGTCCTCGACGGTCGCCAAAACATAAGCCGGCAGATCGACCCGCCCCAAATCGACTGGCGTGTTGCACATCGTCAACCTGTTCGGGTGCCGGAGATTGTTCTCCAGGTACATGTTCCTGATGTACCAGCAATACATCGGTCCCGGCAGATTGGTGACATCGGCGTTCCAGAACAGGAGATCGAAACGCTCGGGCGACTTCCCCTTCAGGTAATTATTGATCACGTTCGGCCATATCAGCTCTTTCGAACGCAGCGTCTGGAACACGAAGCCGAGCTCGGCACCGCGGTAGATGCCACCACTCCCAATCGTCTGCTCACGCTGTCGCACGCTCTCCTCGTCCACGAATACGCCGAGGTCACCCGGTTCGCGGAAATCGAGCATGGTCGTCAGCAGCGTTACGCTGGCAACCGACTCGTCGCCTCGCGTCCGCAGGATAGCGAGCGCAGACGACAGGATGGTTCCCCCGACGCACCAGCCGACGACGTTGACCTTGTCGGCGCCGGAGATCGACCGGGCGATCTCGATTGCGAGCATGGCGCCATGCTCGACGTAATCATCCCATCCAAAATGCCCGCAAGAGGCGTCCGGGTTGCGCCAGGAAACGATGAAGACCGTCATGCCGTGCTCGACCGCAAACCGGACGAAGGAATTGGCGGGCTGAAGGTCGAGAATGTAGAACTTGTTGATGCAGGGCGGCACGATCAGCAACGGCCGAACGGCCACCCGCTCCGTCGCCGGTTCATATTGAATCAGCTGGAACAGATCGTTCTCGAACACGACCGCGCCCCTGGATGCCGCGACGTCCTTCCCGACCTCGAATGCGCCCTCATCCGTGATCGTCAGGCTGCCCCTACCCAGATCGGACATCAGATTGTCCAGGCCCGCCTTGAGGCTTTGGCCTTCGGTGTCCGACGCAAGCTTGAGGATTTCGGGATTGGTGGCGATAAAATTGGTCGGACTCATTGCCTCGACGAGTTGACGCGTGAAGAAGCGCAGCCGGTGCTTTTCCTTTTCGTCCAGATCCAGCGCCTCGACGAAGTCGGTGCAGTAGCGCGAATTCAGCAGATAGCATTGCTTGAGCAGACTATGGAGAGGATTGTCCCGCCAATCGGTGCCGTTAAACCTGCGGTCGCCGCGCGTAGGTTCGAGGGCCGCGTCGGTCTGCACGCCCGCGGCCGATTTGATCACCTGCTCCGTAAGCTGGTAGAGACGCATCAGGTGGTCGGCCTGCAGTTCGGCGATGCGCCCCGACGAGCTTAGCGCCGAGCTGGCGCTCGCACCGTCACGATCGGCATTCGGTGTCCACCCCAGCGACCGCCACAGGCTCGCACCCGCCTTCATGAACCCTTCGACAAACTCGTCAGGCATATTGAATGGCCGATTCATCGCTTCCCTCGCTCAGCAAGATCGAATGCTTGGTTCGTTTCCTCTTCGGGCCGCTTCTGTCTGGCGCCCTTCGCTCTCGTATGCGCCGAGAGCTTGTCAGCTATCCGGCCGGACCCGTCGCAATGGCCGCTTGTCGTCGTCAGGCGCCGAAGCGAACACTTGTCCCCTCCCTGATCCCGTCAACGTTGACGGAAAGGCGCTTAATCTTGTCGTACAGCGTCTGCTTCGGGATGCCCAAAAGCGTTGCCGTCGCCTGAACGTCGCCCTGCTTGCGCCGCAACGCGTCCTCGATGATCGACCGCTCGATGTTCTCCAACTGTCGAGGCAACGACACATCCGGTGCATCCAACCCGGGCTTGTTGATGGCCTTGCCGTCGAGCACGCCAAGCACGAAGCGATCGGCGACGTTACGGAGCTCCCGCACGTTTCCCGGCCACGAATAGGCCAGCAGGGTGGACAGCGTTTGCTCGTCCAGTATCGGCGCGTCGCGCTCGAACCGCCTGGCGGCGTCCAGCGTGAAGTGCTCGAACAGCAAGGGAATGTCCTCGCGTCGCTCGCGAAGCGGCGGCAGTTCGATGAATGCGACACCAAGGCGATAGTAGAGATCGGCGCGAAACAGTCGCTTCTCGCTCAACTCGAGCAGATTCGTCTTGCTCGCCGCAACGACGCGGCAATCCACCGAGATCGGCTTGTTCGTTCCGACGCGTTCGATCGATCGATCCTGCAGCGACCTCAGCAACTTCACCTGCACGCTCAGCGGCATGCTCTCGATCTCGTCGAGGAACAGCGTTCCACCATTCGCATATTCGATCTTTCCGATACGCTGACGGGTGGCGCCGGTGAACGCCCCTACCTCATGGCCGAACAACTCGCTCTCGACCAGCGATTCGGGGAGGCCGCCGCAGTTCACCGCGACATAGTGGCCGCCGCGTCGCCCGCTGTGATTGTGGAGACAGCGGGCAACCACATCCTTGCCGGTTCCGGTTTCGCCATAGATCGTGACGTCGACATTGGTCGCGGCCAATGTGGATACGAGTCTGCGCACCTCAAGTATCTGCGGCGAACGGCCCATCAGGCTCGCCTCGATGCCCTGGCGGTCCGCAAGGACGGATCGCAACGCGCGCACTTCCAGGGTCAACCGCCTCTTTTCGGCCGCCCTGCGCACCACCGAGACGAGTTGCTCCGACGAGCACGGTTTCTCGATGAAGTCGTAGGCGCCGTTTCGCATCGCCTGCACGGCCATGGAAATATCGCCGTGCCCGGTAATCAGGATCACCGGCAGATCCTGATCCAACCTGTGCAGATCGGACTGCCATTCAAGGCCGCTCTTGCCGCGCAGGCGCACGTCGCAGACCACGACGAACGGCATGTCGGCACGGACGGACACACTGGCGGTCTCGACCGAGGCGAACCCCGAGACGGAAAACCCGGCAAGTTCAAGCGCCTGAACGCCGCCGATCCGGACATCGTTGTCGTCCTCGACGTAGATCACGCCGATCGATTGGTCATCGCTCATGCGAAACCTCTGATGTGCCAGCCAACGGAAGGGTCACTGCAAATTCGGCGCCGCATGGCGTCAGGTTTCGTGCGCGCAGTTCGCCGCCAAAGGAGTGCGCGATGTGGTTGGAGAGCATCAGACCAAGACCGAGCCCTTTGCCCGCAGGTTTGGTCGTCACAAAAGGTTCGAACATGCGCTGCAGGACATCGGGCGCGATGGCAGGACCGCTGTTGCTGATGACGATACGGCAGCGCGCGGCCTGCCCCTCTTCCCGGCTCGCGCGGATCAGGATCGACTTCCGATCGGCGATCTCCACGGCGTCCAGCGCATTCGCCACGATGTTGCACAACAGCTGCTCAAGCCGCGTCTGATCGGCGACGACGCAGATATTCGCGTCAATGTCGGTCACGACGGTCACTCCTCCTTCCTTGACGCGCCCGGCGAGTATCTTGAGCGATTCGGCCACGGCATGTTCGACGGAGACCGCGTCAAGCGGGCTGCTCGACTTGTATGCGAAAGTCCGCAGCTGACCGGTCAGGCGTCCGAGCCGGCGCACCAATTCGCCAATCCGGGTCAGATTTCCGCGGGCATCGCCGATCGACCCGCGGTCGACGAGCAAAACCGCATTGTCGGCGGCCGTCTGCAGGGCGGCCAGAGGCTGGTTCAGTTCATGCACGATTCCGGCCGACATCTGGCCGAGGGCGGCGAGCTTGCCGGCATGGACCAGATCATCCTGCGCGGCCCGCAGCTCGGCGGTTCGCTCCTGCACCCTGATCTCGAGCATGTCTTTCGCCGCCTGCAACGCCGCCTGGTTGGCCAGGCGTTGCTTGATCGCTCGCCGGCGCTGCTCGACCAGACCAGCCGCCAGCAACGCAACGATGCAGGCGAGGCCCGACATCGCGCCGATGATCAGCGCGGTCTGCCGCGTCGGCCCCTCATCGTCGAGCAGGACCAGCTTCCACAGACCGTGGTTGATCGGCCGCTCGCTGAGGGTGTAGGCCGCGCCGTTTTCAGTAGTGATGCGTGCAGCGCCGTCCGAGAACTGAGCGACGAAGGTCCATCCGAGCGGCGTCAGTTCGTGGTTTCCGTATGGCTTGGATCGCGAAATCTCTTCGTACATCTGAGGCGACAGCGGCGCCATCGGATGAAAGCGCCACGCGTCGCGGGACGAGAGTATCGTGACCCGGCGTTCGTCGAGCAGAAGGATATCGCTCTCAATGTCGCGCCATCCGCGCTCGAACGAATCCAGGTTGACCTTGACGGTGGCAACACCCCTCGTCTCCCCGCCGTCCTTCAGGGCGTAGGAGAGATAGTAGCCGGCGCGCGCGCTGGTAATGCCGACGCCGAAGAACGTCCCTCGACCCTTCGAAAGAGCCTCGCTGACATAGGGACGGTACGACAGGTTTTGGCCAAACGGTGTACCCGGCTGCTCGAAATCAGCCGCGGCCAGCGTATCGCCGGAGACGCCGAGGACGTAGAGATTTTCGGCTCCCGCAAGCAGATTGATCGACTTCAAGTACTGGCTGACGGTTTGCCGCAGTGCGGGATCGCTGGGCGCACCGAGCAGCCGGAAAACGCTGGGAGACGTCTCGAGCAAGGACGGCAGGTATTCAAATCTTGAAAGATGACCGTCGAGCCGGGCGGCCTCCACGGCCAGCCGCTGCTGCGCGGCCGCGCGCAAATGGTCCAGCCCGCGCTGGAAAGCCATTGCATATCCGAGCCACGAAGCGGCCACGACCAGCGCGACTGCGATCGCTCCGCGCACAAGCCAGCGTGTGGAACCTGACGCCACCGAACTGATTTCGGGTCTCGCCCTGATGTTCACCAGCGATGGAAGGTCCGTCATCTTGGGAACCAGACAAATCCGAAGCGCGCCGGCCATGACGGTCGACCGCTTATGCATAGTCTAACTCTATGGTCTTGCCCCGGAATACGCGATAGGAAAATCCGGTGTAGGCGATAATGACGGGCAGCGTCACGCACACCCCGATCAGGATCACCTTGAGCGCCTCGGGGCTGCTGGCGGCTTGCCAGACGGTAAGCCTGTCGATCACCACAAAGGGATAGATGCTGTAGCTGAGGCCGAGAAAGCTCAGGAAGAACACGAGCACAAGCAGTGCGAATGGCAGCCAGCACAGGCTGCCGCGCACGGCAGGCGAGCCGAGCAGGAGACGCGCCGCCAGCAGCGCAACCCCTGTCGTGATCGGGATCGATACCACCGCGATCATCGCAGGCAGGCTGAACCATCTGACGCGAACGGTCTCGCTGATCCACGGCGTCGCCATCGAGATCAGGATCAAGCCCAGGACCATGGGCGGCCAGGCGATCTTGCTCCACTCGATCGCCTTGTCCTGCAGCTGGCCGTCCGTCTTCATCACCAGCCAGGTCGCCCCCAGCAGCGCGTATGCCATCGGCAGCGCTATCGCAATGGCCCCGGCGAAGATCGGATAGTTCCAGCCCTCGCCGAAGCCGCTGATGTACCGGCCGAGCATCCACCCCTGACACACGGACGCCAGCATCGAGCCTGCGATGAACAGGCGGTCCCACATTTCCTTCCGGCTGGCCTTGCCCTTGACCCTGAAATCGAAGGCTGCACCGCGCAGGATCAGGCCAACCAGCATCAGAGCGGTCGGCAGGTACAGTTCCGACAGAACCAGCCCGTGCGCCTTGGGGAAAGCGACGAGGAGCAGACCGACGCCAAGAACCAGCCACGTTTCGTTGGCGTCCCAGAACGGACCGACGGACGCGACCATGGTATCCCGCTCCTCGGGCGTCGCGCGGTGCATGAGCATGCCGACCCCGAGATCGTATCCGTCGCTCACGACGTAGACGAGCAGCGATACCCCCATCAACCCGATGAAGATCAGAGGAAGCAGCTCGTCGAACGACATCGAGATCATGCGAATTCCCCCCGGCGCTGATATTGCTGCGGGCCCTCCGCCAGGCCCTCCGATGTGATCATGCCCGGCTTCTTTTCCGATGTTTCCGACATGTGCTTCAGCACGCCGACATAGGCGACAAGCAGCGCCAGATAGACCGCAATGTAGATGCCGAGCGTCAGGGCAATGCTCGACGACGGAACACGAGAGGCGACGTCGCTGGTTCGAATGAGGCCGGCAACGATGAAGGGCTGGCGCCCGATCTCTGTGACGTACCATCCGGCGATGGTCGCGACCCAACCTGAGAAGGTCATCGCCGCGAACAGCTTCAGCATTGGCCGCGACATCCGGGCGAAATCCCAGCCGTCGCGCCAATGCCGCCACAAGCCGAACCAGCTGACCAGCAGCATCAGGATGCCGGTCCCCACCATGATCCGAAAACACCAGAACACCGGAAAGACCGGCGGATGGGCCGATGGAAACTCGTTCAGTCCCTTGATTTCGCCGTCAGCATCGTGCCGGAGGATCAGACTCGCGAGTTTCGGCACCGCCAGTTCGAAGCGGTTCGTTCGCGTCGCGTCATCCGGGATCGCGAAAAGAAGAAGCGGTGCGCCTCGCGTTGTTTCCCAGATACCTTCCATCGCCGCGACCTTCTGCGGCTGATGCTGGAGGGTATTGAGCCCGTGAAGATCACCCGCCACTATTTGCGCTGGTATAGCCAAGGCGGCGAAGATGAGCCCGGTCCGCAGCACGCGCGATGCACTGGCGGTCGCGACACCTTTCAGGAGCTGCCAGGCGCTGATCCCGATCAGCAGGAACGAACAGGTCAACGCGGATGCCAGCATCATATGGACAAAGCGGTACGGGAAGGACGGGTTGAAGATGATTTCCAGCCAATTCTTGGCTTGAAACTGGCCATCGATGATTTCGTATCCCGCCGGCGTCTGCATCCATGAATTCAAGGCAAGGATCCAGAATGCGCTCAGCATCGTGCCGAATGCGACCAGGAAGGTCGACCCGAGGTGGATCACCTCGCCGACGCGGCGGTGGCCGAACAGCATCACGCCGAGAAATCCGGCTTCCAGAAAGAAGGCGGTCAGCACTTCATAGCCGAGCAGCGGGCCGGCGATGTTGCCGACGCGCTCCATGTAGCCCGGCCAGTTGGTGCCGAACTGGAAGCTCATGGTGACGCCGCTGACCACCCCGAGCGCGAATGTCAGGGCGAATATTTTTGTCCAAAGCCGGTAGGCGCGGAGCCAATCGAGCTTCTGCTGCGGGTCGGTCGCGCGCAGGTGCTTCAGCCGAAAAAACAGCAGAACCCAACCCAGCGCGATCGAAATCGAAGGAAACAGAATGTGGAACGTGATATTGGCGGCGAACTGGATGCGCGCAAGGACCACGACGTCCATCAGCATTCCCTCCAGGTTCGGCGCAGTGCCTCACCGCCAATCATGTGCACAACGGCCGACACAGCACCCATCCCATCCATGCCCTGCAATCAATGGAGCTTCACGTGCGGCTCGGTGCGCCGGGTGATCAGGCGGGCCAGCGTATCGAGCGCCACCTTCACCGAACCATGCAACGCGTGTTCGTGCATCTTGTAGAGCGACAGGTACATCATCCGCGCGAAGATGCCGGCGAAGACCAGATTGCCGCCGACGAGCGCGCCCATCATCGAGCCGACCGTGCTGAATTCACCGAGCGACACCAGAGATCCGAAGTCCCTGTACCGATAGTCCTTCAACGGCTTGCCCTGCAAGTGCTTCGGAATCTGAGCGTAGAGATGGGAGGACTGCTGATGAGCCGCCTGCGCGCGCGGCGGCACATTGCCGTGTTCTCCCCACGAGCAGGCCGAACAGTCGCCGATGGCAAAGATATCGTCGTCACGTGTCGTTTGCAGCGTCGGCCGGACAACGAGCTGATTGATGCGGTTGGTTTCGAGGCCGGCGATATCCTTCAGGACGTCGGGCGCCTTGACGCCCGCAGCCCATACGATCAGCTCAGCGGGGATCGTCCGGCCCTCCGCCAGACTTACCTGGTCGGAACCGACCTCGGCGACCTTGGCCCCGACGAGCACATTGACCCCGAGCCTGCCAAGCAACTTCTCCGTCTCTTTTGAAACCCGCTCCGGTAGCGCGGGAAGCACCCGTTCGGCGGCTTCGATCAGCGTAATCCTGATGTCCTTCTGGGGATCGACCTGATCGAGGCCATACGCCACCACTTCACGTGTTGTCCTGTGGAGCTCTGCCGCAAGTTCAACGCCGGTCGCGCCGGCGCCGATGATGGCGACTTTCAACTGGTGCGCGCCCAGAGGCGAGGATTGTGCATGCGCGCGGATACATGCATTGACCATTCTTTCGTGGAACCGTCGTGCGTCCGCCTGCGATTCAAGCTTGATCGCATGCTCCACGACTCCGGGCGTACCAAAGTCGTTGTTCTGGCTTCCGACGGCGATGACAAGGACATCATAGTCAAAGGTCCGCTTCGGCGTGACCTCGCGGCCCTCGGCGTCGAAATACGGCGCCACCAGCACCTGACGGCGGTCCCGATCGATCCCGATCATCTCCCCGATCCGGTAGCGAAAGCCGTGCCAGTAGGATTGCGCGAGGTAGTCGACCTCGTGAGCGGAGATATCCATGCTTCCGGCGGCAATTTCGTGCAGCTTCGGCTTCCACACATGCGTGCGGTTTCGCTCGATCAGCGTGATGTCGAGCTTTCCCTTGCGCCCGTATTTGTCGCCGAGGCGCGTCGCCAGCTCCAAACCGCCGGCTCCGCCTCCGACGATCACGATGCGGGATTTTCCCAACTTCGGCTCACTCATGATGGCCTCGACCGATCGAGTTCACAGCTCGTCCAAGCGCGTCCCGGTCAAGCTCGCTCCGAAACGGCGTCTGCGACCGCGACGGCAGCCATGTTCACGATGCGCCGCACCGTGGACGATGGTGTGAGGATATGGGCCGGCTTTGCCGCCCCGAGCAGAATGCCTCCCACGGTCAGCCCCTGTCCCGCGGCCATCCGCAACAGATTGTAGGAGATATTGGCGGCGTCGAGATTCGGCATCACCAGCACATTCGCCGGACCGACGAAGCCGGAATCGGGAAACTCGTGATCAAGCACCGACTGCGACAGCGCGGCATCGCCGCGCATCTCGCCTTCCACCGCCAGATCCGGCGATCGTTCGCGTATGATCGTGCGCGCCTCCCGCATCTTGTGCGCTTCCGGGACAGCCGAGCTACCGAAGCTCGAATGCGACAACAGCGCCACCCTCGGCGTGATGCCAAACCGCCTGACCTCGGCGGCCGCCAGCAATGCGATGTCGGCGACCTGCTCGGCGGTCGGGTTGAGATTGCAGTGGGTGTCGCAAATGAACAGCTGATGCTGCGGCAGAATGAGCATCTGCATCACCGCAAGCGTCCGCACGGTCTCCCGCGTCCCGATCACGTTGCGGATGGCGGCCAGGTGATCGGCGGTCCGGCCGATGACCCCGCACAGCATTGCATCGCCGATGCCCCTCTCGAGCAGGATCGATGCGAGCACCGTCGCGTCGCTCCGTGTCTCCGACAGCGCCAGCGCGGCCGACACGCCATCGCGCTTCCTGCTCGCATGGTAGACGTCGGCGCATTTGGAATAGACCTGCGTATCATGCGGATCGATGATCTCGCAATCGCTGCCCGGCTGGAGCCGGAGACCGAACGCCTTGATCCGCTCTTCGATCATCGACGGCCGACCGAGAAGCAGCGGCTTTGCGATCCTCTCGTCAGCGATGACTTGTGCCGCGCGCAGCACCCGCTCATCCTCGCCTTCCGCCAGCAGGAGCGATTTGCCACTCCCCTTCGCCACCGAGAAGACCGGCTGCATCGCGTTGCCCGACTGATAGACAAACCGTCCAAGTCTCTGCCGATAGGCTTCCATATCGACGATCGGACGCCTGGCGACGCCGGTGTCGGCGGCGGCCTTGGCTACCGCCGGGGCGATCATTTCGATGAGACGCGGGTCGAACGGCTTGGGAATGAGATAGTCGCGACCAAAGCGCAGCCCCTCTCCCTTATACGCGGCGGCAACCACCTCGGGCACTTCGGTCATGGCCAGATCCGCAAGCGCGCGGACCGTCGCAAGCTTCATCTCCTCGTTGATGGTGGTCGCTCCGCAATCGAGTGCGCCCCTGAAGATGAACGGGAAGCACAGCACGTTGTTGATCTGGTTGGGGTAGTCCGACCGTCCTGTCCCGATGATCGCGTCCGGACGAACGGCCAGCGCGTCCTCCGGCATGATTTCGGGGATCGGGTTGGCCATGGCGAAGATCAGGGGATCTCGCGCCATCTTCTTGACCATGTCGGGCGTCAGCACGTTGCCGGCCGACAGGCCGAGGAAGATGTCCGCATCCTGGATGATCTGGTCCAGCTTTCGCGCTTCCGTCTTCACGGCATAGCGCGCCTTGTTGTCGTCCATGCCCTCAGTGCGGCCGGCATAGACCACCCCCTTTGCATCGCTCACGATGATCCGATCGTGTCGCAACCCGAGGCTGACGATGAGATCGAGGCATGCCAGCGCCGCCGCGCCGGCGCCGGAGCAAACCAGATTGACATCAGCGATGTCCTTTTTGACCAGCTTCAACCCGTTGAGGATCGCCGCCGCCGCGATGATCGCGGTGCCGTGCTGGTCGTCGTGAAAGACGGGAATCTTCATGCGGGCGCGCAGCTTCTGTTCGATGTAGAAGCATTCCGGCGCCTTGATGTCCTCCAGGTTGATGCCGCCGAAGGTCGGCTCCATCCTGGCGATCGTCTCAATCAGGGCGTCAGGATCGTTCTCGGCGAGTTCGATGTCGAATACGTCGATTCCCGCGAACTTCTTGAATAGGCATGCCTTGCCTTCCATGACCGGCTTGCCCGCCAGCGGGCCGATATTGCCGAGACCGAGCACGGCGGTGCCATTGGTAATGACGGCCACGAGGTTGCTGCGCGCCGTCAGCTCATCGGCCTGCAACGGATCCTTGGCGATGACCAGGCAAGGCTCCGCCACGCCGGGCGAATACGCCAGCGCCAGATCGCGTTGCGTTGCCATGGACGTCGTGGGCACGACGGAGATCTTCCCCGGCCTCGGCAGGCGATGATATTCGAGTGCGGCTTCCTTCAGATCCTGATCCTGATCCATCATATTCCCCGATTCTACTCTTGGTTCGAGAGAGAGGCGGATGCGCCCCTCTCCTGCTCGTGTTCGGTCAGCAGCTCTCAGGCGCTTCCGCCACGGGCGCGCATCGCAGCCATCCCCTCTTCGAAGCGCTGGTGCATGATTTCGATCGTCTGCTTCTGGGACTCGGTCGCGGTCTCGGCGAGCTGGCGCATGTTGGCGAGCGCTTTCTCGAATCCCTGCCGGGCGATCTCGGTGCGCCGCCCCGCAACGGTTTCGCTGCCTGCCTCTGCGGCGATCGCCTTCATGGTTTCCTGGAAAACCTCGGTCTGCCGCACCATCAGGTTTCGCCAGCTCTCATAGGCCGAACGATTGACCTCGGTGAGCGCGTCGATGCTCTTCTTCTCCATGTCGATCAACGACATCATGTCGACGCCGCTGATCTGGCAGGATTCGATGAGCTTGGCGAAGTCGAACCCGGGGAGGCCCCAATCTATGTTCGGCGTTGATTTGTTGTCAGACATGTCCGTCTCCTTCATGAGTGATTGGTGCGGTGTCAATTTGTGGCGGCGCCGTCGGTCACGATGCCTTCCTTGGCGGTTGATCGGGTCCGGCGCCTGCGATCGGCGCCGGCCGTCCTTCGGCGTCGAGCGCGACGAACGTAAAGATGCCTTCGGTCACCTTCACACGGTCCCCCAGGCGGCGGCGCAGCGCCCAGGCTTCCAGGCGGATCGCCAGCGATGTCCGCCCCACCCGCTCGGCCGCGGCGTACACGCAGAGAACGTCTCCGACATGGACCGGCTTGATGAAATGCATCGCCTCGATTGCCACCGTCGCAACACGCCCCTGCGCACGCTGGCCGGCATGGATGCCACCCGCGATATCCATTTGGGAAAGCACCCAGCCGCCGAAGATATCGCCGCTCGGATTTGCATCCGCAGGCATGGCGAGCGTTCGTGTCGTCAGATCCCCTTGTGGCTGCGTCGACATCGCGATGCCTCAGACCATGCTCTGGCCGCCGTTTGCGGATATCGTCGAGCCGGTGATGAAGCCGGCATCGTCGGATGCCAGGAACAGGACCGTTCGCGCGATCTCGTGCGGCTCGCCCAAGCGGCCGACCGGGATCAGCGGAAGAATGTTCTTGGCCACGACCTCGGGGTTGATCGCCTTGACCATCTCGGTGGCGATGTAGCCGGGACAGATGGTGTTGACGGTGATGCCGGAGCGAGCTCCCTCCTGGGCCAGAGCCTTGACGAAGCCCATATCACCCGCCTTGGCGGCGGAGTAGTTGACCTGGCCCATCTGGCCCTTCTGGCCGTTGATCGAGGAGATGCAGATCACGCGGCCGAACTTGCGCTCGCGCATGCCTTCCCACACCGGCCTCGTCATGTTGAACAGCGAGTTCAGGTTGGTGTTGATGACGGCATACCATTGGTCCGGCGTCATCTTGTGGAACATGCCGTCCTTGGTGATTCCAGCGTTATTGACCAGCACCTCCACCGGACCCAGATCGACCTCGACCTGCTTGAGACCTGCGACGCAGGCGTCGTAGCTCGACACGTCCCATTTGTAGACGTTGATGCCGGTCTCGCTCTTGAACTTCGCCGCCGCCTCATCGTTGCCGGCATAGCTCGCAGCCACCTTGTAGCCGGCCGCCTTGAGCGCGATCGAGATCGCCTCGCCTATGCCTCGCGTGCCGCCCGTCACCACTGCAACTCTGGACATTGTGTCTCCTCCTGTTCCTGATCGGTTCAACTTGTATTTCTCGGCTCTCGAGAAGCCGTTGTCGTATGCGGACGGCCTCTGCCGTCCGCATCTCGCTCTGGTCGCAACGACCGGGCCAGTTCGCGGGCTTAGCGCTCGACCGTCAGAGCGACGCCCATGCCGCCACCGATGCACAGCGTGGCAAGGCCTTTCTTGGCACCGCGCTTCTGCATCTCGAACAGCAGCGTCGTCAGAACGCGTGCACCGGATGCACCGATCGGATGGCCGATGGCGATGGCGCCGCCGTTCACGTTCACGATCGACGGATCCCAGCCCATGTCCTTGTTAACGGCGATCGCTTGCGCCGCGAACGCCTCGTTGGCCTCGACGAGATCGAGATCCCCAACCTTCCATCCGGCCTTTTCGAGCGCCTTGCGCGACGCCGGAATTGGGCCCGACCCCATAACCGCCGGATCGACGCCGGCGGTCGCCCAGGACACGATCTTCGCAAGCGGGGTAAGGCCGCGCTTGGTGGCCTCGTCAGCGCTCATCAACACAAAAGCTGCCGCGCCGTCGTTGAGGCCGGAGGCGTTGCCGGCGGTCACCGTGCCCTCCTTGTTGAAGGCGGGCTTCAGCTTTGCTAACGCGTCCTGCGTCGTGCCCGCACGGATATATTCGTCCTGGTCGACGACGACGTCGCCCTTCCTGGTCTTGACGGTAACGGGAACGATCTCGTCCTTGAACCTGCCAGCCTTCTGCGCGTCTTCGGCCTTGTTCTGCGAGCTGGTGGCGAACGCGTCCTGCTCTTCCCGGGTGATCTGCCATTTGGTGGCGATGTTCTCCGCGGTGACTCCCATGTGATAGCCGTGGAACGCATCGAGCAGGCCGTCCTTCAGCATGGAGTCGACAAACTTGGTGTCGCCCATCTTGGTCCCGTTCCGCATGTGCGACAGATGCGGCGCCATCGACATCGACTCCATGCCGCCGGCGACGATGACCTTCGCATCCCCATTGGCGATCTGCTGCAGTCCGAGCGCCACCGACCGCAGGCCCGAACCGCAAAGCTGGTTCATGCCCCACGCCGTCTTCTCCTGCGGAATGCCGGCCGCCATGGCGGCCTGCCGCGCCGGATTCTGCCCCTCCCCGCCGGACAATACCTGGCCCAGGATCACCTCATCGACGTCACCGGGCGAGACCTTGGCGCGATCGAGCGCGCCCTTGATCGCCACAGCCCCGAGTTCGTGGGCAGTCAGCGAGCCGAACGCTCCATTGAAGGAACCAACCGGCGTCCGCGCGGCGGATACAATTACGACATCAGTCATATTCAACTCCTCGTTTGATGTTCCCTGCGCTGCCCAAGCCGTTGCCAAGCTCGGTAACAGGCTCCAGGCTGGCAGCCTCTGCCGTTTCTAGGGTCAAGCGACGACTGGCCGGGGCGCGCCTGCCTCCATCTCGTCATCCGCAATCTTTACCGACTCCGGATCATCAGCCTCGGCATCGCGCTCCTGATTTAGACGTTGATGGAGCACTCTTTCATCGAGCGCCCCTTCCCACTTGGCGACGACGACGGTCGCAACGCCATTTCCTATGAGGTTGGTGAGCGCGCGCGCCTCCGACATGAAGCGGTCGATGCCAAGGATCAAGGCGATACTCGCGACCGGAATCGTCCCGACGGATGCAAGTGTTGCGGCCAGGACGATGAAGCCGGATCCCGTGACACCAGCGGCGCCCTTGGACGTAAGGAGCAGAACGCCGATGATGCCGAGCTCTTGCCAGATCGTCAGGGGCGTATTCGTCGCTTGCGCCAGGAAGATCGCGGCCATTGTCAGGTAAATACAAGTGCCATCGAGGTTGAACGAATAACCGGTCGGAATAACCAATCCGACGACCGACTTTTCGCAGCCAAGATTTTCGGTCTTGGCGATCATGCGCGGCAGCACCGATTCAGACGACGACGTGCCAAGCACGATCAGGAGCTCTTCCTTGATGTAACGGATGAACTTGAAGATCGAAAAGCCGCTAAGGGCCGCAACGGAGCCGAGCACGACGAAGACGAACAACAGGCATGTTACGTAAAACGCCAACATGAAGTTCGCCAGCGAGATCAGCGTCGCCACGCCATACTTGCCGATCGTGAACGCCATTGCACCGAACGCTCCGATCGGCGCAAGTTTCATGATGTAACCCACGATCTTGAAGAACACATGGCTCACGACATCAATCAGCCGCAGCACGCCCTCACCGTGTTGACCGAGAGCTTGCAAGCCAAATGCAAACAGGATTGCAAAGAACAACACCTGCAGAATTTCGCCATTGGCAAAAGCGCCGACGACGGTCGACGGGATGATGTCCATCAGGAACTGGACCGTGCCCTGCTCCTTCGCTTTTGCGGTGAAGGCCGCTATCGATTTTGTGTCGACGGTCGACAGATCGAGGTTCATGCCGACGCCAGGCTTCCACAAATTGATAACGATAAGCCCGATAATCAGCGCAGCCGTCGTCAGCACTTCGAAATAGATCAATGCCTTCAAGCCAACACGTCCGACCTTCTTCATGTCGCGCATGCTGGCGATACCGTGCACAACCGTGAAGAAGATGATCGGCGCGATGATCATTTTGATGCATTTGATAAACGCATCGCCGAGCGGCTTCATCTGCTCGCCAAGCTGAGGATAAAAATGGCCCAGTAATACGCCGGCTGTGATTGCAGCCAGAACCTGCACGTAGAGGTGCTGATACCATTTTACGGAATGGGGACCGCCTGTCGTTGCAGCTGTTGCCATATCTTATTCCCTCCCTAAAGACTGCTTCTCAGTCCGCATTCACAACCCCGGGCGTAAGCCTGCTGCGATACCAACTGACAGCGCCGCCATGCAGCGGAATGAAGTTATTGCGCGTGATGTTCGAGGGGATCGTTTCCGCCGCTGCCGGATGAAATTCGATCATCTGCTCGTTATTGGCGAACACTGTGTTGACGATGGCTGTGACCAGATCGTCAGGCAGATCCTTGTGCGCAACGGCAAAATTGAACAGCCCGACCGTGTCGTAACGGCGCCGCAAGGTTGGATACGAACCCGCAGCGACAACGGATGCGGAGAGTTCCGGCATCGTCAGGCGCAGCGTTGCGATCTCCTGCCGCGTGAGAGGCAGGTAGCGCACCTTCGCCTTTCGCTCGATATCGATAAGCATCGGAGCCGGTACGCCGGCGCCGACCGCGAGCGCATCGATGCTTCGCGCCACCGACTTCTCCGCGAGCTCCGCCCAATCACCATGGACCAGGATGGCATCGATCTTCAGCGCCTTGAGGAACTCGGGAAAGTAGGCGGCGGTGGTGCCGCCCTCGGGGCCGACACCGATGCGTTTGCCGGCGAATTCGGCAAACGATTGAATCGGCGAGTCGCTGAGCACCTGAAACTGAAACGGCGTATCATACATCGCGAACATGGCGCGCATGCTTCGGTATTGCCGCCCACCGGTCCAGGCAACGTTGGCATTCCAGGCCTGCAACGCCACGCCTTGTGTGACGAAGGCCAGCTGAATTTCACCGGCCTCAATCAGCTTGATATTGTCGACCGGGCCGCCGGTCGGTCGCGCCACCACCGCAATGCCGAGTTCTCGCGAGAGCAATCGAGCCAACCCTTCACCATAGACGTAATAGGTGCCGCCTTCCGACGCGGTGCCGAGAGTGAGCGTCTGGGGCCAATGCGCCTCCGCCGCCGACGCCAGCTTGGGCGGAAGCAAAACAAATGCGAGAAGGATCAGAATCCGCCACGTTCTTGAAACCATGACTGCCTCCTTCATTTCAACCGCACCCTTGTTCTGGCAATTGATTGGACTTCAGCGTCACTTTTTCTTTTGCGGCGGCAGGTCTGTGCAGTGGCCTTCGAACACCTCGGCCGCCATGCCGATGGACTCGCCCAGCGTCGGATGCGGATGAATGGTCTTGCCGATGTCGGCCGGCTCGCAGCCCATCTCGACCGCCAGGCAGATTTCGCTGATCAGGTCGCCGGCATGGGTGCCAACTATGCCGCCGCCGACCACGCGATGGGTCGCCGTATCGAACAGCAGCTTGGTGAAGCCCTCGTCGCGGCCGTTGGCGATGGCGCGGCCCGACGCCGCCCATGGAAACACCGCCTTGCCGACCTTGAGACCCTCGGCCTTGCACTGTTCCTCAGTCTTCCCGGCCCAGGCTACCTCAGGATCGGTGTAGGCGACAGACGGAATCTGCCGCGCGTCGAAATAGGACTTCTCGCCATGCGCGACTTCCGCGGCGACATGGCCTTCATGCACCGCCTTGTGCGCCAGCATCGGCTGGCCGACGACGTCGCCGATCGCAAAGATATGCGCCACATTGGTGCGCATCTGCCTGTCGACGTCGATGAAGCCTCGCTCGGTCACGGCAACGCCGGCCTTCTCGGCGCCAATCTTCTTGCCGTTCGGGCTGCGGCCGACCGAGACCAGAACGAGGTCATAGACCTGCGGCCCGGCAGGCGCCTGCTCGCCCTCGAAACTCACCTCGATCCCGGCTTCCGTCGCCTTCGCACCCACCGTTTTGGTCTTCAGCATGACCTTGTCGAAACGGCCCGCGTTCATTTTCTCCCAGACCTTGACCAGGTCGCGGTCGGCTCCCTGCATGAGGCCGTCGAGCATTTCGACAACGTCAATGCGTGCACCGAGCGTCGAATAGACCGTCGCCATTTCCAGACCGATGATCCCGCCGCCGATCACCAGCATGCGCTTGGGGATCGATTTCAGTAGCAGCGCGCCGGTCGAATCGACGATGCGCGGATCCTCTGGCAGGAACGGCAGCTTCACGGCCTGGCTGCCGGCAGCGATGATGGCGTTGGCGAACTTGACCGTCTTCTTAGCCCCAGCCGAGACGACTTCGAGGTGGTGCGGGTCGAGGAAGGCGCCGACGCCGGTCACAACCTCGACCTTGCGGGCCTTCGCCATGCCGGCCAGGCCGCCGGTCAGCTTCTTGATCACGCCGTCCTTGAAGCCGCGCAGCTTGCCGAGGTCGATCTTCGGTGCACCGAAGGAGATGCCGTGGTCGGGCAGATGTTTGACTTCGTCGACCACGGAAGCCGTATGCAGCAGCGCCTTGCTCGGGATGCAGCCGACGTTGAGGCACACGCCACCGAGCGTGTCGTAACGTTCGACCAGCACGGTCTTCATGCCTAGATCGGCGGCGCGGAAGGCGGCCGAGTAGCCACCGGGACCGGCGCCCAGCACCACTACGTCGCATTCGATGTCCGCCTTGCCGGCATAGGACGCGGCCGAAGGCGCGGCCGGCGGCGGGCTGGCGGTCGCCGCCGGCTGCGATGCTGGCGCGGGCTTCGGCGCTGCGGCCGCGCCTTCTGCCTCCAGCACGAGGATGGTCGATCCTTCACTCACCTTGTCGTCGATCTTGACCCTGACTTCCTTGACGACGCCGGCGTGGGAAGATGGAATCTCCATCGACGCCTTGTCGGATTCCACCATGATGAGGCTGGTGTCGACCGCGACGGTCTCACCGGGCTTCACCAGGACCTCGATAACGGCAACGTCCTTGAAGTCACCGATATCGGGGACATTCACTTCGATCTGCTGAGCCATGCTGCTTTCCCCCGGTCTCAGAACAGCACGCGCCGCAGATCGGCGAGCACGCTGGCGAAGTAGACGTTGAAGCGCGCGGCCGCCGCTCCGTCGATGACACGGTGGTCCCAAGACAGCGACAACGGCAGCGTCAGCCGCCAGTTCGATGTCTTGCCGTCGGAGGAGTGCTGTTTCCAGTAACCCTTGCAGACGCCCATGATCGCGACTTCGGGCGCATTGATGATCGGCGTGAAATAGATGCCGCCGATGCCGCCGAGCGAGGAGATCGAGAAAGTCCCACCCTGCATCTGGTCGGGCTTGATCTTGCCTTCGCGCGCGAGCTTGGCGAGGACGTTCATCTCCTTGGCGATTTCGGGCACCGATTTCTTGTCGGCGTCACGGATCACAGGCACCATCAGGCCGTTCGGCGTGTCCGCGGCAAAGCCGATGTGCCAGTAGTTCTTGTAGACGAGCGTGTCGCCGTCGAGGCTGGCATTGAATTCCGGGAATTTTTGCAGCGTCGCGACCGCGGCCTTGACCATGAACGGCAGGAGCGAGAGCTTTACGCCACTCTTCTCCAACTCCCTGTTCATCGTCACCCGGAATTGTTCGAGATCAGTGATGTCGGCCTCGTCGTGGGTCGTGACGTGCGGGATGACGACCCAGTTGCGGTGCAGGTTGGCCGCGGAGATCTTCTTGATGCGGCCGAGGTCCTTGCGTTCGACCGGCCCGTATTTTGCAAAATCGACCTTGGGCCAGGGCAGAAGGTCGATGCCGCCGACGCCGCCTCCGCTTGCGGCCGCTGCCTGCGGCTTCGCCGAAGGTGCCTCGCCTTTGCCGAAGGCTTCGACGTCTTCACGCAGAATGCGGCCGTGATTGCCCGAGCCCTTGACCTTGCCGAGATCGACACCCCGTTCGCGCGCCAGCTTGCGCACGGCCGGACCGGCATAGGCGAGCGCGAAGCTTTTTTCGTCAAAGGCGCCGACCACCGCCGTTCCAGCGGCGGTGGTCGACGAGGACGCAGGCGGTGACACGGGAGGGATGTCGGCCTGCAACGGTGTTGCCCCAGTTGTGAGCGATAGGATGATAGAGCCCTCACTGACCTTGTCACCGGTCTTGACCTTGATCTCGCGCACGGTGCCCGAGAGAGGCGCTGGCACTTCCATCGTCGCCTTGTCCGACTCGAGCGCGATCAGCGGATCCTCCGCTTTCACGCTGTCGCCGGCCTTCACGAAGATTTCGATGACCGGAACGTCTTTGAAGTCGCCGATATCGGGGACTCGCACCTCGGCAACTCCAGCCGGTGCGTTGACCGGAGATGGCGGAGCGCTGACGACCGGGCGCGCCTCGGCCTGCTCGGCGCCGGCGCCCTCGAACTGTACGATCACCGCGCCTTCGCTTACCTTGTCGCCAACCTTCACGACCACCGACTTCACCACGCCATCGCGCGGCGACGGCACCTCCATGGTCGCCTTGTCGGACTCCAGCGAAACCAAGGGATCTTCGGCCTTTACCTTGTCGCCGGGCTTGACGAAAACCTCGATCACCGGGACGTCCTTGAAGTCACCGATGTCGGGAACCTTGATGTCGATCAGACCATTCATCGCTCTGTCCTCGGCTCCGCTGGCTCACACGGTCCAGGGCGCAGCACGCCCGGTGTCAATTTTGTATTTGGCGATAGCTTCGGCCACGATCGCCGGCTTGATCGCTCCGTCGTCGGCGAGCGCCTTGAGCGCGGCGACGACGACGTAGTGGCGATCGACCTCGAAGAATTTTCGCAGCTTCACGCGATAGTCGCTGCGGCCAAAACCGTCCGTGCCGAGCACGACGTAGCGACGGCCGGCTGCCTGGACATATTCCCGGATCTGATCGGCGTAATTGCGCATGTAGTCGGTCGAGGCCACGACCGGCCCGGGATGTCCTTCGAGCTGCGCTTCCACCCAGCTCTTGCGGCGCGGCTCGGTCGGATGCAGCAGGTTCCAGCGCTCGGCCGCCATGCCGTCACGGCGCAGTTCGTTGAAGCTGGTCGCGCTCCAGATGTCGGCGGTGACGCCGAAGTCGGCCTTGAGCAGATCGGCGGCCGCGATCACCTCGCGCAGGATCGTGCCTGAGCCGACGAGCTGGACGCGAAGTCCCTTCTTCGCCGTCTCTCCGCCGTTCTTCAGGAGATAGAGCCCCTTCAGAATCCCCTCCTCCGCGCCCTTGCCTGCCTCGGCGAGCGAAGGATGCTGATAGTTCTCGTTCATCAGGGTGATGTAGTAGTAGACATCCTCCTGCGCCTCGTACATGCGGCGCATGCCTTCGCGGATGATCGTCACGACCTCGTAGGCAAAGGTCGGATCGTAAGAGATGCAGTTCGGGATGGTGGCGGCTAGCACGTGGCTGTGGCCATCCTCATGCTGCAGCCCCTCGCCGTTGAGCGTGGTGCGGCCGGCGGTACCGCCGAGCAGGAATCCGCGGGCACGCATGTCGCCGGCGAGCCAGGCGAGATCGCCGACGCGCTGCAGGCCGAACATCGAGTAATAGATGTAGAACGGGATCATCGGCACGTTATTGGTAGAGTAGGACGTCGCCGCGACGATCCAGCTCGACATCGCGCCGCCTTCGTTGATGCCCTCCTGCAGCACCTGGCCGGTCTTGTCCTCGCGGTAGTACATCAATTGATCGGCGTCCTGCGGCCGGTAAAGCTGGCCGACCGATGAATAGATGCCGAGCTGGCGGAACATGCCTTCCATGCCGAAGGTCCGGGATTCGTCAGGCACGATCGGCACGATGTGCTTGCCGATTGCCTTGTCGCGCACGAGAGTGCCGAGCATCTGCACGAACGCCATCGTGGTCGAAATTTCGCGCTCGCCGGTGGCGTCGAGCAGCCGCTGGAACGTCGACAGCGGCGGAATTGGCAGGGATGCTGACGTGCGCCTGCGCTGCGGCAGACTGCCGCCGAGCTTTTCGCGCTGCGCACGGAAATACTTCATCTCCGGGCTGTCCTCCGGCAGGCGGAGGAAGGGAACCTTGGCCAGGTCCTCGTCTGCGACCGGCACCTGGAAGCGATCGCGGAAGCCGCGAAGCGCGTCCTGCGTCATCTTCTTGGCCTGATGCGCAATCATCTGGCCTTCGCCGGACTCGCCCATGCCGTAGCCCTTGACGGTCTTCGGCAGGATCACCGTGGGCTGGCCCTTGTGCTTCACCGCCGCTGCGTAGGCCGCAAAGACCTTTTCCGGATCGTGGCCGCCGCGCGCGAGCTTCCAGATTTCGTCGTCACTCATGTCGGCGACGAGCTGTTTCAGTTCGTCGTACTTGCCGAAGAAGTGTTCGCGAATATAGGCGCCGCTCTTGCTCTTGAAATCCTGGTACTCGCCGTCGACGCACTCCTCCATGCGCTTCAGCAGCAATCCGCTCTTGTCCTTTTCGAGCAGGCGATCCCAGCCCGAACCCCACAGCACCTTGATGACGTTCCAGCCCGCGCCGCGAAAAACGCTTTCGAGCTCCTGGACGATCTTGCCGTTGCCGCGAACGGGCCCGTCGAGCCGCTGGAGGTTGCAGTTGATGACGAAGATCAGATTGTCGAGATTTTCGCGACCGGCCAGCGAGATCGCGCCGAGCGATTCCGGCTCGTCGGTTTCGCCGTCGCCCATGAAGGCCCAAACCTTGCGGTTGGATGTTTCGGCCAGCTTGTGGTTCTGGAGATACTTCAAGAACCGCGCCTGATAGATTGCCAGCAACGGCCCCAGTCCCATCGACACCGTCGGGAACTGCCAGAAATCCGGCATCAGCCAGGGGTGCGGATAGCTCGACAAGCCCCCGCCACCGGTTTCCTGCCTGAAGCCGAGAAGTTGCTCCTCGCTCAGCCGTCCTTCGAGAAAGGCGCGCGCATAGATGCCGGGCGAACAGTGCCCCTGCACCAGGATCAGATCGCCGCCATGGCTGTCCGTCGGCGCGTGCCAGAAATGGCCGTATCCGATGTCGTAGAGTGTGGCAGCGGACTGGAAGCTCGCGATATGGCCGCCAAGCTCCGAGCTTTCCTTGTTGGCGCGCAGAACGATGGCCAGAGCGTTCCATCGGATGATCGAACGAAGCTTGTGCTCGATTGCGCGATCGCCCGGCAGCGCCGGCTGCTGGTCCGGCGGGATCGTGTTGCAGTAGGGCGTGGTCAACGTCTGTTGAATGCTGAGGCCGCCGCTGCGCGCGGCGTCGATCACCGCGTTGACGACGAACCCGGCGCGGTCATTGCCGCGATGGCCCTGGACCGCCGACAAGGCATCCAGCCACTCCCGGGTTTCCAGCGGATCCAGATCATGCGCGTCCGCGACCTTCATTACCTTCTCCCTTGCAGGCCAAGCCGTAGTCAGGCGTCAACATTCATTGCGCTCCGCAGTGTGCGGAGACGCGCAATACCATGCAGGCGATATCGCCCGTGGCTCTAGGTGATGAATTGAATACTGGCTGGCATCGGAACGTCCCCTCACATCGCCTGTTCTTGAGCTGCCGCTTTTTTGCGGATAGCTTCTTTTGTAGATAGTGGTGCAGCATTCGTGCCAGACCGCGAAGGGCACGACGGTTCCCGCCCATGTCATTCATTTTGCTGAAGATTGCGATGCGAGCCGTCGCAGCCTGCGATGCGATCAGAATGGATTCTGTCCGAGGCTCCGGAAAACCAGGTGGACCGATCGCCCGAAATGTCGGACCGGCGCGCCGACGGATACCAAATGCAAGACCAGAAGCCGGAACCCTGCCGACGGGCGCGCGGCGAGAGCGCCCGCACAACGCCGCGCCAGGTCACGAAGGGCTCGCTGCCGGAGGAAGAAGAATCGAGTTGACGAACTTCGTTTGGATAGTCGAATGTCCGCGATCTGCCGCACTCGCGAGGCTGACCAAATGACCGTCATACTCGATCTCCTCAACAACGATCCGCGAGAAGGGATGCGGCCCGACAGGCCGCGTCACCCTGAGAAAGCCAAACGACCCGACACGCCTCTGCAGAGCAAGCCCGCGTGGATCCGCGTGAAAGCTCCCGGCTCCGCCCAATGGGCCGAGACGAAGCGCATCGTGCGCGAGAACAAGCTCGTGACCGTTTGCGAGGAAGCCAGCTGTCCGAACATTGGCGAGTGCTGGGCGAAGAAGCACGCGACCTTCATGATCATGGGCGACACGTGCACGCGCGCCTGCGCTTTCTGCAACGTGCGCACCGGCCTGCCCGGACCGCTCGACGCCCATGAACCGGTCAAGGTCGCCGAAGCCGTCGCCAAGCTCGGATTGGAGCATGTGGTCGTCACCTCGGTCGATCGCGACGACCTTGCCGACGGCGGTGCGGCACATTTCGCGGCGACGATCGCGGCCATCCGCGCGACAAGCCCGGCCACGACGATCGAAATCCTGACCCCGGATTTTCTGCGCAAGACGGGCGCGCTCGAAACCGTCGTCGCGGCGAAACCCGACGTGTTCAACCACAATCTGGAGACCGTGCCGTCGAAATATCTCACGGTGCGGCCGGGCGCGCGCTATTTCCATTCGGTCCGGCTGCTGCAGCGCGTGAAGGAACTCGACGCACAGATCTTCACCAAGTCCGGAATCATGGTCGGCCTCGGCGAAGACCGGAGCGAGGTGCTGCAATTGATGGACGATTTGCGTTCCGCCGACGTCGACTTCCTGACTATCGGCCAGTATCTCCAACCCACACGCAAGCACCACGCCGTCGTACGCTTCGTGCCCCTTGATGAATTCGACGCCTATGAGAAGGTCGCCTATGCCAAGGGTTTTTTGCTGGTGTCGGCCACGCCGCTGACACGCTCCTCGCACCACGCCGGAGACGACTTCCGCAAGCTGCGCGAGCGCCGACGCGGTTTGCGACTGGTTGCGGCTGAACGGCACATTGCGGTGCTCGACGATCAGGCTCGTGGTGAAGACCGGCCTGTTGGCTCAGCAGAACCATTGTAGTCGAAACAAACGGAAGAATCGGCAAGAGATAAAGCGGGCGTAACCTCACATTCCATGAGGGGAAGTTGTCTCCTGCCATCCTGTGCCTGCGAATTCAGACCATATCCCCAGCCAACGTAATGCAACGCGTTGGCACGACGAGCGCTTAGCTGGCTGGCTTACGCTAGCTGTACCAAGATTTTCTTTAATCTCCCGGTGCACACATCGTGCGCACTAATTGAAAAACTTGAACTCTCGTTCCAATCCATCAAGGGCCAATTTGGGCAAGCCTCGCGATCGCTAGGATGCTCGTACACGCACGCGCCCGCCTTTTCATTCTAGGCCGACGGCAGCCGGTGCTCGGCACTCAGCCTCGATGTATCGGCCATCAGCACCCGCACCAAGCGATATCGTCCTTAGCGCGTCGAAGAAGCCGACGAATGGATTGAGCATGCTGTCGCCCGAAGGCTGCCTCTGCAAAGGTGGCATGCCCGACTCGGAGACAACGTTTTACGACCTTGCACTCGCTCCAAACTCGATAGTGATGTGTCTGACCGACGCTCCGGCGGTTTGCTGCGCGCATTGCAAGGTGCCTCGCCGAACCTTCGGCCGAACGATCGCGCCGCCGTCACCCTCGACCGCTATCACCCGGGTGACGGCTTGCCCCCGGCAGGTCAATTCCCAAACTTGGTTGGCCACCCACTCAATGTATAGGGCGAAGTCAATGCGATATGGAAAAGGTGTTCGTAGATTGACAAAATCGTCGAGCCGGCCCGTCTCCTTGAGAAAGTTGACGAAAGTATAGGGGCTGGTCGGCTTGCGGTGAGTCAAAAGGTCTTTGAGGAATGAAACCTGAAGGGTCGCTTCGGGCAGCAACACGCCCGGATCCCATGGGCTCCGCGGCAGCTCCTCCAGAAAGGCCACCCTTCCGGCGAGTGCAGTACGACCCATCAGTTCCTCGAGCGCAATGGCCAGCGCGGCGACGCCATCGAACTGGCGGCGCGCCATTTCGAACACTGGCCCCCGATAGATTGTCTGGCGAGTGATTGATTGCCTCCTCTGAAGTCCGAAAGGGCTCGCGATGAAGGCGATCAGTATCAGGCTGCAGTGGCGCGAACTGCCGAACATCGTGGCATTTCGGCATTGGTTTCTTCGGAACCGCCACCGAACGGCAAGCAATGCCGCTCAAACGCACGAAGATGATCCGACACCAAATCGGGAGCTGAAGCATGTCTCAGTCGGTACACGTTCACGCCTTTTGCGACCTTCTGGACGTCGGGGGCGTCATTGACGACCCGGAGCGGATCGCTACCTACACAACGGATCAACGCCAGCTCTTCACGGGGTCAACGCTGGCCGTACTGAGGCCGGCGACGACGAAGCAGGTCGCCGACATCGTGCGGCTGGCGGCACAACAAGGCATCGGTATCGTTCCGCAGGGCGGCAACACGAGCTACTGCGGCGGTGCGACGCCGGACGCCTCCGGACGGCAGATCATCGTGAGCCTCGAGCGGATGGACAGGATCCGCGAAGTCGATCCCCTCTCCATGAGCATCTCCGTCGACGCCGGCGCCATCCTGAAGAACGTACAGGACGCTGCTGCGATCGCCGGCCTTCTGTTGCCGCTCAGCCTCGGCGCGGAAGGCAGTTGCCGGATCGGCGGCAACATCGGAACGAACGCCGGCGGACTGTCCGTCGTCAGATACGGAATGACTCGCGATCTGCTCCTCGGGATCGAAGCGGTTCTGTCGGACGGCACGGTGGTTTCGGACATGCGAAAACTACGGAAGAATAATACGGGCTACGACATCAAACAGTGCTTCGTTGGAAGCGAGGGAACTCTCGGCATCGTCACGGGCGCTGTGTTGCGCCTCGCGCCCTTGCCGATCCGCCGCGCGACCGCCTGGCTGAAGCTCGCGACGGGCGCCCCGCTCGCCGAGCTTCTCGCCCTGGTACGTCGCGAATCCGCGGACCTGCTTACCACGTTCGAATTCATGACGGCCCGATCAATCGCGCTCGCGAGCGAAGCGATGACCAACCTGCCCTCCGTCCGCGCCGGCACTGGGGGCACCGTACTTGCCGAGCTCACCTCCTCCTCGCGCCATCTCGATCTCGACGGACTGATGGAAGCCGTTCTGGCCGAAGCGATCGAGTCCGGATGGATCGAGGACGCCTTCCTGGCGCAGAGCGAATCGCAACGGACCGCGATGTGGGAGGTACGCGAGACCATCCCGGAGGGCGAGAAGCGCCGGAGCGGGTCGGTGAAGCACGACATTTCTGTACCGCTTTCCGCTATTCAGCGTTTTCTGGATCTAGCCGGCTCGCAGGTACGGTCGTATGACGCGGATCTTGAGCTGTCCGTCTATGGACACGTCGGCGATGGCAATCTGCACTACAACGTGCTGGTGCCTCCCGACGTCGACCGGATAGAGTTCACCAACCGGATCGAGAGCGGCCTGTCGCTGCAACTCTACGACACGGCCGCAGCGCTCGGCGGCACGTTTAGCGCGGAGCACGGCGTCGGCCGATTCAAGAAGCATCTTCTGGAGCGGTACGGCGACGCCGGCCGCATCGCTGCGATGCGCCGTATCAAAACCGCCTTTGATCCAGCGGACATCATGAACGCTGGCGCGATGGTGCGCCCGTTGGGGAAAGAGTCTGCCTCTTGATGATGCCGGGGTCTGGCAGCGAAAAAGGGAGCCACTCCGAAGGAGTGGCTCAAGTTGGGGAGGAAATGTCCCATAGGGACCTCTTGGGGACCTCTTGGAGCAGATCAGGCGGCAACCTGCTCGATCGGGGAGCATGGCAGGCCGAGACTCTCGGCTACGGCCTGATACGTTAACCGACCACGATGGACATTCAGGCCAGCACGCAGATGCGGATCTTCCAGCACGGCTGCGAAACCCTCGTTGGCGAGTGCCAGACCAAACGGCAGCGTGGCGTTGTTCAAAGCCTGGCTTGAGGTCAGCGGAACAGCTCCCGGCATATTGGCGACGCAGTAGTGGATAACGCCGTCCACCTCGTAAGTTGGGTCGGCATGCGTCGTCGGACGCGATGTCTCGAAGCATCCCCCCTGATCTATAGCTACATCCACGATCACTGCCCCCTTGCGCATCGAGCTCAACATGCCGCGGTTGACAAGTTTCGGCGCGCTCGCACCGGGAACGAGCACTGCGCCAATGACAACGTCGGCGGCAAATATCTCGTTCTCGATGGCCTCAATCGTCGAGTACCTGGTACGAACACGTCCTTCGAACAACTCATCCAGTTCACGAAGCCGCGGTATCGACCGATCGAGAATAGTGACCTCGGCACCCAAGCCTGCCGCCATGCGCGCTGCATGCGTACCAACTACGCCACCTCCGAGCACCACGACGCGCGCCGGTTGAACGCCCGGTACGCCACCCATCAAGAGCCCTCGCCCCCCGGCATACCGCCGCAGGGCCGCACCCGCCGCTTCGATCGCGAGCCGACCCGCGACTTCGCTCATTGGCGCAAGGAGAGGAAGTCCGCCGTGGCCATCAGTCACGGTCTCGTAGGCGATTGCCGTGCATCCGGACTTCAGGAGGCCCTTCGCCTGCTCCGGGTCGGGCGCCAGATGCAGATAAGTGAACAGTATCTGGTTCTCTCGAAGCAGCGCCCATTCGGAGGGCTGAGGCTCCTTAACTTTTACGATCATATCGCTCGATGCAAATACGTCGCGCGCGGACTCCAGAATCGTTGCGCCGACCTTGCGATAGTTCTCGTCCGTCGCGCCGATACCGGCGCCCGCATTGGCCTCGACTGACACGCTGTGACCAGCCGCCACATATTCTCGGACGGCTCCAGGCGTCAGGCCTACGCGATATTCGTGCGTCTTGATTTCCTTGGGCACACCGACTTGCATTTCCAATCTCCTTGATGGACGACCTCTTCTCAGACGAACGGCGATATTCATCTGACGAACTTGACGCTGGCCGCAGCGTATCTTGGGTTCGACGGCATTACGCAATCAGACTGAGGCGAAGTCCGGCACGGTATTGCATTGAAGAAGCGGCAGATGAGACGATATGCTGTCAGCGCCGGCGCGACACAGTGCAATCCTGCAGATCGCGCTGGATGATGACCGCCATAAGCCAGGCAATGCCCCGATAGAGTGGGATGGCGATAGTCTCGTGGGGTCGCCGACATGCGGCGCCTTAGTTTTGAACGGCTCGCCCTAGAGGTGGCGTTTCATCGGTAGAACCCGAGAACGGCTTTGGTCTCGAGATATTCCCCCATTCCCTCGAGGCCGTATTCGCGGCCGTTGCCGGAGCGCTTGTACCCGCCAAAAGGTGCGTTCGGGTCCCAGTCGGGATAGTTGAGATGGACTTGACCGGACCGGATCTGCCCGGCGACCGTCCGTACCGTCTCGATATCCATGCCCTGCACATGAGCGCCGAGGCCGTAGACCGTGTCGTTGGCGATCTCGACTGCCTCCTCCACGGTATCATAGGGAATGATCGACAGCACCGGGCCGAAGATCTCCTCGTGCGCAATCCTCATGTCGCGACGGACGTTCGAGAAGATCGTCGGCCGCGCATAGAAGCCAGCCTGAAGATTGCCGGGCCGCCCAGGCCCGCCAATGACAAGCTTGGCGCCCTCCTCCAGACCGACGCCGATCATGGCCTGGATACGCTCGAACTGCGGCCGGTTGGCGATCGGACCATGGGTCGTGCTTTCCACAAGCGGATCGCCGACCACCATTTCGGAAGCAGCCGCCGCGGCCAGAACTTCGACCTTCGCCATGTGTGAGCGGGAAACAAGCATTCGCGTCGGTGCGCTGCAGGATTGCCCGAGATTGCGGAAGGCGGCGCCGACGCCGAGAGGAACGGCCCGGCTCAGTTCGGCATCCGGCAGAATGATATTCGGCGACTTGCCACCGAGTTCCTGGGCGACGCGCTTGACGGTGGGCGCGGCCGCTTGCGCAACGAGAACCCCGGCACGGGTCGAGCCCGTGATCGAGATCATGTCCACCTGCGGATGCGACGCCAGACCGGTCCCAACGATTGGACCTGTTCCGTTGACTAGGTTGAATACGCCGGGCGGACAACCGGCATCGTCCATCACCTCGGCGAACAGCAAGGCGCTCAGGGGCGACAATTCGCTGGGCTTCAACACCACCGTGCAGCCCGCCGCGAGCGCCGGACCGACCTTGGCTGTGATCTGGTAGAGAGGCCAGTTCCAGGGAGTGATAAGGCCGCAGACGCCGATCGCCTCGCGCATGATCGCGGTGCTGCCGCGCGGACTGATGAACGAATAAGTTGCGAGATTGTCACGCGCGACGCGGATATGTTCGGCGGCCAACGGCACCTGGGCGCGGCGCGCATAGGTGATACCGGCTCCCATCTCGCTCGTGATTGCCTGCGCGAACAGCTCGAGCCGCTCGAGGAGCAAACCATGGATCCGGTCGAGCAGCGCCGCCCTCCCAGCAGTTGGCGTGCGGGACCAGCCGGCGAAGGCTTGTCTGGCGGCGGCGACCGCGTACTCGACATCCTCGTCATTGCCGAGCGCGACTTCGGCGATCGGCTGCTCGGTCGCCGGGTTGACGACGACCGCCGTCGCCGATCCGTTCGGCTTCCGCCATTCTCCGTCGATGTAGAATTTGCCGAGGAAGCCGGCTTCCGTCAGGTGTCGAACGGTCGAGGTCATTGGAAACGATCCTTGATCCGGTAATAGGCGCCGACCAGCGGGAGGAACCAGGGAGGACCGAGATGGCCCGGAATGGCGCGGCCAGGTGAAGTCCTTCCAGGGATTGAGCTCGGTGCGCCCGTCCATGACTTCCGCCATGATCGTCCCCATCAGGGTCGACATCTGGGTACCGTGGCCGCTGTAGCCCATGGAATAGTAGATGCCGTTGCGTTCGCCTGCGCGTGGCAGCCGGTCGCGCGTCATGTCGACCATCCCGCCCCAGCAATAGTCGATGCGCACGGTACGAAGCTCGGGAAAGACGTCGTGCAGCGCAGCCTGCAGGATCGCGCCGCTCTTCTCGTCTGAGGCCGGGTTGGAGATGGCGAAACGGGCGCGGCCGCCGAAGAGCAGCCGGTTGTCAGGCGTGGTTCGGAAGTAGTTGACCAGGTTCTTCGTATCGACCGCCATTCGGCGCCGCGGCAGGAGCCGATCGAGTGTCGCGACCGGCAAGGGCTCGGTGACGATCAGGAAGGCGCCCACCGGCACGATCCGGCGTCGAAACCAACCCAGCGGCCCCGTATGCGAAGTGCCGCTCGCCAACAGAACCTGCGAGGCCCGAAGCCGGCCCTTCGGTGTCTCGATATCGTGACCTCCGCCGGCGGCGGGTCGCAGGCCCATCATCGGCGCATGCTCGTGGATATCGACGCCGCGCCGCGCCGCCGCTTCCGCAAGGCCGCGGACGAAACGCCCAACGTGCATGCCGGCGCTCTTTCGGTAGATCAGCCCGCCGTAATAGCGCTCCGATCCCACTTCGCCGGCCAGCTCGGCGCGGCTCACCATCATCGTGTCGGGATCAACATTGGCGGCGAGCAATTCCTGGCTGCGCGCCAGCTTGTCATAGTGCTCAGGCTTGGCAGCGAGCTTGATCTTGCCGACGCGCGCGAAGCTGCAGTCGATGTTCTCTTCCGCCACCAGGCGCTCGACCGTATCGACCCCGGCGTCGAAGGACCGGTAGAGCCGGTCGGCGACTTTCTTACCGAGCTTGGTCGAGAGCGTGCCGTAGTCCTGAGCGAACCCATTATTGCACATGCCGCCGTTCCGGCCGGACGCCGCGTGCCCGATCGTCTCGGCTTCGAGGAGCACGACACGCGCGCCCTTCTTGGCGAGAGCCAGAGCGGCCGAAGAACCGGTCAAGCCACCGCCGATCACCGCAACGTCGCAGGTACCTTGCACCGGTCCTGCGGTGGCGCTCCTGCACGGCTCCGATGTGTCCAACCAATAGGATGTGAGCTTCATATCGACCTCGGATTCTCGCTATCTGAATGCTGGGCATCCGCAAATCGTGACGGCGCGACTCTGTTTGAGAACCTACCAGCCGCGCATTCGCGGCCACTGAGCTTCGATTGCGTCGCTTCCCGCGGAGACGACATTGTACAGCTCGTGCTGTGACGCCGTCGCGCAGGCGTGATTGGGCAGGATCCTGACCTTCGTGCCGATCGGCAGATCCGGCAGGGTTGCAGCCGATCCGGATCTGATGGCGAGGATGCCGTGCTCCTGGCTCGCCTGCCAAACAATCAGGTCCGGATAGAGTTTGCCGGACAGATCGCAAACGAGACCGTAACCCTGGTCGATCCGCTGCGCGGCGGTGCCGCGATCACGCGACAGGGCCATCCAGCCCGCATCGACCAAAATCCACCCCTTTTCCGGCTTCGTGCCGATGACGGTAGCGAGAACCGAGACCGCGATGTCGTCGGTGGTGCAGACCCCGACACCGTGCATCACCAGATCGAAGAACATGTACACACCGGCCCGCATTTCCGTGACGCCGCTCAGGTCTTCGCCGAAATGGGCCGTCGGCGTCGAACCGACACTCACGACCGGGCATGGATGCCCTGCCGCCCGCAAGTTCTTCGCGGCGGCTACAGCCACGGCCCTTTCATTCTCAGCAGCCGCGACAAGGGCATCGGGCGTGTAGAGGCTATAGGATTCGCCGGCATGGGTGAGAATGCCGGCGAGCTTGACGCCGGCCTCGGCCAGGGCGACCGCAACGGTGATGAGCCTGGGATCGGTGGCGGTCAGACCGCCGCGGTGGCCGTCGCAGTCGATCTCGATGAAGGCGGACGGCGTCACACCAGCGGCGCGACCGGCCTCGCCCAGCATCGTCGCCTGCTCAGGCGAATCGAGCAGCACCTTGAGGTCGACGCCGGCTTTGCGGAGACGCATCGCCCTCGTGGCGGTGTGCGGTGCCACGCCCACGGCATAAGTCATGTCGCGGAAACCGTACTGCGCGAAGTATTCCGCCTCCGCCAGGGTGGAGACGGTGATCGGCCCGGGCCCGGACGGACAGGCGCGCCGGGCGACCTCGATTGATTTCGCGGTCTTCATGTGGCGACGCAGCACGACGCCCCGCGCGGCCATACGCGAGGACAGACGGGCGAGATTGCGATCCAGCCGGTCTCTGTCGAGCAGGAGGGCCGGCGTCGCGAGCGCGCCGAGTGTCGTGGCCGCCTCGCCCGGTCCGGCGTCCGGGGTATCCGTTTCGTGCACCTCTGAGCGCAGCATCCCGATGTCTCCTAACCGAATGACTGGTTGGCGAGCGCGAACGTGCGCGCCGGCCCGGTCGATGGCATCTGCGTCCCAAGGACCATGGTGGTGGCATCGCTGACCTGCTGCAGGCCGATGCCTTCGAGCCACTCCCCGAGTTGCGAGGTGGCAGAGGTATCGACGCGGACGAAAACACTCCCGAGGGGCGCGAGCGCGGCCTCGATCAACGCGCGCGCATCAGACGGGCTTTCGGCGACCACAGGGCCGACGACATGCCCACGACCAAAGAGACGGGAAATGGCGTAGCCGCGGGGTATGCCGTCACGCAAGAGAACATAGCCGTCGCCGACCTCGATCAATCGGTTCAGCATCTCCCGCCTTGTCCAGCCGGTGGCCTCGTGATCGAGACCCACGATCGCCCCGATATCCGATGGAGCCATTGCCCTGACGAAGCACGGACCCGGCGCCTCATGGCGTTCTCTGGGAATTCCGTGATGCTGGTGGATGACCCCGATGGGAACGAAGTCACGGCGCTGGTAAAGCGCCATGCCTTCGACAGTCGAATTCAGCGTGACGATCCGTGGTCGTGCCGCCGCGAGTAGCGCGTCCATCAGGCGGGCGCCGTAACCGCGTCCCTGAACGGCTTTCGAGACGATGATCATTCCAGCGGAGGCGTGGGTGTCGCCGTAAGGCCACCAAAGCGCGGTCCCCACTACAGCACCTGCCCTAATGACCACGAAACCGCGACCAAGCTGCAGCGCAAATTCCCAATCCCTGAGCAGGTACGGCCAAGACATCTCCTGCGAGAGCTTCAGGGCACCTTCCAGATGCGATCTCGCGAAAGGGACCAGGGCCACGTCTTCATTCTCGCGATCTCCGGCCTGGGTAACTGCGGATGCCATGATGCTTCGACGTCTCTTGCTTTAGTTGCCGGACCAATCGCCAGTGCCTGACGCGGTGAGATCCATTTTGACAATGCTCACACGAGTTGCAGCGTATCTTCGGTCCGACAGCATTACGCAATCAGACGGAAGCAAAGTTCGGCACGGTATTGCATTGATGGTACGGTAGAAGGGACGATGTGCTGTCAACGGCGGTCGCGCCACAGCGCGAACCGATCCTGCATCCAATATCCCCAGATGATGGCGGGCATGAACCAGGGATCGCCACGATAGAGCGGGATGGAAGCCGGCGGACGGAAGTCAAAGGCGGTGCGTGCCGCCTCGTCGTGTCCCATCAGCTTGTGGGCCGCATGCATTCCGATCCACGGCGCCCAGACGACGCCTGAGCCGCAGAAGCCGGTGGCATAGACCACACCGTCCTTTTCGAAGATGCGCGGGAGCATGTCGCGATTCATCGCCACATTGCCGAACCAGCTGTGCGAAAGGCGAACATTCTCCAGTTCCGGAAAAAGGTTCACCAGCCCCTTACGCAGAAGGAGCTTCGGAGCCACCGGGTTACCTACACGAGAACTGTCGCGCCCCCCTAGCAGGATACGTTTGCCGTCCGGCGAAGGTCGGTAGTAGAAGCCGACCTGGCGGTTCTCCGTCATCATCATGCGTTTTGGCATCAGCCGCACCATGACTTCAGGTGCAAGCTCTTCGGTTGCAATGATCCGGCTGCGAACCGGGACCAGCCTGCGGCGCAGGAAGGGTACCGCGCCGTCGGTGTAGCCGTTCGTACAAACCAGCACCTGACGCGCCTGTACCGATCCGGCCGAGGTCACGACGCGGAATCCGGAGCCATCCCTCTCGATTGAGATGACCGGCGTGCGTGCATGGACCATCACTCCCGAAGCGAGCGCCACTCGAAGGAGTTCAGCGTGAAACTTCGCCGGGTGTAGTCCACCGATATCCATCCGGACCGTGCCACCACGGTAGAAGTCGGTGCCGATGTAGTTGCGCTGCTGGGCATACGGAACCGCGTGAGACTCGATCCGCAATTTCTTCGCCAACGCGTCAGCGCTGCGCGCCATCGTTTCGTATTGTTGATATCCGAACGCGCATTTGAACTGTCCAACCAGCTGAAAGTCGCATTCGAGCCGTTCCGTCCTGATGAAATCGTACAGGAATTCGCGTGCGATCTTGCCTTCCGCCTCGATCGCCAGCGCCTTGTCTTCGCCGAAGCGGCGGGAGATCGTCGCGTAATCATGCCGTATGCTCGCGCTGGTTATTCCACCGTTGCGCGTCGAAGCCCCCTCGCCCGGGTCCATTGTGTCAAAGGCCGCAACCGAGCGACCCTCGCGCGCCAGCACCAACCCGGCCGAAAGGCCAGCATAGCCCGCGCCCACGATCAGCACGTCGAGCTTCTTGGGCAGTGGCTGCTGAGGCAGCGGTTTTAGCGGTGAGGCTTCCCACCAGTAGGGCGTATCCTTCTCGGCGACTCTCGGCTCGTGCATGTGGCTGACTTCTCGTGTGTTAACGCGTGGCCTGGGATTATTGACAAAATCAGTTGTGATCAGCGGTGCTTGCGACGTCTACGCTCGTCACGAAACATTGCCGTAGCCTTCAACGCTTTCCTGCCACCCGCATCGCATTGAACTCAAATGTGATCGTTTCGAACGTCGAGCGCATCGCGCAGCCCGTCGCCGATGAAGTTGAAGCTTGTCACCGCGATTGTGATCGCAGCGCCAGGAATGATCGCCAGCCAGGGCGCGCTGGCCAGGTACTTCTGGGCGCCGTTGAGCATGTTGCCCCAGCTGGGCAGCGGCGGCTGGATCCCAAAACCGAGGAAGCTGATATACGCTTCCAGGAGTATCGCGCGGGCGACCGTCAAACTGGCGGCTACGATGATCGGACCCATGGCGTTGGGCAAGATCTCCCGGAACATGATATGCGTTCCGCTTAGCCCAAGCATCCGGCCGGCCTGGACAAACTCGCGTTCGCGTAGCGAGCGAACCTCAGCCTCGACGATGCGGGCAACCTCCATCCATTTGGTGACTGCGATGATAACCGTGATCATGACGGGGCTGGGCCGCAATGCTGCAGCCAGCGCCAGTACGAGAAAGATCGACGGAAACGACAAGAAGCCATCGACCGTACGCATGAGGACTGCGCTGATCCAGCCGCCGCGATACCCCGCGATCACGCCGACGAGTGTTCCGATCACTATCGACAATAGCATCGCCGAAAATCCCACCAGCAGCGAGATCCGCCCTGCCATCAACAGTCGAGCCGCCACGTCACGCCCCAGCGGATCGGTGCCAAGATAATGATGTCCGGTCATCGGAGGAGCGAAGCGGGCGCGCAAGTCAATGTGGAGCGAGTCGTATGGCATCAGATAGGGGCCTAAGACGCACGCCAGCGTCAGCAGCGTGATCATTGTCAGACCTAGCAGCGCCAGGCGATGGCTAATGAAGCGGTGTACCGCGCGGCTGTGCCACCATCGGCTTGGAGCTGTGCTTACGGCGAGAGCGGTCATATCGGTTGGCTCCTCTGTCGGGGCTTTTGTGGGTTCAAGCCAGACGAATGCGCGGGTCGACGATGGCGACGACGACGTCGGCGATCAGGTTTCCGAGAATGACCAGGATGGCGGAGAATATCAGCAACCCCATCACGACCGGGTAGTCGCTGTAACCGAGGCTGTCGAGAAACAGCCGTCCCATTCCCGGCCAGGTAAAGACCGTCTCGGTCACCAATGCCCCCGTTAGAATGCTGGGCAGCTGCACTCCTGCAAGCGTGATCATTGGCAGGAGTGCGTTGCCGACAACATGCTTCAAGAGAATTCGGCGCTCGCTCAGGCCCTTGGCGCGGGCAGTTTTGACGAAGTCCTGACTAATGGCGTCGAGCGTCGCCGTCCGCATGTAGCGGCTCCAAACCGCGACATGGACGAGTGACAGCACCACGCTTGGCAAGATCAGATGGTGCAGGTAATTCAGAACGGAGCCGTCGCCGATAGTGTACATGTTCCCGGCAGGCACCCAACCCAGCTGCAGCGAGAAGACGTAGATCCCGACAAGCCCGAACCAGAAGGTCGGGATCGATAGCGCGACCATGGCGCCGATCGTTGCCAGATAGTCAAACATCGAATAGCGGTGGGTGGCGCCACGAATACCAATCCAGGTGCCGATGGCGATCGCGATCACCGTCGAGGTACCCATCAGCAGTAGCGTGGCAAAGATATGCCGTCCGATCACGGCCAGCACGGATGTTCCGTCACGGAAGGAGCGGCCCCAGTCGCCTTGCACAAGGCGCCATACCCAGTCGAAATACTGGATCCATAGCGGCCTGTTCAACCCCAACTGTTCCGCCAGCCGCTCCATATCCTGCTGGGTCATGCTTGGATCCCGCGCGTATTGCGACAGGGGACCGCCTGGAATAAGGCTCAGAATGACGAAGCCGATGATTGAGACGATCACCAGCAGCGCGAGGCTCTGTGAGAGGCGATTCAGCAGAAATCCGCGCATTCGGCCCTCCTCGTAACAACGAGAAATTCAGTAGTACGTTGCCGCCCCGACTGGCTTTCGCCAGACGGGGCGGCGGCTGCGAATATCAGCTCGCCCAAGACCAGGCGCCGGCATTCCAGGATTCGGTGCGCGTGTTGCCGTTAGACATCGCACCTTGGATCCCTTTCTTGTGCCCCTGCACTGCAATGTTCTGGTAAAGCGGTAGCAAGGGCAGGTCATGCCGGACCAGTTCTTGAACGCGGAAGTAGATTGCGCGCCGTGCTTCCGGATCGAAGGTGCGGCTGCCTTTCTCCAATAGAGAGTCGACCTCCGGATTGACGTATTGCGCATTGTTTGAGCCGCGGCCGCCTTTATTACCGATCGCATTCGAATGCAGGCGGTTGGTGACGTCCGGGTCTGCGCCGATCAAATAAGTGCTGCCTACTATGACCGAATCGAAACGCGATCGTTGCCAGAATTCGCCCCACATCACCGCGGCGGGAAGGTTGGAGATGGTCATTTCGACGCCGATCTCTGCAAACGCCTGCTGCAGATACTGCTGCACCTGCTCGCGAAGGGGGTCGCCTGACGTGGTCGAGTTGGTAAAAGACAGACGCACCCCGTCTTTTACCCGGATCCTATCCTTTCCTGGCACCCAGCCGGCCGCGTCGAGGATCTGCTGCGCACGCTTGACGCTGAACTCCTGCACCGGCAGGCCCGGATTATAATAGAAAGACTGCCGCGGCATGAAGGTCTCAGTCGGAGTCGGTACGCCGTAATAGAGCCCGTCGATAATTGCCTTCTTGTCGATCGCTGCATAGAGCGCCTGACGGACCTGCAGCTCCTTGAACTGCGGGCGCTCGAGATTCAGGTAAAAAGACTCGAATGAGGATTTCGGCTCCAGCGTCACCACCCGGCTCGGCAGCTTGCGAGCTTCCTCGTAATGATCGGGGCTGATGTATGTCTGGCCCACGAGGTCTATGTCACCGCTCTTGAATTGGGTGTAGAGGACGGTGAGATCGGGGATGTATTTGAAGATCAGGCGCTCGATATAAGGACCATCACCGAAATAATTCGAGTTGGCGACAAGCTCGACGCGGTCGCCGGGAACGCGCGTGCCCCACTTGAATGCACCAGTACCGATTGGCGCTTGGTTGAAGGCGGCATTGTTTGGATCAGCCTCCTTCTCCAGGATGTGCTTCGGCACAACGAAGGTTTCGGTCAGGAACGACAAATACGGTGCGAAGGCCTGCTCCATCCGCCATGTGATCTCGACAGGCGAGACCACGGCGATGTCGCGCACCAACGAGTGCCCCGTTGTACGCCAACTGCGGAAGTTCGGCTTCGTGATGAGTTCGAGGGTGAATTTCACGTCCTCAGCCGTGAAAGGCTTGCCGTCGTGCCAACTGACATCGTCGCGCAAGCGGATCCGCCATTTCAGACCGTCCTCGGAAATACCGCCGTTCTTTTGGGTCGGCACTTCGACGGCAAGGTTCGGCTGAATTACGCCTTTGGGATCGATGCGAAAGAGCGCATCGAAAACCGAGAAATGCACACCGTCATCGACCTCGATATGTGCCATCAGCGGATTAAAGACCGTGGGTTCCTGCGAGAGCCCGACGACAATCCGGCCCTTGGGAGTTCGTGCGGCCTTTTGGCCGAAGGCGGGTCTGGTCAACAGATTGGGTGCGAAGACGCCGGCGGCCCCGCCTAAGGCCATCATTCGCAATGTGTCGCGCCGCGAGTAGTTGGATGCAGGTTTGGAATGTTTGGTCATGGCTTGCTCCTTATGGCGGTATCCGCAGTTACTCTCATCGGTTTGCCGAAGCCTGGCGATCGTGCGCCCGCTGCTCTCCAGGAATCGCCGCGACCAGTTCGCGCGTGTAGGGGGATTTCGGGTTCAGGAATATCTGCGAAGGTGGTCCGCGTTCCACGATCCGCCCGTACTGCATCACGGCGATTTCGTCGCAGATCTGGCTGGCCACGCGCAGATCGTGGGTGATGAAGATCATTGAGACGCCGGTCTCCCGCTGGATTTGATCCAGCAATCTTAAGATCTGGGCCTGGATCGACACGTCGAGCGCTGAAACTGCTTCATCGGCAATCAGCAGCGTCGGCTTGAACATCAGCGCCCGAGCAATGCCGATGCGTTGGCGTTGCCCGCCGGAGAACTCGTGCGGATAGCGGCCAAAGGCGCCAGCGTCGAGACCCACATGCGATAGTAGTCCCCGGGCCTCCTCGCGTGCTTGCGCAGAAGACATTCCATGCGCGATCGGACCTACCGTTAGGATATGACCGATCGTCGAGCGCGGGTTGAGGGAGGCGAAAGGATCTTGAAAGATCATTTGGATCCGCGGCCGCAGTGGGCGGAACTCGGTCTCAGAAAGCCCGGCAACGTCTCGGCCCTCGAACAGAATGCGACCGCCGTCACTGTCCATCAATTTGATCAGAAGCCGCCCTAGCGACGACTTGCCGGAGCCGCTTTCGCCCACGACGCCAAGCGTCCGCCCAGGTGCCAGGTCGAACGATACGTCGTTTACCGCCGGCACGGTCCGCGTCGCGCCGAACCATTTGCTGCCGCTGCGATAGGTTTTCATCAAACCGTCAACCTGCAGGATCGGCGCTTTCCCGGCAGCTTCCAGAGGAATCCGGTCCTTGCCTGTCAGATGTGGGACGGCCGCAATGAGCCGCCGCGTGTAAGGGTGGCCGGGCGATTGCAGAACCTGAACGGCGCTGCCCTGCTCGACCACATGGCCTTTCTCCATCACCACGACGCTGTCGGCGATCTCGGCCACCACCCCAAAATCATGCGTGATGAACATCACGCTCATTCCCTTGCGGCGCTGAATGTCGCGGATCAGCTTCAGGATCTGCGCCTGGGTGGTTACGTCGAGTGCGGTTGTCGGTTCGTCCGCGATCAAGATCGCGGGCTCGAGCGCCAGGGCTATCGCGATCATCACGCGTTGTCGCTGCCCACCCGAAAGCCGGAACGGGTACTGATGATACATCAGTTGCACATCGGGCAGACCCACTTCGGTCAGCAACTCAATTGCGCGGTTGCGGCGGGATTTCGCTGTGCCGATGCCATGCGCCGCTATGGCCTCCTCGATCTGCGCACCCACAGTCATCAGCGGATTGAGCGCCGAAAGCGGATCCTGAAAGATCATTGACACGACCCGTCCGCGCAGGCCCCGCAGCTTTTCGGCAGGCAGACCTGCGATGTTCATTCCGTCCAGGTGGATTGCGCCCGAGGAAACCCGGATCACCTTGGGCAGAAGCCCCATGATCGCATTGGCTGTGACCGACTTGCCCGATCCGGATTCTCCAATGATGCACAGGATCTGACCACGCTTCAGATCGAAGGAGATATTCTCGACGGCGTAGGCCCGCTCCATCCCGCCCGGCAGGCTTACGCAGAGGTCGCGCACCGAGAGCGCGACTTCTTGGGAGTCCACAGCCTGGATGCTGGAGGCCATTAGAGTATCCTCCCCCTTCAACGGCATCGGGACATCCTGCTGCGGATTGAGACGATCGGACAGGTCGGAAACTCGCCGTTCATACCGGCATTCCCTGGTCGGAAGCTGCGACATGATTCTGATCTCTTTGCTCGACGAGCAAGAGCTGTGTCGCTCACGACGCAGCGTTGTCCGCGTTCGCCAACCCGGTCAGCGAGCGAAACTGATAGTCGGGCTTGGTGAACTGCCCAGCCTCGGCCGCGATGACGGCAGGTCTATCCTCGGTCACGCTCGCGAAATCGATCATCGTACCTACGACATTGAAGCGTTTGTAGCGGAACGCCATGAGAGGCGTGACGGCTTCCGCTAAGGTCAGTTCCTCGGCAAGACCCATGTCGATGGCTCCCATTTTGATCCTCGACTCATTGATCGAGATTCTTGGATCGAGATTCTTGCTTGATGCCCACGAGTTTGGCCGCTTTGATCCTCCCAGAGTCGCCGAAAGGCGGCACGCCGGCGGCAGGAACTTCTGAAAAGGAAGTCCGATTTGGCATTTCGCTCTGCGCTGCGATGCCTCCAACATCCACCGGGGGACGCGCGCCCGATACGCCCGCGGCTGACGACAACCCCCGCAAGCTTGTCCATAAGGTTCTTCAGCCTGGCACGTACCGCCCCCGCGGCAAGGACCCGGCGGGCCCGAAGACAACCTTCAGCGGCCCTGCAAAGAACGCATAACCACCACAAATTTCATTGCTGCACGCTCCCATTCTCGCTGACGCCGATCTCATTGCGGAGAGCACATGCCTGATCTCAGCCTATGCGGCGCGACGCGAGCGATCAGTTCTCGCAATAAAAGCTTGTAGCGAAGGTAGCAAACCGCAGGATATTCCGTCTGACCACAAAACTCGGCAAGGCGCATCCGCGGAAGCTCGGTACGATACCTCAAACGCCGGAGTCCTCGCTCGATGAGCGCGCCACTGATACATATCGAATCCAGTCCGTCTCTGCCTCAAGAGGCTGACGTCGTCGTCATTGGCGGCGGCGTGGTGGGCGTATTCACGGCCTACTATCTTGCCCGCCGCGGCGTTAAGGTCGCCTTGCTCGAAAAGGGGCGTGTCGCCGCCGAGCAGTCCAGTCGCAACTGGGGATGGTGTCGTCAACAGAATCGCGATGCGCGCGAGCTACCGATCGCCACCAAGAGTCTCGATCTCTGGGAGAGAGTAGCACAGGAGACCGGGGAAGACACGGGCTTCCGTCGCTGCGGGCTTCTCTATCTGTCGAACGACGAGAAAGAGCTGACCGGCTGGGCGAACTGGCGCGATTTTGCAGGGACGGTCGGCGTTACGACGCACATGTTGAGCACGGAAGAAGCGAGCGAGAGAGGCAAAGCGACGGGCCGCAAATGGAAAGGCGGCGTCTTCTCGCCAACCGACGGAACGGCGGACCCTTCGAAGGCTGTGCCCGTCGCCGCGCGTGCGATCATGACGGCTGGCGGCACGGTGCACCAGCACTGCGCCGCTCGCGGCGTAGAACGCAGTGCCGGCCGGGTGAGCGGCGTGGTGACCGAACTGGGCACAATCCGGACGAAGACGGTGGTCATGGCAGGAGGGGCGTGGGCTTCTTCTTTCTGCAACCAGCTCGGCATTCGCTTCCCGCAGGCTTCCGTTCGCCAATCCATTCTCGCGACGGCTCCAGGCGCAGCCGGTCTGCCCGATGCTTTGCACACTGCGCGCGTGTCACTTACGCGGCGAAGCAGCGGCGGGTACACGCTGGCAATTAGCGGGCGCGCGCGAGTCGATCCAACGCCGCAGCAATTCAGGTTCGGCCGCGAATTCGTGCCGATGTTCGCTCGCCGTTGGCGCAGTCTCGCTCCTGGAGCATTCGAGGGCATGCGCCAGGGTCACGAATCCCTGGCGAAATGGGCGCTCGGTGAGGTGACCCCGATGGAGCTGAACCGGACACTTAATCCCCGCCCCGACATGCGGCAGATTCGGGCGACACATCAAAGAGCTTGCGAATTGCTGCCCGAGCTTCGGCACGTCGCAATCTCCAATGTCTGGGCCGGCTATATAGACAGCACACCGGATGGCGTTCCCGCAATCGGTGAAGTGGAGGCGATCCCAGGCTTTATCCTCGCGGCCGGATTCAGCGGTCATGGTTTCGGGATTGGCCCTGGCGCGGGACATATGATTGCCGACATCATCACCGGCAGCGAGCCGATCGTAGATCCGCGTCCCTACAGGCCGGAGCGTCTGAAAATGGGCGCTTGGGGCAAGGTCGCCGACTTCTGAAAAGCCTGCTCCGCGAATATTCGATTGACGGACGCCGAGGGGTGGCATCACCTTGGAGAGCCACCCGGCGTGTCTTCATGGGCGAACACACGGTGGCCCGCCGAGGTGGCACGGGAGTTGATGCTATGAAAGCGCGCATGTTGCCGACGCCCCAGAGTAACGATTACCATCGTCGCCCCAATTACTCCGCCGGCATACCATCCGGCCTGGCTGGCGCGGGCAGCCCCGGGGGTAGATCGACCGCCAGCATGGACGCCAGAGGGCTTCGGCGAGCCGCGGCTCGAACGTCTGGTGGGGCCGTCCTATGAAGCTCGACAAGATCGACATAAGGATTTTATGCGAACTGCAAAAAAATGGACGGATTTCCAACGTCGAACTCGCGGAGCTGATTCACCTTTCTCCGAGCCCGTGCCTGATGCGCGTCAAAAGGCTCCAGACGGAGGGCTTCATCACCGGTTATTCCGCTCAAATTGATGTTTCAAAGCTTGGACGAACTCTGACCGTCTTCGCCGAGATCACGCTCAAGAACCACCGCCAGATCGATTTCGCTCGCTTTCTCACGACCATCGAAAAGCTGGATTCGGTCGTCGAATGCCATCTGGTTTCGGGCGGATATGACTACCTCGTGAAGTTTATCACAGCTGGAATAAGTGAATACCAGGCGGTTATGGAACGTCTCGTCGAACTGGATATTGGCATCGATAAGTACTTCAGTTTTGTCGTACTGAAGTCGCCTATCGTGAAATCCCATCTGCCTCTCGAAAGCATATTCAACAGCTAAGGAACAGTCCTCGACCCTTTGCGATGACTTGAGCAGATTGACTTGATACTCGCCGCCGATCGGGTCGACGTCGCATGTCGCGGGAATGCGGGTCGATGCGATATTTCTGCTCTGAACCAGGCGCCGCCTCAACGGCAGGCGCAAATGATTATCCTTTCATCGCCGCGCGAACGTCCCTGTCTTCGAGCGTTTGGTCGAGCGTCGTCCGAGTTCGTTCGATGATGCCGTCAATCTCCTCATGCGTGCAGCAAAGCGGCGGCGCATAGCCCAGCACGCCCTGGGCAAAGGCGCGGATGACGAGGCCGTTATCCCATGCGCGATCGAAGATGCGGCGCGCCGCCTCGGCCTCCGGTGGAAGGGGCGTCTTTCGCTCCTTGTCCGTGACGAGTTCGATTGCGGCCAGCATGCCGCGACCACGGACATCACCGACAAGTGGATGATCGCCAAGGGAGCGAAGCCCCTCCATCAGGCGGTGCCCGGCCTTGCGCCCGTTTTCCAGCAAGCCATTTTTGTAAAGGTCAAGGCACGCGAGCCCAACCGCCGCACTGACGGGATGTCCGGAATAGGTATAGCCATGGCCGACGGCCGTCTTGCCGGCTCCGTCCGCAATCGTATTGTAAACGCGGTCAGACATGAAAACCGCGCCCATCGGCACATAGCCTGACGTCAGTCCCTTTGCGGTGGTCATGAAATCCGGCACGACATCGTCTTCTTCGCAGGCGAAAAGGGGCCCGACACGACCAAAGCCGGTGATGACCTCATCGGCAACGAACAGAATATCGTTCTCCCTGCAAACCGCATGCATGGCTTTCAGCCAAGACGGCGGCGGCACCAGAACGCCCCCTGACCCCTGAATTGGCTCGACATAAAAAGCCGCAACGCGATCTGCGCCCAGTTCGGCGATCTTCGCTCGCAGGGCCACGACCGACGCATCAATGATCGCCTGGGGATGGGAGCCGACAGGATTGCGATAAGCATAGTGCGACGGAATTTTGTGCTGCCAGCTATAAGGCACCCCAAAGCCCGCATGAAAGGCCGGCAGTGCTGTCAAACCGGCCCCCGCCGTCGAGGATCCATGATAGCCTTGCTCCACAGAGATGAACTGGTCCTTCTGCGGCATACCCTTGGCGTGATAGTAGTACCGAATGAAGCGGATCGTGCTGTCGACCGCATCGGAACCACCGAGTGTGAAATAGACATGGTTCAGATCGCCGGGCGCCAATTCAGCCAGTCTGGCGGCGAGACGAATGGCCGGCTCGGAGCCCAACCCGAAATAGCCTGTCGCATAGGGCAGTTCGCGGAGTTGCCTCGTTGCTGCTTCAACGATGCCGTCTTGTCCGTACCCGGCATTGACACACCACAGACCAGCAAACCCGTCGAGCAATCGATGTCCCGAGGCATCGGTCAGGGACGCGCCCTTCGCTGATTTTATCACCCGCACGCCCAACGCCTCATGGCTGCGATAAGATGAGACCGGGTGAATCAGATGCGCGCGGTCCAACTCGATCAGCGAATTGCTCAACATTTCATTCTCCAAATCAACCCGAAGAGCAAAGTACGTCATCGAGGACGGCAGTTCCTCCCAAGCAGCGCTTGGACCAAAGGAGTTTTGACTTTCGTTGGTGATCGATACCGCATCTTGTGCCGGAGCAGGTCCGGCGCGTGGCGGTGTTGCCCAACTCGAAAGGTTGCCTGACGCAACTCTCTGCCAAAGCTTTGATCCGATACGACACAATCTGCTTCCGGCTTCAACGAAAGCGGCGCTTTATCTTACGACAGGCCCATTATGATGCTTATCGTACCGGCGCGCAGCGCTGAGAGGATTGGAGGACTCCACACCATGACGCAGTTCCGACCGAAATACATCACTTTCGATTGCTACGGCACGCTGACGAATTTCGACATGGCCGGTGCGGCAAGGAGAGTCTACGGCTCCCAGCTTTCCCCCACGGCGATGGCAAGTTTCATCAAGGATTTTTCAGCCTATCGCCTGGACGAAGTTCTTGGCGCGTGGAAGCCCTACTCCGAGGTCGTGCATAATTCGGTAGAGCGCACCTGCAGGCGCAATGGTGTCGCCTTTCGGCCGGAGGATGCCCAACGCATCCATGAAGAAGTGCCGACATGGGGACCGCATGCCGACGTTCCGGCGGGTCTGGCCCGGGTTGCGAAGGAGATACCGCTCGTCATCCTGTCGAACTCCATGAAAAACCTCATCATGTCGAACGTGGAGAAACTAGGTGCGCCCTTCCACATGGTCATCACGGCCGAGGAGACCGGCGCCTACAAACCACACATGAAGGGCTTTGAGTACATGTTGGACAGACTGGGCTGCGGTCCGGAAGACATTACTCACGTCTCGTCCTCCTTCCGCTACGACCTGATGACCGCTTACGACCTGGGCATCAAGAGCAAGGTATGGGTCAACCGCGGTCACGAGCCCGCGAACCCGTTCTATGAATACACCGAGATCGCTGACATCGGCGGGCTCGCCGCGGCAGTCGGCCTGGAGCCCCTTCGGAAAAGCGCGTGAATGCGTGGCCTTTTCGGATTCTTTCTTCGCGGCGCTAGCCTTCGATAATTTCAGAACAGTTCGATGCGTTGTGAAGGAAAAAGGGGGCGGTTCAACCGCCCCCTTTTTGTGTTTCAGCTACCCATCCGATGGGCTCACTCCAACCCGCCGACATGGAGCGTTTTGATCTCGAGATATTCTTCTATCCCGAGCTGAGATCCTTCGCGCCCCAGTCCCGACTGCTTTACACCGCCGAAAGGCGCAACCTCGGTCGAGATCAGGCCGGTATTGAGTCCCACCATTCCGAACTCCAGCGCCTCGGCAACACGCCATGAGCGCTTGAGGTTTTCCGTGTAGAAATAGGCAGCAAGGCCGAATGGCGTGCCGTTCGCGATCGCAATCGCTTCGTCCTCGCTCGTGAAGCGGAAAAGCGGAGCGACCGGTCCGAAGGTCTCTTCCGAAGCCAAAAGCATCTCGGTCGTTGCGTCACCGAGCACGACGGGGCGGGCATATTGCCGACCGTCGGGCATACCTTCACTCTGCGATATGATCCTCGCGCCTTTGCTCAAGGCGTCTGTGACGTGACGCTCGATCTTTTCTATCGCCGCGCCATTGATCATCGGCCCGATTGCGACCCCTTCTTCCGTGCCGGCGCCGACCTTCATTTTCGCGACCCGACCGGCGAGTTTTTCTGCAAAAGCGTCGTAAATGCCTGATTGTACGAGGAGGCGATTGCAGCAGACGCAGGTCTGTCCACCATTGCGGAACTTCGACGCGATCGCCCCCTCAACCGCCAGGTCGACATCGGCATCGTCAAAGACGATGAATGGTGCATTGCCCCCGAGTTCAAGACTGAGCTTCTTGATGTTATCGGCGGCGCCTTTCATCAGCAACGCGCCTACACGGGTCGATCCGGTAAACGAGATCTTGCGCACGGTTTCATTGGCCATCAGCTCGTTACCGATTTCCGCGGGCATGCCGGTTACGATATTTATCACACCAGCCGGAATCCCGGCGCGCTCCGCCAGAACGCCGATCGCGAGAGCCGAAAACGGCGTAAATTCGGATGGCTTGATGACCACGGTGCAGCCCGCCGCAAGAGCAGGCGCCACCTTGCGGGTAATCATGGCGTTCGGGAAATTCCAGGGGGTGATAATCCCGCAGACGCCGACCGCCTCTTTCAGTACTAAAATGCGGCGGTCGCCTGTGGGTGAAGGGATGGTCGATCCATTGATCCTGCGCGCCTCTTCCGCAAACCATTTTACGAAGGATGCCCCGTAGCGGATCTCGCCAAGCGATTCAGCAAGCGGCTTGCCCTGTTCCAGCGTCAACAAAAGCGCCAGATCGTGCTCGTGCTGCAGCATGAGTTCATACCATCGCTCCAGCAACGCTGCGCGCTGTGCATGGGTATTCTTTTTCCAACGCTTGAAAGCATCGGCTGCGGCGTTGATCGCTGCCCTGGTCTCGTCACGACCCATATCGGGAATGCTACCAAAAACCTTCTGACTGGCAGGATCAATGACATCGACGGTCGCTTTCGCGTTCGCATCCTGCCAGTTGCCGCCAATCAACCCCTGCTGGCGAAACAGATCCCTGTCCTTCAATGCAACCATCTTGTTTTTCCCTTCGGGGCCACCCCCTCAATTCGTTCGCAATCGGCTTGCGTCCCTCGTCCACGAGCCAATCTGCTCGACGGGGGTTCGACGAGCACGCTCCTGGATTTGCGATAGGTGAGACAAAATCGTCTCATCCGAGCAATACAGGAGCGAACGCCGCATTTTTCATCGAGAATGAATGGCCTGACGGCGTTGAATCTGGTCAGACGCGGGCTCGAAAGCCGATTGTTCTGAGGGCCGGACCATTGGTGCGGCCCTCAGCATCGCGCTCAGTCATAATGGCAGACGTAGATCTTGCGCACGGTCTCGATCGTGCGCCAGACGCCGACAAAGCCGGGCTTCATCACAAAGCTGTCGCCGGCTCGATAAGTCTTCGTCTCACCATCCTTTTCCTCGATTTCGACAAGACCCGAGATGATGTGGCAAAACTCGAAGGTGGTGCCCTTGATGGAATGGGTCTCCCCGGGCGTTGCTTCCCAGACGCCAGTCAGGACCTTCTCGCCTTTCGAAGCGTCCTGCGCCCAGGTCTTGAAGGATGGATTGCCCGAAATGAGTCGTTCCGGAGCAGGCAAGGCGTCCTTTGGTGTGAAGTCCGGATTGGTGGCGATAGTAATCAGAAGTGACATGACATTTTTCCTGGTTAGTAGCCGAGTGTTCGATCGACAAGGCCGATCGGATCTTTTCCGGCACGATAGCGCCGGATGTTTTCTATGACGGATTGTGCTGCCGTATGCGGCTGCGTCACGGAGGCGATATGCGGCGTTAACATCACCTTCGGATGTGACCAGAGCGCATGACCCTCCGGCAGCGGCTCGGGGTCGGTAACGTCGAGCATCGCTGCCGCAAGGCGGCCGCTGTCGAGCGCCTCGATGAGAGCCTCTTGGTCAAGCTGCGGGCCACGGCCAACATGCAGCAGCCGCGCTCCCGCCGGCAAAAACGAGAAGAGTCTTGCGTTCAGGATGCCGCGGGTTTGCTCCGTCAGGGGCAGCAGACAGACGAGAATATCCGTGCTTTTCAGGAAACTGCCAAGCTGATCTTCGCCGTGAAAGCAGGTGACCCCCTCGACCACCTTTTTGCTGCGGCTCCATGCAGCAAGAGGAAATCCAAAGGGTTTGAGGCGGTCGATTGCCGCTTGCGCCAGCATGCCGAGGCCCAGGAAACCCACACGACGTTCGGTCGCCTGCGTACTGGTAAGGGCTTGCCACACTCCCCTGCTCTGCTGCTCCCGATATGCGAGCATCTCGCGATGGAGCGCCAGCACGCCAAGGACGACGTATTCCTGCATCATGCGTATGATGCCATCCTCGACCATGCGCACCAGCTTCACATGGTCGGGTACGATCTCCGGCTTGAACTGATCAACCCCTGCACCGATAGAAAAGAGCACTTCCAGATTACGAAAACGCGAGACCTCGTCCGGCACGTTCCAGGTCAGGAGGTATCTCACCTTGTCGGGGTCGATATTTTCACTACAGTGGTAGAATTCCTGGTCGGGGAGCTCGCGCGCAAAGACCTGGCGGAAGACTGCTCCCCTGTTAGCATCGGAATTGAAAAGAAATGCCATCGATGCACCTTTCTCGTGTCACGCGGCAAAGCGCGCATCGAGGTCCTGCCCCTTGGCCCGCGACGGTTGGAAATGCGACTGGCCTCGCAAGGATTTCTTCAACAGTCATGGCGCCGCTCTGCCCGCCCAATTCACCGGATGTCGACACCGTAACCGCAAGCAGGAGCTTTCCCTGCCGAATAGCGTTACGCTATAGACCGAAGATTTCGAAGACTGCCCCCAAACAGGCGAAATATGCTGAGTTTCCATGCGATGATGGGGAGAGACGCATCGGCCGCAGCAATGCGGCAGGAGGATCAAAAGCCACGTTATGCCGGACACTTTGGGCATTCTGCAAAGAAACGGATGAGCTGAAATGGGACGATCGGTACGTCTGAAGTCCTTTGAATTGGTCGCGCGCGACATTCGCGAGGTTGATGTGAAGCTACTCCACGCGCTCTCGATTGCGGTTGGCTGGCCGCATCGGTCGAAGGACTGGGATTTCCTGCGCCGCGCCGGTCAGGGCATCGTCGCTGTTGACGGGATCGGGCGTGTTTTCGGAAGCGCGATGTGGTTCCCGCACGGACGCGAATTCGCTACCATCGGCCTGGTAATCACATCGCCGCGCACCCAAGCACAAGGTAGTGGCCGATGGCTCATGGAACAGGTGTTCGAACGGTGTGGGAAGCGGAATTTGAGCCTGAACTCGACCGATGCCGCCTATCATCTTTATCTTTCGCTGGGCTTCAGCAAGGAAGCGGTCGTGTATCAATGGCAAGGTGAGGTCGTATCCTCGCTCCCTGCGGTGCCAGTTCTGGACGGTGAACTGAGGTCGCTGTCGGCCGAAAATCTTCAGGAGATCGCAGCGCTCGATGAGTGTGCGTTCGGAACAAGCCGCCAGAAGCTGCTTGCATTGCTTTCGGAAGGTGCGTCAATCTGCACTCTAAGCCGCGGCGGCGAGATCGTCGGCTACTCCATGAAGCGCGAGTTCGGGCGTGGTCACGTGATCGGTCCCATCGTCGCCAGCAATGATTGTGACGCGATCCATCTCACGGCCGTGCATCTCAAGGAGCTCACGGGACGGTTCGCCCGCGTCGATACGCGCGAGCAGACAGGTCTATTTGCTGACTATCTTCAGCAGAGCCGCCTCGGGATAAGCGAGACGGTCATAACCATGTCCAAGGGACGGCGATTCCTGAACCGAAAAGAAAACGAGCCGTGGGTTTACGGATTGGCCGGTCACGCGTTGAGCTGAAGCCGCGAAGCGAATAGACCGTTGGCGAAACCAAGTCAGTTAACAAGACGCCGTCGTCGCCGCGCGGAAGCAGGTCATGGCTGCGGCAGCTAGGCGAAGGGCGCGACAGAGATCGGCATCATGAGCAGGTTAATTGGCGACGAAGTATTCGCGCGGAATAGAACGGCGCACATTGCTCAATTCCTTCACTGGGGAGCGGCTGATAAGTGCCGCCTGAGGCAAGAGAGCCTATGAAGGGTAAGATCGCAGAACTCTGGCGCTATCCGGTGAGCTCCATGGCAGGCGAACAACTCGCCGTGGCGCGCGTCGACGCAGGCGGCATCGCCGGCGACCGGATCTGGGGAGTGCTCGATGAAGCAACCGGCCGCATCGCCTCCCCTGGGCGGGAAAAGCACTTCATCGGCGTGCCGCGCGCGCATGCCAGGATCGCTGATGGCGGCGTCGCCGTTTCGGTCGATGGCAAGCGTTGGGCTGGACCGGAGGACACCTCGATGCGGGCAGCCTTGTCGACGACCTTCGGTTTCAGGCCGATGCTGAAGCCGTTCGACCCCATCGGATCGGGCGGTTTCCGCCCTCGCTACGAGCACGCTCCGATCCATCTCTTGACCACGGCTGCACTGCGCAGCCTTGGCCGAGAATTGCCCGACAGCGTCATCGACACGCGCCGCTTCCGTCCGAACATTCTCGTCGACTGGCAAGATGAGGACGAGGCGATGCCTGAAAAAGACTGGATCGGCCGGGAGATCAGGATCGGAGAGGTCGTGTTGCGGGGCAAGAAGCCCTGCGGACGCTGCGGCTTTATCACGATCGAGCAGGATCGCTTGCCGCTAGACGTCGAAATCCTGCGCAGAGTGGTCCAGCGTCACGGTCGTGATTTCGGGATTTATTGCGACGTAGTGGATCCCGGGCACGTGACAGCCGGTGCGATGGTCGCCGTTGCGTAAGCTCTCGTCTAGCTAGTAGCAGCGCAATGCGTTCTCCTCGGGTGGCCAGAAGGACCGACTCGGATGATGAGCGCGGATTGCCGAACAAGATCGCACCGCTCCGGAAACATCAGCCCGCCGCCGACACCGCAGCGCGTTCAGTTCAGCCTGTTTACGTTGGTTGTCGCTAGATTTTCTTTGATCTCTCGGTGCACACATCGTGCACACGGCGCCCTCTAAGACATTGAAAAAGCTAAACTCTCGTTCCAATCCATCATGGGCGCGACGGAAAAGCGATAGTTTTGATATTTCAACAGCTTATCTTACTCTTCAATGGGATGAACAGCGAACGTGTGCACTCCAAACTAGACGAAATTGCACACGTTTGTACCCGGTTTGATGTTCTCGGTGCACACGCAGGACCCGCAATCCGCGGCGTCATTTTGGGTGGCGCGTAGAGGCATCGGCTGGCTTAAAATCGCAGTCGGCGGGCTTGGAAACGAGCTCGGTTACTCCCTTCGCAATTTCGCTTCGGAACGAGCTCTGGAAGCCGTCGTCATATTTTGGGGGCGCGAGTAAACACGACATCGATAACGGTTGGCTGCACTGCTCTGAGAAATAATAGGCCGTGCACGGTGTGCCCACGGCCAACACATCATCCGATGGGAGGCCGCCGCGTATGCCAGTCCGTCGTTGACTGGAAGGCGTGTGCGGCGCGTGCAAGCACCTCTTCGGAAAGATGGCGACCGACCAGTTGCATGCTCAGCGGCATCTGATCCAAACTCATTCCCGCCGGCAGCGTAATCGTGGGGCTGCCGCTGAAGTCGAACACGGCTGTGAATCGCAAGATGCTCAACAACACGCCTGGATCGGCGCCATATTCACCCATCTTTGCAAGCGTCGGGATCGGCATCGGCATCGTGGGGACGAGCAACAGGTCGATTTCCTCGAACAGCGCCGCCAGGCCGCCGGAGAATTTCAGTCGCTCGTGATGAATGGCCGCGATCTCAACACCGCTTACCGATCTGCCTTGTTCGATCAACTGCGCCAGGTCCGGACCGTACTCCGACTTGCGCGACGGATACGTCTCCAGGTGGGCTTCGGCTGTCTCCACCGAGCACATCGGTATCCATAGACTGACAAGTTTCTCGTAGGATGGAAATCGAACCTCACGGATTTCTGCGCCGAGATCCGCGAGGGTGCGCTCGGCTTCGAGCAGGGCCGCCACGACCTGCGGGTCTATTCCTTCCTGGGTGTAGTTTCGGTCAACGCCAATCCTGAGACCGCGCACGCCATCCCCGATCCGAGCCAGATAATTCGGCACGGGAGCCGGCAGAGCCGTTGGGTCGTTTGCATCCGCGCCCGCAATGACGCCCAGCATTGCGGCGGCATCCGCAGCACTTCGGCACATCGGTCCGACATGATCGAGCGAGTCCGCCAATGGGAAAACGCCATGCCGACTCACCCGGCCCCATGTCGGCTTGATTCCGGTCAGCCCGCAGGTCGCCGACGGAAATCTTATCGAACCGCCGGTGTCGCTGCCGATCGAACCATAGCAAAGCCCGGCAGAGGTCGCGACACCAGATCCGCTCGATGACGAGCCGACCCAGTAATTGGCGTTCCAGGGATTGAGCGGGGCCTGCTCGTCCGGATGATGGCTGGTGTAGGCACCTTCCGTCATCTTGAGCTTTCCGAGTGTGACCGCGCCGGCGCGCTCGAGCCGGTCAACGATCGTCGCATTGAACGACGGGACGAACTTCGAATGGATCTTCGTGCCGCCTGCGGTCGGCGCAAATGTCGTGTAGCACAAGTCTTTCAAGCCGATCGGTACGCCATGAAGGGGCCCGCGCCAGATGCCCTTAGCGATCTCGCTGTCGTGCTTCTTTGCCTGCGCCATCGCCCGCTCCGCCAGGACAACGGCATATCCGTGCAGGCTTCCATCGAGTTTGCCGATACGGTTCAACACCGCTTCGGTAACCTCTGATGGCAATAGCTCCCTCCGGCGAAACAGCCTGGAGAGTTCAGATATGGATTTGTAGTGCAGCTCATCCGCGGACATATCGGCACCCCGCCACGGCTAGAACTGGACGCCGCGCGTCAAGGCACCGTCCACGACAAGGTTCGTTCCCGTGATGAAACTCGCGGCACGGCTCGCAAGAAACACGACGCCGTTCGCCATCTCCTGCGGCGTGCCCATCCGGCCGGTCGGATTGAGCGCCAGCGCGGTCTTGTAGAGTTCAGGGTTATTGTCCTTGATCATGTTCCAGACCCCACCTTCGAAATAGGTGTTGCCCGGAGACACGGAATTGGCCCGTATGCCCTTGCCGGCCAACTGGTTGGCCAGGCCCTGCGTATAGTGGATGATCGCGGCCTTGAAAGTGCCGTACGGGCCGCTCGCGAAATCTACCTCCCGGCCCGAGACGCTGGAGATCGTCACGATCGCCCCCGCGGCACTTTTCTCAAGAAACGGCATCGCGGCATTCACCAGGCGCACCGTTCCCATCATATCCGTGGAGAATTCCTTCTCCCAGCTCTCCTCGTCCTGCCCGATGGAAAGCGCGCTGACATTGGCGACGACGACATCGACGCCGCCGAGCTTCGATGCCATGTCGTTCACCCAGGCCTTGAGAGCCGCACCATCGGACACATCGAGCGCGCCGCCAAAGGCCGCAGCGCTTTTTGCCTTGAGCGCCGCGACGGCGCTATCCACGTCCGCCTGATTGCGCGAGCAGATACCGACATTGGCGCCCTCGGCGACGAACGTTTCGGCGATCGCCCTGCCGATCCCCCTGGTGCTACCCGTGACGAGAACCTTGGCTCCGTTGAGTCCTAAATCCATGTTCGATTTCCTCCCTGTTTATCGGATCTCGAGCCGCTCTTGCTTTCGAGCAAGTTGCCGCCAAACGCTACTTGCGTCACAACAAGAGTTGCGCACGGACATTGTCCGCGGTCACGTCCTCCCCGGTCAGCGACCGCGTGATCTTGCCTTTTTCCATGATGTAGCATCGCTCGGCGATCGCCATGATCGTATCGAGATTCTGCTCGACAAAAACGATCGTCGTCCCAAGTTCGGTGCGGAACGATTTCAGTGCTTCACAAATGTGCTGCACGATCGACGGCTGCACGCCCTCCGACGGTTCGTCGAGAATCATCAGGCTCGGGTTTCCGATCAGCGCGCGCCCGATGGCCAGTTGCTGTTGCTCCCCTCCCGACATGGTGCCCGCGATCTGCCGCCGGCGCTCCTTCAACCGCGGAAAGTATTCGTAGACCAATTCCGGCAGCTTCTTGCCCTTCGGCCCGCCGATCAATTCGCCAACCTGCAGGTTCTCCTCGACGCTCATCTGCGGAAACACGTCCCGTCCCTGCGGGATATAGCCGAAGCCGGCACGGGCCCGGGCGTCGGCCGGCAGCTGCGTGACATCCTGGTCCATGAACGTGATCGTGCCTCGCCACGTTTCAAGGAGCCCGATCAGGCACCGCATCAATGTCGACTTGCCCACGCCGTTGCGGCCGATCACGCCAACGATTTCGCCGCGCGAGATCGTCATGCTCACGCCCTGGAGGATCGGTGTCGCGCCGTAACCCGCCCACAGCTCCGACAGTTCGAGAATCCGATCAGTGGACATGTGTCTTACCCAGGTAAATTTCGGCCACCTTCTCGTCCTGAATGATCGCCTCCAGACTTCCGCGCGCAAAGATCTTGCCGAGGTGCAACACCGTCACGCGTTGGGCAATCTGGCGCACAAACGCCATATCGTGCTCGACGACCAGAACCGTCATGCCTTCGCCATTGAGCGATTTGATCAGTTCACCGGTCCTGAACGTTTCCTCCGGCGACATGCCGGCGGTCGGCTCGTCCAGAAGCAGAAGCTGCGGTTGCAATGCCAGCGCCATCCCGATCTCGAGCCATTGCTGCTGGCCGTGCGAGAGAGCTCCGGCGAGCTTGCTGCTGTCCGGCGCCAGATTGAGAAGCGCGAGCAGCCGGTCTTCCTCAACGACCCGCTTGGCGCCTGAAAAGCGCTTCTGAAGCGCGATCTGGATATTTTGCCGGACCGGCAGCTCCTTGAAGACGCTCGGCGCCTGCATCTTGATGCTCATGCCCCGCTGCACGCGCGCAAAGGGACGCTCTTCGGTGATATCGACGGAGTCGAACAGGATCGTCCCCCTGGTTGGCGGATAAAGACCGACAATCAGCTTGAACAACGTGCTCTTGCCGGCTCCGTTGGGACCGATCAGACAGTGCACCTCGCCGACATTCACCGTCAGATCGACATCGGAAACGGCGGTCAATCCACCGAAGCGCTTTGTTACTCCTTTCACATCGACCAGCGCCATGATCAGGTCTCTTCCGGTTGCAGGCGGCTGGTGTCCGCCAGGGCGAGTTTTGAGCCGCGTCGCCGGCGCGCGCTCCATCGATCCGCTACGAACTTGCCGACACCGAGCACAAAGCCCTGCGGCGCCAGCATCACGGTGGCGAGCAGAAGGCCTCCCATCAGCACCAGCGCGGCCTGCTGGCTATAAACCGTGATGGTCTGGAAGCCGAACAGCAGCAGGAACGAGCCCACCAGCGTCGCGGTCAGATCGCTTCGTCCGGAAAATGCGACCCACACGATCGGCATGGCCGCCGCCGGCAACCCGATGCTCGATGGGGTGATGAACTGGCCCCAGGATGTATAGAGGGCACCGCTCAGGCCCGCGAGCCCGCTTCCGATGATGAATGTGAGCAATTGATATTTACGGACATCGTAACCGAGCATTTCGGCGCGCTGCGGGTTCTCGCGCGTGGCAACGATCACGTTGCCGATGCGCGAATTGACCAGCATACGCAGCGCGAGGTAAACGATGACGATCAACGCCACCATGAGGTAGTAAAGCGCGGAACCCTCGATATAGAAATCGCCGATGGCAAGCGGGTCCATGCCCTTCATGCCGTTGTAGCCGTTCAGCCGCGCCGGGCCGATGTGCCATTCCGGCCCGGCCGTCTGTCCCAGAAAGAACGCCAGCACCAGCGTCGCCGACAGCGTTACGATTCCGAAGAAGATGCCGTTGATGCCGCCCCAGATCATGAAATAGCCGAGGATGCCCGCCGCGATCATCGCAATGATGATCGACAGGATGAGTGCGGCGATCGTCGCCGACCCGCCTCCCATGTTGATGGCCAGCACGCCATAAGCATAACCGGAGATGCCGAAAAACAGCGTCTGGCCGAACGATAGCATGCCGCCATATCCCCACATCAGACAGAGACCGAGCGCCATGAAAATCCAGATCAGGAAATAGGAGAAGTTGCCGACATCATAGGAGTCCGCAAAGACCGGATAGATCAGCGCGGCTGCCAGTACGACGAGGAAACAGGACCAAAACGTCGGTCCTCTTCCCAGGGTCTGCGAACCATCAAGTAACTTGAACATCAATTCTCCCGATTAGCGGCCACGACGGACCAACACACTGGAAATGCCTTCGGGCAGGACGCGAATGATCAGGATGACGGCAAACAGCATGCCGATCTGGCCGATAATCTGCCCATAGCTCGCATTCAAGGCCATTCGAATGATTGCCAGGAACACGGCGGCCGGCGCCGTTCCGAGCAGGACATTTGCCCCGCCGACGACGACGGTGACGAAGCTCTCCACCACAAACGTAGCACCCATCGTCGGGATCAACGTCATGGTCGGTGCGTAAAGCGCGCCACAAAGACCCGCGAGCCCAGCGCCGATGCCGAAACTGATCGCATAGATGCGCCCCGTGCGAGCTCCCAGCGCCCTGGCCATTGCGGCGTTCTGCATCGTCGCGCGCGCCATCACGCCGAAGCGCGTCTTCATGAAGGTCACATAGAGACCGACCAACACGGCGACCGCGCAGGCAAACAGCACCAGGCGATACGTCGAGAACGTATAGCCGCCGATTGCGAAGCTGCCCTCCGGCGTGCCGATGCCCGTGATCGACGACCCGACGATCAGCAGCATCGATTGTGTGACGATCAGGCTGAGGCCCCAGGTCGCGAGCAGCGAATCCAGCGGCCTTTTGTAGAAGCGCCGGACCACGAGGTATTCGACGGCAACGCCGATCAATCCCGCCGTCAACGCAGCAAGCGCTTGCGCGATCGGGAGCGGCACGCCGAGCTTCACCAGTCCGACCGTCACATAGGCGCCGCACATGATGAATTCGCCGTGCGCCATATTGATGACGCCCATCATGCCGAACACGATGGCAAGACCGGCTGCAGACAGGATCAGAAACGCGAAGACGTCGGCGAACTGATAGAATACCGAGAATAGTTCAGCCGACATCCTGTCCTCCTGCCCCTTCATGGCGCCGCATCGTTGCGGCGCCCATGCAGTTCCACTTCATGACGCGAATGGGCACTCTTGCGGGAGCAAGATTCGTGCCCATCAACGTGTCACGACTTCTTGGGAAGATGACTGGGCGTGTACTGATCCTTGTCATTCTTCTTGGTGAGGTCGCAGCCGATCTCACCGAGCCAATACGGCTTGATCGTTCCGTAGTCCTTCTCGACCTTGACCTCATGCTGGGGCCCAACAGAGATCAAACGCATGCGGTGGGACGTATGCTGGCTCTTCGGGTCGATGCAAACCTGGCCTTCGGGCGCTTCGATGCAGGCTTCGCCTGTCGCGATCACCTTGCGCATATCCTCCAGCTTGATCGACTTCCCCTTCTCGACCAGCATCTTGTACATATAGAGGGTGTTGTAGGCGTTGTAGCCCATGTCGTTGATGTAGAGCTCATCGGCGAATTTCGCGCGCCAGCGCTTTTTGAAATCGTTGGCTTCGGGCGTATCGATCTCCTCGAACCAGTTCGCGGTCGCATGCATGTTGTTGAGCGCCGGCGGCTTGAACCGCTTGTGCTCGAAGCCGAGCATGACCTTGATCGACGACCCCATCGGCAGGTTGAGCTTGGCTGCGGCGGCCTGCTCGAAGAACGAGTCCTGGGCTGCGCCGACATTGATCGTCAAGATCCAGTCCGGCTTTGCCTTCTGTATGTTCTGGATCGTCTGCGCGAACTGTGAAACGCCAAGCGGAATGAATTCTTCTCCGACGACCTCGCCGCCGAGGTCCTTCATGATCTTCCGGTTCCACTCGGCCGAGATCTGACCGAAATTGTAGTCGGCGGCGATGACGTAGACCTTCTTGCCGAACTTCTCTACCATCCAGGGGATCAGCGTCGAGAACTGCTGCTCGGGCACCGCCCCCATGCTGATCATGCTGGCATCGCACACGCCGCCTTCATACTGGTTGGTATAGAAGTACGGCGTGGTCGTTCGGTCGATGATCGGCCGGATGGCCTCGCGCGAAGCAGACGTGATGCCTCCGATCAGCACGTCGACCTTGTCGCGGCTGAGAAGACGCCGCGCAAACTCCTGATAGCGGGCGTTATCGCCCTGCGGATCGAGATGGATGAGCTCGATCTGCCGTCCGAGAATGCCGCCCTTCTTGTTGATTTCCTCGACGGCAAGCTGTGAACCGCGCAGTTTCGGCATGCCCATGAACGCAAGATCGCCGGAGACGTCTTCGAGCAGGCCGATCTTCAAGGGAGGCTCGGCTGCTTGGGCGGCACCGCATGCCGCCACCCCGAGTATGGCACCGAGAAGCGCAGATCTGAGCAGATGTCCTGACTTCATAAAAGTATCCCCTTCGTTGAAAGCTGGTGGAGTTCACGCCTTGAGATAGTTTTTCAGGATCGACGCACCCATCGTGTATTTCGGGTCGACCATGTTGCCGAGCCGCATTCGCCCAGCCTGGCTGAGCAGCATGTACGCGTCGATCTCGTCGAAGCCGTAGTCCGCGCTCATCCATCGCGTGAGTTCGCGATAGGCGATGCGCGCCGCATCCTCGAGCGGGCGTGCGCTGCCGATCGTCATGATGAAGTCGCGGGTCTCCAGACGCGGCCAGGCGAAGCTCCAGTTCTTGATCAGATCGACCTGGAGTGTGACCGTCGCGCGCTGCTCAAGCGCCACACCGGAGAGTTCGCCGTCACCCTGTGTTGCATGGCAGTCACCGACGTAGAGAAGCCCGCCCTCGGTATGCACGGGCAGATAAAGAACGGCCCCGGGGCCGACGTCGGGCAGGTCCATGTTGCCGCCGTGATAGTCCGGCTGCAGGGAGGAGATCGCCTCGATCTCGGGCGACACCCCAATCGTGCCAATGAACGGCTCGTAGGGCAGCGTGATCTTGTCGCTCCATCGCACGCCGTTCCTGTCGACATGCAGCTTGCGGACACGTTCGGGCAGCGGCGGATTCAGCATCGCCGTGGAACTGGTCCCGACCAGCCCGCCGAACTCGGGGATGATGCAGGTCGTTCCGGCCGGTTGTTCGCCGCGCGTCTCGACGTCGCGGATATAAACCGCGAGGCAATCGCCCTTTTTTGCGCCCTTGACCGCAATCGGACCGCATTGCGGATTGAGGTACGGAAAGTTCAACTTCGCGGTGGGGCTGTCGCTCTCGCTCGTGAGCGCACCGCCGAACGCATCCTCGGTTTCGACCACGACGACGCCGCCGGGATCGATCGACAAGGTCGGCTTCGCGTAGGGCCCGTAGACGTAGTGAAAGTTTCCCTGCTCCTCGATCGTCAGGCTATGCCGTGCGCCAGCCACACCCTTGGCGACGGCTCGCTTCGCCATGATGGAACTCGTCAACCAATCTTCTGCTGTCATGCGAACGGTTCCTTTGATCAGAGCGCGGGATGGCGGGTGTGCCAATCGGTGACGCGCTGGAACGCGTCGCCGGCTCGGACGAGACCCGCTTCATCGAAGTGGCGGCCAACGAACTGGAACGCGACAGGACCACCACCTGGCGCGAAGCCGCCCGGAAGCGTGATGGTCGGGCTTCCGGTCATGTCGAACGGACAGGTAAAGCGCAGCAATCCGGCAATCAGCGACGCGTCTTCGCCAAGCGCAGCCATCTTGGCGAGCGTCGGGGCGGCGAAGGCCTGGGCTGGTACGGCGATGAAATCTACCGTCTCGAACAGTATCCGCACTGCGCCGCGAAACGCCTCGCGCCGCAGCACGATCTTCTGATAATCGGCGCCGGATTGCGCAAGGCCAAGGTCGAGCAGTCCCGCAAGTCCGGGGCCATATTCGTCCTTGCGCGACGGATAGGTCGCCTCGTGCGCCACCGCCGCCTCGATGCCGCAAAGCGGGAACCAGTCATCGATGACGGCCTTGGAGTCCGGGAAAGTGACCTCAATGATCTTCGCACCAAGCTCGGCCGCAGCCCGCAAGCCTTCGCTCAAGACCTTGCTTGCGGCCTCGTCGGTGCCTTCGCTGGTCCAGCGCCGATCGACGCCGATCGTAACTCCCCGCAGATTGCCCGGCAGGCCTGCGAGATAGTCCGGCACGGGCAACGGCACTGCCGTGGTATCCTTGGCATCCTGGCCTGCGATTACCCCAAGCATTGCACCGCAATCGACCGCATTGCGGGCCATCGGCCCGATATGATCCAGCGTTGCCGCGAGTTCGAATGCGCCGTAGCGGCTGACCCGTCCCCAGGTTGGCTTCAGCCCCGTGATGCCGTTGGCCGCCGAAGGAAACCTGATCGATCCACCGGTGTCGGTTCCAAGAGATCCGAAACAAAGGCCGGCCGCTGTCGCAGAACCTGAGCCGCTCGAGGATGCGCCCGTCCACAATTCCGCGTTCCACGGATTCTTCGGCGGATCGATTTTGGGGTGGTGATCGGCGTAGGCGCCTTCGGTCTGCTGCAACTTGCCGAGGATGACCGCGCCCGCATCCTTCAGACGCGCGACGACCGTGGCATCCTCGTCGGGGCGGAAGCCGCGATGGATGGTCATGCCATGCGCGGCCGGTGCACCCTTGACCCAACACAGATCCTTGATCGCGACCGGCACGCCGTGCAGCGGCCCCTTGATCTTGCCGGCCGCGATTTCCTTTTCGGCAACAGCCGCCTCCGCAAGCGCGGAATCAGCCATGACATAAGCGTAGCTTTTGAGCTTGCCATCGAGCCGCTCGATCCGGCCGAGCATCGCCTTCGTCACCTCAACCGGCGACAGCTTCTTCGCGTGTATCTGCTGCCCGACCTCGACCAACCCGAGGTAACAAAGATCTGTCGCTGGCATGGCCTGTCGTCCCCCACCCGTGGTGTCCCGCGCATCCACGGCCCGATTACCGTGCATGCGTCACCGGCTTGACGACACGCATGCATCGCCAACTTCCTTTGCGGCAAAAGAAAAAGAGCCACCCGCCCCTCAGAATGAGGTGACGAATGGCTCTGATGCCGCGGCTATGATCTATCGCATGGACCCTGGATCGAACGGAGCACCGAAAGCAGGGATCGGGACGTCATCGGCCCGATCAAAGCAAGCAAGGTTCGACAGGAAGCCCTGTGGAAGAAAGTCTAAGTTCCTGCCCTGCACATTGTCAACGAGCGAGGATGCACAAATTTCGCAGGCCTCATGCGCAGCAAATAAGCAAGACTTCCTGCACTGGCATCGGCGATGATAAGTTCCTCAAGGCGTCGCTCCGTCGAAAGTCATCAATGACCAAGCCATCGGTTCCAGTTGGCATCATATGTTCGCAGTCCGGCCCCTACCACGCCATGGGGCGCGAGATCCTCAAGAGCGCCCTGATGGCGGTCGACGAGATCAACAATCACCCTGATTTCGATTTCTCGCTCACGGCGCATGTGCGCGATCCCCGCGGCGTCATTTCTGAGTATCACACGGTTTGTGACGACCTGATACGCAATACCGGCGTCGAGCACATCATCGGCTGCTATACGTCGGCGTCGCGCAAGCAGGTGCTGCCGATCGTCGAACGCACAGATCGCCTGCTCTGGTATCCCGCGCGTTATGAAGGATTCGAGTGTTCCGACAATGTCATCTATGTCGGAGCGTCCCCCAACCACAACGTCCTGCCGCTTGTGCGGTACATGCTCGACAACATATCGCGGCACGTCTTCTGCGTCGGATCCAACTATGTCTGGACATGGGAGACCAATCGCGTCACGCGCGAACTGGTGACGGCGGCACAGGGAAGCATTCTTGCGGAACGGTTGCTGGAGCTGGGCGAAGGCGCGGTCGAGCACATCGTCGACGAAATCGTGCGCCGCAAGCCGCCCGTAGTCTTCAACACGCTGGTCGGCAGTTCGAGCTATGATTTCATCCGCGCGTTTCACGCCGCCACCACTGCAGCCCGCCTCGAAATTCCGATGCTGAGCTGCAGCCTTTGCGAACCGGAACTCAAGATCGTCGGACCTGCATCTGCCGGATGTATCACGTCATCGGCCTATTTCGAGAGCATCCAACTGCCCGAGAACCGGGCTTTCGTCCAGCGCTGGAAAGCGCGCTACGGTGAAGCAAGCAGCCCCTCCGTCGACGGGCAATCCGCCTATGTCGCGGTCTACCTGCTGGCGCGCGCGCTCAGTCGGGCTGGCACCTCCAGCATCGGTGAAGTCCGGCGTGCGGCCGCAGGCTATCGTTATAACTCACCGCAAGGGCCGGTCTGGATCGACGGTGACAACAACCATTGCGTCCTTACGCCGCGGCTGGCCGTCTCCAACGCGCAAGGACAGTTTGATCTCTTCTGGGAAGCAGACGCGCCGGTCAAGCCGGATCCCTATTTGACGCAGCTCGATGTCGCCGCCGGACCTGCTCGCGAAACATCAAGGGCCGAAGCTTCGCCGATTGCGCCTCACTTGCGGGTGGTGAAATGAGTAAGCCTTCTTCATTCTCCCTCCGCGGGCGCAGAGCGCTGGTCGCCGTCAAGGACGAACGTGACCTGTCGATCGTCAGGCGACAGTTCGAACGCCTGGGTATCGACATCTTTACATGGGAAACGGGTGACGCCCTCGAATGCCGCCCGGACGTGGCGCTGATCGACGATGAATTCCTGCCGCTCGCCTCACCCGCGCAACGGGCCTTGCCCGGACGATGCCCCGTCATCGCCCTGCTAGGCACGGAGACGCCAAGCCGGTTGAAACTGGTGCTGGAACTCGACCCGGCGTCGTTTCTCGTCAAACCGCTGCGGTCCGCAGGCATCTACGCCGCGCTGGTCTTGGCATTCGAGCGGGCCGAACGTACCAACGAGCTGAAGCAGCAAGTCGTCAAGCTGGAAGAGCGCCTTCGCTCGCGTCGAGTCGTACTCGCTGCCGTGCTTCAGGTGATGCATTCGCACGCCGTCGCCGAACCGGCCGCTTTTGCGCTGATCCGGCGAGCCGCCATGGAGCATCGCAAGACAATCGAGCAGATGTCCGCCGAGATCGCGGCAAACGGCAGCTTACCCCGCGCGACCGGATAGGTTCATCAGTCGCTGGATTTGGCGGAACGTTCCGTACAGGTCACGAGCGTCACGTCGCCGTCGATCATGGGCTTGGCGATGCCGAAGAAGCGCGCGACGGCATCGGAATTGTTGTGCCGGTCCATCGCCGCTCGATCCAGGTAGCGCTCGTAGGTCGTGAACACACGCGGATCCGTTGCATCCTGCGACACATAGTACCCGATCGTCGCCGGCTCATTTGCTCGCACGCTACTGACAACATCGAGCAGCGCCTCAAGCATGGCGGCCTCGCAGCCCTGCTTGACCCGGATAATCGCGGTGATGGTCAACATCTCGCCTCTCCGTGCATGATGGCGGTGCCTGATCAACTTCTAGCTTGCACCCCATCGAATGCCAACCGTCGCGAAGCAGATGGGTCCATGCCAAGCGGCTGGATACCCACCGAGTAACGCGCCCAAAGCTAAGCCTTCTCTCGCCGGTTCGTCGTGACGGCCTTCGCAGCTCCTCCCGGCGCGAACCCATGCAAGAACAATTCGACGGCCATATCCGCAAATTCCTGCGGACCGATCGCGCCCTTGGGATCGTACCAAGTGTAGGTGAAGTTGATGATGCCGAACAGGATCATCGTGTAGATCTTCTTGGTGCGCTTGACGACCCGCCCCTCGGCATCGAGCCTGAGCAGAAGATCGGTGACGATATCGACCAGCTGCCGCTCGAGATCCTTGATGATCTTCTGCTCATCCACGCTCAGAAACGACAGATCGTGAATCAGTACGCGCTGCTCGTATGGCGATTTGGCATTGACTTCGACAATCGCGCGAATGACGTTCTGAAACTGCGTCAGGGTCGGGCCGCCGGCCGCGACGGCCGTTTCGACGTGCTCGATCATTTCCCGTATATGGGCGTCCAGGATTGCGAACAGGATCGCTTCCTTGGAGTCGAAATAGTGATAGAGCGCGCCGCGCGACAGCTTGCAGGCGTCCGCAAGGTCGGCAATCGAGGCGCGCATATAGCCCTGCGCCGAAAACAGCCGGGCGGCATTGGTCAATATGCCGAGATGGATGCCGTCGTAATTTTCAGAGCGTGTTCGCGCCATCGGATATTGCCCGCTTCCATTCAGCTTTAGCTCGTATTCCCAAGGGGCATGCTTAGCTGATTCAGCGGCCCTTTTTTACTTTCTCGAAGCTTCGGCCGGCCCGCCGGTCCTGCACGGGCCTGCGGCCGATCGACCACTTCCCCCTTATCGCAAAAAATTGTTTGAACGGCCAGTCGGATTATAATAGAATGACCCAAATCCAGGACAGCCCGGATCAACCGGGCAGCGCGCTTTGGGAGGTGGAATGACGGTCGTTCGTGCGGATGCTGTCGTGATCGGGGCCGGTGCCGGCGGGCTTTGCGCCGCGGCTCGCCTGTCCCATGCCGGGCTCCATACCCTCGTCGTTGACGACAAGGAGCGGATCGGCGGGCGCGCCTCGACCGAAGAGATCGACGGTTTTACGGTCAATATCGGCGCCATCGCGATCGAACTCGGCGGGGTCTTCGAGGAGACTTTCAATACCGTCGGCGCGCCGCTCGATATCCGCACGCCCGAGCCCGCCAGTTCCTTCTTCATCGACGGCAAGCTGATCGATGTCGGTCGCGGCGGCTGGTCGCTGCTGCTGGGGCAACTGACCAAGCAGGCTTCGCGCATCCTGGAGAAATTCGCCGACGCCCGCTCCGGCAACCTACCCGATGGGCGGCAATCGACCGAGGACTGGCTCAAAAGCTACACCAGCAATGCCTCGGTGCACGCGATCTTCCGCAATCTCTGCGCTGCGATCTTCGCCTGCAACGCCAATGAACTGCCGGCCCGCGCCTTCCTGACCTATTTCACCAGCAAGGGCGCCTTCAAGCGTTTTGGATTTTGCCCGCAAGGCACGATCGGCGTCTGGAACGCGCTCGCAACCGCGATTAAACGCAATGGCGACATCTGGTCGTCGACTCCGGCGGTGCAGATCCACACCACCGATGGTCGCGTCGACGGCGTCACCGTCGTTCGCGACGGCCAGAGGGTGCGGATCGAAACTGATCTCGTCATCAGCAATGCCGGCCCCAAGACCACCGTCGTACTCGCGGGCGAAGCCGCCTTCCCGCCCGGCTATGTCGAGCAAGTGCGCACCGGCCTCAAGCCGGCTGCCAACATCGTCATCAATATCGCCAGCCGCGAGCCACTGATCTCCCATCCCGGCATCGTGACCTTCGGCAAGACGCGGCGGCTCTGCAACATGGCCAACCTCACCGCAACCTGCCCCGAACTGGCGCCATCAGGCTGGCATCTCTATGTCGCCTACGCCGTGCCGATCCCGGCGCTCGGCGATTTCGACTCCGACGCCGAGGTCGAACTGGCGCTGACGGATCTGCGCGAACAATTCCCGAATTTTGCACAAGCCAAAATCCTGTCGACCCGAGTGATGCGCGACGACTGGCCGGCCCAGCGCAGCTGCGCCGGTTACGATTTGCCGCGTGAGACGGGTATCAAGGGCCTGTGGTGCGTCGGCGACGCGGTCAAGCAATACGGCAATGGCGGCACCCAGGCCTGCGCCGAAACCGCAAAGATCGTCACCGACGCCATCCTGGCACAGCGGCCGCGCGTGCCGCAGCCGAGCCGGGCCTGAAGATGCCGACAACGATCCCGACGCAGGCCAATATCGGCGGTGCGCAGGCCGCGCCCGATCCGTCATGCCTGCTCGAATTCCGCAACATCCGCATCGTCTATGACAACGCCATCGAGGCGATCCGCGACGTCAGCATTGCCGTGCCTGAAGGCGGCATCGTCGCCCTGCTCGGCTCCAACGGCGCCGGCAAGTCGACGCTATTGAAGGCGATGTCCGGCATTCTCTACACCGAGGAAGGCGTGATCGAGAACGGCTCGATCCGCTTCCGCAACGAGGAAATCCATCGCCTCGCCCCTGATGAACTGGTCCGGCGCGGCATCGTTCAGGTTCCGGAAGGCCGCCGGGTGTTTCCGGCGCTGACCATCGACGAAAATCTGCAGATGGGCGGCTACACCAAGACCGCAGCCGAAGCCCGCGAGCGCCGCGAAAAAGTATTCGCGCTGTTTCCGCGGCTGTTCGAGCGGCGCGACCAGATCGCCGGCTACATGTCCGGCGGCGAGCAGCAGATGCTCGCCATCGGCCGTGCCCTGATGACCGATCCGGTGCTGCTGGCGCTCGACGAACCGTCGCTGGGTCTCGCGCCCCTCATCATCGACCGCATCTACGAGGTGATCGCAAAACTGCGTGACGAGATGAAGATGACGGTGCTGCTGGTCGAACAGAACGCGCAGCGCGCGCTCGATATCGCCGACTACGCCTACATCCTGGAAACCGGGCGCGTCGTGCTCGACGGCACCGCGCAGAAGCTGGCGTCGAATGAGGACGTGCAGGAATTCTATCTCGGCGTCTCCAATTCGGGGCGCAAGAGCCTGCGCGACGTCAAGCACTACAAGCGGCGCAAGAGGTGGCTGTCGTGACCGCCCTGCTCAGCGTCCAGAACCTCAGCAAGAGCTTCGGCGGCCTCAAGGCCGTCGCCGATGTCAGCCTTACCGTGACAACGGGTGAAATCTGCAGCGTGATCGGCCCGAACGGCGCCGGCAAGACCACGCTGTTCAACATGATCTCCGGCGTGCTGCGGCCAAGCGGCGGCCGCATCCTGTTTGGCGGCGTCGACCTTGCGACCGTCTCGCCCTCGCGCTTCGCCGCGATCGGCATCGGGCGGACCTTTCAGAACCTGGCGCTGTTCAAGCACGGCACCGTGGTCGAGAATATCCTGACCGGCCGGCACACCCATCTGCGCTCCAACGTGCTCGATGCCGTGATCTTCTTCGGCCGCACCCGCCGCGAGGAGATCGAGGCCCGCCAGCGCGTCGAGCACATCGTCGAATTCCTCGAGATCGAACCCATCCGCGACGCCGTCGTCGGCACGCTGTCCTACGGCCAGCAGAAGCGGGTCGAACTGGCGCGGGCGCTCGCTTGCGAGCCGAAACTGCTGCTGCTCGATGAAATGGTCTCGGGCATGAACCAGGAAGAGACCGAGGATATCGCCCGCTTCGTGCTCGATATCCGCGACCAGCTTGGCATCACCGTGTTGATGATCGAACACGAGATGCGGATCGTGATGGACATCTCCGACCGCGTTCATGTCCTGAATTTCGGCCGCAAGATCGCGGAAGGCACGCCCGCCGAAGTGCGGCGCGATCCGGCCGTCACGGAAGCCTATCTCGGCGGCCACCGCGCGGAAACCGCAGCCGGGGTACACGCGTGATGTCGGTGATCGAAAGCCTGCGAACCGAACATGCCGCGACGCCATCAAATCCGGCGCGCGCGTCGTCCGCACACGATGCCGGATCGCTGCAGACTGCCCTGAAAACCGCCGCGATCACCATTCCGCAATTACTGCGCCAGCGCGCCGCGATGCACGGCGACGCGCTCGCGCTGCGCGAAAAGGAATACGGCATCTGGAATCCCTATTCCTGGAGCCATTATTACGAGACGGCGCGTTCGGTCGCCCTCGGACTTCTTGCCCTTGGCCTCAAGCCCGGCGACCGCGTCGCCATCGCCGGCGAGAACACGCCGGAATGGTTTTACGCCGATCTCGGCGTCCAGATGATCGGTGCGGTCGCGGTCGGCATCTACCCGACCAATCCCTGGGTCGAGCTGCAATATATCGTGCGCCACTCCGGCGCGCGGGTGGTCATCTCAGGCGACCAGGAGCAGACCGACAAGGTGCTGGACGCGTTGGCCAACAATGGCGGCCTGCCGGCGCTCGAGGCCGTCGTCTGCATTGACATGAAGGGCCTTCGGCAGTACCGGCAATCGCAGCTGATGTCGTTCGACACGCTGTGTCAGCGCGGCCGGGCCTATGCTCTGGAAAACCCCGAAGCCAACGCGACGCTCGATCGGCTGATTTCGCAAGCCTCCCCCGACGACGTCTCGATCCTGGTCTATACGTCGGGCACCACAGGCCCGCCCAAGGGCGCAATGCTGACGCATCGCAATCTGGTCTATGCCGCCTACATATACGCCGACGCGGTCGGGATAGCAGACAAGCCGTTCGAGGCGGTGAGCTATTTGCCGCTGTGTCATGTCGCCGAGCGTTGCTATGGCGAGGTGACGCATCTGGTGCTCGGCGGTGCCGTCAGCTTTGCCGAATCGATCGATACCGTCGCGCTCAACATCCGCGAGATCGCGCCGACCTTCTTCGTCGGTGTTCCCCGCATCTACGAAAAGCTGCAACAGGGCTTCCTGTTCCGGCTCGGCGAAAGCGGCCAGTTGCGCCAGCACTTCGTCAAAGCCTGTATGGCCTGGGGCCGCAAGCTGTCGGATCGCCGGCAGGCCGGGACCACAAATTGGTTCGACCACCTCGGCTACGCGCTGCTCTACGTCCTGCTGTTCCGCAATATCCAGCGTCATCTCGGCTTTGCCCGCAGCCGTCATCGCCTCTGCGCCGGCGCGTCGATTTCGCCGGAGACGCTGCGCTTCTTCGACATCGTCGGCCGCCCGGTGTCGCAAGGGTACGGCCTAACCGAAAGCGGCGGCGTTGCCTTCATCCAGACCGGCAGCCATCACCGGCTCGGCGGTTGCGGTCTCCCCTTGCTTCATACCGAATGGAAGCTCGACGTCGACGGCGAGATCCTGCTGCGCAATCCCGGCGTGTTCAAAGGCTATTTCCTCGACGAAAAAGCGTCCGCCGCGACGCTCGATGCCGCCGGCTGGCTGCGCACCGGCGACATCGTCGAAATCATGGACAATGGCGAGATCACCGTGGTCGACCGCAAAAAGGCGATCATCATCACCGCCGGCGGCAAGAACATCGCGCCCTCCGAGATCGAGAATGCGCTCAAGGACTATGAGTTCATCAAGGAAGCGATCGTGGTTGGCGAGGCCAGGAAATACCTCGGCGCCATCATCCAGGTCGACTTCGACAATGTCGGCCGCTGGGCGCGCGACAAGGCGCTGGCCTACACCAATTACAAGTCGCTGTCGCAACTGCCCGAAGTGCATGACCTCGTCGAGCGCATCGTGGGCGAGACCAACAAGCGCTTTGCCCGCGTCGAGAACATCCGCCGCTTTGCGATCCTCGAGAAAGAACTCGATCATGACGACGGCGAGCTCACCGCCACGCAGAAGGTTCGCCGCGCCATGATCGAGAAGAAGTTCGCGCGCGAACTCGCCATCATCTACCCGGCGGAGGTCTGATGCAGTATTTCATGCAGCTCGTGATATCGGGCCTGGCGATCGGCGCCATCTATGGCCTGATCGCGATGGGCTTTGCGGTGATCTACAAATCCACCGGCCTGGTCAATTTCGCGCAGGGCGAGATGACCATGATCACAGCCTATATCGCCTGGACCATCTCGACCACGGTCAGCGGCAATATGTTCGTCGTCGCGATCGGCGCGATCCTTGCCGCCGTCGTGCTCGGCCTGATCATCGAGCGGGTGGTGATGCGGCCGATGCTGGGCGAGCCGGTGTTCGCCACCGTGATGGTGACCATTGGCCTTGCCGTGATCCTGCGCTCGTCGATTAATTTCATCTGGGACGCCTACCCGCACGGCCTCGATGTCGGCTTCGGCCGCACCATCGTGCGGATCGGGTCGATCGGCGCGCGGACTGGACAGATTGCGGTCATCGTCACACTTCTGGCGCTGCTGGCGGCAATCTGGGCGTTCTTCCGCTACAGCAAGGTCGGCGTCGCGATGCGCGCGGTGGCCGCCGACGATCGTACCGCACTCCTGATGGGCATCAGCGCGACCAAAGTCCATGCGCTGGCCTGGGCGGCCTCCTCCGTGATCGCCGGGATCGGCGGGGTATTCTTTGCGCTGTCCTACGACCTGTCACCGGCGATGTTCCAGCTCGGGCTGAAGGCGTTTCCGGCCACCATCTTGGGCGGCCTCGACGCTGTGCTTGGATCCGGCCTCGGCGGCCTCCTGATCGGCATCACCGAGAATCTCGCTGGCGGCTATCTCGGCTCCGGCATGAAGGAGGTCGCGGGCTTTGCCATGATCATCGTGGTGCTGATGGTCCGCCCGTTCGGCATCTTCGGCGAACGCGACATCGAGAGGGTTTAGCACGATGCGCACCGGTGATTTCAAACAGACCTACGGCGAACTCGTCACCCTCGTCGACTCGCCGCCGGTGTGGCTGTGGTCGGCACTGCTGGTCGCGGGCCTGATCGTCGCGCCCTTTGTGCTGAACTCCTACGCGCTGTCGTTTCTGATGATCATCCTGATCACGGTCGTCGGCGCGCTCGGCCTGAATATCCTGACCGGCTACACCGGCCTGATTTCGCTCGGCCACGTCGGCTTCCTCGTCACCGGCGCCTACGCCTATGCGGTCCTGGTTTCCAAATACCAGATGCATCCGCTGGTCGGCTTCCTGGGCGCCGGCGTGGTGCCGGCGCTCGCCAGCCTTATCGTCGGCGCGCCGTCGCTGCGACTGAAGGGGCTTTACCTCGCAATCACCACGCTCGCCTTCTCCTTCATCATCAACACCGTGATCCTGGAAGCGCGGTGGCTGACCAACGGTGCCCGCGGCATTTCGGTGCAGCGGCCGGAGATTTTTGGCATCAGCTTCGACAGCGACGCCGCTTTCACCTACCTCTGCCTCGGCTTTGCCGTCCTCACGCTGTTTGCGACGCTCAACATCCGCCGCAGCCGGGTCGGCCGCGCCTTTGTCGCGATCCGCGACAACGACACCGCCGCCCGCGTCATGGGCATCAATCTGCACGCCTACAAGCTGTTCGCCTTCGTCACCTCCTCCTTCATCACTGGTCTGTCCGGCGCGCTGTACGGCATATATCTGTCCTTCGTCAGCGTCGAGGGCTTTCCGTTCCTGCTCTCGATCGAGGCGCTGGCGATCCTGATCGTCGGCGGGCTCGGCTCGGCTCTCGGCGCCGTGCTCGGCACCATCCTGATCGTGCTGCTGCCGGAAGCGACCCGGCTGGCCTTCAGCCTGTTCAGCGCGCAGATGGACGCGCTGTTCTCGATCGGTGCGCAAGAGCTCAAGAGCATGCTCTACGGCCTCGTTATCATCCTGTTCCTGCGTTTCCAGCCGCGCGGCCTGGTCGGCGCATGGCACGACCTCAGGCGAATGTGGGTGAACTGGCCGCTTCGTTACTAATCAAAAAGGCAATCGAACAGGAGGAGGAAACGATGATCAAATATCTGGCGACCGCGTCGCTGTTGCTCGCGGGCGCGTATCTCTCGACCGGCACGGCACTGGCGGCCGACCCCGGCATCACCGACACTGAGATCGTGATCGGCGACGTCGAGCCCCTGACCGGGCCGCCGGCGCTGCTCGGCGTCGCCGCATCGATCGGCCACAAGATCGCGATCGCGGAAGCCAATGCCGCCGGCGGCATCAATGGCCGCAAGATCAAATATGTGCTGGAAGACGACGGCTACGTCACCGCCCGCACTATCCAGGGCGTCAAGAAGGTGATCGACGTCGACAAGGCGTTTGCCCTGCTCGGCATCTCCGGCTCCGGACAGTCCATCGCCGTGATGCCGCTGCTGGAGAAAGCCGGTATCCCCACTGTGATCGACGTGGCTCCGGTGAAATTCCTCTGGGAGCCGCCGCGCAAGAACGTGTTCGTGGTCGGGCAATCCTACGAGGAAGGCATCATCCACCTCGTCAACTATCTCGCCGAGAAGAACCCCGGCAAGAAATGGGGCCTGATCACGCAGGACGACGATTACGGCATCACTGTGCGCGACGGCTTCGACACCGTGGTCAAGGCCAGGAAGCTCAACGTGGTCTACAGCGGCAATTACAAGAAGGGCCAGCAGGACTTTTCGTCCGACATGCTGCAACTGAAGGAATCCGGCGCCGAGGTGTTTCTCGCCGGCGGCATCATCGGCGAGAACATCGCCATGATGAAGGAGCTGGAAAAACTCGACATCAAGCCGGTGGTCGGCATCTTCTGGCCCGGGCGGGTCGAGCCGGTACTGAAACTGATGGGACCGGCCGGTGACGGCATCTACGCGGTCGACTATGTCGAACCCTTCGCAGGCGCTGCCGGCAAAGCCTTCCTCGAGAAGGCCAAGGGACTGCTTCCGGAAGCCGAGATGAAAGGCATCAACCGCTATTCCATGACCGGCTATGCTGCCGCCAAGGTGCTGATCTCCGCGATCGAGCGCTGCGGCAAACAGCCGACCTGGGCCTGCACCATCACCGAACTGGAGAAGACCAAGAACGTCGAGACCAGCATCATGGCGCCGATCAGTTTTGGGCCCGGCGTGCGGTTCTCGAACCAGAAGCTACAGATCATGCAGTCGGAGTTCTCGACGCTGAGTTTTAAGCCAGTGAATTGAGGGTATAGCGGCAACAGCAGTGCCCCCTCTCCCCTTGTGAGAGAGGGTGGCTTCGCGAAGCGAAGACGGGTGAGGGGTTCTCTCCTCACGGTAAGACTTGAGCTTAAGGAGAGAGACCCCTCATCCGGCGCTTCGCGCCACCTTCTCCCACAAGGGGAGAAGGAAGAAACGCATGGCGCTTCGTTACTGCCCTCACATCCGCTTGGCAACTTCTTCCAGCATCACTTCAGTCGCCCCGCCACCAATCGTCAGCACCCTGGCATCGCGCACCATCCGTTCGATCGGGGTGCCGCGCATGAAGCCAGAGCCGCCGTGCAGCTGCAGGCAGCCATGCACGACTTCGTGCAGCACTTCCGGCGACAGCGCCTTCACCATCGAGACTTCGCGGGGGCACGGCTTGCCGGCTTCGACCAGTTCCGCGGCATGATACGCCAGCGCCCGGGCCGCAGCGGCCTTGGTCGCCAGCGAGGCGAGCTTGAGCCGCACCGCCTGCTGGTTCCATAAGGGACCACCGAACGCCTGACGGGTCTTCACATAATTGGTGGTGAGCTCGATCGCCTTGGCGGATTCGCCGGCGCAGATGCCGCCGATGCAGATCCGCTCATTCTCAAAGGTCTCCATGATGCCGTAGAAACCGCGGTTCTCCTCTCCCAGCAGGTTTCCGGCGGGGATGCGGACATCCTGAAAACTGATCTCGGCGGTGTCCGAGCACAGCCAGCCGTGCTTGTCGAGTTTTGTGACCGAAATGCCCGGGGTCGTGCGCTCGACAATGAACAGCGAAATGCCACGGCTGCCCTTGGCGGCGGGATCGGTGCGCGCGGCGACGATCAGGATGTCGCCGTAGACAGCATTGGTGATGAACATTTTTGAGCCGTTGATGACCCAGTCATCGCCGTCGCGGCGGGCTCGCGTCTTCAGCCCGGCAACATCGGAGCCCGCATCGGGTTCGGTCACCGCGATGGAGCAGATCGTCTCGCCACGGATGATCGCGGGCAGATATTTCTGCTTTTGCTCCGGCGTACCGCGCAATGTGATGTGGACGGCCGACATGTCGGTATGAACCAACACCGATGACGTGAAACCGCCGAAGGTAGATCGCCCGAGTTCCTCTGCCCACACCATCGACGCCAGTGGCCCCATGTCGGTGCCGCCATATTCGGCCGCGTGGCGCATACCGAGGAAACCGAGCGCGCCCATGCGGCGGTAGATTTCGCGCGGGATCTTGCCGTCGCGCTCCCATTGTTCGCCATGCGGCACGACCTCTTTCTCGACGAAGCGGCGGACCTGCTCGCGCAGCATCCGCAACTCCTCTGACAGTTGCGGCTGCTCCGAGAAATGGAATTCGCTATCGGCGTGGTTGCGTGGATCGGCGGGCCTGACGTTCATGATGATGCCCTCTCGTCCTTGATTTGAAGGTGTCGGTTGAGAAATTGCGCAATCGATGCGATGGCCCGATGCGCCTCGGAAAGCTCCGCCCCGAACATCTGGAAGACATGGATCATGCCATCCCAGACCTCCAGATTAACATCGACACCGGCGGCGCGCGCCAGGTCGGCGAACATGATTGAATCATCCAGCACGGTTTCGCGGTCGCCGACCTGGATCAACAGCGGTGGCAGGCCCGCAAGGTCGGCATAGAGCGGCGAGACCAGGGGGTCGCAGGGATCGCCCTGCGCACCCAGATAATTCTTGGCCAGCGCCAGGATCATCGGGCGCTGATGGATCGGGTCAGCCTCGGCCCGGCTGACATAACTCGTGCCGGTCGCCGCCAGATCAGTCCATGGCGACATCAGAACCGCCGATACAGGCAGCGGAAGTTTGCGTTCGCGCAAGGCCAGCATGGCTGCGAGCACGAGATTGCCACCTGCGGAATCTCCGGCAAAGGCGATACTGCCGTGCGCCAGCCCTTGCCCCAGCATCCAGCCATAGGCCGCCAGCGCATCGTCCAGCGCCGCCGGAAAACGATGTTCCGGGGCAAGGCGGTAGTTGATGGCGAGCACGCGACAGCCGCTGGCGAGCGCGATCTGCGCGATCAGGTCGCGGTGCGATTCCACCGAGCCGATGCGAAAGCCGCCGCCATGAAAATACAGAATGGCCCTATTCAGGGGCGTATTGGCCGGCGATATCCATTCGCCATCGACGCCCCCGGCGCAGACGCGTTCGCAGGTCACCGGGGCGGTGCTGCCTCCAAAGGCCGCATCCCAATCGCTGCGCATCTGGGCCACTGACGTGTCGCGGTTCCAGCTGCGGTAGACCGCGCGGATACGCGCGATCGCAAGGTCGATCGGCGCCGTTGCGATATCTTCGCTTGCGCGCGTCATATCAGCCGCCCATTCCCATGCCGCCGGATACGCCAAGTGTTTCGCCGGTGATGTAGGCCGCCTGATCGGAAGCGAGGAACAATGCAGCTGCGGCGACTTCTTCGGGCTCGCCGAGCCGCCGCAACAGCGTGGCGTCGGTCATGGCGCGCAATATCTTGTCGCCACCTTGGGCTACCGCCGCTTCCAGCATCGGCGTGCGGATCGGCCCCGGCGCAATGGCATTGGCGGTGATTCTGAAGCGCGCATTCTCGCGCGCAATGCTCTTGGTGAAGGCGATCACACCGCCCTTGGCGGCGGAATAGACCGCGCCACCCTTGGAGCCCAGCCGGCCCGCTTCTGAGGTGATGTTGATGATGCGCCCGAACCCGGCCACCTGCATCGCCGGCAACGCGGCGTGAGTGCAGGCAAAGGCCGAGACCAGATTGACCGCGAGCAGTTTGGTCCAATCCTCCGGCGTCGTATCGGTGAAGAACGCATGCTGGTCGACGCCGGCATTGTTGACGACGATATCGAACGGCCCGTGCTGCGCCATGATCGCTTGCACCATGCCGGTGTTGCTGACGTCGAGGCGGGCCGCACTCGCTCCGACCTGTCCGGCCAGACCGGACGCCGTTTCGAGATCACGATCAGCGATCACGACGTGAGCGCCTGCATCGGCAAAGCTGCGGACGATCGCAGCACCGATCCCCTTCGCGCCGCCCGAGACGAAAACGCGGCGGCCGTCGAGCCGCCCGAACGCACGCATGCCAGAGGTCGGCACTGACTAGCGTCCCGTAAAGACGGGCTTGCGCCGCTCGATGACCGCGGCGAGCCCTTCCCGCGCGTCGGCCATGCCGGATAGTTCGGACACGGTGCGCGCTTCCTCGGACAGGCACTGCTCGATACTGGTGCCGGTCCCGGCCCAGACCAGCCGCTTGGTCGCGGCCAGCGCTTTCGGCGCACCGGCCGCCAATTCGCGCGCCATCGCGAGCGACGCTTCGGCCAGTTCGGCATCCGGAACGACTTTGGTGACGATGCCCATGCTCAGGGCTTCGGCGGCCGAGATCACCGGATTTGTGAGAAGGATCGACATCGCCCGGCGTAGCCCGACCAGGCGCGACAGCGTAACTGACACCCCGGCGTCAGGCGCCATCGCGACACGCGTTGCGCCTGCGAGGAATTTGGCGGATTCGCTGGCGATCACGATGTCGGAGGCGCAGACCAGACCGAAGCCGCCGCCGCCCGCCGCAAATCCCTGCACCGAAGTAATCACCGGCGCCTCCAGCCGCAGCAATCCCGTCACCGCGTTCTGCAGATAGGCCGTCGCCTGCCTGATGTAGTCAGGCAGCTTCTCGCCCTTCGACGCAAACGCCCTGACATCGCCACCCGCGCAAAAATTCGTGCCCTCGCCGCTCAGCAGCAGCACGCGCAGGTCCGGCTGGCCGTGGCAGACCATGATGGCGTCGCACAGCGCGCTCAAGAGCTCGACGCTCATGCCGTTGGCGGCGTCGGGGCGGTTGAGCCGCAGCCGCGCGATGCCATCGGCGATATCGAGCAGAACAGGACCTTTATCGATCATCGCTAGTTTCCGCCTTCGGCTAGATCAGGAACGAGAGCGTGAACAGCGCTTTCTCGTTGTTGACCAGGATCACCTTCTTGTACGCCATGCGCAGCTCGCCATCGACATAGCGCAGCCGGTATTCGTTACGCGCAGCCCAGACCGTGTCGTCGCGCAGGCTTGATTCGAACACCATGCTGTTGCTGGCGACCGAGATATCGCCGCCGGGCTGCTGGTCCAGCAGCTCGATGTTGGACACCAGCCGCCGCAGTCGCGATTGCGGCGTCTGAGTGTGGCGTTTTCCCGTCAGCAATTGCTTGACGCGCAGCGAGATGCGCGACCGGTTGTCGTAAATGATCGACATTTCCTTTTCGGGGTCGATGTCGTCGCCATTGGCCGGCACCCAATAGACGCCGTCATCGGTCCACAGCGCTTCCCAGGCTTCGTACTGGTGCTCGTCCTGCAGCCGCGCCTCCTTGTAGATGAAGGCGGTTACGGCTGACATGAGCGTGGCGCTGCTTTCGCGCGACAGCATCAGCGCGCCTCCATCAGGCTGCGGTAGTGCCGCCAGATGCCGCGCGACGGGATCTCGTCGGTGACGTGACCGACCTTGAAGCCGAGTTCGTCCTGGCGCTCGCGCTTCTCGCCGCGGCCGAGGAAAATCCATTCGGGATTGCGCGCCAGCACGCCGCGATGGCAACGCTCGTACATCTCGGAATCATCCGCCAGTAACAACCCGGCCGGGCCGACCGATCCCATGGTCTGCTGGCGTAGACGCCGGTTCATGTCGGGAGCACCTTTGAACTGCAGCGCGGTGACATGCTGCACGCTGTCGTCGACCGCGAGCGGCTGGATCACGAACATCTGGATTTCGGCGATGAACAAATTCGGAAAGATCATCACGTGCGGCGTGCCGTCGATCATGATCTCGCGCGCCTTCTCATCGCCATAGGCGGCCTTCATTCGCGCCGTGTAATCCGGCAACCGCGCTTCCGTGGTGCCGAACCAGCTCATCGGCGCGTCACGCTTGCGGAACTCGGGCCGCAGGTCGATCTCGGTATGGCCGTTGCCGTAGTCACGCGTCACCGCCGTCGAGGCGCCGCCATAGAGCTTGCCGATCGCACTGTCGGCGACGCCGAAGATCGAGGAGTGCACGAAGGCCGGGTGATAGCCGTCGCATTCATTTTCCAGGATGAATTTCCAGTTGGCCTTGACGCGGTGCTTGAGGAAGCCCGCGGTGACCTCGACCTCGCCTTCCGGCGAGAAGCGAACCAGACGGTCGATGGTCTCGGCAGCACCGCCGAGATGCTCCCCCAGATCAGGGCCTTCGGCTGCGAACGAGCCAAAGACAAAGCCGCGATAGGACTGCACCCGCGTCACGCGGCCGAGCGCAAGCTTTGATTTATCCTGGCCCTCATAGCCGTCGGGGAAGGCGTAGCCGACCAGCCGGCCGTCATTGGCGAAGGTCCAGGAATGGAACGGGCATGTGAAGGAGCGCGCGTTGCCCTTGTCGTAGGAACAGACCTGGTTGCCGCGATGCGAACAACGATTGAGCAAGAGATTGACCTTGCCCTGCTCGTCACGGGTCATGATGACGGATTGCGGACCGATCGACTTGACGACGTAGTCGTTCACGTTGGGCACCTCGCTCTCGTGTCCGACATAAACCCAGGTGCGATACCAGATGTTCTGCAGTTCGGCTTCGAAGATTGCGGGATCGCTGTAGAGCGAGCCGTGCACCCTGTCGGAGCGGATCAATTCGCCCCATTGCGAAGCGCGCGGCACCACGTTCATCGCTGCATCTCCCCTTTTATCTTTCGCGGCTGGCCCGAACTCTTCTTGCGGAGCCCCGCGGCCTGGTCTAAAATAATCCGACTGACCGTTCAAATAATAGCACCGGCCGATTTGGGCTTCAAGGACATTTTCAGGGGGAAATGGTGGAGAACGTGAATCCGCGATCTCGCGACGCACCGCGCCCGAGCTTTGCCAGAAATCTCCTTGCCCTCGAAATGAGAGGGCGCAGGGAAGACCGGGTGCGCGCTGCACCCGCGGTCCCGTGTGCGGTTTGCACTAAAGTGTTGCACACGAGCATACAGGTCCAGCGGGGAACACCCGGCCTTCCCTGCGCAATGGCTTTACGGCTTATGCCGTGATCTCCCCGGAGACGAGTTCTTGGTTGACTCCGTCGCTGCCGGTTCCGCTCACGCTTCTCCGACAGCTTGACGCCGGCAACGGGCGCCAGGACCACACGGTTTTGCCGTACGCTCGATCCACGCCGTCGTCTGACGTGAACCAAGCGTCCACCGCAACCCGCCCAACGTCCGTGACGACGGCCGACGCCCTTCTGATCAGGACGGGATGGGCATACAGAAGCACTGATTTGGGGTTCCGTAAAAGCGAACTATTTTTCAGTTCGGGACTTGACATGATTTCCGTAAATCGGAAGTGATTTGCCCGTCGGGTTGATTTGCCGCACTCCGCTGTCATTGCGCATCGAAAAGGAGGACCTACGGCATGGAACGCCAAAGCCTGGAATGCCAAAGCCCCGCCGAACTCGCCCGTGCGCTCTATGCAGCACTTGCCGCCGGCGACCGCGTGCAACTCGACGCCTTGCTGCACCCCGAATTCACCGGGCGCACCGCCGAGGGCATGCCGTTCGGCATCGGCGGCAATCATGATGGCCCCGCGGCAATGCGGAAGAATGGCTGGGGTGCGATCGCCCGGCACTTCGAGGCGCGCGCAGAGCCGGAACGGTTTCTCGATCTCACCGATGGCCGCCTGCTGGTGACGGGCCGTTATCGCGGCCGCGGCAAACAGGGCGGCGCTGCTCTCAATGCCACCTTTGCGCATCTGATCGCGATCGACCAGGGACGCATCAAGTCGCTAGAGCAATTCACCGATACCGCGCAATGGCATGACGCCGCGGGCCCGTTACGAACGGTGCTGCTGGATTTCAACGCAGGCGTCGCGACGTTACGCCTGAACCGACCGGACAAGGGCAACGCGATCGATGAAAGCATGGCCGCCGATCTTGCCGAAGCTGCAACCCAGATTGCAGAGCGATCGGATGTCCGCGCCGTCCTGATCGCCGGCAGCGGACCGAACTTCACGGTCGGCGGCGACCTCAGCCTGTTCGCGGGAACCGCGCGCGAGCAATTGCCGAACCGACTGCGCCGCATGATCGACAGCTATCATCTGGCGATCGAGCGGTTGACCAGCATCGACGCGCCGGTGGTCGCTGCCGTGCGCGGTGGTGCCGGCGGCGGTGGATTGGGTCTGCTCTACGTCGCCGACATCGTCGTGGCGGCCGACGATGCGCGGTTCGCGCTCGGCTATGGCGCGCTTGGCCTGACCGCCGACGGCGGCAACACCTGGTTCCTGCCACGCATGGTCGGGATGCGACGCGCACAAGAACTATTCCTGCTCAACCGACGACTGACCGCGCAGGAGGCGCTTGACTTCGGATTGGTGTCGCGCCTGGCGCCTGATGATGCCGTCGAGAGTGAGGCAGCGACCCTCGCCGCCAAACTGGCCGCAGGTCCGACACGCGCCTTCGGGGCCGTCCGCCGCATGCTGCGGCAGTCATTTGAAACCGGCCTATCGGATCAGCTCGATGCTGAGAAGGAATCGATCGTAGAAGCCAGCCGCACCGGTGACGCACAGGAGGGAATCGCCGCCTTTGCCGCCAAGCGCCACCCGCAATTCCGCGGCCGTTGAAGGGAGCAAGACGGACAGCAATTTACTCGGCTTTCAAGCAGGCTCTTCATGATCCATGGAGGAAGCCTACCGGACGAGGCTCTACTGACGACGCCGAGCTCTCAGCGTCTATAACTTCCCGTCATGCCAATGCAATGCCGCATCGCTCCGGGTATCGACGCAGCGCAGGTTAATCGCGCAGCGCGTCCCTAAACCCCTGAAAGACGTAGAGGATCAGCACCAGCGTCAGCAGGCGGTGCAGGCGCAAAGACGTAAGCAGGCTGGCCATACTTTGGGGCCATGAGGCCTGCGAGTCCACCTCCGAGCGAATGACCCGTGAAAACCAGATTAGTTGCGCCAGTCTGCTGTTTAACTTGCTGAACAAAAGGAATCGCATTCTGAAGTTGCGCCGTATTTACGTTTCCCCACGCGAGGCCATCGTTGCCCTGAGTGAAGTCAATAGTTATGCTCTGCGCGTTAAAGTCCGTACCGCGGAAAGCGATCACGGTCTTTCCGCCTATGGTCCAGGCCTCGGCATAAAAGCCGCTCGACGCTACAGTCATGGTCAGTATAGGTACTGCGCCGGGAATGAGCTTCGTTAGATCAAATTCGTTATTGGCTGCAGAGCGCGAATACACGTAATCGCTAAGCAATGCATATTGAGTTTCGGTGTTCATTGCATCCTCGCAAGCTCGTGATCCAGGTCGAAGTAGCTAGGTAGCCAAAAGTACTGATCGCGCTCGACGATGACGGCGCCAGGCGCCATCATCCTAGCTCCCGGCCAGGTACCGATCAGTTTTTCATCGATGAAAATGCGATGATCAGCCGCTGGCATCTCTCCACCCTGCGGCTGGGAGAAGTACTGGCCGTACATGTCGCGATAGCAGTAGGCGGATCGCCTTTCGGGAAGAAGCCGTCGCCACGGAAGTAGCTTCGCCCGTTGACGTGGTCCTCACGCCGGTCCCCGATCGGAACGATGTTGTCTTTCCATTTCGTCTCGCGCCACGCCTGATGGTCGGCTTCAGTTGCCGTGGTGACGGTGGCGCGATGGAACTTCAGTTTCGAGACCGGCTGCTCGTATGCCCGCTCGTGCAGATAAGCCACGAGGAATTCCAGATTGCCGGCATCCGGCGCCCAGAACACGACAGGAAGAAAATCGGCGGGGACTGGCTCCTTGACGACATCCCGGTCGCAAACGTTAGGGCTTTGAACGAGCACGCCCTCCCCGTTCTTGGTGCGAACCCCGTAAATATAGGGCGCCCAGATCGCACGGGAACTGCGCCCCTCCCCCGGAATCTGCCTCGCCTCGGCGCCGCAGGCGATGATGATTTCGATGTTGATCGGCTCATCACCGTGGGAAAGCTCAACATTAAAGCGGTAAAACCAGCTGAACTTGATGCCTTCAGACGTAGCAGGCTGGCAGCTTGCCAGGGCCGTCGCCAAGACCAGCGTCACGATGGCAAGCATCGTGCGTTTACACGTCGATTCCACGATATGCAGAAATCCACTGACCCGCAGCGCCCTGCGCCACGCTGCCATCAAGATCCCGCCCATCATCGCCATTGAGGAACCGCCTCAAGGGAGCCTCAGTAACTGCCCAGCCAGTCAACTCAGCACCCAGAGGCGAACTCTGGCCGCTCGTACCCAAGTTGTAAAGCGTAGTTCTACATCTTTAATAAGAACCGTGTGGAGGTCGACACTTGTCTTAAATACGTTGCACACTTGCTGTGACAAACTGTCCTTCAACAGCCCCGGCGACCGCCGTTCGGGACAGCCTGGCGATTTCGGAGAAGGCACGCTTCTTCCGCCTATGGGACAACTAGCCCCTTTGAGCGAATCGTTTCCGTCAACCTCTGGTCGTTATATCCGTTCCAATATTGCTATCGCCGCCGGGTTTAGATCGCCATTTTGCACTACAAACCTGCCGCGCCCAACGGTCGTAGCCACGGAAGTGGCTGATGATTTGGCTGCGGCGACACCTCGGTTGCGCCGGGCGCCCCTGCTGACACTTACTTCGTTGTTAGCGATGAACTGTCGTTCACGTTGGTTGTTGCTAGATTCTCTTTGATCTCCCGGTGCACACGCCGCCAACTATCTCATTGAAGAAGCCAAACTCTCGCTCCAATCCATCATGGGCCAGTTTGAGCAAACTACAGCAAAAGCAGGACTAAGCATAGCAAGTGCGGTCCGCCTGGCGCGCCTGAAGCGGTCGTTCATGTATCCACGACCGCCAGACGGCGAAGGCCGATTTAAGAATCGAGTTGCAACAGTCGCTTCGCATTGCCGCCGGTCAATTGCGCCAATGTCGTCTCATCCATACCGTCGACACCGGCGATGTGGCCGATCGGATTGTATTCGGCCATGTCATAGGGATAGTCGGTGCCCATCAAAATCCGATCGGGACCGAACAGGTCGAGCAAATAAGCCAGTTGATGGTAGCTGAAGACAACAGTGTCGAGATAGACCTGACGCAAATACGTTGTCGGCGCTAGCGGCAGGTCACCACGGGAATCCGGCCGCGCGCCCCATGCATGGTCGATGCGTCCAGAATACGCCGGCAGATAGCCCCCACCATGCACAGCCATCAGTTTCAGATCAGGAAAACGCGCCAGCGTTCCGCTAAAGATCAGGTTGTGCAGCGCCAGTGTGGTCTCAAGCGGGTTGCCCACTACGTTGTTGAAGTAGAAGTGCGTAAGACGCTCTCCGTGCGTGAAACCGTTGGGATGCAGCATGATGAAAGCGCCGAGTTCTTCAGCCTTGGCGAAGAATGGGCGGAAAGCCGGATCAGACAGTTCCCTGCCATCGACGTTGGTTAGAATCTGAACACCCTTCAGTTTCAGATGGCTCATGACATAGTCGAGTTCGCGCATCGCCAGTTCGGGCTCTTGCAGCGTAATCCCGCCCAGTCCCACAAATCGATCCGGCCGGCGAGAGCAGAATTCAGCCACGCCATCATTGGCGATGCGATGGGCCTGTTCGGCGATTTTCGCATCGAGATGATAGTAGCATTGCCCGGGCGCAGGAGCGACGACCTGGATATCGATGCCCATCTTGTCGAGATCACGCAATCGCCGGTCGATTGTGGTCATCACCTCCATAATGTCCTGTTCTTGACCGGCATTGATTGCCTTGGTCGCGTCGTCGGCGAAGTGGGCCAGCGAAATACGGCTGATGTCGTTGTGTGGCTGCGCCACCCTGGCTGCTTCGCGGACAAAGATGTGCGAATGAATATCGATCGTTGTGGAAGTTGGACGGCGAGCGCGGCCGTCGGCGTCATGGATGCGTGCTGCGGTCAAGCCATAGCGATTTTTGCGGTCGATCATTAACAGGCCCCGTTCTTGAAAGTCGTCGAAAAGCTGAGCTCAGGCCTGCATGGCCGTCCATTCCAGGGCGGTGCTGAACCGTTTGACGGCCGCCGAAACGTGAGCTTTCAGCAGGCTGACCGAACGGCGCGAGTCGCGCGCCTGAAGCGCTGAAATAATGTCATTGTGCTCTTCGACGAACTTGTGTGCTTTGGGCCGAACCGCGGCGACGCTCATCCTGACAAGGCGCTCGGTTTCCTCGATCAGATCACAGGTCGTTCGCGCCATCCGGCCGTTGTTGGAGCATCGCGCGAGCACGCAGTGAAATTCCTGGTTGTAATTGATGAACTGGTCTTCGTAGTCGCCATCGAATTCGCGAAACCGATCGAGTGCTTTCAGTTCCTCGTCCGATGCGTTCTTCACCGCCTCCGCGATGCACGCGAGTTCGAGCGCCTGGCGAAACGCAAAGATCTCGTTGGCATCCCGCAGCGACACCGGCGACACGCGATACCCCTGACGAGGAATGACGATGACCAGTCCTTCGCTGACAAGGTGCTGGAGCGCCTCGCGCACCGGCGACTTGCTGACATCAAACTGCTGGGCGAGCTCCTGCTCGCGCAATTCGCGGCCGGGCGGCAGATCACACGTCAGAATACCCCGCCTCAGGAAATCGTAGATTCGCTGTCCTTGCATCGTCGAACTGCCGCCTCTTTTCTATCTTGTAAGATATCACGATTTCAATTTCGGTACCTACCCAGCGGATCATATTGCTATTTTCGAGCCGATTACATCAAGAAAATGGCACTTCGAATAACTTTCTATCCGACGATTGACTCTTTGGATGGCTTGGTGACATCTTAACAAGAAGCAAAAATATAAATTGTGATGTATCAAGTCTCGGCTCCAGGGAGATTAAGCATGGTGCGTACCCGCATCTTTTTATCGACGACAATCCTCGCCGCATGGGCATGGACGGCTCTGACGCCGCTGCAGGCTGCCGAACCGCTCAAGGTCGGCTTTATGACGGTCAGGTCGGGGGCCTTGGCCGCCGGCGGCCGGCAAATGGAAGAAGGCCTGAAGCTGTGTATGGATGAGCACCGCGGCGAAATGGCCGGGCGCAAGATCGAGATCATCACCGCCGATACAGCCGGCCAACCTGCCGTGACTAAAACCAAGGCGCAGGAACTGGTCGAACGCGACGGCGCGCAGGTGTTGATCGGTCCACTGGCGGCCTTCGAGGCACTCGCCATCGACGATTACATCCGGCAAACCAAGACGCCAATCATCTCGCCTTCCGCTGCCGCCGAGGACTTGACCCAGCGCAAGCCAAATCCATGGTTCGTGCGCGCTGTCGGCACGTCGGCGCAGGCGCATCATGCACTCGGCGAGTATGCTGCGAAGGATTTGCACTACAAGAAGATCGCGATCATCGCCGACGATTTCGCATTTGGCCATGAACTTTCGGCTGGCTTCCAGCGAACGTTCGAACAGAACGGCGGCAAGGTCGTCCAGAAGCTGTGGTCACCGCTCAACGCCGCGGAATACGGCACCTACATTACGCAGATCGACCCGAGCGTCGATGCAGTCTTCGCGGGGTTTGCCGGCGGCAACGGCATCAAGTTTCTTGGTGAATACAAGAACTATGGCATGCAAAAGCCTGTTCTCGGCGCCATGACGACGGTCGACGAGGGCATTCTCAAGCGCATGGGCGATGAAGCGGTGGGCGTGATCTCGTCCGGTTGGTATAGCGCCGCAACCGATACTCCCGCCAACAAGAAATTCGTGGAAGCCGTGCGCAAGGCCTACAACGCCGATCCGGGCTACTACACCGTCGGCGCCTACATGGCCTGCCAGTTCCTCAACAATGCTCTGGAGCAGGTCAAGGGCGACATCTCCGACAAGGCCGCCTTCATGAAGGCCTTGCGTAGCGTCAACATCTCGCAAAGCCCCTATGGTCCGGTGAAGCTCGACGCGTACGGCCAGCCCATCCTCGATGTGTCGATCCGCAAGGTCGAGAAAAAGGACGGAAGGCTGCAGAACACCGTCATCAAGACCTATCCAGCGGTTAGCCAGTTCTGGACCTACGGGGCTGACGAATTCCTCAAGAGCCCTGTCTATTCGCGCGATTGGACAGCGGCGAAGTAATTCGCTCCGCCGGGAGGGATCCGCATGAATTTCTGGATCATTCAGGGTTTGAACGGTCTTGCGTTCGGATCCCTCCTGTTCATTTTGGCGTCAGGCTTTTCGTTGATCTTCGGCCTCATGCGCATCGTCAATCTCTCGCACGGCGCATACTTCATGCTCGGCGCCTATGTTGGCGTGTCGGCGATCGAGGCCGGCGTGAATTTCTGGCTCGCGATCCTGATCGGTGGCGGCACAATCTGCATCCTCGGTACCTTGATCGAGCGCTTTATCCTGCGCCGGCTGAACGGGCAGCCGCTGGCCCAGGTGCTCGTGACGCTCGGCATCGCATTCATCATCGCCGACACCTGCGTGTGGATCTGGACCGGCGATCCGCGTCCGGTTCCGATGCCCCGGGAACTGGCGGGCGCCCTCCGCGTCTCGAATTTGGCGTTTCCGATCTATCGCCTGTTCGTGATTGGCGTCGCGTTCGCGCTGGCCGCCGCGCTCTGGTTGCTGCTTGAGCGCAGCCGTCTCGGCGCCATGATCCGTGCCGGCGTCGACGATCTGCCGATGGCCCGCGCAATGGGCATCCGGACTTCACTGCTGTTCTCCGCGGTATTCTGCCTCGGCTCCGCGCTGGCCGGCGCCGGAGGCGTGCTGGCAGGACCGATCCTGTCGGTATACCCGGGCCTCGATTCCGACATGCTGCCGCTTGCGCTGGTCGTCGTTATTCTGGGCGGCGTCGGCAGCCTGGTCGGCGCGTTCGTCGGCAGCCTCCTCATCGGCTTCATCTACAGCTATGGGCAGGCGCTGTTTCCCGATCTCGCCTACGTGATCCTTTTCCTGCCGATGGTCCTCGTCCTCACGCTGCGGCCGACTGGCCTGTTCGGAAGGCAGGCGATCTGATGCGTGTCCCATCCAGCATGATCTCGTGGCTTGTTGCAGTCGCCGCACTGTTGGCATTGCCGTGGCTGGTCACGTCGGATTACTACATCAACATCGCAAGCCAGATCGTGATCGCGGCAATTCTCGCCCTCAGCCTCAATCTGCTGATCGGGTTCGGCGGCATGACCTCGCTGGGTCACGCGGCCTATCTCGGTGTAGCCGCCTATCTGTCGATATACCTCACCGCGCATGCGGGTTTCGGGCATCTTGCGGGAGCACTGATCGCGATCGGAGCGACGACAGTGCTGGCGATGCTGTTTGGCTTTCTGGCCCTGCGCGCGTCAGGTCTTGGATTTCTGATGATTACGCTGGCGCTTGGCCAGATCCTGTGGGGCGTTGCCTATCGATGGGCCAGCCTGACCGGCGGTGACAACGGGCTGGGCGGACTCAAGCGACCGCACCCGTTTGGCCTCAATTTGATGGATCCTGCCATCTTCTACTATTTCGTTCTCGCCTTTCTCGGCATAGCGCTGTGGTGCATCGCACGCTTCGTTCAGTCCGGACTTGGGCAGAGCCTGCAAGGTACCCGTGATCAACCGCGGCGCATGCGGGCGCTCGGTTATGAAGTATGGCTAATTCAGTGGCTAAGCTTCGTGTTCGCAGGTTTCTGGGGCGCGATTGCCGGCCTGCTCTATGCCTATTACCATCAGTTCGTCAGCCCCCAGACGCTGCATCTTACGACGTCGGCCGAAGCCCTTCTGATGGTGATCGCCGGCGGCACCGGCACCCTGCTCGGGCCGGTAGTCGGCGCGGCACTCGTCGTCATTCTCAAAAATATCGTCAGCGCCTACATCACGCGCTGGCTGATCCTGCTTGGCGTCATTTTTGTCGCGATTGTCCTGTTCATGCCTGAAGGTCTGGTGCCCGGTCTTACACGTTGGGTGCGCGCTTTGAAGAATCGGCCGCGCGCCGACAAGCCTGCCGATGCGCCCTCTATTGCCGAGGGGCCCGCTCGATGACGACACCTGTTCTGGAGGTCGCCGGACTTTTTCGCTACTTTGGCGGACTGCCAGCCGTACGCGACGTCTCGATGCGCATTCCGGTTGGGGAACGGCGGCTGCTGCTCGGCCCCAATGGCGCCGGCAAGACGACATTCTTCAATCTCATCGCGGGTGATTTTCCGCCGTCGCAGGGCGAGATCCGGATATTCGGTCAGAACGTCACCAGGAAGTCTGCGAGCCAGCGAACCCATCTCGGCATGGCGAGGACCTACCAGATCATCACGTTGTTCTCCAAGAACACGTTGCTGCACAACGTCGTCATCTCTCTCGTCGGCCTCCGCAAAATTCGCTTCAATCCATGGTCCGACCTGCGCCGTCAGACGTCGCTCTGGGAGGAAGCACGCGCAACACTTGCCCTAGTCGGCCTCGAACATGTTGCGGACCGAACCGTGGCGGAGACGAGTTATGGCGAACGGCGACGGCTCGAGATCGCGATGGCGCTTGCGCAAAAGCCAAAACTCCTGCTGCTCGACGAACCATTGGCCGGACTTTCTGCCGACGAACGCCAGGACGTTCAGCGTCTCCTTCAATCCATTCCGCGCGACGTTACCATTGTCATGATCGAACACGACATGGACGTCGCCCTCGCCTTCGCCGACGTGATCACCGTGATGCAGCATGGACAGGTGGTCGTGGAAGGAAGCCGCGCGGACGTGGTCGCTGATCCCCGAACGCGGGAGGTGTATCTTGGACACTGACGCGCTCGCAATCAGCGGCCTCAACGCGTTCTATGGCGAGAGCCATGTCCTGCACAACCTGTCCTTCAACCTGAAGAAGGGGCAAGTCCTGGGACTTCTCGGTCGCAACGGTGCCGGCAAGACCACCTGCATCAGCGCGATCATGGGGCTGGTCAAGGTCAAGGCCGCTCGCGTTGAGCTGTTCGGTCAGTCTATCGCGGGCATGTCACCTGAAAGCATCTCGCTCAACGGCGTCGGTCTGGTGCCGCAGGGCCGACGTATTTTCCCCTCGCTCACGGTCTACGAAAACCTGACGGTCGCGGCTCGCCGCGGGCTCTCCCAACAAGGACCCGGGTGGGGGCTGGAGCAGGTCTATGCGACCTTTCCCCGGTTATCCGAACGACGGCGGCAACTCGCCGGCTCGCTTTCCGGCGGCGAACAACAGATGCTCGCCATCTGTCGCGCCCTGATGACCAATCCGCGCCTCATCCTGTTCGACGAGCCTTCCGAGGGGCTCGCCCCGCAGATCGTCGCCGAGGTAGCGACCGTACTCAAACAACTGCGCAACAGCGGTTTGTCGATCATCCTGGTCGAACAGAACATCAAGCTGGCGCTCGATATCGCCGACGAGGTCGTGGTGCTCAACACCGGCTACGTCGCGCACGCGGGCGATGCGAACTCGCTCCGCTCCAACGATCGTTTGGTCGAGCAATTGCTCGGCGTCTATTGAGAGGTTACCCATGACATCCCTTCGCTTGCGTGACGGCACGCTCGACATCGCCGAAACCGGCACCGGCAAGCCGCTGATCCTGCTACACTCGCTGCTCGCCGATCGCGCAATTTTCGACAAGATCGTCCCGGCGCTTGCCAAGCAGCGACGCGTCATCGTCCCGGACCTGCCGGGATTTGGCGGCTCGTCGTCCGCGGGTTCCACCATTGAGGGAATTGCGGATCGCATTGCGGGCCTGTTTGACGCACTCGATCTCGGGACGACCTCTGACGTGCTGGGTAACGGCTTCGGCGGCTTCATCGCCAGCACGCTGGCTATCCGCCATGGCGCGAAGTTCGACCGGCTGGTCCTGGCCGACACCGGCGTCAGCTTCTCGCCGGAAGGCAAGCAATCGTTCTATGCCATGGCTGAACGGGTGCGCCAAAGCGGCATGGAAGCGATCGTCGATGTCGCGCTGAAGCGGCTGTTTCCGGAAGACTTTATCGCGCTCAATCCTGACATCATGACCGAGCGGCGTAACGCACTGGTCAAGACCAATCCGGACTTGTTCGCCGAAGCGTGCCACGCGCTGGCTGCGCTCGATCTCGCCGCCGAGATCGGGAAGATACCTAACCCGACACTGGTGGTAGTGGGTGAGTTGGACGCCGCAACACCGCCTGAAATGGCACGCACGCTGGCAAAGGCGCTACCAAGGGCCGAACTCATCGAAATGCCGGGATGCGGCCATGCCCCGATGGCCCAGGCCCCCGAAGCATTCATCAAGGCTGTCGCGAAGTTCCTCGACCTGAAGTAAATCCGATGAAAGCATCGCCCTTTCAATATCACCGTCCGCAAACACGCGAAGAGCTCGGCGCGCTGCTGGCCCGTCTGGACAATGCCAAGATCCTTGCGGGCGGACAATCATTGATGCCGATGATGAATTTGCGGGTTATCGCCCCCGATCACCTGATCGATATCAACCGCATTCCCGAACTCGCAGGAATTAAAGAATCCGCTGACGGTATCGAGATCGGCGCGATGACCCGCCAAATGGACGTGTTGTCGTCGGAAACCGTTCGATCCCGGCTCCCGCTGCTGGCACGCGGCCTCGAGCATGTCGGCCACATCCAGACCCGCGCGCGCGGCACGATTGGTGGAAGCTGCTGCCATCTCGATCCTTCGGCCGAGCAGCCTGCTGTCTGCGCCGCCTTTGACGCGGAATTCATCGTCTCGGGGCCGACCGGCCGCCATGTCATTCCCGCAAGCGCCTGGTTTGAAGGATTGTTGCAGTCCGCTCTTGGCGAGCAGGAGTATCTCGAAGCACTCCGCTTCAAGCCATGGGCCAATGGCCATGGTTACGGCTTCGCGGAATATGCGCGGCGGCATGGCGACTTCGCCGTTGCGGGCGGTATTGCCCTCCTCGAGGGCGACCGGGACGGCCGGATTACGCGGGCGGTGCTTCTGTCATTCGGTGTCGAGTCGTCGCCGCGGCGATTGACCGAGGCCGAAAGCGCGCTACTCGGCCAGCACGTCGACAATCTCGACATCGAGCCCGTCATAGAAGCAGCCCGCTCACAGGAAGCAATGGAAGATGCCCACGTGACGGCAGGTTACCGGCGCCATCTCGCCGGCGTGCTCATCGGTCGAGCCTTGAACGACGCATGCGCCACGCTGGAGCGGCAATCATGACAGAACGATCTGTCTCATTCACACTCAACGGTGAGCAGCGTGAGGCCAAAGTCGAGCCTCGCACGCATCTTGGCGACTTCCTCCGGCACTCACTCGGGCTGACCGGCACACATCTTGGCTGTGAGCACGGCGTCTGCGGCGCATGCACCGTGATCGTGGATGGCGCGCCGGTGCGCTCCTGCCTCATGCTGGCGGTTCAGATCGAAGGCAGCGTTGTGGAAACGGTCGAGGGCCTTGGCAATCCTGATTCGTTATCGACGCTCCAGCAGGCTTTCTCAACCAATCATGGCCTGCAGTGCGGCTTCTGTACGCCGGGAATGCTGATGACACTCGAAGCCTACCTGCGCTCCACGCCCATGCCGACAGAGAGGGACGTCAGGATCGCGATCTCGGGCAACATCTGCCGCTGTACCGGCTATGAGGGCATCGTGCAGGCGGCGCTGGACGTCGCAGCAACCAGGGCGGACCGGACATGAGCGCACGCTACTTTGGAGCCGCTGTTACGCGCCTGGAAGATGCACGCCTGCTGGCCGGCAAGGGCCAATATGTGGACGATATCGAGCTGCCCGGGATGCTGCATGCCGCCTTTGTGCGGGCGAGTTTTGCCCATGGCGGGATCCGCAGCATCGATACCAGCGACGCTCTCGCGATGCCGGGCGTAGCCGCGATCTACACCATGGCCGATTTCGAAGACATCGCACCCGGCCCGATGCCGCCAATGGCGCCACATCCGCTGCTGAAGACGCCGATCACCTATCATCCCCTGGCCGATACGGAAGTTCGCCATGTCGGCGAAGCCATCGCCATCGTTCTTGCCGATAGCCGCGCCAAGGCCGAGGACGCTGCTGCCGCGGTGGTGCTCGATATCGAGTACCTGCCGGCGGTCTCGGATGCCACCCTCGCCTGCAACGCCAACTCGCCCAAGGCGCACTCGCAGCACACGAGCAATATCGCGGCTACGATGAAGGCCGGCTTCGGCGACACCGCCGCGGTGTTCGCCAAAGCAGATCATGTGCTGACCGAGCATTTCGACATTCACCGCGGCGGCTGTCATTCGATGGAATGCCGCGGAGTGGTCGCAAATATCGACCTGCTGACCGGTGCGTTGACCATCTCGACCTCCTCGCAATCGCCCTACATGGTCCGGCGGCATCTCGCCGGCTATTTGAAGTGCGACGAGAATGACATTCGTGTCATGACGCCCGATGTTGGCGGCGGCTTCGGGCCGAAGGCCAACGTCTATGCCGAGGAGTTCGCTGTCGCCCTCGCCGTCATCAAGTGCCGCCGCCCCGTGAAATGGATCGAGGATCGCCAGGAGCATTTTGTCGCCACAACTCAACAACGCGGTCAGACCTGGACGCTCGACGTCGCGTTCGACAATGACGGACGTATGCGCGCAATCCGCGGGCGATGTATCCACGACAATGGCGCCTACGCACCCTATGGACTGATTTTGCCGGCCACCGCTCTCGCCAGCTTTCCCGGCCCCTATGCCCTCGAGGCCCTCGATCTGTCGCTCGACGTCGTCCTCACCAACCTGGTGCCGACCTCGCCGGTACGTGGGGCTTGCCGGCCCAACGTCGCATTCCTGCTTGAGCGCCTCGCTGACCGAATCGCGCGGCACCTTGGCATCGACCGGCAGGAGGTTCGGCGCCGCAGTTTCATTCGTGCCGACCAGATGCCCTACACCACCGGCATGAAGGCGCGCGATGGTTCACCGATCTCCTATGATAGCGGCGATTATGTCGGCGCACTGAATCTCGTTCTCGAAAAGATCGACGCGGGGAATTTCCTGACGCGACGCAACGAATCGAAACGCCGCGGCAAGCTGCGCGGACTGGGCATCGCATCCTGCGTCGAAGATACGGGGCTCGGGCCGTTCGAAGGGGCGTCCGTTCGCGTAACGCCGGGCGGCAAGGTTATCATTGCCTCCGGCGCATCCAGCCAGGGCCAGGGCCATCGCACGGCCTTTGCGCAGATTGCCGCAGACGTGCTCGGCGTTGAGCTCGAAGACGTAACGGTTGAAACCGCCGATACCGCGAAATTCCCACTCGGCATCTCGACCATCGCCAGCCGCATTGCCGTCACAGCGGGCTCTTCGGTACAACTTGCCGCGCACAAGGTGCGTGCCAAGGCCATCGCCTTCGCATCCCATCAGCTTGAAGTGGACGAACACGACCTGGAGCTTGCCGGCGGCGCAGTGCATGTGAAGGGCATCCCGGACATGAAAATCAAACTATCCGAGATTGCTCGCACGCTGTCTGGAAATACAGGAATGCCGATGCCGGGCGACATGGAGCCGGACCTCGCTGCGACGGCCTATTTCAATTCCAATGCCCTGACATTTGCCTACGGCGCAAACGCCTGCGAGGTCGAAGTCGACCCCGACACCGGAGATATCAGGGTCGTTCGCTACGTGGTGGTCCACGATTGCGGCAGGCTGATCAATCCAATGATTGTCGACGGCCAGATCCGCGGCGGCGTGGTGCACGGCATTGGCAACGCGTTGTTCGAGCGCATGATCCATGACGAGGAAGGACAGCCGCTGACGACCACCTACGGCGACTATTTACTGCCGATGGCGTCGGAAATGCCGAGGATCGAAATCTACCACATGGAAACGCCTTCTCCTCGAAACCCGATCGGCGTCAAGGGCGCGGGCGAAGGCGGCACCATTCCGGCCGCCGCCTGCGTGATATCGGCCGTGGAGGATGCTCTCGGACCGAACGGGCCATTTATTGCGCTTCATCCGATCTCACCCCAGCAGGTCGTGACATGGTTGGACCGGACCTGACGATGTGTGCCCTTTCGGCAATTCACAATCTTTGAATCTGAAGACTTATGGTCAACATTCTCACAGACCGAACTGGTCACCTTCAGATCTTGAAAGTGCGATCTAACCGACTGATCCACCAGACGTAATCATTTCGCCGACGCTGACGTTCCGACGTCATCGATTAGCTTCCAGGACGAACCTTCAAATTTCGCCATGCGCAGCGATTCGTAGGGTGCGTAGTCCTGAGGCGTGGTGTTGAGCTGAATTCCGGGCAGCATCATCTTGAGACGCGTGCCCTTCATGCTGGTCGCCTGTTTCAGGAGATTTTCCCGCGTCAGGTCGTCTCCGCACTTCGTAATCGCCTGCACGATGCCCTGCACGTTGACATAGCCCGACAGGGCGACGAAATCGCCGGGATTGTCATTTGGAACCCACTTCTTCATGAACTCCACATATTCAGTCACTTCGGGGTCATTGGCCCAGGCCGGATCACCAGCCTGCTTGGTGAATTGCGTCGTGATGATGCCTTGCGCGTTATCGAAGCCGGCCGGCTCCAGCACGGTCTTGACCGAATTGGTCGGGCTGGCAAGGAACTGTAGCGGCGTCCAGCCTGTCTCCTTCACCTTGCGCAGGCCCTGCGCGGTGAATTTCGGCGTCGAGAAGTACAGCAACGTGTCGGCGCCGGAATCCTTCAGGCGAACGATCTGGGAGTCGATGGTCGGCTCGGTTATTTCATAGGTCACCTCGGCAACGATCTTGACCTTGTCGCCGAGCGCAGCCTTCAGGCCGACCAGAAAGTCCTTGCCGTAATCATCGTTCTGATACAGCACGCCGATTTTGGCGGCCGGCTTGTGCTTGAGGATGTACTGCCCGAACGTCTTCCCCTCCATCTCGAAGCCCGGATACATCGGCACGGTCCAGGGGAAGTTCTGCGGGTCGGCGAAACGCCGGCCACCGGCAGACACGAAGATGTGCGGCACCTTGGCGCCGTTCAGATATTTCTGGATCGCGACATTCGGCGTCGTGCCGACGGTACCGACATCGGCTAGCACCTCGTCATTCTCGACCAGTTTCCGGGTCTGTTCGATTGCCTTCGGCGGACTGAAGGCGTTGTCGAGCGAGATCATGTTGATCTTGCGGCCGTTGATGCCGCCGGCCTCGTTGACCATCTTGAAATAGCCGGTCATCACCCGGCCGTAGCTGGAGAACGCCGACGCCGGCCCGCTATAGGGCACGGTTTGGCCGAGCTTGATCTCGGTATCGGTGACGCCGGGCCCGTATTTCTTCTCGGCGGCCGACAGGTCACCGATCGTTGCCACGGCAATCACGGCAACCGCGGCCGTCCATCCAAATTTCCGGATCATGCTTCCCTCCCCGTTAAGCCCGCTTGAACGGATCTCAATTTAACAGTACACTAGCATACTAATTTTTAGCTTACAAGCAAGTTAGCCGGTTTCTTTTGTTGGGCCCGCAAGTAGCGGCGTCGGCGCGCATCAGCATGGCCTACCCTTCTACTCGCACGCCCTGGATTCGCCTTTGGTTTCCTGCAGTTCAATCCGGTCGATCTGTGCGAACAATTCATCTGCGATATCAAGATCGGTTGCGAAGTTCATGGGATCGGCATGGCCACATATCACGTCGGCAAAGTGCCAGGCCGCTACAGCCACCACCCGGTCCTTTGCCATCACCGCGATCTTGAGCGGATGGCTGGCGCCGACACCGCGTGCGGTCTGGTAGCCGTCGGCGATGCAATAGAGCTCGGCCCGCACCTTCCCGGTCGCTACCGCCTGGATAGAAACCTCGATGTCGCAAAAGCCGAAGGCGGGATCGTCGCGCGAACCCTCCGCATAGAAATAGAATGCGCCGATTTTGCCATGCGCGCACGGTCCCAATGCACGGTCGCGCGGCACCTGCGGGTCCGGCCTTGCCGGCGTACGCGGTGGAAGGAGCCCAAGCGAACAGAACTGACGATAGGAATAGCAGGTAGCCAGAACAGCCTCCCTTCAGGTTTGCTTCAAGCCGGGGCCCTGATGTCGAGACCCAACAAGCCCTTCGCATTGCTCATGAACGTTTCACGCGCGAGGCCGAGCGCCCGCTCGGCAAACTCCGCCGGCCGGTCCTGCTTGATCGTGAACGGGTAATCGGATCCTGCGACAACGCGATCCTTGCCGACCTTGGTCACCAGATAGTCCAACGCGACATCGTCATAGAGGATGGTGTCGTAATAGAACGACTTCACCATCTCGCCGGGATCGCGCGGAAACAGGCTGTCCAAGGGCGGTCCGATGCTCCGGGCGTGCCGCAGTCGCGGCAGGATCCAGGGTAGCGCGCCGCCACCGTGGCTGAGCAGGATCCGCAGTTTTGGGAAACGCTCGGTCACACCATTGGCCATCAGTGACACGGCGGCAAAAGCGGTTTCGAGCGGAAATGCCGCAACTGCCGCCAGCTCCGGCCGGCCGCCCATACGGTCGAGACCGAGCGGATGCAGCGGATGGACCATCACCATCAACCCCGCCTGTTCGGCCGCGGCATAGACATCGTGCAGCCTGATATCGCCTAGCGGAATACCGTTGATGTGGCTGCCAATCTCGATGCCACACAGGCCGAGCGATTTGATCTCGTCCAACCGCTTGACGGCGAGAGACGCATCCTGCATCGGCGCCATGCCGATGCCGATGAAGTGCCTGGGGTTCGCATTGCAGAGTTCGGCGATGCCCTCATTGATATGCCGGCACAGCGCGTCGGCATCCGCGGCCGGAAACCAATGCGACAGCAGTTCCGGCATTGGCGAGACCGCTTGCACGTCGACATCGTCGGCCGACATGTCGTCGATGCGGCGCCTGGCGTCCCAGCTTCGTGAATCGATGACGCGGAACACCTTGCCGCCGACCATCACCGCGGCCCCATCCGCGCCCTTGCGCTCGATTGAGGGCCAGAGCGGATTGCGCCCGGCCTGCTGCGGAATGCTGACGGGTACGAAATGGGTATGGCTATCGATGGCCTCGGCCACAACGCGCATCCTCGATATTGTTATGCACCGCGCCAGTTCCTTAGCCCACATTCTCCGGGCGGAACCTGCGATGTCACTTTACAAGCAGGTTGGACTGTTTTTAATATGGATGCAATCGAAAGAATAAGCTGCACGGTTTTGCGAAACCTCGCTCGACCGACTTGCGGAAAGGACGCGACGATCAAGATCGCGTCAGGGAGCGAAAGCGGAAATTGTCGGCGCCAGTCGAAAACATCGTGATTGCAGGAGCGGGCCAGGCCGGCGGCCGTGCGGCGGAAGCGTTGCGCGCCCGCGGCTTTCAGGGCGCCATCACCATCCTCGGCGAAGAACCCCATCCGCCGTACGAGCGGCCGCAATTGTCCAAGGCGATGCTCTACAGCCCGGACGCGCCGGTAGCCTACATCAAGCAGGCCCGGGATTGGAGCAACGTCCTGAACGTTCGACTCGAAACCGGTGCGGCAGTAACTGATTGCGACGCCGACCGCCGCACGGTTACCACAGCCGATGGCCGTTCGTTCGCCTACGATCGCCTGCTGATCGCGACCGGAACGCGGCCTCGCCGGCTTGCTGCGCTGGAAAACCCATGCCTTGAAATTCAGTACCTGCGCAACGTCGAGGATGCGCTGCGCTTTCGCAAATCCGTTCAACATCAATCCCGGATCGTGATCGTCGGCGGCGGCGTGATCGGGCTCGAGGCGGCCTGCGCAGCCGCAAAGAACGGATGTCTCGTTACGGTGATCGAGAGCGAGCCGCGCTTGCTGGCCCGGGCATTCCCGCCGCTCGTCAGCGACCTCGTCGCAGCCAAGCATCGCAGCCATGGCGTCAACTTCATCTTTGGTGCGACCGTCACCGGAAGTACGCCTGATGGCGTTCAGCTCAGCAATGGCGAAGAGGTCGAGGCGGATCTGGTGCTGATCGGCATCGGCGTCGAACCGGTGCCGACGGTCGCCGAACGGCTTGGCCTGCCAACGGCGGGCGGGATCGCCGTCGATGCCTGCGGCCGCACCGCGGCGTCCGGCGTATTCTGCGCCGGCGATGCCGCTCTGCAATGGAGCCGCTGTCACGGCCGCGCGATCCGCGTCGAAACCTGGGCCAATGCGCAAAACCAGGCGATTTCGGTGGCGGCGAACATGATCGGCGAGGCCAGAGAGTACAGCGACCCGCCCTGGTTCTGGACCGACCAGTACGACCTGAACATCCAGGTCGCCGGCGATATGCTCGACAGCGATCACATCATCCGCGGCGATGAACGTTCGGGAAGGTTTTCGGTCATCGCCATGCGCGGCTCGGAAGTGGTCGGCGCGCTGTCGGTCAATGCCGCCAAGGAGATGGCCATGCTCAAGCGCGTGATCGCAGCGAACGCGAGGCCGTCACGTGCCGATCTTGAATCGCCCGCCTACGATCTGCGGGCCGCCTTGAAATGAAAAGAAAAGAAATTTCCAGGGAGAAACAGCAATGAACGCGTTCCAACGGATGAATACCGCGCTCATGATCGATGAAGGCAAGAAGATATTCAAGGTTTCGCGCCGGGCCTTTGTCGATCCCGATATACTGGAGGCCGAGCGGGCGCAGATCTTCGACAAATGCTGGCTCTACCTCGGCCATAGTTCCGAACTCGCCAAGCCCGGGGATTTTGTCACGCGTTCGGTCGGGGGACGGAATATTTTGTTCGCGCGCGATGGCAAGGGCAATCTCAAGGCGATGCTCAACACCTGCCCGCACCGCGGCGCGCAGGTCTGCCGCGAAAAGCACGGCAGCGCCAAATCCTTCCAGTGCTTCTATCACGGCTGGGTATTTGGGCTCGACGGAACGCTGCGCAGCCAGCCTGGCGAGTCCTCCTACGCCGAGGACTTCAAGGAGCGCTCGACCTCCAACATGCAGCAGGTGGCGCGGTTCGAGAGCTACCGCGATCTCAATTTCATCTGCTTCGACAAGGGCGTCGAAAGCCTTTCGGACTATCTTGGTCCGGTGAAGGAGTATCTCGATGTGATCTGCGATCAGGCCGAGATGGGAATGACCATCGTCGGCGGCACGCAGGAATATTCGATGCGGGCGAACTGGAAACTGCTGACCGAGAACAGCATCGACGGCTACCACGCGTTGACGACGCATGCGACCTATCTGGACTACCTGAAGTCGGCGACCGGCGCGCTGGCTCAGGTCGCCTTTGAGGGCTCTGCGCGCGATCTCGGCAAAGGCCATGCCGTGCTCGAATACAAGGCCCCCTGGGGCCGCCCAGTCGCGCAATGGATCCCCTCATGGGGTGAAGAGGGAAAACGCGAGCTTACCCGTCTTTTTGATGGCCTGGTGAATCGGTTCGGCAAGGAACGCGCCGATCGCATCGCCACCTTCAACCGGAATCTGTTTATCTTCCCTAATCTCGTGATCAACGACATCATGGCCGTGACGGTGCGAACCTATTATCCCGCCGCGCCCGACTTCATGAATATCAGCGCCTGGGCCCTCGCCCCCAAGGAAGAGACCGAATGGGCGCGGAAGTACCGGCTGTTCAACTTCCTCGAATTTCTCGGGCCCGGCGGCTTTGCAACGCCTGACGACGTCGAGGCGCTCGAACAGTGCCAGCGCGGCTTTCGCAACTCCGCTGAGGCGCAGTGGAACGACATCTCGAAAGGCATGGGCAAGGAAAATCCGTCCTACGACGACGAATTGCAGATGCGCGCGTTCTGGTCGAACTGGAATGAGCATATTTTCCGGGTGCCGGCATGAGCGATGGAGTAACCGCGATGCAAACCATAGCCCGCACCGACGTCGAGGACTTCCTGTTCGCCGAAGCCGAACTGCTGGATGAATGGCGGCTGCCGGAATGGCTGGAGCTGTTCACCGACGACGCGATTTATTACGTCCCGGCGACGGACCTCGCCGTCGACGCTTCGCCCGACAACAATTTGTTCTATGTCGCCGACGACCGCTTCCGTCTCAGCGAGCGGGTCAAGCGCTTGATGAAGCGCACCGCGCATGCCGAGTTTCCGCATTCGAGGACGCGACACCTCGTCAGCAACGTCCGCATCAGAAAGCATATCGGCGACGATATCGAGGTGAGTTCGGCCTTTATCACCTACCGCACCAAGGATGGCGTCACCGACACCTATTTCGGCAGCAACCGGTATCGCCTGGTGCCCGGCAACGGCACCTTCCGGATCAAGGAAAAGCGCTGCCTCTTGGACAGCGAAGGTCTTCGCGCCCAGGGCCGCGTCAGCATCATTCTGTGAAGGCAAGGCAGGTAATGAACAGGAATCTGAAAGATAATGTCGCGATCGTCACCGGTGCGGCCAAGGGCATCGGCCTCGCGATCGCCGAGCGGTTGGCGCGCGACGGCGCCAAACTCGTGCTCGCCGACCTCGACGAGGCCGGGTTGAAACAGGCTTCCACCCACCTCAGCAAGGAGTTCGGCGCTGAGGTCACCAGCCATGCCGGCGACCTCTCCGATCAGGGCACGGCGGAGAAGACCATCAATCTCGCGAGTGAGCGCTTCGGCCGGCTCGATATCCTCATCAACAACGCCGGCGGCGGCATCATCAGGGCATTCACCGAGCAAACACCGGAAACGCTGAAAACCACCATCGACCGCAATCTCTGGACCGTGTTGTGGTGCTCCTGGTACGCGGTTCCCAAGATGCGCGCGCAGGCTTATGGCCGGATTATCAACCTCGGTGCCGATTCAGTCCGCAACGGGTTGTGGGATCATGCCGCCTATAACGCCGCCAAGGGCGGGGTTCATGGCCTTACGACAGGCATGGCACGGGAATTCGCCAAGGACGGCATCACGGTCAACACGGTGGCGCCCTGCGCGGTGAATACGCCGCAGATGGTGGCGATCACCAAGAGCAACCCCGCGCTCGCCGCCAAGTTCGTCAGCGTCATTCCCATGGGCCGTCCGGCCGAAATGGAGGAAGTCGCCTCGATGGTTTCCTATCTCGCTTCCGCCGAAGCATCGTTCGTGACCGGACAGGTCATCAGCGTCAACGGCGGCAGCACCATGCTCTAGGTCTTGATATGGGTGAAACAGTCGTTCTCTGCGCGGCCAATGAGGTGGTCGAAGGCGAAATCAAGCAGGCGCCTCTGCCCGATGGCTCCAACGTGGCGCTGTATCGGGTCGACGGCGCGGTCTACGCCACCGCCGACATGTGTACTCACGGAGAGGCATCGCTTGCGGAAGAAGGCATCATCACCGGGAAAACCGTGGAGTGCACGTTCCACTTCGGAACGTTCGACGTGACCACGGGTGAACCGACCGGCATGCCCTGCGAGATCGCATTGAAAACCTACCCCGTCACTATCGTTGACGGAAACGTTCAGATCGAGGTCTAGAAATGGCGAATCGTCCTGACCGACTCCCCGCCCCGCTGAAATCCGCGCGCCGCCCGCTCGGCACCGCCCGGCGAAGAACCCAGGCCGAACGGACCGAGGAAACGCGCACGCGCATCCTCAAGGCAGCGTCGGAACTGATTCGCCGGCGCGGCTATGCCCGCTTTCGAACCGCCGACGTCGCCGCCGAAGCGGGGCTGTCGCGCGGCGCGCAGCTTCATCATTTTCCGACCAAGGATTCGCTTGTCGTCGCCACCCTCGAATACGTCTTCGAGCAGGCGCAGATCCAAAGCCGTCGCCGCGCGGCCGCCGTCAATCGGCCGCGTGACCTGATCGAAGCCGTGATCGAGGACGCGCGCGAGTTCTTCTTTAGCGAGCATTTCATGGTAGCGATCGACATCGTGCTGTCGACGTCGACCGATCAGGCCGTTCGCAAGCAGATCCTGGACATCTCCCGCAAGGCGCGCCGGCCGGTCGAGACGGCCTGGACCGAAGCGCTGGCCGCAAGCGGCGTGCCGCCTGCCCTGTCGGCTGACATCGTCGCCCTGACGCTCAGTCTGGTGCGCGGCATGGCGCTGCGCACGCTGTGGGACAACGACCCGAAATGGTTCGACGAGCTGTTCGCGGTGTGGCGGCGGATGATCAAGATTTTCCTGGAATCCCAGCATCCGAAGGCACGGGCGCGATGAACAACGGCCGCGCCACTCCCCTGATCACCTCGGTCTGCTACGTGCGCCTCGCCGTCAGCGAGCCGAGCGCCAGCGCGCGTTTTGTGTCCGACATTTTCGGGCTGCAGCGCGTCTCCGATCAGGATGGCGAGATCGCCTTTCGTTCCGACGACCGGTTTCGCACGGTGAGCCTTGGCCAGAATTCTGCCGATGGCGCCAGCGTCGGGATCGAGGTCTGGGATGACACGGCGCGGGCAGAAATCGGCGGGCGATTGCGCGCACTCGGCTTCACGGTCCAAGAGGCGTCAGCCAGCGACTGCCAGCGCCGCCATGTACAGTCGGCGCTGCTGACAGAAGACGCATCCGGCAACCGGATCGATCTGGTGGTGCGGCCGACGCGAAGCGGACGGCGGTATTTTCCGCCGCGCGATGCCGGCATCGTCGCGTTCCATGGCGTCGGCCTTCGTAGCACCGATCACGCCCGCGACCTCGCATTCTGGCGCGCGCTCGGCGCCGAGGTCAGCGACTGGGTTGGCGACATCGCCTATTTGCGGATCGACGAGTTGCACCACCGCATCGCGCTCTATCCGTCGAACCGCAATGGGCTGCTCTATGCGGCGTTCGAGGTCGAGGCGCTCGATCAGATCATGCAGAACAGCTACTTCATGCAGGAAAGCCAGATCAGGATCGTGCAGGGCCCGGGCCGCGAGGCCGCCTCGCGCCAGATGTTCCTGCACGTCGAAGGCCCGGACGGCCTGATCTTCTCTTATGTGAACGGCATGGCGGAACTCGACGGCAAGCCGCGGCTGGCGCGGCAATTCCCACTTGCTGCCACCTCGCTCTGCGACTGGGGCAGCGAAAGCAAGGACGTACCGGAACTGAGCGCCGGGCCGATGAACAGGAGAACAACATGATCCAGCTGAAGGATGTGAGCTACGTCCGCCTCGGCTCGCCCGATCTCGAATCGGCCGAGAACTTCGCGACCGCCTGCCTCGGCCTGCAGATTGCCGAGCGCGGTAAGAAGGATCTCTATCTGCGTTCCGATGAACGTGCACATACGCTGTGCTACACCGAAGGCGATCCGAACACCCAGACCGTCGGCTTCGAGGTCGAGGACGAGGCGAGCCTGCAGGAAGCAGCTTCCACGCTGGAAGCGCTCGGGCATGCCGTCCATGCAGGAACTGCGCAGGAAGCCGAGCGGCGCAAGGTAAGAGCCTTCATCGGCTTTCGCGATCCGACCGGCAATCATATCGAACTGGTGGTGCGACCGGAGCGCAGCGGCCGGCGCTATTTCGCCAGCCGCGATGCCGGGATCACCGGCTTCAGCCATATCGGCCTCAACTCGACCGATCCGGCGCGCGATGAGCGGTTCTGGACGCAAGTGTGCAACGCCCGTGTCAGCGACCGGATCGGCGACATTCCGCTGATGCGCGTCAATGCGATCCATCACACCATTGCGCTGGTGCGTGCGCCCAAGGCCGGCATCCAGCACATCAACCACCAGGTCGAGACCAGCGACGACGTGCTGCGCTCCTACTACTTCCTCAATGAGCGGCGCGTGCCGATCGTGTTCGGCCCCGGCCGGCATCCGACCTCGGGCGCGCGCTTCCTCTACTTCAAGGGCCCGGACGGCATGATCTTCGAGTACTCGGTCGGCGTCGATGAGATCGAAGACGAGGCGACGCACCGGCCGCGACAGTTCGGCTTTGAGCCGACCAGTTTCTGCATGTGGGGTTCAAAACCCGCGGGCATGGCTTTGCCGAACTCCTGATTGGAACAGAGCAAATGGATCTGGGACTGAAGGGACGCACCGCGATCGTGTGCGCGGCAAGCCAGGGCCTTGGCAAGGCGAGCGCGATGGCGCTCGCCCGCGAGGGTGTGAATCTGGTGATCGCCGCGCGCCGCGGCGACGTGCTGGAAGGCGCTGCCCGTGAGATCGCGTCTGTGACCGGCAACCGGCCCAAAACCGTCATTGCCGACGTGACCACCAACGAAGGGCGCGACGCCATTCTAGCCGCCTGCCCGGCTCCCGACATTCTCATCAACAATGCCGGCGGGCCACCACCCGGAGATTTCCGCAAGTTCGAGCGTGAGGACTGGATCAAGGCGCTCGATGGCAACATGCTGGCGCCGATCGCGCTGATCAAGGCAACGCTGGACGGCATGATCGCGCGCAAGTTCGGTCGCATCGTCAATGTCACCTCGCATGCCGTGAAAGCGCCGGTAGCGATGCTCGCGCTTTCCAACGGCGCGCGCACCGGCTTGACGGGTTTTGTCGCGGGACTGGCCCGGTCGGTCGCCGAGCACAACGTGACGGTCAACAACCTCTTGCCGGGCACGTTCGATACCGACCGCCTCAAGTCCAATCTGGCGGCGCTGGCCCGGAATTCGTCGCGCGAGGTCGGCGCCGTGACCGAGGAGATCAGAACAGCCAACCCGACCAAACGGTTCGGCCACCCCGATGAATTCGGCGCGACCTGCGCGTTCCTGTGCTCGGCGCAAGCCGGTTACATCACCGGCCAAAACATTCTGATCGACGGCGGCGCCTACCCCGGCACGTTCTGATTCGAACAAGCCCGATCAGCTTCGGCCCATTACTCGGTCTTGACATTGCGCTCCTCGATGACCCTGCGCCACGCGGGAATTTCGGCCGCAATGATGGCGGACAGTTCAGCGGGAGTACTGGTCGCGGCCTCGACGCCGTAAGCCAAAAAGCGCTCGCGCAATTGCGGCATCGCCAGCGTCGAGTTGATGGCAGCGTTGAGTTTACCGACGATCTCAGGCGGCGTGCCCGCGGGAGCCAACAACCCGAACCAGGTTTCGACTGAATACCCCTTCAAGACGTTGCCGATGGGCGTGGCCCCGGGAGCGACGGCGGAGCGCTCAGGCGACGAGACGCCGAGCAGCTTCACCTTGCCGGAGCGGATATGCTCGTTCAGCGTGTCGGATGTTGTTGTGAGCAGGATGTCGACCTCGCCGGCGAAGATCGCGAGCGTTGTCGGTGCCTGGCCGCGGTACGGGACGTGGACCATCTGCAGCCCGGCCTGGTTGAGAAAGCGCTCCGTGCTGAGATGTCCGAGCGAGCCAGGTCCGGCGGTCGCATACAGCATCGGCTTGCCCTGCGCCTTGGCGTAGGCAATCAGGCCGGCGGCATCGGCCACCGGCACCTTTTCGCTCGCAACCAGAACCAGCGGCGCCTTGGAGACCAGCGAGACCGGCGCAAAGCTCTTCAGCGGATCGAAATCGACGCCCTTCTGAAGCAGGGGGGCGATCGAGATCGGACCGTTGTTCGCAAACAAAAGCGTGTAGCCATCGGGATCCGCCCGGGCGGCTTCGTTGGCGCCGGTCGTGCCCGCCGCGCCCCCGCGGTTGTCGATGACGAGCGGCTGGCCGAGGATCTTCGCCATCGGCTCCTGCAGCGCGCGCGCCATGATGTCGGTCGAACCGCCGGCGGGATATGGCACGATGAGCCGGATCGGCCGCGACGGGTAATTGTCTGCGGCGGCGGTTCCCGCGAGAACCACAAGCCCGAGCGCAAGAGCGAAGAAATGAAGTCGTTTCACGTCGATCCTCCCATCAGGTCGTCTCTTTTATTTTTGATGCAGTCTCTTGCTCGGGTCGGCCCTATTCTGCTGCCGTTCTGACAACTTTTCCGAACGCGCCGGAGGCGGCCAGTTTTGCGATTTCATCCGCGGACAGTCCAAGCACGCGTTCGAGCACGTCGTCGCGGTGCGACCCGATGGACGGAATTTCTCGCCCGATCGCACTACGCGCACCCGACATTCGCCACGGCGCGTTGACGCCCTTGAATTCGCCGGCGGCGTCCGCAATCGGCGCGAATGTGCCGCGATGGGCAAGATCGGGATCGTCCAGCGCTTCGGCCGGGTCTCGAAAGCGCGCGCAGGGAATGCCAGCCTGATCGAGCAAGGCTAAGCATTCGTCCATCGTGTGTTGCATGGTCCATTTTTCGATGACCTGCATCATCGCGGTCCAGTTCGCGCCGCGCGCCGGCACCGATGCGAACCGCGGATCGGATGAAAGCTCCGGCAGGCCGGTCAGTTCGCGAAGGGCCGCGAAGTTGCGCGCCGACACCGGCGCGATCAGGATGTCGCCATCCCCAGTGCGCACGGGCCCATAAGTCGGCCGCGGCATCGGCTTGGAGAATTGCACTTCCTGCAGCTCATACACCAGAAGGTTCAGCATGCAGTCCATCAGGGCGATATCGATGCGCTGCCCTTCGCCGGTGCGCGAGCGCTGCACCATTGCCGTCTGAATGGCCGAGAAGCCGAAAATGCCGCCGAGAACATCGGCGACGAACACCGCACCTGCCGCCGGCCGATCGCGGTCGCCGGCATAGCGCATCAGCGTGCGATCGAAGCCGCTCTCGGCATGAACGATCATCGCATAGGCGGCGCGCTCGGCCTGCGGACCGGTCTGGCCGTAGCCGGAGATCGAGCAGTAAATCAATCGCGGATTGATCTTTCGCAGCGTCTCATATCCGAGACCCAGGCGCTCCATCACACCGGGTCGAAAATTCTCGACCAGGATATCGGTGTCTTCGACCATACGCTGGACGAGCTTGATAGCATCTGAAGATTTCAGGTCGAGCGCGATGCTCCGCTTGCCGGCATTGAGTTGGCCGAAATAGGCGCTGTGGCCGTCACGCACCGGCGCGCGCAGGCGCATCTCGTCGCCTTCCGGCGGCTCGATCTTGATCACTTCCGCGCCGACATCGGCCAGCAGCCGCGCGCAATAGGGCCCGGCCAGCATGATGGAGAAATCCAGCACCCGCACGCCCTCGAGGGGCGATGTTGATGTTCGGTCCTGCATGCTGCCTGCCTCCTATCTCGGCAATCCGAGCCCACGCTGGGCGATCAGGCTGCGCTGTATCTCGTTGGTCCCGATGCTGATCACCCACATCAGCGAATGGCGCAGGTTCTGCTCGAACCGGCCATTGTCGAGCGCCCCCGGCATCTGCTCGGAAATCGCGGCGCGCATGCCCAAAATGTCGAGCGCCGCCTCGCCGAAGCGTTCCATCAGTTCGCCGGAATAGACCTTGCTGATCGCGCCATATTCCGGCGGCGTCACGCCATTGGCCGCGAGTTCGGCGCAATGCATCATCAGTTGCCGGCCAATCTCGATTTCGCAGGCAAGCGTCGCCATCTTGTCGCGCACGATCGGATCCTGAGCGAGCGGCGGCCGATCGCCCTCGGCCGCCATCACATACCGGCGCAGTTGCTCGAAGGCGTGCGCCACCTTCAGCACGATACCGCCGCCGACCAGACCGCGCTCGAAGGCCAGCGCGCCCGTCAGGACTTTCCAGCCACCATCGACCTCGCCGACGATGTTTTCCAGGGGAATGCGAACGTCGTCGTAGAAGATGTTGGCAAACGTGCCGTCATACATCGTGCCCGCCGGCCGGACCGTAATGCCCTGCGCATTCATCGGGACGATGAACATGCTGATGCCGGCATGCGGCGGGTTGGCATTCCGGTCGGTGCGGGCGGCAAGAAACATGTATTTGCCCCACCAGGTCGTGGTCCAGATCTTCTGGCCGTTGATTGCCCAGTGCTCTCCATCCCGCACCGCGCTGGTACGCAGCGCGGCGAGATCGGAGCCGGCTTGCGGTTCGCTGTAGCCCATGCCGTGCATGGCTTCGCCCCGCAGGATTTCTGGCAGGTACTTCTGCTGCTGCGCTGGCGTGCCGAACATCATCAGGGCGTTGGCCTGAATCGACGCGCCGATGCGCGGTGCCTCGCCCTGCTCCATCGTCTCCATGAAGGCGATCTGTTCCAACGGAGAACGGCCTTGCCCGCCGAATTCCTTTGGCCATCCGAGGCCGATCCATCCGGTCTTGCCGATATCGCGCGCGAAGCCACTGTCGAACTCACGCTTTTCAAATGGCAGTTCGTCGAACCGTGCCTTCCTGTCTCCCGACCAGTTCTGATCGAGCCATAGCCGCACCTGTTCGCGCAGCTCGTTGCCGGCCGGACCGAGATCGTGTTGCGGCAACGACGCGCCGCCGCGATCCAGCAAATACGAAGCCAACCGCCGCCGCGCCTCGGGCGCCCCTCCGAGCGCGACCGTGTCCAGATGCACGCGCTTGAAATGTTGCGCGGCCTCGTGCTCTTCGGCATAGCCGATGGCGCCGAAAACATGCTGGATCTCGAGCGACACACGCCGCAGCGCGTCACCGCCGAAGGCAACCGCGCAATCGGCGAAATAGCGCCAGTTGCGGTCTCCAATGTCATGCAGCCTGGCCGCATGGTCCAGGATCAGGCGGACGCCTTCGAGCGCGATCAGGCTGTTGGCGAGCTTGTGCTGAATCGCCTGGAACTTTGCGATTGGTTGCCCGAACTGGTGACGCTCCTTGGCATAGTCCACGGCCAGCTCGAACGACCGCCGGGCCGCGCCATGTGCTCGCCCCAGCAATGCTACCTTGGCTTTTAGACGGAGATCGTCGAGATTGGCACCTTCAAGCCGAAGCAACGTCAGCGGCGCCGAGTTCAGCCTCACCTCGCAAAGCCCCCAGGCGCCCAAAGCGCGCGTCGGCGTGAGGACAATGCCTGATGCATCCAGTTGGACGAGGGCAAGATGGGACGCGTCAACGGCCACCAGAAGATGTGTGGCACCGGCCGCCTCGACGAAGCAAAGCACGCCGGTTGCGCGAGAGCCGTCAATCCGGATCGATCCCGCACCCACATCAGGATTGCGGGCGCCGAAGGAGAAAGCGGCCACCGCCGTGCCGGCGTGCAGCTTTTCCAGCAGTTCCACCGCGGCGTCGGCCTGCGAGTCCGCGAGCGCAAAGTTGGCCAGCGCGGCGGACCACATCGGCGCCGGACATGCGGCGCGGCCAAGTTCTTCCATCACCACCAGAATCTCGCGAAGCCCGCCTTCGTCAGGGCCCGACCCGAGCGTATCCACCCCCTGCCCGATGAGCTTGCGCCAGATCGCAGAGATATCGTCCGGGGACGGGCGTCCCTTGCCGCCGCCGGCGGCCCAATGCGCTTCGAGAAACCCGCGCAGGGAATCCCGAAGCATTTTGGCGACGTCGTCGTTCGGAGGCGCGGCCGCATCCATGGGAGACTATGCCTTGCCGTATTTCGGCTTGCGCTTCTCCTTGAATGACATGGTCGCCTCTTTGTGGTCGGCGGTCTCGAACGTCACCTGTTCGAGCGCCATCGAGGCCTCGAGCATCATGTTCACGCGGTCCTTGACGATCTGGTTGATCGACAGCTTGGTCCAGCGAATGGCCCAGGTCGGGCCGTTGGCGAGCTCAATTGCGATCTCGCGGGCCTTGGCGAGCACCTCCGCGCGCGGCGCAACGTGGTTGACCAGCCCGATCCGCTCAGCCTCCGCGCCTTTCAGAAGGGTGCCACGGATCAGGTATTCCTTGGCCTTGTTGATGCCGATCAGCAGCGGCCAGATCACGGTGCCGCCGTCGCCGGCGACCAGGCCGACGCGCGAGACGTGGGTGTCGCCGATGCGCGCGTCCTCCGCCATCACCGTGATGTCGCAAAGAAGCGCGTGGGTTGCGGCGAGGCCGATGGCGTCGCCGTTGATCGCTGCAATGATCGGCTTGTCGAGTTCGAGCTGGCGGGTCACGCCGCGGCGGCTGATCATGGGGTCGTGAACCTCGCCCTCTTCGAGGACGTCGCCGCCCGGCCGTTCCGACATCGCCTTCACATCGCCACCGACGCTGAAGAAGTCGCCCGCACCGGTCAGCACCACGACGTTGACCGCGTGATCATCGGCCAAATCGTCCCAGATGGTTCGCAGTTCGCGGATCAGCTTCTGATTGATGGCGTTGCGTGCTTGCGGCCGGTTCAAGGTCACGGTCGCGACCTTGTCCGCGACCTCGACCGACAGGCATTCGTATCTGGCGTACTGGGACACATTTTCCTCCGTTGTTATAATTGTTCGAGCGTGGATCGAGCCACCCTCTCTTATCTGGGCTATCTGCGCATTCCGGGCTGCACCTCCGCCAACGCGACGTGAAGCGACATCGCCCCGGGGTCCTGCTCCAGCATCCGCTGTACCGATTCCAGATGGGTACGCATCAGGCGCGTTGCCGACGCAACATTTCGTTCACCCAGCGCCGCCAGGAATTGCCGCCGCTTTTCCGTCAGCCGCGCCATCGCGACGCCGCTCGACGAGACCTTGGCGTAGACGAAGCGCATGTGAATCTCGGTGACCGAGTCCATGATCATGGCGATCACCTTGTTACCGGTCGACGCCGCGAGCAGCCTGTAGAATTCGCGCGAGCATTCGACGCGGTCCAGCAACCGCCCTTCCCGCGTCGCATCCTCGGTGCGCCGAATATTGGCCTCGAGCGCGTCGAGATCGGCTTTTCGCGCATTGGCACAGGCCAGCCGCACCACGAGATCGAGCACGTGAACGCGCGCTTCCGACAATTCCCGGACGGAGATCGTGCCGAGCGACAGCATATCGCGCATGACGCCGTTCATGCGGCTGGTATCGCCCTCCTGAATGAAGGCCCCGCCCTTGACGCCCTTCTGCAGCCGAAGCACGCCGGCCATTTCGAGGCTGCGCAAGGCCTCGCGCAGGACGTTGCGGCTGACGCCGAGCTGCTGGGCCAGATCGCGCTCGGGCGGCAGCTTGTCGCCCGGCTTGAGGACGCCGAGCGCGAGTTGCTCGCGGATGCGCTCGCAGATTTCCTCGAACGCCCGCCGCGTATGGATCGGCCGGAATGCCGGCGCGGCCGGCGCTCCAGCCGCGCGATGATCGGGGACCCGTTCGCGCCGATTGGGCGATGGGGATCTCGGGCGGGCGGGCGTGCGAGGGCTTGACTTGGTGCTCATGGGGTGAATTATTAAATGGATCACCCATTCAATGGAAGTCCCTTTTTCAAACTTCCGGCAAGAAAAGATGACCCAGGGATCAACATGAGCTTCACCGAGGAGCAGATCGCATTCCGCGACACCGTGCGGAAGATGGTCGCAAAGCACGTCGCACCTGTCGCGGCCGAGATCGACGAGACCGACCGCTTCCCGCTCGAACTGGTGAAGCTGTTCGGCGAGATGGGGCTGATGCAGCTCTGGGTGCCGGAACGTTACGGCGGTCCAAACGGCAATTTGACCATGGCGTGCCTCGCCCGAGAGGAGATTTCCAGGGTCTCGCCAGCCTGCGCCTCGATCGCGGCGCTCAACACCATGTTCATCATGCCGCTGCTTCACTTCGGTTCCGAGGAGCAGCGCGCTAAATACCTACCCATTATCGCCAAGGGCGGCGTCGTCACGGCGATCGCGATATCCGAGCCCCAAGCCGGCTCCGACGTCACCGCAATCAACACGCGTGCCCGGAAGGACGGCGACAGCTACGTCATCGACGGCCGCAAGCAATGGTGCAGCTATGGCGTCGTCGCCGACTACATTGTGGTGATGGCCCGGACCAGCGACGCCCCGGGCGCCGACGGGATCAGCGCCTTCATCGTCGAGCCGAAGAAGATGTCAGGTATTTCGTTTGGACGCCACGAGCGCAAGATGGGCTTCCGCGGCGCGCCGAACACGCCGATCTTCTTCGACAATGTCCGCGTGCCTGCGGAGAATTTGGTCGGGGAAGAAGGCAAGGGTTTCCGGGCGTCGATGCGCGCGCTCGACCTCAACCGGCCGACCATCGGCGCCCAGTCCGTCGGGTTGGCGCAAGGCGCGCTCGACGCGTGCGTCGCCTACGCCAAGGAACGCAAGCAGTTCAAGAAGGCGATCTCGGAGTTCCAGGGCGTGCAGTTCATGCTGGCCGACATGGCCATGCAGATCGAGGCTGCGCGTGCCCTGGTCTATGAATGCGCTCGGGCCGGCGATGCCGGCGACTGGAAACGCCTCAATTTGCTCGCCAGCATGGCCAAATGCGTCGGCAGCGACATGGCCATGAAGGTGACAACGGATGCCGTCCAGATATTCGGTGGCTACGGCTACACCATGGATTATCCGGTCGAACGCATGATGCGCGACGCCAAGCTGACCCAGATCTTCGAAGGCACCAACCAGATTCAGCGCGTGGTCATCGCGCGCGAACTGCTTCGATAGTCACCCCTGCGCCATCGCACCGGTCGCTTCCAGCGCTGTGACCTGGTCAGGCGGAATGCCCCAGTCCGCGAGCGCCTGCCGGCTGTCGCGACCGGGCGCGGGCGTCGGCGTGCGAAGCACGGAGGGCGTGCGGGAAAATCGTGGCGCCGGGCTTGGATGCTGCACTCCATCAAACCTAGCGTAGACCTCACGGGTTTGCATCTGCGGATGGCCGGGCGCTTCGTCGATCGTCAAGACCGGTGCAAGACAGGCGTCGCGCCCCGCCGCTATCGCGACCCATTCGTCGCGCGGACGGGTGACGAAAACCTGCGCAAAATGCTTGCGCATCTGTGGCCACGCCGTGCGATCGTTCTGGTCCGGCAGGGGTTCTCCATCGATGCCCATCACCTTCAGGAGACTGGCGTAGAATTGCGGCTCGATGGCGCCCACCGCGATGAACTTGCCGTCGCTGGTGGCATAGCTGCCGTAAAACGGTGCGCCGCCATCGACGATGTTGTCGGCACGCCGCCCAGTCCAGCTGCCCTGCTGGCGGAACGCCTGGAACGCCGACATCAAATGCGTGACGCCGTCGATCATGGCGACGTCGATCGTCTGTCCGCGGCCCGATTGACGCGCTTCCATCGCAGCCGCGAGCAGGCCTACCACCAGATACATTGCGCCGCCGCCGAGATCGGCGACCAGATTGAGCGGCGGCGGCGGCGGCCGGTCGGCATCACCAAGGCAATGCAACGCGCCCGTCAGCGCGAGGTAGTTGATGTCGTGACCCGCCTCCTGCGCCATCGGCCCCTCCTGCCCCCAGCCCGTCATACGCGCGTAGACCAGCCCCGGATTGATCCCGTGGCAGACATCGGGACCGAGCCCGAGCCGCTCCATAACTGAGGGACGAAAACCTTCGATCAGAGCATCCGCTCCGGCTACGAGGTCCAGCACGGTCGCCACCGCCTGAGGCTGCTTGAGGTCCAGCGCTACGGAGCGTTTGTTGCGATTGTAGAAGTCGAAGCGCGGCGGCAAATCCGGCTCGACGCCCGGTTTGGCGATGCGATCAATCCGCAGGACGTCGGCGCCGAGATCGCCGAGCAGCGCTCCGGCGAATGGCGCAGGGCCAATCCCACCCATCTCGACGACGCGAAAGCCGTTCAGCGGTCCCGTCACGATGAAATCTCCTCCCTCAGCGGTGGAACCGAATGGCTGCGTCGATATCAGCGCGGCCGACGCGCGCGGCATTGGCCTTGATACTGCGATCCTCGTAGCCAAACGAAACGCCGAACAGCAGTTTGTAATTCTGGGGAATGCCGAACTGTTCGCGGATGATTTCAGGAAACAGCCCGAGCGCGCCCTGCGCGCAGGACGCTATGCCGCGCGCGGTCAGCGCCAGCATCAGGGTCTGCGCATACATGCCGATATCGGCCGCTTCGCGGGTATCGAATGGCGCCGGCATAAAGATCAATACGGCATGCGGCGCGTCGAAGAAGGCGTGGTTGCGGATATAGGCCAACTTGCGGCCGACCAAGTCGTTTCGATCGACCCCCATCGCACCGTATAATTTCTGCGCCGCGTCCACCTGCCGCTCGCGATAGATGCCGGTGAACTTGCCGTCAGCGGGCCAGTCCGGCTTGATCGGCTCGTCGCGCATCCCCGCCGCCACCAGCGCCGCGCGAAGACGTTTCAACGCTTCACCCGAAACGACATGTGGCGTCCAGGGCTGCACGTTGCAGTTCGACGGTGACCATTGCGCAAGCTCGAATACCTCCCGCAACGTCGCCTCCGGAACCTCGTCGGGTAGAAAGCCACGCACCGAGCGGCGGCGCCGGATCGCCTCGTCGATGGTCATGGCCGGCCGTTCGTGCACATTCATCGTTGTTCCTCGATCAACGCAACACCGCGCTTCGCATAGGCCCGCGCCAGATGCCGTCCGACGCGCGCCGCGTCCGGCAACACCCCGGTGCCAAGATCGCCGCGCGCGGCGACGCCCGCGCTGCCGACCGCGCCGCGAAACATCGCGAACACCTGGTGAAATCGCGTGAGGCGCTCGGTCGCGCCGGACAGCTCGTAATAGAGTTCCAGATAGTCGCGCTCGGACGGAATCCCCATCTCGGCGAGAGGCAGGCCGAGCAATCCGCCGTTTTCGTCCGGCGCCATCAGCCAGGCCTGGCTGTTGAAGGCGAGATCGACCAGCGGATGACCGAGCGTCGAGAGCTCCCAGTCGAGCACGCCGATCACGCGCGGCTCGGTTGCATGAAACATCACGTTGGCAATACGGAAGTCGCCATGACAAAGCGCGACGGTCTCGCTTTCGGGCAGGCGCTCGGCAAGCCAACGCACCATCCTGTCGAGCGCGGGGTTATCGTCATCGCCGCTCCGGAATTTTGTCCATTGCTCCGACCAGCGCTTGAGCTGGCGGGCAAAATAGTTTCCGGGCCGGCCGAAATCGCCCAGCCCCAATGCCCGGTAATCCAGCCTGTGGATGGCGGCCAGCGCGGCGCACATCGAGCGGAACAGCTCGGCGCGCTCGGCGCGGGCGAGTCCGGGCGTTCCGAACTCGTTGAAGACGCGGCCATTCAGCCATTCCATGAGATAGAACGGTGTTCCGACGATCTCGCGATCTTCGCAGTACCGATAGGGTTTGGGTGTCGGAACGGAGCTGCCTTGCAGCGCCGTCAGCACACGAAATTCGCGGTCGATCGCATGTGCCGACGGCAGCACGTTCTTCGGCTGCTTGCGCAGCACCGCGCGCCATTCGCCGCGGCTGACAAAGTATGTCGGGTTCGACATCCCGCCATGCGTGCGTTCCACCCATGTCGGACCAGCGCCGCCGAGCCAGCCCTTCAGATATTCATCGAGCCGCGCCACGTCGAAGTCGATGCCGCGGTCGGAGGCATCAGCCCCGGTCATCCGCTGCTCGCACGCTTGCCGCTGAAGTTGAACAGGTATTGCGCGACGCGCCGGATCTGCACTTCCTCGGTGCCCTCGGTAATGCGATAGCGGCGGTGATGCCGGTAGATATGCTCGAACGGCAGTGCACGGCTGTAGCCAATGCCGCCATGTACCTGCATCGCCCGGTCAGCCGCCTCGCAGCACAGGCGGTTGGCGCGGAAGTTGCAGATCGAGACCATGTCGCTGATCTCCAGTGGATTCTGACGATCCATCTGCCAGGCCGTACGGAAGATGAAGTTGCGCACCAGTTCGTATTCGGCCCAGAGCTCGACCAGCGGAAACTGCACCGCCTGCTTCCGCGCGAGCGGCTCGCCAAAGGCGACGCGGTCCTTGGCGTATTCGACCGCCTTCAGGATACAGTATCGCGCGGCGCCCGCGCTCGCCGCCGCCTGGCGCACGCGGTTTTCGTGCACAAAGCGCTGCGCGACGACGAGGCCCTCACCCTCCTTGTGCAGGATCGCGCTGTCGGGCACGCGCACATTGACCAGTTCCGTCTCCGCGTGATCGCTGGGCATGTTGAAGGTCCAGTGATTGTAGAGGACGTGATGCCCCGGCGTGTCTGTCGGAACGATGAAGGCGGTGATGCCCTTGGCTTCGCCCGGCTTACCGGAGGTGCGCGCAAAGACCAGATTGGCGTGGGCACGGGCGACCTGACTGTTCCAGCGCTTGCGGCCGTTGATGACCCAATGATCGCCGTCACGTACGCCTTCCGTCTCCAGCCACGTCGCGTCGCTGCCATGTCCGGGTTCGGTCAGGGCGAAGGAAAGGTGTTTGTTTCCGGTGATGATGCCCTCGATATAGGTCTTTTGCTCCTCGGTGCCGTAGTCGGCGAGCGCCGGAATGATCGGGAAATTGCCGACGATGGAGGATTCGTCCTGCAAGTCGTTGTGCAGGCCGAGTCCCTTGGCGGCGAGGTGCTCGCGGATCGCTGCGATCGCAAGATTGGAGGCGGCCTGGCCGCCGCATGATTTCGGCAGGCCGTAGCGCAGATGCCCTGCCTTGTCGGCGCGGCGCTCCATTTCGCTGATCAGCGCGCGCCATTCGGTGCGCGGGCGTCCGTCATCATCCCAGTCGGTTCGGGCATTCTCGCGGCGATGATCGAAGAATTTGATATTGTCGCGCTCGAGCGGCTTGATCTCGGCCTCGATAAAGGCGTCCAGCTCAGCAAGCTTGTCGGTGATTTCCTTGGGCAGTTCGAAGTCCATGGCGCCTCTCCCGGTGCTCTCTTTGTTCCGGGCCGCTGCTAGAGCGCGATCCGCCCATAAGGGTGGGTACTGCTGACGCCGCCGTCGACCGAGAGCAATTGTCCGTCCACATAGGAGGAATCGTCGCTGGCAAGGAAGGCCGCGGCGGCGGCGATCTCCTCGGAACGCCCGGGTCGCTTCATCGGTGTCACATGGCCGAGCTTGGCCTCGACGCCGCGCGCGCGTGCATCTTCGAACACTTTGCGGGTCAGCTGCGTTTCCACCAGTCCCGGCAGCACGGCATTGACGCGCACGCCGGTGCCGGCAAAGGCGTTGGCCGCCGTCTGCGCCAGATTGTTCACCGCCGCCTTGCTCGCGCTGTAGGAGATGGCGCCGGCATTGGCGCGTAGCGATGCGGCCGACGAGGTCAGGATGATCGAGCCGTAGCCCTGCGCCGTCATGTGCCGACCGGCATACTTGATAGCAAGGAAGCAACTGATGGTGTTGATGCGGTAGACTTCCGACCACTCCTCGACCGTCTGCTCCAGCAGCGGCGTGTTGGTTCCGGTGACGCCGATGTTGGCGAAGAAGATTTCCAGACCGCCGAATTCCGCCACGCAGCGTCGGACGATCTCGGCGACGTTTTCCTCGACCGCCGCGTCCGTGATCAACGCCGATGCAATGCCGCCTTCGTCCCGGATCGCCGCTGCGGTTTCCTCGGTGTTGCCGGCGCGGCCGACCACCAGCACAGAAGCGCCTTCGCGCGCGAAACGGATCGCGCTGGCGCGGCCGATGCCGCTGCCACCGCCGGTAACGACCGCGCGCCTGCCCTCCAGTCGCTTCATTGCGTTTCTCCTTATCTGGCAGGGATGGTCCAACCGCCGTCGGCGGTGATGACGGCGCCCTGGATGTAGCTCGCGTCGTCGCTGGCGAGGAATGCGGCAAGGGCCGCGATCTCTTCCGGCTCACCAAAGCGGCCGGCCGGCATCTCGGCTTGACGCGTTGCGATCGTCGCTTCATCGAATTGCGCGATCGAAGCCGGTGTGCCGATCATGCCCGGCGCGATCACGTTGACGCGAATCTTCTTGGCGCTGAGCTCGATTGCCGATGCACGGGAGAGACCGACGACGCCGGCCTTCAGCGCGGAATAGGCAATGGAATCCTTGGCGGGATTGAACGCCGACACGGAACTCAGATTCACGATCGCGCCGCCGCCGCGACGTTCCATCTGCGGCGCCGCCGCTTGCGTGGTCCAGATCAGGCCGTGCACACCGACCGCAAACATGCGATCGACCGTCTCGACTTCGATCTGCGCCAGCGGCTCGAAGCGCGCAAAGACCGCATTGTTGACCAGCACGGCTACCGGCGCCACGAACTCGCGCTCGATCCGCGCAAACAGAGCATGGACATCGTCGCGCTTGCCGACATCGACCTCATAGGGCCTGGCGTCGAACCCCTTGCTCTTCAATCCCTCGACCGCTGGCCCCAGGCGGCGCGCGCTGACGTCGACACATGCGATGCGACCGCCTTCCCGCCCGAAGCGCTCGGCGATCGCAAGGCCGATCCCGCGCGCGGCGCCGGTAACGACGCATACGCGATCTTGCAGGCGGGAGTTCATGCGCTGGCCTTGTGCGGCGGTTCCGCGAAGGCTTTTGCGATCTCCCGCAACTGGAATTTTTGCACCTTGCCCGCCGGGGTCTTTGGCAGATCGGCGACGATCTCGATGCGTTCCGGCCAATATTGTTTGGCGACCTTGTGCTCCGCCATCAAGGCCTGCACGGCGGCCAGATCGAGCGTCTGGCCGGGACGCAGCACCACAAATGCGCAGGCGCGTTCTCCCAGTCGCGGATCCGGATAACCCACGATCGCGGTCGAAAGCACGGCGGGATGCTTGAACAGCAGGTTTTCGATATCGAAGACCGGCACGTTCTCGCCGCCGCGGATGATGATGTCCTTGATGCGGCCGTCGATGCGGATGTAGCCCTCGTCGTCCATGTAGGCCATGTCGCCGGTGTCGAACCATCCCTCGGCGTCGAACGGCTCCATGTCGGCGCGTTTGTAGTAGCCGAGGCACATCTGGGCGCCGCGCACCTTGAGCAAGCCCTTCTCGCCGACCGGCGCCGGCGATCCGTCCATGCGCAGCACCTTTACGGCGACGCCCTCCAGCGGCCGACCGTCGGTCTTCGACGATTTTTCGAGCGCGCGCTCGGGTTCGGTCAAGGTGCTCGACAGCGATTCAGTCATGCCCCAGAGCGAACAGACCTTGAGATCGAGCTCGCGGTAGACGCGATCGATCAATGCCGGCGGAATTGGCGCGCCGGCGCACAGGAATTTGCGCAGCCGCGCGGGCTTTGCCGCGCCACCGGCGACCGCCTCGCACATGTCGGCGAGGAACGTCGCCGCACCCGCCGAGTAGGTAACGCCTTCATTGGCCATGATCGCGATGCCGCGCTTCGGTTCCCACACGTCCTGGAACACGACGGTGGCACCGATCTTGAGGCCGAGCAGCATGCCGGCCGCAAAGCCGGTCATATGGCCGAGCGGCGAGCAGACCAGCATGGTGTCGTTGGTGTCGAGGCCGAAGCGGCCGGCCAGCGCGATATTGCAGGCCAGCAGCGTATTGAGGCAATGCATGACGCCTTTGGGCGAACCCGTCGTACCCGAAGTGAACATCAGCACGGCCATCTGATCGGCGGGAAGCGCGCCGATCTCGCCGATCGGGGGCGGCTTGAGACGATCGCTGCCGGAGAGCAGCGCCTGATCGAAGCTGTTCGTCCCCTCGCCGTCGACCACGATGATGTGCTGAAGTTTTGGCAGTTTGGGCCGCAGCGACTGCGCCATAGCCTCGTGATCGAAGCCGCGGAACAGTTTTGGCACGATCAGAAGCTTGGTTTCCGCAAAATCGAGCATGTAGCTCAGTTCATGTTCGCGGAAGATCGGCATCAGGGGGTTGACGACGGCACCGACCCGGAAGGCGGCGAGCGCGATCACGGCAAACTCCCACCAATTGGGAAGCTGAACGGAGACGACGTCGCGAGGGCCGACGCCGAGGCGCTTCAAGGCGGCCGCCGCGCGCGAAATGAGATCGCCGAGTTCGGCATAGGTAAAGCGCTTCGCCTCGGGGCGATCGGCGCGGTCGGCCAGAAGGGCGAGCTTTCCCGGCGTGGCCGCGATGGTCGCTTGCAGAAATTCGTCGAAGCTCTTGTCGATCCAGAAGCCGCCGGCGCGCATCGACCGTGCGTGGGCGACGGGATCAAATCGATTTCCGCTCATGCGTTCTCTCCCTGAAATCTTATCGCGGCGCTTGACGGCCTATTGGTTAGCTAGTGTACTAGTTTTTCGATGAACCGCAACTTCAAAATCGACCGGTCCGTTCACCTATCTGCACCGGACCGCATACTGGCCGCGGCGGGTCCGACGGCGCCTTGAGGGAACAAGCACAAGACGCATATGATAAACGTGTGTCCGAATACCGGAACGCGCGGCGGAGAAAGCAGGAGAAGCACCATGAAAGCGGCGGTCCTGGAGCGGCGCGGAGCCGAAGGTGTCAGCTGGCGGGATTTTCCCGATCCGGCCACTGCCCCCGGCGAGTCCGTGCTCAAGGTCGCAGCCTCGTCGCTCAATCGCGTCGATCTCTACATGCGCGACAACGGCGCCGGGATCACGCACATCTTGCCGCAGGTGATGGGCGTGGAGGCCGCGGGCGAGATCGTCGAGGCCGAGCCCGGCAGCGGGTTGAAGCCGGGCATGAAGGCCGTCCTGTTTTCCGAGGCGTTTTGCAACACTTGCCGCTATTGCCTCGCCGGCGACCAGCCGCTTTGCGAGAACGTGAAGATCATGGGCGAGCATCGCCATGGCGGCTTTGCCGAATACATCGCGATGCCGAGCCGCTGTTTCCTCCCCCTGCCCGACGACGCCGATCTGGTCGCGGCCGGCGCGCTGATGACGGGCCACCTCACCGCCTGGCGTATGCTGTTCGGCAAGAAGACCTTGCAGCCCGGCGAGAGCGTCCTGATCGTCGGCATCGGCGGGGGCGTCGCGGTCGCCTGCCTGCAGCTGGCAAAACTGGTGGGCGCGCGGGTCTTCGTCACCTCGTCCAGCGACGCCAAGATCGAGCGCGCGATCACGCTGGGTGCCAGCGGCGGCGTCAACTATCAAAAAGACCGCGTTTCGAACGCGATTCTGCAGATGAGCAATGGCGGCGTCGATATGGTGATCGACAGCGTCGGCGAAGCCAGTTGGGGTGAATCGCTGCGGTCGCTGCGGCGCGGCGGGCGGCTTGTCACCTGCGGCGCGACAACGGGTTCCAATCCGCCCGCCGATCTGCAGCGCGTGTTCATCCGCCAGTTGGAGATCTACGGATCGACCGGCGGCAGCCTTACCGAATTCCGCCAGCTGCTCGATGTGTTCAATCGCGGTCTGGTGAAGCCGGTCATCGATGCGACCTTTGACATGGCGGAGATACGCGCCGCATTCGATCATCTCGCGTCCGGGGCGCAATTCGGCAAGGTGTCGCTGGTGGCGTGACAGGCAGGCCGCGAACGGGCGTGGCCTGGCCATAGCAGTTCGGCGCCGGCGTCGAAACTTGATCGACATCGGCGCCGGCTCGCTCACTTCTTGCAGGCGGGATCGACCGGGGGAATGATGTCCGGGCCCGGCTCGATCTTCTTGATGTGGTAGGTCGGCTTGCCATCCTTGCCCGGCAGGATCTGGCCGATGGCCATCCGCCGCACGGCCTGATGATCGCCCGCGCGCATCTCCACGTCGCCAAGCACCGTGTCGGCCTTGAGGCCCGACAGCGCCGCCCGGACAGCGTTGATGTCGGTCGACTTCGCCTTGTTGAGTGCGGCAGCGATCAGCTCAATGGCGGCGTACTGGTCGGCACCGGTGTAAGGCGGCAGTTCGCCATTGTACTTTTCGCTGTACGCCTTCACGAAGTCTTCGGCCTGCGCGCCCGGGAAGCCGGCAACGAAGCCGATGTTCTGATAGACGCCCAGCACCGTGTCGCCCTGAGCAGGCAGCGTTTGCGGGATCACGAAGGAATTTCCCAGCACCATCTTGTACTTCTTGAAGAGGCCGAACTGCTGCTGCTGCTTGGCAAGGTTGATGGCGTCGCTGCCGAAGATCGTCACGAACAGGCCGTCGGCCGGTTCTGCGCCGAGCTCGGAAATCTTGGCGCCGAAGTCCGGCGTCCCGAACGGGGTGAACAACGTCTTTGCGATCGTTCCACCCTGCGAGGTAATCAAGCCCTTGAACTTGTCGGCGGAGTCGCGCCCTGCCGCGTAATCGACCGCAATGATGTCCCATTTCTTGACGCCCTGGTCCTTCAGGAATTCCCTGTAGGAACCCATGATCATCGAATCGTTGGCGTTGACCCGGAAATAGTTCGGCGAGCAGCCCTTGCCGGTCAGGCCGTCGGCATTGGCCATCACTTCGACCATCAGGGCCTTCAACGCGGGAAGCTTCGCCTGTAGCGCCGGCGAGACGGACGAGGTGTCCATTCCGGTAATGAACAACGCACCATCCTTCTGGACGGCGCGGGTGGCGCCGTCCACGGCGGTATCCGGCGTGCCGGGATAGGTGATGAAGACGGCTTCAAGCCTCTTGCCGGCGCCGCCGCCGGCGGCATTGATCCGCTCGATCGCCAGATTGACCGCCTTGGTCTGGGTTTCCTTCAGGCCGGCCAAGGGGCCGCTGTCAATCAGCAGCACGCCGATCTTGACGGTATCGTTGGCGGAAGCTGCGGTCGGCGCCGTCGTTGCAATCGCGATGGCCAGGGCCGCCGAAAGCAGCGCGCCGAAGCCCGTACTGGTAAGTGCCTTCCTCATATTTCCTCTCCCTACGCCTGGTTTTCAGTTTTCTGATTACAACGCCATCAGTGCCTGGTTCTCAGGCGCACCGATCGCCGGTGTCGGTCCTGAGCCGACGACTTCTCCCTTGGCCAGAATGATGAAACGATCGGTCGCACGCTTGACCAGATTCAAATGCTGCTCGACTACCAAGACGCCCGTGCCGGCCTGGCGGATCGTATTGAGCGCGCCGACCAGTCCGTCGATCAACACCGGCGAAAGGCCTTCCGACGGCTCGTCGAGAAAGACCAGGCTCGGATTGGCCATCAGCGCCCGGCCGATCGCCAGCATCTGCTGCTGGCCGCCGCTCAACATGGTGCCGGGCCGGTTCGCGCGCTCTTCGAGTACCGGAAACAGTTCGTAGACGGCCTTCAGATCCCAATACCCCGCCCTGCCCGTCGCCTTGCTGAGCAGCAGGTTCTCCTTGACGGTCAGGTTGGGCAGAATGCGACGACCCTGCGGAGCAATTGAAATGCCGAGCTTCGCCGCCATATAGCCGGGCAGATGATCGACCCTGCTGTCATGCACCCAGATCGCGCCGGAGATGATGTTGGTCTCGCGAAAGACCGAGAGCAGCAGCGTCGACTTGCCCGCCCCGTTGCGGCCCACCACGGCGACCGATTCCCCTTCATTCACCGTGAGGTCGATCCCGTGCAGCACCGTCGAGGCGCCATAGCCGGCAACCAGCTTCTCGATGCGGAGCGCGCTCATGCCGCGGTTCCAAGATAAGCGGCGACGACGCGATGGTCGGCGCGAATTTCCTGCGGCGTGCCGGTGGCGAGGTGGCGGCCGAGGTCGAGCACGGTAACCTTGCCGCAGCACGCGAATACCGCGTCGACATCATGCTCGACCACGACAGCCGCGATCTTCCGCTCGCGCACGAGATCGCGCAGATGCTCGAACAGATGCAGCGTCTCCGCCGCCGAAAGACCTGCGCCCGGCTCGTCGAGCAACAGCAGATGCGGGCGGCCGATCAAGGCCAAAGCGACGTCCACCCTGCGCTGCACGCCGTAGGCGATGCGGCCGGCTTTCTGGTGCAGATAGCCGGCGAGATCCATCACCTCGATCACGTCGTCGAGCCTGGTATCGCCGAGATGCTGCGCAACCAGATGAAGCTGCTCGTGAACGGTGATATCCTGGAACACGCTGGTGCGCTGGAACGAGCGCGCCATGCCCTGCCGGCGCCGCCAGGCCACCGAGCGCCGCGTGATATCCTCGTTGCGATAATGAACTTTTCCCGCGACCGGACGGCGGCGACCGCAAACCGCGTCGAGCAGCGTGGATTTACCGGCGCCGTTGGGCCCGATCACGCCGTGAAGAATGCCGTCGCCAAGAACTTCCAGATCGACGTCCGACAAAGCGCGGACCGATCCATAGCTCACGGAAAGGTTCTCGATCTTGAGCATGTCAGGAAGCCTCCCGCCTGCCGCCGAGCTTCCGCAGCCATGCCATGCTCGACAATCCGCCGACGACACCGCGCGGGAAGATCACGATGAACACGACGATGGCGATGCCGGTCAGAAGCTGCGTGAGCCCGCGCGCGCCGAATTCATCCTGCGCAAAGGAGAAGATCACGCCGCCCAGCAGCGGTCCCACGGAGCCGGCAATGCCGCCCATCAGGGCCGCGACCAGCGAATTGGTGCTGACCGAAATCCCGAGACTCTCAGGCGAGACGAAGCCGGCGTTGAGCACGTGCAGCAGGCCGGCTACGGCGGCGACGATGTTGACGAGGACGTAGGCGATCAGGCGCGGCAGATAGGTGTCGAATCCCGAGAACCGCATGCGTTCCTCGTTCTCACGCACCGCGCGCAGGATCGCGCCGAGGCGGGAGCGGCCGACGGCCCACAGCGCCAAACCGGAAAGCCATGCCGCGACCCACATCACCACCCAGAACCGCGCCGGGCTGGCAAAGTCCGCGGCCTCCATGCCGAATACCGTACCCTTGAAGCTGACGACGAGGCCGTCGGCGCCTCCGGTATAGTCGCGCAATGCTTCCAGCATGACCGCGTGGCTGATCATCTCACCGGCGGCAAGCGTCAGCATCATGAAAGCGAGCGGGTTGGTACGCACGATCAGCGCGCCGAGAACGGTGGCGTAGACTACAATGATGAGAAAGGCGACGCACAGCGCCACCATCGGGGTCAGGTTCCAATCGTTCATGGCGATGGCGAACAGCAGGCCGGAGCCGCCATAGATGCTGGCCGCCCCCAGCGCCACCAGTCCGGCCTGGTTCATCAGGAACGCGACGCTGAGAGCGAGCATGCCGAGCAGCAAGCCTTCATTGCCAAGCCGCAGCACGAAATCGCCGGCGAAGCGGGTTGGCACCACCGCGCCGACCACGAACACAATCGCAACCGCGACAAGGGTCAGCGGCACGCGCAAGGACGATCCGCCCATCGCGCCTAGCGGGGCAACACGCTCGCTTGCCGCGGTCGTTGTCCGGTTACTCAATTGAGCACCCTGCCGCGCCCGATGCCGCGGGGAGCGACCAACAACACGATCATCAGCAAGATGTAGGGAACCAGCGCGGCGATGTTCGGCAGGAAAACCGATCCGGCGACCTGCATGAACCCGAACAGCAATGCTGCGACGATCGCGCCGCCGATGCTTCCGGTGCCGCCGATCACCACGATGATGAGGCAGTTGACGATCATCGTGACGTCCATTCCCGGGTCAATCGACAGATAGGGACCTGCCAGCACACCGGCGACACCGGCGAACGCGGTGCTGAGACTGGTCACCAGCAGGCTAAGCCGGTCGGCATTGATGCCCATCATGCGCGCGACGGAAGGATCCTGACTCACGGCGCGGACATAGAGTCCCGAGGATGTGTATCTGAGCCACAGCGCAAGCAGCGCGCACGACCCCAGCCCCATGATGATCAGGAAGATGCGATAGACCGGATAGGACAGGTTCAGGACCGTCACTGAACCCGACAGGATCTGCGGGGCATCGACGCTGCGCGCAACGCCGCCATAGAAGAAGATGATGATCTGCCCGAGGATGATGCCGAGGCCGAGCGTAACCAGCGCGACCTCGATATGCGACCTGCCTTGCAGGGGCCGCAGCGCCAGATACTCAAAGGCTACTCCGAGCAGCGCAAGCAGGATCGGCACCACGATCAATGCCAGCCAGAATCCACCGACCAGTGAAACCGTGTAGCCGAGATAGGCGCCGAGCATGTAAATCGCGCCGTGGCCGAAATTGATGACGTCGCGCAGCCCGTAGATCAACGCGAGGCCGCTGGCGAGCATGATCAGCAGCGAGGCAAGTGCCAGCGAATTGGCGATCAGCAACGCGATCACGCCGGCGCCCTCTCGTCATGCGTCCGCGGACGAAACGCGTCCGTCCGATACGCCGCCAATTTGCGCACCCGCTTCCGCAATGGACCCTCCCCGCCACGTTAAGCGTGCGCCAACGATCCGATCGCGGGCGATGCCGAACTGCTTCTTTTCCCGCCGTGCCGGCGGAGCCGGTCTGCGCCCGTTATTTAGTACACGTGTTTATCATATACTTATATGTCCCGCAAACGCAAAACGCTGGCCGACCTGCGCTGCTCTGCCACACGTACGCCGTCGCGCCGGGAGTTTGCTGACTAATTAGTACACAAGCGCAACGATGCGACGGATTTCGGCGCGCACAGCTGCAAGCCAACGAAGATCAACTATCGAGCGCATCCAGGTCGGCCATCGCCGTCGTCATCCGCTCGATCATCGTGAGCGTCGTGGCCTCGGGCTGCATGTTCGGCAACAGCGGCGAGTGGCATAGCGTGATCGTCCACATCGCGAGCGCGTGCACGATCTGCTGCCGATAGCGCAGGAAGCTGAGGTCGAAGTCCGGCTTGACGCCGGTCTTCTCCGCGAACCGCTCGATGTAGCGGGCCAGCAGTTCGCGCTCCCAGCTTCGGCGATCGTCCGGCGTCAGCGACGCCGTCACGGCGTAGGCGAAGTCGCGTGACCAATGGCCGCGCGAGAGGCATTGCCAGTCGCACAACCCCATTTGGCCCGAGCCTGTCCGGTACCAGTTGCCGATGTGCACGTCGGAGTGAATGAGGCCCTGCGGCTCGCTGTCATGCAGCGCAAGTGCGCGCATCGTTGCCGGCCAGACATCGTCGCGGCGCGCCATGACCGCAGCTGGAATGACGTGAGTGGCGGCGTCAAACGCTTTCCTTGTGTAATACTCGGTGCCCATTTTTGCAGCCCCAATGGTGAACCATCGGGGATAGCTGGCGAGCCAGCGGTAGCGTTCGGCCAGCGTCGGATCGCCGTAGAAGCGGCCGTGCAACGACGCCAGGAGATCGATCATGTCCTCGGCCATGGCGCGGGTGACGTATGTCTTGTGATTGCAGAACGTCGCTGACTTGGTCGCGACCAGATCTTCCAGCAGATGGATTGCTGCAAACGTTCGCCGATCATAGGCGGAATGATAGCACAGCGGGGCTTCGATCTCGAGCTGGGGGCGGATCTGCGTGAAGAAGCTGCCCTCCACGCGCGCCGTGCCATTGAAGCCGCCGATCATGCGGGTGACGATGCTCGGCAGCGACTTGGTGAAGATCGAGACCGGCAGGCCGGCGCGGCGACCTTCTTCGTTGTAGGACACTCTCAACTGATGCCGCTCGTGGGTGCCCGCACTCGCAGGCTTGACTTCAACGTCTGTGACGATGGCCCCCGGGACCTTGCCGCAGAGGACCGCCGTCAGCCATTCAGGCGTAACAGCGTAAGGTGTGCAGGGCACATCGTCGAACCGGCGCGCCATTGGCCGCGCCAGGCGCTCGTAAGCGACACGTCCACTGATTTTCAGCGCGGCCAGGGCCGTATCTGTTGATTGTCCCATCTTCTCAAGATCCCCTTAAGCGGCGTAAACCTCAACCGATCACACGTTCCCGACGCAATTCGCCGATTGTTTCGGATGACAGACCTATTTCACCCAGCACATCGTCGGTGTGCTGCCCCAGCACCGGCGGCGGCCGGCCTGCGCGACGTTCCGCGCCGTTGATCAGAACCGGGTGACCGACACCCTTCAGCCTGCCCGCGGTCTGGTGCTCGTAATCGACAATGATGCCGCTCGCTTTGGTATGCGGATGGTCGAGCAACTGCGCGATCGAATTGATCGGCGCGCAGGGCACGCCGACACCGGTCAGCACCTCGTTCCAGTGCGCGACGGAATGTTGCCGCAGCGCGGCCTGGACATGGCCGAGGGTTTCCTTGCGGTGAGCCACGCGATCCGCATTTGTTCTGAATTTCGCATCGTCGACGATCGCGTTCAGTCGCGTCACCGCACAAAATTTACGCCAGAGATTGTCGTTCGCGACGCCGATCATGATCGGGCCGTCGGCCGCCTCGAAGGCCTGATAGGGACAAAGCGATTCATGGCTCGAGCCGCATTTCGGCGGCTGAACGCCGCGCTCCCAGAAGGTCTGGAGATTGTAACCGAGCAAGCCGAGTGCGGTTTCGAACAGCGAGACCTGAATCTCGCCGCCCTTCCCGGTTTTTTCCCGCGCATACAGTAGCGCCAGAATGCCGCTGAAGGCGTGCACGCCGGTCATCTGGTCGATCGGCGAGATCGGACTGCGGATATAGCCGCCGTCCTCGTCGCCGGTCATCGACATGACCCCGCAAAATGCCTGCAGGATCACATCATAGCCGGGCGAGTTTTTCAGCGGCCCCGCGCGGCCAAACCCGGAGATGCTGCAATGGATCAGACGGTCGTTCAGGGTTCTCAGCGTCGGTGCATCGATGCCCAGCCGTTCGGCCACTCCTGTTCCAAAGCTTTCGATGGCGACGTCGGCGGATTTGGCCAGCGCATGGACGATCTCGCGCCCCTTCTCCGATTTCATGTCGACGGCGATGCTGCGCTTGTTCCGGTTGGCGCTGAGAAAGACGGTGCCAAGGCCCGGCGCCGGAAACGGCGGCCAGCCGCGCGTCTCATCCCCCTGCCCGACGGTCTCCACCTTGATGATGTCGGCGCCGAGATCACCGAGATATTGCGCACACAGCGGACCTGCCAGGACCTTCGACAGGTCGAGGACGCGGATGCCGGTCAGGGGTTTTGACACTGTCGTTCTCTCAATTGAGTTGCGCGAGCCGCGGTAGCGGTAGGTGAAGTTTCGACGCCGGCATCCGTCAGGCGCCCGGCTGGGCGGACGAGAAGGCACCGGCCATGTAGGCTGGAAAGCCGTATTTCGTAACCAGCAGATAGTCCGCCGCGCGGCGCTGATCCTCGGAGAAGGCGGTCCGCCATTGGTCTGCCACGGCATATGCCCGCGTCAGCCGCTCGCCGAGCGCGCGTTTGCCGTCGGTGACAGGCTCCGACTCCAGCCAGAACGTTGACTGCGCAATGACGCCATCGAAGGCCGGCGCCTTTCCTGGCCCGTGAAAGCCGGCGCGGGCGAACGCGTTTGCAAGCGTTACATCTACTCCGGCCTGCAGCGCTTCGAATACCGCTGCCACGGCCTGTTCGACGGGCGCCGGAATGCCTCCCGCCTTGCGAAGACGGTCATGATCGAGCCGGCCTAGAAACAGCGTCCTGATCATGTTGCGCGGCTCGCGCCGCTGGATGAGCTTTGAGAATATCTGCATCTCGGTGCGGATCGCCGCATCAAAGGGTTGCGGCAGTCCTTGCGCAACGCAATCGAGAATAGCGAGTGGCGCCGGGTAATGTCCGAGGCTCTCGGCCAGAACGCTTTCCCGCTTTCGCGCGACGATCGTAGCCACATCATCGACATCCACCGGCCGCCATCCAGCGCGGTCCCAAGGCTGCGACGCCGACGGATGCGACAGCACCCATCGTTCCGCTGCCGCCACCTCTTCACCGGCAGGAACCAACTCATCGACCACGCCGGCGGCGACAGCGGCCTGCCCGGACAGCCGCGCACCTTCCAACAGGATCGGAAATGCCTTTTCGATTCCAGTCAGACGGGGCAGCCGTTGGGTTCCCCCGCCCCCCGGCAACAGCCCGACCAACGACTCTGGCAAGCCAAACGCGACCTTGGGATCGTCGACCATGACCCGGTGGTGGGTCGCCAGCGCCAGTTCGCCGCCGCCGCCGAGCGCCAGGCCCGCGATCGCCGCCGCGACCGGCTTGCCCGCGACTTCGATTCCACGCAGCGCCTGACTGAGACGGAAGAAATGATCGAACGCCACGCGATCGCGCGTCTCGGCCGGCGCGGCCATGATCATGTCGTAGGCCAATCCCAGTTCGGCGAGATCGGCGCCGGCACAGAATGCCGATGGCTTTCCTGAGCGGATCACCACGCCCTTGACGTCGCTGTCGCGGAGCCACCGGCTGAAAATGGCGAGTTCGGCGATCGCGGCGTTGGAGAATACATTCATCGGACGGCCGGGCATGTCGAAAACAAGATGCAGGACATTGTTTTCGCTGCGTTCGGCCCGGAATTGTTGCAACTTTCCCAGTTCGTCCATGGGCTTCTTCTCCGCCGACATTTTTGGCCCTATAGCATATCGTATATCTGTGTACTAGTTTAAACGGATGGTCCTGCCGCCGCGAAAACTCTACAGCGTTTGCAACGCTGATCTGCCGGGAACGCACGCGAAAGTCCTGACGCTGACGTCGTCGACCCCTGATGCAAAAAGGCCGCGGCGCCAGCTTGCCTTTTACCATCCTCGAACATATAGTACACTACCTAACTAAATTGATGTGGACGGATGTCGATGATCGAGCGCACCATTTTCCGCGAGGAACATCATATTTTCCGGGAATCGGTCCGGCGCTTCGTCGATCGCGAGATCGTGCCGTTTCATGCCCAGTGGGAAAAGGACGGCATCGTGCCACGGGAACTGTGGCTCAAGGCCGGCGCCGAGGGGCTGCTTTGCTGTACCGTTCCGGAAGAATATGGCGGCATGGGCCTCGACTATCTGTTCGACGTGGTCGTGTTCGAGGAATTATGGCGCTCCGGCGCGAGCGGCCCGGGGTTTCTGATCCACACCGATCTCGTGGCGACCTATCTGCTTTCATTCGGCACCGAAGCACAAAAGCGGCAATGGCTGCCGAAGATGGTGTCGGGCGAAGCGATCGGCTCGCTCGGCATGACGGAACCGCATGCGGGCAGCGACCTCAAGGCGATCCGGACCCGCGCCGTGCGCGATGGCGACGATTTCGTTATCAACGGCCAGAAGGTTTTCATCTCGAATGGCCAGCTCTGCGACTTCGTCGTGCTGGCGACCAAGACCGACGGCAGCGCCGGCGCCAAGGGCGTGACGCTGTTCATCGTCGAGAGCAACCGGCCCGGCTTTCAGCGCGGACGAAACCTCGAAAAAATCGGGATGAAGGCCCAGGATACCTCCGAACTGTTCTTCGAGAACATCCGCATTCCAGCGACCAACATGCTGGGACAGGAAGGCAAGGGCTTTGCCCTGATGATGACGAAGCTGTCGCAGGAGCGGCTCGCCCAGGCGATCCGCTCCGCCACCGTCACCGAAACCGTGCTGGACTGGACCGTTGAATATACGTCGGACCGCAGCGTGTTCGGGCAAAAGCTCGCCAACTTCCAGAATACCCAGTTCAAGCTCGCCGATCTCAAGACGAAGGCGACGGTCGCTCGCGTCTTTACCGATCGATGCATCTCGCTCTTCATGGAAGGAAAGCTCGATCCGGTGGACGCCGCGATGGCCAAGATGTTCACCTCCGAACTTCACTGCGAGGCGGTCGATGAATGCCTGCAATTATTCGGCGGCTGGGGTTATATGACGGAGTATCCGATCGCGCGCGCCTATGTCGACGCCCGGATCGTCAAGATTGCGGGCGGATCGATCGAGATCATGAAAACCATCATCGCCCGCCAGATGTTCGCGCAATGTGGTTTCGCGCTCGCCAAGAGCGGTTGATCGCCATTAACGGCACACGGCCGGCGGACGCCATGGGGTCCGCCGAGACAGAACAGACGACCAAAGCGTCGCAAACCAAGGGAGTGAGATTTGAAAGGCTTATCAGGCAAGGTAGCGATCGTTACCGGCGGCGGCCAGGGCATCGGCCGCGCCATCACCCTTCGGCTCGCGGAAGAAGGCTGCAAGGTCGCGATTTTCGACATCAATCCCGATGTCGGACATGAGACCGCGAAACTGGCGCCGAAATCGGCGATCACGACCTACACGGTCGATGTCGGCGACCGCGCCTCGGTCGATCGCGCGGTCGCGCAGGTCGAGGCCGAACTTGGCCCGATCTGGGTTCTTGTCAACAACGCCGGCTGGGACCGGCCGATGCCGTTCCTGAAGACCGACAAGGATCTCTGGGACAAGATCATCCGCATCAATCTGTATGGTCCCCTCAACACCCACCACGCCATTGCGCCGCTGATGGTCGAACATGGCGGCGGCCGTATCATCAATATCGCGTCCGACGCGGCCCGCGTCGGCACCAGCGACGAGGCGGTTTACTCAGCCTGCAAGGGCGGGCTGATCTCCTTCACCAAATCGATCGCCCGCGAACTCGCCCGCAAGAACGTGCTGCTGAACGCGGTATGTCCGGGTCCGACCAACACACCGATGATGGCGGCGGTGCTGGGCGAAGGCGAACAGGCGGTCAAGTGGAAGGACGCCATGGTTCGCGGCATTCCCTTGAAGCGCATGGGCGAGCCCGAGGACTATGCCGGCATCATTGCCCTGCTGGCGTCGGACGACGGCAAATTCATCACCGGACAGGCCATCTCGGTCTCCGGCGGCATGAACATGATCTAGCAGATGTGAGGACAATACGATGTTCGACCCCAGCAAATTCACCGACGTGATCTACGAAGTGCGCGATCGTGCCGCCTGGATCATCATCAACCGGCCCAAGGTCTATAACGCCTTTCGCGGCCAGACCCTCGAAGAACTGATTCAGGCGTTCCAGATCGCCGCCAACGACCGCAACGTTTCCAGCATCGTGCTGACCGGCGCCGGCGACAGGGCCTTCTGCACCGGCGGCGACCAGTCCGCCCATGAAGGACAATATGACGGCCGCGGCGTCGTTGGCCTGCCCATCGACGAGCTGCAGGGCCTGATCCGCGACGTACCCAAACCCGTCATCGCGCGCGTCAACGGTTTTGCGATCGGCGGCGGCAACGTGCTGGCGACGCTGTGCGACCTGACGATCGCCGCCGATACCGCGCAATTCGGGCAAGTCGGACCGAAGGTCGGCTCCGTCGACGCCGGCTGGGGCACCGCCCTGCTCGCGCGCCACGTCGGCGACAAGAAGGCCCGCGAAATCTGGTTCATCAACGACCGCTACACCGCCGAACAGGCGCGTGAAATGGGCCTGGTCAACAAGGTGGTTCCGGCCGCCGAACTCGATGCCGCCGTCAAGGACTGGACCGACAAGCTCGCGCAGCGCTCACCGACCGCGATTGCGCTCGCAAAGCGCTCCTTCAACGCGGACAGCGACAACATTCGCGGTATCAGCAACCTCGCCCTTCATGCCGTGAAGATGTTCTACGATACCGCGGAATCGAAGGAAGGCGTCGCCGCCTTCAACGAGAAGCGGACGCCGGACTTCCACAAGTTCACTTGAGCCATTTTGGCAATGAACGCGTCGCTTCCTTCGCCTTGGCTGATGCCCTCCTCGGGCATCGGCTGAGCGCGTATCGCAAGAGGAAAAACACCGTGCCGGCACGTAAGGTCATCATTTCCTGCGCGATCACGGGCTCGATCCATACGCCCTCGATGTCGCCTCACCTTCCGGTGACGGCGGCGGAGATCGCGGAATCAGCCCTCGGCGCGGCCGAGGCAGGCGCCGCGATCGTGCACCTTCACGCCCGCAATCCAACAGACGGTCGGCCGGACCAGTCGCCGGAAGCCTTTGAGCCGTTTCTTCGAATCATCAAGCAACGATCCGACGTCGTCGTGAATCTCACGACCGGCGGCTCGCCCTATATGACCGTCGAGGAACGAATCAAGCCCGCGGCGGTCTGGAAGCCGGAGGTCGCCAGCCTGAACATGGGCTCGATGAACTTTGGGCTATTCCCGATGCTCAAGCGATACAAGCAGTTCAAGCATGACTGGGAGCCCACGATGCTGGAAGGCTCCCACGATCTCGTGTTCCGCAATTCCTTCAAGGATATCCGTTACGCGCTGGAAACGCTCAACTCGACCGGCGCGCGCTATGAGTTCGAGTGCTACGACACCAGTCATCTCTACAATCTGCATTACTTCTGGACCGAGGGTCTGGTGAAAGCGCCGCTGTTCATCCAGACCGTGTTCGGCCTGTTGGGCGGCATCGGCGCGCATCAGGAAGACGTGATGCACATGAAGCGCACCGCCGATCGTCTGTTCGGCGACAATTATCGCTGGTCGGTGCTGGGCGCCGGGCGCGCGCAAATGCCGGTCGCGGCGATTGCAGCGGCCATCGGCGGCAATGTGCGGGTCGGCCTCGAAGACAGCCTCTGGATCGGCGCCGGCCAACTTGCGGCGTCAAACGCCGACCAGGTAACGCAGGTTCGAAAGATCATCGAAGGGCTGGGGCTGGACGTCGCGACGGCCGACGAGGCGCGCGAGATTCTGGAGCTCAAGGGCGGCGACAAGGTCGCGTTCTGACGCGCTTCATCGATCGGAATGATGTAGCGGCCGGATCGCCAAAAGCAATCAACGGGAGGCCTCAATGCTGCCCCATCGCAGGGTTTACGACGAAGAACATCAACAGTTCAGGGAAACGGTACGGCGCTTCGCGGCGGCAAAGATCGCGCCCGATTTCGCACGATGGGAAGAAGCCGGGATCATCGACAGATCGCTGTGGGGCGCCGGCGGCGCGGCCGGCCTGCTCTGCCCGCAGGTCCCCGAAGAGTTCGGAGGCGCCGGCGGCGACTTCCGGCACAATGCCGTCGTGATCGAGGAATTGAGCTATTCCGGTTTCGCCGGCCCGGCTACCGACTTCTCCGTACACAATGATGTCTGCTGCGGCTATTTGCTCAGTTACGGCACGGCGGAGCAAAAGAAGAAATGGTTGCCGCGCATGGTGACCGGCGAGACCGTCTGCGCCATCGCGATGACCGAGCCCGGTACCGGCAGCGATTTGCAAGGCATCCGCACCCGCGCCTTACGCGATGGCGATGAGTTCGTCATCTCGGGCCAGAAGACCTTCATCTCCAACGGGCAGATGTGCGACCTCGTCATCGTCGTTGTCAGGACCAACCAGGAAGGCGGCTCACGAGGAATGAGTCTGGTTCTGGTTGAAACCGACCGTCCGGGCTTCCGCCACGGCCGCAACCTCGAAAAGCTCGGACACCTCTCCTCCGATACATCAGAACTGTTCTTCGACAACGTGCGCGTCCCCGTGACCAATTTGCTGGGAGCCGAAGGCGGCGCGATGGGCGCGCTGATGAGCGAGTTGCCGCAGGAACGTTTGACCATCGCGCTGCATTCGATCGCCGCCGCCCAGAAGGCCTTCGACCTTGCCAAGGACTACGTGCAGCAGCGCAACGCCTTTGGATCGCCGATCGGCAGCTTCCAGAACACCAGGTTCAAGCTGGCCGACCTGAAATCCGATCTTGCCGTGGGCTGGGCCTATGCCGACCAGTGCCTCCATGACCACATCAATCACGAACTGACGACCTACGCGGCATCGACGGCAAAACTCTGGATCACTGAAATGCATGGCCGGCTCGTCGACCAATGCCTGCAGTTCTTCGGCGGCTACGGCTTTATGCGCGAGTATGAAATTTGCCGCCTCTACGCGGATGCACGGGTGCTGCGGATTTACGGCGGCACCTCGGAAATCATGCGTGAGCTGATTTCGCGGAATCTGTAAGGTCAGTTCGGGGCCTGCATCCTTCGAGACGCCGCTTCGCGGCTCCTCAGGATGAGGTCTGACAGCGGCGGGATGAGGCGTTGAACCCTCATGGTGAGGAGCGCGGCTAGCCGCGCGTCTCGGACCATGAGGCCGAGGGATCGGTGGTCGTGATTCCACCCAAGCAGGGCGTCAGATTCTTCAATAGCTCTTCGGCAGCTCCAGCACTTTCTCGGCGATAAAGCTGAGGATCAGTTGCTCCGTGATCGGCGCCAGCCGCGTGATCGAGACTTCACGGAACAGCCGCTCGACATGATATTCCTTGGCGTAGCCAAAGCCGCCATGGGTCATGATCGCCTGCCACGCCGCATCGTGGCCGGCACGGGCGCCGAGAAATTTGGCGGCGTTGGCTTCGGCGCCGCAGGGTTTGTCGTGATCGTAGAGCCAGGCGGCGCGCATCGCCATCTGCCAGGCTGACTCCAGATACATCCAGTTCTCCGCCAGCGGATGCTGGATGCCCTGGTTCTGGCCGATCGGCCGGTCGAACACCACGCGCTCCCTTGCGTATTTTGCCGCCCGGCGCAGCGCGTCCTGGCCGATCCCGATCGCTTCGACCGCAATCAGGATGCGTTCGGGATTGAGGCTGTGCAGGATGTATGAAAAGCCTTTGCCCTCCTCGCCGATCCGGTCGGCTTCCGGAATGAACAGGCCGTCGATGAAGATGGCATTGGAATCCACCGATTTGCGGCCCATCTTGGGAATGCGGTGAACGTCGATCTTGGACCGGTCGAGATCGGTGTAGAAGATCGTGATGCCGTCGGTCGGACGCTTGCAGTCCTCATACTTCGTCGTCCGCGTCAGCAGCATGATCTTGTTGGCGACCTGCGCGGTCGATGTCCAGACCTTCTGGCCATGCACGAGATAGCCGCCGGGGACCTTCTGCGCAAAAGTCTTGATCCGGGTCGTGTTCAGCCCGGCATCCGGCTCAGTAAAGCCGAAGCAGCATTGATCTTCGCCGGCAACCAGCCGCGGCACCCAGCGCGCCTTTTGCTCCGACGTGGCCTTGACGACGATCGGATGCGGTCCGAACAGATTGATGTGCACCGCCGAGGTCGCGGACATTCCACCGCCATGGCTGGCGACCTCGTGCATCATGATCGCGGCTTCGGTCACTCCGAGGCCGGAGCCGCCATATTCTTCCGGCATGGTGATGCCGAGCCAGCCCGCGTCGGCCATCGCGCGATGAAATTCGAACGGGAACTTGCCGTCGTCGTCGCGCGCCAGCCAGTAATCATCGCCGAAGCGCGTGACGATTGAGCGCACACCTTCGCGAATGGCTGCCTGATCGTCTCCCGGCTCGAACTCGTTGGCCAATGCACTCAAGTGACGTCCTCCCCGGCAGAGGCGAGCGCGCGCTTGGCCGCGATCAGATGCGGCATGTCATACATCTTGCCGTCGATGCCGAGCGTTCCCGCATCAGGCTGCGCGGCAAAGGCCGCCACCACGCGGCGCGCATGCGCCAGGTCGGACTCCGACGGCGTGAAGCATTCATTGATCGTCGCGACCTGAGCGGGGTGAATGGCGATCTTTCCGACAAAGCCGTCGCGGCGCGCGATACGGCAGCTTTCCGCCAATCCCTTCTCATCCCTGAAATCCCCATACAGCGTATCGAGCGCCATGGCACCCGCAGCACCCGCGGCAAACAGGCACTGCGCCCGCGCCACCTGATAGGGAAACGTCCAGCTTCCGTCGGCTTCCTTATTGGAGAGCGCGCCGAGCGCCGCGCCCAGATCCTCGGCGCCCCACGTCATGGCGACCAGGCGCCGGTTTGGCGTTGCATAACCTGCAAAGCCGATCATGGCGGCCGGTGTCTCGGTCGCGACCACCAACAGCTTGACGTGTCCCGGCGTAACGCCGGTGGCGACCTCCAGCACGTCGACATAATTCGAAATCAGTTCGATATCCTGCATGCCGTTGACCTTGGGGATCAGGATGCCGTCGAGGCCCGGGCGAACAACCGCCGCGAGGTCGCCAAGCGTCAGGCCGCTGCCGAGCGGATTGATGCGCACCAGGAACGCCCAGTCGCGCGGCGGACCATTGAGCAGGTTCTTGACCATCTCGCGCGCCAAAGCCTTGCGCGGCGGCGCCACGGCGTCCTCGAGATCGAGAATCAGCGCGTCGGCGCCGATGCCCGATGCCTTTGCAAACTTGTGCTCGCTGTCGCCAGGCACAAACAGAAGGGAGCGCAATCTCATGCGGGACGCCTCATCATCAGGCCGGTGCGACGGCAATAGGCGACTTCCTCATTGTGCTGATTGAAGCCGCGATGCTCGAAGGTCACGATACCCTGGGTCGGGCGGGACTTGCTCTCGCGCACCGCCAGGATCTTCGTTTCCGCCCTGATCGTATCACCGGCAAAGACCGGGCGCGGAAATTTCGTGTCTTCCATCCCGAGATTTCCGACCGTCGTGCCCAGCGTGGTGTCCTGCACCGAGAGACCGATGACCAGGCCCAGCGTGAAGATCGAATTCATCAGCGGTTTGCCGAATTCGGTCGATTTGGCGTACTCGTGATCGATGTGCACGGCCGCCGGATTATAGGTCAGCGACGAAAACAGGATGTTGTCCATGTCGGTGACCGTTCGCCTGATCTCGTGAACGAAAGTTTGCCCGACCGAAAACTGCTCGAAGTAAAGTCCCGCCATCTCGTTTCCTCGCTTTTTTGTCTTCGTACATACGTGTACGATATTTTATTGACACCGCCCGACAGGCGTCATGGCGCCTTCTTCAAGGCCTCCGGAAGTTTGGAGCGGTGAAACCCTTCGAAGGCCGTGCTGCGATTATGCGGTTCGAGCTTCCAAGTGGTCCGCGCATTCGGCGTACCGCCGTCAACCCGGATGCAGGAACCCGTGACGTAGGCGGCAGCCGGCGACAACAAATACACAATCGCCGCCGAGATTTCGGCCTCGGTGCCGAACCGCTGCAGCGGCACACCGGCCGTGAAATCATGCAGCTTCTTCTGCATTTCCGGCGTGTAGGTATCGAACCCGCTGGACACGATACCACCGGGGGCGACCGCATTGACGCGCACGCCCGAGGAAGACCATTCGCACGCCGCGGTTTCGGTCAGCGTCAGCATTCCGCCGCGCGCAGCTCCCGAATGGGCGAATTCGGGCCAGCCATGCCAGATGTCGGCGATGATGTTGACAATGGCCCCGCCATTGGCTTCCATCCAGCGGTTGTAGACCTCGCGCATGAAAATGAAGCCGCCGGTCAGATTGCTGCGGACCACCGCCTCGAAACCCTTGGTCGAGATGGTTTTCATCGGCGCGCGATATTGACCCCCGGCGTTGTTCACCAGCCCGTCGATGCGACCATAGGCGCCAAGCACGGCGTCGATCGCCGCGATCACCATCGCTTCGTCGCGGATATCGCAGACCTGGGTCAGCACCTGCCCGCCGTCCTCTTCAATCTCCGCCCTCACCTCCGCCAGCTTTTCGGCAGTGCGGCCGAGGATCGCGACATTGGCGCCGAGAGCCACCAGCTCGTGTGCGGTGCAACGACCGATCCCGCTGCCGCCCCCAGTGATGATGATGGTCTGGCCCTTGAAGAGATCCGGCCTGAAGACCGATTGATACGACATCGTGTTCTCCGAACGGATGGGCGCGACCGGCATTGGCCGCCCCGCGCGGCAAAAATTAGTACACTATATTATGATATGGTGTATTCTGTTTCGCAAGCGCTTTGCTGAGCGCCTCGACAGGGCCGAAGACGAATTGGAACAATCGGCCGCTTATGGCCATCCACACCGCACCGTGACATCCTGCTGTCCCGGCGCGAATGGAAACGCACGACATGGACAAATTCACGACCATCACCGTCGAAGCGCGCGACGCCATCGAGATTCTTTCCCTAAATCGGCCGGATGCCCTCAATGCGGTGACACCAGCGATGGCCGACGAGCTGATCTCGTACTTTTCGGGGCTGCACGATCGCCTGAGCACGCGCATCGTGATCTTCCGCGGTAATGGGCGGGCGTTTTGCGCCGGGGCCGAACTCGGCTCGGATGCCTTCGCCGCACCCGGTGCGGGCCGTCCGCAGCGGCAGCTCGACATGCAGCAGCGCTATTCGCGGATCATCCGACTGATGCGAAGCTGCCCGCAACCGATCGTCGCACTTGTTCAGGGCGCGGCATGCGGCGCCGGGTTTTCCTTGCTGCTGGCCTCCGATATCAGATTTGCGACGCCGGCAGCGCGGATGAACGCCGCCTACATACGCGTCGGCGTCGGCGGCTGCGACATGGGATCCGGCTACCTGTTGCCGCGGCTGATCGGCCTCTCCGTGGCGTCGGAATTGTTGCTGACCGGACGGTTTCTTGGCGCCGATCGGGCCAAGGCTGTGGGGTTGGTCAGCGACGTCGTTGCCGACGACAAATTGCTCGAGACCGGCCTCGCTTTCGCCGCGGAAATGGCCCGCGCCTCGCCGATGGGTTTGCGCCTGACCAAGCAAACGCTGAACGCGCTGATCGACGCACCCGGCATCGATGCCGCGCTGATGATCGAAGACCGTCAGCAGGTGATGCTGCTCGAAACCAGCGACCACCAGGAGGCCGTCGCGGCATTTCGAGAGAAGCGCGACCCGAACTACAGGGATCAATAAACCTATCTTCCGGCAAATGTCGGTTTACGCTTCTCCCTGAAGGCCTTTACGCCCTCCTGGGCGTCCGCCGTTCGCGAGATCGCCGCCAGCGTTTGCGCCTCGTCTTCCAACTGGCTTTCAATGGAGCGGTTGAGCGTCTGCAGGAACAGGCGCTTGATCCCGCCATAGGCTTCAGTGGGACCTGCCGCCAGCTCACGCGCGATCTTCTCGGCCTCGGCTACGACCGCGTCATCATTCACGACATAGTCGACCAGTCCAGCCGCCAGTGCGGAGTCGGCATCCATCGTCTCCGCCAACAGGAAGAACCGGCGGGCGCGGGCGACGCCGATGCGCCTTGTCACCGTCGTGGTCGAGCCGCTGTCGGGCGTGAAGCCGATCCTGGCGAATGCGGACGAAATGCGCGCCGATTTGCCGATCACCACCAGATCGCCCGCGGCCATCAGCGAGACGCTGCCGCCCGCCACATTGCCTTGCACGGCCACGACAACAGGCGCACGCATGCGGACCATCCGCACAATGGCGGCATGCAGATCCGCCGTCCACGATTTGATCGTCACGGGCAACGCGGCGCCACGGGAGGCGAGCGCTGCGAGATCGCCGCCGACACTGAACAGCCTTCCGCGCGCGGAAATCAGCACCGACCGCACATCGTCGCGCTCGCTGAGTTCCGCCATGCAAAGGTTGAATTCGCGGCAGAAGTCGCCGTCGATGGGGTTGCCGCGCTCGGGCTGATTAAGAACGATATGCGCAAGGCCGCCGTCGATCGTGCATTCGAAGCTGGTGGTAGCGATTGCCAGACCCATTGCGTCTCTCCCGGGCGTTCGGACCTTGTTGGAAATGCATTCGAGGCGGCCGGCATAGACGGCTTTTCGTCGCCGCCCTGGCGTCAGGCCGACCGGCCTTCCTTTTCCTTGCGCGTGGAGGCTTGAATGGCCTCGCGCGCCCGCTGCCAATCGTCAGACGAAAGCTTCGAGAGGCCGGCGAACGTGCTTGGCGCCGCCAGATGATGCCCGCCGTCGATGCTGATGGTGTCTCCGGTGATGTAGCTGCAGCCATCCGACATCAGGAAGATCATGAGATTGCGCAGCTCATCCATCTTGCCGAACCGCCGCAGCGGAACTTCGTCTGCCTGGGTCGCGCCCACGCCGGTCTCCGCCAGCGGATTGAGCTTGTCCCAGGCATTCTCGGTCGGAAACGGACCGGGTGCCACCGCGTTGACACGGATGCCCTTCGGTCCCCATTCGACCGCAAGCGACATCGTCATCGCATGGACCGCGGCCTTGGCCATCGCGGCCGGCACCACATAGGCCGATCCGGTCCAGACCCAGGTGACGAGATTGCTGATGATCACGCCGGGAAGCCCTGCGGCAATCCAGCGTCTGCCGCAGCCCTGCGCCGCGTAGAACGAGCCGTCCATGATGGTCGACCTGATCGCCTCGTAGCCGCGTGGCGACAACGTCTCGGTCGGCGCCAGGAAATTGGCGCCGGCGTTGTTCAGGAGGCCCGTGAGAGGTCCGGTGGCCCAGATTTCCGCCATCATCTTTTCAATGCTGTCGGGATCGCGAACGTTGGCGACCAGCGCCTCGGCCTGCCCGCCCGATCGGCTGCGAATTTCGCCCGCCGCCTGTTCGAGAATTTCCGGCCGGCGGCCGCAGATGAAGACATGGGCGCCGTGCGCGGCAAAGCCCAAGGAAATCTCCTTGCCGAGCCCCGTGCCGCCGCCGGTCACGAGGATGCGCTTTCCCTTGAGGACGTCACGGCTGAACATGAACGGAAAACCCCGCTATTCGAAGCTTACATCACAGCCGAGCCAGGCCGCCAAGCCAAATTAATACACTAATGTACTTCATATGTAAATCGCGATCGTTCCGACTCTAGGATGTCCCCGGGAGCTCAATCCGGCTCAATTCCCAGCAAATAGAGCCGATTCCTGGGGATACGCACGGCCAGGAATCGCCGCGGACGGGTTCGCCGGGGCGCGTTCCTTTTAAAATACGCTTGTGTATGATATCAGTTGAATCGCCGGTGATGGACACGCAATCGGTATCAGCTTCTGACGAGGAAAAAATCGAATGGTCGACCGGCCCGACTGGGATCTCCGACTAGGCTACCTCATCCACGACGTTTCCCGGTTGCGCCGGATGATGTTCGATCGCGCCCTCGCGCCACTCGGCATCACGCGGTCGCAATGGTGGGTGCTTGCCTTCATCTCGCGCAAAGACGGGCTGCCGCAGACTCAGCTCGCCAATGAGCTCGACGTTGGCAAGGTCGGCGTGGGAGCGCTGATCGATCGTCTGGAGTCTTCCGGCTTCGTGCTTCGGCAGGCGGACCCGGTCGACCGCCGCGTCAAGCGCGTCTTCGTCACCAAGCAGGCGCGCGGCTTCCTGGAAAAACTTCGCAAGGAGACCGACAAGTTCAATGCCCAGCTCACCCAGGGGATTGACCGCAAGGCATTGGAAGCGGCGTCGGACGCATTGCTGGCGATGAAGCACAATCTGCTCGCGATGTCCGACGGAAGCGCCCTGCCGGATGAGGGCGAAGAGGACGTCGGCAAGAAGAGCAAACCGCGAAAGAGCAGGAAAGCGGCCTAGCCGCTGATCCTCCTTGCTCGCTGAGCAGATCGCATCGATCGTTAGCGATGCGGTGGCGCTCTATGACACGATGTCTCGCCCCCAAATATCGGCATTGGGGCGAGCCTGCTTCAGCAATTCGGCAACCTTTGAGCCCAGCTCATTGGGATCCTCGACCGGCTCTATCCCCGGCCCCGCGTGCCAGCCTTCGGCAATTTTGAGAATGCCATCACCCGCTTCAAACACGCGGCCTGTAACGTCGCGGGATTCCTCGCTGGCCAGCCAGACGACGATCGGCGCGACCCAGCGCGGATTGCGCCGCTTGATCTCTTCCTCAGTGCGCTCCCGCAATCCTTCTGTCATCCGGGTCTGCGCCCGCGGCGCGATGGCGTTGACGGTTATTCCATACTGCCGGAGTTCGGTCGCGCTGATGATGGTGAACGCGGCGATGCCCGCCTTCGCCGCCCCGTAATTGCTCTGGCCGACATTGCCGAACAGGCCCGACGCGGAAGACGTATTGATCAGGCGCGCGCTCACCGGGGAACCGCACCGCTTGGCCTCCTGACGCCAGTATTGCGCCGCATGATGCGAAGGCGCGAACGTCCCCTTCAAATGCACCTTGATGACGCTGTCCCATTCCGGCTCCGTCATGTTGACCATCATGCGGTCCCGCAGAATACCGGCATTGTTGATCAGGACGTCGAGGCGTCCGAATGTCCCAACCGCTTCGTCGATCAGCGCCTTCGCGCCGCCCCAGTCGCTGACGTCGTTGCCGTTCACGATGGCCTCGCCACCGGCGTTCGTGATCGCTTCGACAACCGACTGGGCCGGCGTCAGGTCGGCGCCCTCGCCGGCCGCGGTGGCGCCGAGATCGTTGACGACGACCTTCGCCCCCTGCTCGGCCAGCATCAGCGCGTATTCGCGCCCGAGGCCGCGGCCCGCACCCGTCACGATCGCAACACGTCCCGCACACAGATTTCCCATTTTCATTGTTCCCAGACCACATCGTTTCACTGACACATACATTCAGGGGACTCGCCATCGCCGCGGCGCCATTTGCACACGCCGACGAACAGCCGAGCGCGTTCACTTCTTCTCGATCTTCGCGGTCGCGACAATCTCGGCCCAGCGCCTGGTATCCGCTTCCTGAAAGGCTCCGAGCTCCTGCGGCGTCGAGGGAAATGGCGTCGCGCCGATCGTGGTCAGGTACTTTTTCGCCTCAGCGCTGTTGACGAAGCCGGTGACCAGAGTGTTGAGCCTTGCGATGATTTCGGTTGGCGTCTTTGCCCGGACGAAGACGCCAACCCAGGCCGTCAATTCGTAACCCGGCAATCCGCTTTCCGCGATGGTGGGTAGCTCCGGCATCGTCTCCAACCGCTTCGCACTGGTCACGGCCAGCGCCCGCAACTTGCCGTCCTGTACCAGGCCTTGCGCGCTCGCGGGATCAGCGAAGACACAATCGATCTGCCCGCCCATCACGTCCGTCAAGGCCTGCGGCATGCCGCGATACGGCACGTGCTGCATTTCGATGGCCTGACGATATCTGAATAGCTCGGCCGCGCCCCTGCTCGATGTATTGCCGCTGCCAAAGGACAAGGGTTTCTCGCGCTTCTTCGCCAGCGCGACGAATTCGGTAACGGTCCTGGCCGGGAAATCAGCCTTTACCGTCAGCATCATCGGTATCGTCATGATACCGGCGACCGGCGCGAAGTCCGCTTTGGGATCGTAAGGCAATGAATGGAACAGGCTGATGTTCGCCGCCTGCGTCGAATTCGTCGTCACGAATGCCGTGTAGCCGTCGGGCTCCGCCTTCAGGACCGTGAGCGCGGCAAGATTGCCGTCGGCACCCGGCTTGTTCTCGACCACAACGGTGGCGTTGGTCGTTGCACGAATGCTTTCCGCCAAGTGGCGCGTTACGCTGTCGGTCGCGCTGCCGGGCGGGAATGGAACGATCAGGGTGATACGCTGCGAGGGATAGGGTTCCGCAGCAGCCGCCGGGAAGCAAGCAGCCAAGAGAAGTACGACGGCAGCGATAGCCCGCGTAGAATTGGCCCTCAAGCTGTCTCTCCCCTGTTGGCGTTTGGGCGGCATCGCCTTCCGGATCGGCCTCGACATATGGGCCTTGTCCGATATAGTACACATACGTACTATCTTTGCGGACTAATGCAAGCGGATCGGTGCGGCCAATCAGCTCGTCGCGTTCGCGCATCGCATACCCTGCCAACAGGAACCGTCGGCCATGAAGAGCAATCGCAATCGTCAGGTCATCCTGAAATCCCGGCCGGCCGATATTCCCCAGGCCGATAATTTCGAGATCATCGAGTCCGACGTTCCCGATCTGCGGGACGGGCAAATCCTGGTGCAGAACCTTTATCTTTCGGTCGAACCTGCCATGCGCGGCTGGGTCAGCAATGTCGCCAATTATTCGGAGCCGGTACGCATCGGCGAAGTGATGCGCTCATTCGCCGCCGGCGAGGTGCTGCAATCGGCACATCCCGACTTCAAGCCGGGCGACAAAGTGATGGGCATGTTCGGATGGCAGGAGTTCGCCGTCGTCGGACCTGCCGCCGTCACACGAAAGATCGCGGAAGAAGGACTGCCGCTTTCGCTCTCGCTCGGCGTCACCGGTCTCAACGGCATCACTGCTTATTTCGGGCTGCTGGACGTTGGCCAGCCCCGCCCCGGCGACACCGTTGTGGTGTCGACCGCGGCCGGCGCGGTGGGCTCGGCAGTCGGACAGATCGCGAAACTCTCAGGCTGCCGGACGGTCGGGATTGCCGGCGGGCCGGCGAAGGTCGCCCAATGCCGCGAGCTGTTCGGCTACGACGCGGCGATCGATTACAAGAGCGACAGTCTGGAGACCGCGCTTGCCACAGCCTGCCCGGCTGGTGTCGACCTCTATTTCGACAACACCGGTGGCGCTATCAGCGACATCGTGCTTCGCCATCTCGCCGTCGGCGCGCGCGTGGTGATTTGCGGAACCGCTTCCGTGTCGAGCTGGAACCCTTGGCCCAACGGTCCACGCGCCGAGCGTCATTTGCTGGTCAAACGCGCACGCATGCAGGGTTTCGTCATCTTCGACTACGCGCCCCGGTTCGAAGAGGCCGTTACCCGGCTGGCCCAGTGGATCCGCGATGGACGACTGCGCTATTCCGAAGACGTGCTCGAAGGCATCGAACACGCGCCGGGAGCGATTGCCGGTCTTTATCGCGGCGAGAACACCGGCAAGCGGCTGATCAGCATTCGCTGAGTCAATCATGGGCAAAGTTGGGCTGTGTCCAGCATCCCTGGTCCGACGAAATCATACTCAGTGGGCGCTGAGAATGTCGCGGTACCTGAACGGCAAACCGCGACATGATCTCTTGCCCGTTATGATTGAAGATGAAGCCGCCCCGACGGCCGCGTCATTGCTCTTCCACTTCCTTGAAGGCCTCCCGCGCGTTTCGGAAGGCATCGATTCCCGAAGGGATGCCGCAATAGACGGCGACCTGGAGCAGGATCTCCTTGATCTCGTCCTTGGTGAGCCCATTCACGAGGGCCCCTTTTACGTGCAGCTTCAGTTCGTGGGGACGACCCAGCGCACCGAGCATGGCCAGGTTGACGATGCTGCGGGTGCGGCGGTCCAGACCCGGCCGCGTCCACAATGCACCCCAGCAAAATTCAGTCGACCATTCCGCCATCGTCCGGGTGAATTCGTCGGCGCCTGCAATGGATTTGTTGACGTAGTCCTCGCCTAGCACTTCCTTGCGAACCTTCAGGCCCTTGTCGAACAATTCAGTCATTGTTAGTTCCTTCCATTGTTTGAGAACTGTTTTTCGAGGCGGCGCGGCTCAGCCGTGCGCCCTCATCAGGCTTGAGACGTCCGCAAGCTCGTCGAGACGCCAGACACCATCGATGACGCGATCTATATCCCAATCGGTCCCCCCCAGCCGTGCACAATCGCGCAATTTTGCTTCGATATCCCGATCCGACAGCGGGTCGGCAAGACTACCCCTCGCTTGCATCACGATCTCGCTGAGCGTTTCTCCCGACGTCAGTCGGATCATGACACGCGTGGCACCATCCGGAAGCGAAGTGTCAAGCTCAGCCCGCACCTTCTGGCGCAGGGATACGATGTCGGGCCGAAATACGGTCGCGTCCGCGAACTCGGTGACGCCGGCCGCCCCCAGCAGCAGCGCGCAGGCAGCGCAGTGATGGATGCTGACCCGCGCGTCGCGTTCGTTGCGAACAGGCCGATCGCCGCGCGCGAGCAGCAGCGCCGAGCCCTGCACCATAATGGAGGCGATATCATCGATGCGTCCGCCCAGCTTCGCCCGCAAAGTGAAGCAGGCGTCGATCACGGCATGAAACACGATGCCCGCCGGATAGGGCTTGTAGGTGTTCTTGGCGATTTCCCAGGTCTTGCCGAGGCTGCCGGTCAATCGCCCAAGATCAGGCTCGTCTCCCATGGCGCGGGCCCAACCGAGCGGCCCTTCAATGGCCCATGGCGATGCGGAATAGCCTTCGGCCGCAAGCAATGCCGCGAACAGGCCGTTGCGCGCCGCGTTGCCGACGCTGACATTCTTCGCGGCGCTCGGGAGATTCTCGATGATCCCCGCCGACTGGCTGGCGGCAATTCCGATCGCATTTGAAATCTGGTCCGCCGGAAGCCCAAGCAGTTTCGCGCAGGCTGCGGCAGCACCGAATACCCCGCAAGTCGAGGTGATGTGCCAGCCGCGCGCGTAATGTCCAGGAGACACCGCGTTGCCGATGCGGCATTCGACCTCCACGCCGAGAATGAATGCCGTGAGAACAGCCTGTCCCGAAAATCCCCGCGCCTGCGCCAATGCCAGCACCGGCGCAGCGACGGGCGCCGCCGGATGAATGATGGTGTCCAGATGGGTATCGTCAAAATCGAGCAGATTGGCCGAAACCGCGTTGACGAACGACGCAGCCAGCGCATCGAGCCGTTCCGAACGGCCGATGACCGCGGATGTCGCAGCGCCACTGAACGGCAACAACGTGCGCAACGCGGCAGTGACGGCAGGATCATTCGCCGACCCCAGCGCGGTCGCGAAGAAGTTCAGGATCGAGCGTTTCGCTTCGTGACTTTGCGCGGCGACATCCGCCCACACCGTGCCGGCAACGAAATCCGCGAATGTCGTGCCGGCGCCTTGCGCTTCATCTTGCCGCACTGAGCAAATTCCTCGGTCCTTGTTTTTCCGACCCTATTCCGGCGCGACGTCGCCTGTCGACCAAAATCTTATGCTTGACAGATTGACTGACAATCTTGAAATTCGGCGAAACGCGACCGGGGAACCCTGGCGCGGCAAGAATCAAGGATGCGCCCGGGCTTGGGGCGCGACAGGGAGCGAACCATGGCAGCGGAAACAATCGGCTTTGTCGGAACGGGCCGCATGGGCGGACCGATGGCCGGGCGCCTGCTCGACGCCGGCTACTCGCTATGTATTTACGATTCGCAGAGCGAGGCGACCAATGCGCTGGTTGCGCGCGGCGCGCGGCTGGCGAAATCGCCTGCCGAAGTCGCATCGAGCGCCGATATCGTGCTGTGCAGCCTGCCGACCCCCGACATCGTCAAGGCGGTTGCGCTGGGGCCCGATGGAATCGTTGCCGGAAACCGCGCCACGGTGCTGATCGACCTGTCCACCACCGGACCCGGCGCAGCCAAGTTGATCGCGAAGGGATTTGAAGCGAGGAACCTGACCCTGGTCGACGCGCCTGTCAGCGGCGGCATCAAGGGCGCGGTGAACGGCACGCTCGCGGTGATGGTGTCCTGCCCGAAGGCGACATATGACCGGGTTGAGCCGATCCTGAAACATTTCGGAAAGCTGTTTTACACCGGCGACAAGCCGGGTACCGCGCAGACCGCGAAACTCGCAAACAATCTGATGGCGGCTGCGGCTCTGGTGATTACCTCCGAAGCGGTGGCGATGGGCGTCAAGGGCGGCGTCAATGCCAAGGTGCTGATCGACATCATCAACGCCAGCAGCGGGCGCAACAGCGCCTCCGAGGACAAGTTTCCTCGCGCCGTGCTTCCCGGCACCTTCGATTTCGGATTTACCACCGGCCTCTCCTACAAGGATGTCCGGCTGTGCGTCGATGAAGCCGAGGCCATGGGTGTTCCGATGGTCTGCGGCTCGGTGGTCCGGCAGATGCTCGCGATTACCAATGCAAAATACGGCGCATCATCTGACTTCACTTCGATCGCGAAAGTGCTTGAGGAATGGGCCGGCGTCGAAATGCGCGGCTAGACGGCCGGCGCGCGAGGGGCGATTGCCATGACGATCGGATCGACCGGACCAGGCGAGGTTTCGTTGGCGCGAGCGCTGACGCGCGCCGCGCTTGCGGTCGACCCCGTCCGTTTCGACACTGAAGTCATCGCCAAGGCAAAAATTTGCCTCCTCGATTTTCTCTCCTGCGCCTTCGAGGCACGCAATCACCCGTGGAGCCGCCAGGCGATCGGTATCGCGCGCGAGGTCAAGGACGGCGCAACCGTCATCGGCACCCGAACCCTCGCCTCACCGGGCGACGCGGCCTTCGCCAACGCCACCATGGGCCACGGCCTGGTGCGCGAAGACATGCACGCCGCCAGCATCTGCCACCATGGCGTGGTGATCTGGCCGATCCTGCTGGCATTGTCGGAACGAACGCCGATATCCGGCGCGACCTTCCTTGGCGCCGCGATCATCGGTTATGAGGCCGGCGCTCAGATCGGCCGCGCGCTCTTTACCGCCGATCTGGCCCGCCTCTACCGGCCGACCGGTCTTGTTACGCCACTCGGCGCGGCGTTAGCGGGAAGCTATGCCCTGGGCCTTGCCGAAGATGCCGCAACCAGCGCAATTGCCATTGCCGCCAACACCTCGTCCGGCCTGAACGAATGGCCGCGCGCCGGCGGCTCCGAAATGTATTTCCATCCCGGTTTTGCGGCGCGTAACGCAATTGCGGCGATCGAACTGGCCGAAGCCGGCGCCCTTGCCTCGGAAACGATCCTTGAGGGCGAAGCCGGATTGTTCGCCGCCTTCGGCCGCCGGCCCGCCCCCGACGATATCCGTTTGTTCACCGGCGCCGAGCCGGAAATCATGGCCGTCTACAACAAGCCGGCTCCCGCCTGCAATTTTGCACAAACCGCGGCGCAGACAGCCCTGCGCGCCGCGCGCGAACTCGGATCATCGGACGACATCGCGACCGTTGCCATTCGGGTGCCGGAAGCCGCGGCCCGTTACCCCGGCTGCGATTCGAAAGGGCCATTTAACAACGCGCTGCAGGCCAAGATGAGCATTCCCTTCAGCGTCGCCGCCGTGCTGGCGCGCGGTGCGCTCGAAGAGGAAAATTACGCTGACATCGACGATCCCCGGATATTGCGCCTGATCGAGCGGACCGAACTGCAAAGCGCGCCTGATCTCACCGCCGCATTCCCCGCCAACCAGGGCGCCGAGGTCCTTGTTGGCCTTCGCAATGGAAAGACCATCCACCACCGCCTCGACAACGTGATCGCGGCCACACCGGACGAAATCCGCAGCCGCTTTCGGCGCGCTGCTTCCGACGTCATCGGCGACAAGCCCGCCCTGCATCTCGAAGAGCTGGTGGACAATTGCACATCGCTTTCGGACAGCCGCCTCGTCGCCGCCCGGTGCAGGCTTGAACCGATAGAGCAACGGCTGCGGCCAGCATCATGATCGATAACGAAATACGGAAAATGGGGGACACAATGTTCAAACCGGGAATGGCCAAAACAGCCACAGCGATAGCTGGCGCGAAACACGGGTCCTCCCTTCCCGCACGAGGTTCGCAGTGACCCAGGCACTGGAAGGTTTCCTGCAAGCGTTGTCCGCCGGACTCCTGATCGGCGCGGTCTACGGGCTGATGTGCGTCGGCCTCGGGCTGATCTTCGGCGTCATGCGCGTGATCAATTTCGCCCAGGGCGATTTCATGATGCTCGGCATGTATGCCGCGTTCTATTTCTTCACCGCGTTCGGCGTGCAGGCCGCGTTCGGCAACACTTTCGGGCCGTTCGTCGCGATCCTGCTGGCCGGCCCGGTGCTGGCCGTGTTCGGCTACTTCGTTCACCTTACCCTGATCTCGCGCGTATCAGGCATGCGTACCTCCTCGCTCGAGGGAGAAGGTCACTATGCCCAGCTTATCCTGACGCTCGGAATCGCGCTGATCCTGCAGAATGGCGGCCTGCTCGTGTTCGGCTCGGTATTGGCGTCGATCCGGACACCGCTGTCGAGCTCGGCGTGGGAGCTCGGACCGATGCTTTACGACGTCAGCGTCTTCATCAACAAGGCGCGCGGGATCGACGCCGTCGTTTCGCTGGTGACGATGCTGCTGCTGACGCTCATGATCACGCGATCGCGGATCGGAAAATCGCTGCGCGCCGCCGCCGATAATCCCACCGCGGCAACCTACATGGGCATCGACGTCGACCGCGCGCACCGCATCGCCTTCGCGCTCGGCACCGGAATCACCGCGATTGCCGGCGGCCTGCTCGCCACCAATTATCCATTCCATCCCTTTGTCGGTGTCGAGTACGTCATCGTCATGTATGCCGGCGTCGTGCTCGGCGGGATGGGCAGCCTCATCGGCGCCTTCTGGGGCGGCATGACGATCGGCCTGGTCCAGCAGATGTCGACGCTGATCCTGCCGACGCAATTGCAGAATGCTGCGATCTTCGTCGTGTTCCTGCTGATCATTTTCTTCCGTCCGCAAGGCTTCTTCGGGCGCATGGTCGAGAGGACATGACCATGCGCGGATGGCGATCGCTGCTGCCTATCCTTGTCTTCACCGCGCTCTATGCCGCGGTGTCGCTGAGCGTGACCAATTCCTACTACCAGCTGGTGATGACGCTGGTTCCTGTCTGGGCGATCTTCGGCCTGTCGTGGAACCTGCTGAGCGGATACACCGGGCTGATCTCGTTCGGGCACGCCGCCTTCTTCGGCGTCGGCGCCTATACGGTCGTGCTCTGCCAGATCCATTTCGATCTGTCGCCGTGGGTGACGATCCCCATCGCGGCCGTTCTCGGCGGTATCGCCGGATTGCTGATCGGCTTTCCGACTTTCCGCCTGCAGGGGCACTACTTCGCATTGGCGATGCTCGCCTACCCGCTCGCCATCCTCTACGTGTTCGAATGGCTCGGCCTGCAGGAAGTCACGCTGCCCATCAAGCGCGACAATCCGATCGCCTATATGCAGTTCGCCGATCATCGGCTCTACACGTTACTGGCGCTGGCGATGATGCTCGGCACCATCCTGCTGACGCGTGCGGTCGAACGGTCGCGCTTCGGCATGGCGCTGCTTGCGATCAAGCAGAATGAGGCCGCCGCGGAAGCCGCAGGGATCAACACGCTGGCCTGGAAACTCCGCGCAGTCACGCTCAGCGGAGCCATCGCCGGAGCGGTCGGCGGATTTTACGCTGTCGTGTTGCTGGTGGTGACCCCGCAATCCGTGTTCGGCATGCTGGTGTCGGCACAGGCGCTGACGGTCGCCATGTTCGGCGGAGTTGGAACGGTCTGGGGACCGGTGATCGGATCGGTGATCCTGATCCCATTGGCCGAGACGCTCAATGCCGAAGCAGGCTCGCGCTTTCCCGGCATTCAGGGGGTGATTTACGGCCTCGCTATCATATGCGTCATCCTGCTCGCGCCTGAGGGCCTGTTCTGGAAAGTGCGTGACTTCCTGCGCAAGCGGTCGGCGCCACCGGCAGCGGCAAAGCCGAGCGCGCCGGAGGCCCCGGTTGCGGCTGCCGCCCCCGCCGCACCGGCGCCAGCGCGGGCCAAACGCCCCACTGGGACGGGCGACGTCGTCCTCGAAGTCCGTAACCTGTCGCGTTCCTTCGGCGGGTTGAAGGCCGTGCAGGACGTCAGCTTCAAGCTACGGCAAAACGAGATCCTCGGAATCATCGGTCCCAACGGAGCCGGCAAGACCACGCTGTTCAACCTGCTGAACGGCTTCCTGAGGCCCGGTACCGGCGAGATTTTGCTCGACGGACGCGAGATGTCCGGCCGCAAGCCGCACGAACTCTGCGAGGCCGGCATCGGCCGCACCTTCCAGATCATGCGTCCGTTCCTGCGCATGTCGATATCGGACAACGTCGTGGTCGGGGCTTATGTGCGCGCCGGGACCGATGCCGAGGCCAGGAAACTGGCGGCCGATGCCATTGCCCGCGTCGGACTGTCCGAGATCGCCGAGCGCATCGCGGGCGAACTCACGACCAAGGAATTGCGACTGATGGAACTCGCCCGCGCGCTGGCCGGACAGCCACGTATCCTGCTGCTCGACGAGACGCTCGCAGGCCTCGGACATGACGAAGCCAACGAGGTCGTGGCTGTCATCCAGCGGCTCGCCCGCGACGGCATGACGATCGCGATCATCGAACACACGATGCAGGCGATGGTCCGGCTGGTCGACAGTTTCCTGGTGCTCGACCACGGTGCCGTGATCGTCGAGGGCGAACCGGAAGCGGTCACGCGCGACAGCCGCGTCATCGAGGCTTATCTCGGCAAAAAATGGGTGGCCCATGCTCCGAATTGATGGGCTGACCGCAGGCTATTCCGCGATTCCCGTGTTGAACGGCGTCTCGATCAAGGTTGACGAAGGCCAGTTCGTCGCGATCGTCGGACCGAACGGCGCCGGCAAGACCACGCTGTTCAAGACGATTTCCGGTATCGTGCAGCCGAGCGCGGGAACGATCACATTCGAAGATCACGACCTGCTGGCGATCCGGCCGTCGCAACGCGCGCATCTCGGCATCGCCCACGTCCCGGAAGGCCGACAGGTCTTTCCCTCGCTCACCGTGATGGAAAACCTCGAAATGGGCGCGATGACCGAAGCCGGGCAGCGCGACTGGAAACACAACATCGAGCGCATCTTCGAATGGCTGCCCATCCTGGCCGAGCGCCGCGGCCAGTTCGCGGGCACGCTCTCGGGCGGACAGCAGCAGATGCTGGCGATCGGCCGCGGGCTCGCGGGCTCGCCCAAGCTCCTGATGCTGGACGAGCCCTCGATGGGCCTTGCACCCACCATCGCCGATTTCATCTTCGAACGGTTGATCGAAATCCGCCGGCAATCCAACCTGACCATCCTGCTGGTCGAACAGCGTGTGGCGGAGGCGCTCGAATCCGCCGACCACGGCTACGTGCTCGAAGCCGGCCGCGTCGCACTCGAAGGCAACAACGAAACCTTGCGGGCGGACGACCGCATCCGCAAGGCCTATCTCGGCATGTAACCAACAACAACAACATTGGGAGGACGAAATTGGGCCAGGGCAAGATTGAGGGCAACGTCGCCGACAATATCTCGAAGACGTCGCTGACACGGCGAACCGTGCTGTCAGGCGCGGCCGCGATCGGCCTGTCGACGATGGCGCGCGCGCAAGCGCCGGCCGAGGTCAAGGTTGGCCTGATTGTGCCGCTATCTGGTATCTATACCCGCCCGGGCCAGGTCATGCGCATGGGCGCCGAGATGGGCATCGAGCACATCAACGCGCAAGGCGGCATCAAATCGCTCGGCGGCGCCAAGATGAAGCTCGTCGTGATCGATTGCGGCGACACCACCGAAAAGGCCAAGAACGCGGCGCAGCGCATGGTGGCGCAGGAGCCCGATCTGGTTGCGGCGACCGGCTCCTATCTGAGCTCCTTCACGCTGGCGGTGACTGAAGTCACCGAACGCGCCGAACTGCCTGTCCTGACGCTGTCTTACTCGGACCTGCTGACCGATCGCGGCTTCAAGTTCATTTTCCAGACCGCCGCACCCGCCAGCGTGCAATCGCAACTCGGCCTGCCCGAACTGATGAAGCTGGCGGAAAAGGCCGCCGGAAAGCGGCCGAAGACGGTAGCGATGCTGATGGACAATACGGCAACCTCGGTCGCTACTGCCAAAGCACTGAAAGAGAAACTCTTCGCGCAGGAAGGCCTTCAGCTCGTGGTCGAGGAAGTCTGGACACCGCCGCTTTCCGACGCCACGCCGCTGATCCAGAAGGTCAGGTCGGCCAGGCCAGACCTGCTGCTATTCATGCCGAACGCGATCTCCGACGCGAAGCTCGGCCTGGAGAAGATCAACGAGTTCGGCCTCGGACAAGGCAAGATTCCGACCGTCTCCTTCAGCATCACCATTGCCGAGCCGGACATGCTGCAAAGCGTCACCCCGGAAGTCGTCCAAGGCATCATGACGATCGTCGCCAATTGGGGCTGCAAAGGACACGAGGACATCATTGCCGAGCTCAAGGCCAAGTACAAAGAGCCCTGGGCGACGCAGAACGTCATCTCGACCTACGGCGACATGTGGCTGATGAAGGCTGCGCTTGAAAAGGCCGGCAAGGCCAACCGCCTCGCCGTCGCCGATGCGTTCCGCACCCTGGATGACGGACCCGCGAAATACTATCCCGGCGGCCAGTTGAAGTTCGACGAAAAGGGCCGCCGTGTCGGTGCCGGCGTCGTCATCGTGCAGTGGCAGAACGGCGTACCCGTGACCGTGTTCCCTTCCGACCTCGCTCAAGCGTCCCCGTTCTGGCCGAAGAAGTCCTGACCATCATGTCGTCAACAAAGATTTCAGGGAGGAATTGTCATGACAAGGAATACCCGATCTGCACTGACACGGCGTAGCTTACTCGCCGGCGCATCCGCCGGTCTGATCTCGTCTCGTGTATGGGCACAGCAAGCGTCCGAAGTGAAAGTCGGATTGCTGGTGCCGATCTCGGGCCTTTATGCGCGCCCCGGAGCCGTGATGCGCCACGGCGCCGAGATGGGGGTCGAGCACATCAATGCGCAGGGCGGCATCAAGTCGCTGGGTGGCGCCAAGCTCAAACTGGTGGTGCTCGATTCCGGTGACACCACTGAGAAGGCCAAGAACGCCGCGCAGCGGATGGTCGCCCAGGAAACCGACATGGTGGCCGCGAGCGGCGCTTACTTGAGTTCGTTCACGCTGGCCGTCACGGAAGTCACCGAGCGGGCCAATCTTCCGGTCCTCACCCTCTCCTACTCCGATCTCATCACGGACCGCGGCTTCAAATATGTGTTCCAAACCTCGGCAACGGCGGGATCGCAGGCAAGACAGGCATTGCCGCAAATCGTGAAGCTGGCGGAAACCGCTTCCGGCAAGAAGCCCAAGACTGTCGCGATCATCACCGACAACACCGCGGCATCGGTTTCTTCGGCAAAGGCGATGCGCGACGGCCTGCTCGCCGAAAACGGGCTGCAACTGATTGTCGATGAAACCTTTACGCCGCCGCTCGCCGACGCCACCCCGCTGGTTCAAAAAATCCGGTCGGCCAAACCTGATCTTCTGTTCTTCCTGCCGACGGTGATTTCCGACGCCAAACTCCTGCTCGAGAAGATGAACGAGTTCGGCCTCGGACAAGGCAAGATTCCGACCATCTCGTTCGGCATCGCCATTGCCGAACCCGACATGCTGCAGACCGTAAGCCCGGAATTGCTGCAGGGCCTGCTCACCTGCGTCGCCAGCTGGGGCGCCAAGGGCCACGAGACGCTGATTGCCGAACTCAAGACCCGCTACAAGGAACCATGGATGACGCAGAACGCAATCTCCACCTATGGCGACATGTGGGTGATCAAGGACGCGCTCGAGAAAGCCGGCAAGGCCGACCGCGTTGCGGTCGCCGACGCGCTGCGCACCATGGATGCCGGTCCTTCGAAATATTACCCGCTCGGCGAAATCAAGTTCGACGAAAAGGGCCGCCGCGTCGGCGCCGGGATGACCATCGTGCAGTGGCAATCCGGCGTACCGGTCACGGTGTTCCCGCCGCAACTGGCGCTGTCGCAGCCGTTCTGGCCGAAAAACTAGCAGAGGATTGGATACCGACATGGACAAGGCAACATACGATCGAGGCCTCCAGATCCGAAAGGACGTACTAGGCAACGAGTTCGTCGACAAGGCGATCGCATCGGCCGATGACTTCAACCGGCCGATGCAGGACCTCACGACGGAGTACTGCTGGGGCTATGTCTGGGGCCGCGACGGCCTCACGCACAAGACCCGCAGCTTCCTCAACCTTGCGATGCTGTGCGCGCTCAATCGGCCGCAGGAACTCAAGACCCATGTGCGGGGCGCCCTGACAAATGGCGCGACGCGCGAAGAGATACGCGAGGTGTTCATGCAGGTCGCGATCTATTGCGGCGTGCCGGCCGGCGTGGACGCGTTCCGTAATGCCAAGGAAGTGTTTGCCGAACTGGACAAGAAGTAACCGAGGAACTTAGGGCGATGCTGAAGGGCAAATGGGCTCTCGTGACCGGGGCAAATGCAGGCCTGGGCCTCGCCGTGGCCGAAAGCCTTGCCGGGGCGGGAGCCAACATTGTCCTGCACGATCTGAATGAACCGGCGCAGACGCGGGATCGTCTTCGCGCGCAATTCGGCGTCGAGGTAATCAGCATCGCAGCCGACCTCTCACAGCGCACCGCCATAGAAACTGCCATGGCCAGCCTGCTCGGCCGCGTCGGCGCGGTCGACATCCTGGTGAACAATGCGGTGGTGCGGCATTTTTCACCGGTCGAGAACTTTGCGCCGGAACGATGGGACGAAGCACTGGCGGTCAATCTTTCGGCTCCGTTCCACCTGATCCGTCTCGCATTGCCCGGCATGAAGCAACGGAAATGGGGCCGCATCATCAACATGGCATCGATCTATTCGACGCGTGCGGTCGCGGACCGGATCGATTATGTGACCACCAAGACGGCCATTGTCGGCATGACCCGCGCCGTTGCGATCGAGACGGCCAGAAGCGGAATTACCTGCAACGCGCTGTGCCCGGGCACGCTGCCGACGCCGGCCATTCAGGAAAAGATCGCAGCCATCGCGGCCAGCGAAGGCCGCAGCATCGACGAGACCACCAGCGACTACCTTGCGAGCCGGCAGCCGAGCGGGCGGTTTGTCGCCATGGAAGGCGTGGGCGCGATGGCGGCCTTCCTGTGCAGTCCGGCCGCGCAGGATATCACGGGGGCCACCCTGCCGATCGATGGAGGCTGGTCCATCGCATGAACATCATCGGCTGTCCCACCAAGGAGATCTGCAATGGCTGAAGCATCGAGCCGAAACGCCGTGGTGACCGGAGCGGCCGGCGGCATGGGTCGTGCCATTACGAAGGCGCTGGTCGAAAGCGGACGACGGGTCGTGCTCGCCGACCGCGATCCGGCCTCGCTTCGCGAGTTCGCCGCTGAGATGGGCGCCAGCACATTCCCGATCGAGCTCGATATTACCGACACCAAGGCCGTGGACCGCCTGCCCGACCTCATCCCGGACGCCTTCAAGCCGATCGATATCCTCGTCAACAATGCCGGCCACGACATCGGCGGCCGGACCCGCTTCGATGTAGGCTCAGCGGACGATTGGTCCGGGATCATCCAGACCAATCTGATCGGCCTGATGCGGGTGACCCGCAGCCTGCTGCCGGAGATGGTCAGGCGCAATTCGGGCCATATCGTCAACATCAGCTCGATCAACGCCGTACGCATCGTCCCTGATATGGCCGCCTACAGCGCCAGCAAGGCGGGCGTGCACATGTTCACCGAAACGCTCCGGGGCGAGCTTGCGGAAACGGCGATCCGGGTCACCGAGATGCAGCCCGGCCTGACAAGGACCAACATCATCCTCACCCGCTACCGCGGCGACCGGGAGAAGGAAAAGGACTATTTTGAGCAGTTCAAGATGGCGCTCGATCCGGCCGATATTGCCCGGTCGATCGTGTTTGCGCTTGACCAGCCGCCGCATGTTCAGATTGCGGAGATGATGATTCTACCCGTAAATCGCTATTGAACCAATGCCGGTGCGAAGGCGGTAGACAATGGACAAACGAGGTGAATTGCAATCGACGCTCCGGATCGAGGACGTTCCGACCGTCCGGTCGATGGTCGCCCAGAAGCTACGCGAGGCGATCATGTCCGGAAAGCTGAAGCCGGGCCAGCGCCTGGTCGAACGGGAGCTTTGCGAGATGACGGGCGTAAGCCGGCCGTCCATTCGCGAAGCGCTCCGGTTGCTGGAAGCCGATGGTCTCGTCAATACCGTCCCTCACCGCGGCCCGGTCGTCAGCACCATCAGTCTTGAGGAGGCAAAGCAGCTCTACGCGGCCCGCGCCGTCCTCGAAGGATTTGCCGGACGAGAATGCGCGCGCCTGCACGATCCAGCCGTCGTCCGCCGGATCGGGGACGCTCTGACCAAGTTGAAAGCAGCGTTCGCCGATTCCGACCTGATAACGGCCCTCGAAGCCAAGACGGAGTTTTATGCAGCGCTGATCGGCGGCTGCCAGAACGCCTTTATCGAACGCATGCTCAGGCCGCTTCACGACCGGATCACGCTGTTGCGGATTACCTCGATGTCGCAACCAAAGCGCATCAACAAGAGCTTGCGCGAGGTCACCGCGATCTGGCGCGCCATCCAGAGCGGCGATCCCGATCTCGCCGAGAAATGCTGCGTCGATCACATCAACGCGGCGGCCGTGGCCGCGCTCAGCATGATCGAACAATCATCCGCGTCGAACGAGAAGGCGACCGCGGATGAATGACCCCACGCTATTTCGACCAAGCCGTTTCAAAGGGCCACAGGGCCGATAGGAAGTTGCCATGAGGTTTGTAAGGCGCGTTCTTCTGATGCTGTTGCTGTCGCCGGTACTGCCGGCATTCGCCCAGGAATTTCCAAACCGGCCGATCACGCTGGTCGTTCCCTTCTCGGCCGGCGGCCCAGGCGACGTCATCGCCCGCCTGCTCGGAACGTCGATGAGCGCGACGCTGAAGCAGTCGCTCGTCATCGAAAACGTCGTCGGCGCCGGCGGTACCCTTGGAACCAATCGCGTCGCCAAGGCCTCGCCTGACGGTCACACCCTCCTGCTGATGCATGTCGGCCAGGCCACCGCGCCGGCGCTCTACGCCAAGCTGCCGTTCGACCCCGTTGGAGACTTTGCGCCGATCGGTCTCGTCACCGACGTGCCGATGATCCTGGTGGCGCGTGCGAATTTTCCGGCCAAGGACCTCAAGGAACTCGTCGCCCATGTGCGCGCCCAGGGCGACAAGGTCACCTATGGCAATGTCGGCCTCGGCTCCGCATCACACCTGTGCGGGCTGATGTTCATGAATGCCATCGAAGCCAAGCTCACACCGATCTACTACAAGGGTGGCGGCCCCGCGCTGAACGATATCATCGCCGGTCACATCGACGTCTATTGCGATCCGGCAACCGGACCGACACCCTATATTCAGGCCGGCACCATTCCCGGCTACGCCATCACCAGCAAGAAACGTGTGCCGACCCTGCCGAACGTGCCGACGTCGGCGGAAGCGGGGGTGCCGAAGTTCGACGTCACGACCTGGTACGGGCTGTATGCGCCACGCAATACGCCCAAGCCGATCGTTGATGCGCTCGTCGACGCGTTGCAAAAGGCGCTCAAGGACCCGCCCCTGGTCAACCGCTTCGCCGAACTCAGCATGGCGCCGGTCGAGCAGGAACGCGCGACGCCCGCAGCGCTCGAAGCCCTCCTCAAGAGCGAAATCGACAGATGGGGCCGTATTATCAAGGATGCCGGCATCACGCCGCAGTAAAGCGGACTCGGCCCGCGGCACAGCGTTTCCGGATCATCCGCGCGGAAGCCAAATCGTCACATTTGTTTGTGCACACATGGTGCACACGAATGCCCCGACCGGCCCTTGGTTCATCGGTGACGGTATGTTGCCACGATACGGTTCGTCGCGTGCCAACTATTGTCAAGAGGCTCGCAGTGCGTTCGTTAGTGCAGCCAGCGCAGCCGGCTGATGCTGACGACTGGGGTAATACATGAAGAATCCGGGAATTGGCGGCGTCCAATCTTCCAGCACACGAACAAGGCGACGTTTCGCAACATGCTCTGCGACCTGCTCTTCGAATGCGAGTCCCAGGCCGGCGCCAGCGAGTGCCGCCTGAATCACCAGATGGGTATCATCGATTATGAGCGGGCCATTCACGCCGACCGTGACCGCCTTTCGTCCTTTCTCGAATTCCCACCGATATGGACCGCCCGGAAGACGCAGGCTTATGCATCGATGGTCATTAAGGTCCTTGGGTTTCCGAGGAATGCTTCGCGATGAAAAATAGCCAGGCGATCCGATCACCGCCAATCTCAGTTCCCGGGTGACCCGCACCGCGATCATGTCCTTTTGAATGTACTCGCCAAGTTGAATACCGGCGTCGAACTCGCCCGCAACGAGGTCCACAGGGCCGGTCACAGTAACAACGTCAAGAACGATGTCAGGGTAGGCTTCCGCGAATGCCGTGAGCCGCGGCAACAATACCATCACGGCAGCCGACCGGGACATTACAATTCGAAGGCGCCCTGCAGGTCGGTGCCGAACGTTTCGGGCTTCGCTGATGGCACGAGCAATTTGCTCAAGTGCCGGAGACAATTCTTTCAAAAGAGCTGCGCCTGCAGCGGTTGGTGCAACGCTCTTGGTCGTTCGAGCAAGAAGCTGCAGCTCGAGCCGTTGCTCAAGTCCCCGGATCGTGTGGCTCAGGGCAGACTGAGACACACCAATCTTTGCCGCAGCCCGCGTAAAGCTTCGTTCCCTGGCGACGATTGCAAACGTAGCGAGTTCGTTCAGTTCGTTTCTCATGATTGATGAGTATCACTCATAAGACCATGCCATGCAACATGGCTAGTTTCATAAGCCACGTTATCCTAGATTTGGCCGCAGGAAGATTTGAGGCAACTTTCCGTACGGTCTTGCCGGCTTGACGCTCGGGCACAGCAGCAGGGCCTATGAGCCGATCCTTGTAACAACCTGGGACGAGGCGATTTCAATCCTCATCTGAAGAGCGCAACCACTTTTTGGGAGAGCAGAATGTCAAAGATGGATCGACGAACATTTCTGGGTCGATCTGCCAGCGTGACTTTTGGAGCTACGCTCGTCAGCGCTCCCGGTTTGATGCTTGCAGAGCCGACAATCAGCTATGCGCAGTCTCCTCCCGTTCCAAACAACAACCCTATGGATAACAAGCTTATGGATGCCGATGCTCATGCCTTGCGCTCTCTGGCGCAGACGTATTTTGACGGTGCTTATGAAATGGATGCAGACAAGTTTGCGTCCATATTTCATCCTGCGAGTTCCGTGACCAAGGTCGGCGACGACGGCAACGTGAGCGTGACGCCAATTGCGGCCTGGCTGGCAGCCGTCCGCAGTTTGACGGCTCCGAAACAACTGGGTCTGGGGCGCCAAGATCAGATTCTGTCAATTGACGTTGAGGGAGAGCTCGCGCTTGTGAAGCTGAAACTGCAAATTCCACCTCGTTACTTCACCGACCTGTTGTCATGCTTAAAGGTCAACGGAACCTGGAAGATCGCTCAGAAAGTCATGACTTCGAAAACCTAGCGGATCGGTGCCGTTTAAAAAAGCGAATCACACACACGGCAGGTTGTCCGTGAAAGCTCTGTCACAAAGCGCCAACACCTTGGCCTGCGCTTCGGGGTCATGGAGGATTTGGTCACTCTCTGATGGATATGTCGACCTGCCCGCCGAATGCCTCAAGTATCCGAGCAACAAAGTATGCAGGCAGACCGAGCCGCCTCAGCGGGACGCTTCGCTAGTTCGATTATCGGTCAACTGCTTCCTGTTCGATCGCTCTGGCATGGATCGCGTCTTGATCGATTGTGGAGCGGGCAGGAGTTGGGACCCGACCATGGGTCACCTCGTGGAAGCGATGGCGGAGGCAGGTATCGACACGTCATCGGTCACGATGATCGCCCTCACTCATGCTCATGGCGACCACATCAATGGTCTCCTGATGCCTGACGGTCGACGAGCATTCAGTGGCCTGAGGAAGATAGTGATAGGGGAAGACGCCGTTGAGGAGTTTCTTGCCGAGCCAGTGCTAGAGGAGTTTCGTTCACTCCTTGCCCCAGTTAACGGAGGAGATCGGCTAGCCGATCATTTACGGGCGGTGGACATACCCGGGCATGCTCGGGGTCATATGGGTTATCTCCTCAACACCGATGAGGACGATGTCTTGTTCTGCGGCGACCTTATCCACGTTCCCGCCGTACAGTTTTCCCGTCCCGAGCTTACCTGGGCCTATGACGATGACGAAGCCGTGGCGAGGGCAAGCCGGATCAAGTTGCTCCAGGACGCAGCAAATGCACATACGTGGCTGGCCGGCGCTCACCTGGGCCGACCAGGCATCGGCAGTGTGATCGAAGAAGGGCAAGGGTATGCGTTCATTCCGGTCGCGTAGCGCCCCGTGAGCCCGCCGTCACTTAGGCATTGATGATGGAACGGTCGTGCCATGTGACGAAAGATGTCAATTCCGGTGGTACGACGGGCCCCATCTTCGCACTACTTCATTGTCGGCATGACAAATTCGGGACCTTGCGCGATGCTTGTCGGCCAACGGCTGGTGATCGTCTTGAGCCGCGTGTAGAAGCGAATTCCCTCCGGACCGTGCATGGAATGATCGCCAAACAGCAAAGCCTTCCAGCCGCCGAAAGAATGGAACGCCACCGGCACTGGAATCGGCACATTGATGCCGACCATGCCGACGCGGATGCGATGCGCGAACTCCCGGGCGACGTCGCCGTTCTGGGTGAAGATCGCCGTGCCGTTGCCGTATTCATTATCGTTGATCATGCGGGCTGCGTGGGCATAGTCGGGTGCCCGTACCACGGCGAGCACAGGCCCGAAGATCTCTTCCTTGTAGATCTTCATTCCTGTCGTGACGTGATCGAACAAGCTGCCGCCAATGAAGTAGCCGCCCTCGTTCGAACGAAAATCGCGGCCGTCGACGACGAGCTTCGCCCCCTCCTCAACACCCGAATCCACGTAACTTCGAACCTTTTCGAGATGCTGTCGGGTGACGAGCGGGCCCATCTCGGATTCAACATTGAAGCCAGAGCCGACCTTGAGAGCGCGTATCTTCGGCTCCAGTTTCGAAACCAGCGCGTCGGCTGTCTTTTCGCCGATCGGAACCGCCACGGATATGGCCATGCAACGTTCGCCGGCCGAGCCGTAAGCAGCACCCATCAGGGCATCGACCGCCTGGTCGAGGTCGGCATCCGGCATCACGACCATATGGTTCTTGGCACCGCCAAGCGCCTGACAGCGCTTTCCGGTGCTGGTCGCCGTCGAATAGATGTAGCGGGCGATCGGTGTCGAACCGACGAAGCTGACCGCCTCCACGTCCGGGTGCAACAGCAACGCATCGACGGCTTCCTTGTCGCCGTGGACGACGTTGAACACACCCGCCGGCAGGCCGGCCTCGGCAAGCCATTGCGCGATCAGCAGGGATGCCGAGGGATCCCGCTCCGAGGGCTTCAGCACGAAGGTATTGCCGCAAGCCAGCGCCACCGGAAACATCCACATCGGGACCATGACCGGGAAATTGAACGGCGTGATGCCGACCACTACTCCGAGCGGCTGGCGCACGCCGTAGCTGTCAACCCGTGTCCCGACATTCTCGCTGACTTCGCCCTTCAGGAGCTGCGGTGCCCCCGACGGCGAATTCGACAACCTCCAGTCCGCGCTGGATCTCGCCCCTGGCATCCGACAGGGTCTTTCCGTGCTCGGACGTGATCACCGCCGCCAACTCATCGATACGATCTTCGACGATCCGCAGGAACCGGTTGAGAATGCGGGCCCGGCGCAACGACGGCGTATCGCTCCAGCTTTCGGCCGCCGCCCGCGCCGCCTCGACCGCCGCACTCACCTCCGCCGCCGTTGCGAGACCAACTTCGCCGGTCTGTTCTCCGGTCGCCGGGTTGAAGACAGGCGCTGTCCGCGCGTCACGGCCAGCGACCAGCTTCCCGTCGATGAAATGTCTGATCTGCGAAACCATGGAAGTCTCCTGTTTGATCTGCAGATCTTTGCGCGCCTTCTGCGCACCGGACAACGCCAAGTATTGCGGCTTCGATGTGCAGCAAATAAAGTCGTCCGATGGATTGGGACAAAGTTCGCATTTTTCTCGAGGTGGCTCGCACGGGTCAGATTCTCGGGGCCGCCAGGCGGCTGAAGCTCAACCATGCGACGGTGGCGCGCCAGCTCACGGCGCTTGAAAAAGAGCTGAAGACGAAGTTGCTGAACCGCCAGACGACGGGCTCGTCCCTGACCCCTTCCGGGGTCGCACTTCTCGCAGCCGCGGAACGAGCCGAATCCGAGATCCTGCGCGTGGGGTCTCAACTCACATCCGCGGCGGACAAGCTGGCCGGCACCGTCAGGATCGGCGCGCCCGAGGGGCTCGGAAATTACTTTCTGGCGGATCGGCTTGGCGCCTTCGCTGCGGCCAACCCCGACCTCGTGGTCCAGCTGGTGGCGTTGCCACGCACGTTCTCACTTGCCAAGCGCGAGGCCGATATCGTCGTCACCCTCGAGCGCCCGGAGGAAGGCCGACTGATCTCGACCAAGCTCATCGATTATACGTTGAGCGTCTATGCATCCCGCGACTATCTGGCGGGCAGCAAGCCGATTCGCGAGCCCGGCGATCTCGCCGACCATCTGCTGATCACTTATATCCACGACATCATCTACAGCCGCGCGCTGGACTACGCTTCGACCTTCAGCGGCTTGATCACGCGCCGCTTCGAATGCGGCAGCGTCGTCGGACAGGTCGAGGCTGTACGCGCCGGGCATGGCGTCGGCATCCTTCACGACTACGCCGCGCAAAAATACCCCGAGCTGACGCGCATTCTACCCGCCAGCCGCTTCACGAGAACCTACTGGCTCGTCTCTCATCCCGACACCCACGACACGAGGCCGGTTCGGGAAGTCCGACGTTATATCGTCGGCAAGGTGCGTGAAGCACGTCAGCAATTCATCGTGAAGTAATCTGCCTGCTTTGTGCGGACCGGCATTGGCGCCTGGGCATGCTATTTGTCACGAAGCGGAGACGACCGCCCCAAATTTCGTGAAGAACTCCCCGGCCAGCTTCTTTGCCGTCGAATCGATCAACCGCCCGCCAAGTTGCGCCAACTTACCGCCGATCTGCGAATCGATCTCATAGTGCAGGATCGTTTCGTTGACGCCGACGGCTTCGAGCCTGATCGCGGCTCCTCCCTTGGCGAAACCCGCAACCCCGCCCGAACCTTCGCCGGTGATCCGGTAACTGTTCGGCGGGTCGAGATCGCTCAGCGTGACTTTGCCGCCGAACGTCGCCTTCACCGGTCCGACCTTGATGACAACCGTCGCCGTCATGTCGGTCGGCGATGTCATCTCGAGGCTCTGACAACCCGGAATGCATTGTTTTAGAACATTGGGATCATTGAGCGCTGACCAGACCTTATCGCGTGAAGCCGGCACGCTCCGGCTGTCGTTCATCTGCATGGGATCACCTGTTTAAAAGGATGCGCATCAAACCGCGCAATAACGTTCCTGGATAGCTTTGTCGGCGAGCAGCGCGGCGGAGCTGCTTTCATAGACGACCTCGCCCTGATCCATGATGATGGCGCGATCGGCGAGGCGAAGCGCCCATTCCACATTCTGCTCGACCAGCAGCAGCGTGACCCCCTGATCGCGCAACCGGCGGAACAGTACACCCATCTCCTCGACCAGCACCGGCATGATGCCTTCCGATGGCTCGTCGAGCAGGATCATCTTCGGCTTGGCGATCGTGGCCCTGGCGATCGCGAGCATCTGCTGCTCCCCTCCGGACATCGTCACGCCTTCCTGGTCAAGGCGTTCCTTGAGGCGCGGGAAGCTTTCCGCAATTTCCTCGATCGCCTCGCGCTCGTCGATATGGTCGCGTGCGGCCACGAGGCCCAGTTGAAGATTTTCGCGCACCGTAAGCCCAGGGATGATCCGGCGCTCTTCCGGCACATAAGCAAGACCCAACCGGAAGCGATCATGCGCGCGCAGCGACACAAGGTCCGCACCGGCGAAGCCAATGCTGCCCGTAGTCTTCGGCATCAACCCCATGATGGAGCGGATCGTGGTGGTCTTGCCGGCGCCGTTGCGACCGACCAGAGCCACGACTTCACCCTGTTCCACCGCGATTGAGACGCCGTGAAGCGTATGGCTCGCGCCGTACCAGGCGTGCAGGTCCTTGGTTTCAAGCATAGCCATCGTTCTGTCCCAGATATACGCGACGGACTTCCGGATCCGTCTGGATGTCACGCGGCGAGCCGTCGGCGATCAGCCGCCCATGGTGCAGCACCAGGATTCGATCGCTGAGACCAAGGATCATCTTCATCTTGTGCTCGACCAGAAGGATCGTTCGCGCCGCAGCGAGCCTTTCCAGCAGCGCGACCATCTCCTTGGTCTCTTCCGGTCCCATGCCCGCCGTCGGCTCGTCCAGCAACAGCACCTCGGGATCGGAGATCAGCGCGATTGCGATTTCCAGGGCGCGCTGCTGACCATGTGCCAGAAATTTGGCGATCTCGTCGCGCTTGGCGACCAGACCTACGGATTCGAGCGCCGCATCAGCTCGGACATCCAGCTCGGAGAATCGCTTCCGATTGGTCCAGATGTTGTAGCGGGACCGGCTTGCCTGAGCGGCGACCCGCACGTTTTCGTGCACGGTGAGGTCGGGAAAGATGTTGGTGATCTGATACGAGCGCGCGATGCCCCGGTGCACGAATTCGTGCTGCCGCGTTCCCTTCAGGTCCTGCCCCTTGAAACGGATCGTTCCGCTCGACGGCGTCAGGACACCCGACAACAAATTGAATAACGTGCTCTTGCCGGCCCCGTTCGGGCCGATGATCGACGTCACCCGTCCCGGATGAAACGCGGTCGTGACGCCCTGCAGCGCCACCGCCAAACCTCACTCCGATATCGTCGACGGCTAGAAGCGGCGCGTTCATCGCATCACCCTTGCCAGAAACGTGCCCCAGATGCCCTTGGGCAGGAACAGGACGAACAGCACGAAGATCGACCCGACGATGATCTGCCAGTGTGACGTCCACAGCGAGAACACGTCCTCCATCACCAGGAAGACAAGGGCGCCGACAAAGGGCCCGAAGAAGCTGCTGGCCCCGCCCAGCAGCGTCATCATCACGATCATGCCGGAAGCATGGTAGTGCAGTGAATCCAGCGGCACGAAGGCCAGATGAAGCGCCGACATCGTGCCGCCGAGCGCGCATATCGTCCCCGACAGAGTGAAGGACAGCAGCTTGGTCCGTTCGACATTGTAGCCGCAGGTGCTGGCACGTCGCTCGTTTTCGCGGATTGCCTCGATCGCCGCGCCGAATGGCGAGTTCAGAATGCGTGAGACGATCCAGAGCGCCAGCGCGGCAAACGTCATCAGCACGTAGTACTTGTTCACCGGATCCAGGAAGTTGACGTCGTAGCCGAGCAGATTGATCTTGTTCACGGTAAAGCCACGCAGCCCGTTCTCGCCACCTGTCCAGGACGACGCCTGTAGCGCGACGTAATAAACGAGTTGCGCCAAAGCTAGCGTGACCATCGAAAAGTAGATTCCGCGCGTTCGCGTCGACAGGGCACCAATCGCGAATGCCAGCAGCCCGCCACCGAAGACGCCGAGCAGGACCGCCGCGTACCAGGGCACGCCGAACTGACCGATGGCGATACCGGTGATGTAGGCACCAGCGCCGACGAACGCCGCGTGTCCGAACGAAAGCAGGCCTGTATAGCCGAACAGAAGGTTATAACCGACTGCGACGACGCCATAGACCAGGACATTGACGGCCAGCGCCTTGGACGGCAGCAGCCAGGGCAACAGGCAAAGCGCGATGATCGACAAGGGAACGCGATAGGTCGTTACCAGCGATTTCAATCGGGCGGGCTTTCGCACGCTTGATGACATAGGTGCGGCGAGCGCCGGGGATGTCATGGTTGGTTCCCTCACGCGAGTTTTCCGAACAGGCCTTGTGGCCGGATCAAAAGGACCAACGCCATTAATGCGAACATCACGATGGTGGCCATTTCCGGCGCGAACAGCGCGGTCATGCTGATCACGATTCCGACCACAAGACCGGCGATGATCGACCCCAGCAGCGAGCCAAGCCCGCCGATCACGGTCACAACGAAGGCTTCCGCGAGCACCAGCGCGCCCATTTCCGGATTGACGCTGCGCATCGGCCCCGACAGGACCCCGCCGAGCGAGGCCAACCCGACGCCGAGACCGAACACCAGCAACCACACCTTGCTGATATCGACGCCCAGCACCCGCATCATTGTCGGGTCGCGGGCGCCGGCACGCACGATAAGCCCGAACCTGGTCTTCTCGAGGCCCAACCACAGCAGTAGCACCACGATAAAGACAACGCCGACGACGAAGATCCGATAGATCGGGAAGAAGCCGACGCCAAGATCGAGCACGCCGGTGAGCGACGGCGGCGTCGGGAATGGGATGCCGTCACTGCCGAACACGATCCGCACGCCCTCCACGAGCACGTAGCTGAGCCCGAAGGTGAGCAGAAGCGGGTCGTCGATCGAGCGGCCATACAGCGGGCGCACCAGGAGATACTCGATCAACATCCCGAACAGGCCGATCATGACCGGGGCGACCAGCAGCCCCCACCAGAAGCTGCCGGTCAGCGACGCGACCCACAGTCCCGCATAGGCACCGACCATGAACAGCGCGCCATGCGCGAAGTTCACGACGCCCAGCATGCCGAAGATGATCGACAGGCCGAGCGCGGTGAGCACGAGGATCGCGCCGAGGGCAACTCCCGAAAAGAGCTGCATCAGGATGAGTTCGGTATCCATTGGAGAGTGGGTGCTTTCGTTAGGCGGGGAAGCCAAGTTCGGTGCAGCCGCGCAGCGCTTTCTCGGAGGCAGGCTCGTTGGCGACGACCTTGAACAGGTCGGCGTCGCTCTTCATGTCGGCCTTTTTCTGCGACTCGAGCACGAGGACCGACTGCACCGACTGGTGATCGCACTTCCGGTAGCTTTGCGGACCCTTGGCCACGTCGTACTTCAGAGCCTCGAGCGATGCGATCACCTTGTCGGTGTCGGTGCCGCCGGCCACCTGCATGGCCATCAGCAGCGACGACAGGCCGGTGTAGCCATAGGCGCCGTAGTCCGTCGGAATCGCGCCACCATGGGCAGCCCGATAGGCATCGTTGAATGCCTTTGCGCTCGGGAGCTGGCTCTCTAGGCCCCAGTAATAGTTCGCGCCACCGACGACACCCTCGAAAACCTCGGGTCCAACCGCCAGCCGCTGGTTATGCAGGATGACCGGCACGACGATCTTTGCCTGCTGCTTCAAGCCGAAATCGACGGCCTGCTTGATCGAATTCGCCTGGTCGCGGCCGAAATTGCTGATGCACAGGAAGTCGGGACGCATCGAACGCAAGCGCGGCATGAACGTGGAATAATCGGCCGCGCCGAACGGATGCAGGATCTCGCCAACCGTTTCGGCCCCGATCTCCGCCTGCGCCCGCTTGAAGCCCCGCAGCATTTCATGGCCGTAAGCATAGTCGGCGACGAGATGCGCAACCTTGGCACCCTTCTTGAAGCTGTGCCGCGCCACGGCGCCCGCCGTCATATGCGGGTTGAGCGCCTCGTGAAATGTATACTTGCTGAAGTCCTTGACCTCGTTGATGGTGTCGGACTGGCTGATCGAGACGTAGATGACGCCACGTGCCCGCGTCACCTCGTTGACGGCAAGTTGCACCGCGCTCGACAATGATCCAACGACCGCATGCACCTTGTCCTTCTCGATCAGCTCCAGCGTGCGGGTCGCCGCCTCGCCGCCGTTGAGCTTGTCGTCACGGACCAGCAGTTCGATCTTGCGGCCGTTGATGCCGCCTTTGTCGTTGAACTGCTTGACGGCCAGTTCGGCACTCTTGACCTGATCCTTGGCCTCGGCCGCAAATGGGCCAGTGAGCGGCGTTGGAAATCCGATGCGGATGGTGTCGTCCGCTGCACGTGCGATCCACGGCATGGCGACGAGGCTGGCGCCCGCGCCCAGTCCAGCCAAGGCACGGCGCCGCGAGATGTTCGTCCGCGTGATATTTCGAATGCTATCGGTCATGGTGTCCTCCAATGGAATGTTTTCTTTGTTGCGTTGAGTTAGTTCTGTCTTTCCAGCTAGATGTGTCCAAGCGCCTTCAGAATTCGTGCAGGGGTCATTGGCAACTGCGCGATCGAACCGCCGAATGGCGCCATCGCGTCGTTTACCGCGTTGAGTGCTGCCGCCGATGCGGCGGCGGTGCCGGCCTCACCGACGCCCTTCGCGCCTAGCTGGGTGTCGAGCGTCGGTGTCTCCACATGCCCGATCTCGATGTCAGGCATCTCGACGGCCATCGGAACGAGGTAATCGGCGAGCGAGCCATTGGTCAGCTGGCCATTGTCGCCGTACGCGCATTCCTCGAAGAACGCGGCGCCGAGCCCCTGAACGACGCCTCCGCGAATCTGCTCGTCAACCAGCAGCGGATTGACGATGCGCCCGCAATCTTCCACGACCCACACCTTCAGGATGTTGACGAGGCCGGTTTCGACGTCGAGTTCGAGGTGGCACCCCTGCACGCCATTGGTGAAGGCAAAGGGGTAGCCCTGCGGCGCGTAGTGATGGGTTACTGAAAGCTGGGCCTGGGTTCCGGGCGGCAACGTGTCCGACCGGAAGTAGACGATGCGCGCGATTTCGGCGAGTTCCACGCGCCGATGCATAGTTGCCGCATCGACGATCCAGCCATTCTGGATGTCGAGCCTCTCCGACGCCTCCTGCAGGATGGCCCCCGCAACCGAAAGTACATTTGCTTTCAGCTTCCTGGCAGCCTGCAATGCGGTTTCCCCGCCGATGCCGGCCCCACGGCATGCATAAGTGGCACCGCCATGCGGCGTCGTCTCGGTGTCGCCGGTAATGACCTTGATGCGATTGCGGTCGACACCGAGATGTTCGGCCACGATCTGCCCGATAATCGTTTCAGTGCCCTGCCCGAGTTCCGTCACCGAAATCAGGCAGCGAACATCGCCGGACGGCGTGATCTTGATGATCGCGCCGTCCTGCGAGGAAATCCGCGCACCACCGACGCCGTAGAATGCCGGGCCGGGATTGGTGATTTCGACGAACGTCGCGATACCGATGCCGCGATGAATACCCTTGGTCCGAAGCTGCGCCTGCTCGGCCCGCAACCGGTCGTAGTCCATCATCTGACGCAGCTTGGCGAGGCATGCATGGTGCGAGAGCGCTTCGAACTGGTAGCCCGTCGGCGACGTACAGGGATAGGCATCGTCGGGTATCAGGTTGACGCTGCGAATCTCGAAAACGTCGCGCGCCGTTCTCGCGGCGATCATGTCGACGAGTCGTTCGGTGACCGCGCAGGCGATCGGATGCCCGACGGCGCGGTACTGACTCATCTGCACCTTGTTCTGAAATACCACCTGCAGATCGGCGCGGTAATTCCTGAACGTGTAAGGCGCGCCCATCAACCGGTAAACCTGATTGCCCTCGACCACGCTGGTGCGTGGATAGGCGGAGAAGGCGCCGATGGCCGTCACATCCTCCACATCCATTGCGAGAATTTCGCCGCCGGCATCTGCCGCCATGCGAGCCCGGACGCGATGGTCCCTCGCATGGATGTCCGAGACGAACGATTCGATGCGGTCGGCTACGTACTTCACCGGACGACCCAGCATGATGCTGAGGCCGACCACGGCCATGTCCTCGTGGTACATGTGAAGCTTCATGCCGAACGAACCGCCGATATCGGGCGCGATCACCCGCACGCGTGATTCCGGAATGCCGTAATGGCGCGAATAGATGTCCTGGAACTGATAGGGCGTCTGCGTGGCGTGATGCACCGTCAGCTGCTGCTCGCTGGCGTCATAATCCGCGATGACCGCGCGCGGCTCCATGGTCACGGCAGTATGACGCCCGAAGTGAAACTCCTCCTCGACGATATGCGCGGCGTTGGCGAAGACGTCGTCCACCCCGCCGGTGTCGATCTTGCCGTGGAAGCAAAGATTGCTGCCCAGTTCAGGAGAGATGACAGGCGAACCGGGCACGCGGGCGGCGTCGATATCGACGACAGCTGGAAGTTCTTCGAACTCGACATGGACGGTCTCGGCAGCATCCTCGGCCAACGCCCTTGTATCCGCGACGACGGCGACCACCGCCTGCCCCGACCACACCACCTTGTCGACCGGCAATGGCAACTGCGGCGGCGATTTCATGCCCTTGAAATGCTCCATGGTCCCGACCCACGGCGTGCAGAGGCGTGCGAGATCTTTTCCCGTCGCAACCAGCTTCACCCCGGGCATCTCGCGCGCGGCTTGCGCATCGATCGAGACGATCCGCGCATGGGCGTAAGGGCTGCGCACATAGGCAACATGCAGCATGCGCGGCAGCACGATGTCGGTGACGTAACGGCCGCGGCCAGCCAGCAGCCGTTTGGCATTGGGCCGCGGGACCGAGCGGCCGATGTAGGAATTCGGACGATCGAGTGAGGTAAGTGCGTTCATGCGCTGGCTTCCCCACGCGTCTGCACGGTGAAGGCCGCGTCGCGGTCACGGGCGACGTTCTCGATCGCATCCACGATCGCTTCGTACCCGGTACAACGGCAATAATTCCCCGACAGCGCATCTCGGATCTCGTCGCGCGTGGGAATGCCGGGCTGCGACAGCAGGCTGTAAGCCGTCATCAGCATCCCCGGCGTACAGAAACCGCATTGCAAGGCATTACGCAGATGAAATGCATCCTGGAGATCGGCAATCGCTGCGCGTTCGGTCAGGCCTTCCACGGTCTCGATCACCGAGCCACCCGCCTGCACCGCGAACATCAGGCATGAATGCACGACCCGTCCATCAACGACGACCAGGCAAGCTCCGCAAACACCCATTTCACAGCCCGTATGGGTCCCGGTAAGCTCAAGCGTCTGGCGCAGGAAATCCGCCAGACTGCTGCGCGGCTCAACACCGCACGACACTCTGCTTCCATTGACCGTCATGCTGACATTGATCGGTTCGCTCACGAGTCCTGCCTCATGATCTGGCCGAGCAATCGCCCGAGAAGCACGCGTGCGAGGTGAAGCTTCATCGCGGGCGGCGCATGCTCATCCTCGGGTGGGTCGAGGTCGCTGCGGATCAACGCCTGTGCTGAGGCCACCGCGGCCGCATCAAATCGCTTACCGATCAAACATTGCTCGGCCTGTCGGGCACGCAGCGGCGTGTTTCCAACGGAAAAGAACACGATGCGGGCCTGCTCGACCAGATCGCCCGCGACCTCGAGCAGAATTCCGCAGCCGACAAGCGCATAGTCCCCGCGCCGACGGGCGAATTCACGAAAGGCCCATCGATGTCCCGACCGGATCACTGGCACGTGGATGGCGACGAGCAGCTCGCCGGGTTCGATGGCGGTCTGAAACAGATCGATGAAGAAGTCATCAGCGGCGACGCGGCGCGTTCCCGTGCGGCTGACGAGTTCCAGTTCGGCGTCCATCGCCAGTGTCATCGCCGGAAACTCCGACGCAGGATCGGAATGCGAGATGCTGCCGCCGATCGTGCCTCTGTTCCGGATCGCCGGATGGGCGACGTGCGGCGCCGCCGCGTGATAAAGCGGCGCGTGCCGGGCTATCAGCGGATCCGTCAGCACTTCGCAATGACGGGTGAGCGCGCCGATGCGCAGCCATTCCCCTCGTAGTTCAACGCCGCGAAGCGCCTCGATATGGGCAATGTCGATCAGCAGTTGCGGCGCTTGCAAACGCAAGGCGAGCGCCGGAACCAGACTCTGGCCACCGGCAACGTAGCTCGCCTCTTCACCCGCATCCGCGAACGTTTCGAGCGCCTCCATCACGGTGGAGGGCCTTGCGTAGCTGAATGCCCGCGCCTTCAAAGGGGAAACTCCCGGCTGTTTCATCCATCCCAAATTTGTGACCATTTGGTCTGAAATCTACATCACGCCGGTTTTTCGAAGTCAACTAAAAACGACCATTTGGTCACTATTGAGAAATGGAGTATCGATAGCGACCTCAAGGCGAACTGGAAATGGCAAAAAAAGAAGTTAAATCAACGAAGAAGCGACCACGCCGAAATATGCGGGCCGCGGAACGCGAGCGTTTCATCGTCGACGAGGCCGTGCGATTTTTTGCCGAGCAGGGATTTGGCGGACAAACGCGCGAGTTTGCCAAGCGCATGGGCATCACCCATTCCGCGATCTACCGCCACTTCCCGAGCAAAGAGGCTCTGATCGAGCGGGTCTATGAAGAGATCTATCTCAGCCGATGGTCGCCATCATGGAGCGACCTCATTCGCGACCGAAGCCTGCCGCTGCAGACGAGGCTGACGAGGTTCTATCTGGAGTATGTCGAGCGCGTCTTCGAATACAACTGGGTCAGGATATTCGTCTTCTCTGGAATGAAGTCTTTTGACATCACCAAACGCTATCTTGAGATCGTTCGAAAGGAAATTATCGAGCCCGCCTGCTGCGAGATGCGGCACGACCTCAAACTCCCCCCGATCGATGAAATAAAACTCTCGGAACGCGAGGTGGAAATGTTCTGGGGCTTGCATGGCCGCATCTTCTACATAGCCATCCGGCGTTTCGTCTATCAGACTCCGACGCCGACGCAGCTGGACGACGTCGTGGTTGACGCCGTCAGGCTGTTTCTCGAAGGCTCAAAGCTCCTGATGCCTGAGCTTGTCGCATCCAAGAGCAAGCCCTGATTTCGATGCGCTATTCGTTGGATGGCGCAGCAGACCCGCGGGCATGCGTGTAGCCGCGAAGATTGAAGCTGGTATGATCGCGCTCAATCGCGGGCTGATGTCGGATCCGGCCGCCCCGTGACCATGTTGCGCCGTGGGTCAAGAAGCAGAACTGCGGTGAGGTCCAGAGCGCGTCAGGCTCAGGCGTTTCAAGGACAAGACAGAGGAGATTGATCGTGCGCACCATCAAGGGACCGGCAATATTCCTGGCTCAGTTCGCCGGCGAAGCTCCTCCTTTCAATACGTTGGACAGCATATGCGCCTGGGCGGCGGGCCTTGGATACAAGGGCGTGCAGATCCCCAGCTGGGCTTCCAGCTTCATCGACCTGGAAAAGGCAGCGACGTCGAAAACATATGCGGACGAACTGCGTGGCACAGCCAATCGCCATGGGCTCGAGATTTCTGAATTGTCGACGCACCTTCAGGGACAACTGGTCGCTGTGCATCCGGCATACTCCGGTGCTTTTGATGGCTTTGCGCCGACTGCAGTCCATGGGGATTCCTCCGCCCGGACAGCGTGGGCCATTCAACAGTTGAAATGGGCGGCAAAAGCTTCGAGCAACCTTGGTCTGAATGCCCACGCAACCTTTTCGGGCGCGTTCGCATGGCCTTTCATCTACCCCTGGCCGCAACGCCCAGCTGGCCTGATCGAAGATGCCTTTAGTGAACTTGGCCGCCGATGGTTACCAATTCTCGATGAGTTCGATCGCAACGGCGTCGATGTTTGCTATGAATTGCACCCGGGCGAGGATCTACATGACGGGGCGACTTTCGAAATGTTCCTCGATCAAGTGAACAACCACGTTCGCGCCAATATTCTTTACGACCCAAGCCATTTTGTGCTGCAACAACTCAAATATCTCGATTTCATCGATATCTATCACCAGCGGATCAAGGCGTTTCACGTCAAGGATGCCGAATTCAATCCAACCGGCAGGCAGGGAGTCTATGGAGGATTTCAGTCGTGGGTTAACCGCGCCGGACGTTTCCGATCGATTGGAGACGGTCAGGTCGACTTTCGGTCGATCTTTTCGAAGCTCACGGCCTACGACTACGCGGGATGGGCCGTGCTGGAGTGGGAATGCGCGCTGAAGCATCCGGAGGATGGCGCCCGAGAGGGAGCCCGGTTGATCTCCGACTACATCATACGGGTCACCGAGCGAGCTTTCGATGACTTTGCAAGCTCCGGCATAAACAGGGAAGCAAATCTGACAATGCTTGGTCTGCCGCCAGATGAGGGCATGTCATGAGGGACGGTGCGAGGTCGCGGATTCGATTGGGAATGGTCGGTGGCGGGATCGGAGCCTTCATCGGCTACGTCCACCGAATTGCATCGCGAATTGACGACGATTATGAACTGGTTGCGGGTGCTTTGTCTTCCGATCCTGATCGAGCTCAAGAATCTGGTAGAAGGATTGGGCTGGCCGAAGACCGAATCTATGCGAGCTTTGCCGAAATGGCGGCGAAAGAGGCTGCCCGTGAAGACGGCATTCAGGCCGTCTCAATCGTTACACCCAATCACCTGCATTTTGCGCCAGCCAAGGCATTTCTTGAGGCTGGAATTCATGTGATCTGCGACAAGCCGCTTACGTCAACGCTCGATGACGCTCGTGCGCTGGCCAAAATCAAGCCAAAGAATGGCGCGAAGTTTCTATTGACGCACAATTACACGGGCTATCCTTTGGTACGACAAGCGCGTGCCATGGTGGCGAATGGTGATCTCGGCAAGATTCGCGTCGTTCAAGTCGAGTACGCGCAAGATTGGCTAACTCGCCACCTTTCAAGCAAGCAGGCGGATTGGCGCACGGATCCTGCTCGTTCAGGACAAGGCGGTGCTATCGGAGATATCGGTACGCACGCCTATAACCTTGCACGGTTTGTCACGGGTTTGAAAACGGCAGCCGTAAGTGCGGACCTGTCGACTTTCGTGGAGGGCAGACCGCTCGATGATAACGTGCACATACTGCTGCGGTTTGAAGGCAACGCGCGCGGGATGCTGTGGGCCAGCCAAGTTGCCTTAGGCTGCGAAAACGGTCTGCAGCTGCGCGTTTACGGGGAAAAGGCCGGGCTTGAATGGCGCCAGGAAAATCCGAACCAGATGTGGTTCACCGAATTTGGCAGGCCCCGGCAACTTCTGACGCGAGGCGGCGCCATCTCTGGTGACGCTCCTCCGATTCAGGTTCGACTGCCGGGCGGACACCCCGAAGGTTATCTCGAGGCGTTCGCCACACTTTATAGTCAGTTTGCTCAGCTGATCCGATCGGGAGACGCTGCCTGTCCCGACCTGCCCTCGCTCGCTGACGGAGTCGAGGGAATGGAATTCATCGCCGCCGCAGTCCGATCGAGTAACAATCAGAGCATGTGGACAAGCCTCAGCGACGTGTAAGGCCCGCCGCTGAATCCAGCACCAAAGGACTCACGATGTCGGCATCGTGGCAGGACTGACCACGTTGACGCGGATATCCACCGCCACTTCTGGGTAAATTCCGTATGAGGCCTAGCTGGGTGACCATTTTCCTCGACCGGCCAGCCCTGGACCAGCGTGTTCCATTCTCGCATAGGCATTGCTTGATGCATACGCATTGACGGCACCGCCGGACAGCTCCAGCCCCATTCTGCCGGCAGGAGTTAACGCGCCTCCATTCAGCACATCCCGGTTCGGGAACATCGCCTGAAACGCTCCGGGTTCTGAGATTGCAGCTTGCGCAAGTGCCGGGGTTATCGAAACGGTCGATAGCAGAGCTACCGCGACGAATGCTTTGATTCTGGTCATGGTGTTCTCCATTTTTTCTTCTGCGAGAATTCGAGCTGGCGCCTGGAAGCGCGGCGGCACCGTACGACCGCATCCGGGCGCCAGGGCGGCCCGAAGATCTGCCCTGGCGCTCCGCCGCATCTCGACTCAGTACGGCCCGGGTTCGCAGGGGATATTGTCACCGGTCCAGGGTGCCGTAGCAAATGCGCCGACGCGCGGCGCCGGGATGCAGACCTGGCCATCAACATACCGAGCGGCGGCAGGGTCGCTCGCGTTGACGTTCTCTGTAGCATGCTGTCTGGCCATATGATTGTCGCGAGCCATGACAGGTGTTGCGAGCATGGCGGCAGCAATCATTCCAGCCGACAGGAGCTTGATTGTGGTCATTTCAACTTCTCCATTATGCGTGAAGGACGCCAAGGACATTTTGGCTTCCACTATTCAGATGTGGATCTCTGCGAGAGTTTTAAACGGCACGCTTGCTCACGATCATTCAACGCGTCGTGAGGCATGAGCGCTATGACTTCGGACTCTGATCACACGACGATTGCAAAACCGTTCAAGACTTCGCGGCGATCGCAAACGGGAGAATGAATTTTTTTATAATCGATTTCGTCGCCGCCGCGCTCCACATTAGGATTGCCACAAGACAAAATGGACAAGACCCATGAAAAGTATTCGGAGCATCGCGATTGCCTCGACAATCGCTTTTTCAGCCCTGGTGTTCGCCTCGGTCACCGCGTCAGTGGCGGAGGCCGGGCCGATCGTTTCAACGGGTCACTATTGCCTGTCATATGATGAGGGCGGGACGGATTGCAGTTTTACAAGCTATTCGCAGTGCCTCGCGACCGCTTCAGGTATTGGCGCGGAATGCTACGGCACGACTTTTCGCAACGACGCTGCCGACGGCTTCCCGGCTGCTCGGCACCCCAAGTCTCAAGGCTCGTGACTGAGGGACGCCCGGGATCTAAGCATTGTCCTGCAGGCAGTGACGACGCTGCTGCCCGGATCAATCCGGTTGATCGGGACAGGCAATCTCCACGTGGCAACCCGGCCCGGAATGGATCGTCATGCGAAAGCCATGTAGCTTTACGATCGCGGCGACCAGATTGAGACCAAGGCCGACACCCGGTGTATTTCGTATCTTGTCGGAGCGATAAAATCGCCTCAGCACGGCCTCCTGTTCTTGTTCACCGATACCGCAGCCGGTATCGGTCACGCGAATAACGGGCTCGCTGCCGTCGCAAAGCAGCTTGATGCTCACTTTGCCGCCTTCCGGCGTGAATTTGATGGCGTTGTCGACCAGGTTGGCAACCGCCTCAATCAGCAAGTCACGATCGCCGCGCACGGTGAGAGGCCGCTCCACCTCGACCTGCAACGCGATGTCCTTGTTCTCGGCGATCGGCTCATAGATGTCATGCACCTCGCGCAGCATGTCGTGAAGGTTGACGTCGCCAAACCCAGCGGACCGCCGGCTGTTTTCGATCTCCGCCAACCGCAACAGCGCGGTTATGATCGTCAGCGACTGATCGATGCCGGCGATGGCCTTGTCAACAACCGCCTGAAGCTGCTCCAGCGACGTTGCGTTGGTACGCCCGCGTTCAAGCGCAAGACGGGCACGCGTGAGCGGCGTCCGCAAGTCATGGGCAATATCGTTTCCGACACCCGCCAGCGCATGGATCATCGTCTCCATTTCATCAAGCATGCCATTGACGATGATCGCAAGCTTCGAAAACGGATCGTCGACGGTACGGTGCGGCAGCCGCTCGCGCAGGTCTCCGGCGATGATACGCTGAACCCGTTGATTGACTTCCTCGACGCGTTTCTGCGTACGCACGCTAAGCCATGCGCCGGCCAGCAGGCAGAGACAGAATCCGGGCAGCAGGCCGAGCGCGAGCGCCTGCCCCACGACACGGGAAATTTCCCTGGCCTCATCGACATTTCGCCCGATGAACAGCACGTCGCCGTTTCGCATCCGTCGCGCAATCGCACGCACCGCCTGATGTTCCCGGCCGCCTCGATCTATCCTGATAATGTCGACGCCTTGCGGCGGCGCATCGATCTTGAGTTCGGCGGGCAGACTCTCCAGATTGCCGGTGATCCGGCGACCGTCGGCGGCAAAGATCGCTGCGAGTTGCACGCCGCGGGGATCCTGCCTCAAGCGCTCGTCGATCGCTTCGAGCCGCCGCTCTGGCGTCAGCTCGGATAGCCCGTCAATGTGCGCCGATATCACGCGGTCGGACCGCACGATCAGATAGTCATCGATCGTCCAGTAGATGAATCCAAACAATGCCAGGATGAAGGCGGCAAGCACGCCTGCCACCATCAGCGTCCAGCGAAACGTATTCGAGCGCGCGAACTGCAAGTTAAGCATCGGATTTCCGTCGCCCGAGGTTCTCAGCCGATACCAGTATAGGCCGCTATCGACAGCGCATCACCCCGGGGCAAACGGTCGATCGCCTCAGGACACAGCCCTAAGAATGAAGCCCGCGCCACGCACGTTGTGGATCATCGGCGCATCACCGGACCCATCTACCTTGTGACGAAGGCGTCCCATATGCACGTCCACAAGGTTGGTCGCGGGAACGAACTTGTAGTTCCAGACCTCTTCCAACAGCATGGCTCGTGTGAGCAATTGATCGGCGCGCCGCATCATGTACTCCAGCAGGCGAAACTCACGCGGCAACAACTCGATCGCACGATCTCCGCGTTTTGCGGTACGTTCAATCAGGTCGATCTCCAGCATCCCTACCTTGAGCGTGGTCTCGCGTGATTCCGCAGGCCGCCGCAGCAACGCTTCCATTCGGGCGACAAGTTCAACAATCGCGAACGGCTTCGTCAGGTAATCGTCGCCCCCCATTCGCAGCCCCCGGACGCGGTCGTCGACCGCGCCCAGCGCACTCAACACCAGCACGGGCGTGCGTACCTGTTCCTTTCTCAAGGTCTCGATAACGGTGAGACCGTCCATTCCGGGCAACAGCCGGTCGACGATCATCGCATCAGGCTGCGACGAGCGCGCCTTGTCGAGGCCCTCGATCCCGTTGCCTGACCATTCAACATCAAAACCACGATCCGCCAGTTCGGCCTTGATTTCCTCAGCCGTTTCAGCGTCGTCTTCGATTAGGAGCACTTTTGCCATATGCCGCTTCTCGATTGCCGCAAAGCCATGCGCGTCCGGCAAGCCGGAAGCCTGACGTCTGCCAACTGCTATCAATGCCATAAGGTCAACCACTTGCAATGCCAAGGCCTTGCCCGGAACTGGATTCTCCGCCCGAATTTTACCTTAAGAGCCGGACGGCACCGCCAGCCTCACCGGGGGAATGAGGCGTGGCGTGCGCCGTCCGCTCGGCGGCCAGGAGAGACACCCCCCATGGTACAAGCGGGGTGAGCCGCACGCAGGTGGATATAGTCGCGATAGATCGGCCGCACCATTAAATAGGATTTTAGGATCGGCCGCCGGATGAGGCTGTTGCCTGCCTCACCCGGTCTTGAGAGTCAGGATACCTGTGTCACCTGGAGCCTGGTGCGCACCTTGCTGCCTTCAACCAAATCGACAGCGGGATTGAGGATGACCTGATCGCTCGGCTTGACACCGCTGTTGACCTCGACCTGCTGCCCGAGGTCGCGCACCACCGTCACCTTGCGCAGATGCACGACGCCATTCTCGACCACCGCAACTTGCAGCCCATCTTTATTGAAGATGACGGCGTCGGCGGAGACCGTGAAGCTTGGCGTCTTGCGCGGAATATGCAGTTCGATCGTGCAGTAGATCCCGGGGGCCAGCGCCCCGTCGGGATTGGGGATGTCGATTTCGGTCAGCAGGGTCCGGGAGCCTGGTTGCAACGCATCGGCTATCCGCGTCACCTTGCCGGGAAAGCTGCGATCCGGGATCTCGGGTACGTGCACGACGGCCTCAATTCCCGGTCGCAGCCCAAAGGCTTCGTCCTGCGGCACGAAAACCTGGGTCCGGATGACATTGCCTTGCATGATGGTGAACATGAAGGTGCCGCTGGTCGTATCGGCCTGCACGAGGCTGCCGATATCGATGTTGCGCTGGGTGATCACGCCATCAAACGGGGCGACAACGTGCTGATAGAGCTTCTGTTGATGCAACACCTGCAACTGGGCTTCCTCAGCCACCACGTTGGCCTGTGCAACGGAGACGCCAGCCTCCTGCGCCTTCAGGGTCTGAACGTCGGTAGTGCCCTGCTGCGCGGTCAGCCAGCCCTGCTTCACCAGCGGACCGTCACGATCCCAGGTCACCTTGGCGAGTTCGCGGTTTGCCTCGGCCTGCTGCAAGGCTGCCTTGAACTGGCCGAGCGTCGCCTCGGCTTGGGCGATCTGGTGATCGAGTTCGGGAGCCACGATTTCGGCCAGCAACTGACCCGCCTTCACCCGGTCGCCGATATCGACCTCGCGCTTGTCGATATAACCACTGGCGCGGGCAAAAATATTGGCAACCGAGAACGCCGATGTGGTCGCCGGCAGACTGACAATCTCCGTGCCGGTGCTGGCTTGCACCGCCGCAACGCGAACCTGCGGGACAAATTCCAGGCTTTGTTTCGCCGTCGTAACCACCTGGCGATGCTGCGCGTAATGGTTCCACGCCCCGCAAGCCAGCGCCGTCATCAGAACGAGGGCAAGCCCGACACCCGAAAGCAAGCCAGCCCGTCGTCTCTTGCCGGGCGGCAGGCTTGCCGGCCCGGCCTCATGACCGCTCTCCGGCGGCTCAACATCCAAAGGACGATTGAAGTTCATTCCAGCACCTCGTCAAATACCCCGTGATGTACTTTGCCGTCGTTGCCTTTGCGCAGCATGGCGAAGAGATACGGCACGACCAGCAGCGTCGTCGGTGTTGCGAACAGCAACCCGCCGATCACCGCGCGCGCCAATGCAGCGTTCTGCTCTTCTCCCGGCGCGCCGATCGCCATCGGAATCATACCGACGATCATGGCGGCAGCCGTCATCAGCACCGGCCGAATCCGCGTATGTCCGGCCTCGATGGCCGCCTCGAACGCCGTCTTGCCCCCAAGCTGTTGCTCGCGGGCAAACGTCACGAGCAGAATGGAGTTTGCCGATGCGACGCCGACCGCCATGATCGCTCCCATCAGGGACGGCACGTTGAGCGTGGTCCCGGTGATGAACAGCATGGTGAGGATTCCGCATAACGTCGCCGGCAACGCCAGGATAACGACGAAGGGATCACCGAAATTCTGGTAATTCACGACCATCAGCAAATAGACAAACACCGCCGCGAACAGCAGCCCGATGCCGAGATCGAGAAACGCCCCGTTCATGCTCTGGATCTGGCCAATCACCTGGATGGTGTTACCGGGCTTGAGTTGCTTCTGCAGGTCCGTCACGATGCTGCCGATCTGGCCGGCTACACCGCCGAGATCACGACCCTGGACGCTGGCATAGACTTCATAGACCGGCTGGACGTTGGCCTGGTTGCTGTTGGTGGGAACGCTGCCACGCCTGAACGTTGTCACGTTGCTGAGCAGGCCCGGCACGGGAACGTCGGTCAAGGATGACGAAATCCCGCTGGAAACCGGCGTATTGCGCAGATCGTTCAGCGACGTGATCCTGCTCTCGGGTGTCTGGACCGCGAGATAATACGGAATACCCGATTTGGGATCGGTCCAGAAATTCGGTGTAACCTGTTCCGAGGAACTCAGGCTGACATTGACGTTGGTTGCGATGGTATTCGCATTGAGCCCGAGCTGGGCTGCGCGCGTGCGATCGATATCTGCATAGAACGCCGGTGCATCGACTTCCTGCTGCAGGTGCGCATCCGCGATCCCCGGTATGGCCGCGATTCGCCGACGCAGTTCGTTCGCAACGCGGAGATTGTTGTCCTTGTCGTATCCCACGGTGCGGACGTCGATTTGCGCCGGCAGACCGAAGTTGAGGATCTGGGTAACGATGTCTGCGGCCTGGAAATAGAACGTGTCTTCGGGGAACGCGGCAGGCAGAGCCTCCCTCAGCTTGCGCGCATATTCGCTGGTCGGCTTGTGACCGTCCTTCAGCGATACCAGAATGACGCCGTCATTGACGCCGATGGTCGAGCCGTCCGTGAACGCCAGATTGTAGGCCCGCGCCGGCAGTCCGATATTGTCCACAATCAGGTCCCGTTGGTCTTCAGGTATGATTTCACGAATCTTGTCCTCGACCTCCTGAAAGATCTTTTCCGTGGCCTCGATCCGCGTTCCGGCAGGCGCGCGCACATGAAGCTGTATCTGTCCACCGTCGATGGCCGGAAAGAAGTCGCGGCCGACGAGCGGAAATGTGACGGCTCCAAGCCCAAGCAGCAGCAACATGAACATCGGAATGACGTAACGATGCTTGATGAGTACAGCGAGCGAACTCGAATAGCGGTGGCGCATGGCCTCGAAGTTGCGCTCAAACGCGGCATGGAAACGGGCAAACAAGCCGGCCTTTGTCGCATCCACTGGGCCGTGATTTTCGCCCTTGAGCAACAAGCCGATGACGATAGGCGTCAGCGTTCGAGACAGGCCGTAGGACGCCAGCATTGCGAATACCACCGCCAGGCCCAGCGGCGTAAACAGATATTTCGCCGGCCCTTCGAGGAACACCACCGAGGTAAAGACGCAGCTGATGGCCAGCGTCGACACCAGCGTTGGAATGGCGATACCGGCGGCGCCGTGCAGCGTGGCCTGCGGCAGGGGCATTCCCTCTTCGGTAAGCAGCCGATGGGTATTCTCGATCGTGACCGTGGAATCGTCCACCAGAATGCCGACCGCCAGCGCAAGTCCGCCGAGCGTCATCGTATTCAACGTCTCACCGAGAAAATACAGCACGACCAACGAAGTGAGGATCGATAGCGGAATCGAGATCATGACCACCAGCGTCGAACGCCACGATCCCAGGAATACAAGGATCATCAGCGCCGTAAGGCCCGCGGCGATTGCGCCCTCACGCAAGACACCGGCAACCGATTGTTTCACGAACACCGACTGGTCAAACAGCTCGTTGATCTGCATCCCGGGGGGCGCAGCGGCGCGCGCTGTTTTCAAGGCATTGTGCACGGCATTGACGACGCTCAGTGTCGAGGCATTGCCGTTCTTGATGATACTGAGCAGGACGGAGTGGCGGCCATTCTGCCGCACCACGTTTTGCTGCACCAACCAGCCATCATGGACCTGGCCGACGTCCTTTACGAAGATCGTGGCCCCATTGACGACCTTGACTGGAATATTGTTGAGGTCATCGATGGTCGCGGGCGTCGCGTTGGTGCGGACGGCATACTGCGTGCTACCGAATTTTGCCGTTCCTGCCGGCAGCGTCAGGTTCTGCGTGTTGACTGCATTGACGACATCAAGCGGCGTAAGCCCCTTGGCGAGCAGCTTCGAGGGGTCCAGATCGACCATGATCTGGCGATATTTTCCGCCGGTGGGCGTCGGGAGCGTGATGCCCGGTATCGGCGCCAGCTGTTGGCGGATGCGATAGATGCCGTAATCATAGAGCTGTTGCTCGTTGAGGGTGTCGGAACTCAAGCTGATCTGCAACACCGGCACGCTTGACGCGTTGAACTGCACCACCAGAGGGGCCTGGATGCCTGGCGGCAACAGTGCACGGATGGCGTTGGTTGCCGAGACAATCTGGGCAATCGCGAGGTCGAGATTGACGTCCGGCTGAAAGTAGATCTTCTGCACCGAAAGTCCGGCCAGCGTCTGCGCCTCGATGTTCTTGATACCATTGACGTTCGAGCTGATGGCGTACTGGCTGTAAGTGGTGACGCGCTGCTCCATCTCCGGCGTACTCAGACCGGTATAGCTCCAGATCACTGTCACGACGGGGATATTGATTTCCGGAAAGACGTCGGTCGGCATCTCCCGGCATGCGACGACGCCCAGAAACAGGATCAGGGCGGCGACCACATAAAACGTGTGCGGAAATCTCAGGGCGAAGCGAACGATACCCATCCATCCATCCTCAGCTACGTGTCCGGCTGGGCCTGGCCGCTCGGCCGGCTCCGCTTGTTCATTTCAACGACACAGCTGCGAACAACGTCTTGGTCGCCACGGGCGAGATCACACGTTTGCGAACAAAAGAACACGAGAGCACAATCATCTCATCTCCGCGCAGATAAGCTCACGCGGCCGTGAATTGCCGCAAGCCTGCTCATGCGCTTCCAGAATGACTTTTCTTCTCGGAAGATTTGCCCAAAGACAATCCTGACACGCAGCTAGCCATCAGGAACATTTCAAACATGGCGGCCCGGTGCCCTGTTCTCAATTAAATACGCGTTTAGTGTCGCGCGATCATTTTTGGCTTGCCGACACGTCATCAGCGAATAAGGCGCCCTACCCTAATCGCACGACTATTACATCGCGGCAGGATCAATCCATGAGACTGACCTCGGCATGCTCGCATACCGAGGTCGTCTCATGGCCGCCGAGCCTGTCGGATTACCGCTGCAGATCGTGATCGGCATCCACTCTGCCCATCAACCGCACACCTGAACAGGTTGCCGGTGCCAACCATGCGCGGTGTGCACGCGGCGTTGAACGACATAGCAACCATCGCTTTCAGCGTAAGAATCGCTCGAAGCGTTCGGATAGCCGTAACCGTAGCCGTCGCTATAGTCGTCATAATAGTACGGATCGTAGAATCCGTAGCCTAGGCCCGTGCCGAGCGCGAAGCGGCTTCCAAAGCCGCGACCATGAAATCCCTGGCCGTGAAATCCACCGCCTCGAAAGCCGCCGAAGCTGCTCCCGCCGTGGAAGCCCCCGGCCAGATTGCCACCATGGAAGCCGCCGCCTCCGAAGCCTCCACCGCCGTGGAAACCGCCACCGCCTCCGTGGCCACCACCGCCTCCACCACGCGCCAGGGCCATGGTTGGAGAAGCCAGGCCAATGGACATGACTGCCAATAACGCGATCGCTGTTTTATGCAACATGAACGTTCTCCGTCAGAGATACAGCTCCCAGCCGGGACTTGTGACCTGGAAATGGGAGACGCATCGAGCAAACGCCACCAGCTGCGACGCGTCCGCCGCTCAACTCTGCGCGAGCCTTGTCGGCCAAGAAGGCCGTGGTTGCTTCGACTAGTTCATTCACCGGGGATTGCCGAGCCGGCGCTGGGCTTTTCTAAAACTGAATTTAGTGGCATCGGCGGACTGCGAACCTAAACTTCACGCGCATCACTCAACGAGTTGCACAGAACCGGCCGACGCCAACGAGGAGTTACGATATGAAAAAGCTTTCCGTTCTTTGTATCGCCCTTTGCTTTGGCCTTTCAACCACCGCGGCGTTTGCCCGCGGCGGCATGGGAGGAGCGCATGGCATGGGAGCGTCTCATATGTCCATGATGGGCGGCGGCGCCCTCGGCACCACCGCTGCCGCGCCCGGCACCAACTCGTCTGGCACGGCACTTTCCTCAGATGGCGTGGGCCGCCCGATGCTTGACCCCATGCCCTCTATCGACTCCGAAAACGCGAAGATCGACAAGGAGATAAATTCGATCTGCCGGGGATGTTGATGCTACCGTGCCGGGGCGTTGCCACTCAGATTGAGTTCGGGTTCATCTCAGATCGCCGGGCGCGACGGACCCTGTGCAAGGGTCTGCAGAACCGCTGCCAGCGCTGCGGCAGCCTTCTCGGGCCGGGCCTTCTCGTAGATCGCGAACTCAAGGTCAGGAAGCCGCGGCAGCCCCTCTTCGACACCGAGAATGCGCAGGCCCGCGATCACTGCGCTGGCAGGAAGCGGGGTGACAGCGAGGCCCGCGAGCGCCGCCGCGCGCACGCCTGTCAAACTGGGGCTGGTATAGACGATTTCCCAGGTCAGCTCGTTGTTATTGAGCGCGATGAGTGCAGCCTCGCGAGAAACCGATCGCTCGCGATACAGGGCCAGCGGCAGCGCCGCCCCCGGAACAAGGTCGAACGTGTCGGCCGCGGCCCATACCAGCGGCTCACGCCACACCACGCGCCCCTTCGAGGTTCCGAGCGGCCGCTTTGCGAACACGACGTCAAGCCGCCCCGCGTTAAGTTGCTCGATCAACTCCGCGCTGACACCGATCTGCACCTCGAGCTTCACGCCCGGATTGAGCGTGGCGAAGCGGCCGAGCGCCGAGGGCAGCGAACCGCCGGCGACCTCCTCGACCACTCCGAGACGCACCATGCCAGACAGCCGCGGCGCCGCGAGGCGATGGCGGGCCGCTTCCTCCAGTTGCAACAGCCGGCGCGCGTCGCCCAGCAGCATCTCGCCATCGTCGGTCAGTGCGACACTGCGCGTTGTCCGCCGAAACAAGGGCCGTTTGGTCTCGAGCTCAAGCCGCTTGATCTGTTGGCTCACCGTCGATTGGGTCAGGTTGAGCCGCTCCGCGGCGCGGTGAAAACCGCCGTAGTCGGCCACGGCAACAAAGGCACGCAACAGCTCGAAATCCAGCATTTGATTGATCCTGATTTACGATCAATCATATTATAAAATATCGTTTCTATAATCAATGATGTTCTCCTAGCTTTTGCTTGGAGGACAGCGAAAGGAGACTAATCATGTTGGACACGTCACGACGCCGAGCTAATCGCGACTCCCGCCTCGCGCGGGCCGCCGCGCTCAGCGGCACGAGCGGAAAGGTCTGCCCGGCCGATCTCGCCACGCAGTTGCTCGAGGCAATCATCGAGCCCGGCGACCGCGTGACGATCGAAGGCGACAATCAGAAGCAGGCGGATTTTCTCGCCTCGGCCCTGGCGAAGGTGGATCCTGCGCGGGTGCACGATCTGCACATGGTGCAGTCGGTGCTGGCGCTGCCCGACCATCTCGCCGTGTTCGAGCGCGGCATCGCGAACCGCCTCGATTTCTCCTATGCGGGGCCGCAAAGCCGCAAGCTCGCCCAACTCGTCGCTGCGAACGCGGTCAAAATCGGCGCGATCCACACCTATCTCGAACTCTATGCGCGCATGCTGGTGGACCTGACGCCGCAAGTCGCACTTGTCGTCGCCGACAAGGCCGACCGCAACGGCAATCTCTATACGGGGCCGAACACCGAGGACACGCCGACCATCACCGAGGCGACGGCGTTCCGGGGCGGCATTGTAGTCGCGCAGGTCAACGAGATCGTGGACCGCCTGCCGCGCGTCGACATACCCGGCGACTGGATCGACATCGTGGTGCCAGGCCCCAAGCCGTATCTGATCGATCCGCTGTTCACGCGCGATCCCGCCAAGATCAGGAACGAGAACGTCCTGATGGCGATGATGGCGATATCCGCTGTCTACGAACCCTACCAGGTCAGGCGGCTCAACCACGGGATCGGCTATGCGACCGCGGCGATCGAACTGATCCTGCCAACCTATGCCGCGCAGCGCGGGCTGAAGGGCAAGGTCGCCAGCCATTTCGTGCTCAACCCGCACCCGACCCTGATCCCCGCGATCGAAGCCGGCTTCGTCGACAGCGTCTATTGCTTCGGCTCCGAGCTGGGCATGGAACGCTATGTCTCGAACCGCGCCGATATATTCCCGGTTGGCGCCGACGGTAATCTGCGATCCAACCGCGCGCTCGCACAGGTCGCCGGGCAATATGCCTGCGACCTCTTCATCGGCGGAACGCTGCAGATCGACGCCCAGGGTAACAGCTCGACAGCCACCAAGGATCGCATCACTGGCTTCGGCGGCGCGCCGAACATGGGCGCGGACACGCGTGGCCGCCGCCACGACAGTCCCGCCTGGCTGCGCGCCGGTCAGGAAGCGGGCGAGAGCCTGCGCGGACGCAAGCTAGTGGTGCAGATGGTGCAGACCCAACAGCCGAATGGCGCGCCGAGCTTTGTCGAACGGCTGGACGCATTCGATCTCGCAGCCTCGGCCGGCTTCGCGCTACCACCGGTCATGATCTATGGTGACGACGTCACCCATGTCGTCACCGAATGTGGTGTGGCCAATCTTTTGCGTTGCCGGTCGCCACAGGAACGCGAGGCGGCATTGCGCGCGGTCGCCGGCGATACTGAGTTCGGAAGGCGACAATCGCCCGAAACAAGCGACAGCCTGCGCCGCCGCGGTATCGTGATGTTGCCATCCGACCTCGGCATCGATGTCAGCGCCGCAACCCGCGACTGGCTCGCGGCGCAGTCCATCGATGACCTCGTGTCAGCGTCAGGCGGGCTCTATTTGCCGCCGGCAAAATTCCGCCCGGCCACGGTCCCCCACGTTGAGCAGAGGAGCCAACGATGATCCCGAACACGCAAACCGCAAATGACCTGTCCAGCTCGAAGCCCGCGCCCGTGGATCGTGCGAAACAGCTTGCGGCGACACTGCTGTCGCAACGCGGCGAGGCATCCGGCGCGCAGGTCGCTCGCGAACTGCACCACGTACTGCGTGCGCTCGATGCGGACGACCGGCACCACTTCCAGCGCCATCTAGCGACGGAATTTCAGCCCGACGAAGCGGCACTTCGCGCAGCAGCGGAGCGTTATCTCGCCGACGCCACGGCGGAAGCCGCCGCCGCGCTGGCACGGGCCGGCGATCCGCCCCGGCAGGAGCTGCTGCGGCGCATGAACATGGCGCCCGGCGGCACCGGCGCGCTGATCGCGATGCGCAGTGAAATTGCCTCATTCCTGCGCGGCGAACCGGAACTGAGGCTGCTCGATGCCGACCTCAAGCATCTGTTCGCCTCCTGGTTCAACCGCGGCTTTCTCGAGCTGCGGCGGATCGACTGGCAGTCCCCGGCGGCGGTGCTGGAGAAGCTCATCGCCTATGAGGCGGTGCATGAGATCAAGGGCTGGGACGATTTGCGGCGGCGTCTCGCGCCGGATCGCCGCTGCTTCGCATTCTTCCATCCCGCGCTTCCCGGCGAGCCGCTGATCTTTGTCGAAGTCGCGCTGGTGCAGGGGTTGGCCACGGCAATGCCGCCGTTGCTCGCACGGCAGACAGATGAAGCGGCCGCACAGGCGCAAGCTATGTGTGCCGACACCGCTATTTTCTATTCGATCTCCAGCTGCCAGGACGGCCTGCGCGGCATATCGTTCGGCAATTTCCTGATCAAGCAGGTGGTCGAGGAGCTCAAGGCGGAGTTTCCGCAGCTGAAGCGTTTTTCCACCTTGTCGCCGGTGCCGGGCTTTCGGCGCTGGCTCGGTCAACGGCTCGCGAATGGAAGCGATCCCGATGCCGCGCTGTTGCCGCAACTCGAGAGCAGCGGCTGGTGGAATGACCCCGCGCAGAGCGAGACGCTGCGCGCGCCCTTGCTGCGGCTTTGCGCCCGCTATCTGACGCGGCAACCCTCGCTACGCATCGATCCGGTGGCGCGCTTTCACCTCGGCAACGGCGCGCGGCTCGAACGTGTCAATTGGCTCAGCAACAACGCGCCTCGCGGCATCCGGGAATCCTTCGGCATCATGGTCAACTATCTCTATGATCATGACAGCATCGAGGATAACCACGAGGCCTTTGTACGTGACGGGACCATCGTGCGTTCGCCTGAGGTCGACGCACTGCTCAAGGCTTATTCCAACCAACCTTAAGGGAAGAGATATCATGATGAACAGACGCGCTTTTTCCGCCGCCCTCGTGACCGGTCTCGCGGCTTCGCTGATCTCCACACGTGGCATGGCCGCAAATTCCACTCCCGTGAAGGCGAAGAACATCGTGCTTGTGCACGGGCTGTTCGCTGACGGCTCGTGCTGGTCAGAGGTGATCGCGCGCTTGCAGGCGGCGGGGCTGAACGCCACAGCCGTGCAAAATCCGCTGACGACGCTGCCTGAAGCGGTCGCGTCCGCGCAGCGCGTGCTGGATCGGCAGGATGGCCCTACCGTTCTTGTCGGTCACTCCTTCTCCGGCATGATCGTCACCGAAGCCGGCGTGCATCCGAAAGTCTCCGCCCTCGTCTATGTGGCGGCGCGCGCGCCGGATGCGGGCGAGGATTACACCGCCCTGGCCAAGACATATCCAACACCGCCGGCGTCGGCGGGGATCGTGTTCGACGGCGATGAAGGCCGCCTTTCCGAGGAGGCATTTCTTCGCGATTTTGCCGGCGACCTGCCGGAAGCGAAGGCCAGGGTGCTCTACGCCGTGCAGCAGCCGTTCCACAAGGCCCTGCTCTCAGGCAAGACTACCCAGGCGGCCTGGCGATCGAAGCCGAGCTACTACGCGGTTTCCACGGATGACCGCACCATCAATCCCGACCTTGAGCGCTTCATGGCCAAGCGGATGGGCGCCAAGACCATCGAGGTAAAGGCCAGCCATCTGTCGCTGATCTCCCGTCCCGACGAGATCACGCGGCTGATCCTCGAAGCCGCGGGACAGCAAGCCTGACGCACCCGGCACCTGCACAGCGCGAAAGGAGCAAAGCGCCAATAAATGCTTTGATCTGTGGACTGGAACCCAGTGATGCGGACTGCCTCTACGTTCACGACGTAGGGGTCCTTCCTGAAGTCCGGGGCATGGGTCTGCAGAACGTCATGTGGATCTGATGGCCGAATGCGCATTTAACCCGCCGCTCCACGCGAGATGGCGGGTTAAAGCGAACCCGCCCTACGGGAGCTTTTGATCAAGCCCCTTCAAGTCGTCGAGGAGAAGTCCTGGAAGAATCTCCTGCCTGATTGCCTCGGCATCGGCGCACTGAAGGCTTCCCCGTTCTTGATCGTATAAAATTCCGTAAAGGAACCCAGAAGCTGTTGGGTTCGAAGGCGGCGAAGCTATTCCATTCTGACCCAGATCTCTCTTGAGCTCGAACCACGTCAGAAACAGCCTGATCAAATGAGTTAGCTCTCTCGACTCGTCTTCTGGCAATCGATCGCGTGTCGGGTAAAGCCGAGCCATATCGGAAATCTTGCTCATCAAATCAGGATTTCCCCTGATTGCTTTAAGGCACTCCACGAGAAAACTGAGTTTGGGCAAACGCAATTTCGCCACCGGTATCATGGCTGGCTCTTGTGAGTCTCCGCGTCTCGCCTTCTGTTCCGCGTCCAAAGCCCAAAGCTCCTCCAGCCAACTAAAATATTGGCCGTTTGCATCAGTCCATGGCTTGTATTTCTCGTCAGTCATTTTGTACGTCCACGGTCAATGCCTTTACCCAGCTTGTCAGCTGCGTAGGGCGAGCTGTTCCGCAGCCATCGCTCGTTCCCTTTAGTCCCGCGCGAACATCTTGCGCGCGCGAATGGACTCCCATGCCTCCGGAGACTCCAAACTGTCGATCTTGCCCATCGCAATTGCGCGCAAGAGACTGTGCACACCGAGATGGCCGCGATTGATCAGCCCATACTTGGCCGTGATCGCGTCCTCAAGCGGCGTCACGACATCCCTTAGAAGGTCGTCGTCGATACCGGCAAATTCGCCCCGCTTGACTACTTCTTTGACGACGTCCCAATAGGCGGAGTTCGCCATCAAACCGCGGGCCATCCACATCACCTCGTCCGCCGTCGCTTTCGTGGTCAAGATGCCGCTGCGGTCGCCCGCCCGTTGAAAGAACCGATCTTCCAGAAAGGCCCGGGCCTCCGAATCGTCGACGCCGGAAATCGCGCCGTCGCCAATCCATCGCGCGAGCGTGACCGCAAGGTTCAGGAGCAGAGGATCACGTGTGGAGTCGAGCGGCGGGAACGGGACCGCGCCGCAGAAATCATGAGCAAATGTGGTGGGCTTGCGATCTGACGCACGCCAGTTCCTGCGGGCAACGAAGTCGGCCAGCATTCGCGCAATGACATTGACTTCTTCGGGTGTGAAATCGCCATGCACACCGACACGCTCGAATGCCTGTCGCGCCGCTTCATCAGCCCGGAGAAAAGCTGTCAGTTCGAGCAATTCGTCGATGCTCGTCGGTTCGAACATCGTCTCTGGTGGGGGCGACGACTCGTCGGATTCAGGACTCATGCAATTAGCTCCACGGGTGGAGATTGGCGTGGCCCTGGAAGGCGTGCCACTTTTGCAGCGGCCCGGCGACTCCCACAGTAGCAACCGCGCGCAGGATCGCGAGATGGCGGGCTAAAGCGAACCCGCCCTACGGGAGCTAAGCCAGCTATTGCCGATCGCGCCACGCAAACCTCCGACCCGGCCGCACCACGAGCGCCCACCAGAAACCGGCGGAACAAGTGCCGCCAATGGCAGCGGCACTCGTAAAGAAAATGAGACTGCCTGCGAGATTGGAGGTTTGAGCGGTTCCTCGCGCGACGTCGACGAACAGCAGTGAATGAAGAAGAAACTCGGCAGCGAACAGGCTGATCAGGAAGGATACCCACCATCCTCCCGAAAGACGCTTCATCAGCCAGTACGATTTCGGCCACTCGATGCTCAGGCCTATGACCATCGCGCAGGCCAGTGCGATGAAGCTGCCGACGAACCATACGGCCGAAACAAATTCCGCGATGCCAGTGAAGTCACGACGGCCGGATTGGAGAAGGCCAACTGCCGCAAACCCCACTGCAAATATCAATGGCGACACTATTCCCGTCAACAAAATCGCAGCAAGGCCACGTCCAACAAGAGCGAGGCGTTTCATGCGTGTCCCCGACCCGACCGGCCGAACAGCAGCGGCATGGTTCAGACCTCCGGATATTCTGCATACAACATGCCCGCAATTCCATCCGCCTTGGCGCGCGACGGTGACGGGAAAGCGTCGATTCGTCGCCCGAGGATGAAGTTAGCCATCACATCCAACGGTTGTAAACGGGAACGCGGAGCGAGCCCTAACTTTCCGTGAATGGAGAAGAACAATCTGCTGCCGTGGGCGGAAGCAAAAAGCCCGTTACCCATCTACGAGCTTCGCCCTGGCGCCTCCCAGCCAATTGCGAAACGCCAGCTGCGTCGCCTCACACGCAAGCACAATCTTGCGGCCTGCGTGCGACAAATCAACCCGACGGGCAAATCAGTTCTGGTTTTCGTAAATCATGTCAAGCCCCGAAACAAGAAATATTTCTGTTTACCAGAATGAAAATCAGGTGCATATGTTTGCCCATCCCGTCCCACTCAGAGGGCGTCGGCCGTCGTCACGGACGTTGGACGGGTTGCGGTGGACGCCGATGTTGCGGAGACGTAACGCGACAGAGGCGTACGGCGAAGACGCGTGGTCCTGGCGCCCGTTGCTGGCGTCAAGTTCCTGAGAGGCCAAATGCCGATCAGGGGCGACGGAGTCAATCAAGAACTCGTCTCCGGGGAGAGCGCGATATAAGCCGTAAAGCCATTGCGCAGGGAATGTCGGATGTTCTCCGCTGCCCTGTATGCTCGTGTGCAGCCTACTTAGCACAATCCGCACACGAGACCGCGGGTGCAGCGCGCATCCGGCATTCCCTGCGCCCTCTATTTGCAGAGGGCGGGAAGTTTCTGGCAAAGCTCGGGCGCAATGCGTCGCGAGAACGCCAAAGTGTGTTTTGGATAATGGTGCAACAACAAACACCGCCGTCGTCCCGGCCTTGAGCACAGATGCGCAATTGCGCATCGGGGGACCCATAGCCACAGGAAGAAGTTTTGCGAATGGCGTCTGTTACCGAGCCTCTATCGAGAGATCACGCGGTATGGGTCCCGGCCTTCGCCGGGACGACGTGAGAGATGGTCACGCCATCACCCCACGTCACCGCTCCCTGCCCGCCTCATCGAGGGCCTGCATGATCGGCGAGAGCAGATACTGGATGACCCGCCGTTGGCCGGTCTTGATCTCGGCCTGCACCGAGAGCCCGGGGCCGAGCGCCTGCTTGCGGTCGCGGACGCGGATGCTGGTCTCCAGCAGGCGGCAGGTTTTCCGGGTCATTGCCTATCCCACCTGGCGTGGATCCCGGCCAAGGTGATGGCCGCTTCAACGACGATCCGAACGCCACGCAACGCAGAACAAGGCGGCCGTGAAGCTGCGGGCCGGTCGATGCCGGACCGCCGCCGAAGATTGAGTATGGACGACGCCGAGGCAGATAGTCCACATTATCTGTCCCGCGCGTCCTTGCCCCGATGGAGAAGCGACCGTGATCTCTTCAAGTCGAATTCGTGATGCGAAACGCTTTGAAGCAAGTCGCTTTGATGCAAGTATTGGAGCCGACAACAACGCTCCCAGGGGCGGAAAAGGCGTGGTGCGATGAGCTTACCGTCTCGTCGCCTGGAGCAAGCCGCTCGCCTCATCGCGCTGGTTTCCGGTCTTGCTCTGTTCGTCTTCGCCGCGGCGGAGCTTTGCAATTATGCGACGGGTCTGGTGTCGCTGGAAACGATGGGCGACATCGCGGCTTGGCGAACGGCGCTTATTCGGTCATGGCCCGGCGCCGCGCTGCTGTTCGTCGCGTTCGTCGGTCATATCGGCACTACGCTGTGGTTCGTCGCTCGCCGGGCAACGTTGCGGATGTCACTATCGGACGCCGTCCTGACGTTCAGCGGCATCCTCGTTCCGTTGCTGCTCCTGCCCTACATCGTCGACACCCGAGGAGCAAACCTGCTTTTCGGGGTCGACGACGATTCACTCTATAAGCTCGCCAGGCTCTGGCCCGAACACGCATTCCTCTATGTCACCCTGATCGTGCTGCTATGGGGCCACGGCTGCCTCGGTCTCCACGAATGGCTCAAGTTACGGCCGAGATACGCTGCCATCGCGCCGGTTCTGACAGTCCTGGCGTTGGCGCTGCCGATTGCAGCGGTCGCCGGACTGGTCGCTGCGGCCCGGGTTGTCGGCGTGCTGATGGCGGACGATGCGTTTGCAGCGCAGGTTCGCGCGGCGACGCGGTGGCCCTCGGCCGCGGCGGAGGATGCTCTGTGGCGATGGCGCCTGACCGCGGTGGCGGCCTACGCGGCTTTCCTGGTGGCGGCGACCGGAGCCGTCATCGTGCGGTTCCTGAGGATCGTGGTCGCGCCCAAGATCGACGTGACTTATGTCAATGGCTCCACGCTGAAGGCTTCGACCGGTCCGACCCTGCTCGAGATCAGCCGCATCCACGGGGTACCTCACGCCGATGGCTGCGGAGGACGCGGCCGCTGCACGGCTTGCAGCGTACGGATCGAGCAAGGCGAAGCTTCGTTGCCTCCCCGCACGGCCGCCGAGCTTGAAATGCTCGGCGCGGAAGATCCCCTCGTCCGGCTTGCGTGTCAGATCCGGCCGACGGCGGCGTTGACGGTCACCCGGCTCGCGCACACCGCCGATGCCGCCGCCACAGAGCCCGAGCTCGATTCGGCGGGAATCGAACGGCAGGTCGCGGCGCTCTGCGTCCAGTTGCAGGATCAAGCCGCCCTGATGGGTGCGCGGCGGGCTTACGACGCGATCTTCCTCCTCAACGAGTTCCTCGACATGGCCCACACCGCCATCGCAAATCACAAGGGCTGGGTTGTGCGGATGACCGGAGGCGGAATCGTTGCCGTGTTTGGCCGGGACGACTCCCCGCAGGCCGCATGCCGCGCCGCCGCGGCGGCGAGCGCCGACATCGACGTCGCGCTCGACCGCATCAACGAAAAGTTCGCCGCAGAGCTTGGCCGGCCGATCGCTGTGGCGATGGGACTGGCGTTCGGCGCGGCCTATCTCGGCCGGATTGGTGCGGGACCTTCGAAGGTGCTGACCGCGATCGGACCGGTTATCGATGCCGCAAGCGGCCTCGCCGCGCTGACTGAAGCTCGTGGCAGCCAGTTGCTATCCGATTCAATTGCGCTCGAGGCCGCTGGTCTCGACGCCACGGGGTTTGAGCTGGTGTCGCTGACCGCCAAAAATGGCGAGACCCGGCAGGTATTCGCAACCGGCCATGCGCGGCTGGGTGTGCCGGGCAAGCCTCCACCTGTCCCTCCCGGTTGAGACCTGGGCCGCATGCCTCGCTTCCGCAATTACGCCGCAGCAATCCCGCCGGTCCTGCGGTCACTTCTCCCGGAACGTCTTGGCGAAGCTGCTCTTCAGCGGCCCGATGAAATAGGTGAGCGCAGTACGCTCGCCGGTCGAGATCAGGATGTCGGCCTGCATGCCCGGCTGGATCTTCTTCGCGATATTTTCCGGCACGGCGCTGTAGTCGATCACGATCTTGGCGGCGAAATAAGGCTGTTGCTGCTGTTGATTGCCGGTCTGGTCGACGGTCGCATCGGGCGCGATGCTGACCACCTTGCCCAGGATGACCGAGACTTGCCGCGACGAGAAGTTGGCGAAGCGCACTTCGGCGGTCTGACCAACCTCGACACTTTCAATATCGCTCGGCTGAACGCGTGCGGTGACCAGCAGCCCCTCACCGAGCGGAACGATTTCGGCCAGGGTTTCACCGGGCTTAACGACCGCGCCGACGCCGTGCACCTTCAGTCCGAGCACGGTGCCGCTCCGCGGCGCCCGCACATCGACCCGGGTCAGGACATCCTCGGCCATCACGATCTTTTCCCGCGCGTCCGAAATCTTGGCGCGGATATCGTTCAGCGCGGTGGAGACTTCATCGTCGAACTTGAAGCGGGCTTGCTTGATCTGAAGCTTCGCTTCTTCGATAGCTTTGCCGAACCGCAAGATATCACTTTCGGCAAGACCAAATTCGCCTTCGACGCGGTTCGCGTCGCGTTCAAGCGCGAGATACTTGTTGCGCGCATAGAAGCCCTTTGCGACCAGCGGAAACACCGTTGTCATTTCGGTTTTGAAGCTCGCCATCTGGGCCGCAAGCGAATCCCTCTGGCGCGTGCGTCCGGTAATGTCCTGCTGCTTCTGCTCGATCTGGGCGGCGAGAATGCCGATCTGGCCGTCGAGCGACTGCTTCCGCTCACGGAATTGCCGCTCCTGGTCCCTGATCGCCATGTCGGTTTCGGCGACCTTGCGCCGTGCCAGCAGGTCGGCCGGGAATTTGATCTGGGCGGCCCGCGTCTGCTCGGCAACAAGTCGGGCTTCCGTGGCCAGATTGGCGTCGATCTGCTTGCGCAGCAGGTCGAGATTGGCCTGGGCGTTGGTGGGTTGCAGGCGGAGGAGCACATCCCCTTCCTTCACCTGCTGTGCGTCGCGGACCAGGATTTCCCGGACGATGCCGCCTTCGAGATGCTGGACCGGCTTGTTGCTGCTCTCGACGGCCACCTGGCCTTGCGCAATGGCGGCGCGACCGAGCGGGGCGAAACCAGCCCAGACGCCGAAGCCACCAAATACCAGCGCGATGGCGGCAAAGCCGAGCCGGCCATAACCGCGGTGATCATCCAGATTTTTGGGCAGTTTTTTGGGAGCGCAAAATTGGTCTGGCGTGTTGAGCGCAAGGGCGTGCATGTTGGTCCTCCGTCAGCATGATGACGCATCCTGCGCGATCTGGCGCCGCCCCACTGTGAGTGACATCACGCACGGTTCACCCGCGCTCCCCTTGATCGAACTGCACCTCGAAAGTCCGCTCCAGGGGACTAAAACCGGAGCTTTTGGCTTCGTGACACGCGTCACAGTCGGCGCCGATCCCGACATGCCAAAACGTTGTCCAGCCGATGGAGGACAACATGGCCGCTCAGAGCAACAGGACCCATAGCCGCTCGCCGCTCACTCAGGCCTTGAAAGCTTGCTATCCCGCCCTGGGAACGACGTTCGTCCTGAGCATGTTCATCAACGCTGCCATGCTCGCATCACCGCTGTATTCGATGCAGGTCTATGATCGTGTCCTGACCAGTCGCAATGTCAGCACCCTGGTCATGCTGACGCTGGTCGTTGGCATTTTCCTGGTCCTCTACGGCGTACTCGAATTCACCCGGTCAGGCGTCCTGGCGCGCGCCGGCGTTCGGTTCGAAAGCGCTCTGCGACGGCCGCTCTTTGAAACCATGATGAAGGCCGAGTTGTCGCCGCAGCACCGGATGGGTCAGCAGGTGATCCGCGACGCCGAGACGATCCGCGAATGCATCAGCGGCGGCGTCGCGGCAATCATCTGCGACGTGCCCTGGACGCCGGTATTCGTCGTGCTCTGCTTCATGCAGCACGTCGTACTCGGCACGGTGGCGCTTGTCGGTGCGTTCGTCCTCTTCGGTCTTGCCTTGGCCACCGAGTTTTACACGCGCTCCGGCGTCAACGAGGCGGGCCGGCTGGCGAACGAGGCCAACCGCTTCGCAGCGTCGGCACTGCGCAATGGCGAGGTGGTGCGCGGCCTCGGCATGGGCGACGTCGTGCTCGACCGCTGGAGCGGCGCGCAGTACGCCCATATCGCAGTCCATAGCGCCGCCACCGAGCGCGGAGCGGCGCTTCACGCCCTCGTCAAGTTCGTCCGGCTCACAGTTCAGATCAGCATGCTCTGTGCCGGTGCGTGGCTCGCCATCGACAAAGAGATTTCCCCCGGCGCCATGATGGCCGCGTCGATCATCATGGGCCGCGCGCTCGCTCCGATCGAGCAGATCGTCGGCCAGTGGAAGCGCATCGTGGCCTTCCGGACCTCCTTCAATCGTCTTGAAAACCTGTTCCACGCACTCCCGCTTGGCGAAGCGCCGACCGCCCTGCCCACGCCCAAAGGCAACATCGAAGTCGAAAACGCGGTGATCTGGCCGCCCAATGCGTCCCGTCCGGCGGTCAAGGGGGTTTCGCTCAGTCTCAAGGCGGGAGAAAGCATAGCGATCGTCGGCGCCTCGGCGAGCGGCAAGTCTACCCTGGCTCGCGCTCTTGCCGGTGTTTGGCCGCTGCGCGATGGCACAATACGGATCGACGGCGCGGAATACAGCCAATGGGACCAGAACGTGCTCGGCAAGCATATCGGTTACCTGCCGCAGGACATCGAACTGTTCTCCGGGACAGTGGCTGAAAACATTGCCCGTCTTGGCACGGTCGATCCCAAGGCCGTCGTCGCGGCTGCCCGGGCCGCGGGTGCCCACGAAGTAATCCTGCGCCTGCCGAACGGCTACGACACGTTGCTCGGCGAAGGCGGCGTGGCGCTGTCCGGCGGCATGCGCCAGCGGGTCGGTCTTGCCCGCGCGCTCTATGGCTGCCCACGCCTTGTGATCCTGGACGAGCCCAACTCCAACCTCGACGAGGAAGGCGAAAAAGCGCTCGGCCGTGCGATGGCGGCGATGAAGGCAGCCGGCTGCACGGTGATCGCGGTGACCCACCGCAACCTGCTCCTGGCCCATGTCGACAAGCTGATGGTGATGTCGTTCGGACAGGTCATCGCACAAGGCCCGCGTGACGAGGTGATCGCCAGTATCCGCGGCAACAAGGTTGCGCTTGCGGCGACCACAGAACGCTCTGTGCGTAACGTCACTTCCGAGGCCCTCGCGACCGGCTAGAACCAACCGCGTCACCTACTCGGGGAGAAAAGTCATGATGAAGTTCTGGATGATGGGCGGCGCGGTCATCGCGGTATCGATAGCCGCGATGGTGTGGAACACGGGGCCGGTCCGCTCGTCGGAAAAACTGCTGAGCAAGGCGCAGTCGGAATTTGCGACCAAAGCGCGAGACGCGTTGATCCAGCGCAAAACGGCACAGGCTCCGACAGTGTCGACGCCGACAGCCGCGCCGAAGTCGCTTCCCCTGCCGCCCGACGTTTTCCCGTCCCTGGACCCGGTCGCTGCTGCGCCGATCGCGGCTCCCGAAACGTCTGTCGAAATCGCCGCTCCGGAGACGCCAACAGTGACCCTGGCCTCCCTCGATACGCCGGCCGTATCGCGAGACCCCCTCTCCTCTCCGGCAACCCTGCCGGCCCCGGCCCGTCTGCCCGCGCCGGCAGTGGAAGATGCTTCGGCGCGCCCTCAAATGGCATCGCTGCCCGAGGAGCCCAAGTCACCGGTATTGGCACCGGTATTGCCGAAGCGGATCGACGTGGCGCCGATGTCCGAAGTCGCAACGGCCGAACCGCCGGCCGTCACCCGGACGTTCGCGGAACCCCAGCGTCAATTCAAGGCCGAACGCAAGACACGCCGCGTACAGCGCGAGCGCAGGACGAACGATGTCGTCTATCGCTCCGAACGCAGGGCGCCGCGATATTCAACGCCCTACAATTTCGAGACCTTGCGCGCCCGCGCGCCGGAAATCGCCGCGGCAATCGCCCGGTACATGTAACAATAGAGCGTCGAACCTGTTTTGGGCGGAGCAGCATTGCTCCGCCCCTTCTGTTCAAGAGTTACCTCGCCCAAGCGAATCGCCTTGATGCGAAAGATAGCGAACTGACGCGGTATTGATTCCAGCTGTTCGTTTTCCAGGCACCGTCCGTCTCATCAAACGTTCATCGATCGCGCAGCGGATGAGTGAGCGGGTCGTGTGCGCACGAAAACGATCCGTAACGTTCCTAACTTCACAAGATCGGAAGATGCTCGACGCGCGTTATGTGTGGAAAATCACAGATGCGAATGAGCGGAGACCCCACTCTCTCCGTGCTGGGCACGCCCCCGTGGCTCGTTCGATCAAAAGGGACAATCATCATGGGCACCAATACATTCTTCAAGGACGCATTGCCAATCTCGATCAGCGGCCCGGTGGGTACAGGAACGGTGAGCCTGCTCGATCTGCTGAAGCAGACCTATGGCGAGGATGCCAGCAGGATCCAAAACGTCAGCATCTTCACGTTAGATGCCGCTGCATTGGCTGCCAGCAATTTGAGCTATTGGGATCCGAACAACAAGGTCCTCACCCACGCCGTCGCGCCCGCCGGTGTGGACCTCGGCAACATCGGCGCAGCCCACTTCAAGGACGTGCAGATCGTGATCGGCAACAACATCGCGCCGAACCTGTTTCTGACGGTGCCGGAAAGCTTCACGCCCGCCAGTGGCGACTCTGTCGGGCATAATCTTGCCATCACCGCCCTTCCGCAGCAATTGGACGCACCGTTCGCCGCCGACCATATCCCGACCGCGGCCGACATCGTGTCGACCGCAAGAATGATCGCGACGGCCGAGAACGGCGTGGCCAATGCCAATGATTGCCACAACATCGCGAGCGCCATCGCGGCGTCCGCAGGCGCAACGCTCGACTCCCAGTCGGCGAACACCACTAACGTCAGCGCGAACGAGGAAAGCGGCTTTTGGCGCATCGCCTATCGCGGAAACGATGCCGCCATCGCCGTTGACGACTGGCAAAGCAAGGTGCAGGCCGGCGATATCGTCCGCATGCAGCGGACCGACGGCGGCGTTCACACCGTCACCGTCACCGCCGGCCTCAACGCCGACGGCAACCACCCCGGTCAGATCCAGGTCGTCGACAACTCGAACGGCATCATCAGCGAGCATTGGCAAGACTACGACAACAACACCGTGAGGAGCAGCGTCACGATCTACCGGCTCACGACGGACGGCGTGTATCTCAACGATCAACATACGGATGGACACAACAACACGATCCTCGGCAGCCAGTTCAACGACGCCATCACGGCCGGCGTCGGCAGCGACACGCTGTCTGGCGGCAACGGCGGCAACGACACCCTCGACGGCGGCAACGGCGACGATACGGCTGTCTTCCACGGCAAGCAGTCGGATTACAAGGTCACCCTCGTCAACGCAACGACCGCGATCCTGACCGATCAACGCGCCGGCTCGCCCGATGGCACAGACACCATCAAGAATATCGAGCACGTCCAGTTTTCTGACGGCCCCGTGGATTTTGCCGAACTCGAGACCACAGCAGAGCCGGCGCCTGTTGCCGGTTCAGTCTCGATCAGCGATGTCAACATCACCGAAGGCAATAACGGCTCTCAGATCGAGACCTTCACGGTGACCCGTACCGGCGGCAGCGCGGCATTCGACGTCGACTTCGCGACCGCCGACGGCTCCGCGACCGTGGCGGACGGCGACTATGTCGCGAAAACCGGCAGTGTGCATTTCGATGCCGGGGTCAACACCCAGACGATCTCGATCGTCGTCAATGGCGATACCAAGGTCGAGGCCAACGAGAGCTTCAACGTGAACCTGTCAGACGCGACCAACGGCGCCACGGTTGCCAAAGCCCAGGGCGTCAGCAGCATCGTCAATGACGATGCGGCACCGGTTGCCGGTTCGGTTGCCATCAGCGATGTCAACATCACTGAAGGTGACAACGGCTCCCAGATCGAAACCTTCACGGTGACCCGTACCGGCGGCAGCGCGGCATTCGATGTCGACTTCGCGACGGCCGACGGCTCCGCGACCACGGCGGACGGCGACTATGTTGCGAATACCGGGAAGGTGCATTTCGACGCCGGGGTCAACACCCAGACGGTTTCTATCGTCGTCAATGGTGACACCAAGGTCGAGGCCAACGAGAGCTTCAACGTCAATCTCTCGGGCGCGACCAACGGCGCCACGATTGCCAAAGCCCAGGGCGTCAGCACCATCGTCAATGACGATGCCACACCGGTTTCCGGTTCGGTTGCCATCAGCGATGTCAACATCACTGAAGGCGACAACGGCTCCCAGATCGAGACCTTCACGGTGACCCGTACCGGCGGCAGCGCGGCCTTCGACGTCGACTTCGCGACGGCCGACGGCTCCGCGACCGCGGCGGACGGCGACTATCTTGCGAATACCGGCAGTGTGCATTTCGACGCCGGGGTCAACACCCAGACGATCTCGATCGTCGTCAATGGCGATACCAAGGTCGAGGCCAACGAGACCTTCAGCGTCAATCTCTCCGCAGCCACCAACGGCGCCACCATCGCTGACGGCCAGGGCGTCGGCACCATCGTCAATGACGATGCTGCCGCGACCCATCACGTCCCTAACGATTTCAATGGCGACGGCATCAGCGATGTCCTGTTCCGCAACAGCAGCGGCAGTGTCGCGGTCTGGGAGCTCAACGGCAACCATATCGACCTGAACGCTACCGTCGGATCGGCAGGAAGCAACTGGCATGAGACCGGCATCGGCGACTTCAACGGTGACGGCAAGGCCGATCTGCTGTGGCGGAACGACCAGGGTGGTGTTGCGATGTGGCAGCTGGACGGCAACCACATTGCCTCCAACACCACGGTCGGATCTGCCAGCTCCGATTGGAAGATCGTCGACGTCGCCGACTTCTCAGGTGACGGCAAGGTCGACATCCTGTGGGAGAACAGCCAGGGCAAGGTCGCGATGTGGCAGATGGACGGCGATCACATCGCCTCCAACACCACGGTCGGATCGGTCGGAACCGATTGGAAGGTGATCGGCACCGACGACTTCAACGGTGACGGCAAGGCTGACATCCTGTGGGAGAACAGCCAGGGCAAAGTCGCGATGTGGCAGATGGATGGCGACCATATCGCCTCCAACACCACGGTCGGATCGGTCGGAAGCAATTGGCACGCCGCCGGCACCGGCGACTTCAACGGCGACGGCAAGGCTGACGTGCTGTGGCAGAACGACCAGGGTGGTGTCGCCATGTGGCAGATGGACGGCGACCACATCGCCTCCAACACCACGGTCGGATCGGCCGCCGGCTGGAGCGTGATCAGCACCGGCGACTACAACGATGACGGCAAGGCCGACGTGCTGTGGCAGAACGCCAGCGGCAATGTCGCCCAGTGGCAGATGGACGGCGATGATATCGCCGCGAACCTGACCGTCGGGTCGCACTCCATCGACTGGCACGCGGTCTAGTCGACCCGGGCGATGGGCTGGATTCGGCAAGTGGCGGGAGGAACAAAACCCTCCCCTCACCCATTGCGTGGTCCCAGTTCGCAAGCACCTTTGGACCATGGTGGACACACGCTTTCCTTGTCACGGCGTCCTCGATCGCGCCGCAAAGCGAAGCACCCCAGGTTGAGCTTTCAGCCGGGCCATCAGCTTCTCTGACGCGCCTCAATCCCGTTACCGTCGATATCGAACATCGCCGAGGACTGGGCGGCGCGCTGTGTCTCGACACCCCTGCCATCCAGATCGAGGATGATCGGCGCAGCTTGCAGCCGGGTCTCGCGCAGGTCAAAGCCCGCCATCGACCAGACCGCAGATTGGCCGGCATTTTTAGCCGGCGGCACCTTCCGTTAGCATGGCGGCAAGTGGACGCCCGACCGGTTCGGCCGTCTGGCCGAAACCGTCGATGCGCGCGCGTCGTCCTGCCGCCTATGATCGGAAGTGGCCCCACCACCCCTGTTCCTGTCCGTTCATAGAACCTTAATACTTTTACAACCTCAAGACGAAAACGCGACTGCCACCAAAAACATTTCGCGATTTGTCGGCCGGTTACATTTTGTGTCTCTTTTGTCCCGGTCCGTCGCGGAACTTCGGGTTAGACAAGGTTAAAGCGGCCCGCTGTCCGGTGTGCGATGAGGTTGTTGGCGATGGCGTGATGATCGATCGCGCTGCGATATACGGCTGGATATAGCGCTGCGCCGATTGGAATTTGCCAACGCGTGGGGCGTTGTTGGTATAATATCCTCTCCAGGCATCCAGCTGCGTAGGGCGGGTTCTCTTAACCCGCCACTTGGATCGCGACATGGCGGGTTAAAGAGAACCCGCCCTACGCGAGCTGATTAAAGACTTCTTCTGGAATAAGGTGATGAATCTGAAAGTTGAAGTAACGGAACGGAATAGACGTTGCTTCGGAGCCCATGACCGCGCCCTCAACCTTCATTCACTATCGTGCATCTGGCTCGCCGCACATTGCGGGTCAGTTTGGCGGCTTTCAGCGCCGCTTCGAGCCGACCGCTCAAGAACAACGCACTCACGAGGTTCGGGTCGGTCCAAAGATCGCAGCCCTGAAGCGCTGACGCACACCACCTGCTTGAAGTTCGCGAGCACGGCGGTGGCGACCTTTTGCGAGGGGGCGATGACGTCGAGCAGCCAGGTGGTCTCGCCGCTGTTCCAGCGCGCCGCGCTGTTGGCATAATATTCTCTTCAGGCATTCAGCCTCGTAGGGCGGGTTCTCTTTAACCCGCCGCTTGGACCGCGAGATGGCGGGTTAAAGCGAACCCGCCCTACGCTCCCTACCCTTGCCTGCCAGGTGCCCGCCAAGCCTTGCTTCTCTTCAAACCTTTGCGTCGCGGTCGACGCGGACGGACGGCTGCCGAAAATCAAAATGGCCACGGACGCGGTGGCGACCTCTTTAAAAAATACGATAACAAGACCCGTTCACCTTCTTTAAAGGCACATACATACGCGACGGGAGTCTCTGGCTGATGCCCACTCGGAAGCAGCCTAAGAACAAGATTTGCGTCGTTGCGATCCTGAAACCAAAAGTCACCAGGGCCCAGTTTCCGGTCTATTTCTGATCGGCCAAAATGAACGTCGTTGTATTGAACGTAAAAGGACGATTTTATGATTTTGCCGTTGCCATATTGCTGATCGCCAAAATTGTCTTCGACAAGGAAGCTCGCTTCAAATGGATAACCGGGACCGACGCGCGCAGCCACCCAGATAATTTTCTCAACGAACCGCACTTTAAGCCGCGCGCAGGTCTTTATGCCCGAAGGCAATTCAAACTCTTGGCCGTCCGGGGCGGTCGGCGACCACCAGTGGGCGACAGCATCTTGCACGAACTTTGGTTGAGATGAACCCGGAAGATCGTTCATCGCATAAGCCCTTTCACACGGCGCGGTGACGCAAAAAAGAACAATCAAGGCTACCCAGCGCGCAGGAAGGGTTGAGCCCTGCGCGAAACCCACCTCCTTCGCTGCTGCGCTAAAAATCACCGATCACCCCCGTCGTCTCAGCCTTCGCATCGCACGATCTTTCGTGACGACAGGATCACCCAGCCGGGTTCGGGAGAGGTGAATTCGGTCAGCGGCAGGTTGAAGAAGTCAACGAGCGCCTCGCTGCGTATCCAGACTTCAACAGATTTGACCTCGGCGTATCCAGGAGAACTGAAATCGGCTCCTTTCACCTCTGTAAGGCGGGACGCCGAACTGATCGCATACAGAAGCGTATCGCGCATATTGTTGGATATTGCCGGAAAATGGCGAAGCTCCATCACCTTTGCCGTTAACCCGAGCGAGTATGTATCGTCTTGAAACTTGTATCGGACGCGATCCCCCTCGATGCTCCAAAAGAAGAAGCCGTAAACGAAGTCGTAGCGTCGCGACTGGAAGATCATGGGGACGTCGACAAGGTGAGCCGTCAGCGGCGACATCAGCCAGATTCTACGATCCTCCTCGGACGGGGGTACAAGCAGCTGACCCGGATCGATTTCAGGATCGTATCCGATGCACAGGCCCGCCGGGTCATCCAAGCCGTCGCCTTGCCCACCGATATGGACACGAAGCTTCAACGACGGATCAATGAGGAAACCCGGTTGAACCTCGATAAAGTCGTCGCGGAAGACCATGAAGTATCTCTCTCGATGGCGGGTTAAAGAGAACCCGCCTACGCGAGCTCACCATAGCCATCCCTTATCCCTTATCCCTTATCCCTTATCCCTTATCCCTTATCCCTTATCCCTTATCCCTTATCCCTTACGAGGCAGGTCGTCGTCGCGGAGCAAAAGGCGTTCACCTGGCGATTCAAGCATGCGCTCGACCGTCGCTGGCGATAGATCTGGCACCGCATCGAACCAAAGGCGATTCAAGAAGCTGGTGACGATGCCCTGAACCCGTGACCACCCTCGACCTCCCAGGCCGTAGATCCATAGTTGGTCGCTTACGAACGCGCTGATATTTTCATACGGATCGATATCTGTCTTGATCACTTCCGCTTTCCGCCGCCGATACTCTTCGAACTTCTGGAAGAACGGCGAATCCAGCAAATTTCTCATGATGTCCTTGATCTCGGATTCCAGAAGCCGGCTGCTCGCACTCTCTGCTCGGACGTGCCGAATGCGATCAGCCAGAAAGGCCAACGCGTCCGCGTCTGACGATATCAAGCCACCATGGCGACGCCTCGCCAGGGCTTCGGCAAGGAAATGGTTGTCGGCAGAACAAAGCCGGTTATGCAGTTGGGGCGCGAATGCTTCGCGGCTGGCAATGATCCGGTGGTATTCGTCAGGTGTTCGATCGAACGGCTTGTGCAGCCCAACGCGCCGGAAGATCGCATCCAGTTTCGGGTCGGCGGCAAGGTGCTTCGCCAATGCGAGGAGTTCCTCGGGCGTCGTCGGGTCGTATCGGTCACTGTCGGCTTGGTCGGACATCACGAAAGTTCCTTGCAGCTTCGTAGAGCGGGTTCCTCTTTAACCCGCCGCTTGGATCGCGAGATGGCGGGTTAAAGAGAACCCGCCCTACGCGAGCTGATTCCTCAAAGGGAGTCATGGGTTCAACTCCTGCGACGCAAGACAATACCAATCGGGCTCGACTTGCTCATAATCGCTCGGATTGAGTTTGAGGATTTCCGTCATGACAGTCTGCGACACGCACATCTCAATGCGCCGGAGGTTCGGGTGAGATGCGAGCGGAACATCTGCGTCGTCCGGCAAGCCCGGAAGATGGATGTAGTTCTTCAATAGATAGATCAACAATTCCCGCGGAAACGCCGATACTATTGGAACATTCGATTTTTTTATCCCATCCAGGTATGCCTTAGCCCAGTACAACTCATCTCCGCGGGCTTCATCCGCAGACTGAAGCTGCTTCAGGAATTTTACCCGGAGCGTGTTACCTGAAATTTCAGCTTGGGCACGAAACGACCGAGGAGGACCTTCAAAAATGTTTCGTGTTGATAGCGATTGTACCGCAATTGGGTCGTCGGCAAATCTGGCCGAACTTTCATAACGCAAATCCAGCTCGCGTTCTTCGGCAGTCTTGGGTCTGGAATAGTATCCAGGTATCATTTCCGGATCATAATATGCCGCGAACGAAACATCGTTCGGCTCCGGCTCGCGCCCATGACTTGGCCGAAGTATGATCTTCAGCACCGGGTCATACATGCTAGTCGGCCACGGATAGGCCCAGTTGTCTTCGAAAACCATGATGCTGTTTTCCTGAATCAGTGTGGAGCGGCATTTTCACGGGCTGGCATCATACTGCGCTTGCCCCCGGAATCATCACGCACTCCCGGTCGTCTCAGCGGTTCCCGCCTCCCCCACCGGCTTGACCTTCATCTTCTCCAGCACAGCCGGATCGACCAGCTGGCTCACGATCGGATGAATCCGCACCGGCTTGTCCTTCACCACCTGCTTGAAGTTCGCGAGCACGGCGGTGGCGACCTTCTGCGAGGGCGCGATGACGTCGAGGAGCCAGGTGGTCTCGCCGCTGTTCCAATCTTCGGCTTTGAGGCGGACCGGAAACACGGGGGCCTGGATCTGCTCGCGTATCTTGGCGTCGACCTCCCGATCACTGTCGGCGTCAAGGAAGGCATGCTTCACCTGCCCCCATGACGCCGTCGCATCAGTCATGAAATAAACCACTGCCTGACCTCCCGAGCACTAATGCCGGTGCGCGACGGCGACGAGAAAGCGTCGATTCGTTGCCCGAGGACAAATTAGGCATCACATCCTCGGGTTGTAAACGGGAACGCGGAGCGAGCCCTAACTTTCCGTGAATGGAGAAGAACAATCTGCAGTGGGCAGAGGCAAAAGCCCGTTACCCATCTACGAGCTTCGCCCGGCGCCTCCCAGCCGATCACGAAACGCCAGCTGCTTCGCCTCGCACGCAAGCACAATCTTGCGGCCCGCCTGCGACAAATCAACCCGACGGGCAAATCACTTCGTGTTTTCGGAAATCATGTCAAGCCCGAATCAAGAAATATTTCTGTTTACCGGAAGCGAAATCAGGTGCATATATTGCCCATCCCGTCCTGGTCAGAAGGGCGTCGGCCGTCGTCACGGACGTTGGGCGGGTTGCGGTGGACGCTGGGCTCACGTCAGACGACGGCGTGGATCGAGCGTACGGCAAAACCGTGTGGTCCTGGCACCCGTTGCTGGTGTCAAGCTGTCGGAGAAGCGTGAGCGGAAATGGCAGTGACGGAGTCAACCAAGAACTCGTCTCCGGGGAGATCACGGCATAAGCCGTAAAGCCATTGCGCAGGGAATGTCGGATGTTCTCCGCTGCCCTGTATGCTCGTGTGCAGCCTACTTAGCACTAACCGCACACGAGACCGCGGGTGCAGCGCGCATCCGGCATTCCCTGCGCCCTCTGTTTTGAGAGGGCGGGAGTTTCTGGCAAAGCTCGGGCGCAATGCGCCGCGAGATCGCGGCCACATATTCAGTTGTCATCACCCGCGCATTCGGGTGATCGTATTCAGAGGCGCCGATGATAGAACCGAGAAGCCGCGGCTGGATTCCCCTCATTGCACCGTTCCGGCGACGGCGCGCGCAGCTGCAGAAACTCGCCGCGCCGCGTGGTCTTGCGCGGCCGAATCCAAATTCGCGGCTTGTCGAACCAGATCGCTCAGCCCATCCGCCGCTTGCCGATCAGCTTGAGCGCGCCGGCGGCGGCCTTCTCGTCCGTCACCAGCACCTTGCCGATCCGACCCTGCAGCGCCGCCGCGATGACCGGCACCTTGTTGGTGCCGCCCGCAATCAGCATCACGGTCGGCGCCCGTGCCAGCTTCTCGATCGGCAAGGCGATGGCGCGCGAATTGATGCCGTGGTTGATCTGCCGGCCAGACTGCTCGAGATACTGGCCGAGCACGTCACCGACGGCGCCGGCAGCGCGCAGATCCTCGATGCCGACATCGGGCGGCAGCCCGTGCCGCACCAGGAGCGAACGCGGCGAGAGGTCGCCCATGCTGAGCAGCGCAAGATCGATCCGCTCGACGCGGTCCAACACCTCCGCATAGACCTCCTGTGCCATGAAGGTGTCGCGCGAGCGCCGGCTGCTGGCATAGATCGGGGCCGCCAGATAGCTGCATTTGGCGTGCAGCCGGCGCGCCAACTCGCCTGCGATCTCGAAAGTATTGAGTTCGAGCCCGCGCGAGAGCCCGCCCATCATCGAGACGATCCAGAGATCCGGATACTCCGCTGGTGTCACGTGGCGGATGGTTTCGCGCAACGTCGCACCCCAGCCGATGCCGATCGTGCGCGGCTTCTTCTCTTCCAGGAATTTCGACAAATAGGCTCCCGCGGCCATTCCGATCAGGCTTGCCACCAGTTCGGGATTTTCCGGACTCGGGATCACCACCGCGTCGTCGAGCCCGCATTGTTGCCGCAACTGATGTTCGAGCTCGGTACAGCTTGCGAACGCCGAGTTCAGCCTGATACTCACGATGCCGCTGTGCCGCGCCTCCGAGAGCATGCGGTTGACGCGCGCCCGCGTCAGTCCGAGCCGCTCGCCGATCTCGGCCTGGGTCAGGTTCTCCATATAGTAGAGCCAGGCGACCCGCAGGATGGTCTGGTCACTCAAAGCGCAATCTCCTCGAGCAACCGCAAAAGCTCGTCATGGATGTGCCCATTTGAGGCGATCTTTTGCAGATCGTCAAACTGCGAAGCCTCGCCCGCAATCGTGGTCACGCGTCCGCCTGCGGCGCGCACCAGCGGCATCGCCGCAGCGTGCGATACGAGATCGGCCTTGATCGACACGAAGGCGTCGAGCCGGCCGGCCGCGATCCATGTCATCTCGAGCGCGCCCGAGACCACGATGCGGACGCCGCGAACCGCCGAGCCGAGCCGCTCGATGATGGCAGCGGCCGTCCGCACCTCGTCGGGTTGATAATGCGAGGTCAGGATCACCGATACCACCGCATCGGAAAGCGACCGCGTGCTCGACACCCGCACGGGCTCACCATTCACGGTGGCAAGCGCGCCCTGCACGTAGCGGGCGCTGACATCGGCCAGCGGCGATTGAACCAGGCCGACCAGCGCCTCACCGCCATCATGGTAGGCCGCACTGACCGAATACCACGGCAGCCCGGAGGCGTAATTCACCGTGCCGTCGAGCGGATCGATGATCCAGCGCGATCCGCTTGTGTTGCCGCTAAAACCCCGCTCCTCCGACAGGATCGCCGCCCCTGGGGTCAGCGACCTCAGTCCATCGATCACGATCCTTTCCGCGGCAAGGTCGGCGTCGGTGACGATGTCACGTAGTTCCTTGCGTGCGGTCGCAAGCGGCGCGCGCTGCATCGCGACCAGCGTCGCAGCCGCCTCCGCCACCACCGGCTCGGCGCCGCGCATCAGCGCCATCAGATCTGTCCTGGTGGCTATCGGCATCAGGCCGCCTTCACGCCGGGCGCACCATCCTCGACCACGAAGGTCGCGAGCCGGCGCACACCGCTCTTCACATCCTTGACGTCGTCGAGCGCCTCGAAACCGACCGTGCAGGATCGCGCATCGAGTTCGACGGTCGCATAGCCACGCTTGTCGCCCCGCGCATAGGTCAGGCCCGGATTGTCGGCGAGCGCCTTGGCCACGCTGCTCTCGCTCGGCCCCTCGGAAGAGATCGAGGTGCCGACGAATTCGGTCGCCACGGTCGCTTCATGTGGCTGCGAATAATCGCGCTTGAGGTCGGCGGCAAAGTAAGCGTGGCGATCGCCGCCGATGACGACCGGGTTGCGCAATTTGTGCAACACGATCGAATCGAGCAGCCGGCGGCGGGCATTGGGGTAGCCGTCCCAGCCATCCATCCAGAAGCGGCTGCCCTCGTCCGCCTTGCGCTTGCTCTCGGCCATCAGAGTCTGCTGCGCCACAACGGTCCAGCGCCCGCGGCTGTCGCGCAATCGTGCGTCGAGCCACTGCTCCTGCGGCCGGCCGAGCATGGAGCGTTCCTCCTCGGTTCGCTCCGGACAGTCCGGCACCGTGGTCGGGCGCCCTCCCTTCACACAGGCGGGCGCGGAGCGGTACTGCCGGTCGTCGAGCAGCATGATGTCCAGCATGTCGCCGAAGCGATAATGCTCGTAGATGGTCGCATTCGGTCCAATCGGACGGGCAGATGGCGGCAGCGGCATATGCTCGTAATAGGCCTGATAGGCAGCGGCGCGCATCTTCAGGAACTGCTCCGGATCGCGCGTCGTGTAGGAGCGGTCATTGGCGTAATCATCCGCCACCTCATGGTCGTCCCAGATCGAAAGCCACGGTAAGGCGGCGTGGGCGGCCTGCAGGTCGGCGTCGGATTTGTACAACGCGTAGCGATTGCGAAACTCGGCAAGCGTGGTTGGAATCCCGACCCCGTGCTGGCGGACGTGACGCGAGCCCCAGGACTTTTCGTAGATGTAATCGCCGAGATGCACGATCAGATCGAGATCGCGCGCCGCCATGTCGCGATACGCGGCGAAATAGCCCTGCTCGTACTGCTGGCAGGAGGCAAAAGCGAAGCGGAAGCCGCTATTGCCCGCGGCCGGCGCGGTGCGGGTACGCCCGACCGGGCTCACCGCCGCACCGGCGCGAAACCGGTACCAGTAGACGCGGCCCGGCCGCAGGCCCGTTGCCTCGGCACGCACCGAATGCGCGAGCTCCGCCGTCGCCTGCACGACGCCCTTCGTGGCGATGCGCGCAAATCCTTCATCTTCCGCGACCTGCCACTCGACCTCGACCGGCGCAGGCGGCATGCCGCCCTCTTCGAGCGGTCGGGGCGCGAGCCGTGTCCACAGAATGACGCGGTCCTCGCGGGGGCAGCCGGAGGCTACGCCGAGCGTGTAAGGGTCCGCGTTGAATGCCACCGGCGCACCGCGCACGATCCCGAATGGCGCGGCCATCGCGGCACTGGCCAATGAGCCTGCGAGGAATCGCCGGCGCGGGATCGTGATGCCGCTCATGACGGCACAGACGCGGACGTCAGTTCGCGCCTGATTTTCACGGCGAGATCGGGCCGGTCGGTGGTGATCTGCCGCACCGGCTGGGCGAGCCAGTGGGCGATATCGTGCGGCTCGTTCGTCACCCAGGCACCGAGCCGGTCGCGACCGAAGACCTTCAGCGCCAGCGGCAGTGTCAGCGTCAGCAGCGACTTCTCGACCGCCACGATGCAATCGGGTATCGCGGCGAGACGGTCGAACGCCGGCGAGATGCCGCCCATCATTTCCGCCGACCTGCGGTCCAGCGAAGCCAGCACACGCGCCTGCGGCGACAGCCTCCGCAACGTCGCGATCACGTCAGGGACGAAGCAGGTGAGCACCGCGCGCCGCTCCAGCCCGCGCCGCTTGACCGCCTCGATGAGCCGCCCTTCGATTCCCGGATAGGGATTGCCGAAGGCGTCGGTCTTGATCTCGATGTGAAGCTCGAGCGGTGACTCGCTGTACACATCGAGCACGGCATCGAGCGTTGGAATGCATTCTTCGCCGGCTTCGCGCAGACGGATGGCGGTCAATTGTTTCAGCGTCCGAACGCCGACCGGCCCGGCGTCATGCGCGGTCCGATCGAGCAGCGGATCGTGAATGACGGCCAGGCCACCATCGACGCTCTGATGAATATCGAACTCGACCGCGTCAACGCCAAGTCCGCGCAGATTGCGAAAGCCGAGCAGGCTGTTCTCCGGCCAAAGGTCGCGGGCGCCGCGGTGTCCGGCGATAAAAACCATGATGGGTCCCCTATTTACTGCTGTCAACGAGCCCTTTGAGGAACCAGCGCTGCAACAGCAGAATCACGAGCGTCGGCGGCAGCATCGCGAGCAGTGCGCCGCTCATGGCGATGTTCCAGGCGGGCTCGCTGTCGGCGCGCGGGATCAAATTCTTCAGCGCGATCACGGCGGTCGCCATGTCCTTGTCGGTGGTGAACAGCAGCGGCCACAGATACTGGTTCCAGCCGAACAGGAACAGGATGATCGAGAGTGCGACGATGTTCGAGACCGACAGCGGCAGCAGGATGCTCCAGAAGAACCGCAGCGGTGACGCGCCGTCGAGCCTTGCCGCCTCACATAACTCATCCGGCACGGTGAGGAAGAACTGTCGGAACAGGAAGGTCGCAGTGGCGGACGCGATCAGCGGCAGGATCAGCCCCGGATAGGTGTTGACCATGTTCCATTCCAGCGCGATCGCCACGTCGTGGCCGCTGATCCATTTCCAGAGTTCGGCAACATGCAGCAGGTCGGCCAGCCATTGCAGCGGCAGCGCGGCGTTCGCCACCGCCTCGAACGTCGGCACGATCCGCACCTCAATCGGCAGCATCAGCGACATGAAGATCAACCAGAACGCCAGCATCCGGTAACGGAAGCGGAAATAGGTGATGGCGAAGGCGGAGAGCAAGGACACCACGATCTTTCCCGCAGTGATGCCGAGCGCCACCACAATGGAATTGAGAAAGCTGCGGCTGAAGTCGGCCTTGACCCAGGCCGTCTGCAGATTGGCAAGAAATTGGTCGCCCGGTAGCCACGGCAGCGGCACCTTCTGCACCTCGGCGATCGTCAGCGAGCCCGCGACGAACGCGAAGTAGAGCGGCACGCACACCAGCATCGCGCCGGCGATCAGGATCGCGTGGCAGATCATATCGAGGATGGGTGCGCGTTCCACCATGCGGTCAGACCCCGTAATTGACCTTGTGGTCGAAATAGCGGAACTGCAGCAGCGTGCAAATCAGCGCGAAGGTCATCAACAGAACCGATTGCGCCGCCGAGGAGCCGAGGTCGAGGTTGATGAAACCATCGACGAAGACCTTGTAGACCAGGATGTTGGTCGCGCCGGCCGGCCCGCCATGGGTGACGGCATCGATGATCGCGAATGTTTCGAAGAAGCCGTAGATAAAATTCATCACGGCGAGAAAGAAGATGGTCGGTCCGAGCATCGGCAGTGCGATGAGAAAGAACCGCCGGATCGGCCCGGCACCGTCGACGGCGGCGGCTTCCATCAGCGAGACCGGCACCGCCAGCAGGCCGACCACCAGGAAGATGTAGTCGTAGCAGATGTGTTTCCATGACGCCGCCATGATCACGAGCCACAGCGCGTCGTTCGGATTGCGATTGGGATCCCAGGAAATCCCGAGCGCGTGCAACATGTGTGCGAGCGGGCCAACGACCGGATTGAACAGGAACGCCCACAGGATGCCGGCAATCGCGGGCGCGATCGCATAGGGCAGCAGGATGAGAGTCCGGTAGACCGATCGCGCGCGCACCACCCGGTCGGTGGCGAATGCAAGAACGACGGCAATCGCCAGCGTAATCACGTTCTGCGCCACCGTGAACCAGGCCGTCGTCACGAGCGACTGGCGATACTCGCCGCTCGCAAACAGCGCCTTGAAGTTGTCGAACCACACGAAATGGACGGTGGTGCCGAACGGATCGCTCAACAGGACGGATTGCGTCAGCGCCCGCAGCGACGGGATGAAGAAGAAGAACACCAGGATCAACACCTGCGGCAGCAGCAACAGCGTCGGCAGGCCGGCGCCGCGGCCGAAATTCGCCCGCTTCAGTCCGGGTTCCCGATCAGGCCGGCCACGCTTGGGCGTCCGCGCCTGACTGGCCCGTTCCCTCACCACACTACGCCCGGCGGCAGTTTCGCCGGGCACCTTGTGCTGCGATCTGGCCAAGCCGGAAGGAGGATCTGCCGGCGCTTCCGGCCAGATCGACGAAGTTGCGATCGGGCTGCCTGCCTTCATTTCGCCTCGGGGGCCCACTCGGTGCCTTTTCCGGCGTTGAGCTTCTCGAACTGGCGCAGGATCTCATTGCCGCGCTTGACGGCGTCATCCATCGCCTGCTGCGGCTGCTTCTGGCCGGTGAACACCGCTTCCACCTCGCTGCGCTGCGCCAGCATCGTCTGCACGAAACTGCCAAAGCGGAAGCCGCGCGAGTTGTCATTGGGCGTGCCGCGCGAGAGTTGCAGCACCGCGATCTCGCGGGTCGGATGCTCCTTGTAATAGCCGCGCTCGCGCGCCAGCGCATAGGCCTTGTTGGTCGCCGGGACGTATCCGGTCACGCCATGCCACCACACCTGCGTCTCCGCCTGGGCAACGAAATCGAGGAAGGCAGCGACCGCGTCGTAGCGTTCCGGCGTATGGCCCTTCATCACCCAGATGGCGCCACCACCAATGGTGCTGTTGAGCGGAGGATTGATATCGCTCTCGTGCGGCAGGAAGGTGGCGCTCCAGTTGATCTTGGCGTTGCGCTCGATATTGCCGTGCGATGCGGTCGAATTGACGAAGGTCGAGCAGCGTCCGGAGGTGAACAATTGTTCCGGGCTAAAGCCCTGACCGGCGATCTGCATGACGCCATCATCGAGCCATTTTTTCAGACGCGTTACTTGCGAGACTACCTTGGTCTTGTTGTAGACGAATTCGGTGCCGAGTCCGTCGAAACCGTTGGCAAGCGTTCCGTAGGGCTGGTTGTTGATGGCGCTGTAGTTTTCCAGCAGGCTCCAGAAGAAGTCGCCCGGCAGCACCGTGCCACACTCACTGACGCCCTTGGCCTTGATGGCGTAGAGTTGTGTCTCCAGTTCCTGCCAGGTTGCAGCCGGCTTGTCGAAGCCGGCTTTCTGGAAGTGGTCCTTGTTGTACCAGAAGATCGGCGTCGAGGAGTTGAACGGCATCGCGGACATGCGGCCCTTGTAGCTCCAGAAACTCGCCACCGGCTTGATGAAATCGGAGAAGTCGACCTTGTAGCCCTTCTGGTCCAGAAGGTCCTGCACTGGCACCACGGCGCCCGACAGCAGCATGGTCATGTAGCCGCGCTCGGCGATCTGCACCATTTCCGGCGGCCGCTTGGCACGATAGGCCGCGATCACGCCATTGGTTACCTCGTCGTAATTGCCTTTGGCGACCGCCACGACGGTATATTTATCCTGGGATGCGTTGAACTTCTCGACCAGCTCGTTGAGCCGCTCGCCCAATACGCCGCTCATGGCGTGCCACCATTGTACCTCGACACGCGCCGCCTGAGCGGGCGCGGCCAACGCCCAAACCCCGAACAAAGCCGCAATGAATGCCATCTTCTTCACGGGTGATCCTCCCTCAGCGGTCCAGCGAGCCGGCGGTTCAAAACCCGGCTTCGATCATTTGTATTTCTATAATGACATATGTGTCGCTTTGATGAAAGGGGGCCAGTTACACGGATTTTGTTGCGGGGAGCACGCGTGCTCAGGCCCGGCTGGTCAGTGTATGGTGGTGTATGGCGCAATCGACCGGGAGCGCGGCGCCAATCGCTGACAGCCGCCTTCTCTGAAATCAACGCGAGCCCTCGGAAAGAGCCCCTCATGTCAGACAAACAATCCGCCAAAACCAAAGACCTCTCGCTCAAGGCCGACGTCGACGCGCTTCTGGTTGAGCTCGGTGTCGAACCTGTCAGCTATACCGGTGGCACGCTGGTCGCGAGAACCCCGATCACCGGTGAAACCGTGGCGCATGTCAGGGAGATCGACGCCGCCGGCGCGGCCTCGGCGATCGAAAAAGCCCATGCGGCTTTCCTGCAATGGCGCCTGATCCCTGCTCCCAAGCGCGGTGAACTGGTGCGGCTGCTCGGCGAAGAGCTGCGCGCCAGCAAGCGCGCGCTCGGCCGGCTGGTTTCCATCGAGGCCGGCAAGATCGAGTCCGAAGGTCTCGGCGAAGTGCAGGAGATGATTGACATTTGCGACTATGCCGTGGGGCTTTCCCGGCAGCTCTACGGCTTGACGATCGCAACCGAGCGCCAAGAGCACCGGATGGCGGAGACCTGGCATCCGCTCGGTGTCACCGGCATCATCTCGGCGTTCAATTTCCCGGGTCGCGGTCTGGTCATGGAATGCCGCGCTGGCGCTGGTCTGCGGCAATAGCATCGTCTGGAAGCCGTCGGAGAAAACGCCCCTCACCGCCTTGGCGACGGACGCGCTGTTCGCCCGCGCCCTGAAGCGTTTCAAGGCCGATGGCGGTGCAGCGCCCGACGGGTTGTCTGCCGTGCTGGTCGGAGGGCGCGAGATCGGTGATACCCTCGTGAACAACACCAGGGTTCCCCTGGTCTCGGCGACCGGTTCGACCGCGATGGGACGCGCCGTCGCGCCGAAGCTGGCGCAGCGTTTCGCCCGCGCCATTCTGGAGCTCGGCGGCAACAATGCGGCGGTGGTCACGCCGACGGCGGATCTCGACCTGACGCTGCGCGGTGTCGCCTTCGCGGCCATGGGCACGGCCGGCCAGCGCTGCACTACACTTCGCCGCCTCTTCGTTCACGAGAGCATCTATGACAGCTTCGTGCCGCGCCTGAGGAAGGTCTATCAGTCCGTTTCCGTCGGCAATCCCCTCACCGGCAATCTGGTCGGCCCTCTGATCGACGGCCACGCTTATGAATCGATGCAGCGCGCCCTCGGCGAAGCCAGGGCCGCCGGTGCGGCGATTGTCGGCGGCGACCGCGTCGCCGTGGCAGGCGCCGACGCGGCCTTCTATGTCCGCCCGGCGCTGGTCGAGATCGGTGGACAGACCGGAACGGCCGAGCGCGAGACTTTTGCGCCGATCCTTTATGTCATCAAATACAACGACTTCGATGCGGTGATCGAATTGCACAATGCCGTTCCGCAAGGGTTATCGTCTTCGATCTTCACCAACGATCTGCGCGAGGCTGAAGCCTTTCTGTCGGCGCGCGGCTCCGATTGCGGAATCGCCAACGTGAACATCGGCCCCTCAGGTGCCGAGATCGGCGGCGCATTCGGCGGCGAGAAGGAAACCGGCGGCGGACGTGAGTCCGGGTCGGATGCCTGGAAGGCCTACATGCGCCGCGCCACCAACACGATCAACTATGGCCGCACACTGCCGCTCGCCCAGGGCGTCAAGTTCGACGTGGATTGAATGGAAATTGCCGTGAACGTGCCGCTTCCGACATCATCGCATTTCCGGCCGGCCTCCCGGCTTTCGTCGATCGGGGTGTCGGAGATCCCTGGAGAAATCGACCTCGCCGCCGAACTCATGGAGGCCTGCCAGCGCATCGCGACAGCATCGCGCAACTGTCCTAGGACAGCGAACCGGTCGCCGAATTAGCTCATCCGTTGTGAGCAGAGGCACAAACCTTCGCGTGAACTCCTTTTGACCCCTTCGCTGCGCAGGCCTGCAAATGAGCATAGATCAGAGGGCTCGGGCTAAGCCGCTCACGTGCTCATCTCCCTCGCTTTTACCGGCGCGACGCGTCGCAGTCGCCCAACTCAACAGGCATCGTGTCAGGTTCCGTCAGTGCGCAGCCGCCGGCACAGCCGCGATTGAAGTTGGCCGGATCGTCAGGAGCAGGAGCAGCCCGGACAGAAGGTAGAGCGCTATCACGAAATACATGCTGTAAGTATTGTCACCTGTGCTCCTGACAATGAGCCCGTTGATCGTCGGACTTATCGCCGGACCGAGGTTGCCGAGGCTGCTGATGAGCGCGAGGCCGCCAGCGGCAGCTCCGACCGAGAGGTATTCGCTGATCAACGCAAAGAACAGAGGCGTGGCAGACGCGATCCCGATCACGGCGAACGACAGCGCCAGGAGCGATCCGACCAGGTTGCCCTGCAGCAGCGTCGTCACGAAGAGGCCGATCGCAGCAATCACCACACATGCTGCAAAATGCCAGCGCCGCTCGCGCCACTTGTCGGAATGCCGGCCGATCAGGATCATGCCGATGACACCGACTGCGTTAGGGATGGCCGCGTAGATCCCGACGAGCAACAGATCCTTGACCCCCCAACTCTGAATCAAGGTCGGCAGCCAGAACACCATCGTATAGGTAGCACCCAGCAGGAGCAGATAAACGAGCGAAAGGGCATACACTTTCGGATCCCGCAGCAAGCCGCCGAACGTGCCGGCAGGCTCCCTTCCGACACCCTTCACGTTATGCGCAAGGCTGTCTTCAAGCAGCTTCTTCTCGTCCTTCGAGAGCCAGCTGGCATTCGCGGGTTTGTCCTCCAGAAGGAAATACACCAGGAACCCAAGAAAAACCGCCGGCAATCCCTGCACCAGGAACAGCCATTGCCAACCGTAAAGCCCGCCGACCCCGTCGAAATATTTCAAGGTAGCGCCGCAAAGCGGTCCGGCAAGTACGGAAATGATCGTGGTAGCGGACATAAAGATCGCGATGACCTGGCCGCGCCGCACCGATGGATACCAGTAGGTGAAATACAGAATGACACCTGGGAAAAAACCTGCCTCGAAGACACCGAGCAGGAATCGCAACACGTAGAACTGCAGTGGCGTGGACACGAACATCATCGCCGATGCGGTCAGACCCCAGAGCACCATGATACGCAACAGCGTCTTGCGCGCACCGATTCTCTCCAGGAGAAGGTTGCTCGGCACTTCAAACAGAAAGTATCCGATAAAAAATATCCCCGCGCCCAGGCCGTAGACGGCATCGTCGAACGGCAGAGTTTGCTTCATTTGCAGCTGCGCATAGCCGATGTTGATGCGATCGAGATAGGCGATCATGTAGGCGATCAGCAGCAGCGGGATGAGGCGCCAGCTAACCTTCGAGAATACCGCCTTGAGCTCACCGCTCTCCAACGCCAGCGATTGCGGCGAGGACGTCTGCGCGCCAGTCGGATGCATGATGGTTCCCCTCCCAAGGATTGCTTATCTTTATGTCAGTCAGCCTATCATGCGGATCGCCGGGATGCATCGGCACCTGATGCACCTCCAGGCGCCAGCTCGACCGGAGGCAGCGCCTCGATTTCGCGCAGCGCGGCCCGCAGGTGCTCTACGAGTTCGTAGGATTCGTCCTGCGACAGCACGCGGCGACAGGCGGTGAGGCCGAACTCCAGCAGGCCGGCGTAGCTTTGCACCGTGATGTTCAGCGCGCTGCCATGAAACGGGATCGACACCGGGTGGTAGTGCACCATCCGCGCCCCGGCCATGTAGAGCGGCATCGACGGGCCCGGGACATTGGAGATCATGACATTGCCGGCCGCGGGCGCGCGGCCCGCGAAGTTGGAGCGGCCGAGCAGCGAGGCGAGCCCGGTCATGAGCCATGGCGAGCCCGTGATCGGCACGTTGACCCCGAGCACCGGCTTGAGCTCCCGCACCACCGCCTTGGCGGCCTCGGACGAGGCATGGATCGCCTTAAATCGCGTAGGCAGGTCCTTGATGTCGGTCGCCAGGTCGACGCGGACCATGGACACCTGGTTGTTCATGGCGCTGTCGCCTTCCGTGCGAAGACTCACCGGAACCATCGCGATGAGCGGTTCCTTCGGAAGCAGATCCCGCTCCCTGAGGAAGCGATCCAGCGCGACGCTGCACACGGCCATGACGATGGTGTTGACGGTGCCGCCAACCCGCTTGCCGAGTTCCTTGATGTCCGCCAGCGGCAGCGACAGCGTCGTGTAGGAGCGCTGGTTGGTGATTGATTCGTTGAAGATCGTCCTTGGGGCGAGGCCGAGATTCAGGGAGCGTTCGCCGCCGGTCGTGCGCTGGCTTGCGAGGACGGTTGCCGCCGCGGTGAGCGCCTTGGCTGCGGTGGGCAACAGATCCGCCAGCTTACGATATTGTTGGGCCGAATTGGCGACCGCCGCCTGCAACAGTTCGGTGACGCCAAGCTGGTAGGAGACGCCGCTGCTGCGCTTGCGGCGGGGCGGCGGCACCTCGCGCATTTGCGGCGAGACATCATAGAGCACCTTGGCAAGCTCGACCCCGGCCTTGCCGTCGACGCCGCTGTGGTGCGCCTTGGAATAGAACGCGACCTGTCCGTTCTCGAGGCCCTCGATAATGTACATTTCCCACAATGGCCGGCTGCGGTCGAGCAGCGTCGAATGCAGCCGCGCGATCAACTGCTCAAGCTGCGCCATCGTGCCGGGGCGACGCAGCGTAACGCTGCGCACGTGATAGTCGAGATCGATGTCATCGTCCTCGATCCATACCGGTTCGGCGAGCTCGAAGGGCATCTGCGCCAGTTTGCGGCACAGTACCGAAGCCAGATGCAGGCGCTTGCCAAGCATGGTCTTCATTTCTTCGTAGTAGTCGCCCTGATATCCCTCGGGGAGCTCGAACACCATCAGGCTACCGACATGCATCGGCGTCTCCGGCGTTTCGAGATGCAGGAAGGAGGCATCCATGCCACTGAGTTGATCCATCCTCATCGCTCCTTCTTGGTGTCGAGGAAATGCGCGCATCCGGTGCTGAAGTCGTTCATCCTGCCGCTCCCGCGCGCCTCACTTGCTGGCGCTCCTCTTCGTCGTACAAATCCTTCTTCGAAATCTTTCCCACGGCGGTCTTCGGCAGTTCGGGGCGGATGTCGAGCGCCTGCACCATTTCGTGCTTGCCGAGCTTGTCCTTCAGGAATGCCTGGAGCTCGCCGAGCGAAGGCGTCGCCGCACCGGCTTTCAGCTTGATGAAGGCCTTGGGCGACTGGCCGCGGTAGTCATCATGGATGCCGATTACCGCGACTTCCTCGACGGAGGGATGCATGTAGATCGCTTCTTCGAGCACGCGCGGATAGACGTTGAAGCCGCTGCACAGCAGCATGTCCTTGGTGCGATCGACGATGAATATGAACCCGTCCTGGTCCATGTAACCGACGTCGCCGGTGCGCAGGAAACCGTCGGACGTGGTGACATCGGCGGTCGCCTGCGGATTGTTCCAATAGCCCTTCATGACGTTGGCGCCGTTGATGCAGATTTCCCCGCGCTCGCCGAGCGGGACGTACTGCTCCCCACCGTCGAGACCGAGGAACTTGATCACGATGCCGGGCGCCGGCATCCCGCACGACCCGGCCTTCCGCATGCCGCCGGGCTGCGCCGGCGTAAAGGTACCACTCGGCGAGGTTTCGGTCATGCCCCAACCTTCGGTCAGATGGCAGCCGGTGATATCCGCGAACCGTTGCGCCACTTCAAGCGGCAGTGGCGCCCCGCCCGAGCCGCAATATTTGAGCGAGCGAAGGCTGTGGTTTGGCGTCTCCGGATGGTTGATCAGCGCCGTGAACATCGTCGGCACGCCGCAGAACACGCTGACCTGCTTCTTCGAAATTTCCGCCAGCGCCGCCTCGGGGTCGAAGCGCACATGCTGGATGATTTCGGCTCCGGCGAGGATGCCGAACAGCACGTTCACGGTCAGCGCATAGATGTGAAAGGGCGGCAGCACGGCGAGCATTCGCTCCTGTCCCTCGACGAGCACCGGCGGATTGCCGCGCGTCGTCTCCCAGAACTGCTGGCAGGCCGCCGACAGATTGCCATGGGTCAGCATGGCGCCCTTGGGCAGACCGGTCGTCCCCCCGGTATATTGCAGCACGGCAATCACTTCGCGCGGATCTGACATCGGGTGGTGTTCCGGCGCGCCGTCATTGTCGAGCAGCTCGGCAAAGCGAATGCGGCTGTCGTCCCACGCCACCTCGCTCACCTGCCCGGCAGCCCTCATCTGGCCTGCGAGCACGTCCGGCGACGCCGTCATCTCGGCCAGACTGCCGACGATCAGCTTCTGCAGCCTTGTCTTGCCGAGCATTCCCGCCATCTGCGGATACAGTGTGACGTGGTCGAGCGTGATCAGGAAATCCGTCCGGCTATCCTCGATCTTGTGCTCGAGAACCCTGGCGGCATCGAGCGGCGAATAGTTCACCACCGTCCCGCCGGCCTTCAGCACGCCAAAGAAGGCGATGACGTAATGCGGTGTGTTGTGCAGGAACAGGCCCACATGCACGCCCGGCCGGACGCCGAGTTGCTGGAGCCCTCGCGCCGCGCGATCCACCTGGTCGCCGAGTTCGCGATAGCTCAGACGCTTGCCCATGAACTCGATCGCGGGCCGATCCGGCCATTTCGCGATCGTGTCATCGAGAATCTTCTGCACCGGCATCGGAACGATCTCGGCATCCCATCGCACACCCGCGGGGTAGGATTTGATCCAGGGCATGTCGTTCATGTTGCGGTTCTCCCAGAAACGGCACACCGGTGCCGGATTACTTCGGCTGCAATAGTTTCTGCAGGTTGCCGAGATTTTCCAGCAGGCGATCCTGAACGACCTTCCAGGTGTTGTTGCGGGCCTGCGCTTCCAGCTCGGATAATTCGCTGAAATTCGCCAGGGCCTTTTCAACGCCAGCCTTGGCCGCTTCGGCCTGCCTGGCGAGACCGTCGGCGCCGGTCGCATCCTTGATCGCAGCCTGCCATTGCGCGAGCGTCTCTTGCAGGATCTCGTTGCGCCGCTCGACAAGCGCGGTAACTCCCGCATGAGCCAGCCGATTGGCTTCGGTCAGTGCCTCCATGTCCTTGCGCTGCCACTCGATCAGCCCCGCGATATCGAGGCCGGGCAGCTGAAACTTTTCGAGCAGCGCCTTGAGATCGACGGACGGCGTCGTGCCGTCAGCCGGTTGGTTGTTTGACTCCATGGAACTTCTCCTCTGTTGAAGCTGTGCTTGAAACGCGACGCGGGGCACGATGCGCTATGCGGCGAACGGCGCGCCATCGACGCTCACGCCAGCGGGACGCCGCGGATCCGGATAGAGCAGGCGTCTGAGGCCGCTCCAGCCACTTCGATCGAACGGTTGCCACGCGTCTTCCGGCATCGCGAGACGATCCGCTACGGCATAGAGCGCGACCGGATTGTGCCCGAGCCCACTATGACTGCTCTCCACCTCGATATTCTCGGTTGTCGCGCTCTCTTGTTCGCGACAACCCTGCCACGCGACGATGCCGTCGCTACGGCTATAGATCGCGGTGCTCGGCACCGGCGGCGGCAGCTTCATGGCCTCGCGCCCGGGCCAGTCTTCCGCCCGCTGCCCGCTGAGGGTTTCATAGAGCTGCCAGGCGTTGCTTGCTTTCGGTTCGTTGGCGAAGGGGCTGCCGAGCGTGATCACCTGGCGTACCAGCGATGGCGCCCGTCGCGACGCCTCGCGTGCAAAGACGCCGCCGAGGCTCCAACCAATCAGGCTGACCTTGCGCTGATAGCGCGCGAACAGTTCCGCGAGCCGCTCGTCGATGCCGGGTTCTACGCCGGGATGTGGACCATGGTTCGAGCCCTGCTTCCAGCCATGAGCTGCGTAGCCCAGGTCTTTCAGAAGTGTTCGCAGCGGTCGGGTCGAGACATCACTTGCCGCCAGGCCGGGCAACACAAGCACCGGATGGCCATCGCCACGCGGCGCCTGCCGCAGCAACGGATATGTCGCGAAGAACGCCTGCAACTCCCAAATGCCGCGCATCTCAAGCGCCAGCAGCAGCCGCGACGGCGGCTCGACGGGTTCGGTTTCCCGATCCATCACAATTCCTCCCCTTAGAATGCAGCGCTCATGGCGCGCTCACATCAAGTCTTTGGCTTGATCGGGATCGGAACGCTCAGGTTCGGATCAGACCTCTCGTGCAGCTTGATTTGAGGTCACGGTAACGAGCGCCTCCGACCCTCGAAAGGTGCAAATGACCCGCTTGCCCGGTGAGTTTGGGACACAGTCCGCGATGCTAAGCTCTGCCGGATACGCGCTGCACTGCAATCATTTTACGCGCGGCGCTGCTGCATGCATGATGCTTGGCTGGAAAACGCCCTGACGATCGGGTGTCCTGAACGCAGCGCGAGCCCGGACACAAAAATCGCGAAAACAACCCCATGCAAAGTAGAAAAACCCGGCCTTGCAGCACCCGTGCTGCTGGCGTCCGGGGCACGAGAAGAAAATCGTCCGTCGTCCCGGCTCCACCTCATCTCGTTCCGCCTAGCTAGATACCAAGCGAAAGCCGGAAATCAGACGGACTCTTTCCCGTCCACCGCAGAAACGCGTGCCGGAAATTGGCGGCGTCGCTGTATCCTAGCCGATTGGCGATTTCCTCATTGGTCATTTTCGTCTTGCGAAGGTACTCGATGGCAAGACGCATCCGCACCTCGGCCAGGATATCGCGGTAAGCCGTCCCTTCCACCTCCAGCCTGCGGCGCAGCGCCCGCGGATGCATCGAGAGCTTCTCGGCAACAACTTCGATGCCGGGGTATCGGCCGCGCAGTTCGATCAGCATCCGCCGAACGTCCGCCGCGACGCCGCCTCCGCGATTGACCTCAGCCATGATCTGCTCGCACATCTCGCGCGCCATGGCGTGACTGCGCGGGTCGGCGAGCGATACCGGACCATCAGCTGTCGCCAAATCATAGCCATAGGCGTTGCTTCGCTGCGTGAACAGAACCGGACATGCGAACAGTTCGTCGTAGAGGGCGGCATGCTGCGGCGTCGCATACACGACGGCGACGTGCGAGTATCTGAATGATGGCCCGACCAGATCCCGGGCAATCATCAAATGTGCCGCCAGTGCGAACTCCACCGCAAACCGATAGGCGTCCTCGGTGGGGTCCACCCAATGCCGCGGCTCGACGGTGCACAGCACGGTCGTCTCGTCATAGGCATTGCTGGCATCGCAGAACGGGCCGATCACACGGATGTAGCGGTTGGCGAAATCGCGGGCGTCGGCGTAGGTGGGACTGCTCAGCAGCGCGTATCCGTACATTCCATACGTCGTGACGTGCATGCGCTGACCCGCGCGGAGCGCGATGGCAGAATCTTTCGACAGGCGGAGGGCGTTGCGGATCACCGTATCGAGTTGCCGATACGAAATCTGGGTGGTGTGTGCCTCCAGCTGGGACCGATCGAGTCCAGTACCGTCCAGTGTTTCGGACGCATCGACACCTTGCGCGTTCAACTCCGAAACGATCGCGGCGATCGAATGCGGTGAATAGATGCGCTGCACGAAGTCTTGCCGCGACAGGCCGCATGATTCACCGTCCTGTTTTTGCGACTTGCCTCCTTCCCTCATAGCCGTGCCCTACCCGCGCCGCTCTCCTGTTGCCAGCGGCCAGAAAGACACACTATCCACCGCGCTCGGCACAGACAACGCCGATCGGACACCTCAACTCGGTGTTCTCCTCAACCCGGCGGTCTTCCGATTCTATTTGACCATCCTGGATTTGAGGCCATTCAGTTATTTTAGCGCCGGCAGTTCGGGACCGGTACGCAGGACCCGTAACCCGCGCATCATTCTGAATGAGGCGTAGAGGCATCGGCTGGCTTATTTGCATCGCAATCGGCGAGCCTGGAGCCGAGCTCGATTACGCCCTTTCGCAAGTTCGGTTCGGAACGAGCCCCGAAAGTCGCCTTCATGGATCGCGATGCTTGTTCGCCGCGGTTCCAGCTTCCGTAAAGGCAGAGGCGAGGTCCGCATGCTGCCGGTTCACCATCGCGCTTCGATGATTGATCGGACCTCAAGGCAGCCTCTTCGAACTCGTTGCGGTTGCGTCGCGATCCTCCGGCCGACGGGAGAGGTCCCATCATGAGTTTTGTCGATGATCGCTCCGGGTGATGGGATGAGCTGGCGACCCCGCACCGTGCAGCAACGCCGCACGGATGGGCTCTGCGGGTGGATCGCAATACCAAACCTCTTCCTAAGAGATTGAGATAACTATATTTTTGTAATTCGTGGAAACTGGACTTCTGTCAAAAAAAACAAATGTTTTTTGTATTTTTCATATGTTGCGTCTTATAGAATACGAATGTAATAGAGCACAATAGGAATGTCCCACGAGGGAGCCCGGTACAAGCCGGGCTGCAGGGTTGATGAGCCGAGCTCTCTTCATCGACGGCGCCAACAAAGCGCGGGTAGCGCAGTTCAATCTGCGCGAGGGTCGCGAGGACGAAGTCCTGATGGATGTCGCCTCAGTCGGCGTTTGCGGCAGCGATCTGCACTATTTCAAGGACGGCGGTATCGGCAGCGCGCTTATCAACGAACCCTTTGTCCCCGGGCATGAGTTCGGCGGCTATCTCTGTCAGGACGTCGAGGAGCTCGGTCTCACGCGCGGCCAGCTCGTTGCCGTCGATCCGAACAAGGCATGCGGCCGGTGCGACTGGTGCCATGAGGGCCATCCCAACCTCTGCCCCAACGTTGAGTTCATTGGGGCTCCTCCCTTCGACGGCGCGATGACGGAACGCATCTGGGCACCAAGGTCGCAGCTCGTCGCGCTGCCGAATGGCTTCGACGCGCTGGATGCCGTCATGCTGGAGCCGCTCGGCGTCGCCATTCACGCCGTCGGGCTCGCCAAACCGCGCATGCTCGAACGCGTGGCCGTGCTGGGCTGCGGCCCGATCGGCCTGCTCATCGTCCAGGTGTTGAAAGCTGCCGGCGCCGGTGAGGTCCTCGCCTGCGATCCGCTGCCGCATCGCCGCGCAATAGCCGAAAAGATCGGCGCCGATCGCGTCGGGGAAAGCGCCGCCGACATCGCCGAATGGTCCAAGGGCGGCTGCCCCCTTGTACTGGAAGCGACAAATTCACCGTTCGGCTTCCGCGACGCCGTAACCGCGACGCGCATCGGCGGACGGATCGTGCTGGTCGGCATTCCCGACGGCGACATTTACACCTTGCCCGCTGCGGACGCCCGCCGCCGCGGCCTAAATATCAAGTTCGCGCGGCGGATGGGCGACGTCTATCCGCGCGCCATTGAGTTCCTCGCAGCGGGGAAGATCGACGTACGCTCGATCGTCACCCACCGCGTCGCGCTGGAGGAAGCGCCTGGCGTGTTCACGGCACTGGCCGACAATGCGCCCGGCTACGTCAAGGTCCTCGTCGATCTGAAAGGCAGTTGAACCGACGCCCGAATGGCACCTGGTCGCCACCAGCAAATGGGAACATCGCAATGAAGCCGGTGTATGCGTGAGGTGAGGTTGTGAGCGACACATCAGACAGCGAAACGACGACAATGCGTATCAACGCCGATGACCTGGCCGAAGCGCAAATCCAGGCTCGAGCCTGCTGGTATTACTATGTCGGCGCGATGACGCAGCAGGAGATCGCCGATCGGCTCGGGCTGACGCGGCTCAAGGTCAACAAGCTGCTCGGGCAGGCACGGCAGGATGGGCTCGTCAGCGTCGAGATCAAGCTGCCGCTCGCCAACTGCGTTGCGCTGGAAGAGAAGCTGAAGGCGCGCTTCGCGCTCGACGATGTTTCCGTGGTTCCCAGCCTGCCCGATCCCGATGCGCTGCAACAGGTGATCGGCGAAGCCGCGAGCACGATGCTTCATCCCCTGCTGAAAGATGGCATCGGCCTCGGCGTCGGCTGGGGCCGCACGCTCAGAGCCGCCGCGCGCACGCTCAAGCAGCGACGATTCGCCCGCAGCTGGGTGACCTCCCTGATGGGCGGCATGACGCGCGGCGCCGGCACCAACACGTTCGAGGTCGCGACCGAGTTTGCTCGGCTGATCGGCGCCGAATGCTACTACGTCGCGGCACCGATCTATTGCCCGTCGGTCGAGAGCCGTTCCACACTCCTGACGCATTACGGACTTGCGGACGTGATGCGCCGGGCTCGCGAAGGCCAGATCGCGCTGGTATCCTGCGGCGACCTGACACCACGCTCGCTGCTCGCGGCGACCCATATTGTGGATGAAGCGCTGGACGGACTGCGCAAGGCGGGCGCAGTCGGCGACCTGCTCGGAACGTATCTGGACGAATACGGCCGCCCGGTCGACCACCCGCTCAATTCCCGTGTCATGGCGCTGAGCCCGCAGGAGCTGAAGGCGTATCCGATCTCCATCCTGGCCTCGGGCGGGTTACCCAAGGCGCCGGTGATCCGCGGCATTCTGAACGCGCGCTATGTACGCTGCCTCGTCACGGACGAGTCTGCGGCAGCGGCGCTGCTGCAATGAGCCTGCTGCTCGCCATCGATGTCGGTACGTTGTCGGCCCGCGCCGGGCTGTTCGACGCGTCGGGCCGGCTGGTGACCGCGCGCAGTCATCCGTTCGAACTGCTGCGGCCCGCGGAAAACCACGCTGTCTATCGGATGGACGAAATCTGGGCGGCGGTATGTGCCGCCATCCGCGCCGCCATTGCCGATGCGCCGGGCGCGGCGGCTGCGATCGCGGGCGTCGCCGTCGACGCAACGTCCTCCACCTATTTCGAGGCGAAAGGCGGGCCGCCGCTGCAAGGTGAGGCGGACGTGGTCTGCTGGATGGACCATCGCGGCGAACGCGAGGCAGAGGAGATTGGAGCGTCCGGCGACCGTTATTTGGATCATGTCGGCGGTACAGTTTCGCCGGAGATGTATCTTCCAAAGATCCTCTGGGTAAAGCGGCACACGCCGGAGGCGTGGGCACGCGTCACCGCCGTGCGCGACCTCTCGGACGAAGTCGCTCGCCGCATGACCGGCATCGATCGGCACTCCGTCTGCGGGCTTGCCTGCAAGTTTCCCTATTTGCCTGCCGAGCCTGATCCATGGCGCCGCGACCTGCTCGCTACACTTGATCTCTCCGATCTGCCGCGGCGCGGCAAGCTCGCCGAGCCGCCAGGCAAGGTCGGGCAGGTTCACGGAACGGTCTCCGCGGATGCGGCGAAGGCGCTCGGCATCGCGCCGGGTGCGCCGGTCGCGATCGGATTGATCGACGCGGAAGCAGGCGCTCTCGGCGTCGTGGGTCGCGGATTTCGCGACAAGATGAACCGCACGCTGGCGCTGATCGGCGGCACCTCGAGCTGCTACATGTCCTGGGCCGAGGATGAGCGGCACATCTCCGGGGTCTGGGGTCCCTTCAAGGACGCGGTATTTCCCGGCTACTGGATGCACGAGGCCGGGATGAGCATTTCGGGCGCGGCGCTCGACGCCGTGCTTGACCAGCATCCCGCCAGCCCCGGCAAGGCGTCGGCGGCGCGGCACGCGGAAACCGCGCGCGATATTCTCGCGCTGCTCGATCTCGACGGCCCCGCCTTCGGCGCGCGGCGGCATATCGTCCCCGACTGGCTCGGCAACCGCGCGCCCTATGGGGATGGTGCGGTGCGCGCGCTGGTCAGCGGCCTTGGCCTGGAGACGAGCCCACGCTCGTTCCTCGAACATTACTACGCGACGGCCCGCGCGCTCGCACTGCAAAGCCGCCATATCCTTGAGCATCTCAACACGCGTGGCTATGCCATCGACCGCGCCTGTCTCTCCGGCGGACACACTAGGAATCCACTGATGGTACGCCTTTATCGCGATGCGCTTGGCGCAGACCTCGTCATCTCCCACTCGCCCGAACCGGTGCTGCTCGGCACCGCGATGGTCGCCTCCGTCGCGGCCGGACTGTACCCGGATCTGTTTGCGGCGCTCGACGCGATGTCGCCGGAGCAGACGATCTACAACGCCGACCCGATATGGGCGGCGGCGAACGATGCCGCCTATTCGACCTATCTCAAGCTGTTCGCCATCCGCAACGAAATCGAGGCCGAAGGTCGGCGACCGGCCGGCCGCCCTTCGGCGTCCGCAGGCGCATTCTGAACGCGGTGTCTTTTCTCGTCAGCAACTGGCTTCAACATTCCGTCCCCGGCTTGAGAGATAGATGCGAGCTGCGTTATCGCCGAAGATGGCCGCCTTTTCATCCGGTGACAGACGGGCGAGCAGGGTTTCGGCGGTGGCAATCCATTTTTCATAACCGCCCGCCAGATTGACCACCGGCCAGTCGCTTCCCCATAGCAGGCGATGTGGCCCGAAACACGCAACGACATGATCCACCGCTTTGCGCAGATCGGTAATCTGCCAATCCGGTGCGGCCTCCGTCACCAATCCCGATAGCTTGCAGACGATGTTGGGGCGTTCGGCAAGCAGCGCGACGTCGCGGTACCAATCTGCTGTCTCGCCGGTCGCAAGTCGGGGCTTGGCGCAATGGTCAAGCACGAAATGCAAATTGGGATGACGATCGACCAGCCGCAGCAGTTGCGGCAAATGGCGCGGCAGCACCAGCGCGTCGAACGCCAGGTTGTTTCGGGCCATCGCTGCCAATAGCGGCGCCAAGCCAGGGCGGAGCAACCAATCGTCATCGGGCATGTCCTGCACCATCGGGCGCAATCCAACCAGGAGTTTGTGCACGGCGAGTGCATCAATGCGCGCCCCGCCGTCGGCTGCGTCGAAGTCCGTCCAGCCGACTACACCCCGCACCACCTGTGCCTTCGCCGCGATGTCGAGAAGAAACATGGTCTCCGCCTCGGTCGGTGCAGCCTGCACCAGGATCGTCCCGGTGATGTTCGCGGCAGCGAGGTGAGGCGCCAGATCCGAAAGGGAAAAGTCGCGGTGGATCGGCGCGAGCGCGGGAGTGAGCCAACTATAATCGCCACGCGCGAGAGTCCACAGATGATGATGCGCATCGATCCGCATCAGCCGGCTACCGGCAGCGGAACGGGCGCTTTCGCATCCAACAGGCGCTCGGCCTTCAGATCGGCCCAAAGCGCGCTTGGTACGTCGCAGGACAGCGCCGCTACGTTGCGCTCGACTTCCTGCGGACTCTGGCCCCCCAGCACAACGCTCGCCACCGCCGGATGGCCCAGGGCAAAATGCAACGCCGCGGTTGGCAGGGCAACGCCATGCGCATCACAGACGCTTTCGATCCGAGCTACCTTTGCCAGGATCTCAGGTGGCGCATCCCTGTAATTGTATTTGGCGCCGCTCACCGCGCCGGTTGCCAGAATACCAGAATTGAATACGCCGCCGAGCAACACGCCGATTCCCTGTTGTTGCGCAAGCGGCAGAAATTCCGCCAGCGCCGGTTGCTCCAGCAGGGAATAGCGCCCCGCGAGCAGCATGGTATCGAATGATCCGGCTTGCGCGAAACGCACGCACATCTCGGCCTCGTTCACGCCGATCCCGATGCCCGCAACAACGCCCTCTCCGCGAAGCCGATCCAGCGCCACGTACGCGCCAGCCATCGCTTCGCGAAAGCGCTCCTCGATCGCGTCGGCGCCATGAGTCCAAACGTCGACGTCGTGGATCAGCAACAGGTCCAGCCGGTCGACGCCTAGCCGCAACAGCGACTGTTCCACCGAACGCATCGTGCCGTCATAGGAATAATCAACCACTGCCCGGTGCGGCAATCCTCCCGCAAAACCGGCACGGTCGCCTCGACCGCGAAACGGGTCCGTCCAGCGGCCAACTTTGGTGCAAACGACGATGTCCTGGCGCGGCACGCGCCTGATGGCGGCGCCGCAACGATGTTCGGCAAGGCCGTTGCCATAGAGCGGAGAAGTGTCGAGGAGATTGATGCCCAGATCGAAGGCACGTTTCACCGTATCAATGGCCGTGCCGTCATCCAGTTGCACGTAGAGATCACCAAGCGGCGCGGTTCCGAATCCCAGAACCGAAACCTGAAGCCGCGTCCCACCAAGAGCACGACGCGGCACCGCAAATACTGGCTTCATATTGACCGGCTCTTTTCGGCCCATCGCCCAGTCGCGGGGATGCGCCTTTACCTTGCTTGCCGTTGGGGCCCGCCCGTTGAGTGGGATGGCCCTGGCTGGATACTGATTTTGCCACCGACAAACCGTGATTGGAAGTCAATCCGGCGCACAAAGCGGCAACCGCGACGCGCCCGGGTACCTGGGAACAATGGCTGACGCTGCACAGCATTTTGCGTTGTCAAGAGCGACGTCGATTCGCGCGGGCCATGATGAGGGTCATGACTTTTTCCAATGATGCGCGACCATGCAAGCGTTCGACCAGCCGTGGAGAACAGGAGTAACCGGCCATTGGGCGCTCGACGCGCTGCGGTCGGGTTGTTAAGCCCGCCTCCGCAGGGAGACTTTGAGTCGAGACATGACCGTTGCGATCGAGATGGGCCACACAACGGCAGGCGCCCCGGCTAACCTGGACCTTGAGGAACTGCTGGCGACGCGCCTGCTGGTGCAGGGCAATTCGGGCTCCGGCAAATCCCATCTGCTGCGCCGGCTGCTGGAACAGAGCGCCCCCTGGGTACAGCAGACCATCATCGACCCCGAAGGCGACTTTGTTGGGCTTGCCGACCGTTTCGGCCACCTTCTGATCGATGCTGAGGACCATACCGAGCGGGGCCTGCAGGTCGCCGGCGAGCGAGCGCGCATACATCGCGTCTCAACGGTGCTCAATCTCGAGGGGCTCGACGCCGAGAACCAGATGCGGCGCGCCGCCGCCTTCCTCGGCGGGCTTTTCGAGGCCGCCCGCGACCACTGGTATCCGATGCTGGTGGTTGTGGACGAGGCGCAACTGTTCGCGCCGGCTGTCGCCGGCGAGGTTTCGGACGAGGCCCGCAAACTCTCGCTCGGCGCCATGACGAACCTGATGTGCCGTGGCCGCAAACGCGGACTTGCGGGAATCATCGCCACCCAGCGACTGGCAAAACTCGCCAAGAACGTCGCAGCCGAGGCGTCCAATTTCCTCATGGGGCGAACCTTTCTGGATATCGACATGGCGCGCGCCGCTGACCTGCTGGGCATGGAGCGGCGACAGGCGGAGGCCTTCCGGGATCTGGAGCGCGGCCAATTCATGGCGCTGGGACCGGCCCTGTCCCGGCGTCCGCTGGGGCTGCGCATTGGTCCAACGGATACAACGCCGCGCAACGCGACCCCGCGCCTGATGCCTCTGCCGGAAGCGACGCTGGACGCGCACGCCATCATCCTGGCAGCACCGCCGCCCGAGCATAATCGGCCCCAGCGCCGGTCGCCACCCGACCTCCTCGGCCAGCTCATGGCAGCGAAGTCAGCGGCGCTGGAAATCCGTCCCGAATCGGTGGAGCAGCCGCTTAGCGCCGAGGCACTGGCGGAGCGGCATGAGCGCGTGGACCGCATTCTGCGCGCCGTCATGGCCGAACCCGACGCTGGGTTTCGTGCCATCGGCGTCCTCTATCAGGAGTTCGTCGTCCGTTGCCGAATAGAGGGCCTCGGTTCTGATGTGCCGGACCTGGGTGACTTCCGTCGCATGCTGACGCGCGCCCGCGCCGGGCTCGGCTCCGATATGGCTGACGATGACGGCTGGCAGGATGTCTCGGTCCGCGCCTCCCTTCTGCCGGAGGATATGCAGGGCGTCTTCATGATGATCGCCCGCGCCGCGAAGGAAGGTTGGCCCTGCCCGAGCGATGCAGCGATTGCCCGCGCCTATGGTTCACATTCGTTGCGCCGTGCTCGGCGTCTGCTGACCTACATCGAGGAGCAGGGCCTCATCGTTTGCCAGCTCGACGGTGCAGGACGGCGGATCGTGACGCTCGTCGAGCTGGCCTGGGCGACGGCACCGGGCGACCCCAATGCCGAGGAACTGCCGGCGGAGCAAGGCTGCAGCCCGGCGCTATGATGTGACAGTCAGGCGCATACCAAACCGTGGTGATCTCTTAAATCACACCGGCGATCCGTAAATCTTCGATCTCTGCACTGCTTAGTTCGAGCAGACCTTTGTAGATATCCTCGTTTTGGGCACCCAGCCCCGCGCCAAGCCAGCGGATCTCGCCGGGCGTTTCCGACAGCCGTGGCACGACGCCGGGAACCGCGATCTCGCCGGCGCGCGAGTCCGTCATTTGGATGTTACCCCGGGCGCGGTATTGCGGGTCTTCGAAAATATCCGCGATGCTGAAGATCAGACTGGCCGGCACGCCTCCCCTCGAACAAAGCGCAAGGACGCTATCGAGGTCGAGCGAGGCGACCCATTCGGAGACGATGCGGTTGACCTCGTCGCGGGCCGCCAGACGCAGCGTCTGCGGACCATATCGTTCCGCCGAGGCCAGTTCCGGTTGCCCCATCGCTTCCGCCAGCCGGGCGAACATCTGATCACTGGTGCAGGCGATCGCGATCCATTTGCCGTCCTTGGTCTGGTAGTGGCTGTGCGGGCAGACGTTGACCGCGTCCGCGCCCATCCGCTCGCGCACATAGCCGAACTTCTGATAGGCAGGCGCGATCTCATCGAGCACGCGAAACACCGATTCGTAGAGTGCGAGATCGACGCATTGCCCCTCGCCGGTCGCCTTGCGGGCTTGCAGCGCGACCAGTGCGCCGATGGCGCCGTACATGCCCGACATGTAATCCGCCAGCGAGGTCGAACCGGGAACAACGGGAATACCGCCGGACTCGCCGGCAAGATAGGTCAGGCCGGAAAACGCGTGCGCGATGCGGGCAAAGCCCGGCTGCGTCCGCATCGGTCCATCCTGCCCGTAGGCCGAGATGCGCACCAGGATCGCAGCGGGATTGATCTTCTTGAGCTCCTCGTAGCCGAGCCCCCATTTTTCCAACGTGCCGGGCCGAAAATTCTCGACGATGATGTCGCATTTCGCGGCGAGGCGCTTCAGCAGTTCCCGCCCGCGCTCGGTCCCGAGATCCAGCGTTACGCATTTTTTGTTGCGGGCTTCGGAGAGCCAAACCAGCGTATCGCCGCATTCGGTATTGGTTCCAAGACGCCGAAGCGAGTCGCCGGTCTTTGGCGGCTCGATCTTGATAACCTCGGCACCGAATTCACCGAGTATGGTGGCGCAATGCGGCCCCGCGATGAACGTGCCGAGGTCGAGGACCCGGATCCCTTCAAGTGCGCTCACGGCTTTCCCCCGATGCTGGCTGCCCGCTCGAGCGGTTTGTTGGCCAACTTGATGTGCATGAGAGCGATCATCTCACCGCTCTTTTCCTTAAGCGCCCTGTGCCCTTCGCGTTCGGCCGCCGCCATCGCGTCAACGACCTCGTTGGCCCAGGCAATCTGTCCGGCGGTTGGCGTCAGCACCTTGTCACTCCAATCCATCATGGGGCGCCGGAGAAGGGATAATTTTGATTTCTCGACAGCTTACATTACTCTTCAAAACTTCTCCAAATGGCCGATGGACATGGCGCTATCCGACGACGCTGGAAAGGACAAACTCGCAGTATCGCTGACGTCGGCCAATGCACGAGATACCGTCGCGTGGTCTATCGCAACCAAATGTAACATTCCGCAGGAAGAACTGGGTGTGCGATGGCTGACCAGTCCAGGCAACTCGGGCCTGACCGACCAGTTGAGACCGGGGAAGATCGCCTTCTGGCTAGCGGCAGTACATCCCTCTCATGACCAAGGCACCGAAGGACTGGGCACGCTCAGCTTCGAGCAGGCTGCGGCGGTGCTCGATGGCGAGGAAGCCAGCCGCCTGGTGCGCTTCGTGCACATTGAGGATCGAAACAGCTACCTCGCCGCACATGCCGGCGTCCGCCTTTTGCTGGGGAGCATTGTGGGGCACGCCGCGGACGCCTTGCGATTTCGACCGTCCGAGCACGGCAAGCCGATGCTCGTCACAGACTCGCCGAACATCGACTTCAGCCTCAGTCACGCAAGAGGTGTGGTCGCTGTCGCTGCTGCGCGTTCGCCTGTTGGTGTCGATGTCGAGCCCTTGCGAGAAATCCCCGATCTGGATTCCGTGAGTGAGATCGTCCTGGCCCGCGAAGAGCGTGAGATCCTGTGGAGCACCCCTGCCGCTTTGCGGTCGCGGCTGTTTCTTCGCTACTGGACCCTCAAGGAAGCCATACTCAAGGCAGCCGCGCTTGGATTCATCATTCCACCGCATTCGGTGATCATCGACGCAGGCCCCTCACCCGCCGTTCTTTCGCTACCAGCAGCGCTCGGGCCTGTCTCGCAATGGCGGCTGATAGCTCCCGCCGCCTGAAGGCTAAGCTATGAGTTCGCGGCGCGAGATCGTCAAAAGCAGCGACTCGGCGATTTCCTGCGAACGGCTGGCCAGAACGGAGAGCAACGTGTCGCTCAGGCCGTGAGAGGCCTCGGAATACCCCTGGAGATGGATTTGCGGCCGAAACGCAGGGCTGGTGGCGAGCCTGTAATTGCGGTCGACAATATCGTCCTGAATATAGCGCCGTATCGGCTCCAGAAACGCGTGTGGTGTTTCCCTGTCATAGCCGGTCGCGAGGATAACGGCATCGTAGCACGAGCGGCGGTCTTGACCGTCGAATTTATCAACTGTTCGAATCTCAATGCCTTCGACGGCCGCGAGTACCTTCGTGATTTCGCTGCGCGGATGCAATTCGATGCCCGTCGTGCCGCTGACGCGTTGCTGGTAGAGCAACCGATACAACTGATCGAGCAGATCGGAATCGACCACGGCATAGTTGGTATTTCGAAAATTGCGAACGATCGCGTTCCGGCGCTCGTCCGGCTGAGCATAAATAAAATCTGTGTAATCCGGATTGAAGATTTCGTTGACGAACGGGCTGCTGTCGGACGGCTTTAAAGCATGGCCGCGAAAGATCAGGTCAATGTTCGCGTGCGGAAAACGGTTTCGAAGATCGACCGTCACCTCGACCGCGCTCTGCCCTCCCCCGACAACGGCCACGCATGCAGCCTTGCCGCCGAGGCCAGCGGACTCGACCGTATCGAGGTAGCGGCTTGAGTGAAATAACCTGGAATCATCGGCGATTTTCGCGAAGACCTGCGGGATATTGGGCTTACCTCCCGCCGCCACGACCAGGTTCTTCGCAAGCCGCACCGTTTCACCGCCGGCGAAGTTGCGTGAATAGACCCGCAACGAATTCACTGACTGCCCCACTGTTACGGGTTCGATGGCAACGACGGTTTCGCCATAAGCCGCTTGTGACTTGAACTGAGCTGCCACCCACCGCAGATAATCGTTGAATTCCGTCCTGCTCGGATAGAACGTCCGGCAGTTGATGAAATCCTGCAAGCGGCCGTGCTTGTGCAGATAGTTCACAAAGGTGAACGGACTGGTCGGATCACGCAACGAAACCAGATCCTTGAGAAACGAGATCTGCATATCGCTGCCCGGCAAAAGCATGCCGCCATGCCAGGTAAATTGGCGCTGCCTCTCGACGAAAAGAGGAGTGCATTTCAAGCGTGATCTTCTGGCGCACTCGTCCAGCGCGATCGCAAGCGCTAGATTGGACGGACCGAATCCGACGCCAATGACGTCGTGCTCGATGGCAAGCTGGTGAGACATAAAGCTGCGCTCCGTTCGCGCGTTAGGCTGTGGGCGCCGGACCGGCCGTCGCCGGTAGCCAAAGCCGGTCACCAAAGAAGCGCTCGCGCAGCAACATGACCAGGGTGGCCCGCTTGTGTGGAAAATCGAAGTTCTTGACCTTCGCAAATCCCGAGAGTTCGAGGTTGCGCAGTTGCTGCGAATGCGCCGCCGCCGGCTCGCCGACGATCCGCTGCGTTCGGCAATCATCCAGGAACATGTAATGCATCAGCGAGGGCAGCCACGCACTGATGTAGCGGCGTCCACGATAGGCGTCCTCTCCGACGACAACGTGCCAGCCGCGATCGTAATCATCGGCATCGTAAAACGGCGCGATACGGTTTTCCTTGGCCCAATAGACCTCGAAATAGCCGAATGGCACGTCGCCGAAGCAACCGATCAGCGGCAGCATGTGCGGATCGGCCAGAATAGTGGACAGATACTTGCGATGCTTTTCGAGATCGCCGGCTTCGTCCCAAAAAGCGTCGACACGAGGATCGTTCATCCAGCGGTGCAGCAAATGAAGATCATCATTCAGGTCCGCAACGCGGAACGAGATGACCTCGGAAAGCCAGGGGATGAAGCGGGCATACACCATCCCCACCGGCTTTTGCGAGCGACGCGGATGCCGTTTGCCGTCCGTCATGACGTGGTGCTGCGGCATTGGCGGCCGCTCGGCATTGACCAGCCAGTTGTCACGACGCTGCATGACCAAATCCGGAAGCAGCACGAGGTTGTTTCCGGTCACGACAGCGAGGCCATCGTCCAGCAATTCGCGCGTAATCGGCTCCCGGACCGAATCAAGAAAAATCCGGTCGAGACCCGGGCGCCATCCGAACATTGCCTCTGCAGCCGCTGAAACCGCCCGCACCGCAAGCCGCGGATCGTCGGGAGCATCGAGCATCTTCAGATGATCCAGCTGCTCATCGAGACGCAGACGCATCATCGTAGCGCCACCTGCAACGACCCGCAGCTCCGCACCGTCTTGGAGGACCGTCGCGGCGGCGCGCGGCCCGACCGGAAACGCATGGGGATCTTTCGCGGAGCTCGACGCTTTGTTCATCCGGCACTCGTATTGACGTGATTGCTTCAAACAAGACGCGATCTTCGCTCACGCACGCGATGTAAATCACTCCCGTGCAGGATGACAAGGAATGCCAACGCACCCAGTTTAGATTCCTTACAAAATCAGCGAATGACCAGGCCGGGACGTTGCATGCCGTGTTCAACGCCAGCGTCGGTAGTGCTGGAACTTAGACTCAAATTTTCCGGGAGAATAAAATAGGTCTAAAGAGGCGCACCGGTCGGAACAGATGACGGCTCCATGACGTTATGCGCCCCCGCCTCGCCAGCGACAATCTTGCCATGCCGGAGCCGCACAAGGTGGTCCGCCGCGCCAAAATAGCGGTCGTCATGTGAGATCACGATGATCGTCTTGCCCAGGCGTTTCAGGTCGGGCAGCAGTTCGGTGTAGAAGATATGCCGGAACGCCGGATCCTGATCCGCCGCCCACTCATCGAACACCAGGACGGGCCGCTCCTCGAGCCAGGCATTCATCAGAGCCAGCCGCTTGCGCTGGCCGGTGGACAGATCCGTTGTCGTGAATACGCCATTTTCAACCGAAACCTTGTGCGCGACCTCCAATCGCTCAAGGTACCGCTCGGCGATATCGGGCACCATTCCCGCTCCCTGCAAAAGATCTTCAAACAGGTAGTAGTCGGAAAAGATTGTCGTGAAGAGCTGCCGGTAGTCATCGCGGGTTTCCGTTACGACCGACAGGCCATCGCGAAGCACCGCGCCACTCTGCGGGGCGTAAAGGCCCAGCAGCAGTTTGATGAGCGTGGTCTTTCCACTGCCATTTTCGCCGACAATGAAAACGATGTCCCCCTGGCGGATGTGCAGGTCAATCGGGCCAAGCACGAAGGGATTGCTGCCGGGCACGGTGCGGAAGGCGTACGACACCCCGCGGAGTTCGATCGATTTGATCTTGGCCGATGTTTCCGGCGCGGTCGAAGGCGCAGCCAGCAAATCCTGTTCAGGCGTAGAGAACTGCTCCGAGAGCTCGGCGATGCGGCGCATCGCCACCTGTGCGCGGCCGAGCGCGGGCAGAATGCCTATCACCTGGTCGATAGGACCCCGCATATAGAGCAGCACCAGCACAAAGCCGCTGGAGACCGAGGCCGGACTGTCCGGCCAAAGGAATGGCCGCAGGGTCAGCGCTACGCCGATCACCACGAAGAACAGCATCGTACCGAAGGCCCGTGCGGTGACGAAAAGATTGATCGACTTGATCTGCACCGTGCTGATCTGGTCGACGGTACGCTGTAGCTTGTCGACGTACACGCGCTGCCGGCGGATGCGGTTCAGGCGCAATTCCTTCGCGCCCTCCGCGATCGCCCGGTAGTGCTTCTGCAACTCATCTTCCGAGTCGCGGGCGGCATTGAAGCCCCGAACCCCCCGCGTTCGCGCAAAGGCATGCGCCAGCGAACCCAGGATGATGACCAATCCCGTGATCAGAAACAGCGGCCACGACAACACCGCCAGGTAAACCATGCAGCCGAAAGTGATGACGACGGACACGAAGAAGGACGAGAAGAAGAACGCGAAATCGCTGATCGTGTCGACGTCCTGAGTGAGAACCGGGATCAGGCGATGGGTGCGGTAAATCTCGAGTTGGTCGATCGGCGCCGCCAGAATTTTGGCAGCAAGCGACTTCCGCAGCTCGGCAATGATCCGCTGTCCGACATAATTGGCGCTTATATCGGAACCAATCGAACCGATCAGGATCAGTGAGCACAGGCCGGCAAAGGCAGAAAGCAGCGTCACGACATCGCTCTGCGAGGCATAGAGGCCGCGATTGACGACCGCCAGCAGCCCCGCAACGCTGGCGCCGCCGACAATACCGAGGACAACGCCACCGAGCACAATCGGCCAATACGGCCGCAGGAGATGCAATATCTGAGCGGTCAGGCCGCTTCGTGGAATCATCATGAGTGCCGCGCTGGATTAAAGCTGGAGCGAACCTACACGGCCCGTGGTGACACGAACAGCCTTGCTGGAGTGATGCGAATACATGATGGCAGCATCGCTATTCCAGTGCTTATTTTCCGGTCTTTTTCGATCGATTCTAATTTGTGATTGGCAACGCGTTTAATAAAAGGTCGGGTAGTATCGCCTTTGCATCGCAGCCGAAGAGCGCGTAGGACATAAATCCGGCCGCTGTATCGGACCGCGATACCCCGGAAATCGAAGCGCTCGCAGGCCAGCATCGGACAGGCCCGACTGGAGCAGGCCCGACTGGAGAATGACTTTGGATTCGCTCGTTTCCGAAACCCGCATCCAGCTTGCCGATGCCGCCGGTCTTGCTGCCCGAATGATCGATCATCTGGCCGAGCATGACATCGCCTTCGAGGATCAAGGCGGTCTGATGGTGGCGAAACTGCCGTTTGGAACCAGCTCGCTCGCCGTCGAGGCCGAGACACTCAGGATACGTGTCGAGGCCAACGACAAGGGTCACCTCGAAATGCTGCGTTCGGTCGTAGCATCCCACGTCATCGAGTTCGCAGGCAACGAGGCACCGACGATCGTCTGGTCCGGCCATGAATCCGATGGCGGCACGTTGGCCAATTTCCGCGAGGTACGGCTCAAGGCGGCGATCGATCTCACGCCCCGCATGCGCCGGCTGACGTTCACCGGAGACGACATCGCACGCTTCCTTGACGATGATGACCTGCATGTCCGCCTGTATTTTCCCCCGGAGGGCCTCGCCAAGCCTGAATGGCCGTGGCCTGCCGCGGACGGACGTATCATGTGGCCCGAACCGGACCGCAGGCCTCTCACCCGCTACTACACCATCCGTCGCGTCGATCTGCAGACCCGCGAGATCGACATCGATTTCGTGGTTCACGACCATGCCGGACCTGGCTCCGCATTCGGGCTCAACGCGCGAGCCGGCGCCATCTGCGGCATGGCCGGCCCGCTCGGACGAGGTATTCGTCCGGCACGCTGGTTTATGCTGGCAGGCGACGAAACCGCCCTGCCCGCCATCGCGCGCATTCTCGAAACGCTGCCGGCGACGGCAATGGGCGAGGTCTTCATCGAAGTCGCCGACCAGCTCGAGGAAGTTCCGATGGTCGCGCCGGCCGGCATGTCGGTTCGCTGGCTGCATCGCGGCGACCGTCCGGCCGGCACGACGCAATTGCTGGTCGATGCCGTCAAGGCCCTGCGATGGCCGGATCACCGCGAGGTCTTTGCATGGGTCGCTTGCGAAGCACAGGCGCTGAAGGCGCTGCGAAACCATTTGCGCGATGAGCGAAAGCTTTCCCGCGAGCAGCATCTTGCGGTCGCGTATTGGAGCCTGCGTCAGCCATGACGTGCCGGCGTCCGATACCTGGACCGGCCAGGCTGCGTTCTCCTTGCATCACATAGTTTCCACCGGGCGCTTCCCATGCACGCAGTTCTGCCAACCGAAACCGCGCCGGCGACGCGCGACGCGGCCATGCCCTTGTTCGAACTGGACCAGGTCAGCTTCGCGGTGACGGGCCGCGCGTTGCTCGAACCGCTGACCCTGACCCTTCCCGCCCGCAGCGTCGTCGGCCTGATCGGACACAATGGCTCCGGCAAATCGACCTTGCTGAAGATGCTGGCGCGGCAGCAGCCAAACTCCTCCGGTACGATCCGCTTTGAAGGGCGTCCATTGCGGGAATGGAGTGATCGGGAATACGCGCGAAAGGTAGCTTATTTGCCGCAGCAGACGCCTCCCGCCGCCGGCATGCTGGTCAAGGAGCTGGTCGCGCTGGGCCGTTATCCGTGGCATGGCGCGCTCGGCCGATTTGGCGATACCGACCGCAACAAGGTCGCGGAAGCCATGGCGCTCACCCACATCGAGCCGTTTGCGGACCGGCTGGTCGACACACTGTCAGGCGGTGAGCGCCAGCGGGTCTGGATCGCCATGCTGGTGGCGCAGGACGCCGAGTGCCTTCTGCTCGACGAGCCGATTTCAGCGCTCGACATCGCCCATCAGATCGAGGTTCTGTCGCTGGTGCAGCAGCTCGCCCGCGAGCGCAACCTCGGAATTGTCGTCGTCCTCCACGACGTCAACATGGCCGCCCGCTTCTGCGACGAGATCATCGCGCTGCATTCGGGCAAGTTGATAACCCGGGGCACGCCTGAAAAGATCATGACGCCCGCCGAACTCGAAACCATCTACGGCATTCCCATGGGGGTGATGCCGTCTCCGGATCAAAGCCACCTCATCAGCTTTGCGCGGTGAAGGGCCAGATCATCCGCCTCCATCGCGGCGGATCACGCGCGCCGCGGGCGCAATAGCCACACCAGATATGGACCGGCGAGCATCATCGCGAAGATGCCGGCCGGCATCTGGAACGGGAATATCACCATCCGCCCTGCCCAGTCCGCGAACACCATCAAGGTGCCGCCAATCAGCGCGGCCAGTGCTACCTGATGCAGCGCGCGTTGCGCCCCCATCATCCGCGCCATATGCGGCGCGATGAAGCCGACCAAGCTTAGGAGCCCGACCATCAGGGTCGCGGTCGCGGTCAACAGCGCGGTCAGCAGCATGATGATGATTCGGCTTCGCGCCATGGATACGCCCACCGAACGCGAGGCCGCCTGACCGAGCGGCAGGATATCGAGCCAGCGCGACAACATCGGCACCATCGCCAGCAGGATGATCGCCGCGACGGCCAGTATCGCAGCCTCGGCCGGACCGATCTGATAAAGCGATCCCGCCAGCAACGACAGAAGCATGCCGATGCGGGGGTCACCGGTCGCCAGCACCATGGCCATGATCGCGCCGAACGCCGCGCTCATGGCGACGCCGGCCAGCAGCACCCGCTCCGGACTGAACTCGGACCGCCGGCTGAACAGCAGAACCAGTCCGAGCACGACGAAGGCGCCGATCGCGGCGGCTGCAATCTGCTCCACCCGCGTGTGAGAGGGCAACGCGTACAGCAGCACAAGCACACCCATCGCGGCGCCATAGCTGATCCCCATCACTTCCGGAGCCGCCATTGGGTTTCCGGTCATGCGTTGCAGCAGCGTGCCGGCTACCGCCAGCGTGGCCCCCGCAGCCAGGGCCGACACCACGCGCGGCCAGCGCCACGGCAGAAACTCCTGGATGCCGGCAAGGCCGCTCCAACTCCAGCCCTCTGAACCGACCCCGACGGCAAGCGCGATCCAGACCACGAGCAGCAGCAAGGCCAGACCGAACAGGATCACCCGCCAGGGATGGTCGAGACGTGGTGGAACGGATGGCGTCAGGTTCCCGACCGGCGCGGTGGCCCGAAGCCGTGGCAGCAACAGCAGCAACATCGGCGCGCCGATCAGGGCGGTGGCGGCGCCAGCCGGCATTTCGCGATAGCCGGGCGGGATCAGCAGAACGAGCTCATCGGTCAGCCACAGCAGCATGGCGCCGCAGAGTGGCGCCCAAATCAGCCGGTCACGAAATCGGCGCGCGCCCGACAGCATGACGATAGCCGGCGCGGAAAGGCCCACAAAGCCCATCACGCCGACCACGGTTACAACTGACGCGCTGAGCGCGATCGCGATGCCCAGCGCGCAGACTCGCGCGCCGGTCAATCCGAGGCCGAGATTGCGCGCAGTCTCGTCATCGAAGCCGAGCAAGGTCAGTGGGCGGACCATCGCCGCGATCAGTGCGAAGGAAACGATGAAACGCGGCGCAAGGAATAGGACGTTGTTCCAGTCCTGCTGGTTGAGGAACCCAGCGCCCCAGATGAACAGCCCGATCAGATATTCGTGGTTCAGCAATATCAGGGCCTGAGTCGTCACGGCGCAATAATAGGCGACGATCAGCCCGGCAAGCACCAGCACTACCGGCGATAGCGCACGGCGCCAGGTGAGACCGAACACGCACAGAAACGCCGCGAATCCGCCCAGCAACGCAATCCACTCGCGGCCGAAGGTGAGCAGCGACGGCGCCCAAAGCGTGGTCACAGACAGCGCGAGATAAGCTCCGTTCAGGACACCGAGGGTGCTCGGTTCAGCAAGCGGATTGCGCAGCACCTGCTGACAGACCGTTCCTGCGAGGCCCAGCGCTGCGCCGGCCAGCAGCGCCACCGCTATGCGCGGAAACACCGTGTAATGAACCAGCATCTGCTGCGGATCGTTGATTTCGGGGCGCCACAGCACCGGCAACCAAGCCCCCGCCGGCAGAAACCCCGACAGATGCCGCCACGTCAGTGCGGCCGCTGCCGCAAACAACAATCCGATTACCAGCGCCGGATGCATCGCGATCCCGGAGCGGACGGGCAGCGCCTCAACCTTGCTCATTTTTTTCCTGCGGAAGGCGTTCGGCGAGAAGGCGGGCGAAGCGCTCAGCTGCCGGCACGCCGCCATAGAAGAATTGATTTCCCAGCACCGTCAACCGCCCCGACCGAAGGAACGGCAGGGTTCGCAACACCGGGCTCGACGTCAGCAGCGCTTCGATATCCGCGACCCGCGAACTCATCAGGATCAGGCGCGCGTCCGGAACGGCCGCGAGCACCTCAAGGCCGACACTGGTATGTCCCCACGGACCGCTCTGCCCGGTCCAGGCGTTCTTCAATCCGAACTGGTTGAGTACCTCCTGATAGAGGCTGTTCGGACCGAACACGAGCGCACGGTTGCGCGCGATCTCGCTGACAAGATACAGCGGTTTGCCGCCGCGATTGCGAAGCTGCTCACGATACCCTGTCATCGCCGTATCGAAACGCGCCAGATAGGCTTCGCATGCGGCCTGCATGCCGACCCGCTGTGCAAGCTCCCTGGTCGAACTGCGCGCTGTTTCCAATGGATGGCGACCAGGCTTGAAAATCGTGAAGATCTCGACTGGAGCGATCAGTTTGAGCCGGGGTATTGCGGCAGTGATACTGGGATCGATGATGATAATGTCAGGCGCGAAACTCTGCAGCAGTTCGAGATTTGGCTCCGAGCGCAGGCCGATTTCCTGAACGCTGGACGGGACAGCCGGCTCGACGACGAGCCTGCCGTAGCGCTCAATCTCCGGAACCACGAGCGGCACGACCCCGAGCACGAGCAGCGTCTGCGCGCAGGCCCAGCCGAGCGCGGCAACGCGCGGCCCGGGCTGTGATGTGGCGGCTTGCGTTGCGCAAAGCGGCCAGTTGCCGAGCAGCAGGCCCCCGCCAAGGCTCACGCCTGCGGCGAGAACGGCGCGGCGTGACGGCCGGCGATCGGGGACAATGGGAGGCTTGTTGTTCATGGAAATCGGCTCAAAGAGCTCTTGCGATCAAGGCCGGGGGACAGAAGACCATTATGACATACCTTCAATCCTCGTGTCCGTCCAAGCCCTGCCGCTGGAGGCACGAAACGCGTTTGCCAGGGCCTGTCCGATCGCCGCCTGCGCCTGCAAGGCGTCGGTCACGACATTTCCCATTCGCAAAAACTCGTGGATCATGCCTGGGTAGATCTGGAGATCGACGGCCACGCCGGCGGCGCGAAGCCGTGCCGCATACTCACGCCCCTCGTCCACCAGCGGATCATATTCGGCGAGCACGAAAAGCGCCGGCGCCAGCCCGGAGAGATCGTGCGCGGCCAGCGGCGCAAAGCGCCAATCGTCGCGGTCGGCATCGTCGCGGAGATATTGCCGGAAGAACCAATCGACGGTGTCCCGCTCGAGCAGAAAACCCGAGCCATACCGGCCGTAAGAATCCGAATTTTGCCGCGAGCTCAGGCCAGGATAGGCGAGAACCTGCAGGACCGGCTGCGGCAAGCCTGGATCGGCCTTCGCTGCAATCGCAAGGGCTGCAGCTAGCGTCCCACCGGCGCTATCGCCGCCGACAGCAACGCGGCCGGCGTCCAGCCCGGCCGCCTCCCCCTCGCGACCGATCCAGGCCAGGGCATCGACGGCATCCTCGAACGCCGTCGGAAATTTGTGCTCCGGGGCAAGCCGATAACCAATCGACAGCACCGCTACGCCGCTGTCGGCGGCGAGGCCGCGGCACAAGGGCTCATGCGAATCGAGACTTCCGACGACAAAGCCGCCGCCGTGCATATAAAGCAGAACCGGCGTGGGATTTTGCGTGTCCGGCTCCCGCGCGGCGTAGAGCCGCGCGGCGATGGCATCCCCATCCCGCGTCGGCAGAGAGAACTCGCGTTCGAATGCCAGCGCCGGAGGGTCGACGTCGAGCAACGGTGACGACGCGTCGAAATCTGTGCGTGCCTGCGTGGCCGTCAGCTGCGGGAACGGGATGCGGGCACCGCTCTCGGTCCCGAGCTGGATCATCTCGAGCAGCGCGGCGATATCGGGATCAAGGCTCATGCGATCGTTCACTCCGCCGGTTCCGGCACTTGGTCCTGCGACACCGTCGATTCCGGCTCCGGAACCAGCAACGCGCAGATCTCATTGAGAAGACCGGCATCCCTGAGGATCGTGAAATGGTTGTCCCCCACACTGCCGCGGTCGACGGCATTCGGGAGTTGCGTCTCCAGCCGATCGCGCTGCGCCAGGCGGACTGCCGTCCACCAGCACAACGGGGCTGCCTGAACACGGAGCGGCGGCGCGGCGTTCTGCGTCAGGGATTTGAGGTGCCGTCCGACGGCAAAGGCGCTGCAGAGATCGTCGACGCCGAGCAGTGTATCGTCCGACAGCGGTCTCCGCACCGCTTCCAATATCTGTGCGGCCAGACGCCGAACGCCTGCGGACGTCTCCGGCACGCCGGCGCGTTTTGCGGCTTCCACGTACGGCTGGATACGGGCAACTGCAGCGTGCTGGATAACGGCCGAAAGCAGTCCCGCCAAATCATCGGTCCAATGGGCTTCGGCTTCCGGCGGGTTCGATCCGCCTGGAGTCCGCAGCACGAAGCTGTCGACCAGGGCGAGGCAATCCACGCGTTCACCGCTTCGCTCAAGTTCGGCCGCAACGAGCGTGACGAGTAGACCTCCGAGCGACCAGCCAATGAGGCTGTACGGACCGCGCGGCTGCGCGCGTCTGATCTCATCTGCATAGTCCGCAGCCATCGCCTGCAGCGACCGGTCGCTCCACGAACTGTCGACCAGCATCCTGGATTGCAACCCAATGACCTGCCGGCGTCCGTCGAGGCGTCGCGCCAGCGGTCCGTAGTCGAAGACGGTGCCAAAACCACCATGCACGCAGAAGACCGGCATCGTTCCGTGAACCGCCGCATTCAACGGCAGCAACGCCGACGGCGCCGCTGCAGCGGCGGGAGCCACGTCACCTGTATCAGCCAGCAGCGCACGGATCGTCGGCTTCTGCAGGAGATCGCGAAGCTTGATCTCGATGCCAAAACTCTTGTCCTGACGGAGCCGGGCAACGACCTTGAGACTGAGGATCGAGTTGCCGCCCAGTTCGAAGAAATTGTCGGTGACGCCGACTTGCGGCAGCTTGAGGATGTCGGCCCACAGGCGCGCCATCGCCGTTTCCGCAGCCCCCTGCGGGGCAACGAAGCTTCGTGCCGCGGTGTCGGGAGCGGGCAGCGCGCGCCGGTCGATCTTTCCGCTCGACATGACCGGCAGGCGATCAAGCACCATGATCCGTGTCGGCACCATGTAGACCGGCAATGTCTGCCTCAGGAAATCGGTCAATCTGTCGACCAGCGCTTCGGCAGGCGCTCCCGACGCGTCCTTTGCCGCCTTCGGCGCGACATAGGCAACAAGCTGGCTTCCGGCTGCGCCCGGCAACGCCACCACCGCCGCCTGCTCGATCTCCTCGTGACGAAGAAGGGAGGTCTGGATCTCGCCAAGTTCGATCCGGAAGCCGTTGATCTTGACCTGGTCGTCTCTGCGGCCGAGATATTCAATGGTACCGTCTTCGCACCATCGTGCCAGATCGCCGGTGCGGTAAAGCCGGGCGCCGGGCGCCGCTGCGAACGGGTCCGGCACGAAACGCTCGGCCGTCATGCCCGCTTTGCCGTGATAGCCGCGCGCCAACCCAAAGCCTCCGAGATAGAGCTCACCAGCGACACCGGCGGGAATGATATTGAGCGAGCTATCGAGAATGTAGGCGCTGCGATCACCGACCGGCAGGCCGATCGGCGCGTAGGGCGTATCGCATTCGGCGGCGCCATCGACCTTCCAGGCCAGGGGCGTGACCACGGTTTCGGTCGGACCATAACCATTGATCAGGATGCGCGGTTTCAGGACGCGCTTGACCTTGTCGAATCCCGCCTTCGGCATCGCCTCGCCGCCGAAAGAATACAGTTTGACCGGCGGCGGGTCGCCCGCCTGCTCGACCCATTCCGCCACTTGCTGAAGGTAGGCAGGCGGCAGGCCGATATGGCTGACGCGATGTGCGTGCAAGGCTTCGACCGTTTGTTCCGGCGTCCACAGCTCCGCATCGCGCATCAGTAGCCGCGCGCCGTGCGACAGCACCGTCAACCAGCGTTCATGCGCGCCGTCGAAAGCCAGCGACAGGAAATGCAGTTCGCACGAGTCCTCGTCGATCTCGTAGAGCCCTCCCGTGACGTGACAGTGCATCGCGAGCGGCCCGTGGGCAACCGCCACACCCTTTGGCGTCCCCGTCGAACCGGAGGTGTAGATCAGATAAGCGAGGTTCTCGGAATCCACGTCCGGCTGCGGCGCAAGGTCCGGACCGGCATCGAAATCGAACGTGAGAAGAGAGATTCTTTGGACATCATCCAGGCCATCTTCGAGCTGGCCGGTCAGCAGAAACGAAATCCCGGCATCGCGCATGACGAACTTGCGGCGCTCTGACGGAAGCTCCGGATCGAGCGGAACATACGCTCCGCCCGCCTTGAGGACAGCGAGCAGTGCGATCATCGTGGCTTCGGTCCGTTCGACCACGACGCCGACCCGCTGCTCGGGCTTGAGCCCGCGGCCGATCAGGTAATGGGCAAGACGATTGGCTTTGGCGTCGAGCGCCCCGAACGAAAGCACATTACCGCCGATGGTAAGAGCCGTTCGTTCCGGCTGACGCCTCGCATGTGCGCTGATCGCCTCATGCACCAGCGGCAATGCGACGGCAGGTACCCCGCGGCGATTGCATTTATCGGCAAGACCGGCGTCAACCACGGTGACCGGATCGATGCCGCCAACCAGCACCGAAGCGTCCCGCGTCAGCGCCGCCAGCAGATGCTCGAACTGCATCCTGATCTGCTCGGCCTGCGGTGCCGTAAAATGGCTCGGCATATAGGTGTATTCGACCTGAAGCGTGTCCTCGACGAGCACCGACAGGTCCATCGGATAGTTCGTCACGTCGACATTCTTCAGGCCGCCGAACTGCAGCGAGCCGTCACCCTTCTGCAACATGCCGCGTTCAATCGGATAGTTTTCGAATACGATGATGCTGTCGAACATCGTCTGGCCGCCGCGGCCGGCCCAGCTCTGAATGTCATAGAGCGGCGTGTGCTCATAATCCCGGATCGCCAGGTTACGGTCCTGAAGCGCCCGCAACCATTCTCCGACCGCGCTTGCGAGCGATGGCGATTCGATCACGGGCAACGTGTTGATGAAGAGACCGAGCATCTGCTGCGACCCGTCGAGGCCGGCCGGGCGACCGGCGACGGTGACGCCGAAAGTCACGGTCTGCTGACCCGTATAACGCTGCAGCAACAAAGCCCACACACCCTGGACAATGGTGTTGAGCGTGATCCGCTCACGGCGAGCGAACGCCTTCAACTGCGCGGTCTCGGTCTCGCCGAGCCGCGTGTAGCAGCGCGCATGACCGGAAGCCGGATGACGACGAGAACCGAAGGCATCGGCAAGTTGCGTCGGCTCGCCGAAAGACTTGAGTTGTTCACGCCAGAAGCGTTCGGCCGCTTGCGCGTCCTGCGCCACCAGCCACGCGATATAGTCGCGGTAATGCGTCGGGTTCGCCGCGGGCGATCCGCCGTAATAACGCTCCAGCACCTCGCCGACAAAGCGCGCCGAGCTCCAGCCGTCCATCAAGATGTGATGATAGGTCCAGATCAGGCGATGGAAGTTGTCCTCGAGACGCAGCAGCCGAACCCTTTGCAGAGGCGGTGCCGAGAGATCAAATTCGGCGGCACGCTCGCCGGCTAGCGCCGCCGCGATGCGTTCGTCGTTGACGGTTTGCCCGCGCCAGTCTTCCTGTTCGAACGGCGCGGCTGCGTCGCGATAGACGGCTTGCAGCGGCGAACCGGACAGCTCGCGCCAAAGGAACCCGGTCCGAAGCATCGGATGACGCGCGGTCACCTCACGCCATGCGGCCCGGAAGCGTTCGGGATCGAGCCCACGGATTTCAACGCTGACCTGATTGACGTAAACGCCGCTGCCGACATCACGCAAGCTATGGAACAGCATGCCCTGCTGCATCGGCGATAGCGGGTAAATATCCTCGATGCGGCTCCAGTCGAGTCCGAGCTTTTCGAGTTGTTCGCTGCTCAGGCCCGAAAGCGAGCCCCGGACTGTCGTGGGCGTTTCCTTTGGCGGCCGGACCTGCCGGGAGACCGCCGCAAGCGTTTCGATTGTCTGATGCTGAAAGCAATCCCGCGGCTCGATCAAGACGCCTTCGCGGCGTGCGCGGCTAACCATTTGCAGCGAAATGATCGAATCCCCGCCGAGCTCAAAGAAATTGTCCGTCACGCCGATGTTCGGTTGGCGCAGCAGGTCGGCCCAAATCGCGGCCAGCGCCGCCTCGGTCGGCGTGCGCGGCGCAACATGCTCGGCAGTGGCAAGCTGATCCGGCGCCGGCAGCGCCTTGCGGTCGATCTTGCCGTTCGGCGTCAGCGGCAATCGATCCAGCACCACGATGCGCGCCGGCACCATATAGTCCGGCAGCACCGATGACAGCGCGGTCTTGAGCGCTGAGCCATCCAGCGACGCCTCGCCGCTGACATAGCCCACCAGCTGGCGGCCAGCGCCGACCTCGCGCGCCACCACCACGGCTGCGCGCACGGCGGCCTGCTCCATCAGCCGCGCCTCGATCTCGCCAAGCTCAATCCGGAAGCCGCGGATCTTCACCTGGTGATCGGAACGTCCGATATATTCGATTACGCCGTCGGCGCGCCACCGCGCCACGTCGCCAGTGCGGTACAGCCGCGCACCGGCAGGGCCAAACGGATCGGGAATAAAACGTTCCGCCGTCAGTGCGCCGCGCTGCCAATAGCCGCGCGCGAGTCCTTCGCCGCCGATATAGAGCTCGCCGGCAACCCCGACCGGCGCCAGGTTGAGATCGTTGTCGAGAATGTGCAGCGTGGTGTTACCGATCGGACCACCCAGCAGCGGCCTATCATCCCTTGCGTCGAGGCGATGGCGGGCCGACCACACCGTGGTCTCGGTCGGGCCGTACAGGTTCCAGACCTCGCCGGCCTGCGCCACCAGCCGCCGCGAAAGGTCCGGTGGCAACGCCTCGCCGCCGCACAGCACCCGGCAGCTTTGCGGAAGCTGTGGCCCGTCGTGATCGAGCAGCATCCGCCAGGTCGACGGCGTCGCCTGGATCATCGTCACGCCTTGGGCTGTCACCATCGCCTTGAGCCGGCCCGGATCATGCGCGGTGGCGCGATCCGCCAGCACCACGCGCGCGCCCAGCGTGAGCGGCAGCCACAGTTCCAGCACCGCAATGTCGAACGACAGCGACGTCAGGCCGAGCACGCGGTCCTGTGGCGCCATCCCCGGCTGTTCCGCCATCGTCGCCAAGAAGTTCGTCACTGCATCGTGGCGGACCATCACGCCCTTGGGCAGGCCGGTCGAGCCTGAGGTGTAGATCACATAGGCCAGACTCTCGGGGTGAACCGCAACGTCGAGATTGCCGGCGTCATGATCCCCGCCTCTATCCGCCTCGTCGAGCAGCCACGCTTCGGCGCCGGTCTCCTTGAGCACCGGGGCAAACTGCTCCAGCAGCGACGTTTGCGTCAGCACCAATCCCGCGCCGCTGTCGCGCAGCATGTGGGAAAGCCGCTCCGGCGGGTAATCCGGATCGAGCGGCAGATAGGCGCCGCCGGCCTTCAGCACCGCCAGCAGCGCCACCATCATGGCGACGCCGCGTTCCAGCGCCAGACCGACCACCACGTCCGTGCCGACACCGTAATCCCGCAAGCCGCGCGCCAGTCTGTTGGCCCGCTTGTTCAGCTCGCCATAGCTCAGCGCCGCATCGCCAAACACCAGCGCGATCGCATCCGGAGACCGGCGAACCTGCTCTTCGAACTGCGCGACAATACCCCGGCGCAGCTCATCGCGACGGGTACTATTCATGCGCAAGAGCAGCGCCTGATCGGCAGGATCGTTAGCCGCGATCATGCCGACCGGCCGATCCGCGTCGGCGCTTAACACTTCCAGCAACCGCACGAAGGCGGACTGTAGCCGCGCCACCTGCGCCTCGTCAAAATGCTTGCGCTGATAGTTGAGCACCAGCCGCAGCCGCTCATCGAGACCCACGCTTGCGAACAGCGGATAGTTGCTGGTCTCGGTGATCCTTGTCTCGCCGACGCGGACGCGCTGGTTCTTCTCCTTCAGCGCGCTGTCGACCGGGTAATTCTCGAACACCAGGATGCTGTCGAACAGCGGCCGTCCGGGACGTCCCGCCAGGCGTTGGATTTCATAGAGCGGCGTCCAGCCGAATTCACGCATGGTCAGATTGCGATCCTGCAGCTCGCGCAACCATGCGCCGATTTTCTGCTGCGGACCGACGCTGTCGACGACCGGCAAGGTATTGATGAACAGGCCCACCATGTCTTCGGAGCCTGCAAGCTCCGACGGCCGTCCCGACACGGTGACGCCGAAGCAGACCGCGCCCTGCCCGGTATGCTGCCGCAGCAATTGCGCCCATGCAGCTTGCACCAATGTGTTGAGCGTCACGCGCTCGCGCGCCGCGAATTGCTGCAGCCGTCCGGTCAGCGCGACGTCCATTTCCAGCGCCAACGCACCGTGGCCCGTCGTTTCTCCGCTTGATCGTTCCACCGAGCCATCCGAGAGGAAACCCGCCTCGCCCCGCTCCGCCATCGCCGTGCGCCAGAACGTGGCCGCGGCGTCGCGATCCCTGCTCTGCAGCCAGCCGATGTAGTCCCGATAGCGGCGCTGCAAGGCTGGCAACCGGGCATCGCCGCTGTATTGCAACACCTCGGCGATCAGTCGCGCCGAACTCCATCCATCGAGCAGGATGTGATGATGGGTCCAGATCAGCCAGTGACGATCTTCTCCCAAACGAATCAGCCGGACCCGCTGCAAGGACGGCCGCGACAGATCAAAGCCTTCGAGGCGTTCCTGAAGCGAGACGTCCTTGAGGGCAGCTTCGAGTCCGCATTGCTCCTGCACCACAAGGCGCGCGCGCCAATCTTCCTCGACGAACGGTACCTCGGCATGGCGATAGACGACTTGTTGCGCTGAACCTGACAGGTCGCGCCAGACAAACCCCGTCCGAAGCACCGCATGCCGATCGCTGACCGCCTGCCAGGCCAGCCGAAGCTTGCCGGCATCAAGGCCATGTATCTCGGCGGCAACCTGATTGACGTAGAGCCCACTCTCGCCGTCGTGCATCGCATGGAACAGCATGCCCTGTTGCATCGGCGATAACGGATAGACATCCTCGATCTGGCGCCAGTCGAGCTCCAGCCGGTCGAGATCGGTCTGGCTGAGCCCGGACAACGCCACATCCGATGGTGTCAGCCCGCATGCTCCGCTGGTGCAGTGATCCACCAACTCCCGCAGCGCCGCCTCATACAATGCGGCCAGCCGTTCGACCGTCTCGCGCCGATAGCGTTTGCGGCCGAAGCCGAACGACAGCCGCAACTGGCCCTCGCGCACCGTGCCGTTGACGCTGAGCCAGCGCCGCAGCGGGCTCGATGCGCTCCGCGAGGGGCCCGCGCTTTCCGGCGCCATGGCGAATGCCTCGCTGGCGCCGCCGTCGATCTGGCCGAGATAATTGAACGTGACCTTCGGCTCGATCGCTTTCGACAGAGTCGCGCGCTGCTCTTCAGAGCCGAGATAGCGCAGTACGCCGTAGCCCAGCCCCCGGCCGGGAATGGCGCGAAGCTCCTCTTTCACGGTCTTGATCAACGACGACGGATCCTTCGAGCCGCCGGCCAGACACACGGGAAACGCGGTCGTAAACCAGCCGACCGTACGCGAGATGTCGATATCGCCGAACAGATCCTCACGGCCGTGACCTTCCAGCTCGACCAGGACATCGTCCTGGCAGCTCCATCGCCAAACGGCGCGCGCCAGGCCGGCGAGGAGAAGGTCGTTTACTTGCGTGCGATAGGCGGAAGGAGCGTCCGTCAGCAGGCGTTGCGTCAGTTCTGCGTCGAACGACAGTGAGATTTCATCGGCGTCGGCGATGGTGTCGACACCGCCATGATCGTCGTCGCACGGAAAATCAGCCGGTCCGCTGCGCTCCACCCAATAGGGTAATTCCGCCGCCAGTTCGGACGACGCTGCGTGAGCTTCCAGCCGGGCGCCCCACAGCGAATAGGCATGGCTCTTCGGCGGAAGCGCGACCATGTCGCTTCGCGTCAACTGGCTGTACGCCGCCGCGACGTCCTCCAGCAGCACCCGCCACGACACGCCGTCGACCACCAAATGATGGATCACGATCAGCAGACGCTGGCTGCCGTCGGCGACATCGATGCCAACCGCGCGCAACAGCGGCCCATTGGCCAGCGACAGGCTTGCCTGCGCCGACGATGCAAGCGCCGTAACGGCTTCGCCATCAACAGCGCTTCGGATCCACAACAGTTCAGCCACATCCGGCGCGGCGCCATGCTCCGCGCCCCACACGCCGTCCCTCGCTTCGAAGCGAAGCCGCAAGGCGTCGTGATGGGCCACCACGGCCGCTATCGCGCGTCCCATGACCTGCCAATCAAGCCGGTCTTTTGGCCGCAACAGCACCGCCTGGTTCCAGTGATCCCGTTCTCCGACATCCTCTGCGAAGAACCGCGTCTGGATCGGCAGCAATGGATGTGAGCCGACAATCAACCCCTGTTCGGCGCGCGTCTCGCTCAGTTGCTCGGTACGTGCCGCGAGCCCCAGGGCTTCCAGCGTCTGATGCTGGAACACATCGCGCGGTTCGATCAGGTAACCGGCGCGTCGGGCGCGGCTCACCATTTGCAGCGAGATAATCGAATCGCCGCCGAGTTCGAAGAAATTGTCGGCAAGGCCAACGACAGGTCGGCCGAGCAGTTCGGCCCAGATCGCCGCAAGCGCCATTTCCACCGGGGTACGCGGCGCCTGGTGCTCCGCGCCGGTATCGATCGCGTCCGGCGCCGGGAGCGCACGGCGGTCTACCTTGCCGTTCGGCGCCAGCGGCAGCCGTTCCAGCGTCACGATCCGCGACGGCACCATATAGTCGGGGAGAACAGATGACAGCGCCGCGCGCAAGTCCGTCCCGTCGAGTTCGTCCGTCCCGCAAACATAACCGAAGAGCTGACGTGCAAGACCCACCTCGCGCGCAACCACCACCGCGGAGCGCACGCCGGGCAGCTCGAGCAGCCGCGCTTCGATCTCTCCTAGTTCAATGCGGAAGCCGCGGATCTTGATCTGATGATCGGATCGTCCGACATACTCGATGGCGCCGTCGGGGCGCCAGCGCGCCAGATCCCCCGTCCGGTACAGCCGCTCGCCGGGACCGCCGAACGGATCCGGAATGAACCGTTCCGCCGTCAGCCCCTGGCGCTGCCAATAGCCGCGCGCCAGACCGACGCCGCCGATGAACAACTCGCCCGTCACCCCGGCCGGAACCATGTTCAGCGAGGCGTCAAGGATGCGAATGGCGGTGCCCGGAATGGGTCGTCCGATCGGCACGCGCGCCACGCCGTCGTCGCGGCAATTCCAGAACGTCGCGTTGATCAGGGCTTCGGTCGGACCGTAGCGGTTGTCGAAGCGAACGTTGGGGAAGGCCGCGAGCACACGCGCCTTCAACTCCGCAGGCAAGGCTTCACCGCCGGCAAACAGCCGCTTGAGCGTCACGCAGCGTTGCACCTCCGGCTCAGCAATGAAATGCTCGAGCATCGGCGGCACGAAATGCAGCGTCGTCACATCGTGAGCAACGACCGCGTCAATGAGAAGCCGCGGTTCGCGATGCGCACCCGGCGCGGCGATCGCAAGGCGTGCGCCGACGGCAAGCGGCCACAGGATTTCCCACACCGAGACGTCGAAGCTGAACGGCGTTTTCTGCAGCAAGGTTTCGCTGGCATCGAGGCGATATTCCGCCTGCATCCAGCCGAGCCGTGCGGCCAGCGCGCCATGCGAGCAAGCCACGCCCTTTGGCATGCCCGTCGATCCCGACGTGTACATGACATAGGCGAGTCCTGCCGGATCAAGCGCGATGTCGAGATTGCTGCCCGGCTCTGCTACCCCGGCCTCATTCTCCACGTCGATGTTCCAGGCTTCCGCCGCCGCTTCAGCAATCACGGGCGCGAGGCGTTCTAGCAGCCGGCTTTGAGTCAGCACCAGCCTCGCCCCGCTGTCGCGCAGCATATGCAGCAGCCGGTCGGCAGGATAATCCGGATCGAGCGGCAGATAGCCTCCCCCCGCCTTCAGCACCGCGAGGACGCCGACGATTAGTTCGACGCTGCGCTCCAGCGCGACACCGACCAGCTGGTCGCGGCCAATACCTCGGTCCCGCAACTGTCGCGCCAGACGATTGGCGCGAGCGTTCAATTCGCCATAGCTGACCTGTTGATCGCCGAAGACCAACGCGATCGAGGACGGTGAATCAGCGGCCTGCGCCTCGATCCGGGCAACGATTCCGCCACCAAAAACCGGGATCCTGTCGAACTCGATTGCGCCGCCACTCCAGGCGAGTATTTGCCTGACCTCATCGACGTCGAGCCCGGTGAGTTCACCAAGCGGCGCGGCGGCATCCGTCACGATCTGCGCGAGCAGGCGCGACAGGCAGGCTTGCAGATATCTTATCTGGTCCTGATCGAACCGGCCGTGGTCATAGCGGAAACCGAGGTTGATGCCGTCGGTCTTGGCAAATACCGCGACCGTCAGCGCATAATTGGTAATCGAGACCTGCTCGACCCGTCCAAAGCGGGAACCGCTTTCATCCTCGCCGCGCAAGGTCTCATCGATCGGATAGTTCTCGAACACCAGGATGCTGTCGAACAGCGGCCGGCCGGATCGTCCGGCCAGGCGCTGGATCTCGTAGAGCGGCATCCAGCCATGGTCGCGCAGATCAATGTTGCGTGCCTGCAGGTCGCGAAGCCATGCACCGGTTTCGGTTTGCGGATTTGCCTGATCAACCACCGGCAGGGTGTTGATGAACAGGCCGACCATTTCCTCGGACCCGGCGATCTCCGCCGGCCTGCCCGAGACCGTCGCACCGAAGCAGACGACGCGCTGCCCGGTATGACACCGCAACAGTTGCGCCCACGCGCCCTGCAGGAGCGTGTTCAACGTCACGCGCTCGCGCCTGGCAAACGCCTGCAAGCTGGCGGTCAGATCAGGCGTGAGAAGCAGATCCAGCGAACCGTGACCGGCTGCGCCTGTGCTCGAAGGTCCTCCCAGGACATCCGCCACGAAGCTCGGCTCGCCCAGCTCGGCCAAGGCGGTACGCCAGAACGCCGCCGACACGTCGCGATCCTGCCTTTGCAGCCAGCCGATATAGTCACGATAGCGGCCGCGCACAGCGGGCAATCGGCTGCCGCGTTCGTGCTGCAGTATCTCGGCCACCAGTCGCGCCGAGCTCCAGCCGTCGATCAGAATGTGGTGATGCGTCCAGATCAGCCAGTGGCGGCCTTCCCCGAGCCTGATCAGCCGCACCCTCTGTAGGGGCGCATGCGACAGATCGAATCCCTGGCCACGCTCGGCCTGCGACGCCAACGCCAGGGCGGCCTCGAGTTCGCTGCGGTCCATGCTGGCCGCCCGTTCGCGCCAGTCTTCTTCGACGAACGGCAGCGTCACATGACGATACACCACCTGCTGGGCCGCGCCCGACAGTTCGCGCCAGGCGAAACCAGTGCGCAGTACCGCGTGCCGGGCGCTTACTTCCTGCCAGGCCGCTCGCAGCCTGCCGGAATCGATGCCACGGATTTCCAGGCCGACCTGGTTGACATAATTTCCGCTTTCGCCATCGCGCAGCGCATGGAACAGCATTCCCTGCTGCATCGGCGACAGCGGATAGATGTCCTCGATCTCACGACAATCGATCGTCGCACTGAGAACGTCGAGGTCGGCCTGGCTCAAGCGGGAGAGTTCGACGTCCGACGGCGTAATCCCATGCGCGCCGCCGGTGCAATGGTCCACCAGCTCCCGCAAGGCTGCCGCATAGTGCGCTGCGAGACGTTCCACCGTCACGCGCCGGTAGCGCCGGCTACCAAAACTGAACGACAGCCGCAGCAGGCCGTCGCGCACCTGGCCATTGATGCTGAGCCAGCGACCAAGCGGCGCGCTCGCGCTGCGTGCGGCGCCGGCGCTCTCGGGCGCAACCTTGAATGAGGCCCCCTCACCCAGGCTCGCATCGAACTGGCCGAGATAATTGAAAACGATACGCGGCTCGGGGATTGCGGAAAGCGCATGGCGCTGCGCTTCGGTGCCGAGATAGCGCAGAATGCCATAGCCCAGCCCGCGCGCCGGGATCGCCCGCAGCTCTTCCTTGACGGCCTTGATCAGCGCAGCGTCGTCGTCCGAACCTCTAGGCAGCCGGACAGGGAACGCGGTGGTGAACCAGCCCACCGTGCGTGAAATCTCCGTACCGGGGAAGATGTCTTCCCGGCCATGGCCTTCGAGTTCGACGAGGACATCGTCAATCCCGCTCCAGCACGATACCGCGCGCGCCAACGCCGCCAGCAGCAGATCGTTGACCTGGGTGCGGTAGGCGGACGGCGCTTCCTTGAGTAGCCGCGTCGTCAGGCCCGCGTCGAATGTCAGCGAGATTTCCTCACCCTCGGCAACCCGATCGACGTTGCCATGATCGTTGTCGCAGGGCAGATCGGCGTTGGGCTTGCGTTCGATCCAATACGGCAGCTCGGCCGCCAGTTCGACGCTGCCTGCATGCGCTTTCAAGCGCGCGGCCCAGGACGAATAGGATTGGCTCTTTGGCGCCAACGTAACCGAGGCCGCGCCCTGTGCCATCTGACCGTAAGCCGATGCGACGTCTTCCAGCAGGACCCGCCATGACACGCCGTCGATGACGAGATGATGCACGGATATCAGCAGCCGCTGGCTGCCGTCGGCCAGGTCCATTCCGACCACTCGCAACAGCGGTCCTTGCAATGAAAGGCTGGCCTGGGCTGCTGACGCCTGCGCCGTCACCTCGGCCGCATCGCGTACGCCACGCCGAATCCAGAGCAATTCCGAGACCGGAGGTGCGGCGCCATAAGTCGCGTGCCAGACATCGTCGATCTCTTCGAAGCGCAGGCGCAGCGCATCGTGATGCGCCACGATAGCAGCGACCGTGCGCTCCACGACCGCCCAATCCAGCCGCGACTGCGGCATCAACAATACGGCCTGGTTCCAGTGATGGCGCTCGCCAGCGTCCTCGCCGAAAAACCGCGCTTGGATCGGCAACAGCTGGTGCTCGCTACCCGCCAGATCCCTCTCTGGCTCAGCGTCGGGCATGGTCTGTTCCGTGCGCGCCGCCAGCGCCAGTTCCTGCAACGTCTGGTGCCGGAAAACGTCACGCGGCTCGATCAGCAGGCCGGCCTGCCGGGCGCGGCCGACCATCTGCAGCGAGATGATCGAATCGCCGCCAAGTTCGAAGAAGTTGTCGTCGACGCCAATCAGGGGCTGGCCAAGGAGCTCCGCCCAGATCGCGGCAAGCGTCGTCTCCGTCGCGGTGCGCGGCGCGACGTGCGCTGCGGTGGGCATTTCGGGGACCGGCAAAGCTTCCCGATCCACCTTGCCGTGAGCGGTGAGCGGCAGGCTTTCAAGTCTGACGATGCGGGCCGGCACCATGTAGTCGGGTAGCCCATCCGCGAGCGCGGCGCGCATCGCCGTCTCGTCGAACGCCCCTTCACCACAGACATAACCCACCAGCTGATGGGTTGCCCCGGCGTCGCGGGCAACAACGACCGCCGATTGCACGCCGGGCTGACGCATCAGCCACGCCTCGATTTCGCCGAGCTCAATCCGGAAACCGCGAATCTTGACCTGATGATCGGAGCGGCCGAGATACTCGATCACGCCATCCGGACGCCATCGGGCCAGATCGCCGGTGCGGTATAGCCGCATGCCCGGCGCGCCAAAGGGATCGGGGATGAATCGCTCCGCCGTCAGCGCGCCGCGCCGCCAGTAGCCCCGCGCCAAGCCTTCGCCGCCGATGAACAATTCGCCAGTCACGCCGACCGGTACGATGTTCAGATCGGCATCAAGGACATAGGCCGATCGCCGGCCGACCGGGCGGCCGATAGGGGCATAACTGCCCTCGATCTCTTCGCTGGCATCAACCTTCCAGACCAGCGGCGTCACGACGGTTTCGGTCGGGCCGTAACCGTTGATCAAGGTCCTCGGCTTGAGCGCGCGCTTGACCTTGTCGAATCCTGCTTTCGGCATCGCCTCCCCGCCGAAAGAATAGAGCGAGACCGGCGGCGGGTCGCCGCGCCACTCAGCAAAGTCGGCGAGCTGCTGCAGGTAAGCCGGTGGAAAGCCGGCGTTGGTGACGCGCTGTTTCCGCATGACGTCCAGCGTCTGCTCGGCCGACCACAGATTCTCATCCCGCATTATGAGCGCGGCGCCGCAGGTCAGCGCGGTCCAGAGCCGTTCATGCGCGCCGTCGAAGGTAAAGGAAAGGAAATGCAGTTCACGGGAATGCCGGTCCATATCGTAGAGGTCGGCGGTCACTTCGCAATGCATCGCGAACGGCCCATGCTCGACTGCGACACCTTTCGGTATTCCGGTCGAACCCGACGTGTAGATCACATAGGCGAGGCTTTGCGTTCCCACGGCGATCGCAGGATCGCTCTCCGTCTCCTGTTCAGGACCAGCAGCGTCGAGCACAACAACTTCGACTCCGGACTTTTTCGGGATCAGCGCTTCGCCGGCCGCATCCGTCAGCACAAAACGCACGCCGGCGTCGCGCATGGTGGCAAGCTGCCGCTTGACGGGATGGTCGGGATCGAGCGGCAGATAGGCGGCGCCGGTCTTCAATACGGCCAGGAGCGCCACGACGAGAGATGGCGAACGTTGCGCCGACAGGCCGACCAGGTCGGAACTGGTGACACCCAGACGGATCAGGCGATGCGCAAGGCGGTTGGCGCGACGGTTGAGTTCATCATACGAGATAACGTCGTCGCCGAAAACCAACGCCGGCGCATCGGGCGTTTGCGCGGCAAAGCGGGCCACCGTCTGGTGCACCGGAGTGAACGGGGGCGCCGAACCAGCGTCTGCTCCGTTCCAGCTCCTGATTTGAGTCAGTTCCTGCTCGCAAAGCAGCGCGATGCCGGCGATGGACTGAGACGGTTTCTGAGCCATCGTGCTGAGGAGCGTGATCCAATGCGTCGCAAGGCGTTCGATCGTCGCCGCTTCGAACAGAGCCGTCGCGTAGGTGAAAATCGCGCGTATCTCTCCTGACGGTCCCTCTTCGCTGTCGAGCGCCAGATCGAACTTGACGGTATCGACATTAGGTTCGATTTTTTCGATTTGCAGGCCGGTCAGGCCGAGCGAATTGTCCGATGTCCGGCGGCGTTGGTGGTTGTAGAGCACCTGGAAGAGCGGATTCTGGCTCAGGCTGCGCTTGGGCTGCAGTACCTCCAATAGCCGCTCGAACGGAAGATCCTGGTTCTCCTGGGCTTCGATCGTGGCTGCATGGACGGTTGCGATGAAATCAGCGATCGTCGCGCGTCCGTCGAGCTGCGTGCGCAGCACCTGGGTGTTGACGAACAGACCGATCATCCCCCGGGTCTCGTCCCGCTGGCGATTGGCGACCGGCACGCCAACGCCGATGTCGGTTTGTCCCGTGTAGCGATAGAGAAGCAACTTGAAGCTCGCCAGCAGAATAGCGAACAGCGTCGTCTTGTGCGTGCGCGCCAGAGTGCGCAGGGCATCGGCAAGCGCGGGATCAAGCTCCATGCGAACCGCTGCGCCGGCGAGGTCGAGTTCCGCCGGCCGCGCCCGATCAATGGGAAGCTGCAGCACCGCCGGATCGTTCAGCCGGGTCGTCCAATAGTCGATCTGCCGCTCGCCGTCGACCGCGCTCATCCAGAGTCGTTGCCATTCGGCATAGTCGATATATTCAACATCGAGCTCCGGCAGCGCCGGCGTCCCGCCTCGCGCAACGGCTGCATACAACTGCCAGAACTCTTCGACCAGCACCGCCATTGACCAGCCGTCGGCGACGATATGGTGCAGGCTGACCACGACAAACCTGTCGTCTTCTTCCAGCGTCAGCACTGCGACCCGCATGAGCGGGCCGGCCTCGAGATCGAAGGGTCGCGCGGCTTCCTCGCGCGCCAGCAGGCGAGCCTGCTGTTCGCAATCATGGTCATCCACCTTGACGTGCCTGATCTCGACCGGCTGCGGGTCGAGCAGGATCTGCTCGGCTTCCCTGCCTTCTTGCCGAAACACCGTGCGAAGCGCGCTGTGCCTGACAACCAGCCTGTCGAAGGCTTGCTGCATCGCGTGCACATCGAGTTGGCCGCGCACCCGAACGGTCGCCGAGATATTGTAGGCGGCACTATCCGGATCCATTCGCCACAGGAACCAGAGGCGCGACTGCGCAAAGGAAAGCGGCGCACGCGTCCGTTCCTGGCGCGCAATCGGCAGCATGGCGAGGTTAACGCCCTTGGCCGCCAGTTGCGTCAGGAACGCATGCTGCTTGTTCGCATCTAGGCGCATCAATCGCCGAGAGATGTCGCGAAGCTGCTGCTTTTGCGTAGTGGCGGTGTCACTCATCGGAAAATTCGACTTCCTTCAACATGTCGAGCATCGCGGCGATGTCATCGCCGCGCTTGTCGACCTGAATCTCCGGGGCGAGGCCAGCCGCCATCGTCTCAACGGTCGTCATTTCAAAAAGGCGGTTCAGCGCCAGATCATGGCCGAGATCGCGCTTGATACGGCTGATGAGCTGGACGGCGGTGAGCGAATCCCCGCCGAGCTCAAAGAAATTGTCCGTCACGCCGATGTTCGGTTGGCGCAGCAGGTCGGCCCAAATCGCGGCCAGCGCCGCCTCGGTCGGCGTGCGCGGCGCAACATGCTCGGCAGTGGCAAGCTGATCCGGCGCCGGCAGCGCCTTGCGGTCGATCTTGCCGTTCGGCGTCAGCGGCAATCGATCCAGCACCACGATGCGCGCCGGCACCATATAGTCCGGCAGCACCGATGACAGCGCGGTCTTGAGCGCTGAGCCATCCAGCGACGCCTCGCCGCTGACATAGCCCACCAGCTGGCGGCCAGCGCCGACCTCGCGCGCCACCACCACGGCTGCGCGCACGGCGGCCTGCTCCATCAGCCGCGCCTCGATCTCGCCAAGCTCAATCCGGAAGCCGCGGATCTTCACCTGGTGATCGGAACGTCCGATATATTCGATTACGCCGTCGGCGCGCCACCGCGCCACGTCGCCAGTGCGGTACAGCCGCGCACCGGCAGGGCCAAACGGATCGGGAATAAAACGTTCCGCCGTCAGTGCGCCGCGCTGCCAATAGCCGCGCGCGAGTCCTTCGCCGCCGATATAGAGCTCGCCGGCAACCCCGACCGGCGCCAGGTTGAGATCGTTGTCGAGAATGTGCAGCGTGGTGTTACCGATCGGACCACCCAGCAGCGGCCTATCATCCCTTGCGTCGAGGCGATGGCGGGCCGACCACACCGTGGTCTCGGTCGGGCCGTACAGGTTCCAGACCTCGCCGGCCTGCGCCACCAGCCGCCGCGAAAGGTCCGGTGGCAACGCCTCGCCGCCGCACAGCACCCGGCAGCTTTGCGGAAGCTGTGGCCCGTCGTGATCGAGCAGCATCCGCCAGGTCGACGGCGTCGCCTGGATCATCGTCACGCCTTGGGCTGTCACCATCGCCTTGAGCCGGCCCGGATCATGCGCGGTGGCGCGATCCGCCAGCACCACGCGCGCGCCCAGCGTGAGCGGCAGCCACAGTTCCAGCACCGCAATGTCGAACGACAGCGACGTCAGGCCGAGCACGCGGTCCTGTGGCGCCATCCCCGGCTGTTCCGCCATCGTCGCCAAGAAGTTCGTCACTGCATCGTGGCGGACCATCACGCCCTTGGGCAGGCCGGTCGAGCCTGAGGTGTAGATCACATAGGCCAGGCTCTCGGGATGGATCGTGAGATCAAGATTATCGACATCACCACCCTCACCGCCATCCTGCTCGTCGAGCAGCCACGCCTCGGCGCCGGTCTCCTTGAGCACTGGCGCAAACTGCTCCAGCAACGACGACTGCGTCAGCACCACCCCCGCACCGCTGTCGCGCAGCATGTGGGAAAGCCGCTCCGGCGGGTAATCCGGATCGAGCGGCAGATAGGCGCCGCCCGCCTTCAGCACCGCCAGCAACGCCACCATCATCGCGACGCCGCGCTCCAGCGCCAGACCGACCACCACGTCCGTCCCGACGCCGTGATCCCGCAGACCTCTCGCCAGCCGGTTGGCTCGCTTGTTCAGTTCGCCATAGCTCAGCTCCGCACCGCCAAACACCAGCGCGATCGCATCCGGAGACCGGCGGACCTGTTCCTCAAACTGCGCGACAAGGCAGCGATCTCGCGGATACCGGGCATCCGTTCGATTCCACGTCTCGAGCAGAAGCTCGCGCTCCTCGGGCGGCAGAATATCGAGTTGCCGGACGGGAAACTGCGGCCGTCGCTCCAGATTATCGGCCAGTTGCTCGAGCGCATGCTCCATCAACGCGCAGACGCGTTCAGGCGACAGCGGATGGATCACTTGCGCCGTCAGACCTAGTGCCTGACCGTAGTCCTCGACCGACAGCATCAAGGGATAATTGGTGCGCTCTTCGCCGCCGAGCCACTCGATGCCATCGACACCGGCGGCGGTCTCACCCGCGGTCGAGCCGGCCGGCATGGCGTTATGGCGGTAGTTCAGGATCGAACTGAACAAGGGAGCCGGCGCCGCAACCTTGCTGCAGCGTTGCGCAAGCGCCAGCGAGGCATGCTCATGCGCCATCAGTTCGGCGAGCCGGGCATGCGCAAGGCGAACGCTGTCTTCGACCGCGGTGCCATCGAGGTCGAGCCGCAGCGGCAATGTGTTGATGAACAACCCCATGGTGCGGTCGCCACCGGCGCCGGCCTGCATGCGGCCGAACAACACCGTGCCGAACACGACGTGCTCGCGTCCACTGCTCCGCGCCACCACCTGGCCCCAGGCGAGATGACAGAGACTGGCGAGGCTTACTCCCAGACGACGCGCCTGAACCCGCAGCCGTCCGTTGAGCGATTGCGACATCGTTCGCCGGGCTTCCACCACGCCACGGCCGTCGCCGTGCACCCTGTCCAGACCAAACGGCGTGGTCGGCTCATCGATATCAGACAGCATGTTCCGGAAAAAGCGCTCGTGCCCGGCCGTCGCTTCCGCTCCCCGCGTCTGGGCCACGAGATTTCGGAACGGGTACGGAGCCGGCAGGTCATGACCGCGCCCGGACAGTATGTTCCGGACTTCGTCATGCATCACTTCCAGGGTGGAATGATCGCCGATCAGGTGATGCAGCAATACCAGCAGCAGCCAACGATCCTTACCGGGATCGCGGGCCACCGCGAAGCGCAACAGCGGTGCCTGGCCAAGATCAATTCTGTTCCGTCGTGGATCGAAACGCCGTGCAAGCTGTTCGTGCGCCGGGCTTTCGCGGTCCAGCTCTACCTCGGTGACGATCAACGGAGCCTGTCGCCACACCACCTGCGCCGGGGTGGACAGCCCCTCCCATTCAATCGAGGTGCGAAGAATGTCGTGACGATCGATCACTTGCCGAACGGCTGCGAGATAGCCGTTGAGCAACTCGCGGTTCGTAAACGCCATCTGGCCGACGAGCAGATAAGGGTCACCCTCCGCTGCCAGCAAATGGTGAAACAGGATGCCGTCCTGAAGCGGCGATAATCCGTATATATCCTGGACGTTAACAACGCCGCCTGGAACACGCGCCACGATGCTGTCGATGTCCGATTGCTCCAGCCTTATCAATGGCAGCATATCGGGCGTGATCGCCGTCGCCTGCATCGGGATCACGTTGGCCGGCACGTCGGCCACGCCGCCGCCATCAAGGTTCGCCGCAAAATCAGCCAGCACCGGCAGGGCAAACAGCGTGCGCACGTCCGCGCTGAGCGAATGCCGCTGCAACCGCTCCAGCATGCGGACCGCGAGCAGCGAGTGGCCACCGAGTTCAAAGAAGTGATCGTTCCGTCCAATGCGCTCGATGCCGAGCAGCTCGGTCCAGATCTTGGCAACCGTTTCTTCGCGTTCGCCTTGCGGCGCTTCATAGTCGCCGCGCACGAAGGCATCGTCCTCGGGCGACGGCAGCGCCTTACGATCGACCTTGCCGTTCGGCGTGAGCGGCAACGCGTCCAGGCGCACGAAGGCCGAGGGCACCATATACTCCGGCAAGCAGGCGCGGAGGTGGCTGCGTAGTGCAGCCGCTAGATCACCGCCGTCGTCACCCGGCGCCGACGGCACCACATAGGCAACCAACCGCGGGTCGCCGCCGTGATCCTGGCGCGCCAGCACCACCGCATCGGCCGCGCCGGCGTGCTCGTTCAAGCGAAATTCGATCTCGCCCAACTCGATGCGGAAGCCGCGGATCTTGACCTGATGGTCATTGCGGCCGAGGAACTCGATATTCCCATCCGGCAGGTAACGTCCGAGATCGCCGGTGCGATACATCCGCGCGCCTGCGTCGCCGCTGAAGGGATCGAACACGAACCGTTCCGCCGTTAGATCGGCGCGATTGAGATACCCGCGGGCAACCCCTGCTCCCCCGACATAGATCTCGCCGGTCGCCCCGAGCGGAACCGGCGCGCCGAATCTATCCAGCAGGTAAATCCGCGTGTTGGGTAGTGGACGACCGATCGGGACGACGCCGCCTTGAAAGCCCATCGGCCGCAGCCAGGTGGTGGCGCAGACGGTTGTCTCCGTGGGACCGTAGCCGTTGAAAACGGCCACGCTTGAAGGCACGCCCTTGATCAACTCGGCCTTGGGCAGTTCGCCGGCGAGGACAAGTACCTGCAGCGATGCCAGGCGATCAAGGTCCGTGCGCCCCTGGAGCAGGGCGGGCGGCAGGGTTGCGTGCGTAATGCCGTTGTGTGCCAGATAATCCAGCAGCTCAGCCGCGTTGCGATGCTCTCGCGGGCCGAGCAGAAACAATTCGGCCCCGGAGCACAGGGCCATGACGATTTCCCAGGTGCTGGCGTCAAAGCTGAAGGAAGCGAACTGTACGACGCGGCTGCGCGCGGAAACTTCAAACAGCGCCCGTTGGGCCAGCGCCAGGTTCACCACACCGCGATGCTCTATCATCACGCCTTTTGGCGTGCCGGTAGAACCCGAAGTATAGATGATATAGGCAAGATGACTTGACGTCAGACCCGCGACCTCGGGACTTGATTTCGCTAACCCGGCGACAACAGGCGCGTGCGCTTCCAGATCAACGATATCGCACGCCGTTCCCGCGAGTGCCGCGCGCCCGGCATCGTCGCAAATCAACAGCTTTGGTCTTGCGTCAACGACGATCTGCCGCAACCGTTCGGACGGATAAGCGGGATCCAGCGGCAGATAGGCGCCGCCGGCCTTGAGTACGGCCAGCAGGCTGACGACCATGGCAATGCCGCGTTCCAGGCAGATCGCGACCGGCTGGTCCGGACCCGCGCCCCGCCTGATCAGATGGTGCGCGAGCTGGTTGGCCTTTGCATCCAGTTCGCTGTAACTCAGGCGAGTATCCTCATGTGCCAGCGCAATGGCATCGGGTGCCTTCCGGACTTGCTCTGCGAACAGTTCGTGGATGCAATGTTCGGACAGGTACGGCGTAGCGGTCTGGTTCCAGGTCTCCAGAACGAGTTCGCGCTCGTCGGCATCAGCCATGTCGATCCGGTCGACGACCTGATCCGCATCGGCGACCATGGCCCGCAGCACGGCAAGCAGATATTCCCGATGACGCCTGATGGTTGCCTCGTCGAACAGCGCCGTCGCGTAGTTCAGGGCCCCAACGATGCGGCCGTCGGCCTCGCCCAGGTTGAGCTCAAGATCGAACTTGATCTCGCTCAGAGCCGTGTCCGTGATCTCGGCCTTCAGGCCCGGCAATTCAAACGTCGCCGCCTCGTTGTTCTGCCAGGCGAATACGACCTGAAACACCGGGGCATGGTCCAGACGCCGCGGCGGCTGAATGATCTCGACGAGTTGCTCGAACGGCAAATCCTGATGGTCCTGAGCCGCCAGCGCAGCACCGCGCACGCGGCTCAGTAGCTCCGCCACGTCAGGTTCGCCCGACAAATCGACGCGAAGCGCCAGCATATTGACGAAGAAGCCGACCAGACCCTCGATTTCGCGCCGGTTGCGATTGGCCGTGGGCGTACCGATCACGACATCGCTCTGACCTGATAGCCTCGACAGCACGGCCGCCCACGCCGCCAGCACCGTCATGAATGCGGTCGCGCGATGAGATTGGCTCAGCTGCTTGATGCCACGTGCAAGCTCGGCGTCGATCTCGATCGGCAGTGAAGCGCCGGCAAGTGACCTGACCGGTGGCCGCGGCCGATCGGTCGGCAATTCGAGCAACGCTGGCGCATCCGCCAGCGTCTGCCGCCAATGGCCGACCTGCCGCTGCAAACGTTCGCCCGCAAGCCACTGGCGTTGCCAGGCGGCATAGTCCGGATACTGAATCGGCAGCGCCGGTAGCGGATCGCCCTCGCCGGCCACGAAGGCGCGATACAGAGCGCCCAACTCGCGCACGAGCACTCCAATGGACCAGCCGTCGGAAACGATATGATGCTGGGTCAGCAGGAACAGATACTCGCTCTCCGCGGTCCGGATGAGGTGCCCGCGGATCAACGGTCCCTGCGAGAGATCGAAGGGCGTATCGGTCTCGTCGCGGCACAGGCGCTCAAGCACCTGCTCGCGCGCTGGTTCGGCCCGCAAATCATGCACGAGCAAAGGCAAGCCCTGACCGGCAGGCAACAGCTCGACGCAAGGCTGTCCATCGGCAACACAAAAAATGCTGCGCAGCGATTCGTGCCGCGCAAACAGCTGGTCCAGACTGCGGCGCCAGGCGGTGACGTCGAGGTCGCCCGAGAGGCGCAGCGCGCCGCGAATGTGATAGTTGGTGCTGCTGCCGTCGAGTTGCGCCAGCAGCCAAAGCCGTTGCTGCGCAAACGACAACGCAAGCGGCCCGTCGCGCGGCACCGCCGGTATCGAGACAGGTTCACCCCTGTTGGCACTCCGGCTGCGGTCCTTCGCCAGCGCCAGGAGCTTTCTCAACTCTCCTGCATCCAGCCCCCGCAAATCGGGTTTCAACGAATCTGCCATTGTCACAGTCCCGATGCGATCAGATCTTGAAGTTCTTCCGCATCGAACTCGCGCTCGATCAGCCTGATCGAAACGATCCGGGCGAACTGGGCCAGTTCCGGATGAACGAACAGATCCGAAATCTGAATCGACACGCCGAGATCCTGTGACACCCGGCTGAGCAGCCGCACCGCGAGCAATGAGTGTCCGCCGAGCTCGAAGAAATGATCGTTGCGTCCGATCCGCTCGACGCCCAGCAACTCGGTCCAGATCGTCGCCAGCGCGATCTCGATTTCGTCCTCGGGCGCCGCATAGCTGCGACGCGCCGCAGCGTCTTCGTCTGGCGGCGGCAGTGCCCGCCGGTCGATCTTGCCATTCGGCGTCAGCGGCAGTTGTTCGAGCACCACGATTGTCGCGGGAACCATGTAATCCGGCAGCATGGCCGACAACGCCTGGCGCAGCGCCTGGCCGTCGAGCGTCCGCTCGCCGCTGGCGTAGGCGATCAGCTGACGTCCCGCCCTCGCTTCGCGCGTCACGACGACAGCGGCGCGCACGCCGCGCTGCTCCAGCAAGCGCGCTTCGATCTCTCCCAATTCGATCCGGAAGCCCCGGATCTTCACCTGATCGTCCGCGCGTCCGACATATTCGATCACGCCGTCAGCCCGCCACCGCGCCAGATCGCCGGTCCGGTAGAGACGCCCGCCGTCGCCGCCGAACGGATCCGGAATGAACCGTTCCGCCGTCAGCGCGCCGCGTTTCAGATAGCCCCGCGCCAGCCCAACACCACCGATGAACAACTCGCCCGTTACGCCGGCCGGGACCATGTTGAGTTCAGCGTCGAGAATGTAGGCGGACCGCAAACCAACGGGCCGTCCGATCGGCGCGTACTGACCCGGCGTCAACGCAGTCTCGTCGACAGTCCATGCCGTCGGCGCGATCACGGTCTCGGTCGGACCATAGGCATTGATCAGTAGACCGACATTGACTGCCCGGCGAAACGCTTTGATGCCCGTATCCGACCAGGCCTCGCCGCCCACGATGCAGAGCCTCAGCGAAAGGCGTCGGCCGCTGTGCCGCAACGCTTCACTCAATTGGTCGGCATAGGCCGGAGGCAGGAAGAGCGCGGTGACCGAACGACGTTCGATTTCGCCGACCAGGTCGTCGATCAGCAGACCTGGCCTGGACGGCAGGACGAGCGACCCGCCTGTCATCAGCGGCACCAACCATCTTTCGTGGGCGATGTCGAAATTGATCGAAGCCGACTGAAACTCCCGATCGCCCGAGTTCATGCCGTACAGCTTGCCGATCGCCTCGCAATGCATGGCGAGTGGTCCGTGCGAGACCGCCACGCCTTTCGGTGTTCCCGTCGAACCTGACGTGTAGATCACATAGGCCAGGCTGTCCGGATGGATTTCGACATCGAGGTTGCTTGCATCGTCACCGGCGCGCCACTGCTGCGGCTCGTCCAGGCGCAAGGCCTCGATCCCGGCCTCACGCAGCACCGGCGCGAAACGCTTGAGCAGCGTGCTTTCCGTCAATACCAGCTTCGTCCCACTGTCGCGCAGCATGTGGGCGAGGCGATCGTCTGGATAGTCCGGATCGAGCGGAAGATAGACACCGCCGGCCTTGAGGATTGCCAGCAGCGCGACCATCATGTCCGGGCTGCGTGTCAGCGCCAGACCGACCAGGCGATCCGGACCAATGCCCCAGCGACGAAGACGCCGCGCCAGCCGGTTCGCCCTGGCGTTCAACTCACCATAGCTGACTGGCGTATCGCCCCACACCAGCGCAACCGACAAAGGCGCCTCTGCGGCCTGCGCCTCGATATGCGCGACGACGCCGACATAAGGCGAGCGCGATGCCGCCAAGGCCGCGGGGCCGCTCCAGTCCAGGAGCCGCCTTGCTTCACCATTGTCGGGCAATCCGATATCACCCACCGGTCGCTCGGTATCGGCCACGACCTGCTGCAGCATTCCGCTCAGGGCGTCGCGTAGGCGCCGGATCGCGGCTCCGTCGAAACGGGCCCGGTCGTAGTTGAACTCCAGATTGAGCGCATCCGCTCCGGCAAACACGGCGACCGCCAGCGCGTAGTTCGTGGGCGTGACGTGCTCCACGCGCCCGAGACGCGGACCGCCCTCGCCGGTTTTCCGCAACGCTTCATCGATCGGATAATTTTCGAACACCAGGATTGTGTCGAACAGCGTCTGCCCGGCATGACCGGCAAGACGCTGGATCTCGTACAGCGGCGTCCAGCCATGCTCGCGCAAGGCCAGGTTCTGCTCCTGCAACTGGCGCAGCCAATCGCCAACAGCGGTTTCCGGGTTCGGAGCATCGACGATCGGCAGCGTGTTGATGAACAGGCCGACCATCTCCTCGGAGCCTGCCAGTTCCGCCGGCCGGCCCGATACGGTCACCCCGAAACAGACCGCGCCCTGCCCCGAATGCCGCCGCAGCAACTGCGCCCACGCCCCTTGAAGGAGCGTATTGAGCGTCACCCGCTCCCGCTTTGCAAATGACTTCAGCCGTTCGGTCAACTCCGCGCTCACCGCAAGCGCGATGCTGGCGTGACCTGCGGCCTCCGGCGCCCTGTCGCTCGATGGCAGTGCATTCGCCAGCAAGGTCGGCGTATCAAGCTTTGCCAGCGCCTCGCACCAGAAAGTTGCGGCTCCCGCATGGTCGCGGCCCTGCAGCCACGCGATGTAGTCGCGATAGCTGCCCTGCACCGTCGGCAGCGTACCGCCGTTCACGTGCTGCAGCACCTCCGCAACCAGCCGCGCCGAGCTCCAGCCATCGCCAAAGATGTGATGATGGGTCCAGATCAGCCAGTGCCTGGCGTCATCGAGCCGGATCAACCGTACCCGCTGCAGCGGTGGGCGGGAGATATCAAAGCCGCTTTCGCGCTCCCGGCGTGACGCATCGGCCAGCGCGATTTCGAGCCGGCCGCTGCGCTCCAGCGCCGCCGCCCGATCGCACCAATCCTCTTCGACGAAGGGCACCGCCACATGACGGTACACCACCTGCTGCGTCGACCCCGACAGATGCTCCCATACGAAGCCGGTCCGCAACGCGGCATGCCGGTCGCTTACCGCCTGCCACGCCGCCTTCAGTTTGTCGGCATCGAAACCAAACACTTCGAGCCCGATCTGGTTGACGTAGACATCGTCAACTCCATCGCGCAGCGCGTGGAACAGCATGCCCTGCTGCATCGGCGAAAGCGGATAGATGTCCTCGACACCGCGCAGGTCCAGAGCCGTCCCCAGCCGGTCGAGATCGGCCTGGCCGAGGCCGGACAACGCAACGTCCGACGGCGTCATGCCGGACGCGCCGCCGCAGCAATGCATCACCAGTTCGCGCAGGGCGGTCTCGTACATGTACGCCAGCCGCTCGACCGTCTCTCGCCGATAGCGCTTGCGCCCATATCCAAAGGATAGAAGCAGACGTCCCTCACGCACCTGCCCCGTGATGTTCAGCCAGCCCCTGAGGCGAGCGGATTCACTTCGTGACGCGCCTGAACTCTCCGGTGCGAAATCGAAGAGCGAGGATGCTCCCACGCTGCCGTCGAACCGGCCGAGATAGTTGAACACGATCTGCGGCTCCGCCAGCCGGCCCAGAGCGTGGCGTTGCTCCTCGGAGCCGAGATAGCGCAGCACGCCATAGCCAAGTCCGCGGTTGGGGACGGCGCGGAGCTCTTCCTTGACCGATTTGATCAGCGTGGCGTCGTCGCTCGATCCGCCACTGAGCCGTACCGGGAAGGCCGTCGTAAACCAGCCCACCGTGCGGGAAACGTCGGCTCCGGGAAATAGGTCCTCGCGGCCATGCCCCTCGAGTTCGATCGTCAAATCTTCGACCCCGCACCAGCGCGAGACAGCGCGCACCAGGCTCGCCAGCAACAGATCATTGACCTGCGTCCGATAGGCGGATGGCGCTTCCTGCAGCAGCCTCGACGTCAGTTCGGTATCGAGTACCAGCGGCACCTCTTCGCCGTCCCCGACGAGATCCGGATCACCGTGATCATTATCGCACGGCAGGTCGGCACCCGCGCCGCGCGCAAGCCAGAACGACTGCTCATCGGCAAGCTCCGGGGCGGCCGCATAGGCGTTCAGCCTCTCCCCCCACGACGCATAGGATTCGCTCTTCGGCGGCAGCGAAACAGTGGCCGCGCCTTGCTTCAACTGGCCGTAAGCCGCAGCCAAATCTTCCAGCAGAACCCGCCACGACACGCCGTCAACCGCCAGATGATGAATCGCGATCAGCAGTCGTTGACTGCCTTCGGCAAGGTCCATCGCTGCCGCGCGTAACAAGGGACCCGATGACAGCGACAGGCTCGCCTGCGCGGCCGACCCAATCGCCGTGACCTCTACGGCATCGCCGACATCCGTGCGAACCCACAGCAAGTCTGACGGCGCCGGCGCGGCGCCATATTCTGCCCGCCAAATGCGATCCACCTGCTCGAAGCGCAAGCGCAACGCATCGTGATGATCCACGACCGCAACGAGCGCACGTCGCAGCACCTCCCAGTCCAGCCGCGACTGCGGGACCAGCAGCACGGCCTGATTCCAATGATTGCGGTTGCCGGATTCCTCATCGAAGAAGCGGGTCTGGATCGGCAGCAAGCGATGCACGCCGGATACCCGGTCGTTCTCGACGATTGTTGCCGACTTCAGTTTCTCGTTCTTTGCGGCAGGCACCGCCGCGGTGACAGCTACCGTTGCCAGGCGCGCCACTGTTTGCTGTCCAAAGACCTGTTTCGGCGTCAGGCGAATGCCGCGCTTGCGCAACCGCGCGATGATCTGCAGGCTGAGAATTGAATCGCCGCCGAGTTCAAAGAAATTGTCGTTACGGCCAATCTGTTCCCGGCCGAGCACCTCGCACCAGATCGCGGCGATCGCCGCTTCGGTCTCTCCCTCGGGCGCTGCGTATTTCACGACGACCGTGTCTTGATCCGGATCCGGCAGCGCCTTGCGATCCACCTTCCCGTTTGGCGTGAGCGGCAGGCGCTCCAGCAGAACGAGCCGCGACGGCACCATGTATTCCGGCAGGACGGCAGCCAATTGCTGTTTGAGCGCGTCCGTCGTCGGCGTCATGCCGGCCCGCGGAACACAATACGCGACGAGTTCCTGCCGTTCGGCGCCCGCCCCGATGGCGCGGGCCACCACCACCGCGTCGTCGATCTCCTGCAACGCCTTGACCGCGCGCGTGACCTCGCCAAGCTCGACACGATAGCCGCGCAACTTGATCTGATCGTCGCCGCGGCCGAGGAACACCAACCGCGCCGACTGATCGCAACGAACCCGATCGCCCGTCCTGTACAGCCGTTCCCCAGCCGGCCCGAACGGATTCGGCACGAAGCGTTCGGCGGTCAGGCCGGGCTGGCCACGATAGCCCCGCGCCAGCCCGGCACCTCCGATATAGAGTTCACCGATGACGCCGATCGGCACCTCGTTTAGCGCATCGTCCAGCACATGGGCGCGCAGATTAGCGAGCGGCAAGCCGATCGGAACCGGACGTGCCTCACCTGCAGGCTCCCATTCATGCGTAACCGCCCCGACCGTCGCTTCAGTAGGGCCATAGTGATTGAGAATTCGGCATTGCGGCCGCAATTGACGGATTTCGTTCAGCAGATCAGCGTCGCAGGCCTCACCGCCGAGAATGAGGACATCGCGGGGCAAGAGATCGGCCGAGCGTGACGCCTGCAACAGGCCGCGCAAATGACTGGGCACGATCTTGAGAATGCCGACGTCGCCATCCCGCATCGCCTTCGCAAACAAATCCGCATCGAGGATGGCTTCTGGAGCCAACAGATTCAGCGTCGCCCCGGAGGCAAGTGCGCCGAACAGCACGGTGTGGCCGAGATCGGCCGCGACGGTAGAAACCATCGCCATGCTCGCACTCGGCGACGGTTGCACGCGTTGCAGCAACGCCTGAACATAATTGGCCAGCGCACCGTGCGAGACGGCAACGCCCTTGGGCACGCCGGTCGATCCCGACGTGTAAATCACATAAGCGGTCTGCGCCGGATGGATCGTGCAGTCCGGAAGCACGCTCACTAACTCTTCAGAGGTGGTGTCGGTGTCCGCATCGAGCACAAGGCAATCGAGCGTAAGCGCCTCGGCCAGCTTCTCACCGGCCGCCAACACGATCTCGATCCCGCCATCCGCCAGGATGCTTCGGACCCGTTCCACCGGCCATTTCGGATCGAGCGGCACATAGGCGCCGCCGGCCTTGAGCACGCCGAGCAGCGCCGTCACGAATGCCGGCGAGCGCTCGATCCAGAGCCCAACCGGCGTTTCCCGTGTCACGCCCCCGGCCGCGAGCACGCGCGCGATATCATCCGACTTCCGCTCGAGCTCCGCAAAGGTCAATGTCTCGCCGCCGCTCTGGATCGCAACCGCGGTTTGCCGATCGACCGTCGATGCGCGAAAAAGGCTGACCACATCATTGAATCGGAACGCAGCAGACTGGCTTGGCACCACCTGCCGGTTCGCATCCTCGATGACGAAGTCCGACACAAGGCGTTCTGCGTCTTCCGCGATCTGGCGGAGCAGCGAGCCGAACTGTGTCGCCAGCCGCGAGATCGTCGCGGCGTCGAACAGGTCGGTCGCGTAGTTGAAGGTCACCTTCATGCCTTCGGCGCCATCGACGATATCAAGCGCGAGATCGAAATGCGAACCCGCGAGGTCCAGGATGTCAATCTCGGCAGCAAGTCCTTCGACGCCGTCAAACCCGCTCGGCGCCTTCATATAGTTGAACTTCACCTGGAACAGCGGGTTGTGACCGCCGCTGCGTTCGGGCCGCAGACCGTCGACCAGCATCTCGAACGGAAGATCCTGATGGGAGAGCGCGTCGATTACCGCTTCCTTGACCTGTTGGAGCAGGTCCGGGAACGTCGCTCCATCGACGATCTCCGCACGCAACACCAGAGTATTGACGAAGCAACCGATCAATCGTTCGAGCTGCGCGTGACGACGCCCGGCTACGGGCACACCGACGCGCAAGTCGCTCTGGCCCGTGTAGCGATATAACGCCGCCTGATACGCCGCGAGCAGCAGCATGAAGACGCTCGTGCGATGTTTTCCCGCGATCTCCTGAAGCTGGGCAGCCAACGCGCCGTCGATCGCAAGGCCGATCGTATCTCCGCCATGGCTTTGCGCCGCCAGACGCGGCCGGTCATGGGGCAGAGCCAGCACCGGGTGGGTGTCGCCCAATTTCTCGCGCCAATATGCGAGCTGCCGGTCTGCCTCACCTCCCGCAAGCCAATCACGTTGCCAGCTTGCGAAATCCGCATACTGAATCATCGGCACCGGCGGTGGACCGAAATCCTCCCGGATGAAGCTGCGATAAAGCCCCGCCAACTCCTGGAGCATCACGTCGAGCGACCAGCCATCGACGACAATGTGGTGGGCCAGCAGCAACAATTCGTGCTCGTCGTCAGCGAACTGCAACAGGGTCGCCCGCAACAACGGCCCGTTGACGAGATCGAACGGTTTGGCGAGTTCGGACTGACCAAGCCCCACGGCATGTTCGACGCGGTCGCGCGCGGAATATGAACGGAGATCCTCGTGCCGGATGCCAACACTCAGCGAGTCGTGAACCACCTGCCCTGCGCGGCCTTCGTGCGCGACAAACGTGCTGCGCAAGACCTCATGGCGCTGGACGATTTCCGCAATCGCCCGCGACAAGGCGGCATGATCGAGCTTTCCCTTCAGCCGGACCGTGCTGGCAACCGTGTAGGCGGTTCCGCCAGGGTCCATGTTCCAGAGAAACCACAGCCGTTCCTGGGCATGGGACAAGGTCATGCGGCTTGCCGGCGCCGCCCGCTGGATCGGAGGGAGAGCCCGCCCCGCGCCCTCACCCACCAGGGTATCGATCCGGCCTGACAAGGCTGCAAGCGTCGGCGCGTCGAAGAAGCTGCGCAGTTCCAGCTCGACGCCGAAGCGTTCGCGGATCGCGGCGGCGGTCTGTCCGGCCGTGATCGAGTTTCCACCCAGTACGAAAAAATCGTCTTCCCGGTGGACAGCCTGCACGCCGAGCGCGTCGCGCCAGATCGACGCCAGCGCACGCTCGGTATCGCTCGCGGGTGCCGTCAATGCGGTACCGTCGCGACGACGCCCTCTTTCGAAAACCATGAAACTGTCGAGCGTGTTGTCGGCCCAGCGCGCGCTGCAGGCCGAACGCTGCAGCTTCCCGCTGGTCGTCAGCGGCATCCCCTGCGGATTCAACAGGATGATGACAGAAGGATATTCCTGAGCCTGTCGAAGCACGGCCTCGCCGATGGCCTGGGCAAGGGCCTCAGGATCGCTACGCTTGAGAACAGTACGGCTGAACTCGGCCGCGACTCCAATGCTTTCCCGTCCGTCGATCTCGACCGCAAAAGCGGCCACCCGGCCGCTGCGAACCAACTCGACGTCGGCCTCCACCGCCTGCTCGACGTCCGTCGGATAGACGTTCTGACCGCGAACGACCAGCAGATCCTTGAGCCGGCCGGTGACGACCAGCGTGCCGTCTCGAATGAAGCCGAGATCTCCAGTGCGCAGCCAGCGCATGCCATCCCGCTCGACGAATACCTTGGAGGTGGCCTCCGGATTATTCCAGTATCCGAGCGCTATGCTGGGACCGGCGACCCAGATCTCGCCGACCTCGTCAGCCTCTGTGACCGTCGATCCATCCGTGCGCATGATGCGCGTGACGTGATCCCCTACCGTTTGACCGCAGGCTACGAGATCGGTGCCTTCATCGGCGGTCGCAATGCGGCCCGCCGCGAGGGCTATTGTATCGAGCGTATGGCTGACGGCCTTGGTCGCCGGGTTGCCTGCCGTCACCAGCAGCGTCGCCTCAGCCAGACCGTAGCAGGCGGTCAACGCCCGTTGATTGAAACCAGCACGCTCAAATCGCTCGCCGAATCTCTGAAGTGTGGCTTTGCGGACAAACTCCGAGCCGGAGAATGCGAATCTCCAACGGCTCAGGTCGAGCCGTCCGATCGTTTCATCGGAAACGCGATCGGCACACAGCGCGTAGGCGAAATCAGGCCCGCCGCTAAACGTTCCGCCGTGACGATGGATGGCCTCAAGCCAGCGCCGCGGCCGCTCGAGAAAATTGCGCGGTGACATCAGGACGGCGGTAAAGCCGGTGAACAGGGGATTCAGCAGTCCACCGATCAGTCCCATGTCGTGATAGAGCGGCAGCCAGCTGACGAAAACATCGTCGAGCGTTCCTGCTACGACGGCCTGGATGGCCTTCTCGTTAGCCGTCAGATTGGCGTGCGAGACGCAAACCCCCTTCGGTTGCGACGTCGACCCCGACGTGTATTGCAGGAAAGCGACGGCATTCCCAGCGGGACTGGTCTCTCGCCAATCCGCAGCAAGTTCAGACGAAATCGCGTCAACCTCGATCATCCGGACATTGGTCAGTCCGGGAAGCGTTGCTTCCACGACAGCACTCAGATTCGATTTTGTCAGAATGAAGCGTGGCGCCGCATCACGCATAATGCCGTTGAGACGGCCCGCATAACGATCGGCAGCACCCTCAGGTGGATACGCCGGAACCGCGATCACACCCGCATACAGACACGCATAGAATGCCACGGCATAGTCGAGCCCGCTGGGCAAGAGAATGACTGCCCGCTCGCCCGCGCAGCCCAACTTTTGCAACCGGGACGCGACGGCGCGAACCCTTGTATCGAGAGCGGCGAATGTCAATTCGCCGGCGACATCATCTCCTTCGAGGAAGCGCAACGCCACCCGATCCGGACGCAATGCTGCGTGGCCGCGCAGTCGTTCGACGAGATTGTCTTGATACATTGTCTCGAAATCCAGTCCGGAAATCCTCGCCTCGCGGTCAGCAAGGGGCAATCAGCTCTGCCGATGCGCTTCGGCCATGGCGACGATCACCTTGCGCGGGCCCTTGAACGGCGCGCGCGCATGCGCCGTGAGCATGTTGTCGAGCATGACGACATCGCCGGCCTGCCAGGGAAAACTGATCTTGTGCGCCTCCAGCACGTTGCGCACGGTGGTCAACGTCTCGTCGTCGATCCGCGATCCGTCGCCGTAGAACACGTTGCGCGGCAGCTCGACCTCGTCGCCGACGACGTCGAGCAAGCTCTCACGCACCTCCGGCTCGAGATTCGAGACGTGAAACAAATGCGCCTGATTGAACCAGACCCTGTCACCCGTTACCGGGTGACGCGCCGTGCCCTGGCAGATCTGGCGCGTCCGCAGCTCGCCGTCTTCTTTCCATTCACAGTCGATGTCATGGCGGGCGCAATAGGCCTCGACCTCCGGCCTGGAATCGGTGCCGAACACCTGCTGCCAGTCGACATCTAGGCCGTTGCCGTAATTGCGGACATACATCACGCCCTTCTCGGTGAAACGCTCCCGAATGGTTGACGGCATGTCGCGATAGATCGCGCGGCTGTCGGCGATCGGCGTTTCGCCGCCCTCCTGTGCCGGCTGCATGCAATAGAACCAGATCTTCATCGGCCAATCCCTCGTATAGGCCTGCTCGTTATGCAGCGGGATATGCTGATGCGGCGGGTATTCGGTGGACGTGTAGACGCCGGAAGTGACCTGCGAGCGTGGCGTCGATCCGAACTCGTAGCTGAGCAGCGGGTGGCCGAAATCGGCCGCGAACGCCCGGAACGCGTCGGGGCCATCGAGGGTGAAGTCGCGAAACACGATGCCACCGCAATCGGTCAAGTGCCGGTCGACGGTATCGCGCAGCATCGGAAGCGCCGCGCCGAGCGGCTGCCCGGCCTTGTCGGCCTTCAGCAACAACGGAAGGCTCTTGCCCTCAACGAGTGGCAGGACGGAGAATGCGCTCATGATCCTTGCTCCAATGCGAACCAATCGACCGTCCCGATTGCCGGGCCAGGGCCGATCCGATCAGGTCAAGCAGTTCGGCTTGCTGCGTGTGAATGAAGAAGTGATGTCCCGGCAGCATGTCGAGCGCGAACTCGGCTGCGGTCTCCTGCTGCCAGGCTTCCAGCGATGCGCGGCTCGTCTCGTCGTCGATACCGCCGAAGATGTGAACGGGACACGGCAACGGGCGACGCAGCCGATAGTTATATGCGCCGCACATCAGGAAATCGGCGCGCAGCACCGGCAACGCCGATCGCATGAGCTCCGCATTCGCCAATGCTTCGTCCGGCGTCCCCTGGAGATTGCGCAGTTCATGCAGCAGCGCTTCGTCGCTCAGCGGCAGGCGCCATCTGCTTCCGTCTCGAACGGCCGGCGCCTCCGTGCCCGACCCGAAGAAAATGGCCGGCGCCGGTGCGCCGCGATCGAGCAAACTGTGGGCAACCTCAAACCCGACCAACGCGCCGAGGCTGTGCCCAAACAGCGCATAAGGACCGTCAAGTCGAGCATGAATCTCCGCGGCGAGTTGCGCGGCGAGGTCGCGGGGATCGGTCGCCAATGGCTCGTCCATACGCGCGCCGCGGCCGGGCCACTCGACCGGCCGGACGTCGATCCACGTGGGCAACAGCCTGCGCCACCGCGCATAGAACATGGCGCTGCCGCCGGAGTAAGGCAGACAAAAAAGCCGCATCGGAAGACGCGCTCCGTGTGCTAAGCCGATTTCTGCGGAGAAGCCGGTTCGTCCATGAATTTGCGCAGCGTCAGGGGACGCATGTCGGTCCACACCTGTTCGATGTGATCGAGGCATTCCTTCTTGGTGCCGGTCTTGCCGACCGCCGTCCAGCCGTTCGGAATGTCCTTGAACGTCGGCCAGATCGAATACTGCTCTTCGTGATTGATGACGACGGTGAAGGTGACGTCGTCTCTGTCAAAAACCATCATGGCCGGCACCTTTCAGAAAAACGAAGCAACGGCGTCTGACTAGGTCAGAAGCAAATGATGGTCAAAGCAATATCGGCGATGCAGTTTTTAATAGCTCCAAACTGGCGCGTTAGAGAAAAATACAACCTCCGCGCAGCGATGGAGCGCATGCGACAACTGGCTGATTTGCAAAGTGATCCCTATTTTGTCGAATTCTAATTGCCCGAGCTGGAACATTTTTCGTTCCCGAAAATCGTGCACCAACTCCGGATTTTTTTCATCGTATTGCCATCAACTCCGTTGAAACGAAACAGCGATAACGACCAAACAAGAAAATGCCGTCGCGGATGATATCCGCGACGGCACATGTTTGCTGGCAATGAGAGCGGCGCAGCGCTCAGAAGTTGAACGTCGTCGACACCAGATAGGTGCGCGGGGCGGCGAGCGTAATCACACCGCTATAGGCCGAGGCCCAATAGGACTTGTTGAAGACGTTCTCGACGTTGGCACGGATCACGATCGGCTTGCCGTTCCAGGGTGACGTCAGCGTGTATCTCGCCCCAAGATCGAACCTCGTCCATTCCGGTATGGACAGTGTGTTGGTGACGTTGACATATTGCGAACTGGTATAGATCAGCCTGCCCGTGAGCGTCAGGTCACGCAGCGGCGTATCCCACTCCGCACCGATATTGGCGTTGAAGGAGGGAACGCCGACGGCCGTCCTGCCGTCAGTTACTCCACCAGGTGTGTTGACCTGCTTGCCCTCGATAAAAGCCAAACCGCCGAGCACCCTAAACCAAGGCGCGATCTCGCCGAACACATTGAGTTCGGTGCCGCGGTTGCGCTGCCTGCCGTTGAGTTGCTGGGTCGCCGTCACACCCGTTCCGACGGCGATAATGCTCCGCTGCTCGATCTCGAACATGCTCAGGGTCGTGGTGAAGCGGCCCGTATCGAACTTCACGCCGGCTTCAGCCTGAGTGGTTTTGCCGGGGGGAAACACCGTACCAACGTTGGCGAACGCGCCGCCAACCACAGCCGGTGTCTGAAGCCCTTCGATATAGTTCGCGTAAAGCGAGATGTTCTCGACCGGTTTCACGACAAGAGCATAGGCCGGGGTCCACAAGCTTTCAGACTGAAACGGCCGGTTCGGCGAAGCCGCGGTCGCGAACAGGTTGTTTATCTCACTCCCTGCGGTCTGGCGACGAACACCCACGGTCAACTGGACCCGATCGTTCCACGTCGACATCGTATCCGACACGCCAAAGCTCTTCAGGTTCACACCGGTGACCTGACTTGCGGACAATGTCGTGAAGTTGGGCTTCGGAATATTGGTCGGCTCGGTGTAGAGATTCCAGAAGATAATGTCAGTCAGCGGATTGGCGGAACGCGTCCGGACCTGCTGGTTATAGGTTCGGTCGTTCTCCGAATAGTTGAAGTTCAAGGCATGTCTGACGGGACCCGTGTCCACCGTTGCACGAACGCCCGCTTCACCCGCATACGTCTCAAACGTCTCCTTCCCCATGAACGGGCGCGACCATAAGCCTCCCAACTGGAATGCTCCCGGGGGAGTCGTCAACTGACCCGGCGCGGTGTTGGAGATATTCGGCGAAGGGTATGCATAGTTGATGTTGCTGTCGTGGTAACCGAACGCCGCATAGGCGGTCAGGTTGTCGGCAAGGTCCACCTCGCCTCTCACGGTCGTGAAAAAATCCGTCGGCGCGTAGTAGGCCCACGGAACCTGGAAATTGTGACCGGGCTTCGGCGGCGGGGGAATCAGTGTTGTCGTCGTAGGCACGTTGAAGAAACGCATCGGTGGATTCAGATTGTCCGCTTGGTAGCCGATATCGACTTCCACGCGCGCGTTCTCGCCCCGATAGTCCAGGCCCAGAACCGCATTGCCGAATTCGTCGGTCTGGCGATTCCAGGGTGTATTGCCATTCGAATAGGTGCTGTTCAGCCGGACGCCCCACTCCTTGCGCTCGCCATATCGCCGGCTGACATCGGTAATCTGTCCGAACTGCGATTGGGAAACATAGGTCGCCGTCAGCCGCGTAATGTCGACATCCGGAGCATGCTTGGTAATCAGATTGACGGTGCCGCCGACGGCGCCGCCGCTCGTTGCACCGGTGCCGCCAACCGTCATGCCGTTGAGCAAGGCGCTCGGGCCCTTCAGGACCTCGACGCGTTCGACGAAATTCGCACCCGTGGAATAGTATGGTGCGATTCCGGCCAGACCGTTCAAACTATAATCGCCGCTGTCGTAGTAGAAGCCACGGATGAACAGACTGTCGGCGCCGCCCCCTGCCGCCTGTACCACTCGGACGGAAGGATCGTTCGCCAGCACGTCGCGGATGGTGCGCGCCTGCTGATTCGCGATCAATTCCGCTGTGTAGCTGGTCTGGTTGAACGGCGTATTCATCACACCGCGGTTGCCGAGAAGTCCGAGGCTTCCGCCCGACGCGACCTGTCCGCCCGCATAGGGGGCCGGAGGCGCACCGAGCGTTCCGGTTGAAGGCGTTACATACGGAACCGGTTCGACGCGGCGAGGCGCCGGCGCGGCGACACGGCGCTGCACGCGCGTCGTGGACGTTTGCGTTCTCCGTACCGAGGGCCGCGCTCGCTGCTGCGTCGGGGCATCCACCGTGACGGGCGGCAAGCTCTGCGCGAACGCTTTCTGACCGCTGGCAAAATCAAGAGAGAGCGCAAGATAACTCACCGCCCCCAGCGAAATAGCGCGCGCAACATTTCTGGCCGCAATCTTATACGTCATACTTCCACCCCAAAGCCCATAAGCAGGTCCCTGAGGCCGTTCTATCTTCGCGAGTGGAAACAGCGAGTAGAAGCTATCTAAGGTAACGCTACGCGCGCACAACGGATTGCATCAGTGGCGATCGAGCAACACCGCGTATTTTCTAATCGTTCTAAATTGTCCTGCCTAACTTTTTAAGCGTTCTAAATTTGCAAGCTGCGCGCGAAATTGAATCACGTGCGGGACGTCAGTTAGAAAAGGTCAGTTTCAAACTGCGCGCCATCTCATCCCAACAAATTACGTAACGCTCGGATGAAAACCCGCGAGCCGATTTCGATCAACTCATCCGGAAAATCGTAGTCCGGCTCGTGCAAGCCGGCGTGCCGCGTGCCCGCCCCCAGGAAAAACATCGCGGCCTTTGACCGGTGGTTGAAACGTCCAAAATCCTCCGACCCCCGCATCGGCAGCCCCTGCCCGGAACACGGCACGCCTTCTGCATCCAGCGCGTTCCGGAGATGGACGACGGCCTCCGCGTCATTCATGCAATGATGGAACACATCGCGATAGATAATCTCCGCCGTCAGTCCTTCGCTTGCCGCCACGCTCCGGACCAGGCTTTCGGCCTGCGCGCGAAGGGCATCCATCTTCGAATCGGTCAGCGTCCTGAGTGTCGCCCAGACCTCGGCATGACCGGGCGAGATGCCGAACGCTGGTTCTCCCAACCTCGCATGGGTGACCGTCACCATTGAGAAATCTTCGTCGAGCGCCCCGCCCCGTCCGAGCGCATCGATCTCGCCCAACAGCCTCGCGATCGCGGCTTGCGGCGATACACCAAGCTCGGGGCTCGACGCATGCGAGGTTCGCCCGGACAGTTTGATCTGCATACCGCGGGAGGCGCAGTTGACCAGCCCCTCGGCGATCGAAACCTGGCCAAGGGAAAGTCCCGGCAGATTGTGCAACGAGAACACAAAATCGGGCTTGATCTGATCAAACTTCTCGTCGGCGAGGACAGCAGCGGCGCCAGATCCATCCTCTTCCGCCGGTTGGAACAGCAGTACGGCCCGGCCTCGTTGCGGGCGTTGACGATCCAAGCCGCGCGCCACCGCCGCCAAAATCGTCATGTGGCCGTCGTGACCGCAAAGATGCGCTTTTCCTGGCACCGACGACCGATACGGCAGAGCCGAGATCTCCTGAATCGGCAATCCATCCAGCTCGGCGCGAAGCATGATCGTCGGGCCAGGCGCATCTCCCTGGTAGATCCCGAGCAGGCCATGCCCGCCAAGTCCCGTGACGACCTTGTCGGCACCAGTTGCGTGGAGAACCGCCTGCACGGCTTGCGCGGTCTTCTCTTCCTGCCCTGACAGTTCAGGCTTGCTGTGGAGCTCGTGCCGCCACGCAATCAGTTCCGTCAATTCCCGCTCAGCCAAAAACATGCTCATCCTCATCACGTTCAGCTCAATAGGCCCCGGTTTCGGGCGTTGATCATGCCATCACATAACACCAGGAACGAGTCGCAAGGACAGGAGCCCGATCGTTGTCACGCACATCAGGACGATCGCATCTGACGATGCCTATCTTGAATCGATCAAAATTTGGCATCGAACCAAGCTTAGAACAATTTGAAAGAACCATCGAAAACGATCCAAACGGCTCGCTCGCCTTGCCTAAAAAGCCAGTCATTGGAGCAACAAGCCGAACGTCCTGGCACCGTTAGAAATGTTCCAAACCTCTCCTGCAACGCACACGCATGAATGAGCCGTGCGATTTGACGCAACCGCGCTTTTTTGCGAGCAGACTTAGAAGCGATCCAAATCAGCCTGCCCGTCATGTCAAAGGTGAGTCTGTCTCATATGGCCAAGACAAAGAGCACGACCGTCAAACCTGAATCAGTTTTGCCGGATCGGATCATTCAGCTGACGGAAAATGCGCCGTACGCACCGTTGGTCGTACGGCACACGGCCGATCGTGCTGCTTTCCTGCCGGAAATACTATCGTTGCACACAAAACAGGAGCTTTCGGAAATACCTGGGCTTGGCAAGGCGTCGATCGCAACGATCGAGGTCTGGCTGGCCGAGCATGGCCGCAGGTTGCGAATCCCCGGCGAAAGCCTTGATGCCGTCATTTGCCATTTTGGCGCCCGACGCAAGCATACCAGCGAGCACAGGCTCGGGGCACGCCTTCGATCCGACCCCGTCGATCACCGACGCTATGCACAAGGTCGGCCGGGTCGCGCATGACTCATGCACGTCCGGCGGCTTCCATGACGCGCAAGTCACTGGACGGGACAGTCTGTGTTTTCGCTGCCAGCGCCGCCTGCAACGCCTCGACATCCGCACGCAGATTCGGGTTTCCAGCCGCAGGTGCATCCGCCGTCACAACGATGCTGATCGGCGACTTCCTTGTAGACGGCACCGAGAGCGGACGCAGCGAGACTCATTACCGTCATCGGCGGCAGCTGGGTCGTGCGAAGGACATCGCAGAAGGCGATCATGATGGACCGATGCATCTCGGCGCTGGCGGATTCGCTATCCGTGTCTGATTGCATGACTGCTCGCCTCCTCTTTCCTCGTTTGCGCCGGGGCGGGCAGCCGCGCAGGCCACGATGTGCTCAGAGAAATTCACCCTGCGCGACCAACGTCAGCGCCGGACAATCGATACGCCCTCATGTGATCGCCATCAAGCTATCGCCTGCGTTTTCAAAATTTGAATGGCTCGAAACTGTAAAGGGACGCGTCGCCACACAACGCTGTCATCCCCGCGCATGCGGGGATCCAGTACGCCGCGGCTTATCGGTTCAATCATTGGTGTCTCTGGAATACTGGGTCGCCCGGTCAAGCCGGGCGATGACAACTGAATGTGAGTTCGCCTTCTCGCGACGCATTGCGCCCGAGCTTTGCCGGAAGTTTCCTTGCCCTCGAAAGTAGAGGGCGCAGGGAAGACCGGGTGCGCGCTGCACCCGCGGTCCCGTGTGCGGTTTGCACAAAACAAAGTGCACACGAGCATACAGGGCAGCGGTGAACACCCGGCCTTCCCTGCGCAATGGCTTTACGGCTTATGCCGTGATCTCCCCGGAGACGAGTTCTTGGTTGACTCCGTCGCTGCCGTTCCCGCTTACGCTTCTCCGACAGCTTGACGCCTGCAACGGGCGCCAGGACCACACGGTTTTGCCGTACGCCCATCCACGCCGTCGTCTCAGCGCAAACCAGCGTCCATCGCAACCCGCCCAACGTCCGTGACGACGGCCGACGCCCTTCTGAGTAGGACGGGATGGCCAAACACATACTCCTGATTTTCTTTCTGGTAAACAGAAATATTTTTGATTTCTGGCTTGACACTAATTCCGTAAATCAGAACTAATTTGCCCGTCGGGTTGATTTGCCGCACTCCGCCGTCATTGCGCATCGAAAAAGAGGACCTACGGGATGGAACGCCAAAGCCTGGAACGCCAAAGCCCTGCCGATCTCGCCCGTGCGCTCCATGCCGCGCTGGCCGCCGGGGGCCGGACTTGTCGGCCTATCGGTGGTCGGCGAAAGCGACTTTGCGGCGTCAATATCAGGTTACGGACGCAACCAGTTCCCGCTCGATATGCGGGACGGCTTCAACCAGCTCACGTGTGTAAGCGGTTTTCGGATTGTCGAACATCGCCCGGCTCTCGCCTTGTTCGACGATGCGGCCATTTTGCAGCACGATGGTCCGGTCGCACATCATGCGAACCACGTTGAGGTCGTGGCTGACGAAGAGGAAGGCCAGGTCATCCTCGCGTCGCAGCCGGTCGAGCAGTTGCAGCACCACCGCCTGTACCGATACATCCAACGCCGCCGTCGGCTCGTCCAGCACCAGGAGGCGCGGCCGGCAGGCGATGGCGCGGGCGATGCCGACGCGGGCCTTTTGGCCACCCGAGAGCTGATGCGGAAAGCGCGTCAGCAGATCGATCCCCAATCCAACGCGCTGCGCACACTCCTCTACCCGCTGCCGCAGCGCGTCGCCCGGGCGCATGCCGCCAAGCCGGAGCAGCGGATGGGCGATACAGTCAAAGGCGGTGAAACGCGGGTTGAGGCTGTCGTTTGGATCCTGAAAGACGATCTGGATATCCTTCCGAAACGGCGAGCGGTGAAAATCGCGGGCCGGGATATGGCCGATCGACTGCCCCTCGAACGCGATCTCGCCCTCGCTCGGATCGATCAGCCGGCAGATGATGCGCGACGTCGTGCTCTTGCCGGATCCGGACTCGCCGACCAGACCGACGCTCTCGCCGGCGCTGATCGTCATGGAAAAGTCGGCCACCGCCGCTGCGCCCTGGTCGAACCGCTTTGCGAGTTTCTGCACCTCCAGCAGCGGCGGGGTACCCGGCGCAGCCGGCGATCTGGTAGCGACCTGGATCGCAACTCCAAGCCCTCGCTCCTCCTCCGGCACCAGATCCGCGATCCGGGACGTCGCCGTGGGCGAAGCCGCCACCAGGCGCTTGGTATAGGAATGCTGCGGCGATCGGAACAGTGTCAGCGGTTCGGCCTCCTCGACCAGCCGGCCTTGCTCCATCACCACGACGCGACGACAGTAACGGGCAGCGAGACCGAGGTCATGGGTGATCAGAATGGTCGCCATACCGCGCTCGGCCGCAATCCCGGTCAACAAATCCATCACGACCTTTTGCGTCGTAACGTCGAGGCCGGTAGTGGGCTCGTCCGCGATCAGCAGTGCGGGATTGCAGGAAATCGCCATCGCGATCATCACGCGCTGGCACATACCGCCGGAGAGTTCGTGCGGATAAGCGGCCATGCGCTTTTCGGGATCACGGATTTGCACGGCGCGCAACAGTTCCAGCGCCTGCGCGCGCGCCTGATCCCGCGGCATTCGCTTATGCGCGGTGATGGCATCGGCGATCTGGTCGCCGACGGCACGGATTGGATTGAGCGCCGCGCGAGGATTCTGAAAGATCATCGCCATCGCCGCACCGTGCAGCTGACGGAAATCACTCCCTGATATCCGCGTGATGTCCCGCCCGCGAAACCGGATATTGCCTGCCGTGATCCGGCCGGCTGCATCGAGCAGCCGCGTGATCGCAAAACCCGTCACGGACTTGCCCGAACCGCTCTCGCCGACCAGGCCGAGCATTTCGCCCGCACCGAGCGACAGCGTGACGCCGCGCACCGCCTCGACCAGCCCGCGCCGTGTCGAGAAGGTGACGTGCAGGTCATCTAACGCCAGCAACGATGGGGTCATGTGCGCATGCGGGGATCGAGAATATCGCGCACCCCGTCGCCGAGCAGGTTGAAACACAGCACGGTCAGCATCAGCGCCAACCCGGGGAACGCAACCAGCCACCATTTGCCGGTCGAAATAAAGCGCGCGCCCTCGGCAACCATGATGCCCCATTCCGGCGTTGGCGGTTTGACGCCGAGACCGATAAAGGACAGTCCGGCCGCATTGAGGATCGCCCAGCCGAGATTGAGCGATATCTGCACCGCCATCGCCGGCAGCACGTTCGGCAACAGGAAGCGCAGCACGACCGAGATGTGGCTGTCGCCGCAAGCGCGCGCCGCCTCGACCCAGCCGACATTGCGGCGGACGTTCACCTCCGCCCGCGCAAAGCGGATGTAGAACGGCAGATTGATGATGGCGGTCGCGATGATGATGTTCTCGACGCGGTTACCCAGCGCGGCGACCATCGCCATCGCCAGCACGAAAAGCGGAAAGGCCATCACGACGTCGACGAAGCGGCCGACGGCGCGATCGAGCCGACCGCCGGTATAGCCGCAGATCGCACCGATGACGGCGCCGATCGCAAAGGAGATTCCGACCGCCGAGACGGCGATCGCGAGATCGAGCCGTGCCGCGACGACGAGGCGGCTGAACACGTCGCGGCCGAGTTGATCGGTGCCGGCGATGTGCGCCGCGCTCGGCGGCATCAAAGCCTGTGACACGTTAGAGACGATCGGATCATACGGCACGATCCATGGTCCGAAAATCGCGATCAGCGTCAGCAGGAAGACGCCGGTAGCGGCGACGGCGGTGAGCGGGTTGCCGCGCAAAATCCAGCCGGCATGCCGAAGTGTTGCTGATGTCATCCGATTGTCACCCGTGGATCGGCAATACCGTAAAGGATATCCACCAGCAGATTGACGATTACGAACACGGTGGCCATCAGCAGCACAAAGCCCTGCACCGGCGCATAATCGGAGGAGAGCAGCGCATCGAGCGCGTAGGAGGCGACGCCTGGCCAGGAAAACACCTTCTCCACCAGGACATTGGCGCCGAGCATGGTCGAGAACACGATGCCTGCGATGGTGATGACGGGCAGGATGGCGTTGCGCAGTGCATAGGTGACGACGATCCGCCACCAGGGAAGGCCAACGGAACGTGCGGTACGCACGAAATCGCTGCCGAGCGAGACCAGCATCGAGGCCCGCGTGATGCGCGCCAGCGGCGCCACCACGAACAGCGCCATGCTCAGCGCCGGCAAGATCAGTTGTCTGAAGGCGGCCCACCATCCATCGAAGTCGCCTGCGAGCAGGAAGTCGATCAACAGGAAGCCCGTCCGCCTTGGCGGCAGTGACGCGAAGATATCGACCCGGCCAGTCGGGTCAGGCGCGAGTCCGAGCAGATAATAGAAAACATAGATCAGCAACAGGCCCGAAACGAACGTCGGCACACAAACGCCGAGCGCGCAGAAAAACCGCACGCCGTGGTCGATGATCGAACCCGGTCTCAGGGCCGCCAACACACCAAGCGGTACCGCCGACACCAGTGCGATCAACAGCGCTGTGAGCGTCAGTTCGAGCGAGGCCGGCAGCCGCTCGCGCAGATCTTTCGTGACCAACTGCCCGGTCATCATTGATCTGCCGAGATTGCCGCTGCCGACATCATAGAGGTACAGCATCAGTTGTTCGGGTATCGGCTTGTCGAGGCCCATCTGCTGGCGGATGGCTTCGATCTCCTCCTTGCCGGAGCTCGGCCCGGAGGCGAAGAACACCGCCGGATCGCCAGGCAGCACCCGCATCAGCAGGAAGGTGAAGACGAGCACGCCAAACAGCGCCGGAAGCGAGGACAGGAACCGCCTGCCCGCCCGCACCACCGTTGCTCCAAAGGCCACCATCACGCCTGCCGCCTACTTGCGGTTGAGATCGCGGTAATCGACCTGCCGGTGGAATTGGTAGGTGTAGCCTTCGACTGTTGCCGCCATGACAGCATCCTGGCTGGGCTGCCAGAGCGGAACCTGCGGCATCTCAGTGAAATGGATGGCGTTGAGCTTCCTGCCGTCTTCCTCGTACTTGGCCGCATCGGGTTCGAAGCGAGCTTTCTGCGCGATCTCCACCAGTTCGGCATTGTTGATCGACGAATAATTCCAGCGCTGATTGCCCGTGTAGAAATTTCGATAGAAATAGTCGGTCGATGGCAGCCAGGCGACGATGCCCTCGGTGAAGAAGGGCAGCTTCTTCTCATTGATCTGCGTCGACATCTGCGCGTCCGGCAGCTTCTGGATATCGACCTTGATGCCGATCTTGGCGAGCGATTCCTTCACGAGCGCAGCCATTGGCTCGGCGGTGGAAGCCTGGCCGACGTTAAAGCTGAACGTGGTCGAGAAGCCGTCCGGCATGCCGGCCGCCTTGAGATATTCCTTGGCCTTATCGAGGTCGAGTTTCACCGGCTGCGGTAAAGGATAGACGCCGCTCGATGGCTTGCCATCGGCCCATGTTGCGCCAAACAGCGGCGACCCGCGGCCGAACAACGCCGCCTTGAACATGTCGTCATAGGGCAGCGCAAAAGCGACGGCACGGCGCACGTTGACATTGTCGAAGGGCGGGATCTGGTTGTTCATCGAAATGAAGGTGACGGCGTTGTATTGCGGCGTCGAGATCACTTTCAGCTTGGCCTTGGCTTCGAGCGACTGGACGTCGCTTGCCTGCAGATCGATGACGAGATCGGCGTCGCCGCGCTCGACCAGATTGGCCCGTGTCGCCGGTTCCGGCACCGATTGCACGATGACGCGCTTGAAGAACGCCGACTTGTCGGCCGTGCCACGGTTCCAGGCCTCGTTGCGCGACATGATGACCTGTTCGCCCGGCTTGAACGTCTCGATCTTGTAGGCGCCGCTGCCGGCCGTGTTCTCCTTCAACCATGCCAGTGCCCAGGGATCGTCTGCTGTCGCATGCGCCTTGGCGACCTTGGAGTTGAAGATGATCGGATAGACGGTGGCGAGATTGGGCAGCGCAAGCTTATCCGGCTTCGGCAGCGTCACCTCGACGGTCAGGGGATCAATCACCTTGAACTGATCGGCCGATGTCATCGAACCCGTGAGGAGTTGCGCCTTGCCAAGCACCGGCGCCGTCACAACGCGGTCGAGCGACCATTTGACGTCATCCGCGGTGACCGGTGTGCCGTCCTGGAATTTGGCGTCCTTGCGGAGGCGAAAGGTCATCTTCAGCCCGTCCGGGCTGACCTCGTAGGATTCCGCCAGTTCACCGGTGATCTTGCCGAGATCAAATACCCATTTGCCGTTGAGTTGCTTGCGGCCAAATGACACGAGCCTGTCGTACGTGCTGAGGCTCACCGCAAAGGCTTCGCGGGTCGAACCCGGAATATTCGGGTCGAGCGTATTGACCGATGCACCGGTCACGTAGCGCAACGTTTCCGCGCGCGTTTGCGCCTGCACCGATCCGGCGGCCAGCGAAAACGCGACAAAGGCAACCACCGAAAACAATGGCCTGGATCCTGCAACGCCCATCGAACTTATTCCCTATCTTGTCAGGTTTATTTTCTGAATGAGAACATCAACTTAAAGCAAGGGATATGCCAACCGGACCGCCGGTGATGCCGAGCATAGTAGGTATGAGCCGAGCCTCCCAACGCATGACGATACACCGTTCATTGCTCCTCGCCCAAGGCCGTCGTTGGCCGCTCGACGACCGCCTGCGGCACATCGTAAGCCCTGAACGAAGCCCAGTGACGTTCGATGTCCGCACGAAACAGGCCCCGCGTCAGCCCATACACGAGCTTCGGCACCGCCGTGGTCATCGCATTGATCGATGAGCCCGACGCACCGAAGCTCATGGTGGAGGCGATCGCGAAGACATGAATGTTCGCGATCCATGGTGTTTCACCGGCGACCCGCTCCATCAGGGCATAGTCGTCAGCGAGATAGGGAAAACGCCCGAGCCGCGGGCTGCGCTCGTCCGGCGGCGGCTGGTAGCGGTCGGCCCAGGTCGCGATGTTGGCGGCGCTGTTTCGCAGTTCGGGCCGGCCAGCAAAATTCATGTCGATCCCTGTGCCGCAAATCACGAAGTCGGCTGCGAATACGCCCCGCGGCGTTTGCAAGTCGACGCCGCGAGCCGTTTCCCTGGCGGCTTCGATCGGTGCCCCCTCCTGCAGGCGGAAATTGGGATGACGCGCGCAGCGGTCGTAGGTCGCTTGCGGAAACCCTTCCCGCATCTCCAGCACGGCGCGCATGAAGCGCCAGCGCCACGTATCATCCAGATCACAGAAGTGACGCAGGAAGCCGCGGAACGTGAGCCAGCGGTAGGGCTGGATCACCTGGATCTCCGCCCTCCGGCAAAACAGGTCCACCTCGGCCGCGCCTGCCTCCAATGCGGTCGCAGCATTGTCGAAGGCCGAGGCGCCGGCGCCGATCACCGCAACCTTCTTGCCGTGCAAGCTGGCGAAGTCGATCGGCTGGGCCGCATGCGCGCAAACCGACGACGGCAGATGGCGTAGCGGCGCCGGAACGGTCCAGTCGCCCATGCCTTCCTGCCCCGTCGCCAGCACAATCTTGCGCGCAAAGACAATATCGAAACCATTAGCCGTCTTCACCTTGGCCACAAGCAATCCACCGGCCGCAGGCGAGATCTCGATAACCTCGCAACCATTCCGCACCGGCAGGTTCAGGATGCGCCTGAACCAGAGCAGATATTCCGCCCAAAGCTCACGTGAAATCTGGTCGAGATTTCGCCAATCCTTCTCGCCGAAGCGCGCCTCGTGCCAGGACTGGTAGGTCAGGCTGGGATGATCAAGGTCGGGCCCGGTGAAATGCTTCGGACTACGTAGCGTATGCATGCGGGCGTAAGTAAGCCACGGCCCCTCCTGCCCCTCCTCGGATTTGTCGAGCACAAGGATGTTGCCCACTTGCGAGCGCATCAGCCCAAAGGCCGTCGCAAGACCTGATTGCCCGGCGCCCACCACGAGCACGTCCAGCGCCGGTCTGCCGTCGGGCCCAAGCTTCGGCGTCAGCCACGCAGCATCCGGATGCGCGGTCTTGGCAAGATCGGCGCGAACCTGAGCCTCGAGAGCGAGCAAGCTATTCATGCCGCGAGCCAACCACCATCGACCACCATGACGGTGCCGGTCGTAAAGGAAGACGCATCGCTGGCGAGGTGGAGCGCGGCCTCGGCTACCTCCTCCGCCTGGCCAAATCGCTTCATGGCATGGCGGTTGCGGGACGCTTCACGCACCGGTTCAGGGTCGGCATGGCGAGCAAAACTGCGCCGCAGCATCGGCGTATCGATCGCCCCCGGCGCGATCGCATTGACGCGGATGCCGTCGGTCGCGAAATCCACCGCCATCGTCCGGGTGAGGCTGATGATCGCGCCCTTGGCCGCGATATAGGCGCTGTTACCCTTACCGCCGGCGATCGCCAGTTGCGAGGCAAGCGTAATGATAGAGCCGCTACCTTGCCGCTGCATCTCGGGCACTGCCGCGCGTGCCCAGAGCCAGGTGCCGCCGACATTGGTGCGGAATACCGCGTCCCAATCGGCCGGATCGGTGGTCAGCACCGTACCGCCGCAGGAAAAGCCGGCCGCGGCCATCAGCACATCTAGGCGGCCGCGTCGTGCCATGACGTCGCTAACCACAGTCTGTGCGAAATCGGCCTCGCTGACATCGCCGACGTGGAGCGATGCTTCACCCTTCACGCCCTCGATCGCCGCCAGCGTCTCCTGCAAGCCCGCACTGTCGCGATCGACCAGCGAAACAAGAGCGCCTTCCTTCGCGAAAAGCACCGCGCTGGCCCGGCCAATGCCGGAGCCGGCGCCGGTCACGATCGCAGTCCGTCCTGCCAGTCTCATGTCAGGCTTCCCCTCGATGCTCGGTCCACCAACGGCTCAGATCGGCAGCCGACTCCGCGCAGCCGAACCGCGCGCGCCAACCGAACTCTTCTGCCATGCGCGCGATAGAAAGCGGCGCGCGGTCTGCTGTACTATGCAGATCGACTGACGGCGTTTCTCCCACCTCTGCCAGTCGACAAATCAAGCCGGGATGCAGGGTGGCCAACTCCTGCCCCCATTGCAGCGCCGGCCATTCCACGCCGGTGGAAATGTTATAGAGCTGATGCTTCGGCCGCTCCGCCTCGATCAGCAATGTCACGGCTTCCGCGACATCCACCGCATAGATCCAGTCCCTGACGCCCGGACGCGCCAGAACGGCCTCGCGTTTTTCCTGCATCGCGGCCAGAATCTGCGCCTGCGGGCTTGGCGTGTCGCGCACCTCGTTGCTCCGCTCCCACGGCCCGAACACCGCGCTCAGCCGTACGCTGATGATTTGGCATTGCCAGAGCGCGGCCAGACGCGCCGCAACTCTCTCGGATGCGAATTTGGTGATGGCATAGAGCGAGGCCGGATCGCAGGGCGTGTCTTCGTCGAGCAGCATGTGCCGAAATGCGCTCGTACCGTAGGCAGCCGCGGACGACAGGTTAATGATGCGCTTGACGCCAGCACGCTGCGCCGCGATCAGGACCGGCGTCTGAGCCAGCAGGTTGACCCGCAGAATGGTCTCGGGATCCTTTGCCTCGCGCTCCGGACCGGCCGTGATTGCGGCTCCGAGAATGATCGCCTCATAGCTGGCTGCGATCGCCCGCTCGACGGCATTCTGATCGGTGATATCGCCCTGGATGACAGTCAGCCGATCCGCGTGAGAGGCAAAGTCCCTGGCTGCGTCAGACGGCATGCCCGCGCGGTCGAACAACGTCACCGTATGACCGCGCGCCAGCAACGTCGCGGCGATATTGACCCCAACAAAACCGGTGCCGCCGAAAACAAGGATTCTCATTTCTCAATCCGAACTCGTCGCGGCGGACAGATCACAAGAGCCTCGCCCCGAAATTCTGTTCCGGGTCCATATCCGATACCAGCCGGCCGGTCGGCTTTGCCGCCTCTCCTCCCGTGCGTGCGAGGAAACGCCCCGAGCCTGCTTCGACCGAACGTCTGCCGTCCGACACGATGACGCGCCCGCGCGACAGCACGGTCACCGGCCAGCCGCGCAGCTTGCGCCCGGCGAAGGGCGTATAGCCCGTGAGGTCATGCATCATTTCATCGCTCAGCGTCACCTCCCGCGCCGGGTCCCAGATCGCGATATCCGCATCGGCGCCAACCGCGATCGAGCCTTTGCGCGGATGCAGATTGTAGATCTTTGCGGGCGCCGTCGCGGTCAGTTCGACGAACTTTTCGATTCCGAGGCGCCCCCTGGAAACCATGGCGTCGAACAGCAGCGGCAACCGGACTTCAAGGCCCGGCAAACCGTTCGCCACCTGCTTGAAATTGGGATTGGGGCCGGCCCGCAGTTTACCGGTTTCGTCGAAACGGTACGGCGCGTGGTCGGACGACACGGTCTGGAGATCGCCGAGCGAAAGTGCCTGCCACAGCGCTTCCTGGTCGGCGGCGCGGCGCGGCGGCGGGCTGCACATCCATTTGGCACCTTCCACGCCGGGCTTGTCGAGATCATCGGCCGTGAGAAACAGATATTGCGGGCAGGTCTCCGCGAATACCTTCAGCCCTTGCCCCCGCGCATCGCGGATGACCTTGGCGCCTTCCGCGGTCGAGACGTGGAAGATCATGATGGGTTGGTCGATCAGCGCAGCCATGCCAATCAATCGCGTGAACGCCTCCGCTTCCGAAATGCGGGCGTGGCTGATAGCGTGATATTTCGGATGGGTATAGCCGCGCGCGAGCAGCCGCTTCACCATCCAGGAAATGATCCCGTGGTTCTCGGCATGGGCGCAGAGCATCACGCCGCCGTCACGCGCCGCCAGCAGAATGTCGAGCAGCGGCTCGTCATCGATCTTCAGGCGGTCATAGGTCATGAAGATCTTGATCGAGCCATGGCCCTGCTTGATCAATGCCGGCAGATCCGTCTCCAGCGTTTCCTTTGTCGGATCGGCGATGATCATGTGAAAGGCGTAGTCGATCACCGCGCCCTTTTTAGCCAGCGCATGATAGTCCTCCAGTACCTTTGGCAGTTTCATGCCGACGTGCTGGGCCGCGAACGAGATCACGCTGGTGGTGCCGCCGAACGCCGCCGAGACCGTCGCGCTCTCGAACGTATCGGCGTTCATGATACCCGCGGCCGAAAGCTGCTCGATATGGCAGTGGCTATCGACGCCGCCAGGCAGCACCAGCTTGCCACGCGCATCGATCTCGCGTCGCCCGGCCGGCAACCCGCGGCCGACCGCGACGATCGTCTCGCCGGAAATGGCGACGTCGGCCTCGAACACGTCGCTGACGGTCGCGACGCGTCCGCCGCGAATGAGAAGGTCGTAGGCGGGTTCGGTCATGGCAAACTCTCCAAGTATCTGGTCCTGAATCGCAAGTCGGGCGTCCGCTGCATAAAAGCACAGATCGTGTCGCGACACGCTCTTGCGCTTTGGGAGCAGACAGTGGACCATGCATCGCTCGATGGCATGGTCATTGCTTCCATCGAAGTCTCGTTGCGCCTCGGCCCCACGGCATCGGCCGATGCGCCGTCCAGCAGGAAAACATGATGTCCAGGCAACGCATTCTCGTCATCAATCCCAATTCAAATCGCCTCGTGACGCAAGGGCTGGAAGACGCGCTCAAGCCGCTCGGCTTTGAGGGCGGACCGGAGATCGTCTGCGAAACTCTGGCCGAAGGCCCTTACGGGATCGAAAGCCAGGCCGACGTCGATGGCGTGGCGATGCCGCTGCGCCGTCTCGTCGAAGGCGACAACCATTCGGCCGCCTTTGTCATTGCATGCTACAGCGATCCGGGCCTGCATGTCTGCCGCGAAGCGACCGATCGGCCGGTGTTCGGCATCGCCGAATGCGGCGTGCTGACGGCGCTCGCGCGCGCCGAAACTTTCGGCGTTATTGCGATCGCGCAGCGCTCGATTCGCCGCCACGTCCGTTACCTCAGGCAAATGGGATTGATGGATCGCCTGACGCGGGAGCGCCCGCTCAACATGAGCGTGGCGGAGACCGCGTCGGGCGAAGGAACGCTGGCCAAGATGATCGAGGTCGGGCGCGCGCTCAAGGACGAAGACGGGTCCGGCGCCATCGTGATGGGCTGTGCCGGCATGGCGCGTCACCGCAGGCCGCTGGAACAGGCGCTCGGGATTCCCGTGATCGACCCGACGCAGGCGGCCGTGACCATGGCATTGGGTACGGTGCAGTTCGCCCATCACTGACTTTCGCCGGACGGTTCACGCGCACCGCTGCGTGCAAGCCAATGGGCGTGGCTTTCGCGCGTCAGCGCGAAGGTATCGCGCTGGGTAGCGTAGAGATTGCCGAACAGGCGTCCGATCGGCCGATAGACATCGAAATCGACGTACATCCTCTCCCGGTCGACCAAGCCGTCGCGCGCATGCAGGCGCAGCACCTCACCAACCAGGAGTTCGCGCCCGGGTCCGAAAGCGAGTGCGACATGTTGCCTGCACTCCAGCGCGAAGGGAGCTGCCGCCAGCCGCGGCACGGCGATATCGACTGACGGCAATGTGGCCAGGCCCGTCGCTTCCACCTCGCTGTTGCCGGAGGGAAAGTCGATCGCGCAGTCGTTCATGGTGGCCGCCAACGCCTCGTCGACCATATGCACGACGAACTCTCCGCTGCGGTGGATGTTGCGGGTGGTGTCCTTGGGGCTGTGATCGGCCTTGTGTTGCAAGCCGAGCACCACGAGTGGAGGATCTTCGGAAAACACGTTGAAGAAGCTGAACGGAGCCGCGTTGACCTTGTTGTTCTCGTCGAGCGTGGTGACCAACGCGATCGGCCGTGGCACCACGACGCCGCACAGCAACTTGTACCGGTCGTGCGGATCAAGTTCGCGGAAGGAGATGCCCGACATCTAGTTTTCCGGAGGCGGCACCGCGCCGGTGCGGCTGGTGATCAGGCCGTAATGCTCGATGCGGCGATGGTTGGCGAAGTTGAAGATGGTTTTCTTGCCGAAATCGGTGGCATCGAGGTCGCAAGGATACACCAGCAATTCATCCTCTTCGGTTTTCGCCTCGACGACGATCTCTCCGTCTGGATTGACGATCAGGCTGCCGCCTATCAAGGGGTGGCCATCCTCGACGCCGGCCTTGGCAACGCACACGACCCAGGTAGAGTTCTGGTAGGCGCCGGCCTGTGCGGACAGCCGGTTGTGGAAGAGCCGCTTCTCGGGCCCCTCCTCGCTCTTCTCGGCATTGACCGAAGGCGTGTTGTAGCCGATCAGCACCATCTCGACGCCCTGCAGACCCATCACGCGGTAGGTTTCCGGCCAGCGCCGGTCGTTGCAGACGGCCATGCCGAAGATTCCGCCGAGTGCACGCCAGACGTTGAAACCGAGATCGCCGGGCTCGAAGTAGCGCTTCTCCAGATGCTGGAACGCGCGTTTCGTATCGAACTCCGAATGACCGGGCAGATGAACCTTGCGGTACTTGCCGACAATTTTTCCGGACTTGTCGGTGAGGATGCTGGTGTTGAAATGATGCCCATCCGGCGTCAGTTCGGCGTAGCCAAAATTCATTGCGATCTTGTGGTGGGCCGCCCCTTTAAACAAGGGCCTTGTCGCCGCGTTCGGCATCTCGCGTTCGAACCAGGTATCGACCTCAGCCTGGCCCTCCATGTACCAGCGCGGAAAGAACGTGGTGAGGGCAAGCTCCGGATAGACGATCAGATCGGCGCCCTTCGCCTTGGCTTCATCCATCAGCGCGATCATGCGCTTGACGACGGTTTCGCGGCTGTCGGCTTTCTGAATCGGACCCAACTGGGCGGCGGCAACATTGATGACGCGCATTGATACCTTTCTGGGCGCTTCCATTTAAGGCGGCGCTTGCATGAAAATGAAGCAGCCAGTGAAGCTCGGAGTCTTATCCGGCTCAATCGAGCCCGCAGTTAAAGTTTTGGTTCACACGAAGTCAATTCCGGAGACACTCCTCGTCCTGCACGTCAGTTCTGCGTTTCTGCCCGCAGCCCCGCGGCGCGAGCCAGCGCATGGTAGAGCGCGCCGTCACGCATCGGTGCCGGCTGCGTTCAGGCCGGTTGGGTCATGAAGCCATCGAAGAATGTCGTCAACGGCCCATAGCCATCGAGCGGCAGAACGTGCGCCACGTACTGATCTGGCCGCACAACCACCATGCATCCCCGTTCGCGATCGATGCCACGCATCGTGAAGATGTCTTTGCCGCCTGTCAGGTCGGCGCAGAACATTTTCTCGTAGTCGCGAAGTCCATAACGTCCCTTCTCCGGCAGCAGGAAGGACGGCATCGCCTCGATGGCGAGTGCGTGATGATGTTGCTGGAAAACCGCGCGAGCATCGATCACCGAGTCGATGTCCTCACCATCGGGGGTGTATTTCCGCACCGGAGAGTCCTGCGCCTCGGCGAGGAAGTCGCACAGGGCCCGGATGCCGGAATTGGACGCCGCGGGATCCTCCGCGCCGGCAAAGGCAAAAATGTGCCAGCGGCCGTCGGCCTTGACCGCGTGGCCGAGGTGAACCGGCTTGGCGTCGGCCAGGCGGATGACCGGCGCGGAATGAAAGCGCATGCCGATCGTCAGCCCCTCGGCCAGATGCTGATGGGTTGGCTCGCCGGTCAGGATCGAGGGCCGGTAACGGGCCGCGGTTCCCGCGGTGTAACGCCCGTGCCTCACGAAATAGCTCTGCGTCTCGGCCGGATCGAACCCCTTGCTCGACGCGAGCAAGGCGGCCCATTCGCGGTCGAAGTCGATCAGTTCCCTGGCAATCGCCTGGCGTTCCGCCGAGTAGCTGTGCAGGAGGCTGGGCGCGCATCGCTGCCGCAAGACAGCCGCCAGCTTCCATCCGAGATTGAAGCCGTCCTGCATCGACACGTTCATGCCCTGGCCCGCTTTCGGGCTGTGGGTGTGGCAGGCGTCGCCGGCGATGAACACACGCGGCAGACGTTTTGCGACGTCTGCTTCCGGCACGTCATCGAACTTGTCGCACAGGCGCTGGCCTATCTCATAGACCGACCACCACGGAACCTCCTTCACGTCGAGCGAATATGGATTGAAAATGCGCCGCGCCGCCGCGATCAGGTCGTCGGACGTGATGTTGCGATCGGAAACCCGCTCCCCGGCATCGAGCTTGTCGAGTTCGATATACAGCCGGAAAAGATAGCCGCCTTCCCGCGGGATGATGATGATGCTGCCGTGGTTGGCGGACTGTATCAATGACTTGAAGCGGACATCCGGAAAGTCGGTGACGGCCAGCACGTCCATGACGCCCCAGGCATGGTTGGCGGAGTCGCCGCGCAGCGTGCGCCCGATGCTCGCGCGCACCGTGCTGCGCGCCCCGTCGCAGCCCACCACATAGCGCGCCTTGATGGTCTCGATCTGTCCTCCGTGCGCGGAATCGAGCCGTTCGAATCTCGCGCTCACCTGATGGGAACCGGCATCGTCGCCGGAAGTGGCCGCAAGGTTGACCTGAAGATCGAGCAGGCGCCGTGCATAATACGGCTCGAGCCGCGACGGCGATTTGCGCATGATTTCGAGATAGAAATCATGCACCCGCGCCTGGTTCAGGACGACGTGCGGAAACTCCGACAGCCCGTCTTCGGTATCCTGCACCCGTCCGCTGCGGACGATGTTGTCGGGCTGCACGGGATCGGGCTTCCAGAAGGTCGTCTCGTTGATCCAGCAGGCTTCCTTCAGCACACGCTCGCTGAAGCCATAGGCTTCGAACATCTCCATCGTGCGGCAGGCAACGCCATCCGCCTGGCCCCGGAGCAAAGGGCCCGGCTTCTGTTCGACGATGCAAGTCTTGATATCGGGAAAGGCGGACAGTTGAGCCGCCAGCGTCAGCCCGGCCGGACCGCAGCCGACGATGAGGATATCGACCTCCGCGGGAATGGCGCCGGCAGATCCTGACGCAAGGACCCGTTGTGCCGGGTCTTGAATCTCGGGGTCGCCGGGTTCGAATCCGTTCAGATGGAATTGCACAAAACCCTCCCCGCGCCTGACGCGACTTCCGGGCCGTTAGCTTGCCGGGGCTCCAAAAAGCCGTTGCCGAATTTAATCAGTATGCTTATTATCAGTATACTTGTCAAGCGAGCGACCTGGAGGGTTTGGGTGACCGAGAACGACGACAAGCCGGGGCACCTGGCGCGCCGGTTCCAACAGATTGCGGTGGCGGTCTTCCATGCCGCGGTCGAGGAAGCCGGCTATGACCTCACCCCCGTTCAATACGCAGCGCTCACCACCATCGGGACACAACCGGGAATCGATCAGGCGACGCTTGCCGGGTTGATCGCCTATGACCGGACGACCATCACCGGCGTTGTGGATCGGCTGGTGCAGAAAGGCTTGCTGGTTCGGCAGGCCAGCCGCACCGACAGGCGCGCCCACGCGTTGCAGATCACCGATGAAGGACATCGGACCCTCGACGGGATCGAGCCGGCCGTCGAGGCGGCGCAGCGGATCATATTGGCCGGCCTGTCCAATGCCGAGGCCGCGACACTCATGCGGCTGTTGCGCAAGGCCATCGCCGCCGGCAACGAACTTAGCCGCGCGCCACAGCAAGCGGCTTTGACAGGTGCCGCCAGAAAGAAATAGCTTTCGTTCACAGGAAGCCCACGACGCGCGTGCTGACAAACCTTGAGCCGATCGTTTCCTGCCGACAGCCAACTCAGATCGCACCGCCTGCTATCTTTTTTGGCTTACTGCTCAATCGGTAATCGCTGGCGCGCGCATCTTTCGAGAACAGGACGCGGCGCTCCACGCCAGTCGTAAGCATACCCGTCGATGAAGCTCAGCTCCGCAATGCCGCTCACGGTGCCATTGCGGTCGCGGATCAGGCAGATTAATCGACGCCGGTCCTGAGGATCGCCAGCGCGAGCGCCTGGGCGCGCGGGACGATGCTGTCGAGCTCGAGATACTCCTGCGCGGTATGGGCTTTGCCGCCAACCGGGCCTACTCCGCAAATCGTCGGGGTGCCGACACTCGCGGTGAAGCCGGAATCGGCGCAACCGCCGGCGAATTCGCCGTCGAGGTTGGGCAGGCCTGCATCCTTTGCCGCCGCGCGGTAGCCATCAAACAGGATTTTCGACGTCTCACTCTGCACCACCGGCAGGAATTCGCCGTTGATCTGCAGCTTCGCCGTCGTACCCGGCACCGTCGGCGTGGCGATAATGGCCTCGATCGCCGCCAGCGTGGTGGCGCGATCGGCGGGATCGATGTAGCGCATGTCGATCTGGCCCTCGGCATGCGGCGCAGTGGTGTTGACCGACTGGCCGCCGGCGACCAACCCGACATTGAGGGTGATGCCTTTCGCAAGGTCGGTCAAAGCATGGATCTGCACGATCTTGTGCGCGAGTTCGCCAATCGCGCTGATTCCTTCCGCAAAATTGCCGCCGGAATGCGCTGCCTTGCCTGCTATCTCGAAGCGCATGAACACGCCGCCCTTGCGGCTGGTGACGACGTTGCCGGTCGGTCGGCCGGGCTCGGAATTGTACACCGCACGCGCCGCACGGCCTTCACGCTCGATCACCGGCCGCGACGACGGGGAAGCGATCTCCTCGTCGGCGGTGAGCAGCAGCTTGATCGGGCACGGCGCGCCGCCGAATTTGTGGAATGCCGCGGCGACGAAGGCGTTGATCACCAGCCCGGCCTTCATGTCGGCGACACCCGGCCCATACGCCCGGCCGCCGTCGATGGTGAACGGCCGGCGCGCCACCTCGCCCTTGGGAAACACCGTGTCGCGATGCCCCATCAGCAAGACAGGCTTCTCGTTGCTGCCCGGCTTCGTCACCAGCGCATGGACGGCATCGCCGAACACGTCATGAGGTTCGCGCCACGACTCGATGCCGTGCGCGGCAAAATGCTGCTCGAACCGCGCACCCACCGCATCGACGCCCGCCTTGTCGTAGGAACCGGAATCGATGTTCACGGCGTCGCGCAGCAGATCGATCATCGATTGCTTCTGCGACGCGATCCATTCGGTGATCTGCGCTTCGATACTGGCGGGCATGGCATTTCCTTCGTGGCAATCCATCGAGCCGGGCCTGCCTCCTTTTGGGGGACGGAGCGGCTCTCGGTTCTTACAATGCCAATTCCCAAAGCGCCAATTCTTAAAGCACCATGGCGGCGGCGTTCGACACGCCCGTCTTCCGCATCATCATGCGGGCAATCGCCTCGCCAATCACCACCGTGGTGAAATGGGTGTTGGCGCGGCAATCGGACGGCATGATCGAGGCGTCCGCCACACGCAGCGCGGCGATGCCCTTCACGGTGCCATCCGGATTCACGACGCCATTGGCGTCGTTGAAATCAGCCATGCGGCACGAACCGGCGGCATGCTGGATGTCGCCGGTGTCGCGGCGGAGCAGCGCTTCGAGTTCCCCGTTCGGCAGCGCAGCGGCCTGCGGCAGCGTCAGGTCGGTATCGATCAGGCGGATCCACTCGGCGATGTCTGCCAGCGCCGGTTGGGTGGTGAGCACGGCCAGCCGCTTCACCGCATCGACCATGCGCAGCAGGTCGCGGTCATCGGCGAGCATGTTTTCTTCGACGATCGGATCGATCGACGGGTCGGTCGAAGCCAGCTTCAGATTGCCGCGCGAATAGGCGTTGAACAGCCCCGCACCGATGGCGCCGGGGTTGCCGATGCCGCGATGGTTGAAAGCAATCAGGATCATGTCCCGCCTTGCCGCCATCCGCAAGCCCGGACGAATACGTCACGCAGCAATTGGTATGACGCGTATCCGGATCTGTCGGCTGGAATTCGTCACGCAGCTTGATGGTAGCGCGAAACAGCGGATGGTCGAAGAAGTGCCTGCCGACCGGCAGGTCGCGCTCGACCGCGATGCCCATCGCCTTCAGCTCATCGGCGGGACCGATGCCCGAACGCAGCAAGATCGCCGGACTGTGGATCGCGCCGGCGCACAGCACGATCTCGCGCGCCTTGATCTCGGAGCTGCCCTGCCCTTCGATGTGAACCAGAACACCCGTGGCCTGGCCGTCCGTGATCAACAGGCGATCGACCAGCGCATGCCCGCGGATTTCCAGATTGGCGCGTCCGCGCGCCGGCTCCAGATAGGCTTCATTGGTGGTGATGCGGCGGCTGTCGCGGCTGTTGATCGGATAGCAGGCGACGCCTTCGCCATCCGGTCCGTTGAGATCGGCACACCATGGATATCCCGATGCCAACGCGGCGTCGCGGAGCCCGCGATCGATGGGCCCCCACTTCTCCGGCGGCGCGCGGTAGACGGGCAACGCCCCGCCGCGACCATGGCCCGCGCGGTCGCCGAACGCGAAATCATCCTCGATGACCGAGAACAGCGGCATGACCTCTTTTGCCGACCACCCGGTGCAGCCACCAGCCGCCCATTCGTCGAATGCGTCAGCCACACCGCGGATGGCGATCTGACCGTTCATCATCGAACTGCCGCCGAGACCCTTGCCGCGCCAATAGAAGCGCGCCTCCTGCCCCGCCACCCGGCGCGTCAGCAAGTTAGGCCACTGCCATTTCTCCTGATACTCGCGCTGGTGAATGATTGGAATAGGATTCGGCGTCCGGACTTCCCAGGGCGCCTCATCGGCGCGCCAGTCGAGGCCCGCCTCCAGCAGCAGCACGCGCCTGGTGCCATCCTCGGAGAGCCGGGCCGCAACGGCGGCGCCGGCAGAACCGCCGCCGACTACAATGACGTCATACATGGCGTTACTTCTCGATGCTCCAGAAAATCGGAATCGCGGAGGGTATCAAACCGCGCAGATTGGCGCGATAGGCTGCCGGCTGAGCGAACTGTCCCCACGGAATGCCCGGCGCCTGATCGTACATCACGGCCTGGATTTCGGCAGCAATCTTCTTGCGATCCTCCTCGGCGGGTGCCTTGGCAAACGCATCCAGCAACGGCGTGATGCGCGGGTCGCACTGCCAGCCCGTGAAGTCGACGCAGTTGAACGCCACCATGACGTTGGTAAGCGGCGACGCCAGATCGAAGCCGCCGGCGTGAACGCCATAAACGCTCCAGCCCTCCTTCTTGGTGCGACGGGCAAGCACCGAGGCCCAATCCATCACCTGCAGATCGACATTGAAGCCGGCCTGCTTCAGCTTCTCTGCAAGGACCTGCGCCGAAATCCGCGGCGCCTCGAGGTCGTTGGCCTGCATCACGATAACAGGCTCGCCGGCATATTTCGTCGCCTTGAGCGCCGCGCGCGCCGCCTCGACGGAAGGATTCGCGGCGGCTTCGGATCCGGCCTTGCTGTCGTAGGTGGTGCCGCAGGTGAAGAACGTTGCGCAAGGTGTCGCGTACTTGGCATCGAGGCCGAGGCCGTCCATCACCTCGCGCTGATCGACCAGCTTCCATAGCACGCGCCGGATCGCCGGATCGTCGAACGGCTTCTGCGTGGCATTGAGGCGATAGGCGCCGGCAAACATGTTGCCGCCGGTGAAGTTGACGACTTTGACGCGGGCGTTCTTCTCCAGAACCGGCAGCAGATCGAACGGCGCGTATTGCATGTAATCGACTTCGCCGGTCTGCAGCGCCGACGCCGCGGTAGAGCCATCCGGAATGACGCGAATTTCAAGCGTGTCGATGTTGACGCGTTTGCCGCCGGCCAGGAAGTCGGCGGGCTCGGAACGCGGCACATAATCGGCGAATTTCTTCAAGATCATGCGGTCGCCGCTGCGATGGTCGGCCTTGCTGTAGACGAACGGCCCGGAACCGACGATTTCGGTGATGCGTTGATCGGCGGGCGTCTTGGCCACCCGCTCAGGCATCATGAAGGCCACGGGACTGACGGGATTGCCGAGCGCGTCGATCACGAGGCCCGAGGGCTCTTTCAGAGTCAGCACGAACGTCTTGGCATCAACAGGCTCAAGCGAAGCGGTGACGGAGAAAATTCGTCGGCCAAGCGCATTGCGCTGACCCCAACGTCGCAGCGATGCGACGCAATCCGCTGCCGTGACCGGCTGACCGTCATGCCATTTCAGGCCGTCACGCAAGCTGAACGTGTAGACCAAGCCATCCGGCGAAACCTTCCAGTCCTGCACCATCTGCGGCTTGATCTCACCCTTGGTGTCCTTTGCGAACAGGGTGTCGAACACCATGAACCCGAAGGTCCGCGAGATATAGGCCGGCGTAAAATGCGGATCGAGCGTGGCGATTTCCGCTTCCAGCACCGCAACAAGATTGCCGCCGGCATAGGACGGCGTAATCCCCGGAGCCGCGCCGAGCGCGAGCGAAAACGCGGCAGCGATGAAAGCCTTCAATTTGAACATGGATGCCTTTTTTGGGTTCGTGAGGAGAGTCTGCGAGGCTTCGGAAGCCGAGAAACGCACCCCCGCAAGCAAGTGCTTGATCAAGCAATGTCCATGCCGTGTGGGGCACGCTGCTCATGTCGCAACGACTACCTGCCGTGCATTTACCGAGGTCTCGGGGCACCAGTTGTGAAAGCCACAACCTTGGTGGGGCGGTAGTCCCGGCACGTCGCGTTTTGAGAACAAGCGATCACAGACGTATCGGCGCGGCAACTACAGCACCGCGCACATGCGGATCGCCGGCTCAGAGAGGAATTTGGACCGGTTCGCACCTCAGCGTCGCTGGTTATAGACGTCAAGACATACCGCGCCGAGCAACACGAGGCCCTTGATCACCTGCTGGTAGTCGATCCCGATGCCGAGAATCGACATGCCATTGTTCATCACTCCCATGATCAGCGCGCCGATCACGGCGCCGGCGACCCGCCCGACACCGCCATAGGCCGAGGCCCCGCCGATGAAGCAGGCGGCGATCACGTCGAGCTCGAAGCCGACCCCGGCCTTTGGTGTGGCGGTGTTGAGCCTTGCTGCGAACACCAGGCCGGCGAGCGCGGCCAGCACACCCATGTTGACGAAGGTGAGGAAGGTCAGCCGTTCAGTCTTGATGCCTGACAGTTTTGCGGCCTTCTCGTTGCCCCCCACCGCATAGATCTGCCGGCCAATGGTGGTTCGCGCGGTGACGAAACCATAGAGTGCGATCAGCGCGATCATGATCACCAGTACGTTGGGGAGACCCCGATGCGAAGCGATCAGATAGGTAAAATACATCACCACGCCGAACAGGACTACGTTCTTGAGCGCAAAGAAAGCGGTGGGCTCAACCTCGACACCATGGCTGGCGCGGCGGGCGCGCGTCGTGACGCTGACATACACCAGGCAAAGCGCCAGCACGGCGCCGATCAATAGCGACGTCGGGTTAAGCGAGCCGGCGCCGGGAAACAGTTCAGGAATGAAACCGGAGGAAAGTTTCTGGAACGTCGGTGAAAACGGGCCGACCGATTGACCTTGCAACACCGCCAGCGCCAACCCCTTGAACACCAACATGCCGGCCAGCGTGACGATAAAGGACGGAATCTTGAAATAAGCGACCCAATAGCCCTGCGCTGCGCCGATCAGCCCACCGAGCGCGAGGCAGATGATCGCGGCCGGAATGAAATGCATGCCGTAACGTACCATCAGCACCGCGGCGATCGCGCCGATGAAGCCCGCGACCGATCCGACCGACAGATCGATGTGCCCGGTGACGATGACCAGCAGCATGCCGAGCGCCATGATCACGATATAGCTGTTCTGCAGCACCAGATTGGTGAGGTTGAGCGGGCGCAGCAGCGTGCCGTCGGTGACGACCTCGAAGAACAGCATGATCGCGAACAGCGACAGCAACATGCCGTATTCGCGCAGATTGGCCTTGAGAAAGCCCGCATGCTTGCGCGCCTCGGGAAGCATCACGGTGTTATCGCTCATGGATGCGCCTCTCCCAACAACTTCTCTTCCAGCTTTCGTTCCAGGTCTCGGTCGACCAGTTGTTCGCCCTTGCGCACGATGACCCGCATGATTTTTTCCTGCGTCGCCTCGGCATGATCGAACTCGCCGACAAAGGCCCCACCGTTCATGACGCAGATGCGGTCACAGATCCCGAGCAATTCGGGCATTTCCGACGAGATCACGATGACCGCCTTGCCGGCATCGGCCAGCTCATTGATGATGCAATAGATCTCATATTTGGCGCCGATGTCGATGCCGCGGGTCGGCTCGTCCAGGATCAGGATCTCCGGATCGGTGAACAGCCATTTCGACAGCACCACCTTTTGCTGGTTGCCGCCGGACAGGTTGCCGGACGTCTGATAGACATCGGAACAGCGGATGCGCATCCGGTTGCGATAATCGCTCGCCACCTGCAACTCCTTGATGTCGTCGATGATGCGGCCGGCTGCGACACTATCGAGATTGGCAAGCGTGATGTTCTTGCGCACGTCTTCAGCGAGCAGCAGGCCGAGCTGCTTGCGGTCCTCGGTGACGTACGCCAGACCGGCGTCGATGGCGCGGCTCACGGTCGAGAGGTCGATCTCGCGACCATGCAGCAGAGCGCGGCCCGTGATGTTGCGGCCCCAGGAGCGGCCGAACAGGCTCATGGCGAATTCGGTGCGCCCTGCGCCCATCAAGCCGGCGATGCCGACGATCTCGCCACGCCGAACCTGGAAGTCCACATTCTTGATGACTTGCCGATCGGCATGCTGGGGATGATACACCGACCAGTTCTCGACCTTGAACACCACCTCACCTATCGCAGGCTCCCGCTTGGGGAAACGATGCTCCAGATCCCGGTCCACCATCTTGCGGATGATACGGTCTTCCTCGACCGCACCTAGCTCACAATCCAGCGTATCGACAGTACGGCCATCACGCAGCACCGTAATGCGGTCCGCGACGCGGGCCACCTCGTTGAGCTTGTGCGAGATCAGGACCGCGGACATGCCGTGGGAGCGGAACTCGAGCAGAAGGTCCAGCAGCGCCGCGCTGTCGCTTTCGTTGAGGCTCGCGGTCGGTTCGTCGAGAATCAGAAGGCGCACTTCCTTGGACAGCGCCTTGGCGATCTCCACCAGCTGCTGCTTGCCGACGCCGATATCGGTGACCAGCGTGTCCGGCGCCTCATTAAGCCCCACTTTCGCCAGCAGCTGCTGCGACCGCCGGTAGACCGCGTCGCGATCGATCACGCCGAACCGCGACGGCGGACTGGCAATGAAGATATTCTCCGCGATCGAGAGCAGCGGGATCAGCGCAAGCTCCTGATGAATGATGATGATGCCGAGCGCCTCGGAATCGTTGATGTCGCGGAAGTGGCGCTCCTCGCCGTCATAGATGATGCTGCCGTCATAGCTGCCATCGGGGTAGACGCCGCTCAGTACCTTCATCAAGGTCGATTTGCCTGCCCCGTTCTCGCCCACCAGCGCGTGGATCTCGCCCTGCCTCACGGTAAAATTGACGTCGTCGAGCGCTTTGACGCCGGCGAAGGCTTTGCCGATACCGCGCATTTCAAGCAATGTGGCCATTCAAATTCCCTGGAACCGGCAGGAAGACAGGGATGGCCGGGGCACATGCCACGAAGACGCGCTTCGCGCTTTTGCCACGGCCATCCGCTTTGTCACAACTCGTCTTAGTTGATTTGCGCCTTCTTGTAATAACCGCCGTCGATCAGGATTTTCTCCCAATTGGTCTTGTCGACGACTACCGGCTTGAGCAAATAGGACGGCACGACCTTGACGCCGTTCTTGTAAGTGGTGGTGTCGTTGACAGTTACGGTCTTACCGGTCAAGGCCGCGTCCACCATGTCGGCGGTGACTTTTGCAAGGTCGCGCGTATCCTTGAAGATCGTGGAGTATTGCTCGCCGCGCAGCATCGATTTGATGGAAGGCACTTCGGCGTCCTGACCGCTCACGATCGGCATCGGCATATTGCCGCTACCGTAGCCGACGCCCTTGAGCGACGACAGGATGCCGATCGAAAGGCCGTCATAGGGCGAAAGCACCGCGTCGACCCGCTTGGTGGTGTAGAACGCGCTGAGCAGGTTATCCATCCGGGCCTGCGCCGTGGCGCCGTCCCAGCGCAGCGTCGAGACCTTGTCCATTCCCATCTGCTTGCTCACGACCACGAGCTTGCCGCTGTCGATATAGGGCTGCAGCACCGACATAGCGCCGTTGTAGAAGAAATAGGCGTTGTTGTCGTCGGGTGAGCCTCCGAACAGCTCAATGTTGAACGGGCCCTTGCCTTCCTTCAGCTTCAGCCCCTGCTCGATCGACTGCGCCTGCTGCACGCCGACCTGGAAATTGTCGAACGTCGCATAGTAATCGACGTTGGGCGTATCGCGGATCAGCCGGTCGTAGGCGATCACGGTGATGCCCTTGTCCTTGGCTTGCTTGAGCACATCGGACAGGGTGGTGCCGTCGATCGAAGCAATCACCAGTACCTTGGCGCCCTTGGTCACCATGTTCTCGATCTGAGAGAGCTGGTTCGGAATATCGTCTTCGGCGTATTGCAGATCGGTATTGTAACCGCGCTCCTTCAGCACCTTGACGATATTGTTGCCGTCATCGATCCAGCGCGCCGAAGCCTTGGTAGGCATGGCGATGCCGACAGTGGGCTTGGTTTGCGCGAGCGCGGGTTCCGCAAGGGCGACCGCGCCGAGCAAGATGGCCGATAGGGCAGATTTGAGTAGTTTCATGTTTCACTCCCAGGTGTTGAGCGTTAATCGCCGCGTTATCAGCGGTTTGCTTTTGGCGCCGGTAACGTATCGGCGCATCATTGGGGAACGTCGGGTCGGCGGAGACGTGAACGGATGATCGGTCACACCTTGTGGTTCCGCAAGTACATGCAGCGCTCATGCGCCGTATCGTGAAGCGACCCATCATGTCGAACCGAGCCTGATGCGAGGTTCCGGCCGCCCCTGTGCGCCGACGTCGAGAACGAAGGTTTGGCCGTGGTGCGGGTCGGCAGCCCTGGCATGCTCGTCCATACCTTCCCAGGCCGTGGTGACCAGCAGCGAAGCGAAATTGCGTCCGACAAAGACCGGGCAACTCGGCTGCTTCGCTGGAATCCTGATGGTGCGAACCCGATCGCCCTCCGGAGTGTAGACATCGATGCAGGATCCGCCCCAGCGCGCATTCCAGATCAACCCCTCGGCGTCGACCACGGCGCCATCCAGGCCGCCTGCCCCGCCGCTGGCATCATAGAGTGTCCCGGGGTTTCCGATCGGCAGCGCATTCGCCGGATCGATGGCGACGCGGCAAAGGACACCCTTGCTGCTGTCGGTGAAATAGGCCGTGGCGCCGTCGGGCGAAAAGCAGATCGCGTTCGGGATGGTAATGTCGGCATAGAGCCGAAGCAGTTCGCCGCGGAAAAAGCGATAGATCGCGCCGGCTCCCTTTTCTGCGTTGCGGCCCATGGTCCCGATCCAGAGAGCGCCGCAGGGATGTACGCGTCCATCGTTGGAGCGGGTTGCCGCATTGTCCGCTTCGAGCGGTATATGAAGCGTGAGACGGCCATCCGCGATGTCGCGGACATAGAGGCCATTTTCGGTCGCAAGCAATTGGCGCTGGTCATCGATGAATGCCAGGACGCTGGCCATCAGCGGAAGCGCGTGCGAAGTGACCGCGCCGGATGCAAGGTCGGCCTGAAACAATTTGCGCTCGATGATATCGAACCACCATGCGGTGTCGGTCGCCGCATCATAGGTGCAGCCCTCGCCGAGATGGCAATGCCAATCGCTCAGGATGCTGGTGCCGACTTCCTCCACGCGAGCTCCCTTATTCCCCTGCAACCTTGCTCACCGAAAATCGATACAGCGATGTGTGACGATAGGTCTGCCCGGGATCGAGCCGCGCCGATGGAAAATCGGGACGGTTTGGCGTGTCTGGATAGACCTGTGGTTCCAGACAGAGCGCGTCATACTGTCGGTGAACGCGGCCATACTTGCCGGTCACGGACCCGTCGAGAAAATTGCCGGAATAGAACTGGACGCCGGGCTGGTTGGTCCAGAGTTCGAGAACCCGGCCCGATTTTGGGTCTTCCACGCGGGCGGCAAAGCGCGGCTCGGTGGTCGCGCCGCCGGGCAGACAGAAATTGTGGTCGTAGCCTTGCCGGATCTGAACCTGTTCGGTCGCATCGCGCAGGCGCGCGCCGACAGGACAGGATTTGCGAAAATCAAACGGCGTTGCATCGACCTTATCAGGCGCACCCAACGGAATGCCGGCGGCACTGATCGGCAGATAGGAGTCCGCCGCGATGGTCAGATGATGATCGAGCACGCCGCCACCGGACTCGACGCCCGCGAGGTTGAAAAAGCTGTGGTTGGTCAGATTGACGATGGTCGGTTTGTCGGTCACTCCTGAGAATTCGAGCGAAAGCTCGCTGCCGCCGGAAATGCGATATGTAATCTCGGTCTTCAGCGTGCCGGGATAGCCTTCCTCGCCATCAGGACTGACATAGGACAGCGTAACGTAAGGCGCCGGGTCTTCACCCATGGCCGTGATAATCCAGGGTTTGCGATCGAAGCCTTGCAGCCCGCCATGAAGCGCATTGGCTCCGTCATTGGTGGGCAGCTGAAAGCGCTCGGCATCCAGTTCGAACGTGCCGCCCGCGATCCGGTTGGCATAGCGCCCGACCGTGGCGCCGAGGAAACGCCGAACCGCGAGATAGCCTGCAAGGTCATCGCGGCCGAGGACCACGTCGGCAAGGCGTCCGGCCCGGTCAGGCACGAAGATCGACTGCAGCGCCGCGCCATAGGTGATGAGGCGCGCCTCGAAGCCGCCCTCACCGCGCAACCGCACCATTTCGATCGCGGTGCCGTCCGGAAGATGCCCGAATATCTCGCGAGCAATCTTCGCCCTCTGTGGTTGGCCTGGCTGCGTCACGTCATACCTCGATGAATGGTTCGACGTCGCGGCGCCGGCCGAGCATGAATGCATCGGCGACATGGACCAGCGGCGACTGATCGACATCGGACGCACGGTTTGCGATCAACTCGACGAAACGCCGATAGATGCCGCGATACTCCGCCTGCTTTTCGTCAACCAGGACATGGCCATCATGCGAGAGATGGCTGCCGCCGGAAGAGAGCGTCAGCCACCCGGCATCGGTCTCGACCCGGATATCCCAGGTCTGCGGGCCGGTCTGGCGCCAGTCGAATTCCGCCCGGATCGGAATGCCCGTCTCGTCCGAAAAGACGAGATCGGCCGCGATCGGCGCCGCGCGATTGCGCGGGAAGGACAGTTCGGCCTCCGTCAGAAAGAACGGCCGCGGCAGGATGCGGGTCAGGATCGAGAGCGCGTTGATGCCGGGATCGAACACGCCAAGCCCGCCCGGCTCCCAGATCCAGGCCTGGCCGGGATGCCAGACCCTGACATCCTCCTTCCATTCGACGACCACCGACTTGATCTGTCGAGCGGCGAGAAAACTTCTTGCGGGTTCGACGGCCGGCGCAAAACGCGAATGCCAGGTTGCAAACAACGTTCGCCCGGTTTGCCTGGCCGCCGCGACCAGCGGATCGAGTTCACTGACGGTGGCGCCCGGCGGCTTCTCGAGCAGCACGTGCTTGCCGGCCTTCAGCGCGGCCGCCGCCTGCGTATGGCGCACCTGGGGCGGCGTGCAGAGCGCAACGGCATCAATATCGAGTTTGGCGCCCAGCAGTTCGTCAAGCGTCGCAAAATGCACGATCCCGTCGATCGAAGCGTTGCGGCTCGCGATCGCCGCAAGTTCGATGCCGTCGGTGCCTGATATCGCCGGGATATGCTGATCCCTGGCGATCTTGCCGAGGCCGACGATGGCAATGCGAATGGTGGTCACGTCAACTCTTCTCGACGTTCGAGGAACGATGTCAGCGGCTCACTTGCCCCAGCGCAGCACGAGCGGATTCAGCGGGCGCGCGATTTCGATCAGCCCAGCCCGAACGGCCGGATGCAGCGGCTGGAGCGGAAGCCGGACGGTTTCGTGCCTGATGACGCCGCCTTCCTTCATCAGCGCCTTGCAGGCGATCAGGCCGCACTGGCGGTTTTCATAGTTGATCAGCGGCAGCCAGCGTTCATAGGCCGCAACCGCTTCGGCGCGGCGGCCGGCGAAATACGGATCGGTGATCTGGCGAATGCCGTCGGGATAACCTCCGCCGGTCATGGCGCCGGTCGCACCGGCGTCGAGGTCGGCCATCAGCGTGATCGCCTCCTCGCCGTCCCACGGACCTTCGATCGCCGCGCCGCCGAGCGCGATCAAATCGCGCAGTTTGGCGGCGGCCTGGGGCGTCTCGATCTTGAAATAGGCGATGTTCTCAAGCTCGCGCGCCATGCGGGCGAGAAAGGCCGCCGACAGCGGCGTGCCGGCGACCGGCGCATCCTGGATCATGATCGGAATCGAGATCGCATCCGAAACGGTGCGGAAAAACTCATAGATGGCGTTTTCCCCGACCCGGATGGTCGCGCCATGATAGGGCGGCATCACCATCACCATGGCGGCGCCCGCCTGCTCGGCCCGCCGCGAACGTTCGGCGCAGATGTGTGAAGCAAAATGCGTGGTCGTGACGATGACGGGAACGCGTCCCGCAACATGCTTCAATACGGCGTCGAGTACCGTGTCGCGCTCGGTATCGGTCAGCACGAACTGCTCGGAGAAGTTGGCGAGGATGCACAGCCCCTGCGAGCCGGCGTCGATCATGCAATCGACGGCACGTTTCTGGCCGTCGAGATCGAGCCGGCCGTCGCCGTCGAACACCGTGGGGACGACCGGAAACACACCTTTATAAGGTCGCTCGACGGTGGAACCTGCCATAACCATTCTCCACTTTCCTTAGCCAGCCGCGCCGTGACGACGCAGACCGTTGAAGATGACTTCCCTCATCGCCGCGGAAGCCGCCTCGGCATTTCGCTCGGCGATTGCGTCGACAATTCGTTCGTGGGCAGCGATGGTGAGTTCGCGCTCCCGCTCCTCGGTCGGCGCGCTCAGCCGAAACGACGCGCGCAATGCCGCCTCGATCACGGCCCCGATCGATCGCATGAACGGGTTTGCCGAACTGGTCGCGATGTCGAGGTGCAGCCGAAGATCAGCATCGGCGAATTCAATGCTGTCCGAAGCAAAGCTGCGCATTTTGGCGATGCTGTCGCGCAGGTGAGCGATCGCATCATCCGCCCGTCGCTCGGCGGCAAGGGCCGCGGCATGCGGCTCGACGGCAAGGCGGATGTCGGCAAGATCACGAAGAAACCGCTTGTCGATCCCGGCTTCGAGGTGCCAGCCGAGCACGTCGGGATCGAACATGTTCCAGGCCGAACGTTCCCTGACCCGCGTGCCGACGCCCGCCTTGGCGTTGAGCAATCCCTTGGCGGACAACGTCTTGACGCTTTCACGCAATACGGTGCGCGAGACGTCGAACATGGCAGTCAGCTCCGCATCGCGCGGCAGACTGGCGCCTTCCGGATAGCGGCCGACAATGATGTCGATCCCGATCGTCCGGGTCACTTCCACCTGGCTGAAATGACCGCGGCCTGGCGCAATCACAACCCGGTCGGACCTCATGACAGGTCTTTGAGAGTCATGGCTGGTTTCGCTCCCTAGATATTGCGGACCGTCCCGCCTCTTCGGGCAAGATCAAGGCTGGCGCGACCTCCCATGCCACACCCCGCAGGCCTTGTATAGCATATTGTCATATTAGTATGACTTTCTTGTTTCGGTCGCCCTTCATCGCCCTCGGTTCTGCCCGGTCGGCGAGAAAATTGAACGTTCAAACGGCGCGCCGGTATTGATTCTCGGGCCCGTACCCACCGACGTCGTTGCCGGACGCACGATCGGGGATACGACTTCGGGCCGGCCTCGCGCGCTCGCTACCGAAAGCGGGCATCGTGCCTCAGTGAGGACTCCGAGCTACGACGTCAGACTAGGCAGATCGAGACCGTTGGTCGTTGCACACTCGATCGCGCTCTCATAGCCAGCGTCGGCATGGCGCATGACCCCCGTCGCCGGGTCATTCCAAAGCACCCGCTCGAGGCGGCGCGCAGCTTCCGGCGTACCGTCAGCGACGATCACCATGCCGGCGTGCTGCGAATAGCCGATACCGACGCCGCCGCCGTGATGCAGCGAGACCCACGTGGCCCCGCTCGCACAATTGAGCAGCGCATTGAGCAGCGGCCAGTCGGACACCGCATCCGAGCCGTCGCGCATCGCTTCCGTCTCGCGGTTCGGGCTCGCCACCGAGCCGCTGTCGAGATGATCGCGACCGATCACGATGGGCGCCTTCAGTTCGCCGCTTGCCACCATTTCGTTGAACGCCAAACCCAACCGGTGGCGATCGCCAAGGCCGACCCAGCAGATCCGCGCCGGCAGCCCCTGGAACTTGATCCGCGCTTTGGCCATATCGAGCCAGTTGTGCAGATGCTTGTCGTCAGGCATCAGCTCCTTGACCTTGGCATCGGTGCGGAAAATGTCTTCGGGATCCCCCGATAGCGCCGCCCACCGGAACGGTCCGACGCCTCGGCAGAACAGCGGACGGATATAGGCCGGAACGAAACCGGGGAAATCGAACGCGTTCTTCAGCCCCATGTCCTTGGCCATCTGGCGGATGTTGTTGCCGTAGTCGAGCGTGGGAATGCCTTGGGCGTGGAAATCCAGCATGGCCTGGACGTGGCCGACCATGGAGGTCTTGGCCGCCGCCTCCACCGCTTTCGGGTCGGCCTCGCGCCTCGACGCCCACTCCGCAAGCGTCCATCCCTTCGGCAGATAGCCGTTGATCGGATCGTGCGCGCTGGTCTGGTCGGTGACAATGTCCGGCCTGACGCCGCGGCGCACCAGCTCGGGAAAAATATCGGCGGCGTTACCGAGCAGGCCGACCGAAACCGGTTTCCCGCTCTGCGCCGCCTCCGCCATGAGCGCGAGCGCCTCGTCGAGCGTGCTGGCCTGACGGTCGAGGTAACCCGTGCGCAGCCGCATCTCGATGCGGCTCGGCTGGCATTCGACGGCGAGCATCGACGCACCGGCCATCGTCGCGGCAAGCGGTTGCGCGCCGCCCATGCCGCCAAGACCTGCCGTCAGGATCCACTTGCCCGCAAGGCTGCCGCCGTAATGCCGTCGGCCCACCTCGACAAATGTTTCATAGGTCCCCTGCACGATGCCCTGGCTGCCGATGTAGATCCACGACCCGGCGGTCATCTGGCCGAACATCATCAAGCCCTGCTTGTCGAGTTCATTGAAATGATCGAGCGTCGCCCAGTGCGGCACGATATTCGAATTCGCGATCAGCACGCGCGGCGCATCGGCATGGGTGCGGAAAATGCCAACCGGCTTGCCCGATTGAACGACCAGCGTCTGGTCGCCTTCCAGCTTGCGCAGTGACGCAACGATCCGATCAAAGCTGTCCCAGTCGCGGGCTGCGCGGCCAATGCCGCCATAGACGACGAGTTCGCTCGGCCGTTCGGCCACGTCAGGATCGAGATTGTTCATCAGCATCCGCAGCGGCGCTTCCGTCAGCCAGCTCTTGGCGCTGATCTCGGACCCCTGAGGCGATCGAATGATGCGGTCGTTGTCCAGTCGGCGATTCATGACAGATGACCTTTCTCGGCAAGTCTTGTTAGGCAAGCATTGGAAACGGGTTGTTGTTGAGTACCGAAATCGCGGCTGGTGGCAATGCACCGGCTGCGACCAGCGCCGTTGCTTTCGCAATGTCGTCGGCCATGTAGCGGTCGCCACCGAGCGCCGGTACTTGCTCGCGCAGCGTAGCAATCACCGCGGCAAGTGCGGGGCTGGTCGTATGCGGTGCGCGCAGCCCGATGCCCTGCGCCGCCACCAGCAACTCGATGCCGAGAATGGTCGCAAGATTATCCGCCATGTCGGACAACCGGCGCGCGGCGTGCGCGGCCATCGACACATGATCTTCCTGGTTGGCGCTGGTCGGTGTCGAATCGATCGAGCAGGCCGCGGCACGTTGCTTGTTCTCGGCATAAAGTGCGGCCGCCGTAACTTCGGCAATCATGAAGCCGGAATTGATGCCGGGATCCGGGGTAAGGAATGGCGGCAGACCAAAGTTCAGCGCAGGATCAACCAGCGTAGCGATGCGCCGTTCACTGATCGCGCCGATCTCCGACAAGGCCAGCGCAATCTGGTCAGCGGCGAACGCGACCGGCTCGGCGTGAAAATTTCCACCCGAGACGATCTCTCCGCTCTCTACCAGCACCAGCGGATTGTCGGTGACGGCATTGGCCTCGATCGTCAATGTGCGGGCGGCTTGCGTCAGCAGGTCAAGTACGGCGCCGGCCACTTGCGGCTGGCAACGCAGGCAATACGGATCCTGCACGCGCTCGTCGCCCTCGAGATGCGAGTTCCTGATATCGCTGCCCTCCAGCAACGCTGTCAGCGCTGCCCCGGTGGCGATTTGCCCGGCATGCCCTCGCAACTGCTGGATCTCGGCGCGAAACGGCGCCGTCGAAGCCATCGCCGCATCGACCGACAACGCGCCGGTCACCAGCGTCGCGCAGAGCAGGTTATAGGCACGCAGCAGTCCGGAAATGGCGTAGGCGGTCGAAAACTGCGTGCCGTTGATCAAAGCGAGACCTTCTTTCGGCCCGAGTGTCACCGGCGCGAGACCGGCGGCGGCCAACGCATCAAGGCCCGGCACGACCTTGCCATCCATGAGCGCCTGCCCCTCACCGATCATGACGGCGGTCATATGCGCCAACGGCGCCAGATCGCCCGATGCGCCCACTGACCCCTGCTGCGGCACCAGCGGATAAACGCCCCGCGCCAGCATGGCCTGCAGTTGCTCGATGATGTCGCGGCGAACGCCTGACGCGCCCCGCCCCAGGGAGACGATCTTCAGCGCCATCATGAGGCGCACGATCGGCTCCGGCGTCGGCGGCCCTACGCCACAGCAATGCGACACGATCAGGTTTCGTTGCAGCAGCGTCGTCTGGTCCGGTGGAATTCGCTTCGACGCCAGTTTTCCGAACCCGGTATTGATGCCGTACGCCGGAACGTCAGCGCCCGCGGCCTTCGCAACGATGGCCGATGCCGCTTCGACGCGCGGCCAGAACGACGGCTCGAGCACGACGGCCGCGCCAGCAAGCACCTGCGCCAGATCGTCGAGGCTGACCCGTCCGGGCGAAACGACAATGGATGCGTTGCGGTCGCTCATTGCCCTCTCCACACCCTCGAATGCAACGGGTTGAAGCCCATCCGGTAGACGAGTTCGGCGGGCCGCTCGATATCCCAGATCGCGAGATCGCACCATTTACCTGTTATGAGCGTGCCGGTCTCATTGAGAATGCCGAGTGCGCGTGCCCCTTCCCGCGTCACACCGGCGAGACATTCGGCAACATTCATCCGGAACAGCGTCGCACCCATGTTCATGGCCAGCAGAAGCGACGTCAGCGGCGAACTGCCGGGATTGCAGTCAGTCGCCAGCGCCAAGTTGACGCCGTGGGCACGGAACAGTTCGACCGGCGGTTTTGTGATTTCGCGAATGAAATAGAACGCGCCCGGCAGCAGGACGGCCACCGTGCCAGCCCGAGCCATATCAGCGGCGCCGGCTTCATCCGTGTGCTCCAGATGATCGGCGGACAGAGCGGAGAATTCCGCGGCAAGGGCCGCGCCGCCGAGGTTCGACAATTGATCGGCATGCAGTTTGACCGGCAGTCCCAGCGCCTTGGCCGCGCGGAACACCTGCGCCGTTTGTTCGCCCGAAAAAGCGATGCCTTCCATGAAGGCGTCGACGGCGTCCGCAAGCCCGGCTTGCGCCACCGCCGGCAGCATCTCGCGGCAAACAAGCTCGATGTAGCGATCCTTGTCGCCATCGGCTTCCGGCGGCAACGCGTGCGCGCCAAGAAAACTGGTTCGGATGCTGACCGGCCGCTTGCGGCCCAGCTCACGCGCGGCCGAGAGTTGCCGCATCTCGGTTTCGGTGTTGAGCCCGTAACCGGATTTGATCTCGACCGTCGTCACGCCCTCGCCAATCAGCGCATCTAACCGCGGCAGCGCACCGGCAACGAGTTCAGCCTCACTCGACGCCCGCGTCGCCGCGACCGTCGAGACGATGCCGCCGCCCGCCCGCGCGATCTCTTCGTAGCTTGCGCCCTGCAGCCGCAGCTCGAACTCGTGCGCGCGGTTTCCGCCGAACACCAGATGGGTATGGCAATCGATCAGTCCCGGCGTGATCCACCGCCCTGCGCAATCGATCCGCTCAGCCGCATCGGCGTCAGATGGAAAATCGGAACGGCTGCCGGCAAAGACGATGCGGCCGTCCCGCGCGGCGATCACGCCCTGCTCGATCACGCCGACGTCGGGCAGATCCTCCCTGATGGTGGCGAGCCGGGCATTCTTCCATATTCGATCAAAGCGCTCGGCCATGCAGCATTCCCTCAACGGCAGAAGCTTGACGGGACGATATGTCTATACATATTATCGTGCCGGTGTTCTGTCCAGCCGGTTTGGAAAACATGTCCACTCTGCATTTCGCGTCAGCGCTGCTCCCATCCGGGTGGGCCGATGACGTGCAAGTGGTTGTGGCCGATGGGATCATCACCAAGATTACCGTCGGCGCGGCGCCGGAAGCCGAAGATGAACGACACCATCTGGCCATCCCGGGAATAGCCAGCCTGCATAGCCATGCGTTCCAGCGTGGCATGGCGGGCCTTGCCGAAACGCGCGGTAATACCGCCGATACCTTCTGGACCTGGCGCGAGACGATGTATCGCTTTGCGCTGAACATGACACCCGAAGACACCGAAGCCGTCGCGACATTGCTCTATGTCGAGATGCTGGAGCAAGGTTTCACGCGCGTCGGGGAATTCCACTATCTCCATCACAACCACGACGGCACGCCCTATGCCAACCCGGCCGAAATGGCGACGCGAATTGCGCAAGCCGCCGAGGCCACCGGCATCGGACTCACCCTGCTGCCGAGTTTCTACGCGCACGGCTCCTTTGGTGGTGCCGCGCCCCATGCCGGCCAGCGCCGCTTCATCTGTTCAGTCGACCAGTTCGCCAAACTGATTTCCGCTACAAAACTGGCTGTCCGTGCGTTGCCCGGAGTCAATGTCGGTATCGCTCCGCACAGCCTGCGCGCCGTGACGCCGGACGAACTGGCGGCCATCGTGCCGCTGGCCGAAGGCGGGCCGGTCCATATCCACGCCGCCGAACAAACCAAAGAAGTCGAGGAATGCATCGCGTGGTCGGGCCGGCGGCCGGTCGAGTGGCTGCTCGAACATGCGCCGATCGATCAGCGCTGGTGCCTGATCCATGCAACGCACACCACCGCGACCGAGATCGCTGCGCTTGCCAAGAGCGGCGCTGTTGCGGGCCTCTGCCCGGTTACCGAAGCAAGCCTCGGCGACGGTACTTTTCCGGCGCGCGAATTCCTCGACGCCGGCGGCCGTTTCGGCGTCGGCACCGATTCCAACGTCCTCGTCGGCGTTGCCGAGGAGTTGCGCCAGCTCGAATACGGCCAGCGGCTCAAGCACCGCGAGCGCAATGTGTTGTCCGGCGGTCCGGGCATCTCGACCGGACGCGCGTTGTTCGACGCCGCGCTGGCCGGCGGCGCCCAGGCGCTCGCACAGCCGACCACAGGAATTCAGGCAGGCGCGCGCGCCGATATCGTCACGCTCGACACCGCGCATCCCTCGCTCGCCGGACGCCATCGGGATGCGGTCCTCGACGGCTGGATTTTTGCGGCCAATGCTGATGCCATCGACTGTGTCTGGGCTGATGGCAGCAAGGTCGTTGAAGGCGGGCATCACCGGCTTCGCCAGAAGGCGCGCGAGGCCTTCAACGCGTCCGTGCGAAGGCTCGTCGCATGAGCCTCTCGATCGATCGCGATAAAAACCAGGCAGCCGACAAGCCGACGCTGTACAAGCAGATACGCCTCGACATCGAACGCCGCATCCTGACCGGCGAATGGCCGCCGGGTCACCGCATCCCGTTCGAACACGAACTCATGGCTCGCTATGGCTGCGCGCGAATGACCGTGAGCAAGGCGCTGTCGGAACTGGCGCAAGCCGATCTCATCGAGCGGCGGCGGCGGGCCGGCACCTTTGTACGCCGTCCCAAATTCCTGTCAGCAGTCCTGACGATTCCCGACATCCGCGCGGAGATCACCGCGCTCGGCCGCAGCTATGGCTATCAGTTGATCCAGTGCTCGCGCCGCGCTGCAAATGCCGCCGACCGCGCGCGTCTTGGTGTGCGGAAAACCGGGAAAGTGATTGCGATTGCCTGTCGCCACAGCGCCGATGGCGTGCCGTTCGCGATCGAGGACAGGCTTATCGATCTCGACGCGGTGCCCGAAGCCGCCACGGCCGATTTTGCGGTCGAACCGCCCGGCACGTGGTTGCTTCACCATGTCCCATGGACGGAAGCAGAGCATTCGATCAGCGCTATCGTGGCCGACGACAAGGCCGCAGCCGCACTGGACATTGCGATCGGTGCGCCCTGCCTCGTGATCGACCGCCACACCTGGCGCAGTGCACGGACACTGACGGCAGTGCGCCTGGTTTATCCGGGCGAGTCCCACAAACTGGTTGCCCGCTTCAAGGGCGGCTGAGAGGGAAATCAATGCGCACAAGATCCGGCACAATTTATGCAGCAGCAATAAAAAGCAGCAACGCTGCACAGACGAGCAAGACGCAATCGGTGAACCAGAAAAAGGGATACAGCCATGCTTAGTTTTAGAGTATTTGCCGCAACCGCAGCTCTCCTGGTGTCCGCACCAGCCATCGCACAGGACGTAAAAGTCGGCATCGGCATCTCGGGATGGACCGGCTTTGCACCGCTCACGCTCGCAAACCAGGCCGGCATCTTCAAGAAGAACGGCCTCGACGTGACGATCAAGAAGATCCCGCAAAAAGATCGCCACCTGGCCATTGCGTCAGGTGACATCCAATGCGCGGCAACCACGGTGGAAACCTGGATTTCCTGGAATGCCAATGGCGTCGCGACCAAGCAGATCTTCCAGCTCGACAAGAGCTACGGCGCCGACGGCATGGCCACGCGAAACGACGTCGCCGCGATCAAGGATCTGAAGGGCAAGACGGTCGCCGCGTCCGCACCCGGCACCGCCCCCTATTTCACCCTGGCCTGGATGCTCAAGAAGAATGGTCTCACGGTCAAGGACGTGACGGTGGTGAACCTGGAACCCGCCGCGGCCGCGCAAGCCTTCGTGGCCGGCCAGAACGATGCCGCCATGACGTATGAGCCTTACCTCTCGACGGTGCGTGCCGCGCCGGACAAGGGCAAGATCATCGCCACCACGCTCGACTACCCGATGATCATGGACACGTTCGGCTGCACGCCGAAATTCCTGACCGACAATCCGAAGGCCGCGCAAGCGCTGGCTGACAGCTATTTCGAGGCCGTGGCCCTGATCGAAAAGGACCAGGCCAAGTCTTACGAGATCATGGGATCGGACGTGAAGCAGTCCGGCGAGCAGTTCGGCAATTCGGCAAAATACCTGCGTTGGCAGGACAAGGCCGCTAACCAGAAATTCTTCGCGGGCGAGTTCCAGGCCTTCACCAAGGAAGCCGGCGAGCTGCTGCTCGAAATCGGTATCATCAAATCGATCCCGAAGACCGAAGACCTCTTTGACGCGAGCTTCATCAAGTAGACCAGACGACGCCGCGACGGTCCCGCTTCGTGGTTTGGAAGCGGGACATTTCGCGCACTGCGCTCCGCCTTGAGGATTAGCCTTTGATAAGACCCCTAGATCCCGTGACGTCGAAGCAGCGCGTGGCCTATGGCTTCGCTTTCTTCGTCCTGTTCGTTGCCCTGTGGGCATGGGCCACGTTTGGCGGCTACGTGTCGAAAACGTTTCTCGCTAACCCGCTGACCATGCTGCAGGAAGGCTGGGAACTGCTGATCAAGCATGGCTTCCTGTACGACATCGGCATGACGATATGGCGGGTGATCGGCGGCTTTGTGCTGGCGGCCATCATCGCGGTGCCGCTCGGCGTTCTGATGGGCGCTTACAAACCGATCGAGGCTTTTCTTGAGCCGTTCGTCTCGTTCGCCCGCTACCTGCCCGCCTCGGCCTTCATTCCGCTGTTGATCCTGTGGGCCGGCATCGGCGAGTTGCAGAAGCTGCTGGTGATTTTCATCGGCTCGGTTTTCCAGATCATCCTGATGATCGCCGTAAACGTCGGCAACACGAGGCGCGATCTCGTTGAAGCCGCCTACACGCTTGGCGCCGGCGACAGCGGTATCATCCGCCGCGTCCTGCTGCCGTCGTCCGCTCCCGAGATCGCGGAAATTCTCCGGCTCGTACTGGGGTGGGCGTGGACCTACGTCATCGTCGCCGAACTCATCGGCTCATCCTCGGGCATCGGCCACATGATCACCGACAGCCAGGCGCTGCTCAACACCGGGCAGATCATCTTCGGCATTATCGTCATCGGGCTAATCGGCCTCGTCTCGGACTTCCTGTTCAAGGCCTTCAACGCCTGGCTGTTTCCGTGGAGATTGGCGTGACCACGCTCAAGATCGATCAGGTCTCGCGCACCTTCCCTGCGCGCCAGGGCAATGCGCCGACACGGGCGCTGGAGCCCACCAATCTCGACGTCGGCAACAACGACTTCGTCACCATCCTTGGGCCCTCGGGCTGCGGAAAATCCACGCTGCTGCGCATCATCGCCGGGCTCGACCGGCCGACCAGCGGCCGCGTCGTTCTCGACGGGCAGGAGGTAACGGGCCCCGGCGCGGATCGCGGCATGGTGTTTCAATCCTACACGCTATTCCCCTGGCTGACCGTGCGCGAAAACATCGCGTTCGGGCTACGCGAGCGCGGAATTTCCGAGGCCGAACGCGGCAAGATCGCCGATGGATTTATTCAACGGGTTGGCTTGTCCGGCTTTGAAAATCACTGGCCGAAGCAACTCTCCGGCGGCATGCAGCAGCGCACGGCGATCGCGCGTGCGCTTGCCAACGATCCCAAGATCCTGCTGCTCGACGAACCGTTCGGCGCACTCGACAATCAGACCCGCGTGCTGATGCAGGAAATGCTGCTCGGCATCTGGGAACGCGACCAGAAAACCGTGTTGTTCGTCACCCATGATATCGAGGAGGCCATTTTCCTCGGCAGCCGCGTCATCGTCATGAGCGCCCGCCCTGGCCGCATCAAGGCCGAGATCGCGGTCGACCTGCCCCACCCGCGATCCTACAAGATCAAGACCGCGCCCGAATTCGTCCAGCTGAAGGAACGGCTGGTGGAGGAGATCCGTGCCGAGGCATTGAAGGTGGCGGTTGACGCCTGACGGACGTTCGCTGCCTTGCTGATTTCCGCACCGTAAATGGTATTATAACACCTCAAACCCCGGACGATCTTTCTTTGCATGGGGTTGTTTTCGCGATTCTGTGTCCGGGCCCGGTATGGTCCCTTTCGTCCACCCCAGTGCCGGCGCAACTCTTTCGGCGACCAGCTCGATGGATCGCAGAATGAATGGGTGCGGCGGGTCGACCGAATGCGCCTGAAACACCAGATCGGTCACCCGCTCCAGAATGCTGTCGGCGCGCAGCGAAGCGATGACGTCGTCAGGCGTCCCGACATGGGTATCGAATGCGGTGATCATGTCGCTCAACGCCTCTCCCGGCGGGGCATGACCGCCTGCAATGAAGCTCGCGCGCGCACGCCGCAGTCCGATGTCGGCCAGCTGCAGCGCCTCCTGCCGATCATCGGCGGCGAAGACGCTGCGCGACGCCATGATCCGGGGCTCGCGCCCCGGCGGCAGTGCGGCGAGATAGGCGTCGATGATGGGATGCTGAATCTCGGCAAGCGACGCGTGCGGCGTTTCCCTTGGCCGCGGCTGCGTTCGCGACAACAGCAAGCCGTCGCCCGCTTTACCGGCCCTCGCCCCGCCGCTGACGGAAAAGGTCGCCTGCCAGATCCGGTCGCACAATTGCGGCCTCGCAGGATAAAGCGTATCGCCACCAGCCAGCGGCGCGCCGGCCAGTGCGTTGCGGACGATGTCGAGGTTGTCGCCGAAAATCTCCGCGCGCTGCGCACTGTCCAGCCCAAAGGCGGCAAAGGCCGACGGGTTTCCGCCGGTACCGACACCAAGTTCAAAACGGCCGTTCGACAACAGGTCGAGGACCGCAGCGTCCTCCGCCACCCTGACGGGGTTTTCCAGCGGCAGGGTAACGATGCCGGTGCCGAGGCGAATGCGGGATGTCTGTGCCGCGACGAAGCCGAGAAAAGCAAAGGGCGCCGGAAGCCCGCCCTCGCTCTCATGAAAATGGTGCTGCGCGATCCATGCGGAATCAAGACCCGCTGTTTCCGCGTGGACGATCTGCGCTGCCGCGAGGCGATATCGTTCCGCCGGACCCACGTCGTCGAGCAGTCGCGTGAAAAACCCCAATCGCTTCAGATTTGCCAGATGATTCATGAAGCCCTTCGAAGCGATCAGACCGGCAGCGCGTCGAGATGACACGCGGCCCACTGGTCGTCGCCAACCGAGCGCAGTTTCGGCTCCTCGGTCCGGCAGCGATCGAACACGTATGGACACCTCGTGTGGAATCGGCAACCGCTCGGCGGATTGATCGGGCTCGGGACGTCGCCTTTCAGGATGATCGGGTTGCGGATCGCGCCAGGCTCCGGCACCGGCACCGCCGACAGCAACGCCCTGGTATAGGGATGCCGGGGCGCGGTGAAGATCTGCTGCCTGGGCGCCGTCTCGACGATCTTGCCGAGATACATCACGGCGACACGGTGCGTCATATGCTCGACGATCGCCAGATCGTGGCTGATGAAGAGCAGCGCGAGGCCGAACTCGCGCTGCAGATCCTGCAGCAGGTTGACGATCTGCGCCTTGACCGAGACGTCGAGCGCCGAGACTGCTTCGTCGCAGACGATCAGCTCGGGCTCCGCCGCTAATGCCCGGGCGATACCGATGCGCTGGCGCTGGCCGCCCGAGAATTCGTGGGGCCGGCGGCCCAGCGCGTCACGCGGCAGGCGCACGGTGTCCATCAGCGCCGCAACCTTGGCCTCGAGTTCGGCGGAAGATTTGGCAAGACCAAAATTGCGGATCGGCTCGGCCAGGATATCGCGCACGCGCATGCGCGGATTGAGGCTGGAGAACGGATCCTGGAACACCACCTGCACACGGCGGCGCATGCTGCGCAGGGCTGCGGGTGACGCGTCGTCGATGCGCTGGCCGTCGAGCACCACCTGGCCCGACGTGATGTCGAACAGGCGCAGAATCGCGCGGCCGACCGTCGACTTGCCGCAACCGGACTCGCCGACCAGCGACAGCGTCTCGCCGCGCGCGACCTCAAAGGACACGCCGTCCACCGCATAGACCCATTTGGACTTGCGGCTGAACAAGCCGCCGCGGACCGGAAAATGTTTCTTGAGATCGTTGACCTGCAGCAACGGGACTTGCAGCAAGGGGACTTGGAGCAGTGGCGCGTTCATGCCGCAGCCGCCTCCTTGACGGCATAGTGGCAGGCAGCGATATGGCGGGGGCCCTTCTCTTCAAGACCTGGCGCGACCTGCCGGCAGAGATCGGTCGCCAGCGCGCACCGCCCCGCGAACACACAGCCCTCGATCCGTCCTTTGAGGCTGGGCACCTGGCCCGGGATTTCGGCGAGACGCCGCGCGGCCCCTGTGAGCGAGGAGCCGAGCTTGGGCACCGCGCCGAGCAGGCCCTGCGTATAGGGATGACGCGGCGAGCGGAATAGTTGGGCCACCGGCGCCTCCTCGACCTTGCGGCCGGCATACATCACCATGACGCGCTCGGCGATTTCAGCGACCACGCCGAGATCATGGGTGACCAGGATGATCGCCGCACCGACCCGGCGCTTGAGGTCCAGCATCAACTGCAGGATCTGCGCCTGGATCGTGACGTCGAGCGCCGTGGTCGGCTCGTCGGCGATCAGGAGTTTTGGGTTGCAGGCCAGCGCCATCGCGATCATCACGCGCTGGCGCATGCCGCCGGAAAGCTGATGCGGATATTCGCGCACGCGCCGTACCGACTCCGGGATGCCGACCAGGTTCAGCATGTCGACGGCGCGGGCTTCCGCGGCCTGCTTGTCGAGCCCCTGATGCATGCGCAGCGTCTCTCCGATCTGACGGCCGACGGTCAGCACCGGATTGAGGCTCGTCATCGGCTCCTGGAAGATCATCGAAATGTCGTTGCCGCGAATGGCGCGCATTTCGCGCTCGGAGAGTTGCAGCAGATCCTTGCCCTGGAAGCGGATCGAGCCTGCGATCTTGCCGGGGGGCTCGGGGATCAAGCGCATCAACGACATCGAGGTGACCGACTTGCCGCAACCGGATTCGCCGACGATCGCCAGCGTCTCGCCTTCATTGACATCGAAGGAAACACCGTCGACGGCGCGGTTGATGCCCTCGGGGGTCCGGAAATGGGTCTGCAGATTTTCGACTTCGAGCAATGCCATTAGATCAGAGACTCTTTGCCATTCGCGGATCGAGCGCGTCACGCAGGCCGTCGCCGAGCAGGTTGACGGCCAGCACGGTGACGGACAGGAACGCGGCGGGAAAGAATACGATGTAGGGTTTGACCTGCCACAGCGCCCTGCCCTCGGCCATGATGTTGCCCCAGGACGGAATGGTGGGCGGCGTACCGGCACCGATGAAGGAGAGAATGGACTCCACGATCATGGCGCTGGCGCAGATATAGGTCGCCTGAACCAGCATCGGCGCCAGCGTGTTGGGCAGGATGTGGCGCAGGATGATCATCGGCGTTCGCGTGCCGGACGCTGTCGCGGCGTCGACATAGGGCTGCTCGCGCAACGACAGCACGACGCTGCGCACCAGGCGCGAGACGCGGGGGATTTCGGCCACCGTGATCGCCAGGATCACATTGCCGACGCTGGCGCGCGTCAACGCCATCAGCGCAACCGCAAGCAGGATCGGCGGGATCGACATCAGCCCGTCCATGAACCGCATGATGATGCCGTCGGCCCATCGCACGAAGCCGGAGACAAGGCCGATGGCAAGACCGGCCAGCGAAGCCAGTACCGCCACCGAAAGACCGACCGTGAGCGAGACCCGCGCCCCGTAGATCACGCGTGAATAGATGTCGCGGCCCAGTACGTCGGTACCGAACCAGTAATCCGCCGATGGTACGCGCGTGCGTTTGGCGGGCGCGATCGTGGTCGGGTCGACGGTCCAGAGATAAGGCGCAAAGATTCCGACCAGGACGAGGCAGATGAGCAATGCGCCGCCGATCGCGACCGTCGGATGATTGCGCAGGAAGCCGAGGACGCCGCGGCGGATTTTGACCGGCGACAGCAGATCCGGCAATTGCGGCGCGACCACGAGGCCCGGCGGTATCCGCACCGTGTTGGTTTCCATGACGGTCAATAGCGGATCCTCGGGTCGACCAGGGTGTAAGTAACGTCGACCATCAGATTGACCAGCACATAGAGGAAGCTGAACAGCAACACGATGCCCTGGATGACAGGATAATCGCGGCGCAGGATCGCGTCGATCGTCAGCCGTCCAAGGCCCGGAATGGCGAACACGCTTTCGGTCACCACCGCGCCGCCGATCAAAAGCGCGATACCGATACCGATCACCGTCACGATCGGAACGGCCGCGTTCTTCAGCGCGTGAATGAACAGGATGCTGCGCTGGTCAAGGCCTTTGGCGCGGGCGGTGCGGACATAATCCTGCTGCAACACCTCGAGCATCGAGGCCCGGGTAATGCGCGCGATCAGCGCGATGTAGACCGAGCCAAGGGCAAGCGCCGGCAGGATCAGGTTCTGGAACCATGGCCAGACGCCATTGGACAGCGGTGTATAGCCCTGCACCGGAAGCCATTCGAAATGCAGCGCGAACACATAGGCAAGGACATAGCCGACAACAAAGACCGGAAGCGAGAAGGCGAACACCGCGAATGCCATGATGGTGCGGTCGATCCAGCTCCCCGCCTTCCATGCCGCCACCACGCCGAGCGGCACCGCGACAAGGATGGTCAGCACCAGCGTGATCGCCATCAGCGACAACGTCGGCTCGATCCGCTGCGCGATCATCTTGGCGACCGGCAAATTGGTGAAGATCGAGGTGCCGAGATTCCCGTGCAAGATGTCCCATAGCCAGGTGCCGAACTGGACCAGAAACGGCCGGTCGAGTCCGAGGCTTTGACGTATCCGCTCGACGTCGGCGGGGCTTGCCTGGTCACCTGCAATCACCGCCGCCGGATCGCCCGGCGCGATGTAAAGCAGGCTGAAGACGAACAGCGCGACGATCCCCATTACAGGCAACGTCGAGAGAATGCGCCGCAGGATATACGAGAGCATGTCGATTCACTGTCCCATCATGCGGTCTTCGACACGCCCCAGAAGAACGGCAGCGGCCCCTTCGCGATGCCGGAGACATTCTTGCGCCACGCCGTATAGCTCAGGAAGAATCCGGTCGGCGCATAGACGACGTCCTCTAGCGCCGCCTTGTTGAGGCGCCCCACCGCGGCCTTCTCCTCATCGAGATTCTTGGCGCCGAACCAGGCCGTGACTTCCTTTTCCACGGCCTCGCTCGTGGGCCAGCCAAACCACGCCTTGTCGCCAGTACCTCGAACAGCATTGTAGACCGCCGGATTGACGCAATCCGCGCCGGCGTGCCAGGTGTGAAATACTTGCCAGCCCCCCTGGCCCGGAGGCGTCTTCTGGGCGCGGCGGGAACCGACCGTGCCCCAGTCTGTCGCGATGAAATCAACATTCATCCCCATCTGCTTCAAAAGATCGGCGGTGACATCGCCGAACGCTTTGGTGATCGGTTGATCCTGCGCCACCAGGCAAGTGACCGGCTGTCCCGAATAACCGCTCTCGGCCAAGAGCTTCTTGGCCACTGTGAGGTCGCGCTTGCCTTTCAGTATCTCGCCGCCCGCCTCGCTGTAGAGCGGCGTATCCGGCGTGAAGAAGCCCGGCAGCGGCTTCCAGAGCGCGGGGTCATCTCCAACCAGCGCGCGCATGTAATCTTCCTGGCTCAGCGCGGTGAGCACGGCGCGCCGCGCCTTCACATCGTTGAAGGGCGGATGCAGATGGTTCATCCGGAACGAGCCGATGTTGCCGAGTGGGTCGGCGATGTCGACGTTGATGTTGCGGTTCTTCTTCAGTGACGGCACCAGATCGGTGATCGGATTTTCCCACCAATCGACCTCGCCGTTCTGAAGTGCTGCGGCCGCCGTAGCGGGATCCGGGATCACCACCCATTCGATGCGGTCGATCAGCATCTGCTTGCCGCCGGCCAGCCAGGACGCCTTCTCCTGCCGCGGCGTGTAATCGGCAAATTTCTCGAACACCGCCTTGGCGCCGGGCACCCACTCGCTCTTCGCGAATTTCATCGGGCCCGAGCCGATATAGTCGGGGATTTGCTTGAACGGATCGGTCTGCGCGAGGCGCTCCGGCATGATGAAGGCGATGGGCGTGCTGTTCTTGCCCAGCGCCAGCAGCATCTTCGGATAAGGCGCCTTCAGCGACCACTTGAAGGTCCTGTCGTCGACGGCGACCAGCTCGTTCTGAAGCGCCTTGAGCATCAGCCCCATCGGATCGCGCGCCGACCAACGCGTCAGGCTCGCCACCACATCCTTGCTCAGCACCGGCTCGCCGTCATGGAACTTCAACCCCGGCCGGAGCCGGAAGGTCCAGACCAGACCGTCATCGGAGGTCTCCTCGGACTCGATCATCTGGCGCTGCGGCTGCAGCGTCGCATCGACGCCATAGAGGGTGTCCCACACCATCGCGGCGGCGTTGCGCACGACATACTGGGTCCCCCAAATGGGATCGAAATTCGCAAGATTGGCTTGGGGCACGAAGCGCAAGGTGCGCGCCGCGGCGCCTTGGGAAAGGGCCGGCATCGACAAGCCACCCGTTGCAGCCAGGCTGCCTACCCCGGCAAATCCCTTCAACAGCGTCCTGCGATCCATGGTGCTCTCCCCGGTTTTGGGTTGTGATGAACGATTCCGCCTGTCTCATGGGCCGAGGGTTCGGCGCCGGTGAGGTGAAACAGGCCAATCAGATGATAGCGATCAGCTTCCTTTGCGTGCAAATGGTATGCCAGCGGGGCCAGGTTGTTCCGCTGCCAAAAGTCAGGTCGATCATGAACGAAGACGCATTTTTCGAGCGATCACGTCTTCGAGCGATGCATCATCCAGGGCCGGTAAACCTGCTGCGAGTTGCTTGAACTTCTCCGATGGTTTCGGGTGCCACCAGCGACCGCCAATGACGACGCCTTCGGAGACGATCTTGCGGTCGCCGATCAGATGCTCGCCGATGACGTCGACATAGTCAAACTGCCCTTGCGCGATCGAGATCAGGGTGGCGTCTCCGGCGCTGCCCGGCTTCAGGCTGCCGAGTTCGGGACGCCGCAGCGCCATCGCGGCATTGACGGTTGACGCGGCGACCACCTCAGGGAGCGGCATTCCCATGCACAGGAACTTGGACATGGTCGTCACCTGATCGAAGGCTGGGCCGTCGATGCACAGCAGATGGACATCCGAAGAGATGGTGTCGGGATAAAAGCCGTTGGCGAGCATCGCCCGGGCGGTCTTGAAGGCGAAGGAGCCCTTGCCGTGGCCGATGTCGAACAACACGCCGCGTTCGCGCGCCTCCAGCACCGCCCTTTTGACCGTGCCCTGGGCCGTGGCGGGCGTATTGGGAAAGGGCCGGAATGCGTGGGTGAGGACGTCGCCGGGGCGCAGCCGCGCGAGCACCTCCTCGTAGCTTGGCGGGGGATGGTCGATATGCGCCATCAACGGCATGCCGACCTGTTCGGCGACCTCAAGCGCGATGTCGAGCGGCACGATCCCCGAGGTACCGGAGGCGTGGAGACCGACCCGCACCTTGATGCCGACGATGAGATCACGATTTTGATCCGCCACCGTGGCGGCGTCGATCGGATTCATCAGCCGGAGCTCTTCGCTCTCGCCGACCATGACCCGATGCGAGAAGCCGAAGATGCCGGCGTGCGAGACGTGCAGATAAGCGAGAATACGGACCTGGCTCGGCTCGATGACGTGCTTTCGGAAGCCGGCAAAATTTCCTGGGCCGGCACTACCCGTATCAACCGCCGTGGTGACGCCCGACGTGCGGCAGAATTCCTCGGCGTCGATGCCGAGCGAGGTGCCGCCCCAATAAACATGCGTATGCAGATCGATCAGGCCCGGCGTGACGATGTAACCTGAGACGTCGCGCACGTCGGTGCCGGGATCGGCCTTGAGGTCGCTTCCGACCATGGCCACCTTGCCACCGGCAAATGCCACATCCGTCACGGCGTCGAGTTTTTGGGATGGGTCAATTACTCGACCGCCGCGCAAGATCAAATCGAAAGGCATTGCGAACTCCTGATATGACGGTCAAGGAAGCAGCGGGAGCGTGTCACGCCCCTCCAACACTGCGCGTGTGCGGACCGTCAGCCATTAAAGGCCGCCTGGGCTTCTGGCAAATCCCAGATCTTGCCGATCGCGGCGGTTCCCGCCGAGATCGTCGCGGCCTCGTCGCCGTGAATGTACCGGCCGCCATCGATCAGCACACGCCCGTCAACAATGACCTGGTCGATATTGGCGCGATTGCCAAGCGCCACCAGCCCGCGCCGCGGATCGAACAGCGGCTGCAGATGGGGATGGGTCAAATCGACGACGGTGAGGTCAGCCGTTGCACCCGGGGCGATGATCCCGAGATCCGGTCGCTTGATGACCGCGGCCGCGGTTGCCGTGACCGACTCGATCAACTCGGGTGCATTGGCGACGTCGGGCCGAGCGGACACGATCTTCGAGATCATCGACGCCGCGTTGAGTTCGCCGAGCAGGTCCATGTTGTAGCCATCGGTTCCGACCACCGTCCGGACGCCGTGCTCGGCGAACCGGCTGAACGCCGCGGTAACGCCTGCACGCGCAAACACGCGCGGGCAGTTCAGCACCGTGGCGCCCCTCGCCGCCATCAGCTTCAAATCACCATCGCTGCTCGCGATGCAGTGCGCGGCCAGTAGGTCCGGCGCCAGCAGGCCCAGCCAGTCGAGGTATTCGGCCGGCGTGCGGCCACCGTGACGGCTGCCGATCGTCGCGACTTCGGCCTGGCTTTGCGCGAGATGAGTGGTGATGGGAATGCCGAGTTCGCGCGCGCGGGCGGCACATGCCCGCAACAGATCCGGACCACAGGTGTCGGTCGCGTGCGGGCTCATCGCAAGGCCGATCCGCCCATCGCCGCGCCCGTTCCAGCGATGGTACAGCGCATTCCAGGTATCCATATCGGCCTGGCCGTCATCGCCGGCGTAGCGCACCACGCCGTCCGGCCCAGCCTTGGCGTCCGACGTGGAGAACAGATACGGCGCCCCATAGAAGCGGATGCCCATCTCCTCGGCGGCGTCGAACATTTCAGGGATGGTGTTGCGGAACGGCTCCATAACGGTCGTGGCGCCGCCCTTCAGCAATTGCAGAATGCCGAGTCGTGCGATGGCAAGGCGTTCCGAAGGCGACAGCATGTCGGCGCCGCGCTTGGTCAGCGGCAGCAGCACCGTATAGACGATGCTCTGATTATTCTTGCGACCGTTGCCGTCCTCCGTGTGGGTCCGGGCGACAGCTTCGCTGAAACAATGGTTGTGCAGGTTCAAAAGCCCGGGCAGCACGAAACGGCCCGGTCGGTCAAACACCTCAGTGGCAGACGGACGGTCGCGCGTGACGGCGGCGATCCGCTTGCCTTCGAGCAGCACCCAATGATCGCGCAGCACCTCCTGCGCACCGTCATTGCGCGACAACACATAGCTGCCGAAGATTGCGATCGTGCTCATGCGGGTTTCACATTCCAGAACACGGCCGTGCCGTCGAGGATGCCGGTGATACCAGAGCGGTAGGCGGTCGGTTGTTTATACTGGCCGATCGGGAAATAGGGAATTTCCTCGAACGACAAGGCCTGGATATCGCGGCAGATCCGCTGTTGCTCGGCAAGATTGGGAGCCGCGAGCCATTGGCTTCGGAGCGCGCCCATCTTCTCGCTCTTGTACCAGCCGGCCACTTTGCTGTCGCCGCGCAGGTTCGAATTGCCGGCCGGGTTGAGCCAATCGATGCCCTGCCAGTTGCCGACACCGGCGCTCCAGCCGCCCTGGGCGACAGGCTCCTTTTTCAACTGCCGCTGCAGCACGATGCCGAAATCCAGTCCGGCATATTCGACGTTCATGCCGGCCTGCTGCAGCATGTCGGCAGCGATGTCGCCGAGCGGCTTTTGTGCCAGCGAATTGGTTGGGACGAGCAGCACCACCTTCTCGCCATTGTAGCCGGCCGCTTTCAGATCGGCCTTGACCTTCGCCATGTCGCGCGGCCCGCGGAACACGTTCAGGCCGACATCGCTCGCCATCGGCGTCCCCGGCGCAAAGAAGCCGATCGGCGCGGTTTGATAGACGGGATCTTCGCCCGCAACCGCCGTCATGAAGGCGGACTGGTCGATCGCACCGAGCAGCGCGCGGCGGATAGCCGGATTGTCGAAGGGCGGCTGCAGATGGTTCACCCGCAACATGCAGGTGTAGCCTCGCGGGTCGAGAATCCGCGTGGTGACGCCGCTACGCTTCAACACCGGCAGCAAATCGTGCGGCGTTGTTTCCTGCCAATCCTGTTCGCGCGTTTGCAGCGCAGCGACCCCTGTCGCCGCATCCGGCATCGTCGTCCAGACCACGCGGTCGTAGTGAACGATCTTGGGACCGGCGGTCCAATCCGGCTTGCCATCCTGCCGGGGCTGATAGCGATCGAAGCGGGCGTACACATTGCGCGCGCCCTGCACGCGCTCGTCTGCCACGAAACGGAAGGGACCGCTGCCGACCACCTCGGTCAGCGGCTTGAACGGATCCTGGCTCGCCAGCCGTTCGGGCATCATGAACGGCGCCTGGATCGCGGCCTTGCCGAGCGCCGCCGGCAACAGGGGGAAAGGCCGGCTCAACCGAAAACGGATGGTGCGGTCGTCCGGTGCCGACAGTTCATCCGTCGCCGCCATCAGTTCGGCGCCGAATCCGTCGCGGGCTGCCCATCGGCGAATGCTGGCGACGCAATCCCGCGCCAGCACGCGCTCACCGTCATGCCATAGCAGGCCGTCGCGCAATGTGAGCTCCCACTGCTTATCGTCATTGGACACGACATGCCCGGACACCATCTGCGGCGAGACCTCAAGCGCCGAATTCATGCCGTAGAGCGTGTCGTAGACCATGAATCCATGATTACGGGAGACCTGCGCTGTGGAGTAAATCGGATCGATGAAGGTCAGATCGATCACGGGAATGAAGCGCAGGGTGGTCTGTGACTGCGCCCGCACGGTCCCCGGCAGCGACAGCGCCGGCGCTACGGCCGCGGCCTTCAAGAGTGAGCGGCGGGAAACAATCATCGAGGACTCCTGGAATAATTGATCGGCGCCGCGGGTCTCAGCGTGCGGCGGCTTCGTGACGGCTGAAATTCGCCGCGATCGCCTCGCCGGTCGTGATCCACAAATCCGGGCAGGATTTGGCGTAGGTGAGGAATTCCCGCAGCAGGCGCAGCCGCATCGGGCGGCCGCTGCATTGCGGATGCAGCACGGTCGTGACCATCGCGCCCCAATCCCTGACCTCGTCGAGTTCATCCTTCCAGATCGAGAGCACGTGCTCCTTCGGAAAGATCGGCCGCGGGCTGAATCGGGCAGACAGCCCGTGCATCCAGTCGTCGTAGCTTGCGGTCACCGGAAGCTCGATCGTGCCCGGCCGGCCATCCGCCAGCTGATGGCGGTAAGGCCGCACGTCGTCCCGAAACGAGGAGGTGTAGACGATGCCGTGGCGCACCAGTGCCACGCGCAATTCTTCGGTGAATTCGCCGTAAGGCGCCCGATAGCCGGTCGGCTTGACGCCGAGCCGGCGCTTCAGCGCCTCAAAACCCCGCTCCAGTTCTTCCTCAATCCAGGGATCGCCCGGATCCGGCAGCAAATGGTGATAGCCGTGATGGCCGATCTCGTGACCGGCCTTGAGAATGGCCTCGGCCATCGCTGGGTGCGCATCCACCGACCAGCCGGTGATGAAGAACGTCGCCTTCAGGTCAAGCTGATCGAGCAGTTCCAGCAGCTTCGGCGTGCCGACGCGCGCCTCGTAGCCGCCGTAACTCATCGTGATCAGGCGCTGGGCATGGGCTGCGTCCTTGCTGGTCCAGGCGCTTTCCGCATCCACGTCGAAGGAGAGGAACATCGCCGAGGTATGGGGTTTGGGCCAGGGATACTCCGGCGCCATCGGCGCGGTGTTCGCCGGAACCAGAGGAATGCTCGCGAGCGCTTTACTGTCCTGCATTGATCATCGCCTTTTCTACGCCGTAGTCGGTCAATTTCCATTTCGCCAGCAACGCGCGGTAGGAGCCATCGGCGATCAAGCCGTCGAGGGCCTCCACGAACGCCTTCTGAAGCACCGTCTCCTTCACACCCAAGGCAAGTCCTGTGAACTGGACCGCGAAAACCTCGCCGACCGGAACATAAGTCCCGGGCTCGAGGTCCATTATGTAGGGAAGCGTCTCGCCGCCCTGAACGGCCGCGTCGAGTCGCCCCTGCCTGAGCTGGGTCCGGGCATCGGCCGAGCCTTCGGTGCCGACGTATACGATCGGATTGCCGCCGCAATTCGCGTCGCTCCAGGCGGCGATCAGTTTCGGAAACGACGTGCGCCGGCTGGCACCGACCTTTTTTCCGCAAAACGCCTTCGTGTCCTTGAACTCGGCTGCGCGCGATTGCTGCACAAAGAAGCGCGGACCGTTGCGGAGGTAGTCGACAAAGGTCGCCGTATCCTGCCGGCTTGCCATGTCGGTCATCCCGGACAGGATCGCATCCACCCTCCCCGTCGCAATCGCGGGCATCATCTGGTCGAAACTGGTTTCCTGCCAGACGATCTTGAGCCCGAGCTTGCGGCCGAGCGCCTCGCCAAGCTCGACGTCGAAACCGGCCAGTGTGTTGGTCGCCGGATCCTTGAATTCCAACGGAGGATAGTTCGGCACGATCGCAACCTTGATGCTGCCCTGCTTTGCGATTTCTGGTGGCAGCTCGACCGCCATGGCTGAGCTATCGGCGGCACAGAGGAACGCCGCTGCAAGAATACGTTTGATCATGAAAATGTCCCCATCAGATCACCGCGGAAAGAAACGATTTCGTGCGCACCTCACGGGGCGCGCCGAGAACTTCGGCGGCGGGCCCGGACTCCACGATCGCGCCATGGTCCATATAGATGACGGTGTCGGCCACCTCGCGCGCGAAGCCGAGTTCGTGCGTCACCACCATCATCGTCATGCCGCTGCGGGCAAGTTCCTTCATGACGCTGAGCACCTCGCCGACCAGTTCGGGATCGAGCGCGCTGGTCGGCTCGTCGAACAGCATCAGCATCGGCTTCATGGCAAGCGCACGGGCAATCGCCACCCGCTGCTGCTGTCCGCCGGAAAGCTGGGAGGGATAGGCATCGGCTTTCGCCACCAGTCCGACGCGCCGCAGCAGCTCCATCGCCTCCGCCTGCACCTCAGCCCGGTTGCGGCCCTGCACTTGCACCGGACCTTCGGTGATGTTTTCCAGCGCCGTCTTGTGCGGAAACAGGTTGAAGCGCTGAAACACCATGCCGGTCTTCAGGCGCTGGTGCGCAATCTGCCGCTCGGTGAGGCGATGCAATCGCCCGCCCTCCTCCCGCACGCCCAGCAATTCACCGTCGAGCCAGATGCCGCCGCTGTCGACCGGCGTAAGCTGGTTGATGCAACGCAGCAGCGTCGTCTTGCCCGACCCCGACGCACCGATCAGGCAAAGCACCTCGCCTGCCCGGACGTCCAGCGAGACCTTGTTCAGGGCCTGAAACTCCCCGAAATTCTTGCTGACCGATCGGATGGCGACGAGGGGCTTGGTCATCGGGTGATCTGCAATGCGCCACGCGCGAAGCGTCGCTCGAGCAGCATCTGCAGGGGCGTCAGAATTGAGACGACGAGCAGATACCACGAGCCGGCGACGATCAGCAGTTCAATCACGCGCGAATTCGCGTAATAGATATTCTCCGCGGCGTGCAGCACCTCCGGATACTGGATGACGCTCGCCAACGACGTCGCCTTCACCATGCCGATGAATTCATTACCGAGCGGCGGGGTCACCACCCGCATCGCCTGCGGCAGAATGATCCGGCGCAGCGCGCGCAATCGTCCCATTCCGATCGCCTGGGCGGCCTCATATTGTCCGACGTCGACCGACAGCATGCCTGCCCGCATCACTTCGGACGTGTAGGCGCCCTGATTGATGCCGAGTCCGAGAAGGGCTGAAAGGAACGGCGTCATGACGTCGACCGCCCGGGCCTCCCACAGGCCGGGAATGCCGATCGTCGGAAACACCAGCGCGATGTTGAACCAGAGCAGCAACTGCAGGATCAGCGGCGTGCCGCGGAACAGCCACGTATAGCCGGCAGCGACCGATTTGAGCACTGGATTGGGCGACAGTCGCATGATCGCGGCGACGACGCCGAGCACGATGCCGAGGGACATCGCGAGCACCGCCATCACCATGGTGTTGACGATGCCTTCGAGGATCGCCTTCGCAGTCAGGAAGCGGCCGACATAGCTCCATTCAATCTGACCGTTGACGAAGGCGCGGCCGATCGCCGCCAGCACCACGAGAATAGCTGCCGCGGCGAGCCAGCGCTGCCAATGCGCCTGACGCGCGACCGTCATGCCGGAGATGTCGGGGAAGCCTCCGGCCAGCGCGGGCGCCGTTCTCATTGCGTGGCCGCGTTCATCATCGGCTGGGCAACTGCATTAGCTCCCAGCCCCCATTTGTCGAGGATGGCCTTGTACGAACCATCCCTCATCATCGCGGCGAGATGCTCCGTCACCACCTCGCGTAGCGCCGCATCGTCTTTCCGGAACATGATGCCCTGATAGCCGGTGGAGAACGGCTCACCGATAATGCGGTATTTCCCGGCCTCCTGTGCCTGGGCGTAGGGCAAGGTTTCGCTGCCTTGCACAGCGGCGTCGATGCGGCCCTGCTTGAGCTGGTTGCGGACGTCGATGCTGTTTTCGCCCGGAACATATTGCACGGCGGGCTTGCCGGTCGCTTCGCAGTTCTGCTTGCTCCACTTCTCGATCTCGATCGGGAAGCTGGTGCTGCGCGTGGTCCCGACCTTCTTGCCGCAGAGATCGATGGCGGTCTTCGCTGCATTTTCAGCCAGAACGAAGAACTGCGGACCCGTCGCCAGATAGTCGATGAAATCAGCGGTCTCGCGCCGCGAGGCGCGATCTGAAATGCCGCTGATGATGAAATCCGCGCGCTTGGTCTGCAACGAGGGGATGAGTTCGGCGAACGGCGTTTCACTCCAGATGATCTTTACGCCGAGGCGTTTCGCAAGCTCGTTCGCAAGATCGATATCGAGCCCGACGAGCTGGTTCGTCGTCGGATCGCGATACTCCATGGGCGCGTAGGTCGAATTGACCGTCAGCCGCAACGTGCCCGCCTGCTTGATTGTTTCAGGCAGTTCAGCGGCCTGCGCAGTTGTAATGGCAAGGAGAGCAGCGAAACCAGCGGAGAACCAGAGGCGTGTCATATCAGCTCCTTCGGCCCGCGGCCGCGACTGGACGCATCATGTTAAATCGCATCGAGATCGACCGGTTCGATAACGCCCGCGCGCTCGGTAATGGCCATGTATTGCTCCGGCCGCCGATGCGCGGCGAAATTGAACATCTTGTCCTTGCCCTGGCGACAGAGATCGAGGTCGAGATCGGCGACGACGACCTCGTCGGCGAGTGTCTGCGCCTCTGCAACAATCCGGCCATTCGGATCGACGATGCAGGAGCCACCGATCAGTCCGGAGCCGTCCTCGTTCCCCGCCTTGGCGACTGCGATCGCCCAGGTCGCGTTCATGTAGGCATTGGCCTGCGTGACGAGCTTTGAATGGAAGGTACGCAGCGCCGCATCTTCGGAAACACCGCCGTTGGGATCGTAGGCCGCGGAATTGTAACCGATACACACCAGCTCGACGCCCTGCAGGCCCAGCACGCGCCAGGCTTCCGGCCAGCGGCGATCGTTGCAGATCATCATGCCCATGATGGCGTTGCGCCAGTCGGAGCCCGCCCGAAAGGCAGGAAACCCGAGGTCGCCATATTCGAAATAGCGTTTTTCGAGCTGCTGGTAGCGTGCGCCGGCCCGCGGCTCGACCGAACCCGGCAAATGCACCTTGCGATAGCGGCCGAGAATTTCGCCGTCGCCATCGACCAGGATCGAGCAATTGAAGCGCTGACCATCCGATGTCAGCTCGGCGTAACCGACATAGAAGCCGATGCGCAGCGCCCGGGCGCGATCGAACAGGGGCTGCACGGCCGGATTCGGCATGCCGCGCTCGAAATAATGCTCGAGCGCTTCGCCCTCGATCAGCCATCGCGGGAAGAAGGTCGTAAACGCCAGTTCGGGAAAAACCACCAGCGTTGCGCCACTCGCGGCTGCCGCCTCCAGCAGTTCCAGCATCCGGCCAAGCGTATGCTCTCGCGGATCCGCTTTTTGCGTCGGCCCCATCTGAGCGGCGGCGGCGCGGAGAACTCGAACCAACATTGCCTCCAATCTGAGCGGATTGCTTACGCAGGAGGCGGACAAGCCCGCTCCGACAACGCCCCGATGCAGAGGTGATTACGCGAAAGCGCGGGCCAAAACGCAATCACTCGTGCTATGATATTTTCACCGAGACAATAACCGGTGGTTATATGAACCTGCGCCAATTGGAGATCCTGCGGGCGGTCATCCGCCATCGGACGACGGTCGCGGCGGCCGACGAACTGGCGCTGTCGCAGCCGGCGATCAGCAATGCGCTGAAGGCAATGGAGGCACAGGCGGGTTTCGCCCTGTTCGAGCGCGTCAACAACCGGCTGTTCCCGACATCGGAGGCGATGACGCTCTACAAGGAAAGCGAAGCGATCTTTGCGCTGCACGCCAAGCTCGAAAATCGCGTGCGCGATTTGCGGGAGTGCCGCACCGGCCTTCTATCGATCGTGGCGACGCCGCCGCTGGCCTATAGCATCATTCCGCACGCACTATCGGACTTCCTGCGCCGCCGTCAGCAGACGCGCGTCTTCTTCGACGTGCGGCGCTACGAGGGAATCATCGACGGCGTCACGAGCAGGGTCGCAGAACTCGGCTTCGCGCTCGGGCTGTCACATCATCCCGGCATCGCGCACGAGGTGGTTCACACCGGCGAGATGGTCTGCGTCCTGCCGCCGAACCATCCGCTGGCCGAACAGCCGGTCATTTCCGCCTCGGACCTTGTCGGCTTGCCCTTCATCGGGCTGGAGCGCGGTACGCGACTAGGTGAAGCCGTGCGCGAGAGTTTTGCGCAAGCCGGCGCGCCGTTCCAGCCGACCGTCGAGGTGCGATACTGCAATACGGCCTGCGTGCTCGCGGCCGCCGGCGTAGGTGCCGCGGTCGTCGATCCCTTTTCGCCGCGCCAGGGCGGCGGCCAGGGCCTTATCGTCCGGCCGTTCGCGCCGAAGACCGTGGCCGTAGCCTATATGCTGTGGTCTGAGGCGGAGCCTCTATCGCGTCTGGCCAAGGCGTTCCTGAACGAAGTCCGGCAGGCGAGCCGAGCCCTGGACCGGGACGGCGCTTGAGCATTGAACCGCGTTGATGGCTAGCGTCATCCGGAGCCCTCAACCCCGACGACACCGTCGATCAGATTGAGGCCGAGCAGAAACTCCGAACTGAGATGGGTGCGTGTCAGCGGTTCGACGACAATCCCACGCGCCAGCAACGCCACCTCGCTGCGGCGAGCCGCAACCGCCTCGTCGATCGATACAGCCGCGAATCTGAACACCGCTCCCGGTCGCGCCTGCGCCAGCCGGCCAAGATCGGGACCGATGATGGTCGCAATCTTCGGATAGCCGCCGGTGGATTGACGATCGGCCATCAGAACGATCGGACGGCCGTCTCCCGGCACCTGGATCGCCCCCATGGCGATTCCGTCAGACACGATGTTGTAGCCACGCGCGTGCGTCAGTTGGGGCCCGTCGAGGTAATACGCCATCCGATCGACCTTGGCGGAGACGATCCAGGGCCCGGCAAGAAAGGCTGCGATCTGGTCGTCGGCGAAGTAGTCGTGTTGGGGCCCAAGCACCACGCGGATAGCGTCGAGGGGACGGTCTAGCCATGGTGCTGCGATGGCGCTCAGCGACGGGGTCGGAGAAGCGGATCGTTCGATGACGAGACGATCGCCCGCGGCAAGCGCGCGGCCGTTCACGCCGCCGAAGCCGGTGCGCGTGTGGGTGGCGTGAGAGCCCAGCACCTTTGGCACGACAAAGCGGCCCGCCACTGCCAGATAGCACCAGGAGCCGCGACCGCCGGCGCGAATTTTCAGCACGGCGCCTGCCTCCAGATTGAGTACCACCGCCGGTGGGAGCGACCTGCCGTCGAGGCTGAGCGAGAATTCGCCGCCGGCAACAGCGATATGGAGCGATCCGGATTCGGCGGTCACTTCTAACCCACCGACGGACACTTCGATCGCGGTTGCACCCGCGGGATTGCCAACCGCAAGGTTTGCCGTCGTATGCGCCAGTTGATCCATCGGCCCTGCGGCGGTGACACCAAAACGCAGATAGCCATGTCGGCCGCCGTCCTGCAGCGTGGCACCCGGCCCGGCCGACAGGATGCGAACGATCGCTTCCGAACCAGCAACCCTCATGCGGCACGCTTGCGGGCAACGATTTCGCCGCTCCCGGCGCGTTGCGCCAGGTCGCGGAAGGTCGAAAGATCGATCGGTTCGAACCGCACGAGATCGCCGGCCTGGATCAGAAAGGCATCCTTGCGTTCCGCGGCAAAGAGGCGCTCCGGCGTTTGGCCGATGACATACCAACCGGTCGGCATCACGAACGGCACGACGGTGCCAAGACCACCTCCGATCGACACCGCACCGGCCGCGTGCGGCGGCCTCGGCTTCGCGCGGCGCGAGATCTTCAGCGGCTCGGGTACGCCGCCCAGATAGATCTGGCCGGGCGTGAAACCACACATATAGACGCGATACGTCGCCTTCGTATGCAAAGCGACGGCGTCATCCCGCGTGAGGCCGAGAATCCTGGCGGCCTCGTCGAGATCCTCGGCCAGCGCGGGATCGTAACAACAAGGCAACGTCCAAATGGTGCCCTCGCCCCGCCATTCGGTAAGACCCATCATCATACGGCGCACGATGGCAACCAGCGTTTCCCTGTCGATCCCAAGCGGATCATAGTGAATCATCAGCGAGCGATAGGTCGGCACGAATTCACGCGTTCCTGTCGGAGAATCGGCACGCAAAGCCGCGTCGAGGGCAAGCACCCTGTCGTTAATCACGGGATCAACGGCGTCACCGAATTCGACGACGAGGGCGGCTTCCCCCGCGTCGAGAAAGCGCGGATCGACCTGCAGTGTCATGCGGCCATCGGCTTGAACGGCTTCAGCGTAACACCGGCCTTTTCCAATCGCTCGCGCACGAGGCTGGCGGTCGCGACCGCATGATCGGAATCGCCATGAACGCAGATCGAACGGATCGGCGTCGGCAAATGCTTGCCGCTTGCCGTGATCACCGCTCCCGCCTGCACCATCGCGAGCACGCGCGCGGCAGCTTCTTCCGCGCCTTCGATCATCGCACCGGGCTGGCCGCGCGGGATCAATTGCCCGGTTTCGGTGTAACCACGGTCGGCATAGATCTCCTGATGAATTTCAAGTCCCGCGGCTTCACCGGCCGCGACCAGCTCCGTCACCGCAATGGCCAGCAACGCCAGATTAGGATCGACCGCCCGAACCGCCCGCGCTACCGCGTCCGCGACGTCGCGTTCCTCGCAGGCGATGTTGCCGAGCGCACCGTGGGTCTTCACATAGGTGATGCGATGACCGGCGTAAGCCGCAAGCGCCATCGCCGCGCCGATCTGGTAGGCGACGAGCCGCTCGATCTCGCCGTTCGAGAACGGGAGGCGGCGGCGGCCAAAACCCCACAGATCCGGAAACCCGGGATGGGCGCCGACCGCGACGCCGCGCTTGCGCGCGATGGCAAACGTCCGTGCCATCACCTCGGGGTCGCCGGCATGAAGCCCGCAGGCCACGTTGGCGGAGGTGACGATGGCAAGCATGGCGTCATCGTCGCCGCAGCGATAAGTCCCAAATCCTTCGCCAAGATCGGAGTTGAGGTCGACGGTTGGCATGGCGGTCTCCTGGGCGTTGCTGATGTCCGCAATTGAACGTCACCTTCGCCGCGAAACACGGGATCGTAAAGTCGGGAGGCATCGCCCGATGCCGATATCTGCCCTGCAATACCGCGGGGGCAAAAGAACAGGCATCGCGGCACCGCACCCAAAAGGTTAACAGGCCGGGAAGGCCTCCGTGGCGCGTTCTGACCGCCGTTGTAATCGGCCAAGATTTGATTATATTGCTCTCTCAGCTGCAACCGCTGCTGAATGTAACGTTGGTGTGACCAGGCCCGTCTGTCCAGGCGGGCCGTCGCCGTTTCAGGGTTCGTAGCGATGACTCGTTCCAATCGGGTTGATCATATTCGCATTACGTCGCACCCGGCTCCGGGTGCCAAGCTCAACTTTCCAATCAGCTGGGGCGCCGCCAGCGCGCGTGAGCGCGGACCGGTGATCGGAACGGTGTCGCGCCCGCAGGACCGCAACGTCATCGGCACCCATGGCGGCTCCTATTCAGTCTATCGGGCACTGGCCGTTTCCTCCGGGGCGCTCGACCCGATCCGGCGTCCGGACCTTACCAACACCCACCCCGCCGAAACCGTCGGGCCGTTTCCGCAATGGTCGGATCCGCAGAAAATCGTTTCGCTGGATCCATGGGGGCATCTCGCCGCCGAAAACTTTGCAACCGAAATCGCCGAGGGCATCGATATCCGCCCCAGCATCGCCATCACGCGCGCGCGCCTCGATCTGCCCGAGTTGCAGGACGCGATCAAGGCCGGACGGCTCAAGCAGGACGGCGAGGTCGTGCACAAGAACGGCAGCGTCTCCGTGGTCAAGATCGCCATCGACCCGGTGTGGTATCTGCCGGGCCTGGCGGAGCGCTTCGCGACCACCGAAAACAATCTGCGCCGGCAACTATTCGAGCAGACCGCCGGCATGTTTCCGGAACTGGTGACGCGGCCCGACCTGCAGGTTTTCCTGCCGCCGATCGGTGGCACGACGGCCTATCTGTTCGGCGACGTTACCAAGCTGCCCGACCACCGCACCAAGATCACCTGCCGCGTGCATGACGAGTGCAACGGCTCCGACGTGTTCGGTTCTGATATCTGCACCTGCCGCCCGTACCTCATTCACGGCATCGAGGAATGCGCGCGCGCCGGCCAGACCGGCGGTCTCGGCATCATCATCTACAATCGCAAGGAAGGCCGCGCGCTCGGCGAGGTCACAAAATTTCTGGTCTATAACGCGCGCAAGCGTCAGGAAGGCGGCGATGCCGCGGCCCAGTATTTCGAGCGCACCGAATGCGTCGCCGGCGTGCAGGACGCCCGGTTCCAGCAATTGATGCCGGATGTGGTGCATTGGCTCGGCCTGAAGCGGATCGACCGCTTCGTATCCATGAGCGACATGAAGCACGATGCGCTGACCGGCCAGGGCATCGAAATCGTCGAGCGCGTGCCTATCCCCGACGACATGATCCCGGCCGACGCGCATGTGGAAATCGCGGCAAAGAAAGCCGCCGGCTACTACACGCCCGAGCCGCAGGAAAGTCCGGACAATCCGGTCGGCCGCCCGCTCGAAAAATATTGAGAGGGCGCCGTGTCCCCCGCAGATCCGGAGATTTCGGCCGCGTTGTCATTGCTGAACGCCAGCGCGGTCCGTGAGCGGGCACATCGCATGCTCGCAATCGGCCTTGACGACAGGCTGCCGAATTTCCGTGTCGATCTCGATCGCATGGAAAGCGCGGTCGATCTGGTGCTGGAGACCACGCGCAAGGCCTATCCCTCCTTCGACGTTCCCTTTCATTCGCGCTGGCGGCACTTCGTTGCCAATGGGGATAATCGCTGGGCCGATATCGCCGGCCGGACCAAATGGCTCGGCCGGGCGGCCCGCGCCCGGGCCGAATTCGATCTGGCGATCGTCAGCGTCTTCCTCGATGCCGGCGCCGGACCGTCGTGGCGCTACCACGATCCGAAAACCGGATCTGACATCGGCCGTTCGGAAGGATTGGGGCTCGCCAGCCTCGCGATGTTCGCCGGCGGCGCTTTCTCGGCCGATCCGCAGGAGCCGCTGCGCACCGATGGCGAGATCCTTGCAAATCTTGATGTCGCCGACCTCGAGAGTGGCATGCAGGTCTCGGATACCAATCCGCTGGTCGGAATGGACGGTCGCGCTGAGCTATTGCGCCGGCTGGGCCGGCTGGTGGTCTCGAAGCCGGATGTGTTCGGCAGCCAGGACACGCCGCGGCCCGGCGGCCTGTTCGATCGATTGGCGAAACTCGCCTACGGCGGACAGCTTCCCGCGCCAGCCATTCTTGCGGAGTTGCTGCAACAGCTGGGCCCAATCTGGCCATCGCGGCTGATGCTGGGGGGAATCCCGCTCGGCGACTGCTGGAAGCATCCGGCATTGACGACGGCGGACGCGACAAATGGACTAGTGCCGCTGCACAAGCTCTCGCAATGGCTGGCTTACTCCCTGATCGAGCCGTTGCAAACGGCCGGCATCACCGTGACCGATATCGATGGCCTCACCGGCCTCGCTGAATATCGCAATGGCGGACTGTTCATCGATATCGGCGTGCTCGCGTTTCGCTATCCGGAATCCGCGCATAGGGAACACGAGGTTGCGTCACCGCTGGTCGTGGAATGGCGTGCGCTCACGGTGGCGCTGCTTGACCGCATCGCCGATGGTTTACGACACCGGCTCAAAGTCGATGCCACCTCGATGCCATTGGCAAAAATTCTCGAGGGCGGCAGCTGGGCGGCGGGTCGATTGCTGGCGCGCGAACGCCGCGCCGACGCTTCGCCGCCGGTGAAGATTATCAGCGACGGCACTGTTTTCTAGATTTGGGATTAGCAACATGGACGGCGTCACGATCGTTAGTCACCCGCTGGTACAGCACAAGCTAACGCTGTTACGGAGAAAAGACATTTCGACCAAGTCGTTTCGCGAACTCCTCAAGGAGATCGGGATGCTGATTTGCTATGAGGTCACGCGTGACCTGCCGCTGGCCGACGTCGAAATCGAAACACCCCTCGCGCACATGAAGTCGCCGCAGATCGCGGGCAAGAAGCTGGTGTTCGCGCCGATATTGCGCGCCGGCATTACTTTTGCCGACGGCATGCTCGATCTGGTGCCGACCGCGCGTATCGCGCATATCGGTCTTTACCGCGAGCCGGAAACCTTCGTTGCCGTCGAATATTTCTTCAAGGCCCCGAGCGATCTGCACGAGCGACTGGTGATCGTGATTTCACCGATACTGGCAACGGCGAACTCCGCCGTCGCCGCGGTCGACCGGCTGAAAGAGCGCGGCGCCAACGACATCCGACTGGTGTGCCTGATCGGCGCGCCGGAAGGCGTCGAGCGCATGCGCGGCATACACCCGGACGTTCCGATCTGGCTCGCCGCGATCGACCAGGGGCTGGACGACAATGCCTTCATCGTGCCTGGTCTCGGCGACGCCGGCGACCGCGCTTACGGCACCAGATAAACCACCAAGCGCAGGCTACGCGGCATCGGCCAGGAGCGTCCGGACGATCGGATGATTCCGGTCGGCCAGGCCGTCGATGACGTCGAAATGGTGGCGACCGGGTTCTTCGATCGCGCAGGTCTGCGCGCCGAGCCCGGTCCAGATATTGGCTAGCAAGGCGTTCTGGCGGACGAATTCCGGGCGCTCCGCGCTGCCCACCCAGCAAGTTACCCGGGCACCAGGCAAAGGCCGCAACAGCACGGGGCTTTCGGTTTGCGCTTCGGCGTCGTCGATCCGCAGATCGGAATTCATTGCGGTCTTCAGCATTGGGCGAAGGTCATGGACGCCCGAGATCGAGACGGTATTGCGGATGCGCGCGCGGGCGGGCTCCGACAGCGGCGAAGTCGCCGAAATCATGCGCGTGACCAGATGCCCGCCTGCGGAGTGGCCTGTCAGGAAAATCGGGCCTTCCACCATCGAGGCCGCCTGCGCGATCGCGGCGGCAATTTCGCGCGTAATATCGGCGATGCGAACCGCCGGACAAAGCGTGTAGGAAGGCATCGCCACCGCATAGCCGCTTTCGACGGCGCCGCGCGCGAGGTGTGACCAAAAGCTCTTGTCGAGGGCGCGCCAGAAACCGCCATGGACGAAAACGACCAGACCCTTGGGCTGACCCTCGGGACGGAACAGATCGAAGCGGTTTCGCGGCCGCTCCCCATAGCCGATATCAAGCGTCGCGCGGCCACTACTCCCTAGTTCATCGCGATAGGTCTGGGCGGGTTGCACCCAGGCCGCCGGCCAGCGTTCGCCACCGGGGATGTTGGGGCCATTGGCGTAGGCGTTGTTCCAGTCGGAAATCTGATGAAAGATCATGCGGGTCGGTTTCCGTTTGGTCTTGAGTGGCCGGCGCAGGCGCCTACGATCATGATTCAGTTCGACGATATCTACTCACATCGGCTGCCCGCAGGACAAGTCCAAAAGTATTTTAGACATATAACTTATGGGCTTGAAACAATTCGCCGCCATGCGAGTATCCGCCGCCTGCGAACGAGGCCAATGATGACCGATTTCAAGCGAACGCGATCCCTGTTCCATATCCCGGATGGCGTCATCTATCTCGACGGCAACTCGCTCGGTCCCCTGCCCGTTGCGGCGACCGATCGCGTCCGCGGCATGATGTCCGAGCAATGGGGAAATCAGCTTATCAGGGGCTGGAACAGCGCCGGATGGATGGCCCAGCCGCGCCGTATCGGAGACCGCGTCGGCCGGCTGATCGGCGCGCCCGAGGGCACCGTGGTGATCGGCGATACCCTGTCGATCAAGGTCTATCAGGCGCTTGCCGCAGCGCTCGAACTCAATTCCAGCAGGCGTGTGGTCTTGTCCGACAACGGCAACTTTCCAACCGACCTCTACATGGCCGAGGGTCTGCTCAGATCGCTCGATCGGGGATATCAGCTCAAGATTGTCTCCCCCGAGGAAGTCGAAGACGCCATCGACGCAACGATTGCGGTGCTGATGCTGACCGAGGTCGACTATCGCACCGGTCGCCTGCACGACATGAAGGCATTGACGCAGAAAGCGCACGCCGCCGGCGCATTGGCGGTTTGGGACCTCGCCCACTCCGCGGGCGCCATTCCGGTCGACCTGTCAGGCGCCAAAGCCGATTTCGCGGTCGGCTGCACCTACAAATATCTCAATGGCGGTCCTGGCGCGCCGGCCTTCATCTATGTCGCACCTGACCATGCCGATATGGCGCGGCCGGCGCTCTCCGGATGGATGGGGCATCAGGCGCCGTTTGCCTTCGATCTTGATTACCGGGCCGGCGCCGGCATCGAACGAATGCGGGTTGGAACGCCTCCCGTCATTGCGATGGCCGCACTCGACGCCGCGCTCGATGCCTGGGAGGGCGTCAGCATGAACGAGGTCCGCAAGGCGTCGATTGCGCTGGCGGACCTGTTCATCCGCGAAGTCGAAGCCCGTTGTCCGGAGTTGACGCTGGCCTCGCCGCGGGACGGCAACAAACGCGGCAGCCAGGTTTCGTTTCGCCACGCCAACGGCTACGCGATCATGCAGGCGCTGATCGCACGCGGCGTGATCGGCGATTTTCGTGCTCCCGATGTGATACGCTTCGGCTTTACGCCGCTCTACATCGGCGAGGCCGAGGTTCGCGCGGCGGTCGATGCGATCGAGGATGTCGTGAACAATCGCCGCTGGGATGCCGCGGAGTATCGCAAAATGACTGTCGTGACATGACCGAAAATCCTTACGACCCCTCCCGCGAGGGCGCCCAGATGTCGTTCGACGGGCGGATGTCCTACAGCGACTATCTGCATCTGGAACGCGTGTTGGACGCGCAGGAACCGCTTTCGAGTGCGCATGACGAACTTCTGTTCATCATACAGCATCAGACCTCCGAACTCTGGATGAAGCTCGCGATCCACGAAATTCGTTCCGCCATCAAGGCGATCCACAACGACGAGCTTCAGCACGCCTTCAAGGTGCTGTCGCGCATCGCCCGAATCTTCGAACAACTCACGGGCGCCTGGGACGTATTGCGGACGATGACGCCGAGCGAGTATACCGAATTTCGCGGTCAGCTCGGTCAATCGTCGGGATTCCAGTCGTACCAGTACCGCGCGATCGAGTTCCTCGCCGGCAACCGCAATGTTGCGATGCTCGGTCCTCATGCCCACCGCAGTGACGTCATCGCGAAACTCGAAGAAATTCTCGGCGAGCCCAGTCTCTACGACGAAGCCTTGCTTCTGCTGGCGCGCAACGGCTTCGACATCGGCGAAGATGCGCAACGAACGGATTGGCGCACGACGCGGACCGCGAATGACAAGGTGCTGGCTGCCTGGAAGACCGTCTACGCATCTCCCGACAAACACTGGATGCTGTACGAGCTGGCCGAAAAACTGGTCGACTTCGAAGACTATTTTCGCCGCTGGCGCTTCAACCACGTCACGACGGTCGAGCGCATTATCGGCCTGAAGCGCGGAACCGGCGGCACCTCGGGCGTATCCTATTTGCGCAAGATGCTCGAGGTCGAACTTTTCCCGGAACTTTGGAAAGTAAGAACGGAACTGTAGCCTGCTGCGTTGTGATCGCTACCCCAGCTTCGGATGCGTCATGAACTCTTCGATGATCTCGGCGGGCGGCTTGACGAATTCTCCGGCACGGCTGACGCCGAGGCCGGTGAGACGGCGAAGTTTGACCGCCATTTCAGCCATCTTCACCACGATCGGGATGCCGTTGATGACAGGCGCGCCGTCGATCGCGTGATTGCGGAGCGCCGCAAACAGCAGCATCGGAATGCCGCCACCCGGGATCAGCACTTCGACGCCTTTGGCCACCAGCGGCCGCGCCTGTTCGGCGAACAGCTCCTCGACCTCGAGCGCCAGCGCTTCCGATTCATAGGCCTTCAGCATCTGCCCCGGCTCGAACGTCATGGCGTGGGTGCCCGCAACCCGGCGCTCCAGCCCGTATTTGGTGATCTGGTGGTGGAACCAGGGAATGTAGCGGGGATTGATCGTGATGATGCCGCTGCGCTGGCCGAGCTGGCAACCATGGAGCATCGACGATTCGCCGAGTGCGAGAACCGGAATATCGACCACCGAGCGGGCTTCGTAGAGACCGGCATCCTGGAAGTGGCCGATCACGAAGGCATCGTATCCCTCGCGTTCAGCCCGCACGGCATTGCAGATCACTTCGCGCGCGCAACGGAATTCGACGATCGCATGGGCATAGGAATCGTGCGGTGTAATGCCCTTGATGTCGATCGTGGTGCCGGGCTCGACGATGTCATCGAGATGTTTGCGCAAACGATCCCAATAGGTCTTGCCGTTCTCGTAATCGACGTAGCTCTGATACCAGATGCGGATCGGCTTCATGGCAGGCGTCTCCTTCCGCGCGCGTCCCTAAGGCGGCGCGGCGTTTGATGAATGCGGCGCGATTGTCGGCCGTGGCTCAGGCCAGCAGCTTCCACGCCCCCTTCTCGAGCGTGACTATGACGCGTGCGCGTTCGTCGACACCGGAATTGTCGTTCTGGGTATAGTTGTAGACGCCATGCGAGCCCACCACGTCCTTGGTGCGGTAGAGCTCATCGCGCAACGCCGACCGGAAGGCAGCCGTCCCGGGCGGTGTCGACGCGAGCGCGCGCTTGGCCGCGGCGGCGAAAACCAGCCAGCCGTCGAAGGAATAGGCCGAGAAGGCATCGGTCGAGGCGACGTTGTTGGCCTTGAGGTGAGCGGCGCGGAATTCCAGGCCGACCTTCTTCACCGGATTGCTGTCGGGCAATTGTTCGGCGACGATCACCGGCCCGGTCGGCGCCAGAACGCCTTCGACCGCTGCGCCGCCGACCCGGATGAAGTCAGGGTTGATCAGGGCATGCGTGCCATAGATCGGGCCGCGAAAACCGCGCTCGCGCAGCGCCAAAAACGGCAGCGCCCCGGGCGTTCCCGAACCGCCGGTCATGACGGCATCAGGTTGCGCGGCCATGATCTTGAGCGTTTGTGCGGTCACCGTGGTATCGGGACGCGCATAGCGTTCGTCCGTCAGGATCTTGATGCCAATCGGCGCGGCAGTCTTCGACAGCGCGTTGTAGACAAGATCGCCCCAGGCGTCGCTGAAGCCGATATAGCCGAGGCTCTTGATGCCGGCTTTTTGCATTTGCGCGACCACGGCTGCGACCATCAGCGGCGGCGGTTGCGGAATCGAAATCGCCCAGAAGCCGCCGTCACCTTTGCCTGCTGTCGGGGGAAGCGGCGAGATGGAAACGAACGGCACCTTCTGCTCGCCGGCGACCGCCGCCATCGCGACCGATCCCGGCAGGCCTGACGTTCCGATCAACAGGTCGACCTTTTCTTCTTCGACCAGCTTGCGGGCATTGCGCGTGGAAGCCGACGGATCGCCGCCGTCGTCCATCTGGACCAGCCTGATCTTATGGCCTTCGATCGTGTCGAGGTAAGCCATCGCAGCGGCAATGCCCCTTGAATAGGGAATGCCGATGGAGGCGCCCGGTCCGGTCTGACCGGTCACGAAACCGACGGAGATGGGAGCGGACTGCGCCCGAAGGATCGCGGGAGCCGCGACGAAACCGGAGAGTGCTGCACCGCCGATGAGAACGTTTCGGCGCGAAATCATCTGTCTGCTCATCGTCGCTACCTCCTGTTGGGCCACCGGTCAGTCGACGGGGGCCGGGCTACTGAAGAAGTGGGAGACCGGAGCGATGGCGGGCCGACGGCGGCATGGCCGCCGCTTCATCCCCGCGTCGTGGCTTGATTTATTGTTCACAGCCGCGCCATCCGCCATTCCGGACAAAAATTGTTTTAGACATAAAATATAAAAGCGTGCAGTATGCCCTCAGTCAAGAGGCAATTCACATGATCAACTTACCGATTAAAGTTGCAATTCATGCCTTATGGCCGAAGGCCGAGGGTGTCGCCGATCTGGCTCGACAGGATCGTGCTGGCCTGATCGTAGAGACCGGTCATCACGTGGAGGATCGAGGTCGCCTGCTGCAGCGCGTCCTGGGTGCCCGACATGCTGCCGACCAGACGCACCAGGGTGTCGCGCCGGTGCTGCAGATAAGCGTCGACGATCGCGCGCCCGGGCTCGGTCGGCACGTAAGTGGTGTTGCGGCGCGAGGCGCCATTGCTCGCTTTCTCGATAAAGCCCAGCGAAAGCAGCTTCTTCAGCCCGTATTGCAGATTGGCAAGGTCATCGCGGTGCAGAAGCCGCGCCACATCGCTCAGGCCCTTCGGCGTGCCATTGAGATGAAGCACGTGCAGGATCGAGGCCTCCGTGCCGCCCAGCGCGTTCGTTGGCATGGCGCCGAGACAGTCGCGCCGCCAGCGCGCGAACGCCGAACCGAAATGCCAGGCGGCATATTCGAACGCGTTCACGGTCTGCTCGATCGGCGAAATCTCGGCGGCCGGCTCCGTGACCACTGCCGCTATTTGCGCCGAAACTGCTTGTTTTTTGGCCACAGAATGCCTCCTCAAATATCAATTTCAAACAGCAATTTAATGTATTAACCTGACTAATCAAGGTGCTGGATCGCATGACGACTGAAATCGCCATCATTCTGCTGCTCGATGGGATCGCCAATGGCGCGATCTACCTGCTGGCGGGCCTCGGCCTCGTGCTGATCTTTTCGGTCACCCGCGTCGTGTTCGTGCCTTTCGGCGATATCACCGCGTTCTGTGTGCTCTCGATCGCCGCGTTCGAACTTGGCCGGGTGCCGGGCACGATCTGGGTAGTCGCGATCCTGGCCGTCATCGCGACCGCAGTCGATGCCGCCGGTCATTACCGATCCGGTGAACACGCGCGGATCCCGCGTTCGTTTTTCATGTATGGCCTGCTGCCGCTTATTCCCTGCGTGCTGGCCTGGGTCGCCGCATCATACGCCCTGCCCCAGGCGGTGCAGATCATCCTTGCGCTGGCGCTCGTGCTGCCGATCGCCCCGCTGCTTGACCGTATCGCGTTCCGGCCCGCCCCCGATGCTTCCGTGCTGGTCCTGCTCATCATCGCGCTGGCCGTTCATTTCGCGATCAGCGGACTGGGCCTGATGGCCTTCGGCGCCGAAGGATTCCGCATTCGTCCATTGGTCAATGGCATCTACAGCTTCGGCGGTGTCATCGTATCGGCGCAGGTGCTGCTGATGCTGGTCACCGCCGCCCTGCTCAGCCTGCTGTTCTTCCTGTTCTTCGAGCGCTCGATGTCGGGCCGGGCGCTGCGCGCCACCGCGGTCAACCGCATCGGCGCCCGGCTCGTCGGTATCCGGCCGGCTCGCACCGGCACCATCGCCTACTTCATTGCCTCGCTGCTCGCCGGCGTCTCCGCCATCCTGATCGGCCCGACCACGACGATCTATTACGATTCCGGTTTCATGATCGGGCTGAAAGCGTTTATCGGCGCCATCATCGGCGGCTTCACCAGCTATCCGATCGCAGCGCTCGGCGCCGTGTTCGTCGGCATCATGGAAAGCTTCGCCTCGTTCTGGAGCAGTTCCTACAAGGAAGTGATCGTGTTCGGCCTGCTGATCCCGGTGCTGCTCTGGCAGTCCTGGAAATCGGCCGGGCATGCCGATGAGGAAGGCGAGGAAATGGAAATGCCCGACGCGATCGCGTTGAGCGCGCCGCTTCGCATCGGCCTGATCAGCGCCGCCGTCATCGCCCTGCTCATCGCCCCTGCACTGCTCGGCAGCTTCGCCATTACGCTTCTCAACTATATCGGCATCTCCGCGCTGGTCGCGCTTGGGCTGGTGCTGCTGACCGGCATCGGCGGCATGACGTCGTTCGGGCAAGCCGCCTTTGTCGGCATCGCGGCCTATGCAACGGCCTGGGCCACCGTGACGCTCGATTTGTCGCCGTGGGTCGGATTGCTCCTGGCGCTGGCAATGACCGGGCTTGCGGCGCTGGCGATCGGCGCGCTGACGCTGCGGCTCGGCGGGCATTTTCTCTCGCTCAGCACGATCGCCTGGGGCATCTCGATCTATTTCCTGTTCGGCAACGTCCCGGGCCTCGGGCAGAACACCGGCATGGCCGGCATCCCGCCGATCACTATCGCGTCGGTCTCACTGATTTCCTCGCAAATGATCTTCTACCTGATCTGGCTGATGGTTGGGCTCGCGATGCTGGCCAGCGCCAATCTGCTCAATTCCCGCGAGGGCCGTGCGATCCGAAGCTTGCGTGGCGGCGGCATTCTGCTGGCGAGCCTCGGCGTCAACATCTTTCGAATTCGCCTTGTTACCTTCGTGATCGCGGCCCTGCTCGCCGGACTGGCCGGCTGGCTCTATGCGCACATGAACCGGTTCATCAGCCCGGCCCCCTTCGACGTCAAGCCCGGCATCGAGTATCTGCTGATGGCGATGGCGGGCGGTGCCGGCCATATCGCGGGCGCGGTTGCCGGCTCGGCTTTGATCACGCTGCTCAAGAACTGGTTGCAGGATGTGCTGCCGCTGGTGACGAAGAACCCGGCGCAATTCGAGATCATCGCCTTCAGCGTTCTCCTTGTCCTGCTGCTGCAGAATGCCCGCGGCGGCCTCATCGCGTTCATCGCCAAGCGCCTGCCCAAGGGCACGCGCCCGCCGCCTGCGGCCGCCGAGGCGATGCCGCGCCGCGCGCTGCCGGAAAATGGCACGCTGATTCTGAACGTCGAAAATGCCGTGAGGACATTTGGCGGACTGACCGCCGTCAACAAGGTGAGTTTTGATCTCAAGGCCGGCGAGATCCTGGGCCTGATCGGTCCGAACGGCGCCGGCAAGAGCACGATGTTCAACCTCCTGACCGGCGCGTTGCAGGCCAACGCCGGCCGGATCAGTTTTCTGGGCCAGGACATCACCTACCGTCCGCAGATGGATATCGCGCGCATGGGCATCGCGCGGACGTTCCAGCACGTGAAGCTGCGGCCGAACATGAGCCTGATCGACAACGTCGCGCTCGGCGCCTATGCACGCACCACGACCGGCTTCCTGAAGAGCGCGCTTCGCCTCGATCGCGCCGAAGAGCGGCGCACGCTGCACGAGGCCCAGCGGCAGTTGCAGCGCGTCGGCCTCGGCGACAAATCCTACGAACTCGCCGGCAACCTTCCGCTCGGCGGACAGCGCATCCTGGAAGTTGCCCGCGCGCTGGCGGCCGATCCCGTGCTGGTGGTGCTGGATGAGCCGGCCGCAGGCTTGCGGCCGCCCGAGAAGGAAGCCCTTGCCAAGGTCTTGCGCCAGATTCGCGATGAAGGCGTTACGATCCTGATCGTCGAGCATGACATGGATTTCGTCATGGGCCTGGTCGACCGGCTGGTGGTCATGGAGTTCGGCTGCAAACTGGTCGAGGGAAATCCGGCAGCGGTCCGCGCCGATCCGAAGGTGCAGGAAGCCTATCTCGGAGGCGTATTATGAGCGCGATGCTCGAAATAACAGATCTTCATGTCGCTTACGGCAAGGTCGAAGCCGTGCGCGGCGTGTCGCTGTCGCTGCAGAGGGGCCAGATCGTCACCGTGATCGGGCCGAACGGCGCGGGCAAGACCACCCTTCTTGCCGCCACCATCGGCCTGTTGCCATCGCGCGGCCGGCTCATCTTCGAGGGCCGGGATCTGTTGAAGCTCGACGTCGAGGCGCGCGTCGAGCACGGCTTCTGCCTGGTGCCCGAGACGCGAGAGCTGTTCGGAGAGTTGACGGTCTATGACAATCTCGTGCTCGGCGCCTATCCGCGCCGTTCGGACCGTGCCTTCGTCGCCCGCGCGCTCGACGAGACCTATGGGCGATTTCCACGCCTCGCCGAACGTCGCGCGCAGCGCGCCGACACGCTTTCCGGCGGCGAGCGCCAGATGCTCGCGCTTGGCCGCGCGCTGATGTCGGCGCCGCGGCTCCTGATGCTCGACGAGCCCAGCCTCGGCCTCGCGCCGTTGATCGTGCGTGACATCCTGCGCATCGTATCCGGCCTGCGCGATGCCGGCGTCTCGATCCTGCTGGTTGAGCAGAATGCGAAGGCGGCACTCGAAATCGCCGACTACGGCTATGTGCTGGAAACCGGCGAGATCGTGCTCGACGGTGAAGCCGCCAGCCTGCTCGGCGATACCCGCGTGCAGGCAACTTATCTTGGCGGAGGGCATTGACCGCCATGGCAAATCGCATTGCAAGTTACGACGGGGTCGCCGTCGCGGTCCCCGTCACCGTGCCCTATGAGCGCTTCTCCATCCGCGGCGCGCATTGGTTCATCGCCCGCGCGCTGAAGGCGCTGGTTGATGGCGCCGGGATTTCCAAGGATGAAATCGACGGCCTGTGCGTGGGAAGCTTCACGCTGGCGCCCGACAGCGCCGTCGGCCTGACCCAGCATCTCGGCCTTTCGCCGCGCTGGCTCGATCACGTGCCGATGGGCGGCGCATCCGGCATTGTCAGCCTGAGGCGTGCGGCGCGCGCCGTTCAGGCGGGTGACGCCGAAATCGTCGCCTGCATCGCCGGCGACACCAACCACGTCGACAGCTTCCGGCTCAGCACGGCGACCTTCAGCATGTTCGCGCAGGACGCGGTCTATCCCTATGGCGCCGGCGGGCCGAATACCAGTTTCGCCTTCCTCACCGCCTATTACATGCGCACCTACGGCGCAAAGCCTGAGGATTTCGGCAAGCTCTGCGTCGCGCAGCGCTCGAACGCGCTGCAATTCCCCCATGCGCTGTTCAAGAAGCCGCTGACGCTGGAAGAATATCTCAACGCCCGGCCGGTCGCCGACCCGCTTCGGCTGTTCGATTGCGTGATGCCTTGCGCCGGCGCCGAGGCCTTTCTTGTTATGAGCGAAGACCGGGCGCGGCGCCTCGGATTGCCGCACGCGCGGCTGCGAGGTGCCATCGAGCGGCACAATGCCTTCCCTGACGATCCGGTACAGCACCGCGGCGGCTGGGCAATGGACCGCGATCGTCTGTACGAAAGCGCAGGCATCGGGCCTGAAGACATCGACCTGCTCGAGGCCTATGACGATTATCCCGTCATCTGCGTCCTGCAGATCGAGGATCTCGGATTCTGCGGCAAGGGCGAAGGGCCGGACTTCATTCGTCGCAACACTTTCGAAGCGAACGGCAGCTTTCCGTTCAACACCTCCGGTGGCCAATTATCTGTCGGCCAGGCCGGTGCCGCCGGCGGAACGCTCGGGATCGTCGAGGCGCTCCGGCAGGTCACCGGACAGCCGCTCGGCGCCCGGGTCGAAAACGCGCGTCATGCGCTGGTCTCCGGATTCGGCATGATCAACTTCGACCGGGGCCTATGCACCGGCGCCGCCATTCTCGCCGCAACATGATTGGGACTTGATGATGAGTGAAACAATCAAACGGCCGAAGCGCAAGAACCCGATCCTGAAGACGCGTGCGCCGACACTGCCGCCGGACCGCCGCAGCCGCATTGCGCTCGGCCTCGTTCGCGGCGCGGCACTGGGCAACCTTGAACTGCAATGCTGCGCGGCCTGCGGCGCCGTGCAGTATCCGCCACGCGAGGCCTGCGTGCGCTGCCTGTCGGCCGAACTCGAATGGACCGTGATGAGCGGACGCGGCGAACTCGTCAGCGAGACCACGTTGCATCATTCCCAAGAGTTATTCTTTCGCGAACGCATGCCCTGGCGGCTTGGACTGGTCCGTCTCGCCGAAGGTGTCAGCCTCGTAACCCATCTCGACGCGCGCTGCAGCCCGGCACCGACGCCGGTCATCGTGGAGGCCGTGCTCGACCGCGCCGGCCAGGCCGCGCTCGTCGCCAAGCCGGATGGTGGCAATACCGCACTTGCCGACGAGCCGAAACTGCGCAACTTCACGTCGGATCCGAGATTCCGCAAAGTGCTGGTCACCGACGCCAAGTCACCTGTCGGCCAGGCTGTCGTGAAAGCGGTGCTGGAGGCCGGCGCCGACCTCGTCTGGGCCGGCAATTGCGAGCCCTGGAAGAATCCGCCGGGCTGGCCGGCGATTGCAGAACTGCCCAAGGTGACGCTGGTTCCGCTCGATGTCACCGACACCAAATCGGTCAATGAGCTTGCCGCCGAACTCGGCTTCAAGGTCGACATCGTAATCAACACATCAGAACATCATCGCACGTTTGGCATTTTCGGCCGTGCCGGCGTCGAAACCGCACGGGCGGAGATGGAGACCAATTGCTTCGGCCTGTTGCGGCTGGCCCAGGCGTTCGGACCGGTGATGCAGGCGCGCGGCGCCGATGGCGAAACCAGCGCGGTGGCCTGGGTCAATCTGCTGTCGATCTATGCGCTGTCCAATTTTCCGCAGCACGCGACCTATTCGGCATCGATGGCCGCGGCCCTCTCGGTCGCGCAGGCGCTGCGCGCCGAAATGCGCGTCGCCGGCATCAGGGTCGTCAACGTCTTTCCCGGGCCGATCGACGACGAATGGAATCAGCTGCTGCTGCCGCCAAAATTGGCGCCATCGGCGGTCGCCCGCGCCATCGTCGGCGCGCTCAAAGGATCGGTCGAGGACGTCTATCCCGGCGACATCGCGCAGGACTGGCTCGCCCGTTTCCGCGACAATCCCAAGGCACTGGAACGGGAGCTTGGCCGATGAACCCGCATGACCCGGCGCCCGGTATGGAGATTCTCGCAGGCTTCACCACGGCGCTCGCCACCGGCGCGATCCGCATCATCGATCTGACGCAGACGTTGGGTCCGGATTTTCCGAGCATCGTGATGCCGCCGGAAATAGGCCAGAGCCGCGCCTTCCGCATGGAAGAGATTTCGCGTTACGACGAACGCGGCGGCGCCTGGTACTGGAACAATCTGTCCTTTGGTGAACACACCGGCACGCATTTCGACGCCCCGATCCACTGGGTCTCGGGCCGCGACCTTCCCAACAGCTCTACCGATACGATCCCGGTTGCCGATTTCATCGCGCCCGCCGTGGTGATCGACTGCTCGAAGGAATCCGCTGCAGATGCCGACTTCCTGCTGACGCCGGATTTCATCAAGGCCTGGGAAGCTGTGCACGGCAAGATCCCGTCGCGGTGCTGGGTGCTGATGCGCACCGACTGGTCGAAGAAGACCGATCCGGCGGCCTATCAGAATTTCGACGAGGTCGGGCAGCACACGCCCGGCCCCGATCCTGACGCCGTGCGTTTCCTGCTGAATGAGCGCGACGTGCTCGGCTTCGGCACCGAAACCATCGGCACCGATGCGGGCCAGGCGGCGCATTTCCTGCCTCCCTATCCGTGCCACTACTACATGCACGGTGCCGGACGCTATGGCCTGCAATGCCTGACCAATCTCGACCTGCTGCCACCGACCGGAAGCTCGCTGATTGCGCCTCCGCTGAAGATCCAGCAGGGCAGCGGCAGCCCGTTGCGCGTGCTTGCGCTGGTGCCTGCAAACCCTGCGGGAGCGTCGCGCGCATGACTCTGCGTACGCCCGGGATGATTCCGCTTCCACCGGAAGACCGGACGCTGCCGCGCATGCTCGAGATTCAGGCCGGCAGCCACGGCGACCGGAGGCTGGTCTCGTGCGCAACTGATTCATGGACGTTCCGCGAGGCGCGCGACATCGCGGCCGGCCGTGCCGCGACGTTACGCGCGGCCGGCGTTGCGGCCGGTGACCGGGTCGCGATCCTCTGCTCCAATCGCCTTGAGATGCTGGAAATCGTTTTGGGCTGTGGCTGGATCGGCGCCATCGCGGTCCCGATCAACACCGCCGCGATGGGACCGCAGATCGGTTATTACCTTTCGAATAGCGGCGCGCGGCTGTTCGCGATCGAGGCGCAATTCGTCGAACGCCTGGCCCAAATCTTCGAAGGTTTGGTCTCCGAAGGCATGGCCTCCCTTGGTTCGATCTGGGTGATCGGCGGCGATGCCCCGCCCAAGGATGCATCGTCGTCGATGGAGGTCATGCCGCCACGCGCCGCCGTGATCTCGGCGGCGCCCGTCAGTCCCGGCGACACGCTTGCGATCATCTACACCAGCGGCACCACCGGCCCATCCAAGGGCGTGATGTGCCCGCATGCGCAATATTATTGGTGGGGCATCCACTCCGGCCGCATTTTTGGCCTGACGGCAGATGACGTGCTTTGCACGACCCTGCCGCTGTTCCATATCAATGCCCTCAATACTTTCGCGCAAGCGCTTCTCAGCGGCGCGCGCATGGTCCTCGAACCGCGTTTCTCGGCCTCCGGCTTCTGGCCGGCCATGATCCAGAGCGAAGCAACCGTGATCTATCTGCTCGGCGCCATGGTGCCGATCCTGCTGTCGGGTGAACCGCGAGCGGACGAGCGCGAACACAGGGTGCGCACCGGACTTGGACCGGGCGTTCCCGCGGGTCTCGGCGCAGCATTTGCTGCACGCACCGGGGTTACGCTGCTGGAGGGTTACGGCTCGACCGAAACCAATTTCGTCATCGGCGCATCGCCGAAAACGCAGAGGCCGGGAACCATGGGCCGTATCGTCGACGGTTTTCAGGCCCGCGTCGTCGATATCAACGACGTTGAATTGCCGGACGGCGAGGCCGGTGAACTCGTCCTGCGCGCCGACGAGCCGTTTGCGTTCGCGAGCGGTTATTTTGGCATGGCCGAGAAGACCGTGGAAGCCTGGCGGAATCTCTGGTTCCATACCGGCGACCGGGTTATCCGTGACGAGAACGGCTATTTCCGCTTCGTGGACCGGCTCAAGGACGCGATCCGCCGCCGCGGCGAGAACATCTCGTCCTATGAGGTTGAGCAAGTGCTGCTGGCTCACCCTGATATCGAGATGACGGCGGTCTTTCCCGCGCGCTCGGAACTTGCCGAGGATGAAGTGATGGCCGCGATCGTGGTGCGGCCGGGAGCGGCGATCCCGCCCGTCGAACTGATGCAATTCTGCGCCCTGCGGCTGCCCTATTTCGCGGTGCCTCGCTTTGTCGATTTTGTCGCGGACCTGCCACGGACCGAGAACGGCAAGATCCGGAAATACGAGTTGCGCGAACGCGGCGTGACCGCATCGACCTGGGATCGCGAAGCGGCCGGCTACCGCCTGAAGCGGAGTGCCGTGTAATGCATAATTATTTGACACTTAAAATATGTCGGCTTAGATTTTTGACCGATCTGCCGCCGTCGCTTGAGCCGAAGGAAATGCGTCATGGCTGAACGCTCTTTCGCCCGAGAGGTCCAGGACCTCAAACTAGGCAACGGGGATGTCTTCCATGGCGAGGGGATTCTGGCCATCACCAAGGCGCTGCTGCAGTCTGGCGTCGGCTACGTCGGCGGCTACCAGGGCGCGCCGATCTCGCATCTGATGGACGTGTTGGCGGATGCGCAGGACATTCTCGGCGATCTCGGCGTGCACTTCGAAACCTCGGCGAACGAGGCGGCCGCGGCCGCGATGCTTTCGGCCTCCGTGATGTACCCGATCCGCGGCGCAGTGACCTGGAAATCGACCGCCGGCACCAACGTCGCCTCCGATGCGCTGTCCAATCTCGCCTCCGGCGGTGTCACCGGCGGCGCGTTGATCGTGATCGGCGAAGACTACGGCGAAGGCTCCTCCATCATGCAGGAGCGCAGCCACGCCTTTGCGATGAAATCCCAGATCTGGCTGCTCGATCCCCGCCCCAACCTCGAATCCATCGTCAAGGCGGTCGAGGACGGATTTGAGCTGTCGGAAGCGACCAACACGCCCGTGATGCTGGAAGTGCGCATCCGATCCTGCCACGTGCACGGCCGCTTTGCCGCCAAGGACAACAAGCGCCCGGCATTCACGATGGCGCAGGCGCTGGAAAATCCGCGCCGCGACACCAACCGCATCGTGCTGCCGCCGGCCTCCTACATGCACGAGAAGGAAAAGATCGAGCAGCGCTGGCCGGCTGCGGTTTCCTTCATCAAGGCGCGCAAGCTCAACGAGGTGTTCGCGGGCGACATCGACGACGTCGGCATCATCCTGCAGGGTGGCATGTACAATGGCGTGATCCGCGCGTTGCAGGGCCTTGGCCTGGCGGACGTCTGGGGCAACACCCGTATTCCGCTCTATGTCATGAACGTGACCTATCCCTTGATCGACGATGAGTTGATCGACTTCTGCCAATCGAAGCGCGCGGTGCTGATGGTCGAAGAAGGTCAGCCTGACTACATCGAACAGGCCCTGCACAAGGTCCTGCGCAAGGCTGATGTCCCCACAAAAATCTATGGCAAGGGCGAACTGCCGATCGGTGGTGAGTATACCGCAGCCGTGATGGCGGCCGGTGTTCGTAAATTCCTCACCGCTGCCGCGCCCGAAGTGCTACCCGACCACATCCGCGCGCCGAACGACCCGTCGATTCTGGCGCACGACAAGATCAAGGCGCTGGCTGAAGTGGTGCCGGCGCGCCCGCCCGGCTTCTGCACCGGTTGCCCGGAGCGGCCGATCTTCGCGGCGATGAAGCTCGTCGAAAAGGACCTCGGCCCGCATCATGTCGCGGCCGATATCGGCTGTCATTTGTTCTCGATCCTGCCGCCGTTCAACATCGGCGCGACGACGATGGGCTATGGGCTCGGACCGGCCTCGGCGTCCGCGTTCAATGTGAAAGCGGACAAGCGCTCGATTTCGATCATGGGTGACGGCGGCTTCTGGCACAACGGCCTGAGCAGCGGCATCGGCAATGCGGTTTACAACCAGCACGACGGCGTCATCCTGGTGGTCGACAACCATTATACCTCGGCCACCGGCGGCCAGGACATCCTGTCGTCCCGCGCCGACAACAAATCGCGCTCGACCAACCACCCGATCACCGAAGCCGTCAAAGGCATCGGCGCCAAATGGGTGCGCCAGATCGACCGCACCTATGACGTCGGCAAAATGCGCGACACGTTGAAGGAAGCGCTGACCAGCCCCGACAAGGGACCGAAGGTGATCGTCGCCTCCTCCGAATGCATGCTGAACAAGCAGCGCCGGATCAAGCCGCTGTTCAACAAGGCCGTGAAGGGTGGCGAGCGCGTCGTACGCGAGCGCTTCGGTGTCGATGAGGACGTCTGCACCGGCGACCATGCCTGCATCCGCCTCTCCGGTTGCCCCTCGCTTTCGGTGAAGCACACCAGCGATCCCCTGAAGGACGATCCGGTCGCGGCGATCGACAATAGCTGCGTCGGTTGCGGCAATTGCGGTGAGGTCGCCGAGGCCGCCGTGCTATGCCCGTCATTCTACCGCGCCGATATCATCCACAACCCGACCGGCTTCGATCAGTTCATGGCGAAGCTTCGTGGCGGCGTCATCGGCTTCCTGCAGCGACGCCGCGACCGTCGCCGTCTCGCGCTGGTTTGAGGGCATGACCGGATGAACATCATGCTGCAGCCCCCCGCCATCGACCTGACCCAACCGCTTTCGATCGCCGTGCTTGCGATGGGCGGCCAGGGCGGCGGCGTGCTGGTCGACTGGATCGTGGCGCTGGCGGAAAGCCAGAACTGGATCGCGCAGTCCACCTCGGTGCCCGGCGTCGCCCAGCGCACCGGCGCGACCATCTATTATGTCGAGCTGATCCCTGCCCGCGCCGATGCCGCCTATCCGGTGCTGTCGCTGATGCCGGTGCCGGGCGAAGTCGACGTCGTGGTCGGCGCCGAGCTGATGGAGGCCGGCCGCGCCATCCAGCGCGGCCTCGTCACACCCGACAGGACCACGCTGATCGCCTCGTCGCATCGTTCGTTCGCGATCCAGGAGAAGCTGGTGCCCGGTGACGGCATCAGCGATTCCAGCAAGGTGTATGAGGCCGCAGGGGCCGCAGCGAAACGTTTCGTCGCCTTCGACATGGCCACGCTCGCCGACAGCACCGGCAGCGCCATCTCGGCCGTGTTGTTCGGCGCACTCGCCGGCAGCGGCGCGCTGCCGTTCGGCCGCGAGGCTTATGAAGCAACCATCCGCGCCGCCGGCATCGGCATCGAACCGAGCCTGCGCGCGTTCGCGGCGGGTTTTGAGCGCACGCAGGCGGATGCCGCATCCGCGACACCGCCCGCGCCGCCCAAGCCTGCTTCAGCCGGCAAGCTCTATCCAACGCTCGCACCGGTCGGCGATGCCGCTTTCGATGCACTCGTCACCGACGCAAGCACGACTTTCCCCGCGCCCCTGCACGGCATGATCGCTGCAGGCTTGCGCAAGGTCGTCGATTTTCAGGACGTCGGCTATGGCCGGGAATACCTCGACCTCGTCGCAGGCTTTATGCGCCTGGAACGCGGCAGCGATCCTGCGTTGACGCGGGCGGCGGCAAAACATGTCGCCGTGGCCATGACCTATGACGACGTCATCCGCGTCGCCGACCTCAAGACCCGCGCGAGCCGTTTCGAACGCGTCCGCAGCGAGGTTCTCGCAAAGCCCGACCAGCTCGTCTACACCACCGAATTCATGCATCCGCGCATGGAAGAGGTCTTGGGCACGCTTCCCGCGGGCCTCGGCCTCTGGCTCGAAGGCAAGCCTGGCCTGTGCAAGACGCTCGATCGCGTGGTCAATCGCGGACGACGCGTGCAGACCGGCACCATCAGGTGGTTCCTGCCGCTGTATGTCTTGGGTGGCCTGAAGCGTTTTCGTCGCGGCACGCTGCGTCATAAGCGCGAAGTCGCCCATCGCGACGCCTGGCTCGATCTCGCCCGCACGACCGCTGCAAAGGATTACGAGCTTGCCGTCGCCATTCTCGAGGCACGCCGGCTGGTGAAGGGTTATTCCGACACCCACGCGCGCGGCGCGTCGAAATTCGACAGGGTGATTGCGGTTGCACCACGTCTTGCCGGTCGCGCGGATGGTGCGGAGTGGCTGCGGCGCCTTTGCAAGGCCGCGCTATCAGATGAAGAAGGTAAGGCGCTCGACGGCGCGCTTGCCACGGTTGAAACCTTTCTGTGATTGATACGATGGACCAGTTCGACCTCACCGTGACCGATATCCACGCGAAAACCTCGTTGATCCGCGCGATCAAGCTCGCCCGTCCGCACGGCGAGCCGCTGCCCTCCTGGGAGGCCGGCGCGCATGTCAAAGTACGCCTGCCCGATGGCGGGGAACGTTCCTATTCGCTGATCAACACTTCGCTCGATCCGGCAGCGACCACGCGCCCGCACGCCTACCGGCTCGGCGTGCGGCTGGAACAGCCGAGCCAGGGCGGTTCCCAGTTCATGCATGCGCTCAAGGTCGGCGACGTCCTCTCGGTCGCCGCGCCACGGAATAATTTTCCGCTGGAGCCGGCCTCGAAACCGATCGTGCTGCTTGCCGGGGGCATCGGGGTGACGCCCGTGCTCTCGATGGCAACGACGCTCACCGCCAGCAAGCATCCCTACCGCTTCATCTATGCCGGCCGCTCGCGCGACCAGCTCGCCTTTCTCAGCGAAAGCGAGGCGCTGTGCGGCGAACATTTGACCGTTCACACCGACGACACGGCAGGCATCTTCGACGTCAAAGGCCTGATGACCTCGCTCACCGACGACGAACCGCTGTACGTCTGCGGCCCCAAGCCGATGATCGATACCGCGATTCAAAGCGCCAAGGATCTCGGCTGGTTGGACGGACGCCTGCGGTTCGAGATCTTTGCCACCGCAGCCCCCCTTGCCGGCGACCAGTCGTTCGAAGTGGTGCTGAACAATTCCGGCAAGACCTTCCTTATTCCGCCCGACAAGACCATTCTCGCCGTGCTGATCGAAGCAGGTGAAGATCCCATGCACGACTGCCAGCGCGGCGATTGCGGCATCTGCCAGGTCAGCGTGATCGAAGGCACGCCGGACCATCGCGACTACATCCTGACCGATGCCGAGAAAGCGGCCGGTAAGCTCATGCAAATCTGCGTCTCGCGGTCGAAAAGCCCGCGGCTCGTGCTCGATCTTTGATTCCTGAGGAGGTGTTGATGGCCAGATATCGCGGAAATCTCGAAGCAATCAAAGGCCTCGTGCGCGAGACCGAGGTGCATCGCGACGTCTATATCGACGAAGAGGTGTTCCAGCTCGAGATGGAGCATGTCTTCGCCAACACCTGGGCCTATGTCGGCCATGACAGCCAGGTCGCGAAACCGGGCGACTATTACGGCACCACCATCGGCACCCAGCCGATCCTGATGGTGCGTCACACCGACAACACCGTGAAGGTGCTGCACAACCGCTGCCCGCACAAGGGCACCCGCATCACCACCGAATCCTGCGGCAACACCGGAAAATTCTTCCGCTGCCCCTATCACGCCTGGAGCTTCAAGACCGACGGTTCGCTGCTCGCAATCCCCCTGAAGAAGGGTTACGAGAACACCGGTGTCGAGCAGAGCCATGCCGGGCGTGGCATGAGCCCGGTCAAACACGTGCACAATTATCGCGGCTTCGTATTCGCCAAGCTCAATGATGTCGGCCCGGGCTTCGAGGAGTTCTTCGGCGACAGCCTGTCGAGCTTTGACAACATGGTCGACCGCTCCCCTGCCGGCCGGCTCGAAGTCGCCGGCGGCGTGCTGCGCTACATGCACAATTGCAACTGGAAAATGCTGGTCGAGAACCAGACCGATACCTGCCATCCCATGGTCGCGCATGAATCGTCGGCCGGCACCGCGATCGAGGTGTGGAAGAACGCGCCTCCCGGCGCCAAGAAGCCGATGGCGGTGGAGATCTACGCACCCTTCATGGCGCCTTACGAGTTCTTCGAGAACATGGGCATCCGCGTCTGGCCCAATGGTCACGGCCATACCGGCGTGCACCACTCCATCCATTCCGACTATTCCGCGGTGCCCGGCTATTTCGAGAAGATGGCGGCGGCCCATGGCGAGGAGCGCGCCAAGGCGATCCTCAATGAGAACCGCCACAACACGGTGTATTTCCCCAACATCATGATCAAGGGGCCGATTCAGCTGGTTCGCGTGTTCAAGCCGATCGCGGCCAACAAGACGCTGGTGGAGAGCTGGACCTTCCGCCTCGTCGATGCGCCCGACATGCTGCTGGAACGTACCTTGATGTACAACCGGCTGATCAACGCGCCGACTTCTGTGGTCGGCCATGACGACCTCGAAATGTACGAGCGCGCGCAGGAAGGCCTGCATGTCGACGCCAACCAATGGGTCAATCTGCAGCGGCTCTACGACCCCTCCGAAATACCGGACACGACGGCCGTCACCAACGGCACCACCGAATGGCAGATGCGGAACCAGTTTCGCGCCTGGTCGAAATTCATGACGATGTCGATGTGAGTGCTGCCATGACCGCGCCCACCGACCAGCAATTGATCGATTTCGTCGTTCGCGAAACCCGCTTGATCGACCAGCACCGTTTTGAGGAATGGCTCGAACTGTTCGCCGAGGACGGTTTTTACTGGATGCCGCTCGAATGGGGCCAGACCGATCCGAGGCTGACGACGTCGCTGATGTACGAGGACAAGCTGCTGCTCAAGATCCGCGTCGAGCGGCTCAAGGGTAACCGCACCTTTTCGCAGAAGCCCAAGAGCCGCTGTCATCATGTTTTGCAAACGCCGCAAGTCGACAGCCGCAACGAGGCGGCCAACGAATACGTCACCTGGACGCCGATGCATTATGTCGAGACGCGCCTCGACCAGCAGGACCTTTACGCAGCCTGGGCGACGCACACCCTGGCCGTGGTGGACGGCGCGCTCAAGATCAAGCTGAAGCGGGTCGATATCGTCAATTGCGATGCCGCCTTTGGTAACATCCAGCTGTTCATGTGAGACGGTGATGCAGCTCCCGATCGAGTCTCCGGCAACCGTCTTCGCGGCTTTCGCGCGCGCCACCGCAAGCCACGGCGACAAGCCGTTTCTCGCCGTGCTGCCCGAGACGGCGCAGGCCTATGGCATTGCAGCCGGCGAGATCGGCTATGGCGAGGCGTTCGCACGGATTGCAGCGCTGACCGACGCCTATCGGGCCGAGGGCTACGGCCGCGGCCATCGGGTCGGCATCCTCATGGAGAATCGCCCGGGTTTCTTCCTGCATTGGTTTGCGCTCAATGCGCTCGGCGTGTCGCTGGTGCCCATCAATCCGGACATGCGCGCCGCGGAACTGGAGTATCTGATCGGCCATTCCGAGATCGTCGCGGCGATCGTGATTGCATCGCGTCAGGACGATGTCGCGGCCGCAGCCAAGGCGATCGGCCGCGACATTCCTGTCGTCGGGCCGGATGACGAACCGGCGGCGATCCACGCCTCTGCGCAGCCCGGCGCACCCGATCGCGACAGCGAGTGCGCCCTGCTCTACACGTCTGGCACCACCGGCCGGCCCAAGGGCTGCGTGCTGCCGAACGAATATTTTCTCTATGCCGGACATTGGTACGCCACGGTCGGCGGCTTGATCGCGCTGAACCATGGCTCCGAACGGATGCTGACGCCGCTGCCGGTATTCCACATGAATGCGATGGCCTATTCCGCGATGGCCATGGTGACCACCGGCGGCTGCCTGATCGTGCTCGACCGTTTCCACCCCAAGAGCTGGTGGGCCAGCGTCAGGGATAGTCGCGCCACCATCGTGCACTATCTCGGCGTGATGCCGCCGATGCTGATGGGCGCACCCGAAAGCGCCGACGACAAGCGCCATGGCGTGCGCTTCGGCTTTGGCGCCGGCGTCGACAAGGCGCTGCACGATCCCTTCGAGGTCCGGTTCGGCTTTCCGCTGGTCGAAGCCTGGGCCATGACCGAGACCGGCGCAGGCGCCGTGGTCGTCGCCTCCCAGGAACCGCGCCACACCGGCACAAGCTGCTTCGGCCGCCTCGGATCCGAACTCGAGGCTCGCATCGTTATCGATAGTGGCGCAGACGCCGGCGTCAACGAGCCCGGCGAACTTCTGGTGCGCCATGCCGGCGCAGCGCCGCGCTACGGTTTCTTCCGCGAATATCTCAAGGACGCCGAGGCCACCGCGGAGGCCTGGGACGGCGGCTGGTTTCACACCGGTGACGTGGTGCGGCGCGGTCCGGATGGGGCGTTTCATTTTGTCGACCGCAAGAAGAACGTGATCCGCCGCTCCGGCGAAAACATCTCGGCGGTCGAGGTCGAGAGCGTGCTGATGCAGCACCCGGCCGTGCGGCAGGTGGCGGTGGCGCCTGCCCCGGACCCGGTACGGGGCGATGAGGTGTTTGCCTGCGTGGTCAGCGACGGCGATCCACCCGACGCGGCGTCGCGCAACAAGATCGCGGCCGATCTCGTCGCATGGAGTCTCAGCCGCCTCGCCTATTACAAGGCGCCTGGCTATGTCGCGTTCGTGTCGGCGCTGCCGCTGACTTCGACGCAGAAGATCCAGCGCGGCGCGCTCAAGGAGCTGGTCATTGCCACGATCGACTCCGAGATGTGCGTCGATACCCGTCCGCTGAAGCGGCGGACAGTGCAGAAGGCCGGGTGAGATATCATGAGCGAGAGCAACGTCGCCATCATCACGGGCGCCAGCGGCGGCATCGGCCGGGCCATCGCCGAGGCGATGCTTGCCGCGGGTCACCAGGTCATCTCGCTCGACCGGCGCCTGCCGGATTGGTCGCATGCACGGCTGGAGCCGGTTCTGGTGGATCTGTTCGATCCGAAGGCGACGGCGGATGCGGCCCGGGATGTAGCTGCGCGGCATGAGGTTTCGCACATCGTCCACAATGCCGGGATCATCCGGCCCAATCTGATCGAACAGGTAACGGTTGATGACATCGCAGCGCTCAGCCAGCTTCATCTCGGCGCGGCGCTAACGCTGGTGCAGGCCGCGTTGCCCGGCATGAAGCAACGGCATTTCGGACGCATCGTCCTGATCGCCTCGCGCGCCGCGCTCGGCGCCGCCACCCGCACCGCCTATTCGGCGACGAAATCCGGCATGCTCGGCATGGCGCGGACCTGGGCGCTGGAAACCGCCGCGCACGGCATCACGGTCAATGTGGTGGCCCCTGGACCGGTCGAGACCGATATGTTCCACAAAGTCATTCCGCCGGGCAGCCCGAAGGTGGATCAACTTGCCCGCTCGATCCCGGTCGGGCGCATCGGCAGACCGAGTGATGTAGCGCGCGCCGTGATGTTCTTCTCGAGCCGCGATGCCGATTTCATCACCGGCCAGGCGCTCTATGTTTGCGGTGGCGCCAGCATCGGATCAATCGCGCTCTAGATTTTTTCACGCGCGGGGAATGGTCAAGGGCCGCGACTCCCGCGTCTGCGCCGCGAGGCGAACCGCAGCATTGGCGGCGCCAAATCCCTGGTAATCGCGCCGCTGGACGATCTCGAAGAAGAATCGGTCATCGAAGGTGTGGGTGTAGACCTGGAAGAATTCGCCGTCGCCTTCGCGGTCGTACAGAATCTGATTGTCGCGCAGGGCCGTCATCGTCGCGGCATCGAGATCGTATTTGGCTTCGATATCGTCGTAATAATTGTCCGGAATCTTCAGGAAATCCGCACCGCGCGAGCGCATGTCCGCGACAGCTGTGAAAATATCGCTGCATGAAAATGCGATATGCTGGACCCCGGAGCCGAAGAATTCGTGGATGAATCGGGCCGACAGCGTCCGCGTCGCCGACGAGCCGTTCAGGATCACGCGCAAGCCTTGGTTGCCATTGATCAGCGCCTGACTCTGCACAAGGCCGACCGGATCGGCGATCTCCATCTGCGGCAGGCGCTGCAGATCGAGTATGCCGGTGTAGAACAACAGCCAGGACAGCATCTCGTCATAAGGCATCGATTGCGAGATATGGTCGACCGCGTCGAGACGGTCGCTCGCGGCATCGCTGCGCAATGGTTCGAAATCGGTGTCCCAGTTCTTGCCCGCGGCCTCCAGAAAATACAGCAGGCTGCCGCCGACGCCCCGTATCGCGGGGATCTCGAGTTCACCGGGCCCAACCGGCTGATAGAAGGTGTGCGCCTTCAGCGCTTCCGCGCGGGCCATGGTTTTCCCGGCGTCGTCGATGTCGATCGCGATGGCGCAGACGCCCGGGCCATGCGTGACGTAGTGCGAATGAGCAAAGCCATCCGGTTCGCAATTGATGACCAGCTCGATATGGCCTTGCGACCAGCGCTCGACATCCTTGCTGCGGTGGGAACCGGTCTTGCGAAAGCCGAGTTGGCCGAACAACGCCGACAGGCTCCTCGCTTTGGCTTCATCGACGGCGAACTCGACGAAGCCTACGCCGCGGCTCTGCGCTTTGGGCTGCAGCCTCTTCATCGACGCCTTGGAAGAGCTCTTCGCGAGTTCATCCTCCAGCAAGATCAGCGAACGCAGTCCGTCGGTCGCGGTGCGGACCGGCGAGCCGGACCGAAACTGATCGTTGAATATTTCCAGCGACAGCGGGCCGCTGTATCCGGTCGCGGCCACAGCGTCCATGAAGGCCCCAACCGGCAGGTCGCCCTGCCCCGGGAAGCAACGGAAATGCCGGCTCCAGGACAATACGTCGAGACCAAGCTTCGGCGCGTCGGCAAGCTGCACCAGGAAGATCCTGTCCGCCGGAATCGACTGGATCGCGCTGACCGGAAATCCCGGCGCCAGCGCGTGAAAACTGTCGAGAATGACCCCGATCGATTTGTGATCGGCACGGCGCACGATTTCCCAGGCGTCGCGATAGTCATTGACGTGACGCCCCCAGGCCAGCGCCTCGAAACCGACGCGCAGGCCATGCGAAGCCGCGAGTTCGCCAAGGGCGCGGAAATCCGCGGCAGCCCGGTCGATGCCTCCAAGGGACGCTGGTGAAACATTGCTGCAGATCAGCAGCAAGTCGGTCCCCAAATCCTGCATCAGATCAAACTTGTGCGCCGCGCGCGCGAAGTTGCGGGCGCGCTGCGGTTCGGGCATGCCCTCGAAATCGCGGAACGGCTGGAACGCGCAAATTGTAAGGCCGAGGTCGCGGCAGAGTTTTCCGACATCACGCGGGCTGCCGTTGAACGTCAGAAGGTCATTCTCGAAAATTTCGACCGCGTCGAATCCGGCCCCGGCGATGGCACGCAGCTTTTCGTCGAGCGAGCCGCTCAGCGAAACCGTGGCGATCGAGCGTTTGGTCATGCGATTAGCTCCGGAAGGTCCCAGGCGCGTCCCGAGGGCCGCACGATAGAGCTAAAGCATCTTCTTTTTCAACCATTTGGACCAATTGTTATCTCTGGTCTCCGATAACTTTCACTGATTCTCAGCGGACCTATGGCGAAAGCGCCGCATACCGGTCCCGCAAGTCGATGCGCCGCCCGGCGGTGGCGGCTTCGGCGATCGCAAGCGTTGCGAGCAAGGACCGCGCGCCATCCTCGACCGGCTGCAACGAGGAAGCGGCGCCGCGGATAATGTCGCGGAAATGATCGAGCTGCGCGACATAGGGATCGATCGTTGGCGCGTGGAGGCGCTGGGCCTGGATCGGCTTGTTCCAGTCCTGCGCGTCGCCCGCCTGCGTCCATTGCACGAGTTCGGGAAACTCGATCGCACCGCGACGGCCCATGAAGCGGTAGCTGCTTTCGCCGCTGAACGGGAATTCCGGCGCCTCACCCAGACCCTGCTCCGTCGTCCAGGGGGAGACGGCGCTGTCGCTGATGAAAAAGGTGCCGAGCGCGCCATTGTCGAATTCGATCAGCGCGGCGGCGCTATCCTCGACCGCAAAGCCGCGCTGGCGATTCGACGCGATGGCTTCGACGGCTACGATTTCGCCGACGGTGTAGCGCAGGAAGTCGATCTCATGGATCAGGTTGATCAGGATCGGGCCGCCGCCGGCCTCACACCGCCACGGCGCGACCTTGAAGTAATCGGCCGGCTTATGCGTCGCCCAGATCGCCGATACGCCGACGACATCCCCGATTCGGCCATCCCGCAGCAGCGCTTGCAGCGTCTTGACCGGCAGATGGTGGCGGCGGTGGTGTCCGACCAGCGATTTGACACCGCCCTTTCGCACTTCCGTGATCAAGGTGGCCGCGGTCTCGAGCGTATCGGTGACCGGCTTCTCGATCAGGATGTGAATGCCCCGCCGGGCGCATTCGATGCCATTCTCGGAGTGAAGCTGGTTGGGCGAGGCGATGATCACGGCCTCCGGCCGTGCTTCGTCCAGCAGCTGGCGGTAATCGGCGAAGACGCGCGTCCTGGGGTGCTCGGCGGAGACCGCATCGGCATTCACGTCCGCGATGCCGACGAGCTCGTAATCCTCGCGCTCGGCGATTTTGCGCAGATGCTTGCGCCCGATCAGCCCGGCGCCGATCACGCCGATCGTGATGTTCTTCATGTCCTAGAGTCCCAGGCGATCGCGGATCCGGCCCGTCATCACCACGCTCTTGACCGCCACCGGCCACAATGCGTGAAAACGAATGGGTTTCAACCCCGTGATCGGCATGTCGATCTCGGCCTTCTCACCGCCGATCAGCCGTTTCGCGAGCTGTTGCCCCATGGCGGTTGCGAGCGCGACGCCGCGGCCATTGCAGCCGAGATAGGCCAGCGCACCCGCGCCAGGTTCGTGCACATGCGGGTAATGATCCGGCGTCATGGCGAGGCGGCTGTTCCAGCCGTGCGTCCAGCGCGCGCCGCGGATTCCCGGCCACAGCCGTTCCGCGTAACGCATGAGGTATGAGACCGGCGCGGGATCCTTGATCCACTGCATCGGGCCGCGGCCCCCCATCAGCAGGCGGTTCGACGCATCGATGCGATAATAGACCGTGATGTGCCCGCTTTCGTACAGCACCGACCGCGTCGGCATGATTTTTCGCGCGACCTCATCGGGCAAAGGCTCGGTCGCGGCGATCGAGCTGAACACCGGAACGATGGTGCGGCGCAGGTCCGGCCAGAGGTCGTCGGTGAAGCCGTTGGTGGCGATCAGGACTTTTTCGGCCCGGACCACCGCGCGCGGGGTTTCAATGCGCCATCGTCCGCCCTCACGCCGCAGCGAGGTGGCCGGGGTCTCGCCGTGAACGGCAGCACCGGCAGCCATCGCCGCCCGCGCAAGACCGCGCGCGTAGCTCAGCGGCTGCACATCGCCGCCGCGCGCGTCCCGCATTGCCAGCAGATATCGGTCCGTCCCGGTCGCTTCGCGGACGGCGTCGCGACCGAGTACCGTGACCGGCATGCCACGCCGGATGCATTGCTCGGCGGTGGTTTCAACCCCCGCGGTGCTGGACGGATGATAGGCCGCGCGCAGCGTGCCGTTCTGCCGCGCCTCGCATTCAATGCCGAGACGGCGGATCAGCTCGAGGGTAAACACCGGCGTGTTGTAGCCGAACGCGATCATCCGCCGGCCGAGATCCGCGCCGAACGTCGCCTCGATCGTATCGGGGTCGAGCTTCAGGCCGGGATTGAGCTGGCCGCCATTATTGCCCGATGCGCCCCAGCCGGGCTGCTGGGCTTCGAGCACGATCGCGTCGGTGCCCTGCTCGGCGAGATGCAGCGCGGTCGATAATCCGGCGAAGCCGCCGCCGATGATCGCCACCGACACGTTTTTATCGACATCAAGTGGCGGTGTCGGGACCGGCGCAACGGCGGTGTCTGCGTAGAGGCTCGGCGGCAGGGCAAGGGATTGATGGGTCAAGTTCATCAGGTCCGGCAAATTTGTTTCACAGGGGATGCAGCACGCGGTGGAGGAAATCCTGGGTCCGCGCGTGCTGCGGCGCGTTAAGTACGGACTTCGCCGCCCCCTGCTCGACAATGACGCCGCCGTCGATGAACAATACCCGGTCGGCGACGTCCCGGGCAAAGCCCATCTCATGGGTGACCACGACCATGGTCATGCCGTCATCGGCGAGTTTTCGCATGACGCCGAGTACCTCGCCAACCAGTTCAGGATCGAGCGCGGAGGTCGGCTCATCGAACAGGATTGCCTTGGGCTGCATCGCCAGCGCGCGGGCAATGGCGACGCGCTGCTGCTGACCGCCGGAAAGCTGACCCGGATGGGCGTCGGCCTTCTCGGCAAGGCCGACCTGCGCCAGCAGCGCGCGGCCGCGCTCGAGCGCCTCGGCCGGCGGTTCCTTTTTCACATAGATCGGTCCTTCGACGACGTTCTCCAGCGCGGTGCGGTGCGGAAACAGGTTGAAGCGCTGGAACACCATCGACACCTGGGTCCGGATCGCGACGATCGACGGCGCCTTGTTGTCGACCTTTGCCCCCTCCACCAGGATCTCGCCGGAGTCGTAGCTTTCCAGGCCGTTGATGCAGCGCAGGATCGTCGACTTGCCGGAGCCTGACGGACCGATGATGCAGACCACCTCGCTCTTCTCAACCGAAGCTGTAATGCCCTTGAGTACCTCGTTGGAACCAAAGCTCTTATGGACGTTGCTGAGCTCTATCATTTGCGCTTCGCCTTGTTCTCGAAATGGCGAACCAGCAGGATCAGCGGGATGCTCATGGTCAGGTACATCAGCGCGACCAGCGTGAACACGCTGGTGTTCTTGAAGGTCGAGGAAGCGATCAATTTGCCCTGCAACGCCAGTTCGGCGACCGTGATGGTGGAGGCCTGCGAGGAGTCCTTCAGCATCATGATCATGACGTTGCCATAGGGCGGCAGCACGATCCTGACCGCCTGCGGCAGCACCACGCGGCGCATGGTCAGCCACCAGCCCATGCCGATAGTCTGCGCCGCCTCGATCTGCCCCTTGTCGATCGCCTCGATGCCCGCGCGGAAATTCTCGGCCTGGTAGGCCGAATAGGCGATGCCGAGCCCGATGATCGAGGCCTGCAGCGCCGTCAGCGCGACGCCGAAGTCGGGCATCACGAAATAGAGGTAGAACAGCAGAACGATGATGGGGATGCCGCGGATCACGTTGATCAGGCCGGCGCTCAGACCCGTCAGGACCCGAATGCCGGAGACCCGCATCAGGGCCCATAGCAGGCCTAGAACGGTCGACAGCAGCAGCGAGCCGATGGTGACGACGACCGTCAGCCAGACGCCCTGCAGCAGGATCGGCATGAACTCGACGGCATCGCGCAGGAAATTTTGCATCAGTTCATCACGCGTTGCCGGCTAGGCCTGTCCAAGATACCTTCTTCAGTGCGCCTCAATCAGGACGCTTTGGGTTTCAGACCCCACTTGTCGAGAATCTTGTCGAGGGCGCCATTGGCCTTGAGCTTGGCGAGCGAGGCGTTGATCTTGCCGAGCAGTTCCTGGTCGGTCTTGCGGACCCCGATCGAGACCGTGCCGACGGTGACCGGCTTGTAGGAATCCACCAGGCGGACTTCGCCAAATGCGCTCTGCTTCAGATTGTAGGCGAGGATCGGGAAGTCGGCGAAGCCGGCCTTGAGGCGGCCCGCATTCACATCACGCAGAATATCCGGAATGGTGTCGTAGACCTTGACCTCGCTGAACAATCCCGTCTTCTTCAACGCATCGACGAAGGCCGTTCCGACCTGGGCGCCGACCACCTCGCCCTTCAGATCTTCCTGCGAGGCATAGTTCTTGGCGTCGGTCTTCGGCACCACGAGACCCTCGCCATAGGTGTAGACGGCCTCCGAGAAATCGATCACTTCCTTGCGCGCTGCGGTGGCGAACATCGCCGCCGAGATGATGTCGATCTTGTTCGACGTCAGCGACGGCACCAGCGCAGAGAATTGCATCGGTTCGATCTGGACCTGGAAGCCGGCGTCCTTGCCGATCTCCGTGATCAGATCGACCATCACGCCCTGAATGCTGTTGGACTTGGTTTCGAGGAAGGTGAAGGGCACGCCGGTCGGGGTCGAGCCCACCTTGAGCACCTGCTGCGCCGACAAAGGCGTGGCGGCGGCGAGGACGAGCGCCGCGGTCGCTGCCTGAACGAGACGTTTGAAAAGCATCGTACCCCTCAACTGTTTGGGCACCGGGCGGCGAATGTGCCTCATCGTCAACAAGCCAGTTGCAGGTTTCGCCGTCCAAGCCTATTTTCACAACCATGAAATTATGGACACATTGCCCGGAATTGCGCAAGCGGGATTTTCACACACATGAAGGACGCGGTTTGACGTGAGCGGCGGCAAGCGCATGGGCAAGAAGGCCGTCAGGGCCGAGCCGGCGGTGGATGTCGCGGTCGGGCAGCGCATCCGCGACCTGCGGCGAAGTCGCAAGCTGTCGCTCGAGACGATTGCCGCCCGCACCGATCTGTCGATCGGCTTTCTCAGCCAGATCGAACGCGGCCTCTCCTCGCCTTCGCTGCGGGTGCTGGCGACCATCGCCGACGTGCTGGGCATCGGCATCGCCGGCCTGTTCGGCGCCAAGGACGCCGCCGGGAACGGCTCGGAAGCCATCGTCACCCGCGAACCGCAGCGCGCCGAGTTGAACCTGTGGCGCACCGGCATCTCCAAGCAGTTGCTTAGCCCGTCGGGTTCGGAAGGCCGCCTCAATCTGTTTCTGGTCCACATGGAGCCCGCCGGCAGCACCGGTGACGAATTATATACGCATGACGGCGAGGAAGCCGGTCTCGTGCTCGAAGGCGAAATGAAACTCACGGTCGATGCCGAAAGCTGGACGCTCAAGACCGGCGACAGCTTCCGTTTCGCCAGCCGCCGCCCGCACCGCTTCAGCAATCCGTCCGACAAGGCCAAGGCGGTGGTGCTGTGGGTGAATTGCGTTTCGGCGCAGTGAGTCCCAACCGTCGTCCCGGCCTATCCACGTCATTGCGAGCGCAGCGAAGCAATCCATCGCGCCGCCCTGCCGAGACATGGATTGCTTCGCTTCGCTCGCAATGACGGGGATAGTGCGGCCCCACACGACGCTGTCATCCCCGCGCATGCGGGGAACCAGTACGCCGCGGCTTCTCGGTTCAATCATCGGCGCCTCTGGAATACTGGGTCGCCCGGTCAAGCCGGGCGATGACACTGAATATGTGGCCGCGATCTCGCGGCGCATTGCGCCCGAGCTTTTGCAGAAAATCCTTACCCTCCCATAATTCAGAGGGCGCAGGGAATGCCGGATGCGCGCTGCACCCGCGGTCTCATGTGCGATTGTGCATAAGAAAGCTGCACATGAGCATACAGGGCAGCGGAGAACATCCGACATTCCCTGCGCAGTGGCTTTACGGCTTATGACGTGCTCTCCCCGGTGAGACGGCCTCTATTGCCACCGTCACCCCTCGGAAGCGTCGGCTTCTTCAGAGCTTGACGCCGTTACGGGCGCCAGGACCACACGCTTTCACCGTACGCCTCAGCCGCGACCGTCAATCGCAACCTCAACGTCCACCGCATCCCCGCCCCTCGTCATGACGACGGCCGACGCCCCTCTGAGTGGGACGGGATGGCTATTGATGTGCAGGTGATTTGGGGTGAAAGGAAAGGGGTATATTTTCGATTTACAGAAATTCAGAGCTTGACACGATTTCTTAAAATCGGAAGTGATTTGCCCGTCGGGTTGATTTGTCGCACGCATGAGTCGAGATTGCGCTTGCGCGCGAGACGACGCAGCCCGTAGCCCGGATGAGCGAGAGCGATATCCGGGGAACCATTGTGCCGCTTCCCGGATGTCGCTGCTCTCATCCGGGCTACGGGCTGCAATGTCACGGAACCGATCGCAGTCGCGGCATGGGTTCTGCATGCAGAGAATTGAGCGATCCCGGAGCACAGCACTCAACCCCGGTAACGGACCAAAGGAAAGACAGTGGCAAGATTTGTGAACGTCGCAGCGGGACAGTTGGGCCCTGTCGCCCGAAGCGAAACGAGGACCGAGGTTGTCGCGCGGCTGATGGCGTTGATGCGCCAGGCGCACGCCAACGGATGCGACCTGATCGTCTATCCCGAACTGGCGCTGACGACGTTCTTTCCGCGCTGGTACATGGAGGATCAGGCGGAAATCGATTCCTTCTTCGAGCATGAGATGCCCGGTCCGCAGACGCGTGTCCTGTTCGACCTGGCCCGGGAACTGGGCATCGGATTTTGCCTGGGTTACGCGGAACTGGTGGTCGAGAACGGCGAAACCCATCGGCACAACACCTCTATCCTCGTGGACAAGCGCGGCAAAACCATTTCCAGGTATCGCAAAGTGCATTTGCCCGGCCACGCCGAACACGAGCCCTGGCGCCGATTTCAGCATTTGGAAAAGCGTTACTTCGAGCCCGGCTCCGGCTTTGGCGTGGCCGACGCATTCAACGGCACGATCGGCATGGCAATCTGCAATGATCGCCGCTGGCCCGAAACCTATCGCGTGATGGGACTGCAGGGCGTCGAAATGGTGCTGATCGGCTACAACACGCCGGTGCATAATCCGCCCGCGCCAGAGCATGACGACCTCTCGCTGTTCCACAATCGCCTTGTGATGCAGTCCGGCGCCTACCAGAACGGGAGCTGGGTCGTGGGCGTCGCCAAGGCTGGGATCGAAGAGGGCGTCGACCAGATTGGCGGTAGCTGCATTGTGGCGCCATCAGGTGAAATCGTCGCCGCTTGCACGACCAAGGGTGACGAAATCGCATTGGCGCGCTGTGATCTGGATTTGTGCAACTCTTACAAGCGCACCACCTTCAACTTCGACGTCCACCGGCAGCCCCATGCCTACGGGTTGATTGTCGAACGAAGGGGCCAGCACATGATGGCGGATGGAACGCCCGTGCCGTCGCACAAAAGCGGTCGCGACCTGTAGCGAAAAAATCCGACGCGAGAGTCAGAAAGCGAACGGAAGCCCCGGCGCTAGTCCGCCATATCTTGTTCAGGCAGGCGCGAGGCGGACATTTGCCGCAGCACCTTCAGGAAGCTGCCTCGGGCGGTCCAGCGCCAATCCGATTACCGTTGACGACAGTTCGTTTAAAAGGATGAGAACCCGTGGGAAAGGCCAATATTAAAGCTAAAGCGAACACCGACACGCCGAATGCAGAGGCCAAAACGAACGAAAAACGAAACTTTGACGGTTCGCTTTTCGCGATGCCGGACATTTTCCGCGGGATCGCCGAGCAGGGTATGGTGCGGACAAAGGACAGCTACGAGAAGTTACGGGCTGCCTCGGGAGAACTGGCCGACATTCTCAGCGAAACCTATTCGACCCACGCCAGGACCGCCGCGGACTACGGGATCAAGGTGATCGAGATCGCGGGCGCCAACACCAACTCCGCTTTCGATTTTCTCTCCAAACTGATGGACACGAAGTCGCTCTCGGAAATCGTGCAGCTGTCAGCCGCGCAGACCCGCAAGAACGTCGAAGCCACGTCCGCGCAGAACAAGGAACTTTGGCAGCTCGCCCAGAAAGTCGCGACCGAGACCGCCGAGCCGATCAAGAAGGGCCTCACCAGGGTCCTGCAGAAAGCCTCCTGAAATCGAACTTGCCACGCCGCCGGGATCGGCTGGAACAAGCGCCTCCGTGAGAAGGGGTGCGTCCAGCCGATGGCGAACGGACACGTTGCCGCGACACAACAGCCGAGGGAGAAACAAGATGGGTATCATCATGATCAAGTGCCCTCAAACGGGACGCGAGATCCCGACGGGCATCAAGGCGGATCGGGAAAAATTTCGATGCAGCGTGGTGTTCTTCGCGCGCACCTTCTGCTCACTCTGCAAAGCCAATCACGAATGGTTCGCCAAGGATGCCTGGGTCAAGGATGCCTGGGTCAAGGATGCCTGGGTTTACGAGCCAAGCGAGACGGCGGAGACTAATGGTCTCTTGGCCGCGGGCTAGTCCCATGCGTTCGCGGGTGCCGCTGCGCGACATCCACCTTGACCAAAAGCGGATCCGGCGCGCGGACGATTTTGTGCACCGGCGGGATGTGAGGCTTCATGCCTTCCGGCGAAACGATTTGATCGATTCTACGGCGCATGACGTCGTAGCACTCGCATGCCGCGGATTCGAGCCGCGGCCGGTCAATCTCGATCAGGCCCCGCCGATTAGACCGGATAGCCCGCAACGTCCGCAGCTTGTGCACGACATGCGTCACGGTCGTTCGACGTACGCCAAGCAGTTCCGCAAGCGCCTCTTGCGTCAACGGCAGGAAATCACCGTCAACGCGATCGTGGATGTGGAGCAACCACCGGGCCAGGCGGGCCTCGACCGAGTGCAGTGCATTGCAGGCGGCGACATGCTGGAATTGCGCCAACAGCACTCTGGTGTAGATCTGGACCGCGTCTCTGATGGCGGCACTTCGGATGAGCGCCGCCTGAAATCTTGCTGGCGAAATTTGCAGCGAGGTCCCGGCCACGCGGACGACTGCCGTCATCGGAGAGCGGGAAGGTCCCAGCGCGGACAGGATGCCCACGGCGCCCTCATTCCCGATGACCGCGGTGGCCACCGTTTGTCCGTTTGGCATATCCATGATGAAAGCGATCGTCCCGCTGAGGGGGAAATAGATCTGTTCGACCAGGTCTCCCGATCGAACCAGCACCGCGTCGCCTTCAAGCGACACTTTGCGCAAGTAAGGCGCAAGCAAATCAAAATCTGCCGCCGGCAACGCGCCTAACAGTCGATTACCTACCCTGGTAGTTGGCTCCATCACGGGACAACTCCTCCCTCGACGGCGGCTCTCCGCAGAGTACTCCTGGCCCCACGCTGCGCAAGTAACAGATTGGGCATAGGCACCAAAACCTGCCGCGCCAGAGGTAGTTCCAGCCGGTAGCCAGGATGAGCAGAGCGATATCCGGGTACTGTACCGCACGGCCCCGCATGTCGCTGCGCTCTTGCGGGCTACGCGCTAAAATAGTCGGTAGTCCGGATGAGCCAACGGATCGCGCCCGACAGGCTCCGCGATATCCGGCCATGACGAAAGCTCGGAGATCACCCAAACCGGTGATCATATCTCGTGAGCGCCAGCTCCTTCACATCGATATCCGGCTTGCGGCCCGAAAGCATGTCCGCCAGCACCCGCCCCGAACCGCAGGCCATGGTCCAGCCGAGCGTGCCGTGGCCGGTGTTGAGATGCAGGTTGGCGTAGCGCGTCGGGCCGATCACCGGCGGACCGTCGGGAGTCATCGGCCGCAGCCCGCTCCAGAACGTCGCCTTGCCGATGTCGCCGCCGCGGGGAAACAGTTCGGTCAGCGAATGATCGAGCGTCGCCCGCCGCGCCGCGTCGAGCTTATTGGAATAGCCTGAAATCTCCGCGGTGCCGCCGACGCGGATGCGGTCTCCCAGCCGCGTGACCGCGACCTTGTAGCTCTCGTCCATCACGGTCGACACCGGCGCGCCGTCGGCATCGACCACCGGCACCGTGATCGAATAGCCTTTGACGGGATAGACCGGGACGGAAATACCGAGCGGTTTGAGCATCCGCGTCGACCAGCTTCCGAGGGCGGCGACATAGGTGTCGGCCTGCAACAAGCCTGCGCTGGTGACGACGCCGGTGATCCTGCCGCCGTCGGCGACCAGCCGCTCGATGGTGGTGTTGAATTTGAACTGCACGCCGAGCTTTGCGGCCTCCACGGCGAGCGCCTGCGTGAACATGTGGCAGTCGCCGGTCTCGTCCTGCGGCAGCCGCAAGCCACCGACAAACTTGTCCTTGACGGCCGACAGCGCCGGCTCCGCACCGATGCAGCCGTTGCGATCCAGCACCTCGTAGGGAACGCCGTATTGCTTGAGCACCGCGATATCGCCACCGGTGCTGTCGAGTTGCTTCTGCTTACGGAACAGTTGCAGCGTGCCGAGGCTACGCTCGTCATATTTGATGCCGATCTCGGCGCGCAGCGCGCGCAGGCAGTCGCGGCTGTATTCGGCGATCGGGATCATCCGGCGCTTGTTGATGGCGTACCGCTCTTCGGTGCAGTTGCGCAGCATCTTCAGGCCCCAGATCCACATGACAGGATCGAGCTTGGGCCAGATCACCAGCGGGCCATGCCGCATCAGGAGCCATTTGATCGCCTTGACCGGCACGCCCGGCCCCGCCCAGGGCGAGGAATAGCCGGGCGAGACCTCGCCGGCATTGGCAAAGCTGGTTTCAAGCGCGGGATGCGGCTGACGGTCGACGACCGTCACCTCATGGCCCGCTTTGGCGAGATAGTAGGCTGACGTGACGCCGATGACGCCACTGCCGAGAATCAAAACTTTCACGATCCCTCATGCTTCTGCCGCGGCATCGTTCGATCACCGCACGATAGTCGATGCCGCAGTTAGAGCAAGGATCAGGCCACGCGCTTGATCGCGTCGCCGAGGATCGAGACCATCTCGTCGATGTGGCTCTTCTCCACGATCAAGGGCGGTGACACCGCAAGGGAGTCGCCGCTCTGGCGCAGATAAAGGCCGTTGTTGAAGCAATCGACCATCAGATCATAGCCGCGCGCGGCCGGCGCGTCCTTGCGCGGTGCGACTTCGATCGCGCCCATCAGGCCGACATTGCGGATGTCGATCATGTTCGGCAGGCCCTTGAGCGAATGCAGACCCTGTTCCCAGTAATCGGCCATCGAGGCGCCGCGCGTCAGCAGCCCCTCGTCCTTGTAGATGTCGAGCGTCGCGATACCGGCCGCGCAGGCCACCGGATGCGCCGAATAGGTGTAGCCGTGGAACAGCTCGATCTGGGCCTGCGGGCCCGTCATCAGCGTGTCGTGAATCTTGCGGCTGGCGAACACCGCGCCGCAGGGAACGGTGCCGTTGGTGATGCCCTTGGCGGTCGTCATCATGTCGGGCGTGACGCCGAAATAATTGGCGGCGAACGGCGCGCCGAGGCGGCCGAAACCGGTGATGACTTCGTCGAAGATCAAAAGAATGCCGTGCTTGTCGCACAGGGTGCGCAGCCGCTGCAGGTAATTCTTCGGCGGCGGCAGCACCGCGGTCGAGCCAGGCACCGGCTCGACGATGACGGCGGCGATGGTCTCGGCGCCATGCAGCGCCACGAGCCGTTCGACATCGTCGGCGAGTTCGGCGCCGTGCTCGGGCTGCCCCTTGGCGAAGGCGTTGCGGGCGAGATCATGGGTGTGGCTGATATGGTCGACGCCCGGCAGATGGGTCGCGAAGGCGCGGCGGTTGTTCACCATGCCGCCGACCGACATGCCGCCGAAGCCGACGCCGTGATAGCCGCGCTCGCGGCCGATCAGGCGCGTACGGGTCGGCTGGCCGGCGGCGCGCTGATAGGCCAGCGCGATCTTCAGCGCGGTATCGACCGATTCAGAGCCGGAATTGGTGAAGAAGATGCGATCGAGCCCGGTTGGGGCGATCGCGGCGAGGCGCTCGGCGAAGTCGAACGCGAGCGGATGGCCCATGTTGAACGAGGGCGCGAAATCGAGGTTCATCAGCTGGCGCTCGACGGCGGCGGCGATTTCCTTGCGGCCATGGCCGGCATTGACGCACCAGAGGCCCGCGGAGCCGTCGATCACCTTGCGGCCGTCGATGGTGGTGTAATGCATGCCCGAGGCGGAGGCGAACAGCCGCGGCTCGGCCTTGAACTGCCGGTTGGCCGTGAACGGCATCCAGAACGATTCGAGCTTCACGGTGTTCGGAATCTGGTGAATCGTCATGGGGCGCTCCTGTGCGGTTTCCCTACCCGACATCATGTTGATGATGTGCAGCAAGTCCTTTTCTGATATCATCCAAGCCATTGAATTTGCTGGGGTCGTTGGGTAGCATTCGTTGGATCCGCAACACACTCAACACCCCAAACCAACCCCTCGAGGCGACGATGAGCATAGATGTCGGCGAACGGTTACGCTTCGTTCGCGCCCGCAACAAGATTTCGCAGCGTGAACTCGCCAAGCGTTCGGGGGTGACCAACTCGACGATCTCGCTGATCGAATCCAACCAGATGAACCCGTCCGTCGGCGCGCTGAAGCGCATTCTCGACGGCATCCCGATGGGCATGGCGGAGTTTTTCGCCCTCGAACCCGACCAGCCGCGCACGGCGTTTTACCGCGCCGACGAACTGAGCGAGATCGGCAAGGGCAAGATCTCGTTTCGCCAGGTCGGCGACAATCTGTTCGGCCGCAGCTTGCAGATATTGAAAGAGCGCTATGAGCCCGGCGGCGACACCGGACGCATTCCGCTGGTGCACGACGGCGAGGAAGGCGGCATCATTCTCTCGGGCCGGCTGGAAGTGACGGTCGACAGCGAACGCCGCATCCTCGGGCCCGGCGACGCCTATTATTTCGAGAGCCGCCGGCCGCACCGGTTTCGCTGCGTCGGCGCCAAGCCGTGCGAAGTGATCAGCGCCTGCACGCCGCCGACATTCTGAGCGCGGGCAACATCAATAGCTCGCCGCCATCAGTTTCAGGCGCGGGTAAAGCTTGTCGATCGCCACGATGTCGCTGCGCATTTGCGCAATGATCCAGTCCCTGATCTCGACGGCAACGGGGCGGATCGGCCGGTTTCGCGGCGTGACGAGTTCGCAGACCCGGCGCGTGCTGACGAGTTTTGCGGACGCCGGCACCAGCGCACCGGTCAGCAGCCAATGCGCGACGACGGTGATCCAGCCGAGCGTCACGCCCTGCCCGAGCAGCGCCGCCTGCACCACCACCGCGTAATCCGAGAAGCTCAGCGCCTTGGCCGGACCTGATGCGCCGGTGAGCGCGCCCGGATATTGCAGCACCCAGTCTTCGGGCGTGTCGGCCAGCTTGATGATGGTGCGCCCTTCGGCAGCCTTGCGCGAAACATTGGTGTCGCGATAGCCGGGGCTGCAGATCGGCAGCATGACTTCCTTCATGACCAGGGCGCCGTTGGTCTCAGGGTCGTCCTGATCGCGAAACCGCATGCCGACATCGACGTTCTCGACGGCGCCGCGCAGTGAGCCCGAGATCAACTGGAACCGGAGGTCGACGTTCGGAAACGCGCGCTGCAGCTTGTCGATGCGCGGCATCAGCCAATGGTTGGTGAAGGCCGAGGAGACCGACAGCGTGACGGTTTCGGTGCCCCGGCGCCGCCGCTCGATCTCGACCAGGCCGCTCTCGATGCTGCGAAAACCGTCGGTGACGCGGCGATAAAGCAGCTCGCCTTCTTCCGTCAGGACAGCGCCGCCGGCAGTGCGGTCGAACAGGCGGACCCCGAGGTAATCCTCGAACCGTCCGAGCATCCGGCTCACCGCCGGCTGGGTCACGTTCAGCTCGGCCGCCGCCGCCGTGAAGCTGCCGTTGCGCGCGGCGGCGTCGAAGACGAACAGCGCATTGCTGGAGGGCAGCATCCGGCGAAGCTCAGGCATAACTTCAGATTATGACGCAAGTGATAATTTGGCAATTGCCCGGCGGGCCTAATTTTGATTGCCTTGCCGGTCAAGGAGGCCTGCCGGGAAGCGGAGCATTCCGAGCAAACTGCGGTCGGGGAGATCGCCCCTGTCGCGCGGGAAGCGTCCGCCTATAAATTGAGATCATGCCAGTTCATCCCCCTTGGCCTTGCGGCAGGGGCGCCGGGAAGCCGCATTCATGCGGGCCAGCGGCGAAGCGCAACAGGAAGGTCGTTCATTGGGCAGCGGTGGTGAAAGCGTCGAAATCAAATCCGCGAGCAAGCACTATGGTGCTGTCGTGGCGCTCGACAATGTCACGCTGAACGTCGCGCCGCGCGAGTTCGTCTCGCTGCTCGGGCCATCCGGATCCGGCAAGACCACCCTGCTCGGCCTGCTCGGCGGCTTCATCCAGCCGACATCAGGTTCGATCCATTTCGGCGAGCGCGACGTCACGCTGGAGCCGCCGCACAAGCGCAACATCGGCGTCGTGTTCCAGAACTACGCGCTGTTTCCGCATATGAGCGTCGGAGAGAACGTCGCCTTCCCGCTGCGCGCACGGCGGCTGCCGAAGGCCGATTGGCCCGCGAAAGTGCGCGGCGCGCTGGCGATGGTCGGCCTCGCCGGTTACGAAGAACGCGGCGTGGCGCAACTCTCCGGCGGCCAGCGCCAGCGCGTGGCGCTGGCACGCGCGATGATCTTCGAGCCGCGTTTGATCCTGATGGACGAGCCGCTTTCCGCGCTCGACAAGCAGCTGCGGGAATCGATGCAGATCGAGCTGCGCCAGCTCCACAAGCGCATCGGCGCCACCATCATCTACGTCACCCACGACCAGCGCGAGGCGCTGACGATGAGCGACCGCGTCGCCATTCTCAAGGACGGCCGCCTGATCCAGATCGACCAGCCCGCGCGGCTGCACGACCATCCCGCGGATTCCTTCGTCGCGAGTTTCATCGGCGAGGCGAGCCTGTTGCCGGTCCGCCGCATCGATGCCGGCAACGTGGCGCTGGGCCCCGCCACCCTGCGTAGCGCAAGGCCGGTCCCGAACGGCGAGGCGCTGATGCTGGCGGTGCACAGCGAAAAGCTCTTGATCGACGACGGCGCTGATAATGCAGCGCTCAACCGGCTGACCGGCACCGTCACCGACGTCGTCTACCAGGGCGAAAGCCTGCGCATTTTTATTGCCCTGCCCGACGGCACCGCGCTCAGCCTGCGCCAGCCGAGCCATCACGAAGCCTATCGCCGCATCCCGCCCGTCGGCGGCCCCCTCACCGTGACCCTTCACCCGGAGGACACGATCATCGTGCCGAAAGCACCGGAATGAACGTCCACCACCAACCCAGTTCCAACACCAGAGAAGAAACGCCCATGTCGTTCAGCAATTTCAAGGTTCTCACTTTCGATGTCGTCGGCACCCTGATCGACTTCGAAACCGGCGTGCTCGATGCCGTCCGCAAGATATCCGGAAGAAGCGCCGCCGAGCTCAGCGACGACAAGATCTTTGCCTCCTACAAGCGCGGCCGCGACGCGCATCCGGAGCGCTCGAGCGAAGTGATGTTCGACGTCTATCGCTACCTCGCCAAGGAACTCGGGCTGCCGGCCGATGATGCGGCCTGCGATTCCTTCCAGCTGGCGGTGCTGCGCTGGCAGCCGTTTGCGGATTCGGTCGAGGCGCTGAAGCGGCTGCGCACCAAATTCCGGCTGGTGGCGATGACCAACGCCGACCGTGTCGCGCTGTCCTGTTACGCCCACGCGCTCGGCGACCCCTTCGATGACAGCGTCTGCGCCGACGAGACCGGCGTCGCCAAGCCGAACCCGGAATTCTTCGCCTATAATAAAGGGCGGCAGTCGGCCTTCGGCTACAAGCAGTCCGACATTCTCCATGTGGCGCAGAGCCAGCACCACGATATCGGGATCGCGCGCAAGCTCGGTTATAAAGTGTGCTGGATCGAGCGCCGCCAGGGCATGGCGGGATTCGGCGGCACGCCCGAAGTGCCCGAACTGACAAAACCCGATTTTCATTTCGCCACCATGAAGGCCTTCGCCGACGCGGCGGTCGGGCACTGAGGGGCGCGCGGCGATGGCACAAGCCTGGACCCCAATGGCATCGGCGAACTCGCTGTGGGCGAGCACGACGACGCCGTTGCGGACCTTTCCCGTGTTGTCGGGCGAGGTTCAGGCCGAAATCGTGATCATCGGCGCCGGCTATACCGGGCTCTCCGCCGCGCATCACATCGCCAAAAGCGGCCTCGTGCCTGTCGTGCTCGAAGCCAACCGTCCCGGCTGGGGCGCCAGCGGCCGTAATGGCGGCGTCATCACCGCAAAATTCAGGCAATCGTTCCGCGGCATCGCTGCGGCCCATGGCCGCGCGATGGCCAAGCGCATGTACGAGATCGCGTATGAATCGACCGAGATCGTCGAGGAACTGGTTTCGGAATTCGGCATCACCGCCGCGCGGCTGACGCGAACCGGACAGGTCAAGGCCGCGCACAACCAGGCGACGTTTAAAGTTGCGATCGACGAAGCCGAATGGATGAAGCGCGAGATGGGCGATGCCGATGTCCGGATCCTCGACGCCCATGAGGTGCGCGAGGAAACCGGCTCAAAGGCGTTCGTCGGCGGCGTGCTCAATCCGGGTTCCGGCGGCATCCATCCGCTGAATTACCTGCATGGCCTCGCCGAAGGGCTCGCGGCGCGCGGTGTCGCGATCTATCAGGAAAGCCCGGCGCTGCGGATACGGCGCGAGAACGGGCTTTCCATTGTCGAAACACCCGAAGGCGCGGTGCGCGCGCGGCAAGTCATCATCGCCACCAACAGCTATTCCGACCTGACCGACGCGACGCGCCACATGCAGCACACGCTGGTGCCGTTCCGCAGCGCCATCATCGCCACCGAGCGGCTGCCGCATAACCTCGCTGGCAGCCTGATGCCATCAGGGCGAACCTATACCGAGACCAAGCGCATGATGCGCTGGTTCCGCATGGTCGACGACCGCGTGATCTTCGGCGGCCGCGGCGCCTTCGGCAAACAGGATTCGGAAGCCGCCTTCGATGCGCTGCGCAAGGCCATGGTCGGCATCTTCCCGGAACTGAACGACACGCCGCTGGGGTTCAAATGGTCGGGCCTCGTCGGCATGACGCTGGATTCCATGCCGCATATCGGCCGGCTCGACGACCACACCCTGTTCTCGATGGGCTACAACGGCGCCGGCGTCGCGATGTCCAGCCTGATGGGGCGTTACCTCGCGGCCTTCGTGCGCGGCGAGCAGCCGGATGTCGGCCTGCTCGATGCCAGCCGCCTCAAGGTCATTCCATTTTATCCGCTGCGTGAACCGGCCGTCCGAATGGTGGCCGGCTGGTACCAGTTTTTGGACGCGATCGGGCAATAGCAAAGACCAAGCCCGGTCATAACAGGAGGGAACGGAAGATGGCAGTTGCATCCAACACAGGATTAGGACGCGCGTTGTTCGGCGCGGCGCTCGGGCTGTTCGCGTCAACCAGCATCGCGGCCAACGCCGCCGAGCAGATCACCTTCGTGTCGCAGGGCGGTGCCTACCAGAAGGCGCAGACAGTTGCGATCCTCGACCCCTCGGCCAAGAAGCTCGGCATCACCATCAACCAGGACAGCATTCCCGATGCCTGGCCAGTCATCAAATCGCAGGTCGCGAGCGGCAAGCCGATCTGGGACGTGGTCGACGTGCCGACCGGCTATTGCCTGCGCGGCGGCGAACAGGGGCTGATCGAAAAACTCGACTTCTCGAAAATCCCCAACGCGGCCGCGATGCCGGAAGCCTATCGCAACGCTTATTCGGTGGCGTACGAGTTCTATTCCAGCGTTCTGGCCTACAGCCAGAAGAAATATCCGGAAGGGGCTACGCCGAACAGCTGGGCCGACTTCTGGGACGTGAAGAAATTCCCCGGCCGCCGCGCACTGCGCAACCACCCCATTGCGACGCTGGAAGCGGCACTGATGGCCGACGGCGTCGCGCCGGACAAGCTCTATCCGCTCGACGTCGACCGCGCCTTCAAGAAGCTCGAGGAGATCAAGCCCAACATCACGGTGTGGTGGACCTCGGGCGCGCAATCCGCGCAGCTCCTGAACGACGGCGAGGTCGACATGGTGATGGCCTGGAACGGCCGCGTCAGCGCGCTGACCAAGGAAGGCGCCAAGGTCGCCTATACTTATAATCAGGGCATCCTGCAGAGCACCTCGCTCTGTATCCTCAAGGGCGCGCCGAATCTGGCGACGGCGGTCAAGTTCCTCAACGAGGCCGTCGATCCCGTCCATCAGGCCAATCTGCCGCTGCACATCGATTACGGCCCGGCGAACCCGAAGGCGTTCGATACCGGCGTGGTCAAGCCGGAGCGCGTCGCGCAGCTGCCGAGCGCGCCCGACAACGCCAAGAAGCAGGCGCTGATGTCCTACGCCTGGTGGGCGTCGCCGGACGGCGAAGCCGCCGAGAAGCGCTGGGTCTCGTTCGTGCAGAAATAGGCGAGAATAATCCGGAGCGGGGTTCGGCCGACGCGCCCCGCTCCTGCCATCCGGCAATGACAGGAAAACGGCTTTGACCCATTCCACACCAGACCTCTCGTTGCGTCACCATCGCCGCGAACAGGGCCTGATGCTGGCATTGGCGTCGCCGGCGCTGCTGGTGATCCTGCTCTTGATCGTGCTCCCGGTAGGCTGGCTCGCCTGGCAGTCGATTTATCATGACGGCTTCACGCTGGAGAACTATCGCCGCATCTTCAGCGAAGCCATCTACTGGCGCAGCTTCTCGCTGACCTTCCAGATCAGCCTGCTGGTGACGCTGCTGGCGCTGCTGCTCGGCTATCCGATCGCCTATGCCGCCAGCGTGGTGCCGAAGGGATGGAGCGTATTTATTCTGGCGCTCGTGATCCTGCCGTTCTGGACCAGCGTCCTGGTGCGCGCCTATGCCTGGCTGGCGCTGCTGCAGCGGACCGGGGTGGTCAACCAGTTCCTGCAATATTTGGGGATTATCGACGAGCCGCTGGCGCTGGTGCACAACACGTTCGGCACTGTCGTGGCGACCGTGCATATCCTGCTGCCGTTCATGGTGCTGCCGCTCTACGCCACCATGCAGAAGATCCCGCACGATTTGATGCAGGCGGGCGCCAGCCTCGGCGGCAGTCCGTCGCATACGTTCTGGCGGATCTTCCTGCCGCTGTCGCTGCCCGGCGTGCTCGCGGGCACCACGCTGGTGTTCGTGCTGTGTCTCGGCTTCTATATCACGCCCGAACTGCTCGGCGGCGGCCGTACCGTGATGGTGTCGCTGCTGGTCAGCCGCAATGTCGAACTCTACGACCAATGGGGCGCCGCAAGCGCCGTCGGTGTGGTGCTGCTGCTCAGCGTTCTCGTCATTTTCCTCATCGTCGGCCGGTTCATTCCGCTCGACCGCATCCTGGGGCAAAAATGAAGACGTTCTCGCTCCCCCGCATCGTCTTCGTCGTGTTCTGCGCGCTGGTGCTGCTGTATCTGATCCTGCCGGTGCTGATCATCGTGCCGATGTCGTTTTCGAGCACCCGCTTCCTGACCTTCCCGCCGCCGTCGCTGTCGCTGCGCTGGTACGAGGAGTATATCGGCAATGCGGCCTGGATGCAGGCGACCCGCGTCACCTTTGCAGTCGCCGCCCTCACCGTCCTGATCTCAACGCCGCTCGGCGTCGCCGCCGCCTACGCCATCAGCAACTCGAAAATGCGCCTCATGCGCATCGTCCACATGATGCTGATGTTGCCTTTGGTGGTGCCGATCATCATCACCGCGGTCGGCATCTTCTTTGTCTATGCCAAAGTTGGGCTGGTGGCGACGATGTCGGGACTGGTGCTCGCCAACGTCATGCTCGGCCTGCCCTATGTCATCACGTCCGTGGTCGCGGGCCTGCAGAGCTTCGACCCGGCGCAGGAGATGGTGGCGCGCAGCCTCGGCATGAACCGCTTGCGCAGTTTCTTTGCCGTCACGCTGCCACAGATCAAGGCCAGCGTGCTGACGGGAGCGATCTTCGCCTTCATCTCGGCGATGGACGAGACCGTGGTCGGCCTGTTCATATCAGGCGGCCAGTATCAGCCGCTGACAAAGCGGATGTTCACCGCGCTGCGCGACGAGATCGATCCGACGATCGCCGCAATCAGCACGCTGATGACCGCAGCCTCGTTCCTGCTGGTGCTGATCGCCAGCACCCGGCCGAAGAAGAGCGGCTGACTGCGTAAGGTCGACCGTCGCCGTCAGCGTTTCGGCGGGTGCGAGAAGACCATCGACATATCCTCGAACTCCTCGATCGGGAGCTTGTTCGCGGCGGTCGAAGAGGAATGTTGCGGCGGTGACGCCAGACCGGTTGTCCCGGTGGCGCGATGGCCCCAAAGCGAGTGCGAGGGCAGCATGGAGATCGCGGCAGCTAGAATGGCGACTGCAATGAATCCAGAAAGCATCAAACGGTTCATGGCAAACCTCCGTTAGGAGAAGCCCACCCCGTCTGTCCCTTAGCGTGAGGCCCGCAGCGCGGATGTGAACTGAATCACAGACAGCGTTCACGCTTTCTCTACCGCTTCGCGGCGCGCCGGGGGAATTGTACCAAAGCGGCACGGTCCTCCTGTTCGGAACGATACGCTGCACTGGGCCCCGTTGCCGCCAGCGCCATGACAGATTTCGCTGAAGGACGAGATCATGGCTCCGGCCTTGTTGCCAAACAGGGATCCAGGAGGACGTGATCGGCATCGCGTCGTCGGTATCCGCCTCTCACAATTATCCTGTCACCGGTCTCCATGCCATTGGACTGGTAGGTCACGCACATGATCCGGACATCGGGCGGAGAACACAGCACGAGATACCACAACACTCCATCTGTCTTCACCGCCGTGAGACTGCCGGCTACGGAAAGATCGATCCGGTAGTCGAGCTCCGGAACGCCATCCGACATCGGCCTCACCTCTCTGCACTCGGCGGCCAATCGCGCAGGCTGGTCCGCCTCCGAGAACGCGGGTCGCTTGGTGAATGTCCGGTCCGACGCAAGCGATGGAAGCGAACTCGGCATCACAAGGCAAACGGCGACGACGGTCATCGATAGCGCGCCAGTCGTTTTCGCTGAGAGATTTGCCGGCATTCCGCACCTAGAGCATGATGATTCTAGTTTGAGTCGGTCCGGCGGCAGACCCGCTGCACCTCTCCCGCTTGCGGGGGAGGTCGACGCGCTCGAAGAGCGCGGCGGGTGGGGGTCTATCCTCTGGGAGAGCGCATCGTGTGGACAGACCCCCACCCCAGCCCTCCCCGCAAGCGGGAGAGGGAGCGCAGTCCCTTCGCCGCTGCTACTCGACCTAATCTCATCACGCACCTAGCCCGGTCTCATCGCCGAGACGGCGCGCGCGATCGAGGCGATGGTGGTGTTTTGTTGCGTGCTGGGAACCTTGGCGCCCGTCAGATAGGCCGCGACGATGATAGGGGCGCCGTCGGGAGGCCACACCACAGCAACGTCATTGTTCGTGCCATGGTCACCGGCGCCGGTCTTGTCGCCGACACGCCAGCCTTTCGCAAACCCTGCGCGTAATCGTGTGTCGCCGGTCTTGTTGGCAACCAACCATGCCGTCAATTGCTCGCGCGACGCAGCCGACAGCGACGCAGTCCCAAGGACGAGCTTCTCGAAGTTCGAAGCCATCGCATTCGGTGTCGTGGTATCGCGGGGGTCGTCGGGCAGCGCCTGGTTGAGCGAAGGTTCATTCCGGTCCAGCCGCGTGACCTGATCGCCGAGCCCTCGCGCGAAGGCAGTCAACCCCGGAGGTCCGCCGATGCTGGCGAGTAGCAGGTTGCCGGCCGTGTTGTCGCTCCGTGTCATCGCCGCGTCGCAAATTTTGGCGAGCGTCATGCCATCGCCCCCGGTGTGCTTTTCAGTTACCGGCGAATTCACCACGATTGCTGATGCGTCGAAGGTTATGCGCCGCGTCAATTGCTCCTTCCCGGCATCCACCCGCGCCAGAACCGCCGCGGTCGCCAGCGCTTTAAATGTGCTGCACATCGGGAAACGCTCGTCGCCCCGGTGGACATGGCGCGCACCGGTTGCCGTCTCCAGCACACAAACGCCGAGCCGGCCACCGCTCTCGCTCTCCAGACGCTTGATCTCGGCGATCAGACGTTGATCCGTGGCCGCTGCGCGTGCCGCTTTTGGCAAGCCGCTCAGATCAGCGGCTATCAGTGCTGCGCCGAAACCAAGGTGAAACTGTCTCCTGCTGATCATTCGAATCCCTCCGGGTTGCGGGCGGGAACGTGCCCAGAAGGCCCTGTCTTGACAAACGATCAGTTTTGAATGCAGGCATTAGAAAAACTAGGGTCGAACGAATGCGCCGCAGGACGAAGCTTTCACACCTTCCGCTGAATGCATTACGGGCCTTTGAGGCGACGGCGCGCAACCTGAGTTTCACACGTGCCGGCCTTGAACTCCGCGTGACGCAGGCCGCCGTCAGTCAGCAGGTGAAAGCGCTGGAGGACAGGCTTGGCGCGCAGCTGTTTCGCCGGTTACCGCGCGGCGTCGCGCTGACCGACGAAGGACAAGCGCTGCTGCCCAGCATCGTCGAGGCTTTCGGGCGGCTCAACGAAGCGGTCAATCGTTTTGAAGACGGTCGCTACCAGGACGTCATCACGATCGGCGTCGTCGGCACCTTCGCGTCGGGATGGCTGCTGCCGCGGCTCGACTCTTTCAGGAAGGCGCATCCGCGGATCGACTTGCGTCTTTTCGTCAACAATAATCGCGTCGACATAGCGGGCGAAGGCCTCGATTACGCCATCAGGTTTGGCGACGGCCTCTGGCACGGTACCGACGCGACCCGCCTGGTGGGGGCGTCGTTTACCCCGTTCTGCGCGCCGGCACTGGCCCGGAGGCTGAGCCGGCCGGCCGATCTCAAACGCGAGGTGCTGCTGCGTTCCTATCGACAGGACGAATGGTCGCGCTGGTTTGCCGCGGCGGGACTGCTTAGTCCCGTCATCAAGGGAATGGTGTTCGACTCATCGATCACGATCGCAAGCGTTGCAGCGCGCGGTACCGGTGTTGCGTTGTTGCCGGCGGAGATGTTTCGGGACGAGGTCCGCGAGCGGCGACTGGTACGTCCGTTCAAGACCGAAGTGACGCTCGGCGACTACTGGATTACGTCGCTGCATTCCCGGCAGCCATCATCTGCGATGCTCTCGTTCAAGGGTTGGTTGCTGGAAACGATCGCAGCGAAAACGGAAGCGCCGGCCCGGAATACCCGTAGCCGATAGTAGTGCGCAGGCCGCTTGTTGGCCCTGCGGCCGCGGTCCTCCGGCGGCAAGGCGCGCTATAGTGTTCTCTACCGCTTCGTGGCGCGCTCGAGGAACTGCACCAGGGCGGCACGGTCATGTTCGGAGCCAATTCGCTGCTCGGGCATCTTGGTGCCGGGCGTGTAGGCCGCGGGCCCGATCTCGAACAATTTCGAAACCGTCTCCGGCGTCCAGACGATATCGAGCCGCTTGAGCGCGTCGGAAAAATCATATCCCGGCAAGGTCGCGATGCGCCGGCCGAACAGACCGGCCAGCGTCGGCCCTGCCCGGTTGGCCTGATCGGCGCCGAGCGTATGGCAGGCGACGCAGGCACGAAAAATATCCGCGCCGCGGTCGCCGGCATACGCGGCCAGTGGGTCCGCGGTGTGTTCAAACAGCAAGGGATCGACGGGTTCTCCGGTCACCGCGTTCCAGCGGCGGATGCTGCTGTCAGCACCGCCGGTGAGCAGCGTTCGACTGTCAGGCAGAAACGCCACCGACCAGACCGGCAGCCCCGGACCTACCAATGTGCGCGCGAGATTGCGCGTCTTGCGATCGATCACCGCGACCGCGCCGCCAATACCGGCGGCTGCGACCCACGCGCCGTCGGGCGAGATCGCCATCGAGATCACCGGCCTCGGGCCGGTTTCAACGTCACCGGCGCGCGCACCGTCGCTGCCCAGAAAATACAGTCTGCCGTCGGCGCCTCCGGCCGCGATTTCGCCGTCACGGCCAATCGCCACCGCGTTGAGCGGGGTCGGCATCGCAATGACTGATGGCGGCGACGTGCCCGCCAGCGGCCAGATGCGAACGTTCTGATCATAGCTGACGCTGACCAGGGTGCGGCCGTCGGGCGCGAAGGCGACGCCGTTGACGTTCTGGGTATGCCCTTCCAGCACGCGCGGGGCGCCGCCCGCGAGCGGCCACAGGCGCACCGTTTGATCCCACGACACGGAGGCCAATGTTGCACCGTCGGACGAAACCGCAAGGGCTGCGATCGGCGCGGTGTGGCCTTCCAGCACCGCATCGGGGCGGGTTTTTCCGGCGGTCCAGATCGCAATGCGGCCATCGGCGCCCGCGGTCGCGGCCCGACCATCGCGGAGCAACGCCACCGCATTGACGGCGTCGGCGTGGAAACGGAGCACCTGCTCGGCCGCATTCGATGTCAGCGACCAGCGGATCGCGGTTGAATCGAAGCTGCCTGAAATGGCGCTCGCACCGTCGGGTGAAATCGCCAAGGCCCGCACCGGCCCGCCATGGCCGCGCAACTGCGCCTGGGCGGCGCTGGTTCCAAGCGCCGGCAGGACCAGCAAAGCGGTCCAGGTCAGCGCTACGAGGCGACGGATGGTGAGAGCACGGAGCATTCGCGGCCATCGTTTCGTCCGATGGTGTCGCCGTCAAGGCAGCGGAGGAAGTTGTCAGCGCATGCCCGGTCTGTCGCGGTCGAGGGCCTTGGCCTGGAGCTCGTCGAGATAATCCTGAAAGCGCCGCTCGGCGTTGATGCCGAGATCGTGCAGGAACGCCCAGGAGTAGATGCCGGTGTTGTGCATGTCGTCGAAGCCGAGCCGCACGGCGTAATTGCCGACGGGATCGACGGAGAGAATGGTCACGTTGCGCTTGCCGCCGACCGTCTTGCGTTGCGCTTCGGAATGCCCCTGCACCTCGGCGGACGGGCTGGTCACCCGGAGCAGTTCGGCCGACAGGTTGAAATCCGCACCGTCGTCAAAGGTGACGTGAAGGGCGCGGCGGTCCTTCACCAGCCGGATTTCCACCGGCCACGCCGCAACTGCCTTAACTTCCTTGGGCGCGTTCAACATCCGAACCAAAAATCAGTTCGGGCCGATCAGATTCTTGCCGGGATCACCGACCCTCGCCCCGCTGGTCGTATAGGCAACCGAACTCGACTGCTGAATGGTGTCGAGCACGGACGACACACAGAACGCGGCGATCGCCGCAAACGCCAAAGCCGCCAGAAAGCTCTTCATCGTATTTCCCTCGAACTGTTCTGTACTCGCATCGTCATTCGGCCGGCACGGCGTGCGTGCCATCTTTCGACGGGGCGCGGCCCTTGGCCTGCTCCTCCGCGACCCAGAGCGCGTGATGCTCCTTGGCCCAGTTGAGGTCGACCTCGCCGGTGCCCATCGCATCGAACGCGCCCTCCATCCCGACCGAACCGATATAGATGTGGGCCAGCATGGCCGCGATGAAGAGCATCGCGATCACGGCGTGGATCACGGTCCAGAACTGCAACGCCGTGACATTGCCCGGAAGATACGGGAACAGCATGTACCAGCCCGACACCGACATCAGCACGCCGCCGATGATCACGATCCAGAAAATGCCTTTCTGTCCGGCATTGAATCGTTTGGCCGGCGGATGCTTGCCGTTGGGCAGGATGCCGCCGCCCTGTTTCAGCCATTGCCAGTCGAGCTTCCCGGGAACGTTATCCTTGATCCAGATCAGGAACATGATCGCGAGGCCAAGCATGAACGGAAACGCCAGGTAATCGTGCGCGATCTTGGCCCAGCCCGACATGGTCGCAAATGCCTGGGCACCGAACAGCGGCATGATCAGGATCCGTCCGAAGCTGATGTTGAGGCCCGACAGCGCCAGCACGATGAAGCAGCTCGCCGTCAGCCAATGGGTGAAGCGCTCGAAGCTCGCAAAACGCAGGATCTTGGTGCCGGAAAAACCGTGATCGACGCGAATCCGGCCGCGCACCATCAGGAAGATCGCCAGCAGCGCGATCATTCCAAGGATGGCGATACCGCCGATGATCGGCAGCTTGCTGCGCTGGAAATCGCGCCAGTCGCGGCCCGCGGGCTGGATCAGGCTGGAGGCCATGGTATCCGGGATCGATATCCGCCCGGTGATCTTGTCGCCCTCCTTCAACGCTTTCAGGAGTTGGTCTTCCTGAACGGCTTCAGCGGTCGGCTTGAACGTCAGCTGCGCTGCGGCGGGATGCGCGAACACAAACAGCAGCGCGATGGCGGCGCATAGCGCCCGGAGGTGTGAAAGAGAGCTTGGCATAGGCCCGTGACCTTCCTAATTTCTCGCCCGTTTCTCGTGACATGTGCGCCGCCGCGCGCCGCGCGACGGCGAAGGCATCAGCCGGTCGGTGAATCCGCGTAAGCCGTTTTCCAGCCCCACATGCCCGAACCGTAACCGCGCTTCATCACGCGTTCCTTGTAGATTTCGGCGATGATGGCGCCGTCGCCGGCGAGCAGCGACTTGGTCGAGCACATCTCGGCGCAAATCGGCAGCTTGCCTTCGGCCAGACGATTGGCGCCGTACTTGGCGTATTCGGCCGGGCTGGAGTCCGCTTCCGGGCCGCCCGCGCAATAGGTGCACTTGTCCATCTTGCCGCGCGAGCCGAAATTGCCGACTTTCGGATATTGCGGCGCGCCGAACGGGCACGCGTAGAAGCAATAGCCGCAGCCGATGCACAGGTCTTTGGAGTGGAGCACCACGCCGTCGGCGGTGGTGTAGAAGCACGACACCGGACAAACCGCGGCGCATGGCGCATCGGTGCAATGCATGCAGGCCATCGACACCGAGCGTTCGCCGGGCTTGCCGTCATTGATGGTGACGACGCGGCGGCGATTGATGCCCCACGGCACTTCATGTTCGTTCTTGCAGGCCGTCACGCAGGCGTTGCACTCAATGCAACGGTCGGCATCACAGAGAAATTTGACGCGAGCCATGATCTATTCTCCCCTCACGCCGATTGAATCTGGCACAGGGTCACTTTGCCCTCGTGCATGCCGGTGACCGGATCGTAGCCGTAGCTTGTGATCCCGTTCACGCTTTCGCCGAGCACGATCGGATCGGCGCCCTTCGGATATTTGCTGCGCTGGTCGACACCCTGGAACCAGCCGGAGAAGTGGAACGGCATGAAGGCTACGCCCTTGCCGACGCGGTCGGTGACCAGCGCCTTGACCCGAGCCTTCGATGAGTTCTCCGGGCCGTAGACCCAGACCCAACCCCCATCCTTGATGCCGCGTTCGGCAGCATCCGATGTGTTGACCTCGACGAACATGTCCTGCTGCAACTCGGCAAGCCATTTGTTCGACCGGGTTTCCTCGCCGCCGCCTTCATATTCGACCAGACGTCCTGACGTGAGGATGATCGGGAATTGCTTGGCAAGCCCTTTGTCCACCGCAGCCTTTTGAACCGAGAAGCCGAGATTGGCCATCCGGAACTGGCGGCCATCCGGGCGCGTCGGGTATTTGGCGACGAGTTCGGGGCGAGAGGTGTAGATCGGTTCGCGATGGACCGGCACCGGATCCGGCAGATTCCACGCCACCGCGCGGGCCTTGCCGTTGCCATAGGCCATCACGCCATGTTCGAGCGTAACGCGGATGATGCCGCCCGACAGGTCGACGGCCCAGCCGACACCGTCGGGATTGTTGCCGCCGATCTTGTTGATCGTCGCCAGTTCGGCCGCGGTGAGATCCTTGTCCCAGCCGAGCTTCTTCAGCACGCCGTAGGTAAACTCCGGATAGCCGTCGGTGAGTTCCGAACCCTTGCTGTAGGAGCCTTCCGACAGCAGGTTGACGTTCTTCACCGAACCGTCCGGCTGCTTCTCTTCATAGACGACGCCGAACCGCGCCCGGAACGTACCGCCGCCGTCCTTGGCGTGCAGGTTGGTGTTGTAGAGCGTATGCGTTCCCGGATGCTTGATCTCCGGCGTGCCCCAGCACGGCCACGGCAGGCCGTAATAGTCGCCGCCGATTTCGGGCTCGTCGGCCTTGGCGCGCAGGGTCACCAGGTCGAACTTGCCCTGGTTCTTCATGTGCGCCTTCAGACGCTCCGGCGATTGGCCGGAATAGCCGGTCGAGAACCCGCCGCGGTTGATTTCGCGCAACAGCTCTTCCGGCGACGGACGGTTATTCTCCACCTTGAGGTTCTTGAACATCGGATCGGCGAAGCCGAGCTTCTTGGAAAGCAGGTAGATGATCTCGTAATCGTCCTTGGATTCGAAGATCGGCTTGACGATCTGCTCGCCCCATTGCAGCGACCGGTTGGAAGCGGTGCGCGAGCCCGAAGTTTCGAACTGGGTGCAGGCCGGCAACAGGTAGGTGCCGTTCTTGCGCTCCGAGATCGCCGCGAACGTGGTCGGATGCGGATCGGCGACCACGAGCAGTTCGAGCTTCTCGAGGCCCTTCACCATCTCGGTCATGCGCGGGATGGTATTGCCGCCATGCCCCATGATGACCACGCCCTTGATGGTGTCGCGTTGATCGACATCATCAGGATTGGCCAGCGTCGCATCGAACCAGCGGGTCCACGGGATGCCCGGCAATTCCATGTTCTGCTTGCGGGTGCGGGCCGGACGGCCCGCTTTCGCCGGCACTTCGTCGAAGCGCGCCTGCAGATAATCGTATTCGACCTCCCAGACCCGCGCCCAGTGCTTCCAGGCGCCTTCAACGAGGCCGTAATAGAGCGGCAGCGTCACGATATCGAGGCCGATATCGGTGGCGCCCTGCACGTTGCAATGGCCGCGGAAAATGTTGGCGCCGCCGCCGAAGGTGCCGACATTGCCGGTCGCCAGCAGCAGGGTGCAATAGGCGCGGACGTTGGCGGTGCCGACGGTGTGCTGGGTGCCGCCCATGCACCAGACGAACGCCGACGGCTTCTGCTTCGCAAAGGTCTCGGCGACTTTCTTGACCTGTTCGCCGGGAATGCCGGTGACGCGCTCGACCTCTTCCGGCGTCCACTTGGCGACTTCGGCGCGGATCTGGTCCATGCCGTAGACGCGCTGCTTGATGTATTCCTTGTCTTCCCAGCCATTGGCGAAGATGTGGTGCAGCATGCCCCAGATGACAGCGATGTCGGTGCCGCTGCGGAAGCGCACATATTCGGTGGCGTGGGCTGCGGTCCGGGTGAAGCGCGGATCGAGCACGAAGACGTTGGCGCGGTTGATCTCCTTGCCGGTCAGGATGTGCTGCAGCGACACCGGATGCGCTTCGGCGGCGTTCGAGCCCATGAAGACGATCGTCTTCGAGTTGCGCATGTCGTTGTAGGAATTGGTCATCGCGCCGTAGCCCCAGGTATTGGCGACGCCGGCGACGGTGGTGGAGTGACAGATGCGGGCCTGGTGGTCGATGGAGTTGGTGCCCCAGAACGCCGCGAATTTGCGGAACAGATAGCCGCCTTCATTGGAGAATTTCGCGGAGCCGAGCAGATAGACGGAATCGGCGCCGGACTTGGCGCGGATTTCCAGCATCTTGTCGCCGATCTCGTTGATGGCGACGTCCCACGATATTTTCTGCCACTCGCCGTTGACGAGTTTCATCGGGTATTTCAGGCGGCGGTCGCCGTGCACGATTTCGCGCACGGACGCGCCCTTGGCGCAATGCGAGCCGCGGTTGATCGGGCTGTCCCAGGCCGGCTCCTGGCCGACCCAGACGCCGTTCTGCACTTCGGCGATCACGGTGCAGCCGACCGAACAATGCGTGCAGATGTTCTTTTTGATTTCCGTCGGCTTGCCCACGATCTTTGGACCGGCCTCCGCCTTGCGCACCGAACCGAGCGGCATCAAGCCGAGGGCGGCGCCGGCGCCTGCAGCCAGGCCGGACCGGCGCAGGAACGAGCGGCGGTCGAGAACCCCCGAAGCCAGGCCGGCGGCGACACCCTGCAAACGCGCCTTGCCTGCGGATCCGTCTTTTCGCTTCATCAACATGTGCGTGGTCCCATCAATAGCGGTTGACGCGGTAGAAATTCTTGACGTGATCGGTTTCCTTGTAGCGGGCCTTGACGCGCTCGGCCTGCGACTCGTCGGCGACCGCCTCGCTGCCCGCCAGCGGCACTACGGCTGCTGCAGCGACTGCCGATCCGCCCATCATGAACAAGCGACGGCGATCGAGCCCCTTGGCATCGAGCAGCTTGTCGGCCGGCGCCTTGTCGGATGGTTTGCTCATCGCGGTCTCCTCCACTTCAAACGTTCAGTCGCCTTTGCACGTCACTCGGACAGCGTGAAGGCCTCGGCTTCCAGTTCCATAAACACGCGGCCGACGCGGCCGACGGCACGGTAGAATTTGGCGGTCCCGGACATCTCCAGATCGACGAACATCCGCGCCGCCCACGGCTTGAGATGCCGGTCGAAGAAGCGCGCCTGTTCGGCGAACTCCGCCTCGAAGTCGCCGCGCGCCAGGCCTGCCATCACCTCAAGCAGAATCGCGATGTGGTCTTCCGGCTCACGCGAGGGGCCGGCACGTTCGATGCCGAGCAGGTCCAGGTCCTCGCGGACGCGCGCCAGCGGGCGCTCGTGCAGGAAGCCGGTCAGGTAATAGGAGGCATAGGGCAGCAGCTCGCCGCGCCCGAGCCCGATGAACAGGTCGAAGAATTCCTTGCTGGCGGCGCGGTCGTCCACGGCTGAAGCGGCCGCGGCGAGTTCGACATGCGCCATGCCGAGATCGGAGGCGTCGCCCTTCAATTTCGCGACCCGCGCCAGCGTGCCCGCGTCCGGCGCCTTGCCGAGCAGCAGCGACAGCAAGCCGTATTCCGCGGCGCGCAGCTGATCGATCTCGTCGACTTCCGGTTTCGATGACACGTTGGATGGCACCTGGGATGACACCTGAGCCTCGGATGATCCGTAGAGATCGGGGCGAAGCACGGAACGCTCGACACGCGTCAAAGCCTCGACCGCGAGAACCCGCTCGGCAGGAATCCGCGACCATGATGAAACCGAAGGCTGCGCAATGCCGATCGCTCGCGCTAACGATGCGACGCCACCCGCTGCCCTGATTGCCTGTTCCAGTCCGGCGTCACGCATGGTGAACCCGACTTCTCCCCAGCCTCACGCCCAGTGTCCCGTATCCTGTGTCCGATGCCTCTTATTCGGGCATACAATTTAGAACTGGAATTATTCCAGTCCTAAATTTGTATCATAGGCTTTGCCTATGTCTCGAAAACTTTTGTCTAAACAAGAGGTTTTGCCGAGCCATGGCGTCGCACCGGCTGCTGCGGTGCAACAGAATCGGAAGGCAGGGAGACTGATTGCTGCACTGGTTCGAGGCCGGCTTCCGCCTCGCCGCTCGTAGGATTCGGCTCCGCGGGCTCCGACTGACCGCTCAATCTCAGCGGTTGATCCGGCAGATCAGGCTTTGGCTGGCCGGAAGATTCAGCGTCGTTCGCGATCTCTGTCGGGGCCTCGGCGGCAACCGGCGGCTCGGCAGGCGCTTCGCCGGTGCCCATGATCTGGGTGACCATCCGTGCGATATCGATGCCCGCGCCGAGTTCGCTGTTGCCGGGCACGCCGCCCGGCGTGTTCCAGTCATAGGCGTATTCCAGCGCAGGATTGACGTAGTTACGGATCGCGGGATCCAGCGCCCAGGATTTTCTCAAGGCCGCATTGCGCAGATGTTCGGGAACGCCCTTGCGCAGAAAGCCGGTGATATCAGTCTCCGACGTCAATTCCTCGAGCGACGGCAGGCTGGAGAGATCGAACTCCGGCACAGCCTCCTTCTCAGCCTCGGCCTCGGTCGCCGGACCAGCAGCGATTTCGGCATCGGCAGCGGGCGCTTCGCGCTCGGGCTGCTTTATCTCTTCCTTGGCCTCCTGCTTACGCTGCGACCATCGCGCCAAAAAGCCTTTGTCGTCGCTCTGGTCCTGACCACTCATGCGCGCCCTGTCCCTTCGTCCGGGCCGCGATCCTTTGGGCCGGGCTGGCGCTCGCCGCCGGCACGATCGCGCTTGCGTTTGTGGAACACCCGCTCGACATGAAACTCGTCGACAAAGGCGGCGATCCAGGCCGCGATCTCCGGAGACATCGGAACGGTGCCGATGACGTCGCAACCGCTTTCGAAGATCGCCTCCCCTTCGGTCGGATCGGCCGTCACCTTGGTCAGTTCGAGTTCGGATCCGCCGGCCTGTCGCCGCAGCGCGACCCAGATGCGCGGTTCGCCGTCGGCGAGATTGTCGCGGTAATTGGCGGTGTCGGAACTGAACAGGTCGATGCTGGCGGCGCCCGCGTAATACATCGTCGCATCCGGTTCAGTGGACAGCACGGTCCATGGTGCGGTTGCCGGCACCTCGTCGAGCACCATCGCCGGCGACCACATATGATCGATCCATGGATTATCGACGGCGCGGCGCCGCACCACCACACCCACTTCGCGGGATGCGGTCATCGCCATGCGCGATCCTCCGTGAACCGGCCGATCATGCCACATTCGCCTTTGGCGCGAGCGGCAGCCCGGCGACCAAATTTTGCGGCTTCAGCCGCACGACCTTGTCCGCGCCCATCGCCAGGATGAGGTAAACCGGTTTGCTGCCGACGCGTTCATCCACCAGCCGCGTATCCGCAATGGTCAGGCGCATCAGCGCGACGATGCGCTCGGCGGCGTTGGCGTCCACCGACGTGCCGTTCCACAGCGCATTGCCGATTTTAGTGCCCTCGCTGTCGAGACCGACAAACCAGCGCCAGTCGCGGTCTTCGATACTGGGAACCGTCTCGACGCTGACGGTTACATCGAGCAGATGGGCGATCCATCGTTCGATCACCCGGCAAAGCCCGGCACGCGCCTTCGGATTGCCGCCGATGTTCATGACCATCGCATGCGCATCCGAACGCGACCAATAGGTCCAGGCGTTCTCGTCGTCCATCACATCCATCTCGCCGAACGCCTTTGGCGGCGCCAGCATCGCCGTGAGCGGCGACGCATGCAGGTCATGTTCGGCCTGTTGCTGCGCCTCGACGATTTCGGCGTCCGCAAGCAACAGCGTGCCCTCATGAAACGCCGCCTGCTGGCTGCGATAGAACAGTTCGGCCGCGCGCAGCATGTAAGGATCGTCGCAGCCCTCGAGCGCGTTGCGCAGGATCAGGTGGCAGAGCTGCGAGACGAAAATCGGCGGCAGGTCGCCGGCGCCATTGCGGGCCAGGTTGACATAGACCGCCTCGAGTGACGGAGCCGCGACCAGCCGGTCGCGAAAATTCATCATAAAGGTCCAGTTCTCGCGCGCATCGGGATCGGCGAGCGCGGCGATATCGGCTTTCGAAACCGAACGGAGCGGATCGGCCAACAGGCCCGCGTGCAGGTTCCGCTCGGCTTCGCAGGCGTCCTCCGGCGGCATCAATTCGGGCCGCGCCAGATAGGCCATGATCAGTTCGGGCGTCGCGATCAACCCGCCGTGGTCGGCGCGCCGCGTCAGGTGATGGCCGGACGCTACCCAGAATTCTCTCATTTGCGATTTCCGGTTTTCTGTTCAGTTCCCATCAATCCCAAGAGATCGACCTCCTCGGCAGGTTCATCGTCACCTTCGATCTCATGAAAGGTAAAGGCGCTGGCATGCGCGTGCAACCGGTCGGCATCGCCTGCGGCTTCGCGCGGCTTGAGGGTGCGAAAGCGCTCGCGGATTTCACCGTCCTCGATGCTGCGTTGCACGGCGAGCAAGGTCTGCACCGGGTGATCGCAGAGCGAGGCCGCAAACGCGACCTCTTCTTCGGCGGCGCCGCGCGCGGCTTCAAGATCCGGCGCGCCGAACTTTTCCAGCAATTGCGAAGCAAGCCGATCGACCGCGGCTTGCCGCTCCGCTTCCGTCGCCTCGGTCACGATCGCAAGCGTCGACCAGCCCAGACTATCTACCCCGAGAAATCCGGACCGCAGCGCCACGCGCTGCTTCTGCGCCAGCGTCGCCGAATCCTGGTTCCAGAACACGAACGCTCCGGAAACCGCCCATTCTCCGGGTTCCGCGGCACGCTCGAAAACAAACGTGTCCGATGGGTCGAGCCTGATGGTTCGCGGCAGCTTCAGCATGTCAGCCTCATCCGAACTTCGGACCGCGCAATTGCGGATCATACCAGTCCGCTTTCGCCAGCGCATCCACGAGGCTGGATCGATCAGGCGGCCCGCTGCCGGCGGGGAGCTTGACCAGCAGATCGCCGTTGACGTCGATGGCCCTGATCTCACCGGCCTTGCGCCTTGGTAGCCGCTCCAGATAATCCCTGGCGATGGCCTCAAAACCGCGCTCGTTCCAGCGATCGAACGCGGTCATCAGATGGCGGGCGAAGCTGCCGATGATCGCGTCGGCATCGACCATCTCAAAGCCCGCGCCCAGCATCGAAACGCCGGCCGCGGCCTGCACCTCGTCGAGATGCACCATGTCGGCGGCGCGCAGGATCACCGCGAAAACCAGCCAGTTCGGCACGTCGGTTTCCGCGCAATCGGCGGGCCAGCCGAGCCGCGCGCCGCCCAGCAATCCCGCGTCGAACCGGATCGTATCGGGCCACTCGAAACTGACGTCCCGCTCGGGCGGACAATGGGCGGCAATCGCGTCCGCCAGCGCGTTCATGCCGGCGAACAACGCCCGGCGCGCCGAGTTCAAGGGTTCGTCGGGTTCGAGCACCACGGCGAATTCGACCAGGTCGTAGCGCCGCACCCAGACCAGCGTTCCGGCACCCGCTTCGGCCGCGATTTCGCATCCATGGGCAAACGCGTCGCCGAGCTCGCGTAACGCGACCAAAGTATAACCGGGGGGCAGATCGGGTGCCTGATCCACTTCCCCGCGACGCGACATCATCGAAAAGCTCATCCTGCGTTGCTGTGCTAAATTGCTTTGCAATCCGCCGGTGTATGCTATCCCCCTTGGGCTCGCAACACGAGCGGAACCAGAAAACGAACCGTGCGATGTGTGCGCCGGTTCAGGAAGTTAACGATGGCTACGGCGTCTCATCTTCTGATTTGCAGTTGCGAGAAGACCATGCCGCTCGACGTGCCGGCGATCAGCCGTGGCTGCGCCGGGAAGATCACGCAAGCCAACCAGCTCTGCGGCCTCGAACTCGAACGGTTCAAGCAAGCGCTAGCCGACGGCGCGCCGATCACAGTGGCCTGCACGCAGGAAGCGCCGCTGTTCCGCGAAGTCGCCGAGGATTTCCCGCAAGCCCAACTTACCTTTGCCAACATCCGCGAAGCCGGCGGCTGGTCGAACGATGCGGCGGCGGCCGGTCCGAAAGCCGCGGCGCTGATCGCGGCTGCGCAGGAAGACATGCCGCCGATCTCAATGGTGACGCTGGAGAGCAGCGGCGTCGCGCTGATCTATGGAAGCGACGAGATCGCCATCGACGCCGCTCAGCGCCTCGCCGACCGTCTCGACATCACCGTGCTTCTGTCAAAACCCGGCGACGTCATGCCGCGCCGGAGCAATGAGTTTCCGGTGCTCAAGGGCACCATTCGCAATGCGCGCGGTCATCTCGGCGCGTTCGAGCTCGCGATCGACGACTACGCGCTGCCGCAGCCCTCCTCGCGTGCGAAGCTCGTATTCGGCGCCGCGCGCAATGGCGCGACATCGACCTGCGATTTGATCCTCGATCTCAGCGGCGGTACACCGCTGTTTCCCGCGCACGAACTGCGTCCGGGATATCTGCGCGCCGATCCACGTGACCGCGCCGCCGTCGAGCGCGCGATTTCGGATGCGGGCAATCTGGTCGGCACTTTCGACAAGCCGCGCTTCATTCAATTCGAGGAGGCGCTGTGCGCCCATTCGCGCTCAGGCATTACCGGATGCACGCGCTGCCTCGATCTCTGCCCGACCGGCGCGATTACGCCGAACGGAAAGGCGGTCGCGATCGACGCCAATGTCTGCGCCGGCTGCGGCGCCTGCGCATCGGTATGCCCGACCGGAGCGGCTTCATATGCACTGCCCAGTGCAGACGCGCTGATGCGGCGATTGCGCACGCTGCTGCAGACCTATCGCAAGGCCGGCGGCAGCAACGGCATCGTGCTGTTCCACGACGGCGAGCATGGCGACGCGCTGATCGACGCGTTGGCAAGGTTCGGCGCCGGACTGCCGGCCCATGTGCTGCCGCTGCGCGTCAATGAAGTGACGCAGCTCGGACCGGAGAGTATCGCGGCGGTGTTCGCCTATGGCGGCAGCGGTGTCGCGATCCTGACGCGCGGCAAACCCAAGCACGATATTGCCGGACTGCGCCGGACCGCCGGGACATCCGACACCGTGGTTGCCGCGCTCGGCTTCGGCGCAGGCTTGGTGCGCATCCTCGAGACCGACGATCCAGACCAGCTGCGCGCGATGCTCGATGCGGCGCCAGGCGGCGTCGCGACGCCAAAGCCGGCCGGCTTCGTGCCGCGCGGCGCCAAGCGCAGCGTGCTCGAAACGACGTTTCGCGAACTTCACCTGGCGGCACCCGCGCCGGTCGATAGCGTCCCGCTTGCGCCGGGCGCGCCGTTCGGCGGCGTCAATCTCAATGTCGAAGGCTGTACGCTCTGTCACGCCTGCGTCACCGCCTGCCCGACCGGCGCGCTATCGGACAATCCCGATCGTGCCATGCTGCGCTTCACCGAAAGCCTGTGCGTGCAGTGCGGGCTTTGCGAAGCGACCTGCCCCGAAAAAGTCATCACGCTCGAGCCGCGGCTGGATTTTGCCGCATGGAATGCGCCGCTGCGCGTTCTCAAGGAGGAAGAGCCCTTCAACTGCATCGCCTGCGGCAAACCGTTCGGGACCAAAAGTTCGATAGAACGCGTATTGGCAAAACTCGGCGAGAAGCACTGGATGTTCCAAGGCGCCAACGCCAAACGGATCGATGTCATCAAGATGTGCGCGGACTGCCGCGTCGAGGCCGTGGTCAATGAGGGTTTTGACCCGCACGGGGCGCCGCAGCGGCCGGCTGTGATGACGACGGAAGATTATTTGCGCGCGCGCGACAGCAAGAAGGGCGATCCCCTTGGATCGTAACGAGCCCGCCGTATCCGGCACCCGGCCAACCCCTGCAGCACGCGCGACGTCGCGGGCGTCAGGCATTCCCGGCGTCAAGCACGTCATCGCGGTCGCCTCGGGCAAGGGCGGCGTCGGCAAGTCCACCACCGCATGCAACCTCGCGCTCGGCTTTGCCGCCCTCGGGCTGAAAGCGGGTATCCTCGACGCCGATATTTACGGCCCATCGCAGCCAAAACTGTTCGGACTGCGTGGCAAGCCACGCCAGGTCGGCCCGCGCATGCTGGAGCCGCTGGAGCGGTTTGGCGTCAAGGTGATGTCGATCGGCTTTCTGGTCGAGGAAGACCTCGCGATGATCTGGCGCGGGGCGATGGTGATCTCGGCGATCACGCAATTGCTGCGCGAGGTGGCGTGGGGCGATCTTGATATTTTGGTCATCGACCTGCCGCCGGGCACCGGCGACGCGCAGCTCACGATGGCGCAACAGGCGCCGCTGGCGGGCGCGGTGATCGTCTCCACACCGCAGGACATCGCGCTGATCGACGCGCGGCGCGGCATCGCGATGTTCGAGAAGGTGAACATCCCGATCCTGGGCCTGATCGAAAACATGTCGGCGTTCTGCTGCCCGGCCTGCCAGAAGCTCACGCCGATCTTCGGCCATGGCGGCGCACGGCAGGACGCCGAACGGCGCGGGATTCCGTATCTTGGCGAGATCCCCCTCGATATCAAAATTCGCGAGACCTCCGACGATGGCCGCCCGGTGGTCGCGACCGAACCGGACGGCGTTCATGCGCGCCACTACATCGCGATCGCCCGCGAAGTCTGGACGACGATCACGTCAGGCGCGGCAAGCCGGCCGCCGCCTCGCATTATCATTGAGTGAACGCGTTCATCGCATCGCAGCGAAGCTGCGGGATGGCACGCGATTGTGCCGCGCCGATTTTCGAGATACGAGGGAGTCATATTTTTTCTTCAAAGCATTTAAGGGAGAATATCGTGCGCTTATTGAGACATTTGGGATTGATGACCGCGATCATGTTCGCTCTGACGGCCAACGCACCCGCAGCCCATGCCGACAGCTTGAAAGACGCCACGGCCGCGTTTGCAAAAAAGCAGTATGCAGCGGCGATAAAACTGTTCCGGCCGCTCGCGGAAAAGGGCAATGCCATCGCGCAATACAAGGTCGCGGTGATGCACAGGATGGGCCTCGGCGTTCCCAAGAGCGAAAAGGAAGCACGGAAGTGGAGCCGGCTCGCCGCCAAGCAAGGCAATCCCCAGGCCCAGACGCTGCTCGGCAGCCTCTACTACAAGGCCAGCGGCGAGGAATCGCCCGACACCGTTCGTGCCTACATGTGGTATGAAGTGGCGGCGGCGCAGGGCAATGCCGAGGCCAAGAAGGATCTCGCTTTGCTCACCAAGGAGCTGACCCCGCAACAGGTCACGGAAGCGCGCGAGAAGGCGCAGAAATGCAAATCGTCCGGCTACGAGCAGTGCGATTGATCGAACGTACTTCTCACGACAGGTAGGCCGGCATCGTCCTCGCGCTCGCCCCTAGCGAAGGCATAACGAGCATTCGCACGGCGCGTCGATGCGCTCATCCCTTCGGTTTGGAATCCGGCTGGCAGTCCTTTCGGACCACCATGGGCTTGCCGCCGCTCTGCACGGTGGGCGCGGCCGAATCGGCGCCGCCGGCGTCGGGCAGGATCGCGCTCTTTTCCACGGCCATCGAGTTCGACGTCTTTTCCTCGCCGTGTCCCGAGGTCGCGGACCCCGTTGTCGTGCAACTGGTCTCCGGCTTTTCGCTCGACGGTGTCGTCGATTGCGCGGCCGCAGGTCCAATGACCAACGATCCCACGAGAATTGCTGCGGCAGCACGAATCATTTTGCTCTCCCGTGAAAAACAGGCTTTCGAAATTCGGAAGACAAACGTTCTGCGACAGCGATGGTTCCCCGGCCCCAAGTCCTTTCAGAATGGCAGCGCGACGTCACACTTGATCTCCTTGAGGATGACATTGGTGCGGACGTGACGGATGCCGGGAATCTTGAACATGAACTCGTCGAGAAACCGGTTATAGGCAGCCATGTCGGCGACGACGACCCGCAAATGATAATCGGCATCCCCCGTCGTCGCAAAACACTCGAGGACCTCGGGGCGCCGTTTCACGCGCGCGACGAACTGGGTGACGAAAGTGGCGTCGTGGCGATCGAGCGACACATGCAGAATGGCTGAAGTCAGGAAGCCGGCCCTCTCCCGGTCGACCAGCGCCGCATAGCCGGTGATGACGCCGGACTCTTCAAGCGCCCGCACCCGGCGCCAGCACGCCGACGACGACATGCCGACATCGTCAGCCAGATCCTGGTTGCTGCGGCGGCCATCTTTCTGGAGATGGGTCAGCAATCGTCGATCCTGTCCTTCAATCATGGTGAGCCTTTCCTGAACTGCGGTGGCAGATCATACCGAATGATGCGTCATTGCTGGTAGCTTCTACCATAACGGACGAAAAAATCGAACAATTAGGACAGCTCTTCCACCCGATCGGGTCGACACTTTCACCGACCTGATACGGCGGGAGGCCGACATGACCCAGACCCTGACGACAGGCAGAGACCTCGACGATTACGCCCTGATGGACCGATACACGCGCCGGAGCGGGCGTGTGCTGCTGACGGGCACGCAGGCGCTGGCGCGCATCCTGCTCGACCAGCGCGACCGCGATTCTGCCGACGGCATCAACTCGGCCGGATTCGTCTCCGGTTATCGCGGCTCGCCGCTCGGCGGCGTCGATATGGAACTCTGGCGCGCCAAAAAACTCCTGAGCGAACGGCGCATCGAATTCCTGCCCGCCGTCAACGAGGACCTTGCCGCCACCGCCGTGTTGGGATCGCAGCAGGTCGAAACCAACCCGGCGCGCGAAGTCGATGGCGTGTTCGGCCTCTGGTACGGCAAGGGCCCCGGCGTCGACCGATCCGGCGATGCGTTGAAGCACGGCAATGCCTACGGCTCCTCGCCGCATGGCGGCGTGCTGGTCGTTGCCGGCGACGATCATGGCTGCGTGTCCTCGTCGATGCCGCACCAGTCGGACGTCGCCTTCATGGCGTGGTTCATGCCGACGCTTAGCCCGTCGAGCGTGGCCGAGTATCTTTCCTTCGGCGAATACGGTTACGCGCTGAGCCGCTTTTCCGGCATGTGGGTCGGATTCAAAGCGATCTCGGAAACGGTCGAGTCCTGCGCCTCGGTCGAATTGCCGCCACGCCGCCTGTTCAACCCGCCGGCATTCGAACCGCCCGCCGGCGGCCTGCACTACCGCTGGCCGGACCTTCCGGGGCCGCAGATCGAGCAGCGGCTGGAGGCCAAGAAGAACGCGGTGCTGGCGTTTGCCGCCGCCAACCCGATCGATCGCCGGATCTACGACATTCCCGACGCCACCTATGGCATCGTCACCACAGGCAAGGCTCATCTCGACCTGATGGAAGCCTTGCAACTCCTTGGCTTAACTGAATCGGAATGCCGGCGGCTTGGTATCGACATCTACAAGGTCGGGATGGTGTGGCCGCTGGCACATCACGATGCACTGGAGTTCGTCCGGGAGAAACGCGAGATCCTCGTGATCGAGGAAAAGCGCGGCATCATCGAAAGCCAGTTCAAGGAATATTTCTACGACTACCCCGGCCACAAGCCCGAACACATGGCCGGCAAGAGCGATGAGAACAATGACCCGCTGGTACCCTGGGTCGGCGAATTGTCGCCGCGGCTGTTGGCGCCGATCGTCGCTAGGCGGCTTGACCTGATTTTCCCCGGCCTCGACCTCACGGCGCGCGCCGAAAAACTGCTCCGCCCGAGCGCGGAGATCATCAACATATCAGGCGCGACCCGCACGCCGTATTTTTGCTCAGGCTGCCCGCACAACACGTCGACCAAAGTGCCTGCGGGATCGCAGGCGCTGGCCGGCATCGGCTGTCATTTCATGGCGAGCTGGATGGACCGCGATACGAGTTCGCTGATCCAGATGGGCGGCGAAGGCGTCAACTGGATCGCCTCCTCGCGCTTTACCGGCGGCAAGCACGTGTTCCAGAATCTCGGCGAAGGCACATATTACCATTCCGGATCGATGGCGATCCGCCAGGCCGTCGCCGCCAAAGCCAACATCACCTACAAGATCCTGTTCAACGACGCCGTCGCCATGACGGGCGGCCAGCCCGTCGACGGTCCGATCAGCGTGACCGCCATCGCCCACGAAGTTCGTGCCAACGGCGTGGCGCGGATTGCGATCGTGTCCGACGCGCCCGACAAATTGCACGCGAGCGATTTCCCGAAGGGCGTAACGATCCATCCCCGCGCGCAGCTGGATGCCGTGCAGCGCGAACTGCGGCAGATCGCCGGCGTCTCCGTGCTGATCTATGAACAGGAATGCGCCACCGAGCGGCGGCGCAAGCGCAAGCGCGGCCAGGCGCCCGAGTTGAAGAAATTCGCCGTCATCAACGATCTCGTCTGCGAGGGCTGCGGCGATTGTTCGGTCGAGTCCAACTGTCTCAGCGTCGAACCAAAGGAGACGCCGTTCGGCCGCAAGCGCCAGATCAATCTCTCGACCTGCAACCAGGACTTTTCCTGCGTCAATGGCTTTTGCCCGAGCTTTGTCACGGTTGAAGGCGCGACCCGGCGCAAGAAGCAAGGCGCCGGCATCGACGCGATGGCCCGCACGACGGCGCTGCCCGAGCCAAATTTCGTTTCACTCGAAAAACCGTTCAACCTGCTGGTGACCGGCGTCGGCGGCACCGGCGTCATCACCGTCGGCGCCTTGATCACGATGGCCGCGCATCTGGAGGGCAAGGGCGCATCGGTGCTCGACTTCACCGGCTTCGCGCAGAAATTTGGACCCGTCCTGAGTTTCATCCGGCTCTCGAATAGCCCCGACGATATCCACCAGGTCCGGATCGATCAGGGCGCCGCCAACGCGCTGATCGGTTGCGACATCGTGGTCAGTTCCTCGCCGAAGGCGTCCGGTACTTACGGACCTGACATGCGCGCTGTCATCAACACGGCTGAAATGCCGACCGGCGACATCGTACGCAATCGCGACGCCAGCCTGGAGGCGGCGGCGAGGCTTCGGCACCTCGAACGCGTCGTTGGATCGGACAATTTCAGGAGTCTTGACGCGAACCGGCTATCCGACGCGCTGTTCGGCGACACGGTTTTTGCCAATGTGATCATGCTCGGAGCGGCGTGGCAGCAAGGATTGGTGCCGGTCGCGCTGGAAGCGCTGATGCGCGCGATCGAGTTGAACGGCGTGGCGATCGAACAGAACAAGCAGGCTTTTGCCAGCGGACGCCTCGCCGCATCGGATCGTGATTTCGTGACGTCGCTATTTGGGCAGGCCAAAAAAGAAGAGACGCTGGACCAGGTCATCTCTCGCCGTGCCGACTTCCTCACCGCCTATCAGAATGCAGCCTATGCCGATCGTTACCTCAAATTCGTCGGTCAAGTCCGCGCCGCCGAGAAACGCCAAGTACCCGGCTCGCAGGCGCTAACGACCGCCATCGCGCGATCCCTCTTCAAGCTGATGGCCTACAAGGACGAGTACGAGGTGGCTCGGCTGCACATGGAAACCGGGTTTCAGGGCAAGCTACGGCAGGAGTTCGAGGGTGACTTCGCGATCAAGTATCATCTGGCGCCGCCGGTGCTGTCGTCCGGAAAGGACGCCCGCGGCCGGCCGCTCAAGCGTCAATTCGGGCAATGGATCCAGACACCATTCCGGATTCTGGCGCGGCTCAAGTTCCTGCGCGGCACCGCGTTGGACGTGTTCGGCTATACGCACGAGCGCCAGATGGAGCGCGGCCTGATCGACTGGTACGAAAGGCTCGTGACCGATCTCACGCCGTGGATTTCACCTGACACCATCGAACGATTGGCCAGGATCGCAGCCGCACCGATGGACATTCGCGGCTTTGGCCCGGTGAAGCTGGAAGCGGTGGCGAAAGTACAAAAGGAGACGGAAGATTTATTCCGTCTCCTGAAGTCGTCGATATCAGAAAGGCGCGCGGCTTAACGTGCTTCTTCGAAGCCGGCGAGCGTCGAGGTCAGGTTGGCACCGAGAATGTCGGAGAGGTATCCGCCCTCCTGGACGAACACGGTCGGAAGTCCGAGTCGCGCGATGGCGGCGCCAATGCGCCGGAATCCGGCTGTCGTCACGGCAAGACCCGCGAGCGGATCATGCTCCGACGCATCGAGACCGAGCGCCACGACCAGCGCGCCGGGTGCAAAGGCATCGATGGCTTTCTTTGCAACGCCAAGCGCGCCCATGTAGCCGTCATCGCCGGTACCGATCGGCAAGGGAATATTGAGGTTGGTCCCGAGGCCAGGACCCGCGCCGCGCTCGTGCGCGTAACCCCACACGAACGGATAATACGACGTGGGATCGGCATGGATCGAAACCGTAAACACGTCGGGTTGTTCGTAGAAAATGCCCTGCGTGCCGTTGCCATGGTGGACGTCGACATCGAGGATGACAACACGTTCATGCCGCTGGCGCAGATGCGCCGCTGCAATCGCACTGTTGTTGAAGAAGCAGAAGCCGCCCGCCATGTCGCGGTAGGCGTGATGACCGGGCGGACGGCACAGCCCATAGGTCGCGTCCTCGCCGTCCATGACAAGCTGCGCCGCCGTCGTCGCCACATCCGTTGCCGCGCAGGCCGCGGCAAAGGTGCCGGGGCCGATCGGAGCGGCAGTGTCGGCCGTATGCCAGCCGAGCCGGCCGACGATATGGGTCGGGTAGGTCGCGGCGTGGCGCACCGGGTGGATGTTGGCGATCATTTCCGGACCGGCATTGCCGAGCGCGGACCAGGCCTCCCAGGCTTCGGCGAGAAAGCCGAGATATTCCGGACTGTGAATCCTTGCACGTGGGCCCTGCCCGAACAGTGTGGGCGCAACCAGTTCGTGCTTGCCGGCCTTCAATCCTGCGAGCAGCCGGTCGGCGCGTTCGGGCTGTTCGGTGGTGCGCTGGATGATACCGCGCACCAGAAAGAATTGCGGATCGTGACTGCGGTGCAGTTCAGTGTAGACGGCCTTCACGCGAATACTCCTGTTTTCTGTAAATGAAATCTGGTGTGCGCCAGCGTACGTCGCCGGCTAAGCGGGAATCTCCCGCACGAGTTTTCCGACTTCGCGCCACGCATGACCGATGTGATAGTCGATATGCGCCACGATACGTTCGGGATGGCCTTGTTCGATGGCAGCTAACACGGGTTCGTGTGTCCGGGCGATTTCATGCGGATCGTCGTACAGCCGTCCGATCAGGCCGATCACCATGCGCATTTCCGATGCGAGATCGTCGAACAACCGCAACAGCCGCCGGTTCGCCGCGATCTCGCAGATCAGGCGGTGAAAGCGGTAGTCCTCCTCGACCTGCCTTGCGGGATCCTCGAGATCAGCGGTCTGGTGCAGCACGTCGATCTGCCGCCGCAGCATGTCGCGCGTCTTCGGCGTCAGATTGCGCGCGGCGAGCACGGCCGCGTGCCGCTCGACGCACAGCCGCAAGTCATAGATGTCGTCGATATCGTCGGCGGCGAATTTGCGCACGAAGAAGCCGCGGCGCGGACTGGCCACCAGCAGTCCCTGCTGTTCCAAGAGCCGCGCGGCCTCGCGCACCGGCGCCCGGCTCACCCCAAGCTCCCTCGCGATCCCCGCTTCCACGACCTTGGAACCCGGCGCCAGCCGGCCTTCGACCACCGCCTGGGTCAAAAGACGGGCGACCTGGCCGACGAGATCGGTGTCGGCGAGGGCTGGCAATCCAACCGGCGGGGACAATGTGCGCATCAAAATGGGTCCATTTTGGCCGATTCCTACCCGATTTTGGCCGGTTTTACTACTTGTACATAATTTAAGCGTCGATTGTCGACAGTTTAGTCTTGTCATGAGCCTAGTTGCGATGCAACCCTTAGACCTGTTCAAAAAGGGTGCATTCCAATAATGACAGCGCACGTACCGCCCCCGGCCATCAAGGACGGAACCCGGCAAGCCCGAATCGATCTCGCCGCCGCCTACCGCCTGATTCACCGGCTCGGCCTCGACGACAGCATCTACACCCATATCTCGGCGCGGCTGCCGGGCGCCCATGACCGTTTTCTGATCAACCCGTACGGCCTGCGGTTTGAAGAAGTCACCGCGTCCAATCTGGTCACCGTCGACATCGACGGCAACGTCATCGACGACCCGATGAACCTTGGCATCAACCCGGCCGGATTCACCATTCACAGCGCCGTGCACGCGGCGCGCACCGATGCTGCCTGCGTGCTGCACACCCACACCGTCGCCGGCGTCGCGGTGTCCTGCCAGAAGCAGGGACTGCTGCCGCTCAATCAATGGTCAATGCAGTTCACCGATCGGCTCGCCTATCACGACTATGAAGGCATCGCGCTCGATCTGGATGAGCGCGAGCGGCTGGTCGCCGATCTCGGCGACAAGTTCGTGATGGTTTTGCGCAACCACGGCATGCTCACCTGCGGCCGCTCGGTCGCCGAAGCCTTCAAGCTGATGCACAATCTGGAGCGCTCGTGCCGCGCCCAGCTCGCGGTTCAGGGCGCTGGCGCAGAGATCATGCCGCTCTCCGCATCCGTCGCCCGCAAGACCGCGGGCCAATACGCGACCTTCTACGACAGCATCGAACTCAACGGTGTTCCCGACATCGAATGGGTTGCCTTCAAGCGGATGCTGGAACGGTCCGATCCGGATTTCATGAACTAGCCCCCACTCACACCTCAACGCAACCGCGCCGCTCAGGCGATCAAGAGAGAGATGTCATGCTGAAGCAATTTGTTATGGGTCTTGCGGTGGCAGGCGCCCTTTCAAGCACAGCCTTTACCAGCACAGCCTTTGCGCAAGAGCCGAAGGCCGGCGGCGTCGTCAATGCCGTGATCCAGCCCGAACCGCCAGGCCTGATGATGGGCATCGTGCAGAACGGCCCGACCCAGATGGTATCAGGCAATATTTACGAAGGCCTGCTGCGCTATAGCCCGAAGCTGGAGCCACTGCCGGGCCTGGCCGAAAGCTGGAGCGTCAGCGAAGACGGCAAGGTCTACTCGTTCAAGCTCAGGAAGGGTGTCACCTGGCATGACGGCAAGCCGTTCACGTCGGCCGACGTGGCGTTCTCGATCGAATTCCTCAAGCAGACCCATCCCCGCGGCCGCAACAACCTGGTCCAGGTCGACAAGGTCGAGACGCCCGACGACTCCACCGTCGTATTCACGCTGAAGCAGCCGTTCGGGCCGTTCCTCGGGATCTTCGAAGTCGGCTCGATGCCGATGATTCCGAAGCACATCTATGAAGGAACCGACTACAAGACCAACCCGGCCAACAATACGCCTGTGGGTACCGGGCCCTTCATGTTCAAGGAATGGCAGAAGGGCTCCTTCATCCGGCTGGTCAAAAACCCGAACTACTACATCAAGGGCAAGCCCAACCTCGACGAGATCTACTGGCACGTCATTCCCGACGCCGCGGCGCGCTCGGTGGCGTTCGAGACTGGCAAGGTCGACGTGCTGCCGGGCGGTTCGGTCGAGAACTTCGACGTTCCGCGTCTCAGCAAACTCAAGAACGTGTGTGTCACCGGCGCGGGCTGGGAATTCTTCAGCCCGCATTCGTGGCTGTGGCTCAACAATCGCTCCGGACCGACCGCCAACAAGAAATTCCGTCAGGCTGTGATGTTCGCGATCGACCGCAATTTTGCAAAGGACGTGATCTGGAACGGCCTCGGCAAGGTCGCGACCGGTCCGTCCGGCTCTTCGATCAAGTACTACACCGACGCGGTGACGAAATACGATTTCAACCCGACCAAGGCCAAGGCCCTCCTGAAGGAGGCCGGCTACAACGGCGAGAAGGTTCGCCTGCTGCCGCTGCCCTACGGCGAAACCTGGCAGCGTTGGGCCGAAGCCGTGAAGCAGAATCTGCAGGACGTCGGCATCAACATCGAAATGGTGGCGACTGATGTCCCCGGCTGGAATCAGAAAACCGCCGACTGGGACTACGATATCGCCTTCACCTATCTGTACCAGTACGGCGACCCCGCGCTCGGCGTTGGCCGCAATTACGTCTCGAGCCAGATAACGAAGGGCTCGCCGTTCAACAACGTCGAGGGCTATTCGAATCCGGAGATCGATCAGCTGTTCGCGGACGGCGCCGTCGCCTTCCCGGACTCCAAGCGCCAGGAAATCTACACCAAGGCGCAAAAAATCCTGACCGACGACGTGCCGGTGGCATGGCTGCTCGAACTGCAGTTCCCCACCATCACCCGCTGCAACGTCAAGAACCTCGTCACGACCGCGATCGGCGTCAATGACGGTTTCCGCGACGCATGGATCGAAAAATAATCTCGTAACCACCCGGCCGCGGCGACGCTTTGGCGCTTCGCCGCGGCCGGAAATTCCAACACCACGCCTCGAACGCAGCGGAAATCCACGATGCTCGCATTCATTGCCCAGCGAATTGGCAAGGCCGTCATCGTCCTGCTGGCAATCGTCGTCCTCAACTTTTTCCTGATCCGGCTGGCGCCTGGCGATCCGGCGCTGGTGATGGCCGGTGAAGCCGGCGCCGGCGACCAGATCTTCCTGGCCCAGCTCCGCGAAAAATTCGGCCTCGACCAGCCGCTGCCGGTGCAACTGTTTCTCTACGTCAAGGGCATCATCAACCTCGATCTCGGCTTTTCGTTCCGCCAGCAAATGCCGGTTTCAAAGCTGATTATGGATCGGCTTCCCGCCACCCTGCTGCTGACCGGCACAGCGTTTGCGATCTCGCTCGCCTTCGGCGTCCTGTTCGGAACGCTGGCGGCACGCCGCGCGGGCAGTTGGACCGACACCCTTATCACGGTGCTGGCGCTGATCTTCTACGCCACGCCGCTGTTCTGGGTCGCGCTGATGGCGATCCTGCTGTTCTCGGTCACGATGGATTGGCTGCCGAGCTTTGGCTACGAAACCGTCGGCGCGAATTACACTGGCCTCGCCCACGTGCTGGACGTCGGCGCGCATCTGATCATGCCGGCGACCACGATCGGCCTGTTCTTCATGGCAACCTACGCCCGCATGACGCGCGCCTCGATGCTCGAGGTCAAGCGGCTCGACTTCGTCAAGACCGCGCGCGCCAAGGGTTTGCGCGATGCCGTGATCCAGCGCCGCCACGTGCTGCGAAACGCGCTGCTGCCGGTGGTGACACTGGCCGGATTGCAGGCGGGCACGCTGGTCGGCGGCGCCGTGCTGACCGAAACCGTGTTCGCCTGGCCCGGTATCGGCCGGCTGATGTACGAGGCGCTGCTGCAGCGCGACTATAATCTTTTGCTCGGCGTCTTCGTCGTTTGCTCGGCGATGGTGCTGGCCTTCAACCTGATCACCGACCTGATCTACCGCTCGGTCGATCCCCGCATCGAGTTCGCCGCATGAGACAGTTCTGGAGATTGATGCTCCGCAATCCCGGCGGGCTGATCGGGCTCGTGATCCTGACCATCGCGATCGCGATCGCGGTGTTCGGTCCCCTGCTGTTTCCGACCTCGCCCTGGCGCATGGTGCAGCGGCCGTTCCTGCCGCCGTTCACGCTGGCCGGCCTGCCGCTCGGCACCGACGCGCTCGGTCGCGACGTGATGGCGGGCATCATCTACGGCGCCCGCGTTTCGCTGCTGGTCGGGCTCGTCTCGACGCTGGCGGCGCTCGCGGTCGGCATTCCCGTGGGCGCTGCAGCCGGCTATTTCGGCGGCCGGATCGGTGACGCCCTGATGCGCTTCACGGAATTCTTCCAGACCGTGCCGAGCTTTGCGCTCGCGATCGTGCTGGTCGCCGTGCTGCAGCCATCGATCGTCTCGATCGTGATTGCGATTGCCATCGTCAGCTGGCCGCCGGTGGCGCGCCTCGTCCGCGGCGAGGTGCTGTCGCTGCGCACCCGCGAGTATGTCCAGGCCGCGATCGTGACCGGGCAGACCAATAGCTGGATCATCTGGCGCGAGATCCTGCCCAACGCACTCTCCCCGGTGATCGTATTGGCGTCGCTGATGGTCGCCACCGCGATCCTGCTCGAATCCTCGCTGTCGTTTCTCGGCCTTGGCGACCCCAATCTGATGTCGTGGGGCTACATGGTCGGGGCCGGCCGCACCGTTATTCGCCAGGCCTGGTGGATCACGGTGTTTCCCGGCGTCGCCATCCTGATCTCTGTGCTGGCGCTGAACCTGATCGGCGAAGGCCTCAACGATGCGCTCAACCCGCGTCTCAACAAGGACGGACGCTGAGCATGTCTGACGCCGCCGTAGTCATCAAAGACCTCAAACTGGCCCTGCCGCCCGGCAGCGACCGTGCTTACGCCGTGGACGGGGTTTCGTTCGAACTCACCGCCGGCAAGATCCTTTGCGTCGTCGGCGAATCCGGCTCCGGAAAATCGATGTGTGCGCATGCCCTGATGGGTTTGCTGCCCGACACCGTGATCGCCGAGGCCGGCGAAATCACCTTTGGCGGCCAAAACCTGCTGACCCTCGACGCGGATGGCTGGCTTGGCCTGCGCGGCCGCCGAGTTGCGATGGTGTTCCAGGAGCCGATGACGGCGCTCAACCCCTTGATGCGGATCGGCGACCAGATCGCCGAGATGTTCGAGGCGCACGGCCTGCTGACGCCGAAAGAACGGAAGCAAAAGGCCCTCGGCCTGCTGCGCGAAGTCGGCCTGCCCGACCCCGAACGCAGCGTGCGGGCCTATCCGCACCAGCTCTCGGGCGGTCAGCGGCAACGCGCGATGATCGCGATGGCATTGGCGCTCGAACCGGCGGTACTGGTAGCGGACGAGCCGACGACCGCGCTCGACGTCACCACGCAGGCGCAAATCCTCAAACTGATCCGCGACCTGCAACGCAGCCGCAACATGGCGGTGATGTTCATCACCCACGACTTCGGCGTCGTCACCGATATTGCCGATCGCGTCGTCGTGCTCCAGCACGGCAAGGTGGTCGAACAGGGCGCGGCAGACGACGTGCTGCAGCGGCCGCAACATCCCTATACCCGGGCGCTACTCGCCGCCGTACCGAAACTGCAGCCGCCGGCGCGCGTTTCCCGGCTCGATCGGCCGAAAGTCGTCGAGGTGATCGGTATCGAGAAAACCTATGTCAGCGGCGGCGGCTGGTTTCAGCCGACCCGCAGCGTCCAGGCCGCCAAGGAAGTCAGCTTTGACATTTTTCAGGGCGAGACGCTTGGCCTGGTCGGCGAATCCGGTTCCGGCAAATCTTCCATCGCGCGCCTGATCATGCGGCTGATCGAGCCGGATGGCGGCACCGTACGGCTTGGTGAAACCGACCTGACGCGCATCAATGGCAAAGCTTTGCGCGAACAGCGCAAGCGCATCCAGATGGTGTTTCAGGATCCATTCGCTTCGCTCAATCCGCGCCGCAAGGTCGGCAACATTATCACCGACGGTCCGATCGCGCACGGTGCGGACCCCGCGGCCGCGCGAGCGCGCGCCCACGATCTGCTTGGTCTGGTCGGCCTCAACGCCAGCGCGATGGAACGCTTCCCGCACGAATTCTCCGGCGGCCAGCGGCAACGGATCGGAATCGCGCGGGCGCTGGCGCTCGACCCTGAGATTCTGGTGGCCGACGAAGCGGTCTCCGCGCTCGACGTCTCGGTGCAGGCGCAGGTTCTGAACCTGCTCGAAGACCTCAAGACGCGGCTTGGGCTGTCGATGCTGTTCATTACCCATGATTTGCGGGTGGCAGCCCAGATATGCGACCGGATCGCGGTGATGCAGCGCGGATCGATCGTTGAACTGAGATCAGCCGCAGCGCTGTTCTCCTCCCCCGAGCACCCCTACACGCGAGAGCTGCTTGCCGCGGTGCCCGGCCAGATTTCGTCCTCCAAGGCGGCGTGAACGATGCGTTGTGCTCTCGTCAGCAGCAGCCTCGATATCAGAGGCTACCTCGGTACAGAATTCGCTCGCATCGCCGATCGCATCGAAATCGTCGATCACCGTCGCAACGGGTCCGACGCGGACATCAGCCTTGCGATCGCGTGGCACCCGCCGGCCGACGCCTTCGAGCGTTACCCGAACCTGAAGGCGGTCTGTTCGATCGGCGCAGGCGTCGACAATATAGTCGCCTGCCCGAGCCTGCGGCCGGATATCGACGTCGTTCGCATCGTCGATCCCCTGCAGGCGCAGACGATGTCAGGCTTTGTCATCTGGCATGTGATCTCGCATCAGCGGCGTTTTGCAACTTATCTGGCCCAGCAGCGTGACGGAATCTGGAAGCGCCTCCCGCAGCGTGCCGCGCAGGACGTGCCGGTGGGCATCCTCGGTTACGGCGAAATCGGCCAGCGCGTTGCCGCCGACCTTGCGCAGCTCGGTTTCCCCGTCATGGCGTGGAGCCGGACGTCGAAGCCGACGCCCGCCTCCGTCCGGGGATTCCACGGCCCCGCCGGCCTCGCCGCCATGCTTGGTGAAAGCGAGGTGCTGGTGAACCTGCTGCCGTTGACGCAGGAGACCCAGGGCATTCTCAACGCGGAACTGTTCGCCCGCATGCGCCGCGGCGGCTACCTCATCCAGGTCGGTCGCGGCGAACATCTGGTCGAAGCGGACCTGCTGGCCGCCTTGGAAAGCGGTCAGCTGGACGGCGCCGCGCTCGACGTGTTCGCGGCCGAACCGCTGGCGCCGGCACATCCGTTCTGGCATCATCCCAAAATCGTCGTGACGCCACACGACGCCTGCGAAGTCCGGGTCGAGGCCGTTGCGACCACGGTCGTCGCAACCGCCGACGCGATACAAACCGGCCGACGGCCGCCGAACGCCATCGACCGCCAACGCGGCTATTGACCGGTCGTACGCCCCCAAAGGATCACGGCCTAAAGGACACTGCGGTGCCAGACTCCTCTCCCGCGATTGACGCGGCACATCCGATCGATGGCCTGCGCGCCGCATCAAGCATTCCGGAGACGCTTGCCAAGGAACTGGCGGCCGAACATTACGGCCTGCCCGTCACAGTGCGTCGCCTCGACAGCGAGCGCGATCAGAATTTCCGGCTGCGGACGCCGGACGGACGCGAATATGTGCTGAAGATCGCGAACCCCACGGAGGATCGCGCGGTCACGAATCTGCAGACCGAAGCTCTGGTTCAGCTGGCCGCCGCCGACCCCGGCCTGCCGGTGCCACGCATCTTCCCGGCGTTGAATGGCGCAACGGGACTCGAGATCGGCTTCGACGACGGCTCGACGCGGGTCGTGCGTCTCTTGTCGTTTCTTGCCGGAACGCCCTTCCACACCGTCGAGAGTTCAGCGGCGCTGCGGCGCGACCTCGGCCAGTGCGCCGCACGGATGGCTCGGGGGCTTCGCGACTTCCGGCATCCCGGCGCCAACCACAAGCTGCTGTGGGACCTTCAGCACGCCGCCGAATTGCGTCCATTGATCGACGCCGTCCCGGCCGACCGACGCACCCTCGTCGAGCGCACCCTCGACCGGTTCGAGACGCACGCCCTTCCCGTGCTGCCCGGCCTGCCCAAACAGCCGCTTCACAACGATCTCAACCCGCACAACATCGTCGTCGATTCCGCGAACAGCGAGCGCATCGCGGGGATCATCGACTTCGGCGACATGACGTCGACCGCCCGGGTCGTCGACCTTGCCGTGACCGCGGCGTACCAGGTCGTCGATGGCAACGATCCGCTCGCGCCCGCCTGCGACATGATCGCGGCTTACCATGCGGTCACGCCGCTCGACCCGATCGAGTTCGAGATATTGTTCGATCTGATCGCGACGCGCATGGTGATGACCATCGTAATCAGCAGCTGGCGGGCCATCCGTTACCCCGGGAATCGGGACTATATTCTACGCAACAATCCGGCAGCCTGGGGCAGACTGCAGCGAATCGCTGGTATTCCCCGCGCCCAGGCCCGGCAGCAGATTCAGTCCGCCTGCAATTCGGAGTAACCGATGTCCACCAACCATGAGACCGCTTCGGCCAACGAGTTGATCGCACGGCGCAAGCGCCTGCTCGGACCGGCCTACCGTCTGTTCTACGAACAACCGGTGCAATTCGTCCGCGGCGAAGGCGTGTGGCTCTACGATCCCGCAGGGAATGCCTATCTGGATGCCTATAACAATGTGGCGTCGGTCGGCCACTCGCATCCCCACGTCGTGCAGGCGATCGCGCGGCAGGCCGCGGTGCTGAACACCCATACGCGCTATCTGCACGAGACCGTGCTCGATTATGCCGAAAAACTCCTCGCCACCTTCCCGGCCGAGATCAGCCAGATCATGTTCACCTGCACCGGCAGCGAGGCCAACGACCTCGCGCTGCGCGTGGCCCACACCTGCACCGGCGGCACCGGCTTCATCGTGACGGAAACCGCCTATCACGGCGTCACCAGCGCGCTGGCCGAGCTGTCGCCTTCGCTCGGGCTGCCGATGGCGAAGGACAGCCACGCCCGGCTGGTACCGGCGCCGCGCTCCGCCGGCGACGACACCGGTGAGACTTTCGCACGGCATGTTCGCGGCGCGCTCGACGACATGAAGAAAAACGGCATTCGCCCGGCCGGACTGTTGGTCGATACCATCTTCTCCAGCGACGGCGTGTTCGCCGACCCTGCGGGCTTCCTGCGCCCGGCGGTCGAAGCGGTGCGTGCGGCCGGCGGCATTTTCATTGCGGACGAAGTGCAGCCCGGTTTCGGCCGCACCGGCGAGCAGATGTGGGGCTTTGCCCGCCACGGTCTCATTCCCGATCTGGTCACGATGGGCAAGCCGATGGGCAATGGCCATCCAGTCGCCGGGATGGCGGCGCGTCCGGAAGTGCTGGCCGAATTCGGCGCGCGCTCACGCTACTTCAATACTTTTGGCGGCAATCCCGTCTCGGCGGCGGCCGGAATAGCCGTGCTCGAAGTGATCGAGTCCGAAGGCTTGCTTGCGAATGCACAGCGCGTCGGCGGCTATCTGCGTGAACAGTTTCGGCAGCTGCAGTCGCGCCATCCATTGATATCAGAGGTGCGCGGCGCCGGATTGTTCTTCGGCGTGGAGCTGCGGCATGGCGGACCGGCCGGGACGCCGGCAGCGAGCGAAACCGCCGCCATCGTCAACATGCTGCGCGAGCGGCACGTGCTGATCAGCGCCGCCGGACCGCAAGCCAATGTTCTCAAGATTAGGCCGCAGCTGGTGTTCACCACGGAGCACGCCGACGTGCTGGTCGAGAAACTCGATCAGGTTTTGCAGGCGCTGAAATAGCCGCAAAGCAACTAGGTTAGCGCGCGGACGGCCTTGAAGCCGTGCGAGGCCGCCTCCAGCGCGGCGTCGATATCGGCAGCCTGATGGGCCGACGACAGGAACATGTTATGCACGGGATGAAAGAACGCGCCGTGGCGCAAGGCGGCTGAACAGAACGCCCGGCCCTTCCTCGCATCCGGATCGGCGTCGAACAGCATCAGCGGCATCTGCGGCGGGCCGCTCTGCCGGATCGCGATGCCGTGCTGGTTCGCCAGCGACGCCAAGCCATCGCGCAGCCGCAGGCCCATGGCGCGGATATGCCCGGGCACATCGGTTTCACGCGCGATCCGCAGCGTCGTCCGTGCCGCCGCCATCGCCACGGTGCCGCACCAGAACGAGCCTGTCACGAACACCTTTGTTGCCGCCTCGCGGAATTTGTCATTGCCGGTCACGGCCGCCAGCGCGTAGCCGTTGGCGATTGCCTTGCTCCAGGCGGCGAGATCCGGCCGCACGCCGAGCGCCTCCCAGCTTCCCCTGATATCGAGCCGCAGCCCGGTGCGCACCTCGTCGAGAATGAGCGCGGCGCCGGTGGCGTCGCACGCGGCGCGTGCAGCGGCGGCGAATTCGCGCGTCGGCAATTCGAGATCGCGGGCGATATCATGACGAAAGCCGGTGACCAGGATCGCGGCAAGATCCTTTCCCGCCTCGTCGACCGCCGCCTGCAGGCTTACGATGTCGTTGTATTCGAAGTGCAGCAGGTGCGCGCGGTCTTCGCTGGTGACGCCGGCCACGCTCGGCGAGCACCAGGGCAGCGCGCCGTGATAGCTTCCCTTGGCGACCAGCACCTTGCGCCGACCGGTGCCGGCCCGCGCGATGGTCACGCAAGCCGTGGTCGCATCACCGCCGTTCTTCTGGAACATCGCCCAGTCCGCATGCGGCACCATCGCGACGAAATCTTCGGCCAGATCCACCATGACCTCGCCGGGGCCGTTCAGACAATCGCCGAGCGCAGCCTGCGCCTCGGCCGCCGCCTGCACTTCGGGGTGGCGATGGCCGAGCAGCACCGGCCCCCAGCTGCACATGAAGTCGATATATTCGCGCCCGTCGACGTCGCGCACCCGGCATCCCTCGGCGGAGGCGAAGAACTGCGGATAACCTTCCGGCAGCCGCGCAGCGTTGAGATGTCCCCACATGCCGCCGGGCACCACGCGCTGGGCTCGCGCCCGCAACATCGCATCCGCGCTCTGTGTTTCGCTCAATACCGCTGCTGGCTTGTTCATGGCGTCCTCTTGGTGTGCGCTTGTTGTTTTTCTCAGCTGCCGCAGACGTGGTACTCCCCGCTTCGATGAAGGCGGAGGCTCCATCCCGCCATCAAAGCATCGCACGCGAACAACGGCAAGATGCCCACGAAATGCGAACCCGCTCCGGCACAGCTATCAGGCATGGCTTTGCATGCGCGCATGCGTATGATGCGTCCGTCGCAAGAACAACAAATCAGAAGAGCTCGGGAGCGCCCTGTGACCGCAACCTCCAACCGGATCAATCCAGCCGATCACCTGCCGGACTATGTCAGCCCGGCGCAGGTGAAGGGGCTGCTCGGCCATGTCGACATCTGGCGCGATGCGTGGGGCATCCCGCATGTCCGCGGCGGCACCTTTCAGGATGCGTTTGCCGGGCTCGGGTTTGCGCAGGCGCAGGACCGGCTCTGGCAGATGGAGGCGCTGCTGCGGCGTGGCACCGGCCGCTATGCCGAATGGCTCGGCCCCCGCGCTGTTGCCGGCGATGTGATTGCGCGGCAGATGAATGGCGACGCCGCTTCGCGCCGCGACTTCGCCCTGCTCGGCGACGAGGCCAAGGCGATGCTGGTGGCGTACGCGCGCGGCGTCAACGCGTTCATCGCGCTGCGCCGATGGCCGGTCGAATACAAGATCCTCGGCTGCGAACCTGCCGCATGGGAACCCTGGCATTCCATCGCTGTCATGCGGCAGATCGGATTCCTGATGGGATCGGTGTGGTGGAAGCTCTGGCGCGCCGCGGCGCTGCCGATCGTCGGCGCCGACAACATCGCAAAACTGCGTTTCGATGATGGCGGCAGCGACCTGCTGTGCGTACCGCCGGGCGTGGAAAGCAAGCGGCTGGCGGCTGCTCTTGCCGATCTCAAGCCCGGCATCTCTGCGCTGCTGGCGACCGCGCAGGAGCAGATGGGCGCGGAGCTCGACGGCGGCAGCAACAATTGGGCGATCTCGGCCGAGCGCACCGCGACCGGCCGGGCAATCGTCGCCGGCGATCCGCATCGCGTGTTGGAAATGCCTAACATGTATGCGCAGGCGCATCTCGCCTGCGACGAGTTCGACGTCATCGGCCTCACCGTCCCCGGTGTGCCCGGCTTCCCGCATTTCGGGCACACGGCCCATGTGGCCTGGTGCGTGACGCATGCCTTTGTCGACATCCACGATCTCTATGTCGAGCAATTCGACGCCGGCGCCCGCCACTATCGCTTCAAGGAAGAGATGCTTCCCGCGACGCATCGCCCCGAGACCATCATGGTGCGAGGCGGCAATGACGTTACGATCGACGTGGTCGAAACCCAACATGGGCCCGTGATCGCGGGCGACCCGACAAAGGGCGTCGCGCTGGCGCTCAAATCCGTGCAGTTCGCGGTGCCCGACACCTCATTCGATTGCATGGTGCGGATGCTGCGCGCCAAATCGGTCGAGCAACTATACGAAGCGACGCGCGGCTTTGCGCTGCTGGACCACAATGTGGTTGCCGGCGACACGTCAGGCAAAATCGGCCACCGCGTGCGCGCCTTGGTGCCGAAGCGGCCGCGCTCCAATGGCTGGCTGCCGGTGCCGGGCTGGACCGGCGAGCACGAATGGGACGGCATGGTGCCGTTCGAGGAGATGCCGCACACGATCGCGCCGGATAAAGGAATGATCGTCACCGCCAATAATCGCGTGGTGGAGCCCGAGCGCGAGCCTTATCTCTCGACCGACCCGATGCCCCCGCACCGCACCCGCCGTATCTGGCTACGGCTCAAGGAATTGAAGCGGCCCTCGCCCGAGCAGATGCCGGCCATTCACCGCGACCTCCTGAGCATTCCGGCCATCGAAATCCGCGAACGCCTTCGCGCAATCGGGCTGCCGGCGCAGACGAAGCAATTGTGCGACCTGATCCTCGGCTGGGATGGCGAGATGCGCGGCGACTCGGTCGCGGCTGCGGCCTATTCCGCCGTTCGGCTGGAATTGACAAAGCTCGCGCTGCGCCGATCGGGCATCGACAAGACCACCGACAGCGATTTCACCAAGGTGGCCCCGGGCCTGTTTCCGGAAGTCCAGTTCTGGTGGACGCTGCCGCAACTGCTGCGCAGCAATGACGAGAGCCTGTTGAAGGGCGCGACCTGGAATGAGTTGCTGCGCGAGGCTGTGGTCACGGTGTCGAAGAATGCGCCGACCGCCGATTGGGGAACGCTGCATACGCCAAAGCTCAAGCACGCACTCTCGGTCGCTTTCCCCGAATATGCCGGCCAGCTCGACAAGGATTGCGCCAAGATATCCGGCGACAATGACTGTGTATTCATGGCGGGATATTCGATGAAGCTCGGCTTCCAGGCCACTTCGTCCGCATTATCCCGTTACGTCTTCGACATCGGCGCATGGAATAACTGCCGGTGGATCGTGTTCCACGGCGCATCGGGGCATCCGGTCAGTCCGCATTACGCAAACCAGAACGCGACATGGGCGAAAGGCGAAATGGTGCCGATGCTTTACGATTGGGAAGCGATCAAGCGCGGGGCGAGTTCACACCAGACACTCAGCAGGACTTGAGGGCTTGCTCAGCAAACTCGTCATGCCCGGCCTTGTGCCGGGCATCCACGTCTTTGGCTTGTATTACGCAAGAAAGACGTGGATGGCCGGGCATAGGCGAGCGGAAGCGACGCCGTCCTTCAGACGGTTATGCCCGGCCATGACGAAGGAGAAAGTTACCGCGGCACCACGGCCGTCGCCTCGATCTCGACCCGTGCGGCTTTCTCGACCAGCCGCACTACCTGCACCAGCGCCATCGCCGGGTAATGCGCGCCAAACGTTTCGCGATACACTTTTCCGAGCGCTTTCAGGTTCGCCAGATATTCCTCGATGTCGACGACGTACCAGGTCAGGCGCACGAGGTGTTCGGGCTTTGCGCCTCCCTCGGCGAGGATCGCGAGTATGTTCTCCAGCGTCTGGCGCACCTGCGCGATGAAGCCATCGGCCAGAACGTTGCTGGCGTCCCAGCCGATCACGCCGCCGGTCACGATCAGGCGTCCGTCGGCCGCCATGCCGTTGGCGTATCCCTTCGGCACCGGCCAGCCGCTCGGCTGCAGGATCTGCAGGCCCGAAGCTGGCCCCTCGCCCTTCGCCACCGGCAACACGGCCAGCGTGGGCCCTTTTTGCGTGCTCACAAGAATCTCTCCATCACTTCCAGATTGTTGTTTGAAGCGTTTTCTTTGCGCGAACCGGTATCCACTTCGCTCGAAAACGCTATGCGCTTCACTCCGCGGCCATGCCCGCCGAGGCCGGATTGGCCTGCGCCATCTGCCGCAGCGCGAACCGCTGCAATTTGCCGGTTCCGGTCTTGGGCAGTTGCGCGACGAACTCGATCGCGCGCGGATATTTGTACGGCGCGATCTCGCGCTTGACGTGATCCTGCAACGCCGTCACCAGCGCCATATCGGCGTCGACACCTGAAGCGACCACGATGTAGGCCTTGACGATCATGCCGCGTGCCTCGTCGGGCGCGCCGACGACGCCGCATTCGGCGACCGCAGGATGCGTCAGCAGTGCCGCCTCGATCTCGGGGCCGGCGATGTTGTAGCCGGAGGAGACGATCATGTCGTCCGAGCGGGCGACGAACGACAGGCGTCCCGTCTCGTCGCGCACGAAGGAATCGCCAGTCAGGTTCCAGCCGTCGCGCACGTAATTCGATTGCCGCGAGTCCGCGAGATAGCGGCATCCGGTCGGGCCGCGAACCGCCAGCTTGCCAACCGTGCCTGCCGGCAGCTCCTTCATGTCCTCATCGACGATTTTGGCCTCGTAACCTGAGACCGGGAGCCCGGTCGTTCCCGCGACGGCCTCTCCAACCCGGTTGGTGATGAAGATGTGCAGCAACTCGGTGCTGCCGATGCCGTCGAGAATTGGCTTTCCGGTCTTGCGGGTCCAGCTATCGAACACCGGCGCCGGCAAGGTCTCGCCGGCCGACACCGCCAGCCGCAACGACGACAGATCCGCGCCCTTGTCCATCGCGGCCATCATCGCGCGATATGCCGTTGGCGACGTAAAGCAGATCGTGGCCTTGTAGGTCTCGATGATCTTGACCATCTCGGGAGGTGAAGCGTTTTCCAGCAAAGTCGCGGTCGCGCCGAACCGCAACGGGAAGATCGCAAGACCGCCGAGGCCGAACGTAAACGCCAGCGGCGGCGAACCGACAAACACATCGTCTTCGGTGACGTTGAGAACTTCCCGCGCATAGCCATCGGCCACGATCAGGAGATCGCGATGGAAATGCATCGTCGCCTTCGGCTCGCCCGTGGTGCCCGAGGTAAATCCCAGCAGCGCGACATCATCCCGGCCAGTCTTGACGGCATCGAAGCGGACCGGCTTGTTGAGCGCCACCCGGTCGAGCTCGGCGTCATGGTTCGACGTGCCGTCGAAATTCACCACCTGCTTGAGAAACTTGCTGGTCTTGGCGCAGGCAACCAGTTCGTCGGCGATGCGGCTGTCGGTCAGCGCCAGCGCGATCTCCGCCTTGTCGACGATTTTTGTCAACTCGCCGGCGCGCAGCATCGGCATGGTGTTGACGACGACGGCGCCGGCCTTTGTGGCCGCGAGCCACGTCGCCACCAAAGCCGGGTTATTGCCGGAGCGGATCAGCACGCGGTTGCCGGGCTTGACGCCGTAATTCTCCACCAGCGCATGCGCCAGGCGGTTCGACCAATCGGCGAGTTCCTTGTAGGTCCGCTGGCGCCCGTTGCCGATCAGCGCGGTACGGTCACCAAAACCTTTCTCGACGATCCGGTCGGTCAATTCGACCGCGGCGTTGAGATATTCGGGGTATTGAAATTCCGGCCGGTCGAGAACCAGGTCCGGCCATTGGTCCGGCGGCAGGTTTCGCCGCGCGAAATCATCGACGTGACCCGATGGGCCTAAAATCCTACCTGACATTTTCCATCGCCCTCGCGTTGGGGTGAAAGGCTTGAGACCGTCCGGCAGCGCTCACCAATCATTTTATACTTAAAGTAATTTGGCGCAAGGCCCCAGATCCAGGCCATCCCAATCTTTTTTGAAAGCCGGCGCGCGCCGCCAGTTCCCGACTGCGCCTTACGCCGTGCGCGCCTTTGCGGATTTCTGCGCGGAAGCCTTGGTCTTGGCCAGCAGGCGCATCAACTCGCGGACATCCTTCGGCGTCAGATCCCCGAAGATGTCGGCGATCCATAATTCATGCTCGGCCGCCATCTTGCGGAACTCGACACGACCGGCCTTGGTCAGGCGGATCACCTGGACGCGGCGGTCGGCATCCGAGGTGCGGCGGTCGAGGTGACCGGATTCGACGAGGCGTTCGACCAGCCCGGTGACGTTGCCGTTCGACACCATCATCCGCTTCGAGACGTCCGACAGCGTCATGCCGTCGGGCACCTTGTCGAGCTGGGCCATCAGGTCGAAGCGCGGCAGCGTTACATCGAAGCGCTCGCGCAGACGGCTGCGAACCTCGCCCTCGATCAGGGTGGTACAGGTCAGAAGGCGGAGCCACAGCCTGATTTCATCCCCGTGATCCTCGGGGAGTTCGACCGCCTTGGTCTCTGAATCAAGCATCATGACGCCATCTTGTCTGATTTGCGTGTGCGGGGGAATCCGAACCGACCACAGCTTGGCTATCATTGCCCAGATTTCTTTAGGGTTCAAGCATTTGGCGCGCAGCTTGCATAGGTTCTTATTTGCGGGCTTGTTGCTTGCGGCCGAAGTCATCCTCAGAATAAGCTGGATCTGAGGATTTGGTGGGTTGGTTTCGGCGATGGCCGAATGAAGGAGTTGATGATGATGCAGCCGTTGAAACTGGCGGGACTTGCGGTCTTGCTGAGTGTCGCCGCAGGACAAGCCGCGGCGCAGGAGAAGATCAAGATCGGCGTCATCGTGACGTTATCAGGCCCTCCGGCGGCGCTCGGCCAGCAGGTCCGCGACGGCTTTGCGCTCGCGGTCAAGGACCTCGGCGGCAAGATGGCAGGCAAGGACGTCGAACTCGTCGTGGTCGATGACGAACTCAAGCCGGACGGGGCCGTGACCAAGGTCAAGGGCCTGCTGGAACGTGAAAAGGTCGATTTCGTCGTAGGCCCAATCTTCTCCAACATCCTCCAGGCCATTCACAGGCCGGTCACAGAAAACAAGACGTTTCTGATCAGCCCGAATGCGGGTCCGTCGACTTATGCCGGCAAGGAGTGCAGCCCGTTCTTCTACGTCACCTCCTACCAGAACGATCAGGTCCACCAGGTCCTCGGCAAGGTTGCCCAGGATCGCGGCTACAAGCGCGTCTATGTGCTGGTGCCGAACTATCAGGCGGGCAAGGATTCCGCCGCCGGATTCAAGATCGACTACAAGGGCGAGATCGTCGAGGAAAGCTATCTGCCGCTGAACACCTCCGATTTCCAGGTCGAGCTCACCAAGATCTCCTCATCGAAGCCCGACGCGCTGTTCACCTTCATGCCGGGTGGCCTCGGTGTCGGCCTTGTCAAGCAATACCGGCAGGCCGGCCTTGCCGATCGCATTCCCGTGCTGTCCGCCTTCACCGTCGATGAATCGACGCTGCCGGCACAGCAGGACGCCGCTGTCGGCATGTTCGGCGGCTCCAACTGGGCGCCCAATCTCGACAATCCGCAGAACAAGAAGTTCGTGGCCGGCTATGAGGCCGCCTACAACATCGTGCCCGGCACCTATGCCTTCCAGGCCTATGATGCGGCGATGCTGATCGACAGCGCCGTCAAGGCGGTGAAGGGCGATCTCGCCAACAAGGACGCGGTGTCGGCGGCGCTGAAGAAAGCCGACTTCACCTCGCTGCGCGGCGACTTCAAGTTCAATGTCAACGGCTACCCGATCCAGAACTTCTACCTGACCAAGGTAGCGAAACGCCCGGACGGCAAGTTCCAGACCGAGATCGTCGAAAAGGTCTTTTCGAATTACGCCGACCGCTACGCCAAGGATTGCGCATCCGGCAAATAGCCGGGCGAAGAAAACGCTGGCAAGAAAATCTGGGAGGAAACAACACAATGAAAACTGAAATCGCCGGCATCACCCGCGCCAATGAAGGCATCCAGGGAATCTCCTGGAACATCCTTGGCCAGACCTATGTGCCCAAAAGCGTCACCGAGCATTCCTTCTCATGGCATGCGACCTTCCCGCCCGACACTTTCGTGCCGCCGCACATCCACCCCGATCAGGACGAGTATCTCTACATCCTGGAAGGCAAGCTCGACTTCTTCCTCGACGGATCAGAGACGCAGGCCTCGCCGGGCGATCTGGTGCGGCTGCCGATGGGCAAGCCCCACGGCATCTTCAACAAATCAGGCCGGACCTCGAAAGTGCTGTTCTGGGTCTCGCCGACGCGGCGGCTCTATGACCTGTTCTGGGGCATCCACAACATGAAAGAGCAGACGCCCGACGCTGTCGTGGCTCTGGCGGCCGAGCACAACATCCACTTCCTGCCGCCGCCTCCGGGCGCGTGAGCTCTCCACCCTCATGGTGAGGAGGCGCGTCTTCGCGCTCCTCAGGATGAGGGCCTACCTTGTTGCGACGTAGCCCGGATGAAGCGTAGCGTAATCCGGGGCCGCGGAGATCATAGCGATCATCATCCCGGATTGGGCTCCGCTCCATCCGGGTTACGGGAGGCGTGGGTTACTCGAACGCTACCGCACGGCCGCCAGCGACGGCGCCGCAAAGCCCGCCTTCGACGCATACCCGCGCACGATCGCTTCGCGCTGGCCGTAGCTCAGCACTTTCTCGATATCCGTAAAACCGTCGGGTGCCAGTTGCTCGACCGCGTCGATGACGCCCTCGGGACCGCCGCGGCGGTTCGCGCGCACGATCTCTGCCGTCATCGGCAGCCGCTTCTGTTCGTAGGCCAGCAGCGCCTGGCGCGGATGCTCGGCATGGGCCAGCGAATCCGCCAGCGCCCGCGCATCGAGAATCGCCTGCGAGGCGCCGTTGGATCCGACCGGATACATCGGATGCGCGGCGTCGCCGAGCAGAGTCACCCTGCCCCGGGTCCAGTACGGCAAGGGATCGCGGTCGCAGCAGGGATATTCATAAAATTCCGGCGTCGCCGAGATCAGGTTGCGGACGTCGACATGCGGCACCGAGAACCGGGCCACATGCGGCATCAATTCCTCACGCTTGCCGGGCCGCGACCAGTCCTCGCGGCGCGGCGGCGCCGCGTTGCCCTCGCCAATCCTGACCATCACGGCCCAGTTGGTCAGCCGGCTGGCGGGGCTCGATCCTTCCGCGATCGGATAGACCACGACTTTTGCATTCAATCCGCCGGCCACGATCATCGAACTGCCGGTCAGGAACATCGGCCAGTCGCGCGCGCCGCGCCACAGCATCAGCCCGTTCCAGCACGGCGGCCCCTCGTCCGGAAACAGCATTTCGCGCACGCGCGAATGGATGCCATCGGCCCCGATCAGGACATCGCCGCGCGCGGTCTTGATATGCGCGCCGGTGCGGTCGAAGAAATGCGCGATCACGCCGCCTTCGTGCTGCGCGAACGCGCCAAGCCGGCAGCCGGTGTGGATCGCCTCCTTGCCGAGCCGTTCCTCGACGGCGCGATGAATGACGCTTTGCAGGCGGCCGCGATGAACCGAGAATTGCGGAACGTCGTGACCGGCGCCGAGGCCGCGCGGCTCGCGCCAGACTTCCTGGCCGTGACGGTTCAGGTAATACAGATCATCAGTACGAACAGCGGCTGCATCCAGCCGGTCCAGCAGCCCTAAGCCAGCTAGTTCGCGGATCGCATGCGGCAGCGTGTTGATGCCAACGCCGAGCTCGCGAATGCTGTCGGATTGCTCGAACAATTCGCAGTCGATGCCGCGGGCGCGCAGCATCAGCGCGGTGGTGAGGCCTCCGATGCCGCCTCCGACGATGATCGCCTTCATCCGCTCAAACTCCACTCAACTGTCTACCCCTCTGCCCGCAAGAGCGGGGCGAGGGAGAAGAAAGAGCCAGCGTGCCATCCAGCCTATTCGGCCGCAAGCGGCTTTGTCGCCTCGGCCTTGAGCTCGGCGCGGGTTTTCGGCTTACCCTTAATTTTGAGGTCGTCGAAATCCTGCCGGTCGCGGACAGAGTTGCGGAAAATCTGCTCTTTTCCGGGGAGATATTGCGGCGGACAGGCGATATCGGAGGCGCCATACCAGGCCGCCGCCCGCATGGTGAAGGAGGGATCAACCAGATGCGGCCGGCCCAGCGCCACCAGGTCGGCGCGGCCGGCGGCCAGGATCGTATTGACCTGATCTGACGTCGTGATGTTCCCGACGCACATGGTCGCAACCCTTGCCTCGTTGCGGACCTGTTCGGAGAACGGCGTCTGGAACATGCGGCCGTAAATCGGCTGCGCGTCGCGCACGGTCTGTCCGGTGGAGACGTCCACGAGATCGACGCCGGCCTCGCCGAACGCGCGGGCAATCGCTACAGCATCGTCGCCGGTGACGCCGCCTTCGGCCCAGTCGGTGGCGGAGATGCGCACCGACATCGGCTTGTGCGCCGGCCACGCCGCGCGTATCGCCTCGAATATTTCAAGCGGATAACGCAGCCGGTTCTCGAGCGTACCGCCATATTCATCCGTGCGCGTGTTGGTCAGCGGCGAGATGAAACTCGCCAGCAGATAACCGTGGGCGCAGTGCAGCTCCAGCATGTCGAAGCCGCAGGCGTCGCCGCGCAGCGCGGAGGCCACAAATTCGGCCTTGACGCGATCCATCGCTGATCGATCCATCTCGCGCGGCACCTGGCTGTCCGGGAAGTAAGGGATCGGCGACGCCGACAGCGTGTCCCAGCCACCCTGCTCCAGCGGCCGGTCCATGCCTTCCCACATCAGCTTGGTGGCGCCCTTGCGGCCGGCATGGCCGAGCTGCAGACAAATCATGGCGGCCGAATTGGCGTGGACGAAATCCACGATCCGCGTCCAAGCGGCCTGCTGTTCGTCATTCCACAAACCGGTGCAGCCCGGCGTGATCCGGGCGTCGCGGCCGACGCAGGTCATTTCGGTAAAGATCAGACCGGCGCCGCCGATCGCGCGCGAGCCGTAATGCACCAGGTGGAAATCGCCGGGCACGCCCTCTTTCGCCGAATACATGCACATCGGCGAAACTACTGCGCGATTGGCCACCTCCATCTCGCGCAGTTTGAACGGCTGGAACATCGGCGCGACAGGTTTTTCGATGTCGACGTCAAACCCTTTGGCGCGAACGGTCTTTGCAAACGCCTTGTCGACCTCGCTGACAAAATCAGGCGCGCGCAGCGTGAGGTTATCGTAGGTGATCGCCTTGGCGCGGGTCATGACGCCGAACGCGAACTGCACGGGATCGAAATCCCAGAACCGGTCGACATGCTCGAACCAGACCAGCGACACGTCGGCGGCGTGCTGGGTCTTCTCGACCTCCTCGCGCCGCCCCTGCTCGTAGGTCTGCAAGGCCGCATCCACTGTCGGCGCCTGCGCCATCGCCTCTGCGAGCGCGATGGCGTCTTCCATGGCGAGTTTGGTACCGGAGCCGATCGAGAAATGCGCGGTCGCCTTGGCGTCGCCGAGCAGCACCATGTTGTCCTTGACCCAGCGCTCACTGCGGATCATCGGAAAATTGCGCCACATCGAACGATTGGTCAGCAGCTTGTGCTCGCCGAGGAACCAGCCGAAGATTTCCGCCATGCGATCGGCGGATTGCTGCTCGCTCAGGCCTTCAAGTCCGGCGCGCGCAAAGGTCTCGGAATCGGTCTCGAAGATCCAGGTCGAGCGGCCGGTTTCATACTGGTAGGCGTGGGCGATGAACGGTCCCCACTCCGTCTCCTGGAAAATGAACGTGAAGGCATCGAGCGGCCGGGTCGATCCCATCCAGGCGAACTTGTTGGAGCGCAGATCGACCTCGGGGCGGAAATGCTCGATGTATTTGTCGCGAAAACGGCTGTTGATGCCGTCGGCGAGCACGATCAAATCGGCATCGGCAAAACGGCTCTCGTCGTCGACATCGGTCTCGAACAGCAGCGTGACGCCGAGTTCGCGGGCGCGTTCCTGCAGGATCAAGAGCAGCATGCGGCGCGAGCAGCCGCAAAAGCCGTTGCCGCCCACCCGATGCACGGTGCCGCGGAAATGCACGGCGATGTCATCCCAATAGGCGAATTCCTGGGTGATGCGGCGGTAGCTCGGCGGGTCGTACTTTTCGAAATTGTCCAGCGTCGCGTCCGAAAACACCACGCCGAAGCCGAACGTGTCGTCGGCGCGGTTGCGCTCGTACACCGTGATCTCGGCCTGCGGCCGCTGCTTCTTCAAGAGGATCGCGGCATAAAGACCCGCCGGTCCGCCGCCGATTATCGCCACCTTCATCAGCGCCTCCGAAGCAAGCTAACGGGCCATCTGGAAATTACTTTAAACCTAAAGCAATTTTCAGGCAAGGCCTACCTGTAGCCCCGATGAGCGGAGCGACATCCGGGATCGGGCTGAACGGAGAATTCCCCGGGTATCGCTGCGCTCACCCGGGCGACATCGTTGCCTAATTCCCCTGGAACACCGGCGACCGCTTGTTGGAAAACGCCTCGAACGCCCGGGCAAAGTCCTCCGTGGTCATGCACAGGGCCTGGGCCACCGCTTCCGCCTCGATCGCCTCCTCTACCGACATCGCCCATTCCATCGCCAGCATGCGCTTGGTCATGGTGTTGGCGTAGGTCGGCCCGTCGGACACCTGTTTCGCCAGCGCTTGCGCCTGCGCCAGCACCTGGTCGGGTGCCACGATCCGGCTGAAGAAGCCCCAGCGTTCACCCTCCTCCGCGGTCATGAAGCGGCCGGTGTAGAGCAGTTCCGACGCCCGCGACTGGCCGATGATGCGCGGCAGGATCGCGCAGGCGCCCATGTCGCAGCCGGAGAGACCGACCTTGTTGAAGAGGAAGGCGACCTTGGCGCCGGGCGCGGCCAGCCGCATGTCCGATGCCATCGCGATGATCGCGCCGGCGCCGGCGCAGATGCCGTCGACGGCGGCGATGACCGGTTGCGGACAGGCGCGCATCGCCTTGACCAGATCGCCGGTCATCCGGGTGAACGCGGTGAGGCCCTTGGTGTCCATCTGCACCAGCGGGCCGATGATCTCGAAGACGTCGCCGCCCGAAGAGAAGTTCCCGCCGGCGCCTGACACCACGATGGTTTTGACTTCATCATCAATCGCGCAGGCGCGGAAGAAATCCGTCAGTTCCCGGTAGCTGTCGAATGTCAGCGGATTTTTCCGCTCGGGACGGTTCAGCGTCACGGTGGCGATCTTGCCGTCGACCTCAAGCAGAAAATGCTTCGGCGAATATTCTGATAGCGGCAGCGTGACGGGGTTGGCGGGTCTGCTCATGGGATCTCCCTTGTCTTGCTATTCGTCATTGCGAGCGCAACGAAGCAATCCATTCTTTCTTTTTGCGGCGAGATGGATTGCTTCGCTTCGCTCGCAATGACGGTTTCAATTTCAAACTTCGCCTCCGGCGACCGCGACCGCCTGTCCGGTAACGGCGCCGGCGCCCGCGCCGCACAACCACAGCACGGCATCGGCGACCTCCGACGGCGCAACGAGGCGGCCCTGCGGATTGTGCTTGGAGAGCTCAGCCACCGCCTGCTCGCGGCTGCGCCCGGTCTTCTTGATGATGTTGCCGATCGAGCCTTCGAGCAGATCGGTCTCGGTGAAGCCGGGACATACCGCATTGACAGTGACGCCGCTCTTGGCCGTTTCCAGCGCCAGCGAACGGACCAGACCAATCACCGCGTGCTTTGCCGCACTGTAGGCGCTGACATAGGCATAGCCCTTCAAGCCGGCGGTCGAAGCGATCGCCACCACCCGCCCCCGGCGGCGCTCCAGCATGCCGGGCAACACGGCCTGCGTGGCGTGGACCACGCCCATGAAATTGACGTCCATCATGCGCTGGAACAGCGCCGCATCGGAGCGGCCGAACGGCGCGGATTCGGCCGCGCCCGCATTGGCGATCAGGATGTCGATCGGCTGCCGCGCTGCGACCTCCGCAACGGCTGATTTCACCGAAGCTGCATCGGCGACATCGGCAGCAACCGCGAACTGCGCGGCGCCTGAGGCAACGGCCTCATCCAGCGTGGCGCGATTGCGGCCGAGCACGGTGACGACAGCGCCGGCTTCGGACAGTGCTGCGGCGATCGCGCGGCCAATGCCTCGCCCGCCGCCGGTGACGAGCGCATGCTGGGAATGCAACGGTTTGGACATCGGTCGGCCTCCCGGAACTGACATCAGACATTTATTTTAAACTTCAAGCTTTTGCAAGTTACGGAAGCACTCCGTGCCACATCCGCTTGACAGAAGGCCGGCCCGGGGTAGCGTCGTCGCGACAGCCAAAAAGAGGGATCAACAACATGGCGGCGCTCGAAAAAGGCATCACGCGGAACGGCACCGGATATTCCGGCAAGACCTGGAACATCCTCGGGCAGGTGTACTTCCCCAAGGCCGTTACGGATTCGACCTTTGCTTTCGAGACCAACAGTGATCCCGGCCAGTTCGTACCGGTCCACATCCACCCCACGCAGGACGAATTTATCCTGGTACAGGATGGCATGCTCGACCTGAAACTCGATGGCGTCTGGGTGCGGGCCAAGGCCGGCGATCTGGTCCGGTTGCCGCGCGGCATCCCGCACGGCTATTTCAACAAGTCGGACAAACCGGCGCGGGCGCTGTTCTGGGTTTCACCAACGCAGAAGCTGGAAGCACTTTTCAACCAGCTGCACAATCTGAGCGATGTCGCTGAAATCGTGCGGATCTCGGCCGAGCATGAAGTGAATTTTCTGCCGCCGGAAGCGAACGACTAGAACTCTTCGCGAACTTTAGCTGAGCCCGCGCGCAATGTGCCGCGCGGGCGGCGATGGCAAAACTCTGACACTGCGCAAGAGTATTTGCGCCAGACATGGCGCGACAAGCCCGTATCCGCGAACCGTCGAGTTCGCGCGAAGCTTTCAACTTTCAAGATTGACGTAAGCGGCCTTAAGCCCCGGCAGCCGGCAGGCTGGCGGCGGCGATCGCGACGATCTGGGCCAGGCGACGTCCGATCCGGGACGGCGCGTTGCGCAGAAATGTACCAACCTGTCGCATTTCATCTTCCATGGCGCCCGGCGGAACGGTTGTTCCGAGAAGACGGGCACACTACGGAAAATGGTCGTAACGGGCTAACTAGTCGAGATGTCTACAAAAATAGCAATGCGCGCGTCGTCCGGGCGCCCTTTGGCAGTGGAATTATTGCCGTGATCGCGCCCGCCGCAGCGCAAATCTTCTCCGCGGATTTGGCGATCGGAACTGCACTTTCGGCACTGAACCCGTCCCCGGAGAGGACGGGTTCCAGCCGCCTCGCCTCACTTCGGCATCACGATCCAGGACGTGCCGTCAAACCGCGCCAGCCGCATCTGCTTGACCGGGAAAAAATCCTTGGCACTGGTGCTGAGGCTGATGCCCGGCAGCAGCATCGGAAGCTCCAGATCCGTCATGGAGGCCGCCTGCTTCATGACGTTCTCGCGCGTCAGCTCGTCGCCGCATTGCTTGAGGACTTGGACGATGGTCTGGGCCATGGAGTAGCCGTAGACATTGCTGCCGTCGATCAGGCTGCCGCGCGGATACCATTGCTTCATGAAGGCGAGCCAGTCCTGAAAGCCCTTGTCGCTTTCCCACACCTTGTCGGTGGGATCCTTCATATAGGCCGCCGTCACGGCGCCGATCGACTTCTCGAGACCGGCCGGAGCCAGAGCCGCGCCGACCGACGCGCCAACGCTCGGCAGGATGATCGCGGGCTTCCAGTTCAGCTCAAACGTCCGGCGGATCGCCTGGGCGACGAATCTCGGATTCGCGTGCAGGAAAAACACCTCGGCGCCGGCCGTCTTCAACGTGATGACCTGCGAGTCGACAGTCGGATCCGACAATTCATACGAGGTCTCGGCCACGATCAGCTTGGCGGCGTCACCGAGGCCGGCCTTGAAACCCTTGATGTAATCCTTTCCGGAATCGTCGTTCTGATACAGCACGCCGATTTTTGCCGTCGGATACGTGGCAGCCGTGTAACGGCCGAGAATGGCGCCTTCGATCTGGTAGCTGGGCTGCCATCCCATGGTCCACGGAAAATGTTCGGGATCGCCCCACCGCGTCGCGCCGGTCGCGACGAAAAGCTGCGGCACCTTCTTGATGTTCAGATATTTCTGAACCGCGGCGTTCGGCGCCGTGCCGAGCGATCCGGCGATGAACAGGACATCATCCTGCTCGACCAGCCTGCGCGTGGCTTCCACCGTCTTGGACGAGACAAACCCGTCGTCCTGCGACAGCAGCGTGATCTTCCGGCCGTTGACGCCGCCCTCCGCATTGATCTTGTCGAAATAGGCCTTCATCACCAGGCCGATCGTGGAATAGGACGACGCCGGCCCGCTGTACGGCATGGTCTGGCCGATCTTGATCTCGGTGTCGGACGCGCCGGGATCGTATTTCTTCTGCGCGAATGCTGCTCCCGACCAGACGGTGGCACTCACTATTCCGGCAACGACCGCCGGCCATAACGACTTACTCAACATCCACTCACTCCCCTGTTTTCACTTTTCTTTCCGGCACGAGCAGAGCCGGCTATTGCTTGACCCGTTGCCTCACCGTGCTCATAGCCCCGTGATCCCGCTGTCGACCGCCAGCGTCTGCGCGTTGACGTAAACGCTCTCGTCGGACATGAAGAACAGCGCGGCGTAGGCGATCTCCCACCCCGTCGCCATCCGCCCGAACGGCGCGCCGGAAGCACTGCGCGACGGCCGGCCGGCGCTGGTGTGGCGTCCGAGCGGCGTATCGACCAGTCCGGGGCAGATGATGTTGGCGCGGATGCCGCGGCGCGCGCCTTCCTTGGCGACGTTGCGCATCAGGCCGCCAAGCGCGGCCTTCGACGTGTCATAGGCAATCAGCCGCGAGCCCGAGCGAAGCCCGGCGATCGACGAGATGAACACGATCGACGCCCCATCGGAGATATGCTTCAGCGCCTTGCGGCAGCAAAGCATCGGACCGGTCAAATTGACCGCGAACGTGTCATTCCACTCCTTGAGATCGACACCGTCGAGACCGAGCGCCCCGACGCCGATGCCGACATTGAGCACCATGCCGTCGAGCCCGCCGAGACCATCAACGGCCTCGTCGATCATCCTGTTCACATCGGCTTGGCGCGCGATATCCGCCTTGATCGAAAAGGCGAGACCGCCCTCACCGGCAATGCGCTTTACGGTGTCATCGGCGCTGGCGCGGTGCAGGTCGGCGACCGCGACATGGGCGCCTTCCCGGGCAAACAACATCGACATGGCCCGGCCGTTTCCAACCGGATCGGTCGCGGCGTCGAACGTCCGCTGACCGCCACCGACGACCAGGATCCTGCGGCCGCGAAGCCGGCCGCGGCCCGGAGCCTGACCTTCGGACTCCGCGCTGAGCTGGCGGACATAACGCATTCTCTCTGACATTTTTATCTCGCGTCGTGTTGGCGTAGAACGGATCTGCACAGCCGCATCGCTGGAATCATGCCGGCCTCGGCATGCGCCATCATGCGGAAGATGCTTGGGCCGAACGGCATCCAGTCAAAGGATGCGCAGATATCTCCGGTGGTCGCGTCCGGATCAATCAGGGATAACCTTGCCACGCGCTTCTCCCTTGCCTTTTCGTTTTTTTGTATTTGTTGGCTCTGCGGCGTCGCTGATGGCGATCAACGAAAAGAAGAAACCGAGAAACCGCTCGATGGCTTCCGTCACCTTGTCGCGCGGTGACGACTGCGCGCCCATCACATAGTGCTCGAGGCGGATGTAGATCAGGCCGGCCGCGAACAGCCGCGCGGTCTCCTGCGGATCCGGCGTCTTGACGAGACCGGCCAGCGTGAAGCCGCGGAAATAATCCGTCATCAGGCGCTGCTCGCGCGCATAAAACTGGTCGGCGAATTTCGCGCGAATGCCCGGCACGCGGTTTCGTTCCGCGGTGATGACCTTCTGGAACTGATGCTCGCGCGGGTCCGACCATTGGTCGACGAGGTCGAGGGCAAACTGCCGGCAGAACGCCGCGGGCTGGTCGCGCAACTGGCGATAGCGCGGCTGCTCGAGGCGGCTCGCCGAACTCGCCGGCCCGTGCTCGCTGACGATGGCTTCCAGGATCGCCGCCTTGCCCGGGAAGTGGTTGTAAAGGCTGCTTTCGCGGACGCCGACCCGGCGGGCCAGCTCGCGCATCGATGCGCCGCCATAGCCGCTCTCGGCAAACAGGCTGAGCGCTTCGGCAAGAATGCGCTCGCGGGTGGAGGTCGCGACCGTTTCGGCCGCATTGGAAGCCGTGGAAATCATGCACATTGACTAACGAACGATCGTTCGATAGTCAACCAAACGAACGATCGTTCGTACAGAGGAACGACCGGAAAGCCCGCCCGAAGAGGCGGGAAACCTGGGAGGAGCTAAAAAGTGCGCCGTTTTCCTGGATCCCGACTTCACGCCCTCGGCATCGCCCTGTCGGTGCTGGCGGCCATCCCCGCGCAGGCACAAGGCGCCGCGAAATACGACACGGGCGCGGACGACAAGACGATCAAGATCGGCACCACGGCCCCCCTCAGCGGCCCGGTTTCCGCCTTCGCGCAGATCGCGAAGTCCGCCGAAGCCTATTTTCGCAAGATCAATGACGAAGGCGGCGTCAACGGGCGACGGATCCAGATGATCATCGCGGACGACGCGTACAGTCCCCCCAAGACCGTCGAGCAGACCCGACGCCTGGTCGAAAGCGATGAGGTGCTGCTGATCTTCGGCGGGGTCGGCACGCCGACCAACAACGCCGTGCACAAATATCTCAACGACAAGAAGGTGCCGCAACTCTTCCTCGGCTCCGGCGCCGCGAAGTGGGACGATCCGAAGAGTTTCCCGTGGACGGTCGGCTGGCAGCCGACCTATCGCGACGAAGCTCTCGCCTACTCCAGATACATCAGGGACAGCCACCCGAAGGCAAAGGTCGGCGTTCTCTATCAGAACGACGATCTCGGAAAAGATTATCTGAAGGCGCTGGAAGAGGGTCTCGGCGGCAGCGATCAGATCGTCTCCAAGGCGCCCTATGAAACCACCTCGCCCACCATCGATACCCAGATACTGCTCCTGAAGAGCAGCGGCGCCGATGTTGTGCTGGTGGCGGCGACACCGAAATTCGCCGCGCAGGCGATCCGCAAGATCGGCGAGATCGGTTGGAAGCCGACCACGATCATTTCAAACGTATCTGCCTCCATCAGCGGCGTGCTCGAACCGGCGGGGCGCGAGAATTCGGTCGGCGTCATCTCGAGCCAGTACCTGAAAGACAGCACCGATCCCGGCCTGAAGGATGACCCTGGCTACAAGGAGTGGCTGACCTTCATGGAAAAATACCTGCCGGACGCCAACAAGAGCGACTGGCTGAACGTGTATGGTTACACCATCGCCCAGACATTGGTAACGACGCTCAAGGCCGCCGGTAACAATCTGACCCGTGCCAATGTGATAAAGCAGGCGACCAACCTGAAAGACGTTCGCCTGCCGATGCTGATCAACGGCACCACGGTGAATAATTCGCCGGAACGCTATACGCCGATGACGAGCATGCGGCTGATCCGCTATGACGGAACACGCTGGGTGCCGTTCGGCGATCTGCTGCGGAACTGACAAGCCGGCATGGAGACGCTGAAAATCGGCAGCATGCGGATCGACCGGCTGGTCGAGATTGCCAGCCTGCCGTTTGAAAAGAACTGGTTGTTCGCCAATGTCGATGACGAGGTGATCGCGACTAACAGCGACTGGCTGGACGAGCGATACATCGAGCCCGACACCGGGCGGATGATCCTCAGCCACCACTCCTATGTGGTCCGCACCGACCGATGGACAGCCCTGGTCGACACCTGCTGCGGCAATCACAAGCCGCGGCCGCGCGTCCCGATATGGAACCAGCTCAACCAGCCTTATCTGGAAAACATGCAAGCACTCGGCGTTCGTCCCGAAGACATCGACTTCGTGATGTGCACGCATCTGCATGTCGATCACGTCGGTTGGAACACGCGGCTCATCGACGGCCGCTGGGTCCCGACCTTCCCGAACGCACGCTACCTGATGGGCCGCGCCGAGTATCGCCATTGGGAGCAGGCGCACGCCACCAACCCCACAAATCCGGTCAATCACGGATCGTTCGCAGATTCTGTGTTGCCGGTGGTTGCCGCCGGACAGGTGGAATTCGTGGAAACCGACCATCTGCTGTTCGACGATCGAAACGCGATGATGCACTTTGAGCCCGCCCCGGGCCATACGATCGGCAACATGCAGATCCATTTGAACGGCGGGCACGATCACGCGGTCATGTCCGGCGACATCATCCATCATCCGATCCAGTGCGCGGCGCCCTGGCTGTCGAACGCGGCGGACTTCGATCGGGAGGCCGCGCGGGCCACCCGTATCAAACTGCTCGAGCGGCTCGCGGACACGCCGAGCATCCTGCTTGCGGCGCACTTTCCGGCACCGACCGCCGGCCGCGTGGTATCGAAGGGATCCGCCTTCCGGTTCGTTTTCCTGTAGCGTCTATTTCGGCGCAAACCCGAACGTCTTCTCGAAGCGCTTGGCATAGGCCGGCCAGACCTCGGGATTGACGATACGCGGCGGCCGCTTGCCGTCGAGCGCGTCGAGGATCTGTTCGGCGGCGATCCTGCCCATGTTGACGCGGGCTTCCCTGGTGACACCTGCCGTATGCGGGCTCGCCAGCACATTGTCGAACTGCAGCAGCGGGTGTTCCGGCGGCGGCGGCTCCTTGTCCCAGACGTCGAGCCCGGCACCGGCAATCCGCTTGTCGCGCAGCGCATCGTACAACGCGGCCTCGTCGTGAATGAAGCCGCGCGCGGTGGTGATGAAGAACGCATGCGGCTGCATCAGCGCGAACTGTTTTGCGCCGATCATGCGGCGATTGTCTTTTGTCAGTGGGCAGGAAATCGAAACGAAGTCCGAGCGGCGCATCAGATCGTCGAGCTCGACCTTCTCGGCGCCCCGCGCCGCGATTTCCTCTGCCGTCAGATAGGGATCATAGGCGATCACCTTCATGTGCAGCAGGCCCTTGCAGAGCTCGGCGATGCGGCGTCCGACATTGCCGATCCCGACGATGCCGATGGTCTTGCCCTGCGCCTCGTTGCCGATCAACGCGTTGCGATTGACATTGGCCTCGCGGCGCAGCGCACGGTCGGATTCGAGGATGCGCTTCGACAGCGTCAGCAGCATGCCGAGCGCGTGCTCGGCCACGGAATTGGCGTTGCCGCCGGTCTGGTTGACCACCAGCACGCCAGCCGCGGTGCAGGCGTCGACATCGACGGGGTCAAAGCCCGCGCCGTTGCTGGAGACGATCAGCAAATTCGGCGCCCGCTTCAGAAGATCTGCATGGGCATGAAAATGCGGCGCCAGTTCATCGCGCGCCGCCCCGATCTGATAGGCGTGCGCCGCGGCCAGAATCGGCGCCGCGACGGATTCGGGGCTCTCGTTTTCCAGCTTGTCGAGCCGTACATCGGCCCTGGCCTTCAGGATCTCGGTGTAGATCTCGTGGGCGAGATATTTGACGTAGAACACGCGCTTGTTGTTGACGGTCATCTTGTTGTGCAACTTTCAGTTCGGGAAGTCATAGAGTTTAGCGGGGTTCGTGACGAAGATGCGCTGCTGGGTCGCTTTATCAGGCGTCCACATCTGAAACAATTCGAGAAGGTGTCCGGCGTCAGGCATTTCGCCCTCGACCCGCGGATGCGGCCAGTCGCCGCCCCAAACCAGGCGCTCCGGATTAGCCTTTACCAGCGCTTCGTGGAAAGGCCGCGCGTCGGGATAGTCAGGCGCGTTCTGGCTCAGCCGGTGCGCGCCCGACAATTTGGACCAGCACCAGCCCTCGCCGACCGCACGCAACAGGCTCTGGAAACCTTCGGTGCCGGTGCCGGCGCGCGCATCGGTGCGACCCATGTGATCGATCACGACAGGCAGGCCGATCTTCTTCAGGACCGGAATCGGTTGCGGCAAATCCTTCACATCGATCCAGAGCTGCAGGTGCCAGCCCAGCTCGGCCATGACCGGCGCAAGCTTCTCGGCCTCCGTCAACGGCACGCCGCCGCGATAATGCAACTGCCCGTCGCGGAAGAAATGATTGAAACGCAGGCCACGCACACCAACCGCGTGCCATGCGCGCAATTCGTCAGGCGAGACATTGGCGTCGGCCACCGCCACGCCGCGCAGGCGGTCGGGCTCTCGCCGCAGCGCATCGAGCATCGCCGAATTGTCGCGGCCGTGCGCACTGCCCTGCACCAGCACGCCGCGCGCGAAGCCGAGCGTGTCGAGCATGCCGAGGTATTTTTCCAGCGGCGCATCCGGCGGCGTGTAGCTGCGATCATCCGCATAGGGAAAGCGATCGGATGGACCGAACACATGGGCATGGGTATCGCAGGCATCCGGCGGCAGCGGCACCTTGGGACGACTGACGGGACGCGGCGGCAGACAGGCTGGAATCATCTTGAGCACCCCAAATTATTCTGCCTTCATTCCGGCCGCCTTGATGATCGGCTCCCATTTTTCGTAGTCGGCACGGATCTTCGTCTCGAATTGTTCCGGCGAGCTACCGATCGGTAAGGCACCGAGCTTGCCAAGCCGTTCCTTGACGGCATCGGTATTCAACGCAGCGACGAAATCGTTCGAGAGCTTTGCCAGCACTTCTGGAGGCAGATTGGCGGGCCCGAGCAGCCCCCACCATACGCCTGTGTCGTAGCCCGGAACGGATTCCGACATGCTTGGCACCTTGGGCAGCAACGGTGCGCGATCGGCAGTCGTCACGGCCAACGCGCGAAGCGTGCCGGCCTGAAGCTGGCCGACCGATTCCGGGCCATTGTTGAACGACATTGGGATCTGCCCGCCGAGCAGATCGTTGATTGCGGGCGCGCCGCCCTTGTAGGGTATCGCATTGAGATCGACCTTGGCGAGACTCTTCAGCAGTTCGCCGGCAAGATGCGTCGACGTGCCGGTGCCGGCATGGGCGAATGAAAGAACTCCCGGCCTGGTCTTCGCAGCGGTGATTACGTCAGCCACCGTCTTGAACGGTGAATCGGCGCGCACCAGCAGGATATTGGGCGACGACGCCAGCAGCGAAATCGGTGTGAAGTCCTTGAAGGTGTCGTAGGGAATTTTGGGGTACAGCAACGGATTGGTGGCGTGGCCGCTCGCGACCATGATCAGCGTATAGCCGTCAGCCGGCGAGGCCACGACCGCCTGCGAGGCAATGACGCCGCCGGCGCCCGGACGGTTCTCGACCACAACCGACTGGCCCCATTGCTTGGACACCACCTCACCCAGCGTGCGCGTCAGGACATCGACGCCGCCGCCCGCAGGATAAGGCACGAGAATACGCACGGGCTTTGAAGGGAACGACTGCGCGGATGCCGCGCCCGCCGCAGCGAGCATCAATCCCGCTACCGCAGCCATCCGGAACCAAACTCCCACGGCAGCCTCCCGATGTTCTCGTTATCTCACATTGTCGCATGCCGGCGCGTTGAAGCCATCGCCAAGTCTGCAGATCACGGTAACGATGAAGGCATGTTGACAATCCCGTCCGCGGCGTCAAGTTTCGGCGCAGCAAAAGCTGCGCGACGGCACCACGTCGCGAACGAGAATTTTCGGAAGATCGAGGGAGAAGACAGTATGGCGGTTGCGGAGGAAAAAACCTCGCCCGAGATCTCGCAGGAGAAGAGCTGGCACGGCATCGTGCTGCAATCGCTCAAGCGCAACGATGTCAGCCTGGTGCCCTATGTGCCCGATCGCATCCTGACGACGCTGATCAAGAACCTGCATGCCGATCCGTTTTTCACGACCTTTCCGACCGCGCGCGAGGAAGAAGCGGTCGGCATCGTCTCCGGCGCCTGGATGGGCGGGCGGCGCGGCGCGGTGCTGATGCAGACGTCAGGCTTTGCGACGCTCGCCAACGTGCTGGCCTCGCTGGCGATACCCTACCAGATCCCGCTGATCATGTTCGTGACCGAACGCGGCACGCTCGGCGAGTTCAACTACGGCCAGTCGCTGGTGTGCCGCACCATGCGCCCGGTGCTGGATTCGCTTGCGATGGAGCATCACACCTGCACACGGCTCGACGAGTTCGAGTTCATCTGCGACCGCTCGATCAAGCAGGCCATCACCACGCAGGCGCCGGTGGCGCTGATCCTTTCGCCGCTTTTGACCGGCGGCAAGACCTTCGACAAGTGAGCGATGTCATGAACAGCACCCCTGCCCGCAATACCAAGGTCATGAACCGCTTCGATCTCACCTCGCGGCTGGTCGCCAAGCTGAAGAACGAGGAAGCCGTGGTCGGCGGCATCGGCAACACCAATTTCGACCTGTGGGCCGCCGGCCATCGGCCGCAGAACTTTTACATGCTCGGCAGCATGGGCCTAGCCTTTCCGATCGCGCTCGGCGTCGCACTGGCGCAACCGGAGCGCCGCATCTTCGCGCTCGAGGGCGACGGCTCGCTGTTGATGCAACTGGGCGCCCTGTCGACGATCGCAACGCTGGCGCCGAAGAATCTCACCATGGTGGTGATGGACAACGGCGTGTACCAGATCACCGGCGCGCAGCCGACGCCGGGCGCTGTTGTCGCCGACATCGTTGCGATCGCGATCGCCAGCGGCCTCGGCAACAGCGCCTGGGCCGCGGACGAGGAGGATTTCGAGCGCCTGATCGATCAATCCATGTCCACCGCGGGGCCGACGCTGATCGGCGTGCGGATCGACGACAAGCCGGGCGTCGGCACCACCCGGCGCGATCCTGTGCAGATCAGGGAGCGCTTCATGCACGGGCTGGGCGTACGAGAACCGCTATAGAAATCGGCATTAACCACACGGCATTGTGGCTGTTCGCAGGTGCAATATTCGCGCCCTGATCGTGCTAAGCCGAAGCCATGTCAGTCGCCCTCAAGTTGCTCGCCTGGTGTCTTGCCGCAGCCGTAGCCTTCGCAACCCTGGGCCCGCCGGGATACCGTCCGCACGCCAGTATTCTGGGACAGGACGGCGAGCATGCACTTGCTTTTGTCCTGATCGGCCTCGCGTTCGGCCTGGCCTACACGCGCAACCGATTGCTCACGGCGGCCATTGCCGTCGGCCTGACCGGCCTGATCGAGATCCTGCAATTCTGGGCGCCCGGGCGGCACGCGCGGCTGGAGGATTTTCTGGTCGACGCGCTTGCAGTCTGCGTTGGCCTCGCCGCTGCGGCGGCCCTCGATCTGGTGGTCAAGCGCACGCAGCGATCGAGCGCCGGCGCGTCCTGACGGCCGCCTAACGCAACAATCCCCGCGGGAGGAATGCCTCCCGCGAGGATCGATTGCAAGCGCTGTGCTTAGTCGATGATCTTGATGACCTTGCGCGTGCGCGGCTCCACGATCACCCGGCGATCATTGACGATCGCATAGCGATATTCGGTGTGGCTCGGCACGGTGCGCAATTCAACGGTCGACGGCAGCGGCTCGCCCACCACGACGCGCTCACGCACCACAACCGACGGCCCGCGCTCCGCCTGGATCGACGTGATCACGGCGTTCGGAATTTCCAGGCCGAGGCCCACGGCCGCACCCACGGTGCCGCCAACCACCTCGCCGACCGGACCGCCGACGGCGCCACCCGTGCGGGCGCCGTCCTGCGCGCCCTGAACGGTGGTGGATTGAGCAAACGCCGCGCCCGATGTCAGCAGCGACGCGGCAATGAGCGAAACAGCAAGACGATTATTCATTATGTCCTCCAGTGAATTGATGGTGCATTTCAACCATCGGAGGCATCAGATGTTCCGGTTCCACGCGCGCCAATAACGGGCACATGGAACAGGAAGTTCCGCATCAGGTTCCGCGTTCGATCAGGTCTTTCCGATCTCGTGGTTGGCCATCATCTCAAGCGCCTTCACCATGCCCGAATGATCCCATGCCTTGCCGCCATGTGCGGCGCAGGAACTGAACAGCTGCTGTGCGATCGCCGTGTTCGGCAAGGATATGCCGAGCGAGCGCGCGCCTTCGAGGGCGAGGTTGAGATCCTTCTGATGCAGTTCGATGCGGAAACCCGGATCGAAATTCCGCTTGATCATTCGCTCGCCATGCACCTCGAGAATCCGCGACGATGCAAAGCCGCCCATCAGCGCCTGCCGCACCAACGCGGGATCGGCACCGGCGCGCGAGGCGAACAGCAAGGCTTCGCCGACCGCCTCGATCGTCAGCGCGACGATGATCTGGTTGGCGACCTTGGTGGTCTGTCCATCGCCATTGCCGCCGACCAGCGTGACGTTCTTGCCCATCTTGTCGAACACCGGCTTCATGGTGTTGAACGCGCGCTCGGGTCCACCCACCATGATGGTCAGGCTCGCGGCCTTGGCGCCGACCTCACCGCCGGAAACCGGGGCATCGAGATAATCGGCGCCGAGCGCCTCGATCTTTTTGGCGAATTCTTTCGTGGCAAGCGGCGAGATCGAACTCATGTCGACCACGATCTGGCCCTTTGAAATCCCCTGCGCGACGCCGCCCTCGGAGAACAACACCGCTTCGACATGCGGCGTATCCGGCACCATAATGATGACGACATCGGATTTTTCCGCGACCTCCTTGCCCGATTTGCAGGCCACCCCGCCTTCGGCGACAAGCTCGGGCGGAATCGGCGCCACGTCGTGCAGGAACAGTCGATGGCCGGCGGCCTGGAGATGCTTTGCCATCGGGCGACCCATGGTGCCGAGGCCGATAAAGCCGATATCGATCATTTGGATTTTCCCTTGTTATTGACCAATCAGGTATCGAGCGTCAGGGCCGCGTGCCAGCCGAGGCCGTCGACAGTCGTCGTCCTCGGTTTATACTCGCATCCGACCCAGCCGCGATAGCCGATCGCGTCGAGATGCCGGAACAGGAACGGATAATTGATTTCACCGGTGCCCGGCTCGTTGCGGCCGGGATTGTCGGCGAGCTGGACATGGGCGATGCGCGGCAGATGCTTCTGCAGGCTGCGCGCGATGTCACCTTCCATGATCTGCATGTGGTAGATGTCGTATTGCACGAACAAATTGCTCGATCGCACATCTGATATGAGCTGGATCGCCTGTTCGGTGCCGTTGAGGAAAAAGCCCGGAATGTCTGTTGTGTTGATCGGCTCGACCAGAAGCCTGATACGCTCCTTGGCCAGCGCGTCGGCGGCAAAGCGCAGATTGCCGACCAGCACCTCGTTCAGCTCGCGCGCATCGGCGCCATCAGGCGCGATGCCGACCAGGCAATTGAGCTGACGGCAATCCAGCGCCCTGGCGTAATCGATGGCGCGCGCGACGCCGTCGCGGAATTCCTCGACCCGGTCAGGAAAGATCGCGATGCCGCGCTCGCCCGCCGCCCAATTGCCCGCGGGGAGGTTATGCAGCACCTGGGTCAACCCGTGCTGCTGCAATTGCTCGCTGAGCTCGGCCTTGTCGAAATCATAGGGAAACAGATATTCGACCCCGCTGAAGCCGGCGGCCTTGGCCGCCGCAAAGCGATCTGGGAATGGCAGTTCGCCGAACAGCATGGTGAGGTTGGCGGCAAATTTGGGCATCGTCGATATCCCCTTAAGCCGGCAACAATGCGCCAGATGTGTTCGACTTCGCCGGCGCATCGTCCAGCGGCAGATCGAGCACTTCCTCGAACTCGATGATGTTGTCGATCTCGGTGCCCATCGCAATGTTGGTGACGCGCTCGAGGATGAACTCGACCACCACTGGCACCTTGTGCTCCGCCATCCATTCGCGCGCGGTCGCGAACGCCGCCTGGGCGTCGTGCGGATCGGTGACGCGGATCGCCTTGCAGCCGAGGCCTTGCGCGACCGCGACGTGGTCGACGCCGTAGACGCCGAGCTCCGGCGCGTTGATGTTCTCGAACGAGAGCTGCACCTGATAGTCCATCTCGAAGCCGCGCTGCGCCTGGCGGATCAGGCCGAGATAGGAATTGTTCACGACAACGTGGATGTAGGGCAGCTTGAACTGCGCGCCGACCGCGAGCTCCTCGATCAGGAACTGGAAGTCATAGTCGCCCGACAGCGCCACGATCTCGCGGGTCGGATCGGCGGCGCGCACGCCAAGCGCCGCGGGCAGCGTCCAGCCGAGCGGACCGGCCTGCCCGGCGTTGATCCAGTTGCGCGGACCGTAGACGCCGAGGAATTGCGCGCCGGCGATCTGCGACAGCCCGATCACGCTGACGTAACAGGTGTCGCGGCCGAACGCTTTGCTCATCTCCTCATAGACGCGCTGCGGCTTGATCGGGATGTCGTCAAAGCGGCTCCTGCGCAGCATTGTGCGCTTGCGGTCCTGGCACGCGGCCGGCCAGGCCTGACGATCGCGGAGCTTGCCGTCCCTGCGCCACTCTTTTGCGACGGTGACGAACAGTTCCAACGCCGCCTGGGCGTCGGAGACGATGCCGAAATCCGGGTTGAAGACGCGGCCGATCTGCGTCGGCTCGATATCGACATGCACGAAGGTGCGGCCCTTGGTGTAGGTCTCGATCGAGCCGGTGTGGCGGTTGGCCCAGCGGTTGCCGATCCCGAGCACGAAGTCGGATTGCAGCATGGTCGCGTTGCCGTAGCGGTGGCTGGTCTGCAGCCCGACCATGCCCGCCATCAGCACGTGGTCATCGGGGATGGCGCCCCACCCCATCAGCGTCGGCACCACGGGAACGTTGACGGCTTCCGCAAACGCCACCAGCAACTCGGATGCGTCGGCATTGATGACGCCGCCGCCCGCCACGATCAGCGGCCGCTCCGCGGCGTTGAGCATCGCCAGCGCCTTCTCGATCTGCCTGCGCGTCGCTGATGGTTTGTAGACCGGCAGCGGCTCATAGGTCTCGTCGTCGAACTCAATCTCGGCAAGCTGCACGTCGAGTGGCAGGTCAATCAGGACGGGCCCGGGACGGCCCGAGCGCATGATGTGAAAGGCCTGGCTGAACACGCGCGGCACCAGCGCGGGCTCGCGCACCGTGACAGCCCATTTCGTCACAGGCTTTGCGATCGACTCGATGTCGACGGCCTGGAAGTCTTCCTTGTAGAGCCGCGCGCGCGGCGCCTGCCCGGTGATGCACAGGATCGGGATCGAATCCGCGATCGCCGAATAAAGCCCGGTGATCATGTCGGTGCCGGCCGGACCTGATGTGCCGATGCAGACGCCGATATTGCCGGCCTTGGCGCGGGTATAGCCCTCGGCCATGTGGGACGCGCCCTCGACATGGCGCGCCAGGATGTGACTGATCGAACCGCGCCGCTTCAGCGCGGAATAAAGCGGATTGATCGCCGCCCCCGGCACGCCGAAGGCGGTCACCACGCCCTCCTTTTCGAGGATACGTACCGCGGCATCGATCGCTCGCATCTTCGCCATTTCGAACCTCGCTTGGCCGTGTTGCTCTGGCGCGATCATCACGGCTGCCACCTTCGATCTCAACGACGTCGCTTTTGTTTCCCGCGATGTGGAATGGATGGGGAAAAGCACGGTGGATCAGGTGCTTGGATGGAATGCGGGGTGAAATGATGCGGCGGCCCTGGCTGTCGTCCTCCGCGAAAGCGGGGGACCCAGTACGCCGCGGTCTCTCGGTTTTGTCATCGGCGCCTCTGGAATACTGGGTCGCCCGGTCAAGCCGGGCGATGACACTGAATATGTGTTGGCGTTCTCGCGACGCATTGCGCCCGAGCTTTGCCAGAAACTTCCCGCCCTCTCCTGAGAGGGCGCAGGGAAGACCGGGTGCGCGCTGCACCCGCAGTCCCGTGTGCGGTTTGCACAAGAAATGCTTCACACGAGCATACAGGGCAGCGGAGAACACCCGGCCTTCCCTGCGCAATGGCTTTACGGCTTATGCCGTGATCTCCCCGGAGACGAGTTCTTGTTGACTCCGTCACCACCGGTTCAGCTTGCGCTTAGCCGATGGCTTGACGCCAGCAACGGGCGCCAGGACCACACGGTTTTGCCGTACGCTCATCCACGCCATCGTCTCAGCGTAAACAAGCGTCCACCGCAACCCGCCCAACGTCCGTGACGACGGCCGACGCCCTTCTGACCAGGACGGGATGGCCAAACACATACCCCTGATTTTCCTTCTGGTAAACAGAAATATCTTTCATCTTGGGGCTTGACACGCCTTCCGAAAATCGGAACTGATTTGCCCGTCGAGCAAATGGTGAGCATTTCTCGGCGCACAGGGCTTTGCCGTACGCTTCAACGTTGTTGAAATTGGCGGGCACAGCGACACAGCCACCTTCCACAAACCTCCGACCGCCGATACACTGCACCGGCGCTACCCAGAGTGGAAAGGACGTACGATGGCCGATGTCACCGTCAACGCCGGTACCCCGTCAAGCAGCGTCGAACCTAGCCTTCACAGGGTCATGGGCCCCTGGCTGCTCCTCCTGTTTATCGTCGGCGACATTCTCGGAACCGGGATTTATGCGCTGACGGGCCAGGTCGCCAAGCAGGTAGGCGGGGTGGTGTGGCTGCCCTTCGTGGTTGCATTCGTGGTCGCGCTGGTGACCGCGTTCAGCTATCTCGAACTGGTCACGAAATATCCGAAAGCGGCGGGCGCGGCCCTCTATACCCATAAGGCTTTCGGCATCCATTTCATCACGTTCATCGTTGCCTTTGCGGTGATGTGCTCGGGGATCACCTCGGCCTCAACGGCCTCCCGGGCGTTCGCCGCGAACATGTCGCACGCGATGGGGCTCGGACTGACCGGTTTTGGCATCACCGTCACGGGTCTTGCTTTCATGGCGGTAGTTGCCGCGGTCAATTTCCGCGGCGTCGGCGAAAGCGTGAAGGCCAATGTGGTGCTCACCTGCGTCGAGCTGACCGGCCTCTTGATCATTATCGTCATCGGCCTTTGGGCCATTGGGCTCGGCCAGGGCGACGTTTCGCGCGTGATGCAGTTTCGCACGACCCCCGATGGCGGCATGTTCTGGCCGGTGATCGCAGCGACCACGCTCGCGTTCTTTGCCATGGTGGGCTTTGAGGATTCGGTCAACATGGCCGAGGAATGCAAGGATCCAACCCGCCACTTTCCAAAGGTGCTGCTTGCGGGCCTTGCGATTACCGGTGTCATCTATGTGCTGGTTTCGATTTCCGCGATCACCCTGGTGGCTCCCGAGCAACTGGGCGAAGGCGAGACCCCGCTCCTGCAAGTGGTTCAAAAAGGCGCGCCCGGTTTCCCGCTCTGGATCTTCGGCTTCATCACCATGTTCGCGGTGGCGAACAGCGCGCTCATCAACATGCTGATGGCCAGCCGCCTTGTCTATGGCATGAGCCGCGAGCATGTGCTGCCGCCCACCCTCGGCAAGGTGCACGCGAAGCGGCGCACGCCCTATGTCGCGATCGGCTTCACGACGCTGCTGGCCTTCGGACTGATCACTTTTGTCGGCGAGGTCCCGGCGCTCGGCGGCACCACGGCGCTGCTTTTGCTGTGCGTGTTCACGGTGGTCAATGTTGCGGTGCTGGTGCTGCGGCGCGACCCCGTCGATCATCAGCATTTCCGCACGCCGACCATTCTGCCGATCCTGGGGGCGGTGTTCTGCGCCTTCTTGACCGGTCCCTGGACCGGCCGTGACCCCGTGCAGTACCGCGTCGCCGGCGTTCTGCTCGCGGTCGGCGTCGTTCTCTGGTTCGTCACGGTCATGGTCAACCGCGCGACCGGGGTAGCGCGCGCGGACCCGGATGCGGGAAATCTGGGTCGTGGCGGGCCGGTCAACTAAGCGGCGATCGGCTTCGACTATTTGCGGAATAACGACCACTGCCGAAGGCTGGAATGGCCTCGCCGACCACGACGAGCATTCAGGTTCCAACGCCTGGAAAGAAGGCATTCGCACACCTACATTGGGCGGTGACCAAATCGAAGTGAGGGCCGACCTCATGTCAGCGATGCCGGAAGTGAAATCCGCGGATGCAAGCATCGAGAAAATCGTCATCAGCACCATCGTGCTCGGCTTTGCGGCCGACCCGATGACGCGCTGGGTTTGGCCCGACGCGTCCGAATATCTCAGGGTGATGCCGCGATTCGTCAAAGCCTTTGGCGGTCGCGCATTCGACCATGGCACAGCCGACATCACGGAACACGCTCGCGCCGCCGCTTTATGGCTGCCGCCGGGCGTCGAGCCCGACGAAACGGCGATGGACGCGGCCATGGAAGGCGCGCTGCGCCCGGAGATCGCCGAGGACGTGGGCGCCGTGATGAAGGCCATGGCCGAGCATCATCCGCACGAACCGCATTGGTACCTGCCCGTTATCGCCGCCGATCCGAAATGGATCGGGCAAGGGCTCGGCGCGCTACTGATGAAACACGCGCTTCGACGCTGCGACGAGCAGGGCGCCGCCGCCTACCTCGAAAGCTCGAACCCGCGCAACATTTCCCTGTACGAACGCCACGGCTTCAAGATTATTGGCAGGATACAAAGCGGCTCGTCTCCCGCATTGACGCCAATGCTGCGGGCCCGACCGTGAGCCGACAGGCGGATTGGTTCAACGGATCCGCGCACACCCTGAAGAGTTCGTGACGTGGATCACACCCTCGGCTGAGCGCCCGTTCTACCCTCCCCGGCACGGTGGATGAGGCGTCCATCGCTTGAGAGGAGATCAACGGATGCAGAACGATCACGAGTTGAACATCGACGAGCTGTCCGCGGTGTACGGAGGCATGGCTACGTCCAGGGACGGCACGATGCCCTATCCAAAGCCTTCGCCGATGGATCAGCTCATCAAGTGGATTCTCGGCATGTTCAAATGACCAAGGTCCTCGGAGCGGACTGAGGCAACAGTCCGCTCCGTGGCCCTCGGCCCTCGCTTCAAGGCGTCATTCCATCGATCGCCGGGGCGGCTGCCGCTTGCGGCGGCCCTTTCCTGCTTTCCCCAACAACGCTTTTGCACATTCAGCGCGATAGTGCTCACCGCCCCTGTCCACGGTGGCGCGGCAGCGTGCTAGCCTTGCTCCGGCACCGCCAAAAACTGTCGGAGGAAACCCTTGATGGGCAAGCGGATCAGTCGCTGCATCGAACTGCTGGAGCAGGATCAGGCGATCTATTATGACGGCCCGCACAGCGGCCATGTGCTGACCCATGCGCAGGGCCGCATCGATGCCGCGACCTGGGCCGACTACATGAATGTCGGCATGGAGCACGGCGCTTTCGATATGGCCGGCCTTGCCGAGTACATGCGCGGCATGGTCGACGCCGGGCCGACGCGTTCAGGGCACCGCACGCCGACTGTCATCGTCGAGGCGCCGGTCAATGGCATCGACGCCGCGCATGTGCGTTACAACGCCTGGCAGTTCCGCCAGATCCTCGGCCGCGGCGTGCATGGCATCCTGCTGTGCCAGGCGGAAACCGCCGACGCGGTGCGGGCCTTCGTGGAATCCTGCCGCTATCCGCACAACGCTGATGGCGTCGATCCCGAAATCCCCTCGCCGCTGGCACGGATGGCGGGAGCGATACGCGCAAGAGACGGCGGCACCGACGCCGCCAGCCGCAGGCTGCTCGGCATCGGTACGCGGGGGCGCGGATCGGAAACCACCGCGGCACCTGTGTGGGGCCTGACAATCGAAGAGTATATGACGCGCTGCGATCCCTGGCCGCTCAATCCGAAAGGTGAGTTGCTGCTGGGCGTGAAGCTGGAAAGCCCCGAGGGCGTCGCCAATTGCGAGGAGATCCTTGGCGTGCCCGGACTGGGATTTGCCGAGATCGGCCCGGGCGACCTCAGTCTTTCGCTCGGCTATCGCGAAATTCCTCGCGAACCCTTTCCGCGGGAAATGCAGGCGGCGCGGAATCGCATTCTGGCGGCCTGCCGCAACAACGGCGTCGCATTCCTGCAAGGCTGCACGGCTGACAACATCACGACACGGATTGACGAGGGCGTGCGCGTGATCGCGGGGCATAGCGAGGCCGCCGCCATCAAGGGCCGGGCACACCAGGGGCGGAAGCTGCCGGTGTAGCCGGCGCGGATTTGGGGCGGCCGCTGGATCACGCCGGAGGACGGGCTTTCGGCAATGGCCCCATGCGGGCAAGCACCTCGTTCGGCACCCCGTAGAGCTTGATTACGTGGTCGATCTTGTTGAGACCGCAGGCCTCGCGCTGCACGACGAAGAGCCAGAGCGCATACCCCGCCTGTTCGACGAGACCATCGCGGATTTGTCGATCCGAGTTGGCGGTCCGCGGACATGCGCGGCACAATCGGTCTTTGGCGGCCTGACGGCGTCGGGCTCAAACACGTTCGCGATCTACATCTTGCTGTCGAGTCGGCTGCAGCCGCATTACCAGGTCTTGATGGGACTGGGCTGGGAAGAACTGAAACTGTCGAACCCGGTACGCCCGGGTGATCAGCTCGATCTCGAAATGACGGTACTGGAAATGCGGCAGTCGAAATCCAAGCCCGACTGGGGAATCGTTCGCAACCGAAACCTGTTGCGCAATCAGAAGCGCGAGACGGTGCTGGAATGCATCTCGAATATTTTCGTTGCAAAGCGGCCGGGCGCACCGGCCGCGAGTTGACCCTGAGGACTAGAGCCTTTTCCGTTCCGATAGAATCGGAACGGGGCTCTAGATTCTTGTTTTGACGCGTTTTCTTCACGCGAACCGGTTTCCACTTCGCTGGAAAACGCTCTAATCCTCGTTCGCCTTGAACCGACCCAGCCCCTGCATCACGAACGGCGCTACCAGCGCGATCAGCGCGATGCCGAGCAGCGTCGCTGACATCGGGCTTTGCAGCAGCGCCATGGGATCGCCGAGGCTGATCGACATCGCGCGGCGCAACTGGCTTTCGGCGATCGGCCCCAGGATGAGACCGACCACGACAGGCGCGATCGGAAAATCGAACCGGCGCATCAGGAAGCCCATCACTCCGAAACCCGCCAGCATCGACAGTTCGACCACCGACGGTTTTGCTGCGATGGTGCCGGTGGTCGCAAACACCAGAATGCCGGCGTAAAGCCACGGCTGCGGTATCGCGAGCAGTTTCACCCACAGGCCGACCAGCGGCAGGTTGAGCACCAGCAGCATGACGTTGGCGATGAACAGGCTGGCGATCAGGCCCCACACCAGATCGGGCCGCTCGGCGAACAGCAGCGGTCCCGGGTTGAGGCCGTATTGCTGGAACCCGGCCAGCATCATCGCGGCGGTAGCCGAGGTCGGAAGCCCCAGCGTCAAGAGCGGCACGAGGGTGCCGGCGGCGGATGCGTTGTTGGCGGCTTCCGGCCCGGCGACGCCTTCGATCGCGCCCTTGCCGAATTCCTCGGGGTGTTTCGACAGCCTCTTTTCAGTTGAGTAAGACAGAAAGGTTGGAATCTCCGCGCCGCCGGCGGGCAGCGCGCCGATCGGAAAACCGAACATGGTGCCGCGCAGCCACGGTTTCCACGACCGTTGCCAGTCCTCTTTGGTCATCCATAGCGAGCCGCGCACCGGCTCGAGCTTTTCTTCGGAGTGATGACGGCGCGAGACGACGTAGAGCGCCTCCCCCACCGCGAACAGGCCGACCGCCAGCGTCGTCACTTCGACGCCGTCGAGCAGTTCGGGGATGCCGAAGGTGAGCCGGGGCTGCCCGGTGAGCTTGTCGATGCCGACGAGCCCGAGCGTCAGCCCGATGAACAGGCTGGTCAGTCCGCGGATCGGCGAACTTCCGAAGGTTGCCGACACTGTGACGAAAGCCACGCACATCAACGCGAAATAATCTTCCGGCCCGAAGTGCACCGCGAAATCGACCAGCCAAGGCGCCAGGAAGGCGAGACCAATGGTGGCGATGGTGCCGGCGACAAACGAGCCGATTGCGGCGGTCGCCAGTGCAGGCCCTCCGCGGCCGGCCTTGGCCATCTTGTTCCCCTCCAGCGCGGTCGCCATCGATGCGCTCTCGCCGGGCGTGTTGATGAGGATGGCGGTAGTGGATCCGCCATACATGCCGCCGTAATAGATGCCGGCGAACATGATCAGCGAACCGCCGGGATCGAGCTTGTAGGTCACCGGCAGCAGCAAAGCGACGGTGAGCGCAGGCCCTATGCCGGGCAACACGCCAACCGCGGTGCCGAGCAGCACGCCGATCAACGCATAGAGCATGTTCATGGGCTGGATAGCGACAGCCATGCCGTTGGCGAGCGCGACGAAGGCGTCCATCAAAACAGCCTTTCCAGTGGGCCAGCGGGAAGGCTCAACGTCAGCAGCCGACTGAAGGCGACATAGATCAGGGTGGTCATTACGAAGCCGATGGCGAGATCGGCGAGAATGGCGCGCCGCCCGAAGGCCGTCGCCGTGGCGACGAACAATGCCGTGGTCGCCGGGATAAAGCCGCCGCCAAGACCGATGATGGCGATCAGCAGCGCCAACCCCCCGAGAATCAGCCACACCGCTTTGGCATCGGCACTCTCGCGTGCCGGCAGATTGCCGCGCAGCGCCTCGACCAGATTGCCGATCGCGAGAATGCCGAGCCCCACGGCGACGACAACAGGCATCACGTGGGGCCCCATGCCGTAGGGATTGTTGGATTGCAGCTGGCTCGCGTCCCACACCAGCACCGCGGCCAGGCCTGCGAGCACGAGCGCAATGATAACGCCCGCGGAATCGATGCGCCGCTCCGCCGCCCCCTGCGGAAGGTCGCTCATGATTTGACCAGGCCGACCGACTTCAGCACGTCGGTAACGCGCACCGTTTCCTTCTTCAGGAAATCCGCGAACGCGTCGCCGGAAAGATAAGCGTCGTCCCAGCCCTTCTGCTTGAGAACCTCTTTCCAGGCGTCGGACTTGACCATCTTCTCCACCGCATCGCTCAGCGTCTTCTTCTGTTCCGCCGTGATGCCGGGAGGCGCCATCACCGCGCGCCAGTTGGCCAGCACGAGGTCGATGCCCTGCTCCTTGAAGGTCGGAATATCGCTGCCAGGGATCCGCTTTTCCGAGGTCACGCCGATCGCGCGCAGTTTGCCGGACTTGATCTGACCGTCGTATTCGCTCATTCCCGAAATGCCCGCGGTGACCTTCCCGCCAAGGATGGCCGCCAGCGACTCGCCGCCTCCGGAAAACGGGATGTAGTTGACCTTCTTGGCGTCGGCGCCGACAGCGCCCGCGAACAGTGCCGCCATCACATGGTCGACGCCGCCGGCCGAGCCGCCGGCAAAGGTGACCTTGGCGATATCGGCCTTGAGCGCGGCGGCCAGATCCTGCGCCGTCTTGATCGGCGAATTCGCCGGCACGACGATGACCTGGATCTCCTCGGTGAGGCGTGCAATCGGCGTCACCTGTTCGAGCGTGACCGGCGATTTGTTCATGGCGAGCGCGCCGACCATGACGAAGCCATTCACCATCATCTGGTTACCGTCGCCCTTGGCGCCGTTGACGAACTGCGCGATGCCGACGCTGCCGCCCGCGCCGGCAACATTGGTGACCTGGACGCTGCGCGCGATACCGGCCGCGACAAACGCCTGCTGCATCGCACGCGCAGTCTGATCCCATCCGCCGCCGGGCGCTGCGGGCGCCATCAGCTTGAGTTCGAGCTGCTGCGACAGCGCCGGGCTGCCTGCCGCGAGCGTCAGCGCGACCGCCGCGCCGATGAGGCGCGTATAAAACGGGATCATGGGAGTTCCTCCAGGCTGATGCAGATGGCTACGCATTTGCCGCATCGTGTCATTTCGTCGCATATCAGCCGGAAAAGTCGCCGCTGTCCAGACGGACTGTTCGCCGTCGTGATGTTCCGCTGCAAAAACGTGGGGGCGGTATTGCTCGCCGACCCGCCCTGGACGTCCGTCCGCGTTTTCGCCGAAACTTCCGCCGCTCAGTCCGATTTCCCAGCCGGCATCACGCCGCCGAGCGCCACCGTGAGTTCAGCCGCCACCTCGCGCACGGTCTGGCCCAGCGATGGCAGGCGATCGTCGGTGAGACGGCTGGTCATGCCGGAAACCGAGATCGCGGCCAGCGGCTCGCTGCAGTCGTTGTAGACCACGGCGGCGATGCAGCGCAGGCCCATGCAGGCTTCCTCGTCGTCGATGGCAAAACCCTGGCGGCGGACTTTTTCGAGCTCCTTGAACAGATCGCTCGGCCGCACGATCGACTTTTCGGTCAGGCGCGGCATGCCGTGATGGCGGATGATCGCGTTGACGTCCTCGTCGGACCAGGTCGCGAGCACGGCCTTGCCGACGCCGGACGCCACCATCGCGACGCGGCCGCCGACTTGTGTGAGTGACCGCATGATCTCGCGGCTCTCCATCCGCGTCAGCACGACGATGAACTCGTCATCGACGACGGCCAGATTGGCGGTCTCGCGCGTCAGGTCGCGCAATTTACGCAAGTAAGGCACCGCCTGCGCGGAAAAATTGCGGCGCCGGGCAAAGGTCGCGCCGACCGTAAAACTGCGCGCGCCGACATGCCACTTCGATTCGGTGCGGTCGAACTGCACGAAGCGCCGGCTTTCCAGCGTCGACAGCAGGCGGTGCACGGTGGAAGTCGACAACCCGGTGCGGATCGCAAGATCGCTCAGGCGATAGCCCTCGTCGTCTTCGGCGAGCGTTTCGATGATCGAGAGCGCGCGATCGACGGACTGCACGCCGCCGTCCCTCGACTCGGCCTCACTGTCCGGGCCCGATTTCGGCTCGAGTGGTTTGCGCCGGATCACGTTTCGCTTCATCGCGACCTGCATCCATCCGTAGGTTGGATCAACACCGCGTATCCGTGGCCTCGTGGTTCGAGACGCGCGGCTTTGCCGCGCTCCTCACCATGAGGGTCTAAGTTCTCATCCTGAGCTGGTAGACCTCATCCCCGCGTGAGCGCAAGCTCATCGCTGGAGGAGGCGCGAAGCGCCGTCTCGAAGGATGAAAGCCACCGACCTTTCGTCAGACAAAAATGCCGCTTCGGCGAACCGAAGCGGCATTGATCGCAGGTCTCAGAGCAGGCCCGCGCCGCGGGCCCACTTGTACTTGGCGCCGAGCACTTCGACCGGCAGTTCGGTCGAGTAAGCATAGGCCGGGATGCCGTTCTGGTAGAGATATTCGGCGGCCTCCTCGACTTCGACGTCGCCGGCGAGCGAAGCCACGATCGGCTTCACAAAGCCCTTGGCCTCCATCTCCTTCTTCACCTCGACCATGTTGCGGGCGAACACCATCGGCGGCGTGACGATGGTGTGCCAGTAGCCGAGGATCAGCGAGTGGATGCGATCGTCCGACAGGCCGAGCTTGACGGTGTTGACGTAGGTGATCGGCGGCTCGCCGCCCGTGATATCCACAGGATTTCCGGCCGCGCCGAACGGCGGAATGAATTTCCGGAACGCCGTATCGAGATCCGGCGGCATCGCCATCAGCGACAGGCCGTTGTCGACACAGGAGTCCGACAGCAGCACGCCGGAGCCGCCGGCGCCGGTGATGATCAGGATGTTTTCGCCCTTCGGCGTCGGCAGGACAGGCACGCCGCGCGCGAATTCGAGCAACTGCCGCAACGAGCGGGCGCGGATCACGCCTGATTGCGCAAACACATCCTCGTAGATCTTGTCGTTGCCGGCGAGCGCGCCGGTGTGCGACGAGGCCGCCTTGGCGCCGGCCGAGGTACGGCCGGCCTTGAGCACCACGACAGGCTTCTTCTTGGAGACGCGCTTGGCGGCTTCCGCGAAGGCGCGGCCGTCTTTCAGATCCTCGCAATGCTGCGCGATGATCGCGGTGTTCGGATCCTGCTCGAAGAAGGCCAGCAGATCGTCCTCGTCGATGTCGGACTTGTTGCCGAGGCCGACGATCGCGGAGACGCCCATCTTGGCCGAGCGCGAGAAGCCGATGATCGCCATGCCGATGCCGCCGGATTGCGACGACAGTGCCGCCGAACCCTTGACGTCATAGGCGGTACAGAACGTGGCGCAGAGATTGGCGGGCGTATAATAGAAGCCGTAGATGTTCGGCCCCATCAGGCGGACATTGTACTTCTTGCCGATCTCGACGATCTCTTCCTGCAACTCGGGCGCGCCGGCTTCGGCGAAGCCCGACGGAATCAGCACCGCGCCGGGAATTTTCTTCTCGCCGCATTCGACCAAGGCGCCGGCGACGAACTTTGCCGGGATCGCGAACACAGCGGTGTCGATCACGCCGGGAACGTCCTTGACGCTCTTGTACGCCTTGTAGCCCAGGATCTCGGCGGCCTTCGGGTGGATCGGGTAGATATCGCCTTTATATCCGCCGTTGATCAGGTTCTTCATCACGGAGTTGCCGATCTTGCCGTCCTCGGCGGAGGCGCCGATCACGGCGACCGCCTTCGGCTGCATGATACGGTTCATCGCGGCAACGATTTCGTCATTCGGGCGCGGCGCCGGACGCGGCTTGTAGTCGAAGTCGACGACGATGCGGACGTCGGCGGCGATCGCGTCGTTCTTGGTGGCGAATACCGGATTGAGATCGAGCTCGACGATCTCGGGGAAGTCGCTGACGAGCTGCGACACTTTGACAATGACGGCGGCCAGCGCCTCGCGGTTGACGGGGTCGCCGCCGCGCACGCCCTTGAGCATGTCATGGGCCTGGATGCCGTCGAGCATCGAGAGCGCGTCGTCCTTGGTGGCGGGCGCCAGGCGGAAGGTGATGTCTTTCAAGACCTCAACCAGCACGCCGCCGAGGCCGAAGGCGACGAGCTTGCCGAACGAGCCGTCGGTGATGGAGCCGACGATGACCTCGGTGCCGCCGGCCAGCATCTGCTGGACCTGGATGCCCTCGATCTTGGCGTCCGCCTTGTACTTCTTGGCATTGGCGAGAATGGTCTCGTAATTCTTTTCCGCATCCGCCGCGGTCTTGACGCCGACCATGACGCCGCCGGCCTCGGTCTTGTGGAGAATGTCCGGCGAGACGATCTTCATCACGACCGGGAAGCCCATATCGGATGCGAGCTTGGCGGCCTCGGCCGCCGATTTGGCGACGCCCTCCTTCGGAACCGGAATTCCGTAGGCATCGCAGACCAGTTTGCCCTCCGGAGCCGTCAGGCTGGTGCGCTTATCGGCCTTCACCGCATCGAGAACTTTGCGGACCGCATCTTTGGGATTCGACATGGACTTCCTCCTGGGGCATATTTTATGGCATTTGGTATGCCAGCGCGGAGAAAGTCAAGTCACCTGATACCCCGGAAACGCTGAAAATACTGTCAACTTGACATGGTGGTATTTGGTATGCCAAAAATATTAGACGTTATTCCTGTTACAACTGGTCTCCCACCGGAGGAGACGAATCGTGCCCGCACGCAAACAACCCAAGGCCACGCCTGCCATGGCTGATGCAGATATCGCAATCGTTCGGATTGCACCTGAGACGAGCTTCAAGAACAAGGCGTACGAAGCCTTGAAGGAAGCTATTCTCAAGATGGATATCTATGCGACGCCCGAGCAGGTGATGCTCGACGAACGCGCGTTGTCCGAACGCCTCGGCGTCAGCCGCACCCCTATCCGCGAAGCCATCGCGATGCTGGAACAGGACGGTTTCGTCAAAACCGTGCCACGCCGCGGCATTGTCGTGGTCCGCCGCACCAAGACCGAGATCGTCGACATGATCCGCGCCTGGGCCGCGCTCGAAAGCATGGCTGCGCGCTTGATCACCACCACCGCGCGCAAGAAAGACATCACGGCACTGCGCGATTTCTTCAAGGATTTCGGCAAGGACCGGCTGCCGCAGGACCACGTCGAGGAATACTCCAAGGCCAATATCGCCTTCCACCAGGCGCTGATCTCGCTTTCGGAATCGCCGGTGCTGGTCGATATGACCAACGACATCCTGCTGCATGTGCGCGGCTACCGGCAATTGACGATCGGCCGCACCGATCGCACCGCGACCTCGCTGCCCGAGCATCTGGCCATCATCGAAGCGCTGGAAGCGCGCGACACCGAACTCGCCGAAAAGCGCGCGCGCGATCACACGCTGGGCCTTGCTTCGTATGTCGAAGCGCATGGCCAAGAACTCTTTAGCTAGAGGACTGTTTAGTTAGAGAATTACCTAGTTAGAACGACCTCACAGCAGAAGACGATCAACTCGTCCGAACCACACACGATCAGGGAGAAAGTGGAATGTCCGTAACCGCAGCCAAGAGCATCGATACCAATCAAGCCGAGCGCGAGCTCACCGACGGCTTTAATCTCATGATCGATGCGCTGAAGCTCAACGGCCTTACCACGATCTACGGCGTGCCCGGCATTCCGATCACGGATTTCGGCCGCATGGCGCAGGCCGCAGGCATTCGCGTGATCTCGTTCCGCCACGAACAGAATGCCGGCAACGCTGCCTCGATCGCCGGCTACCTGACCAAGAAGCCCGGCGTCTGCCTCACGGTTTCGGCGCCCGGCTTCCTCAATGGCCTCACCGCCCTCGCCCACGCCACCACCAACTGCTTCCCGATGATCCTGATCTCCGGCTCGTCCGAGCGCGAGATCGTCGACCTGCAGCAGGGCGACTATGAAGAGATGGATCAGCTCGCGATCGCAAAGCCGCTGTGCAAGGCGGCGTTCCGCGTGTTGCATGCCCAGGACATCGGCATTGGTCTCGCACGCGCGATCCGCGCCGCGGTCTCGGGCCGTCCGGGCGGCGTCTATCTCGATCTGCCCGCGAAACTGTTCGGTCAGGTGATGGATGCCGAGGCCGGGCAGAAGTCGCTGGTCAAGGTGATCGACGCCGCTCCGGCGCAGATCCCCGCCCCGTCAGCCGTGAAACGCGCGCTCGACGTGCTCAAGGGCGCAAAGCGTCCGCTGATCATCCTCGGCAAGGGTGCGGCCTACGCGCAGGCCGATGATGAGATCAAGAGCTTCGTCGAGAAGAGCGGCATTCCGTTCCTGCCCATGAGCATGGCCAAGGGACTGTTGCCCGACACCCATCCGCAGTGCGCGGGTGCGGCGCGCTCGACCGTTCTGAAAGACGCCGACGTCGTGATGTTGGTCGGTGCGCGCCTCAACTGGCTGTTGTCGCACGGCAAGGGCAAGTCCTGGGGCGATGCGCCGAAGAAGTTCATCCAGATCGACATCGAGCCGAAGGAAATGGATTCCAACGTCGAGATCGTCGCTCCCGTGGTCGGCGACATCGGCTCCTGCGTCTCGGCGCTGCTCGAAGGCATGGGCGCGAACTGGACGGCGGCGCCTTCCGACTGGACCGGCGCGGTGACCAAGAAGCGCGAAGAGAACGTCGCCAAGATGGCACCGCGGCTGATGAACAACAATTCGCCGATGGACTATCACGGCGCGCTCGGCGTGCTCAGGACCATCATCAAGGAACGGCCCGACGCCATCCTCGTCAACGAAGGCGCCAACACGCTCGATCTCGCCCGCGGCGTCATCGACATGTACCAGCCGCGCAAGCGGATCGACGTCGGCACCTGGGGCGTGATGGGCATCGGCATGGGCTATTGCATCGCCGCCGCGATCGAAACCGGCAAGCCGGTGCTCGCGGTCGAGGGCGACTCGGCATTCGGTTTCTCCGGCATGGAAGTCGAGACCATCTGCCGCTACAACCTGCCGGTCTGCATCGTCATCTTCAACAATGACGGCATCTATCGCGGCACCGACGTGAACTCGGTCGGCTCCGATCCGGCGCCCACGGTGTTCGTCAAGGGCTCGCGCTACGACAAGATGATGGAAGCGTTCGGCGGCGTCGGCGTCCACGCCACCTCGCCGGACGAACTGAAGCGCGCGGTCAACGCCGCGATGGATTCCGGCAAGCCGACGCTGATCAACGCGGTGATCGATCCCGCGGCCGGCTCCGAGAGCGGCCGCATCGGCAACCTCAATCCGCAAAGCGTGCTGAAGAAGAAATAATCCCATTTCCACCCAATCCATCCTGCGCGTTGCAGGGCATACAGAGTACGGAGCAAAGAATATGACAAAGGCGCTCGAGGGCGTTCGCATTCTCGATTTCACCCACGTTCAGTCGGGACCGACCTGCACGCAGTTGCTGGCCTGGTTCGGCGCCGACGTGATCAAGGTCGAGCGTCCCGGCGTCGGCGACATCACGCGCGGCCAGCTGCAGGACATTCCCAATGTGGACAGCCTGTATTTCACCATGCTGAACCACAACAAGCGCTCGATCACGCTCGACACCAAGAACCCGAAGGGCAAGGAAGTCCTGACGGCACTGATCAAGAATTGCGACGTGCTGGTGGAGAATTTCGGCCCCGGCGTGCTCGACCGCATGGGCTTTCCCTGGGAGAAGATCCACGCCATCAACCCGAAGATGATCGTGGCATCGATCAAGGGCTTTGGCCCCGGACCTTACGAAGACTGCAAGGTGTATGAGAACGTCGCCCAGTGCACTGGCGGCGCCGCGTCGACCACCGGCTTCCGCGACGGCTTGCCGTTGGTCACCGGCGCGCAGATCGGCGACAGCGGCACCGGCCTTCATCTCGCGCTCGGCATCGTCACCGCGCTCTATCAGCGCACCGTCACCGGCCAGGGCCAGAAGGTTACGGCTGCGATGCAGGACGGCGTGCTCAACCTCGCGCGCGTCAAACTGCGCGACCAGCAGCGCCTCGCCCATGGTCCGCTGAAGGAATACAGCCAGTTCGGCGAAGGCATTCCGTTCGGCGACGCGGTGCCGCGCGCCGGCAACGACTCCGGCGGCGGCCAGCCCGGCCGCATCCTCAAGTGCAAGGGCTGGGAGACCGATCCCAACGCCTACATCTATTTCATCACCCAGGCGCCGGTGTGGGAGAAGATCTGCGACGTGATCGGCGAGCCGACCTGGAAGACCCACGCCGATTACGCCAAGCCGCCTGCCCGGCTGTCGCGCCTCAACGAAATCTTCGCGCGCATCGAACAGTGGACGATGACGAAGACCAAGTTCGAGGCGATGGAAATCCTGAACAAGGACGACATCCCCTGCGGCCCGATCCTGTCGATGAAGGAGATCATCGAGGACCAGTCGCTGCGCGCAACCGGCACCGTGGTCGAAGTCGATCACCCGACCCGCGGCAAGTATTTTTCGGTCGGCAATCCGATCAAGATGTCGGACTCACCTTCCGAGGTGACACGCTCGCCGTTGCTCGGCGAACACACCGACGAGATCCTGCGCCAGGTGCTCGGCTTCAGCGATCACCAGGTGGCCGAGATCCACGACTCCGGCGCACTCGAACCGCCGCGCAAGCAGGCTGCCGAATAGACCGCCTCATCTGCCCGAATTCTGCCAAAGGCCGCCGGTTTCCGGCGGCCTTTTCGTTAGAGCCGAATGAGCTTAGGTTGAATCGGTGTCGATTGTAATTTTCATGCAGCTGTAATGGCTTACAGTCGACCCAGTCTCGTTGAGGGGCCGCCAAAGGGTAGCGGGTTCTCCTGCACTTGGGCCAACATCTCGCCGCACGACAGCCAAGGCCGCAATGTTTGCGGCGATACTGACCCAAAGGAAAGTCAGAACTGACAAGGCGAAGCATCTATAACCGACGACAATGGAGTTCCCGCGAGGCCTTTACGTCGAGAGACCGCTTTTTCGCGGCAGCCTGGAGGCACTGCCGTATGACGATGTAGGCCAACCTCGTCAAAGAAAAGACCCGGCCAACGCGCGCTCTGGTTGACAGACAGAATAGCAACAATCAGACTTGTCGAATTGGGACTCGGGGGGCATTATGCGAGCGCTCGTATTCATCCATGGTATTATCGGCGCTAGGATGGAGCTCGATGGAGAGCCAATTTGGCCACCGACAGTTCCAGAGTACATCGGGGGCTATGACAGAATCGACAAGCTCCTAACTCAGACAGCTGTCGCTACCGAGATCATTGACAGATTTCACATCGGCGGGCCCTTCTACAAGAAGATCTACTCGCAAATCATTGACGATCTTAAACTGATAGCTAGTCAGACCGGAAGTTTCACCGAATTTGTCCACTATGATTGGCGTCTGGACAATTGGGTTTCAGGAACTGAGGTGCTCGCACACGCAATGAGGCGCGTGGATGCACGCGCTTCGTCTATCACTCTTGTCTGCCATTCGATGGGAGGCCTCATTGCTCGCCTCATGTTAGAGACGGGCAAGTACAAAGGCGATCCGTGGGTAAAGAAACTTGAAAGAGTTATCTTTGTCTGTACGCCTCACCTCGGTGCCGCGAGACCATTGGGCCTCGCCCTTGGTAACGAAAAATACTTCGGAATTAAGAAAGAAGATGTCCACAAGCTACTCAACGACAGCAGGTACCCCGCAGGTTTTGAGTGCATATCGGACAGACAAACTCAAATTCTGTATGATGCAAGCGATACTCCGCCCACTCCCCAAGATATCTATTTACCTACGGTAGACGAACGATTCAAACTGACACGTTCCAACGTAGTGGCGCTCGAACACGTGCGCGAATTGCTTAACAATGCAGTTCGCATCGAAGGCCCACAATATACGCTCGTCGCGGGTACAGGCGAATCGACACCAACTGCTTTTTCTTACAAAAACAACGTTTACGACAAAACTGCCTATGACGGCAAAACGGGCGACGGAACCGTTACCCTCACAAGCGCCATCCCAGAGGGAATGGGCGTTCGAGTCAAATTTCCCGGCGAACACCTCGGAATTATCGATACTCCGGGTTTCAGAGATTTCCTTTTCCTAACCCTGGGCGGCACGAAACCTGAGAGACGCATGATAGACGGCAAACCAGAGATCATCGTCAGTCTTCAGAAGGACTTCGCAGATCCTGGAGAGATAATAAGCTTGCTCTTAATCCCCGATGGAGACAGTTCGGAGATCAAGGGCATACTCACAATTTCCAAGCTGAACTTGGCCGCCGCGCCGTTTTTAACCGATACTCAAATGGTCGCTGAATTCTCTTATAGTGGAGCGCCAGTCACTCATCTTCGTTCGGACCTGGCGGCCCCGAATGTTCCGGGAACTTACATAATCGAGTTTGAGGGATCTCATCGGACCGACAAAGAAAACGCCGCGATATTAGTGGTCGGTTAGCCCGCCTCTTGATCTCAAGGAAGAATAGTATCACCAATATGAATTGCGATGGGGAGAGTAAAAGATGCCGATGCTCGTGGCGTCACGCGACAAATCTGCACAAATCAAAACAAACTACAGCGGCATCTTCACGGTCAAAAATCTGACCGAGAAACCTGTTACTGGCGCAAGTCTCGCGATGCTAGATTATGATCGTCATCCACTTTGGAGCGATCCGGCCCCGTTCTCAAAATCTATCTCGCCGGGGAAGAGCGCGTCAGTAAATCTCACCCCCAAGAAGCTTCGCATTGTTGAGTTCAAAATAAAGTTTTTCATAGATGGCATACGACACCTCGTTGAGGTCGGCCACGCTCCAGGTAGCTCTGTTGGAAAATGGTACTTCTACACAACGATCGAGCTAACGATCGACCCTTGGGGCTATTTCCTTTCTAAGCAAGCTTGGGAAGAAGTTGGGCCGACTTAATCAGAAACGGGCATCCGATAAACCGGACCGGTTAACTTGTTGGCTAGGGACTTAGCCATTCCGTGACGAAATGGGATTCCATTGCCTTACATTACGCGTTCTGTGGCCGACCTAGGTCTTGACGTCGGCTTCGTGAATCGTGTCGCCGAACTTAGGACCCTTGAACAGCTATTATTATCTGGAGCGTTTCGGGCCATCGTGCTGCAGGGGAGCGCGGCATCGGCAAAACTGCCATGGCACTTGAGTTCTGTCGTCAGCACCGCGACCGTTTTCACAACATCATAACGGTCTCGGTTCGGGAGCCCAACTCTCTCAACGAAGCGTTTGCCTCTGGCTTCAATCCCGCAACTGATCTCATTATAGTTGATGACGAGGCATTCATGCCGGCGGCTCAACTCCAAGAAGTAATAATCGACGTCACGAACCGGCATCGAGACTTCAAAATTATCGTTACTACGGAAAGGTCATTTAGCTACGCCTCACCATTTCCCGTCATAGGACAATTGGGCCTTCCGCCTGACGCAATTGTCGCTCTTCTGGGGCGTCACGGGATCGCAGCAAGCGAGATACCCGACGAGGCTTCACGTCTTTCCCTCGGTAGCCCACGAATGGCAATTACTATTGCTGACATTGCTATCCACAAAAAGCTTCCGATTGCTAAAGTGATCGAAGAATTGCACTCCTTCGAGCGCTCGGGCTTAATTGATCCCATCGGACAACCGCTGACACCCCGCGCACGTAGTTCACTGCGAATGGCAGCGGATGTGCGGATCACGAGCGACGAGCTACTTCGCAAGCTTGGGAAAAATCCTGAACTCGTTTATTTCAATTAGCCCGCGCCGCTTCGAAGAAGCTGCAGCAAAGCTCTTTGGTCAACTCGGATATAAGGTCGAACTTACACCTGCGTCAAAGGACGGCGGCAAAGACCTATACATTGCGAAGAAGGACGATCTAGGCTCTTTTCTGTACTATGTTGAATGTAAGCGCTACGCGCCTGATCGATCCGTTGGAGTCGGTCTGGTGCGATCTCTATATGGAGTTGTTGAAGAGGGCAGAGCTACAGCGGGCCTCTTGCTTACAACGTCGCAATTCACTGCGAATGCGCGTAGTTTTCAGAACAAGCTTGAGCACAGGCTGACGCTGAGCGATTATACCGACTTCAAAGCTTGGCTCAGGCGGGCGGGGTATTAAATCAAGGTGACAGTACAGGAGCGAAGTGCCCAGCACTTCAGGCCTGCGGCAACGCGGCATGCCCTAATACGAGGTCGCAAAACGACTTTCAGCGCAACTAGGGCCATTTGTACCATCCTGCAGCAACATCGACTTCGACGGCTTTTTCCGTTGTTGGATCAGAATGCTTCAGAGTCTGGCAGGCAACTCGAGGACACGATTTGAACCTCTGACCTCCAGGCTGAACCTGATCAGCTACTAACCTCCACTCGGCCGCGTTACGCGCAACAGGCGAGATGACGAAATTCGAGGCGATGGAAATCCTCAACCAGGACGACATCCCCTGCGGCCCGATCCTGTCGATGAAGGAGATCGCGGAAGACCAGTCGCTGCGCGCAACCGGCACCGTGGTCGAAGTCGATCACCCGACCCGCGGCAAGTATTTCTCGGTCGGCAATCCGATCAAGATGTCGGACTCACCTTCCGAGGTGACACGCTCGCCGCTGCTCGGCGAACACACCGACGAGATACTGCGCCAGGTGCTCGGCTTCAGCGATCACCAGGTGGCCGAGATCCACGACTCCGGCGCGCTTGAACCGCCGCGCAAGCAGGCGGCCGAATAGACTGCCTCATCTGCCCGAATTCTGCCAAAGGCCGCCGGTTTCCGGCGGCCTTTTCCTTTGGGAACCCGAACATCGTCATTCATGCTGCGATGCAGAAGACTAATTGCTGCTATGCAAACAAATGCGTTGTTTCTGGCATCTGGTATACATAAATTCAGTGCAGATCACGAAGCGGAGCCACTCCGCGACTCAGAAAAGGGGACAAAATGTCCAAGACCGCCTCCCTCAGCCTCGCACCCTCCAGCACTTTCTTCGGCCGCCTGATGGCCTCGATCGACCGCCTGCTGACCGCGAGTGCCCGCATCGCCATTCGCAACGGCGACCTCCCCCGTTTCGGTCTCTGAGCACGCTAAGGCACAGTACAGACTGCGTTTTCAGGCTCGACCACTTCAGGTTTCCTCCCAGACTAAGGGCCCCGGTTTTCCGGGGCCCTTTTTTTGGCGTCGCCTTAAGCACTCAGGGCCGGGCGCCAACTGCGACAAATTAGCCTGAGCTATGCTCTGGCATCATTATTCGTTTGCAGTATTGGCATATCGCATACCAATATGTCTTCCAAGCGTTCCGGCCCAACAACGAACGGAGGCGATCAGGAGGATGGCGGCAGGCTCTTCGGTGCCAAGCGGCGACGTTCGCAGGCGGTGCCGCGGTTCGCAGTTCACACTCATCCGAAAGACGCGGATGCTGCGCCGAGAGGTCAGGCCTACAATTCAGTTTCGCCTGCAACCCTGACCTGCAATGCCATCTGACCGAACCTCATGAGATAACCGAACAAGTGGGGAAATCCCGACGGGATCAGAAGTGTTGAGTTAAGAGTTGAGTTAAAGACAAAGCCGGCAAAGAACGGCGCATTTAAATTTTACGGGGAGTACGTCAAATGAAGCATTCTGTCTTGCAGACCGCGTTAGCCGCGATTGCCATCTTCGGCGCGGGCACTATGACCGCCTCCGCCGCGTGGGAGCCGGTTCGACCGGTGGAATTCATCGTACCCGCCGGCACCGGCGGCGGCGCCGACCAGATGGCCCGCACCATCCAGGGCATCGTGACAAAACACAGCCTGATGAAGCAGCCGATGGTCGTCATCAACAAGTCAGGCGGCGCCGGCGGCGAAGGCTTTCTCGACGTCAAGGGTTCGGGAAACAATCCCCACAAGATCATCATCACCCTGTCCAACCTGTTCACGACACCGCTTGCGACAGGCATTCCCTTCAGCTGGAAGGACATGACGCCGGTCGCGATGCTGGCGCTCGACGAGTTCGTGCTCTGGGTCAATGCCGAGAAGCCCTACACCACCGTCAAGGACTACGTCGACGCCGTGAAGCAGGCGCCCGCCGGCGGCATGAAGATGGGCGGCACCGGATCGAAGCAGGAAGACCAGATCATCACGGTCGCGCTCGAGAAGGCCACCGGGACCAAGTTCACCTACATTCCCTACAAGGGCGGCGGAGAAGTCGCGGTCCAGCTGGTCGGCAACCACGTCGATTCAACGGTCAACAATCCGATCGAGGCCGTGGCGCAATGGCGCGGCGGCAAACTTCGTCCGCTCTGCGTGTTCGACGGCAAGCAGATGGCCTACGACGAAGTCGTCGCGGACGGCAAAGGCTGGAAGGATATTCCGACCTGCAAGTCACAGGGCCTCGACATCGAATACCTGATGCTGCGCGGCATCTTCATGTCGCCCAAAGCCACCAAGGATCAGGTCGAATATTACGTCGAGCTGTTCAAGAAGGTGCGGGCCACGCCGGAGTGGCAGGACTTCATGAAGAGCGGCGCCTTCAACACCACCTTCCTGACCGGGGCTGAATACGCCAAATGGGTCGAGACGGAAGAGAAGCGCCACGAAACCCTGATGAAAGAGGCCGGCTTCCTCGCTACCCCCGGAAACTGACCTTTAGTCACGTCGCGTACACCGGCGAATGCGCAGCGCATGAAGCGCTGCGAACCCAGAACCGTGATTCCGGATGGAGTTTGAATGACTACGAATAGCCCGCACGCCGGCCCGACCCACAAGGCCGTGGAAGCCGGCGTTACGCTGCTGATCGCGTTGTTCGGCGCGATCGTCGTCTACGGCAGCATCAAGGCCGGAATCAATTGGGGCGCGGAGGGACCGCGTGCCGGTTTCTTCCCGTTCTACATCGGGATCTTCATCATCGCCTCCAGCGCGATCAATCTGTGGAACGGTCTGCGCGACGGTGACGACGGGCTGTTCGCGGAATGGGGACAGCTGCGCCAGGTGCTGAGCGTCGTCATACCGACCGCGATCTATGTCGGCGTGATGCCGTTCACCGGCCTCTATCTCGCCTCCATCATCTTCATCGGCTGGTTCATGCGATGGCTCGGCAAATACAGCTGGCTCGTCGTCACCGCCGTGGCGCTCGGCATGCCTGTTGTCACTTACCTGATTTTCGAGCGCTGGTTTCTGGTCCCGCTTCCCAAGGGACCGATCGAGGAATGGCTCGGTCTCTAGAGCATGATCCGGAAAAGTGGATACCGGTTTTCCGAGAAGATCATGCTCAAACAAAAATAGAATTCTCGTGTCGTCAGAATCGTCATGTCATTAGCTCACGCTTGCAGGACTTGAAGCATGGAAGAACTCGTCAATCTTTTTCACGGCTTTGCGGTCGCCCTGCAGCCATTCAACATCATGGTGATGATCCTGGGCATCGTGCTCGGCGTCATCATCGGCGTGCTTCCGGGATTGGGCGGCGCCAACGGCGTCGCGATCCTGCTGCCGCTGACCTTCAGCATGCCGCCGACATCGGCGATCATCATGCTGTCCTGCATCTACTGGGGCGCGTTGTTCGGCGGCGCCATCACATCCATCCTGTTCAACATACCCGGTGAACCCTGGTCGGTGGCGACCACGTTCGACGGCTATCCGATGGCGCAGAAGGGCAAGGCCGGCGAAGCGCTGACCGCCGCCTTCACCTCCTCGTTCGTCGGCGCGCTGTTCGCCGTCGTCATGATCACGCTGGTCGCGCCGCTGGTCGCAAGTTTTGCGTTACGCTTCGGTCCAGCGGAAAAATTCGCGGTCTACTTCCTGGCGTTCTGCAGTTTCGTCGGCTTGAGTAAAGAGCCGCCATTCAAGACCATCGCCGCGATGATGATCGGCTTTGCGCTGGCGGCTGTCGGCCTCGATTCCATCACCGGACAATTGCGGCTGACGTTCGGGTCGACCGAACTGCTCAACGGTTTCGACTTCCTGATCGCCGTCATCGGCCTGTTCGGCATCGGCGAAATCCTGCTGACCATGGAAGAGGGTCTGGCCTTCCGCGGCGGCAAGGCGAAGATCGACCTGCGCGTCGTCCTGCAGACCTGGAAGGAGATGCCGCAGTATTGGGTGACGTCGCTGCGCTCCTGCCTGATCGGCTGCTGGATGGGCATCACGCCCGCGGGCGCCACGCCGGCGTCGTTCATGAGTTACGGCATCGCCAAGCGGGTCTCCAAGAACGGCCATAATTTCGGCAAGGGCGAGGTCGAGGGCGTGGTCGCGCCGGAGACCGCGGCGCATGCGGCCGGTACCGCGGCATTGCTGCCGATGCTTTCGCTCGGTGTGCCGGGATCACCGACCGCAGCCGTGCTGCTCGGCGGCCTCTTGATCTGGGGCCTGCAGCCCGGCCCGATGCTGTTCGTCGAGCAGAAGGAATTCGTCTGGGGTCTGATCGCCTCGATGTATCTCGGCAATCTCGTCGGCCTGATCGTCGTGCTGACCTGCGTGCCGATCTTCGCGGCCATCCTGCGCGTGCCGTTCAGCATCATTGCGCCGCTCATTCTGGTGCTGTGCGCGATCGGCGCCTATTCGGTCCACAGTTCGACCTTCGACGTCGTGCTGATGCTGGTGTTCGGCGTGGTCGGCTATCTCCTGAAGAAGTGCAACTATCCCCTCGCCCCTCTCGTGCTTGCCATCGTGCTCGGCGACAAGGCGGAGGAAGCCTTCCGGCAATCGCTGCTGGGATCGCAGGGTTCGCTCGGCGTGTTCTTCTCGAACTCGCTGGTCGGCACCATCATGGTGCTTGGACTGATCGCGCTGTTCTGGTCCGCTATCCAGGAAGGCTATAGCCGCTTGCGTCCTCATTCGGTCGCCTGACGGCTAAAAATACCAGACAAAAATATTTTTCGTTCCTCTAAAGCCGCCGGATCGTAAAGCGATCCGGCGGCTAAGTCTTTTCAGATGCAGTGTTTTCCAACAGGATTGAGGGGAAAGACATCCGCAAAAAAATCGACTAGCCTGCGACATCTAGTCAAGATTTCTCTTGTCTACTGGCATATCATATACCAAACTCCTTCCTTAGAGCTGTCGGGCGATAGAACAGCGCACATAGGAGGGAAGATGACGGACACAGTTCAAGGAGCGGCCCCTGCAGTAGCCCGCGTCAGCGATACCTACCGCTGGACGCAATTGGCGATCGGCGTCGCCGCCATGGTTATGATCGCGAACTACCAATATGGCTGGACATTCTTCGTCCCCGACATCCAGAAAAAATTCGGTTGGGATCGCGCGTCGATCCAGTGGGCGTTCACGCTCTTCGTCTTGTTCGAAACCTGGCTGGTGCCGGTCGAAGGCTGGTTCGTCGATAAATACGGCCCGCGTATCGTGGTTCTCGTCGGTGGCGTCCTCTGCGCCGTCGGTTGGGCGATCAACGCGCAGGCAGAAACACTCAACGGTTTCTATCTCGGCATGATCATCGCGGGCATCGGCGCCGGCGGCGTCTACGGCACCTGCGTCGGCAATGCGCTGAAATGGTTTCCCGACAAGCGCGGCCTCGCCGCGGGCATCACAGCGGCCGGCTTCGGCGCCGGCTCCGCGCTGACGGTCGCCCCGATCCAGGCGATGATCAAGGATTCCGGCTTCCAGACCACCTTCCTCTATTTCGGTCTCGGACAAGGCATCATCATCGTGCTGCTCGCCTTCCTGATGTTCTCGCCGAAAGCAGGGCAAGTCCCGGCCGTGATCCAGAACGCCAACGTGATCCAGAGCCGCCGCAACTACGCGCCGACCGAGGTGATCCGCCAGCCGATCTTCTGGCTGATGTATTTCATGTTCGTGATCGTGGGCGCCGGCGGATTGATGGTCACCGCCAACCTCAAGCCGATCGCGGTTGACTGGAAGGTCGACAGCGTACCGGTGACGCTGATGGCGGTAACGATGACCGCGGTGACGTTCGCCGCGACCATCGACCGTGTCCTCAACGGTCTGACCCGGCCGTTCTTCGGCTGGATCTCCGACATGATCGGCCGCGAGAACACGATGTTCATCGCCTTCGGCATGGAAGGCGTCGGCATCTGGGCGCTGTACATGTGGGGCCACGATCCGATCTGGTTCGTGCTGCTGTCGGGCTTCGTGTTCTTTGCCTGGGGCGAGATCTACTCGCTGTTCCCCTCGACCTGCACGGACACGTTCGGTGCGAAGTTCGCGACCACCAATGCCGGCCTGCTCTATACGGCAAAGGGCACGGCAGCCCTGCTGGTGCCGATCGCGAACTACATGCAGCAATCGTCCGGCACCTGGGACAGCGTGTTCATCATCGCGGCGGGCGCCAACATCCTCGCTTCGCTGCTGGCGATCTTTGTGCTCAAGCCGTGGCGCAAGGTGGTGGTCGCGAACGCAAAGGCGTCCACCTAACCTGCCCTACCTGATCCGGCGACAAGCGCGCTCATCCCTGCGGGATGGGCGCGCTTTCGCTTTGTGGGGTTCCTGAACCTGCATATCTGACGGTGGCTTCGCGCTAACGAGTCCACATCCTGGTCAAACCGTGCTCAGCAAAAGACTGGTCTCGCTGTTGGCGATGCCATCGATCATCCGCACCTCGCGAAGAAGCCTGTCAAAATCTGCGAGGCTCGCCGCCCGGATATCGGCGACAAGGTCCCAATTGCCGTTGGTCGTGTGCAGCGCTGAAACTTCCGTCAGGCCGCGTAGCTTTCGCACGACCTGGGTGGTCGATTTTCCGACGACCTCGACCATCATCACGGCACGTATGGTATTGACGTCGTAATCCTCCCGTACGCGGACAGTGAAGCCGAGCAGCGTACCGGTCTCGATCAAGCGATCCAGCCGGTTTTGCACCGTGCCGCGCGCGACCCCGAGTGCGTCGGAAAGCTTGGTCAGTGAAGCGCGTCCATCGGTCCGAAGGTGGGCGATGATCCGGCGATCCAGATCATCCGGTGCGTACTTTGCTGCGGCCATCTCTGCTCCAGTGTACAATTCGCACAATGGAGCTGTACAAATTGCCTAACTTTATGACCGAAATAGCACAAAACTGATATTTCGGCCAACACGTGCGGTCGCTATCCTTCGCCATCAAACATGTGCGATCGGAACCCGACAATGTCTTCGCCCCTTCCATCGGAAAAAGCGTTTGTGCCGTTCGTCAGTGTCGCGAACATGATGCGCCTCGTGCATCACATCGGCATCGAGACCCTGCTCAGCGAACTCACTGACGTCATCGAGGCAGATTTCCGTCGCTGGGAGTCGTTCGACAAGACGCCGCGCGTTGCATCTCATTCCGGCGAAGGCGTGATCGAATTGATGCCGACCTCCGATGGCGAAATCTACAGCTTCAAATATGTGAACGGCCACCCGAAGAACATGGCGCACGGCCTGCAAACCGTGACGGCCTTTGGCCTGCTGGCGAAAGTCTCGACCGGCTATCCCGTGCTGCTCACAGAAATGACGCTGCTGACGGCGCTCCGGACCGCAGCCACTTCGGCCATGGCGGCGCGGCACCTCGCGCCCAAGGCTACCCGCACGATGGCGATGATAGGGAATGGCGCGCAAGCCGAGTTTCAGGCGCTCGCCATGAAAGCCGCGGTCGGCATCGATCATGTCCGGCTCTACGACATCGATCCGCAGGCGACGGCAAAGACGGTTCGCAACCTTTCCGGCATGGGTCTGACTGTCACCGCCTGCACATCATCGCAATCCGCGATCGAAGGTGCAGGGATCATCACCACCTGCACCGCCGACAAGTCGTATGCGACGATCCTGACGGACAACATGATTGCGGCCGGGGTTCACATCAATGCCATCGGCGGCGACTGCCCGGGCAAGACCGAACTGCATCGCGATATCTTGCTGCGCGCCGATACCTTTGTGGAATATCCGCCACAGACCCGCATCGAGGGCGAAATCCAGCAGATGGATGCAGATTACCCCGTCACTGAGTTCTGGCAGGTTATCACGGGACACGCGACCGGCCGCCGCGATGCAAACCAGATCACCCTGTTCGACAGCGTCGGCTTTGCGGTCGAGGATTTCTCCGCCCTTCGCTATGTCCGTGACAAGCTCAGGGGCACGGGGTTTTACCAGGACCTCGACATTATCGCCGATCCCGATGAGCCCCGCGACCTGTTTGGCATGTTGCTGCGCGCAGAGCAGGCTTAGGATGGCAAGATACATTCCATACTCCGTCCAGGCGCCTTCTGCGGTGATCATGGTTCGGCCGCACCACTTCACGGTGAATACCGAGACCGCCACCGACAATTTTTTCCAGGCCTGCCCGGACCAGAAGGATGACCTCTCCTTGACGGCCTACGCTGAGATCACCCAAGCGGCCGAGACGCTTCGCAGCCATGGTGTGAACGTGCATCTGTTCGACAGCACCGGCACCGACACACCGGATGCGGTCTTTCCAAACAACTGGTTCTCCACCCACGCCGGCGGTCATGTGGCGATCTATCCGATGAAGGCTGTCAGCCGCCGGCGCGAGCGTCGCATCGACGTCATCGAAATGCTGAAGAGCCATTATCGGGTGCAGGAGGTTATCGACTATTCGGGTCTCGAGCCCGACGGGCTGTTTCTCGAGGGGACCGGCGCCATGGTTCTCGATCATATCGACCGTGTGGCCTATGCTGTCCGCTCCGATCGCACCAATCCGATTGCGCTTGAGCGCTTTGCGACCCAATTCAATTTCGAGCCGATGGTCTTCGATGCGCGGGACGATAATGGAGCCGCGATCTATCACACCAACGTCCTGCTGTGCATCGCGACCGACTTCGCCCTGATGGGACTGGACATGATGACTGACCTCGCAAGACGGCGGGAGATCGTTACGAGGCTGGAGCGTTCCGGCCGCAGTGTTATCGCGCTCGCGAACGAACAGATTTCAAAATTCGCCGGCAACGCCCTGGAACTTCAGGGAAACGACGGTCGAATCCTGGCCCTCTCGACGACGGCGCTTGCCTCGCTTGACCAGGATCAACTCGGCATGATCTCGGAAAGCGCCAAACCCGTCGCACTCGATATCCCCACGATCGAAAGAGCCGGTGGTTCGGTCCGCTGCACGCTTGCAGGAATTCATCTGGCGCCGAGATAGACTGGCCCCTGGTATACCTGATCGTCTTGGATCAGCTCTTCGTCGCTGCCGGATCGTCTCGCCTCCCTCGCCAAATCTTCAATTATGTCAGTAATACTGCCTATTTATGTGGACGACGCGTGCGCGATGCCTGCTCTTTTCCGTGTTGACTTATGGTATTATGTATACCAGAATTGCGCATAATCCACCCCAAGGAGGTTGCCATGCAAGTCGGAGATATCCTGCGCAAGAAAGCCGCCCGTGTCGCAACGGTTCGCATGAACGAGACGGTTGCCATCGCCGCGCAATTGATGCGCTCCAGCAATATCAGCGCGCTGGTGGTCAAGGATGTCGTTCGCACCGAGGGCAATACGGCGGTCGGCATGTTCACCGAGCGCGACGTGGTTCGCGCGATTGCCGAGTACGGTGCCGCCGGCGCCAATCTCAAGGTTTCGCAGTTCATCTCGGTGCAGCAGCTGGTGTCGTGCAGTTCGCAGGATTCGCTCGAGCACGTTCGCCATCTCATGAACAGGCACCACATCCGCCATGTGCCGGTGCTCGAGAACTACAGCCTGATCGGCGTCGTCAGCATCCGTGACATCTCGACCGCGTTTGACGAGGAAGCCAACGCTCAGCTGGCCATTTCGGCCTGACATTCGGCTTCGGATCGCCGCACCGCACCACAAGTTTTAGCTCTGTCGCAAACGGCGTTTGTACACCTGCGCCGCAGGAGCGGTACGCCGACAAAAAGGACCGATGAAGGGGCTTGCTTGGGTCTGCGCCGCTCCTTCGCCCACGAAGACCTAAGAGCAGGCCTAAGAGCCTCATACGGGAATTTCGAGTGTGGCTTCGATTGAAAATTCTAGCATCGGTGGAAGAGAGAGTATGGCGCGCAACATTCTGATACTTGGAGCCTCTTATGGCTCATTGCTGGCGACAAAGTTCTTGATGGCGGGTCACAACGTGACCCTGGTTTGCCGAAGCAATACCGCCGAACTCATCAATCGCGACGGCACCGAAGTTCGTATCAAGCTGCGTGAGGAGGCGGCGCACCGGGCGATCTTTTCGCGCGATCTGCCGGGAAAGCTGGACGCGGCCACGCCCGCCGATGTCGACCTGTCGCGTTATGATCTGGTCGGCCTTGCGATGCAGGAACCGCAATACTCCGACCATGCGATCGAGGTCCTGATGATCGAGATCGCCGAGGCGAAGCTGCCCTGTCTGTCGATCATGAACATGCCGCCGCTGCCGTACCTCAAGCGGATCCCGGCACTGGCGGAAACGAATCTGGAAGCGGCCTATACCAATGCGGTTGTATGGGAGCGGTTCGAGCCGGGACTGGTATCGCTCTGCTCGCCCGATCCGCAGGCGTTCCGCCCGCCGGAAGAGCCGGCGAATGTCCTTCATGTCGGCCTGCCGACGAACTTCAAGGCCACAACCTTCGAGGACGAGAAGCACAACGCCATGCTGCGCGAGCTGGAAGCCGACATCGACGCGGTGAAGCTCGATGGGTTGGACGTTCCGGTGAAGCTCAGGGTGTTCGATTCACTGTTCGTCCCGCTGGCAAAGTGGTCGATGCTGCTAACCGGGAATTACCGCTGCGTCACGCTGAACGGACCGAGGTCGATCCGCGACGCGGTATACGATGATCTGTCGCTCTCGCAGTCGATCTATGACCACGTCGATGCCATTGCTCAACGTCTGGGGGCGGACCCGAAGGACCAGGTGCCTTTCGCAAAATATGCCAAGGCGGCCGAAAGCCTTCTCAAACCATCGTCGGCAGCGCGTGCGGTGTCCAGCGGCGCGCCGTTCATCGAGCGGGTCGACCTCCTGGTGAAGTTGATTTCGCATCAGCTCGGCATACCCAATGCCGAGATCGACCGCACGGTTCAGACCGTAGATCAAAAACTGAACGAGAGGATCAAGCTGCCGGAACCGGCTCGCAGTGACGCGCTCCAAACCTAGTTCGAGAAAGCGCTCAGCCGGTCAACACGGTGACCGTCGCGAACGACGGCATCGGCAAGCTGACCAACGAATTCCGGCAGTAAATGGGGGCCGCGCTGGCCCAATTGGCATTTGTAATGCCAGCCGACTTGCGATAAGCAACGCCCGCTCCTCGCCCCAAGGGCCTGCCCCGGGTGACATAAGGCCTGCTTCGTCGCCGCCCCAACGCGGATCGTCGGCGGAAATGCTCAAAGGCCAGCGCGGGGCGGAACATCCAAAGAAAAATCCAGCACAACCGGTGGAAGAGAGAGAGTATGGCGCGCAACATTCTGATCCTTGGAGCTTCCTACGGCTCGTTGCTGGGAACAAAGCTATTGATGGCCGGTCACAACGTGACCCTGGTTTGCCGGAAGAAGACGGCCGAATTGATCAACCGCGAGGGCACTGAAGTCCGCATCAAGCTGCGCGACGAGAAGGCGCACCGGGCGATCTTCTCGCGCGACCTGCCGGGCAAGCTCGACGCGGTCACGCCTGCCGAGGTCGACCTGTCCCGTTACGACCTGGTTGGCCTTGCGATGCAGGAGCCGCAATACACCAACCACACCATCCGGGTGCTGATGATCAAGATCGCCGAGGCGAAGCTGCCTTGCCTGTCGATCATGAACATGCCGCCGCTGCCCTATCTCAAGCGGATCCCCGCGCTGGCGGACATGGACCTCGAAGAGGCCTACACCAACGCGCTGGTCTGGGAGCGCTTCAAGCCGGGACTGGTGTCGCTGTGCTCGCCCGACCCGCAGGCCTTCCGTCCGCCGGAAGAGGCCGCGAACATCCTTCATGTCGGCCTGCCGACAAACTTCAAGGCAGCGGCATTCGAAGACGAGCAACACAATAAGCTGCTGCGCGAGCTGGAAGCCGACATCGACGCGGTGAAGCTGGATGGCCAGGACGTTCCGGTCAAGCTCAAGGTGTTCGACTCGCTGTTCGTGCCGCTGGCCAAATGGTCGATGCTGCTGACCGGCAATTACCGCTGCATCACGCCGAACGAGCCGCAGTCGATCCGCGATGCCGTGCATGGTGATCTGAAACTGTCGCGATCGATCTATGACCATGTCGACGGCATCGCGCGGCGTCTCGGCGCCGACCCGATCGATCAGGTGCCGTTCGAGAAATATGCCAAGGCGGCGGAAAGCCTGCTCAAGCCGTCATCGGCGGCCCGCGCCGTGGCCGCTGGCGCGCCGTTCATCGAGCGGGTCGATTTGCTGGTGAAGCTGATTTCGCATCAGCTCGGCGCGCCCAATGCCGAGATCGACAACACGGTGCAGGTGGTCGATCAGAAGCTGAGCGAGAAGATCGTGGGGGGCGGGTCCGGCTCGGCGTGATCGGCGTCGTCACGGGTGTAGCCGCACGCTTTACGCGCGCGGAGCGTCAGGCCCGCAACGGCGACCGCTCTTCGTAGCAATACTCGTCATGCCCGGCCTTGTGCCGCCGGGCATCCACGTCTTTGCTTCCACTTAACAAGAAAGACATGGATGGCCGGGACAAGCCCGGCCATGACTGAAAGTAGGTCAAGCTCTTAAAAAATCGGCGTCGGGTACGGCTGGCCGATCCAGGGATTCCAGGTGACCGTTCCCGGGGGATAGCCGCCGAACGGGGGCTGCGTCGTGCAGCCGATGATGACGACCTTGTCGCCGAAGAGGCCGCCGCCGATGCGGCCGCCGCTGACGCCTTCGAGTTGCGCGAGGCTGAGGATTTCGCAGTCAGCGCCCGTGTTCTGATTCAGGGAATTGCTCATGATCATCCAATCCGTTCGCTAGAGGGGTTGATGTTCCGGGCATAAGCGGCCCGTGATCCCAACTTGCCTCAGCTCTCCCGGACGGACCGTGATTTTGATCACCCAGCGAATGGAGGGGGTTGCCCGGGCTTCGCGCGCCGGTCCTCTAAGGGATAAGCGCCGCCGGCATCGGTCCAGTCGGCAGGGGTTTGAACTGGCGCTGATGCCCCTGCACCATCACCACGAGCGCTAAAGCAAACGCAATGGCCGTCAGGAGCTTGAACATGAGCGTCGGAATGGTTGCAGATTTGCCCAGCCAGATCTTCCTGATTCAGTTTTGCCGACTGGCGGTCAATACATGCACGCGGAGGAGATCAGAACCGTAAACATGTCGAGCTCAAATTCCGATTCCAGGCTCGTTCCAAACCGCTTTAGCCATTTGTCCTGTGCCATGTAGGCGACCTTCTCGCGCGCCATCGGGCATTCAAACTTGAGGCCTGCGAGATTTTGAAGGTGATGAACCATTTCATGAACCAGGATCGATTGGCCCGCTGGTGATTTTCCGTTCCAGTCGTCAGGCAGAAAGATTGTTTTCAGATTGATGTCGTAGACGGCAACGACACGACGCGGAGCTGGTTCATCGCCCACGGCACCCTGCGTCAAGCCTCGCGAGAACGCACGGTCCTCGGCCCGCATCGTTTCAAGCCTCGACTGCGAGACGAAAGCGATTGCCGGATGATCTGCCGCGGCGGGCAGATCAAAGTTCGAACCGAGCCAGGTCACAATTTCATCGAGCAGATCTCTTGTCGCCCGGGTTGCTTCAGACCGAGGCTGAACAGCAGAAGAGTCAGCGGCCACTCTCGCGGCCGGGTCAGCATGACAAGGGGATTGAAAGGAACCAATGAGAGCCGCAACCAAAAGGAATTGCTTGAACATAAGCGCCTCCGGTCTCTGACTTGTTTTTAATCAAATTGCTCTTCTTCAGAGCAGTCGTTTCAATATCTGCAACGCTAACACGGAGAACGCGACGCGGCTGTGAAGCCACTCACAGTCGTGTCGCGCGCATCGCGCAACGAAACAGCTTTCACCGCACTCTCGCGTGTTTGTGATCGCGAACCGACGCGATGACGCAACAAACACCTTCGGCATGTGAGCCAGGTTACGTTCGCATGCGGATTGCAGACGTAATGAGCTGATGATGATCCAGCGTCGATTGGACCGCAGGCAATGCGCTGTTGCGGACGATGGGGACAGCCGACATGAATCTATCGTTGATCGATTTGTCGTTGATTGACTTTCTCGGCTTCGTGGCAGCGCTCAGCGTTCTCGCGAGCTTCTGCATGACGACCATACTGGCGCTTCGTTCGTTTGCGTTGCTGAGCAACGTGCTTTTTATCGTCTACGGATTGTTGTCTCAGGTTTACCCGGTGTTTTTCCTGCACCTTGTGCTGCTGCCGGTTAACATCGCCGCGCTCTATCGGCTTCAGATGGAAACCAGATCGCTGCCGGACCAGCGCAACGGCATCTAGTGGAACAAATGGCCTGCCCGATGAAACCAGGCAACACCCCCGCCCCGGCGCGAGAAGCCGCAAAATTGTCCGCCCGACGGATAAAAGCCCCGCTATTGCATGCTGGCGATGCCCTGACCCCCGCCCGCCGCCGGTAGACTTTTGCGCCTGCTGACGGCATCCTGCCTCGCGAAATCCAACAAAAACGCGCGTGGCTCCGCCCGCGCCCCGAAAACAAAGGGCAGGACATGATCAAGACGCGGTTCACCGAAATGTTTGGCGTTGAGCACCCGATCGTCCAGGGCGGGATGCAATGGGTCGGGCGGGCAGAGCTCGTCGCGGCCGTCGCCAATGCCGGCGCACTCGGCCTGATCACCGCGCTGACGCAGCCCACCCCGGAAGACCTGACAAAAGAAATCGCGCGCTGCCGCGACCTCACCGACAAGCCGTTCGGCGTCAACCTCACGATCCTGCCCGCGATCAAGCCGCCGCCTTACGCGGAATACCGCCAGGCCATCATCGAGGCCGGTATCAAGATCGTGGAAACCGCCGGCAACAAGCCGCAGGAGCACGTCACCGAATTTAGGAAGTACGGCATCAAAGTCATTCATAAATGCACCAGCGTCCGCCACGGGCTGTCGGCGGAGCGGATGGGCGTCGATGCGCTTTCGATCGACGGCTTTGAATGCGCCGGCCATCCCGGCGAGGACGATACCCCGGGCCTCATCCTGATTCCGGCGGCCGCCGACAAGATCAAGATCCCGATGATCGCCTCCGGCGGTTTCGGCGACGGCCGCGGCCTCGTCGCGGCGCTCGCGCTCGGCGCCGAAGGCATCAACATGGGCACGCGCTTCATGGCTACCCAAGAAAGCCCGATCCACCAGCTGGTGAAGGAGCGCATCGTCGCCAATGACGAGCGCGAGACCGAGCTGATCTTCCGCACCATGCGCAACACCTCGCGCGTCGCCAAGAACGTGATCTCGACCAAGGTGGTGCAGATGGAAAAGGAAGGCGCAAAATTCGAGGACGTGCGCGAACTCGTCGCCGGCGCGCGCGGCAAGATGGTCTACGCCACCGGCGACGCCGATGAGGGCATCTGGTCGGCCGGCCAGGTCCAGGGCCTGATCCACGATATCCCGACCTGCGCCGAACTGGTGTCGCGCATCATGCGCGATGCGGAAGCCATCATCCGTAGCCGGCTGGAAGGCATGATGTCGGGCGCGGCGCGCCAGGCGGCGGAGTAGGCGGTCTGCGCTTCACCTCTCCCGCTCTTGCGGGGGAGTTCGGATCGCATCGACAGATGCGATCCGGGTGGGGGAACTCTCTCCACACGGCAGTCTGACTCGCGGCACCACCCCCACCCCGCCCTCCCCCGCAAGCGCGGGAGAGGGAGAAGAAAGAGAAGCCCCATGAAAGCCTACGTCTACGGCGCCAACGGCGCTGAAATCACCGACGTCGCAAAGCCTTCGCCAAAGGGCACGCAGGTGCTGGTCAAGGTCAGCGCCTGCGGACTCAACCGCGCCGATCTCGGCATGACCAAGGGCCATGTGCATGGCGCGGCCGGCGGCGTCGGCACGGTGCTCGGCATGGAATGGGCCGGCGAAGTCGTCGAGCTCGGGCCGGATGCCAAAGGCGTCAAAATCGGCGACAAGATCATGGGCTCGGGCGGCGCGGCGTTCGCCGAATATACGCTGGCCGATCACGGCCGGCTGTTCCGCGCGCCCTCCAACATGAATTTCGAGGAGGCCGCTACGCTGCCCGTCGCGCTCGCCACCATGCACAACGCTGTCGTGACCAACGGCGCGCTGCAGGCGGGCCAGACCGTGCTGATCCAGGGCGCCTCCTCCGGCGTCGGACTGATGGCGATGCAGATCGCAAAATACAAGGGTGCCAAACTCGTGATCGGCTCCTCGACGGATGCGATGCGCCGCGGGCGCCTGAGGGAATTCGGCGCCGACCTCGCGGTGGATTCCTCTGATCCCGGCTGGGTCGATGAAGTGCTGCAGGCAACGGGCGGCGAAGGCGTCGACCTGATCGTCGATCAGGTCTCGGGCTCGGTCGCGAACCAGAACCTCAAGGCCACCAAGGTAAAGGGCCGCATCGTCAATGTCGGCCGGCTCGGCGGCACCCATGCCGATTTCAATTTCGACCTCCACGCCGCACGCCGCATCAATTATATCGGCGTCACCTTCCGCACCCGCACCATCGAGGAAGTCCGCGAGATCTTTGACGAGGTCCGCAAAGACATCTGGCCGGCGGTGGAATCGCGCAAACTGCAGCTGCCGATCGACAAGGTTTTTCCCTTCGCCGAGATCGGCGCGGCGTTCGCGCACATGGAAGCCAACAAGCATCTCGGGAAGATCGTGGTGACGCTGTAGGACGCTTGTAGGGTGGGCAAAGGCGTTCTTCACGCCGTGCCCACCATCTCACGCTTCGATTTTGCCTATTCGAATGGTGGGCACGCTGCGCTTTGCCCACCCTACGTGCCGAGGCGCGCTGCAATGACCCCATCCACCCCCCACACCATCCACGACGGCGGCCGCTACTTCGAAGGGCCGCGCTGGCATGCGGGACGGCTGTGGTTCGTCGACTGCATGGAACGGACGCTGCTCAGCCTTGCCCCCTCAGGCGAATGCCAGCGGCACGCGAAATTCGACGACACGCCGTGCGGCCTCGGTGTGCGGCCGGACGGCAGGCTGATCGTGCTGACGATGTTTCAAAAGCGCCTGCTGGCCTTTTCCGACGGAAAGCTGTCGCCCTACGCCGACCTGTCCGACATCGCGACCGGCACGATCGACGACATGATCATCGACGGGCTCGGCCGCGCCTATGTCGGCGATCTCGGCTTCGACCTGCCGCCGCCGCCGGATCGCGGCGCGCCCGGCCGCATCATCCTGGTGATGCCTGATGGCACCAGGCGCGTGGTGGCCGAGGGATTGCGGTTTCCCAACGGCATCGCGGTCTCGCCGCAAAACGACCGCCTCGTCGTGGCCGAGATGGATGGCGCCTGCCTTGCCGATTACGACATCGCAGCCGACGGCGGTTTGAAGCTTCGCGGCCGCTTCGGCAGCATGAAATCCCCTGACGGCATCTGCCTCGACGCTGATGGCGCCGTGTGGGTCGCCGCCTTCGAGGAGGACGCCTTCATCCGGCTGGATCGCGAGGGCCGCGAATTGCAGCGCATCGAAGTGCCCGGCCGCCGGGCGCTTGCCTGCGTGCTCGGCGGACCTACGCGCAAAACCCTGTTTTGCCTGAGCGCCGCGACGTCGTACGAGGAACTGCGGCAACGGAAATCGTCGTCGCGGATCGATGCGGTCGAGGTGGAGATTCCGGGCGCAGGTCATCCCTGAGCGCGGAGCCGCGCACCGAACCAACGTTCAAGTGGGCTGAAGCTGGATCAGACCACCGGAGCGGCGATCCTTTCCTTCAGTTCGCTGCAGGTCTTGCGGACCTCCGCCGTCATCAGCGAACAGTCCTCGATCTGAACGAAGATGCGCTTGGCCTCCTCGCGGTAGCGGGCTGCGGTTTCCCTCATCTCCAGGGTCACGGCGAGCGCATCGCGGGTCATCGCCTCGCATTGCTTGACGCGCTCGATCAGTTCCGCGCCCATCGCCTCGATGTCCTTCGCGGCAGCTTCGTATTCGCGAACAATGGCTTCCGCCGTCAGCTTGCCGATTTCCGTGGCTCCCTCGCGGTGCTCGACATAATCAGGCATCGACGAGGTGTCCGCCATCGACACGGTCGGCTCATGCACCCTTGGCGGTGTGAAAATGACAGGCCGCCGCTCGTGGACCGGCGGACTTCTTCGAAACTCCGCTTCGATTTCACCCTCCAGGTCAATGACGCTGGAGATCCGTTCAACTATAGACTGTACCATCACTACTACTCCCTTTGTCCAAAAGTGAGTCTTCGTAATCGAGTTTAATCAGACTCCACCTCTTTGGGCGCTGTGCGCCCGCGCTCTTGCTTGAGGGCGAAGAGATTATCGCCAAAATTCAGGCAGTTCTACTGCAACGGATGTCTTTTGTTCACTAAACGTTCCTACTCCTGAATTGCCGACTACGTTGCTCAACTTGGGTTTCGGCGGCACTGGATTTGCAGAAGCTCCTACGCTCCCCGCGAATGCCTTGCACGCTGGCCGTGACCTTAGCGGCACGCGCTTCCCGGTTGCCGGACACGCGAAACCGCGCCCGATGCTGCCGCCGGGAACCACACCACGGGCAAGGCATTGACCTTCCATGAAAATGGCCAAGGCAATCCGTCAGCAGGCAGCCACCGCGGAGCGGGTCGCGGCGAGCGCCGTTGACGCCTATGCCGCCGAACAGATGCGATCGCTGGCGCACGCCTTTCGGGCCCAGGCAGAGATCATCAAGAAGAAGCAGAAGAAAAAGAAGAAGAAATGAGCTTTTCCATCAAAGCCAAGTGCCAGCACGGCGAACTGATCCATCGCAGGAAGACTGCCGAAGCCGCGCTCAAGAAAGCGCGGGAAATGTCGCGAACCGGCTGTTACGACATCTACATCACCACGCCCGAAGGACGCGATTACCACTCGTCCGAGTTCGCGGAGTTGCCTCGCACGCCCAAAGTGCGACCCGTTCGGAAATCGCATCCAACTCACAAGCCGGATACGCCGTGATGTGCCCGATCGATGACTCCGAATCCTTTGGCTCGCCCGCTGCGATGAGGAACCATTAGCCGGCTGATCGATTGGCTGAGAATGATCCGGAGTTCAAACCATGACCGACGACGCCCCCACTCAGCCGTTTATCTACGAAGGCCTGGATCCGCTCCCCGAATCCAAATCCACGATCGAAGAGGTCTCTGACGCCGTCAAAGGCGCGGCCAGCCGGGTCAGCGACGCCATCGAAACCGGGCGAAAACCCGGCATGCCGCTAAGCATCCTTAGCAACATTGCACGCGAAGCTCCGCTCGGATCTCTCCTGGTCGCCTTCTTGCTCGGCGTCGCGGTAGCCAGGCGACGGTGAGGAGAAAACTCATGGCCGATAAATCGACATTTACCGCCGACGAATGGAAAACGCTTTTGGAAAGCGTGATGGCGCCCGGCCTTGCCGTAACGGCCGCCGAACCAAGCGGGCTTTGGGGCCTGCTCCAGGAGAGTTTCGCAAGCGGAAAAATGCTGGCGAAGACGAAGATGGACACGGGCTCCAATCCACTGATCAAGGCCGTGGTCGATGACTTCGCAACAAGCGAGGGGCGAGCCGTGGCGCGCGACGGCTTGAAGGAAAGCCTCAGCGGCAAGAAACCGTCCGAGGTCAAGACCGCCTGCATCGAAATCCTGCAAAAAGTCGACGGCGTCCTAAGCGCCAAAGCACCCGGCGACGCAGCCGCGTTCAAGAACTGGTTGCGCGAGATCAGCCAGCATGTCGCCGAGGCATCCACCGAGGGTGGATTTCTCGGGATTGGCGGTGTCGTGGTCAGCGATACCGAGAAGGCGACGCTTGCCGAAATTTCCAGCGCACTCAAACTGCCGGCTTAAGCATCTCAATCGACCCGTTTGACCAACGGGCATTCGCTATTCGCCAGGTCGGAGTAGACCTCGCCGCTCGGAACCTTTTCAAGCACGTTGTAATACTCCCAGGGCGCCTTGACCTCCGACGGATCCTTGACCTGGACCAAATAGAAGTCGTGCACGAGCTTGCCGTCCTCGCGCACCTTCGCGCCTCTTGCGTAGAAGTCGTCAACCGGCATCGAACGCATTTTCTCCAGCACCGGATCCGTTGCATCGCTGCCAACCGCTGCAACGGCTTTCAGGTAGTGACTGACGCCTGAGTAAACCGCCGCTTGCGGCGCCGTGGGCATTGTGCCGCGTACTTTAAAGAAGCGTTGGCCGAAGGCTCTGGTTTCGTCGTCGAGCGCCCAATACCACGCCGTGAGAGTCGTCAGGCCTTTTGCGATCTTCGGGCCCATGGCATGAACGTCGGTGAGGAACATCAGCTCGGCGACGGGCTTTTGCTTGCCCGTGTTCATGCCGAACTCGTTCCATTGTTTCATCAACGTCACCAGTTGCTCACCGGCATTGGCGAAGGCGATGGCCTTGGCTCCGGACGCCTGGGCTTGCAGAATGAAGGAGCTGTAATCCGCGGTGCCGATCGGGTGATACACGGCGCCGAGCGACTTGCCTCCTGTTGCCGCGAGCACGCGCTGCGACTCCAGCACCATGTTCTTGCCGAACGCGTAGTCGGCCGCAATGAAGAACCACGTATCGTAGCCCTGTGCGATCAGCGTACGGATCGGCCCCGACACCAGATTGTAGGAATCGTGAAGCCAGGCCAGGCCGTTCCGGGAACATTGCTTGCCGTTGAGCTCGGTGGTTGCCACGGCCGAATAGACCACAATCTTGTTCTTGTCGCGGGCCAGTGACTGGATGGCGAGGCCAACGGCCGAGTTGGACACGTCGGCGACCATGTCGACGCCATCGACGTCGAACCATTTCCGGACAATGCCGACGCCGATATCAGGCTTGTTCTGGTGGTCGGCGGCGATGATCTCGACCTTGATCGACGGTACCAATTTTTGAAAGTCTTCCGCCGCCATTTTGGCGGCAGCAATCGAACCTGGCCCGCTCAAATCAGACAATGGCCCGGTCTGGTCATTGATGATGCCGATCCGGACGACGCCACCGGAGAGTTCGGCCGCGCGAGCGACCGGCAAAAATCCGATCAGTGCCCCGGAGAGCAAAAGCGCAGCGACCTTGAACATCATTCTTCCCAAGTTCACTCGGCCGTTGCAGATCATGTGAGTATCTTTCCAAAAATGATGCCAAGTTTCCGGCCGTAACCGCTCATGCAGCCGTCATTGTTTTCGATTTGAGCTTCAAGGCAGCCTTCTGGACCGCCGCCGCGCGCTTGCGAAGCCAGGGTTCGGCCTCACGGCGCATTTGGGCAAGCATCTCGGGCGGCGCATTCTGCACGGTGATATCGAACGGCGGCTGCGGTTGGTATTCCAGCATGAGCTGGAGTTTCTTCGCGACTTCTTCGCCGCAGAGCTCGGAAGCAACCTGGAAGCCGAAATCAATTCCGGCGGTAACGCCACCGCCGGAAATCCGGTTACGGTCGATCACGACGCGTTCGTCGACCGCGATGGCGCCAAAGGCGGCAAGCTGCTCACTCATCAGCCAATGGCAGGCCGACTTGTATCCGTCGAGCAGGCCGGCGGCGCCGAGGATCAGGCAGCCCGCGCAGACCGAGGTGACGTAGCGCGCCGATCCACCCTTGTCGCGAACGAACGCAATCACCTCATCATCATCAAGGAAATCCACCAGCCCCGGGCCGCCGCCGATGCAGAACACATCCAGGTCCGGGCAGTCGGCAAAAGTCGTGGTCGGCAGCAGCGGCAGGCCGACGTCGCTGATCACAGGTTCGATCCGCTTCCAGAGCAGATGCATGCGAACGTTCGGAAGGCGGGCAAAGACTTCGAAAGGTCCGGTGACATCCAGTTGGGTCATCCCGGGAAAGAAAAGAAGTCCGATCTCGATCGGCTTGCCAGACATGCTGCACCCCTCTGTTGAACAAGAGGATGTTGACAGGCGAGACCGTTTGCCGAAATGTCAGAATACACGCATTTCCTGCCAAAACCTCACGAAGAGACTTCCTGACAAGGCCGCTCATGGCTTCGACCGCCCGCCGTCTGGTCTTCGTCCTGTTCGAGGATTGCCTGCTGCTCGACTTTGCCGGGCCGCTGCAAGCCTTTGAGTTGGCCTGCGAAACATCAGAGGCCGGCCGCGCGCCCTATGTCTGGCAGATCTGCTCGTTAAAGGGTGGTCCGGTCAAAACCTCGTCCGGCCTGGAGGTGATGACTTCAGCCCTCTCCGACTGCGACCGCACCGATATCGACACCCTCATCGTCGGTGGCGGCCCCGGCGTTCATCGCGCCGCGGCGGAGGCCGCACTGGTCGACTGGTTTCGTCTGGCGGCGCCGAGCGCAAGGCGCGTCTGCTCCGTCTGCACCGGCACCTTTGTTCTGGCTGCCGCCGGCCTGCTTCACGGGCGGCGCGCGGTCACCCATTGGGGCTCCTGCGAGATGCTGAGGGCGCAATACCCTGATGTTTCGGTGTTGGTCGATCCGGTCTTCGTTCACGACCGCGGAGTCTGGACGTCAGCGGGCGTGACGGCAGGCATCGATCTGGCGCTCACCTTGCTGGAGGATGATCTCGGGCACCGCGAAGCCATGCGTATCGCACGCCGCCTGGTCGTGTTTCTGAAGCGCCCCGGCGGACAGGCCCAGTTCAGCGTGCCGCTGTCACTGCAATCGTCCGAGGACACGGCGTTCGAAAACATCTCAACCTGGATGCAGGACAATCTCCGCCGCGATTTGCGCGTCGAGAGTCTGGCCGAGCGCGTGGGCATGAGCCCCCGCACCTTCGCGCGCGTGTTTCGGCAAAAGACCGGCCGGACGCCGGGCAAGGCCGTGGAAGAGCTTCGCGTCGAGGCCGCCCGCAGGGCGCTGGAAGAATCCGCAGCCCCCATCAAGGAAATCGCCGCGCGCGCGGGATTTCAAAGCGAAGAGCATTTGCGGCGGGCGTTTCGGCGGAGGCTGAATGTGTTGCCGCAGGATTATCGGGTGCGGTTTTATCGGGGGGAGAGGCAGTGAGCGGTGGGGCGGATCAGCGGCTTGTCAGCCCGACGCGCAATGCCAGAAGTGTCGATGCAGGATAGGTTCGTGGATGAAACGCCAGATCGAGATTCGACCCGCGACGGAAAGCGACATCCCCACCATCGCAAATGTTCTCGTTGATACCTGGCGATCGACGTTTCGCGCCTTGCTCCCTTCGGATTTTTTGGACGGCATGTCTCACGCCCGCCAGTCAGAAAGACATTTGCGGATGTTTCGAAAGCCCGAGGCCATCTACCATGTGGCGACCGATCCCCAGGGCCACATCGTCGGGTTCGCAAGTGGCGGGCCCACCCGGCATCCCGACTTTCAGTACCAGAACGAACTTTATGCGATCTATGTGCTGGATTCCCATCAAGGGTCGGGCGTCGGAACGACACTGTTTCGGACGCTGGCGGGCGATCTCCACCGGTCAGGCAGAACCGGGCTAATCGTGTGGGTGCTGATCAACAATCCCAATCGTCGTTTCTACGAAAGCCATGGCGGAACGCTGATCGGACGCCAGCCGATTACCCTGGGTTCTGCTACCATCGAAGAGCTCGCTTACGGCTGGGACGACGTCCTTGCGGTGCGTGATCAATCCTAAACCAGGACCCGCCGGGCGAATTGCTCCCTTGTCCGCTGTGTGTGAACAGCGAAGCCGGAAAATCTTTCCGTTTTCCAGAAATTTTCCTTGACGCCACCCCCAAATCACCTGCACACCTCACCCATCCCGCCCCAATGAGAGGGGCGCTCGCGAACGTCACGAACGTGGGACGGGGCGCGGTGGACGCGGCAGCGTCGCGCGCGATAGGTGGCTGCAGGGTGAGATGAACCTCATGAGCGGCGCGCAGGACGAGCGATGCCAACGCCCGAATGGACCTGAAAGCGAAGACGGGCCGTGCCCGGCGAAGCCAAAGGCGAAGACGGGAGTGCTGCGTACGGCAAAACCGTGTGGTCCTGGCACCCGTTGCTGGTGTCAAGTTTGCGGAGGCAAGTCGAACCCGACCGGGTCTCGATGAGCCGTCAATTCGCAGACGACGGTGACAAAAAGGAACTCGTCACCGGGGAGAGCACGGCATAAGCCGTAAAGCCATTGCGCAGGGAATGTCGGATCGCCTCCGCTGCCCTGTATGCTCGTGTGCACTTTCCTTTGTGCAAACCGCACACGAGACCGCGGGTGCAGCGTGCATCCGGCATTCCCTGCGCCCTCTGTTGCGAGGGCGGGAAGATTTCAAGCAAGGCTCGGGCGCAATGCGTCGCGAGATCGCGGAGCCTTATTTTGCCGTCGTCCCTGCGAACGCAGGGACCCATAACCACAGGACATCATGATTACGCGAGATCGTCGAACAGCGCCCTTCACAATCGGCGACACGGCGTATGGGTCCCTGCGTTTGCAGGGACGACAAAACGGATAAACCACCGCAATGACGGCTCTCTTAAATCGGAACAATTCGCAACAAACCTGCTTCTGCAAACCAGTTGCGACTGGCGCTGTGGATGGGCGCTTGATGTTGACGGACGCCCTGCTAAACCGCCGCTCATGACATTAACCCACGCCCGCGTTTCCAGCCTCAAGACCAACGTCGCCGCGATCTCGATTTTTGCCAGCGCCGGCATGGCCGCGGCGAAATTCGCGGTCGGGATTGCGATCGGCAGTCTGGCGCTGATCTCGGAGGCCCTGCACTCCTCGGTCGACGTGGTCGCGACCATCATCACCTGGCTGGTGGTGCGCGTTTCCGACCAGCCGGCCGACGCGGAACATCATTACGGCCACGGCAAGTTCGAAAGCCTGTCGGCGCTGTTCGTCATCGCTCTGCTCTATGTGCTGGCCGGCGGCATTCTGGTGGAATCCTGGAGCCGCCTGCGCGACGGCGCGCCGCCGCCGACGCTCTCGGCCATTCCCTTCGTGGTGCTGGTGATCGACATCGGCGTGAATTTCTGGCGGGCGCGGGCGCTGCATCGCACCGCGCGCGAAACCAAGAGCCAGGCGCTGGCCGCCGACGCGCTGCATTTTGCCTCCGACGTGCTGGGTTCGATCGCCGTCATTATCGGCCTCGTGCTGACCGGCTTCGGCTATGCCTGGGGTGACACGGTGGCGGCGATCGCGGTCGCCGTGATGATATCGCTCTTGGGCTTGCGGCTCGGACGATCCACCATCGAAACGCTGCTCGACCGCGCGCCGGAAGGCGCGGCGGAAAAAGCCACCGCGGCCATCCGCGCCGTGCCCGGCGTGGTCGGCGTCGAACGGCTGCGCGTGCGCATGGTCGGGCCGACCCATTTCATCGACGCCATCGTCAACGTGCCGCGCACCTACCCGATCGACCGCGTCGAGGCCATCAAGCGGATCGCGCAGGCGGGGGGTGAGCCAGGCGCTCGGCGACGCCGATCTGACGTTCACGGCGGTGCCGGTAGCGCGCGACAATGAGAGCGTCCGCGAGCGCATCATGGTGATCGCGCGCAATTCCGGCCTCGCGGTCCACCATGTCACGGTGCACGATCTCGGCGGCCGGCTGACGGTCAGCATCGACCTCGAGGTCGACGGCGAGATGGCGCTGACCGCGGCGCACGACATCGCCCATGAACTGGAGCGCAGCATCCGCGAGGATTTTGGCGAGGATGTCGAGGTCGATACCCATATCGAGCCACTGGAACCGGAACTGCCCCACGGCACCGACGCCTCACCCGAACGGGTGGAAGTCATCAAGGCGGCGCTGACGGGCTTCGCGGCCAATGGCGCCATCCACGACATCCATAATGTGCGGGTGCGCGACACCGACGCCGGCGAAATCGTCAACTTCCATTGCCGCGCCGCGCCCTCGATGAGCGTCATCAAGGTGCATGAGAACGTCGACGAGATCGAGCGCGCGCTGCGCCGCGCGTTCCCGACCATCAAGCGCGTGATCAGCCACGCCGAACCGCCATATTTGTGATTTTTGTTTTGACGCGTTTTCTTCACGCGAACCGGCACCCACTTCGCTCGAAAACGCTATGGCCGCGTAGTACTACGGACGCGTTCCTGTTTCGGACTCTTTTTGGAGTCCCCGATTCCCCGTTGGACAAGATTTATTTGATATTAACGAATCGTTGACTCTCGACAGCCCGGGAAAAACGGATTCAAATCGCTGTGATTCGGAAGTCGAGGGCTCTTCCGAAACGATGTGCAAAAATGAATTTTCGGTGGGGGTCTATTAGCATGGCGCGCGCGCATGCGGCGAACGCGTGTGTCCAATCCGATTCGATCAAGGGATTGGCGCAATCGATCGCAAAACCGGCGTACCACAGGCTGCTGATCGCCGAGCCGGCGCTGCGACGCGCCGTGCCGACCCTGATCATCGCCTTCCTGATCACGATCTGCCTCGGCGCGGTCGTGCAGGTGATCGACCAGACCCGGCAGAAGCGCGCCGCCATGAAGCGCGACCTCGCCGCCGTCACCGACCTGATGGCCGAACGCATCGATCGCCTCGCCTCCGTCCGGCAGGATCGCGCCCTCACCATCGACCGGCTGCAGAGCCTGCTGCCCGAACTCATTCCCTCCTGGGGCAACGCGACCGGCCGCCATTTCATCATCACCGGGGTGGAGCATCGCGTGCTGGCGCGGATTCCGGTCGAGGGCCTCAGCGGAAGCGACCGCGTGCTCGACGTGATCTCCACCGCGCAACTGCTCGCCGCGCCGGCTCAGCAGGGAATCATCAACGACATGACGCTGCCGAGCGGCAACGGCGCGCTGGCGATTTCGCGGCTGGTCAAGTCGCTGCCTGGCCAGGTCATCGTCATCCAGGAGAAGAACGATCCGCTGTGGGGATCGGACGCGGCGCTGTCGATGACGCTGTCCGCCACCACCGGCTTCGTCGTGCTGATCCTCGGCTTTGCCTTCCACTGGCAATCGACCCGCGCCCGCGAGGGCGACCTGATCAATGACGCGGTGCGCGGCCGGATCGACACCGCGCTCAACCGCGGCCGTTGCGGCCTGTGGGACTGGGACCTGTCACGCGGGCGCATTTTCTGGTCGCAGTCGATGTTCACGATGCTCGGGCTCGACTCCCGCAACGACCTGCTGACGTTCGGCGAAGTCAACGCGCTGGTGAAATCCGACGACATCGACCTGTTCGCGATCGCCGATCAATTGATCTCCGGCAAGCTCGACCATATCGACCAGACCTTCCGCATGCAGCACACCGGCGGTCACTGGATCTGGCTGCGGGTGCGCTGCGAACTCAGCCAGGCCGCCGCCGACTCCGGCCTGCATCTGATCGGCATCGCGGTCGACATCACCGAACAGAAGAGCCTCGCCGAGAAAACCGTCGAGGCGGATTTGCGGCTGCGCGACGCGATCGAGACCATTCCGGAAGCCTTCGTGCTGTGGGATGCGGAAGACCGCCTGGTGCTCTGCAACTCGCATTTCCAGCGCCTCCACAAACTGCCTGACTCGGCGGTGACATCAGGCACCTCCTATGAAACCGTGATCGAAGTCGGCAGCATGCCGGAGGTCCGCACCCGACTGCAGGAGACCGGCGCGCAAGCGCCGGGAGCGCGCACCTTCGAAGCCCAGCTCGACGACGGCAGCTGGCTGCACATCAGCGAACGCCGCACCAAGGACGGCGGCTACGTCTCTGTCGGCACCGACATTACCCGCATCAAGGAACACGAGCAGAAGCTGGTCGAAAACGACGCCCGGATGCGCGCCAACGTGCTCGACCTAAAGCGCTCGCAATCCGAACTCGCCGACCTCGCCGAAAAATACTCGCAGGAACGAACCCGCGCCCAGGAAGCCAACCAGGCGAAATCAAAGTTCCTCGCCAATATGAGCCACGAACTGCGCACACCTCTGAACGCCATCATCGGTTTCTCCGAGATCATGGGCAGCGGCATGTTCGGCGTGCTCGGCTCCGACAAATACCAGGAGTACTGCCACGACATCCTGACATCGGGAAAATATCTGCTCGAAGTCATCAACGACATCCTCGACATGTCGAAGATCGAGGCCGGCCGCATGAAGCTCGACATGGAGCCGCTCGACCTGTCGAACATTCTGGCGGAGTCGCTGCGCGTGGTGTCCGGGCGCGCCGAGGACAAGCATCTGACGCTGGACGCCGATATCGAAAGCACCATCTCGGTCATGGCCGACCGCCGCGCGGTCAAGCAGATCTTCGTCAACCTGCTGTCGAACGCCGTCAAGTTCACCCCCGACGACGGCCGGGTCACCGTGCGCGGCCAGGTGCTGAACGACTCCATCGTGCTGATGATCGCCGATACCGGGATCGGCATCGCCCCGGACTCGCTGCGCCGGCTGGGCAAGCCGTTCGAGCAGGTCGAGAGCCAACTGACAAAAACCTATCAGGGTTCGGGCCTCGGGCTCGCGATTGCGAGATCGCTGACCAGTCTGCACGGCGGAACGATGCGGCTGCGTTCCAAGCTCGGCGCCGGAACGGTGGTGCGGATCAGGCTGCCGCGCGAGCCGCAACAGCCGAGCGCAAAGCTGTCGGTCGCGGCGTAGCCGGCCTCAAGCCGATTCCAGCGTCGGCGCGACTTCGCGGGCGATCTGCACCAGGGCTGCGATCAGCGGCGTCATCGGATCGCGCTGCGGGACCACCATGCCGATGCTGTAATCGACCACGGGATCGACGATCGGAATGCTGCGGACGGTGTCCGCGAGCCCCAACGTCTCCGCCAACTTCGCCGGCATCACGCTGGCCCAGCGTCCGGTCTTGACGTGGGTATAGAGCACCAGCAGCGAGTTCGACGTCAGCGTCGGCATCGCCTCGGCGCCGACCGACGTCAGCGCGCGGTCGATGATGCGACGGTTCTGCATGTCCGGCGTCAGCAGGCACAGCGGCACCTGGCCGACTTCCTTCCAGGTGACCTGCTTGCGATCGCCGAACATCGCATCCGGCGCCGTCAGCAGGCGGTAGCTCTCGTTGTAGAGCGGAATGGTGCGAACCTTGCCGATCGGCTCGTTCTCGATATAGGTCAGCCCGGCGTCGACCTCGAGATTTTCCAGCAGCCCCAGCACCTCGGCCGAGGTGCATGACCGGATCTGGAAACGCACATCGGGATGGCGCGCGCGGAACGGCGTGGTGAGTTGCGCCACCATGCCGAGCACGGTGGGAATTGCCGCCAGCCTGATCTCGCCGGAGAGCTTGTCCTTGAGACTGTTGATCTCCTGCCGCATGGCCCGGGTGTCGCCGACGATCCGCCGCGCCCAGTCGAGCGTGCGTTCGCCCTCGGGCGTAAAACCCTGAAAGCGCGAGCCACGCTGCACCAGCATGACGCCGAGGATTTCCTCGAGCTGCTTGAGGCTCGTCGACATGGTCGGCTGGGTGACGCCGCACGCCTCGGCGGCGCGTCCGAAATGCCGCTCCTTTGCGAGCGCCAGCAATAGTTCAAGCTTATCGAGCAAGAAGAGCCTCGGTGAATCTGGTCGGTTAACCCCATGGTCCCGCGGTGACAAATACCACGGCCACCGCTGGACCCATACGTCAAAGCCGAGCTCCGATCACGCGGTTTCGGCGCTCATTGGATACTGATATCGCCCGATTTTCAGGGCTTATCGGGCGAGCGGCATGGAACGGGTTCCCTATAATTTGGAACAATTCCAATTCCGATAAGGGCGCGGGGCCGGCCGTCATTTCGCCTGCCCGCGCCCCTTCGGCCGGAGTGCGACCCACGGCCTCAGGTCCGGTACCGGACATTGCCTTGCGCCGCCGGCTGGCCAGAACTATTTATGGTGATCGAATTTCGGCCGACCGACTTGGCCCCGCCCATAGTGCGCGTGACTGACGAGCCTCAGCCCATTCTCGACCAACATCGTCGGGCCCCTCAGCGGGTCTTTAACCGGTGGATGCGATCATCACCCTCGCCCATCAACCGTGAGTCATGCCCGGCAGCGGCCGGCATGCGCCAGGGAGCCAAGTACGCACTTCATGACCGACAAGCCAGACAATGCCGACGCCCAAACCGCCGACGCGCATGACGACATCATGTACCCGTCCGCGCTGCCGTTCATCGTGCTGCACCTCAGCGCCTTTGCCGCGTTCTGGACCGGCATCACCTGGCAGGCGGTCGCGATCTGCCTGACGCTGTACTGGCTGCGCATGTTCGCGATCACGGCGGGATATCACCGCTACTTCTCGCACCGGTCCTATGCGACCAGCCGGCTGTTTCAATTCGTGCTGGCGTTCCTGGCCCAGAGCACCACCCAGAAGAGCGTGTTGTGGTGGGCCGCCAAGCATCGCCACCACCATCTGCATTCCGATACGCAACATGACGTGCATTCGCCGCGCCACAAGGGCTTCTTCTACAGCCATGTGGGGTGGATTTTTTACCGGCAACACGACCTGACCGATCTGGTCAAGGTGGCGGATTTCGCGGCCTTTCCGGAATTGAGGTTCCTGCACCGGTTCGAGCAGCTGCCGAGCGTGATCCTCGCGATCATCTGTTTCCTGATCGGCGGATGGTCCGGCCTCGTGGTCGGTTTTGTCTGGAGCACGGTGCTGCTCTATCACGCGACCTTCTGCATCAACTCGCTGGCGCATGTTCACGGCCGCAAGCGCTACGTCACCGGCGACGATTCCCGCAACAACTGGCTGCTGGCGTTCTTCACCATGGGCGAAGGCTGGCACAACAACCACCACGCCTACCAAAGCAGCGCCCGCCAGGGTTTTCGCTGGTGGGAAATCGACGTCACCTTTTACATGCTGAAGGCGCTGTCTTTCGTTCGCGTCGTCCGGGACCTGAAGACGCCGCCCGCCGAGGTGCTGCGCAACGAGCAGCGGCTCGGTTCGCGCGTCATCAATCGCGCCGCCGACGAACTCGTCGCCTGGTTCAATCCCGAGCGGATTGCGCTCGCCGTTTCATCGGCGCTGCACTCGTCCGAGTTGGTGGCGTTGCAGGAGACGCTGAGCCAGGCCCGGTCGCAAACGGCCGAGATATTGGCGTCCTTCCATCCGAGGATTCCGACGCGCGACGAATTGCTGGCGCAGGCGCAGGCCATGTTTGCGCGCACCCGCTCGCTCGACGAGATCGTCGATCGCGCGCACCAGCTCCTGCTGGGCGCGGTCGGCTCGCAGCTGATTGCGGTGCGGGCTTAGGAAAAAGCGGCGGAATGGATTGGGCTCCATTCCGCCTGCGAGCCGTTCAAACCGTCAAAATCCAATGGGGCCGAGCGCCCTGACTGAATCCATCGTCAGATAGCCGGGAAACGGCTTCCACCAATCCGGCGCACCGGTGCCGGTGCCGCCAGTGGTGGTGGTGGTCGTCGGCAGCTTATCAAACGCCGATTTCAAGCCGCCTCCACTGATCACACCCAATTCGTCGATGCTCAGTTCATGATTGACCTTGGTCATGGCAAGTCTCCATCCGTTGGCGCAAGCGATCATCGCGCGTTGTGATCGCAACGTATGCCGGCTAAGCAAACTCCTCCGTGACTGTCGTCACGTGAGCGCCGCCGCGCGGGCCTAGGACAGGCTCCGGGGCCATCCGCCGACCAGCAAAGCGGCGGAATAGTTTCCGCCTTCCATCTCCGCCCGTCGGGCTATGGCGAGGCAAGTCGCTGTTACGCTCGGCACAAAAGTTCCGACATCCATGGTGCGCGGTCAAAAACATTCTGGCTTGCGTGAGCACTATTGATTGGCACTTTCGCGTAATAGCGCGCATCCTGCCTTATCACCGCCCTGCCCGTGGCACCCTTCGGTGACTGAGAGTTCGGTAACACTCCCGCCTACAGTTCGAGGTCAGTTCATGGATCGATTGATCCGCGAACGAGATCTCGCTCGCAAAGCGCTGTCCGGAATGACCGACCCAGTGAAACGTCAGCGGCATTGACGCTCTGACGGGCAAGTGAACGTCCGCCGCTACCGCGCGATTTGAAACCAGCTTGATGCTCGCAACATCGACTGGCGGGACTGCAAGCGATCAACCCTGTTGGAGGATGTCATGGACACAAGTTTTGGAACAACGTTCCTTGCATGCGGGGGGATATTCGTCCTCTCGTTCGTTGCCATCTGGGCATTCTGGTATGTCGAACGGCTGCGCGGATCGAGCGCGCCTCACGTCTAAAGCCACGGGTCGATCGCTGCGGCGACAATGTTCGAAGTCATTGGCTGTCTCCATGGTTGGTCACAACGGACCATCCGTTGTCGGACCGGCAGCCTCATGTCGGCCGACGATCGCGGCTGTGCGCGCCGTCACGGATAAGCGCTGGTTGCACCAGGTCGCTTCGCTTTCGCCGCCGCTCCGATATGAATTTCAAACAGCCTAACCACGTCATTGCGAGCGAAGCGAAGCAATCCATTCTTTCTTCGTGCGGCGGTATGGATTGCTTCGCTTCGCTCGCAAATGACGGGGAAATAGCTTCGCGTTCTCGCGACACACTGCGCCCGAGGTTTGCAGGTAATCTTCGCCTCCAAAAATTCAGAGGGCGCAGGGAATGCCGGATGCGCGCTGCACCCGCGGTCTCATGTGCGATTGTGCATAAGAATGCTGCACATGAGCATACAGGGCAGCGGAGAACATCCGACATTCCCTGCGCAATGGCTTTACGACTTATAGCGCGCTCTCCCCGGTGAGACGGCCTCTATTGCCACCGTCACCCCTCGGAAGCGTTAGCTTCTTCAGAGCTTGACGCCGTTACGGGCGCCAGGACCACACGCTTTCGCCGTACGCCTTTGCCGCGACCGTCAATCGCAACATCAGCGTCCACCGCATCCCCGCCCCTCGTCGTGACGACGGCCGACGCCCCTCTGAGTGGGACGGGATGGCTATTGATGTGCAGGTGATTTGGGGTGGAAGGGAAGAGAAATATTTTTGATTTACGGAAATTTAGAACTTGACATTATTTCTGTAAATCGGAACTGATTTGCCCGTCGGGTCAGAATGTCGCGCGTGCTATCTTCTAGCGGCTTTCTTCCTATCGTCGCCGACGGTGCTTTTGTTTCGGAGGGTCTGTTCCGGTAATTGCCCGATACCACGCGGCGTCTGACTGCGCGAGCGCTTTGGCGGCGGAAAAATCCGATTGTCTACGGTAGAACTCACTTAGGCCAAGGTAACAATCGGTGCGCGCCGGTCCGCGCGGCATCGCCTCGCAGTTCGCCTGCGCAACGCCAGGAACGCCCGCCAGCAAGATTGCTATGATACGTGCAGTCCAGTTTGCCATGCCGCCTCCAAGCGCTTAGCCGCGTGTGAAGGTTCTGTGTCCGCGTTATCCTTACAGCCCGTACAGGGCGGATTTAAGCCGAAGGCGCAACCGCCGACCAGCAAAAGCGCCGGATTACGCTTGCGCTATTCCGCCCTACAACCTGCGACCCGCTGCCCTACCCGCCACCCACCAACGCCATAAACACCCGTCTCACCTCCGCCTCGGTCTCCCGCACCCTCGCCTGCAGCGTCGAGAAGTCCGGGGTGTCGCCGGCGCGCGCCATCACGCGCTGCAGGTTTTCGCCTGCGGTTTCCGGGTTGAACTTGCCGTTCACGCAGAGCCGCAAAATCTGCGTCAGGTCGTGATAGAGCCGCGTCGCGGAGCGCAGCACTTCGGCTTCGGCTTGCGGCAGCACGCCTGATCGAGCGGCGTTGTCGAGCACCTGCAGCGTCGAGACGCTGAGGATTTCGGGCTTCTGAGCCGCGTAAGCGAGCTGCAGATATTGCGCGATGAAGTCGATATCGACGAGGCCGCCGGCGGCGAGTTTCAAATCCCAGATGTCGTCCTCGCCCTTTTCCAGCGCGATGGCGCGGCGCATGTCGGCGACGTCGGTCGCCGTGCTGGCGGGATCGCGCGGCCGGATCAAGACGCCGCGGATAATGTCCTCGATCTTCTTTCGGAACGCAGGGGATGCCGAGATCACCCTCGCGCGTGTCAGCGCCATGTGCTCCCAGGTCCAGGCTTCGCGTTCCTGATAGTCGGCAAAGGAATCGATCCGCGACGCCACCGGGCCGGCGCGGCCCGAGGGGCGCAGCCGCATGTCGACGTCATAGAGCACGCCGTAATTGGTCCGCGTCGTGAAGGCCGAGATCAGGCGCTGGGTCAGCCGCGCAAAATACTGCGCGCCATGCAGCGACCGTTCGCCGTCGGAATCCGGATGCTCCTCGTCGAAATCATAAAGCAGGATCAGATCGAGATCGGAGGACGCCGTCATCTCGCGGCTGCCGAGGCGGCCCATCGCGAGGATCGCGGTCTCCTGCCCTTTGATGCGGCCATATTGGGTCGCGAACTGGTCGGTGACAAGGCCATGCACGGTGTGCACGATGCCTTCGGCGACGTCGGCAAAGGCGACGCTGGCCTGCTGCGCCGACACGGTACCTGAAAGAATGCGCGTGCCGATCAGGAACAGGCTTTCCTGGCCGAACAACCTGAGACGGTCGAGGAAGTCCTCGTAGGAATCCGCGTCCTTCAATGTCGTCGCGAGGCGCGCCGACAATTCCTTCTGGTCCGGCATCGCGCCGAAGAAGCGCGGGTCGATCAGCCCGTCCATGATCTGCGGCTGGCGCGCCAGCATGTCGCCGAGCCGGGGCGCGGCGCCGAGGATCAGCGCCACCAGTGCGACGAGATCGCGGTTCTGGCTCAATAGCGAAATCAACCGCCCGCCGCGCTGCAGGGCGCCTAGGAAACGGTCGAACGCCGTCACGGCGTCATCGGGGTCTTCGGCGTGCGCGAGGCCGTCGACCAGGCCGGGGATGAATTCGATGAACGCGCTCTTGGTGGCCTCGTTACGCAGCCCGCGATAATCGCCCGCCATCCATTGCTGCAGGTTGCCTGCGACCATGACCGGCTTCTTGAAACCGAGCGAGCCGAGATGGTCGAGCAGCCGCTTGTCTTCCGGACCCGCGCCGTAATTGACGTCGGGCAGTTTTACGGTGCCGGTCGGGTCGCCCTCGAACAGCTTGCTGTAGTGCCCCTGCACGATGTTGAGGTGACCGAGCAGATCCTTCGCGAAGGCGGCGCGGCTTTCATAGCCGAAGAAGTTTGCAAAACGCGCCACGGCATCAGGATCGTCCGGCAGCGCATGGGTCTGCTCGTCGGATATCATCTGCAAGCGGTGTTCGACGCGGCGCAGATACTCGTAAGCGATGGTGAGTTCTTCCAGCGCCTGAAACGTTATCCAGTTGCTGGTCGCCAGCACCTGCAACGCCTGCAGCGTCGGCCGCACCCGCAAATGCGGATGCCGGCCACCCGCGATCAATTGCTGGGTCTGGGCGAAAAATTCGATTTCGCGGATGCCGCCGCGGCCGACCTTGACGTTATGACCTTCGACCGAGATCTCGCTCTGGCCGCGATAGGTCTGCATCTGCCGCTTCATGTCGTGGACGTCGGCAAGCGCGGCGAAGTCGAGATGCTTGCGCCAGACAAACGGCGCCAGTTCGGCAATCAGCGCCTCGCCGGCCCTGGGATCGCCGGCGCAGGGCCGCGCCTTGATCATCGCGGCGCGTTCCCAGGTGCGCCCTTCCCGCTCGTAATAATGCAGCGCCGCGTCGGTCGACATCGCGACCTGCGTCGAGGCGGGATCGGGCCGGAGGCGAAGATCGACGCGGAACACATAGCCGTCGCCGCTGCGCTGCTGCAGAATCCGTGCGAGCGCCTGCGTGACGCGCACGAAGAACGGCGCCGGCTCGATGTCGGCGACGAGCGAGGTCGCGGCGGGATCGAAAAACACGATCAGGTCGATGTCGCTGGAATAGTTCAATTCGCCTGCGCCCATCTTGCCCATCGCGAGCACGATCAGGCCGCAGCCTTCCTCGGGCTTGTCAGGGTTGGCCGCACTCATCCGGCCCCGCACGACCTCCTGTCGGAGCAGGAACCGCAGCGCCGCCTGCACTGAAGCGACCGCGAGATCGGTCAGCGCCGCCGTCACCCGCATCACCGGCCAGACCCCGCCGATATCGCACAGCGCGGTCATCAGCGCGGCTTCCGCCTTCATGCGGCGAAGCAAGAGCATCACGTCGGCTTCGCTGGCCGCATTGAATACGTCGTCGGTGGTTCTCTCGATCAGCGAGGAAAGGTGCGACTCCGGGTCGCACGCCAAGAGGCGGATCAGCCGCGCGGCGTCGGCGCGGATCAGATCGAACAGATAGGGCGAGAATTCCGCAATCCCGAGCAGGATGCGCCTGGCGAACGGCTGCGCCAGCACGGCCTCGAGCGCAGCCGACTGCGCCGGCTCCAGTTCGGTGAGCCAGGCTGAAAATATCTGTTCGGCATTGCTGGAAGCGGAGACATGCGGCCCGTCCACAAAGCGCGCGGCGAGGCCCTGTCCTTCCGCGTTGCCCGGCGCGGATGAGTTCATGCCACCTTCTGTGGCACATCCTGCGTTTGAGCCGCAAGCCTGTCACCGGAGGCTGCGCGCGCCGGAATGGCCAGCGTCGCGATCAGGCCCGGATGCGCATCGCCGAGCCGAAGCTCGCCGCCATGCAGGGTGGCGACCGCCGAGGCTAGGCTGAGGCCGAGCCCGGAACCAGGCAGCGTCCGGCTGGCTTCCAGCCGCACGAACCGTTCCACCGCGTGCTTGCGGTCGCCCTCGGGAATGCCGGGCCCATGATCGGTGACGCTGAGCAGCACGGAATCGCCCTCGCGCCGCGACTCGATCAGGATCTCCCTGGATCGTGCCGCCACGGCGGCGTCCAGCGGCTGCACGGCAGGGTCCGGCTTGCCGTATTTGATTGCGTTCTCGACCAGATTGGCCAGCGCCTGGCTGATCAGCTCGCGGTTGCCGTGCAGCGGCGCCGGCGCGGCCTTGACGCGCAGGGTCAGCCCGTCGTCTTCGGCCAGCGGCTCATAGAGTTCGTGGATGCCCTTGGCGACGTCGGCGGCGTCGAAATCGTCCATGTTGCCGCGCGCCTGCCCGGACTCGGCGCGCGCGATCATCAGCAGCGCGTTGAAGGTGCGGATCAGGCCGTCGGATTCCTCGATGGTACGCTCCAGTGCGGCGCGGTATTCGGCCTCGCTGCCCGAACTTGCCAGCGCCTCCTCGGCGCGGTTGCGCAGCCGCGTCAGCGGCGTCTTCAGATCATGGGCGATGTTGTCGGAGACTTCCTTCAGCCCCGTCATCAGGGCCTCGATCCGCTCCAGCATGGCGTTGAGGTTTTCCGCGAGGCGGTCGAGCTCGTCGCCGCTGCGGCCCACCGGCAGCCGGCCGGTGAGATCGCCGGCCATGATGCGCTGGGTGGTGCCGGTCATGGCGTCGATCCGGTGCAGCACCCGGCGCGCCACGAAGATGCCGCCGCCGAGGCCGAGCACGATGACGACCAGCAGCGACCATTGCGCGGCGTTGGCGACGATGCCGAACATCCGCCTTCGTTCCTCGAGGTCGCGGCCGACCAGCAGCCGAAAACCGTTGTTGAGTTGGGTGACGCGCACCAGCGCGCGATGGTGGGCGGTGTCCTGCTCGTCGAGCCGGCGGTACGCCGTCTCGGACCAGCCTGAGGAAGCCATCACGCCCGGGGACAGCGATTCGACATTGCCGCCGAACGCCGTTCCCGCCGGCGTGGTGACGAGATAGAGGTTGGCGCCGGGCCGCAGCGTGCGGCGGCCGAGCGTAAGGGCAAGGCCCTGCAGGCCGCGGCGTTCGTAGATGGTCTCGATCTCGGCGATCTCGGCATTGACGGTCGCGGTGATCTGCTCGTTGATCATCCGCCGCGTATTCCAGGCGAAGTAGCCCAGGAGCGAGGCGGCAAACAGCGCAAACAGAAACAGATAGACCAGCGTCAGGCGAAACGCCGTGGTGCGGATCAGTTTACCGAATGCCGTCACGGATCATGTACCCGGCGCCACGGATCGTGTGCAGCAAGGGCCGCTCAAAACCCTTGTCGATCTTGGAGCGCAGCCGCGAGATGTGCACGTCGATGACGTTGGTCTGCGGATCGAAGTGATAATCCCAGACGTTTTCCAGGAGCATGGTGCGCGTCACCACCTGTCCTGCATGCTTCATCAGATATTCGAGCAGGCGAAACTCGCGCGGCTGCAGCGTCAGCTCATCCTTGCCGCGGGCGACACGGTGCGACAGCCGGTCGAGTTCGAGATCGCCGACCTTGTAGGTGGTTTCCTCGGCCGGACCGCCATGGCGGCGCGACAGCACTTCGACACGTGCGAGCAGCTCGGCGAATGAATAGGGCTTTGGCAGGTAATCGTCACCGCCGGCGCGCAGGCCCTTGATGCGGTCATCGACCTGGCCGAGCGCGGAGAGAATCAGGACCGGCGTGCGGTTGCCCTTTTCGCGCAAGCTCCCGATCAGCGATAGGCCGTCGCGCTTCGGCAGCATGCGGTCGACCACCAGCACGTCGTAGTCGCCGCTGTCGGCGAGCGACAACCCTTCCTCGCCGTCGCTGGCGAGATCGGCGATGTAACCGACTTCACGGAACGCCTTCACCAGATAGTCGGCGGACTCGCGGTCGTCTTCGATGATCAACAGGCGCATTTGGGAGGCGGTTGCGGTCTGAGAAGCGGTTGTGCTCACGTTGTGGGCCTTTTCTCACCATGGCGCGTGGCGCATGCCGATGCAAGGCAACGGGGAACCCGCGCAACTTTTTGTGTTTGAAGAGCTTCGGTTGCCCGAAGCTCTGGATTCTTGTTTTGACGCGTTTTCTTCACGCAAACCGGTATCCACCCCGCATCAAGTGCGGGGCAGGCATTTGCTCGAAAACGCTCTGGCCAAAAAAAGCGGGCGGCGAGGCTGGGGGACCCCGCCGCCCTTTTCCCTTCCGACAGAGGGGGGCGTATTCCATCGAAAGGTAGCTGGAGGGAGCGAGTTTTGCACCCGCTCCCCGGAAGGAGCCGTCGGCGGGGGCGACTGTTGCCGGCGAAACCCTCCATCTCGTATTTAACCCTTCGCTACCGGCACTGCCACGAACCGCGACGAACCGCCGCTCTTCACGCGCATGAGAACGCTGCTCTTGTTGTCGGTGCGCGCCGCGTTGATCGCATCACGCACTTCGCCAGCGGTAGCGACGCTCTTGCCGGCCACTTCCAGGATCACATCGCCTTCCTTGAAGCCACGCTCGGCCGCCGCGCTCTTCGGGTCGACCTCGGTGACCACGACGCCTTCCTTGCCGGCGCCGGCCACGCTGTTGGCGGGGGCAACCGTCATGCCGAGCTTCGGCACGTCGGTTCCCTTGTTCGGCTTGGCCTTGTCGCCGTCGTCGATGCTGGCCTTGGCCTCAACGGTGTTCGGCAACTGGCCGAGCGTGAGGTTGACGACCTTGTCCGCACCCTTGTGCAGCACGTTGAGCTTAACCGCGGCTCCCGGCGCCAATCCGCCGATGGTGCGGGCGAGTTCGCGCGCATCCTTGACCGTCTCGCCGTTGACAGCGGTGATGACGTCGCCGGATTCGATGCCGGCCTTGGCCGCCGGACCATTGGCCTGCGGTTCCGCCACCAGCGCGCCTTCCGCCTTTTTCAGGCCGAGGCTGTCAGCGATATCCGAAGTCACCGGCTGGATCTGGACGCCGATCCAGCCGCGGGCGACCGATCCCTTGTCCTTGAGCTGGGCGACCACGCTTTTTACCGTGGAAGCGGGAATCGAGAACGCGATGCCGACGCTGCCGCCGGACGGCGAATAGATCGCGGTGTTGACGCCCATCACCTCGCCGGCGGTATCGAATGCCGGTCCACCCGAGTTGCCCTTGTTCACGGGCGCGTCGATCTGGATGAAATCGTCATACGGACCGTTGCCGATGTCGCGGCCGGAAGCCGAGACGATGCCGGCGGTCACGGTGCCGCCGAGGCCGAACGGATTACCGACCGCGAGCACCCAGTCGCCGATCCGCGGCTTGGAGTCGGACAGTTTTGCGAACGGGAAGTCGGTGCGGCCGGCGACCTTGATCAGCGCAAGGTCGGTGCGCGGATCGGTGCCGATCACCTTGGCGGAGTAGCTCTTGCCGTCGTCCATCGTGACTTCGACCTTGTCGGCGCCGTCGACGACGTGATTGTTGGTCACGGCATAACCGTCAGGCGAGATGAAGAAGCCGGAGCCCTGGCCGGTCACCGGGCCACGGCCGCCACGCGGGTTACCGCGCAGACCGGGCGGCAATCCATCCGGTCCACCGAAGCGGCGGAAGAAGCGCTCCATCGGCGAGCCCGGCTGGAACGGCGAGTCGTCGTCCCGGTTGGCGCTGTCGTCCTTGTCCTTGCTGGCGACCTTCTCGGCGATGTTGATCTTGACCGAAATCACCGACGGCTTCACGCGCTCGACGATGTCGGCAAAGCCGATCGGCCGCTCAACCTTGCGGACCTCGTTGTTGACCTGCGCGTGCGCCGCGCTGGTGAACACATCGACCGGGCCCGACGAAGGGCTGAAACCATAAACCGCGGCGCCGAGGCCGGCGACGACGGACGCCATCAGCGCGAACTTGCGCGCCGAGAACAGGGAGCGGCGCGGGGCGCCATAGGACGGAAGCGAGGAAAGATCGACGGGACGTTCAATCATGTTGGGAAATCTCCAGATCCAGAATTCGACGGTGCGGGGGGCTGGGCACCTGACAGGACGGAAGATGGGGTCTGGCGCCTTACCGCGCGCTGGCGAGGGAATTAAACTTTTGTAATGGAGGCGGTTATGGCTGCGGCAGTTTAGCGCAGGCAATCCAACGGCTTAGCGCCGGCCGAAAGAGGCGTTTCGAGGGGCGCTGCGGCCTTTTTCGTTTGCTGCAAATGGCGCCGCTAACCGCCGCCCTTGGATTTAATGGATTTACCGGATTTTCCGGACTTATTCCCGGTTTTGCTGCTCGCGCCATTGGCCAGGATATCCGCCATTTTCTCGATTTCGCCGGCGTCGTCCCATTGCCGGTCGGGGGCGAACACGCACCGCGTCAGGAAATACCCGACATGCAGGCAATGCACGGCACGCGCCAGCACCTCGACATCGACGTCGCTGCGAAGCCTGCCGTCGGCGCGCAGATTCTCCAGGCTTTCGAGCATGGGTTCCCAGATATGCCGCTGCCACAGCTCGGCCATCGCGCCCCTGATGTCGTCGTTCTGAATCATCTCCGCGGTGACGGTGCGGGCGATTCCCGGATTCTTGACCACCATCGCCATCTCCTCGCTGGCGGCCGCGATGAACCAGTCCTTCAGGCTCGGGGCCCTCGCCTTGATCTGCTTTTCGCGCGTCTCCCACTGCCGCGTCAGGCCCCGCTGCAGCATGATCGGAAACAGCACGCGCCGGACCAGATCGTTCTTTGAGGGGAAGTAGCGAAACATCGTCTTCTCGGTGACCCCCGCGCGCCGCGCGATTTCGGCTGTGGTCGCGCCATCGACGCCGCGCTCGCCGATCAGGGCGACCGCGGCATCGATGATGGCCTTCTCCTTGGCCGTGGCCGGTGTGAGGAATTTTTCGGTCTCGCGCTCGAGATCGGCCAGCGACAGGCGGGATTTCCGGGAAGGCTTTTGATCCATGACTTTGAAACTTCTCACTTTTCCCAAGAGTATAGTGATCACTATCTTTTTATATAGTGCTCACTTTACTCCGATGTATAGTACGCACTATACTCTTCGCCGTCGTTACGCAAGCGCGCCGAGGCGCCGCCGCCCGCGATACTTGCCAGCAAACGGAGATCACGATGACCGCATCACGGCAAACGTTGCTTCGCACCAACGCCCTCTTCCTGCTTGCCGCTTCGGCCGGCGGATTTTGCAGCGACGTGCTCGGTATCTTCTTTGGAGTGGGGCCGGTCGCCAAAATCGTCGCGGCCACGCCCTATTCCGGCCTCGGCTTCATCGAAGCGCACGGGCTGGCGTTCCTGATGGGCATCCAGATGTGGCGCGCCGAACCATCGCGCGCCTGGCACCTCACCGCCGTGGCCATCCACGTCCTGCTCGGCACCTCCAATCTGGTGTTCTGGCAACTCTTCGTCGCCGCCGACATGCTGGTCGTCGGCTATGTGACGACGGCGCTGCACGGGCTGTTCGTCGTGCTGCAACTGCTTGCTGCCGGCACCGCGCCAGCCCCGATCACCGGTCCCGCCCGGGCCTGAGCGAGACCATTTCGCATCTGTTTGAAAAACGATGGAGCTAGACTGTGACCCGCGAACAGAAGACCGTTGCGATTGGAGCCGCGAGCGGTGTTTTGACCATGGTGCTGGCGGTTGCCGGCATCTACCGGATATGGCCGGATACCGCAGCCCTCACCGATATTGCCAGCCGATTAGCCTTCACGCTGAAGGCCAATGCGTTTGCGGCGATCCCGCTGCTGGTCGGCATCATCACCGTCGGCAACAACCGGTTTCTCAGCGAAGCCATCGATCCGACGCTGCACAAGGAAGACGCCGCGACCGAGATCAACGGCCGCGTGCTCGACAACACGCTTCAGCAATACGTGTTGTTCCTGGCGGGCACGCTCGCCCTCAGCGTCACCCTGACGGCAGAGCAGACCAAGGTCATTGCCGCCGCCGCCATCGTGTTCTTCGTCATGCGATTTGCGTTCTGGGTCGGATACCGGATCCATCCGCTGTATCGCGCCTTCGGCATGTCGTCGTCGATCTACCTCAACGTCGGCATTCTCGGCACGGCGCTCTGGAAGACCCTGTGGGGATAGGCCAAAGGCCTTTGCGCAGCCCTCAGGCCTTCAACTTCAGCCGGCCCATGAAATCGCGTTTGCCGAGCGGAACGCCGTTGGTGCGCAGGATGTCGTAAGCCGTGGTGGCGTGGAAATAGAAGTTCGGCAGCGAGAACGACATCAGGAATCCTTCCGCCGTGAACGGCAATTTGCGGTCGCCCAGCGCGAAGATGACGTCGCGGCCAGCGAGCGCGTTGACCGCCTCCGGCGTCAGTGCCGACAAGGCGTCGCGGGCCTGCGTCACATGCGCCTGCAATCCGGCGAAGTTGAACGGGGTCTTGAACGACGGCGGATTGAAGAGGCCCTGCTGCACGCCCTCAATGGCGCCGCGGGAATGCTGGACGACGGAAATGATCTGGAAGCGGAACGGCAGCATGTCCGCCGCCAGCCGCGTCTCGACGATCGCTTCCGGATCGATGTTGTTCTCTTCAAAATGGCTCAGCGCGCGGTCGAGGAAGCCGCTGACGGCGCCGAGGGTTTGCAGATAGTTCGCCACGCTGGCGTCGTAGAGCGAAAGAGCCATTGCGAATTCCCCCTTTGGCGATGTTGTTCTTGACGGCCGCAATGTAGCGGCGGAACCGGCCGGCTTGCAATCGGTACAGGCTTCAGGCCGGCTTTTCCGGCGAAGTTTCCTTGGCGATCAGCCGCTCCAGGCGGGCTTCTTCCTCGGCCGTCAGCTTGAGCAAGCCTTGATCTTCCCTGCCCGGGAATTTCGAACGGCGCCGGCTGTAGATCCACAGCGCCAGTCCGCCACCCCCGAGCGCCAGCGGCGGCAACAGCCACAGCACCAGCGTATGCGGGTTGAAGCGCGGCCGCAGCAGCACGAATTCGCCGTAGCGTGCCACCAGGAAATCGATCACCTGCGTATTGCTGTCGCCGGCCGCAATCCGCTCGCGTACGAGCAGCCGCAAGTCGCGCGCCAGCGGCGCCTCGGAATCGTCGATCGACTGGTTCTGACACACCATGCAGCGCAGTTCGCGCGACAGGTCGCGCGCGCGGGCTTCCTTGCCCGGGTCCGCCATGATCTCGTCGGGCTGCACCGCGTAGGCCGCCGGGCATCCGATCAAGAGAAACGCAGCAAATGCGCAGGCCAGGAGCGCTTTCAATGGATCACTCCGCGGCCTGCAACGCACGCGAAGCCTTCGCGGGCTTCGGCGCGCCGACGCGCAAGCGCCGGTCCGACAGCGACAGCAGGCCGCCAAACGCCATCAGCACGGGGCCCCACCAGATCAAGAGCACCAGCGGCTTGTGATAGATGCGCACGGCGACCGCGCCTTCGTTGGTGCTCTCGCCGAGCGAGATGTAGAGCTGGCTGGCGCCGCGCGTCAGCAGCGCGGCCTCGGTGGTCGACGATCCCCGCGTGGTGAAATTGCGCTTCGACGGCGTCATCACGCTGAGCTTCTCGCCGTCGAGACGAACCGTGAACTGCGCGATCATCTCGCGGTAATTCGGTCCCTGCCGCTGCGTGACGCCGTCGAGCTTCAGTTCGTAACCGGCAACCCTGGCAACCTCGTTCGGCTTCAAGGTGCCGATATATTCGCTGTTCCAGGTGGTCTCGCAGACGATCCCGATCAGAGCCACGCCGACGCCGGCATGCGCGAACGCGGTGCCCCAGGTCGCCCGCGGCAAGCCGCGCGCGCGTTGCATCGCGGTCGCCAAGGGGGCGCGGAACAAGGCCGTGCGCTCGGCGAGATCGCACATCGCGCCGGCGATGACGAAGATCGCAAGCCCGATCGCGAGCGGCGCGAAAGTGCTGCCGCCATAGGTCCAGGCATACGCCACGGCAATCGCGACCAGCGCGGCGATGCCCGCCGCCGTCAGCCGCTGCGCCGCGCCGAGCAGGTCGCCGCGCTTCCACGCCAGCAGCGGCCCGAACGACATCGCCATCATCAGCGGCACGAACAGCGGCCCGAAGGTCAGATTGAAGAACGGCGCGCCGACCGAAATCTTGTCGCCGGTCAGAACTTCCAGCGCCAGCGGATACAGCGTTCCGACGAACACCGTCGCGCAGGCCGTGGTCAGGAACAGATTGTTGAGCACCAGCGCGCCTTCGCGCGAGATCGGCGCGAACAACCCGCCCTGCTTCAGCGTCGATGCGCGCCAAGCATACAGCGTCAAGCTGCCGCCGATGAAAAAACAGAGGATCAGCAGGATGAACACGCCGCGCGTCGGATCGGTCGCGAACGCATGCACCGACGTCAGCACGCCCGAGCGCACCAGGAAGGTGCCGAGCAGCGACAGCGAGAAAGTCAGGATCGAAAGAAGGATGGTCCAGACCTTCAGCGCGTTGCGCTTCTCCATCACGACAGCGGAATGCAGCAACGCGGTGCCGGCGAGCCACGGCATCAGCGAGGCATTCTCGACCGGGTCCCAGAACCACCAGCCGCCCCAGCCGAGTTCGTAATAGGCCCAGTACGAGCCCATCGCGATGCCGAGCGTCAGGAATATCCACGCCACCAGCGTCCAGGGCCGCACCCAGCGCGCCCAGGCCGCATCGATCCGGCCCTCCATCAGGGCCGCGACCGCAAACGAGAACGAAATCGAGAAGCCGACATAGCCGAGATAGAGCATCGGCGGATGCACCGCGAGGCCGATGTCCTGCAGCACCGGATTGAGGTCGCGGCCCTCGATCGGCGGCGTGGCGATGCGCAGGAACGGGTTCGAGGTCATCAGGATGAAAAGATAGAACGCCGCCGCGATCCAGCCCTGCACCGCCAGCACATGGGCGCGCAGCGACAGCGGCAGGTTGTTGCCGAAGGCCGCGACGAGGCCGCCGAACAACGCAAGGATCGCCACCCACAGCAGCATCGAACCTTCGTGATTACCCCAGACGCCGGTGATCTTGTAGAGCAGCGGTTTGGTCGAGTGCGAATTCTCGAACACATTGGCGACGGAGAAATCGGAGCTGACATGGAGCATCACCAGCGCCGTGAACGACACCGCCACGAACAGCAGTTGCGCCAGCGCCGTGGAGCGCGCGACGTTCATCAAGGCGACATCGCCCCAGCGCGCGCCGGCGACCGGCACCGTCGACTGGATCAGCGACAACGCCAGCGCCAGCACCAGCGCGTAATGCCCGGATTCGGCGATCACTTCGGCGCCCCCTGTGTCGGCGCCGCCGAAGCGCTGGGCTTGGCGCCGTAATCGTCTTTCCAATGCCCCTGCTTCTTCAGCGCGTCGGCGACGTCCTTGGGCATGTAGGTCTCGTCATGCTTGGCGAGCACAGTGTCGGCCCTGAACACGCCCGATGCGTCGATCGCGCCCTCGGCGACGACGCCCTGCCCTTCACGGAACAGGTCGGGCAGGATTCCCTTATAGGCAACCGGCAGCACGGCACTGCCGTCGGCGACGCTGAAATTCACCGCCAGATTGTCGCCGCGCACCAGCGATCCCGGCTGCACCAGGCCGCCGAGGCGAAAACGCTTGCCGGCCGGAATCTGCTTCTCGGCCGCCATCGAAGGGGTGGAAAAGAACACGATGGAATCGCGCATGGCGTTCAACACCAGCGCCGCCGCCACCGCGAGCACCGCCAGTGAACCGCCAATCATGGTCAAACGCCGCTGCTTGCGCGTCATGATATTCCTCTGTTTCCCAGCTTGATGAGTTCCATCATCCATCAAGCCCGAGATTCTTCAGGCCCTCATTGAGCTGGCGCAAGCGTTCGGCATCGTTGGCAACCGCCTGGCGTGCATCGCCCAGCGCGCTCACCGCCTTGTCGCGCTCGCCCATCACCATATAGGCCCGCACCAGCCGCAGCCATCCCTCAACATCGTCGCCGTTCTCTTTCAGCCTTGTGGCGAGGCGGTCGACCATGCCGCGGATCATGGTGCCGCGGTCGGCTTCGTTCATATCCTTGGCCGCAGCCATCGCATCATTCGACAGCGCGGGTGCTGCCGGACCGCCGACCCGCACCAATGCAGCCTGAACCAGCGGCCGCCACGGCGCATCGGCCGGCGCCTTGGCCAGCATCGCGCGCCAGATCGCGGCGGCGTCGGTGCGACGGCCGTCCTGCTCGGCGGCAAGGCCGAGGAAATAGCCGGCCTTGGGCTCGTCGGCGTTCAGCGCCGCCGCGCGTTCGAACTCGGCCTTGGCCTGCGACGTCACGACGCCGCCTGCCGAACCCGTCAGCGCTTCTCCGAGATCGGACCGGCGCTCGGCGCTGTCGCCATTGTAAGTGATCGAATTGCGCAGCGCGCGGATCGCGTCGTCGTAGCGGCCGAGCCGCACCAATGCGGGGGCCAGCACACTCCAGCCGCGGCCGTCAGTCGGATTTTTGTCCAGATGCGCCTCGACCTGCGCGATCAGATTGTCGATCGGCTGGTTGACGTCGGGGGCGCGGCTGCGGCTGGCGAGCGAGAAATCGCCGAGCTGCGGCGATCCCAACGAAAGGTAGAAAGCAACCGCCGCAACCGGCAGCCCCACCAGCGCCAGAACGGTCGAGGACCGGCGTAGCGCGAGGTTCGCCTGTGCCGGCAGGTCATCCCTGCCATCCGCGGCCGCCAGCAGGCGGCGGCTGATCTCGACGCGTGCGGCTTCCGCTTCCGAGGGCCCAATCAGGCCGGCGGCGACGTCGCGATCGATTTCGGCAAGCTGGTCCCGGTAGACGGCGGCCTCGCTGCCACCAGCCGGCGCCGCCGAACCGCGGCTCAACGGCCAGAGCACGGCAAAGATCGCCGCGACCGTCATCAGCGCGAACACAAACCACAGCGTCATCAAGCGGTTCCCGGGCGGAAACGGCGCCTGCGAAGCAGGCACCGATGCGCCGCTTTACACCACCGGCGGCAAGCCCGGCAATTGACAATTGCGGCAGAAAAACCTGGGAAACCGGACCGATCGCAGGCTCGATCGCGTGAGCGCCGCCGGACCAGCCGGCGCGACGCGCAAACCCACGCGAAACTTCGCGCAGTTCCTGCAAAACCCGGAGGGGACGAGTGAGCAACGCCACCCGGCCCGAGCGCCGGATTCGGCGGACTAATTCAATCAAAAATTGATGACTTATACTTATGCGCGCAAGATGCGCACGTGCCCACCTTTTGATCCTGGCGAACGGAAATCTGGCAAGTGCGATCAACACGTTCCGCCGCCGCTGCAGGGTGCGGCAGCAAGCTATAGCATTTGCACCAAGACGTAGGCGATGCTACATAATGGGGTGAATACGTTAATTCCCAGCCCCTTAGAGGCAAAACCGATGCGATCCTGGAAAGCTCTTCGACGCGACGCCCTTCCCTTTGGCCTTGTTGGAATTCTGGATGGCCCGAAGGTTCGCCGCGGCGCCGCGTTGCTTGCGCTGCCGTTCTTGTTCCCATCGCTTCCGGCGTCGGCACAGGATGGGGTGGACAGAACCGCGATCGCGGCCGCGCTGCTGCCGCGCGATCTGAGCCCCTGGGGCATGTTCATGCAGGCCGACATCGTCGTCAAAGCCGTGATGATCGGTCTGGTTTTTGCGACCCTGGTGACCTGGACGGTATGGCTGTCGAAGACGATCGAGCTGATCAAGGCGCGCCGCAATGCGAAGAACGCTTTGCGCGAACTCGCGAGCGCCAGGAACGTGGAAGACGCCGTGCGGCAGGTGCCCGAGGGGGCCGTTGCGCAATTGCTCGAGGGCGCGATGGCGGAACTGAAACTGAGCACCGATCGAATGGACAAGGAAGGGATCAAGACCCGGGTTGCGTCCCGGCTTCAGCAGATCGAGGCGGCGGCAAGCCGGCGCATCGGGTTCGGCACCGGCGTGCTGGCAACCATCGGATCGACCGGCCCCTTTGTCGGACTGTTCGGGACGGTCTGGGGAATCATGAACAGCTTCATCGGGATCTCGAAGTCGCAAACCACCAATCTCGCGGTGGTCGCGCCGGGGATCGCCGAGGCGCTGCTGGCGACGGCGCTCGGGCTGGTGGCGGCTATACCCGCTGTGATGATCTACAATCTGTTCGCCCGCCAGATCAGCTCGTATCGGGCGCTGCTCGGGGACGGGTCGTCGGAGATCACCCGCCTCGTCGGCCGTGACCTCGACGGCGGCGCCATCCTCGTCCGGCGACATCTCGCAGCGGCGGAGTAGCGGCGATGGCTGTCAGCGTTAACCAGAGCAATGGCGATCTTGCGGAAGTCCATGAGATCAACGTGACACCGTTCATCGATGTCATTCTCGTGCTGCTCATCATCTTCATGGTCGCCGCGCCGCTCGCAACCGTCGACATCGCGGTCGACCTTCCGGCCTCGAATGCGCAGCCGCAGCCGCGGCCCGACAAGCCGGTCTACCTGACGGTCAAACCGGATCTCTCTTTGTCCGTCGGGAACGAGACCGTGGGGCGCGCCGCACTGCCCGGCGTGCTCGATGCGAGCACCAACGGCCATAAGGACAGCCGAATTTTCCTGCGCGCCGACAAGCTCGTCCCGTATGGCGAGGTGATGCAGGTGATGAACATGCTGCGCGCCGCCGGCTATCTGAAAGTCGCCCTGGTCGGACTGGAACAAGCCTCGTCGCCATGATGCAGCTTGCGGCCGAAGATCGTTCCGACCTGCAACGCTGGATGTTGAGCGGCGTTGCGGTGCTGTGCGTCTACGCCGGCGTGACGGCCACTCTAGCGACCTGGCGCTATCCGGACGACACCGTGGCGGCCGAACCATCCGGTGCGATCGTGGTCGACCTCGCACCGTTGCCGGCAGCGCCCTCGACGACACCATCCGATGTCGCGCCGGGGCCCGAACAAGTGATGTCGGAAGCGCAGCCCGTGGCGAAGCCTGAGGTGACTCCGCCAGATGAAACACCTGAGCTGCCCCCCGCACCCAATCCGGATGCGGCCGTGGCGCTGCAGGCCAAACCGCAGCCTGACGTGACGCCGCAGCAGCAGGCGGCGGCCGCCACCACGTCGGCACCTGCAGCGGTCCCGGAGCGCGTCGCGCCGGTTGCGGTGGCGCCGACACAGGGTGCGCCGAGTGCGAAAGATTCGGAAGCCGTGGTGACATGGCGAACCAAAGTCCTCGCCTTGATCGAAAAGAACAAGCGCTATCCGGAAGCCGCGCGGCCGCGGCAAGGGACGGCACGCGTGTCGTTTGCGCTCGATCGCAAGGGAATGGTGGCCAACGCGCGCGTGATTGAAAGTTCGGGCTCCAGTGCGCTCGACGAGGAAGCGGTCGCGCTGCTCAAACGTGCTGAGCCTTTTCCGGCGCCGCCCGCAAATTTTCCGGGCGATTCTGTTGTCGTGAGGCTGCCGATCCGCTTCACCGTGAAATAGCGCAGACAAGAACGGGCCGCAGAATCGCAGACACCCGACGTCCGCAACGGCGGCGTCAGGAAGCTGGCAACGGTTAAGCCGAGTGGGCCGCCTGCCTTGCTCTAAAATTCAGGCGACCCCGCCGACTACATCAATTGTCCTGCCCCACGGCAGAGGCCATAGCCAGCCAAGTTAAATATGAGCAGACGGATTTGAAAGTCTTATGACAGAGGCCGCTAACCAGGCAGCCTCTTTCCATCGCCATTTCCCGCGCGGCCTTGCGCCACAACACCGGATCAATCCGCAATGATCGCCCCGCCGGCGCCGAACTTGTAGTTCACGCCGACCCTGACGCCATCGCTGGTCACCCTCGTGTTCGAGTCGAATGCGACCGCTGTGTTTGCGGCGGTGGCCGGCGTGGAACGCACCGAACCGAAATCCATGTGAAGATATTCGAGCTTGCCGGTCCAGTTGCCCGTCAGGCGAGTCTCCAGGCCGCCGCCGACGGCCCAGCCGAAACGATAGGTGTCGGTATTCAAAGCTGTCGTCGTCGCAGCACCCGCATTATCAAAACCTGTGACAGACGCCGACGTCGTTATCTTGCCGAACGGCACGCCCGCCGTGACATAGGCAAGCAGACCGGGCGAAACGAGCGCGCCGACGCGCCCGCGAACGGAGGCGACCCATCCCAGTTGGTAATCCAGGCTTGCCGTCACGGGCGCGTCGAGCGGAGCCAGCGCCGCGTTGCAGACATTGCCGGGACATGTCGTGGCGTTGCGTCCGCGCTGATTGCGGTATTCGAAATCGCCTTCGATGCCTGCGACCAGCCGGCCCGATATCCAGTTGTATCCAGCCTGCCCGCCAATACTCGCGGTGCCGCGCGTGGAGAACAGGCGGCCTCCGTCAAACGGCAGGCCGGTCGCATCCTCGCTGAACACCGCGCTGGTAACAGCCCTGCCGCCGACATACCCGACATTGGCGCCGGCATAGATGCCTGCCCAATTCCAGGCCGCGTCGAGCATCCGCGGCGATTTGTAGTACATGTCGCCGCCCGGCCCCCGCGCCATCCCGAAAGACGAACCCGGCGCTCCGCTCGGACGGTCGACACCGTATTTGACGTTGAGAAAGAGTTTGAAGCCCCGACCGGGCTGCAGGATCTCGTCCTTGTGGAATTGAACGGCATTGCGGATGTTGGCGTTGAGCAGATTGTCGCCAACGATGCCGGTCGCGACCTCGACCGCGCCCCACGGCGAATCCTTCCAGAACTGCCGGTTCTCCACCTGCACCTTGAGCAGATCGTATCCGCCGGTCGTCGTATCGAACTGCGAAACGTCGTTCTGCGCGAAGGCGTGCAGCAGGCCGACACGGGCAAACCAGCTGTCGTTCCGCCAATAGGCGCCGCCGCCGAGCCGCATCGGCGGGATGCGCGGAACATTGCTGCCGTCGGTGAACGTCGCGCGCACGACATCGAATTGCCCGTCAACGCCGAACGTGCCGCTCGCGAGCGGTGCGACGTCCCATTGCCAGGCCAGCTCGCCGCCACGAAACGTCGCGTCGCGCTGATCGTAATTGACTTGGATGTAATCGGTGCCGGCTCCGCAGGTGGCAAACGTTTCCTGGCAAAGGATGCCGGTGGCGCGCGAGAAGATGAACTTGTCGTACGACGTGTAATAGGCATTGGCGGCGAACCTGAAATCGCCGGCCGTGCGCTTCAAGCCGATTTCCGCCGTCTGCGCGGTCTCGATTCCCAGGTTCGGGTTGCCGATCTTGAAGGTCTTCTCCGAACCGTCGGGACCTTGCGCGAACAATTCAAGCGCGCGCGGCGCGCGTTCGATCCGCTGCAGCGTCAGGCTCGCGACCAGGTAGGACGGAAGATCCTTGATGATTCCGAAGCTGACACTCTTCGGCATGAAGTCGAGCCTGGCCGCGGCCCTGCCCGGTTCATTGGGCGGCGGCAGAAAATTCGGCGGGAAGGTGAACGCCGTGCCGGCGATATCGACGCCCTCGATGCGTCCCGCCAATTGCGTGCGCAGCGTGTCCGTGTGTCGTACTTCATTGAGGAAATACGCCGCCGCGGTTCTGGTCTGGGCGGGAAGCAGGATCGCCTGGCCGGCCGTATCCAGTTGCTGGTAAGCGCCCTGCGCACCGACAATGCTGGTCAGCGCTCCGATCGGCGTGGCGAACGAAGCAGATTCAAGCTCGATCTTGCCCTCGGTCTGCGTGTTCTTGAAGGTGGCCGTGATCCCCTCGTAACCGGGACCGGCGAGCACGGTCTCGTCATGCCTGTACTCCGAATATCCGGTCCAGTACCTGACGGCGGCAAGCGCGGCCGCGTCCGGTCGATACTCGCCCTTGCTGGTAATCTTGGTTTGCTCGAGATCATTGTGCTGGCGTGCATCCGCGGTCGCGATACCCGGAACAAAATAGTCGCTGGTGAAGCGCGAGACGGCGATGCCGGCATAGCCGCCGTCGAACAAATAAGAGCCGCCGACCGCCGCCCCCGCGCTTTGCGAGGCCGAGTTCGGTTGCCTGCCATTGCCGACCGGCGCGGGGTTTGGCGGAACGAGATAGGGATAACTGGGGATGCTGTAATCGCTGGAGGATCGCCCGTAGATGTCGGCGTGAACGGCGGCGTTGCGACCGCCGGCATCCAGCAACAGCCCGCTTTCCCATCCTTTGTTGACGCTCGTCACGGCCGATCTCAGTTCCGCGGCCAGCCCACCCACAGGGGCGGCGGTCGGAATCCGGTTGTTGTTGACGTCGACGACGCCGCCGACGGCCTGCGAGCCGAACCGCAGCGCACCCGGCCCGCGAACGACATCGACCTTCTGGATCGCGAGAGGATCGATCGGTACCGCGTGGTCCTGCGCAATATCAGATACGTCGACCGCACCGACGCCGTTCTCCTGAATGCGGACCTTGGCGTCCGACAAGCCGCGCAGAATGGGGCGGGAAGATTCCGTGGCCAGGCCTGCGGAAGTCGCGCCGGGCATGGTGGAGAACAGGCTGCCGAACCCGCCATTGCTGCTGCCGGTCTGGATTTGATTGCTGCCGATCGTCGACAATGGCGCAAACGGCGGATTGAAGGGCGAGGCAGCCGCGGCCGCCGGGGCGGGACCAGGCAGCGGTGCCGCGACGGCCCGTGAAGGCCGGCCGGGCTCGGCGCGCCCTGCCCGCCGCGCCGGCTTGGGCTGGCGGCCCTCCACGGTCACCTGCGGCATGTCGATTTCCGCCGGGGCGGCGGGCTTGTCTTGCGGTCCGGCAGCGGTTGCCGGTTGCGGCGGTGCCGTCTGAGATTGAGCGGGAGCCGCCGGGGCTTGTCCCGTTGCCGTGGCTGCCGGCGCGGGCGGCTCGGCAGGCGCCTGGGGGGCGGCCGGAGACGCCGATGGCGCAGGAGACGGCGATGGCGCAGGCTCCGCCGTCTGCGAGAGGGCCGCAGCCTGGCTCAAACATACCATTGCAAATGCAGACGTGCCCAGAAGGGCCATTCGTGTCGCGCGCATCTCGTCCCCAACCATCATCGCGCTACAGGAACCGGTCCGGATAAGCTGCGACCTTAAAACGTAGGTAAGGCTACATGTTAATGTTGCCCCGTTAACTGTCAAGACGCCGCGGCCGGTCGTCGCAAGCGCGCGCCGGCCTGTTGCGGATTCGCGACATGTCGCCAACTTGCAATGTGCTCGGCAGCACGCCATGGTCTGCCTCCTCTCGATGGATTCGCCTGGAAAGGAGCCGTGTTGCGCAAGCCCTCGACAGACCGGGCCAAATCGATGCAGCCGCTCCCCACGGAGCAAACGCAGGCGCGCCGCTTTGGAAAGGCGCGCTCGGCGCGCTCGACCGCGGTTCTGGAAGATTATGTCGAACTGATCTCCGATCTGTTAGGCACGACCGGCGAGGCGCGCCCGACCGACATCGCGCGCCGGCTGGGCGTGTCGCACCCGACGGCGATCGACACGATCGCGCGGTTGAAGCGGGAGGATCTCGTGACCGCGCGGCCCTATCGCGGGGTGTTCCTGACCGAGAAGGGTGAGACCCTCGCCAAGCGCGTCCGCGCGCGCCACCGGCTTGTGGTGGATGTCCTGCTGGCGCTGGGCGTTCCGCAGGAAGCTGCCGAGGGCGATGCCGAGGGCATCGAGCATCACGTGTCGGATGTGACGCTGAAGGCGTTCGCCGAATTCCTGCGCGCCAACAAGGATCGCCGCAAGGTGTGAGGGTGCGACGGCCCCGGCCGTCCTATCCGTTGCGGCTGGACTTGCGCTCGGCGGATTTACGCTCGCCGGTGACGGCGTTTTCGGCCGCCCTGCTCATCAGCGACGCATAATCATGGCCGAACAGGACTTCGCAGAAGCGGATCGCCGCCTTGGCCTGCATTTGCCGGTAGGTGCGCGCCTTGGTGTCGCCGCCGCGCAGCGCCTGCACCAGCGCCTCGGTCGAGTGCTCGACATAATGCTGCAGGTCGGAATAGGTCCGCAACGTGACCTCGTTGATCGCAAGCTCGCTGGCATAGGTGCGGCAAACCGCGACGAAATCGATCAGGGCCGCGGTTTCCTCGACATCCGTGGCGTCGATCTTGGGAGCCGACGAAATGTCCTTGTCGGCACGCTGGCGCAGGATGCGCCGGACCCGGCCGGGCACGCTGTCGATTTCCGACTGCAGCGAATTGGAAATGTCGGCGCGGATCGAGGTCAGCTGCTTGCCCCACGTGGAATCGTTGCGCAGGTCGAGTTCGGTGCGCAGGCCGCGCACGCCGTCATGCAGCGTCTTCAGCTGTTCGCTGACATTGTCGAACTGGCCGCGCCTGATGTCGGTGCGCAGGCAGGCCGCGAGAAAGGACAGATCGTGCAGCGCGAGCGTGACGGCGATGCCGTACGGCGTCGCGGCGACACGAATTTCATCGTCGGAAGCCGCCATCTTGATCGCGAGGCGGATGATCTGCCACGGCGCCGCCAGCCGCTGCATGATCAGCGACAGCGCGAACGGCAGCAGTTGCGGCGTCTGCAGCGAGGGAACATTGAGCGCCGAGGTCACCGACGCGATCTGGGATTCCGACAACCCCCGCAACTGGCTGGGAAGCCGGCTGCCCAGCGTGTCCATCGCCTCACGGGCGCGCAAAACCGACCCGATCGACAAGAAGTCCTCGACGACGTTGGGCGGGCCGATACGCGCGAGCGAACGCTGCCTGTCGTCGCCCTGCACCGGCGCCGCGACCTTGGCGATCGCATCCGCGGCGGCAAGCTGGAATTTGCGCGTCTCGGCTTCCAGTCCCGCCGTCGAACCGCTCTGCCTGATCTCGGCCAGCGCGGCTTCGAAGGCCCGCGCCTGCTCCGGCGCGCCGTCCCGGGCCAACCATTGCCAGACCGGCAGCAGCGAGGTGCGGCGGATCTGGCCCTGCCGCATCGGAAAATTGCTTTCGACCAGAAACGGCTCGATGGGGCGAAACAGCAGCCGCGCCGGATCGTCGGTCCGCGGCCGCACTTCTTCGTCTTCCTCGGTGCCGCGCACCACCTTGCGCAGTTGCTCGAGCACGAGGGTGGCGACCGCGACTTCCTCACCGCGCTCGATCGCGCGCTCGAACGAGCGCATCAGCAGCGCCTGCGCCTGAGGCGGGAGCTGGGCGAGATAGTCCCTCAGCCGCTCGGTCGATGTCTGGCTCATGCGCCCGGTGTGGAATGCGTGTGTCGTCCGGACGGCAAAGCGCGTCCAACCGCCATCATAAAAGTGTGCGCGTTAAGAAGTCGTTTAGGAATGATGAAATCCAGGGCGGCATGGCCGCTCCCCCGACCGGATTCAATCGCTTTTCGCGCTCAAACCCCAGGGAGTACCAGTTCGGCCCGCAACCCGCCGATCGGGGCATCGCCGAGCGCAAGGCTGCCGCCATAGAGGGCGGCGAGATCGACCACGATCGAGAGCCCGAGGCCAGAGCCCGGCTTGGATTCGTCCAGCCGCTGTCCGCGCCGCGAGACCTGCGCGCGCTCGTCGGCCGACAGTCCGCGGCCGTCATCATCGACGATGATCCGCAGCCGCGGCCCGGCGCTGGGCTCCGCCGCCGGCTCGACCAGCACCTCGATCAGGACCTGGGTGGCGGCCCATTTGCAGGCGTTGTCGACCAGGTTGCCCGCCATCTCCTCGAGGTCCTGGCGTTCGCCGCGAAACTTCGCGTTGGAATCGGCCTTCAGCTCGATCGCGATGGCGCGATCGCGATGGATCTTTTCCATGGTCCGCCGCAACGCCTCGATCGCGGGCGCGACCTCGGTGACGGTGCCGACCACTGTGACGCGCGCAGCGATGCGCGCGCGCTCCAGGTGATGCGCCACCTGATCGCGCATCACGTCGGCCTGCTCCAGCACCTTGTTGGCAAAGGCATCGACGGGGTGCGCGGCGGCCTCGTTGACGATCACGGAGAGCGGCGTCTTGATGGCGTGGGCGAGATTGCCGACATGGGTGCGGGCGCGCTCGACGATTTCCCGGTTGGCGTCGATCAGCGCATTGGTCTCGCGCGCCAGCGGCGCGATCTCGACCGGAAACTCGCCCTCCAGCCGTTCGGCACGGCCGGAGCGGATATCGGCGATCGATTCGGAAATGCGCTTGAGCGGCGCAAGCCCGAAGCGGACCTGGAAGATCGTGGTCAGCAGCAGCACGATGCCGAGCGCGGCGAAGGTGCCGCCGAGGTAATAGTCGAAGCTGCGCGTCTCGTCGAAGATCTCGCCGGCATCGCCGGCGACGCTGATCAGGAATTTGCCGTCCGCGCCGAGATCGACCGGCCGCTCCACCATCCGCAGAGTCTGTCCCTCGGGGCCGTCGACATAACCGAGACGGATGCCGGCCGCGGTCAGTTCGGCGCCGTGCTCCTCGAGCTTCGGCAGCTTCTTGTCCCACAGCGAACGCGACACCCGCGCTTCGGGCTTGTCACCGTCGGTGCGCACGACCTGCCAGTACCAGCCCGACAGCGGCAGCTCGAACAACGGCTCGCCGAGCGACTGGAACGGGTGGTCGGGCGGCTCGTCCGGGGTTGCGACCTCGGCGATCAGGGTGCGCAGATAGAGATTGAGGCGGCGGTCGAAAGCGCGTTCGGTGGCATCGCGATAGACCGACGACAGCACGAACCCGGTGATGACAAGGATCACCACCACCCACGCGGTCGCCGACAGGAACAACCGTGTGGCGAGCGAGGAGCCGCGCATCAGGACGCGATCCGGAAAAGTGGCGGCCGGTTTTCAGACAAAAACATGCTCAAACAAAGAAGTAAGCGTGTTGCTTCGTCAACGCCTTTAATCAGGGACCGGCAGAGCCCTTTCCGTTCCGATTGCATCGGAACGGGGCTCTAGATTCTTGTTTTGACGCGTTTTCTACCGCAGTCTACGCAATCTGCGTAAACTTGATTGCTATGCGAACCGGGCGCCAATTCGCTGGAAAACGCTCTGGTCACGCGCCCGGGGCCGGCGGCGTCAGGAGATAGCCGAGCCCGCGCACGGTCTGGATGATATCGACGTCGAGCTTCTTGCGGATACGGCCAACGAACACTTCGATGGTGTTGGAATCGCGGTCGAAATCCTGGTCGTAGAGATGCTCGACCAGTTCGGTGCGCGACACCACGCGCCCGGTATGATGCATGAGATAGGCCAGCAACCGGTACTCGTGCGACGTCATCTTGATCGGATTGCCGGATACGCTGACCCGGCCGGTGCGGGTGTCCAGCGAGACCGGACCGCAGGTCAGTTCCGACTGGGCGTGACCCGTCGAACGGCGGAGCAGCGCGCGGATCCGCGCCAGGACTTCCTCGAGGTGAAAGGGCTTTGCGACATAGTCGTCGGCGCCGGCGTCGAAGCCCTGCACCTTGTCGCTCCAGCGGTCGCGGGCGGTGAGGATCAACACCGGCATTGCCCGTCCGTTGCGGCGCCAGGACTCCAGCACCGAGATGCCGTCCATCTTCGGCAGGCCGATGTCGAGAACGACGGCGTCATAGGGTTCACTGTCACCGAGGTAGTGCCCCTCCTCGCCGTCGAACGCGCGATCGACCACATAACCGGCATCCGTCAGCGCCGTCGTCAGCTGACGGTTGAGATCGGGGTCATCCTCGACGACAAGCAGGCGCACGCTGGCCTCCAATGGTGTGCTTCACAAAACCTGCCACAAGATGAGGCTCACCGGCGTGAACGGCCAATGAACGGGGCACTTGGCGCCAGGTTACTTTTTTGTCATGGGGGCCCGCTACGGCGCGGCGGTCCGTCGCAGGCGCACGCGTTTTCTTCACGCGCACCGGTGTCCACTTCACTTGAAAACGCTCTAGCATGCCGAATCGGCCGCCCAAAGCGCCCAAAAGCGCGGCTAACGGCCGTCTGCCCCGCGGACCACGATCAAATCGACAGGGCCGCCCGGCCGGCCATCGTCGAACACCCCAACCGTCAGCCGCCCGGTTTTCCAGGCGGCGGTATCGAGATTGGTGCGGCCCTCGAATAACAGTGGGCCTTCGGGATCATTGTCGTGGCCGTGCACGACGTGGAGCTCGCCGAACCCGCTCGAATCGTCCTTCGGGTAGCGCTTCCACAACAGGGTTTTTTCGCTCTGCTCCTCCAGCGGCGTCCCTGCCTCGACGCCCGCGTGCACATAGAGGCGTTGCGCATCGACATACAGCAGCCGCAATTGATCGAGCCATGCGATATGGGCCTGCGGTACCGCGGCGGGATCGCCGCCATAGGACGCCAGCGCCTTGTCGCCGCCCCGCTCCAGCCAAAACGCCTGCTTCGCGGGATCGCGCAGCCCTTCGACCATCATCGCGTCGTGATTGCCCTTCAGCGCAACAAAACGCCAGCCGCCGCCAATGCCTGCCAGCAGCCGCTCGATCACCTGCCTCGTCTGCGGGCCCTTGTTGACGTAGTCGCCGATGGTGACGATGACGCCGGTTTTGCCGGACGCATGCGCGTCGATCTCCAGGAGCGCGCGGCTCAGCAGATCATCACGGCCGTGAATATCCGGAATGACGTAGGTGAAGCTCATGCGCGTGCGCATTTCCGGCCAGGGGACACCGCGGTGCTATTGCAACCGCACGCCACCGGCAACCGGCGTGCATTGTCCGGCCGGGCTGCCGGCGACTGTCATTTGCAGCGTCCCTTACGTCCGGAAGAACACGAACCAGACCACGCCCAGGATCAGGATAGCCAGTCCAGTCGAGACGGTCAGGAGCGCCAGCACCGACGGGCCGGGTTCGGCCTGACGCGCCTCGGTCGGGGTTTCGATAATCTGGCCATGTCGACGCGTTGCCATGGGGGACCTCATTTGCGTAAGTGCCTGTAATGCCAGCTATTGCTTCGACACCACCTGTCAAAAGCAACGCATGATGACAAACGATGTTCCGGGGCATCTCAGAGGACATTTTGCGGCTCAGACCGTTCAAAAGGTCGCAGCCGAACGGCGGAACATATCGCTCGGTCTCGGTTAACGCCGTTGGCAGATTCCCTTCCCCGCCGTGTTTGAAACCGGGTCTGCCGATGGTACTCTTGACGGTCGTCTGTTGCGTCCTCGGAGTTTTCCCATGGCCCCCCGCGCCAACTGGAAAGGCTTTTTGCGCCTTTCGCTCGTGACCTGCCCGGTCGCCCTTTATCCGGCGACCTCGGACACCGAAAAGGTCTCGTTCAACCAGATCAACCGCAAGACCGGCCATCGCATCAAATATGCAAAGGTCGATGCCGACACCGGCGAGGAAGTCGCCAACGAAGACATCATGAAGGGCTACAAGATCGACACCGACACCTACATCGAGGTGTCGAAGGACGAGCTTGACGATCTCGCGCTGGAATCGACCCGCACCATCGAGATTGATGAGTTCGTACCGCGAGCGGATATCGACAGCCGTTATGTGATCCGTCCCTATTACCTCGTGCCGGACGGCAAGGTCGGCCACGACGCGTTTGCGGTGATCCGCGAAACCATCCGCAGCATGGACAAGGTCGCGATCGGCCGCGTGGTGCTGACCAACCGTGAACACATCATCGCACTGGAGCCGCTCGACAACGGCCTGATGGGAACCCTGCTGCGCTACCCCTATGAGGTCCGCAGCGAGAAGGAATATTTCGACGACATCCAGGACGTGAAGATCACCAAGGATATGCTGGATCTGGCCAAGCATATCGTCGAGCAAAAATCCGGATCGTTCGAACCCGAGCAGTTCGAGGATCGCTACGAGCGGGCGCTGATCGACCTGATCAACCAGAAGCGCAACGGCCTGAAGACATCGCCGAAGGCGGCACCGAAGACCGGTGGCAACGTCATCAATCTGATGGACGCGCTGAAACGCAGCCTCGCCAACGAGAAACAGGCCGCCCCCGCCGCGGCCAAGGAAAGCGGCAAGGAAAACGGCAAAGCCAAAGGCAAGAAGCCGCGCAAGGCAGCCGCCGGTCAGCGCGAAATGCTGCTGCCGATCAGCGGCAGCGGCAAGCGTGCTGCCAAGGAAACGGTCAAGGAAGCGCCGAAGAAGGCCGAGAAGCCGGTTCGTACGTCCGCCCGCACCAAAAAGGCCAGTTGATCGCGGAGGGATTCGGCCGGTAGCACGCGATGCCGTGGTCGACGCCGTTCGATGAGCCGATCCCGCTGCGGGCCGGCCGCACGCTTACGACGCTGCAGCACGCCGCCGACTACGTCATGAAACTGCCAAAAGCCGAACAGCAGGAAGCGCGCTGGCAAACCGCGGTCGAGCATTTGATCAGGGCCGCGGAGACCGGCGGCGGGTGGCTGGTGTTCGCGCGGATCGCGATCATGCAGGCGCTATATACGGATGAAAACAACCGGTAACACGGTCTATGGCGTTAGTCCCCGCCGCCGTCACCATCTCCTCCGGCAAAATCAAATCCGTCGATGCCGTCGCCAGCTGGTCGATTACGGAACATCAGATCCGTGAGCAGGGCTACAACCAGTATGGCGGCGAATACGCGCCATGGATGTTGCAGGCTGTAGGCGATGACCTGCCGGCCGAAACTGGCGATCGGTGGACCCCAGGTCCCGAACAGCAGCTCTTGCATGGCGGGCGCTGCCGGTTCGTCCTATTTGAGCGATGTGCTGACGGTGCCAAACTTGGTGCTGAGCGCACCGCCGACGCCATTGACGGCACCGACGATCACGATGCTGATTCCCATCGCAATGAGGCAATACTCGATCGCGGTCGCGCCGGACTGATCCTGGAAAAAACTCTTCAACAATCGACGCATGAAAAACTCCTGTCGACGCCGCCGGAATTCTTCCCGCGCCACGCTCCAAATGGAACCCTAGATTGGAATGATTGACGGCGTTTTGACGAACAGGATGAACGACTGATTAAGCCGGAGCCCCGACTGCACCGGTATTCCTACGGTACCGAAAATTTACCCTGAATTGTGCCGCGCCCGCCATGGTTCGGCAGATCGGCGGATTCCGGAGCGAGCGCACATGTCCACGCAGAAGCGTGAAACAGGAAAAAACTACATCGGCCTCCTGAACGATGAGTTGGAAGAACAGCGCACCGCCGAGGTGCGATCCGGCAACGATCGCCGTCTGACGGCGTATGTCCTCGGCCTGATGGCGGCGATGTTCAACCATCGCCGCAACGAGGCGAGATAGTAGCCCTCCTCTCGCCCGTAGGACGCGGCAGGCCTCGAGGCCGCCGCAGCGAACAGCACCCGGCACCTTCTGATCGAGTGGGATCTGCTTGACTTCGAACTCATCGGTTTGACGCCGGTATTGGTCTGCAGCAACCGCTCCGGCGGCAAACGCATATCAGCACTTCCCGGAGCAGGCGCCGCCTGCGCTTTACGGTGAGGAAAATTCCTGTTCCAACTGTGAGAAATCGGCCGAACGAACCGGCCTGCACACAAGGGGGAAACCGTCATGAAGCTCGGCGCCGCGATTGCAGAAATCATGAAGCGCGAGGGGATCGATATCCTCTGCGGCTATCCCGTCAATCATCTGATCGAATATGCCGCCAGTGCCGATATCCGCCCCGTGATGGTCCGCCAGGAACGCATCGGCGTCCACATGGCGGATGCGATCTCCCGCGTCACCTCGGGCCATTCGATCGGTGCCTTCTGCATGCAGCACGGCCCCGGCGCCGAAAACGCCATGGGCGGTGTGGCGCAATGTTACGGCGAATCCGTCCCCGTGCTGGTGCTGCCGATGGGCTATGCGCGGCGGCTCGCCAACATCGACCCGAACTTCAATTCGAGCCAGGCGATGAAGGCGTTCTCAAAATCCTCCGAGCCGATCATTCTTGCGGCTGAAGTCTGCAATATTTTCCGGCGGGCGTTCACAAAACTGAAGAACGGCCGCGGCGGGCCTGTCATCGTCGAAATCCCGGCCGACATGTGGAACGAAGACGTGCCGGAGCCGCTGAACTACACGCCGGTGCTGCGCACGCGCTACGGCGCCGATCCCGTCCACATCAAGGAAGCGGCCGCGCTATTGGTCGGCGCCAAGCGGCCTGTGATCTACGCCGGCCAGGGCGTGCACTACGCCAGGGCCTGGCCGCAACTGAAGCGCCTGGCCGAGCGTCTCGCCATCCCCGTCACCACGAGCCTTGGCGGAAAATCGTCGTTTCCCGAGACGCATCCGCTGTCGCTGGGCTCTGGCGGCCTTGCCGTGCCCCGCGCGGTGCCAAAATTCCTCGGCGAGGCCGACGTGATCTTCGGCATCGGTTGCTCCTTTACCGAGACCTCGTTCGGCATCGCGATGCCGAAGGGCAAGACCATCATTCATTCGACGCTGGACCCCAACCATCTCAACAAGGATGTCGAGGCCAGGATCGGCCTGGTCGGCGATGCCGGCCTGGTGCTCGATGCGTTGCTGGAAGAGATCGGCAGAAGCGTCACCAGCGATCGTGACGCATCCTCTGTCGCCGCAGAGATCGCCGCCTCGCACAAGGAATGGCTGGCGAAGTGGATGCCGAAACTCACCCACAACGACGCCCCACTCAATCCCTATCGCGTATTGTGGGACCTGCAGCACACGGTCGACATCAAGAACACCGTCATCACCCATGATGCCGGCAGTCCGCGCGACCAGCTCTCGCCGTTCTGGAAATCGGTCGAGCCGCTGTCCTATATCGGCTGGGGCAAGACCACCCAGCTCGGCTACGGGCTTGGGCTCGCCATGGGCGCCAAGCTCGCAAAGCCCGACAAGCTCTGCATCAATGTCTGGGGCGATGCCGCGATCGGCTTCACCGGCATGGATTTCGAGACCGCCGTGCGCGAGCGGATTCCGATCATGTCGATCCTCTTGAACAATTTTTCCATGGCGATCGAGCTGAAGGTGATGCCGATCTCGACCGAGAAATACCGCTCGACCGACATTTCCGGCGACTACGCCGCGATGGCGCGCGCCTTCGGCGGCTATGGCGAACGGGTGACCAAGCCGGAAGACATCATTCCCGCGATCCAGCGCGGCATCGCCAAGACCAAGGAAGGCATTCCGGTGCTGCTGGAATTCATCACCAGCAAGGAGACCGAGGTCTCCCGGCCCGGAACCTGATCACCGACCCGGCGATAACCGCTTAAGCCTGCTTCACATTTTGACGCCCCGGCCTTAAGAAAAGGCCGGGATGGCGGTGGCTTGCCGCGCCCGGAATGAAATTATCTGCCACATTGGTGCGAGCACTGATGGCTTGGCCCCATCGGCCTGCAAGACTTGCTGTGAAATGACTTGCTGTGAAAAGGCTTGCTCTGAAATGGCTTGCTCTGAAATGACTTGCCGTGAAATGGATTTGAGTGAATGACCGCGCTCCCCCCGGACGCCGTGGCCGATCTCTACAGACTGGTTGCCGAGCTCGAGCAGAGACTCGAATCCAGCTTCGCCGCCCACGACGCTGATATCGCCCGTCAGGCAGCGACGGACGCGGAGAACGGCCGGCTGATCCATGAACTGAGCATCGCCCGGGAGCGCCAGAACGCCAGCGCCGATATCCTGCGAACCATTGCCAGCGTATCGGGCGATGCCGAACACGCACTGTACCAGATCGCCGAAACCAGCGCCCGCCTGTTCGATGCGTCCAGCGCCACCATCCATATTGCCGAGGGCGACGGCTGGGCCAAGACCATCCGTTTCGGTGAAAGCTCGAAGCGCGTCGGCGCCGGCGTTCCGGAAACGCAGCTCAAGATCGGCGGCCGCAATATGCCCGGAACCATCGTGGGCGAGAACCGCCAGGTTCACGTGCCCGATGTCGACAATGTCGATTCCGAAATCGCCGATTGGCCGGGATTGCCATATGTTCGCGAGGCCGGTACGCGCTCGATGTCCGGGTCACCGCTGCGGTGCGAAGGCAAAGCGATCGGCGCGCTGATCGTTTACCGCGATCAGCTTGCGCCGTTCACCGAGGATGAACTCGCGCTTCAGCAGAGCTTTGCGGATCAGGCCGCCATCGCAATCGAGAATTCGCGGCTGTTCAACGAACGACGCCAACGCGCCAACGATCTGAGCGAATCCCTCCGTCAGCAGACCGCGACCGCCGACGTGCTCAGGGTGATCGCATCCTCGCCGGCCGATGTCGAACCGGCGCTCAAGGCAATTGTCGAAAGCGCCTGCGCGCTTTGTGACGCCTATGATGCCAACGTCCTGCTCAAGATTGGCGACCATCTGCATTTCAGCGCCCATCACGGGCCGATACCGACAGGTCAACACAGTCGACCGATCAACAGGGAGTGGGTCACGGGTCGCTCGGTTGTCGACAAGGTGCCTGTGCAGGTGTCTGACTTTTGGGCCCCCGAGGCTGCCGATTTTCCCGAGGGACAACGGCAATCGCGCGAACAGGGACACCGCTGCACCCTCAGCATACCTCTCCTGCGGGAGGGAGAAGCCATTGGTGCGATCGTACTCCGTCGCCTGGAACCGGTAGCCTTCACAGCCAGACAGACAGCGCTGCTGCAGACCTTTGCTGACCAGGCTGTGATCGCCATCGAAAACACGCGGCTGTTTCGCGAGACAAGGGACGCGCTGGAGCGGCAGACCGCCACGGCCGAAATCCTCAAGGTCATTGCCGCCTCTCCCTCCGACGCGCAACCGGTGTTCGAAGCCATCGCTGCCAGCGCCAAGCGACTGCTCGGCGGGTTCTCCGCCACGGTGCTGCGCTTTCTCGGCGACGAACTGCATCTGGTGGCGTACACGCCGACCAGCCCCGCCGCCGATGAAGGCCTGAAGGCCTCGTTTCCAAGATCAATCTCGGAATTCCCGACCTTCGCGCTGGTGCGCAATGGCGAGACCGTTCAGTTTCCCGACAGCGAAGCCGAGCACGTCCCGAAGTTGAACCGGGATCTGGCGCGGCTGCGCGGCTTTCGCAGTGTATTGTTCACGCCCCTGATGAACCAGGGCGTGCCGGTCGGCATGATCAGCGTCACCCGCGCGGAGCCGGGCGCCTTTGCCGCCGACCACGTGCAATTGCTGCAGACATTCGCCGACCAGGCCGTGATCGCGATCGAGAACGCGCGCCTGTTCAACGAAACCAGGCAGGCCCTCGAGCGACAGACCGCGACGGCTGATGTCCTCAAGGTGATCGCCGGCTCGCCGTCGGATGTTCAGCCGGTGTTCGAGGCCATCGTGACCAGCGCGAACCGGCTGATCGGTGGATTTTCCACCGCGATCTTTCGCTACGTCGACGACCAGATCCATTTGTCAGCGTTCACTCCGACGGACCCCGCGGGCGATGCGGTGCTGCAATCCTCGTTCCCGGTGCCGCTTGACCGGTTCCCGCCCTACCAGCTGGTCCGCAACGGTGCGCCGGCGGAACTCGTCGATACCGAACTCGAGCCGGCGGCACGCGACATCGCGCGTGCACGGGGATATCGCAGCATGCTGTTCGCGCCGCTCATGAACGAGGGCAAGGCCGTCGGCATCATCACGGTCACGCGCCGGGCACCCGGCCCGTTCGACGAGCCGCACGTCCGGCTGCTGCAGATGTTCGCCGCGCAGTCGGTGATCGCGATGGAAAATGTGCGGCTGTTCAACGAGACGCGGGAGGCGCTGGAACGGCAAACCGCGACGGCCGATATTTTGAAGGTCATCGCCAGTTCGCCGTCGGACGTGCAGCCGGTGTTCGACGCGATCGTAAAGAGCGCTGCGCGGCTCTTCGAGCCATGCTCGGCCACCATCACAACGCTGAAGGATGGCAAATTGCATTGGAACGCGATCGCGGAGATCGCGTCGAGTTTCGATCACGAAGCTGCCAGGGCCAGGTATCCGATCGCTTTCGACCCGGATCGCTCACCCTCGGCGCGTGCGATGCTGGAGCGCCGAATCATAGAGATTCCCGATGCCAGCGCGCCGGACACACCAGAGTTCACTCGAAAAATCGCAGCCGCGGGTGGCTTCCGGAACATCATTTTCGTGCCACTGATCCATGAGAGCAAAGGCATCGGCACCATCATTCTGACGCACCCTCAGGTCGGGTTCAAGCTTTCGGACAAACAACTCGCACTTGTCCAGACCTTCGCCGACCAGGCCGTGATCGCGATCCAGAATGCGCGGCTGTTCAACGAGACCCGGGAGGCGCTGGAACAGCAAAAAGCGTCGGCGGACATCCTCCGGGTCGTCAGCAGCTCGGTCGCCGACGCCCAGCCCGTATTCGACGAGATCCTGCGCAGCATCGAGCATCTGTTTGGCGGCGATGACCGCTTCATCTACCTTGCGGGCGACGATGGATTACTCCACATCGGCGCGGCGCATGGCACCAACGCCGAGCGCGTGCGCGCGCTGTACCCGGTGCCCCTGGAGGGAACCGCGAGCGAGGTGGCCTTCCGCGAGCGCCGCCTGATCCATTACGCCGACGTGTTCAACGATCCCGACGTGCCTTCGCCACTGCGCGAGATCGCCCGCCGTATCGGCAAAAACTATTCGATGGCGCTTGCGCCCATGCTGTGGGAGGACCGTGCCATCGGCTCGATCTTCGTCGGCCGCACGTCGATGAAGCCGTTCAGCGAAAAGGAGTGCAGCCTGCTGCGCAGCTTCGCCGACCAGGCCGTCATCGCGATCCAGAACGCGCGGCTGTTCAACGAGACCAAGGAGGCGCTGGAGCAACAGAAAGCTTCTGCCGACATCTTGCGCGTGATCAGCAGCTCCGTGGCCGACACCCAGCCGGCGTTCGACAAGATCCTCGATAGTTGTAAGCATCTGTTCGGCAGCGACGAGACTGCCGTGCTGCTGGTCGATGACGAAGGCGTTGTCACGCTCGGCGCCTATGTCGGCAAGCAGCATGACGCGGTGGCCGCCACCTTCCCGGCACCGGTGGACAAGTCGCCGGCAGGTCATGCCATTCGCGAACGACGTGTCGTGCATTACACCGACGCAGCCAACGATACGCGGCTCACGCGCGCGGTACGGCACGTGGCGCAAGTGGCCGGATACGAGGCGATGGCCTACGCTCCGATGATGTGGGACGAGCGCGGCATCGGCGCGATCGGCGTCTCGCGGCTCAAAGGTGCGTTCCGCGACAAGGAATTGGCGCTGTTGCAGACCTTCGCCGACCAGGCGGCGATCGCGATACAGAATGCGCGGCTGTTCAACGAGGTCCAGCAGCGCACCGACGACTTGAGTGAATCCCTGCAGCAGCAGACAGCGGTTGGCGACGTTCTCAAGACCATCAGTCGGTCGACTTTCGACCTGCAACCGGTGCTCGATACGCTGGTGAACACGGCTGCCCTGCTTTGCGACGCCGAGATGGCCTTTATCATGCGGCGCGAAGGCGATGAGTATCGGGCCGGCGCCGCCGTCGGCTACAGCCGCGAATACATTGAATTCCTCGAGACCCACCCTCTCAAGGCCGACAGAGGTTCGATCACCGGGCGCGCCGTACTCGAACGGCGCACGATTCAAATTCTCGATGTCGCTACTGATCCCGAATACACCTTGCGCGAAGCTACCACGATCGGCCGTCAGCACACCAGTTTATGCGTCCCGTTGCTGCGAGAGAATGAGCCGATCGGAACCATCGTGCTGGCGCGACAACGGGTGGCAGAGTTCACGCAGAAGCAGATCGACCTCGTCACCACTTTTGCCGACCAGGCCGTCATTGCGATCGAGAACGTCCGCCTGTTCGATGAAGTTCGCCAGCGCACGGAAGATTTGAGCGAAACCCTGCAGCAGCAGACTGCGACCGCCGAAGTGCTCAAGGTGATCAGCCGCTCGGCATTCGATCTGCAGAAGGTTCTCGACACGCTTTCGGAATCGGCAGCTAGCCTGTGCGAGGCGGATTTTGTCGTCATCCATCGCAGGGTCGGCGAGGGATTTCGAGGCGCGGCGAGCTTTGGCTTGCGCGAAGAGCATCACCTCGCTGTCATGGACATCGACCACAAGCCTGGGCGCGGCTCGCTTGGCGCGCGCGTCCTGCTCGAAAATGCACCGGTACTCATCGACGACGCCGAAAACGACCCGGAGTATGACTTCGCTTTGCAGCAACGGGTTGGCATCCGAAGCATGATGGGTGTCCCGCTGCTGCGCGAGGGCGTCGCGATCGGCCTGCTGTTGTTGTTCCGCAAGAAGGTGCAGCCTTTCACCGAGCGACATGTCGATCTTGCCATGACCTTCGCCGACCAGGCGGTGATCGCGATCGAGAACGTCCGCTTGTTCGACGAGGTTCAGGCACGCACGCGCGATCTTACCGAAGCGCTGACCTACCAGACCGGAAGCGCGAATATCCTGAAGGTCATCGCCTCCTCGCCGACCGACATCAACCCAGTACTCCAGGCGATCGTCGAAAGCGCCTGCGAGGTTTGCGATGCGTATGACGCCATAGTGCGCCTCAAACAAGGCGACAACCTTCGCTTCAGTGCGCACCATGGCCCGCTATCGGTCACCTTGAACGAGCGGCCCATCAGCCGGAACTGGACGGCCGGCCGCGCTGTCATTGAGGGAAAGCCGGTTCAGGTAAAAGACCTCCTGTCTCCCGAGGGCGACGAATTTCCCGAAGCCAAGAAGTTGGGACAGAAAAATGGCCAGCGCACCGTTCTGAGCGTGCCGCTGCTCCGCGACGGCAAAAGCCTCGGAGTGATCACGCTCCGCCGCCTCGAAGTAAACCCCTTCGAAGAGAAGCAGATTGCCTTGCTGCAGACCTTCGCGGACCAGGCCGTGATCGCGATCGGCAATGTCCGTCTGTTCGAGGAAGTGCAGCAGCGCACCCGCGAGCTTTCCGAATCTTTGGAGCAGCAGACCGCGACGTCGGAAGTGCTGAGCGTGATCAGCCGGTCCGCCGGTGATCTGGAGCCGGTGTTCAAGAGCATGCTCGAAAACGCCACGCGCATTTGCGGCGCGCAGTTCGGCCTCATGAACCTGTACGACGGCGACAGTTTTCATACCGTCGGCTTCCACAACGTGCCTCCGGCATTCGAGGCCGCCAGGCAACGGAGTTTTCGGGCGCATCCCGACGGCGACCTCGGACAAATGGTCCTGACAAAAAAGGTTGCACACATTCATGACCTTCGCACGCGGCCGCTTTACATCCAGGGCGATCCGGCGACCGTACAGCTTGCCGAGCTGGCGGGCGCGCGCACGATCCTCATCGTTCCGATGATCAAGGACGACGAGTTCGTCGGCACCATTGGAATTTACCGTCTCGAAGTTTCGCCGTTCAACGACAAGCAGATTGCGCTGTTGAGCAGCTTTGCGAGCCAGGCCGTTATTGCGATCGAGAACACGCGGCTGCTCAAGGAGCTTCGGGAGCGTACCCACGATCTCACGCGGTCGCTCGACGATCTTCGCACCGCGCAGGACCGGCTGGTGCAGACCGAGAAACTCGCTTCGCTCGGCCAGCTCACCGCAGGCATCGCGCATGAGATCAAGAACCCGCTCAACTTCGTCAATAATTTCGCCGCCCTTTCGGCGGAACTGACCGATGAACTGAATGACGTGCTCAAGCTTGCCGAGATCAGCGAGAAGATCCGCGAAGAGGTTGACGAACTGACCGGCCTGCTCAAGGACAATTTGCAAAGGGTGGTCCAGCACGGCCAGCGCGCCGATTCCATCGTCAAGAACATGCTGTTGCATTCGCGCGAGGGAGGCGGTGATCACCGGCCCGCCGACATCAACGCGCTGATCGACGAGAGCCTCAACCTCGCCTATCACGGCGCCCGCGCCGAACGAGCCGACTTTAACGTCACCCTGCAGCGCGACTTCGACGCCAATGCCGGCATGGTCGAGGTGTTTCCGCAGGAAATCACCCGCGTGTTCCTGAACCTGATCTCGAACGGCTTTTATGCCGTGAACCGGCGCAGGATCGAGGCCGGCCAGCCCGGCTTTGATCCCGTGCTGATCGCCGCCACCCGCGATCTCGGCGACGCCGTCGAGATTCGCATCCGCGACAACGGTACCGGCATCCCGTCCGAGGTGAAGGACAAGATGTTCAACCCGTTCTTCACCACAAAACCCGCGGGCGAAGGCACCGGACTCGGTCTGTCGATGAGCCACGACATCATCGTGAAACAGCATGGTGGCACCATCGACGTCGATACCGAGCACGGTCAGTTCACCGAGTTTCGCATTGTCCTGCCGAGGACCAGCAATCCTCTTAACAAGACCCGGGGTTCCACATGAGTGTTCTGGTGCTTGTGGTCGATGACGAGCCCGACGTCGAGGCGCTGTTTCGCCAGCAATTCCGCAAGGATCTGCGCGCGCAACGCTTTGTGATGGATTTCGCCGGCTCGGCGGCCGATGCGCTCGCCCGCATCGGCTCCACCATCGAGCATTCGCTGATCCTGATCCTGTCGGATATCAACATGCCCGGGATGACCGGGATCGAGATGCTGCCCAGGGTCAAGGAGATCCGGCCCGACGTTCCCGTCATCATGATCACCGCCTATGGCGATGCGGAGACCAGGCGCAAGGCGATCGCCGGCGGCGCGATAGGTCTGCTCACCAAGCCGATCGACTTCGCCCTGCTCCGGGACGAAATCGATACGCGGCTGGCACAGGCTAGTTAGAGCGTTTTCCAGCGAAGTGGATACCGGTTCGCGTCCAGAAAACGCGTCAATCAAGAATCCAGAGCCCCGTTCCGATTCAATCGGAACGGAAAAAGGCTAGAGCGCCCTACTCCGCCATCTCGACGGGCGGCGGCGTCCCCGGACCGGCCAGCGGCCGTTCCTCCATCAGGATCATGCAGAGCGTGGCGCCGGCCATCAGCGCGGCCGCGGCGCCGAATACGTAGCGGAACGCCGTGATCATGTCGGCGACGGGGATCGAATTCAGGGGACCGTGGTGTTCGCCGACCAGCGAAATGTCCGACCCCAGCACCATCAGCAGGATCGCGGTGAAGGCTGCGACCGTGAACGACGACATCAGCGCGCGGAAGAAGTTCATCGCGCCCGTGACGGTGCCGATCTGCGGGCGCGCCACCGAATTCTGCAGCGAGACCACGCTGACCGGAAACGTCGTACCGAGCCCGAGCGCGAACACCGACAGCAGCACCAGCAATCCCCACAGCGGCAGCGTGGTGAGCGCCAGCGCGCACCCCGAAACCGCGGCGATCGACGTTCCGATAATCGCGACGCGCTTGTAGTGTTTGGCGCGCGCCATGGTGCGTCCGGCGATCGCGGCGCCACAGGTCGAGATCGCGGCGAGCGGAATAAGAGCAAGCCCCGCCTCGCTGGCGGTGAGGTGATAGACCACCTCGTAATAGAGCGGCAGATTGACCGTCAGTCCGGTGATGGCGCCGAGCGCACAGCCGCCGGCGGCCATCGCATAGGGCACCACCGTTCCGCCCATCAGCGGCAGCGGCAGGAACGGCTCGTCGGCCTTGCGCGCGTGCCAGACGAAGCTGAACGCCAGCGCAGCCGACGCGCCGATCATCGCGATGATGGTCGGCGACAGCCACAGATAACGGTTGCCGCCCCAGGTCAGCACCAGCATGAACACCACGGCTGCCGCCATCAGCAAGACGCCGCCGAGCCAGTCGACCTTGCGCCGGCGGTGGAACACCGGGATCTTGCCCATCTTCGGCAGCAGCAGCGCCAGCGCGCCGAGCGCGAGCGGCACGTTGATCCAGAAGATCATCGACCAGTGCAGATGTTCGGCGAACACCCCTCCGACGACCGGCCCGCCGATCCCGGCGGCGACCCACACGCCGCTGAAATAGGCCTGGTACTGGCCGCGTTCGCGTGGGCTCACCACGTCGGAGATCACGGTCTGCACGACAGGCATGATGCCGCCGCCGCCGAGGCCCTGCAGGCCGCGCGCGAGGATCAGGATCGGCATGTTCGGCGCCAATGCGCACAGGATCGAGCCCGCGATGAACAGGCTGAGCGCGACAATGATCATGACGCGGCGGCCGTAGATGTCGCTCAGCGTGCCGAACACCGGCGCCACCGCAGTCGATGCCAGGAGGTAGGCCGTGATCACCCAGGAGAGATTGGAAACGTCACCGAACTGGCGGCCAATGGTCGGCAACGCGGTTGCGACGATGGTCTGGTCGAGCGCGGCCAGAAACATCGTCAGCATCAGGCTGATCAGGATGGTGCGGACCTCGTCCTGAGTCAGCGGCGCGCGCGGCGCAATCGGCGGCGCATCGCTGACATCGATGACCTCGGTCGTGATGTGCGAGATTTCAGCCGAAATTTCGTCGGTTAACGTATCGTGGTCGGCAGGTTGACCACGCTGCCGTTCGAACTTGTTCATTTGAGACGTAATATTTTTCTTCGCAGCTCAAAGCCGCCGAGATGGAATCGCTATATCGGCTGCACTTTAGAGCGCAAACTGCTCCGGCGGCAGGCACCCGCGCGCATGGGAGCATCCCGCGAGCGCAGCTTCGCAATCACGTGATCGATGGCTTGCGCAAAACGTTACGATTTCGGCCGCTTTTTGAACCCGCCCGCCTCATGCAGCGCCAGCTTCGCAAAGGGCCCTGGGGCATGGGGTTGTTTTCGCGATTTGCTCTGGGCCGCGCTGCGAATTCACGCCGGCCGCTTCTTCAACCGCGCCCGCTTCGGCAACAGCGCCGGCCATTGCACGATGTGATCTTCGAGATCCTCGTCGGCGATCTCGTTCTCCGTTCCCTGCACCCGCCCGCGCACGGAAACGCCGGCTTCATGCACGGTATTGGGATCACCCGATAACAGCGGGTGCCACCAGTAGAGGTCACGGCCCTCGGCGACCAGCTTGTAGCCGCAGCTTGGCGGCAGCCAGTTCAGGGTGCGGACGTTTTCGGGGGTCAGCCGGACGCAGTCGGGAACCTTGGCGGAGCGGTTCGGGTAGTCCTTGCAGGCGCAGGAGCCCGAATCGAGCAGCTTGCAGGAGACGTGGGTGAAATAGATTTTGCCGGTATCCTCGTCTTCGAGCTTTTCCAGGCAGCAGCGCGCACAGCCGTCGCACAGGCTTTCCCATTCGGCGCTGGACATCTCTTCCAACGTCTTGGTTTTCCAGAAGAATCCCTCCTGGCCGGAAGCTCGCTTGGGCGGTGCGGTCATGAATTCAGGGTTTTCCGGATCCGATCGGTCTTGCGCCCTTCTAGGAGGTGCGGTGGCAGCCTTGCAAGCGAGACCGCTCCGGCCGGTACAAAAAAGCCGGGGGCAGCGTTAGTCCTGACCATCAAAATGGTGAGCCAGACCATTGGTTTATGGCCCCCGCTCGGATAGAACAACCGCGAGTCCCCAACGTGCTTGAAGGCCGCCTGGCGAGCCGTAAAAGCGCCTTGGGTTTGCCGCAACATCGAAGCAAGACGTCTCGATAGCGCCAAGCGTGCGCAGAGCGCCTACGAACCGAGCAAGGGCCCCGGTGCGCCAGTTCATTCCAGCGCGATGGAAGACAAAGATCCAGCACGTCATGCTGGACATCGACGCGCGCATCGACTCGACGCTGTTCTCATCCGGCAAGGGCGCGCGCGAACTCTATGAGCGCTTTTCGACCTTCATGGACCGCTTCTATGTCGGCGGCTGGAAGCGCTGGGTGTTCATCGAGCCGGCTTCGGAAGCCGCCACCATCGGTCTCGGCGGCCTGATCCTGATGCTGGCGCTCGCGGTGCCCGCGTTTCGCGAAACCGCCGACGACGACTGGCTGAAAAAATCCGACCTCGCGGTGTCGTTCCTCGACCGCTACGGCAATCCGATCGGCAACCGCGGCATCAAGCACAACGACTCGATCCCGCTGGAGGACTTTCCGGACAATCTGATCAAGGCGACCCTCGCCACCGAGGACCGCCGCTTCTACGACCATTTCGGCATCGACATCGCCGGCACCGCGCGCGCCCTCGTCACCAACGCGCAGGCCGGCGGCGTGCGCCAGGGCGGTTCGTCGATCTCCCAGCAGCTGGCGAAGAACCTGTTCCTGAACAACGAGCGCACCATCGAACGCAAGGTGAAGGAAGCCTTCCTTGCGATATGGCTGGAGACGCGGCTCACGAAGAACGAGATCCTGAAACTGTATCTCGACCGCGCCTATATGGGCGGCGGCACCTTCGGCGTCGACGGTGCGGCGCATTTCTATTTCAACAAGTCGGCGCGCGACGTCACGCTTGCCGAATCCGCGATGCTGGCCGGCCTGTTCAAGGCGCCGACCAAATACGCACCGCACATCAACCTGCCGGCCGCGCGCGCCCGCGCCAACGTAGTGCTGGACAACCTCGTCGATGCCGGCTTCATGACCGAAGGCCAGGTGTTCGGTGCGCGGCGTAATCCGGCCGTCGCCGTCGACCGCCGCGACGAGAATTCGCCGAACTACTATCTCGACTGGGCGTTCGACGAGATGCGCAGGCTGGTCGATACGTTCCCGAAATCCTACACCGAGCGCGTCTTCGTGGTCCGCACCGCGATCGACATGACCGTGCAGCGCGCCGCGGAAGCAACCGTCGAGAACCAGCTCCGGCAGTTCGGCCGCGATTACCATGCGACCCAGGCAGCCCTTGCCGTCGCCGACCTCGATGGCGGCGTGCGCGCCATGGTCGGCGGACGCGACTATGGCGCGAGCCAGTTCAACCGCGCGACCGACGCGATGCGCCAACCCGGTTCGTCGTTCAAACCCTATGTCTACGCCACCGCGCTGATGAACGGCTACAAGCCGTCCTCGATCGTGGTCGACGGCCCGGTCTGCATCGGCAACTGGTGTCCGCAGAACTACAGCCACTCCTATTCGGGACCGATGACGCTGACGCAGGCGATCACGCGTTCGATCAACGTCATTCCGGTGAAGCTCTCGATTGCGCTCGGCGGCAAGTCGCCGAACCCGGCCAAGGCCGGCCGCGTCAAGATTACCGAAGTGGCGCGCAGGTTCGGCATCAAGGCGCCGCTGCCCGATACGCCGTCGATGCCGATCGGCTCCGATGAAGTCAACGTGCTCGAACACGCGGTTGCCTATGCGACCTTCCCGAACAAGGGCAAGGCGCCGATCCCGCATGCGGTGCTGGAAGTGCGCACCGGCGCCGGCGATCTGGTCTGGCGCTTCGATCGCGACGGCAAGAAGCAGATCCAGGCCATTCCCGTCAACGTCGCCGCCGAAATGTCGGAAATGATGAGCCACGTCGTGAGCGAAGGCACCGCACGGCGCGCGATCATCGACGGCATTCCGACCGCCGGCAAGACCGGCACCACCAACGCGTATCGCGACGCCTGGTTCGTCGGCTTCACCGGAAACTTTACCTGCGCGGTCTGGTACGGCAATGACGACTATTCCCCGACCAACCGCATGACCGGCGGTTCGCTGCCGGCACAGACCTGGCGTGAGGTCATGGTGGTCGCTCACCAGGGCGTCGAGATCAAGGAAGTGCCGGGCATCGGCATGGGCACGAAAGTGCCGCAGGCCGCCCAGCCCGCCAACGTCGCCGCCAATGGCGCGCCGAAGATCCTCGACACCAAGCCGGGCCCGCCGCCGGTGCTCACCAAGCGCGGCGCCGACATTCTGGTGCGCGTCGAGAAGCTGCTCGACGAGGCCGGCAAGACCGCGGGCAAGACATCGGCCAGCGAACCGGCCAAGCCGGGCAAGTCGACATCGTCGAGCGCGCTGGCCTTCCCCGACAATTACGTCGCAGCCGCCGGCGACCAGGCTCCGCCGGCGCAGCGGAAGAACTAGTGCGGTGATTTTGCGGAGCACTGGCCTGTGCGGCTGATCTTCATCACGTTGCTCGCGTTGGCGCTCGCCACCGTCGTCGGTCTGGGCTCGACCTATATGACGGCGACGCGCGGCACTGATCTCGGCACGCTCACGATCGGTTCGTGGACGGCGCGGCCCAAGAGCGGCACCGCCGAAGTCGATCCCTATTCCCGCGCCTCGATCGCACGCAGCGGCGAATTGCCGATCGGCACCGGCGACGGCATCGCCTTCTCGGCCACCACAGACGACAAGAAGAAGCCGCTCGACGGACGCTGCGACGTGGTGGTCAGCGGCGTGACGCCGGCGGCGCGGTTCTGGACGCTGACGCTGTTCGACCGCAAGGGACATCTGGTGGCGAATTCATTGCAGCGCTACGGCTTCACCAGCCAGGAAATCATCCGCGGCTCCGACGGCGCGTTCGAGATCCGCATCGCCTCGCGCTCGCGCGCCGGAAACTGGCTGCCGACCGGTGGGATCGAGCGTTACGCGCTGATGCTGCGGTTGTACGATACGCCGGTCGGGGTCGCGACGCGGACGCAGCGCGACGCGCCGATGCCCTCCATCACCACGGTGGGCTGCCCATGATCCGGTTGTTGTTCACGATCATCGCAGGCGTGCTGCTCGGCGGCGTGGTGCATCTCGTCAGCGTGCTGGCGCTGCCGCGCATCGCAACCCAGGACGCCTATTCGCGGCTGACACCGATGACCAGGACCAACGCCGTGACGCCGCTCGCGCTCGCCGATCCCAACAACGCGCCGATGCCGTTCATGGACCCGGCGTTCGCGGTCGCGATCTGCCGCTACGATTTGTCGACTGGCCCGCTCAAGCTCACGGTGCCGGTCAGCCAGGCCTATACGTCGGTGTCGTTCTACACCCGCAACGAGGTTGCCTACTACGCCATCAACGACCGCTCCGCCGGCCGCAAGGTGATCGAACTCGACCTGATGACCGAGGAGCAACATGGCCAGTTGCCGGAGGATGAGGAAGTCACCGCCGCCGACCGGCTGATCATCGACTCCCCGACCATCACCGGATTGATCGTGCTGAAGGCGTTGGCGCCGGAGCCCGGCCTGATGCCGCAGGCCCAGGCTTCGCTGGCGGCCTCGCGCTGCACGCTGCAAACCGAAATTGCGCCGCCCAAGCAGCCGGAACCGCCGCCACCCGCACCGGCGCCCGCGCCCGCGCCCGCGCCGAAGGGCAAGCGATAGAAGCCGCGCACCACGCGGGACGGCAAGCTCAAGTGTGAGGCATTAAAGCGGGATGGGGTTAGGTTGAATCGATTTGGGATTCCCAAATCTGTGGGTTTCTGATTCACCATGATGGCTGGACGGAGGCCAGCATGGATGGGCAAGCCTTATTCTCTGGATCTTCGCAAGCGTGTCGTGTCCGCGATCGAGGGCGGGATGTCCCGCAATCAGGCAGCCAAGCAGTTTGGGGTCGCGATCAGCACAGCGATCGGTTGGATGCAGCGGGTCGAGGATACTGGCAGCGTTGCTCCGGGCCAGATGGGTGGTCATAAGCCGAAGGCAGTTTCGGGAGACCATGCGGTTTGGCTGTCGCAACGGATCAAAGACGGCGATTTCACCATACGAGGGCTCGTTGCCGAGCTTGCCGGACGCGGCCTGAAGGTCGACTACCACTCGGTGTGGGACTTCGTGCATGCCGAGAAGCTCAGCTTCAAAAAAAAGCGTGGCGGCTGACGAACGCGATCGACCCGACGTGGCGCGGCGGCGCCTCCAATGGACAAAGTATCAAGGTCGCGTCGAAGCTGAGCGACTGGTCTTCATCGACGAGACCTGGACGCGGACCGATATGGCTCCCTTGCGGGGATGGGCGCCGCGCGGGCGCAGGCTTCACGCCAAGGTTCCCCACGGCCGCTGGAAGACCATGACCTTCCTGGCGGCCCTGCGCCATGACCGGATCGATGCGCCATGGTTTATCGAGGGGCCGATCGATGGCGTGAGCTTTCGCACCTATGTCGAGAAGGTTCTTCTGCCCATCCTTCGACCCGGCGATATCGTCGTTTTGGATAACCTCGGCAGCCACAAGAGCAAAGCAGTTCGCCAGCTCATCCGTTCGGTCGGCGCCAAACTCTTCTTCCTGCCAAAATACTCGCCTGACCTGAACCCGATCGAGCAGGTCTTTGCCAAGCTCAAGCATCTGGTCCGCAAAGCTGCCGCGCGAACCGTCGACGCGGTCTGCGCCGCAATCGGCTACGCACTCGATGCCTTCACCTCAGAGGAATGTGCCAACTACCTCAAAAATTCAGGCTATCGAACTTAATGCCATCACGCTTTAGCCCTTCACCACGACCGCGCGCCCGATCACGGGGTTGCCGGCGACCGGCGGATTGGCGGTTTGGGCGGCGAGTTCGCCGATCAGGCGGTCGGCATCGGCGGCGATGCCATCAGGGGCATGGATTACCAGCCGCTCCAGCGCCCAGCGATAGGACGAGATCCGCCGCTCCAGGCACTGTTGCACCCACTGCACGATGAGCGTGTTCTCTTCCATGCGGGCGACCGCGTCGGCCCGTTCGCCCGGCGACAGCTCCGACACCATTTTCAGGCTGGCACTGCGCTTGCGGTCGAGTTCGATCACGCGGATGGCGGAGGCAAAGAACGGCTCGAACCGCGTGATGTCGTTGCGCACGTCCTCGATCAATTGCTGATAGCGCGAGGTATGCGCGCGGTGCGGCTCGTCGATCAGGGCACGTCCATAGGTGGTGCGATCGAACACGACCTTCTGCCGCCAGGGCGAGGGCAGCGGCTGGTAATCGCCGAACACGCTCTTCCAGGCTGGCCGCGAAAGCGGCGGCTCGATCAGGGGATAGGCGAGATCGCGAAGCTGGCGTTCGTTTTCGGTGAGCTGGAAATGCGACGGCTTGAGCCCGACGCTGCCGGTGGCCTCGGCGCCCAGCCAACGATGCATATCGTCGTTGCGGAAATCGGCGCGGGTGCGGCCGAAATCGCCGCCGCTGCAGCCGCCGAGGGCCGAGCCAATCAGGATGAGTATAAGAGCCGGGAGTGACCGAAGCCCGGCATTCCGGATCGGATGGCGCAGCTCCGGCATTTCAAATGTCCGTTTGTCAGGGGCGCCGACGGCGACGGCGGCCGGGAGCTGTACCTTCTTCCGGTCCGCGCCCGCCGCTCTCGTCGGTTGGACGTTCGATCCGGACAACCGGAAGGATCAGTACGGTCCCCATGCCCTCGCCCGAAGCGCCATCCGGGGCGGGCCGCCGCGAAGCTGCATCCGCCGGAAATTCAATGATGGTGCCCATGTTCCGTTCTCTCTCATTGCCGCGCGGACATGATTTGGCCGGCGACATGCGATCATTCAGAACAGAACGTGGTTAACGGCATCTTAATCACCGCTTGGGGGCCCGCCGACGGGCCGGCCGCTGTGGTTAATGCAACACCCGCAAAAGTCCGGCATTTTTTCAGGGGTTATTTTCCTTAACCAACTCTTAAAGCGCCCCGCGTAGGCTCAGCCAAGGGATTTCCAAGTCGCGTTTACCTCACATGACCGCAGCACCATTATTTCCGGGCTTCGACGGGCTGATGTCGCTCTCGCGCCGCGAGGGCGTCGACATCCGCCCCACCTTGCTGCGCGTGCTGACCGACCTTTATGTCCAGGCCAGCGCGCATTCCGCCGACGAGGAACGGCAGTTCGTCGAACTCACTTCACGGCTGATCGACCAGGTCGACGACGCTACCCGCGCGGCCGTGCGGGCCCGGCTTGCCATCTATCCGGCAACCCCGCTTGAGATCATGAACAAGCTCGGATTGCGGCGCGCCCATCCCGGCCAGACGGTGCCGCTCGCGCCTTCGATTGCGCCCACCCCGCCCGAAGCGGCCCCCCGGGTGCCGACCGAGGCGGAACTGCGGATGGCCTCAAGCCTGGCGATGCGGCCCAACGATGCCGCCGAAATCAGCGACATGTTCTTTGCGGCCAACGCCAGCGAACGCGCGCAGATCCTGCACAATCTCAACGAGACGCCGCTGAAGGCCTCGGCGCGGATTCCGGCGGCCCGCGCCAAGCGTGCGATCGAGACGCTGGAAATGGCCGCGTTTGCCGTGGACGCCGACAGTTTCGCGCTGGAGATCGGCGAGGCGCTGATCCTGCCGGCGCGGATCGCCACCCAGGTGGTGAATGACCCCGGCGGCGAGCCGCTGGCCTGTGCGGCCCGTGCGCTCGACATGCCGAGCGCGGCATTCCAGCGGATATTGATGTTCCTCAATCCCGAATCCGGCATCTCCGTGCACCATGTCTACCGGCTGTCGCGGCTCTACGACCGGCTCACCGAACGATCCGCGCTGGTGATGCTGGCGGCATGGCGCGGTTCGACCATGGCGGTCACGCGTGCCAAATATCGCGCCGCGCTCTACGACGACGAGCGCAACCGCGCCCGCTCCGCCCCATCCCAGACACGGCCGGCCACACAGCCCGGAAGCGCGCCAATCGTGCGCACCGGCACCGACGGTTCGAAGCGCTAGACGACGGCCTAACGATCTCGTGCCCGGGCACAAAATCTCGAAAACAACCCCATGCAAAGATAGAATAGGCCGGCCTCAGGCCTTCGCCAGCTCGAGAAAATGCCGCCCTGCCCGGTCCTCGGTCTCGACGATCCAGGTGTCGGGATCGAACTTGATTTCCTTGGCGAGACGTTCTTCCACCGACTGCTCAGGCACCGGCTGCGGCGACGCCGGCACGAACAGGCGCTCGGTCGGCCGGCTCTCGTCATAGACGGTCTGCGGCGCCGGCCCGTACAGCATGGCGTTGCCGTCGAGGTGAGCCACCTTGACGAAGACGGCACCGGCTTCTTCAGCGCCGCGCCGGCGCACGGCACCGAAGACGCCTTCGGTTTGGCAACGGCGCAGATAGGCCGCCACCCAGATCGATGATTTTAATCGCATGGGCCGAACGATAGGCCAGCGTCCACGCTGGCACCAGAGGCCTTGGCCAGGCGCCGTTCCCTTGCTCCGGCAAGTCGCGGTTCCCGGCCAGTCATTGGTCCACGCAATCTCGGCCTATGTCACAAGTCCGCGCGCACAAAATTGTGAGCAATCGAACAAGGCCTTGATTCGGTCGGTCGACCGAATTATAATTGGGCGAGGGAGATTTCTATCGTGGCGCGCGCAACGGCCAAGAAAATTGAGAAAAAGGCAGAGACCAGCACCACGCTGCTCGAAGCCGCCAAGAAAGTGTTGCGCCAGAACGGTTACGCGGGCTTGTCGACCCGCGACGTCGCGGCGGCTGCCGGCGTTCCGTTGAGCCAGATCCATTATCATTTCGGATCCAAGCAAGGGATGGTGCTGGCGCTGTTCGAGCACTTGAACGCGCAGCTGTTGGATCGCCAGAACGCCATGTTCGGCGACGCCAGTCTCAAACTGTCGGAGCAATGGGACCGGGCCTGCGATTATCTCGATGACGACATAGCGTCCGGTTATGTGCGCGTGCTGCAGGAACTGATCGCTGCGAGCTGGTCCGACCCGGCGGTCGCGCAGGTCGTTCGCACCGCGATCATGGGATGGGTCGATCTCATCGTCGGCGCGGCACGCAAGGCTGAACGTGAACTCGGCGGCCTCGGCCCGCTGACGCCCGAGGAGGTTGGAGCTTTTGCTGCCAATGCGTTCATCGGCGCAGAAAGCCTCTACCTGCTTGGTTTCGAGAAGAAGGGCTCGCCGATACGCCAGTCCTTGCGGCGGGTCGGTGATCTCGTTCGCAGCGTCGAAGGTGCAGCCAATCGATGAGGTAACGCGATGCGTGCGAAGTTGCCCGACGAAACCGGTTTTATCGATCGCGACGGCGTCAGGATCGCTTACGAGATCTACGGCAACGGCCCGGAAACCATGCTGTTCGTGCCGCCCTGGTGTATCGTCCATTCGCGGATCTACAAGGCGCAATTGCCGTATTTCAGCGAACGCTTCCGCTGCATCACCTATGACGGCCGCGGCAATGGCAAGTCCGACCGTCCTGAGGATGTGAAGAGCTACTCACTGGACAATTACGTGGCGGATCTGCTTGCCGTCATGGACGCTACCGGCGCGGGCAAGGCAATCCTCGTTGGCCTGTCGTTTGGCGGCATGCTCGCCAGCGTGCTGGCCGCACATCACCCTGATCGCGTGAAGGCCGCAATCCTGGTCGGGACGGTAGCGAGCATCGGACCCGCCAACTATCCCCATCTTGCAAACCAGCATTTCGATGCCAAACAGGAACGGTTCGACGGCTGGAATAAATTCAACCGCGCGCACTGGCTGGCGGATTACCCCGACTTCGCCGAGCACTTTATCCGCAACATCCATTCCGAACCGCACTCGACCAAGCAGATCGAGGACGGCATCGGCTGGGCCAGCGACACCACCGGCCCGGTGCTGGTCAACACCGTCGATGCACGGATGATCCCGCCGCGCTTCGATGTCAGCGAAGCGATGTACCGCAAAATCCGCTGTCCGGTGCTGCTCATTCACGGCGACAACGACCAGATCCAGCGCCATGCGCGCGCGAAATCGCTGGCCGAGGTCATGAATGCGGAGCTGGTGACCATTCCGGGCGGCGGTCACAACCCGCTCGGCCGCATTCCCGCAAAGACCAACACCCTGATTGTCGATTTCCTCGCGCGCAGGCTCGCCATCGCCTCCTCTGCGAGCGGATCGAACCGCACGACAAGGAAGGCCAAGCGCGCACTCTATCTCTCCTCGCCGATCGGCCTCGGGCACGGGCGGCGCGATATCGCGATCGCCCGCGAGTTACGCAAGCTGCACCCGGATCTGGAGGTCGATTGGCTGGCACAAGATCCAGTGACCCGCCTGCTGGAGGCGAACGGCGAGCGCGTCCATCCGCTGAGTGCGCGGCTGGCCAGCGAGTCCAGGCATATCGAGATGGAGTCGGGCGAGCACGACCTGCATTGTTTCCAGGCCATCCGCAACATGGATGAGGTGCTGATCGCGAACTTCATGACCTTCCAGGATGCCGTCGACGAGGGAGACTACGATCTCGTCATCGCCGACGAGGCCTGGGACATCGACCATTACTGGCACGAGCACCCCGAGCTGAAGAAAGCCGCACTTGCCTGGTTCACCGACTTCGTCGGCTATGTGCCGATGCCGTCGGGCGGCGAGCATGAGGCGTTCCTGACCACCGACTACAACGCCGAAATGATCGAACACATCGAGCGGCATCCCGGCGTGCGTGACCGCGCCATTTTCGTCGGAAGCCTGGAGGACATCGTTCCGTTATCGTTCGGCAAGGACCAGCCGGCGATCCGCGACTGGGTGCCAAGGCATTTCGACTTCGCCGGCTATATCATCGGCGAACATCCGCATCTTTTCGGCAGCCGCACGGAGCTGCGCGAGCGCCTCGGCTACCGGCCGGACGAGCGCGTCTGCATCGTCACGGTCGGGGGATCCGCCGTCGGCACCCATTTGATCAAACGCATCCTGCAGAGCTATCCGATGGCACGGGCCAGGCTGCCCGAGTTGCGCATGATCGTGGTGGCGGGCCCGCGGATCGATCCGGCCTCACTCGGCGTACCTGATGGCGTCGAGATGCGCGCGTTCGTCCCCGACCTCGACCGTCATCTCGCCGCATGCGATCTCGCCCTCGTGCAGGGCGGCCTTACCACCTGCATGGAGTTGACCGCGGCTGGGACGCCGTTCCTCTATTTCCCGCTCCAGAACCACTTCGAGCAGAATTTCCACGTCGCCCATCGTCTGGATCGCCATGGCGCCGGCACGCGCATGGCATTCGCGACGTCGACGCCGGACATGATCGCTGAAGCGATGGTTGGTGCGATGCGCGCGCCGGCCAAATTCAAATCCGTCGAAGCCGACGGTGCGGTCCGTGCCGCCCGCATGCTGGCGGATCTGTTCTAACCGAAATCAATTGTCAGTGGAGGTAGCTATGTCGAGCGTTAATCAAGCGACCCGGATTGATGAAGGCAAACTCAACGCATTCGTCGGCCAGATGCTGGGCGACCTCGGGGGCGCGTCCAGCGTCGCCATGGTCCGGATGGGCGATGCGCTTGGATTGTACAAGGCGCTGCACACCAATGGGCCGATGACCTCGGCCGAACTCGCCAGCACCGCGAAGGTCGATCCGCGATATCTGCGCGAGTGGCTGTCCAATCAGGCGAGTTCCAACTATTTGTCCTACGACGCTGCCTCGGCGAAATTCGCGCTGCCGCCCGAGCAGGCGATGGTGTTCGCTATTCCCGACAGCCCGGTCTACCTGATGGGCGGCTTCGATCTGATGGCGGCGATGCTCGAGAACCAGCCGAAAGTTCAGGCAGCGTTCAAGTCCGGCGGCGGTGTCGCCTGGGGCGATCAGGCCGGCTGCATGTTCTGTGCGGTGGCCCGTTTCTTCCGGCCCGGCTATCACAACAACATCGTGTCGACGTGGCTTCCTGCTCTCGGAGGTGACGTGATGAAGAAGCTGGAGGCCGGCGCCAATGTCGCGGACGTCGGCTGCGGCCACGGCTGGTCGACGGTCCTGATGGCCAAGGCTTTCCCGAAATCCCGGTTCGTCGGCTTCGACTTCCATCCCGGTTCGATTGCGGATGCAAAGGCGCATGCCGAAACCCACGGCGCTTCCGCCAACACACGCTTCGAGGTCGGCCTCGCCAAGGATTATCCCGGCAAGGACTTTGATCTCGTGACCTGTTTCGACTGCTTGCACGACATGGGCGACCCGGCGGGAGCCGCCGCCCACATCCGCCAATCCCTGAAGGACGACGGAACATGGATGATCTGCGAGCCGATAGCGGGCGATCGTCTCGAGCAGAACCTCAACCCGGTCGGACGCTTGTACTATGCCGCATCGACCATGATCTGCGTGCCGACCTCGCTCTCGCAGGAAGTCGGCACGGCGCTTGGCGCGCAGGCCGGCGAAGCACGGCTCCGCGAGGTCATCCTGAAGGGTGGCTTCAAGAGCGTGCGTCGTGCCACCGAGACGCCGTTCAACATGATCCTCGAGGCAAGGCCTTAGTATCCAGCATAGCGGCTGCAAGCCGGGCAAAGTTCACCGGCCGCGAGAATACTTGCGGCCGGCATACGGCGGGTTGACCGTCGCGCGGACCAACCATATTCTCAATGCTGCGGTGCAAGCCGCGCCCGGGTCCGCGGGAAGGGTCGAACCCACTTGCAGCCTCCAAGCAGCACCTAGAGCCTTTGTGCAGCAGCCGGTATTGCGGACCATCGGCGCTCCATGCACGGAGGTTTCCAATGGAACGATCGCCCGATCGACTGAATCTCGACCACCTCAAGAAGCAAGCCAAGGATCTGATCCGTCTCTACCGGCAACGTGATGGCGACGCTTTTGCCCGCTTTCGCCGCGCCCTTCCGGCAGCCGCGGGGCAGAGCGACGACCAGATCGCATCCTTGAATCTCCGGCTCCATGACGCTCAATCGTGTGTCGCGCGTGACTACGGCTTCGCTTCCTGGCAGGACCTGAGGCGTTATCTGGAAGCGCAATCGGCCAACGGCAGCGAGCGCGAGGAACGTGTCCTGCGCTGGCTCCAACTGGCTTATGCCGGCGACATCAATGGCACGGCAAATCGCGCCAATCCGCGCGTCGCGATCAGGATGCTGGCCGAAAACCCCGACCTCGTCTCGGGCAACCCCTATTTGGCATGTGCAATCGGCGCCGAAGATGCGTTGCGACTGGCCACGCAGCAGGATGCGGCATGGGTCAATCGCCCGGGTGGACCACTGAAACTGCCACCGCTCGTCGCCGTCACGCATTCCAGCCTGTTGTCCGTTCCGGAATTCCGCGCGCGTCTGCATCGCTGTGCCCGTCTGCTGCTGGCGGCAGGCGCCGACCCCAACCAGCGTATCGGCAACCGTTGGCCGCCGGCATCGGTCACTGAACCTGACGACGGCAATCCGTTATCGGCGCTTTACGGCGCGGCCGGAACGAACCATGACGCCGAGCTCACGCACCTGCTGCTCGACGCTGGCGCTGATCCCAATGACGGCGAGTCCCTCTATCACTCGCTGGAGACGTTTGCCTGTACCCGCCTGCTGCTGGAGCGTGGCGCCCGTGTTGCAGGCAGTAACGCGATCTACCATGCACTCGACTTCGACAATGTCGCCGCACTTGAACTGCTGCTCCAGCACGGCGGCGATCCGAATGAACCCGCCCGCAATTCGCCCCTGAACGAATGGGGCTCGCCACTGCTGTGGGCGATCCGGCGGCGGCGATCCCGCCGGTGTATCGAGACGCTCCTGGACGCAGGTGCAAACCCGTTGGCAGCGACGCCTGATGGCGTCAGCGCCTACAGGCTCGCCTTGCAGTTTGGCCTTCGCGAGGTCGCCGATCTCTTGCGCGCGAGCGCTGCACACGAACCCATTCCGGATGAGGAAGCGTTCATTGCGGCCTGCGCCTGCGGCGATGAGGCCGAGGCCCGGCGCATCCGCGCCGGGCGACCCGACCTCCCCGAAACGCTTCCGGCCTCGCAGTTGCGGCTGATGCCCGATCTCGCCGCCGAGGGCAACGATGTGGGGGTAAGGCTGATGGTCAGGCTCGGCTGGCCGATCGCGGTGCGCGGCGGCGACTGGAATGCGTCGGCGCTCAATCTTGCGGTGTTTCGCGGCGATGCCGGATTGACCCGGTTCCTGCTCGAACATGGGGCCAGCTGGACCGAGCAACATGGCTTTGGCGACAATGCCTGCGGCTCGCTTTCCTGGGCCTCTTGCAACGAGCCGGTCGAAGGCGGCGACTGGTCAGGCTGCGCGCGCGCCCTGCTCGACCATGGCATGCCGCGCGCGAAGCCGGATCAGAATGACCCGGAATGGATTTTGATCGACGGGCGGAGAAAACGATTCTCCGACGAGGTCACCGAGATCCTGCTGGACGGGTCGTAAGGCCCGTCCCTACTCGATTGGACGGCCGGTCATCGCGGTGAGCTCTTTCACCAGGCGGTCGGACATCTGTCCGGTCACCGGCAGCTTGCGGTCGCGCTCGAATTTCGAGATCGCCGCCTGCGTGTCCGAACCGACGGCGCCGGTCGGCTTCAACTGGCCGTAGCCGTATTCGGTCAGTGCGCGCTGCACCGACGCGACGCGGCGCGCGCCCGCGGATTGCGCGGAAGCTGGAATCGATGCCGGCGGCCTGATGACATGGGGCGCGGCGGCCGGCGCGGACCCGTTCGGTTTGGCCGCCGGAGTAGCCGTGCTGGAAGCTGCGGCGGCGGGAGCCGAACCGGTCGACCTGACCACCAGATTGGTCATTGGGTCAGAGGCGGCCTTGGGATCAGAGGTCTTGGTGTCAGTCGTTTTGGGATCGGCGTTCTTGCTCTCGACGGGTTTGGGTTCCGGAGACTCGGCGGAACGCACCGCGAGTTCAACCGGGCGAGGACGGGGCAGCGGATTCGCAACCGCGGGCACCGGCAATTTCACGACCGAACCGAACATCGGCGACGGGTGACGACCGGCCTGCAGAAACAAAGCGTTGGTGAGGATGGCGCCGATGGCGGCAACGGCCAGCGCGCCGGCCAGCATGTCCTTCGGACTGTGCAAGAGCATACGCATCACAAATCCGCGCTCTTCTTCCGCTTCGACTGCAACCGCTTTCGCGCCGCGGCGGCGGCGCAGCATCTCGTCGTCCTCGATCGTTCGCTTAGGCACTTTTCTTCACCTGATGGGCTTGGTCTTGTAATCCTGATCGCAGCGCTGGCTTCAGCGTCGCGACATTGCTCGAAGGTGCTTGGCTCGAAGGTACCGGGCTCGAAGGCGAATTCAATTCCACCGCCGACGGCGCGAAGGCAAGCGGCAAGACCACGGTTACCGTGGTTCCCTCATCGACCTTGCTCTGCACGCTGACCTCGCCATGGTGCAATCCGACCAGGCCCTTCACGATCGACAGCCCGAGGCCGGTGCCTTCGTGCTTGCGCTGATAGGTCTTGCCGGCCTGGAAGAACGGATCGCCGATCCGCTTGAGATCGTCGGGCGCGATGCCGACCCCGGTATCGGTAACGCGAAGCATCAGGCGCGAGCCCTCGACCGCAGCCGAGACCGTGACATTGCCACCGCGCTCGGTGAATTTGACGGCGTTGGCGACCAGATTCAGCACGATCTGTTTGAAGGCGCGTGGATCGCCCGTCATCATGGGCAGATCTTCCGGCGCACGGGTGACGAGATCGACGCCGTTTTCGCGCGCTTTCAGGGCCAGCAGGTTGCAGCAATGCAGCAAAGCGGCGCGCGGCGCGAATGGCTCCGGCGAAATCTCGAAATTGCCGGACTCCATCTTCGACATGTCGAGAATGCCGTTGACGACCGACAGCAGGTGCTGCCCGGAATCGTTGATCAGCTGCGCGTATTCCTTGCGCCGCGCCGCGTCGATCATCAGCAGATCTTCCTGAACGATCATCTCGGAGAACCCGATGATGGCGTTGAGCGGCGTACGCAGTTCATGGCTCATGGTGGCGAGGAAGCGCGTCTTGGACGCATCCGCCCGTTCGGCGGCGGTACGCGCCAACTCCAGCGCCTGCTCCTGCACCTTGCGGTCGGTGACGTCGCGCATCACGGCGACGACTTCGGCCTCGGGCGAGGCATTCTCGAGCGGCCGGCAGCGCATCTCGACCCAGATGAAATCGGAGTTGCTCTGGCCGCGGGCGACATCGCGCCGCAGCCGGAACTCGACGCTGCGCGCCTCGCCGCCACGCGCGGCGTCCGACAATGCGGTCAGATAGGCAGGACGATCGGCCACATGGACGCGGTCGAACAGGCCGTGACCTGCAAGCCGCATGACTGAAGCGCCCAGCATGGTTTCCGCGGCGGGCGAAATGAACTGCACGGCGCCGTTGCGGCTGTGGCGTGAAATCACGTCGCTCATGTTAAGCGCCAGCAAGCGGTAGCGGTCTTCCTCGACACTGAGCAGCGCGACGCTGGTACGCGCCAGCGATTCCGAGCCAAAGGCGAGACCGACGGCATATAGCGTCGCCGCTGCGATTCCGACCGCCATCAGGAGGCTATGCAACGCCGCGTTTGGCTCCACTACCGGCAACAGGTCGAAATGCCCGAGGGCGATCAATAGCGCTGCGCAGGACAACGCCAGCGCCGAGGCAAACGCAACGACGCGGCGCGAGGCCGAGAGCGCGGCCTCAAGCGGCACCACGACCAGCCCGACCGCGGCAAAGGACTCAATGCCTCCGGTCGTCGCGGCGACCATCATGACGAGACCGGCCAGCGCCAGCGACGACAGAAAATGCGCGCCGTCGTAACGGCCGGTACGCGACAGGAACCATGACAGCAGGATGGGTGCGATCAGCCAGGCAAAAGCCGCAACCTCGATCGCCGTGGGCGCACCGCGCATCGCCAGGTAGACCGGGAATGCCGCAAAGGCGGCGAGGCTGCCGAGCAGCCGCGGCGCCATAAAGGCGCGATGGCGCGCGCGCGTCAGCGCATATCGTGCGGACGGATGCAGCAGCGCATCGAGACAATCGCGGATGATACTCAAAACACTCACGGCTTTTGCGCTTCGGCTTGTTCGTCTGGCAAATTGGCTTTGCAGACGCGCCGGAACGCCCCCTTATCTTTGGCCCACCGTGTCAGAGCGAACTTAAGCGAACGCTAAGGCACGGCGACCGGGCGGCAAACACCCTGCATTCGCGGAGCTTTAACCGGTTACGGAACGCTCATTCGACGCGGATGGTGAACGACAGGTTTCCGGCGCGATCGATCTATGGTTTCGAAATGGTGGACGTCCCGGCACGCCCACTTTTTTGTGTTCGCGCTTATCAATCGAAAATTTACATCGAATCAAATCATTGGAAATTTCAGCGAATTTTCGGCGAATTTACTTCAATGCAAACACTTGCGATTTATCGACGGCTGATAGTCAGGAGCAAAGCTGCGGACATAACCGCAACAGGACCAAAAGAAACGACCGGGGTCGCGAGATGTTCTTTCTACTTCGCATGGTGTTCTGGCTCGGACTGGTGCTCGTGCTGCTGCCCAGAGAAAAGACGCCTGAATCGGACAAACTGCCGCAGATCGGCGCCTCCGAAGCCGTATCGGCTGCGACCGCGGCCGTCTCCGACATGGGGCAGTTCTGCAAGCGCCAGCCGGCGGCCTGTGAAGTCGGCGGCCAGGCCGCGACCGTGATCGGCCAGCGTGCGCAGGACGGCGCGCGCAAGCTGTATCAGATCATCACCGACAAGCCCGATAAGTCCGACAAGCCCGACAAAAAAGCCCCCGACCACACCGGCTCGATCGACGGCCCGGGCGGCGACGAAGCCACGTTGGCGGCCACGGCGCGGGGCGACACGCTCACGCAAGACGATCTTGCAACCGAGTGGCGCGGCACGTCTGTGCATTGACGGAATAATGGCTGGAAAATAGGCCCGGAACCGGTTCCATTTTCGTCGCTTTCGCTCCACCCGCATCCTATATAGACGGTGGAGCATGGAACACGGGCCACGATGACGATCGACGAGATCAGGGAAAATTTCGAGCTGCTGGACGAGTGGGACGACCGCTACCGGTACGTCATCGAACTCGGCCGCACGCTGGCACCGATGCCGGAAGCCGAGCATTCAGCGGCCAACAAGGTCAACGGCTGCGCCAGCCAGGTCTGGCTCGCCAAGCAGCTCGACCGCAGCGGCAACAGCGAACCGCGCCTGAATTACCTCGGCGACAGCGACGCCCACATCGTGCGCGGCCTGATCGCGATCCTGCTGACGCTCTATTCCGGGCATACGCCGCAGCAGATCCTGTCGATGGATGCGATTGCCCTGTTCGACGAACTCGGATTTCGCGAGCATCTGACGCCGCAGCGCTCCAACGGCCTGCGCTCGATGGTCGAACGCATCCGCTCCGATGCGCGCGAGGCACTTGCCACCGCTTCGTAGCTTCGCTCGCAATGACGGGGGCTATTTCCGCTTCCGCGCCTGCTGGCCGAGGCCCATCTTCTTGGCGAGCTGCGAACGGGCCACCGCATAATTCGGCGCAACCATCGGATAGTCGGGCGGAAGGCCCCATTTGTCGCGATATTGCTCCGGCGTCATGTTGTATTGCGTGCGCAGATGGCGCTTCAGCGACTTGAAGCGCTTGCCGTCCTCGAGACAGATCAGATATTCCGGGGTCATCGATTTCTTGACGGACACGGCAGGCTTTGCCGGTTCGAGCGGCGTCTCGATCCGGCCGGTCGATACCCGGAGCAGCGCGGCGTGAACCTGGCTGATCAGGCTCGGGATTTCAGAAGCCTGCGTCGGATTGTTGCTGAGATAGGCCGATACGATATTGGCGGTCAGTTCGACGGGCGTCTTGCCGGCGGAATCGGTCATGGCTCAACCTTCCTGGGAATCGCAAACGCGATCCTGGGATCGCGAACGCGCGAGCGCGTAGGGTGCTGAAAGTATCCGGCCGCGCCTATACGCAAAGGGAATTTATTACGACTTGGCGAATATGAACGAATTACCGGGAATCTGACAAGAACTACGGCGTTTTATTTTCACGCCGGATGGCTGGCCAAGTATTGCGCCCTTCAGGGCCGCTGATCGAGGTGCGTGCGCAGCTCGTCGATGGACGCAAAGCGCATCATGCCCTCGGGCATCTGGGCCTCGATCGATCCGTCCGAATAGAGCGAATAGGCCATGCCGTCGACGACGCCCGATTTCAGCACCGTTACGGCCGGCTGTTGGTCATTACGTGGCGGGGCGCCGTTTGGTTCGTCGAATGCCGGTGGTGTCCGGCCCGCGCGACGCGGCGGCGGGGTCTCGCCAGGCCGCGATCGCTCCGGCTTCGGCCAGGCATCGTCGAACGATGGCGGTTGCGCTTCGGCGGGGACCGGCGGCGGCGGCGCGGCCGGCGGATTAGGGCGAAGGTCCGGCGACAAAAGATCCGGCGGCAGCGGCTCGCTGGTCCTTGCCTGCGCGCGCTCGCGCTCCTTTCGCGACGTCGAGGAAAACAACAGATTGCGCTTTGGCTTGGGCGCAGCCTCGGCCGGCTCGGATTCCGGCGGCAGATCGCCACGCGGGCGCTCGCGTGTGGCGGCCTCACCCTGCCATGGCGGCGGAGACGGCGACGCGGCGGCCGGTGCGGCGGGTTCGCCGCCGGCACTCTCGGCAGTCTCCAGCTTGAATGGAACAAGGCCGTCGCCTGAACCGGCCTCCGGTGAAATACCCGGTGGAAGCACCGGCCGTACCTTGGCCTCGCCGCGCGCCTGGAATGCGCCGGCGCCGAGCTGCCGCGCGATGTTCCTCAGTTCCCGCACCGCCACCCAGAGCCCGAGCATGATCGCGCCCGTGCAAAACGCGGTCACGCCGGAGAGGATCAGCGTGTTGCCGGTGCTGAATTCGCTGATCGTGATTCCGTAGCCAATCGCCAGCAGGCCCGCCAAAACAAGGCCGGTACCCGCGACCAACATCCCAACCATCATCGAATTAACCCCCCGGCTGCGCCCGAAATGCTCGCAGACCGCCTATGCCACGATACCGTCATAATGTGCGCACCGCCAACCAGCAATTCTGCACAGAGTTCCTCAAAAAACGGTTCCTCAAAAATCCCCTGGATCCCTTGGCAGCGGAAGCCTTCCCTCGGCAAAATTCAGGCGCCGATCGGGCATTCAGCTGCCATTCAGACGCCTCCCGTATATCTACCGCCTACTAATTACCGCCGATTTGTTGCATTGCATCAGGGAATTAGACCACAATTCCCGATTACTTGAAAATGGAACTGCGCTATATGGATGCCGGGGAAAGAGGCTCAAAAGCGCAAACGCTGGGCCAAAGGGGACACCGGGTTAGCCAATAGCCATGTCAGCCATCACGACATCTGCCGTCGATACGCCCGAGCGGCGCTCGATGGAGCGGACTTGGGACGACCTTGCCATGGTCGTGCTGGCCGCTGTCACCCTGGTCGCAGGTTTGACCTTCCGTGATTACGGACTGGGCTGGGACGATTACACCCACGCCGAATATGCCGAGCTGCTGCTCCGTATGTACGGTTCCGGTTTCAAGGATGTCGGCGCGCTGTCGTTCGCCAATCTCTACATGTATGGCGGCGGCTTCGACATGGCGGCGGCACTGCTGCACAAGGTCATCCCGCTCGAACTGTTCGAAACGCGCCGCCTGCTCGGCGCCGTCGTCGGTGTCATCGGACTTGCCGTGACGTGGCGGCTCGCGCGTCGCGTCGGCGGTCCGCTGGCCGGGCTCGCGACGCTGTTGCTGCTGGCGCTGTGCCCGACCTTCTACGGCCACATGTTCATGAACCCGAAGGACGCGCCATTCGCGGTCTCGATGGTGATCCTGATCCTGGGTCTGGTCCGCCTCGCCGAGGAATATCCACAGCCCTCGCCGCGAACCATCCTGATCGTCGGATTTGGTGCCGGCCTTGCCATCGGCTGCCGCATTCTCGGCGGGCTGGCGCTGGTCTACGCCATGGTCGGTTTCGTGCCGTTGCTGATCGAGGAATACCGTACGCAAGGCGCCCGCGAGGCCGCGCATCGCTTCGGTCATGTGGTTTACGTGCTGCTGCCGGGCCTCGTGTTCGGCTACCTGCTGATGGGCCTGGTATGGCCATGGGCGATCATGGAGCCGGACCATCCGTTCAAGGCGCTGACCTATTTCTCGCATTTCTTCGAAAAGCCCTGGAAGGAAATGTTCGACGGCGCGCTGGTGTCGGTGCCGGACATGCCGTGGTCGTATCTGCCGACGCTGTTCGCGCTGCAGCTCCCCGAAGTGCTGCTGGCGCTGTTGTTCACCGGCATCATCGGCACCTTCATGTCGCTGTCGCGCACCGACGTGCCGGCCCGCCGCAAGACCATCATGTTGATGCTCACGATGGCGGCGACGCTGCCGCTGGTGATCGCGATGGTGAAGCGGCCCGCGCTCTACAACGGCATCCGGCATTTCGTGTTCGTGATCCCGCCGATGGCGGTGCTGGCCGGTGTCGCCTTCGGCCGGGGCATGACCTGGCTGAAGGAAAACCGCCGCAGCTGGCAACCCGCAGCCCTTGCGGCGTTCGCGTTCGGTCTGTTGCTGCCGCTCAGCGAAATGATCCGCCTGCATCCTTACGAATACACCCACTTCAACCACATCGCCGGCACGGTCCGCTCCGCCGACAATTTCTTCATGCTGGACTATTGGGGCCTGGCGCTGAAGCAGGCTTCCGACGGCCTGCGCGAGGAACTGGTCGAGCGGCAGGAAGTCGCTCCGAGCGGGCGCAAGTGGAAGGTCGCGGTGTGCGGTCCGCAACGTCCGGCGCAAGTCGCGCTCGGTCCGGATTTCACGATCGGCTGGGACAGCAACGCCGCCGACTTCGCGATGACGCTGGGCGAATTTTATTGCAAGGGCCTCACCGCGCCGGTGATGGTGGAGATCAAGCGCGACGACGTCGTGTTCGCGCGCGTGTACGATATTCGCGGCCGCGCCATTTCCTCCCTGCTGGCCATTCCGGCGCCGTAGCCCCTATCAAGAGCACAAAGACATAACAGCCAGCTCCTGGCCGCGCCTTGCTGTGGTGCGGGCGCAGGGCTAGGCTTGCCTGCGAAAACCAGCATTGCACGGGAGAAACCGGTCATGTCGCCAGCCGAAGCTCGCCTCAAGGAAGTACCGTCCGGCATGACCGATGCCGAGTGGAACCAGCGCGTCGATCTCGCCGCCGCCTATCGGCTGGTCGCGCTCTATGGCTGGGACGATCTCGTCGACACCCACATTTCCGCGCGGGTACCCGGACCGGAGCATCACTTCCTGATCAATCCTTACGGCCTGATGTTCGACGAGATCACAGCTTCCAGCCTGGTGAAGGTCGACCTCAACGGCAACCAGCTCACCCAGAGCGATTACAGCATCAACCCGGCCGGCTTCACCATCCATTCGGCGATCCACGAGGTCCGCGAGGACGCCGGCTGCGTGCTTCATCTGCACACGCCCGACGGCACGGCAGTGGCGAGCTGCATGGAAGGCCTGCTGCCGATGAACCAGACCGCGCAACTGGTCACCCATGACCTCGCCTATCACGACTACGAAGGCATCGCGCTGGACCATGACGAGCGCCCGCGGCTGCAGAAGGACCTCGGCAACAGGAACCACATGCTGCTGCGCAATCACGGCACGCTCACCGTCGGCCGCTCGGTCGCCTCCGCCTTCGAGCGCATGTACCATCTGGAGCGGGCCTGCACGATGCAGGTGCGCACCCGTATGCTCGGGCCGACCGCCTACCCGGTCGAGCAGGCCGTCGTCGACAAGAATGCAGCACTGTTCAGCAATCCTGACCGTGCGGAAATGCGCTCGACCAACCTGGTGTGGCCGCCGCTGCTGCGCAAGCTCGATCGCATCGACCCGAGCTACCGGACCTGACGCCCGCACGCGGGTGAACAGTGCGAAAGGCTTGGCGAAGTGACTATTCTGGTGACCGGCAGTTCCGGCCATCTCGGCGAGGCTCTGGTCCGTACGCTGCAGGCTGAGCGGCGTGAAGTCCTCGGCATCGACGTTCTTCCCGGCGCGTTCACGCAGCGTGTGGGCTCGATCACCGACCGCGGCTTTGTGCGACGATGCATGAAGGGCGTCACGGCCGTGCTGCACGCAGCGACGCTGCACAAGCCGCATGTGGCGACCCACAGCCGTCAGGACTTTGTCGACGTCAACGTCACGGGCACGCTCAATCTGCTCGAGGAAGCCACTGCAGCCGATGTCACGGCGTTCGTCTACACCAGCACCACCAGCGTGTTCGGTGACGCGCTGGTGCCGCCACCTGGCGAGCCCGCCGCCTGGGTGACGGAAGACGTCACCCCGGTGCCGAAAAACATCTACGGCGTCACCAAGGCGGCCGCCGAGGACCTGTGCCAGCTGTTTGCGCGCAACCATTCGCTCGGCGCCATCGTCCTGCGCACCTCACGTTTCTTTCCCGAGGAAGACGACAACCGCGCCGTCCGCGAGGGCTATGCCGACGCCAACGTCAAGGCCAACGAGTTTCTCCATCGCCGCGTCGATCTCGAGGACGTGGTCAGCGCGCATCTGCTCGCCATCCGCCACGCACCATCAGCAGGTTTCGCGAAATACATCGTCAGCGCCACGACGCCGTTCTCGCGCGATGACGCCGCGGAATTGCGCAGCGATTTGCCGCGCGTGCTGCGCCGTTACGTGCCCGCCTTTGAGGCGGCATATGCACGGCGCGGCTGGACGATGGCTTCCGGCATCGACCGGGTTTACGTCAACGCCAGGGCGCGGGCTGAACTCGGCTGGCAACCGCGCCATGATTTCCGCACCCTGCTGGCGCGGCTGCAAACCGATGACGACATCCGCAGCCCGCTCGCGCGTGAGGTCGGCCGCAAGGGCTATCACGACCGCGTCTTCCGCGACGGGCCCTATCCGCGGGAGTAAAGGCCCGCGCCTGCCCAGACTATCGGAATTGAAAATCTTGAGAATTGCGTGTAAGTTGTTTCCCAACGACCTCTGCACTACCGAATCAAAACGCCGCCCAATTCCGGGCGGCGTTTTTATTTGGGGCTGAACGTAGGGTGGGCAAAGCGAAGCGTGCCCACCACTTAAGCCAGTCGTATGGATAGATGGTGGGCACGGCGCGATGCGCCTTTGCCCACCCTACAGGCTACAAAGCTATTTCGGCGTTTCCGCGAACGCTGCCAAAATCCGGGCCCAGGAGCGGATGCCCTTGTGAAAACTCTTGAGGTCGTACTTCTCGTTCGGCGAATGGATGTTGTCGTCGTCGAGGCCGAAGCCGACCAGCACGGTATCGAGGCCGAGCGTGCGCTTGAAGTCCGCGACGATCGGGATCGAGGCGCCGGAACCGATCAGCAGCGCTTCCTTGCCCCATTCGTCAGTCAGCGCGCGCTTGGCGGCGGCCAGCGGCTTCATGTTCCAGTCGAGCGCGATCGCGGGTGCGTTGGAGTGATCGATGAATTCGGCCTTGCAATCGCCGGGCAGCCGCGCCGTCACATAATCGCGGAAGGCCTTGCGGATCTTGTCCGGGTTCTGCCCCTCCACCAGGCGGAACGAAATTTTTGCGGAGGCTTCGGCCGCGATCACCGTCTTGGAGCCCTCGCCGGTGTAGCCGCCGACGATGCCGTTGATGTCGCAGGTCGGGCGCGAGGAGACCTGTTCGATCAGGAGGCGGTCCTTTTCGCCGGCCGGAATCGAAAGCCCGATCGGCTTCAGGAATGATTCCGCCGTCAGGTTGAGATTTTTCCATTGCGCCAGGATATCCGGCGGCAGGTCCTTCACGCCGTCGTAGAAGCCGGGAATGGTGATGCGGCCGTTGTCGTCGAACAGGCCGCCGAGAATTTTGGTCAGCACCCGGATCGGGTTCTGCGCACCGCCGCCGAAGATGCCGGAATGCAGATCGCGGTTGGCGGCCTTGATCTTGACCTCGTCATAAACGAGTCCGCGCAATGACGTCGTGATCGCAGGCGTGTTCTGGTCCCACATGCCGGTGTCGCAGACCAGCGCGAAGTCCGCTTTCAGGTCAGCCTTGTTCTGCTCGAGGAACGGCACGAAGTTTTTCGAGCCGACCTCTTCCTCGCCCTCGATGACGATGGTGACGTCCACCGGCAGCGATCCGGTCACCGATTTCCAGGCGCGGCAGGCTTCGACGAAGGTCATCAGCTGTCCCTTGTCGTCCTCCGCACCACGCGCAACGATGATCTTGCGGCCGTCGGCATGGTCGGTCACGACAGGCTCGAACGGCGGACGATGCCACAGGTTCAAGGGGTCGACCGGCTGTACATCGTAATGCCCGTAGAACAGCACGTGCGGCCGCCCGCCCTTGCTGCCATTCATCTTGGCGACGATCGCAGGATGCCCCGCCGTCGGCCGCACCTCCGCCGCAAAACCGAGCGTCGCGATGTCCTTGGCCAGGTGATCGGCGGCCGCCTTGCAATCGCCGGCAAAGGCGGGATCGGCCGAGATCGACTTGATCCGCAGCAGCGCAAACAGCCGTTCGAGGCTGTTGTCGAAATCGGCATCGATGCGGTCGAGGACCGGCTGAAGCTGTGCGTTGGCCATCACTGATATCCCTTGGCTGTGGGCATTGTTGTTGCGTCGATTTGTAGCCCGCTTGTGGCCTGGGGCAAAGTGGCGGCAGCGTCCGCAGTGGGCGGGTGCAGCATGTGCCAGACCAGCCCCGCCACCAGCAGCGCGGTCGAGGTCAGATTGTTCCCGTAAGCGCTGCAGGTCGTTCGGAAAGATCGGCAGCGACAGGCACAACAGCAAGCCTGCGACGGCCAGAAGCGCCCAGGTGCCGGCCTTCACCGCGGGGCGCGGGTCATAAGCGGCGCGATGGATCAGCACCGTGATCGGGAAGAACAGCCACATGAAATAGTACTGACGGGCGAGTGGTGAGGCGACCGTCATCAGGCAGAACAGGATACCGAGTTCCTCGGCGTCGGACCGTTCCGTCCGGCGCGACGCCGGCGGCATCACCGCGATGTAACCGATCCCGATCGCCAACGAGACCGCCAGCACGATCCAGTTCGCCGTCTTGAAGTCGAGGTTGGCGACATTCATGGTGCGCACCGGCTTGGCCGGATCTTCCTGATTGTAGTTCACCGGCCGCGTCAGGCGGTGCGTCACCGCGATGATGGACTGATTGACCCACGACCAGTTCTGCTCGTCGCGCTGGCCGAACCCCTTTTCCGAAGTGGACCCCACCATGCCCTGATACCAGGTCTTCAATTCGGCAACGTTGTGCTGGAAGCCGCGAAACGGCGCCGGCAGCACGAACAGAAACACCATCAGGAAGACCAGCATGCTCGCGGCAGCCGCCCACTGCCTGCGCCAGACCAGATAGGGGAACACCGCCACCGGAAATACCTTGATCGCGGTGGCGAGCGCGAACATGCTTCCCGCCATCCATCCGCGCTGATCGCGCAGCAGCCAGAATCCGTACATCATCAGTGCCAGCAACACGAGGTTGGGCTGTCCGAGGTCGAACATGTCGAACACGAAGGTGACCGTAACGATCCCCGGCAGCGCTTCCAGCCAGGGACCGGGCTTTTGACCCGAGCCCGCCATCGCGTGCGAATACTGCGCCGTCATCCACCACGCGACGATGTTGAGGAACGACAGGCACAGATAAAATGGGATCTTGCCGAAATAGCTCGGAAGCGCCAGCAGCACCGCCGACAGCGGCGGATAGATGAAGTCGAGGGTCCCTCGCGTCACCCGCAGGTAAAGATCGCCACCGTGAAGCACTTGCTGGCCGGCCCAATACCAGAGCGCGTAATCCTTCGTTTTGCCGTTCCCCCAGATTTCGGGAACCAGAACGTCCGCGGTCAACGCGATGCAGACAACGATAAAGAGGACATCCAGCGGACGTCGCAAAGATGGCCATCTAAGCACGGGGATTACTCACTTTCACGGTGGGTGACGGTGCACGGCTGGGTTCAGTAGCAACCAGGTTCACGTGCGGACCAGTCGATGCGAGGCTTACTTGCACAATCTGGGACGTCAGTTCGGGATAATCATGGCTCTGGCTTACCCCTGATCTCGAAAATCCTGGTAAGCAGCCCCTTGTTCAGTGTGGCATGGGCAATGGCCGCAAAATCGGGCTTTTGGGCGACGATCTCAGCGACCTCTGAACCCCTCAGTATCGCAAAGGCGGGCGGCTTCAGGTTGGCGATATCCATGAGCCCTACCATGCGAATAGGAACGCCAACATACGCCAGCGTGTTCAAATCGGCACTGGTGGTGACATAGAGCGTAGCCTGCATCGCCTCCCTGACCGCGGCTATCGTCTGCGCCGAAGACTTCGACTGACTAAACGCGATCGGAGCGGCCGGGATAACAATCCAGCCGAGAACGATCAAGGCAGTTGATATCCCGGTTACAATCGTGTTGCTGACGGCAATGAGCCAGGGTCGCGACGCCCACCACCGGTCGAACAGGATCCCTCCCACTACGGCGAGCGCCAAATTAGCAGGCATCGCATAGCGCGTCGCGACACCCCCGGGCCAGATCAGCAGCAGCATGGACGCGACCGTCGCATAAAGCACGGCAGCAAGCATGAGATCGCGCTCTCGACCGAAGGCGTTCCGCGCGAGGGCGACGATTGCCGGAAACAGCAACACCGAACCCGGCAACCATTCCACCAGGAAAAGGCTGAGGACAAAATCCAGGTGATCCCTCACCCATTGCATCAGCGTCATTTCCTCGGACAAACGCGAATGGAGGATCCAGCCTTTTACGTCGCCCGGAATCATGACCATCCAGTACCAGGCCGCAACGATCAGCCCGGCCATTGCGTTGGCGAAGACAAAACCCGGAAGATCGCTCCAACGCCGCTTCACCAGCAGATACGTACCGACGCCCAGCGTAAAATAGGCGATGGGCTGGGGACCCTTGGCGAGGCCCGCCGCCGCCAGCAGCAGACCGATTGCGAGCCACCTGAGAATTGACGTGTTGCCGCTGCAAACGCCCTTCCACCACAGGAAGAACCCTCCGAACAGCAGCACCGACAAGGTCACGTCAGGCTCGGCGGTGACAAACTTCTGACTGACCATTGGACACGCAAACCAGCAGAGCGCGCCAAACACCGCCGGCGCCTTGCGGGTGTGCGGCAACACCAGATGGAAGACCATCAACCCGCCGGCGAGCAGAAACAGCAAATGCGGTATGCGGGCCGACCAAAGCGAAACGCCGCCCGAGAGCTTTCCGATTGCCGCGGCAATCCACGACAGCAGAACAGGACGCTCGACATACCGAAGGCCGTACAGATGCGGAGAAAGCCACTGCCCATCCTCGACGGCGCCTCGCGCCAGTCCGATTACCGTGCCCTCTTCGAAATGGGTGCCCCGTAGCGACACCGCTGGAAAGGCCATGAGCGCCCAAAGCAGCACGACCCAAACCCAGCCAGGAATATCGGCGCTGCGGACACGCGCGACCTGATGCAAGAACCACGTCCATACGTATTCCGTGACGGCCGTCGAGCCGTCGGCTTGGTCCGCGTTTCGCTCCATCCAGTCCCCTAACCAGCAATCAATCGCGCCGCCGAATCCTTCAAACGTGGCGACCGTGCAAAATTGCGTTTCGGCGTCCCGTGAGCCCCAGACTTATCGGCGCAGCAATCCGCCAAGTGCGCCGCGCACGATTGAGCGGCCGATCGAACTGCCGAGCGAGCCGCCGACCGATTTGCCGAGATCGGCGACAACACCACCGATCACCTTGTTGGTGACGGAACGCGTAACGTCGCGCGCGATGACCTGGCCGGTCGACAGCCGGCCGCGCTTGTTGTTGGTGCCGAAGATGGTGCCGACGATCCCGCCGATCTGCCCGAGGATGCCGCCGCCACCATCGCCGCCATCCGATCCATCCGCCGGCGCGGCCGTGCCTGCCACGCGCTTCAGCAGCATCTCATAGGCGGAGTCAGCATCTACCGCAGTGTCGTATTTGCCCTTCACCGGGCTCTTGTTCATGAGCGCCTTGCGTTCCTCCGGCGTGATCGGTCCGATCCGTCCCGTCGGCGGCCGGATCATCACCCGCTCGACCATCGTCGGCGTGCCGCCGCCTTCGAGGAACGACACCAGCGCCTCGCCCTTGGCGAGTTCCATGATCACCCGTGCGGTGTCGAGCTTCGGATTGGGCCGGAACGTCTGCGCCGCAGCCGCCACCGCCTTCTGGTCACGCGGTGTGAACGCGCGCAACGCGTGCTGGACGCGGTTGCCCAATTGCGCGAGCACCTTGTCCGGCACGTCGATCGGATTTTGCGTGACGAAATAAACACCGACGCCCTTGGAACGGATCAGCCGTACGACCTGCTCGATCTTATCCATCAGCGCCTTCGGCGCATCGGTGAACAACAGATGCGCCTCGTCGAAGAAGAACACCAGCTTCGGCTTCGGCAGGTCGCCGGCCTCAGGTAATTCCTCGAACAGTTCCGACAGCATCCACAACAGGAAGGTCGAGTAGAGTCGCGGGCTCTGCATCAGCTTGTCCGCGACGAGGATATTGACCATGCCGCGGCCATCGCTGTCGGTCTTCATGAAATCCTTCAGCGTCAGCGCCGGTTCGCCGAAGAATTTCGCGGCGCCCTGGTTCTCCAGCACCAGCAGCTGGCGCTGAATCGTGCCAACCGTCGCCTTTGAGACGTTGCCGAAGCCCTGCGCGGCCTTGCGGATCGGCGCCAGCGGGTCTTCTTCCGCATCGGCAGCCTTCTTGCCGCCGGCCGGCACGATGGCATCGAGCAGCGCGCGGAGATCCTTCATATCGATCAGCGTCAGTCCGTTCTCATCCGCGACACGGAACGCAACATTGAGGACGCCCTCCTGGACGTCGTTCAAATCGAGCATCCGGGAAAGCAGCAACGGTCCCATTTCCGTGACGGTGGCCCGGACCGGATGGCCCTGCTCGCCAAACACGTCCCAGAAGACGGTCGAGAACTGATCGGGCTGGAAGTTGAGCCCCATCTCGCCCGCGCGCTTGAGGATAAAGTCCTTGGGTTCGCCGACTTCGGAGATTCCGGACAGGTCGCCCTTGATATCGGCTGCGAAAACCGGAACGCCGGCCCGAGCAAACCCTTCCGCCATCACCTGCAGCGACACGGTCTTGCCGGTTCCGGTCGCGCCGGTAACGAGGCCGTGCCGATTGGCGAGCGCGAGCGTCAGCCACGCTGTCTGCTCGCCCTTGCCGATAAAAATCTTCTCGTTGGTATCGGCTGTCTTGTTGTCGGGGGTCGCCATCACATCGCCTCTTCGCGCGCATCGGGAAAGTTTGGTCGCCAAGCAACGCCATCATATCGCATCCTGCCGGCCGATTGAAACCGTCCATGGACAAGGACATGACCCGGGCCTTGCACCCTGCCTCATACTTTTCTCTAACTCCGGTAGAAATACGAGGGCCGCAGTGCGGTAACATGGCGTGAATCCCGCATTCACTCTTGCATTGCTGCAACACTCGACGAGCGATCTCGGACGAAATCGCCTTCGCGCGCGCGGATCGCTTGTATTTCAGATCGCAGACGCTCAAGATAAATTCACAAGGTACGACCCGGTAACAAACCGGCTGAGGGCGGGGCAATATGGACGAATTGATTGGACAGCTGGCCAGCAAGGCCGGCATCGATAGCGTTGTCGCTGAAAAAACCATCGGCATCGTTCTGGGTTTTCTCCGTAACGAGGGGCCTTCCGACAAGGTTCAGGCTCTGATCGATCAAATTCCAGGCGCCGAGGCTGCGATCGCGGCCTCGAACAGCAACAGCGGCCTCTCCAGGTTGATGGGCGGCGGGTTGATGGCGCTCGGCACCAAGCTGATAGCGCTTGGTCTGGGCATGAGCGAGATTCAGAACGTGGCGCGTGAACTTTTCAGGTTCGGCCGCGACAAAATCGGAGCGGACAAGATGGGCGAGATCATTTCGGGGACACCGGGGCTAAGCCAGTTCGCTTGAAACACCCCGTTCGGCCGCGCACATTCTTTTTGCATCGAGTATCATGACATATCCCCTCTCCGAGATCGAAGGCTTGACCGCCTACTCTGCCTCGAAACTCAAATCGATTGGCATTCGCACGACCGAAGCGCTGCTTGAAGCTGCCCGCACCGTCAAAGGACGCAAGGCGCTCGCCGCGAAGACCGGGATCAGCGAACAGCAACTGCTCGAATGGGCCAATTTCTCCGACTACATGCGGATTCCCGGGATGGGCAAGGCGAAGGTCGGGCTGGTGCGCGCTGCCGGCGTGCCGACGGTTCGCGAACTCGCGCTGCGTAACCCGGCACGGCTCGCCCAGAACATGAAAGACGTGAATACCAAGCGTAAGCTGGTCCGCGTCATGCCCTCGGAGAAGTCGGTCGAGCAACTGATCGCCCAGGCGCGCAAGCTTCAGCCGAAAATCAGCTACTAAAAGTCGGCCAGCCGACATACGCTGGCGGGGTCTCGCGTCTTGACTCACTGGCGCGGACCGCGCAAAGCGACCGCATGATCGCAACCATGTCCAGACCCGCCACCGCGGCCGGCCCGGCCGGTCATTTTGACCTGACGGCGCTGTTGTCACGGCCCTGCCCGGCCGTGATGGGCGTGCTGAACGTAACCCCCGACTCATTTTCCGATGGCGGACAGTTCGCTGCCCCCGAAAGCGCGCTTGCGCAGGCCCGCCGAATGGTCGGCGAGGGTGCTGACATCATCGACATCGGTGCGGAATCGACGCGGCCCTACGGATCAGAACCGATCTCGGTAGAAGAAGAGTTGAAGCGGTTGCAACCGGTGCTACCGGAGGTTGTTTCACTTGGAGTTCCCGTCTCGATCGACAGCATGAAGTCGGCCGTCGTCGCCTGGGCGCTCGACCATGGCGCCGTCATCGCCAACGATGTCTGGGGGCTGCAGCGCGATGTCGGCATGGCCGGCCTGATCGCGGCACGCCAAGTGCCCGTCATCATCATGCACAACCGCGACAGCGCCGATCCCGCCATCGACATCATGAAGGATATCGCCTCCTTCTTCGCGCGATCGCTCGACATCGCCGCGAAGGCCGGTATTTCGCCCGGCAAGATCGTACTCGACCCCGGTATCGGCTTTGGCAAGACGCCGGAACAGAGCATGACGGCCCTGGCGCGGCTGCATGAACTGCAATCCTTCGGCCTGCCGCTGCTGGTCGGGGCCTCGCGCAAGCGCTTCATCAGCGTGGTGACGCCGTCGGAACCACATCAGCGCCTTGGCGGCTCGATTGCCGCCCATCTGATTGCGGCGAAGGGTGGCGCGCGCATCATCCGCGCCCATGACGTTGCGGAAACCGTTCAAGCGCTGCGCGTCGCAGCCGCCATTGGGGAACTGCAGAGATGACCGATACGATCTTTATCACCGGCGTCGTCATCCACGCCCGCCATGGCGTGATGGAACACGAGACCGAAGTCGGCCAGCGCTTCGTCATCGATCTCGAGCTCTCCGTCGACCTGTCGGAATCCTCGCGCACCGACCGCCTATCCGACACCGTGTCCTATTCCAATGTGGTCGCGACCGCGACGGCGGCGTTCAAGAACACCAATTACAAACTGCTGGAACGTGCGGCCGGCGCCGTGGCCGATGCCATCCTTGCCGCGTTCCCGCGCATCGCTGCGGTCGAGGTCACCGTCCACAAGCCGCACGCGCCGATCGCCGCGATCTTCGACGATGTCGGTGTGGTTTTGATGCGCACACGGCAGTCGCCCTGACATGGCTGACGTGCTGATCGCGCTCGGCGGCAATGTCGGCGACGTACGCGCGACATTCCGCAAAGCCATCTCCAACATCTGCGGCATGACGCAGGCGGCATTGCTGGCGCGGTCGTCGGATTACACCACGCCGCCCTGGGGCAATGAAGCGCAGGCGCCCTTCATCAACGCCTGCATCGAGATCGACACCAGCCTCGATCCGCATGCACTGCTGTTCACGCTGCACAAGATCGAGAAGAAATTCGGCCGCGACCGCGCCGCCGAGCAGCATTGGGGCCCGCGCACCCTCGACCTCGACCTGCTCGCCTATGACGACGTCAGGATCGACAAGCCGGAACTGACACTGCCGCATCCCAGGCTGTTCGAGCGCGCCTTCGTGCTGGTGCCGCTCGCCGAGATCGTGCCCGACCGTATCATTGCGGGACGCAGCGTGAGGGACGCGCTGGCGGCACTTTCGACCGACGGTATTTTGCAGCTACCCGACCTCGACCAGCCCTGACCAGGCCCCGGGTAGCCTAAAACAACCGTTTGGCTTGGCGGCCGCCCCGTGGCAATTTCCGGCCAAATCAAGAGGCGACCAAGGAACCACTGTCCGGATGACGACCACCACCAATGAGTTGCGATTAGCCGCGGATTTTGCCCCCGCGAACTACGAGGACTGGCGCAAGCTGGTCGACGGGGTGCTGAAGGGCGCGCCGTTCGAAAAACTGGTCGGCAAGACATCCGATGGATTGAAGATCGATCCGATCTACCCGCGCGCGCAAGGTGCCGCCCCGGTCGCAGGCCGCCCTGCGGCCGCGCCCTGGCAGATCATGCAGCGGGCCGATCATCCCGACGCCAAAGCGGCCAACGCGCAGGCGCTTCATGACCTCGAAAATGGCGCAACCGGGCTCACGCTGGTGTTCGCCGGGGCCAACGGCGCTTACGGCTTCGGGCTGGATCCCTCGCCGGAAGCGGTGGCGCAAATCCTCGATGGCATCTATCTCGATGCCGGCATCGGCATCGAACTTCAGATCGGCCCGCAATCGCGGATGGCGGCCATCCATGTCGCGGAATATGTCCAGCGCAAGGGGCTAGACCCCGCAGCCTGCGATATCCGTTTCGGGCTCGACCCGCTCGGGGCCGGCGCGGTGTGGGGATCCAGCCCCTATAGCTGGTCCGAGATCGTGCCCGCGGTCACCAGCGCCATCGAAGGCCTTGCCGCGCTCGGCTTCAAAGGCCCGCTCGCGGCCGCCGACGGGCGCGTGATCCACGATGCCGGCGGATCGGAAGTTCAGGAGCTGGCGTTTGTGCTCGCCGCAGGCGTCGCCTATCTGCGCGCGATCGAAACGGCCGGCATCTCGCTCGAAGACGCGCAGGGCATGGTCTATGCGCGGCTTTCCGCCGACGCCGATCAGTTCCTGACGCTGGCGAAATTCCGCGCTATCAGGGTGTTGTGGGCGCGGGTCGAGCAGGCCTGCGGCCTCGTGCCCAAACCGCTGTTCGTCGCGGCGGATACCGCCTGGCGCATGCTGACGCAGCGCGACCCGTACGTGAACATGCTGCGGGCGACGATGGCGACCTTCTCCGCCGGCCTCGGCGGCGCCAACGCCATCACCGTGCTGCCGCATACGCTGGCGCTGGGCTTGCCCGATCCGTTCGCGCGCCGCGCCGCGCGCAACACGCAGCTGGTGCTACTGGAAGAATCCAACCTCGCCAAGGTGTCCGATCCCGCCGCCGGCTCCGGCGGCATCGAAACGCTCACAGGGCAGCTTTGCGAAGCGGCGTGGTCGCTGTTCCAGGACATCGAAAAGGCCGGCGGCCTGTTCGCCGCGCTCGAGCAGAACGTGATCCAGCGCAAGGTCGCAGCGACGCGAGCCGTGCGCGAGACCAACATCGCCAAGCGCCGCGACGTGCTGACCGGCGCCAGCGAATTTCCGAACCTGCACGAGGCCGAGATCGCGGTGCTGGACGCAAAACCGATTGCGCTGGCGCCCTATGGCGAAGCCAGGTTCAAGTTCGACGCGCTGCCGCCGATGCGGCTGGCCGCGCCGTTCGAAGCGTTGCGCGACAAATCGGACGCGAAGCTCAACAGCGCGGGCGCACGGCCAAAAATCTTCCTCGCCAATCTCGGCACCCCGGCCGATTTCACCGCGCGGGCGACATTTGCAAAAAGCTTCTTCGAGACCGGCGGCATCGAGGCGATCGATACGCAGGGCTTTGCCGATCCGGCGGCGCTTGCCGCCGCATTCAAGGCCTCCGGCGCCGACGTCGCGTGCCTTTGTTCCTCCGACAAGGTCTATGCCGCCCAGGCGACGGCGGCCGCCCAGGCCCTTCAAGCCGCTGACGCAAAGCATATCTATCTGGCAGGCCGGCCCGGCGAGCAGGAAGCAGCACTACGGGCCGCCGGCGTCGGTGACTTCATTTTTGCCGGCGGCGATGCGCTCGCAATGTTGCAGGACGCATGGAAGCGGATGGAGTGAACATGGCTTCGGCGAGAAAAGCTGTTCTGACCGGCGGCTGCCAGTGTGGCGCCGTGCGTTTCGCGGCTTATGCGGGCCCAGTGAAGATAGGCTTGTGCCACTGCCGCATGTGCCAGAAAGCGGTGGGCGGCCCTTTCATTTCGCTCGCCGAAGTCAAGCACGAGGATTTTGCGTGGACCCGCGGCAAACCGGCGACCTTTCGCTCGTCGTCGATCGCCGAACGCGACTTCTGCGCGGCGTGTGGGACGCCGCTCAGCTATCGCGTGATCGACGGCAGCGTGATCGAGCTTACCACCGGCAGTTTCGACCGGCCGGACCTCGTGGTTCCGACCTACGCCACGGGAACCGAATCCCATTTGGCCTGGGTCGGCAGGATCGGCGATCTGCCTGGCAGGAGCACGCTTGAGGGTACGGGTAGCGAAAAGCTTAGCCGTATCGTCAGCCACCAACATCCGGACCGGGATTGAGGAAAGGGCAGCGACCCGAATGGCACAGACACCTTCAGCAGGAGATATGGCTGGCGAGGATGAGCTGTCCCAACTCGAAGCCGAGCGCGGTCGACTGCTCTCCATGATCGCTTATCATAACGGACCATTCTATCCGATGCGGTCGCGCTCGCTTCGGCCGGCATCGCCGGAGGACCAGGCGCCGGAATGGTTTACGGCAGCCGGGATTGCCATCGTGTGCGGCATCGGAATTTTGATGGTGGCAGGGTTTTTCGCCGGCCAGGTTCCGGCTTCCTACGTCCTTTTCGTGGTGGTGGGTTTACCGCTATTGGCGTACATTTTTTCGCGAAGAATAACGATGTTCGGTATGACGTTTCGAGCAGGAGAAGTGCTTGCGCTCGGTTCAGAGCAGATCGCCGGGGAGCCTGAGACTCTGAAGCGTCTAGCGGACTGCGAGGCACGGATTGCGAAATTGAAGGAAGGCCGCTCCTCATGAGCAGAATACCCGATTTCACCGCTGTGAAGTTCGAGCCGGTCGAGGCGCCGCCACCGCCTGCCGGCGCCGAGCCGTGGCTGACGCCCGAGGGCATCCTCGTCAAACCCGCCTACAGCGAGGCCGACCTCGAAGGCATCGACTTCCTCGACACCTACCCGGGGATCGCGCCCTATCTGCGCGGCCCCTACCCGACCATGTACGTCAACCAGCCCTGGACGATCAGGCAATATGCCGGGTTCTCCACGGCGGAAGATTCCAACGCGTTCTACCGCCGCAACCTCGCGGCCGGACAAAAGGGCCTTTCGGTCGCATTCGATCTGGCGACGCACCGCGGTTATGACAGCGATCATCCGCGCGTCTCCGGCGACGTCGGCATGGCCGGCGTGGCGATCGATTCCATCTACGACATGCGCACGCTGTTTGCCGGCATCCCGCTCGACCAGATGAGCGTTTCGATGACGATGAACGGCGCGGTGCTGCCGATCCTCGCGCTGTTCGTTGCCGCCGCCGAGGAACAGGGCGTACCGCCGGAGAAACTGTCGGGCACCATTCAGAATGACATTCTGAAAGAGTTCATGGTGCGCAACACCTACATCTATCCGCCTACCCCCTCGATGCGGATCATCTCGGACATCTTTGCCTACACCTCGCAGAAGATGCCGAAGTACAATTCCATTTCGATCTCCGGCTATCACATGCAGGAAGCCGGCGCGACGCAGGACCTCGAGCTCGCCTACACGCTGGCCGACGGCGTCGAATATCTCCGCGCCGGGCTTGCGGCCGGCCTCGACGTCGACCGCTTCGCGCCGCGGCTGTCGTTCTTCTGGGCCATCGGCATGAATTTTTTCATGGAGGTGGCGAAAATGCGCGCGGCGCGGCTGCTGTGGGCCAAGCTGCTGACGCAGTTCAACCCGAAGGACCCCCGCTCGCTGTCGCTGCGCACCCATTGCCAGACCTCGGGCTGGTCGCTGACCGCGCAGGACGTCTTCAACAACGTGATGCGCACCACCATCGAGGCGATGGCGGCGACGCAAGGCCACACACAATCATTGCACACCAACGCGCTCGACGAGGCGCTCGCGCTGCCGACCGATTTCTCGGCGCGCATTGCCCGCAACACGCAACTGTTCCTGCAGCAGGAAAGCGGCACCAACCGCATCATCGATCCCTGGGGCGGCTCCTACTATGTCGAACGGCTGACCCGCGATCTCGCCGCCAAAGCCTGGGGCCATATCCAGGAAGTCGAGGCGCTCGGCGGCATGGCGAAGGCGATCGAGGCCGGCGTGCCGAAGCTAAGAATCGAGGAAGCCTCGGCCAAGACGCAGGCGCGGATCGACGCCGGACGGCAGGCCGTGATCGGTGTCAACAAGTTCAAGCCGGTCAACGAGGCGGCCATCGACGTGCTGAAGGTGGAGAATTCCACCGTGCGTCGGCTGCAGATCGACAAGCTGTCGCGGCTGCGCTCCGAGCGCGACCAGAAGGAAGTCGATGCGGCGCTCGCGGCGTTGACGCGCTCGGCCGGCGAAGGCAACGGCAACCTCTTGGCGCTCGCCATCGACGCGGCGCGCGCCAAGGCCACGGTCGGCGAAATCTCGGACGCGATGGAGAAGGTGTTCGGACGGCATCGCGCGGAAATCAAATCCATCACCGGCGTCTACAAGCGGGAGGCGTCCACCATGTCCAACCGGGTCGAGAAAGTGCAGGCGCTGATCGATGCGTTCGAGGATGCCGAGGGCCGCCGCCCCCGTATCCTGGTCGCCAAGATCGGCCAGGACGGCCACGACCGCGGCCAGAAGGTGATCGCGTCAGCCTTTGCCGACGTCGGCTTCGACGTCGATATCGGACCGCTGTTTGCCACCGCCGACGAAGCCGCGCGGCAGGCGGTCGAGAACGACGTGCATATCCTCGGCGTCTCGTCGCTGGCGGCCGCCCACCTCACCGCGGTGCCGGAATTGAAGGCCGCGCTGAAGAAGCAGGGCCGCGAGGACATCATGATCATCATCGGCGGCGTGGTGCCGCCGCAGGACTACGAGGCGCTCTACAAGGCCGGCGCGGAAGCGATCTTCCCACCGGGCACCGTGATCGCCGACGCCGCCGAAGAGTTGATCCACAAGCTCAATGCAAGGCTGGGGCATAGCGAGGCGGCGGAGTAGCTTACCCAGCGCGGCGCTCCAATGCCCGCTCCAGCGAATGGGTCCAGTCCGGTATCCAGGACTGGAACAGCGTCAGCCAGCGATCGGCATCTTCAGGGGCGGTGTCGAGCGCGACATCCCATTCGATGAAGGTCCGGTCGCCCTCGATGATTCGCATCAGGTGCATGGTGCCCTCGTAGCGCGTCGGGCCCGGTGATTCCGGCAGAATATCTGGTGGAAACGGGAACGGTTCGATGCCGGCATAGGTCAGCGTGTGCTGCGCGTCGGAATGACGAGCCAGGCGCTGCCGGATCCAGGTGCCGAGATAGCAGAAGTGCCTGATGGCGCCGACTTCGTCGCCGCCCTTGTCGTCCTCGATGACGCTTTCGCTCACGCCATCGATATAGACCGGATAATCGTTGAAATCGCGGATCAGCGACCACACGGTAGCAAGCGGATAATCCAGCACGGTGCTGTAATAGGCTGTCGTCATGTTGCCTCCGCAGTCGACCGCGGCTGTCCAGTGACGCCGCGCATGGATACCTATCCGCACCTCCTGATCGCCGCCACCCGATTTCCGGATGTGTCGCGATGTCCCACCGGCGATCATCCAGCATCATCGCGTAACGCCTTGCGAGCGCAGCGCAAAGCCGCCTAGAATGCCGCATCACAAGAGCGCCCGCTGTCAGGGACGCCGCAGGGAGGATTACATGACCAAAATTACGCGCCGCGCATTTGCGGCTTCAACCGCCGCAGCAGCGGCCGTCGCGGGTTTTGGATTCAAGCCGGCGTTGGCGCAGGCTTATCCGGCACGGCCGGTGACCGTGATTGTGCCGTGGGGCGCCGGCGGCGGCACCGATGCGACGGCGCGCATCGTCGCGGCGCTGTTGGAGAAGGACCTCGGCCAGCCGTTCAACGTGGTCAATCGCACCGGCGGCTCCGGCGTGGTCGGCCATTCCGCGATCGCAACCGCGCAACCCGACGGCTACACCATCGGCATGCTGACGGTGGAAATCTCGATGATGCACTGGCAGGGGCTGACCGAACTGGCGCCAAAGAGCTACACGCCGCTGGCCCTGATGAACGAGGACCCGCCCGGCATCCAGGTCCCTTCAGCGTCGCCCTACAAGACCGTGAAGGAGCTCGCCGACGCCATCAAGGCAGCGCCTATCGGCAAGTTCAAAGCCTCGGGCACCGGCCAGGGCGGCATTTGGCATCTGGCGCTGGTCGGCTGGATGCAGGCGCTCGGACTTCCTGCAAATCAGGTGGCCTGGGTACCATCGAACGGTGCGGCACCCGCGATGCAGGATCTCGCGGCTGGTGGTCTCGACCTGACCACCTGCTCGGTGCCGGAAGCGCGCGCCATCATCGAGGCCGGCAAGGCGCGCAGCCTCGCCATCATGGCGCCCAAGCGCAACCCGTCATTCCCTGACGTGCCGACGCTGAAGGAGTCGATGGGGATCGACTATGCGACGGGGGCGTGGCGCGGCATTGCGGGTCCGAAGGGCCTGTCTGCGGACGTCGCGACCAAGCTCACGGCTTCACTGAAGAAGGTCTACGACTCCAAGGACTTCAAGGACTTCATGAGCAATCGCGGTTTCGGAACGGTGTGGGGCGACGCGACGGAATTCGCGACATTCATGGACAAGGGCGACGCCCAAATGGGCGAGGCGATGAAGGCTGCCGGCCTCTCCAAGGCCTGATCGGTCCCACCGGTTCACTTGCTCGGAAATACGTGGGGCTCGTTTTATGCGTCTTCCCGATCAAGTCACGGGATTGTTTCTCGTTGGCCTCGGAGCGGCGGCTGCCTATGGCGGCTGGCTGCTGCCGCCCGTGCCCGGTCAGCCGGTGGGCCCCAATATCTTTCCGCTGGTGATCGGGTCGGGTCTCGCGCTTTGCGGGCTTGCGATTGCTCTCGGCATCGGCCGCACCTTCGAAGAGGAAGAAGAGATTATTCCGCTCGAGGCCGGTCAAGCGCGGCCGCCCACCGGCAAGCTTTACGGCCTGCGCGCACTGTTACCGCCAGCGCTGCTGTTGTTCTACGTGGCGGTCGCAGACCGATTGGGTTTCATCATCACGGCCGCGCTGATCGTGTTCGTGACGTCGAGCGCGCTCGGCGCGCGCTGGAAGCTTTCGCTGCCGCTCGCGGTGATGGCACCGGTTGTCATCCATCTGATTTTCAGCAAGCTACTGCGCGTGCCGCTCCCGGCCGGGCTGTTGCCGATGCCGTGGTGACCCATGCTTAACACCCTGATTGAAGCGTTCGCGCTCATTTCCACCTGGGAAGTCATCATCGCGATGCTGGCGGCATCGGTCTATGGCCTCGTCATAGGATCGCTGCCCGGCCTGTCCGCGACGATGGCGACCGCCCTGCTGGTCCCGGTTACGTTCTATTTGTCACCGATCGCCGCGATTGCGACCATCGTGGCAGCGTCCACGATGGCGATCTTCTCCGGCGACATCCCCGGCGCGTTGCTTCGCATTCCGGGTACCCCCGCCTCGGCAGCTTACGCGGACGAAGCCTATGCCATGACGCGCAAGGGAGAGGCCGAACTGGCGCTTGGCGCCGGCGTATGGTTCTCCGCTGTTGGCGGTATCGCGGGCACGCTCTCGCTGATGATCCTCGCGCCGCCGCTTGCCGAGATCGCGCTGTCGTTCTCGACCTTCGAATACTTCTGGCTCGCGTTCCTGGGCCTGATGTGCGCGACGCTGGTCGCGCGCTCTTCGCCTGTGAAGGCCATCGCGGGCATGTTCATCGGCCTGCTTGTCGCCTGCGTCGGAATTGAGAATCCCGGCGGCGTGCCTCGCTTTACATTTGGAATGACCGATCTGTTCGGCGGCATCGAGCCGATCCCGGCACTGGTCGGTGTATTTGCCGTGGCGCAAGTCATGCGTGCAATGCTGACGCCGGAACCGCCGCCAATCCCAAAGCGCAAGTTCGGAAGCATCATGGCGGGCCAGTGGAGGCTCACCAAGAAGTATCGCTGGCAGATGACACGCGGGAACATCATCGGCATCATCATCGGGGTGCTGCCGGGCGCCGGTGCCGACATGGCCGCGTGGGTCAGCTACGCAATGTCCAAGCGCTTCTCGAAGGAACCCGAGAAGTTCGGAACCGGCCACGTTGAGGGCCTGGTCGAAGCCGGCGCCAGCAACAACGCCAGCATCGCGTCGGGGTGGGTGCCGTCGCTGCTGTTCGGCATTCCCGGCGACACCATCGCGGCCATCGCCATCGGTGTGCTCTACATGAAGGGATTGAACCCCGGCCCGACGCTGTTCACCGAGAAGGCGTCGAGCATGTATGCGATTTATCTCATGTTCATCATCGCCAACATCATCATGATTCCGCTGGGCATCGTCATGATCCGTCTGGCGAGTTATGTGTTGCGCGCCCCCCGTTCCTCCGTCATGCCCTTCATCATGCTGTGCTGCGCGGTCGGTTCGTTCGCCATCGGCAACAACATGTTCGGCGTCGTGACCGTCGCGGCTTTCGGAGTCATTGGTTACGTCATGGAAGCCAACGGTTATCCGGTTGCCGCCATGGTGCTCGGTATCGTGATGGGCACCATGATCGAGCAGAGTTTCGTGACTTCGCTCATCAAGTCCGATGGCAGCGTGTTGCCGTTCTTCGAGCGACCGATTTCCGCGTTCCTCGCCGCCCTGGCGATCGGCGCGTTGATTTGGCCGGTACTGATCTGGGGGTGGCGACGGCTCAAGGCGGCTTCGCCCGCCGCCGCGCCCCGCTAACACGCCACACGATCCCCTCGCCTGCACCGCGCAGCCGTTGTAAACCAAGGCATGAACCGGCCGATTGCTCCCCCCGATATCGACAAGCTCGCCAAGGACCTGCGTTTGGGTCACCGCGCCGCGTTGGCGCGCGCGATCACCCTGATCGAGAGCCGCCGTGGCGACCATCAGGCCGCCGCGCGCGACCTGGTGCAGGCGCTGCTGCCCGACACCGGCAAAGCCGTGCGTGTCGGCATCACCGGTTCCCCGGGGGTCGGCAAGTCAACCACCATCGATGCGCTCGGCATGTTCCTGATCGAAGGCGGCCACAAGGTCGCGGTGCTGGCGGTGGACCCGTCCTCGGCGCGGACCGGCGGCTCCATCCTCGGCGACAAGACGCGGATGGCGCGATTGTCAGCCTCCGACGACGCCTTCATCCGGCCCTCGCCTGCATCAGGCACGCTCGGCGGCGTCGCCGCCAAAACCCGCGAGGCGATGTTGTTGTGCGAGGCGGCCGGCTTTGACGTGGTGCTGGTGGAGACGGTCGGCATCGGCCAGTCCGAGACCGCGGTCTGCGACATGACCGACTTCTTCCTGGCCCTGATGCTGCCCGGCGCCGGCGATGAACTGCAGGGCATCAAGAAGGGGCTCGTCGAACTCGCCGACATGATCGCGGTCAACAAGGCCGATGGCGACAATATCAAGCGCGCCAATCTCGCCGCCGCAGAATATCGCGGCGCCCTGCATATTCTAACGCCCCGTTCGGAGCACTGGCATCCGCCGGTGCTGACCTATTCGGCCCTGACCGGCACCGGCATGGACACGCTGTGGCAGAAGATCCTGGATCACCGTACCGCCATGAATGCCTCGGGTGAATTCGCAGGCCGGCGGCGCGAGCAGCAGGTGAAATGGATGTGGTCGATGCTGGAGCAGCGGATGATGGCGCGGCTGCGCGCCGACCCCACGATCCGCGCCCGGGTTAAAAAGACCGAGGCCGAGGTCGCCGACGGGCGCATCACGCCGGCGGTTGCGGCCGAACAGATCGCGGAGATGCTGCGGTGAGCGACAGGCTTCGCATTCTCGTCACCGGCTTCGGGCCGTTTCCGGGCGCGCCGTATAATCCGACGCAGGCGCTGGTCGAGCGGCTGATGCGGCTGCGCCGCCCGGCCTTCGCCGACGTGGATATCTCGAATCACATCTTTCCCGTGACCTACAAGGCGGTCGACCTCGAATTGCCGCAAGCACTGGCAAAACACCGGCCGCAGGCAATACTGATGTTCGGGCTGGCGGGCCGCACTGCGCATCTCAGGATCGAGACCCGTGCGCGCAACGCCGTCACGCTGCTGTGGCCCGATGCGGCGCAAACCCGCGTCCGCAAGGGATCGATCGGGCTCGGTCCGGACGCGATTCGGTTTGGCCCGCATACGCTGCGGCTGCTGCGCGCCGCGCTGACGACTGGTATCGACGCGCGGCCGTCGCGCGATGCCGGGAGTTATCTTTGCAACTATCTGAGCTGGCGCGCGATCGAGGCTGCTAGCATCGACGATCATCTCCGTCTGGCGTCGTTCGTGCACATCCCACCGCTCGCACGCGGCGGCGCGTTGCGGCGCAAGGGCAACGCACGCATCACGCTCGATGAGCTGGTCGATGCCGGCGAAGCGCTGCTGCTCGAGATGGTGAAACTGGCGCGAAGAGCAAGCATTAGGAAGACTGAAAATACGGGCGCCACATGACCCTCATCGTAGCAGCAGCAACTCCGGATATTGGATTTCTTGTTTCTGACACCTTGGTCACCACGCTCATGCACATCAAGGGTAATCCAACCGGACCCGTTAACGGAGAGTTTCACACACTAAAGGTACAAATTCTCAATCCTCGGACAGCTGTTGCTTTTGCGACGTCAAATGCCGTTGATACTGCGATCAAACTAATTTCAGAAGTTCATGGCGCGCTGCAAGCAGATCCTAGCCTCAGCGCGCCCGATCGTCTCTTTGAAGCGTACAAGCGAGCAATCGAAGCTAGCGGCGGGAAAGATGTTCCAGACTGTGAATTCCTCGTCCTGACTTACAATTCCGCCGTCAGAAAACTAGCACGCGTATCAAGTGAGACCATTACTTATCCGGAACGTGCCTATATTGGCGATGCGAACGAATACAAGAAGATGATGGAGTTACGGCAACCATATGTGCCCCCTGCGATGCAGCAAGTACAGCAACCTGACGGGACGTTTAAGGTGCTGCCTCTTGTCGTCAGTGCCGGCGAAATCGAATTCGAGGAGATCAGCCTTGCATTGGAAACGCTGGTTAATCGGTGCCAAGGTCAATCCGTAGGAGCCATAGCTGGTTGCATTATTCGTGTTGTGGACGCAAAAGCATCAAAAGAGATAGAGTACCTGCAGTTGGGTGAGGCGGGCGTCTCCCCCGAGGAGGGACAAACTGGATTCTCGGTTCTGGCCTCCAACACGGGCAAAAGAGGAATCGGCATCTATTACAAGAGGGGCAAAATTGGATTTGTCATGAACGTTGGTGATTGCGAATATTGCCGGGTCGAGAACGCGCCAACGATCCGAGGCTTCATCGAGGTTGCTAAAGCGAAGTATGGATTAGAACTATCGGGACCAACCTAGGATTCCCGTGTCGCATGGAACAAATTAACCCTACCCCCAACAATCGCCCTGTTCCGCCCTCGCGTTCACCATGCGCCGGTGCATTTTCGCGCTAGCTTTGGCCCTGCGAATGCCATGGCCTGCATTGCGCGAGGATATCGAATCATGGACGCAAAACGCCGCCAGTTCATGGGCGTTTCCGCCGCCGGCATTGCCGGCGCGTTGGCGATGTCGCCGGACGCTGCGCGCGCGGCGCCGCCCGCCTCGACGTTCGGGCGTGACGCCACGCAGTATGGCGTGCGTCCCGGCAGTCCCGACGATCAAACCAAGGCGTTGCAGCGCGCGATCGATGAAGCTGCGCGGGCGCAGGTGCCGCTGTCGCTGCCGCCGGGCGTCTACCGCACCGGGCTGCTCCGCCTGCAAAACGGCTCGCAACTGGTCGGCGTGCGCGGCGCGACCAAATTCGTCTTCAGTGGCGGCGCATCGATGCTGCAGAGCGAGGGGGCCGGCGGCATCGGCCTGTCAGGCATCACGTTCGACGGCGGCGCCGTTCCGCTGCCGACGCGGCGCGGCCTCGTTCATTGCGCGGGTGGGCGCGATGTCCGCATCACCGACTGCGAAATCACCGCCAGCGGCGGCAACGGCATCTGGCTCGAGCAGGTCTCCGGCGACATCAGCGGCAACATCTTCACCAGGATTGCGACCACGGCGGTGGTATCGTTCGATGCAAAGGGCCTGATCGTCTCGCGCAACACCATCATCGACACCAATGACAACGGTATCGAGATCCTGCGCACGGCGATCGGAGATGACGGCACGCTGGTCGTGGACAACCGCATCGAGGACATCAAGGCCGGTCCTGGCGGCTCCGGCCAGTACGGCAACGCCATCAACGCCTTCCGCGCCGGCAACGTGATCGTGCGCGGCAACCGCATCCGCAATTGCGACTATTCGGCGGTGCGCGGCAATTCGGCGTCCAACATCCAGATATCAGGCAACAGCGTCAGCGATGTCCGCGAAGTCGCGCTGTATTCGGAATTCTCGTTCGAAGGTGCCGTGATCGCCAACAACACCGTCGACGGCGCCGCCGTCGGCGTCTCCGTCTGCAATTTCAATGAGGGCGGCCGCATCGCGGTCGTGCAGGGCAACGTCATCCGCAATCTGCTGCCCAAGCGGCCGGTCGGCACCATTCCGGACGATGACGCGGGCGTCGGCATTTATGTCGAGGCGGACAGTTCCGTGACCGGCAATGTGATCGAGAACGCGCCCTCCTTCGGGATCGTAGCCGGCTGGGGCAAATATCTCCGCGACATCGCCATCACGGGCAATGTGATCCGCAAGGCCTTTGTCGGGGTCGGCGTCTCGGTGGTGGCGGGCGCAGGCACCGCGCTGGTCAACAACAACATGATTTCGGAAACCCCGCGCGGCGCCGTGGTCGGCCTCGACCACGCCCGCGCCGTCACGACCGACCTGTCCGCCGAGGGCGCCCAGCGTTACGCCCAGGTGGTGATCGGGACCAACGCGGTGCGGCGGTAGGGCGCGGCTCCTTTACAGCGCGTTGCGCAGCAGCGGGTACCGGTCCCTGATCGCGTCAAGATCCAGCGCCGGAGGCGACAGATCGTCCAGCGCCGGCGCATCGGGCACCGAGGGCGCCTCGGCACTATCGGCGAGTACGCTTTCCAGCGCGATCAGGACATCGCCCGGAACATCGCGTGGCAGCTCGGCGGCGACCGGGGCCAAGCTTAGGGCCAGACTTGGAGCCGACGGAGCGTACTCACGCAGCCGCGCGCTGATTGTCAGCGTCGATTCGCGACGTCCGAGCCAGGACAGATCGACAGCGGTGTTGTCGAGCGATGCCTCGCGCGTCTCCAGCTTGCGCCAGAGTTCGACCGCTTCCTTGGCTTCCCGGATGTTTTCGAGAAATGCGTCTTCGGTGTGAAATCGCCGCCAGCGCCCGGTCTCGAACAGTTCGGTGAGGTAATCCAGCCGCTGCTCCGCAAGATTGCACCAGCGCGCAACGATATCGCGGCCACGTGCCACGTCTGCATGATGTGTCATAAAACTGCCCGTAAGGAGAAGAACGGACGCAGACGCAACAGAGGCGAATCAACTGGACGTGGTGGGGATATTCTGTGGAAAACTTCTTGCTTGTCCAGTACGTGGCATTACGGGACGCCTCCCGGTGCAAGAAACCCGCATGAATGCAGGGTTACTCGCGCTATCGACCGTCAAGCCGTTCAACGGCATGGCCGCGTTGCGTGGACCCGCGGTGATTTCATGACGGCAACGCGGCTCGATCAGCGCGCGCACGCCCGGTTGTGATCCCGATGGCAGAACGGCACTCGCCCCGCATCAATGGGGGCTCTCGCTCAGAAACGGGGCGCTGAAAAGAAAAGACCCGTCCGGGGGGACAACCGGACGGGTCAAGCCATATGGGCGCTTGGGGTGGATGGGCGCTCGCGCCGAATACAGCCGATGGGGAGGGATAACCGCTCCCACATTCATTAGTCGCAGCAGCTTCGCGGGACGTTCAAAAGGCCGATCGATTTTTTTAACTTTCTATTCGGGCGAGCCGGCCCGAAATCACCGCGTAGCGGGGCGATTGACGGTGTTTGCAGCCGATTTCTCGGATGCCATCGCCGGCGCCGAGTCGTTCATCGCTCTGCTCACGGAAGCGTTATCGGCGGGAGCCGGTGCCTTTTGAGAACCCGGAGTTCCCGAAACCGCAGCGAGCGGTACGGCGGGCGCGGCCGTCGAGGCGGTGACGGCTGCGAAAGCATCGACCTCGCCCGCCCCGAACATGTCGTCACGGCCGGGCGCGCCAAGGTCGCGGGCGGTCTTCGTCAGAATCGCGCGTAAATCGTTCGGCTTCAACGCAGGATTGCGCTCCAGCATCAAGGCGGCAACGCCGCTGACAAAGGCGGCGGAAAACGAGGTACCCGAGGTGATCTGGTATTTATCGTCCGGCGCCGGCAGGAAGATATCCGCGCCGGGCGCTGCGATGGCGATATGGACACCGCGGTTCGATGCCGCAAACAGCTTTGCCTGCGAGTCGGTTCCGCTCACCGCAATGACGTTCGGATTGGCTGCGGGATAGAGCGCCGGCGATTTGGCGCCGGCATTGCCTGCGGCGGCCACCATCAGGATCCCCTTGGCAGCGGTTGCGGCAACGCCACGCTCGATCAAGGGATCCTTCGGTCCTGCAAAACTCATGTTGATGATCTGCGCACCGTGCTCGGCCGCATAGTCCAGCCCCTTGAGGATCACATAGGAGGTGCTCTCAGCACCATTTGCGCCGCTGCCGAACGCACGGATCGCCAATAGCCGCGCCTCCGGCGCGCTTCCCATCAGCTTGCCATGCGCCACGATCGCGCCGGCAATGCCGGTGCCGTGGACGTGCGGGCCTTCCTTGCTGCCCAGCGCATCGAAACTATCGGCAACCGAATTGACGAGTTCGGGATGTTTGACGTCAACGCCTGAATCGATCACCGCAATGGTGACGTTCATGCCGCGGACCAGCTTGTGCGCCTGCGGCAGCCGAAGCTGGGCGACCGCGTATTGCGCGGCGTCACCCTCGCTCATCGAGCGCTTCTGGTCTTTCTGGTCTTGCAGCATATAGCGGAAATTGAGCTGTACCGACTTCACGCCGCCGGCGCTGTCAGCGGCGAACTCACGGCGGACGACGTCCACCGGGCGCTGATCGATGATCCGGAACAGGCCGATGGTGCCGCCGATCAGCGGGAATTCCTGCGAGGAGAGCCGCTCAAGGCCGTGACGCCGGGCCAGTTCATCGGCTTGCGCCGGTGATAACGCGCTGTCGATCTCCGCCACCAGTTCGTTCGGGATCGCGCGCGTGTCGATCGCGGCCGCCTGCGGCGGCGCGTTGTTGCGCGAAGCGTTGTTGCCCTTCTTGACGGAGGTGCCGTTGCCGCCGCCATCGACCGAGAGGACCGGGCGGTCGAAACATTCGCCGTCAGGACCGCGATTGGCGTATTGGCAGACCGGATAGAGGTTGGGCGAGAAACGCAGCGGAAGCGTCGGATCCACACCGACACGGGAGATCTCGGGACGCCCGTTCGGTATCCGCCCGACCAACGTCGTGTCGCCACCTCCGCCTCCGCCGTGCGTGGTCGGCGGAACGCGCGCGATGACCCCGGGACCGGGCCGGGTCGTGACGACTGGCCGGTTCGCAATGACAGGGCGATTCGTGATGACGGGCCGGTTCGTGATGACGGGGCGGCTCGTGATGGCCGGATTGACCCGCGCCCCGACGGTGGGATTGATTCTGGACGTTGCGGACGGATTGATTGTCGGCACCCGGGAACTGACGTTCAGGCTCGGCGTGCGCATGATGGCTTGCGCGTCGGCGACCGAACCGCCGAACAGCACGAGCGGCAGCGCCATCGCCGACAATGCACATGCCGCGCGCTGCGCCCTTTTCCGCCAATTCACGCCAACATCGACCATGGGACCTCGGCTTGGTCAGGCGACCGACGCGTTACGGCGTCGGCACCGCAAGACTGACGATCTTCTCACCTTGCAACTTGTTCATCAGGTTCGTGACTTCGTCCTTGCCCAGCGCACGGTTGCCAAACTGCAGCCGGAACATGCCGCCCTTGGCGCCATCAACGATCGAGGCCTGATAATTGTCCAAGAGCGCATTGATGTCGGCGATGCGCGCGTCCGGGTTAAACCGCACCAGCGCGCGCGGCGGCACTGCGGCACCAAGTTCGCGGGTAAGCGGCGCCGACGTCTGATTGAGGCTCAGCGAAGCGGTCTGGAACGAGGCGGCCTGATTCTTCACCAGCACTGCGCCAATCACCCCGGCCTGCAGCAGCAGCGCGACCGCGCCGAGGCTCGCCGACCAGGCCAGCGTCCGGGGCGAAAGTTTCGTGAAGAATTCCGCGATCCGCGCCGAGAGATTGATCGACACCGACGGCTTGCGCTCGGGCTCGCCGTCGATCGCCGCGAACAGCTTCTGCATGGCGCGCGCGGACGGCGCACCCAGGCTTTCGTTGAGATGAATGGTCTCGGCGTATTCTTCCTGGATCACGGCATATTGCCGGGCCAGGTCGGGATCGCCGGCGAGCGCCTCATCGACGCGACGCGCATCGCGCGCGTTCAACGTGCCGGCCGCATGGAATGGCAGCAGCATCTCGATTTCGCCGGGCTCTTGATCCAGCATTTTCTTGCTCATCGCCATCATGGCCAACCTCGCTCAATGCCGGCTGCCTTCAGCAGTTCGGCCAATTTCTTGCGCGCATAAAACAGACGCGTCTTGACGGTGTTTTCGGGAATTCCGACGATTTCGGCCACCTCTTCCACGGACTTCTCGTGGTAGTAGACGAGATCGACGATCTCCCGATGCTCAGGCGAAAGTGATGTCAGGCACTTGCGCAACGCATCACTGGTATCTTTCTTCTGCACCACCACTTCCGGATCATCGGACGTATCCTCGATCGCGTTCGCGGTCTCATCGTCCAGTCCAACATCCTTGCGGCGCCTAAGTGCCGACAGGGCCTTGAACCGCGTAATCGCCAGCAGCCAGGTGGTAACGGCGGATCGGCCTTCGAACTTGCCAGCCTGGCGCCACACATCGAGAAACACCTCACTGATGAGGTCTTCCGCAACCTGTTCGTCCCTGACGAGCCGAAGCCCGAAACGGAACACCCTGACATGGTGCCTTCCGTAGAGCACCTGCATGGCGAGCCGGTCGCCTTGAGCGATCCGAGCGATCAGAATTTCGTCTGAAGCCGCCTGTGTCGCGCTCAATTGCCGTCTCGCAAGGTTGGTCGGGGGGAGATGGCCGAGGGTTCGATTGCCGAGGCAAGATTCTTCACATTACGGCAATGACCGGACTGCATGTGTGATCTACCCCACAGAGGATCGCCGGACGGCCGAGATGCCGGCGAGAACGAACGAAGGCCCGGAATTGGTACCATAATACGGAATTGCTTTCCTAGAGGTTGCGCCACCCGTTGCGACCTTACCAAGGCTTGGTCCGCAAGGCAGCATCTGCGTACAAGTTGAGCTGCCACGCAACGGTCGCAGCCGCCCGAATCCGCCAAATTTCCGTTGCGAAACAGGGTAATGGAGGTGTTTTAACGGACCAGATTCGGTTCCAAAAGATACCAAACCTAAAGGCTTTCCCACTTAGATTTTTGCCGAGTTCCACCAACGGCGAGTCCATGGGCACCGCTGCCTCCTCATTCGTGAATCCGGCCGATCTGGATGGCGTCGGTACCCAGCCGGCGGCGAAGGCGCTTGCCCGGCGTGCCAAGCAGCGCCGCCAGATCCTGATCATGATCGGGGTCAGCTACATCATCGACGCCGGGGTCCTGCTGCTTTATGCGCAGGCCGGCTCGATACCGCCCATGATCGCCCCGGCCTATGCCGCTTCCGGCCTGACGCTGGTGATTTTCAGCCTCATCCTTTCGGAATTCGGGTTCAACGAGCGCTTCAAGGATCATTATCTGGTCGCCCCGCAGGCGACCATCTGCATGCTGATTGCGCTGGCGTTCACCTATATCGCGCCGGAAGTCGGCGGGATGTTCCTGTGCACCCTGTTCATCGTGTTCAGCTTCAGTTCGCTGCGCTCGATCCCTGCGCAGACCATGATGATCTGGACGGCGATGACGATCGGCCTGGCCGGGCTGTTCCTGTTGACCGACAGACCGATCTCGATGCCGCATGGCAGCCACCTCGAGCGCTTTGCCACCTTGCTGGTGTTCGTCCTGAGCATCGGACGCTGCATGTTCCTGGGCATCTTCTCCAGCTCGTTGAAGCAATCGCTGTATCAGAGCGGGCTGAAACTCAAGGAAGCCTACAAGCGGATCGAGGAGCTCGCCGAACTCGACGAACTCACCGGATCGTATAACCGCCGCTGCATCATGCGGATGCTGGACGAAGAGATCGCCCGCGCCGGCCGCAATGACGCACCCTGCTCGATTGCATTGATCGATCTCGACTGGTTCAAGCGCATCAACGACGCCTTTGGTCATCCGACCGGCGACGAGGTGCTGCGGACTTTCGCCATCACCATGTTCGCCAACATCCGCAGCATCGACCGCTTCGGCCGCTACGGCGGCGAGGAATTCCTGCTGGTGCTGCCCGGCATGAGCACCGAGCACGCCGTGCGTGCGCTCGACCGGCTGCGCGGGATCATTGCAGAGCTCGACTGGAGCGCGTTCTCGCCCGACATGAGCGTGACCATTTCCGGAGGCGTCGCGACGCTGAAGCCGGAAGAAACCCCGGACATACTCCTCGCCCGCGCCGATAGCGCGCTTTACGCAGCCAAGGCACAGGGACGCAACCGCATCGCCAGCGCCTGAAAACCGACCATTTCAGTTGTTCCGGCGACGGAGAAGCCGTCGCCGGCTTTTGCTCCAGGATAGAGTCATATGAGTTCGAAGTCCGCTATCGCCCCCATGAACCTGCTCGACGAACTGCAGACCACGCTCGCGCACGGGACGGTCGCCCGCCGGGTCGAGACCTTGCGCCGGGTAACCGACCTCTTCATCAACGGCGCGGTGGATTATTCGGATGAACAGGTCGGCCTGTTCGATGATGTCTTCCAATGCCTGATCGTGCACATCGAAACGTCAGCCAAGACATTGCTGGCCAACCGTCTCGCGCCGATCGACACCGCACCGCCGCTGACGATCCGGGCACTGGCATTCGACGACGTGATCGAGGTCGCCGGGCCGGTGCTGTCGCAATCGGCACGGCTCGACGACAAGACCCTGATCGAGAATGCGCGCAGCAAGAGCCAGGCCCATTTGATGGCGATCTCGACGCGCAAAGTATTGAGCGGCGCGGTCACCGACGTGCTGGTCCAGCGCGGCAACGATGAGGTGATCCAGAGCACCGTCAACAATCCGGGCGCCGAATTCACCGAGCGCGGCTTCACGCGGCTGGTCAACCGCGCCGAAGGAGACGACAACCTCACGACCTGCCTCGGCCTGCGTCCGACCATTCCACGGCATCTGTATTTGAAGCTGCTGGCCAAGGCGTCCGACACGGTGCGGCAGCGGCTGGAGGCGGGCAACCCGCAAATGGCGGCGCAGGTGCCGAACGCGGTCAAGGAGGCGACGCGGCGCGCGCGCTCCGCACCGTCGGCGATCACCAGGAACACCGAGATTGCCCACGCGCTGGTCAAATCGCTTTACCAGGACGGCCGGCTCGACGAATTCCAGGTGGCGTCATTTGCCGAGGCCGGCAAATTCGACGAAGCCAACGCCTCCATCGCAGCGCTGGCCAATGTGCCGGTGGCAATCGCCGAGAACATGATGATCGAAAGCCGCGCCGAAGGCGTGATGATCCTGGCGAAAGTGGCGAGCCTGTCATGGTCCACTGTCCGGGCGATCATCAACATGCGCGACGAGTTGACGGGCGGGGAGCCGACCGACATATCGGCGTGCAAGGATACCTATGAGCGGCTGCGGCCATCGACCGCCCAGCAGGTGCTGCGCTTCCATCGCATGCAGCAAAGCGCGCCCGCGAAGTGAGCCACAAGTTCGCGTCGTCCCGGCCTGGTGCGCAATTGCGCATCAGGCGCCGGGACGGCAAAAGAATCAGAACCTGAGCAGTTTCGATCCGGCGAGCGCGCCGATCGCCGTGACCAGCGCAGTCGAGAGCGTGTACCAGGTCGCCACGAACAGCGGTGAATCATCGGTGCAATGCGACGCGTAGAGCGTCGCGGCCAACCCCGCCGACAGCAATCCGGCGATGGCGCCGGCCAGAGCTGGCCGTGCCGGCGCGCCGTGACGCAGGCCGAGCAGCGCGCCTGCCAGGATCGGCAATGACAGCAGCGGGATCGCCGTCATGCACATCCGCGAATTGTTACCCATCAGCCGCGTCATCATTGGCAGCCGCTGCGGCATCATCATCTCGCCGCCGATGCCTGCGGTCAGAAGCCCGGCCGGGATCAACAGCAGCCAGCCGAAGCCGCGCAGTGACGCTTCCGGCCGCGACAGATGCAGGCTGACGGCAATGGCCGCGATCGCCAGTGCCAGCGTCACGGCGAATTTCAGATCGAAGAACGGATTGCGCATCGCGGTCATTACGTCGGGCCGGATGCCAAGCTCGGTGAAGAACATCAAGAGCGAGACGGGAGCCGCCGCCATCAGCGCCAGCATCAGCGCAAAGCCGACCGGCCGGGCGCGGTGCGCGTTGTCGGCAGCCAGGGTTTTGATGAGCTGATCGGTATCCATTCTCATTGTTCCCGTAACTTCGCCGTCAGGCTGGTCAAGCCCCGATGCAGCGCGACCCGCACCGCGCCCTCGCTCATCGCCAGTTTGGCCGCGGTATCCTTGATCGAAGCACTCTCGACGGCGATCGACTGCAGGACGTCGCGCTGGCGCGCCGGCAGCGACGCCAGCTGGGCAGCGACCTCGCCCGCCGACGCCGTCTCAACCGGGGCCTCGCCCGGGAGCACCTCGGCGAAATCGTCGATATTGACGAACACCCGCCGGCCCCGGCGCCGCAGCGCGTCGATCAGCTTGTTGCGGGCGATCGCAAACAGCCATGGGGCAAACGGGGCGCTGACGTCCCAGGTGTGCCGCTTCAAATGCACCGCCAGCAAAATGTCCTGCACGATGTCCTCGGACTGATCGACCGGTTGCCCTGCACGCGTGAGCCCGCGGCGCGCCGCGGCCCGGAGCACCGGCGTGACGGCCTTGAGCAGGCGATGATACGCCGTACTGTCGCCTGAAATGGCCGACCGCATCAGGCCGGTCCATTCGTCCTCACGTTCGCGCACGCGCGCTCCCACCTTGCAATTCGCTCGTTCTTTCAATTTGTTACATCAGGGCATCCTGATCACGAAGTCGTGATCACAGGTGCATCAGCCGCCCAGGCGTTTGTCTTCGCGCATCCTCATTCGGGAATCGGGACAGTCGGTTCCTTGCCGGCTGGCTCATACCATCGATCGCTCCGGCTCGCACCCGCCGCCGGCCGCTGCAACGCTGTTGCCCTGCTTTTGCCGTTCTTGCCCGAAGATTCCCTTTTTTTGCCCCGCTGTGGACACGGGGCGGGGTCTCATTTCGCTTTCGGGGGCGGGCAAATGGGGAGATTGCCACATGATTGTCAAAGCCAGCGGGCGCTCGGCCTTGATATTAGCGACAGGGCTCTTCGTATGTTTCGCGGGGCCGTCGCCGGCGACGGCAGCCAGCACGGACCGCGCGGCCGCCACGTCGAAGTCGGAAAGCGCGACGCCCGGAAAGTCCGTCCGGCAGAGCACCCGTCACTGGAAGCGCTACACGCGTCGATCGGGCAAAGTCGCGGCGAAACCTGCCGAGACCAGGAAAGCCGTTGAGGTGGCCGACGCCTCGACCGGCGGCGCGCTCACGATTCCGGCGTCGATCGCCAACGCCAATGCGCAACTGGCATCCGCCGATACGGCCCCTGGCAGCGCCCAGGCGATGACGGCAAAGGCCAATATCCTGCTGGCGTCAGCCGATAAGCCGGGGGAAGCGCAGCCCACCAACGAAGCCGTGGTCTCATCTGATCAGCTCAACGATGTCGATCGGGCCCTGCAGCAGAACCCGGCCACGCAGACCGTCGCGATGGTCTCGGCCAAACCCGCCCCCGCGGCGCCGGTCCTGGCTTCCAGCCCTGACAGTTCGACCTGGGATCAGACCTCGTTGATCGGAAAAATCTTCATCGCCTTTGGCGCATTGCTGACGATGGCCTCGGCCGCGCGCATGTTCATGGCGTGAGGTATCGGGCACCGGACGCAGCGACATGCGTCCGGGCCGCCTCTTCAGCCCACTTGAAGCCGAGCCTACTTGAAGCTCTGCCTACTTGAAGCCCTGGCCGCCAGCGGGCACATTGCCCGCCAAATCAGGCACCGGGGTGAACCATGGCTACGTTCGAACACATCATTGTCGAAAGCAAAGGCGCGGTTGGCATTATCACGCTGAACCGCCCGAAAATGCTCAACGCGCTGTCGTTCGGCGTGTTTCGCGAGATCGCCGCCGCCGTCGATGACCTCGAAGCCGACGACGCGATCGGATGCATCTTGGTCACCGGCAGCGAAAAGGCCTTTGCGGCCGGCGCCGACATCAAGGAGATGCAGCCAAAAACCTTCATCGACATGTTCTCCAGCGATTTCGCCGCCATCGGCGGCGACCGCATCGCCACCTGCCGCAAGCCGACGATCGCGGCCGTCAGCGGCTATGCGCTCGGCGGCGGCTGCGAACTTGCGATGATGTGCGACATCATCATTGCCTCCGACACCGCCAAATTCGGCCAGCCGGAAATCACGCTCGGCACCATCCCCGGCATCGGCGGGACCCAGCGGCTGACGCGCGCGATCGGCAAATCCAAGGCGATGGATCTCTGTCTCACGGGACGGATGATGGACGCCGCGGAAGCCGAGCGTTCGGGCCTGGTCAGCCGCGTCGTGCCGGCTTCCAGCCTGATGGACGAAGCGCTGGCGGCGGCGGAAAAGATCGCCTCGATGTCGCGTCCCGCGGCCGCGATGGCGAAGGAAGCCATCAACCGGGCGTTCGAGACGCCACTGTCGGAAGGCATGAATGTCGAGCGCAATCTGTTCCACTCGACCTTCGCGCTGGAAGACCGCTCCGAGGGCATGGCGGCGTTTATCGAGAAGCGCAAGCCGGTGAACAAGAACCGGTAAGAGCGCACACACACTCTATGTCGTCCCGGCGAACGCCGGGACCCATAGCCACCGGCAGCTATTATTATGCACGCTGGTCGTTATCTTCCTTTTCCAGCAAAGCTGGCCGCGGCGTATGGGTCCCGCCGTTCGCCGGGACGACGATGGAGTTACTTCGTCGCCCCGCTCCGCGCCAGCGCCGCATTCACCAGCGCGCGATAGGCCCGCTCGACAAATGTCGTCGGGCGGTCGAGGCCTAGCCGAGCCAGGCATTCGAGACGCGCGGCGTTCGGCGGCTGCGTCATTCCCTGCCACAACAGCCCCGGCAACCGAAGCGGCGTGCGCTGGGCATCCCGCAGCAGCTGCAAAGCCGGGATCAGCCGCTGTTCGGTCTCCGTGAAATCGCTGCCGAACGGGAACGACGGCAGCAGGCCCGCCTCGCGCGCGGGCTTTAACGCTGCCGCGATCGCTTCCGGAAAATTCCGGCGATACGCGCGCGGTATTTCAAAATCCTTCGGCAGCTTGCCGGCATCCTTGGCCACCTTTGCGAGTTCGCCCTGGAAGCGAGAGTCGGATATCGAAAGCATCGCCGCGATGGTCTCGGCGTCGGATTTTCCTCTGACGTCGGCGACGCCATATTCGGTGACGAAAACATCGCGCAGATGCCGCGGAATGGTTTGATGGCCGTAGTTCCAGAGGATGTTGGATTGCGCCTTCGCGCCGGTCTGCCGGGTCGATTCCAAAGCCAGAACGGATCGCGCGCCCTGCAATGCGAACGCCTGCGCCACGAAATTATACTGACCACCAACACCGCTCACGACCTGACCGTTCTCGAGGCCGTCGGAGATCGCAGCGCCCATCAAGGTCGCCATCATCGCATTGTTGACGAAGCGCGCATCGACGCGTGCGCGACGTTTGATGTCCTCGTCGCCATAAAGCTGGTTGGTGAAAGACACCGGCATCATCTGGATGCGCGCGATCTGTTCCGCCGGCAACTCGCGCAGCGTGCGATAGAAGGCTTTCGGCCCGAGGAAAAACGCGCCGTGCAGCGTCACGCCATCGACTTCGCGCTTGAGAATGCCGGCGTCGATCAGGCCGAGAAACGCTTCGAACAGCATTTCACTGACGCCGTACAGCCCCTTCTCGAACGATCCGGCCTGCGGCACCGGTTGTTCCGGCGCGAGCCGCTTCATGACCGCCCGGAATTGCGCATTGTCGCGGTGACGAACGATCAGGCCCTGCGCCAGCGCATCGCCGACCTGCCCGATGCCGATCTGTAGCGTGCCGCCATCGGGCACGAGACCCGCGGCATGCAGGCCGATGGCGTATTTGGTGTCGCTGATCGGCTCGGCCGGCGGCGCGAACAGCGGAAAGTCCGTCTCGGGGCTGTCGAGTACCGCGCTGAATTCGTCGCCCGGCAGATCACCGGCGCCGGGCATGAACGGCAGTTCGGAATTGACCTGGCCCACCAGCCTGAACGAGGCCCGGCCCTCGGCGCGGGCGCGCAAAATGTCGAGCGTGGTGTCGGTGTTGCAGCTCAGGCTGTAGCGCGCGACGCCGCCCTCCACGCGCTTCGCCACCAATTGGGTCACGACATTGAGTCCGCGCGCCAGCAGATAGGACGCGGCATGCGTGTAGTTTGCAGAAATGTAATGCTGCTGCGGATACGGCACGTGCAGCCACTTTCCGGCGAGGAAGAAAAATTCAATCACCTGGATGTTGGGCGGCAGCGCGCCGGCATGCAGCGCGGCGGCGTAGGTCAAATCGGGATAGCCGCCGAACAGCCGGTCGATTACCGGAGCGATGAAGCGCTTTTCAAGCAGGCTGCCCGGCTTCGGCTTTTCCAGGGTCAACGCGGAAAACAAGGTCAGGTTGATCGAGCGATCGGCCGCGGCACGCGCATAGAGCGCATTGATGATGTGGTTGGCCTTGCCGAGCCCAAGCGGCAATCCAACCACGAGGTTGGTTCCGACATCGCGGATGATGTCTTCCGCGATCGCTTCGGGGTCGGAAAACAGTTTCGGCATCAAAATGCGGACCCGGCGTCATGAAACGCCGACCGCCCTGGAATGGACGCCGGCTGCTTCGAGCTATAACGCATTTGTTACCGAACTTCGTCTGTGACGAACCTGCAACAGCCAAGCGCCGAATTCCTGTGATGATCTCGCGCGACCGTTTGCCAGTGGCGGCACCGCCCCCTAAACAGGTAGATGTGACGAGGCCGTCGGCGGGGGCGGACGGGCCTTAGGTAGTTGCGGGATCAAATGGTTGGGCGTGCCGCTAGAGTTGGCCACGTTGCAAGGCGCGTGCTTCGAACAGGCATTTGCCTTGGCGTCGTGATTTGCGTGGCGCTTGCCGCGGCAGGCGCCCAGGCCGAGAACCTCCCGGACGCGCTGGCCAAGGCCTATCAGACCAACCCGCAGCTCAACGCCGAACGCGCGCGCCAGCGTGCCACCGACGAAGGCGTGCCGCAGGCGCTGGCGGGGTACCGGCCGCAGATCGTCGCCAGCCTCACCGCCGGCCTGCAGGCGGTCCGCAACCTCCTGCCTGACAACACCGTGCAGTCGGCGAACCTGAAACCCTGGACCATCGGGGTGACGGTGACCCAGACCCTGTTCAACGGCTTCAAGACCGCCAACAGCGTCCGCGTCGCGGAACTGCAGGTATCGTCCGGCCGCGAGGCCCTGCGCAATGTCGGCCAGGGCGTGCTGCTCGATGCCGTCACCGTCTACACCAACGTGCTGGCCAACCAGTCGCTGGTGTCAGCGCAGCGTTCCAACGTCGCGTTCCTGCGGGAAACGCTGGGCATCACCCAGAAGCGCCTCAATGCCGGTGACGTGACGCCGACCGACACGGCCCAGGCTGAAGCCCGCCTCAACCGTGGCCTCGCCGACCTCAACGCCGCCGAGGTTGCCTTGGCCATCAGCCAGGCCACCTATACCCAGGTGATCGGCAACACGCCGACGCAGTTGGGCCTCGCCGAAACCGTAGACCGTTATCTGCCGCGCAACCGCGATGACGCCATCGGTCTCGCCTTCCAACAACATCCGGCTGTGATGGCGGCCGCCTTTGACGTCGATGTCGCCTCGACCAGCATCCGGGTCGCCGAAAGCAGCCTGTTGCCGACCATCACGATGCAAGGCAGCGTCAGCCGCAGCAAGCAGTCGGATCCCACGCTCGGCACCTTCGGGACCGACCAGGCTTCGATAGCCGGCCAACTCAACCAGCCGATCTACGATGGCGGTATGGCCGCCTCGCAGACCCGGCAGGCCAAGGAAATCTCAGCCCAAAGCCGGCTGGTGCTCGACCAGGTCCGCAACCAGGCGCGCACCGCGGCGGTCGGCGCCTGGGTTGCCAATGAAGGCGCCAAGGTCGCGGTGTCCGCTTCCGAATCCGAAGTGCGGGCTGCAACGGTCGCCTTGCAGGGCGTGCAGCGTGAAGCCGCGGGCGGCCAGCGCACCACCGTCGACGTGCTGAACTCGCAGCAGGATCTGATCCTGGCAAAGGCGCGCTTGATCGGCGCACAACGCGACCGCGTGATCGCCTCCTATACCCTGCTCAGCGCCATCGGCCGGCTCGACGTCAAGACGCTGGGGCTCAACACGCCGGATTACCTGCCGGAAGTGCATTACCATCAGGTGCGCGACGCCTGGCACGGCCTGCGCACGCCGTCGGGGCAGTAATTCGCAACTTTGTCGCCGGTGTTAACTGCCCGCTGTTCATGTCCGCGATTTTTCATCGCCGGGAATCTGCACCAGCTTAAAATTCGATCTGATTTGACTGCACCCGATTTTGATCGATCCATTTCTGCGAGGCCTCGTGATCTCAAACATACTGCGCTGGTCGGGCAAGACGCTGCTGGCGCTCATGATCTTGATCGTGATCGCGATAACGGCGTTCCGGATGGCGGCATCGATCCGCGAAACCCACACCCGCGCCGAACTGGCGCCGCCATCAGGCCGTCTGGTGCCGACCAGCTCCGGTGGCGTGTTCGTGCAGGAAAAAGGCCCGGCGGATGGAATTCCCGTCGTGCTGTTTCACGGCACCCGCGGCGTGGAGCGAACTCTGGCGGCACACGACCGGCGTGCTCGCCGCCGCCGGCTTTCGCGTCATCGCCCTCGACCTGCCGCCGTTTGGATTTTCAGATCGTCCGGGCAGCTACACAAGGAAGGATCAGGCTGCACGCATCAACGATGTTCTCGCCAATCTGAAAGCCAAGCCGGCGATTATCGTCGGCCATTCCTTTGGCGCCGGTGCAGCGACCGAACTGGTGATGCGCTATCCGGACCGGGCGCGAGGCCTCATACTGGTAGATGCGGCGCTGGGACTGACGGTAGCTCCTTCCGAGGCGCCATGGATCATTCAGCCAAAATGGATTCGCGAAATACTGGTATCGCTGACCATCACCAATCCGGTGGCGACGAAGACGCTGCTCGAATCCCTGATCGAGAAGAAGGAACGCGCGCTGCCCGAATTCGTCGCGATCCTGCAACGGCCGACGACGCAGCGCGATACCACCCCTGACATCGCCGACTGGCTATATTACTTCCTCGGCGCCGACCGCAACGCCGTGAGTGCCGATCGCACCGCATATGCACGGGTGAAACTCCCCGTCGCCATCCTGTGGGGCGACAAGGACAACACTACTCCGGTTGAGCAGGCGCTTGATCTGCGAACGCTGTTGCCGCCGGAGACCACCCTCACTTTGCTGCCGGGCCTTGGCCATATTCCGCAAATCGAGGACCCCGCTTTGTTCAATGACGCCCTGCTCAAGGCGCTCGGAAAGCTCTAGACTTAGCGACAGATTCGAAAAGGCCGGAGGCATCATGGATATCATCAGATTGTGCGCCTGGGGCTACGCCGCCCTGCTCGGCTTCGTGATCCTGACCGGATACATCCCGGCCTTCATCGACCAGAACGACATGATCTTCGGCCTTTTCCGCCGCACCTGGTATGCCGACGGGCTGCATCTGGTTTCCGCGCTGTGGGCACTCGCGGCAGCGCTGACCTCTCGCCGCGCCTCGGAACTGTTCTTCCAATTGTTCGGCGCGTTCTACTTTGCCGACGGCTTGCTCGGCCTCTTCACCGGCTCGGGCTATCTCGACTTCGGCATCCTGATCAACGGTATCCGCGACTTGCCGCTGATGACGCGGGTGTTCACCAATGCGCCGCATCTCGCCCTCGGCGGTGTCGCGATCCTGATCGGCTACCTGCTGGCGCCGCGCACGCGGACCGCCGTTCATGCTTAAATGGCTGCGGCGCATTCTTGTCGTCATCGCGATCCTGATCGCGGTATCGGTGCTTGGGCCGCTCGCCTATATCGAGGGCACGTGCCGCCCCTCTTCGTCGGCTTCGGCGTCACCTGCGCCGTCAGTAACGCTGCCTGCGATCAACGAGCCGCGTTACCAGCGCAAGCAGAACAATACCTTCTTCACCTTTCCCGAATGGTACATCGTCTATTCGTTCGAGGATTTCGGCCGCTTCCTCGATCGGTCCAGCGAAAGCCATTTCAACTATCTCGGACACATTTTCGGATTCTGGCGCAGCTTCTGCACCATCAATCAGGCGGTGCCGCCGACCGGTGAATCGCTCACCGAAGTCAAAACCATGATCTACATTATCGGCGTCAGCTACTCGATCGAGTACGCGATCAAGGGATTTTACGAGAACACCATCGGCCGTGTGTTCGAATGGATCCGGGGCGAGGAACGGACCCCGCAAGATCTGTACGCGCGCAAGGTACTGCAGGACTATGCTGCGTTTCTTTACACCGTTCCCTGGTTCAAATTTCCGTTCCGCGAGAAGCTCGATGGCTTGATGGCGATTTCGGCGCGGACCGATAGCCCGCTGCGAACATGGGAACGGTATTTTGCGCTCGGCACCGAGTACTATCTCAAGGTCGGTTATGCCGCGCTGATCCAGAAAGCGCTCGATGCCGGTGGCGACGACGAACCGCGCGACATCATGTTCGCGGTCGCGACGTTGCCGCCGGCAGTGCTGGCGAAGGAGCCGCGTATCAAACTGATCCGCGCGCTGACGCCGCAATGGCAGCTGGTGCAGACGCCGCGCTACAAGGATTTCACCGAAATCCTGCAAAGCCTGCTGGATCAGGGTTTTGGGCTCGCCGAGATCGCCGGCAACCGCGAAATCCTGATCACCGTGATCGCGCCCGACGCCGCCAAGCTTGACGTCAAAGGAACCACGGAACTGTTTTCACTGGAGCTTGACGGCAAACCCGGCTTCCGCAGGGCCGGCCTGAAGGCTAGGATCGACCGTCTCGTCGATATCAACCGCGATCTCAAGGCCAGGGGCGTGAGCATCGAGCATTTCTATGATTACTGAAGCGCCACATCATGGCAGGCTGCGGCCACTACGCCGGATCTCGGGCGCTTTCGCGCTCGTGTTGTGCGGCTGGCTTGTGGTTGTGATCGCTTTGACGTTCGGATCGGCACCGGGCAAGTCGATGGCTATCATCGGCCCGCCGGCGCAGGCGCTGGCAATCATCGCCAGGGCCAACGGCCGCGTGCTTGCAGCCAGCGACTATGTCACCTTCGCGCGCTCCGACGATGCCGGCTTCGTCGCCCGCCTCTATGCAGCGGGCGCGCTCCTGGTGCTGGACGCGGAGCAAGCCGGCGGCTGCAGCGGGCTTCCGCCCAAGCGCATCGCGCAGCTGTGATCGACCGAAAGTCGGGAAGTTCGATTCATCTCTCGTCATGCCCGGCCTTGTGCCGGGCATCCACGTCTTTGACGCACCAAGCAAGGAGACGTGGATGGCCGGGACGAGCCCGGCCATGACGGAGATGAGAGCTCGCCACGCTAGGACGCGTACTTCTGATAGAACGTGTTGGTGAACAGTTCCGCCGGATCATACTTCCGCTTCGCCGCGAAGAAGTCGTTGATCTCTGGATAGGACCGCTGCAACTGATCCCTCGAATAATAAAGCTGGTAGGGCAGGAAAAACCGACCCTTGTGCGCGATCGTGAGATCGATCAGCTCTTCGGTCGCCTTCTTCATCCGCTTGTTGCCCTCATCATCCGTGGTCTGGTTGATGTAGAGCACCAGCGAGAATGCCGGCTCCGGCGAATAGGTCAGGAAGTTGTCTTCCTGATGCACGATGCGCACCGAGGCATTCAGCAAATTGGTCTTGTTGTCGGTCAGCACCTTGCGCATGCCGTCGACAAAGGAGACGAACTGGCTGCGCGGGATGAAATACTCATGCAGAATGTCGGTGTCGTTGGGCAGCGCGTTGCGCAAATACGGCACGGAATCGTGCATCGGGTCGTTGCGGTTGACGAGACAGGCCTCCGCCGAGCCGATCGCCTGCGCCCGCGTCACGGTGCAGGTTTCCATCCGGTGCTCGATGTGCTTCTCGGATAGCCACTTCATTTCCTGGAACAGCGGTCCCTGCTTGGACAGGTTGATCGTCAGCCGCCGCAGCTTGGTGCCCGAGACCTCGCCAAGCGGTTCGCGCTTGAAATCTGATCCGTCGACCTTGGTGTAGGTATAGAGCAGCAATTCCCTGAGGAAGCTGCTCGGCGCGGTCGAGAGGTGGCCGTACATCAGGCCGATATTGGCATCCTTCTCGATCTCTTTGGCGAAGATGTCAGGAAATTGCTTGTAATCCATCATGCGCCGTCCGGTCTGGTAGACCAGATTGTCGGCGACATCGAGTTCGGCCTCGACGATGACGCCGAACAGGCCGTAGCCGCCGACCACGAGGTTGAACAATTCCTTGTTCTCGGTTTCCGACACCGTGCGCAGCGACCCGTCCGCCAGCATCACGCGCATCGACTTGATCGATTTGCGGAGCGCGCCGGCCTGATGGTCCATGCCGTGGGCGTTGACCGAGATCGAACCGCCGACGCTGAAAATATCGGTCGACTGCATCGCGCGCACCGCAAAGCGCGGGTGCAGCAGGTTCTGGATGTCGTGCCAGGTCGCGCCGGGCTGCACGGTGATGGATCGCCGGCTCTCGTTGAGCACGACCTTGTTGAAGCCGCGCATGTCGAGCACGATGCCGCCCTTGCGGAACGCCTGCCCGCCCATGCTGTGGCGTACGCCGGCGGTCGTGACCGAGAGCTTGTTGTCGCGCGCAAACGTCAGCGTTTTGCTGATGTCGTCGACGCTGCGCACCTCGACCACGCCGTAGATTTCGGTCTTGTTGAGACAGCTGGCATCATTGATGCTGCCGCCTAGCTGCGACCATTTCACGTCTTTCAGCGGCGCAATCGCCTTGATCCGCTCCAGATCGATCTTGGCCTGCTCGCCACCCCCCACCGCTGGTCCGCAATCCTTTTCGCCGCTGGGATCGGCGGCAAGCGCCTGCAGTTTGCGGTAGCCGTAGACGCCAAACAGCACCACGACAACAGCGGCGACGGACGCCCCGGTTTTGAACTTCTGTGAAAATTTTCGCATGCATTGATTCCAGATGATGACGGATAGTCCGGGCGGGCCGATAATTAGTCAAATTGGCGCGGCTTATGGTTCGATGGATTGCCGGGCTTACTGAAACGCTAGGCCTTGATATTGCGATGAAAAGCTGCCGCATTCACATCATGGGAGCATCGGGTTCGGGCGTTACCAGCCTCGGCCGAGCTTTGGCCGATTCGCTGGCGATGCCGCATCACGACACCGACGATTATTTCTGGCGACCGACCATCCCGCCCTTCAGGGAAATGCGTGAGGCCGCCGAGCGCCTGAAGTTGATGGGCGAGATGTTCTTGCCGCGGGCGGGTTGGGTGCTGAGCGGATCGCTCAATGGCTGGGGCGATACGTTAGTTCCCGATTTCGATCTGGTGGTCTTCCTCGTCACCCCGCGCGAGATCCGCGTGCAGCGCCTGCGCTCCCGCGAGGCCACGCTTTTCGGCGCCGACGCAGTGGCATCAGGCGGATGGCGGCATACGGCGACCGAGGAATTCATCGAATGGGCTTCCGGCTACGAGGAGGGCAACGCGAGCCGCAATTTGGCGAAGCATCAGGCGTGGCTTGCCGCACTGCCCTGCCCGGTTCTGCGTCTGGACGGATCGCGACCGCTGCCGGAGCTGGTCGCGGAAGTGCGCCGCGCGATTGGCGGCCAAGCCAATCCCACATAGCTATCGCCCTTTCCGCAACGCGTGCAGCTCGATAGTCTCTCGCGCACGACCGCGGCTGATAACGCCCGGCGCAAGAATGGGGAAGCGCTTCCGCAGAGATCGCCGGCCACGCGCCCGGTCGAGATGCGAACAATCAACGACATCAAACGCACAGGGAGAACGCCAATGCTGACGCGACGCAGTATGATGCTTGCCTCCATCGCCGCCGGAGTGACCATGAACAGCCGAACCGTTGTTGCCAAGGCAGCCCAACCGGCAACGCCGGTGAGCTTCGACATTCCTGCAGGCGCCTGCGACTGCCACACCCATATCCATCCGGATCCGGCGAAATTCCCGTTCTTCGCCGGCCGCGTCTACACGCCGGAACTGGCCTCGCCCGAAGAGATGACCGCCTTGCACAAGGCGATCAGGATGGAGCGCGTGGTGATCGTCACGCCGAGCATCTACGGGCCCGATAACTCCGCCACCCTGTTCGGCATGGCAGCGCGCGGCGCGACCGCGCGCGGCGTCGCCGTGATCGACGACAAGACGTCGGAAGCCGATCTCGACGCCATGGGCAAGGCTGGCATCCGCGGCATCCGGCTCAACCTCGCCACCGGCGGCGTCAATGATCCCACCGTCGGCCGGCCGCGGTTCTCCGCCGCCGTCGAGCGCATCAAGGCGCGCGGCTGGCATGTGCAGCTGTTCACGAGTCTTGCCATGATTACCGCGATCAAGGACCTTGTCCTGGCGTCGCCGGTGCCTGTGGTGTTCGACCATTTCGGCGGCGCGCAGGCCGAGCTTGGCGTCGGCCAGCCCGGCTTTGCCGACCTGGTGGAGCTGGTGAAGTCAGGCAAGGCCCATGTGAAGATCTCCGGCGCCTACCGCGCCTCGAAGCTTGGCCCCGACTATGCCGACTGCACCCCGCTTGCGCAGGCGCTGATCGCAGCCAATGCCGACCGCATCATCTGGGGCACCGACTGGCCGCATCCGGATTCGGTGACCCCTGCCGGCAAACAGATCAGCGACGTGACGCCGCTGTTCCAGATCGACGACGGACGGCTGCTCAACCAGCTCGCGGTGTGGACGCCGGACGCTGCCGTGCGCAAGAAGATCCTGGTCGACAATCCGGCGCGGCTGTACGGGTTCTAGACTAGCGCCTGACTTTTGATGGAATCGGTCTGGCCGCGAACTCGCTGCACCTCTCCCGCTTGCGGGGGAGGTCGGATCGCATCGCGAGATGCGATCCGGGTGGGGGCTCTCTCCGCATGATGACTCGCGGCGACACCCCCACCCCGCCCTCCCCCGCAAGCGGGAGAGGGAGAACACTTCCTTCGCGGCGACTATTCGACCTAATCTCATCACACTTCAGCGCGCCCGGCGCGAGAATACCGAGATCAGCACCGGCAGCGTGATCAGGATGACGATTGGCGCCAGCATCATGCCGGTGACGACCACCACCGCCAGCGGCTTTTGCACCTGCGAACCGATCCCCGCCGACAGCGCCGCCGGCAGCAAGCCGACGCCGGCGACGACACAGGTCATCAGCACCGGCCGCAATTGCAATTCGCCGGTGCGGATCACGGCCCTCACCCGCTCGTAACCTTCGTCGATCAATTGATTGTACTGCGACAGGATGATGATGCCGTCCATCACGGCGATGCCGAACAGCGCGATGAAGCCGATCGCCGCCGATACGCTGAACGGAATCCCCGAGATCAACAGCCCGAGCACGCCGCCGAAGATCGCCATCGGGATCACGCTCATCGCCAGTAACGTGTCGACCATCGAACCGAAATTGAAGAACAGCAGCACCGCGATCAGCGCCAGGCTGATCGGCACCACGATCGACAGCCGCTTGATGGCGTCCTGCAGATTGCCGAACTCGCCGACCCACTCGACCCGCGATCCCGGCGGCAGCTGGACCCGGCTTGCGACCTTGTCCTGCGCTTCCTGGATCGCGCTGCCGAGGTCGCGCTCGCGGACCGAGAACTTGATCGGCAGATAGCGCTCCTGGCCTTCGCGGTAGATATAGGCGGCGCCCGAGATCAAATTGATCGAGGCGACCTCGCTGAGTGGGATCTGCGTGATCGCACCGCCCGGTCCGGCGACGCCGATCCGCAAATTGTGGATCGCCTCGGCACTCTTGCGATATTCCGGCGCGAGACGAACGATGATCGGGAAATGCCGGTCGCTGCCGGGTTCATAGATGTCGCCGGCGCTATCGCCGCCGACCGCGACCTTGATGGTGGCGTTGATATCGCCCGGCGACAGGCCGTAGCGCGCCGCCCGCGCGCGATCGACATCGATCTGGACGGTGGGCTGGCCGAGCGAGGTGAATACCGCAAGATCCGTCACGCCCTGCACGGTGGCGAGGACGGACTTGATCTTGTTGGCAGTGTCGGTCAGCGACTGCAGATCGTTGCCGTATAGTTTGATCGAGTTCTCGCCCTTGACGCCCGACACCGCCTCCGAGACGTTGTCCTGCAGATATTGCGAGAAGTTGAATTCGACGCCGGGGAATTTTTCCTGCAACTGCGCCAGCAACTCCGCCGTCAGTACGTCCTTGTCGTGGGTGCCCGGCCACTCGCTGGCCGGCTTCAATGGCGCGAAGAATTCGGCATTGAACAGGCCGGCGGCGTCGGTGCCGTCGTCGGGGCGGCCGTGCTGCGACACCACCGATTCCACTTCGGGACGGCTGCGGATGAGCTTCCGCATCTCGTTGACGTAGGTATTGCCTTCCTGCAGCGAGATGGTCGGCGGCAGCGTCGCTCTGATCCACAAATTGCCCTCTTCCAGCTTGGGCAGGAATTCCAGCCCGAGCAACCGCGCGAACACGATGGTCGTGATCACGAGGACCGCGGCTCCGGCCATCACGATCCTGCGGTTGGCGACCGCCCATTTCAGCACCGGCAGATAGAGCCGGTCGAGCTGCCGCATGATCCAGGTTTCGGTGTGCTCCATATGCGAGGGCAGGATGATGGCACTCAGCGCCGGCGTGACGGTGAAGGTCGCCAGCAAGCCGCCGGCCAGCGCGTAGGCATAGGTCCGCGCCATCGGCCCGAAGATGTTGCCTTCGACGCCACTCAGCGTGAACAGCGGCAGGAAGGCGGCGATGATGATGGCGGCGGCGAAGAAGATCGAGCGCGACACGTCGGCGGAAGCGGAGAGGATGGCGTGGCTCTTCATGCCCATCGTGGTGTCGAAGGAGATCTGGCTGCGCTCGGCCTCCGACAACGCCGTGGTTTGCGACAGCCGGCGGAAGATCGCTTCCACCATGATCACGGTGGCGTCGACGATCAGCCCGAAGTCGATCGCGCCGACCGAGAGCAGATTGGCGGATTCGCCGCGCAGCACCAGGATGATGACGGCGAAGAACAGCGCGAACGGAATTGTCGCGCCGACGATCAGCGCGCTTCGGAGGTCGCCGAGGAACAGCCACTGCAGCAGCACGATCAGGATGATCCCGACCACCATGTTGTGCAGCACGGTGTGGGTCGTGATGTCGATCAGGTCCTTGCGGTCGTAGATCCGCTCGATCTTCACGCCGGGCGGCAGAATGGTGGAGTTGTTGATGGAAGCGACGAGTTGCTCGACGCGGGTGATGGTCGGCGCACTCTGTTCGCCGCGCCGCATCAGCACGATGCCCTGCACGATGTCGTCGTCCTGATCAAGACCGGCGATGCCGAGGCGCGGCTTCTCCCCTATCGTGACATGCGCGATGTCGCTGACCAGCACCGGATTGCCGCCCGATTGCGACACCATGGTATTGTTGAGGTCGTCGATTGAGCGGATCAGTCCGACGCCGCGCACCACGGCGGATTGCGCGCCGATATTGACGGTGTTGCCGCCGACATTGATGTTGGCGTTGCTGACGGCCTGCAGCACCTGCGGCAGCGTCAGCCCGTTGGCGACCAGCTTGTTGAAATCGACCTGCAGCTCATAGGTCTTGGTCTTGCCGCCCCAGCCGGTGACGTCGATCACGCCGGGCACGGCGCGGAAGCGACGCTGCAACACCCAGTCCTGCAGCGTCTTCAGGTCGAGCACGCTGTAATTCGGCGGGCCCTTCAGCCGGTAGCGGTAGATTTCGCCGATCGGGCTGAGCGGCGAAATGCCCGGCTGCACATTGCCCGGCAACGGCGCGAGTTGCGACAGCCGGTTCAATACCTGCTGCTGCGCCTCGTCATAGGTGTAGTCGAACGAGAACTGCAGTTTGACGTCGGACAGGCCGTACAGCGAGATGGTGCGGATGGTGCGCAGGTTCTTGATGCCGGCGACCTGGGTCTCGATCGGGATCGTGATGTAGCGCTCGATCTCCTCCGACGACAGGCCCGGACTTTGCGTCACGATGTCGACCATCGGCGGGGTCGGGTCGGGATAGGCCTCGATGTTGAGCTGCCTGAACGCGATCAGGCCGCCGACCATCACCGCGACGAACATGCCCACCATCAAATAGCGGCGGCTGACGGCAAGGGCGACGAGGCGATCCATCCAGATCGAAGCTTTCAGTGAGTAGAGCGGGAGATCAGCTGCCGGACGCGGCCCGGTCGATGAACAGCGCGCCCTTTGTCACGATCAGCTCGCCGGGCTTCAGATTGCCGACCACCTCGACGAGATCGCCATTGGCGAGGCCCGCCTTGATCTGGCGGAGTTCAATCGAGTGGTCGTCATGCACGACCCAGATCCGGACCTGGTCCCCCTCGTAGATCAACGCCGTCTTCGGCACCCCGACCGCCGGATGATCGCTGGCCGAATAGATCGTCACATTGGCGAACATTTCCGGCTTGAGCACGCCATTGGCGTTGTCGACGGTGGCGCGGACCAGCAGCCGGCGCGTCGCCGGATCGATCGCAGTGGACACGTAGTTGACGCGCGCCGACAGCGCCTGGTTCGGCAACGCCAGCACGTTGAACGTGACGTCCTGCCCGACCGCAACATTGGCGGCGTCGGTCTCGCGCACGAAGGCGACCATCCAGACGGTGGAGAGATCGCCGATGACATAGACCGGATCGCTGGCGCCGGAATTCACATACTGGCCGGGGCCGATCTTGCGCTGGACCACGGTGCCGGCGATCGGCGCGAAGATGGTGGTTTCCGGATTGATGCGGCCCTTTTCCTGGAAGGTCGCGATGTCCTCGTCGGTGAGGCCGAGAATGCGCAGCTTGTTGCGCGCCGCCTCCATCGCCGTCTGCGAGGAGCGCATGTCGTTCTGCGCCTGGATCAGCGTCGCCTGGCTCTGCTGATAGTCCTTGAGCGGAACGGCCTTGCCTTCGAACAGATCCTTGGCGCGCTGGCCCTGCAGTTGCGCCAGATCGAGCGCGGACTTTGCCTTGTTCATGGCGCTCATTGCGCCGATGAAATCGTTCTGCGCCTGCACGTTGTCGGCAGCCTCGATCACGAACAGCGGCTGACCCTTGACGACATTATCGCCGGGCCGGACCAGAAGTCGGGTGACCCGGCCGGCATAGGGCGAGAACACCGGCGTCGAGCGATCCTCGTCGATCGCGATCTTGCCTTCGGTGACGTGCTCGGCCCGGAAGCCCCGCGTGGCAACGGGTTGGATGGTCAGGCTGGCCCATTCGGCCGGCGACAGCTTGTAGCGCTGCTGCCCTCCCTTGCGGGACTGGCTGGACACTTCGGAATGCTTGGGCTGGGTTGCGCTGAACTGCACGAAGCCATAGACGCCCGCGCCGGCGAACGCGAGCAAGGCTATCACCAGCGCCGGTCTCCGGCGGCTAAGCATCTGTAATTGCTTAATCAATTTGCTACGCATGCGGTCTGTTCAACTCAGCAATGGCGACAATTTGCCTCACCCGCTAATAGTGCCTAATCGGAGTTCCAAACAAGCTAAAAAACGAGCACGGCCGTTAATTTTTGGAGAGGTCTCCCTGAACGCCGGCTGAAAATACCTATTCGCGCGCCGGCCATTGCGGTGGGTGGCTGCCAAGCGGCATCGCCGGACGGGCCCAGAAAGCCGGGGTTTTCGACAGCAGCGCCGAGTGCCGGACCGACCGCAGTGCACCAAAGCCGGAAGCCACCTCCTCGATAAAAGGCATCACGGTTTCCCCATTCAAATCCCCGGTCTTGAAGCCATCGGCGACGCGACCGAGATTCCACAGCCACCGGCCGGTCTGCGCCAGCGACACCCGAACGTGCCAGCTGCCGCCTTCGCGCGACTGCCGAGCCTTGGCCATCATGGCGCCGAACGCCATGAGGTAACCGGTGGCGTGGTCCAGCATCTGCGCCGGCAGCTCTTTCGGCCCGTCGACGCCCGCCGCCTGCCCTTCGGCATGGTTGAAGCCCGTGGACGTCTGCACCAGCGAGTCGAAACCGCGGCGCTCCGCCCAGGGACCGGCATGACCATAGGCCGACAGCGTCACATAGACGATCCCCGGACTAATACGGGCCGCCTCTTCCGGCGCGAAGCCGAGGCCGGCGATCGCGCACGGCCGGTAGCCCTGCGAAACAATATCGGCCTGCGCCAGCAGATCGCGAAACACCGCGCGGCCTTGTTCGCTTCTGAGTTCGACAGAGCTCGCCAGCTTGCCGCGCCCGGTATCGATCGTAAGCCAGGGAATCGCCGGCAGATTTGGACCTGAGATCAACAGCACGTCGGCGCCGTGGGCAGCGAGCGTGCGGCCCGCGACGGGACCTGCGATCACGCGCGACAGATCGAGCACGCGAATGCCGGCGAGCGGCCGATCGCCCTTCGGCCACGGTTTTGGTGCGGCGTCGCCAATCTTCTCGATTGTGATCAGCGGCAATCCCGCAAGCGCGCTGGCGTGCGGCGTCGCCGACCATTCGTCGTATGAACGCATCATCGACACCACGCCGCCACCGGCATAGGCCGCGGTCTCGAACGCCTCGCCATCCCATTGCATCAGCGCGGCTTGAACATCGTCGCGCTCCGGCTTGCAGTTCAACACCTTGCAGACGGCGTCGCGGTGATGCGGGAAATTGGTATGCAGCCGCACGAAGCGCGCGTCGCCTGTTTTGTAGACGCCGGCGATCGCGTCCCAGGCCGGCGGCGGCGGCTTGTCGCCGACGCGCAGATAGCGTTCTGAGCGGCATTCGACCACGGCATGGCGCATGTCGACGGTAACGTCCTGCGATTGCCCGCTGCGCAATTTCCAGATCCCGGCGGCGGCGAGCCCCGTTGCCGCGACGCTCGCTTGTGCTGCGGCGGCGACGCGAAACGACGACGGTAGCTGCGGCTCTTCGCCGGTCAGCTTGATGGCGTCGAGCGCGGAAGCCTCGCCGCCGGCCGACGTCCAGATATCGGAGAGGATTTCACGCGGGCTTTGCATCGGCATGTCTCTTCCCTAGTCTTTCCTTGGCATCGCAACGTAGCCCGGATGGAGCGTAGCGCAATCCGGGTAGAGCGATCCGCTTGGCGAAATCCTCCCGGATTTCGCTACGCTCCATCCGGGCTACGCCTTAACTGCACGAAGGAGTTGCAATGGCCGCCGTCGAACCCCTGACCGCCGGTGCGGTCCTGCTCGCAACCGCCGCCACCGACGCGGTCTATGTCATGTTCACCTCGGCCGTGGTGGCGCGCAAGCGCGTGCCGGCGGCGACCTGGAGCAGCATCTGGTATCTGCTCTCGTCCTACGCCGTCATCAGCTACACCGAGAACTGGGTCTATGTGGCGTTTGCGGCGGTCGGCTCCTGGGTCGGCGCCTATGCGACGATTACGTTCCTGCACCGGCCGCCAGGCGGGCCGCCGGTCGGCGCGGCGCCGGAGTAGCCTCGCTGTCGTCCCGGCGAACTCAGATGCGCAATTGCGCATCTGTGCTCAAGGCCGGGACGACGGCGGTGTTTGTCGTTACGCCGTCATTAAAACGCAAGTTCGCATTCTCGCAGCGCATTGCGCCCGAGCTTTGCCAGAAACTTCCGGCCCTCATCAAACTGAGGGCGCAGGGAAGACCGGGTGCGCGCTGCACCCGCGGTCCCGTGTGCGGTTTGCACTAAGTAGGCTGCACACGAGCATACAGGGCAGCGGAGAACACCCGGCCTTCCCTGCGCAATGGCTTTACGGCTTATGCCGTGATCTCCCCGGAGACGAGTTCTTGTTGACTCCGTCGCTGCCGTTCGGCTCTCGCCTACCCGACAGCTTGACACCTGCAACGGGCGCCAGGACCACACGGTTTTGCCGTACGCTTATCCACGCCGTCGTCGAGGCGCAAACCAGCGTCCACCGCAACCCGTCCAACGTCCGTGACGACGGCCGACGCCCTCTGAGTGGGACGGGATGGGCAGGTATATGCACCTGATTTGCCATTCTGGTAAACAGAAATATTTTTTATTCTGGGGCTTGACACGACTTCCGTAAATCAGAACTGATTTGCCCGTCGGGCCGTTTTGTCGCGGTCCGACGACTCCGACAAGGCATGGACGCTGTGAGACATTGCGCCTTGCGTGACGATCGCTTTGCTTGCCCTGCGGTTCTGCTACAGTGCCGATCGCCAACAAAGGAAAAACAAAATGGATCTGGGCTTGAAGGGAAGAAACGCAGTCATCCTCGGCGGCACGCGCGGGATCGGGCGGGCGATTGCCGACACGCTGGCCGGCGAAGGCGGCAATGTCGCGGTTTGCGCGCGTAACGCCGATCAGGTCACGGGAGCCGTTGCGGAGCTGAAAGCGCGGGGCGTCAAGGCCACCGGCGCTTCCGTCGATATCACCGACGCGGCGGCGCTGAAATCATGGATCGGCGGCGCAGCTGCCGAACTCGGCGGCATCGACATGCTGTTCTCCAATGCCGGCGCCATGGCGCAGGGCGGCGATGTCGCATCCTGGGAGCAGAATTTCCGGCTCGACGTGCTGGGCGCCGTCAATGCGTTCGAAGCCGCGCGGCCGTTCCTCGAAGCGAGCGGCGAGAAGAGCGGCGACGCCGCCTTTGTGATCATCTCGTCGGTCTCGGCGGCACAGGCCGACAACGCCAGTTCCTACGGTCCGATCAAGGCGGCGCTGGTCCACATGGCCAAGGGCCTGGCGCGGCAATACGCGTCGAAGAAAATCCGCGTCAACGTGGTGTCCCCCGGCACGGTCTATTTCAAGGGCGGCGTCTGGAACATGATCGAGCAGAACATGCCGAAGCGCTATCAGGACGCGCTGACGCGCAACCCGACCGGCCGCATGGCGACGCCGCAGGAAATCGCCAATGCCGCCGTGTTCCTGGCAAGCCCGGCGTCGTCATTCACCACGGGGGCGAACCTCCTCGTCGATGGCGCGATCTCGAACCGGGTGAACTTCTGATACGTTGCCCGTCGCCAGTTGCCGGGATTGACTCGACAACTGACTCCGCGAGACTTTGGCTTGCTCTGCTTTAGCTTGCTCTCCTGTGCGGAGCGCGTTATTTTGGCGTCACTCAACCGAGAAAGGAGGGCCGCGCGATGACGACGTTTTTCCGGCACTATCGCCAGCGTGGCCCGGTCAACGCCCTGCAGATGCGTTTGCAGGGCTGACCAGAGACTTCTGAACTTCTTCCTGGTCTGCCCTTCGTGGCCATGCGGCGTTGCGCGTTCTTGCGCTCGCGCCGCATTCTCATTCATCGCCGCGCTTTGACACCGACGTCCGACGATGGCTGCGTGCCCCGGATATCGTGATCGCCGGCAAGACCAGAGAACGATCATGACGCTTATTACGATCCGCAATCTCGGCGTGACGCTGAGCGCGCCGCTGTTTTCCCGGCTGAACCTCGTCGTCAATCCCGGCGACCGGATCGGGCTGGTCGCCGCCAACGGTCGCGGAAAATCCACCCTGCTGCGCTGTATGGCGGGCACCATGGATGCGAGCGAGGGCGAGATCACCCGATCGCGCGGGCTGACGGTGGGCTGTGTCGAGCAGAACGTGCCGGAAGCTCTGATGGAGACACCCCTCTATACAGCCGTGCTCGAGGCGCTCTCCGCCGAACAACGCCACAGCGAACGCTGGCGGGTCGATGTTGCCCTGGAATCGCTTGAGGTGCCCGAGCCGCTGCGGCAGAGACCGCTGAGGCAGTTGAGCGGCGGCTGGCAGCGGCTTGCCCTGCTTGCGCGCGTGCTGATGACGGAGGCCGACGTGCTGCTGCTCGACGAGCCGACCAACCATCTCGACCTCACCCGGATCAGCCAGCTTGAAAACTGGCTGAACGCGCTGCCGCGCGAGATGCCCGTCGTCATATCCAGCCACGACCGCGCCTTTCTCGATGCGACCACGAACCGGACGCTGTTTCTTCGGCCGGAGCAGTCGCAGCTGTTTTCATTGCCCTATACACGGGCACGCGCGGCACTCCGCGAGGCGGACGCTTCCGAGGAGCGGCGCTATCAGCATGACCTCAAGACCGCCCAACAGCTGCGCCAGCAAGCTGCGAAGCTGAGCAACATCGGCATCAATTCCGGCAGCGACCTGCTGTTGTCGAAAACCAGGCAGCTGAAGCAGCGGGCCGGGAAACTGGAAGATGCCGCAAAGCCCGCGCATCTCGAACGATCCGCCGGCACAATCAGGCTTGCCAATCGCGGAACCCACGCCAAGGTGATGGTGACGCTCGACGACGCCACGGTCGAGACGCCGGATGGCAGGCTGCTGTTTCGGACCGGCCAGCAGTTCATCTGCAAGGGAGACCGGATCGTGCTGCTCGGCTTGAACGGGGCAGGCAAGACCCGGTTCGTCGCCATGCTGCGCGCGGCAATCGAAGATCGAGACGCGGTGCACGCCGGCATCAAGGCCACGCAGTCGCTGGTTCTCGGCTATTGCGATCAGGCGCTTGCCGGTCTTGCTGATGCCGACACACCGACGCACACGATCATCCGCCGCTTCGATGTCGGCGATCAGCGTGCGCGCACGCTGCTCGCGGGTGCCGGCCTCTCGATCGAGATGCAGAGCCGTCCGATCAGCCAGCTTTCCGGCGGACAGAAGGCGCGTCTGGGCATGCTGTTGCTGCGGCTCGCCCAGCCGAACTTTTATCTGCTCGATGAACCCACCAATCATCTCGATATCGAGGGGCAGGAAGCACTGGAGGCTGAGTTGATGGTTCATCAGGCAAGCTGCCTGCTGGTGTCACATGACCGCAACTTCGTGCGGACGGTGGGCAATCGTTTCTGGCTGATCGAAAAGAAGAAGCTGGTCGAACTGGAGGAACCGGAAGGGCTGTTTGCAGCGGTCAGTTAGAGCGTTTTCCAGCGAAGTGGACACCGGTTGGCGTAAAGAAAACGCGTCAAAACAAGAATCTAGAGCCCCGTTCCGATTCCATCGGAACGGAAAAGGCTCTAGCGCCGCGAGACAGGCCGTTTGCTGTGTGACACGCGTCACGGTGGCGGCCCGGCACGCGTCGTATTCCTGTGATCAGGGATGGCGGGAATGGTCTCGCTGCAGGGAACACGGGAGACGACAATGACCAGGTCCAGGAATTCAGATCGCAACAACCAGTCGGCCCTGATCGACGACGCGCAGCTCGAGATCGTGGTGGGCGGCGCGATGGACTCCAGGCTTGCGAAGATGCTTGCGGAGCGTGCCGTTGGCGGATGGATCATGCAGGACATCTGGACCCGGCCGACGCTCGGCACCTATCGCTAACAGTCCCGGATTTGCGCACGATTTTGGTCTTGGCGGCGACGAGCCGCCATGTTCACCGGTCACGAATGAGGCCGCCTCGCCTGGCGGCCTTTTTCACGCGCGCTTCCGGCACAGTCCTTCGAACTTGTCCGCCTTGTCGCCGAGTTCGCGAAGCGGGACCTGCTGGCGTGAAGGCCCCACCACCATCACCAGCGACTTCGCCTGCCGCAGCGCCGGGAACAGCGGATCGCTGCCCGGAAACGAGCCGTCGAAGCTCGGCGTGCCGGCTTCCTCGTTCACAAGCGTCCGTCCTTGCAGTTTCGCGGTGACGCTCCCGGCGATCAGCGACGCCGACATCGCCTGGCGCGGCTTCACGCCGGCGCCGGTCTCGTTGATGAAGACCTTCACCACGCCCTGGCCCGGTTTGCAGCGGAATGTGATCGGGGTGTCTTCGGCGTTGTCGGTGCCGTAGGACAGCATGGATTGGCCATCCACGGTCCGGAGCCGCCATGTTCGCTTGTCAGCGGGCTGGGCATGCGCGGCCAAGGTGGTGGCGATCAGAACCAGCATGGCCGGCGCGGCCAATCGAGCCATCATGAAAACCCCCATTCGGCTTTTCGCAGGCGGCGTGTGGTCAACGCCTATCGCAGGCGGCTCACCAGCGCAATCAGTTCGCCCTGCCGGTGGGTGTCGGTCTTGCGGAAGATTGCCTTCAAATGCGACCGCGCGGTTTCATGCGCTATTGCCATTTCCTGCGCGACTTCTTCCAGCGACTTGCCGCCGGCCAGACACAGGGTAATGCGCGCTTCCGACGGCGTCAGGCGGAAGGCCTGGCGCAGCATCGTCAACTGTTCGGCCTCGCCTTCGTCGAAGCCGGACAGGATGAGAATGGCGCGGGCTCCGAGAAACGGACTGCGCGCCGCGCCATCGACCGGCAGCACACGGACGACGATCGGCGGCTTGCCGGCACGCCGGACCACGATGGGCGCGACGCCGAGCGCATCGACGTCGGAGGCCGTTCTCAACCGGTCGAGGAAATTATTGAAGGCGGCCTGCGCCCGCCTGTCTGATATGACGAGGCGCTGCCCGATGATCCTTATATCGCCGCCAAGGGCTGCTTCCGCCGACGGATTGATGTCGATGACGGATCCGAACCGGTCGAGCGCGATCGCGGCGCGCTTGATGAAGGCCAAGGCATTGGTGATGCCGGACAGCACGCCCCTTCCGACAGCAGTGGAAAGCGTGGCGGTCTCCGTCAATCGTTGGGACAGGCTGGCAAGCGCCGCCTTTTCGGATTCTTCAAAAGCGCCCTCACCGATCGTGCGTTGGATGGAAAAACCCCACAACGCGGAGCCTGCAAAAAATCCGATAACCGCAAACCAGCGCAGCCCGAAATTGTTCGCATGCGCGTAAAGCGGATCGCGGAGCATTTCGGTTTCGGAGCTAAAGATGTCCTGGTCGCTGACGATCTGACGGCCCGCGAGCAACAACGGCACGCCGCGCGCCGCGCGGATGTCGTTTTCGTGGAAGCAATTGTCGAAATAGGATTTGAAAAATTCCCGACCGGACTCCGTCATCGGCACGTCGGGCGTCCGGACGTCGCTTTGAAGCAGGCATGCCGCCGCTGAGTTGCTGGCGCTGCAAATGTCCTGCATCAAGGCTGGCCACATCGCAGGATCGATCACTGCATCGCCAAGCCGGGTGCTGATCGACTGCAACCGGCCAACGTCCACCTTCGTCCCCATTGGTCAGCCTATGCCACTTCAGCCACGCGCTTCGAAACCGGCGTGCAAGAGGAGTTCTACCGACAACGATTCTGCGCTGCTGCACGTTCCGCCAAGGAACCGTCCAACGCCACCCCCATTTGGGTGAGACCGGCAGGTAACGTTACCTGTGCTTTCGCAGCAGGTCGGCCAGTTTTGACTCGAAGCATCGCATCGCGTCGGCTAAATTAAAGGTCACCGGGGGCTAGAGGATTCTTAAACAATCAATTTTGTTCTTCCCGGGCGGCCGCTGGATTCACTTCCAGCGGCCATTTCATTTTTGCGGCATGCCGTTAAGGCCTGTCGTGGCTCCGCACCTCAATGAAAATCCCGCGACGGTGGCAGGATGCGGACGTTGCGCGGATGGCGGATCTTTTGCGCCGGTGTCTCGGGATGGTCGCGGCGGTCTTCGTTGAGCGGCTCGATCAGTGCAGGGCCCGCCGGCACCGGATGCTTGCGGCTCAGTGCATCGTTGGCCAGACCAATCAGATCGTGCGAGCGGTCGAACAGCCGCTGCGCGACCAGATGCGTCACGTGTTCCGGACTGCTCTGGATGTAGCCCTCGACCAGGATCAGGCGCGCGCCCATCACTTCCTTGCGGTACTTTTCCATCACCGCCGGCCACACCACGATGTTGGCAATCCCGGTTTCATCCTCCAGCGTCATGAAGACGACGCCCTTGGCGCTGCCCGGACGCTGCCGCACCAGCACCACGCCGGCGCAGCGGACATGACGCCGGTCGTTGCGATACGCGATATGTTCGCAAGGCACGATGCGCTCTTTTGAAAACTTCGCGCGCAAAAATTCCATCGGATGGCCCTTCAGCGACAGCCGGATGGTCTGGTAGTCGGCGACCACCTGCTCCGGCAGCGGCATGTCAGGCAGCGGTTTGGCGTTTTCGTCCGGTTGTTCGCGCGCCACCGCTATCTCGAACAGCGGCAGCGGTACGTCGTCCGGCAGCCGGCGCACCGCCCACAGCGCGGCGCGGCGATCGAGCCCGAGCGAACGGAACGCATCGGCGTCCGCCAGCAGGATCAGCGCGCGTTTTGGAAGTGCGGTGTCGCGGGCGAACTCCTCCAGCGAGGTGAAGGGACGGCGCGTTCGGGCGGCGATGATGCGGTCGGCCCAGTCTTCCTTCACCTCTCCCGCTTGCGGGGGAGGGAGCGCAGTCCCTTCGCGGTTGGATTTTGATGTCTCCCGGAATGACGTTTGAATTTTTTTCAACCCCTCCTCATCCGGATCGGCCCATTTGAAACCATCGATCTGCCTGAACCCGAGCCGCACGGCGCAATATTTCCCTTCGCCCTGTTCCAGCGTGTTCTGCGCAAAGCTGTGCGACACGTCGATCCCGCGCACCTCGACGCCGTTCTTGCGGGCGTCGCCGACGATCTGCGCCGGCGCGTAAAAGCCCATCGGCTGCGAGTTCAAGAGCCCGCAGCAGAACGCGTCGGGATGGTAATGCTTGAGCCATGACGAGACATAGACGAGCTGCGCAAAACTCGCGGCATGGCTTTCCGGAAAACCGTAGGAGCCAAAACCCTTGATCTGGTTGAAGCAATTATTGGCGAACTCGGGATCGTAGCCGCGGCGGATCATGTTGCCGACCATTTTGGCTTCGAACTTGCCGATGGTTCCAAGATTGCGGAACGTTGCCATGGCGCGGCGCAATCCGTTGGCTTCCTCGGAGGTAAATTCCGCCGCCTCGATCGCGATACGCATCGCCTGTTCCTGGAACAAGGGAACGCCCAACGTCTTGTGCAGCACGTTGCGCAGCTCATCCTTGTTGCCGCCCTTCGGATAGGGATATTCGATATCCTCAGGCCGCATTTTTCGGCGCTTGAGATAGGGATGCACCATGTCGCCCTGGATCGGGCCGGGCCGCACGATCGCAACCTCGATGACGAGATCGTAGAAGGTCCGCGGTTTCAGGCGCGGCAGCATGTTCATCTGCGCGCGGCTTTCGACCTGGAACACGCCGAGCGATTCACCCCGCTGCAGCATCTGGTAAACTTCGTCGTCGTCCTCCGACTTGATATCGGCCAGCTCGTATCGCTCACCCTTGTGATCGGCGATGAGATCAAAGCATTTGCGGATGCAGGTCAGCATGCCCAGCGCCAACACGTCGACCTTCATCATGTGCAACGCGTCGACGTCGTCCTTGTCCCATTCGATGAAGGTGCGGTCGTCCATCGCGGCGTTGCCGATCGGCACGTAAGTATCGAGCCGGTCCTGCGTCAGCACATAGCCGCCGACATGCTGCGACAAATGCCGGGGAAATTCGATCAGTTCGGTCGCCAGCGCCACCGCAAGCTCGATCATCGTATTTTTGAGGTCGAGCCCGGCCTGCCGGACCTGCATCTCGTTGAGACCCTTGCCCCAGCTTCCCCACACCGTATCGGCCAGCGCCGCGGTGACGTCCTCGGTCAGCCCCAGCGCCTTGCCGACATCGCGGATCGCGCTGCGCGGCCGGTAATGGATGACGGTGGCGATGATCGCGGCGCGGTGACGGCCGTAGCGCCGGTAGACATACTGCATCACCTCTTCGCGCCGCGAGTGCTCGAAGTCGACGTCGATGTCGGGCGGCTCCAGCCGTTCCTTGGAAATGAACCGCTCGAACAGCAGATCGACCTTGGTCGGATCGACCGAGGTGATCCCAAGCACATAGCAGACCGCCGAATTCGCCGCCGATCCCCTGCCCTGGCAAAGGATGTTCTGGCTGCGCGCATAATGGACGATGTCGTGCACGGTGAGAAAATAATGCGCGTAGTTGAGCTCGGCGATCAGCCCCAGCTCCTTGCGCAAGGTGGCGCGGAGCGTGTCATCGATATCGCCGCCGAAATAGCGCTCGACACCCTGCCATGTCAGGTCTTCCAGATGCTGTTGCGCGGTTTTTCCGGGCGGCACCGGCTCGTCCGGATATTGATATTTGAGCTGGTCGAGCGAGAAATTGATACGGCCGGCAAAGCGCATGGTTTCCGCGATCGCGTCCGGCAGATCGCGAAACAGCCGCGCCATTTCGTGCGGCGGCTTGAGATAGCGCTCCGCATTGGCCTCTAACCGCTTGCCGACCGCCTCGATGGTCGTCTTCTCGCGGATGCAGGTCAGCACGTCCTGCAGCGGGCGGCGCGCGGCATCGTGGTACAGCACCTCGTTGGTCGCCAGCAGCGGCACCTTTGATGTCAGCGATACCAGATGCAGCCGCGCCAGCCGGCGGCGGTCGTCGCCGCGGTACAGGAGGCTTGCGGCCAGCCATACGCCATCGGCGCGGCTGTCCTTCAGGCGGTCCAGGATTTTCAAGGCGCCGGCCGAGTCGAAGCGATGCGGCAGCGTCAGCACCAGGAGCTGGCCCTCGGAAAATTCCAGGAGGTCATCCAGCTTTAGATGACACTCGCCCTTGGCGACCCGCTCAATATCGCCGCCGCGCTTGCCGCGGGTAAGCAACTGGCACAGCCGGCCGTAGGCGGCACGGTCGCGCGGATAGACAAAAATATCCGGCGTGCCGTCCATGAAGACGAGGCGCGAACCGATCAGAAGCTTTGGCTTGTGGCGAAGCTCCGGATTTTCGAGCTCCTTCCAGGCGCGGACCACGCCGGCCAACGTGTTGTGATCGGCGACGCCGATCACGGGAATACCAAGCCGGCTCGCCTCATGCACATAGGCGCGCGGATCGGACCCGCCGCGCAGGAAGGAGAAGTTCGTGGTGATGCCGATCTCGGCATAGGCAGGCGTATTCATGCGAACAGCCCATGCACGAACCATTTGGGCAGAACGGGTTCACCCTCCTCGTCGCTTCTAAGTTCGCCTTCATAGAGCCCATCGCGAAAAATCCAGAACCGCAGCCCTTCTGCATCCTCGATCCGGAAATAATCCCGCGTCAGCGCCTCGCCATTCTGCTTCCACCATTCCATCGCGATGCGTTCGGGGCCTTCCACCCGCACCACCGCATGGGTGACGCGGCGCCAGGTGAATTGGTGGGGCGGCCCGTCGGGCACGGATGCAAACGGCACGTTGATGGGCTCAGGTCTTTCGAACAGCCGCAACGGCCGCAGCGGCGGCTCGCTCGCGATACGATCAGGCCAGGCGGCCTCTGTCGCGGCCGCCAGATGATGCTGCGCCGATACCGCCAGCACCGCGCGTTCCGGGATATGGGTGTCCTGCGGCAGATGCACGACGACGCGCTTTCCCCCGATCCGCGCGGCGATGCGGTCGATCAGGGCGGCGAGTTCGTCATTGTCATGGACATTGGCGTCGAGATCGCGCTGCTGCTGCACCATGATTTCGGTGCGGCTGGCGGAGAGGCGTATCAGGTCAAAGCCGAAGCCGGGATCGAGCGGATCGTTCAAGGCGTCCAGCCGCTCGCGAAACAGCCGGTCGATCACCTCAGGCCTGGTCACCGGACGGCCGGTATCGACCGTAATGGTGCGCACCGCGCCGTCGGTGCGGAAGAAACTCGCCTCCAGCCGCCGCGCGCCCTTGCCCTGCTTGTCCATCGCCGTGACCAGCATGCCCGCGAGCGCCGACAGGTTCATCGCGATCACGGTGTCGGTGGCAACAGGCTCGGGAAAGCGTTTTTCGACGATGTAATCCGGCAAGGGTTTTCGCGGGCTGATCGGCGCATCGCCTTGCCCCAGCGCGTGTTCGAGCAAAGTCGTGAAGTTTGCGCCAAATCGCGCCGTGATCTCGTGGCGGGCGCGCGCGGCGACATCGCCGATGGTTTTCAGTCCGGCGCGGCGCAGGCCGCTGGTGATGGCGACATCGGCACCGAGCGCCGAGACCGGCAGCGGGCCGATGGCGTCGGCCTCCTCGCCATCGGCAATGATTTTCCCTGAAACATGCCGCGTCAGGGTGCGCGCGCAGACCGAGGTGCCGGCAATGGCGGCGCTGACGACAAAGCCTCTTCGGGTCAGCGCGCCGCACAGGGTCTGCAGCAGCGCACGCTCGCCGCCGAACAGATGGGCGCAGCCGGTGATGTCGAGATACAGCCCGTGCGGAGGATCGAGCGCCACCAGCGGTGTGAAGCGATCGCACCAGTCGGCGATATCGCCCAGCGTCCTGGCATCCGCAACCGGATCGGCATCGAACACCGTCAATTCCGGGCAGATCGCGCGAGCATTGGCGAGCGGCAGGCCGATCTCGAGGCCGGAGCGCGCCGCGAGATCATCGAGCGCATAGATCTGCAGCGCGTTGTTTTGCTTGGCGACGACGACGGTGGGGGTTGGCTTCACCTCCCCCGCTTGCGGGGGAGGTCGGATCGCATCGCAAGATGCGATCCGGGTGGGGGAAACTCTCTCCGAACGAACAGTCTGACTCGCGGCGACACCCCCACCCCAACCCTCCCCCGCAAGCGGGAGAGGGAGTGCACCGCTCGTGCTGTTACGCTCACGCGCTTCGTCTGAAAACGCTTTGCGCTTGATGCGGTCGATGGGCAGGCGTGGCAGCCACAGGCTGAGAATTCGCCGCCGGTTCGCTGAAAAGGCACTCATCACATTTCCATTCCATGATCCACCGCCCAACCGGGCCATGACGGTTACGAACGAGCTCGGCGTCGAACACCGGCGCGCCCCACGCATGCCAGGGAGCTGAGGGCGGCGAATGCGCCGCGCGCACGATCCATCTTGTTTCCGCGGTCGAGGGCTGCGGCGTTGCCGCCAGCCGCAGCAGCAACGCGGTGACGCCGGAAGCCTGGGCTGCCAAAGTCAGTTTGCGGCTGGCGACGAGATCGAGCTGGCGCGGCTCGCCCCAGACTTCCAGCACCACGGCGCCCAGCGCATCGCAGGCCAGCGCGTCGGCGGCGGTCCGTAGCGCCGCGTCGGCATCGGCGGCGCGCACGGTCACCAGCAGCCGCGGATCGAGGCCGAGTTCGGCGAGCCCACTCATCGACAGCGCGCCGGATTCGATTTCCGAAAAATCCTGCCGCACCCAGACCAGCGGCCGGCGCGACGTCACCCGCCCCGCGAGGCCCGCGATGAATCCCGTCGCCGCCGCGCCCTGATGTCCTTCGGCAAAGACTTCATGCACCGCGGCGCGGGCAAGGCCGCCGCACAGCGTCGCATCGGCCTCGGCATGGCCGAGCGCCACTTTGTGAAGCGCGTGCGTATCCGCGCCCGCCTCGATGCGCTCGATGCGGCCGCGCAAACTTGCAAGCGTGCTCATGCGTGCGCCGGTCATTGCGCCGCTCCCTCAAAGAAATCGTGGCCATTGCTGGTTTTGAAATGAACCCGCTGCTGGCTCATTTGTTCATGATATGTTCTAATATAAAGCTAACAGGCCCGGCAGAGTCAATCGGGATTACTACCCAGGCGATTCATAAATGGAATCAAAGGGATTCAATGATGGACGTGCAACGCAAGCTGGAGATCCTGGCCGATGCCGCCAAATACGACGCTTCCTGCGCCTCCAGCGGCACCGAGAAGCGGGATTCCAGCGACGGCAAGGGCCTCGGCTCGACCTCGCCCGGCATGGGCATCTGCCATTCCTACGCACCGGACGGCCGCTGCATCTCGCTGCTCAAAGTCCTGCTCACCAATGCCTGCAATTTCGATTGCCTTTATTGCGTCAACCGCACTTCTTCGAACGTGCAGCGGGCACGCTTCACCGTCGACGAGGTGGTGAAGCTGACGATCGACTTCTACCGCCGCAATTACATCGAAGGCCTGTTTCTCTCTTCCGGCATCATCCGCAGCGCCGACTACACCATGGAACAGGTGGTTTCCGTCGCGCGAAAACTGCGCGAGGAGCATCACTTCCGCGGCTACATCCATCTGAAGACCATTCCGGAAGCCGATGATGCGCTGATCACCGAGGCCGGAAGATATGCCGACCGGCTCAGCATCAACATCGAAGTGCCCGAGGAAGCCAGCCTCGCCAAACTCGCGCCGGAAAAAGACGTGCGCGCGATCCGCCGCACCATGGGCCGGTTGCGGCTCAAGCTCGATGAGGCGCAAGAAAACAACAACGACAAGACCGTAACGAAGGCAAAGCCGCCGCGCTTCGCGCCCGCCGGCCAGAGCACCCAGATGATCATCGGCGCGGATGCGGCCGACGACAAAACCATTCTCCATACCAGCGCCAATCTCTATGGCTCCTACAAACTCAAGCGCGTCTATTATTCCGCCTTCAGCCCGATCCCGGATGCCAGCCGCGCGTTGCCGCTATCGGCTCCGCCGCTGGTCCGCGAGCATCGGCTCTATCAGGCCGACTGGTTGATGCGGTTTTATGGTTTCGATGTCGGCGAGATCGTCGACGAGAGCGCCGGCATGCTGCCGCTCGATATCGATCCCAAACTCGCCTGGGCATTGCGGCACCGCGAGCGCTTTCCGCTCGATGTGAACCGGGCCAGCCGCGAGGACCTGCTGCGCGTGCCCGGCTTCGGCCGCAAGGCGGTCGACCGCATCATCGCCACGCGCCGCGTCACATCGATCCGTGCGGCCGACCTCGCCCGGCTGCATATCCCAGGGAAAAAGGCGCTCCCGTTCATCGTGCTCAGCGATCACCGCCCGTCGGCGCATCTGCTCGACGGGGCAAAGCTGGCGGAACGATTCAGGCCGAAGGCGACGCAATTGGGATTTGGATTCTAGACACACCGTCATGGCCGGGCTTGTCCCGGCCATCCACGTCTTTGCTCCAAGCCAACGAAGACGTGGATGGCCGGCACAAGGCCGGGCATGACGAAGGAGAGAGGCGGCATCTAATGCACACCATCACCCTCGAGCACGAAACCGATTTTGACGGCTGGCGCAAAGCGGCACGGACGCTGGTGCTGAATGACGTAAGCCCGGCAGATGTAACATGGCGCGTGCAAGGCGACGCGCCTGAATTGTTTGAATCGACCACCCCACTCCCCGACCCGCCAAATGCGACTTTCAACGTCCCGGCCAAATTCGTCGAACTGGCGAAAGCCGCGATCCTGCATCGCAACAGCGAACGCTTTGCCATCCTCTATCGCCTGCTGTGGCGGCTGCGCGGCAACCACGACCTGCTTGTCGTCGCGACCGATCCGGATGTGGCACGCATCAGCGCGATGGCGAAGGCCGTGCATCACGACGAACACAAGATGCACGCCTTCGTCCGCTTTCGTGAAATCGGCCGCGAGCAGAAATCGCATTTCGTCGCCTGGTTCGAGCCGGAGCACCATATCGTCGAACTGGCAGCACCCTTCTTCGCCCGGCGCTTTGCCGACATGCCCTGGTCGATCCTGACGCCCGATGTCTGCGCGCATTGGGACGGCCATGCCGTCTCGATCACGCCGGGGGTAGCCAAAGCCGAGGCGCCGACCGAGGACCGGCTCGAGGAAACCTGGCGGCGTTACTACGCCAGCATCTTCAATCCCGCCCGGCTGAAGGTGAAGGCCATGCAAACCGAAATGCCGAAGCGATATTGGAGGAACCTGCCGGAGGCATCGTTGATTAAGCCTCTAATCGAAAGCGCCGAACGCACCGCCAGCGCGATGATCGCGCGGGCTGCGAGCGAGCCGCATAAATCGCAGAAGCGGCAGGAACCGCCGATGAAACGCAAACAGGATGCCGACGACATTGAAGCCCTGCGGGAAGAGGCCGCCGATTGCCGCGCGTGCCCGCTCTGGAAGGACGCGATACAAACCGTGTTTGGCGAAGGCCCACAGAATGCCCAGGTCATGCTGGTCGGCGAACAGCCCGGCGACAAGGAAGATCTCGCGGGCAAGCCGTTCGTCGGACCGGCCGGCCAGGTGCTGGATCGTGCGCTGGATGAGGCGGGTATCGACCGGTCAAAGGTCTACGTCACCAATGCCGTGAAGCATTTCAAGTTTGTGCCGCGCGGAAAGACCCGCCTGCACCAGAAGCCGAACACAGCTGAGATCAAGGCTTGCCGGCAATGGTACGAACGCGAACGCGCCGCCATCAAGCCTGCCTTGGTGGTGGCGATGGGTACTACGGCAGCGCAGAGCGTGTTCGGAAAAATCACGCCTGTTAACAAAAGCCGCGGGCGCCTGATTGATCTCGAGGACGGCACGACGGCTCTCGTCACCGTGCACCCGTCCTATTTGCTGCGGCTGCCGGACGCCGACGCCAAGGCGCGGGAATATCAGCGCTTCGTTGCCGATCTCAAAATCGCGGCAGCCTTGCTGCGAAAATCGGCACACGCTGCCTGAAGTTCCCGCACATGATGGAACCGCAAATTCCCGTTAACGTCCTCTCGAAGCGCTACAAAAATATGTACAACCTTCAATTGATCGATGATACTATCTCATTCTCTTGGGGAGGGGTTGGGGCGTCCTGTTCACGCCATGACGTTCCCATGGGGTCGGCGCGCTGTGCGGTTTCCTCTAGCCCCGGTGCCGTGCAGCGCGCGACCTGTCTTTGCCATCATCTTGGCCATCATCTTGGCCATCATCCCTTGCGGCGATCGACCCTGGCTTGCAGCTTCTTGCCTTGAGCATTGCCCGGCAGGCGCGGCAACCCCAAACTGCCGCCATGCTTATTCACGCCGCGCATAAATCCGACATACCCGCCATCATGCGCATCGAACGCGCGGAAGGTTATTTGCGTCTGGTCGGCCGATGGGACGCCGAACAGCACGCCGCTGAAATCGAAAACCCGTCTTCCCGATATCTGGTGGCGTGCGGTGGAACGGAGATTGCCGGGTTTGCCATTTTACAAGGCATCGGAAGCGCCAACCAATGCGTTCGGCTCAGGCGCATCGCGGTTGGAACTCCCGGCTGCGCCGTCGGATCGAACCTGCTGCGATCGGTGCTGCAAATCTGTTTCGAATATCTGGCGGCGCATCGCGTCGAACTCTTTGTATTCGTTGAGAATGAACGGGCCTATCGGACTTACCTCAAGACCGGGTTTGTCGAGGAAGGCGTGGTTCGCGACCTGCACCGGGACCCCGACGGCAGCTTCCGATCGATGCGCCTGATGTCCATGCTCAGAGCGGAATGGGTAGCGCGCCCCTGACATGCCGGCGCGCAGCCTGGCGCCGCCCCTGTCATCTAACCTTCAACTCCATCGGTCAAAAGATTAACCGCCGTTAGTATTTCAGGGGGTTTGCCATGACCGATATGACGCTCAATTCTTCGATGGCCGAGGGAGCGCCGATCCAGCCGGCTTCCAGGCCCAATCTCGACAAGGGTTTCAACCCGCTCACGATGATCCTGTTCTTCGGCATTCTCGCGGCCGGGTTCCTGTTCGTGATGTACAGCATCTATGTCGACGTCGAAGCCACCGGCGCCAAGGTGACGACCTACCTGCCCTATATCCTGCTGCTGGTTGCGCTCTTGATCGCGCTCGGTTTCGAGTTCGTCAACGGCTTCCATGATACCGCCAATGCGGTCGCGACCGTGATCTACACCCACTCGCTGCCGGCCGAATTCGCGGTGATGTGGTCGGGCTTCTTCAACTTCCTCGGCGTGCTGCTGTCCTCGGGCGCGGTGGCGTTCGGCATCGTCTCGCTGCTGCCGGTCGAGCTGATCCTGCAGGTTGGGAGCGGCGCCGGCTTTGCGATGGTGTTCGCGCTCCTGATCGCCGCGATCATGTGGAATCTCGGCACCTGGTATCTGGGCCTGCCGGCCTCCTCTTCGCACACCCTGATCGGCTCGATCATCGGCGTCGGCATCGCCAACGCGCTGATGCGCGGCCGCGACGGCACCTCGGGCGTCGATTGGACCAAGGCGACCGAGATCGGTTACGCGCTGCTGCTGTCGCCGCTGTTCGGCTTCTACATGGCCGCCATCCTGCTGCTGGTCCTGAAGTTCGTCGTGCGCAACCCGGCGCTGTACGCAGCGCCCGAAGCCAACAAGCCGCCGCCGTTGTGGATCCGCAGCATCCTGATCGCCACCTGCACCGGCGTCAGCTTCGCGCATGGTTCGAACGACGGCCAGAAGGGCATGGGCCTGATCATGCTGATCCTGATCGGCACCGTGCCGACCGCCTACGCGCTGAACCGCGCGCTGCCGGAATCGCAGATCGCCCAGTTCCAGAAGACCTCCGAGGCGGCTTCCAAGGTGATCGCGGCCAAGGGCGCCGGCCACAGCATCATCGGCGATCCCCGCCCGGCGGTGACGCAATATGTCGCCGCGCGCAAGATCAGCGAAGGCACCTATCCGTCGCTGGCCGTGCTGGTGAAGGACGTCGGCGACCAGGTCCAGAAATACGGCACCCTCAACAAGGTACCGGCTGAAGCCGTCGGCAACACCCGCAACGACATGTACCTGACTTCGGAAGCGATCCGCTTCCTGATGAAGGACAAGGAAAACGAACTGAACAAGGAAGAGGTCGAGACCCTCAAGGCCTACAAGGGCTCGCTCGACAGCGCCACCAAGTTCATTCCGACTTGGGTCAAGATCGCGGTCGCGATCGCGCTCGGCCTCGGCACCATGATCGGCTGGAAGCGCATCGTCATCACCGTCGGCGAAAAGATCGGCAAGACCCACCTGACCTACGCGCAGGGCGCCTCCGCCGAGCTGGTTGCCGCCGGCACCATCGGCGCCGCCGACATCTTCGGCCTGCCGGTCTCGACCACCCACGTGCTGTCATCGGGTGTAGCCGGGACGATGGCGGCCAACGGTTCCGGCCTGCAACTAGCCACCATACGCAACCTCTTGATGGCCTGGGTGCTGACGTTGCCGGCCGCGATCATGCTGTCGGCCAGCCTCTACGTGCTGTTCTCTTACATTTTCTGACGAGACCGCGGCCGTCTCTTCCGCTGCAATGCAACAGAAAGGCCCGCGCCACCGCGCGGGCCGTTTCACGTGTGAGCCAAGCGCCGACTGAATCGCCCTGCGACTAAACCAACATGAAAGGAAATTCGGGCATGATCGGCTCTTGAAGTAGAACCGAAGCTCGCGATTCATACGCATCATTTGTTACGCGAACCAGCATCCGCTTCGCCCCAAACGCCCTCGATCATTTCGCTAAAAACAAAAACGCCTGCATGGACATGCAGGCGTTTTCTCAAGTTCTTGCGAAACTTCATCAAGCCGTTGGGCCGTCACGCCGGCAGCGCGTTCTCCACCAGCTTGATCCAGTACGACGTGCCGTGGACGATCGCCTCGTCGTTGAAATTATATTCGGGGTGATGCAGGCCCGCGGTGTCGCCATTGCCGCAGAAGATGAACGCGCCCGGCCGCGCTTCCAGCATGAAGGAAAAGTCCTCCGCGCCCATCAGCGGCGGGGTCTCGTGCACATTGGCCTCGCCGGCGATCTCCCTGGCGATCCGCGTGGCGAACTCGGTTTGCGAAGCATGGTTGACGGTGACGGGATAACCACGCTTGTAGGTAAGGTCGATCTTGGCGCCCGTGATCTGCGCGACGCCGGAGACCACCTCGTGCACCCGCTTCTCGACCAATGCACGAACTTCCGGAGTCAACGTCCTGATCGTGCCGCGTAATTCGGCGGTTTGCGGAATCACGTTGCGGGCGTGGCCGGCCTGGAATTCGCAGACCGAAATCACCGCCGACTCCAGCGGATCGATGCTGCGCGACACGATCGACTGCAGTGCGGTAACCACCTGTGCGCCGACCAGCACGGAATCGATGCAGATGTGCGGGCGTGCCGCGTGGCCGCCGAGCCCGGTGATCTTGATGTCGAGTTCATCGGTGGCCGCCATGATCGGACCGGTGCGAATGGCGAAGCTGCCGACCGGAATGCCCGGACCATTGTGCATGCCATAGACCTGCTCGATGCCGAAACGGTCCATCAGACCGTCCTTGATCATCGCGTCGGCGCCCGCGCCGCCCTCTTCGGCGGGCTGGAAGATCACGACCGCATCGCCGGCGAAGTTGCGGGTCTCGGCGAGATAGCGGGCGGCCCCTAACAGCATCGCGGTGTGGCCGTCATGGCCGCAGGCATGCATCTTGCCGGGATGCCTGGAGGCGTAAGGCAGGTTGGTCGCCTCCTCGATCGGCAGCGCATCCATGTCGGCGCGCAGCCCGATCACCTTGATGTCGCCCTTGCCGGCCGGCTTCTTGCCCTTGATGACGCCGACCACGCCGGTACGGCCGAGCCCGGTCGCGACCTCGTCGCAGCCGAATTCGCGCAAGCGATCCGCCACGAATGCCGCAGTGCGGTGCACATCGTACAGCAATTCGGGGTGTTGATGGATATCGCGGCGCCAGGCCTGAATATCGGGTTGAAGATCGGCGACGCGGTTGACGATGGGCATTGCAAATTCTCTGCTTCCGGGTTGAACGCTTGCCCTGTCTAGCATGCAAGACGCGCTCCACCCAGCACCCTGCCGCAGAGGCCCTATCCATCCGGAGCGCTTGCCAAGGGGGGTCCGGGGCGGGGCTGCCTACCTTGACGCTTCGCGCGTCGGCGGCCCTCAGGCCGGGCCACCGTTCCTGCGGTGCAGGTTCGGAAACAGGAACACCAGAGGGAGTGCCAGCGGCCCGATAAACGCAGCAGTCCACGCCCAGACCGTGAAGCTGCGTCCGCGACGCTCGGCCAGTCGGCCGGCAAGATAGATCGAAAGGACCGTTCCGATCATCAGCAATACGAAGGTCGCGTTGGCGCTCATTTGCAGGCTCCAATGTGCCTTGCGGAAGGCATAGCATAAAGCTGGCCACGCGGCGACCGGCCGTCAAGCCGACCTCATTGAAATGCCGGTGAACGGCCTCACGCCGCCAGCGTGTTCTCGACCAGCTTGATCCAGTAGGAGGTGCCGAACACGAGGGCCTCGTCGTTGAAATTGTATTCGGGGTGATGCAGCCCCGCGCTGTCGCCGTTGCCGCAGAAGATCAGCGCACCCGGCCGCTGTTCCAGCATGAAGGCGAAATCCTCGCCGGCCATCAGCGGCGGCATCTCGTTCACATTGGCGTCGCCGGCGATTTCCCGGGCGGCCCGGACCGCGACGTCGGTCTGCGGGACATGGTTGACCGTCACCGGGTAGCCGCGGTTGTAGGTCAGGTCGATCTTCGCGCCCGTGATCTGCGCCACCCCGGCGACGACCTCGCGCACGCGCTTTTCCACCAGTTTCCGCACCTCGGCGTCCAGGGTCCGGACGGTGCCCGCCAGTTCAGCGGTTTGCGGGATCACGTTGCGGGCATTGCCGGCGTGAAATTCGCAGATCGAGATGACCGCCGATTCCAGGGGATCGACGCTGCGCGACACGATCGACTGCAGCGCATTGATCAGCTGCGCGCCGACCAGCACGGAGTCGATGCATTTGTGCGGACGCGCGGCATGTCCGCCCTGCCCCTCGATCCGGATGAAGACGGCGTCACCTCCGGCCATGATCGGACCGGGGCGAATGGCGAAACTGCCGACCGGAATGCCCGGACCGTTGTGCATGCCGTAGACCTGCTCGATGCCGAAGCGGTCCATCAGCCCGTCCTCGAGCATCGCAACGGCCCCCGCGCCGCCCTCTTCCGCCGGCTGGAAGATCACGACCGCATCGCCTGCGAAATTGCGCGTTTCGGCGAGATAGCGCGCCGCCCCCAGCAGCATGGCGGTGTGGCCGTCATGGCCGCAGGCGTGCATCAGGCCCGGGTTCTTCGAGGCATAAGGCAGGTTGGTCGCTTCCTCGATCGGCAGCGCATCCATGTCGGCGCGCAGCCCGATCACCTTCACCTCTCCCTTGCCGGCGGGCCTGTTGCCCTTGATGACGCCGACCACGCCGGTGCGGCCAATACCGGTGACCACCTCGTCGCAACCGAATTCCCGCAAACGGTCCGCCACCAGCGCCGCCGTGCGGTGCACCTCGTACAGCAGCTCGGGGTGTTGATGGATATCGCGGCGCCAGGCCTGGATATCGGATTGCAGATCGGCGACGCGGTTGACAATGGGCATGGAACTGATCGTTTTCTGGTTGAACGCTTTGTGCCTCTTTAGCATGCAAGACGCGAACCACCCAACACACTCGGCCGCAGAGCCCCATCCACCCGGAAGCCTGCCAAAGTCGTCATGGCGGGCTTGTCCCGGCCATCCACGTCTGACTAATAAGTCTCAGAAAACGTGGATGGGCGGAAACCAAAGACGATGCCGGGCAGACTTGAAGGTGATTTCGACTATATCGTCGTCGGCGCAGGCACGGCCGGCTGCATCATGGCCAACCGGCTGTCGGCCGATCCCGGCAATCGCGTGCTGATCCTGGAGGCCGGCGGCAACGACAACTGGATCTGGTTTCACATCCCGGTCGGCTACCTCTTCGCGATCGGCAATCCCCGCTCCGACTGGATGTTCAAGACCGAGCCGGAGCCCGGCCTCAACGGCCGCGCGCTGGCCTATCCCCGCGGCAAGGTGATCGGCGGCTCGTCGGCGATCAATGCCATGATCTCGATGCGGGGTCAGGCCGCCGATTACGATCACTGGCGCCAGCTCGGCCTCACCGGCTGGGGCTATGACGACGTGCTGCCGCACTTCTTAGCGCTCGAAGATCATTTCCTCGGGAAGAGCGAACATCATGGCGCCGGCGGCGGCTGGCGGATCGAAGCGCCGCGGCTGTCCTGGGCAGTGCTGGATGCGGTCGGCGACGCCGCCGCGCAGATGGGCATCCGCCGCATCGCCGATTTCAACACCGGCGACAATGAAGGCATCAGCTATTTCCACGTCAACCAGAAGCGCGGCCGCCGCTGGTCCTCCGCGCGGGGCTTCCTCAAGCCGGTATTGAACCGCCAGAATTTGCGGCTGGAAAAGCACGTGCTGGTCGACCGGCTGATTGTCGAGAACGGCCGCGCCGTCGGCGTGCGCTTCTATCAGGGCAATGAGATCATCGAAGCCCGCACCAAGGGCGAAGTCATTCTCTGCGCAGGCTCCATCGGATCGACGCAGGTGCTGCACCGTTCCGGCATTGGTCCGGCCGACTGGTTGTCGCCGCTTGGCATCGACGTCACGCTCGACCGGCAAGGTGTGGGCCGCAACCTTCAGGACCATCTGCAGCAGCGCGCGATCTACAAGGTCGAGGGCGTCCGCACCCTGAACGAGACCTATTACAATCTGTTCCGGCGCGGCATGATGGGGCTCGACTACGCGTTCCGCCGCCGCGGCCCGCTGACCATGGCGCCATCGCAGCTCGGCATCTTCACCCGCTCCGATCCGCATCGCGAGCGCGCCAACATCCAGTTCCACGTGCAGCCGCTGTCGCTCGACAAATTCGGCGATCCCCTGCACCGTTTCCCCGCCATCACGGTCAGCGCCTGCAATCTGCGGCCGACCTCGCGTGGCACCGTGCGCATCCGAACCGCAGAGGCCGACAAGGCGCCCGCGATCGCGCCGAACTATCTATCGACCGATGAGGATCGTCAGGTCGCCGCCGACGCCATCCGCACCACGCGGCGGTTGATGAAGCAGCAGGCACTGGCGCGATTTCACCCGCAGGAATATCTGCCCGGCCCCAGCGTCGGCGACGACGATGCGGCGCTGGCAAAGGCCGCGGGCGATATCGGCACCACGATCTTCCATCCCGTCGGCACCGCGAAGATGGGCACGGCTTCCGATGCCACTTCGGTCGTCGACGAGCGCCTGCGCTTTCACGGCATCGCCGCCTTGCGCGTCGCCGACGCCTCTGTCATGCCGACGATCACGTCAGGCAACACGAATACGCCGACGGCGATGATCGCGGAAAAGGGCGCGACCATGATTTTGGAGGATGCGCGCGCTTGACGAGTTCGCAGCGGATTTCGGTCGGCGATACCAACACACGCATCGCGCTGGCGCGATGGGGTGCGGAGGATCGAGGCAAGCCGCCTGCACTTCTGCTGCACGGCACCGGTTTCGTCGCCGAGGTCTGGGACGACGTCGCCCGCGAACTTGCAAAGGATTATACGGTCTACGCGATCGACCGCCGCGGTCATGGCGACAGCCACAAGCCTGCGGCCAACGGCTATCACTTCCAGGATTTTGCCGAAGATGTGTGCCGGGTCGTCGAGGCGCTCGATCTCGCCGATATCTACGGCATCGGGCACAGCGCCGGCGCGACCGATCTGTTATTGGCGGCGAAACTGATGCCTGCGCGCTTTGCACGGCTGTTCGTGATGGAGCCGACGGTGATGGACCCGCGCGCGGTTCGACCGGATGGCTTGAGTGACTTCGGCAAAAGCGCCGTGCAGGGCGCGCGGCGCCGACAGGCCGAGTTCGAAAATGCGGACGCCGCATTCGCGCGCTACCGGGCCGCGCCGGCCTTTGCAGAATGGACGGAGAATTCGCTGCGGGCCTATATCCGGCACGGCTTCGCACAGCAAGACGATGGCCGTGTGCGGCTGCTTTGCACGCCTGAAATTGAATCAGCCGTGCTGCTTCCGATCATGGAGGCGATGGAACAGGTTTACGCGGGCGACGCGCGCGGCAATCCGTTCATGTGGCTGTCCGAAATCGAATGTCCGGTGCGCGTGGCCACCACGGAAAAATCCTGGTCGATCTACAAAGAGATGGCGTCGCGCGCGGTAGCCCTGCTTCCGGCCGCGAGCCAATGGACCTTCGACGGCGCCGGCCACAGCGTGGCCCAGGAAGCTCCCCACCTTGTGCTCCAGGCGCTGACAGCGTTCGAAGCACAAGCCGGGTAACGGGCGAATCGCGTCGCTGGCTCGCCTCTACGCCTGCGGAGGATATCGCTCGAACGATGGCAGTTCGTGCGCCTTCTCCATCCAGCCAATACGCTCGGCGACCTGAATGTGCGCCATGACCGGAACGACATCGGGATCGTCATAGGTGCCGCTTTGCACGTCGATGATCCCGGGCAGCATGTTCACATTGACGTAGAACAGGCCGGTGCCGCAATTGGCGCAAAAATGCCGCCTGCCGTGTTCGGAAGACGCATAGACCTTCGGTTCGCCCTGCGTCACCTTGACCGCGTCTTCGGCGTACATCGCCCAGCCGACCATCGGTGCTCCGGCGTGCCGCCGGCAATCCGCGCAATGACACAACGCATGCACGATCAGGTCGCCTTCCACCTGATAACGGATCGCGCCGCAATGACAGCCGCCGGAAATGCGCATCGGTCTTCTCCACGTGATTTGTCGGAATGAGAATACTATGGCGCGGATCAGCCGAAAACTGCGGCATAAACGCATGCACGCCGCGCGGAATTGAGAAGCAATCTCTCCGCCTGCTCGATGACAATTATGTGTTGCGCGTTGGTGCTACGCCGACTTCCGCACGGCGTTGTCGACCAGCGTCTTGCCGAGCGACCAGATCGCGCCGGGCACCTTGTGGCTGGAGGCGATGACGGTGTCGAACGCCTTTTCGATCCAGCTGCAGTCTTCTTCAGTAATGACAAGAGGTGGCAGCAGCTTGATGGTGTGGCTGCCATGGCCGGAGACCTGGGTCAGGATCTTGTGATCCTTGAACAGCGGCACCGTGATGAGCTGGCAGAACAGGCCCTTGTTGGCGGTCTCGAGCACGTTCCAGGATGCTTTCAGCCGCAGCGATTTCGGCGGACCGAATTCGATACCGATCATCAGCCCCTTGCCGCGCACTTCCTTCAGCAATTCGTAGCCCGGCACCATGCGCGTCAGCGCGAGCCGAAGTTCGGCGCCGCGCTTGGCGGCCTGCTCGACCAGCTTTTCCGCCTTCATCACTTCGAGCGTGGCGATCCCGGCGGCCATCGCCAGATCGTTCTTTGCAAAGGTCGAGCCGTGCACGACCGCACGGTCCATCTGATTGAATATCTTGTCGAAGATGCTCTTGCGCGTCAGCAGCGCGCCGACCGGCACATGGCCGCCGGACAGCGCTTTTGCCAGCAGCACCATGTCGGGTTCGACGTTCCAGTGCTCGACCGCCAAAAACTTGCCTGTGCGGCCGATCCCGGTCTGGATTTCATCGGCAATGAACAGCGAGCCGTATTTGCGGCACAGCGCAAGCGCGCCCGGCAGAAACTCGTCGGTGGGCAGGTTGACGCCCTTGCCCTGAATCGGCTCGACGATGAACGCGGCGACCTGACGCGACGACAGCGCCTGTTCGAGAGCGGCGAGATCGTTGAACGGGATCTGGGTGCATCCCGGCAGCAGCGGTTCGAAGCCGCTGCGGAAGTTCGAATCATCCATCAGCGACAAGGCGCCGTAGGACAATCCATGAAAGGAGTGGGAACAGGAGACGATGCCGGGCCGCCCGGTGGCGCCACGGGCGAATTTGATCGCGGCTTCGACGGTTTCGGCGCCGGAATTGGCGAAAAACACCTTGTCCAGATATGGCACATGCTCGAACAGGCGTTCCGCCAGCACCCCGGCCAGCGTCGAGACGTCGAGCTGCACCAGATTCGGAAAATCGGCGTCGAGCACGCCTTTCAACGCATGGCGCAACGCCGGATGGTTGCGGCCAATCGCAAAAACGCCAAATCCGCTCAGTAGGTCGAGATAACGGGCCCCGTCACGATCGAAGAGGTATTGACCTTGACCCTTCTGAAAGCCGACATCATAGCCAATGGTCTTGAGCACGCGGACGAGCTGCTCGTTCAAATGGCGCGAGTGCATGGAACTGCGTTGCGCCTGGCGCTCCACAAACATCTCGGAAACGTCTAGATTTGAACTTAGCATTCGTTACATACGTCGGTTGATGGCCATTTCGTCAACTGAAAACGCCCAATGCGGCGTTTTGACCCCTCTCGGATCATCTACATAAGCATAAGCATAGGTTTGAACCATGTTGCACTGCCCAAGAACTGTCGCGCGCAAAATAGTTTTTTCCGGATTCATTTTTGCCACAGGTGTTACTTCCGCACTGGCCGCCGACCCCACCGGCGATTGGAAAGTGGCCGACGGCGTCGCCAACATTCGCGTAGCACAATGTAACGGCAACATGTGGGGTGCCGTCGCCTGGGAGAAGACGCCGGGTGGCCGCGATACGAATAATCCGGATGCCTCAAAGCAGAGCAGGCCTACGCTGGGCATGCCGATCCTGATCAACATGAAGAAGAAACCCGGCGTCGATGCGTGGGAAGGCCAAGTCTACAACGCCAAGGACGGACAGTCTTACAGCTCAACCATCAAGCCAATCGGAACCGACCAGCTCGAGATTCAAGGCTGCGTGCTCGGCTTCCTGTGCGGCGGCGAAACCTGGACCCGCGTCGGGCCGCCTATACCCTCAAGCCCCAGCAACAGCATGGCCAAGGGCGCCGCGCCGAAAAATCAGGCAGGTGCAGCACCGAAGGCCGGCGCCTCGGCGACGGCGCCGGGTCTGACGCCCGCACCCGGCTCGCCGGCGGCAACCGCCGCGCCGAAGACCACCGGTGCGGTGAATCCGGCGCCGGGTCAAAAGCCCGTCGCCGGCCAGAAACAGGCGGCCGCCGATCCCGTCGGCGATATCTGCCTACTCCCCGATATCGCGCGGTTTGCCCATTAGCGCAGGCTGAAACAGCAGCACCGCCGCCAGCGTGGTGATGAGCGACAGCGCCAGCAATTTACCCATGCTGGCGGTGCCGGGATGACTGGACAGCCACAGGCTTCCGAAAGCCGTGGCGGTCGTCAGCGCGCTGAAAAAGATCGCGCGCGTCAGGCTGGTCTGCAGCAGGTTAGTTCTGCCCGATCGCCATGCCGTCACGTAATAGATCTTGAAGGCGACGCCGATGCCAAGCATCAGCGGCCACGCGACGATGTTGGCGAAGTTGAGCGGCAGCCCGATCAGCACGCAGATCTCCATCGTCACCGCGCCGGCCACCAGCAGCGGCACCAGCGTCAGCAGCACGTCGGTGACCCGCCGCAGCGCCAGCCAGAGCAGCACGCTGATCACGATCAGCGCCCAGATGCCGGCGTGGATGAATGCCTTGACGACGGTGTCACCGGATTTGAGAATCGAGACCGGTCCGCCGATCGCAGTCGGCTCGGCGGCGAGAACCGCATCGGCAAACTTGCGCAGGACTTCATTGTCGTTCGGATCACCCTTCGGCAGCGCCTCCACGCGCATCAGGCCGTCCTTGGTCTTCCAGCTGCTCACGAGTTCGTGCGGCAAGGTCTTCAACGTGACCGGCTGGGCCTGCATCGTGTTCTTGAGCTGGTCGAACGTTATCTTGAGCGGGATGACGAAAATACTCTGCGCCTTGTCGCGCACCGCTTGGGTTGATTCGGCAAGCTTCGCCAGCGCATCGGCCAGCCGCCGTGCCGCGGCCGCGCCCGGGCCCTTGCCGTCGCCGGCGGTCTTGCGCAGGTTGTCGACCGAGCTCTTGAGTGCCTCGACGTTCTCGGCATCGGTCGGCGCCGCATCGACGGAATCCGGATTGAGCGCGGGGCCCACCACCTTGGCGGCCTGCGCGATCAGCTTCAGCTTGGCCGGCTGATCCTCCGGCACGAAACTATCGAGCGACATCACGCGAAGCACTTCCGGCACCTTCTCCAGCTTCGCCTCGATCTTCTTGGCGTCGGCGTCCGAATTCGTCATCACGTTGATGGCGTTGGCGCCGGTGTTCGGATCCTTGCGCAGGTCAAGGAAGGTCGCGATCGACTCCACTTGCGAGTTGCGCAGATTGATCGGGTTGAAGTCGAACTTCATGAAATAGAGCAGCGGCAAACCGGCCAGCGCGACCAAAATCGTGCCGGCGATGATGACGACGCGATGCCGCTCGAGAAAGTCATCGACCGGCGCCAGGAAGGCGTAGCCGACCGGCTCGCTTTCGCCGGGCGGGTTGAGCAGCGTCAGCATCGCCGGCAACGTCGTGATGCTGGTGATGAACGCCACCAGCATGCCGGCGCCGGCGATCTTGCCGAGTTCGGAAATGCCCTTGTAATCGGTCGGCAGGAAGCACAGGAAACCGGCGGCGGTCGCCATCGCCGCGAGCGACAGCGGGACCGCCGAGCGGCGGGCCGCGCTCTCCAGCGCGAGCACCAGATCATCGTTCTTGAAGCGCTCCGAACGGTAGCGGACGCTGAACTGGATGCCGAAATCCACGCCGAGGCCGACGAACAGCACGGCGAACGCGACCGACAGCAGATTGAGCGAACCCACCATCATCAGGCCGACCGCGGTGGTGATGGCAAGGCCGACGAACAGGTTCACGAACACGGCGAAGATGATCTTGCCGGAATGCAGCGCCATCCAGAGAATCACGAGCACGATCACGACGGTGCCGATGCCGTTGACGATCGCGCCGTCCTGAACGGTGGCGTATTCCTCATTGGCGATCGGAATCGGTCCGGTCAGCCGCACGCGCGCGCCATACTCGCCCGCGAAATTCAGCTCCTTGGCCGCCTGCCGGATCGCGTCGGTGGCTTCCTTGCCGGGCTCGAGCGCGTTGTAGTCGACCTTCGGCTTGAATTCGATGAAGGCGCGCTTGTCGGAATCGCCGAGCGGCTTGTCGCTGACGAGTTCGCGCCACGAGAACGTCGCCGTTCCCTTGCTCAGGATGTTCTCGACGGTCTGCGAGATCTGGTTGAAGGGCCGTTCCGTATTGTCGAGTTTGACCTGGCCGCGCTTGATGCCGGCAAGGCCGGTTTCCAGCGCGCCGGTCAGACCGCGGATCGACGGATCGCCGGCCATGATTTCGATCAGCGGGGCGGCGGCTTCGAGCTGGCCCGCGACCTTGCCGACCTCCTCCACGGGCAGGAACAACAGCCCGTTCTTCTCGAAGAACTCGCCGGAACCGAGCGGCTGCACCGATTCGAAATTCTTGGTGTCGCCCGCAAGCTTGTCGGCCAGCGCCTTGCCGGCGGCACTGGTGAGCTCGGGGGTCGGGCCCTCGACGACGGCCAAAATCAGCTTTTCGCGATCGAACGCCTTTTCAAACTGGTTGTCGCGCTTGCGCCAATCCAGGTCGGGCGAAATCAGCGTGTTTATGTCGGTATTGATGACGAAGTTGCGGGCCGCATAGAAGCCCGCGCCAATCGCAAGGAGCAGCGAAAAGACGACGATGAGGGTGGCAAACCGCGTGCACGTTCTAACAATTGAGACAACCAGGCTGGTCAGCACATCATTTCTTTCTAAGTCTTAATAGGGAGCTTGCCGAAAACGTCCGCTGTCTAGCGGAGTTCCCGGGAGCGATCTACATCGGGCGATCTATTGTTGTGGTTACTGTCAGAGAGGCCCGCTCAGAGAAGGCAAAACGGGCCGAAATGGCATTGAGAAACCCCATATAGACGTCCAGTGCGGGCGAGAAAGTGACGAAACGGTGAGGAATTGGACGGAATTCAGGTATTATGATACTTCCATCGACCTCACCTGAACACGGCCTTTTGCGTTCCGGCTTTTCTAGACGCTAATTTTTTGACACAAAGCCCTGTGCTTCCATGTGCTTGGGTGGATTACCCCCGGAACGGTGGTGCGGTTATTGCAGTTTGTTCGGCCGGGCCCGGCAGGACTGACTGCGCGAAGGCATTTGTTTGAATTTGGTGCAACTTGGGTAATGAGCGTCCCATGGAAGTATATCTTGCGCAGCCCCGCGGATTTTGCGCGGGCGTCGTGCGCGCCATCGAGATCGTCGAACGGGCGCTGCAGAAATACGGCCCGCCGGTCTATGTGCGTCACGAGATCGTGCACAACAAATACGTGGTCGAAAGCCTGAAAAACAAGGGTGCGATCTTCGTCGAGGACCTGTCGGAAGTTCCCCCGCTCGCCGTTACCGTGTTCAGCGCCCATGGCGTGGCCCGCAGCGTCGAGGAGGAGGCTGCCGCCCGCGGCCTGCCCGTCCTCAATGCCACCTGCCCCCTCGTCACCAAGGTCCACAATCAGGGCAAACGGTACATGTCGAAGGGCCGGGCCTTGATCCTCATCGGCCACGCCGGCCACCCCGAAGTCGAGGGAACCATGGGTCAGGTTCCCGGAACCGTCCTTTTGGTCCAGAACGTAGACGATGTGGCCTCCCTGACGCTCCCGGTCGATACCCCGGTGGCCTATATCACGCAGACAACACTGAGTGTTGACGACACAAAGGACATAATTGCCGCCCTTCAGGCCCGTTTTACAGATATTCAAGGCCCAGACATCCGGGATATCTGCTATGCGACACAGAACCGCCAATCTGCGGTAAGGGACCTGAGCAAACTTGTGGACGTCATTTTGGTGGTGGGGGCCGCCAATAGTTCCAACTCAAACAGGCTTCGCGAAATCGGCACCGAGGTCGGGGTCGCGAGTTATCTCATTGCCGATGGCAGCGAGTTGAACCCTGATTGGCTTAAGGATGCGAAAGCCGTCGGCATCACGGCGGGCGCCTCGGCGCCCGAAGTTTTGGTCGACGACGTGATCGAGGCTTTGAGACGTATCGGACCCGTCAAGGTGTCGGTGCTTCCTGGGAGGGAAGAAAATATCGAATTCCGGCTTCCAGCCGAACTGACTGCGGGCTGATCCATTCACGAGTTACGACGACTAAGGTCCAGAAAGAAATACTGTAATGGCAATACCGTTCTTCAAGGAGTTGCGTATCGGCGGCTATCTGATCAAGCAAAAGCTGCTTGGCCGGAAGCGCTATCCGCTGGTGCTGATGCTCGAACCGTTGTTTCGCTGCAACCTCGCCTGCGTCGGCTGCGGCAAGATCGACTATCCCGATGCGATCCTCAATCGCCGCATGTCGGCGCAGGAGTGCTGGGACGCGGCCGATGAATGCGGCGCACCGATGGTGGCGATCCCCGGCGGCGAGCCGCTGATCCACAAGGAGATCGGCGAAATCGTGCGCGGCCTCGTGGCGCGCAAGAAGTTCGTCTCGCTCTGCACCAACGCGCTGCTGCTGGAAAAGAAGCTCGATCTGTTCGAGCCCTCGCCCTATTTGTTCTTCTCCGTGCATCTGGACGGCCTGAAGGATCACCACGACAAGGCGGTGTCGCAGAAGGGCGTGTTCGACCGCGCGGTTTCGGCGATCAAGGCTGCGAAGGCGCGCGGCTTCACCGTCAACGTCAACGCCACGATCTTCGACGGGCACGCGGCGGAAGAGATCGCCAAGTTCCTCGACTTCACCACCGAACTCGGTGTCGGAGTTTCGATGTCGCCGGGCTACGCCTATGAGCGCGCGCCGGACCAGGAGCACTTCCTCAATCGCACCAAGACCAAGAAGCTGTTCCGCGACGTCTTCGCCCTCGGCAAGGGCAAGAAGTGGAACTTCATGCATTCCGGCCTGTTCCTCGACTTCCTGGCCGGCAACCAGAGCTACGAATGCACCCCGTGGGGCATGCCGGCGCGCAACATTTTCGGCTGGCAGAAGCCCTGCTACCTGCTCGGCGAGGGCTACACCAAGACCTTCAAGGAATTGATGGAGACCACCGACTGGGAGACCTACGGCACCGGCAAGTACGAGAAGTGTGCCGACTGCATGGCGCATTGCGGCTATGAGCCGACCGCCGCCAATGCCGCGCTGGTCAATCCGCTGAAAGCGATGTGGGTGGCACTGCGCGGCGTCCGGACGTCAGGTCCGATGGCGCCGGAGATCAACCTCGATAAACAGCGTCCGGCGCAGTACATCTTCTCATCGGAAGTGCAGAAGCGCCTGTCGGAGATCCGCAAGGACGAGGCGGCTGCCGCAGCCGCCAAGCAGCAGCAGAAAGCCTCCACGGCCGCCTGAGGGCGACCGAGAGCGCAACGCGGCTTGCCCGCGTTGCGTGAAGGCTGAGACTCAAAACAAAGAAGCACAAAACAAAAATGCCGTCGCACATGCGACGGCATTTTTCGTTGAAGCGGACTATTTCAGCAGCGTCAGGCGTTGGCCGCGGCCAGCCCCTCGCCGCCGGAGATGAAGCCGCGGCAGCCGCGCAGCGAACGCAGCGCACGATTGAAATCGATGCCCGTGGAGACCAATGCGCGCAACGTCCTCGGATTGCGCGCGACGCCGCGCAGCACCTTGCGCAGGTCGATATCGCCGTTCGGCTTGATCGCGCTCTTGGCCAAAGCCGGCAGCGCGCGGCTGGCAGGATCGGAGATGACGCGGAGGGCCGCGAACGGAATGCCTGCCTTGGCCGCATAAGCCGCCGCGATATGGCTTTCCATGTCGACCGCCGCCGCCCCCGTCTCCGAATGCAGCGCGGCCTTGCAGGCGGTCGCCGCAATCACCCGCTCCACTCCGGCCAGACCGCCGCGAATCACGCGCCGCCGCCGCAGCGCGGCGCTGGCAATCACTTCCTCGTTGAGCGCCAGACCGGCCAGAAAACGGGTATCGCCGGCCAGAACCTCGGTCGCGACCACGACATCGCCCGACTTCAGCGACGGATCGAGCCCGCCGGCGACGCCGAAAGAGATGACGCCCCTGAAGGTCGATGAATCCAGTGTCGCGAGCAGCGCGCGCAATTGCTGCGGATCGCTACTGCTGCAGATCACGATCATGCCTGGACCGGCCGCGATGCGGGCCTCTTGTACCAAGCCTGTAACGATCAAAACCGGCCGCGGATCAATTTGATTGAGATCACCCGAATTGAGGTCACTCGAATTGTCCACGATCGCGGCGGCCCCCGCCCCCCAAGTCACATCCCGACCCCTACCACCCTGCTGTTGGTGCTTCTCAAATTCCGATACCGCGCCATCGCCCAGAGCGGAAAGAACTTCGAGTAGCCATGATAACGCAAATAAAACACCCGCGGAAACCCCGTAGCCGTGTAGCGCGGCTCATCCCACAGCCCTTTTTCGGTCTGTGTGGTTTTTAGGTACTCCACACCGCGCGCAACTGCCGGGTTCCCGACCTCGCCCGCTGCCATCAGTCCAAGCAAGGCCCATGCCGTTTGCGAGGAGGTCGATGGTGCGGCCTCGAATCCCCTGTAGTCCAACCGGTAGCTGACCGCATCCTCGCCCCAGCCACCGTCCTGATTCTGAATCGATAGCAGCCAATCGACCGCCTTGCGAATCATTGGGTCCTGATGATCGACACCTGCGACATTTAGCGCACAGAGCACCGACCAGGTGCCGTAGACATAATTCAGTCCCCAGCGGCCGTACCACGAGCCTTCGGCAAGCTGGGTGCGGCGCAGATAATCGACGCCGTCGGCAACGGCCTTGCTGGTTGCGGCGGTTTCGCCGAGTTGCGCCAGCATCGAGACGCAGCGCGCGGTGACGTCCTCGGTCGGCGGATCGAGCAGCGCGCCGTGGTCGGAGAACGGGATGTTGTTGAGATAATATTCGAGGTTGTTGACGTCGAAGGCGGCCCAGCCGCCATCGCGGCTCTGCATGCCCTCGATCCACTCGCGGCCGCGCGCGATCGCGGTATCGTACTCGTTGCTTCCGGACTGCTTGCGCGCGCGGTCCATCGCCATGACAACGACGGCGGTGTCGTCGAGATCCGGATAGTAGGCGTTGTTGTACTGGAACGCCCAGCCACCCGGCCGCACATCGGGACGCTTCACCGCCCAGTCGCCCTTGACGTCGAGAACCTGCTTCGGGACCAGCCAGTCCAGCGCCTGCTTGGTCTGCGGCAGCATTTCCGTGCCGCCCACTTCGATCATTGCGTGGCAGGTCAGCCCGGTGTCCCACACCGGTGACACACATGGCTGGCAATAGGCCTCGTGTTCGCCGATCACGAGCAATCTATCGATACCCCGGCGCGTGACGGCGCGCGGCGGATAATCCGCAGGCTTGCCGAACGCCTCATACATCATCACGGTGTTGGCCATCGGCGGATAGATCGCGCCAAGACCATCCTCGCCGTTCAGCCGCTCCTCGATGAAGGCCACGGCGTCGTCGATCGCGCGGGCACGAAGCTTTTTGGGAAACAGCGGTTCGATCGTGCGCAGGACGACATCGAGCGAGCGGAACAGCATGAACCAGCCCCAGCTCTGATGCGGCGCCTTCGCCGTCATGCCCACCGACTTCGGATCCTGCAGGAACAATTCGTCGATGCCGACGCCTTTGGGATTCTTTGCCAGCGGCTTCAGCGCCGCCAGCACCATCAGCGGCACGATCGTGGTGCGCGCCCAGTAGGAGATCTTGTTGATATGGAACGGCGACCACATCGGCAGCAGCATAATCTCGATCGGCAGCACCGGCACCGCGCGCCAGGTCAGCACGCCGTAGAAAGCCAGCAGGAAGCGGGTGAACACGTTGACTTTGGCGGCCCCGCCGCGCGAACGGATCGCCTCGCGCGCCCGCACCATGTGCGGCGCATCGACGGAATCGCCGATCATCTTCAGCGCGAAATAGGACTTCACGCTGGCGCTCATGTCGAACGCACCGTCCTGAACCAGCGGCCAGCCGCCATGCTTGCCTTGCGTGCGCCTGATATAGTTGGCGATCTTGGCTTCGAGTTCGCTATCGACAGGCTCGGCGAGATAGTGGCGCAGCAGCACATATTCCGACGGGATCGTGCTGTCGGCTTCCAGCTCGAATACCCAGTGCCCGTCCGATTGCCGATAGCCGAGCAGCGCCTGCGTCGCCGAGGAGATCGATTTCTCCAGGGCGACGGGATCGACTGCCGCGATGGCATCGGCTGCCGCGACGGGATCGGCGACAACGCTGTGATCGACGGAAGACATTTCGTCAGACATCCCTCTGTTCGCGATCGCGCACCGCAAGGCCGGTCACGCGCTCTTCCAGTCAGGCCATCATGCCCTGGCCAGAACCAGATCGGCCGCACGGTCACCCGACCGCACCGATCCCTCGATGGTTGCCGGCAACCCCGTATCAGTCCAGTCCCCGGCGAGAAACAGGTTCTTGTAAGCGGTGACCGGGCCCGGCCGCAGCGCGTTCTGCTCCGGCGTCGCCTCGAATGTAGCACGGCGTTCGCGCACGATCTGCCAGGGCGGTAACTCGCCCTGCACGCCACCTGCCTTGCAGACATCGCGCCAGATCGCCTGCGCGAGTTCTTCACGCGGCATATCGACCAAACGGTCGCCATTGCTGATGGTGACCGACAGGCGCTGCGGGAATGCAAACAGCCATTCCACCAATCCACCGACGACACCAAGGATCGGCGCCGCATCCCTTGGCGGATCGAAGCGGAAATGCGCATTGACGATGGCGCGGTATTTCGTCGGCGTCTTGAGACCCGGCAGCAACGACGCGGCGGGACGCGGCGGAACGGCGAGCACCACGACATCGTCAGGCGCGAGCGAAATCGCATCATCGCCGAACTTCAGTGCGCCGACATGGCTGCCGTTCATCACGAACTCTCGCAGCTCGTGACCGAGTTGAACGGTGTCGCCCCTGTCCTGCAGCAGCTTGATCGCAGGTTCGATCAAGACCGAACTCAGCCCGTCGCGGGCAATCAGCGGCCGGCAGGCCTGGCCGCCGGCGAGCAGCGTTTCACGGACGATCGCGCCAGCGAGCCCCGCCGAGCCCTCCGGCGGATCGACATTGAGCGCGGCCAGCAGCAACGGCTGCACCAGCCGCTGGTACAGCGTGCCCTCGCAGGGGATCGCCTTGCCGACCAGTTTGTTCGTCCCTGCCCAGATCAGAGGCATCAGTGCGAGATAATCGCGCAAGGACGTGTCGGGCACCCGGCGTGCCTCGTCGAACACCCACAGCGGCAGGCGGCCATCGCCGAGATCGAGCTGCCAGCGTTGGCCGGTGGAGACGTCGCAGAAGGGAAACTGCGCACGCTTCGGTCCGACCAGTCCCGCCTCGGTGCCGATCGAGCGCGCATAGGCCAGCGCGTGGCTGTTGCCCGACAACAAAAGATGATTGCCATTGTCGATCATCAAATTGGTGGCGGCGTCGAAATAGGAGCGGCAACGGCCGCCGGTCGTTTGCGTGGCCTCGTGGACGCACACCCTGTAATTGGCGTTCGCGAGCCGGACGGCGGCGGAGAGGCCGGAAATGCCGGCGCCGATGATGTGAGCGGTTTTTTGCATCAGATGATCGCGTAACGGAGAAGGATGCCAATCTTGGCCATCTTGGTGACGCGGACCGGCGCGCGCGGCGCGGCAAAGCCCCGTTCCAGCAACAGATCGAGGATGGCGCGGTAATATTTCGACATGATCCGGGGCGCACGCACCTTGCGCCGCGAATTGCGCTTCATGATCTCGTCGGCTTTCTCGAAATACGCCTTGGCCCGTTCCGCCAGCGGCTGGCAAACTTTCGGCAAGGCGCGCTCGACAATCACCTTCTGCGGATCATCACTGGTGATCCCGGCATGCAGCAGCGCTTCACGCGGCAGATACAGACGGCCGAGGGTGGCGTCTTCATCGATGTCGCGCAGGATGTTGGTCAATTGCAGCGCGCGGCCGAGATGATGCGCGAGTTCGACGCCGTCGTGCTCGGGCAACCCGAACACCCGCACCGACAGGCGTCCGACGGCGCTCGCGACGCGGTCGCAATAAAGGTCGAGCGTTGCGAAATCCGGCGCACGGATGTCCTGCGGCACGTCCATTTCCATGCCGTCGACGACGGCCAGAAAATCCTCGCGCTTGAGGCCGAAGGTCCGCACCGGGGCGACGTAATCCTGCAGGCGTGCCGGCGGACGGCCCTGATAGAGCGCGTCGATGTCGTCACGCCATTGCTGGAGGCCGGCGAGCCGTTCCGGCCGCGGTTCGTGGGAATCGGCGATATCATCGACCTGCCGGCAAAAACTGTAGATCAGGAACATCGCCTCGCGCTGGTCGCGCGGCAGGATGCGCATCGCGGCATAGAACGAACTGCCCGACGCGGTGGTGCCGTAATTTGCGTCGGCCGCCGCCGTCTCTGATGTCATGCGCCGGCCGCCGGGTTCGACACGGGCCGCCGGCCCACCGCGCGGCGCGCGATCTCGCCGGCGACGCCGCCGAGGCTTTGCGCCAGCAATTCGAGCGGACTGAGATGCACGCGCTCAGCGAGGGGATCGCGCACCTTCAGCATGCCGACGATCTTGTCGGCAAAGGCCTGGATCACCGAGATCTCGAGGCCGAGGCGGAAATCCTTCACTTCGGCCGCCAGCGATTTGCTTTCGTTGAGCACGGTCTCGGTCCGCACCGCGAGCGCCTGCAGGCACTTCAGCAAAGCGGGCGGTGACTTCGCCTCGCCCAGCATCTCGACCGTAGCACCGGCGGCTGCGAGCGCGTCGCGCGGCAGGTAGACGCGGTTGAGGTCGCGAAAATCCTTGGCGCAGTCCTGCAGATGGTTGTTGATCTGCAGGCCGGCGCACAGCGCATCGGAGGCGGCCCAGGTCGAGGTGCTCTCGCCGTGGACGTCGAGCATGAAGCGGCCGACCGGCATCGCCGAGTAGCGGCAATAATGGATCACGTCGTCCCAGTTCTCGTAACGCAGCTTGGTGACGTCCATCCGGAACGCAATCAGCACGTCGAGCGCGTGGCGCGGCGGCATCTCGCGCGCGGCGAGCGCATGGCGCAGGCTAACCGCCTCCTTCTGGGTGTCGCCCTTGCCGAGCAACTCCGCTTCAAAGAGGTCGAGGAGCCTCAGCTTTTCGTCTGGCGGCAGCGTCGCGTGATCGGCGATGTCGTCGGCCGTCCTGACGAAATTGTAGAAGCTGAGAATCAGCGCCCGGTGACGCGGATGAATGATCCACGACGCGACCGGAAAGTTCTCGTCACGGTGGGTTTTTCCGGATCGCAGTTCGCTCGCGCTGGTCATCAAAAGCTGGCTACATTGGTCCAAATGGCGGCACGCGCCGATATCAGGCGCGTGCGACGGATCGCGAGCCCCATATAGGGGAATACGCCGCCAAAACCAATGCTGTCTGGGGCATCAAGCCCATGCCGCCGCTCCCGGCAAATACGCCGGAAACGGGCCTTGTACGACGGTTAACCGGTGCGGACGGGGTTATTGCCCGTGGCTTTTCAGCACCTGGTCGCAGGCCGACGTGATCTTCGGACGATTTTGCTGCAGGCAGGCCAGGATGGTGAAATCGCCCTGATCGATCACCGCGCGGCAAAAGCGCTGCACGTCACGGGAGCAAGCCTTTTGCTCTTCCGGCGTTCCACTGCGCTGTTGCTGGGCGAAGGCATCCGATGACACCGCGATCGACAATAAAGAGAGAGCCAGAAAAAGTTTACGCATCGTATTCCTTCATTTCGGCAGCAAGAAATCCTGTTCCCGAATCGTGTTTCGGCATCGCCGGGACGGACTTGTTTGAAGACGCCGCGTAGCGCAGCAATGAGCCGACGACAAGCGCTGGTAAATGCGGCCAAATTTGCGGCGGCGCCGCCCACCCATTAACCAATTGATATATCAAGCTTATTCACGGCATAACTTTCTTCTTGATTGGCTGTTGCGGACCGGACCCCGCAAAGCTAGATCCTGCCGATGAAGCTCGCCGGGATTTTTCGATTCCAGTGCGTGAAAATGCCGCCTGTCGTGACGCTATCGCCGCAGCTGGCATTTTGTCATTTGAACCTAACATATCGCGGGAACACTAAATCTTCGATGTGGGCGAGACGTGTCTTTGAAAGAGCGTCTATTTTGATGGGAAAATCACAATGAAAATGTTTGGTTCCAGCCTGTTTGGCCAGGCTCTCACGGCCGTCGGCGTTGGCGCCGCGCTGATGTTGTCGGTCTCCGCAGGCTACACGCAGGCGGGAGGCCCGTTTGCCGGTTTTGACGGAAATTGGGCGGGCGCAGGCACGGTCGCGCTGTCCAACGGAACCACGGAAAACATCCGCTGCAAGGCCGACTACAAGGTCAACGCCAACGGGCTCGGCCTGAAGCAGAACCTGAACTGCGCCAGCGACAGCTACAAATTCGTTCTCTCCAGCGACGTCACCAGCCAGGGTGACCGCATCTCCGGCAACTGGAGCGAGAAGAGCCGCAACATCTTCGGCAATCTGCAGGGCACCGCAGGCGGCGGACAGATCGACGTGTTCGTCGAGGCGTCCGGATTTGCGGCCAATTTGAACTTGCGGACCAACGGCACCAAGCAGATCGTCCAGATCAGCTCCAAGGGCGAAATCCGCGGCGTCAACATCACGCTGACGAAGACCTGATCGCACAATCCTCTTTAGTATCAGAGCCAGGTTCTGTTGATCAGAACCTGGCTCTTTTTCGTATAGACGGCTTTTTGCAAAGCTGCCCATCGGTTATTCTGCGGCTATTTTGCCGGCTTGGCGTGAGCGCCGGTGCCGCGGATCCTTTCCGACAGGTTGATCAGGAACATCGACGTCGGCCGCAGGATGAAGAGATCCGCGACCAATGCTGCGACCATCGAGAACGCGCTGAGCCAGCCAAACAGGCGCAGCGACGGCAGGTCCGAAAACACCGTCACGACGAGGCCGCAGGCCAGCACCACCGTGGTCAGGATCAGCGCCGGGCCGACCAGCACGGTGGCGCGTTCCACCGCCAGTTCGGGACTGATGCCGGGCTTCGACTCCAGCCGCAGCCGGTTCAGGAAGTGGATCGTCGCACTGAGGCCGAGGCCGAACGACACCGTCAGCGCCACGACGCTGGCGAATTGCAGCCCCTCCCCCAGCATCCACAGCACGGTGCCCGATGCCACCACCGGGAAAATGCCGGGCAGGATGCAGGAGAACATCACCACCACCGAGCGGAACGCGAGGCCAATGAAGATCGCGACCAGCAGGAATTCGATGGTGAGGCCGTGGTTGAGCTTCTGGATCATGTTGGCGCTGTTGCGCGCGGCGATGGCCGACAGACCCGTCACCGCGATCTCATAGCCGGGATGCTCGGCGCGCACCTTGTTGAGCGCTGCGTCGAGCTTGTCGACCACGGGAAGGATCTCGCTTGAATCGAGATCGGGAACGCGGCCCGACACCACCACGGCGTCCTGATCGGCCGAGATGAAGCGCCGCACCAGATGTTCGGGAATCACGCTGACATATTCCTTCAGCGTCGCGACGTCGCTGCTCCCTGCCTTTTCGGCCAGCCAGCGGCGCAGCGTTTCCAGCGACCAGACGTTGCCGACGCCGGCCGCCGTTTCCACCATGGCGTGGACATCGGCGATCGTCTTCAATGTGTCCGCCGAATAGAGCGAGGCGCCTTTGGGGAATTCGATCAGCACGTCGATCGGGTTGGCTCCGGTGAGCTTGGCATCGAGACGGCTGGACGCCGCCACCGCCTGGCGTTTGTCAGGCACCTGGTCGGCGAGCCGGTAACGCGGCTCCAGCGTGGCGTAGATGTAGCCGAGGCCGGCGACCAGGATCACCGCCAGCAGGCTGAACAGCCCGGGGCGGCTGACCATGCGCACGGCGATCCAGTAGCAGAAATTGCGCAGCGCCTGAACGCCGGCGTCGGCGCCCTGGAATTTCACCGCCATGATCTTTTCGTTGCGCACCAGAAGCACGCCGAAGGCAGGCACCAGCGACAGCACCGCGATCAGCGCGATGATGGTGGCGGCAAGGCCCGCCTCGCCGAACTTGCGGATCAGCTCGGAGTCGGAGAATTGCAGCGCGATGAACGAGATGCCCGCGGTGCCGTGGGTCAGCACGCAGGCCGGCCCCACCACCAGCACGGCGTTCTTGAAGGCGGTGTATTTGTCCTGTCCCGCGATCAGCCGGTCGCGCGCCGCGAAGGTCAGCTGCATCGAATCGGAGAAGCTGATCACCATGATGAGCGGCGTCATCACGTTGAGGAACATGTTGAGATTGAATCCGGCCCAGCCGAGACCGCCGAGCGCGAGCAGGATCGCGATGATCGGCGGGAACGCCGCGATGATCATGAACGAGATCTTGCGGAAGAAGATGATCGCAATGATGCAGCCGGCCAGGATGCCGAGGATGTTGTAGGTCAACCCGTCGCGCTTGACCGCGTTGCGGATCTCGAGCTGCATGACCGGAACGCCGGACAGCTGCGCATTAAGCCCGCTGCCGGCGAGATCGTCGGCCATGATCTTCCGGATATCCGCGATCACCTTGGTGAGGCTTGAACTGCCGACGATCGAAGGTTCGAGCGACAGCACCATCAGCGCCAGCGTGCCGTCCTCGGACAGCAATTTGCCGCGAATGATCTCGTTGGTCTTAACGGTCTCGACGAATTTGTCGTAGGCTGCACCTTCCGGCAGCTCGGAGGGGAACAGCGCCGCCGGCAGCTTGCCGCGCTCCGGCGCCTGACGCGCCGAAAACAGCGACACCAGGCCGCGCACGCCGTCGACCAGTTGCAGGTCCGTGACCATGTCACGGATCTTTTCGAGGTTGGGGCGCGCCATCAGCGTCTTGCCCTCGACCACCACCAGCACGTCGAATTCGGTCGCCGGAAAGCGCTTTGTGACGGCTTCGTACTGCTTGTAGTCCTTGGAATCGGAACGGAACAGCTGGCTCAGCGAATCATCGATCTTGATGCGCTGGATGCCGAAGATCGCCGCGATCATCAGGGCGGCCAGGATGAGGCAGGACAGGATGGGCGCCTTCATCGCGATGAGCCCCATGCGCTCGAGCCCGAAGGCGATGCTCTGCCCGGGCGGCGGTGGCTCCTCGATCTCCTCGACGTGGACCCGACTTTCGGTGTTCTTTTCGAGCATACCCTGTCCAGTTCTCACGTCGGCTTGAATTGTAGCTTGGGTTGCGGGCGCGGATGCGGCTCAGTCAGCCTCATATCTGATTGGCGCTGATCGGCGCTAGCCCTTGAAATCACGCGGTAAATTAACCGCCGCCGTTTTACAGGCCCGGACCGCATACGGCAAGCGCGCGGCGGGGATCAAATCGCCGTGCAGATCACGAAAATAGCCGCTAAGTCTCTGATTTGTCACACTCGAACGTGATGACCGTCCTTCGAACGGTCCTCCCGTTCCATCTTTTTGATTGAAGCATGATCTTTTCGGAAAACCGGTGGCCACTTTTCCGGATCATGCTTTAACCAGCCCCGATCCGCGCAGGTGCCGCGCCGCCGCTTTCATCTTTTAGGGCGACGCCCGTGACTTGCCGGGCCAGCCCCTCGCGCACCAGCCAGGCGATCTTGAAGGCGGCTTCATCGTAGCTCAGGCCCGCGCCGTGGATGTTGGAGACGCAGTTGCGATCAGCGTCGGTGAGGCCGATGCGCGGCGCAAAGGTCAGATAGGCCCCGAGGCTGTCCGGCGCCGACAGGCCCGGCCGCTCGCCGATCAGCATCAGGACCATGCGCGCGCCGAACATGGCGCCGATCTCGTCACCCAGCGCCACGCGCGCGCCGGAGGCGACCGCGGTACCGCCGGGCTGGATACCGGCTTCCTCCAATCGCGGAACCAGATGGCGAACCAGTTCGATCGCATGGACATTGACCGCCGCCGGCGACAGGCCGTCGCCGACCACGATGGCGAACTGGCACGGGCTGTCGTTTCGATCGACCAGCGCGCGTTGCGAGGCCGGATCGAGCATGCGTCCGAGATCGGGGCGGCGCAGATAATCGCGCCGGTTGCGCGCCTGGCTGGAGAGGAGAACCGGCGCCAGTCCAAGACTGGCCAATCCCTCGACGAGACGCGACGTGTCGAAGGCGCCATGAACCGCATCGCGAGCCCGCGCGTGGTCGAGGGTGAAGGCGAGCAGTGCCTCGGTCGGCATGCTGGCGCCGGCCCGGCCAAGCCCGACGCGCGCCGGCGTCAGTTCCCGCAGATCGCTCAGCGAACGGGACGGCGGCGCCGGTGTTTTCATATTGGCGCCTGTTTTGTTAGACGCGTTTCCTACCGCAGATAAGTCTACGCAATCTGCGTAAACTTGATTGCTATGCGAACCGGGACCCCACTTCGCTCGAAAACGCTCTGGTTACTCGGCGGGGACCGAAGCCTCGCGCAGCCGGATCGAATAGTTCGATGCGCTCTGCTGACCGCCAGAGGCTGCACGCGCGAACAGGATCAGATGATGCGCGATCATCGCCGAACCGATCAGGCCCTCGATGTCGCCCTGCCGCAGCCGTCGCAGCGCGAATTTCCAGAACGCCTTCCGGTAATCGCCGAGCACCCCGACTTTCCAGAAAATATTGCGCAGCATGATCAGGCCGCGCCGGATATTGGCCCAGCTACGCATCTCCGGGCTGACAGGCCTTTTGATACGGTTGGCGTAGGTGTATTCGCACTGATACTGATAGCGCGCGAACAGCCGCGCGGGTTCATATGCGAATTCCATGCATTTGCGCCATGAACTGACCACCTGGTCATAGGGCAGCAGGAAATCGACATTGGAGTCGCGGCTTTCGTCTTCCTCAAGCAGCCGACCTTCCTTCTGCAGCCGATCCCACAGCGGCGTCTTCGGCAGCGCCTGCAGCAGATTGATCGTCAGCAGCGGAATCCGGGATTCATCGACAAAGGCCAGCAACGCGTCGGCGGTCTCGGGTTTGTCGGTATCGAGACCCATGATGATGCCGGAGACGACCTCCATGCCATAGGAATTGATGGTGTGGATGCCTTCCAGGATCGGGACCATCATGTTGTGGTCCTTGTGCATCGCCTTAAGCGCGTCGGGATCGGGAGTCTCGATGCCGCAGAACACGGTGACGAAGAAAGCCTCCTGCATCAGCTGGAGAATCTCCGGCCGCTTGGCGATGTTCAGCGTCGCCTCGCACGCGAGCCGCGTGATGTAGCCGGTTCGCTTCTGCCATTCGACAAGATGCGGCAGCAGGTCGAGCGCCGCCTTGCGGTTGCCGATGAAATTGTCATCGACGAAATACACCGTGTCGGTCATTCCGCATTCACGCAGCTTGTCGAGTTCGGCGATGATCTGCTGCGGTGATTTCAGGCGCGGGTTGCGGCCATAGAGGCCGGGGATGTCGCAGAACTCGCACTGATAGGGACAGCCGCTCGAATACTGGATGCTGCCGAGGAGATATTTTCTGGTCTCGGCGAGTTCATACGCCGGAATCGGAAATTCCGTCATCGCGAGGCGATCGGCGGTCTTCAGCACCACCTGCTCATCGGGCCGCGACGGGTCGCGCGCCAGCCGCGCGATCAAATCATTGGTCGCGTCGCCGAGTTCGCCGACATGGAGATAATCGAACGAGGGATAGTAATCCGGGCAGGCGCTCACCGACGGCCCGCCGATCGCAACCGCAAGGTCGAAGGCGTGGGCGCGGCGACAGATGTCGTTCATCTGCTGGCGCTGGATGTGCATGCCGCTGACGAACACCGCTTCCGCCCACTCGAAATCTTCCCTAGTGGCGGGGCGGAGGTTTTCGTCGACGAAGCGGACCGGCCAGTTGGCCGGCAAATAGGCCGCGATCAGCAGCAACCCCTGCGGCGGCATGAAAGCCTGGACGCCGTCGGTCAGAGGATAGGCGTACTCGAACGTGCCAAAAGAAGACGTGTATCGGGGGAAGACACACAGGATGCGCCGTGCCGTCTCAATGCCTTCAGCTCTCATCAAACTTCCTCAGCCAAAGCCCTGTCGCAAAGTTAAGCACGTCATTGAAGGGTGGGCCAGAAATTCTTCAAGATTGTGGCGGCCCCTTATAACCCGCTGGCGGCCAGAAGGTTGCGTGACAGGTTAGTCACGGGACGCATCCGGGCGGTTCAAGCAATCAGCCGTGACGCAAATTCGGGTAGCAGGCCCGCGTCGGCCGCAAGGCGGAAATCGGCGTCGGCAAGCCCGCTGCGCAGCAGCCAGTCGTCGAATTCGGGCGCCCGCTTCAGGCCGAACAGGTCCCGGATGTAGAGCGCGTCGTGGAATGAGGTGGACTGATAGTTCAGCATCACGTCATCCGCGCCCGGCACCCCCATGATGAAGGTAACGCCGGCAGCCGCCAAAAGCGTCAGCAGATTGTCCATGTCGTCCTGGTCGGCCTCGGCATGGTTGGTGTAGCAAACGTCGACGCCAAGGGGCAGGCCGAGCAGCTTGCCGCAGAAATGGTCCTCCAGCCCGGCGCGGATGATCTCCTTGCCGTCATACAGGTATTCCGGGCCGATAAAGCCGACCACGCTGTTGACCAGCAAAGGATCGAAGGCGCGCGCCACGGCATAGGCCCGCGCTTCCAGGGTCTGCTGATCGACATTGTGATGGGCGCTGGCCGACAGCGCCGAGCCCTGCCCGGTCTCGAAATACATCACATTGTCGCCGACGGTACCACGGCGTAGCGATAACCCGGCCTGCTGCGCTTCCCGCAACAGCGCCAGATCGACGCCAAAGCTGCGGTTGGCGGCCTCGGTCCCTGCAATCGACTGGAATACGAGATCGACGGGCGCGCCCTGCCCGATCAGCCCGAGCGTGGTGGTGACATGGGTGAGCACGCAGCCCTGGGTCGGGATCTGCAGCCGCGCGATGACGCCGTCGAGCAGGCGCACGAGTTCGCCGATCACCGCCGGATCGTCGCTCGCCGGGTTGATGCCGATACAGGCATCGCCCGATCCGAGCAGGATGCCGTCGAGGATCGAAGCGGTAATGCCCTTGGCGTCGTCAAAGGGATGGTTGGGCTGCAGGCGGACGCTCATCCGGCCCTTCAGGCCGATGGTGTTGCGAAACGCCGTCGTGACGGCGCATTTTTTCGCAACCAGGATGAGATCCTGGTTACGCATCAATTTGGACACGGCGGCGGCCATTTCCGGCGTGATCCCGCGCGATATCTGCTTCAGCACCGCGGAAGTCGCAGCATCCGAGAGCAGCCAGTCGCGAAAACCGCCCACCGTGAGCGACGAGATGGCGGCAAAGCCTGCCGCATCGTGGCTATCGACGATCAGCCGGGTGACCTCGTCGTCCTCGTAAGGCACCACCGTCTCACTCAGGAACTGCTTGAGCGGGACATTCGAAAGCGCCATCCGCGCCGCAATCATCTGCTGGGCGCTGTCGGCTGCGACGCCGGCCAGGCGATCGCCCGAACGCGGCGGCGTCGCCTTGGCCAGCAGGTCGCGCAAATCGTCGAAGACGTAAGAGGTGGCATCGATGGCTTGGCGATAGACCATGCTGATCTCCAGGCCCCTGCTCTCGCTCCACGCCGTGGCCGCCGCCCGGTGCTAATTCAGTGTACCGTAATAGCGGCCGAAAAAGCTAATCTCATAAGCGATCGCGGCGAACACGAACAGCTTATGGAATCTCGGATTGCGCGTTATCGCACCCACCACGCATAGCAGCACGAATGCACCGATCCGCGGGAGATATTCAGGTCCCAGGGAACGTAGATGTTGCTCGCCCTTTATCAAGGTATCGACCACATCGAGCGCTTCCGTCAGGGCAATCAAGCCAAAGAACCAGCGGCGACGGTCGAGAAAATAGTCCTGATAGCCCTGATAATCATCGAGATCCTGAGGAAAGAGCAGCGCGCTCAGGAAATAGTACATCGACGCGTACACGCAGATGAAGGCGTACAGGCCAAACGTCCATTGCTGCACGAAGCTCAGCCGAAACTCCCACCACCAGAACGTGACCACGTTCAGGAGCGCCCAGGCGACCCAGCCCAGATGAACAGACCAGGTCGGGGTGCGGCCGGGATGCTGGATCAATGTCGCGATGCCGCTGATCAAGCGGGTGACGCTGAGCCCGAGAATGATGGCGACCAGCACGCGAATGTGGAGATAGAGATCGACATTGCCCGTCAGGGCGGCAGTTTGAGCCATAAGCCCTCGTCCTCAATCACAATCGAACCACACGGTGCAGCAGGCGTCCCGCGCACAGGATGGTCCCAGACGATGGCTTCAGGGTCTGCGTTCGCCCGCCCGGGCAAGACGAGCCGTCTCCGTTCCGTCGCTGCATTCGCTGTCTAGCTTGATTCGCGTTCGCCGTGGGTTGCGGGTCACCCTGCGGGATAACACGTCTGCCATTTTGCGGCAGGTTGGCGCGCCCTCACTTCGGTTAGCCGGCCTGCCGCGCGGATTAGCGAGAGCCACGAACGGGCTGGCGGCAGCACGGGACCACATCGAAATTGCACCTCGTCCGTGAGTAACGCTTTGGTAAGAAATGCGTGTTCCGGTCGCAGTGTCGCACCTGGCCGACCACCCGAATAACCATTTGAAATTCTTATATAATAATTCCAAAAGTTGCAGGTCTGCGAATCTCGCGCGTTAAGACATTTTCCATGAAAATTCTGCACAATTTGTCGACGGCCGACGGTGCTCAACCGGCCCCATTTGGAGTGCCGCGATGACCCAATCCATAAAATCCCCTAGCTCTTTTCCTGGTAGATCCATGCTGTCCCGCCTTTCGCTTGCAGCCAAGCTGTACTCAATCTTCGCGTTGTTCGCGGTTCTCGTCGCCGCCATCACGGCCCTCTCCGACTACAACACCCGACAGAACACCGCCCTCACCGAGGCCGTCGCTACGGCAAGCCGGGCAGCGCTCAACGTCGAACGGGTCAATTCGCTGGTCTACGCGGTGGTGATGGAGTCCCGCGGCGTCTACATGTCGACGGAGCCCGCCGTCGTGAAGAGGTACGGCGATGGATTGCTCAAGTTCAACGACAGCATTCTTGGCGTCGTCAAGAACTGGGAAGCACTGGTCCAGGCAGACGATGCCGAGCAGTTCGCCACCTTCAAGAAGCGCATCGAACAATTCATCGACTTCCGCAAGGAACTGGTTCGCCGCGGCGTCGAAATCGGCGCCGCCGCTGGCCGCGAATGGGGCGACAATGACGCCAACCGCCAGGTGCGCTCGGCCCTGAACAAGGATCTCGAAGCGCTTTCCAAGGTCTACGCCGAGCGCAGCAAGAAGCTGGCGCAGCAGTCCGACGCCAACCACACGCTGGCCTTTGTCCTGACCGGTCTCGGCGTGCTGGCGATCATCGTGGTCGTGATCGGCGTGCTGATCATTTCCCGCTCGGTCGCGCGTCCGCTGTCTGTCATCACCGACACCATCAAGCGCGTCGCCGAGGGCGCCGAAGGCGTCGAGGTGCCCCACGCCAATCGCGTCGACGAGATCGGCGCGCTGGCGCGCGCCATCAAGATTTTCCAGGAGGCGATGGACCGCAACCGCAACCTCAACTCGCAGGTGGTGGAGGATTCCAAGGCTCGCGAACAGCGCACCCGGCAGATCGAAGCCTCGGTGGACGCCTTCCGCGAAGCGATCGGCGGCGTATTGCGCGCCGTCACCGACAACGCGACCTCGATGCGCGGCACCGCCGAAACCATCGCCAGCGTGGCGTCGGATGCCAGCGGACGCGCGGTTGCGGCGTCAGGCGCCACCGAGCAGGCTTCCAGCAACGTTTCCGCGGTTGCCAGCGCCGCCGAAGAACTGTCCGCTTCCGTTGAAGAGATCGGCCGCCAGGTTCGCCAGTCCGCCAGCGCGGTCGAACAGGCCGGTTTGCGCACGGAAAAATCCGTCACCGAGATCGAAGGGCTTGCCGCCGCAACGCAACGCATCGACGGCGTGCTCAACCTGATCCAGGCGATCGCCGAGCAGACCAATCTGCTGGCGCTGAACGCGACGATCGAGGCGGCACGCGCCGGTGACGCCGGCCGCGGCTTCGCCGTCGTCGCCCATGAGGTCAAGGCGCTGGCCGAGCAGACCGCCAAGGCGACCGCCGAGATCGGTCAGAATGTCGGCCTGATCCAGACCTCGACCAGGAATTCGGTCGATGCCGTCCGCGAAATCGGCAACGCTGTGCGCGAGATCAACGATGTGACGTCGGCGATTGCCGGCGCCATCGAGCAGCAGGATCTGGCGACCCGCGAAATCTCGCAGAACGCGCAACTGGCGGCGCAAGGCAACGGCACGCTGGTGGTCAATATCGGCTCGCTGAGCGACGCGATGGGCAAGACCAGCACGGCCGCGGCGTCCGTCCTCACCGCCTCTAGCGACCTGACGGCGACGGCAGAAACGCTCTCGCGCGAGGTCGAGACATTCTTCCGGAACCTGCGCGCCGACCCGGTCGACGATTTCAGGCGCACCGGCACCTAGAGCGGGACGAAGTTATCCTGAAGCGATATCGGCTTGCCGAATCGGCGGATATTTGATGCGCTATCCGGCAACGCCAAGAGGTAGCAACCCTCGACCTTCCTTTTCACGTGTGTGCATTAACCATTTGTTAACCATACGCTTGCGATTGTGCCGGCACGGCCCTAGCGAATTGGAGGAGAACCAACCATGGCCCGGGAGAGCAGAGCCACTATCAGGCAGCCAAACGCAATCCGCCGCCCTCACGTCTACAACCTCGTTGTACCGCGGACGGAGGACCAGGGTGATTCGGACTTCAGCTTCGAACTCGAAGAGGTCCTGTCAGCCCCGGCAGTCCCGTCACCCACGGCCCTGCTGAAAGACGCCGATTCTCCGGACCATCTTCAGGCCCTCGAGCTGATCAGTGGCGCCGCCCAGGCGATGCAGATGGTGGAAAGCCACTCGCACAAGATCCAGGCCAAGGCGTTCGAACTGTTGCAGCATTCACGTTCGAAAAGAATTGAGGCTTCACAACAGATTGCCAGCCTCCAGGAAAGATTGATTGCGAGTGAGGCGAAGGTAGAACAACTCACGAAACGACTGGCCGAAGCCGAAGCGCGCGCCAATACGGCCGAGCACTGGCTGCGTCGCTTCCACGACGCCATCAACACAGCCTTCGCAGACAAGCGCGCTTGCCAGCCAGACAAGGTCTCCTCAGTTGCCTAGGGCATGATCGGTTCTGATCGAATCAGAACCGACGCTCAAGTTCTTGTTTTGCGCGTTTTCTATCGCAGATAAGTCTACGCAGTCTGCGTAAACTTGATTGCTATGCGAACCGAAACCGAGCAAGCGCCCGCGCTCGGACTGCGCTGTCTGTCAGCGAGAGACGACCCCGGCCGCCAGGGGCTTGAAGCGATATATCAGGTACGGAGACTTGTTCTCGGCCTTGCCGCCGTGGAACATCGCGGCAGCGGAAACCTGCGACGCCGATACATACATGTAGCCGTCCGGCGAATATGAAATACCGTCGGGCCAGACCATCTCGGCGTCGCTGGCGAGCGTGCGGTATTTGCGATCCGGCGTGATGACGCCGACCGATTTGGTCTCGACCGCCGTCAGATAGATGTTTCCCGCGAAGTCGATGGACAGCCCGCCATTGTTCGGCTTGTCCGAGTAACGCTCCACCTTTGCGCCCAGTTGAGCATTCGAAAGGCTTTCATCGTTCAGATCGGCCACCCGGATCCGATACAGGCTGCGGCCGTTCAGCGGCGCGTAGTAGAGCCATTCGGCTTTCGCATCCATGGTGATCCCGTCGCAACCGACCTTGATGATCACCGGCTTTCCGTCCTTGCCGGGAACAGTCAGGTCATTGCCGTCGACGGTGATCGGAATGTTCTCCGGGATCGTCGACTTGTCACCTTCCAGAACGCGCCGGGCGCGTCCGCTGTCTATGTCGATGACGATGATCGCTGCTTTCGAACCGTCACCGCCCGGCCCGATATCCTCGTCGGCGATGTAGAATTTGCGGTTCTTGTGGTCGATGACGATGTCCTGCGGCTGCGATCCGGGCCGCGTTACAGGTTCGGGCATGTAGTAGATGCGTTCAAGCCTGTTGGCATTTGTATTCCAACCGACGAGTTTCGGCGTGATCTTCGTGCGGAAGCCCATGTCGATCATCCAGACGACACCATTCTCGTCGGACCGCAACCCCAGGACATTGTCCAGATACTGGTCGCTGCCTTTTCGTGGCGTATTCCATTCCGCGTTCGGGAACGGCTCGAAGGTCGTAGCCGAGGTGAGCTTCGCCACGCGCACGTCAGGACTGTAAAAGGGATGATGACTGAAGATCACCTGATTGTCGGGCGTGAATGCGATGTTGCCGACGGATTGCGGCAACCGGGCAACTATCTCTGTGGTCACGGTGTTGGATTGCTGTTGCGAAAAAGCGGGCGTCGCCGCCGCCAGCGCGACCATGAGTGCGGGCACATTGATACGCATTTCGTTTTCCTCGTTGAAGGGTTTCCAAATTTCGACGAGTTAATTCCTTGCCCGCCGCGGTCGTCGCTCCGCCGCGGGCTTGGTCGCAATAAAATCTGAACGCTTGTTGTCCCGAGGCACTCATCGCGAGATTTCGCATGTCGTCTACCGTGCGCGCGTCACGCCGGTCGATCGAGTCCGCCAACAATGAGTGCCGAACTTGCGTAACAGAGATAGCGCGCTAGGGTTATATCCAGCAAGTACGCACAGCGCTGGCACTAGGTACCACGGAGTGAACCATGCAAGACCTGTTCGCCAAGAAGTACGACTGCGCAGCCGGATGTCCCGTGGAAGTGACGCTGGATTTGATCGACGGAAAATGGAAGGCGATCATCCTCTATCATCTCCTGAAGGGCACACTGCGCTTCAATGAATTGAGACGCCGCCTGGCAAAAATCACGCAGCGCATGTTGACCCGGCAGTTACGCGAGCTCGAGGAAGTCGGCCTCGTCAGCCGGACGATCTTTGCGGAAGTGCCACCCCGCGTCGAATATTCGCTGACAGCTCAGGGACAATCGTTGGAGCCGGTCATCCGTGCCTTGTGGATCTGGGGTGACGCGCACCTCGCCCAGCGAAGCCAGCAAACGACAAATCCGGTGCCCGCTATCAAGCGTGAGGAGCCGAAACGTCGAGCTGCTGTCGCTGTCCGGGCGATGCGATAAACCTGGTGCGCGAGCTGGAGACCCTAGCTGGAAGCGTCTGAGCCGCCCCACTGTACCAACTCTACGGTGATGCCCTCGGGACCCTCGAAGAGCCGCAGCTTTCGGCTGATGTAGTCCATCTCGTCACTCAGCACGGTTACGCCGTTGGCCACGAGGTGCGCGGTGGCCGCCTCAATGTCGTCGACGCGGAACGCGAGATGATTGAAGCCCAGTTTTCGCAGATTGGTCGGGTGCGCACCCGGATCGGTCCCCGGGGTCGGGTCAAACTCAAGTAGCTGGATCTCGAAATGAGGATCCGCGCCTTCAAGCACAAGGGTGATGTGCTGCGCTTTCATGCTCGGCATGCCCATGTACCGGGCGGGAAGGCCACCGTCGATCGTCGCGACGTGCCCCTTTTTGAAGCCAAGCAGCGCGAAGAACTCGATCGCCCGGTCGGCGTCTGCCACTGCGATCGTGATATGATCCGGATTGAGTATCATCTGATCACTCCCTGTCATCAACGCCGCGCCCGCCGGCCCCATTCTATCTTTGCATGGGGTTGTTTTCGAGATTTTGATTTCGGACGCACGTTTGGGCCCTAATTGGATTACTCCACCGGCACCACGTCCACGGCCACCGCGAGCTTCTGCTTGCGCGAGCCCACGATGATGCCGTCGACCGGCGAGACATCGGAGAAGTCGCGCCCGACCGCCAGGATGATGTGGTCGTTCTCGACCAGGAGGTCGTTGGTCGGATCGAACCCGATCCAGCCGATCTCGCGGCCACACCACACCGACACCCAGGCGTGGGTGGCGTCGGCGCCCTGAAGGCGCGGCTTCCCCGCCGGCGGATAGGTGCGCAAGTAACCGCTGACATAGGCCGCCGGCAGCCCGAGGCCGCGCAGGCCTGCGATCATCACATGGGCAAAGTCCTGGCAGACGCCGTGGCGTTTCTCAAACACTTCCCTCAGCGGCGTCGAGATCACGGTGGCCTTCGGATCGTATTTGAAGTCGTGGCGGACGCGGTGCATCAGGTCGACCGCGCCTGTGAGAATGCCCTGCCCTTGCGGGAAGCTTGCCGCGGCGTAAGCCGTGACCGGCCCAAGCACCGGCACCAGTGAACTTGCAAAGACGTAGCCGACCGGCGAGGCGGGGCCGAGGCTCGAGGCCTCGAGGGCGACGTCGCGGACGTTTTCCCATGACGGGCTCGGCGCGGTGCGGCCAAGCGCCTGGCGCGATACCTGCACCCGCGACCTGGAATCGATCCGCAAGCTGCGATGCGCGGCTTCGATCAGCACGCTCTCGGTATGGGTTCCGAAAAAGTCCCGCCGTATCGTGCGCTCCGCCGGCTTGGGGCGGATCTCGACGGAATGCGAGACCAGTTGCTGCCCGTCGCCGCTGCGCGGCTCGAGCCGCAGCGAGCAGCGCGCAAAACTCACCGGGCTCTCATAGCTGTAGGTCGTGACGTGACGGATGTCGTAGATCACGCGAGGCCCGTCAGCTTCTCCGGCCGGCTCGCATTGGGTCCGTGCGGGAAGTAATGCAGGCCGATGGCGTCGGCGAGATTGAGCAGATCCTGCTCCAGCGCGAACAGGGCTTTGACATCCAGCGCTGCGGCCTCCGCGGTCGTCAGCATCGCCTGCAGCGCCACGGCCAGACGCTGCGGCCGCTCGATCAAGCCATGCTCCTTGAGGCTCGGAAGGCTCGCAATGTGCTCGTTGAGCGCCGCCACCTGGAACGCGACCGAGCGCGGATTGTAGGGGTCGAGCACCGCCAGATCGCGCACCGGCGCCAGCGCCGGCCCGACCAGATAGCGCGAACGGTAGGTGATCTGGCAATCCACCAGCGTCAGCAGAACGTCGAGGTCCTCATCGCCGGCTTCGTCATAGGCGAACTGACGGGCAAACCGCGCGGTGTTGATGGCGCGCTCGGCGCGGCGGCCCATCTCGAGGAAGCGCCAGCCGGCAGCACGGTTCATGTTCTCCTGCGCGAGCCCCGCAAAACTCGCGAGCTCCTGCAGGCTGAGTTCGGCGGCGCTGACGATGCCGTCATCATCGTCGACCTCCACAGAGAGGCGTTCCACCATTTCGGTGATGACCTGCCAGGCATCGGGCGAAAGCCGCTCCCGCAGCGAAGTCGCGGTGCGCTGCGCCGATCGCAGCAGCGACAGTGCCGAGCCGAATTTTTCGGCGCTTTGCAGCGCCTCGGCGGCGACCTTGGCGGAATTGGCCCGGCTCGCCTGCGAGGTCGCGCCCCAGGTCACCAGAAGCCGCTGGATGCGCTCGACCGAATGCAGCGCGGTCGATGCGCCGGTTGGTGCGCCCTTGGCGGACTCGCGCGTCGGCGTGCCGAGCGCGCGTATCAGCCGCAGCGTCGCCTCGGCGCGTTCGAGATAGCGGCCGAGCCAGAACAGATTGTCGGCGGCGCGGCTCGGCACCACGCCGGCGATACGCCTGATCCGCACCGTGTCGGCCGCCGGCAGCAGCGTCGAAGCCGCTATTGGTTTGTCGGACACCACCCAGACGTCGGCCGACCGCGCTCCGTCGCCCATCGACACCGCACGGGCATCGGGCTGATCGGCGATCCGGCAGAAGCCGCCCGGGAGGATGGTCCAGCCGTTCGGGGTGGCGGCGGCAAACACCCGGAGCACGAACGGACGCGGCGTGATCCGGCCGTTCTCCCAGGTCGGCGTCGTCGACAGCCGCACCAGCTCCTGGCCGACAAAGTCGATGCCACGGTCGGAAATCGCAGCCCTGAGCCGCTCGCGCTCGGGCGGCGACAACTCGCCCGCAAGCACGGGTCCGCTGCCCGGAAAGCCCGGCACGGCACGGCCATAGGCGCCCTCGATCGCAAAATCGTCGAGCCGCGACAGCACTTCCTCGCGCGCCGATTTCTGCCCGCACCACCAGGTCGCGATGTGCGGCATCAGCAAATCCTCGCTGAGCAGGCGGCGGCACAGATTGGGCAGGAAGCCGAGCAGCGCCCGCGCCTCCAGCACGCCGGAGCCGGGCATGTTGGCGACCACGACGCCGCTCTTGCGCAGCACGTCGATCAGGCCGGGGACGCCAAGATGCGACGACGCATCGAGCTCCAGCGGATCGAGGAAATTGGAATCGACCCGGCGCAGCAGCACGTCGAGCCGCTTCAGGCCGGCGACGGTGCGGATATGGATGCGGTCACCGCTGACGGCGAGATCATCGCCCTCGACCAGCAGAAAGCCGAGATAGCGCGCGATCGTCGCATGTTCGAAATAGGTTTCGTTGAAGGCGCCCGGCGTCAGCAATCCGATGCGCGGCTCGTCGCGGTCGGCGCTCGCGCGCAATGAATCGCGGAACGCCTCGAAGAACGGCGCGACGCGTTCGACATTCATCGACTTGTAGAGATTGGAGAAGGCGCGCGACAGCACCAGGCGGTTTTCCAGCGCGTAGCCGGCGCCCGACGGCGCCTGCGTACGGTCGCTGAGCACCCACCAGCGGCCATCGGGGCCGCGGCCGACATCGGCAGCGTAAAGATGCAGATAACGGCCGCCCGGCGGTTTGACGCCGCAGACCGCGCGCAGATATTCGTTGCTGCCGGCGATTGCCGCCGCCGGCACAGCGCCATCAGCGACCAGCCGGCCCTCGCCATAGAGGTCGCGCAGTATCATTTCGAGCAACTGTGCGCGCTGGGCGATGCCCGTGGTCAATTGCCGCCAGTCGGTCTCGTCGATGATCAGCGGCAGATGGCTCAGCGGCCAGAGCCGGTCGGCGGTCTCGCCGGGCGCGCGATAGGTGACGCCGGCTTCCCGCAAATGGCGGTCGGCGGAGGCGAATCGGCGCTCGATGTCGGCGGGCGAAAGCGCGGCAAAGGCGTCGAAGAACCGGGCCCAGGCCGGCCGGGGCGCGCCATCCGGGCCGATATATTCATCGGGAATTCCGGGCAGCCGGGCGTAGTCACGGGTCCATTGCGCCATCCGGCGCTGGCCCGGACGGGCCTTGTTATCCTGACTGCCGGCTTGCCCCGCCATCCGACTCTCCGATCTCAGCGCCTTTAGTGCCGGAGCGGCGTCCTCAAGTCGAGCGTCAAAGGAAATTCTATTGTGCGTTCCTCGGGCGGCAGATCGACCTTGCCCGGGGTGTGGCCGTGGTCCTGAAACCGGGCCAGCCGCCGCGCCTCGGCCTCATAGGAATTGACCGGTTTGGTGTCATAAGAGCGGCCGCCGGGATGGGCGACATGATAGACGCAGCCGCCGAGCGAGCGGCCGTTCCAGGTATCAATTAAATCAAATGTCAGCGGGGCGTGGACCGGAATGGTCGGATGCAGCCCGGACGCCGGCTGCCAGGCCTTGAAACGGACGCCGGCGACCGCTTCGCCGGAGCGGCCGGTGGCCGTCATCGGCATCCGCCGGCCGTTGCAGGTGACGACGTGGCGGCCTTCGACGAAGCCCGACGCCTTGATCTGCAACCGTTCCACCGACGAATCGACATAGCGCACGGTGCCGCCCGCCGAGCCCTCTTCGCCGAGCACGTGCCACGGCTCCAGCGCCTGCCGCAGTTCCAGCGAAACGCCGCCGTGATGGACCCGGCCGAACACCGGAAAACGAAACTCGAGCTGCGCTGAATACCATTCCGGCGAAAATTCGTAGCCGGAGTGCATGAGTTCTTCGAGTACGCCCAAAAAGTCTTCCCAGAGAAAATGCGGCAGCATGAAGCGGTCATGCAGCGTGGTGCCCCAGCGCACGAAATTGCCCTGTTGCGGCTCGCGCCACATTTTTGCGATCAGCGCCCGGATCAAGAGTTGCTGCGCCAGCGACATGCGCGGGTCGGGCGGCATTTCCAGCGCGCGGAACTCGACCAGTCCGAGACGGCCGGTCGGCCCGTCGGGCGAATAGAGCTTGTCGATGCAGATTTCGGCGCGATGGGTGTTGCCGGTTATGTCGACGAGGATATGCCGGAACAGGCGGTCGACCAGCCATAGCGGCGCCTCGAGACCGGGCGGCGGCACATGCGCGAGCGCGATCTCGAGTTCATAGAGGCCGTCATGTCGCGCCTCGTCGATGCGCGGCGCCTGGCTGGTCGGGCCGATGAACATGCCCGAGAACAGATAGGACAGCGACGGATGGCGCTGCCAGTACAGCACGAGACTCTTCAACAGATCCGGCCGGCGCAGGAACGGTGAGTCCTGCGGCGTGCTGCCGCCGACCACGACGTGGTTGCCACCGCCGGTGCCGGTGTGGCGGCCGTCGACGAGGAAACGGTTGGCGCCGAGGCGTGTTTTCGCGGCGTCCTCGTAAAGGCCGAAGGTGATGTCGACCGCCTCGCGCCAGCTCTGCGCCGGCTGGATGTTGATTTCGATGACGCCGGGATCGGGCGTCACCTTGATGACTTCGACGCGCGGATCATACGGCGGCGAATAACCCTCGACATGGACCTGCAGCTGCAGCTCTTCGGCGGTGGCCTCCACCGCCGTGATCAGCTCCAGATAATCTTCCAGTTTCTCGACCGGCGGCATGAAGGCGCACAAAACGCCGTCGCGGATTTCGATCGACATCGCCGTGCGCACGGGCTCGAGCTTTGGCTTCTCTTTTTTCTTTTCGGCTTCCGTCCGATCTTGGCCGGACGTTGGCAGTTCGTCGCGCGGCTCCATCGGATCCTGCTCGACGATGTAAGGATATTCTTCCGGCGGAATGTGTTCGAGCGAAGCGATCGGCAGCCGCAGGCCCAGCGGGGAATCGCCTGGAAACAGGAACAGATGGCCGCGCCGGATCTTCCAGCGTTCGCTGCGCCAGTGGCCAGGCGGGTGCTTGAAGGCCTCGTTCCAGCGCTGGATCGGCAGCACGTAACCCTTCGGCTTGTCGAGGCCGGAATCGAACACCCGCGCCATCCGTGAGCGCTCTTCCGGATCGGCCAATTTGGAGTCGGTCGGATCGACATTCGCCGGCAGCGCCGCTTCCTTCTGCAGCCAATGCGCGGTGTCTTCGAAGGCGGGCAGCACGTAGTCGGTCGTGAGTCCGAGCTTTTGTGCGACGCCTTCGGCAAAATGTTCAGCGTCGGCGATTTCGGCCTTGCGCGGATTTTCGATGCTCGCGATCAGCTCGGCGTTCTTCCAGATCGGCACGCCATCCTTGCGCCAATAGAGCCCGAACGCCCAGCGCGGCAGGCTCTCGCCCGGATACCATTTGCCCTGCCCGTAATGCAGCAGACCGCCGGACGCAAAGCGCGCGCGTAACTTACGAATGAGATCGTCGGCCAGCGTGCGCTTGGTGGGACCGACGGCGGCGATGTTCCATTCCGGCGCTTCCAGATCATCGACCGAAACGAACGTCGGCTCGCCGCCCATCGTCAGCCGCACGTCGTCTTGTTTGAGATCGGCATCGACGGCTTCCCCGAGCCTGTCGAGACGTGACCAGGATTCGTCGGAGAACGGCCGCGTGATCCGCGGCGCCTCGCGGATGCGCTTGACGCTCATCTCGAAGCCGAACTCGACATTGGCAAAGCCGGCACTGCCCGAAATCGGCGCCGCCGAGCGGTAATGCGGCGTAGCCGCGACGGGAATGTGCCCTTCGCCGGTCAGCATGCCCGAGGTGACGTCGAAGCCGATCCACCCCGCCCCCGGCAGGTAAACCTCGGCCCAGGCATGCAGGTCGGTGAAATCGCTTTCGACCTCGCGCGGGCCTTCGACCGGATCGATGTCAGGGCGGAGTTGAATGAGGTAGCCGGAGACAAAACGCGCGGCGAGCCCGAGATGCCTGAAAATCTGGATCAACAGCCAGGCGGAGTCGCGGCAGGAGCCGGAGCCGGAAGCGAGCGTCTCCTCCGGCGTCTGGATGCCCGGCTCCATGCGGATGACGTAACCGATTTTCTTCTGCAGCTGCGCGTTGAGGTCGACCAGGAAATTGACCGTGCTGTCGGCCTCACGCGGGATGTCCTTCAGGTAGGCGCCAAACAGCGGCCCCTCGTCCGATGTCGCGAGATATGGCGCCAGCTCGGTCTTGAGGTCGTCGGTATACTGAAACGGGAAACTGGTGGCATAGGGCTCGACGAAGAAATCGAACGGATTGACCACGGTCATCTGGGTCGAGAAATCGACCTCGATCTTCAGCTCGCTCGCCTTCTCCGGGAAAACGAATCGCGCCAGCCAGTTGCCTTGCGGATCCTGCTGCCAGTTCACGAAATGATTTGTCGGCGTGACCTTGAGCGAATAGCTCAGGATCGGCGTGCGCGTGTGCGGCGCCGGCCGCAAACGTATGGTTTGAGGCCCGATGTCGATCGGTCGGTCGTATTTGTAGTGCGTAACGTGATGTAGTGCGACGAAGATCGACACGGACGGGCTACTCCAGCAGCTTTTTTAAGCAGAACACTGGTTCCGGTCGACATCAAGCACTAACAACGGGCACGGGGTGCCTAGGAACTATCCGCGCGTCGTCCCGGCGAAGGCTCAGATGCGCAATTGCGCATCGGGGGACCCATACCGCGTGATTTTTCAGTGAGGCAAGATCGCAGACGTCTTCCGCCAAACCAAGGCCGGTGGCTATGGGTCCCGGCCTTCGCCGGGACGACAAAAGAGAGCGCGACCCTACATCGTCGCGCCAATCACCCACGGCGCAAACTCGGCGCCGCCGAAATCAAAGCTCTCGCTCTTGGTCGGCTGGCCGGAGGCGGTTTTCAGCATCAGCTCGAAGATGCGCTGGCCGCATTCCTGCACGGTCTCCTGGCCATCGAGGATGGTGCCGCAATTGACGTCCATGTCCTCTTCCATGCGGGTGTACATCGGCGTGTTGGTCGCAAGCTTGATCGAGGGCGCGGGCTTGCAGCCGAACACGCTGCCGCGGCCGGTGGTGAAGCAGACCAGGTTGGCACCTCCAGCCACCTGCCCGGTCGCCGCGACCGGGTCGTAGCCGGGCGTATCCATGAACACAAAACCCTTCTTGGTGACGGGCTCGGCGTAGTTCAGCACGTCGACCAGATTGGTGGTGCCCGCCTTGGCCATCGCGCCCAATGATTTTTCAAGGATCGTGGTGAGGCCGCCGGCCTTGTTTCCGGGGCTCGGATTGGCGTTCATCTCGGCGCCTTCCCGCGCCGTGTATTCATCCCACCAGCGCATCAGGCCGACCAGTTTTTCGCCGACCTCACGGCTGACCGCGCGGCGCGTCAGCAGATGTTCGGCGCCATAGGTCTCCGGCGTTTCCGAAAGAATGACGGTGCCGCCATGGCGCACCAGCAGATCGCTCGCAGCTCCCAGCGCCGGATTGGCGGACACGCCTGAATAGCCGTCGGAGCCGCCGCATTGCAGGGCCACGGTCAGTTCGCTCGCCGGTACCGGCTCGCGCTTCACTTTATTCGCGTCGATCAACGCCTCGCGCACAAAGGCGACGCCGGCTTCCACGGTCTTGCGGGTGCCGCCGACTTCCTGGATGTCCATCGCGCGCAGACGGCCCGCGAGCTTCTGCTCCTGCATCAGCCCGCCGATCTGGTTGACCTCGCAGCCAAGGCCGAGCACCACGACGGCCGAAAAATTCGCATGCCGTGCGTAACCACCGAGCGTCCGCCGCAGCAGCGCCAGCGGCTCGTCCTGTGTCATACCGCAGCCGGTCTTATGCGTCAGCGCCACCACGCCGTCGACATTGGGAAAATCCGCCAGCGGATTGTCGCCGGTGAACGGATTTTTCTTGAACATGTCAGCGACGATACCGGCGACATGCGCGCTGCAATTCACCGAGGTGAGAATGCCGATATAGTTGCGGGTCGCAACCCGCCCGTCGGAACGGCGAATGCCGTCAAAGGTCGCGGGCAGATCGAAATTCGGCGTCGGGATAACGTCTACGCCGAACGCGTAGTCCTTGGCAAAATCGCCCATGCCGCAATTCTGGGTGTGGACGTGCTGGCCCGGCGCGATGGGAATCGTCGCAAAGCCGATGATCTGGCCGTAGCGCCGCACCGGCTCGCCGGCCGCGATCGGCTTGATCGCCACCTTGTGGCCGGCGGGAATCCGCTCGACCGTGGTGACGCCGTCGGCCACGACCATGCCCGCCGGCAGGCTGGAACGTGCAATCAGCACGCCATCATCGGGGTGCAAGCGGATCACGGGGGCTGGGGCCATGACTGGTCTCCTGGCTATCTCAAAACGATCGTGCCCCGGATGCTGGTGATCCGGGGCCCATGTCTTACCACAACAAATCGGTCCCGGCTCTGCGATGCACCGCTAAAGCAACGCTGCACCGCGTCCGGAACACCAGAGCTTACGCCTTGCCGGCTGAATCCTTGCGGGTCTGGTTCACCTGCATCTTGGCGTAGGTCATCATCAGGCCGCTCTCGTTCGACAGCGTCACCAGCTTGAAACCCATGTTGATCGCGCGGACGGCGCCTTCTGCGCCCGAGCAGTGGATGCCAGCGTGCAGACCGCGCTTGCCGCATTCCTTGATGATCTTCTCGTAGATCTTGAGGATTTCCGGCTCCTCGCGGTCGAGCTTCGGCACCAGGCCATAGGAGAAGCCGAGATCGGAGGGGCCGATATAGACGCCGTTGATGCCCTCGACATCGAGGATCGCTTCCATGTTCTCGACCGCGGTCTTGGTCTCCATCATCGGCAGCAGCACGATTTCATCATTGGCGGTCTGCTGATAGGTGCCGGCGGAACCGTACATGCCGGAGCGGATCGGCCCGTTGGAGCGCGTGCCCTTCGGCGGATACTTCGCGTACTGAACCAGGTTCTTCGCTTCCTCAGGTGTATTGATCATAGGGCAGATCACGCCATAGGCGCCGCCGTCGAGCACCTTGCCGATGATGCCGGGCTCGTTCCAGGGAACGCGGACCATCGGCGTCACCGGGTGACCGTTCATCGCCTGGAAACACTGCACCATCGACTGATAGTCCTGCACGCCGTGCTGCATATCCACGGTGACGCTGTCGAAGCCGCATTGCGCGATCACTTCGGCCGAAAACCCTGACGGGATGGCCAGCCAGGCGTTGACGACGGCCTTGCCCGAAGCCCAGACTTTCTTGACGTTGTTTGTAGTCATTGATCGCGTTTCCTTTTGTGATCGTTACAACCGGTTTGGATTTTGATGCCGCCTAGCTCACGGCCTTCTGGATACTGACCTCGCTGACGCCGACCTCGCGGGCGGTATTGACGATCGCTGCCCAGGTATCGTCCGGCAGCGGCACACCGTTCCTGGTGCGGTCGGCACGCATTTTCTTCTCGGGATCGCCGGGGATCAGCACGGCGTCAACGCCTGAGATCGGCTTGGTGGCCCGGATGAAGTCGACATAGCGCGAGATTTCGCCGTCGAAGAAATTGCTGGTGTCGATCACTTTGGGGTCGACATAGATCGCGAGCATGCCGTTGGCGAATTGCCGGTCCCCCGAAGTAGCACCAGTGCCGGTCAATGCGCCGCCGAGCAGTTCGCAGATGAAGGCGAGCCCCGAACCCTTGTGTTCGCCGAACGCCCGGATCGCGCCGGTGCCCTTGGTGTGATCGCGCGGGCCTTCCGCGCTGTGCGGCCCATACAGCACCGCCGGGTCTTCACTCAGCGTGCCGTCGGCATCGACCAACGCACCCTCAGGCAATTTCTTGCCGCCGCGGCTCGCGACCAGCACCTTGCCTTCGGCGACGACCGAGGTCGCAAAATCGAGCACGATCGGATCCTGGCCCTTTCGCGGAATGCCGACGCAATAGGGCGCGGTCGAAAGCCGCTTCTCGACGCCGCCATAGGGCGCAACCAGCAGCGAGCCGGCGGCGTTGACGAAATGCACCGAAACCAGGCCTTCGGCCGCGGCCATCTCCGCCCAGTCGCCGACGCGGCCGATATGGCCGGCGTTGCGCAGCGCGATCGCGGCCAGCCCCGCCTTCTTGCATTTCTCGATGCCGATCCGCACCGCCTGCGGCGTCACGGTCTGTCCGTACCCGAACTTGCCATCGACGACAGCAAGCGAAGGCGTATCAACCATGACTTCGACGGTCTGATCGGGAACCACCCTTCCCGTTTTCTTCCAGCTGACATAGAGCGGCACCCGGATCACGCCGTGGCTGTCATGGCCAGTGAGATTGGCTGTCGTCAGGTAGGTCGCGATGCGCCTTGCTTCTTCGGCGGAGGATTCCGAACGGGAAAAGACCTCGGCAACGAAATCGATCAAATTGCTGACTTGGATCGTGACCATGTCTGGAGTTCAGCCTGTTCTTCGCCTTTCGGTCCAGCCGCATCATCCCGCGACGAAACCGCTAGCTCCCGCGCCGGTTTTCACGACCAGCTTGACTACACTTTGAGCGAAAAATGGCGTGCGTGTCTATGGCCTCAGTCGCATTCGGGCAATGATTGCAATCATTTGCCCGGCCGCTATGCGTGGCGCCGGTAGCATCATGCAAATTTGTGCTCACTCCTCGATCTCGCCGCTTTCCTCGCCTGCCACTTCCATGGCCACGAGGCTGCGTTCCAGCACGCCCAGCATGTCCTGCAGTTCGGCAAGCTTGCGCGCGCCATATCGGCTGGTGATTTCGGCGTAGATCGCTTCCGAGGTCGGCGCCACCGCCTCGATCAGTTTCAATCCCTTGGCTGATATCGACACCACGGCGCGGCGCAGATCGGCCTTGGCTGTGCGGCGCTCGATCAACTGGCGCGCTTCGAGGTCGCGCAGGATGCGCGACAGGCTTGGTCCCAGCAGAAACGCGACACGCGCCAGTTCGGTGACTTCAATGGCATCCACGGTCGTGAGCGCGCGCAGGATCCGCCATTGCTGTTCGGTCAGGCCGTGATTGCGCAAGGAGGGGCGGAACTGTCGCATCACGGCTTCGCGGGCGCGCAGCAGCGACATCGGCAGCGAACGCGAGAAGTCGCGCATCGGCGCGCGCCGCGTCGTCTCGGTCGTTTCCGTGTTGGATTCCGTCTGCGATTTCTTCCGTGCCATTCGCCAATCGTCCGCCATCCGTAATGCTGATCAAAGGGAATAAAGTTTTGCGGTGCAGCAAGCGCTAATTCGGTTTGATCGATTTCACTTAACATGTTAATCATCTGCCGGCACCATCTTTTTGCTGAGAGCATATGGCCCTTTCCAACGACCAGATTCGCGCCGCAGCCGAGCGGCTGGACCATGCGGAAAAGACCCGCACGCAGATCCGGCAGATTTCGCTCGAGCACCCCGGCATCACGATCGCCGACGCCTACGCCATCCAGAAGGCGTGGGTCGACATGAAGATCGCGCAGGGCCACATTGTCAAAGGCCACAAGATCGGCCTGACCTCGAAAGCGATGCAGAGCGCGCTCAATATCAACGAGCCGGATTCCGGCATCCTGCTCGACGACATGTTCTTCGCCGACGGCGGTCTGGTACCGTCGGACCGCTTCATCGCGACCCGCGTCGAGGCCGAACTGGCGTTCGTGATGAAAACGCGGCTTTCGGGCCCTGACTGCACGATGTTCGACGTGCTTAACGCCACCGATTTCGTGGTGCCGGCGCTGGAAATTCTGGACACACGCGTCGAACGGGTCGATCCGCAAACCAAAGCGACGCGAAAGATCTTCGACACCATCGCCGACAACGCTGCAAACGCCGGCATCGTGCTCGGCGGCCGGCCGATCCGCCCGATGGATGCCGATCTGCGCTGGATCGGCGCGCTGTGCTTTCGCAACGGCCAGCTGGAAGAGACCGGACTAGCCGCCGGCGTGCTCAACCATCCCGCAACCTCCGTGGCCTGGCTCGCCAACAAGATCGCGCCCAACGGCCTGGCGCTGGAAGCGGGCCAAGTGGTGCTGGCGGGATCATTCATTCGCCCGATCGAAACCCGCAAAGGCGACACGATCCAGGCCGACTATGGTCCCTACGGCTCGGTGAGCTGCTACTTCGCTTGATACTGAAACGGGAACTGCTGGAGTACAGACATGCCGCATTTCACGATCGAATACTCTGCCAATCTCAATGCACGCGTCGATATGGGTGCGGTGGTGGAACTGGTGCGCAAGGCCGCCGTTGAAACCGGCATCTTCCCGCTCGGCGGCATACGTGTCCGCGCAATCAAATGCGAGCACTACGCGATCGCCGACAACAGGCACAATTACGGCTTTCTCGACATGGTGCTGCGGCTCGGCGAAGGCCGCGACCTCGCCACCCGGAAGAAGGCCGGCGAGCACATCTTCAAGGCGCTCTCCACCTATCTCGATCCGGTATTCACAGAGACAAAATTCGCGTTGTCGTTCGACATGCAGATCAACGACAAGGAAACCAGCTGGAAACGCAACAACATCCACGAAGCTTTGAAGGTGGAGACGGTCAATGGATAAGGTCACCCCGAAAGACGTGTTTCAGGCCAATCGCGACCGCGCAGCTCCCCTGCTCGCGAAACTGAAGGACGAGGGCATCGGCCACATGATCGACGGCAAGGTGGTGCCGTCGATCTCAGGGCAAACGTTCGAGACCAAATCGCCGGTCGATGGCGCGGTGCTGGCCTCCGTTGCGCGTGGCAAGCCTGATGATATCGACCGCGCCGCCACGGCGGCGTCGCAGGCGTTCAAATCCTGGCGCGACATGCCGGCGACGACGCGCAAGAAGCTGCTGCATCGCGTAGCGGACGCCATCGAAGCCCGCGCCGACGATATCGCCGTGCTCGAATGCATCGATACCGGGCAGGCCCATCGCTTCATGGCCAAGGCGGCGATCCGCGCCGCAGAGAATTTCCGCTTCTTTGCCGATAAATGCGCTGAAGCGCGCGACGGGCTCAGCACGCCGAGCGAGGAGCACTGGAACATCTCGACGAGGGTGCCGATCGGCCCGGTCGGCGTCATCACGCCGTGGAACACGCCGTTCATGCTGTCGACCTGGAAGATCGCGCCCGCGCTCGCCGCCGGCTGCACCGTCGTGCACAAGCCCGCGGAATGGTCGCCGGTGACGGCTGACCTCCTTGCAAAGCTTGTAAAACAGGCCGGCGTGCCCGATGGCGTGCTCAACACCGTGCATGGCATCGGCGAGGAGGCCGGCAAGGCGCTGACCGAGCATCCCGCGATCAAGGCGATCGGCTTTGTCGGCGAGAGTTCGACGGGCTCGGCGATCATGGCGCAGGGAGCGCCGACGTTGAAGCGCGTGCACTTCGAGCTCGGCGGCAAGAACCCCGTGATCGTGTTCGACGACGCGGATCTGGACCGCGCGCTCGATGCGGTCGTGTTCATGATCTACTCGCTCAATGGCGAGCGCTGCACCTCGTCGAGCCGGCTCTTGGTCCAGCAAGGCATCGCGGAAAAGTTTATCGAGAAGCTCACGGCTCGGGTGAAAGCGCTGAAGGTCGGCCATCCCCTCGATCCCGTCACCGAGATCGGCCCGCTGATCCACGAGCGGCATCTTGCAAAAGTCTGCAGCTATTTCGAGGTCGCGCAGAAGGATGGCGCGACCATCGCGGTTGGCGGCAAGCCGCATGACGGACCTGGCGGCGGGCATTATGTCCAGCCGACGCTGGTCACAGGTGCGCATTCAAAAATGCGTGTCGCGCAGGAAGAAGTGTTCGGGCCGTTCCTGACCGTGATTCCGTTCAAGGATGAGAAGGACGCGATCGAAATCGCCAACGGCGTACAGTACGGCCTCACCGGCTATGTCTGGACCGGCGACATGGGCCGCGCGCTGCGCGTCGCCGATGCGCTGGAAGCCGGCATGATCTGGCTCAACTCCGAGAACGTGCGCCATCTGCCGACCCCGTTCGGCGGCATGAAATCGTCAGGCATCGGCCGCGACGGCGGCGATTATTCGTTCGACTTCTACATGGAAACCAAACACGTCTCGCTGGCGCGCGGGACGCACAAGATACAGAGACTGGGGATTTAGGGATCACCGTCATTCCGGGGCGATGCGAGGCATCGAACCCGGAATCTCGAGATTCTCAGATGTGCAATTGCACATCATAGTTCGCTTCGCGCCCCGGAATAACGAAGCCAATCAGGGAAACGCCATGCCGGTACCTACACATATCTTCGATCCGCCGTTCAATATCATCCGCTGCAGCCACGCCGTGCTCGACGTGACGGATTTGAACGCCAGCAGCGACTTCTACGAAAAGACCGTCGGCCTCCATGTCGAGGACCGTGACGACAAGGCGGTCTATTTGCGCGGCGCCGAGGAGCATCAGCATCACTCTCTGGTGCTGCGCAAGGCACAGGCGGCGGCCTGCAACCGGCTTGGCTTCAAGGTCGGCAATGACGGCGATCTCGACAAGGCCGCCAGCTTCTTCTCCGAGAACGGCATCACCTATGCCTTCGCCGAGCAGCCGTTCCAGGGCCGCACGCTGCAGTTCACCGACCCCTTCGGCTTCCAGATCGAACTCTATGCGACGATGGAGAAGCGCCCGCATCTGCTGCGGCGCTACGACCTCTACAAGGGGTGTCATCCGCAGCGGCTCGATCACTTCAACGTCTTCGCAGCCGAAGTTCAAGGCACCGTCGATTTCTATGCAAGGCTCGGCTTTCGCCTGACCGAATATGGCGAGGAGGATGGGCCGAACGGCCGCATCGCCGCAGCCTGGATGCACCGCAAGGGCAACGTGCACGATTTTGCGATTACCAACGGCAAGGGCCCTCGCCTGCACCATTTTGCTTACTGGGTGCCGACGGCGATGAACGTGCTGCATCTCTGCGATGTGATGGCGTCCAGCGGCTTCTTGAAGAACATCGAGCGCGGCCCCGGCCGCCACGGCATTTCGAACGCGTTCTTCCTCTATATCCGCGACCCCGACGGCCATCGGCTCGAACTCTACACCAGCGACTATTTTACCGGCGATCACGACCATGAGCCGCTGCGCTGGTCGCTGAAGGACCCGCGCCGGCAAACGCTGTGGGGTGCACCGGCGCCGCGCTCGTGGTTCGAGCAGGGCTCGCCGTTCACGGGGCAGGCGGTGCGCGAACCGGCCTTTGTCGCCGATGTCACGATCGCGGATTAGGACGCCCAGATGACCTCACCTCGCCTCGCGACCTATTCGATCGGCGGCGCCACCAGATACGGCGCCGTCACCGACACCGGCATCGTCGATCTCTCCGCGCGCTTCGGACAAGAATATCCGACGCTGCGTGAAGCCATCGCCGCCGGTGCGCTGATGAAATTGGTCGAGGACGCCGCAAAGTGCTCGCCGGACCATGCGCTCGACGCCATCACATGGCAGCCGCCGATCCCGGCGCCGGAAAAGATCATCTGCATCGGCGTGAACTATCCGGACCGCAACGCCGAATACAAGGACGGCCAGGACGAGCCGAAGTTCCCCAGCATGTTCATGCGCACGCCGCGCTCCTTTGTCGGCCACAACGCGCCGCTGGTGCGTCCGCGCGCGTCGGCGCAGCTAGATTACGAGGGCGAACTGGTGCTGGTGATCGGCAAGGCCGGCCGCCACATCAAAGAGAGCGACGCGCTGGATCACATCGCCGCCGTGACGCTGTGCAATGAAGGCACGATCCGCGACTGGGTGCGGCATGCCAAGTTCAATGTCACGCAGGGCAAGAATTTTGATTCCACCGGCAGTCTCGGCCCATGGCTGGTTCCCTACACCAGTGAAGCACAAATTGCGGATATCCGCCTGACCACAAGGGTCAACGGCGAGACCCGGCAGGACGACCGCACCTCGCGGCTGATCTTCGGCTTCCGCTATCTCCTCAATTATATCTCGACCTTCACGACGCTGGTGCCCGGCGACGTCATCGTGACGGGAACGCCGACGGGGGCCGGTGCACGGTTCGACCCGCCGCGCTACCTCAAGCCCGGCGACGTCATCGAGGTCGAAGCCGAAGGCGTCGGAATCTTGCGCAACGGCGTTGCCGACGAAGCCTGATCAATCCTTGCAATGATGGAACAGTGACATGACTTCAACATCCGGCGGCGAAGCGATCGTCAACGGCCTCGTCGCGCACGGCGTCGATACCGTGTTCGGCCTGCCCGGCGCGCAGATCTACGGACTGTTCGACGCCTTCCATCAGGCACAGTTGAAAGTGATCGGCGCTCGGCACGAGCAGGCCTGCGGCTACATGGCTTTTGGCTATGCACGCGCCAGCGGCCGACCCGGCGTGTTCAGCGTGGTCCCCGGCCCCGGCGTGCTCAACGCCAGTGCGGCGCTGCTCACGGCGTTCGGTTGTAACGAGCCGGTGCTGTGCCTGACCGGTCAGGTGCCGACGGCGTTTCTCGGCAAGGGCCGCGGGCATCTGCACGAGATGCCGGACCAGCTCGCAACGCTGCGCACCTTCGTCAAATGGGCTGACAGAATCGAGTATCCCGACGACGCGCCCGCGAAGGTTTCGCGCGCGTTCCAGGAAATGCAGTCGGGACGCCGCGGCCCGGTGTCGCTCGAAATGCCCTGGGACGTATTTACGCAGCGCGCGCAGGTCGGCAGTTCAGAACCGTTCGATCTCTTCCCGGCCCCGCAGCCTGATCCTGACCGTATCAAAGCGGCGGCGGCGCTGGTATCCGGCAGCAAGCGGCCGATGATCTTTGTCGGCAGCGGCGCGATCCACGCGCGCGAGGAAATCCTCGAACTCGCCGAAATGATCGATGCGCCTGTGGTGGCGTTCCGCAGCGGCCGCGGCATCGTCTCCAACGCGCATGAACTCGGGCTGACGATGGCGGCGGCCTACAAGCTGTGGCCGCAGACCGATTTGATGATCGGAATCGGGACGCGCATGGAATTGCCGGCTTCGGGATTCCGATGGCCATTCCAGCCGGCCGGGCTGAGATCCATCCGTATCGATATCGATCCGTCGGAAATGCGGCGGCTGACACCGGACGCCGCCGTGGTCGCCGACGCCAAGGCCGGCACCGCCGATCTGGTCGCCGCGGTGAAGAAAGCCGGTTACAGCAGGGCCAGCGGAAGGCGTTCCGCTATCCGCGAAGCCACCGCCGCGGCGCATCAGGAGATCCAGAAGGTTCAGCCGCAGATGGCGTATCTGAACATTCTGCGCGAGGTGCTGCCGGCGAATGCCATCGTCACCGACGAGCTGTCGCAGGTCGGCTTCGCCTCCTGGTACGGTTTTCCGATCTACGAGCCGCGTACCTTCATTACCTCGGGCTACCAGGGCACGCTCGGTTCGGGATTCCCGACCGCGCTCGGCGCCAAGGTCGCGCATCCCGACCGCCCGGTGGTCGCGATCACGGGCGACGGCGGCTTCATGTTCGGCGTGCAGGAGCTGTCGACCGCCGTGCAGTTCAAGATCGGCGTGGTGACGCTGGTCTTCAACAACAACGCCTACGGCAATGTACGGCGCGACCAGCGCGAACGCTTCGACGGCCGCGTGGTGGCGTCCGATCTGGTCAATCCGGATTTCGTCAAGCTCGCGGAATCCTTCGGCGTCGGTGCCGCGCGCGTCACCTCGCCCGATCATTTCCGCGCGGCGCTGGAAAAGGCGCTGGCCGATGGCGGGCCTTACGTGATTTCAGTGGAGGTGCCGACGGATTCGGAAGTCAGCCCGTGGACGTTCATCCATCCAGCGAAGCCGTAGTTAAATCTGCCGCTCCTGCATACTGCGCTGTACCCGCGAAGCCGCGATCGCCAACAGGCCCGCTCCCGCGACCGCCCAGCAGGCGACCGGCGCCCAGTGCAACAGTGGCGCGTATTCCGGCAGCTTTTGCAGGCCGCCGGCGACCGCCGCCATCCGCGCAAAGGTCGCCAGTGCGAGCGCTGAAAACATCAGCCCGATCACCTTGCCCTCGGCGCCGGTGTCGCCGATCGCCAGCGCCGCCGATACCGCGCTCATCAGCATGCAACCCCATGCCGCACCCGCCACGAACTGCGCGACAATAAGGATGTTGAGGCTGCCTGACAGCTCGGCGGCGAGCACCGCCAACGCGCCGAACAGGCCGGCCGCGCCCATCACGATCAAACCGCCGCGGTGCTTGACCACGACGCTCGCCGGGAACATCGCGATGTTGAAGCCGATCCAGAACACCGGCAGCAGCCACTGCAACTGATCTTGGGTCGTGAAACGCAGGAAGAACGACGAACTGTTGAGGCTGAAGTGCAGTTGATAGCCGAGCGACAGGATCACCATCGACGCGATGAAGAACATCGGGATCGTGCCGAACGCTTTGGCTGGGACAGCCGTCTCGCTCGGGGCAGGCGCTTGCGCCGCAGCGTCACGCTCGACCTTCGACAGCGCCAGCGTGGTGAGCAGCAGAACCAGCCCGGAGATCAGGAACGGCAGCCGCGGATCATGGTTGCGCAGCACCGTGCCGAGATAGGGCGAGATCGCGCCGGCCAGGCCGTAACCCAGCATCGCCAGCGCCGCCAGCAACGGCACCTGTGACCGCGCGCGATGCTTGCCGAGCAACGTCAGCGGCGGTGCACGCAACGCCGACGACGTCACGACCCAGATCACGATCAGCACGATGAACCAGGCTTGCGCGCCCGGACCTGTCCCGGCCACGAATGGCAACGCCACGAACGCCGCGCAGGAGATCGCGGTCAGGATGCCGACGAAAACACCGAGCCGGCCGATAAAGGGTGCGATCTTGTCGGCCGCAATTCCCATCGCGGTGTCGGTGATCGTGAAGATCGCCTGATCGAGCATCAGGATGAAGATCACCATGCCAGGTGCGATCCCGACCTGGGCTGCGAGCTTCGGCAGATAGATGACGTAAGTGGTCCAGCCCAGCGTGAAAATCAGTTGCAGCACGGCCAGATAGATGCCGGTGCGGCTGGCGCCCGCGCCGCTGCCGGCTTTCGCCTCAATGGTCGTCATATTTCGCTCCCCGCCCGGCGGAGAGCATAGACCATACGAAACTTCGATGGGAAGCCGGCGTCAGCGCGCTTTTCGAAAAGTCAGATTGATGCGCTGGCGGCCCGTGGCGGCGTGTTCGCCGTCGGCCAGCGGCGCCACGCCGTGAAAGAACAGCCGCGACGGCCCGCCCCAGACCACGACGTCGCCATGCGCCAGCCGAAACCGGGCCAGCTTGTCGCTGCGCCTCAACCCGCCGAACAGGAAGATCGCCGGCAACCCCAGCGACACCGAGACGATCGGCGCGGCAAAATCCTGCTCGTCCCTGTCCTGATGCAGCGACATCCGGGCGCCGGGTTCGTAGCGGTTGATCAGGCAGGCATCCGGTGAAAAGTGTTCGAAGCCGCCCTCAGTCGCCGCTTCCGCGGCCAGTTCGCGAAACACCACGGGCATCTTGGGCCATGGCCGCCCGGACTCCGGATCGACGCCGTCATAGCGATAACCGGTGCGATCGGTGACCCATCCGGCATTGCCGCAATTGGTCATCGCCACCGACATCTGATGGCCGCCTGGCGTCGACATATGACGAAACGGCGCCTCTGCCACGATCCCGCGCAGCGCCGGAATCAGATCGGCTTCAAAGCGCAGCGCGAAACCGCGCAGCAACACCGCGCCGTCGGCCATCGCTTCCCGCGACGGCTGCACATCGGCGATGGCGTCGAACAAATCTGCAGTCAATTCGCTTCGCACTCACATGGCGTGGTGAACTACTTGGCGTCGTGAAAGATCACGCCGACGGTATGACGGTGGCCAGACCGGATCTGGCTGACGCCATGGCGCAGATTAACGCGATAGAACCCGCGCGTCCCCTGCACCGGGCGGTGATGCACAGCAAATGCCACCGCGTCGCCTTGTGTGAGCGGCACCACCTCGGGCCGCGACTGCATCCGCGGCCGCTGCTCGGTCAGGACGAATTCGCCGCCGGTGAAATCGCGCCCCGGCTCCGAGAGCAGGATCGCAACCTGCAGCGGGAACACATGCTCGCCATAGAGGTCCTGATGCAGGCAGTTGTAGTCGCCGGGCCCATATTGCAGCAGCAGTGGCGTCGGCCGAATTTGCCCCGCGTCATGGCAGCGTTTCAGGAACGCCTGATGAGCCAGCGGATAGCGGATATCGATGCCCATCGTCTGGTTCCAGCGATTGGCAATGCCGCACAGCCGCGCATATAGCGCCGGACGAAGTTCCGCGATCAGGTCGGGCAGCGGATAGGAAAAATATTTGTATTCGCCGCGTCCAAAACCGTGACGTCCCATCACGATGCGGCTGCGGAATTGGCTGTCGTCAGGATACAGCGCGGCGATCGCCAGGCACTCGTCGGGCGACAGCAGCCCTTTCAGCACGGCGCTGCCCTGCCCGTCGAGATCGGCGGTCACCTGCGTCCAGTCGACGGCCTCGACGCGGGCGGCGACGTCGGGGGAGGCGTGGCGATCGGTGGTTTTTGCGATGGCTTTCATGCCGGGCAGTTTCGCAAGACCGGTAGCGGTGCGCCACCCGATTTCCGTCAAGCGTCGTCCCGGCGAAGGCCGGGACCCATAGCCACCGGCGGGAATGTTGCGAAAGGTCTCTGCCGTCGTGCCTTATCGACAGATCACGCGGTATGGTCCCGGCTCAAGGCCGGGACGACAAATCAGCCCAACACCGGCAACGCAATCACGTCATAGCCGTGGCCGATCTTGCGCTTCAGCACCGGGTCTTCCAGTTCGAACTCGAACCGGCTCGCCGGGCGGATGCCGCCCTTGGCGGCAAAGGTGCCGCCGAACATGGCGCAGCCGTCCGGCAATCCCTTGCCGCCGAAGCCGCGCTTGATCAGGTCGTTCACCGGCAGCATGCCATCGAGCGTGCCTTCCTGGTACAGCACCCGCTCGCCGCCGATGACAGCCCAGGAGCGCAGGATCATCTGGTCCCAGTGGCCGATGACGTCCTCGAGCTCCCACAGCGTGGAGGCCATCGGCTTGTCGCACATCTGTTTGGAAACCGTGACGCTGTAGGCTTCCACCTTGCGATCGGTATGGTCGGAGCCGCAGCCGACAAGGATACGGCCCTGCCAGCCGATCAGCACGAACTCGACTTCGCCGCTGGAATCGCCGCCGCTGACTTCGATGCTGCCAGTGGTGGTGATCCGGCACGCGGAGACACGGTAGTAGATCGGCGTCGAGGCCGGCCGCGCGATGCCGATCGCTTCCAACTCGGCAATGTGCTTGTCGCGCGCCACCGGATCGCGCCCGGTCCAGCCGGCAATCACGGCCTGATCGATCGCCAGCGTCAGCGGCGTCGGCGCGCCCTTGTCTTGAACAGTAAAGGTAAGATCAACCACGGATGACATTCTCCATTCCGGCCGCAAGTTCAAAGATGCAGCGATCTCTTCCGCCCGCTCCCGCGAGCATGAGCCCGACCGGCACCTCGCCTTCGCGATGCGCGGGCAGCGAGATCGCGCAGCCGTCGAGCATGTTGATCAGCGTGCAATTGCGCAGCGCGCGCAGGTTCTGCGTCGCGAATGCCTTGTCATCGGCGAGGTCGGCAATTTTCGGCGGGGTGTTGGCCGTGGTCGGCATGACCAGCGCGTCATACGGCGCGATGCGCGCCTCGGTGTGCGCGATGAACGATTTTCGCGCGCCGAGCAGATCGATATAGTCGGCCGCACTCATGCCCTCACCGCGCAGGATGCGGACGTGAACGCGGGGATCGTAGACATCGCCTTTGCTGACGATCAGATAGCGGTGCCACGCATAGCTTTCGGATGCCGCAAAGCCGCCCTTGGCGTTCATCGCGCCGACGTCGAGGAATTCCGGCACCTCGATCCGTTCGATTAGCGCGCCCTGGCGCGACAGCGTTTCCAATGCGCGCTCGAACGTTGTTGCAACGTCGTCATCGAGGTCATCGAGCGCCACCGTGGTCGGTACCGCAAGCCGCATGCCCCTGACGGGACGCGGCTGCAACACCGGCAGCTCAGCCTCGTCGGCCAGCACGGCGTCCATCGTCGCGCAGCACTGCACCGTGCGCGCCAGCGGCCCAAAACTGTCGAGCGAGGACGACAGCGGCACGCCGCCGTCGAGCGGCACGCGGCGCTGCGTCGGTTTGAAGCCGACGATGCCGTTGAAGGCCGCTGGAATCCGGCAGGAGCCGCCGGTGTCGGTGCCGAGCGCGCCGTGGGCCATGCCGTCCGCGACCGAGACCGCCGCACCGGAGGATGAGCCACCGGGCACGTGGCCAACGCTGCGGTTCCAGGTGCTCTTCGGCGTACCGTAATGCGGATTGATGCCGATGCCGGAATAGGCGAACTCGGTCATGTTGGTGCGGCCGATCACGATGAAGCCGGCCCGGCGCAACCGCGCCACCACGGGCGCGTCAGCCTCCGCCGGCGTGCAGTCTTCCTCGAGCGCCCGCGAGCCGGCGCGGGTCACCTGCCCCTTGACGTCAAAGAGATCCTTGATCGAGACCGGGATGCCGGCAAACGGCGACGGCACCGCGTGCGCCTTGCGCAGCCGGTCCATCGCGTCCGCCGCGCCCAGGGCGCCTTCCTTGTCTACATGGATGAACGCGCGCGATCCCTCACCCGAGGCGTCGGCGATTTTGGCGAGACATTCCTCGACCAGCTTGCGGGCGGAGGTCGCTCCGCTATCGAGATCGGCGGCGAGTGAGGCAAGTGTTGTTATGTTCGGCATGAGTTTCTCTCGCTGCTTCTCTTCGCTTCGCTACTTGTCGTCCGATCCTGGCTCAATGTCGAGATCGAGCAGTGCCGAGCTCAACGATTTTCCGTGGGCATCCAGCGCCAGCGAACGGGTGACGCCGCCGCCGAGCGCCTGCGTCATCACGAAATTCAAGGCCGACAGATTAGGCAGCTCGTAGCGAACCACTTCGCCTTCAACGACCCCAGCGAAATGCGCCTTCACCCGTTCGCTGGTGACCTGCTCGCGCAGCAGCGGATAATGCTTCGCATCATAGGCGATGACGGAAATATTCGACGTATTGCCCTTGTCGCCGGTACGGGAATGGGCGATCTCGCGCAGCTTCACCTTATGCCCCCACGAAACGAACTTGCGGCTTCGCCAGATCGCGCGGCAACAGCACCGACGCCACCGCGACCACATCACGCGCCGATTTCCAGGCGCCGCCCCCGGCAGCCGGGCCGTTGGTATAGAGCGTTTCGACCTCATTGCCGATCCTGACCGCCTCGCGGAGATTTTCCGTGCGCCCCGCGACCCGAACGCGCACTTCATAGGGCTCATTCGCGCGGGTAGAGACTTCCGCGCCGTGCAGGGAATCGACGCCGACCAGTTCGAACCGCAGTTCGCTGGATTCGACGCCGGTCAGTTTCAGCCGTTCGCGCACGATCTCCAGCGCGAGCCGGCCGCGCGCCAGCGCCCCGGGGCCGGCGTAGGAAATCTGCCCTTCACCGATATAGCTGTCGACATAGCCGACCGAGACTTTCAGCGTCTCAGTTCGCTGGTGACCTCGGCCGCCGCGGACGCGCACACGATCGGGCCCGATCTCCTCGACGGTCACTTGCGAAAAATCCGCGACCACGTCCGGCTGGAAATACTGCCGGGGATCGTGCACCTCGTAGAGCAACTGCTCCTTGCAGGTCCGCGCCGTTACGGCGCCACCGGAACCCGCAACCTTGGTGATGACGAGGCTGCCGTCTTCGCCGACTTCGCCGATCGGAAAACCGAGCCGCGCCAGCTCCGGAACATCCTTGTAACCGGGGTCGGCAAAATAGCCGCCGGTGATCTGCCCCGCGCATTCCAGCAGATGCCCGGCGACGGTGCCCTGCCCGAGAAGATTCCAGTCGTCCATCGCCCAGCCGAAGGCATGGATCATCGGCGCCAGGAACAGCGCCGGATCGGAAGCCCGCCCGGTGATGACGATATCTGCGCCTGACGCCAGCGCCTCTGCCATCGGCTCGGCGCCGAGATAGGCATTGGCCGACAGCAAGCGGTTGCCGAGCTGCTTGATGGTGCCATCGAATTCCATGATCGGCAGATCGCCGTCCTTGCAGGCATCGAGCACGTCGTCACCGACGATGGCGGCGATCTTCAGCGAGGACAGCCCAAGCAACTTCGCTATCTCGGCGGTCCGGCGTGCGGCAGCTTCCGGATTGGCCGCGCCCATATTGGTGACGATCTTGATACCTTTGGCCGCACAGGCCGGCAGCACAGCCCGCATCCGCTCTTCGAGCAGCGGATCGTAGCCGCTGTCGGGGTTTTTCATGCGCGCCTGCTGCGCCAATGCTACCGTGCGCTCGCCGAGGCACTCGAACACCAGGTACTGGATGTCGCCCTTTTCGGCGAGTTCGACCGCGGGCTCGATGCGATCGCCCGAATAGCCGGCACCGGATCCTATTCGAATCGTTCGCACATCGTCTCCGTCATCGCGCTCATTCCGTGCGGCGCAATCAGCAACACCCTAGCGCGGGAAATCACTGGCATACAAGCGCCCTCCACGCTCCCTTGGCTTGGGGAATGCGGCCATGCGGCGGCACGGCTGGACCGTTGACGCGGAATGGTCAAATGTCGCATCAAGATTGAAACAGGCGGGCTCGTGCCCGCCCCAGGGAGGAATGCCTGATATGGCAGAGCCAGCGCGCGCCAAACCGAAGCCGACCCCGGAAACCCAGCATTTCTGGGACGGTACAGCGGCCGGCGAATTGCGTCTGCAGCGCTGCGACGCCTGCGCCAACGTCTATTTCCCGCCGCGCCCGTTCTGCCCGTCCTGCGCCTCGCGCAAGGTCAGCGTGTTCAAGGCGAGCGGCAAGGCCAGGCTTTACAGCTACGTCATCAACCATCGCCCCGCCGCGCCCGGCTTTACGCCACCTTACGCGATCGCCGTCGTCGAACTCGACGAAGGTCCGCGCATGATGAGCAACATCATCGATTGTCCGCAGACGCCGGAAGCGCTCGAGCTCGACATGAAGCTCGAGGTCGCTTTCGAAAAACTCGACGACAAGATCACCCTTCCCCAGTTCCGTCCGGCGAAGGGCTAAGCACCATGCGCAGAAACCAGGTCGCCGTCGTCGGCGCTGCCGAGACCACCGAACTCGGCGTCATCCCGAACATGTCGCAGATCCAGCTGCACGCGGATGCGGCGCTCAACGCCATCGCCGATGCCGGACTGAAACTGTCCGACATCGACGGCATCGCCACGGCGGTGGAAACCCCGCAGCAGATCGCCCATTATCTCGGCATCAAGCCGACCTGGGTCGACGGTACTTCCGTCGGCGGCTGTTCATTCATGCTGCATGTACGCCACGCCGCTGCCGCGATCGAGGCGGGCCTTTGCAAGACCGTCCTGATCACGCACGCCGAGAGCGGCAAGTCGATGATCGGCAAACTGCCGCGCTCGACGCCACCGGACAGCCTCAACGGCCAGTTCGAATCGCCGTTCGGCGTGTTCGGCCCGCCCAGCATGTTTCCGATTCCCGTGCTGCGCTACATGAAGACCTACGGCATCACCCATGAGCAGATCGCCATGGTCGCGGTGGTGCAGCGCGAATGGGCCGCGAAGAATCCGCGCGCCACCATGAAGGCGCCGATCACGGTCGAGGACGTGCTGAACTCGAAGATGATCGCTTATCCGTTCCGCATCCTGCAATGCTGCCTCGTGACCGACGGCGGCGGCGCGCTGATCCTCACTTCGGCCGACCGCGCCAAGGATTTTCCGCAGAAGCCCGTCTATATCCTCGGCACCGGCGAGAGCGTTGAAACGCCGATGGTCAGCCAGATGGAGACCTTCAACTCCTCGCGCGCGTTCAAGGTCGCGGGCCCGATGGCGTTCCAGGAGGCCGGCATCGCCCACAAGGACGTCGATCACCTCATGATCTACGACGCCTTCGCGCATCTGCCGCTGTTCGGCCTCGGCGATCTCGGCTTCATGCCGCACGAAGAAACCGGCAAGTTCATCGCCGAGGGCAACACGCGCCCCGGCGGCAAGCTGCCGCTCAACACCAATGGCGGCGGCCTGAGCTACATGCATTCGGGCATGTACGGCATGTACGCGCTGCAGGAGAGCGTGCGGCAAATGCGCGGCATCGCGCCGGCGCAGGTCAAGGACGCCAGGATATCGGTGTGCCACGGCGTCGGCGGCATGTTCGCGGCGTCGGGCACGATCATTTTTACGAACGAGAAGTAACGATCCGTCATTCCGGGGCGCGCAAAGCGCGAACCCGGAATCTCGAGATTCCCCGGTGCGCAATTGCGCACCCGTGGTCTGGCGCTTCGCACCATCCCGGAATGACCGACAACAACAGGAGACTCCAAATGTCAAAATCGCTGCAAGACAAAGTCATCATCGTCACCGGCGCGGGCCGCGGCATCGGCAGGGAAATCGCCCTGCTCTGCGCCGCCGAAGGGGCAAAAGTCGTGGTCAACGATCCCGGCGTTGCCGCCGACGGTGCGGGCAACAGCGCGGCTCCCGCCGAGGAAGTGGTGGAAGAAATCAAGAAGCGCGGCGGCACGGCGGTCGCCAATTTCGAGTCGGTGGCGGAAGCGATCCCCGCGAGCAAGATCGTGAAGACGGCGACCGATCATTTCGGCCGGCTCGACGGCGTGGTCAACAATGCCGGCATCCTGCGCGACATGATTTTCCATAAAATGAGCGTCGAAGCCTTCGAATCCGTCATCAAGGTGCATCTGATGGGCTCGTTCTATGTCAGCCATGCCGCGGCACGGCTGTTCCGCGAACAGGAGAGCGGCTCCTTCGTGCACTTCACCTCGACCTCGGGCCTGATCGGCAATTTCGGCCAGGCCAATTACGCCGCCGCCAAGCTCGGTATCGTCGGACTCTCGAAGTCGATCGCGCTCGACATGGGCCGCTTCAACGTCCGCTCGAACTGCGTCTCGCCGTTCGCCTGGACCCGCATGATCGGCACCATCCCGACCGAGACCGACGCCGAGAAGGCGCGCGTCGAGAAGATCAAGCAGATGGGCCCGGAGAAGATCGCGCCGGTCTGCGCGCATCTGCTCAGCGACGACGCCAAGGACGTGACCGGGCAGATTTTTGGTGTGCGCATGAACGAAATCTTCCTGTTCGGCCAGCATCGTCCGGTGCGCTCGGTTCACCGCAGCGAAGGCTGGACGCCACAGACCATCGCCGAGCATGGCATGCCGGCGCTGAAGGGATCATTCTCCAAGCTCGATCGCTCCGCGGACGTCTTCACCTGGGATCCGATCTGAACCACAACAACCAGGGTGGGCAAAGGCGCTTTGCTCACCCTGCAAAGCTTACCCGGCTCCGAAGGACGCTACTTCCGCGTCATCCTAGGGTTGTTTGACGAAACTCGCCTGCTTTATGCCCAATTGCGGGCACATGATTTCCTTCCAACGAAAAACTGGGAGGAAAAAATGACAACTCCGCTACCCCAACCTCACTTCACCGACGCCAGGACGAACGGACTGAATCGCCGTGCGCTCTTGCGCGGTGCAACCGTGCTGGCCACCACGGCCGTGACCATGACTGCGGCCTCTGCGGCAAGCGTAGCCCCGTTAGGCCAAACGGGGGTCCCAACCCCGTCAACCGGCCCGCTGCCCTTGGGTCCGCTACCCGGGGCCCGCTATCCGGATGCTCGCCTTGAGTCGATGAAAAAGAAGGGGGTCTCGTTCGGGCCTACCGATTTCCCGGCCTTTGCCGGCACCATGGCCGTAGAGCGCGTCGCAACCGGATTCCGCTGGGCCGAGGGGCCGGTTTACTTCCCCGCCGGCCGCTACGTGCTGTTCTCTGACATTCCCAACAACCGCATCATGCGCTTCTCGGAGGACGACGGTCACGTCAGCGTCTACCGCCAGCCATCGATGAATTCGAACGGCAACACCATCGATCGGGAAGGACGCCTGATCACTTGCGAACATAGCGGCCGACGGGTGACCCGGACCGAACTCGACGGCTCGATTACCATCATCGCCGACAAGTACAATGGCAAGAAGCTGAACTCGCCGAACGACGCGGTCGTCGCGGCCGATGGTTCGATCTGGTTCTGCGATCCCGCCTACGGTATCGGCGGCTTTTATGAGGGCATCAAGGCCGATGCCGAGCAGGACAAGAAGAACGTCTACCGGGTCGATCCGAAATCCGGCGACATCAAGATGGTCGTCGATGACTTCGTGCAGCCGAACGGCCTTTGTTTCTCGCCCGACGAGAAGAAGCTGTACATCTGCGATACCGGCTTCACGGACGGGCCGAACAACCCGTCGCATATCCGCGTGTTCGATGTGGATCTCGCGGGCGGAAAACTCTCCAACAGCAAGGTCTTTGCGGAGATGCCCAAGCCCAGCATTACCGACGGGCTTCGCTGCGACACCGCCGGGCGCCTTTGGTGCTCCGTGGGTTGGGGCGACCCGAACGAGGACGGCGTGCGCTGCTACATGCCTGACGGCGATCTGCTCGGCAAGATCCACATCCCGGAGACGGTTGCAAACCTGTGCTTCGGCGGCATGCAGCGCAACCGGCTCTACATCTGCGGCTCGTCATCGCTCTATGCCGTTTACACCAGCGCGCAGGGCGCCATGAAGCCGTGATGCGCTGAGGAGGCTTCCGCGTCATTGCGAGGAGCGAAGCGACGAAGCAATCCATGCATCCGCACACTCGGAGAGATGGATTGCTTCGCTGCGCTCGCAATGACGGCGAGATGAGTCCCCTCACCCGCTATTGCGCAATCCCGCCGAAACGCCGTTGATGGTGATCTGAATCCCGCGCAACACCTGCTCGTCGGGGTTTTGCGCGCGGTGCTCCTTGAGCAGTTCGACCTGCACATGGTTCAGCGGGTCGAGATAGGGAAAGCGGTTGCGGATCGAGCGCTCGAGCAGCGGGTTACTCTGCAGCAATCGCTCCTGCTGCATGATCTTCAGCAACAGACCGATGCAGCTGTGCCATTCCTCGCGGATGCGCCCGAAGATCTTCTCGCGCAGCTCCACGTCGGGCACCAGTTCGGCATAGCGCGAGGCAATCGCGATCGAGCTCTTGGCCAGCACCATGTCCATGTTCGACAGCAGCATCCGGAAGAATGGCCATTCCCGATAGAGTTCCTGCAGGAACGGCATGCCCTGCTCGGGATGATCCGCGATCCAGGTCTCCACCGCGCTGGCAAAGCCGTACCAGCCCGGCAGCATCAGGCGGCATTGCGCCCAGCTGAACACCCATGGAATCGCGCGCAGATCCTCGATCTCACGGGTTTTCTTGCGCGAGGCCGGACGGCTGCCGATGTTGAGCGTGGCGATCTCGTTGATGACGGTGGAGCCCCAGAAGTAGTCGGCGAAGCCCTCGGTCTCATAAACCAGCCCGCGATAAGCCCTGAAGGCCAGCGCGGACAATTCTTCCATCGCCTTCAGATATTCCGGACGCGGCGCGCTGTGCTTCGGCTGCAGCAGACTCGCCTCCAGCGTCGCCGCCGTCAGAATTTCGAGATTGTTGCGGCCGACTTCGGCGTTGGAATACTTGCTGGAGATGATCTCGCCCTGCTCGGTGATGCGAATCTGGCCATTCACCGCGCCGCCGGGCTGCGCGATAATCGCATCATAGCTCGGCCCGCCGCCGCGGCCGACCGATCCGCCGCGGCCGTGGAACAGCCGCAGGCGGACGTGATGGCGTTCGAACACCTCGATCAGGCCGATTTCAGCCTTGTAAAGCTCCCAGCCCGAGGTGACGAAGCCGCCGTCCTTGTTGCTGTCGGAATAGCCGAGCATCACTTCCTGAATCGCGCCGCGACTGTCGACCAGTTTGCGATAATCGTGCAGCGACAAAATGCGGTCCATGATGCCGCTGGAGCCCTGAAGATCCTCGATGGTCTCGAACAGCGGCACGATGTTGATCGCGCAGCGCCCCGAGGGATGAACGAGGCCGGCTTCCTTCAAAAGCAGCGCGACCTCCAGCATGTCGGACACCCCCTTGCACATGGAGATGATGCACTGGGGGATAGCCGCGGAACCGTAACGGGCATGAACCTCGGCGGCCGCATGGAAAAGCGCGAGTTCGCCGACCGTCTCCTCGCTGTATTTCACAAAAGCCGACGTCAGCGGACGCGCATTGCCGAGCTCCTTGACGAGCAAGGCGATCCGCGCCTCCTCATTCAACGCCAGATAGGACATGCCGGGCATCGCCGCGTCGATCAACTCCGCGACGGTGCGTTCGTGCACGGCCGAATTTTGCCTGATATCGAGGCTCGCCAGGTGGAAACCGAAGCAGTCCACGGCCCGGCGCAACAGGCGCAATCGCCCGCGCGCGATCACGCCGGAATTGTTCGAGATCAACGAGCGATAGAGGATATCGAGATCGGCCTTGAACTCCGCAACATCGGCGTAAGCCGCGGCCTCGCCGACCGCCGGGCGTCTGGTCTCCACGTCCAGCCGCGTCGCGGTCGCGGTGAGGCGCGCGTAGATGCCGGATACCGCGAGACGATAGGGCTCGCCGCTTCGGTGCGGCGACTTATCCGGCGAACGCTCCGCAAGGACACGCAAATCCTTGGAAACATCGGCCAGATGCGCCGCCATCGACAGTTCGGCGCCGAGCAGATGCAATTCCTCCAGATAAAACCGCAGCACCCGGCTCGACTGCAATTTCAGTGTCCCGCGCACCACGTCGGCGGTCACGAAGGGATTGCCGTCGCGGTCGCCGCCGATCCAGCTTCCCATCTTGAGAAACGATGCCAGTTCGCCCCTTGAGCTGTCGCCCTCGTTCAGCCGGTCCTCCAGCGCGCAATGCAGCCGCGGCACCTCATGCAGGAACGTGTAGTCGTAGAACGACAGGCCATTGGCGACCTCGTCGAGCACCGTGAGCTTGGTCCGGCGCAAGAGGTTGGTCTTCCACAACGTCAGCACCGCGCGGCGCAATTGCTCGTCGCTCGCCTCGATCTCTTCGGGCGTCAGTTGCACCCGCTCCTTGCGGTCGAGCAGCGCGGCGATCTCCATTTCGCGGTCGATCGTGCTCTTGCGGCGGACTTCGGTGGGATGGGCGGTCAGCACCGGACTGACCTGGGCGCTTTCGAAAAACTTGCGCAGATCGGCCGCGCTGATGCCGGCCGTGCGCGCGTGCGCCAGGGTTTGGACCAGCATGCTGGCGCGCGGCGCCCCGCCGGGGCTGGTCCGCGCCCGCATCTGGCGGATGTTGTTCTGGTCCTCGGCAATGTTGGCCAGATGCGAGAAATAGCTGAAGGCGCGCACGATCCGCACGGTCTGGCTGATCGACATGCTGTCGAGGATCTGTTCGAGTTCGCGCCGCGCCGGCTTGTCGTCGTCGCGGTGGAACCGGATCGAGGTCTGCCGGATGCGCTCCACCAGGTCGAAGACGTCGGCGCCCTCCTGGTCACGCACGGTATCGCCGAGAATGCGCCCGAGCAGCCTGATATCGGTCCGCAGCCGGGCGTCCTCCGCGTCTTCGACGCGGTTGGCACGGATCTCGGTCTCGGAAGGCACAGTCTGGGGTGACATGGTCGGCTACTCCAGAGGCTTGCCCGGCAGGTTCTGGAGTGTGCAAGTTTTTTCCCGCAGTGCAAGATAAAGATGGAGGCGGTGCACACTCGGCGTACCTGGACGCGCTGCCGCAGCTGTTTGGCGGTGCGTCGCAGAAACAGGCCCGCTGGCGGGATCGTAATTTGGTCACTAATCCCGCGCGGTCACAATGGCCGGACGTACCAGACCCCGTTGGCCCAAGCCAGGGAAGGCTTGGCCACTCGCCGGCCATTCCAGTCCATCGACATGCAATTGTTCGGGCCAATTTCGGTTGCTCCCTTGCCCGACAAGACAGCCTCCATCCAACTCCCGAAATTGGCCGGTGCATTGGCCGCGAAAAACGACTTGTACTCGCGTACGAAGGACTCTTGCCCCAGTTTGAGAAGCGTGACGATCAGCGCTGATTTGCTGTCGACGTCGAAGGTAGTATCAGCGCTGCCCCGTAAAATCCGTGCTCGCATTTCGGAAATGACGGCGGGGCTGGCACGGCCGATCCGGCAAATCGCAAGCGTTGGAAACAATCGCCGGTAGCCCCGCGCCGCCACGAAATCCGTCTCGTAGAAGTCAGGCGTCTGTCGTCCGGAAGCGCGCTGGATGCGGCCGATCAATTCTGGAAATTGCTGAAACGATGCGGACATTCCATCGACGAAATACGCATGAAGTGGTGCAGCGACCTTTGCGAAGGCGTCGTCGGGCACAGCGGTCAGGGCTTTCGCCAGCCCCTCGTAGCGATAATTGTATTCCTGTCCGTCGGCATTGGACGGTCTGATGTTGCTCAGTTCGATGAAGCGATTGGCCATGGCTTCGGCAAGAGGCGCAAGGCGCGCAGGGTCTCGCGCGACCGAGAACCCGATGGCCCCGGGTACCCTCGGATAACCGCCCTCGGCGAGTTCCTTCAGCAAAGAGAACATGCGCTCCTGGACGCGCGCTGGCTCATCGACAAGCCAGGCTAACGTCGGCTCGTTCTGGGGATAGCCGCGAAACTCTGCAATTTCGGCGGAGGAATATTTTGGAATCCCGAGCATGACACTTTCGGGGCCATCGAAACGTTCGCGGTCGAGGCCGTCAGGAATGGTATCCAGCGTGACATGCGACCTATTGAAATCAGCGCCGCATCGCGGTGCCATCGGGAAGCATCCGATCATCAGGACCGGGAACGCTGGAAGCCGCCATACCGAGGCCGTCCTGTAAACGCCAATGACTTTGCCATCGAGCGTCAATTCGCTGATCTGCGCGCTGATACCCGCCTTGTGTTTCCAGACCTCTTCATCACCGATCTTGGCCACGGAGACCACCTGATAGGGTGGCCTCTCAGGGAAACGCAGCAAGCAGGCCGTGGTGATCGCCTTATCCCCGAATCTGGCTCCCCATGTCTGAATGCGGTTCTGGCTGTCCCTTTCAATTTTACATTGATCAGTACGGATCAGGCGGTAGGAAAGGTAACCCTCAGGCTCGAAGTTCGCGTTGGACTCATAGGCCGCCGAGACCTTGTGGCTGCTAACGAATGCCTGCGCGTTCGGCGTAACCAGTGAGTGAACCTCGGCATTGAAGTCGAGGACCTTGCCCGAATTGGCCTTTCGCAATTCAGCGGAGACGCGCGCTATATCGATCGTTTGATAAACATAGAGTCCGAAATAGCTTCCATAGGCGACAAGCGGAATTGCGATCAAGGCGCGCGGAATCCGCCGCAGCCAACTCTCGACCGCCAACGCCACAAGGAAAACATGCAGGAGGAGGCCGGCCAGGTACGGCCCGCCGAAGATCAAGATGAAGAGCCCGAGCACCGGGATCACTTGCAGGAAAAGCAGGACCGCAAATGCGATCGCCGAAATTCCGGACACAGTCTTGAACATCAACGCAATACCCGGCACGAGGAATATCGCGGAAGTTGTAATTATGCCCAATTAACGCATCGCTAAACGCGCTGCTTCACCGTTGCGAAGGCGAATACGTAAACTTTGATTCAAACGCGCTGCGGCCAGCTAAATCCGCCGTCCCGCGCGCTCCCAATAGGGATCGCGCAGCCGGCGTTTGAAGATCTTGCCGGAATCTTCCCGCGGCAGGTTGGCCTGGATTTCGACGTGCTTGGGCACCTTGTAGTCGGCCAGTGACTTCTTCAGCTCGGCGCGGACCGCGGCGACATCGAGTGTCACGCCCGGTTGCGGCTCCACCACAGCCATCAACGCTTCGCCGAATTCTTCGTCGGGAATGCCGAACACCGCGCAGTCATGGATGCCAGGCACGGCGTGCAGCGCAGCCTCGATTTCCGCCGGGTAGATGTTGACGCCGCCTGAAATCACCATGTCGCGCTTGCGGTCGCAGATGAAGACGTATCCGTCCTGATCGATATAGCCGACATCGCCCGAGGTAATGAATCCTTCGCGGTCGATCTCGGAGCGCTTCTCCGGCTTGTTGTGATAGGTGAAGTCCGGATTGCCCGATATGCGCGAATAGATTTCGCCGATCTCGCCCGGCGGCAGCACGCGCCCGTCATCGCCGATGAAGCGCAGTTCAGCGCCCGGCGATATCTTGCCGACGGTGCCGGGCTTCTTCAGCGCATCCTCGGAATTGGCAAAGGTGACGGCGCCGGATTCGGTCGAGCCGTAGAATTCGTAGATCACCGGCCCCCACCATTCGATCATCGCTCGCTTGACGTCGGCCGGACAGGGTGCGGCGGCGTGAATGATATGCCGCAGCGACGACACGTCGTATTTCCTGCGCACTTGCTCCGGCAGCTTCATCAGCCGGATGAACATGGTCGGCACCATGAATATCGTGTCGACCCGCTCGGTTTCGATCAGCCGCAAAAATTCCTCGGGCTCGAAGCGCGGCATCAATATCAGCGCGCCACCAAGGCGTCCGGCGCGCAGGCCGAACGAGTTCGGCGCGGAGTGATAAAGCGGCCCCGGCAGGATCGTGCGCGCGCCCGGCTTGAGGCCGTAAATCATCGCCCGCATGGCTTCGGCATTGGCGATCTGCGCCGGCGTCGGCGCAAAACGGCGCACGCCCTTCGGGTGGCCCGTGGTGCCCGAGGTATAGATCATGTTCTGCGGCTGCGGTACCACCGGCCCGTCATAGCGCGATTGTTGCTGGAGCCAGGATTCGAAATCGATCGCGAAATCCGGTGTCGCGAGATGATCAGGGTTGATCTTGTAGTTCGCCAGGATCTCCGGCGGCGTCGGCACGCTGAGCGCGGTGACGCCTGATGGAATCGCATCGCGCAGCTGATGCAGCATGTCGGCATGCGCGATCAGCACCGAAGTGCCGGAATCCTTCAGCACATAATTGATTTCCTCCGGCTTGAAGTGCCAGTTCACGGGCACGCCGTAGGCGCCGAGCCGCATCGCGGCATACGCCGCCTCGATGAAGGCGATGTCGTTGCGCATCAACATGCAGACGCTGTCGCCCGGCTTGACGCCGAGCTTGTGCAATCCGCTGGCGATGCGGTCGGTGCGCTCGGCGACCTCGGTATGCTCGCGCCGGCGCTGGCCGCTGATGATGCCGAGGAAGGGCGATGTTGTCATTGTCTCTTCCGATCTCTCGCCGGGTTTTAGGAAACTGTCATTCCGGGGCGTGCGCAGCACGAACCCGGAATGACGGCAAAAACTATCCCGCGTCCGCAAACTTCGGCGCGCGTTTTTCCAGATTGGCGCGCACGGCTTCCTGCTGGTTGGCACTGCCCATCAGCTTCATCTGCTCGACGGATTCGGCGAGCAATGCCGGGCCGGGATCGACGGACAGATTGTTGAGCATGCGCTTGGCGGCACGGATCGCTTCTGGGCTCTTGCCGGCGATCTCACGCGCAACCTCGAAGGCCGCGGCGCGGGGGTCGTCGCAGATCCGCGTTGCAAGGCCATAGCTCATCGCTTCCTGCGCCGAGAAGATGCGCCCGGTGTAGGTGAGATCGCGCAGGATATCGTCGCGCACGAGGCTGGCGAGGATCGGCGTGCCCGCCATGTCAGGCACCAGGCCCCATTTGATTTCCATGATCGACATCCGTGCATCAGGGGTGAGGAAGCGCATGTCGGCGCCGAGCGCCAGCTGGAACCCGCCGCCGAAGGCAACGCCCTGAATTGCCGCAATCACCGGAACCGGAAGCTGCCGCCAGCCCCACACCGCCTGTTGTGGAAAATTGGCGAGGCCATGGGTGCGCGCGGAAAGGTCGCGCTTTTCGCCGCCGGCGATCCCGTTACCGCCCTGCTCCTTCATCGCGGCGAAACGTCCCATATCGAGCCCCGCGCAGAACGACCGGCCCTCGCCGGACAATACTACCGCCCGGACTCCTTTCTCATGCGCAAGTCGTTCAGTTGCAGCGACAATCGCCTCGAACATCGCGGCATCGAGCGCGTTCATTTTGTCCGCTCGCACCAGCCGGACGTCGGCAATGCCGTCCGAAATCGATATCGAAACGCGCTGCTCCATGAGAATTCTCCTCCACTGCTATTCGTTGTTATCGCTTTACAGAACGGCGTTGTCCGGATTTAGTCAATCGACCAATTAACAGCAATTCCTTTCAGGTGGAAACGATGTTCAACGATCAGCTTCTCGCCGGGCGACGCATTCTCGTGACCGGGGGCGGTACCGGCCTCGGTAAATCCATGGCCGCGCGATTCCTTGAGCTTGGCGCCGAGGTCCATATCTGCGGCCGCCGCAAGAGCGTGTGCGACGAGACCGCGACCGAATTGATGGACCTGCACGGCGGACGTGTGGTCAGCCACGGCGTCGATATCCGCAACGCGCTTGCGGTCGACGAGATGATCGAACAGATCTGGACCGGGGGTCCGCTCACCGATCTCATCAACAACGCCGCCGGCAATTTCGTCTCGCGCACCCAGGACCTGACACCACGCGGCTTCGACGCGATTGCCAATATCGTGATGCACGGCACGTTCTATGTCACCCACGCCATCGGCCGCCGCTGGATTGCCGAGAAGCAGCGCGGCAACGTGGTGTCGATCACCGTGACCTGGGTCCGCAACGGCTCGCCCTATGTGGTGCCGTCGGCGATGAGCAAATCGGCGATCCATGCCATGACCATGTCGCTGGCGATGGAATGGGGCCGCTATGGTATCCGGCTCAACACCATCGCACCCGGTGAAATTCCGACCGAGGGCATGAGCAAGCGTCTCAACCCGGGCGATGAACCCGGCGCACGCACCATCGCACGGAATCCGATGGGCCGCGTCGGCAAGATGGAAGAGTTGCAGAACCTTGCCGTGTTCCTGATCTCGGGCGGCTGCGACTGGATCAACGGTGAAACCATTGCGATGGACGGCGCGCAGGCGCTGGCGACCGGCGGAAACTTCTACGAGCTGCGCGAGTGGTCCGATGCTGACTGGGAGCGCGCGCGGGATTCGATCAAGGCGCAGAACGAAAAGGACCGCGCGTCGCGGGGCTAGGTTGTCGTCCCCGCGAACGCGGGTACCCATAACCACGGTCATTCGTTTTGCGAAGGCAACTAACTCCATCGTCCGACCGCTAGGCCGCGGCGTATGGGTCCCTGCGTTCGCAGGGACGACATGCGGAAACATCGCGACCATCATCGCGTATTGTTTTTGTTGGCGGATACCGCCAAACTCTGTGCAACGAAAATAAGACACGACGGGAGAAACATGTCCGCCACACAAGCGCCGGCAAACCTTGCCGAGATGGTGCGCGAGCGCGCCAGGAGCCGCGGCAATGCGCTGGTCTATGAATTCGAGGGACGTCAGACCAGCTTCGCCGAATTCGACATCAAGACCAACCGCGTCGCCAATGCGCTTGTAGCGCTCGGCGTCAAGCCGGGCGAGCGCATCGCCTATCTCGGCAAGAACAGCGACATCTATTTCGAACTGCTGATGGGCGCGATGAAGGCCAATGTGGTGATGGCACCGGTGAACTGGCGGCTGGCCGGGCCCGAGGTCGCCTTCATCGTCGCCGATTGCCGCGCGCCGGTGCTGTTCGTCGGACCGGAGTTCATCACGCAGGCCCGCAACATCAAGCCGCAGCTGCCTGACCTCCGCACCATCATCACCACCGAAGGCGGCGCGCCGGAATGGCCGGATTTTACGGCGTGGCGCGATGCGCAGAGCGGCGATGACCCCAAGGTGCCGATCAGCCCCAAGGACGTCGCGATCCAGCTCTATACGTCGGGCACGACAGGCAAGCCGAAAGGCGCGATGCTGTCGCACGCCAACTTCCTCAACCTGGTGCAGACCGGCAACGAGGCCGAGAAGCCCGACTGGAACAAATGGTCGACCGACGATGTCTCGCTGGTGGCGATGCCGATCTTTCATATCGGCGGCTCCGGCTGGGGCGTGATGGGGCTCTATCACGGTGCAAAGGGCGTCATCGCACGCGAGTTCGATCCCACCAAGGTGCTGGATTTCTTCGAGCAGTCTGGCATCACCAAATTGTTCATGGTGCCGGCCGCGATGCAGTTCGTGGTCCGGCAGCCGCGCGCCCGGCAGGTGGATTTCTCGCGGCTGAAATACATGCTCTACGGCGCCTCGCCTATTCCGGCGGCGCTGCTGAAGGAATGCATCGAGGTCTTCAAATGCGGCTTCGTGCAGATGTACGGCATGACCGAAACGACAGGCACCATCGTCGCGCTGCCGCCGGAGGACCACATCGAGGGCCTCGACCGCATGCGCTCCGCTGGCAAGGCCCTGCCCGGCATCGAGCTTGCGATCCTCGACGCCGACGGCACCCGGCTGCCGGTCGGTGAAGTCGGCGAGATCGCCACGCGTTCGGGCTCCAACATGGTCGGCTACTGGAACCTGCCGGAAGCCACCGCGAAAACGCTCGACCGCGACGGCTGGCTGCGCACCGGTGACGCCGGCTACATGGACAAGGACGGCTATCTCTACATCCACGACCGCATCAAGGACATGATCATCTCCGGCGGCGAGAACATCTATCCCGCCGAAGTCGAGAGCGCGATCTGCGATCACCCTGACGTCGCCGAAGCCGCTGTCATCGGCATCCCCGACGACAAATGGGGCGAAGCGGTCAAGGCGATCGTGGTGATGAAGCCGGGCAAGCAAGCTACTTCGGCCGACATCATCAACTTCGCCCGCCAACGCATCGCCGGCTTCAAGACGCCGAAGTCGGTGGATTTTCTCGAAGCGCTGCCGCGCAATCCGTCGGGCAAGATTTTGCGGCGGAATTTGCGCGACCCGTATTGGACGGGGAAGGACCGGCAGGTGAATTAGCGCGCTCCTCGAATTGCAGCCTCGATGTCGTCCCGGCCTAGTGCGCAATTGCGCACGGGGCGCCGGGACCCATACGCCGTGACGTCAATAATTGCAGGAAGTATTAGATGCCTCCGCTTAACGAGCGTGCCCCAAACTCCACCCTGTGGTTATGGGTCCCGGCGTTCGCCGGGACGACGTGTTGATGGAGTTGCGTGCGTCCATCAATGCTTCCCCGCGCCCATATACCCGAACAGGAATCCCGCCACTTTCCGCTTCTGGATCTCCTCGCTGCCTTCGGTGATGCGGTAGCGGCGGTGGTGGCGGTAGATGTGTTCGAACGGTTTGTGGCGCGAATAGCCCATGCCACCATGGACCTGCATGGCGCGGTCGGCGGCTTCGCAGCAGAGGCGGTTTGCCCAGAAATTGCACATCGAGACCCGATCCGAGAGCGTGTGCTCGACCTCCGCCTGGGTCAGCTTGTCCATTTCCCACGCGGTCTTGCGGATCAATAGCCGCAGCATCTCGGCTTGTGTAGCGAGTTCCACCAGCGGCCACTGGATCGCCTGGTTCTCGGCTAGCGCCTTGCCGAACGGCTTTCGCTCGCGCGCGTATTTGACGCTTTCGTTGATGCAATAGACGGCGGCGCCGAGCGAACTCGCCGCCTGCCGGATGCGGTTCTCGTGCACGAAGCATTGCGCCAGCGATAGCCCGCGGCCGACCTCGCCGAACAGCGCGTCGTCAGGTACGAACACGTCGGTAAAACTGACGCGGGGGTGATCGGTCGGCATGTTGAAGGTCCACATATACTCCTCGACCTTTACACCTTCAGCTTTGGCCGGCACCAGCAGACAGGTGATGCCGCGCGCGTCGCCGTCATTGCCTGATGTGCGGGCGAACAACGCGCAATGCGTGGCCACATGCATGCCCGTGGTCCACATCTTCTGGCCGTTGACGATCCAGCCCTTGACGTTGTCGCGGGTCGCCGGCACGGCTCGCGTTTCCATGTGCGTGGCATCGGAGCCGTGCTCGGGTTCCGTGAGGCCAAAGGTGATGCGGTATTTGCCGGTGATCGAGCCGTCGATCATCGCCTTCTGTTCGTCGGTGCCGTAGCGGTCGAGCATGGTCACGATCGGCAGGTTGCCGACGATCGAATGCTCGTTCTGCAAATCGTTGTGCAGGCCCAATCCCTGGGACGCGAAATGCTCGCGGATCACGGCCATCCAGAGGTTGGAGCCGTCCTTGCCGCCGTAGCGCTTCGGGATTGCGAAGCGCAGATGTCCGGCGGCGTCAGCGAGGTTTTTGGCCTTGCGCAGCAACGATTCCCCATTCATGCCGCGGCAAACCGCCCTTATCGAAATCCGTGCGGGCCCATTCGCGGCGATGGTCGAAGAAGCGGATGTTGTCGTCGGCCTCTTCCAGCGGCTTGATCTCGCGCGCGATGAAGCGGTCGAGTTCGTCGAGGTAAGCGACGAGGTCGGCGGGCAATGCAAAATCCACTGCGGTCTCTCCCGAAAATGTCGTTTATTGTGTTTAGTGGCTAGCCGGACTAGGCGGCGCATGTTCGATTAAGGTTGGAAGAGCAGCCCCAAGTCAAGCAAGCGAATATCGCTTGTGACGCGCGGCTCGCTTGCGTAATTGAATGGGTTCCGGCGGCTGGCACCGCGCTATTATTCCTCGTCACAGAAAAACAGCGGGAGCGAACATGGATCTCAAATTCTCCAAGGTCACGCGCAAGGGTCCGATCACCATCATCACGTTGAACCGTCCCGAAGTGTACAATGCGCTGCATATCGACGCGCATTTCGAACTCAACAAGGTGTTCGACGATTTCTCTGGTGATCCCGACCAGTGGGTGGCGATCGTCACCGGCGCCGGCGACAAGGCCTTTTGTGCAGGCAACGATCTGAAATGGCAGGCGGCCGGCGGCAAGCGCGGCTGGGACAAGGGCGGCTTTGCCGGCCTCACCTCGCGGTTCGACTGCGACAAGCCGATCATCGCCGCCGTCAACGGCGTCGCAATGGGCGGCGGGTTCGAGATCGCGCTGGCGTGTGACCTCATCATTGCCTCCGAGAATGCCACCTTCGCGCTGCCTGAACCGCGCGTCGGCCTCGCCGCCCTCGCCGGCGGCGTGCACCGGCTGCCGCGCCAGATCGGCATGAAGCGCGCCATGGGCATGATCCTGACCGCGCGCCATGTCTCGGCCAAGGAGGGTCTCGAGCTCGGTTTCGTCAATGAAGTGGTCCCCGCCGGGGAAGCGCTGGCGGCCGCCGAGCGCTGGGCCGAGACCATTGCCAAGAACTCGCCGATGTCGATCCGCGCCTCCAAACAAGCGATCCAGAAGGGCATGGCGGTCTCGCTGGAACAAGCGATCGCCGAACAGCGCGAATACCCGGCGGTGAAGGCGATGGCGGCCTCGCAGGATTACATCGAGGGGCCGAAGGCGTTTTCGGAGAAGCGCGCGCCGAAGTGGCTGGGGAAGTAAATTCACTCTCTCCGTCATGCCCGGGCTTGTCCCGGGCATCCACGTCTTTCGTTGCCGACGCCAAGTCGTGGATGGCCGGGACAAGCCCGGCCATGACGATAGAATGGTGCCCACCCTACTTATTCCCCAACTCCCTTTTGTACGACGCATAATTCGGCTGATCGACGGCGAGCTTGTCCATCGTGGTTTGCCAGAGATGCTCGGCCAGCCCCGGCGTTTGCAGATCGACCTCGCCCTTTGCAATTTTATCCGACAGCGCGCGGTTGAGGTCGAGCAGCGCACCGTCGATGCCGAGCAGTTGCTTGAGCCGCGCGGCCTCTGCGCTATCGCTATCGCCTTCCAGCGCCAGTTGCCGGGTCACCAAATCGAGGCCGTTGATGGCGACGCGGAGCTTGAAGGCGTTGTGGCCCTTGATGGCGGGCGTGATCTCGTTGCGCAGAAAATCGGCGACCGCCTTGATCAGTTCGGTGGGTGTCGGTTCGTCCTGCATGTTATTTCCCCCTCGGGGCCAACAATCTCAGCAAATCGATTTCCGTCTCTGACGAACGGCGCCCGATCATCGCGCGCTCCATCGAATGATCCGGCCCTTGCCGAAACCGCTGCATCATACCGCAGCACATGATGCCCCAGCGCAGCGTGCCCATCACTTCCCAGAACATCACGCGGTGGGGATCGGCTTTCCGCCCGGCGGCTTCATAGCCGGCGAACAGGTCCTCACGCGAACCAAAGCCGCCGACGGGCTTGTCGATCTCGCCAAAGCGCCAGGAGTTGACGCAGATCCATCCCAAATCCTCCATCGGATCGCCGAAATGCGCCAGCTCCCAATCCAGCACCGCGCGGACGCCGTCGGGCCCGATGATGAGGTTGCCGTGGCGGAAATCGCCGTGCACCAGCGTTACTTCCTTGGAAGGACCGGGATCGCGTTCGCGCAGCCAGCGCAGCGCCAGTTCGAACACCGGACGCGGCCGGCCGAAACTGCGATACTCGCGATCGAGATCGGCGATTTCCTTGGTCGCCGTCATCTCGCGCAGCTTTGGCAGTTTTGCCGCCGGCAAGCCGTGGATGCCTGCGACCACCCTGCCGAGCTGGCGCGCCAGCATCGGGCGGGCTTGTGCGAATTTTTCGTCGCGCAGGATTTTTCGCGCGATGGTCTCGCCCTCGATCCGCTGCATGATGAAGCCGGTGCCGAGTTCGTCCTCGGGCTTCAGGACATGCATCACGCGCGGCGACGGCAGGCCGGCGTCGTGCGCGAGTTGCATCAGCGTTGCTTCCGCGTCGAGCCCTGCGGCGCGGCCGGGCGAAGCGCCATAGCCCGGCGGCGCGCGGCGCAGGATCGCGCCGACATTGCCGCTGGGATGCACGATGTCGAACGTCCAGGTCTCCTGGCTGGCGCCGCCGGAGAGCTTTGCCGCGCCAGTGACGCCGGTCGCGCCCGGATACCAGGCGGCGACGCAGCGTCCGAGTTCGGCCTCGATCATTTGCCCTTGAACTTGGCTGGGCGCTTTTCAAGGAACGCGGTGACGCCTTCCTTGAAATCTTCCGCCGAGCCCGCGATGCGCTGCGATTCGAATTCGAGATTGAGCTGCTCCTCGAAGGAGTTTTCCGGGCTGTCCCAATAGAGTTTTCGGATCTGCGACAGCGCGATGGTCGGACCGTTGGCAAGATCATGCGCCAGCTTCATCGCCTCTTCCATCAACACCGCATCGTCATGGACGCGGTTGACGAGGCCCCATTCCAGCGCCTTCTCCGCCGGCAGCCGTTCGCCCATCAGCGACAACTCGACCGAGCGCGCCTTGCCGATCATGCGCGGCAACAACCAGGTCGATCCGCAATCCGGCACCAGGCCGATGCGGCGGAACGCCTGCAGGAAATAGGACGAGCGCGCGCACAGGATCATGTCGCCCATCAGCGCGAAGCTCATGCCGGCGCCGGCGGCGGGGCCGTTGACGGCGGTCACGAGCGGGCAATGAAGCTTGCGGATGCGCCGCAGGAAGGGATGGAAGCCAGTTTCCAGAGAGGCGCCCGCGTTGCTCTTGCCGGGCTTCTGATTGTTGCGACCTTGCAGGTTGGCGCCAGTGCAGAAGGCACGGCCGGCACCGGTCAGCACGACGCAGCGCACTTGCTCCTTCTTGTCCTCGATCTCGTCGAGCGCATCGGCAAGACCGCCCAGCATGTCCATGGAGACCGCATTCATGACCTCCTGATGGTCAAGCCTGAGAACGGCGACCGGGCCATCGAAATCGAGCGTGACGTGCTTGAACTGCATTGTTTCCTCACGAGTTGTGTTTACGCGCTATCGGGCTTGCGCGATGGGTCGAATGTGTTGTTGGCCCCATATTTGATTTTCCTGATGGGCTTGTCCATGGTTGGACCCGAACATCTGCCCGCCACTGCACGCACGACTAACGCGGGCCGAACCAGATGGAAACACCCAAGGGATACATTCATGAGCATTTTCGACCTCTCCGGCCGCGTTGCCGTCGTCACCGGCGGTAATGGCGGCATCGGCCTCGGCATTGCGCAGGCGCTGAACGCCGCGGGCTGCACTGTTTCGATCTGGGGCCGCAACGCCGACAAGAACGCGAGTGCGGCGGCAAGCCTCGCCAAGGGTCCCGGCAAGGTCGACACTCGCATCTGCGACGTCAGCGATCCCGCCTCCGTCAAGGCCGCGATGAAGGCCACGCTGGATGCGCTCGGCCGCGTCGACGGCTGCTTTGCCAATGCCGGCATCGGCGGCGGCGGCCGGCGTGCCTTCATCGACCGCACCGAAGAGGAATGGCGAAAAATGTTCGCGACCAATCTCGACGGCGTCTTCCATGTGTTCCAGGCCGCCGCGCGCCACATGACCGAACGCGCCGAAGCCGGCGACAAGTTCGGCCGGCTGGTCGCGACCTCGAGCCTGGCGTCGCTGTTCGGCACCGCACGCAACGAGCACTACGCCGGCACCAAGGCCGCGCTGAACGCACTGTGTCGCGCGCTCGCCGTCGAACTCGCCCGTCACGGCGTCACAGCGAACGCGATCCTGCCCGGCTGGATCAAGAGCGACATGACGGCCGGCATCATGGCGAACGACAAGTTCGTCGCCAACGTGATGCCGCGCATCCCGGTGCGCCGGTTCGGCGAGCCCAGCGATTTCGGCGGCATCGCGGTGTACATCATGAGCCAGGCGTCGTCGTATCATACGGCGGATTGCTTTGTGATCGACGGCGGGTATACGGCGTTTTGAGTTGAGGCCTCTTCGTCACCACGGACGCATCTGCGTTCCCTCTCCCCTTGCGGGAGAGGGCTAGGGAGAGGGGTGGCGTCATCGGGACTGCCCGTGTGGCTACCCCTCTCCCCCACCCTCCCCCGCAAGGGGAGAGGGAGCGCACCTTTCGTGTCGCATGCATTCCCGATTCAATTTTCAGACAGCAGATATGAGTTCGCATTCTCGCGACGCACAGCGCCCGAGCTTTGCCAGAAACTTCCTTGCCCCACATGAGAGGGCGCAGGGAAGACCGGGTGCGCGCTGCACCCGCGGTCTCGTGTGCGGTTTGCACTAAGTAGGCTGCACACGAGCATACAGGGCAGCGGTGAACACCCGGCCTTCCCTGCGCAATGGCTTTACGGCTTATGCCGTGCTCTCCCCGGAGACGAGTTCTTGGTTGACTCCGTCGCTATCGTTTCCGCTCACGCTTCTCCGACAGCTTGACGCCGGCAACGGGCGCCAGGACCACACGGTTTTGCCGTACGCTTAATCCACGCCGTCGTCAGGCGTGAACCAGCGTCCACCGCATCCCGCCGCGCGTTCGTGACGTGCGCAACGCCCCTCTTGTCGGGCGGGACGCGACGATTCAAACCGCTGATTTGCCCGACGAGGGAAGCGGAATTTTGCCCGTCGGGTTAATTTGTCGCAGCGCGAGCAATCCATCCGCCGTCATTCCCCAATGCGCAGCATCGCGCCCGGAATCCATCGGGCGACAGTCCATGCGGACAAATGGATTCCGGGCCCGCGCCAAGTGGCGCGTCCTCAGATGCGCAATTGCGCATCGGGGAATGACGAGAGTGGGAGACTTACAGCTTCATCCCCAAGGGCCGCGCGAAGCCGAAGTCCGGCCCCACGGACCGCGGCGCGGCGCGTTGCGACCGGCACCAGCGGAAGCCGTGCCGCCCGCGCCCAATTCTGCCGCGAGCTGCTGCAGGGCGGCAATGCGGTTCTCGGTCGAGGGGTGCGTCGTGAACAGGTTGTCGACGCCGTGTCCCGACAGCGGGTTGATGATGAACATGTGCGCCGTCGCCGGATTGCGCTCGGCCTCCATGTTCGGCACCTGGTGCGCCGCGCCGGCAATCTTGGACAGCGCAGACGCAAGCCACATCGGCTGGCCGCAAATGCGCGCGCCGAGATCGTCGGCGGCGTATTCGCGGGTCCGGCTGATCGCCATCTGCACCAGCATGGCGCCGAGCGGGGCCAGGATCATCATCGCGATCGAGCCGATGATGCCGGGGCCGTGGTTGTTGTCGCGGTTGCCGCCGAAGAACGCGCCGAACTGCGCCACCATCGAGATCGCGCCGGCAATGGTCGCCGTGATCGTCATCAACAACGTGTCGTGGTTCTTGATGTGCGCGAGCTCGTGCGCGATCACGCCGGCCAGCTCCTCGCGGCTGAGCGAGTGCATCAGTCCGGTGGTCACCGCGACCGCCGCGTTCTGCGGGTTACGGCCGGTGGCGAACGCATTGGGCTGCGCCTCGTCCATCACGAAGACGCGCGGCATCGGCAGGCCGGCGCGCCCGGCAAGCTCGGCCACGAGGTTGTAGAGGTCAGGCGCGGTTTGCCGGTCGACCTCATGGGCGCCGTACATCGACAGCACCATGCGGTCCGAATTCCAATAGGCGAACAGATTGGTCGCGGCGGCGATCACAAGCGCGATCATGGCGCCGGTAGCCCCGCCGAAGAGATAGCCGACGCCCATGAAGAGGCCGGTAAGACCGGCCAAGAGAATGGCAGTCTTGAAATAGCTCATTGTCGTCTCCCTGCCGCCGCGGCCGCATGCCGTGGCAGACATGACAGGATGTATGGGCCCTACTGGCCTCCCTTCAAGAAGCCATGGTGCGTCGAGGCGCCGCGGATTACCCGGATGTAATCTGGTGGGTGGCACATGGGTTGGTGGGTTAAGCCCAGCGCCGTCCAGCCAAAATTCTGGCGAATTAGTGATCCGGCCGAGGTTCCCCTGGTGGCCGGAACGTGAGAAAATGCACGGGTGAAAATATCGTTCCATCTCGGCCGGCTGCTGGCGATCTTCGTGATCGCAGGGCTCGTGTTCGCCCCGCTTTCCCGACCTGCCAATGCGGGCAAAGGTATGGGCATGGCTGCGCCCATAGCGGCGGAGGTGGCTGCGGAGGTGGCTGCGGAGATGGCGGAAATGGCCGCCGACATGCCATGCTGCCCGGATAAATCCGTGCCCATGGATTGCGACCAGTGCCCGCTGATGGCGCTTTGCATGGTCACCAATTTTCACGCGCCATCGCCGGCCGGAATGATTGAGATCCGGCCCGTCACGGTCCGGTTGCTGGCGCCCGGCAGCGACCCCGAGGCCGACAGCCTCGGCCAACATCCCCCGCCAAGACCTCCCCGCTCCCTGGTCCGTTCGGCTTAACGCCCGACGTCCCGGCGGCGCGTTCGCGCGCCCGCCAAGCATGCCGCCTTCGCGGCTGACCAAGCGAGCTTGAGGGAATTTCGAGGATGAAAACGATGCAGCATTCGCGCGCCCTTTGGGGTGCGCTGATCGGCGTTGGCGCGATCGCAATAGCCGGCATTTCCGCGATCGGCGCGGCCGGCTTTGCCGCGGCTGACATGAAGGACCACAGCGCGCACGGCACGGCCGCGACATCGGCGGCGCCGGCCGAGCGCAAGATCAAATACTACCGCAACCCGATGGGACTGCCGGACACCTCCCCCACCCCCAAGCAGGATTCGATGGGGATGGATTACATCCCGGTCTATGAGGGCGAGGACAGCGATGACGGTTCGGTCAAACTGTCGCCGGGGAAAATCCAGCGCACCGGCGTCAGGTCGGAGCCTGCGGCGCCGCGCACCATCCGCAGCACGATCCACGCGCCAGGCACCATCCAGCTCGACGAGCGCCGCGTCTCCGTCATCTCGATGCGGTCCGAAAGCTATATCCAGAAGGTTGCGAACGTCACCACCGGGAGCCACGTCGCCAAGGGTCAGCCCTTGATGGAAGTCTACAGTCCGGCGATCTCGTCGGCCGCGGCCGAATATATTTCAACCATCAACTCCAAAACCACCAGCGGCGACATTGCTTATGGCCGGGGGTCGCGGCAGCGGGTGATGAATCTCGACGTGCCCGAAGCGGCCATCGCGGCGATGGAGAAGAGCCGGACGGTTCCGATCGGCATCGAATGGACTTCGCCGCGTGACGGCATCGTGCTCGAACGCAACGCCATCGAGGGCGCGCGCGCGCAACCGGGTGAAGTGCTGTTCCGGATCGCCGACCATACGCAGCTCTGGGCCATCATCGACGTGGCCGAGCGCGACATGGGAATGCTCGCGCTCGGGCAACCGGCGACCGTCAAGGCGCGTGGTTTTCCCGGCCGCACCTTCACCGGGACAATCAACGTCATCTATCCGCAGATCAACAAGGAGACGCGTACCGGGCGCCTGCGAATAGAGCTTGCCAATCCCGACCTGGTGCTGATCCACGACATGTATGTCGATGCCGAGATCGATATCGGCAGTTCCGCGCCGGTGCTGACGATCCCGGAGAGCGCCGTAATGGACACCGGCCGGCGCCAGGCGGTGTTCGTCGACAGAGGCGAAGGCCGCTTCGAGCCCCGCGAAGTCAAGCTCGGCCATCGCGGCAACGGTTATGTGGAGGTGCGGGAGGGCGTCAGCGAAGGCGAGCCGGTGGTGGTTTCGGCGAACTTCCTGATCGATGCGGAAAGCAATCTGAAGGCCGCGCTGAAAGGCTTTGCCGACGGAGCGCAGCCATGATCGCCCGCCTGATCGCGTGGTCGGCGCGCAATCTGCTGCTGGTGCTGTTCGGCGCCGGTTTCGCCACCGCCGCCGGCCTCTATGCGCTGGCCCACCTGCCGCTGGATGCCATTCCCGACCTCTCCGACACCCAGGTGATCGTCTATACCGAGTATCCCGGCCAGGCGCCGCAGGTGATCGAGGACCAGGTCACCTACCCCTTGACCACGGCGATGCTGACGGTGCCGCGCTCAAAGGTGGTACGCGGCTTCTCGTTCTTCGGCGTGTCGTTCGTCTACGTGATCTTCGAGGACGGCACCGACATCTACTGGGCGCGCTCGCGTGTGCTGGAATTCCTCAACAGCGCTTCGGCGCGCCTGCCCGCGGGCGTGACGCCGACGATGGGACCGGACGCCACCGGCGTCGGCTGGGTCTACCAATACGCCGTCATGTCGAAAGAGCTGAACCTCGCCGACACTCGCGCGATCCAGGACTGGAATCTGAAGTTCGCGCTGGCCAAGGCGGAAGGCGTCGCCGAGGTCGCCAGCGTCGGCGGCTTCGTCCGGCAATACAACGTGGTGCTCGATCCGCAGCGCATGCGCGACCTCGGCATCACCATGCCCAGGATGCGCGACGCGATCCGCGCCAGCAATGCCGATGTCGGCGGCCGCACCGTCGAATTGTCCGAGTTCGAATACGTCATTCGCGGCAAGGGCTACATCAAGGGCATCAACGACCTCGGCAATATCGTGCTCAAGTCCAGCGGCGGCACGCCGGTGCTGCTGAAAGACGTCGCCCGCGTCGAACTCGGTCCCGACGAGCGGCGCGGCATCACCGAACTCAACGGCGAAGGCGAAGTCGCCAGCGGAATCGTGCTGCAGCGGTTTGGCGTCAATGCGCTGGACGTGATCCAGAACGTCAAAAAGCGGATTGCCGAGATCGCCAGCAGCCTGCCGAAATCGGTCGAGATCGTCGCGGTCTATGACCGCTCGAGTTTGATCAACGCGGCGATCGACACGCTCAAGCGTACGCTGTTCGAGGAAAGCGTCATCGTCGCTCTCGTGTGCATCGTGTTCCTGCTGCATGTCCGCAGCGCCCTGGTCGCGATCCTGATGCTGCCGGTCGGCGTGCTGATGGCGTTCGGCGCCATGAAGCTGCTCGGCCTCGGCTCCAATATCATGAGCCTCGGCGGCATCGCGATTGCGATCGGCGCCATGGTCGACGCGGCCATCGTGATGATCGAAAACGCGCACAAGCATCTGGAGCGCGCCGAGCCCGGGCGATCGCGAATCGACGTGCTGATCGAAGCGGCGTCACAGGTGGGGCCCGCGCTGTTCTTCAGCCTTATGATCATCACCGTGTCGTTCATGCCGATATTTACGCTGGAATCGCAGGAAGGCCGGCTGTTCAGCCCGCTCGCCTTCACCAAGACCTTTGCGATGGCGGCGGCGGCCTTGTTGTCGGTAACATTGGTGCCGGCGTTGATGGTGATCTTCGTGCGCGGCAAGATCATTCCCGAGCACAGGAACCCGATCAACCGTTTCCTGATCTGGGTCTATCGTCCCGTCATCAAGGCCGTGATGCGCGCCAAGGTGCTGGTGATCCTACTGGCGGTCGCAGTGCTCGCCGTGACGATCTGGCCGGCGCGGCAGCTCGGCACCGAATTCATGCCGAACCTCAACGAAGGCACTTTGCTCTACATGCCGACGACGCTGCCCGGCATATCCGTCACCAAGGCCGGCGAGCTGCTGCAGACCCAGGACCGGATCATCCGAAGTTTTCCGGAGGTGGCTTCCGTGTATGGCAAGGCCGGACGCGCCCTGACGGCGACCGATCCCGCCCCCTCCGAAATGTTCGAGACCGTGATCAATCTCAAACCAAAGGCGGAATGGCGGGCCGGCGTCACCGTGGAGAGCCTGACCGCCGAGATGGACAGGGCGCTGCAGTTTCCCGGCGTTTCCAACGCCTGGACCCAGCCGATCAAGGCGCGCATCGACATGCTGTCGACCGGCATCCGGACGCCTGTTGGCGTCAAGGTGATCGGCACTGATCTCAACGAGATCGACCGGCTCGCAAAACAGATCGAGCAGGTGCTCAAAGCGGTGCCCGGCACGTCGTCGGCCTATGCCGAACGCGGCATCGGCGGCTATTACCTCGATATCGTCCCCGACCGCGCGGCAATGGCGCGCTACGGCATCATGGTGCAGGACGTCAACGATGTGATCGCGACCGCGCTCGGCGGCCAGACCGTCACCACGACCGTCGAGGGGCGTCAGCGCTTCGGCGTCAACATGCGCTATCCCCGCGATCTGCGCGGCGACACGCAATCGATCATCCGCGACGTGCTGGTGCCGATGCCGGGCGGCGGCGCGGTGCCGCTCGGCGAAGTCGCCAAGGTCGCACCATCGCGCGGGCCGACCTCGATCCGCACCGAGAACGGGCAGCTCGCGGTCTACATCTATGTCGATATCCGCAACCGCGACATCGGCAGCTACGTTGCCGACGCGCAGGCCGCGGTGAAGGCCAGCATCGAGTTCCCGCCGGGCGCTTACGTGATGTGGAGCGGGAGTTACGAATACCTCGAACGCGCCACCGCGCGGCTGAAGATCGTGGTGCCGGTGACGCTCATGATCATCTTCCTGCTGCTCTATCTCAACTTCCGCTCGCTGACCGAAACCATGATCGTGATGCTGTCGCTGCCGTTCGCGCTGGTCGGCGGGCTCTGGCTGATGTGGTGGCTGGGCTTTAACCTGTCGGTCGCCGTCGTCGTCGGCTTCATCGCGCTTGCCGGCGTCGCCGCCGAGACCGGCGTCGTGATGCTGATCTATCTCAACCAGGCGCTCGACGAGATCAGGGCGCGCCGGGCGGCCGAGGGCCGCGCCCTGACGAAGCAGGACCTTTACGATGCGATCATGGAGGGCGCGGTGGAGCGGGTGCGGCCGAAAATGATGACGGTCGTCGCCATCATGGCGGGGCTATTGCCGATCATGTGGAGCACGGGCACGGGATCCGAGATCATGCAGCGCATCGCGGTGCCGATGATCGGCGGCATGATTTCGTCGACGCTGCTGACCTTGATCGTGATTCCCGCGATCTATGCGCTGGTCAAAGGCGCGCGGCTGCAGCGGATTCTCCACCCGGCGATGAATCTCAATGGCAAGCCAGGCGAGGCCGGAATATGATGTTGGCGCCCCGCAGCGCGGAGGAGGACGCGATGGAAAGCGAAAGCCGCCAGGCGCACTGGGAGAAGGTCTACGCCAGCAAAGGCGAGAACGAGGTCAGCTGGTTTCAGGAAAGCCCTGCCCCGTCGCTGGCGCTGATCGCCGAGGTCGGGGCTGCGCCCCGTCAGGCGATCATCGACATCGGCGGCGGCGCGTCGCGGCTGGTCGATCACCTCATCGATCAGGGATTTTGTGACCTCACCGTGCTCGATCTATCCGCGGCGGCATTGGAGGCCGCCAAAGCCCGTCTCGGCGAACGCGCCTCACGTGCGCACTGGCTTGTGGCCGACGCCACCACATGGCAGCCGTCGCGGGCGTATGACATCTGGCATGACCGCGCGGCGTTTCACTTCCTGACCGAGGAGCGTGACCGCGCGGGCTACATCGCGCGGTTCAAGCAGGGTTTGAAGATCGGCGGCCACGCCATCATCGCGACCTTCGCGCTGGACGGACCCGAGAAATGCAGCGGCCTGCCGGTGATGCGTTACGATGCGGCGCGCCTTGCGCAGACGCTGGGACCGGGGTTCAAGCTGCTGCAAAGCCAGCGCAACGACCATGCCACGCCCTGGGGATCGCAACAGCACTTTCAATTCAGCGTCTTTCAGCGCGTCGAATAATTCTGACGGGACTTTGATGAACGCCCACCGGCGGGACTGTTAAGATCACGACGCACAGCAGGAGAATTTCATGAAAGCCATTGCCACCGCCATCGGTATCCTCGCCCTCGTTTCGACCGCCGCACTGGCGCAGTCGCCCTATGCAGGGATGCAGGGCCGTTCGATCAAGGCGCTGTCCGCGCAGCAGATCGATGATCTCAGAGCCGGCAGGGGTATGGGCTTGGCGCTGGCGGCCGAACTGAACGGCTACCCCGGCCCGATGCACGTGCTGGAATTGTCCGAGAAGCTGGCGCTGTCGGCGGCGCAGAAGCAGCAGATTCAAACACTGTTTGAAACAATGAAAGCGGAAGCGACACCGATCGGACTCAGCCTGATCGAGCAGGAAGGCGCGCTCGACCGGCAATTCGCCAACCGTTCGATCACATCAGCCGCGCTGAGGGAAGCGACGACGAAGATCGGCCAGACGCAGGCGGAACTGCGCAACGCGCATCTGAAATATCACCTCGAAACGGCGCAAATCCTGCTCCCCGATCAGATGAAGCAATATGCCCAGTTGCGGGGATACGCATCCGATTCCCCGGCGCGGCATCACCGCATGCATTAGCGGCAGGGCGCTGCGCGCAGACCCTCACCCCGCTTGTGCAGGGACCGCGCTGGCGTCTAGATTGCGGCCCAACAGGCGCGTTCCGAAGATTATCCGCAGAATGGAAAACGCCGCATGGGAGGACCCTGATGAAACACGCCTACATCCCGCGAACGACGACCTACAACCTCAATCCGGGCGAAGAGCTCAATGATCTCCGGATGTCGGACGAGGTCCGTCCGCTCTACGAGCACGTCAAGAAGTTCATCCGCGAAACCGTCGACCCGATGTCGGTCGAATTCGCAAAGCTTGGCGAGAAGAAGACCGACCGCTGGAGCTTTACGCCGGAACAGCTTGCGTGCCTGCAGAAGGCCAAGGACAAGGCCAAGGAAGTAGGCTTGTGGAACTTCTTCCTGCCCGACGACGAGACCGGCCAGGGCCTCAAGAACCTCGACTACGCCTATATCGCGGTTGAGCTGGCGAAAAATCCGATGGCGTCGGAGACCATGAACTGCTCGGCGCCCGACACCGGCAACATGGAAGTGTTGGAGCGCGTCGGCACCAAGGCGCAGAAGGAGAAGTGGCTGAAGCCGCTGCTGGCCGGTGAAATCCGCTCGGCCTATGCGATGACCGAGCCGAATGTCGCCTCCTCCGACGCCAAGAACATCTCGACCTCGGCAAAGCTCGTCGGCGACGAATGGGTGATCAACGGCGAGAAGTACTACATCTCCGGCGCCGGCGATCCGCGCTGCAAGATCATGATCGTGATGGTGAAGACAAATCCGGACGCACCGCCGAGCAAGCAGCAGTCGCAGATCCTGGTGCCGATCGACACCCCCGGCGTGGAAATCCTCGGCCCGATGCACGTGTTCGGCCACGACCACGCGCCGCGCGGCCACATGCACCTGCGCTTCAACAATTGCCGGGTGCCAAAGGAAAACATGCTGCTCGGCGAAGGCCGCGGCTTTGAGATTTCGCAGGTCCGCCTCGGACCGGGCCGCATCCATCACTGCATGCGCACCATCGGCAAGGCGGAAAAGGCGCTCGACCTGATGGTGTCGCGCGGCCTCACCCGCGAAGCCTTCGGCAAGAAGATCGCCCATCTCGGCGGTAATCTGCAGATCATCGCGCAGGCGCGCTGCGAGATCGAGGCGATGCGTCTGATGGTGCTCAAGGCCGCCAAGGCGATGGACGTGCTCGGCAACAAGGAAGCGCGGATCTGGGTCAGCATGGTGAAAGCCATGGTGCCCGAGCGCACCTGCAAGATCATCGACCAGGCGATCCAGATGCACGGCGCCACAGGCATTTCGCAATGGAGCCAGCTCGGCGAGATGTACCAGGACGTCCGGCATCTGCGCTTCGCCGACGGTCCGGATGAGGTGCACTGGATGGTGGTCGGAAGGCACGAACTGAGCATGCCGTAGGCTTGGTTGGCGGCGCGCTACTGGGAATCCCCGTGGGGCGCCCCCACCCCGCCCTCCCCCGCAAGCGCGGGAGAGGGAGACGAGCGCCGTGCGTGACGGGTAGTGTGCTCAACCTCGACCATTGTTATTCTCGATCGCTTAGCAAACACCGATGCGCCCCCTCTCCCGCCCTTGCGGGGGAGGGTTGGGGTGGGGGTGCCTCCGCAAGTTCGCCCGCAGTGAGTCCCCCTCACCCACGCGTGAAACAGGAATCCCGCCATGGAATACGCGCCTGAAAACCTGCAACCGCGCGAGCGCTACAAGCTGCTCGCCGGATTCGTGCTGCCGCGGCCGATCGCCTGGGTGACGTCGGTGGGTCCGACCGGCGTGGTCAACGCCGCGCCGTTCAGCTTCTTCAACGTGTTCTGCGAGGACCCGCCGCTGTGCATGTTCGCGGTCAATCTGCGGCCCGACGGCCGCGTCAAGGACACGCTGGTCAACATCCAGCGCACCGGCGAATTCGTCGTCAACCTCACCGACGAGCCGCTGCGCGCGGGCCATGCACGATTCCAGCGGCGACTTTCCGCCCGATGTCGGCGAGCCCGGCTATCTCGGCTTGAAGCTCGCGCCCTCGAGCCGGGTCGCGGCACCCCGGCTGGCCGATGCGCCCTGGGCGATGGAGTGCAAGATCTGGAAGACCATCGACGTCAATGGCGACCGCACGCTGATCATGGGCGAAGGCATCAATTTCTACATTCGCGACGAATTGTGGGATACGCAGACCATGCGCGTGCACATGGAGCGCTATCACCCGATCGGCCGCATGTTCGCCGACCGCTATTGCCGCACCGACGACCGCGTCGTGTTCCCGCCGGCGCCGGAACTTCCGGCGAAGTAGCCGGTTGGTGGCATCGGAACAGGAGCGCACATGGCCGACCATTTCCGCGACAACGAAACCAGCAACCGGTTTGAACTGGACGTCGACGGCACTATCGCCTTCGTTACCTACCGCAAATCGCCTGATACGATCACGCTCGAGCACACCGTGGTGCCGCCGGAACTCGGCGGCAAGGGCATCGGCTCAAAACTGGCGCGCGCGACGCTCGAAGCGGTGCGCGCGCAGGGACGCAAGCTCACGGTCGAATGTGAGTTCATCCAGGGCTACATGAAGAAGCATCCGGAAGATAACGATCTGCTGGGCACAGCTTCGTAGGGTGGGCAAAGGCGGGCTTGCGCCGTGCCCACCATGCTCATGCGAGCCGCGGATGGAATGGTGGGCACGCTTCGCTTTGCCCACCCTACAAGCTACGTCACAGGCCGGTGCGCGCGCAGGAAGGAGCGGATCTGGCGTACCGCCAGCGGTATCCGCTCCTTGGGCTCCTTCCACGGGAACATGCTGACTTCGGCGTTCGGCGCCAGCATCGCCGACTCCATCGCGACCGCATAAGGGTGCGCCGGGATATCGTCGGGCAGGATCAGCACCGGTGTCCGGCACTGGCGCACGAAGTCACGCGTCACCGTGAAGACGAAATCGGGATTGGTGCGGTACATCTTGGTCAGGAATTTATCTGTTGTCTCCGCGGTGATGTCGGGCCGCTGCTTCAGGAGCTCCGGCGCCCAGCCTTTGGTATTGTTGTCGTAGAACAAATCGCGCATCTCGGGACGCGAGCCCGACGGTTGCGCCAGCACGGCGGCGACGATGCGGTCCGGCGCGCGCTTCAGGAGATTCCAGATCAGGGGACCGCCGATGCAGAAACCAAGCACCATGAACTTGTCGATGCCGAGATGATCCATCAGGCCGAGATGGTCATCGGTATGGGAATCCCAGGGCCGGTCGATTTCGAGCGGACCGGAAGACTGCCCCGTATTGGCGTTGCGCAAATCGGCTGCGATGCAGCGGTACTCGCCCTTGAACTCCTCGAACGAATCGAACGGCGGGTAACTGCCCGACAGGCCCGCGATCGTCGAGTTCAATCCGCCGCCGGCGATCATCAACAACGGATAGCCGGAGCCGGTTTCCTCATAATGGATACGAACGGCGCCCTTTTCGAAAGTCGGCATGCGGTTTCCCCGGTTCGGATTTTTTTGGTTCGTAGGGTGGGCAAAGCGAAGCGTGCCCACCACTCCAATTATTTGCACGGATAAGAATGGTGGGCACGGCGCAAGTGCGCCTTTGCCCACCCTACGGATTACGTCGGCGCCTTGGCGGGCTCGCCGATCTTGTCCTGCGTGTTGGTGTCGAAATCGCTGGCCTCATGCCGCTCATGCAGTTGGCTGGCCGGATCGCCCGAGATCCGGTTGACCATGCGGCCGCGCTTCACCGCCGGGCGCTTTGCAATCGCGTCGGTCCAGCGCTGCACGTTCTTGTATTCGTGCACCGACAGGAATTCGCCGGCGCCATAGACGAGGCCCTTTGCCAGCGCGCCGTACCATGGCCAGGTGGCCATGTCGGCAATCGTGTATTCGCTGCCGGCGAGATATTCATTGTCGGCCAGACGCCGGTCGAGCACGTCGAGCTGACGCTTCACCTCCATGGCGTAGCGGTCGATGGCGTATTCGATCTTGGTCGGCGCGTAGGCGTAGAAATGGCCGAAGCCGCCGCCGAGAAACGGCGCACTGCCCATCTGCCAGAACAGCCATGACAGGCATTCCGCCCGCGCTTCGCCGCCGGCCGGCAGAAAAGCCCCGAATTTTTCAGCCAGATGCATCAGGATCGCGCCGGACTCGAACAGCCGGATCGGCTTCGGCCCGCTGCGGTCCATCAGCGCCGGAATCTTGGAGTTCGGATTGACGGCGACAAAGCCGCTGCCGAACTGGTTGCCGTCGATCTTGATCAGCCACGCGTCATACTCGGCGCCGCTGTGACCGGCGGCCAGCAGCTCCTCGAACATGACGGTGACCTTGACGCCGTTCGGCGTCGCCAGCGAATAGAGCTGAAACGGATGACGGCCGACCGGCAGTTCCTTGTCATGCGTGGAGCCTGCGATCGGCCGGTTGATGCTGGCGAAGCGGCCGCCGCTTTCCTTATTCCAGGTCCAGACTTTCGGCGGCACATAGGCGGTGGGGTCGGTAACAATTTCGTTCATTCGTGTTGGCTCCGGGCTTCTTGTCGGCCGAGTCACATAGGGGCGATCTGCCGCGCGGCGGAATTACAATGCATCTGTCTGGTATACCTTGGGGCTCTCGCCGCCAACCGCAAGATGCTGCATGGCAGCCCAACAATTCCCGTGGCGGTCCGCGTCGGGTCCATGTTACGGTTTCGCATCGGCACCGCAAGACAACAAAAATGCGGGCCTCTCAGGGGAGGAATGCACCATGCTGCAAGGCAAGTGGTTTTCTGCGCTCTTTGGGATTGTCTTCGCGATCGCCGGTGGCGGTCATGCGCTGGCACAGGGCACCATCAAGGTAGCCTACACCGACCCGCTTTCAGGACCGTTCGCGCAAGTCGGCGACGCCAACCTGAAACAGATGCAATACATCATCGACTACATCAACGCCAAGGGCGGCGCGCTCGGCAAGAAGTTCGAGCTGGTGCCGTTCGACAACAAGTCGCAGCCGTCGGACGCGCTGATCGCGCTGAAGAGCGCGACCGACCAGAACATGCCCTTCATCATGCAGTGCAGCGGCTCCAACATCGCCGCCGCCTTGATCGACGGCGTCAACAAGCACAACGACCGCAACCCGGATAACCGCATCATCTATCTGAACTGCGGCGCAGTGGCCACCGAGCTGACCAATGAGCAATGCAGCTTCTGGCATTTCCGCTTCGACCTGCATGTCGGCATGAAGGCCGAGGTGATGGTTCGCGCGCTGCCCAAGGACGTCACCAAGGTCTACCTGATCAACCAGGACTATCTGTTCGGTCAATCCGTGCAGCGCGAGGTCAAGAACTACCTCACCAAACTGCGGCCCGACGTCCAGGTCGTCGGTGACGAATTGATCCCGCTCGGCAAGATCAAGGATTTTTCGCCTTACCTCACCAAGATCAAGGCTTCGGGCGCACAGGCGCTTTTGACCGGAAATTGGGGGCCGGACATGAACCTCCTGATCAAGGCCGGCGTCGATGCGGGCGCGGACCTGCGCTACTACACCTTCTATGCGCATCTGGCCGGCGGCCCGACCGCGATCGGCGTCGGCGGCGACAACCGCGTGCTGGCCGTGATGTCGTTCGGCGAAAACGTGGCGCCGGAGATCGGCAACAAGGAGGCCGAGGCGTTCACCAAGGGCTTCCGCGACAAGCACAAGTTCGACTTCTCCGCGGCCGGCTTCCGCACCATCTTCGAATATCTGCAGGCCGCGGTGACCAAGGCCAACTCGGTCGACCCGACCAAGATCGCGCTTGCGATGGAAGACCTGCAGGTCAAGGACTTCCTCGGCTTCGACACCAAGATGCGCAAGGAAGACCACCAGATCATCTCTGAGTATTTCGTCGGCATCTTCAAGAAGGGCGTGAAGTACGAGGCCGAAGGCACCGGGCTCGGCTGGGCCACTTCAGCGACGATTCTCGCCAAGGACGTCGACCAGCCCAACACCTGCAAGATGAAGCGTCCGAGCGCCTCCTGACCAACACGTTAGTCGCCTGCTTCCCTCCCCGGGAAGCAGGCGTCGCCCTTGCGGTGGTCGGGTAGCATGGAAGTCTTCGTCGTCTCCCTCCTCAACGGTCTCGTCTACGGCATGCTGCTGTTCATGCTGGCGAGCGGGCTCACGCTCATCCTCAGCATGATGGGCGTGCTCAACTTCGCCCATGCCAGCGCCTACATGCTGGGCGCGTATTTCGCCTACACGATCAGCCAATATATCGGCTTCTGGCCGGCCCTGATCATTGCGCCGGTGCTCTGCGGGCTGATCGGCGCAGGCATTGAAATGTGGGGGCTGCGGCGGGTCCATCAGAACGGCCACATCGCAGAACTGCTGTTCACCTTCGGACTCGCGCTCTTGATCGAAAAGGGCGTGCAGATGACCTGGGGCCTGCTGCCGGTGCCCTATCGGGTGCCGGAGCTGCTCGATTTTCCGCTCTTCAAGATCTACGGCACGCAATTCCCGGCCTACCGCGCCTTCATGCTGTTGATCTCGGCGCTGATGTTCGGTGCGATCTGGCTCGGCCTGACCCGCACGCGCATTGGCCTCGTGATCCAGGCCGCCCTCACCCATCCCGACATGGCCTCCGCGCTCGGCCATAACGTGCCGCGCATCTTCACGCTGGTGTTCGCCGCCGGCACCGCGCTGGCCGGCCTCGCCGGCGTGATCGGCGGCAACTACCAAGTCACCGAGCCTGCGATGGCCTTCACCATGGGACCGATCGTGTTCGTCGTCGTTGTGTTCGGCGGCTTGGGTTCGTTGTCCGGCTGCTTTATTGCATCCATTCTGATGGGGCTGATCCAGACCTTTGCCGTCGTGTTCGACGTCTCGCTGGCGGATCTCCTGGCCAAGTTCGGTTTCGTGGTGACGTCGAGCACGCCGTTTGCCGAAGTCCTCACCGTCACGCTGCCAAGGATCGGCGCGCTGCTGCCGTTCCTGATGATGGTGCTGATCCTGGTGTTCCGTCCCCGTGGCCTGATGGGGACACGCGATACATGAACATGCTTCGCCGCCACTGGCCCTGGCTCCTGGTCCTCGTCATCCTGCTGGCGTTCCCGTTCCTGTTCTACGACTGGAGCAAGGGACGCCATTCCGGATTCGTGCTGACGCTGATGAGCGAGATCGGCGTGATGGCGATCTTCGCGCTGTCCTACAACATGCTGATGGGCCAGGCCGGCCTGCTGTCGTTCGGCCACGCCGTGCTGTTCGGCCTAGGCGCCTACTGCGCCGCGCATGTGATCAACCTGGTCAAGGCCGGCACGATCTGGCTGCCGACCGAACTGGTGCCGCTGGCGGGCGGGCTCGGCGGGCTGTTCTTCGGCTATGTGTTCGGCTGGCTGGTGACCAAGCAGCGCGCCACGGCCTTTGCGATGATCACGATGGGGCTCGGCGAACTGGTCTCGGCCGCTGCCCTGATGTTCATGGCCTTCTTCGGCGGCGAAGGCGGCATCACCATCGACCGCGTGATGGACACCAGCCTGGTCGGCGTCCGCTATACCTCGCCATGGCAGGTGTATTGCCTGGTGCTGGCCTGGGCCTTCATTGCCGCGGCCCTGATGCGGCTGCAAACCCAGACCGCGCTCGGCAAAATGGCCAACGCCACCCGCGACAATTTCGAGCGCGCGCAATTCGTCGGCTACGATCCGCGTATGGTGCGGCTGATGCAATTCACGCTGTCCGGTTTCTTCGCCGGGATCGGCGGCGGGCTCTACGTGCTGATCTACGAGATCGTCACCTTCGACACGGTGTCGGCGGCGAAATCGGCCAACGCCCTGCTTGCCGTTTATATCGGCGGCGCCGGCGGCTTCTTCGGACCGATCCTCGGCACCATCGTCGTGGTGCTGCTGCAGAGCGGCGTCAGCCTGCTCAGCAACGCCTGGCTGCTCTATGTCGGCGTGCTGTTCATCGTCATGGTGATGTATGCGCCGGGCGGGCTGATCGGGCTGATCTTCATGCATCTGCCGATCTGGCGCGCGGGACGGATGCGCGAATTGTTGCTGCCCTATGCGCGGGCGTTTCCGCCGGCGCTATTGGTCCTGCTCGGCTTCGTGTTCATGGTCGAACTGGCGTCCTTCACCACCATCGGCGCTGCCCAGGGAAAGCGATTCACCATCGGCGGCCAACTGATTGACACCACAGCGCCGATGCCGTGGGTGATCGCGATCGCCGCGCTGGTGCTCGGTGCGTTGTGGCTGCGCTATGAGGCGCGTGGCTTCCGCCAGCGTTGGGATGAACTGATGGAAGGCAGCAAGCGCGCTCAGGCGACGGCAGCTCCCAAGCCGCAGGAGGCCGTGGCATGAGCGAGCCCGCCGTCGAACTCGTGGACGTGCGCAAGAATTTCGGGCGCACCGAAATCATCCGCGGCGTCAGCTTAAGCATTCCCCGCGGCGAACGCCACGCCATCATCGGCCCTAACGGCGCCGGCAAGACCACGCTGTTCAACCTGATCTCGGGACGGTTTCCGATCACCTCAGGCTCGATCACCGTCAACGGTCAATCGACCGCCGACCTCGCGCCGCAGGAGATCAACCGGCTCGGGCTGTCGCGCAGTTTCCAGATCACCTCGATCTTCCCGCGCATGACCGTGTTCGAGAATATCCGCTGCGGCCTCCTATGGTCGCAGGGGTATCGCTACTCGTTCTGGCGGCTGCTGGGCACGCAGAAGGCGCTGAATTTGGCGACCGACCAGCTGCTGGAGCGGCTTAAGCTCGCCGACCGGCGCGATCTCCAGGCGGGCCTCCTCTCCTACGCCGAGCAGCGCGCGCTGGAGATCGGCATCACTATTGCCGGCGGCGCCGAGATCATCCTGCTCGACGAGCCGACCGCGGGCATGAGCCACAGCGAGACCGAGAGCGCGGTGGCGCTGATCCGGTCGGTGTCGGAAGGCAAGACGCTGATCATGGTCGAGCACGACATGAGCGTGGTGTTCGGGATCGCCGACCGCATCACCGTGCTTGTTTATGGCGAGGTGATCGCGTCAGATGCGCCGGCCGCGATCCGCGGCAACGCCGCCGTGCAGGAAGCCTATCTCGGGACGGTGGCGGCATGATGCTCGAGGTCCGCGATCTCCACGCTTTTTATGGCAAGAGCCATATCCTGCAGGGCGTCGACCTCTCGGTCGACCAGGGCGAAATCGTCAGCCTGCTCGGCCGCAACGGCGTCGGCCGCTCCACCGCCTGCAAGACCATCATGGGGCTGGTGCCGCCGGCCGGGCAGATCAATTTCAAGGGCCGCGCGATCGCAGGGCTGCGGCCCGACCAGATCGCCCATCTCGGCATCGGCTATGTGCCCGAAGACAGGCAAGTGTTTCCCGGCCTCACCGTGCGCCAAAACCTCGAACTCGGGCTGAAGCGCGCCGGCGTCGTCGGGCGCTGGAAATTCGAGGACGTGTTCAAGCTGTTTCCCAATCTCGGCGAGCGGCAGGATAATCCCGCGGGCGTGCTGTCGGGCGGCGAGCAGCAGATGCTGACGATGTGCCGCACGCTGATGGGCGATCCTGATCTGGTCATCATCGACGAGCCGACCGAGGGGCTTGCCCCAAAACTGGTCGAACAGGTCGGCACCTTGCTCGACGAAATCGCACGCCGCGGCACCGCGATTCTTTTGGTTGAGCAGAAGCTCACAATAGCGCTGAGGATTTCCCGCCGTCTCTATGTGATGGGCCACGGCCGCATCGTGTTCGAGGGGACACCGGCGGAGCTTGCCGCCAACGCCGGCGTGCGCAAGGAGTGGCTGGAGGTTTAGGGGGAGTTCCCCGCCGGCCGGATTATCCGAACAGCCAGGACCTCGGATTGACGATCGGCTTGTGCTCGATGCTCAACAGGCCGCCCTTGACGATGCGGATGAGCGACCAGATGAACCACCAGGCAACAATCGGCAGGCCGATCAGCACCAGGGAGAACGGAATGCCGATCGCAAGGTACAGCAGTCCGATCCAGAAGGTCCTGATCTGAAACCGGAAATGCGACTGCATCACGGGGTCGGTATCGTCGACCTTCACATACGCGATGATGACGCCCATCAGCGCTGTAATCCCGGTGAAATATCCTACGCCGTAAAGTACGTAGACCGCACCGGCGACGATATTGTCCGAGGCGATGGGTCGTTGGGTTTCGTAGGAAAGTGACATGGCCGCCTCTGTTGCCACTGATATCGTGGACTCTGCGAACGCCCTTTGGTCGCGCCTGCCATAGCCCAGGTTCAGCAAACAAAGTCATAAGGCGCGGCAGAGTTGTACTCGGAGCAATGCCTTTGTGGCTGGCCCGGCCGGGATCGGCCATAATAGACGGGTCACCACAAGAGAGATCTGCCGGATGCTTGCCTCCCAACGCGCCCTGTTCGATATCCCGCGCGAGATTTGCTACCTGAATGCCGCCTCCTACAGCCCCTTGCCGATCCGGACTCAGGAAGCCGCGCGCGCGGCCGTGGGGCGCAAGGGAATGCCCTGGAAGCTCCCGGCTTCCTTTGCCAACCAGCAGAACGAACGCGCGCGCGCGGCCGCTGCCCGGCTGATCAATGCCGATCCTTCCGATGTCGCGCTGACTCCCTCGATCAGCTACGGCGTCGCGACAGCGGCTAAGCTGGTGACCATTCCCCGCGGCACGCGCGTGATCGTGCTGGAAAGCGATCACTCCTCCCCGGTGCTGGAATGGCACGCGCGGGCCGAGGCGCAGGGGTTCACGGTCGAGACCGTCCGACAACCCGAAGACGGCGACTGGACGTCGGCGGTCCTGGCCGCGATCGATAGATCGGGTGCTGCGCCGGTTAGCCTCGCCTCGATCTCCTCGGTGCACTGGTCGGATGGCGGGCTGATCGACATCGACAAAGTTGGCGCGGCGCTTAGGGCGTGCGGCGCGATGTTCCTGATCGACGCCACGCAAGGCGTCGGTGTGCTGGCGATGGACGTGAAGCGTCTCGATCCGCATTTCGTGCTGTTCCCGACCTACAAATGGGTGCTCGGGCCCTACGGCCGCGCCTTTCTCTATGTTGCAAAACGCCATCAGAACGGCATTCCGCTGGAGCAGACCTCAGCCGGCCGCCGCGATGTGCGCGCCGAGAATTCGGTCTATTTCACCGATCTCAATTACGTGCCCGATGCACGCCGCTTCGACATGGGCGAGCGCGACTATTTCATTTCGATGGAGATGGCGTCCATTGGCATGGAGATGCTCGCCGAATGGGGCGCAGCGGCCGTCGTGCAGCGTATCGCGATGCTGACGGAGCGGATTGCAGAGGGCGTGCGCGGCATCGGCATCAGCGTGCCGGATGCGCGGCTGCGCGCGCCGCATATTTTGAGCCTGGCGTTCAAGGGCGGCATGCCGGCGGGACTCGTCGAGGGACTGGCAAGCGACGGCGTCTACGTCGCGCCGCGTTTGGGGCGGCTGCGGGTGTCGCCGCACGTGTACAATGATGAGGCGGATGCGGATCGGTTTGTGGAGGTGTTGGCGCGGCGGTTGCGGGGATAATCGATGCGTAGGTGGGCAAAGGCGCACTTGCGCCGTGCCCACCATTCTTGCCGAGCAAAAAATGGTGGGCACGCTGCGCTTTGCCCACCCTACGAAGTGACGACTACGACGCCGCAGCTTTCCTCGGCTGCTCCGCGCCCGTCATCGCAAAGCCCTCGTAGCCCTTGGCCGCGACATCGTCGCAGATCTGCCGGTACGGCCCGACGCCGCCGATATAGGGCATGAAGATCCGCGGCTTGCCGGGAACGTTGGCGCCCATGTACCAGGAATTGGCCTGCGGATAGAGCGTGGTGTAGGCGACCTCGTTGACGTGGGCGACCCAATTATCCTCGGCGTCCTTTTTGGCTTCCATTGCCTCAAGGCCGCGGTCGCGCATATAGGTCACGCAGTCGGTGATCCAGTCGACATGCTGCTCGATCGAGACGATCATGTTCGACAACACCGATGGGCTGCCGGGACCGGTGATGAGGAAGAGATTGGGAAAACCCGCGCTCATCAGGCCGAGATAGGTGCGTGGACCCTCGGCCCATTTCTGGTTCAGCGTCTGGCCGTTGCGGCCGCGAATGTCGATCTTGGCAACTGAACCCGTCATCGCATCGAAGCCGGTCGCCAGCACCAATGCGTCGACTTCGTAGTCCTTGCCGCCGGTGCGCACCGCGTTGGCCGTGATCGCCTCGATCGGGTTGGCCTTGATATCGACCAGCGTCACGTTCGGACGGTTGAAGGTCGCAAAATACTCGGTATCGATGCAGATGCGCTTTGAGCCGATCGGATGATTGTTCGGCTGCAGCAATTTTGCCTTCTCGGGATCCTTGACGATCTCGGCGATCTTCTCGCGGACGAAATCGGCGGCGGTGTCGTTGGCCGCCTGGTCGAGCGCGAGGTTGTTGTACACGGACATGAAGGTGAGCCCGCCGCGGGTCCAGCGCGCCTCGTATTTGGAGCGGCGCTCGTTGTCGCCGTCATCGAGCGCGCCGCGGTCGGGTATCTCGGTATAGATGCCGTTGCGCGATTCCGCGCGCGCGAATTGCCTGACTTCCGGATATTTGGCGCGGAACGCCTGCCGCTCTTCTTCGGTCAGCATGGCGTTGCGGGCGGGAATCGAGAAATTCGCGGTGCGCTGAAACACCGTGAGGTGGCTCGCCTGCTCGGCGATCACAGGCACCGACTGGATGCCCGACGATCCCGTGCCGATCACGCCGACGCGCTGGCCGGTGAAATCGACGGTCTCATGCGGCCAGTGACCGGTGTGATAGACCTTGCCCTTAAAACCATCGAGGCCCTTGATCTCGGGCATCCGTGCGTTCGACAGGCAGCCGGTGGCGAGCACCACGAATTTTGCGGTCACGGTCTTGCCGCCGGACAGCGCGACCGACCATAGATTGGTGCGCTCATCGAACTCCGCGCGTTCGACAGTGGTGTTGAACTGGATGTCGGGACGGAGACCAAAACGGTCGGCGACGTGGTTGGCGTATTTCAAAATCTCCGGCTGCGGCGCGTAGCGCTCGCTCCAGTCCCATTCCTGCTGCAGCTCTTCGGAAAACGAATAGGAATACTGCATGCTCTCGACATCGCAGCGCGCGCCGGGGTAGCGGTTCCAGTACCAGGTGCCGCCGACGCCGGCGCCTTGCTCGTAGACCCGCGCTGAAAAGCCCTGCCCGCGCAGTTTATGCAGCATGTACATGCCGGCAAAGCCCGCGCCGACCACGACGACGTCGTAGCTCTCGGAAGCTTTGGCAACGATCGATGGCGAGGCGGACATGAAAACTCCCTTGAGAATTCTTGATTTGGTTGCAGCATTCTCCGCAAGGGGCGAAAGCGCAAGAGACAAATCAGCCGCATCGGGTTGCATATTTTGCGACGTGGAATGTTCGCTCCTCGTGGCCGAAGAGCGCTTGGCATCCCAGCCTCCGATGGGCTAGCGTCGGGTCAACACGGCAAACAAAAACCAACAACGAGCGGCGCCAAGCCGCCCCAGGGAACGGATACGACCATGAAATCCCCGATCTGCGACATGCTGGGAATAGAGTTTCCGCTGCTGGCGTTCAGCCATTGCCGCGACGTGGTGGCGGCCGTCAGCCGCGCCGGGGGGTTTGGCGTGCTGGGCGCGACCCGCTTCTTGCCGGAGACGCTGGAGCAGGAACTGAAATGGATCGACGACCACGTCGACGGCAAGCCCTACGGCATCGATGTCCTGATCCCGGAAAACATTTCGACCGCTGGCGAGAAGAACCTCACCTGGAAAACCCTGGAGAAGCGGGTTTCGCAAGAGCACCGTGATTTCACCCGCAATCTCCTGAAGAAATACAACATCGAACTCACGACCGAGAGTGTCGCCGACAACCAGCCGCAGCCGTTTGACGCCGAGATCGCGCTGGAGTTGCTCGACGTTTCCTTCCGTCATCCGATCAGGCTGATCGCCAACGCGCTCGGTGTGCCGCCGAAGGCGATGATCGAGATGGGCCGCAAGCACGACGTGCCGGTCGCGGCCCTCATCGGCTCCAAGGAGCACGCGCTTCGGCAGGTCGCAGCCGGCGTTGATATTTTGGTGGCGCAGGGCACCGAAGCGGGCGGCCATTGCGGCGAAGTCTCCACCATGGTGCTGGTGCCGGAGGTGATCAAGGCGATCAAGCCGATCCGCAACGTGCCGGTGCTGGCGGCGGGCGGCATCATGACCGGGCATCAGATGGCGGCCTGCATGGCGATGGGCGCGGCCGGGGTCTGGACCGGCTCGGTGTGGCTCGCCACAGTGGAGTCCGAGACCTCCGAAATCTTCCGCGAGAAGATGATCGCGGCGTCCTCGCGCGACGCGATCCGCTCCAGGGGCCGCACCGGCAAGCCGGCCCGGCAGTTGCGCTCGGTATGGACCGATGCGTGGGACCGCGGGCCGGACAGCCCCGGCGCGCTGCCGATGCCGCTGCAAAGCATCATCAGCCGCGACGCCTTCAACTCGATCGACCGCGCCGCGGCTGCCGGCAACGTGCAGGCGCGCGACCTCGTCAGCTATTTCGTCGGCCAGGGCGTCGGCCTGATCGACAGCGTCAAATCCGCCGGCGCGGTGGTGCAGGAATTCAAGGAAGATTTTGTTGATGCCGTCGAGCATATGAACGCGTTGATGGAAGAATGATATCTATTCCTCATGGTGAGGAGCGCGTCTTCGCGCGTCTCGAACCATGAGGCCACAGATGGGCCTGCATCCTTCGAGACGCGGCGAAGACGCCGCTCCTCCAGCGACAACGGCAAAGCCGTTGCGCGGGGATGAGGTCGGAGTCCGAAGCCAGAAAGTAAAGCCAAGAAAAAATGCCAACATCCCTCCCCGAAGACCGCATTCCCGTCATCGTCGGCGTCGGCGAAATCGTCGACCGGCCGAAGGACATTGCCGCCGGGCTCGAGCCGCTCGCACTGCTGGAACAGGCGCTGAAGCGCGCGGAGACGGACAGCGGCGCTAAACTGCTCGGCGAACTCGGCTCGCTCGACGTGGTCAATTTCCTGAGCTGGCGCTACCGCGATCCGGAGAAACAACTCGCCGAGCGGCTCGGCGCCATGCCGGCGCATTGCTATTACGGCCCGGTCGGCGGCGAGAGCCCGATCCGCTATCTGCATGAAGCGGCCAAACGCATCGCGCGCGGCGAATGCAGCGTCGCGGCGGTGTGCGGCGCCGAGGCGCAGTCGACCGCGACCAAAGCACAGCGGGCCGGCATCGACCTGCCTTGGACGCCGTTCGCCCACGACGTCGAGGAGCCGAAGCGTGGCGCGGCGTTCCAGAAGCCGATGGCGGTGACGCTCGGCGTGTTCCGCCCCATCACGGTCTATCCGCTGTATGAGTCCGCCACATCAGCGCATTGGGGCCAGACCCCGCGCGAGGCGCTCGCTGAATCCGGACAGCTCTGGTCGACCTATGCGCGCGTAGCCTCGGAGAATCCCAATTCCTGGCTGAAGAAAAACTTCACGCCGGACGAGATCACGACGCCGACGCCGGAAAACCGGCTGATCGCCTGGCCCTACACCAAGCTGATGGTGGCCAACCCGACCGTCAACATGGGCGGCGCGATCCTGATGACGTCGCTGGCCAAGGCGCGCGCCGCCGGCGTGCCCGAGGACAAGCTGATCTATCCGTTAGGCGGTGCGTCGGCGGAAGAGCCGCGCGATTATCTGCTGCGCGACCAGTTCTTCGAGAGCCATCCGCAGAATGCCGTGCTCAACGCCGTGATGGACCTCGTCGAGGGCGACGGCAAAAAATTCGACGCGATCGAGTTGTACAGCTGCTTTCCCTGCGTACCCAAGATGGCGCGGCGGACGCTCGGCCTCGGCCCCGATGTCAGGCCCACCGTCACCGGCGGCCTCACATTCTTCGGCGCCCCGCTCAACACCTATATGACGCACGCGGCCTGCGCGATGGTGCGCAAGCTGCGCGAGGGCGGCACGCTTGGCCTGCTCTATGGTCAGGGCGGTTTTGTCACCAAGCATCATGGCCTGGTGCTGTCGCGGCAGGCGCCAAAGCAGGCTCTGGCGCAGGACACCAGCGTCCAGGCCGAAGCCGACCGCCGCAAGGGTGCCGTGCCCGAATTCGTCACCGAAGCCAGCGGCAAGGGCAGGGTCGAGAGCTTTACCGTGATCTATGGCAGCAAGGGCGACGTCGAGCACGGCGTGGTGATGATGCGCACGGCCGGCGATGCACGGGCCCTGGCGCGGGTGCCGGCGAGCGACAGCGTAACGCTGGCGCATCTGCGCAACATGGAGCGCACGCCGGTGGGTTCGGTTGGGGAGATCATCACGGCCGGAGATGGCGTGCTGGAGTGGCGGGTGGGGTAGACATCCCCACCGTCATGGCCGGGCATAGCCGTCTGAAGGACGGCGTCGCTTTCGCTCGCCTATGTCCCGGCCATCCACGTCCTTCGCAACGAGAGAAAGTAAGTCGTGGATGCCCGGGTCAAGCCCGGGCATGACGAGAGAGAGCGCGCCCCCTACCCCTTCACGTCCTGCTTTTCCGAGGCCGTCGTGGGCTTGCCCTTGGCGGGGGCGCCGACGACGCGGACCGGATCACCGTCGGCGATACCATCGGGCGGCGCGGTGATGATGCGGTCGTCGGGGGTGACGCCGGAGGCGAGTTCGATCTCCTTGCCGAGATCGCGGGCGATGGTGACCGTCTTGAACAGCACCTTGTCGTCGGGGCCGACGGTCGCGACCCGCAAACCGTCCTTGTTGAAAATGAGAGCGCTGGAGGGAATATGCAGCGGCACGGCGTCGCGTTCCAGCGGCAGGCGTACATTGGCATAGGCGCCGGGCATCAGTTCGCCGCCGGCATTGTCGAGCGCCAGCTGCATGCGCGTCGTCCCCGAGGAGACATCGACCGACTGCGAGGATGCTTCCACCGTCGCCGCAAAAGTCCGGTTCGGATATTCCGGCATCGTCAGCACGGCTTTCGCACCGATCCTGACGGCGGGAACGTAGCTCTGGGGCACGTTGACATAGACGCGCAGCTTGGTGATGTCAGACACCACGAACATCGCAGGCCCCGAACCGCCGCCAGCATTGATCAGCGCCCCGACGTCGGTTTCGCGCGCGGTGACCACGCCATCGAACGGCACGGTGATCTTCTTGTAGCCCGCCAGCGCCTCCAGCCGTTCGACATTGGCGGTACCGGAATTGACGGCGGCTTTCTTGTTGGCGAGGTCGGCGGTGCGCTCGTCGATTTCCTGCATCGAGACGAAGTTCGAGGCGAGCAGCGTCTTGCGCCGGTTCAGCGTGGCCTCCGACAGCCGCGCGCTCGACTGCTGGCTCACGAGATCGGCCCTAGCCTGCAGCAATTGCTGGTCGAGGTCGGGCGCCTCGATCTCGGCGATCACCTGGCCTGCCTTGACCTTGGCGCCGATATCGGCGCTCCAGCTTTTCAGATAGCCGCTGACGCGCGCGAATATTGGAGCGCGCGAATATGCTTCGAGCCGGCCCGGCAAATCGATGGTGGGGTTGAGCGCGCGGGCATTTGGGAACGCGACGGCGACACTCGGAACCGCCTGGTTGTCGGTCCATTCGCGCAGCTTCGAGCCGGATTCCTCGCGCGCCCGGATGCCGGTGGCGACGATCAGCCCCGCGCCGATCAGCGCCACGACCCCGAATAGGCCCAATTTCCGGCGCGATACCGGCGGGCGTTGTTCAGTGGACATGCGACGTCTCCGGTGCGGCGTCGGCGATGACGCCCTGTTTCTTGTGTACCATACTGAACACCACGGGAACAAACATCAGGGTGGCGATGGTGGCGAAGATCAAGCCGCCGATCACCGCCCGGCCGAGCGGCGCGTTCTGCTCGCCGCCCTCGCCGAGCCCGAGCGCCATCGGCGTCATGCCGATGATCATCGCAAGCGCCGTCATCAGGACCGGGCGGAAGCGGACGAAGCCGGCTTCCAGCGCCGCCGCGATGGGATCGCCGAGTTCCTCGTATCGCTCGCGCGCAAAGCTGATCACCAGCACGCTGTTGGCGGTGGCAACGCCCATGCACATGATGGCGCCGGTCAGCGCCGGCACCGACAGCGTGGTCTGCGTCGTGAACAGCATCCAGACGATGCCGGCAAGGGCCGCGGGCAGCGCCGTGATGATCACGAACGGATCGGACCAGGACTGGAAGTTCACCACGATCAGGAAATAGATCAGCACCACGGCGGCGAGCAGCCCGAACAGCAGGCCCGAAAACGCGCTGTTCATGGTCTGCACCTGGCCGAGCAGCACGACCGAACTTCCTTTTGGCACATCCTTCGCCGTCTCCGCCATCGCGGTCCGGACGTCGGCGGCAACCGCGCCGAGGTCGCGGCCCTGCGGCGTCGCGTAGATCTGCACCATCGACTGGATGTCGTATTGCGAGACAACGGCACTGGAGGCCGAGCGCCTCACGTCCGCGATGCCGCCCAGGATCGGCGCCTGCGGATTGCCGGTCGCCGTGATGGGTAGCGCCTGCAGGGCGCTGAGCGAGTCCATCTTGTATTGCGGCGTCTGCATCACGATCGAATAGGACACGCCATTGTCGGGGTTGAGGTAGAAGGTCGGCGCGACCTGCGAACTGCCGGCGAGATTGACCACGAGGCTGTTGGTGACGTCGCGCTCGGTCAGACCGACATATTGCGCCCGGGTGCGGTCGACATCGATGTTGAAGGTCGGCGCATTGGGCGATTGCTGGATGCGCGCGTCCGCGATGCCGGGAATGCGGCGGATCTTGCTCAGCAGCTTGTTGGCATAGTCGAAGTTCGCCTTCATGTCCGCGCCGCGGATCTGCAGGTCGATCGGCGCCGGCGCGCCGAAGTTCAGGATCTGGCTGACGATGTCGGCGGGCAGGAACGAGAAGTTCATGCCGGGGAACAGCCGCGGCAATTGCTCGCGCAAGATCTGGACGTATTCGTCCGTCGGCCGGTGGCCTTCCCTGAGCTTGATCTGGATGTCGCCGTCGGCCGGCCCGATCACGCCGGTGTTGTTGTAGGTCATGTTGATGCCGGAAATCGGCATGCCGATATTGTCGGTGAGGGTTTCGATCTCGCCGGGCGGGATGATCTTGCGGATCGCCTTCTGCACGTCGGCGAGCTGGTTGGCGGTCTCCTCGACGCGGGTGCCGACCTGGGTGCGGACATGCATCAGGATGTTGCCGGCATCGACCGCCGGAAAGAAGTTGCGGCCAAGATACGGCACCAGCAGGAACGACAGCGCGACAACGGCAAGAAAGCCGGTGACGAACAGCGGCCGCCGTCCCAGCGCCATCGACAACAGATCGTGGTAGCCGGCGCGAATCCGCTCGAACCGCGCCTCGAAGGCGCGCTGGAAGCGCACCAGCGGGTTGCGCGTCGGCGGCCGCCCGCCCTCATGATGGACATGCGGCTGGAGCAGATATTTCGCCATCGTCGGCACCAGCGTGCGCGACAGCAGGAACGACCAGATCATCGCGAACATGACGGCTTCGGCCATCGGCACGAACAGGAAGCGCGCCACGCCCTGCAGGAAGAACATCGGCACGAATACGATGCAGATGCACAGCAAAGAGACGAAGGCCGGCGTCACAATCTGGTTGGCGCCATCCAGGATCGATTGCTCGACCGGCTTGCCCTGCTCAAGATGGTAGTTGATGTTCTCGATGGTCACGGTGGCGTCGTCGACGAGGATGCCGACCGCCAGCGCCAGCCCGCCGAGCGTCATGATGTTGAGCGTCTCGCCGATCGCCGACAAGCAGATGATGGCGCCGAGCACCGACAGCGGGATCGAGACGGCGATGATGACGGTCGAGCGCCAGCTGCCGAGGAACAGCAGGATCATGACGCTGGTCAGCAGCGCGGCGATCACGCCTTCGACGGCAACGCCCTCGATGGCGCCGCGCACGAACACCGACTGATCGCCGATGAAGCCGATCTTCAGCGTGTCGGGCAGCGAATCCTTGACCTCGGTCACCTTCTGCTTGATGCCGGCGATGATATCGAGCGTCGAGGTCGCGCCCGCCTTCAGCACCATCATCAGTACCGAACGGTTGCCGTCGACGTGCACGATGTTGGTCTGCGGCGGATTGCCGTCGCGCACGGAGGCGACGTCGCGGACATAGACCATCGCGCCGTTCACCGCCTTGATCGGCAGGTCGCCGAGTTCTTCCATTCGAAGCGGCGAGTTGTTGAGCTGGATGGTGTATTCGAACTGGCCGATCTTCTGGGTGCCGACCGGCGTGATAAGGTTCTGCGCGGCGAGCGCGTTGGCGACGTCCTGACCGGACAGGCCGCGGGCCTGCAGCGCTGCCGGATTGAGGTCGATCTGGACCTGGCGCTGCTTGCCGCCGAACGGATAGGGAATGGCCGCGCCCGGCACGGTGACGAGCGGGGTACGCAACTGGTTGATGCCGATATCGGCGAGGTTTTGTTCGGTCAGCCCTTCACCGGACAGCGCAACCTGGATGATCGGAACGGTGGAGGCACTGTAATTGAGGATCAGCGGCGGGGTCGCGCCGGGCGGTAACTGCCTGATCATCGTCTGCGAGATCGCCGTAACCTGGGCGTTGGCGGTGCGGATGTCGACGCCCGGCTGGAAGAAGATCTTGACGATACCGATGCCGGTGTAGGAATTGGCGACGATGTGCTCGATGTCGTTGACGGTCGTGGTCAGCGCCCGCTGAAACGGCGTGATGATACGCCCCGACATCTGGTCCGGCGGCAGGCCGGTATAGTTCCAGACCACCCCGATCACGGGGATACGAATATCCGGAAAGATGTCGGTCGGCGTGCGCAGCGCGGCCAATGGTCCGATGATCAGCAGCAGCAGCGCGAGCACGACGAAAGTATAGGGCCGGCTCAGCGCAATACGGACCAGAGCAATCATCTAGGAGGCAATCCCGAGGCCTGTGAGAGGCTGAGAACCGGCATTCCAAAAAGGCCAGTTCAACCGCGCTGATTTAGCCGAACCGGGGCCAAATAGCCAACGCGGGCAGCGCAGCCGTCCTTCACTTCCTTGGCATAGCTGGTGGCCCCGGCTGGGGCCGCGCAGCACGCCGCCCAGCCGGATGGCGGGGGTTGAGATACGGTAGAAGTACGGACCCACCGTTCCGCAAACGCAGGCAACCAAATGCAAAAAGCCCAGCCCCTTCCGGCGCCGGGCTTTCGTATCGTCATCCTGTCTTTGTCAGGCCGCGCGCACCGAGTCGAGGAACTTGCCGACCTCTTGCTTGAGGCGGTTGCTGTCGCCCGACAGCGATTGCGCTGCAGAGAGAACCTGCGTGGATGCGGAGCCGGTCTCGGAGGCGCCGCGCTGCACGTCGGTGATGTTGGAGGACACCTGCTGGGTGCCGTGGGCGGCCTGCTGCACGTTGCGGGAGATTTCCTGCGTCGCGGCGCCCTGCTCTTCCACGGCTGCGGCAATGGTCGAGGAGATCTCCGACAACTTTTCGATGGTGCCGCTGATTTCCTTGATCGCGTTCACGGAGTCCTGGGTCGCCGCCTGGATGCCTGATATCTGCTGGCCGATCTCGCCGGTGGCCTTGGAGGTCTGCTCGGCCAGCGCCTTCACTTCCGACGCCACGACCGCGAAGCCACGGCCGGCATCGCCGGCGCGCGCCGCTTCGATGGTGGCGTTAAGCGCCAAGAGATTGGTCTGCTCGGCGATGGTGTTGATCAGTTCGACGACGTCGCCGATCCGGCTCGCCGCCTTCGACAATTGGCTGACGCGGTCATTGGTGGTGCGGGCCTGGTCGACGGCCGCCGTGGCCATCCGTGCCGATTCCTGGACCTGACGGCTGATCTCGTTGACCGAGGAGGACAACTCTTCGGTCGCTGATGCCACCGACTGCACGTTGGTGGAGGCTTCCTCGGAGGCCGCGGCCACCATCGTGGTCAGTTCCTGGGCGCGCTCGGCGTTCGACGTCAGCGTGCCGGCAGAGGCTTCCAGTTCGCTCGAGGCCGACGACACGGTCTCGACGATCTCGCCGACCGCCGTCTCGAATGTATCGGCGAGCTTGATCATGTCATCCTTGCGCTGCCGGGCGGCGGTCTGGTCCTGCTTGATCTTGGCCTCGGCTTCGTCGCGGGCCTTCTGCTCGGCATTCTCCCTGATGATCGTGACCGTCTTGGCGAGATCGCCGATTTCGTCGCCGCGCCTGGCGCCGGGGATCACGACGTCGAGGTTGCCGCCGGCCATCTCACCCAGCGCACCGTTCAGGCGCATCATCGGGCGGGAGATCCCAAGGAAGGAGAACACCATCGATGCGAACAGCGCGATAATCACCACGATACCCATGGCGAGGCTGACCTTGCTGGCCTGATCGGTCTCGGCCGCAGCTTCTTCCTTCGATGTGGCGTAGTTCTTTCGTGCTATGTCGACCAGGCTATCCATCTGCGTGCCCGCTTCCTGGGCAAACTTGACGGTGCGGTTGGCGACAATGTCCGCCTTCAATTCCTCGATCTTGACCACTTCGTCATTGGCGGCCAGGAAGCGTTTGACGATCGAATCCAGCGAGCTGACCACCACCAGCAGATCGCGGTCATCGGCCTCGCCGCGCAACAGGTTGAAATTAGCCTTGAGCGCCGCTTGGGTCTTCGCGATCTGGGCGATCAGACTGACATCGCCGGTGGCGCCCAGCCGCCAGACCATGGCCCGCAGCGCGTTGACCTTGGCGTCGGCCATATGCAGCAGCTTTTCGATCTCCAGCTTGTTGTCGAGCTTGGCCAGCGCGGGTGACGCCAACTGGGTCTCGATCGCCTTGGTCCATTCAGCCGAAATCGCCGAGCGCTTGTCGATCACCGCGAGGAGATTGAGCTGCGTCTTCGCCAGCTCATCGACGCCGGTCGTGTAGGAATTCATCAGCGACCTGATTTTCTCCAGGCGCTGCTTGATATCCGGTATCGTCGCAATCGCCTGCGCGTCATCCAACGCCTTGGTTTCAGTGGCCTTGAATCGATTGAGGTCCGCCGCGTTCCTTTCGACGTCCGCGGCCTTCGTCGACAGGCGGATGTTGCGCGCGGCAAGTTCGATCTGCCGTCCGTTCAGGTTAGCTGATATCGCGGCGTCGATGACCCGCTGCGAGCGATCGGCGCGGCTGTTTGCCGCCTCAATCGCCTGTTCCGACATCATCTGGTTGGCCACCATGCCACCCGCCAGCAATATGCCGACCGCGCCAGCCAGGCCCAGCTTATACCCGATGCGATTGAGCTTGATCATTGTCAGCGAACCCCAAATTTCCCCAAAACGCGCTGTCGGCGATAGCCAGCGGGAACCACCGAACAGCGCGCGCGCCGTAAAGATGGTGCTCTTGTAAACAAGACTGGTTAATTTTGGCTCAGTAGAGGCTACCGAGCAGCCCAACCGGATTTCGCTGCAGGGTTGCAGAACGCAAAAGCCCGGCCCCCCTTGGGAGCCGGGCTCTTCGCCGGTGATCGGCCGGGTGTTCAGGCTGCCCGGACCGAATCCAGGAACTTGCCGACTTCGAGCTTGAGGCGGTTGCTGTCGCCGGACAGCGACTGCGCCGCCGACAACACCTGTGAGGAGGCCGAGCCGGTCTCGCTCGCGCCGCGCTGCACGTCGGTGATGTTGGCCGAGACCTGCTGGGTGCCTTGCGCCGCCTGCTGCACGTTGCGAGAGATTTCCTGTGTCGCGGCACCCTGCTCTTCCACCGCGGCGGCGATGGTCGACGAAATCTCCGACAGCCGCTCGATGGTGCCGCTGATTTCCTGGATTGCGTTGACCGACTCGTGGGTCGCGGCCTGGATGCCCGATATCTGCTGGCCGATCTCGCCGGTGGCCTTCGCGGTCTGCTCGGCCAGTGCCTTCACTTCCGACGCCACGACGGCGAAGCCGCGGCCGGCTTCGCCGGCGCGCGCGGCCTCGATGGTGGCATTGAGCGCCAGCAAGTTGGTCTGGCCTGCGATGGTGTTGATGAGTTCGACGACATCGCCGATCCGACTCGCCGCCTTCGACAACTCGCTGACCCGGTCGTTGGTGACGCGGGCCTGGCCGACGGCGTCGGTCGCCATGCGCGCCGATTCCTGCACCTGGCGGCTGATCTCGTTGACCGACAACGACAGTTCTTCGGTCGCCGACGCCACCGACTGCACATTGGTGGAGGCTTCCTCGGAAGCCGCCGCCACCGCTGTCGTCAGCGACTGCGAACGCTCGGCGGTCGCCGACAGCGTGCCGGCCGAGGCCTCGAGCTGCGTCGAAGCTGACGACACGGTCTGAACGATCTCGCCGATGACAGATTCGAAATTGCGGGTAATGCCGTCGACCCGGCGGCCGCGCTCGATCTTGGCTTCGGCGTCGAGGGCCGCGGCCTCGTCGGCGGCCTTCTTCGCGATCAGCGCCTGCTTGAACACCTGCAAGGTGTCCGCCATGGCGCCAATTTCGGTCTTCTCGCCCTGATGCGGAACTTCCGTGCTGAGGTCGCCTTTGCCCAGTGCCTGCATCGGGGTGACGATGGAAGCAATGCCGGTTGAGACGTCGCGAACCAGATAGATGCTGACGGCAATGCCGATGATGACGGAGGCGCCAAGGATCAGCGCGAGCATCATGAAGGCGGACGCGTAGCTGTCAGCCGCTTCCTGGGCCGCCTTGTCAGCGCCGGCGTTGTTGAGGTCAATGTCCTTGCGCAGGACGGCGTCGGCCTCGAGCCCGATCTTGTTGACGGTCTTCGAGTTCAATTCATGCGCCTCTGCTGGAAATTTGCCGGCGGCCGCGCGCGACAGCGCCATCACTTCCTGCGTACCCGCCTTGTACTTGTCCCAGAGATCGGACCATTCCTTGTACAGCGCACGCTCCTCCGGAGAGGTAATCAGAGGCTCGTAGAGGGCACGGATCTTGGTGTTGCTCTCGACCACGCTCGCCAAGGTCTTTTCCTGCGCCAACTTTCCTTCCAGCGTTCCGACCAGCATGTGCTCGCGGATCACGTTGCGGTAGGTGATGACGCCGGCGCGCAGGTCACCCAACACCCGGACGCTCGGCATCCAGCTGGTCGCGATATCGACAGTGTTGGCGTTGATCGCCCGCATGTTGCGGACCGCCAGCAGGCCCATTCCCGTCATCGCGACCAGCAGGAAGGCAACGACCGTAATGATTTTGGCGCGGATCGAGTACTTGGCAAGCATAGGGTGGCATCTCTTGGTTTTGGACGCGCGGAAGACGCGCCGGTTGCGACGGGCGGGTTAAATCGATGCCCTTGCTCGCAGCAGAATCTTATTCGTTCTCAGGTTGTGTTAATTTGGCGCACCGTAAAAATACGGTACGCGACAGAAGTCTCTGAAAAATGAATGGCGTAGGACGCTCAGCGCATCAGCTTGAGCGCGTCGGAAAAGAAATCGGCGCCGCCGAAATTGCCCGATTTCAGTGCAAGCAGCATCTCGCCGCTTTTCGCGCCCACCGCGCGCAGAACCGGCACGCCTGCAGCGATTTCCGCGCCAACGAGGAAGCCGGGAATCCCCAGCCGATCGACCACGGCGCCTGAAGTTTCACCACCTGCGACGACCAACCGACGCACGCCGGACTGCACCAATCCGTCCGCGATGTCGGCCATCGCCTGCTCGATGGCATGCCCGGCTGCATCGCGGCCATGCCGGGATTGCAGGGCTGCGACCTGATCCGGCGTCGAGCTGCTTGCGATCAGAAGCGGGCCGTCACCGATCCGCTCCTTCGCCCATGCCAGCGCACGCCGCGCTTCGTCCGGACCCGCAACGATGCGGTCGGGATCGAGATGAAGAACCGGCATCGCCTTTTCGGCATTGGCAATCTGCTGCAGCGTCGCCTGCGAACAACTGCCGGCCAGGCACGCGGCCGGTCCACCGACCGGCGCATCGGTGTCCGCCTTTGTCACGTTCGATTTGACCTTGCCGGACGCGACCAGCGCCCGCGCGAGGCCGAGCCCGATGCCGGACGCGCCGACCGACAGTCGATGATCCAGCGCGACGTTGCCGATGGTTTCCAGATCGCGGTCGAACACGGCGTCGATAATGGCGGCGCCAATGCCTTTGCCGGCGAGATCAGCAAGGCGCGCGCGCACAGAAGCGTCCCCGCGCGCGAGCGTTGCAAGGTCGACCAGTCCGACTTTCGTCCGGCTCTGGCGCGCCAGCACCCGCACCAGATTGGAATCATGCATCGGGTTGAGCGGATGATCCTTCAGCGGGCTTTCGTTCAGCGGCACGGCGCCGACGAACAGATTGCCCTGATAGACGGTGCGGCCAGTTTCCGGAAAGGCCGGCGTCACCAGCACGATGGCATCGCCGGAATCGCCGCGCAGCGCATCCATCACCGGCCCGATATTGCCGGCGTCGGTGGAATCGAAGGTCGAGCAGATCTTGAACAGCACATGATCAGCGCCGCGGCCGCGCAGCCATTTCTCTGCCGACCGCGATCTGGTGACGGCCAGGCCCGCCTCGATCGAGCGGCTCTTCAGCGACACCACGACCGCGTCGACTTCCGGCAGCGCGAGATCGTCAGAGGGCACGCCGATGGTCTGCACCGTGCGCAGGCCGCAGCGCGTCAGCGTGTTGGCGAGATCGGAGGCGCCGGTGTAGTCGTCGGCGATGCAGCCCAAAGACAATTTCACGATTTTGCTCCGGCGTAGGGTTTGAACCAACCGAGGCCGTCGGTGGTGTTGCCGCGCGGGTTATATTCACAGCCGACAAAGCCGCCGTAGCCGAGCCGGTCGAGCTCAGCGAACAGGAACGGATAGTTCAACTCCTCGCCGTCGGGTTCGTTGCGCGAGGGGATGCTGGCGATCTGGACGTGGCCGATGATCGGCATCATCTCGCGCAGGCGCATGGTGACGTCGCCATGGATGATCTGGCAGTGGTAGATGTCGAACTGCAGTTTCAGGTTCGGTATCTTCAGCTCGGTGATGAGATCGCGTGCGAACAGGAAGTCATTGAGGAAATAGCCGGGCACGTTGCGCGCATTGATCGGCTCGATCACCACGTCGAGGCCATGGGGCGCGAAGAACTCGGCCGTCCATGCCACCGACTTGTAGAACGCTTCCACCGCCTTGCGGTCGCCGCGGTCGGCAATCCCCGCCATCAGATGCAGCCGCTTGACGCCGGTCGCCTGCGCATAGGGCAGCGCCGTCTGCAGGCTCTTCTTGAGATCCTCAAAACGTTCCGGCAGCGCCGCAAATCCCTTTTCGCCGGCGTTCCAGTCGCCCGGCGGCAGGTTGAACAGCGCCTGCGTCAACCCGGCGCCCTTGAGCCGCTTGCCGACCTCGTCGGCCGGATGCTCATAGGGAAACAGGAATTCCACGGCGGTGAAGCCGGCTTTCGCGGCGGCGTCGAAGCGGTCGAGGAACGGGACCTCGTTGAACATCATGGTCAGATTGGCGGCAAAGCGGGGCATGTGCTGTCCTCTTCCTGCTTGATTATTTCGGCTCGCCCGGCAGATGCGTGCCGGTGACGCGGGCATACATCCGCGCCACCGAGGCGTCGTCGTCGCGGCCCATGCCGGAGGCCGCCGTCATCAGGAACATCTGCAACGCGGCGGCGGCGACCGGCACCGGGAATTTCGCCGTGCGCGCCATGTCCTGGATGATGCCGAGGTCTTTCACGAAAATCTCCACCGCGCTGCGCGGCGCATAATCGCCATCGAGCACGTGCGGCATGCGGTTCTCGAACATCCAGGAATTGCCGGCGGAGGCCGTGATCACTTCATAGACTTTTCTGATGTCGAGGCCCTGCTTGGCGGCAAACGTGATCGCCTCGGAAGCTGCGGCGATGTGCACACCGGCCAGCAACTGGTTGATCATCTTGAACGCGGCGCCCTGGCCTGCGGCATCGCCGAGTTCATAGAGTTTTGCGGCCATGGCATCCAGCGCCGGACGCGCTTTGGCGAATGCGGCAGCACTGCCCGAAGCCAGGATGGTGAGTTCGCCTTGCGCCGCGCGCTGCGCGCCGCCGGAGATCGGCGCGTCGAGATAAAGCCGCCCCGTCGCCTCCAGCTGTTTGGCCAGCCGCCGCGCCACATCGGGGTCCATGGTGGCGGAAGAGATAAACACCGCGCCCTTGGCCAGGGTTTCGTCAACACCGTCAGCGCCAAACAGGATGGTTTCGGTTTGCGCGGCGTTGACGACGACGCTGACGACGATATCGGCCGCCTTGGCGGCTTCCGCCGGGGTTTTGGCGCCGTGGCCGCCGTCGGCCACGAAGCGCGCGACGGACTCGGCCGAGACATCGCACCCTGTCACCTCGAACCCGGCGCGGCGCAGCGAGGTGGCCATGCCAAAGCCCATCGAGCCCAGCCCGATGACGGCGGCGCGCGGTTTTGCGGTTTCTGGCATTGTGGCGTTTCCTTGTAATCTTGAAGTCTGCTTTTGAAGCCCGTGCGGCTTTGCCTCTGGGTATCACGGCTTGGCCGCGCTGCCAAAGCGTGAGAAAAGGCCGGAGGAACAGGATTTATCCATGAGCGAAACCAGAATTCGCGAGGAAATCTGCCGTCTCGGCCGCTCGCTGTTCGAGCGCGGGCTGACGCCGGGCTCCTCGGGCAATATCAGCGTCAGGCTCGACGATGGCGGCTGGCTGGTGACCCCGACCAACGCCTCGCTCGGCTCGCTCGATCCTAACAGGCTGTCGCGGTTAGGGCCCGACGGCCAAATCGTCTCCGGCGACGCCCCGACCAAGGAAGTGCCGCTGCACACCGCCCTCTATCAGACCCGCAGCGCGGCGCGCGCGGTGGTGCATCTGCACTCGACCCATTCGGTGGCGCTCTCGATGCTGCCGGAGATCGATCCCCGCGCTGCATTGCCGCCGATGACGCCCTATTATCTGATGAAATGCGGCCAGACCGCGCTGGTGCCGTATTTCCGGCCCGGCGATCCCGCGGTGGCGGACGCCATCAAGGGGCTGGCCGGGAAATATTCTTCCGTGCTGCTCGCCAATCACGGCCCGGTGGTATCGGGCGACACGCTGGAAGCGGCGGTATTCGCGATCGAGGAACTGGAAGAGACGGCGAAACTGTATCTGCTGCTGCGCGGGTTGAACCCGCGATATCTGTCGCCGGAACAGGTGGCGGATTTGACTAAGACGTTTGGATTGACGCTACCGAACCACAATCACTGATAATGCGCGGAGGATGCACATGTTCAAACTCATTGGTTTCGCTTTCGGGTTTCTGTTCGTGATTGGCCTGCCGAATTCGACGGCGCTGGCGCAAGAGACGGCGCAGAGCATGCTGGCGGTACAGATCCGCTCGCAGGGCTATACCTGCGACAAGGCGCTCGGCGCCGTAAGGGACGCCAAGCGTTCGAAGCCGGACTACGAGGTTTGGGTTCTCAGGTGTAGCAACGCGACCTACCGCGTAGGCCGGTGGCCGGACATGGCGGCGAAGGTCGAGGTCATCCGGTAGCTGCCGTAGCCCGGATGAGCAAAGCGACATCCGGGTATGGTCCCGCATATCGCTCCGCTCTTGCGGGCTACGATCCCTACAATCCCAGATACGCCTTCCTAACGTCCGGATTGGTCCGGATCTCCGCCGCGCTGCCCTGCATCAGCACGCGGCCGGTTTGCAGGATGTAGGCGCGGTCGGCGATTTCGAGGCACTCGGCCATCCGCTGCTCGACGATCAAGACGGTCATGCCGGTGTCGCGGATGCGTTTCACCGCCTGGAAGATTTCATCGACCAGTTTCGGCATGATGCCCTGCGAGGGTTCGTCGAGCATCAAGAGCCGCGGCCGCGTCATCAGCGCGCGGCCGATCGCCAGCATCTGCTGCTCGCCGCCGGACAGCGTTTCGGCGCGCTGATCCAGCCGCTCCGACAGCCGCGGGAACAGCTTGAAAACCAGATCCAGCGGCGCTTCGCGGTCGGCTTCGCCGCGGTAAAGGTAACTGCCGAGCCGCAGATTATCGCGCACCGAGAGCCGCGGAAACAGCCGGCGGTTTTCCGGCACATAGGCGATGCCGCGCGAGGTGATGACATGCTGCGCCAGGCCGTCGATCCGCTCGCCGTCGAAGGTGACGGTGCCGGAGCGCGGACGTTCGGCGCCGGCGATCGATTTCAGCAACGTCGACTTGCCGGCCCCGTTGGCGCCGGCGACGCAGACGACCTCGCCCTTGGCGACCTCGATCGTGACCGCCGAGATCGCGACCAGCCCCTGATAGGCGGTGGTGACTTCATGCACCGACAGCATGACGATCCCCCAAATAGGCGGTAATGACTTTCGGATCGCGAACGACGTCGTTGGGCTTGCCCTCGACCAGCACCTTGCCGAGATCGAGCACGATGGCGCGGTCGACCAGCGGCATCACGATTTCCATGACGTGCTCGACCATCAGAATGGTAACGCCGGTGTCGCGCACCTTGCGTACCAGTTCGACGCCGGTCTGGGCCTCGAGCGGCGTAAGACCGGTCAGGCATTCGTCGAGCAGCAGCAGTTTCGGCTCGGTCGCCAGCGCGCGCGCCACTTCGAGGCGGCGTTTTTCCGACGGGACCAGATCGCTGGCGAGCACATTGGCGCGCGCGGCCAGGCCGCAAAAATCCAGAACCTCATGGGCTTTCTGCCGCGCCACGCGCATCACCGTGTTTCTAACCAGCGCGCCGACGATGACGTTGTCGATCACCGTCATGGTCTCGAAACTCTTCACGACCTGAAAAGTCCGGGCGACGCCGCGCACGCAGCGCTCGGCTGCGGGGAGCGCGGTGACGTCTTCGCCGTCGAACCAGATCGAGCCTTGCGTGGGCGGCAGCACGCCCGCGATCAGATTGAACAGCGTCGATTTGCCGGCGCCGTTCGGCCCGATCAGGCCGACGATTTCGCCGCGCTCGACCGAGATCGAGACGTCGCTGTTGGCGACGAGGCCGCCAAAGCGCTGCCAGACGCCGCGGGTTTCCAGCAAGGGCGTGCTCATCGCGTCGCCTCCTTGCGCTTGGGGGCGAACAGCGAGACCAGGCCTTGCGGCCGCGCCAGCGAGATCGCGATGATCAGGCCGCCATAGACGATCAGGTCGACGCCGCGGCCGGAACCGCCGGCGTAGGACCGCGTCAATTCCGTGACCGGAATCAGGATGACGGCCCCCAGCATCGGCCCCCACAGCGTGCCGATGCCTCCCAGCACCGCCGGCAGCGCCATCAGCAGCGAGATGTGAAAGCCCATGATGCTCTCGGGATCGATATAGGAAACGAACTGCGCATAGAAGCTGCCGCCGACCGCGACCAGAAACGCCGACACCGCGGCTGCGCCCATCTTGGAATTGAACACGACGACACCAAGGCTTTCAGCGGCGTCCGGATTGTCCTTCACCGCGCGCCACCAATAGCCCCATTTGGAATCCTCCAGCCACCAGGTGACGAACCAGGCGACGCAGGCCAGTGCCAGGGCAAAGTAGAAATACGGCAGCTTGCTGCGCGCGAACTGGAATTTGAGCCAGCTGTCGCCGCGCACGGGAATCTCGATGCCCAGTGCCGCGCCCGCCCAATCCCAGTTGTGGAACAGCAGGAGCCCGATCTCGGCAATGACGATGGTCGCGATCGCGAAGTAATGCCCGCGCAGGCGGAAGCAGGGATAGCCCAGCCCCATCGCGATGAGAGCCGATATCAGGCCGCCGCCGAGCATACCGAACCACGGCAGGACGCCGAACTTGGTGAACAGCAGCGTCGTGGTGTAGGCGCCAATCCCGAAATAGAGCGCGTGACCGAGCGAGATCTGTCCGCAATAGCCGGAGAGGATATTCCAGCTCTGCGACAGCGCCGCCCACATCAGCGTCAGCACCATGATGTTCTGGACGTAGGAGTCCTTGACGAACAGCGGCACCACGGCCGCGATGGCGGCGAGGCAGAATGCGACGATCAGGTCGCGGCGGCGGCGTTTTGCGAAATCCGTATCCATCACATCGATCCGAACAGGCCGCGCGGCCGCACGAACACGACCAGGAGATAGACCGCATAGATGCCGACCGACTTCAGTGACGGCGGCAGGAGAAGCGCGGTGGAGGCTTCGACCAGGCCGACGATGATGCCGCCGGCAAAGGCGCCGAACACGCTGCCGAAGCCGCCCAGCGCAACCGTGACATAGGCGATCAGCGCAAACGACGCGCCGACGTCGGGATAGATGTAGAAGAAGATCGACATGATGGCGCCGGCGAGACCGACCAGCGCCGCACCGAGGCCCCAGCCCAGCGCGAACACGCGATTCTTGTCGATACCGACCAGCGCCACCGCGCCGGCGTCCTCGCGGGTGGCTTCGAGCGCGCGGCCGAAGTCAGTGCGGTTGATGAAGTAATAGAGCCCGCCGAAGGCCAGCATCGCCACCGCCGCGCCGATCAGTTGCGGCTGCGGCAGGAAGATGCCGCCGATCGAGACGGTTTTGCCGCCGAACCAGGAATGGGTGACGCTGCGGTAATCCGGCGTGAAGAAGAACTGCGCCACGCCGCGCATCACGATCGCAAGCCCGAAGGTGGAGAAGATCTGCACCATGCCGGCATTGGCCTTTGCCCTGACCGCGAAGCGTACAATCAGGAGATAGACCACGGCGCCAAAAACGAACAACGCCGCCGCCACCAGCGGGGCCGCCAGCAATGGATCGATCGCGAAGAACGCGAACAGGAAGAACGACGCGTACATCGCGATCATCAGGAATTCGCCATGGGCGAAATTCACGACGTCCATCAGGCCGAAGATCAGCGCGAGGCCGACCGCGATCAGCCCGTAGAGCAGCCCCATAAGGAGGCCGCTCGCCAGGCTCTGGATAATGGTCTCGGCTGTCACAGGTGTCCCCCCGTCTCACGTCGTCCCTGCGAACGCAGGGACCCATAACCACCGGATTCGCATTTGAAAGAAGGACGTGAGGCCACGATGAAACCGATGCTCCTGAGCGTATGGGTCCCTGCGTTCGCAGGGACGACGCAGCACTTGTGATACATCCCCAAGAAACGATGACTTACTTCATCGGCCAGACGGCCTCGGCGACCGCGCCTTGCGGCGGGGAGATGGTGACGAACTTGCCGCCGATATACTGCAGCAGCACCGGATCGGCGTCGTTGTTCTGGCCGAGCTCGTCGAACTTCACGCGCTTCCACGGCATGATGGTCTGCTCCCCCGGGATTTCGGTCGCGGCCAGCGCCGCGCGGATCTTTTCACCGTCGGTCGACTTGGCGCGGTTGATGGCGTCCGCCAGCACGATCAGGCCCATGAACTCGCGCGAGGTGTTGTCGTTCAGGTCCTTGCCCGACTTCGCCTTGAACAAATCGTTGATCTTGCCGACCATCGGCCGCTTGGCCGCGAGATCGAGCGAGAAGCTGCCGCGGGTGATGACGCCTTCGAGCTTGTCGCCGACCGCGTCGTACAGCGCTTTCTCGGAGAAGCCCGCGGCCTGCGCCACGATGGCTTTCGGCTTGTAGCCGAGTTCGGCCATGGTCTTGACCAGCATGATGCCGTCGGTGGTGTAGCTCGAGGGCATCAGCACGTCGGCATTCGCCGACTTGAGCTGCTGGACCTCCGCCGACAGCGACGGCGAATTGGAACGGTACTTGATGTCGGCGACGATCTTGTAGCCGCGCTCATTCGCAAGCTTGATCTGCGCGTTCGCGGAGTCGGTTCCGAAGATCGTGTCCTCGTGGAACAGGGCCAGCGTCTCGATCTTGGTGCCCTTCTTCTTCAAGGCGTCGTAGAAGTCGAACATCGCCTTGGTGAACATTTCGTCGTGGGGCGCGGCGCGGAAGAAGAATTTCAGGCCGCGGGTATGCAGGCTCGGCGACGAGTTGTCAGCCGAGACAAACGGGGTCTGATAGCGCTCGCAGATCTGGCTGATGGTGACCGCCACCGAGCTCTGGTAGCTGCCGATGATGGCGCAGACTTTCTCCTGCGTGATCAGGCGCTCGGCCTCGGCACGGCCCTTCTGGGGATCGCCCTGATGGTCGGCGAACACGAGGCGAATCTTGGCACCGCCGAGCCCGGGCAATCCGACATCCTTTGCCAGCGGCAGATCGAAATCATGGTTGTTGTTGATGATGTCGGTGGCGGTGACATAGGCGTGCTGCGCGTCGACGCCGATCTGCGCATTGGCGCCGGACATCGGATAGGTGACGCCGATCACCACTTCGGACGTTTGCGCGCGGGCCGCGATCGGCGCGAGAGCGGCGGCAGCGGTGGCTCCAAGCAATACATTGCGGCGCGTGATCGTCATTGCAAATCCCCTTTTGAACGGCTGACATCGATGAAGCGGTTAGCGGTTACGGTAAAGCCTCAATGATCGGCATCATCTGCATCAAAGCACGGCAAGCGCCTTGTTCTGCAAATCGGTCACCAGCATCAATCCGGGCGCGTGCGTGATCGCAAACGGCAGCCTGGCGGCCGCGATGACCGATTGCGGCGTCACACCGCAGGCCCAGAACACCGGAATCTCGTCCGGCCCGACCGGCACCGCATCGCCGTAGTCGGGCTTGTTGATATCGGCAATCCCGATCGAATGCGGATGACCGAGATGAACCGGCGCACCATGCACGGACGGAAAGCGCGAGGTGATCTGCACGGCTCGGATCGCATCCGCCGGTTTGAACGGCCTCATCGATACCACCATGGGACCTGCGAACGGGCCCGCCGCGCCGCAGGCGATGCTGGTGCGGTACATCGGCACGCGCAGCTTGCGCTCGATGTGGCGGATCGGCAGGCCGTCCGCCAGCAACGCTTCCTCGAATGAATAGGAGCATCCGATCACGAATGCCACCAAATCGTCCCGCCAGTGCGCGGTAATGTCGGTCGGCTCTTCCACCACCTCGCCGTCGCGCCAGACGCGGTAGCGCGGCAGGTCGGTGCGAATGTCGAGGTCGAGGCCGAGCGAGGGAATTCTGAAATCACCGACATCGGACATGCCGATGATCGGGCATGGTTTGGGATTGAGCTGGCAGAACCGGTGAAACGCCGCCGCCAGCTTTTCCGGCAGGATCACCAGATTGCCCTGCACGAAGCCGTTGGCGACGCCGGCCGTGGTAGCGGCCATGCCGGTACGGCAGGCATGCCGGGCGGCGACGCTGGGCGATAAATTCGCTGTATCGAGACCGGGTCGTTCCGTCTTTGCCAAGCTGGTCATCGTTGCAACAGCTCCAATCGGGTCGACATCTACTCCCGCATATGGCTATGATAATGTCTAATCGTGATTTTTAATCAAGATCGATAAAATTAATTTATCGATGTGCAGGCAGAGGGTGCATGGTTGATTTCAAGGCAATCGAGACCTTCATGTGGGTGGTGACGCTCGGCAGCTTCCGCGGTGCTGCGCACAAGCTCAATACCACCCAGCCCGCCATCTCGCAGCGGATCGCCCAGCTCGAGCGCGAGGTGGGCGTCAGATTGTTGCAGCGCGAGCGCCGCATGGTGATGCCGACACCTAACGGCCGGCAATTGCTGGTCTATGCCGAGAAACTGATCGGGCTGCGCTCGGAAATGCTCGCCGTGGTCGGCGACCACTCGGCGATGCGCGGCGTGCTGCGGCTCGGCGTCGCCGAGACCATCGTCCACACTTTCCTGACGCAGCTGATCAAGAGCGTCAATCACACCTATCCCAACCTGTCGCTCGAGATCGAAGTCGACATCACCTCGAATCTGCGCAACCGGCTGCTGGCGCAGGAGATCGAACTGGCGTTCCTGCTCGGACCGGTGACGGGGCCAACCATCAGCAACCGGGTGCTGTGCGACTATTCGGTCGGATTCCTTGCCAGTCCTTCGCTCGGGCTAGGCAAGGAACGGCTGTCGGTGCATGACCTCGCCAAGTTTCCCATCATCACCTTTCCGCGCAAGACGCCGCCTTACGAACTCGTCCGCTCGCTGTTCAACCGGCCCGACCTGCCACCGATGCGCCTGCACGCCAGCGCCTCGCTGGGTACGGTCAAACATATGGCGATCGAAGGCCTCGGCATTGCGGTCATTCCGACAGCGATTGTCGAAAGCGAAATCGCGGATGGAAGGCTGCAATTGCTGTCGACCAACCTGCAGATGCCACTGTTGACGTTTTCGGCGAGCTGGCTGGCTTCTCCGGACACCATCGCGGTCGAACGGGTGGCTGAACTGGCGGCCTCGCTCGCGCAGGGCGGCGTCGTTGTTGACGCGCCGCTGCAGGCGCGTCATTGAAGCGGATCGGGTGAGCATCAATCAAGACCGGAATGGCTGAATGACCAAGATCGCATCCAACCTGCAAATCGATTCCGCCCGGCTGTGGGACACCATTCATGAAACCGCCAAGTTCGGCGCAACGCCGAAAGGCGGCGTGCGGCGGCTGACGCTCGGACCTGAGGACAAGCAGGTCCGCGACTGGTTCCGGAAAGCCTGCGAGGCCGCCGGCCTTGAATGTCACGTCGACGCGCTCGGCTCGATGTTCGGCCTGCGCAAGGGGCGCGACATGTCGAAGGCGCCGATCGGGGTCGGTTCCCACCTCGACACCCAGCCGACCGGCGGCAAGTTCGACGGCATACTCGGCACGCTCGCCGCGCTGGAGATGGTTCGCACCCTCAACGATGCCGGTATCGAGACCGAGACGCCGATCTGCATCTGCAATTGGACCAACGAGGAAGGCTCACGTTTTGCGCCGGCGATGATGGCGTCGGCCGCCTATGTCGGTGATTTCACCACCGACGACATTCTGTCGCGGAAGGATGCCGAGGGCGTCACGGTGGCGGAGGCGCTCGACAGCATCGGCTATCGCGGCGAGAGCCCGGTCGGCCGGCAGAAATTCTCCAGCTTCGTCGAACTGCATATCGAGCAAGGCCCGATCCTCGAAGCCGAGAACAAGACCATCGGCGTGGTCGATTCCGGCCAGGGCGTGCTGTGGTACGACGGCAAGATCACCGGGTTCGAAAGCCATGCCGGCTCGACGCCGATGCCGCTGCGGCGCGACGCACTGGCAACGCTGTCGGAAATCGTGCTGGCGATGGAAGCAACCGCCAGGAAGCACGGCCCCAAGGCGGTCGGCACCATCGGCGAGGCCGTGATCGCCAATCCCTCGCGCAACGTCATTCCCGGCGAAATCGCTTTCACGATGGATTGCCGCAGCGCGGACGCCGCCATCATGGACGCGCTGGACAGGGATTTGCGCGCGGCGATTGCGGAGATCGCGGCCCGGCGCAAGGTCGACGTCAAGCTCGATCTGGTCTGGCGCAAGCCGCCGACCCATTTCGATCCCAAGCTGGTCGACGCCGTCGAGAACGCCGCGACGGCGCTCGGCTATTCGCATCGCCGCATCACCTCCGGCGCCGGCCACGATGCCTGCAACCTCAACACGGTGATGCCGGCAGCGATGGTGTTCGTGCCCTGCAAGGACGGCATCAGCCACAACGAACTGGAAGACGCCACGCAGGCCGATTGCACCGCTGGCGCCAACGTCCTGATGCATACCGTGCTGGCGCTTGCCGGCGTGGCGTCATAAAATAATCAAAACCGGAGGGACTGCCGTGCGCGGTGTTTTTGTCGATGCCAATGAATCGCTGGCCGTGATCTTCGAGCGGCTGCAAAAGCCCGGGGATCCCGAGGTGCTTATCCACCGGGATCCCGACATCACCTCGGAGCAATATCCAAAGCTCCTCGACGGTGCCGAAATCGCCATCGTCGACCACACTGCGCTTCCGACCGAAATTGCGAAGAAGTGCACCGGGCTGAAGCACGTGGTGTTCCTCGGCACCGGCGCGCGCAGCTACATGAATCCGGAAGAACTCGCCGAACTCGGCATCGAGGTGCACCTGATCAAGGGCTATGGCGACACGGCGGTGGCCGAATGCGCCATCGCGCTGATGTGGGAAGGCGCGCGCGGCCTCGCCAGCATGGATCGCGGGATCCGCGCCGGCAACTGGCTGCGCGATGACGCCATGCAACTGACCGGCAAGACGCTGGGGCTGATCGGCTACGGCGGCATCGCCGCCGAAGTCGCGCGGATCGCGCTCGGCAGCGGCATGCGCGTGATCGCCTGGAACCGGTCGCCCAAGAAGCACCCGAAGGTCGAGTTCGTCGAACTCGATGAGCTCCTGACCGAGAGCGACGTCATCTCGATCCACCTGCTGCTCAACGACGAGACGCGCGGGCTGGTTTCGCGTGCCTGTATCGAGGCGATGAAGCTCGGCGTCATCCTCGTCAACACCGCGCGCGGTGCCATCGTCGACGAGGAAGCGATGATCGAGGCCCTGAAATCAGGCCAGATCCGCCATGCCGGCCTCGACGTCTTCAACATCGAGCCGCTGCCGGCGGATCATCCGCTGACCAAGCTGCCCAACGTCACGCTGTCGGCGCATTCCGCGTTCCGCACGCCGGAGGCGAGCGAGAATCTGATCGGGGCGGCGCTGGAGCACTGCCGGCGGATCGCGAAGGGGAAGTAGGCGCTTTTCTTTCCTTCTCCCCTTGTGGGAGAAGGTGGCGCGAAGCGCCGGATGAGGGGTCTCTATCCTCATCCCGATATGTGCGGTGAGGAGAGAACCCCTCATCCGCCTTCGCTTCGCGAAGGCACCTTCTCCCAAAAGGGGAGAAGGAAGAAGAATCAATCCACCATATCCGTGACCGCTTTGCCGCAGGCGGTGGTGTCGGCGTTGCCGCCGAGGTCGCGGGTGCGCAGCGTGCGTTCGCCGAGCGTGCGCTCGATGGCGCCGACGATCGATTGCGCAGCTTCCTTCTCGCCGAGATGCTCCAGCATCATCGCGCCCGACCAGATCATGCCGATCGGGTTGGCGATGCCCTGCCCGGCAATGTCAGGCGCCGAGCCGTGCACCGGCTCGAACACCGACGGGAAATTCCCTTCCGGATTGATATTGCCCGACGGCGCGATGCCGATGGTGCCGGTGCAGGCCGGGCCGAGATCGGAAAGAATATCGCCGAACAGATTGGAGCCGACCACGACGTCGAACCAGTCCGGATGCAGCACGAAGTTCGCGGTGAGAATATCGATGTGGTACTTGTCCCACTTCACCTTGGGATAGTTCTTCGCCATCGTCTCCACGCGCTCGTCCCAATAGGGCATCGTGATCGAGATGCCGTTGGATTTGGTCGCCGATGTCAGATGCTGCTTCGGGCGTGACGCTGCGAGATCGAATGCGAATTTGAGAATGCGATCGACGCCGACGCGCGTCATCACGGTCTGCTGGGTGACGAATTCACGGTCGGTATCCGGGAACATGCGTCCGCCGACCGAAGAATATTCGCCCTCGGTGTTTTCACGCACCACCCAGAAGTCGATATCGCCGGGCTTGCGGTTCGCGAGCGGCGACGGCACGCCGGGCATCAGGCGCACCGGGCGCAGATTGACGTACTGGTCGAACTCCCTGCGGAACTTGATCAGCGAGCCCCACAAGGAAATGTGATCGGGGATTTTAGCCGGCCAGCCGACCGCGCCGAAGTAGATCGCGTCGTGCTTGCCGATCTTGGCCTTCCAGTCCTCGGGCATCATCTCGCCGTGCTTTTCGTAATAGTCCCAGGAGGCGAAGTCGAAATGGTCGAAATGCACGGCGACGCCGTGCTTTTTCGCGGCCGCCTCAAGAACGCGCAGGCCCTCCGGCACCACTTCCTTGCCGATGCCGTCGCCGGGAATGACCGCGATCCGATAGGTTTTTTTGCTCATCCTTGAAATCCTTGGGTGGCTTGCTCTTTGGGTCGTGCGCCATGCCCCAGACACGGCCTGTTGATGGCCTTGCAATGGACCAAACGGCGCGCGGGTGCAACGCTGCAGTGCAATGTTGACCGCTGATGGGCCGACCGCCTACCAATTTCGCAGACCACTCCCCCGATACCCCTCATGAAGCGAGAATTCCCATGGATCTGCATTTGCGCGGCAAGCGCGTCCTGATCACCGGCGCCTCCAAGGGCATTGGCGCGGCCGCGGCCGAAGCTTTCGCCGAGGAAGGCTGCGACATCAGGCTGGCCGCCCGCAACGGCGAGCAATTGAAGGCGCTGGCGGATCGCCTGCGTTCGAACCACCAGATCGACGCCTCGGTGCATGTCGTCGACCTGCGCAACCCGGCCGACATCGAGAAACTGGTGAAGGATACGTCTGATATCGACATCCTCGTCAACAATGCCGGCGATATTCCGGGCGGCTCGATCGACAAGATCGACGAGGCGACCTGGCGTCACGCCTGGGAATTGAAAGTATTCGGCTACATCAACCTGACCCGCGCGGTCTACGCGCAGATGAAGGCGCGCGGCCATGGCGTCATCGTCAACGACATCGGTGCGGCCGGCGAAAAATTTGACGCGAATTATATCTGCGGCAGCGCCGGCAATGCCGCGCTGATGGCGTTCACACGTGCATTAGGTGGCAAGAGCCTCGCCGACAATATCCGCGTGGTCGGCATCAATCCCGGCCCCGTCGGCACCGACCGCCACGTCACGCTGCTGAAGACCCGCGCGAAAAGCCAGTTCGGCGACGAGAACCGCTACAAGGAATTCCAGAAGGGTCTGCCGCTAGGCCGCCCCGCCCATGCGCGCGAGATCGGCGACCTGATGGCGTTTTTGGCGTCGGACCGTTCGGGGTATACGTCCGGCGTGATTTATACGGTGGACGGCGGGATCAGTGCGGGGTGGGGTTAGGCGCTCCGTTCATTCGCGCGGCGAACTTGCATCTTACCTCCTCATGGTGAGGAGGCGCTCTTGCGCCGTCTCGAACCATGTGGCCACAGTTGTGGCCTCGCCCTTCGAGACGCGCTTCGCGCTCCTCAGGGTGAGTATCACGCCGTCCGCTCAAACAACTGCCTTATCAACGTCGTGACCCTCCCCGTCGGCGACAGCATCTCGTGCATGATCGAAAAATGGTCGGCGCCGGGAATTTCCTCATAGGTCACCGGCAAGCCATGCCTGGCGCGGTGGCCGGCGAAGTCGGCGGTCTGCTTGCGCAGCAGCGGCAGCTCGGCGCTGCCGACCACCAGCGACAGCGGCTTGAGCGGACCGCCTGCCATCATCATCGGCGAGTTGCGGCGCGACGTCGCCTCATCGGCCTTCAGTTTCTCGTTGAGATAGCTGTGCCTGATCGGCTCGAGGTCATAGATGCCTGATATCGCCATCCCGCCCCTCACTTTGGGGTGCGACAACGCCATCGAGGTGAGATGGCCACCGGCGGACCAGCCGGACACCACGATGCCGTCACCGGCCGCACCGAGCGCCGGCAATTGTCCGGTGAGATAATCGATGCCGGAATGGATTTCGGCGACGATCTCGTCGAGCGTCGCATCCGGCGCCAGCGTATAGCCGATCAGCGCCACATTGATGCCGTGCGCCATCGGGCCTTCGGCGAACACCGTGAACACCTCCTTGGCGCGCGCCTGCCAATAGCCGCCATGGATGAACAACAGCGTCGGCGCATTATCGGCTGCTTTCAGGAAGTCGATCCGGTTGCGCTCGCGCGGGCCATAGCGGAGGTCGAGTTGGTCGGGGAAGCGCTTGCGCATGTCGGCCGAGCGCTGCTCCCAGCCAGCGACCAGTTCGACGGCGCCGGGCACGGCGACGCCATTGTTGAAGCCGAGATCGCGGTCTTGCTGGCTCATCGCGCGCCAGTCCAGCGCAGAAAACAATGCCGGCATTCCAAATCTCCAGTGCAGCCACGACGTGGGCGCGTTTCCACTTTGCCAAAAAATGTTCTACAGCACCATTCACGACCACGAAACCGCGGAGAACAAAGTGGCTGATCAGGGGCTGGTGCGAGAGACGGCGTGTGCCATCGTTGGCAAGCTGAGAGCAGGTGAAGTCACGCCACTCGATCTGCTCGACGTGCTGGAAAAGCGGATCGCCGAAGTCGACGGCCCCGTCAACGCGCTGCCGACGCTGTGCTTCGACCGCGCCCGCGACCGTGCCCGGGCGCTGATGAAAAAGCCGGTCGGCGAGCGCGGCCTGCTGGCAGGCCTGCCGATCCCGATCAAGGACCTCACCGCGGTCGAGGGTGTGCTGACCACGCAGGGCTCGCCGATCTACAAGGATAACATCCCTGCGAAATCGGACATTCTGGTCGAGCATCTCGAAAACAACGGCGGCGTGATCTACGCCAAATCAAACACGCCGGAATTCGGCGCCGGCGCCAACACGTTCAACGAAGTGTTCGGTGCGACGCGCAATCCCTGGGATACTTCCCGCTCCGCTGCCGGCTCCTCGGGCGGTGCGGCGGTGGCGCTCGCCACCGGAACAGCGTGGCTCGCCCACGGCTCCGACATGGGCGGCAGCTTACGCAATCCCGCGAGCTTCTGCGGCATCGTCGGGCTGCGGCCGAGCATCGGTCGCGTCGCGCACACACTCGCGGCCGCGATCGACCGCAACCTCGGCGTCCAGGGCCCGATGGCGCGCAATGTCGAGGACGTCGCCTTGCTGCTCGACGCGATGAGCGGCGAACACCCCGGCGACCCGCTGTCCTTGCCCGTGCTGCCGAATTCGTTCCTTTCCGCCGTGCGCGCCGGCACCAAGCCGAAGCGTATCGCCTATTCGCCCGATCTTGGCATCACGCCTGTGGACCCTGAAGTCGCCGCCATTACCCGCAAGGCGGCGCAGCGTTTCGCCGAGCTCGGGGTCATCGTCGAGGAAGCCCATCCGGATCTGCGCGAAGCCCATGAATGCTTCCACGTGCTGCGCGCGTTCGACTTCGCGCTGAGCAAGGCGCAGCTGCTGCGTACCAAGCGCGACCAACTCAAGCCCGAAGTGATCTGGAACATCGAGGAAGGCCTCAAGCTGACCGTCGAGCAGCTTGAGCGCGCCGAAGCGCAGCGCGTCGCGATGACCGCACGAACGCTGGAATTCTTCGACAAATACGATCTGCTGCTGGCGCCTGCCACCATCGTGGCGCCGTTTCCGGTCGAGAACCGTTACGTCGCCGAATGCGATGGCAAGAAGTTCGACAATTACGTCGAATGGCTCGGCATCGTCTATGCGATCACGCTGGTGTGCTGCCCCGCGCTGTCGCTGCCGTGCGGTTTTACGGCCTCGGGCCTGCCGGTCGGACTGCAGATGGTGGCCCCGCCGCGCGGCGAGGCAAAACTTCTCGCCGGCGCCAAGCTGCTGGAAGACATCCTGGGCGTGCGCGGCACCACACCGATCGAGCCGCGGGCGCCGAGGTAATACCGCTGGGTAAGCGTTATCCCTCATGGTGAGGAGCGCGTTTTCGCGCGTCTCTGGACGATGCTTCGCATCGCCAGGCGAACCATGAGGCCCGTAGCCATCCTTCGAGACGGCGCTTCACGCCTTTTCAGGATGAGGTCTGAGGGGTTTGGGCGCTGCCGGAGGGAACCCGTTGCGCGGCCACCGGCAATTACCCGTGCTGCTCGGAAAGGCAGCCTGAACTGGAATAGCTACGTCTTGGAGACCAAGCATGACAGATCAAGTCATCAAAGCCACTGGCGACCATCTCGACATCGCCGACGTCGAGCGGCGGATCAAGGCGATCTTCATCGGCTCGATCGGCAATCTCGTCGAATGGTACGATTTCTACGCCTACACCGCGTTTGCGCTGTACTTCGCGCCGGCGTTCTTCCCCAACAGCGATCCCGTGGTGCAGCAGCTCAACGCCGCCGTGCTGTTCGCCGCGACCTTCCTGATGCGACCGCTCGGCGGCTGGCTGTTCGGCACCATCGCCGACCGCTACGGCAGGCGGCTGTCGCTGACGCTGTCGGTGGTCTGCATGTGTTTTGGATCGCTGATCATCGCCGTCACGCCGACCTACGCCTCGATCGGCATCCTGGCACCCTACATCCTCGCATTGGCGCGCATCATCGAGGGCCTGAGCCTTGGCGGCGAATACGGCGCCAGCGCCACTTATCTCAGCGAGGTCGCCGACCCCAAGCATCGCGGATTCTATTCGAGCTTCCAATACGTCACGTTGATCGGCGGCCAGCTCACCGCGATCATAGTGCTGCTATTGCTGCAGAAGGTCTTTTTGACGCCGGAAGAACTAAGGGATTGGGGCTGGCGGATTCCGTTCGTGATAGGCGCCCTGCTCGCGATCTTCGCCGCCGTCATGCGGCGGGGCCTGCATGAGACCGAGGCGTTCGAGGAAGCCAAGAAGGTCAGCAAGCCTTCCGGCTCAATCACCGGCCTCTTGAAATACCCGCGCGAGCTGTTGCTGGTGGTCGGCCTCACCGCCGGCGGCACCGCGGCGTTCTACACCTTCACCACCTACATGCAGACTTTCGTAAAACTGTCGGTCGGGCTCACCGAAGACCAGACGACGTTCGTGATCTTCGGCTCGCTGATCTTCGCGACGCTGTTGCAGCCGATCTATGGCGCGTTGTCCGACCGCATCGGCCGCAAGCCGCTGCTGATCTTCTTCGGTGTCGTTGGCACGCTGGCGACGATCCCGATCCTGACCACGCTGAAAGAGACCAAGTCGCCACACGGCGTTCCTGCTGATCTGCGCCGCCTGGATCTTCGTCGCCGGCTACACCTCGATCAACGCGATCGTGAAGGCCGAGCTGTTCCCGACCAATGTCCGTGCGCTCGGCGTCGGGCTACCCTATGCGATCACGGTATCCGTGTTCGGCGGCACGGCGCCTGCGGTGGCACTCTACTTCAAGAGCGTGGGGCACGAGGACTGGTTCTACTACTATCTCAGCGGCATGATCTTTCTCTCGCTGATCATCTATGCGACGATGCGAGACACCAAACATGAATCGGCGATGCATCGTCACGAATGACAGGTCCTGACATGACCGACGACCCCGAGCCGCCGCCGGAGAGCAAGCTAACGCGCAGCAAGGAGCGCTGGGCGCGCGAGGGAAAGTTCCTCACCGGCAAAGTTACCCGCCCCGAGGACCAGCGCCTGCCGCCGGGCCAGCATCTGACGCGTGACTGGCCGGTGCTCGATCTCGGCCTGACGCCGAACATCGCGCGGGAGCGCTGGCGGCTCGACGTCTACGGCGCGGTCGAAAATCCGATCTTCTGGAATTTTGCCGAGTTCACCGCGCAGCCGCAGACGCAATTCCTCTCCGACATACATTGCGTCACCACATGGTCGCGCTACGACAATCAATGGGAAGGGCTTTCGACCCGCGACCTGCTGATGGCGTGCCGGCCGCGCGACGAGGCAGCGTTCGTGGTGCTGCATTCGCATGACGGCTACACCACAAACCTTGCGCTGGAGGACTTTGCCGCCGAGGACGCCCTGCTCGCCCATAGCTGGTCCGGCCAGCCGCTGGAGCAGGACCATGGCGGTCCGGTGCGGCTGGTGGTGCCGCATCTCTATTTCTGGAAGAGCGCCAAATGGCTGCAGAGCATCGAATTCCTCGATAAGGATGCGCCGGGCTATTGGGAAGTCCGCGGCTATCACAACCGCGGCGACCCGTGGGCGGAGCAGCGTTATTCCAGCGATTGATGCCTTAGTGAGCCAAGGGAGAACGCCCGTGCCGACCGAACGCTTTCAATTCACCGGTGAAGGCGGCCATCAGCTTGCCGCGGCGCTGGACAAGCCCGACGGCGCCACCCAGGCTTATGCGTTGTTCGCTCATTGCTTTACCTGCGGCAAGGATGTGCTGGCGGCCAAACGCATCGCGACCGCGCTAAACGCCCGCGGCATCGCGGTGCTGCGGTTCGACTTCACGGGCTTAGGCTCCAGCGAAGGCGATTTCGCCAACTCGACCTTTACGTCCAACGTCGCCGACCTCGTCCACGCCGCCGATCATCTGCGCGACACCCGGCAGGCGCCGACGATCCTGATCGGCCACAGCCTCGGCGGTGCCGCCATTCTCGCTGCCGCCGGGCAAATCCCGGATGCCAGGGCGGTCGTGACCATCGCCGCGCCCTCCGACCCCGCCCACGTCACGCATTTCTTCAAGGATCGGATCGAGGACATCCGCGCGCAGGGTAAGGTGGAAGTGCAACTCGCCGGACGCCCTTTTCACATCAAACGTGAATTCCTCGACGACATCGCCGAACATGGCCTGATGGCGCATGTCGCCAAATTGCACAAGGCGCTGCTGATCATGCATTCGCCGACCGACGACACCGTCGGGATCGACAACGCGACGAATATCTTCGTTGCTGCCAAGCACCCGAAGAGTTTCGTGTCGCTGTCCGGCGCCGATCATCTGCTCAGCAACAAGCGCGATTCCACTTATGTCGCCGACGTCATCGCCGCGTGGGCCGAACGCTATGTCGATCCGCTTCCGGCTCAAACTGCCGCCGAACTCGGCGAGGTACCGCGCAATGTCGTGGTGCGCGAGACCCGCGCCGGCAAATTCCAGCAGACCGTCACGTCGGGGCCACACCAGATGCTGGCCGACGAACCCGTTGCCGCCGGCGGCGAAGACTCTGGGCCTGGGCCGTATGACTTCGTGCTGGCGGGCCTTGGCGCCTGCACCTCAATGACGATGCGAATGTATGCCGACCGCAAATCGCTGCCGCTCGATCGCGTCACGGTGACGCTGCAACACAAGAAGATCCATGCGGAAGACTGCGCCGAATGCGAAACCCGTGTCGGCATGCTCGACCAGATCGACCGCGTAATCTCGATCGAGGGCGCACTCGACGCCGATCAGCGCGAGCGATTGATGGAGATTGCCGACAAGTGCCCGGTGCACCGGACGCTGACGTCGGAAATCCGGATCGTGACGAAGGCTGCGGAGTAACGGAACTAGGCCGTTGCCAGCGGACGAACGCGCAGCGCGCCGCGTAGGCCGAGCGCCGTGCCGACCAGGATGCCGGCGACTGCAATGAACGAGGCCAGCGCCAGCGTCGAAAAGCCCGTCAGCCCCTGCCCGATCGAGCAGCCGAACGCCATCACGCCGCCGGCACCCATCAGTGCGGCACCACCGGCCGACCGCAGCATATGCTGCGGCGATTGATAGCCTTCGAGGTGGAAGCGGCCGGTCGCGAGCGCGGTGATCAGGCTTCCCGCCAGCACGCCGCCGACGGTGGCGATGCCGAAATTCAGCGTCGAGCCCGTCGACAGCATGACATATTGCAAGGCATCCGCGATCGGCGCGACGAAGGTCAGCGACACCACGGGCGCCGGATTGAAATCGTCGGCGCCGAGATAGCCGCTGGCGAACCAGCCGGCCGCGACGAGCAGGCCGACCACAAGGCCGGCGGCGACCTGTCCCGGCGATTTCCTGAACGATGCATGCGCGAACGCAAAGATGATCAACGCCGCGCTGATGACTGACGCGGCCACCATGCGCGCCGTGACGTCGCTCAATCCAAATGCCGATAGTAATGCGGGCACCGAATTCGCCGACGCCGTGGTTTGCGATGCCTGCACCAGGGCGATGCGTGCCGGAGCGATCAGGCCCTTCAGCGTCATCATCGCAAAAATGCCGAGCACGACCACCACCACGAAGGAGCGGAGATTGCCGCGCCCGAGCAGCACCAGCGCGCGCGAGCCGCAGCCGTTCGACATCACCATGCCGTAACCGAACAACAAACCGCCGAAGAACATCAGCGGCACCGAGAACGACGGCTGCAGATAGATCGACTTGCCGAGATCGACGAGACCGGCCGCAGCGAGCAATTGCGTCGCGGCGACGCCGACGCCGATCGCCAGCGCGTAAGTGCGGGCCAGACGTCCATCTCCCTCCGCCCACCAGCCGCGCAAGCTCGAGAGCATGCAAAAGCCGCTCAACAGGCCAACCGCGCCATAGATCAGGCCGATCACCAATCCGCTCAACACAATGACGTTCGCAGTGCCTTGCACGGTAGTTTTTCCCTAAAGCCATCGGCGAAACGGGCCGAGACAGCATAAATATGCTACAAATTCCACCTTTCTATAGCGATGCTTGCATAGGGGCGCCACGGCAGCCGACAACAAAGAATGAAGCTTCCGTGCGGCGCGACGACGGGAGAAAAAAACAGTCGATTCCAACCGGAATGCGATGGGTTTCATTCCCTCGCTGAAGAGGAAAAATATCTGTCGGAAGCCGGTTTACGCCGGACGCAGGATCACGCGGTCACGCGACGAACTCGCCACCGCGATGAAAGCGGCCCTGGCCTGATCCAGGGAAAAGATCGCGGCCGGCTTGATCGGGAACGGCTTCAGGTGGCCGCTCGCAAAGCCCGGGCCCAATTCCCTTAGCACCGCGCCGGTTGCGATCGACGACAGGCCGAGTGTGTCGATGCCCACATAAGTGTGCTGGCCGCGATAGAACTCCAGAATGTTGAACTGCACGATGCGGTCGACCGCGGCGATCAGGATCTGCCGCCCGCGCAGCGCCAGCGATTTATGTGCCGCCTGGAAATAGGGATCGCCGACGGTGTTGAAGACGATGTCGGCGCCCTTGCCATCCGTGAGTTCGCGCACCCGCGCCGCGACATCGGTCGCGGAGGCATTGACGATTTCGACCTTCGAATTGGCGTGACCTTCATAAAGTTCGTCCTTGCGGACGACGCCGATCACGCGCGCGCCGTGCCAGCTTGCGATCTGCACCGCCGCCTGCCCGACCTTGCCGTTGACGCCCATGACCAGCACGGTCTCGCCGGCTTTTGGAATGCCGGCGCGGCGCAGGCCTTCCATCGCGGTCACGAAGGGAACGCCGATACCGGCGGCTTCCTCCCACGAAATGCTTTTGGGCTTCTCCACCACGGCATCGGCTTCGACCACGAGATACGTGGCGTGGGTGCCGTCGCGGCGAATGCCGAGATCGCCGGACGAACCGAACACCTCGCGCCCGATCGACCCTGCCGGGCCGTCGATCACGACGCCCGCATAGTCGCGGCCTGGCGTGCGCGGAAACACCGCATAGGGCATCAGGCCGGTCGCAGCCTTCACATCGGACGGATTGACCGCGGCTGCCTTGACATCGATCAACAGGTCGGTCGCGCCGCGCGACAGCGTGTGGGTCGTGATGACGGGCGCGAGCGAGGCAGCGTCGGCGACCTTTTCCACGAGGCGCACGCAGCGGGCTTCGATCAATCGACCTTCAGATTTCAACGGGGGCTCCAGCGTCTTGTCAATTTGAGCGCCTTCATTGGCACCGAGCAAGCACCATGACTACCGGACTGAACAATGAGTTCAAGGGAATTGTCAGCCCGTTGTCGGCTGTCGCTTCGAAGGGTGCGGCGACCTGCGCCCTGAAAGTTGCCGTAGGGACACAAAATCACCTCTGGCGAGAGCTTCTTTCTTCGCTCGACTCCATTTCTTGAGCTTGCGCTCGTTCTCGATGGCATCGGCGATCCGGTCGAACCATTGCGAGAATACCAGCCTCACCGGCCGGCGTGACGACGTATAGCCACCCAACGTTCCGGCGTTATGCTGAGCTATTCTCATCTCCAACGCGGTCCGCGTTACTCCGATGTAGAAGCTTCCATCAGAGCATCTAAGGATGTAGAGAAAGGCACCATCATCCACGCCCGATCTCCCATTCACCGTCCTCAATCCTCATCCTGAGGAGCGGCGCCTTCGCCGCGTCTCGAAGGATGCAGGCCCGTCTGGGGCCTCATGGTTCGAGACGGCGCTGCGCGCCTCCTCACCATGAGGGAGGACGCCTACCCTTTCGGGCGCTTGTCGTAAACACGTTTCGCCTTGCCGAGCGACCGCTCCAGGGTCTCGGGGGCGACGGCTTTGATGCGGGCGGTGATGCCGATGGTGTTCTTGATGAAGGTTGCGACTTTCTCCGTGTGCGCGGGCAGACCGCTGCCGTCCCAATGATCGGGACGAGCTTCCGCCAGCACGGTCATTTCGTCCATGCGGCCTTCCCGCGTCAGCTCGATGATGAAATGCCCACCGCACCAGTCGGTCGCGAGCAAGGCTTCCTCGATCTGGGTCGGGAACACGTTGACCCCGCGCAGGATGATCATGTCGTCGGAACGACCGGTGACCTTCTCCATCCGCCGCATGCCAGGCCGCGCCGTGCCCGGCAGCAGCCGCGTCAGGTCGCGGGTGCGGTAGCGGATGATCGGAAACGCCTCTTTGGTGAGCGAGGTGAACACCAACTCACCCTTTTCGCCGTCCGGCAGCACCGCGCCAGTCTCGGGGTCGATCACTTCGGGGTAGAAATGGTCTTCCCAGATATGCAGGCCGTCCTTGGTCTCCACGCATTCCTGCGCGACGCCGGGGCCGATCACTTCCGACAGCCCGTAAATGTCGGTCGCATCCATATCGAAGGCCTGTTCGATCTCGACACGCATCGCGTTGGTCCAGGGCTCGGCGCCGAAGATCCCGAACTTGAGCGAGGATTTGCGGGGATCGAGCTTCTGCTTCTTGAACTCGTCAAGAATCGCCAGCATGTAGCTCGGCGTCACCGTGATGATGTCGGGCTTGAAATCGTTGATCAGTTGCACCTGCCGTTCGGTCATGCCGCCGGAAACCGGCACCACGGTGCAGCCGAGTTTCTCGGCGCCGTAATGCGCCCCTAATCCGCCGGTGAACAGGCCGTAACCATAGGCGTTGTGCATGATCATGCCGGTGCGGCCGCCGGCGGCGCGGATCGAGCGGGCCATCACGTCCGACCACACGTCGATATCGGCCTGGGTGTAGCCGACCACGATCGGCTTTCCCGTCGTGCCTGACGAAGCATGGACGCGGACCATCTTCTCGCGCGGCACCGCGAACATGTTGAACGGGTAATTGTCGCGCAGGTCGGTTTTGACCGTGAACGGAAATTTGGCGAGATCGGAAAGCTGCCTGAAATCGCCGGGGTGCACGCCGGCCTTGTCGAAGGCCTTCCTGTAGTGTGCGACGTTGTCGTAGGCATGCGCCAGCGACCAGGCGAGGCGCTTTGTTTGCAGCGCCATGATCTCACCGCGGGAGGCCCGCTCCGCGGCGTCCAACTCGGCGCGGTAGCCGCCTGCACTGGATTGAAGCTTGGTCGAAGCCATCGCGTGTTCCCTCAAGGATCGCTTTTGTTTTATTTGATCGTGGCAGCGGGCAGCCACGCACCACCGATGGTGCGGGAATGACCGCGGAATTCCGCGATCACAACGTCACCCGCGGTGACCTGCACATCGTAGATGCCCGACCGGCCGCTGCGGGAGATCTCGCGCGCGCTCGCCACCAGCACGTCGCCGAGCTTGCCGGGCCGGATGAAGGTGACATGGCACTGCGCCGCGACCGCGCGCTCGTTATGGGTGTTGCAGGCAAAAGCAAAAGTAGAATCCGCCAGCGTAAAGATGAAGCCGCCATGGGCGATGCGCTGGCCGTTGACCATCTCCGGCCTGACCGTCATCGAAAGCGTCGCCCGGCCCGGCCCGATCTCGACGATCTGCATGCCGAGGCCCTTGCTGGCGTCGTCCTCCTTCCACATCGCGTCGGCACAGGCGCGCGCGAGGTCGTCGGGCGTAAGCGTGGCATTGACGTTCACTGCGGTCTCCCTGTCGTCGGGCCTGTTGCAACAAGCCTCTTTCATTCGGGTAGTCTAGCCGTCGCACCGTCAAACGCGACGGCTTTGTTCACACATGGTCGTAATCCACCACGACCCTGTCCGACACGGGCCGGGCCTGGCAGGTCAGGATGAACCCCGCCTTCAGTTCCCACGGCTCCAGCGAATAGTTCACTTCCATCTGCGCGTCGCCCTCGACCAGCTTGGCGCGGCAAGTCGAGCACATGCCGCCCTTGCAGGCGAACGGCAGGTCCATGCCGGCGCGGAGCGCGGCGTCGAGAATGGATTCGTCCTCGGCCACCGGCACCTCGCGGCGTTTGCCGTCGATCACGAGCGAGGCCAGCGCCTTCGGCGGCGCGGATGTCTCGACGATCTTTTTGGCGCGCGGCTTGCCGCCAAACTCGGAGACGAAGCGCTCGACGTGAATGCGATCCTCGGCGATGCCGATCTCGCGGCAGGTGTTTTCGATGTCCTCGCTCATGCCCAGGGGGCCGCAAACGAAGACGTGGTCAACACTCGACGCCGGCACCAGCGAGCGCAGCAACACGCGCACCTTCTCGCCGTCGAGCCGGCCGTGCAGGATCGGTATGTCCTGCTCCTCGCCGGAGATCACGTGAAAGACGGAGAACCGCTGCATGAAGCGGTCTTTCAGCTCCTCCAACGCCTCGCGGAACAGCATGCTCGATGTCGAGCGGTTGCCGTAGAACAGGAAGAAGCGGCTGTTCGGCTCGCGAGCCAGCACGCCCTTGACGATCGACAGGATCGGCGTGATGCCACTTCCCGCGGCAAAGCCGACATAGACCCGCGCTTGATCGGGCGCATGCGCGACGCCGAAGCGCCCCGTCGGCGTCATCACGTCGAGCTCGTCGCCGGCTTTCAGTTCATCCGCAGCCCAATTCGAAAACGCACCGCCATCGACCTTCTTCACCGCGATGCGCAATTCGCCGTCGTCGGGGCCGGAACAGATCGAATAGGAACGGCGCACTTCCTCGCCGTCCATGGTCGTGCGCAGGGTCAGATATTGACCGGGCGTAAAGCTGTAATCTTTGGTCAGCTCCGCGGGGATCGCAAAGGTCAGCGACACCGCATCCGACGCTTCGCGGCGTAGGTCGTTGACGGCAAGACGGTGGAAACGGGGTGTGAGGAACATGATCAATGACACTTGAAATAGTCGAACGGCTCGCGGCAGCTCTTGCAACGCCACAGCGCCTTGCAGGAGGTCGAACCGAACTCGGAGAGAACTTCCGTATTTCCCGAGCCGCATTGCGGACACGAAACCTGCTGCTCGCCGAACAGCGCGCGGCGCGAGCTTGACGCCTGCGGCGGCGCGATGCCGTATTCCCTGAGCTTGCGGCGGCCGTCCTCAGTCATCCAGTCGGTGGTCCAGGCCGGCGAGAGCACGGTTCGGATTTTGGGCCGCGCGATGCCGGCGCGTTCCAGCGCCAGTTCGATTTCCAGCGCGATCATGTTCATGGCGGGGCAGCCGGAATAGGTCGGCGTGATCGCGACCTCGACATGGCCGTCGCTGACGGCGACGTCACGCAGCACGCCGAGGTCGGCGATGGTCAGCACCGGGATCTCGGGATCGACCACTTGGGCGGCGGCATCCCAGGCGCGCCGGCGCAAATCGGCATCGCTGAGCATGACCGTCACCATGTCGCCCCCGGAAACGTTCGCGGCAGCGACTGCAATTCGCTGAGGAGATGGCCGAGATGTTCGCTGTGCCGGCCGTCGCGGCCGCCACGCTGCATCCAGTTGTTCTGCGGCAACACCAGTGTCGCCTCATTGACGACGCCGGACACCGTCTTGAGCCATGGCGCGTGCAATTTGGCGGGATCGACCGCGATGCCGGCATCGATCAGGCCGCGTTCGCTGTCGTCGAGGTGAAACATCTCGCCGGTATAGGCCCAGAGATCGTCGATCGCGCCCTGCGCGCGGCGGTGGCTTTCCTCGGTGCCGTCACCGAGCCGCACCATCCATTCCGACGAATGCCTGACGTGATAGGCGCTTTCCTTTTCGGACTTCGCCGCGATCGCAGCCAGCGTCGGATCGGACGATTGCATCATCGCGCGCCAATAGAGATCGGCGAACGCCGCGTAGAAGAACTGCCGCACCATGGTGCGCGCGAAATCGCCGTTTGGCTGTTCCAGCAGCAGCAGATTGCGGTACTGCCTGACGTCGCGCAAATAGGCGAACTTGTCCTCGTCGTTATCCTTACCCTCGACCTTGGCGGCGTAAGCGTAAAGCTCGCGCGCCTGGCCAAGCAGGTCGAGGCCCATATTGGCGAGCGCCATGTCCTCTTCCATCATCGGCGCGTGGCCGCACCATTCCGACAGCCGATGGCCGAGGATGAGCGCGTCGTCGGCGCGGCGCAGGGTGTAGAGCACCAGCGGTGTTTCGGAGACCTGGATCGAGGCGACAGCCATTTCTTCATCCACTTGTTCAACCTCATCCTGAGGAGCGCGCCCTTGCGCGCGTCTCGAAGGATGGGCCGCGGGACCATCGGGGCCTCATGGTTCGAGACGCGCTTCGCGCTCCTCACCATGAGGGGTTAGATTCACATATGCCCGACTTCGTCAGGCACGTCGTAAAAGGTCGGGTGCCGGTAGATCTTGGATTCCGCGGGCTCGAACATCATGCCCTTCTCGGAGGGATCGGACGCCGTGATCGCGTTCGACGGCACCACCCAGATCGAGAGGCCCTCGCCGCGGCGGGTGTAGATGTCGCGCGCGGCCTGCAGCGCCAGCGTGGTGTCGGCGGCGTGCAGCGAGCCGACATGCTTGTGCGCGAGCCCGTTGCGGCTGCGGATGAAGACTTCCCAGAGCGGCATGTTCGGCGTGGCCATGGCGATCTCCCTATTCCGCCGCTTGCGCGTGCTGGCGCTGCTTGCGCTTCTCGGCGTAAGCCAACGCCGCCTCGCGCACCCAGGCGCCGTCGTCGTGGGCTTTACGTCGCGCCGCCAGCCGGTCGCGGTTGCAGGGGCCGTTGCCGGCGAGCACCTGATTGAATTCTTCCCAGTCAATCGGGCTGTATTCCCAGTTGCCGTTGGCGTTCTGCTTCATTCCGGGATCGGGAATAGTGAGCCCGAGGAACTGCGCCTGCGGCACCGTGGCATCGACGAATTTCTGGCGCAGCTCATCATTGGAGAAACGCTTGATCTTCCACTTTGTGGAAGTGTCCGAGTGCTGGCTTGCCTTGTCGGGTGGGCCGAACATCATCAGCACCGGCCACCACCAGCGATCGAGCGCGCTCTGCGCCATCGCCTTCTGCTCGTCGGTGCCCTTCGACAGCGTCACCATGATCTCAAAACCCTGGCGCTGGTGGAAGGACTCTTCCTTGCAGACGCGGATCATCGCGCGCGCATATGGACCGTAAGAACAGCGGCACAGCGGAATCTGGTTCATGATCGCCGCGCCATCGACCAGCCAGCCGATGGCGCCGATGTCGGCCCAGGTCAGCGTCGGATAGTTGAAGATCGAGGAATACTTTGCTTTCCCCGCCAGCATCAGATCGACCAGCTCTTCGCGCGAGGTGCCGAGCGTCTCGGCCGCCGCATAGAGATAAAGCCCGTGGCCGCATTCATCCTGCACTTTTGCCAGCAGTGCCGCCTTGCGGCGCAGCGACGGCGCGCGGGTAATCCAGTTGCCTTCGGGCAGCATGCCGACGATTTCGGAATGGGCGTGCTGGGAAATCTGCCGCGTCAGCGTCTTGCGATACGCCGCAGGCATCCAGTCGTTCGGCTCGATGCGCTCGTCGGCATCGATGCGCGCCTGGAAGTTTGCGGAACGTGCGGCGTCCTCGATGTGGCTGTTATCGCCATCGGACGTATTGAGCGCCTGCGTGTACATGGCCGACCTCCCCGTATGTTCTTTCCTCCAACATATAACATAAAAATACGAATGCAAGTTATTTTTGTAACATGTTTACGTCCCATCGAACCGGCGCGCCAGCGCCCCGCCCGGCTTCGGCAGCGGCCCGTTTTCGTTGGTCGCATGGTCGTCAAGCCATTGTTCCGACGCAGGAAGCAGCCCGCGATAGATCTCGCCGCAGAGCCGTCGCGCCGCCCTTCCCGGCCAGTCCCGGGGCAGCAGCGGCGCCGGCAGCAGAGGGTCGCGCAGCACGACGCGGCGGTAATGGTGGATCAGCAGGATCCGCGCGGTGAAGGCATCCGTGTCGGAAAGAATCTCGCCGCGGCCGAGCGAGGCGCGGAGCGGCTCGAACGTCTTCATGAATTTCAGATAGGCGTCGGCGGTGCGCTGAAGCGGCCAGCTTTCGCTGAGCAGGCGACGGCCGCTGTCGTCCTCGGCGGAGACTTCGAGACGGATCGCGCCCGCGGCTTCCTCCGGAACGGGCACGCCTGACGGTGCAACCCACACGCCCGGCAGCGGACTGCCGAAGCCGGCGTTCTTCAGTGCATCGCGAGATGCATCGCGATCCCCGCCATTGCCGATCAGCAGCAGCTCAAACCGCCCGGTCCAGTCGGACGGCGGCGGATCGTAGATGTGCCTGGTGGCGGTATCGAAGGTTTGCCGCCCCTTCTTGTCGAGCCGGTAAAAACTGTTGCGGCCGACCTTGTTACGCTCGAGCCAGCCGTCGCTCGCGAGCCGCGACATCGCGGTGCGGACGACGCCGCTGTCGATGTCGATCGCGGTAAAGAATTCGAGCAGCGTGCCGAGCCACACCGAACCGCCGCGCGGCACGATGGCATCGCCGAACACGGTGATGACGATCGAGCCGGTGCGCGAGGGTTCACGCTTGAGCTGTTCGACAATGCGGGCGAGCGGCTGCGGCATGCGTCAAGGCATACCGCGTTTTTTGGTACGGCAACAATGCCGGTTGGCAGCGTGGCTGCATCCTTCGAGACGCGCGCAAGAGCGCGCTCCTCAGGATGAGGTCTACTAGCAGGATGAGCCCTTAGATCCTCTGAGGTCTTAGACCCTCATGGTGAGGAGCGCGGCAACGCCGCGCGTCTCGAACCACGAGGCCCAGATCTCAGCGCCTTTACCTATCCGGATTCGGATAAACCATGCTGCGCCAGCCGCTGCGGTCGAACGGGGCCCATTTGCCTTCCGGCTGCGCCAGACGATCGGCGACCGCATAGACCGCGGCGGGGTGATGACCCATGCCGCAATGGCTGCTTTCGACCTCGATGCTCTCCGAGGTCGCGGTGCTCTGTTCCATGCAGCCCTGCCAGGCGCAGATGCCGTCGGTACGGCTGAAGATAGCGGTGGTCGGCACCGGCGGCGTGCCCGCCAGCGACCCGCCAAAACGCGTGTCCTCTTCGTCGGCGCGGCGGCCGCTCGCCATTTCATAGACGCGCCAGGCATTGGTCGCCTTCGGGCCGGCCGCGAACGGGCTGCCGAGCGTGATCACCGAACGCACGCGCTCCGGCATCATCTTGGCGAGCTGACGCGCGTAAAGACCGCCCAGGCTCCAGCCGACGAGGCTGACCTTCCGGCCATGCGTGTCGTTCAATTCATGGACGAGATCGACCATCGCGTGCTGCACGCCCTGGCGCAGACCGAGATTGCGGCCCTGGCGCCAGCCGCTGACGGCGTAGCCGCGGCTCTTCAGGAAGCTGCGCAGCGGGCGCGTCGAGGTGTCGGACGCAACGAGGCCGGGCAATACCAGCACCGGATGTCCGTCGCCTCGCGGCGCCAGACTCAGGAGCGGCAAGGCACCGAGGAAAGCGCCCAATTCGGAAATCGCCCGCCCCTCCAGAAACATCAGGGTTCTAGACGGCGGACGAAGCGTCTGCGCAGCAACGGACATCATATCTCCTCTCGGGCTCGGCCCCTTAAGTTGCGGCAGCCGGCCACTGGTTCAGTGGGAAGACGAAAGCCTGGTAGAATCGTTCCGCAACGCAACATTATTTCGTAAAAAGCTAGGGAACCGGAATTCTTCTTTCAACGGCCCACTTCACACTTGTGACAATTAAAAGCGCAGACGTGATTTAATAGTCACACGAGCCGCAGCAGGTACTCGAGGGTGTAAAGCACCAATCCTGCAAGCCCGCCGATCAGCGAGCCATTGAAGCGGATGTATTGCAGGTCGCGGCCGATGTTGATTTCGATCAGCGCGATCAACTGCCCCATGTCCCAGGATTTGACCTGATCGGAGATGAAGGTCGATACGCCGCTCTTCTGTTCGGCAACCACGCTGCGCAGCACGGCGACAAGACCCTGGTTGATCTCGGCGCGCATCTCGGGGTCGGCGGCCAGCGCCTCGCCTGCCGTTACGAACATGCGCACGAGATATTGCTCCAGCACCTGCGTCTCGCCTGACGCGCTGCGCTCGAAGAACGATCGCGCATTCTCCCAGATATGGCGCGCGAGACTGTTCAGTTCGGGGCGCGCCAAAAGATCGCGCTTCAGCCCCTGGATGCGCTCGGCATAGGCCGGATCGCTGCCGAGCCGGTCGACGAAGGTCAGCACCATGCGGTCGAACTCGTCGCGGAACGGATGCTTGGGATCGTTGCGCACTTCCTCGAAGAAGGCGGTCGCCGACGCCACGATCTTGTTCACCAGGAACCGGTCGGCGCGATAGAGTTTTAGCAGTGTCGGCAATTCGTCGCGGATCTTCTCGCGGATCATCGCCATGGTCTCGGCCTGCGTCAGCGATTGATGCACCGCGCGCATGATGTCGTCGAGCAGGCCCTGGTGCCGGCCGTCCTTCACGAAGGTGCGCAGCGTGCCGGCCGCGAGCGGCGCCAGATCGATCGACATCAATTGCGCGGTGATGCGGCGGCTGACGAAGGTCATCAGGCCGGAATTCTCCGTGGCCGCGACCGCCTCGGGCAACAGCCGCAGCGCAAAGCGCGCGAGATCCTCGCTGCGCTTGCGGTCGCGCAGCCAGTCGGCAATGAACGCACCGAAATCGATCTGGCGCAGTTTTGCTTCAACCGGGGCCGCTTCGAGAAAATGCACCTCGATGAATTCGCCGAGCTTGTCGGCGATGCGGTGCTGATTGCTCTGGATGATCGCGGTGTGCGGGATCGGCAGACCCAAGGGCCTGCGAAACAAGGCGACCACGGCATACCAGTCGGCAAGACCGCCGATGGTGGCGGCCTCTGCAAAGGCCGCGAGGAAGCCGAACGCCGGGTGGATCGGCAGCAGCGCCCTCGCCGCAACGAAGATCGCAAACGTCGCCGCCAGCACCAGCGTCGCCAGCAGTTTGACCCGCCGCAGTTCGGCAGCCCGCTGCGCGTCGGCAGGCGTGTCTACGACGAATGTGCGGGGGACGGTCATGGCGGCTTTCGGAAGAACGATTACTCCTCATCCTGAGGAGCGGCGTCTTCGCCGCGTCTCGAAGGATGCAGGCCCCATCGTGGCCTCATGGTTCGAGACGGCGCAAGTGCGCCTCCTCACCATGAGGGTCCGGCCTGATCTAGGTGGGCTTCAGACAAAAAGAAGGCCCGCCTAAGCGGGCCTTCCAAAAGGGCAGTTGGCAGATCGCTATCAGGCGGTCTTGCTGTAGACCCTGGAGAAGTTGTCCTGAGCGGTCTTGGCGCTGTCGGCGACGAGCTTGCCGAGATATTCTGACGTGGCCTTCGCCCGCGAGACGAACACTTCGCCACGCGCACGGACCATGTCCGACTGGATCTGGGCGGCTTCGCTCAGCGACTTGGCCGAAGCGAGCTTGTCGATGCCGGCGAAGAACGCTTCCGCGTCCTGATAAAACGCCTGCTGGATGTTGCGGCTGATCTTGGCAGCCTCGGAAACCGAACCGGCAACGGCGGTCTCGATGGCAGCGGTCACCTTCTCGGAACCGGCATGCATGTCGGCGGCGCGAACCTTCGCGGTCTCGGCCTGCTTCTTCACGAACTCACGGGCAGCTTCCGGAACTTCCAGGTTCTGGAGCTTGGTGAACGCCTCGGTGACGGGCGCGAAGGCTTCCTTGACGGTGTTCAGCACGGAATTGGTTTCGGTGGTCATTTGGGTCTCTCCATCCTCGGGTTTGAGCTATGGGCTCACCCCGTCCGGTTCGGCCCGGGGCGAGATCGTTGTGCCATAGTTAATGGTGCGACGCAACATCAATGTTGCATCGCGATATCACGAATCCGTGATAAGCCTGAATGATGGGCGGCTTGCCTAGGGAAACGGCAAAAGTTCCACTTTAGTCTTAGTGCCGGACGTGGCCGAGGCCTCCACGCTTACTTTGCATGGGGTTGTTTTCGCGATTTTGAGTCCGGGCTGGACGGCGCTCTTAGTGCTGGACGGCCCTCTTAATGCTGGACGGCGCCTGGGAGCCCGTAGGCTTCCAGCTGGGCCCGCACCTGGGCCACGTTGTGTCCGAGCACGACAATGTCGTGCTTCTTGCCGTCGACGTCGCGGACGTGGTCCCGCAGCAGGGCCTCGGCCTTGAAGCCGAGGCTCTCGAACAGCGCGATCGCCGCCTGCTGGTCGACCGTCATCTGCACCGAGAGCTTTTCCAGCCCGGCGCCTAGCGCCAGCGCGAAGGTCTCCTGCGACAGCGCCCGGCCGACGCCCTGCCCGCGCACATCCTGCGACACCACCATCCGGATCTCGCCGACATGCGGCGACCAGGAGTGCGGGTCGCGCACCAGCGTGCCGCAACCGACCACCGCTTCGCCCTTCACCGCCAGCAGGCTCGTGATCTGGCCGCGCTCGATCTCGTTGATCCAGGCCGACAGCACCTTGGGCTGGCTGATGTTGCGCGGCAGGAACAGCAGATCATGCGTCGGCAGTTTTTGCGCGAAGGCAAGCACCGCGGCCTCGTCGGCGCGGGACATCAGGCGGAATTCGATCTCGCCCGCGTCGGTCTTGACGTGGCGCGGATAGGAACGTGTTTCACTCATGTTGATCTCTTACCTAACCAGTTGTCCAGTTTCGGCCACAGCCGCTTGACCGCGTTGGCGCCGGCGACGACGCTGACATGGCCGCCCTTCAGGACCACCTCTTCCTTGTCGGACGAACCGACCTTGGCGATCAGGTGCTTGGCCGCGTCATAGGGCACGATGTGATCGTGTTCGGCGACCGCGTGCAGGATCGGCACCTTGATGTCAGCGATATTGGCCGCACGCCCGCCGACCGTCATGGTGTCGTTGTAGAGCTTGTTGTCCCACATCAGGTCCTTGGTGATGGCGCGGAAATACTCGCCCGCCAGCGGCAAGGTGTCGGTGCCCCAGCGATCCATCATCCGGTAGGCCTTGACGTATTCGTCGTTCCAGATGTTCTCCCACAAATTCACCTGGCTGACCGCGCGCGACGCCGGCCGCAGCATTTCGAACGAAGACAGGATCATTTCCGGCGGCACATTGCCGATGCTGTCGACGAGGCGATCGACATCGAAATAGCGCCGGTCCGAGAAATTCGAGAACAGCTTCATCTCGCGGAAATCGATCGGCGTCGTGAAGCAGATCAGATTCTTCATCGGTCCGTCGTTGAAGATCGAGCCGTACAGCAGCGACAGCACGCCGCCGAAGCAATAGCCGATCACGGTGACGTCTTTTTCGCCGGAATCCTGCTGCACGCGGCGGACGCAATCCGGGATGAAGTCGAGGACGTAGTCCTCCATCCGCAGCGATTTTTCCTCCGGCTTCGGCGCGGTCCAGTCCATCATGTAGACGTCGTAGCCGCGCTTGAGCAGGAATTCGATGAAACTCTGGCCGGGCACCATGTCGAGGATGTAGCCGCGGTTGGTGGTCGCCATCACGATCAGGATCGGCACGCGGTAGATTTCGTCCGCGATCGGGCGGTAGTGATAGAGGTTCAGCGTGCCGCGGCTGAGCAACACGTCCTTCGGCGTCGAACCCAGCGCGGGGCCCGACGAGGAGATGTATTCGACGCCCTTGATGCTGCGCTGGATCGCGCGCTGCACCTCGGACTGGATCCGCTCGGGAATCGACGCCAGATCGAGGGCCGCTGCGGGCGCGTTCATTTTTGCTCTCCCTCCGACGGGGGACGCTTGGTGCGCGGCGGCCGCGCCGCGCCATAGCCGCCTTCCGGCGCCAGCGAATTGTGATGGATCTGGTGCAGCATCGCCTTGATCTCGTTGAGCTGGCCTTCGATTCCCTGGATGCGCTCGGCCATGCCGACCATTTGCGCCCGGCTCGGCAGGTTCATGCTGACGAGATATTTCTCCATCAGCTCGCCGAGCTGCTTCTGCGCACCCGCGGTGGCGCCGCCGACCTGGTTCATCACCTTGGAAAATTCGGGCGAAGCCATCGCCTGGTTGGCAAAGGAGTTGAACCCCTTTTCCATCTCCCCGATCATCGTCTGCCAGATCACGGCAGGATCGTTACCCTTGTCGGCCATTGGCGCCCTCCCTTGGTTACGAGCGCTTTGCCACGCCTCGGATATTATTCCGCCATACCACACCGTTGCGGCGTGCCGGTCAACCGGGCGACATGGCGTTTTCAAGCGAAGCGGGTAGCGGTTCGCGTCTGGAAAACGCGCCAAAACAAGGGACTGGTTAACAGTGAGCTGCAAAGCCTTCTGCGATGCGGTAAATCGTGCCATACAAGACCCCATCAAGGTACCATCGCAGGACTGATCCAAAGGACCGCCAACGTGACGCTTGCCCATCAGCCGCCGCAGATCGCCCACGCCAATGGCATCGACATTTGCTACGAAGTCTTCGGCGATGCCGGCGCGGAACCATTGCTGCTGATCATGGGTCTCGGCGCCCAGATGATCCATTGGGACGATGATTTCTGCCGCCAGCTTGCCGCGCGCGGCTTTCGCGTCATCCGTTTCGACAACCGCGATATCGGCAAATCCTCAAGGATGACCGGCGGCAAGCGTCTGACCGCGCTCGAACTGCTCAAGCTGAAATTCCTGAAGATCCCGGTCGCCGCGCCCTACAGACTGATCGACATGGCCAAGGATACGGTCGGCCTGATGGACGTGCTCGGCATCAAGTCGGCGCATCTGGTCGGCGCATCGATGGGCGGCATGATCGCGCAGGAAGTCGCGATCTCGTTTCCGGCGCGGGTGCGCTCGCTGACCTCGATCATGTCGACGACAGGCAATCCCAAGGTGCCGGGACCGACACGGGAAGCCGCCGCGGTGCTGATGGCGCCGCCGCCCGCGACCAAGGAAGAGTATTTCGAGCGGTTTGCGAAAACCTGGAAAATCCTGCGCGTCGGCTCATTCCCGGAAGACGAAGCGCTCGACCGCTCGCGCGCCGAACGCACCTATGAACGCGGCCTCAACCCGGCCGGTGTCGGCCGCCAGTTGCGCGCGGTGCTCGCCTCCGGCAGCCGCAAGGAACGGCTCAGCGCGGTGAAAGCGCCGACGCTCGTCATCCACGGCACCGTCGATCCCCTGGTGCGGCCCGAGGGCGGCAAGGATACGGCAGCCTCCATTCCCGGCGCAAAGCTTGTGATGGTCGACGGCATGGGCCACGCGTTGCCGATCCCGATGTGGCCGCAGATCATCGACGCCATCGACAAGCACGCGCATGGGGCGGCGGCGAAGGCGGCTTGATCAGGTTACTTCGAGGTGACTTCGTGAGCGTCAGGTGCCCTCTTCCGGCCGTCACGGTCGAGCACTATAGACGGCACACCGAAATCGTCAGATGGAGCCCGAACATGGATCTTGTATTCCGGCCACGCATCGCCCTGGCCGCGGTCGTCCTGTTAGCCCTCGCCTCTCCGGGCGCCTACGCCGCCTCGCCGCAGCAGGAAGCCAACAGAAAAGCGGTGCTCGACTTCTATGAGAAGGGGCTGAACCAAAAAGACGCCGACGGCGCGATCGCCTATATGGGCGACCGCTATGTCCAGCACAATCCGAATGCCGCTGATGGTCCCGAGGGTTTTCGCAAGTTCATTGGATTCCTGCGCGAGAAATTCCCGAACTCCCGCAGCGAGATCAAGCGTTCGTTCGTGGACGGCGATTACGTCATCCTGCATGTCCACGCCGTTCGCGAACCCGGCACCAGGGGAAACGCGATCATCGACATCTTCAAGCTCGAGAACGGCAAGATCGTCGAGCATTGGGACGTCGTCCAGCCGATCCCCGAGAATCCGGCGAACAACAACACGATGTTCTGAAGACAACGCTCGGGCATCACAGACACGCGGAGCAGCGTGACGCACTACGTGCGTGTCGCGATCCAGATGATGTGACGCGCGCCGCCCCCTCTGCCGGTGGCGCGCACGGCAACCTCATTCACATCGAAGCCGGCGGCGCGCAGCCGTTTTGAGAACGGCGCATTGGGTCCGGACGACCAGACGGCCAGGACGCCGCCGGGACGAAGCGCCATATGTGCCGCGCCCAATCCGGCTGAACTGTAGAGCCCGTCATTGGCCTTGCGGGTCAGGCCTTCGGGGCCGTTGTCGACGTCGAGCAGAATGGCATCGAATTTCGATCGGGAAGACCGGATGATTTCGGTGACGTCCACTTCCTGAATGCTGACACGGGTATCGTTCAGGCTGCCGCCAACAATCTCCGCCATCGGGCCTCGCCCCCAGGCAACGACGGCCGGCACCAGCTCAGCCACCACGATCCGCGCACCCGCGCCGAGCACAGCGAGCGCAGCGCGCAGCGTAAACCCCATGCCCAATCCGCCGATCAGCAGATGCGGCTTCTTGTTCGCTTCCAGCTTCTTGACCGCGAGGGTGGCGAGCGCGGCTTCGGAGCCAGACAGGCGGCTGTTCATCAGCTCGTTGGTGCCGAGCATGATGGAGAACTCTTTGCCGCGCTTCATCAGCCGCAGTTCCGCGTCGGTGCCGGGAATATGTGCGGTATCGATTTTTTCCCAGGGAATCATGTGGGGGTTCTAGCACACGATTATAAATTGCTGTCGTCCCTGCGAACGCTCAGATGCGCAATTGCGCATCGGGGGACCCATAGCCACCGGCGCCAATGGCTGCGAAGACTCGTCGAACAGCGTTTTTGTACTGATAGATCACGCGATATGGGTCCCCAGATGCGCAATTGCGCATCTGAGCGTTCGCAGGGACGACGGTGTGGTGGCTACCGTCAGCCCCCCGCCCACACATCCAGCACGTAGCGGTTCCTGGCGCCGAGATCGTCGATCCAGCGCAGGCCGGCTGCTTCGTCCGCGCCGGTGCGTTCGCGATAGATCGACACCAGCGCTGCCTTGACGTCCGGCTCCATCTTGCCGCCGTCGCCGCAGACATAGACGATGGCGCCCTTCTCGATCAGGTTCCAGACCTGATCCTTCTGCGCCGCGACCAGGTGCTGCACATAAGTCTTCGGCCCGTCGGCGCGCGAGAACGCGGTGTGCAGTTCGGTGATGCCGTTGGCGGCGAACGCCTTCAGTTCATCGGCGTAGAGAAAGTCCTGCTCGGGATGGCGGCAGCCGAAGAACAGCATCGCTTGCCCTAAGCTCGCGCCCTTGGCCTTGCGGTCGGCGCGCTCCTGCAGGAAGCCGCGGAACGGCGCCAGCCCCGTGCCGGGTCCAATCATGATGATCGGCACCGACGCATCGTCCGGCAGGCGGAAGCCGGCCTTGGTCTCGCGCACCGTGGCATGGATGGTGTCGCCGGCGCGGCGACCGGCAAGATAGTTCGAGCAGACGCCCTTGTAGACGCCGCGGCCCGAACTTGCGGGCGCTTCGACCACGCCGACGGTGACGCTGCAACGTGAGGCATCGCCCGCCGGTGACGACGAAATCGAGTAATAGCGCGGCGCCAGCAGCGACAGCATTTCGAGATAAGCATGGAACGGCAGCTCGCAGGCCGGATATTCCTCCAGCAGATCGAACACCGATTTGCGTTTCGCCAGTACATCATTGCGATAGAGCTCGGTCGAGGCGGCGTCATCGCCGACATAGGCCAGCAGCTTCGGTTTGGTCATCGGACAACGCGTGTTTTCCGACATGATCTGGATCTGCTTGCGGGTCGCGATCTGCTGCAACTCGACGAATTCTATGAGCAAACGCCCGACCGACACGGCGTCACCGGTCGGCAGTTGCGCGCGGCGGCCTTCGGCGACCGCGAGCCTGATCTGGTCGGCGGGCAGGAAACCGAACCGGCGCGCGACGGAATCGACCAGCGCCGGATCGTTGCGCGGCACCACGCTGAGGTGATCGCCGACCCGGTAGGAAACGCCCGGCGGCAGTTGCACTTCGATATGCCGCGTCGAGCGGTCGGACGGATTGGCGCCGGCCTTGTTCTGCAGCTCGGAATTGGCCTGCACCTTCATCGGCGAAACACCGCCCTGCGCCACGATCACGTTGACGGCAGTCGGCGCTACTGGCTCGATCGTGTACAGCGGTGCGTCGTCGGCGCTGCGGGTGAAGGTCGACGCCAGACCGAACTCCTTGGTTGCCGCGGCGGCTGCGGCGGCGAACCATTTCTCGAACTGGCCGTCGAGATCGCTGCGGGCATCGCCCTCGCCGCGCCCATGGACGCTGCGCGCGCCATGCGCCGCCAAATGTTCGTCGATCATGCGCGGCACCGACTGATAGGTCGCCGCCCAGTCGCTGTTGCCGCAGCCGAACACCGCGTAGCGGACTTTGGCCAGCGCGTCCTTGGGCAGGCCGCTGTCCAGCCATTTGACGAATTGCGTGGCGTTGTCGGGGGCTGCGCCATTATAGGAGGCGCAGAAGATCAGGACGCCGCCCTGCTCGGGCAGCTTGCCGACGTAGTCATCGAGCGCGCCGAGTTTGGTCGCAAATCCGTTGACCTCGGCAAGGTCGGCGACGCGGGTCGCGAGTTCTTCGGCGGTGCCGAGGTTGGAGCCGTAGAGCACCAGCAGCGGCGTGTTGTGGCCGGGGCGGGTCCGGGCCGGTGCAGCGGCCGTGTTCGAGGCCGCCACCGCGGCAGCGGCGCGACCGGCGAACGCGCCGCGCTCCTTGTCAGCGCGCGGGCGCACCTTGATCTTGAATCCGTCCGGCTTGATCGTCAGCGTCTCTTTCAAATGCATCTGGTAGCGGTTGACGTCGATCAGCTTGAAGCGCTGCAGGATCATGCCGATCGCCAGCGCCGCCTCGTGCATCGCGAATCCACGCCCGATGCAGGCGCGCTGGCCGTTGCCGAACGGCTTCCAGGCGTTGACCGGGCGCTTGGCTTCGGCCTCGCGGCTGAAGTTCTCCGGGTCGAACGCGTCCGGGTTCGGTCCCCACACGCTGGGATCGCGGTGCAGCGCCATGACGAGCACGGTGACGAAGGTGTTTTTCTTCAGCTTGTACTTGCCGCCGATGGTCTCGTCCTGGAGCGGGGCGATGCCATAGGCCGGCGCCGGCGGCCACAGCCGTAGCGCCTCCTTCAATATCTGCGTGATGTAGGTCAGCTGCGTGACCTGCTGATAGGTCGGCCGCGCGTCGACATCCGGGCCAAGCACCCGGTCGACTTCCTCATAGGCCTTCTTCAGCACGTCGGGATGCTTGAGCAGCGCATAGAGCGTGCAGGACAACAGGCCGCTGGTGGTCTCATGGCCCGCGATCAGGAAGGTGTTGATCTGATAGCGGATGTTGACGTCGTCGAGCTGCTCGCCGGTGGCGCGGTCGACGCCGGTCATCATGGCGCCGAGCATGTCCTTCTTGCCCTCGGCGGCTTCCGCGTTGCCGCGGCGCTCGGCGATGATCTCGTCGACCATCTTGTTCATGAAGGCGACGTCCAGCGCCAGATCCTTTCGGCGCTTCTGCAGCCACAGGCCTTCGAGCGGGATGCCGCGGGTCATCATGATGGTCTCGAGCGAGCGCACCAGCGATTCCACGAACGGATGATAGTCGCGGCGGTAGAACGAATTGAAGCGGTAGTCGAAGCCGCAGAGGCCGATGGTGTCTAGCGTCAGCGCGGTCATGTCATGGACGACGTCGATCTCCTCGTCGCCGTTCAGCCGCTCCCACTTCTTGACCAGCTGCTCGGCGATGTCGACCATGCTCGGATGATAGGACGTCATCGCGCGGTTACCGAACGGCTGCAGCAGGATGTTGTGCGCCTTGCTCCAGTTCGGCTCTGACGTGTCGGCGGTGAAAAGCCCGTCGCCGCCTACCGCGCGCACCCGGCGCAGCGAGCCGCGCACCGCCTTGTCGAAGCGCTTCTCGTCGGACAGTTCATCGATCAGGTCGTGGCCCGACACGATCACCAGCGGCGCGCCCATCATGTCGAGCCAGAAGATCGGCCCGAGCTCCTTGGTCAGCCGCACCAGATGCTGAACGGGCGCGTTCGGATCCAGCGACAGCATGTTGCCGACAACGGGCTTTTTCGGCGGATGGGGAATCGGACTGAGTTTATTCGGTGACGCCATTGTCGAAATGTCTCCTGCCTTGGTCCGATTCTTTGTATCAGCCCGTCATTGTATCAACCCGTCATTGCGAGCGAAGCGAAGCAATCCATCTCGCCTTGAAAAGAAAGAATGGATTGCTTCGTCGCTACGCTCCTCGCAATGACGATGAGGTAATTTCTGCTTTAGCCAAACCGCTTCCTGCGCCATTCGATCAGTTTGGCGCTGACCTCGTCCGGCTTTTCCTGTTGCGTCCAATGGCCGCTGTCGCGCACCAGATATTTTTCGAGATCGGGAACGATCTTTTCCATGCCGTCAGCCGACGACGGCGGCAGTACATGATCGTTCTCGGCCATGATCATCAGCGCCGGTACTTTCACCGTGTGATCGATCCCGGCCGAACGCTGCCAGTTGCGCGACATGTTGCGGTACCAGTTGATGCCGCCGGTAAAACCTGACTTCGTGAACGTATCGACGAACACCTTCTTCTCTTCCGGCGACAGGATTGGCTTCCGCGGATCATGCTTGGCGTCGTAACCCGCAATCATCTGCGGAAACGCCAAATTGAGTCGCGGTGAAGCACCGACGCCGGCAACCACCTGATCGGCGGGCGTGTCGGCGGGCCGCGGCACCGGCTTGCGCATGAAGGCGTCAAACGTCTGCTCGACCCGGCTGCCGAAGATCCTGTCGGGCTCGCGGGGCCGGATCCTGGAACTGCACGATGTACATGCTGTCGCCGAACCGTTTTCGGAACAGCTCGATCGGGTCGGCCGGCGGGCGATCGTGATGCGGCGTGTTGATGCCGACCACGCCGGCAACGCGGTCGATGTGGCGGAGCGGCATCTGCCAGATGATGAAGCCGCCCCAGTCGTGGCCGACGAAGATCGCCTTGTCGATCTTCAGATGGTCCATCAGGCCGACGAGATCGCCGGTCAGGTGCTCGATGTCATAGGCCTCGACCGGCTCAGGCCGGTCGGTCGAACCATAGCCGCGTTGGTCGGGCGCGATCACCCGGATCCCGGCCTCGCTCAGCGCCTTGATCTGGTGACGCCAGGAGAACGCGATCTCAGGCCAGCCATGGCACAGTATGACCGGCGGCTTGTCGGTCTTCGGCCCGGCCTCGTAGTAACCCATGCGAATGCCGTTCGTCTCGGCGAACTGCAGCGGCGGCATTTCTATCATTGCAAAACCCTATTCAGCCGCGCTGGTCATCTTGGACGGCGGCGGCGCATAGGCCGCCTCCAGCGCTTCAAATTCCAGCGGGAGCATGTCGCACAGGACCTGGACATGCGGAATGATGTTGGCGCCGGCGATGAAGCCGAAATCGAGCTGGTCGCGATAGCTCTGCACGGTGATGTTGAGCGCCATCCCGTGGGTCGAGATCGACACCGGGAAGATGTGCAGCAATTCCGCGCCGGCCGCATAGAGCGTCTGCCGCGGCCCCGGCACGTTGGACACCACGATGTTCGCCGCCGGCGGCAGCACATTCGAGAGATCAGAGCGGCTGTAGAGCAGCGCCAGAATCTGCACCACGATCGGCGTGCCCAGCATCGAGATGTTGGACACCTGCGGCATCAAGGCCCGCAGCGGATGCGACATTTCCTTGGACTTGGTGGATTGCGCGATGATCGCCTCCAGCCGTCCCTTGGGATCTTCGACGTTGGTAGCGATCGAGCAGATCATGCCGAACACCTGGTTGTTGGCCTCGGTGTTGCCCTCCTCGCGCAGCGAAATCGGCACCGCTGCCGTCAGCGACTTCGTCGGCAGCGCACCCTGCTGCAGCAGATAGCGCCGCACCACGCCGGAAGAGAGCGCCAGCACGACGTCGTTGAGCTTGCCGCCGGAGGCTTTCGCCACCGCCTTGGCCCGCGACAGCGAGATCGAGGTGCCGGCAAAGCTGCGCTCCGACGAGATCGCCTTGTTCAGGACGGTCGGCGGCGAAACCATGCTGGCGATGCTGTCGCGCGACTTCGGATCGGAAATCTTGCCGACCACTTCGGAAACGCTCTTGAGCATCGTCGGCACGCTGGCGGCGAATTTCACCGCGCTCTCGATCTGGAACATGGCGTTGTCGAACAGGATCGATCCGAGATCGCTCTTGCCCGAACGCGGCAATTCCAGGCTCTTCGGCGCCGACGACGAATCGAACGGCTGCCGCCAGAGCTGCTGATAGGAATCGATCAGGTTGGCGGCGATGTCGCGCGGCTCCTGCGCGACCTTGCGCGCCGTCGGCGGTTCGACCTGGCGCGGCACCGGGGTCAGATCGTAGATCATGTTGGTGAGCGCCGCACCGGCGCCGCCGTCGATGCAGGCATGGTGCATCTTGGAATAAAGCCCGATCTCGTTGTCCTTCATACCCTCGAAGACATAGAACTCCCAGAGCGGACGGGCGCGGTTGAGCAGCTTGGCATGCATCCAGCCGACGATGCGCTCCAGCGTCGCGCGGTCGTACGGGGCCGGCAGGCTGCCGCGGAAAATGTGGCGGTCGATGTCGAACTGGTCGTCCTCGACCCAGGACGGATGATCGATGTCGAGCGGCGCCTTTTCCAGGCGCGCTTTCAGGATCGGCGCAAGATGCAGCCGGGAGCCGATCATCGCCTTGAAATCTTCGAAGAAGTTGCCGTTGTAATTCTCGGGCAGGCGGAAGATCGCCATGCTTCCGACATGCATCGGCATTTCAGGCGTTTCCAGATACAGAAACGACGCATCCATCGAGGACAGTTTCTTGGCGTCAGTCATGTTTTCCTCCCGCAGAGATCACGCGGCGCCTTGATGGCGCTTCTGGCGTTCAGATGGTCCTGAAGACGGGGGATGGGTATCCCGGTCCTCAACGACATTGGTCAGGATAGTGCATTTTCCGGGGCCCCATATGCAATGGCAAACGGCCCCGAACGGTCAAATTGCTTAAAGTCGCCTTCCGGCTGCGCCAGGCGGTCGGCCACCGCCCACAAGGCGGCCGGGTTGACGCCGAGGCCGATGTGGCTCGCGAGATGCACCTCGATATTTTCGGCCGTGCTGGAGGGGCGCAGCAGGCTGGTACGCCAGTTCACGATGCCATCGGTGCGGGAATAGATCGAGGTCGCGGGCACCGGCAGGTCGCCGGCGATGGCTTCCCGGATCTCCGGGTTGTCGTGGATGCTTTCCCCCGACAGCGCTTCATACAGTCGCGTCGCATTGGTCGCGGTGATGTCGTTGGCGAACGGGCTGCCGAGCGTGATGACCGACCGCACCATGTCCGGCAGTTGCAGCGCGAGATCGCGTGCGTAGATGCCGCCGAGACTCCAGCCAATGATGCTGACCTTTCGTCCCGTGGTCTCGTGGATTCGCTTGACGAGGTCGCGCAGCGCGCCGCGCTTGCTGGCGACGCCGCCGAAATTGCGGCCCATGTTCCAGGCATAGCTGTCGTAGCCGAGCTCCTTCAGGTAGCGGCGCATCGGCGCCATCGACAAATCGCTGGCGAGAAATCCCGGCAGCGTCAGCACCGGATGACCGTCGCCCCTCGGGGCGCGCATCAACAGCGGCGACAGCAGCAGGCTCGAATTCAGTTCGAACACGCTTCTGGCTTCGGCGAGCATCAGGAACAGGCTCGGCGGACGAAGCTTGCGTTCTGCCGCCGGCGTGTCCTCCGCGAGGCCCACTATTTCTTGTCCTTCTTGGCCATGCCGCCGAGGCCGGCCATGGTCACGAACATGTCCTGAAAGCGTTCAGCGATCTTGGGGTCGAAGGTGAACCAGGACTGGATCAGCGATTCCGGCGAGACCTTGTCGATGTTGGCCATCATCTGCTGCTGCAACTTGTCCATGACCGCGGTCTGCATCGGCTGAACGTCCGGAAGTCCGAAGAACTGCCGGGCCTCGAGCGGCGTGCAATCAATTTCAACGTTTACCTTCATGGCCGCTCCTTCATTAATGGCTTGCCGCAGTATCACCGTGACTGGCTGGGTCACGCAAGGACAAGACCGCCTTTCGGGGTCCCCAATCGCCCCCTATGGTCAACCAAAACGTTCGACAGCAAAAGGGCTAGTATCGGCAAACGGGGTCTCGCCGGTCATCATTTCCGCCAGCAGCCGGCCGGTTGCGGGTCCGAGCGTCAGGCCGTGGTGCTGGTGGCCGAAATCGAACCACAAACCGGGATGGCGGGGCGCCTTCCCGATCACCGGCAGCATATCCGGCAAACAGGGCCGCGCCCCCTTCCATGGCCGGGCGTCGACCGGCTCCCCCAGGGGAAACAGTCTATGCGCCTTTGGCATGGCCCGTTCGACCTGGACCGGGGTCGGCGGTGCATCGCGGCGGGCCATCTCGGCGCCGGTGGTCAGACGAATGCCGCGGTTCATCGGCGCCAGCAGAAAGCCCTGATCGGTATCCAGCACAGGATGATTGAGCACGGCGTTGCCGCGCGGCGCCAGATGGATGTGATAGCCGCGCTTGACGTTGAGCGGGATCGAATAGCCGAGCGGGGCGAAGATCTGATCGGACCACGGCCCCATCGCGACGACGACTTCGCGCGCGGTGATTGACCCTTTCTGGGTTGCGACGCGCCACCTTGCGCCGGATTGTTCGAGCGTTCGCGCATCGCCGACCAGGAACCGGCCGCCCTTGCGGCCGAACAGCGCCGCATAGGCCTTGGTGAGGCCGCCGGGATCGGGGACAAAACCGGGATCGGGAAAATGCACCGCGCCGGCGAAATCGCCGGTCAAATTCGGCTCGCGCGCTGCGATGGCAGATGCGCCGAGGATGTCGCCCGCGACGCCATATTGCTTGGCGCGTTCGAGTTCCTTCACCGCTTCCGCCAGCGTCGCATCGGAGCGATAGAGCTTGATCCAGCCGGTCCGGCGCAACAACTCCGGCACATCGGCTTCCGCGATCAGCGCCTCATGCTCGACCAGGCTGCGCTGGATCAGCGGCAATTCGGCCATTGCACTGTGCAGCGCACGCTCCGGCGAAGACGCGAGGAAGTAACGCACCAGCCAGGGCAGGAAGGACGGCAGATCGGCGAAATGATAACGCAACTGCGGCGTACGATTGGTCGCATATTGCAGGATCTGGCGCAGGTCGCGGGGAAACATGTAGGGAAAGACCGACGCGCATTCGATCAGTCCGCCATTGCCATAGCTGGTCTCCTCGCCGGCAAGTTCGTGGCGGTCGATCAGGACCGTATCGCGGCCCTTTTTCTGCAGGTGCAGCGCAGCGCCGACGCCGACCATGCCTGCCCCCAACACAAGAACGTCAGCCTTCAGTTCCGCCACCGGCACTCCGAAAGTTTAATGTAACGCGGTCTCGCGCTCAGCTTAAGGTAAAGCTAGACGTTGCCGCATCGCGGTGCAAACCGGTCCGCTGAAGGGGATCGCGCTTGCGCGGTGGCTGGACTTTGGCAACATGGATCGGCAATATCCGCCGCTATTGCGGAATTGGGCTGATCAAAGCGGGGAAATCGAACAAATGTCGTTACGTCAGAGTTTGCTTGCAGTGGCTACGGTTACAATGCTCGGCTTTGCGGTTACGCCGGCATCGGCCCAGACCCTGCGCTACGCCAACCAGGGCGACCTCAAATCGCTGGATCCGTATACGCTCAACGAATCCACCACGCATGCACATCTAGGGCAGGTCTATGAAGGCCTGATTGCGCGCGACAAGGACCTGAAGATCATTCCGGGGCTGGCCGAACGCTGGGAAACCCCGGAGCCGACCCGCTGGCGCTTCCATTTGCGCAAGGGTGTCAAGTTCCAGAACGGCGACCCCTTCACCGCCGACGACGTGGTGTTCTCGGCCGACCGCGCTCGCGCCAAGGGTTCGAACGTACAGGCCCGCATCGCCGCCGACGTAAAGGTCGTCAAGGTCGACGACAACACCGTCGATTTCATCCTGACCTCGCCCAATCCCATTCTGCACTACCAATGGGATACCTGGTACATCATGGACAAGAAGTGGGCCGAGGCGAACAACGCCACGGCGCCGACGCCGGCCGCAGCGACGACGCCGAGCTTCGCCTCGCTCAATGCCAACGGCACCGGCGCCTTCACCGTCGAGAGCCATCAGCCCGGCGTCAAGACCGTGTTCAAGGCGAACCCGAATTGGTGGCGCAAGCCCGAGCACAATCTCAAGGAAATCGTCTTCACGCCGATCGGGTCCGACGCCACGCGCGTCGCTGCCCTGCTGTCGGGCGAAGTCGACATCATGGAGCCGGTTCCGACCCAGGACATCGGCCGCGTCGATTCCACCCCGACTACCCAGGTGATGAAGGGGCCTGAGCTGCGCACCATCTTCCTTGGCATGGACCAGGCCCGCGACGAATTGCTGTATTCGAACATCAAGGGCAAGAATCCGTTCAAGGACATCAAGGTCCGCGAGGCCTTCTTCAAGGCGATCGATATCGAACTGATCAAGACCCGCGTGATGCGTGGGCTCTCGACGCCCTCGGCCCTGATGATTGCGCCGCAACTGTTTCCGCTTTCCAAGGACTTTACCCGCCCGAAATTCGATCCCGACGGCGCCAAGAAGCTCTTGACGGAAGCGGGCTATCCCGACGGTTTCCAGGTCACGATGGATTGCCCCAACGACCGCTATGTCAACGACGCCGCGATCTGCCAGGCGGTGGTCGGCATGCTGGCGCGCATCGGCGTCAAGGTCGATCTGCTGGCGCAGCCCAAGGCGCAGTACTTCGCCAAGATCCTGAAACCCGGCGGCTACCAGTCATCGTTCTATCTGCTCGGCTGGACGCCCGGCACGTCGGACTCGCACAACGTGCTCTATGACATCATGGGCTGCCGCGACGACCCGAAATCCTCACGCGGCGAAGCCAACGTTGCCGGCTACTGCAACAAGAAGATGGACGAGATCACCGACAAGGTGCTGGTCGAACCCGATCCGGCCAAGCGCGATCAGCTGATCAAGGAAGCGTTCGAGATCGCGGCGAAGGATTACGCCTACATCCCGCTGCATCAGCAGGCGCTGGCCTGGGGTGTATCGAAAAAACTGAAGGTGCAGCAACGCGCCGACAATCAGGTCCTGCCCTACTGGATGGTCAAAGAACCGTAGGCAGGCCCAACGACCCAGGTCCCGGTGGCTTCGCGCCCCCGGGACTTTTCGTTTCCGGCGGACAGTGACGTCCGCCACCGCGTAAAGAGAGAAGTGAAAGGATCACATGCTCGCTTTCACTCTTCGCCGGGCGATCCAGGCGATCGGCGTCATGCTTGCGGTCGGGATCATCTCGTTTTCGATGTTCCGGTTCGCCGGCGACCCCGTCAACCAGATCGTCTCGCTGGATACGTCTGCGGCCGAACGCGAAGCGGTGCGCAAGTCGCTCGGTCTCGACGATCCCGTGGTGATGCAATTCGCGCGTTATTTCGGCAATGCCGCCCAGTTCAAATTCGGCGTGTCCTATCAGTTCCGCCAGCCGGTCTCGAGCCTGCTCGCAGAGCGGATGCCAGCGACGCTCGAGCTCGCCATCTGCGCCACCATCTTCGCGATGGTGTTCGGCATCCTGATGGGGGTTTATTCGGCGCTCAAACGCGACACCGCGCTCGCCAAAATATTCCAGGCCGTATCGCTGATCGGAATCTCGCTACCGACCTTCCTGATCGGTATTTTGCTGATCTACCTGTTCTCGGTGACATTGGGCTGGCTGCCCTCGTTCGGCCGCGGCGATGTCGTGCGGGTCGGCTGGTGGACCACCGGCCTTCTGACCCTTTCCGGCCTCAAGGCGCTGATCCTGCCGTCCATCACACTTGGCCTGTTCCAGCTAACATTGATCATGCGGCTGGTGCGCGCTGAAATGCTGGAAGTCCTCCGCACCGATTACATCCGCTTCGCGCGGGCCCGCGGCCTGACCACGCGGGCGATCCATTTCGGCCACGCGCTCAAGAACACGCTGGTTCCCGTCATCACCGTGGCCGGGTTGCAATTTGGCTCGGTTATTGCATTTGCCATCATCACCGAAACCGTATTCCAGTGGCCGGGCATGGGGTTGCTGTTCGTGCAGGCAGTGCAAAACGTCGATATCCCGATCATGGCGGCCTACCTTTTGATGGTGTCGCTGATCTTCGTCACCATCAATCTGGTGGTCGATATCCTCTACACCGTCGTCGATCCGCGGCTGCGCTCGACCCTCCGCCGTCCGGCTTAAAAGAAAGATCATCGATGTCCGACGCCGTCGTTCCCCACCGAGCCGAGCCGAGCGCAGCGCCTTCGCGCGCCGGAGCGGGCTGGTTCAGACGCGCGCTCGATAGCGACATCTTCTATTCGTTCCGCCGTTCCAAGCTGACGATGGTGGCGGCAGCCGTTACGCTCCTGTTTTTCCTGCTGGCGATCTTCGCTTCGGTCCTTTCGGTTCAGAACCCGTTCGATCCGGCGCAGCTTCAGCTGATGAACTCCCGCATTTCGCCGCTGTGGACCGCCGACGGCCAGAGCCCGTTCCTGCTCGGCACCGATGAGCAGGGCCGCGACGTGTTCTCCGCTATTCTCTACGGGCTTCGGATCTCGCTCGTCGTCGGCGTGCTCGGCGTCGTCTTCGCCGGCACGCTCGGAATTACGCTTGGGTTGATCGCTGGCTATGTCGGCGGCGCGGTCGATGGCCTGATCATGCGCATCGCCGACGTGCAGCTCACCTTCCCGGCCATCCTGATCGCGCTCCTGGTCAACGGCGTCGCCAAATCGGTGTTCGGCAACCGGCTGGACGCCATGAGTACGCTGGTGGTGCTGGTGATCGCGATCGGACTGAGTTTCTGGGTGCAATATGCCCGCACCGTGCGCGGCTCCGTCATGGTCGAGAAGAACAAGGATTATGTCGCGGCCGCTCAATTGATCGGGCTCCCCGCCCCCATCATCATGCTGCGTCACGTGCTGCCGAACACGATGGGTCCGATCCTGGTGATCGCCACCATCAACCTGGCGCTCGCCGTCATTACGGAAGCCACGCTGTCGTTCCTCGGCGCCGGGATGCCCGATACCATGCCGTCGCTGGGCACGCTGATCCGGATCGGCAACAATTATCTGTTCGCGGGCGAATGGTGGATCGTGGCCTTCCCCGGCTTTGCGCTGGCCGGACTGATCCTGTCCATCAATCTGCTCGGCGACTGGCTGCGCGACGCGCTCAACCCGAAACTCCGATGACCAACCCTGTCCTTTCCGTGCGTAACCTCGAGGTGGAGTTCCACACCCGCCGTAGCGTCCTGCACGCCATCAACGGTATCTCCTTCGATATCGCCAAGGGCGAGGTGCTCGGCGTGGTCGGCGAATCCGGCGCGGGAAAATCCGTGACAGGCCTTGCCGTGATCGGCCTGATCGATCCGCCCGGGCGCATCTCGGGCGGCGAGATCTATCTGTCGGGGATGCGGATCGATCACCTGCCGCCGGAAGAGATCCGCCGCATCCGCGGTAAACGCATCGGGATGATCTTCCAGGATCCGCTGACCAGCCTCAATCCGCTCTACAAGATCGGCGACCAGATCGTCGAAACCATCCGGACCCATCTCAATCTCTCGGAGACCGCGGCGCGCAAGCGCGCCATCGACCTGTTGGCGGAGGTCGGAATTCCCGCGCCGGAAAAACGCATCGACGCCTATCCACATGAATTCTCCGGCGGCATGCGCCAGCGCGTCGTGATCGCGCTTGCGATCTGTGCCGAACCGGATCTGATCATCGCCGACGAGCCGACCACGGCCCTCGACGTCTCCGTGCAGGCGCAGATCATCTCGCTGATCAAACGCCTCGGCCGCGACCATGGCACCGCCGTGATGCTGGTAACCCACGACATGGGCGTGATCGCCGAAACCTCCGACCGCGTCGCGGTGATGTATTCGGGGCGGATTGCCGAGATCGGCCCGGTTCAGGACGTCGTGCAGAACCCGCTGCATCCCTACGCCAAGGGCCTGATGGGCGCGATCCCGACGCTGGCGGGCGAAGACAAACGGCTTGTGCAGATACCCGGTTCGATGCCGCGGCTGTCGGCGATCCCGAATGGCTGCTCGTTCAACCCGCGCTGCGGCTTCGTCTTCGACCGCTGCCGCGTCGAGCGTCCGGAGCCGATCGCGCACGGTACGCAGGCTGTGGCCTGTCATCTCTATGATGACGCGGCCAAGACGGCGATCAAGGAGACCGCGGCATGAGCGCGGCACCGTTCATCGACGTCAGGAATTTGCGCTGCCAGTTCGACGTTTCAAAACCGTGGCTCAACCGCGTGCTCGAAGGCGGGCACCTGGAATTCCTGAAAGCGGTCGACGGCGTGACCTTCGGCATCAAGAAGGGCGAGACTTTCGCCCTCGTCGGCGAATCCGGTTCAGGCAAGACCACCGTGGCACGGATGGTGGTCGGATTGCTACCGCCGAGCTCCGGCGAAGTCGTCATCGACGGCGTCTCGATGACCGACGCAAGGCAGGCACAGGTACGGCAGAAGCTGCGCCGCCGCATCCAGATGATCTTCCAGGACCCCTATGCGAGCCTCAATCCGCGCTTCCGGGTCGATGCCATCGTCTCCGAGCCGATCCGCGCCTTCGACCTGATCGCGGGCGAGCGCGACATCGCCGCGCGCGTCGGTGAATTGCTGAGCCTCGTCGGCCTGCATGCCGATGACGGCCTGAAGTTTCCGCATGAGTTTTCCGGCGGGCAGCGCCAGCGCATCGCGATCGCCCGCGCGCTGGCCTCGGAAGCCGAATTCATCGTCTGCGACGAGCCGACTTCGGCGCTTGACGTCTCCGTGCAGGCGCAGATCCTCAATCTGATGCGCGATCTGCAGGACAAGTTCGGCCTGACTTATCTCTTCATCAGCCATAACCTTGCCGTGGTGCGCCATATGGCGAGCCGCATCGGCGTGATGTATCTCGGCCGCATCGTCGAAATCGCGGAAGGACGCGAACTCTTCAGCAATCCACGGATGCCCTACACCAAGATGCTGCTGGGTGCGGTTCCTGATCTGGCGATGTCCGGCCGCCAGCGGATTCCGGTCAAGGGCGAGATCCCCAATCCGATCAATCCACCGCCCGGCTGCGCCTTCAACCCGCGCTGCCCGTTGGCCTACGATCTGTGCCGTCAGCAGGCGCCCGCGCTGATCAACGGCGTCGCCTGCCACGCCGTCAATTCGCCGGCCGAAGCCGTGCCTGCGTGATCACTGGGATGGGAGCCCGCTAAGTCAACCAAACGGTTGGCAGCAGGCCCCGCCTGTGGTCAAGTGGCGCACCAAATACCAGCGCAGCATCGGATTCCCATGAGCAACATCAATCCCGATCCGTTCACGACCAGGCCCGAAATCGAAGGCACGTTCGGGGTTGTGACCTCGACCCACTGGATCGCCACGGCGGTCGGAATGGGCATCCTGGAAAAGGGCGGCAACGCGTTCGATGCCGGCGTTGCCACCGCCTTCACACTGCAGGTGGTCGAGCCGCATCTGAACGGCCCGGGCGGCGATGTACCGATCATCGTGCATGACACCAAGCGCGGCCGCACCGAGGTGATCTGCGGCCAGGGCCCGGCGCCGGCCGGCGCCACCATCGCGCATTACCGCAGCGAGGGGCTGGAGATGGTGCCCGGCACCGGGCTGCTCGCGGCCTGCGTGCCCGGCACGTTCGAATCCTGGATGTTGCTCTTGCGCGATTACGGCACGATGCGGCTGCGCGACGTGCTGGAACCCGCGATCGCCTATGCCCGCGACGGCTATCCCTTGGTGGAGCGCGCGGCGGCGACGATCCAGATCGTCGAAAAACTGTTCCGCAATCATTGGAAGACGTCGGCTGCGGTCTACCTGCCGAACAACGAAGTGCCAAAACCCGGCACGCTCTTCACCAACAAACAGCTGTCGGAAACCTACGCCCGCATCCTGAAAGAAGCCGAGAGCGTCGGAGGTGACCGCGTCGCGCAGATCGAAGCCGCGCGCAAGGCGTGGTCGCACGGCTTCGTTGCGGAGGCGATCGACAAGTTCTGCCGCACCCAGGACGTCATGGACGTCAGCGGCTCGCCGCATCGCGGCGTGCTGCGCGCCGACGACATGGCGCGCTGGCAGCCGACCGTCGAGGCTCCGCTGACTTATGACTACGGCCGCTACACCGTGTGCAAGCCCGGTGTCTGGAGCCAGGGCCCCGTCATGCTGCAGCAGCTGGCGTTGCTCAAGGGTTTTGAACTCGACGGGCTTGATCCCGCCGGGCCCGAATTCATCCATCTGCAGACCGAATGCGCCAAGCTTGCCTTCGCCGACCGCGAGAAATTCTACGGCGATCCAAAGTTTACCGACATCCCGATCGCGACCTTGCTGTCGGACGCCTACAATGACGAACGCCGCAAGCTGATCTCGAGGGACAAGGCCTCGCTCGATTTCCTCCCCGGCTCCGTGGAAGGTTTCGGATCGGTCGTCAAGATGCGCCGCGCTGAAGGGCATCGCGAGGCGGTTGGCGCCATGGGTGCCGGCGAGCCGACCGTCGGCCGCTTCGGCGAGGTGCGCGGCGACACCGTGCATTTCGACATCATCGACCAGGCCGGCAACATGATCTCGGCGACGCCGTCCGGCGGCTGGCTGCAATCCTCACCGGTGATTCCCGAACTCGGCTTCTGCCTCGGCAGCCGCGCCCAGATGTTCTGGCTCGAGGAAGATCATCCCGCGGCACTGGCGCCCGGCAAGCGTCCGCGCACCACGCTCTCGCCGACCATGGCGCTACGCGACGGCGAGCCGTACATGGCCTGGGGTTCGCCTGGCGGCGACCAGCAGGATCAATGGACCACGCAATTCTTCCTGCGGCATGTCCACGCCAATCTGAACCTGCAAGAAGCGATCGACGCGCCGGCATGGCACTCCGAGCATTTCCCGATCTCGTTCTGGCCGCGCACCGCGCGGCCCGGCGTGCTCGTGGTTGAAAACCGCGTACCGAAGGCGACTATCGATACCTTGAAGAGCCGCGGCCATGTCGTCGAGATCGGCCCTGACTGGTCCGAAGGCCGCCTCACCGCGGCTTCCAAGGTCGGGCGCCGCCGCCGTGCGGCGGCCAATCCCCGGGGCATGCAAGGCTACGCGGCCGGACGGTAGGAGCGCGCCAAGATGACCTGGTCGATCATCGCCCGCGATCCCGCGACCGGCCAGTTCGGCATCGCGGTCGCGACCAAATTCTTCGCAGTCGGCGCGCGCGTGCCGCATATCGTCGCCGGCGTCGGCGGCATCGCGACCCAGGCATTGGTCAATCCCTATTACGGCATCGACGGCGTGAAACTGTTAAGAGAGGGACGAGAGCCAGACGACATCCTCAAAACCCTGATCGCCACCGACGACGGCCGCGAAAGCCGGCAACTGCACGTCATGGATGCGAAAGGCCGCATCGCCGCGCATACCGGCCGGGATTGCGTCGACTGGTGCGGACACATCCACGGCGACGGGTTTTCGATCGCGGGCAACATGCTGGCGGGCGCCGCCGTGCTCGACGACACCGCAAAAGCCTATGTGGCCAACGCTGGCCAGCCCTTTCCCCGTCGGCTGATCACCGCGATGCATGCGGGTGAGGCCGCGGGCGGCGACAAGCGCGGCAAGCAATCCGCGGCGCTGCTGATCCACGGCGAGGAGGAATGGTCCGAGCTCAATTTGCGTGTCGACGACCATACGGATCCGCTGCGTGAGCTCGAGCGGCTGGAAGAAGTGAGCCGCGAGCGCTGGGTGCATTTCCGCGCCTTCATGCCGACACGCAAGAATCCCGCCGGAATCACCGATCGCGCGACGATCGACGCCGGCATCGAGGCCAGCATCAAAGCGGCGACCGCAGGCAAGGTATGACCTCAAGAGCGTTTTCCAGCGAAGTGGAGACCGGTTCGCGTCAAGAAAACGCGTCAAATCCAGAATCCAGTCCGCTGATCGAGATCGAGGGCCTGCGCGTCATCTTTCATGGCGACGACGGCCGCGCGACCCATGCGGTCGATGCCGTCGATCTCAGCGTCGCCAACGGCGCGACGCTGGGGCTGGTCGGCGAATCCGGCTGCGGCAAGAGCGTGACGTCGCTCGCCATCATGGGACTTTTGTCAAAACACTCGGCGCAAGTTTCCGGCTCGATCCGCTTCGACGGCTTTGATCTGCTCGACGTTCCCGACGAGACCCTGCGCGACCTGCGCGGCAACCGTTTGGCGATGATTTTTCAGGAGCCGATGACCTCGCTCAATCCGAGTTTCACCATCGGCGACCAGATCATCGAGACCATCCTGCGCCATCGCGGCGGATCGAAGCGCCAGGCGCGCGAACACGCCATCGAACTGCTGCGCCGCGTTCACATCCCCTCGCCCGACAAGCGCATCGACGAGTATCCGCACAAGCTTTCCGGCGGCATGCGCCAGCGCGTGATGATCGCGATGGCGCTGGCCTGCGATCCCCGCCTCTTGATCGCGGACGAGCCGACCACCGCGCTCGACGTGACCCTGCAGGCGCAGATCCTCGATCTGATGCGCGAGCTGAAGGCCGCCAGCGGGGCCGCGATCATCCTGATCACCCACGATCTCGGCGTCGTCGCCGAGGTCTGTGACGAGGTCGCCGTGATGTATGCCGGCGAAATCGTCGAGCGCGCGCCGGTCGATGAGCTGTTCGCCAATCCGCAGCATCCCTACACCGTCGGCCTGCTTGGTTCGATCCCGCGGCTCGGTCGCCGCGCTTCGCATCTGGCCACCATCGAGGGCATGGTGCCGAACATGGCCAATCCGCCGCCCGGCTGCCGCTTCTCGGCGCGCTGTCCTTTTGTTGCTGACATCTGCGTCGCGGCGCCGCCGCCGCTGGCGATCCTCAGTCCCGGCCACGCCTCGCGTTGCATCCGGGCGCCGCTGGAGCGGCTGGTGTCATGACGGCGCTGCTCGAAGTCGAAGGACTTGTAAAACATTTCGTCGCGGGACGTTCGGTGTTCGGCCGCGCCACCGCCTTCGTCAAGGCTGTCGACGGCGTCAGCTTCCACGTCGAAGCTGGCAAGACGCTGGCGCTGGTCGGCGAATCCGGCTGCGGCAAATCCACCGTGAGCCGGCTGGTGCTGCGGCTGATCGAACCGGACGCCGGCAGCGTTCGCTTCGAGGGCCGCGATCTCCTGGCGCTCGATGCCAATGCATTGCGCAACTTCCGCCGCGACGCGCAGATCATCTTTCAGGACCCTTACGCCTCGCTCAACCCGCGCATGACCGTCAGCCAGATCCTGACCGAGCCGCTGGCGCTGCACGACCTGGTGCCCGCGCCGCGCCGCCGCGAGCGGGTCGAGGAATTGCTGCGGCTGGTCGGGCTGGAGCCGCGCTTTGCGCGGCGTTATCCGCATGAATTTTCCGGCGGCCAGCGCCAGCGCATCGCCATCGCACGGGCGCTGGCGGTGGAACCGAAACTGATCATCTGCGACGAGCCGGTGTCGGCGCTCGACGTCTCGATCCGCTCGCAGATCCTGAACCTGCTGCGCGATCTGCAAAACCGGCTGGGGCTTGCGTACATTTTTGTTTCGCACGATCTGGCCGTCGTCAAACACATCGCCGACCGCGTCGCGGTCATGAATCTCGGCGTCATCGTCGAGACCGCGGATGCGCAGGCGCTGTTCGCCGCCCCGCGGCATCCCTATAGCCGGGCTCTGTTGTCAGCTATTCCCGTACCCAAGCCGCAGGCCAAACGCAGCCGCATCGTGCTGCAGGGCGAGATGCCGAGCGCGCTCGATCCGCCGTCCGGCTGCCGCTTTCATACCCGCTGCCCCTATGTGGTCGAGCGCTGCCGCACCGAGGTGCCGCAGCTCCTGGCCGACAGCACGGGGCACGCCACCGCCTGCCACCGGATGGCGGAACTGCCGGCGCCTGATAGCATCGTGCCCAGTGATGGCGGCTTTTCACCGGTGCTGGAAAAACTGGTCGCCGCCTTTGGACGGGCGGAAGGCGTGGGCCGCAACGGGGTTGATATATCAGGAACACGACCAACAGCAGTGTAATCAAGAGGATGGGTGCGATGAAAATCTTGCGTTTGGCGGTGACCGCGGCGGCTCTGTTGCTGTCGTTCGAGGCGAGTGTTCAGGCCCAGACCACGCTGCGCATCGGGCTTGCCGAGGATCCGGACATTCTCGATCCGACCCTGGCGCGCACCTATGTCGGCCGCATCGTGTTCGCCGGCTTCTGCGACAAGCTGTTCGACATCGACGAGAAGATCAACATCGTGCCGCAGCTCGCGCTGTCGCACGAGACCTCGGCCGACGGCAAGGAGGTCATCATCAAGCTGCGGCCAGGCGTGAAATTCCACGACGGCGAGCCGCTGGACGCCGAGGCCGCGAAATTCTCGCTCGACCGCCACATGACGATGCCGACCTCGTTCCGCAAGCCGGAGCTGGCGCAGCTCGACCGTGTCGAGGTGGTCGACCCCCTCACCATCAAGCTGGTGCTTAAGACGCCGTTCTCGCCGCTGATCGCGCAGCTCACCGACCGCGCCGGCATGATGGTTTCGCCAAAGGCGGCTAAGGCCGAAGGCGACAAGTTCGGCCTGAAGCCTGTGTGCGCGGGTCCCTACAAATTCGTCGAGCGCGTGCAGCAGGACCGCATCGTGTTCGAGAAGTTCGCCGATTACTGGAACAAGGACGCGATCAAGATCGACCGCATCGTTTACCTGCCGCTGGTCGACGCCACCGTGCGCCTCGCCAATCTGAAATCCGGCGGCCTCGATCTGATCGAGCGTCTGCTCGCCACCGACATCAAGGCGGTGGTGGGCGACCCCAAACTGAAATTATCCAGCGCCATCGAGCTCGGCTATCAGGGCGTGACGCTGAACGTCGGCAAGGACAAGGCCAAGGGGCCGCTCAGCCAGTCGGCGAAAGTCCGGCAGGCGCTCGATCTGTCGCTCGATCGCGAGGCCATCAACCAGGTGGTGTTCAACGGCGAATTCAAACCCGGCAACCAGTGGGTCAACCCCGACCACCCCTATTACCAGAAGGCCTTTCCGGTCCGTGGGCGTGACATCGCCAAGGCCAAGGCACTCTTGAAGGAAGCCGGGGTCACGGCGCCCGTCAGCGTCGATTTCATGGTGCCGAAGGGCGCGGAAACCGAAGCCGTGGCGCAGGTGATCCAGTCGATGGCCTCGGAAGCCGGCTTCGACATGAAGATCAGGGTCACCGAATTCGCAACCTCGCTGAAGCTGGCTGAATCAGGCGAATACCAGGCCTTCATGCTGGCCTGGAGCGGACGGATCGACCCCGACGGCAATTCCTACGTGTTCCAGAAATCGAACGCGCCGCAGAACTACAGCGCGTGGTCCAATCCCGAAGCCGACAAGGCACTCGACGACGGCCGCCTCGTCACTGATCAGGCGCAGCGCAAGGCCATCTATGAGAAACTGGCCAAGCTCGTGCTGGAGGAAAAGCCCCTGCTCTACATCTATCACCGCAAGATCCTGATTGCGCATAGCACAAGACTCGAAGGCTACAAGCAGATGCCGGACGGGCTGGTGCGCGTGACCGGGTTGACGCTGAAGTGAGGGCGATTATGCCGCTTGCTCGGTGCGCTCCCTCCCCCCTTGCGGGGGAGGGTTGGGGAGAGGGGTACCACAGCGGTGGTGCCGGTGAGTTGCGAGCAGCATTGGCCGATCATGACGTCCTCGCCCGGGGCCACCCCTCCCCCTGTCCCTCCCCCGCAAGGGGGGAGGGAACCACGCAGCGCGCACCGTCAACCCCACCTAAACTGTCCGTATTCCAGACGGTGCATCCGCCATGCTGAACTTCCTCGGCCAGCGCATCCTGCAGCTGATCCCGACGCTGTTCTTCGTGTCGGTCCTGATCTTTTCGCTGCAGCATCTCCTGCCCGGCGATCCCGCGCTGGTCATGGCCGGCGAGGAGCGCGATCCCGAGGTGATTGCGCAAATCCGCGCGCAATACCGGCTCGATCAGCCGATCCCGATCCAGTACGTCTATTGGGTCAAGGGCGTGCTGTCGGGCGATTTCGGCGAGTCGCTGCGCATCAAGGTGCCCGTGCTCAGCCTGATCGCGCAGAAATTGCCGGTGACGATCCAGCTCGGCTCGATGGCGATCGTGATCGCCTTCCTGATCGGCATTCCCGCCGGCATCGTATCGGCCGTCAAGAAAGGCACGGCGTGGGACTACGGCGCCAACCTGTTCGCGCTGTGGGGCATCTCGACGCCGAATTTCTGGCTCGGCATCATGCTGATCTTCCTGTTCTCGATCGAGCTCGGCTGGCTTCCGGCCTCCGGCTATGTGCCGCTGTCGGAAAACTGGCGCGCCAGCCTCGCCTCCACCATCATGCCGGCCTTCGTGCTCGGCAACGCCATCGCCGCGATCCTGATGCGGCACACCCGCAGCGCGATGCTGCAGGTGCTGGAGAGCGATTACGTGCGGACAGCGCGCGCAAAAGGGCTTTCCGAACGTTCGGTGATCCTCAAGCACGCGATGCGCAACGCGCTGACCCCGGTAATCACGCTCGGCGCGCTCGAACTCGGCACGCTGCTGTCGGGCGCGGTGCTGACCGAGCAGATTTTTTCGATTCCGGGCTTTGGGAAATTGATCGTCGACGCCGTGTTCAACCGCGATTACGCGGTCGTGCAAGGCGTCGTGCTGACGACGGCGACGATCTACATCACGCTGAACCTTGTCGCCGATATCGCCTATGTCCTCGTCAACCCGCGACTGAGGGCGTAACCCATGACCGACGTCACTCTCGGCACCCTTCCAAAGGTCGCCTCCGATGAACTGGAGAGCCCGACCCGGCGCGCGCTGCGGCGGCTGTTCAAGCGCAAGGGCGCCGTGGTCGGCCTTGTCGTCATCGCGCTGTTCGTGGTGCTCTCGCTGTTCGCGCCGCTGATCGTGCCCTATGACCCGATCGCAACCAGCTGGTCGCTGGTGCGCAAGCCGCCGACGTGGCAGCACTGGTTCGGCACCGACGATCTCGGCCGCGATATCCTGGCCCGCGTGGTCTATGGCGCGCGGGCCTCGCTGATGGCCGGCGCGATCTCGGTCGGGATTGCGCTCGGCATCGGCGTGCCGCTCGGCTTGCTGTCGGGCTATCGCGGCGGCTTCATCGACAGCCTGATCAGCCGCATCACCGATGCGATGCTGGCCTGCCCGTTCCTGATCCTCGCGATCGCGCTGGCGGCGTTTCTCGGCCCGAGCCTCGGCAACGCCATGATCGCGATCGGCATCTCGGCGACGCCGATCTTCGTGCGGCTGACCCGCGGCCAGGTGATGAGCGTCAAGGTCGAAGATTATGTCGAGGCCGCGCGCGCGATGGGCAATCCGCGCTGGCGCATCGCGCTGTTCCATATCCTGCCGAACATCATGCCGGCGCTTTTGGTGCAGGCGACGCTGTCGATCGCGGCCGCCATCATTGCGGAGGCCGCACTGTCATTCCTCGGCCTCGGCCAGCAACCGCCCTCGCCGTCCTGGGGCAGCATGCTCAATTCAGCGCAGCGCTTCCTGACCAACGCGCCCTGGATGGCGATCTGGCCGGGACTGGCGATCTTCCTCGTGGTGCTGTCGTTCAACCTCGTCGGCGACGGCCTGCGCGACGCGCTCGATCCAAGGGAGCGGTAGGCGGAAGTCCTAAGCCCGTCATAGCGAGCGTAGCGAAGCAATCCATCCTTCCACGAGGAAAGTATGGATTGCTTCCGCCTTCGCTCGTTGAGCTACGGCGGACAAGTCGTCGCTTCGCTCCCATGCGCAAACGCCTTGCGTTTGTCGCAGGCAATGACGGCAATTGAGAGCTAACCCGGCAAAACTCAGCTCTCAGATCACAATCTCCCGCAACACCCGCGCCGGCAATCCATCTCATACTCGAGGTCGATCACGGGCGGCCTTGCGAAATGCCAGGTCAGGCCCGAACGCGCGGCGCCGCGGCGGACCAGCTCTTCGGCAAACACCGGATGGAAGTCGTGGATCGTGTAGGTCTGTGCCGCCGTCGCATCCTTCCAGCCAAAGCCAAATTCGCCCATGCGCTTTTCCATGGCGCCGACCACGTAGCTCACTTTCTCCTTCAACCCGTCGGGGCTGAGGTCGCGGTAACGCACGGTGCGCTCGGCATAGGTCGCACCGCCTTCCAGCGATTCACCGCTGCCCGCGATCACGAAGCTCGGCGTCGTATTCCCGCTCGGGCGCGTAAACGAGAAGGCATAGAACGACGGTTCGGCGGGCGGATCGATCTCGGGACAGACATTGCTGCGCGCCACCGGATTGGTGGTGCCGTCATAGATCTCCCATTCGGCGAGCGTCTTGACGTAATGCAGGTTGAAATTACGGAAGCCCTCGTCGGTGAAGGCGGCCGGCGAACGCAGCTCGCAGGCGCAGAACGAGGTCAGCGGCCTGCCCGCGGCCTGAATATATTTGGCAATCTGGGCAAAGCCTTCCGCCAGCGCCACCGGTTTGTCGAACCGCACCCGCTCGGTCTCGAAACCGGGACTGGCTGCTGCGCCAGCCGAATACTGAAACACTGCCGGGATGAACCGGTAATTGCCTGCCACAAAGTCGGTCGTCATATCCATTCTCCGTTTCTTGTTATTCCAGTTGCATGCGGACGCCCTTGGCGCCGTTGAGCAGCCGCTTCAGATGAAAGCCGGCGAGCGCATCGTCGGCATGCGCGCCGACCAGCGCCGCAAAAGCCGGCATCGCCGCCGGGTCACCAGCCTCGAGCTTGGTGAAGGCTTCGGAATATTGCGATGCCGCGGGGCTCTCAAACGCTGCCGCCGTCAACGGCTCATAGGCGCGCAGCGGTTCGCTGCGCCCGCGCAGCACGAGGTCGCCGACCGGCCGGCCGCGAAAATCTCCGGCGCCATCAGCGACGACGGCGCTGACGCAAATCCGCGTGCCCAGGAACTTGTTGGCGGCCTCCAGCCGCGCCGCGGTGTTGATGGTGTCGCCATAGGCGGTGTAATCGAAAAACCTGCTGCCGCCGAAATTTCCGACCAGCGCGGGACCGGCGTGGACGCCGACGCGCGTGGCCCCGAAATTCACACCCTTTTCCTCCCAGCGCAGGCGAAATTCCTGCGCCCAGCCATCGAGATCGTGGGCACAGGCGATCGCGCGCCTGGCGTAATCAGGCTGATCCCCCGGCGCGTTGAACAGAACGTGGATCGCATCGCCGATGATCTTGGCGACCGTCCCCTCATGGGCGAACACCACGTCGGTCATGCCGCCCACATAGTCGCCGAGCAGCGTCCCCAGCACGTCGGGCGCGGCGGTTTCCACCAGCGAGGTGAAACCGGTGATGTCGGTGAAGATCGCCGCGACCTCGCGCCAATGCACCTCCATGCCGTCGCTGTCGCCGATGGCGGCAAGACGGCTCGCAATCTGCGGCGAGAAATAGCGCGACAGCGAGGCGTGCGCGCGCTCGGCCTCGGCCTGGCGGCGGCGCGCCTCGCGCATCATCTCGACATGGCGGATGGTCTTGTCGATGGTCATTTCCAGATCGCCGAAATCGATCGGCTTGGTCAGGAAATCGAACGCGCCGCGATTCATCGCCGTGCGGATGTTGCTCATGTCGCCATAGGCGGACACGATGATGGTGGATTTCTTGTCTTCGGCCTCCTGCAGCTTGGCGAGCAGCGACAGCCCGTCCATGCGCGGCATGTTGATGTCGGATACCACCATGTCGACATGCGGGTTCTGCTCGATCGAGGCCAGCGCTTCGATCCCGTCATGGGCGAACACAAAGGCTACGATGCCGTCGCGGATCTGACGACGGAATTTCTGCAGCACCAGAGCCTCGAGATCGGGCTCGTCGTCGACGACGAGGATCGTTGCGGTCATGCGGCTTGCCCGAGCCGGGTATCGATCTCGTGGCGCAGCAGCGCAAAATCGATCGGCTTGGTCAGGAGGCCGATCGCGCCGCGCTCGATCGCCTTGCGGCGGGTTTCGGCATCGCCATAGGCGGTAATCATGATGACGGGCACATCAGGCCGCGCCGCGCGCACCTTCGGCAGCATTTCAAGCCCGCTCATGCCGGGCATGTTGATGTCGGACAGGATCAGGATCAGCGACGGGTCACGAACTTCCGCGGCACGCTCCAGCGCCGCAGGCGCCGACGGCGCGAACTCCATCGTAAAGCGACCGGATTTGAGATCGCGCCGGAACTGCTGCCGAAACAGCGTTTCGACATCGGGCTCGTCATCCACGATGAGGATGTAAACGCTCAATTTCTGCCTCCAGTATCATTGGGCATGACCTTATCCGAAAACCGGTCTCCACTTTTCGGAATCATGCCCGCGCTACGCCTTTTCGCGGCAGCGTAATAATGAATTCGGTGAATACATCAGGCTCCGTCCGTACGTCGATCTTGCCGCCATGCTGTTTCACCACGATGTCGTGACTCATCGATAATCCGAGCCCGGTTCCCTCGCCCGCGGGTTTCGTCGTGAAGAAGGGATTGAACATTTTCTCCTTCACTTCCAAAGGGATACCCGTGCCGTTATCGCGAATCCGGATTTCCACCTTGTTGCCGAGGTTTTTCGTCGTCGCCGTCAGCACAGGCTCGAAGCCCTTCTCGCCCGTCTCCTTGCGCTTGGTCGCGGCGTAAAAGCCGTTCGAGATCAGGTTGAGGAACACCCGCGTGATTTCCTGCGGATAGAGATCGACCATGCCGGCCTCGGGATCCAGATCGCGCTTTAGCGTGATGTTGAATCCGGATTTTTCCGCCCGCGCGCCGTGATAGGCGAGGTTGAGGCTTTCCTCGATGATCGTATTGATGTCGGCGGAGCGGACTTCGCCTGATCCCTCGCGCGAATGCAGCAGCATGTTCTTGACGATCGAGTCGGCGCGCCTGCCGTGCTGCACGACCTTTTCGAGATTGCCCTTCAGCATATGGGTGAGTTCGTCGATCTCCTCGCGGGTCTTGTCGTCGAGCGCGGCGGGCTTCAGCACATCGTTCAGCTCGTCGATCAGTTCCGCCGACAGCGCCGAGAAATTGTTGACGAAATTGAGCGGGTTCTTGATCTCGTGCGCGATCCCGGCGGTGAGCTGGCCGAGCGAAGCCAGTTTCTCGGTCTGAATCAGGCGGTCCTGCGCGGTGCGCAATTCGTCGAGAGACTCGCTCAGATCCTTGGTACGTTCGCGCAATTCTCGGAGCAGCCGCGTGTTCTCGATGGCGATCACGGCCTGGTTGGCGAAACTGCTGACAAGCGCGATCTGCTTGTCGGTAAATGGCCGGACCTCCTGGCGATAGATCGCGATCGTGCCGATCAACTCGTTTTCCTTGAGCAGCGGAACGATGACAATAGTCCGGGCCCCCGCAAGATCGGACATCGCAACGACGGCTGGATGGCCTTCGAGATAGGGGGCCTGTGTCCGAAGATCCTCGATTTGGATCGCCTGATGGGTTCTGACAATCGTGCCAAGGCCGCTTTTCGGGTGCGGACGGATCGGCATATCAGCCTGTGCGACATACGCGTCCGGTACATTGTAGAGCGCAACGTTACGGAAGCTTTCCCCGTCGTAAAGGTTCATCGTGCCGAAATGCGCTCCGCAGATATGGGTAGCTTTTTCGAGCATCTTCTGGAACACCGGATCCAGTTCGCCCGGAGATGAGCTGATGACTTCCAATACTTCCGACGTCGCGGTTTGCTGTTCGAGCGTTTCTCTCAGCTCCGCAGTCCGTGTCTCGACCTTCTTCTCCAGGTCGGCATAAGATTCCTGCAGCCGCGCGCCCATGTCGTTGAACTGATTGGCGAGGCCTTCGAGTTCGTCGCCGGTCTTGATGTTGATGCGCTGGGCGAAATCGCCGCTGCCAATGCGCTCGGCGCCGGCCCGCAATGCCTGGATCGGGCCGACCATGCGACGTGCCAGGAAAATTCCGGCGAGCACCGCAACGATCGATGCCGCCGCGAGCAGCAAGGCAAGCCGCTGCAACGCCTGGTACAGCGAGGCGTAGGCTTCGTTGACCGGCAGTTCGACGAACATTGTCCATCCCATCGGGGCGATCGGCGCGGATGCCGTCAGCACTTCCTGCCCCTGGATGTTCAGCGCACCCTGCAATTCAACGGCTTCGCTGGTTCTGCCGGTGCGGGCGGCGGCCTGCACTTGCGTCAGCTTCGACATGTCGGTGTTGCGCAGCACCAGGCTGATGTCGGGATGGGCAATCAGGCGTCCCGCCGAGCCGACGACATAGGCGTGGCCGCGCTCGCCGACCTTGATCTGCGAGACCACGTCCCAGATCAGCTTCAGATTGACTTCGGCGATGCTGACACCGGCATCCTTGCGGGTGCCGGCCAGCGATAGCGTCATGTAGGGCTCGGACTCCCGGCGAAAATACACCGGCCCGTAAAACACCTTGTTGGCGACGGCTTCCGTGAATTTCGGGTCTTTGGAAAGGTCGAGGCCGGAGTCGACGACATCCATCGCCAGCCGCGACACCCGCAGGCGCTCCTTGCCGGTGGAATCGATCTGCGACAGCTCGGTGATCGCCGGCACCTGCCGCAGCAGGCGGAGTGCGTCGAACCGGCGATCCTGCAGCGACCCGGCCGACCAGGGCAATTGGGTGGTCCAGCCCAGCTGGCTTTCGATTTCCTTGATGAACTGGCCGATCTTGGCAGCGGCAGCTTCGGCCTGCTCGTGCTGGATCCGGATCAGGGAGGTCTTGTGCTCCCGATAATAGAAGAAAACCTCGAAGATCCCGTTGGAAAGCAGCGCCACGCCCACCACGGCGACGAACAGCGCGACGTATTTGGTGAACAGCCGGCTGCGGGTTTTGGTCCCGGGCGCCCCCTGCACGGGCGCAGCATTCTCCGCCGGCGAGGCCGCCAGCGTTCGCCCCTCAGGGGTGCCGGGATGCAGGGAAATGCTCATCCCGGCCAAGCTATCAAGAAGCCTTGGGCTTGTCTCTTGCCGCACTGCGGCAAGCCGGAGCTCATAACGAAACGGCGGCGATCAGGACCGCCGCCGTTTCAATCCTAGCCGCCTGCCATGCTCAGGTTGGTTTGAGCCCAGGCGTTCCCAGATCGAAATCCGCGATTTCCTTCGTCCGCTGCGAGCCGGCCTTGGCCTGGTGGTCGGTGGCCATCCAGACATAGACCGCCGGGAGCACGAACAGCGTGAACAGCGTACCGATCGACATGCCGGAGACCACGACGAGACCAATCGAGAAGCGGCTCGCCGCACCTGCGCCCGTTGCGGTCAGCAGCGGGATCAGGCCAGTGACCATCGCCGCCGTCGTCATCAGGATCGGGCGCAGCCGGATCCGGGCCGCCATCTCGATCGCCGAACGCTTGTCGAGACCTTCCTTGAGCTGCAGTTCGTTGGCGAACTCCACCATCAGGATGCCGTGCTTGGTGATCAGTCCGACCAAGGTCAGCAATCCGACCTGGGTATAGATGTTGATCGTCGCCACGCCGAAGAACAGCGGGATCAGCGCGCCGACGATCGCCATGGGAACGCTGATCATGATCACCAGCGGATCGCGCAGGCTTTCGAACTGCGCCGCCAGCACCAGGAAGATGATGATCAGCGCGAAACCGAAGGTGATCGCGAGCTGATTGCCTTCCTGCACATATTGGCGGGAATCGGCCAGATAGTCGTGACCGAAGCCGGCGGGCAACTTCTTGGCTTCACCTTCGAGGAAGTCCACCGCCTGCCCAACCGTCACGCCCGGCATCGGCACCGCCTGGAAGGTCGCGGAGTTCAGCTGGTTGTAATGCGTCAGCGAATTCGGATCGGTCGCGGTCTCGATCGACACGATGGTCGACAGCGGCACCAATTGCCCCGTGTTGGTCGGGACATAGTATCCGCCGAGCGATTCCGGCGACAGCCGCATGTCGCGCGGCACCTGCGGGATCACCTGATACGAGCGCCCCTCGAGGTTGAAGCGATTGACGTAATTGCCGCCCAGCAGAGTCTGCAACGTGGCGCCGACCTGCGCCATGTTGATGCCGAGATCGCTTGCCTTGGAACGGTTGATGTTGACCCGCACCACCGGCTGATTGAAGTCGAGGTCGCTGTCGGAGACGATGAACAGGCCGCTCTTGCGCGCCGCGTCCTTTAGCTTGTTCATCTCCTCATAGACGGCCTGGAAGCCCGCGGTCGAATTGATCACCATCTGCACCGGCAGACCACCGGGCCCGCCCGGGAGCGGCGGCAGATTGAACGCGAACGCCTGGACACCTTCGATCTTGCTGATCTCTGCCTGTACCAGCGGCTTCAGCTTGATCGAGGAGCGTTCACGCTCGTCCCAGGGCTTGAGCAGCATGCCGGCGATCCCGCCCTGCGGCCCATTGATGCCGTTCAGGACGAAGCGCAGGTCGGTTTCGGGAAATTTGGCAAACGCCTTGTCGAGCTTGTCGCCGTAAAAGTCGACATAGTCGATGTTGGCGTATTTCGGCGCCTTGGTCACCGAGAACACAATGCCCTGGTCCTCTTCGGGCGCGAGTTCCTTGGCCGTGTTCATATAGAGGAACCCGACCAGACCGAGGATCGTCAGTGCGAACACGCCGGTGATCGGACGATAGTCGAGCGAGCGGTCGAGTTGCCTTCCGTACCAGCGCGTCATCGCGCCGAACACCCGGTTGACGATCCTGGCGAAACGCCCCTCTTCGGCGCTCTTGAGCAGGACCGAGCACATCATCGGCGACAGCGTCAGCGCGATCACGCCGGACACGATCACCGAGCCCGCGAGCGTGAAGGCAAATTCGCGGAACAGCGAGCCGGTCAAGCCGCCGAGGAATCCGATCGGTGCATACACGGCCGCCAGCGTAATCGTCATCGAGATCACGGGACCGACGATTTCGCGCGCCCCCTGCAGCGACGCCTGTACCGGCGTTTTTCCCTCTTCCAGATGGCGATGGATATTCTCGACCACCACGATGGCGTCGTCGACCACGAGCCCGATGGCGAGCACCATCGCCAGCAGCGTCAGCAGGTTGAAGCTGAAGCCCAGCGCCAGCATCAGGCTGCAGACGCCAATCAGCGACAGCGGTATCGTGACGACGGGAATGATGACCGAACGGAACGATGCCAGGAACAGGAAGATCACGACCACGACGATCAGCATCGCCTCGATCAGCGTGTTCTGCACCTCGTCGATCGACGACTGAATGAACTTGGTGGAATCGTAGGCCACCTTCATCTTCATCGAAGGCGGCAAGTTGCGTTCCAGCTCCGGGAACAGCGCACGCACACCCTTGACCAGCGTCAACGGATTGCCTTGCGGGGTCGCCTGCACGCCGATGAAGATCGCGCGCTCGCCGCTGAACGCGACACTCGCATCGGTGCTTTGCGCCGCAAGTTCGACGGTCGCGATATCCTCGACCCGAACAAAGCCGCCGTCCTTGGACTTGACGATCATCCGCTTGAACTGATCGAGGCTCCGCAAGTCGGTATTGGTCGTAATGTTGGAGACGATGAAGTAGCCCTTGGCCTGGCCGGCGGCAGCCTGGAAGTTGTTGGCCTGGATCGCCGCCTGGACATCGCTCGGCGATACGCCGCGCCCGGCCATCTTGACCGGATCAAGCCACAGCCGCATCGCAAATGTCTGGCCGCCCAGAATGTCGGCCGACGCCACGCCGTCAACGGTCGACAGCACCGGCTGAACCACGCGCGTCAGATAGTCCGAGATCGCCGAACCGGACAACTCCTCGCTGGAGAAGCCGAGATACATCACGGCCGTTGTCTGACCGGTTGTCTTGGTCACGATCGGATCGTTGGATTCTTTCGGGATCAGGTATTTGACCGAGTTCGTCTTGGCGAGAACTTCGGTCAGCGCCTGGTTCGGATCGAAATTCAGCTTGATGTAAACCTGGATCGTGCTCGTGCCCTGCACCGACGACGACGTGATGTAGTCGACACCTTCGGCGGAGGCGATCGCCTGCTCGATCGGTGTCGTGATGAAGCCCTGAATCAAATTCGCCGACGCACCCGGATAGACGGTGGTGACGTTGATCACCGTGTTCGACAGCTTCGGATACTGCCGGATCGGCAAGACGCTGGCGGCCCGCAGACCGAGCAAGAGAATCAGCAGGCTGACGACGACCGACAAAACCGGGCGCTTGATGAAGATATCAGTTAAGGCCATCGCTGGTTATCCAGTTCAAACATGTGGGCACGGTCGGTCCACGAGACCGATGCCTGAATCCTGATGTTGCAACGCGGCCCTACGGCCGCGTCGCGTTCAATAGCGCGGCGGCTTCGCCGGAATCACAGGCGCCGGATCGGCCGAAATCGTCACCGCGGCACCCGATTGCAGCTTGAGCTGTCCGACCGCAACGACACGATCGCCGGGCTTCAGCCCTTTCAGGATCTCGGCACGCCCGTCGATGCGGTTGCCGGTCTGCACGAAGGTGCGCACCGCCGTCAGGCCGGTCTTGCCGTCATCCGCTTTCTTCTCGGTGAGGAGATAGACGGAGTCGCCATACAGCGTGTAATCGACCGCGGTCTCCGGAATGGTGATGACCGGCGGCTTGTCCGGCAGCACCACAGTGGTGGTCGCGAACATGCCCGGCTTGAGGATGCGTTCCGGGTTGTCGATCGTCGCCTGCACGCGAATGTTGCGCGTGTCGGTAGCGATCTGCGGCTCGATGGTCGTGATCTTGCCCTCGAACTTGCGGCCCGGATAGGCGTCGACCGCGATACGAACGATCTGTCCGACCTTGAGCGCGCCTGAGTCCTTTTCCGTCACGGTGAAGTTGGCATAGAGCCGCGACAGATCGGTCAACGAAACGATCTGCGTTCCCGCCGTCAGGTACTGACCGACCTCGACCCTGCGAACGCCGAGCTCGCCGTCGAACGGGGCCCGCACCTGCTTTTGCGAGATGATGGCCTGCGTCTTGGCGATGCCGGCATTGGCCTGGTCGAACGCCGATTGCGCCTGGTCGACGGTTGCCTGCGGCCCGAACTGGCGGCTTGCCAGCTGCTTGGCGCGCTCGAGCGAGAGCTGCGCCATGGTCGCCTGCGCCTTGAAACTGGCGAGGTCGGCCTGCTCGGGACCATCGAACAGCTGCACCAGCGGGGTGCCTTCCTTCACGGTAGCACCCGCGGTGAACATGATCTCGGTAATACGGCCGTTCAAATCCGAGGTGACATTGACCTGATGCACGGCGGCGAGATCGCCCACCGCGGTCAACAGGTTCGGGATGACTTCGGACTTCGCGTCGGCAACGCTGACGCTGGTCGGCGGCGGTTTGTTGTTCGCGAAGAACTGCGCGATCATCTTGCCGCGGAAATAGTTGAACCAGACCAGACCGCCGACCAGCAGGCTCAGCAACAGCCCGACGACGATGAACCAGCGCACCATCCGGACCGGACGCTTGCGCGCCTTGTCGCCGATCGGCTGACCCTTGATGTGGCTTTCGGTTACGATATTCATTTCATGCACTTTCTGCAGTTACCGATTGTCCCGAATTCGGCGACGGCTCGTGGTCCAAATGCGTAGCAATTGCGGCTTCGTTGAGTCCGATGCCGCGGAGGATGAATTGGCAAAGCTGCCGTTCGAGATCGGCGGCGTTGCCGTAGGTAAGAACAGGCACCGCGGGAAGCCGCGACAGCGCGGCCATCAGCACGGTGTGATGCGCAAACCAGAACAGGTTGAGCGGTTCATCGCCGATCTTCAACGCATCGCCGGCCGCCACGGCGCTTTCGAGCGATTCAGTGAACACGCTGCCGATCAGATCGCTGATCTTGGTATAAAGCAGCCGCGCGAATTCGCCGTCGTCGAGATGGCTCGTCGTCATCAGCCGCAGCCGCTGCGCCTCTTCCTCGTCGGGTCCGTCGCAGATCTGCATGAAATGCCCGACCATGCCCTTGATCAGTTCGACCAGCGTGCCGGTCGACGGCGGCAGGCCGAGCAGATGCGCCAGATCCGGATCGGCCTCGCACTCTTCCGCCAGGATCTCCGCATAGAGCGCCGCCTTGGATGGGAAGTGCTTGAACAGCAGCCCTTCCGAAATGGCAGCAGCCGCCGCCACGCTCTTGGTCGTGGTGCCGGCAAAGCCGTTGCGGGCGAAGCACCGCTTGGCAGCGCTCAATATCAATTGACGCCGTAAATCACTCGTCATGCGAAGGCTGGACATGGGCGTGTGAGTAATCACTCACCTTGACCGAGTCAAGGTTTTATTGCAGCGCAAACCGGGCATTTCGGCCCAAATCAGCTGCAATCCAGGGCCCGTCAGGTGTTCTCGCCGGGGGTGCGCGGGAATGCATTTGCATGTCGGGGTGCATATTGGAAAGGACTTGTAGACCGCAGGCCGCCTGACAAAAGCGCATAAGCCGCCTAACCGCTTCAATTTGAGTTGACCCGGACCCCGGGACGGAGTTTAAATTAGTTGCAGATGAGACTAATTTAGTACACGCGACCTCGCCGGGCTTCACACCTTCTCTGTCTCGCAAAGAGTAAGACGCGCCATGAATTGGGATGCACGGGAGCTGTCGGCGAATTTCGATCTGGAGAAACTGACGCCCGACTTCTATGCCAACCCTTATCCGACCTATCGGGCCCTGCGCGAGAACGAGCCGGTCAAGCGGCTGCGCAACGGCTCCTACTTCCTGACCCGCTATGACGATCTGGTCGCGGCCTACAAGGCGACCAAGGTGTTCTCGTCCGACAAGAAGAAGGAGTTTCTTCCGAAATACGGCGACAGCCTGCTCTACGAGCACCACACCACCAGCCTCGTCTTCAACGATCCCCCCGCCCACACCAGGGTGCGGCGGCTGATCATGGGCGCGCTGTCACCGCGCGCGATCGCGGAGATGGAGCCCGATTTGATCAGGCTGGTCGACCGCCTGCTCGATGGCCTCGCCGCCAGGGGCGACGTCGAACTGATCGAGGATTTCGCCTCCGCCATCCCGATCCAGGTGATCGGCAATCTGCTCGACGTGCCGATGGAGGAGCGCGATCCGCTGCGCGACTGGTCGCTCGCCATCCTCGGTGCGCTGGAGCCCGTGATCGGTCCCGAGGTGTTTGCGCGCGGCAACAAGGCGGTGAAGGATTTTCTGAGCTATCTCGAAATCCTGGTCGAGCGGCGGCGCGCAAAACCCGGCAACCCCGTGCGTGACGTGCTGACGCGGCTCATTCAGGGGGAGGACAATGGCGAGCGGCTGACCTCGAAGGAACTGCTGCACAATTGCATCTTCCTGCTCAATGCCGGCCACGAGACCACCACCAATCTGATCGGCAACGGGCTGGTGGCGCTGTCGCATTATCCGCACCAGAAAGCGCGGCTGATCGAAAATCCCGCCCTGATCAAGACCGCGATCGAGGAGATGCTGCGCTTCGAAAGCTCGAACCAGCTCGGCAACCGCATGACGGTCGAGCCGGTCGAACTCGGCGGCATCGCAATGCCGTCAGGCACGCCGGTGACGCTGTGCATCGGCGCCGCCAACCGCGATCCTGCCCAGTTCACCGATCCTGAAAACCTCGATATCGGCCGCATGCCGAACCGGCATCTTGCGTTCGGTACCGGCGCGCATCAATGCGCCGGCATGGCGCTGGCGCGGCTGGAGGGCGCGATCGCGATCTCGCGCTTCCTGGCGCGGTTTCCGGATTATGCGCTGAACGGCGAGCCGATGCGCGGCGGCCGGGTGCGCTTCCGCGGATTTCTGAGCGTGCCGTGTCAGGTCGGCGAAACCACGCGGGCATCGTAGGCGGCAGCGTGCTTACGCCGTCGCCGGCTCGCCTGCGATCGCGCGGTCGATCGCATCGATCAGCACCTGCATCTCCACGAATTTGGCGCGCGCCCGCTCGGCCTTGTCGCGGTCGAACGGCGCCGCCAGCACCTTGGCGTGCGCATCGCGGTCTTCGAGCATGCGATCCCTCGCCTTCTTCAAATTGTCCAGTCGGTCGCTCATGCGGGCTCGCTTTGCTGTTGGGGTATCAGGCTTTGCCGGGAATCGCCGCGTGACCATAGGGCATAGCAAGGCCTATGGACCCAAATTAAATCAGCTTTCACCCGATCGCCCTGTATCTATCCTTCGCCAAGTTGCTACCCTCGCCCATCACGATGCTTTCGAAGCATCAACTCCAGGGAGAGACCGACATGGCCAAGGGCGAGCAAAAGAACAATCGCGAGGCGAAGAAACCCAAGAAGGAAAAGATCAAGACCATCGCAGCGGCTCCGAGCCAGAAGGGCGTCGGAAGCCTGCAGTCGGGTTTTGGCTCGGGCAAAAAGAAATAGTCAGCAAGGCTGTCTGACAGGCTTCGGAGTTGGACCGATCCTCCTCACCTGCACCGGCGTCTCACCTGCACCGGCCGTCGGCTGGGGTTTGCGCCGTTCGATCAGGCAGGATTCCGGCCTCGGCCGTCGGTCTGCTTGAGCCATTAATTAACCCGCGGTTTACCATGTTTGCGTACCTTTTTTCGCACCGGCGTTTCGAAAAAGGGCCTCCCGTATGGCGTACCGCGCAGATCAGCAGCTTCGTGAGGACATCTGGGACTACCGCTACCCCTCCGCGCCCGCCCCGCTGCCCGACGAAGAAGAGAAAGTCGTCAGTTTTGCCCGGCAACCCGCGAAAGGACCCGGCACCACCGCGCTGAGCCTGATGCAGCAGGCCACCGAGATGTTCGAGGGCATCGAAAACCAGGCCCGCGAGACCGAAGCCCGCGCCCAGTCGCTGTGCAAGAGCGCCACCGAGCGGCTGCGGCTGGCCGAAAAACAGCGCGACGCTTCCGAGCGCGCGCGCCGCGACCTGATCAATGATTTCAATGCCCGGATCGAGGAAATGGCGAAAGCCATGCAGCGGGCCGAAAAGCGTATCGTCAGCGCCGAGGATCATGCGATCGCCGCCGAGTTCCGCGCGCAGGCGGCCGAGGCCCAGCTTCACAAAGCCAACCGCGAACTCGCCGCCATCGAGGACATGATCCGCAAGCGGCTGGTTTGAGCGGTTTGGTACGCTTTCCATCGTCGTCCCGGCGAACGCCGGGACCCATAACCACAGGCTTTTGTGGTTAGTCCAAGCTGGTGCTCCAGCTCTTCTCAACAATCAACATCGGTGGTTATGGGTCCCCCGATGCGCAACTGCGCATCTGAGATCGCGCTTCGCTTGTCCGGGACGACGAGAACATTAAACCACCGACCGGTGCCGCTCGATGCAGGTCCGCAGCACCTCGTCCATCGGCTTGCGCCACCACTCCTCCGAAAAAATCTCGATCTCGGAATAGCCCGCAAAGCCCTGCGCCTCGACCGCTGCGCGCACCGATTTGATGTCGATGACGCCATCACCCATCATGCCGCGGTCGTTTAGGATGTCCCTGGTCGGCACCAGCCAGTCGCAGACGTGAAACGCCAATAGCCGATCTTTGCCGGCGCGCGCGATCTGCGGCAGCAATTCCGGGTCCCACCAGATGTGATAGACGTCGAGCGCGACGCCGAGCGCGCCTGATCGTTTCGGATCGAGCGCGTCGCAGATATCGAGCGCCTGTTTGGTGGTGTTGACGCAGGCGCGGTCGCCGGCATAGGCGGGATGCAGCGGCTCGATCGCCAGCGGCATGTTTGCGCTATCAGCATATTCCATCATCTCGGCGATGCCGTCGTGAACCTGGCTGCGGGCTTCAATGATATCCTTTGAGGCCGCACTGCCCGGCCGCGAATATTGCGGCAGTCCGCCGACGACCAGCACGATGCAGGGCGCGCCCAGCGCCTTGGCTTCATCGACGGCGCGGCGGTTGTCGTCGCGCGCCTCGATGCGATGCGCGGCGTCCGACGTGAACATGCCGCCGCGGCAATAGCCTGTCAGTTCCAGCCCGGCATCGCGCACCGCACGCGCGGCACGCTCGAGACCGACGGAGGCGACCTGATCGCGCCACGGGTCGATGGCGCGGATGCCATGCCGCGCGCAGGCCTCGATGATCGCGACGAGGTCGCCCTGCTTGCGAACCGTCGCCGTGTTCAGCGACAGCCAGCGATGGTCTTGCGAAAAATCCCGCATCAGGGCTCAACGCCGCGTGTCGCGAGTACGGTCTTCATCCGCCGCGTAGCCAGTTCCGGATTGGCCAGCAGGCCCGCCTGGTCGGCCAGCCGGAACAGTTCAGCCAGATGCAGCGTCGAGCGCGTACTCTCCTGCCCGCCCACCATGGTGAAATGATCCTGGTGGCCGTTGAGATAGGCCATGAACACGATTCCCGTTTTGTAGAACCGCGTCGGCGCCTTGAAGATATGCCGCGACAGCGGCACGGTCGGCCCGAGCACATCGTGGAAGCCGGCCTCGTCGCCGGCCGCCAACCGCGACAGCGCGTAGGACGCCGCCGGCGCAATCGCATCGAAGATGCCGAGCAGCGCGTGCGAAAAGCCCTTGTCGTCGCCGGCGATCAGTTCGGCATAGTTGAAATCGTCGCCGGTATACATTTTCACATTCTTGTCGAGCCGCCTGCGCATGTCGATCTCGCGCTGCTTGTCGAGCAGCGAGACCTTGACGCCGTCAACTTTTGCAACATTCGCGTTGATGATACCGACTGCGGTGTCCATGGCTTGATCGAGATTGGCCGTGCCCCAGTAACCGGCCAAAGCCGGGTCGAACATGTCGCCGAGCCAGTGGATGATCACGGGCTCGCGGACTTGCGACAGCACGCGGTTGTAAACCTTGGCGTAATCGTCGGCGTTGCGGCCGATCTTGGCCAGCGCGCGCGAGGCCATCAGGATGATCCGCCCGCCGGCCTTCTCGACCGCCGCGATCTGCTCTTCATAGGCCCGGATCACGTCGTCGATGCTCTTGGCATCCTCGACCGCGAGGTGGTCGGTGCCGGCGCCGGAGAACACCAGCGCATTACCCCTTGCTTTTGCGGCCTTCACCGAGCGCTGGATCAATTCCAGCGAGGTCGGCCAGTCCAGCCCCATGCCGCGCTGCGCGGTGTCCATCGACTCGGCAACGCCGAGACCGAGGTCCCAGATATGTTCGCGGAACGCGATGGTCCTGTCCCAGTCGATCGCTGATGTCAGCCACGGATCATTGTCGGCAAAGGGATCGGCGACCACATGCGCCGCCGAGAACGCGACGCGGTTCAGCGTGCCTTCAAGCCGCGCCGGAAAGACCCGTGACGCCGCAAGGCGATAGGTCTCGATTGAACGGTTTGCGGTCGGCAACCTCACGGACAGCGACGAGACAGGCATGACCGGCTTGTTCATGGCTTCACCTCACACCTTGATCGGAGCGACGTCGATCCAGCGCCGTTCGCGCCAGCTCTGAAGTGCGCATTCGGCGAGCTGCACGCCCTTGGCGCCTTCCAGCAGCGTATACTTGTAAGGCGCGTCCTCGCAAACGTGGCGAATGAACATTTCCCACTGTTCCTTGAAGCCGTTGTCGTAGACGACGTTCTCGGGGAGCGTCTGCCAGTCGGCGTAGAAATCATGCGTGCGCTTCTCGTCCGGATTCCACACCGGCCGCGGCGTCGCCTGCCGCGCCTGAATGACGCAGTCGGTGAGCCCCGCCACCGCCGAGCCGTGGGTACCGTCGACCTGGAAGGTAACGAGGTCATCGCGATAGACCCGCGTCACCCAGCTCATGTTGATATGCGCGATCACCCCGCCCTTGAGGCGGAAGGTGGCGTAGGCGGAATCGTCGGCGGTCGCCTTGTACTGCTTGTTCTTCTCGTCGAAACGTTCGGGGATGTCAGTGGTGCCGGTGCAGCTCACGCTCTCGACCTCGCCGAAGAGATTGTCGAGCACGTAGCGCCAGTGGCAGACCATGTCGAGGATGATGCCGCCGCCGTCCTCGCTGCGGTAATTCCAGGACGGCCGCTGCGCCTCCTGCCAGCCGCCTTCGAACACCCAATAGCCGAACTCGCCGCGCACCGAGAGCATGCGGCCGAAGAAGCCGGAGTCGCGCAGGAAGGCGAGCTTCTTCAGGCCCGGCAGGAACAGCTTGTCCTGCACCGTGCCGTGCTTGACGCCTTTTGCCGCAGCGAGCCGCAGCACCGCAACGGCCTCATCGAGATTGGTCGCGATCGGCTTTTCGCAATAGACGTGCTTGCCGGCATTGATCGCCTTGGTCAGCAGCGTAGGCCGCGCCTGCGTGGTCGCGGCATCGAAGAAGATGGTGTCGTTCTTGTCGGCCAGCGCCTTGTCGAGGTCGGTCGACCAGCGCTCGACGTTGAAGCGCTTGGCGAGACGTTCCACTTTATCTGCATCACGGCCGATCAGGATCGGGTCCGGCATCATGCGGTCGCCATTGCCAAGCACCACGCCGCCCTGGTCGCGGATCGCGACGATGGAGCGGATCAGATGCTGGTTGAGCCCCATGCGGCCGGTCACACCGTTCATGATCAGGCCGAGGCGTTTGGTCGTCATATCGCTTGCTCCTGCAAGGTTTTTGCTTTTGGTGGTTGAAGCGGCGGCAATGCCGACCACTCCGGATGTGCTGATGTCGCGAAGCCCGGGGCTGCCAGCGATCCCGTCAACAGATCGCCGTCGTGGATCGACAGCCTGATGATGTTGCCGTCGCGGATGTAGAGATCGGGATGCGCGACGAGAAACGCGTCGGCCTCGGCAGCGGGCGTCTCGGCAAATCCATCGACGTAATGGTGGCCGTTGCGCTCGGCATGGGTGACGCCGATCAGCGCGCCCAGCGCCAGATCCTGCTGCACACCGAGCCCGGCCTGACAGGTCAGGTCCTCGCCGGAGATGAAATACCGTCCGCCGTCAGTGCTCCATTTGGCCGCGCGAGCGGCGTTGATGACCGATTTGTAGATGCCCTTGCATGACTTCGAAGAGATACCGCGATAGCCCAGCGCGCGGGCGGCCGGGAAAGCATCGTAGGAATCGTCGGCTTCGTCGATGATGAAATCGCGGCCGGCGAGTGCGCCGAGCGGCGACTGCCGCGTGATGTCGCGCGGCATCGGCTGCTCGATATACAGAAGTTTTCCCGCGATCGGTTTCAACGCGCTGTCGCGGTCGAGACGCTCGACCAGCGCGCCCAGCGCACCGAGATCGGCATACTGCTCGTTGGCATCCAGCGTCACCTTGTACTCATACGGCAGCTTCGCAAGTTCCTTGCCGATCCGGATCAGGCGCGCCGCATCCGCCGCGGGATCGCCGTTCAGTTTCAGCTTGAAATAACGCGCGCCGGCGTTTTCATGTGCGTCGGCGACGCCGCCCTCGCCTTCGACCGTGTCGTCCATGCCGACCGTATGCCGGATCGCGACGCGCTCCAGCCGCCGGCGACCCGCCAGGAATTCCGCGATGGCGTCATCCCCCAGATCGGGCGACAATCGCGCATCGATCCCGGCCACATTTGCGGCCATGCCGTCAAAGAAATTGGCGCCTAGCCCGCGCAGCAGCCCATCCAGGATCGCCTTGTCGATCTCGGCCGGCCCAAAGCCGGCAGCGAGCGGCGGGATATCCTCTTTCGCACAGGCTTCGACCTGCGCGGCGATGATAGCGGCGTGGTGTCCGAACGCGGTGTCAAAGCCGGATCGCGCCAGATAAAGCCCGCGTGCGATCGCGAGCGCGCGGCGCAATCCGTCGATGGTTTGTTGCGGCGAAAGATGCGCGCGCTTGTCGAACCATTTCGAGGCCATCATTTCGGCGCTGGCGCCGATCGAAGCGCCCTTCCCTTCGATCTCGATCTCGGCGCGCACGAAAACCTGCACCGATGAGGTGATCACCACGCTGCCGAACCGGAACGGCTTCGCGAACGGGATCGGCCGCTCGAAGAATGAAATATCCCGCACGGCGATGCGAGGAGCCATGGCGTTCTCCACTCTAGTCCAGCGCGCTTTGGGTGAAGAAGTGCTTTCGAATTCGCTGCACCAGTTCGGTGAAGGCGGGATCGGCCATCGAATCCAGCGAACGCGGGCGCGGCAGCGGCACGTCGTAGATCGCAGCGATGGCGCCGGGACGTTCGGTCATGACCAGCACACGGTCGGCCAAAAACACCGCTTCGGGTATCGAATGCGTGATCAGCAGCACGGTCTTGCCGGTCTCGCGCTGGATCCGCATCAGCTCGACATTCATCTTCTCGCGTGTCATCGCATCGAGCGCGCCGAACGGCTCGTCCATCAGCATGATTTTTGGGTCGTGCACCAGCGCCCGGCAGATCGAGGCGCGCTGCTGCATGCCGCCGGAAAGCTGCCAGGGCAGCTTCTTCTCAAAACCTTCGAGCCCGACCATCTTGAGCAGCGCCTTGGCGCGCACGAGATATTCCTCGCGCGGCAGCTTTTTCATGTCGATCGGCAGCATCACATTGCCGAGGATGTTGCGCCATGGCAGCAGCAGCGCGTTCTGGAACACGATGCCGACATTGCCGTGCGGTTTTGTCACCTGCTCGCCTTCGACCAGAATTTCGCCGGTCGAGGGCGCCAGCAGGCCCGAGATCATCTTGAGCAGCGTGGACTTGCCGCAGCCGGACGGGCCGACCACGACAAAGAACTCGCCCTCGTTGATGTGAAAATCCAGCGGCTTCAGCGACGGCACATCGCCGTCGCGCGAGCGATAGGTCTTCGATACGCCTGATAGCGTGATCCCCGGCGTGCCGCCGGCCGCACGGCCCGACACCAGGCGCAGATGCGCGGCGGGCTGATCGGCGTCGGTTGCTTTGGTTGCTGCGCTCATTCAGAGAATTCCTCTCCACCCGTCGTCCCTGCGCACGCAGGGACCCATACGCCGTGCCCTTTCGCTCGGGCACGGAGGTAGAGGCCTTCTGCAACAACGCAGACCGGTGGCTATGGGTCCCTGCGTTCGCAGGGACGACGATGGATGTGTCATCAATGGCTCAAGACCCGCCCTTCGGCAGATAGTCGTTGGTATAAAACGCCTTCGGATTGTCCTTCGCCTTGGCTTCGAGGCCGCCATACTCGACCATCAGATTGACAGTGTCGGTCATGTTCTGGTCGGTGACCTCGAACGGCCGCTTGCCCTTGGTTTCCGCCGTGCGATAGAGCGGAATGGTCAGCTCAAAGCCCTGCGTCAGCGTTTCGATCTTGCCGCCCTTGGGGTTGGCGTCGAGGATCGATTGCGCCGCGGCCTTGGGCTCCTTCTCGGCGGCTTCGACCGCCTTGGTCGTCGCCGACATGAAGCGCTTGACGAGGTCGGCATTGGCCTTGACGAACTCGGTGTTGGCGACGACGCCCGAGCAGACCATGTTGATGCCGTAGTCGGCGAACTTGATCGCGTTGACGTCCTTGCCGGTGGCGTCCTTGATCTTCATCGACTGGTCCATGACGTAGCCGAGCAGCAAATCAGCCTGGCCGTTGATGACGGCGTTGAGCTTGGTCTGGCCGTCGCCGGCAACCGTCTGGAAATCGCTTTCCTTCAGGCCGGTCTTCTTCAGGAACAGCGGCCAGATCTGGGTCATGGAATCGGCGGGCGTGATCGCCACCGTCTTGCCCTTGATGTCTTCGGGCTTCTTGATGTTCTTTTCGACGAAACCCATCGCCGACATCGGGCTGGTCTGCAGCAGCACGCCGGTGGCGACGATCGGCGCGCCCTTCACCGCCGCGCGCATCATGGTGGGCACGTCGACATAGCCGAAATTTGCGGTCTTGGCCGCAACGGCCTGCGTGGTCGCCGCCGAACCGCGGCCTTCCTGGATTTCGAGATCGATGCCTTCGGCGGCATAGATGCCCTTGGCCTTTCCGTAATAGAACGGCGCGTGCTCGCCATAGACGTACCAGTTGAGCATCAGCACCACCTTGTCGGCGGCGGATGCGGGGACTGCCAGCGCAGCCCAGATCAGCGCGGCCGAAACCGCAGTCATCGCTCGTATCATTGTCGTCCTCCCGTTGGTGTTGGCTTGCGGCCCTTGGGTGGACCGCTTTTTTTGGGTTACAGTTTACGAAGCAAAGATGATGTCCTCGCGCTGGCTGACATGCCAGGGAATGACGAGGCTTTCGATCCGGTCGACGATCCAGAACAGGATCACGCCCATCAGCGCGAGAATCACCAGCGCGGCGAACATCGTCGGCAGATCGAAGGTGCCGATCGAGCGCTGCAGCACATAGCCGATCCCCGAATTGGAACCGACGAACTCACCGACCACCGCGCCGACCACAGCCAGCGTGATCGACACTTTCAAGCCGGAGAAAATCGCGGGCATCGCATGCGGCAGGTTGACGGCGCAGAATACCCGGAAGCGGCTGCCCTGCATCGCGCGCGCCAGATCCACCATGTCAGGATCGACCGATTTGAAGCCCTGCACCGCCGACACCACCACGGGGAAGAAGCCCAGCAGAAACGCCGAGATCACTTTCGGGATGATGCCGAAGCCGAACCAGACCACGAACAGCGGCGCGATCGCGATCTTGGGCACGGATTGGGAGAACACCAGCAGCGGATAGACGTAGCTTTCCACCGTCTTCGATCCCGCGATCAGCATGGCGACGGGAATGCCGAACACGGCCGAGAGCAGGAAGCCGCAGATGGTGGCGTAGGTGGTAGGCCAAGCCTGCCGCAGCAGTTCCGGCCAGTCGGTCCACAGCACGGCGACGACATCGCCGGGCGCCGGGATCTGGTAGGCGGGAATCCGGAACACGCGGATGGTCAGGTCCCAGATCACGACGATGAAAATCAGGAACAAAAACGGCCGCACCCACGCCGCGTTGAGCGCTTTGGTCACGCCGCTGGGGCCCTTCGGTTCGGCCACGTCTCGCTCCCTGATCAGCTTCTTGTCGGGGAGAAATTAACCCGTTGGATAAATACTGTCCAGTGGCTTCCCTGTGACATTTTGAGGCTCGTCGAGGCCCTCTCCGCCGTCATGCCCGGGCTTGTCCCGGGCATCCACGACTTCCTTTGCTACCAAGACGTGGATGGCCGGGACAGGCCCGGCCATGACGGCATGAAACAATGCGTAGATGGGGTAACGGGCCCCGGTCTGCCTTCCAAGCAAGCCGCGCTTGCTACGGCGCTGTTGGGTGCGCGCTTCGCGCGGCTTGCTTGGAAGGCGGGCGGTCGTCCCTCACATGGATGGTGTTTACGGAGTCGAGGATGGACCTCGCTCCAAGCATCAAGGAGAGACGACCATGGAGTATTATGCAGGAATCGACGTGTCATTGGAATGCTCAAGCGTGTGCGTTGTTGATGGGAACGGCAAGATTTTCCGCGAGAGCAAGGTGGCAAGCGAGCCGGCGGCGCTGATCGGTTGGTTCACCTCGCTCGGGATCGGGCTGGGCCGGATCGGGCTGGAAGCTGGGCCGCTGTCGCAATGGCTGTACGCGGTGATGAAGCAGGCTGGGCTCGCAGTTGAGCTGTTGGAGACGCGGCACGTGCACGACGCGTTCAAGGCGATGCCAGTGAAGTCGGACCGCAATGACGCACGGGGGATCGCGCAACTGATGCGGCTGGGCTGGTTCCGGCCGGTTCACTGCAAGTCGGTGGCGGCGCAGGAAGTGAGAGCCATGCTGACGGCGCGCAAGCTGGTTCAGAGCAAGCTTCTGGACGTCGAGAACAGCCTGCGCGGGATCTTGCGCGGCTTTGGGCTGAAGGTCGGCAAAACGACGGGAACAGATTTTGCTGGACGGATCAACGAGTTGGTGAAGGGGCATCCCAACCTGGAAGTGATCGCAGAAGCGCTGCTCAAGGTGCGGACCGTCCTGCTGAGCGAGTTCAAGGCCTTCGAGAAGCGGGCAGGCAGGATGTCGCTGATGAATGCCAAGGCCAGGTTGTTGATGTCGACGCCTGCGGTGGGGCCAATCATCTCACTGACCTATGCCGCAGCGATCGATGATCCCGCGCGGTTCACATCCTCCAAGCAAGCCGGGTCGCATTTTGGGTTGACGCCGAAGAAGCACCAGTCCGGCGAGACCGACCGATCGGGCCGGATCAGCAAGATCGGCGACGCTTCCGTGCGCGAGGCGCTCTACCAGGCCGCTCACATCATGCTGACGAAGCCGATCAAGGGATGTTCGCAGCTCAAGAGCTGGGCGATGCGGATCGCCAAACGGGCCGGCATGAACAAGGCTAAGGTCGCGCTGGCCCGCAAGCTCGCCGTGATCATGCATCGCATACTCAAGGACGGTGCGCCCTTCAATCCGGCCACCAAGGCTAACGCTGCAACGGCTTAGGAGCAAAAACGACAGGTTTTCGGGCGGGTCACGACACCAGCCTTCCCGAAGCGAAGTCCCTTCGCCGGGACGATGGATCAGGTCAGGCCGACATCCGGGATGTCGACACATCGAACGATGTGATCACGCTTCCGTAGATTGGCCGACCTATCCTCTTACGAACCCCATCAGGCGACGGCCCTTGCGCCGATCCCGTACAGAAGCAAGTTCCCGGCGAGCGGATGACGCAAAAGGGATTGACTAATCGAGGCCCGTTACAGAAGCCCGGATGAGCGAAGCGAAGTCCTGGACCGCTCTCACCTCCCGCGCAATCGAGCCGCGACAAAACGACCCGACGGGCAAATCACTTCCGATTTACGGAAGCCGTGTCAAGCCCGAGGATCAAAAATATTTCTGTTTACCGGAATGACAATCAGAGGCATATGTTTGCCCATCCCGCCCTACTCAGAAGGGCGTCGGCCGTCGTCACGGACGTTGGGCGGGTTGCGGTGGACGCTGATGTCGCGAAGACGTAACGCGACAGAGGCGTACGGCAAAACCGTGTGGTCCTGGCGCCCGTTGCAGGCGTCAAGCCGTCGGCTAGGCGTGAGCTGAACCGGCGGTGACGGAGTCAACCAAGAACTCGTCTCCGGGGAGATCACGGCATAAGCCGTAAAGCCATTGCGCAGGGAAGGCCGGGTGTTCTCCGCTGCCCTGTATGCTCGTGTGCAGCCTACTTAGTGCAAACCGCACACGGGACCGCGGGTGCAGCGCGCACCCGGTCTTCCCTGCGCCCTCTGTTTTCGGGGGCAAGGAAATTTCTGGCAAAGCTCGGGCGCAATGCGTCGCGAGATCGTCGAGGTGTGTGTCACACCCACAATTGTCGTCCCCGCGAAGGCGGGGACCCAGTATTCCAGAGACCGCAATGATTGAACCGAGAAGATCGCGGCGTACTGGGTCCCCCGCTTTCGCAGAGGACGACAGCGGAAAGCGCCGGGACGACGCGAGTTTTGTCACACCGGCTGATGCGCCGCCGTCCGCACCCCCGCCGCCTTGACCTTGCCGAAATCCGCGGTGGATTTCCCCGTCAGGGCCGCCAGCACCAATGCGACCATGTGCGCGAGGCGCTCGTCTCGCGCCTCCTTCTTCAGGAGGTCGCGGCCGAAGATCACGCTCAGCGTCGCACTGTTCGACAGATAGAAGAAGCACAGACCGGCGATCGAAATGTAAAGCTGGACCGGATCGACTGCGACGCGGAAGTCGCCGCTTTCGACGCCGCGATTGACCACCGTGCGGATCATCTCGACGAACGGCGAGTGCATCGATTTGACCTTGGTCGAGCGCTTGAGGTGGCGCGCTTTGGCAAGGTTTTCCGTATTGAGCAGCGCCAGGAATTCCGGATTGCGGATGAAGTAGTTCCAGGTGAAATCGATCAGCCGTTCGATCGCCTTGGGCGGATCGAGATGTTCGAGATCGAGGGTGCGCTCCTCGGCGCGGATCTGCTCATAGGCGCCTTCGAGCACCTCGAGGTAGAGGTCCTCCTTGTTGCCGACGTGGTAATACAGCATGCGCTTGTTGGCGCCGGCGTTGGCCGCGATCCGATCGACGCGCGCCCCGGCGAGGCCGTGGGCGGCGAATTCCTGCTTTGCGGCCTCGAGAATGCGGATCCGCATGCCCTCGGGGTCGCGCTGCCATTTCAAAGTTCGCTTCGCCTTGGCCAATTCATAGTGTCCGGTGGTCTGATAAGGATCAGGTGTAGCACGCTAGGAACAGATTGCGAATGGATGCGCATCTCTTCCCTTCTCCCCTTGTGGGAGAAGGTGGCGCGGACAAAGTCCGCGCCGGATGAGGGGTCTGCATCCGCGGAGACAGACCCCTCACCCGTCCGCGCTGCTTCGCATCGCGTCCACCCTCTCCCACAAGGGGAGAGGGAAAGATCATTCCTTGGCTGCCGACGGCTGTACCAGCAGCGTCGGCACGCAGCAGGTGCCGTTGCGCACGGTCATCACCCGCGTGCCCGGCTTGCGGCCGGTGCGGACCTCGGAAACATCGACGCCGGCAGCCGTCAGCCGCGCATGGGTGGCGTCGATATCGGCGACGCGCCAGCACAACCCGCGCAGACGGTCGTGCTGCTCCTGCGTGCCGGCAGCCGGCTTGCCCGGCCGGTGCGTGACCTCGACGATGAGATCGCCGCAGCGGAAGAACATCAGCCGGCCCCAGTCCGGATGCGACCGGTCGAGCGCCATGTCGAGCCCGAGCCGCGCCCCATAGAGCGCGGCGGCCCGCTCGGGATCCGGCGTCGAGACCACGACATGATCCATCGCGGTGATCGATGCCGGCCCGGTTCGCACCGACAGCGGGCGCTCCTTTGCCAGTTCGAGGAAGAACATGCGGATGCCACGCGTCGCATCGGACGCGGCGCGGGTGCGCTTCCACGACAAGGTCGCCTCGGTGACCGCATCGCGGCTTTCAACCTCGGTGACCGGCTCTGGCTTCAGGGTCAGCCGGTCGAGCCTGCGATGCAATTTTGTGATGTCGTTGGTGCGAAAACAAAGGCTCGCCAGCCCCTCGCCCTGCGCCGCGAGCACGGTGCGAATGCGCTCGGCCACCTCGCCGTCGCCATCAGGCGCCATCAATTCCAGCGTCACGTTATCGAGCGTGAACAACACCCGCTCGGCGCCGTCGCCGCTGTTGCGCCAGGCCGGCGTCCGCCCAAACAGCGACTGATAGGCGGCTTCGCCCGCCGAAATATCGCCGGTGAGAACGACCACATGATCGAGACCTGTAATCACGGCAAAGGCCCTCCCCTTTCGTCGCACCGTCCGGAACCCCGGGCAGCGGTCAGCCGTTATGGCGGGCATGCTGGAATGCCAAGGACGGTCCTAATCCCCTGACATGCCCTTCTCAAGCCGCAAACACGGCACGGTTGCGAATAATTTCAGCGAATGCATCCGACAAGCGGTGCTAGTGTGGCGCGCCGGGCCGGACCCACCCTTCAGCCCAAGACTCTGAAGTACAATGACGGAAAACGAATGCAGGCCCTCTTCATCGGACAGACCTATATCGACGTCACCTTCATCACCGACCACATGCCGACCGGCGATGAAAAGCATGTGGCCTCGGCCTACGCGGTGTCGTTTGGCGGCAACGCCGTCACGGCGGCGTTCTGCTGCGCCAAGCTCGGAATCGTGCCGGACCTGATTGCGACTGTCGCCAACGACTGGCTCGGCCGCATGTTCTGGGACATGAGCGCGAAGTATGGAATCTCGATCCATCCGCGCAAGGTCAACGCCTCCTCGCTGTCCTTCATCATGCCAAAGGACGGCAAGCGCGCCATCGTGCGTTGCCGCGACGACGAACACATCCATCCCTTCCCCATCCTCAATATCAAGGGATGCCGCGCGCTGCATATCGACGGCCACCAGCCGGACGCTGCCATCCATTACGCCAAACTATGTCGCGAAGCCGGCATCCTGACCTCGCTCGACGGCGGCGGCCTGCGCAGCAACACTCATGAGCTCCTGGAGTTCATCGACGTTGCCATCGTCGCCGAGCGGCTCTGCGAACAGATGGACAAGACCCCGGAGACGATGCTGGATTATCTCAAGAGCCGAGGCTGCCGGGTCGGCGGCGTCACGCTCGGCGAAAAGGGCCTGCTGTGGTACGACGAGACCGGTTCGGTTCGCAGCCTGCCCGCGCTGCCGATCCCGCGCGAGCGCGTGATCGACACCAACGGCGCCGGCGACGTCTTCCATGGCGCCTACGTCTATTCCTATTTGAGCAATCCCGGCAAAAGCTGGCGCGACCATTTCGAGTTTGCGCGCGCCGCTTCGACCTTCAAGATCCAGCGGCTCGGCAACGAGGCGGGATTGCCGACGCTGACGGATATCGAAGTGGTCAAGATGGCGTTCGCGGCCAGCCCGTGACCGGATGAATCGGAGCTAGAGTATGGGGCGCGTCTTCGTCGCCGGCAGCATCAACATGGATGTGGTGGCGACCGCCGACCGGCATCCGCTTGTCGGCGAGACCGTCGCCGGCAATGCGGTGCTGTATTTCCCCGGCGGCAAGGGCGCCAACCAGGCGGTGGCGGCCGCCAAGCTCGGTGCGCCAACCACGCTGATCGGCCGGCTGGGTACGGATGCCTTCGGGCAACAATTGCGGGCGTTTCTCGCCGCACAAGGCGTTGACCTCGCGCATCTCACGGACACCGCCGAGGCCCACACCGGAACGGCGCTGATCACCATCGCCAATGCCAACAACACCATTGTCGTCGTGCCCGGCGCCAATGCGCTTGTCAGCGCCGAGGATGTGGGCGCACCTGTCCTCGCCAAAGGCGACATTGCGGTCAGCCAGTTCGAAATCCCGCGACCCACGATCGCTGCATTCTTCAAGCGTGCCCGCGCTGCCGGTGCGACCACGATCCTCAACCCCGCGCCCGCGACCAGGTTCGGACGCGAACTGCTCGATCTCGTCGATATCCTCGTTCTCAACGAGACCGAGCTCGGGCTTCTCGCCGGCACCGAGCTTCGCGATACCGATGATGACAACAGCTTCATCGAAGCTGTCCGGTTGCTGCCGTCAAACCGCGACCAGATCGTCTGCGTGACGCTGGGCAGCCGCGGCGTGCTTGCGATGATCGATGGTCAGCCGTCGCTCATCCCCGGCCGCAAGGTGAAGGCGGTGGATACCACCGGCGCCGGCGATTGCCTTGTCGGCGCGCTCGCGGCGCAGTTGGCGGATGGAAAAGCCATCCGCGACGCCCTCGCCTATGCCAATGCCGCGGCGTCGATCTGCGTGCAACGGATGGGCGCAGCACCCTCGATGCCGACGGCCGCGGAAGTGGCTGGCATCATCTAAGCCCTCTCCGTTACGTTCGCGTCAGGGGCATCGAAACGCAGCCGTCACTTCAGCGACTGCAATTCGTCGTATTGCGCCCGCGTCCACCCGGCGCCGGCGGAGGCATCGTTGTGCAGCGGAACCGCTGCGTTCCGGAATGCCTCGCGATCCGGCTCGACCACGGTCATGCCGAGCTTCTTGAGCTGTGTCGCCAAAACCCGTTCGGAAGCCTCGATCGCCTCCGTCGCCTTCGCGGCCGCCTCCTTCATCGTATCCGCAAACAGCTTCTGCTCGTCTGGCTTCAGCTTGTTCCAGACGTGGCTGCCGATCACCGTCACCATCGATTCCGTGATATGGCCGGTCAGCACGATGTGGCTTTGCACCTCGTAGAATTTCTTGGCCATGATCGTGGGCAGCGGATTTTCCTGACCGTCGACCAAACCTTGCTTGAGCGCATTATAGACATCGGAAAAGGCAACAGGCGTGGCGCTGGCGCCGACGGATTTCGCGAACATCAGGTTGAGCGGCGCCGGCGGCACGCGCAGCTTCATGCCCTTCATGTCGTCGGGCTTGCTGATCGGCTTGTTGGCGGTGACGTGACGCTGCCCGTAATAGGTCAGCGCGAGGATCTTGTGCCGTGTCTTGTCTTCATAGTCCTTCGCAAGGTCGGCAAACAGCTTGCTGGCGCGGTAGGCCTTCCAATGATCGAAATCGCGCAGCATGAACGGCGCGCCGGTGATGCCGAGCGGCTTGTAGGTTGCCGCGACGAAGCTGATGCCGACATAGACGATATCGACGGTGCCGAGCCCAAGCCCCTCATTGAGCTGGTTCTCGTTGCCGAGCCGGGAAGCCGGAAACACCTCGATATCGAATTTGCCGCCGCTTCGTTTCCTGATCTCGCCCGCCGCCCACAGCGCTTCGGTGTGGTAGGGCTCGGTGATCTCATAGACATGCGCCCATCGCAGCTTGGTCTGGGCCGAGGTCGGGCTGGCCATGACCATGGCTAGGATGACGGCACTGCATAGCATCAGACAGCGTGTCCAGGCGGACATGCTACCCTCCCCGATTGACTCACCGAAGCCTCTGGCGGGCCTGCAGCAGCGTTGCCGAAATGGTCCGCCGATGCAAGTGGACCGACGGCGCGCCGGCTTAGGTCAGCGCGCTCTTCAGATCGAAGCTGCTATCAGCCGCCTGCTCCGGCCCGATCGAGCCGTTGGCGGCCAGCAGGCGCCGTCCGAACATGTGATCCCCGGCGCGGTTAACGGATTCGATACCGACGAGTTGCCCGGACTTGTAGCAGAAGGCGGAGAACGCCCCCTGCCCGCGATCGCCGCGCACCACCACCTGGTCATAGCCCGTCGTCAAACCCGCGATCTGAAGCTTGTTGGGACCCTGGTCGCTCCAGAACCACGGCAGCCCGTCATAGACTTTGGCATCGCCGGTGAGCCGCGCCGCGACACAGCGCGCATGGTCGGTGGCGTTCTGCACGGATTCCAGCCGCAGCGATCCGCCGAAGCGCGGGCTGGCATAGAGCGCGCAATCACCGACCGCCGAGATATCCGGATCGGCCGTCAGCAGATGTTCGTCGACGATGATGCCGGCCGCTACCGGCAGGCCGGCTTCGGCCGCCAGTTCGACGTTCGGCAGGACGCCGACCCCGACCACCACGAGATCGGCAGGCATATGCCGGCCATCGCTGAGGCTGACGCCGGTAACATTGCTGCCGGTGCTTTCGATGCTCGTGACCTGCACGCCGAGATGAATGCGAATGCCGGCCGCGGTGTGGCTCGACTGGAAGAATTCGGAGATTTCCGCGGTCACCGCGCGCGCCATCACGCGGGTGCCGAGTTCGACCACGTCGACTTCCAGGCCCTTGCCCCGGGCGGTCGCGGCGAATTCCAGTCCGATGAAGCCGGCGCCGATCACGACGACGCGCTGACCGGATCCGATCCGGTGCCGCAAGGCCTCGCTTTCGTCGAGGGTGCGCAGATAGCGCACGCCCTCCAGATTGGCGTTGGGAATATCGAGCAGGCGATTGCGCGCGCCGGTCGCCAGCACCAAATGACCGTAGTCGAGGAAGGAACCGGAGCCGAGCAACAGTTTATGCGCCCTGCGGTCGATCGACACCGCTCGGTCGGAAATCAGGTCGATCTTCTGGTCGGAAAAGAATTTTTCCGGCCGGAACATCAGGCTGTCAGGCCCGCCGGTTCCCTTCAGATAGGCCTTGGACAGCGGCGGCCGCTGGTATGGCAGATGGCCCTCATCGTTCAGCAGCGCGATACGCTCGGCAAAACCGTGCTGACGCAGCGAGGCCGCAACCTGAAAGCCGGCATGTCCGGCGCCGACGATGACAACAGGTCCTTGCACGACAGGTCCTTGCACAACAGATCCTTGCGTCATCGGGACAACCCAATTGCAGGCGCACAGGAATTACCCATGTCGTCTCCTCTCACTGCTGATGTTGGCTTTCACCTCGTGAGAGCGGCGCTCGTGTCCGCGTCCCGAACGATGGGCACCCCCATTAAGCCCAAAGGTTTGGCAACGCGCAAGGGCGTCCCTGCCCCGGAAGGGAGGATAAGGCCGCATCCTTCGGCCGGGTCCGGGATTGTCTCCCCCGGGCTTCTGCTATTTAAATGCGCGGCGTCCGTTCCGCCCGGAGGGTTTTTCCGATGACGACACAAGATCATACCGCTGCCCCATCCGATGAGCCGGCACGGCTCACGATCGAAGGTCCGATTGCGACCATCACGCTGAACCGGCCCGCGGCGTTCAACTCGATCGACCTGTCAATCGCGAAAAAGCTGGAACAGCTTGGCGCCGAGGTCGAGGGCAATGACGCGGTAAGAGTGCTGGTGATCCAGGGCGAAGGCCGCGCCTTCAGCGCCGGCGGCGATCTGCAGACTATCGGTGCTGCCGCGGCCGCCGACACCATTGCGCCCGTGGTCGGCGAACTCTTGAAGCACTATCACGCCTTCATCGAAACCATCCGGCGGATGCCGAAGATCGCGCTGTCGAGCGTTCACGGCTCGGCGGCCGGCGCCGGCATGGGCCTCGCCTTCGTGACCGATCTCTGCATCGCGGCCGAAGACGCCCGCTTCACGCCGGCCTACGCCAAGATCGGCGTGTCGCCGGATGGCGGCAGCACCGTCGGCATGGTCGGCACCGTCGGCACCCGCCGCGCGCTGCAGCTATTTCTCGCCGAAGACAGTTTTTCGGCGCAGCAGGCCTACGATTGGGGTTTGGTCGCCAGGGTTGTTCCGGCCGCAGAATTGAAGGCGGCGACGCAAAAATTCGCCGAGCGATTGGCGCAGAACCCGCCGGCGGCGATCAGCGGTACCAAGTCACTGGTTTATCAGGCCGCGGTAACGCCGGTCAGGCAGCAGCTCGATGCCGAGGAAGAGAAGATCATCGACGCCATGCTCACCGATGATTTCCGTGTTGCGGTGAAGAAGTTCACCAGCAAGGGGAAGTAGTCGACCGCCTCAGCGCCAGGCAACCAGCCGAACGCGTTGGGCTCCTTAGCCCTTCCCCTCGCCGCGCATGAAATCGAAATCGCAGCCTTCGTCGGCCTGCAGGATGGTTTCGTTGAACAGGTGCGCGTACCCGCGCCTGGCCCAGTCGGGCGTCGTTGGCGGCGCCAGCGCGGCGCGGCGTTTCTCGAGTTCGGCATTGTCGACCAAGAGATCGATGCTTCTTTTGGCGACGTCGAGCCGGATCATGTCGCCGTTCCTCACCAGCGCCAGCGGACCGCCGACGGCGGATTCCGGCGTGATGTGCAGCACGATGGTACCGAACGCCGTCCCGCTCATGCGCGCATCCGAGATCCGGACCATGTCCTTGACGCCCGTGCGGCCGAGCTTCTTTGGAATCGGCAGATAGCCCGCTTCCGGCATGCCCGGCGCGCCTTTCGGCCCGGCATTGCGCAGCACCAGCACGTCGTCGGCATTGACGTCGAGCGCGGGATCGTCGACCCGCAGCGTCATGTCTTCAACGGACTCGAACACGACCGCACGGCCGGTATGTTGCAAGAGCTTGGGGCTTGCCGCCGAATGCTTGATTACGGCGCCGCGCGGCGCAAGGTTGCCGTGCAACACCGCCATCGCGCCTTCCGGCTTGATCGGATTGCTGCGGGGACGGATCGCGTCCTGCCCCGGCACTTCCTCGGCGTTGGCCACGACGTCGCGCAGGGTCGCGCCGGTAATGGTTTTGGCATCGAGATCGATGAGGTCGCCGAGCTGCGCCATCAGCTTCGGCAAGCCGCCGGCATGATGGAAGTGCTCCATGTAATGCTCACCCGATGGCTTCAGGTCGATCAGAACAGGCACCTCGCGGCCGAGCTTGTCGAAGCCTTCGAGATCGATACGATGCTTGGTGCGGTTGGCGATCGCGGCCAGATGAATGAGGCCGTTGGTCGAGCCGCCGATCGCCTGCAGCACCACTTGCGCGTTCCGGAACGACGACGCGGTCAAAAACTCGCTCGGCCGCGGCCCCTTCGCCTTGGCCAACGCGGCGGCGACCTTGCCGCTCGCTTCGGCGGACCGGAAGCGTTCGGCGTGTGGCGCCGGAATCGTCGCGCTCATCGGCAAAGACAGGCCCAGCGCTTCGGTGATGCACGCCATTGTGGACGCCGTGCCCATCACCATGCAGGTGCCCACCGATGGCGCGAGGCGGCAGTTGACGGCTTCGATCTCGACATCGTCGATTTCGCCGGCGCGGTATTTTCCCCACAGCCGCCGGCAATCCGTGCAGGCGCCCAGCACTTCGCCCTTGTGATGCCCGACCACCATGGGCCCCACGGGAATGACGACGGTCGGCAGATCGGCACTGACCGCGGCCATGATCTGCGCCGGCAGGGTCTTGTCGCAACCGCCGATCACGACGATGGCGTCCATCGGCTGGGCGCGGATCATCTCCTCGGTATCCATCGCCATCAGGTTGCGCAGATACATCGAGGTCGGATGCGAAAAGCTTTCGGCGATCGAGATGGTCGGAAACACCATCGGCATCGCACCGGTCAGCATCACGCCGCGCTTCACCGCTTCGATAATCTGCGGCACATTGCCGTGGCAGGGATTGTAGTCGCTGTAGGTGTTGGTGATGCCGACGATCGGGCGGTTGAGCGCGTCGTCGGAATAGCCCATCGCCTTGATGAAGGCCTTGCGCAGGAACAGCGAGAAGCCAGCATCGCCATAACTTGCCAGTCCCTTGCGAAGTCCGTCATCAGCCATCTTGTTCTTCCCTATCGCTGCAGGCTCGCACTAAAGGAGTCTGCGTTATTATTGTCAATATTTGATATTCGGCGCCGAAATTTGCGCTATTCGTCCACCAATCATGCGCTATTATTGACAATAATATCCGTGCGTGCTGACTTCCAGCGATGATCGGAAGCGAGCATCCATGAACAAGCCGTTCCGCATTGGCCTTGTCGGCGCCGGCATGGTGAGCCGCCATCATCTGATCGCCTGGGCCAGTATAGCAGATCAGGCGCGCGTTGTTGCGGTCGCCGATCCCTCGGCCGACAACGCCGCACGCCGCGCGACCGAATTCGAGATATCCAGAACCTACGCCAGCGCCGAAGCGATGCTGGCGGAGACCGATCCTGACGCCATCGACATCGCGGCGCCACGCGAGATGCACGCGCCGCTGGTCCGGCTCGCGGCAGCTAAGCGCCTGCCGGTGCTCTGCCAGAAGCCGCTGGCGCCGAACCTGCAACAAGCGACCGACCTCGCTGCCGAGGTCCGCGACCAGACGCGGCTGATGGTGCACGAGAACTGGCGCTTTCGCGGATATTATCGCGACGCCGCAGCCTGGCTGCGCGAAGGCCGCATCGGCAACGTCAAGCAGGCGCAGCTCACGCTGCTGACCTCGGGCGTGCTGCCGGGACCCGACGGGCTTTGTCCGGCGCTGGAGCGGCAACCCTTCATGCGCCGCGAAAAGCGCATGCTGGTCGCGGAAGTCTTGATCCATCATCTCGATACGCTGCGGATGCTGCTCGGGCCTCTGCGCGTGACGGCAGCTGCGCTTTCGCGTTCGAGCGAGCAGCTCCTCGGCGAAGACGGCGCGGCGATCCAGCTCCAGGCTGGCAACGGCGCCGGCGTCACGGTGTTTGCGAGCTTTGCCGCGCACGGGCATGCTGCCAGCCAGATCGATCGGCTGGAAATTCTCGGCGACAAGGGCGCCATCAAGCTCGACGGGTCGCAACTCATCTGCTCGGGTGCTTCGCCCCAGGAAAAGATCTACGATCTCGCCACCGAGTATCAGGGGTCTTACAACCGGACGATTGCGCACTTCGTGCAATCGTTGCGGGACAACACGCCGTTCGAGACCGCGCCGGAGGATAATCTGGAGACGTTGCGGCTGGTGGAGGATTGCTATCGGCTGTCAGGCTGGGAGGCTTTGCAATGAAGCCGCAGGAAGCATTGACCGAGATTTCCGCGCTGACGCGAGAGGAAGAGCAGGCGGAAGTGATCCGCCGACTGGAAGAAGACATCATCTTCGGCCGCTTCGCGCCGGGTTCGCGGCTGGTCGAAGACACGCTGATGACGCGCTACCGCGCCAGCCGGCATTTCGTGCGCCAGGGCCTGTTTCAGCTCGAGCGCCAGGGCATCGTGCTGCGCGAGAAGAACATCGGCGCCACCGTGCGGTTCTATTCGGCTGAGGAAGTGCGGCAGATCTACGAGGTCCGGGAAATGCTGACTCGGCAGGCAGCATTGATGATCGCTCTGCCCGCGCCAACAAGCCTGATCGAGCAGTTGAGCGAATTGCAGCGGCAATATTGCGCCAAAGCCGACGCTCAGGATCTGCGCGGCATTCACGAAGCCAACGACGCCTTTCACGTCGCGCTGTTCTCCGCGTGCGGCAATCCCTATCTGGTGCGTTCGCTGCAGGATTACATGAACCTGACGCTGCCGATGCGCGCCAAGAATCTCGCCGACAATGAGGGGCTCGCGCTGTCACGGCGCCAGCACGAATTCATGATCGAACTGCTGAAAGGCCGCGACAACTGGGCGCTGGCGCAGCTCTGCGTCGACCACATGCAGTTCAGCAAGTCGGATTATCTCGACCGCATCGCAGGGGATGACTGACGGAGCACGAACCCGGAATCTCAAGATTCCCCGATGTGCAATTGCACATCTGAGGTTCGCATCTCCGATGCATCCCGGAATGACGCCAGAGGCGTCACTTCCAATCCACGATCCGGCTCTTGTCGCCGTCGAACTCCATGCCGCAGAACGTGCCGCCCTGGTAGAAATCGCTGACGGGATCGGCTGACATCTTGGCCTGCTCGGCCATCGCATGCTCGCGATGATCTTCGCCGCGGCCGGTCGGGCGATAGCCGAGATCGTAGGCGCGGTGATTGTCCCACCAGGCGCGCTCGTTGTAGGACGCGCCGTAGAAGATTTCGAAATGAATGTCGGGATGGTCGAGCCCGATCCGGCAGAGCTGCACCAGATCTTCCGGCTTCAGCCAGATTGCGAGACGGCGGCGATCCAGCGGCCTATCGCCGAAATTACCGATGCGCAGGCAGGTCACCCCAAGCCCGTGCTTGTCGGCGTAGAGCGAGCCGACCGCTTCGCCGAACACCTTGCTGACGCCGTAACGGCTGTCGGGGCGCGCGGGGACATCGGTGCCGATCCGGTGGTGGCGCGGGTAAAATCCGACCGCATGGTTGGATGAAGCGAACACCACGCGCTTGACGCCCTTCTTGCGCGCCGCCTCGAACAGATTGTAGCAGCCGATGATGTTGGATTGCAGGATCTGTTCCCACGGGCCTTCGACCGAATAGCCGCCGAAGTGCAGGATGCCGTCGACACCCTCGCAGATCGCCTCGACCTGCGCAGGATCGGCCAGATCAGCCGTCTTAAATTTTTCGTTCGCGCCGAGATCGGCTGGCGTTGTCAGGTCGCTCAGCAGCAGATCCGGATAGATCGGCGGCAACAGCCTGCGCAGGCTGGTGCCGATTCCTCCGGCAGCGCCGGTCATCAATATGCGTGGCATTTTCTTCCCTCTTTCTTACGAGCGATTTGCGGTCGCTGGCCGACAATGATAGCAAAACATTCTGCGAGGAAACGCAACAGCAACGAGAACAGCAAATGTCCGAGGCAACACCCCGCGCCGGCTGGCAGCCGGCGACCTATTATCCCGATCCGGCGATCCACGCGCTCGATCCGCGGTTTGAGAAATACTGGCTCAAGTTGTCGGCGGTGGAACGGCTGGCCACCGGCATGCGCTGGGCCGAAGGGCCGGTGTGGTTCGGCGACGGGCGCTATCTGCTCTGCAGCGACATTCCCAATAACCGCATCATCAAATGGGAAGAGGAGACCGGCGCGGTCAGCCACTACCGCAAGCCGTCGAATTTCGCCAACGGCCATACCCGCGACCGCCAGGGCCGGCTGATCAGCTGCGAACATGGCGGCCGCCGCGTTGTCAGAACCGAATATGACGGCTCGATCACCGTGCTGATCGACTCCTTTGGCGGCAAGCGGCTGAATTCGCCGAACGACGTCGTGGTGAAATCGGACGGCTCGATCTGGTTCACCGATCCGATCTTCGGCCTGCTCGGCAATTACGAGGGTTACAAGGCCGAGCCCGAACTCGATATGAATGTCTACCGGATCGATGGCGCCACCGGAAAGGCCACCATCGTCGCCGAGGGCATTTTGGGGCCGAACGGGCTTTGCTTCTCGCCGGATGAGAAGATTCTCTACGTAATCGAATCCCGGGGCGTGCCGACCCGCAAGATCCTCGCCTACGACGTCTCGCCCGGCGGCGACACGCTTTCCGACAAGCGCGTGTTCGTCGATGCCGGCCCCGGCACGCCCGACGGCATGCGTTCCGACATCGACGGCAATCTGTGGTGCGGCTGGGGTATGGGCGATCCTGAACTCGACGGCGTTGTCGTGTTCGCGCCCGACGGCGTCATGATCGGCCGCATCGCCCTGCCGGAGCGCTGCGCCAATCTCTGTTTCGGCGGCTTGAAGCGCAACCGGCTGTTCATGGCGGCGAGCCAGTCGATCTACGCGCTGTATGTGAACACGCAGGGTGCGCTCGGGGGATAGCTCCGCACCCTGCCCTCACCGCGCCGATTCAGCCCTTCTTATCCTGCGCGGCGGCGGTCTGCTTGGCCAGTCCCTCTTCGAACGCCTTTTCCAGCGTCGCGGCATAGACGTTGAACTCGCCGGGATTGACGAAGGGATTGGGCGCACCATCGGCCAGTTTGGCGCGCTTCTCCTGCATCTTGTAGATTTCCGGATGCGGCGCGAGCAGGACGTCCACCTTCATGTCCTTTGCCCGCGCGAACGTCTTGCGGTAATCGGCGACGATGCCGGGATAGGTCGGGTTGGTCACGAGGCGGTTGAGCGCCACGGTGCCGCTGCAGAAGATCAGGACCGTGCGGGTGGCGTCGCCGTCCTTCACCGAAAACTCCCAACTGGTGCAGCCCGGCGAATGGCCGGGCGTTTCGCGCGCCGTGATCTTCACGTCGCCCAGCGTAATCGTGTCGCCTTCGCGAACGGTGCGGTCCACCTTGACCGGCGGGAAATTCAACACGGTTTCCTCCCGCGCTCCCGGATAGTAGCCGCCTTCGAGCAGCGGCTTGTCGGCTTCACCGGCGATAAGCTGGGCGCCGCTCGCCGCCTTCATTTCGGCGAGGCCGCCGGTGTGATCGATATGGGCGTGGGTGTTCAGCACGTATTTGATGTCGGTGACCTTGAAGCCAAGCTTCTCGATATTTCCTTTGATCTGCGAGGTCGCCTCCGGCATCACGGTATCGACCAGGATGTGGCCTTGCGGCGATGTGATCAGATAGGATGACAGGCCGTTGGTGCCGACATAGTAGACGTTGCCGATCATCTTGAACGGCTCTGTCGGTTCGTTCCATTTCACCAGCAGCGTCGCGAGCCGATCCTTGAGGGTCTGGGCCTGTGCTGCGCTGGTCAACGGAATCAGCGCGACAAGCGCAATGGCCAGTTTCCTCATATCCAATCTCCCTTTTTTGTTTTTTTCTTGCGGCCGCGCGTTGATGCAAGCCACGACGATGCACTCTAACGAAAATGCCGGCTGCTTTAGGGCAGCCGGCACTTCTTGGAATAGACGACGCTAGCGTCGCATCAGCTTACGCGGCGTTGTAGCCGGCGACCGCCTTCACTTCGAGATATTCTTCCAGGCCGTACTTGCCCCACTCGCGGCCGTTGCCGGACTGCTTGTAGCCGCCGAACGGCGCGGTGCGGTCGTTCGGAACGCCCTGCAGGTTGACGTTGCCGGCGCGGATCTGCTTGCCGACACGGCGCGCGCTTTCGACGGTATCACCGGTGACGTAACCGGCGAGACCATACGGCGTGTCGTTGGCGATCTTGACCGCCTCGGCTTCGTCCTTGGCGCCAAGGATCGTGAGCACCGGCCCGAAGATTTCCTCGCGGGCGATGGTCATGTCGTTGGTGACATCGGCGAAGATGGTCGGGCGCACGTAGAAGCCCTTGTTGACGCCTTCCGGCAGACCGGGACCACCGGCCACGAGGGTTGCACCTTCCTCGATGCCCTTGTGGATCAGCGCCTGGATCTTGTCCCACTGGATGCGGGACACGACCGGGCCGATCGTGGTGCCGTCGGCGCGGGGATCACCGGCCTTGGTCTTGTCGGCGACCGCCTTCGCGATAGCGGCGACTTCCTTCATCTTCGACAGCGGCACGATCATTCGCGACGGTGCGTTGCACGACTGTCCGGAGTTGTTGAACATGTGCATGACGCCGCCGGTGACGGCCTTGGTGAGGTCGGCGCCTTCCAGGATCACGTTCGGCGACTTGCCGCCGAGTTCCTGGCTGACGCGCTTCACGGTCGGCGCGGCGCGCTTGGCGACATCGACGCCGGCGCGGGTCGAGCCGGTGAACGAGATCATGTCGATATCCGGATGCTCGCTCATCGCAGCGCCAACCTCCGGGCCGAGGCCGTTGACGAGGTTGAACACGCCCTTCGGCACGCCGGCTTCATGGAGGATTTCGGCGAAGATCAAGGCCGAGGTCGGCGTGAATTCCGACGGCTTCAGGATCATGGTGCAGCCGGCGGCGAGCGCGGGCGCGACCTTGCAGGCGATCTGGTTCAGCGGCCAGTTCCACGGCGTGATCATGCCGATGACGCCGACGGGCTCGCGCAGCACCGTGGCGGTGCCGAGGGTCTCTTCGAAGTGGTAGTTTTTGAGAACTTCCAGGGTGGAAGCGATGTGGCCGAGGCCGGCGCCGGCCTGCAGCCGCTCTGCCATCGGCAGCGGCGCGCCCATTTCGTCGGATACGGCAGCGCCGATGTCCTTCATGCGGCCCTTGTAGATCTCGATGATCTTCTCCAGGAGCGCGACGCGCTCCTCGCGGCTGGTCTGCGAGAAGGTCACGAAGGCGCGCTTGGCGGCAGCGACGGCCTTGTCGAGATCGGCCTTCGAGCCGAGCGCAACCTCATACATCGCCTCTTCGGTCGCCGGATTGACGACGGGCGTGGACTTCTTGACGGCGGGATCGACCCAGGCGCCGTCGATGTAGAATTGCATACGGTTGACCATCGGAAACCTCGTTATTTCACAGGGCGGAAGGATTTCAGGGAACGGGTGCGTTCGGCAGGCATCCTTGCACGAAAATCCCGGCAATTGAACCCGCCATATGCGGGATGCCGCGTTGCGGCGGGCACCGGATATAAGGTCAGTGGCGTGACGGATGCAAGACGGTCACTCGCGCTTCTGCCCGTGTGGAGAGACCCCCACCCCGCCCTCCCCCGCAAGCGGGAGAGGGAGTGGACCGAATTTGCGGCGAACATCGATCGCCACACAACGTGCTGCGCCCCCTCTCCCGCACTTGCGGGGGAGGGTTGGGGTGGGGGCCGGGCTTGCTCCGACCATCATTGTTTACACCACAATCTCACACCGCCATCTTCCTGTGCCGCACCGGGGCCCCCACCGTGAGGCTTTCCGCCGCATCGATGATGGCGTTGGCGTCCATGCCGTGGTGGCGGTAGAGGTCGGCGATGGTGCCGGTCTGGCCGAACTGCTCGACACCCAGCGCCTCCACCCGGTGGCCGCGTACGCTGCCGAGCCAGCCCAGTGCGGCCGGATGGCCGTCGATCACGCTGACGATGCCGCAGTCGCGTGGCAGCGGCGCCAGCATTTGTTCGATATGGCTGAGATGGGCCACGCCGCGGCGGTCGCGGCGCAGTTTTCGCGCCGCGGTCCAGCCTGCATGCAGGCGGTCCGCCGAGGTCACCGCCAATAGTCCAACGTCCCGGTGGCTCTCGCCGATGAAGCCGACCGCCTCGATCGCCTCGGGCGCGACCGCGCCGGTGTAGGCGATCACGACGTCGCAATTCGCGCCCGGCTTGCGCAGCCAATACGCGCCGTCGGTGATCTCGCGCTGCAGGTCCGGCGTCATGATCCGCTGCGGCTGGTCGATGATCCGCGTCGACAGCCGCAAATAGACCGAACCGCCGCCTTCTTCCCCTTGCCCGACTTCGCGCTGCATGTGCTGAAAACCCCAGCCCATGATCACGGAGAGTTCATCGACAAAGGCCGGTTCGAACGAGGCGAGACCATCCTGTGCGATGCCGATCAGCGGCGTTGCGATCGACTGGTGCGCGCCGCCCTCCGGCGCCAGCGTAATGCCCGACGGCGTCGCCGCCACCATGAAGCGCGCGTCCTGGTAGCAGGCGTAATTCATCGCATCGAGGCCGCGCTGGATGAAGGGATCGTAGAGCGTGCCAATCGGCAACAGCCGCTCGCCGTTGATCTGGTGCGACAGACCGAGCGCCGAGAGCATGATGAACAGGTTCATCTCGGCGATGCCGAGTTCGAGGTGCTGCCCTTTCGGCGAGAAATCCCAGTTGAAGGTCGAGGGAATTTTTTCTTGCCGGAACAGATCGTGGTTTTCCGCCTTCGCAAACAGGCCGCGCCGGTTGACCCAGGCGCCGAGATTGGTCGACACCGTCACGTCAGGCGACGTGGTGACGATGCGCGAAGCCAGTTCGGTGTCGCCGCGCGCGAGTTCGTTGAGCACGAGGCCAAAGCCCTGCTGGGTCGACATCTGCGCCGCCGGCTTGAAGGCGAGCCGTTCTGGCACCTCGATCACGGGCGCGGTCAGGCGCCGGCGCCCCTCGGCGTTGAACGGCGCTTCGGTGAGGAACGCTTCGAGATCAGCCGGGTCCTGCGACAACCCTTCGAACTTTTCCCATTCGTGGCCGGGACGGATGTTCTGCGCCGCACGCCATTTTTCCATCTGCGCGACCGTCATCAGACCGGCATGGTTGTCCTTGTGGCCCTGCATCGGCAGCCCGACGCCCTTGATGGTGTAGGCGATGAAGCAGACCGGGCGATCATGATCGATCGACTCGAAGGCATCGATCATGCTGGTCATGTCGTGGCCGCCCAAATTGGACATCAGCGCCAGCAGTTCCTCGTCGCTGCGGCGGTCGATCAGTTGGGTGACCTGTCCCTGATCGCCGATGTCGTCCTGCAGATGTTTTCGGAACGCGGCGCCGCCCTGGAAGCACAGCGCGGCATACATCTGGTTCGGGCAATTATCGATCCAGCGCCGCAGCGCCTCGCCGCCGGGTTCGGCGAACGCCGCCTGCATCAGCGTGCCGTATTTCACGATCCTGACGTCCCAGCCGAAATTGCGGAACATCGATTCGAATTTCTCCCAGAGCCCTTCGCGCACCACGGCGTCCAGGCTCTGGCGGTTGTAGTCGACGACCCACCAGGTGTTGCGCAGCCCGTGCTTCCAGCCTTCGAGCAGCGCCTCGAAGATATTGCCTTCATCCATTTCGGCGTCACCGACCAGCGCGATCATGCGCCCCTCGGGACGATCTTTCATCCAGCCATGCGACTTGACGTAATCCTGCACCAACGAAGAGAACAGGGTTTGCGCCACGCCGAGGCCGACCGAGCCGGTCGAGAAATCGACGTCGTCGGCATCCTTGGTGCGCGACGGGTAGGATTGCGCGCCCTTGAAGCCGCGGAAATTCTCCAGCTTCTCGCGGGTCTGATGCCCGAACAGATACTGGATGGCGTGGAACACCGGGCTCGCATGCGGCTTCACCGCGACGCGGTCCTGCGGCCGCAGCACCGAGAAATACAGCGCCGACATGATGTTGGCGAGCGAGGCCGACGACGCCTGATGGCCGCCGACCTTCAGGCCGTCGGCGTTGGCGCGGATGTGATTGGCGTGGTGGATGGTCCACGATGACAGCCAGAGCACCTTGCGTGCCAGCGCGGACAATAATTCCAGGCGTGCGGGCTCGATGGGCATGGCGTTGCTCCGGACTCGGGGTCAGGGTCAAATTTTACCGGGCATCAGGCTCCCAGAAATCTCAAATTTACGCGACATACCGGCCAGAATTGGGATAAAATACCAATCCGAACCCCATTATGCAGAGTTCATTCCAATGCACGCCCTCGACGCCATCGACCGCAAGATCCTCAGCCTGCTGCAATCCGACAGCCGCATGACCATGCAGGAGCTCTCCGAGAAGGTCGGGCTCTCGGTGTCGCCCTGCCACCGCCGGGTGAAATTGCTCGAGGAGCGCGGCGTCATCACCCGCTATATCGCGACCGTCGACCAGAAATCGCTGGGCCTGCATGTCAGCGTCTTCATCTCGATCAAGCTGGCGCGCCAGAAGGAGGAGGACCTCAACCGGTTTGCCAAGGCGATCTCGAAATGGGACGAGGTGCTGGAATGCTATCTGATGACGGGCAATCGCGATTACCTGCTGCGTGTCGTCGCCGCCGATCTGTCGTCCTACGAGGCGTTTTTGAAGAACAAGCTGACGCGGCTGGATGGGATTGCGTCGATCGAGTCGAGCTTTGCGCTGAGCCAGGTGAAGTATTCGATCGCGCTGCCGGTGTGATCTGTCGTCCCGGGCTTGACCCGGGACCCATACCGCGTGATCTCTCGATGAAGACTCGATAGCAGAGACCATTCGCAAAACTACTTCCTGTGGTTATGGGTCCCGGGTCAAGCCCGGGACGACGCTGAATATGTAGCTGCGTTCTCGCGACGCGATGCGCCCGAGCTTTGCCAGAAATTCCTTGCCCTCTCATGAGAGGGCGCAGGGAAGACCGGGTGCGCGCTGCACCCGCGGTCCCGTGTGCGGTTAGTGCTAAGTAGGCTGCACACGAGCATACAGGGCAGCGGAGAACACCCGGCCTTCCCTGCGCAATGGCTTTACGGCTTATGCCGTGATCTCCCCGGAGACGAGTTCTTGGTTGACTCCGTCGCTATCGTTTCCGCTTGCGCTTCTCCGACAGCTTGACACCTGCAACGGGTGCCAGGACCACACGGTTTTGCCGTACGCCCGTCCACGCCGTCGTCAGGCGTAAACCAGCGTCCACCGCAACCCGCCCAACGTCCGTGACGACGGCCGACGCCCTTCTGAGTAGGGCGGGATGGCGATAGATATGCCCTTGATTTGTCTTCCGGTAAACAGAAATATTTTTAATTTCGGGGCTTGACATGATTTCCGCAAATCCGAACAGATTTGCCCGACGGGTTGTTTTGCCGCACTTGCGGAATCGGCGGGACGGCATGATGCTGAGATCGCATCGATTGCGGGAGGATGCCGCGAAATGGATTTCGAACCCGATCAGGTAGTTACCGCGCTTCGTCGTTCGTGGTCGCGGGAGACTGGAAAGCAATGGACTGAGGACAATCCCGCAGCAGGGCAATGCAACGTTACCGCGCTGCTCGTGCACGAACTCTTTGGCGGCGAATTGCTGAAAACACCCTTGCCCGAGGGCGACCACTTCTACAATCGCCTCGGCGGCGTCCGGTTCGATTTCACGGAAAGCCAGTTTGCTCATCCGATCACTTACACTGATCTGCCGACGACCCGAGACGACGCAGAGCGCGGCGCAACGGACGCCGAAGTGGCAACACTCATGGCTGCCTTCCTGCGGCACACATCGAATGTTTGATCAAAGTACATCGCGCTGAGACAACCAGGGGTCCCGGGTTAGTCGATAAAGAACTTGTCGCCGCAGTGGGTCACTTTCCGGGATGCGAGGGTGGTCAAAATCCTCCGTGCTATCGTGAGACATCCCTAGCTTCGCCATCATGCGTCGTGATCGACCGTTGCGAAAGCTCGCGTGCGCCACAATCTCCGTGAGGCGGCTCTCTTCGAAACCAAATCGAAGCGCTGCTCGCGCTGCTTCCATGGCGAATCCTTGTTCCCAGAACGGCCGCGCTAACCGCCAACCGACTTCGACGGCAGGCGTGAAGCGGGCCGCAAAGGCGACGTGCAACAATCCGACAGCACCCATGAATATGCCGGATGCTCGCGATTCCAGAGCCCACATGCAGAAGCCATGAGAGGATTGATGGTTGATCTGGTAATCGATCCAGGCATGGCGTGCGTCTCGCGTTGAGAGCGGGCGCAGATATTCCATGACGTCAGCATCTTCAGACATTTCGGCAAACGGCTGCCTGTCTGAATCTCTCCATGATCGGAGGATCAGTCGTTGTGAAAAAAGCTGCATCCGACTTCGCCATAACTACGGCATAGGGACTATGGCTCAATAGAGCCATCAATCATGGTCGCGCAATCCCTTTTTCGCGATGCTACTGACAATCTGACGCGGCGCCACTATCGCCTTTGGCACCGAGCAGACGTCAAGGTCTATCGTGCAGTCCGTTATCACACCAAACGGACGCCCGCTTGTTTCATTGCTTTGGGCGCAGTTCCTCGACCAGCACGCGCATGTTCTCGCTGTAGTCGACGGGCACCACGACCAGATGCACGCCGCCTTCGCTGAACGCGGCCTCCAGCATGGTCGAGAGCTCCGAGACCTTGCCGACGCGCGCGCCCTTGGCGCCGTATGACTTGGCATAGGCGACGAAATCAGGGTTGCCGAACTCGAGGCCGAAGTCGGGAAAATTGTCGACTTCCTGTTTCCAGCGGATCATACCGTAGGCGCGATCCTCCAGTATCAGCATGACGAGGTTCAGCTTGAGCCGCACCGCCGTTTCCAGCTCCTGCGAATTCATCATGAAGCCGCCATCGCCGCAGACCGCGAGCACGCGCCGCTTGGGGTAAAGCAGCGCCGCTGCGATCGCCGAAGGCAGCCCCGCCCCCATGGTCGCCAGTGCGTTGTCGAGCAGCAACGTGTTGGCGACGCTGGTGCGATAGTTGCGGGCGAACCAGATCTTGTACATGCCGTTGTCGAGGGCCACGATGCCATCAGGCGGGATGACGGAGCGGACGTCGTGCACGATGCGCTGCGGCGTCAGCGGAAACCGGTCCTCGGTCGAGCGCTCGGCGAGATGGGCGAGAATGCCTTCGCGCAGGCCCAGCAATGCCTGACCGTTGGGGAGCTTGCCTTCGAGGCGATCGGCCAGCGCGGCAAGGCCGGCGCCGACGTCACCGACGATCTCGGCCTGCGGGAAATAGACCTGCTCCACCGTCGCCGGCGTGACGCCGACATGGATCACCTGCGGTCCGTCATGGCCCATCAGGAACGGCGGCTTCTCGACGGTGTCGTGGCCGATCGAAATGATCAGGTCGGCCTGGTCGATGGCCTCGTGCACCCAATCGCGTTCCGAGAGCGCCGCGGTACCCATATAGAGATTGGAGCCGGCGTTGACGGCGCCCTTGCCCATCTGGGTGTTGAAGAACGGAATCTTGCAGCGCCGCACGAACGCCGACAGCGGCTCGGCCAGTTGCGGGCGGCTCGCCGCGGCGCCCAGCATCACGAGCGGCTTCTTGGCGGCCATGATCATGGCCGCGGCGCGATCGATTGCCGCTGACGGCGCCACCGGCAGCTCGACGGTGTGCGGCGGGATCATATCGGCGGTGGCTTCATCGGCCGCGATGTCCTCGGGCAGTTCGAGATGCACCGGGCCCGGCCGCTCCTGCTGCGCGACGCGGAAGGCGTCGCGAACCAGGGTCGGAATACTCTGTGCTGACACGATCTGCGTCGCCATCTTGGTCAGCGGCCGCATGGTCGCGACGATGTCGACGATCTGGAAGCGCGCCTGACGGCTGCTCCGGATCGCCTTTTGCCCTGTCAGCATCACCATCGGCATCGCGCCGAGATGGGCGTAGGCCGCGGATGTCGTCAGGTTGAGCGCGCCGGGACCGAGCGTCGTCAGGCAGACGCCCGCCCGTCCGGTGAGCCGCCCATAGGTGGCCGCCATGAAGCCGGCGGCCTGCTCGTGCCGCGTCAGCACCAGCTTGATCTTCGAACGCCGCAGCGAGTCCAGCACGTCGAGGTTTTCCTCGCCGGGAATGGCGAAGATATATTCGACGCCCTCGTTCTCGAGGGCCGCCACCAAGAGATCGGAGGCCTTGGTCACGCGGCTCCCCTCACACCTGGCTCCGCTTTCTCCGCCCGGTGCGGCAGCGTCCAGTCCGGCCGGATGAAATGGCAGGTGTACCCGTCAGGATATTTCTCCAGATAATCCTGATGCTCGGGCTCCGCCTCCCAGAACGGCCCAACGGGCGCCACCTCGGTGACGACCTTGCCCGGCCAGAGACCTGATGCATCGACGTCGGCGATGGTGTCTTCCGCGACCCGCTTCTGCTCATCATTGGTATAGAAGATGGCCGACCGGTAGCTCGGGCCCAGATCGTTGCCCTGGCGGTTCATGGTCGAGGGATCGTGGATCTGGAAAAAGAACTCCAGCAGCTTGCGATAGCTGATCACGTTCGGATCGAAGATGATCTCGATGCCTTCGGCGTGATTGCCATGGTTGCGATAGGTCGCGTTCGCTACCTCGCCGCCGGTGTAACCCACCCGCGTCGAAATCACGCCGGGATAGCGGCGGATCAAATCCTGCACACCCCAGAAGCAGCCACCGGCAAGGACTGCGCGTTCCGTCGAAACCGTCATGTCGGTCCTCCCTTCGGTTCACTGCGGGCGTCATGCCCCGCAAGCCATCAAGCGCGCATAATGCGGCCGAACGATGCCAAATTGCAAACAGCGGCAAGCGGCTGCCTTGCGCCGGAGGCGTTCGAGTTGCAATAGCGATCCGGCAGCCCAGGCTCGGCTGGCGAAGCAGCAGCGGGCACGCCTATTGCCCACGACCCTGCCGGCTCCGTCATGTCGGCAGCAGCGCAGATCCCATAATTTGGCATTCAAGCCTCGATCTCACGGCCCGAATCGATCCCTACTCCGTAGTAATCAGCACGGCCCGCCGATCTGAATTTCAGAGTAAGCTCGCCTGCCCGCTGGAAGGCCTTTGCCGTATCACTCGCCGTGAGCGCCACGGTAGTGGTTATGTCTGAAAGGCTTCCACCCGCCGCGGCCGCAAGCACCGCTGAAATCATCGTGGGTTCATCCGGTGCTTCCGCTATGATTAGCCAATCGTAGGGTCCCAAAGTCAGATACCAACTGATCAGTCGAGCACCAGCGGCGGCGAACAACTCCGCGACCGCCTCGGAACGGTCCTCCGGCTTCGCCGTCATCCCCTTGATGGCCGCTGCGGTGTAACGACCTTGAGAAATGTAAATCGTCATGCTGGCCTCCTCTGCGTTCGCTAGTGGTCCATTCTCCGAAGTAACGTCGGTGTCGCGGTAATGTTCGCATTAGCATTGCAATAGAATGTCCGTACTTAGGGGGTGGGCTCAATTGGTCAGCGCAACACTCTAATCTTTTAGGCGCTCAGCCTTTCTAAACGAGAGGAGATCTCTCGATGGCTCGGCATGCACTGCTCGTTGCGTTCGATCGCGCGTCAAAAAACCGGACGATCCCTGAAAGTCAGGTGTCGGACCCAGTCCCGATGCCTGGCCGCATTTTAACCCCGATTGGCTGAATCCCCCTCGCCTCTTTGCCGCAAAGTGCTAGAATTTAGATATGTCCTGAATGACCGAATGACACTGCGCGAGCTCATCGCTTTCGTCGGCGCCTCGGCTTCAGTTCGCCGGAACGAGAAAAGAGCGCAGCTCTGCCATCGGCACAAGGGAGGACATCATGCTCGACAAGGCCCCGGACGGAAAAGTGTCTGATCTGCTCAACGCGCTCGACAAGGCGCTGTCCGCCGGCGAGGTGGAACGCGCCGTCGACCTCTTTCAGACTGACTGCTACTGGCGCGACCTCGTTACCTTCACCTGGAACATCAAGACAATGGAGGGCAAGGAACAGGTTCGCGACATGCTCAAGGCGCGGCTCGCCGATACGAAGCCGTCGAGCTGGAAAATTGCGGACGGAGAGGACGCTTCCGAAACAGATGGAATTATCGAGAGTTGGATACAATTCGAAACGGAGGTCGCGCGTGGCTTTGGCCACATGCGCCTGAAGGACGGCCGGATCTGGACGTTGCTGACGACCATGAGCGAACTCAAGGGACACGAAGAGGCAGTGGGCTTCGACCGTCCGATGGGGGCAAAACACGGCGCCGAACGCAATCGAAAAACGTGGAAGGAAGAACGCGAGGCCGAAGCCGCCGAACTCGGATACTCGCGTCAGCCCTATTGCGTCATTGTTGGTGGCGGTCAGGGCGGCATCGCACTCGGAGCCCGGCTGCGCCAGCTCAATGTGCCGACAATCATCATCGAAAAGAACGAACGACCTGGCGACAGCTGGCGCAAACGCTACAAGTCACTCTGCCTGCATGATCCGGTCTGGTACGATCATCTGCCCTATCTGCCGTTTCCCCGGAACTGGCCGGTCTTCTCACCGAAGGACAAGATCGGGGACTGGCTCGAGATGTATGCAAAGGTGATGGAGCTCAACTACTGGGGCTCAACCGAATGCAAGAAGGCATCCTACGACGACAAGAGCCGCGAGTGGACCGTCGTCGTGCAGCGCGACGGCAAGGAAATCGTCCTCAAGCCAAAACAGCTCGTACTTGCGACGGGAATGTCAGCCAAGCCCAACACGCCGAAGTTCGAAGGCATGGAGATTTTCACGGGCGATCAGCACCATTCGTCGCAGCATCCGGGACCGGACAAATACAAGAACAAGAAAGCCGTGGTGATCGGCTCGAACAATTCCGCTCACGACATTTGTGCCGCGCTTTGGGAAGCCGGAGCGGACGTTGCCATGGTTCAGCGCTCGACGACCCACGTTGTGAAGTCGGACTCGCTGATGGAGCTCGGATTGGCCTCGCTTTACTCCGAACAGGCGGTCCAGTCTGGAATGACGACGGCCAAGGCCGACCTGATCTTTGCGTCACTGCCTTACAAGATTCTGCACGAGTTCCAGATCCCGGTTTATAACGCGATCAGGGAACGCGATGCCGATTACTACAAACGCCTCGAGAAGGCAGGCTTCCTGCTCGATTATGGTGACGACGATTCCGGTTTGTTCATGAAATACCTGCGGCGTGGATCCGGATACTACATCGACGTCGGCGCTTCGGAATTGGTAGCCAATGGCAGCATCAGGCTGAAGAGCGGTGTCGATGTCAAAAAGCTCACGGAACATTCCGTCATCTTGACCGACGGGACCGAGCTGCCGGCCGATCTTGTCGTTTACGCCACCGGCTACGGTTCGATGAACGGCTTCGCCGCGGATCTGATCTCCAGGGAAGTTGCCGACAAGGTAGGTAAGGTCTGGGGACTAGGCTCGAATACGACCAAAGACCCCGGCCCTTGGGAAGGCGAACAGCGAAATATGTGGAAGCCGACGCAGCAGGAGGGGCTTTGGTTCCATGGCGGTAACCTGCACCAGTCACGTCACTACTCCCAGTTTCTGTCCCTCCAGTTGAAGGCACGAATGGAAGGCATTCCCACACCAGTTTACGGCCTCCAGAAGGCCCACCATCTGAGCTGATTGCCTATTCGATTGCTTTGAGCAGGCCTGGAGACGGCACCTATCGGCCGGCCCGGCTGGTCTGCTGATGTCCGACCAGCATAGGAGCATCCTCTCCATCATACGGCCATTCTTTGAACAAGACTGAACGCAGTGTCGGCGGCTGGTCGACCCGACGAATAGTCGACCTCAACCTTGGGATGACGTTGGACGGAAAAGGGAAGCGCCAATGAACTCCACACCCACTTCGAAGGCAAATGCCTCCCCCGATGCCCCGGTCCCGCGCACCGATGAACGACTCGCACACGCCTACGGACAGATCACACGCGCGAGTGAAGAGCTTGCGCGTGTGAGTGAACAGGTTGCAAAAATGGAGCACGATGCCGAGCGCCCACCTTCGGCCGGACCACCTTCGGCCGGACCTCGCCCGCAATCACCGCCTGGAAAGCCGGGGCGCCGGGCGCTCGTCGGCTTGGTGTTGGCGGCGTGCATCGTTGTCGCTGCCCTGGTTTTGCAGTCCTCCTATGGCGCCGGGGCCAAGCTGGTTGTCGCCCGTTGGGCCCCCCAGCTCGTTTCAACATTGCCGTCGGAAAATCCGCCGGTACCCGCCCTGCAGGCGCCATCTACCGTTCAAGTGGCCGCGGCGGAGCCAGCACCACCGCAAGCATCGCCCTTGCCCCAGCCCGCACCGCAAGACGCCGCGCCGACAACCACTGCAGCGCTTCCTGATCACACGGAGTTGCTGCAAACGATGGCGCGCGATCTCGCGACGCTCGAGCGAAACATCGAACAGCTCAAGACGAACCAGCAACAAATAGTCCGCGACAGTTCAAAGGCCATTGAGGAGCTCAAGGCGAACCAGGAAGAGATGAAACGCGTACTAGCGAAGGTTTCCGAGCAGAATCCGCCCAAGGCGTCTCCGCCTCCGGCGCAGCCGACTCCGACCTTGCGCAAGCCCGAGCGCACGCTTCAGTCGCCGCACGTAAGGGCGCGGCCTCGCCCCCCAAGAGAGTGGATCTACGACGACGACTGGTAACCTTCGATGCAACGTCCATCAAAGTCTTGTGCAGAAACAGCGCTTTGATCCGATACAGCGCGCTATGCGTCGCGCGATGTCGTCGAACGGGACGACACTGCACGTGGTCATGGACGAGCCCTTCATCTTCGCCTTGCGCAATCGCGCAAGCGGCCCCATTCTCGTCGCAGGCTATACTATGCCATGCCCGGGGGGCGATCCACGCCGTGACGACGATATGCGCCGCGCCGGCTCCCCCCAGGCGCTTTGGATGGAGTACGAGATGTTTCGGCGTTGCCTTTTCTTAACCCTATTCCTGGCTGTGGCGTTCCTGCCCCTGCTCGCGCCGCCGGCCTGCGCGGCCGACAAGGCGTGGGAGGATTGCGGTCAAACCGCCGATCAGGAACGCAAGATCGCCGGATGCACGGAAGTGTTGGCGCGCGGCGCAGCAGAGAGCGCGACAGGCCGGGCCAATGCCTATGTCAATCGCGGCTATGCCTACGGCACCGTTGACAACGACCGCGCCATCAAGGACTACGACGAGGCGATCCGCCTCGATCCGAAAGTTGAACGTGCCTATAACGCCCGCGGTCGAGCCTACTTCCTGAAAGGCGATTACGACCGCGCCATCAAGGATTACGACGAGGCGATCCGCCTCAATCCGAAATATGCGCTTGCTTATACCGGTCGCGGCAAGGCCTACCACGGCAAGGGCGACAACGACCGTGCCATCAGGGATCACGACGAGGCGATCCGCCTCGATCCGAAATTGGCGGACGCCTATAGCAATCGCGGCAATGCCTACTCCGGCAAGGGCGACAACGACCGCGCCATCAGGGATCACGACGAGGCGATCCGCCTCGATCCGAATTTTGCGGAGGCCTATTTCAATCGCGGGCTTGCCTACACCAGCAAGCGCGATCACGACCGCGCCATCAAGGACTACAGCGAGGCGATCCGCCTCAATCCGAAGGATGCGAGCGCCCATTTGCATCGTGGCGGCGCCTACTTCTTCAAAGGCGATTATATCAGCGCCATCAAGGAGTATGACGAGGCGATCCGCCTCGATCCAAAATATGCGCTGGCCTATGAGATCCGCGGGCGGGCCTATGAAAACAAGGGAGACTCCGCCCGGGCCAGGAAGGATTACGACGAGGCGTCACGGCTGCGGCCGAGAGCCGGACAAGCGGCATTGGTCCCAAAGAATGCCGACGACTATAACGATCGCGGACACGCCTACGCCGAAAAGGGCGATTACGACCGCGCCATCAAGGATTTCGCCGAGGCGATCCGCCTCGATCCGAAAAATGCCACGTCCTATAACAATCGCGGCAGCGCCTACTCCCACAAGGGCGGCGACAACGACCGCGTCATCAGGGATTTCGACGAGGCCATCCGCCTCGATCCGAAATTTGTGGCCGCCTATTTCAATCGCGGCAATGCCTACAGGGAGAAGGGCGATCACGACCGCGCCATCAAGGATTACAGCGAGGCGATCCGGCTCGACCCGAAATATGCGGCGGCCTATTTCAATCGCGGGGCGGTTTACGCCACCAAAGGTGATTACGATAGCGCCATCAAGGAGTACGACGAGGCGATCAGTCTCGATCCGAAGGACGCGAAGGCCTATTACAATCGCGGCGTCGTCTACTCCAACAAGCGCGATAACGATCGCGCCATCAAGGATTTCGACGAGGCCATCCGCCTCGATCCGAAATATGTGACGGCCTATTACAATCGCGGCAATCTCCACCGGGAGAAGGGCGATAACGACCGTGCCATCGCTGACTACAGCGAGGCGATCCGCTTCGACCCGAAGTTTGTGGCGGCCTATTTCAATCGCGCGGCTGCTTACGCCTATAAGGGCGACAACGACAGCGCCATCAAGGAGTACGACGAGGCGATCCGCCTCAGGCCGAACGATGCGGCGGCCTATGCCAATCGCGGCAGCGTTTACGCCAGCAAGAGCGACAACGACCGCGCCATCAAGGATTTCAGCGAGGCGATCCGCCTCGATCCGAAAAATATGCGGGCATATAGCGGTCGCGGCGATGCCTGGCGCCGCAAGAGCGATTTCGATCGCGCCGCCAGGGATTACGGCAAGGTGATCGAACTGGCCGGCAAGCCGGAAAAGGCGCACTGGACCTACTGGCTTTACCGCGGCGTGAGCTTCGAGCGCCTCGGCAAATGGCCGCAGGCCGAAGCGGATTTTCTCAAGGCGATGGAGCTCGATCCCGATCAACCCGACGTGCTCAATCAACTCGGCTTTAACTGGGTCGATCGGAAGCTCAAGCTCAGGGAAGGCCTGGCGCTGCTCGAGAAGGCCGTAAAGCTCAGGCCGGACGACGGCTATATGCTCGACAGTCTCGGCTGGGCGCACTACCGCCTCGGCGATTACCCGGAGGCGATCAACCTCCTGGAGCGCGCGGCCGCTCTTGAACCGGACAACAACGAAATAAGAGACCATCTCGGCGACGTGCACTGGCGGGCGGGACGCCAGGACGAGGCGCGCAAATCCTGGGAGCTGGCGTTATCGCTCAAGCCCGATCCAGCCGAGGCGAAGAAGATCAAGGGCAAGATCGCCCGAGGGCTGGAAAAATGAGGCGCCTGGCGACGCAAGCGGCGACACGACCGGCCGCATCCGCGTCTTGCGCCTGCACTGCTTTGAAGCAAAGCCTTCTTTGAAGCAAAGCCTTCTTTGAAGCAAAGCCTTGGGAACATCTAAAAAGATAGATAAAACGGAACGAAATCCAAAACGGTTCGCAACCTATCTAAATTGAGTGTTCCTCAACTTCGCGGGCTGATGCTCGGTGCAACCGATGGGGCGCACCAGGAGCCGATCATGCCGACCAAAGCCCGAGCAACCGCAACCACCGGCCCCGCGCAAGCGCGCGAAGATATCATCAGCGCGCAAGCCCTCAGTACCCTGAGCGCGGGCGCGGTAAGTGCGATGAGCGCCGTTGGGGCCGCAGTCCTCAAGAGGCATAAGAATGCGATGGCCAAAAAGCCGGAATGGTTTTGGCACATCTTCGCGAAGTGCGAAGCAAAAGCCGCTCGCATCGCCGAGCAGGCCGCCCGCGCCCCTCAAGCGTGCGGCGATGCGGCATTCATCGAGTCCTATGCCAGGAGCCTGCCGAAGCTGATGGCTGCCGCGCTGAAAGCTCACGAGAAAGCTCTAACAGACTGAGCCTGAGAGCATCAGAGAGGCATCGCCTGGAGCAGCCTACGGAGACCGACCTCTTTTTGTGGGTTCGACCAACACGCTGCGAAGTTCGTCGATCCGTTGCGCAAGATCTATCGCATTTTCCTTCAACACGTTCATCGCATGACCGCGGTGACCTTCATCTTCCAGTTCTGTGATCCGGTCGTTGAAGGCATTCAGTTCTTCTTCCAATCTCTGAATTCCATGTTGAATCGGAAATCGCTGAGCAGGATATTTATCGACCGCTGGTCGCTTCGCTGGACCCGTACCCTGCAAGCCTCGTCGGCGCTGTGTTGACATGGCTCCCCCGAATCGCGAGCACGTGGCTACTTCAATCTAGCGTGTTTTTCGCCGGAGGCACCATGTTGTTTGCTGCGGTGCAGGGTCTGCTTTGGCACCCAACCGACGTCGATAGTTGCGTCTGCTTCGCGCTATCTTAGCGTGCTTCTGCAATTCCGTTGCAGCACAACTGGATTACCTCGCCCGGATGGCACATCGTCTCAGGCACGTCGTCATGCCTTGAACCGCCCGGACGGGACCCGCATACTCTATCCTGGGGTGCCGTTTTCCAGAGCACCCGCTCTTGGGAGGAACAGGGATGAAAGCATTCACTTTGGGTGCGGCGATCACGCTTGCGTTTTCCGCCGCCGCCTATGCGCAAGCGCCAAGCTGGACCGTTCCGGCGGAAAGCCAGCGCTGCCCTTCGAAATGGGGCGCGGCCGACGAGCGCGGTTCGGCCAATCACCAGAAACCCGCGGCCGTGATGAACGCCGCGAAGCTGATCAAGAGCGGCGAGGTCATCGAACTCGCATACGTGCTCGGTCCCAGCATGCCGTTTTTCGGGACACGGCGCTTCGACGTGCACACCAAGCGAACCTTCATGAACCAGTTCTCCAACATGCGCGGTTCGAACGAGGAGCTCGTCGTCACCGAACTCGGCCAGGTCGGCACGCAGTTCGACGGCTTTGCGCACCAGACCCATCTCAACAGCTGGTACAATTGCCAGAAGGTCGACGAGAACGCCGAGCGCAACGGCTTCAAGAAATTCGGCATCCACAATGTCGGCACGCTGTTCACGCGCGGCGTCCTGATCGACGTCGCGGGCTTCAAGGGCGTCGAGATGCTGGGTGACAATTACGAAATCACTGTGGAGGATCTCGAAGGCGCGCTGAAGAAGCAGAACCTGACGCTGCAGCCCGGTGACGCGGTGCTCATCCACACCGGCTGGGGCAAGATCTACGGCAAGGACAATCCGCGCTACGTGAAATCCTGCCCGGGTATCGGCGTGCCGGCCGCGCTGTGGCTGGCCACGAAGGACCCGATGCTGCTCGGCGCCGACAACTGGCCGGTCGAAGTCTCGCCCAATCCCGACAAGCAATTGTCGCTGCCGGTGCACCAGATCGCACTTGTCGTGAACGGCATCCACCTGCTGGAGAACCTCAAGCTCGACGAACTCGCGCAAAAGGGCGTCGGCGAATTCGCCTTCGTGATGCAGCCGCTCAAGATTCAGGGCGGCTCGGGCTCGACGGTGTCGCCGATCGCGGTGAGGTAGCGGCGAGATCGCAACCCGCGATCACACCCGGGCGCGTGCGATGTCTGCTCTGCGGAGCGGACGTCGCACGACCGCTATCCGAGCTCGAAGGTGGTGACGCCGAACACCCGCTCCAGCCGCAGCGGCGGGATCGCGCCGGTATACATCCGCGCGGTCTCGAACACCGGCGTGAGCCCGAGGTCCTGCGCCAGCGCGACGGCGTCGCGGTTGATCGCGGGAACGTCGAGGAATATCTCGCCGCCGCCCACATCGGCCAGCAAAGCCGACAGAACCGTCTCGGCAGCAGTGCGGTCGTCGGCGACCAGCGGGCCGATCTTGTGGCCCTGCCGGCATGGACGGATCACGCCCCATCCGGCAAGCGCGCCATCGCGCATGAGCGCACGGCCGCTATGCCCGGGCGAACCGACCCAGGCGCGCAGGAAGCCGTGGCGCGGCGCCGGAAATACGGTCGCGTCATAGGCCTCCACAGCCGCCAAGGGTATTTCGCTCAGCGCGACGATGCCAGTTGGCGCAGCCGGGGCCGCGACGGTACCGCCGTAACGGATGTTGGCATAAGCCAGTTCGAACCCGGACCGCCGGTAGTTTTGCTGCTGCGCCACCACGCCGTCGAGCCCGATCACGCGCGATCCCGCATGCGCGATGGCCGCGTTCCATATCCGCAGACCTTAGCCGCGGCCGCGCAGATCCGCGCGCACGATATAGAAACCGAGGAAGGAGAAATGATCGCTGTAATTGACGCAGGAAACAGTTGCGGCCGGCGCGCCATCGAGCAAGCCGATGAAGAAACCCTGGGGATCTGCGGTTGAGAAGCAGGCGTCGTCGGCGAAGCCGGGGTTCCAGCCTTCGGCCGCCGCCCAATCGACGGCTATCGAGATTTCGTCCGGCCGCATCGGCCGAATACGCAACTCATTCATGGCGGCGGTCGCTCAGATGCAGTCATCAACCGATATCACAAATTATCAAGGGAAAACGCGATGTCCGCAATAACCGGCAGATGGTCGGAACAACTTCTGGCCTCGCGATCGGTCCACGCCTTCACCATCGTCCCGCTCGGGGTGGCGTAGATGCGGTCGAGACGCAGTATGGGAAGTCGCGACGGGAACGTCCGCAGGCGGGTTCGAACCGGACATCGCGATGCCAGGGCCCGGCGCACGGACTTGAACCAGAACCAGTCGTTGAAGTCACCGAGGACGATGGTCCGGGGCGCATTCACCAGCGCGGCTAGCGCCTGCGCTTGCGCATAGCGCTCGTGCATGGAGAGGCCAAGATGGGTCGCCACCACAGTCACTTCGCCGACCGGTGTAAGGATGCGCGCAGAGATCGCCCGGCGCGGTTCCCTTTCCTGATAGGACACGTCGGTCACTGCGGGTTCGCAGGCGAAGGGCCATCGGCTCAGCAGGGTCTGACCATAGTGACCGTCCTGCGCGACGATCGAGCGGGCCTCCACGCGGTGCTCGCCGACGGCGTCCGCTAGCCGTCCGAAAACATCGTCGGAACGTCCGCGCGAGTCGACCTCCTGCAGCGCGACGACGTCAGGCGACCATTTCTCAATGACCGAACAGACGCCTTCAAGGTCGAAATCGGGATTGAGATTGAACGTGCCGTGCACGTTCCATGTCATGACGCGCAGCGTAGCCGTCACGTTCGCCGACCGCTCAGCCAGGTCACCAGGAACTGGACCGCGAGACAAACGGCGATCCACAGCACGATGGTCAGGCCGAGCGGCACGATGTTCGACCATGAGGCATTCCTGGCGAAGTCCGCGATCTGCGCGCCCAGCGCGGCCATCGTGATGATGCCCGGCGCCATTCCGAGCAGGGTTCCGATCAGAAAGTCGCTCAGTCGGAGCTGACTCGCGCCGGCCAGAAGGTTGACCAGCGTAAAGGGAGCGATCGGGACCATCCGGATCATCGCCACCGCGACAACACCGCGGCCGGCGATGCGGTTCTGTACGCGCAAGGCGCGGGCGCCGAGTACCGCCTGAAGGCGCTTGTGACCCATGAGACGGCCGATCATGAACAGCAGCAGTGAGCTCAAGAGGACCCCGACCGTGGCGCTGAGGGCGCCGATCCAGGGCCCCAGCGCCGCCGCCGTCGCGGCAATCAGGACGATCACCGGAAATACCACCAACCCGCCCAGCACGAACAGCGCAACCGCATAGAGCGGTGCGAATGCCGATTGCGCGTGCTGCGAAATCAGCGAGGCTACATATCCAAGATCAGTGTAACTGCTCAGCGGCGTATAGCGCCAGGCCAGCGCCAGCCCCGCCAGCGCGACCGCGGTGCCGGCCGCCGCCATCACGGTACGCCCGTTCCACATCCGCCGCGCGGTGCGCTGAAGGTTGAGCGGATGCCGGGGATCCGCGATCGGCTGCACGATGCCGATCAGCGCCGGCGCATGTTCGAAATCGATCGGCACCAGCGCCCTGCCCGCGCCACTCGCCGCATGGGAATCGATAAATCCGAACAGGTCATCCTCGTGGTCGGCAATGACAGCTTCGTCCAGCCCGCAAAAATGCCCGATCAACCGCCGCCGCTGGCTGCGGATGAAATCACGGTGACGTTCGGACGTTGCCTCGAACGCCAGGTCGCATTCGGTATCCGCCCCCATGGAGCGGTTGTTGATGTTGGCGGAACCGACGCGGAGAAAGCCGTCGTCGACGATCATGACCTTGCTGTGCACCATGACAGCCGCGGATGATTTCTCATCGGCGACCGACGGATAGAGGATACGAAGACGATCGGTAACGCCGGCGGCAACGAACGGATCGAGGAAGCCTCCCCGGCCGCCCTGCATCGCCTGGGATTCGAACCATGACGAATGCCCCTTCGGGGTCACGATGAGAACACGCAGCGCGGGAACGTCCACCATCCGCCGCGCCAGCGAGCGCGCGATCTCGTTGGCGCTGGTAAACTGGTTCTCGATATAGATGAAGCGCTTCGCCGCGTTGATCGAGGCCTCGAACAACCGGGCGACTTCATCTATTTCCTCCCCGGTCTCGGTTTTGGGCTCGGTTCTCGCGATGCCGGCTGTGATGGCCTGCGCCTGCACCGGTACCGATGCCGGCCAATGATCGCCTGCGACGGGCAGCAAAGGTTCGCTGGTGCAGCCGGCCGCCGTCCACCTCGCCGTCGCGATTTCGCCGAGCGCGGCAGCCGCCGATCCCTCGACCATGCACTGGACATCGTGGAATGGCGGGTAAGGCTTGCCGTCAGGATCGCGGCGCAACGGATGGTCGAGACGGTGCTCGCTGGTGTCCCACCTGCGGATCGTGAGATCGAGGCCGCCGACGAAGGCGATCGCATTGTCGACCACGACGATCTTCTGATGCTGGGCGGAGCCCAGCGGCAGACAGGCATCCAGGCAAAAGCGAAGCCGTCCGTCACATCCGGAAGTGAATTTCTTGGCGGAATTCCATTCGCGCTCCGAGGCATACAGCGCCGCGAAGTCCCAGGTCAGGATGTTGATGCGCAGCGCCGGCTTGCTCTGCAGCAAGGCCTTCAGGAAGGCGCCGAGCCTGACCGGCAATCCATCTTCGGCACGGCCTGACGGCCCCACCAGGTCGGTCTCGCTGTGAATGTCCCAGCCGACGATATAGACCTGCCGCTCCGCACGGAGCAGCACGTCCCGCAGGGCCGCGAAGTATTCGGCCGCGTCGTTCAGCACCGCCACCCGGCTTGCTTCGCCCTTTTTCCAGATGGTCTGGCCAGGGACGAGAATCGATGCACGCTGAAGCAGTCGTCACCTCTGCGGAATGAGGACACATACCCCATTCAAACGCCCGGGAACTGGCTGAGTTCCTTTGCTCGCAGTGGCGAGGGATCATTGCGAACAAAGCGAGAATCAGTGACCGTTGATTCGCTCCTGGGGACGAACCATTCGTGTCAATTGCCGCTGCCTATCTCGACAATCTCAATCCGGAACAGCGCCGTGCGGTCGAGCATGGCGCGATCGGACCGGGCCCTGTTGCGCCGCTGCTGGTGATTGCCGGCGCCGGATCCGGCAAGACCAACACGCTTGCGCATCGCGTCGCCCACCTGATCGTCAGCGGTGCCGACCCCCGGCGCATTCTTCTCATGACGTTTTCACGCCGCGCCGCATCCGAAATGACCAGGCGCGTCGAACGGATCGCGCGGAAGGTGATGGGTGACAATGCCGGCATCATGACCGATGCCCTGGCCTGGGCAGGCACCTTCCACGGTATCGGCGCGCGTCTGCTTCGTGAATACTCCGACCAGATCGGCCTCAACCCCGCCTTCACGATCCACGACCGCGAGGACTCCGCCGACCTCATGAATCTGGTCCGGCATGACCTCGGCTTCTCCAAAACTGAAAGCCGTTTCCCGACCAAGGGTACGTGTCTTGCGATCTACTCGCGATGCGTCAACGCCGAGGCGCCGATCGAGCAGGTTTTGGGGGCGTCATTTCCCTGGTGCGCCGGATGGGCGACTGAGCTGAAAGAATTGTTCGCCGGCTATGTCGAGGCCAAACAGCGCCAGAACGTGCTCGATTATGACGACCTCCTGCTCTACTGGGCGCAGACCATGAACGAGCGTGAAATCGCCGACGATATCGGCGGCCGCTTCGACCATGTCCTGGTCGACGAATACCAGGACACCAACCGCCTGCAGTCGTCCATTCTGCTGGCACTCAAGCCCGGCGGCCACGGCCTCACGGTCGTCGGCGACGATGCGCAGGCGATCTATTCATTCCGCGCGGCGACCGTGCGCAACATCCTCGACTTCCCCACGCAATTCTCGCCGCCAGCCAGCATCATCACGCTTGATCGCAACTATCGGTCGACACAGGCCATCCTGGCCGCGGCCAACGGCGTGATCGATCTGGCGCGCGAGCGCTTCACCAAGAATCTATGGACCGACCGGAATTCGGGGACGAAGCCTCAACTAGTCACGGTGCGCGACGAAGCCGACCAGGCGCGCTGCATCGTGGAACGCGTTCTGGAGAACCGGGAGTCCGGCGCGCGGCTGAAGGAGCAGGCCGTTCTGTTCCGGACATCCAGTCATAGCGGTTCGCTGGAAGTCGAGTTGACCCGACGCAACATCCCCTTCGTCAAGTTTGGCGGCCTCAAGTTTCTCGACGCCGCCCACGTCAAGGACATGCTGGCGTTGCTGCGCTTCGTCGAGAACCCGCGCGACCGTGTGGCCGGCTTCCGGCTGATGCACCTGATCCCCGGCGTCGGCCCCGCCTCGGCACAGCGCGTGCTTGATCACATGGCCACCGATCCCGATCCGATGGCAGCGCTTGCCCGGGCGCCCATCCCGCCGCGCGCCGGCGAGGACTGGAAAACATTCACCGCCGTCCTTGCGGACCTGCGTCATTCAACCTGGCCAGCCGATCTCGAACGCGCCCGCTTGTGGTATGAACCGCATCTGGAGCGAATTCACGAGGATGCCGAAACCCGCCGGGCTGATCTTGTCCAGCTTGAACAAATCGCGAGCGGATATGCTTCCCGTGAACGCTTCCTCACCGAACTGACGCTCGACCCGCCAGACGCCACCAGCGACCAGGCCGGCGTTCCCCTGCTCGACGAGGACTATTTGATCCTGTCGACGATTCACTCCGCCAAGGGCCAGGAGTGGAAGTCGGTGTACGTGCTCAATGTGGTCGACGGCTGCATGCCCTCGGACCTCGGTACCGGAACGACGGCCGAGATCGAAGAAGAACGACGGCTGCTTTACGTCGCCATGACCAGGGCCAAGGACGATCTGCATCTTGTCGTCCCGCAGCGTTTCTTCACGCACGGGCAGCACGCGAAGGGCGACCGCCACGTCTATGCGTCGAGAACCCGTTTTATTCCCGCTTCCCTGCTCGCCTTGTTCGACAAGACGACCTGGCCAATTGCGGTGACGGGAGCCGCCTCCCGGCCCGCAAGCAACGGTCCGCGCATTGACGTCGGTGCACGCATGCGCGGGATGTGGCGGTAGTTCGCTGGACAACACTCAGGCATCTGCCAATGAGATGAGCAGTTCGTAGATCTGCGCTGGTTCCAATTGTCTTATGTTTGCAACAGGTGCGGCGAAAATTTCCGGCGACACAATCGCGCCGCAGGAAAATCCAAATTGAAAACGCAACTGGTCCCCGATCGACGCAAATCAGGGGACAACTGAATGCGACAACAACGAAATCGGATGAATGGCGATGGGGAACCGGGTGGCTATAATTTCTTCTTTCAGATCGCGAATGACGGTGAGCGGCGGGCCTGCTGCGTCAAGGTCGACGCGCCAAGCATGCAGGAGGCGTCTCTTCTGTTCCGCGAAAAATGGCCTGTCATCGAATCGATGGCGCGCGACGGCATCAAGGACGGGGTGGTCGAGGACGGCGTGATTACGCTCGTGATGCCGTAATCGCAGAGGACAGATCGTAGGGTGGGTTAGGCGAAGCCGTAACCCACCGCCATGGGAAGCAAGTTGGTGGGTTACGCTTCGCTAACCCACCCTACGAAGCTACGGCTACGAAGCAACGTTACAGCACCTTCCGCTTCGCCAGGTTTCGCATCAGTTCGCCGATGCCGAACGTCCAGGGCTCGCATTCGTCGCTGGTGCGCATGCGGTTGACGAGATTGCCTAGCTGGGGCGCCGAGATCGTGACGATGTCGTCGCGCTTGTGGGTAAAGCCCTCGCCCGGCGCATCGCGGTCTTTCACGGGTGCGAACATGGTGCCGAGGAAAAGCGCAAAGCCATCGGGATATTGATGCACCGGTCCGATGGTCTGGGCGACGAGGTCGGTGGGATCGCGGCTGATCTTGCTGATCGAGGAATGGCCGTCGAGGACAAAGCCGTCCTGCCCCTTCACGGTCAGCCCGACATCCATTTTTCTGACGTCATCGAGCGAAAAGCCGTTGTCGAACAGCCGCAGCAGCGGGCCGACCGCGCAGGAGGCGTTGTTGTCCTTGGCTTTCGACAACAGCAGCGCCGAGCGCCCCTCGAAGTCGCGAAGATTGACGTCGTTGCCGAGCATCGCGCCGACGATCGCGCCGCGGCTGGACACCACGAGCACGACTTCCGGCTCCGGATTGTTCCAGGTCGATTTCGGATGCAGGCCCGCATCCATGCCGGTGCCGACGGAAGACATCGTCGGCGCTTTGGTGAACACTTCGGCGTCCGGACCGATCCCGACTTCCAGGTACTGGCTCCAGGCGTTCTGCTCGATCAGCACCGACTTCAGCTTCATCGCTTCGCCCGAGCCGGGCTTAAGCTTTGAAAGATCGTCGCCGACCAGCCGCACCACTTCCTTGCGGATCGCGTCCGCCGAGGCCGGATTGCCGCGCGCCCGCTCCTCGATCACGCGCTCCAGCATCGAGATCGCAAACGTGACGCCCGCGGCTTTCAGGACCTGCAGGTCGAGCGGCGCCAGCAGCCAGGGTTTTGCCCGGTCACGCCGATCGGGCGGCGTGTTGGCGACGATGCTTTCGAGATCACCGATCCGCGTCCCCGCGGTGCCGCGCAGCGCCTCTGCGGGGTTGGCCTCCTCGCACAGGGCACTGACGGTGGAGAACCGTGTGCTGACATCGAAGACGCCGTCATTGCGGACTGCGACCACGGCCGGGCCTGCGAGATCGGGCATCCAGACCCGCCCCACCAGCGTGCCATTGGCGCCGTCTTGCGGTAGGACGTCCCTGGCGGTCAGCGTGATCATCGAAAGTCTCCCCTACCCTTGTTCTTGACCGGTGCGACAATACGCAATGGGGCAGACCTGACAACCCGGCTATGTGGCGCGGTCTCTCGCCAATCGTCGCATCAACCAGTCCGCGAAGGTGGACAGCGCCGGCTCGTCAACAAGGCGCGCCTCGTACTGCAGCACGAAGGAACGGCGGGTGGGACGCACGACCGGATGAGCGATTACGAGTTTGCGCCGCATGGGATCGTGCGGCAGCAGCGCCTCGATCGCGATCGCCGCGCCCATTCCAGCAGCCGCCGCCTCGATCGCGAGCCCGATGCTCTCAAAGCTGCTGCCGCCCTGCGCCGGCACCGAACCGAAGCCGACATGGTCGAGCCAGCGGCGCCAGTCGTCTGGCCGCGGACGCGCATGCAATAGGGGCACCGCGGCAAAATCGAGCGGCCCGCGCTTGAGCCAGCGCGGCGCACAGACCGGAACGGTCGATATCGGGACCAGGGGATGGGTGATCAATCCGGCGCGCGGCGCGGCGTCGGACACCGCGATGACGGCGTCATAGCGGCCGGGCAGCAGGTCGAGAGGATTCGGACTGGTGTGAAGATCGATCGCGAGTTCGGGATGCGCGGAGCGGAGTTCGGTCCACAGCGGCAGCAGCATGCGCGAGACGAAAAAGCCGTAGACGCCGATCGACAGAGGCCGCAGCCGCTGCAGCCGGACGCCGCTGGCGCCGTCGGCGATGCGATCGAGGCCGTCGCGCGTCGCCAGCGCCAGCGCCTCGCCCGCCGACGTCGGCGTCAGGCCGGTGGCCCCGCGCAAGAACAGCGCCTTCTGCAGATGTTCTTCCAGCGCGCGCACGTGCCGGCTCACCGCCCCCGGCGTGACACCGAGTTCTTCAGCCGCGCGCGTCATCGAGCGATGGCGCGCGGCAGCTTCGAACGCGCGGATCGCATGCAGCGGGGGCAGACGGCGCCAAGACATCGAGCGACTATGCCATCTGTTGAGTTTAACTCAATACCACTGGCAAAATAATCGTTTGCTAGGAGCAAAACACAATCATAAAGGCGGGTCACAGCGCCCCGGAATGCGGGGCCTCCTTCCTCGAGGTGATCCGATGGATGACGCCCACCAGCATGAACTCGCCCGCCTTCTCGCCGCGCTTCGCCGCGACGGCCGCCAGCAGAGCGGATTGGCCACGAATCTCGTGCCGCCCGACAAGGCGACGGCCTATGCCGTGGCGCGGCTTGTCGAGCACTATATGGAACGGGAGGTCACGGGTTGGAAGATCGCCGCGCAGAAGCCGGCCTTGCAACGCGCGTTGCGCACGGACTCCCCGATCTACGGCCGCGTCTACGCACCGATCCTGATTTCGCCGGCCAGCGTCGAGCATGCCAAATGCTGCAGCCCGATCCCCGAGGTCGAATATCAGGCTCGGCTCGGCGCCGACCTGCCGCCACGGGAAAAGCCCTACAGCGTCGAGGAAGTGACCGAGGCCGTGGCCTCGCTGCACACCGGGATTGAACTCGCCGAATGCCGCTTCGTCCATGACGCAGCGTTTCCACCGCTGCCTGCAATCCTCGCTGACGGCTCCGGCGCCGGCACGATCATGTGCGGACCTGCGATATCAGACTGGAAAACGCGCGACGTCGCAGGTCAGTTGGTGACGCTGACCTGCAACGGCACGCTGCGGCGGCAGGGCATGGCGGCCGAAGCACTCGATCACCCGATGATCCCGCTGGCCTGGCTCGCCAACGAATTGTCGCGAACCGGCATCGGGATGAAGGCCGGACAGACCGTCAGCACCGGGACGCTGACTGGCATGCTGCGGCCAAAACCCGGCGAGACTTTTGTCGCGGATTTCGGTCCGTTCGGGACCGTGCAGGCGACCTACCGGTGAGGGTGGCGCCTCACCCCTTTCGCAGCGCCGCCGCCAAAACCTGTTCCAGTTCCTGCCTGACATCATCGAGCGACTGCGCGCTGCGCGCCGCACGGCACATCGCCACCGTGCCCTCGACGGAGGCGACGATCAGCGTTGCCAACCGCCGCGCCCGCGCCGGGGTCACGCCCTCGCGCCGCAGGCCGGAGTCCATGATCTCCTGCCAGTCGGCAAAGATGCCGTTCGCCAGATCGAGCAACACCCGCTGCGACGCAGGATCCGGCGCGCCTTCGGCATCGTTGACATATTGCTCGACCGCGACCGCCAACACCGGGCATCCCGCCTGGAATTTGGTCTTCTCCAGCGTCTGCCGCCACAGCGCGATGAAAGCGCGCAGGCCGTCCTGCACACCGCGGTTCTCGGTCAGATGCCGTAACGGTCCGCTGACCTGGCTGCCGGCAAAGGCGATGGCGTCCTCGATGAGTTGCAGCTTGCCGCGCGGAAAATGATGGCTGATCGAGCCGCGCGGCGTGCCGGTGTGGCGGACCACCTCGCGCATGCTGGTGGCGTTGACGCCGCGGCGGCTGATCAAGTCGGCGGCGCCAGCCACCATGTTGTCGCGGGTATTGGACGTCATGAGCCCTCTCCTGTTGCCGATCTTGTACACTATGACGCTTGACATAGCCAACGGCTTCGAACTATGTCATATGACATAGTCGATATTTAGGAGGAAGCGGATGACCTTCATTCATGTAATGGCCCCGCAAGGACGGCTGAATGTCGAGCAGCGTCGCAAGCTCGCCATAACGCTGACCGACGCGGTGCTGGTGCCGGAGGTCGGCAAGCTCTCGCCCGAGGCGCGCCGCGGCTACCAGGTCTGTTTCAGCGAGCGGCCGCTCGACATGATGGCACATGGCGGCGAATTGCTGTGCGACAAGGCCAGCGACGCCATGCTGATCGACGTCGCGGCCATGGATTGCTGCTGGACACGCGAGGACCGCGCCAGGGTGATCCGCAATTTGTTCGCGGCGCTAGCCGAGGCCTGCGGGCTGGAAAAGCCGTCGCCGGCCTGGTGGATCAATTTCCGCGTCATCGATGAAGGCAACTGGGGCTCGCGCGGCGGCGTGCTGTCGTTCCTCGACCTTCTGGATCAGGGGCCGTCCGCCTTCGCGCCGGAGCGCGCGGCCGAGATCAGAACCGCCCTCGCCGTCCGCTACGAACGATAATCGTCGCATCCGGCATTGATCGTATTGCGCAAGAGGAACATCGCCATGACAACCGAAGGCACGATCCGCACCGAAACGCACGGCCGCATCTTCCGAATCATCATCGACAATCCCGCCAAGAAGAACGCTTTCTCCCCCGCGATGATGGAGCAGCTGTCGGAAGCGCTGACCGAACTGCACAACAACGACGCGCTGTGGGTCGGCGTCATCTCCGCCGAAGGTAACGACTTCACCGCGGGCCTGGACATGCCGAAATTCTTCGGGCCCAACGCCGAGAAGCGCAACCTCAAGGAAGGTAACGTCGACGTGTTCGGGCTGCAGAAGCGCTGTCGCAAACCGATCGTCACCGCCGTGCAAGGTATCGTGTTCACGATCGGCATCGAGCTGATGCTGGCGGGCGACGTCGTCGTTGCCGCAGGCGACAGCCGGTTCTGCCAGATGGAATCCAAACGCGGGATTGCGCCGTTTGGAGGTGCACATTTCCGTTTCCTGTCACGCATGGGCTGGGGCAACGCGATGTATCATTTAATGCTGTGCGACGAGTTCAGTGCGGCGCGGGCGCGCGAGATCGGCCTGGTGCAGGAGGTGGTGCCCGCCGGCCGGCAGATCGAGCGCGCACTTGAACTCGCAGCAGTCATCGCCAAAAACGCGCCTCTCGGCATCCAGGTCACCAAGGAAGCAGCCGCCAAATATATCGAACACGGCGAAGCAGCCGCGATCGGTTACATTCCCGCGATCCGCGACCGGGTCCTGCACAGCGCTGACGCCCGCGAAGGCATCCAGTCCTTCATCGAGCGCCGCGCCGCCGTGTTCCAGGGGAAATGAATTAGCGTATCAGCGCAACGGGTCCAACATGGTCTTGGTTTGCCGTTCCGGATTGGCCAGATCCGCAAACGCCTGCGCGACGCCGTCGATGCCGACGCTTGCGGCGACCAGCGAGGCCGCATCGACCTCGCCTTTCGCGATCAGGCGCAGGGAATAGGCGAATTCGTCCGGCATATAGCGCGGCGGCCACGACGCTAACGCGCCGATCGAAGCGCGGTCAGCGTTGCCAGCATTTTCGTCCGATCGGCCGAGTCCTGATATGCGTTGACCAGCGCGATGGCGTCATCCAGCTCGGCCCGGGCGGCGCAGCCATGCCGCGCCAGCCATATCAGATTGGGCAGCTGCTCGCTGGTCCCAGGCCGTTGCAGCAGTTCGGAATAGGGCCGCGGCTCGTCCGTCGGTGCCGGGCGGTAGATTTTTGCAAACTGGGCGTGCAACTCGCTCAGCGCGTTCATGCACAGAGGCTGCGTCGCCTCGAGGTCGAGCCTGACGAGGAAGCGCTGCAGTTTCCAGCGGCTTTCCTCGTCGTATTTGTCGCGCAGGATTTCGACGGCGTCGGCGGTGCGGCTGCCCACCTGGCGGGCGCCGGCCAGCGCCTGCGCCTGCAGGCCCGCCTCATCGACAAACCTGAGCCATCCCCGCAAATGCGACTGCGCGTTCAACATCGAGAAGCGCTCCGGGCGCTCTCGCGCAGTTCGTCCCAGTTGCTTGGGGTCACGAAGCTCGGCCAGGCGATGAACGTCGTAGCTGGGATCGGTATACGCCTTCGCCATGGTTTCCCACGCCTTCGACTCCGCATCGCAGGAACAGCCATATCCGACCAGCCAGCCCATCGCGGCGAGCGCACCGGATACCTGGTCGGCGATCGCGGCATAGGGTTGGGGCTTGGCGCTATTAAGCACCAGCGGCTCAACCTGCTTGCCGAGCAGCGCGCGGGCGTTCGCACACAGCGCAGGCGTCGGATCGAGATCGAAGAAGGCGAGATAGCGAAGCGGAAAGTCACCACGGTCAAGCATCGCCTCGGCCTGGACCTGGCGCTGATCGAGCTTGCGAATGCCGTCGAGCATCCTCTGTTGCTTGGTGCCGTCACGCGTGTCGAGGAATGGCGTCCACTGCCACAGCGGCGCATCGGCGGCCATGCGGGCGAGATCGGCGTCGTACTTTTGCAGCCGCGCGGCTTCCTGATCGTCCACCGCCTTGCGCATCTGCGACAGCGGCCAGATCGAGGCGCAAACCGCAACGATCATCGCCAGCAGGACCCCGCCGACAATCCGAACGGTGCCTGCGCGTAGTCGCGCGGCCGACAACGCGAACAGAGCCCACACAACGATCAGCGGCGGCACCAGCGCCGGAATAACGATGGGCCACAAAAACGGTGCAACGAAAGGGCGCGCGAGCAAATCAGCAGCAAGCGCCGCCACGAGGCCCGAAGCCGGAACGATGACCAGCGCGGCATTTTTGGCGGCCCGGGGCGCTGCCCCTGTGGCGCCGGCGAGAATCGTGAGGACCATCAGCAACAGCCACAACACGACCATCTGGATCGCCGCATAGGCCTGCGCGAGGCCGTTGCCCGCCGCATCGCTCTGGCCGAGACTGGCCACGGTCACCAGCTGCAGGCCCCATAGAAGGAGAATGACGATGCCGAGGACGGCACCGGCGGCGATGGCACCGACGGGAGGCTTTGGCTGGGCTGGTGGATTGTTCATCGGCCCTGCCTAGCACACGGATCACGCCGTCGTCCCGGCGAACGCCGGGACACAATCCCGGTCATCTGTTGTTGAAAAAAGCCGTCGAGCGGCGTGCCTAATAATTACTGCCGCGGCGTATGGGTCCCGGCTCAAGGTCGGGACGACGGCTGAGAATGCGGCGAGATTTACCGCCACGGCTCCACGATGATCTTGGTGTGCCGCTCCGGATTGGCGAGATCCGCGAACGCCTGTGCGACGCCGTCGATGCCGACGCTCGCGGTCACCAGCGAGGCCGCATCGACCTCGCCTTCCGCGATCAGGCGCAAGGAATAGGCGAATTCATCCGGCGTGTAGCCGAGCACATACTGGACGTTGAGCTCCTTGAGGATGCCGAGCATCGGCTCGGAACGGTCGGTCTCCATGCAGACGCCGACCACGACGATGCGCGCATCGCGCGGCGCGCCCTCGAACACCTGCTGGATCACGCCGGGGATGCCGACGCATTCGAAGATCAGCGCGGGTTTCAGCGCCGGCAACAGGGCCTGCAGCGGCGGCCGGGCGGCCTTTTCCTCCGGCGACATCGCGGCGTGTTCGGCCCAGGTCGTATAAGGTTGCGTGCGCGCAGGGTCCACGACGATGTCGGCGCCAAGCTTTTCGGCCAGCGCCCGGCGCGCCGGCGAATAATCCGCCGCCACGATCGGGTGCAACCCCTTGATCTTGAGCGCGGCGATGACGGCGAGCCCGACCGGGCCGCAGCCGATCACCAGCGGCACTTCGTTGCCGATGATATTGGCTTTGGCAACCGCGTGAACGCCGACCGCCAGCGGCTCGGTCAGCGCCGCATGCTCGGCCGCCAGGCCGTTCGGGACTTCCAGCAGCAGCGCTTCACTGAGCAGCATGCGCTCGGCATAGGCGCCGACATTGTCGTTGGAATAGCCGATGCCCTGCGGGCCTTCCGCGGTCAGCAGCGCCGGCAGCGAGCATACCCTGGTGCCGGCCTTGAGTTTTCGCGTGGTGCCCGGACCGTAGTCGAGAATTTCGCAGCAGAATTCGTGGCCGAACACGACGTCACGCGAAAGGTCCATCGGCTTTCGGCCAGGGAAATGTTTTGCAAGTTCGACCATGCGGTGGGCGTGCTTGCGCGCGTGCAGATCGGAGCCGCAAATGCCGCAGGCCAACGATTTGACCAGCACCATGCCGGGACCCGGCTTGGGCTCCGGCATCTGGTCGACGACGATCTCACCGTTCCGGAAGATTGCAGCCCGCATCGGCGTTCTCTCCTGTTGTTCGTTATCTTTTCCTCTCCCACAGCTGGCTGCGGAAGGAAAGAACGAAAACAGGCGGCGGTTTACCCCGGAAGACGGCGTCACCAAGTGTAGCGGATGACGCCCTTGCCGGCATAGGAGCGCGTGATGTCGGAGAACTCGCCTTCGAAGGTAGCGGCGGCGGACCAGCCGTTCAGCCATTTCATTTCGGCGGAGGCCGTAGTCAGCGCGGTGTTCGGCGCCTGCGCCGCGCCGCTGACGAGGAAGGTGGCGCCGGGCACCGACTGGAACAGCGCCGTGATGCTGCGATCGGTGTTGAAATTATGCGCCCAGGCGGCGCGGCCGCGCAGCGTGAGGACCGCGCTCTGCATCGCAAAGGAGCGGTCGAGCCGGACGCCGAGTTCGCTGCGCCCTGTCGTGACATCCTTGGCCGCATAGTTCAGCGCAAAGGCATTCGAACCCGACAGCACCTGTTCGGCATAGGCCGGCAATTGATAGGTGGTGAACTGGCCGGCGGCATAGGGCGTGATGCCCATCCATGGCGTCACGTAACGGTAGCCGCCCTCGATGCGTCCGGACCAGGCATTGGCGTTGAACTCGGCGCGCAGGCGGTCGACACCGGCCACGGTGACGGTGCGATCCGTCGTCACATCCTGCCAGCCATAAACCGCCGCGGCGGTGACATAGGCTGCCCCCATATTGTGGCGCACGAAGGCGCCGGCCTGGAACAGGTCCGACCGCCCGTAGCCGGAGCCATTGACGTTGAAATTGGTGCCGCCGCCGGCCAGCGCGAAGCCGACCAGCGTCGACGGCGAGATCCGATAGTCCGCGCCGGCGGCGAGACCGAACGCGCGCACCGCGGCGTTGTTCGATCCGACATTGGCGTTGCCGTCGCTGTTGCTGCCGCCGCCAAAGGCCGAACCCCACACGCTCCAGCGCTGATCGAACAGATCGTTGCGCGCGACATCGGCCTTGGTCGGGAATTTGGCGAAGGCGTCGCGCGCAGTTCCCTGCCGCTTCGCCGCATAGGCGTATGAACCGCTCTCGTCAGCGAACGGCGTGGCACTGCCGCCGCCCACGCTGGCGCCGCCACTGCGGCCGGCGATGAAGGGATCGGTCAACAGGCCGAGGAAGATGTTCATCGCATCGAAGGTGGATTGCTGCGATCCGGTCGCCAGCTCGCCCGATATCTGTGTCAGGCCGGCGGATGTCAGGGAGCCGACCGCGACAGGAACGCCGCTACCCGCATTGAAAGCATTCGTCAGCGCGTTGCCGACGTTCTGCTGGTTGGGGGTGAGGCCAGGGCCAAAGCTCAGTGCGAGATTGAGATAAACATTGTTGAGGTCGTAGCTCAGGGTGGGTTTGAAGTTCGGCGCGTTGGTGCCGACCACCGGATTGAACGTGCCGCCAACGCCGCCTGCAGCGTTGAGGATAGTGTATTGCTTGACCACGTTGCCGGGTCCGAAGCTCGCATTGACGGTCGCGCCGCCGAGCGTCGCGGCTCCCGTCACATTGGTGCGGTCGGCGGTGGCTCCCGAGACCTCGACCAGATAACTGGCCGCGGCGGTGAATGCCAGACTGCCCTGCACCGTGAGCAGGCCGACCGAGTTGCCCGGCGCCAGCGTGCCACCGTTGATGGTGGTGCTGCTGACGATGCCGTTGCCGCCGAGCGTGCCGCCGGCGTTGACGGTCACGCCGCTCGACGAGGCGATCGAACCGTTCACGCTGAGTATGCCGCCGTTCACCGTCGTGGTGCCGGTGTAGGTGTTGATACCGGACAGGGTCAGGTTTCCGGTGCCGACTTTCTCCAGCGAACCGGGCCCCGGGAAGCAACCGCAATCATCGGCAATCACGCCGGTCACCTCGGTGGAAAGGTTGTTGCCACCGACGACCAGGGTATTGCCGCCGCCGATATAGTAATTGCCGGAGCCGGCAAGCGAGCCCACCGTGATGCGTCCATCATTGTTGGGACCGGCGCTGCCGCCGAATTCGACGGCGCCGGTGCCGTTGGTGATGAACTGCGCAGTTCCGCCGTTGGCATTGCCGAAGAAACTGGTGGTGCCGCCGTCATTGGTGATGATCTTGGCGTTGCCGGCGGTGCTGTTGTCGAAGAAACCGGTCGCGCCGCCGTTGTTGGTAATGATGGTGGCGTTGGCCGCGGTGGAGAATGCGTTGAACTCGGTCAACCCGGAGTTATTGTTGATGATCGTGGCATTGCCGGCGGTTGGCGCATCCGGTCCACCGGGGGCCTGGCCGAACGACGTGGTGCCGAAGTCGACGTTGGTGATGGTCGCAGATCCGGCGGAAGCCTGTTCGACGAATAGCAGCTGGGCACCATTCAGGTTGTTGATCTTCGCGGTGCCGGCGTTGGAATTCGCGAAGAAACCCACGACACTGTTGTCGTTGTTGATGGTCGCACTACCCGCCGTGGCGGTATCGGTCCCGCCGAAAGTACCGAAGGCGAGCTGGCCAAAGTTGACGTTGTTGATGGTCATGCTGCCGGCGGAGGTGGCATTGAGAAAACTCGTAAGTCCACCGTCATTGGTCAGCGAGGTAACACCGGACATGTTGGCGTTGACGACATCGAGGCGCCCGAAGTTGGTGATATCGCCGACGAGCGACGCCGTATGCGTGGCGTCGCCAAGCTGCAATGAGCCGCAGCAGGAGATTTCTGTGCCGCCGGTATAGGTGTTGTTGCCGAGCAGCACGACCTTGCCGCCGCCGAGCGAGTCCAGCATCGTCAGCTTGCCGGCGCCGACGCCGTCGGAAATGTTGCCGGCAATGATCAGTGTGGTGCCGTTGGCGTCGATCGCACTGCCAGCGGCGGAGTTGTTGATCCTGAAATTGTTGTTGAAGGTCAGGTTACCGCCGAGACCATCGGGCTGGAACACCGCGTTGTCGAGCGTCACCGTTCCGGTGCCGACCGAATTGTTGTTGGTGACCTGCAGCGTGGTGTTGGTGACCGTCGTTCCGCCGGTATAGGTGTTGTTGATGCCGGACAGCAGCACCACGGTGCCCGCGGTGTTGGTCGAATCGGTGATCTTCAACGCGCCCGCGCCGCTGATGTCGCCTGCGATCGCCAGGCTGAAGCCGGCCCCAACGAAGCCGTTGGCATCGATAGTGCCGCCACCGGCATTGAGCGTGAAGTTATTGTTGAAGACCATGTCGGCAGCAGCAACCTGGAACGTGGCGTTGCTGAGCGCTACCGTCGCGTTGCCGACCGAACCGGCGGTGGTCGCTCTCACCGTAGCTCCGGTCACGTTCAGCGTGCCGGCGATCACGTTGGCGTTCGTCAGCACCAGGGTGCCAGGACCACCGGAACTGATAACGTTCAACACGGGCAATGCGGCAATGTCGGTAATGACGCCGGAGAGCGTCAGTTCGAAGGAGTTCACGTCGATGGTGCTGCCGCCCGCGCTATTGACGAGAAAATTGTTGGCGATGGTCAGATTGCCTACGGCCTGCAACGTGCCGCCGCCCATGAGCACCGTGCTGGTGCCGAGCGCGCTGGCGTTGGAAACCTGCACGGTGCCGGCCCCGATCACCGTGAAACCGCTATAGGTGTTGGCACCGGACAGTTGAAGCGTGCTCGATCCGGCCTGCACCACGTTAATGCCCGCGCCGCCGATGATATTGGAGATGCCGATAGTCTGGCCGGCATTGGCGACGTTGAAGATGCTGCCGCCGCCGGTGAAGGTTACATCCCCGCCGCTGATCGAAAACGATTTCGAGTTGGCGTTGAACGTCCAGGAATCGGGGGTGATCGGCCCGAAGGTTACATTGACCGTGCTAGATCCCGTCGCGTCGAAAACGGCCGACTGGCCGCCAGAAATGGGCGCGCCGGTGGGGGTCCAGTTGTTGTCGTCGTTGTAGTCCGACGTGTTGGCGAGGCCGCCCCAGGTGGATTGGGCGTGAGCCGTCGGCACCGCCGCGAAGGCCAAGCCAAAGCCAACCAACGACGCAGCCAAGCGCTGCCGCAGCCGTTTTTTCACGCCCGATGCCGATCGAAAATGCACGCCCAAACCCCACTACCCTCAGCGCTCTGCGGCACTGTCCGGGCACAACCTAGCATGGGGTTCCTCCGTACAATTACGGTTTGCCGGGAATCCCTTGTTCTGGCTTCGGAAAATGGGCGTTTCCGGACACACTGTGGTACCCGGGCAACGCTTGGGGCGCGGTCCTTCTCATTCAGCGCAAGATCGTCGGCCGGGATCGCTCAGGCGTTCGGCGACGACTCGGCCGCGACCGTCAGCAGCTGCGAGCGGCGCACCCGTTCGCGATGCGCGGTGTAGAGGCCGCTGGCGACGATGAAGCAAGCACCGGTCACGGTGTAGACGTCAGGCACCTCGCCGAAGATCAGGAAGCCTAGGATGCTGACCCAGAGCAATTGCGTATAGGAGAACGGCGCCAGCACCGAGGCGTCGGCGTAACGGAACGCCAGCACCACGATCCACTGTCCCGCGGTCGAGGCGACGCCGATGAAGATGCCGAAGGCGATGTCGTGCCAGCTCGGCGTCACCCAGACGAACGGCACCAGCGCGGAGAGGATGCAGACGCCGGCGATCGACGAATAGGTCATCACGGTGATGGCGCGCTCGGTGCCGCTCATCATTCGCGTCATGATCAGCGTGCAGGCCCAGGCCAGTGCCGAGACCAGCGGAAAGAACGCCGCGGGATGAAACGCACCGGTGCCCGGCCGCAGAATGATGATGACGCCGATCAGGCCGACGCCGGTCGCGATCCAGCGCCGCAGGCCGACCTTCTCGTTGAGGAACACGATCGACAGTGCGGTGACGAGCAGCGGCGCGACAAAGCCGGTGGCGGAGGCTTCCGCGATCGGCAGGTACCGCAGGCCGGAGATGAAGAACAGCGACGAGGCCAGCACCGTCACGCCGCGCATCAATTGCAGGCCGGGCCGTCTGGTCTGCAGCGCAAACAGCGGCGAGCCTGGCAGCATCGCCGGCATCATGATCATGGCGAACACCACGAACCGGATCCACGCGATCTCGATCGAGGGCAGCGTCGCGGACAGATATTTCGCCGTCACGTCCGAGATGCCGAGGAAGACCGTCGACGCCAGGATCAGCGCGATGCCCTTGAACGGACGATCGGCACGCGCGGGCGCTTTAGGGGTGGAGTACTTCTTCTCGGGCAACGGCAATGGCGCGCTGTCCAGCCTGGCGGCTGCGGCGGGGGGCGGTGTCACGGCAATCTCGAAGGCAAAATGATCGAATCGGGCGAGGCTCTAAAAAACGCCATTTGAGGGGGAACAACAAGGTCCGATAATGGGACACGGATATGCGCTGAGGGCGCGATTGCAACACTTTGTTAAGAACCGTGTTGCGCTGAAGCTCCGCCCTCATCCTGAGGAGCGGCCACTTGGCCGCGTCTCGAAGGATGGGCCACGGGCTCTCATGGTTCGAGACGCGCGATGACGCGCTCCTCACCATGAGGAAAACAGTGTTCGCTACAGCATCGGCAGACCGCGCGGCTTCGGGCCACGCGGAAAAGCCTTGTCGAGGGCTTCGATCTCGCTGGCGCTCAGCGTCAACTTCCCCGCCGCCGCATTATCCGCGGCATGCTCCGCGCTCGAGGCTTTCGGAATAGCAAACACCGCTGGAATGCGCGTCAGGAACGCGAGCGCGATCTGGCGCGCGGTGACGCGGCGCGCATCGGCAATCGCCTGCAATACCTGCCCTTCCCTGCTGTGCGGCGAGGGAAAATCATTGTGACCGAACGGTGAATAGGCGACGACGGCAACGCCGTGGCGTTCGCACCACGGGATGACAGCATGCTCGATCGCGCGCTCCTGCAAATGATAGAGCACCTGGTTGCAGGCGATCCTGCCCTCACCGGCGACCGCCAGCAGTTCGTTGAGATCGTCGGTGTCGAAATTGCTGACACCCCATGAGCGGATTTTTCCGGCCGATATCAACTGATCGAACGCCGCCACGGTGTCTTCAAGTTCATGGGATCCGCGCCAGTGCAGCAAGTAGCAGTCGAGGTAATCGGTCTTCAGCCGCTTCAGCGATCGCTCGCAGGCGGCAATGGTGCCGCGACGCGACGCGTTGCTCGGCAGCACCTTGGAGACGAGATAGAGATCCTCGCGCTTGCCGGCCGCCATCGCCTCGGCGATCACGAGTTCGGCATCGCCATACATTTCGGCGGTGTCGACATGGGTCATGCCGAGCTCGATGCCGCGGCATAGTGCTGCGACAGCGCTTTTGCGGTCGCCGCGATCGATGTACCAGGTGCCCTGCCCGATGACGGACACTTCCGGGCCTTTGACGCCGAATTTTTTCTGCTTCACGGGTCGCCTCAACTTCTGATGTTGCCGACCAGACGAGGGCGGCGTTGGACTTCGAGCGGGTTCTCGACCGGCAGCGCGCGCAACCAATCGCGGAAGCTAACGACCTCGGGACAGTCAGCGGTGCCTTCAGGCGCAATCAGCCAATCGCCCAAACCGGATCCCTCATTGACGCGGTCGCAGCGATAGCCCGGATGGTGGCCAAGGCCGCGGGCGATCAGCAGGTCGATTTTGCCCTCGACCAATTCGTGCAGGCCGGCGGGCTGCAGCACCCGCAAGCCGATTTCCGCATGCGCGCTGCGAAACGCCGCCAACTCCAGCCGGCGCAGGTCGAAGCTGCCGTCGATCCCCAACTGCAGCAGCGCCGCGCCCGCCGGTTTCAATTGCGAGGTCGCGTCCGCAATGCGACGAAAGCCGTCGGATATCTCGGGCAGATAGGCCTGGCCGGCCGCGGTCAGGATGAGCTGCTTATGCAGCCGCTCGAACAGGCGCACGCCGAGGCGCGCCTCCAGCGCTTTTACCTGCTGCCCTACGGCGGCAGGTGTCACATGCAGCTCGTGCGCAGCCAGTTTGAAGCTGAGGTGTCGCGCGGCGGCTTCGAATGCGCGAAGCGCATTGAGTGGCGGAAGGGTGTAGGTCATCGCGCTGCAGTTTGTCACTGATAGGCCCTGGCCTTGCAATAGATTTTCTAGTGCTTGAGCGAAGGAACTATGCTTTGCGCTGACTTGAGGTCCCCGGTTACGGTCGCTTCGCAACACCAGGAGCCCCCATGCCTCGCCGACTGGATCATCTCGTTATTTGCGTCCACAATCTGGCAAAGGGCGCGCTGGACTGGCAAACGCTCGGCTTTTCTCTGACGCCGACCGGCGTCCATCCCTTTGGAACCAGCAACCGTCTGGCGATGTTCGGGAATAATTTTCTGGAACTGCTGGGTGTCACCGATGCTGCCACGGTCCCGCCAGCGGCGCCCGGCCACTTCAGCTTCGCCGCCCACAACCAGGATTTTCTTCGCACCGGTGAAGGGATGTCGATGCTGGCCCTGCACAGCACCGACTCCCATGCCGAAGCGGCGCGCTTCAACGCGGCTGGCATAGGCGCCTATGCGCCGTTCGATTTTGGCCGTGACGCGGTGCTGCCGGGCGGGGGCACGGCCCGGGTCGGATTTTCACTGGCGTTTGCCACCGATCCTGCGATGCCCGGGCTCGCCTTCTTCACCTGCCAGCAGCGCCATCCGCCCGAACTGTTCTGGAAGGCGGAATATCAGCACCACCCCAACGGCGCCTTGCGCGTGATCGAGGTCGTGATGTCGGCGCCGGAGCCGGCGCAGCACCGCGCATTCCTCGAGCGCCTCACGGAGGGTGCCGCCGAGCTTGCGCCCGGGCGGCTGACGATCGGCGAGCGTGGCGACCGGATCACCGTGCTCGGCCCATCCGAGCTGGCGCGCCGGTTGCCGAATTGCGCCATCGATGGTTCGCCACGCTTTTGCGCAGCGCGGCTGGCGGTTACCGATCTCGATGCGACCGGGCGTGTCTTGAAGAATAACGGTATCGCGTTCGAGGTCATCGGCAATGTGTTGCTGACTTCGCCCGCAGCATCGCATGGCCTGGCTCTCGAGTTCGTCGAGCAGGAGGCAATCTGATGGCTGAGATTCACCCCTTTTACGAACAGCATCGCGGTGCAATGGAGGCCGCCATGCGCCATCGCCTCGACCTTGCCGAAGCGATGTTGTCCGAGCGCGCGCATCTATCCGATATTGACGGGATCAGGCAGGAGGTGATGGACGAATTCGAAATCGTGCTCACCCAAATGCCCTATGTCGGCGGCGCGGCAAGTCGCATGAGCGATTTCTTCATGCGCCTCATCGGCTTTATGGCCATCAGTCGGGTGCTCCGGCGGCACGGCATGTCGCTGCCCGTGATCGGGGAAATCGAGCGGGAAACCTACAAGGCGCAATTACTCACCGTGCCCGAAGCGGAACGCCTCGCCTCGGGGCGTCAATTCATGTCGGCAGAGAATCAGGCTTTGCTGCGCGAGCAGGCTGCAAAAAGCCATCAGCAAGAATTTCCGGAAGATTTCGTCTACGATTTCGTCGAGCCTGATACGGGTGACAAGTTTGAATTCGGCATCAACTACAAGGCTTGCGGCTTCTGCAAATTTGCAGCTCGCCATGGCGATAAGGAAATCTTGCCGCACATTTGCGGGCTTGATTTCGACGCCTATGCAACGCGAGGCATCCACCTGGAACGGACACAAACGTTGGCCGGCGGCGCGGGCCACTGTAATTTCCGATTCTCGCGGCTGGCGTCGGAGTAGGTCGACGTCGTGTGCGCTTCGGGTCATTTGCGTCGCCTCCTCCGTCAATTGCGAGCGAAGCGAAGCAATCCATCGGGCAGCAAAAAGAACGAAAGAAAGAATGGATTGCGTCGCTACGCTCGCAATGACGTTGAGGGACCTGTTCTAATTCGCCACGACCAATTGCTGCGGCACGGCAGCCGGCGTGGTCTGCGCGATCAGCCGCTTCAACTCCGGAATGCAGGAGCCGCAATTGGTGCCGGCCTTCAGCTTGGCGCCGATGTCGGCAGCGGAACGCGCGCCGGCCGCGATTGTCTCGCAGATGGTGGTGCGGCCGACGCCGAAGCAGGCGCAGACGATCGGGCCGGCATTGGCCAGGCCATCGATCGATTTGCCCGACAGCAGCATGCGGCGCTGGTCGTTGCTGAGCGCGTCGGCGGCAAACAGGCCCTTGACCACATTCCAGTCGCCGGCGTCCCGTGCAGGCCCGATGAACAGGCAGGTCTCGATGCGGTCGGCGGCAAAGGACGCCGCGCGATAGACGCCGCCGCCAAAGTCCTTGTATTCGGCGAGGTCATCGCCCGCGATCGATCCGAGCCAGGACTGCCAGCCCTTGAGATCGGCATTGTCGGCGAGCAGATAGCCATAGCCACCATTGACGGCGACACGCGCCCACCAGGCATGATCGGGCAGTTCGAGCGGCGTGCGCGACAACGCAAAGCCGCGGAACACATATTCGTAAGGGGTGATCGAGGCCGGCGTCGCCTTGTTCTCCGGCTGGCCGGAAAACGGATCGGTGAGCGGTGCGACCAGCGCTCCCACGCGTGCGCCGGTCGCCGTGACCGCGCTCCAGTGGATCGGCGCGAACAGCATGCCGCGCTGCTGACGCTCGCTGACCACAACCCGCAGCGTACATTGTCCGTAATCGGTCGTGACCCGCGCGAAGTCACCGTCGGCGACACCGTGCCGTGCGGCATCGTCCGGGTGCACCTCGACGAACGGCTCCGGCAGATGCTGGCCGAGCCGCGGGCTCATCCCGGTGCGGGTCATGGTGTGCCATTGGTCGCGGACGCGGCCGGTGTTCAGCCGCAGCGGGCGCGCGGCCGTGGTCTCGGTCCGCAGCGCGGGAGTTTCGGGCGCGATAAAGCGGGCCTTCTGTTCGCTGGCAAAGAAACCGCCTTCGGCAAAGAAGCGCGCCTGCGGCTCGGCATTTTGGCGGATCGGCCATTGCACCGGCGCCATCGCGTCAAACGCTTCGTCCGATAGCGCCTGCAAGCCGCCGATGTCGAAATCGCGGCCCCCCTCGTTTTCGAACGCCGAGAGTGCGGCGTGCTCGCGAAAAATGTCGGCGGCCGAGGCGAAATTGAACGCGGTGCCAAAGCCGAGCCGTTTTGCGATCTCGCCGATGATCCACCAATCCGGTCGCGCCTCGCCCGGTGCGGACAGGAATGCACGCTGCCGCGAGATGCGCCGTTCCGAATTGGTCACGGTGCCGGATTTCTCGCCCCACGCCTGCGCCGGGAACAGCACCTGCGCCCCGGCATCGACGGTGTCGTTGGTAACAACGTTTTCGGAGACGACGAACAATTCGAGCTTCTTCAGCGCCGCGCTGATGGCATCGGCGTTGGGCAGCGACACTGCCGGATTGGTGCCGATCACCCACAGCGCCTTGATCTCGCCGCGTGCGATGGCCTCGAACATCTGGACTGCCTTCAGCCCTTCATGGGTGGCGATTCGCGGCGCCTTCCAGAATCGGCGCACGCGGTCGATATCCGCAGGCGTAAAACCCATATGGGCCGCCAGTTGGTTGGCGAGCCCGCCGACCTCGCGGCCACCCATCGCATTGGGCTGTCCGGTCAGCGAGAACGGCGACGCGCCCGGTCTGCCGATCCGACCCGTCGCCAGATGGCAGTTGAGGATCGCATTGACCTTGTCGGTGCCCTGCGCGGACTGGTTGACGCCTTGCGAATACATCGTGACCACGCGCGGCGTGCTGGCGAACATCTGGAAGAACGCCGCGACGTCCTGCTCTGACAGGCCGGTCGCCAGCGCCGTCGCACTGAGGCTGCCCGCCATGCTGCGCGCCCGCGCCATCGCATCGTCGAAGCCAGTGGTGTGGCGTTCAATGTATTCGCGGTCGAGCACGCCGTTGTCGGCGAGGTGCACCAGCAAGCCGCTGAACAGCGCGGTGTCGGTGCCCGGCTTCAACCCCAGAAACAGATCGTCATCGCCGACCGTATCGGTCCGGCGCGGATCGATCACCACGATGCGGGCACCGCGGCTCTGCTTGTTGACCAGCATGCGCTGGTACAGCACCGGATGACACCAGGCCGCGTTGGAGCCGACCAGTACCAACAAATCGGCCTCGTCGAGATCCTCGTAACAGCCCGGCACCGTATCCGCGCCGAAGGCGCGGCGATGGCCGGCGACCGATGACGCCATGCACAGCCGTGAATTGGTGTCGACGTTGGCGCTGCCGACGAATCCCTTCATCAGCTTGTTGGCGACGTAATAGTCTTCGGTCAGCAGCTGCCCGGAGAGATAGAACGCGACGGCGCCGGGACCGTCGCGCGCGATGATGTGCTGGAACCGGTGCGCGACATGGTCGAGCGCGTCGCTCCAGGCCACGCGCTCCATGGTCCCGTTGTCGCAGCGGATCATCGGGTGCAGCAGGCGATTTTCAAGGCCCAGCGTCTCGCCGAGCGCCGAGCCCTTCGAACACAGCCGGCCGAAGTTCGCCGGGTGCTCGGGATCGCCCGAGATCGCCGCCCCGCCCCTTCCGTCCGGCGTCGCCAGAACACCGCAACCGACGCCGCAATAAGCGCAGGTGGTCTTGGTGGCGCGCAGATGGGGATCGACGGCGGTCATGCGAGGGGCCGGCTCATGCCGCCTCTGAACGGATCGCAAGCGAACGGCCGAACATCATGTCGGCGCGAATACGCGCGGTGGGCTGGCGGGTGCGGATCAGTTCGAGATACCAGAGCGCGTCGCTGACGTCACCGATCAGCACTGCGCCGGTCAGCCGTCCGTCCGCGACCACGAGTTTCTTGTAGGTGCCGTAGTTGAGATCGCTGAGCACGATGGTCTCGGAGCCCTCAGTGCCCACGAAATCGCCCGCAGAGAACACGCTGACCCCGGAGACCTTCAGATTGGTCGCCACGATGCTGCCGCTATAAGAGGCGTCGCTACCGGCGAGATGCCGCGCCAGCACGCGCGCCTGCTCATAGGCCGGCTCGACCAGGCCGTAGCAGATGCCGCGGTGTTCGGCGCATTCGCCGATCGCAAAGATGTCGGGCGCGGCGGTTTGCATGACGTCATCGACGACGACGCCCCGGTTGACGGCGATGCCGGCTTCTTTTGCCAACGCGATGTTCGGCCGGATGCCCGCTGCGAAGATCACGGCGTCGGCGTCGATACGGCGGCCGTCCGTTAGTTCGACGCCCTCGACCCTGGTTTCGCCGTGGATGTGCGCGGTATTGGCGTTGAGCAGTATCTCGATGCCTTTGCGCTCGACCAGCGATTTCAACAGTTCCGCGGCGGGCGCATCGAGCTGGCGCTCCATCAGCCGGTCCATCAAATGAACCAGCGTCACCGGCGCGCCGGCCTTGGCGAGCCCGTAAGCCGCTTCCAGTCCGAGCAAACCGCCACCCACCACCACCACGCGCTTCTTCTGCGCGGCCAGCGTCAGCAGGAGATCGACGTCGCGGCTGTCGCGAAACGTATGCACGCCGGCAAGATCGGCGCCTGATACGTTGAGCCGCAACGGCGACGAACCCGTGGTCAGGACCAGTTTTGAAAACGGGATGCTCTCTTCATTTTCGATTTTGACTTCGCGCCGCCCGACATCGACCTCGGTGGCCCGGCAGCCATATTTCAGGGTGACGCCGCGGTCGCGCCACCATGAAGCCGGCCGGAGCTCGATGTCATGCGAAGCGGTCTCGCCGGCGAGAACCGACGACAGCAGCACGCGATTATACGCAAGCCGCGGTTCGTCCCCGATCACGGCAATGGCGTAGCGCCCGAGCGCAACCTTGGCCAGCTCGTCGACCAGACGCGCGGCAGCCATTCCGTTGCCGACAATCACCAGCGGTTCGCTCATGACGTATCCTCACTCGGCCGCTTCAGCGCCCGCGCGGGCGCGGAGATAACAAGAACTACGCCGCTTCGACGAAGCGATGCCGCTCGTACAGGAATTCGAGCACGCGCTGCCGGCACTTGAGATAACCGGGGTTGGTTGCGAGCTCGAGCCGCTTGCGCGGACGCGCCAGCGGCACTTCCAGCACTTCGCCGATCCGCGCACTCGGCCCGTTGGTCATCATCACGATGCGGTCCGACAGCAGCACGGCCTCGTCGACGTCGTGGGTGATCATCAGGATGGTGTTGCCGAGCTTCTGATGCAGCGCCATCACCGAATCCTGCAGATGCGCGCGGGTCAGCGCGTCGAGCGCACCAAAGGGCTCGTCGAGCAGCAAAACCTTCGGCTCCATCGCCAGCGCCCGCGCGATACCGACGCGCTGCTTCATGCCGCCGGAGATTTCCGACGGGCGCTTGTCCTTGGCATGGGCCATCTGCACGAGGTTGAGATTGTGCATCACCCAGGCATCGCGCTCGCTGCGGGTCTTGCTCGAAGCGAACACCTTGTCGACGCCGAGGCGGACGTTCTCATAGACGGTCAGCCAGGGCAGCAGGCTGTGGTTCTGGAACACCACTGCGCGATCCGGTCCCGGCGAATTGACTTCGCGGTTCTCCAGCAGCACGCAGCCATTGGTGCAGTCGGTAAGGCCGGCCACGATGTTGAGCAGCGTGGACTTGCCGCATCCGGAATGGCCGATGATCGAAACGTACTCACCCTTGTCGATCGTCAGGTTGATTTCCTTCAGAACCTCGGTCGTGGCATTGCCGCGGGTGAAGGTCTTGTCGATGTGGTCGAGCTTCAGATAGGCCTGCATGATATGTTCCCTTCAGCCTGCGGAAGTGCCGCGGGTCACGATCTTGCCCAGTCCTGCGATCAATCGATCGAGCACGAAGCCGATAATGCCGACATAGAACAGCGCCAGGATGATTTCGCTGATGTGCGAGGAGTTCCAGGCGTCCCAGATGAAGAAGCCGATGCCGACACCGCCGATCAGCATTTCAGCCGCGACGATCGCAAGCCAGGACAGGCCGATGCCGATGCGCAGGCCCGTGAAGATGTAAGGCGCCGCGGCCGGGATCATGATCTTGCCGAAGAACTCCAGCGGATTGAGCTGAACCACGGCGGCGACGTTGCGGTAATCCTGCGGGATGTTGCGGATGCCGACCGCGGTGTTGATGATGATCGGCCACACCGAGGTGATGAAGATCACGAAGATCGCCGAGGGCTGGCCGTCGCGGAACGCGGCCAGCGACAGCGGCAGCCACGCCAGCGGCGGGATGGTGCGCAATACCTGGAACAAGGGATCGAGCCCGCGCATCGCCCAGACCGACTGGCCGACCAGCGTGCCGAGCGCGACGCCGACGATCGCAGCGATCGAATAGCCGAGCGCGACCCGCTGCAGACTTGCGGACAGGTGCCAGAACAGCCCCTTGTCGATGCCGCCACGATCGAAGAACGGATCGAAGATCAGTTCCTTGGTGTCCTTGAACACGCGCGAGGGCGGCGGCAGGGTGGAGCCGGCGCGTTGGCAGACCAGCTCCCAGAACAGCATCAGGAGCGCGATCACGATCAGCGGCGGCACGACGCGCACCGCGGTGTCCTTTGCCATCTTGCTGTATTTTTCGGCACGCGGCGGACGCTTCGGCGTCATCGTCACGACCGGGGTGGCAACCGGGGCTGCCGCGGATGCAACAATCGCGGTGGCGGGTTCGGTCTTGATCGCAGGCATGTTCATGGGAAATGCGTCTCCGTATTTAAATGGCAGGCCGCACGCCAGGGCGTGCGGCCTCACCTGGATCAGACATCAGCGCGCTTGATGGACAGCGACTTCAGGTACGCGGCCGGATCTTCCGGATCGAACACCTTGCCGTCGAAGAAGGTCTCCTTGCCACGTGACTTCGAGGTCGGAATATCCGCAGCCGCAACGCCGAGCGCCTTGGCGGCGTCGCGCCAGATGTCTTCGCGGTTGACCTTGGCGATCAGTGCCTTGGAGTCGAAGCCGGGCTCGAACTTGCCCCAGCGAATGTCCTCGGTCATGAACCAGAGATCGTGGCTCTGGAACGGATAGGAGGCGTGGTCGCGCCAGTACTTCATGATGTGCGGTGAGTTCTCGACCACCTTGCCGGTGCCGTAGTCGAACTTGCCCTTGGCGCGATCGAGAATGTCCTCAACCGGGCAGTTGATCCACTGCCGCTTGCCCATGATGGTGGCGAGTTCTTCCTTGTTCTCCATCTTGTCGCACCATTGCTGCGCCTCCAGGATCGCCATGGTGATGGCCTGCGCAGCCTTCGGATTCTTGTCGACCCAGGCCGAGCGCATCGCGAACGACTTCTCGGGGTGCTTGTTCCAGATCTCGCCGGTGTTGACCGCGGTGTAACCGATCTTCTGATGCACGAGCTGGCCGGGCCAGGGCTCGCCGACGCAGAAGCAGTCCATGGTGCCAACCTTCATGTTGGCGACCATCTGCGGCGGCGGCACGGTAATGGTTTCGATGTCCTTGTCGGGGTCGATGCCGCCGGCGGCGAGCCAGTAACGAATCCACAGATCGTGCGTGCCGCCCGGGAACGTCATCGCGGCCTTGATCGGCTTGCCGGCAGCTTTCTTCTTTTCCAGCGCTTCCTTGAACGGCTTGGCGTCCAGGCCGACCTTGAGATCGGCGTATTCATTCGAGACCGAGATGCACTGCGCGTCGAGATTGAGGCGCGCCAGGATGGACATCGGCGTCGGCTGGTTGTTCTGCGTCACCTTGCCGGCCGAGATCAAATACGGCATCGGCGTCAGGATGTGTGCGCCATCGATGCCGTTACCTTCCGATCCCAGCACGAGGTTGTCGCGCGTGGTGCCCCAGGAAGCCTGCTTCTGCACGTCGACATCGGGCACGCCGTGTTTGGCGAACAGGCCCTTGTCCTTGGCCACGAACAATGCGCCGGCATCGCTGAGCGCGATGAAGCCGAGCTTGGCCCCCTTCACTTCGGGCCCCGCCCCTTGCGCGAAGGCGCCGGCCGGGAAATTCAGCTTGGCCGCGGCCAGCAACGCCGCCGTGCCAGCGGTCGCCTTCAGGAGCCGGCGGCGGCTGAAACCATTTGAGGTCGGAATGGTGGGCTTCGTCATGGGTGTCTGCATCCTTCGTTGGAATTGGGGCCGTCCGAATGGGTCACCGCGCGAGGTCGCACGAGGGCGCGTTCCAAGGATGCCCCCGGAGTGCGGCGTCACAATTCGGATGAGTGGTCTCAAGGGACGGCATCAATGGCGTCAGCACTAGCTATTCAAGCTTCGTGCCAAGCCTTCTTCACCACAAAAAACTTATAAATATCAGTGTGATAAATAATCTATGCCATAAAAATCGGCAGTGGTCAGGAACCAGTCATCGCTTTTCAAATTTGCGATTCGCCCAATCATTGTGCGCCGCACAAGGATTGGGCAGGCTTGGCACCAGCCTGCCTCAGGCGTCCTCTTTGGCGTTGTCAGCGGTCTTGTCAGGTGCCTTCGCCATCATCGGTTTTGGGGCGGCGCCGTCGCCCGGTTTCATCCTGAATTCGTAGGTCATCAGGTGCCACGGCGCGGCCGCCGGCTTGCCGTCCGGCATCGTTGCGTCGGTGCGTTTTTCGATCTTCGCGACCAGCTCGTCCTTGACGCCGAACACCACGTCGGAATCGAGATATTTGTCGCCTTCCATGAACACATGGGTGATCAGCGGCTGATAGCCGGGCGCATCGACCAGGAAATGCACATGCGCCGGCCGCATCGCGTGCCGCCTGACCTGGATGATCATTTCGCCGACCGGACCGTCGGTCGGGATCGGATAGCTGCACGGCAAAATGGTGCGGAAGAAGAACCTGCCGTCGGCATCGGTGACGAAGCGCGCCCGCGACGAGGGTCCCTCGGTGGCATAGGACGCCTTCTGTGAATCGTAATAGCCCTCGTCGTCGGCGTGCCAGATATCGACGGGAACATTCGCCAGCGGCTTGCCGGCGAGGTCGGTGACGCGGCTCTGCACGAACATCCGCTCGCCCGGCAAATTGGCCGAGACGTCGGTGCCGTGCGGCGTCATCTTGTGTTCGCCGACATAGAACGGCCCGAGCACGGTGGTCTCGGTGGCGCCTTCGCGTTCGCGATGATTGACGGCGTCGACCAGCATCGACACGCCGAGCACGTCGGAGAGCAGGATGAATTCCTGGCGGATCGGGGTGCACTTCTGACCGGTCCGGGTCAGGAAATCGATCGCATATTCCCACTCCTCGAAGGTGAGATCGGTTCGGCTGACATAATCGTGCAGCGATTTCACCAGTTCCTGCAGCAGGAATTTCGCCCGCGGATCCGGCGTGTCTTCGAAGCTGCGGATCACGGCGGCGGTCAGTTCGGTCTCGTTGAATTGGGGCATTTTGGCTGTCCTGCGGGGTGCATGGTGGCTCGGTCAAGCCTACACCACCACACCGCAAGGGGTAAGCGCAGGCGGTTGGAACGCGGCACACTTTTCGGCTATTAAGGCTCCCTCGCCAGCCGGAGATCAGCCTTGATGTTAGCCCCTACCCCCGCCTCGCCCGAGTCTGCCGGAATGTCGAAGCCGGCGCTCGACCGTCTCGAGAACCATCTCAAGCAGCGCTACATCGATGCCGGCCGCTTCCCGGGAACACAGGTCCTGATCTACCGCCGCGGCAAGGTCGTGCACTCGACCGTGCAGGGCTTTGCCGACATCGAGCGCAAGGTCCCGGTCAAGGACGACACCATCTTCCGCATCTATTCGATGACCAAGCCGATCACAAGCGTGGCCTTCATGATGCTGCTCGAACAGGGCCGCGTCGCGCTCGATGAGCCCGTCCATAAATACATTCCGGAATGGAAGAACCTTGGCGTGTTCCAGGCCGGCATCTTCCCGGCATTCCTGACCCGGCCGCCAACGAGGCCGATGCTGATCGTGGACCTGTTGCGGCACACCTCGGGTCTTACCTATGGCTTCCAGCAGCGCTCCAATGTCGACGCCGCCTATCGCGAGAACAAGATCGGCGAGGTCATCAAGGCCGGCACGCTGCAAAGCATGATCGAGGACCTCGCCAAGATCCCGCTGGAATTTTCGCCGGGCGAAGGCTGGAACTATTCGGTTGCCACCGACGTCGTCGGCTATCTGATCGGCAAGATCAGCGGCATGCCGTTCGAGCAGTTCCTGAAGGAACGCATCTTCAATCCGCTCGGCATGAACGACACCGACTTCTTCGTGCCGGCAGACAAGGCGCATCGGTTCGCGGCCTGCTATTCGGCCGGCGTACAGATCGGCATGACGGCCGGCGAGGCCACATTGAAGCTGCAGGATGACCCGGCTACGAGCTCGTTCCTGTCGCCCCCCTCCCTCGTCTCCGGCGGCGGCGGCCTTTGCTCGACCGCGGCCGACTACCTCACCTTCTGCCGGGCGCTGCTCAATGGCGGCGAGCTTGGCGGCGTCAGGCTGCTCGGCCCGAAGACGCTGAAGCTGATGACGTCGAACCATCTGCCTGGCGGCGCGGACCTGCCGGCGATGTCGCGTTCGCTGTTCAGCGAAGCGGCCTATAACGGCATCGGGTTCGGTCTCGGCTTTGCCGTCACCATGCATCCGGAGCAGACGCTGATTCCCGGCAGCCCCGGCGAATACAACTGGGGCGGTGCGGCGACGACGTCGTTCTTCATCGATCCCGCGGAAGAACTGATCACGATCTTCATGACGCAGGTGCTGCCGTCGAGCGCCTATCCGCTGCGTCGCGAGCTGCGCACCCTGGTGTATTCGGCGATCACCGACAGCAATCTCTGAAACCGGAGCCCCATCCCGCGGCATAGTCGCCGCGGGATGGATAGCCAGCTATTTCAGCATGTCCGGCACGATCAGGCGCGGCAGGAACAGCGACACGCTGGGCCAGATGATCAGCGCCGCCAGCACCAGCAGCATCGGTATCAGCATGATCACGGTGTCCTTGAGCGCATAGCGCAGCCGCACCCCCGCGATCGAGCAGGCGATCATCAGACATAGCCCGTAGGGCGGCGTCACCAGCCCGAACGCCAGCGAGACGATCGAAATGATCGCGAACTGCACCGGGTGCAGATCGACCGACCGCGCCAGCGGCTCCAGCACGGTGCCGACGATCACGATCGCCGGAATGGCGTCGAGGAAGCAACCGACCACCAGAAAACAGAAGGCGATGAAGAAGCCCGCCGCGATCGGCCCCATACCCCAGGTCGAGACATTGGCGAGCAGCCCCTCCGGGATCTTGTAATAGGCGAGCAGCCAGCCGAACGCGCTGGCGGTGCCGATGCAGAACAGCGCGACCCCGGCCAGCCGTCCGGTGTCGAGCAGAGCCTTGTACAGCTCCTTCGCGCCGGTTTCCCGGTAGAAGAAAGCCGAGAGCGCCACCGAATACAGCACCGCGACACAAGCGGACTCGGTCGCCGTGAACCAGCCGAGCAGAATGCCACCAACGATGATGAACGGCGTGATCAATGCGGGAATCGAGCGCCAGAGCGAGCAACGCATCTCCACCCAGCTCGATTTTGGATAGGTCGGATAACCGCGGCGGACCGCATAGACGTGCACAGTCACCATCTGCGCGCCGGCAATCAGCAGTCCCGGAACGATGCCGGCGAGATACATCGCGGCGATCGATGTCGAGATCAGCCCGCCCCACACGATCATCAGGATCGACGGCGGGATGATGACCGCGAGCACCGCCGACACCGCGGTAATGGCGATGGAGAACGAGAGGTCGTAGCCCTCCTTGGTCTGGGCGTCGATGAAGATCTTGGACTGGCTCGCCGCATCCGCGGTCGAGGAGCCAGAGATTCCGGCAAAGAACACCGACAGCACGACGTTGATCTGCGCCAACGACCCCGGCCAGTGCCCGACCATCGAACGCGACAGCGCCACCAGGCGGTCGGTAATGCCGCCAATGCTCATCAGGTTCGCGGTCAGCAGGAAGAATGGCACCGCCAGCAGGATGAAGGAGTTGTAGGCGTTGAAGGTTTCCTGCGCGAGCATCATCGCGGACAGCCGCGGCTCGATCAGCAGGATCGGCAGGCAGGCAAGCCCGAGCGCAAAGGCGACCGGCACGCGGATGATCAATAGCCCGATGAACGTGCCAAACAAGACCAGCGCGGCCTCGCCGGAGGAGAGAACGCTGCCAGTCATCGCTCAGTCCCCATCAGGATCCGCGTTTCGTCGACGATCTGCTCGCCCGCGAACGCGATCCAGGTGAAGCCTGCCACCGGCCATGCGACGTGAATCAGCCAGAGCGGCAGATCTGCGAGCTCCGACGTCCTGTTCCAGGCAAAGCGCGTGAACTCGATGCCTGCCCACACGAACACCAGCGCCAGCGCCAGGATGCCGAGGCGCGCCAGTATCCGCACCAAGGCCTCGGAGCGCCGCGACAGATCGGGCCAGACATCGACCTCGAAATGCTGCGCCTCCCTGACGCCGACCATCGCCCCGATCATGATGGTCCATATGAAGAGGAACCGCGCCATTTCCTCGGTCCAGATGTAGGACGGGATGAACGGCGTATAGCGCGAGATGATCTGCAGCGTCACGGGAATGACCAGAATGCCGACGCAGGCCGCCAGCAGGATTTCCAGCAATTTGCCATAGGCGCGCGTCAGTCGCCGCCACAGCGTCGGGTTGAAATCGATCGGCAGTTCGGTCATTGGCGCCCCCGCGCGGTAACACTCATCGAACGGGGCAAGCGGTGAAGCTTGCCCCGAAACTCTGGTCTGCGACGCAGCCCTAGGCGATGTTGATTTTTTCGAAGATTCCCTCGGCGCCAATTTCCTTGGCGTAGGTAGCCATCACGGGATCGGCGAGCTTCTTCATGGCGTCGCGCTCCTGGAACGGCACGCGCTTGAGCTTGCCTGCCTTCTCCAGCGCGTCGAGCTTGATGACTTCCTCGCTGGACTCGAGCTTGCGGCCGAAATCACCGGCCTCCTTGCCCGCCTTCATGATGGCGTCCTGCAGATCCTTGGGCAGGGTCTTGAGCGTCTTCACCGAGAAGCAGATCGGCCGGATCGAGACCGCGTGCTCGGTCAGATTTAGGTGCGGCGCCACTTCGTAGAACTTCATCGCCTCGACGCCGGCGGCTTCGTTCTCGCCGGCGGCGATCACGCCGTTCTGGATGGCGTTGTAGACCTCGTTATAGGCGATTACCGTCGGGCTCATGCCAACGGCTGCGAACGTCTTCGACCAGATCGGCGCACCCTGCACGCGCACCTTGAGACCCTTGAGGTCGGCCAGATTCTTGCACGGCTTGTTGGCGAAGATGTTGCGGATGCCGCCGCCGGAATAGCCGACCAGCACCACCTCGGCCTTCGCGGCGACTTCGTCGGCGATCGGCGCCAGGATGTTCGCTTCAACGACCTTGTTCATGTGGTCGATGCCCTTGAACACAAAGGGCGCATCGATGAACGGCGCTGCCTTGGCGAAGGTCGACATGTGGGCCGGCGAGACGATGCCGTAATCGACCGCCTTGCCCTGCGACATGTATTCGAAATACTGCTTCTCGAGACCCAGCGACGAGTTCTTGTGCAGCGTGAAATTGACGGGCTTGCCGTAATACTTCTTCACCAGCTCTTCGAACCGAACCAGCGCCTTGGTAAACGCGTGGTCGTCGTTGAACTGCACGGCGCCGTTCAGCGTGACTGGTGCCTGCGCCTTCAGAATGGATGGCATTCCAAGGATGCCCGCGGCCGCTGTCGCACCGAGCCCAGCCAATACTGTTCTGCGCTTCATGTTGTCCCCTCCCTGTGCCCCGCCCTTGTACCGGGTCGTGGGCTTTGCCGACGTTGCGGCTTGCAATTTTCGGAGCGTATTCAAAAGAGCGCTGCGATGGAAGCTAATTCCAATGCGCGGATTGAACAGCATAGAGCTGCAGCGTACGCATGATGCGGCGCACCAAGCAGGCCGCCGCTCCGCCGGTCACGAACGCGAAATCGGACTAAAATCCTTGGCGGATGCCGGCTGCTTCTCCTATGCTCGCGGCGGTTGGGGGCCGATCCGGGACGAGCATTGCCAAAGCTTTCACTGCCGATGCGTCTCGTCCTACTGGTGGCGGGAACCACGCTGCCGCTGATCATTTTCGCGGCCGGCATCGTTTTCAATAATTACGTCCAGGACCGCAAGGACGCCACGCAGCGCGTGCTCGAAACCGTACGCGGCATCCGCCTCGTGCTCGATGCCGAAATGCAGCGCATGACCGGCGGGCTCCAGGTGCTGTCGCTGACCAACGCGCTGCGGGACCGCGACTTCGACGGTTTCCGGCGCATCGCTACCGGTTTCCTCGAACAATATGGCAGGGACGGCGTGGTGCTGGTGGCGGACCGCGAAGGTCGCCAGCTGTTCTCCTCGGTCACGACCGACACCGCCACCCTTCCGATGCGCAACAACCTCGACCTTGTCGAGAAGGTCTTCGCGACCAAGCGTCCATACTACTCGAACCTGTTCACCGGCGTAGTCAAGAAGAGCCTGATCGTGACGGTCGAAGTGCCGGTCATTCGCGACGGCGAGGTGCTCTACGACATCTCGTTCAGCCCGCCGATCGAGATTTTTCAGGACATGATCGAAAAGCAGCTTCCGGGCAAGGACTGGACGATTTCGATCTTCGACGGCGAAGGCACCAATTTCGCGCGTGTACCGAACCCGCAGAACACCATCGGCCAGCGGGCATCGCCGTCGCTCTATGCGGAGCTGTTCCGCAAACCCGAGGGGACCTTTGCGACCGTGTCGCTCGAAGGCGTGCCGCTGATCACCGGCGTTGCGCGCTCCTCGCTCACCGGCTGGACGGTCGCCGGCGGGATTGCGGAAAGCTCGCTGGTCGCCCCATTGTGGCGCAATCTGGCGATCACCAGCGTGATCGGAGGCGTGCTGTTGCTGGTCGGCCTTGCCTTTGCGGTGCGGATGGCGACGGCGATTGCCCGCGGCGAGATGCTGCACGATCTGCTGATCGACGAGCTCAACCACCGGGTCAAGAATACGCTCGCGATCCTGCAGTCGATCACGACCCAGACCTTCCGCAGCGCCAGTCGGGCCGAGCGCGAGAAATTCGAGGGCCGGCTGGGTGCGCTCGCCGAAGCGCATAACCTGTTGAGCCAGGAGAAATGGCAGGGCTCCGAGTTGCAGGACGTCATCGCACGGGTTCTCAAGCCCTATCTGCTGAGCAATCCGGATCGGGTGCGAATGTTCGGACCGATGGTGCCGCTAACGCCGCGGCTCGCCGTGGTGCTGTCGATGATCGTGCACGAGATCGCGACCAATGCCGCAAAATACGGTGCGCTGTCGAACGACAGCGGAACCGTTGCGCTGAATTGGGAGATCATCGCGCAAAGCGATGGCCGCAAACTTCGGATGATCTGGACTGAATCCGGCGGGCCGCACGTTTCTGCGCCGGTGCAGCGCGGTTTCGGCTCGCGCCTGATCGAACGCAGCGCGCGAGACCAACTCGGCGGCGAAGCCACCGTCGACTTTCTGCCGCGCGGCGTCGTCTGCACGGTGACCGCGGCGCTCGAGCAGGACACTTGAACGGACGGCGATTTCGACCGCGACAAGCCGCCGCGCGTGTTCGACGGGCCTAACCGGCGGATGTCACCGCAGGTGGAGCCGGGATGGGGTTGCCCGCAACCAAAGAGCGACAACGAGTCGCACCGGCCAAGGCGCCGTGCAGTTCGACCGGTCGGGGAGTTTTTACGCTGGCCTATCGGGTCGAAGGCAGCGCTTACTTGATGAGCTTCAGATAAGGCGGCAGCCGCGGGCCTGGTGCGGCCTTGGCGCTTTGCGCAGCCTGAGCATCCGTCACCATCAGGTCGCACAATGCCTTGAGTTCGGAATCCGTCACCCGATGCAGTTCCATCCGAAGCTCGAGAATGGCCAGTGACAGCAATCTCGCGGCCTCCGGGCTGGCCTTATCCATCAGAAACGCCCGGCATTCCTCCAACGTTGCAAGGAGCGACAGCAATCGTTCTTCTGAATGGGCCGCCGGCATTTTGTCAGTTCCCGAGCTTGCAAGGTAGATTGGAGGCGGTCCGGATCGTCGCTTCATGAGCCTCTCCACGAAAAGGCACCAAAATAATTCGGCCGCTGTCACGCAATGGATCGTGTGAGAGCCTGACCTGATGATCCTGAACTTTTACTCAATTGTCCAGCGCGCTATCGATTTGAAAATCGTATCGACCGTGCTGTATTTTTCTAAATATCACGGTTGAGGCGTGCGCACGATACAAGCCACGGGAAGCCTTGGGAGTACACCTGAAGAGGTATTTCATCGGCCCACAACCTGCCACAAATATCCGTAGAAGTACCGGGTACACAGGCGCTACGCGGTAAGTATGCTCCCAAAATCTGTGGCAAGTGAACTCGCGGTGGTTGTAGTTTGTCGAATAGTTTGCCAAATGTAGGAGTGCGGGGTTTTGCTAAATCATGCCCCGGGCGCCAATGGCTGGAGGCAGCCGACGGCGCCGGTATCAGGGTGTTTCCAACACGCAAATGCGATTGGCTACCATCCCGCAATCACTCGATATCCCGTGGTTCTAACGACGAACTCACGACCCTGACGGACTTAACGCGGTAAATGCGGATGAACCCCTGGCTTGATCGCTCAGGGTTTCCCGATCGAAGGACGGTAAAACCAGAATGAAAACATCAGCAGCAAAGAAGATGAAGCAGCGCAGTGCCGGCAAACCCGACATTGAATTGGGCAAGCGGATTCGCCTGCGGCGTGTTGAGCAGAAGATCTCGCAAGCAGAGCTTGGCGACAAGCTCGGCGTCAGCTTCCAGCAGGTCCAGAAGTACGAGAAGGGCGTCAACCGTGTCGGCGCAGCTCGTCTTCAGCAGATCGCTACCGCGCTCGATGTGCCCGTCACCTTCTTCTACGACGGCGACGGCAAGGCGCGTGAGGTCGAGAGCCTGCTGTTCCTCGACAGCGCTTTCAGCCTGCGGTTGTTGCGAGCCTACAGCAAGATCAAGGACCAGACCGTACAACGTCAGCTGGTGTCCTTGATGGAATCGATCGCAGCGAACGAAGACTGATCGGTTGCCTGGTATTTCGCGCGGACCGGGGGCCGGTTCGCGCGAAGAACACGCGTGAAAAAGTGTGCGTCAAAAAAGTGTGCGTCAAAAAAAATACGCCGTGAATAACCACGCCTCCAACAAACCACGCCTTCGATAAATCCACGCCTTCAACAGATTGAACCCGGTTCTGACTCCGTCAGAACCGAAACGGCGCTAGCTTCCGGCGCCGCGCACGCGATCGATCAGTCCCAGCGAATCGTCCGGCAAGCGAACGCCCCGCCAGGCCACGTGCTGGTCCGGCCGCGACAACACCAGACCGTTGCCATCATCGGTGGCAATGTCCGCTCCCTCGACATCGAGCACCCCAAGCGGCACACCTCTCAAGCGAGCCGCCGCCTCGAGCGCCGCGACATCAGCGGCGGAATCGAACCTCAACAGCGTAAACCCCTCGCCCATCGCATCATAAATCGAACTGCCGTCGGCGCGCCGGAAATGTGGCGTGCGGCAGCCCGGAACCGTCGAGGGCGTATAGAGGCTCATCGTGTAGGCCGGATGCTCGGCGCCGTCATAGGCGATGATCGGCGAGCGATCGTAATAGGTGCCGAAGTTGAGGCCGGCGCAGGCATACTGCTGGACGTTGATCTCATAGGTGAGCCGACCGATTTCTTCGCGCACGCGCTCGCCTTCCGGACCCGCCGCCTCGATGTCTGCCGGCACTGACCCTCGGCGGCGAATTTCGGCCTCCGCATGCGACATCGCAAACCGTGACACCTGGCTGGTGATCGGCCAGCGTTCCGCCTCATAGGCGTCGAGGATGGAGGGTGGCGCCCAGCCGCCCAGATGAGCCGCCAGCAGCCACGACAGATTCATGGCGTCCGCAATCCCTGCGTTCATGCCGTAGCCGGCGTAGGGCACCCAGATATGCGCGGCATCGCCGGCGATAAAGGCGCAGCGATCACGAAACTTGCTGGCGATCAGCCGGCGACCGTACCAGTCTTCCTTTGAGAGGATGTCGTAGTTGAAATCATCTTCCACGCCGAGGATGGTGCGCAGACAGGCATCGCGGTCGATCTCGTCGAAACCGCCCTCGCCCGGCTTCATGTAATTATGCACCAGCCAGCGCTCGCGGCCGTCGATCGCATAGACCATGCCCGAGCGGCGCGGGTTGATGGCGCCGGTGCCCCACGCGCGTTCGCTCTGCTGACGATCGATCAGCCGGGGTGCCCGAATGTAGGTCGACTGCACGCGCTGGATCACGGCATCGCCGGACAATTCGGCGCCGATCGCCTTGCGAACGATCGAGCGCGCGCCGTCGCAACCGATCAGGTAACGGCAATTCACGGTCCTGACGGCGCCGGTGTCGAGGTCACGCAAATTGATACGCGCGCTGGTGTCTTCCACCACGACGTCTTCGACCGAGGTCCGGTTGATGATGCGGATGCGCGATTGCGCCGCCGCATGCGCAAACAGGATCGGCTCAAGGAATATCTGGTTGATGCGGTGTGGCGGCTCCGGCGTCGGCCAGTTGCAGTCGGGGCCATCGGTTGCCGTGAAGCGGTCGCGTCGGCAGGGAATGTGAATCCGCGTCAGCTCCTGCCCGGTAAACGAGGTGCGGTAGCTGACGTCGTGCGGATAATCCGCCGGCAACCCGGCATTGCGGATTTTTTCGGCGAGGCCCAGCCGCCGGAAGATCTCCATGGTGCGGGCGGCGACGTGGTTGCATTTCGGCTCCGGCGGCGCCGCAGGTGCCCGCGTTTCCACCACCGTCACGTCGATGCCCCGCCACGCCAGATCGATCGCAAGCGTGAGCCCGACCGGTCCGGCGCCAACGATCAGCACATTGGTGTCATTCATGTCGGACGCTGACCGTGCGCTTGTAAAGGAGCCATTACAAAAGACTTCTTGGCAGTGGACTTCTTGTTATTCGAGTTCGGCGCCGGAGTTCTTGACGATCACGGCCCAGCGCTCGACTTCGGTCTTGATGTAAGCTGCAAAACTGTCCGGTGTCGATGGCGGCAGCGGCTCCAGCGAAAGCTTCACCAGCCTTTCCCGCGTTGGCGCGTCAGCCATGAGCTTCGCCAGTTGCGCCGCCAATGCATCGACGATCGGCCGCGGCGTGCCCGCCGGCGCGACAACGCCCTGCCAGGCGACCAGTTCAAAGCCGGCGAGGCCCGCCTCGGCAAGGGTGGGAATATCAGGCGCAATCGAAACGCGCTTGGGCGTGGTCACGCCGAGCACCCTGACCTTGCCTTCGCGGATCTGCTGCAGCGCCGGCTGCAGGTCCACCACCATGAAGGGGATATGCCCCGCGATCACATCGAGCATCGCCGGCACACTGCCGCGATAGGGCACGTGGCGGACATCGATTCCGGCTGATGACTTCAGCATTTCCGCGCCGAGATGTTGCGGACTTCCATTGCCGGCAGAGCCGTAGCTGAGGCCCGGTTTTGATTTGGCGTAGGCGATGAACTCCGGCAGCGTCTTGGCCGGGATCGCCGGATTGACGATCAGCGCAAAGGGCACGCCGGCCACAAGGCCGATCGGCGCAAAGTCCTTTGTGGGGTCGTAGGGTAATTTCCTGTACAGCGTCTTGTTGATGGCGAGCGTGGTCGAGGTCGCCATCAGCAGCGTGTAGCCGTCGGGCTCGGACTTTGCGACCAGGTCCGCGCCCAGCGTGGTACCAGCCCCCGGCTTGTTCTCGACAATGACGGTCGCATCCAGGCCGCTCCTGAACTGGTCGGTGACAAGCCGGCCAAGCAGGTCGGTTGTTCCGCCCGGCGGATACGGCACGATCATCCTGATCGTCCGGTTGGGATAGGCCGCCTGGGCCTGCGCTGGCGAAACGGCCAGCCAGGCCAGCCCACCGCCGCATCCCGCAATCGCTTCCCGGCGCGTCAGCGGCATGCATTCCTCCCGAGAGAATGACGCTTCTTGCTTCTTGTCTGTTGCGAACCACCATAGCACGCCACGGCAAAAAGGCATGGCAGGATTGGGCGCGATTCCAGACCTTGCCCGGGATCGCCGAACCGTGGCACGACAGCCGAAAACAAGATCGGGTTTTCGGGAGGCGACCATGATGATCCTTCACCACGGCTCGCGCTCGAGCGCATCGCGCCGGGTGCGGCTGTGCCTCGAGGAGAAGGGCATCGCATATGAAGGCCACGTCGTCGATATGGCCGCCATGGAACATCATTCGCCGGAGTATCTGAAGATCAACCCGCTCGGCGTGATCCCGACCCTGATTCATGACGGGCAGCCGCTGCATGAGAGCGGAACCATCTGCGAATATCTCGACGAGACCTTTCCGGATCCGCCGCTGCGGCCGGACACACCCTATCAGCGTGCCGAGATGCGGAATTGGATCCGGCATATCGACGGACTGATCGGCAATCTCATCATCTTCAACTGGCGGCACCATCTGCAGAAGACAGCATCGCAATGGACCGATGCAGAACTGGCGGAAAAGCTGAAGAACATCCCGAGCAAAGAGCGGCAGGAAGCCTGGCTGCGGGTGGCGAGAAAACCTTATACCGAGGAAGAGCGCGACGCCGCGCGGGCCAAGCTGGTGGCACTCCTCGATAAGATGGAAGAGGCGCTGAAGCCTTTCGGCTGGCTCGCCGGCAAGTCTTACTCGATCGCGGACATCGCGGCGGCGCCCTTCGTCAAACGCATCGACGAGGAGATTGCGCCGGATGAAATGACCCCGAAGAAACATCCCCGCGTCGCGGACTGGTGGACTAAACTGCAGGCGCGACCGGCCTATGCGCGCGCCGATTTCGGCCCCTTTGTTACCTCCTGAACCGGACTGGAACCCGACCAATGCTAGACGTTCCCAAAAACATTGAAAAATCCTACGCAGACGGCAAGATCCTGCAGGGCGTCAGCGACGGCGTCGGGGTCATCACCTTCAACAATCCCGAGAAGCGCAACGCCATGTCGCTCGAGATGTGGGAAGGGCTCGGCAGCGCGCTGATCGAATTGCGCGACAATCCCGAAGTCCGCGTCGTGATCATGGCCGGCGCCGGCGACAAGGCGTTCGTCTCGGGCGCCGACATCAGCCAGTTCGAAAAGACCCGCCACAACGCCGAAGCCTCCGAAGAGTACTCAAAACGCAGCGCCGCACAGCGCGCGCTGCTGGCGGATTATCCGAAGCCGACGATCGCCTGCATTCGGGGCTTCTGTCTCGGCGGCGGCATGCAGGTCGCGATGCTGGCCGACATCCGGCTTGCGGCCGACAACAGCCAGTTCGGCATTCCCGCGGCCAAACTCGGCATCGCCTATGGCTATGACGGGCTCAAGCATCTGGTCTCGCTGGTCGGGCCGTCCTGGGCGCGACTCATCATGTACACGGGCATGCGGATCGACTCCGCCGAAGCATTGAGGATCGGGCTCGTCGATCGCGTCCTGCCCGGGCCTGATTTGTGGGACGCGACGATGGAGATCGCGCGCACGATTTCCGGTAACGCGCCGCTCGCGATCAAGGCCGCCAAGATCACCATCGCCGAGGTGCTGAAGGACGAAAGCAAGCGCGACATGAACGCGATCAAGGCGATCGGCACCGCCTGCATGGACAGTGAGGATTTTCGCGAGGGCCGCACTGCGTTCATGGAAAAGCGCAAGCCGCAGTTCAAGGGCAAATAGTAAGCGTAGCCCGGATGAGCGAAGCGACATCCGGGACATCCGCATCAGCGGCCTCGGATTTCGCGGAGTTTATCATCGGGCGCGCATCCGCGCGACCCGTTGGTTCATCCGGGCTACAAACTTCCTACAGCGCCGCCAGCACCGCCTTGGTGATATCCGCGGTGCCGTTGCCGCCGCCGAACTCCATCGGCTTGATTCCGTCCGCATAGGCCTTGTCGACCGCGTGCTCGATGCGCTCGCCGGCCTCGGCGACATTTTCGAGACCGTGCTTGTCGGCGAGCCAGTCGAGCATCATCGCCGCCGAAAGAATCATGGCCGTTGGATTGGCCTTGCCCTGCCCCATGATATCGGGCGCCGTGCCGTGGCAGGGCTGGAACACCGCGTGGCGGTCGCCGATATCCGCCGACGGCGCCATGCCGAGGCCGCCGATCAGGCCGGCGGCAAGGTCGGAAAGAATGTCGCCGAACATGTTCTCCGTCACCATGACGTCGAAATCCCAGGGACGCTTCACCATCATCAGTGAACAGGCATCGACGTAAACCCGCTCGGCCCTGACATCGGGGTGGCGCCTGGCGGCCTCGTCGAACATCCCGCGGAAGAACGCGAACGCCCTGAACACATTTGCCTTGTCGACACAGGTTAGCCCGCCATTCGCCCGCCCGCGCGCCTTGCGGCGTTCGGCGAGACGGAACGAAAACTCGAACAGCCGTTCCGACGTCTTGCGGGTGATGACGAGCGTCTCGCGCGCTTCGGTGTCGGTCACGACGCCCTTGCCCATCGACGCGAACAGGCCTTCGGTGGATTCCCTGATCAGAACAAGATCGATGCCCTTCTGATCGGCGCCGACGATCGGGCTCGGCACGCCCGGAATCAGCCGTGCCGGGCGCACGCCGGCATAGAGATCGAAATGCATGCGCAGTTCGATCTGCGGCGCGATCTCGGTGTTGTCGGGGTAGCGTACCGACGGCAGACCGCAGGCGCCGAGCAGGATGGCGTCGGCTTCTTCGCACAGCCGCACCGTGCTGTCCGGCATCGACTTTCCCGTCGCCAGATAATTATTGGCGCCGGCCGGCGCGTCGGTGAAGCGAAATTTCAGATCCGTCGTCGCCTCGATCTTTCGCAAGACTTCGAGCGCCGGGGCCATCACTTCAGGGCCAATGCCATCGCCGCCGAGTACGGCGATGTGGAGTGCGTTGTTGGCGGACATGGATTTCCTTCACGACGATTGATAGTGAGTTCGTCATGGCCGGGCAAAGCCGTCTGAAAGGACGGCGTCGCTTCCGCTCGCCTTTCCCGGCCATCCACGTCTTCATCGCTGTTTCGAGAAGCAAGACGTGGATGGCCGGGAAAGGCCGGGCATGACGGCAATGTAGTCTACGGCGTCAGCACCGCGCGCCCTACCAGCTTGCCCTTCTGCAAGTCAGTGAGTGCCTCGTTGGCCTTGGCGAGCGGCATTGTCGTTACCGGGATCGGCGCGATCTTCTTGGTGCGGACCAGATCGAGCAATTCCTGGGTTTCGCGCAAATTGCCGACATAACTGCCCTGGATCGTGATGGCCTTGATCGGAATCAGCGGCAGCGCGAAGGTCGCCCCGCCGCCGAACAGGCCGACGATCACGAGCTTGCCGCCCTTGGTCAGACAGTCGAATCCGAGCTGCGTGGTCTGGGCGTTGCCGACGAGGTCGATCACCGCGCGGATCGGACCGCCCGCTTTTTTCTGCAGCTGCTCCAGTGCATCAGCGGCCTTGCCGTCGACGGTCGCAAGTGCGCCGGCCGCCTCGGCGGCTTCGCGTTTGCGCGCGTCGATATCGACCATGATCGCGCCCTTGCCGCCCATCGCCTTTAGCAGCGACAGCGCCATCAGGCCGAGGCCGCCGGCGCCGAAGATCACGATCGGCGTATGCAGGACGTTCTCGACCTTTTTCAGCGCGCTGTAGGTGGTGACACCCGAGCACGCATAGGGCGCGGCGGTGACGGGATCGAGCCCGTTCAGGTTCAACAGATATTTCGGGTGCGGCACCGTCATGTGATCGGCATAGCCGCCGTCGCAATAGACGCCGAGCGAGTTCGGCTTGACGACGCACATGTTCTCGTCGCCGCCGACACAGGTCTCGCATTTGCCGCAGCCGAGCCAGGGATAGACCAGCGTGACGTCGCCGACCTTGAGGCCACCGGTCGCGGCCTTGGCGTCGGGACCGAAGGCCAGGATCTCGCCGACGGTCTCGTGGCCCATCGTGCGCGGCAGCGAGACGCCGCGGTCTTTCAGCGACAGCGGCTTGCGCCCGTGGCCAAGATCGTAGCCGCCTTCCCAGATGTGGAGATCGCTGTGGCAGACGCCGGCGGCCTTCACCTTGATCAACACCTGCGACCCCGTGGGCTCCGGCGTCGGATGATCGACCTCTTTCAGGGGGGCATTGAACTCGGCGACCTGGAAACTCTTCATCGGTTCTCTCCCGTCATTCTTGTTCTTGAGCAGGGCATTTTTCGAACGGACATTTTCTCGGGATGACATTGCCACGTCCATCCGGTCGAGACAAACGCGACCTTCCGATATTCAGATCAGCGGATGATGGCAAGCCACGAACTGCCCCGATGCCACGGCGCGCAGTTCCGGCACCTCGTCGCTGCATCGCTGATCCGCTCTGGGGCAGCGGGTCCGAAAACGGCAGCCGGACGGCGGCGAAATCGGCGATGGCGGCTCGCCCACCGGCACGGTTTCGGCAGGGCGCACGTCAGGATCGGGCACCGGGATCGCCTCGATCAACAGCGCGGTATAGGGGTGCGCCGGTTTTGCGAACAGTTGCTCGGACGGACCGACCTCGCACAACCGCCCGAGATACATCACCGCGACGCGGTCGCTTACCGCCTTCACCACGGCCAGATCATGCGCGATGAACAGCAGGGTCAAGCCATAGCGCGCCTTCATCTCCTCCAGCAAATTCAGGATCTGCGCCCGGATCGAAACGTCGAGCGCGGAGACCGGTTCGTCGCAGACGATGAATTCCGGATTGAGCACCAGTGCGCGCGCAATGCAGATGCGCTGGCATTGCCCGCCGGAGAACTCATGCGGCAGCCGGCCGACCACCAGTGCCGGATCAAGACCAACGGCGCTGAGCGCTTCGTCGACGAGCTGTTGGCGTTTGGCCGCATCCTTGACGCCCGAAATGATCAGCGGCTCGGCGATGATATCGCCGATCCGCCGGCGTGGGTTCAGCGATGCGATCGGGTCCTGGAAGATCAGCTGCACGCGCTGGCGCATCAGGCGCAGCGTATCACCCTGCATCGCCGTGAGGTCCTGGCCGTCGAACAGTACCCGTCCCGATACCGGCCGGCGCAACTGCAGCACCGCGCGGCCGAGCGTCGACTTGCCGCAACCGGATTCGCCGACCAGCCCGAGCGTTTCGCCGCGGGCGATCTGCAGGGAAACGCCGGATACCGCGTGCACAATCTTGTTGCCGACCGGATACTCAACGACGAGGTTATCGACGTCGAGCAGCGGATCGTTTGAAACGGCGGGTAAGGCTTGCTGCATCATGCGCCGGCACCCGCGCTGGCGTCGATCGGACGGAAGCAGGCAAATTGGTGACCGGGCGAGTCGGCTTCCTCAAGCCGCGGCTTCTCGACATGGCATTGGGCCCATGCATAGCGGCAGCGCGGCGAGAACGAACAGCCTTTCAGCGGCCGGGTCGGATCGGGTGGACGGCCCAAGATCGCCGGCAGCGGCGTATGTGGCGCGGCGTCGATCTTTGGAAGCGCGGCAAGCAGCGCCTCGGTATAGGGCATCCGCATTTTCTTGAACAAGGCCGGCGTCGGCGCACGCTCCACCACGCGGCCGGCATACATGACCGCGACTTCGTCGGTGCGGCCGGCGACGACGCCGAGGTCATGGGTGATTATGATCATCGCCATATGCCGGCGGCGCTGCTCGCGCGCCAACAGATCGAGGATCTGGGCCTGGATCGTGACATCGAGCGCGGTGGTCGGCTCGTCCGCTATCAGCAGCTTCGGCTCGCAGGACAGCGCGATCGCGATCGCCACCCGCTGCCGCATGCCGCCCGACAGCTGATGCGGATACTGCATCAGCCGCTGCTCCGGCGCGGGAATGCCGACCGCGGAGAGCAGCTCGATGCTCCGCTTGGTCGCAGCCGCCATGTCCAGCTCGAGGTGCTCCTGCAGCGTCTCGATTAGCTGGGTGCCGATGGTCAGCACCGGATTGAGCGAGGTCATCGGGTCCTGGAACACGACCGCCAGCGACCGGCCGCGCAGCTTACGCAGTTTTTCCGGCGACAGCTGCAGCAGATCCTGCCCATCGAACATCACGCGGCCGGAGAGTTTTGCTTTCTTCGGCAGCAATTGCAGGATCGCGCGCGACAGCATGGTCTTGCCGCAACCGGACTCGCCGACCACCCCGAGCGTCCGACCGGCGCCGACGGTGAGGTCGACACGGTCCACCGCGCGCAGATTGCCGCGCGGCGTCGGCAAATCGACGATGACGTCCTCGACGGAAAGCAACGTACCCTCTGTCACAGCGCGCCCTGACGGGGATCGGTGAGCGCCCGGAGCGTGTCGCCGACCAGGTTAAAGGACAATACGGTCAGGAACATCGCGATGGCCGGAATGAACGCCAGCCGGGGCGCCATCTCGAGACTTTCGCGGCCCTCCCCGATCATGCTGCCCCAGCTCGATATCGGCGGCGGCACGCCGAGGCCCAGGAACGACAGTGAACCTTCGGCCACGATGGTGATGGCGACGGCGAGCAGGAAGAACGCAAACAACGGCAGCATCACGTTGGGCAGCAATTCGCGCAGCAGGATGCGCGTATGCGTCGCGCCAAGCGCCTGTGCCGCGATCACGAATTCGCGGCGCGCCAGTGTCAGCGTTGCCGCCCGCGCCACCCGCATGAAGGCGGGAACGCCTAGCAGGCCGAGAATAAAGGTCAAATGCAGGATCGACTGGCCGAGATAGGCGGTCACGGCCAGCGCCAGGATCAGCGGAGGAAACGCCAGCAGCACATCCATGCTGCCGACCACCACCGATTCGAACCGGCCGCGGAAATAGCCCGCCAGGATGCCGAGCGCGCCGCCGAAGGTGAGCCCGATGATCGGCGCAAACAGTCCCACAATCAGCGATATCCGCGCACCGTAGATCACGCGGGCGAGCTCGTCGCGGCCGAGGCCGTCGGTGCCAAGCCAGTGCTCTGCCGAGAACGGTGCGCGCTTTTCCAGCATGTCCATGTCGGTCGGGCTCGGTAGCGGCAGCACGTCGGCGAAGATCGCTACCGTAAACACGAACATCATCCAGACGATCGCCATCCAGAACAGCGGTCCGAGCCGGCGGCCACGCCGCGCCGGGACTTCCGCAACTGACGCGTCGATGCCGAGTTCAAGCGTGGCCATGGCGGATCCTCGGATCGAGCATGGCGTAGAGCATATCGACGATGAAGTTGATCAGCACAAACCCGGCTCCGACCAGCAGCACCACGCCCTGCAGAATGATGAGGTCGCGCGTGGTAATGGCGCCGACCAGGAGCCGGCCAATTCCCGGCAGCGCAAAAACCGTCTCGACGATGACGGCGCCGCCGATCAATCGCCCGATATTGATTCCGGTGATCGTGACCAGCGTCATCGACGAAGGCTTCAGCGCGTGCACGAACAGGATGCGCGATGCCTTCAGGCCTTTGGCCTTGGCCAGCGCGATATAGTCTTCCTGCAGCGTCGCGATCATGTCGGAGCGAAGCACGCGCATGATGCCGGGCCATTCGGCGAGCGCCAGCGTCAACGCGGGCAGCACCATGAACCGCAGGTTTTTGGCCGGATCTTCGCCGAACGGGACGTAGCCCGTCGCCGGCAGCCAGCGCAACTCCACCGCAAACAGATAGATCAGCAGGATCGCCGACAGGAAAGTCGGCACCGACAGCATGCCGAAGGCGGTGCCGGTCATGAAGCGATCGAACGGACCGCCGCTGCGCGCCGCACAAATGATCGCCAGGGGAACACCGATCGCGAGCGCGATGACCTGGGCCAGGACCATGAGTTCCAGCGAGATCGGAAGCCGCTCGGTAACCGCCTGCAATACGGTTTGTCCGGTGCGGAACGATCGGCCCAGATCGCCCTGGAGGATGTTGCCGAGCCAGCCGAAGTAACGGACCCAGATCGGCTGGTCCAATCCCATTTCCTGGCGAAGGGCTGCGACCTTCTCCGGCGTCGCCTGATCGCCGAGGATCGTGTAGGCGAGATCGCCCGGCAGCAGCGACGCGATCAGAAACGTCAGCAGCGATACCGCGATCAGCACCGGCACGAGATACAGGAGCCTTCGCGCGACGAAACCCAGCATGCGCTGTTATTCCAGCCAGACGCGGGATACGTCGACGATTCCGCTGTACATCTTCGGCAAGCCTTTAACCTTCGCGCTCGACATTGCGTAATAGGTGTTCTGGAAGGTCCAGTACCAGATCGCTTCCTTGTTGATGAGCCGGCTGATGGCGCAGTAATCCTCGGCGCGCTTGGCCTGGTCGGCGGTGACCCGCGCGCGGTCGAGCAGTTGATCGAGTTCCGGGTTCGAATAGTTAGCCAGCGCAACCGGGCTGCCGGTGCGGAAATTGGCATACATCTGCACGTCGGGATCGGCTAGATCGACGATCCGCCATGGCGTGACCTGGAACTGCCGCATGAAGGCACGTGGCGGGATCGTGGCCTGGTCGACCTGCTCGATTTCCATGTTGGCGCCGACCCGTTTCCAGAACTGTTGCAGCACCTGGCCGGTTGCGCGCCCACGCGGCGTCGCCGTGACCAGCATCTTGAACTCGACCGGCTTGCCGTATTCCTTGATCAGCGCCTTCGCCTTCTCGGCGTCTTCGGGAAGCGCACCATCATCCTTGCATTTGACCCAGGAGCCGTCGCCATAGGGGTTGGTGGCGGGCCGGGCCAGGCCATTGGTAAGCGCCTGCGACATCTTCTTGCGATCGAGCGCCATCACCAGCGCCTGGCGCACGCGAACGTCGTCGAACGGCGCGACCTTGGTGTTGAAGGCGGCAACCGCCGCTCCGGAGCCGGCATAGGTATGCACCGTCAGCTTCGGGTCCTTCTGCGCCTTCTGGATATTGTCGGCGTCGGCCTCGTCGTCCCAGATGACGTCAGCTTCGCCGGATTGCAGGCTGGCGAAACGCGACTGCGCGTCCGGCAGCGGCTTCAGGACGATGCGATCGAGATAAACGCGGTCCTTGTCCCAGTAGTCGGGGTTCTTCTCAAGCACCAAGCGGTCGCCCGCGGTCCAGGATTTCAATATGAACGGTCCGGTGCCGACCGGATTGCGGTTGTAGTCGTCTCCCTTGGCTTTCCACGCCGTCGGTGAATGCACGGAATTGTTCCCGCTTGCGAAGCTCACCAGCGACGGCAGGTTCACCGACGGATCCTTCAGATTGTAGACCAGTGTCAGTTCGTCGGTCGCCTCCACGGAATTGACGAACGAAATGTAAAACGCGCAGCGGCACTTGTTGGCCGGATCCTTCTGCCGGTCGAAATTCTCCTTGAAGGCTTTCGCATTGAACGGTGTGCCGTCGTGGAACTTGACTCCGGGCCGCAGCTTGAAGGTCCAGGTCTTGAAATCCTCCGAGGACGACCAGGACAGCGCGAGCTTCGGTTGAACGACGCCCTTGTCATCGAGATAAGTGAGGGTGTCGAAGATCGCCGCAGCCGCCGTCAAGGCGGCCGTATCGTACACGCCGACCTTCAGCGGATCGAAGCCTGCAATATCGAGTTCGAGCCCCATCGTGATGCTGCCGCCCTTCTTCTGGGCGCTGGCGGGAACGGCACACAGCGAGACTGCAAATCCCGCCACAAGAAATAATCGCGCGAGTGCGCTCGCTCGGACCGCAGCTGTCATGGATGCTCCCTCTCGAGGTGTCGTCCGTCCGGTGTTCCGGATCGTCGATGGCTGACGGTAAGATTGTCTGGAATCGCAGTCCCGGGCAAGGCCGTTCGCAAGGCGGGATGAAAAGCCGCAGGCTTGAGCCTTGTTGCCGAAGCGCGATCGCCCTCAACCGCGCGCCGACCTCGGCGGTTTGCCGGCAAAGGCCGCGATTTCGTCTTCCGACAGGCCGGTCTCTTTCAGGTAGGCACGCGTGTGCTCGCCAAGCGTCGACATGCGTTTCGCAGCTGAAACCCTGGCGCCCGACATGCGGAACGGCAGATTGAGGACCTTGAAGCTGCCGCCGCCATCCTGGACCTCCGCCAACGCGCCGCGATGGGCGATCTGCGGATCCTTCAGCGCCTCGGCCACCGTGCGATAGGCCGATGACGGCACGCCGTGCTCATTGAGCGCGACGAGGCACTGCTCGGTCGTCACCGCGCGCGACCACGCCTCGACGCCCTCCATCAGGCTGCCCCAGTTTTCACGGCGATCGGAATATTTCGCAAAGCGCGGGTCGCTGACCCATTCGGGATGACCGATCACCTTCATCAGGCTCTGGAAGGTTTTTTCGCTGGCGATCGCGACCATGACATAACCGTCCGAGGTTTCGATCGGGCCGAACATCGGCCGCTGGGTCGCCTTGACCTCGAACTGCGACCACTGCAATTCGTTCAATGTCAGGCTCAGCATCGATTCCAGCATCGAAACGTCGATGTGCTGGCCCTTTTCGCTTCCCGCGCGCTGATACAGCGCCGCCGAGACCGCGCCGAACGCGTAGACGCCGGTGAGCACGTCGGCATGATAGATGCCGCAATAATCCGGCCGGGTGCGCCCGGGCTGATAGGCCAGATGCGCCATCTCATAGCCGGAGGCAGCATGGATCACCGGCGCATAGGCCGGCAGTTCGGCCGACGGCCCGGTCTGGCCGTAGCCGGAGATCGAGCAGTAGATCAGTTTCGGATTGAGGGCGTGCAGTGAAGCGTAGTCGAGCTTCAGTCGCCGCATCACACCGGGGCGGAAATTCTCGACCAGCACGTCCGCGTTCGCCACCAGCCGGCGCACCGCCTCCACTCCCTCGGGCGATTTCAGATCGAGCACAAGGCTGTTCTTGCCCACATTGAGCTGCCCGAACGCGGTGCTGCAGTGATTCCGAACCGGCGGGCGGGTCCGCATGGTCTCGCCTTCGACGGTTTCGATCTTGATGACCTCGGCGCCCATGTCGGCGAGCATCCGCGTGCAGTGGGGTCCGGCGATCGTGGTTGAGAAATCTATAACGCGCAGGCCGGCGAAGCTCCCTGTCAAATTCCCCTCATCCGCATTATCTATAGTCATGCTCAAAGCTCCCTGGCCTTGCGGCTTCTCGTTCGCCTTTGGTTTTCCAGGCGCGGCATGACCCTAAATTGCGCCGCCACTGCATGGAAGCGTTTCTCCAGGAACCACGGGCTATCTGGCGCATTGCCCAAGATCAAAATTGGACCCTTTCTTGCATAAGTCATAGTTCAGGTTGGTACGAGGGCGTTCCTTGAAGGTCTTATTCGTAACCACGGAAATGGATGACTTCGTCCGGGTGGGCGGTCTTGCCGCCGTTTCCGCCGCCCTGCCCCGGGCGCTGCGCCCGTGGAGCGACGTCCGGATCATGTTGCCCGGCTACCGGGACATCCTCGAACAGTTCACCCACATTGAAATCGTTGGGCAATGCGCGCCTTTGGCCGAGATGCCGGCCTGCTCGCTCGGCCGGGCGTCGACGCGAGACGGCCTGCCAGTTTATGTATTGTTGTGCCCACAACTTTACGACCGGCCAGGTAACCCCTACGGCGACGAATCCGGACGCGACTGGCCGGATAACGACATCCGTTTCGCGCGATTTGCATCTGCCGCGGCCGAACTCGCCGCAGGCAGTCTGGACAAGAATTGGGCAGCGGATCTGGTCCACGCCAATGACTGGCAGGCTGCATTGACACCTGCCTACCTCGCCTGGAAAGGCGTCAAGGTCCCCTCGATCCTGACCATTCACAATCTGGCCTATCAGGGGCTATTCCCGCGGGAGTCGCTGCGGCGGATCGGCGCGCCCGACGCTTCCTTCCACATCGACGGTCTCGAGTTCTACGACCAGATGTCGTTCTTGAAGGGCGGCATCGTTTACGCCTCGCATCTGACCACGGTCAGCGCGACCTACGCAAAAGAGATCACGACGCGCGAGCTTGGCTGCGGGCTCGAGGGCCTGCTGCGGCAACGCTCGGACGCTTCGGAATTGACCGGCATCCTGAACGGCATCGACGAAAGCTGGGATCCGCGCGCCTGCGCACAACTGGCGCAGCAGTTCGGCGCCGGCGATTGGCAAGGCAAGCAAGCCAACGCCGACTACGTCCGCAAGCAGTTTGGTCTTGCGGTATCGCGCGGACCGATCTTCGGTCTGGTCGCCCGTCTCGTGCATCAAAAGGGCATCGACCTCGTTCTGTCCGCCGCCGACGCGATCGTCGAGGCCGGCGGACAAATCGTCGTCACCGGCAGCGGTGAGCCGTATATCGAACAGGCGCTGGTCGATGCGCATCGCCGCAGGCCGGACGCGATCGGCGTCGTCATCGGGTTCAACGATGGACAGGCGCGGCGAATTTTCGCCGGCAGCGATTTCACGCTGATGCCTTCGCGGTTCGAACCGTGCGGACTGAGCCAGATGTATGCGCAGCGGTTCGGATCGCTGCCGATCGGTCACCAGACCGGCGGGCTGGCGGAGACCATCAAGGACGGCGAGACCGGCTTCCTGTTCTCGCAGCCTTCGGCGGAGTCCTTCCTTGGCGGCGTGCGCCGCGCGTTCGATGCCTTCATGGCGAAAGACCGCCTCGACCTGATGCGCCGCAGCGCCATGGCGCGGTCCTTTAGCTGGGATCTTTCGGCCTCGCTCTATAACGCGCTGTATCGCAAGACGGTAGGCTCGCACGCCGGTGCCTGAGCGCGACTGCCGGCGGCGCTGTTGACCATACGGCGCGTGATCAGCCCCGACGCCCGATAGTCGGCCCCCGGAAGCACCTTCCCGCCGCAAACCCTGCACCGGACCGCGCCACTCCCGGAGGGGGCCGGGCGACACCGTCGCAGCAGGTGCTCATCTGGTTCAAACCACTTTTTTAGGTGGCGCGCTCGAACCGCCTTCCATCTGGCATCGTCGAACTCATGTGCGAACCATTCCGGTTTCGCCGAACCGAGAAATGGAGAGTTTAGATGTCGATGAAGTCGAAATTGTCTTTGGCCGCTCTCGCCGGCCTCGTTGCGATCAGCGCTCTGGCAACCACCAGCGCCAACGCTTTTTCTCCGCTGCGGATGTGTGACGAAACCTCGCCGAGGCTGGGTTGTGGAAGTGGCTGGTTCTACCAGGAGGAGGCCCGCTCCAAGCGTCTGCCAACGCCCCCGCGTCACCAGGCCTTCGGTAGCCGCGAAGATGCCATGCTCAGTGCTGGCGGCGGCGGCGGTGGTGGCGGCGGTGGTGGCGGCGGCGGTGGCCGATAAGCTGCACTGACCCCTATTACGAGTAAGACGCCGCCGGGGTGACCCGGCGGCGCTTCGTGCTTCAACGCCGCGATGAAGACTGCTTGATCTGGGCGACGGCGGACCGCTCAGGTCACCGCTGTCCGCTTCGGTTCGACAATCTCGAACATGCGCGGGAATTCATCCATCAGCATCATCAGTTCGCCAAGCCGCATCGGATTGCCGCTGACCTTGATCGCGCCGCTGCCCACCGCGTCCGGAAACGTCGTCAGCCTGGCGATCACTTCGTCGAGCACGCTGCGCGCCAGCGTGAACGTCGCATCGGCATCCGCCGCCTGTGCGCCCGCCACGTAAGTCAGCGCGCTGTTCTCCAGATTGAGCACGAAGTTTTCGTTGGTGTCCGTAAATTGCCAATTCAGCACGATACGCTTGCCTTCGGCCTTGGGGCCGTTGAGGCGCACGCCGAGCACGTCCCACAGCTGCCCGGTACGCAGCGCGGCCAGCGTTTCGCGCGGCATCGCCGCGCGTGCCGGCACCTTCGGCATGCCCAGCCGCAATTCCTGCGCGCCGAACAGATAGGCGTTGCGCCAGGTCGAGCTTTCCGAGGCATAACCGAGCTGCTCGAACGTATCGGCCAGCATCGCGCGCGCGGCCTGATTGTCCGGATCGGCAAAGACCAGATGGCTGACGGCCTGCGCCACAAAACGAAACTCGCCCTTGGCGAAGTCTTTTCGGGCGCGATCGAGGATCGCCTCCGCACCGCCCATATACTCGACATATTTCCGGCCGGATTCGACCGGCGGCAACGGATCGAGATTGACGGGATTGGCGTCGTACCAGCCGAGATATTTCTGGTAGATCGCCTTCACATTGTGCCTGATATGGCCGTAGTAACCGCGCCCGTGCCAGGCGCCGTCGAGGCTCGCCGGCAGTTCGATCGTCTCGGCGATTTCGGCCGCGGTGAGGCCGTGGTTCATCAGACGAATGGTCTGGTCATGCGCGAACTTATAGAGATCACGCTGCTGGCGGATCATGGTGTCGATCCGCTCATCGCCCCACACCGGCCAATGGTGCTGGCCGCACATCGCATCGGCCTTGCCGCCCCACATCTGCAGCGCCTCGCCTAGATATTTCGACCAGGCCAGCGCGTCGCGGACGTCGGCGCCGCGGAACGGCAGCAGATTGTGGAAATTATGCGTGCAGTTCTCCGCGAGATTCAAAAGCTTGTAGCGCGGAATGAAGAAATGCATCTCCGCCGGCGCCTCGGAGTTCGGCGCCATCTGGAATTCAAACTCGAGCCCGTCGATGGTGCGCTTATCGCCGGTTGCGATGATCAGGTCGGTCGGGCGCAACAGCGCAACCGATCCCACCGCCATCGACTTGCCGAGACCGCAATCGACCTGCCCGTGCACGCCCTTGGCCAGCAGCGGCCCGAACTGATATTGCGCCCGGCGCAGCATCGCGGGCCCGGCGATGATGTTTTCGGAGACTGCGTGCTCCATGAAGAAATTCGGCGCTAATATCGGCACCCGGCCGCTTGAGAGCGTTTCGTCATCGAGCACGCCGCGCGCCCCACCCCAATGGTCGGTGTGGGTATGGGTGAAGATCACGGCCATGACCGGGCGTTTGCCCCGGTGCTGGAAGTACAATTCCATCGCGGCGCGGGCGCCTTCGATCGAGGTCAGGGTGTCCACAACGATCACGCCCGTGTCGCCCTCGATCAGGGTCATGTTGGCGATGTCGAGCCCGCGCACCTGATAGACGCCTGATACCACCTCGAACAGGCCGTGATGCATGTTGAGGCGCGACTGCCGCCACAGGCTCGGATCCACGGTCGCGGGCGCTTCCTCGGCCGAAAGAAAGCCATAGTGCTCGAGGCTCCAGACCACCCTGCCCTGCGGCGAGGTCACCTTCGCGTTTTCGATCGTGCCGAGGAATCCCCGCGCCGCATCGTCGAAATCGCGCGTGTCCGAAAACGGCAGCGCCTTGAGCGTTGCCGCGTGCTGCGCAATGACCGGCGCGGAAGCCTGCTTGGGAGTTTCCTTGCGCGCTTCCGCACTTGTTGTTTGGGTCATACTCGTTCACTCCCTCGCGCCGTAATAGAAACCGGGAACAGCCTCAGCGGAACTCCAACCCTTCGAAGTCACCATTGCTGCGCCACGTGTCGATATATTTGAAATAGGCCAGCGGGCCTGCGGGATGGCCGACATTCAGCTTGGCCGCCGGGCCGGGTTCGCGCCCCTCATTGTTGTAATAGCCGGGGGTGCAGTCCGGCGCGCCGATCATCCGCCCGGCGCCGGTCAACAGCAGCTCGACCCATTTGTCCTCGGCCTCTCTGGTGACTTCGATCTGCCTAAAGCCGTTTTGCTGTGCGTGCCTGACCATGACGGCGATAGTCTTTGCGGCTTCGGTCAAATTATGCGGCACGTTGGAGATCAGGTTTGCGCCCTGCGTCGGCTGCACGAAGAAGGCGTTCGGAAAACCGTGGACGTGAATCCCGTGCTTGGATCGCATCCCCCCGGCCCAATGCTCCGACAGCTTGACCCCGCTCCGGCCCGCCATGTCGAAGCCGGATCGCCGCTTGTATTCGGTGCCGACCTCGAAACCCGACGCGTAGATGATGCAATCGAGCTGGTATTCCCTGCCCGCGACGACGACACCCTTCTCGGTGATTTCATCCACGCCCTTGCCGTCGGTATCGACCAGGTGCGTGCCCGGCGTGTTGAACGCCTGCAGATAGGAATCGTGGAAGCATGGCCGCTTGCAGAGCTGGCGGTACCAGGCCTTGAGCTTTGCCGCGGTCTCGCGGTCGCCGACGATGGCGTCGATCCTCGATCGGATCTCCTCCATCTTCTCGAAGTCGGAGTCCTCAAACGCGGCCAACATCTTGGCCGGAACCCGCTCCTCGCGCGGCAGCTGCATGATCTTGGCCCGGATCCGCCGCGACAGGTCGGTCCAGCCATCCTGGACCAGATCTTCCTCGGCGTTGCCGCCGGCCTGGTTGGCCGTGAAGTTTTCCAGCCAGCGCTGCTGCCAGCCGGGCGACGCAATCCCCGAAAACCATTTGGGATCGATCGGCGCGTTGGCACGGACGTCGACGGAGGACGGCGTGCGCTGGAACACGTAGAGTTCTTTGGCGGCGCGGACCAGATGCGGCACGCACTGCACGGACGTCGCCCCGGTACCGATGATGCCGACGCGCTTGTCGGCAAGTTTGTCCATGCGCGCGCCCGAGGGATCGCCGCCGGTGTAATCGTAATCCCAGCGGCTGGTGTGGAACGAATGTCCCTTGAAGGCCTCGATGCCCGAAATGCCCGGAAGTTTCGGCACGTGCAGCGGCCCCGTACCCATGCCGACGAACTGCGCCGTGAAGGCATCGCCGCGGTTGGTGGTGACGATCCAGCGCGAGTGCGCTTCATCCCATTTCAGATCGGTGACCTCTGTATGGAACAACGCGTTGTCATAGAGGCCGTACTGCTTTCCGATGCGCCGGCAATGCGCGAGAATTTCCGGCGCGTGCGCGTATTTCTCTGATGGCATGTGCCCGGTCTCTTCGAGCAGGGGCATATAGACCATCGAGGCCGTATCGCATTGCGCGCCGGGATAGCGGTTCCAGTACCAAGTGCCGCCGAAATCGCCGCCCTTCTCGATGATGCGGACGTCTTTGACTCCGGCTTCCGTCAGCCGCGCGGCGGTGGCAAGGCCCGCAAAGCCGCCGCCGATGAAAGCGAAGGTGACGTGGTCGGTCCTGGGATCGCGCGGGGTGACGGGCGTGTAGGGATCGTCCAGATAATGCGCGAGCTGTCCCTTGACCTCGATGTACTGGTCATTGCCGTCGGGACGGAGCCGCTTGTTGCGCTCCTCCATATACTTCGCCCGCAGCTGCTCCTTGTCGAAAGCGCGGCTGCGCAGGTTTTGCGGTTCTGCCGTGACCGTCATCCGAAATTGCCTCTGATCTGCTGCCGATATTCCCGTAGCCGACACGCAGTAAGCGTCCGCACGGCGAAAAGATCAACCGGGCGAAAAAGGCGTCAGTGCTGCGCCCAGAGATAGGCTGCGGTCGCGGCGACCCCGAGCGCGGTTCGCACGGCGTGCAGCCCTCCCCAATGCACGATCAGACGGCGCGACTCCGGGCCGGCATCGGCGGCGGCGATGGCGTTCAGCCTGCGGTTCGTCGGCATGATGCCGAACAACGTGTAGGGCCAGTTGGCCAGCATAAGAATGGCACCGACGGTCCAGCGCCAATCGCCGGTCTGCCACGCCGCGATCAATCCCAAAATTCCCGATATCACCGCGCAGCTCGCCTGCATCGCAAAGCCGCGCGCATAGCTGGGTTTCCATTGCGTCAGCAGGCTCCTGTCATCGAGCAGCAGACGCGCCGGCTGTTCAGCGAAATTGATGAAGAAGGCCGCGCCGGCGAAGGCGGCGGCGACGACGGTGGCCAGTTGTCCGATCAGCATCATCACGCACTCCCATATTGACAATATATTGTCATTTCGTATACTCATTGCCAATGAGAAGCAAGCCACATACGCCAGCCGGACAGGCCCTGACCGGGCTGATCCTTGCCATATTCCGGCTCAACGGTCGGCTGCTGCTGGCCGGCGACCGGCTGGTCGCCGGTCTCGAGCTCACCAGCGCGCGCTGGCAGGTGCTGGGCGCCATTGCGCTGGCCGAGCGGCCGCAGCCCGTGGCGTGGCTGGCGCGCAACATGGGCCTCAACCGTCAGGGTGTTCAGCGCATCGTCAACGAAATGCGGGATGAGGGCCTGCTCGAGCTGCAGCCCAACCCGCATCACCGCCGCGCGCATCTGGTCGTGCTGACCAAGCGGGGGAAAGAGGCGTTTGAGGCTGCGACAAAACTTCAGGTGCCGTGGGTTAATGCGCTCGCCGAAGGCGTCAGCCTGAAGGATCTTGCGACCACGCAGAGGGTGGTTGCGGAACTATGCGAGAGGCTGGAAGCAGGGTTGAGTGAGGATACTGGCTAGCGAGGGCGGATAAACACTCAGCCGCGCTCTCCGTCATGCCCGGGGCTTGTCCCGGGCATCCACGTCTTTCTTTCCAGTATCGAAGCAAGCAAGACGTGGATGGCCGGGTCAAGCCCGGACATTACGAGGAAACCGCCTCTTACTTCTTCACCTTGCTCGCATCCATCTTGATACTCGTATCGAGCATCTTGGTCGAGAACGCGGTGCCGACCTCGAACGGCTTCTCCATGCCGAGATAGGTCTGCACCAGTTCATAGTCCTTCTTCATCCGCTCGGCGTCGATCCAGCCCAGCGCCTTGGTGGTGGTGAAGTCATCCGTCATCAGGAACTTGATGCGCTCCCACTGGCGTTCCTGGTTCTCCTTGTCGAGCCCCGACGCGGCATCGAGCAGCGCCTTCAGGCAGGGCGAGACGTCGGCGACGCAGGCGGCAAACGCCTTCTGGCTGACCTTGACGAAGGCGTCGGCGATCCTTGGATTCTTTTCCAGATAGGCGCCGTTGACGATCAGCGAGTTGCCGTACGGGTTGAGCCCGATGTCCTTCCAATTGACGTAGCCGAGGTCGGCACCGAACTCGATCACCTTGAGATCGTGTTCGTTATAGAAGTCGCTGATGATATCGACCGTATGGCTCTTCAGCGCCGCGATCTTCGCGGTCGGCCCGACATTGACGAAACTGACCGCATCGGGCGCGATGCCGGCGGCCTTGGCGAACGCCGGCCACATCACCCGCGACGCGTCGCCGGGCGGGTTGCCGATCTTGTGGCCCGGAAAGTCCTTGGCGCTGTTCACGCCATAGCTCTTCAGCCAATAGAACGTCTGCCCGGTGTTGGCGTAGATGCTCATCAGCGCCACGACATCGGCGCCCTTGCTCCGCGCCACCAGCATGGTCGCGAGATCGGCGATGCCGAACGGCGACCCACCGGAGCCGACCTTCAGCGACGACACGCCGGAACCCTTGCCGGTCTCGATGGTGAGATCGATGCCGGCTTTCTCGTACCAGCCCTGCGCCTTGGCGTAGTAGAACGGCGAATGGTCCGCGGTCGGCGCCCAGTTCAGGATCAGGTTGACGGCCTCGCCGGCATGAGAGGGAGCCGCCTGGACCGCAAGCGCAAGCGCCAGTGACGCAATCTTCAAGCCCTTCATGGCATCTCTCCTGGTTTGCAGACTGGTAATATCCCGGCCTTGTCGTTGCACGCCCGCGACGTTACCAATGCAACAAGGACGAGACGAATTGTCAACTGTTTGGTTGGAAATGCCTATAAGACGAGCTGATAGCACCGGGCCCAAGCGGCGCGATCCGGCGGCGACGCGGGAGAAGCTTCTGACGGCGGCACGCCGTGAATTTGCCGATAGTGGCCTCGCCGGGGCCCGGGTCGACGAGATCGCGGCGCGCGCGGGCGTCAACAAGCAGCTGGTCTACCATTACTTCGGCGACAAGGACGCGCTCTATCTGGCGGTGCTGGAGTGGGTCTATGAGGAAATCCGCGCCCAGGAACGCAAGCTCAACCTCGAAGGCCTGCCGCCGCAGCAGGCCATCAAGCGACTGATCGAGGCCTCCTTCGACCACCTCGCCGCCCATCCCGACTTTATCGTGCTGCTGAACGACGAAAATCGCGGCGGCGCCCGCCATGTGCGCGGGTCACGCAAGCTGGAGGCGATGCACTCGCCGCTGGTCAGCATGGTTTCCACCATTCTCAGTGAGGGCGTCCGGGCCGGCGTGTTCCGCAAGGGGATCAACGCGGTGCATCTCTACATTTCGATCGCGGGGCTGAGTTATTTCTACTTCTCGAACACCCCGACCCTGTCGGCGATCTTCGGCAAGGACCTGTCGAGCCCAACGGCGAGGCGTGCCCGTCGCAAGCACGTGGTCGACCTGGTGATGCAGTCGCTGCGGCCGTGAGGGCTCGCTCATTGTGATCGGATCCGTAGGGTGGGCAAAGCGAAGCGTGCCCACCATCGCGAGCCGAGTGTTACGCGGTGGGCACGGCGTAAGCGCGCCTTTGCCCACCCTACGGTGCGGTCTAATCAACCAACTGGTTGAAACCTAGGACGACCCACGATAGACTGCCCGCGTGTCCGGGAACCGGACGCCTCAACAAGGAGTACGCGGTGTCTGGCGATGCAGGGCGATCGGCGAGGACGGTGGCGATCATCCTGATCGCGCATCTTGCCGTGATCGTGCTCTGGCAGGTGCTGGTCGACGCCTTTCAGGTGCCGAAATTCATCCTGCCCTCGCCGCTGGCCGCGCTCTCGACCCTGACGTCGGCCAAGTATGCCTGGCTCTCCAACCTCTGGGTGACGGGGGCCGAAATCCTCGGCGGCTTCTGCCTCGGCGCGCTGGTCGGCGTCATGCTGGCTGTCATGTTCACCTGGTCGCCGCTGATCAGCCTGTTGCTGCTGCCGCTGTTCGTGACGCTGAACATGATCCCGAAGGTGGCGCTGGGACCGCTGTTCATCGTCTGGTTCTCCTACGGCATCTTTCCGAACATCCTGATCGCGTTTTCGATCTGTTTCTTCCCGATCCTGCTCACCACCGCGCGCGGGCTGAGCGAGGTCGAGTCCGACCTGCTGGATCTCGTGAAATCGCTGCGCGGCTCGCGCTGGACGCTGTTCCGGAAGATCCAGTTGCCGGGCGCGCTGCCTTACGTATTTTCAGGCATGAAGGTCGGCGCCATCCTGGCGGTCGCGGGCGCCATCGTCGGCGAATTCATCGCCTCCGAGCGCGGGCTCGGCTATCTCATGATTCAGGTGCAGGCCTCGCTCGATACACCGGCGATGGTGATGGCCGTCATTCTTCTGACCCTGCTCGGCGTGGTGCTGTACGGCCTGGTGCTCGGCCTCGAGCGGCTGTTCGTGGTCCGTGACATCAGGCTGCAATAGGACAAGGGAACAGGCATGCTGCTGACACGCGACCATTTGCCGGAGACGATCCCCGATATCGCCGCCCTCGACGAACTGCTGTGCCGCCCGAGCCAGGCGCTGATCGACGACCTGCGCAAGGTCGACGGCGACATCATGGTTTTGGGCGTGGCCGGCAAGATGGGGCCGACGCTGGCGGGGCTTGCCAAGGCCGCCGCACCTGACCGGCGGGTGATCGGCGTCGCACGCTTCAGCGATCCTGGTGTCAAGGACTGGCTGCAGGCCCGCGGCGTCGAAACGATCAATTGCGACCTGCTCGACGAGACCGCCATCAAGGCGCTGCCAAAAGTTCAAAACATCATCTTCATGGCCGGCCGCAAATTCGGCGCCGAGGGCGATTTGTCGCTGACCTGGGCGATGAATTCGCACGTCCCGGCACTGGTGGCTCAGGCCTTTGCCGGCTCGCGGATCGTGGCGTTCTCGACCGGCTGCGTCTATCCCTTTGTGCCTGTGAGCGGCAAAGGCGCCGATGAAGAACTCGCGCCCAATCCGCCCGGTGAATACGCGCAATCCTGCGTCGGGCGCGAGCGCATGTTCGAATATTTCTCGCGCAAGCATTCGACGCCCGGCCGGCTGTTCCGGCTCAACTACGCGATCGACATGCGCTACGGCGTGCTGCACGACATCGCTAGCAAGGTGCTGCAGGGCAAGCCGATCGACGTCAGCCTCGGCCATGTCAATTTCATCTGGCAGGGCGATGCGTCGTCGCAGGCGCTGCGCTGCCTCGCGCATTGCGACACGCCGACCTCGCCGATCAATGTCAGTGGCCATGAAATTCTCGCGGTGCGCGATCTCGCCGCGAAATTCGGCCAACGGTTTGGAATTGCGCCCGTCATCACCGGCAAGGAAGAGCCGACGGCGTGGCTGACCAACACGTCGCAAGCCGTAAGTTTGTTTGGCCTGCCTGTTGTCGATACCGATCAGTTGATCCGCTGGACCGCCGACTGGGTGTCGCGGTCGATGCCGAGCCTCGGTAAGCCCACCAAATATGAGGTGCGCGATGGCCGGTACTGAGCACGTAGAGCTCATCGAACTCGGCGTCGGCGATGCGCCGGCCGGATTTCTGTTGTCGACGGAGGCGCACTGGAACCAGAACGAGGCCGACTGGCGGTTTTTCCTGAGCACGGGAATCGTGTTCGGGGTGCGTGACGGCAAGCAACTGGTCGCGACCGCGGCGCTATTGCCCTACTCCGCCGGCAACGCCTGGATCAGCATGGTGCTGGTGACCGCGAGCTGGCGCCGCCGCGGTGTCGCGACCCGGCTGGTCGACGCCTGCCTCAAGACAGCGACAAAGCGCGGCCTCACCACCTGGCTCGACGCGACGCCTGACGGAGCCAACGTCTATGGCCCGCTCGGCTTCACACCGACGCTGCAATTGCGGCGGCTGCGGCTGGAAGCCCCGAAAGGCGTCAGCGCCGCGCAATCACTATCGACCTGCAGCCTCGCCGATTTCATCGCGCGCGATGTCAGCGCCATGGGGTTTGACCGCGGCGCTCTGCTGACCGAGTTCGGCGGCCGCGCCGGCTCCCGCATGGTATCATCGGGCAACGCCATTGCCCTGGTCCGTGACGGCCGCACTGCCCGTCATATCGGCCCTGTATTTGCCGAGACCCGCGACAGCGCGCTGACCCTGGTCGACGCCATCGTGCGGTCCGAGCAAGGCCCGTGGCTGCTTGACGCCGTGCATTCGCAGGAAGATTTCCTGCGTGGCCTCACCGACACCGGCTGGACCATCGAGCGGCCGTTCCAGCGCATGCGGTTCGGCCGCGCCACCATGCTGGCCGGGGAACTGCCGTTCGCGGTCGCCGGCCCGGAATTTGGATAGGGATCTTCATGCACCACAGCGAAATCAAATCCGAGGTACGAAAACTGATCGCCGACGGCACGGTGATCCCCGCGCATCCGCTGGCGCTCGATGCCAACCGCACGCTCGACACCAGGCACCAGCGCGCGCTGTCGCGCTACTATATCGATGCCGGCGCCGGCGGCCTTGCGGTCGGCGTCCATACCACGCAGTTCGCGATCCGCGATGTCGGACTCTACAAGCCCGTGCTGGAACTGGCGGCGCAGACCGCGGCCGACTGGACCAGGCGGCCGCTCGCGATGGTCGCCGGCCTCGCGGGCCCGACACAGCAGGCGACTGCGGAGGCGCAGATTGCGCTCGGCATCGGCTACCACGCCGGCCTGCTCAGCCTTGCCGCGATGAAGTCGGCCTCCGAAGACGAGATCATTGCGCATTGCGAGGCCGTGGCGCGCGAGATTCCGCTGGTCGGATTCTACCTGCAGCCCGCGGTCGGCGGCGTCATTCTCAGCGCAAACTTCTGGCGGCGGTTTGCAGCGATCGACAATGTCATCGCGATCAAGATCGCGCCATTCAACCGCTACCGCACCCTCGACGTACTCCGGGGCGTCGCCGCCGCCGGTGCGCTCGACCGCGTCGCGCTCTATACCGGCAATGACGACCATATCCTGCTCGATCTGATGCTACCGTTCGACCTGCGCGACAAGGGCGTTACCACCCGCACCTATTTCAAGGGCGGGCTGCTCGGCCACTGGTCGGTGTGGACGGCGGCCGCGATCAAGCAGTTCGAAATGTGCAAGGCCGCGCGCGGCAAGGACGCCGTGCCCGCGGACCTGTTGGCACTCGACGCCCGCGTCACCGATTGCAACAGCGCGTTCTTTGACGTCGCCAATAATTTCCACGGCTGCATCGCCGGCTGCCACGAAATCCTGCGTCGGCAGGGGTTGATGCAGGGCCTGTGGTGCCTCGATCCGGCCGAGGGTTTGAGCCCCGGCCAGATGCAGGAGATCGACCGCGTCTGCCGCGAGCACGCCGATCTCTCCGACGACGCCTTCGTCGCCGACCATTTGCAGAAATGGCTGGCATGACGGCGGAAGAGCCCTTCATCAGCCTGCGCAACGTCCGCAAGGTCTACCGCTCGAAAGGCACGGAGTTTCTGGCCGTCTCCGACGTCACCATGGACGTCAGCGAGGGCGAGCTGGTCTCCCTGGTCGGCCCATCCGGCTGCGGCAAGACCACGGTGCTGAAAATTCTGGCCGGGCTGCACGAGGCCGACGGCGGCACCATCAAGATCGGCAATACCAAAACCCCGTTCGATCCCGCGCGCGACATCGGCATGGTGTTCCAGCAGGCCTTGCTGCTGAAATGGCGGACCATTCTCGACAACGTGCTGCTGCCGGCCGAAATCGTCGGCCTGCCGATGAAGGCCGCGCGCGCCCGAGCCCGCGACCTGCTCAGTCTCGTGGGCCTCGCCGGCTACGAGGACAAATATCCGCAGCAATTGTCCGGCGGCATGCAGCAGCGCACCGCGATCGCACGCGCCTTCATCCACGATCCCAAACTGATCCTGATGGACGAGCCATTCGGCGCGCTGGACGCCCTGACCCGCGAACAGATGAACCTGGAAATGCTGCGGATCTGGCGCGAGAGCGGCAAGACGATCATCTTCGTCACCCACAGCATCCAGGAAGCCGTGTTCCTCGCCTCGCATTGCGCGGTGCTCACCGCAGGCCCGGCACGAATGGCGGAGTACTTTCCGATCGAGCTGCCGTTTCCACGCGATCTGCCGATCAAGACCACGGACGAGTTCGGCGCCTATGCGCGCCGGATTTACGGGAGTTTGGGGATGGGACCGAGCGGCTAAGCCGTCATTGCGAGCCAACGGGTCGCAATGACGGGCCGTTACTCATACGACACCGGCCCGGTGTCGCGATAGGCCCAGCAGCTTTCGCGCGGCAGCGACACCGGGGTCTCGGTGCCGACCTGATGCCGGGCGGCGGTGCCGAGCTCGACCACCTCCAGCCGGCGGCCAAACAGTTCGATGCCGTAGGCGGTTTGCGTGCCCTGGTAGCGGCGGTCGAGCACGCGGGCGGGAAAAGTATTGGCGCCGTTGTGCTGGCCGATGGTGATGTTCTCCGGCCGCAGCGCGATACGCACCTTCTCATCCGGTCCCAGCGAATGCAGCAACGCCACCTCGCCGCGCCGTCCGTCGCCGAAATCGACCGTGCCAAATTCGCCGTTGCGCGACACCAGCGTGCCCGGAAGCTCGTTGGTGGCGCCGGTGAAATTGGCGACGAACAGATCCGCCGGCCGGTTATAGATCGCGTCCGGCGTATCCATCTGCAGCAATTTGCCGTCGCGCATCACGCCGATGCGGTCACCGAGCACCACGGCTTCGGCCTGATCATGGGTGACATAGAGCGCCGTCATGCCGGTCTGCTTGAGGATCACGCGCAGATCGTCGCGCAAACGTAGCCGCAGCTTGGCGTCGAGGTTCGACAGCGGCTCGTCGAGCAGCAGCAATTGCGGCCGGTAGACGATGCTGCGCGCCAAAGCGACGCGCTGCATCTGGCCGCCGGACAGCGCCACCACCGGGCGCTCGGCGTATTCCGACAGGCCGACCAGCTCGAGCGCTTCATCGACCTTGCGGCGGGCGTCGGCGCGCGAGATTTTGCGATGCTTGAGCGGATAGACCACGTTCTGCCGCACCGTCATATGCGGCCACACCGCATAGGACTGAAACACCATGCCGAGTTCGCGCAGGCGCGGCGGCACAAGGATGCCGCTAGCGGGCGCCGACACGATCCGGCCGGCGATACTGATTTCGCCGTCGGTTGGATGTTCCAACCCCGCCACGCATCGCAGCGTCGTGGTCTTGCCGCAACCGGACGGACCGAGCAGCACCACGATCTCGCCGGCCGGCACGGCGAAGCTGACACCGTCGATCGCCGGGCGACCGACCGCAAACTGCTTGCGCAGGTCGGTTACCTCGAGAGTCGCCGTCATGAAGAAGCCTGCGTCATGCGTAGATCGCTCACTGCCGGTGACCGTAGGTCTTGTCCCATTCCGCCACCCATGGCTCGTGCAGCTTGACGTATTCGTCGAACTTGGGGAACCAGACCTTGACCACCTTGGGATCGAAACCTTCGGGGTAGACCGGCGCCACCTTGAGCGAGGTCAGATTGCCGAGTTCCTTGATCATGAAAGTTTGCCCCTCCTTCGACAGGCACCAGTTCAGGAACAGCTTTGCGGCATTGGGATTGGCGGCGGTCTTGGGAATTCCCGTGGCGTAGGGATTGACCGGGGCGCCTTCGGGCGGGAAGAAAATCTTGATCGGCGCGCCGTCCTTTTGCTTCGGATAGATCGCATTATAGAGCAGCGGACCCATCGCGACTTCGCCGCGCACCAGCGAGTCCGACATCGGCGCGCCCGACGGATAAAGGATCGGGCGGGTCGCCGCCTGCTTGGCCCAATAATCCTCACCCAGCACCTGGCGCTCGAACATCACGCGGGTCCAGGTGGTGCCGCCGGAGCGGGCGAACACCTGCCCGGTCTGCTTGTCGTATTCCTTCTTGGTCAGATCCATCCACGACTTCGGTGGATTCTTGACGATCTCAGTGTTGTAGGCGATCGACCACACCAGGGTCACGCGCGGCCATAGTTTGGGAGAAATCAGCGAATCCGGGTTGTAATCCGCAGCATTCGGCGGCGCGTAGTCCTGGAACAGGTCGGCCAGCGGCTGCATCAGCGCGCGATCGGAATGATCGACCACGTCGGCGATCAGCTTGCCGGCAGCGGCCTCGGTCTTGACGCGGGTAATGAGCTGGCCGCCCGGCGCGCGCACCATCTCGACTTTGATCTCGGGGAAGCGTTTCTGAAACTCCTTGATCACCTGCTGCTCGACCTCGGCGAAATTCGCCGTGTAGAACACCAGTTTCCCCTCCTTCTTCGCCGCAGCGATCAGTTCGGGCGAACCGAACTCCTGCGCCTGCGATGGTGCGCCCCACAGGATGCCGAGACCGGCGACGCCAGCCAGCGCTATTTTGGTGAAGATCCCTCTATTCATAACAATCCTCCCTCAAGTTTTTTATCCGGTGCGGGCAACGCCGCTCTGCGTCGCCTCGCGCGACAGCCAGTTGGCGCCGCCGATGAGAACGCCGAGCAGAACCGTCTGCACCAGGCTGAATGCGGCGGTCTTGCCGAGATTTCCGCCTTCGTAATAGTCGAGCAGCAGCACCGACATCACCATGGTGTTGCTGGTGTAGAGAAACAGCGACGAGCCGAGTTCGCGGATCGCCAGCACGAACAACAGCGTCATCGATGCGATCACGCCCGGCCGCGCCAGCGGCAGCACGATGGTCCGGATGGTGGCGAACATGCCCTTGCCGCAGACCCAGGCGGCCTCCTCGAGCTCACGATGGATCTGCATGAACGAGGTCGACAACGCCTTGACGGTGTCGGGCATGAAGCGCGCGATGAACGCCAGCGCCAGGATCCAGATCGTGCCGTAGAGGCCGCCGGGAATCCCGATCCAGGCCCATAAATAAGCGACGCCGACCACGAGGCCGGGAATCGCGACCGGCACGGTCGAGATCAGGTCGATCCAGCGCCGCCCAGTGACCTGTGTGCGGTGAATGGTGTAGCCGATCGCAAACGCCAGCGCGCCGCCGACAACCGCCGTGATCACGCCGACCTCGACCGCATTGTAGATCGACCGCAGCGTCAGCGGATTGTCGAAGATGCTGTTGAAATGCACCATCGAGTATTGGCGCATGTCGAACAGGCTGGCGACGTCGCGGATGAACATGAACTTGCGGAACGCCGCCACGATCAACGCGAGCAGCGGCAACACCACCACGATCAGGAGATAGACGATACCGATGGCGAACGTGAACCAGCGCCAGCGCCCGAGATCGAGGCTGCGCGGGCGGAACGCCTTGCCGGCCACCGTCGTGTAGCTGCGGCCGCTGAGCACCCTGTTCTGCAGGAACACCAGCGCGCCGGTCACCACCATCAGGATGATCGCAACCGCGGCAGCCGTGTTGTAGAGCGGCGGAGACCAGTTGGTGAGCTTGAAGATGTAAGTCGTCAATAGCGCCAGATTGGTCGACGACCCCAGCACCGCCGGAATGCCGTAGATGCCGAGCATCACGATAAACGACAGCAGCATGCCAGAAATGATCGCCGGCATGATCAGCGGGAACGTCACCGAGAACAATGTCGCGAAAGCGCTGGCGCCGGAGATTTCGGCGGCCTCTTCCAGGCTCGGGTCCATGTTGCGCAGCGCCGAGGAAGTGAACATGTACACATACGGCGCGTAATAGATGCCGAACACAAACACCAGGCCCCACAGCGAATAGAAATCAACGCGCCAGTCGAGCCCGATCCATTTGAACATGGTGTTGATCAGGCCGGTCTTGGGTGAGCCGAGGATCGCCCATGCCACGCCCGCGACCAGCGGCGGCGCAAACAATGGCAGGATGCTGGCGGCAGCGATAAAGCCCTTGAACGGCGTGTTGGTGCGTACCACGATCCAGGAAAACAGCAGCCCGATCACGACCGCGATCGCGGTGCCGCCGCCGCAGGCGATCAACGTGTTGACCAGCGCCTCCCCGACATTGGGATTCGCCAGCACCACCAGAAAATTCGCGATCGAAAGATGACGCAGGCTGATGCCCTCGACCACCGGGTTGGTGTCGGTGAGCGCCCCCAGCAGCAGCATCAGGATCGGATAGATGACGAGAAAGCCGAGAATAACCAGCAGGAGCACAACCCACAGGTTGGCCCACACGCGCCGACGCATCCCCTCACTCGCGCTACGCATCGCTTCGCCGCGCCGGCTCGCCTGTCCGTCCAAAGCGCTTCCCCTTGGCCTGCGACCGTCCGTTTTCGGATCTTGCGCCCGCAATGCGCGGCGAGCCTAGTCGATCGGACGGCGGGCGGGAAGTAGCAGAAAGTTGGCGGCTCAAAATGCCGCGGAAGCCCGCCTTCGCATACGCATCATGCAACGGCGTGCCTGTGGAACATCTCGCGTCCGTAGTACACGCCCCCTTAAGGCCGTTACCCGCGCCGGCTGTGGAGAACCCCCGATCTCGATGTCAGAAGTTGCGACCGCCAAGCCGCCTGCCACGCCCGGTATCGACGGCTTGCCGCCGGAACTCCGGCGCTGGGCGGTCGCGGCGATCTTTACCGCGCTGGCGCTGGCTTCGCTGGATACGGCGATTGCCAACATCGCGCTGCCCGCCATCGCCGCCGACCTCCATGTCAGCCCGGCTGATGTGGTCTGGGTCGTCAATGTCTACCAGATCGCACTGGTGGCGACGCTGCTGCCGCTCGGCGCGCTCGGCGAAATCGTCGGCCATCAGCGCATCTATATCGGCGGCCTGTTGCTGTTTACAATTGCCTCGATCGGCTGCGCGTTAGCGTGGTCGCTGCCCAGTCTGGTGGCAGCACGGGCGCTGCAGGGGCTCGGCGCCAGCGGTATTATGGCGGTGAATGCGGCGCTGGTCCGCTACGTCTACCCGACCCATATGCTGGGCCGCGGCTTTGGTCACAACGCGCTGGTGGTCGGCACCGCCTTCACGCTTGGACCGACGATCGCGTCCGGCATTCTGGCGCTGGGGCCCTGGCCGTGGCTGTTTGCGATCAACGTTCCGTTCGGCCTGATCGCGGTGTGGATCGGACTAAAGACGCTGCCGCCGACGCCACGCGCGACGCACGCATTCGATTTTGCGAGCGCGGCGCTGACCACAGGCTGCCTCGGCCTGTTCATCATCGGGATCGGAAGTGCAGCACACAGCGCACCACCGGCGCTGGTCGCGGCCGAACTGGTCGGCGCCATCATCCTCGGCTGGATCATGATGCGGCGGCAGGCGGATCACCCGGCGCCGATGCTGCCGATCGATCTGTTCCGGCGGCCGATGTTTGCGCTGTCGGCGGCGACGTCGGTGTGTACCTTTGCGGTTCAGGGCATCGCCTTCGTGTCGCTGCCGTTCTATTTCGAAGACGTGCTGATGCGCACCCAGGTCGAGACCGGTTTCTTCATGACGCCATGGCCGCTGGTGGTCGCGATCATGGCGCCGATCGGCGGCCGGCTTTCCGACCGCTATCCCGTCGGCATTCTCGGCGGCATCGGCCTCGCATTGCTATGCGCGGGAATGGTGTTGCTGGCCACGCTGCCGGCGGATCCCGGCGTCGCCAACATCGTCTGGCGCATGGTGGTGTGCGGAATCGGTTTCGGATTCTTTCAAACCCCGAATTTGCGCGCGCTGATGTCAAGTGCGCCGTCGCATCGCAGCGGCAGCGCCAGCAGCATCGTCGCGACCGCACGGCTGACCGGGCAAACGCTCGGTGCTGCGTTCGCGGCACTGTGCTTTGCGCTCGGCGGCCACGATGGCGCGACGCTTGCTTTGGCGCTCGGTGCCGGATTTGCTGCGCTCGGATGCGTGATGAGTTTCCTGCGCCTGGTGGTGAGCGCGCCGCAAGATTGATGGAGAGAATGTGCCTAGAAGGCAGGCAAACCTTGGCCGAGCATGGCGAAGATGACGGCCATGTGGCGCCCCTGCCCGCACGAAACCCCGGTCCGTCAATTTTCTTCCGCGCTGCAAACGCATTTTCTTGATTTGAACTATTCCAGATTGCGGTCCAGTGTCCCCGCCGGGTTCAATTGATGAATTGAGCTAACAGGGGAAACGCGATGGCAAACCTCACTATCAACGGCAAATCAATCAATGTGGACGTCGAGGACGACACCCCGCTGCTATGGGCGATCCGGGAGAATGTCGGACTGACCGGCACCAAATACGGCTGCGGCATTGCACAATGCGGGGCCTGCACGATCCATATTGACGGCGTTGCAATGCGCTCCTGCGGCATCTCGGTCAGCGAGGCCGTTGGCAAGCAGATCACCACGATCGAAGGTCTGGCCGCCAGCGATGGCGCACTGCACAAGGTGCAGCAGGCCTGGATCAAGAACGACGTGCCGCAGTGCGGCTATTGCCAGACCGGCATGATCATGGCGGTGGCGGCGCTGCTCAAGGACAAGCCGAAGCCGACCGACAAGGACATTGACGAGACCATCACCAATATCTGCCGCTGCGGCACCTTCCAACAGGTGCGCGAGGCAATCCACGCCGCCGCGAACGCTTGAGGGGGATGTCATGAACAAGCACATCACGCCTGCACTCAGCCGCCGCGCCTTCGTCATCGGCACCGCCGCTGCCGGCGCCGGCCTCGCGGTCGGTCTCGACATCCCCTTCGGTGGCCCCACCGTGGTCCGCGCCGCCGATGGATCGCCTGAGGTCAACGTCTGGGTGGTGATCCGCCCCGACGACACCGTCGTGATCCGCATCGCCCGTTCGGAGATGGGACAGGGCACGCTCACCGGCCTCGCCCAGCTCGTCGCCGAAGAGCTCGAATGCGACTGGTCGAAGGTCACCACCGAATATCCGACACCGGGTCAAAGTGTCGCACGCAAGCGGGCCTGGGGCGATTTCTCGACCGGCGGCAGCCGCGGCATCCGCACCTCGCAGGACTACGTCCGCAAGGGCGGCGCCACCGCGCGCATGATGCTGGTCCAGGCCGCGGCCAATGAGTGGAAGGTGCCGGTTTCGGAATGCACCGCCGCCAACAGCACCATCACGCACACGCCGTCGGGCAAGAAGACGACCTACGGCAAGGTCGTGGAAGCCGCAGCCAAGCTGTCGCCTCCCGCCGATGCCGACGTCAAGCTGAAGGATCCGAAGGACTGGAAAATTGCCGGCAAGGGCGTGTTGCGGCTCGATACCGCCGACAAGACCACCGGCAAGATGATGTACGGCATCGACGTCAAGCTGCCGGGAATGCTGAACGCCGCACTGAAGGACTGCCCGGTCTTCGGCGGCAAGCTGAAGAGCTATGACGAAGCCAAGGTCATGGGCATGAAGGGCGTCAAGAAGGTGGTGCGGGTCAACGAGTCCACCGTCGCCGTCGTCGCCGACACCTGGTGGCACGCCAAGACCGCGCTCGACGCGCTGCCGATCGTCTGGGATGAAGGCGAGAACGCCAAGGTGTCGAGCGAATCGATCGCCAAGTGGCTGGCCGAGGGCCTCGACAATTCGCAGCCCGCTTTCATCGGCAACCAGAACGGCGATGCCAAAGCCGCCATCGCCGGCGCCGCCAAGAAGATCGAGGCGGTGTACAACTATCCCTACCAGAACCACGCCGCGATGGAGCCGCTCAACGCCACCGCGCTTTACACACCCGACAAGTGCGAGGTCTGGACCGGGACGCAGAACGGCGAAGCGGCATTCGCCGCGGTGATGGAAACCTCCGGCCTGCCCGCCGACAAATGCGAAGTTCACAAGCTGATCCTCGGCGGCGGCTTCGGCCGTCGCGGCATGACCGACTATGTCCGGCAGGCCGTCTCCATCGCCAAGCAGATGCCGGGCACGCCGATCAAGCTGTTGTGGTCACGCGAAGACGACATGCAGCACGGCACCTATCATCCGGTCACGCAGTGCAAGCTGACCGGCGCCTTCGACAAGGACAACAATCTGACGGCGCTGCATGTCCGGATCTCCGGCCAATCCATCCTGTTCACCGTGCGCCCGGCGGCACTGGTCAACGGCATGGACACGGCGGCATTCCAGGGCCTCGCTCCTACCGGCGACTGGGCGATCGGATACAGTTTTCCGAACCTGCTGGTCGAACATTCGATGCGCAACCCCCACGTCCCGCCGGGCTTCTGGCGCGGCGTCAACGTCAATCAGAACGCGATCTATCTCGAGTGTTTCATCGATGAACTGGCGCTTTCGGTCGGGGAAGATCCGGTCGCGTTCCGGCGCAAGTTGATGGCGAAGCATCCCAAGCACCTCGCGGTGCTCAATGCGGTGGCGGAAAAAGTCGGCTGGGACAAGCCGCCGCCAAAGGGCGTGTATCGTGGCATTTGTCAGCACATGGGCTACGGCAGCTATGTCGCGGGTGCTGCCGAAATCTCGGTGACCGACGGCAACAAGATCAAGGTGCACCGGATCGTCGCTTCCACCGATCCTGGCCACGTCGTCAATCCGGCGCAGATCGAGCGCCAGATTGCAGGCTCCTTCGTCTATGGCCTGTCCGCGCTGTTCTACGGCAATTGCACCGTCAAGGACGGCCGCATCGAGCAATCCAACTTCGACACCTACAATTCGATGCGGATCGCGGAGATGCCGAAGGTGGAGTCGGTCATCGTGCCGAGCGGCGGCTTCTGGGGCGGCGTCGGCGAACCGACGATCTGCGTCGCGGCGCCCGCCGTGCTCAATGCGTATTTCGCGGCAACGGGAAAACGCATCCGCTCGGTGCCGCTGAAGGATCAGGACATCAGCTTCGCCTGACAAATTGGGCGGCGGCCTTCACCGGCCGCCGCCCACCCAACTTCAGGATAGCCGCCGATGAAAGCGTTTTGCGTTGCCCTTGGAATTGCAACCGTCGTGGCATGGAGCTCACCGCTGCTGGCGGCGTCCATCCCCCCGCCCGGCGCTGCGGCCTGTTCCGGCTGTCACGCCGCAGGCACCGTGCCGGCCTCGCCGGTTTCGCGGCTGTACGGCCGCGACGCCGGCGACATCATGACCGCGATGACGGGCTTCCGCGACGGTTCGCTTCCCGCCACGGTGATGACCCGCATCGCCAAAGGCTTCTCCGACGACGAGCTGCGCGCGATTGCGGCGTGGCTCGCGGCACAGAAGTAAGGGGCCGCTATCATGGGCATCAACCATCGCATGAGCCGCCGGGAATTCGTTGGCGCCGGTGCTGCCGCCGTGACGGCGCTGGCGTTTCCACTGCCAGCGCTCGCACAAGCCGCGGCGCGCGTCGTCGTGATCGGCGGTGGCTTCGGCGGCGCCAGTTGCGCCCGCGCCCTGAAACAGATCGACCCAAAACTGCAGGTCACGCTGGTCGAGCCGAACCGGACCTTCACCGCCTGCCCGTTCAGCAACAACGTGATCGCCGGACTGCGTTCGCTCGAGGAACAACAATTCGGCTATGACAAGATCGGCGCCGGCGGCGTCACCGTGGTGGCGCAGGCGGCAACGGCGATCGATGCCAAGGTGCGGACCGTTGGGCTCGCCGACGGCACGTCGCTCACCTACGACCGGCTGGTGCTGTCTCCCGGCGTTGATCTGCGTTTCGAAGCGCTGCCGGGCTACGACGAAGCTGCCGCTGCAAAGATGCCGCATGCCTGGAAAGCCGGCGAGCAGACGCTGCTGCTGCGCAAGCAACTCGAAGCCATGGACGATGGCGGCCTTGTCGTGATCGCCGTGCCCGCCAATCCGTTCCGCTGCCCGCCGGGGCCTTACGAACGCGCCTGTCTGATTGCGCACTATCTGAAAACCAAGAAGCCGCGTTCGAAACTGATCATTCTCGACGCCAAGGACACCTTCTCCAAACAGCGGCTGTTCCAGAACGCCTGGAAGGAACTCTATCCGGGAATGATCGAATGGGTGTCGCTGTCACAGGGCGGCAAGGTGAACTCCGTCGACCCGGCGACCAACACGCTGATTACCGATTTCGGCAACCACACCGCGCAGGTGGCGAACGTCATTCCGCCACAGCGCGCCGGACGCATCGCCACCATCGCTGGCGCGACCGATAATACCGGCTGGTGCGCGATCGATCCCGTCACCTTCGAATCCAAATCGGCGCCGAACATCCACGTCATCGGCGACGCCTGTATTGCCGGCTCGATGCCGAAATCCGCGTTCTCCGCGAATTCCCAGGCCAAGGCTTGCGCGAGCGCGGTGGCGACGCTGATGGCGGGCCGGACACCCGAGGCGCCGAAGCTGATCAACACCTGCTACAGCCTGGCAGCGCCCGGCTACGGCTTCTCGGTCGCCGGCGTCTACCAGCCGAAGAACGGGCTGTTCGCCGACGTCGAAGGCGCCGGCGGCGTCAGCCCGGCGGATGTGCCGCGCGATTTCCGCGCGCGCGAGGCCGACTATGCGAATTCCTGGTTCGCGACCATCACGGCGGAAGTCTTTGGCTAGGCTGCGCATGTCGGGTCCGATCCTTGCGGGCGCACTGCTCGCTTTGCCCGGCCTCGCTGCCGCGCAAGAGCTGCGCCGCTATGCCGTGACCGGCGACGCCATTGCGATGTCGCTGACCGGTGCGCCCGGCGATCCCGCGCGCGGGCGGACGACCCTCCTCAACCGCCAAAGCACCTGCATCCTCTGCCACAACGGACCGTTTCCGGAAGAGAAATTCCAGGGCGATCTGGCCCCCAACCTCGCCGGCTCCGGCAGCCGCTGGTCGGAGGGGCAGTTGCGGCTGCGGCTGGTGGACGCGAGCCGCCTCAATGAAGCGACGATCATGCCGTCCTATTATCGCGTGGACGGCCTGCATCGCGTTGGTCCGGCGTGGCGCGGCAAGCCGATCCTGTCGGCAGAACAGATCGAAGATATCGTGGCTTATCTGGTGACGCTGCGCGAATAGGAAGTGACGATGCAACACAAGGATTCCACACGCCGCCAGTTCCTCGGCCTCGCCGGCGGCGCAGCCGTGCTCGGCGCCGTCCCGATCGTGACGGTGCGGCCGAGCGAAGCGACGCCCGCCGAACTCGCATCCGCGATCCGCAGCGTCACCAATGGCGCGCAAGTGCGCACCGGCAAGGTCAAGCTCGACGTGCCGCCGCTGGTCGAGAACGGCAACACCGTGCCGCTGACCGTCAACGTCGCAAGCCCGATGGCGCCGGAGGATCACGTCCGCAGCATCCACATTTTCAACGAGAAGAACCCGCAGCCCAATATCGGCAATTTTCATCTCGGCCCGCATTCCGGCCGCGCGCAGGTGTCCACGCGCATCCGCCTCGCCGACAGCCAGAAGATCGTCGCCATCGCGCGGTTGTCCGACGGCTCGTTCTGGTCGGCCAGCGTCGACGTCGTGGTGACGCTGGCGGCCTGCACCGATGAGGTGATCTGATGACCTCCGCGCTGATCAACGTTCCCGCCAAAGCCAAACGCGGCGACATCATCGAGATCAAGACGCTGATGTCGCACATCATGGAAACCGGCTATCGGCATACCGCCACCGGCGAGGTGGTGCCGCGCGACATCATCACGAGTTTTGCCTGCCGCTATAACGGCACCGAGATCTTTCGCGCCGATCTGTTTCCAGCGATCGCCGCCAACCCGTTCATCACCTTCTTCACCACGGCGACCGCGAGCGGCAAGTTCGAGTTCGAATGGATCGGCGATAACGGCTTTTCCGAAACCGCGTCGGCCTCGATAACAGTCGAATGAGGTTGGCCGGCCTCATCGTTCTGTCTGCTCTGCTCACGGTGGATGCCGCCGATGCTGAAATCCCGCAAGCAGAGCGCCGCTCCGGCTATAGCTTCATGGCGCCGGATACCAGGGCGATGCAGGACGACGACACGACAAATCCCGGCATGCTGTGGGTGCTCGACGGCGAGAAATTGTGGGCGCGCAAGACGGGCGTTGCAAACAAGGCCTGCGCCGATTGCCATCAGGACGCGCGCGCGAGCATGAAGGGCGTCGCGGCGCACTATCCCGCCTTCGACAAGGCGCTCGGCCGTCCCGTCGATCTCGAACAGCGCATCAATCTGTGCCGAACCAATCAACAGCAGGCGACGCCGCTTCCTTACGAGAGCCGCGAATTGCTGGCGCTGACCGCCTTTGTGGCGCAGCAATCGCGCGGGGCTGCGATCGAGCCCGGCAACGACCCGCAGCTGGCGCCGTTCGTCGCCAAGGGGCGCGAGTTGTTCATGCAGCGGCAGGGTCAGCTCAATCTCGGCTGCACCAATTGCCACGATGAGAATTGGGATAAGCGCCTGGCCGGATCGGCAATGACGCAAGGACACCCGACGGGTTACCCGCTTTATCGGCTGGAGTGGCAATCACTGGGATCGTTGCAACGCCGGCTGCGCGCCTGCATGTCAGGCATCCGCGCGCAGGCCTATGATTACGGCGCGCCAGAACTGGTCGAGCTGGAGCTTTATCTGATGTCGCGGGCCAAGGGCATGCCGCTGGAAGCGCCGGCCATTCGACCCTAGTCATGGGCCCCAAAGGGCCCAGGCAAAAAAATCGCGAAAACAACCCCATGCAAAGAAAGGATGGGCCGGTCTCGCGGTCCTCGGTTACCGCTCCGCGAACGCTTTCTCGACCACGAACTGCGCCGCCTCGCCGTGATTGCCCTCGACGAATCCCTTGCCGCCCAGCAGCGTGCGGGTGTCGGCGACCAGCGCCGGGCTGCCGCAGATCATGACGCGGTCATGCGCGGCTTCGAGCGGGGCAAGCCCGATATCCGCGAACAGCTTGCCGGAATTGATCAGGTCGGTGATGCGGCCGCGGTTGTGGAAGGGATCGCGTGTCACCGTCGGATAATAAATCAGCTGGTTGCGCACGAGTTCGCCGATCAGCTCATCGTTCGGCAGTTCCTTGGTGATCATCTCACCATAGGCCAGCTCCGCGACGCGGCGGCAGCCGTGCAGCAGCACGACCTTCTCGAAGCGCTCATAGGTTTCGGGATCCTTGATCACGCTGAGGAACGGGGCAAGCCCGGTGCCGGTGCCGATCAAATACAGGTTGCGGCCGTCCTGCAGATTGTCGATCACCAGCGTGCCGGTGGCCTTGCGGCTGACGATGATCTCGTCGCCTTCCTTCAGATGCTGGAGGCGCGAAGTCAGCGGCCCGTCCGGCACCTTGATCGAGAAGAATTCGAGCCGGTCTTCATAATTGGCGCTGGCGACGCTGTAAGCGCGCAGCAGCGGCTTCTCGCCGACCTTCAGCCCGATCATGGTGAACTCGCCGTTGCGAAAACGGAACGAGGGATCGCGCGTGGTGGTGAAGGAGAACAGCGTGTCGGTCCAGTGATGGACGCTGAGAACGCTTTCCTGATTGAAATTGCTCATCTTTCGATCCGATTGGAGGCAGATTGCGTCGGCAAAATCATTCGTATACGATCATTCGTATACGAATGAATAATCCTTCTTGATCCCGCCGTCAAGCCGCGGGCAAGATGGCCGGCAACGCCCCGAAGGCATTGAACAACAAGGAAAATCCGATGGCGCACGACGCACCCCAGGCAAGCGGCCCGAGCAAGCTGGTGATCCGCAATATCGGGCTGCTGCTGTCGGGGATGTTGGAGAAGCCGATCCTGGACGCCGATACGATCGTGGCCGAGAACGGCAAGATCACCGCCATCGGCCGCCTCAAGGATGTCGACATCGAGGGCGCCACCACCGTCGTCCACGCCAACGGCACCACGGTCGCCCCCGGCCTGATCGACAGCCACGTCCATCCCGTCGCCGGCGACTGGACGCCGCGGCAGAACCAGATGGGCTGGATCGACAGCTATCTGCATGGCGGCGTCACCACGATGATATCCGCCGGTGAAGTGCATATGCCCGGTCGCCCCCGCGACGTCGTCGGCGTCAAGGCGATGGCGATTTTCGCACAGCGCGCGTTCTGGACGTTGCGGCCCGGCGGCGTGAAGATCCATGCCGGTGCGCCCGTGATCGAAAACGAAATGGTCGAGGACGATTTCAAGGAGCTCGCCGCGGCCGGCGTCAAGCTGCTCGGCGAGGTCGGGCTCGGTGGCGTCAAGGACGGCCCGACCGCGCGCAAGATGGTGGGCTGGGCGCGCAAATACGGCATCCAGAGCACGATCCACACCGGCGGGCCTTCGATCCCGGGCTCCGGCCTGATCGACAAGGATGTGGTGCTGGAAGCCGACACCGATGTGGTCGGCCACATCAATGGCGGCCACACGGCCCTGCCCGACGACCAGATCCGCTGCATCTGCGAGGGCTGCAAGCGCGGCCTGGAGCTGGTTCACAACGGCAACGAACGCTCGGCGCTGTTCACGCTGCGCACCGCGCGCGAGATGGGCGACCTGCACCGCGTCATCCTCGGCACGGACGCGCCGGCCGGCTCCGGCGTGCAGCCGCTCGGCATCTTGCGCATGGTGTCGCTGCTGTCATCACTCGGCGAACTGCCGGCCGAAATCGCCTTCTGCCTCGCCACCGGCAACACCGCCCGCATGCGCGCGCTCGACTGCGGCCTGATCGAGGTCGGCCGCTCCGCCGATTTCGTCATCATGGACATGGCGCAGCACTCACCGGGAAAGAGCCTGCTGCACAGCGTGCAGCTCGGCGACCTGCCCGGCATCGGCATGACCATCATCGACGGCATCGTCCGCACCCAGCGCAGCCGCAACACACCGCCGGCGACACGGCTGCCGGAGATCATCGTCGGGCACTGACGGGAATGGACGCCATCGTGCCCGGCGCGTCGGGCCAATGTGATTTCGCCTCCAAAGCCATGAACGAATTGCCGGCCGGTCACGTCAAATGCGGACGGCCTGCGCCGCAGCCTGCTGCGCCGTCCGAGCTTTAGAGGGACATTTGAAGAATTTACCGCAAATTGCCGGCGGGGTGGCGGGTGCAGCAGTGGGCTTTGCCGCCACGTTGCTGATCGTCGAACTCGTTGGTTTTGGAAACCGTGCCGACCCCATCGGTTCCGCGCTGCTGATGCTGTTCGTCTTCGCGCCGGCCGGCGCGATCGCAGGCCTCGTGCTCGGTACCAAGCTCGCGATGCGGATGCGCGGCGAGAACACCGGCAGCCTGGCCGGCAACAGCTTGAGAGCATTCGGTGCGCTGATCCTGCTCTGCGCCGCCGCCGGCACGGCATACTATGTCTACGCGGTCACGACAGCCACGCCGTGGCTCAACCCGAACGCCGCCACCCCGCTTCTTGTCTTCGAGGTTCGGCTGCCAACAGGAACGGTGCTGCCGGCTTCGCCCCGGGAGATCGCGATTGAACTGCAGACCGACATCAACCGCATGCCGAGCGAGCCACGCTTCAACCGGTTCCGCAGCGAAGGCGACAAGCCCGTCATCGCAGGCGACGTCGAACTCGCCTTCCGCACCGCGCATCGGCAACTGGAAATCAAGATCAAGGGCCAGCCCGACCGGCTCTACCCCATCGAACTATCGGCCAAGGCGCCGCATGCCTCTCAGCTCGGACCCTGGCAACGCAACGCCGACGGCAGCGAAATCCGCTATCGGGCCCAATGGCCCGGACGCGATTGACCCGGCGGCCGCCGGGCCGGGCGCCCTATCTGCCCTCGTCAAATCGCACATCCAACTACGCATCAGATTCTATATTCACCAAAACTTCCCCGGCGATGATTTCGGGGTCTCCAAGATTCAGGTCATGCAGGCTTGCCTGAACAAACTCCAGCACCTTTTCGTTCGCCGCACTGGCGCTTGCGCGGTCCTCGAACATCATGACTGCGACACCGACGCCGTCGCCCCCATCCAGTACATGATAGGATCTGAATCCGTGCGATTCCCTCAGCATCTGACCGATGCCGCTCTTGGCGCGGCGAGCAGCATCCGCAACCGAGCGAACCTTGGTGTACTTTCGAATGATTATGTACATGAGGCCACCCACGCGTTTCAGTTCCGGCCCCCGCGCATCAAAGCATATCAGGCCGCTGCTACACTAGGGCCTGCAGCCGCCAAACCACGGGGAGCGGCAGTGCTGGCCGGCCGGGCTAATTGCAGCTAACCTCCGGGCGTCGATCCCAACTCGCGAGCCAGGCATGCCGCAAATCCAGCGCATCATCGTTCCCGACATTCCAAAGCCAGTCAGCCACTATTGCCACGTGACGCGTGCAGGCCCCCACGTCTGGGTCGCTGGCGTCGTCGGCCAGGCGCAGGACGGCAGCATACCGTCCGACGTTGTTGCCCAATTCGACATCGCCATCGCGGTGATGGACAAGTGCCTCAAGGCGGCCGGCGCCGGGCCCGAGCACGTCGTCAAGGTGCAGGTTTTCATGACCGACATCACGGAACGGCCGAAAATCAACCCGCGCCGCATAGCTTATTTCGGCGAGAATCTGCCGGCCTCCACGCTCGTCGAGGTGAAGGGGTTGGTCGATCCACGAATGAAGGTCGAGATCGAGTGCCAAGCGTACGTTGATTAGGGAACGGCGCGTGCCGCCGGCAGCGATGGCACCCGGCGTATCGGATTGCGAGAGACTTTCGGCCAACTACAAGATACTTACGATAACGAACCAGAGGACCAGGCGGGCATGCCTGACGCGCTCGAGCCCGATGTCCATGTCATGGGAAAACGATTGATGTGGTCCCAAAACGCGTTCACCGACAGGCTCAATCTCAAGTGGCCGATCCTTCAGGCGCCGATGGGCTCGCTCAGTACGCCTGCACTCGCCGCGGCGGTCAGCAATGCTGGTGGTCTGGGCGGCCTGGGCATGTGGGGGTTTTCAGCCGAGGATGCAGAGCGGCGGATCGCCGGCTTCCAACAGCTGAGCGGCGGCAGCCTCAACGTCAACTATCCGCTGTGGCCGGAGCCCAGGTTTACCCCTGATGTCAGCGGGCCGATGCGGGCGCGTCTGCAGGCGCATTTCGACGCAAAGGGTCTCGGAGCGGTACCCGAGCCGAAAGGTGCGGCGGGAGAAGTGAGCCACGAACACCTTTCGATGCTGATGCGGGCCAAGCCACAGATGGTGAGCTTCCATTTTGGCCTGCCTCATCAGGAGGTCATCAACGCCATTAAAGACGCAGGAATTTTCATAATCTCCAGCGCCACGACCGTGGCCGAGGCACGGATGCTTGAGCAGCGCGGTGTCGACGCCATCATCGCGCAGGGTATCGAGGCCGGCGGGCATCGCGGCACCTTCACCGGTGTCGACGTCAGCATGCAGCCGGGCCTGTTCGCGCTGTTGCCGCAAGTGGTGGATGTGGTGAGGGTTCCCGTCATTGCCGCCGGGGGCGTGGCCGATGGGCGAACGGTGGCTGCGGCCTTTGTTCTTGGCGCGAGCGCCGTACAGTTGGGCACGGCCTTCCTGCGCTGCGAGGAGGCGAACGTGCTCGATGCCCATCGCGCGGCGCTGCGCGAGCCCACCGACGCCTGTACTGTCGTCACGGACCTGATCACCGGCCGGCCGGCGCGCTATGTGAAAACCGGACTGATTGACGACCTCGTGGCCTCGGAGCTGAGGCCTGTACCGTTTCCCGGCCAGCTCAGCCTCACCGCGCCGCTCGGGGGCACGGGAGACAGGGAGCTTACCGCATTGTTTGCCGGTCAATCCGCAGCACTCGCCAGCGACACGACTGCCGGCGCGTTGGTCGAGCAGCTTGCGGAAGCGACGTCAGAGTGCTTGCGCGTTTTCTCGCGTTCCTAGCCCACTACTCATTTCGATTGCCATGTCTAATCGCCGTCGCGCCGATTTCCGCTCTGGGTTGCCTGATGCGGACATCCACCATTATTCGGCGCGGCCATTACGACCGTCCGTCAACACTATCGGATACTTCACCTTTTTCCGTACTCCGTGAAAACGTAGTCGCGGTTCTGCACGGCCGAGTGGCACGCGAACCCGCACTTCGCGTTGTTTTCCTGAGGCGGACGGTCCGCTGCAGTGGCCGGCCTGAACGTATCGGACGCCGCGTCATAGAAGAACTCGGCCCACCCCCATCCGCCGCTGTCCGCGAACCTCTTGCTGTCCTTCACCATGAAACCAGCGTCATGCTGGGTACCTGGCACCGTTGGCTGACCGGGATACGTCTCTTGTTTTTTCGAGTTCCAATGAATTTTCGCCATCTTGGCGCCGTCCGGGAAAGACTTGCCATTGCCGGGCACGCCTTCCCTGAAGGCGTCGATCATTACCGGATTTCCCACGATCACAGCGATCTTGCCTCCACTCTGGCTGATCGCGATCACTGGCCAGTCCTCGTATCCTCTGAACTCAGAGAACCCGAGGCCATTCGGGACTTGCACGGTGTATTTGTCCTGCGCGGAAATCGCGACACCAGCTGCAGCGATCGATACCAAAATAGTGAGACTGAACAGCGTGCTTTTTTTCATTGTCGCATCTCCCTCGTCGGTTCAGCGGCGGATGTCGATAACCCCTTGTTGGAAATTGCGTCGTCGCATTGTCTTCTCCGAGGCCAAGGACTGCGATGACCGTTGCTCACGATGAACATGATTACAGCATGGATTAGCGCATGGCGAAATGGGTCCGATGCCATGGTGCGCACCAGTATCCCTTAACTGTCGGCGATGCGCGCCAAGGTCATTGGCGGAAGTCAACGCTTACAGCGGTGAGGGGCAATGGAGACGCAGCTCGCGGTTTCGCAACGGACGAAGCCGCCACCGCGCCCCCCGGCGGCGGTGCCGTTAAGCCGCGGGTGCCATCTGCTCGTGCAGCGCTCGCTCGGTGTGACGCTGTTCAAGGGCGGCAATGGTCATCTTGAGGTTGTCGCGCCGCTCGATCAGCGTCCTCGCCAGTATCGGATATTTGACGTCGGATCGGTCGGAAACCCGGGTGCGCTCCTCTTCGGCTGCGATTTCGGATTCGATCAGTTGAACGGTGCGAACAAGATCAGCCAACATCTTGCCGATTGCTGCGACCTCTCGCAGAGCGCTTTCGCGTGCTGTCTCAAAACGAGCGTGTATGTCCATTTGTGAGCTCCCTATGGCCCGGTTCGGCACATTATGTGCATGGATGCCGAACAGCTGACACACCCATCGCAAGCTGTTTGCCAATTGCGACCCGTAAGAACACGGTGACCGGAACCCATCCCCGGGGCCTTCGGCCTCCCGCCGCCTACATCGGAAAGGAACCTGCACTGACAGTTTTTCCCCAGTGCCCCCCGAAAAGAGATGGGGTTTTCACAGCGCAACATCCATCGAGAAATAAGTTCTTGTGATCGGAGTGGATCTTACAACCATGAATATCCGAACCAACTGTTGGCGGAATGTTTTTCCAACCTTGGAGAGCCCCATGGGCGAAGTTATCCGTTTTGTTCCGAAGTCCGAACTCGAGCGAGCCCGCTTAATCCGGGAAGCCCGTGCGATCTACGAAAGCATATTCCCGTCGGATGCCGTCGGCAGCGCGCAGCATGACCGCAGGGAATGAGCGCGCCCGAACTGCGGTTACGGTGCACTCAAGGGAAGTCTGGCTCGAATCGAGCGCTATCGACGAATTGCACTGTCTCCGTAGTACGCAATAACAGAGAGAGGTCATGCGGGCGTTACCCCACATGGCCTCTGTTGGGAATGTCCCCATCGGCGCGGGAATTCCATCCTCTATCCAATAGAACGTAGATGGCGTCTGGACGTTCCGGGCCTCGGCGCCAGCTATGTTTGGTAGCGCCTTCGGAACCGCAACCTTTTTCGATTACGTGAATTTAGTTCATGGGTCTCGGGGCTTCGCAAAACTGCGAGGCACGCAATGCATGATTTAACGCCAGCCGACGCCTTTCTGGTCGTCGCAACCCTGGGGACCGGAGTCCTGATCGAGATCGCTGCGTTCATCCTCATGGGGTTGATCTGAGATCGTTCCGCAAGCTTGCTCTGAAGTTCAGATCGGCGGGCCGGGCCGATTACTGCGGAGTAGGATCGGTTCGGGGCGTGAGACGGGCGAGGGTTGAAGGCCAAATCGTGGGATGTCCGCCTGCTGCTGACATGACGAAGCCAACAAGAGGTCGCCGGCCATAGGCGTGCCCGGTGCGGCTTCGTCGGGCCGAGCGTGGGGCGCTAATGCAACTCGAAATGAATGCCCCTTCCCGCAAACGGTGTGCGGCGCTAACCCTCATGCGGAAATCCGAGCAGAAGGGGTAAAATCCCCCAGGGGTCCATATCCGAGGAGCATCAACATGAAGCGACACATCCCGGAGGAATTTTTCACGAGGTTGATCGACTGGAGTCCCTTCGTGATCATGGGCAACGAGGTGCCGCCCCGCGTTCCCGATGAAGATGAGGAAGACGACGAAGACGAAGAGGACGAGGAGGACAATGGCGACCGACCTCCGGTCGTGCGCGAACCCGACGAAGACTAGAATAGCCTGCAGCTCGCAGTTGGCGTATAGTGGCTCGCATGAGTTGGGATGCGAAAGACGTAGCGCTGCTCAAAGAACTCTGGGCCGTAGGACAGAGCGCCGCGCAGATCGCGCGCCGTTTCGGATGTAGCCGTAACGCGGTCTGCGGCAGGCTAACTCGTTTGGGCCTGAAACGTGGTCACAAGCCGCCAACAGCAAAACCCAACATAAGGCCGGTCCCGAAGCGAAGGCCGGCGCTGTTGGCCGACTGTGCCCGACCGGTGGCGAAGGATGTGTTGCGGAAGCCAGTAGCGAGGCAGCCTAAGAAATTCAGCAAGCGCGAGCTTTACGCCATGCTAGCCGACGCGGTCAGGAATACGGGCTAGCCCGCCCACCGCGACATCGTTGCGGCGCGGCCTCCGCACCTCCGTTCAGTTCGACTGGTGTCCTTGTTGCCGGCAATCCCCGATGGACCTGAACGCGCCATGAGGTAATCCGACCTCGCGCCATCGCTCCAACAACCCCATCTGAGGCCACCCGCTGGCCCTCACAGTGTGCTAATCTGAGCCGGCACGATCCCCTGTCTTCGGCCCGGAGCCGTTGCACCGTGACCCATGATCATAACCCGGCATGGAACGAGGATGGCCGCTTCTCCGGTGCCCTCGACGACGTGATCATCATCCCGCTTGTTTCTGTCGCGCTCGCCGCAAACAAAATCCTGCGTTTCATTCTTTCGATCTTGATGCGGCTGCTCGACTACGCCTTCCCGTTGGCAATGCAGGTTGTCTGGCTTCCGCTCTTCGCTGTCAGGGTTCTCGGCAATGTCATCGTTACTGTCATAAACGGCGCATTGCGCTTCCTGCCCCTTTCCGAGACGAAACGTCGACAGTGGGGTACGTCGATCCGCCGGAACTGGTCGTGGCTCCGGCGCAAGATCAGTTATCGGGCGTTCGAACATGCTGTGTACCTCGCCTTTGAAAGCGGCATGGCATGGGTGTTCCGAAAATGCCGGCACCTGACGCCGAACACCGCATTGCTCGTGATCCTGGGTGCGGTACTTTGGCTCCCGATCTCTTTCGGGGCTGCAACGGCGATGCACGCGGTATTGTTTGCCAAGGTCACGTCCTGGCCAGCCTGGATGCAACTCCTGCATCCGCTCGCAACGGTCATCGCCAAGAGCAAGCTGTTGGTGCTGCCGGTGTACCCGGCGGCCTGGCCACAGGCCCGGAAACATCCGTTCGTGCGGCGCGTGTTCAAGAGCTATGAAACCATCAGGCGCCTGTATGTGATCAAAAAGATCGGTTTTCGCTATCGGCAGGCAGAGACCGCCGGCGCCGCGGCGGTCGAGAGGCTCGAGCGCACCGCCGGCCTCACATCGGCGATAAGGTGGCTGCGTGGGGTACATGTCGCCGAACGGTTCGGCGTGGAAAAGCCCACCCAGAAGTTGCGTTCGTTCTTCTCGCGATGGTCAATTCAGTTCTCGGCCGAATACTACGAAGCGAAGGAACGGCGGCCTCAGATATCCCATCACTAAACGGCAGCAAGCTACGAACGCCAGAGATGATCATCATCTCGCGGCGTCCACGGCCGTGGCTGGCGGCCTGGCCGGCGCCAGGTATCAAAAAGACACGCCGCCGGGATCGAAATGGATCGCCCGGCGGCGCTTATTCCTGAACTGGGACACTAAAATTCCCAGCACTGCATACACTGCACGCCTCGTGCCACAGGCCCATGACATCCGGTCGTGGCTCAAGCGCGGCCTCGTCCCAGCCCAAGACTACATGGCCAGGCCGCGACTTCCATGGGCTCCCCCCGGCTCGCTTCTTCAGGGCACCACGAGATGTCTGCCTGTTGCAGAATGGCCGCGAGAGCACGGGAAACGACGACCTGACCGTATGCGAAGGGCAGCTTCTGGACCCAAAGCGTACAGGGCCCTGACGCGCAAAGGGGTCTCGTACAAGCCCGCCGAAGCCGATACTATTTCCAATCCAGAGCGTCGAGGTGAACATGCACCGTCGTGAATTTCTGGCAGCTCTTGTCGCGGCGTCATTAACGCCACAACGCGCGGCACAGGCACAGCCGACCCGCCGGACCTACCGTATTGCAGTTGTCGAGCCGACCTCGGCGCAACTCAACGCGACCAACCTCGCTGCCTTGCGGCGCGGCTTGGAAGAGCTTGGATACGTGGATGGGCGCAATCTTGTCCTGGACTATCGGTCCGCAGACGGCAATGCCGCGCTCTACCCCAGCCTTGTGGCCGAAGTGATCGGCCGCAATCCCGATCTGATCATCGCTCGCGGCACACCCGCCGCGCTTGCGGTCAAGCGGGCGACACGCACCATTCCTGCGGTCATGATCGTCGGCGAGCCGCTGCTCGTGGTCGACAGCCTCGCGCGGCCAGGCGGCAACATCACAGGCTTCAGCGGGGTGCAGCCCGAGCTTGAAACCAAGCGCATGGAATTGCTCAAGGAGATCGCACCCTCGACCACTGGCCTCGCTGCGCTCCTGAACATGGGTAATCCCGTCTCCGCGCCACAATTGGAGGAACTTCAGAAGGGGGCGCAGTCCCGGGGCTGGCGCTTCAGATTGTTCGACGTTCGCAAGCGCGAGGACATCGAGCAGGCCTTTGCTGCGCTCGACAACAGTTCCGACGCGATCATAGTGGGACTCGAGGCCCTGACCCAGGCGCACCGCGGTCTGATCGCAGATCTTGCCGCAAAGAGCCGCCTGCCGGCAATCTACGGCGGCCGGGAGTTTATGGAGGCAGGCGGGCTGATCTTTTATGGGCCGAGTTTCCCTGACGTCTATCGTCGGGTAGCGACGTATGTTGACAAGATCCTGAAAGGGGCAAAGCCCGCCGATTTGCCCGTCGAGCAGCCAACCAAGTTCGAGATGATGATAAATCTCAAGGCCGCAAGGGCGATTGGGCTCGAGGTGCCGCTGTTTCTCCAGCAGCGCGCCGACGAAGTGATCGACTGATTTCAAGCGGTGTCGGCTTCCGGGCAGCTTTGAGACAACCGCCTATCCTGAGAATTTGGGAGCGCCTCCCCATCCCGAAGAATTCACGATGCCAGCGCGGTCCGAAGCATCCGTGCGAGATCGGAGCTGAGGTAAGGCTTAGGCAGTAGCAGCACGCCGGCATCGAGCCGGCCATGGTGGACGATGGCGTTCTCGGTATAACCGGACGTATAAAGCACCTTTAGTCCCGGACGGCGTTTCAGCGCCTCGGTCGCGAGCTGACGGCCGTTCAATCCCCCGGGGATTATCACGTCGGTGAACAACAGATCGATGCGTTCGGAACGATCAATGATTGCCAGCGCCTCGGCGGCATTGCCCGCGGCCTGTGTGTGGTACCCGAAACGGCTGATCTGGGCCACGACGTATTCGCGCACCAGCGCGTCGTCCTCGACAATCAGGATGGATTCGTCGCCGTGTTCGCCCCCCGAGATTCCGGTCTCGGCAGCCAGCGCGACCGGGACACCCGCCGCCTGCGGAAGGTAAAGCTTCACGGTGGTGCCGTGGCCCTGCTCGCTGTAGATCTTGATATGTCCGTTCGACTGTTTGACGAAGCCGTAGACCATGCTGAGGCCGAGCCCCGATCCCTTCCCGACCTCCTTGGTGGTGAAGAACGGTTCAAACACCTTGTCGAGCAGGCTGCCGGGGATTCCCTCCCCTGTGTCGCTCACCGCGATCATGACGTAGTTGCCCGGATTAACCTCGCTGTTCATGCTGGCGTAGTTCTCGTCGAGCACGATATTCTTGGTTTCGAGCGTCAGCTTGCCGCCGTTCGGCATGGCGTCACGCGCATTCAGTGCAAGGTTCAGGATCGCAGTCGAGAGCTGGCTGGGATCAATCAGGGCCGGTGCGGAATCGTGCACCAGCATCGATTCGATTTCGATCTGCTCGCTGAGGGTCGGGCGTAGCAACCGCACTGCATCGATGACCAGGACGTTGACGTCGGTGTTGCGCGGCTGCAGCGGTTGTCGACGGGCGAAGGCCAGCAAATGCCGCGTCAGGTCGGCCCCCCTCGCTGCAGCGGCGCTAATCATATCGGTGATCTGCCCGAGATGCGGACGATCCTTGACCGCATCGCCGAGGATTTCGATGGTTCCGGTGATCACGGTCAGAATGTTGTTGAAGTCGTGCGCGACACCACCGGTGAGTTGGCCGATGGCTTCCATCTTCTGCGCTTGCCGGACCTGGGCCTCGCTCGCCTCTATCTCCTGAAAGCGCTTGACCATGGCCTCGGCCTTGCGCCGTTGCCGGATTTCCTCCTCAAGTGCCGCATTGGCCTGCTGAAGTTGCCTGCGTGTCGGCAGCACCAGGATCCGCGGCAGCATCAGCAGCAGAGCCGCCGTGATCACGGCCGATATCAGCGCCAGGACGCCTTTGGTAACGGCCTCGATGCCGTAGGCCGGCACCCACAAAGTGAGCACCGACAGCAGACGGGTCACCCCGCAGAATGCGGCGAAGATGGCGAATGTCCAGAATACGCTGCGGAACATAACATCGCGGCGCCGCCACACGAAAAATCCGAGGACGAACGCGGTAGCAAAGAAGGCACCGGCGAGCATGGCGTCGGAAACGACATTCAGCCAGATCAATTCCGGCTTCCACAGCAGGCACGCGCCATGCGGGGTGAGCGTCGACATGTCCAGAATATCCTATTTGAGTTGAGACAATGTTAGAAAGCCCACTCGATAAACCTTTCTCAATTCCTGCCCACCCGCATCAGGGAAGGCGAGCCACCACGCGATGGCCGAGAACGCCGAGGTATCGCGCCGGTTCATGACAACTCTGTCCCGGGCTAAGGCCGATATTTTCGATACCCAGAACGATAGCACGCAGGGGCTCCGCGGCGTGGGAGATAATCCGTGGTGCACCGCCCGCGCGATCCCACCTCCCCCGTCCTGACCGGCGGGTGATGTCGGGTATCGGTACTTTTTCGGACCTGGAAGGCCTGGCTGAAGATGCCACTTGCTGAGGGCAAAGCGGACTGCCCGGTTGCGCACTCAGACTTCCGAGTTTGCCCCAAACCGACATTTCACCTGTCGGTACCCGGATTACCGGCGTGATTGTCGCCGAGTTGGTGGGTCACATGCCGTTCGCCGGACAGCCTAAGCCTGCTATAGTTCGGCGATAGCGCGGAGAGCGACCAGCGAGGTCACATGCGGCGACGCCAGTTCATAACTCTCCTGGGCGGAGCGGTGATGTGGCCGTTTACGGCAAGAGCACAACAGCCGGCAAGAATGCCGCGCGTCATAAGTCTCGCCCCGGTCCACGTTGCGTCGCAGGCGGAAGGAACCCGCAGGGTTTTGAGGGAGCTCGGCTACGTCGAAGGACGTAATATTCGTCTTGAGTTTCGGGACGCGGCGGGCAATGTTGATGCGCTCCCTCGGCTGGCGCAAGAGTTAGTACGAGAGGGCGGCATCGACGCCATTCTCGCGATAACCACGCCAGCCGCGCTGGCAGCTTACAAAGCAACTCAAACAATTCCGATCGTCGCGCTCACTGCCGTTGACCCGGTCGGGTCAGGATTGGCGGATAGCCTCGCGCGTCCCGGCCGCAACGTAACCGGTATCGCGGTTTTTTCCGAGGAAACCACAGAAAAGCGCGTCGAACTGATGCGAGAGGTTGTCCCGCGCGCCCTCCGCCTCGGGACGGTGACGACAAAGCTAAGCAGCGGTGCGCAGAGCCTGGCGCCTGTCTTGGAGACCGGCCGTAAGCTCGGTTTTACGGTCGAGTCCATCGACATCGATGACCCCGCTGATCTTGCGAAGGCTTTAGGCCCGGAAGTCCTGACCAGATTTGACGCCCTCGTGTTTGTCCCAGATGCCTTGATCAGTGCTCACATGGCAGAGGTCATCAAGCTGGTCGGCGCGAGCAACAAACCCGCGATCTTTCCTTCGCCCGACTGGGTCACCAACGGCGGCTTTATGTCGTTCGGGCCGGACTTCTCCGATGCCAACCGTCACCTGATCTCGCAGCTTGATCGCGTTCTGAAAGGCGCGAAGCCGGGCGACCTGCCTTTCGAACGACCGACCAAGTTCTATCTCAGGATTAATCTTCGCGTCGCAAAAGAACTGGGCATCGAGCTGCCGCCGACCGTCCTCGCACGCGCCGACGAGGTAATCGAGTGAGCGTGCCGACTTTCGATTAGGGCACCTTTGGGACATGGCGACATCGAAGGGGCGGACCGCGCTCCTCGCCGTCAAAGGACCTAGTCGAGACGACGTATTCGATCTCACCGCGCGTCATGCCGATATCCGTTAACGCCCGATCGTTCAGGCTGCACAATTCATCCTCCAAGCGTCCGCGTTGACGCCATTCTCGAAACGCACCCCAACAACTCCTGAGCAAGCTGAAGATGCGCGACGTAGAGTCGGTCGTGTGTCCCAATCCGCCTGCACTATGGGTCATGCTCATTTCGGTATCTCCCGGGGCAGGTGTTACCCCAGGAGAGGATGCCAAGGCGGGGCACGGGCCGCTTAACATTGGGCTTACATTTACCTCACCAGCGGCTTACTCTTTGCGCTCTAGCGGTGCCGGAGCTCCCGATTGACGATGGGAGCTGTCCCAAGGGAATGGCAGTTTGCGCTATCTTTTCGGGGAATTCGCATTGGACACTGCCCGGCGCGAGCTATGGCGCGGGGCGGACGTCGTCGCCATCGCGCCCCAGGTATTCGACCTGCTCGATTACCTGATCCGCAACAGGGAGCGCGTCGTCAGCAAGGATGATCTCATCAGCGCGATCTGGAATGGACGTATCGTATCCGATGCAGCACTGACGACCCGCCTCAATATCGCCCGGGGCCTGATCGGCGATACCGGGCATGAACAACGCCTCATCAAGACCCTGCCGCGCAAGGGCTTCCGTTTTGTCGGTCCCGTGCTGGAAACGCAGCCGCGCGCAGGCGGGGCAATTGCCGACATCCCGGCAGAACCGTCGAAGGCCGCCCTTACGCTTCCCGACAAACCCTCCATCGCCGTGCTGCCGTTCCAGAACATGAGCGGCGACCCGGCGCAGGAATACTTCGCCGACGGCATGGCCGAAGACATATTGACCGGGCTTTCACGGCACCGCTGGCTGTTCGTAATCGCCCGTAACTCAAGCTTCACATACAAAGGTCGTGCCGTGGATGTGCGCCAGGTCGGGCGCGAGCTTGGCGTACGGTATGTGCTGGAGGGGAGCGTCAGGCGAGTCAGCAGCCGCGTCCGCTTCACTGTGCAGCTCGTCGATACGGCCACCGGCAACTATGTGTGGGGCGAAAAGTACGACGGCGAAGCGGAAGACCTGTTCGACTTGCAGGACCGGATCACCGAGGCGGTCGTGGGCATTCTGGAACCCACGATCCAGCTTGCTGAAATCGAGCGCACACGGCGAAAGCGGCCCGAGAACCTGGGCGCCTACGACTACTATCTGCGCGCCCTAGCACTGACCGACGCATTCACGCGTGACGCGGTTCAGGTCATGTTGAGCAACTGCGTCCAGGCGATCACACTTGATCCGACGTTTGCTCCGGCGTACGCGCTGGCGGCACGCACGTACATACAAACGTATACGCAAGGTTGGACTGTTGACGAGGCGAGAGAACGTGCCGAGGTTCTCGATCTCGTCGAACGTGGTCTTCGCGCTGACCGCCTCGATCCGGTCATGCTCGGCACTGCCGGTCATTGCTTTGCCTGGTTCGCTCATGATCTTGCGAAAGGCATCGCCTACATCGACGAGGCGCTGTCCGTAAACCCAAACCACGCGCACGCCTATCTGCAAAGCGGCATTGTCAGAACACGGGCTGACGATACCGAACTTGCCATCAAGCACCTCAACCATGCGAGACGCCTCAGCCCGCGCGATTCCCGTGGTTACGCGATCTTTCAGGCGTTGGCGGTGGCACACCATGTCGGTGGAAACCTCGAAACGGCACATGACTGGGCCCATCGAGCCGTGCAGCACAATCCGAACTATGTGCCCGGTTGGGCTGCTCTTGCTTCGAGCGCAGCCTCGACTGGCAGAGACGCAGAAGCGAAGATGGCCGCGGAAACGCTGCTCGGGCTCGATCCGCAATTCTCAATAAGCCGGCACATTCGCCGCTATCCGATCAGCAGGCGCGAGAAGTTCGCGCATTATTACGAAGGGCTACGCCGCGCCGGTGTTCCCGATTGAAGGAAGCGCAAGTGTGCCACAGTTGTCGGGATAGAAGCGCGCCCCCGTAGTTCCCCGGGTTAGTCACCTTAAGCGACATTGCCTATAAGACGTTCGCGAACAGCTGGGGGATGGACTTCGGTCATCACACCGATGTCCAAGGGGTTGTTTGATCGCGAGGCCCGGACTCCTAGGCACTCCGGGCCTCGTTTGATCTCCCGTTCGCTGAATACAGCGCTCACCGGCCCGTCGACGCATCCGGCATGATCTGCAGAAGCGGCTCCGGTCCGACCGAAATTTGACCGGTGAATGGCCGGTCGTGGGCGGCGATCAGCAACACCGAGGCGGCGACGCCGGTCGCGAACAGCGCCATCGCAATCCCCGATGCCAGCCGGTTGCCGCAGTGAACCAGCGCGATCACGAAGAGTTCGCAAATCGCCTGCAAATACAGGCTCCACCATTTGACCGGATTGACTTCCGCCTGGCTGATGATGATCCGCTGCCGGCGCGCATCCAGCGCTACTCCCAATGCGCTGATGATCTCGCGCTGCGCGGTCTGCTGGCCCGCTCCCTGCGGCGACATCGAGACAACGAGTTGCAGCGCCTCGGTGAGAGCGGGAGGAGCTGGCCTCAGCGAGGCTGTCTGCCCCGCCATCATCGGCCATTCGACCTTGGCGGTTTGCTCGATATAGCCGCGAACGAGATCGCGCACCCGGCCCTCCTGTTCGGGCGGCAGGCCGGCGGCGAGCAGCACGATGGCCCGCAGCGCGCTGGCTTCACGGCTCACCGCCGCACTGGCGCGATCATTGTCGCTCCAGACCTGGGCTGCGGTGAAGGCGACGAACAGGCCGAAGATGATGCCCAGCACCGGCAGCATGCCCGGCGAAATCGCCTGGAATGATTTTGCGCGTTCTCCCGTCGCGAGTGCCGCAACCGCTGCGAAGATCATGATGGCAAGCAGATAGGTGAATGCGAAGATGGAAAGCGCCATCACTGGCACAGGCAGATTGTGCAACCAGTCGCTCATTACGCTCCCCCGCCCCGTGCCCGGATCCAACCCGACGCAATTATGTGAAATTCCCGGGCTATCCGCAATCACCTCATCTCGTTCAACAAATCCATCGGCATAGCGCTCTCCCTGACGTTGAGTGCGGCCGGCATTGTCTCGAGATGGTGGGCGCGTGCGGTGCGGCCTTCCCGGCAGCCGCGGGATCGGAGCCCGGATCGTTTCTTTCACCTAATGGCATTGAGGTGTATGATCACCACCAGCGAACCCCGCCGGCGGCACAGTCAAGAGGACTTAAACGGGCCGGGTTAGTTCTGCTGCATGCCGCTGAGCCATGTTGGTACCCACCAAGGCAAACAGGGAGGCAGTACGATGACGATGAGACCAGACCCCACGTTTCACGCGTCGCCGAAGCTTGCGATGGAAGCTCCGCCAGAGAGCTTCGCCTACACCTTGCTGCTCAGCCCGGACTTTTCAAAGCCCGACGCGCTTGCCGTGATCGACGTCAAGCCCGGCTCTTCGCGTTTCGGTCAGATCGTCCACACCGTGACGATGCCCAACAAGGGCGACGAGTTTCACCATTTCGGATGGAACGCCTGCTCATCGGCCTTGTCGCCGCTCACCGGGCACGCCTTCCTCGAGCGCCGCTACCTCATCATCCCCGGCATGCGGTCATCCCGGATCTACATCGTCGATACCAAGCCAGATCCCACCCAGGCGAAGATCCACAAGATCATCGAGCCCGAGGAGGTGTTCAAAAAAACCGGGTACTCGCGGCCGCACACGATCCATTGCGGGCCGGATGGTATTTACGTTTCTACGCTCGGCGGCGGCGGCAAGGACGGCACCGATGGCCCCCCCGGCATCTTCATTATGGACTGCGAGACATTCGAAGTGCTCGGACGGTGGGAAATCGATCGCGGTCCTCAGGAGAAGCACTATGATTTCTGGTGGAACCTGCCGCGCGATTACATGGTGAGCAGCGAGTGGGCGCTGCCGCCGCAGTTCGAGAACGGAATCGTGCCGGAGGATCTGCTCTCGAACAAATACGGCCATCGAATCCACTTCTGGGACCTGCGGGCCCGGCGAAACGTCCAGACCATCGATCTCGGCGCCAACCATCAAATGGCGCTGGAGGTGCGTCCCGCGCATGATCCCGTCAAGGAGTACGGCTTCCTGGGCGTCGTGGTCGACACCACGAACCTGGAAGGCTCGATCTGGACCTGGTGGCGCGATGGCGGAAAATTTCACATCGAGAAGACCGCGACGATCCCGCCCGAGCCCGCTGCAAAGGACCAGTTGCCGCCGCTTCTGCAGGGCTTTGGCGCCGTGCCGCCGCTGGTGTCCGACATCGACCTGTCGATGGACGACAAGTTTCTCTACGTCGCCTGCTGGGGCACCGGCGAGATGCGTCAATACAATGTCAGCGATCCCAGAAAGCCCGAGCTTGCCGGATCGGTCCATATCGGCGGCATCGCACGCCGCACGCCTCATCCGAACGGCAAGGCCTATGCCGGCGGACCGCAGATGGTCGAGATCAGCCGCGACGGCAAACGCGTCTACTGGACCAACTCGCTCTACTCGACCTGGGACGACCAATTCTATCCGCAGGGCATTCCGGGCGTCGAGGTGATGGCCAACGCAAACCCGAAAGGCGGCCTCGAACTGGCAAAGGACTATTGCGTGAGCTTCCCCGACGGATACCGCGCGCATCAGATCAGGCTCGATGGTGGAGACTGTTCGACCGATTCATTCTGCTACCCGTCGGCTTGAATGTGAGCACGGCGGATTGGACACCGGCTTGGCTCTGGCTGGCTGTCATCGCGAGCGGCCTCTACCACGGCGTAAATCCGGGAATGGGATGGCCGCTCGCTGTATCCGCCGGTTTGATGGAAAGGACGACGCGTGCCCTCGGCGCCGCGCTGGTGCCGCTGACGGCCGGCCATCTGCTGGCGATGCTGCTGGTGCTCCTACCCTTCGCGCTGCTGGTCACCCTCGTCGAATGGCAGCGCCAGATCCAGATCGGCGCCAGCTTCCTTGTCATCGGGTTTGGTATCTTCCGTCTTGCCGATCGGCGCCATCCAAGAGCATTGGCGCGGATACCGCCGACGCAACTGGGGCTGTGGTCCTTTGCCGTGGCAATCGCGCACGGCGCGGGGCTGATGCTGGTGCCGATCTATCTCGGACTCTGCCGGGAGGCCGACCTCGACAAAGGCCACGAGGCAGCTTTGAGCCTCATCAATGCCAATATTGGTATGGCCGGGCTGGTCGCCGTCGTCCACGCCATCGCGATGATTGCCGCCGGCGGATTCCTGGCGTGGCTGGTGTACCGTTACCTCGGCCTCAAATTCGTATCGCGGAGCTGGTTTAATCTGGATACGTCATGGGCAATCAGCCTCATCCTCGTCGGAGCTGTTGCACTGGTGCTCAGCCTTGCGGAGTAGCGCGAACGCTGCGGCGTCTCAGCGATTCACGCTGACCAAGGCACGCCTTGCGTCAGCGCAGCTTGTCCAGCAGCGCCATCAGCGTCTCGCGTTCCTTGGCGTCGAGCGGCGCCAGGGTTTCCCGGGTGATCGCGAGTGCATTGGGCGCGGCCTTTTCAGCGAGCTGCTGCCCTGCCCGCGTGAGGCTCACCAGCAGGCGGCGGCCGTCCTCGGGGTCGGGGCTGGTCTCGGTCAGGCCGCGCGCCGTGAGGCGGTCGATCACGCCCTTGATGGTGGCAACGTCCATCGCGGTGAGGCGACCAAGGAGATTCTGCGAGCACGGACCGGTCTCGGTCAGTTTCGCAACTGCCGCCCATTGCGTCGGGGTCAGATTGATGCCGATCTCGCGGGCGAAGATCGTCGAATGGCGTTGCCAGACCTGGCGCAGGATGAAGCCGACCTGCTCGTCCAGAATGTAGGACGGCCGCGCAGGCTTGACGCTCCGTTTCGCCGAAACACTCCTGCCCATCTGCGCTCTCTCTTCTTGTTTGCCGCCGCCGGTCACAGCGACAGGTGCGCGTCGCGGATGTCCGGACGCGCGTCGAGTTCAGCCATCGTGCCGCCATAGCAGATCTTGCCGCGCTCGATGATGTAGGCGCGGTCGCAGATCAGCCGGGCGAAATGCAAGTTCTGTTCGGAGACGAGGATGCTGACGCCTTCCTTCTTCATGGCCAGGATGGCGTCGACCATCTGTTCCACGATCTTCGGCGACAGCCCTTCCGATGGTTCGTCGAGCAGCACCAGGGATGGATTGCCCATCAGCGTCCGCGCGATCGTCAGCATCTGCTGTTCGCCGCCGCTCATGCGCCCGCCCGGCCGCCCCCGCATCTCGCCAAGGTTCGGAAACAGCGTGAACAGTTTTTCGCGGGTCCAATGCGGCGCATTGGGACGCTTCGGCTGGCGTCCGACCTCGAGATTTTCCTCGACCGTCAGATCCGTGAAGATGCGCCGCTCTTCCGGCACGTAGCCGAGCCCGCCGCGCACGATCGCATGCGTCGGCTCGGTGGAGACGTCCCTGCCTTCGAACAGGATACGGCCGGAGCGTTGCTGCACCAGGCCCACGATGGAACGGAAGGTGGTGGACTTGCCGGCGCCGTTGCGGCCGAGCAGCGCGACGACCTCGCCCTCGCCGACTTCGAGCGCAATATCGAACAGGATATGCGCCGGGCCGTAATAGCTGTTGAGGTCCTGCACCGAGAGCTTCATGCGCCGGCTCCCTCGCGGTGGCGCGAATCATAGACCAGGCCCTCGCCGAGATAGATCGCGCGAACCTGCGGATTGCCGCGGACCTGTTCGGGTGTGCCCTCGGCAATCAGGCTGCCGCGGTTGAGCACGAGGATGCGGTCGGCATGTTCGAACACCACGTCCATGTCGTGTTCGGTGAAGAGCACGCCGATCGACTTTTCACGGGCGATCTGCGCGGTGAGCCGCATCAGCTCGATGCGCTCGCGCGGCGCCATGCCTGCGGTCGGCTCGTCCATCAACAGAAGTTTTGGCTGGTTGGCGAGCGCGATTGCGAGTTCCAGCCGTTTCAAGTCGCCATAGGCGAGCTCGCCGCAGGGACGCCCGGCATAGGCGCCCATGCCTACGAGATCGAGCAGCCGGCCGGCTTCCTCGCGGGCGTAACGCGCCGTCGAGCCCCAGAGATTGAATAATTGCCGCCCATACGACACCAGTGCGACCTGCACATTCTCGCGCACGGTCATGGTCGGGAATGTCGCGGTGATCTGGAACGTGCGGCCAACACCGAGCCGCCAGACCTGGCGCGGCTTTTTACCGACGGTGTCTTCGCCGAGCAAATTGATCCGGCCGCTGTCGGGGGTGTTCTGGCCGTTGAGCATGTCGAAACAGGTGCTCTTGCCCGCGCCATTGGGTCCGATCAGCGCCAGGATTTCGCCCGCGCGCAGCGCAAACGAAACGCTGCGCACGGCGTGAACTCCGCCATAGGATTTGCTCAGGTTCTCGACCGACAGCAATGTGGGGACCATGCTCATTCGGCGGTCTCGATCGGGGAAGTGGCCAAGGACGACTTAGACGATGATTCAGACGTTGAAGACTTGCGGCGATTGCGGATCGTCTCCAGCACGCCGACGATGCCCTTGGGGAAGGCCACCACGATCAGCACGACGAAGCCGCCGAGCACGAGCTTGGACAGATCGGTCTGGCTCACGAGCCAGATGTTGAGCGCCTTGAAGACGATGGCGCCGACCACAGCGCCCGACACGGTCTCGACGCCGCCGAGCAGCACCATCACCAGCGCATCGACCGACAGCGAGATGCCGAGGCTGTCGGGGAACACGCTGCCTTTCAGGTACGCGAACAACGCGCCGGCAAATCCGGCGACCGTGCCCGCGATCACAAAGGCGGTCCATTGCACACGCTTGCCGTTGATGCCGATGGCTTCGCTGCGCAGTAGTGAATCCCGGGTCGCACGCAGCGCGAAACCGAACGGCGAGAACACGATCACCCGCAATATGGCCACCGCGATCGCGGCGACGCCGAGCGACAGCCAGTAGAAACTCGCCGGACCCGCCGCCCATTTTTCGGGCCAGACGCCCAAAATGCCGTTGTCGCCGCCAGTCACCGTGACCCACTGGAACGCGATCGACCAGACGATCTGCGCGAACGCCAGCGTCAGCATCGCGAAATAGACGCCGGACAATTGCACGGCGAAGAAGCCGAAGATGGCTGCACCGACCAGACCGAGCAGCGGGCCGACGAGCAGCGAAACGATCATCGGTAGCCCCGCCATCTTGGCGAGGAACGCAACGCCGTAAGCGCCAAGTCCGAAATAGGCGGCATGGCCGAATGAGGCGAGGCCGCCGACCGACATCAGGAAATGCAGGCTGGCGGCAAAGATCACGAAGATCGCGATCTCCGAGCCGACGGTCAGCGCATAACTGCCGGCGAACAGTGGCAGCATCGCCGCGACCGCAAGCCCGGCCATTGCCAGCCAGCGCTCGTTTGACGTCAGCGGCCGCCAGGGATTGACGGTCAGCCCCGGCGTGCGACGCGCCGCGGCTTCCGGCTTGCCGAACAGGCCCCACGGACGGACGATCAGCACCACCGCCATGACAAGGAATACGAGGATGATCGAAATCTTCGGGAAGATCAGAATGCCGAAGGCGTTGAGCTCCGACACCAGCACCGCGGCCACGAACGCGCCGATGATGCTGCCGAGCCCGCCGATGACGACCACGACGAACACGTCGACGATGATGCGCAGATCGAGCGCGTGATGCACTGCGTCGCGCGGAATCTGCAGCGCGCCGCCCAGCGCCGCGAGAAAGACCCCGAGCGCGAACACGCTGGTGAACAGCCATTTTTGGTTGACGCCCAGCGCTGCGACCATATCGCGGTCCTGCGTCGCCGCGCGCACCAGCACACCCCAGCGGGTACGTTGGAACAGCAGCCAGAGCCCGCCGAGCACGACCGGACTGATCGCAATCAGGAACAAATCGTAGGTCGGAATGTTCTGGCCGAAGAAATCGACCGCGCCCTTGAAGCCCGGCGCGCGGCGGCCCAGGAGGTCATCGGGCCCCCAGATCAGCACCACGAGATCCTCGACCATCAGGGTCAGGCCGAAAGTCGCGAGCAGCTGGAACAGTTCCGGTGCGTGATAGATCCGCCGCAGCAGCACCATCTCGACGATCACGCCGACCACGGCCACGACCAGCGCCGCCACAACGATGCCGCCCCAGAAGCCGAGCGCGCCGGAGAAACGCTCGGTCAACGTGAACGCGACATAGGCGCCGAGCATGTAGAACGCGCCATGGGCGAAATTCACGATCCGCGTCACGCCGAAGATGATCGACAGGCCCGACGCGACCAGAAACAGCGACGCCGCGCTGGCAAGACCGGTCAGGAACTGAACGAAGTAGAAGGCCATGGGCGGTCTGTTGCTCGCGCGTTGGTCGGTGTCGTCTCAGTTTCTCGGCTTCATCCTTCGAGACGGCGCTCGCGTCTCCTCAGGATCAGGTCTTGCTAACCTCTCCCCGCTTGCGGGGAGAGGTCGAATTGCCTCGGCGATGCGAAGCATCGTCCGGTGCAATTCGGGTGAGGGGGTACAGGTCTAACGACGAGCACAGGACTCGCGGATAGAGCCCCTCACCCCTGCCCTCTAAGAGCGAGCTTCGCTCGTCTCGACCCCGCGAAGAGCGGGAGAGGGAGAGTAGCCCTCAATCTTTCGGGCGAAGCTTTTCGACTTCGGCATCGCTCGGGAGATAGTCCGTGCCCTTGCGATAGACCGAGTTCACCATCACACCCTTGCCGTCCTTCAGCGCGGTCTTGCCGACGTAAGCGCCGAGCGTCGACTGGTGATCGATCTTGCGGAAGGTGATTTCGCCGAACGGTGACGGCATCGACAGCCCTTCGGTCGCGGCGATCAGCTTCTCCGGATCGGTCGAGTTGGCTTTGGCAAGGATCGCTGCAGCCGCCTTGATGGTCTGATAGCCGACGATCGAACCGAGGCGCGGATAGTCGTTGAACTTCGCCTGATAGGCTTTCAGAAACTTGTCGTGGTCAGGCGTCTTGATGTCGTACCAGGGGTAACCGGTGACGATCCAGCCCTCAGGCGTTTCGTCCTTCAGCGGATCGAGATATTCCGGTTCGCCGGTGAGGAAGGACACCACCGAACGGTTCTTGAACAGGCCTCGCGTATTGCCTTCGCGAACGAGCTTCACGAGATCCGCACCGAAGGTGACGTTGAGAATCGCCTCGGGATTAGCGGCCGCGACAGCCTGCACCACCGGGCCTGCGTCGATCTTGCCCTGCGGCGGCCACTGTTCGTCAACCCAGACGATATCGGGGCGCTTTTCCGACATCAGCTTCTTGAACACGGCGACGGCCGACTGGCCGTATTCATAGTTCGGCGCGATCGTGGCCCAGCGCTTTGCCGGCAGCTTGGCGGCTTCTTCCACCAGCATCGCCGCCTGCATGTAGTTGGAAGGGCGCAGGCGGAACGTGTAGCGGTTGCCCTTCGACCAGGTGATGGCGTCGGTCAGCGGTTCTGCTGCTAGAAAAAACACCTTCTTCTGGTTTGCAAAATCGCTGACGGCAAGGCCGATGTTGGACAGGAAGGTTCCCGTCAGCATCGCGACGTTTTCGCTCGACACCAGTTCGTTGGCCGCGGTAGTGGCGTCGGCCGGCTTGCCGCCGTCGTCCTTGGAGATGACCACGAGCTTCTTGCCGTTGATCCCGCCGGCGGCGTTGACCTCCTCAACCGCGAGCTGCCAGCCCTTGCGGTAGGGTTCGGTGAAGGCCGGCAGCAGCGAATAGCTGTTGATCTCGCCGATCTTGATCTCTCCGCTCTGCGCCATAGCAGAACTCGCCATGCCCGCAACCGCGATCGCCAATCCTGCTCCCAGCAAATAACTCCGTCGCATACCCTCACCCTCCAATGTTGAAGAAATTATCTTAATCCGTCTTCGCCCTTGACTTCAGCAACCGTCAATCCGCCGACCCGCGGCAGCGGCCTGCCGCTGTCGGTGACCGCGACCGCCACCATGATCTCGTTGGCACGCGGCGCGTCGTTGATCTGCACTTCCATGCCGTCGAAATGACTACGCACGAAGGCCGCGTCCTTGTGGCCGAGCGGAATATCCAGCGTGGTGCCCGGACCGCTGCGCTTCTTCGAGGACGGGATCAGCGCCGCGCCCTTGCTCAGCACCTTGCGCACCGGCGCGCCCATCTTCGGGTGCAGGATCGCGGCCGCGTGCTCGAGTTCGCCGTTTTCGCCGACCGCTGCGGCCTTGCCGTAGCTCTGTGCCTTGGCGCCGTCGATCCCAAGCGCCGCGACCGCGCGCTTCGACAACAGTTCGCCGAGTTCCTCGCCGATCGCGATCAAGGGCGAGAGGTCTTCGACATATTTTCCGGCGAACGGATTCTCGATCACGGCAATGGCCGCGGCACGCCGTGTCGGCGGCGCGATCGTCTTTCCCATCTCCAGATGGGTTTCCTCGACCACCGTGACGATCTTGCGAATGATGGCGCTCATTGGCCTTTTTCCCGCTCAAGCATGAACTGCACTTTCTATCGCGCTTCCGTGATGGGCATGCAACGCTGGCGCCGCGCCGCCAGTAGTTCCGACCACGAGCGTTTCGCCAAGCAGGCGTAACGCCGCGCCTTCGATCAATCCGGCTGCGAACAATTGTTGCGCACAGAGCGCCCCCGCCTCCAGCGCGGCTTCGACCTCGGCTTCGGTCAACGGCCCGACGTCGCGGGTGACGCGGCGCGCGCCGAGATCGCTGTCGGGCTGCAGTTCATTGGCCGGACAGCGGACAATCGCGGGGTGGCCGGGCAGATCCACGGCATTGGCGATGATGGTGGCGGCGGCATCGGCCATTGAGGCCGTTCGTGCCAGCACGGTGACGGCGTCGGCGATGCCGAGCGAGAAGCTGCGGCCATGGCGGCCGCTGGTCGCGACGCCCCGGATCGGGTCGTCAGCATCGACGATCATTGTGCGCATCAGGCCATGCCGGTCCGGCCGGTCCATCAGTCCGACGGTGAATTGTTCGCCGCCGGTCAGATGCAGCGCGATGTCACCGCCATTATTGACATAGGCGCGATCGAGACGCGCCGCGCCTAGCATCGCGCCGAGAATCTCTTCCGCAACCGAGCCCGCTACCGCCGCCATCGGCGTGATGAAATGACCTGACGCAAACGGCGCCACCGCCGCATGCATGCGGCGCGCGACGATGCCTTTCAGTGCGCACTGCACAGGATCAGACGCCCGACGCAGCGTCGTCAATTCCTCGCAGAGTTCATCGAGCAGACCGGTGAAGCGCCGCACTGCGGCGTCATAGGCGGCGCGGACTTCCGCCAAATTGCCGCTGGCCTCGATGATCAGATCGATTGGACCGTCCTGCAAATGCAACCGCTTGCCGTCAGGAAGAAGCGCTATTTGCGGGAGGCGTTTCATGCGTGCCGTCCCGGGATGTAGGGCATCGGGCGGATCTCGGTGTTGTCCTTGAGGGAGGCCAACGGACGAACGTAATCCATGTGGCCGCCCAGCGCCGCATAGTCCGACAGCCGCAGCGTGAACTCGATCGGCGCCACCAAGGCAGGCGTCGGCACATAGCCGAAGGCCCCCGCCGGCATCTGCGTGACATCGACCATGAAGGTGATACCGCCACCCGGCCAGACATAGACCGGCGCGCCGCCGCTGGTGACCCGCGTCAGCGCGTCCTTGACCGACCGCGTCAGCCGCACCGGATTGTCGGTGACACCCGCGCGCAGCGAGCCGCCTGCGCCGCCCATGAACAACACCGTGCATAGCGCCGGTTCACAATTTTCCTGGATACGCTCGACCGAGAGTTTCAGGTCGAGCGGCATTTGCGTCTCAATCGGCCTGAGCGCCTCGTCGAGCACGTAATAGGCGGCATGCTCGCCGGTGGTCGACACCATCAGCATGGTCAGGCCCGGCCGTGCCTCCTTTGGATTGAACGGACCCAGCACCGACAAGGGATCGGAAATCTTGGTGCCGCCCCAGCCGGTACCGGGCTCGGCGACCTGAAAGTAACGGCCCGGCGTCGAGCGCCGCCCCTTCATCTTGATCCCGGTATCGGGAATATCGAGCAGCTTGCCGGCCTGATGCTCCGAGAGAACGCCGGTAATGTGGTCGTCCACGACAACGACCTCATCGACCTTGCCGTGCCACTGCTTGGCGAACATGCCGATCGTGGCCGAGCCGCAGCCGACCCGCATCCGCTCTTCCGCGACACCGTTGACGACAGGCGGATACCCGGCCTGCACCACCACGGTGGCGCCGCCATCGATTGTCAGTTCGACCGGCTTGCAATTGGACAGGTCCATCAGCGCGTCGCAGGTGACGCGTCCCTCTTTCTTGGAACCGCCGGTCAGGTGATGCACGCCGCCGAGCGAGAGCATCTGCGAGCCATATTCGCCTGTTGTGACATGGCCGATCGCCTCGCCCTGCGCGCGGACGGTCGCGGTCTCGGGCCCGAGATGGCGATCGGTGTCGATCTTCACCTTGACGCCGCAATAGCTGAAAATACCTTCGGTCACGACGGTGACCATGTCGACGCCGTCGATCTCCGACGACACGATGAAGGGCGCCGGCTTGTAATCGGGATACGTCGTACCGGCGCCGATTGCGGTCACGAATACATTGGGCTCACGGACGAGCTTGCCGTCCCAATCGCCGCCGCCGGCCTGGAACGGCACCAGCCGTCCGCCATGCGACACCGTTCGCTCCAGCACGATATGCGGATCGACGCGCACCAATACGCCGTCATGATTGGCGTAGCGATCGCACGCGCCCGCCGCGCCCGGCTTGATGTAGCACATCACCGGACAGGCATCGCAGCGGATCTTGTCGCCACCGGCAGTCGTCGTATCCGTCATCGTGAACAAGCCCGCTCGCTGGGAGGCGCCGATCATACCCGCATTCCCGCGAGACGATCATTTTGTTCGTATACGAATGATGTTGCGCGCGGACGGAAACCCTGTCAAGCGGGGCCCCAAGCGAAAAACCGCGATTGCCGCATAAAAACTCATTTGCCTCGCGTCGTGTTTATAAATCGGGCAAGGCATTGCGTCACGGAACGCCCCGCTTGCACGTTTGTATACAAACGGTATCTTCGAAGGACGTCCGCACCACATTTTGCAGCGCAACCGGGGCCCAGGGATCAAGGCGCAGAGCATGACGCAGAGCACGATGCGCCTGACCGTCAACGGCAAAAGCTGCGATGTCGACGCCGCGCCCGACACCGCGTTGCTCTATGTGTTGCGCAACGACCTCGCCTTGAACGGACCGAAATATGGCTGCGGACTCGGCGAGTGCGGCGCCTGCGCGGTGTTGATCGACGGCGAGGCGGCGCGTTCCTGCGTGATCCCGATTGAAGGCTGCGCCGGGCGCGACATTGTGACGCTCGAAGGCCTCGGTTCGCGTGAGCACCCCGATCCGGTTCAAGATGCCTTCATCCGCGAGCAGGCTGCGCAATGCGGCTATTGCCTTAACGGCATGATCATCAGCACCAAGGCGCTGCTCGCGCGCAACGCGCGTCCTTCCGAGGCGGAGGTGCTGGAAGCGCTGCGCTACAATCTGTGCCGCTGCGGCGCGCATATCGAAATTATCCGCGCCGCGATGCGGGCCGCGGGCTACGCCGTCGAGGCCCACGACTGATGGCAACGCCGGAGACGCCAGCGAGCAGCGAACGCGCACAGGGATCGCTGTCGGTGGTTCGTCCGACAGAGTCGGGCGCGTTCGAAACCTTCATCAAGATCACCGCTGATGGTTCGGTCACCGCCTATAACGGTCATGTCGATCTCGGCACCGGAATCCGCACCGCGCTTGGACAGATCGTCGCCGAGGAACTCGACGTGTCCTTTGCCCGCGTCGTGGTCGTGCTCGGCGATACCTCTGTTGTACCCAACCAGGGCGCGACGATCGCGAGCGAAACCATCCAGATCACGGCGGTGCCGCTGCGCAAGGCCGCGGCGCAGGCGAGGCAATTTTTGATCGCGCGTGCGGCGGAACGGCTGGAGGTGCCGGCCAACGATCTCAGCATCGAAGACGGACTCATCCGCGGCAAGGACAACCGCACCGTCAGCTACGGCGAATTGATCGCCGAGGACATCATTCGGCTCGAACTCACCGAAGATGTAACGGTGAAGAACGTCAGCGCCTATTCCATCGTCGGGCAATCGGTGCCGCGCGTGGACCTGCCGGCGAAAGCCACCGGCGAACTGGTCTATGTCCACGACATGCGCGTGCGCGGCATGCTGCACGGCCGCGTCGTGCGACCGCCTTATGCCGGCATCGACGCCGGCCCGTTCGTGGGCACCAGCCTGATCGCGGTCGACGAAGCCTCGGTGCGCGATATCCCGGGGCTGGTGGCCGTGGTCAGGATCGGCGATTTCATTGGCGTGGTTGCCGAACGCGAGGAGAACGCGATCAAGGCGGCGGCGCAGCTCAAGGTGAGCTGGAAGCCGGTGCCGACATTGCCTGACCTCGGCAATCTCCAAACGGCACTACGCGCCAATCCATCGACGCCGCGGACGCTGATCGACAGGGGTAATGTCGATGCTGCCATCGCATCCGCCGCCAAGCCGATGGCGCGGACTTACGTCTGGCCGTATCAGATGCATGGCTCGATCGGACCCTCCTGCGCGGTCGCCGACTATCAGGACGGCGCGATCCGGGTCTGGTCCGGCACGCAAAACCCGCACATCCTGCGCGTCGATCTGGCGCTGTTGATCGAACGGCCGGAAGCCGAGATCAATGTTGTCAGGATGGAAGCCGCCGGCTGCTATGGCCGCAACTGCGCCGACGACGTCACCGCCGACGCGCTGCTGCTGTCGCGCGCGGTCGGCCGTCCCGTGCGCGTGCAGTTGACGCGCGAGCAGGAACACGCCTGGGAGCCAAAGGGCACCGGGCAATTGATGGACGTCAATGGCGGGCTGAACGCCGACGGCAGCGTTGCGGCTTACGATTTTGCGACGCGCTATCCCTCGAACGGCGCGCCGACGCTCGCGCTGCTGCTCACCGGGCGGATCGCACCGGAGCCCGCGGTGTTCGAGATGGGCGATCGCACCGCGATCCCGCCTTACGATTACGATCACATGCGCGTGGTGGCGCACGACATGCCGCCGATCGTGCGTGCCTCCTGGTTCCGCGGCGTCTCCGCACTGCCCAACACTTTCGCGCATGAATCCTACATCGACGAGCTCGCCACCGAGGCCGGCGTCGATCCGATCGAATATCGCCTGCGCTACCTGAAGGACGCGCGCGCCGTCGATCTCGTCAATGCGGTGGCTGAGCGCGCGGGGTGGAAACCACGGCCGGTGCGACAGGAGAGCGAAGCCGAGGGCGACATCGTGCGCGGCCGTGGCTTTGCCTATGCGCTCTATGTACACAGCAAATTCCCGGGCTATGGCGCGGCGTGGTCGGCATGGATCGCCGACGTCGCGGTCAACAAGGCGACCGGCGATGTCAGCGTCACCCGCGTGGTCGCGGGCCAGGATTCCGGGCTGATGATCAACCCGGAAGGGGTGCGTCATCAGATCCACGGCAACGTGATCCAGTCGACCAGCCGCGCGCTAATGGAGGAAGTGTCGTTCGACCGTGCACAGGTGACGGCGCGCGAATGGGGCGCCTACCCCATCATCAAATTCCCTGACGTGCCCAAGATCGACGTGCTGATGCTGCCGCGGCAGGATCAGCCGCCGCTCGGCGTCGGCGAGTCCGCCTCGGTCCCCAGCGCTGCCGCCATCGCCAACGCGATCTATGATGCGACCGGCGTGCGGTTTCGCGAATTGCCGTTTACGCCGGAACGCATTTTGAGGGGATTGCATGGCGAAGCGACAGTGGTGCCGGAGGCTCTGCCTGCGCCGCAGCCCGCACCTGATCTGAGCAAATGGAAAAACCCGTTTGCCGGACGGCGCGGCGTGCTGGCGACGGCGGCGGCATTATGCGCGGCAGTGGTCGGCATCGGCGCCGCCGTGCTGCCGTGGCGCGCGATTGCCCCAATCGCGCGGCCGGATGCGTCAGTCTATTCGGCGGCGACCATCGCACGCGGCCAGCAACTCGCCGCGCTCGGCGACTGCGCGGTCTGCCACACCAGCATCAATGGCGTGCTCAATGCCGGCGGCCGGCCGCTCGAGACGCCGTTCGGGATTATCTATAGCACTAACATCACCCCCGATATCGAAACCGGAATGGGCGCGTGGTCCTATCCAGCCTTCGAGCGGTCGATGCGCGAAGGCATTCATCGCGATGGCAAGCATCTTTATCCCGCGTTTCCCTATACGCATTTCGCGAAGACAAATGATGCCGACCTGCAGGCGCTCTATGCTTACCTAATGGCGCAATCGCCGGTGCGCGCGGAAAATCCGGAAAACAAGCTGGCGTTCCCGTTCAACATCCGCCCGCTGCTGGCCGGATGGAATGCGCTATTCCACCAGCCAAAATCGTTCCAGGCGGATGCGAGCAAATCCGACATATGGAATCGCGGCGCCTATCTGGTCGAAGGCCTCGGCCATTGCAGCGCCTGCCATTCGCCGCGCAACGTACTGGGTGCAGAGAAGCAAAGTGCTTACCTCGCGGGCGGCTTCGCGGAAGGCTGGGAAGCACCCGCCCTGACATCGCTGTCGCAAGCGCCGATCCCCTGGAGCGAGGATGAGCTCTACGCCTATTTGCGGACCGGCGAGTCGCGCTTGCACGGCGTCGCCGCGGGACCGATGGCGCCGGTCGTGAAGGAACTCGCCGCACTGCCCGATCAGGACATCCGCGCCATGGCCGTCTACCTCGGCTCGTTCAACGAGACCGCTACCGATAAGCCCGCGCAGGATGCCCTCGCCGCCAAACTCGAGGCCGCGACCAGTACCAGGCTTGTTGCGGCTTCCAGCGTCGGCGCACGGATCTATCAGGGCGCCTGCGCGGTCTGCCACGAGGTCGGCGGCGCGCCGTTATTCGGCAGCCGGCCGTCGCTGGCGCTGAACAGCAATTTGCACAGCGCCGTGCCCGACAATCTGATCCAGGTGATCCTGCACGGCATCAAAGCCCCCGTGACCAGCGACCTCGGCTATATGCCCGCCTTCAAGGACAGCCTGACCGACGGCCAGGTTGCGGAGCTGGCCGTCTACCTGCGGCGACAATTTGCCCCGGATCGGCCGGGATGGGGCGATATCCACGCAACCATTGGGCGAATCCGGCAGGAAATGGCGCGCTGAGCTGCCATGCCGCCGTCAAAAACCCACTGGTTGGGCCGTCGCGACCACGATACAGTTCCGGCATGGCAGTCACAGATATTGCATCCCGGACCTACAACCACGGCTGGCGGCTCGATCCGATCGTGCGGAGCCTGCTGGATACCGACTTTTACAAGCTGCTGATGCTGCAAATGATTCGGGAATTCTACCCGGATCAGCAGGTGACGTTTTCGGTGATCAACCGCAGCAAGCATGTGCGGCTGGCCGAGATCATCGATGAGGGCGAGTTGCGCGCCCAGCTCGACCACGCCCGCTCCATCCGCTTCACCAAGAAAGAACTGATCTGGCTCGCCGGTAATACGTTCTACGGCAAGACCCAGATGTTCTCCCCGGACTTCATCAACTGGCTCGCCAATTTCCGCCTGCCCGAATACGAGCTGCGCAAGGTGGACGGCCAGTATGAGCTGCATTTCCACGGGCCGTGGACCCACACCACGATGTGGGAAATCCCGGCGCTCGCGATCCTGAACGAACTGCGCTCGCGCCAGGCACTGAAGGGACAGGGGCGGTTCGCGCTCGACGTGCTCTATGCCCGCGCCAAGGCAAAACTCTGGACCAAGGTCGAGCGGCTGCGCAAATTGGAAGGCTTGCGGTTGTCCGACTTCGGCACCCGCCGCCGCCACGGTTTTCTGTGGCAACGCTGGTGCGTCGAGGCGGTCAAGGAAGGACTTGGATCATCCTTCACCGGCACCTCCAACGTGCTGCTCGCAATGGACAATGATCTCGAAGCGATCGGCACCAATGCGCATGAATTGCCGATGGTCGCGGCTGCGCTCGCCAATGACGATACCGAGCTGCGCTGGGCGCCCTATCGCATCCTCGATCAGTGGCGCCATACCTATGGCGGCAATTTGCTGATTGCCCTGCCCGACGCCTTCGGCACCAAGCCGTTCCTGCGCGATGCGCCGGACTGGGTCGCCGACTGGACCGGCTTTCGCCCCGACAGCGCGCCGCCGATCGCGGCCGGCGAAGACATCATCAAGTGGTGGAAGCAGAAGGGCCGTGATCCCCGGGAGAAGCTGTTGGTGTTCTCCGACGGCATGGACGTCGGCTCGATCGAAGAGACCTATCGGCATTTTACCGGGCGGGTCCGCGTCAGCTTCGGCTGGGGCACCAACCTCACCAATGATTTCGTCGGCTGCGCGCCGGATGGATCGGCCGATCTCGATCCGATCTCGATCGTCTGCAAGGTGACGTCGGTCGATGGACGGCCCGCTGTCAAACTGTCGGACAATCCGGAAAAGGCGACAGGCTCGCCGTCCGAAGTCGAGCGATACATACGCGTGTTCGGAAATGCCGGCCGCGTCCGCGCCGCCGTGCACGTCTGAACCGGCAACACGCAATCCCTGGCCACCAAACGATTTGACGAGGCCCGCATGCCCGCACCCAAGCCGCCTGCCTTCGAAACCCTAAGCCTGCATGCCGGCCAGCGCCCGGACCCCGTCACCGGCGCCCGCGCGGTGCCGATCTACCAGACCACGTCCTACGTGTTCCAGGATTCCGACCACGCCGCCGCGCTGTTCAACCTCGAACGCGCCGGGCATATCTACACGCGGATTTCCAATCCGACGACCGCGGTGCTCGAAGAGCGGCTTGCGGCGCTGGAAGCCGGCGTCGGCGCGATCTGCACCGCGAGCGGCATGGCGGCGCTGCATCTGGCGATCGCCACCCTGCTCAATGCCGGCGACCATATCGTCGCCTCCTCCTCGCTCTATGGCGGCACCATCAATTTGCTGGCGCACACGCTGCCGCGCTTCGGCATCACGACGACGTTCGTCAAACCGCGCGAACTCGACGCGTTCCGCGATGCGATCAGGCCGAACACGAAGCTCGTTATCGGCGAGACCATCGGCAATCCCGGCCTCGAAGTGCTGGATATCCCTGATGTCGCGCAGATCGCGCATGACGCCAAGATCCCGCTACTGATTGACAACACCTTTGCCACGCCATTCCTGAGTCGGCCGATCGAGCTTGGCGCCGACATCGTGATGAACTCGGCGACCAAATGGATCGGCGGCCACGGCATCGCGATCGGCGGCGTCATCGTTGATGGCGGCCATTTTGATTGGCACGATTCCGGCAAGTTCCCGGTCCTGACCGAACCTTATGCCGGCTATCACGGCATCGTCTTCGACGAGCAGTTCGGCCAGGCCGCCTTCATCATGCGCGCCCGCACCGAGGGCCTGCGCGATTTCGGCGCCTGCCTGTCGCCGACCAACGCATTCCAGCTGCTGCAGGGCGTCGAGACGCTGGGCGTCCGCATGGAACGCCACATGACCAATACGCTCGCGGTGCTGGAATTCCTGAAATCCAACAAGGCGGTCGAGTGGGTGCTGCATCCTGCGCTGGAAGATCATCCGGACCATCAGCTCGCATTGCGGCTGCTGCCGAAGGGCGCCGGCTCGATCGTCAGTTTCGGCATCAAGGGCGGAAGGCCCGCGGGCAAGAAATTCATCGAGACGCTGCGCATGGTCAGCCACCTCGCCAATGTCGGTGACGCCAAGACATTGGTGATCCATCCGGCCAGCACCACCCATCAGCAGATGGACGCAGCGCAACTCAAGGCCGCCGGCGTCGGCGAGGAACTGGTGCGGCTATCGGTCGGCATTGAAGCCGTGGCTGACATCATCGACGATCTCGGCCAGGCGCTCCGCGCATCGCAGAAGGTGTGAGCCATGCAACTGTCAGTCAAAGGGTCCGATATTTTCGTTGCCACCGGCGGGCGTCCGTTCGATCCGTCCCTGCCCGCGGTGGTGATGCTGCACGGCGCGGGTTTTGATCATTCGACCTGGGCGCTGCACAGCCGCTGGTTCGCCCATCATGGCTATGCCGTGCTGGCGCCGGATCTGCCGGGCCATGGCCGCTCGTCCGGCAATGCCTTGCCGACCATCGCGGGCATGGCCGACTGGACCGCGGCGCTGCTCGATGCAGCAGGTGCGCCGAAGGCAAAACTGGTCGGGCATTCCATGGGATCGCTGATCGCGCTGGAAACCTCGGCGCGACATCCAGACAAGGTTTCTGGCCTGAGCCTCATCGGCACCGCGGCCACGATGACGGTCGGCCCCGACCTGCTCAAGGCCGCAGAGTTCAACAATCCCGATGCGATCGACATGGTCTCGATCTGGGGCCTTGGTTTCAAGGCCGAACTCGGCGGCAGTCTCGCGCCGGGATTATGGATGCATCAGGGCGCGCAGCGCGTGCTGCAGCAGACCCGCCCGGGCGTGCTCTACAACGATCTCAACGCCTGTAATTCTTACGAGGGCGCGCTCGCGGCAGCAGCGGCGGTCAAGGTGCCAGCGACGTTCATTCTCGGCGAGCGCGACATGATGACGCCCGCAAAAGCCGGCAAGACGCTGGCGGCGGCAACCCCGAACGCCCGCGTCGTGGTGCTGCCCGGCGCCGGCCACATGATGATGGCCGAAGCGCCGGATGAATTGCTGGCGGCGTTGAGGGGGTAAATTCTCTCTCCTCATCCTGAGGAGCGCGAAGCGCGTCTCGAAGGATGCAGGCCCGTCCTTGGCCGCATGGTTCGAGACGGCGCTACGCGCCTCCTCACCATGAGGGGCAGTACCTTCACTGCCGCGCCGCACGCTTGCGCTCTATCGGGTGAATATCCACCGCGCGCAACCTTCCCGTACGCAGCACGTCCATTTCCAGCTTGCGATCGATGCGGTCGCGGTCGAGCGCACGGATCAGGTCGTCGACGCCGTTGATCTCGACGCCATCCAGTTTGATCACGACATCACCCGGCAACAGGCCGGCCTGGGCCGCCGGGCTATCAGCCTCGATCTGCGCCAATAGCGCGCCCATTGTGTTGTCGACGCCGGCCACCACCGCATGCCGCCGCGGGATCGGGGCGGTCTGGCCGGACACGCCGATATAGGCGCGGCGGACATAGCCGTGGCGGATGATCTCCGACAGCACGAACTGCGCGGTGTTGCTGGCGACCGCAAAGCAGATGCCCTGCGCGCCCTGAATGATCGCGGTGTTGATCCCGATCACTTCCGCCGCCGACGACACCAGCGGCCCGCCGGAATTGCCGGGATTGAGCGCGGCGTCGGTCTGGATCACGTCCTCGATGGTCCGCCCGCTCACCGAGCGGATCGAACGTCCCAGCGCCGACACCACACCCGCGGTCACCGTCGATTCAAACCCTAAGGGGTTGCCGATCGCGACCACGAGCTGGCCGCGGCGCAGGCTTTTTGAGTTGCCGAGCGATGCATACGGCAGGTCACGTGCGCCGTCGGCCCGCAGCAAGGCAAGATCGGTGTCGGGATCGAGCCCGAGCACATGCGCGTCGGTGACGAAACCTTCGGTATCCCGCAACCGGATCTCTTTCGACGATCCGACAACATGGCTGTTGGTCAGCACCAGACCATCCGGCGAGATGACGATGCCCGAGCCGAGGCCACCGCGCTCGCGCGCGGTGCGGACTTTCGGGCCGGTTTCAACGCGCACGACGGCAGGGCCGACGCGTTCGGTCACGCCGATCACGGCGTTGGAATAGGCGTCCAGCAGCGCCTGGTCGTTGGCGGAGGCGTGTTCGGTCGCGCGCGATGACGATCCGTCATCGGCGCTATCTGTGGTAAAATCCAACATGGCCAAAATCCTTAGGCCAACTCAGATGGTTACGGGCATACGTCGCCGCAAGAGCCTCAACCAGGGCGCAAACCTGCCCCGCCGTTTAGGTAGCTCGCCGCAAGCTCGGGGGGCTGCTCTTGACCGGATCGAGCAGCGACCAGTCGCCCTGCTCCAGCGTGTAACCTTGCGGGAACGGCGCGCGGAGCTCCAGCCCGAGCGATCGCAGCACGCGATCGTCGCGGTAGTAGCATTGCAGCACGACGCGGACGAGGGTTGCGGCCGCAGCGCCACCCGATGCGCGGAACTCCTGCGCCACCGCATCGCGCCGCGCCGGATCGAGCTCGGCGAGCGGCTTGCCGGCAAGCCGCGCGAGATGGTCGAGCGCTTGCGCCACCAGCGCGGTGTCGCGCCCGAGCGTCGCCAGCATGTCGGCCTGGACAGCGGGGTCGTCCGCGCCGGGCACCTTGTACTCGTCGCTAGCGGGGACGATCATCGCTGCGACGATGCGGAGATCGTCGCGCTGGGCTGAGGTCAGTTCATTTGATACGGACATGGCGGCCTCAGTCGAAGAGATTGGCAAGACGTTGTTTCATCTGGTCGGCGACGTAGAGCGCGATCGCCTGGATGGTCGAGGTCGGGTTCACGCCGCCTGACGTCACAAACACACTGCCGTCGACGATGAAGAGATTCTTCACATCATGCGACCGGCCCCATTCGTTGACCACCGAGCGCGCCGGATCGGTACCCATCCGTGCGGTGCCGAGCAGATGCCAGCCGCCCCACGGGATCGGGTCGTTGATGCAAAGGTCGGTAGCACCCGCGGCTTCGAGAATCTCCTTACCCCGCGCCAGTCCGTGCGCCATCATCTTCCGGCTGTTTTCGCTGATCGTGTAGTCGATCTTCGGTGCGGGAATGCCATGACTATCCTTCAGCACGGGATCGAGCGTGACGCGGTTGTGTTCCTCGGGCAGATCCTCGCAAATCGCTGAGACTCCGAGCCGATGGCCGTTGAGCTTGCGGAAGACGCGGTGATGATCCGCGCCCCACGGCAAGATGCCCTTCTGCTCGCTCGCGACGGCCTCGAACACCGGCCCTGCGCCGCGGCCGAACTGGATTCCGTAGCCGCGGACGAAGCCGCGCGACAGATCGGTGTCGTAAAACTCCTTGCTCCAGAGGCAGGTCGGCGGCGCGCGGTTAGAGTCGGTCGGCTCCTTCACGAAGCCGTAGATCTGCGCATAGGGATGGAACATCAGGTTCTTGCCGACCAGGCCGGAAGAATTCGCAAGCCCGTTCGGGAAACGGCCCGAGACCGAATTCAGTAGCAGCCGCGGCGTGCCGACGCCGTTGCAGGCGATGATCACGACCTCGGCGGGCTGGAACTGCTCGACGCCATCCTTATCGTAGTAGACGACGCCCGACGCCATGCCGTGCTCGTTGGTCAGGATCTCGCGCACCCGGCAATGGGTTTTGAGTTCGACGCCGGCGCGGAGCGCGTGCGGCCAATAGGTGATGTCGGTCGACGCCTTGGCGCCTTGTGCGCAGGCCGGCGTGCAATGGCCGAGATTGATGCAGCGCGCCCTGCCCTCATAGTCCATCGTCGCGACCGTGGTGTCCGATGGCCACCAGTGCCAGCCGAGCTTGTTCATGGCCTTGCCGATCAGCGGGCCGGAGAGCCCGAGCGGCTGCGGCGGCATCGGCGGGTGCGTCAGCGGCGAACGCGGATCGCCGGATAGGCCCGAGACGCCCATCATGCGGTCGTTCTCTTCGAAGAACGGGGTGAGCGCGTCGTAATCGATCGGCCAGTCATCGGCGACGCCGTCGAGCGTCTTCACCTTGAAATCGGACGGATGCAGCCGCGGCCAATGCGCGGTGTACATGACCGTCGAGCCGCCGACGCCGTTGAAATTCACCACCTTGATTGGTGAGTTGTCGTCGTTGATCGGGTAGTCCTCGGGCCGGCCACGGACGTTCGGGCTGGTCGACCAGTCGCCGTAGAATTTTGCCTCCCAGTCGCGCCCGGTGCTCGGATAGTCCGAGGAATTCATCCAGCCGCCCTGGTCGAGGCAGAGAATGTGCATCTTGGTATCGGCCAGGCTCCAGGCGACGGCTGCGCCGGAAGCACCGGCGCCAATGATCAGGACGTCAACGGGATCGTTCTTCGTCATTCTTGGTCCTTGTTGTCGTGATTGCGAGGAGCGTAGCGACGAAGCAATCCATACTTTCTTTGCGCGGCGCGATGGATTGCTTCGCTGCGCTCGCAATGACGCTGATGGTTCAATTCACAATCCTTACCGGCAGCGAACGTATGCCGCGGATGAAATTCGAATAGAGCCGCTGCGGCGGACCGACCATCTCAAAACGAAGGTCCCTTGCCAACACTTCCTCCCAAAGAATGCGGATTTGCTGTTCGGCAAGCCGGTCGCCGACGCAGCGATGGATGCCGGCGCCGAAGGCGAGATGCTGCCGGGGTTTGGCGCGATCGACAATGAATTGGTCGGCGCGATCGATCTTTTCCTCGTCGCGATTGCCGGAGATATACCACATCACGACCTTGTCGCCTTTTGCAATTCGGCGGCCGGCCAATTCCACATCATTGCGCGCGGTGCGGCGCATATGCAGTACCGGTGTGTGGTAGCGGATGGATTCGGAAACGAGGTTGGGAATCAACTCGCGCCGGCTGCGCACCAGCTCGAACTGCTCGGGGTTTTCGACCAGCGCCATCAGCCCGCCGGTCATTGAATTGCGCGTGGTGTCGTTGCCGCCGACGATCAGAAGCGCAATCGTCCCGATGAATTCGCGTGCCTGCAGATTCTGGGTCGCTGGCGAGTGCGCCAGCATCGAGATCAGATCGAAGGTTGGCGCCGCGTTCGCGCGGGCATCCCATAATCTGCGAAAATATTCCCCCATTTTGGTGAGTTCGGCGATGCGTTCTTCCGCCGAATGCACGACGGCGTCTGATGCTTCGACATTGGCGATCGCGACATCGGACCACCAGGTCAGCCTCTCGCGGTCCTCCCAGGGAAAATCGAACAGCGTCGCGAGCATCATGTTGGTAAGATCGGTCGAGACCCGCGCCACCCAGTCAAACGTCTCGTTGCGCGGCAGCGCATCGAGCACGTCCGAGGTGCGCTTGCGGATCAGCGCCTCGAGGTTGGCGAGGTTGGACGGCGCCACGATGGGAGCAACGGTGCGGCGATGCGCGGTATGGCCCGGCGGGTCCATCCGGATAAAGTTGGCAAACTCCTGCCCGAGTGGCTGATCTGTGATCTGGATACCGCCGAGTTCCGAGCTCGACGAATAGTTGTCGTGGTCGAGTTCGACGGTAAAAATGTCGTCGTAGCGCGTTACCGACCAATACGGCCCGAACGGTGAGGCCTCGCAATAATGCACGGGATCGTCGCGGCGCAGCTGGGCGAACAGCGGCCGCCAATTGTCGTCCTGATACAAATGGGGATCGCTGACGTCGATCGAGGCCAGCTTGCGCAGCGCCTGGGCCATCGTTTCCCTCCCCCGTTTCCGTCGCCGCTTGCCGGGCGCTCCTGCCTTCGACGATAGGGGCAGACATGGCCATGAGTAAAGGCACGAGAGGCCGTCCGGCGGCAAACCTGCAACCCTGCCACGCGTCCAGGCGGGGTTTGTCCACCGGCGCAAGAACGGATAGTTTTGGGTCCAAGGACAAGCATTGAGAACAGACTTGGGAGCAACGCCGATTCCGGATCTTGACGTCATCATCATCGGCGCCGGCCTTTCCGGCATGTACCAACTCTACCGGCTGCGCGAACTGGGCTTGCGCGTGCGCGTATTCGAGGCGGGCACCGATGTCGGCGGTACCTGGTACTGGAACCGTTATCCCGGCGCACGCTTCGATTCCGAGAGTTATTCCTATGGCTATTCCTTCTCCAAGGAGTTGCTGCAGGAGTGGGACTGGTCCGAGCATTTTGCAGGCCAGCCGGAAACATTGCGCTACTGCAACTATGTCGCCGACAAGTTCGATCTGCGCCGGGACATCCAGTTCGAAAGCCGCGTCAAGGCCGCCCATTACGAGGAGGAAAGCCGGAGCTGGACGATTGCGCTGGAAGACGGCAGCCGGTTCAACTCCCGCTTCCTGATTACGGCGATCGGGCCGCTCTCGACGCCTACGCTGCCGCGAATCGAAGGACTTGGCGATTTCAAGGGTGCATCGTTCCACACCGCCCGCTGGCCCAAGGAGCCGGTGGATTTCACCGGCAAGCGCGTCGCGGTCATCGGCACCGGCGCCACCGGCATCCAGACCATCCAGACCATCGCCAGCCAGGTCGGACATCTGACGGTGTTCCAGCGAACGGCGAATTGGGCCGCGCCGCTGCACAACGGCAAGATCGACGCCGAGACGCAGAAGAAGATCAAGGCCGGCTATCCCGAGATATTTGCCCGTTGCCAGGAGACGTTTGCCTGCTTCGTCCACACGCCTGATACGCGCGGCGCGTTCGAGGTATCCGACGAGGAGCGCGAAGCCACCTACGAGCGGCTCTATGGCGAGCGCGGTTTTGGCATCTGGCAAGGCAATTTCAAGGACATCCTGATCGACCGCAAGGCCAACGCGACGATAAGCGATTTCGTGGCGCGGAAAATCCGCCAGCGGGTGAAAAACCCTGATGTCGCCGAGAAGCTGATTCCGAAGAACCATGGGTTCGGCACGCGGCGGCTGCCGCTGGAGACGTTTTATTTCGAGGTCTACAATCAGGACAATGTCGAACTGGTCGACATCAAGGAGACACCGATCGAGCGGATCACGCCAGCGGGCATCAAGACCAGCGCGAAGGAATTCGAGTTCGACATCATCATCTATGCGACCGGCTTCGACGCGCTCACCGGCAGCTTCGACAAGATCGACTTCCGCGGCGTCAATGACGCGCGGCTGAAGGAAAAATGGAAGCACGGGCCGCAGACTTACCTGGGCATCATGGTCCACGAATTCCCCAACATGATGATGCTGATGGGGCCGCACACCGCGCTCGGCAACATTCCGCGCAGCATCGAATACAGCGTCGATTGGGTGACCGGGCTGGTACGCTTTGCGTACGACAACAATCTGACACGACTGGAAGCGACCACCGCCGGCGTGCAGTCATGGACCGATCACGTCAAGGCGCTCGGCGTCGGGCTGTTGTCCAACGAGATCGATTCCTGGATGACCGGCATCAACTCCAATGTCGAAGGCAAGCAAACCCGCATCATCGCCCGCTACAGCGGCAGCGCCCCGGCCTATCGCGCACGATGCGATGAGGTGGCAGCGAAGGAATATGATGAACTGCGGCTGGGGTAGATTTCAATGTCGTCCCGGCGAAGGCCGGGACCCATACGCCGCGGCGCCAGTTGTTTTTCGCACGCTGTTCGACGGCCTCGCTTCAACAATAGATGACCGGGGTTATGGGTCCCGGCTCAAGGCCGGGACGACGTGGATGGATTCGCGTCCTCACCACGCATCGATGCACGGCCGCTTGCGGCCGCTGCGCTGTTCCGGCTTCGGCACCGACCTGAGCCCCGACATGATCCAATGCCTGGTATCCGCGGGATCGATGACCTCGTCGATCTCCAGCACCGAAGCGATCGAGACCGCCTTGCCGTTGGCGTAGAGCTCGGCGACCTTGGCCTTGTAGTATTTCTCGCGCTCCTCGGGATCGGCGATCGCTTCCATTTCCTTGCGGAAACCGAGCCGGACGTAGCCTTCGAGACCCATGCCGCCGAATTCGCCGGTCGGCCACGCCACCGTGAAGAACGAGGCATGAAAGCCGCCGCCGATCATGGCTTGCGCGCCGAGGCCATAACCCTTGCGCAGCACGATGCCGAACAACGGCACCGTGAGGCTGGCACCGGTCACGAACATCCGCGCCACGTGGCGCACGATCGCGGTTTTTTCGGCTTCGGGCCCGACCATGAAGCCCGGCGTATCGCACAGCGAAACGATCGGAATGTCGAAGGCATCGCACAATTGCAGGAAGCGCGCCGCCTTGTCACCGGCCGCAGCGTCGATGGCGCCGCCAAGATGCTTTGGATTGTTGGCGATCAGCCCGAACGGCTTGCCTTCGATGCGGATGAACGCCGTGATCATGCCGACGCCGAAATCGCGGCGGATTTCCAGCACCGATCCCTCGTCGGCGAGAAGGTCGATGACGGTCCGGATGTCATAGACCCTCAGCCGGTTCTCCGGGATCGCGCGCCGCAGCAGCCGCTGGTCCGGCGCTTTCCAGTCCGACACCGCCCCCTGGAAGTACGACAGATATTTTTGCGCGGCGGAGGTTGCTTCCGCTTCGTCCTCGACCAGGATGTCGATCACGCCGTTCGGCGCCTGGAACGACACCGGGCCGACTTCGGCCGGATGATAGACGCCAAGCCCGCCACCTTCGATCATCGCCGGCCCGCCCATGCCGATCGAGGCATTCTTGGTCGCGATGATCACGTCGCAACAGCCGAGCATCGCGGCATTGCCAGCGAAGCAATAGCCGGAGACGACGCCGATGACCGGCACCAATCCCGACAGTTTTGCAAATTGCACGAAGGACGGCCCGTCGAGACCGGTCATGCCGAGCCGGTCGGTATCGCCGGGACGGCCGCCCCCGCCTTCCGCGTAAAACACCAGCGGCATCCGCCATTGTTCGGCGAGCCCCAGCATGCGGTCGATCTTCTTGTGGTTCATATGGCCCTGGGTGCCCGCCAGCACGGTGTAATCATAGGAGATCACCATGCAGCGCGCGCCTTCCGCGCCGAATTTTTCCGCGTTCACGGTCGCGACGCCAGAGATCAGGCCGTCAGCCGGCGTGTTCTGGATGAGGTCGTCGACCTTGCGCCGCCGCCGCTGCGCCGCGATCGCGAGCGAGCCATATTCGACAAAGGACCCTTCATCGACGAGCTGCGCGAGGTTTTCGCGCGCCGTGCGCTGGTTGGTCTTGCGCCGGCGCTCGACCGAGGCCGGCCGGTTCTCATCGAGCGTAATGGCGTGGCGCGCGATCAATTCGGCAAGGTCCGGTCGGATATGGTCGAGATCAACATCCTCTTCCTCCGCCACATCGTGGGCATCGATCTCGGCCGGTTCGAGAAACAGGATGGCCTCATCCTGCATCAGCGTGACGCCGGCTTCCGCAGCGATCCTGGTCACCTTGCCGCCATGCGGCGCGGTCACCAGATGCTCCATCTTCATGGATTCGAGCACGGCAATTTGCTGGCCCGGACGGACGAGATCGCCTTCCCTGACCTCGATCGCCACGATCGTGCCCTGCAGCGGCGCCGGCACCGGGACGGAGCCGGCGGGACCGGCTGACCCGGCCGAGGTTTCACGGGCCTCGGGAATGGTCACGGCAGCGCCCGCCTCCAGCAGCTCCGGCGCCGAAAGATCGTTCGCCGAGTGCACCAATGCAGCGACATGCGTATCGATAAAGCCGGTATTGATCCGGTTGGCGACGAAATCCGGATGCGCCAGCACCGCCCCGAGGAACGGAATATTGGTCGCGACGCCGCCGATGCGGAATTCACGCAACGTGCGCGTGGCCTTCTGCACCACATCGGCCCAGTTCGGGCCGGTCGCGCGCACGATGACCTTGGCGAGCAGCGAGTCGAAGGCGGCGCTGGTCTTGTAGCCGGAATAGCCGAACGTATCGACGCGCACGCCAGGCCCGGCCGGCAGATCAAACATGGAGAGCGTGCCGCCGGTCGGCTTGGTGACGCCGTGCTCGTCCATCACCTCCATGTTGACGCGAAGCTGCATCGCATAGCCGCGCGGTTTTGGAATATAGGCCTGCGCGAGGCCGAGCGAGCCCAGCGTGGCGCCGCCGGCGACCGCGAGCTGAGCCTGCACCAGATCGACGCCGAGCACCTCCTCGGTTACGGTGTGCTCGACCTGAAGCCGCGGATTGGCTTCGATGAAGGCGAAAGCCTCCGCATCGCCTTTGGCGTCGCCATCGACCAGGAATTCGAAGGTGCCGAGATTGTCGTAGTTTGCGGCGCCGGCGAGTTCCCGGGCCGCGTCAATGATCCGCGTGCGCAGACTGTTGCTCAGCGAGGGGCTCGGCGCCACCTCGATCAGCTTCTGGTTCCGGCGCTGGATCGTGCATTCGCGTTCCCACAAATGGCTGATCGCACCATGGTGGTCGCCGATGATCTGCACTTCGATATGGCGGGCGTTGCGAATCAGACGCTCGACATAGACGCCGTCGCTGCCAAAGGCCGCCTTGGCCTCGGACTGGCAGCGCACATAGGCTTCTTCCAGCTTTGCCGCATCGTCCACGATCCGCATGCCGCGCCCGCCGCCGCCGGCGATGGCCTTGATCATGACGGCGGCGCCGGAGCCCAGCGAGGCGAAGAAGTCCTTGGCCTCGTCGAGCGTCGTCGGGCCGCTGGTACCCTTGATGATGGGCACGCCTGTCTCTTTTGCCAGCGCCTTGGCCTTGGCCTTGTCGCCGAACAGGTCCAGCGCCGCCGGCGACGGGCCGACGAAGGTGATGCCCTCTTCCGCGCAACGCCGGGCGAGCAAGGTGTTTTCGCTTAGAAAGCCGTAACCGGGATGCAGTGCATCGCAGCCGGTGGCCTTGGCGGCGGCCACGACCGCCTCGATGTCCAGATAGGCCCGCGCGCCCCGCCCCGGGATTTCATGCGCCGCGTCAGCGGAGCGGACATGCAACGACAGCGCGTCGTCGGCGGGGTAGATCGCGACGGTGGCAAGGCTGGTCTCGCCCGCGGCCCGCGCGATACGAATGGCAATCTCGCCGCGGTTGGCGATCAGGAGCTTGTTGAAGGGCATAAGAAATGTCCGCAATAGGATTATCGATCCTTCATGGTCGGATCGAGCACGATACGCAAGGACTCTCCCAGCGCATTGAATGCCAACGAGACCACCAGAATGGCAAGCCCCGGCGCATACATCTGCTCCGGCGCGATTTCCATATACTGATAGGCGCGGGCCAGCATGGCGCCCCAGCTCGGGTTTGGCGGCTGGATGCCGAGCCCGAGGAAGCTGAGGCTGGCTTCCGCCAGTAGCGCCGCCGCCAGCAGCAGCGTGACCTGCACGATCACCGGCTGCAGGGCATTCGGCAGCACATGCTTCCACAGGATATGCCAGGCCGGCGCCCCAAAACACCTGGAGGCGTCGACATAGAGCTCCTGCCGGACAATCAGCGTCCGCGCCCGGACGATTCGGGCCAGCGCCGGGAACATCACGATGCCCACGGCAATCATTCCGTTGGTAAGGCCGATGCCGAGCGCACCGGTGACCGCAATCGCGAGCACGATCGCCGGGAACGACAGGAACGTATCGATGATCCGGCTGATGATGTCGTCGGTCCAGCCGCCGAAGAACCCGGCGGCCAGGCCGACCGGCAGGCCGATCGCGACCGCCACGCTGACCGCGAGCAGGCTGGCATAGACGGTTGCCGGCGCGCCATAGATCAGCCGGCTGAAGATATCGCGGCCGAGATCGTCGGTACCGAGCAGATGCCCGGGCCCCGGTGCGGCCAGCATGTTGTTGGCGTCCTGCGCGGTCGGCAGATAGGGCGCGATCCAGGGCGCGCCGATCGCGACAACCACCAGCAGCAACAGCACCAGGATAGCCAGCGCGGCGCGCAGATCGCCCGCCAGCCAGCGGAAAAACCGCCGCAGCCGGCTCGGCTGGTCCAGTCGCTTGGGGGTTTCGAGCGCCAAATCCGTCATTGTTCGATCCGGGGATCAACGGCCGCGCACAGCAAATCCGCGATCAGGTTCACCAGAATGACTACGATCACCATCGTAAACACCACGCCCTGCACGATCGGAAAATCACGCTGGATGGCGCCGCGCACGATCAGGCTGCCGAGGCCGGGAATCGCGAACACGGCTTCGATCACGACGGTCGCCGCCAGCATGCGGTTGACCAGGATGCTGATGATCGTGAACAGATTGACGCTGACATTCTTCAGCCCGTGCTGCCACAGGATCCGCGTCATCGACAGGCCCTTGGCGTGCAGGGTGCGCACATATTGCGACGACAGCACTTCCAGCAGCGATCCCCGCAACTGCCGCGCCACCTCGGCCATGCCGTAGGCGGCAATCGCAATACCCGGCAGCAGGGCATGCCGGATCGCCTCGATGGGCGAAACGCTGAAAGATTTCGCGCCGGTCGCAGGCAGCCAGTTCAGCTTCAGCGAAATCTCGGCGACCAGAATCATCGCCAGCCAAAAGCCGGGTATAGCGACCCCGAGCGAGGCTATCATGCTGACCGTCTTGTCGACCCAACCATCGGGCTTGATCGCCGCAATCACCCCCATTGGAATTCCCGTGACCAGCGCCAGCACCAGCGCGATCGCCACAATCAGAAGCGTGTTGGGAAAGGCCCGCGAGATCGAGGTCGCGACCTTCTCGCCCGTCAGCAGCGATTGCGAGAGATCCCCTTGCACGACATTCGCCAGCCACGCGCCGTACTGGACCAGGAACGGCCGGTCGAGGCCGTAGATTTTTCGGATCTCGGTGATGCGGGCGTCGGTGGCGTTGTCGCCGGCCAGCGTCACCGCGATGTCGCCGGGCACCAGTTTGAGCAGCGCGAACACCATGAAGGTCGCGAGCAGGATCACGGGCAGCGCCTGCAGCAGGCGGCCGCCGATGACCCTTGTCGGACTTCGTCGCGCCATACCGTTAGCTCTCCAGCCAGACGTCGTCGTATTTCGGCTTGCCCAGCAAGTTCGGCCTGTAGCCCTGCACCTTCTTGTTCATGGCGACCAATTCGAACTGGAACGCGAGCGGCGCCACGAAGGCGTTTTCCATCACCAAACGCTGCACGGTCGCGAACGCCTTGCGGCGCAGCTCGATGTCTTCCGACGCCCGCGACTCCTTGATCGCGGCCTCGAGCTCCGGCGGCACCGCGCCCCGGCCGCCATTGTAATAGGCGTCCTTGGTGAACATCAGCGAATAGGTCAGGCTCGGATCGGGCCGCCCGGTCCACGCCGCGAGAATGCCGGAGCCGCGCTTCTCGGCGCCGAAGAACGCGGCAGAGGCCTCCGCGATCGGTGCGTTCAAGAAGCGCACATTCATGCCCGCTTTGCGGAACTGTTCGATCAGGATTTCCTGGCGCTGCACCGAATCCTGATCGGGATAGCCGACCAGCTCGATCGGCAAGCCATCCTTGAAACCGGCTTCAGTGAGCAGCTTCTTCGCCTTGTCGGGATCGTAAGGATAAAGCCCGGCGACGGACTTGTCGTAGGCCCAATGCGCCTTCGGCAGGTTCATGTAAGCGGGCTCGGCCAGGCCTGCGAGCGCCGCCTTGACGAAGGTCTCGCGGTCGATCGCGAAGTTGAAGGCCTGGCGCACCTTGATATTGTCGAACGGCGGTTTCGCCCAGTTCAGGAAAATCTGGAACACGTAGAGCGTCGGCCCGTTGAAGATCTTGATGCTGCTGGCGCGCTCCACGATCGCCTTCTGCCGCGGCGGAAGCTGGTACATCAGATCGTTCTGGCCGGCGGTGACCGAGCGTGATCCGGTCGTCAGTTCCGGAATGATCGAGAACTCGATTCCGTCGGGATAAGGACGGTTCGGCTTCCAGTATTTCTCGTTGCGCTTGATGACGATCTTCTCGCCGTCCGCCCAGCTGACGAAGGCATAGGCGCCGGCGCCGACTGGCGTGCGCGCGACGTTGCCAGCCGCGCTGGCCTTGACCGCGGCCGGCGACACCATCATGCCGGCGCGGTCGGAGAGAATACCGGGCAATGCTGCGTCGGGTGTGCTCAGCTTCAACGTGACTTGCAACGGACCGGTCACCGCAGCCGATTCCATCGCAGCAAGGTCAGCCTTGATATTGGATTTCGGATCGCTCTTGTTGCGCTCCAGGTTGAACTTGACGGCCTCGGCATCCAGCGGCGTGCCATCGTGGAAGATCACGCCGGAGCGGATGTTGAGCACCAGCGTGGTCGGGTCCGAAAAACTCCAGCTCTCGGCGAGGCCGGGCTTCGGCTTCAGCGTTTCAAAATCCCATTCGGTCAGCGTGTCATACATCGTGAACAGGAACGCGTGGTCCGAACCGGCGCCGCCGGTTGCGGGGTCAAGGCTCGACGGATTGGCGGGCGCCGAGATGCGCAGGATCCCGCCGCGCTTCGGCGCGCCTTGCGCAAATGCAGGGCCGCCGAGGGTTGCACCAGCCAGCGCGCCCGATATCAGCGCCATTACCTCGCGTCGCGTCGTCTGTGTCATGGCAATTCCTCCGGCGGTTTTTTGTTAGTTCGGTGAAAAATTCGGGCGGTCGGCGAAATGGCAGGCGACCCAGTGATCGGGCATCAGCTCGCGCCAGTCCGGCGTCTTTTCGGCGCAGACGGCTTGCGCATACTGGCAGCGGGTGCGGAAGCGGCATCCGGACGGCGGATCGATTGGGCTCGGAATCTCGCCCTGCAGAACGATACGATTGTTGCCGCGCATGGTCGACGGCAGCGGCCGTGGCTCCGCCGACAGCAGTGCCTGGGTATAGGGATGCAGCGGCCGTTCCGAGACTTTTTCCGTCGGCCCCAATTCGACAAACCGGCCAAGATACATCACCGCTATCCGCTCGCTGATGTGGGACACCACGGCGAGATCGTGGGTGATGAAAACGTAGGTAAGCCCGAGATCACGCTGCAGCTCGGCGAACAGATTGAGCACATCTCCACGGATCGACATATCAAGGGCGGCCACCACCTCGTCACAGACGATCAGTTTGGGGCGCAGCGTTAGCGCGCGGGCAATCACCACGCGCTGCTTCTGGCCGCCGGACAGCTGGTGCGGATAGCGCTCGCCGAGGTCCTGCGGCAGACCAACCCGGTCCATCGCCTCATGCGCCCGCTGCAACCGCTCGGGCTTCGATCCCGCCCGCGCCAGTTCCAGCGGCTCCAGCACGGATGAAAGGATCGTCATACGCGGGTTCAGCGCGGCATTCGGGTCCTGGAAGATGATCTGGTAGTCGCGGCGATGGCTTTGGAACTGCTGCCGCGGCATCGCCAGGGGATCGACGCCATTGTGCAGGATCGCGCCGCCGCTGGGTTTCAGCAGGAACACCAGCGCACGGCCGATTGTGGTCTTGCCCGATCCGGATTCGCCGATGATGCCAAAGGTCTCGCCGCGACGAACGTCAAAGCTGACGCCGTCGACCGCCTTCACGATGGCGCGGCGATCGGTGGTCTGAAAGCCGACCTGCAGATCGCGCACCGAGACGATGGCGTTATCGGCGGAGTGCGGCGTCATGGGCTCGCCACCATCGCAGCGATCGGTGCCGTCGCCGCGTGCTGCAAGGCGCCGGGCAGATCGAGCTCGCGAAAGCGCCAGCATCGAACCTTGCGGCCATTGCCGGCATCGAGCAGCGCCTGTTCTTTCTCGCAGCCGGCGACCGCGTGCGCGCAGCGCGCCTTGAAGCGGCAGCCATTGGGCATGTCCATGATCGATGGCACGCGGCCCGGGATCGACGGCAGCTTGCCGTGCCGCGGGCTCAGATGCGGCAATGAACGCAACAGCCCGGAGGTGTAGGGATGCAGCGGCCGGACCAGCGCGTCATCGACCGCGGCGTCCTCGATCACCTCGCCCGCATACATCGTAATCATGCGTGTGCAGGTCTCGGCGACGACACCGAGATCGTGCGTGATCAGCATCAGCGCCGTATTGGAGGTTTCGCTGAGGTCGCGCAGCAGTTCCAGGATCTGGGCCTGCACGGTGACATCAAGCGCCGTGGTCGGCTCGTCCGCGATCAACAGTTGCGGCCCGCAGATCAGGCTTGCTGCGATCATCACGCGCTGGCGCATGCCGCCGGAAAGCTGGTGCGGATAATCGTCGATGCGGCGCTCCGGCGAGGCGATGCCGACCCGGCGCAGCATATCAAGCGTGCGCTCCCTCGCCTCTTCCTTGGTGACGCCGGTGTGAACCCGCAGCGTCTCGGCGATCTGATGGCCCACCGTAAACACCGGATCGAGCGCGCTCATCGGCTCCTGAAAAATCATCGCGATGCGCCGGCCGCGGATCGCCCGCATCTGGCGCGTGCTGCAGGACGCCAGATCGGTGCCGTCGAAGTGGATCGATCCATCCAGCCCGGCCAAATTGTTCGGCAACAGCCGCAGGATCGAAAGACCGGTGATGGTCTTGCCGCAGCCGCTTTCGCCGACGATGCCGACGCGCTCGCCGGGCGCGATGTCGAAATCGATCCTGCGGGTCGCCTGCCAGACGCCATGCGAGGTCTTGAAGCGGATGCCGAGGCCGCGCACCGACATCAGCGCCTGCGGGCCGCCCGCAACCGCTTCCGATCCGCGCTGTGCCGGCTCAGCCGCCATCAGCCCGCCGCCCGCTTCGTCTCTTTCACGAGCTGTTCCTCCATCAGCATCTCGGTTCCGATGATACCCTCGCGGGCCAGCTGATCGATCTCGGTATCGGAAAGCCCAAGCAGCCCGCCGAGAATTTCCTGATTGTGTTCGCCGAGCGTCGGCGGCGCGCTTCGGATCGGAAACGGCTTTGCGCCCTCACGGAACGGCATCGAGGGCTGCGGGTGTTTTCCGATAAAGGCGCGGTCGATCTCCTGGATAAAGCCGCGCGCATGCAGCTGCGGATCCTGCAGCAGTTCCATCGGCAACCGCGCGACGCCTGACGCGATGCCCGCTGCCTGCAACGCCTTCATCGCCGATTCCGGGTCGCGCGCCGACGTCCATGCCTTGATAGCGGCCTCGATCTCGCGCTCGATGGCGCGCCGTCCCACCGCCGTCTTCAGCCAGGCATCGGTGGCCCAATCGGGGCGGCCGAGCAGCTTCGCAAGCCTTGGCCACATCGCATCGCTGGAACCCGCGACCACGATCCAGTTGTCGGCGCCGGCGCAGGGGAAGCAGCCATGCGGCACGAAATCCGGATGGCGGTTGCCGTACCTGACCGGTTCTTTGCCGTCGATCGAATGCGCCACGATCCAGGGCGCCGCAAACGGCATCATGCATTCGATCTGCGCGAGATCGATGAACTGGCCCTTGCCGGTGAGCTTGGCGTGGATCAACGCCGTGAGCACCGCGGCGCAGCCGTTCAAGCCGCCGACGGCATCGCCGAACGCGGTGTGGCTCATCACAGGCGGACCGCCGGGATCGCCGACCACGCTCGGCAGGCCGGAGCCTTGTTCGAGCGTCGAGCCATAGGCGCGGCAGTCGCGGTGCACGCTGCCGGCGCCGAAGGCCGACATCGACATCATCACCAGTTTTGGATTGAGTTTGCTCAGCACCTCATAGCCGAGCCCGAGCTTCGGCAACACCTCGACGGAGTAATTGTCGACAACAACGTCGGCATCGGCCAGCAGCCGTTTTGCGAGATTAAGGCCTTGCTGGCGGGTCAGGTCGAGCGTGATGCCGCGCTTGTTGCGGTTCATGATGCAGTACCGCACCGATTTCTCGTACATCTGTTCGAGAACATAGGCCGGCCGCCGGTCTACCCCGCGCCACCAATCCGGATATTGCGTGGCCTCGATCTTGATGACGTCGGCGCCGAGATCGGCCAGCGTGCGCGTGCAGATCGGGCCGGCCCAGCCCATTGAGAAATCGATCACGCGGATGCCTTCCAGCGGCAGGCGGTCTGATCCCTCCTCTGCAGGCACCGGTACCCGTTTCGCGGCCTCGCTGACATGCGCGCAGCCGAGCATTTGCTCGCCGATATCGGGCACCGCGCCGCCGCGACGTGGCGGTGTTCCGGTCAACCGTTGCATCGAGCCCGCCGTAAAGCCGGTTTCGTCGCCGATCATGATCGGCACGATCGCGCCGCGCGCCTTCTTCTCTTCGTCGGCGATGAGGTCGCCGACATCGGGTACCGGCACGATCGGAATCTTGCGGCGCAGGCTCTCGGCGAACCATTCCTGCGCGGTGCGCTGTTTCAGCCGCGGCACGATCTTGCCCTCGATGTCAGCAATATGCTGCAGGCGATCGACGCCCATGGACAGCGCCGGATCGTCGCGCAATTCCGGCAGCGCCAGCATCTCGCAAAACGACCGCCATTGCGCCGGAGTTACCGTGGTGACGCCGAGCCAGCCTTGCTTGGTTTCGTAGATGCCGGCCGGGAACGTCGGCCAGAACCTGTTAACCCCCATGCGCCGCATGATGTCGCCGTGCACGAACGACTCGAACATGATGTACTCGGTCACCGCGATGCTGGATTCGAAGATGCTCAGGGAGTTCGCCCGTCCCCGACCGTCCTGCATCCGGCCCAGCACCGAGGAAGCCGCCGCGATAAAGCCCCAGAGGCCGGCGAAGATGCCGGTCTGGAAATCCGGCGCATGCATCGGCGGCCCCTCGACCGGCCCGACCAGTTTTACCAGACCGGTCAGCGCGCGAATCGTCGAGTCCGTCGCTTCGAATTTTGCATACGGCCCCTCACGACCGAACCAGCTTATGTCGAGATGAATAAGGCCGGGGTTGCGCTGCTTGATCGCTGCGAGATCGACGGCCGGACAGTTCGCCGCATCGATGTCGCGGCCGTCCAGCAAAATGTCACACGCCGCGATCAGTTCGGTCAGGCGCGATGAAGCGTCGGCGTCACTGCAATCGAGCGCCACGCTCGACTTGTTGAAGTTCAGAAACGCAAACCAGGCGCTGTGACCTTCCGGCGTCAACGGCGCGGTGCGGCGAAGCGGATCACCCGCGGGCGGTTCGATCTTCTGCACGGTCGCACCGAAATCGGCGAACAACCGCGCGCAATAGCTCGTTGCCGCAGCGCTTCCGATCTCGACAATCCGCAGATGCGACAACGCGCCCATCACGCTTCCTCATGGCCAAACGACCGGCGTCATGCGCGTGCCGGTTCAGTTTTTTGTTGCTGACCATGAAACCTTGCCCGCCTGTCGATGCAAGCGGAATTTTCTTCCGTGATACGGAATTGGCGAACGATGCGAAGTGCTTAACTGCAATCCAGTTGCGCTTTGAACCAGTTTTGAAGCGAAGCCGAAAGCGGCGGCCACGCGCGCTGGAAGTTTCCGAATTTGCCGGCATTGACGCGGTAGATGCCGCGCAACTCCTTCTCGATCGCGGGAAGGTCGACACCGGTGCAGTGGCCTTCGCTGACGATCGTGCGTCCATCGACAACCACCTCACGCAACAGCGACGCGTTGCCTCTCGCGAACAGCAGTTCAATCGGATCGACCGGCATGATCTGGTCGCGATCGAGGCGATCGAGATCGATGGTCACGAAATCTGCCGGAGCGCCCGGCAGCAATGCGCCTGTTCCCGGCGCACCGGTCGCCTTGCGGCCATTGGCGACGGCAAGGCCGAAGAATTCCGCTGGCGTCCAGGTTCGCTTGAAGCCGAGACCGCCGTGGAACATCTGCACCAGGCGCATCTCGCGCAGCACATCGTCGTCCTCATCCAGCGCCAGGCCATCTACGCCGACCGCAACGGCACAGCCGCAAGCGTGCGCGGCGGCGATCGGTGCCAAGCCCGAGCGCAAATGCATGTTGGAACTGAAATTGGTCACGATACGCGCACCGGACGCGGCAATCATCTCAATCTCGTCGGGCCTTGCGTGAATGCAGTGCGCCAGTGTCAGCCGCTCCGACAGAAAACCGATGTCACGGAGGTAGCGAACGATACCATCAGGGAAGTGCTCATCCGCCCAGGCGCGTTGATAGACCGTTTCCAGCAGGTGCATGTGGATGCGGCGGCCGGTCAGCGCCGAATTTTCGGCGACTGCCTTCAGCAGCGGCTTTGAACACCACTGCACGCCCGCCGGCCCCAACTGCACGTCGATATTGGGGTCAGCGATCGCCGACGCGATCGCATCGGTGAGGTCGATATAGGCCTTGGGCGACATCGGCGCACGGACGAACAATTCCTCGATCGTCTTGCGATCGTCACTGGGTAACTCCGACAGTACTGGCTCACTATCGCCATAAACGATTGGATTTTGGTCGCGCACCGCAAGGGCGAACGCGATGCGGATGCCGACATCGGAGGCCGCCCGCGCGATCGCTTTGGCTTCGTCGACCAGCGGCATGGTCCCGCTCGGCCGCGTGTAATGCACCATCATCGACGCGCACCCCGCCCGCGCCGAACGCGCCAGCGCGGAGGCAGCGGTGAGATAGGGATCGACCGGCGTGCCGAGCGCGGATCGCACGATCCAGCTTTCCAGCGGCATGCCGATCGCGCCGAACGAAGACGCCGCCGGCCGTGCGTGGTCGTGGGCGTTGACGAAGGCGGGAAGGATGAGGGAGCGCGGCCCGATTGCGGGCAATGCTCCCTCAATAGAGGTGATCACGCCACCATCGTGGCGCAGCACGACGTTTTCGAGGAGGTCAGGGCCGGAGAACAGGCTGTGTGCGGTAACTTCCGTGGGCATTTCAGCACTCCGTCATTGCGAGGAGCGAAGCGACGAAGCAATCCATCTGTCCCCGAGCCGAGACATGGATTGCTTCGCTGCGCTCGCAATGACGACTAATTTATCAGTTCGCCGTATATTTTAACTCCCTTTCAGCGCGCGGCGGCAGGAATTCGCGCGAGAATATTTCCGATGCCGCCGGCGCCCGGGCAAGTTGATAGCCTTCGACGATGATGCCGATGGCGCGGGTCATGCGGTCGTCGTTGACGTCGCCGACGCCGATTTCCTTCATCTCGGCCGAGACGATCAGCTTGTCGAAGGAATATTGCAGCCGGCGCTTTTCGACGTCGACATTGATCAGATTGTCGTAATTCAGCGCCGCCTTCATGCCGGCGTTCTGGTCCTTTGCGACCGCGATCATGCCCTTGTTGACGGCGCGGACGAGCCCGGCGACCGCCTTTGGATTGGACGCGATCAGCTTGCGGGAGACCATCAGGCCGTTGGAATAGAGATCGAGGCCGTAATCACCGAACGAGAACCACTTATAGTCCTTGTCAGGATCCTGGCGGTTCAGCACCAGGTTGAAATAGCTGGTGATGTTGAACACCAGCGCCGCGTCGATATCGCCCTTGATCAGCATCGGCTCCTGCAGGTTCGGCGCCATGTTGGAGATCTTGATCTTCTCGCCCTCCAGCTTGTTCTTCTGCGCGAACACCGGCAGCAGCCGCGTGGTCGGCGTGCCCTGCGCGCCGCCGAGCGTGCGGCCTTCGAAATCCTTGATGGTGTTGATGCCGCTGGTCTTCTTCGTAACGATTGCAAACGGCGGCTGGTTCCAGATCTGGTAGACCATCACAGGCGCGTCCTGCGGCTTGGTCGAGGCGTTCTGGATGATGGCGTTGACGTCGCCGAAACCGGCGTCATAGGCGCCCGACATGATGCGCGTCACCGTCGCGCCCGAGCCCTCGCCCTGGTCGATCACGACGTTGAGGCCCTCCTCCTTGAAGTAGCCATTGTCCTTGGCATAGAAAAATGCAGCGTCGCTGCCCTGGGTTTTCCAGCCCAGCGTGAGCTTGATGGTGGTCTCCTGCGCGTTCGCGGCGCCTGCGAACAAAGCTACTCCCAACAGCGCGGCGCCTATTTTCGTTAACATCGTGAACCTCCTCGACTGGGTTGGATGGCGTTTGGTGAAATCGTCATGTCGCGATCAGGTCGTTCTTGCGGGTGGCCCAGCCGGTAACGCGGCCCTCGATCAGCGAAAAGATCACGTAGAGCGCGACGCCGAGGCCGGCGAGCACGAACAGGCCGGCGAACACCAGCGGCACGTTGAAATTCGAGGACGCGGTCATCATCACGTTGCCGATGCCGCGGTTCGACGCCACGGTCTCGGAGAGAACAGCGCCGACAAAGGCGTAGCTGATCGCAACCTTCAATGACGCAAAGAAGAACGGCATCGTGCGCGGCAAACCGACATTCCAGAGGATGTCGAGCTTGCTGGCGCCGAGTGCCTTGAGCACGTCTTCGAGTTCGGGTTCGGTGGTCGCAAGACCGGTCGCGATATTGACGACGATCGGGAAGAAACAGATCGACAGGGCGGTCAGCACTGCCGGCACCGAGCCAGAGCCGAACCAGAGGACAAAAATCGGAACGACAGCGACTTTCGGGATCGACGAGAATCCGACCAGCAGCGGATAGGCCGTGTCGTAAGCCGTCTTGGAAACGCCGATGACCGCGCCGAGGACGACCCCAAGTCCGACACCGAGAACGAAGCCGATCATCGTCGTCGCCAGCGTCTGCAGGATGTGCGGCCACAACAGCGGAAACTTCTGATACAGCGTCACGAAAACTTCCGACGGCCGCGGCAGCACCAGGTCGGACATCCCGGTCATCACGCAAAACAGTTCCCAGGCGACAAAGAACAGCACGATCAGTGCCGCCGACCAGGCCTTTTGTCTGATATCCCTTGCGGTCATGATGCCGCTCCCTCGGCTGGCGCGCTGCGCGCATCGACGATGAACGCGCGCAGCTTCTGATTCAGCGCCACGAAATCGGGCTCGAACGTCATCGCCACCGTGCGCGGGCGGCTGAAGGTGACCGGGCTGTCGTCGACGATGCGGCCGGGCCGCGCGCTCATCACGCAGATGCGGCTGGCGAGAAAAGCGGCTTCACGCAGATCATGCGTCACCAGCAGCACGGTCGCCTTGTGGGCCATCCAGAGGTCTTGCAGGATCGACCACAATTCCTCGCGCGTGAACTGGTCGAGCGCGCCGAAGGGCTCGTCGAGCAGCAGCATGCGCGGCTCGTGGATCAGCGCGCGGCACAGATTGGCGCGCTGAAGCATGCCCCCGGAAAGCTGCCAGGGATAACGGCTGCCAAAGCCCTTGAGGCCGACCTGCTCCAGCAGTGCGTTGGCCTTGTCGCGGAATTCAGTCTTGCGCAGTTTTCGAAACTGCGAGCGAAACGGCTCGACGATCTTGAGCGGCAGCATAATGTTCCGCTCGATCGTCATCCAGGGCAGCATGGTCGGATTCTGGAACGCCATGCCGACGCGCAGCGCCCGCGCCGCGACTTCCCGGCCGCCGACGATCACGACGCCGGTGGTCGGCTGGACCAGCCCGCTGGCCAGCCGCAGGATGGTGGACTTGCCGCAGCCGGACGGGCCGACCAGCGCGACGAACTCGCCGTCGGCAATCCGAAGCGTGGTTTTCGCCAGCGCCGGCACCGCCCGGTCGCCACGGCCAAAGGTGACGGACGCGTCCGACAGCTCAATTGCGACGGGCACGGCGGCGGCTGGAACGGGCGTGCCGGAGAATTCCGAATCTGGTTGCATGCGCATCATGGCAGGAAGTGCATGCAAGCCGGATGCCAGCAAAACTCGCGTTTGAAATCAACGGGATCGCAAAAGGACCCGCAAACCAGCGGATTCCTTTTAGGCAATCCGGCCGCCAAACTGCATGCAATTCAGACGCTCAATTGTCGTCCATTTGTGATATGAGGGCGCATTCGAAGCACTTCTCCAGGGATTCGCCGATGGCGCCTCGTTCGGCCGGCAAGACTGCGGAATCATCCGACAAGGTCGGGGTGATCTGCCGCGCGCTGCGCCGCGCCATCATCGAGCAGGCGTTGGAGCCCGGCGCAAAACTGCCTGAGGATTCGCTCGGCGAACGCTTCGGCGTCAGCCGCACCATTGCCCGCCACGCGCTGGGACAACTCGCCGCGGAAGGCCTCGTCGAACTTCGCCGCAACCGGATCGCTGTCGTGGCAACGCCAAGCTGGCAGGAAGCCCGTGACGCCTTTGATATCCGGATCGAACTCGAACGCCTCGTGGTGCGTCAGCTCGCCGGCAAACTGACCAAAGCCCAGATCGCGACGCTGAACGCCCACGTCGACGCCGAGGATGGCGCGCGCGACGGCACCGACGCGGTATCCATTCGTCTTGCGACTGAATTCCACATCCTGCTCGCGCAGATGACGAACAGCCCGATCCTGGTGCGTTACGTCAGCGAAGTCGCCTATCGCTGCTGTTTGACGCTATCCCTCTACAGCCGCCCGCACTCGTCGGAATGCGCGATCAATGAACACCGCGGAATTATCGCAGCTCTGGTCAAGGGCGACGAGGCCAAGGTGATGAGCCTGATGCACAGCCATCTGGATTCCGTGGCGAACCGGGCCCTGGTGGCGCCGGCACCGCAGCGCGGCCGCGATTTGCTGGATATTCTGGCGCCGTACGCCGATGAGGGCGAGAGCGACCGCGTGGTGAAAATGCCGAAGGTGGTGAGGGCGAGGTAGTTATTCCGCATGGTCGGTGGCCTCGTGGTTCGAGACGCGCGGCGTTGCCGCGCTCCTCACCATGAGGTCCAACGTTCCACACAGGTCTAGAACCTCATCCTGAGGAGCGCGCAGAGCACGCGTCTCAAAGGATGCAGGCCACAAACCTACGCCTCAATCCCCCGCTGCACCAGAATGCGTTCCGCGCTATCATTCCAGACGTCCATCTTCACGATCTGGCCACCCCTCACGACAAAGCGATCGACATAGCGGTTGCCCTCGAACGGCGTGCCGTCGATCCATTCGCCGTACAGCGTGCCGATGCTGTAGACCACGGTTTCGTCCGCCCCCGGACAGACATCGAAGCGATCCATCTTCTTCTTGACCCAGCGATAGCGCCCTGCGTTGAAGCCGGTCGGCCCGCGCGGATGATCGAACTCGCGCCCGCCCGTAAAGGTGATGATGGTGCCCGGCTTCATGTAGGCCGCCGCCGCATCCGGATCCGGAATCATCGATGCCGTGAGATAGGCTTCGACCACTTCGGCATCCGAAAGGCGGCGGTCTTCTTGGGCTTTGGCGACAATGGACATGGCGGCTGGCTCCTGATCCCAAGAATACTACAATCGGGGGCTCCAATTGCATGCACATATTTTGAACAGTTTGGCCTTGAAACTGCACACAATCTGGGGCTGCCTCTAAAGCACTCTTCCGCTAGGCTCCCCTCACCTCAAACCAGCCTGGAAACAGCTAAAGTCCTGATGAGCGCGCGAACCGCCTTCAACCTGATCTTCCGCAACGCCCGGACCCGGGCTTCGGCCACCCCGGTCGATATCGGCGTATCCGAGGGGCGGATCGCCGCCATTGGGGCACATCTGGCCTGCGACGCGCCCGAGATCGAAGTCGGCGGCAAGCTCGTTTTGCCCGGCTTCGTCGACACCCACATCCACCTCGACAAGGCCTGCCTGCTCGGTCGCTGCGGGCACGACCATGCCACTGTGGGCGAGGCGATCGCTGCGGTTGCCGCCATGAAGCGCGATTTCACCGTCGAGGACGTCTATGCCCGCGGCGCGCGGGTGCTCGAACGCGCCATCGTGCACGGCACCACACGGATGCGCACGCATGTCGAGATCGATCCACGCATCGCGCTGCGCGGCTTCGAGGCGGTCAAGGCACTGAAGCGCGACTATGCCTGGGCGATCGATCTGTCGATCTGCGTGTTCCCGCAGGAAGGCCTGACCAACGACCCCGGCGCGGAGGAACTCCTGGTCGCGGCGCTGCGCGATGGCGGCGAAGCGATCGGCGGCTGTCCCTATATGGACACCGACCCGAACGCGCATCTCGAAAGACTGTTCGATCTCGCGCAGGAATTCGACGTCGATGTCGACCTGCATCTCGACTTCGATCTCGATCCGTCCTGGTGGCATCTAGAGGAAGTCTGCCGGCAAGCCGAGCGGCGCAACTATCATGGCCGTGTCGCAATCGGGCACGCCACCAAACTCTCGGCGTTGCCGCCGGATCGTCTGAAAGCCGCGACCGAACGGCTGGCGAAAGCCGGCGTCGCCGTGACCGTGCTGCCGGCGACCGACCTCTATCTGATGGGCCGCGACGCCACCCACAATGCGCCACGCGGCCTCACCGTGGCGCACCGGCTGGTCGAGAACGGCGTGCTGTGTTCGGTCGCGACCAACAACGTGCTCAATCCGTTCACGCCGTTCGGCGATGCGTCGCTGCTGCGCATGGCCAATTTCTACGCCAATGTCGCCCATGCCGGAATCAGCGAATTCGACGCCTGTCTCGATCTGGTCACCGACTTGCCGGCGCGCCTGATGAACCTGCGGGATTACGGCATCGCGCCGGGCAATCCCGCCGATCTTGTCATCCTCGACACCGACACCGGCCCGAACGCGATCGCAGAACTGCCCGACGTGCTGATGGGCTTCAAGAACGGGCGTCAGGTATTCGAGCGACGCCAGCCGACGCTGTTTCCACCGTAAGCTTAGGCAGCGCATCTGCCGCATACGGGCATCGCGTCACCCGCGATTGACGCCCCTGCCAATCCGTTGTTGTTATCGGTCAACGAAAACAACAGCCGGGCAGGAAATCATGACCAAATCATCCACCATCAGAAGCGTCGAAACGCTCGCCTGCGACGCCGGCTGGCGCAACTACCACTTCGTCAAGATCATGACCGAAGACGGCATCGTCGGCTGGAGCGAGTACGACGAGGGTTTTGGCGCGCCCGGCGTCACGGCGGCGATCGAGCGGCTGTCGGCGCGGGTGGTCGGCAAGAACGCCTTCCAGCACGAGCGGATTTACGCGGAACTGTTTGCGGCGACGCGGCCGGCCGCCGGCGGCGTGGTGGCGCTGGCGCTCGGCGCCATCGAGAACGCATTGCTCGACGTCAAGGCGAAGGCGCTCGGCGTGCCCTGCTATGAACTGCTGGGTGGAAAAATCCGCGACCGCGTCCGGGTCTACTGGTCGCATTGCGCGACCTGGCGCATCAATCATCCGGATTGGTTCAAGCCCGCGATCACCGATCTCGATGGCGTCAAGTCGATCGGTCGCGAAGTCCGCGAAAAGCGCTTCACCGCGATGAAGACCAACATCTTCGTCTACACCGACGGCAAGCCGCAGGGCTGGCGCCCCGGCTTCGGTTCGCCATTCGAGCCGGAGATCAATGTCGATCGCACGGTGATCCGCAATCTCTGCATGCACCTCGAAGCTATCAGGGACGGCGCCGGACCCGATGTCGATCTCTTGCTGGACCTCAACTTCAACGCCAAGACCGAGGGCTATCTGAAGATCCTGCGCGCGATCAAGGATATGGACATGTTCTGGGTCGAAATCGACACCTTCAATCCGCAGGCGCTAGGCTATATCCGCCGGCAGAGCCCGCATCCGATCTCATCCTGCGAGACGCTGCTGGGCCTGCGCGAATTCCTGCCCTACTTCAACGAACAGGCAATGGATGTCGCGATCATCGACACGCCATGGAACGGGGTGTGGCAATCGATGAAGATTGCGGCCGCCGCCGAGCATTTCGAGGTCAACGTCGCCCCGCATAATTTCTACGGCCATCTCTGCACCATGATGAACGCGCATTTCTGCGCCGCGGTGCCGAATTTGCGGATCATGGAAACCGATATCGACCGGCTGGCGTGGGACCACGAACTGTTCACCCATCTGCCCGAGATCGTCGACGGCCACCTCGTGATTTCGGACCGCCCAGGCTGGGGCACCGAACCCAACGAGGAAGGCCTGCGCGCCCATCCGGGCAAAGAGCAAGGGCGGGTTGTTGAATTACGGGCAGAAGAAGTAGGCGCTGCGTAGGAGAGATGAAGGCATGCTTAGTATTCGTCGTCCCGGCCTTGAGCTCAGATGTGCAATTGCACATCGGGGGACCCATACTCCGTGGCCCTCATTGTCGAAACAAGGTCGCTTAGTCCTCCCGTTACAATTGACTTCACGGCGTGGGTCCCGGCTCAAGGCCGGGACGACGACGGAAGGACTCCCCAGCGTCAATTATCGCCCGGCTTGCGCGCAAACGCGCTCTCGATCACGTCGCCGATCGGCTGCCAGGCGTTGCCGTCGAATTGCACCAGCCGCATCTGCTTGATGGGATGAAAATCCGCAGGTCCCGTGTTGATGGCAATGCCCGGCAGAATGATCGGGCTCTGATAATTCTTCAGCGACGCGGCCTGCCGCATGATGTTCTCGCGTGACAGGTCGTCGCCGCACTGGGTCAATACCTGGACCAGGGTTTCGGCCGCAGCATAGCCGAAGATGGCGTAACTATCTTCCCTGTCGCCGTCGGGATAGTACTTGTCCATGAATGACAGCCACGCCTTGATCGAAGGATCCTCCTTCCAGGTGGTGTCGCCGGCGTCCTTGAGGAACGAGGTCGAGATCACGCCCGTGGCGTTCGCAAGCCCGGCAGGTCTCAGCGCATTCGCGATTGAAGCCGCCGCATTGACCAGCACCACCACCGGATACCAACCCAGTTCGGCCGCTCTGCGGATGGCCCGCGCCGAGATTGGCGGCGCGCAATTGAGCACGAGCACTTCAGCTCCGGAATTCTTGAGGATGTCGACCTGCGCATCGATCGACATATCGGCCTCGATGGCGATATCAGCCACGATCATGCGGGCCGTGACGCCGAGCCCTTCCTGCAATCCCCTGAACAGATCGCGTCCGAACTGATCGTTCTGCCAGAGCACCGCGATTTTGCGATCGGGATAGGAGGCCTGGATGTAGTTGGCGTAAATCCGTCCCTCGGCGCGAAACGTCGGCTGCCAACCCATGGACCACGGAAACCGCTTCGGGTGCGCCCATTCCTCGTCGCCGGACGCGACAAAGAGTTGCGGCACTTTCTTCTCGTTGAGGTAGGTCCGCGTCGCCAGATTGCTCGGCGTACCGAACGAGCCGAACATCAGCAGCACGTTCTCCTGTTCCACCAGTTGGCTTGTGTGCTCGGCTGCCATCCTTGGATTGGAGCTGTCGTCACGGGAGATGAATTTGATCTTGCGACCGTTGATGCCGCCGCGATCATTGATCATGTCAAAATAGGCGGCCTCGGCCCTGCCGATCGCCGCGAATGCAGCCAGCGGCCCACTATAGGGCATGATGTTGCCGATGCGGATTTCGGTATCGGTGACGCCGCCGCCATGGGCCTGCCGCGCTGATATTGGAATGCCGGCGAACAGCGCGGCGGCTAACAGGGCCAGGATAGTTTCTTTTATTGTTTTCATGAACATGGCCTCACGCTAACTCAAGCTTGTGACGCCTAACCCAGCGCTTGCGACCATACTGCCCAATCCGTCGCTGCTGAAATCAATTTTTGTGTTCAGCGCAGGGTAATATCCAGCCACCCCAGCGCATTGACGCTGACACGGTCGCCGGTATCGATCAGTACCGTGGTGGTTTCAGCCTCAATGATGGCAGGACCAGTGAGGGAATGACCGGGCTGCAGCGCATCGAGCGCATAGACCGGCACCTCGCGCCAGCCGCCAAAGAACGCCTGTCGCTTACCGCGTGGCACGCACGCGCTGGCGGATGCTGCCGGCCGCGTATTCTGATCGTTTGGCGCAACAGTGCCGACCGCCGCGACGCGCGCATTGACGAACACGACCTCCTGGCCGGGTGAGGCGTAAGTATAGAGTTCCTCGTGCTTGCGATGGAAGCGCTGCTCGATCCGGTCGACGAGATCGGCCGCATTCCAGTCGAGACCGTCAAGCGATACGTCAATCTCGAAAATCTGCTCGCCGTAACGCATTTCGGCGGAACGTTCGATCGACAGCGGTCCGTTGAACCATGAACGCAACCGGCCGGCGGCCGCGTGCTCCAGTTCGGCGAACAGCTCACGCACTTCTCCGGCGGAAATGCGCGCTGCCTTACCGTAATGCGTGCGGCTCATCTCATAGCGCAGATCGCTGGTCAGCATGCCCCATGCCGACAGCACGGAGGCCACCGTCGGCACGATGATGCGCTTGATCTCCAGTTCGCGCGCAACTTCGGCCGCGTGCAGACCCGCTGCGCCGCCGAAACTCAGCAGCGCGAATTTCCTGGGATCGACGCCGCGGCGCAACGTCATCAACCGGATGCCGTCGGCCATGTTCAAATTGATCATGCGGTAAATGCCGGCGGCGGCCTCGACGCGCGAGAGCTCCATGGCTGCGGCGACGCGGTCGACCGCTGCTTCCGATGCCGCGCGATCGAGCGGGCGCTGCCCGCCCATGAAGGCGGCCGCATCGAGATAGCCGAGCACGACATTGGCGTCGGTGACGGTTGCGGCCTGCCCGCCATTGCCGTAGCAGGCCGGGCCTGGAATCGAGCCGGCGCTTTCCGGACCGACCCGCAGCGTGCGGCTGCCATCGACGCTGGCGATCGAACCGCCGCCGGCCGCAATGCTCGCAATGTCGAGGCTGCGCAACGCAATGCGCAGGCCCGCGAGCAGGCCGTCGGCGGAGAGCGAGGCCTGTCCGTCCGAAATGAGAGAGATGTCCGTGCTGGTTCCACCCATGTCGAACGGCACCAGATCGGGAATGCCGAGCAGCTCCGCACAGCGTCTGCCGCCTGACATCCCGCCCGCCGGCCCTGACAGCACCGTGCCCGCGGCGAGGCGTGAGGCTTCCTCGACCGGCGCCATGCCGCCATGCGACAGGATCACGAACAGGCTGCCCTTGAGGCCGGCCTCCTTCAGGCGCCGTTCGAGGTTGGTGAGATAGCGCCGCACGATCGGTTCGACATAGGCGTTCACGATCGTGGTCGAGACGCGCTCATACTCCTTGATCTGCGGCAGCACGTCGCTGGAACGCGACACGCTGACGTCAGGCAATTCTCTTGCCAGCCGCTCGACCACGGCGAGTTCGTGGACGGGGTTGAGATAGGAATGCAGGAAGCAGATCGCGACCGAGGTCGCGCCGGATTTCCGGATGCCGTCGATGGCCTCGTCAAGCGAGCGCTCATCCAGCGCAGTCAAAACCTCGCCATTCGCCTTGAGCCGCTCGCGAACGCCAAAACGCAGTTCGCGCGGCACCAGGGGCTCCGGCGGCGGCGAGCGCAGATCGTAGCGATCGGGCTTGAGGCCTTCGCGCATTTCGATGACGTCGCGATGGCCCTCGGTGGTCAAGAGCGCGACCTTGGCACCCTTGCGTTCCAGCAACGCGTTGGTCGCAACCGTCGTCCCGTGCACCAGCCGGTCGGTGGCCGCGAGCATTTCCGCACGCGTCGTGTTCAGCCGCCGCGCCAGTTCTTCGAGGCCGGTCATGACGCCGATCGACTGATCGGCCGGTGTCGATGGCGATTTTGCGAATATGGTTCGCCCGGACGCATCCGTGGCCACCAGGTCGGTATAGGTTCCGCCGACGTCAACTCCGATTGTGTACATCGTCAGCCACGCCGCTCCGCGGAAACACTGGTCAATCCCTGCTCGGCGTCGCGTCGCCGCGCCTCCGCCGATCGCTTTGACGGTGGCCCCCAGCCACCGCCGCCGGACGAGCGTATCTCGAGGCAATCGCCGGGATGGAGCTCGATGCCGACTTCCTTGGTGCGCAACACGCGCGGCTCGCGGCCTTCGGACAGCAGGCGATAATGATGCGGCTCGCCGTCCTCGCCGCCGAGCATGCCGCAGGGGCCGTGACGTGCGCCATCGCCCGCGGTGTTGCCGCGTGACGGCTTCTCGGTCTCCAGCACCAGATCCAGGGCAACGCCGAGACCGCCGCGGAACTGTCCGTCGCCACCGGAGCCCGGTCGGAATTCATGCTGGCGGAAGTGCAACGGAAAGCGCGCCTCGGCGACCTCGATACTTCCGAACTTCAATCCACCGACGCTGTGCCATTCGCCGATCGACGAGTAACCATCGCCACCGGACGAAGCACCGCCGCCCGGTCGAGCCTGGAACAAATGCCAGATGAACTGCTTTCCGCTACGCGGATCCTCGCCCTGAATCGCGATCCGGAATCTGCGGCTCCAACCGGCCATCGCGCGTTCCGGACAGGAGGCGGACATAGCCTTCACAATTGCTTCGACGATCTCGTTGGAAGGATGGCTGGTGCAGAGCGTCACCGGCCGGCCCGGATCGGCCCAGACAATCGTCCCTTGTTTGGCGATCACCTTCAGCGGCCGCAGCGCGCCGGTGTTCTTGGGGATGTCAGCGTCGATGAGATAGGCAAAGGCCATCGCGACCGCGGCCTGCATGTTGGCATGCGAGGAATTGACAAAACTGGTCGACTGCGGATCGGACTGCGTCAGATCGACCTCGACATCGCTGCCCTTCTTGGTGACCTTGGCCGCGATCCTTATATCCGTGCGGCCGTGGCCGTCATCGTCGAGAAACGCCTCGCCGTGGAAGACGCCGTCCTTCCAGGTCGAGACCACGGCGCGGGTCTGCGCTTCGGTTGCATCCAGGATCGCTTCGATCGCGGCTTCGACGACCGGCGCGCCGAATTCGCTGAACAGTTTTGCGACGCGACGTTCGCCGAGATGCGCCGCGCCCAGCATCGCGGCAAGGTCACCGCGAAACTCGCGCGGGTTTCGCACATTCAGCGCCAGCATCTCGAGCAGGTCCTCGCGCGGCCGCCCCGCCTCAGATAGTCTGATCGGCGGAATGCGCAGGCCCTCCTGCCAGATTTCCGTTGCCCCGGGATTGTAGGCGCCATGCGTCGCGCCGCCGATATCGCTTTGGTGGGCGCGCACGATGGTCCAGAGCAACCGCTTGTCGCCGTCGAATACCGGCACGAAGACGGTGAGATCAGGCAGATGGCTGCCGCCATAATAGGGATCGTTGAGCAGGAAGACGTCGCCCGGCTTGACGTCCTTGAAGCGCTCCTCCACCGCGATCGTCGCCCATGGCAACGCGCCGACATGCACCGGAAGGTGATCGGCCTGCGCGATCAGGCGGGCGCGCGTATCGCAAATCCCTAACGAAAAGTCGCGGCTGGAATTGAGGATCTGCGAATAGGAGGTGCGAAGCATGGCTTCGCCCATCTCTTTTACGATCGAACTGAGCCGATGCTGGACGACGGACCGTGTGATGGGATCGATCTTGGCGGACATTCTTGCCTTGTTGTTCTTGCTTGCCTTGTTGTTCTTGAACCTAGAGCGAAGCCGACACTTCCGATATCGCGCCCGATACGGCATCGATGATCGCATGTATATCGGCATCCGTCATCGGGGTCGACAATGCCATCAATCCATTGCCCGCCGCCAGCACGCCACGATTGAGCAGCGCCTGGTTGAAAACCACCTGACGCCTGGCTTCCGCTTCGGTCGGATAGGCCGAGCGATAGTCGCGCACCGGACGATCGACGAGATGTATCTTCAGCAGCGAGCCGAGCCCGACGGTGCGGCCGGGAACATTGTGGCGGCGGAACGCTGCATCGATCCCTGATCGAACCGCCTCCCCCATCGTATCGAGCCGCGCGAACGCCGCCTCGTCCAGCAGTTCCATCGCCGCGATACCGGCGCGCATCGTCACCGGATTGGCGGAGAATGTGCCGCCATGCGGCAGCGCAGGCTTGCCCGGCCGGGGGTCGAACACGGCCATGAACTCCTTGTGGCCGCACACCGCGCCAACCGGAAACCCGCCGCCGATGATTTTTGCGAGCGTGGTCAGATCGGGGTCGATATTGAACAGACCCTGCGCGCCGCGATAGCCGAGCCGGAACGTGATGACTTCATCGAAAACGAGCAGCGCGCCGACCTCGCGCGTCACCTTGCGCAAGGCCTCCAGATAGGCCTGATCGGCCGGCGCCAGTCCGGCGCGATTGGGCATGGGATCGACAAGGACACAGGCGAGTTCAGGACCATGCTCGCGGATCAGGCTGACCGCGGCCTCGGTGTCGTTGAAGGGAATGGTCAGGACATCGGCCAGCACATTGTCGGGCGTGCCCTTGGCATAGGCGACGGACACTGGCGCGTTGCGGCCCCAGGCTTCCGGCGTCGGATCGAGGCTGACCTCGGCGTAATCATAGGAGCCATGATACGCGCCCTCGCATTTTGCAATTTTCGGGCGGCCGGTATGGGCGCGGGCGGCCTTCAGCGCCATCATGACAGCCTCGGTGCCCGAATTGCAAAAGCGCACCTGGTCGACCGACGGCAATCGCGCGGCGAGCAGCTCGGCAAGATCGACCTCGGATTCGGTCGGCATCCCGAATGCCGATCCCAACGCTAGTTGCGCGGTCGCGGCCTTGATCAACACGGGGTGGGCATGGCCGTGAATCTGCGAGGTGAAATTGTTGATGCAATCGATGTACTCGTTGCCGTCGAGGTCCCACACCCGACATCCCTCGCCGCGCGCGGCGTAGATCGGATACGGTTTCATGAAGACGGTGGTGCGCGTATTGCCACCGGGCAGGCTCGCCAGTGCGCGGTTGTACATTTTTTGCGACGAGGAATTTGGATCCGGATACATGCGATCTTCCACCATCCCTGAAACTTCGGCCTGACCTTGTAGCCGCTTTTGACGAAAGCCGAAAACGGTCTGCTAGGTATACAGCAAAAACAGCGTTGTCCCGATGATCAGCGCCGCGCCCATGAACAGCAGCACGGCAGGTAGTCCAAGGAGCGCCGCGACCACGCCGGTTGCCGATTGCATCAGCGCCGCTCCCAGGAAGAACGCCAGATTGACCGCTGACAGCGCCTTGCCGGTGTTCTGCTCGTCGACGAGTTGCCGCGTCATGCCGAACACCAGTGGCTGGGCCGACATGGCAAAACCGATCAACACCAGCAGGACAATGTCATACTGAGCCGGCATCGCCGCTACGCCGAACAGGTCCGAGACCGGAAAATGAGACGCGCCCGCCGCCATCAAGGCGAGCAGCAGCGCCGCCAGGAAATGCGTGGCCGCGAGCACCTCGCGGCGATGGCCAAAGCTTCGGTCGAAAAGACCGATCAGAGCCGGCCCAACGATCAGCGCGATCGTGAACAGGCCAAGCGCGTTGCCTGCCCCGATCCGGCTGAGCCCCTTGACCTCCATCAGCCACGGCCCGCCCCACAAACCCCGAAGCACCAGCACGGCCGCCAGCGAGACCAGCGCAATGGCAATCAGGCCGCGCAGCCGATACGACACGCCGATGCGCAGGACGCTTGCCATCTGCGACAGCGGCGACGAACGATCGGCATGTTCAGCCCGCTGGTTCGGCACCAGGGCATAAACGGCGAGTGCCACCATCAGGCCGAAGCCGGCGGAAATCCAGAACCCCGCCCGCCATCCCCATTGTTCGACGACGAAGGCGAGCGGGCTCGACGACAGCAGCATGCCGATATTGCCGATCGACAGGATCAGTCCGGACCACAGGCCGAACCGCGCCGGAGATAATTGCTTTGCGGCAAGCGTCATCGGGCACATCAACATGCCCGAGTTCGCAACCCCGAGCAGGAATTGTCCGAACAGAAAACTCTCCGGCCCGGTTGCCAGGCCGGACGCCAACGCGCCGACAATCGTTCCAATCAGCAGACTGAGCGAAACCGGCCGCACGCCGAAACGATCCATCGCGGCGCCGACCGGTATCTGCGATGCCGCGAACGAAAAATGATAGATCGAGGTCAGGCTCGCCAGCGCCTGCGGCGACGTTTTGAAATCCGCGGCCATCACGTCGAGGCTGACGGCCGGGATCGTCCGCAGCAGGGTCGAAAGCATGTGACCGCAGGCAAGCGCCAGAAGCGCAAAAATCAATGCACGGATGTTGACATCCGCGTCGTCGGCCTTGCCGCCGTCCATGTTTCGTTTCTTCCCGGCCTTGTTGCAGCCGGGCGTAACACCGATACGCCGGGAATACCAAATGGTATTCCCGGCGACGCGATCAGTGCTTGTGGAACACCAGTGTCCGCAGTTCGATGCTTTCGCGCGGCGCGGCGTCTTTCGGCGTCGTTGGATCGATGAAGGCGGTGTGCGGCCCGAACCGCGTGCGGCCGTCGGTGGCGGAATCGTAGCACTTCAGCAGCAGCGCCTCGTCCGCGGTCATCTCCGGAATGTAGTACCAGCGATGGTCGGGGTTGTACTTCACGGAATAGGTTTCGCCCTGCCGGTTCGGATAGATCAGGTCGGAGGCGACGAGATCGCCGGGCGCCACAGTCTGGCCGTCAAGCATCGCGAGCGGTGTATCGCGCAGCGGTCCGCGGATCGGCCGCCACAGATTGATCACCTGGACCCGGCCCTTCAGGAGTTCGTCCGCCTCGTCAGGCAGATGTTCGCGGACCCGGTTCGCTCCTGACAGTTCGGTCTGGTCGACATGGACCCGCGTGGCCGGCTGGCGCGGGCCGGCGCCCCGCACATCGGCCGCACCCTCCACCCGCTTGCGAACGGTATGGTCGAATATCACGACCCGGTCGGCTTTCAGCGTTGCGCGGAGAAAAGCTTCGGCGGCGGGATAGTAGACGTTCCGCACCTCCTTATCGTCGTAGAAATTCCGGACGCTGGTCGGGTGCCGGACCAGGGCAAAACCCTCGCGGTCCAGCGAGAGGTTACCCGCGATCAGGCGGGCGTCGAAGATCGGAACTTGATGGGGTTCGGGCAGCGCCGTCGACCTGGGCTCGCCGGGCGGCGGATCGAAGGCGTAGGTGCGGGGTTTTCCGGGGGTTGGCGCGAGGTAGTTGAGTTCGCCGGTGACGAAGGGAAGCGACTCGAGTTTTGCTTGTTGCAGGCCCATGGCATTCTCCTGGACTCTATTGTTGGTTCGATTTGATTTTGGCTGGCCGGCCCTCCCCCACAAGACCGCATTGGAAATAGCAAAATTGCCGTTCCCGCAGGTGCGATACGGGAAACATCCTTGTCGCGCACAGCGGCTCGCCCGGATGGATATTTCTGCGCTTCACGGGTTCGTTAGCCCGCAAAACGCACGCCTTGCCATGTCCGGGTTGATCTACTCTCCCCGCCCGTCCAGCGTTACAGCACGGAGCGGCCGCAAAGACGCCGCATCCAGGGAGGAATAAATGAACGTCACCATGAAGGGCCGCGTTGCCGCCGTCACCGGCGGCAGCAAGGGCATCGGGCTTGCCGTCGCGCGTCGATTTGCCGAGTCGGGCGCCAAGGTCGCGATCCTGGCGCGCGGCGCACAGGACTTGAAGGCCGCGCGCGAGGCACTCGCCAGGGAAGGCGTCGAGGTCCGCGACTATGTCTGCGACGTCTCGAAGGCGGCGGATATAGCCAAGGCCCATGAGGCGATCGCCGCCGATCTCGGCCCGGTCGACGTCCTCGTCAACAACGCCGGAACCTCGCGCGCGATGGCGTTCGAGACCGTAACCGACGAAATGTGGCAGGACGACCTCGACCTGAAACTGTTCGCCGCGATCCGTTTCAGCCGGCTGGTCTGGCCGGGCATGAAGGCGCGCAAATGGGGCCGCATCATCAACGTGCTGAACATCGGCGCCAAGGCGCCAGCTGCCGCGTCAACCCCGACCTCGGTCTCCCGGGCGGCCGGCATGGCGCTGACCAAGGCGATGGCGAACGAGGGCGGCCCGCACAACGTCCTGGTCAATGCGATGCTGGTCGGGCTGATCGTGAGCGATCAATGGGTCAAGCGGCACGCCCAGAAGGCGCCGGATACCGATTTCGACGATTTTACCCGCGACCTCGCCAAAGGCGTTCCGCTCGGGCGGATGGGCACGGCGGAGGAATTCGCCAACCTCGCCTGCTTCCTCGCCTCGGAGCAGGGATCATACATCACCGGCACGGCCATCAATGTCGATGGCGGCCGGTCGCCGGTGGTCTAGCGGCACCCCGGCCCTGATGGGCTCAGAACCGGAATCCCGCTCTGGCGCGCTTCGCTTACGCGAACCTCTGACCATTTCGCTCGAGAACGCTATGGCCCGGGCAAAAAAGGCCTCCGTCGCCGGAGGCCTTTTCGCTATCAGACCGCGTCTTTGGCGGCCTTGACCGGGCGGGCGCGGACGATCTTGCGCGCCGGCTTGGCCTTGAACATCATTTCTTCGCCCGTGAAGGGGTTGGTGCCCTTGCGAGCCTTGGTCGCGGGCTTCTTGACCACGACGAACTTGGCGAAGCCGGGGACGAGGAACACCCCGTTCTTCTTCAGCTCCTTGTGACCAACGTCAACGAGCGCGTCCATCACGCCCTTGACTTCCTTCTTCGAAACTTCGGTGGACGTCGCGATCTTCTCGATCAGCTGCGACTTAGACATTTGGGTAGCCATGGTTGCTCCATTTGATTCTGGAAGAGGCACGATATGGCGGAAATTGCCTAAAAAAACAGGCTTTTCGACATTCTGCACAACTATATCGCTATTTGACTTGCACTGATTCGCGGGAAATAGGCTAGTTTTTAAGGCTTTGGCGGTGCATTAAACCGGTTGAATGCGGCGAAATGCCTTGCCAGACAGCCTTTTTCGACGATCTCCGACCACTCCCCGCGCCTGATCGCCGTCATGGCGAGCGATGGTTTTGATGCCGAATAAACGGCGGCGATCGCGACAATGATGCGCATGTCCGGATTTTCGGAAGGATTTTCCGAACCGGGCGGCGATTAGAAAATGACTCCAGTTCCCCTTCCATCGTAGCATCGAGGCGAGCCCGCCGCCGGCTGAACGGCGCACCGCCTGATGTACCCTTCGGAGAGTTTCGCATGGATTTGACCCGCCTCCAGATCAATCGCCGCACCGCGCTGCTGACGTCAGCCGCGATTGCCGCCAATGTCATCAATCCGATGCGGGCTTTTGCGCAGGAAACCCCGAAGAAGGGCGGCGTTTTCAACGTTCATTACGGCGCCGAGCAGCGCCAGCTCAATCCGAGCATTCAGGCGTCCACCGGCGTCTACATCATCAGCGGCAAGATTCAGGAAAATCTGGTTGACCTCGACGCCAGCGGCAAACCGGTCGGCGTTCTCGCCGAGAGCTGGGAAGCCTCGCCCGACGGCAAGACCGTCACCTTCAAGCTGCGCAAGGGCGTCACCTGGCACGACGGCAAGCCGTTCACTTCGGCCGACGTCGAATTCACCGCCATGAACATGTGGAAGAAGATCCTCAACTACGGTTCGACGCTGCAGCTGTTCCTCACCGCCGTCGAGACGCCGGATCCGCAAACCGCGATCTTCAAATACGAGCGGCCGATGCCGCTCAATTTGCTGCTGCGCGCGTTGCCCGACCTCGGCTACATCTCGGCCAAGCATCTCTACGAGAGCGGCGACATCCGCCCGAATCCGACCAATCTCGCGCCTGTCGGCACCGGCCCGTTCAAGTTCGTCAAGTACGAACGCGGCCAATACATCATCGCCGACCGCAACCCGGACTACTGGCGTCCCAACGCCCCCTATCTCGATCGCATCGTCTGGCGCGTGATCACCGATCGCGCCGCTGCAGCGGCGCAGATGGAAGCCGGCGAACTGCATTACAGCCCGTTCTCGGGCCTGACGATCTCGGACATGGCGCGGCTCGCCAAGGATAAGCGCTTCGTCGTTTCGACCAAGGGCAATGAAGGCAATGCCCGCACCAACACGCTCGAGTTCAACTTCCGCCGCAAGGAACTGTCCGACATCAAGGTCCGCCGCGCGATCGCGCACGCGATCAACGTGCCGTTCTTCATCGACAACTTCCTCGGCGACTTCGCCAAGCTCGGCACCGGCCCGATCCCCTCGACCTCGACGGATTTCTATCCCGGACCGAACACGCCGCAATATCCCTACGACAAGGCCAAGGCCGCGGCGCTGCTCGACGAGGCCGGCTTCAAGGCAGGCGCTGGCGGTACGCGGTTTTCGCTGAAGCTGCTTCCGGCGCCGTGGGGCGAGGACATCTCGCTGTGGTCGACCTTTATCCAGCAATCCCTGGGCGAGATCGGCATCCCCGTCGAGATCGTGCGCAACGATGGCGGCGGCTTCCTCAAGCAGGTCTATGACGAGCACGCCTTCGATCTTGCGACCGGCTGGCATCAGTACCGCAACGACCCTGCGGTCTCGACCACGGTTTGGTATCGCTCCGGCCAGCCCAAGGGCGCGCCGTGGACCAACCAGTGGAACTGGACGGACGCAGCCGCCGACAAGACCATCGACGATGCGGCGACGGAAGTCGATCCCGCCAAGCGCAAGGCGCTCTACGCCCAGTTCGTCAAGGAAGTGAATACCGAGCTGCCGGTCTGGATGCCGATCGAGCAGATTTTCGTCACCGTGATCTCGGCCAAGGCGCGCAACCACTCCAACACGCCGCGCTGGGGCTCGTCGAGCTGGCACGATCTTTGGCTTTCCGCCTGAGGCCATATCAGCCAAGATAGGTTTATGCGCATCCTGAGCCTTGCGGGGCGGCGGCTCGCCGCCTCGATCCCGACCCTGTTTTTGATCCTGATCGGCGTGTTTCTGCTGCTGCAGTTCGCGCCGGGCGACACCGTCGATGCGATGATGGCGCAGATGGGCGGCGGCGACGCCGCGACCGCGCGCGAGCTGCGCAAATTCTACGGTCTCGACCTTTCGGTGCCGGCCCAGCTCGGCAATTATCTGTGGCGTCTGGTCCGGCTCGATCTCGGCTTTTCCTCGATCTATGGCAAGCCGGTGGCCTCAGTCATCCTGGAGCGGCTGCCGCCGACCATTCTGTTGATGACGGCGTCGCTGTCCTTTGCGTTCTTCTTCGGCCTGTTGTTCGGCGTGATCGCGGCGCGTGGTGTCAACCGCTGGCCGGATACGCTGATCTCGACGCTTGGTCTCGTGTTCTACGCCACGCCCTCTTTCTGGTTCGGGCTGATGGCGATCGTGGTGTTCTCGGTCTATCTGCAGTGGCTGCCGCCCGGAGGTTTTGAGAATATCGGCACAGTGCAAGTAGGCATCTGGCGCACCATCGACATCGCCCAGCATCTCGTGCTGCCGACGCTGACTCTCGGGCTGATCTTCCTGGCCATTTATTTGCGCATCATGCGCGCCTCGATGCTGGAGGTGCTCAACCTCGATTATGTCCGAACCGCCCGCGCCAAAGGCCTCGACGAGACCCGCGTGGTGACGCGGCACGTGTTGCGCAACGCCCTCCTCCCGATGGTAACGCTGATCGGCCTGCAGGCCGGCACCATGCTGGGCGGGTCGGTGGTGGTCGAAAGCGTGTTCTCCCTGCCGGGGCTCGGACGGCTGGCCTACGAGTCGGTCGTGCAGCGCGACCTCAATACGCTGCTCGGCATCGTGTTCGTCTCCGCCCTCCTCGTCATTGTCGTCAACTTCGCCGTCGATCTCCTCTATGCGCGGCTCGACCCCCGCATCTCGGCGGAGGGCTAGCGCGATGGATGCGGTCAAACGCTATTTCCGCAGTCCCGCCGCGGTCGCAGGCCTGGTGCTGCTGCTGATCGTGATCGCAATGGCGGTCAGCGCCGGCTGGTTCTATCCGCGCGATCCGCTCGCACTGGCCGGTCGCCCCCTGATCTGGCCATTCTCCAATCCGCGCTTCCTGCTCGGCACCGACAATTCGGGCCGCGATATCGCCGCACAGATACTCTACGGCGCGCGGATTTCACTGCTGATCGGCGGCGTCGCCACGGCGATTGCGATTTTGATCGGCATCTTCGTCGGCGCGTTCGCCGGCTATTATGGCGGCTGGGTCGATACCGTGCTGATGCGGATCACCGAGGCCTTCCAGACCTTGCCGAACTTCGTGCTGCTGCTGGTTCTGGTCGCCGTGTTCGGCTCGACCCTGACCACCGTCACCATCGCGGTCGGCGTGGTGTCGTGGCCGGCGCCGGCGCGGCTCACCCGCGCCGAATTCCTGTCGCTGCGCAACCGCGAATTCGTCCAGGCAGGCCGCACGCTCGGCATGAAGGACATTCAGCTGATCCTCGGCGAAATCCTGCCCAACGCGCTGCCGCCGGTGATCGTCTACGCCAGCGTGGTGATGGCGGTCGCGATCCTGCTCGAAAGCGCGCTGGCGTTCTTGCGCCTGTCCGATCCCAACGTGGCGTCCTGGGGCAACCTGATCGGCCTCGGCCGCGATGTGCTGCGGGTGCAGTGGTATGTTTCGGCGATCCCCGGCATCGCGATCCTGGTCACGGTGCTCGCTGTGTCGCTGGTCGGCCAGGGCCTCAACGATGCGCTCAATCCGAGGCTGAAGAGCCGATGAGCGCGCCGCCGAACGCCGTCCTCTCGATCGAGCACCTCGGCGTCCGCCTGCCGTCGGGCGCCGACCGGCGGCACGCATTGTCGGACGTGTCGCTGTCGATCGCATCGGATGAAATCCTCTGCGTGGTCGGCGAATCCGGCTCCGGCAAGTCGATGATGGCCAACGCCATCATGCGCCTGCTGCCCAACGACGTGACCATCGACGCCGGCCGGGTGATGTTCGAGGGCCGCGACCTCGCCTCCGCCACCGTCGCCGAAATGCGCCAGGTGCGCGGCGCCGGCATTGCCATGATCTTCCAGGAGCCGATGACCGCGCTCAATCCACTGCGCACCATCGGCGATCAGATCGCAGAGATGTTTTCGATCCACACCGAACTGTCCAAGGTCGAAATCGCTGCCAGGGTTTTGGCCCTGCTCGCCGACGTGCGGATCCCCGATCCCAAGGTCGCGGCGAAGGCCTATCCGCACGAATTGTCGGGCGGCCAGCGGCAGCGCGCGATGATCGCGATGGCGCTTGCGCTCGACCCGAAGCTTCTGATCGCGGATGAACCGACCACCGCGCTCGATGTCACGACGCAGGCCCAGATCCTGAAGCTGATCCGTGACCTGCAGCAACGACGGAAGGCCGCGGTCTTGTTCATCACCCATGATTTCGGCGTCGTCGCCGAGATCGCCGACCGCGTCGTGGTGATGCAGCACGGCGCGATCGTTGAACAAGGCCCGGCCACTACGGTGCTCAACCATCCCGAGCATGCCTACACCAGGCAACTCATCGCCGCCGTGCCGCCGCTGAAGGCGCCGCCGCCGCGCGCGCTCTCGACCGAGAACATTTTGACGATATCGGATGTTTCCAAGACCTACCGCACCGGCGGGTTCCTCGGCCGCGGCGCGCGCGTGACGCCCGCGGTCAAGGACGTGTCGCTCTCCCTGCCTAGAGGCGCGACGCTCGGCATCGTCGGCGAGTCCGGATCAGGCAAATCAACGCTGGCGCGCTGCATCGTTCGGCTGATTGATCCGGACAAGGGAGCGATCCTGCTCGAGGGCAATGACTGGGCGAAGATGTCGCGTGAGAACGTCCGCCGCGAGACCCGTCACATCCAGATGGTGTTCCAGGACCCGTTCGCCTCGCTCAATCCGCGCCGCAAGGCGGCCGAGCTGGTGGCGCAGGGACCGATCGTGCACGGCACGCCGCGCGCCGAGGCAATCGCGGATGCGCGGGAATTGTTTGCGTTGGTCGGGCTCGATCCTTCCGCCGGCGACCGGTTTCCGCATGAATTCTCCGGCGGCCAGCGGCAACGCATTGGCCTTGCGCGGGCGCTCGCGCTCAAGCCGGCCGTGCTGGTCGCGGACGAACCGGTCTCCGCGCTGGATGTTTCGGTGCAGGCGCAGGTGCTGAAACTGCTCGCCGAATTGCGGCAGCGGCTCGGCCTCTCCATCGTCTTCATCACGCATGATCTGCGGGTCGCCGCGCAAATCTGCGATCTCGTCGCCGTGATGAAGGATGGCGCCGTGGTCGAGCAAGGCCTCGCAGGCGACGTGTTAGGCAACCCGCAGCATCCCTATACGCAAGCTTTGCTGGCTTCGATCCCCGGCGGCGACTTCACGCGCAAGCGCGACGCGCTGATCGTCAGTTAGAATGTTCAGCGGTCACTGCGGCCGGCGCGAGGCGAGCAGACGCTCCGCCCAAGGCAGCAACTCAAATCGATTACTCTTCATCAGCTCCTGCGCATCGCGCTGCCGGTAGAACACCATCATCCACGGCGCGAGCTTGCGCAGCAATCCGTGCATCATGAACGGCATGGGATCCGTGAACGGCAAAGCCAGTTCGTTTTCCGGCACGCCGCGGACTGCCTTCGCCAGTTCGTTGCCAAGCGGGATCGTCAGCGCGACCGCGCGGCCGTTGCAGCCGGTCCATCCATAGGCATTCGGCCCCAATCGGTGGATGCGCGGCAAGAAGTCCGCCGTCATCCCGACATAGCCGTTCCAGACATAGTCGAACGAGACCTCGCCGATCTGAGGCCACAGCCGCTGCAAGCGCTCCGTCACGACAGCTTTTATCCGTTCGACCTTGTTGCCGGGGCCGAGCACGGCGCCGCCGGTGACCAGCCGATTGCGCGCGTCGTAACGCGCAAAATACAGTTCGCCATGGGTATCGGACAGCGCCTGGCGGCCGGGGATGATGGTCTTGCGGACGTTGTCGGACAGCGGCTGCGTCGACATCTGCCAGGACAGCACCGGCATCACCTCGTGTGCGATATCAGGCACCAGCGATTTCGAGAATTCGCCGCTATAGGCGTTGCTCGCAACCACCAGCGCACGGCCGCTGATCTCGCCCTTTTCGGTCTTCACTACCCAGCGATCGCCGCGACGCTCGAAACTGATTGCCGGCGAACGGGCGTAGATGCGCGCGCCGAGCCCGAGTACCGCGTGCGCCAGCCCGCGCGCCAGCGCCAGGGGATTGATGTGGCCGCCGGTCCTGTTCCAGAAGCCGCCGTACCAGGCATCCGACCCGGTCATGTCGCGCGCCTGCTCGCGCGACAGCAGTTCAACCGGCGCGCCGAACTTCGACCATTGCCGCACACGCCTTTCCGCGATCTTGATGCGGCCCGGCGAATGTACCGGCTGCACCCATCCGGCCTGCTCCTGCTCGGCTTCAATCTTGTAGCGTTGCACCACCTCGAACAATGTCGAAGCGCTGTCGCGCAGCATGCCGACGAAGCGCTCGCCGACCGCACCGTGTTTGGCAATGATGTCTTCCGGATCGGGCCGCGACAGCGTCGGAATGACCTGGCCGTTGTTACGCCCCGACGCGCCCCATCCCGGCTCCGCGGCTTCCACGATCGCGACATCGACACCGGCCTCACGCAGGTGCAGCGCCGTCGATAGTCCCGTGAAGCCCGCGCCGATCACGATCACATCGGCCTGCTGGCTGCCGATCAATTCCGGAAGATCAGGCCCTGATGGCGTCACCGCGGCCCACAGCGAAGGCGGCCAGCGGACTTCAGCGCTATTCATCATGATCCTTTCTTGCGGGCGGCAGATCGAATGGTTAGCTTAGTACGCATCATCAGCCCGGGGAAATAGCAGAGTGGCACTCAAGAACGTCGTCGGAATAGATCACGCCGTGGTCATGGTGAAGGACCTCGACAAATCAGCTGAAAATTACAGGCGGCTCGGCTTCACGGTGTCGCCGCGTGGCACCCACAGCGCGCATATGGGATCGGGCAATTACACCATCATGTTCGACCCTGACTATATGGAATTGCTCGGTGTCTTGACGCCGACAGAACATAATGCTCCGGCGCGCGCGTTTCTGGAAAAGCGCGGCGAGGGCATCGAGCGGATCGCCTTCACCGCGGTGGATTCCGCCGACGGCGCCGAAGAGATTCGCGCGCGCGGCTATCCGCCGGTTGGACCGACCGATTTCGAACGACCAGTGACGATGCCCGATGGCACCATTTCAGCGGCAAAATTCCGCACCTTCCAATGGCCGACCGCGGAAGCCCCGGGCGGCGTGCGCATCTTCGCGTGCCAGCACAAGACCCGCGAGACGGTGTGGATTCCCGAACTGATGAAGCACGCCAATGGCGCCAAGCGCCTGCGGCAGGTGCTGATCGTATCGCCGGAGCCCGCCAACGACGCCGCGCATATGTCGCGCATGATCGATCGCGATGTCAGGGCCGAGCAGGACGGCGCCATCGCCGTGCCCTCGGGCTCCGATCGCGCCGATTTCGTATTCCTGACCAGGGATCAACTGAGCAAGCGATATCCTGAAGTTTCGCTGGCCGGCCTGCCCAACCGCGGCGGCGCGGGACTGGTGATTGAGGCCGACGTCGCCGCAGCCGGGAAGGCGCTCGGTGGCACTGGTGTTCGCAGCGGTGGTGGCGTGATCGTGCCACCCGCCGCCGGCAACGGCACCCTGCTCGCCTTCGTCAGGGCGTAGCCGGCAGCGCTTGTCGCTGTATCGGGGGACAGCCGGATCATGGCGAAGGGCAAGGGCGAACCGGACGGCGACACGGCAACGACGCGCCGTGGCCGCCCCCGTTCCGCCGAGACGACCAACGCCATTCTGCAGAGCGCCTACACCCTGATGGCAACCACGGGCCTTGCCGCCACCAGCATCGATGCGGTGGCGCGGGATTCGAACGTCTCGAAGATGACCATCTACAAATGGTGGCCGTCGCGCGAGGCGCTGCTGATCGACGCGTTCCTGCACCATGCTTCCTTGATGCTGCCGCTGCCGAGCACCGGCACGCCGGCAGACCGCCTGAGAAGCCACGCCGCGGCCTATGCGAAAGCGCTGCAGGGAGAGTTTGGCAAGGTACAGCTCGCGGTGATCTCCGAATGCATTTCGAACACCGGCTCCGCGGAGATTTTCTACGAGCGCTATCTCCGGTATCGAAGGACGGCGCTGGTCGAACTGATAGCAGTCGGCCAGCAGGACGGCAGCGTTGGCGCCGCCGGGACGCCGGAAGACCTCTATGACGCGATCTATGGTAGCCTGTTCTATCGCTACATCTTCGGCATCAAGCCGATCTCGCCGGCGCAAGCCCGCAATCTCGTTGACACCCTGCTGATCATCAAGAGCCGCTGATACCATCGACGTGCCTACGCCGCTCGCGGCGGAACCAGGCCCACGTCTCGCGCGTCACGGCCAGATAGCCCTGCCCCCGGAACGCAATCCGGTCGTCGACAATCCGGTTCAATTTCGGCAGCGCATGGAAGGGTATCGAGGGGTAGGCATGATGCTCGACGTGATAGGGCATGTTCCATGCGAACCACTTCATCACGGCGCCCGTATAGGTGGTGCGGGTGTTGTCGAAGGCGCTGCGCGTTCGTTCGCATCCGGTGTGTTCGGCATAGAGGTAGGGCCGCAGGATCAACTGGCCGATCAGCAGCGGAACGATCCAGACCCAGAGCAGAAGCGCGGTATGCAGCGCGAGCGAGATCAGCAGCAGCGCGACGTAACCCGCGAGATAGAGGCGCGCTTCCCGCACGATGATGTGGCGCTTGTTCTCGGGGATCCAGGGCAACGAAACCTTGCCGGTCAGCGCGTGACGCAGCATCAGCGCCTCGCGGCCGGCGATCTGAACAAGCCCGCTATAGGCGATCGCGAGTTGCGTGTCCGAGGACGGTTTGGGGCCAACGATCAGCTCCGGATCCTTGTCGGGATCCTGCGTGTAGCGATGATGGTCCCAGTGAAACAGGCAGTAATACTCGTAGCGATGCGCGATCATGAAGGCCGACAGATGGCCGACGACAAGATTCAGCGCGCGGCCCCGGAACGCGGTTTTATGGGCGGTCTCGTGCATCGGCATGAACAGGAAGGCCACCAGATAGGCCTGCACGACGATCAGCGGCAAGGTCCACGCCAACCCGTAATTCGACGAGACCAGCCATATCAGGGTCCCGACGATGGCAATTGCGCCGTAATGGCTGACAGTGCGAACCGCGCCTCGAAGATCCGATCGTTCCGAGAGTTCGCGGAGCATCGCGGGACTGAGCGGCTTCTCCCGGAGTTTTGGTTCAACTGACGTCACGATGTTCATGGTTGCAAACGCCTCATTGGATGGGTTCTGTTTTTCAACGTTTTAGGAACGCCGATATCTCGGCGTTGATGAATGCGCGATCCGCAGGGTAGGTGATCGGATTTCCGGCGCGGTGGCCGTGGATCGACGGAATGGGGTGAAGTTCGGCCGATTTCGCATTGACGAGTTGGCCGATCTCGGCCTCGTTGTCGCGCACGTCGAAGTAACGGTCGGTCTGCCCCGGCATCAACAGCACATGCGCCCTGATCGCTGCGAGCGCGCGGGTAATGTCGCCGCCAAATTCCGGGCACTGGCTGATGTCGCCGCGCTGCCAGATGCCGATCTGCGCGAGCAGATCATTGGCGTCGCGCCTCGAGAAGGCGATATCCCACGAGCCTGCCAAATAGTCTTCCAGCGAGTTGAATCCTGCCTCGCGCCAGACTTCATCCCGGTAGAAGGCGTGCGACATCGCCCATCCCGCATAGATGCGCCCCATGGCGCGAAGGCCGGCGGAAGGTTTCGCGATGAAGCGGCCGTCCCTGAAATTGGGGTCCGTGGTCAGCGCGGCCTTCACGCCCTCGAGGAATACGTGATTATAGGGCGAGCACCGCGCGCTGCCGCAGACGATGGCGGCGCGTTCCACCATGTCGGGATGGCTGGCCGCCCAATGGTAGGCCTGCATGCCGCCCATCGACCAGCCATAGACCAGCGCGATCTTCGAGATGCCGAATTGCTCGACCAGCAGGCGGCGCTGAACCGCGACCGCGTCGTGACAGCTGATCGCCGGAAACGGTGTGATCCCGGAATTCGACGGCGAGGAAGACAGGCCGTTGCCGAACAGATTGGGAATGATGATGAAGTAGCGCTCGGGATCCAGGATGCCGCCGGGCTGGATCAGCCATTCGGTGTCGAAGTGCTGCGCGCTGAACGATGTCGGATAGACGATCACATTGTCCTTCCGCGCATTCAGGCTGCCGTAGGTCTTGTAGGCGAGGCGCATGGAAGGGAACATCACGTCAGACTGAAGCGGGACGTCGCCCGCCTCGAAGACCTGATAGTCGCCGCTGGTCGTCATTTGCCCGGCTCCGATGCCTCGACATTAACTGTACTAATTGTACATTATATAGATACGATTGCAAGCCCGTGATGCGAAGGCGCCTGTCATCGCCGGTAACGCGCGTGCCATTGCAGGAACACGGTTTGACGGTGCGGCCGCAAGCAACGAATTGCTTCGATGGCACGCCCGCGGCCGATCCGCCGCCTCAACTCCTCGCCCCTTCCACCATAATACCGCACCAAGGGGGCTAGGCAGGCCACGCACGGACGTTACTATCGCCGCAAAACAAGCCGACCCAGGGAGAGAAAAACAATGAAGAATCATCTGATCTCGCGCCGTTCCCTTCTGGCCGGCACCGCCGCCGCAGGCGCGCTGAGCCTGACCGGCTTCCCGGCCCGCGCGGCCGAACCACAGTGGAAGAAATACGCCGGCACCAAGCTCGAGGTGATCCTCGCCAAGGGTCCGCGCGGCGACAATTTTCAAAAGAACATCAAGGAATTTACCGAACTCACCGGCATCCAGGTCGAGTCGGAGCAGATCCCCGAACAGCAACAGCGCCAGAAGGCCGTGATCGAACTCGCTTCGGGCAAGCCAAGCTTCGACGTGGTTCATGTCAGCTACCACGTGCAGAAGCGCCAGTTCGAGAAGGCCGGCTGGCTCGCCGACATCTCCGGCTACATGAAAGACCCGAATCTCACCGCGCCCGACCTCGTCGAAAGCGATTTCTCGGCCGGCGGCCTGCAATACGCCAAGAACGACAAGGGGCAGATGCACTCCCTGCCTTGGTCGGTCGACTATTTCATCCTCTATTACAACAAGGAGCTGTTCCAGAAGAAGGGCGTCGCGGTGCCCAAGACCTTCGACGAGATGGTCGCGGCGGCCGAAAAGCTCACCGACGCCAAGGAAGGCACCTTCGGCTTCGTCGGGCGCGGCCTGCGCAACGCCAACATGACGCTGTGGACCAACTTCTTCCTCAACGCCGGCGGCGAATTCCTCGATGCCAAGGGCGGCATCCTGACCGACGGCCCGGAGGCGATCGAAGCCACCAAGCTCTATCAGACGCTGCTGACCAAGGTCGCGCCTCCCGGCGTCGCCGGTTTCAACTGGATGGAGTCGATGGCTTCGTTCACGCAGGGCCGTTCGGCGATGTGGATCGACGGCGTCGGCTGGGCGCCGCCGCTGGAAGACCCCGCCGCCTCGCGCATCGTCGGCAAGGTCGGCTACACCGTGGTGCCCAAGGGATCCAAGGGACAATATTCGGCAACCTATGGCGACGGCATCGGCATCGCGGCCGCCAGCAAGAACAAGGAAGCCGCCTATCTCTTGTGCCAATGGGCGGTCTCGAAGAAGCAAGGCGCGCGGCTGCTGCAGGCCGGCGGCGGCGTGCCGTTCCGCAACTCCATCCTCAACGACCCGGAGATCCAGGCCGGCGTCAAGATGCCGAAGGAATGGCTGCAGTCGGTGATCGATTCCGCCAAGATCAGCAAGCTCGGCCTGCCCGTGATCATTCCGGTCGCCGAATTCCGCGATCTCGTCGGCGCGGCCCTCACCTCGACCCTTTCTGGTGCTGATCCCGCGACGGAGTTGAAGAAGGCTCATGAGCAGTTCCGCCCGATCCTGGAGCGCAGCGAAAAAGCGTGAAGGCCATAGCAGAAGTCACTCCGGCCGCGGCTGAAGCCGCGCCGGGGCAGGAATGGCGGCCACCGTCCTACTGGCCGTTCGTGGTGCCGGCGCTGGTCGTCGTGCTCGCCGTGATCGTGTTCCCTTGGGTGTTCACGATCTGGATGAGCCTCAACGAGTGGAAGGTCGGCTCGCCGACCACCTTTGTCGGCTTCGCCAATTATTTGCGGATGCCGAACGATCCACGCTTCGTCGAAGCGGTCGGACACACGCTGCTTTACACCGCCTTGTCGGTGCTGCTGCCGCTGATCCTCGGCACTTTTGCGGCCGTGGTGTTTCACGCCAAATTTCCCGGCCGCGGATTCCTGCGCGGGGTCTTCATCATGCCGATGATGGCGACGCCGGTGGCGATCGCGCTGGTCTGGACTATGATGTTCCACCCGCAGCTCGGCATCCTGAACTATCTGCTGTCGCTGGTCGGCCTGCCGCCGCAATTGTGGGTATTTCATCCCGGCACCGTGATCCCCTCGCTGGTGCTGGTCGAGACCTGGCAATGGACTCCCCTGGTGATGCTGATCGTGCTCGGCGGCCTCGCCGCGATCCCGACCGAACCCTATGAGAGCGCGCAGATCGACGGCGCCAGCGTATGGCAGGTGTTCCGCTACATCACGCTGCCGCTGATCACCCCGTTCCTGTTCATCGCCGGCATGATCCGCATGATCGATGCGGTGAAGAGCTTCGACATCATCTTCGCGATCACCCAAGGCGGACCCGGCTCGGCGTCGGAGACCATCAACCTCTATCTCTACAGCGTCGCCTTCATCTACTACGACCTCGGCTATGGGTCGGCGATCGCGGTGATCTTCTTCCTCTTGATCGTCGCGATGGCGGCGCTGATGCTGCATCTGCGCCAGCGCACGATGTGGACCGAGATCGGGAGCGGCGCATGAGCCTCCGTCAGATCCTCGGCAAGATCGGGCTGTGGTTTGCGATCTTCGTGGTCGTATCACCCGCGATCCTGTTCTTTCTCTGGATGGCCTCGCTGTCGGTCAAGTTCGAGGTCGACAACGCCGCCTACCCGCCGGTGTTTTTCCCCGAGCGCTTTGCCTGGAAGAATTATGCCGACGTGCTCGCCTCCAACCGCTTCCTGACCTACTTCATCAACAGCCTCGTCGTAACCGGCACCGCGACCGGCCTCGCCATGCTGGTCGGCGTGCCCGCCGGCTACGGCATCGCGCGGATGGCGGCGCATAAATCCGCGATCGTGATCCTGATCGCGCGCATCACGCCGGGATTGTCTTATCTCATCCCGCTGTTCCTGCTGTTCCAGTGGCTCGGATTGCTCGGCACGCTGGTGCCGCAGATCATCATCCATCTCGTGGTCACGGTGCCGATCGTGATCTGGATCATGATCGGCTATTTCGAGACCACGCCGCTGGAGCTCGAGGAAGCCGCCCTGATCGACGGCGCCACGCGCTGGCAGGTGTTCCTTCACGTGGCGCTGCCGATCGCGCGTCCGGGACTTGCGGTTGCCTTCATTCTCGCGGTGATCTTCTCCTGGAATAATTTCGTGTTCGGCATCGTGCTGGCGGGACGAGAGACGCGGACGCTACCCGTCGCCGTCTACAACATGATTTCGTTCGACCAGTTGAGCTGGGGACCGCTTGCGGCCGCCGCGCTCATCGTGACGTTCCCCGTTCTGCTGCTGACGGTGCTGGCGCAGCGGCAGATCGTCGCCGGGCTGACCGCAGGCGCCGTCAAGGGCGGTTAGCCGCAACCTCCGGCCCAAGCGCCTCCAGTACCGCGGCTGAGTTGGTGACCCAGCCGAAAATTCCGCCCTGGGCCTTGATCATCTTCAGGCCCATCTCGTGGAACTCGGGGAAATAGGAAGCGCAGCCGTCGGCCAGCACGACGCAGCGATAGCCGCGGTCGTTGGCCTCGCGCACGGTCGTGTTGACGCAGACTTCGGTGGTGACGCCGCACACCAGCAGATTCTCGATGCCGTATTTCTCCAGGATGTCGCCAAGTTCAGTGGCGTAGAACGCGCCCTTGCCCGGCTTGTCGATCACGATCTCCGAGTCGAGCGGATAGAGTTCGGGAATGATGTCGTGGCCGGCCTCGCCGCGAATGAGAATGCGCCCCATCGGCCCGGGATCGCCGATCCGCAATGACGGCGCGCCGCGTTCGACCTTGGCCGGCGGCGCGTCGGACAGGTCGGGCAGATGTCCCTCGCGGGTGTGGACGACCAGCATGCCGGTTTCGCGCGCCGCTGACAGCACTGAAGCGATCGGCTTGACCGCGCGCGCCAGCTGCGACACGTCGTTGCCCAGCGTCTCGCCGAAGCCGCCGGGCTCCATGAAGTCGCGCTGCATGTCGATGATCAGAAGCGCCGTAGCGGTCCAGTCAAGCGCGATCGGCTCCGGCTCGGCGGCGACCTTGCCGATGGATGGCCCCTTTGAGTTCGTCATGATGCAAACGTCCGACCGAGAGTAATTTCCGGTGAGATTAAGCAAGGCGCATGCCATTGTACAATTCTTGCGCAAGCCGGGAATGAGTTGGCACGCTTGTTGCAAAATATCGCCGTATCGCAACGTCGAAACGCCGGCGGTCTGCCGCAGCGCCACAAATTCGGGAGGAACACATGAACGGGCTTGGAGGTCTCAACAAATCGCCGGAAGGCGTCGTGATCGGGCTGGTTCAACTGCAATTGCCTGTTGTCGTGACCAAGGCGGACCTCGCGCGGCAGACCGAGCGCATCGTCACCATGGTCGGCAAGGCGCGGCGCAATCTCGGCACCATGGATCTCGTCGTATTTCCGGAATATTCGCTGCACGGGCTGTCGATGGACACCAACCCCGAGATCATGTGCCGGCTCGACGGGCCGGAAGTGGCGGCCTTCAAGCAGGCCTGTGTCGACCACAGGATCTGGGGCTGCTTCTCCATCATGGAGTTCAACCCGAACGGCAATCCCTATAATTCCGGCCTGATCATCGATAACAACGGCGAGATCAAACTCTATTACCGGAAATTCCATCCCTGGATTCCGGTCGAGCCGTGGGAGCCGGGCGATATCGGCATTCCCGTGATCGAGGGACCGAAGGGCGCCAAGCTCGCGTTGATCATCTGCCATGACGGCATGTTCCCGGAGATGGCGCGCGAATGCGCCTACAAGGGCGCGGAGATCATGATCCGCACCGCCGGCTACACCGCGCCGATCCGCGAAAGCTGGCGTTTTACCAATCAGGCCAATTCGTTCCAGAACTTGATGGTGACCGCCAACGTCTGCATGTGCGGCTCCGACGGCTCGTTCGATTCCATGGGCGAAGGCATGATCGTCAATTTCGACGGCAGCATCATCGCCCACGGCACCACCGGCCGCACTGATGAGATCATCACCGCCGAAGTGCGCCCTGACCTGGTGCGCGAGGCCCGAATTCACTGGGGCGTCGAGAACAACATCTACCAGCTCTGGCACCGCGGCTACGTCGCGGTGAAGGGCGGCGCGATGGATTGCCCGTATACGTTCATGCAGGACATGGTGGCGGGTACGTTCCGGCTGCCGTGGGAGGATCAGGTCAAGGTGACGGATGGGACGTCGTGCGGTTTTCCGCCGCCGACACGGATGTTCGGGAAGACGGCGAAGGCGGCGGAGTAGTGCGTCGCGCCTATCCTTCCGGTTGTCATCCCCGCGCATGCGGGGATCCAGTACGCCGCGGCCTCTCGGTTCTATCATCAGCGTCTCTGGAATACTGGGTCGCCGGTTAAACCGGGCGATGACAACTGAATGTGTGTCTGCGATCTCGCGACGCATTGCGCCCGAGCTTTGCCAGAAACTTCCCGCCCTCTTCAAACAGAGGGCGCAGGGAAGACCGGGTGCGCGCTGCACCCGCGGTCCCGTGTGCGGTTTGCACTAAGTAGGCTGCACACGAGCATACAGGGCAGCGGAGAACACCCGGCCTTCCCTGCGCAATGGCTTTACGGCTTATGCCGTGATCTCCCCGGAGACGAGTTCTTGGTTGACTCCGTCGCTGCCGTTCCCGCTTGCGCTTCTCCGACAGCTTGACGCCTGCAACGGGCGCCAGGACCACACGGTTTTGCCGTACGCTTAATCCACGCCGTCGTCAGGCGTGAACCAGCGTCCACCGCATCCCGCCGCGCGTTCGTGACGTGCGCAACGCCCCTCTTGTCGGGCGGGACGCGAGGATTCAAACCGCTGATTTGCCCGACGAGGGAAGCGGAATTTTGCCCGTCGGGTTAATTTGTCGCAGCAATCCATTCGCACCGCCGTCATTCCGGGGCTCGCGAAGCGAGAGCCCGGAATCCATTTGGCGACAGCGCTTGTGGCTTGATGGATTCCGGGCTCGCGCTGCGCGCGCCCCGGAATGACGGAGAGATGAAAGTTCGACGCTCACCCATCCTACGGTCTACTAACTCCCCAGCAGCGAAGTCCCGAATGCGCGCCGCCAGACCGTCAGGAAGCGCGGAAACCAGGAGTGCGCGACAGCGCTCTGATAGGCCCAGGTGCGATATTTGAGGCCTTTTTCGGATACAAGTTCCTGATATCCGCCGTGGGTCTCGGTCAAGGTGCGAATGTCGCGCAATATATCGCAGGCATAAGCCCGATACGTCCCGGTACCGAAACATTCATCGTGGTCCAGCATGCGATCGGCGAATTCGACGTTGAACGTCGGCCAGGACGAACGGCCCTGATAGGCCGGCGCCGCAATTTTGTGAATGAGCTTGTTCAGCGGATTATCGGCGGACACGAGAAAGTGCGATGTATCCGGGACTCGAAACCGCGGCTCGGCAAGGATGAAATCGGTCGTGGCCGCGAACAGCGCGCGTTCTTCCGCGTCGTTCAAATCCCAAAAGCCCTGATGCACATTCACGAAATCGAGCGCGATGGAATAAACCGGCGCCTGCTGCCGGGAGTCGAGGGAATGACTGATATAGCCGTGCCTGCCGAACAGCAGCAGCAGCTCCTTCTTGTACTGTGAAAGCGCGCGTCCGAGCAGCTGCTCCAGCCCAGTTTGCTCGATGATCCCAAGCTTGATACCGCGCAGGAACGTCGCATAGACGCAGGCATTGGTGACGAACCGCCGGCGTTCGGCACGGGTATCGGTCGCCGCAGAACGGGGCGCGCTAACGTCGCACAGCAGCGCCGAAAGCCCGTTGTCATCGAAGCGTTCCAGCGCCCCGGCGAGCTTGAATATCTCCCGCTTCAAGTCGGCGCGATACTCCGCGAGCAACAGGCGGCCGGCATGCGCGCCTTGCGACATCGCCAGATACGAAGCCGGCCTTTGCTCGGCGGAGAGCAGTTGCTCCAGGCCCGCGAGGATGCCCAGCAGCGTATCCGATGGCTGCGAAAAATAATTGATGCCGATGTAGCGGTTGCGTCCCGCAGGCACGATCGTCGTGGTGACGACGCCGGCGCGAACGGCTTCCAGCATCAACCGAACGCTTTTTTCGAGCAGGCGAACCCTGCGGACGGCATCCTGGGAATCCATGATGGTTTCGGGGTCGAGGACATCTGGATAGAACCAGGCAAAGTCGCGCGGATAATAGGCGGAGGCGTGCGGCGCCCCGGTAACGAGAAAGGCTTCCTTCTCGGCAAACGCAGCATTCATCGAATGCCGGTACAGCTCCTCGATGCCTGCCGACAAATGGTATTTTCGAAGGAAACGATCACCGAGGAAATTGACGGCTTGGATGCTGTTAGCGACAAAACTGGCCAACAGCCCCTGATGAAATCGGTATTCGCGATGCGATGAAAATGTGATCTGGCTATTCATGGGCGGGGATGAGAGCAATGTCCGGCGTGTCTGGTATCACGCGTTGGTACTCCAGACATCATTGATTCGTCTCTCCGCAACAGTGCGGGGCGAAATGTCATCGAACTGTCATGTAGCCCCGCGTCGTCCCGGCGAAGGCCGGGACCCATAACCACCGGCGACAATTGTTTTTGCACGCAGGTCGTTATCTTCCTTTTACGGCAACAAGGGCCGCGGCGTATGGGTCCCCCGATGCGCAATTGCGCATCTGAGCTCAAGCCCGGGACGACGAAGCTTATGCTTCCCTCGGCCTGAAATTCTCCACCAACCTCAGCAGCACCCTCGCCCCTGCATCGGCATCAGCGAGTTCGACATGCTCCGCCGGATTGTGGCTGATGCCGCCGCGGCAGCGGACGAACAGCATGGCGACGTCTGATATATCGATCATCGCCATGCCGTCATGCCCGGCGCCGCTCGGCAGTTCGAACACGCCGAAACCTTCGGCGGCGACGGCGTCCGCGACCTGTGCTTTGAGCCAGGGCGCGCAGGGCACGGTGCGGTTTTCGTGGGTGACGTCGAGCTGCAGGACAAGATTGCGGCGCTTGGCGATGGCTTCGATGCGGCGCACGATGTCGGCGAGGGCCATCTTGCGGTGCGGATCTGATGGCGCGCGGATGTCGAGCGTGAAGGAAACGAGGCCGGGGATCACGTTGGTGGCGCCGGGCATCGCGTCGATATAGCCGACGGTGCCGACGAGACCGGCCGCGTCGGTCTTGCAGAATTCCTCCACCATGCAGATGCATTCGGCGGCGCCCGCCAGCGCATCGCGCCGGAACGCCATCGGCACCGTGCCGGCATGACCGGCCATGCCGGTCAGTTTTGCCGCCAGCCGCGTGGCGCCCGCGATCGCGGTGACGACGCCGACCGGCAGATTATTCTCTTCCAGCACCGGCCCCTGCTCGATGTGCAGTTCGACATAGGCGTGGAGTTCGCGGCGGGTCCGCGCGGCCGCGCCGATGTGCTCGGGGTCGAGGCCGAATGTGACCATCGCATCGCGCATCGAGACACCGGCATGGTCGCGTGAATTGAGCGCGCTCTCCACAAAGGTGCCCGCGACCGCGCGGCTGCCGAGCAGCGTCGAAGCAAAGCGCACGCCCTCCTCGTCGGCAAAGCCGACGACTTCGACCGCGAACGGCAGCCGCCGTCCGCGTTTGTTCAGATCGGCAACGCAGGAGATTGCCGTGATCAAGCCGAGCGGGCCGTCCCATTTACCGGCGTCGCGCACGGTGTCGTAATGCGAGCCCAGCATCAGGCAAGGCAGGCCGGGCCGGTCGCCTTCATAGCGGCCGCAGACGTTGCCGATGGCGTCGAGATGCGCGGCCATACCGGCCTCGCGCATCCATGATAGAATGAGATCGGCGGCGGCGCGGTGCTCGGGCGAAAGGAATATCCGCGCCAGATGCTCCGGAGTCTCGGAGATCGCCGCCAGCTGGTTGATCCGGCCGACGATTTCATCGCCAAGCGCTGCTTTGCCCGACGCGCTGCTGGCCACTTCTGTCTTGCTCATGCTTTTCCTGTCCAGCACCGCGCCGTTACCAGCGCCGGCCGATCGATACACATTCAATGCCGGCGGTGTCGACGCAACCCGCCGCGGCCCCTGACTGGTAGCAGCCTCAATCCACCTGACCAGCCGGCAAGGCAAGAAATCCGCCGCCAATCGGCTGGCTGACGGCGCTGGGGGATCTAACAATTGCTTAACGACCTTGCATACAATCGTGAAATGCCGCCTAAAATTTAGCCATCTCGGCCCTGCACCAATTTTACATGGCGGATAGTTCTCCCGGATAATTCAATCCGTTCATTAGCTTATGCAGGAATGCCCGCTTCACGCCCTCTGGCATGAAGATTGCGACATCCCTCCCCGAGCCCGCCGTACCGGCGCGGCCGCGAAATAGGGGGCGGTCACATCCGCCAGAGGGAGCAGCACATGGAATTTGGCAGGATTTCACGACGGCATCTGTTGCAGGGCGGTGCGGCGCTGACACTCGGCACCGCTTTCGGCGCGGGCGCCGCGCGCGCAGCCGGCACCACCATCGGCTTCGTCTATGTCGGCTCGCGCGACGACTACGGTTACAACCAGGCGCACGCGCAAGGAGCGGCGGCGCTGAAGAAGCTGCCCGGCCTCAAGGTGATCGAGGAAGAAAAGGTCCCCGAGACCGACGCGGTCGAGAAGACCATCGAGTCCATGATCAACCTCGACGGCGCGTCACTGCTGTTCCCAACCTCGTTCGGCTACTACAACCCGCACGTCATCAAGATGGCGAAGAAATTTCCAAAACTGCGCTTCGAGCATTGCGGCGGGCTCTGGAGCGACAAAGACCCGACCAACGCCGGCAGCTATTTCGGCTATATCGACGAGGCCCAGTACATTTCCGGCATCGTTGCCGGCTACTCCACCAAGAGCGGCAAGCTCGGCTTCGTCGCGGCGAAACCGATCCCGCAGGTGCTGCGCAACATCAACGCCTTCACGCTCGGCGCAAGGCTCGCCAACCCGAAGGCGACCACGCAGGTGATCTTCACCGGCGACTGGTCGATGCCGGTCAAGGAAGCCGAAGCCACCAACAGCCTGATCGACCAGGGCGTCGACGTTCTGACCTGCCACGTCGACGGTCCCAAGACGATGGTCGAGAACGCCGCGCGCCGCGGCGCGATGGTGTGCGGCTATCACGTCAACCAGTCGCCGCTGGCGCCGAAGGCGTATCTCACCGGCGCGGAGTGGAACTGGGAAGCGCTGTATCCGAAATTCGTCAAGATGATCGCGGCTGGCGAATCCATTCCGAACTTCTATCGCGGAGGCCTCAAGGAAGAGATCGTCAAATGCTCGCCCTATGGCGAGGCGGTCTCGGCCGAGGCGCGCAAGCACGCCGACGAAATCAAGGCCAAGCTCGTCGCCGGCAACTACACCATCTTCAAGGGCCCGATCATGGACAACAAGGGCAACGCGGTCATTACATCAGGCACCGATCGCGGCCAGACGGATCCTGAACTCGAGAAGATGAACTATCTGGTGGAAGGCGTGCTCGGAGCCACTTCGTGACAACAGGTTCGGCGGATCCGGTGGAGGCGGTCGGCGTTGCGCCGGCCGCCGATCCCGGCTTCCTCCAACGCTACGGCGCGACCATCGAATATATCCTGATCCCGGGCGCGGCGCTGGTCGGCGCGCTCGCAACCTTCGGGCTATTCGTGGCGCTGTTCGGCAAGAACCCGCTCGATCTGTATTTCTACATGTACCAGGGCGCGTTCGGCACCTGGTTCTCCTGGCAGAACACGCTGACGCGTGCCGCCCCCCTGATCCTGACCGCGTTGTGCACGGCGCTGCCGGCGCAACTGGGTATGGTCATTATCGGCGGCGAAGGCGCGCTGCTCATTGGCGCGCTGTCGGCGACCTCGGTCGCACTGGCGATGCCGTGGGCCTCGCCGCTCGTGGTGCAAACCGCGATGGTGTGCGCCGGCGTGATCGGCGGCGGTCTCTGGATCACGCTCGCGGGCGCGCTCCGGCAGTATCGCGGCGTCAACGAGACGATCTCGAGCCTGCTGCTGGTCTATATCGGGCTTGCGGTGCTCAACCATCTGGTCGAGGGCGCGATGCGCGACCCCGCCAGCCTCAACAAGCCATCGACCCGCGAAATCGGCGCGGCCAACATGATCGGCAGCATTCCCGGCACCGACGTGCATTTTGGGCTGGCATTCGGCCTGGTCGCGGCGTTCGCGTCCTACATCCTGATCTATCACACCGTGTTCGGATTCTCGGCGCGCGTCGCCGGCGGCAACATCCGCGCGGCGAAAATCGTAGGCCTCGGCGTCAACAAACTGATCCTGACCATCTGCTTTCTCGCCGGCGGCGCCGCCGGCATCGCCGGCATGGTCGAAGTCGCCGCCGTGCAAGGGCGCACCAACGCCAATCTCGCCGCCGGCTATGGTTTTACTGGCATCCTCGTCGCCTTCCTGGCGCGGCATAATCCGCTGGCGATCATTCCCGTGGCGATCCTGCTCGGCGGCATCAGCGCCAGCGGTGGGCTCTTACAGCGCCGGCTCGGATTGCCTGATGCATCCGTATTGGTGCTGCAAGGCATCATCTTCGTGTTCGTGCTGGCGAGCGACGCGCTGTACGGCCGGATCGGCTTCCTGAAAGGAAAATCCTGATGGCGGATGGATCGCTCGGACTCTGGACCGTTCCGCTCGCGGTACTCGGCGGCGCCATCCGCGTCTCGACGCCGTTTCTGTTCGTGAGTCTTGGCGAATGCATCACCGAGCGTTCCGGCCGCATCAACCTCGGCCTCGAAGGCACGCTGGTCATGGGCGCGATGAGCGCCTACGGCATTTCCTATCTCAGTGGCTCGCCCTGGCTCGGCGTGCTCGCCGCCGGGATCACGGGCGCGATGCTGGGCGCGCTGCATGCCGGCATCTGCTCGCTGCCGCGCGTCAACGACATCGCGGTCGGCATCGCGCTGATGCTGTTCGGGACTGGTCTGGCGTTCTATCTCGGCAAGCCGCTGATCGAGCCGACCGCGGCACGGCTGCCGGCGATCGATTTCGGCTGGTGGAGCGACGTGCCGCAGGTCCGCGCGGCGTTGCGGATCAACGTGCTGTTCCTGATCGGCATCGCGCTGGCGCCGATATTATACTGGGCGTTCAAGACCACGCGCTGGGGCTTGTTGATCCGCACCGCCGGCGAGAGCTCGGACGCGGCGCGCGCGATGGGCTATTCGGTGCTGGCGATCCGGCTACGCGCCACCATGGTCGGCGGCTTTCTGTCGGGGATCGGCGGCTCGTTCCTGTCGCTGTTCTATCCCGGCAGCTGGAACGAGGGCCTGTCCTCCGGCCAGGGCATTACGGCCGTGGCGCTGGTGATCTTCGCGCGCTGGGATCCGATGCTGTGCCTGTGGGCGTCGCTGGCGTTCGGCGGCGCCGCGGCGTTGGGACCGGCGCTGCAATCGGTCGGCGTCACCTCAGGCTATCATCTGTTCAACGCCGCGCCCTACATCCTGACGCTGGCGATCATGATCATCACCTGTTCGCCGAAGCGCACGCTGACCGGCGCGCCGGCCGAACTGTCCATCACCCGATAAGCGAGAACGTGCCATGCCCGAGCGCTATATCTCATCCGAACCCTATGCCTGGCCCTACAACGGCGACCTGCGCCCGCAAAACACCGCGCTTGTCATCATCGACATGCAGACCGATTTCTGCGGCGTCGGCGGCTATGTCGACAAGATGGGCTATGACCTCTCGCTGACCCGCGCGCCGATCGAGCCGATCAAGAAACTGCTCGCCGTGATGCGCGCGCAAAACTTTCACATCATCCACACCCGCGAGGGCCATCGCCCTGATCTCACCGACCTTCCCGCCAACAAGCAGTGGCGCTCGCGGCAGATCGGCGCAGGGATCGGCGATCCCGGCCCGTGCGGCCGCGTCTTGGTGCGCGGCGAGGCCGGCTGGGAGATCATTCCCGATCTGGCGCCGCTGCCCGGCGAGCCCATCATCGACAAGCCCGGCAAGGGATCGTTCTGCGCCACTGATCTGGAGCTGATGCTGCGGCTGCGCGGCATCGAGAACCTGGTGCTGACAGGCATCACCACCGATGTCTGCGTCCACACCACGATGCGCGAAGCCAACGACCGCGGCTTCGAATGCGTGCTGATCGAGGATTGCTGCGCGGCTACCGACAAGAGCAACCACGACCACGCGCTGAAGATGATCAAGATGCAGGGCGGCGTGTTCGGCGCGGTCGCGACCTCGGGCGCGTTCATCAAGGCCGTGTCATGATCATCGGCGAAACGCAGCTTCCCGAAGGCCCGCTCGGCGTCGACGCGGTCGCGGTGACCATGAAGTTCGGCGACTTCCTTGCGCTCGACAATGTCGCTCTGAAGGTGCGGCCGGGCTCGTTCCACGCGCTGCTCGGTGAGAACGGCGCGGGAAAAAGCACGCTCGTCAAATGCATCATGGGTTACTATCACGCGACCGAGGGCGACATCATGGTCGGCGGCCGCGAGCAGGCGATCGCCAACCCCAAGGACGCGCACGCGCTCGGCCTCGGCATGGTCTACCAGCATTTTACACTCGTGCCGGCGATGACCGTTGCGGAAAACCTGGTGCTGGCGCGCGATGACGTTCCCGCTGTCGTCAACTGGGCCAGGGAAAAGCAGGAGCTGGAAGCGTTTCTGGCGCGGATGCCGTTCAAGGTGCCGCTCAACGCCAGGGTTTCGGATATTTCCGCCGGCGAACGGCAGAAATGCGAAATCCTCAAGCAGCTTTATCTGAAGCGGCGTTTTCTGATCCTGGACGAGCCGACCTCGGTGCTGACGCCGGGCGAGGCCGACGAGGTGCTGGGCATGTTGCGCGACATGGTCGTGAACGGCGGCCTGACCATCCTGATGATCACGCATAAATTCCGCGAGGTGATGGCGTTTGCCGACGAGGTGACGATCCTGCGCCGCGGCAAGCTCGCCGGCAACGGCAAGGTCGCCGATCTCACGCCTGACAGCATGGCGCGGATGATGATCGGCGCCGAGGAACTGACGGTTCAGCCGCCGCGCGTCGGACAATTGGGCGAGGCGCGGCTGGAACTGAGCAAGCTTTGCGCAATCGACGACGCCGGCGCGGTCGCGGTCCATGATGTCTCGCTCACCGTCCGCGGCGGCGAGATCGTCGGCATCGCCGGCGTCTCCGGCAACGGCCAGCGGCAACTCGTGGAAGTGCTGGCCGGCCAGCGCGAGGCGGAAAGCGGCGAGGTTCGCGTGCGCGGCGATCTCTATTCGGCGAGCCGCGAGGAGATGCGGCGGCACAGGATGTCGCTGCTGCCGGAGGAGCCGCTGAAGAACGCCTGCGTCGGCGGCATGAGCGTTGCCGACAATATCGCGTTCCGTGAATTCGACCGCGCGCCGTTTGCCACGCGCGGCTGGTGGCTCAATCGCTCCGCTTTCCGAAAAGACGCCGAGCGCAAGATCGGGCTGTACAAGATCAAGACCCGCTCGCCGGATACGCCGATCTCGGCGCTGTCGGGCGGCAATGTGCAGCGCGCGGTGCTGGCGCGCGAACTCGGCGGCGAGGTCGAGGTGCTGATCGCCGCCAATCCCTGCTTCGGGTTGGATTTCGCCGCGGTCGCCCAGATCCATGCCGAGATCATGGCGGCGCGTAACCGCGGCGCCGCCGTGCTTCTGGTCAGCGAGGACCTCGACGAACTCCTCGAATTGTCGGACCGTCTGGTGGTGATGTTCCACGGCCAGTTCGTCCATGAAGCCCGCGCCAGCGAGGCCGATCTCACCGAGATCGGACGGCATATGGCAGGGCATTAGCCGTCCTTCGAACGGCTATACGCCCGCTCACGACCGCATTCGCGGAATAGTGATCCGCCTGCACCACGCTTTCCCTGCGGCAATGCCTAGATGCCCCCTTGGAACAATCCGGAGAGAGCGCCCGAAGGCAGCACTCGCCGCCGCAAGCTATTGCGCAAAAAAGCGATAATGGAGAACGACCATGACTGGGCTCAAGGCGCTCCTCGCGAGCGCGCTGGTCTCGACGATACTTGCAACGTCTGCGCTTGCGCAGGAGCCGGCGGCTTATGCGGCACAAAATCCGGACCGGGATGTGCTGAACGGCGGCGTGCTCACGCCTGCTGGCCGGCTGGCGCGGGAGCAGCCCGGCGACGCTGCCGCCGCGCTTTATGCGATCAACAGGGCCAACGCGGGATTGGGAGGCGCTGCGCCTTCAGCGAGCGTCCAACGCCCTCGACGCCGTCCGTTGCAGTAAGCAACGGCACGATCAATCAGTACGCGCGGCGAGACCCGCGGGGCATTTGTGCGTTCGCATAATATGGATTGGTTAGGCACTGGGCGGAGAGGCCCGACGCCGTCGCGGCGCACTGCGCCATCGAGGTAAAGCGGCAATCGATGTCGCTCCCTCCCCAGCGGTAGTTCTGGATGCAGACCGGATAATTGCCGCCAAAAGTCTGGGCCGGAGCCGGCGCAGACGTCAAAACGGTGACGGCCGTCAATATCATCAAAGCCGGAATGCGCATCGGGACCTCCATCGGGATTGATGTCACAGCATCAATCCACCGAACCAGACAAGCCATACCGCCGGCAGTCAATTCACATTCACGCGCGGGTCCGCGAAAGCGCCATGCGTTGAGCTCAGGCTATGTCCGAGCTGGGTCGTCCAGTACGTCGCGATTATCCCGCTGACGGCGGAGGCGCCGGAATAAGCCCATAGCGCAGCATCGTTGCCTTCATTTTTGCCGGATCGGGCGCGCCACCAACCAACAGCGCAGCCATCTCTTTGAAGTAAGACGGCCCCAGCACACCGGGGGTAAGCGTGCAGAGACAAGTTGCCGGCCCAGCGCTGTTATTCGTAAAACCGTGGACGACGCCGCGCTTGATGAAGACGCTTTCGCCGGGCGCTACATCGATGTCTTCGCCATCGATGCGCCAGGTTGTCGTTCCCGTCAGGCCATAGATGATTTCATCCCAATTCTCGTGATAATGCGGCACCGGCATGCGGGCATTCGGCTGCAGCGTCATTTCGAACATATCGAGACTGCCTCCGGTCTCATCTTTGGTGTGCAGGAACTTGAGCTGCAGCGTGCCCATATTGATCAATTCCGGCATGACACTTCCTTTTTCGATCGAGGTATCACGGCGCAAACGCCTTTTTGCTCGCCGTCATTGCCTGCAACAAACGCGAAGCGTTTGTGCAAGGGAGTGAAGCGACGAAGCAATCCATGCCGGCGCGTGGACCGCTATGGATTGCTTCGCTTCGCTCGCAATGACGTCCTTCATCGGTATTCCCCGGCCTAACCGATCTCAGCGGCGCTTTCGGCGAGATGGCTGAGATGGGCGTGAAAATGCTGCGCGATCTGCAACCGCGTCGGCACCCAGACGCCGTCATGCTTCATGACGTAATCGAGAAAGCGCATCAGCGACGCCGCGCGGCCGGGGCGGCCGACGACGCGGCAATGCAGGCCGACCGACATCATCTTCGGCGAGGTCGCGCCCTCGGCATAGAGTACGTCGAAGCTGTCCTTCAGATAGGTGAAGAACTCATCGCCGCCGCCAAAGCCTTGCGGGTTCACAAAGCGCATGTCGTTGGCGTCGAGCGTGTAAGGGATCACCAAATGCGGCTGCAACCCGCTCGCCGTGATCCAGTATGGCAGATCGTCGGCATAGGAATCGCTGAGGTAGAGCAGGCCGCCGGCTTCCATCAAAAGCCGCAGCGTATTGATCGAGGAACGCCCGGTGTACCAGCCGAGCGGACGCTCGCCGGTCGCCTCGGTGTGAACGCGGATCGCTTCGGCGATTTCCGCCCGCTCTTCCGCCTCCGACATGTCCTTGTGTTCGATCCATTTCAGGCTGTGGCTGGCGATATCCCAGCCGGCCTCCTTCATGGCGGCGACCACTTCGGGATTGCGCTTCAGCGCGGTCGCGACGCCGAACACCGTGGCCGGCATCTTGCGCTCGGTGAACATCCGCCACAGCCGCCAGAAGCCGGCGCGCGAGCCGTATTCGAACATCGATTCGATATTGGCGTGGCGTTTGCCGGGCCAGGGCTGCGCGCCCAGCACGTCAGACAGGAACGCCTCGGAGGCGCGATCGCCGTGCAGGATGTTGTTTTCGCCGCCCTCTTCGAAATTCACCACGAACTGCACGGCGAGGCGCGCATTGCCCGGCCAGCGCGGATCGGGCGGATTGCGGCCGTAGCCGCGGAGGTCGCGCGGGTAGCCGGGCTCCGTCACCTAGATTTCCTCGAAGCGGATCTTCTGTGCACCCTTCCACAGTACGGTTTTGCCGAATGCGGTGAGGTTCTCCAGCCCCGAGGTCAGGGTGATGAAGTGGTTGCCGGCGAGCTGGCCCATCTTGCTGGCGAAATGCACGCCGCCATAGGCGAGCAGGATTTCGGTTTCGCTGATGCCGCCGGGATAGAGGATGATCTGGCCCGGCGCGGGATAGCTGGTGTGGTTCTCGTAGGAAACGCCGAAATCGAGATCGCCGAGCGGCATCCAGACCCCCTCGCCGCTCCAGCGGACATGGATCGCCTGGCTTTCGAACGGCATCGCCTTGCGAAAGGCGGCAACCGTCTTGGGCGCCAGTTGTTCTTCAAAACGGGCCTCAAAGGTGAAGTCGCCGGCGCGGACAATCAGTTGGCTCATCGATCTCTTCTCTTGGGTGCGGATAGGGTTCAGCCATATCCATTGCAGCCGCCAAAAGCGGAAGCAAGGACCATTCAGGCCAGAAAATGCGGTTTGTGGGGCCCTGCCGATAAAATCAGCCGAAAATGCCGTCGGTTGGCGTTCGCAACCTCAACGGGCGCGTATCCGATAGCACAGGCTCCGCTTCTCGCCCGGCGCAATCTGCATCAATCCGGGCTTGCCAGTGAATTCGCCGTCGAAATCGGACGGGCTGGCAAAGCCATGCCAGGGCTCGATGCAGAGAAACGCCGCGCCTGATGGTTTCGACCAGACGCCGAGCTCGGAAAATCCTTCCCAGGACATCTCGATCGAGGGCCCACGATCGGCCGCATAGCGAGCCGAACGGCTCGCGAGCCGGTCGATAATGACCGCGTCGTCTTCGAACAGCCGCTCGGTGAGCGCGAGGCTGTTGCCGCGAACCGGCGACGGTTCGGCCTTGGCGCGCATCAGGCCGCCTGCGAGCCTGCGGATCGGCGCGGGCTCTTCGTCCGAGAAGGTGAGCGCGTAGGCTTCCTTTTCCAATCCGGGCAGCAGCGGCCAGTTGAACGCCGGATGGGCGCCGATCGAAGCCGGCAAAGTCTCGTCGCCGGTGTTGGTGACGTCGAACGCCACTTTCAGGCCGGCATCTTCAACGCTGTAGGTAACCTCGAGCCGGAACGCGAAGGGATAGCGGGCGCGCGTCGTCTCGCTATCGACAAGCACCAGCCTGCACGACGAGGCCCCCTGTTCCACCCACTCGAACCTGACATCCCGCGCAAAGCCATGCTGGGTCATCGGATAGGTTTTGCCACGGTGGCGCAGTTGATCGTCCTTGAGGCGGCCGACGATCGGAAACAGCAACGGCGAATGGCGCGGCCATGCCGGCCCCGCCTGCCACAGCAGCTCGATCCCTTCATTTCGCAGCGAGCACAGTTCGGCGCCATCGGCCTTGATGGTCGCCTCAATCGCGCCGCTGCGAAGCGTATGCTTGTCCATGCTGATACTTCACCACGCGGGGTGCCCCTGCCCCTCTCATAAGTCATGGCATTGCCCCCAGCAACGGCGATGCCCTGGCGGCGTCATTTCCTGATGGCATGGTTGCAAGGCTGACACAGCTTCCGGCCCGTGAAGCGCTTGATTTCCCCTCTTGTTGCGCGTTTCATTCAGACAACGAACGAATACCCCGGGGAAACAACCATGCCAGCAAGAATAATCGGTATGATCGGCACCCAGCAGGAGGGCGTCGCGGTTCACCTGATCAAGGGCCAGATATCGCGCCAATGGGTGATCGATTTCACCCGCCTGCATGAGCAGTGGAACTATGATTCCGTGCTGGTCGGATATTACGCCTCGGCAGCCGAAGGTTTTGCGATCGCCCTGTATGCCGCGGATCATACCGAACGAATAAAATTCCTGATCGCGCATCGCCCGGGCTCGGTGGCACCGGCGTTGGCGGCGCGGCAGATCGCGACCTTCGACCAGCTGACGCAGGGGCGGATGTCGCTGCACGTCATCGCCGGCACCAGCGACCAGGACCAGGCCAGCGAAGGCGACTTCCTGCCCAAGAACGACCGCTACCGCCGCGCCGGTGAATATCTCGACGTGATGCGCCGGATCTGGACCAGCGACGGCCCGCTCGACCACAAGGGCGAGTTCTATCGGGTCGAGGGCGGGTTCAGCGACATCAAACCGTTTCAGCAGCCCTACCCGCAGCTGTTCTTCGGCGGCTCGTCCGACGGCGCGCTGAAAATGGGCGCCGAACATTGCGACGTGTTCGCGATCTTCGGCGAGCCGCTCGCCGAGACCCGCGCCCGCGTCGACGATTTCCGCCGTCGCGCCGCCGCGTTCGGACGCCGGGTCGGCTTCAACATGTCGTTGCGTCCGATCATGGCGGACACCGAGGGCGCGGCGTGGGACAAGGCGCACGCGCTGCTGGCGGACGTCGAGCGCAAGACCGGCGAAGCGCCGCAAGCAACCAACCAGTCCGCCGAACGCCTGCTGGGCTATGCCGCACGCGCCGACGTTCATGACGAACGGTTGTGGATGGGCATTGCGCGCGCCACCGGTGCGCCCGGCAATACGTCCTGCCTGGTGGGAACGCCGGAACAGATCGCGGCTGCGGTGCTGGAGTATTACCGGATCGGCATCCATTCGTTCCTGCTGCGCGGATTTGAGAATCCGCATGACACGATGGCGATCGGCCGCGACCTCATTCCATTGATCAAGGCCGGTGCAGACGCGATCGACCAGCAGGCCGAGGCGGCCGAGTAGCGTTGGCCCTCAGAATCTGCAAACACAAGATGCCGGGTCACAGCACGGCGCCAGGGAAGACTTTGGGACCAATTGCATGAAAGCCGTGGTGGTCGAGAATTACGATTCGATTGACGGCATCTCCATCAAGGAGATGCCGATGCCCGATATGCCGCCCGGCGGTGTCCGCGTCAGGATCGGCGCCGCCGCCATCGGCTTCGTCGACGGCTTGAAAGTGCAAGGGTTGTATCAGACCAAGGACCCGCTGCCGTTCGTGCCGGGCACGGAATTCGCTGGCGTGGTCGACGCTGCCGCAGGCGACGTCGCCGCATTCAAGCCGGGCATGCCCGTGGTCGGCATGGTCAGATCCGGCGCGCTCGCCGAATACATCTGCGTGCCGCCGGCGACGCTGAAGCACTTGCCGCCAAACATTGCCTTCGAGGCAGGAGCGTCGTTTCAGGCAAATTACCTGACCGGACTTTACGCGCTGGATGCGCGCGCTGAACTTAAGCCAAGAGAAACGCTGCTGGTGCTGGGCGCCGCGGGCGGCGTCGGCATCGCGGCGGTACAACTCGGCAAGCTGATGGGCGCCAAGGTTATCGCGGCGGCCTCGACGCATGAGAAGCGCGAATTCGCCGCAGGTTACGGCGCCGATGAAACCATCGACTACACCAAGGCGGACTGGCGCGACACGCTTAAGGGCCTGACCGGCGGTAACGGTCCGGACGTTATTTTCGACCCTGTTGGCGGCGAGGTGGCGCTGCAGGCGTTCCGCTCGATCGCCTGGCGCGGACGGCACCTGGTGGTCGGATTCGCCTCCGGCACCATTCCGGCGCTGGCCTTCAATCTGCCGCTGCTCAAGGGCGGCGCCCTGCTCGGCGTCGACCTCGCGCAAATCCAGAAGCGTGAGCCGGAAACCCATACCCGCCTGATGGCCCAATTGTTCGATTGGCTGGCCTCGGGCCAGTTGAGCCCCGTGGTCGGCAAGGTCGTGCCGTTCGAGAATTTTCGTGAAGCGTTCAAGACCATGCAGTCGCGATCTGCGCTCGGTAAAATGATCGTCAAATTTTCTTAAGGACCGAAGATGCCCGAACAGAAAACAGGTAGCAAAACCGGGCGTCGCCTGATGCATACGCGAACGGTCGAATGCAACGGCTACATCAGGGATGACGGGCTCTGGGAAGTCGAGGCACGGCTGGTGGATACGAAGCCGTTCACCCAAGCCGCCGACCGCTATCGCGAGGAGCTGAAGCCCGGCGACCCCGTGCACGACATCCGCCTGCGGCTCGCGATCGACGACGCGATGAAAATCCACGAAGCCGAAGCCACCATGCAGGCGACGCCCTATCCCACCTGCATCGACGTCGAGCCGATCCTGCAGCGGCTGGTCGGCGAGAGCATCGGCAAGGGCTGGCGCGAAGTGGTCCGGCGCAAGATCGGCCGGCTCGAAGGCTGCACCCATCTGTCCGAATTGCTGGGCCCGGCGGTGACGACGCTGTTTCAGACCATGTCGCACGGCGACGCTCCGGAAGGACGCGACTCGCTGGAAATCCAGCAGAACTCCGGCAAGCGGCCGTTCTTCATCGGCGGCTGCTATTCCTGGCGCACCGACGGCCCGATCGTCGCCGACAAGTTTCCTCAATTTGCGACCAAACCGGCCGCACGGGACTAGGGTATTCGGACCAGGCAGAAACGCGTCCAACAAGAGCCAACGCGACAATCCGGCGCAGGTCCTGATCACGTAATTGCAATCCCCGGCTGCGCTGCCTTGTGAAGCCACGCGCTTGACAATGCGCTAACCTATGGTTGTCTTTCCCCAATTGATATCCGTCTCTTGATTTTTGGTCTTGATTTTTACGAAGTCGCGAACGGCGTTTTGCAAAGGTACCGCGCTTGAAGCAAAGCGCCCGTCCGGCCGTTTCTCGCTCCTGGCGCGCGGGGGATCTCATGTCGAGGCGTTTTGGAATTGGATTGCTGATCGCCTGCGTGACGGCAGTGGTGGTCCCGGTGCTGCTGGTACTGGGTATTACGGGTTACTTTCACAGAGACATGATCGATTCCATCTACAAGAATGTCGAAGACATCGCTGACGCCACCGAGATGCCGCCGACTGTTACTTCCTTTCAATCCAGTCCGGAGGTCGTCAGCACCATTGGCGGCAGCGGCGAAGGGCTGAACTGCAGCCTCCCCGGCCTGGCCAACATGTTCTTCGACGACATCAAGAACCAAGGCGGCCGACACGGCCTCGTGCTGCAACGCTTCCGGCAGGCATGCGTCTTTCACGATCTTTGCTATCGCCATGGCCTCGCCACCTATGGCTACAACCAGAACGATTGTGATCGCATTCTGCAGAACGCCGCGCTTCGGCTCTGCAATGTCTGGAATCCGATCGACAGAAAACGCTGCCAGACCGAATCAAAAATGGTTCTGGCGGGTGTCAGCCTGGGCGGCTCGGACGCCTATCGCGCCTGGGACCGGTCGACCTATTTCGAGTTCGAGCCGGATCCTTCGCGATCCAGCAGATTTCTGGTTAGCCGGGTGGTGGATCATCCTTTCAAGTCTGTCGATCGCGACAAATACAAGGACGATCCGGATCAGGTCATTCTGACTTTCGACAATGTTCGGTCCAACCTCACCGTCACCTGTCTCAACTGCAAGGACGCGCCCGTTCTCAAACCGACCAACGACCGATACGATCTCAGCGCCGAGCTCCGATCGGTCGGCATCAAGCGGATTCCGGACGATCTGCTCAAGAGGGGCAGTTCGAATCTGTCCGATACCAATGCGGTTTGGCTGCCACCACGTCGCCGTCACGCTGCACCGCATCTGCTGGTCGATGGCGCGGGCAAAAATCGTCTGATCTGGATAACCCGGAACAATTCGGGAGACACCATGACCTGCATGGTGATGGGGGATGCGGCAAAGCTGCTGACTCACACCTTGCCGGAGCGGGACCTCTGCTCCGAGGAGGCGGATTCACAGCTTTCCATGGTTGAAGCCGACATGTTCTCGACGTCGCCGCTTCCCATGGAAATCCCGGCACGAAGTCCGAAGGACAACATATTCGCAACCGCAATCACCGTGAAGTCGTTCAAGCGCGACCTGGGCTTCTGTTCGCGGTCCGCATCCAGAACCATCGATCAAAAGGCAGGGGACGACGACAAAGCCAAGTGCATGCGTCTGGACGACGTGAAGATTTTTGAAGGTGCCGGGCTGGGTGCCTTTCAAAACTTTGCAATTGTGCGGCCGGGTCAGCTCGTCCTGTTCGCCCGCGATGTTGCGTTGGCTACGACCACGAGTTCGGCATGGAGCCGATTCTCTCAGAATATCTGGGGCATCAAACACTCGCCCAGTGGCGTCATGCTGGTAATCGATGTCGCCGCGCCTACTTCGGAAAAAGGGCCTTTGGCGCCCAAGATCAGGAAAATGGTCAAGTTCAACATCGAGGACCGCTTTGATCCGATGATGCCGATCACGCGGCGAAGAGATGATCTGCGTTTCCTCAGCCTGGAGACCACGGACAAGGAGGTCGGCGTCCGCATGATCGACTTCGCGAAGGAGGACCCTGCGGTCGGCGACGTCAGACTTGAGATGAACGGAAGCAAGGTAAACTTGCATCGATCCTGGGCATCGCGGCCCGCGCTTGTGCTCGAAACACGCGAACCAAATCCCAAGACCAAGCTTGTCTTCTCTCGCGGAGCGATAGCGGCCGACCCGCACGAATCCTTTAACGATGAACCCGACATCGCCGAACCGTCAAATCGTCCCTTCAACGCCACGAAGCCGCAAACCGAGTCGCTGGCTCTGGAAACGCTGATATTCGAACGCGACGCGGACTCCTCCGCCGATAAGCCATTCGTGAAGACGAGCGCCGCGACCTGCATGGTGAAGTACACGTTCAGGCGCCACGAAGAATTCCTGTGCTATCGCAAGTTCGATCCACAGCGCCCGATGCGGGCATCGCCGGCGGCCAGAATGCAGGCATCCCAGCTGCTGGTCGGACGCTTCGCCGGGCGCGACGGATACGGCATCGCCTTCCCCGAGTTTTGCGCGAGTGGCCCTCCCATCATTCTAAGGCAGAACGGCGACGGCACCTTCGTGCCGGAGGAAGGCTCGACCGGCGGCGCAGGCACCTTCACACGCCAGGTCACGTGCAAACCGCTCGGCTCGAACGCGTATGTCAGCGGGCCAATCAAATCCACGCCGGATATGACGATATCGGCCGCCGATTGGCCGTACCAACCATAAAACGGCAACCGGTCAACTCTCGCGCGGGCCCGTCTTGACGACCTCCGCATGCGGATCGCCGGCGGGCAGGATGTCGCGGATATAATCGCGGCCCTTCCACTCCGGCGGCGGCGGAGGCCCCGCGCCTTCGCGGGGGACGTAGGGCGATGGTGAGGCGCCCGCGAGGTCCGGCACATAGCGCGGACAGTTCGGATAGATTTCGCACTCGATCCGCACCACGAGCTGCGCGCCGTAATGCCGGCCGATCGCCGCCGCGTCGTCCAGGATTGCCGCACGGCCGTTGATGCGCATGCGCCGGCTCTTGCCGTCGAAGCGCACGAACAACAGCCCGACATTCGGATTCTTCGACAGGTTGCCGAGCGTGCGGTACATCGAATTGCCGTCATACTCGGGATATTCGATTGTATTGGGGCCAACGATTTTCACGAAGCCGGGATCGCCCGACTTGATGTTGCAGTCGACATAATCCGCAAAGGAAGTGCCGATGAAGAAGAACGGTGAACTCTCGATCAGCGCCTTCTCGTCATCCCAGAACTCATAATGCTTGCGGTGCCGCTCGATCGCCTCGGCCACACGCCGCCCGTCGAACCGGTCCTGCAGTTCGCTCATGCCTTCATGATAGAACGCCCGCTGCCACATCGATGTCGCTCCCTTTTTTCTCGGGAGACATTAACGCCGATCCAGCGCAGCCGCCAGCCGTGGCCGGACGGCTAATATTCGAGATGGGGACGAAGCGCCTTCAGCTTGGCCGCAAGTTCGCGGGCGTCGGCGTCGTCCGACTGCGAAAGATGCCGCGTGATCGAGGCATAATCCTCATCTGACTTGTGCTGGTTCAGTTTGCGCTGTCCTTCCAACTGCTTCACATCCATTTCGAGCACGACGATCGATTGCAGCATCGTCTCGCGCTTGCCGGCTTCCATCGATGACAGCGACCATGGCGGCTTCGGTACCAGCCGCTCCTCGAATGTCGAGAGCAGCGCATCGCCGTGATCGCGGTGGTCTTCGATCGGCAGCCGCCGCACCGGGCCGGAAAGATGCACGGCCTCATAGAGCCAGGTGGAGACGTGGTCGGGCGTCGCATACCAGTCATTCGAAACATAGCGTCTGGGCCCCACACGATCAGCAGGAACGGATTCTTGCCGTCGGCGAGTTCGGCCAGCCTGTTGCGTGCGGTGAGGTGAAACTGCACGGTGACGGCATCGCCCGTGCGGTTGATCCTGAACGGCACATGCGAACTGATCGGGCCATCGGCGCCGCTCGCAACCATCGCACCGAACCCGCGTGAGGCGGCGAATTGCAGCGCGCCATCGCGGTCCCAGGCAAACATCGGACGAAGGATGTGCACGGCGGCCTCCTTGCTTTGCTCAGGAGGACGGGTCTTGCCGCCTGACGCGGTCGAAAATGGCGAACGCCGCCGCCAGCGCACAGCCGGCGATGATGCCGACCGTCAGATCCTCGATCAGCGTGAGTCCGAACGTGGCGAGCAGCACGCCGGCGCCGCGCCAATCGTGCAGCAGATCAAGGAATTCTTCCTTCTCCGCCATGTTCCAGCACACCACGACAAGCACGCCCGCCAGCGCCGACAGCGGGATGAAGCTTGCCAGCGGCGCTGCGACCACCATGAACACAAGCACGAACAGCGCATGCATCATGCCGGAAACCGGGCTGACGGCACCGGCGCGAATATTGGTGGCCGTGCGCGCGATCGTTCCGGTGACGCTGATGCCGCCGAACAGTGCGGAGGCGATGTTGGCGACCCCCTGCGCCACGACTTCCATATTGTAGCGGTGCTTGCGCCCCGTCATGCCATCGGCGACCTTGGCGGAGAGCAGGCTCTCCACGGCGCCGAGCAGCGTGAAGGAGAGCGCGGCCGGCAACACAGCGAGTACGGACGCATACGAGATCGATGGCAACCGGGGTCCCGGCAATCCATCCGGCAGCTGGCCAAAGCGGCTGCCGATGGTCTCGACCGGCAGGCCGAGCAGCCATGCCGCCACCGAGGCCAGCGTCACCGCAATCAGCATGCCCGGCCAGTTCGGCGCTATCAGCCGCAGCAGGAAGATCAAGGCGACTGAGCCGATGCCGACCGCAAGTGCAGCCGGGCTGATGGTCGGCAGCGCCTGACCCAGTGCCGCCAGCTTAGGCAGCAACGGTCCGGGTTCGGCACTTGGCAATTTCAGGCCGCCGAGATCGCGCAACTGGCTGGCAAAGATCGTGACTGCGATGCCGCAGGTGAAGCCGACGGTCACGGCGTGCGGAATGTAGCGAATGAGCGCGCCAAGCCGCAGCAGGCCGATCAGGGCCAGCATGAACCCGGAGAGGAAGACGGTCAGCAACAGGCCATCCAGGCCGAATTTGGTGACGGTGGCGGCGACCAGCACGATGAACGCGCCGGCCGGGCCACCGATCTGATAGCGGCTGCCGCCGAGCGCCGAGACTAAAAAGCCGCCGATGACGGCGGCATATAATCCCCGCTCGGGCGAAACCCCCGAGGCGACGGCGATCGCCATCGACAGCGGCAGCGCCACAATCGCAACCGTCAGCGCCGCCAGCATATCCCGGCGGAGGTGGCCAAGATTGTATCCCTCGGCCAGCACGGTAGCGAGTTTCGGACGATAGGTATGGGCCGTAGCGGAGCCGTCAGGCATTGCGGGTAAACCGATTTGGACTTGAGGCATCATAGCCGACGATCAAGCGTGCGTCAGCATGCGCCGGCTTCCTTGAGGGCCCGATAAGCTGATATCGCGGCGCTCCGCAACTTTTGCCGTTGCAGGCGATAGCCCGGTGGCCGGCGTTGGCCGGGATTATCGCGTTGAGCCGACAGTCCGGGCCTTGCGAAGCGCTTGAGATCGCGAAGATCGCCGAGCGTGCGTTGCAGCTGTTTCGCCGGCTTGTGGACGTGGCGGAATTCGCCATGGTCGAACACCGGGACGATGCCCGTCAGCGCCTCCAACATGTAGCGAAATCGCTTCGCCCTGATCCGGAGCCGGTGACGATCCGATGCGCCGAGGGCTTTGAGCCGCCGGCCTTTGCGGATCAGCCGCCGGCGCCAGCGATTGAGCTCGCGCTTGCAATAGGCCTCCAGCGGACTTGCGGACTTGCGGTGCAGCATCCGTTCCCAACGCGGCAGCCATGACCCGCCCCCGATCCAGCCGGAGATCGCCTCGATCAGGTCATGAAATCGCGCCGAACGCAGGCAGTGAACCATCCGGCGATGATCGCGCGTCTGATGCGCCTCGAGATCCTCGCCGATCATGCGTTGCGCCCAGTCCCGGTACCGTTTGCGGCGTGCATATTCCACGACCACATCGCTGTCGCGGGCGGCGCCGAGCGAGCCGTTCAGCCATGCAAGCTCTTTCTTCAGGCGCCGCCATTCCGCATCGACCACGATCGAAGCGAAGAAGAATACCGCGGACCGCAGCCGGGTAATGGCGACACGAATCTGATGCACGGCTTCGGCATCGCCTGCGCAGGCGCTGCTGTGATGCAGCCTGACCTTGCCGACGCAGTCCTGCGCGATTTTCTGGAACGCGGTCGCGCAATCGAACGGCGCCGCCGCAGCGGCCTTGCGCAGGCCAATTTTGGTTTTGCCAGCGCCCGTCATCTGCCACGCCCGATCGCGCGCCGAGCATACAGGCTGCCGCACCGCAAAGCTTTCATTCCCGTCACGCGCTCCGGTCCATCCCGCCTAACATGGCCTGACCCGTCGTACGGCGCCAGCCCGTACGGCTGGCCAAAAGCAGGCCGCGGCTTGCGGAGAATGATCGCCGCAGCCGTCAAGCCGGGATAGAGGGTTTTGTGTCAGGCCAATCAGCAGTTGAGAGGTCAAGCGGGAACCGCTTGATCGCGCGATGGCTCTGGAACTAGCGCGCAGCGCTATCGGCCGGCGTGCTCGATGGCGCGGATGGCGCCGCGCAGTTCGGCCAGCCCACGCAGCCGGCCGATCGCGGTATAGCCGGGATTGGTGCGCTTGGTCTCGGCGAGATCGTCGAGCATGCGATGGCCGTGGTCCGGCCGGAATATGATTTTTTCAGCCGCCGAACGCTTACGGTTTTCGGCCAGCAATGCCTTGAGCACCGCGATCATGTCGACGTCGCCGTCGAGATGATCGGATTCGAAGAACGACAGGCCGTCGGCTTCGCGCTTGGTCGCGCGCAGATGCGCAAAGCCGATTCTGGGTGCGAATTGTCTTGCGATCGCCGGCAGATCGTTCTGCGCACGTACGCCGAGCGAGCCGGTGCAGAAGCAGATGCCGTTCGCCTTGGACGGAACCGCGTCGAACAGCGCCTGGTAGTCTTCTGCCGATGAAGCGATGCGCGGCAGGCCGAACAGCGGCCGCGGCGGATCGTCCGGATGCAGCGTCAGCGTCACGCCAAGCTGCTCGGCAACGGGCGTGACGCGCGCGAGAAACTCGATCAGATGCTGGCGCAGCACAGCGGTGTTGATGCCGCTGTATTGCTGCAGGCGATCGCGGAACTGCGGAATGGTCAGGGGATCGGTGGTCGATCCCGGCAAGGCGCTGGCGATGTTGGTGACGAGGACATCGATATCGGCCTGCGTCATCCCGGCGTGAAGCCGCTTGGCACGGGCGCGCGCGCTTTCCGAATATTCCGCCGCCGCTTCCGGGCGCTGCAGGATGTGCAGATCGAACGCCGCGAACCGTTCCTGGTCGAAGCGCATCGCCTTGGCGCCGTTCGGCAGCTCCCATTCCAGATCGGTGCGGCACCAGTCCACGACAGGCATGAAATTGTAGCAGACGATATTGATGCCGGCGGAGGCCACCGCCTCCAGGCTCGCGATCCACGCCTCGATCGAGCGCGTTGCCTTACCGCCGAGCCGCTTGACGTCGTCGGGGATCGGAATCGATTCCACCACCGACCAGGTCAGCTGCGAACGGCCGGGCTGGCTTTTCTCGATGATATGCTTGCGCTCCTCGACGCCTGATCGCGTCCAGGCCTCGCCGATCGGCACCTGATGCAGCGCGGTGACGACGTCAGTGGCGCCGGCCTGGCGGATATCGTCGAGCGACACCGGATCATCCGGCCCGTACCACCGCCATCCCTGCAGCATCATGGGAAATCTCCTGAATATCTTCCGGTCACTGCGCCGTCAGCACGACCTTGACGCTCTGCGAGCGGTCGAGCGCGAGGCGAACCGCATCGGGCGCGACCGACAGCGGACGCTCAGCGGTCACCAGCGACAGCACGTCGACGCTGCCGTCGGAAATCAGTTCGACCGCGGTCAGGAATTCCGGCCCGAAGCGGAACGAGCCGCGCAGATCGATCTCCTTGGCCATCACGGCATTCGCCGGCGTCGGAATCTGCCCGCCCGGCAGATTGCCGATCTGGACGACGACGCCCCCGCGTCTGACCGCGCCGATGGCGCTGGCTAGGCCCGCCGCCGTGCCCGACACTTCAAATGCGACATCGTAGGGCGCGACAGCCTTCAGAGCTTCATCGCCCTTGGAGATGTCGATGACATGGTTGGCACCGAGCCGGGTTGCGAACGCCAACGGCGCGGCCGCGATATCGACCACGGTGACTTCGGCAATGCCGGCGCGTCGCGCGGCCAGCATCGTCAGCAGGCCGATGGGGCCCGAGCCGAACAGCACGGCGCGTTTTCCCTTGACGTCGCCGGCGCGGGCGACCGCGTGCAGGCAGACTGCGAGCGGCTCGGCCAGTGCCGCCGCCTGGTATGTCACATGGTCCGGAATCTTGACGCATTGTGCGGGAATGGCGTCGAACAGGCTGGAAAATCCCCCCTGCATGTGCGGCGTCTTCGAAGCCGAGCCCATGAAGAAGATGTTTTCGCAGAGGTTCAGCCGGCCCTCGCGGCACGGCGTGCAGTGACCGCACCAGCGCGACGGATTGACGGCGACGCGATCGCCGGTCTTCAGGCCGGGCGCGCTGCCCGAGATCTCGACGACCTCGCCCGCGATCTCGTGACCCAGCACCAGCGGCGAGGTGACGACGAAATCGCCGGTACGGGCATGGCGATAGTAATGCATGTCGGAGCCGCAAATGCCACCGGCGCCGAAACGAATCCGCACCATGCCTGACGCCAACGGATCGAGCGGCCGCTCGACCATGCGCAGATCCTCGGGGCCGAACAGTGTTGCAGCCAAAGCGTTCGATGTCATTTTGCGAATCCTATCACTTAGCAAGTCCCATGTATTTCGGCAGCCAGAGCGTCAGCTCCGGGATGTAGGTGATGGCGATGAGCGCCAGCAGCAGCGGCACCAGCCAGGGGAGGATCGCCATCGTCGTGCGCTCGACCGAGAGTTTTGCGACGCGGGCGAGTACGAACAGCACCATGCCGAGCGGCGGGTGCAACAGGCCGATCATCAGGTTGAGCGTCATGATCAGGCCGAAATGAATGGGATCGATGCCCAGTTTCAGCACGATCGGCAGCAGGATCGGCACCAGGATGGTGATCGCAGCGATGGTGTCGATGAAGCAGCCGACGAACAGGATCAGGATGTTCGCCAGCAGCAGGAACACCCATTTGTTCTGGGTGATCCCGAGTATCGCGTCGCTCAGGATCTGCGCCGCCTGCGAGACCGTCAAGAGCCAGGCGAAGATCGAGGCCGCGGTCACGATGAACAGCACAGATGCCGTGGTCTCGATGGTATCGAACGTCGCCTTCGCCACCGTCTGCAACGTCATGGAGCGATAGCGCACCAGCCCGAGGAACAGCGACCAGATCACGGCGGCGACCGCGGCCTCCGTCGGCGTGAACCAGCCCAGCGTCATGCCGCCGATCAGGATGACCGGCGCCATCAGCGCCATCACGGCGGAGAAATCGAAATACCAGTCGAGCGCCAGCAGCGCCACGAGCCCGATGCCAACAGCCATGTTGACCGAGAGCCCGGCGAGCACCAGCAGCCAGACCGCGAGCGGAAAGCACAGTACGACCACGATCTCGAGCCCGGCCGAGCCGATCTGCCGCCAGGAAAACGGCGTATCGCTGCCCCAGCCGTTCTTGTGGGCGAAATAGGCCACGGTCGCCATCATCATCAAGGTCATGACGACGCCCGGAATGAGGCCGCCAAGAAACAGCGCGCCGATCGAGACGTTCGCCATCATGCCGTAGATCACGAACGGCAGCGACGGCGGAATGATCGGGCCAAGCGTGGCGGACGCCGCGGTCACGCCGACCGAAAACTCCGTGGAATAGCCATGGTCCTTCATCGCCTTGATTTCGATGGTGCCGAGGCCGGCGGCGTCCGCGATCGCGGTGCCGGACATGCCGGAAAAGATCACCGAGCCGACGATGTTGACGTGGCCGAGGCCGCCGCGCATCCAGCCCACCAATGCTACCGCAAAGCTGTAGATGCGCCCGGTGACGCCGGCGATGTTCATCAGATTGCCAGCGAGGATGAAGAAGGGAACCGCGAGCAGCGGAAAACTCTCGACGCCCGCGATCATGCGCTGCGCCAGCGTCACGTCGGGCGTGATGCCGGTGACGAGAATATACAACAGCGACGACACCGCCATCGCCAGCGCGACGGGAAGGCCGACCAGCATCAACAGCAAAAATGCCCCAAGCAGCAGCAGCATCGCCCTACCCTTCCGTTCCGTCGAACGCGCCGGGGCGCTCCAATATCGAATAGCCGCGCCGCCAGTTTTCGATCGCAATCTGGATCGACCGGCCGAACATCAGCACGAAGCCGAGCAGCACGCCGTAATAGACAAAACCTTTTTCAATCTTGATCGTCGTCATCCGCTCTTCGCCGATGATCTGGATGTAGACCCAGACCAGCTTGATCGCATAGCCGAAGAAGGCGATCCGGATCAGGTCGATCGCGGTCGATAGCGCGCGCCCAACCGCATGCGGCAGATAGCGGAACACCAGGTCGACCTGGATGTGCCGCGACAGCCGCACGCACATCGACGAGCCGATGAACACCACGCCGATCAGGCAATAGGTCGCGATCTCCTCGGTCCAGGCGTAGCTGTCGTTGAGGACGTAGCGGGTGAAGAACTGCAGGAAGACGCACAGCGCCATGATCCAGAAGATCACCAGCGCCAGCCAGTCCTCGAACGCATACGGACTGAGGTCGGCGCCCTTCGGCGCCTCGTCCTCGAACGTATGGGCGATCTCTTCCGCCGTGATCTGCTTGTGCACTTCAGCCATGGAGTTGGGCTTTCTTTCCAAACTGGCTCGAGGTGGCCGCCCCTGCCCGCCGCGAACACCGCAGCGGACAGAGGCAAAGCCCGTCGGTTTACTTCACCGCCTGGATGCGATCCCAGTCGGCCTTGCGATAGTCGAAGCTTTCAAAGCTCGTGGTCTTGATCACGGTGTCACGGAACGCGGCCTTGTCGACCTCGGTGACGGTGAGACCCTTCTGCTTGAAGAAATCGACCAGCTTGGCTTCGTTGACCTTGATCTCGCCGGTTGCCTTGGCGGCGGCTTCCTGGGTCACGTCCGTGAAGATCTTGCGATCCTCTTCGCTGAGCTTCTTCCAGAGCCCGCCGGAGATGATCGTGTTGAGGTGGTCGACGATGTGACCGGTCAGCACGATGTGCTTCTGCACCTCGTAGAACTTCTTCGCCTCGATGGTGGTGAGCGGATTTTCCTGGGCTTCCACGGTGCCGTTCTGCAGCGCCAGGTAAACCTCGGCGAAGGCGATCGGCGCGGTGTTGGCGCCACAGGCGCGCGGCATCGCCAGATACGCCGGCACGTCGGGCACGCGGATCTTGAGGCCCTTCATGTCCGCACAGACCTTGATCGGCTTGTTCGACGAGGTGTGACGCACGCCGTAATAGGTCACCGCCACGATGCGGTGGCCGGTCTTGTCTTCATAACCCTTGGTGAGATCCTTGAAGACATCGCTCTTGGTGTAGGCCAGGAGATGATCGGCATCGCGGAAGGTGTAGGGATAATAGGTCACGCCGATCGGCGGAAAACTCTTGGCGGCGAAGCTGGAGCCGGAGATGATGATGTCGACCGAGCCCAGCGAAAGGCCCTGGTTGATATCGGCTTCCTTGCCAAGCTGCGAGGCCGGATAGACGTCGATCGCATAGCGGCCGTTGGTGCGCTTGCCGATCTCCTGTGCGGCCCACACCGACGCGGTGTGGAACGGCTCTGATGTCTCGTAGACGTGCGCCCATTTCAGCTTGGTCTGCGCCATGCCGGCGCTGGTGGCGGCAACAAGCGCGGCAGCGGAAGCCGCCAATACAATTGTCAATTTCTTCAACATTGAAATCTCCTCCGTTGTTACATTTGCTTTTCTTACTCAACCGTCTCGGCCATTTGGCCGAACCGTTCGAATGCCAGATCAGCCGCTCCTGGCCTGCGCGCGAGGCGATGCGGCTTCGGTTCCAAAATTTTGTGCAAAGCGTTCCTGCGAACGCGCCAGATGCTCGCGCATGGTAAGGCGCGCGGCGTCGGGATCGCGCGCGGCGATGGCGTCGCGGATCGCCTGATGCTCACTGAGCGCGGCACCCCAGGATTCCGGGTTCTCGAAATAATGCGCCAGCTTGGCGAAATAGGGATTGAGCCGCTGGTCGAACAGTTCGCCGACGACACGAACCAGCACGGCGTTATCGAGACTGCCTGCCACCGCGACATGGAACGCGCGGTCGTGGATCATCGAGGCGTCGCCGGGATGTTGCGTGTTTGCCATCGCCAGCAGCGATGCGTCGATGCGCGCGATATCCTCCGGCTTCGCCACCCTCGCCGCCTCTTCGGCGATGGCGCCTTCGATAAATTCGCGGGCGCGCAGCAGCTCGAACGGCCCTTCGATCATTGCGGAGGCCGGCAAAGGCGCGGCAAGCGCGGCCGGATCGCTGACATAGATTCCGGAGCCGACACGAATGCGAACACGTCCTTCGACTTCGAGCGCGATCAGCGCTTCGCGCACGGTGGGACGGGAGACCTTCAATTGTTCGGCGATATCGCGTTCGGTCGGGAGCCTGGAGCCGACGGCGTATTCGCCGCTGTCGATCAAGGCGCGCAGCTGATCGGCAACCTGGCGGTATAGGCGTCGCGCTTCCACTGCCTCTAACGGCACGCTGGTTTCCTCCGAACGACCTCGTGGATCGATTCTTTTCTGGTTGGCTCTGGCCAATCGGCTGGTCTTGAGTTACGGTGCCGATCGGTAAATTGGCCTTACCAATTGACCAAACATTGACCTTACGGGCGCGCTATGTCAAGGCGAATGGCGAAAATTCCGCCATTCCAACCCAAAGGAGGCCGATTTGCGCCTCTCGAACGCCAGCCTCGCCCGGCTCCCCGGCCATATCCGCCGCCCCGGTTACGACCGGGCACGGGTCACATCAGGCATCGTCCATCTCGGAATCGGCGCCTTCCACCGCGCGCACCAGGCGGTCGTGATCGACGACCTGCTCGCGTCAGGCGCGACGGATTGGGGAATCATCGGCGCCAGCCTTCGAAGTTCGGACACCTATGACGCCCTCGCCCCGCAGGATTGTCTCTATGCGGTTGCCGTTCGCTCCGGCGCGGGCACCGAACACCGGATCATCGGCTCGGTGCTGCAGACGGAAGTCGCCAAGCGCAACCCCGCGCAATTGATCGCACGCATGGCTGATCCCGCCACGCGCATCGTCTCGCTGACCATCACCGAGAAAGGCTATTGCCACACGCCGCAGACCGGCGATCTCAACGCTGACCATCCCGATATCGTCCACGACCTCGCAAACCCGGACGCACCACGATCGGCTCCGGGATTCCTCGTGGCTGCGCTGGCGCGCCGCCGCGCGGCTGATATCGCGCCCTTCACCGTTCTCTCCTGCGACAATCTTTCGGCCAACGGCCATACCGTGAAACGGATCCTGACGCAGTTCGCTCACCTGCGCTCGCCCGAGCTCGGAAAGTGGATCGCCGACCACGTCGCCTGCCCGTCGACGATGGTCGATCGCATCGTGCCCGAAACCACTGACGCCGATCGCGCGGCGGTCTCGTCCGAACTCGGCATGACCGACGCATGGCCCGTGATATCAGAGCCGTTCACGCAGTGGATCGTCGAAGACAATTTTCCGGCCGGCCGCCCCGATTTCGCACGCGCCGGCGTGCAGCTCGTCACTGATGTGACACCGTTCGAACACATGAAGCTGCGGCTGCTCAATGCCAGCCATTCGGCGCTGGCCTATCTCGGCTATCTCGCGGGGCATGAGACCATTGCCGCTGCGATGACCGACGATCGTTTTGCGGCGTTCGCCCACGGTGTGATGCAAGAATCCGCCGTGACGCTTTCGATGCCCGAGGGGACCGATCTGGCGGGATACAGCGCCTCGCTTCTCGAGCGCTTTGCCAACCCCGCCCTGCGTCACCGCACCTGGCAGATCGCGATGGATGGATCGCAGAAACTGCCGCAGCGGCTGCTCGGCACGATGCAGGACCGGCTGCGGCAGGGCTTGCCGATCGATACGCATGCGCTCGCCGTCGCAGGCTGGATGCGCTACGTCACGGCCAGCGATGAAAACGGACAGCCGATCGACGTGCGCGATCCCTTAGCGGCGGAACTGGCCACGATCGCCAGAAACGCCGGCCCCGTCGCAGATCGGCTGGCGCCTGCGTTGCTCGATGTTCGTTCGATCTTCGGCGAGTTCGGAACCGAGCCTGGCCTGCGCGATGCCGTGACGCGTGCGCTGGCGCAGCTCTACGAATTGGGCGCCCGTCGGGCGGTGAAGGCCTGGCTGCCGGCATAAGCGACGGCGCTGGTCGCGGTGCATTGCTTCGCAGGGTTCCGATTTGCGCGCCAAATGAGTGGCCGGGAACATTCCAAATCCGGGAACATTCGGTAAGCGGTGGGGTTGGTGTTCATCGACCTGAAGGAGTTCAGTCATGAAGAAATTTATCGTAGTGCTCGCGATTGGCGCCGGCACGCTGCTCGCTACCGGCGCAACGGCCGCACCGCTTTCGAATGGCATTACCGTGATGCCGGATAACGGTATCGAACATGTCAGAATGGTGTGCGACGAATATGGCCAGTGCTACCGTACCCGTGGCGGTCGCCGCGTCGTCGTTGAGCGGGAATACGGCGACAGCTACAATTACGCTCCGCGCGAGCGATACATCGAACGCCGCGGCTATTACAATGACGGCCCGAGCGTCGGTATCGGCGTGGGACCGGGTGGAGTCGGTGTTGGATTTGGCGCCGGACCGCGCTGGTAGGATTTCAATTTCGCAAGTCGAGGCCGCAGAGAAATCTGCGGCCTTCGGCGCGCTCGGCCTCCGCTTGAGGGTTTGTAGATGGACGAAAACAAATTCGCCACGCTGCTCGGTCACGCAGCGCTGAAGGTGTGGCCGGAGCTGTCGCGCGACGCCCAGGAAATGTTGTTTGCGGCTGCCGTCGATGACGGCGTCATTGCAAATACACTCGCAACCTACCTGCACGATCATCATCCCCGGACCGCCCATCCGCCAAAGCCGACGGCGCTGGTCTGATTCTGATCTCATGGCGGCAGCATTTTCCGATCACAGCAGAGCTGCTCGAAAGCCGCTCCTCGCCGAGCTGACGCTCGCAGACTGCAAGCACCAAGATTGCAAATCTGGCGCGGGCTGCGGGATCGACTTCGTTCCCTCTCGCAGCGCACACCGCTGATAATACTTTCAGAAGACACAACCCTGTGTTTCAATCGGTCCTGCGGAAACCGCAACCGCGTGCGTCCGCAGGCCGGGTCCCAGATCACGAGTCCCGGCCAGCAGAAAACAACGCACGGTCTAAGAACCATAACAACGGAGGAAATCCATGGACATCGATCGTCGTCAGCTTGCGTTACCGGTACTCGCCATCGGACTTCTCGGCGTGATGCCAGCCTTCGCCGGCGCCGATGAAGATGCGGTCGCCAAAAACCTCGAGGCCTTCCGCACCGCGCAGGCCGCCGCCAACGCCGAGGGGCTCGCCGCGCTTTGCGCAGCCGAACTCAGCTACAGCCACTCGGATGGCCGGGTCGAGGACAAGGCGGCCTTCATCGCCGGCGCGACCAGCGGAAAATCGAAGTGGCTGTCGCTGACCTATAAAGACCCCGTGATCCGCGTCGTCGGCCCGGCCGCGATCGTCCGGTTCCACTGGCTCGGCGAGCAGGAAGCCGTGGCCGACGGCAAGAAGAGCTCCACCAACCTCCACATCCTGATGAACTGGCAGAAGCAAGGATCGGACTGGAAATTGTTGTCCCGCTCGGCGACCAAGCTCGGCTAGCAGCCTCCGCTTCGTAACGGCCCTCGCCGCCAATCGACCACCAACAGCGCACGCCGTGCGCTGTTGGTGCGTTGGCAGGTGTCAAAAAGAGAAGCCGGGAACTTGTAATGGATTTCATCGAACTTAATGGCGTCGGGCTGCGCTACGAACTCAGCGGCAAGGGTGACCGCACCCTGGTGCTGGTGCACGAAATGGCTGGCTCGCTCGAAAGTTTTGACGACGTCGTGCCACGGTTCTCGGAAGCGCGCCGGGTGTTGCGCTACGACACCAGAGGCGCGGGAATGTCCCAGAAGGTGCGCGACGAGCTTGGCATCGATACGATGGCCGACGACATCGCAGGCCTGCTCGATGCGCTCGGCATCGCCGGCAAGGTCGCACTGGCGGGTGTCGCCCTCGGCGGCGCAATCGCACTTCATTTCGCGGCCCGATACCCCGAGCGCACCAGCGCGGTCGCGGTCAGCAGTCCGGCCACCGGCGTCGCAGCGGAGCGTCGCGCGGCAGCGCTTGAACGGCTCCTCAAGATCGAGGCCGCCGGCATGGCTTTCGCCGTCGCCGATTCGATGCAGAATGGTTATGCGCCGGAGCTTCGCGGCGACATCGCGCGCTTTGAACGATACCGGGCGCGGTGGCTCGGCAACGATCCCGCGAGCTATGCCACGATCTGGCGCATGCTGGCCGGCCTCGACATGCAGGACGAACTGACAAGGCTGCGCTGTCCCGTGCTCGTGATCGGCGGCAGTTTTGACCGCGTGCGCCCGCCCGCACTCGCGGAAGCCACGGCCAAAACGATCCCCGGGGCACGCTACGTCGAAATTCCCTCAGGCCACTACATGGCGGTGCAAACGCCTGATCTGTTTTCCGATTGCATCGACGCGTTCCTCAAGACGCTCGATGCCTGATCGCACCCCCTCCTCCATTGCACAGGGTCTTCCAACATGCCTTCGCAGCCTACACAGCAAATTCCCGGCGTCTATCATCGCAAGATCGGGGACATCGTCGTCACCACGATCAGCGATGGCTATCTCGACGGCAATCTCGAGGTGATGCGCAACGTCGACGTCGAGAAAGCACGCCGGATCCTGCAGGACGCATTCCGGCCGGCGCGGCGAACCAGCGTCAACACATTCCTGATCCATTCGAAGGGTCGTATCGCGATCGTCGACACCGGATCGGGCAATTATCTGCAGCCGACCGCCGGCCACGTGCAGCGCAATCTCGCGGCAGCCGGCATCGATCCGAAATCGATCGACACCGTGCTGCTCACGCACATGCACCCGGATCACTCCGCCGGCCTGACCGACATGTCGAACGGCCAACGCTTGTTTCCGAACGCGGAACTGGTCATGCACGAAAACGAACAGGCCTATTGGTTTGACGATGGCGAGATGAGCAAGGTCGACGAGCGAGCCAGGCAGCTCTATTTTGGCGCCGGCCGGGAGCAGGTCGAACCGTACAGGGAACGCACGCGTTTGTTTCGAGACGGCGAGGTTTTTCCCGGCGTGACCGCCGTACCCAGCCTCGGGCATACGCCGGGCCATACCGCGTATCTGATTGCATCTGATAATGATCAGTTGATGATCTGGGGTGACACCGTGCACGTGCCGGAAGTGCAGACCGCGTTTCCCGAAGCCGGCATGGCCTTCGACACCGACCTCGCCGCGGCAGCGGCCTCACGAAAACGCATGTTCGATCGCGTCAGCGCAGACGGCGTCCTGATCGCCGGGATGCACCTGCATTTCCCCGCATTCTCGCGCCTTGCACGCCGTGGCGACGCCTATGCGCTTTATCCGGAGGCATGGGTTCACAATCTGGCCTAGGGGACGCAGCGCAGCCCGGGTGGCGTGACCAGGAGCCCGTTCTACTTTGCATGGGGTTGTTTTCGCGATTTTTTGTCGGGGCCCAGTCCGGGTACCAAACTGGCGCAAACAAAGATGCGGACTATATGAGGGATCGTAGTCCGTCATATCAATCTCGCCAGCTGGCCCCTTGATCAAACCCGTCATCATCTTTCTGTCGTTGGTGTTTTTCCCGATCGGTGTATCGGCGGCCCGCTATTGGTCCGATGACCCGCGTGGAAGCTGGCAGACCGCGGACCGCTCCAGCGCCGGGCTCTTGCCCGAGGCATCCCGCCATCCCGATGCGGTCATTCGCATTTATGGCGCGCGCACGCTGCGGTGGAAGGCGATCTTCGCGATCCACACCTGGATCGTCATCAAGGAGCAGAACGCCGCGACCTACACCCGCTATGACTACACCGCCTGGGGCGAGCCGATTCGGACCAACGGCTTCGCGGCCGATGCGCGCTGGTTCGGCGCCACCCCCGAAGCCATCGTCGCGGTCGATGGCGAGGAAGCAAGTCGCCTCATTCCCAAGATCCGTCACGTCGTCGAAAATTATCGATTCCGGGCCTATGGCGACTACAGCCCGTGGCCGGGTCCGAACTCCAACACCTTCGTGCAGGCCGTCCTCAACGCGGTCCCCGAACTGATGGCTGTGCTGCCGCCCACCGCGATCGGAAAAGACTATCCCTACGAGGGCAAGTCATTCGGACTGACGGCTTCCGGGACCGGTGTTTTTGCGTCGCTCGGAGGTTATCTCGGCCTCACCATTGGATGGGTCGAAGGCCTCGAAATCAATTTCCTCGGCGCGGTGCTGGGCTTCGATATTCGCCGGCCGGCGCTGAAGTTTCCGGGCATCGGCCGATTGGGCATGGCGGCCGGAAGTTAGCACGCCGTTAACCTTTGCCGCCCGACCGGGTTGGCGTCACGCGAATGCGCGCGCGTCCTCGCTCGCATGATGCGGCAAATATTCATGCATGATGCGCGCTATTTGACCTCGCATTTGTGCACTGCAATATCTATGTAGGATTCAGGAAGGAAATCGCCCCAAGGACAACTCCGAAAAGGAGCCATCTAATGGCGAATGTTCTAACCACTGGGGCCTGGCTTTCTGCCCCGACCGAAAAGACTTCATTTTTTGCAAGATTGTTGCGCGCTCGTATCGAATCCAACGAGCGACGGGCTGCCCGTGCCGTTGAGGCGTACGTTACCGACCACGGGATGCAACAACTGTCCGATAATGCCGAGCGCCAGATTGATCGCTTGTTCTCCAGAGCGGGCCGATAGCCATGGTCACACTCATCATCATGCAGGTCGCAGCCAGGCTCGCTCGTTTTGGCAAACAGGCTCATGAGACGTGGCGCGAAACCCAGCGCCTCCGTCGCAGCCTTGCCGGCCCAGCGGAAGAATAGCCGCACCGCGCACGGTCCCCTTCGTTTCACCGGTCAGCCGGTGAAACGAGAGGGAAATGCGCGCCTCAGCCCTTGAGCGCGGTGACCACGACCTCGATCAAGGCGCCGCCACCGAGATCGGCCACGCCGACGGTGGGCGCGCGCCGGCAAATTGTCGCCGAAGAATTCGGTCCAAGCCGCGTCCATCTCCTTCTTCTTCGAGAGATCCGTCACAAAGATCGAGGCGCTGACGACGCGCGATCGATCCGTACCCGCCTCCTTCAGATAGCCCGCGATCTTGCCGAGGATGTTGCGAGTCTGCTCGCCCATCGCGACGCTGGTGTCGTCGGCGATCGTGCCGCCGACGAAGACAAAACCGTTGGCTTCAACGGCGCGGTGCATGATCGGGGTGCGGATGTTGCGGATGATGTTCATGATGTCCTCATCTTGGTTCTAGGGTGTGGAAGAATGAAAGCGGTCGATGCCGAGATCGCCGATCCGGGTCTGGGTGCCGCCGCTCGCGATCAGCTCCGTCATTACGGCGCCGGCGCCGGGGCCGAGCTGGAAGCCGTGCAGCGAAAAGCCGAACTGGTGAAAGAGCCCTGCATGGCGGGCGCTCGGGCCGAAGACGGGCAGTTCGTCTTTTGTGCGAGCCTCGATGCCGGCCCACGCGCGCACGATGGTGGCGCTGCGCATCACGGGAAATAATTCGAACACGGTGCGGGCGCTGATGGCGAGACTGCGCCAGTCCAGCACCGTCTCGTTGCGATCCTGGTCCGGCGTCGCCAGATGACCACCGCCGATCAGCACCGTGCCATTGGCGAACTGTTTGAAGGACAGCTTGCGGCCGCGCAGGATCACGACGGGATCGATGAAATGCGGCACGCGGGACGTGATCATCAGCATCGGCGCCACGGTCTCGACCGGCACCGGCTCGCCAAGATCAGCGGCGATGCGGCCGGCCCAGGCACCGGCGGCATTGACGAGCACCGGCGCGGCATAGGTTTCGGCACCGACATCGACCCGCCACAGCCCATCCTGCTTTCGAATGTTGGTTGCGGCGACGCCCTCAACGACGGTGGCGCCGAGCGCTTCGGCCTTGCGGCGGATCGCGGTGGTGGTCCGGGCCGGTTCGGCCGCGCCATCGCGCCGCGACACCACGCCGCCAGGGCAAGTCTCCGCCACCGCCGGCACCAGCCGCCGCAGTTCCGGCCCGTCAATCAGCTCCTCGTGGGTGAAGCCGAGCGCGTTCAGCTCGGCGACGCGCGCGCGACACGCTTCGAATTCGGCGTCGTTCTCGGCGACCAGCACCTGGCCGTGGCTTTCGAAGCCGCAGCTATCGTCGACCAGCGCTTCAATCCGCTCCCAAATTCCCATCGAGCGGATCGAGAGCGGGATCTCGGCGACATGCCGTGCAAGCTGGCGGACGCCGCCGGCATTCACGCCCGAGGCGTGGCGGCCGGCATAGTCCTTTTCGATCAGCACCGGCTTCATGCCGGCGAGGCACAGGTGAAGCGCGGTCGAGCATCCGTGGATGCCGCCACCGACGATGATGGCATCCGCAAGCTTCGTCATCCGCGCACCACCGCATTGACGTCGGCTTCGGTCTTCGGCACCGCCGCCAGTTCCGCCAGCGTGATCGGCTTCACCGGTGCGCGTAGCCGGTAGTAGCCGATCTCCTGGGGTGTCTTGTTACGGGCCTGCGCCATCAACTCGGTGACCGTCAGACCGCAGAGCCGGCCCTGGCAGGGACCCATGCCGGTGCGACGATAGGCCTTGAGCTGGTTCGGACCGGTCGCACCGATCGCGACGGCGTCGAGAATGTCCTTGGCCGATACCTCCTCGCAGCGGCAGACGATGGTGTCGCCTGAAGGGATGCGAAATTGCGGGGCCGGACGGAACAGCGTGTCGAGGAAAATGCGGCCGCGCTCGGCCTTTACCAGCGATGCCTTGAAGGTCGCCATCGGCGCGAGCCTGGCAGCAGCAGCCGGCGCCAGCGCCTCGACCGCAGCCCGGGCAGCGATACGGCCGCGGACAATGGCGGCTTCCGCGCCGCCGATCCCGGCCCCGTCGCCGGCGATCGCGATGCCTTCAACCGATGTGTTGCCGTCGCGATCGAGCACCGGCGACCAGCACAGCTGCAAATCATCCCAGCGATGTTCGATCCCTGCTGCCATCGCCAGGTTGACGTTGGGCACCACGCCCTGGTGCAGCAGCAGCAACTCGGCCGGAACAGTCTCGCGACGGCCGCCGGAGAGATAGGTCACGGTTGCGAGCTGGCCGTCGCCGGCAGCAGCGAGTTCGCTGACGCCGGTCACGACAGGCACTTTCGCGCGCACCTGCTTCATCAACGCCAAACCCTTTGCGAAATAGGGCGACGTCATGAAGGCGAAGGCGTGAGGCAGCGCGGCAAAATAATTTCGACGCTCGGTGGTATCGAGGATGCGGTCGATACGGCCGCCGAGGCGCAGGATCTGCGCGGCGAGCAGCCAAAGCAGCGGCCCCTGGCCGGCGATCACCGTCGGCCCGTCCGGCACGAGGCCCGACGATTTCAGCATCGTCTGCGCGGCGCCTGCGGTCATCACGCCCGGAAGGGTCCAGCCGGGAATCGGAAATGGCCGCTCCAGCGCGCCCGTTGCCAGAATCACCCGACGCGCCTTGACGAAGAACGACGCGCCGCCGACCGACACGCCGATCTCGAGATTGCGGTCGAGACTCCAGACCGTCGCGCGCTGCATGATCTCGGCGCCGCTCGATCGCGCCGCTTCGACGAGTTCCGCGCCCGCCCAATAGTCGGCGCCGAGATGGTCGCGTTCCGTGACCGGGGTCGAGGCAATGGCGCGCCAGACCTGGCCGCCGGGGCCGGCATTCTCGTCGAGCAGCAGCGTCGACAGGCCAGCCTCGGCCGCGGTCGCGGCGGCGAGCCCGGCGGGACCTGCCCCTATCACCACGACATCATAGCTGTCGCGCCTGGCGGTCGTGTTCATCGGCCGATCTCCCGCTTGCCCTTCTGGATCTCGATTTGCATGCCCTCGGCGACGGGCACCAGGCAGCCTTGCCGATTGCCGACGCCGTCGATGGTAACGAGGCAGTCGAAGCACACACCCATCATGCAATAGGGCAAGCGCGGCGCGCCGCTCACCGAGGTCGCGCGGCGCCACGTCACGGCCGGAGGCGAGCAACGCTGTGGACACCGTGTCGCCCTCGCGCGCCGCGACGGCGGCCCCGTCCACGACGATGTGCACGGATCGTCTGCTGTCCTGATCGGATCGTTTGAACATTGGCTGCCTCTTCGCCCCTTCGGGTCGTGTCGATGTCAGTAGTAGCCGCTGCCTGTCGCAGCATGGTTAGCGTCAAAGCGGCGGGCCGAGAACGCGCCGACCAGTTCCGGTTCGAGCGCGCCCGCCGCCACCATCCGCGCAATCTCGAAGGCGTGGTTGGAAGCCAGCGTCACGCCGGAATGACAGCAGGTGACGAACGCACCCGGCGCGCTCTCCGACTGATCGTAAATCGGGAAACCATCCTGCGGCATCACGCGGATGCCCGCCCAGGTCCTGATGACGTTGAGGCGCGCCAGATGCGGGAACGTGCGCTGCGCCCGATCCGCCATCACGGCGCTGACCGAATGGTTCAGCGTGCGATCGTCGAGTTGATCTTCCTTGCTGTCGCCGATCATCACCGTGCCCTCGTCGGTCTGGCGAATGGTGGTCAGGGGATGCGGCAGGAACGGCATGGTGCGCTCGGTCACCACGATCTGGCCGCGGGTCGGGCCCATCGGCGCCGACAGGCCGACCATCGGCGCTAGCGACTGGTTGGCGTTGCCGGCGGAGAGCACGACCTTGCCGGCGCGGATCTCGCCCTGCGCTGTCGAGAGGTGGAATTCGCCGCCGCGCCGCGCGATCGCCGAGACCGGCCGCTCGGGAAAGTACTCGATGCCGAACAATTTCAGCCCGGTGTGGAAGGCGCGGAAGGTGCGCAGCGAATTGACGTGGCCGTCCCAGGGACAGAAGCTGCCACCGGAGACCTCCGGACCGATCAGCGGCAGCATCTTTTTGACCTCGGAGGCCGACAGCATCTCCATCCGGTAATCGGCCGCGCCGACCTGGTTGTGCATCCGCGTCACAAGCTGCGCGCGCTGCGCAAACTCGTTCTCGCCAAGGGTCAGGTGGAAACCGCCATTCTGCTGCAGGGCCACGTCGAGCCCGGTCTGGTCCTTCAATTCGGCGGCGAGCTTGCCCCAGGTTTCGGAGGCCCGCATGGTCCAGCCGGTGTAGGCCGGCATGCCTAGGCCTTTGCTCTGCACCCAGACCAGCGCGAAGTTTGCCCGCGAGGCGCGCTTGGCGATGTCGCCCTCGTCGAGGACAACGACCCGCTTTCCGAGCCGGCCAAGACCCCAGGCGATAGCGGAGCCGAGCAGTCCGCCGCCCACGACCGCGACGTCATAGTCTTTTGACATATGGGTTCTCCTAGCGCCCCGGGTCGTTCTTGCCGGCCAGCACGCGGTCGAGCCCGTAGAAGCGGTCGAGCAGGATCAGGGCGGTCATGGTGATTGCGATCACGCTGGCCGAGACCGACGTCACCAGCGGATCGATGTTGTCCTGGATGTAGAGGAACATGCGAACCGGCAGCGTCTCGGTGCCGGGCGTGGCCAGGAAGACGGTCATGGTCAGATCGTCAAAGGATTGAATAAAGGCCAGCGCCCAGCCGCTGATGACCCCCGGCAGGATCAGCGGCAACGTCACGCGGCGGAACAGCGTCCAATCGCCGGCGCCGAGCGAGACCGCGGCCATTTCGATCGAGCGATCCATGCCGGTCGCCGCGGCCAGCGTCAGCCGCAGTGCGAACGGAAACACCACCACCACATGTGCGACCAGCAGTCCTGCAAAACTGCCGCCAATGCCGATCGCCGTGAAGAAGCGCAGGAAGGCGATGCCGAGCACGACATGCGGGATCATCAGCGGCGACAGGAACAACGCGGCGAGCGTGTCACGGCCACGAAAACTGTAACGGGCGATGGCAAGCGCCGCCGGCACCGCGAACAGCACCGCCACCAGCGATGACAGCGCACCCAACCCGAGGCTCACCCAGAAGGCATGGACGAACTCGGGATAATTCGCGATCGTCCTGAACCAGCGCAGCGAGAAACTGGTGGTCGGCAGCGACAAATAGCCCTCGGGCGTGAAGGCGACGAGGCAGACCACCAGGATCGGCGCCAGCATGACGACGACGAAGATCGTATGGAAGATCAGCGCGAGCGGGCCGTTGGTCCTCATCGGAACACCTCGGCGTAGCGCCGCTCGATCAGCGCGTTGCTGCCGACGACGATCAGCACCAGCGCCACCAGCAGCAGGACCGCCACCGCTGCGCCGAGCGGCCAGTTCAGCGTGTTGAGAAACTCGTCATAGGCGAGCGTCGCCGCGACCTTGAGCCGGCGGCCGCCGATGATGGCGGGCGTCGCGAAAGCGCTGGCGGACAGCGAGAACACGATGATCGCGCCCGACAACACGCCCGGCATGATCTGCGGCAGCACGATGCGGCGGATGATGGTGAACGGGCCGGCGCCGAGCGACAGCGCGGCGTTCTCGATTTGCGGGTCGACGCGCTGCAGCGCGGCCCAGACCGACAGCACCATGAACGGCATCATCACATGCGCGAGTGCGATCACGACGCCGGTCTCGGTGAACATGAAGGGCAGCGGCGAGCCGATAAGCCCGAGCGACATCAGGAGCTTGTTGACGAGCCCGTTAGCGCCGCCGAACAGCAGCGCCCAGCCCAGCGTGCGCGCCACCACGGAGATCAGCAACGGGCCAAGGATCACCAGCAGGAAGAAGCTCTTCCAGCGTCCGCTCATGCGGTTGAGGATGTAGGCTTCCGGCGCACCAAGCACGGCGGTGATCAGCGTCGTCAGCAGCGCGATGCGGAACGTCCGCCAGAACATCTCGGCAAAATACGGATCGGTCGCGACCTCGTGCCAGTTCTTCAGGATGAAGACCGGCTCGATGCCCTTGTACTGGCCCCAGTCGTGGAACGAGAGCATCACCGTCATGGCGAGCGGGATCACCAGTACGCCGACGAACAACATCAGCGCGGGCGCGGTCAGCAGCCACGCCGTGCGCGCATCGCGCCCGTCCGTCGCAGGTGCCGCGCTCATGCGGCATCTCCGGCGCGGCGCAGGCTCATGTCCTCCGGCCGCCAGGCGAGCCGAACGGCCTCGCCCTCCGCGGGTTGCGGCTGGCCGTCGTTCTGGCGGATCACGATCACCGCGCCGCATTCGCTCTCGCACTGGAACAGCCAGTGATTGCCCTGGAAGATGCGGGTGACGATCTTCGCCGCGAGCCCGGCGTCACCGAAGCCGATCCGCTCGGGGCGGATGCTGATCGTCACCGGACCCGCAAGGCCGGCCGGTGCCGGCGCGCTCCAGGAGCCCGCGATCAGCCGTCCCGGCGTGGCGGTCCGGTCGATGGTCGCGGCGAAATCATTGGTCTTGCCGAGGAACTGGGACACGAAGGCGGACGCCGGCCGCTCGTAGGTTTCCTGCGGCGTACCGATCTGCTCGATGCGGCCCTGGCTCATCACCACAATCCGGTCGGACAGCGACATCGCCTCGTTCTGGTCGTGGGTGACGAGAATCGTGGTGGTGCCGAGATTTCGCTGGATCTGGCGCAGCTCGATCTGCATCTCCTCGCGCAGCTTGGCGTCGAGGTTCGACAACGGCTCGTCGAGCAGCAGCACGCTCGGCCGGATCACGAGCGCGCGGGCAAGCGCGACGCGTTGCTGCTGACCGCCGGACATCCGCCGCGGATAACGCTCCTCGTAGCCGGCGAGCCCGACCATCTCCAGCGTGGCGCGGACGCGCTCGCGGCACTCGGACCGCGGCACGCGCCGCATCTCGAGGCCAAAGGCGACGTTCTCGGCCGCCGTCATATGCGGGAACAGTGCATAGCTCTGAAATACGATGCCGAGCCCGCGCTTCGCCGGCTGCACCACGGTCAGGTCGTGTCCCTCGAGCCGGATCGCGCCGCGCGAGGGATCGAGGAAACCCGCGATCATCTGCAGCGTCGTGGTCTTGCCACAACCCGACGGACCGAGGAAGGAGACGAACTCGCCCTTGCCGACAGTGAGACTGAAGTCATCGACCACAGTCTGGGCGCCGAACTGTTTTGCGACACGGTCGAGCTCAAGAAAGGACATGGATGCTTCCGGGTGCTGCTGTGGCAAAGCGCGACGATAGGCCTGCGGCGTCGCGCCGGACCATCGCCGAAATCGTGTCCGCCGGCGCCGAGTCTTGACTCGGCTCTTGGCTCAGCGCTCGACCTCGCGATTCCAGCGCTTGGTCCATTCCTCGCGCTTGTCGTTGATGACGGTCCAGTCGGGCGTATAGAGTTTCGCGGCGCGCTCGCCGATCGGAGCCATCTTGCCGAGCTCCGGCGGGACCACGACCGACTTCAATACCGGGCCGTAGCCGTAGTCCTTCAGCAGCACGAGCTGTATTTTCGGCTCGAGCAGTGTCTTGACGAATGCCGATGCAAGCGGCGATGCGTTCGGCTTGGTGATCGGACAGGCGGTCGTCAGCAACGTGGCCGCACCTTCCTTCGGATAGACGAAGTCGACGGGGAAGCCGGTGTTGGCGAAGCTCTGCACCCGGGCCGTGCCCCATACGGCCAGCACGGCCTGGCCGGACTGGAACAGCTCGGTCATCTTGCCCGGCGAAGGCTCATAGGCCAGCACGTTGGGATTGACGTCGGCCTTGATGATCTTGAAGCCGGCGTCGACATTGGCCTCGCTGCCACCGTTCATCCGGGCGAGCATCAGCAATGTGTGCAGGCCATAGGTGTTGTTGATCGGCGGAATGACCAGCTGCTTCTGGTACTTTGGATCCTTGAGATCGTTCCAGGAGGTCGGCGGCGCCCAGCCTTTCTCCGCGAAGATTTTGGTATTGTACATCAGGCCGGTTGCGACCAGACCAATGCCAACCGCGCGGTCGTCCTTGAAGCGTGCGGCCTCGTAGATATCAGCGGGAAGGCCTTCGAGCTTGCCGCAGAAGCCGAGCTGGATGGCCTGGTACATCGGACCGTCATCGACGATCGCCACATCGATCTGCTGGTTGCCCTTCTGCGCTTGCAGCTTGGCCAGCGTGTCGGTCGAGTTGCCGGCGACATATTCGACCTTGACGCCGTTCGCCTTTTCGAACGCCGGGATGACCTCGTCGCGGATCGTCTTCTCAAACGAGCCGCCGTAACCGGCGACATAGAGCGTCTTCTGCTGCGCCAGACCCGCCGACGGGGCTAAGGCGATCGCGGCAATGCTGACGGCTCCGACAAGGGCGAGATGCTTCATATCGATCGATCTCCATATCCGTTTGCTGGGTGACACCCGAAGCGCAACTGTTCTGACCCGTGTACGGTATCGCGGTACGATGCCATGTCGGATCCGCGTGGAGATTTGGCCTAAACCGGGTCCGCTCCCAACCGGTTTCGCCCAAAAAATCAGCTACCTCCACCCTTGATGAAAAAGATCGCAATCCCCGCTTTCGTCGTCCAATTAATAATGGCACCCTCTTCATGCCGAAATGTTATGAATGGAGAGAAAATGGCGCGGATCAATTCACGGCAGGTCGAAGCCTTCCGCGCGATGATGCTGACGGGCAGCGTGACGGAAGCGGCAAAACTGATGGCTGTGACGCAGCCGGCCGTCAGCCGATTGCTGCGCGACTTCCAGGCGCTGCTCAAAATGGAGCTGTTCGACAAGCGCGGCACCGGACTGGTGCCGAGGGCTGCCTCGACGGCGCTCTACATGGAGGTCGAACGGTCCTTTGTCGGTCTCGAGCGGATCACGGCGGCAGCCGAGGAAATCCGCAGCCGCCGGACCGGCACGCTGCGGATCGCGGCGCTGCCGGCGCTGTCCAACGGCTATCTGCCGAGGCTCTCCGGGCGATTCCTGATGGAGCGGCCGAACCTCAATCTGTCGTTCTTCGGCGTGATCTCACCGATTGTGGTCGACTGGGTGTTGAACAACCAATGTGACATCGGCTTCGCCGAAGTGCCGATCGCCCATGCGGGATTGTCGAGCGTGCGGTTGCCGGCGCCGGCCCGCGTCGCCGTTCTGCCAACCGGACACCGGCTTGCGGCCAAGACAACGCTGCAACCGCGCGATTTCGAAGGCGAGACCTTCGTGTCCCTGACGTCAGGATCGACCGGCCGGCATCTGATCGACCAGGCTTTCAATCGCGACGATGTCCGCCGGGTTCTCCGGGTCGAGACGAGCCTCTCGGAAATCATGTGCGGGCTGGTGTCATCCGGACTTGGCGTCGCGATCTGCGACCCGTTCACGGCGCAGGAGTTCGAGAACCGGGGCGTCGTGGCCCGCCCTTTCCTGCCGCGGATCGATTTCGAATTCGCCGCGGTGTTTCCGCCGCAGCGCAGTCCCTCGCCAGTGGCCCTGGACCTGGTGGAAGCCGTGCGGCAGGCGCTCAGCGGGATGAGCAACCCACCGCAAGGATAGGCCAGCCTTACCAGTTACGCTGGGCGCGGAAGGCGAGTGACAATGTGCCTTGGTCCTTGAGTTCGTACAGGGCTGCCGGCTTGACACTGACGGCCGGCAAGGCGGCGAGGCCGGAATATTGCTGATCCACCAGCGTGTACATCAGCTCACCCGTGAAAGTGAGGTTCTTCACGGGGGACCAGCGCGTGTTGGTGCCGATCTGCGCGACGTTGAAGTTCGGATTGCAGGTCGAGCCGGGTGTCAGGAAGGTCGTGACGGTGGCGCAGATATAACCTCTTGCCGTGGCATTGTAGCTGACCGACGTGTAGGAGCCGAACAGCGCTGAATTCCACTGGCTGTTCCAGTTGTGCGTGTAACCAGTACGAAAGCCCCACAGTTTGGTCGTCTCGATCCCATTGCCGGTCGTGAAAATGCCGTCAGAAACACCTCCAATACTCAGGCCTTGGTAAGCGCCCGCCAGGCCGCTGCTGCCATACATGGCGACGGTGGGTGCGACCAGACTCTGCCAGACGTAACGGCTGGCACCGTCCGAATAGCCGAATGAAAGATCGATGTCGTCGCCCGGGCCAGTCGGCAGGTTCTTGATCGTCATGGCCAACTGACCAGCCCAGCCCCACTTGTTGCTGGGATGGCCTGAGGTTTCCGCCGGGCCGTAGTAGCCCGCGTTGATGTCGTGCGCGGCTACCGAGGCCTGGAACATGCCCCAGGCCTGATCGACGCGAAGCATGCCGACGATGTCGGGAGACCGCGTGCCGCCGAAATTATTGCCGCCATAGGCGCCGGCCGCGAAGCCGGCCGCAGTGAGGCCCGACGCGTTCCACAAATTGGTCTGGTAGTAGGTGACCTGATCCTGCAGCGAGACCGTGCCGCTGATGCCCTGACCGAAATCGGCCGTATAGGAAAACTGGTTCACGCCGGTTTGATCGGAGTGGCCGCCGAGGAGCGCGTCAGTGATGTTGGCGGGATAGCCGGCGAAGGGTGCGTCGAACATCGATACAGCCCTGCCGATCGTGAAGCCGGCGAACTGGATGAACGCGAAGTTGACGGCGAACCCGCCGCCTGAGGTAGCGCCGTCGGCTTGGTTAAGCGGCGACGCCGAGTACGTCGTGCCACCGACGCCACCAGCGGCGGCAGCGGCATAGGTACCCGTGGTCCAGGAAAAATTCGCATCGAAGTAAGTACGGACCACGCCGTAATCGGTCGCGGTGCGGGTGTCGACGTTGAGGTTTTCGCGGGCGCGAGCGAAATAATAGTTGCTCAGCCGGCTCTTTTGACCCGCCAGGCCACTCCAGGCCGGGGTGCCCTGAATTCCGCCGCCGTTGAAGGTGACATCGGCGCGCAGGTAACCGCCGAGCTTGATACAGGTGTCGGTACCCGGGATGAAGTAGAAGCCGTTTCCATAAAGCGAGCAGATCCTGACATATTCGACTGCCTTGGCCTTGACTGGAAGATCCGCCGCCTGGGCTCCGCTCAAGGCGACAAGACATGCTGCCGTGCCAAGAACCGCACTGTTGAATATCTTCATGATCTGCTTGCCTGCTCTTTCGGAGTGGCCCTCGACAGGCCTGGCTCCGCGCCGTTCGAATCTTAGGTCGCAGATTTAGGTAACGATCGAGCAACGGACACCCTGCACAAGTGTCCTCAGACTTCTTTCCTGGCGAGTGTTACGCGAAAGGCACAAGGACCGGCTCTTCCCTCATAAAATGGAAGCACTGCTCTGCATCGTTTGCAGTGCTGCGCCTTGCGATGGCGATGATCGCGAAAAACATCGAAGCCGAGCGGGCACGGGCTAGACTAGAGGCCCAGGCTGCGACGATGCCAGCCTCTGCTGCGAAGGCCATCGAAAAAGATCAGGCAGCCGACACTACGGCTCATCGCGCTGCGTGGTTGTCGTCACCGGGACTGCAGCAACCGAGGTCGTTTTGGCACCTCAGGCTCTGGAAACGCTCAGGGCGGCGCCACTGTTCATGGAAGGAAAAAGCCCCAGCTCGGAGGCTTGCGAGCTGAGGCCAAGGCTTGCTGGACCAGATGCGCTGAAAGCCCAGCGGCGTGAGCATAGGCCCCGGTCGCGCCCTCATCTATCATCCGTTTGATTTACCTCGAATTTTCCAAACACAGAGGATTGCAACAGGGTAAGGTTCCATACCTTTTTTTCGCGCGGGAGTTACCCCGTATGCCTCGCTCCCCGTCCATCGTGCCCCATCGCGGCGATCACGACATCTATCTCGTGCTAAACGATTTTGGCAGGCTCGGACGCGCCTGGTGCGAGGCAGACGAGGAAGGCACCGACCGCGAGGCGCTGATCCGCCGTCTTCTGGAAGACCAGTTTAGCCATCCGGTGCGGATCGTCGCCTTCAATACGGCCGAGGGCTGGTCGCGCGACGTCACGGTCGATATTGCCGACGAGTTGCGTCGGCGCTTTCCTGAATTCGACGACGTGCCGCTCTCGGTGCAGGAGTTCCTGGAAACCGCTGTCCGGCGCTGAGCTGCAGCGGGACCATTGTCGTCCTCAACAATCACACCGCCGAAATCGAGGGGACTCAGTAATCCTTCTTGAGTATACCCAAACGGTCATGTTGCGTTTCGCTTAAGCCAGGGAGCCTGGCGAGGCGGCCAGGACGATCCTTTGCCGGCACCTGACAGGTCTCATGCGTTACAACGCCTTCGTCATCCAGGTCGCCACTCCAGGCACGAGATAGACCAGCGCGAGAACTGCTATGCTGATGACGAGGTATGGGACGACCGCCTGGAAGATATGCCCCATCGATACTTGAGGCGGCGTCACCCCCTTCATCGTCATCAGCAACAGGCCGTGGGGCGGCAGCAGCATTCCCAGTTGCATGCAGATCAGGAACAGCACCCCAAACCACACCGGGTCGATCGCAAGTGAGTTCACCAGCGGCATGAAGATGGGAAGCGTGATCAGCATCATGCTGACCTGATCGATGAAGACGCCGAGCGCGATCAGGATCAACAACATGACGATGACCAGGGCGTTGGCCGAAAGCCCGCTTTGCGTGATGATGTTGACGATGCCATTCGTGGCGCCCGAGAACGACAATATTTGAGAAAAGGTCGTTGCTCCGATGATGATGAAGAGAATCATCCCGGAGATAAGCACCGTGCCATGCAGGGACTGCCACAGAACTTTCGGCGTCAACGCCCGGTAGACTGCCGCGAGCACGATCGTCGCGAAAGCGCCGATCGCAGCAGACTCCGTCGGCGTTGCCCAGCCGGCCACCATCGCACCGACGACAAGCCCGAAGATCGAAACCAGCGGCACCACATAGAGTGCGAGCGGACTGAACCTCGCCCATCCGCTGTATTCCTTGAAATCGCTATCGGGCGCCAATTCCGGCTTGGATAACGTGCGCAGGATAATCCAACCGACGAAGAGAACCGAAAGAATGATGCCCGGCATAACTCCCCCGATGAGGAGCTTGGAGATCGAAATGCCGGAGAGACTCCCCAACAGAACGGCAAGGGCGCTCGGCGGAATCAGCATATCGACCGCGCCGATCGCCATGATGGGCCCCGTTGCCATCGTGGGATGATAGCCCCTCGACAGCATGATCGGCACCATCAGGCTGCCGAGCATCGCCGTCGTTGCGATGGTCGAACCCGAGATCGCGCTGAACACGGTTCCCGCCACCACCGCGACCACCGCAAGTCTGCCCGGGACGTGCTTGATAACCCTCTCGATGCCGTCGATGACCTTGACCGCCAGACCGGTGTGAAAAAGCACTTCACCCATCAGGACAAAGAGCGGAATCGGCGTCAGGGAGAACGTGGTGATCGAGGAGACCGAGCTTCGCACGAGCTGGGACAGGCCAGCTTCACCAGCCATAAAAAGGTAAGCTCCGATCAGATTGATAAGGAGAAACGCGAAGCCGACCGGCAATCCGGCGAACATCAGAACGGTTGATCCACCTAGCAGTAACCAGGCGGCAGCTTCCCAACTCATCATGACACCGACACCTGCTCGTTGCGCGGCTGCCGAGGTCCGTCGATAAGGCTTCGCAACCGGAAGATTGCCTCGAGCGACAACAGCACGAACACACACGGCAGCGGCGCCAGGCTCCACCACTCCGGATAGACGACGGTCTTGATGAGCATGGCGTCGCTGCCCGCACTGCGCGCGGTAACAATGAAGCCGTACCAGACGATCGCGAGGCAACAAACGAGCATCGCGCAGGCAGCAAGCAACTCCATCAGCCAGCCGATCCGCGCCGGCACCATGTGGAGCAGGAGATCAATCCGGATATGGCGACCGCTTCGCAACAGATACGGCGCCACCAGCAAGGTCATCAGATAGATCGCAGACTCAGACAGGTCGCTGGCCAAGGCAAACCCTCGGGGCATCCCGGGCACGGCTACGTTGCGAAGGAATACGTCAACGCAAATGGCCAGCATCATCCCGAACAGCAACGCGCATGCCAGGGATACCAACGCGAGGCAAAGTTTGCCAATCGACCGATCCAGCACATCCATAGACCACACTCTCGACACTGGCGGATGTCGCAATATCAGCGATTGCCGAACAATGCTTTCAGCTTTTCAGCATGCGCCGGACTCGCCTTGATCGCAGCGGCCCAGGCGACGCTGTAGGCGGTATCGACGAAGACCTTCGCTTTGTCGCCATCCAGCTTGATCGTCTGGATGCCGGCATCCGCCTGCCGCTTTTCCTCATCGACGGCGTACTGCTTCCAGAAGCCATTGCCGGCCTCGAGCTCCAGCGCCATGCTATTCAGGAGTTCGCGCTGCTTCTCGGTAAGGCTCTTCCATTTGTCCAAATTGACGATGATGGAAACCTCCGCATCGTAAAAGCCAGGATCGACGCGAAATTTGGTGTGCTGCTGCCAGTTCAGGTCGAATAGCCCACCGATCGGCCAGCCATAGCCATCAACCACCCCTCGCTCCAGCGCCGTATAGACTTCACCTGGAGCCGTCGTGACGACATTCGCATTGAGCGCCTGAAAAAACTCGCGATAAACCGGCGTGATCCGGATCTTGAGGCCGGTAAGGTCCGCCTTGTCGATCTTCTTGTTGAGATAGAGATGGAACGGCTGGTTCTCGACCATCCGTGCCAGGTACTGCATGTTGGCTTTCTCGTTCCACACCTTGTTGATGTAGTCGAAGGCCCCGTTCTTCCGTTGTTCGGCGACAGACCTTTCAGTGAGCTTCAACATGTCGGATTCGGGCATGACGTTGGTGTAAAAAGCCCCGGTCGACATGGCGATATCGACAACCCCCGTCTTCACGGCATTGCCGACTTCAAATGTGGGAATGGCGCGCGGCCCGCCAATGAAGTTTATCTGCAGGACCCCTTTGCCGCGCTCGTTTACCGATTTCACCCACTTCAAAAGATGGGAAACGTAAAAGCTGTTTTCCGGAAAGGCCGACACGAGACGCAGCGACACTTCCTGCGCCATTGCCGAAGCCTGAAACAGGATCAGGCAAGCCGCCGCACCCAACACACGTACGAGCTTCATTTTGTACTCCCCTATTATTTTTGTCCGATATCTTCAGAAGCTTAGCTGAACCTTCATGGATCGGCTGCGATCTCCCGCAACCTCGAAGGCGTGTATCGCCTCTTCCAGTCCAAAAACACCGGTCAGCAGCGGCGCCAGATCCACCCGTTTCTGGTTGATGAGATCGACGGCGAGACCGAATTCTTCATGGAAGCGGAAGGTGCCGCGCATCTCAATCTCCTTGGCCACCACCATGTTCTGCGGGATCGAAACGTCGCCGCCGAGGCCGAGCTGAACCAGGATGCCGCGCGGCTTGAGCACCTCCAGCCCCGAGCGGACCGCCCGTTCGTTGCCGGACGCCTCGAACTGGACATCGAAATAGCCCTTGTTGGCGGAATACGCGCCGAGCTGATCGGGGGCTTCAGCGACATTGATTACCCGGTCGGCGCCGAGCCCAAGCGCTTTCTGGAGAACCGCGGCCATGACGTCGGTCGCAACGATCTCCCGCGCACCGTGCAGACGCGCCGCCACGATCGCCAAGGCGCCGATCGGGCCGCATCCCGTCACCAGCACCCGCTTGCCGAGCAGCGATCCGGCGCGGTTGACCGCGTGCAGGACGACTGCGAACGGCTCCGCAAAAGCCGCCTCGTTGATCGAGACGCCGTCGGCGACCCTGTGGCATTGCCAGGCTTCCGCGACGAGGCGCTGGCGAAACGCACCCTGGATATGCGGCATCGGCATCGCGCTGCCGTAGAAGCGCATGCCGAGGCAATGGTTCTGCTGGCCCTTCAGGCAATAGTCGCAGGCGTTACAGGGCCGGCTCGGCGACACTGCGACGCGGTCGCCGATCGCAAGCCCCGATACCGACGCCCCCAGGGCCTTGATGGTCCCGGCCACTTCGTGACCGAGGATCATCGGCTCGCGCACCCGCACCGTGCCGAAGCCACCATGGTTGAAATAATGCAGATCCGATCCGCAGATGCCGCCGGCCTCGACGGCGATCTCGACCTGTCCCGCGCCGGCGGCCTCTGGTTCGCGTTCCTCGACCCGCAGATCGCGGGCGGCATGGATGACGACGGCTTTCATGGTGGAACTCCCGCAGCACGAACCTTACAGACTGGTGGTGATCCCGCCATCGACATAGAGCGTGTGCCCGTTGACAAAGGACGACGCCTTGCCGGACAGGAACACGGCGGCGCCGACCAACTCCTCGACATTGCCCCAGCGTCCGGCAGGGGTTCGCTTTTCGAGCCAGCCCGAGAATTCCGGATTGTCCACCAGCGCCTGGTTGAGCGGGGTCTTGAAGTAACCCGGCGCGAGCGCGTTGATCTGCAGGCCGTATTTGGCCCAGTCCGTGCACATGCCGCGGGTCAGGTTCTTGATCGCCCCCTTGGTTGCGGTGTAGGGCGCAATGCCCGGGCGCGCGAGCTCGCTCTGCACCGAGGCGATGTTGATGATCTTGCCCCGGCCGCGCGGGATCATGTGACGGGCGACGGCCTGGCCGACATAGAACGCGCTCGAAATATTGGTGGCGAGCAATTGCTCCCATCTCTCGACGGGAAAGTCTTCCAGCGGCGAGCGGAACTGCATGCCGGCGTTATTGATCAGGATATCGATCGGCCCGGTATTCTGCTCGATCGCCCCGACGCCATCCTTGGCGGCCTGCGCGTTCGTGACGTCGAAGCCGGCCACCGATACCTTGTGTCCGGCGGACTTGAGTTTCGCCGCGGCCGCCTCCAGCTTGCCGGCGTCGCGGCCGTTGAGGACGATCTCGGCGCCGTGTTCGGCAAGGCCCTGCGCCAGCGCGAAGCCGATGCCCTGCGACGAGCCGGTAATGAGCGCCCGTTGGCCGGTCAGTTGGAAAAGTTCAAATGCCATGTAACGACCCCTGCTGGCGTCGGGGGCAACAGCTTACCGCCCGAGCGGCTCCTTGATACCGCTCAATCCGGGCCGCAGGAAGGGCGGAATGGATGTAGATTATCGACAACCCGCCTGGACCGTGTCGCGGCTCATGATGCGCGTTGGCGCCTGGGGTGAACGCCGCTCGGCTATCTCACGGCTGCACCGAGCCACCCCGGCACCGGTCGCCCCTCACTCGACAGGTAACGCGCCAGCGCGGTGACAACCGGCATCACCGCGGGCCGCGAGGTCAAGCGCTCGCGCCACGCAAGCAACCTCGGTGTCTCCTGCCCCAGCACCGCTCCCATGCGTTCGCCGAACAAGGCAGCCATGTAGAAGGCAATGTCAGCGAAGCAATAATCGCCGGCGAGCCATTCGCGATCAGCCAGAATCGCATCCATCTCCAGGTAATAGCGTGACGCACGTTCACGTGCTGCGACCGCGGCCGGGTCGTCGGGCCTGTCCTGCAGTCCCATCAACTTAACGACGTGTGGGAAGTAGATTTCATCGGACTTCATCTCGAGCAGGCGTGCGGCGGCCCGCGCCGCCGGCTTGCGGGGCCACAGCGGCGGCGCCGGTTGCACGTCCTCCAGATACTCGAAGATTTGTGTCGAGTCGAAAATCTCCACGTCACCGTCGATCAGCACCGGCACCTGCCGCTTCGGATTGACCCGCAGCACCTCGGGATGTTTCGGCTCGTAGCCGCGGTCGCGATCGTACGGCACCATGACCAGCTGGAAATCGATTGCCTTCTCGATCAGGGCGATCTGGACCTTGGCACCAAACATGCTAAGCGCTGCGGAATAGAGGATCATCATTTCCAACTTCTTGTTATTCCGGGTTTGCGACCGGGTAGGATGAACGCTTGCGCCATGGTCCAATGCATCACAGTTTGATGTCAATGCAAAACCGCAGGAGACCCGTGAAGTGACCGAAGCCTGGCCGGATACGCGCGACAATCACGCCATGCGTCCTTGCGGGCGATTGCCGATTCTCGATCAATTCGAGAATTGCGAACTCGCCAAAATCGATGCGTCGGAATGGTACGTGCCGAACGCAGACGAGCGTCGCCTGCTGACGCAGGCCGGAGATCGGCTTGGCGTCTATCTGATGGCCTATCGCGTCCGGCAAGTAGCGGAGACGGGTCGCGGTCTTTGCAATCGGATCGTCGCAGCGCGTCTGGATCCTGCCGCCCTTGATGCGATCCTTGAAATCGAGAGCGCATTTCCCGATGTGGCGATCGTCGCCTACGAACGTCCGCTGCGCCGACGCGAATGAGCGTTGCCGGCAATGGCGTTCGGGAATTCTTCTCTCCCTGCTTTCTTGAGAAGCCGTCGGCGCCACCGCAGATTGGCGCATTTCCATCGCCGATTTACGCTCCCATTTTGAAGACGTGAGAGCTCTTTTCCCATAAGGATCTGCTTAGCGAATACAGACACGCCGCGTAAAGCAGAGCGCCTCCTCCTTCGGACAATGTCAGAACGGTAATTCCGAGATCGCATTGCACCACAAGAGCAGCGACCGCCAGCAAGCCCGCAATAAAAGCATACGACTCCAGGCCAACTGTTCGAACCAGCGCATACGCCAGGACGAAATTCGATACCGCCGTGAGTGCGGCATTGAGCCCCTTCAACACAAGAAGGCTAGCCAGCTATGCGTGCCGCGGCTCAGACCCGCAAGTTTTGCGCTTCGCAGGCCTCGCTTGCGAATTGCTGGTGGCGGGTGAAAACCGGAATAAGGACATAGCAATCATCCGCCCCCATCGGAGCCTGGCCGGCCGCACGCGAGCGAACAAGGCGTGCGCCCCCTGTTACATGGCGAGCATCGCCTGCCTGCGACCATTTTCGTAGGTAAGGCCATGCGCCGTCCAGAGCTCTATCGGCTGATACGCTGCCAACGGATACAGAATTCCATAGGCAGAATTCCCCTACCCATCCGAGGTACCCATCATTGCCAGTTGTCCAGTCAGTGGGGAGGTGGGTGTAATCTTTGCCACTGGCGATTGCAGTGGCGTGGTGTAGCGGCGGCGGCAACAGCGGTCACATTCTTGTGGTCACGGGAGGCTCGTGTGACGCATTTGCTCCTGGAGAACGCGACCCCGGCTCGCGTGATCTGGCCCGAGGGAGCCTCGTCCGTCCGCGACGGCGCAGAGCCCGAGTTCCAATGCACGCTGGGCCAGGTCATCGGTCGGACTGCCAGCCGGTTACCAGACCAGCCTGCGATCGTCTCCACCAGGCTTGCGCCGCTGACGTACCGCGATCTTCAGCGCCAGTTGGACGGTATCCGACGGCAGCTTCGCTTGGCCGGGTTCGATTGCAATGCCCGGATCGGGGTACTCATGCCGAACGGCGCGGAGGCGATTCTCGCCATCGTGGCAGTGGCCTGCTGCAGCATCGCGGTTCCTCTCGATCCGCGACTGTCCGAGGCGGAATTCGATCAACGTCTCGACATGCTGCACCTGGACGCTCTTCTCGCGCCGCAAGGCAGGGCCTTTGAAGCGCGTCACGCGGCCAAGCGGAGAAGGATTACCGTGATCGAAGCCGCTCCGATCGGACACGGTCAGCTTGGTCTAAATATCGCCGTGCAGGCCTCCGACTCCCCTGCGATCGACGCTGAGCCTGATCCGGGCTCACCTGCCTTCATCCTGCAGACGTCGGGCACGACCGCGCAGCCAAAGCTCATTCCGTTCAGTCATAGCAATATGCTGGCGGCGGCCGCACGGCTTCAGGCCTGGTTCGGCCTTACGCCTGAGGACCGCTGCCTGAGCGTGTCGTCCCCTCATTACTCTCATGGGCTCAAAGTAACGGTCTTCACACCACTGCTGACGGGCGGCAGCATTGCTGTGCCGGCGAACTTTGCCATCGTGGCGCTCGATGAATGGCTCGATGCCCTGCGGCCGACCTGGTACTCAGCGGGTCCCACGCTCCACACGGCCGTGCTCGACAAGGCAAAAAGCCTTGAGGATGCGCAGGCGGCGCACACGCTGCGGCTCGTTGTATCGGGCGGCGCGCCGCTTCCGAACGAGGTGCAGAACGACCTGCAGCGCATTTTGGGCGTGCCGGTGCTGGAACATTATGGCTCCAGCGAAGCCGCGCAAATCGCCACCAACCAGCCGCCGCCTGGTCCAAACAGGCCAGGGACTTGCGGACAACCCTGGCCTGATACCGTGGCCATTGTTGGTGAGGATGGACATCCCTTACCAGCCGGCGAGCGGGGCGAGGTCTGGGTTCGTGGCCCCACCGTGATATCTGGTTATCTCAATGCGCCGGAACTCAATCAAGCTGCGTTCAAAGAGGGTTGGTTTCGCACGGGCGATATTGGCAGCCTCGACCAAGACGGCTTCCTGTCGCTGCACGGGCGCCTGAGCGAACTGATCAACCGCGGCGGTGAGAAGATCGCCCCCGCTGAGGTCGAATCCGCGCTACTGCGCCATCCCGCCATAGCCGAGGCCGCTGCTTTCGCAATCCCCCATCCACGCCTCGGCGAGGACGTCGCAGCCGCCATCGTTCCCCATCCTGGTGCGCAGGCGACACCTGCGGAGCTTCGCCAGTTCCTGCAACGCGCGTTGGCCTCGTTCAAGATTCCGCGGCGCATTCTGATCCTCGACCAACTGCCAAAGGGGGCGACGGGAAAGGTTCAGCGGCGACGGCTGCGCGAGTCGTTCGACGGGCTGTTGGGTGATCAGGGCGCGATGCCCTTGCCTGCTGTGAACAAAGGGCCATTGGATCTGGAAGCTGAACTGCTGACCCTGTGGCGGAGGCTGCTCAAGTCCGAGGCCGTGACGATCGACGATGACTTTTTCGCCAGCGGTGGTGACTCCCTTCTGGCGATGGAAATGCTCATCGAACTCGAGCGGCTCATCGGCCAGCGCGTACCGGAAACGATTCTGTACGGGGCAGAAACGATCCGCCAACTTGCCCCAAGAATCGCCATGCAGACAGGCACCCCGACGACGCCGTTCTTCCAGTTCGGTGCCAGTGGCGATCGGCCTCCACTGTTCTTCTTCAATGGGAACCTCGTTACCGGCCACTCGGGTATGCGGCGGATAGTCGAGCTTTTCGGGCCCGATTACCCGATCATTTCCATCGATCCCCATGGTCTTCGTGGGGAGCGGATTCCGCCGTCGATCGAGCAGATGGCCGCCGACCGCCTGCCGCTTATTCTGGAGAGGCAGAGCAGCGGTCCTTTCCTCTTGGGCGGCAAATGCAACGGCGCCATGGTGGCGTTTGAAACAGCCCGCCTGCTGATCGCAGCCGGCCACAAGGTTGATTTGGTTGCGATGGTCGACCCGCCGACCGTCAGCTCCCGTCCGGTGCCGCGGGCGATCATCAGGCTGATGAAGCCCCTGCTCCCGCTTTACCTTCTGGGCCGGGCATTTGAAAAAATGGCGGAGCTGGAGCGTTACGCCAAGGCGTCGACGAGCGCGCCGATTGCGACCGCCGAGCTCGAGATTCCGCCGGCGTTGTGGCACGCTTATTCATCCGCAATGGCGCAATATCTTCCGGCACCGCTTGAGGTCCCCGTGACTTTTTACGCAGCCGAACACGACGGCCGGGCGTGGCGGCATCTCAGTTCTCAACTCGACGTCGTCGAGGTGCCATGGGGACATCATGGCTGCCTGACTGTCGGCGCTGAACATCTGGTTGATCATCTGCGGGGAAGAATTGATGTTCTGGTTGACGGCGCGCGCTCTGCCGTTGAACCGCACAGGTCGCCTATCGGCTCTCACGGGGCGCAAATCGGTGGCCCCGTACTGGGCATCGAAACCTAAGGATCGGACCAGGGCGGCAGCGACGCAAGTTGCGCCGCGCCGGCGCCTTGCGACGTTCAGCCAACTGGTCCGGGGATCCAATAGTCGCCGGAAAGCGGCCTGACGCTTACGCCATGAATTACCCCGAGCTGCAGGCTTGGATCGAAATGGCGCATCGTCCGCTCATTGAGGTCAATGATGCGGCCAGGCGTTAGTGGCCCTACGTCATTTATCTTGACGATGACCTTCTTGCCTACAGCCTCAACGAGGGCATATTTCGGCCTCGCGCCATATCGGACCCCACCAAATTTCTGGCGCAGGCTCGTCTTGATGGCAGCCGCCCATACAGTGGGCTCATAGCGCTCGCCGGAGGCTGTGTTCGGGCCGCCCTCCCGCCATCCGGGCCGGAACGGATTGTACGTGGATGCTGCGCCAACGATCGCATCCCCCGAAGCGGCATTGACGACGGCGCTTGAATGAACTGCAGCCATTTCACTTCGAGCAACGGTAACAGAAATGGCAAGCAGCACTACGACACCGCAAATTGCGGCGCCCGAGCGAAACAACATCATAACTCCTCGATTGATTTTCTGGATCGTTCGGTTCCCGATCCCGCAGAAAATGGTCAAGCGAACGCGGATGCGTTGACGAGCTTGCGCCGATTTTTGCGGATTCGTGCCGACACTGGCGACGGAACCGTTGTGGGAACCAGTGTGGTCCTTCCACAGGTGTCTTTCCCACCGACTAAGAAAGAAATTGCGTCATCAGCATGACTGAATAGAGGCACTTGGTGAGTGTGTGAGCGGGCGCGCGCATCTGGCCGATGTCGGCTCGGGTCACCAGCAGACGTTCCAGCTGATCTATGAGCAAGCCTGCTTCGGCTTCACCAGCGGACATGAGAGGCGACGGCGACACCTGATCAGGTAAGCGTCTTATCCGGATGTGAGTAAGCGAGGTTTGCCTCTGTCCATTGAGAAGCGGTCGAAGACGGATTGAGAGGCGTCAAATATCGGGGAATTCTTCGGCCAGATTCCACTGCCGTCCCACCGCTCAGCGAGATCGAAATTTGCCTCCGCTGACAGTCTCCTCAAAACGGGCGTTTCCGCAGTTAGCTGGGTGGAGCACTCCTGTGGTCCTTGGCAGCCCCTCGCGTGCCAACGCCTGCCTTGCATCGTGGGCGGGCAAGGCAATTATCAGCCGCAGGGGTGTCACTTCCAGAAGGGTACAGGTTGCTGCAAACTGCATGTGTAATCCGCGATTCGTAGATGTCTTGAGGACCCATGAACGAGACCTTGATATCCGCCTGCACGATGTTTCTCATTCCAGCAACGCTCTTGTTTGGCGCTTTGGGTGTCGCGAACTCGTCCTTTCTCAAGATGCTGGTCTGCTTGCTTGGCATCGCCACGACAGGGTTATGGCTTTACCGGATATGGTGGTGGACAAACCTGTCTTTGATTGATCGCAGAACGGCGCTTGGTCTCGCGGGCATGTTTGCGTGCGCATGGCTGGTGACATTCCTGGTGCAGTTTAAGAATGTGTTCTCGTCGCGCTGACTGGCTCGTTCTGTGAGGCGCATCGGCTGACAGCAGCTTGGCTCACAACGTCGTCGGCGAGGGCGGTGTAACCGTTTCGGTCGACAGCATCCGTTATCGCGCATCGATCCGCGCCACCGCTGCCTTGCCGAATTGCGGCTCGTTACTGGTGCCCGGCAAGGATTTGCGCGGCAGCGCCGATGCCTTGCCGGAAGGCCTCGTCGAACGTGACAGCCGCAAGCTGCCATTGCTGCGACCTGCCCTGCCAATCGAGCTGCCAGTTCGAGTTCCACCGCAGCTCCTGATCGTCCCAGACGAGGCGGGCGATCAGCACAACCTCTCCGCCCCGCCCGGCCACGGCTTCGGCGATTTTCGCGGGCGCAATGCCCGCAAGCGGAAGCTCATTGGCGCCGACGCCGGCCAGCGCTGCAGCATCAGGCAGCACGATGGGCATTCCCCGCTTGGCCGCAGCCGCCAGGAGGGCGGCCCGCTGTAGATCCGTCTCTTTCGAGTCGCCTGCAACCACGTATCGTCGCGCGCCCGGCTGCATCTCCACGAAGGCGCCAAGCACCGGGCGGTGGGCAAGCCATGGCTTGACGCCCAGCTTGGCCAGCATGCCGTTGATGGCCGCCTCGTCGAACTCGGCCGTCAGAATGAAGGAGCGGTCGCGGGTGCCCTGCTCGTCGTTCTTCGGCTTGCCGCCCTTTTCATCGCGGTAGGAAAAGTCCCGAACCAATTTCGCAGCATCGGCCTTGTATGGGTCGAGACGCGGGTCGCCCGCGAGCCGCAGCATGCCGCTTACCTTGATGAGGACGTCTTCCAGGCACGATGCGAAGCCGAGGATACGGTTTGCCTCGCCCTGCCCCGTCACGATGGTCTGCGCGCGATAGAGTTCTGCCGGTGGAATGGCGTTTGCCGCGTCGGCGAGCCCCGGTTGCCGTGACGTGGGTTCGGCGGCGACGGTGGGGAGCGCAAGCAGCACTACCGCCGCGATTGCCGCCAGAAAGCAGGGAATGGAGCGTGTCGTCGCTGGATGGGTCCTCAAGGCCGAAAGCCCTCACCTGATGCTGGCTGGCGACGCAGTGCCGATCGCACCCGTCTCCAGGCAAATTCCCTGGGAAACGGAAGATATTGGAGGCCAGCGAGGACATGAGAGTAGCCCAGTAGCTGGTTGCACTGCAGCCGCCTTTGGGCCAATTCCCCCTTCAGTTCACAAGGAAATATTTCCCGGTAACAGCGAACTTTTCGGAAGAAACAGCGAAAAACAAAGCCGGCCAATGGGTCTTCGAATGTGCCGCGCTCGGTCGTACCGAAGAACCCGAATCTGTTCCGGGCCTCGGAGAGCGCAGCGAATGAGGGGCCTTATTCCCTGACCGCCCTGATCGTGAGGTAGCCGGCCCTTGATCTAGATCAAGGGCGGCCTCCGCGATGTTAGAGAGCGTCTTAAACCAGCAGCCAAGCGCTTGTGGCAAAGCACCGGTTGTACAGCAGGACGAACAAATGGCGGTTCTCGGCAGGATAAGCCACACCACCACTTACCGGTATGCCAAGCCTGTTACCTTCGGTACGCACCGGGCAATGTTCTTGCCAAGGCGCGGCGCATCGGCGCGTCTCGTCAGTTGGTCCGCGACAAGCAGCGTTCCTGCGAAAATGCACTGGACCACCGATGCCCGCTCCAACACGGTCACGGTGATGGAGTTCAGTGAACCCGCCAGTGAGCTGACGATCGTTTTTGAGGCTCGCGGAGTATATTACGGCGTAAAAGGGATCGAGGCGTTTCCGCTCGAATCCCGGGCCGATGAAGTTCCGCTGCAATACACTCCCGACGAATGGACCGATCTGGCCGGTTATCTGCGCCCTCATGCCGAGGATCCGGACGCAACCCTGGCCGCGTGGACCAAGAGCTTCGTTGCCGGCGACCAGGATCGAACCACCGATGTCTTGCACCGAATGCTGCACATTTTTCGCGACACGTTCACCTATCGTCCGAGGGACGCCGAAGGAACCCAGTCGCCTGGTGAAACCCTGCGCACCAGATCCGGCACTTGCCGCGACTATGCCTGGCTCATGATCGAGGCATTGCGCCGGCTCGGGTTCGCGTCCCGCTTTGTGACCGGTTACCTTTACGATGCGGCGCTGGATGGCGGCGCAGTCGGTGTGACCGGGTCCGGCGCAACCCACGCCTGGCTGCAGGTCTTTCTCCCAGGTGCCGGCTGGCTGGACTACGATCCGACCAACCAGATCAGTGCCGGTTTTGATTTGATTCCGGTGGCGGTGGCCCGACATCCGGCGCAAGCAATCCCGCTGGAAGGCTCCTGGTTTGGTGAAGCGAACGACTACCTGGGCATGACGGTCAACGTCGCCGTGCAAAAGATCGGGAACGCGCCCGATCTGTCGGCACGATAGAAGCAATTCCAGCACAGCGTCGCACGAACCAACAAAATGCCGGCAAGCGGCCTTCCGTGGAATGCGCCGCCTTCTACACTCCGGCTTCCGAGAGTATCACCGCCGGGAACGCGATGATTCCGCAGCCATGCGACTCGAAGGAACCAAACGGCTGCGGCTTGCTGATGGCGAAACCCTGGACGTAGTCGACGCCAATCTCACGAAGCGCCTCAAGCAGGGATGGGGTTGCAACGAACTCCGCAATCGTTGCGATCCCCATGACTTTCCCGATCTTATCAATCATCTCGACCATGGCGCGATCGACGGGACTGGTCAGCATGTCTCTTATGAATGCGCCGTCGATCTTGAGGTAGTCGACCGGCAGGTTCTTCAGGTAGGCAAATGACGACATGCCGCTTCCAAAATCGTCCAGCGCAAAGCGGCAACCCGAGCTTCGCAACGCCGAAATAAAGCGCCGTGCGCTGTCCAGATTCGAGATGGCGCTGGTTTCCGTTATCTCGAAGCAAACGACGTTGCCCGGAATACTGTGGGCATCCAGTTCGCGTCGAACAAATCCAACGAAGCTGTCATCGCCAAACGTCTGGCCACTGAGGTTGATGCTGCACTGAGAAATCGGCATCGAGCGCCGTCTCGTCAACTGATCCGCCAGCTGGCTGAAGGCGCTCCGGACAACCCAGCGGTCGATGAGGGGCATCAAGCCATATCGCTCCGCTGGCGGAATAAACTCTGCCGGCGCAATGATGCTCCCCGATCTATCCTTGAGGCGCAACAGCAACTCCAGGTGTCGGCCGCCTTTGCCTCCGTCACGCACCGGAACGATTTCCTGTTCGTAAAGACAGAAGCGATGGTTTTCCAACGCTTCCTGAATGCGATGAACCCACTTCATTTCATCCACCCGCTGTTGCAGCTCGGTGTCTCCGCTGTGGAAGACCTGTACGCGATTTTTGCCTTTTTCCTTCGCGCCATAGCAGGCGATGTCCGCCTGACGTAACGCTACCTCTGTCGAAACACCGGGTTCGTCGATACACGCGCTGCCAATGCTGGCCGTCACGCCAAATGACCGCCCCTCCCAACTAAAGCTGAAGGTCTCGATGGCCACGCGCAGATTTTCGGCGATCTCTGCGGCACGTGCTGGTTGGCAGTGAGGGAGCAAAAGACCAAATTCGTCGCCGCCCAATCGGGCAAGCACGTCGTCCGGACGAACCTGCTGCTTTAGAATATCCGACAGCTCGCGCAACAGCTGATCGCCGGCGAGATGACCACATGTGTCATTCATGATTTTGAACTGGTCCAGATCGAGGAAGATGAGCGCGTGCGCCACGTCGCCGCTCCTGAACCCATCGAGACGCTCCTTGAGCCGCGCCTCGAACTCTCGCCTGTTCGCCAGGTTTGTCAGCGGATCATGGGACGCTTGCCAGGCGAGCCGCCGCTTTTCTGCGTACAAGGCCGCCTCAAACACCTGACGCTGCAGTACCAGACGTCGCGTATGCCAGATGATCAGCAAGACCAGAAGGGTTGCCGTCGCCAGATTCACGAACGTCAGCATGAACTTCACGGCTCGCGACCCGGCGCCAAGAACGTCCGAGAAAGCATTGGCCCGAACAGTAAGCTCGCTGTTGAGTTCGTAAAGTCGTGACGAGAGAAACTGAAGCCGGGAACTGTCCGTCGGCCGACCTTCGTTCATTTCGGAATGAATGGACTCTCCAAAGATAGCCAGCTCCAGCAGCATGGAGTCGGTCGCGGCCCACTGCTGTATCGCACTTTTCAAATACGTTATTTGACCGAAATGCCGAAACAGCCAGATCATGCCGGCGATGTCGTCTGGATGATTTCCGCCTTGCAAGAATCCAGCCCTGGCGATCTCAAGGTCTGGCTGGTCCTGCTCGAGTGCCCGTCGCGCCACCTGATCGCCAAGCGGAACAGCCAGCGCAGCACGATACTCATCAAAAAGAGATTGCCGGCCCGAATGCAGATAAAGATGCAGGAAGTACACCGCGTTTTTCTGCGACCTCGACCAGCTTGCTTCGCCCGCGACGTACGCTCTGACCGCCGACAGAATATCGAGACTGAGCCCGGCAACGAACGCCTGGAGCAGAACGACCGCCACGAATGGCGAAACCAGCCTCAAGAGGCGGTAACGGAAGTACTGTTTGAGCCAGTTCATCGGAAACCAGGACTCGATGTCAAATCCTTTCGTTCAAGCCAGGGCTGCCGCCGCGCGCTGCATATTGGCCGACATGTCACCTGTCACCGTGCTCTGCTCGTTCACGGCAGCCGCGGTACTCGTCACGTATTCATTGACATGTCCAATAGCCGCTTTGATCGTACCCAGAGTGCTGACGACGTCGGTGGATACGCTGTTGAGCGCATCGATCTCGGTCCGGATTTTGTCGGTCGCTTGTTTGGCCTGGTTGGCGAGGCTTTTTACCTCGGATGCCACAACCGCGAATCCCCTGCCAGCCTCGCCAGCCCTCGCCGATTCGATCGTTGCGTTGAGCGCGAGCAGATTGATCTGGCCGGTGATACCGTTAATCAACTCAATGATGCTGCCCATCGATTCCGCTGCAGCACTCAGACGCGTGGCCTGAGCGTCTGCAGATTCAACATGGCCGACGGCGGAAACCACGACGTCCTTGGATTTCACCATCGTTTCCGAGATCTCGCGTATCGATGCGGTCATCTCCTCACTGCCGGCCGCAACCGACTCGATCAACCCCCGAGCCTCCTCCGCCTTCATCCTGGCGACGGCCTTCGCCGTGACGTCGGTCGCATACTTGACGACCTTGAACGGCTTGCCATTCAAATCGAGGATCGGATTGTAGGATGCCTCTATCCAGATATCGCGCCCACCCCTTGCCAGGCGCTTGTACTCGCCGGCCTGATATTCACCGCGGTTCAAATCCTGCCAGAACTGAGCATACGATGCCGACGCGCGGTCGGCCGTCGTCACGAACATGCTGTGGTGCCGGCCTTCAATTTCAGCGCACGAATATCCCATCGCATCGAGGAAGTTCTGGTTGGCGCGTATGACCGTGCCGTCCATCTGGAATTCGATTACGGCCTGTGATTTCTTGATAGCGTCGATTTGCCCCCTCGTATCGGCCGCCAGCAACTTCTGTTCCGTAACATCGGAAGCGAACTTGACGACCCTGAACGGCGCTCCGGTCTCGTCGAGGATCGGATTATACGAGGCCAGGATCCAGACCTCCTTACCGCCCTTGCCGAACCGCTTGTATTCTCCCGCAAGAAATTCTCCCCGATTGAGCTTCGCCCACGACTCCAGATAGGCCGCACTGGCGCGAAAGCCGGGTTCGACAAACATGCCGTGATGATTGCCCCTGATTTCATCGAGTGTGTACCCCATGACTTTCAGAAAGTTGTCATTTGCGGTGATGATCGTTCCGTCCAGATTGAACTCTATCATGGCCTGAGCGCGACCGATCGCGGCGATCTTGCCGGCATCCTCCATCGCTCTGCGTCTCTCCGCTGTAATATCCGTAGCGAACTTGATTACCCTGGTCGGTTTGCCTTTGTCGTCGAGAACGGGATTGTAGGACGCCTGAATCCAGATGGCGTTTCCGTCCTTGCGGACACGCTTGTACTGCGCGGCTTGAAACTGGCCTCGATTGAGCTTCGTCCAGAACTCGCGATAGGATGCGCTATCCCGCTCACCCGTCGGCACAAAGATGCTGTGATGCTTGCCCTTGATCTCGGCGAGCGTGTATCCGAGGGCTTGAAGAAAGTTCTCGTTGGCCTCGACGATCGTGCCGTCGAGATCGAATTCGATGACGGCTTGCGATCGGCTGATCGCATCGGCCTGAGCCAGCGCACTTTCAATGAGCTTGCCTTTGCGTCCGAACATGAGTATCCCCCAATCAAAAGAAGCGGTGCGTAACGTGTCCCGCCTGAGCCCGGACGTTGACGGTCGACATCCGGCAGCGGAGCAAATCGTCCTCTGTTGAATTAAACCGATTCCAAATCTTCAAATCATTAAGCGTTTTTGCTGGATTTCAGCGCGCATCCTGCACCACAGCGACCGAATTAGCGGTCATCGCAGGTCAAGGCACCCTTACCGCGACAAAGATTGTGCGCGATGTACAAAGCTGCGGCTCTGATCCGCAAATTTTTCTATTTGAGAAACGCCTCGCGGCGAAATCGAAGCGGGGAGAATCTGTTCTATCGGAACGTGACAGTCGGCTTCAGGCTATTCGGAAAGATGAAGACCGCTCCTCGGTCCTCCAGCTCGGCACGAAGACGCCCGCTTTCGGCCGAACCGTCTCTCGATACGCCGTCCAACTCCTCCAGGCGGCGTATGACCGCGATCGACACTCCCGTCAGCTCGCTGAGCCGTTGCACCGACATGCGCAGCATGGTGCGTGCCACTCGCAATTGTGTTCCCGTCGCAGGCCTGGCGGGGTTCAGCAACGCCTGGCCCGTCCTGTCGTTGTCGATATCGAAGCTGAGGGCAAGCCATTCCGCTATCGCCCCCTCGGCCGATCGGATCGGCGCGACATGAATTTGGCGCCAACTCAGCGCCCCATCGGGAAAGCGAACCCTGACCTCCGTCCTGAATTCCTCTCCACGGCTTACCGCGTCCCGCCAAATCTTCAGCATGCCGCCGCGGTCATCGGGATCGACCCAATCGATCCAACGCGTACCCAGGACGCTGACACTTCTGCCAAAGGGCTGCTGATACAGCACGTTGGTCACTTTGCCGTCGGGAGCCGCGACGGTTACAGTGGCCTTCGACAACTTCGCAATTGCTTGCAGGTATCTTGCTCCGGCGCATAGCAAATGGTTTCTGTTTTGGTCGGCGGTTGCATCCGCCATCAATACGAGTAATGCGCTGGCTCGTCCCTGGTCATCGACGAGGAACTCGCCATACGCGCGCACCCAGCGAACCCGGCGGTCCTCGAGGATGATGCGAAAGGTGTCGTCAAATGAGATCCGGTTCTGCAGGGCGACATTGACCCTCTCTCGATCTTGCCGATCCCTGGGATGCATCCTGTCCAGCAATGCCTCGCGCGAAGGCCGTACGCTACGCTCGAAGCCGAACAGGTCGAATATCCCTTCCGACCAGGCCATTCGCTTCTCTGCGAGATTCACCCAGCAGACGCCGACCTTGAGCTGCCGTTCGAGGAATCCGAGGACGTCGTGGGGAATTGTCTGGTGCTGCGCGATACCGGTCATCTCATTGATCTGGGCTTCGAAAGATTCGGCGACCCGGAAGGCCTGATCGCGAGGCTACTGATTTCGGCAGTCGCCCACGAGACGATTTCGCGGTCAAGACGCAAGAAGCACCCATGCAGCGGCACTGCATAGGCCAAAGAACCAAACAATCGAAAGCCAAAACAATGCATCGTCGCGTGACATGAAGCTTCCGGCTATTCCAGCCCGGTGCGGCGCCTGTGCGGATATACCGGAGCGCTGCCATGCAAATCTTGTTATCGCGCGCCAAGAATTTGGGATTCCGCGCCGAAAACTTTGCGAAGATGCCTTTTCAACGATGCCCGTGGCTTTGAATGAGCGGTCGGAGCAGCCCGACCTTAGTTGTCGCCCTGTCGCTCGCCGTCGGCCTTTTCACGGGCTTCCAACGCTATCGGCGCGCCTCTCGCCGGAACGCAATTGGACAGCCGGAACTCTCTTGGCGTGGTTCCTGTCCAGCGCTTGAATGCGTGCGTGAAGGAGCTGACTTCCTGATAGCCCAACAGCCACGCTATTTGAGTGACAGGCAGTTCGCGATCACTGAGATAGCGTTGGGCAAGAGCTGATCTCAGCCTGTCGAGTATTTCGGCGAAGGTTACACCCTCGTCTCGAAGCTTCCTCGATAACGTACGCGAACTCATGCCAAGCTGACGGGCGACTTCCGAAAGTTCGACTCGCCCGTGCGGAAGCAGTTGCGGTATTATTCCCTCCACCCGTGAATGATTACTTCCGCGCAATCCCGGTCGGTGAGCAAGCGCCTCCTCCGCATACTGCCGCAGCAGATTGTTCAGATGAGGATCGTGTCCGACAATCGGCATCGAAGCCGCCAGCGCCGGAAGCATTATCTCATCCGTATCGGCGTCAAATTCCACTTCGGTTCCAAAGAAGGCATTGAACGCCGCCGGCGAGCCGGCCCTGGCATGTCTCACCTTCAATCGACGCGCGGCTATTCGACTGCCGGTAAGCTGTCGGCATATGCGCATCAGCGCAACCAGCCAAAACTCGATCTGATGCCGATCGGAGCCTCGGTCTACGTTTACGTAGTCGATCGCGATGTTCGCCGTTCCGTCCAATTTGAAGCCCAGGCGCGCTCCGTCAGTGTTGATCCTGCTATAGCGTTCAGCGTTGCGAAACGCATCCGCAAGATGTTCTGAGGATGCCATCACATAGTAAACCAGACCAATCTCGCGCAGGTCGAAGCTGCTTGCCAAATGAAACCCGAGAAGGTCATCCCGAAGTTCTTCGGCGGCCAGTTCCAGGAGCTTGATCTGGGAATGCACCTCGAGACGAACCGTTGGATCGGTAATCTCCTCAGGTCTCAACCCCGACTTCGACAGAACGGTTTTTACGTCCTTGTCTTGCTGGCGCAGTCGCGCGCATGCAAGGCGAGCGATTCGTCCGGTGGCACTCGGGATCGAACGAAATCCAGCAGATCCATTTGAACTCATGAGGTTGGACCTCATTTCCCTTCCGAACTTGCGTTCTCAGGACCCAACATTTTTCCGATAGAAGGCTTGCCTCTGACAAGAACCGGGTCGTCGCGGGCGACCGACCTTGATCTAAATCAAGTAAATCAAGCCGAATGCCTCCAATGGTTCCAAATCAGACTGATCCCCTTGGTCACCGAGCTCATCCGATGCAAACCTTTGCTCGAACGCTGATCGCGATCGTCGTGGCGCTTACGTCGCTGGGCGCGATCACCGAGCGCGTGCGCGAACCGGGCGTGACCGACACCGAAATTCGTATCGGCAATGTTATGCCCTATAGCGGGAGTTTGGAAGCATTCGGAGCGATCGGAAAGGCCGAAGCGGCGTATTTTGAGATGATCAACGAGCGTGGCGGGATCAACGGCCGCAAGGTGCGCTTCATCTCCCATGACGACAAGTCCGATCCGTCTACCGCGCTGGAACTTACGCGCGGCCTGATCGAGAAGGAGGACGTCCTCCTGATGTTCGGTTCGTTCGGTACTCCCGGCAATTTTGCCGTCCGCACATACTTGAACGAGCGGCAAATTCCTCAACTCTTTGTCGCCTCCGGAGACGATCATCTGAGCGATCCATCGCTGTTCCGCTGGACAATGAGCTGGCAGCCCTCGATCCGGGAAGAGGGGCGCATCTACGCCAACTACATCCAGGCGTTCTACCCCGGAAAACGGATCGTTGCACTTTGGCAGAACGATCATTTCGGCCGTGAACTGTTCAGGGGACTGCAGGACGGTCTCGGTGACATCGCCCGGATGATCAGGCTCGACATCGCGCACGATGCCGCAGACGATAATCTGGGCAAGCACGTATCGGTCCTGAAGCGATCAGGCGCCGAGATTTTTGTATTTGCGGGCGCGCCCGCAAACCTGACGAAAGTCATCCGAAGCGCGGCGGATCTGAACTGGCACCCTGTGTTCATCCTGAACCACATGTCGTCATCGATCGCGACGGCGCTAAAGCCTGCCGGCCCGGAAAATGCCTTGGGCGTGATTACGGCGACCTTCCTGAAGGATGCCAGTGATCCGGCCTGGAAGGACGAGCAAACCGCCAAGGATTGGCCGACTTTCGTCGAAAAGTACAATCGGGCCGGAGGCAAAGACGACAACGCCGCCGTGTTCGGATACGCGGCCGCCGAGACACTGGCCCAGGTGCTCAAACAATGTGGCAATGACCTGTCTCGCGACAACGTCATGAAGCAGGCAGCGGCCCTCGAAAACTACCAGAGTTCGATTTTGCTGCCTGGAATCAAGATCAACACCGGACGTTGGGACTTTCGGCCGATCAAGCACCTGCGACTGGTTCAATTCGACGGCCGCAGCTGGCAACCGATCGGCGACGTGCTTGAAACCGCTTTCTCCAGATCCCAAAAATAGCGGCGTCCGGCAACACACAATCGGGGACAGGCAGCATGGGTGCCGACTGAGCGGCACGCGCGGGTTCGCGGCCGAACCCGCGGCTTGATCTAGATCAAGCACGCCGCGTCGCGTCGCCCCTGGAATGGACGGTGACCGGCACGCGCCCGGCGCTTCCGCACAGGAGGAGACGATCATGACCGTGCTGAGTTCACTGCGTATCGCCGTTCTCGCTGCCACCACTGCCCTGCTTGCTGCGAGCGCGCAGGCCGGGCCAATGCCGACCAACGTGGCGGCGATGAAATCGATGGTCGACCAAAACACGACCGAAGTGCGCTGGGGCGGCGGCTGGCGCGGCGGCGGATGGGGCTATCGCGGCGGCCTTGGTTATCGCGGCTGGGGCTATCGCGGCCTCGGCTACGGCGTCGCCGCCGGCGCCCTCGTCGGCGGCGCGATCGCCAGCCGCGGCTATTATGGCGGCTACGGCGGATATTACGGCGGCTATCCTTCTTCCTACTATAGCTACGCTGCCGTCCCGTATTACGGCTATGGCGGCGGCTACGGCTATGGCGCCGGCTATTGCCCGCCCTATGGCGGCTACGCCGCCGCACGCTATTACGGCTGGTGAAACGGTCGCGCCGCTTGTTTGCACCTCCCTTGACGAGGAGGCCGGCGCTGCGCAGCAGCGCCCTCTCCCGTGATAACGCGGTGATGTTCGCGGACCTTATTTGGGAAGGCATTCCACATTGAAGGCGATGATGATCTGCGCGGGGTCGCCCTTGCCGATGCTCTTCAGGTCTTCCAAACCACTTTTCAGCTTGGCACCCGCCTCCATCAGGCTGCCCTCAAGTGTCGACTTGGCCGCCCGGCATCGCTCTTCGTTCGAGAATTCCTGAAACACCACGTTTGGGAGCAACCTCCATTCCGCCCTGTCGTTGGTCGCGGCCGGACTGACCGAGTAGGAGAAGACGTACATCAGGATCCACATCGATATGCCGCGACAAGAACGATTGCAGCGAGTGCAAACCGAAACATCGTGCTTCCTCCCTACTAGATGCGCTTCGCCTCGCATGGCGATTGAGGCGAACGTGCCGAACTTGCGGCGCACTCATGGTGGCTGCTTGATCTAGATCAACGGCAGCAGGGCTAACTTGGCCTGCAGGCGCCCACGGACACCACGGCATCGATCCGCTCGGCCGGTCAGCATCTCACCGCTTGATGGAAAGCCAGGTTCAAAACGACATCAATATTGTCGCTGGTGGCACTGAAGCCAGGCAGATTGAAGCAATCACGAGAAACGTGTTGGATTTGCGCCTGGTAGTCAGCCGCGCGGTCTCGGCATAAAGACGGGCGGCGCGCTCGCATGAAATCCCGCCGCTTCCGAAAGCGTCATCGTATCTGTTCATGCCCAGACGGCGCACGTCGTCAGGCAATCCTCGCGCAAGCCGCGCTCGAACGAGGTTGCTTTCGCGGTAGACGCCATCCACGCTTCTTGCCAGCGAAGTGACCGGCAAGAACTGCGTCAGCGGCACACGTATCGGCCATTGACAAGAACGCGGATGCAAGCGGTGCCTGCAGCTGCGGCGCCTACAGCCGCTCCGCCGACGACCGCCCGGCGCGTTGTTCGGCGTGCAACACCTGCAACGCTGGCGGGGGTAGCCGGGCGTCCAATCCTGGCTTCGGCGCTTTGGATGGATAACGTCGGGCCGTCGCCTGACGAAAAGTCGATCGAGCCAAACGTTCCAAAACCCAGGACGGCGACGACCAGCAGCATCCGCTTCGTGTGCAAGGATTTCATGGCGACCTCCATTGGCGGCTTGAATCCGGTGGGGGTCAGTCTCTGGATGCAGCAGGTCCCCGGCTTGATCTGGATCAATCAAAGCGGGGAACAGTGAAGCTGCAGCAACGTGGCACAAACTGCATAGTCCAGAGCACGATCATCAAACCGGCTGGTGCGCGGCGCAGACGAATGCCTCAAGTGGCGGCCTCAAATCTTGATTGATCCGACGCGTGCGCACTTCTTCACCGTAGAATCCCTGACCAGATTTGTGCGGGGCTGACCTGACCTTGCAGGAGTGGTCAGAGCCTCTCCTGACGCCGATGATGCGCTGCTGCGGCGTGGGGCCGACGGGAAATTCGCGCATTGACTGTTTGGGAATGGACTAAAATGGTGGCGCTGGCGCTTCTCATTTCGAGCGTATTGGCCATCCCGCTCGCGGTTTGGGTGTTCACGCGATAGGGCCTCGTCGGCCGCCTCTCCTGACGGTCCCAATAATCTGGGCCGTGGCACAAACTGCACTGGGCGGCCCGCTGATCCGGGCATATTCTGACAGGTCTTATGAGAGACGATCGCGCATTCCAGATTGGCGTCATCGGGCTGGGGTTGGTGCCGATCGCACTGACATTCGCCGTGCTTTTCATGCGCTAGCGCCCCCGGTGCATCACATGCCCGACTCTCATGCGCGTCCGGCACCATTGCTTCTTGCCATCGAGCGCCCGCGCTGTTCGAGGTGCCATGCCGGTCGCATGGTGCTGACAGGGATCAGGCCCCTCCCCAATCACTCCGATCTGCGGACCTTTCAATGCCCCAACTGCGAGCATGTTCACAAAGTGGAAGCCGAGGACCCGCTGACATCCGCTGGCAGCAGGGGCTGGCTCAACGGCGACCTCAACCCGCCAAAGTAAGAGCTTCGGGCCAATAATGCCGCGCCTGGTCAAGGAGCCCGTCGATCTGAGCAATCTCGATGCTGAGGCAATTGCGGCACTGGAGGAAGCCCGCAACCTCCCGCCCGGACCAGATCGAACAGAGGCATTGAAGAAAGCCGGCATTCTGCGCAAGGCCGCCGATCTCCAACGTCCGCTGTTGCCAAAGCGCGGCAGACCACGAAAGTAGGCAGCTCAGTTTGCATCCATTCAATAAGCCGGGCGATTTGGCTATTGCCAGCCTGGAACGCCGCGCATGTCGGGTAGATGGTGGGCGATACCCTTGTGGCAGTCGATGCAGGTTTTCTCGTTCGTGAACAGAAAGCGCTGATGCGCGGTGGCCGCGCGTGGCGATTGCCGGGTGATGTCCATGGACTCGGCGCTGTGGCAGTTGCGGCATTCCAGCGAATCATTGGCCTTCAGGCGCGCCCATTCGTGCAGGGCCAGTTCGAGCCGGTGATCGACGAACTTCTCTCGCGTATTGATCCTGCCGAACAGATGACCCCAGACCTCCTTGGACGCCTGCATCTTGCGCGCGATCTTGTCGGTCCAGTCGTGCGGCACGTGGCAATCCGGGCAGGTCGCGCGCACGCCGGAGCGGTTGGAGAAATGGATCGTGGTCTTCAGTTCCGCAAACACGTTGTCGCGCATCTCATGGCAGCTGGTGCAGAATTTCTCGGTGTTGGTCAATTCCAGCGCGGTATTGAAGCCGCCCCAAAACACCACGCCGGCGACGAAGCCGGCGAACACCAGCACGCCAAGGCCGAACACCGAACTCGGCCGTCGCAGGACCTCCCATAGTTCGACGACAAAGGCCCAAAACCGGGCGAGCCAGGATCGTCGCGACACGCCTTGGTCAGCAGCGCTCATCGCCGCCCCCCGGGTGCGGCGCGGCTGAGCAGGGTGTCGATATCGACGAAATCATTGTCGACTGGCGGCTTCACCACATTCTGCGGAACGTGGCACTCGGTGCAGAAGAAGCGCCGCGGCGACACCGAGGCAAGAAACTGGCCGTCCCGATCCATGAAGTGGGTGATGCTGACCATCGGGGCTTGCGACTCTCCGGTCCGCGCGCGCGCGTGACAGGAAAGGCACTTATTTCCGTTCATATCGATCTGATAGCCGTCGGTGGTGTGGGGGATCACCGGCGGCTGCTCGGGATAGTTTCGCACCTCCTTCTCGGTGGTGTTACGCAACGGCGTCATCGGCGCCGCCGGCCCCTCTTCATTGAGCGGCGTCGAGCCGCGCAGCCCGGAACTGACGGTTTGCGCGACCAGCGAAGTCGAGGCGCTGGCGGAGAGAATGGCCAGTGCCACAAGCCAGTGTTTTCCGATCATGTGCTTTGTACCCGCTCGATACGCACCGCGCATTTCTTGAAATCGGTCTGCAGCGAGATCGGATCGGTAGCGTCCAGCGTCACCTTGTTGATCATCTGCGCTTCGTCAAACCACGGCACAAACACCAGCCCGCGCGGCGGCTTGTCGCGGCCGCGCGTTTCGAGGCGCGTCCGGATATAGCCGCGGCGGGATTGCACTTTCACCTCGTCGCCGCGCCGCAGCTTCAGTTCGGCTGCGTCGTCCGGGTGCATGAAGCACACGGCTTCCGGGAACGCCTTGTAGAGTTCGGGGACGCGGCGCGTCATGGTGCCCGAATGCCAGTGCTCCAGCACGCGGCCGGTGGAGAGCCAGAAGGGGTATTCGCTATCAGGCAGTTCCGGCGGCGGTTCATAGGGTAGTGCGAAGATGCGCGCCTTGCCGTCCGGGAAACCGTAGAACTCCACACCCTTGCCGTTCTTCACATAGGAATCGGTACCCTCGCGGAAGCGCCATTTGGTCTCCTGGCCGTTGACCACCGGCCAGCGCAGGCCGCGTACCTGATGATACGTGTCGAACGACGCCAAATCGTGCCCGTGACCGCGGCCAAAGCCGGCATATTCCTCGAACATGCCCTTCTGGACGTAGAAACCGAACGCCTTCGACTCGTCGTTCAAATAACCGTCCTCGATATCGGACACCGGGAATTTGTCGATCTCTCCGTTGGCATAGAGCACGTCGAACAGCGTCTTGCCGCGGTATTCGGGCTTCTTGGCAATGAGCTCCTCTGGCCAAACTTCCTCGATTTTGAAACGTTTCGAAAACTCCATTAATTGCCAGAGGTCCGATCGCGACTCACCCGGCGCGGCGACCATCTGGTGCCAGAACTGTGTGCGCCGCTCGGCGTTGCCATAGGCCCCTTCCTTTTCGACCCACATCGCGGTCGGCAGGATCAGGTCGGCGGCAAGCGCCGTCACCGACGGATAGGCGTCGCTGACCACGATGAAGTTTTCGGGATTGCGGAAGCCGGGATAGGTTTCCTCGTTGACGTTAGGTCCGGCCTGCAAATTGTTGTTGACCTGAACCCAATAGGCGTTGAGCAGCCCGTCCTTGAGCATCCGGCTTTGCAGCACCGCGTGATAGCCTGGCTTGTCCGGAATGGTGCCCTCCGGCAGCTTCCAGATCCGTTCGGCGATGTCGCGATGCGCCTTGTTGTTCACGACCATATCGGCCGGCAGGCGATGCGAGAATGTGCCGACTTCACGGGCGGTCCCGCACGCCGAGGGTTGGCCGGTGAGCGAGAACGGGCTGTTGCCGGGCTCGGAGATTTTCCCCGTCAGCAAATGGATGTTGTAGACGAGATTGTTGCACCAAACGCCGCGGGTGTGCTGATTGAAGCCCATGGTCCAGAAGCTCGTGACCTTGATCTTCGGATCGGCATAGAGTTCAGCCAGCGCCTCAATCCGGTTGACCGGCACGCCCGACATCTCGGCCGCTTTCTCCAGCGTGTAGTCGGAGACGAACTTGGCGTATTCCTCGAAGGTCATGTCGGTCGCGTCATTGGCCTTGGCCGCGCCAGTTGCTTTTTTCTGCAACGGATGTTCGGGGCGAAGGCCGTAGCCGATGTCGGTCTGGCCGCGTTTGAAAACCGTATGTTTCGCAACGAAGTCCTTGTTCACCCGGCCGGTCTTGATGATGTGGTTGGCAACGGCATTGAGCAGATAAAGGTCAGTCTGTGGTTTGAACACCATGCCGATATCGGCGAGATCGAACGAGCGGTGTTCGAACGCCGACAACACGGCGACGCGAACATGCGGCGCGCTCAGCCGACGGTCTGCTATGCGCGTCCACAGGATCGGATGCATCTCGGCCATGTTGGAGCCCCACAGCACGAAAGCGTCCGCAGCCTCAATGTCGTCGTAGCAGCCCATCGGCTCGTCGATGCCAAAGGTACGCATCATGCCAGCCACCGCCGACGCCATGCAGTGCCTTGCATTGGGGTCGATGTTGTTGCTGCGCAAACCAGCCTTGAACAGCTTGGCCGCGGCGTAGCCTTCCCAGATCGTCCATTGCCCGGAGCCGAACATGCCGACACCACTCGGCCCGCGCTTTTTCAGGGCGTCCTTATACTTCTCCGCCATGATGTCGAAGGCTTCATCCCAGGACACCGGCTCGAACTCGCCGTTCTTGTCGAATTTTCCGTTGGTCTTACGCAGCATCGGTCTGGTCAGGCGGTCATGGCCGTACATGATCTTTGAAAGGAAGTAGCCCTTCACACAGTTCAGCCCGCGATTGACCTCCGATTTGATGTCGCCGTGGGTTGCGACCACGCGGTTATCCTTGGTCGCCACCATGACGCTGCATCCGGTGCCGCAGAACCGGCACGCTGCCTTTTCCCACTTCAATTCGCTTACGCCACGTTCGGTGACGAGGTTGGCGGCGGCAGCGGCGGCAGGCATCCCGCCGGCGAGAGCGGCCATCGCGGCTGCCTCGAGCTTGAGAACCTGACGGCGGTCCAGCTTGGTTTCGGTCATGACGATCCTTCCGCAATCAGGAGGTCGCGTCGAGCGCGTGGAAAACGAGCGAGGCGGAGTAAACGTCGGGCAGCCGTGCGATGTTGTTGAGCGTGGTCCCGAGTGAGCCGGACTCCGGCGAATCGATCACGACGACGAGCTTGCCTATGGGATCACGGCCATGGATCTCGCATCCCTCCATGGTCACGATGGCAGCCTCCACGGCCGCCAGGCGCTCCGGCCGGGCCTGCACCAGAATGCCGGCGATTTCGCCGCCGGGCGGCGCTATCACGCGGTCCGGCTTGATCAGTCGGCCGGTCATCAGCGCACGGCGGTCGACAGCGGAGTGAGACTTGGCCATGTACCTACCTCCGAAAACCCGGGAGTCATCGATCCGGCGGGCCCGGGGGGCCCGTAACGATCTGAGTGATCCAAACCGCGAGCCCGTAACTGCCGACAACGGCGACGGTCAGCGCGGGCATCAGCACGGCGGTCAGAAATAGAAACGCGAAGATTTCCATGCGCCTGCGGCGCGAACGTCCGCTCGTGTCATCGCTCGCCAAAGACATGCGTGATCCCACTCAGGATTTTTAGGATTAGCGGCATCGGGGCCGCTGCCGGCACCCAGCATGGCGCGCCGGGGGTGATTAGCTTTGATCTAGATCAAGGCAACCCGCGAAGTCTTGAAGGCACCAGGAGGTTGGTCTCCAAGCTGTTCGAAAAGCCGTCTCACTTCAGCGAGATCGCAATCCTGCTGACGTTGGCGGCGAACTCCATTCCCGCCTTTGGACCTCGCAGCGCGAGGACCACGCCCTTCTCGTTCCCGAGTTGGACGCCTCCGGCGCCACCAACGAAGGCGCCGCCGGCCCCTACGGAGCTGTAGGTACCGGCGAAATCGCTGACCTGCTTGATGCCTGACGCCCAACCTTCGAGACGATTGACAGATCCTCCCGCCGTGACACCGAGGCTAAGACCGGAGACTCTGAAAGGATAGTCGCGGCCGCGATAGCTCAGGACGCCGCTGCCGCCGCCGGCGCCGAGCATCAGACCTGCTTTGGCGAACTTGAGCCTGACATATCCGGAGGCTTGCGCGAACGATGATGTTGTCGAAACGAAAATTGCGAAGAGGGCGATCGCGGCGACCCGGATTGCAGACGGCATTGCTCCAACCTTCCTCCGCTCAAGGGGCCGCCACATCCACCTTCTTCCAGGTCTGATCCGGATCGAACAGGATGATGCGCGCGACGATCCTCAACGTCCGATCTCCAAGGTCCTTCTGGTAGACGGTACCGGCATGATTGACCATGAAGGTCATAACGCCGGAATTTCCATACTCTGCGGGATATGCGATCAGCGCGAAGCCGCCGATCATTTTGCCCTTGACGACGTAATTGAACGCACCGCCCGGCGCATCCGACCCCTGTCCCCGCAAAATTCGAAAATAGTATCCGTGATAGGGCTCCGCCTGCTCCGCCTTGTATCCCTCGGCAGAGGCTTGCGCCATCAGTTCGCCAAGCGGGCTTGGGTCGCTGTCGTCGCGCCAGAACAGCCCATCCTTCTTGCCGGGGCTACTGACGACACGTTGCGCGTAAACGCCTGCTCCCTCGCCGGTGCGATCTTTTTCGGCATACTCGTTCTGCGCATCCACAAAAGCCAGGCTGGTCTGGATCGCGTCCAGTTCATTGCGTCCGATACGACGGTATAGAACTTCGCGACGCCCGGCGGCCGTATCGAACTCCCACCCGGTCCTGCCATTCACCAACGGAATCGGGAATGGAAAATCATCTGCGCCCAGTATCAGCGTGGCTTTCTTGTTTCCCTCGGTCCGAATGGAATTCCTGGCGTCATAGGCCGACAGAAAACGTTGGCGCATCTCGGCGTCCGCAACATCATCGCCGGACTCGACAATGTCGGCCCCGGCATTGCCAAGGACCTTCAGAATGGCGCTCTTGGTGCCGGTCTTGACCGCTGCAACCAAAGCAGCCGCAGCGTTCTCCGGCGAGGGATAGGCCTGCTGGGCCTGAGATGTCGAAGTCAGCAGCGCCACTGCCGCGATTGTGCCGAGGACCGTCAAAGTTATTCGACAGATCGATTTGCGGATGATCATGGCAAGACCTCCCGTGGCGTGGGAATCCTTGCGCCGCCGGCAAGCCAGTCGGTATAGGAGCCGAATTTCAATCCCAGCTGTTCATAGTAGACGCGCAGATAGCCGTCCCGGCCGCGGGTCACGGCTTCCGGCATCAGGCTCTGCACTTCCTGCGCGATGACGCCGACATAGGGCTTCGTGCTGCCGAGATAGCTGAAGCGGTAGTAGCCGAGACCGTTGGCGAGATGACCGAGCAGCACGACATCGTGCTTCAAGGCGATATCGGAGCGCCGTCCTCCACCGCCGCCGCCACGAAAGCCACCACCGCCACCGCCGCCTCGGAACCCGCCTCCGCCTCCCATGGCCGCTCTGCCGCCAAAGCCGCCTCCGCCGCCTCCAGCAAAGCTCGCACCGCCACCGCGCGGGCCCATGCTCGCCATGCTGGCCCGGCCGCGGGCCGCTTGCGCGGCGGCAGCCCTGCCCGACGACACATTCATTGCCCCGCCGCGAGCGGCGCTGCCGCCACGGTTGGCAGCCTTGGCACGATCGCCGCCACTTTTGGCGGCCTTGGCACGATCGCCGCCACCCTTGGCGCGATCCGCTGTGCTTGGGCGATTGGCGCGATCACCGCCCGGCCGATCACGCGAGGCCGCGCGGTCGCCAGTACGATCACCCGCACGATCCCCGCCACGATCTCCGCCGCCCGGACGGTCCTGCCCCGGTCGAATCACCTGCTGCCCGTCGCGACCGCGGAAATCCATCCGGTTCGCGGCACCGGCCTTCAGATTGTTGTTGCCGAAGCGCTGCTGAACATTGACGTTGTTGTACCGCACGCCCTGGCGATGCGCCGGATTGTGCTGCCAGCTGTTTCCGATGTTGGTGGTCCTGTTGAAGTGGTTGACGTAGAGATTGCGGTTGCCCCAGTTGAATCCGCCGCCCCAGTAATTGCCCCAGCGGCCGATGGCCCAGGCCGCTCCGAAGGCAAGACCCGTCGCGATGACGCCCGCGCCGATATAGGACGGATAGCCAAAATAGTACGGCGGATATTCCGCGTAAGGCCAGGTCCCGTAAACCGCCGCCGGTTCGTAGTACGGCACATACATCGTATTTGGATCGGCTGACTCGATAACAATCGCCTGCTTGCTCTCTTGTGTCTGAACGCTGACCTTCTGTTGCTTTGTGGTGACCAGCTTCTTGTTGTCGTAGGCCTTGGAACGAAGGCGCTGGATCGCGTCCATCACATCCGGCTGCTGCGCGAGCACGGCATCGCCAAGACTCTTGGTCCAGTCGACCTTGTCGCTCATCATCGAAATCACGTCCGGCGTGCTGGCAAGCGCCTTGACGCTGTCATCCCAGGATTGCTTGTCGACTTCCTTTTTCAGGGCATCGCCCTTCAGCGCCTTACGCTCCTTCAGCCAGCGATCGGCCTGCACCACTTCCAGCGGGTAGGTCGACGCCGCCAGCACATTCGCCAGCAGTTCGTCTGGATAGAGCGCGATCGGCGCCACTATTGCTTCGAGCTGGGCGGGCTTCAGCAGCTCGGCGCTCGGCTGAGGCTGGCCGGCCGGCTGGGCCGGACTGCCGGCGGCAGGCGGGTTATCGGACGTCTGCCCCGAGACGGCGACTGGCATCGCCATCATCAGCGCAAACGCCATCAGGATCTTGCCGCAGCGGATCATCACGCCCTCCTTCGAGGTCCATCGCCGCAAGCATCGGTCCGGGGCCGGGTCGTTCTTTGATAAAGATCAAGGAATCCAGAAGAGGGGCGCGGCCGGCTGGATCAGGCCGAAATTGATCGGCCGCGCGCGATCGGCAGCTTGATCGTGAACAGCGCGCCACCTGACGGTAGATTCTCCGCCGAAATCTTGCCGTGATGCGCTTCGACAATGGTGCGAACAATGGCAAGCCCCATGCCCATGCCCTGCGGCTTTGTCGTGAAAAACGGGTCGAAGACCTTCTTGAGATTCTCAGCATCGATACCGGGGCCGGTGTCGCCAACCCGGATTTCCGCGGAGGCGCCGGAGAGGTTCGTGATTACGCTGATTTCGCGCTTCCTTGGCTCGGCTTCGGATATGGCGTCCATCGCGTTGATGATCAGATTCAGAATTACCTGCTGCAGCTGAACGGGATCGCCCTTGATGCGCAGATCGGCCGAGGTTGGGGCATAGCTCAGTTGCATTTCGCGCCCATGGGCCAGGGCCGAGACAAATCCGATGACTTCCCGCACCGTCTCGTTCACGTCGAGTTCAATCATTTCGAACGGTGTTTTCTTCAGCACGCCGCGAAGCCGGCGTATCACCTCGCTGGCGCGCAAATCGTCACGTCGGATGTCAGCGAGAATTTCCCTGAGCTCATCCAGATTCGGCGAACTGCCCTTGAGTATCGATTCTGCCGTCTCGGTGTTGGTAAGAATGGAACCGAGCGGCTGGTTCAGTTCATGCGCAATAGATGTCGTCAATTCTCCGACAGCCGCATAGCGGTTGACGTGCGCAAGCTCCGCCATGCGCTGGCGCGATTCGACTTCGGCAAGACGGCGGCGCTGGCGCTCATGGAGCAATCCGCTGATCAATACGCCCTGGACCAGGATGACGCCGCCAATCAACGCCAACTGCCAACCATACTTTTCCCAGATGCTGGGCTCACGAAACAGGACTTCGCTTCCTGGGGGCAAATTGCTTCGGCTGATGTCCCAGCGTTGCATCTGCCGCCAGTCGTATTTCGGAGACGCAAAACCGATCGGCTGCACCTTGATATTGCCCGGCTTCTCGCCACCGAGAATGCGGATCGTTGCGCTGGCGGTCTGGCGGCTGGATTCAGCGATCGAATGCATCGGACCACCAACGGTATCTCCATCGAAAAACGCTTCCTGGAAGGAGAAGATCGGAGCGTTCGCGACCGCATGGAGGCTACGCAAAGCGAGATCGCCTTCATGGGCAACACCCGCCGCATCGACCGACATCAAGCCCCAGAACAGGACCGTGTGCGGCGGGAGCACCCTTGCCTGCTTCAGAACTTCCTCAAATGGGAGGTCCGCGTACCAGACGAATGCGACCCGGTTTTCGAAGGGCTTGGCTTCCCGCTTTGCTTCACCGAGCCAGAACTTCTCCAGAGGCGAGGCACCGATGACGACGGCAATCGTCTGCGTGTCCGGCAGAACCTGAAGAATGCTGCCGAAAAAGGCTGAGAAGTCGTTGTAGACCGCGATGACCGTGTCATTGTCGGTCAGAAGCGAGCGGTCAACCAGTCGCTGCTCGATCGCCGTCAGCACCATGGGTGCGTCAGGGAAAAGCTGTCCGCGATATTTCTGGACAAATAGAGCCGCTGGTGCCCCAATGCTCAGCACGATATCCGGCTGACGGCCAGCGTACAGCGACCGCAAATAGTCGACAAACGGTGCCTCCGGTCCCGGGTTGTTAAACCGTGCCGTCAGCAAATTGTGCTCCTGGATGTCCAGCGGCCATGGCGATTGTTGCTCGAGCGCCGCCTTGATGCTCAGGGCATAAGCGCTCCAAGGCCGAAAGTCGCGTCCGAAGGAATGCAACATCAGGACGCGCTTGGGTTCTCCGTGCGGCGCACTGCTAGCCGAACCCGGCAACATCGCAGCCAGAATCGACAGACAGACGCAGAGACGAACGGCCACGACTGGCCAGATCGCTCCGATCTGGAGGTGTCCGCTCATGCTGTTACCCCCGGTCGTCCGAGCGGTGCATTCGAGCACAATTCGAGCACGAATCATACCGCAGCGGGCGGTCTCACCCGAGTGGAAACGCTGCCTTCAGCAACGCGTCGTGATCGGGATGTTACACCCTAGATCTGACAGCGGTGATATTTTACTTCCATTTCGTCCATCCCCGGAAACTCCCGGGAGATGGTGTTTTCATCGAGTATCTTCAGGAAAAACTGGACGTTTGAAAGCATGATGCCCGAGGCACAAGCGACGACCATATTGACGTTTTGACCGGTTTCCTTCTTCGACTTGATCGAGCAGTTCTCGAACTTCCCCCTCAGGCGATTGGCCTCGGCGATGAAGCCGCCGCCGTAGACGCCGGAAAAGTTCGTAAAGGTGACCTGGTTCGCGCGACCTTTCCGGGCAAACACTTTTCTGCATTGCTCTGCACTCGTAGCCCATGCGCCGGTGAGTTCAAACGCCTTCACCTCCTGCGGCGACAATAAGCCGGCGCCAACCGTGATCGCCGTAGCAAGCATGAGCTTTCGAAGTGCAGCCATCGGTTTCCCCCAATCAGTGGCCGCTCAATCGAAGGGCAGATGATGCTTGCCCGTCAGATGAAGCTGCGCGTTCAACTTTCTCTCTTCGAAACAACCCAGGCGGCAGATATTCCCCTTCACCGTGCGTATGCCGCCTGCCGATTTGCTTGATTTGAATCAAGGAAACGATGTCGACGCCGCCTAGCCTTGTCGGAGCGCTGATCCAAGATCGCCGTTCAGGAGCCCTCGGCCATGTCCCGCAACATCGATGATCTCATTCCCAGTGCGAAGAAGATCCAGCAGGAAGCCGCCCTCAAGGAGGCCGAAAAGGCAGAGCAATACGCGCGACTCGCAGCTGCGGCCGAAGCCGAGAAGCGGGCCCTGATCGAGCGGCTTGCCCGACCGTCAGGCAAATCAGAGGAAGAGAAGGTTCAGCTTGCTTCGACCATCATCCAGCGGGCGGTGCGAAACGGACTGACGGAAGTACAGGTGTATCGGTTCCCCAACTCGCTGTGCACCGACAAGGGGCGCGCGATCAATCAGCAGGAACGGGGTTGGGAGAACACGTTGACGGGGATTCCAAAAGAAATATTCCAACTCTGGACCGACTACCTGCAACCGCGCGGCTATCGCATCAGCTACCAGATCATTGACTACCCGGGAGGTGTGCCGGGCGACATCGGCATCACCATAGCCTGGGGCGACTGAGGATAACTCGGACAAATCTTTTCTGACGGCAGAATGGTATGTCAGCCAAGGCGCCCACCGCGGGGATGAAACGCAAGGCCTATGAGAAAGAGCTGGGAAAGCTCCAGGTCGAACTTTGCCATCTCCAGGAATGGGTAAAGGCGAACAATCTTCGTGTCATCGTCCTGTTCGAAGGCCGGGATGCCGCCGGCAAGGGCGGCACGATCAAGGCGATCACCGAAAAGGTTAGTCCTCGCGTGTTTCGGGTGGTCGCCCTGCCCGCCCCGTCGGACCGTGAGAAAACGCAACTGTTCCTGCAGCGCTACATGCAGCATTTTCCGGCGGCGGGCGAGATCGTCATCTTCGACCGTAGCTGGTACAATCGCGCCGGCGTCGAATATGTGATGGGTTTCTGCACGCCGGCAGAGCACAAGCGGTTCCTTTCGCTGTGTCCTCAGATGGAGAAATACGTCATCGAAGGCGGCATCATCCTGATCAAGCTCTGGCTCGAGGTCGGAATGGACGAACAGGAGCGCCGATTCAGGGCCCGCATCGATGATCCGCTACGGCAATGGAAGCTGAGCCCGATGGATACGGAATCGTACCAGCGATGGTACGATTATTCGCGGGCGCGAGATCTGATGCTCAAGGCAACCAGCACCAAACACGCGCCTTGGTACATCATTCGCTCCAATGACAAGCGCCGGGCACGCCTGAACTGCATCGCGCATCTGCTGAAAATGATCCCGCACAAGCGCGTGAAAAGAGCCAAGGTCGAGCTGCCGAAGCGTTCCGACAAGGGGCGCTATAACGACCAGACCGGGCTGCGGGGGATGAAGTTCGTTGCGGAACGGTACTGAACGGATCGGGCCACGCCATCGCGCAGCCCGATCGCTTTAATTTCTATTCTCGAAAAACTATTTCAAGCGTATCGTCACCCCGCCGACCGCCGCCGACACTTCAGCGCCGACCCTCGGGCCACTGAGCTGCAAGATCACGCCGTTGGCATTCTGCAGTTGAACTCCTCCCGCGCCGGCCGCAACGGCCCCACCCGCTCCGACGGTGCCATAGGTGCCTTCGATCGAAGCTGGTCCTTTCAGATTGAGCGCCCGACCGACAAACTTGGTGGTCGAGGCCCCGATCGTGAAGCCGACGCTCATGCCCGATACGGTGAACGGATATCGCTTGCCGCGGAGAACCAGCACGCCCTCGCCGCCACCCACCCCAACGATGAACCCGCCCTTGGTGAAGACGACGGCGACCTGGCCGGTCTCGGCCCGCGATGAAGTACTGAGACCTGCCACGCCGACGGCAAGGGCAATCAAGGCAACGCTGGGGCTAAACCTTCTCATGTTTCTTCCTCTCGTGAGACGCAGTGCAACACGCACTATTGGGCCAGGAGCATCGCGAAATATCCAAACACGGTGAGCAATATTCCAGACACGGCGTAGGCGACCGGGAACCCGATCCAGGGCACGCTGCTCTGGATTTCCACGGCGGCTTCGCGGCAAGGGCCGGAGTGCGAGCGCGCACCGGCAACGCCGCCCATCAGTACGGCCGGGTTGATCTTGAAGACGTGATAACCGATCGCCCAGACGATGAACGGCGGGATCGTGCAGGCGATGAACCCGACGATGAAGATCTTCAGTGCGAGCGCCCCGGTCAGTTGCGCCAGCAGTCCAGCCCCGGCATTGACGCCGACGATGGCGACGAAGACGACGAGGCCGAGATCCTCCAGCACGTTGCGTGCGGCGTTCGGCGTGTTGCCGAAGAAACGCAGCCGCGAGACGACGGACGACACGATCACACCGGACAGAAGCAGGCCGCCGGCGTTTCCGAGGCCGATGGAGGCGCCGAACGCCGGAAACGAAATCATTCCGATCAGTAGTCCCAAAATCATGCCTGCGGCGAGTGTAAGGAGGTCAGTAGCCGTATTGGTTCTGGCAACGCGGCCCCACATTTCCGCGAGTTCATTGACGGCGGATTTCAAGCCGACGACCGAAACGATGTCCATCCGCTCCAGTTCGGTCTTGAGACCCGCGGGAATCGGTACGCCACCGCGCTCGACCTTGGTGACCTGAAGCTGACCAGCCAAGGCTTCGCTGCGGAACGATTCGAACGTGCGCCCGACGACATCTTTGTTGGTGACGAGGATTTCGGCCTGGTCCAGGGGAATGCCGAGCGTCTTGGCGTCGGCAACCTCCGGGCCGATCAGCCCCATCTTCTCGGTCAGGTGTCCGGTCGCACCACCAAGCGCGACGATATCGCCTTTCCTGAGCACAAGACCGGGATCGGCGCCGAGCTGTTCGCCGCCGCGGGACACATTGACGATACGATATTCCGGATTGCTGACGCGAAACTTGGCAATACTCATGCCGACCTGAGCCTGATTTTCCAGCCTGTAGGCACGAAGACCAAACTGCCGGAACCCGGTCAGGCCGCCGCCTTCGAGATCCCTGACGCCGAACTCGGCTTCATACTGCCTCGCCGCCGCCTTGGCATCGACGCCCCACCAGCGCGGCAAATATTTGCAGATCAGAATGATACCGACGGTGCCCCAGATATAGGTGATACCGTAGGACAGCGCGATCATGCCGGTGGCGTCCTCGGGCTTCACGCCCGCCGGCAGCTTGACGACGCCCGATGTGATGGCCTGCTCCGCCGAGCCGATCGCGGCGGACATGGTCTGTGAACCCGCAAGCATGCCGCCGGCCGCGCCGGGCGGCAGCGCGAACAACTTTGCACCGAGGACGACAAGCGCAAGCCCGAGCACGCTCGACACCACTGCGAGAATGCAAAACTTGAGACCGTCTCCCCTCAGGCTGTTGACGAAGGACGGCCCGACGCGCAGGCCGACGCCATACATGAACAGGTAATAGAACAGGCTCTTGGCAAAATTGTTCAGCTCCAGCTTCACACCATATAGCGACGCCGTCACCGACAGCGCCGCACCAACCACGATGGCGCCGGCAACCATGCCAAGGCCATAACCCTTGATGTTGGCGCGCCCGATCCAGACGGCGAGGCCGACAACAAAGAACAGCAGCAGATAAGGATTCTGCTGCAGGAATGTGAAAAAGCCCTGCATGGTCGTCGTCCCTTGTTATGACGCAGCTTTCAGTTTCGGTGCGGCGCCCGGTTTCGGCCTGCCGATCTTCGCCAGGGCTTCGGTGCGCACCAGCTTCAAGCCTTCCTTGGCGTCGTAGCCGTGGATTTCCTTCACATCGAGCTTGCGCATGAAGTCGATGGTTTCCTGGGTGATGACCTGGCCCGGCACCATGATCGGGAAGCCCGGCGGATACGGGATCACGAAACTAGCCGAGACGAGATCGGGACCTGCCTTCAGGCGGCGGTCGATCTCGGCGTCGCCCAGACGGATGTATTCGCAGCCTGGGGCGTCATACGCCGCATAGAAGCCGCTGCGGATGTCGCCCTCGTTGGTCTTGGCGCCCGCATCGCCACGGAAGCTTGGATGGAAATGCGAGAAGTTCGGCAGGTCGGGCACATCGGTCATCAGGCTCTTCACCCGCGCCTCGAACGTCTTCTTCGCATTGGCGCCGCCCTGCGTCAGGCCGCGGTCCACTTCACCGGCGATCTCCGCCAGCACCCGCACGAGGTGGGCCACGTCGCTGCGCGTGTTGTTGATGTTGGACTGCAGCAGAACCGAGTTGCGGGAAGTCTTGTTGATCTGGATGTTGTACTCGCTCGCCAGAATGCCCTTGAATTGCGTCCCGTCGAATCCCGCCATGCCACAGACCAGAGTCATGCGGGTCGGATCGAGGCAGAACTCGTCGTCATCCAGGCTCTTCAGGGCGGTTGCCCAGTTCGCGCTTGGGTCCAGATAGTCTTTGAAGCCGCTTTGCCGGTATTGCGCGGGCACCATGGCGTCCGCACCGAGAATCCGGAAATACTTCGAGATCAGCGGATTGGTGTTGACCGCCCGGCGAATGGCGATCGCGATCTCGATCGCATTGGCCACGAGCCCATAACCCTCGAGCTCCATCTGGCGTCTTGAGACGTCGAGACTTGCGATGAGCTGCTGGTTTGGACTGGTCGAGGCATGGGTGAATACCGCCTCCTTGAACTGCTGCTCGACGGTATGGAATTCGACGTCCTTGACCGAAAGCATCGAGCCCTGCCGGATCGCGGACATCGACTTGTGCGTCGAATTGGTCTGGTAGACGCGTAGCCGGATCTGCCGCGGATCGGGGATGAGCCGGGTCTTGAGCAGCACTTCGTTCGACGGATTCTTGCCAAGTTCGGACTGCTGCTTTTCGTAAGCCGTGACCGATTTCGGGTCATGCATCCATGCCTCGATCTCGTTGGCGGCCCCCATCGCAGTGCGCCGCCTCAGGAACGGCGAAAACCGCGCAAAGCCGAACCAGGCCTCATCCCACAGGAAGATCAGGTCCGGTTTGATCGCAAGGCATTCCTCCATTACCCGGCGGGTGTTGTAGATGTGGCCGTCGAAGGTGCAGTTGGTCAGATCAAGCATCTTGACCCGATCGAGCCGGCCGTCGGCCTTGGCATTCAGCAACGCGTGCTTGATGGTGTTCAGCGGCACCGCGCCATACATCGAATACTCCGTCATCGGGAAAGCTTCGACATAGAGCGGCTGCGCCCCTGCGAGCACCATGCCGTAGTGGTGCGACTTGTGGCAGTTGCGATCGACGATTGCGATGTCGCCCGGCCCAAGCAGCGCCTGAACGGCCATCTTGTTCGACGTCGAGGTGCCGTTGGTCACGAAGAAGACGCGATCTGCGCCGAGCGCGCGGGCCGCCTTGTCCTGCGCCTTCTTGATGTTGCCGGTCGGCTCCAGCAGGCTATCGAGACCGCCCGTGGTCGCGCTGCTCTCGGCCAGGAACAGGTTCAGTCCATAGAACTCGCCCATGTCCCGGATCCAGTCCGATCTGAAGACGGACTTGCCGCGCGCGATCGGCAACGCATGGAACGTCCCGATCGGGCGCTGCGCATATTTCTTGAGATTGTCGAAGAACGGGGTGTCGAAGCGATCCTGGATTCCTTCCAGGATCGACAGATGGAGCTCCAAAAGTTCCTCGATCGAATAGAAGATTCGCCGGAACACGTTGGCGTCGGGACTTCCAGCCATCTGCTCGACATCGCGATTGGACATCAGGTACAGGTCAAGCTCGGGTCGCACCCGGTTGACGATATGGGCGAGCCGCAGCGCTGATGCATCCGACTCTTCGTTGAGGCCGGCGGCAGTCATCATGGGGCGGAGCACGGACGCGTCATGGCGCGAACGAAGGGCAAAGCCTTCATTGATGACCACGGACGCGATGTTCGGGTTCAACATCACGGCGCAGAAGGCATCTTCCAGGCTGCCGACGATGACCGGCTCATAGATGAACGCATCGACTGAACGACGCAGCTTGCGCCACTCGGTCGCAAGTGCCGGCCAGTCGCTGGTCGAGAGTCCGGTGACAATCAATGTTTCGAAATAGGGACGGCGCCCGGCTTGCTGCACGAATGCCGTCGGCACCAGGTCGGGATCCTCCCCGTTGCCGTCATCTTTCGGATTCCAGTCGCCGGCGTGCTGACGGAACGACCTCGTCGTCAGTGCCTGCATGATCCGTGTCGCCAGGGCAAGCGAGGCCGCCGCATCCCCGGCCGAAGCGGCCTCCCGCAACGCAGCCATCAGTCGTAGGCCGGGATAACCGTGAAACTCTTCCGTCACCGACAGAACGGCCAGCGCGGCATCGTAGGTCGCGCGATCCCCGCCTCGAGCCCACACTTTGGCGCCTTCGACCAGATCACGCCAGTCGTCCGCCCGTCCACCGGGCCCGGAAAGGAACTGATCGATGCGCTTCTGTGCGGGCTTGGTGTCCTTCGACATATATATCTCCCGATCCTTGCAGGGGTGATGGCTGCTGGGACCGTGGCCCCCTGCCCGCTCACTCCTTTGATCCAAGTCAAGGGTCGCTTGCTCCCAAGACACACTCGTCAAGCCGCTAATGCTGCGCTTCGCAACGCGAAGAGCGTGAGGGATGTCAGGTTGTGGCTTCGTGGTATCAGCGCCGCGTCACCTGGATCGGCGTGCAACCCGTCAGTTGTTCACGGGGCAGCCGGTCGTTCCAAAGGGAGATCGGATCCTTCCCTGGCCTTGCTCTCTTCCAGCACGCTGTCGAGCGTCCGGAGCCATGCGCGGCTATCCGTTTTGTCCGCCAACCCTTCCGCCCGTAACAGATCGCGCAGCTGCGCATGGGCGCCTACGATGCAGAACGTCACATGACGCGATGCCAGCTCGTCATGGAGGTCAAGCAACATGCGCGCCCCGGCCAGATCGATATAGGGGGACGCCGAGAGATCGCAGGCAACCAGCCTGACGTCAGGCGATTTTCGGAACGCCGTCACAACCGTATCCAGTATCATCTCGGCATTGATGTAGAGCAGCGAGGCTTCGGGCCGGAAAGCGATAACACCGACCAGCGGCTCCACGCCTTCGTGCCTGGCGCTGTCGGAATAGCGACCGGTTCCGGGAAGCCGCCCGAGAAACGCGATGTTGGGCCGCGACGCACGGGCAAGCAGCAGGAAGATGGATGCAAGGGCGGCAAGCAGCACGCCTTGCAGGATTCCGAGCAGCAGCACGGAGACCAGCGCGATCGCCGCGGCGTAGAAGTCAATCCGGCTGACCCTCCACATCCAGATCAGCGCGCGGACGTCGACCAGCTTGTAAACGGCAACCAGGACAATGCCGGCCAACACTGCTTTGGGAAGATTGGTCAGCAATCCCGTAAAGAACAGCAGGCAAAGCGCAAGGGCAAACGAGCAAACCACCAGTGCCAGCGGCGTGCGCGCTCCTCCCGAGTCGTTGACGGCGGATTGCGACAACCCGCCGGCGACGGGATAGCCATGGCCAAACGCGACTGCGAGGTTAGCGGCGCCCAGGCCCAGGAATTCCTGCCGCACATCGAGGCTGTATCCATGCTTCGCTGCAAAACTCCGGGCCGCCGAGACACCTTCTATGTAGGCCAGCAGCAGACACCCGGCCGCTAATGGAAATAGCTCCTGGAATTCGAGCATCCCGAAAGTCGGCACCTGGAAAGCCGGCAGTCCTTCCGGAATGCTGCCGGTAACTTGTATGCCCAGTGACGGAAGACCGAACAAGGTTGCCAGGAAAATTGACAGTGCCACCACGGTCAATCCGACCGGCCTGCCCGGCAGAAACCGGCCGCCAAGGAGCAGGAGCAGGATTGCAGCAACCCCAATTGCCAATACGAGCAGATTGCTGTCGCCGACTTGACCTGCAAGCCGGATGGCCCGGTCGAAGAAGTTGTGGCCTCCGCCGGCCACGCCGAACAGGCTCGGCAACTGACTCATGATGATTGTCAGTCCAGCCCCTGCCTTGAAGCCGACAAGGATACTGTCGCTGACCAGGCGGACGAGAATGCTGAGTTTGAAAAGCCAGGCAATCAGGCAAAGCAGCGCCACAGCGCAGGCTGCAAGGCTGGCGATCTGCGCGAATCGAACCGCGTCGCCTCCAGCCAGGGACCCAGCGGTGCCGGCAATCATCAGCGAGATCGCGGAGGTCGGGCCGACCGCGAGCTGGCGCGACGAACCGAGCAGCGCATAGCCGATGCCGCCGAGCATATAGCCGTAGATGCCGACCTGCGGCGGCAACCCGGCCAGGCCTGCATAGGCCAATGACACCGGGATCGCATAGGCGGCGAGCGTCACACCGGCGATCGCATCATGGCGCAGCCAGGACGGCTGATACTCGGCAAGCCAGATCGACGGAGGAAAAATCCGTACCCAGCCCGTTCGCTGAGACGAGCGTGATTTCATGGACGCTCCTCGTTGGGGCGTGTCTCGCAGCGCAACAAAACGATCAGCAGCGCCACCACGGGCAAGCCGAGCGCGAGGTCCGGGATGAACTTCGTTGCGTAGGCGCCAACCGCCGCCCCTACGCCGAAGGCCACGCACAGCGCGGCGAAAATACCGGGGCGGCGAAGCGAGCCGAATTGTCCGGAGACCACGGTGAACAGTCCCTCGATCGCCTGGCGTAGATTGCCTGTTATCATCACCGAGCTGTAGATCACGCCTTCGACCTTGGTGAAGATCGCCGCTTGCATGGCGGCAACGAACGAAATGCCAAGCGTGCCCGCCAGATCCGGCAAGCGATTGTGCAGGATGCCGACCGTGATGAGCAGCACAATCTCGATGAGCGTGCTGATCGCACTGGCACGCTCTCCTGTCGCGCTGCGCAGAAATGCGGCCATCACGATACCCACCGCGAATGCCAGCATGGGAGGAACAAAGTCAAGCGCCCGCGCCCATTCGCCCGCCGTGCCATAGACCCAGAGCAGGACCAGGTTCGCCGTCTGCGCGTTGGCCATCACGCCGTGGATGATCCACGTGTAGGCGTCGAGATAGCCGCCGGCGAAGGCCAGCAGCAGCGCGACCTGCACCGTTTCGTCGCGGCGTATCGGCGGACTGGCGGCGATATCCATTGAAGTCATGTCAATACGCGGGCTTGTCGCGGGTCCGGCTCGGCTTGATAGGCAACGTCTCAACCCGGACGGGGCTTGATCTGGATCAAGCCTTCCGGGAGTTCCTGGCAATCAACTCGGTACGCCATCGAACCGTGTGCCCGGGAAGGCGAGCATGGCCAATGTCAGCAGGATCACCGCTCCGGAAAGCTCTCTGCCGCCGGCGGGGACTCGCGTTCTTCTCCTTGCGCGTATCGACGTCGGTTGCCGGCACCTTTGTTGGTTGAGCATTTGCTTCAGGTGCTACATCGAGGGAGACGCGCCATGAGTCAGCAAAGCTTACGTACCCTGATCGCCGCGCTATTGCTGCTATTCGGCACCCTGATCACGCCGTCGCGCGCCGAGGATCAGGCCGCATCTCGTCCAATCCAGGAAGAGATCTGGGCGCTGCCGCTGCCGCTTCCGATGTTCGCCTATGTGGTCCGGCCGGTCGGTGACGGGCCGTTCCCGCTTGCGATCATGAATCACGGTGTCTCAATGACCGCGACCGGCCGCAGCTTTTTCCCGCTTGTGGAATTTCGCGACGCCGCCAAGTGGTTTGCCCAACGCGGCTATCTCGTGGTGGCCCCCGTCGGCACCGGATACGGCGCAGCCGCCATCGACATACCCGAGCATGGGCTCTACGGCCCGTTCTTCTCGAAAGTCGGAAAGTGCAGCAATCCCAACTTCCACGCTCCCGGCCTTGCGGTCGCTCAAGTCGACCTCTGGATCATCGACTATATGGCCGCCGAGAAACGCATCCTGCCAAAGGACGTCATCGTCGTCGGGCAATCCGCCGGCGGATGGGCCTCGATCGCGCTTTCAAGCCTGAACCCGCCCCAGGTCAAGGCAATCATCACCTTTGCCGCGGGCCGAGGCGGCCGCGTCGACGGCAAGCCGAACAACAATTGCGCGCCCGACAAACTGGTCGAAGCAACCGGCGAGTTCGGCCGCACATCGCGGGTACCGATGCTGTGGATCTATATCGAGAACGACACCTTCTTTGGCCCCGCCCTGTCGAAACGCATGCACGAGGCCTTTAGCGCCGCTGGCGGCAAGGCCGAATACCATTTGGTACCGCCGTTCGGCGGTGATGGACATTTCTTTATCGGGTCTGCCGACGCCATCCCGATCTGGTCCCCGATCGTGTCGAGATTTCTGAATGAACAAAGGTAGGGTACGGCCATAGCCTGGAGGAGCAGCCATGACGAGCTCACATCGCGCCGAACCGCGCTTCAATTATGCGAAGCCCTGTTTTAGAGGGCTTGTTCTGGCGGCGGTCGCGAGCACCGCGTTCAGCCAGTCAGCCGTATCACAACAGACCTCGACGACCGCGCCGACGGGGACCGAAATTGCGCCCCGTGGGCAACGCGAAGTCAAAGATCTCACCTATGGTGACTGGAAGAAGCTCTGCTTCAAGCCCGGCGGCGCAAAAATGATCTGCCGGACCTCGATATCAGGCACGTTCCCGACCGGTCAAATGGCTGTTCGCGTCGATATCATCGAGCGTGAAGGCGACACCACGGCGCGGCTGCAGGTGTTTTGTCCCGTCGGCATGTATCTGGCGAAGCCGGCCACGCTCACCATCGACCAGGGCAAGCCCCATGATGTGCCCTATACCTGGTGCCTCACCAACGCCTGCATCGCAGGCGCCGCGGCAGACCCGAAGATGGTCCAGGAAATGAGTTCAGGGCAAATGCTGCGGCTGGAATTCGTTGATTCAGGGCTGCTGTCGGTTTCGACGTCGCTCCCGCTCGGCCAGTTCGCGTCCATCCACAAAGGTGCGCCGGCGCAGACGTTCGAACAGGACATCGATGAATGAGACAAGTTTGCCTAAGCGGCAGCGCTTACTTTTTGGATGGGCTCGATGAGCGATGATGCGGTAAACGGCTTGATCAGGTATGCGATGCAGCCCGACCCTATTGCCGCTGCGCGGTTCGCCTCACTGTCGTTTCCGGTGATGTAAATAACTGGCAGGACGCACCCATTGTCGGCGAGGTAACGCCGCAACGCGATGCCGGATTCTCCCTTCAGGTCGATATCCAGGACAATACAAAATGCTGCGCCGAAATCCGCGTAACTGAGCAGCTCCGCACCAGATTCGAAGAGAATTGCGTTTAAGCCGTGCTTGCTCAGCAACCGCTTCATGCCCTCGCGCATTGAGGAATCATCATCAACCACGAAAATTGACTTGCGGATCGACAAAGTGCTCGGCCTTCAGGTTCATACAATTCAAAACCATTCGACGACCGCGCCAAGTATTCGGAAGTATGAGTAAGCCGCGCGAGCGCCACTGGGCATCCTTAGTTAGACACCCGTCGGCAAACTTCATATTGTCCTCATGTGCAAGGTGGCCGGAACGGGATCTCCAGCGGTATCCCAATCTGCCTATTCGCCGGAGTTGGTGTCGGGAACCAGCACCCCCATCCGCACTGCCCGCGAAACCAATTCCGCCAGCGAATGCGCTTGCAGCTTTTCCATCACCTGATGGCGGTGCGCCTTCACGGTGCGTTCGGTCGTTCCTAGATTGTTGGCAATCTGCTTGTTCAGCTTGCCGCGCACGATCAAATCGAACACCTGTCGCTCGCGCGGCGTCAGTGTTGCAACGAGTGCGAGAAAGGAATCGAGGTCAGTCTGTCGGCTGCGGGCCAGGTTGCAACGTGCCAAGGCGCGCTCGATGGCGGCGATCATTTGTTCTGATGGTATCGGCTTGGTCAGGAAGTCCTCGGCCCCCGCCTTGATAGCTCGCACGGTCGTCGGGATATCGGAATGTCCGGTGACGAACACGATCGGCATGATCGATCCGAGTTCGACGAGGTGATCTTGCAGCTCGAGACCGCCCAGCCCCGGCATTTGCACATCGAGCAGGATACATCCCGGCACTTCAATGCTACCCGGCAGACAATCCAGCAAATGTTGCGCCGATGAGTGGGTCTCTACTTGATAGCCCGCATGCCTCAGGCGCCGTTCGATCGCCGTTCGAAACGAGGCGTCGTCATCGACCACGTGAACAAGGCCAGGCATTTCCCCTCCTAGCCACCGAACCAGACCCGGCGATCCGGCCAGGTCCAAGCAACTCGCAATCCAAGCATTTCGCAATCAAGGTCTAAATGCACTCTATCAAACATATGGTTTGGCACTACGATGGTGTGCTTCTCACTTCGCAACATACTGCCGGTTGTCCTTTGGTACAATGAACATTGGGACAATAGTTTCAGGTACGGCTTTCGTCCAAGTTGAACTGCGGTCGAAAACGAAGGGCAATGTCCGCATTCTCTGCGACGAACTGTTTCACCCAAACGTGGCACTACGTAGCGCCCTCATTACAGGAGTTGGCCCATGTTTGTGCGTATCACGGCCGATTCGGCATCCCGTCCCAACACGCTCGACGCACTCGGCATGGAGAGCTATTCAAATCCCCTCGTTAATTTAAGCGAATTCAATTACAAAAAAGGGACCGAAATATTTGGAGAGAAAGAGCCTGCGGAATACGTCTATCAGGTGAAAGCCGGTGCGGTGCGAAGCTACAAACTGCTTTCGGACGGCCGTCGCCAGATCGGCGCGTTTCACCTTGTGGGCGACATCTTCGGACTCGAGAACGGAAGCGAGCACCGGTTTACCGCAGAGGCGATCGTGAACACCACGGTCCGCCTGATCAAGCGGCGCAGCCTTGAGATCGTGGCCGAGAGCGATGCGATGGTCTCGCGCAACCTGCTCAGCATGACCACGAGCAACCTGCAGCATGCCGAGGACCACATGCTCCTGCTCGGCCGCAAGACCTCGCTGGAACGGGTCGCCGCCTTCCTGATCGAGATGGATCGACGGCTTACGGCGGCGGGCGTCATGCCGCTGCCGATGTCGCGCCGCGACATTGCGGATTATCTCGGCCTGACGCTCGAAACGGTCTCGCGCGCGCTGTCGCGGCTGCATGAGCTCGGCATCATCGGATTCATCGGCACCAATCAACGCCAGATCGTGCTTATGGACCGCCAGGAGCTGGCCAATCTCGACCTGCAGCACTGAACCCCGGTGCGCCGGTTGTGGCGAGATGCTCGTGTGTCTTGCGCAGCACCTCGAACAGAACGGCGGTTGACCAGCCGAACATCAGGATGCCGTTCATCGCGGTCATCGGCCCGCTAAGCCGCCACGCCTGCACGGGCGTGATATCACCATAACCGAGCGTGGTATAATTGACGAAGGAAAAATAGAGCAGATCGCTGCCGGCAGGTGCCGCACCGACGATCGCATAGGCCAGCGCCCAAACAAAAATCTCCAGCGTGTGCGCCACCATCAGGGCCACCGCAGTCGCGACCATCACGGCCATCAAGTGCGCTCGCGGCCAGCTTGTGTGCCGCTGCCCGGCGGCGCGGGCAATGCCGGCCGCGCCGACGGTAACCAGCGCATGGATCATGATATTGAGCACGCTGACGACGAAGCCTACCAGCAATTCAAGCGCCATCGCCGTCTCTTGGATCGAAAGAGGCGCGACCCATCCTCTGATTACATTGCAGCCAATCTCAGCTCTTCGGGGTGAATGCGCTGGTCGCCGCCTTCATGGCGGATTCACCCATGCTCCTGGCCTGCTCCGTCAGCGCCCGCATCTGGTCCTGGTAGAACTCGGATTGGATCTTGAAAGCGTCCTGCGCATCCTTGGCTTGAATCAGCTTATCGCCGAGATCGAATGTCGCAGTCACATTACGCTGCACCTGACCGCAGAACTGCTTGACCTGGTCGGAAGCCGGCAGCTGCGAAGAGCCCTTCTCGAGCAATTCAAAATACTCCACCATGGCCTTTCGAATGCGGCCGTTGGCTTCGGAAAGCATCGCGCGAACGCTGTCAGCGGAAGGATTGATATCGGCCATGACACTGCTCCTCGTGAGAGATCGGACTAAACCTTATTGCGCAAGCCGCCAAACCAGGCGCCGAAATAGCCGGCGTAGAGCGCAGGCAATTCGAGATTCATCGAATGCCCGATGCCGGGTACAACTACGAGCCGGCAATCCGGCATCGCCGCCGCCATCGTCCGAAGGTCGCTTGGTGGAATCCAACCGTCCCGCTCGCCCCACAACACAAGATGCGGGTGTCGGATATCGGGCATTCGGCGCTCCAGTTCACCGCTCTCCCGCTCGCGGGTGAGATTGACCGGAGTCCCGATCCAGATGCCTTCGGAGACGCCAAAGGTCTGCTCCAGGATTCGTTCGAACAGCGCCTCGATCTCTTCAAGCCCAATGCGGAATCGCGGGACGGTGTTCGGCGCAAGGCTATCCGGCACGAACAGCGAGGACGCTGCGGTCGCCATGATTTCCCGGGTCAACTTCCTGCTCGCCATCATCGAACGGAAGAGATCGATCTGATCGGCACTGAACGCCATGCCGAGCGGCGTAACCGGATCGAGGGCAAACACCCGTCCGAACCGCTGCGGCTGCATCAGCAGCATCCGCGCGGCGATGATGCCACCGGTCGAATGGGTCGCCAAATGACAGAACGTGATGTCGAGCGCATCGAGCGCAGCCAGCATGTCCTGCGCATGCTGCTGCATCGAGTAATTGGAATAGCCGACCGCAGGCTGCGGCCGGTCGCTTTCACCGCAGCCACGCCAGTCGATCCCGATCACGCGCAGGCCGCTGGGAAACAGCGGCGCGGCCAGCTCGATCCAGTCCTTGCTGGCGAGATTGCCGTGGATGAAGACGACGGTAACATCGCCTTCTCCCCATTCTCGCCAGCCCAGCTGGACCTCGCCCGTTTGCACCCGTGCCATGACAGCTCTATTTGTTCAGGCCGGCCGTCGGGTTCGGCCCGTCCGGCGTCGGCGCCACCGGCATCGCCGAAGCGACTACGCCGTTGATCACACGATCGATCTCGAGCGGCGAGCTGGTGTCGAGGTTGCCCGTAGATACGAAGTCGGAGACGTCGGCCGAAAACTCCACCGGATTGTCGGTGTGGATGAAATGCCCGGTGTCCGGATAGATTTTCAGAATCGGCCGGTTGTTGGCGCCCGTCATCCGCGTCATGAACGGCGAGATGATATCGCGGCCGAGATCCTTCAGCCCGTTAAAGACGGTGCCGGGAATGAAGGGTTCCTTGTCGCCGAAGGCCAGGAAGATCGGCTGCTTGATATCTGTCAGCCGCCGATAGAGGTTCTTCGGGTCATCCTGCTGCAGCTCCGCCACCATGGTATAGATGTCGAAGATGAAGACGTTGGACCATTGCTCCAACTCCTTCGGATTGCCCTTGATCATGCCGGCACGCTGCTCGGTGTGCAGCCGCGCATACTGGCTGTCGTTCATGAAGTAGCCGCTCTTGCTGCGGCCGACCACGCCGGTGGCCGGATCGCGCTTCTTGAAGTAGTAGAAGTCGCGGATGTTCTGGTCCGTACGGGCGATTTCGCCCGACAGGATTCCCGTCGGTCCCCAGACTTCCTTCCACTTATCGAAATCGCGCGCAAAGGAGGCGTCGAACAGCTTCGCCTTCTTGCCCGGACCGACCGTCACCTCGCGCGGATACTCCTCGAGGCCGGCGGGGGCTTCGAGGATCAGGCTTTTCACTGCGTCCGGATAAGTCAACGCATAGCCCAGGACGAGTTGGCCACCCAGCGAATGACCGAGATAGGTCGCCTGCCTGACTTTGAGTTGGTTGACCACGAGGTCATTAACTACCTCTCGCATGTCCTGCATGGTTCGCGCCGGGCTCTTGTCGAGATTACCCGGACCGGACATGCCGTAATGCGGCAGGTCGAGTGCAATCACGCGCAGGCCGCTGCGCAGCGCATACTGAATGACGTTGCCGTAATGGCCGGCGAACGCGCCCTTGCCGTGGATGATGACGAGCACCTTCGGATCCTTGTCGGTGCCGGCATACTCGTCCATATAGCCGATCTGCCAGGTCGTGCCCTTGACGTCCTTGGCGTTGGCATACTTCACCGGATAGGGATAGGTCACGTAATCTTTCCAGAAGGACTTCTTCGGATCGATGTCGGCGGCCACGCCCGGCACCCGATAATTCTTGTCGACGAACTGCTGCGCCCTGTCGAGGCTCGCAACGTCGTCCATGAACGAAACGAATTTCGGATCGTGCTTGCGGGTATTCAGGATCGAGAACACGCCGTAATGGGCGACCGGGCTTTCTTCGGCAATCAAGTCGGCGCCGGGAATGCGTTCGACGGCCTTCTCCGCAAGGGTGAAGTTGAGCCAGAGGTCGTTCTTGATGTGCACCACCAGGGTGCGCGACTCTATGCGGCCAAGATCGTCATTGATGTTGTGAAGCTCGCCGACGCGGTTGCGCCATACCAGATCCACAGCATCATACAGCTTGGACCGATTGATCACACTGAGAGACGCCTTGTCGTTCGGCGGATTCCAGTAGAAGATTTCCGGCTGCACCGACGTGAACGCCTGTGTCGACCGGAACGCCAGGTCATACCCGGTCAAGCCCAGCACCGACCAGCCGAACGCCATACCCATCAGCGGGTGCTTTTCCTTGGGCATCTTGTAGTAATCACCCTTGGTCTGCTGCCACACCGGATCGGACTCGATCGCAGCCGTCATCAGCTGGAAGGTCCAGTTGCCGACTGGATCGCCGGCGTCCGATTGCGTGGTGCCGCCGATCGGCATGATGGCGCCGACATATTGCGGGTGCATCACGCCCCAGACGTAGGTCTGGGTGCCGCCCATCGAGACGCCGGCGGCCAGCGCCACCTTCGCCACCTTCAGATGATCGCGGAGCATGCGATAATTCGCCTGCACCATGTCGAAATAAGTGTATTGCGGAAACTTGATCCCCAGCCCGTCGGACGGTTTGCTGGCGCCCCAGGTACCGAGCGGGTCGACCATCACGACATAATAGCGATCGGTGTCGATCGGGCGGCCCGGCCCGATGATCGGGGTGCCGCCCGAGAGCGCAGCGCCCTTCACCCACTGCTCGTACATGTCGGTGGAATCGCCGGAATAATAGGAGTTGATGACCACAGCATTGGTGATCTCACCCGCCGCGTTCCGTCGTGGCGTGCCGACCGCGATGTAGGCGGTGCGTAGCTTGCCGCCGCCGAGCGATTCCAGCGTCACGCCGCCCTCGCCGCCGTTTTCCCATTTCGAGGGATTGGCAAGGTCGTATTTGCCGCCGAGCTTGAAGTCGCTGATCTCGTAATATTTCTTCAACCCGTCGTGCTGCACTTGCGACGAGCGCCGCGTAAACGGCTGTGCGACAGCGAGCGAGGTACCGACCAGAAGCAACAGCAGGCTTATGAAGCATCGCTGCAAAGCTAGTTTCCCGAGCATGGCGAATTCCTCCCGATTGGTCTTTGGCAGGAAGCTATGTGCGGTGGCCGCGCGTTCCTTGATTTAACTCAAGGGAATTGAGCCGCGGCGGGTAACCCTGCGAACACAAACTCGCACCGGGTCGCAGCGATGCCCTTCCTCCGCCACGGATCGTATCGAATCCGCTACGAGCTCGACGGCCCCGCCAACGCCCCCGCCTATGTTCTGGTGAACGGGCTCACGCAATATGCCGAGCTATGGACGGCCTATCGCGACGCACTGGTGGCGAGGCGATTTCGCGTCGCAACATTCGATCTCCTGGGCCAGGGTACATCAGACAAGCCGGCTTTGTTCATCAGCCAGGACGACCAGGTCGCGGCCGTTGCTCTCCTGATCGACGAGCTCGGCGACGGCCCTGTCTTTCTCAGCGGCATCAGCTTCGGCGGCCTGATCGCGCTTCGCTATGCCATTACGCATGGCAAGCGGCTCTCTGGACTGGTGCCTATGAGCTGCTTTGCAGAGCTCTCGCCGCAACTCCTTCTGCTCGGCAACGCCATGCGCACCGGGCTGATCCTCGGCGGCACCAGCTATCTTCAGGATCTCCTGCTGCCGATGAATCTGTCGGACCAATGGTTGAAGCCGTTGCTGGACAAGCTCGACAGTGTCAAGCGCCAGGGCTGGCTGGTCAACGACGTCTACGCCCTGCAGAATCTCATGGAATCGTTCCTCGATTTCGAGCCGTTGACGCCGCAGCTCGCTTCAATCGCAGTGCCGACCATGATCCTGAACGGTGAGTTCGACTTTCTGACGCCGCGCGCCCTGCACGAAACCCTGCGCGTCCAGATTCCCAACAGCTCGCTCGTGATCATACCTCGCGCCTATCACGCCTTCACCCTGGAGAAGCCGGCGCTTACGGCAGATCTGCTCGCGCGTTTTGCCGAGGACGTCCTTGCCGGCCGTTGGCACGGCAACAAGGCCGTTTGGATCGCCCCCGAGGAAGCAGGTGGCGCGCTTGAGCCGTTTCCGCCCGGTTACGATCATCTGCGCGCGATCCCTACGCCGAGGCCGACATCATGAGCGGGTTCTTCGGACCACTCGACCCCGGCGGCCGCGTGCCGCCGCGTCAGCAGACGCGGGTCGCGACGTTCCTGATCTCCGCTCACGGCGCATTGGCGAGGCAGTTCGCGTTTAGCCTGCCGATGAAACTCGAGTCCGCGTGGCAAACCGAATTGAATGCGCAGCTCTATCGCGAGACCGAAATCATGTCGCTGCTGCTGCGCGCGACCTCGTGGGTGCCGGATCTCGCCCTGGGTTACATGGCGGCGTCCTGGGAGACGGCATGGTTTCCGGCGCCGATGGACGGGATCGCGGACCGCAGCTTGGCGGCGGCGACCGGCCTTGCTACGCTCGCACATGCCGTGCATGCCGGCATTCGACCGGCCGCGCTGCTTCCGGTGGAAGCCAACGCCAACGATCCCTTCGTGATGGCGCTGCGCCGCATCGAATTCGAAAGCAGCCGCCTGCTGCAGGCGCAGATCGTCTTCCTGAAGGGCGCTGAACTCGCACCGTTTCGCGACACCGTGAGCGCAGCCCTTGAGCGGCGTCATGCGGAAATTGGCAAGCTATGGGCGGAAGCGCTCGAAAGCGTCGGTATTACCATCCACCGCGCGGAATAGCAGAAAGCCTTGATGCAGATCAAAGGAGCGCTGGCGGCCGTCATCAACATCACCGTTGCATCCGCCCTTTCATGGATCGCTTGCTGACTGGAGTTTCATCATGAGGGCCGTTTCCGTTGAAGAAGCCGTTGCGATGATCCCGCCCGGCGCAAGCATCATGGTTGGCGGATTCATGGGTGTCGGAACGCCGGAACGCCTGCTCGACGAAGTCGTCAGGCAGAACAAGACCGACCTTGAAGTGATCAGCAACGACGCGGCCGTCCCCGGGAAAGGCGTTGGCAAACTGTTCGATGCGACGCTCGTATCGCGCCTCACCGCAACCCATATCGGTCTCAATCCGAAGGCGCAGCAGCAGATGCTGGCCAAGCAGGTCGCCATCGACCTCGTACCCCAGGGGACCTTTGTCGAGCGCATTCGTGCCGGTGGTTGCGGCCTCGGAGGCGTGCTCACGCCGACCGGCGTCGGCACGCTGGTTGCCGAAGGCAAACGCCAGATCGAGGTCGCCGGAACGACGTTTCTGCTCGAAACCGCGCTACGCGCAAAGTTCGCCCTGGTTCATGCTTTCCTGGCGGATTATCTCGGCAACCTCACCTACGCGCTGACCGCACGCAATTTCAATCCCATCATGGCGATGGCCGCCGACACCGTGATCGTGACGGCGGAACACATCGTGCCCGTCGGCGTCATTGCACCCGACCACGTCGTGACCCCGGCGCCGCTCGTCGACTACCTCATTACGAACGGGTGAACCATGGATGCACAAGCAATCATCGCCCGGCGCGTCGCACAGGAGCTCCGTAGCGGCGACCTTGTGAACCTGGGTATCGGTATTCCGACGCTGGTCGCCAACTATGTTCCGCCAGGGCTCAAGGTTTTCTTCCAGTCGGAGAACGGATTGATCGGCACCGGTCCGATACCGGAGCAAGGGTTGGCTCATCCGCTTCTGACCGATGCCGGCGGCCGACCGATCAGCGCGCTGCCGGGCGCCAGCACTTTTGACAGCGCGATGTCCTTTGGATTGATCCGCGGCGGCCACGTCGATGTGACGGTGCTTGGCGGCCTGCAGGTCGACGCGCACGGACTTCTCGCCAACTGGATGATCCCCGGGAAGATGGTCCCGGGAATGGGCGGCGCAATGGATCTCGTCAGCGGCGCCAAGCGGGTCATCGTCGCCATGCAGCACGCCGCGAAGGGAAAATCGAAGATCGTCGCCAAATGCACCCTGCCGTTGACCTCGGCAAGACCGGTCCACCTGGTCGTGACCGACATGGCGGTGATCGCCTTCGCGGACGGCAAGGCAACCCTGGTGGAAACCGCGCCAGGTGTCAGCGTCGGCGAGGTCGTGGCCGTCACCGAGGCCGATCTCGTCATTCCCAACGCCGTTCCGGAAATGCAGATCTGACGAGGCCGGAGCATGCGGATATTCAGCGACTTCAGCGAGATCAAATCCGCCATCGGCACCGAGATCGGCGCCAGCGACTGGATCGAGGTCACGCAAGAGCGAATCAACCAGTTTGCGGAAGCGACCTGTGACGAGCAGTGGATCCATGTCGACCAGGAGCGTGCGAAGAAGGAATTGCCTGGCGGCACCACCATCGCCCACGGGCTGTTGTCGCTCGCGCTCGCGCCGCTCTTCATTCGGTCGGTCATTGGCCTGAAGGGCTTGCGCAATACGCTGAACTACGGTGCGGACAGGATACGGTATCTGTCACCGGTCCCGGCGGGCTCGAGGTTGCGTGGTCGTGTCACGGTCGCCGAAGCGGAGGACGTGCCGCCGGACGGGCTGCGCGTGAACTATCACCTCGTGATCGAGATCGAAGGCGGCAAGCGCCCAGCTTGCGTCGCCGAGTTGATTGCTCTGCACTATCGCTGATAGTGCGCCGGTACGATCGCGCTCAATCGATGATGTTGTAGCCGCCGTCGATATAAAGGACGCCGCCCGTGATCAGCTTGGCGCCGTCGAGCGCCAGAAATGCGGTGGCGTTGCCGACATCGTCGATGCTGACGAGACTGCGCGCCGGCGCCTTGGATTGCGCCTTGTCCATCAGTTCGTCGAATTCGGGAATCCCCGACGCGGCGCGCGTGGCGAGCGGCCCCGGCGAGATCGCGTGAACGCGGATGCCTTTCGGGCCCAGTTCCGCAGCCGCGTAGCGGACGGCAGCTTCAAGCGCGGCCTTCGCCACGCCCATCACGTTGTAGTTCTCGACCACCATCTGGCTGCCATAGTAAGTCATGGTGAACATGGTTCCGCCATTCTTCATCAAAGGTTCGGCCAGATGGGCCATTCGCAGGAACGACCAGCATGAGACGTCCATGGTCTTGAGGAAGCCGTCGCGGTTGACATCCACGACGCGTCCGTGAAGTGCCTCCTTGGGTGAGAAGGCGATCGAGTGCAGCAGGAAATCGAGCCGCCCCCATTCCTTCCCGATCCGTTCGAACACCTGCTCCGTCTGGCCTTCGACCATGACGTCCATGGGCATGAAGATCGGCGCCTCCAATGCCTGTGCAAGCGGCTCGACGTGCTTCTTCGCGCGATCGTTCAAATAGGTGACGGCGAGCTCCGCTCCGAGCGCGCGAAATGCCTTCGCGCATCCCCAGGCGATCGACTGGTCGTTGGCGATGCCGACGATCAGGCCTTTCTTGCCCTTCAGGGCAACCTTGGAATCCGGAAATACGGGGATCATGACACCCTCTCATGTCTGGGGTTAGGCGACGGCCTGTTCAACAGCAGCGACAAGGTGTGCTGCGCGATCATCAACTCCTCATCGGTTGGCACGACATAGACCGGAATCCGGCTGTCAGACCGCGAGATCAGCCGCGCGTGGCGGGAGTTCTCGGCCGGATCGAGCACGACGCCGAGCCATCCAAGCTGGTTGACGATACAGGCCCGAATTCGAGCCGAATTTTCCCCGATACCGGCGGTGAAGACGAAAGCGTCCACGCCCTGCAATGCGGCGGCAAGCATGCCGGCATTGAGACCGATCCGGTATACGAAATAGTCGACGGCCAGCTTTGCACGTGGATCTGCATTTCCCTCCAGCTCGCGCATATCGTTGCTGATGCCGGAAAGGCCCTTCAAGCCGCAATCGCGATACAGAAAATCCTGCACGTTGGATGCCGACATTCCCTTTTCGCTGATGAGATAGAGCACGACGCCGGGATCGATCTGTCCCGGGCGCGTTCCCATGGGAAGCCCATCGAGGGCCGTGAAACCCATGGTGCTCTCGGCACTGCGTCCTTGCTTCAGCGCGCACATCGAAGCGCCGCTTCCAAGATGCGCGACGATCACCCGGCCCTTGGCGATATCAGGCGCGATTTGCGGCAGCGCTTTCGCGATGTATTCGTAGGAGAGACCGTGAAATCCATAACGTCGCACGCCCTCCGCGTACAACTGATGAGGGATCGCATAGTGGTCGGCGACCGCGTCATGGGTACGGTGAAACGCGGTGTCGAAACAGGCCACCTGCGGAAGCGCTGGAAAATTGGTGAGAAGCGAGCGGATCGGCGCCAAATTGTGCGGCTGATGAAGCGGGGCCAGGGCAATGAACCGCTCCAGCCGAGATACGACACCATGGTCGATCAGCACCGGCCGGTCATGGTCCGGACCGCCATGAACGACACGATGTCCGACCGCCATGGGATTGATGCGAAGCTCATGCCGCAACCAGTCACCCGCGGTAGCCAGCGCGGCTGGAACGTCCGGCATGCTCTCGATCGGGTAAGCACGGTCGGCCAGCGAATCGCCGTTCGCTCCGCTCGCTCGAAGCCGCGGACGGCTGCCAATGCCATCCACCTGGCCCTTGATCTGCCGCTGTAGTCTTCCGTCTCCCTCGACCGAGAATATCTGGAACTTGACGCTCGAGGAGCCTGCATTGACAACGAGGATCGTGTCCATGGCGATCACGCGGCAACTGTCGGCGCATGTTGGCGCCTTGCATGTGCATAAAGCGCGGCCACCGCGCAGGAAGCCATCCGCGCGCGCGCTGTGTCCGCACGCGACGTCAGGACGACCGGCACCCGGGCGCCGAGCACGATACCGGCACTATCCGCCTTGGCGAAGTAAGCCAGATTCTTCGCCAGCATATTGCCGGCTTCGAGATCGGGAACGAGCAGGATCTGCGCCCGGCCGGCGACCTCGGATTTGATTCCCTTGATCCGAGCCGCTTCCATGTCGATCGCGTTGTCGAAGGCCAGCGGTCCGTCGAGCACGCCGCCGGTGATCTGCCCGCGATCCGCCATCTTGCAGAGCGCCGCGGCCTCGATCGTCGACGGGATCTTGCCGGTGACGGTTTCGACCGCCGACAGGATTGCGACACGCGGTGATCTGCCGAAGCCGGCCTGCGTATAGAGATCGATGGCGTTCTGGATGATGTCCCGCTTGGCATCGAGGTCGGGAAAGATGTTGATGGCCGCGTCGGTTACAAACAGCGTCTCGGCATAGGCCGGCACGTCCATCACGAACACATGGCTGATCCGGCGGTCGGTTCGCAGGCCACCCACTTTGGCCGTGACGCTTCGCATCAATTCGTCGGTATGCAGGCTGCCCTTCATGAGCATTTCGCCCTTGGCCGCATGAATGAGTTCGACGCCCTTTGCCGCGGCCTCCTCGCTATGAGCCGCATCGACGAGTTCGAAGCCGGAAATGTCGAGGCCGCTCTTGCCGGCCGTATCCCTGATTTTCCTTTCGGGACCGACCAACACCGGCCGGATGATGCCTGCTGCGGCGCTGTCGACGACGCCGCGTAGCGAGGTTTCATCGCAGGGGTGCACGACGATGGTCCGAGCGGCCGGCACAGCCTGGGCCGCTTTGATCAAGCGGTCATACTTGCTGGGAGACCGCGCTCCGCTCGAATCGGCCGCCGTGCTCATGGTCCTGCTCCGATCTCTTCCAACCTTCGTTACGAAGCCTTCGCCTTGGGATCGAAAGGGGCAACGTTGGAGGTCCTCTCCAACATTTCCGTGGCGTCGACGCCGAACAATTCGGCGACACGCCGCAGGCGGCTGGCGACCTCACCCGATATCGCGGCGCTGGCGGACAGCACGTCGCGGATTGCGGCAAAGGCCGCACGCCGGGCGTCGGCATTGTCCGGCAACATTTTCGGGATGGCCGCCAACGCATTCTCACGATCCAGCAGCAGCATGAAGAATTGCTCGCGGACCAGTGTCTTGAACTCGGACAGTGTCAGCCGCGCACCCTTGTCGTTTCGGCGGACGTTGCGCAGCGCTTCGAGGCTGCGCTCGTCCACCATGCCCCGCGCCGACCCGACATAGAGCAGGCCGCGAAGTGCCGCTTCCCGAAGGCCTCCTTCGCCGATCCTGGATTTCAGCTCGGCGATCCGGGCCTCCAGCATCTGGCGGTGCTTGGCCGACATCTCCTGCCGACGCGACGGTACCGACTGCGGATCGATACCGACGGCCGCCTGAATCGCCGGCGAGCCATAGACGGCAAGGAAGATCGCCTCGCTGAGCGCTTCCTGCGAATCACGCCAGCTGTCGAGCGCATGAACGATCTGCTTGGAGAATTGCTCCTGGAACGCCATGAACGGGTTGTCCGTCGACACCGGCTTGCGCTCCTCAGTCGCCCTCTCCGCAAGGGACTTGATCGCGGACATGAAAGGATTCAGGCTGCTAAACGCCTCGTACTGCATCCGCAGAGGGTGCAGATTGCGCATCGACTCCGCCATCTGTGGTGTCACCAGGCGCTTGATCAACGGCTGGAGGAACTTCTGGTAGGCGGCGAGATTGATCTCGGACACGCGTTTGGCTGCAGCAAAACGCCGCTCATCCTCGGGCGAATTGCCGCCCATGGCGCGGATGTCGTCAAGCGTCCGCGCCTCACAGCGCATCACCCATTGGCCGACGACCATATCGGCGCTTGTGGTATCGTCACCCTTGGCCTCGAAAGTTGCCTCATAGAGCCCGGGCGGCAACACGTCGATCAGGTCGATGTTGCTGGAGAACTCCGCGTGTTCCTTCTTGGCAATGCCGCCGGAAACGAAGATGCCGAGATGGCCGACACTTTCGTGAACCGTATAGACGATCGTCTGCCCGTAGGTCCGGATTTCATCGACGTCGGCATAGAGATCGAGGATCCAGTCCAGCGCTTGCTGCGGCGGCGTGATGTTGTCGCCCTTGGAGCAGAAGACCAGGATCGGTGATCGGATATTGCGCAGATCGACCATCTGTCCGTCGGACATTTGAATCCGGCCGGCGGCGAGGTTGTTGCCGACGAACAGTTCATCGACGATGAACTGGATCTCCTCGGCATTCAGGTTGACGTGTCCACCCCACCAGCGCTCGAATTCGAGGTATCGCTCGGCCTCGGTATCAACCTTCGAGTAGACGTTGTACTGCTTGGTCCACAGCGTGTTGGACGGGTTTTGGCTTTCGAAATTTTGCACCAGCCAGGCGCCGTCGAACTTGCCGGCTCCGAGATCGCTCGTCAGCGCGGTCAGCCAGCTTCCTCCCAGAAGGCCGCCGGAGTAGCGCATCGGGTATTTGCCGTGCACACCCGCCCAATAGGCGAGCGGCGCGCCGGCGATGATCACGGGCCCGAACAGCTCCGGCCGCAGCGACGCCAGGATCATGACGGCCCAGCCGGCCTGACAGTTGCCGATCACGCACGGCTTGCCGTCGGCTTGCGGATGTCGGCTGATGACTTGTTCGATGAAGACAGCCTCGGCACGCGCGATGCGCTCGATTGTCTGTCCAGGCATCGGTTCCGGCAGGAAGCCGATGAAATAGCAGGGATGACCCGCCTTCATCGCGACGCCGATTTCGCTGTCCGCCTTGAACCCGCCAATTCCCGGACCATGCCCGGCGCGCGGATCGACCACGATGAACGGTCGGCGGTCGAGATCGATCTCGACGTCTTTGGGCGGTATGATGCGCACGAGCGCATAATTGACCGGCTCATCGAGCTTGCGGCCGTCGATGATCAGTTCAGCCGAATATTGCAGAACATGCGGTGCGGTTTGGGCAAGGTGTTCCCGGTACTGGTCGCCGCGCTGACGCATGACGTCAAGGAAGAGAACGCTCCTTTGTCCGGCATCGACCATGTATTCTACGGCTGAAGCGACAAGCCCTGAGATGGGGCCGCCTGCTGACGTTGCAGTGTCTGTCGACATATTCGGACCTCATTGTCTGCTTCATTCAACGGGTCTTGCGCCAGGGAACGTTGATTTAGGTCAACGTTCGACGATCAACCGGCAGTGACGCTGCGGCCGCGCGATCGGCGTGTATCCAGGCCACCGTCAGTTCCCAGGCGAGCGAGAGAATGATCGGTCCGATAAAGAGGCCGACAATTCCGTGCGCGAGCGTTCCCCCGATCACCCCGACGAAGATGACGAGTGTCGGCGTTGTCAGGCCCCGCCCCATCACCAGCGGTCTCAGGATGTTGTCGAGCACGCCGACGATGCCGAGAAACAGCGTCAGCAGTAGCGCCGTGGTGAAATCCTTGTCGAACCAGATCCAGATGATGACAGGAAGCAGGACGATTGCCGCACCGATCTGCACGATCGTCAGGAGCATCACCACGAAGGCCAGCAGGCCCGCACTCGGAATACCGGCCAGCTTGAACCCGATGCCGGCCAGCAAAGACTGGATGATGGCGACGCCGATGACGCCCTGGGATACCGCGCGGATGGTTGCCCCCGCCAGTTCCAGGAAATGCTCGCTCTGCTCGGGCACGATGCGAAAGAGAAATCCCCTGCCCGCCGCCACGAGCTGCGAGCCGTAGGGAAACAGAAACCCGGCCAGCGCCACCGCCAGGAGGAACTGTAGCGTACCCACACCGGCATTGCCGGCGAACGCGAGCAACGTACCGGCCACCGGCTTCAGATGGGGAGCAACCTCGCGCAGCGCTGATCGAATGTTGTTGGAAGCCTGGGCCCAGAACTCGTAAAGCTGGGGACCGATGAGCGGCCAATCCTTGACGGCCGCCGGCGGCGATGGAACCACCAGGTTACCAGCACCCAGACCACCAGCGAACTCCCTCACTCCGTCGAGAGCACTCAAGCCAAGCCAGGTCGCCGGCCCAATAACGATGCCGAGATTGATCAGGGTGAGAATTGTCGCCGCGAGCCTCGGGCGCCCCCCGAGAAGTCGGGAAAGTGCGCCAAAGACGGGATAGAGCGCGACGGCGAGGACGATACTCCATGTCAGGATCGGCACGAAGGGGCGGATCAAAACGAACGTCCAGTAGATCAGGAAGGCAAGCAGTCCAAGCCGGATCACGAGCTGGATGACATCGTCTCCGGGCAAATATTGGCGAAGAGTTTTCAAGGACGCGCCTTCATCTGGGAGCGGGCATGCTGTCGCCAAGCTACCGGCCGCGCCTGCGCAATTGTCTTGATCCAGATCAAACCAATGCAGGCCGGTGACGGCTTCATCGGCAGACGAGACGGCCAGTTTGTCCGCCAGCATGCGAGACGCCATGTCCGAGGCCATCAACTACGCCGCACGCGAACGTCTCCGCGACGGCGGCGAAATCGAAATCCGCGCCCTTCGGCGGGAGGATGAAGCCGACATGCTCGCTGCGGTCGGAAACACCAGCGCCCAATCGCTGCAGCGTCGCTTCTTCGTAATGAAGCGCCACTTCTCGGACAAGGAGCGCGCCTTCTTCATGGACATCGATTTCAAGAATCACGTCGCAATTGTCGCGCTCGCCGAAGGAGCAGGTTGCAAGGCCGTCGTCGGGGGTGGCCGGTACATTGTCTTCGAACCGGGGCGCGCCGAGATGGCGTTTGTCGTCATCGATGCCTGGCAGGGACGCGGCGTCGGCTCGATCCTGATGCGTCATCTCGTCAAGCTCGCCAGAGATGGAGGATTGCAGGAATTGACGGCAGAAGTTCTGCCCGAAAACGCAGCGATGATAAAAGTATTCGGAAAATTCGGCTTCAGGCCTGGCTCGCGCCGCGACCCGCAGGCCATCCATCTGTCGCTAAAGCTCGCTTAGGGCTCACGCACCGCGGCGTCGCGCTGAAACTGGCTTCAGAACACGCGGCGAGTTGCGGCGCGGAGCCTACCTCAATCCCAGGCGCGAACGTCGATAGCCGCTATCCCGGGCCTCATGCCTGCATACGAAGCTGCCGGTAGTTCCCGACGCGTAGCGCCTCTGGCCTTTGAAGTAATAGCGCCCTCTTCCGAAATCGAGCCAGACGATCGTCTCCCCCGGACAATGACGCTGCGCCTGGGATTCACTTCGGAACGGCGTAAGGACCTGCGCCATCGCTCCCGGTGACGCACAAGAAACAAGAGCCAGAACCGCAACAGACCAGCCGCGGAAATTCAGTCGCATGCCACGCCTGTCATGCGCTCAGGAAGGCGCTGACGGAGCAGCCGCCAGGACTCCGGCCAGGGCCGCCTGCAGCGCCGCTTCCTTGGTATGGTCAAGAGACGTCTTCAGAACCGTGCCACCTTCACCCTTGAGCCCCTCGAGCACTTTGTCCGCGGTGACCTTCCGCACCAGCACGAACAGCGCCGCCGTCCCGGGCTGAATGGCAGCCGCGGTTTCCTTCATCCATTTGTCGTCGATGCCGACATCGGTCAGATACCCGCCGAGCGTGCCCGAGGCCGCGCCTAGGGCGGCACCGGCCAGCGGCATCAGAAAGATCAGGCCTATGAGCGTACCCCAAAACGTCCCGGACACCGCACCGGCAGCCGTGGTGTTGATCAGTTGATTGAGCTTGATGCTTCCGTGAGCATCCTTCACGGCAATCGCCGCATCGCCCAATTCGATCAGATACTCCTTCTGCATGGCCAGCAGTTTCTGCCGAACTTCCTCTGCCTTTGCTTCCGTCGGAAACGCAATCACGACGAGGTCACTCATTGGTCCATTCTCCTTTTTCCAAGCAAATGGAGAACTGTGACCGCTGACCTGTTGATTTACATCAAGGAACTAAGCGCAGCCGGCCCCTTCAGGGAGGGGACACTGCGCGGAAACCGCATCAGCGCTCCACAATTCATGTTGATCTAGATCAAACCCTGCGCTGGATTTGAGGCAGTACGCTTCGCCATCGATCGACGCGATAAATTATCGCCCGGATATGGGGTTAGCCATGGCTGAAACACCTAAACTCTCCGTCGAGAAAGCACTCGAAAAACTGCGCAGCGCCGATGCGCCGAAATCCAGGGACGTGCGACGCACTGAGGAAATGGACGCCCTCGATGAAGAGATAAAGCGCTTGAGGGCGCAACGACTTCGCCTGGACCGGCAGTCGGGACGTTCGAAGCGTGATTGACGCCGCGAACTGCAGTGCAATCGACGCGGCCCACAGATATGAGGCGTCATGGAAGACATCGGACAACGGCCTGTTCCGCTAACCTGCGGAGCTGCCATGCAATTTCCGATTAGAGCACGAACGTGACCAGTTGATACAGCGTATAGGCCAGCTGCACGCCCAGTACGGCCAAGGCTACGATCATCAAAAAGGAGCTGAAATGCATGAGGGTTGAAACCAGAAAGCCCTCTTGAACTGATTTTTCTCGCAAGAAGACTTCGAACAAGGATCAGTACGTCATGCTGCCCTACAAACGTTTGGCAGTTCGAGAAGGAAGCTTCCGCCGCCGCGGAAGTAATGTCATTGCCACGAACCTCTTCTTGGCCGGAGGTCGCTTGTCGGACGGTAGTTCACGCCTACGTGCCGTAGAAAATCTTCATCCCCCACACCACGACAACGACGGCCGATACCAGCGTGGCCGCCGTCAATATACTTTCTAGGGAAGCTACTCTCATACTAGTACTCCGCTTCCCAGCCCCGTTTGCGGTCTAGTTGATTCGTTCGGTCCGCCGCAATCGCGGGGGCGACTGTGTTGAGCGCTCGCACGGCAATTGTGGTTTGCGGGCCACATCATTCCCGTAGAACTACGGGCGCAGCGATGGACAGCCGACGCGTCTGGTGAGAACCGACCGGTTCCAGGGCATGCCGTCATACCTCACGAGTGCCTGCTTGGTTTGTAAGTCGTCCGGACGGATGTTGAGCGACATTCCCGGCAACTGCCCGGATTGACGCCCGTGACCGGCGGCGGGGTCACGGGTCTCGGCGGCATGTCCGCCCGCAAGTGTCCTCGCATTTGGCTGGACCGGCTCAGTCGACGTCATCACACCGCGACGGCGGTAGCGTCGTATCTGTACAACCAGTCGTATCGCTCTCGCAGACGGTCTTCCGCCCACTCGCGCTCCACATAGGCCTGTGCCGTCGCCGGATCTCCCAGCAACGGGTTGTGAAAGCGTTTCGTGTTCTCGGCCGACCCGTTAACGACGCGGGACGTGCGTTCGTACCTCGCCGATTCATAGGCGCGGAATGCCGCGGCGACGTCCGTACCGTGCGCCTCGAGCGCGCGGGACAGGATGTAGCCGTCCTCGATCGCCATGACGGCGCCTTGCGCGAGGAATGGCAGCGTCGGATGGCAGGCGTCGCCGAGCAGCGTGATGCGCCCCACCGACCATGACGGAAGCGGATGGCGCAGTTTCAATGCCCAGAGGTACGGTTGGGGAATGGCTGCGATAAGTGTCTGCACGTCTTCATGCCACCCGGCGAAGTCGGCGAGCATGTCCGCATGCGAACCCGGTGTCGTCCAGGACTCTTCGTGCCAGTCCTCGCGTTCGACCACGCCGACGAAGTTCATCAGCGTTCCGCGACGCAAGGGATACTGCACGACGTGACGGCCGGGCCCGACCCAGTTCGACGAAACCGAACGTGCCAGGCGAGGCGGCAGGTTCGCCGTCGGGATGACGCCGCGCCACGCAACGAGGCCCGTGAATTCGGCGTTGTCCGAACCATGCAGTCCTGCACGGATCACGGAGTGGATTCCGTCGGCGCCGATCAGCACGTCGCCTTCGGCGGTGCTGCCGTCGTCGAACCGCAGGATGACGCGGTCTCCTGCGGTCTCGTATCCCACGGCCCTACGTCCCAGACGAAGCGCGCCGGGAGCAGCAATCGTCACCGCATTCGACAGGATACCCAGCAGGTCCGGCCGGAACATCGTGACGTAGGGGTGACCATAGTTCTGTACCGACACGGTTCCGAGATCGAAAGCGGTCCAGGCCTGGCCGGTATTCCACATCCGAATCTCACGCCGCTCCGGATGCGCGGCCTCTTCCATGACGCGGGTAGCGAGGCCGAGTTCGTGAAAGACAAGCATACCGTTGGAGCTGATCTGCACACCGGCCCCGATCTCCTGAAGGATCGGCGCCTGCTCGTAAATCTCGACCTCGAAGCCGCGCTTGATGAGCGAAAGCGCTGCCGTCAACCCGCCTATGCCGCCGCCGGCGACGATGATTTTGGGTTTTCCGGCGTTTCTCACGGCTTGCTACCCTCTTATGGATGCTTTTGCGCCAAAGCAGTCGTTCTTCTGAGGCGACTTTGCCTCAATGCCTACGCGAGAAAGCCTCGGTGAATCTCGTTCAAAGCTATTCCGAAGTGATCTGGGCATCCTTCACGACTTTGGCCCAGCGCAGGCGATCTTTGGCGATCAGCTCTGCCAATCGTTCAGGCGGACCGCCTTGAGCGATCAAGCCTTGCCGGTCGAGCACTTCGCGTACGCCCGGCTGGGCCAGTATCTCATTGAAAACCGCATTATAGCGGTCAACGATCGCCTTCGGTGTACCGGCCGGGGCCAGCACCCCATACCACAAATCGACATCGAAATCGGTGACACCAAGTTCGGCAAGCGTCGGCACCTGCGCCGCACGCTGCGCCCGAGCCTGGCTGCCTACGGCGAGGATGCGAATTTGCCCCGCTTCCGCGAGAGGAAGCGCGGTATGGATCGGTATGAACATCGCCGAGACGTGTCCGCCCGCGAGGTCTTTCACGGCGCCGGCGGAGCTGGGGTACGGAATGTGTGTCAGGTTGATCTTCGCCGTCAGCTTCAACAGCTCCATGGCGAGATGTTGTGGTGTGCCTCGGCCGGGGGAAGCATAATTGATTTCCCCCGGCTTGCTGCGAGCAAGTGCGATCAATTCCGGGAACGTGGCGACGTTGAGCGAAGGATGAACAACGAGCGCAAGTACGCCGGTCGCGATCTCCGCGATCGGTTCAAAACTCTTCTCGGGGTCGTAGGGGATCGAGCGATAGAGGCTTGCATTCATTACGAAGGTATTGACGGTCACCAGAAGCGTGTGGCCGTCGGGAGCTGCGCGCGCGGCTGCATCTGTGCCAATGTTGCCACTTGCACCCGGCTTGTTCTCGACGATGACGGGTTGATTCCATCGCTGCCGCAATTCTTCACTGAGAATGCGCGCGAGCAGATCGGGACCTGTGCCTGGCGAGAACGGGACGTTGACCCGGATTGTTTGTTGCGACTGCCCATGCGCCGCGTTTAGCGGGGCTAGAGCCGTGACCAGAATTCCCAGCAATGTGCGGCGTGAAGGCGTCCAGCCTGCAGAATCGATCGTCACGATGTTTCCCCATCCACGCCAACGGGTGGCGTCTAGCACAAAATCTCTTATTATGAGATTATGAACCGATCATCTACCAGTTCAAGCTTGATTCCGCCAAACCGGAAAAAGTATCTGATGTGAGCTGAGCAAAGCGCGGCGGGCCGCTGGCCGAAATTGGAGCGATGTCAGACCATGCGGCCCGAGGCATGAAGCCAACGAACAGTCTGGAACGGGTACTGGCGGTTCTCGAGGTGTTTTCCGAGGACCGACTGGAATGGATGCCCGAAGATCTGATGCGCGAGCTCGGCTATAGTCGGCCGACGCTGTACCGCTATCTGAAGATCCTGAAGGACGCCGGCTTCCTGATGTCGAGCCGCAACTCCGGGGTCACGCTGGGACCCAAGGTCGTCGAGATGGATTACCTGACGCGCCGCTCCGACGCGCTGGTGCTGCACGGCGTGCCCCATCTGAAAGAACTGACTGCGGCTTATTCCTGCACCGCCATGGTTTTACGCTGGTACGGCAACAAGATTCTGTGCGTGGTCTCCGAATCTTCCGCTAAAAACCCGATCAGTTCCTATCCTCGCGGACGACCGATGCCGCTCGGGCGCGGCGCGATCGCGCGCTCGATCATGGCGTTTCTGCCGCGACCGCAGCTGCTGCCGCTGGTCGAGCGCAACCTCGCCGACCTACGCTCGGTCGGCCTCGGCGACACCGCCGAGGACGTCCTGAAAAGCCTGAAGAAGGTTCGCAAAGCCGGATTTTCCGTCGCCTATGGCGAGGTCACGCCCGGCGCGGTCGGCATCGCCGCGCCGATCTTCGACGACCGCCGTTATCCGATCGCCAGCGTCTGCGTCACCATTTCCGGCAGCCTGGTGACCGGCGCCTTGATCGATCAGATCGGTGCCGAGGTCCGGCGCGTGGCGCTCCAGATCTCGGTCGATCAGACCTCCACACAGCCAAAAACTAGATCATAATCTTATATTGTGAGATTAACCTTGACTTGGCGGCAGTCCTGTTCTCATTTTGCACGCCCGCTCGCACCCGGCGGGTAGAAAATTCACGCCAATAGCAAGAAGCCAGGATGAACACGCCCACCGCCATCACAACGCAAGTCGTCATTGTTGGCGGCGGGCCGGTTGGTCTTGGTCTTGCGATCGAACTCGGCCAGCGCGGCGTAAGGTGCATTCTGATCGAGCGCCATAGCAGTCCGCAGCAGATCCCGAAGGGACAGAACCTGACCCAGCGCACGCTGGAGCACTTCTACTTCTGGGGCGCGGAGCCGGAACTTCGTGCTGCGCGGACCATACCGCGCGACTACGGCATCGGCGGCATGACCTCCTACGGCACGCTGCTGAGCGGTTACAAGTATGATTGGCTGCAGCGCGAGTTGGTGCGGCCCTATTACTTCACCGACAACGAACGGCTGCCGCAATATGCCACCGAAGCGGTGTTGCGGCATCGCCTGAGCCAGCTGCAAAGCGTCGAGACATTCTTCGGCTGGAGCGCCGCCGGCATCGAGCAGGACGCAGATGGCGTGTGGGTGACGATAACCGAGCGCAACAGCGGTCATCGTCGCACGTTGCGGGCAGACTATGTGGTCGGCTGTGACGGCAGTCGCTCTTTGGTACGCGACGCGGCAGGCATCACCCAGACCCTGTCCGATCACGACCGGCTGATGGTGCTGCTGGTATTCCGCTCGACCGGCCTGCACAGACTGCTCGAACGCTTCCCCAACAAGTCATTCTACAATGTGCTGCATCCCGACCTGAAGGGCTATTGGCAATTCTTCGGGCGCGTCGACCTTGGCACCACCTGGTTCTTCCATGCGCCGGTGCCTCTCGGCACCACCAGGGACAATTTCGATTTCCGCCGCTATCTGTATTCAGCGGTCGGAGAGGAATTCGACGTCGAATTCGAACACACCGGCTTTTGGGATCTGCGCGTCGCAATATCAGATCAGTATCGCATCGGGCGCGTCTTTATCGCCGGCGACGCCGCGCATGGCCATCCGCCCTATGGCGGCTACGGCATCAACACCGGCCTCGAAGACGCCGCCAATCTCGGCTGGAAGCTTGCCGCAGCACTGCAGGGCTGGGCCGGAGCAAATCTGCTGGACACCTACGGCGAGGAACGGCGGCCGGTGTTCGTGTCAACCGCACGGGACTTCATCGAAAAGGCGATCCAAAGCGACAAGGATTTCCTGGCCAATTTCGACCCCGCGATCGATAGGAATGCATTTGAAGCCGAATGGCAGGCGCGCTCATCCGGTGCGCGCTCCGAGGTCAGTTCGTTCGAGCCGAACTACGAGGGATCGTCGATCGTCGCAGGTCCGCCCGGCGCCAGCTGCAGCGCGATCGGCTCGCATGAATTCGCAGCCCGGGCCGGACATCACCTGGCGCCGCGCCAGCTCGGGTCGGGCCGCAACGTCTTCGAGGAGCTGGGCGCCGGTTTTACGCTGCTCGATTTCGGCGCGCCGGACGTCGCTGTCGCTGAAATCCAGCGCGCCGCCGAGGCCAGCGGAGTGCCGCTCAAGCTGATCAGGGACGCCAGCGCGGAAAGCCGGGAATTCTACCAAGCGACGCTGGTCCTGGTCCGGCCCGATCAATTCATCGCCTGGACATCGGACGGTGAGGTGACGGACGCCGCCAGTATTGTCCGCAGCATGATCGGCGGCCACCCCTGACGCCTGCGCCAGCTCCGTCGTCAAACAAGAAAACAAAAGCCGAAAGCCGGCAAGGAAACACAGGGAATCAAGGGTATGAGCAGTCACAGTGCCGCGCATTATTTCCTCGAAGGGCTCGTCGACCTCGGCGTTGAGTATATCTTCGCCAACCTCGGCACCGATCATGTCTCGCTGATCGAGGAGATCGCGCGCTGGGACCGCGAAGGCCGCAAGCACCCCGAGATCATCCTCTGCCCGCATGAGATCGTCGCCGTTCATATGGCCGGAGGCTACGCACTGGCCACCGGCAAGGGACAGGCGGTGTTCGTGCATGTCGATGCCGGAACGGCCAATGCCTGCATGGCCATTCAGAACCTGTTTCGTTATCGGCTGCCGGTGATGCTGTTCGCCGGGCGTGCGCCCTACACGCTGCATGGCGAACTGACCGGATCGCGCGACACCTATGTGCATTTTGTGCAGGATCCCTTCGACATCGCCAGCATCGTGCGGCCCTACGTCAAATGGGAATACTCGTTGCCGTCGGGTGTCGTCGTGAAGGAAGCGCTGGCCCGCGCCGGCGCCTTCATGCACAGCGATCCGCCGGGGCCCGTCTACATGATGCTGCCGCGCGAGACGCTGGCCGAGGAATGGGACGAGGCGCAGATGCCGGCCTATCGCCCCGCGCGTTATGGCGGCGTGACGGTCGGCGGTATCGACCAGGCCCGCGTCGAGGCCATCGCCACGCGGCTGATGGCCGCGGAAAATCCGATCGCACTGACGGCCTATCTCGGGCGTAATGCGGATGCTGTGTCGGCGCTGGAACGCCTCGCGCTTGCCTGCGGCATCCGGATCGCGGAGTTCAACTCGATCGATCTCAACATCTCGCAGGATTCGCCCTGCTTTGCCGGTTTCGATCCGATGCCCCTGCTGGAACAGGCCGACGTCGGGCTGCTGCTCGATACCGACGTGCCTTTTGTGCCGCAATACGCCAAGCGCGTCGAAGCCATCGACTGGATCCAGATCGACATCGATCCGCTGAAGTCGGATTTCCCGATGTGGGGATTCCCGACCGACATCAGGATCCAAGCCGATTGCGCGACTGTTCTGCGGCAGATGCTCGAGGTGGTCGAGGCGCGCGCCGATGACCTCTATCGCAAGCGCGTCACCGAGCGCATCGCCAGTTGGAGCGCTACCCGCGATGCAGCGGCGATGCGCCGCGCAACTGCAGCTGAGAACAAGGGCCTGCCCGGCGCGCTCAGCGCCGCCTATCTGTTCGCAACCTTGAACCGTGCGTTGTCGCAGGACGATATCGTCGTCAACGAAGCGATCCGCAATGCGCCGCTGGTGCAGGAGCAGATCCGTCGCACGCAGCCACACAGCTATGTCGGCCTTGCCGGTGGAGGGCTCGGCTTTAGCGGCGGCATGGCGTTGGGGCTGAAGCTGGCGAAGCCGGAGCGGCGCATCGTGCAGATTATCGGCGACGGCGCGTTTCACTTCTCGTCGCCAGACTCGGTATTCGCGGTCGCCCAGCAATATCAAATTCCGATTCTGACGGTGGTGCTCGACAATGGCGGCTGGCAGGCGGTGAAATCATCGGTACAGCGAGTTTATCCGAAGGGCGTCGCCGCCCAGACCGATTCGTTTCAATCGCAACTGCGCTCAGGTCGGCAGGGCGAGCAACGACGCTTCTCCGACATTGGCCGCGCCTTCGGCGCACATGGCGAATTCGTCGGCGAGCCGGATGAACTCGCCGCCGCGGTCGATCGCTGCCTCGCTGCCGTCGACAGTGGCATCTCTGCCGTCCTGCATGTCGAAATCACACCGCTCTAGCGGCAATCCAGGTTTGTTCGCCGGCACCCAAATTGCGCATTTCCATGCACTCTGTCTTGGAAGGATTGAAATCATGAAGAACTTCAGCCGCGTAGCGCTTGCCGCCATCTGTTTAAGCTATTCCGGTTTCGCGCAAGCTGCCGACGAGGTGAAATATCCGACCCGCGCTATCCGTATCGTCGTCGGCTTCACGGCAGGCGGCGGCAACGACATCATCGCCCGCATCGTCGGACAGAAACTGTCGGAAAGTCTCGGCCAGCCGGTCATCATTGAAAACAAGCCCGGCGCGGGTGCGATCCTTGCCACCGAATACGTCGCGCGGTCTGCACCCGATGGCTATACGCTGCTGGTCGGTGCCAGCGGCGCCATGGTGATCAACCCGGCTGTCTACGAGAAGCTGAGTTACGACACGATGCGGGATTTCACCCCGGTGTCCGAGCTTGGCTCGTTTCCACTGATCCTGATCGTCAACGCGGCGTCGCCGTTCAAGTCGTTGGCCGATCTCGTCACCTACGCCAAGGCGAATCCGGATAAGGCGAATTATTCGAGTTCCTCCGCCGCCTTCCAACTCGCAACCGAGCTTTTCAAGCAGAAGACCGGCGCGCCGATGCAGATGATCCCCTACAAGGGCGCCAACGATTCCGTCACCGCTGTGATCTCCGGCGAGGTGACCGCGACGATCGCCGATTCCGGACCGGTGACCAGCCAGGTCAATGGCGGTCTTGCCCGCGCGCTGGCAGTTGCCGCACCGAAGCGGATGGACGGCTTGCCTGATGTGCCAACGATGAAGGAAGCGGGCGCTGACGTCGAAGCGGTGTTGTGGAGCGGCATATTCGTGCCCGCCGCGACGCCACCCGACATTGTCAGGAAGCTGGAGGCGGAATTCGTCCGCATCGCGCGCTTGCCGGACGTAATCTCCCGCCTGCAATCGCTCAACATCGAGTCCGTCGGCAATTCGTCGGAGGAATTTTCTCGCATCATCGCGACGGATCTCGAACGCTGGCGAGCGGTCGCCCGCGCCGGCAATATCAAGATAACCCAGTAGACCGTCATCTACGGGCTGCCGGCACAATGACGGATCCAATCTGTTGGCTGGCGTGCGGGCCTCATAACAAACATCGGGAGGGACCATGAGAAGCGTATCAAGGGGAGTGATAGCGATCGTACTCGCATGCCAGTGGGCCGCGGTTGGCAATGGTATGGCTGCGAGCGCCTACCCCGAACGTGCGATCCGCCTCGTCGTCGGGTTTCCCGCCGGCGGCAGTTCCGATGCAATCGCACGCATCGTACAGCCGACCGTCGAACAGCAATTAGGGCAGACGCTGGTGATTGAAAATCGTCCGGGTGCAGGCGGCGCGATCGCCATCGGCATGGTCGCCAAGGCGCCGCCGGACGGCTATCTGATCGGACTAGGCGGCGCGGCGGGTCTGGGTGTCAGCCTCGGCGTCCAGGAGAACACGGGCTATGACCCGCGCAAGGACCTTGCGCCCGTTACCGGTCTCGCGTCAGTGCCTTTCATTCTCGCCGCCTCCAATTAGCTGCGGGGAAAGACGCTTCGCGACATCGTTGCCATGGCAAAGCAGCCAAACCAGCTTGCAATCGGTCACGGGGGTAACGGCACGTTGATGCACCTGACAACCGAGATGTTGAATCAGATGGCCGATACCAAGCTGGAACTGGTGCCTTATCGCGGTATGGCTCCGGTAGTTACCGATCTGATCGGCGGGCATATGTCGCTCGGAGTGATCGATCCTCCATCGGCAATAGCCGCGATCGAGGGCGGTCTCATCACGCCTATCGCCGTCTCTTCGGCGCATCGATATCAACGTCTTCCAGGTATTCCAACATTTGCCGAACAGGGGGTCCCAGGTTTTGAAGCGACAGGCTGGTTCGGCATTGTGGCGCCGGCCGGAACTCCAGCCGATGCAATCGCGAAAATCAACGCGGCATTTGTGAAAGCGCTGAAGGATCCGGCAATCGTCGAGCGGATCCGCGCGCTGGGCTCTGATCCGTTGCCAATGGCGCCGGATGAATTTGCACGATTTATCGAGAGCGAGGTGCAGAAATGGGGAACGGTCGTCGCAAAAGCGGGGAAGAAGTAGATGGCTTGAGGCGCCATTGCACGCATTACGTTCGGGATAGCCCAGCAGACGCTGGCCAAATGATGCCGGGGACCGTGATTGAACAGGACCTTCCTCGGCTCGTTGCTGCTAGTTGGCCTTGATTCCAGCCTCGCTGACGAGCTTGCCCCATTTTGCGCTTTCGCTTTGAATGAAGCGTGCAAATTGCTCTGGCGACGTTGGCGCGGGCTCGGCGCCAAGAGACTGGATCTTCTCGATAACCGACGGATCCTTTAACGCCTTCACGAAAGCCTCGTTCAGCCTGGCCACGATGTCCGCAGGCGTACCAGCTGGCGCGACCAGTCCGAACCAACCGACGGCTTCGAAGCCGGCAATGCCACCCTCGACAAGCGTGGGCACGCCGGACAACGACGGAATACGTCGCGCGGACGAAACACCGATCGCGTTGAGCTTGCCTTCAAGAATAAGCTGCCTGGACGCCGGGATGTCGAGCACCGCAAAGGGTACGTGCCCCGCCAGCACATCGACTGTTGCCGGCGCGGTCCCGCGATACGGCACGAGTCCCATCCGAACGCCGGCCTTCTGCGCGAACAAGGCCGCGGTTAGATGCATTGCGGTCGAGTTGCCGCCGTGACCGATCGACAACTCGCCCGGCTTCGCGCTGGCGAGCGCGATCGTCTCCGCCACCGTGCGCGCGGGCACCTTCTCCGAGGCCACCAGCACGAAGGGGATCTCGGCGAGCAGGGTAACAGGAACAAGGTCTTTCGGATCGAAAGGCATCGTCGGGCCAAGGTGCGGATTCACCGTCAGCGCGCCGGCCGGCGCCACGCCGAGTGTGTAGCCATCCGGCTTGGCTTGAGCGACCGCGGTCATGCCGATGTTGCCCCCGGCCCCGGCACGGTTCTCGATGACGAGGCCCTGCTTGAGGTCGGCCGAAACCAGCGGTTCGAGCGCGCGGATGACGATATCGGCGCTGCCGCCGGGCGGGAACGTCACGATGATCTTGATCAGTTGCTCCGGGTAGGCCGCATGGCTGGCCTGCGACGGCAGGACTGCAAGCGCCGCGCCGGCCAGCGCGGCCAGGATACGATTCTTTCCGCTGTGAAACATGTTTCGTCCCCAAGCCGTTCTTCCAGCAGCAAACTTCCGATCGCTGCGATCGGCGCCGCAGTCAGGCCGGCAGTGCTATGTCAGCCTTTCTAACGTTCGCGCCGGCCGCACCGGTGATGCGTGCAATCAACGCTTCCGGATTTTCGGGCACAACCTGACCGCGCCAGGCGATATGCTGATCCGGCCGCACCAGCATCAGCTTCTCGCCATAGGCTCCGTTCGCTTCATCAATCGACAGCTCGACCACCGCGAGCGGAACGCCTCGTTCCTCTGCGGCGGAGAGCAACCGCGTGACATCGATCGTCGGATCGAACCGCATCAAGGTGTAGCCCGGACCGAATGAATCATAGAGCGACGTTGCGTCGCGCAGAAACAGATGTGGTGCACGCGCGCCGGGAACCGCAGACGGCGTGAAGTTGCCCATCGTATAGGGCGGCGGGGTTTCGCCGTCATAGGCGATAATCGGCGAGGCATCATAGTAGTAGCCGAAATTCAATCCGGCGCAGCAATATTGCTGGACGTTGAGATCATAGGCCGCCTTGGCAAGCGCGGCACGCGCGGCCTGCCCGCGCGGCGTATCATCCTCGATCTCATTGGATACACCACCTCGCTGCGCCATCATGGCGACGGCGTGGTCCATCGCAAAGCGAGACACCTGTTCGGTGATCGGCTGGCGCTCCGCCCCATAAGCGTCGAGAATCGCGGCCGGCGCCCATCCGTTCAAATGAGCGGCCAGTTGCCAGCCAAGATCGACTGCGTCGGCGATCCCGGCATTCATGCCATAGCCCGCATAGGGCATCCACAGATGCGCGGCGTCGCCGCAGATGAAGATTCGTCGGTCACGGAAGCGATCGGCTACCAGTCGGCGTCCGACCCAGTCCTCCTTGCTCAGGATCCTGTACGTGAAACGCTCGTCGACGCCGAGGATGGTGCGGATCGCCCAGTCGCGGTCGACTGAGTCGAACTCCGGTTCGTCGGGCCTCAGATGATTGTGGATCAGCCACCGGTCATGACCGTCGATCGCAACCGTGGTGCCCGAGCGGCGCGGGTTGAGCGAGAGGACCATCCACGCTGGCTTGTGCGGGCCCATCAGGTCCTTGAGCTGCGGGGCCTCGACATAGGTCGACTGCACACGCTGGATGACCGGTGTCCCCGACAGGTTCGCCCCGATCGACTTGCGCACGAGAGAACGGCTGCCGTCGCATCCGATGGCAAAGGATGCCGCGATACGGAACGACTTGCCGCTGTCGAGATCGAGGGCCAGCGCAACCACCTCCCGGTCATCCTGCGCGATCTCAACGATCTCGGTCCGCGCCAGGATCGTGATGCGCGACTGGGCGGCGGCGTGGCTGAACAGGATCGGTTCGAGATAAACCTGGTTAATCCGGTGCGGCGGCTCAGGCGTCGGCCACCACGTATCGGGGCCACCGGTTGCGCTGTAGCGGGTCGAGCGGCCGGGAATTTCGATGCGGCACAGTTCGATGCCCGTGGCCGTGGTCCGATAGGCGCAGTCGTTCGGGAAGTCTGCGGGCAACCCCGCGTCGCGGAGTTTTGCGGCGACGCCAAGCCGGCGGAATACCTCCATTGAGCGCGCCGAGACGTGATTGCACTTGACGCTTGGCGGGTCGCCGGCGTGCCGGATCTCGGCCACCACGACATCGACGCCGCGCGACGCCAGATCCATCGCCGCGGTGAGTCCCACCGGTCCCGCGCCCACCACCAGTACCTGCGTCCTCATCCGCTCCCCTCGTCTCGTTTTGACTGCCGCTGCCCGTCGGTGCGGACCAAGGTGCCTTTTAGAACGGGTTCGTTTATGAGATAAGCCTGAAAGAACTTATGAATTCATGAGCTTTTCCTATGAATGTCACTTTGCGGCAATTGCGGGCTTTCACCGGCGTCTATCGCGCGCGCAGCATTACCCGGGCCGCGCGCGAGCTCGGGATCACGCAGTCGGCGACAAGCCTGCTGATACAGCAGCTCGAGGCCCAGCTCGGCGTGAAGCTGTTCGATCGCACCACACGCGCGGTGCAGCCGACGCTGGCTGCGCATGAGGCCATTCATGCCGCCGATCGCATGCTCGGCGATGCGCAGGGGCTGTCGCGGCGCATGCGCGACCTTGCCGAGGCGCGTGCCGGCCGCGTCGCGTTCCTCGCATCGGCCGGCGCCGCGTCGGCGCTGATGCCACGGGTGCTTGCCAGATTTCGTGCCGTCTATCCCGACGTCGAGATCGACATGCGCGACGTCGCGGCCGACGATCTCGTACCGCGCATGATCGCCACGGATGCGCAGTTTGCGATCGGCAGCGTCGAAGGCGAAATCGCGGAAATGAAGATCGAAGCGCTGGTCGGCGGGCGCCTCAGCGCCATCGGTCGTCACACGGCTGAGTTCGCCGCGCGGCGTTCCCTGACTTGGGATGAACTAGCGCGCCAACCAACGATCGCGATGCGACGCGAAACGCGAATTCGCATGCAGATCGATCAGGCGCTGGGACAGCAAGGCAAGCGACTGGTCCCGACCTATGAGGTCACTTTGATAAACACCGCGCTTGCGATGACTGCGCAGGGACTTGGGCTCGCCATTCTTCCGGCGACAATGCTACCGGCCGACCAGTTTCCGATGCTGATCGCAAAGCCCCTTACGCGACCAGCCATCACGCGACAGGTGTCGCTCCTGCAACGTACCGGCAGAACGCTGTCGCCAGCAGCGAAAGCCTTGGTCACGATCGCGCGATCGGTCCTCACTCAGTCCCGAGCGGGGGATCTGCCATAACCCACGGTGGTATGGCGACGATCCAATCCAATGCGCAAATGCTGCATGTCAGGACGATACAAATGAAACAGGGTAATTGATAATCGCGTCGCACTCTGGTGCAGCGCCTGATGGCAGCAGGAGGCGTGTCCTGTTGGGGCCCAAAATGCTGGCAAGCGCATGGACAATGCATAACCGGCCATCAACATTCCCATCACGATCAGCAACGCCGCTACGGCCAGCGGGAGTGTCGTATTGACGCCGAACACCAGGTAGACCACGAGGCAACGACAGACAGCGCGAGATAGGATCCGGCAACAGAGGTCAGGAGGTTCGATGCCGAGATTTGCAGAAAGGCTCCCAATCACCCTGATCGACGTTTTTATCGACCCGGCATATGCCCGGCAGATAACCCAGGCACGGGATCATCAGCGGTCAGAGTTTTCGAGTGCCGCCGCCATACGACTGACCGCGCCCCGAATGGCAACCTCGTCGAACGCAGCCGCACCCAACAACAGACCCGGTCTTCCTCGCCGGACTCGATAGTGGGAGAGCGGCCGCGCTTCGATTCCACTGGACATCAATGTGCGGGAAACGGCAACGTCGGACGTTCCACGCGGCAACCAACCGACCACATCCAGGCCTGCCGCCGCGGTGCTGAGTTCGATTGAGCCGGACAAGAGACGGTTGCATTCGCTTCGCAGCATCGCATGCCGCGTCGCGTAAGCCTCCTGCAGGCGTCGAATATGGCGACCAAAATGCCCGAGGCTGATAAACTCGGCGAGTACGGCCTGTTCCATCGGCGCAACGAACCGCAGGGTCAGCGACATCATCGACATCAGCGGTTCCACGAGGCGATCCGGCACCACCATGTAACCCAGCCGCAGTGAAGGAAGCAGCGTCTTGCTGAACGTTCCCGCATGGATGACACATCCGTCGAGGTCGATGCCCTGCAACGCACTGAGCGGTCGCAGGCCGTATCGCAGTTCGCCATCATAGTCGTCTTCAAAGATCCATGCCCCGGCGCGCCTTGCCTGATCGAGCAACGCGTGGCGGCGGGGCAAGGACATTGTAACGCCAAGTGGGCTTTGATGCGCCGGTGTAACGAGAACCAGCCGGGGTCGTTGCGACACAGGCACATCCTTTGGTACGCGCATTCCCTCGTCGTCGACGGGGATGGGAACAACGGTTGCACCCCATTGCCTGACAAGCTGCCGCGCACCGACATAGCCGGGATCTTCAACCCAGACCGTGCCGTTGGGCTCGAGAACGGCGCGACATATCAGATCGAGTGCCGCCTGCGTACCCGGCACAATGAATACGCGTCCGACTTCGCTGCGAACGCCTCGGCTCACAGCCAAATATTCTACCAAGGCCTCGCGTAACCCGATGTGCCCCCTCGGGTCGCTGTCGCCCAGTTTTCGAGGCGAAACTTCGCGCCAATAACGCCCCGCAAGCCGCCCCCAGATCGCGCGCGGAAAGAGATCGATAGCGGGAACGTTGGCACGAAAGGGACGCGGTTCGCTTGCCCCGACCGGAAAGGGACTGCTCTGGGGTGTTCGGATCGACGGCTTCCTGAAACCGCCCCGGTGGTCGGCAGCAGGTTTCAGGATCTGTACCGGGGCTGCGCGCACATAGGTCCCGTCGCCAGTCCGCGAGGTCAAGAACCCGTCTGCGCTAAGTTGCTCGAAAACAGCAATGACGGTGCCTCGGGCGACCGCTTCCTGCTTCGCCAGATCCCGTGTCGATGGCAGCCGCGCACCGGCAGGCAGACGCCCTTCGGCGATCGCTTGCCGTAACGAGGCGTACAGCGTCGCAAATCTGCCCTGCCCCTGTGCGGCGGCAGCGAGATGGAGGGCCCGTCCACCGGATTTTCCCTTCGTCATAATGGTCCAATTAAACTGAACAAAATGGCACAATAGGCTGACCCAATAAATCGCTACTGTCCAGCCTCATTCTCAAAACGGGAGCGATGGATGGACCTGAAGACTCGCGGCGAACTGGTTGCCCGGCACGTAGCGGCCGAAAGCGCGCACGACATGGCCGGCACGCTGGCGACGCTGCATCCGGAATGCGTGTTCGAAGATCTGGCGATGGGGCGGGTATGGCGTGGCCACGAAGGCGCAAGGGATCATTATCACGAATGGTGGAACGGCCTCGACACCACGGTGGAAAGTGGACGGCGCGCCTGGGCAGACGACGGATCGCTGATCGCCGAAACCGGGTTCTCGTGCCGCCATATCGGTCCATTCCTGGGGGTCACCGCCACCCAGCGCATATTCAAACTTCGCTTCGTCGTGATCGTCTCGTTTAGAGACGGTCTCATGATGGGAGAGCGCTTCTATTACAGCCTTGATGAGTTGCTGGAACATCTGGGTCAACCAAACCGCAAGCCGTATATGGGCGAAGCCGCGTGAGTCTGGTGATCGCAGTCGTTGGCGCAAGTGGCGTCTACGGACGCCATCTCCTGCCTCGCCTCATCGCGAGGGGACATCGCGTCCGCGCGTTGATGCGCAGGCCCGAGAATGCCGCATCCCTCGCACATTGCGGTGCTGAAGTGCGGGGCGCAGACGTCTTTGATCCTGACTCGCTCCGGGTGGCGTTTGCCGGCTGTGATGCCGTCATCAATCTCGCCACGTCCGTTCCGCGTCCCGGCCAGACGCCCGACTTTGCGCTGAACGATCGCATTCGTCGCGAAGGAACGCGTGCCGTGATCGACGCCTGTTGCGCTGCCGGCATAGGTCGGCTCGTTCAGCAGAGCATAGCGATGATGCACGCTGGTGGCGGAGACAGCTGGATCGACGAATCGTCAGCTGTCCGACCGACTTCAATCACGCAATCCGCCGTCGATATGGAAGCATTGGTGACCGCTTCCGATCGTCAATGGATCATCCTGCGCGGCGGCCTGTTCTATGGTCCCGGAACAGGCCGGGAGGATGACTGGTTCGCGCGAGCAACGGAAGGAACGCTGAAGATCCCTGGCGACGGAACCGAATTCGCCTCCCTCATTCATGTCGCCGACATGGCTGATGCAACAGCTGTGGCGGTCGAGCGAGCGGCCCCGCGAAGCACGTTTCTTGTAGGCGACGATCATCCGTCTTCCTGGCGCGATCTCCTGACCTACGCCGCCGCGACGGTGCGGGCCGCCGTCCCTCTCCTCGGGGGCCCAGTCACGCTGCCTTCCTTTCGGGCCAGCAATCGTCGCCTCCGCGAGACGCTCGATTGGGCGCCCCGCTATCCCAATGTTCAGGCGGGCCTGGCTCGCTGATACCCATTGAACCGAGAAAGGATACACGATGCGTCGTCAACTTGTATGCGCAGTGGTCGCCACGGTCGCAGCGATTGCCATGGGATCAACCGAAACCCAGGCCCGGACCATCAAGCTTGCCTTCATCGATCCGCTCTCGGGCGGCATGGCCAGCATTACGGAAGCCGCGCTGAACCACTTCCGCTTTCTCATTGACAGGGCCAATGCGACTGCCGCGCTGGGTGAACACCGTCTCCAGTTGGATACCTATGACAATAAGCTCTCCACGCAGGACAGCGTGATCCAGGTTCAGAAAGCAATCGACGCAGGCGCCGAGATCGTCATCCAGGGAAACGGCTCCACTGTAGCTGCCGCGATAAGCGACTTCGTGAACAAGCATAACGAGCGCAATCCCGGCAAGAATGTCGTGTACCTGAACTATGCTGCAATCGATCCGGTTCTGACGAATGAGAAGTGCAGCTACTGGCACTTCCGTTTCGACGCCCATTCGAACATGAAGATGGAAGCCCTGACCAACTTCATGAAGGACCGCCCGCCGATCAAGAAACTCTATCTCATCAATCAGGATTACTCACTGGGACAGTCGGTGAGGCAAACGGCGCGAACGATGCTGCAGTCGAAGCGACCGGACATCGAGATCGTCGGCGACGAATTGCACCCACTCGCGAAGATTACCGATTTTTCTCCCTACATTGCCAAGATCCGGGCCTCGGGCGCGGACACCGTAATCACGGCCAATTGGGGTAACGATTTTGCACTCTTGCTCAAGGCAGCCGCCGACGCCGGCCTGAAGGCCGATTGGTTTACTTACTACGCCGGCAGCGCAGGCGGCCCGACAGCCGTGATGCGGACGGGATTGGACGGACGCGTCTTCAACATTGGCGAATGGCACCAGAATGTGCCCAACGCCGAGATGGAGCGTTTCGCAGCCGAATTCAAGATGAAGTACGGACATGACTGGCGATACCTCAACATTCGCAATGTCGTGGAGATGCTGGTTCGGGCCATCAACGAAACAAAGGAGCCAAGCGCCACGACGATCGCCGAGCGCCTCCATGCCATGAAGCATCGCTCTGCACTGGGCGCGGAAGGTCTCATGCGGCCAGCCGATCACCAGTACATGCAGGACCTTTACGTCTACTCCTTCACGCGGGTGTCGGAGGCCACCAAGTACGATGAGGAGAACACCGGCTGGGGCTGGAAAACGGTGGCCATGATCCCGGCCGCCCAAACCATGCTTCCGACCACCTGCAAGATGGAACGGCCGAATTGATCGCTCGCGTGTAGCTCGTCCGCCCCGGACCACTCCGTGGGCGGACGCGGATACCAATTTCCAGGCGGGGTGTCGTGCTTGAACTGATTGCCATCTCCACGCTCAATGGTGTGCTGTCCGGCATGCAGCTGTTCTTGATGGCGAGCGGCCTTACCGTCATCTTCAGTATGCTCGGAGTGCTGAACCTCGCGCACGCGAGCTTCTACATGCTCGGTGCATTCTTCGGATATCAAATCAGCCGATGGTTCGGCTTCTGGCCTGCCCTGCTGATCGCGCCGTTGCTGGCCGGAGCGATCGGCGCCGGCGTCGAGCGCTTTGGCCTGCGCCGTGTGCACAAAAGCGGCCATGTCGCCGAACTGCTGTTCACGTTCGGCCTGGCGTTCGCAATCGAAGAACTCGTCCAGATCATCTGGGGCAAGAGCCCGGTGGACTTCCGCGTACCACCGTCGCTGGACTTTCCGGCCTTCACGATCTTCTCCACCAACTACCCCGCCTACAAGATGTTCATGTTGCTGGTCTCCGTCGCGATCTTCACCGTCTTGCTCATCACGCTCAAGAAGACGCGGATCGGCCTGATCGTGCAAGCGGCGTTGACGCACCCGCATATGGTCGGCCATCTCGGCCACAACGTCGGACGCATCTTCATGCTGGTGTTCGGCATCGGCACCGCACTTGCGGCGGTCGCTGGTGTCATCGCCGGCCCCGCGCTGGTAACGCAGTCGAACATGGCCGGATCGCTCGGACCCATTTTGTTCGTGGTGGTCGTGGTGGGCGGGCTCGGCTCTCTGCCCGGCGCCTTCGTCGCGTCGTTGTTGATCGGCCTGATCCAGACGTTTGCCGTCTCGATGAACGGCTCATTGGCCGGTGCCTTCGGCCCGCTGAGTGCCGCCGATGAAGCCACGTGGCTTGCCGATATCTGGGGGGTAACCATCGCGCAGATCGCACCGGTGATACCCTACGCGCTGCTGGTGCTGATCCTGATCTTCCGCCCAATGGGCCTGCTAGGGACACGCGATACATGAGCGAGACGATCTCAAGCACAGCGGCTCTTTATCCGGCCGCCGCCGACAAGCTCAAATTCCGTGGATTGTTGTTTGCAGTCGCGATCGCGCTGCTGATCCTGCCAAAATTGTTCAGCTCCGGCGGATCGCTGACCACGTTCAGTCTGGTCGGCATCTCCATCATTTTCTCGATGTCCTACAACATGCTGCTGGGTCAAACTGGAATGCTGTCGTTCGGCCACGCGGTCTATTACGGCATCGGCGGTTTCCTGGCGATTCATGCCATCAACATCATCGGCACCAACAAGCTGCCGATCCCCCTGCCGGTGGTGCCGTTGATCGGCGGATTGACCGGATTGCTGTTTGCGGTCGTGCTCGGCTGGGTCTCGACCCGGCGCAGCGGGACGGCCTTTGCGATGATATCGCTCGGTGTCGCCGAACTGGTCGCTTCGTCGGCACTGGTCCTGCGTACATTCTTCGGTGGCGACTCCGGCATCTCCGCCAACCGCACCAGGCTGTTCCGCGTGTTCGACTGGAGTTTCGGGCCGCAGATCCAGATCTACTATCTGGTCGCGGCGTGGATGCTGATCGCCGTCATCGCCATGTACGCCCTCACCCGCACGCCATTGGGCCGAATGTGCAACGCGGTACGCGACAATCCGGAGCGGGTGCAGTTCGTCGGCTACGATCCGCACGTCGTGCGCTATCTGGCGTTCTGCTTTTCCGGTTTCTTTGCCGGTATCGCGGGTGCGCTCGCCGCGACCTGCTTCGAGATCGCCAATTCGGCCTACCTTGGCGCCGTGCAGTCGGGAACGGTGCTGTTCGCCACCTATATTGGCGGCGTCGGCTTCTTTATCGGTCCGATCGTCGGCGCGGTCTTTGTCACGCTCCTTTCGCTCGGCCTCAGCGATCTGACGGCTGTGTGGCAGCTCTATTTCGGATTGATCTTCATTGCGGTGGTGGTGTTCGCGCCGGGCGGCATCACCGGACTGTTGATGATGCATCGTCCGCTGTTGAAGGCCGGCACGCTCGGCCGGGTGCTGCCCAGTTATTTCATCGCCTTTGTGCCCACGGCGGCGATGCTGACCGGCTTCATCGTCGCGATCGAGGTAACGGTGCACTACGCCGTCAACGCCGGCGACGATTCTCACATCAAGGCATTCGGCGTCAGTTTCGACGCGGCGAGCCGGTATATCTGGGCGATGTCGGCGGTGCTCTTGATCGGCGGCTTTCTGGTCGCGCGCAGGACCTGGACACGCGTCCGGCAAGCCTGGGATGATGCGTCCGGCGCAGCGCGCGAACAAGGAATCCCCGCATGAGCTCCGCGATCGAATTGCGCGGGATCGAGAAGAGATTCGGCAACACATCGGTGATCCGCAACGTCAACCTGACGGTCGCGCCGGGCGAGCGCCATGCCTTGATCGGTCCGAACGGGGCCGGCAAATCCACCCTGTTCAATCTGATTAGCGGCTACATGAAACCGACCGCCGGCAGCATCCTGCTGCGTGACCGGGTGATCTCCGGCCTGCCGCCGTACCAGATCAACCGCCGCGGGCTGTCACGCAGCTTTCAGGTGACCAACGTCTTCGTCAATATGAGCGTGTGGGAGAACCTCCGTTGCGCTGTGCTCTGGGCGACCGGTTACCGCTATGCGTTCTGGAAGAACATCGACAACCTGCCCGACGTGCGCCAGCGGACCACCAGGGTTCTCGAGGACATTGGCCTCACTGGCCGGCGCGGCGTTCCTGCCGGTCTACTGACCTATGCGGAGCAGCGCGCCCTTGAGATCGGCATCACCATCGCCGGCGGCGCCGATGTCATTCTGCTCGACGAGCCGACCGCCGGCATGAGCCATGCCGAAACAGAACGGGCTGTAGCGCTGATCCGCCGCCTGACGGAAGACCGCACCCTCCTCATCGTCGAGCATGACATGAGCGTTGTGTTCGGTCTCGCCGACCGTATTTCGGTGCTGGTGTACGGCCAGATCATAGCTTCCGGATCGCCGGAGGAGATTCGCGGCAATCCAAAGGTCAAGGAAGCCTATCTCGGTGAGGAGGCCGCCTGATGCTGGAGGTCAGGGATCTGCACGCCTATTACGGCAAGAGCCACATCCTGCAAGGCGTCGGTATGCGTATCGATGCGGGCGAGGTGGTCAGCCTGCTCGGCCGCAACGGCGTCGGCCGCTCGACGACCGTCAAGGCGATCATCGGCGAGGTGCAGCCGCATGGCAGCATCCTGTTCAAGGGCCACAATATCGCGGGCCTGCCCAGTCACAAGATCGCCCATCTTGGCCTCGGCTACGTACCCGAGCATCGCGACATTTTTCCCGGGCTCACTGTACGGCAAAACCTGATGCTCGGCATCAAGGATCCCCGCAAGCCGGGTAAGTGGCGGCTGGAAGACATGCTGGAGATGTTCCCCAATCTCGCTGCGCGCGCCGATACGGCGGCTGGCGTGATGTCCGGCGGTGAAAAGCAGATGCTGACGATTTGCCGCACGCTGATGGGCGACCCCGAGCTTGTCATGATCGACGAGCCGACCGAGGGACTGGCGCCCATTATCGTGCAACAGGTTGGCGATCTCATAGCCGAAATTGCCCGCCGCGGCGTCGCGATACTGCTGGTCGAGCAGAAGCTGTCGATCGCGATGCGTATCTCGCACCGGCTCTATGTGATGGGCCACGGTCGCATCGTGTTCGAGGGCACGCCGGCCGATCTCAAGGCCAACGGCGCGATCCGCCGCGAATGGCTCGAGGTTTGACGATTTGCAGAGGACTTCAACGCCCGGACCGATTAGGTGCCGTCAGGAAGATGCGACGTTGCGTTAACGATGGGAGAATGTCATGAGCCCCGATATCGGTCTTGCAAATTGGTTCTACCAACGCGCGCAGCGTACGCCGGAAAGAAAGGCACTTACTTTCGAAGGCGTTACGTGGACCTATCGCGAGGTGCAGCGCCGAATCGACGCTCTGGCCGGTCGCCTAAGGAAGCTCGGCGTCCACAGCGGCGATCGCGTCGCCTTTCTCGGCCTCAACCAGCCCCTTTTCCTTGTCGTCACGTTCGCGGCTGCGCGGCTCGGTGCGGCGTTTGTGCCATTGAATTTCCGGCTTACCGGACCCGAGCTCGTCTTCATCGCCAACGATGCGGGTGCTTGCGCAATGGTCGTAGACACACAACACCGCGGGCTCATCGATGCGATACGCGGCGAGCTCACCACAGTTTCATCCTACTTCACCACGGAAGCAGCCGGTCAATGGTTATCGATCGAAGGAACGGAACCGGCGATTGATCATGGCGTCCGAGTAGATCCCGATGCGGCGGCGCTGATGATGTACACATCCGGAACCACGGGAACGCCGAAAGGTGCGATCCTGACGACGGCTCTCGCCGCGCTCGGCGAAAGGTAGCGACGGCGCTGCAACCCGGAGATCCTTTGCCTTATGTGCAAGCGCCGTACGACCGTCGCCTCCGCACATTCATCCCAGTCTCCAGAACCGCACCCGCTCCGGTTTGCAAGTATTCTGTCGATCGCGCCGCTAAGACCCCCCGGGCCAGACCACCTGCCGGCATGAAGAGGGATATCACGGCAATCGATTCCCAGTTTGCGCACGCGGCACGGTGCTGGGGCTTCTGGCCGCGGCCCAACGATGCCCTACGATCCCGAGAAGGATTTCGTGCCGATCGCCGAGATCGCGACGGGAGCTCTAGCGGGTGTCGGCCGGGACTCCCGGATTGCCAATCGCTCGTTCTTGTAGATCAGCTGCGGCATCGGCGCCTGGAAGGCATTCAGGGTGCTTAGGGATGGCCACGACTTCAGGCATGACCTCACCATCCCGCCGTATATCAAACCCCAGCAGACAAATTCGCAGCATGTGTTGCGGCGATCAGTTGAACCCGCCGCCAGTAGCGGACGTTCAGGCCAATTCCACCTTGACCCAAAGCAGACATCGGAGCCCATCCCGCGTCAATCGTACCGTTGCGACGCCTAGGTTCGTCGTGTTTCAATTGTGTTGCGCGCGGGCTTTCTTGACCAACGAGCACGCGCGTCGCTTAGTAGTTGGTCCCGGATGTTTCATTCGGGATGCCGTCGATCGGGCATTCAGCAGTGCCCGCGGTCGGGCGGGTCATCGCCTCGACCATTTCGCGGGTGCCTTCGGGATCGGCGATCCATTTCGAGTAGAAGTCGTAAGGGCATGTCGCCAGGCCCTTGGCGCTTTCACCGGAATTGATCATGCCGGTGTAGCCGCGATGCACCAGCTTGTAGAGATGGTTCTGCGACTGGTTGGTGCGGCGGGCGTCGCGGATCAGGTTCTTCGACAGCGCCGCATACTGGATGCCGTATTCCTCTTCGCCGGTCTCGCCCAGCGTGCGGCCATCGAAGCCGATGATCGCGGAGTGGCCGAAATAGGAATAGACGCCGTCAAAGCCGGCGGCATTGGCGACCGCCACATAGACATTGTTGGCCCAAGCCATCGCCTTGGAAATCAGGACCTGCTGTTCCTTGGCCGGATACATGTAGCCCTGGCAGCGCACGATCAGCTCGGCGCCCTTCATGGCGCAATCGCGCCAGATTTCCGGAAAATTGCCATCGTCGCAGATGATCAGGCTGACCTTCATGCCTTTTGGTCCGTCGGAAACGTAAGTGCAGTTGCCGGGATACCAGCCTTCGATCGGCACCCACGGCATGATCTTGCGGTACTTCTGGACAATCTCGCCCTTGTCGTTCATCAGGATCAGGGTGTTGTAGGGCGCCTTGTGCGGATGCTCCTCGTGACGCTCGCCGGTGAGCGAGAACACGCCCCACACTTTCGCCTTGCGGCAGGCCTCGGCGAAGATCGCGGTTTCCTCGCCGGGCACGACGGATGCGGTCTCGTACATCTCCTTGGAGTCGTACATGATGCCGTGGGTGGAATATTCCGGGAAGATCACCAGATCCATGCCCGGCAGGCCGAGCTTCATGCCCACCACCATGTCGGCGATCTTGCGGGCGTTGTCGAGCACCTCCGCCTTGGTGTGCAGGCGCGGCATTTTGTAATTGACGACGGCGACGCCAACCGTGTCGTTGCTTGAGGAAATGTCACCGTGAAGCATGGGGTTCGCCCCTCCTGTTCTGGTTCAACTCTGCCGTCACTGCATCAGTGGCTGATCATCCACGGCCGCGCGGTCGGGAAACTCTTGGCGCCGCTTCTTGTCTTGGTCACCAGCCGCGCCGGTTTCGTGCTTGAACAGCAGCCGCAGCCGGGACCATGCGAGGCCTTGTACTGATCGAGGGTTTTGGGCGCGTTGGCGCTGCGCTCGTTGGTGGCATGGGCCTTGCGCTTGTCCGACGGCATGCAGAAGAACGCCGGCGCGGTCAGGATCACACGCGGCGATTCCGTTTCGCATTGCGGGCAATCCTGCGGCGCATCGCATTCGGCCATCGGCCGCATGTCGGTGAACGGGCCGCAATCGTTGCAGAGATATTCGTAAACCGGCATTTCAATATCCTCGCGCAAATAGTACGCGACGATGGATGCGGGGCGGCAGATACGCACACCGTCCCGCATCCCGTCGCGCAGGGATTACTTATCCTGTGACAGCGGCATCTGGATGTCGCCCTTGATGTGTTTGATCGGTCCCGCCGACGACGGCATGATGTCGAAGTCGAATATCTCCGTCGGCAGCCACAGCGTGGCGCAGGCGTTCGGCACATCGACCACGCCGGAGATGTGGCCCTGGCAAGGCGCCGTGCCCAGGATCGAATAGGCCTGCGCGCCGGAGTAACCGAACTTCTTCAGATACTCGATCGCGTTCAGGCAGGCCTGCCGGTAGGCGATATGCACGTCGAGGTAATGCTGCTTGCCTTGCTCGTCGACCGAGATGCCTTCGAAGATCAGGTAGTCCTTGTAGTTCGGCGTGATCGGCGACGGCTTGAACACGGGGTTCTTGATGCCGTATTTGGCGACGCCGTCCTTGATGAGATCGACCTTGATGTGCAGCCAGCCGGCCATCTCGATGGCGCCGCAGAAGGTGATTTCGCCGTCGCCCTGGCTGAAATGCAGGTCGCCCATCGAGAGACCGGCACCGGGCACATAGACCGGGAAGTAGATTTTCGAGCCGCGCGACAGGTCCTTGATGTCGCAATTGCCGCCATGTTCGCGCGGCGGAACGGTGCGGGCGCCCTCCGCGGCGATCTTGGCCTTGGCGTCGCCCTTGGCCTGACCGGCATGCGTGGTCGGCGCGAATGGTGGGTTGGCCAATCCGGGTACGCGGGTCGGGTTGGTTGCGATCAGCTCGGCTTCACGCGCGTTCCAGGTCGCCAGCATCTTCGGATCGGGCAGGCAGCCGATCAGGCCGGGGTGAATGAGCCCCGCGAAATTGACGCCGGGAATGTGGCGCGACGACGTGTAAAGACCCTTGATGTCCCAGATCGATTTCTGCGCCAGCGGGAAGTGATCGGTCAGGAAGCCGCCGCCGTTCTTCTTGGAGAAGAAGCCGTTGAAACCCCACAGGCTCTCCTTCAGCGGACCGACGTCGAGCAGATCGACCACCAGCAGATCGCCGGGCTCGGCGCCCTTGACGCCGATCGGGCCGGACAGGAAGTGCACGATCGACAGATCGATGTCGCGCACGTCGTCGGCGGAATCGTTGTTCTTGATGAAGCCGCCGGTCCAGTCGACGGTTTCGATGATGAAGTCGTCGCCGGGGCTGACCCATTCCACGATCGGGATCTCGGGGTGCCAGCGGTTGTGGATCTTGTCGTTTTCGTAGGCCGATTTCGAAAGATCGACCTTGATCAGTGTATCTGGCATTGCAAGCTCCCCTTTTCTACAGACTTGAAGGCTACGGTTCAGACGGACAGATATTTCGAGATCTGCGCCGCATCGACGCCGTCGCGCGGGTCATCACGGACGATCTCGCCGTTCTCGATCACCAGCACGCGGTCGGCGACATCGAGCGCGAAGCTCAAAACCTGTTCGGAGACCACGATCGACAGGCCGCGCTCGTCGCGAATACGCTTCAAGGTGCGCGCCATGTCCTTGATGATCGACGGCTGGATGCCTTCGGTCGGCTCATCCAGCAGCAGCACTTTCGGCTTGGTGGCGAGCGCGCGGGCAATTGCGAGCTGCTGCTGCTGTCCGCCGGAGAGATTGCCGCCGCGGCGGTTCTTCATTTCCAGCAACACCGGAAACAGCTCATAGATGCCCTCCGGAACATCCTTCTCGCCGGACACGACGAGACCGGTCTCGATGTTCTCCTTCACCGTCATGGTGGAGAAGATCATGCGGCCCTGCGGCACATAGGCGAGGCCCCTGGCGACGCGTTCGTAGCTCGGCAGCTGGCTCAGTTCCGTGCCTGCCATCGTCACCGAGCCGCTCTTGGCGGGCAGGATGCCCATCAGCGATTTCATAAGCGTGGTCTTGCCCATGCCGTTGCGGCCCATGATCGCAACGATTTCATTGGGCGCGACCGATACGTTGAGGCCATGGAGGACTTCACTCTGGCCGTAGGCGACATGCAGATCCGAAATAGCCAGCATCGACTCGCGTTCCTTATTCCTTGCGCATGATCGTGTCCGGAAGCCGGACGCCATTTCTCGGGGTCATGCGCTAATGGCCCAGATAAACTTCGATGACCTTCGGATCGTTCTTGACGTGCTCCATAGTGCCTTCCGACAGGATCTGGCCCTGGTGCAGCACCGTGACCTTGTGGGCGATATCCTCGACGAACTTCATGTCGTGCTCGATCACCAGCACCGACCGGCCCTTGATGATGCGGTTGAGCAGTTCGGCGGTCTTGGCCCGCTCGCTGACGCTCATGCCGGCCACCGGCTCGTCGAGCATCAGCAAGTCCGGATCCTGGATCAGCAGCATGCCGATCTCGAGCCATTGTTTCTGGCCGTGGCTGAGTTCATCGGCATAGGTGTCGAGGCGATCCTTCAGGAAGATCATCTCGGCGACTTCCTCGACGCGGTCGCGCACCGCGGCGTCGCGCTGGAAAGCGAGCGAGCCGAACACGGTGCGGCCGCGCGGGTAGGAAATCTCCAGGTTCTCGAACACCGTGAGATCGACGAATACCGACGGCGTCTGGAACTTGCGGCCGACGCCGGTCTGCACGATCTGGTTCTCTTTCATCCGGGTCAGTTCCTGACCGCGAAACTGGATCGAACCCGACGTCGCCTTCGTCTTGCCGCAGATCAGATCGAGCACCGTGGTCTTGCCGGCGCCGTTGGGGCCGATGATGACCCGGATCTCGTTCTCCTCGACATAGAAGGAGAGATCGTTGACCGCCTTGAAGCCGTCAAAGGACACCGTGAGCGCCTCGACCGCGAGCAGGAACTCCTTGGGCTGGTGACCGATGAGCATGATCTATCTCCTCATTCCGCCAGTGTGGCATCGGCAACCGGGGTGACCGATGAGCATGATCTAACTCCTCATTCTGCCGGGGCGCCGTCGGCGACCGAACTGTCGGTCCACGCCTTGGCGGGTTTTGGTTTGCGCCACGCCAGTAGGCGATCGATGCGAGGCTGGACGTAATCCGCCCAGATCCCGGACAGGCCGTTCGGGAACGCCAGCACCACCGCGATGAACAGTCCGCCGAGGCCGAACAGCCAGAGCTGCGGGAACGATTCCGACAGGCCGGTCTTGGCGACGTTCACCAGCAGCGAACCCCACACCGCGCCGAAGATCGACATCCGTCCGCCGACCGCGGTGTAGATCACCATCTCGATCGACGGCACGATGCCGACAAAGGACGGCGACATGAAACCGACATTGAGCGCGAACATGGCGCCGCCGATCGCGGCGAAGATCGCGGCCATGCAGAAGGCGAATATCTTGAAGTTGGCGACGCTGTAGCCGGAGAAGCGGACGCGGTCTTCCTGTTCGCGCATCGCCACCAGGATGCGTCCGAGCTTGGTCAGGCGAATGAACTGCGCCAGCAGGATGCAGCCGAACAGCAGGAACACTTCAAAGAAGTAGAGCATGACCTTGGCGTGATCCGGCCGGATGTCCCATCCCTTCAGGGTGCGCAGGTCGGTCATGCCGTTGATGCCGCCGGTATAGCCCTGCTGCCCAACGATCAGGATGGTCAGGATGGCCGCAACGGCTTGCGTGATGATCGCAAAATAAGTGCCGCCGACGCGGCGCTTGAACATCGCGGTGCCGATGATCAGGGCGAACAGGCCGGGCACCAGGATGATGGCGAGAATAGTAAGGGTGAGACTGTGGAATGGCTGCCAGAACAGCGGCAGCGAGGTGATCTGATTCCAGTCCATGAAATCGGGGATGCCGGGGGTGGACTGGATCTTGGTGTTTTCCGGGCTCGATGCCTCGAGCTTGAGGAACATCGCCATGCAGTAGCCGCCGAGGCCGAAGAACACCCCCTGCCCCAGACTGAGAATGCCGCCATAGCCCCAGCACAGCACCAGCCCGATCCCGACGAAAGCGTAAGTCAGGTACTTGGCGACCAGATTGAGGCGAAACACATCCAGCGACAGCGGCAGGATCACGAACAGCAGGGCGGCCAGGGCAACGAAACCGATGAGCTCGGATCGATTGAAGAAGCGTGAGTTGATGATCATGACCGTGCCTGCTTTTTGTTATTTGCGGACCTTGAGGGCGAACAGCCCCTGCGGCCGCAGCATCAGAATTCCGACAATGGCGAGCAGCGTCAGCACCTTTGCCATCGACCCCGACATGAAGAATTCGAGCGTCGACTGCGTCTGCGAGATGCTGAAGGCCGACGCGATGGTGCCGAGCAGGCTGGTGGCGCCGCCGAACACGACCACGAGGAAGGTATCGACGATGTAGAGCTGGCCGGAGGTCGGCCCGGTCGAGCCGATCATGGTGAAGGCGCTGCCGGCGACGCCGGCGATGCCGCAACCGAGGCCGAAGGTGTAGCGATCGACTTTCTCGGTGTTGATGCCGACCGCGCCGGCCATAATGCGGTTCTGCACGACGGCGCGGACCTGGCGGCCCCAGCGCGACTTGTACATGATCCAGGCCACCGCGACCGTGATCAGCACAGTCAGGCACATCACGAAGATGCCGTTGATCGGGACTTCGATGGTGTCAGTGATCTGCTTGGAGCCGAGCATCCATTGCGGCAGCTCGACGCCGACTTCGCGCGCGCCGAACACCGAGCGATAGGTCTGCTGCAGGATGAGGCTGAGGCCCCAAGTCGCCAGCAGCGTATCCAGCGGGCGCTTGTAGAGGTGGCGTATCAGTCCCCATTCGACCAGCATGCCGAGCGCGCCGGAGGCCATGAAAGCGAGCACCATGGCGAGAAAGAAGTAGCCGGGAAACAGCGCCGGCAGGTAGCTCTGAAACGCACTGGAGGTGAGCCAGGTGACGTAGGCGCCGAGGATCATGAACTCGCCATGGGCCATGTTGATGACGCCCATCTGACCGAAGATGATGGCAAGCCCGAGCGCCATCAGCACATAGACGGAAAACAAGATCAGGCCCGCAAAGCCCTGCATGACGAAAATGGAGCCGAGATCGCCAATCGAATAGTCGCCGAGCATCGATGTTTCTCCGTGGGGGAAGTCCCGCGCCGCGAGCAAGCTCGCGACGCGGGGGTGTTGGACGCGGATTGACGGTCCACGCCAGGGAGACTCTTGAGAGAGACTCTTGGGGAATCGCGGGAGTTGTCCGCGAGCCTTTATTGATAGCCCTTGGGGAACGGATCCGGCTGGATCAGATCGGCGGTCTCGAACACCATGTCGAACTGGCCGTCCAGCTTGGCCTTGCCGACGCGGGTCTTCGACCACAGATGGTGGTTTTCATGGATCCGGACATAGCCTTCCGGCGCACCCTTGAACTCGATGCCGGGCGAAGCGGCCGCGACCTTGTCGACGTCGAAGGAATTCGCCTTCTCGACGGTCGCTTTCCACAGCCACGGGCCGAGATAAGCGGCTTGCGTCACGTCGCCGATCACGGTCTTGTCGCCCCACATCTTCTTGAACGCGGCAACGAACTTTTCGTTGTTCTCGTTCTTCAGCGACTGGAAGTACTTCATGCAGGCATAGGCGCCGGCGATGTTCTCGCCGCCGATGCCGTCGATCTCGTCCTCGGTCACCGAAATGGTCAGCAGGGTCTGCTTCGACAGGTCGATGCCGGCAGCCTTGAGCTGCTTGTAGAACGCGACGTTCGAACCGCCGACGACGTCGGTAAAGATCACGTCGGGCTTGGTCAGCTTGAGCTTGTTGATGACGGAGTTGAACTGGGTGTGGCCGAGCGGGAAGTATTCCTCGCCGACGACCTTCAGCTTCAGGAAGTTCTCGATGTGCTTGCGCGCGATCTTGTTCGAGGTGCGCGGCCAGATGTAGTCGGAGCCGATGAAGTAGAACGATTTGGCGTTCTTTTCCTTGGTGATCCAGTCGATGCCGGCGAGAATCTGCTGGGTCGCCTCCTGCCCGGTGTAGATCACGTTCTTGGACTGCTCGAGCCCTTCATAGAAGGTCGGGTAATAGAGCATGCCGTTGTACTGCTCCATGACAGGCAGCACCGCCTTGCGCGACGCCGAGGTCCAGCAGCCCATGATCGAGGCCACCTTGTCGTTGACCAGCAGCTTCTTGGCCTTCTCCGCGAAAGTCGGCCAGTCGCTGGCGCCGTCTTCCTGGATGATCTTGATCTTGCGGCCAAGCACACCGCCCATGGCGTTGATCTGCTCGATGGCAAGCTTTTCGGCCTGAATCGAACCGGTTTCGGAGATCGCCATCGTGCCGGTGGCGGAATGCAGGATGCCGACCGTCACTTCGGTGTCGGTAACGGCCAATCCCGTGGCGTTGACGGCCGCAGTCGGCGGTCCGGCGCCGAATGCCAGGCGCGGCAGCAGCGCCATCGCCGGCAAGACTGCCGCTCCCATCAGCAGTTTACGTCGCAGCGGAGACTGCAGGCCCCGTTTGATTTCGTCTGACATGAGCACCCCATTTTGTTCGAGAACGCGCTTATTGGTGAGGCAAGGATGCTCAGTTTTGTGCACTGCACAGATACGCAAGATTGCGTATACTGCACCGCAAAATAGCGACGTAGGTTTTGGTACGGAGTCTGCGGTACGCGGTTTGCGGTACGCAGATTGCAAGGTGTTGGATGAGCCACGAAGGGCTCGGTCGTCAGCGGTCAGGAGCAACAAAGTGGCAGGGCGGCAGCGGATCGACCGCGTCAGGCGCCAATACAATCAATGGGTTGCAAACCAGACGCTGGAAGACTACGCGCTGCGCTTTACCGCCAAGAGCGCACGGCGATGGTCCGCCGCCCGCGTCGCCAACACCGCGCTCGGCGCCATCTCGTTCCTGGCGCTGGAAGCCATCGGCGGCACCATTACGCTGAATTACGGCGCTACCAATGCGGTCGCCGCCATTCTGGTCGTCAGCGTCATCATCTTCCTTTGCGGACTGCCGATTGCCTATCACGCCGCCAAATGCGGCATCGACATCGACCTGCTGACCCGCGGCGCGGGGTTCGGTTATATCGGTTCGACCATCACGTCGCTGATCTATGCCTCCTTCACCTTCATCTTCTTCGCGCTCGAGGCGGTCATTCTCGCCAGCGCACTGGAGATGTGCTTCGGCATCCCGCGTCCGATCGGCTATCTCATCAGCGCGGTCGTCATCATTCCGCTGGTGACGTACGGCATCACGCTGATCAGCCGCTTCCAACTGTGGACGCAGCCGATCTGGATCATCCTGCACATCCTTCCTTTTGTCGCGATCGCCTACGCCAACCCGCAATCGTTTGCGGAGTGGCGCAAATTCTCCGGCGAGCATGGCGACGCCGGCGGGAATCTCGATCTGCTATTGTTCGGCACCGCCGCCTCGGTGGTGTTTTCGCTGGTGGCGCAGATCGGTGAACAGGTCGACTTCCTGCGGTTCCTGCCGCGCGACCGCCGGACCTCACGGACGTCGTGGTGGATCGCGATGCTCAGCGCCGGCCCCGGCTGGATCATCTTTGGCGCGCTAAAACTGCTGCTGGGCTCGTTCCTCGCCTACTTCGCGCTCAGCCACGGCGTTTCCACCGAACATGCGGCTGAGCCCGCGCACATGTATCTCGAAGCGTTCCGTTATGTCCTGTCGCAGCCCGATCTGGTGCTGGCGCTGACCGGCACCTTCGTCATTCTCTCGCAGATCAAGATCAACGTCACCAACGCCTATGCCGGCTCGATCGCCTGGTCGAACTTCTTCTCGCGGCTGACCCACAGCCATCCGGGCCGCGTGGTGTGGCTCGTCTTCAACGTGCTGGTCGCGCTGCTTTTGATGGAAATCGGCGTCTACAAGGCGCTGGAGCAGACGCTGGCGCTTTATTCCAACGTCGCCATCGCATGGGTCGGCGCGCTGGTCGCCGATCTCGTGGTCAACAAGCCGCTCGGTCTGCGGCCGCAGCACATCGAGTTCAAGCGCGCGCATCTCTACGATATCAATCCGGTCGGCGTCGGCGCGATGACGATCGCGACCATCGTCTCGATCAGCGCGTTCTATGGCCTGTTCGGACCGACGCCGAAGGCGTTGTCGCCGTTCGTCGCGCTCGCCGTCGCCTTTGTCACCGCGCCTTTGATCGCCTGGGCCACCGACGGCAAATATTACATCGCCCGCAAGCCGAAGCGGAGCTGGCAGAATCTGGAATCGATCCAGTGCTGTATCTGCGAGCATTCGTTCGAGCCGGAGGATATGGCCTCCTGCCCGGCCTATGCCGGCCCGATCTGTTCGCTATGCTGTTCGCTGGACGCGCGCTGCCATGATCTCTGCAAGCCGCATGCGCGGATTCAGGCGCAGGTTTCGGACGCGCTGGCCAAGGCACTGCCTCAGCCGATCTATGCCCGGATCAACTCCCAGGTCGGGCACTATCTCGGCGTGTTCGTGGTGTCCGCAGGCCTGGTCGGGCTGACGCTCGCGCTGATCTATCTTCAGACGTCGGCGACGATTCCGGTCGACGATCTCCAGCTGTCGGACGTGCTGTGGAAGGTGTTCTTCGCTCTCACCATCATTATCGGCGTCGTGGCATGGCTGTTCGTGCTGGCGCAGCAGAGCCGCCGCGCGGCGGAAGCCGAAACCCGACGCCAGACCACATTGCTGATTCAGGAAATCGACGCGCACAAGCGTACCGATGCCGAACTGCAGCGTGCCAAGGAAGTCGCCGAATCCGCTAATCTGGCCAAGAGCCGCTACGTTGTCGGGTTGAGTCACGAACTGCGCTCGCCACTCAACGCCATAAGTGGCTACGCGCAATTGCTCGAACAGGATTCCAGCCTGCAGACAAAACCGCGCGATCAGGTGCGCGTGGTCCGCCGCAGCGCAGACCATCTTTCGGGCCTGATCGACGGCATTCTGGACATCTCCAAGATAGAAGCCGGCCGGTTGTACCTGTCGCGCGACGAGGTGCGGTTGAGCGATTTCCTCGATCAGCTGGTCGGCATGTTCCGCCTGCAAGCCGCCGCCAAGGGTACCGATTTTGTCTTCAAGCGGCCGGCGGTGCTGCCGGTCGTGGTCTTTGCCGACGAGAAGCGGCTGCGCCAGATCCTGATCAACCTGTTGTCGAACGCCATCAAGTTCACCCAGGCCGGCAGCGTGCAGTTCGTGGTGCATTACCGCAGCCCGGTGGCGGAGTTCGAGGTGATCGACACCGGCCCGGGCATTCAGGCCGACGACCTCGAACGCATTTTCGCGCCGTTCGAACGCGGCGCGCTCGGCGTCTCCCAACCCCAGACCGGAACCGGTCTTGGCCTGACCATCAGCCGGCTGCTGGCCGGCGTCATGGGCGGCGACATCAAGGTCACCAGCACGGTCGGCACCGGCAGCAACTTCCGCATGAAGATCCTGCTTTCGGAAGTCACCAACCCGACGCGGATCGCGCCGGTCGGGGCGCCGATCTTCGGCTATCACGGCCCGCGCAAGACGATCCTGATCACCGACGACGATCCGACCCATCGCGATCTCCTGCGCGAGGTCTTGACGCCGCTCGGCTTCATCCTGCTCAGCGCGCCCGACGGCCCCGGCTGCCTGGAGTTGGCCCAGCATTGCCGGCCCGATCTGTTTCTGCTCGACATCTCGATGGCCGGGATGGACGGCTGGACGATCGCGGAAACCCTGCGCAAGAACGGCCACCATCAGGCGCGCATCCTGATGGTGTCGGCGAGCGCGCTGGAGGCGCATGGCGCACCGCTGGCGCAGCCCTTCCACGACGGCTACCTGATGAAGCCGATCGATATTCCGCGGCTGCTGGAAACCATTCGCCAATTACTCAAGCTCGAATGGGAATATGAGGTCGACCAGATCGCCGTTCCGAGCTGGAAGCCCGAGACCGGCTCGCGGCCGTCGGTGAAGCACGTCGAGGAACTCATCGGACTCGGGCAATTGGGTTACATCCGCGCCATCCAGCTCAAGCTCGACGAGATCGGCAACGATCACCCTGAACATGCCGACTTCGTCACCCAAATGCGCGCCCTGATCGATCGCTTCGATCTCGATCAATACATGGCGACCCTGAAGACGTTGCACAGCTATGATCATTGAACAAAAAAAACGCGACGTCGCCCTCGTCGTCGACGATTCCCCGGAAACCCTGCGGCTGCTCACCGACGCGCTCGATGGCGCGGGCATGACGGTCATGGTCGCGCTCGACGGCGCCTCGGCGATGCGGATCGTCGATCAGATCACGCCTGACATCGTGCTGCTTGACGCCGTGATGCCCGGCATGGACGGATTTGAGACCTGCAAACGGCTGAAACGCGATGCGGGTCTCGTCAACGTTCCCATCATCTTCATGACCGGCCTTGCAGAAACCGAACACATCGTCCGCGGGCTGGAGGCCGGCGGCGTGGATTACGTGACAAAACCGATCGCGATCGAGGAGATGCTGGCGCGGATTCGGGTGCACCTCGCCAATGCCCGGCTGACCCAGAGCGCCCGCGCCGCACTCGACGTCTCCGGCCGCTATCTGCTCGCCGTGAACGGCGTCGGCAAGATCATGTGGGCGACGCCGCAGGCGCAGAAACTGTTATCGGATACGCTTAGCGCCGACGCCGACGACAATATCGTGCTGCCGGATCCGATGCCGCAATGGCTGGAACAGGTGCAGAAGGGCAAGGCCGGGTCGAAGGCGTCGGTGATGGCAGCGTTCCCCGGCAACGAGCTGCTCAAGCTGCAGTATATGGGCAAGCTCGGGCCGAACGAGTTCCTGCTGCGGCTCGCCAAGGATTCCGGCGCCGATACGCCGGCGGAGTTCTCCAGCGAATTGGGACTGACCACGCGCGAGGGCGAGGTTCTGTCGTGGCTGTCGAAAGGAAAGACCAATCGCGACATCGCGCAAATCCTAGGCCTCTCGCCCCGCACCGTCGACAAGCATCTCGAGCAGATCTATTCCAAGCTCGGCGTCGAGAACCGCACCGCGGCGGCTGCGATCGCGGTCAATGCGAAGAATCTGAAGCGATGAGCTGGGAGGCCGCATAAGCGTTGCACCTTGGTCTTCTCGAATTTCTTGCGCGACGGATGTTCAAAGTTTAACCCGTTCATCCCATGATCGCTCTTAAGCGAATGTCCGCTTTGGAAGCGGCCGGTCATGAATACGCATGTGGGGGTAACCGCACCGGCGCCTTGCGAACGGCTCCCGGCGTCCGTGATCCGCACTTTTCTGATGTCGGCAGCGACGACTATCTCCTGATCGTGCTGGCGCGCGATATCGAAGACTTCTAGAGAATCCATCGGACGGCGACGTGCGGTAAATTGCCAAGGCGCTCTCGATCGGCAGCTTGGGCCTCTCGCCCCGGCCGCGCTTTTTTTGCTTGCTCTTGGTGCGGAGCTTCGAGAGGTCGATCTTGTCGAGGTTCACCAAGCCGCGCGCGCCGGCGTATAAATTTGACCGGCGAAGGTCAAATGCCGGTTGACGGTTCCGCTGCTGAGACCGCACTTGCTTTTTTCACCCTCCTTCTTGTTCTTGTCGAGCTCGTGCCCCTTCTCGCGAAGCTGCGCAATCGTCAGGTGTTCATCCCTGACCGATTTGCCGTAGTGCTTGTAGATCTCGAAAACGAGGAGATCGACGAATTTGCCGACATGCGCCTGGCGCAGCAGGTTCAGATCGTCGACCTGCTGGTCCTCGATCATGAACTTGACGAACAGGTTCGCAACGCTCCTCGCCTGCCGCTGGGTCTTTTGGTCCCACTGACCGTTCTTGGCATTAAGCTTGATGACATTTTCCGCGAACTTCGAGAATTCCGCCATTGGGACGATTTGCGGGGTCGGCGCAGGCTCTGCCGGCGGTGGATCGGGACGGCGATCCTCGCGATCCACGACGTTGCCGTCCTCGACACGCTACCCTCCATAGCGGCGGTCGATTTCGCCGTGTGCAAGCTTCATCCCCCGGAAGTAGGTTCCCTGGGCGACACTGACGTTCATGGCGGTCGGTGCAGCCGCCACGCCTTCGATCATTTGCCGAAGGACAGGATGCTTCGTCGGCACCAGACCGTTCATCTGGAGCATGGTCAGGTGACGCTCGACGGCCTCGATGTCGGCGTCCGAGAGCCCGTCGGAGATCATGCGGGAGCGATCCTCCTGACGTACGACGGCCGTGGCGCCCTGTGCGTCGAGCAGGGTGTAGGTCCACAACGCCCGCTTGTCGTCCGACCGCGCCTGGTCGATATCGAACCCGGGCGCGCTCTTTGCAGCGAGCGCGACAGCGCCGCCGCGCGACCGAGTCCGTCCGTGCTACCGGTTATGAAGACTTTGGCCATCGCTTCTGCTTCCCATCTTCGAGCACATTCGTCAGCCCAGTCACATCTCGATCACTTGCGGCAACGCTGGCCCAAGGCTCCCGACCTCGGTCGGCGGGGCCCGGAGAACACCTACTTGCCGCTGAGCGACAGGCTAATGCGAGTGACGATATCGTCCCAAGCGCGCTCTTCCCTGGCGGGATAGTTGATCAGCAGCAATGGACCAATCCCCTCGAGAAGTTGCAGCGGTCGTACCAAACTTTGTCGCCCTTGTAGCTGGAAACCGCGAAGAAGCGGGGCGTCACTCGCTTGTACTGCGCGGAGGCGGATTCTTCTTCGCAAGAAAAGCAGCGGGTGAATCGTTCGCAACGTTGGGGGCAGCTTGGATCGTGATGTTGGCGCGGCCGTCGGAGGTTTGGAATCGCCGCCCATACCCATCGGGTTGGCCCGCTTCCTCGCTGAAGACGGACGCCGGGAAATCCACCGCGCGCCATAAGCGGCGAAGAGGGCATATCGGCAACGAGCCGACTTTTTCAGGGTCGCAGGCGTGTCTTTGGAAGGCTCGGCTACAGCGTTTTATTTCTCCCGGCCAGAAACCTTTGCGCGGCTCATCTATTGGTAGGTAGCGGCGGAACCGGAAACGGCAGCCGTCTATAAGAGCCGCGCGGAGTAATGCCCGAGCGGCTTTTCTATGCGGGTTGCCCCGTTATGGAAAGCAGATGCCTCTAACCAGACAGCCATTTAGGCCACGCACTACTGAAGAGCTTATGGCGCTGCTCAGCGCCGTGGCGACTGCGATTCTGGCTGTCATCATCATCTCGATGCTCTATTTTGGCCGGGATATCTTCGTGCCCGTCGCCTTGGCTATCCTTCTCAGCTTCGTGCTGGCGCCGCTGGTCGGACTATTGCAGCGTATCCATGTCCCCCGCGCATTGGCCGTCGTCAGCGTGGTCATACTCGCCTTCTCGCTGATTTTCGCGATGGGGAGCCTTCTTGCCACGCAACTGACGCAACTCGCGGGGGATCTCCCCCGTTACCAGTCGACGATAAGCGAAAAGATCCAGTCCTTTCGGGACACAAAGGCCGGCAGGGGCACGCTGGAACGCGCCTCCGACATGCTGAAGGATCTCAGCAAGGAGCTCGATAAACCGAAAGACGCCGCATCTGCGCGTGCGCCAGGCTCCGTCCTCGGTCCCGGCGTCCCGGGGCCAGTAGCGCCGGTTCCGGTGGAAGTGCGCCAGCCCGATCCGGGCGCGCTGGAAAGCCTGCGGACCTTGATCTCCCCGCTGGTTCATCCCCTCGCGACAACCGGCATCATCGTTATTTTCGTGATCTTCATTCTGCTTCAACGCGAAGATCTTCGTAACCGGCTTATTCGGCTGGCAGGCTCATCCGATCTGCAGCGTACGACAGCGGCACTCGACGACGCGGCGAGCCGACTCAGCCGGCTGTTCCTGACCCAACTTCTCCTGAACGGTGCATTTGGCGTGGTGATCGGCACGGGCCTGTGGATCATCGGGATTCCAAGCGCGATCCTTTGGGGCATCCTGGCGGCAGCGCTTCGCTTCGTCCCCTACATCGGCGCCGTCATCGCGGCAGCATTTCCGCTGGCCTTGGCGGTAGCCGTCGATCCAGGCTGGTCGATGTTGCTCTGGACAGCAGCGCTTTTTCTTGTTGTGGAGCCGCTCGTCGGCCACGTCGTCGAGCCTATGGTTTACGGCCACAGCACCGGGCTCTCTCCCGTTGCGGTGATCGCCTCGGCGACGTTCTGGACCGCACTATGGGGACCGATCGGGCTCGTCCTCGCGACGCCTCTCACAGTGTGCCTTGTTGTGCTCGGTCGTCATGTCGAACGTCTGGAGTTTCTTGACGTCATGTTCGGGGACCGTCCGGCGCTTTCACCCCCCGAAATATTTTACCAGCGGATGCTGGCGGGCGATCCGACCGAAGCCGCCGAAAAGGCCGAAGAGTTCCTGAAAGAACGGTCGCTGGCCTCGTACTATGACGAGGTCGCCTTGAAGGGGCTGCACCTGGCGCAAGCCGATGCCGAGCGCGGCGCGCTTGACCGGGAACGTCTCATCAAGATTCGGGACGCGGTAAGCGAATTTGTAGGCGACCTGTCCGATCAGGACGATCGGCCGCCGGCGAAGGAAAGCGCGACCACCGATGCAGAAGCATCGTCTGCGGTGGAAAGCGTGGCCGAAAATGCGGTCAGTGAACATTTGCCGGTTCTCAGCAAGGAAACCCTGCCGCCGGAATGGCAAGGTGAACATCCCGTGCTCTGCGTGGCCGGACGCAGCCTCATCGACGAGGCCGCCGCGGTCATGCTGGCGCAGCTCTCGACGGCGCACGGACTGCCGGCGCGGGTGGAAGCTGCGGAAGCGCTCTCCACCACCAATGTCTTCCGCCTGGATACGTCGGGCGTTGCGATCGTCTGCCTGGTCTACCTCGACGCCAGTGGGCCCGCGCACATGCGCTACGCCGTGCGGCGCCTGAGGCGGAAGTTACCAAGTGCAACCATTGTCCTGGGCTGTTGGCTCAAGGAGGCTGACCCGGCTGCGTTGGAATTGTTGCGGGAAGGCGCCAAAGCCGACCTCGTTGCGGCGAGCCTCGGTGATGCGGTCAAGCTTTGCATCGAGGCGGCGGGAGTAAAGGACGAACGTCAGGAAGCCTCGAGGCAGGAAAAGTCTACGACGGTAGCTGCGTGAGATTTCAGTCAATGTCCGCTCCGGCCCCAAGGTGAGCGGTGTGAATAGGCGTCCAAGGCTGACCCCTTCACCTCTTGGCAGATCAATAGCTTAGCTCGCCGATCGGCGCCGGGACCCCATACCGATTAACAGATATAGCCTTCACCGCGAAAACTGACGCTATGTGCCAAGGGCTTCCCGCATTTTTTTGCTCGGTTTAGACGGAAGGGGGTCTTGGGTTTTTAATCCCAATGCGTACGGAGCCCCCGATGCGGTCGGTTCGTCCCAGACCAAAGGACAAACAGATGCCCCCCGGGGAGAATCTGGGTTTGTTTCAAACGTCCGTCGTCACCAAGGTAACCGCCACCAAGCCGCCCGAATCACGTCCCGTTACTAAGCGTTGACTCGCGCGCTGCGTAGATAGCCCACCGGACCGGGCGGCGACTATGGTTGATGCGAACTGGGACGACTTGGATAGACTTGAACAAAGGCTGCTGATCAAGTTGTTCGGCGGCGGCTCAACGCGATACGATGATCCGGCGGTTGTTGAGGGTCTTCGGCGCCGTGGCTTTGTCGATGATAACAACCAACTTTCGATGCCAGGGCTCCGCGTTTTCGCCGTTGCTGTGCGCGAACAGCAAGCCAAAGTGCAATCCCGTTTGACTGTCCGGACAGACCGCCGCTGAGTGATCTCTGAAAGACGTAAGTTAATTGACAAGACCGAGTTGTGGTTCGGCCCTTAGCGCATTGATGGCTTTCGCGAATGACGGCTTTGCGCCACGAGCGGCCGTTCGCTTACCACGCATCAGGCGAAGACTTCTCGTCACATGGCACGCAGCCAATCGCCGGCCCTGGCTGCCGAGACGCTGACGCTGGTGGTTTCCTAGCCCGAGATCACCGAAGTCAGACCGCCATCGACGGCAAGGATCTGACCGGTGATGTGCTTGCCGGCGTCGCTGGCGAAGAGAACCGCGGCGCCCTTCAGATCCTCCTCGTCGCCGATGCGGCGCAGCGGCGCGCCGGCGGCGAGCTTTTCGACCCCGACAGCTTCGATCGTGCCCTTCGTCATCCTCGACGGAAAAAAGCCCGGCGCCAGGGCATTGGCCGTAATTCCGTAACGCCCCCAACTGCCCGCCAGCGCCCGCGTGAAATTGACCACCGCGCCCTTGCTCGTGTTGTAGGCGACCATCTGCATATCCCCGGAGCTTCCGAACAGGCCCGCGATCGAAGCAAGGTTGATGATGCGGCCATACTTGTTGGGAATCATCGAGTGCTTCGCGACCTGCTGGCTGAGCAGGAACAGCGAGCGGATATTCAGATTCATCACCTTGTCCCACGCTTCGATCGGATGATCCTCGGTCGGCGCACCCCAGGTCGCGCCCGCATTGTTCACCAGAATGTCCACCCGGCCGAGCTTCTTGATCGTTTCGTCGGCGAGCCGCTTGACGTCTTCGTCCCTGGAATTATCAGCTGCGATCCACTCCGCCTTGATGCCGAGGCCGGCAAGATGCGCCTGGGCCTTTTCGAGATCCGGCGCCTTGCGAGAGGAAATCACGACCCGCGCCCCTTGCTCGCCTAGCGCCTCGGCGATCTGCAGCCCAAGGCCGCGGGAGCCGCCTGTAACAAGGGCATTCTTGCCAGTGAGATCTAATGCCTTCTTGATGCTTCCCATAGTCAAATCCTCTTGTGGACGAAGTTCTGCTGAGCGGTTATGTGGTCCGCGGGACTCTATTTCCCGCGGAATACTGCCGAGCGACGTTCCACGAAAGACTGGATGCCTTCCTTCATGTCTTCGCTGCTGAAGACGCGATCCTTGATCTTCGGGATGTAATCGATCGCAGCTTTTTCACCGGCCTCGATGTATTTCAATGCGGCTTCCTTGGTCACCTGAATGCCGATCGGCGCGTTCTTGGCGATGAGTTGTGCGATTTCCATCGCGCGGGCAACCTGTTGGCCGGGAGCGACGACTTCCTGAACAAATCCGATTTTGTGCGCTCGGGCCGCATTGAACTCGTCGCACAGCAACAAATGATACATCGCATCTCCCCAGCCAGCCCGGGTCAAATACCGGAAGTGCGCACCGCCAAGCGGCGCGATCCCGCGTTTTGACTCCATCTGGCAGAACCGGGCGTCATCGGCCGCGACGACGATATCGCCAGCCAGCATCATTTCGATACCGATCGTGAAACAGATCCCCTGCACTGCCGTGACGATCGGCTTGCGGCACCGGCTTTTGAGCGCGAACGCATCGATGTTGCCAGGCTTGATCTCGGTATTCTCAGCCTTGGGTCCAAAGAATTTCGGCATATCCAGCCCGGCCGTGAAATCCGGGCCTTCGGCGCAGAGTACCCCGACCCAGTAATCGTCCGTTCGGTCGAGAAGCGTCATCGCATCGGACATCTGGGCCATCATCTGCGGACTGAACGAGTTCTTCTTCGTCACATTGTCGATGATGATCTTGAAGACGTGCCCATGCACTTCGGTGCGGATCTGCCCGACTTGAGTTTTAGTGTCGCTCATTTGTTGCCTCCGAATTGTTTCCAGGGGACTGCGCAACGACACGCAGGCTCCGGTCGACTGGCGTGCAGCTAATTATTCCCTGCCAGCAAGCTTGGAACGGTCGCCGAAGCACTGGCTACAGAAAATTTGGATAGACCTTATTCAGTGGCGATGCGCCCTGCCTCGAACCTTATCATCGCTCAACTCAACTCAGCGCCGCGAACGCGGTCCGTTCGAAAGCCATCAGTTCATCCGTCCGGCCGTCACGTACCTTGAGCAGCCACTGCGGATCCTGAAGCAGCGCCCGGCCCACCGCGACGAGATCGAACTCCTCGCGATCGAGGCGGCGGATCAACTCGTCGAGGGACGCCGGACGGGAACTCTCGCCGCCATATGCGGCGATGAATTCACCGGTCAGACCGACCGACCCGACCGAAATCGTCGGTACTCCCGTCACCTTCTTGGCCCATCCGGCAAAATTCAAATCGGAGCCATCGAACTCCGGCTCCCAGAAGCGCCGCTGCGAGCAATGCAACATGTCGATGCCCGCGTCGACCAGAGGTTCGAGCCAGGCTTCCAATGCGCGAGGCGTATCGGCCAGCTTCACTTCAAAGTCCTGCTGCTTCCACTGGCTGATCCGCAGCACGATCGGAAAGTCCGATCCGACCGCCTTGCGCACGGCGTGAACGATATCAGCGGCGAACCGGGCCCGGCCGGGCAGGTCCTTGCCTCCGTAAGCATCCTCGCGGCGATTAGTACCCTCCCAAAAGAACTGATCAATCAGATAGCCGTGCGCGCCATGCAATTCGACGGCATCGAACCCCAGGCGCTTCGCCGCAACCGCCGCGTCGGCGAAAGCGCGAATGGCGTCTGCAATGTCCTCGTCGCTCATCGGCTCGCCGAACTTCTTCTCCGGTCGCGAAAGGCCGGACGGACTGTCGTAGGCACCGGGAGGAGACCAATTCTGGGCACGCGTGCGAACGGCTCCGACATGCCAGAGCTGCGGTGCCATCAGGCCACCCGCGGCGTGCACCTCGTCAGCCACACGCCGCCACCCTGCCAGCTCCTTCTCGCCATGAAAGCGGGGAACATTCGGATCGTTCAGGGATGCCGGACGATCCACCCCCGTGCCCTCCGATATGATGAACCCGACCGCGCCCTCGGCACGGCGGCGGTAGTACCGCGCAACGTCTTCGGTCGGAATTCCGCCCGGAGAGAATGAGCGCGTCATTGGCGCCATCACCACCCGGTTCGGCAAGTTCAGCCCTTTCAGCTTGAAAGGCCGGAAAAGTGCATCGCTCGACATTCACGCTCCCTGACTCATTAGGAGCTTTGCGGGCTCCGATCACACGCATTGCTCATTCAAGAGGTTGGCTCACTTGTCCTCGGCGCTGAGAACCTTCCCGAACTGATCCCATGTGCTGCCGTTCCAGCGCTGCAACTGCAGCTGTGTATACGCCATACTGCTGTCCGGGCCGGTGTTGACCGTAATGCCGGGAATGAGCGTCGGCAGGGACAAGCCACGTATGTTACGCGATTGCTTGACGATGTTCTCGCGCGATAGATCGTCACCGCACTGCTTGAGCACCTGCTCCAGGATCTGTCCCTGCTGCGTGCCGAACAGATAATTGGCATCGCCGATGTCGGCACCCGGCAGGTATTTCGCGAAATGGTCGCGGTACCACTTGATGCCGGGATCATCGGCCCACTTCTTGTCGCCCGGATCCTTGAAGATTGTCGCGGCGACGATGCCCACAGCTTTCTCCGGCCCCGCGGGGACGATGGTTGAAGAGACCGAGCTCGACACCAGATTGATCAGAAACAGAGGCTTCCAACCAACCTCGTCGGCCTTCTTGATAGCCTGGGCCGCGAATTTCGGTGTGCCGGCAACCATGAACGCCTCTGCGCCAGACGATTTCAACTTCACCACGTGGGAATCGATCGTCGGCTCGGTCACTTCATAGGAGGACGATACGACTTTCTTGTCGAAGTCGTCTTTCAAGTAGCCTTTGAATGCATTGAGGAAGTCCTTACCCAAATCGTCGTTCTGATACAGGATCGCTATCTTTGCGTCCGGTCGGGCCTGGGTAATGTATTTCGCGTAGATGCGTCCTTCCGTGTCATAGCTGGGGAGCCCCGTCGTGGTCATCGGAAATTCAGCGAAGCTAGTGAACTTGGTAACTCCGCTCACCACAAATAGATGAGGCACCTTTTTGCCGTTGACGTACTTTATCGTGGCGCCGATGCCGGGCGTACCCAGCGGACCGAACAGGAATGCCACCTCGTCGCTTTCGATGAGCTTTCTGGTCTGCTCGACGGTCTTGGGCGGACTGTAAGCATCGTCGTAGGTGAAGAGGTTGATCTTGCGGCCGTTGATGCCACCGCGCTCGTTGATCGAATTGATGTATGCGATCAGACCCTTCCCGGTATTGCTGAGCGGCGACGCGGGACCGCTAAACGGGAACGTAGCCCCCACTTTCACTTCGGTGCTCGTGACGCCGGGGGTTTCCGCACGCGCATGCGCGCCGAAAATCGTCACGCCGATCGCGGCTGCCAGTATGGTCTTCCTGAGCATTGATATCTCCCTTGTCCAGCGACGGGCTGCGTCGCTCATCAATCGTTGAATTTCCGTGCGGCGTCCGCGACCGAATCCTGATGCGGCTTCGTCCGATTCCTTGCAGTGCATCACTCAGCCCGCGGCTGCCGCCTCGGACGCCTTCCCGGCCGCCCGCTCGATCGCCATCTCTCGCAGCTTGTGTTTGAGTATCTTGCCGGTGGAGGCTGCCGGCAGAGCGTCGAGCACGATCAATTCAGTCGGACGCTTGTACGAAGTGAGCTGTTGGGCTGTGTACGCCTTCAGGTCTTCGGCGCTAACGGTGGCGCCGGGGAGAAGCTGCACGAACGCAACGACCTCCTCGTTGCCGTCGACCGGTCGTCCCACCACAGCCGATTGGACGACCTGGTCGTGCGCATTCAGCACCGCCTCCACCTCGGCGGGATAAACGTTGAAGCCGGAGCGGATGATGAGTTCCTTGGTGCGGCCAGCGATATAGAGATGGCCCTCGCCGTTCACCCGGGCGAGATCGCCCGTGTTGAACCATCCCTGGTCATCGATCGCCGCGGCCGTCTGTTCGGGAGAGCGATAGTAGCCAAGCATCACGTTGGGACCTCGCACGTGCAACTCGCCCACGTCGCCGGTCGCCACCTTCTTGCCCTGCCTGTCCACGATCCGGTGCTCGATACCGGGAAGAAAGGGGCCGACCGACTCGTCGGAAACGGGGTGTTCGGAACGGACACCCGACAGGCCCGGCGAACATTCGGTTATGCCGTAATTGTTCAACAGCGGGATTCCGAATTCGTCCTCGATCCGCTTCTTCAAGTCGAGGTCGAGCGGAGCGCCGGCGACGGCAATGGTCCGCAGCTTGCCTCGATCGAGTCGCTGGATGCCCTTGACCGCCTTGTGTTCGAGCAGACGCTGATATGTGGCGGGAACACCGAACAGGCTCGTGATCCCCTCCTCGGCTATGGCATGGGCCAGCGCGGCGGGATCGGCCTTGGCCACAACGTATAAGGTAGCGCCGTGCATCAGCGTGGCGATCAGCAGGATCGAATACCCGACGATGTGGGACATCGGCAGCACGCCGTAGATGCGGTCTGCCGGACCGCTTCGGCGAAGAATTCCCGAAGTCCTTGCGGTAAAGAGCAGGTTGCGATGGCTCAGCATGACTCCCTTCGGAGCACCGGTCGTGCCCGAGGTGTACAAGAGGCCCGCGACCTGGCGGGCGCCATCCTTCTCGAAGGGCTCCGCTTGCGCATCTGCATTGAGTGGACCAATACCGATTCCACCGAACGGTCCCACAGCGTCTATTTTGGCGCCGACGCGGCTGGCGTGATCGGCCGCTTCCTTCGAAAGCGCCGAGTTGAAAAGTACGCGTCGTGCGCCGCTGTGAGTCCCGATCAGGTCGATCTCCCTGGCTGAGAGGCGGGGATTAACCGCAATGCCCCAGGCATCGAGCTTGCTCGCCGCGAATAGCATCGCCCCCAGGGCCACGCTGTTCTCGCTCGCAATCATCACGCGATCGCCGGGCCCGATCCCCAAATCGGAAAGGTCCTTCGCCGCGGCGTCGACAGCTTCCGAGAATTGCCGGTAGCTCCACGAACGCCCCCCTTCCACGAACGCCGGATGATCCGGAATGTCCCGCACGAACGGCGCGTAGACCTCGTGTACCCTGGACGGCAGGCCGTCCAGCAGTTCGGCCGCAGTGATATCGTCCACGCTCCTCATGCCATCCTCCTCGCGCCTTGTTTTCGGGGGTGCTGCGTGGCCGCCTTTAAACGGCAGGTCCGCTCCTCACTTCCATCGTTGTGGCAAGTAAATAGTTCTAAAATAGAACTGTCAAGTCAGATGCCGGTATGCCTTTTTAAAAGTGGGAATGACTTCCATCTCATGAATTCAATTCCTATTTGGAATTTAATGTTTGATACGCAGATTATTCGGAGAAATCAGTAGGATAAGACTAACTTGGGGAAGTGCGTTGCTCGTTGGCACGCGCAGCCGCGATATTCAGCACTCGTTAGAGTCAGCTGATGCCACGCGAATGCTCGCTTCGCGTGGCAGGTTGAAGAAGTTTGGCACAGGCATCGTTCGTTAGCGGCTCGCAATAATCGCGTCGCTAAGTGAACACTGGCTGAAGCTGGCAACTCGCCGTACGACGCCAGCTCATTGGGCACCGTAGGGTGATACATCTCGACTGCTCAGGCGTCCGCAGCACAAAGTCCGCACGCTTCACTCAATCTCACGCTACACAAAGCATGCGCTTGGCTGCCGATCTTCCAGCGCGTGATGCGGCTCAGGGACGCCTTCAATTGAGCCTCCATGCTGCTTGCCCCAACTCCGAAGCGAAAGCAGTACAGGCCCGAGGCTCTGGCCGAAGGCAGAGATTTCATATTCCACCTTCGGAGGAATCTGCGGATAGGCATGGCGCACGATCACGCCATCGGCCTCCAACTCGCGCAATTGAAGGGTCAGTATCCTCTGCGTGGCGTTAGGGATGGCTCGGGACAGTTCCATGAACCGCTTCTTGCCAGCGAAGAGATGGAATAGGATCAGTGGCTTCCACATGCCGCCAATGACGGACAGTGTCACTCCGACCGCACATCCGCTCTTCGCGTCAAACCGTCTTGGACGCATGGACACCTCCAGAAATGGTCGCATCTGCCATAATCATGCGTTCTGCGGCATGCAGGACACGAACTCGGGTCGGCGGAGCCTAGCTACGGTCACACTCGCTCGGTTGACGTCTTGGATGTTGCCGTCGATGCTATCGAACCGACGTCGGGGTTTATATCACATGACGATCCCAATACAATAGATGGTGATTTCGGCCGGTAGCCTGCCCAGGCTTCGGGACGCTCCGTCGTCATGTCAGATCCGCTGTGGTATCGGCCAAGCCCTGCTCTCCGCTTTGGCACGCGTCGGGTACGTTCATAAATGATAGTAGCCGCTTTAATTGTGCCTTCTTGCGAAAACGAGACGCGACCCTAGGTCCGTGGACAACGCAACACCGACCCGGGATATGACGATGACGTTCAAGGCACTGCTGGCAGCAAAGACAGACGGAAAGATTACGACCAGCGTGGTCGAAATGAACGAGCAAGATCTCATGCCTGGCGACGTTACGGTCTCCGTCGACTATTCGACCGTGAACTACAAGGATGCGCTGGCAATTACCGGGCGCACAGAGGTCATTCGCCAGTTTCCCCTCATTCCCGGCATCGATCTCGCTGGAACAGTGGAGGCATCCTCCTATCCCGGCATCGCAGTCGGAGACCGCGTCGTCGCCAACAGCTGGGGCTTAAGTCAGACCCATCACGGTGGATATGCCCAGAGGGCACGGCTGAAAGGCGAATGGCTGGTGAAGATTCCGGCGCCGTTTTCGACAAAAGACGCCATGGCGATCGGCACGGCGGGTTACACCGCGATGCTGTCGGTGCTCGCCCTCGAACATGGCGGCATCACACCGCAGCGTGGCGACATCCTCGTAACCGGCGCCAACGGCGGCGTTGGGTCAATCGCGATCGCCCTCCTCGCCGATCTCGGCTATCGCGTCGTCGCATCGACGGGACGTCTTGAGGAAGCCGATTATCTGCGGAGTCTCGGCGCGGCAGAAGTCATTGATCGACGAACGCTTTCGGAGCCTGGAGCACCAATCTCGCGCGAGCGTTGGGCTGGCGCTGTCGACTCGGTCGGCAGTCATACCCTGGTGAACGTGCTGGCGCAGACGCAGTACCGCGGCGTAGTGACGGCCTGCGGACTGGCTCAGGGTGTCGATCTTCCCGGAACGGTTCTGCCGTTCATCCTGCGCAATGTCACCCTGGCAGGCATCGACTCGGTGAATACCCCTCAGGCGGCGCGACTCGAGGCATGGTCGCGTTTGGCGCGCGATCTGGACGTGAACAAGCTCGCCCGAACGATGCAGGTGGTCGGCCTCGCGGAGGTCCCCGATGTGGTGCGCCAAATGTTCGCCGGGAAGGTCCAGGGCCGCACGGTCGTCGACGTGAATGCCTAAAGCGCGATGAGATTGGGTTGAATCGTCATCGCGCTTTAGCTCCTTGTTTGAGCATGATCTTTTCGGAAAACCGCTTCACACTTTTCCGGATCATGCTCTAGCTATCTTGCGACCGGGCTTGCTGGGCGACGCCTCGATGAAAATCGGACCGCGCGGCAACAAGACAGCAAACCCTCTTGGAGTCCATTATTATAGGCCAATTTTGCGGTCGATGTCGGCGAGAGGCACATCAACTCGAAAGGCAATGGTCAGTCGCTTCGCAGGTCCGCACCGAAGCCAATGCGGTTCACCATTTCTCGGCCCACGGCCGGAGCACGACTTCGAACGCCCAGGTCGACCGATGCTGCTGATGAAGCTGCAGATAGGTTTTTGCGATATGGACGGGGTCGGCCATGTTGTCATCGACAGTCGTTCCCGCCAGCCGATGCGCGCGCGTCCCGTCCTCCTGGGTCCAGCCGATCGCGGCGTCGATCGGCACGTTCGCGACGTGGATACCCTGCGGCATCAGTTCTCTTGCCATGCTTTGCGCGAGTCCGGACTTGGCATGACATGCCATCGCAAAGGCGCCACTTGACGGGAAGCCCTTGAGCGCCGCGCTGGCGTTCGTGAAGATGATCGTTCCTCTCGCGCCATTGGCGTCGGGTTCGTTGCCGAGCATGAGCCGAGCAGCCTGTTGACCGACCAGAAACGCGCTGAATGCCGAATTGCGAAGCGTCTCGAGCGCCATCACCGGGTCGGCTTCGATAACGCTCTTGCGAAAAATGCCGGGCACCCGGCCATCGATGTTATGCACGACAAGCCTTGGCGTCCCGATGTCTTGAACGACATTCTCGAACAGCCGCGCCACGGCCGGCGGTTCGCTGGCGTCGCAGACGTACCGACGCACACCGTGTGTCTTTTCGAGGGTCTCAAGGACGGCTTTTTCGGGATTTCTGGCTGCGACGCCGACTCGCATGCCGCTTTCCGCGAACAGCCTGGCGCAACTCGAACTGATGCCCGGACCGCCGCCGACAATGAGTGCAACGTCCTGTGTGGAAGTTTGGGTGTCGCGGTTGGATTGAGTCATGCTGTTTCCTCGGATGAGTTTGGTGGCCGACTGGCGTCGTGGCGCCGCAACTCAGGCGACGCCAGTACGAAAACCTATTGTTTCACTGCAATGACGACCTTGCCTCTTGCGCGGCCGGTCTCGACGTAGACCAAAGCATCCGCGGTTTTTTCAAACGGGAAGACTTTATCCACGACCGGACGGATCACGCCGGATTCGATCAGCGATGTGATTTCGTTGAGCTGCTGCCCCTGCGCTCGCATGAACAGGAATGAATAGCGCACGCCAAGACTTTGGGCCTTGTTCCGCGCGCCACGGCTCAGGAGGCGTATCACCAGCTTCAGGAACAGGTTCAATCCTAATTCCCTGGAAAATTCGGGGTCGGGCGGCCCCGCAATCGAAATGAGGAGGCCCCCCGGCTTCAACACGCGCAGAGATTTTTCAAGCGTCTTGGCGTCCTGGCTATGCAGCACCACATCGTAGCCGGACAAAACCTTCTCGAAATCCTGCGTCTTGTAGTCGATGGCCACATCCGCACCGAGGCTCTTGACCAGCTCGATATTTTTCGCACCCGTCGTCGTCGCGACTGTCGCGCCGAGGTGCTTGGCAAGCTGGATGGCAAAAGTCCCGACGCCACCGGAGCCGGCCTGGATGAAGACCTTCTGGCTGGGCTTCAGCTTGGCCACCTCCACCAGCGCCTGCCAGGCGGTCAGCCCTACCAGCGGGATGGAGGCCGCTTCCTCCATGCTGATGTTTTTGGGCTTAAGCGCCACGTCAGATTCATTCACGGCAATGAATTCCGCGAATGTTCCGACCCGATGATCGCGCGGCCGTGCATAGACTTCGTCGCCCGCCTTGAACCGCCTGACCTTGGGACCAACCCTGGTGACGATCCCGGCCACATCGTGGCCGAGAACAAAAGGCGGACGATACGGCAGGAAGAGTTTGAATTCCCCGTCCCTGATCTTGGAGTCCAGAACGTTCACACCAGTTGCGTAAACACTAACCATGACATCATCATCCCGCACCTCCGGCTCTTGCACTTTGGCAAAGCGCAGCGCGCCCTTCTTTTTGTATTTATCGACAACGAATGCCTTCATGGTGTCTTCTCCAAATTGATCTATGTCGCGGTGTCAGGCGTCGAGGAAAGACAGTGCCTTCGGCACGAAATCGGCGTGGTTCTGAAAAATCCCGCCATGCCCGGCGTCTTCGTAGATAACCAGTTCTGCGCGCGGGATACGGCGCGCCATATCGATGCTGTTTGCGGTCGGCACCATGATATCGTTGTCGCCATTCGCGATCAGGACCGGGATCCGAATGTTCGCGAGATCTTGAGGGGCCTGTCGGCCCCAGGCAGTGATCGCCTTGACCTGCCGCAAGAAAGCGCCGGGCGTAGGTCCTTTGTCCCGGCCGGCCTTTCGCTCCTTCAGCCGTTTCAGGAAGGCCGTGGCGGCTTGGCGGCCATTGGCCGTGGACGTGAAGAACAGATAGAATTTCGGGTCCCGCAGCGTCACAAGGCCTTTGATCATCAAAGGCCAGGATACCGACCACACCTTGTCGATTCCTTCGCCGCCCGCCGGCCCCGTGCCGGTCAAAATTAGCTTTCGCACCAGGTCAGGCGCTTTCAGCGTGATATCCTGCGCCACGAATCCGCCGAGGGAAAAGCCGAGCAGATCGACTTTATCGAAGCCCAGCGCGCGGATCAGGCCGATCGCATCCCGTGCCATTTCATCGACGGTCACAGGCGCTGTTCCGCCCGACCCACCGATACCCCGGTAGTTGGTCGCGATCACACGATGCTTGCTGGCGAGACCATCGACAATCCGCGGATCGAAATTGTCGAGAACCGCGCCCCAATGGTTGAGAAGAATTATCGGCACGCCGGTGCGGGGACCGATGTCGCGGTACACGAAACTGGTCCCCCCGACATTTATCGAGAGCGTGGGTGCATCTATGTAGCGCACCCCTCGCCCGAGGTTAGTAACGGTGCTTGACATGATCTTCTCCATAGTCCGGCTCGGACCGAAAACTCCAGGATGGGACGGATAACCGGCCGGACGGCACAGCTCTCTGTTTGCGCGCCAGCACACGTGCTGATTACGCCGGCCCGAATTGCGCTCGCAGAATCTTGTCGAACAGCGACCGAGGACTCCGGTCGAATAATTCGACTTGCCGCGCGGCCTCGCGGATGCCCATCGACACGCCGAAAACTGGCTTCCTGCGTGGCGCTCTCAAGTTCGGCATTATTTTACCTCTCGGCTACGGTTGCACCGGCAGGTGACTCGCTTCACTTTTTTGATGACGATCGTCATCTTATCTGTTAGATGATGGTCGTCATGAAAAAAGTCAAGCGGAGTTTCTGCGAATCTGAGAACGCGCGGCCCGCGGCGGCGACCATCGGACGAATATCCGGTCCTGCGACCAGCGGGGTAAGCAAACCATGAGGGTGTCGCGTGAAAAGGCGCTGGAGAACCGCGAGCAGATCATCGGGACTGCGGCGCGCCTGCTGCGCGAGCGAGGTTTCGATGGGATCGGCGTTGCCGACATCATGAAAGCTGCCGGCCTGACCCATGGCGGCTTCTATCGTAACTTCGCTTCAAAGGATGATCTAGCGGTCAAGGCCAGCGAACGTGCGATCGCGGACACGACAGCGTTGCTGAAGGATGAACTGGCCCAACAGCCCAAAGATCCGTTTCGCGAACTCATCGAACGCTATGTGTCATCGGCCCATCGCGACGATCCGGGTTCCGGGTGCATTCTGCCAGCGTTGGCCGTCGACGCCGCGCGGAGCGATGATCCGGCTCTCCGCGCCGTCTTCATCACGGCGATCCAGGGCTATCTCGACCAGATTGCGAAACTGTCGTCCGCGACCCCAAGGGCTACCGGCAGCAGACATCCCGGGGCTATCCTCTCGGAGATGGTTGGCGCTGTCATATTGTCTCGGGTGCTTGCGGACGACCCTCTGGCAGAATCACTGATTGCTGCCGTCGTCGCGGATATTGCCGGACCATCCCCGGAAAACAAATCGGCCAAGGCGTGATTCGACACGGCAGCAAACGGCTCTTGGCGTTTGCTTCTTCCGATTGGTCTCACCTGAAATTGGGAACGCGTTTCTCGATGAAGGCCCGCACGGCTTCGGTGTGCTCCGCCGTACCCGCCGCAACGACCATCTTCTCGGCCTCGTGATCCAATGACGTCAGGAAGTCAGCCGATAGCGCAAGATCGAGATTATCCTTGATGGCCGCATAGGCGCTCACTGGACCGTTCGCCAACGTCCTCGCCCATGCGAACGCTTCCTTCTGCAGGTCAACATCAGGCACCACGCGATTGACCAGCCCCAGTGCTTCGCAGCGGCGTGCATCGATCCGTTCGGACAAGAACATCAGTTCGCGGGCACGCGCCGTCCCTGCCAGCCGGGTCAACAGCCACGAAATGCCGTAATCGCCCGTAAGCGCAATTCTGGCATAGCCGGTCGTCATGATGGTGGATTCGGCTGCGATACGAATGTCGCAAGCGAGCGCGATCGCAAGCCCAGCGCCAGCCGCCGGTCCCGGCAAGGCCGCGATGGTGGGTTTACGCACCGAAACAAGCACGCCGGTCAGCGTTCGCTGACGCTCCTTCAGTCGGGAAACCTTGTCGTTGAATGACATGGCCGGTGCGGCCGAACTGCCGCCCATCCCCTTGACATCGCCGCCCGAACAGAAGGCGCTGCCTGCACCGGTAATCAGCAGTGCGCCAACGTTCGGATCGTCCCCGTTGCGCTTGATCATTCGGCGCAACGCCGGCGTGAGATGGTCGGACAGCGAATTTCTCGCCTCGGGCCGATTCAAGGTGATCACGGCAACGCGATCCCGGATCGCGCACAGGAGTTCGTCCGTCCCTGTATCAATCGAGATTGACCCATCAGTCATGGTTGTGACCTTTCAAGTCCTGCGTCCGCGGCGCTCTTAAATGAGCAAGCGCATTATCCAGCTGTAACCCGTTTCTCACCGGGCAGGCTTCACCAATTTTCGCCGAATGGCCGCAGTTCCGTGAGGAATGACCAGGCCGATCGATCCTGATCATAGAGGTGGTACAGTTCGTCGGCGATGGCGGCAGGCTTGATGAAGAATTCATCCGGTTTGTCGCTCATGCGCGCGCGCATCCGGGGCGTGTCGATCACGGCGTCGATGAGAAGATAGGCAACGTGCACGCCGAGAGGCCCCATGTCACGTGCGATCGACTCGGCCAATATACGCTGCGCCGCCTTTGTCGGAGCGAAGCCGGCAAAATTGGCCTTGCCGCGAATCGAAGACGTGTTTCCGGTCACCAGGATCGCGCCCTTACCTCTCTCGATCATGTCAGGAGCCACTTCGCGGGCCAGGTACAACAAGCCCATCACGTTGACCTCGAAATTGCCCTTCAGCATCTTCGGATCGATCTCGCGAAAGCTTCCCCAGCCTCCTCCGACCGCGTTGTGGATAAGAACCTCGGCCGCTCCAAAACGGCGCTTTACGTCAGTGACCACGGTCCGCACCTGGCTCTCGTCCGACACGTCGCAGGTCACCGCGTGCACGTCGGGCAGCTCTTGCGCAAGGCGATCGATGAGCTCTGTTGAGCGAGCAAGCGCGATAACACGAAACCCGCCAGCAGAGAACCGCTTGACGATGGCAGCTCCAGTGCCCGGCCCTACCCCGGTCACGATCGCGATTGGCTTCTCGGTCATTTTAACGCTCCCTTCGAGCTATTGTGCGGCCGCACTCATATGAATTCGCTCGGACTGCGACTGATAGGCGGCAGCTTCGTGCGCGGACACCAGGGCCAGACGAACCGCGACGTTCTTGTGGTAGGGCGTGCCCGCAATGGGATCGCGGTTGCCACTTTCGGTGAGCAGGTTGATACGCGGCCCGTTGATCAGGCGCTCGCCGTCCGCCGTGGGGTATGCCTGACCGTAGCCGTGCGGCAGCGCCAGCTGGCCATTGCGCACGGCGTCGTCGACCTTGCAGCGGACGACGAGCCGTCCGACCACCGACTCGACGGCGATCCAGTCGCCATCGTTCGCGCCCAACTCGCGCAGATCGCTCGAATTGATCAACATGGCGCCGTCGGGATCCTCGCGCCGCCACGCGGGATCGCGAAAGATCTGGTTGGCGTTGAACATGCGGCGGCCACCCGCCGCCAGCATGAATGGAAACTCCTTTGGCGCGCCCGCTGCTTGCGGATCGAGCCGTGCCAGCCATTCCAGCATCTGCGGGACCACCAGCCGAACCTTGCGGTCCGAATGGCTGATCAATGACCAGACCTCATCATAATCGTGCCGGGTAACGGCAGTTCCTTGCCGGGTGGCAACGATAGTGTCGAACAGGAGATCGCCGAGCTGGTGATCCGTCACCTCGTCCGATGCGCCGATCGCCCGCCGCACCGCTTGCGGCGATCGCTTCGCGCAAGCCAGCGCCGCCCCCCACAAGGGTGCTGCGGCCGCCGTGCCATCCGGAAGCGTCTGCCCCAGCGTATGGTAGAGCACTAGGGCTGGAACTGCGCCGATCGAAGGGTTCTCCGCGATGAAAGCACGAAAGGCGATGGCGAACTCGGCACGCGAACGCCGCGCCGCCTCCCGCAGGGGCGCGAGCACATTGTCACCTGGCAGAAGCCCCAGGGCGACGGCAAGCCGCGTGTAGATCTCGGGTTCCGGCAAGGTGCCGGCGAGCGGCGGCAACACCCCGGCACGAACATGAAAATAGTTCGTCGGAAATTCGAAGTTGAACAGGGTGAATTCAGTTTTCTCGAACTGCGAGGACGCCGGGAGAACGTAATGCGCGAGCTGTGCGGTTTCGGTCATCGCAACGTCGACCACAACGCATAGGTCGAGCGAGCGCAGCGCGCGTTCCACGGCCCCGGTGTTTGCGGCCGTGTTGGCGGGATTGGAACTGTCGATCCAGGCGCATCGCAACCGGTCGGGATGGTCCTTGAGCACCGCTTCGGGGAAAATGTTCGGTGGCAAGAGGCCGCCAATAATCGCATCGCCGGTCGGTGCGAATGTCTGATTCGGAGAATTGCCCCATAGCGGTTGAAGCCAGCTATGCAGTTGGTTGGTACCTTTACGGCCGAAATTGCCGGAAAGCATGATCAGAAGCTTTTCGAGATAGGAGTTGAGCGTTGAGTTGATGCCTTGCTGGATGCCGAGCTCGACCCGCACCACCATGGCCTTCGCCGCTGCGATCATCGCGGCGCAGCGCTCCAGGTCGACGATCGAGATATCGGCAGCGGCAGCCCATTCCTCAACGGGGATATCTAATAGCGCCTGCCTCACTTCCGCGGAGCCAATCGTGTGCTCCTCAATGAAGGCATGATCGATCCGGTCGGACCGGACAAGCGTGGCCAGCAGCGCCCCAAGGAGAAACGAGTCGGCACCGGGACGGACCGCGAGATGCAGATCCGCCATTTCGGCGGTTTCGGTTCGCCTGGGATCAATGACGATCAGCTTGCGTGCGGGATCCTTGCGGATTTGATTGAGATGATCGCGCGCATTGGGGAAGCCGTGCGCAATCCAGGGATTTGCACCGATGACAAGCAAGAGATCGCAATGATGGACGTCCTCGGCGGTGTGGCACGTCTGGCTGCCGAACATGTGGCCATTGACCCAGAAGTCGCCGGTTTTTTCCTGCGAAAGGGCATTGAAGACGCTGCGCGAACCCAGTGCGCGCAACAATCCACTGGCATAGGCGCCGCCGGCGTGGTTGCCCTGCCCGCCACCGCCGTAAAGGGCGATAGTCTTGCCGCCATATCTGTCGACGATGTCTCGCAGCCGCTCTGCGATTTCTGCGATCGCCACGTCCCACTCGATTGCATCGAAGCCGCCGTCGGCGCGACGACGCAGCGGAGTCGTAAGCCGATCCTTGTCATTCGCATAATATGGAATCCGGGTCGCCTTGTTGCACAGGTAGCCCTGTGATTTCGGGCTCGAACGGTCGCCCCGTACTTTCTCGAGGCGCACCTCGTTGACCAGGACTTCGATCCCGCAATTGATGTAACACAGGTTGCAGGCCGTCTTGAGCCATTTGCCGGCCGTCATTTTGACCTCCCTTGTTATGATTTCTCGCAGCGCGTCGCCTTTGTCGTTCTTCGTTGCGGCTTCCGAGTCCGGCCGCCTGCGGTCTTGCGTCCGGCATCGAGGATGCGGTCGGAAAGTTTCCCCGCGCCGACGGCACGCGACAGCACGATCGATCCCACCATGGTTGCGATAGCGCCTGTCGCGATTTGGCGGGCCTGTCCAGGTGGCTCACCGGGAAGCAACTCGACAAGGGCGTCGATCATCCTCTCCAGTTTGGAAGCCAGGGCCTGCTGCTCGCTCGGGCTCGATCGCGCGACATCGACGGCCAGGGTTGGAAGCGCGCAACCGTGTTTGGGATTGTCGCGATGCCGGGGACTAAGATAATCGGCGATCAACGCCTCGAAACGTTCCCCGTCGGCCTTCCCGTTCGCCAGTTTTCTCCATCGTCCAGTCGTTTGGTCCATCGCAAAGGCGATCGCCTCGCTGACAAGTGCGGCACGCGACTCGAAATGGTTATAGAAGCCGCCGTGGGTCAGACCCGCGAGCTTCATCAAGTCGACAACACTGAGCCCTTCCGCGCCTTTTTGGCGCAAACCGTAGGAAGCATTTTCAACGATCCGATCGTGGGTTTGACGCCTGTGGTCTTCTACGTATCGCATCGCCACTCCATGCAAGGTCCTAAGGTGACCGGCTGCACAACCCGTCCCCATCCCCTCGAAGCAATTCTGGAACCGCGCTTCCTTGAAGTTCACGGCAACATTTCATTGCAATGCTGGCCATCTTATATGACTATCGTCATATAACAACACCTATCAACAGGAGAGTTCGCCATGGCCACCGCTTCCGACCCCGTCGTCATCCTTTCTGCCGCCCGCACGCCGCTCGGCCGCTTCATGGGCGAGTTGTCGCCTCTCAGCGCCCACATGCTCGGCTCCCACGTGATGTCAGCGGCGCTGGAGCGGGCCAAGCTTGCGCCCGAGCGGATCGATGAGGTTTTCATGGGCAACGTCTTGCCGGCCGGACAAGGCCAGGCGCCGGCACGCCAGGCCGCCCGCGGCGCCAAACTGCCGGACGCCACCGGCGCCACCACCGTCAACAAGGTCTGCGGCTCCGGCATGAAGGCGACCATGCTGGCCCACGACATCATCAATGCGGGCTCGGCCTCGATCGTATTGTCGGGCGGCATGGAGAGCATGAGCAATGCGCCCTATCTGCTGGCCAAGGCACGCGGCGGTTACCGCGCCGGCCATGACCGGATCATCGATCACATGATGATGGACGGGCTGGAGGACGCCTATGAGACCGGCCGCTCGATGGGCGATTTCGGTGAGGCCACCGCGGAAGCCTATCAGTTCACCCGCAAGGATCAGGATGCTTACGCGATCGAGACGCTTACCCGCGCGCGCAAGGCGGTCGAAGGCGGCGCGTTCAAGGCCGAGATCGTGCCGATCACGCTAACCGAAAAGATCGGGCCGCGGATCGTCGCCAACGACGAACATCCGCTGAAAGTGGACCCCGCCAAGATCCCCGGGCTGAAAGCCGCGTTCCGCGCCAACGGCACCATCACGCCGGCCGCCTCCTCCGCCAATGCCGATGGCGCCGCGGCGCTCATTCTCGCAAAGCGCTCACTCGCGGATCGCGACGGTCTCCCCGTACTGGCCGAGATCAAGGGCCACGCGACCCACAGCCAGGAACCGCAGTGGTTCACCACGGCGCCGATCCCGGCCATTCGCAAGCTGTTGGATAAGATCGGCTGGAGCGTCGGCGATGTCGATCTGTTCGAGATCAACGAGGCCTTTGCCGTGGTGGCGATGGCGGCGCAGAAGGATCTCGGCATCCCCCGCGAGAAGCTGAATGTCAACGGCGGCGCTTGCGCGCTCGGTCATCCCATTGGCGCCACCGGCGCGCGCCTGATCGTGACGCTGCTGCACGCGCTGGAGGCGCAGAACCTCAAACGCGGCGTGGCCGCCCTTTGCATCGGTGGTGGTGAAGCCACCGCCATTGCGATCGAGCGCGTCGTCCGCAGATAGCACGGCCGATCCGACAGATAAGGGCTGGGGCGAGCGGCGCGAACCGCGTCACTCGCCGCCTTGTAACCTGCCTATCCCGATTAGCGCGAAAGTTCCCATGGCTGACCAGTGCCAAACGACCAAGAGCGTGCCGCGGGATGTTCCCGTCTCCAGCGGCCTGGCGATTGCGGTCCTTTCCGTCCTGGCCGCCACGGGAACGCTCGCGACCAATATCTTGCTGCCGTCGCTGCCGCAGATTGCGATCTCTTTGAATGTCACCAGTGCGGCGGTCACGTCCGCCATCACCGTCTTTCTTGCGGTGTTCGGGATAGGCCAGCTCCTGGTCGGACCGCTTTCGGATCGCTACGGGAGACGCTGGCCAGTCCTGATCGGATTTGTTGTGTTCATCGGCGGCAGCGTCTGGTGCGGTTTGGCAACAGATCTACCTAATCTTTTGGCCGGCCGCATCGTGCAGGCTGCTGGCGCTTGCGCGACGTCAGTGCTGTCTCGCGCCATCGCCCGCGACATGTTCAGTGGGCCGGCGCTGGCGCGCGCGATGGCGCTAATCATGATCGTAATGTCCGCAGCCCCCGGATTCTCACCTCTACTTGGCGGCGCACTCGATCACAGTTTTGGCTGGCGCTCCGAATTCGCACTCGTCGCGGCCTTTGCCGCAGCTGGCGCCATCGCCTACAGCATCATCCTCGGCGAAACCCACAATTCGATCCGCACGCCGCTCAATCTGGTCGCCATCGCCAGGACCTATGTTGGCCTGATTGGCGATCGTCGTTTCGCCATCCCGGCTGCAACCGCGAGCCTGATCATAGGCGGCTTGTTCTCGATGTTTTCGGCTGCACCGCGCCTGTTCATTGAAGCAATGCACTTCACGCCGATCCAGCTCGGCCTCTTCTTCGCCGGGACCGTCTTTATCGTATTCGCCGCGGGCATGCTGGCGACGAAATTGGCACCACGCTACGGGCTCGATCGCCCGATCCGGGCAGGACTGTGGGCAACGGCCGCCAGCAGCATTGCGATCCTGCTCATCTCGATGATCAGCCCGACGTTCTTGCCATTCCTGGGCGCGATGTGCATTTTTCTCCTCGGCATGGGCGTTGTAAGTCCACTGGCTACCGCGCGGGCGCTCTCTCCCTTCGGGGAGAAGGCCGGCGCGGCCTCGGCATTGCTGGGTTTCTGGCAGATGATGAACGCCGCAATCGGCGTTTGGCTTGCTGCTTCGGTGTCGCATGAAGCAATGTTCGCGCTCGGCGTCGTGTTGAGCGCGTTTTCACTGCTAGCACTTGGCCTGTACGCGTGGGGCCTGAGGTCACCTGCTCCCCATTAGGTGCCATGGAACTCCGGTTTGCTGCTGCCAGCCGGACGCTTCATCTCGAACATGTTCTCCGTCCTGACCTCGAGGTAATCTCCACCACGGCCGGCGCGCAGTATGGGACGCGCAAGGGCCGTGTTGTATACACCGTCCTCGATCAAGGACTTGTCGATGTATACTGCCACGACCTCGCCGAGCACGAACCATCCTTCGACCTTCTCACCGCGCGCATTCGACAGCTGAGATACGTCGACAACCTTGCATTCCATAGCGGCCCTGCTCTCGCCTACCCGCGGCACAGCGACGTGGCGCCCGGGTATTGCCGTCAGCCCTGCTGCTTCGAACTCGCTCACGCCGTGATCGAGCGGCGTCGCCGTCACGTTCATGCGCTCGCCAAGATCCATCGTAACCAAATTCCAGACGAATTCGCGGGTCTCGCTGACGTTCTTGACCGTGTCCTTCCACGAAATTGAGGAGAACCCGATGATCGGAGGGTCGTAGAGGAACGCGTTGAAGAAGCTGTAAGGAGCGAGATTCAGTTGACCAGCTGCATTCCGTGACGAAATCCAGCCAATCGGACGCGGCGCGACAATCGCGTTGAATGGATTATGTCTGAGCCCGTGACCCTTCGACGGCTCGTAATAGTGGAAGTCGGTCAGATCCATGAATTCCCCCAACAGCTATATTTCGCTCGGAAAGCTCAAGCGATCGCCAGAGCGGCAGCCGGCCTCTTCCCGGCATCATCAAGGAAGCCAGTCAGACGTTGACGGATGATACGTTCGGCATCCGCCATGATGCGGTCGATCAGTTCTTTGACCGTGGGAATGTCGTGAATGAGGCCCGCGACCATGCCGCAACTCCACGCGCCAGCGTCCATGTCGCCGTCGATCATCACCTTGGGATAAACACCCGCCACCTGATCGTGGATATCCTCGATCTTGAGTTGCTTACCCTTGGCTCGTTCGATTTCGAGCAGCTGCTCGACGCCCTTGTTGTTCAAAACGCGCTCGGTATTCCGGAGCCCGCGCATGACCAGACGGGTGTCGAGTTCCGATGCCTTCACCAGCGCATCCTTGACGTTCTGGTGTACCGGTGCCTCCTTGGTAGCGATAAAGCGCGTTCCCATGTTCATGCCGGCGGCGCCCATCGCCAGTGCTGCCACCAGGCTGCGCGCATCCGCCATACCACCGGAGGCAACGAACGGTATCTTCAGTTCCTCGGCCGCGCGCGGCAACAGGATCATGTTGGGCATGTCATCCTCGCCGGGATGACCTCCGCATTCGAAGCCATCCACGCTGACAGCATCGCAACCGATCTGCTCGGCCTTCAGTGAGTGTCGAACCGAGGTGCATTTGTGGATGACCTTGATGCCTGCCGCCTTCAAGGCCGGCATGTATTGTTCGGGGCTTCGCCCGGCGGTTTCGACGATCCGGATGCCGCCTTCCCTGATGGCCGCGATGTATTCCGGATAGGGCGGAGCGCTAAACGTCGGGAGAAAGGTCAGGTTCACCCCGAACGGCTTATCAGTCATATCGTGACAGCGAGCGATTTCCTTTGCCAGCAGTTCAGGCGTCCTTTGCGTCAATCCGGTAATGAGCCCAAGGCCGCCAGCATTCGACACGGCCGCTGCCATTTCGGCAAAGCCTACAAAATGCATCCCGCCCTGGATGATTGGGTGTTCGATGCCGAACAATTCAGTAATTGCTGTCTTCACAAGGAGCTCCTGTTTCTCTATCGCGGCTTTTTGCTCAATGAACGATCTCGAGAAGTCCCGCAGCACCCATGCCGCCGCCCACGCACATCGTAACGACGGCGTACTTGGCCTTGCGCCGGCGACCCTCGATCAAGGCGTGGCCGGTCAATCGTGCTCCGGTCATGCCATAGGGATGGCCAACCGCGATCGAGCCGCCATTGACATTGAGCTTTTCCGGGTCGATCCCGAGCTTGTCGCGGCAATAGATCACCTGCACAGCGAATGCCTCGTTCAATTCCCAGAGATCGATATCGTCGATCTTAAGGCCGTGACGCTTGAGGAGTCGGGGCACCGCGTAGACGGGCCCTACTCCCATCTCGTCCGGTTCGCAGCCTGCCGAGACAAAGCCACGGAAGATGCCGAGCGGCTTTAGTCCCTTCTGCGCGGCCAGCTTGTCGCTCATGATGACAGCGGCACTTGCGCCGTCGGAGAGCTGGCTCGCATTGCCACCGGTAATGGTGAAGCCCGGCCCCTTGGCCGGCTTGACGCCTGCGAGAGCCTCAGCGGTGGTATCGGGACGCGGTCCCTCGTCAGCCGACAGCGTCACTTCCCGATATGACACGGCACTGGTCGTCTTGTCGGTGACTGCCATTGTTGTCTTGATTGGTGCAAGCTCGTCGTTGAAGCGGCCGCCCTGTTGCGCCGCGGCCGTCCGGCGCTGGCTTTCAAGGCTGTACTCGTCCTGACGCTCGCGCGAGATGTCGTAGCGCTTGGCCACGATCTCGGCCGTATCCAGCATCGCCATGTACGCGTCTCCCTTCATGGCGAGCAGTTCCGGGTCGACCGCATGAAACATATTCATCTGATTGTTTTGCACCAGGCTGATCGATTCGCCACCGCCGCCGATAGCGACTTCCAGACCGTCGAAAATCACGGACCGCGCAGCCAGGGCAATCGCCTGAAGGCCGGACGCGCACTGGCGATCGATGGTGGTCCCGGCCACGCTCACCGGAAGTCCGGCCCGCAATAGCGCCTTGCGAGCGATATTGGTGCCGGTAGTGCCCTGCTGCATGGCACACCCCATCACGACATCCTCAACCTCGGCGCCTTCGATCTTGGCGCGTGACAGCGCCGAAGAGATCGCATGCCCCAACAGGGTGGCGCCCTCGGTATGGTTGAGCGCGCCTTTGTATGCCTTGCCGATCGGAGTGCGTGCGGTCGAGACGATCACAGCTTCAGTCATGGTTATACCTTTGGTTGGATACGACAGTCGGATTGCCGCCTCGGAGGGGATATTCAATTTTGCTGCGCGTACCGCATCAGATGATAAGCGGGATCGCCAAACTGGATGTTGATGGAGTTTATCCGCTTGAAGTAATGGCCGACGTTCAATTCGTCGCTCATGCCCATGCCGCCATGTAGCTGCACGGCCTGCTCTGCGACGAAGCGGGCGGCGTTGCCAACCTTCGACTTCGCGCCCGATGCCAGCTTCGATCCATTTGGCTCCCGGGCTGCAAGGCTGAGATTCAAATGCTGTGTGAGCGAAATCGACTCTTCGAGCGCGATGAACATGTCGACCATGCGGTGCTGCAACACCTGAAACGTCCCAATTGCCGCCCCGAATTGCTTGCGTGCTTTGCTGTATTCAAGCGACGCCGAATTCAGCACCGACATCGCCCCGACGGCTTCCGCGCAGAGTGCTGCGATAGCACGGTCGCGGCACGCTTCGAGCGCTGCAACGCCTTCGCCTTCGGCACCAAGCAACTGGCTGCCCGGAACCTGGACATCCATCAGCGTCAGCTCGGCGGCGCGCCGACCATCGACCGTTTTGAAGCTTTGCAAGTGGAGATTGGCCGAATGGCGATCGACGACGAACAGGCTTACGCCGGTACGGTCGCGGGGCCCACCGGACGTTCGCGCCGAGACGATTAGCTTGTCGGCCCACGGTGCACCAATCACCGCTGCCTTTGTTCCGCTCAGGACAAAGTTGTCCCCCTGACGTCGCGCCGTCGTCGTGACGTTGTCAAAATCGTAGCGTGATCGCCCTTCCGCCCAGGCCAGCGTCCATATGGCGCTGCCATCCATGATCTTCGGCAAGAACGCCTCGCGCTGCTCCGGCGAGCCGGCGTCTTCGATCAGGCCGCCAGCGAGAACAACGGTCTCAAGGTACGGTTCGACGACCAGGTTGCGTCCGAACTCTTGCATCACGATCATTGTCGCAAGCGATCCGCCACCAAGACCACCGGAACTTTCCTGAAACGGTGCCGCGCACAAACCAAGCTCGGCAAAGGCGCTCCAGTGCTTGCGGCTCCAGCCTTCATCCGTCGCAACAATTTTTCGACGCTCGTCGAAATCATACTGTTCCCGCAGGAAGCGTTGAATGCTGGAACGGAGCAACTCCTGTTCTTCCGTCAACTGGATATCCATCCGATGCCTCGTGCGATGTGGTCAGAGACCGAGAACTGCTTTCGCGATGATGTTGCGCTGGATTTCATTCGATCCCCCGTAGATACTGAGTTTTCGGGAGTTCAGATATTTCTCCGTCGCAGTGTGCCCGTGCTCCGGCCCCGGAATGAAGCGGTTGGCGCTCACCGGGTGCTCACGGATAGCCAGGCCGTAGTTACCGATGGCCTGATGCGTTAGATCCGTGATGCGCTGGAATATTTCGGTACCCCTGATCTTGAACAGCGACGCAGCCGGCCCCGGATCGATGCCACGCGACATCTGTGCGACGATTCGCAGTTCGGTTGCCTCCAACGCGAGCACATCCAGCTCGACGCGCGCAATTTCCTTGATGAACTCCCCGAAAGTCGGATCGTCGTCGCCGATCTCGGTCTTCACAATATGCTTGAGGCGCGCAAGATAACGCGTCGAGCGGCCGATCCCGGCCATGCTGGTACGCTCGTTGCCGAGCAGAAACTTCGCGTAGGTCCAGCCCTTGTTCTCCTCGCCGATCAAGTTCTCGACGGGGACGCGCACATCCTCCAGGAAAACGTCGTTCACCTCGTGCGATCCGTCGATAGTGATAATGGGCCGCACGGTGACTCCGGGCGACTTCATGTCGATCAGCAGGAAAGAGATGCCCGCCTGAGGTTTTGCCGAAGGATCGGTCCGCACCAGGCAGAATATCCAGTCGGCATGCTGGGCCAGTGTCGTCCAGGTCTTGTGTCCGTTGACAACGTAGTGATCGCCGTCCCGCACAGCCTTGGTGCGGACCGACGCGAGGTCGGAGCCGGATCCGGGCTCCGAATAACCCTGGCACCACCAATCCTCACCGGAGAGGATTCGCGGCAGAAACTTCTGTTTCTGCGCGTCGTTGCCGAATGTGTAGATGACCGGTCCGACCATGGTCACGCTGAACGCGAGTGGCGGCAGCGTCCCGGCACGTGACGTTTCCTGTTCGAAGATAAAGCGCTGCGTGATCGACCAGCCCGGCCCGCCATGCTCCTTGGGCCAGAGCGGAGCGATCCATCCCTTCTGGTGGAGAATACGGTGCCAGAGCAGCATCTGCTCCTTGGAAAGGTCGGTTTCCGGATTGGGAACACGCATTTCCGCGGGATAGTTCTCCGCGATGAAGGCGCGCACCTCGTCACGAAACGCGGCCTCCTCACTGGAAAGATTGAGTTCCATGGTGAGAGGCTCCCGCTACCACTTCTCGCCGAAGGGACGAATCTCCAGTTCAAAGGTCCAGGCGCTTTTGGGCTGCTGATAAAGCAGCCAGTAGGACTCCGCGACCGACGATGGCGGCATTAGCAGATCAGGATCATCCAGGGCGTTCGGGCCTAGTGCCTCGATTCGCCGCTGCCGCACCCATTCGGTGTCGACACCGGAGTCGATAATGAGATGCGCGACATGGATATTCTTGGGGCCCAACTCGCGTGCGGTCGCCTGCGCAACGGCCCGCAGGCCGAACTTCGCGCTGGCGAAGGCCGCATATCCCGTCCCACCACGGAGGCTCGCTGTTGCACCGGTAAAGAAGATATTGCCTTTTCCGCGGGGAAGCATCAGGCGAGCTGCCTCACGGCCGGCGAGAAAGCCGGAATAGCAGGCCATTTCCCAGACCTTGCGGAATACGCGTTCGGTCGTGTCCAGAATCGGATAGTTGACGTTGGCACCAATGTTGAAGATGCAAACCTCGAGCGGTGCGTGCTTGTCTGCGTCGCCGAGGAAGGAAATGATTTCCTCCTCCTTGCGTGCGTCGAGCGAGCGCGCGTGAATTTCACCGCCGGCCTTCTCGATCTCCTTGACCAGCGGTTCGAGCTTGGCGCCGTTGCGGCGCCCGGCGAACACCGTAAAACCCTCCGAGGCGAACTTCTTTGCAATTTCACTGCCGATAAAGTCGCCAGCACCGATCACGGCCACGGTCGCGTTTCTCTTTTGCAAGGGTATTCTCCCGGTCAGGTTAGACATGTTGTCTGCGAAATTCGGCCGCCCGCTCCGGAGGGCTTTCATCACCCTCGCCACGCAAGGACTCCGCGAGCTTGTGCTTGAGTATCTTGCCGGTTGAGGTGGCCGGCAACGCATCGAGGATGATGATTTTGGACGGCCGCTTGTATGAGGTGAGTTGAAATCGGATGAAACCCATCAGATCGTCCGGCGTCACACGTGACCCCGGCAGCAGTTGCACAAACCCGACAATCTCTTCATTGCCGTCGACGGCACGGCCGACCACGGCGCATTGCACGACGTCCTTGTGTGAACTGAGGACCGCTTCGACCTCAGCTGGATACACGTTGAAACCCGAACGAATGATCATTTCCTTGGTGCGGCCGACAATGCAGAGGCAATCGCCGTCGAAACGAGCTAGATCGCCTGTATTGAACCAGCCCTCGCTGTCGATTGCCTTGGCGGTCAGCTCGGGGGCACGATAGTAGCCGAGCATCACGTTGCGCCCGCGGACATGCAGCTCTCCGACCTCACCTCTTGCCGTCGGAATTCCGTCCAGGGTTCTGACCCGCGCTTCTACTCCCGGAAGCACAGTGCCTACCGCCTGGTCGGCGCGTGGCGCATCGAAGCGCACGCCCGATATCCCCGGCGAACATTCGGTGATCCCGTAGCCGTTAAGCAGCGGAAGGCCGAACTCCTTTTCCACACGCAACTTCAGATTCAAATCGAGGGGCGCGCCGGCGACGCCGATCAAGCGTAACGAGCCTCGGGCGAGCTGCTCCACACCCGCCACGCTCTTGTACTCCAGCAGCCGTTGATAGGTGGCGGGCACGCCATTGAGGATAGTAACGCCCTCCTCCGCGATCGCACTGGCGGTCGCGGCAGGATCGTATTTGCTGACCATCCGCACCGTGCCGCCGGTCATCAATGTCATGATCAGGAGCGAGATGCCGACGATATGGGAGATCGGCAGGACGAGATAGATCTTGTCGTCTTCATTCATCTTGCGGATAGACGCGGTGGTCTTTGCGCTGATCAGCAGGTTGTCATGCGAGAGCATCACGCCTTTCGGCGTCCCCGTCGTTCCCGAGGTGTAGATCAGCACCGCGACTTGTTTCTGGGGATCTGCCTCCACCGGCTCGACGGTGGCGCTTTCGTAGAGCGGACCAACACCAACCTCCGGCAGAGGGCCTATTCGCTCGTTCTCGGCGCCATAGCGCGAAGCGTGAGCCGCGGCCTCCTTCGAAATACCCGATGTGAAAAACATCCGGCGGGCGCCGCTATGGTCGCGGATCTGATCCAGTTCGCGTGCGGACAATCGCGGGTTGGCGACGATGACCCAGGCATCGAGCCGGCTCGTCGCCAGCAGCAACGCGGCGAGCGCAATACAGTTTTCGCTGACAATGATCATCCGGTCTCCCGGCCTGATCCCCAGCGAGGAGAGGACGGTGGCGATCTCGGTAACGCGCCTCTCAAGATCACCATAACTCCAGGATGCCCCATCTTCGATGAGCGCGATCCGGTCGGGGGCTTTGCCAACCTGCCTTGCCGTTACTTCATGGATGCGACGCGGCAAGCCGACAGCAATCTCGTCGAGATTGATCGTCTCTGAAAGCTCCGCCACGACTGACCTCCCCGTCAACGATTGCCCGCTCGCGCACGCGCGGATGCTTGGCCGAACCTAACGTTCTTTTTTAGAACTCGTCAATGATTAAATCATCGCTCCGGCTTCACGACGTCCGAAGGGGCAACCAAGCTGCCCTATTATGATTGGTCCATTGTTGAACGCCGTCGTTTACAACGCGCCATCCGACCGTTACGATAAAAGTATCAAATCAGAACTTATTGGGAGACACGGAATGACGGCAAACCGCGGCGTAGCGATACTTGTAGGCGCAGGCGATGCCATCGGGGCGGCGGTCGCGCGGCGTTTTGCCGAGGGCGGCTATACGGTTTGTATCTGCAGGCGTGATGCGTCCAAATCGCAGGGCCTTGTGGCCGAGCTGAGGGATGCCGGACATCAAATTCACGCGTTCAGCGTCGATGCCCGTCAGGAAGCAGAGGTCCAAGGCATATTCGAGCGGATCGAAAAGGAGCTCGGACCGATCGAAGTCTGCCTCTACAATGCCGGTTCGAACGTCAACAAGCCTCTGCTGGACACTACAGAGAAGCTGTTCTTCAAGGCTTGGGAACTGGCCTGCTATGGCGGCTTCCTGGTCGGACGTGAGGCTGCACGCGTCATGCTTCCGCGCGGACACGGCACCATCTTCTTTACGGGTGCGACGGCCAGCGTGCGCGGCGGCCAGGGGTTTGCGGCGTTTTCATCAGCGAAGTTCGGACTTCGGGCAGTAGCCCAGGCGATGGCGCGCGAGCTGGGGCCGAAGAATATTCACGTCGTGCATCTCCTGATCGACGCCGGCGTCGACAGCGAGGCGATCCACCAGCGCATGAAAGCGGCGAAGGGGATCGAGGCAAGCGAAATTCCTCCGGATAGCCTGACAAAGACATCTTCCATTGCTGAGGCCTATTGGTTCACCCACCAGCAGAGCAGGGATGGCTGGACCCACGAACTCGATCTCCGTCCGTCCGTGGAGAAGTGGTAACATGAGCGCTACACCAAACCTGACCCTGTGGGGCGTTGGGACAAGCCGCACCATCCGTCCGCATTGGGCCATGCACGAACTGGGCTTGGCTTACACGACAAAGCCGATCGGACCGCGAACGGGCGAGACCAAGACCGCGGAATACACCAAGCTCAATCCGCGCCAGAAGATTCCGCTGCTTCAGGACGGCGACTTCTCCATCGGCGAGAGCGCCGCGATCGTTGCCTACCTGTCGCGAATGTACTCCACGACGGAGCGCTCGCTGATTCCTGAAACCACCCGTGAGTATGCCGCGTGGCTGGAATGGTGTTTCTTTATCGTCGCGGAACTGGATTCAACCAGCCTTTACGTGATGCGCCGCCATCGCGCCGACGCGCTCGGTCCAATCTACGGTATTGCGCCCGAGGTCGTTGCCCAGGCCGGCGAGTATTTCCGCCAGCAGCTGCGCCATGTCGAAGTAGCACTTGCAGACGACCGGCAATTCCTGATGGGCGACCGGTTTACCAGCGCTGACATCCTGCTCACGACCTGCCTTGAGTGGGCTATCGCCTATGGCGTCGGCATTTGCGACAACGCGCAGCCCTATCTCGAACGCATCAAGAAACGGGAGGCCTTCCAGCGAGCCGTCGCGGCAAATGTCCCGTTAGCACCGATCACGCCGGTGCCGGCGAAGGTTTAAAAGCCGACCAGCACTCGCGCAGGGGTTCGAGGTTAGATCGCCACGCGCACGCTACGCTCGGCGACCATCTTGTCGATGGCGCCGTCGTCGTAGCCCAGCTCGCGCAACACGTCGCGCGAGTGCTCGCCGACGCGGGGAGCTGGTCCACCAATCGCGGCCTCATTGATCTCAAAGCGAGCCGCCGGCTTCGGCTGCCGCACCCGACCGACCTTCGGCTGGTCGAACTCCGCGATGATGCCGCGCGCGATTACCTGTTCGTTGTGGATGATTTCGCCTCGCCGCAGGATCGGTGCGCAGGGCACGTCGGCCGCGTCGAGGCGCTCCAGCCATTCGGCTGTGGTGTGCTGGCCGATGTATTCCGCCATCTTGTTGATGCGGGCCGTGGCATTGACCGAGCGCGCGCCCGGAGTCGCAAAGCGGGGATCGTTGGCAAGCTCGGGATCGCCAGAGGCCCGGCAAAAGCCCTGCCATTCGGAATCCGAAATTGTACCGGCCGTGATGTAGCCATCGCTGGTCTTGAACACGAGATCCGGCCGGTCGTTGGGATCTGCGGCGGTGGTCTCGGCTCCTACCACCGTGTACTGCATCATGCCCTCGGGCCACAGATACGAAATCATCGCATCCAGCATTGCGACCTGAATATGATCGCCCTGCCCGGTCTTCTCGCGGGCGTACAGCGCCGCTGCCACCGCCTGCGCGGTGAACACGGCAGTGGTCTTGTCGCATACGATCGTGCGGATCATCTGCGGACGGTTCGTTACCGGCTGCGACTGGATATCGGCAAAGCCCGACAGCGCCTGAATGATCGGATCATAGACGCGCTTCTTCACATACGGGCCGGTTTCGCCGACGCCGCTGATCGAGACATAGATCAAGCGCGGATGGCGTTGGCGCAACTCATCGACGCCGAGGCCGAGGCGCTCCATGGTGCCGGGTCGGAAATTCTGCACCAGGACGTCGGCCTGCGCGACCAGCTTGGCGAGAACCTCTCGGCCGGCCGCGCTCTTGACGTCGATCGACAGTGAGCGCTTGCCGCGGTTCGAAGAGATAAAAAGTGCGGAGAACTCGCCATCCTTGTCGATGGTGGCACGGCTGCGCCGCGTAATATCGCCGCCAATCGGCTCGATCTTCAGGACGTCAGCGCCCTGATCCGCCAGAAACATGGTCGCGTAGGGACCGGACACCACGCCTGTCAAATCCAGGACTCGAACACCGCTAAGTGGACCGGGCATGGGCAATCTCCCTGAGTTTACTTCGTTGCTGGGCCGACTGAGTTTTCCCCGTGCATGCCCGAAACATCGGCCTGGCGCTGCAGGCCCGAATTCCCAACCTTAGGCCGTTTTCGAAACCAGCTGACTGGTCTGTTCGACGATCGATTCCTCGACGTCACGGAGCTGGTCCTTGCCGAAGAACATTTCCGTTCCGACGAAGAAAGTCGGTGAGCCGAATGCTCCTCGGTTAACCGCGTCGGTGGTCCGATCGATCAACCCCTTCTTGACGTCATCCTGCTGCGCACGGGCGATCAAACGGTCGATATCGATGCCTGAGGAGATGAATGCGTTCCGGAAGGTTTCGAGGTCATCCATCTTCTTGGGCTCTTCCCACATATGATGATAGGCCGCGCGGAAATAGGGCTCGAACACACCTTCGAACTGGGCTGCGACGGCACCGCGCATCAGCATCAGCGTGTTGACCGGAAAGAAGGGATTCTGGCGAAATTTCGTGATGTGATGGCGGCGGATGAAGCGCTGGGTCTCGAGCGCCTGGTATTCCGGCTTGTTCTTGATTCCGCGAAGCGAGTCGAACGGCGACATGTTGCCGGTCCCCTTGAAGATGCCTCCGAGCAGGACCGGGACGTATTCGAATTTCACGCCGGTGCGCCATTCGATTCCCGGCAGGACCAGTTCCGCCAGGTAAGCGTTCGGGCTGCCGAAATCGAACAGGAATTCAACTTTCAGGGGCATGTCAGTTCCTCCCGCAGAGCGAAATGGGTGGTCGGGTTTGGTGATCTTCGAGCCGAACCTCGGCTACCATACCGTCATACAGTTCTAAAATCGAACTGTCAAATCTACGCTGAATTCTGCTGGTTTTAACTAGTCGCGGGGTATTGTTTGGCATTTAGTACCTATCTAGAATGGTAGAAGCGGCTGCGGTTCCCTGGGTTGATTCGAACGGAACAGGCGCCTGCCGACCGGAGAGCAGGAATGAAATGGGATGAACTTGAGCAAGAGCCATGTTCGATGGCTCGAACCATCGGTGTAATCGGTGACCGTTGGACGCTTCTGATCCTCCGCGAATGCTTTCTGCGTACGCGCCGTTTCGAGGGCTTTCAGTCAGCGCTTGGAATCACCCGCCACTTGCTCGCAGAACGGCTGAAGAAGCTGGTTCGGCAGGGCGTGCTGCGCCGCATTCCCTATCAGGAGGCGCCCAAACGCCACGAGTATATCCTGACGCAGAAGGGTCTCGACCTCTATCCGATCATGATGGCGCTCGTCCATTGGGGCGACACCCACATGGTCGACGAACGCGGGCGGCCGTTGCTGCATCAGCACCGCAAATGCGGCAAGAACTTCGATCCGGTGATGGTGTGCTCCGAATGCGGCGAGCCGCTTTCGGCCAAGGAGGTTCATACTCACCCTGGCCCCGGTGCCCGCCCGCCTTCGGAACGGATTTCTCGCGACAAGCCCGCAAAGCCAAAGACCCGCAAGCAAGCGGCGTGATTGTCCGTCAGGCCGCTCACGCCCAAATCACTATCACGTCTTCGCTCGGCGGCTCTGCATACAGATTTTCGACGCACCACGATCGGTGGCTCAATACGGCCCGCTGATTGACGTAGGCCTTGTCGGTGATCTCTCCTGCCGCCATCGACGGCGGATCCTTGAGCAGGGAGAACGAACAAATTCTTTCGCTGCTTCCGACGGTTTCATTGTATTCCCGAAAACGGTCTTTCAGGAATTGGACTACGAGAGGGTCGCAGGTCAAATCCGACGCTGGAGTCTTCGAGATCCGCGCTGCCTCGGCCGGATTCAACCAGCAGAGCAGCGCGCACGCTTCACGATTTTCTCCCGCCACGACGAGGTCCAGCAATACGCCTCGGGTTGCAGCCAGAATTGCCGCTCGCATATTCCCGATCGAGACCCAGGTGCCGTTCGCGAGCTTGAAGTTCTCCGAAATTCTGCCTGTAAAGCGCAACCCAAGCTCCGGCTTCTGAGGGTCCAGAAACGAGACGGTATCGCCAATGCGATAGAATCCTTCCTCATCGAAGGCCTGTTCCGTCAAATCCGGCCTTCCGAGATAACCTGACGTAACGTTGGGTCCCTTGACCCTCACCTCGTACGTATCGGAAACAGGGATCAGTTTTAATTGCAGACCCGGTGCGGGAAGACCGATCTCTCCCGGCTGGTCGGTCGCCCAATGGGTCGTACTGATTGTCGGGGCCGTTTCGGTGGTGCCGTAGCCCGACATGACCGGAATTCGCCGGCCAGTGATCGACGAGGTCAACCGATAGAGTTTCTCAAGCGTGGCCTGCGAGATGGCAGCTCCGGCATAGCTCAATCGATCCATCCGCTTGAATACGCTGGCGCCAAGATCGAGGTCGTTCTCGATTGCACCACATAGGAGATTGTAGCCGGCAGGTACGTTGAACATGGCGGTGGGCGAAATCTCCTTGAGGTTCGCGACCGTCTTGTGGAAGAGCTGAGGCAGCGGCCGGCCATCGTCGATGTAGAGCGTACCGCCATTCTTGAGAATGCCGTGAAGGATGACGTTGCTGCCCATCGTATGGTGCCAGGGCAGCCACTCGACCTGCACCGGCGCATCCGGAGGAGACACCAGCTGACTCCCCATTTGCAAGGAGCTCGCCATCATGCGGTGGGTGTTGAGGACGCCTTTGGGAAAGCCTGTCGAACCGGATGTGAAGAGAATCTTTGCGACAGCGTCGCAGGAAACCGCCAATGAAGCATCCGCAAATCCTTCGCTCCCCGTTCGGGATTTCAGCGCGCCGAAAGGCACGGTATCCGGCGCTCCATCGACACTGATCCAGGTCGATGCTGCCAGTTCGGGAATAGAACGTCCCGCGGAAAAGTCGCGCGCGCTCTGAACGAAAACAAAATTCGGGCGCAGCGCTTCCGCTATATCCCTGAGCCGAGCCAGGCCGCCGGGCATCAGCGTGTAGTTTGGCGATATCGGCGCGATTATTACGCCTATCGACATCGCGGCGAACGAGATCACCGCGTTCTCGATTGAGTTTCCTGAAAGTATCGCCAGCTTGTCGGCCGGCTTTGCGCCCATGTCGATCAGGCTTTGGCCAACCGCCTGAACCTGCGACCATGCCTCGCGATAGGTGATCTCGTCCCATCCCCCTTCCGCATTGCGTTGCGCAAGAAAAATTCTATCGGGAACAGAATTTGCCCAGTTCGGAAGAAAATCCGTGATACGCCAGTCGCATTTTCCCAACTCGAGCGACGAGCTCAATATGAGCGTGCCGTCGGTTCGACGCTCTATGGAAAGCTCCCTTGGCGCGAACGTCAGTGGCTTCGTCGACATCGAAACAATCTCCTGAACCGCTGTGATGGTCGACAAGCGCGCGGGACGCGATTCGTCTCTTCTGATGCCATGTCCGCTGGACCTACCTGCCTGGATAGCGCGAACAATCAACCGAGCTTTCGGTCAGACTAGCCGGCAGTTCGCAACCGGCCCGCCAAGCCGCCCCCGTTGCTTTGCCCAGGTGAGTTCACTCGGACTTGGCGTCCAGCACTTCCCCGAAGCCCTCCCAACTAGTGCCGGTCCATCGCTGCAATCGCATCTGTGTCCAGATCATGTTCACGGTGTCGGTGGTGTTGACCTTGACGCCAGGCAGCACAGTCGGCACCACGAAATCCCTCAGGTTCTTGGCCTGCGCGAGAATATTCTTGCGGGACAGATCATTGCCGCATTGCTTTAGAATCTGCTCGAGCAGGACGCCTTGCTGGTAGCCGGTCAGGTAACTGCCATTGGTGATATCGACGCCTGGCAAATACTTGTCCAGAAATGCCCGGTAGGTCTGCATGCCTGGGTCATCTTTCCATGTCGGATCCAGGATATCCTTGTTGGTCGTGCCGACGATCACGCCGACCGATTTGTCGAGACCGGCGGGAGCGAGCGTGCCTCCGACAGAGCCGGATGGGAAATTGATGATGACGGTCGCCTTCCAGCCGATCACCGACGCCTGCCGGATGGCCTGAGCGGCGAACTTCGGAGTGCCGGCGATCACGAGGGCATCCGCACCGGAGCTCTTCAGATTGACCACCTGTGAATCAACCGTCGGTTCGGTGACCTCATAGGAAGCGGCCACGACCTTCCGGTCGAAATCCTTTCCGAGAAACGCCTTGAAGGCGCTGACGTAGTCTTTGCCGAGGTCGTCGTTCTGATAGAGGATGGCATACTTGGCGTTCGGCAATGTCTTTGTCAGATACTTGGCGTAGATCTTTCCTTCGGTGTCGTAGCTGACAAGACCTGTCGTGGTCAGGGGATAACTGGCGACGTCCGTGAACTTGGATGACCCGCTGATAATTGCGATGCTGGGCACCCCTTTCGACCGCAGGTATTTTGCCGTAGCCGAGAGGCCGGGAGTGCCAAGCTGGCCGAACATGAACGACACTTCGTCGCTCTCAACGAGTTTGCGGACATGCTCCACGGCTTTGGGAGGGCTGTAAGCATCGTCATACGCAATGTAGTTGATCTTGCGTCCGTTGATGCCGCCGCGGTCGTTGACCGACTGGATGTAGGCGATAACTCCCTTGCCCACGAGGCCGATCGATGACGCCGGTCCGCTGAAGGGAAAGACGCCACCGATCTTGATCTCGGTAGCAGAGATTCCCGGCTCGTCCGCCGCGAATGCCGGGCCGCTCAAAAGCAGAACCACAGCCGCAATGGCCTTCCAATTCACCAACATTGCTCGTCCTCCCAAACGCGCACCTTTCCGCGGTACGTCGTCTCGGAGTGAGATTACAGTTCTTTTTTAGAACTCGTCAAGCGCTTAGATCATCATCCGCCGGCCGGTCGTCGACGCGCCTCGTCAGTGTGCGTAGAAACGTGTGAGTTCTAACATTACACAGACGCTCTGTTCTGGCAGACGTTAGCTCGCGGAGAGCCATGCCCGCTCACCCGCCGAATGCCAGGCAGAAGGCTGGCGAGCCGATGCTCTCCCAGAGTTTCCCCATCATTCCATTTTCAAACTAACGCAGCGGATATATGCAACGGTGGGCAAACTGCCTTTGGTCCCATCCCAGCGGGCGAGACCTTGAAGCGTCTCCTCAGGGCCTTACTCGGCAGCCATTGCCGTTCGCAATTCCGGTTCCTCAGCAGAGCTTTCATAGATTTCGTCTGAAGTCGGCTTGATCCGAAACCACGCGGCATAAAGCGCTGGAAGGAACAGCAGGATCATTACCGTGCCGACCGCCGTGCCGCCGATCAGCGTATAGGCCATCGATCCCCAGAACACGGAGTGCGTGAGGGGGATGAAGGCCAGCACGGCGGCAAGCGCGGTCAGGATCACGGGTCGCGTACGCTGCACGGTGGCCTCGATGACCGCGTGATAATCATCAAGGCCGGCAGCGCGGTTCTCCTTGATTTGTTCGGTCAGGATCAGGGTATTGCGCATCAGGATGCCCGCGAGTCCTATCAGGCCGAGAATGGCGTTGAATCCGAAGGGCTGGTTGAAGGCGAGCAACACGGGCACGACGCCGACAAGGCCAAGCGGCGCCGTCAGCATGACCATCGCCATCGTCGAGAAGGATCGCACCTGCAGCATGATGACGATCAGCATGGCGGCGATCATGGCGGGAAAGATCGTCGCCAACGCGTCATTGGCCTTGGTTGCCTCCTCGATCGATCCACCCAACTCGATGCGGTAGCCGGCCGGAAGGGAGGTGATCAGCGGCTGAAGGGCCGTCTTGATCTCCTTGGAGACCTCTGGAGGCTGGGTTGCCTCATTGATATCCGAGCGAATCGTGACCACGGGTGTGCGATCGCGGCGCTTCATAATCGGCTCTTCCAGACGGACTTCCGAATGGCCGATCTGCTCGAGCGGAATCGGGCGGCCGTCCCGGCTCATCAGTGAGAAATCCGCCAGACGTGCCGGATCCAGTCGCTCGCCGCCGGCGCTGCGTGCAACGATGGGGACATTGCGTATGTCCTCGCGGACCTGCGTGACCGTGATGCCGGTGAGGAGGAACTGGAGTTGCCGGCCCACCTCCGCCGGCGAGAGGCCGATCAGGTTCAGTCGATCCTGATCCGGGATGAAGCGGAGCACGGGTGTACGATTACCCCAATCGCGGTTCGCTTGCCGCACATCGGGAACGCCACGCATGATTTCGAGGGCTTTTTCAGAGATAGCGTATAATTGCGCGGGATCAGGCCCCATGACGCGAAACTCGACCGGGAACGGCGTGTAGGGTCCGAACACAAGCTGCGTGACGCGCACATTGGCCTCGGGCGCAAGCCCCTCTGATACCGCCTGTCGGAGCCGGTGCTTCACAGCTTCGCGGGCCTCCGCGTCCGGTGTCAGTACGACGATCTTGGCGAAGGCCGGATCAGGCAGTTCCGGCGCCATCGCGAAGAAGAATCGGGGAGCGCCCTGACCGACATAGCTCGTGACGATCTTGGCCTCCGCCTGCTGCTCCAGCCAATGTTCGAGCTTCTCGACTGTAGCGGTCGTCGTCTCGATACTGGTGCCTTCCGGCAGGCGAACCTCGACCAGCACTTCGGGGCGGTCTGACGTCGGGAAGAACTGCTGCTTGACGGCACCCATGCCGACGACGGAAAGCGCGAAAGCGATCGCGACGATGCCGCTGGTTACGAACTTGTGGCGCACGGCGAAGGTGATGAGCCCTCGCAGGCGCCGATAGTTCGGTGTGCCGTAAATCGCGTGATGCCCGCCTTCGATCGGCTTGATCGCAGGCAGCATCTTGACGCCAAGATAGGGCGTGAAGATCACCGCGACGATCCAGGAGACGATGAGGGCGAACCCTACGACCCAGAAGATGTTGCCGGCGTATTCGCCGGCCGTCGAGCGCGCGAAGCCCACCGGCAGGAACCCGGCGACCGTCACGAGTGTGCCCGACAGCATCGGCGCCGCAGTGTGGCTCCACGCATAGGCCGCCGCCTTGATGCGGTCCATGCCCTCTTCCATTTTCACCACCATCACCTCGATGGCGATGATGGCGTCGTCCACGAGAAGGCCGAGCGCGAGGATGAGGGCGCCGAGCGTGATGCGGTCGAAGAACCGGCCGGTCTCCAGCATGATGAGGAACACGACGGCAAGCGTCAGAGGGACGGCAGCCGCCACGACGATGCCGACGCGCCAGCCGAGGCTGAGCAGACTCACCAGCAGCACCACGCCGAGCGCCATCGCGAACTTCATCATGAATTCGTCCACCGCCGAGGTGATGTTGACGGCCTGATCGCTGATCTTGGCCAGCGTCATCCCGAGTGGCAGTGTCCGAGCGATAGCTGCGGACCTGTCCTCCAGCGCCTTGCCGAGCGCAAGGCCATCCCAGCCCTCTTGCATAACCGCCGCGATCATGACGGCGGGCTCACCCTGGTGTCGGATGAGGTAAGTGGGAGGATCCTCGTAGCCGCGGCGGATTTCGGCGATGTCGGAGAGTTTCAGCGTCCGCCCGGAAGCCACGATCGGCGTGTCGGCGATCGCCTGGACGCTGTCATAAGCGCCGTCGACTCGGATGAAGACCTGCGGCCCCTTGGTGTCGATCGAGCCTGCCGGTGTGACGGTGTTCTGCCGCTGCACGGCGGCAACGATATCCTGTGCCGATACGCCGAGGGTTGCCAATTTGGCGTAGGAAAACTCAATGAATATCTGTTGAGGACGTTCGCCGAGGATGTTGATCTTCTTGACGCCGGGCACGTGCAGGAGGTCCTGGCGAATGGTTTCGGCTTGCCTGGCGAGTTCCCGCATCGGCATGCCCTTCGCCTTGAGGGCATAGAGGGCGAAGCTCACGTCCGAATATTCGTCGTTGACGAAGGGGCCGAGCACGCCGGACGGCAGCTTGCGCGCTTCATCCCCAAGCTTCTTGCGGGCCTGGTAGAACTCTTCCTGCACGCTGGATGGCGGTGTGCTGTCCTTGAGCGTAACCGTCATGTACGCATAACCTGGCCGTGTGGTCGTCTCTACCCGGTCGTACCAGGTCAGCTCCTGAATCCGCTTCTCCAGGGGTTCGGCGACCTGGTCCTGCATCTCGCGCGCCGTGGCGCCCGGCCATACCGTCGTGATCGTCAGGGTCTTGATGGTGAAGGAGGGATCCTCCGCCCGCCCGAGCATGAGGAAGGCGTAGGCGCCTGCCGCCGCCAGCAGGACGATGAAGAAGAGGGTGACGGCCCGTTCGCGAACCGCGATCGCGGAAAGATTGAAATTCGACATTTGGCCACTCCTAATTTCTGCGACGTTCGTGCTGGCGCTCGGCCCCGTCCTGCGGCAAGTGCGTGCCGAGTGAACCGCGCTTACCTAAAAAGCGCGGGCCCTCTGATTGCGCTTCTGCGAGCTTACGATTGGTTCGGCGGCAGCTTCCTTGAGGCCAGCTGCCGCTTGGGCGGCAAGCCCACGGGCCGCCTCCTGTGAATCCTGAAATTCCTCGAGTGCATGGACTCTGCCCCACCGCAGGGTGAACACGTGGAGACCACGGTTGACGTACGACGCGTCGCCGCCAAGCAGCGTTGCGGTGGCGTCCCACTCGGCAAACACGGTGGTGTGCCACGGCCAGCCTTTCACCCAGATGTTGTTGACCGTGATATGGAGGGTGGGCTGGACGCGGCCGAGACGCTCAAACCAGCGGCGCAACGCTTCTTTGTCGTGGCGCTCACCAGCAAGCGCGTGGGCGCCGGAAACGCGGTGATGGACATGCGGCGCGACCGCTTTCACGGCGTCATGCCCGCGATGGTTGTTGACGTGATCGAAGGTCTTTCGGATTTCTCTCTTGACAATGTAGCTGTACAGCATTGGCCGTCCTCCGACGGTGATCGCGGAAGATTGAAGCTCGTCAGTTTCCGTTGTTTTCAGATGCAGTCCTGACGCGAGCGCCCTCCTGGAGAAGGTGAGCGCCGAGGGCAACAACCGGATCACCAGAGCTCAATCCGGAGATCACGGCGTTTTCGCTGCTCACCCGAACAAGCCTGACTGGCCGAAAGCGTACGCTTGAGGTGGCGCTATCCAGGACCCACACACCGGTCTTCCGGCCGTCGTCGAGCACGGCTCCCAGCGGCACCTGGACTTCCGGCTCACTCGCCTGGCTTGCCAGCCGAATGGTTACCGTGGCGCCAAGCGGTGCCGCCGCGGCCTCACCGTCGAGCACATAACGGGCCTCATAGGTACGGGTCTGAGCATCGGCGGCGTCCGACAACTGCCGCAGATGCGCCGCGTAGCGCCGCCCATCGGCCGCCCCATACACGCTGGCCTCGGCCACGGAGTCGATCGCTGGCCGGATTGTTTCGGGAAGCGCGACCACCGCTTCGCGGGGGCCGGCCTTGGCGATACGAACGATTGTCTGGCCGGCCGAGACGACCTGCCCGGGCTCGCCAAGCGTTTCAACAACCGTTCCGTCCGCATCCGCAACCAGGACTGAGTAGGTAGCCTCATTCTCCGCAACCCGCGCATCCGCTTCGGCGGTGGCGAGTTGCGCCTCGGCCGTATCCAACGCGGCCTTCGCTTGCTCATAGCGCTGTCGGGAAGCCCATCCGTTGCTCACCAACTTGGCGTATCGCTGTTCATCCGCTTCGGTCTGCACGAAAGATGCACGCGCTGCTGCAACGGCGTTGCGCTTCGCGGTGACCGCAAGGCGAAGGTCGGTTTCGTCGATCCGCATCAGCGGTTGGCCGGCTTTGACCTGCTGACCGGTATTAACAAGCCGTTCCACGATCTTGCCGGCGACGCGAAACCCGAGGTTGCTCTGCACCCTCGCCCCTATGACGCCCGTGAAGCCGCGTTCGGACCCGGTCACCCGAGCTGCCGTCGCCAATCTGACGATCGGTGGTTCCTGCCTCGGGTCGCTCACGGCAGAGGCTGCGTGCGTACGGATGGAAAGCGTAACGAATCCGGCCACCCCGAACACCGCGATCAGGATGCTTCCCAGCACGATAATGGGTCTTTTTTTCATGGCACAGCCTCACCAAAATAGATTGCACTTGAACTCTATATCTGATATAGATTTCGAACGCAATCTAAAAATTGGAGATTTGCAATGCGCGTGAGTCGCATCCAGGCCGCGGAAAACCGCGAAACTGTAATCAATGTCGCAAGTCGCCTTTTTCGGGAGTGCGGCTTTGACGGCATCGGCCTCAAGGATCTGATGAAGGGTGCCGGGCTGACCCAAGGCGCCTTTTACAAGCAGTTCGCGTCAAAGGAGGACTTGGCGGCTCAGGCGTCCAAGCGGGCGTTGGAGAGCGCCACCCTCCGATGGTCGGCCGCGACCGCGGCGAAACCCAAGGATCCACTCGGCGCAGTGGTTGCGTTCTACCTCAGCGCCGACCATCGCGATGAAAAGATGGACGGCTGCCCGATCGTGGCGCTCGGCTCAGATGCCGCCAGACAGGGCAGCGACGTGAAAGCGTCATTCGAAACCGGGATCAAAGACCATCTCGAAATCCTCAGCCGAATGATTGCCGAAACCAGCGGCGAGAAGCCCAAGGGCAAAGCGATGGCCATTCTCTCGACGATGGTCGGTGCGCTGATGCTATCGCGCGTCGTCAACGACCCCGATCTGGCTCAGGCCCTTCTGAAGGCGGCAGCCAAACAGGTTCGCGAAACTGCGGCCGCTTGATAGCTGGCTAGTTTACGAATTCATGGAGCACAAGAAATGCGCAAATCGGGGATTCACAATTTTCCGGCAATCGATCGTGTCGTTTATGGCAAAGCAGCCGCTGACGCCTTGAAAGATGAGGCGGTGCGACTGGGCGCTAAACGCGTCTTCCTCATTGTCAGTCGAACCTTGAACACCAAGACCGATGAGATCGAGAAGATTTGTCGTGCTCTTGGCGACAAACATGTGGCGACCTTTGATGGAATTGCGCAACATACGACGCGCAAGCAAGCTGCCGAGGTGGCCCGTCAAGCTAATGACGCAGAAGCTGATCTAATCGTGGCTGTCGGGGGAGGTTCTGCTATCGATCTCGCCAAGATAGTCATCATGGCGATGGAACATGATATCCGCGATGAAGCGGGTTTCGATCCATTTCCCATGGGCCCGGGCGTAAACTTCTCTCCGTTCCTTTCGCCCACAGTCCGACAGATCGCGGTACCATCGACTCTAAATGGTGGTGAATACAATGCGGCAGCGCTCGTTACGGATGAGCGCCATAAGTTGAAGCAGATATTCTTCCATCCTCAGATGATGCCACTTGCGATTATCCTCGACCCTGCCCTCACCCTTCAAACGCCATCAAATCTTTGGATGGGATCGGGAACGCGCTCGATGGATCACGGTATCGAAGCGTTGTGCTCACCCGCCGGCACCCCGTTAGCTGACGAAGTCGTCTTGGCAGGTATCCGCATTCTGCGCGAGGGAATGCTGCGGACCTTGCAGCAACCTGATGATCTGGAGGCGCGTCGACAATCTCAATACGGCTCATGGCTGGCGTCTTATGGCCTCCAGGCACGCGTTCCGATGGGAGCAAGCCACGGCATTGGCCATGTGCTTGGCGGCACCTTCGAGGTTCCCCACTACTACTGCACACCTGTCATCATGCCGAGCCTTCTGCGCTACAACAAACCCTTCACCGAGGAGGCGCAGAAGCGTTTGGCGACGGCACTTGGCGCCCCGGGTGGCGACGCCGCAGACGCCTTTGCAGCATTCACAAGAGCACTTGGACTACCTGGCCGCCTCGCTGATGTCGGCATAGGCGAAGGCAAGTTCGATCAGATTAGTAAGATTGCAATCAATCATCGCTTCGTACAGGCCAATCCGAGGCCCTTCAAAAACGAAGCCGAGATCATCGATCTGCTGCGAATGGCAGCTTAGCTGCCATCTGCGACGATGGATCAAGATTGGAAGGTAATCTCATTATGCGTCGTGTAGTCGTTACGGGGTTGGGACTGGTATCACCGCTGGGTTGCGGCAGCGAGTTGGCATGGTCCCGCCTGCTCGCGGCCCGTTCAGGGCTGGCCGCCCTTCCCGAATGGGCGGCTGTCCTGCCCGCGCGGGTCGCTGGAATCGTGCCTACAAAGGCCGACGATCCGGATGGCGGCTTCGATCCGGATCTGGTCGTTCCTCCCAAGGATCAGCGGAGGATGGATCGCTTCATCCTGTTCGCACTGGTCGCCACAGCCGAGGCCGTCGCACAAGCTGCATGGACTCCTTCCGACGCACACTCGCTCGAGCGCACGGCGACTGTGATCGCATCCGGCATCGGAGGCTTTCCGGCAATCGTCGAGGCAGTTCGCACGACCGATCAGCGCGGGATCAGGCGCCTCTCACCCTTCACGGTGCCCTCCTTTCTCGCAAATCTCGCGGCCGGTCATATTTCCATCCGCTACGGCTTCAAGGGTCCCATCGGTACACCCGTTACCGCTTGCGCCGCGAGCGTGCAGGCGATCGGCGATGCCGCACGCCTCATTCGAACCGACGAAGCGGATGTCGCGATTTGCGGTGGCTCGGAAGCCTGCATCGATCTCGTAAGCCTCGGTGGCTTCGCCGCCGCCCGCGCCCTTTCGACCGGCTTTAACGAAACCCCAGCGCGTGCGTCCCGGCCCTTCGACCGCGACCGCGACGGCTTCGTCATGGGCGAAGGTGCCGGTATCCTCGTCATCGAGGAGCTCGAACATGCACTCCGCCGCGGAGCCCAACCCATCGCCGAAATCGCCGGCTATGGCACGACTGCGGATGCCTACCACATCACGTCGGGACCCGAGGACGGCGACGGCGCGCGACGTGCGATGGCGGGCGCCTTGAGGCAAGCCGGCCTCAAGCCCGGTGATATCCAGCATCTCAACGCACATTCCACTTCGACGCCGGTTGGCGACGCTTCCGAACTTGAAGCGATCAAAGCCGTGTTCGGCCGCGACGGTAAAATTGCCGTGAGCGCCACTAAATCGGCGACCGGTCATCTGCTCGGCGCAGCCGGGGGAGCGGAAGCGATCTTTACGATCCTCGCACTACGCGACCATATCGCACCGCCCACCCTCAATCTCGAAAATAGCGACGCCGCAGCCGAAGGCGTCGACCTCGTCTCTCGCGAGCCCAGACGCATGGCGATGGAGCATGCCATTTCGAATGGTTTCGGCTTCGGAGGTGTCAATGCCAGCGTCATCTTTCGCCGTTGGCAATGAAAATGCATCGATAGCTCGGACGCCGAATAACACGTCCAGGCTGGTTGTCGTACAAAATCGGCCCTTGGTGGCCGGGGAAGCACTCGAGTTCCGGCGGCGCGCTCCGAAATGGCGACCACTCTGATCGCGCAGATGTTCGATTTCCTCGCGCCATTCAGCGAACGACGACGAGCAACTTCGCCGTCAGGCGCGATAACGCGCGGCGGGCCTGGAGTTGCCGAAGCCTGCCGCTAAAACGCCGCGCGCCTTCTCAAAGGCGTCCCACGCCGCCACATCGGGCACCGGCGGAATTGTCACCAATTCCTTGCGATCGAAGCCGACCAGGGCCGCATCCACGAGATCCTCAACCTCCATGACATTGGGCACCTTGCTGGTGTCGCCACCAGCTCGTTCGTAGATCTCGGTGCGCGTGGCCGCAGGCAGCACGGCCTGCACATAGACGCCCTTCGACGCGACTTCGGCAGCGAGGCCTTGCGACAGCGTCATCAGGTAGGACTTCGTGGCGGAGTAGATGCCCCGGGAATATTCGGGGAGCAGAGCGAGCACCGACGCGATGTTGATGATCGCGCCGTTGCCGCGTTCAACCATGCGGCCGACGACGGCGGACGCGAGCAACGTCGGCGCGACCACGTTCAGCCGTAGCAGATCGTCCATCTTGACTGGATCGGCGGTCGCGAAATCTCCGATCAACGCCGCGCCTGCATTGTTGACAAGGATGTCGATGGGCGGGTCGGAGCGGAGGCGCCGGAGAACCGGTTCGAGTTGGGAGCCGTCGACCAGGTCGGCCGTGATGACTTCGACCGCAATGCCATGCGCATTGCGCAGTTCGGTGGCAAGGGCGTTGAGCCTGTCAGTCGCGCGAGCGACGAGCACGAGATCGTGGCCGCGTGCGGCCAGGCGGCGTGCGTAAACTGCGCCGATGCCGCTCGAGGCGCCGGTAACGAGTGCGGTCGTCATGGATGTTGTCCTGATTGAGTTTCGAGTATCGGGATACTCTGCCGGGGATCGGTGGTGACAAATCGTCGGAGCGGCACGGTCAGCCGCGCGCCTTCAGATGAAGCATCGGATGATGCTCATAGTGACCGGCGCCGTTCTTTACGATGGGGTCTTCCGAAGTGATCGCGTTGATGTCTTGGTCATCGGTGATCTGATAGAGCGACACGCCATAGCCGCCCCTCGGGTCCATGACAGGGCCGTGCGCGACGACCTGCCCCTTTTCGAGCAAGTCATCCAGGAACGCGCCGTGCTGCTTCATCCATGCTTTCTCGCCGGCGGTCATGGTCGCGAGAAAATCAGCGCGCGGCGGAATGTACTTGCACAAATAGTACTTCATGGGTCGCTCCTCGGTGAAAGAGACATGTCTGCTTGCTTGGCGATCGCTCGAGTAGCGCGATCAATCGGCCACGCCCATCTGCTTGCGAAAACTCTTCTCGAAAGTCTTTTCAGGAACAAAGCGTCGCATCAGGCGGAGACGGCCCGCCATCTTTCCGGGCGTGTACCGAATGCTCGGCTGTTTTTCGGTGGCAGCCTGCACCACCTTGTCCGCCACGGCTTCCACAGGATCGCCGGCCGCGATGCCGTTGCGCCAGGTCGCGTTCATGGCCGCGCGTCCTTTGTCGTAGACGCTCAGGATCCGGTCGGGCTTGGCGCCATTCTCTTCCAGCGCGGTGCGGGTGAAGACTGGCTCGACCAGTGAAACACGAATGCCGAACGTTCGCAGTTCGTGATCGAGCGACTCGGAATAGCCTTCGACGGCGTGCTTGGTGGCGTTGTAGAGCGCTGTATACGGTCCGGGCAGGAAGCCGGCCACCGAACTGATGTTGATGATCCGGCCCTGGCCCTGCTTACGCATGATGGGCAGCACTTCAGTGGTGGTGCGAAGGATGCCGAAGACGTTGATGTCGAACAGGCTCCGGGCTTGATCGAGAGATGATTCCTCGGCGGCGCCGATCAAGCTGCGGCCGGCATTGTTCACGAGCACGTCGATCCGGCCTGCAAGCCCGACGACGTCCTTGATCAGTTGTTTGACGGACACATCATCGGTGACGTCGCAGCGGAGCATATGGATGCCCTGCCGCACCTCATTGGGGGGAGCCTGACGGCTGGTGCCAAACACCCGATATCCCGCCCGTATCAGGGCAACTCCGGCCGCAAGCCCGATGCCCCCGGAAGCGCCCGTGATCAGGGCGATCTTTTCGCCCGATGCGCGTGATTTTGCCTGTGCCATCTCGAATTCCTTTGTCAGTGCCGCTTAATGATTATGCTCGTAATCATCGTCAATTTATGATTATGTATGTAATCATTGTCAAGGGCCTTCTGGACGCCGGGCCCGAGCCCCGTCGAAAGAGGTCACGCCGGCGTTGTGTGTCGGCCGCCGCCATCGGAAGGAAAGGGCTCGTGAAGGTCAGCAAGGAAACGGTCGAGCAGAATCGCGAGCGGGTGATCGCGACGGCCGCAAGGCTGTTCCGGGAACGTGGGATCGACGGTATCGGGCTTGTCGACTTGATGAAGGCTGCCGGGCTCACTCCCGGAGGCTTTTACCGGCAGTTCAAGTCAAAGGACGACCTCATCGTTCAGGCGGTCAAGCGGGCCTACGAGGATATGAGCGAGGATATCGCGGGCCGTATCGCAGCGAGCGATGATCCGCTGGAGACCCTCGTGCGTCATTACGTGTCGGACTACCACCGCGATGATCCGGGGCAAGGGTGCGGCCTTGCAGCAATGGCTGCCGACGCGGCACGTCACGACGATCCGGCGCTGCGGGAGTGCTTTGGCAGCATCGTCAGCAACTATATCGGGCTTCTAACCAACCTCGTGCCAGGAAGGAGTGCAAAAGCGAAGAGGAGCGCGGCGATAGCGGCGCTCGCCGAGATGATCGGATCGGTTGTCCTCTCCCGCGTGGTGCCAGATCCCGCACTATCCGATGAGATCATCGACACGGTCTCGAATGATCTGGTGAAACGCTATGCGAAATCTTCTCGAATTGCTTGATGAGCCGATCGGCGCCACCTCCGACCCGCCGGCGCCAGCGCCTTATCAATTTAGGGCAGCTTCCCCTCCGTCCGGCCATCCGTCAGTCACTCATCGATGCCCTATCCACCGCCCCTTTGAAATCACTTCCCCTCTACGCTTGGCCCTAGGAACCTTGCGAAGCAACTAGACTAGGAGATTGGGCCTGGCCTTGTTGCGAGCAGCCGCTTTGCGCCAGAAGCTGTCCTTCGCCGAAAGAGCGCGGGACGGTCATGGTGTCCTGACCGGACACGCCAGTAGATTTGGTAAGCTCCGAAGGGGGACGAATAACAGCGCGGCCCGACGGCGTCGCACCGATCTTCGCGCACATGCAACAGCCGATTGATGCAGCCGAGCGCCGCTTCATCCCGATCGGCGCCTACGGAGGCTACGATTTCTATGCAGACCGCCGAACGATCCCTCACGCACGTCGGATCCCGGGCCTTGTGGTTGCTCTATCCTCAAGAAGAGCGTGATCTGAACACCATTGTTGCCGAGGCGGCTCTACCTGGCCACGCCCCTGACCGGAAGTGAACTCCAAGACGAGAGCGCATTGTTGACCTTCCGGACGGGAGTACCGGCAGCTTCCATGGACGAAAACTGTTGAGCTAACCTTGAAAACAGAATATCGGCCTCCATCCTGGCAACCATCTGGCCGAGACAAGCATGAATTCCCGCGCCAAAAGAGAGATGGCCAAGCGGCTTGCGTCGGATGTCAAAGCGATCCGGATCGGGAAACTTCGCCGGATCCCGATTGGCTGCCGCAAACCCAAGACCGATCTTTGCGCCAGCCGGCAGATTTGCTCCGCCCAACTCCACAGCACGCGTTGTCGCGCGAAAGACCGTTTTGACCGACACATTGTATCGAAGCACCTCCTCGAATGCGTCGCGCGCCAATCCGGGATCGGCTCTCAGGAGCGCCCACTGTTCGGGAAAGTCGATGAAGTTCTTGATCCCGTTGGCGAGCGTATAGACGGTCGAATCCACCGACGCGCTGAGGAAAATCCGCACCAGCATCGAGGCTTCGGCCTCGGTGAACTCTCCCTGGTCTGCCGCCGCGAAAAGTTCGGCGGCCAAACCATCCGATCCAAGCGACTCCCGCCGCATCATTCGCTCGACCCACTCGAAGCTCCCCTGAGCCTTCGCATTGGTAACCGCTGCTTCGGCTCGCCAGTTCGCCGGGCCCGGCAGGTTGAGCACCACCTCACCGTAAGTCAGCATATGATCGCGCCCTTCTTTTGGGAGCCCGACCACATCGCAAATCGCGGTCAAAACAAACGGCCTGACAAGATCCTAGCAGCATTCGGAACAGCTTGATCCTGAACCTTGATCCAGTCGCCATAAAAGACGTCGCCCAACGGTGTGCGGTCGCTTGCGGCGCGCAGCTCCGGGAACAACAGTTTATGCCCGAGGGATTTGATCTCCGCGTGATAGCGAAGAAATCCGAGACGAATAACTTTACCGGTCAACGGAATTCTGCGTTTGGACTGCGGGTTCTTCACGGTCCGATGCTCGTTCGGACGAATGAAAATGTAGGAAATCCCATTCTCTTCCAGCACATCGCCGACGTCGAGACCGCAGAGTTCCTCACGTCGTCCTAACGTGTATCTCGCAAGATAAGGCACGATCGACAGGGCGTCGTGATAGATCATCTCGCCCGGGACGATCCGATTGTCGAGACTTTCGCATCCCGTCCACGGCGGCTGAGCGAAAATTGCAGCCAGGTCTTCTGGAGAGAACGGATTCCGTTCGTCGCGCGCGCGGCCTTTCTTCTTCGACAACAGCTTTGAAACACCGGAGAACTCGGGAATCTTGTGACCGCATGCCTCGATGTAGACGAGCACCTCCTGGAGCTGCGTGAGATGGCGATTGAGCGTACCGGATTCGCGTCCGACCTCTTTCTCAGGCAACTTTTTCGCTCGTTCCAGCCATTCCGAAAGAGAAGTGTCTCGGTCATTCTGGCCTTTGCCGTAGCTCCGCGGAAGAGCCAGCAGAAGCGAGCGGTATTCGGCAATTCGGCTCTGCGCGAGGGCTCGAACATGATCCTCGCCAATCATTTCGATAAACGTCGCGACAAGTGATCGAGCCTGGCGCTGGGTTTTCTCATTCCACTCGCCGAGCTTTGCCTTCTCCTTGATCAGGTTTTCGGCAAGCTTCGCAATCGAGGTCTCCTTCTGAGACGGTGCAGGAACGCCCTGAGAGGACGCTGGAACACTCTGCGAGGGAGCAGAATCATTGCTGTTCGCGACCGTGGCGACTTCCTCGGCGCTTGACTCCGGACGCTCGCGCTGGACTGGTGTTGTTGCCGTCACGCCAGATGCAACGCCATGATCCGAAAGAAGCTGGTCGATCAATCTATCGTCTTCGCGATAGTCCCCCGACCATCGCCGATCGACTGAAAGCAAGGCGGCCGCCTGTCCACGGTAGAATATCCGCTCCGCCTGCTGGATGTTGCCTTCCCCTTGGGGCGCCCCGCAGGCCTCCAACAGCGCCATCAATTTCTGATGCGGAAAACTGCCCCGCGACCCCTGCCGGAGCAACTCGAGCGTCCAGTGCACCTCCTCGATTTCCTCAAGACTAAGTCCATTCGCAGCCAACACACCGCGTTCAGTATCCCCAACGACGGCGGCGATACCCTGGGAGGCCTGGAGACGCCGAGCCCAGCCCATGACGCGGTCGGACGTGCGCCCCTCATCCGCCGTGATTCCGTCGGCCGTCTCCAACACGGCCAGCCGATCGAGCTTGGCCAGGTGGGTGCGCGCGACCGACTCCAGCATCGACCGGACCTGAACAGCCGAAAGCACTTCCCTTCCCTCCTCCTGGCGCAAGATGCCATCACTCGCCACGGCCAAATGGGCGGCGATGGTGCCGCCTTGGCAAGGTCCCGCGTTCTCAGGCTGATCGCAATCGGCGCGAGTTCTCTCTCCCCCTGCTTTCTTGAGAAGCCGTCGGCGCCACCAGTAAACGGCACCTCGCCTGAAGACATGCTGGACCACGCGCACGTAAACACCCCTGTGATACAGGCGCGTGATACAGTCGCGACGCGACTCTCCAGCCAAAGCCAGCGAATTGCGTTATTTCAAAGGGTTAGGTGTTTGCTGGCTGGGGCGGGAGGGATCGAACCTCCGAATGGCGGAATCAAAATCCGCTGCCTTACCGCTTGGCTACGCCCCAACAGGCCGGGAACACGGCAGGAAACCTGCGGCGGATTCCCCTCCGGCAACGTGGGTCTATAGGGAGAGGTGAGCCATTTCAACCGGCTAGAGCATGTTCCGGAGGGGCATGCCTCGCATGGGATGCGGGGCGGGCACCCGTTTTCCGGAAAGATCACACTCAAACAAAAGGATAGGCTTCGGATTCGGACCTGAATCGGCTCCGGAAACACGACCCATTATAATAGGCCTGCGGTTCGTCCGATGTGGACGCCTCGGGCTCGCGATGGCCTCAAACCGCCCGGCCTCGCCCCGCCGCCCCTCCCGCCCATCGGAGAGTTGAGAGAAGGCCGGTTTCGTGGGAAGACGGCCCCCCGCTTTCCCGACTGAGGCGAGTAACCGACATGACCTACCGCGCGCCGATCAACGACATCCTGCTTGCCCTCAACCATGGCGCCGGCCTCAAGGCCGCCGTGCAGGCCGGTCACTACGGCGATTTCGACGGCGATATTACCGCGGCCGTGCTGGAGGAAGCCGGCAAATTCGCTTCCGACGTGCTGGCGCCCTTGAACACGGTGGGCGACGAACACGGCATCAAGCTCGCCGACAACAAGGTGACGACCGCGCCCGGCTGGCCGGATGCGTACCAGCGCTGGATCGCCGGCGGATGGAACGCGGTGTCGGGCCCGGAAGATTTCGGCGGCCAGGGCCTGCCCATGGCGATCAACGCCGCCTGCACCGAAATCTGGAGCGCGTCGAACATCGCGTTCGGCCTCTGCCCGCTGCTGACGCTCTCGGCGATCGAGGCGCTCGACGCCCATGGCAGCGACGAGCTTAAAAAGATCTATCTGGAAAAACTGGTGTCGGGTGAATGGACCGGCACCATGCAGCTCACCGAACCCCAGGCGGGCTCCGACGTCGGCGCGCTGCGCACCCGCGCCGAGCGCGCCCCCGACGGCAGCTATCGCATCAAGGGCACGAAGATCTTCATCACCTATGGCGACCACGACATGACCGATAACATCGTGCATTTCGTGCTGGCCCGCCTGCCCGATGCGCCCGCGGGCACCAAGGGGATTTCGCTCTTTCTTATTCCAAAATTCCTCGTCAACGCCGACGGCTCGCTCGGCGCGCAGAACGACATCTATCCGAGCGGCGTCGAGCACAAGCTCGGGATGCATGCGTCGCCGACCTGCACCATGACGATGGGCGACAAGGGCGGTGCGATCGGTTATTTGATCGGCGAAGAAAATCGCGGCATGCTCTGCATGTTCACGATGATGAACCAGGCCCGCCTCGGCGTCGGCTTGGAGGGCGTCGGCATTGCCGACCGCGCCTATCAGCAGGCGCTGGCCTATGCGCAGGAGCGCCGCCAGGGCCGCGCCGTCGGCTCCAAGGGCGATGGGATGGACACGATTATCGTGCACCCCGACGTCAAGCGCATGTTGCTGCAGATGCGCAGCCTGACGGCCGCCGCGCGGACGATCTGCTACGCCACCGCGGTGGCGTTCGATGTCTCAGTGCGCGCCAAGGACGCCAAGGCGCGCAGCGATGCCGCTGCCCGCGGCGCGCTGCTGACGCCGATCGCAAAAGCCTTCTCCACCGATATCGGCAATGAGGTGGCCTATCTCGGCGTGCAGGTTCACGGCGGCATGGGCTTCATCGAGGAGACCGGCGCCGCCCAGCACTATCGCGACGCCCGCATCACCTCGATCTATGAGGGCACCAACGGCATCCAGTCGATCGACCTCGTGACGCGAAAACTCGCCGCCAATGGCGGCGCGTCGGTCTGGGCCCTGATCGACGAGCTCTCCGGCATCGTCAAGCAGGTCGAGCTATCGAACGATCCGGCCTTCGGTACCACGGGAGCAAAACTGCGCGACGCGCTCGGCTCGCTCGAACGCTCCAGCAAATGGCTGCTGGAGAAGGTCGCCTCCGCCCCGAACGACGCGCTCGCGGGTGCGACGCCCTATTTGCGGCTGTTCGGCTCGACGCTCGGCGGCTGCATGCTGGCCGGCGAGGCGCTCGCCGCCAAGAGCAATGGTGAGAGCGGCGATCCGCAGCGCTACGTCACGCTGGCGAGGTTCTTTGCCGAAAACATTTCGGTGCAGGCCACCTCGCTGGAAATGACCGTCATCGACAGCGCCGACGCCGTCAACGGCGCGGATGCGGTGTTGCTGGCATAGGACATCCCACCACCCAACCAGGCGCATCAGGCGCCGCAAGAGCTACCAACGCAGGAGCCACATTACAGATGTTTGATTTCGATCGCGTTATTAACCGCCGCGGCACGCACGCGTCGAAATGGGACATGATGGCCAAGAATTCGGGGATCACCGCAGCGGACGGAATTCCGATGTGGGTCGCCGACATGGATTTTGCGGCGCCTCCCGGCGTCACCGAAGCACTGTCCACGCTCGTTACCCGCGGCGTCCATGGTTATTATGCCGACACCGGCAGTTGGGCGGGAGCGCTCGCCGAATGGATGGCGCGCCGGCATGATCTTCCGATCGACCCGGCCTGGGTCAGCCCGACGCCCGGCGTCGTCTCCGGCCTCGGCCTGATCCTGCAGGCCGTCACCGAGGTGGGCGATGAGGTCGTGCTGTTTCCACCGGCCTATCATGCCTTCCGCAAGATCATTCTCGCCAATGAGCGACGCATCCTCGATGCGCAGCTGGTCCTGCGTCAGGGCCGCTACGAGATGGACCTCGATGCGCTGGGAAAACAACTCACGCCGAGAACCAAGATCGTCTTCTTCTGCAGCCCGCACAATCCGGGCGGCACCGTGTGGTCATCAGAGGAGATCCGTGCCCTCGCCGCCTTCTGTGCCGAACGCAATCTGATTCTGGTTTCCGACGAGATCCATTGCGACCTGCTGCTGGGCGGCGTCAAACACACGCCGACGCTGTCAGCCGCACCTGAGATCGCCGATCGCCTGATCACCTGCCTCGCCGCGACCAAGACCTTCAATCTCGCCGGCGCCCATGTCGGCGCCTGCGTCACATCGAACCCGGTTTTGAAGGCGCGGATCGACGCGCGGATCGCGGCAAGCGGGCTCGCCTCCTACAACGCCTTCGGCATGATCGCGACCGAGGCGGCCTGGCGAACCGGCGAAGCCTGGCTCGATGCGCTGCTGCCCTATCTCGCCGGCAATCGCGATACGCTCACCACACGAATAGAAAAAGCCGCGCCCGGCGCACGCTCGATGCGGCTCGATGCAACCTATCTCGCCTGGGTCGATTTCTCCGGGACCGGATTGGCGGCTGCGGACGTTGCGGCGCGGGTAAAGGATCGGGCACGGATTTTTGCCAGCCCCGGCGAGCAGTTTGGGCCCGGCGGTGAAACCTGGCTGCGCTTCAACTTTGCCACGCCACGTCCGATTCTCACCGAGGCGCTCGATCGGCTGGACGACGCCTTCCGAGACCTCCGAGCTTAGCTGCGGATGCGGTCCTAACGCAGCGGCATCGGCGGCCTCGGCACCGACGCCAGTTCCGGATCGCTCAGCGTTTCAGCGGTGGTGGGCGATTGCGCCTCAAGCTGTCGCGGCACGTAGGGTGCGGAAGTCGCCGACAACGGCGCGGCGGCGGCCGACGGCATGGCTTGCTGCCGGACCGGCCGCGGCTGCACGGGGGCCGGAGCCGGCGTCCGCGCCGGCGCTATCGCGGCGACTGGCCGCGGCGGCGCCGGTTTCTTGGCTTGCGCGTTTTGCGCGGTAGATTTCTCCGAAACCATCGCCACGAGCTGCTGCTGGCTGGCCTTGAGCTGCTCGATGCTGGCCTTGAGCTGTTCGATCTCGCGGCTGGCGCTGGCCAGGTCGCGCGCCATCGTCTCGAGCGATTGCGACTGATCGGGCGCGGCGGCGGCCGGCGGGGCTGCAGCGGCAGGCGCTGCTGTCGCAGCAACCTCCGCTGCAGCCGGCGCAGCAGCAGCTTGCGCTGCTGCCGGCGCCTGGGGCGCCGGTTGAGCCGGTGAAGTATTCGACGCGTCGACATCAGCGGCAGCCAGAGCCGGCTGCGCGGTGAGCCCGGTTTTTTCCGGCGCCTGCGATGAACTTTGCGCGAACATCGGCGCCCATTCCGCAATTATCCGTTGAGCCGCTTCGGCATGGTAATGCCAGGCCATGGCGGCGCCGCCGATACAGCCCGCCAGCAGCAACGCCGTGAGGGCACGCATCGCGCGCCTCGCCATCGACGACCTCGGCCGTCGGCGGCTCTTGATCAGGGCATCTTCGACGGCGGCGGCGCGAAACGTGATTTCATCGACGGCGGTTGCGCGAAACGTGGCGTTGACCGGCGGCACCGCTGCTCCGGCCCGGAAGACCGGTTCGATGTGAGGATGCGGACCCACCGTAGGAGCGCGCACGGCTTCGGGGGGCGGGCCGGAAAATTCTTCCTCCGCAGGCGCTATCTTGACGGGATCGGGTGCGACCCTGATGGGATCGGGTGCGACGCGGACGGCATCGGGCGTGACGCTGACGGCATCGGGCGTGACCACGAGGATGTCGTGCGGATCATCAGCTGGCTTCGGTTTCTGCATCAATTGCATCGGCGCTCCATACTCGATCCAATGTCGCCTGCGCCCCAAGAGCTTGCCTTAAGACTGTGCCTAAGACCCTGCCCAAGATTTCCACAAGAGCGACTGGCGGATTTGCGTGAGATCGACGACTTCCAGACCCCAGAATTCCCCCACACGTCCTTTCCGTTACCTCATTCCGGTTTGACGAAAGCAAGGCAGCACGGTGGAGAGGTTGCGGCCGGGGGAACTCCGCGCGGTTCCACGGACCGGGAGCACCTGGCCAAAACTCGGTCGCATGCAGCGAGCGGCGCTCGATCGCCGAGGCTTTTATTTAATTGCGTTGCAAGCTCCCGTTCTGATTCAATCAGACCCGAAACTGTGCATCATCGCGCGTACTGTTCGTCGCTGACCTTTTCCATCCAGTCGACGGTCTTGCCGTCGAGCGCTTCCTGAATTGCCAGATGCGTCATCGCCGTCGTGGGTCCGGCGCCGTGCCAGTGCTTCTCGCCGGGCGGAAACCAGACCACGTCGCCGGGCCGGATCTCCTCGATCCGCCCGCCCCAATGCTGCACCAGGCCAAAGCCTGACGTGACGACCAGGGTCTGGCCCAGCGGATGGGTGTGCCACGCGGTGCGCGCGCCGGGTTCAAACGTGACGCTGGCGCCAACCACCCGCGCCGGCTCGGTCGCCTTGAACAGCGGATCGACGCGGACGGTACCGGTGAAATAATCTGAAGGTCCCTTGCCGGACGGCTGCGAGCCGCTTCGTTTGATGTCCATGGTACTGATCCTTCGTGGTGGTGTTACCGGCGCGTTTGCGCCAGCAGCGCCCACTGCCAGCGCGGCGAGGCCGCCACCGGCTGCAAGCACATGTCTGCGCGTGATCATGGCGGTCGCTGCGCGGGTTCAGCGCTCATGCCACTTCCGGCAGCCGGGCGAGCAGCTTGTCGAGCGTGATCGGATAATCGCGCACCCGCACACCGGTCGCGTTGTAGATCGCGTTTGCGATGGCGGCCCCGACGCCGCAGATGCCGAGTTCGCCGACGCCCTTCGCCTTCATCGGCGACGACATCGGATCGGTCTCGTCGAGGAAGATCACGTCCTGATGCGGAATGTCGGCATGCACGGGCACTTCGTAGCCGGCGAGGTCATGGTTGACGAAGAAACCGGCGCGCTTGTCGACCGCCAGTTCTTCCATCAGCGCGGCGCCGGCGCCCATCGTCATCGCGCCGATCACCTGGCTGCGCGCCGATTTGGGGTTGAGAATCCGGCCCGCGGCACACACCGCCAGCATGCGGCGCACCCGAATTTCGGCGGTCGCGGCGTCGACGCCAACCTCGACGAAATGCGCGCCGAATGTCGATTGCTGATACTTTTTGCCGAGGTCGCCGAACTCCATCACATCCTCGGCGACGATGCCGCTCTCGCCCGCGGCCTGCGCCAGCGGCACGCTGCGGTTGCCCGAACGGACCTGCCCGTCGGCGAAATCTACCTCGGTGGAATTGAAACCCAGCTTCTGCGCCACGGCCTCGCGCAGCTTGACGCACGCCGCATAGACGCCGGACGTCGAGCTGTTGGCGCCCCATTGCCCGCCCGATCCGGCCGAAACCGGAAAGGCCGAATCGCCGAGGCGCACGATGATCTTGTCGAGCGGCAGGCCCATCATCTCGGCAGCCGTCTGCGCGATGATGGTGTAGGTGCCGGTGCCGATATCGGTCATGTCGGTTTCGACCGTCACGACGCCGCGGTTGTCGAGCCGCACGCGCGCCGCCGATTTCATCACCGGATTGTTGCGGAAGGCAGCCGCCATGCCGATACCGACCAGCCATCGCCCGTCACGAACCCGCCCGGGTGCGGGATTGCGCTTGGTCCAGTCGAAGCGGTTGGCGCCGAGCCCCATGCACGCGATCAGCGGCCGATGCGAATACGCCCGCTCCACCTTTTCGGGATCAACCTGGGTGTCGTTAAGGATACGGAACTCGATCGGATCGAGGCCGAGCTTTTCCGCCATCTCGTCGATCGCGATCTCCAGCGCCATCATGCCGGGCGCCTCGCCCGGCGCGCGCATCGCATTGCCTTCCGGCAGATCGAGCACCGCAAGCCGCGTCGCCGTCATGCGGTTGGCGCCGGCATACAGCAGCCGCGTCGCCTGCACCGCAGCCTCCGGCTTGCCGCCAGGCAGGTTGCCGGACCAGCCCTCATGGCCGATGGCCGTGATCTTGCCATCCCTGGTCGCGCCGATGCGGATGCGCTGGATCGTGGCCGGCCGATGCACGGTGTTGTTGAACATCATCGGGCGCGTCAGCGCCACCTTGACCGGCCGCCCGGCCGCGCGGGCGCCCAATGCCGCGAGCAACGCATCGGCCCGCACCCACAGTTTGCCGCCGAACCCGCCGCCGATGAAGGGCGATATCAGGCGGACTTTGTCCTTGCGCATGCCGAGCGTCTTGGCCAATTCGCCAACGCTCCAGTCGATCATCTGGTTTGAGGTCCACACGATCAGTTTGTCGCCGTCCCAGGCGGCCATCGAGGCGTGCGGCTCCATCATCGCATGGGCGTGATCGGGCGTGGTGTAGGTCGCGTCGAGCTGAACCGGTGCCGCGGCGAACGCGCCGGCGAAATCGCCGACCGCGGTATCGGCCGGACCGCCGGTGATGCGCGCGGGCTTGCCGGAATCCTTGACCGCTGCAAGATCGAACGCACCCTCAGCCTTCACGTAATCGACCCGGACCAGTTGCGCGGCGGCGCGGGCCTGCTCGAAGGTCTCCGCCACCACGAGCGCGACCGCCTGGTGATAATGCTCGATCTCGGGACCGCCGAGCAGCGTGGCGAAGTTGAGGTTGCCTTTGGCGAGCTTGCCGGCATTGTCGGCCGTGACGATGGCAAGCACGCCGGATGCTGTTTTAGCAGCCGTCAGATCCATCGAGGCGATCCGGCCCTTGGCAATCGCTGAACCGACCACATAGCCGCAGGCCGGATTCGCGATGTTGTCGTGCCGCTCATAGGCATAGGGCGCCGTGCCCGTGGTCTTGAACGGACCATCGATGCGGTCCGCGGGCTTGCCGATGATCTTCAACTGGTCGATCGGGTTGGTGGTCGCCGGGGTTTCGAATTTCATGGTCTATCCCCTCGCCTCTGCCAGCACCGCGCCGAGCGTCCGCTCGGCCAGCAGCAGCTTGAAGGCGTTCTCATGTGTAGGCTTGGCGTCGGCGAGCAGTTTTGCCGTCACGGCTTTCGCGCCGCGCGGCAGTTCGGCCTCGGCGGCTTCGACGCGCCACGGCTTGTGGGCGACGCCGCCGAGCGCGACGCGCCCGCTTCCGTCGCGCTGCACGATGGCGGCGACCGAGACCAGGGCGAACGCATAGGACGCGCGGTCACGCACCTTGCGATAGATTTGCTTGCCGCCTACGGGTTTTGGCAACGTCACGGCGGTGATCAGTTCGCCCGGCGCCAGCGTGGTCTCGATCTCAGGCGTATTGCCGGGCAGCCGGTGGAATTCCGCGATCGGAATTTTCCGCGCGGCTCCATCGGGCTGAATGGTTTCCACCGTGGCGTCGAGCGCGCGCATGGCGACCGCCATGTCGCTCGGATGGGTCGCGATGCACGCTTCGCTGGCGCCGATCACGGCATGCTGACGGCTGAAGCCGCCGATCGCCGAACAGCCGCTGCCGGGCTGGCGTTTGTTGCAGGGTTGGTTGGTGTCGTAAAAATAGGGGCAGCGGGTCCGCTGCAGCAGATTGCCCGCGGTCGTCGCCTTGTTGCGCAACTGGCCCGAAGCGCCGGCGAGCAGCGCGCGCGACAGCACACCATAATCGCGCCGCACCCGTTCGTGCGCGGCAAGATCGGTGTTGCGCACCAGCGCGCCCACCCGCAGTCCGCCATCGGCGGTCGGCTCGATCTTGTCGAGCCCGAGATGGTTGACGTCGATCAGATGCGCCGGCGTCTCGATTTCGAGCTTCATCAGGTCGAGCAGGTTGGTACCACCAGCGATGAATTTGGCGCCCTGCTGGCGTGCCGCCGCGGCGGCGGCCTCGGCCGGCGAATTGGCGCGCTCATAGGTAAAGGATCTCATGCCTGTCTCCCGGCGACTTCGCTGATGGCTTCGGCGATGTTGGAATAGGCGCCGCAGCGGCAGATGTTGCCGCTCATGCGCTCGCGCAATTCGGCATTGGAGAGCTGCGGGACTGCGTTCAGATCGGCGCTGACGTGGCTGGGGATGCCGGCCTTGATCTCGTCGAGCACGGCCACCGCCGAGCAGATCTGCCCGGGCGTGCAATAGCCGCATTGATAGCCGTCATGCCTGACGAAGGCCGCCTGCATCGGGTGCATGTTCTCCGGGGTGCCAAGGCCCTCGATGGTAGTGACGCTCTCGCCCTCATGCATCACAGCCAGCGTCAGGCATGAATTGATCCGGCGCCCGCCGACGATCACGGTGCACGCGCCGCACTGGCCGTGATCGCAGCCCTTCTTGGTACCGGTGAAATGCAAATTCTCGCGCAACGCATCGAGCAGCGTGGTCCGCGTATCGACCTCGAGCTCGCGCATCTTGCCGTTCAGGTTGAACGACACTTTCGACATCACCGGGGCTCCGGAAACCGCAGGCTTCAGGGCGATCTCGGCCTTGGCCACAAAGGTCGACGTCGTCACCCCGAGGGCCGGCGCCGTGAGAGAAGCGGCGCCGACCACCAACAGGTCGCGCCGAGAGAATCTGAAATCACCGGGGCTTCGCATGCCATCAATCCTTTTTGCCGCTTCGCTCGATGTGCCCCGCCGCGGTGACTAACGCCGATCGTGATCCGGGGTTGCGCGCGGCCGACATCGCGCAGGTCACGACCGCGTGCCTTCAGGGATTTAACGGGTGCAACGCCGCCGGATTAGGCCTAATAATCGGCATGGACTTATGAAACAGGCTCATGAATGCTCGGCAAAAACACCAACGACCTCATGGCGTTCCTGGCCGTGGCGCGCGAACGCAGCTTTACGCGGGCGGCAGCACAGCTCGGGGTTTCGCAATCGGCGCTCAGTCACACCATTCGAGGACTGGAAGAGCGGCTCGGCTTGCGGTTGTTGACCCGCACCACCCGCAGCGTGGCAACGACCGAGGCCGGAGAGCGGCTGGTTCGGACGGTGGGCCCCAAGTTCGAGCAAATCGACTCCGAACTATCAGCGCTCACCGAGCTACGGGAAAAACCCGCCGGTACCATCCGGATCACGGCCGGCGAGCATGCGGCCCTGGCGGTACTCTGGCCTGCCTTGACAAGGCTGCTGCCGCGTTACCCCGACATCAAGGTCGAGCTGACCATCGATTACGGCCTGACCGACATCGTCGCGGAGCGATACGACGCCGGCGTTCGTCTCGGCGAGCAAGTGGCCAAGGACATGATCGCCGTGCGGATCGGACCGGACTTCTGCATGACCGTGGTTGGCTCGCCCGCTTATTTCGAACGAAAACCGAAGCCGAAGCAGCCGCAGGATCTTACGGCGCACGACTGCATCACCGTCCGCCTGCCGACATCAGGTGGAATCTACGCCTGGGAATTCGAGAAACGCGGCCGCGAAGTCAAGGTGCGCGTCGACGGGCAGCTGGTGTTCAACAGCATCCCGCTCCGGCTGAGCGCGGTACTGGCGGGACACGGCCTCGCCTATCTCCCCGAGGACCAGGTCAAGAGGCATCTCGCCGACGGCCGTCTGATCCGCGTGCTCGACGACTGGTGCGCGCCGTTTTCCGGCTATCACCTCTATTACCCGAGCCGCCGGCAGCCCACGCCGGCGTTTGCAGTGCTGGTGGAGGCGCTGCGATACCGGGGGTGATGGGCAGCCCCTCGATCGAGCGGCAGGTTTCGGGCGGGCGGGCCGGAACCCATTTGTCATCCAGATGTCATCGAATGCCCCAACAGCTTGTTGGACACACATTCGAGGGCACCGATGGACTATTTCCGACGCTTCACCTTTCTGTTCGCCGCACCGGTCTTTGATACCGACGATCTCGAAGGCCTCCGTTTCAACCAGATCATCACCGAGATCGAGCGGTCCGGCTTTGAAGTGGTCCGGGCGCGCAAGCTCGAGGATGCGGAAATCCAGGTGCAGACCGACGCCGCGATCGGCTGCATGGTGGTCGACTGGGGCAAAAAGGGCCTCGAGGGCAAGACCATGGCCCTGATCAATCTGATGCGGCGGCGCGGCCTCGATTTTCCGATCATCCTCCTGATCCGCCGCAAGCGGTTCGAGGACCTGCCGGTCGAGGTGCTGGATTTCATCGACGGCTACGTGTTCCTGTCCGAGGAAACGCCGCCCTTCATCGCCAAGAACCTGATCAGCCGCCTGAAGCAATATGCCGAAACCCTGAAGACGCCGTTCTTCGGTGCGCTGGTCGACTATGCCGAAGAGGGCAACCAGCTATGGACCTGCCCGGGCCACAATGGCGGCGTGTTTTACAGCCGCAGCCCGATCGGCCGGGTGTTCGTCGAACATCTCGGCGAAGCGGTCTTTCGCGATGACCTCGACAATTCCGTGCTCGACCTCGGCGATCTCCTCACTCACGAAGGCCCGGCGCTGAAGGCGCAAAAGGAAGCGGCGCAAATCTTCGGCGCCGAAAAGACCTATTTCGTGCTCAACGGCACCTCGACCTCCAACAAGGTGGTGCTGGGCGCGCTGGTCACCGACGGCGACCTCGTGTTGTTCGACCGCAACAACCACAAGGCGGCGCATCATGGCGCGCTGATGATGGCCGGCGGCATTCCGGTTTACATCCCCACCGTTCGCAACGCCTGGGGCTTGATCGGCCCGATGCGCTGGGACGCGATCGACGAGACGAGTTTGCGCGAACGCATCCGCAGCCATCCGCTGGTCAAGGATCCGGAAGCCTGGCGCAAGCCGCGCCCGTTCCGGGTGGCCGTCGTCGAGCAGTGCACCTATGACGGCACGATCCACAGTGCGGAGATGATCCTGAAGGCGATCGGCCATCTCTGCGATTACATCCTGTTCGACGAGGCCTGGGCCGGCTTCATGAAGTTTCATCCGCTCTATGCCGGACGTTTCGCGATGGGATTGTCCGGTCTCGGCCCCGACGCGCCCGGCATCATCGCGACCCAGTCGACCCACAAACAGCTGGCGAGCTTCTCGCAGGCCTCGCAGATCCATATCAAGGACCGCCACATCACCGGCCAGAAGCGCCGCATCGAACACCGGCGCTTCAACGAAAGCTTCATGCAGCACGCATCGACCTCGCCGTTCTATCCGATCTTCGCCTCGCTCGATGTCGGCGCGCAGATGATGAAGGGCCGCTCCGGCGAGGTGCTGTGGGACGACACGATCCGGCTCGGCATCGAACTGCGCAAGAAGATGCGCGCGGTCCGCCGCGAGTTCGAGGAGAAGGAAGCGCGGCCCGAGCGCCGCTGGTTCTTCGAGCCGTTCGTGCCCGACCGTGTCGCGATCCCGGACGCCTCGCGCGAGGGCGCCGTGCACAATGTGGCCTGGGAGACCATCTCAACCGACATGCTGGTCACCGACCCCACCTATTGGCAGCTTTCGCCGGACCAGCTTTGGCACGGATTCCCCGATCTGACCGCGGGGTTCGCCATGACCGACCCCAACAAGCTGACGGTGCTGACCCCCGGCTTCGACCATGCCACCGGCCGCTATGCCGAGCACGGCATCCCCGCGCCCGTCGTGGCGCAATATTTGCGCGAAAACCGCATCGTGGCGGAAAAGAACGACCTCAACTCGCTGCTGTTCCTGCTCACCCCCGGCGTCGAGGCCAGCAAGGCCGGCACGCTGATCTCTGGTCTCGTTGCCTTCAAGAAGCTGCACGACGACAACGCGCTGCTGGAAGAGGTGATCCCGGAATTCTACCAGCGCCGGCCGAAACGCTATGCCGGCGTGCGCTTACGCGATCTCTGCGCCGCGATGCACGGCTTCTTCCGCGACGCCGGCGTCAGCACGCTGCAGGCCAGGCAATTCCAGGCCGAGCATCTGCCTGACATCGCAATGTCGCCGCGCGACGCCGCGCGCTATCTCGTGCGCAACGACGTCGACTATCTGCCGATCGACGCCATCGCCGGCCGCATTGCCACGACGCCGTTCGTGGTCTATCCCCCCGGCATCGCCACCATCGTGCCCGGCGAACGATTGACCGAGCGGGCGCAGCCGATGATCGACTATCTCAAAATGTTCGAAACCTGCTTCAACACCTTCCCCGGCTTCGACGTCGAGATTCAGGGCGTCTACAAGGAAGTCGATCCGTCCGGCCGCATCCGGCTGCATACTTATGTGGTCTGCGAATGAACCGGCCCGTCGAAACGACAGATCCGGCCGTGACCGACCAGCAGCCGGTACTGGTGCGGCCCTCGCGCGACGGCGATGTCGAGGCGATGCTGGCGATCTACCGGCATCATATCCGGCGCGGCATCGAGGAGGGCGTCGACGACAGCGGCACGCCGGAGCCGGAGGATTTGCGCGACCGGCGCAAGAATTTGCGCAGCCAGCGCCTGCCGCATCTGGTGGCGACCTGCGGCGGCGACGTGGTGGGCTATGCCTACGTCGTGCTGTTTCGCAAGCGGCCGGCCTATCGCTACGCGGTCAAGCATTCGATCTACGTCCATCGCGAGCATCAGGGACGCGGCGTCGGACGGCTGCTGTTGCAGGAACTGATCGATGTCTGCGCCGCGGCCGGGTTCCGGCAGATGATCGGCTATATCGATTCCGACAACACGGCCTCGCTCGCGCTGCACGAAAGGTTCGGTTTCGCCCGCGCCGGCCTGCTGCCGGGCGTCGCCTACCGCTACGGCCGCTGGGCCGACACCGTCATGGTGCAACGTTCGCTCGCCGCCGGTTCAACCGCACCGCCGCTGATTTCCAGCCCGGGCCGGTGAATCGCTCCGCCCCCGCTTCGCCGCAACCCGGTGCGCCGCCGCCAATGCGGCGCGCGCCCAAATGATCAGTTCATCGGGTTCGTCGAACAGGCGCTCCGGCACGCGCCAGAACGAGAGGTCGATCATGGCGCCCTTCTTGGCATAGTTGAGCGGCGGAAACGCCTCGGCCTCCTTGAATATCTCCCGGTTCTCGTCGTCAACCCTGAAGTACAGCGTGTTGTCAGTCACCATGGCGAACATCACGCCGTCGCAGAACACGCCGGTCTTGCCGAACATCCGCCGCATGCTGACGCGGCCGAGCGGCGCCAGCTGCTCGCGCAGGAATTCGGCATAGGTGGCGCTGGCAGTCATCCTCAATCACCGCGCCTCGCCGGCAAACGCCTGCCGCAGCACTGACAACCGCTCCAGCGCCGCCTGCGGCAGCGGGCCTTTTTCGACCGCGGCGAATGCGCCTTCGAACTCCTGCGGCGTCGCCATGCCGACCAGGATGGTGCCAACAGCCGGATGCGACAGCGCAAACCGCGTCGCGGCTTCGGTCAGGCTGGCAGCAAACCCCTCCTCCACCAGCGGCATCAGACGGCGGGCGCGCTCGATATCGGCATCATAGCTCATGCTCGATCCGATCGGCTCGGGCGCCGGGCTTGCGATCGGATGCCGCGCGGCCGAGCCCGACAGGGCGCCGCCGGCCAGCACACGGATGCCGACGACGCCAACGCCGGCCGCCCGCGTGTGATCGAACAACCGCGCATAATCCTGCGCCGGATAGTTTTTCGGCAATTGTTCGGCCGCGGATGGATTGAGCATGTTGTAGACGATTTGCGCACTGTCGAAGACGCCGGCATCGATCACCTGATGCAATGCTGCGGTGTCGCCGACCGCCGAAATCCCCAAATATCGAACCTTGCCCTGCTGACACAGCCGCTCGAACGCCGGCACCACCTCGTCCAGCACCTGCCGCGCGCTCAGCGCCGATCCGCCGCCGGAAACGGCAATCGGATTGTGCAGGTGAAAGATGTCGACGTGATCAAGACCAAGCCGCGCCAGACTGCCCTCGAGCGAGGTCGTGACGGCATCGGCAATGCGGCCGAACGCATCGGACGGTATTCGGACCTTGGTGCCGACGATGGCGCCCGCCGGTTTCAGCTTTTGCAGAACACGGCCAAGGTTCTTTTCCGATTCACCGTCGCCGTACAGCACCGCGGTGTCGAAATAATTCACGCCGACATCGATCGCCCGCGCGACGGCGCGCTCCTGGTCGGCCGGATCGCCCCGCACCATCACGCCGCCGACGGCCCCGCACCCGAAGCCCAGCACCGAGAGCTGCATTCCCGTGCGCCCAAAAACCCGCAATTGCATCGCTGTTCCTCCGGCTGCTCGCACAATGCTCGAAATTTTCGCCCCGGGGTAACTGGCGGCCGACACAATGCAAGTTTGCGTTTCGGAGTTGCGGGATCGGCAAAACTGACGCAGAGTTTGGGCCTGAGCCGGAAATCAACCGGCTGACATCAACGAGGAGCACGCCATGATCAAGGTAAGCGTCATGTATCCGAACACGCCGGGGGCGCGCTTCGACCACGATTATTACCGCGACAAGCACATGCCGCTCGTCAAGGCGCGCATGGGCGACGCCTGCAAGTCCTACACGGTGGACAAGGGCCTTGGCGGTGGCGCGCCCGGCGCGCCCGCAACCTATGTCGGGATGTGTCACATCTTCGCCGACTCGGTCGAGGCCTTCCAGGCCGGCTTTGGGCCTCACGCCAAGGAGATCATGGGCGACATCAAGAACTACACCGACATCGCCCCGGTCATGCAGATCAGCGAAGTCGTCGTCGGCTGACGGCGGCGTCGCTGCGTAGGGTGGGTCGGGTATGACTTGTTCGCCATAGCTCGCAGAGAGAAGGCGGAAAGCCATAACCCACCGCCGACGCGAATACGAACAGCGGTGGGTTACGCGGGGTTTATCACCGGGCCGCGCGTTGCACGGCTCCGGTGGCAACCCACTCTAAGCATTAACCTTATTTGTGCCTGGTCAAGCGCTGAAGCGTGCGATGGGAAAGCCAATTCGGACTACCCCCAAAGAAGCAGGTTCGTTCCACGATGTTCATTGCGGAAACCCCGATGTCTCGGCATCATTTTCAAACGCTGCCGGACATCGCCCCCCAGTAAAACATCTGGCAGCGAACCCCAAGAAGCCGCGTCGGGCCTCAGCTCTTTCCCCAAGGAGCTGGGGCTCTTTCTGTTGTGGTGCCCTGGAAAACGTTCATGCCTAAAATCACGATCATCGAAACCGGCGTCATCTCGCCTGCCAATCGCGCGCGGCACGGCACCTTCCCCCAGATGTTCGAACGGCTGCTTGGCGAGGCGGATGCCTCGGCGAGCTTTGCGACGGTGCGGCTTGCCGACGGCGAAGCGCTACCTGATCCCGCCGGCCTCGAAGCCATTCTGCTCACGGGATCGCCAGCCGGCGTCTACGACGATCTCGACTGGATCGCACCGCTCGAGCGCTTTGTACGCGCGGCATATGAGGCGAGAATTCCGATGACCGGAATCTGCTTCGGCCATCAATTGATCGCGCAGGCGCTCGGCGGAACGGTGCGCAAATCGGAAAAGGGCTGGGGCATCGGGCGCCACGTCTATGACGTCGTGCCCGGCAACGGCGTGATCGACGGCGATAGGCTAGCGATTCCCGCCTCGCATCAGGACCAGGTCATCGCGCCGCCCACGGGAGCAACCACTATTTTCCATTCGGAATTTACGCCATATGCCGGACTACTCTATGGAAACGGCGTCACGCTGTCGGTGCAGCCGCATCCCGAATTCACGATACCCTTTGCGCAGATCTGTTGCGAGAAAGCCGGCCAGAACAGCGCTCCCGAAGCACTGGTCGCAACGGCCATGGCATCACTGGATCAACCCCTCGACAACGCCGGTCTCGGCCGCGCGATCGCGCGCTTTCTGGCACGGCCGAGCGGATCGTGAGCAACTGCGCGCAACCGTCGTCTCGGCTCCTTCGCTCGCGCTTCAATCATGAACGAACAGCTTCTGTTCGTTCGCGTCAACGATCTTTCCCGCAAGCAAGCCAGGCTCCTCGGCGCTGAATACAATCTCGACGTCCCTAACGCGATCGATGACGTCAGGAGGGACCTGCGCCCTCGCGTATGCGCCAAGGACCCAGCCAGGCCCCTCGGTTATCCAGTCGGCGTCGCCCGGCCCCTTTCTCTTCATCTCCCTGGCCCACCCGATCGACGCAACGTGGTCGTCCCGGAGTTTGACGCGTCGAACTTGCTGCATGAATGAAATCACGAGCGCCAGCGCTGAATCGCTTAACCTGACCGATCCGAGGGGCGGTGCACCCTTCCGGAAGCCTGCGTCACTTTCTTCGGTGCGCAGCCTCACGGGAATGTCGTCGTACTGCTTCGCAAACAGGTCGGGATAAGCATCGAACGCAATTTTTCCGGCGAAGGACAACTCGGCGACGGCGTCCAAAAAAGGCTGCAATGCCTGTTCGGCAGCGTTCTTGTCGGCTTGTTTGTCGAGGGCTTCCCCACCAAGCCCGGATATGCGTTTCTGGAGACGCGTCAGTTCGCTGGTCAGACGCATCGCCGTCGTACGTTGGATGTCTCGCGCGGTCCCGCGGGTTGCCATTGCCGTCCGCGGCCCGGGAAGACTTTCGCTCAAGGCGGGATAAGCGCGATAAATCGGACCAAGAACGCTGGCATGGAGTCCATCGAGAATTGCGTTCAGCCGCCGAGCTGTTTCGGCCGTTGGCATTTCCTTGTCACGACGATCTGCAAGGAGGCGACAGGCTTTGTGCACATGTTGAATGACGTAAATCGCGTTGCTTCGACTGAGCTGTGCACGCCACGGCGCTTCGGATGGCGCTGCCGTCCCGGAGGGCCGACACGGGTCTTTGTGCGGAGCAAGCGCAACCCGATTTCCCAGAGATTTTTCCGGCATCAGCTCGAGGGAAGCCGCGTTCGCAATCGCAGCCGATCCCACGATGATTGCCAGATTGACGAACACTCGAAAGCAGAACGTATTCACTGGAGTTTCCGGAACGGATGCAACATCGCCAGCGTCAAATTATCAAGTCATCTGCGCGATGGCGAGATGCGAGAGCTGATGAGAAATAAGAAACAGTTAACCGCTGTGGTTGTTTCCCTGATTGAGAGATATGAATTCGATTACACCTGCGCGGTCTATAGGGTTTGGTCGGCTCGGTGAATTCAGGAGACTGCGGATGGATTGGCCTGAAACGATCCGAAGGGTAGCGGCTTTCACCGAGGTAGCGGGTCCCATTACGTTCGATCAGTTTTTCAAGTTGCTCCCGGCCGATACTGCGCCTCAAGAGATCGAGCGCTTGATGGAGGATCTGAAGGCCAAGGGCCTTCAGATCGCCGAAGACCAGACTTCGGCCGACTCGGAACCGGCCTGTTCCTTTTGCGGAAAGGCTCAACCCGAGGTGCTTCAGCTGATTGCCGGCCCGCGCGTCTTCATCTGCAATGAATGCGTTCAGCTATGTGTCGGCATCGTTGCCACTAAAAATCTAGACTGGCTCGAACGGCACCTCCAGTTCCTCACGACGCTGCCGCTAAAGCCGCAGGACTGAAGGCTGCGACGCACTTCCCGAAGCGGGGGAACCAGATATTGGATCGCGTTAATGAGCTGGGCTTTACGAGAAATTGCTGAATTGGTGCTCGCGGGCGCGGCCTTCCTGGCAGGAGCCGCAGTCTTGTACCTGTTTTCCTTCGGCCGAGTGCGGCCAAGACCGGTATCTCAATGGTGGGGCATCCAACGACTGGGAAACGGACGCATCGGAGTCGACCCTGAGTGGGTAGCCGTCTTCGGCATGATCGTATTCTTTGCGCTTGCAGGAGTAGCGATCTGGCTTGGGTGGCTGCACTAGCGGGTTAATTAACTTTGACTTTCTGTCGCCTTTCGCCGACGCTACATGCCGCCGCGGCGCTATGTATCCCCGCCAGGACCGCCTATCGAGTTGTCGGGATTGCCGTCTGCATTCGGTTTCACCTTCGTCCCCTGACGAACGGCGAAGGCGATAAATCCCACCAGCGCGCACAATGCCAACAGGGGCCCCAACCAGTTCGGCATCATCGTCCTCCGCCTCGTTTTGCACCAAGCGCTCACACGACGCATATTTCGTGCCCGTAGCGCCGCGAAACCCACCAGACCCAAGACCAATGGGCTCGGCTTCGTGAGGATCACCGCATCGTTGGACTCGCTATTGGGCATATGGGTTCAACTTGGGAAGCCCCTGTTTCCAATTGACCCATTCCTCAGCGTCCCGCAGCGACACAAAATCCGCGATCGGAATGTCCACAAGGTCGGCGCGACGCTCCGTCACACGCCAGCCGCCCCACCATCCTACGCCTGTCGCCCGACCGACCCCGCGAAACGGTGAACCCACAGTCGCACCGCTCGCAACTTCATCATAAATCGATGGGCCCAGTCTGGTGCTCCTAGATAGCGCAGTGCTTCAATTTGTCCCTGAACCTCTCGCTGCTCAAAGCTCGCATCGGAAAAGTAGTCATGGTTGCCAGCGTACCACTCCAATTTTCGCGCGACCTCTTCCCGCAAGGCTTCGGCATGTGGCAACTTGGTAACAAAGTTGAGTTCTCGCCGCATACAGATCGCTTCGATCCGGGCGCGCTTCTTTTCATCATCATAGCCGATGCCCCATCCTTCCAACCTTGCGTGGGTGGCTTCGTGGATGATTGTGGTTGCGATCCGTTCGGGTGTCGTTGTTTCAAGCAGGACATATCGCTCATCAAACACGCAAGCCTTCAGCGACCGGTCATAAGATGCACGACCGCTTGGGAGTAAGTTTACCCATATTCGTTCCAGGTTATGGACGACGCGGGAATAGTGCAGCGAATCGTGATGTTCGATCAGTCGGAGTGCATCCTCGACGCGGATCAGGCCGGGCCAAGGCTCACTTTCCATCGTCCCCACCCAGAGCCCGTCAATGCTTCGGCTCGTTGAGAGCCAAAGGTCCAGCCTGTCGATAACGGCGGGCTTTCTGGCCGGCAAACCCCGCCGCTTCTTCCCTTGCTCCAAGCGCCAAATCCTTTTTCGTGGCTTTACCGCGCTGGACGACTCATAGGCGCGGCTCCCTTTCCGGGTAATTAGAGGCTTGATTCAAATCGTATCGAATATCGGTTCCTGCCGGTAGACTTTTGACTACCCCCACCTAGCGCCGACGGCGGCGCCCGGCAAAGTCTTGGCGAAGCCGGGGCAGGTCGATTCTGATTTTCGTAATCAATGTCAAGCCCCAAAATAAAAAATATTTCGCTTTTACAGAACGAAAATCAGTGACACAACTACACCTATCCCGTCCCACTCAGAGGGGCGTCGGCCGTCGTCACGACGAGGGGCGGGTTGCGGTGGACGCTGACGTTGCGATTGACGGTCGCGGCAGAGGCGTACGGCGAAAGCGTGTGGTCCTGGCGCCCGTAACGGCGTCAAGCTCCGAAGAAGCCAACGCTTCCGAGGGGCGACGGTGGCAATAGAGGCCGTCTCACCGGGGAGAGCGCGTCATAAGCCGTAAAGCCATTGCGCAGGGAATGTCGGATGCTCTCCGCTGCCCTGTATGCTCATGTGCAGCTTCTTTAGCACAATCGCACATGAGACCGCGGGTGCAGCGCGCATCCGGCATTCCCTGCGCCCTCTGAATTCTGGGGGCGAAGATTATCTGCAAACCTCGGGCGCAATCTGCCGCGAGAACGCGGACCTATATCTACCCGTCATCCTGAGGTGCGAGCGCAGCGAGCCTCGAAGGATGAATCGGCCACAGCCGGGCCGTCGTCCTTCGAGGCGCGCAAGGGCGCGCACCTCAGGATGACGGGATTGAGATGACCGGGCGACCCAGTATTCCAGAGACATCAATGATTGAACCGAGAGGCCGCGGCGTACTGGGTCCCCCGCTTTCGCGGAGGACGACAGCGTTGTGCGCGGCGACCACCACCCTACCCGATCGGCTTCAACCCGGCTTCGATGGCCGCGCGGCGCGGTTCGAGGAACGGCGGCAGCGCCAGTTTCTCGCCCAGCGTTGCCATCGGCTCGTCGGTCGCAAAACCCGGGCCGTCGGTGGCGATCTCGAACAGGATGCCGTTGGGTTCGCGGAAATAAAGGCTGCGGAAATAGAACCGGTCGATCTCGCCGCTGTTGCGAACCCGCAGCTCGTTCAGCCGCTGCGTCCAGGCGTGATACTGAGTCTCATCGGGCGTGCGGAACGCGACGTGGTGCACGCCGCCCGCGCCTTGCCCCGCCATCGGCGACGCCTTGTCCTCGAGCACATGCAGCTCAGTGGCAGGATTGTTCTCGTCCTTTGCCTCGCCCATCGCGAACACGTGAATCTGGGCGCCGTGCGCGGCATAGTCGCGGACGCGGCGCATGTTCATGACCTCGGTCAGCACGAAAGCGGTCCGCGACAGATCGTGCACGGTGAGCACGATCGGGCCAAGACCGCGGATCTGATGCTCGGCCGAAACCGTACTGCGCTCCCAAGGCGAGGAAGCGCCCGCCCCGCCGTCATCGATCAGCACCAGGCGCTGGCCTTCGCCATCCTCGAACGGCAAGGTCAGCCGGCCGTCGACCTCGATGACATCGAAGGTCACGCCGCCGGCCGCCTTCAGGCGGTCGCGCCAGAACCCGAGCGTCTTCTCACCTGCGACCCGCAAGCCCGTGCGCGAGATCGAATTGGTGCCGCGCCGCTCCGGCGCCGCCGGAAAATCGAAGAAGGTGAGGTCCGTTCCCGGATTGGCTTTGCCGTCGGCGTAGAACAGATGGTAGGCGCTGACGTCGTCCTGGTTGACCGTCTTCTTGACCAGCCGCATGCCGAGCAGGCCGGTGTAGAAGGCCAGATTCTCGCGCGGCTTCGCCGAAATCGCGGTCAAATGGTGAATTCCGGTAAGCTGCATGGCATCATCCTTATCGCGAGGAAAAACAAGCGCGGCGATTTGGGTCTTCGGGATCATGTAGGATATGATCATGTAGGATATCGTGTGATCATTCGCCAGCGGCTCTGTCGCCGGCCTGTTCAGGGACAATTTCCATGACCGAACACCTCATTGTGTCCGATGAAGACGCGACGCGCGTGATCACGATGCGGCGGCCGGAAAAGAAGAACGCGATTACCCAGGACATGTATCGCGAGATGAGCGACGCGATCGACAAGGCGCAGGACAATCCGGCCATCCGCTGCATCATCATCACCGGCGGCTCCGGCGTATTCACCGCCGGCAATGATCTGGAGGATTTCCTCAAAGACGGCACCTCCAATCCCGATGTGCCCCGCGCCTCCAACGCTGCAAAATTCCTCTATTCGCTGGCGCACAACGCCAAGCCGCTGATCGCCGCCGTCGACGGCATTGCCATCGGCATCGGCACGACCATGCTGTTTCATTGCGACCACGTGCTGGCCAGCAAGACTGCGACGTTCTCCACGCCGTTCATCAATCTGGGCCTGGTGCCGGAAGGCGCTTCCAGCCTCTTGATGCCGCGCACCATGGGACACCATCGCGCGTTCGCGATGCTGGTGATGGGACGCAAATTCACCGCCGACGACGCGCACGCCGCCGGCTTCGTCAACGCAGTGGTGGCGCCCGGACATACCGAGGCCGAAGCGCGCAAGGTGGCGCGCGAGATCTGCGCGCTGCCGGCCGAAGCGGTGGCGATTTCGCGCAAGCTGCTAAAACTGTCGCCGGAAGACATGACCCGCCGGATCGACCAGGAACGCCATCTGTTCGGCGAACGGATGCGCTCCAAGGAAGCGATATCGGCATTCAAGGCGTTCTTCGAACGCAAGAAGGGGTAGTTGGTGTTCGCAAAAGCGTGACACCAGCTCAGTATTAAAGTGTGATGAGATTAGATCGAGTTATATCCACGATGACGCTGCGCTCCCTCTCCCGCTTGCGGGGGAGGCGTAGGCGGCCTTCGGCCGCCGTTCTTGAGTCTAAGAACGCCGATGCGCAGCATCGGCTATGGGTGGGGGTGCCGCCGCGAGTCGCACTCTTCGTGGGGAGAGAGCCCCCACCCGGCGCTTGCGCGCCGACCTCCCCCGCAAGCGGGAAAGGTGAATCGAGTACGCGGCCGCAGCAATATTCACTCTCGTCCATCCTTGGCCTCCTCGCCCTGTCGGCCGCGCTCGGCGCGGCATCACCCGCCCGCGCCCAAACCCCCACCCCCATCGGTCTGCGCATTCTCGCGATCAATGATTTTCACGGCTATCTCCGCCCGCCGCAGTTCGGGATCCGGATCGCCGACCCCGAGGACAAGACCAAAAAGACCTTCGTCGCCGCCGGCGGCGCCGAACACATGGCAACATTGGTCAAGGAACTTCGCGACGGCCACAAGAACTCGATTTTCGTCGCGGCCGGCGATCTGATCGGCGCCAGCCCGTTTTTGTCGGCGATGTTCCATGACGAGCCCACCATCGAGGCGCTGTCGATGATGGGGCTGGATGTTTCCTCGGTCGGCAATCACGAGTTCGACGAGGGCAAGGCCGAACTGCTGCGCATGCAGAACGGGGGCTGCCATCCCGTCGACAAGTGCCAGGGGCCGCATCCCTTCCTCGGCGCGAAATTCCGCTATCTCGCCGCCAGCACGTTCGAGAAGGCGACCGGCAAGACCGTGCTTCCCGCCTATGAGATCAAGACCTTCGAGAACGTTCCGGTCGCCTTCATCGGCCTCACCCTGAAGGGCACGCCCAACGTCATCTCGCCGGAGAGCGCCGCCGGCCTCGAATTCCGCGACGAGGCCGAGACGGTGAATGCGCTGATCCCCGAACTGAAGGCGCGCGGCGTCGAGGCCATCGTGGTGCTGATCCATGAAGGCGGCCTGCCGACCGGCGACTACAACGAGTGCCCGGGCATATCAGGCCCGATCGTCGACATCGTCAGGAAGTTCGACAAGGCGGTCGACATCGTCGTCTCCGGCCACACCCATCAGGCCTATGTCTGCGAGATCGACGGCAGGCTGGTCACGTCAGGCGACAAATACGGCACCATCGTTACCGCGATCGACGTCAAGCTCGACCCCAAGAGCCGCGACATCGTCAGCGCCAGGGCCAACAACACCATCGTCCGCACCGAGGCCTACGCCAAGAATCCCGAACAGACCGCGCTGATCGAAGCCTATGACAGGGTGGCGGCGCCGATCGCCAACCGTCCGGCGGGCTCGATCACGGAAACGCTGTCGCGTGTGCCCAACAATGCCGGCGAGAGCCCGCTCGGCGACGTCATCGCCGACGCGCAACTGGCCGCGACCAGCGCGCCGGCGAACGGCGGCGCTGACATGGCGTTCACCAATCCCGGCGGCGTGCGCATCGACATCACGCGCAGGGAAGACGGCGCGGTGACCTATTCCGACCTGTTCGCAAGCCAGCCGTTCCGCAACCAGCTGGTGACGCTGACGCTGACCGGAAAGCAGATCAAGGACGTGCTGGAGCAGCAATGGTTCGATCCGAAACGGCCGCGGATCCTGCAGGTCTCGAAGGGCTTCAGCTATGCCTGGGACAACAGCAAGCCAGACGGCGAGCGCATTCTCCCTGAGCGAATGACGCTGAACGGCGCGCCGATCGATCCCGCCGGGAGCTATCGCGTGACCGTCAACAATTTCCTCGCCGTCGGCGGCGACGGCTTTACGATCCTCACCCAAGGAACCGCCCCGCGAATTGGCGTCTACGACATCGATGCGTTGAACAGCTATTTCCTGGCCAACAGTCCGGTCGCGCCCGGCGCCGTCAATCGCATCGCCCGAATCAACTGAGGTCCAGTCCGCCATCCCGGCGCGGGGAGGAACCATGGCCCTTTCCGAGCGGCCGCCGAGCGCCTAGATTGTGCGTTCGCGGCCCGCCCGCACGCCAGGATTTCGCATGACGCTGTTACTGACGCATTCCGCCTGTCTCGACCATCTGACGCCGCCGGGACATCCCGAGCGTCCCGACCGGCTGCGCGCCGTCGCCGAGGTGCTCGGCGAGGATCGCTTCAAGGCTCTGCTGCGCGGCGAAGCGCCGGAAGGCAGTCTCGATTCCGTTACGCTATGCCATGGCGAGCACTATGTCGGCGAACTCCGCCACATCGCGCCCACCAGCGGTCTCATTTACATCGACGGCGACACGTCGATGTCGCCCGGCACCTGGGAAGCCGTGATGCGCGGCGTCGGCGGCGCGGTGGCCGCGACCGACGCGGTCATGTCCGGCGCCCATCACAACGCGTTCGTCGCGGTCCGCCCGCCCGGGCACCATGCCGAAGTGAGCAAGCCGATGGGCTTCTGCTTCTTCGACAATGCCGCGATCGCCGCACGCCATGCCCAGCGCAAATACGGCATCGCGCGCGCGGCGGTGGTCGATTTCGACGTCCATCACGGCAACGGCACGCAGGATATTTTCTGGTCCGATCCGACCGTGATGTATTGCTCGACGCACCAGATGCCGCTGTTTCCCGGCACCGGCGCCTCCGGTGAGCGCGGCGAGCACGACACCATCGTCAACGCACCGCTGGCGTCGGAGGACGGCAGCGTCAAGTTCCGCATGGCGTTCGAAAACCTGATCCTGCCGCAGCTGCAGAAATTCAGCCCCGAACTCATCATCATCTCCGCCGGCTTCGACGCGCATTTCCGCGATCCCCTGGCCTCGCTCAACGTGAAGGCGGAGGATTTCGGCTGGGTCACGCGCAAGCTGATGGATGTCGCGGATGCAAGCGCCGGTGGCCGGGTGGTCTCGGTGCTGGAGGGCGGCTACGATCTGCAGGGGCTGAAAGAGTCGGTCGCATCCCATGTCACCGCATTGATGGGCGCCTGAATAGCCGCCACAATACGCCCGCAAAACTTCGTTTGATTCCGCGGATCACGATCTGATCCGCGCATCCGGGAACAAAATATGGCCGAAAACACCCAAGTGGACGTCAAAAAGCTGAGCTTCGAGCGCGCGATCGAGGAACTTGAATCGATCGTCAAGCGGCTCGAGGACGGCAAGGTGCCGCTTGAGGAATCGGTGGCGATCTACGAGCGCGGCGAATCGTTGAAGCGGCGCTGCGAGGAGTTGCTGCGGCAGGCCGAGGCCCGCGTCGACAAGATCACCACCGACGCCAACGGACAGGTGACGGGCACCGAGCCGCTCGATGTTCAATAATCGAGAACATTAGGCGAATGTGACGTCCGCCATCCCGCAAGGGCCGAAATAGCGACCGAATTAGCTACCGAATCAGCCGCCGAATTAGTTCTTGGCGCGCAAAACGGCCTGATATAGTCCGGCCAGCACCCGGGGACAGTTCGTGCGCGTTCAGCACCGCCATATCATCTACATACAGGGGTACGATCCGCGCGGATTGGCGCAATACTACCGCATGTTCCGAACCGAACTGCGGAAATTCGGCCGACTGTACCAGCTTTCCGCCACCATCAGCCGGCCCAAGGTAGCAGCCGACGACGAGATGGCGTCATGGACCATCGAGACCAAGGCGGACGACTGGCAGACCCGCACCAGCTATGACTTCCTGCGCTTCGAGGACTTCATCCAGCGCGACCTCGCCTCGCCGATCTGGCGCACGGTTCTCAACGCGGTCTGGATCTACTGGCGGCTGGTGTTCAACGGCACGCTCGCGCGCTTCACACGTGCGAACTGGCGTTTCGCGGCCTTCATCACCTACCCGCATTTCGTGCTGTTGCTGGAAGCCCTGGGCTCGGCCGGCATCGCCTTCGTATTCATGAAGGGCCTGGATGCGCTGGGCATCCCGGCACCCTTCAGCATTGCCGCTTCGGTCGCGATATTCGTGGCACTGCTCGGCATCCTGCTGAAATACACGGAAAACAGCACATACGTGCTCTATCTGCTGTCCGACTGGATCTGGACCTGGGACTTTGCGCACCGCGCCCGCCCCGACTGGGACCAGCGCCTCGACCGCTTCGCGCAGCACCTCGTCAATGTGGCGCGTTCGAGTGACGCCGAAGAGATCCTTGTTGTCGGCCACAGTTCCGGATCATTCCTGGGCACCGAAATGCTGGCGCGCGCGCTTAAGCTCGATCCCGCACTGGGGCGTCACGGTCCGCGCATCGTGTTGCTGACGATCGGCGGCAATTTACCAATCATCGGCTTCCACGCGGCGGCGAAGGATTTCCGCGAGCATCTGCGCCAGCTCGCCGTCGAGCCGTCGATCGACTGGATCGACTGCCAGGCACGCAAGGACGTGATGAATTTCTACCAGTTCGATCCGATCAAGAGCCACGGCATCGAGGTCGGCACAGCCCGGCGCAATCCCACCATCGTGGCGGTGCGCTTCCGCGACATCGTCCGGGCCGACAATTACGAGACCTTCCGCTGGCAGTTCTTCCGGGTCCATTTCCAGTTCGTGATGGCCAACGAGCAGCCCGACGCCTACGATTTCTTCATGATCGTCTGCGGACCGATCCCCCTGAGCGCGCGCATGGCCGTTCCGGATGCTGCGCTGGCGGTTGCAACCGGCGACCCGGCCGCTCGCGAATGGGCCTGGAAACGGATCGAAACCGCCAGGACCGGCGCGCCGGATGCCGACGATTTAGGCGGCATGGAACCTTCCGCCCGCCGGAGCGGTTAAAAAAATCGAGGTTTTTGAACCGAACGGCCGGGAACCTTGACCTAGCACCGGGTTGGCTTTGGCCGCCGCTTTGGTGTAAAGCTTGCAATTCTATGGGCTGTGGAGAGCGGGTCTGCCGGTCATTTCCGACGGAAGCAAGTTCTTCAAATGGCTGAAGAAACTGACCGGGAAGGGTTAAACGGACCAGCGTGATGTAGATCACATGGCTCGATCCGGAGTGTATCTTGGCTTTCAAATCAGAAATCGGCCTGCCGAGATGGCACCCGGGGTCTGGATTTTCGCTGCGCGGTTAACGCGCAACCCATCTCGCGTCGGACCATTCGCTCCGACATGCAAAATTGGAATATCGCTGTGACCGAATTTAGTAAGACGCCTCTTCTCGATACCATCCGCACGCCCGATGACCTTCGTAAACTCAAGATCGAGCAGGTCCAGCAGGTTGCCGACGAGCTTCGCCAGGAAACCATCGACGCGGTTTCGGTAACCGGCGGGCACTTCGGCGCCGGCCTCGGTGTCGTCGAACTGACCACGGCCATCCATTACGTGTTCGATACGCCCCGCGACCGCCTGATCTGGGACGTCGGCCACCAAGCCTATCCGCACAAGATCCTGACCGGCCGCCGTGATCGCATCCGCACGCTGCGCACGGCGGGCGGTCTGTCCGGCTTCACCAAGCGCAGCGAGAGCGATTACGATCCTTTCGGCGCCGCGCACTCCTCGACCTCGATTTCGGCCGGCCTCGGCATGGCCGTGGCGCGCGACCTCTCCGGCGGCAAGAACAACATTATCTCCGTGATCGGTGACGGCTCGATGTCAGCGGGCATGGCCTATGAGGCGATGAACAACGCGGGCGCCATGAACTCGCGCCTGATCGTGATCCTGAACGACAACGATATGTCGATTGCGCCTCCGGTTGGAGCGATGAGCGCGTATCTGTCGCGGCTCTACTCCGGCAAGACCTATCGCACGCTGCGCGAGGCGGCAAAGCAGATCAACAAGCGCCTCCCGAAGATCATCGCCAACCGCGCCAACCGCGTCGAGGAATATTCCCGCGGCTTCATGATGGACGGCGGCACGCTGTTCGAGGAACTCGGCTTCTACTATGTCGGCCCGATCGACGGTCACAACCTCGACCATCTGCTGCCGGTGCTGAAGAACGTCCGCGACATGGAGACCGGCCCGATCCTGGTTCATGTGGTGACGCAAAAGGGCAAGGGCTATGGCCCGGCCGAAGCCTCCGCCGACAAATACCACGCCGTCGTCAAGTTCGACGTTGCCACCGGCGCGCAGGCCAAGGCCAAGCCAAACGCGCCCGCCTACCAGAACGTATTCGGCCAGAGCCTCGTCAAGGAAGCCGAGAAGGACGACAAGATCGTCGCTATCACTGCGGCGATGCCGTCGGGCACCGGCGTCGATATCTTCAACAAGGCCTTCCCCAACCGGACTTTCGACGTCGGTATCGCCGAGCAGCACGCGGTGACATTCGCGGCCGGCCTTGCCACCGAGGGCTACAAGCCGTTCTGCGCGATCTACTCGACCTTCCTGCAGCGCGGCTATGACCAGGTGGTCCACGACGTGGCGATCCAAAGCCTGCCGGTTCGTTTCGCGATCGATCGCGCCGGTCTCGTTGGCGCCGACGGCGCCACCCATGCCGGCTCGTTCGACAACGCCTATCTGGGCTGTCTGCCGAACTTCGTGATCATGGCCGCTTCCGATGAAGCCGAACTGGTTCACATGGTCGCCACGCAGGTCGCGATCAACGACCGTCCGAGCGCGGTGCGCTATCCGCGCGGCGAAGGCCGCGGCGTCGAGATGCCCGAAGTCGGTATTCCCCTCGAAATCGGCAAGGGCCGCATCGTCCGCCAGGGCAGCAAGATCGCGCTGTTGTCGTTCGGCACGCGGATGGCCGAATGCGAAAAGGCGGCCGACGAACTCGCCGCCCACGGCCTTTCCACCACGATTGCCGACGCCCGCTTCATGAAGCCGCTGGATGTCGATCTGGTGCTGAAGCTGGCGCGCGAACACGAAGTGCTGCTCACGATCGAGGAAGGCTCGATCGGCGGCTTCGGCTCGCACGTCATGCAGACGTTGTCCGACAACGGTATGCTCGACGGCGGACTGCGGATGCGCGCGATGATCCTGCCTGACGAGTTCATCGACCACGACTCGCCGAACGCGATGTATGCCTATGCCGGCCTCGACGCCAAGGGCATCGTGGCCAAGGTGTTCGAGGCGCTCGGCAAGGATTACAAGGCCGAGACGGTCAAGCTCGCCTGAGATTGCATGGCGTTTTCGGGCGAAAGCCTGCCCCGGATTTGATCCGGGGTGGGAACCGGTTCGCGTCAAGAAAACGCGTCTGAAATAACCGGTGATCCCATGAAGATCTATCTGGCAGGCCCCGATGTATTCCTGCCAGATGCGATCGAGATCGGACGGCGCAAGGTCGAAATCTGCGCACGCCATGGTCTGACCGGACTTTATCCGCTCGATAATGTCGTCGACCTGTCGGCCAGCGACGCTTCGCTTGCGATCTTCAAGGCCAATGAAGCGATGATGGATGCGGCGGATGCCATTATTGCCAATTTGACGCCATTTCGGGGCCCAAGTGCCGACGCCGGTACGGTCTATGAACTCGGCTATGCGGCGGGCCGCGGCAAGTTCTGTCTCGCCTACAGCAACGACCCGACTGTCTATCGCGATCGCGTCGCGCGAATGTGCGACGTGACGACATCCGACGGGCGGCTCATCGACCCGGAGGGGCTTACCGTGGAAGATTTCGGCTGGCCGGATAATCTCATGATGATTCACGCGCTCGATCTGCACGGTTGCCCGCTGGTGACACCGCGTCAGCTATCCGCGGACATCTGGCACGACCTCACCGCGTTCGAGGCCTGCGTCGAATTGACGGTGGATCACGTCAAAGGCAAATCGAGCTGAAATTGGCTGACACGAACGACAACAAGACTTCTTCCCGCAAGCGCGCGGACGTGCTGCTGGTCGAACGCGGCCTGTTCGAAAGCCGGGCTCGCGCCCGCGCCGCGATCGAGGCCGGCGGCGTAACAGCCGACGGCAAGCCGGTCGCAAAGGCGTCCGACCTGATCGCCGCCGACGCGAATCTGGCCGCGCAACCCGCGCATCCCTATGTTTCGCGCGGCGGCGTCAAGCTGGCGGGCGCGCTGGAACAATATCCGATCGAAATCGAAGACCATGTCTGCCTCGACGTCGGCGCATCGACCGGCGGCTTCACCGAGGTGTTGCTCGCGAATGGCGCCAGCCTCGTATTCGCGATCGATGTCGGGCACGGCCAGTTGCATCATCAGCTGCAGGGCCATCCCAGGATCGTCTCGATGGAAGCGACCGATATTCGCGCCTTCGAAGGCAAGCGCCTGCCCGCGCGACCCGACATCGTCGTGATCGACGTCAGCTTCATCTCGTTGAAGGCCGTGCTGCCGGTGGCGCTGTCGCTGGCGGCCGCCCCCATGCATCTGCTGGCGCTGATCAAGCCGCAGTTCGAGGCGGCACGAAAGCACTCCAAGCGCGGCATCATCCGCAATGCGATGGTGCATCAGGAAATTTGCGACGACATCGCGGCATTCGTGACCTCGCAGGGCTGCACCGACATCCAGATATTTCCATCCTCGATCACCGGCGGCGACGGCAACATCGAATTCTTCCTCGGTGCGCGCCGTGGCTGAAGCCGAACACCTTGTCATCGACCACGTCGGCCATCGCGGTGACGGCGTCGTCACGGCCGGCGGCATCAGCGTCTACGTGCCCTACGCGCTCGGTACCGAAACCGTCGAGGTCGAGCACGTGCCCGGTCATCCCGATCGCCGGCGCTTGATCAAGGTCGAACGTGCCAGCGCGGAGCGCATAGCACCCTTCTGTCCGCATTTCGGTGTCTGCGGCGGCTGCGCCATCCAGCATTGGGACGCCGAGCACTATCGCGCCTGGAAACGCGAGATCGTGGTCGCGACGCTGGCACAAGCCGGGATTGCTTGCGACGTCGCGCCCCTGATCGACGCCCATGGCCTTGGACGCCGCCGCATCACCCTGCACGCGCGGATGGGTACGCATGAAGTGCTCAAGGTCGGTTTTGCGGCGGCCGGTTCGCACGACATCATTCCGATCGACCGTTGCCCGATCCTCGACCCGCATCTGAACGGCGCGCTTGAGGCCGCCTGGGCGATCGCTGAACCGCTGATCTCGGTTGGAAAGCCGCTCGACATTCAGATCACGGCCACCAGCAGCGGCCTCGATGTCGACGTGCGGGGCTCCGGTGCGCTCGCGACAGCGCTGATCGCCAAATTGTCTGATGTCGCCGAGCGGCACAGACTGGCGCGGCTGACGCGCCATGGCGAACTGGTGCTGATGCGAACGCCGCCGGTCGTCAGCATCGGTGCCGCCCAGGTAGCCTTGCCGCCCGGATCGTTCCTGCAGGCGACCGTGGCCGGCGAGGAAGCGCTCGCAGCATTGGTCGCCGGCCACTGCAAGCGCGCCAAGCATATCGCCGACCTGTTTTGCGGCGTCGGCCCGTTCGCGCTTCGCCTCGCCAGCAAATCGCGGATCGCCGCCTTCGACAGCGACGCAAATGCGGTGGCGGCCTTGCAGAAGGCGGCGACATCGACGTCCGGGCTGAAGCCGGTCAAGTCCGAGGCGCGCGATCTGTTCCGCCGGCCGCTGATGCCGCAGGAGCTGCGCGATTACGATGTAGTTGTGTTCGATCCGCCGCGGCAGGGCGCGCAGGCACAGGTGACGCAGCTCGCGGCGGGCAAAATTCCGACAGTGGTGGCGGTGTCCTGCAACGTCACGACCTTCGCGCGCGACGCCAGAATCCTGATCGACGGCGGCTACACGATCGAGGGCGTGACCCCGGTCGACCAGTTTCGTCACACGCCGCATATCGAACTGGTGGCGCGCTTCGTGCGGAAGCGCTGAACCAGCAGCCGGGAACCTATCGCCCCCAGCGGTCCTGCCAGATCTTCTCACCGATCAGGCAATTGACCCGCGGCTCCTTTTCCTTGGCTGCAACCGGCACGACCGGGCGCTCCGGCGTGCGGCCCGCGATTTCGAGCAATAATTTGGTCCGGATCGCTTCCTTGAATTTCTCGCGCTCCTTGATGGTCACCACGAACGAGCCGGGACCACCGATCACGCAATCCTCATAGTAGGCATCCAGATTGTCGATATCCATGGTGGAATAAGACGGCTCCTTCACCATGATCGGCAGACCATTGATGACGACCCCTTTCTCCAGGGCAGCATCGCGGGCGACGACGACGGGACCACCGTTGTTGTTCGGACCGTCGCCGGAAATATCGATCACGCGCCGCAACCCGCGATGCGGGTTCTCGTCGAACAGCGGCATCGCAAAATTGATCGCCCCCGATATCGAGGTGCGCGATGCCCGGCGGATCGGGGTTTTCATGATCTCATTGGCAACGGCGTCCGCCGTTTCCGGACCATCGATCAGTCGCCAGGGAATGATGATCTTCTGGTCCGTGGAAGCCGCCCACTCGAAATAGGTCACCGCGATCTTGCCGTGCGGGCCGGTCTTCAGCGCCTGCAGGAACTCCTTCGAGACGATGGCCTGGGCGTACCCCTCGCGCTGGATCGCCAGTTCATCCATGTCCATCGAATAGGAGACGTCGACGGCAAGAACCAGTTCGACATCGACGGACGGCGTGGCTCCCTTGTCCGCCAATTGACGGTCCGGTGGATGGCCAAGTTGGCTCCTTGTGCCCGGCGCGGCGAGCCCCGCGACATCGCCACCGGCGAGTACGCCTGCCACAAGCACAGCTCCGATCGAGACATACCAGCGCATCGCTGCCCTCCCGTCGACTGGCGACAATGGTGACACGCAAATTGCGCCGCGCAAAGGGCAGATATCATCTGTCCTTCACATTTGGGTTAGCTCTCCACTGCCTCGATTGGAGGCAAGCGTTGCCGCGCCTCGATTCGCGATGGCGTAAGGATCCGCCACAGCACGTAGGAATACGGTGATGTCCGATTGAACAAATCCTGCATTCACCGCGACAGAAGGGGCGTGCGGCGACCAAGCCGCGGATGGCATGGACATGGTCAGCCCCCCGAAACGTCCCGAAATTGTGCGCCGGCGAATGGCGCCGCGCGCGGTCGTGCCGTCGGTCCTGCTGTTTTCCGCGCTCGCCGTCGCGGCGGCGCTGTTGCTGCCACCGAGATTGTCGGGCGCGGCGCAGCCCGAGGCTGCGCAAGCGGAACCGGCGTTGAATTCGGCCAATGCCGGCGAACTCTGTCTGCGCCTTTCCGAAAATCCCAAGGGCTATATGAGCGACGAGGCGCTGCGCCGCCGCTGGACCTTGCGGAGCGAAAGCTGCACCCTGGCATTCGTCAATCAGCCCGAAAATACCCATTTCAAGGTCGCTGTAGCGCGATCGATGCCCTACGCAAGGAAGGTCGAGGCGCTGGCCCTGCTGCGCGAGGCGGCCGCACAAGGCAACGCCGAGGCCTACTACGAACTCTATGAGCATCACAAATCCTGGGACCGCGGCGACCTCGACAAGGTGCCGATGGTGACGCGCGCCGAGGCCGATCGGGCGCTGCACAAGGCGGCCGAACTCGGACATCCCTTTTCCACGCAGATGCTGGCGATCCTGCTCAACCGGGGGTCGACGGTGAAACGCGATCCGGTGGCCGCGCGGTACTGGGCGGAGCGCGCGGTGGCCAACCCGGCGAAAGACGCGAGCAAGGCAGACCTTCAGGTGCTGCTCGGCCGCTTGCTGGTGACGTCGGACAGGCCGGACGAACGCGCCCGCGGCATCGACATCCTCGAGCGAATGGCAACGGCCGGCGTGTTCGGCGCCAAGCGGGAGTTGGCGATCGCGATCCGCAAGGACGACCCGGTTCGCGCGCGAACGCTGCTCGAAGAGTCGCTGCGGCCCGATCCAGGCGGCGCGCCGCCGCCGCTGGCCGAAATGCTGATTGCCGGTGAAGGCGGCCCCGCCGATCCCAAGCGCGCCCTCGCCTTGCTCACGGCGCGCACCGACACGACAGGCGTCAAGGGCGTGCTGGGGCGGCTCTATCTGGAAGGCAAAGTGGTGCCCCGCGACGTCCAGCAGGCGGCGAATTTGCTCGACCAGGCCGGCGTATGGGACCTCGACGCGCGTCTTGAGGTGGTGCGTATCCTCGCAGGCAATCCCGAGGTCCGGATCAAGAATGCCAAGCATCTGCTCTATTACGCCACCGAGGCCGCGGAACTCGACGAACCCGGCGCGATGGCCGCGCTGATCGACCTGAAACTGTCGAAAAACGCCCAGTTTCACGACCGGCCCGGAGCCTGTAAACTGATCGAGACGGCCGTCAGCCGTGGCGATCGGAGCATGACGCAGCGCCTGGCGGATTGCCGCGCCGGCTAACAGCGCGCCCGTCGGAACTGATTCATTTTTTGACGCGTTTTCTACCGCAGATAAGTCTACGCAATCTGCGTAAACTTGATTGCTATGCGAACCGGTATCCACTTCGCTTGAAAACGCTTTCGCCGCTTCGGAGCCGCCACAGGAATGATCGATACCGTCGCCAAGCCAAAAACAAAGGTCAAAACCAAGACCGAACGGCCTCGCCTGCACAAGGTCATCCTCGTCAACGACGATTACACCCCGCGCGAATTCGTCGTCACGGTACTGAAGGCCGAATTCCGCATGACCGAAGATCAGGCCCACAAGGTCATGATCACCGCGCACCGGCGCGGGGTATGCGTGGTCGCGGTGTTCACCAAGGACATCGCCGAGACCAAGGCGACGCGCGCCACCGACGCCGGCCGCGCCAAGGGCTATCCGCTGCTGTTCACCACCGAGCCCGAGGAATAGCCGGACAGGTTGATTGCGGCTAGGCCGGCGAGGTTTCGTCGACCAGGCCAAAGACGCGCTCCGCCTTCGAGAATCCGGCAATCGGAAACTCGCCAAGATCGCTCCACCCTCCCCGGCAGATGCCGGCGAATCCTTCCGATGCCACCACCGTGCGCTGCAGGCGGCTGGCGATCTTTTCCAGCCGCGCCGCCAGATTCACGGCAGGCCCGATGCAGGTGAAGTCGAGCCGGTTGCCGCCGCCGATATTGCCGTAGAGGATCCGCCCGAGATGCAGGGCGACACCGAAACGAAAGCGTTCGATGGTGTCCCCGATCGGATACCGCATTGCCATGACGCTGGCGCGGGACTCACGGGCGGCTTCAAGCACGCGCGAACAAACCTGCTGCTCGTCGCCGACATATTCGTCGATCGGAAACACGGCCAGCAATCCATCGCCCATATACTTCAGGACCTCGCCGCCATGGGAGCGGATCGCCGCAACCTGGCAGTCAAAATACTGGTTGAGGATGTCGACGACGGTCTCGGACGGCAGGCGGTCGGACAACGCCGTAAAGCCGCGCAGATCGGACAGCCAGATCGCGGCATTCATCGATTCGGTATGACCGCGGCGAATCTGCCCGCCCAGGATCCGTTCACCGGCGCGATTGCCGACATAGGTATCGAGTAGGCTCGACGCCGTACGGCGCAAACTGATGATCTCGATCACCCGCGCCAGCGGCGTTGTTATTTGTCGCAACGCGGACAGCTGTTCTTCGGTGAAGCCCCCCGGCTGCTTTGTGGTCCAGCTCGACGCGTGCACCGCGCCGTCCGTGAACAACAGTGGCAGCGCGACATAATCCGTGACACCTTCGGCGTGCATGTCCTCGACGATCGGAAAGCGCCTGCTCTGCGGGTCATCGACACGGGCGCGAACCTCCAGCCCCTGCTGAAACACATGGATCAGGGGACTGTTGTGAAAATCCGGCGAGTCGAGAATCTTGAAATCGACCGTTCCGAACTCGACCTCCGCGCCGAGCCGCCAGATGAAGTTGCGGCCGAAGATATCGGGATGCAGGGTTCGAACGAAGAAGCCGACGCGCCAGAGCGGCAGTCCGGCCTCCACCAGCCGTTCGCAGACTTCAGCCATCAGCCGCGGCGAGTTGACCACGGACCTTGCGCCGTCGATCAGCCAGTTGGTGATTTGGTGCAGCTCGGAAGCGTTCATGACAGGTGCATTTGCCGCGCAAGTTCAGCGCGCGTCAAGGCTGACATCGCAACCCGCCGGTATCGATGTGGGCTTCGCGCAATTTCCGATTTGATCGTCAAGCAGCCAAAATCCTTCAGACACGACTTCGCGATCTCGCGGCCTGATTTGCCCGAGGCTTGCAGGTAATTTTCGCTCCTCTCGGAAACAGAGGGCGCAGGGAATGCCGGATGCGCGCTGCACCCGCGGTCTCATGTGCGATTGTGCTAAGTAGGCTGCACACGAGCATACAGGGCAGCGGAGAACATCCGACATTCCCTGCGCAATGGCTTTACGGCTTATGACGTGATCTCCCCGGTGAGACGGCCTCTATTGCCACCGTCGCCCCTCGGAAGCGTTAGCTCCCGAAAGGCTTGACGCCGTTACGGGCGCCAGGACCACACGCTTTCACCGTACGCTTCAGCCGCGACCGTCAATCGCAACCTCAGCGTCCACCGCATCCCCGCCCCTCGTTGTGACGATGGCCAACGCCCCTCTGAGTGGGACGGGATGGACGAGAATGTGCCGGTGATTTGGGTCGAAGGAAAGGGAAATACTTTTGATTTTCGTAAATTATGGACTTGACATGATTTCCGTAAAACAGAACTGATTTGCCCGTCGGGTTGATTTGTCGCACGTGGTTGGCGAGATTGCGCTTGCGTGGGGAGCGACGCAGCCACGTCGGTAGAGCGGATTGGAGCAGGATCAACCTGAACGACGGATCGGGGTTTCGAACTGGGACATGGCCTCAAAGCCGCAGGCGTTTCCGTGCCCGTTATGTCATGACCGGTGACGATACCCTGGGGTTCGCGAGGCTCCGTATCATCCGGATGCCTCGCCTATCTCACAGAGCCGCTTTCAGCGAGGCCATTGATCAAACCGCTTGAGAGAGCTTCGGCTGTTTGACGCCGGCAAAGCCTTTGATCGCCAGCTTCCCGCTGTCACTTCCGCAATTGGCACCTTTGAGACATGCCTGCCTATCCTGAGAATGTCCGTTCACCGGCGTAGACCGGAAGTCGCCGTGGTCCGGCCAAACCGACGCATCTGACCCGAAACGGACATAAGCGGCTAGGAGTTTGCGACATATGCACCCATTTCGCCGGTCGCAATTTCCTGTTCTTATCGTCTAAATCGAAAGCCGAATTTTTCGTATCCCGATGACAGTTGGGGCAGGTAATGCGGCGACGCGATTTCATTCAAGGAATTGCTGTTTCAGCGGCGATGTGGCCGCTGCTTTTGTACGCGCAGCCGCTTCGCAGGGTGGCGCGGATCGGATTTCTGGGCTCCGCCTCGGCCGCTGGGTCATCAAGTTCCGTGGAAGCCCTGCGGACCGGTCTGCACGATCTCGGTTATGTCGAGGACAGGAACATTGTCATTGATTTCCGATGGGCGGAGGGCAAATACGATCGGCTCTCCGAGCTGGTCGCCGAGCTTATTCGTCTCAACGTCGATGTGATCGTGACCCATGGGACGCCGGGAACGCGTGCAGCCAAAACGGCAACCTCTACGATCCCTATTGTCATGGCGATCAGCGGAGACGCCGTTGCGACGGGTATCGTCACGAATCTCGCGCGGCCCGAAGCAAACGTCACGGGATCGACTTTCTTCATCCCGCAACTTAATGCGAAACGGCTGGAATTGCTCAAGGAAGCCTGTCCTCATATTGCTCGCGTGGCTGCGCTTTCGAATCCCAACAATCCGGTGAGCAAACCGATCATTCCGGCAATACAGGCAGCGGCCACGCGGTTGAAGTTGGAATTTGACGTTGCCGAAGCGGAAGGCCCTGGCGAATTCGACAGCGCATTCGCCTTGATGGCTAAGAGACGCGTTGACGCGGTTGTGGTCACCGAAGACGGGGAATTCGCACCAAGCTTTGGAGCGATTGCAACGCTCGCAGCCGCCCAAAAGCTCGCTTCGATCGGCGCCCGAGAGTATGCGCAAGCTGGCGGTCTGATTGGTTACGGTGGGAACCTGCCCTCCCTGTATCGTCGCGCGGCTTACTTCGTTGACAAGATTCTGAAGGGTGCCAAACCCGCCGACCTGCCGGTCGAGCAGCCGACACGGTTCGAACTGGTGATGAATCTAAAGACCGCCAAGACGCTGGGCCTCGCCGTATCACCATTGCTGCTCGCTCGCGCCGACGAGGTGATCGAGTGATGACGCCTGTTGGCACCTTTGAGACATGCCTGCCTATCCAGAGAATGTCCGTTCACCGGGGTAGACCGGAAGTCGCCGTGGTCCGGCCGAACCGGCGCGAATGACCCGGAACGGACATCGGGCCGAACGCCAAGCCTTGGCAATTTCAAGCCTTGGCAATTTATTGACCCTTCCCGAACATCTGTTTGCGGTTAGACTGTGGCCCCGGTCCTTTGAGGGCGGCCATGAAGCGGCGCGAATTTATCGGCCTTGTAGGCGGGGCGGCGGCTTTGCCGATCCTGCAGCCATTTGCAGCGCAGGCACAGCAATCGACGAAGCAGCACCGAATTGCTTACCTCGCTTTGCTGTCTGGCGAGAATACAACGTATGCCAAACCACTTCTGCAGAGGTTGCAAGAGTTGGGCTACCGCGAAGGGCAGAATATGGTTTGGGATTACCGGTCAGCCGAAGGCCGCACAGAATTGTTGGCACAACTAGCTTCCGAGCTTGTTCGCGCCGGCCCTGACGTACTGATCGGGGGATGGGGAACGCTTGCTCCAAAGGCCGCGATCGCCGCGACCCGCAGTATTCCGATCGTTTTTACCTCAGTTGGTGATCCAGTCGGGGCAGGCTTGGTCAAAAGCTTGCGAGAGCCGGGAGGAAATGCCACCGGCATGAGCGCCCTAGCTGCTGATATCGCGGCCAAGAAACTCCAGTTGCTCAACGACCTTGTCCCGGGAAGAAAGCTGGTTGCGGTGCTTGGCAACCCTGACACCCCTTACACTGCGCTCGCGCTGAAGCAGATCAAAACAGCAGCCACGATCATGGAGATGCCGTTTACAGTCTTCGATGCAAGAACGGTGGACGAAGTGCCGAGGGCAATTGATCGAGCCATCGATGCTGGAGCCGCGAGCATGTTGGTCTTTGAGGACCCTGTGCTGCTTGGAGCTTTGCAGCAAATCATCGACCGTGTCGCAAAGGCTCGGCTACCCGCAATCTTTGGACCAAGAGAATGCGCTGCAGCGGGCGGATTGATTGCCTATGGACCTGACCAGAAGCGTGCGTATCGCATTGCCGCAGACTACGTCGACAAGATCCTCAGAGGTGCCTCTCCAGCCAGCCTTCCAGTCCAGCAGCCAACCAAGTTCGAACTTATTATAAACCTGAATACAGCGAGGGAATTGGGGCTGAGTATTTCGCCAACACTGCTCGCCAGCGCCGACGAAGTGATCGAATAGCCGGGTTCGATTTTCGCCTATTGGCACATCGCGTCGGTTAGTGCGGCGCAGCGATATGTCCGCAGGTTGGGGTAGACCGGAAGTGATCGGCGCATTGGCAAACGGCGCGATTGACCTTAGCCGACCTTAAGCCGCCCGGCCGGTGGCCGACAGGGCTGAATTATGATCAGATGAAACGACTGAAGACTTTGGCGGCGGACGCGCGAGGCAGAAACAGGTCCCGCGAGGGTGGCAACTGGACGATTCGAATGAGGCGGCGAAGATTCATCGCGCTTTTCATGGCCACGGCAAGCTTGTGGCCGATTCGAGCCCCTGCCATTGAACCAGGCAAACTCCCTCTAGTTGGTGTGTTGATGCCGGGGTCGGAGAGCGACACAAACCGGCGGCAGCGGCTGGCAGCTTTTCGGGAGGCGCTCGCTAGAGCCGGCTGGGCTGACGGAACGAGTATTCGAATCGAAGTTCGCTGGGGTGGAGAAGACGCCGCAACGTTTGCAAGCATGGCCACCGAGTTGGCCGCGCTTAATCCCGCGGTGCTGTTTTGCGACGGCACGCCTGCGCTTCAAGCGCTGAAAGACAAGGCGACCTCAATTCCCATCGTGTTTGTGGCAGTGCTCGACCCCATCGGTCAGGGATTCGCCAAGAGCCTTGCTCGGCCCGGAGGCAACATCACTGGTTTCAGTGCATTCGACCCGTCACTCTCAGGAAAGTGGCTCGAATTTCTCGCTCAGATCACGCCGCCGATCCGGCGGCTTGCTATCCTCTACAATCCCGCGACGGCCCCTTATGCCGCGGCAATGATCGATCCTATCGTGGAAGCTGCGCCGCACTTCTCGGTGACGGTGCAATCGCTAGCTGTAGACGGCGTTTCCGATATCGAAACTGGTATTGCCGAAGCTGCGCGAAGCCCTGATGCAGGATTGCTGGTGCTGCCGAGCACCTTCACGGTAAGTCACCGCGCGCGGATCATCGATGCCGTCGCCAAAAACCGATTGCCGGCAATCTACTTCTTTACATACTTTGCGACCGACGGGGGATTAATGTCGTACGGCAACAATGCCGTAGACCAGCATCGGCGTGCAGCCGGATATATCGACCGAATAATCAAGGGCGAGAACCCGGGTACGCTACCTATACAGCGGCCAGTCAAATTTGACCTCGTCATCAACCTGAAAACGGCCAAGGCTCTCGGCGTGACTATAGCGCCCTCTTTGATCGCTCTCGCCGACGAGGTGATCGAATAGTTCTGTCGACTGCAGCGTTGCAGGTCCGCTGCTGGCACCTTTCAGACATGCCCGCCTATCCTGAGAATGTCCGTTCACCGGGGTAGACCGGAAGTCGCCGTGGTCCGGCCAGGCCGACGCGAATGCCCCTTAGCAGACATAAACGCCGCGACACGGTAGCAGTGGACAAGGCTCGTCTCCCCGCCGGCAATCTTAGTTTCTCCTTAATGCACCTCACTCCTATGGAAAATGAAGGGAGCTTGGGGTGATGATTCCTTCGGAAAAATTGGCGCTCTTTGTCGACGGCCTGAACCTCCATTACACGGCGAAAGCCCTGAACTTCAGCATTGATTTCAGAAAGCTTCTCGCCGAGGTCAGGACGCGCGGCGTGCTTGTGCGTGCTTATTACTACACGATCATCGCTGAAGAGTTTCAAGCGACCCGGCCGCTCATCGATTGGCTCGACTATAACGGTTTCACGGTGCGTACGAACTCGGTCAAAGAGTTCGATGATGGTCAGGGCCGGCGGAAATACAAGCGCAATATTGGAGTCGAACTCGCAGTCGATGCGGTCGAGATTGCGAAGCATGTAGACCACATATTGTTGTTTTCCGGGGACGGCGATTTTCGTCGCCTTGTGGAAGCAATCCAGCTCCTCGGCCCTCGCGTCACAGTCGTATCAAGCATGCGAACGAAACCTGCGATGGTCACCGACGAGTTGCGTCGGCAGGCGGATACGTTCCTCGAATTGGATGACCTCAAGGCTGCGATAGGACGGACAAAGGAGGAGGGCAGAATGCGCAACCAGAGGGATGAGTTTTCGTAAGGAGGCATTCTCGACATGCCGCTACCGGCCACTTGCATCAACCCACCTGGAAGCCGACTGATGCGTGCACGAATCGATTTTGAAAGTTGCGCGAGCAAGAGGTCTTCACGCCGGTGCCATTGCGGCTACCCTCTTTGTGTCTCGGGTTCGCAACACTTGATGTCTTTCGCTGCGGGAACCTCAATTTTGACTCCACACTCGTCGATACCGGGGGCAGTCTCTGGGATAACCGGGGTTGGCGGATCGAGCATTTTTAAGCACTAATTTATTTGCGCCCGGCGGGTCGCAGCGCGCGAATGCCTGCGACCTTTATCTCTTGTTATCGCCGCCCGTGGAAGCATTTCGCGGTGGCCGACCACCATCCGCGCAAGAAACGCTAAACGCTGCATTCGCGAGCGGTTAGGACCCGTCGGAACGGTGCCAGCAAGTCGCAGAAAATGCCTGAACTGTGTCCTCAATCACATGAACAAGACGAGATCGTCTCTATAAGCCATCGAGGTGTTTAGTGGGGATCCCAGATGGACGATGATTTTTACAAGGAGCGAGCACGAAAAATACGTGAACTCGCCACTCAAGCCGATCCATTCATTAAACAACGCCTGTTACGCCTTGCGGGCAATTACGACGCAATGATCACGCGGACCAAGCCAGCTGTTTTGTCCAATGTCCCCGACATATCTGCTGATCAGTTCGCAGACAATATCGGCCGCAAGGACTAAGGCTCAAGAACGGCGAATTACGCTTCCGCCTTCGCTCGTTGAGCTACGGCGGACAGGTCGCTAATCCGCCCTGCAAAACCTGTTCACCCCACCTGCCCGCGATGGCGCAGCAGATGATCGGCCAGCACGCAGGCCATCATGGCCTCGCCGACCGGCACCGCGCGGATGCCGACGCAGGGATCGTGACGGCCCTTGGTCATGATGTCGGTGTCCGCGCCGGAGCGATCCACGGTCTGGCGCGGCGACAGAATGGAAGACGTCGGCTTCACCGCAAAGCGCACCACCACCGGCTGGCCGGTGGAGATGCCGCCCAGCACGCCGCCGGCATGGTTGGACAGGAAGCGCGTGCCGTTATTGCCGGTGCGCATCTCGTCGGCGTTTTGCTCGCCCGACAATTCGGCGGCGCCGAAACCTGCCCCGATCTCGACGCCCTTCACCGCGTTGATGCTCATCATGGCCGCCGCCAGTTCGCCGTCGAGCTTGGCGTAGATCGGTGCGCCGAGGCCAGGCGGCACGCCTTCGGCGACGACTTCGATCACGGCGCCGATCGAGGAGCCGCTCTTGCGGATCCCGTCCAGATACTGCTCGAAGAACGCGGCCTTGTCCTTGTCCGGGCAGAAGAACGGATTGCGCGCGATCTCGTCCCAGTCCCACTTCTCGCGATCGATCTTGTGCGGGCCCATCTGTACCAGCGCGCCGCGCACCTTGACGTCGGGCAGGATCTTTCGCGCGATGGCGCCGGCCGCGACGCGCGTCGCGGTCTCGCGCGCCGACGAGCGTCCGCCGCCGCGATAATCGCGCAGGCCGTATTTGGCCTCATAGGTGAAGTCGGCATGGCCGGGACGAAACTTGTCCTTGATCTCGGAATAGTCCTTCGAACGCTGGTCGGTGTTCTCGATCAGCAGCGCGATCGGCGTTCCCGTCGTCACCTGCACCCCGGTCTCGGGATGGGCCATCACGCCGGACAGGATTTTGACCGCGTCCGGTTCCTGGCGCTGGGTGGTGAAGCGCGACTGGCCGGGACGGCGGCGATCGAGATCCTGCTGGATGTCCTCTGATGTCAGCGGGATCAGCGGCGGGCAGCCGTCGACCACGCAGCCGATCGCGACCCCGTGGCTCTCGCCGAAGGTCGTGACCCGGAACATGTGGCCGAAGGTGTTGAAGGACATGGTCTGCCTAGAAAATTGCCGGATTACGCCGTGTGGTAACGCGCGCGCCCGCGGCGGTCAAACGTTAGGCCGTCATTCCGGGATGGTGCGTTAGCACCAGACCCGGAATCTCGTGATTCCCCGGGGCGCAATTGCGCCCCTGAGGTTCGGTCCTGCGGACCGCCCCGGAATGACGGTGTCAAACGTCGCCCTTAACTATACTTCTGCAGCGCCCCGTCCCGGAAGACGTAAACCGCCCCCTGCTCGATGGTCAGGTCGGCGGCGCTGAGCGGCGTCTCGATGCCGAGCGCCACCATCAGGGCCCGCGCCGTGCCGCCATGCGCCACCGCAACCGTGTCCGCCGCCACCGACGCACACCAATCCTGCATCCTCGCCTGCACGTCGACATAGCTTTCGCCGCCCGGCGGCGACACCGTCCATTTCTCGGCCTGGCGTCTGGCATAGAGATCGGGGTCGCGCAGCTGCATCTCTGGCAGCGTCGCGCCTTCCCACTCGCCGTAGCCGATCTCGCGCAAACGATCGTCGAGCGCGTAGCCGTCGCGCGGCAGCTTCAGTGATCCGCGCACCAGCTCCATTGTCGCGCGGGCGCGGATCAGCGGGCTCGCGACAAATGCCAGCTCCGATTTGTCGCGGCCATGGCGTGCGAAGAGATCGCCGAGGACGTTGCCGGCATGGGCCGCCTGCCTGCGGCCGAGGTCGTTGAGCGGAATGTCCTGCACACCCTGCAGCCGCCCTTCGGCATTCCACGATGTCTCGCCATGGCGAATGTAATAGATGACAGGCGCAGGCATCGGACTGGCGGCTATTCCCTGAGCGACGAATGGGAGAGCGCGCGACATGCGGCTTCCAGTCGCGCTTGGTATTACGGTTGGAGGTACACCAGCGCTCCAGCGGGGTACAGTCCAAATCCGCTTGAGGGTAATCTATGGATTAACCCTGGGATCAACGCTGTCTTGCCTGAGCCTCAACAGGCGGAATAGACGCGTCGTTTAGGTGTTATGTTGGTTAAGGCGTTCGCGCCGTACCGACCTGAATATCGGGTGACAATGACCGCGTTTCGCCAAAGTGTCGAAGCCATGATCCCGGCGCTGCGCCGCTACGCGCGTGCGCTCGCGCGCGACGCCGATATCGCCGACGATCTGGTGCAGGATACGCTGGTGCGCGCGTTGCGTTCGGAACGGTTGTTTCTCGGCGGCGACGTCAGGAGCTGGCTCTATACGATCCTGACCAACCTCAACAAGAACCGGCGGCGATCGCTGGCGCGGCGGCCGCAATTCATGCCGCTGCTCGACAACAACCCGGACGCCAGCGGGACCGAGGCGGAAGGCCGCGACATTTCGCGCGCGTTGACGACGCTGGTGGAAGAGCAGCGCTCGGTGCTGCTGCTGGTGATGCTGGAAGGGTTGAGTTACCGCGAGGTCGCCGACATCCAGGGCGTACCGATCGGGACCGTCATGTCCCGGCTTGCCCGGGCGCGCGCGCACGTCAAAGCCTCGCTCGAGGGCGAACGCACCGCGCTCAGGCGGGTGAAGTGATGCAGGCGATGCAACCAAGACGCGTGATGGCAGGCGATATGCATAGGCAGATTCAGATCACGAATAGACAGAGACGACGACGATGACCAACCCCCATATTCCCGTCACCGAAGACGAGCTGCATGCTTACGTCGACAACGAGCTGCCGGCGGAGCGCCGCGGCGATGTCGAAGCGTGGCTCGCGACGCACCCCGACGATGCGGCGCGCGTGCGGTCGTGGCGCACGATGGCGGAAGCGCTGCATGTCCGCTACGACGGCATCGTCGACGAGGCGGTGCCGAGGCGGCTCGAGATCGAGCGGCTGGTGCGCCAGCCGCGCAAATGGTTCTACGGCGCGATTGCCGCAACGCTGGCGGCATTCATTGTCGGCGGCGGCGTCGGCTGGATGGCGCGCGGGGCCGCAGCAGCACCCTCGGCGCTGCAAAGTTTCACGACCGATGCGCTCGATGCGCACCGGCTCTATGTGGTCGAAGTGCGCCATCCCGTCGAAGTACCCGGCAGCGAACGCGCGCATCTGCAGGCATGGCTGACCAAGCGCTGCGGCTGGCTGGTGCGCGCGCCGGAATTGACCGCGGCGGGATTGAAGCTGGTCGGCGGGCGGCTGTTGCCCGGCGCGACCGGGCCTGCCTCGTTCATGATGTATGAGAGCGCATCGGGCGAGCGCTTCACGATCTACACGGCCAAGTCGGAAGCCGAGGCGACGCAGATGCGATTTTCGTCGGAGGGCAAGGAGAGCGCCCTGTTCTGGGCCGATCGCGGCGTGGCCTATGTGGTGGTGAGCAGCGTCGGCGACCGTGGCCGACTGACGCAGATAGCCCAGTCCGTGTACGACCAGATGGAAAAGACCGGGGGTTGAACCAAGGGGGTTGAACCAAGTCCACCACCTGTTGAATGAGCGCTTGTTTGTTGCGGTTTGCTGACGCGGGCCGTTGTCCGCTCCGCATCAAGTGCAGGGCTGGCCTCGCTTGAAAACGCTTTAGGTCAAGCGGTTTGTCCCAATTCTGACATTGAAAATCTGGAATCAAGACATCGGCGCGTCTCATTATCGCACTGGGTGATCACGCGAAAATGAGTGGCGCTCGATCCGCCGATCGGCGCAAGCGGCCTCGATCGGGGTTTGGTACCGCGCTGGTCCCCCTTTCGAGGCCGCCCTTTTAAAGGGAAGCGCCTGAATTGTTTCGGGAAATGGCCTGCCGCACTCCGCTCGTTTATTAGACGTGTTTTTGGTCAGCCGAAATCGCTGCGCGGATTGTAAGGGTGGCCGTCGCGCCACTTTTGCATCAATGCTTCAAGCTCGGCATCGTTCCCGTCGGGAAGAATAATCCTTGTCGTGACGAACAGGTCGCCGGTCCCGCCTGCCTTCGGCAGCCCCTTGCCCTTGAGACGGAAGGTGCGGCCGCTGGAGGTGTTCTTCGGGATCGGAAATTCGACCGCGCCGCCCAGCGTCGGCACCCGAATTTTGGCACCGAGCACCGCCTCATAAAGCGTGATCGGCAGATCGAGCCGCAGATCGCTGCCGTCGATCTTGAAGAAGGGATGCGGCGCAATGCTGACGGTGATCAGAAGGTCGCCGGGCGGATGGCCTTGTGCGGTTTCGCCCTGGCCCTTCAGTCGGATTTGCTGCCCGGCGGCGACGCCTGCCGGAATTTTGACGTTGAGCTCCTTGCCGTTCGGCAAGCGGACGCGCTTCTCGGCCCCCTTGACCGACTCCTCCAGCGATACCGTCATGGCGACGCTGAGATCGAGATCGAGGCCGATCCCGCCGGTGTCGAATTCAAATCCTCTGCCACCGCCGGGACGTTGCCCGCGGGCCGCACCACCGAACATGCTGTTGAGGATGTCCTCGAAGCCACCGCCGCCGCCGGGGCCGCCGCCGCTGCGGAACGTGTGGCTTTCAAAGCCGCCGCCCGGGCCGGCACGGCCGCGCGGGCCGCCGCCGGGAAAGCCCTGGAAGCGCGGCTTGCCCTCGGCGTCGATCTCACCGCGATCGAACTGCTTGCGCTTGTCCTCGTCGCCGATAATCTCGTTGGCCGAGTTGATCTCGGAAAAACGAGCCGCGGATTTCGGGTCGTTGGTGTTGTTGTCGGGGTGATGCTTCTTGGCGAGCTTGCGGTAAGCACTCTTGATCGCCGCAGCGCTGGCGCCCCGCGGCACCCCCAAGACCTCATAGGGGTCGCGCATCCGTCACGTCTCCTTCACGGGAAATCGGTTCTAACTAAAGGGCTATTCGCCCGCTTTGCCTTCATCTGGGGAGCCAGTTGCATTTTTGCAACTCCCCATGCCGCTGAAAACTGCCCCTCAAAACGGGCCCTCAAGATTCTTGGGGTAGTTTAGCTCCGTTTCCAGGGCCTGAGGGTACGAATTTCCCATCGACCCTGTTCACCCCGGCAGGCGGCGCCCTGCAGCCAGCTTTCCGCACGATCCTTGACGTAGCTGGCCAGGAAATCCCTGCAGGTGCGGCCATCGTCCGAGGCATAGGCCTGGGACAGCGGCGTCACCGAACCCCGCGCGCCGGTTTCGGGGTTTTCCCAGGGCTGGCTGGAATCCTTGCCGCCTTTTGTCAGTACATCGGAGGCGGCCGTGCGGGCAAAGGCCAGATCGCTCTCGGTCGGCACCGGAGGGGCGGCCGGTGGCGTCACCGACCCCGTCACGTCTTTTTCTTCCAGCTTGGCGAGGACGTCGGAGCGGGACATGCTGCAACCGCCCGCGCCGAGGCCGATCAAAATCATGGTCATCACCGCGCCCGCCGGCCGGATGGCCGATAGGCCAATGCGTCCCCATGTCCTATATAGGGCGAACCTATACTGGGGCTGTAGCGCGCTCTCTGACGCGAACGGACGCAACTGGAACTCCTGGCATGACCGACACAACCTCCATCAAACACCCGACACCGTTAACATCGGGTGATTTTACCGCCGCCGAGGAACCGTTTGCGTTGTTCGGTGCGTGGTTCGCCGAAGCCGTGAAGGCAGAGCCGAACGATCCCAATGCGATGGCGCTGGCAACCGTCGACGCCGACGGACTTCCCGACGTGCGGATGGTGCTGATGAAAGGCTATGATGCGGATGGTTTCGTGTTCTACAGCCACATCGCCAGCCAGAAGGGCCGCGAACTCGCCGCAAATCCTAAGGCGGCTTTACTATTTCACTGGAAATCGCTGCGCCGTCAGGTGCGCATCCGCGGCAACGTGTCGCCCGTGACGCCGGAAGAAGCCGACGCCTATTTCGCCACCCGCCCGAAGCAGGCGCAGATCGGCGCCTGGGCCTCTAAGCAGTCGCAGCCGCTGGAAAGCCGCTTTGCCTTCGAACAGGCGATCGCGCTGGTCGCCGCCAGGCACGTCATCGGCGAGGTGCCGCGTCCGCCGGGCTGGAGCGGCTGGCGCATCGAGCCGGTCCGTTTCGAATTCTGGCACGACCGTCCGTTCCGTCTCCACGACCGCATCGAATTCCGCCGCGACGCGCCGAATGGCGCATGGGACAAGACGCGGCTTTACCCCTAGAGCAAGCCCTGCGCAAAAGCAGACTACTTTGCCCGGCGATGACGGAAAACAAGAGAAACGTTTATGCAGCCAACCACCAATGCGCCGCGACGCACGTTGCTCCTGACCGGAGCCAGCCGCGGCATCGGCCATGCCACGGTGATCCGCTTTTCGTCGGCCGGCTGGCGCGTCATCACCTGCTCGCGGCATCCCTTCCCCGACAACTGCCCGTGGGACGCCGGGCCTGAGGATCACATCCAGGTCGATCTTGGCGACCATGCCGACACCACGCGGGCGATTTCGGAAATCCGCGAACGCCTCGAAGGCGGCGCGCTGCATGCGCTGGTCAACAACGCCGCGATTTCGCCGAAGACCGCGGAAGGCACGCGGATGGGCACCATGGATACCGACATCGAGACCTGGAGCCATGTTTTCCGGGTGAACTTCTTCGCACCCATCATGATGGCGCGCGGGCTGATCGAGGAATTGAAGGCCACCAAGGGCTCGGTGGTGAACGTCACCTCGATCGCGGGCTCGCGCGTGCATCCGTTCGCGGGCGTGGCCTATGCGACGTCGAAGGCGGCACTTGCTTCACTCACACGTGAAATGGCGTCCGATTTCGGCCGCGTCGGCGTCCGCGTCAATTCGATCGCGCCGGGCGAGATCGACACATCGATCCTGTCGCCGGGCACCGAGAAGATCGTCGACCAGCAGATTCCGATGCACCGCCTCGGCACACCGGACGAGGTGGCCAAGATCATCTACGTGCTGTGCACCGAAACCAGCAGTTACGTGAACGGCGCCGAGATCCACATCAACGGCGGCCAGCACGTTTAGCCGCTCGTGCGGTGCGGGTGCGATCCTGCACCCGTTCCGATCGACGAGAGGGTTGTCGGCCTCACCATGGGACGCTTTGCCACCACGGTTGCGCTGTACGAGGAATTGCGGCCGCCTTATCCGCCCGCCTTCTTTCGCGAGGTGGCGCAGCGGCTCGCATTCGGGAAGCAACACGCGCTCATCGACCTCGGGACCGGGCCCGGGCTGCTGGCGCTCGGCTTTGCCCCTTATGTCGGCCGCATCGTCGGCGTCGATCCGGAGCCGGCCATGCTCGCCGCCGCTGACAAAGCGGCGAAGCACACTTCACAGGCTTTCACCTTGATCGCAGGCAAGGCCGAAGACCTGCCTGATGACATCGGCGGCTTCGATGTCGTGACGATCGGGAGGGCGCTACATTGGATGGATCGCGAAGCTACGCTGGCGCGCCTCGAGCAGCTGGTGGTGCCCGACGGCGTCATTCTCGTTTGCGCATCTTTCTCTGCCACGGATGGACGCAACCCGTGGCTCGACGACTACAACACCACGCGGCGTACCTGGTCGAAGGAAAGCCTGTGGTCGGAGGCAGGGAGCGGCGCGCGAACCCATCGGGATCTGGCGGGCTTTTTCGCCGGCACGCGGTTTCACGCGGCCGATGTGATCAGGGTCGAGACCAGCCACGAGGTCAGCGTGCGCGACCTGGCGCGCCGGGTGCTCACCTTCTCGTCATCCTCGCCTGATGTGCTTGGCGACAAGGTGGAAGCGATGCTGCGTGATGTTGAGCAGCGTCTGCTTCCCTTGAGCCGCGACGGCCACCTCACCGAGGTCGTGGTGACGACGGCGCAGCAGGTGAAGCGATAGACTGGACAGCCAAGCGTGATCAGGCTGCCGCTCGTTCAGATCACTCCGCGTAAAACTTGCTCCGCGTTTTCCTTGGCGCGGTTCGCAGGTCACGCGTCTCGACGTTGAAGGCGCTCGAGCATTCGTCTTCGTTCTCGCCATCGGCAAGCGCAGCACCGCAATGCCGGCAGAGCCGCGCCGCGATCGCCTGCGCCTTGCCAACGATGCGGCCCTGTTGGTAGCTCGCAAAATCGATGACGTTGCGGGGTGACGTTATGAATTTTTCAACCATTGCTGTCCTCGCGGCTTGTGACTGCGTTATCGCAGAAAGCCGTCGCGCAAAGGTTCATCGCGACGCTCAAATTTTACTCGTACAATTGGGGCAGCTTCCTGTTTTTTTTGAAGGTGCATGAATGCCCCCGAGATCATGCGCGCGCCTTAACATCTCGGTTACTACGGCCACCTCGGTGACGACAGTCACTGTCGCGCACAATCAGGTTGCGACTACAGCCACTTCTTCCATCTGAAAAGAAAGTAAGGCAGCACGGCTGCCATGAGCATCATCACCAGCGCCATCGGATAGCCGTGCGCCCATTCGAGCTCCGGCATCGCCTTGAAATTCATGCCGTAGATCGAGGCGATCAGCGTCGGCGGCATCAAGACCACGGCCATCACCGAGAACAGCTTGATGATGTTGTTCTGCTCGAGATTGACGACGCCCAGCATGGCGTCGAGCACGAAGGTGATCTTGTTGGACAGGTAGGACGCGTGATCGGTCAGCGAGGCGACGTCGCGCTGCATGGTCTTGAGCTGCTCGCGCATGTCCTTGGACCATTTGACGCCTTCCATGACCGCCGAGAGGAAAGTGACGACGCGGCCGACCGAGACCAGGCTCTCGCGGACCTTCGAGGTCAAATCCCCCTTGCGCCCGATCGCGATCAGGATCTGCGAATATCGCTTGGCCTGGCCGTGACGCTCGCTTTCGGGTTCGAAGATGTCATGGGAAACCTGATCGACGTCGGCGCCGACCTTCTCCAGAATGTCGGCGCAACGGTCGATCACCGCGTCGACAAGTTCCATCAGCACCATTTCGCCGGTTATGCCTGGCATGCACGATCGCCCCAGCTTGTTCTCCACCAGGGCAAACGGCTTCGGCATGTCGTAGCGCACGGTTACCAACCGGTGACCGGCCATGATGAAGGTGACGGCCGTCGTCCGCGGCATGTCGGTGTCGGAATGGCACATCAGCGTCGCGGTCATGTAGCGCGCACCGTTCTCGATATAGAGCCGGCTCGAAATCTCGATCTCCTGCATGTCCTCCCGGGTCGGCACCGCGATCCCGGTCAGCCGCTCCACCGCGCGGTCTTCCTCGCTCGTCGGTTTCACCATGTCGATCCAGACCGCGGCCTCCGGCAGCGTCGCCGGTTCTGGCACCTCGACTTTCTTCAGGGTGGATTCAGAGGGGACGTACACTGACAACATGGGAAACTCCGGAACAGGGCAGCGGTCGTTGGTTCTGGCGTGTCTTCTTCACGCGAAACCCGTACCCGCTCCGCACGAAAACGCCACAGGCACCGAGCGGACTAAACGCGATTCTGGCAAGCGCTTGATGACTGGCGTATTAACCCTCCATCCACATTTATGGCGATGGGGTGGCGGTAGCGTGGCCACGATTCGGCAAGGGCGCCAGCGCTGCCTAAAAATCAACCGGAAATCGAAAAACTTGCGGCATAAAAGCCACAGCCAGGCTGCCGCAGCGCCGAACAAGTGTCTAAGCACTGGAATAATTACCGGTTTTTGCCAATAATGGGATTATTGGAATCGTGGCGTTTGCGACGCAATTTGGCGCGTAACCGCAGTATTGTCGATTGGAAGTGCGCAATGACGTCGCTGAAGGCAAAGTTGGGAATTCTGGCTGCAGGGCTGATGTTGTCGGGCTGCATGCAGACCACGAGCTATCAGGCCGCGCCCGAGGCCACGCTCAAGCCGAATGACAAGGCCCAGCTGGCAAAGGCGCGTTACGCCAAGGTCGCCGTGGCCGAACCGTTCCGCCGCGCCATCGTCGACTATCATCGCCGCGAACTGCCCGGCACGATCGTGGTCGATTCCGACAACCATTATCTTTACCTGGTGCAGGACGGCGGCAAGGCGATCCGTTACGGCATCACCGTCGGCGAAGAAGCCTTGGCCTTCTCCGGCATTGCCAAGGTCGGCAACATGGCTGAATGGCCGAAATGGACGCCGACCGCTGATATCCACAAGCGTATCGAAGGCCTGCCCGCGTCGGTGCCCGGCGGCGTCGACAATCCGCTCGGCGCCCGCGCGCTCTATCTCTACCAGGGCGGCCGCGACACCCTGTTCCGGATTCACGGTACCAACCAGCCGGAATATATCGGCGCATCGATTTCCTCGGGCTGCATTCGCATGACCAATGAGGACGTCATCGACCTCTACAGCAAGGTCAAGCAAGGCACGATCGTGGTGGTGCTCGACCCCAAGCAGGGTGACTCGCCGTACAATTCGAAGATGGCGCTCCAGGGCGGCGGCAGTTCGATCACGCAATAGCGGATTGCATCCCCTCGCAACGAGATCAAAACGCCGGCTTTGCCGGCGTTTTTGTTTGGCCGTGCGCTCTCGCGGCCAACCTGCGCAATCGGCAGCATTGAAACGAGGGTGTGGCCAAAATATCGACCGAAATCCATGGGTTCGCGGCAATGCGGCCAGAATGACACAGCGATCTTCCGCAACCAGCCCAAACCGGCACGTAAACGCTGGAGTTACGCCAATGAATCGTCACGTATTGGGCGCGACTGGTGAACGCCGCAAAGAGGACAATCACGAGCGCCGGTTTTGCCGGCGCTTTTTTGTTGTGGGCGTGGGTCCGGGTTCGGACGTTGCCGCATCGGATTTCTTATCCGCCGGGGCGGCGCCGGATTTCGCCGCCGCGGGTTTGGCAGCGTCGGATTTGGACCCGTCGGGTTTTGCGGCAACCTCGCGTGGCGGCGCCTCTTCCGGCCGCTCGGCCGGCATCAGCGGCGCTGTCTGCGGCAGCGGGTCCCACACGTTCCATTGGCAGATCCGGTAGTTATTCCGCCGTTCCATGAGATCGAGATGGATGTGGTCCTCGTGGTACCAGTCCGACCCCGGACCCAGCACCGTCGAGAACCGCGCGCACGCCGAATGCAGCACGGCTTCGCGCACCTCGCGCGGCACGGTGCGATCGGTGAGCGAGATTGAGCGGCCATTGGCCAGCTTGAGGGCGCGGACGTCGAGCGCATTGGCGCGGCCGTGTTCGGAGAGTCTTGCGCCGACGATGCGGTTGCGGCCGCGGCATTCGAACGAGTCGAAATTGTCGAGATCGCTGATCGTGCTGCCGAGGCGCGCCGCCAGCGGCGCGATGTCGGTCCGGATCCAGTCCGCCAATGCAGAGGCCATCGCGCAGCGCAGGATCGCCGCCGGCTTCACCGAGACCTGACGCTTGTCCGGCAACACGATCGCCTCGAGCCGCACCAGATCCTCGCCTCCACAGCCGCCGGCACCACGGATATCGGGGATGCTGGGGGCGATGGCGATGGCCTCCGTCAGTGCCAGCCGGCAGGCCGAGGGCGGAGGTGGCTGGGGTGTGGCCTGTTCGGTGGGCTTGCCTTCCTTCGTGGTCCCCTTGGCAGTTTCTTTGACAGCTTCTTTGGCGAGCTCCTCAGCGGAGGGGGCATCGGCCGGGCGCGGCTGCGGGAGCGGCACCACCGCACGGTGGACCTTTGCCCGCGGCTTCGGCGGGTGGATCCCGAACAGGTCGCCCCAAGGCGTCGATCGGGAGGCTTTGGCCGCCAGGGCCGGTTCGCAGAACACACCTGGCAGAAGCAGGCCCACCGCAACGGTAACCATTGCCGCCGCTGTGCGACCAAAGGCGCCAAAAGCCCATTTTCGGCTTGCTTTCTCCGCGCTACAGTTCATGTCAATTCCATGATCGCACGCCAGAACGCTCGCACTTTGGCGGATCATGCGCGAGGAAATAACCTTTGGGAGGGACGTGCGTATGCTCGGATTGATGCAAGACTGGCCTTTGCTTTGCCACCGGATTATCGAACACGCGGCGCAGTATCACGGTACGCAAGAGGTCGTCACGCGGTCGGTCGAAGGGCCCATTCATCGCACCAATTACGCCGAAATTCGCGATCGCGCGCTGAAAGTCTCGCAGCGCCTCGACCGCGACGGCATCAAGCTCGGTGACCGCGTCGCCACCATCGCATGGAACACCTGGCGCCACCTTGAAGCCTGGTACGGCATCATGGGCATTGGCGCGATCTGCCATACCGTCAACCCGCGGCTGTTCCCCGACCAGATCGCCTGGATCATCAACCATGCGCAAGACCGCGTGGTGATGACCGATCTCACCTTTATTCCGATCCTGGAAAAGATCGCGGGCAGCCTGCCCAGCGTCGAACGCTACATCGTATTCACCGACAAGTCCCACATGCCGCAGACCACGCTGAAGAACGCGGTCGCCTATGAGGACTGGATCGCGGAAGCCGACGGCAAGTTCGAGTGGAAGACCTTCGACGAGAATACCGCAGCCGCGATGTGCTACACCTCGGGTACGACGGGCGATCCAAAAGGCGTGTTGTATTCGCACCGCTCCAACGTGCTGCACGGGTTGATGGCCAACAATGTCGACGCGCTCGGCACCAGCGCCGCCGAGACAATGCTGCCGGTGGTGCCGTTGTTCCACGCCAACAGCTGGGGCATCGCGTTCTCCGCGCCCTCGATGGGCACCAAGCTCGTGATGCCGGGCGCCAAGCTCGACGGTGCTTCGGTCTATGAGCTTCTCGACACCGAGAAGGTCACGCACACCGCCGGCGTGCCGACGGTGTGGCTGATGCTGCTCAATCACATGGCCGCCGGAAACCTGAAACTGCCCCACCTGAAGAGCGTGGTGTGCGGCGGCTCGGCGATGCCGCGCTCGATGATCAAGTCGTTCGTCGGCATGGGCGTTCGCGTGCGCCACGCCTGGGGCATGACCGAGATGAGCCCGATCGGCACCGTGGCGGCGCTGAAGCCGCCGTTTGCCGAACTCGGCGGCGAGGAACGGCTCGATATCCTGCAGACGCAAGGGTATCCGCCGTTCGGAGTGCAGATGAAGATCACCGACGATGCCGGCAAGGAATTGCCGTGGGACGGCAAGACCTTTGGCCGGCTCAAGGTCGCAGGACCTGCGGTCGCGAAGGCCTATTTCAAGGTCGACAGCGAGATCCTCGACGAGCACGGCTATTTCGACACCGGCGACGTCGCGACCATCGACCAGCACGGCTACATGCGGATCACCGATCGCTCCAAGGACGTTATCAAGTCTGGCGGCGAGTGGATTTCATCGATCGATCTGGAGAACCTCGCGGTCGGCCATCCCGCGGTGGCAGAGGCCGCCGTGATCGGCATCTATCATCCCAAATGGGACGAGCGCCCGCTCCTGATCGTGCAACTCAAGGCCGGCCAGCAGGCAAGCCGCGAGGACATCCTGAAATTCATGGATGGCAAGATCGCGAAATGGTGGATGCCGGACGACGTGGCTTTCGTCGAGGGCATTCCGCACACCGCGACCGGCAAGATCCTGAAGACCGCTCTGCGCGACCAGTTCAAGAGCTACCGTTTCCCGAACGCGGCGGCCTAGACCTTTCCCGTTCCGAAAAATCGGAACGGGGCTCTAGATTCTTTGGTTTGACGCGTTTTCTTGATGCGAACCGGTGTCCACTTCGCTGGAAAACGCTCTAGCCTCGGAGGGGCGCATTCAATCGGATGCGCCCCGACCGGCCCAAGGACCCACCCAAGACACGCCAGATCGACGACCACATCGCGCGCAGGCTGCGGGCTGTGTCCTGCACGGCGGCAACGACGGCCGCGTCCCGCTGGTGGTGAGCGATCCTGCCGTAAGCAGCGATATCGGGGCTGCCGTCCGGATGGCGCAGCGCGCCTTCAACAGCCCTTACGTGACCGTGCAGCTTCTTTTCCCAAGACATAGCGGCCGCTCCTTTATTGACTGCGACCACTATTATTACGTTTTTGACGTGATATAATCGGCTAGCATTTACATTCACTCATGAACCTAATTCATGAATATCAACGCAGCCTCGGCCGAGATGAATGGGTTCGTGAGGGTGGTCGAGCGGGGCAGCTTTGCCGCCGCCGCAGACGACCTCGGCGTGACCCCCTCTGCCCTGTCCAAGCTGGTCACGCGCATCGAAGACCGGCTGGGTGTGCGCCTCCTGACCAGGACCACGCGCAGGCTCGCTTTGACCGCCGAGGGCGACCTGTTTCTGGCCCGGAGCCGGGACATCCTCGCATCGATCGAAGCGGCTGAAGCCGAGGTAACGGCGGCCAGCCGGCTGCCACGCGGCCATTTGCGGATCAGCGTCGGGACAGCCCTCGCCAAACAGATACTCGGGCCCGCCCTTCCTGTTTTCCTCGCCAAATATCCAGAGATCAGCGTCGAGCTTCATGTTTCCGACCACCAGGTCGACCTCGTTGCCGAGCAGGTCGACGTCGCCATCCGGTCCGGCGCGCTCGGCGACTCAACCCTTGTGGCGCGCAAGCTCGGTGACGCGACACGGGTTATTTGCGCCAGTCCGCTCTATTTGAAGCAACACGGATCGCCGCGCGTGCCGGCCGATCTGCAGCAGCATAATTGCCTGACGCTGCCCGGGCCGGCGTGGTCGCAATGGCCCTTCCACACCCATGAAGGCATCAACCGCCTCGCCGTGTCAGGCACATTTACCAGCGACAGCGCCGACCTGCTGCTCGATATGGCGGTAGCCGGGCTCGGCATCGCCAGGTTGGCGGATTTCATGGTCGCGCGGGCAATACAGCAAGGCACCCTCGTTCCGTTGCTCGGGGATAGCCACATCCCCGAGACGTTTCCGATCCATGCGCTGACCGCCCCCGGCCGCCACCGCGCCCCGCGCATCAAGGCGTTTATCGACTTTGTGGTCACGCAGTTCAGCCATCCGGCATGACGCGCCCTGATGCTCCTTGCACCACCATTTGGACTGATTTTCCGGCGCAAGCTGCTTTCCACGGGTGCGGAAAATGCGCTAGTTCAAGACGCGCCGGGTCGCCAGTATTTTGACCGGAACAGCGCCTGAATTCATGATGGAAGTTTGAGGATGGCCCGCAGGTTTTCCGCTCCCTACCAGACGGAGCCCGTGTCCAGCCTCGCCACATGGGCGCGCAACCTCGCACTGTTCTCACTGATTGCGGTGGTGGTCTCGATCATGATCGTCCGCTTCGGCTTCCTCGAAATGAAGCCGGCGCTGGCGACGTTCTTCGGCGCCCTGGGCTTGGCTGGCCTCTCCATCCTGGTCGGCCTCGCCGCGTTTGCCGCGATCTGGCAGAACGGTTCGCGCGGCATGGGCCGCATCCTGCTGGCGCTGTTGATCGACGCCGCCATCCTCGCCTACCCCGCCTATCTGGCTTTGCAATACCGCAAGCTGCCGCGGATCTACGACATCACCACCGATTCGATCGACCCGCCGCGGTTCGAGGCGCTGGCGCGGCTGCGCGCCGGCGACGGCACCAATCCCGCGGTTTATGCCGGGCTGTATTCCGCCGAGCAGCAGCGCGTCGCTTACCCTGACATCGAGACGGTGGAGCTCGAAGTCCCGGCACAGCGTGCCTATGAGATCACGCTCGCGCTCGTCAACAAGCGCAAATGGCGCGTCGTCGACGAACGCCCGCCGCAGGCGCGCCGCGAGGGGCGCATCGAGGCGATCGCGCAAACGATGATCATGGGATTTCGCGAAGACGTCTCGATCCGCATCAAGGCCGACGGCGAGGATTCCCGCGTCGATATCCGCTCCGCCTCACGCTATTTCGACAGCGACCTCGGCAGCAACGCCGCGCGCGTCACCAAGCTGATCGAGGACATCAACACCGTGGCCGACACCAAACCGGCCACCAAGAAACCGGCGGCGCCGGCGAAGGCACCGGCCAAGACGGTGAAGAAGCAGTAGCCCGCTGGCCCGTGCTCCCTCGCCCGCTCCTGCGGAGGCAGAACCGACGTGAATGCTGCCCCCTAACGGACACAAGCCTCTACCAACCCTTTGGGCGGCGCGATACCATCGACTGCAACTGTAGTCTGAGGGCGGCGGATGAGGAGACGGGAGTTCATTCTCGGTGCTGCGCTGCTCGCCAGCGTCGGCCCTGCGAGCGCTCAAGGTCGTGCGCGTCGTGTCGGGGCTCTCATAGCCTCGCCAACTCAAGCTAACGTTCTCGAAACAACTCTCAGAGAGAAGGGGTGGATGCTCGGCCGGAATCTCCAGATCGAACATCGAATAACTCAGGGCGATACTAATCTTTCACAGGCATATGCTCGGGAGCTGCTCGCTTTGCAGCCTGATGTTCTGTTCGCAGTGACAAACACATCTATGGCCGCACTGCATGCCGAACATTCTAACATTCCGACCGTTTTCGCGATGGTCAGCGATCCAGTCAGAATGCATTACGTCAACAGTTTCTCGAAGCCCGGGGGCAACGTAACTGGCTTTACGCCATTTGAACCATCCCTCGGCGGTAAATGGGTTTCGCTGATCAAGGAAGTGGCGCCAAACGTCGAGCACATAGGGATTGTTTATAACCCTGAACCGGGCAACAATTCCTCGGCGTTTCGCAAGTCAATTGATGAAGTCGCGAGCAAAGTAGGGATTGCCTCGATTGAAACGCCGAGCGGCGATAGTTCCGATATTGATCGTCTTATTCGCTCGCTCAAAGATCAGCCGAATGGTGGGCTCATTTTTCTGCCGGATGCGATCACTTTTGTCCGACGTGTTCAGGTTGCTGCGCTGGTTGCGCAGTGCAGGCTACCGGCGATCTACCCGCTTCGCGCCTTCTGCGACGCCGGCGGCCTCATGTCGTACGGGGTGAATATCGACAAGAATATCGCAGGCGCAGCATCCTATGTTGATCGAATCTTGCGCGGTGCCAATCCTGCCGAACTGCCTGTTCAAGCGCCAACCGAATTTGAGTTGGTCGTGAACCAAAAAGCTGCACGGCAATTCGGCCTGCAACTGCCGCCCGAGGTGGCCGCTCGCGCGGACGAGGTGATCGAATAAAGCGTTCTTGTTGCGACGCATGGGGCTCGTTGTGGCGTTTCGGACATGGCGAGATGTCCGCTTGAGTCTGTTATGCGCGACAAAATGGACGTCGCCAGTCACCAAGAAGCCGGCGAGCCGGCCAAGGCGCAAGCCGACCCTAGTGTCCTAAATTCAAGGTGATAGAGTGTCGTAATTCGCAGTATGAACGGTGAGGACACAATGGGATGGTTTGACCGGCTGTTTGGAAGAACCCCGGAGCCTACTAGCCAACTCTTTGCCAGATTCAGAAAGAAATCACGGGCACCAACTGATCCTGATCTTCTGAAGATTGCCAAAGAGCGAAAAGGGCATGTTTCACGAAGAGCTGTGAGAGATGAGTATAATCGGCTCCTTTTGGAGAAGTACTCGCACGATAAGGATTGATTTCTAGTTCCATCTAGTGGCGCAAGCTTTTGTAGCCCGCCGTGACGCACCTGATCGGGAATGTCCGCTGATCGGGGAGAAGCGGAAGTTTGCGGCGCGCTGTCAAAGTGACGTGTTTGACGCATAGCGGACGTTGGACAAGAGTTCAGCACCGGCTCGATGGGAAGCTGGCACGAGCCGGATCACACACAATCGGTTTGGAGAATGAAGTGCCAAACCATTTGCTCGTCAACGAGCCATCGTTGTCGATCCAGGGGATCGGCGGCAAGTGCGGCAGGTAAGATGCATACGGCATCACTTTCGCAAGCGTCACTCTGCCCGGAAACCGCGCGAGAAAAGCCTTGTTCATTCCGCCGTCCAATCCGCTGTAGATCGGGGCAACCGGCAAATTGTCTTCAAGCAATTGGGCGTATTCGAGCTCGTCGGTGCGATTTTTTTCCCGCGCCCGCCGCGCGATTTCCGGATTGACGACAAAGGATGGGCATTTTTCGGATGCATTGAACACAAGAGGATGCGGCGAATTTGGGGGAGGTTGCGCATCGAATACATAGCGGCGATTGCACACATCCACCTTGGGTTCGAGTTGCGTCGTCTCGAAATGATCGTTGCCGATCTTGAGCATTTTCCAGAAGGCCAGGTTCGGATTATTTCGGTGCCGCGCCAGATTCGCCGGCGTCAAGCGGAACGGATAGGCCTGGACCTGGAACGATGGCCGCCCGCCGAGGAATGTGTCGCGCGCCAGCGAATAAATCTCGCTGATCTGTTCGTCGGTCATGGCATAGCAACCGCTCGACCAGCAGTCGCCGTGGATCATGAGGAAGCTGCCGTCGCGGTTGTTCGCCTTGTCGAACCTGTTGGGGTAGCCGAGGTTGATCGAAAGATAGAAGCTGGAGTTGGGATTCATCAACTCAGGTGTAACTGTATAGAATCCCTCTGGAGCCTGACGGTCGCCCTCGTACAGCTTCGGCCCAAGATCGCCGGACCACCGACAGATCGGATAGGTCTTGAGGATCTGGAAACGGCCGGTGGCGTCCTGTTTCCAGACTTCGAGCTCAGCCTCTTCCTTGAAAAGGCGCACCACGATAGGTGAATGTTTGGGCATCTGCTTCTGTTGGAGCAGCGAGAGCAGCTCAGGGGGAAGTTCCCTTGTTGCCTTGGTCGGTAACCGATTGTTGCTTTCGCCAAGGCATATGACCGGCGCCAGCCCCGCGACAAATGCCGCGGTCAGTACAAGTGCACGTCGGACCATGGCGCGGATCACTGCTTACCTCGAACGTGACGAAAGATGGTTCGTTCTAGGAAGCCATCCGATAGGACCCGCCGATCACGGGATCGCCGTCGGTCGCCACGATGCCGCGCGACACCAGATCTTCCAGATGCGCCAGCACCGAATAACCGGCTGCACCGCTCAGCCGCGGATCGAGGCCGATATAGATCGCGCGCACCATGGTCGCGATGTCGGTCTCGCCCTTGGCAAGACGATGCAGGATCGAGGCTTCGCGCGCGCGGCGGTGCCGGGTCAGGAAACGCACAAAGCGCGGGCCTTCCGGAATTTCCGGCCCATGGCCTGAGAAATACAGGTCCTCAGGGCGGCTCTCCAGCCGCGCCAGCGAATCCATGTAGTCGATCATCGAGCCATCAGGCGGGGCCACGATCGAGGTCGACCAGCCCATCACGTGGTCGCCGACGAAACTGATCTTCCGCTCGGGCCAGGCGAACGCCAGATGATTGGCGGTGTGGCCGGGGGTTGCCACCGCTTCCAGCGCCCAGCCGGAGCCTTCGATGGTGTCGCCGTTCTTGACCTCGATGTCCGGCCGGAAGTTGCGATCGGCGCCCGATTCAGGATTGTGCTTCTCGCTCTCGAAGCGCGGCCGCGAGGCGCGGTGCGGCCCCTCGGCGTAGACGGGCGCGCCGGTCGCGGCCTTGATCCGCGCGGTGTTCGGCGAATGGTCGTTGTGGGTATGGGTGACCAGGATATGCGTCACGGTTTCGCCGCGCACGGCGTCCAGCAGCGCCTTGGCATGCGCCTCATTGTTCGGGCCGGGATCGATGATCGCGACCTTGCCCTTGCCGACGATGTAACTGACCGTGCCAGTGAAGGTGAAGGGGCTCGGATTGTTGCAGAGCACCCGCCGCACGCCCGGCCGGGCTTCGTCGACGACGCCCGGCTGAAGCGGGAAGTCACGGTTGAACGGGATGGTTTCGTCTTCGGTTTCGGCCATGGGGGAATGCTCGCGATTTCCGGATTTTTGATCTCGTCATGCCCGGCCTTGTGCCGGGCATCCATGTCTTACTTTGCGAGCCAAAAACGTGGATGGCCGGGACAAGCCCGGCCATGACGAGTTGGCTACAGCCTTACCTTACGAAAACGCCTGGATGCCCGTGATCGCGCGGCCCAGGATCAGGGCGTGGACGTCGTGGGCGCCTTCATAGGTGTTGACGGTTTCCAGGTTCGAAGAGTGGCGCATCACGTGATATTCGATCTGGATGCCGTTGCCGCCGTGCATGTCGCGGGCGACGCGGGCGATGTCGAGCGCCTTGCCGCAATTGTTGCGCTTGACGATCGAGATCATCTCCGGCGCCACCTTGCCCTCGTCCATCAGGCGGCCGACCCGCAAGGAGGCCTGCAGGCCCAGCGAGATCTCGGTCTGCATGTCGGCGAGCTTCTTCTGCACCAGTTGGGTTGCGGCCAGCGGCCGGCCAAACTGCTTGCGCTCGAGCGTGTATTGGCGCGCGCGCGCCATGCAGTCTTCAGCGGCGCCCATCACGCCCCAGGAGATGCCGTAGCGGGCGCGGTTAAGGCAGCCGAACGGGCCCTTCAGACCGGACACGTTGGGCAACAGCGCGCTCTCCGGCACCACCACGCCGTCCATCACGATCTCGCCGGTGATCGAGGCACGCAACGAAAGCTTGCCGCCGATCTTCGGCGCCGACAGGCCCTTCATGCCCTTTTCCAGGATGAAGCCGCGGATCTGATTGTCATGCGCGGCCGACTTGGCCCAGACCACGAACACGTCGGCGATCGGCGCGTTGGAAATCCACATCTTGCTGCCGGTCAGCCGGTAGCCGTCGGCGACCTTCTCGGCACGGGTCTTCATGCCGCCGGGATCGGAGCCGGCATCCGGCTCGGTCAGGCCGAAACAGCCGACCCATTCGCCGGTCGCGAGCTTGGGCAGATATTTCTTGCGCTGGCTGTCGTCGCCATAGGCGTAGATCGGGTGCATCACCAGCGAGGACTGCACGGAGTTCATCGAACGATAGCCGGAATCGACGCGTTCGATTTCACGCGCCACCAGGCCATAGGCGACATAGCTTGCACTGGCGCAGCCATATTCTTCCGGCAGCGTGATGCCGATCAGGCCGAGTTCGCCCATCTCGTTGAAGATCTCGCGATCGGTCTTTTCCTCGAGATAGGCCTTGGTGACGCGCGGCAGCAGCTTGTCCTGCGCATAGGCTCGCGCGGTGTCGCGGATCATGCGTTCGTCTTCGGTAAGCTGCTCGTCGAGCAGGAACGGATCATCCCACTGGAAACCCGCCGATGTCGGTTTGTCCTTGGACTGAGGGCGCACGCTCATAAAAATCCCTTTCGCATCACTGTCCTGATTGGATTGGCGGCCAAATTAGTGCGCTATCGTCCGAAGCGCAATTGAATTGGGCCTCGCCGTCATTCCGGGGCGCATCGAAGATGCGAACCCGAAATCTCGAGATTCCGGGTCTGGTGCTAACGCACCATCCCGGAATGACGGCTGCGGTTACCCTTCGAGCCGTTCGTTGGAGACGATCTCGATCCCGAAACCGGACAGTCCCTTGTAGTCATGGACCGACGACGTCAGGTGCCGGATCGAAGTGATGCCGAGATCGCGCAATATTTGTGCGCCGACGCCGACTTCACGCCATTGCCGGTTGCGATCGGCCTCGGCGGATTTCTGTTCGCCGACCGGCTCGACCGGAACGCCGGCGGCGCCGTCGCGCAAATACACCAGCACGCCGCGGCCGGCCTGCTTGAAATGGTTGAGCACGATCTGCATGCGCGCCTGGCCGGTGAAGAGGTCTTTCACGATGTTGGGCTTGTGCAGCCGCGTCAGGACGTTCTTGCCGTCGCCGATGCCGTTATAGACGAAAGCGGCGTGCGCGATCTCATCGAACGGCGAACGGTAGGCGTAGCCCTGCAGCGGCCCGATCGGGCTATCCGTTGTAAAGGTCGCGACCCGCTCGATCAGCTTCTCGCGCGCCTGGCGGTAGGCGATCATGTCAGCGATCGTGACGTGCTTGAGCTTGTGGGTGGCAGCGAATTTTGCGACCTGCATGCCCTTCATCACGGTGCCGTCGTCGTTCATCAACTCGGAGATGACGCCGACCGGCGGCAGGCCGGAGAGCTTGCAGAGATCGACCGCCGCCTCGGTATGACCGGAACGCAGCAGCACGCCGCCGTCGCGGGCGATCAGCGGAAAGATATGACCGGGCCGGGCAAAATCGCTGGCGCCGGCATTCGGGTTGGCCAGCGCGCGGCAGCAGGAGGCGCGCTCGTCCGCTGAAATTCCGGTGCCGCCGTCGGGCTTGTAGTCGATCGAGACCGTGAAGGCGGTGGTGTGGTTGGAATCATTATGCGCGACCATCGGATCGAGCCGGAACCGGCGCGCGTCGTCCTGCGTGATCGGCGCGCAGACGATGCCCGAGGTATGGCGGATGATGAACGCCATTTTCTCGGCGGTGCAGAGCGAGGCGGCGACGATCAAATCGCCCTCACCCTCCCGGTCGTCATCGTCGGTGACGACGACGAGTTCGCCGTTGGCAAAGGCTTGCAGAACTTCCTGGATCGTATCGGCCATTTTCTCAAATTCTCGCTTTGGACAGGGAGTGCATTAGCCGGACTCATGGGCCCGCGCCAGCATCAATACGCAGGGCAGAACGTCGCCTGCGACGTTTCGCTGTACGAAATCGGCATGCAGGAAACCATTGACGGGGTCCGGCTTCAATCGCCATGGTCGCACCCATAAAAACAAGAAGCACCGTTCGGGGAAGAGACATATGCGTTTTCGGTTGAATTTCCACCTGATGGCATGGGCGGGGTTCGCCCTGATGGCAGGGGTCGCGGGCCTGTCGCACCCCGCTCCCGCCGCCGACGAATGGCCGACCCGCGAAATCACCTTCTATGTGCCCTACGCGCCGGGCGGCTCGACCGACCCGATCAGCCGCAAATTTTCCGAGCTGCTGGAGAAGCAACTCAAGGTCAAGGTAATCGTCGAGAACAAGCCGGGCGCCTCCGCGACCATCGGCACGGGCGCGGTCATCCGCGCCAAGCCGGACGGCTACACGATCGGGCTCGGCTCCAGTTCGTCGCTGGCCTACCAACCCCTCGAAATGAAGGGGTTGGCCTGGAAATCGGCCGATGACTACCAGTCGATCGCCAAGCTGTCCGATCTGCCTGTTATCCTCGCGGTGCCGGCGGAATCGCGCTGGAAGAACCTCGATGACTTTCTGGCCGACGCCAAGGCCAACCCGCGCAAGCTGAAGGTTTCGGTCTCCGGCCTGCGCTCGGTCAACGACATCGCGATCCAGCAACTGAACAAGCTTTCCGGCCTGCGCATCGTCACGGTGCCGTTTACCGGCGGCGGCGGCGAGGCGACGCTGGCCGCGCTCGGTGGCCGCGTCGACGGAACCGCCGGCTTTGCGCCGGGCATGAAGGGGCAGATCGATGCCGGCAAGCTGCGCGTGCTGGCGGTGTTCCAGGACGGCAAATACGACCTGCTGCCGGACGCCAAGCCGATCGGCGAGACGCCGTGGAAGGATACCTTCCCGGTCGGCTATTACGTGATCGCCCCGAATGGATTGCCGAAGCCGATCCTCGACAAACTGCTTGCAGTATCGAAGACCATCGTCGAGAGCGATGAATTCAAGAGCTTCCTGAAAGCCAACGGCTACACGTCCGATCCCAAGATTGGCGACGACATGAAGAAGGAGCTCGCCGGCTACGACCAGAAGTTCCGCGAGGTCGTCAAGTTTCTGGACGACGACAAGTGACGCCGGCGCGAAGTTTTGGGCTGCCGCGGGCGCGGCGGTTCGCCGGCCTGCTCGCGCTGCTGCTGGCCGGGACTTACGCGTTTGACGCCTGGCAGACGCTGTCGTTCGGGCGATGGCACAAGCCCGGAGCTGCGATCTTCCCGATCGCGGTGGCCGCGCTGATGGCGCTCTCGGCGATCTCGGTGCTGCTTGAAAGGCACGGCAGTGCTGCCGATCCGATGCCGGCCACCTTTACGGTGCCTGATGGTGCTGACCTGCGCCGGCTGCTTTCCGTGCTTGTGGCGTTTGCGATCTATTTCGTCGCGATGCCCGTTCTCGGCAACATGATCGCCTCGGCGCTGTTCTTGCTGGCAAGCATGTGGCTGCTCTCGGACGATCCCAACAGGTCGATCGTGCGTCTCGCGGTCTACGCCGTCGTGATCGCAATCGTTTTCGAGGTGTTTTTCGTACGGCTGCTGAAAGTGCAGATGCCGGCGGGCGTGTTCAAGCAATGGCTGTTCTGAGAACGGGCATGACATGAACTCCCTCCAGGGCCTGCTGTACGGCCTCTCCATTGCCGCAACGCCGGGCAATCTGCTGGCCGCCTTTGCCGGGGCGTTTGCGGGCACGGCCATCGGCGTGCTGCCGGGGCTTGGTCCTGTCGCCGGCGTCGCGCTGATCCTGCCGCTGACCTTCTCGCTCGACCCGACCGCGGGCCTCATTATGATGGCCGGCATCTTCTATGGCTCGATGTATGGCGGCTCGACCACCGCGATCCTGCTCAACATCCCCGGCGAGTCCGCTTCCGTCGTCACCGCGATCGACGGCTATCAGCTCGCCAAGAAGGGTCGCGCCGGCGCGACGCTGACCATCGTCGCGGTCGGCTCTTTTGTCGGCGGCACGCTGGCCGTCATTGGCGTCATGATGTTCTCCTCGCTGCTCGCCAAGGTCGCAATCCTGTTTGGCCCCGCGGAATTCTTCGCCCTCACCGCCGGCGGGCTGATCGTGATGTCGCGGATTTCAGGCGGCACGCTGGCCTCGGCGCTGTTGCCGATGACGCTCGGGCTGATGCTGGGCACCATCGGCCAGGAGGCCGTCACCGGCGAAACCCGGTTCACCTTCGGCCTGCCCGAGCTCGCCGAGGGCGTCTCGCTGGTGCCGGTCGTCGTCGGGCTCTACGGCTTTGCCGAGCTCATGCTGCTGGTCGAAGACAGAATCCACGCCGCGAACCGGCCGGAATCCGTTGCCATGCGCGACCTGTTGCCGACCCGCACCGAATGGAAGCGCGCGGTGCCCTCCTGGCTGCGCGGGACGTTTCTGGGGTTTCTGTTCGGCCTGGTGCCGGGACCGGCGGCGACCCTGGCCTCGTTCGCCTCCTACCGGCTGGAGAAGGCGGCCTCGAAACATGGCAGCGAGATCGGCAGCGGCGCCATCGAGGGCGTCGCCGGGCCCGAGGCCGCCAACAACTCCGCCGCCACCGCCTCGCTGGTACCGCTGCTGGCGCTCGGCATTCCCTTTACGCCGATTGCCGCCCTGATGATCTCCGCGATGCTGGTGCAGGGCATCCAGCCCGGGCCGCTACTGATCACCCAGCACCCGGAAATCTTCTGGGGACTGATCGCATCGGCCTATATCGGCAACGTCATGCTGCTGGCGCTGAACATCCCGATGGTCGGCGTCTGGGTCAGCCTGCTGCGGATTCCGCATTACCTGTTCATTCCGCTGCTGCTGGTGCTGTCCGTGATCGGCACCTACAGCGTCCGCAACAGCATCTTCGACGTCTGGGTGCTGCTCGCGGCCGGTGTAGTCGGCTATGCCTTCAACAAGATGAAATTCCAGCTCGCGCCGTTGGTGGTCGGCCTGATCCTCGGCCCCAACATCGAGAAACACTTTCGCGAGGCGCTGTTCCTCAGCCAGGGCGATCCCTGGATCTATGTCGAGAGCCCGATCGCGGTCACGGTGTGGCTCCTGGTGGCTTTGATCCTGATTGCGGGATTCATCGCCCGCCGCCGTGCGGCGTTTGCGGGGGCGATGGCGCAGGAAAGCAGCCTGTAACTCACCGCTGTCGCTGCTCGCGCCATTTCGAGAAGCCTGCAGCAAGGAGGATGCAGAAGGCCCACGCCAGCAAGGGCACGGCTGCGATCCGCGCGATGGCCCGGTACTGCTCTGCAAGGGCGCCTGCAACCGAGGGGGCGCGGGTCACGATCAGCGGCTCGTCCAGGGTCTTGAGGCCGAATTTTGTGGCAGCATCCCGCGCGACGATCTGCGCGCCGGATACGGCAACGCCGACGAACCGGACATATTCACCGCCGGCCTCGTTCCAGAATTGCGGATGCGAGGCGAGAATGCGTCCGGAATCCCTGATTTCGCCCGCGACCCAGACTTCGATGGGAAGCTCCGGTCTCCAGCCGTCGCCGACCAGCGGTGCAAGACGGCGGGTGCCATAACTCTTGCTGCCGCGGCCGCCGCTCAAGCGCGCCTCGCTCGCGAACTCGCCTGCAACGCGCCAACGCGGCGCAGTGTAACCGGCGACGCCGACACCCACAGGAATATCGTCGACCAGACGCAGATTGACAGTGCGGCCCCACAAGGGCGCATCCACGACAAAGACCGGCGACACGCCCGTTAACGTCATGATCGCGACCGCAGGCATGAACAGGCCGGGCCGAGATCGCGTGATGCCAATCGCCAACGGCAGACCGAGCAGGAACACCCCGACGATCCACGGCACAACCGGCGTATACGCAACGACAAGGGTGCCGAGCGCCAGCTGAAACAGTATCGCAGCCGTTCCCGCCAGCAGGCAACCGAACAGCGTGGAGGACGAGGATGCCGGGCTCGACGCACGAGCGCTAGTTGATGACGATAGGGATAACCGCATACCGAATGAAATTTCTTTGCCGCCAGGGAATGGCGCGCCATACGGTACTCAGCGTCGGCTGCGTTAAATCCGGTTCAAGCGGCTGCGTGCGTGACGTCACACGCCCACGTCACCCCTTCCGGTCCGCAAGCAGGCAGCCTTACGGCAGCACTTCCTTGCGCTCGGCGAGCAGCGTGTCCATTTCGGCGCGCTTTTCTTCCAGCAATCCCGCCTGCGCGGCCTCGATCACGGTATACAATTCGTGGGCGTCGCTGAGCCGGGTCACGGTCACGTAGTCGGCGCCGGCTGCGTAGAGATCATTGACGTCGCGAAGCATATCCGCAGTCGCGACGATCTTAGCTGATGGGTTGAGCGTGCGGACGTGCCGCACCAGCTTCTCGTTGTTGGCGCCCTTCAGCAGCGAATCCGGCACGCTCAGGATGATCAGCTCCGACTTGCCGATACCGGCATGGAGCAGCGTATCGACATTGCTGATATCGCCATAGATCACGTGCAGGCCGCGGTCGGCCAGCGTCCGGAACACGTTGGGATTGAAATCGATCACAGTGATCTGTTCGAGCACGAGCGGATTCTGCCGCTCGATTTCGGCCAGCAGCGCGCTCGCGGCGCGGAAGAAGCCGAGAATGACGATGCGGCGGGCTTCATGGCCGCCCTCATGTACGGCCTCGCCCTGGCCGTGATCGAGATCGCGCAGGCCGATCTTCTTCATCGGATTGATCAGAGCTCGCGTGATCTCATCGCTCTTGCCCATCACGAAGGTGCTGATCACGGCCAAAATGACGAACGCGAACGACGCCGCGCTCGACGTTTCGGTCCCGATATGGTTGGCGACGACACCGGTCTGGATCACAACCAGTGAAAACTCCGAGATCTGCGCCAGATTGATCGCCGGCAACAGGCTGGCGCGCAGACCCTGCTTCATCAGATAGAGCGGCACAAATGTCGTCAGCAGGCGGCTCACAACGGTGAAGGCGGCGATCAGCAGCGCCAGCCAAATCACCGACGCGCCGGGAATGGGAATGGTCATGCCCAGGGCCACGAAGAACAGCGTGATGAAGAAATCACGCAGCGTCGTCACCTTGGCGGTGACGTCGAGCGCATAGGGGAATGTCGAGAGCGAGACACCGGCGACCAGCGAACCCATTTCGCGGGACAGATGCAAGCGTTCGGCGATCTCGCCGATCAGGAAACACCAGGCCAGAGCGCCGAGCAGGATCAACTCCGGCCGCCGCGCGATCTGGTGGAAAAGTCTTGGCAGCAAATACCGGCTCAATACCAACGCAGTCGCCACCAGCACGCCGACCCGGCCGATCGAAATCAGGATCACGCTCACCTGAAGATTGTCGAGGCTCGGCTGCACGGCGAGGAACAGGATCGCGAAGATGTCCTGCAGCACCAATACGCCGAGCGTGATGCGGCCGGGCAGCGTATCGAGTTCACGCTTCTCGTATAGCACCTTGACGATGATGACGGTCGAGGAGAGCGCACAGGCGACGCAGAGATACAGCGCGTCGAAACGGCCCGCCCCCATCGACAGCCCGATGCCCCAGAAGAACAGGATCCCGAGCACGCAGCCGCCGACCAATTGCCCGCCCGCGGCGAACAGGATGACCTTGCCGGCGCGCACGATCTTTTTCAGGTCGATTTCCAGCCCGATCATGAACAGCATGAAGATCAGGCCGAGCTCGGAGATAACGTGAATCGAGTCCTTGGAATGGACCCATTTCATGCCGAATGGACCGATGACAAACCCGGCGATAAGGTAGGCGAGGATCAGCGGTTGCCGGGTAAAATGCGCCAGCAAGCCAAGCACCCAGGCAAACAGGATGCATAAAGTGATATCGCCGATAAGCTCGTGCATATTTCCTGACTTTTCCTCATTGCAACCTAGAGGCCGGGGCGCAACGGTCAAACGAGAAATGTGTCACATCCGCCTGACGGGTCTCTTTCTAGCGATTCTTGCCTGCCTGTCGATCTTTTCCACACCGGGAACGCAGGCGCAGGCGGCCGCCAGCATCCGGCAAAATTTGGACGGTTCCTGACGGCGAACCCCGCACGCACCCCCCGCCATATGGGCAGCATCGATAGCAGACATTCCGCTTTCATCCCCCGACGGCGACCGACTAAGATCACCGGCAAGAACTGACCAAATACCGGAGGGCCGCGCCAGCAGCCGTCTCAACGAAAAACAAAACGGGAGTGAATGTCCAATGTCTACCGCATCAATCTTCGATTTCGCACCATTGCTGCCGGCCGGATTGCCGGCGCCGGCGGCGCGGTGGACGGGTCTGGCCAAATACAGTTTCGTCGGCGGCAACAATGATCCCGACCAGGTGCCGGTCGATGGCCTGATCGAGGCGCTCACCACCGTCCTCCAGCGCGAGGGCAAGACGCTCGCGACCTACGGCCTCGCCAGCGGCCCGCAGGGCTACCGCCCCCTGCGCGAATTCCTCACCAGGAAACTCAAGCGCGACGCCGGTATCGGCTGCACCGCCGACGACGTCATGATCGTCTCCGGTTCGCTGCAGGCGCTCGACCTCGTCAACGCGACGCTCCTGGCACGCGGCGATACCGTGCTGATCGAACAGGAGAGCTATCAGGGCTCGCTGAGCCGGCTGACCCGGCTCGGCGTCAAGACGGTCGGCATTCCCCTCGACGACGAGGGCATGCGGATGGACGCGCTGGCGGCTGTTCTGGCCGACCACAAGCGCCGCGGCATCATGCCGAAATACATCTACACCATCCCGACCGTGCAGAACCCGACCGGCTCGATCCTGCCGGAGGCGCGGCGCGCCGAAATGATAAAACTGTCGCAGGAATACGGCGTGCCGATCTTCGAGGACGATTGCTACGCCGACCTGATCTGGAACGGCCAGCGCCCGCCCGCGATCTATGCGATGAGCAAGCAAGGCGGCGTCATCCATATCGGCTCGTTCTCCAAATCGATTGCTCCGGCGCTGCGGGTCGGATTCATCGTCGCGCCCTGGGAGATGATGTCGCGGATGCTGGCGCTGAAGACCGATGCCGGAAGTGGCGCGCTGGAGCAGATGGTGCTGGCGGAATATTGCGCGCCGCATTTCGCAACCCACGTGCCGAAGCTGACACGCGGCCTGCGCGCCAAGCTCGACACGCTGATGGAGGCGCTCAACGAGCAGTTCGGCACAGCAGCCGAGTTCGAGGATCCCAAGGGCGGCATCTTCCTGTGGGTCAAACTCCCCGACAATGTCGATACGCTGAAGCTGTATCAGGCTGCATTGGCCGCCGGCGTCGCCATCAACCCGGGGCCGGAATGGTCGACCGACAAGTCCTATGCCGGCAGCCGCTTGCGGCTGTGCTTTGCCAGCCCCTCCCATGAGCAGATCCGCGAAGGGGTTGCCGTGCTGGCGGACGTCTGCCGCAAGGAGTTCGGCGTGCCCGAGCGAAGCGCCAATGTGGAGAAGCGGGCGCGGACTTGAGAGTCTGACTTAAAAAGAGATCAATGAAATAGCGCCTTGCACCGAACGTCGTCATGCCCGGCCTTGTGCCGGGCATCCACGTCTTGGCTTCCACCAAGCAAGAAAGACGTGGATGGCCGGGACAAGCCCGGCCATGACGAAAAAGCGACTGGCAGCGCCCCTCACCGCACCGCGAACGGCGCCTGATACGGCCGGCCGAACGGCACGCCGTTGATCACGGTCTGCACCGGTTTCAGCAGCAGCTTGCCCTCGCGCTTGTTGTTGCGGGTGTCGACGAACGAGACCTGCGCCTCCACCAGTTCCATGATCGCGACGTCGCCGGGCGCGCCGACCTGCAGCGTGCCGATTTTCGGTGCGCGGTTGATGATCTTGGCGGGCGCCGAGGTTGCCATCGCCACCACCTGCTCCACCGTAAATCCGAGCGGGATGAACTTGCTCATCACGTTCGGCAGATACGGCATGCCGGGCGAGTTGCCGGAGAAGACGTGGATGTCGGACGAGATCGTGTCGGGCGGGCAGCCGCCCGCGATCGCAGGCTCAGCCACCGTGAAATCGAAACTGCCGCCGCCATGCCCGACGTCGAACATCACGCCGCGCTGCTTGGCGGCAAGCGCTGCCGGCAGCAGCTTGCCATCCTGCACGATGTTGGTGAAGACGCCGCCGATGTTCGGCGCGCCGGAATAGGCATGGGTCAATACGTCGCCGGGCCGCAGCAGATCGAGAATCTGCGACATCAACTCCCTGGTCTCGACGCCGCCGATATGCACCATCATCTTGGCCGGCCAGCCGCACATCTCGCAGGCTTTTATCGCTCGCTTCAGCGGTTCAAGGCCGTGCTTGGCAATGACGTTCTCCGACATCCGGACTTTGACGCCGAGCAGGAAATCCGGATTCTCGGCCAGCGCCATGGCGCAGGCGTCGAGTTGCGCGTGGTCGATGTTGTAGAGTTCGGCGACCGGGAAACCCGACAAACCGTGATTGGCGATATGGACGAAGGCGTAAATCCGTGCGCGGGATTGCGCCACGATGTAGCGGCGCAGCGCCGCGATATTGTTGACGCCGGCGTCCCCCGCCGACACGACGGTCGTCGTTGCCTGGGCCTGCACCAATTCGTCGGCGGGAATGCCGATCCCCGAGCCATAGGGGTAGACGTGGGAGTGCAGGTCGATCAAACCCGGCGTCACCAGTTTGCCGGCAGCGTCGATGGTCTTCGCGGCGCGTGCGGCCGGAATATCGGCCTCAACCGCCTCGATCATGCCCCAGCGAATGCCGATATCACGTTTTCCCCGCAACGACTGGCTGGGATCGAGCACATCGCCGCCCTTGATCACGAGGTCGAACTTGTCGTTCGGACCCATCGCGGCATTCGCCGGTGCGGCCATCGCAGCAACCGCGGCCGATCCTGACAGGCTCAGAAAATCACGGCGTGAAAACCCGCTCATGGCATCGCTCCCCCATATGATTTTTATGGCGCGATGATGCGCCGGGACCGGGCTTTACGCAAGCGGGCGCATGCCCACGATCAACCTAGGCGGGTATCAATGACCGTGCGGCTGGACGGTCCGTGGGCGCGGCTGTCCCGGACGGTCACGTAAACGCAACGTTTCGAGCGCGGGTTATTGGACTAAAGAAACTCGCTCGTGCACGGAACCAACGCACGCATTGCATCCGCAGATCCTTGCTGAACAGACATTCAGAATTCTCTTCAAGTTTCGTCGGAACGTTCCCGTCGATGCGCTGTTCTATCCTCGCTCAATTGAGGAGAGGACAAGTAATGAAGAAGTTTGGATTAGTTTTGGCCGCGCTTGGCGCGATCATCATCGGGGTGCCGTCGATTGCAAGCGCACAGACTGTTGTGATCAAGCGTGGCGGCGGTTATCACCAAGGCCATCACCACTCTCACGGTGCACGCGCCGAATACCGCGGGCATCGTGACCGCGGCTACCATCGCGGACATCGTGGTCATGGTCACCACAACAAGGTCGTGATCATCAAGAAGCATCGTTACTGAGGTTGATGCCTCAGACTTAGGCCCTCAACGGAAAATGGCTCCTCGCGGAGCCATTTTCTTTGTTCGTATGATCGTCAAGCTTGTTCAGCGAAGCGGCCTGTAACGGCCGGTCAGCTGTAGATTTCGAACAGGCCTGCGCCGCCCTGGCCGCCACCGATACACATGGTGACGACGCCCCACTTCGCCTTGCGGCGACGGCCTTCCTGCAGGATGTGGCCGGTGAGCCGCGCGCCGGTCATGCCGAAGGGATGACCGATCGCGATCGAACCGCCGTTGACGTTGTACTTCTCGGGGTCGATGCCGAGCTTGTCGCGCGAATACAGGCACTGGCTGGCGAAGGCTTCGTTCAGCTCCCAGAGGTCAATGTCGTCGATCTTGAGGCCATGGCGCTTCAACAGCTTCGGCACGGCGAAGATCGGGCCGATGCCCATCTCATCCGGCTCGCAACCCGCCGCCGCCCAGGCAACGAAACGGCCGAGCGGCTGCAGGCCGCGCTTTTCGGCATCCTTGGCTTCCATCAGCACGACAGCCGCCGCACCGTCCGAGAGCTGGCTTGCATTGCCGGCGGTGACGTACTTGCCGGCGCCCTTGACCGGCTCGAGCTTGGCGAGGCCTTCCATGGTGGTCTCGGGCCGGTTGCATTCGTCGCGATCGACCGTGTAGTCGACGATGCTTTCCGCCTTGGTCGCCTTGTCGACCACCTTCATCCTGGTCTTCATCGGGACGATTTCGTCCTTGAACTTGTTGGCCTGCTGCGCGGCCGCCATGCGGCGCTGCGATTCCAGCGAGTACTCGTCCTGGTATTCGCGGCTGAGCTTGTAGCGCTCGGCGACGATGTCTGCGGTGTCGATCATCGCCATGAAGATGTCGGGCGCGGCCTTGAGCAAATCCGGATCGATCGATTCCTTGGGCGAGCCGCCGCCGGGAATTGAGATGCTTTCAACGCCGCCGGCCACGATGCAATCGGCACCGTCCGAACGAATGCTGTTGGCGGCCATCGCGATGGTCTGCAGCCCCGAGGAGCAGAAGCGGTTGACCGAAACGCCGGCCGTCGACTTTGGCATGCCAGCCAGCAGCGCCGCCTGGCGGCCGATATTGGGCGCGCCGTGCGCGCAATTGCCGAGATAGCAGTCCTCGACGTAGTCCTTCTCGACGCCGGCGCGCTCGACCGCGTGCTTGATGGCGTGGGCCGCCATGGACATCGGAGGGGTGATATTGAACCCGCCGCGGCCGGACTTCGCCAGCCCCGTACGTGCATAGGAAACGATAACAGCTTCACGCATTTTCTAGACCTCCCTTTGATGCCACCCAGTATGGACTGGACCTCAGCCCGTGTGTAGCGAAAAACCTTGAATTCCGGCGGACGGAAAAGGAGGAATCGCCTTCAATCCCACGCCGGCCCGAAGGCGGGATTTACACAACGTTTGTCCTTCGGCAAGGCCGCGATTGCTTTTCGATCGTCGTCATCAAGCCGCAGCTGCAGCGCGTCGAGATTGGCCTTTTGGCTTTCGGCGCGCGACGCCTTCGGGATCGCGGCGACGCCGTCCTGGTCGAGCAACCATTTCAGCGCCACCTGTGCGGCGCTCGCATCATGTTTCCGCCCGATCGCGGTCAGAGTCTCGTCGGAGGCCACGCGGCCCTGCGCCAGCGGGCAATAAGCAACCAGCGGAATCGATTTGGCGCTGAGATATTGGCGCAGCTTTGTCTGATTCAGCATCGCGTGGTATTCGACCTGGTTGCAGGCAATCGGAGCCTTGATCTCCTCGACCACGGTCTTTAAGAGCGCGATGTTGAAATTGGCGACCCCGATGGCGCGGGTGCGGCCTTCCTGCTTCAGCTTCATCAAGGTCTCGAACATCGCCGGCAGGTTCATGTTCTTCGACGGCCAGTGCACCAGATAGAGATCGACCTGGTCGAGCCGCAGCTTCTTCAGGGAAGCATCGAACGCCCGGCGGATCGCGTCCGGCGCCAGGTTTTCGTTCCAGACCTTGGTGGTGACATGCAGGTCCTTGCGGGCGATACGCGAGGCCGCGATCGCTGCGCCGATCGGCTCCTCATTGCCGTACATTTCCGCAGTGTCGAGATGCCGGTAGCCCAGCGCAATCGCACTTTCAACCGCGGCGCGGCAGGCATCGCCCAGCAGCCGAAAGGTGCCAAGCCCAAGCCTCGGCAGGGCAATGCCCTGCGTTTGCAGATTCTCCATTGAATGCTCCCAAAGGCGTAAAGTGTCGCGGGGAAGACGAAAGCCGCATGGACGGCATAGGATTGCGTAGGGTAGATCGCTATAAATAGACTGCCCGCAAGGCGTTGGGCAAATCAAGATCGGGTCAGGAAGAGCATGGGCAACGCGTTGCAACGATGGCTGGATTCCCATCAATTGCCGGCGATCGCCGCCGCCGTGCTCGGCGTGATCACCACGCTCTCCGTGCTGATCGTGGCTGTCTTCTTTCTGATCGGAAAACCCTGAGCTATCGCTGCCAGCTGCAGATGCCGCCGGACTTGCACGGCCAGGTTTGAATCCGGGTATCGCGCGCCTGCGCATCGAGCGGATTGTGGCGCGGCTTCGCCAGCTTCGCACGCGCTGCGGCGCGCGGCGCCTCAGTGCTGGACTTCTCGGCCTGAGATTTGGCGGCCTGCGCCTTGCGTGGCGGCAGCTTGGGCCAGATGGTCGAATCCAGATCTGCCTCCGTGTCCTCCGACCTTGCCTCGATCCGAACCGGCCCGAACCGCGCTTCCGGCCCGATCCGCTTGGGCGACAATACGGCGCTCGGAAGATCAAGGCTGAGCAACTCACCCGGACGATACTCGGCCGCCGTCGCGGAGCTGGCCAATGCCAAGAACCCCGTGCAAACCGCTGCAGCTAAAGCGCTTTTCAGGACCATTATGGGCCTCCTGAAATGACTCAAAATAAAGATAACTGGGAACATGTAGGAAGCCGGCAGGCCTTTTCCAGGCGAAATTTTCGGCAAGGTTACCCGCTAACTACGCCGGCCGCGCAAAATCCGCGGCCGGCGGCCCGGAACCTATTCCGCGGCTTGCGCAACCGGCTGCCCGATCGTGCGCTGCAGCCGCACGCATTCCTGGCGGTAGCGCGCGACATTGGCCTCCTTGATGTGGCCGTAGCCGCGCACGAGGTCAGCCGTTTTCGCCAGCGCCACCAGCCGCGGCCAGTCCTGCGGTTTGGCCGTGTCGAGGTGGCGGAGGATCATGTCAGAATATTCGCCCGGCAGTGCCCGCTCCATCCGGCGCTCGGAGGTATAGCCGAACGGATCGAACGCGGTGCCGCGCAGGAATTTGAAGCGCGTCAGGACATCGAACGCCCTTAGGATCCAGCCGCCGAATTCGCGCTTGCGCAAATGCCCGGTCACCTTGTCGCGGCGCGCCAGCAAGGGCGGCGCCAGGCTGACCTTGACGCTCGCGTCGCCGTCGAACTGCTCCTTCAACGCTCTGGCAAACTCTCCGTCGGAATAAAGCCGGGCCACCTCATACTCGTCCTTGTAGGCCATCAGCTTGAACAGGCCCTTGGCAAAGGCTTCGGTGAGGTCCTGCGCTGCAGGCGAAGCCTTGGCTTCGGCGGCCCGCACGCGCGCGACCTCGGCGAGGTAGCGCTTCGAATAGGCCTCGTTCTGGTAATCGGTCAGGAAGCCAGCACGGTGAGCGATGGTCTCGTCCAACGTCCGCTTGACCGGGGCTGTGCCCTGCGCCTTGAAGCGCGCGGCGCTGACGACGCGCTGCAGGTCGTGCGCGGCAAGCCGGCCCCAGGAGAACGCCAGCTTGTTCATCTCGATGGCCGCGCCGTTGAGGTCGATCGCCTTCATGATCGCCTCCAGCGACAGCGGAATCGCGCCGCGCTGGAAGGCAAAGCCGAGCATGAAGGAATTGGTCGCGATGCTGTCGCCCATCAGGGATGAGGCGAGACCGGTCGCATCGAGGATGTCGAGATCGGTTGCGCTAACGGCCTCATTGAGCGAGTCCCGCATCGCGCCGGCCTGGAAGTCGATATCGGGATCGATGACAAAACTTGCGGTCGGCAACAGATCGGCGTTGACGATCGCGCGCGTCAGGCCGCGCTCGGCGCGGCTCAGCGCCGGGATGCTGGTGGCGACGACGATGTCGCAGCCGAGAATGAGGTTGGCGCTGCCGGGCCCGATCCGGACATTGGCGAGATCGTCCGCCGACGGCGCGATGCGGACGTGACTCATCACCGCGCCGTTCTTCTGCGACAATCCCGTGAAGTCGAGCGTCGAGCAGGCCCTGCCGTCGACATGCGCGGCCATGCCGAGCAATGCGCCGATGGTGATGACGCCGGTGCCGCCGATGCCGGTGACGAGGATGTTGAACGCGCCGTCCAGCGCCGGCAGCGTCGGCTGCGGCAGATCGGCGAACAACGCCGACGGGTCCGCCGCGGCGCGATCGGCCTTCCGCAACTTGCCGCCATGCACGGTGACGAAACTCGGACAAAAGCCCTCGATGCAGGAGAAATCCTTGTTGCAGTTCGACTGGTCGATCCGGCGCTTGCGACCGAGTTCGGTTTCCAGCGGCTGCACCGAGACGCAGTTGGAAGCAGCCGAGCAGTCGCCGCAGCCTTCGCAGACGCGCTCATTGATGAAGACACGCTTCGGGGGATCCGGATAGAGCCCGCGCTTGCGGCGGCGGCGCTTTTCGGCGGCGCAGGTCTGGTCGTAGATCAGAACCGAGAGGCCTTTGACGTCGCGCAGTTCCTTCTGCACGGCGTCGAGTTCGCGGCGGTGATGAACAGTGGCGCCTGCGGGGAAATAATTGCTGGGGTATTTCTCGGGATCGTCAGAGACGATCGCAAGACGCTTGGCACCTTCGGCGGAAACCTGATGCGCGATCTGCGACACGGTCAGGCCGCCCTCGGCGGGCTGGCCGCCGGTCATCGCGACAGCGTCGTTGTAGAGGATCTTGTAGGTGATGTTGACGCCGGCGGCGGAAGCCGCGCGCAGCGCCAGCAAGCCCGAATGGGTGTAGGTGCCGTCGCCGAGATTCTGGAACACATGCTGTTCGCTGGTGAACGGCGCCTGCCCGATCCAGGTGACGCCTTCGGCGCCCATATGCGAGATCGTCGCGGTGCGGCGGTTCGGCACCGAGAGCGCCATGCCGTGACAGCCGATGCCGGCCATCGCGCGGCTGCCCTCGGGTACTTTGGTGGAGGTATTGTGCGGGCAGCCCGAGCAGAAGTACGGTGTGCGCTGCAGCTTTGCGGCACCAATGCCTTCCGCGGGCCGGTCGAACGCTTCGAGTTTTGCCAGACGCTGTTCCAGCGCAGGGCTGCGATGGCCGAGCCGGCGCAACCGCGCCACCACGGCCGCGGCGACCATGGTGGGCGTGAGTTCGCCTTCGCTTGGCAGCAGCATCGCGCCGGTCTCGTCGCGCTTGCCGACCACCGAGGGGCGCCTCGTAGCATCGACATTGTAGAGGATGCGCAGCAGCTGATCCTCGATGAAGCCGCGCTTCTCCTCGACCACCAGCACGTCCTGCAGGCCTTCGGCGAACGCGCGCGCGCCGTGCTCCTCCAGCGGCCAGGTCAGCGCGACCTTGTAGATGCGCAGTCCCAGCGACTGCGCCTCGGCGTCGGTAATACCAAGATCGGCCAGCGCCTGGCGCAGGTCGAGATAGGCCTTGCCGGTCGCCATGATGCCGAGCCGCGCCGGCTTGGAATCCAGCACGATACGGTCGAAGCGATTGACGCGGGTGAAGGCGGCGACCGCCTGCATCTTCGGGCCGTGAAGCCTGCGCTCCTGCTCCAGCGGCGCGTCCGGCCAGCGGATGCCAAGCCCGCCCGGCGGCATCTCGAAATCGGTAGGGATGATGATCTTGATGCGATCGGGATCGCTGACGATCGAGGCCGAGCTTTCGACCGTCTCGGAAATCGCCTTGAACCCGACCCAGCAACTGGAATAGCGCGACAGCGCAAACCCAAGAATCCCGAGGTCGAGATAGTCCTGCAGCGTCGCAGGGTTGACCACCGGCATCAGTGCCGCCGCGAACACCTGTTCGCTCTGATGCGCCAGCGTCGAGGACTGGCAACCATGATCGTCACCGGCCAGCGCGATCACGCCGCCATTGGGCGAGGTGCCGGCCGAGTTGGCATGCTTCAGCGCGTCCATCGAACGATCGACGCCGGGTCCCTTGCCGTACCAGATGCCGAACACGCCATCGACCTTGGCGCCCGGGAACATTCCGACCTGCTGGCTGCCCCACACCGCCGTCGCCGCCAGATCCTCGTTGAGGCCGGGCGCGAACTCGATGTTGTGTTCCCTGAGGAAGGATTTCGCACGCCACAGCGCGTGATCGTACATGCCGAGCGGAGAACCGCGATAACCCGAGATGAAGCCCGCGGTGTTGAGCCCCTGCGCGCGGTCGCGTTCGCGCTGCAACATCGGCAACCGGACCAGTGCCTGCGTACCGGAAAGAAAGATGCGTTTCGCATCCAGCCGGTACTTGTCGTCCAGCCCAACGTCCATCAACGTCATTTTTCGCTCCCCATCGCGTCTATCGCTCTGCCGGCGATTTTGAACCGGTCTAATTCAGGCCAGAATGCACCGGTTTTGCTATGCGTGCCCAGCCTGAATGCATGGCGGCAGGACATATCTCGGCTGCGATGTGGATTACGGTCGCACCCTTGCCGAAACCTGTCTTCTTTGAAACGCTGGACGGCAAACGGGAGAGCCCAAGGAAGACGTCAAGGAAAACCTAGAGATGACAGAAGCGGCATTCACGACAGAGATACTGGAAAGCGGCGACGTGCTCGTCGGGCCGTGGCGTCGCCCGGCGCAGATGCTGCATGCCCAAGTCTACGACTCCCACGCCTCGATCCATGACGATGCCACCGCGCAGAAGCTGGGCTTTCAGGGCGGCACCATCGAAGGCCCGACCCATTTCAGCCAGTTCGCGCCATTGTGCGAACGGATCTGGGGCCAGGCCTGGTTCGAGACCGGCTGCCTCTCGGCGCATTATCGCAATCCCGCTTTCGAAGGCGAGGAAGTCCAGGCCAATATCGAGAAGCCGAAGCCAGGCCAGACCGTTTGCACCATCGGCATGACCAAACGCGACGGCACCGAAATTTTGCGCGGCACCGCATCCGTCGGCGGCGATGGGACGGAAACCGCCCTTCACCGGCGGCTTGGCGAACTCAAGCCGCTCGCCGACCCCGTGATTCTCGGGGACCTCAAGGTCGGCATGAAGACCGGCCGGCATACGGTGAAAATGGATTTCGACCAGAACATGGGCGATCTCTATCCATTCTCGCTGGCCGAGAAGCTGAAGGTCATCACCGAACCTTCGGCCTATTACTCACAGGAACTCAATCCCTGGGGCCGGGCCATTATTCCCATGGAGATGCTGAGCGTGCTGTTTCAATACCGCGCGCGTGAGGATCGGTTGCCGGTGCGAGGCCCCGCGGTCGGACTGTTCGCGGATCAGGAGATCCGCCTTCTGCGCGGGCCGCTATTCGCCGGCGAGAACTACGTCACCGAACGCGAGGTCGTTGCGCTGAGCGGCAGCCGCCGGACCGAGAGCATGTGGGTGCGCACCACAGTGTTCGCCAGCGACGACAAGCCGGTCGCCACCATGCTGCTCAATCTCGCGAGCATCAAGGATTCCTACGCCAACTACGCGAGCGAGCACAAAGCGCTCTATGGTTGAGCCGACCTAGCGCGGTCGCGGCCGGCGCGGCCAGTCGAACTTGCCAATAAGGAAAACAACAAAAATGGCACGCCTGCCCTATCTCGAAGCCGACCAGGTCGCCCCCGAATATCGCGACATGCTGAAGCGCAACACCAATCTGCACAAGCTGCTGGTCAATTCGCCCGACATGGCGCGCGCCTTCAACGGCATCGGCGGCTACATCCGCTTCAAGAGCAAACTCGACCCGCGCTTGCGCGAACTTGCGATTCTGCAGGTCGGCTGGATGGAGAAGTCGGAATACGAATTCACCCATCACGTGAAGATTGGCAAGGAGTTCGGCGTCACCGACGACGACATCAAGGCGATGATGGCCGAGACCGAGGGCAAACCCTCGAACCTCGAACCGCTGGCGAAAGCAATTTTGCGCGGCGCCCGCGAGATGGTGCGCGAGCTTGCGATGTCGGATGCGACCTTCGCCGAGATCAAGCAAGACCTCTCCGATGAGCACATGACCGACCTCGTTGTCACCATCGCGTTCTACTGCGCCGTGGTGCGCGTGCTGGCGACGATGAAGATGGACAACGAGCCCTATTACAAAGAGGTACTGCAACAGTACCCGATCCCGGGAGTGGAATGAAATGCGCCTGAAAGATCGTGTCGCCATCGTCGTCGGCGCCGGCCAGAGCCCCGGCGAGGGCATCGGCAACGGCCGCGCCACCGCGCTCACCTTCGCGCGCGAGGGCGCCAGGGTGCTGTGCGTCGATCACCACCTCGACTCGGCGCAGGAGACCGTCGACCTGATCGCGGCCAAGCAGGGCACGGCGATCGCCTTCAAGGCCGACGTCACCAAAAATGCCGACATCAAGGCGATGGTGGCGGATGCGCATGGCCGCTGGGGCCGCGTCGATATCCTGCACAACAATGTCGGCGTCAGCCTGTCCGGCGGCGACGCCGAATTGCTTGACATCACCGAGGAGGCGTTCGACCGTTGCGTCGCGATCAATCTGAAGAGCTGCATCCTCGCCGCCAAGCATGTGATCCCGATCATGCGCCAGCAACAGAGCGGCAGCATCATCAACATCTCCTCGATGGCTGCGATCACGACCTATCCATACGTCGCCTACAAGGCGACCAAATCGGCGATGATCGCCTTCACCGAACAGCTCGCCTACCAGAACGCGCAGTATGGCATTCGCGCCAACGTGATCCTGCCCGGCCTGATGAACACGCCGATGGCGGTCGATACCCGCGCACGCGAATTCAAGAAGACCCGCGCCGAGGTCGAAGCCGAGCGCGACAGCAAGGTTCCGCTGCGCCAGAAGATGGGCACCGGCTGGGACGTCGCCAACGCCGCGCTGTTTCTCGCCTCCGACGAAGCAAGTTTCATCACCGGCGTGACGTTGCCGGTCGACGGCGGCGCCAGCGTGCGGCGCGGTTAAGGATTATGGCGCCTTGACGCAATGCAGCATGTCACGATTCGCGACAGTTGAAAGTTTCCAATGACACGATGATGTGACGGCGCATCATCGCACGTCCAAATCCTGACTCGTTGTGGTCGCATGAATTTCATGAGCGGCGGCTATCACGCGCCTTGAGAATGCGAGGAGTCTTTGGACGCCATGAACGATGAAGTCGACTACGATCTGACGCCCGACCAGTGGGCAGTGTTGAAGAACTTGCGCAGCTCCACATCCCGGCCACAGCGGATGAATCGATTCACAATTCAAGGCCTGATTGCGCTTGGACTCGTTACGATCAACGGCGATGTGCCGGTCCTCACGTCAAACGGACGCAAGGTGCTGATTAGAGGCTCATCGTGTCTGCTGCTTGATCTTGCGGCGTAATGTCGCCGTCGTGTCACACGGCTTCTCGTCATCCGTCACCGGTGACGTGATGACGAGGAACACCAGATCGACCAGGCCGGAATTCGAGATGGCGTGTTCCACGCCGGGCGGCAGGAAAATAAAATCGTGCTTGCGCACGACGTGGCTCTTGCCGGCGATTTCCATCAGCCCCTCGCCTTCGAGCACGTGATAGATCTGTTCCTGGATCTTGTGCTTGTGGCGCGCGACATGGGCCATCGGCTGGTACATCGAAATCCGGTAGTCGATGTGACGCGAGCCCGCCGTCTCCGGCATGACCAGCGGTTTCGACAGCGCGCCGCCAAAATGATTGGGGAATTCGCGCCAGGGCACTTCGGCGATATTGCGGATGAAAGCGCCGTGATCTTCTGAAGCCATTTGGTGCTCCTCAGTTACCGCGACGATCAGATCACCAGCGCGCCGCCGTCGATATAGACGATAGATCCCGTCGCAAAGCCGTTCGCCATGAACGACAGGATCTGCCGCGCGATATCGTCGCCGATCCCGACCCGGCCGACCGGCAGCGCCGCCGCGGTCTTTGCGAGCATATCACGGCGCGCCTCCTCGGGCATCGCCGCGCGGATCGGCGTATCGATCACGCCGGGCGAGACGGCGTTGACGCGCACCGGCGCCAGTTCGAGCGCCAGCGCTTTTGCCAGCGATTCGAGCGCGCCGTTGGCTGCACTGACGATGGCCGAATTCGGCCGTGGACGAACGCTGAGGAAGCCTGAGACCAGCGTCAGCGATCCGCCGGGGCGAATCTCGGCCGATCGCGCCACCCGCCATGCGCCCCAGAACTTGCTTTCCATCGTGGACCGCACATCCTCCATCGCGACCGTTTTGAACGGACCGGTGCGCAGCTGGGCCGCCGTGACCACGACATGATCGACCGGACCGCAGGCGCGAAACAGCTTTGCGATGCTTTCATCGCTGGTGACATCGGCCGGGATCGCGATCGCGTTGAGCGTTTCCGCCACCTTGTCGAGGCGCTCGACATTCCGGGACGAAACAATCACATCGGCGCCTTCGCGCCTGGCCATTTCCGCGGTCGAAAGACCGATACCGGAGGAACCACCGACGACGACGATTTTCTTGCCTGCAAGCAACATGTGCTCTCCTTAAGTAAAGTCAGACGGGCTGATAGCGGGTGCCGATGCCCGCCTTGCTTTGGCCCAGGCCGGGCAATTCCCAGACGCCCGCGCCCGTGGGATTGATGTCGGCGGCGATATCGACGTCGATCAGATAGGGCTTGTTGGCGGCGATGCCCTTGCGGATGGCTTCACCGATATCGCCGGCGCGATCGACCCGCACGCCCTCGACGCCGCAGGAGCGCGCCATCGCGGCAAAATCCGGATTGTAGCGCTGGCCGGTCACGGGATCGTGGAAGTCGGTCGCCAGTTCGCGGCCGCCGAGATAGCCGCGCTGCAGCCCGCGGATCGAGGCATAGGCGTAATTGTTCCAGACCACCCAGACCACGGGCAGATTATATTCGACCGCCGTTCCCAGCACGTTGGCGTGCATGAAGAAGGCGCCGTCGCCGCACACGGATACGCAGGGCCGGTCGGGCGCTGCGAATTTCGCACCCATCACGCCGGCGACACCAAACCCCATCGGGCCGAACCCCATCGAACCGATCAGCGAGTCCGGCCGCTTCGGCTTGCAAAAACTCAGCAGCCAATTGTGGTGCACGCCGATGTCGCTGACCAGGATGGCATTCTCGGGCAGCGCCTTGTCGATCTCGAGCGCAGCACGCTGCGGGTTGATCGGCATGGTGTCGTCGGAAAATCCGGGTGCGACGAACTTGTCCCATTCCTTGCGATAGGTATCGATCTGCGCCAGCCATTTTTTGCGGCTGTCGGCCTTTTTGGTCAGATCGGCGCGGCGATCGAGTTCGGCATGAACCTGGCGCAGGAACGTCCGCACGTCGGCCATCAGCCCGAGTGCGACCGGATAGTTGCGGCCGATCTCTTCGGGGTCGATGTCGACATGGATCAGCCGTGTCGGCGGAATAGTGAAGGAATAGCCGGGAATCCACGAACTCGAGGTGCGATCGTCGAACCGCATCCCCATCGCCAGCAGCACGTCGGCCTGACGCGTCGCGTGGTTGGCCTGGTAATGACCGGCACGCGCGACCAGCCCCAGCGCGAGCGGATGGTTGCAGTCGATCGCGCCAAGGCCGCTGGCGGAAGCCGCCACCGGAATCTGCAGTCGCTCGGCGAGCTTCAGCAATTCCTCGGCCGCGCCGCCATAGCGGACGCCCTGCCCCACGATCATCACCGGCCGCTCGGCAGCGAGCAGCATGTCGACCGCCTTGACCACGCCCTCGGGATCGGCGCCGCAGCGGCTGGAGATGTTGGCGTTCCAGGCCTGCGCGTTCGGCGCCTCCTCGGCGGCCGACTCCATGAACACGTCAAAGGGAACATCCAGCACAACAGGACCCGGACGTCCCGACATCATCGTCTTCCAGGCTTGCCGAACCGCGAGCGGCACCATCTCGCCCCGCGTCGGCTGGAACACCTTCTTGCAATAGGAACGCACCGTGGAGGGAAAGTCGGCCTGATAGTGCCGATACAATTCCTGAAACGCCCCGCGATTGAACTGGCTGGTCGGCACATTGCCGGTCACCGCCATGAACGGCACCGAATCGAGGAACGCGTTGCCGAGCGAGATCGGCAGATTGGCCGAGCCCGGCCCGCAGGAGGTGAAGGTCGCGGTCGGCCGCCCTGACACCCGGTAATAAACGTCCGCCATGAACCCGGCGACGCTCTCATGGTGGACCGAGATGGTCTTGATGTCGTCGGAACGCTCGTACAGCGCGTCGATGAACTGGATATTGCCGTGGCCGCACAGGCCGAACACCTGCGGCACCTTCTCCTGGATCAAATAGTTGACGATGATTTGGGCCCCGTTGAGCATATTGCGCGCCATCGGATCACTCTCTCCCTGCTCAACAAGCCTGGACGCCGCGTCTTGATTAGCGCGGCCGCCAGGGGCGAACCTATTTCTCATAATACTGTACGTCAATTGCTATTGTGGTATAGAGATGGACAGGCCCGCAGCGGAGCATCATGCTATTCATTGACGAGGACAGCCTGATAGAATTCGGCCCTGCCTTCCTGGAGACCCATCCGTGAAATCGCGAACCAAGCCGAAGACGAGCGAGAAGCCCGCCACGCCACGCAAGACGGCGGTCGCCCGGCTGGTGCAATCGAACGCGCCCAACATCGACGACGACGCCGAGGAGCGTCAGCGCGGCGGCGTGCAGTCGCTGGGGCGCGCGTTTTCGATCCTCGAGGAAGTCGCGCGCCACCGCGAGGGCATCAGCCTCGCTGAACTGAGCAAGCTTGTCGGCCTGCATAATTCCACCACGTTCCATCTTGCCAAGACCCTCGTCACGCTGGGCTACATGCGGCAGGAGCGGGATTCCAAGCGCTACCGCGTTGGCCGGCCGTTGTTCGCGCTCGCCGCCAGCGCGCTCGATGAAATCGAGATGGTCAATCTCGCAACACCGGTGCTGGAAGATCTCTCGCGGGAAACCGGCGAGAGCGGGCATTTTGCGGTGCGTATGGGCGATTCCGTCGTGGTTATTGCCCGCACCAGCGGCTCCGGCGCGTTCCAGCTCACCGACCGGGTCGGCGTGGTGCGACCGGCGCACTGCACCGCGCTCGGCAAGATCATCCTGGCCTCGCTGCGCCCTGACCAGTTGAAGCGCTTCCTCGAACGTGTCGAACTGAAGCCTTCGACCGGCAAGTCGATTACCGATCCTGCCGTGCTGCTGCGCGAGATTGCCGAAATCCGGCGCAGCGCGATCGCGATCGACGACGGCGAGTACCACGCGGAAGTGCGCTGCATCGCAGTGCCGGTCTATAACTTTACCGGCGACGTGATCGGGGCGCTCGGCATTTCCGGCCCGATCTGGCGGATGTCCGACCAGGTGCTGAAAAGCCGCGCCAAACTGGTGCAAACCGCCGCCGCCCGGCTGTCCGCCGAGTTCGGCGCCCGCGACACCGCGAAGTCCTCCTAACACCTCTCCACAATCGCTTGAAGCGAATCTGTGACGCATTTGGCGTTGACAGGCGCGGCTGTGTCCGAAATTATCCTCCAATAATAAAAGAACGTCTCTCACATCCTCGCAGAGCGAGAATCGGAGGCAGGACGTCGTGACGCGCCCCCAGGGAGGAGACCCGCCATGTTCAGCTACAGCCGACGTACTTTGTTGAAGACGGGCGCCGCGTTTGCCGGCGCTTCCGCTCTGGGATTTCCGGCGATCGTTCGCGCCCAGGCAACCCGGATCAAGATCGGGCATCTCGTGCCGCTGACCGGTTTTCTCGGCGCGATCGGCAGCTACGCCCAGCTCGGCGTCAAGCTCGCCGCGGAAGAGATCAATCAGTCCGGCGGCATCATGGGCAAGCAAATCGACCTGATCTCGGAAGACTCGGTCAATCCCGCGACCGCCTCGACCAAGGCCCAGCGCATGATCGAGCAGGACGGCGCCGTGGTGCTGCTCGGCGAAATCTCCTCGGCCTCCTCGCTCACCATCATGCAGGTCGCCGAGCGCAACAAGAAGGTGTTCTTCTCGACCGGCGCGCGCTCCGACGCGCTGCGCGGCAAGAACTGCAACCGCTACTCATTCCACTGCGACATTCCGAACACGGTGATGGTCAATGCCGTCGGCACCGCGCTCAATCAAAAGGGCATGGTGAAGGGCAAGAAGTTCTTCACGCTGACCGCGGACTACATTTTCGGCCACGATCTGCTGAAAGCCACCAAAACCTTCTTCGACGCCAACGGCGCCACGCTGGCCGGCGACGAACTGATCGCGACCGACGTCACCGATTTCAGCCCCTACCTGCTGAAGGTGCGGCAAGCCAAGCCGGACGTGGTGTGCTGCAACCTCGCCGGCAACCAGGTCACCAACCTGGTGAAGCAATATGCGGAGTTCGGCTTCCCCTACCCGCTGGTCGGCTTCAACCTCAACACCGGCGATGCCTGGGCCGCCGGCGAAGGCAATCTCAGCGGCACCTGGCCGACCGTCTGGTATCACACGCTCGACAACCCGGCTTCCAAGGCCTTTGTCGCCGCCTTTACCCAAAAATACGGCAAGCCTCCGGAGAACCACGCCTGGATCGAATACATCACGCTCAAGCTGCTGGCGCAGGCGATCAACGAGATCAAATCGACCGAGAGCGACGCGCTGATCGCGCATTTCGAAAAGCAGACCGAGTTCGACATCATGAAGGCGCGCAAGGGCTATTTCCGCTCCTGGGACCATCAGCTGGTGCAGGAGGCCTATCCGTTCACCGTCAAGCCGAAAGCCGAGATGAAGGACAAGTGGGACATGCTGGTGCTTGGCGACGCCGTGCCGGTGGCAGCAGAGCCGCTGGAGAAAATCTATCCGACCAGGACGCAGAACCCCTGCGAGATGAAGGCCTGACGCGCCGCTTCGCGCGCTAGCCCCGTTTGGCGTGAGCGGCGCCGGCATCGACCAGCCGGCGCCGCTCTTGTTCAAGGTAGCCACATGCAATTCGCATTCTTGCTGGAACAGGTGGTGAATGGCCTCGTGCTCGGGGGCTATTATCTCCTGATCGCGCTCGGGCTGTCGCTGATCTTCAGCGTCGGCGGCGTCGTCAATCTGGCCCATGGCGCGTTCTTCGCGCTGGGGGCGTACGTCTCCGTCGAGATCACCAAATATCTCGGCTTCGGCTCCGCCGTCGTGCTGTCGCCGATCGCGGTGGCCATGCTGGGAATCCTGTTCGAGCGATACATCCTCCGACGTTTTTACACCGCTGATCCGATCCTGAGCCTGCTGGTGACGTTCGGGCTTGCGATGGTTGCCGAACAGGCGATCCGCATCATCTGGGGCGCGCCGCCGATTTCGGCGGCGATCCCGCCGGCGCTCCGCGGCTCGGTGTTCCTCGGCGACTTCCTGTTTTCGCGATACCGCCTCCTCATTCTCGCCGTCGTGATCGGGGTGCTGGTCGCCGTATGGCTGCTGCTGCACAAGACCTCCTTCGGCCGCGTGGTGCGCGCCGGCATCCAGCGGCCCGACATGGTCGCCGCGCTCGGCATCCGGCTGCAGCCATACATGACCGCGATCGTGATGCTCGGCGTCGGCATGGCCGCGCTCGCCGGCGCGTTCTTTGCGCCGATCACCATCGTGCAGCCGGCGATGGGCGCCGACATCATCACGGTCGCCTTCGTCGTCGTCGTGATCGGCGGCCTCGGCAGTTTCTGGGGCGTGGTGATCGCGGCGCTGCTGGTCGGCGTGGTGCGCGGCATCACCATCCATTTCGAGCCCGCCGCCGGCGAGGCATCGATGTATGTCCTGATGTTCGTGGTGTTGCTGGTGCGGCCGCGCGGGCTGTTGGGCGAGCGTATCGAGAAATTCGAATGAAGCTGTCGCCTGCCTCGAAATACCGGCCGCTGCTGCTGGCGTCCCTCGCGCTGATCGCGCTGCCGTTCGGCATGCAGGCGCTCGGCCTGTCGCACAACACCGGCACCATGGTGGTGGCGCTGGCGATCGCGACCATGGGGCTCAACCTGTGCGTCGGCTACACTGGCCTCGTCTCGTTCGGCCATGGCACCTGGTTCGGGATCGGCGCCTATGCGGCGGGCCTGATCCAGCTCAACTGGTTCCCCGGCTCGATCTGGCTGCCATTGTTGCTGTCACTGGTGGTCGTGGCGGTCGCGTCGGCAGCCGTCGGTATCGTCATCCTGCGGCGGCGCGGCGTCTACTTCTCGCTGCTGACGCTGGCGCTGGCGGCGCTGGCCTACACCACCGCCTTCCGCTGGACCAAGGTGACCGGCGGCGAAGACGGCCTCGGCGGCCTGAAGCGCGGCAGCATCGGCGCCTTCGATCTCGACAACGCGCTCAACTATTACATCGTCGTCGCCGTGCTCAGCCTCGGTGTGCTCTATCTGTTGCTGCGGCTGGTGCGTTCGCCGTTCGGCCATGTGCTGGTGGCGATCCGCGAGAACCAGTTGCGCGCTACCTTCCAGGGCTATCCCGTCGAGCGCTACAAGCTCGGCGTCTTCGTGATCTCGGCTGTGGTGACAGGCTTTGCCGGCGGACTGATCGGATTCCAGAATTACCTCGTCTCCGCCGAGGCAGTGTCGGTGCCGTTCTCCGGCGAACTGCTCGCGATCGTCGTGATCGGCGGCATGCGCAGCATGCTGGGGCCGGCGCTCGGCGCATTGTTCTTCATTCTGTTCCGCGAATTGTTTTCGATCTGGACCTCGGACTGGCTGCTGTGGTTCGGGTTGATCTTCGTCGCCTTCGTGCTGTTCTCGCCGGACGGGCTGGTCGGCATCTGGGCGCGCCTCAGCAAGCGCTGGTGGCCGGCGCCGGAGGAATCCGCAGCGATGAGCCGGCGCAAGATCTACGAAGGCCTGCCGCTGCCGGCCTTCCTGATGCCGAAGGGACTCACCGGCACCGTGCTGGAAGTGAATGGTGTCTCCCGGAGCTTTGGCGGCATCCGCGCCGTCCACAATGCGAGCCTTAGCGTCGGCGCCGGTGAAATCCATGCGCTGATCGGGCCGAACGGCGCCGGCAAGACGACGCTGTTCAATCTGGTCTCGGGTCTGTTCCCGACCGACAAGGGCACCATCAAGCTCAACGGACGCGAGATTCAGGGCGTGCCGTCCGACCTGATCTGCCACCAGGGCCTGGCGCGCTCGTTCCAGATCACCAATCTGTTCAAGGGCCTTTCGATCTACGAGAATTTGCGGCTGTCGCTGCAGGCGCAGAGCGATATGCGCTTCAATTTCTGGCGCGACATCGACAGCTACGAGAGCATCCACGCCGAGACCGCGGAGCTGATCAAATTCCTCGGGCTTGAGGGCATCGAGACCATCGAAGGCGGCGAACTGTCCTATGGCGGGCAGCGGCTGGTCGATCTCGGCATCGCACTCGGCTCCAAGCCGCAGGTGCTGCTGCTCGACGAGCCGCTGGCCGGCCTTGCCGCGGCCGAACGCGAGCGCGTCTCGAATCTCGTCAAGAACGTCGCCGCCAATATTCCCGTGCTGATCGTCGAGCACGATATCGACCGCGTGCTCGGCTTCTCGCACTCCGTCACCGTGATGAACCAGGGCGAAGTGCTGATGACCGGCCCGCCCAGTGCGGTGCGTGCCGACCGCCGGGTGCAGGAAATCTATACCGGCACCGGCGTTCCCGAGGTGGAGCACAGCCGCACCGACGAAGCCAGGGAGAGTGCGGCGCAGGTCCTGCGCTTCGAAGGCGTCAATACGTTCTACGGCAAGAGCCATATCCTGCACGACGCCTCGCTGGACGTGCGCGAAGGCGAGATCGTCGCCCTGCTCGGCCGCAACGGCGCCGGCAAGTCGACGCTGCTCAAGACGCTCGCCGGATTGGTGCCGCTGTCGTCGGGCAAGATCAAATATGCCGGCACCGATATCGCCCGCCTGCCGGCGCCCGATATCGCGCGCATGGGCATCGGTTATGTCCCGCAGGGCCGCGGCCTGTTCGCGGGCATGACGGTGCGGGAAAATCTCTCGCTCGGACGTCTCGCGCGCAAGACCGACGGCAGCAACGGCGTGGTGTGGGACGAAGCGCAGATCCTGCAATACTTCCCGCGGCTGGCCGAGCGCATGGACGTCGCGGCCGACTACCTCTCCGGCGGCGAGCAGCAGATGGTGGCGGTGGCGCGCGCGATGTCGGGCAATGTCAAGCTGCTGCTGCTTGATGAGCCGTTTGAGGGATTGGCGCCGACCGTGATCCTCGAACTGTTCAGGGTGTTCGACCAATTGCGCCGGCACACCTCCATTGTGATCGTCGAACACAATCTCGACCTGGTGCTGGCGCTGGCCGACCGCGTCTTCGCACTGGAGCGCGGCGCGGTATTCCATCAGGGACCGGCCGCGCCGCTACTGTCTGATCTTGAGTACCGTAAGAAGATCTTGTGGCTGTAACCGACGGAGGCAATGATGCGACGTTTGATGACGACGGCAGTAGCCGGCGCGATAGCCATGTTCGCCAGCAATGCCACCGCGGCCGACAACCAGATGACCATCGCCGTATTCACCAAGAACTCGACCAACCCGGCCTATGAAGCCTTCCGCATTGCCGCCGACCAGATTGCGCGGACCAGCGGGGCAAAGGTCGTGCACTTCGTGCCGAAGCAGCCTGACAATGTCGACGAACAGAAGGCGATGGTGGAGCAGGTCATCAAGGACAAGCCTGACGCGATCATCTTCATTCCGGTCGACGACGTCGCGATGGTGCCTTCGGTGAAGCTGCTCAACGAGGCCAGGATTCCGGTGATCTTGGTTTCCAATCCGCTGCCGGGCAGTTTTGTGACCTATGTCGGCGCCGACGATTTCGAAATCGGCTATCGCGAGGCGCGCTATCTGTTTGAACATCTCGGCGGCAAGGGCAAGATCGTCGTCATCGAGGGCACGCCGGCCGCCCCCACCAACCGCGAGCGGCTGCGCGGTTACCAGCGCGCCTTCGGCGAATTCCCCGGCATCGAGGTGCTGGGCTCGGCGGTCGGCAATTACCAGACACCCGACGCCAGGCGCGGGATGGAGAAGCTGCTGGCCGAGCACAAGCAGATCGACGCGGTGCTCTCGGCCAATGACAGCATGGCGCTCGGCGTGCTCGACGCGCTCAAGACCGCGAACCGGAGGGCGATCGTGATCGGCATCAACGGCATCCTCCCCGCGGTGAAGCAGATCGAATCCGGCGGGATGCTCGCGAGCGTCGACTTCAACATGTTCAAGATCGGCTGCACCGCAACGCGGGCGGCGGTGCGCCATCTCAAGCGTGAACCGCTGCCGGAGAAGGTGATGCTGCCGGCCGAGGTGATCGACAAGACCAACTACAAGGCCTGGCTGGTGCCGGTCGATCAGCGTACTTGCCCGGAATGGAGCGAGGTCGCGCGTTAATGCTCCTCCGGCCGGTTGCGCGCGATGATCTCGGCGGCGCCCTTGTCGAGCAGCTCCAAGCCGACGGCGCGGCCGAGTTCGCGGGGCCGGTCCGCCGCCGCCGTCCGTGACGCCTCGATGAAGCGCGCGCCGGTTTCATCCAGCACCGCAGCGGTCAGTGTCATGTCGTTGCCGGAAATGGTCGCGTGACCCGCGATCGGCGAATTGCAATGGCCGTTCAGCACCCACAGCACCTCGCGCTCGGCCTCGGCGCAGAACCGCGAGGACACGTCCTCGATGCCAGAAAGATACCCGCGCGTAAGCCAATCTTTCTCGACGCATTCGACGGCGACGATGCCCTGGCCGACCGACGGCAGCATCTCATGAACCGAAAAATCATAGGCAATGCGCGAAATCATTCCGATACGCTCGAGGCCCGAGCGCGCCATGACAAGTGCATCCGCCGGCCCGACCTCGCCGCCATCGGGAAGCCGCTGCATGTCGCCGCGATCGAGTTTTGCAAGCCTGGTGTCGGCGGCGCCGCGGTAATGGATCACGGTGACTTCCGGAAACAGCCGGCGCAGATAGGCCGCGCGCCGCACCGCGTTGGTGCCGATCTTGAAACCCTTGCCGCGCGAGGCCCTGAACGTTTCCAGCGACAGGCCCGGACGCAGCACCAGTGAATCATTGGCGGCATCGCGCGGCAGCGTCGCCGCGATGACGAGGCCCGGCGTCTCCTCATTGCCGGGAACGTCTTTCAGCGAATGCATCGCGGCCTGCAATTCGCCGGCGCGCATGGCCTGGCGGATTTCGGCGACGAACGCACCGCCCTTGCCGCCATGGCGCAGCAGCTTGCTGGTCTGGTCCTGATCGCCACGGGTTTCGAATTTTATGATCTCGACGTTCAGCCCCGGATTGGCCGCGCGCAGCAGCCGCGCGACCTCATCCGTCTGCGCCAGCGCCATCACGCTCTTGCGCGTGCCGATGCGTAGGGGTTGGTCTGACACAGGGTCTCCGTTTCGGGGCGGTCAATGGGTGGGGGATTAAAGCAAAGGGGCGGGTAAGACAATCCGCCTTCGCCCCTTGGGCTACGGCGGGACAAGTCCGCCTTCTCTCTCGTCGTCCCGGCGAACGCCGGGACCCATACGCCGCGGCGGCTGTTGTTTGCAGAAAGTCTCTACGGCCGGCGCTCTAATCGATGGGCCGCGGCGTATGGGTCCCGGCTCAAGGTCGGGACGACGTGGATAGGTCATCGTAAACACGCCTTTGCCTTCCCGCGACGCATTGCGCCCGAGGTTTGCAAATTCGTTCCGCCCTCTCAAAAGAGAGGGCGCAGGGAATGCCGGATGCGCGCTGCACCCGCGGTCTCGCGTGCGGTTTGCACAAAACAAAGTGCACACGAGCATACAGGGCAGCGGAGAACATCCGACATTCCCTGCGCAATGGCTTTACGCCTTATATCGCGCTCTCCCCGGAGACGAGTTCTCTATTGACTCCGTCGCCCCTGATCAGCTTTTGGCCTCTCAGGAACTTGACGCCAGCAACGGGCGCCAGGACCACGCGTCTTCGCCGTACGCCTCTGTCGCGTTACGTCTCCGCAACATCGGCGTCCACCGCAACCCGTCCAACGTCCGTGACGACGGCCGACGCCCTCTGAGTGGGACGGGATGGCTATCATGTACCCTGATTTTCTATTCTGTAAAACAGAAATATTTTTTATTTCACGGCTTGACATGATTTCTGAATAGCAGAAGTGATTTGCCCGACGCGGCTACTGATGTCCGAGCAGCAAATCGCGCGAACCGTGCGTTCCCTCCCCCCTTGCGGGGTCGAGACGAGCGAAGCTCGCTCTTGGGTTAGGGAGAGGGGTGGCGTCATCGGGACTGCCCGTGAGAACCCCTCTCCCCAGCCCTCCCCCGCAAGGGGGGAGGGAGCAGACCTTTCGCGTGGCGCGACCGTCTGAACCATACCCCACAGCCCCATCCCTCCCCGACGGGCAGCCATCCCGGATTGGGCATTGTGCGGCGCAACAAAAAGAATAGATTCACGGCCTCAAACGAGGTCGTAAGTGTCTGAAATCAATGCCAATGCCTGGGTTTCCTCAGGCCACCGCCCGATGGGCTTCCCCGAATTCGTCGTCATCATCGCCTCGATCATGGCGCTGAATCCGCTGGCGATGGACATGATGCTGCCGGCGCTGCCGAACATTCGCTCCGCATTCCACCTCGCCGACGCCAACCGCCCGCAAATGGTGCTGTCGATCTTCCTGGTCGGGTTCGGCGTCGGCCAGTTCGTGATGGGGCCGCTGTCCGACCGCTTCGGCCGCCGGCCGGTGCTGCTCGGCGGCATGACCGTCTATTTCATCGCCAGCCTGCTGGCGATCGCCGCCCCCTCGTTCGAGACGTTACTACTGGCGCGCGCCCTGCAGGGCCTCGGCACCTCGGCGACCCGCGTCATCGCCACCTCGATCGTGCGCGATTGCTACGCCGGCCGCCGCATGGCCAGCGTGATGTCGCTGGCGATGATGGTGTTCATCGCGGTGCCTGTCATCGCGCCGTCGTTCGGCCAGGCGGTGCTGCTGCTGACGCAATGGCGCGGCATCTTCATCGTGCTGATGGCCTATGGCGTGGTGACGCTGATCTGGAGCGCGTGGCGCATGCCGGAGACACTGCCGGTTCCGATGCGCCGGTCGCTTGCCGTCCGCGACATTCTCGACGCCTTCCGACAGACCGTGACCAACCGCCAGACGCTGGGCTATGCGCTGGTCTCCGGCGGCGTGCTCGGATCGCTGTTCGCTTACGTGTTCAGCTCGCAGCAGGTGTTCACCGAGATCTACAAACTTGGCCATTATTTCCCCATTGCTTTTGCCTGCATCGCGATCGGCACGGCGATTGCCGGCTTCGTCAACTCCCGCTTCGTCAACCGTCTCGGCATGCGCGTGATTTCACACGCCGCGTTGCTCGGCTATGTTGCCGTGTCCGCCATCATGCTGGCGGCGGTGAAATTGCAGATGCTGCCCCTGCCGCTGTTCATGGCGCTGTCGGCGCTGATGATGTTTTCGTTCGGGCTGATGATCGCCAACTTCACGGCACTGGCGATGGAGCCGCAGGGCCACATCGCCGGCACCGCCTCGTCGCTGTACGGATCGATCACCACCCTGCTCGGCATCGGCATCGGCACCACGATCGGTCAGGATTACGACGGCACGCTGCTGCCGTTCGCGACCGGCTTCTTCCTCTGCACGCTGGCGTCGCTCGGCGTCGTGCTGGTGGTGGAAAAGGGCCGGCTGTTCAGGCCGCATCAGGTGGCGGGTTACTAGCTTCGCAGGGCGGGCAGAGCCAACGGGTCGCCGATCGACCGGAACCATCATGATCCAGGCGGCTTGGTCTCCAGCAAGGGATAGCCAACACCGGTGTTCGACCGACCCGGGTCTCGATCCAGGGGTTTGAGGCTATCTGCCAATGCCCATGAAACGCTGGAACGAGCGAAGGAACGCAGCCGTATGGCCATCAAAAAACACGGCGTCATTATCGAAACTCCAACGGAAGCTCGTCAGGCCGAGCCTGGACCGTCGATACTGTTTTTGCTCCTCATCAGCCTGAGTATTGCCGTGGTCACGTTGGCAATTGTCCTTTTCGTGTTTTTCCGGACCTGACGCTTACAATTGCATCAGCATAACGCCGGAACGATGCGGGGCACCGGACTTTACCTCTTCAAATCGAACTCCAACCGATGAGCTGGCCCAATGCAAACGCTACCCGTTGACCGCGCGCTGAGCATATACGGCGCCCTTGCGGACCGTTCCGAGACGAAGGGCGCCCGCGAGCGTCTTTCAAGGCATCTTATGAAATTATACGTCGACGGTGAAACGAACGAGCACCGCTTGACCGTGCATGGGTTGTCATACCTTCAAGAGCTGGATCGGGAAAACGATTCCAGGAACTGAAGTTTTCCGGTGTCATGCCTTTTGCGCCAGCCGCTGCTTTCGCAGTGAATTGCGCCGCATGATCCTGGCCTTCGCAGCGCGGACGGCATCGGCTCTGGTCAGTTTGGTTTTCGGCAGTGATGCTCTCAAACGATCCGCTTCGTCCGAGCCGGGCATTGCAGGAAGCAACGGTGCCGGCCTCGTCGAACCGTGATCGACGGGCTGCATGTTCATTGGGCCGGCGCAGCGCGGTTTGCCTTTTTGCATACAGGAATAACGCGTTGCTGCCGGATTAGTTCGACGTCGCGGACCGCACCGGGCTGGCAACCTGCTCGCCAGAGTGCCTTCGACGAAGGCTGGTTCGCAGTTCGCAAAATGGTTCCACGGTCTCCAGTGAATAGGCTGCCCCAACCGGTGCAACCTATGCGCCGGTCGCGCCTTGGTTACGGGAGAACCAGCTTGAGCCGCCTGTTCAACCCATTTTTTGTTCCCCGTGCCCGGCGTCTATTTCCTGCAACGCCTCAGAAAGCCTCAATGAGCTTGATCACCAGAAAAGTCAGCGCCGGACGCACGATGGACGAGCTGCTGGCTTTGCTGAGTGCCGTCGCCTGCTCGATCATGGCCGCATTGTTCATTGCGGCGCTGTATTTCGGCCGGGAAATTTTCGTACCCATCGCGCTCGCTATTCTTCTCAGCTTTGTGCTCGGACCGCCGGTCGGACTGCTGCAGCGCGCCCGCGTTCCCCGCAGCCTGGCGGTCGTGGGCATCGTCTTTCTGGCATTCTCCGTGATCTTCGGCCTGGGCACGCTGATCGCCAATCAATTGACCCAACTGGCCGGAGACCTGCCGGTTTATCAATCGACGATGCGTGAAAAGATCAAGTCGGTGCGCGGCGTCACGGCGAGCAGCGGCACCCTCGAACGTGCGGCGGACATGCTCCAGGAGTTGAGCCGGGAGCTCGACAGGCCAAAGGAGGACAAGTCGGTTCGGGGAGCGATCCCGCGTCTCGGCGCGCCGAATGCTGCCGGAACGACCCTGCCCATTCCCGTTGAAGTGCGCCAGCCCGACCCGGGAGCCCTGGAGAATTTGCGAACCCTGATCGCGCCATTGCTCAACCCGCTGGCGACCACCGGCATCATCATCATTTTCGTTATCTTCATCCTGATCCAGCGCGAGGATCTGCGAAACCGCCTAATTCGATTGGCGGGCTCGCATGATCTGCAACGCACGACGGCAGCGCTGGACGATGCGGCAACGCGCCTCAGCCGGCTGTTTCTGGCTCAGTTGATGATCAACGCCACTTTCGGCGTGATCATCGGGGCGGGACTATCGTTCATAGGTATTCCCAGCGCGATCCTCTGGGGCATTCTGGCGGCCGTGCTGCGGTTCGTCCCCTACATCGGCACAGCCATCTCGGCGGCTTTTCCGCTGGCGTTGGCGGCCGCCCTCGATCCCGGCTGGTCGATGCTCGTATGGACGGTCGTGCTTTTTCTCGGAGTCGGACCGATCATCAGCCAGGTGGTGGAGCCTCTCGCCTACGGCCAGAGCACCGGACTTTCTCCCGTCGCCATCGTCGCGTCAGCGACATTCTGGACCGCATTGTGGGGGCCCATCGGGCTCGTCCTTGCAACGCCCTTGACGGTTTGCCTCGTCGTCCTCGGACGTCATGTCGAGCGGCTCGAATTTCTCGACGTTATTTTTGGCGACAGGCCCGCATTGTCACCACCGGAAATGTTCTACCAGCGAATGCTTGCCGGCGATCCGATCGAGGCGGCAGGAAAAGCCGAAGAATTCCTGAAGGAGAAATCGCTGTCGTCGTATTTCGACGAGGTCGCCCTGAGAGGCCTTCAACTCGCGCAGGCAGACGCCAAGCGCGACGCCCTGGACCAGGCGCGCATGATCAAGATTCGCGACGCCGTTACCGAATTTGCCAGCGACCTTTCCACCCAGGATGATTCGATCCCCGAGGTGACCTCGCCGACCATGGATGCGGAGGCGGCGGCCGCGGTCGAAACCGTCCCGGATGCCGCGATATCAAGCAATTTACCGGTCGTGCAAAAAGCCGATCTACCGCTTCATTGGCAGGGAGAAGCGCCGGTGCTCTGCCTGGCCGGACGCACCCCGCTCGACGAAGCCGCAGCGGTGCTGTTTGCGCAGCTTTCCAACGCGCATGGACTCGGCGCGCGGGTTGAGCCTGCGGACGCACTCTCGTCGACCAGGATCGTGCAGCTGGATTTCAGCGGCGTCGCGATCGTCTGCCTGTCCTATCTCGACGCCAGCAGTCCCGCCCATATGCGCTACTCGGTTCGGCGGCTGCGTCGCCAATTGCCAAAGGCCACGATCATCATGCTCGGTTGCTGGGCCGAGAACCTCGACAAGGAATCGCTGGAAGAACTGCGGGAGGCGGCCAAAGCCGACATCGCCGCGGGGAACTTGCGTGAAGCGATGATGATCTGCCGGACGGCTGCCGGCGTGGAGGAAATCGATGAACCGCCGGACCTCGTTACGCCAGCCCTCAAGATCGCGTAAGAAACCGCTGGATCAACCCAAGCACTTCATCCGGTCTGTCGTGCTGCAGCCAGTGGCCGGCGCCGGCGATCTTGGCGAGTTCGGCGTGCTTGAAATGCGACATCACGCCGGCCTTCTCGGGATCGGGCAGAAAGCTTTCGCTGGCGGCAACCAGCAGCGTCGGGCACGCGATGCGTGACCACAGCCCAATATTGTCTTCGAGCGACAGCCGGTACGGCGCACGCGCCCGCAAATAGGGATCGTATTTCCAGCTGAAGCTGCCGCCGTCGTTGCGCTTCATGCCGTGGGTGGCCAGATGCATCGCCTGCTCGCGCGTCAGCCGCGGGTTGCGGCCGACGATCCGATCAGCGCCGTCGGCCACGGTCGGATAGCGGTGGATCTTGCGCTGCGCCAGCTTGTCGAGGTCGCCGGCCCAATCCGTGATCCTGACGTCGGCGGGCTTTGGGCGCCGCGCCGGAAAATTGGTCACGCCGTCGAGCACGACCAGCTTCGACACGCGCTCCGGAAAAGCACCGGCATAGGTCAGGCTGACCATGCCGCCCATCGAATGGCCGACGATGGCGACCTTCTCAAAACCTTCCGCTTTCACCAGGCCAGTCAGATCGTAGACGTGGTCGGCAAGGCTGTAGCTGGAGCCGAACGCCCAGCCGGAATCTCCGTGGCCGCGCAGATCGGGCGCCACGACGTGATAATCCGCAGCCAGCGCCCGTGCAAGATAATCCCAGCTGCGGGAGTGGTCGAGGCCGCCATGCACCAGCAGCAATGGCGGCGCCTGCGCGTTACCCCAATCCGTGAAATGAAGCTTGAGCCCCTGCGACTGAAAATAGCGCGACTGCGGCGCGTCCGATGCAATATCCATCGGGATTACTTAAGGGCTGGCGCAGGATTGGTCCAGCGCCCGCCCAAGACATCCAGCCACTTATTGCGGCATGGCCGACCGATGGAAATGCACGATCTGCCAATCGGCGCCGCGTTTTGCCACCACGAAAGTGACCCGCCCCGATGCGCTGATCGGGGTTCCGTCTTTGACACGAGTCGTCGTATCGAGACCGGTCACCAGCACGGCGTTGTCAGAGAGCACCATCGATTCATAGCTGTTGAGGGTCGCCCCTCTCGGCCGGTTGTTGAGAAGCGCGGCTTCAAAATACGTTCTGATACCCTCAGGCTTGGTCACGACCGCCTTGCTTCCGGTCCCCATGAACAACGCGTCCGGCGCATAAAGTTTGACGATCGCGTCAACGTCCGACGCCGTGAATGCCTTGGCCCATCTATCGATGATCTGAAGCGCATCTGTTTTCGAATCCGCAGCCGCCGTCGAAATCGAAGCCATCAAAATAAACTCATAAAGAAAGAGACGCATGGCACACCTCCCAATATCTCTGGCGATGGAGGTTACGACAACTCAGGAAAAATCATAGCCCCATGATAGGCGGTGGTGTTGATCGCAATCGCGTGGGGTTCAGTTCAACCGCAACTCGGTGATGTGCCGCGGATCCGGCTTCAGCTCGCCCCGTTCGACGCGCATCACGATGTCGGTCAGCGCTGCATTGGCGCGGCAAGCGATGCCGATCTTCTCGCCCTCGCCGACCACGAAGCCGTTGATGAATTCGATCTCGGTGCGCCGACCCTTCTGCATGTCCTGGCCCATCGAGGGACGTTGCCCTGATGCCGTGCGCTTGCCGTCCGCAAAGCGCTGCTCGTCGCAGGCGCGCATCGCCGCCTCGTCGCCTTCGCCGGCCCGCGCGATCGTCTCCGGTGGCAGATGCAAGATTTCCTCGAGCTGATAGCCGTGGGCCTGGCCGACGCGAATGGCTTCGCTGCCGAGCCGGGTGGAGAAGCGGCGGATCGGCTCGCTCTCCAGCATCTGGCCGCCGGTCATGCCGGTGCAGGCGGAGAGTCCGTTGCCCATGACGTTGGCAACCAGCTTGGACCAGCGTTCGCCCCACAGGTTGCTGGTGACCTTGGCGCTGTCGGTGTAACCGACCAGGTGGCAGATTTCCTCCGCCCGTGGCGTGATGCGGCCGTGCACTTCGCCGGCGCGAAACACCGTGTGCGCGGCCCCGTGCTTGCCGGCGCCGCGGTGGATGTGGCCGGGCTCGGGCAGATTGACCGTGATACTGCTGGCGATGCAGCCGAGCGTCTTGCCCCAGCCGACGATGCCGGCGATCGTTTCTTCATTCATGCAGTTCTGCAGCGACACGACATAGCCGTCCGGCGCCAGATATTGCCGGATCAGCATCGTGGACCAGGCGGTGTCGTAGGATTTCATGCAGACGAAGGCGATGTCGACCGGCGCCTCCTTCGCAAGCTGCTGCGCGTCGGTGACGTGCAGCGCGCGTACCGGAACCGAGAATTCCGGAACATCCATCGCGTGGGTAACGCGCAGGCCGTACTTGCGCATGTGCTCGACATGCTCGGGCCAGGGATCGATGAACGTCACGTCCTCGCCCGCCTGCACCATGTGTGCGCCGGCATATCCACCAACGGCGCCGGCTCCGATGATCGCAATTTTCTTGCCCATGCTTGCCCCCTAGTTCTCTGTTTGGCGTTTCTTGACACATTTTCTTGGCACCGAGGCTAGCGCACTGGCCGGCCTCGTCACAATGGCCGAATGCGTGCGGCAGCTGATCATCGCCATGCGTCAGGCGCGTGAGTTTCATATACTCGCCAAAACGGCGTATACTTGTCCGGACTGGCGCGGGATACGGCCGGAGCCAGGATTGAGGAGAATTTTGTGACGGGAACTGCGACAGCGCAGGCCTTTGAGCCGCGCTACATCCGGCTCGACCCCAACGACAATGTCGCGATCGTGGTCAATGATCTCGGGCTGCCGGCGAAGAGCCGTTTTGCCTGCGGTCTCGAGCTGCGCACCTTCGTGCCGCAGGGCCACAAGGTGGCGCTGTCGGACATTCCCGAGGGCGAGCCGATCCGCCGCTACAACGAGGTGATCGGCACCGCGGCACGACCGATCCTGGCCGGCGAATGGGTCGACGAGGCGCGCATCGACATGCCGACGCCGCCCGAACTCGACAGCCTCGAACTCGCCACCGCCGTCCCGGCCCCGCAGGCGCCGCTTGAGGGATACACGTTCGAGGGCTTTCGCAATCCCGACGGTTCGGTTGGCACCAAGAACGTGCTGGCGATCTCTACCAGCGTGCAATGCGTCGCCGGCACGCTGCAATTTGCGATCAAGCGTATCAAGGCGGAACTGCTGCCGAAATATCCCAATGTCGACGACGTCGTCGGGCTGACGCATAATTACGGCTGCGGCGCCGCGATCAATGCGCCGCTGGCGATCGTGCCGATACGGACACTGCAGAACCTCGCGTTGAACCCGAATTTCGGCGGCGAGGTCATGGTCGTCGGCCTCGGCTGCGAAAAACTGGTTCCCGAGCGGCTGCTGCCGGAAGGGACCGACAGCAGCGTGGTGCGGATGCAGGACGAGACGTTCGACGGGTTCGGCGCCATCGTCGACGCCGTCATGGAAATGGCGGACGCGCGGCTTGCAGTGCTCAACGCGCGCCGCCGCGAAACTTGCCCCGCCTCCGATCTCGTGATCGGCCTGCAATGTGGCGGCTCCGATGCGTTTTCCGGGGTCACCGCTAATCCCGCGCTCGGCTTCGCCGCCGATTTGCTGGTGCGCGCCGGGGCGGCCGTGATGTTTTCCGAAGTCACCGAGGTGCGCGACGCCATCCATCTGTTGACACGGCGTGCCGCCAATGAGGATGTCGGCCGCGCGCTGATCCGCGAAATGGACTGGTATGACGGCTATCTCGCCAAGGGCGACGCCGACCGCAGCGCCAACACCACGCCCGGCAACAAGAAGGGCGGGCTCGCCAACATCGTGGAGAAATCACTCGGCTCGATCGTCAAATCAGGCACGTCAGCGATCGTCGACGTGCTCGCTCCGGGCGAGCGCGTGCGCAAGAAAGGCATGATCTTCGCGGCAACGCCCGCCAGCGACTTCATCTGCGGCACGCTGCAGCTTGCGTCGGGAATGACGTTGCAGGTGTTCACGACCGGGCGCGGCACGCCCTATGGGTTGGCCGCCGCCCCCGTCATCAAGGTCTCGACGCGCACCGAACTGGCCCGGCGCTGGAAGGATTTGATCGACTTCGACGCCGGCCGCATCGCCACCGGCGAAGCGACGATCGAGGAAACCGGCTGGGACCTGTTCCGCCTGATCCTCGATGTCGCGAGCGGCCGCACCAAAGTGTGGTCCGACCGCTGGGGCATCCACAACGACCTCACGCTGTTCACGCCGGGGCCGGTGACGTGAGCTGCAGAAGGCCGACTCAGGTGCGATTTAAGATGTCTTAACCATTGGCCCGACGAGCTTGTTCCTGCCGGCAGGCCTGCGCCGCGCGCGCAAGCCACCGGACCGTTGCGCCCGGCGCTTCAAATCATGCGATTTATTTAAGCGAACATTACGGAATCTAGCATAGGCAAAAGGGGCAGCACCGCGCGCATTGGCCGGCGTCATTGAGGAGCCCTGTTTTGCAGCCCTTCCCAAAAATTACTGGCCGCCACTATTTTGCGATTTTCGTACTGGCTTCGGTCACGCTGTCCTACCAGATCCTGATCACGCGGTTCTTCAGCGTGATGCTGTATTACCATTTCGCGTTTGCGGCGATTTCGCTGGCGATGCTCGGGCTGACCCGCGGCGCGATGGAAGTTTACAACAACCCCACCCGCTATGCGCCCGAACGCGTTGGAACCGAATTCGCGCGCCACGCCTCCTGGTTTGCCGTTACCGGCGTCGGCGCCATGATCTGCTTCTTGTGCGCACCGGTGCTGGTTCCGCTGGAGTATTTGTGGCTGGCGCTGCTGGCCTCGACGATCGCCTTCGTGATCCCGCTCACCGAAAGCGGCGTCTGCATCACGCTGCTATTGACGCGCATGCCCTACAGCGGCGGCTGGCTCTATGCTGCTGACCTCGCCGGCGCAGCGCTCGGATGCCTCGGCATCATCTTCGTACTGCTGGTGATCGATCCGGTCAGCGCCACGCTCGGCATCGGCGCGATGGCCGCCGGCGCGGGCTGGATGGTGGTGCGCGGCAGCGGCGATGTTCGCACGCTGCGCCTCAGCGGCGCCGTGGCGTTGTCGCTGGGAGCCGCCGCGATGGTGCATGCGGCGCTGGATGTCTCCGGCAAGAGCCATCTCGGCGTGTTCTGGGCCAAGGGCGCGCAACAAACCGGAACGCTGTTCGAGCGCTGGAACACCTATTCACGCGTCCGCGTCACGGCGATGGGCGAATCCGTGCCGTTCGGCTGGGGCTTTTCGCGCACGCCGACAACCAAGATCGATCAGAAGTATCTCGACATCGACGCCGATGCCGCCACCGTCATCACCCGTTTCGACGGCGACCTCGGCAAATTCGGCTATCTGAAGGACGACGTCATCAACGGCGCCTATCTGGTGCAGCCCACGGCCGACGTCGCGGTCGTCGGCGTCGGCGGCGGCCGGGACGTTCTGTCCGCGCTTCTGTTCGGCGCCAGGAAAATCAGCGGCATCGAGATCAATCCGGCGATCTTCGAAGTGCTTACCGACAAGTTCGCCGACTTCTCCGGCCATCTCGACAAGCAGCCCGGCGTGTCCCTGATCAACGCCGAGGCCCGCAGCTACATCAACCATTCCTCCGACCGCTACGATCTGGTGCAGATCTCGCTGATCGACACCTGGGCCGCGACCGCCGCGGGCGGACTGACATTGACGGAAAACCGGCTCTATACCGTCGAGGCATGGGGCGATTTCTACCGCGCCCTGAAGCCGCGCGGCATGCTGTCGGTCTCGCGCTGGTACGACCCGGACACCCATCGCGGCGAATTCTATCGCCTGGTCTCGATCGCGGCCGAAGCCCTGCAACGCAACGGCGTGCCTGCCGCCGGACTGAAGGATCATTTGATCGCACTCAACGTCGGCAATATCGTCAACGTGATCACGCGGCCCGACGCCTTCACCTCAGCCGAATGGCGGGCCGCACGCACGCGGCTTGAGGCCCAGGGTTTCAAAATCCTGATGGGGCCGGATGTCGCCTTCGACGCCGTGACGACAAAGCTGACTTCCGGCACGGCGGATGCGGCCTACTTCGCCTCGCTGCCGGAGAACGTCACGCCGTCCACCGACGATAATCCATTCTTCTTCTACACCGCGCGCTTCGGTGATTTCGTCGCCGCCCCGATGTCGGCGCGCACCCACAACAACACCGCGATCACAATGACGCTGGCGCTGATCGCGGTGGCGCTGGTGGCTTGTCTGTTCTACGTCGTCGGGCCGTTCATTCGCCTCGCGCGCACGACGCCGCTGGCGACACTGACGCCGCCGGTGACGTTTTTCTGCGGTATCGGCATCGGCTTCATGCTGATCGAGATATCGCAGATGCAGCGGCTGATGGTGTTTCTGGGCCATCCGGTCTACGGGCTCAGCGTCGTGCTGTTCACCATCCTGCTGTTCGGTGGACTCGGCAGCACCACGGTCGGCGCGCGGTCTCCCCGGGCTCGCGAAGTCATCACCCGGCTGGTCGCGCTGCTCGCGACACTCGCGATTGCCGGGCTGCTGACGCCCGCATTGACGACCTGGGCGCGCTCGGAAACAACGGGCATGCGCATCGTGCTGTCGATACTGCTGCTGGCGCCGCCCGCGTTCTGCATGGGCATGATGTTCCCGCTGGGCTTGAGCATCTGGCGCCGCCAAAGCGAATTGCACCCATATTTCTGGAGCGCCAACGGCATCATGTCGATGCTGGCGTCGGTGCTGGGCATGGCGCTGTCGATCGAGTTCGGCATCGCCAATACCTACGCGCTCGGCGTCGGTCTCTATGTCGTCTGCGCGTTGATGATCGCTGTCGCCGGCCGCCAGATGAGCCGCATGGCGCTGTTTGCCGCAAGGCCGGCGATCAGCCCCGCGATGGTTGCGGACGCGCCGTCGATCCAGCCGAAGCAGGCCGAAACGCCGGCGATAGCAGCGCGCACCAGCGAGGTCGCCGGCTGACGGCGATCTGGCGGGCTGAGCGTTCTGGTGACCTATTTCGATTCCTGCATCGCCGCGTCATAAGCACGGATCGTTGCCTTGGCGCGTTCGGCGACTTCAGCCGCGGTCATTCCCGGCTTGTAAAGGCTGGTGCCGAGCCCGAAGGCGTGAATGCCGGCCTTGGTATATTCCGCAAAATTCTTGTCGGAGATGCCACCCACCGCGGCGATCATCAGGCCTGCGGGAAGAACGGCGCGGATCGCTGTTATGCCCGACGCGCCAAGGACGCCGGCCGGAAAGAATTTCAGCGCAGAAGCCCCTGTCTTCGCCGCCAGCAACGCCTCCGTCGCGGTAAAGACGCCGGGCATCGTGACCATGCCGCGGCCCCAGGCGGCGGCAATGACATCAGGGTCGACGTTCGGGGACACCATCAGCCGCCCGCCCACGTCATGGAGCCGCTCGACATCCTCTGGCGTCAGCACGGTGCCCGCACCGATCAGGATGTCGGCCGGGGCTTTCTTCACCGCGATCTCGATGGAGCGGAACGGATCCGGCGAGTTGAGCGGGATCTCGATCGCCGTCATGCCGTGTTCGATCAGCACGTCGACGATGCCCTCGGCCTCTTCGGGTTTCACGCCGCGCAGGATCGCAACCAGCGGACGCTTCATCGACGGGAATGGAACAGGGTTCACAAATTTGGTCCTTCTATAAAGTCCAGATGGACGTGGCGGCCAAGGACTTGGCAGCCGAGGCAAGACCGCGTCGGACCGCATCATCGGAATCGATGGATTGGACCGCAACGGAAAGGCTGTCAAACGCCAATCGGTACAGCGCCTCGAGTCTGCCTGACGCAACCAAAGTGATGTCGCGCCTCGATCGATCGCCAGCCAGCCCCGCCGCCAGTTCGAGGCCGATCAGGGTTCCCGATATTTTCTCGCGGGCCGAGGCGGCACTGCCACCGAATAGAAGCTGACCAGAACGCACCTGGAACAGCAAATTGGCCGCGAATGCAGGCGCCTCAAAGGCGGCAACGACAGCCGATTTGAAGGCCTGGGTATCCACGGCTTCGTCCGCGTTCGCTACGGCCAGCGAGAGAATCGTCCCTTGCGATACGGCGCTGAAGAGTTCGCCGGTCATGAATGTGGTGAAGCGTTCGACGGTCCCACCACGCACGCTCGCCCATTTCGAATGGGTGCCGGGCATGCAGACCAGCGCTTCACCATCTGCGCCGAGAGCACCAAGCAACTGGGTTTCTTCGCCGCGCATCACGTCCGGCGCTTTGGTGTCGCGCTGTGCGATGCCTGGAAGGATCCGGATATCACGGGATTGACCGGGAACCGGAACCGCACGCTGCAGGATGGATGTGAGGCTTGCCGGCGTATCGATGTATCCCGCTTCAACCCAGCCCTGCCGGGCCCCCGCCATTCCGCAGATGATGACGGGAAGGTGATCGGCGCCGCCGATGGCATCGAGATGCGCTTGCAACACGGCGGCGAAGCCGATTTTGGCGGCCGCCATCATGCCTTCATCGCTGCGTCGTTCCGCCAGCACGGCGCCGGAGCGATCCATCAGCCAAAGCCGGAAGCTGCTGGTGCCCCAATCGATGGCGACATAGGCGGCCTGGCTCATTTCGAAGTCCGTCCTGATGTTCGTGCTTTCTGTATGGCGCTCCACACCAGATACGGCGTCGCCGGCATGTCCAGTTCATTGATACCGAGCGGTGACAAGGCGTCGAGCACGGCGTTCATGATGGTTTGCGGCGCGGCGATGCTGCCGGCCTGCCCGGTTCCCTTCACGCCCAGCGGATTGGACTTTGTCGGCGACGATTGATTCAGACCGCCGGCGAAATTCGGCAGATCCTGCGCGCGCGGCAGCGTGTAGTCCATGAAGGAGCCGCTGAGCAGCTGCCCCTCGGGATCGAACACGATGTGCTCCAGCAGCGACTGTCCGATGCCTTGCGCCACCCCGCCATGCACCTGGCTGAGCGCCACGCGCGGATTGATCAGGCGGCCGAAATCATCGACGATGGTGTAGCGATCGAGCCGCACCACGCCGGTGTCGGGATCGATCTCGACTTCCGCGACGTGGCAGCCGTTCGGAAAATTGTAGAGTTCGGAACTGTTGGTCGCGCTTCCCTCGAGCCCCGGCGTCAAGCCCTCCGGCAGATTGGCGGCATCCCGTGCGGCATCGGCTACCTTGCCGATCTCGATGGCGCGCTCGGTGGATTTCACGACAAAGCGGCCATCGGCAAACACCACCTGATCGGCGGGCGCCTGCAGCAGATGCGCTGAAATCAGCCGGCCTTTCTCGATCAATTTCTCGATCGCCATGACAAGCGCGGTGCCGCCCATATGCATCGAACGGGCGCCGCCATGGCCGTTGCCGCCGGGCAGAAAATCCGTGTCGCCCTGCTGGAAACGGAATGCATCGATCGGCAATCCCAGCAGGTCGGCCGCGACCTGCGGATAGGCCGTCTCATGCCCCTGCCCGTTGGATTGCGTACCGACCGCCAGCGACACCGTGCCGTCGGCCTCGAACGCGGCCCGCGCCATTTCCAACGGCACACCGCGGGACGTTTCGAGGAAGCACGCAATCCCGAGGCCGCGCAGCAGGCCGGCTTTGTCAGATTGCTTGCGCCGCTTGCGAAAACCGTCGCGATCGGCGAGCGCGATCGCGTCGTCCAGATTGGCCTTGAAGCGGCCGCCGTCGATCTTCATGCCCATCGCGGTGCGATGCGGAAACCTGCTGACGATGTTGCGGCGGCGCAGCTTGACGGCATCGATGCCTGACTTGATCGATGCAAAGTTCACGAGCCGCTCGATCAGATAATTGGCCTCGGGTTTGCCGGCGCCGCGATAGGCGTCTATTGGCGGCGTGTTGGTGAAGGCGCCGCGCACCTCGTAAAACACTGACGGGATGTCATAGACGCCGCCGATCGCGCTGCCGGCCGCATTGGTGGAGCTGATCGGGCCGCTGGTCGACAGGTACGCGCCCATATTGGCGACCGCCTTCACTTCGAGCGCGAGAAACCGGCCATCGGTGTCGAGTGCGAGCCGCGCACGGGAAAAGAAATCGCGGCCATGCGCCGAGCTGACGAAATCTTCCGATCGTTCGCAGACCCAGCGCACCGGGCGGCCGAGCTTCCTTGCCGCCCACAGCACCAGCGCATATTCGGGATAGACGTAGTTCTTCATCCCAAAACCGCCGCCGACGTCGGGCACCACCACGCGCAGGCGCTCGAGCGGAATCTTGAAGACGGCGCTAGCTAGCACCTTGCGGGTGTCGTGGACGGCCTGACCGGTTACCGACAGCAGAAATTGATCCGTCTTGTGATCATGAAAGCCGATCGCGGCGCGCGTCTCCAGGGGAGCTGCCACCACGCGGTTGTTGAACAGGTCGCATTCGACGATATGCGCGGCCTCTGCCATCGCCGCGGCAACAGCTGCCGCATCGCCCCTATGGAACAGGAAGGCGGAATTGCCCGGCGCCTCCTTCCAAAGCAACGGAGCGTCCGGCTTGAGCGCCGCGGTCGCCATGGTGACGCAGGGCTTGGGCTCATAGGCGATCTCGACCGCTTCGGCGGCGTCCACCGCTGCATCCAGCGTCTCTGCGACAATCAGGACGACGGGATCACCGACATGCCGTACGAAATCACGGGCCAGCGCGGGGCGCGGCGGCGCGATGATCGGCTCAACCGCATCAATCACCGTGACGCAGGGCAACTCGCCGATCCCGTCCGCCGCGAGATCGGCTTCGGAAAGCACCGCCACAACGCCGGGAAGCGCACGCGCCGCGTCCAGACCGAGCCGGGTGATACGCGCGAAAGCGTGCGGCGAACGGACCACATGGGCGTGCAGCACGTCAGCCACGTGATCATTGGCGACGTAGGTCCCGCGCCCGGTGAGGAAGCGATGATCTTCCAGCCGGTTCAGGGACTTGCCTTGATAACGATCGCGCAACCGCTCACCTCCTTGGCGTAGAGCCAAGGGTTATATTGGGCCATTGCGGGGACCGCCACCCTTCTCGCCCTGTCGAATTTGCGTTGCGGACCTGTCGACCACTTCGCGCGCTCTAGCGGGCCGGATCCGACGACGTCTGTCGGACCCAATTCCTGTTGGCCGAGACGATACCGGTGCCGACCAGGATCCCGAGCAGAACGAGGGCCATACCGGCGACCAGCTCCACCGTCAGCGATTCGCCAAGCATCGCAATGCCCAGCGCCATCGCCGTGATTGGATTGAGCGTCAGGTACAACACGGTCGTCGTCGGGGGCAGCCAGCGCAATGCCCACATGAAAAGCGAAAACTGCAGAACACCGGCAACTGTTCCAAGGAACGCCACCGCGATCCATGCTTTTGTACTGAGCGACGGCAAAGCCGCGCTGCCTTGCTGGAGACCGACTACCGGCAACAAGACAACGACGGCGAATGCCATCGCCAATGCCGTCACGAAAATCGGCCCGTGGCGCATCAGGGTTGCGCGGCTGAACACGGAGTAGATGGCGGCGCAGAGGACGCTAAGAAGCATCAACCCGTCTCCGACCATGTAATCGGCATTTCCCCGCCCGAATGCAGCGGTGCCAAACGCCACGGCGATGCCAGAAAACGCCAGCACGACACCTGCGACCTTCGCGGTTGTCAGCTTCTCGCGTCCAAAGGCAGCTGCGACGATCAGGGTCTGGATCGGTATCGTCGCCAGACCAACCGCGCCGCGCGCGGCCGGCACGTACTGGAGCGACGCATTGAAGGCCCAGGGAAAAAGCACAAAGAACAGAATCCCGAACCCGGCGATCTTTGCACACTCGGATAGCGCAAGGCCGCCGCGCGGCCACATCGCCAGCAGAAACGGCGCAAAGCAGGCGATCGAGATCAGGTAGCGGTAGAAGACCAGCGAGATCGGGTCGATCTCTCCAATGACCGAGCGCGTGGCAACGACGGCAGCCCCCGCGATCAAGGCCGCGGCCGCCGCGGCGGCATGGGCGAGTACAATCCTGTTCATGATGCCGCCACCTCGATCAGCCACCCGGCGCCAGCCAGTCACTTTCAAATCACAAGTTACACTAGCCATGACACTTTAAAAATGCAAGTCGGTCTGATAGATTATCGAGGCACACCGTTCCGGGCAGGTCCGGTGCTGGAAACACGGGCACGTTCGCCATGGCAAAACATGACTTCCGATCGACATGCTCCATCGCGCGCGCGCTGGAAGTCGTGGGCGACAAGTGGACCCTGCTCATCGTTCGCGACCTGATGTGGCACCGCAAGCAGACCTTTCAGGCGCTGCAGGACAGCGCTGAACGCGTCCCGTCGAACATCCTGTCCGAACGGCTCAAGAGGCTCGCGGAATGGGGCCTGGTGAAACGCGAGCCCTACCAGCAAAACCCGGTCCGATACGCCTATCAGCTGACCGACGAAGGAAAACGCCTGGAGCCCGTCCTGCTGCAAATGATGAATTGGGGCCACGAGCAGCTCGGTGGGGGACGCTACGACCCGAAATCAGGCAAGAGCTGGAAAGCCCGAACCGGGCTTTAAACGCGCGGCTAGTTCGATCTGTCGCTGGATCTCTCTCGGCAACGCTTTCGTTTTGAGGGTGAAGTTCACAGGTCCTTTTCGGCGAGTATGCGAAACGCGTCGGGAACGGAAGAAGAGACGTCCGGCGCCACCGATCCGTAGCCGATCGCATCCCATCCGAAGCGTTCGCGGATTTTATCGACCGCATGGTCGGCCGCCCCACGTGCCATGCCTCTTTTGGTGCCGGGACGGCGTGCTTCATCGCCAAGTCCGAGCGGGAGTTCGAGTTCCACATCCCGCTGCTCTCCAAGATGCGACACGGAAATCCCCAGGAGCGAGATGGTTTTCTCGTGAGGATGATCGGTGAGGACAGCGCGCACCAGCTCCTCGGCGACCTCGGCCAGAATCAGGGTCGCGGAGATTGGTGCGTCGAGCGTGACCGAACGCGTGACTGAATTCAGATTGGCGAAGCGAACGCGGACCGTCACGGTCCGCCCAGGCCTGGACTTGGCGCGGAGCCGGCTTCCGATACGGTCAGCAAGATGAAGCAAGGTGGATCGAACAACCCGCTGTTCGGCAGGTTTCCTCCCAAGCGCCGATTGCGCTCCTGCCGATCGAGCCCGGCGGTGAGTCTTGATTTCCCGTGGATCACGATTCCACGCCAGCGCCGAAAGTTTCGTCCCTGCCGCGGAACCAAGCACCCGCGTGAGCGAGCATCCCGGTGTCGCTGCCAGCTGCCCGATCGTGAGCACGCCGATTTCGGCCAGCCGTGTCCGCGTCGCCGGACCCACGCCCCACATCAGCTCGACCGGCAGGTGGTGAAGGAATCCGAGCTCCGTGTCGGGATCGACAACGACGAGCCCGTCGGGTTTGGCCACTTGCGAAGCAATTTTCGCCAGATGCTTGGTGCGCGCGACACCGACCGAGATCGGAAGGCCAAGCTCTGCGCGCACGCGTTGGCGGATGGCCGTTGCGATTTCGGCGGGCGGACCGAACAGATGGGTACAGCCCGCGACGTCGGCAAAGGCCTCGTCGATGGAGATCCGCTCGACGAGGGGCGTGAAATCGCCGATCACCTTGATGGCGGCATCGCCCAGCCGTTGGTACTCCCTGAAATGCCCGCTGATAAAAATGAGCTGCGGACAGAGTTCGCACGCTTGCCGTCCCGGCATGCCGCCGCGGACACCGAAAGCCTTGGCTTCGTAAGACGCGGCAAGCACAACCCCGCCGCCGACGGCAATGGGTTTGCCGCGCAGCGATGGATCAAGCAGCTGCTCTACCGAGGCATAGAAAGCATCCAGGTCCGCATGGAGGATGGTGGCTGTCGTTGCCATCCGACCGTTCGCACATGACGTTTCGACGAGGTTCCCGCAGAGAGAACATAATGAGAACGAGAACGCCTTGTGTCAAGCGATCGGCGACGCGCGGGCGTAGATCAGCTTTCAGCCGTGATACGCAAACAGCTCGATCGGGTCATTGAAGCCGCGCACCGGATGTTCACCGACGCGTTCGAGATCGAAATCGCCCTCGACGGAGTCGGCGAACGCGCGGGACAACAGCACCGTTTTCCCCAATTGCTTGGTGAGGGCTTCGAGGCGCGACGCCATGTTGACGGCCGGACCGATGACCGTGAAGTCGAGCCGGCTGCGAGACCCGATATTGCCGTACATGACGTCACCGACGTGGACGCCGATTCCGTAATTCAACGGCGCGCGGCCGGTTTCGCTGTTCTTTTCGTTCAGCGCCGTCATGGCCTGACGCGCCTCAGTCACGGCATGCAGCAGGTTTGCACAGGCTTGGGGTTGGCTGATCGGAAAAATGGCGAGCAGACCGTCGCCGATGAATTTCAGTATTTCGCCGCCATGCCGCGTGATCGGCTCCGACATCGCGTCGAAATAGCCGTTCAGGAGATCAATGACGTCATCGCGCGGCCAGTTGTCGGAGATCCGGGTGAAATCACGTAAGTCGCAGATCATGATGGCGGCGCGAACCGTCGTCCCGGTTCCGCGCCTGGTGGCGCCCGCCAGAATGAGCTCGCCGGCATGCGAGCCGACATAAGTCTCCAGTAGCGTACGCGCCAGCCGGTTCTTGACCCGGATTTCACTGACCAGCGCCAGCACCGGCAGCAATCTCTGCAGGGCGGCGATATGCGCGGCGTCGAAACCGCCTGGCCGGTCGGTTGCAAAGGTCACGATGTGGCGCTTGCCGAGCGTATGATACAGCGGCCACGCCACATAGTCGGTCAGGCCTTTCGCCCGCATCTCGTCATAGACGGCATGCTTGCGGGCCAGCGAGGGATCGCGCTCGAGATTCTCGCGCACCTCGGTGACACCGTCATGGATTTCGTTGGCGGGACTGCCGATATATTCGGATCGCTCCTGAACATCGTAGTCAACGCGCGCAATCTCGGCCTCGCGCATCCCGTCTTCCCACATGATCCGGGCGCCGAGCCATTGCGGATGGTGGATCAGGATATGAAGCGACGCCCGCTTGACGGGAATGTTCGCTTGCTGAAGCCGGATGCACATTTCGGCAAAGATATTGTCGATGAAGCGCTGATCGCGCGTGCCGTTGGTCAGCCAGTGCACGACGTCGCCGCCGGATTGCGCTGTGACGGGATCGATATTCAGCGGCGCGTCCATACTTACTCCTGAGCGGTAACGTGGATCGATGGTGCGGGATATGTGTTCCCGCGCGGCGACGTCAATGGAGGCCGCCGCAATTTGCCTGCGCGATCGGGAACGCCGGCTTAAACACCCACACTTGGTCACACACGATCGCGGAGATCCGCGTCCGGCGCCAGATCGGCCGCCTGCCGCAGCGCCTCGATCAGGCTGCGCTCATCCGCGATACCCTTGCCAGCAATGTCGAAAGCCGTGCCGTGATCGACCGAGGTCCGGATCACGGGCAGGCCGACCGTGATGTTAACACCCGCTTCCAGCCCGAGGACCTTGATGGGGCCGTGACCCTGATCGTGGTACATCGCAACCACCATGTCGTAATCGCCGCGGCCAGCCAGGAAGAACAGCGTGTCCGCCGGCAGCGGGCCGCGTACATCCCAGCCACGGCGCTGGCAGAGGTCGATCGCGGGCGCGATCTTCGCCGCTTCCTCGCCACGGCCGAACAACCCGTTTTCGCCGGCATGCGGATTGATCGCACAAACACCAATTCTTGGATTGGCGATGCCGGCGCGTACCAGTACGCCGTGTCCGCGCGAGATCACGCGTTCGACGAGGCCGGGCTCGATCTTCTCGATCGCATCGAGAAGACCGATATGCGTGGTGACGTGGATGACGCGGAGCTTCGATGACACCAGCATCATCGAGACTTCGGGCGTTCCGGTGAGATGCGCCAGCAATTCGGTGTGGCCCGGAAATTTGTGGCCGGCCGCATGAAGAGCTTCCTTCGACAGCGGCGCAGTGCAGATCGCCTGCGCGCCGCCTGCCTGCACCACTTCGACGGCCTTTTCGATGCAGCGATAGGCGACCTCGCCTGCTGCTGCCGACACCTGGCCGAACGGCAAATCGTCCGGCACCAGTTTCAGGTCCAGGCATTGCACGGCGCTTGCGGCAAAATCCGCCTGTTTGGCATCGCCGAGGCCATCGACCGCAACCGACGCGCCGACAAGCCGGCCTGCCTTGCGCAGCCGGTTGGCGTCGCCGATCACGAGCGGATTGCAGATTGCCCGCGCCGCTTCCTGCGCCAGCGCCTTCATGATCACTTCGGGGCCGATGCCGGCGGGATCGCCCATCGTGATCGCAATCGTCGGGCGGCTCATGCAAAACTTCCTCTGGTTCGAACGGCGTGAAGGCGCGCGTTGATGCGTACAAGACTATCCGCGTCGCCGAATGCGCCCGCCTTGGTGACGACAGGAACGGACAGCGCGCCCAGCGTGAGGCCGAGCGACACGCCGGGTTCGATCTCGTCGGCAAGACGGATAGCGTTGACGCCAAGGCCCGACAAGAGCGCTGCCGCGGTTTCGCCGCCCGTTGCCGCAATCGCACCGATCACGGGCGCGGCGACTTGCAGCGCTGTCGCGAGATTATGGGCCAGAAGCGGCCCTACCGACATGTCTGGAGAATCGTTCAGCGATATCTCGACGAGAGCATCGACACCATTAGCGAGACGCGCCATCACTCCGGAAGCAAGTTCCGCGCGATCGACATCATTTCCCGCCAGGGCTTTCGGTTCGACCGGAAAATATGCGGCCGCTCCCGTCTCTCTCAAGCGGCGCGCCGCGACACGGGAGGCAGCGGCGAGCGAACCGACGACGGTGAGTGTTCCGAACTTGCTGGCGGGAATACGCAGCGCTTCGCTGCCGCCACGCCCCTCCAGATTCGCCAGCGCATGCGCAAGACCCGCGCTGCCGATGAAGACGCTCGCAGGCGATGCATGCAGCCCCGCCTCCGCGATCAGGGCCAGATCATTCTCGGTCTCGGCGTCACAGATGGCAACCATTGTGGCCGACCGATCCGCCATCGTCGCGAACCTGGCTCCGAGATCGCCCCCACGCACAGCGGCAAGTGTGACCTTCTCGCCGCAAATTCCGGCGGCAGCGAGAACGTCGTCGAGATCGGCATTCGGATAGGTGTGATCGCGCCGCCATAGCTCGGTTTCTTCCAGGGCCGCGCCGTGAACGAGGACTCGGCCATCGACGGTGGTGCGGCCGGTCGCCGGAAAGGCTGGTGCCAGCACGCCAAATATCCGCTCGGCCGCTGACTTCAGATGGGCAAGCGTCGCGGCCAGTTCCGCCGCGGGCTGTCCCCGCAACGTTGAATCGATCTTCTTGAACAGCGCACGTTCGGACATCGGCAAGCGTGCCAGCACGCCGAGATGGCGCGCCGCAGCGGCCTCGGACGAAAGACCGCGGCTTGCGACGTCATGGGCCCAAACAGCTGCCTGGCGATGCGACGGCTTTGCGGCGTCACCCCACGTCACGACCGCCTCACGCCCTATCCTGCCGAAGGCAATGGCGCAGTCGGCGGCTCCGGTCAGATCGTCTGCAAGGATCAGCCAGTGACGGGCTATCCTTGCGCAGTCGGTGATATGCTTTGTCACGCCCAGACCCTACCCTATTTGCCGTCTGCTGCAGTGCGCAGCGCTGGATCCTTTCACCATTCAGTTAAGGTATTTTAATACCTTTCGCATGATCCACTATTGACTTTCGAGCCGGCCAACTTTAGTAAGTGATTACTCACTTGATTGGTTCGGATGTGTCTTATGGCGTCAGAGTGGCCCGGTTTCCGGCGGTGCGTCCGGATGCGTGCGAGGGAATCCGGTCCAGGCCGGAGCGGCGAGAGCCGCGGCCGTCCAGCAATCGCGGGCGCCTGACGGAGCGAATGGTCGCCGCACCCCGATGGGCCAAATGGCGAAGCGACTCGCGATGCCCCGCGGGTCGCCCCTGAGCGCTCCCTTCCAATCCGGAAATGTCATGAACTGCATCGGTCTTCGGACATCCGTCGCCTTGGCCATGGTTTCAGCGCTCAGCCTCCTCACCGCCGGATGTTCGTCGCTGCCGAGGACGCCACACAGCGTTGCGGATGCATCCTCCGCGCGCGTGCTCGATCTGGCGGATTTGCGCCGCTACGCCGACGAGCCCGCCGCCACATTCCGGCTAAATCCGCCCCAGGCCGTGCTGCGCGGACCCCGCACCTACCTTGCGCTATCGGGTGGCGGGGCCGACGGCGCCTATGGCGCCGGTGTGCTGATCGGCTGGACCGAGACCGGCAGGCGTCCCTCGTTCTCGATCGTGTCTGGCGTCAGCACCGGCGCGCTCATCGCACCATTCGCGTTTCTCGGTCCCGGCTATGACGCGACCTTGCGCGAACTCTACACCAGCGGCATCGCCGAGAGCCTTCTCGACGCACCGAACCCGTTCAATGCCATCTTCGGGGCGGGTCTGTTCGGCAACGCCCGGCTGCGCGAACTGGTGGCCAAATATATCGATGCCGACTTCGTCGCGGCGGTCGCAGCCGAACACGCCAAGGGCCGGCGGCTGCTCGTCGTCACGACCAACCTCGATTCGCAGCGCACCGCGATATGGGACATGGGAGGCATCGCCTCGCTCCGCACGCCGGCGGCGCTGAACCTGTTCCGGGACGTCGTCGCCGCATCGGCCAGCCTGCCCGTGGTGTTTCCGCCGATGCTGGTGACCGCGGAAGCCAACGGCAAGCGTTTCGAGGAGATGCACGTCGATGGCGGCGTGACCGCGCCTGTCCTGACGCTGCCGGAGGCCTACCTGCTGCACGATGCCAAGCCGGGCCAGATGGGCAATCTGCAGCTCTACATCCTGATCAACAACAAGGTCGAGCGTGAATTCAAGCTGGTTCGGAATGCCACTGTCGAAATCGCGGCGCGGTCGTCATCGACGATGACGAAAATCCAGACCCGCTCGATTCTGTACAGCACCTATATCTTCGCCCGCCGCAACAAGTTCGGATTCAACCTGACTTACATCGAGGGCGATCAGCCGGCTTCGCCGACCTCCGGCTTCGACACCGCCTATATGCGCGCGCTGTTCCAGTACGGTTACGACAGGGCGCGCGGCAACCGTGTCTGGTCGGTCTCCCCGCCGCCGGACGAATTGGAACCTGCGCCGATGTCCGGCGTCTCAACCACGCGGCATCTCGCCAGCGGCAATTGATGTCAGACCCGACTTTCAATCCGGCACGTGCAAACAACGAAAGCAGCCGATGTCAAACAAGCAACGATTTGCGGTCATCCTTCTCTCCCTCCTCGCGCTTGCTCCGCCATTTGCGATACCCCAATTGTCGGCCATGCAGGAGGCTGCCACGCAGCAGGAAGGCACAGAGGACGCGCGCGTCCACCAGGAGGCGGTCAATCGCGAGCTCGAGGCATTCCGTGCCGCCCAGCTCTCACTGCGCCAGGCGATCGGGATCGCTGAAAAGCGGCACGCCGGTTCGAGAACCGCGGATATCAGCTTCGATGGCGCGTCGGGCTCCCCGGTTTATCGCGTCAAGACCGTCCAGGATAACCGTCTCTGGGAACATGCGATCGATGCAAAAACCGGCGACACGATCGGTGCGGAAACAGTGTCGCACCTGAAGGACCTCAATCCGGACGACCGGAACAACGTCATGGCGCTGCGGACCGTCCGGCAAGAGCTGTCGGACGCCGTCATCATCGCGGAACAGGTAGCGTCGGGACGCGCCATCGGCGGAAGCCTGATGGACGACAATGGCAAACTCAATTTCGTCGTCGTCGTTGTGAACGGCGGCGGCGATCTGAAGCAGGTCGTTCTCGAACCACCGCAGGCAAGAGGCCGGGGATCGAACGCCCGCCACGGATCGCGATGATTCAATCACACCACGGCGAACACCAATTCGATTCCGCCCGCTGCGTGAAGGTCATGTCGAAAAAGTTCGCGGACATCGATTGGTTGCTTGCCGTCCCACCTCCAGGATCGAAAGACATGCCTGCACGCCTCACACATGAGCATCGCCATGCGCGAGTTCGCCCTGAAGGCCGCCAGTCCTCAATGCAGCGATGACGATCCAGCCGTAAAAAGCCAGCATGACCGCCGATATGATCCAGCCGGAAACCGGACCCACGCCGGCGTTCCTGACCCAATCGTGGAAGGTGAGAGCCGGCGGGACCTCGCCGCTGAAGGAGGGAAAGGTCACTTTGAGCGCCCATGCGCCCAGCAGGATCAGGAATATCCAGATGTAGTTGCGTCGCAACCTTCGCGACACGGCCTCTGCCATCGACATCACGAATGTCGGCGCCAGGAGATCGGCAGCCATGATGCGCTGCCAGTCCTCCTCCGCTTTCACGCCGGGATCAAACAGTTTGGCGTAGTAATTGCGCTCCAGCCTGCGCACGCGAGACCGATATACGTCGAAGAAGCGATAGCGCCGCGACTCAATCATCAGCAGGAAGAATGCCAGCACCATCGCAAACATCAGCACGCTGTGGTGCGCATTCGATGTCGAAAGTGAGACCGAGAGCATCGCGGCGACCAGCGTAATGGCCCAATTGGTGGTCCGGTCGATGCGATCTCGCCATCCGGCCATGCGGGCAATCTCGGCCCGATGGAAATGAGCAAATGCAGTTATGAACTCGCTGGGAGATGAAGGAAAATAGATGCGGCCGATTTCGCGTCTTTCCGGTTCCTGCATTTTCATCTCCCTGTTTCGAATTCATCACGGCGATCGGCCGGCAACAACGGCCAGCGGCGTGCAGGCACCGATGCCTGTCATCGATAAGCTCGCGGTCGAGATCGGCTGCATCGTACGCTTCGCTTGCCGGACGTGCAGGCCAGAATGCCGGACTTCGGTTTCGGGCCGCTGGGTGACACGACCGGACCCTTCGCGGCGTTTGTGAATGCCCAAGCGGAGCGCTGGGCAGCGGCCGTCAAGGAAATAACACGGCTTCAACATTGACGATGACCGCATCTGGTGAAGAGGGCCGGTCTCGAGGACCGCATCAACGCAATGTTGATTCGCCATACGCACGGAGAACGTCGCGCGGGTGCCCAGGCTCAATATGCTCCTGACGACTTCCTGCACCATCGGGCGCGAGATGAAGGCCGTCTCGTGCGCCCCGAAAATGCTGCGTGCATTTTGCGTGCAAAACCGGGATTTTTGGTCAATAAGAGGCCGCGTGAAGGTCGCGCAAGCCATTGAAATAATGGTCGGAGTGGCAGGATTCGAACCTGCGACCCCTGCGTCCCGAACGCAGTGCTCTACCGGGCTGAGCCACACTCCGACTAAGAACGCGGCTTATAGCTGCCGGTTTCGGTCACCGCAAGGCACCGATTTGAGGAATTAATCCCTGTGAATACAAGCCTGAAAACGTCGGTTTTGCCCGCCAATGAGGCCGCGGTGGCCTCTGCCGCGCATTGTTTGCGCGAAGGCGGGCTGGTCGCGTTCCCGACCGAGACGGTTTATGGGCTCGGGGCGGACGCCACCAATGCGGCTGCAATCGCCCGGCTATACCAGGCCAAGGGCCGGCCGGCCTTCAATCCGCTGATCGCCCATGTCGGCGATCTCGCCGCAGCGCGCGAAATCGGCCGTTTTGACACGGCCGCCTTGCGGCTGGCCGAGGCGTTCTGGCCGGGGCCGCTGACGCTGGTGCTGCCGAAAGCCGAACATTGCGCGGTCGCCGACCTCGCCACCGCGGGGCTCGAGACCGTCGCGATTCGGATACCGGCGCACCCTGTGGCGTGCGACATCCTGCGCGTCTTCGGCCGGCCGGTGGTGGCGCCGTCGGCCAATCTGTCCGGGCACGTCTCGCCGACGACGGCCGCCCATGTGCAAAGCGATCTTGAGGGGCGGATCGACCTGATCGTCGATGGCGGCGCGGTCGCGGTCGGTGTCGAATCGACCATCGTTGGCATTTTCGACGAACCGATGCTGCTGCGGCCGGGTGGCCTGCCCCGCGCCGACATCGAGCGCGTGCTGGGCCGCGCGCTCAAACAACCGCCTGCGGACGCCGAGAGTGACAGCGCCCAGCCGCTGGCGCCGGGCATGCTGGCGTCCCACTATGCTCCGAGAACGCGTGTGCGGCTCGGTGCAATCAGGATCGAGCCCGGCGAAGCGCTGCTGGCGTTCGGCAGCGATGCAGTTTCGGGAATTGACGCCGCCGCCGCGGTGATGAATCTGTCCGTACGCGGCGATCTCAGCGAGGCCGCGGCCAATCTGTTCGGCTATCTTCGCGCGCTCGACAGCAAGGCTGCGCAAACCATCGCCGTGATGCCCATTCCCAACGACGGATTGGGTGAAGCCATCAACGACCGGCTGCGCCGCGCCGCGGTTGGGCGGGAGTGAATCGGACGGGAGTGAAACCAGACCATGAATATCGTCCAGCCTGCCGCGCCACAGATTCCGCCCGAGCTGATCGCGAAATTCCGCGCGATCGTGGGCGACAAGTATGCGGTGACGGATGCTGCCGATATCGCGCCTTATGTCACCGAGGAACGCGACCTGTTTCACGGAAAATCTCCGCTGGTGTTGCGGCCGGGATCAACAGCGGAAGTCTCCGAAATCTGCAAGCTCGCCACCGCGCATAGAATCGCGCTGGTGCCGCAGGGCGGCAATACCGGGCTGGTCGGCGGCCAGACGCCGCATAATGGCGAAGTTGTCGTCTCGCTGCGTCGGCTAGATAAAATCCGCGAGGTCGATGCCGCCTCCAACACCATGACCTGCGAGGCCGGGGTGGTGCTGCAGGTCGCGCAGCAGCGCGCCCGCGACGTCGACCGGCTGTTTCCGCTGTCGCTTGGCGCCGAAGGAAGCTGCACCATCGGCGGCAATCTCTCGACCAACGCGGGCGGCACGGCCGCGCTCGCCTACGGCGTGGCGCGCGAGATGGCGCTCGGCCTGGAAGTGGTCCTGGCCGACGGGCGGATCCTGAACTCGCTGTCGAAGCTGAAAAAGGACAACACCGGCTACGATCTGCGCAACCTCTTCATCGGCGCGGAAGGCACGCTCGGCATCATCACCGCGGCGACGCTAAAGCTGTTCCCGAACCCGCGGGCGATCGAGACCGCCTATGTCGGCCTGCAATCGCCGGCGCAGGCGCTGAAGCTGCTGTCGATCTCGCAGAACGAGGCCGCCGGCAGCCTGACCAGCTTTGAACTGCTGGCCGACATCGCGGTGGATTTCAGCATCCGTCACGGCATCGACATCCGCGATCCCCTCGAGAGCAAGCATCCCTGGTACGTGCTGATGGAATTGTCGTCCTCGCGCGATGATGCCCGTGACGCGCTGGAATCGATCCTGGCCAAGGGCATGGAAGAAGGCATCGTCGATGACGCCGTGATCGCGGCGAACCTCAGCCAGCGCTCGGCGTTCTGGAAGCTGCGCGACGAGATGTCGGCGGCGCAGAAGCCGGAAGGCGGCTCGATCAAGCACGACATCTCCGTGCCGGTCGCCGCCGTGCCTGATTTCATCGCAGAGGCCAACGCGGCGGTGGTGAAGTTGATCCCGGGCTCGCGGCCGGTGCCGTTCGGCCACCTCGGGGACGGCAACATCCATTACAATGTCAGCCAGCCGGTCGGCGGCAACACTGCGGACTTCCTGGCGCGCTGGCACGAGGTCAACGAGGTCGTGTTCGCGATCGTGCTCCGGATGGGCGGATCGATTTCCGCCGAGCACGGCATCGGTGTGCTCAAGCGCGACGAACTGCCTGACGTGAAAGACAAGGTCGCGATCGAACTGATGCGGAGCATCAAGGCGATGCTCGATCCCGCAGGGATCATGAACCCCGGCAAGGTGCTGTGAACACATCAGTGCCAAAGCCGCTTCCGCCACTCGCCATCGCGCCGATCGCGGATGCCGACGTCCCCGCCGTCGTCGCGCTATGGCAGGCGTGCGGACTGACGCGGCCGTGGAACGATCCGGCGTCCGACATCGCACTGGCGCGGCGCCGGCCGAATTCGACCGTGCTGATCGGCCGCGACGGCGGCGCCATGGTGGCGACCGCCATGGCCGGCCATGACGGCCATCGCGGCTGGGTCTATTACGTCGCGACTGATCCGGAACGCCGCGGCCGCGGCTATGGCCGCGTCATCATGAACGCGGCCGAGGATTGGCTGCGCGCGGCCGGCATGGCCAAGGTGCAATTGATGGTCCGGCGCGAGAACGCCCGCGCTGGCGCATTCTACCAGTCGATCGGCTATGCCGAGGCGCAGACGATCGTTTTCGCCAAATGGCTCGACGGCCGCGCGCCTACGCCTTGATGAAGGAATGCCATGACCATCTCCGACCGCGTCCGCATTAAAGACGAGCGTGTCCTCTCCCATGCGCGCTATTTGTTGAAGAGCATCACGCTCGACTACCGCCGCGGCAGCGGCGAATGGCAGACGCAAGTTCGCGAAGTCTATGACCGCGGCAATGCCGCAGCCTTGCTGCCGTATAATGTTGCCTTGCGCACCGTGGTGCTGGTGCGGCAGTTCCGCTTGCCGGCCTACGTCAACGGCCATGACGATCTCCTGATCGAAGCCGCCGCCGGCATGCTCGACGATGCATCGCCGGAGGAGCGAATCCGCGCCGAGGCCGAAGAGGAAACCGGCTATCGCCTCCACGACGTGAAGAAAGTGTTCGAGGCCTTCATGAGCCCGGGCGCGGTGACGGAGAAACTGCACTTCTTTATCGCCGAATATGAAGCCTCGATGCGGATCGGCAGCGGCGGAGGCCTGGCCGACGAAGGCGAGGACATCGAGGTGCTGGAATTGCCGATCGATTCCGCGCTCGCGATGATCGCCGACGGCCGCATCGCGGATGCCAAGACGATCATGCTGCTGCAATATGCGGCGCTGAATATTTTCAGGTGAGCTGTCGTTCCGGGGTAGCTGTCGTCCCGGCCTTGCGCCGGGACCCATACCGCGTGATGTTTATTGCTTTTAAAGGTCTCTAACGCCTTTGCTCTTACCGATAGGACACGGCGGTATGGGTCCCGGCGCAAGGCCGGGACGACGCAGAGTTAAAATAACGATCCCTGCCCTTCATCCTCCGGCTCTGATGAAACCACCTTCCGCACGGTTTTCTTCGGCTTCGGCTCCTCGGCCGCGCGCTCTTCGTCCGTGATCGGCAGCAGCAATTGCGCGTCGTCATTGGCGACGCGATTGACCCGCGTCGAAATCTCGTGCCAGGCGAATTCTCTTTCCGCGGGGCCGGTCAACAACGCCATGACGTCGTCGGCATCAAAGGCCCGGGCATCCAGCCAGCGCTCGAACTCCTCGGGCGCGATCGTCACGGGGACGCGGTGATGCAGCGCCGCCAGATCTCGGCTGGCCGGCGGGGTGACGATCGCAACGCTGTCGACCTCCTCGCCATTCGGCCCCATCCAGGTCTCGGCCAATGCGGCAAAGCCGACCGGCTTGCCGTCGCGGCGGTGGATGAAGAACGGCCGTTTGCGGCCGCTCGAATCCTGCCATTCGTAATAGCCGTCGGCGGGAATCAGGCAGCGCCGCCGCTTGATTGCGTTCTTGAAGGCGGGCTTTTCCCGCACCGTCTCGGAGCGGGCATTAATCAGCAGCGAGAACTTGCGCGGGTCCTTGACCCAGGCCGGCACCAGGCCCCAGCGCATCAACCGGAAATGCCGGCCGCCATTCTCCAGCATCACCACCGGGATCGGCTGCGTCGGAGCAATATTGTACCGCGGCGGGAAATTGGGCTGCTCAACGTAGCCGAAAATCTGCCTAAGTGCCGCCGGCGGCGAGGTAATTACGAAACGTCCGCACATAATCTAACCCGAATGGGGGTCCGTTTAATCCCTTTTAACCCCAGTTGTTAACACTGGAACAGATGAGCTTACCGGCCGCCACAGAAGCGCGACCCGATCGCCCGACACCGCCGCCACGCACGGGCCCCATCGATGAGGCCCGCGCCGCGCTGCTGCGCGCCGCCAACATCAATCCCCGCACCGGGCTTGCCACCGACTATCTGAATCATTTCAACGAAGCCATCATGCTGCTCGAGATGGTTCCGGATATGCCGGAATGCGCCGAGGATTTTCTGACCTGGAGTCCGCTGTCCTACGCCGAGCATTTCTGGGCTTCCAATTTCAAGGCCCGCGATCTCGCGATCGAGGCCTATGAATTGGCCGACCCCAAGATTCGCACCGAGTTCGACAAGGTAGCCAACACCATGACCTCGATCCTGACCGCGGTAGGCTCGGCGATGCGCGAAGCCCGCCAGGACAAGACCCGCGCCACGCTCGCCGAGCAGGCCACCGGCTGGGTCAAGCCGCTGGTGGCACTGGCGGGCGGCATCATCAACGGCGCCACCGAGGCCGACGTCGAAACCATCATGTCGAACTAAGGCCTGACCTGACGGCAGTGCATTAGACCTCTGCGCATCGATCGGGCATGATCCGGACAGAAACCGTCTGCCACTTTTGCCGGATCAAGCCCTTGGATTCGCTAGCCCCGCCCATCCGTCCCCAGCTCGCCGTCAGCGGCGCGATCTTTCGCGACGGCAAGGTGCTGCTGGTCCGCCGCTCGCGCTCGCCGGGCAAGGGCTTTTTCTCGTTCCCCGGCGGCCGGGTCGAATTCGGCGAATCGCTGCATACGGCGCTGCATCGCGAGGTCGACGAGGAAACGGGCTTGCGAATCGAGATTCTGGAGCTGGCCGGCTGGCGCGAAGTGCTGCCGGGAACCGGCGGCGGCGGGCATTATCTGATCATGTCGTTCGCGGCGCGCTGGACCGCCCGGGAGCCGGTTCTGAACGATGAGCACGACGATTTCGGATGGTTTGACCCCGATGCGCTCGGCGATCTCAGGCTCACCGGCGGCCTTCTGGAGGTCTTAGCAGCGGCACGGAAGCTGGTTTAGGCGCGAGTCCTTTGTTTTGACGCGTTTTCTTGACGCGAACCGGTGTCCACCCCGGATCAAGTCCGAGGGCATGCTTCGCTTGAAAACGCTATGTCTTGCCTCCGGCGCATTGAGGGGGCATATCGGGCGGGTTCTGGACCCCCAAATGCGCAAGCACTTTTTCGCCGTCCTCATCGTCATCTCGGCCTGCCATCTGACGCCCGCGCGGGCCCAGGATGGTGCTGCCCCGTTCGACCGCGATTTGCAGCGGCTGGCCGAAATCCTCGGCACGCTGCACTATTTGCGTGGCATCTGCGGCAACAATGAAGGCGCGAAATGGCGCAACGAAATGCAGGCGCTGGTCGATGCCGAAACGCCCTCGGGCGAACGCCGCGCGCGCATGATCGCCGGCTTCAACCGCGGCTACAACGGCTTCCAGCAGACCTACCGCACCTGTACGCCCGCCGCCTCGATCGCGATCCGCCGCTACATCGAGGAAGGCTCGAAAATCTCGCGCGACCTGACTGCCCGCTATGCGAACTGACCTGCCCCTCGACGCAATCTATTTCGATCTCGACGGCACGCTGACCGATCCAAAACCCGGCATCACCCGCTCGATCCAGTATGCGCTGCAAAAAGCTCGACCATCACAGCATCCCGACCGAGGACGAACTGACCTGGTGCATCGGCCCGCCGCTGCGCGCCAGTTTTGTCAGACTGCTGGGCGCGGAAGATTCCGCCGACCGCGCCGTGTCGCTGTACCGCGAGCGGTTTTCCGATGTCGGGCTGTACGAGAACGGCGTGTATGACGGGATCAGCGAAGTGCTGACGAAACTCCGCCAGTCCGGCCACCGGTTGTTCGTCGCCACCAGCAAGCCGCATGTGTTCGCGACACGCATCGTCGAGCATTTCGGGCTGCGCCATCATTTCGAGCATGTGTTCGGCTCCGAGCTCGACGGCACCCGCGTCGACAAGTCCGATCTCCTGGACTACGCGCTGAAGATCGCGGCCGTCGATCCGTCCAAGACGCTGATGATCGGCGACCGCAGCCACGACATCGTCGGCGCCAAGAACAACGGCATGCAGGCAATCGGAGTGCTCTACGGCTATGGCAGCAAGGACGAATTGATCGGGGCCGGCGCGCTGCATGTCTGCGCCACGCCGCAGGCCATACTCGACTGCATTTCCCGGGATTTTTCTGCGGAACCCGCGACCCCATCAAATGCCGGGAGCGGCGTTAACCTTTCTTAAAGATGTGGCCTAGCAGGCCCCTCTGCTCATGCTACAGCTTGGCGATCAGATGCGCTCCGCTGGGGAACGCGCGCAACGTCTGTCGAGTTTCATGAGCCATCCTGCGTCTTATTCGCTTCACCGCGATCCGCTGCCCGACCACGAACAGAAGCAGGCTGCGCTCAGCTACCTCCATGAGGCCTGGGCCGAGGCGCGCCACGATGGCGTCGACGGCGACTGCCTGGCGCAGGCGAGCCTGTTCACGGCGCTGGCCGAACTGGTCTCGACCTATGGCGAGGACGCGGTGGCGAAATTCGTCGAAGGCCTTCCCGCGCGCGTACGCAACGGCGAATTTTCGTTGTCGCTGGCGCGGCAGTAATCCTTCGCACACTCCGCTGTCGTCGCCCGCGAAGGCGGGCGACCCAGTACGCCGCGGCCTCTCGGCTTTATCACAACCGTCTCTGGAATACTGGATCACCCGCCTGCGCGGGTGATGACACCTGTGATGGAGCCGCGTGTCCCGCCCGCGCTCAGAGCACTACGCCCTCAACGTCTCCAGGAAGCGCACCGCCTCGCCGGTCGCTGGCGTCGTCAGTTCGCCCTGCCACATCACGCGCTTGCCGCGCACGAAGGTGCCGACCGGCCAGCCGGTGACGCGCATGCCGTCATAGGGCGTCCAGCCCGCCTTCGAAGCCACCCATTTGTTGGTGATGGTCTCGGAGCGCTTGAGATCGACCACGGTGAAGTCGGCGTCGTAGCCGGCGGCGATGCGGCCCTTGGTCGCGATGTTGTAGAGCCGCGCCGGGCCGGCACTGCTGAGATCGACGAAACGCTGCAGCGACAGGCGCCCGGCGTTGACGTGGTCGAGCATGACAGGCACCAGCGTTTGCACCCCCGTCATGCCCGAGGGCGAGGCCGGATAGGTTTTTGACTTCTCTTCCAGCGTATGCGGCGCGTGGTCGGAGCCGAGCACGTCGATGATGCCCTGCTCGATGCCGTACCAGATGCGGTCGCGGTGATCGGCCGAGCGCACCGGCGGATTCATCTGGGCATGGGTGCCGAGCCGCTCGTAGCATTCGGGCGCCACCAATGTGAGATGATGCGGCGTCGCCTCGCAGGAGGCGACGTCCTTGTGGTCGCGCAGATAGTCGATCTCCTGCTTGGTCGAGATATGCAGCACGTGGATCCGCTTGCCGCTCTCGCGGGCAATATTCACCAGGCGCTGCGTCGCCATCAGCGCCGCGGTCTCGTCGCGCCACACCGGATGCGAACGCGGATCGCCTTCGATGCGCAGCGACTTGCGCTCGTTGAGGCGGTATTCGTCCTCGGCATGGAAGGCGGCGCGGCGCTTGATGACCGCAAAGATCCGCCGCAGGCTTTCGTCGTCCTCGACCAGCAGCGCGCCGGTCGACGAGCCGATGAACACCTTGACGCCGGCGCAGCCCGGCGCGCGTTCCAACTCCGGCAGATCGGCGACGTTGTCGCGGGTGCCGCCGATGAAAAACGCAAAGTCGCAATGCATGCGATGATGGGCGCGCTTGATCTTGTCGCTGAAGGTCGCCTCGGTGACGGTCAGGGGATCGGTGTTCGGCATTTCGAACACCGCGGTGACCCCGCCCATCACGGCGCTGCGCGATCCCGTTTCGAGGTCTTCCTTCTGGGTCAGGCCCGGCTCGCGGAAATGCACCTGGGTGTCGATCACGCCGGGCAGGATGTGCAGGCCCTTGCAGTCGATCGTCTCGGCCGCAGACGCCTGCCCGAGCCCGCCGATCGCGGCGATCCGGCCATTGGAAATGCCGACGTCGCGGATGGCCTCGCCGTCCTGATTGACCACGGTGCCGGATTTTAGAATGGTATCAAATCGCTGATTCATCGGTCCTCGACGCCCGTTTTAGGCTGCCTCTCGGGCTTGTTGACGGCACCTTAGCGCCTTAACTTCCCATGTGATATCCGGCACCTGTGTTTCCCCAGGAACTTGAACGAGAACTTCAACGAGAAGTTCGAGCACGAACCTCAAAATAGGCCTTTTCAGCGCATGAAAGCAGCGTTTCTTACCGACCGGGGCGTGGTCAAGGTTTCGGGCGAGGACGCCCGCAACTTCCTCAATGGCCTCGTCACGACCGACCTCACGCTGCTGCGGCCGGGCCTTGGCCGGTTCGGCGCGCTGCTGACGCCGCAGGGCAAGATAACAGCGGATTTCCTGATCACGGAGGCTCCCAGCGGCCATGGCGGCGGGTTCCTGATCGACGTGCCGCGCCCCTTGGCAAAAGGCCTCGCCGACAAGCTCGGCTTCTACAAGCTGCGCGCCAAGGTCGCGGTGGAAAACCTCTCCGACAGCCTCGGCGTGCTCGCGGTGTGGGACGGCGAGCCTGACATGAAGCCCGATCTTTCATTTGCCGACCCGCGCAACGAAACGCTCGGCTGGCGCATTCTGGTTCCCGAAGAGCTCAAGCAAAAGGTCGCCGATTTGATCGGCGCAGAGCTCGTCGATGAAGCCGCCTATGAGGTGCATCGCATCGCCATTGGCGTGCCGCGCGGTGGGCTCGATTTCATGTACAGCGACGCGTTTCCGCACGAAACCAACATGGACCGCCTGCAGGGCATCGATTTCGACAAGGGCTGTTACGTCGGGCAGGAGGTGGTGTCGCGGATGCAGCATCGCGGCACAGCACGCACCCGCGCGCTTCGGGTCACGCTGGAGGATTTCTCGCCCGAAGTCGGCATTCCCGTCGTTGCCGGCGACAAGCCGGTCGGCACCATGGGGTCGACCGCCGGCGGCCACGGCATCGCGCTGCTGCGAACCGATCGCGTCGCCGACGCGCTCGACGCCGGCCTGACGCTGTCGGCCGGCGGGCTTGCGATCCGCCTCACCGATCCGAACGACGTGCGCACGCCGCCGAAGCAGACCGTCGCATGAGCATAGTCCAATGAGCCGCTCCGCACGCCTGCACGCCGACGGCAAGACCCGCTGCCCGTGGCCGGGCGAAGACCCGTTCTACATGGCCTATCACGACACCGAATGGGGCGTGCCTGAATATGACGACCGCGCGCTGTATGAAAAGCTGATCCTCGACGGCTTTCAGGCCGGCCTTTCCTGGATCACGATCCTGCGCAAGCGCGAGAACTTTCGCAAAGCCTTCGACGATTTCCAGCCGGAGAAGATCGCGCGCTACAACGAGAAGAAAGTCCACGCGCTGATGAACGATGCCGGCATCGTCCGCAACCGCGCCAAGATCGAAGGCGCCGTCAACAGCGCCAAGGGCTATCTCAAGATCATGGAAGAAGGCGTGGGCTTCTCGAAATTCCTGTGGGACTTCGTCGAGGGCAAGCCGAAGGTCAACCAGTTCAAGACCACCGCCAGCGTGCCGGCCTCGACGCCGTTGTCGATCAAAATATCGAAGGAGCTCGGCGCGCGCGGATTCAAGTTCGTCGGGCCGACCATCGTCTACGCGTTCATGCAGGCCACCGGCATGGTCAACGACCATCTGGTCACGTGCTTCTGCCATGAGACCTGCAGCGGACAACATCGCAAGCCCCGCCTCAAGGCCAAATGACGACAAGAAGGATGGCTGGCAAATCTTCCGATGTCTCGACCCGGGCCTGGCAGCGGATGCTGTCGGGACGGCGGCTCGATCTGCTCGACCCCTCGCCGCTCGATATCGAGGTCGCCGATATCGCCCATGGCCTGGCGCGCGTCGCGCGCTGGAACGGCCAGACCAGCGGCGCGCATATTTTTTCGGTGGCGCAGCACACGCTGCTGGTGGAAGCCGTGCTGCGCGAGCAGATGCCGCGCGTCGACCTGAAATTCCGGCTCGCCGCATTGCTGCACGATGCGCCGGAATATGTCATCGGCGACATGATCTCGCCGTTCAAGGCTGTCATCGGCGGCGATTACAAGGTGGTGGAGAAACGCCTGCTGGCGGCGATCCATGTCCGCTTCGGCCTGCCGCCGGTACTGGCGGATGCCATCACGCAGGCGATCAAGGCCGCCGACCGCGGCGCGGCCTATCTCGAAGCCACGCATCTCGCAGGCTTCGCCGAAGCCGAGGCGAAGCGCCTGTTCGGCAAAGATCCCGGCTTGCCCGAACCAACCGTGCGCGAATATCTGACGCCATGGACCGCAGCCAAGGCGGAGAAGCAGTTTCTGGCGCGGTTTGGCGCGGTGGCGTCGTAGCGGCTGCACCCTGAGATTTATCAACCCGTCGTCCCGGCCTTGGGCCGGGACCCATACCGCGTGATCTCTCGGTGAAGAATCGGTAACAGAGACCGTTCGCAAAACTTCTTCCTGTGGCTATGGGTCCCGGGTCAAGCCCGGGACGACAGCGGTGCTTGTTGTTGCACCATCATATCCAAAACGCAGTTTTGCATTCTCGCGGCGCATCGCGCCCGAGCTTTGCCAGAAATCCTTGCCCTCGAAGATAGAGGGCGCAGGGAAGACCGGGTGCGCGCTGCACCCGCGGTCCCGTGTGCGGTTTGCACTAAGTAGGCTGCACACGAGCATACAGGGCAGCGGAGAACACCCGGCCTTCCCTGCGCAATGGCTTTACGGCTTATGCCGTGATCTCCCCGGAGACGAGTTCTTGGTTGACTCCGTCACCACCGGTTCAGCTTGCGCCTAGCCGACGGCTTGACGCCTGCAACGGGCGCCAGGACCACACGGTTTTGCCGTACGCTTATCCACGCCGTCGTCTCAGCGCAAACCAGCGTCCACCGCAACCCGTCCAACGTCCGTGACGACGGCCGACGCCCTTCTGACCAGGACGGGATGGGCAAACATATGCACCTGATTTTCATTCTGGTAAACAGAAATATTTTTTATTTCGGGGCTTGACATGACTTCCGAATACCAGAAGTGATTTGCCCCGGCTACGCCAAGGCGACGCCGGGCGCGGCCGTCGGGCTAGATGTTGTGGTCCGTAGCCCACCCGGGCCGAAGGGCGCTTTGACCGGCCCCCACCCGGGCCTATAATGGCTCCTGCCCAGGGACGGTCCGCAATGGACGCCTCCCCAAAAGGATCGCCATGCTTCACGTCTGCTCGCTTGCCGCCCTTCCCGAAACCGTCAAGGCCACCGGCGCCAGCCATATCCTCACCGTGATGGCCAATGTCGATCAGGTGCAGCGGCCGGCCTCGGTGCTCGAGGCCAACCATTTGCGCGTGTCGATGGACGACATCACCGAGGTGATGGACGGCTTTCTGGCGCCGTCGGACGCGCATATCGAGAAGGTGCTGAACTTCGTGCGCGGCTGGGACCGCAGTGCGCCGATGGTGGTGCATTGCTATGCCGGCATCAGCCGTTCAACCGCCAGCGCCTTTGCGGCCGCCTGCATGCTCAATCCGCACCGCGACGAGATTTCGATCGCCCGGCAGATCCGCGCCGCCTCGCCGATCGCCCAGCCCAACCGGCTGATCGTCAGCCTCGCCGACAAGGCGCTGGGGCGCGAGGGGCGGATGCTGCGGGCGCTCGATGAGATGGGCCCCGGCAGCATGACTGTGGAGGGCCGCCCCTTCCGCGTGGACCTCGAATAATCTTGCGCGAATAGCTGTGCTAAAATGCCGCCAGCCGGGGGCGGTTTGAACTTTTTTCGGGCAGAACTGCACTCACAGCATTGCGACGGGCCGCATAGAGGCGGTTAACGTTTCTGCGTGCCCGCCTGGAGGCCTGATGCTCGACGAGTTCATAATTCTTCCGTTCCTGTTCGCCATTGTCGCCGTTATCGTTGCCGTCAAAGCGATGAACGAGATCGGGGAGTTGCGAAGGCGGCTGGACAGGATGGAAGCATCAGCGGCGCTCGCCAGGTCCGTCCCGCCACCGCTTCCCCAGATGTTCGAGCAAGGCACCACGCCCGCCTCTCCCGGCGTCGCGGCCGAACCGCCGCCGATCGCGCCCGAGGCTGAATGGACCCCTCCCGCCACCGGGCCGCAAACCGAAGCGCCGACCGAGTCGGCCGCGGAAACGGCTGACGGCCCGCCCGCCGCGCCGCCGCCGCCCCTACCGCAGCCCGATCGCGGCTTCGAGGAAACCATCGGCACCCGCTGGGTGGTGTGGATCGGCGGCCTGACGCTGGCGCTCGGCGGCTTCTTCATGGTGCGCTATTCGATCGAGGCCGGCCTGCTCGGCCCCGGAGTGCGTGTGCTGCTCGGCGGGCTGTTCGCGCTGGCGCTGCTCGCTGCCGGCGAATGGACCCGCCGCAAGGAGAGCATCTCCACGATCGAAGCGACGCCGATCGCCAACATCCCAGCGATCCTGACCGCCGCCGGCACTGCCGTGGCCTTTGCGACCGTCTACGCAGCCTATGCGCTGTACGGCTTCCTGGTCCCCGCCACCGCGTTCATCCTGCTTGGGCTGGTCGCGATGGGCACGCTGGCCGCGGCACTGCTGCACGGGCCGGCGCTGGCCGGGCTCGGCATCGCCGCCGCCTTCGTCACCCCGGTCCTGGTCTCCTCCGGCAAGCCGGACTTCTGGGCGCTCTATGTCTATCTCGCGATCGTCACCGCGGCCGCCTTCGGCCTGGCGCGGGTGCGGATGTGGCGCTGGCTTGCGGTCACCACCATCGTGTTCGCACTGCTCTGGACGCTTCCCTGCCTGCAATGCGGCCCGTCGATGGTCGCGCCGCATGTGTTCCATGTGATCGCCGGCTTCATCCTCGCCGCATTGCTTGTCGTGTGCGGCTTCATGTTCGGGCCTTCGGCGCAAGAAGGCGAGATCGAACCGATTTCGTCCGGCTCGCTCGCGGCCTATCTGCTCGGCGCGACCCTGATCGTGCTGAACAGTTCTCATGCCGACGTCGCGATGGTTACGTTCGGCCTGCTGGTAGCCGGCAGCCTGTTTGTGGCCTGGCGCACCGATGCCGCGGTCGGCGCGGTCGGCGCCGCCGCCGGTCTCGTCTTCATCGTGTTCGCCGAATGGGCGATCCGCGCCAACCCTGACATGCTGGTGCTGCCCGGCGGGCCGATCGCGGGCATCGGGCCGAGCGCAACGGATGGTTCTGTTTCGCTGCACATGATCTCGGCTGCGATCTTCGCGGCAGGTTTCGGCGTCGCGGGATTCCTGGCGCAGGGCCGCTCGGCCAGTCCGATCATTCCCGTGGTGTGGTCGGCTGCGGCCGTGTTTACGCCGCTGGCACTGTTGGTCGCGCTCTATGCCCGAATTGCGAATCTCGACCGCTCGATCCCGTTCGCGATCCTCGCGGTGATCCTGGCCGCCGCCTATGCTGCGGCGACCGAGATCCTGACCAAGCGCGAGGACCGTCCGGGCCTGCAGGCCTCGATCGCGCTGTTTGCGACCGGCGCGCTCGCGGCGCTGGCGCTGGCGCTGACGTTCGCGCTGGAAAAAGGCTGGCTGACCATCGCGCTGGCGCTGATGTCGGCAGGCACCGCCTGGATCTCGATGCAGCGCCCGATCCCGTTCCTGCGTTCGCTGGCCGCGATCCTCGCCGCCATCGTGGTGCTGCGGATCGGCTACGAGCCACGCATCGTAGGCCACGCCGTCGGAACCACGCCGATTTTCAACTGGCTGCTGTGGGGCTACGGCATTCCGGCGCTATCGTTCTGGGCCGGCAGCATCTTCCTGCGCCGCGGCGGCGACGATGCGCCGCTGCGCATCGTGGAATCCGCTGCCATCCTGTTCACGGTGCTGCTGGCGTTCATGGAAATCCGCCATGCCGTCAATAATGGCGACGTCTATCGCCCGAGCGCCGGCCTGGCCGAAATCGCGCTGCAGGTCTGTGTCGCGCTGGCGATGGCGATCGGGCTGGAGCGCCTGCGCCTCCGGACCGGAAGTGTCGTTCACAATGCCGGCGCAATCCTGCTCACCGCCTTTGCAGGCCTGGCCGCCGCGTTCGGGCTGCTGGTGCTGGAGAACCCGATGCTATGGTCGATCGATGTCGGCGGCGCCGTCATCAACCTGCTGCTGCTCGGCTATGCCCTGCCCGCGGTGCTGGCGCTGCTGTTGTCCTATGCGGTGGCGGGGCGGCGTCCGGTCGAATACGCCAACACGATCGCGGCAGGCGCGCTGATTCTGGCGCTGGCCTATGTGACGTTTGAAATCCGCAGGATCTATCACGGTCCGGTCATGGCCGTCGGCCCGACCACTGGCGCCGAGCAATACACCTACTCGATCGCCTATCTGGCGTTCGGCGTCGTCATGCTCGGGGTTGGCATCCTCTTCAACTCGCAACGCGCGCGGCTGGCATCAGCGGTCGTGATCGCACTGACGATCCTGAAAGCCTTCCTGATCGACATGTCGACGCTGACCGGGGTTTATCGCGCGCTGTCGTTTATGTGCCTGGGCCTGGTGCTGGTGGCAATCGGCTGGCTGTATCAGCGGATCCTGTTCCGCAGGCGGGCGGCGATGGCGCCTGCTGTGCCGACGGAGAGTTGATCGGTCAGGCCGCGCGCCGAACGGAGGAACTTGCCGATCGAAAATTAGGTGACGGATTCCGCCACGAGGCGGATCCTGAACACCGGCTTCTTGGATTCGTCCAGCATTTCCATCTGCCATTCGGCATTCTGCTTCATGCTGCGCGAAATGCTGCCGAGCAGGTTGCCGGACACCTTGGTCATCTCGGCCCAGGCGGCTTCGCGGCTTTCGAATTCGGAGCCCTGTTCGGATGCACCAGCGTAGTGACCGTTGCTAATCCGGAAAAAATACAGCGGCATAGTTGATCTCACGTATGAGCCGCCCCCAGGCCGTCATTGGCCGTCACGGTGGGCTAGACTCGCTACCAAGACGTGAAAACGCCAGCCCGTATGACTACGGGCACACTTTCCCAACTTTGGGCTTCATTTCGCCTGATATCACTCGGTGGAGCGGCGCAGCTCCGGCGCGCTTTCGACCTTCGCCGGCTCCGCCTTCACCGGCTCGAGCTTCGCTGCCTCAACCGCCGGCGTCTCGACCCGAGCCGAGACCTCCGTGCGCGAGGCGTCGGCCGAGCGTGTCTGCGCCGGCGCATGCAGCGAACGCGGCCGCGCCACCGAGCGGGCCATCAGCATCTGCTGCGCGCCCTGGTGACGGAAATCGCAATAGGCGAAGCCCATGCCCGACACCGATCCCCGGAAAGAGCGGTCATCCCGCTTTTCGAGATTGAAGCACGGCTCGAACGGAAGACCCTTGATGGAAGCGCAAACGGCCTGGCCGCGGATCTGCAGCGTGTTGCCGGGCAGGCGCACATGGCGGGTGGGCCCCGCGCCGCTGAATTGAATGGAGCCGGCCGCCCCGAGATCGTCGAGCACGCGGCCTGCGCCGCGGGAGCCGTCGAAACAGGTGAAGGCGAAAACCTTGCCGGCCACAAACTTGCGGGCTTCATCGGCATTCATCATCCCGGCCAGCGCCGGCACCACCATCGCCGTGGCCGTGACGGCCCCCAACACCAAACGCGCAAGCATGCAGCAACTCCACCCTACTGAGCGCGGGCACCCGCCTTGCTAGACATGACCTCCGCAGAAAACCGTTATCCCGTTTTCCGGATCATGCAGGCCTCTTTACCCGCTGCTTACCATACGAACCGTGGCAACATTGGAGCAGCATGGTTGGTAAAGTCTGAACGCCGTTAGAGAATTTTTACCACGATTCGACCGCGGACCTCGCCGGCGAGGATTTTGGCACCGGCGCCGATGACCTGGTCCAGGCCGATTTCATGAGTAATATCAGCTAGTTTACCGTGATCCAAATCGCTGGCGAGGCGGCTCCAGGCAAGCTTGCGCTGCTCGATCGGGCACATCACGGAATCGATGCCGAGAAGGCACACTCCGCGCAAAATGAACGGCGCCACCGAAGACGGCAGGTCCATGCCCGCCGCAAGGCCGCACGCGGCGATAGCGCCGCCATATTTCGTCATCGAAAGGATGTTGGCGAGCGTGGTCGACCCGACGCTGTCGATGCCCCCGGCCCAGCGCTCCTTGGCCAGCGGCTTTGCGGGGCCTGACAATTCGTTGCGGTCGATCACTTCGGCGGCGCCGAGACCTTTCAAGTAATCGGCCTCCGACACCCGCCCGGTGGAGGCGATGACCTGATAGCCGAGTTTCGACAGCACGGCGGTCGCGACCGAACCGACGCCGCCCGCAGCACCTGTCACGACGACGGGACCGCTTTTGGGCGTCAGGCCGTGCTTCTCCAGCGCCAGCACCGACAGCATTGCGGTGTAGCCCGCAGTGCCGATCGCCATCGCGTCGCGGGTCGAGATATTATCGGGCAGCCGCACCAGCCAGTCGCCCTTGACGCGGGCCTTCTCGGCGTAGCTGCCGAGATGGGTCTCCCCCATGCCCCAGCCGTTGCAGACCACCCTGTCGCCGGCCTTCCACTGCGGATGGGTGGATTGCTCGACGATCCCTGCGAAGTCGATGCCGGCGATCATCGGGAAGCGCCGCACCACCGGGGCCTTGCCGGTGAGGGCCAGACCGTCCTTGTAGTTCAGCGTCGACCATTCGACGCGGACGGTGACGTCGCCTTCCATCAATTCGGCTTCGTCGAACTGCGTCAGCGCTGATGTGGTGCCTTTTTCCGCCTTGTCGATCCTGATGGCCTTGAACGTTCCCACGATGACTCTCCCGAACTTTGTCAGTTGGGAGAGTGTTTACCGGATCAGGCGGGCTGCGCAACCGGGCGCACGACCGGCTGTTCCACGATCGGCAGGTTGATCAATGCCGACAGCACGCCGAAGAAGATCGAGAGCCACCAAAGCGGCGTATACGACCCGAACTGCTCGAAAACGATGCCGCCAAGCCATACTCCAAGGAAACCGCCTACCTGGTGGCTGACGAAGGCAAAACCATACAGCGTCGCGAACCAGCGGGTGCCGAACATGATCGCCACCAGCGCCGAGGTCGGCGGTACCGTCGAGAGCCAGGTCAGACCGGTGGCAGCGCCGAACATGATCGCCGAGAAAGTGGTGATCGGGAATGAAATGAACGCCAGGATGGTCAGTGCCCGGGCAAAATAGAGCATCGAGAGGATGTAGCGCTTCGGATATTTGTTCTGCAGCCAGCCGACGCTGAGCGAGCCGATGATGTTGAACAGGCCGATGGCGGCGACTACCCAGCCGCCGGTCTGCGCCGAGACGCCGCGATCGGAAAGATAGGCCGGCAGATGCACCGTGATGAAGGCGAGCTGGAAACCGCAGGTGAAGAAGCCGAGCACCAGCAATACGTAAGAGCGGTGGCCGAACGCTTCCGCGAGCGCGGTCTTGAACGATTGCTGGTCGGCGACGGGAACGTTCGACGACGTTGCGGGCGGTGTGGCGATCGCCAGCGACAGCGGCACGATCAACAGCATCAGCAGGGCAAACACGGTCAGCGCCGGCTGCCAGCCGAAATTATCGATCAACGCAACGCCAAAGGGCGCGAACAGGAATTGCCCGAACGAGCCGGCGGCGGTGCCGGCGCCGAGCGCCAGGCCACGCTTCTCCGGTGGCAGCAATTTGCTGAACGCCGACAGCACCAGGTTGAACGAACAGCCGGAGAGCCCAAAGCCGATCAGGACGCCGGCACCGAGATCAAGCGAGGCCGGCGTCGACGCGTAACGCATCAAGAGCAGCCCGCCGGCGTAGAGCAGCGCGCCGATGACCATCACGCGCAGGATGCCGAAGCGGTCGGCGATCGCGCCTGCGATCGGCTGGCCCAATCCCCACAACAGGTTCTGCAGCGCCAGCGCGAGGCCGAAGACGTCGCGGCCCCAGGTAAACTCCTTGCTCATCGGCTGGATGAAGAAACCAAGGCTCGATCGCGGCCCGAAACTGAGCAGCGCGATCGCGCATCCGCAGATGATGATCACCAAGGGCGTCCGCCAGCTGGCTTTGGCCGGGCGAAGATTGTCTGCGGTGACAGCCATGCGTTTCCTCGATGCTTGACGCCCGGGCCGGAGGGGACCGGCCGGGTGCGCCGGGAGGAGTTAATGCATTCGCATGGAAATCCCAAGAGCGGCAGAGAAAATTTTTCCGCTGCAGGGCAGCCCTGCAAAATCGTCGAGTGCAATTTTGGGGTCGCGGCGGGTTGGTGCACGGAGCCAACCGCGCAATCAACTGGTCGTCCCGGCCTTGAGCCGGGACCCATAACCACAGGACGCTGTGAGTTAAGGAAGTCGTCGATTACCGTCTCAATCAGCACGGCCGCAGCGTATGGGTCCCCCGATGCGCAATTGCGCATCTGAGGTCAAGCCCGGGACGACGGATGAGAGACCTACCTTCTGAAACTCGCCTGCTCCGCCGAGCTCTTTGCGGCTTCGGCGAGCTTGGCGGAAATTTGCGCCGTCTCCGCCGCGGTGCCCCAGCTTGGCGCGTCGCTGCCGTCGCCCCAGTTGCGGGGCCGGTAGAAGGTGTGCACGCCGGTCTTGTACATCTTCTTCATCTCGCTGACCCAGGACGGACGCACCCAATAGGCATGGTAGTGCGTCGACTTGTCGACCTCGGGCAGCCAGAGCTGGCCGTCCAGCATCGCCTTGGCGATCCGTTGCGCGCGATCCCACATGTCGGGCTCTTTGACGACGTCCTTGTTGTTGTCGCAGGCGAAGGTGAACTGGCAGGCCAGATGGCGGTGCTTGTTCTGGTAGACCACGCCGCACACCGTATCCGGATATTTGCCGGAGAAGGCGCGGTTCAACACCACTTGCGCCACCGCGATCTGGCCGCGCACCGCTTCGCCGCGGGCTTCGAAATAGACGACTTCAGTCAGACATTTTTCCGACTTGGCGCGCGACTTGTCGTCGAACAGGCCGAGCCGCTCGGCAGGGGTCTTGGCGCGCTGGTTGTCGGAATTGACCTCGCCCTTCGGCGCGACGCTGACGCCCATCTCACCGGCCTTGACCGGGCCGTCGGCATCGACCGGCAGCGAGGCCATGATCTTCATGTCGGGATCGGCAACCACCGCGCTCGGCAGCATCACGATGGGCTCTTCGCCCGGCCGCCAGCGCTCCATGGTTTCGGGCGAGCCGAGCGACGAGCCAAAAAACAGGCTCGAGGTCTTGAAGGAGAAATTGTCGCGCGGCGGCGCGGGCGCAAGCGCCACTTCCGGTGCTGCCGAGACGTCCTTTGGCTTAACGAGCGGCTTGTCGTCGAGCGGTTTGGCTTCGAGTGACATCGACACATCGAATTGCGGCAGCGGCGGCGCGCGCAGCGCGGCCTGAAGTTCGGGGTCGAGCGGCGCGGGCTCACCTGAAAGCGGCGTGGCCGCGGTCTTCTGGCCTTTGACAGACGCGTTTGAAGACGAAGGATCTTCGATGGCGGGCGCGCTGCCGGCCGGAATTGAACTCTCCGCAGGCGCGGACGGCGCGATGACGAGGCGATCGCCCTTCATGGTGCGATCGACCTTGGGGAAATCGGCGGCATGATAACGCGGCGGCGGGGCGATGATCGGGTTGCGCGTCACTGCGCCGGTGATGTCGATGCCCTGATTGTCGAGGCTGGCGAGCCGAAAGGTTGCGGTCTGCGGCGAAGAGGTTCCGATCGGACGGCCGAAGCTGAAGGTCGCGACATGGATATTGCCGGCACTGGAGAACACACGCTTCTGCCAGCGTTCGGCGACGCCCGGCTGCCGGGCCAGCAGTGACGCGATATCCTGATATCCGATCTCGGTCGGCATCAATGCGAAGATGCAAAGACCGAGACCGAAGGACGCGAACCGCGCGCCCTTCGGCTGGTTACGCAACACATTCATCGATACGCTCTACGCAACGCTTACAAAAAACGACCGAACTCAGTACATCCGTGCAATTCGATCTTTATTGTTGGTATCGAATTTAGGTTGCCGGGGAGTTAATCGGCGTGGCCTGCGTGCACCACGCAAGATATCGCGCGCATTTGCCGTGGCGCTTGAGAGAGCTTGGTAAACGGGGACGTGATGAAAGTGGTAAACATCCCGTCAACGAAGATGATGAAGAAAATGTTGCGGGCTCCCGTGTTGCTACGGAGCAGTGATCGCAGCATCACGCTGTCATTCCGGGGCGATGCAAAGCATCGAACCCGGAATCTCGAGATTCCCCGGTGCGCAATTGCGCACCTGAGGTCTGGTGCTAACGCACCACCCCGGAATGACGAACTAGAACCAAGAGCAGATGCAAAAAAATGGCCGGGAAAATCCCGGCCATTTCAATTCAACACTCTGTTGTCGCTTACGCCTGGCTCGCAACCGTCTTGCCGAGCGCGGCTTGCGCCGCGGCGAGGCGCGCGATCGGCACGCGATAGGGGGAGCACGAGACGTAGTCGAGGCCGATCTCGTGGCAGAACGCCACCGAGGCGGGATCGCCGCCATGCTCGCCGCAAATCCCGACCTTGAGATCGGGCCGCGTCTTGCGTCCCCGCGCGACGCCAATCTTGACGAGTTCGCCGACACCATCGCGGTCGACCGAGATGAACGGATCGATCTCGAGGATGCCCTTCGCCACATAGGTGCCAAGGAAGCTCGCGGCGTCGTCGCGGCTGATGCCGTAGGTGGTCTGCGTCAAATCGTTGGTGCCGAACGAGAAGAACTCCGCGGTGTTCGCGATGTCGCCGGCCATCAGGCACGCGCGCGGCAACTCGATCATGGTGCCGACCTGATAGACGAGTTTCTTGCCGGTCTCCTTCATCACCGACTGCGCGGTGGCGTCGATCCGCGCCTTGACCAGGTCGAACTCGGCCTTGGTCGCGATCAGCGGCACCATCACCTCGAGGCCGACGGCCTTGCTGGTGCGCTTCTCGGCCTCGACCGCGGCTTCGAAGATCGCACGCGCCTGCATCTCGGCGATTTCAGGATAGGCGATCGCAAGACGGCAGCCGCGGAAGCCCAGCATCGGGTTGAACTCGGCAAGATCCCTGGCACGGTCCGCGAGCTTGCGCGGATCGGTGTTCATCGCACGCGCGACTTCCTCGATCTCGGCCTGGGTGTGCGGCAGGAACTCGTGCAGCGGGGGATCGAGCAGACGGATCGTGACGGGAAGCCCCTTCATGATCTCGAACAATTCGACGAAATCCGCGCGCTGCATCGGCAGCAGTTTCGACAGCGCCGCGCGGCGTGACTGCTCGTCCTCGGAAAGGATCATCTCGCGCACGGTGCGGATGCGGGTTTCCTCGAAGAACATGTGCTCGGTACGGCAAAGGCCGATGCCCTCGCCGCCGAACTTGATCGCGGTGCGCGCGTCTTCCGGCGTGTCGGCGTTGACGCGAACGCCGAGCTTGCGAACGGCATCGGCCCAGCCCATCAGCGTGCCGAATTCGCCCGACAGTTTCGGCTCGATCATCGGCATCCGTCCGGCCAGCACCTGGCCGACCGATCCGTCGATGGTGATGACGTCGCCGGTCTTGAAGGTGCGGGTGCCGATGCTCATGGTGCCGCGGCCGTAATCGACGCGGATGGTGCCGCAACCGGAGACACAGGGCTTGCCCATGCCGCGCGCCACCACGGCGGCGTGCGAGGTCATGCCGCCGCGGGTGGTGAGAATGCCCTCGGCCGCGTGCATGCCGTGAATGTCTTCCGGGCTGGTCTCGACCCGCACCAGAATGACCTTGCGGCCATCGGCCTGCAGCTTGGCCGCTTCATCGGACGAGAACACGATTTCGCCGGAGGCGGCGCCGGGCGAGGCCGGCAGGCCGGTCGCGATGACGTCGCGCTTGGCGGCGGGATCGATCGTCGGATGCAGCAACTGGTCGAGCGAGGCGGGATCGATCCGCATCACCGCGTCCTTTTTCGAGATCAGTCCTTCATTGGCGAGCTCGACCGCAATCCGCAGCGCCGCCTTGGCGGTGCGCTTGCCGCCGCGGGTCTGCAGCATCCACAATTTGCCCTGCTCGACCGTGAACTCCATGTCCTGCATGTCGCGGTAGTGCTTTTCGAGCAGCGTGTAGATCCGCGTCAGTTCCTTGAACGCGTCGGGCATCGCGACTTCCATCGACGCCTTGTCGGAGCCGGATTCCTGGCGCGCATATTCGGTGATGTCCTGCGGCGTGCGGATGCCCGCCACCACGTCTTCGCCCTGCGCGTTGATCAGGAATTCGCCGTACAGCTTGCTCTCGCCGGTCGAGGGATTGCGCGTGAACGCAACGCCGGTCGCCGAGGTCTCGCCCATATTGCCGAACACCATGGCCTGGATGTTGACAGCGGTGCCCCAGGATTCCGGAATGTCGTGCAGGCGCCGGTAGGTCACCGCGCGCGCGTTCATCCAGGATGAGAACACCGCGCCGATCGCGCCCCACAATTGCGCGTGCGGATCCTGCGGGAAATCGTGGCCGGTCTCGCGCGCCACCGCATCCTTGTAGCGGCCGACCAGTTCGACCCAGTCGTCGCCGGTCAGATCGGTGTCGAGCGTATAGCCCTGGCCGTCCTTGAAGGTGTCGAGGATGTCCTCGAAATGATGATGCTCGAAGCCGAGCACGACATCCGAATACATCGTGATGAAGCGGCGGTAGCTGTCATAGGCGAAGCGGCGGTCGCCGGACAATTCGGCGAGCGCTTCGACGGTCTGGTCGTTGAGGCCGAGATTGAGCACGGTGTCCATCATGCCCGGCATCGAAGCGCGGCCGCCGGAGCGCACCGAAACCAGCAGCGGATTTTTGGGATCGCCGAACGACTTGCCGGCGAGCTTGCCGACATGCTCCAGCGCCTTCTCGACCTGCGCCTTCAACGCGGCCGGATAGGATTTGTCGTGGGCGTAGAAGTAAGTGCAGACCGAGGTCGGAATCGTGAAGCCCGGAGGCACCGGCAGGCCGAGATTGGCCATTTCGGCGAGATTGGCGCCCTTGCCGCCGAGCAGATCGCGCAAGCCGGCTTTGCCCTCGGCCTTGCCGTCGCCAAACGTGTAGACCCACTTGCCCGATTTTACAGCTTCGACGGCGGGCTTGCTCACCTTCTTCGCCGTCTTGCTGGCAGGCTTGCTCGGAGCCTTCACAGCTGCCTTGGCAACCGGCTTGGCAACTGGCTTCGTAACCGCCTTGGGTGCCGGCTTCGCAACTGCCTTCGGTGCCGGAGCCTTCGCTAGCGTCTTGCGCGCCGAGGCCGCCGGCGCGGCTTTGCCCGGCGCCGATGACTTTGATTTCGCTACGATTTTCACAAGGTTTTTCTTGGACTTCGCAACCGCTTTGGCCATGGCAGATGACAATCCGAAAAGAGAGGAGAAGGTGCGCGCCTTACACCACTTTGAGGGGTTCCGCGCAAGCCGCGAAACCCCGCTAGCCTGATTAGAAGCGCAGCATCTTGAACACGCCGAGCCCGGCCAGACCGACGATGATCAGGTAGATTGCGACGATGAAATTCAGGAACCGCGGCATGATCAGGATCAGGACTCCCGCAATCAGGGCAACGATCGGGGAAATATGCGCGGCGGTGATGGTCATTTGAAATTTCTCCTGATGATGAGGGGAAGCTCGAATCGAGGGCGGCAACTTAACCGCTGGCGCGGTTCCGGAATAGGAGACGCCCACCGCTTCAACGGGTTCCGGCGTTCGCAACAATTCCCCAGAAATGCCGCGTTTGTGGCTCCGCTTTTTCCGGAACTATGCCGCGCGCGATGAATTGGCTCCCATTGTACGCTGGCTAGCCGGCGTTCTTCTGCACGAGGGAGTACACTATGCAGAACAGACTACTTGCCATCGCAGTTATCGCCGGCGCGATGGCTGCACCGATCGCAGCACAGGCGCAGAGCGGTACCGTGGGTGTCGTTGGCGGCGGCAGCGTGGTCGTCGGCGAGCATGAAGGCATCACCATCGAACAACGCCCGGCGTTCCGGGAATATGTCGTGCGCGAGCGCGTGCCGACTTTCACCATTCCGGATCGCGTGACCGTCGGCGGGGTGCTGCCGGAAGCCGGCATCACCTATTACGACGTACCGCAGACCTATGCGGCAACGCCCTATCGCTACACCGTGGTGAACGGCCAGACGGTCCTGGTCGAACCGCGTTCGCGTCGCATCGTTCAGGTGGTCGACTAATCCCGCCAGCCTGAACGATTGGTCCGGGCGCCGCGCAAGCGGATGTGCGCGAGATACGACCGGACAAGAAAGCCCCGCCCGGTTTCCCCCTGGGCGGGGCTTTTCTTTGAGCATTTGCGTGCATGCTGATCCAGTCAGATCCAATGCGGCCTATCCCGGCCTCGTGGTTCGAGACGCGCTTCGCGCTCCTCACCATGAGGGTCTAAGACCTTCTGGTCGGCTAGTAGTAGACCTCATCCTGAGGAGCGCGAAGCGCGTCTCGAAGGATGGAGCCACCGAACGGAAATCTTATTCCCTGATCTCCAGACCCGGCTTCTTGGCCACGAGGCGGTGAATCTTCTTGCCCGAGGAGGCGCTGACGACCTCTTCATCGAGCAACAGCGACGTCGACTTCAATTCCGCCAGCACCACCGCGGTATCGAACGCACAGTAAAGCCGCCCCTGCGAATCGCGCAGGTCGGCATTGTCGGTGATCCGCCAGCTCAGGTAGAGAATCCCGCTGGGCTTGACGGCGGTGAGCAAGCGGCGGACGGCAGGGGCGATCTGCGCGCGATCCAGATGCATGATCACGGTCTCGCACAGCACGTTGTCGTAGGTGCCGATGCCTTTCAGGTCGGGCAATTCGGCATGCGCGAACTTCAAACCGGGATAACGCTGCCGCGCCTCCGTCAGCAGGCCTTCCGAGGCGTCGAAACCGGTGGCGGAAAAGCCGTTGGCGTTGAGCCAGGCCACCTCTCGGCCGCAGCCGCAGCCGATATCGGCTGAATTGCCGCCGCGCACGAAGAAGCGCTCGACGACTTCGTGCAAGTCAACGGGCGCCGGCTGCTCGTGCCAGTCCTTGGCGAACGCCGCCGCATCCGAATCGTAAGCGGCCAGCGTCTTCTGATCCACGTGTCAGCCCTCGATCTTCGAAAAGTCCGCCACCGCGCGCGTCGCCGCGCGGATTTCGTTCAAGAGCTTCAGTCTGTTCTCGCGCACTTTTGGTTCATCGTCATTGACCTTGACCTTGTCAAAGAACGCATCGACCGCCGGACGCAGCTTCGCCATCGCGCTCATCGCGGCGGCGAAATCTTCCTTGGCCACCGCAGCACCGGCCTCGCTCTTCACCTGGTCGATCGCCTTCGCCAGCGCTTTCTCTTCGTCGAGCTTGTAGAGCGTCGTATCCGCCGCGCCCTCGAAGGTCCGCTTGTCCTTCTTCTCTTCGATCGAGAGGATGTTGCTGGCGCGTTTTGCCCCCGCGAGCAGGTTCTTGCCGTCGTCGCTGTCGAGGAATTTGCCGAGCGCCTCGACGCGGCGGACCACCATCAAGAGGTCGTCCTGGCCGCCGAGCGCAAATACGGCGTCAACGAGATCGTGACGTGCCCCCTGATCGCGGAGCTGGACCTTTAAGCGGTCGGCGAAGAAGGAGAGGAGATCGCCCGGAAGCTTTTGCGCATCGGCGGCCGGATACTTGGCTCCCTTTTCGGGAAGACCGAGAATAGCCGATTTTGCAGCTTTCAGGATTGGAAGCCTGATCGTGTTCTCGACGATCAGCCTGATGACTCCGAGCGCCGCCCTTCGCAGCGCATACGGATCCTTGCTTCCCGTGGGCTTCTCGTCGATCGCCCAGAAACCAACCAGCGTGTCGAGCTTATCAGCCAACGCCACGGCAACACTGACGCGATCGGTCGGCACCCGATCGGCTGGCCCCTGCGGCTTGTAATGCTCTTCGCTCGCGGCGGCGACGGAAGCGTCCTCGCCCTGCGCCAGCGCGTAGTATTTTCCCATCAAGCCCTGCAGCTCCGGGAATTCGCCGACCACTTCGGTCAGCAAATCCGCCTTCGCCAGATGCGCGGCGCGTTTTGTCTTCTCGACGTCAGCGCCGACCAGTGGCGCGATTTCCGCCGCCAGCCGCTCGATGCGCTTGATGCGCTCGCCCTGCGTGCCTAGCTTCTCGTGAAACACGATGTTCTCGAATTTCGGTAGCCGCTCTTCGAGCCTGGTCTTTAGATCGGTCTCATAGAAAAACTTCGCATCGCTCAGCCGTGCGCGGATGACGCGCTCGTTGCCGGCAATGATCGCCTTGCCGCCGTCCGTCGCCTCGATGTTGGCGGTGAGGATGAATTTGTTGGTGAGCTTTCCGGTTTTGTCAGGATTCTTATCAGAATCCTTGGGATCGCTGACCACAAAGCATTTCTGATTGTTGCGGATGGTGGCGCGGATCACCTCGCCGGGGATCGACAGAAACTCCTGGTCGAACGATCCCATCAGCACAACAGGCCATTCGACGAGGCCTGACACCTCATCGAGCAGCACCTGGTCCTCGACCAGCTCAAAGCCCTGCGCGAACGCCAACTGCTTGGCGTCGGCCAGAATGATATCCTTGCGCGCCTGCGGGTCGAGCACGACCTTGGCGGCCTTCAGTTTTGCCTCGTAATCCTCGAAGCGCCGCACCGAGATCGCTGATGGCGCCAGGAAGCGATGCCCAAAAGTGGTCTGGCCGGCCTCGATACCGTCGACCCCGAATTTCACCACTTCCGGCTCTTCGGTCTCCGGACCGAAGGTCGCGATGATCGAGTGCAGCGGCCGCACCCAGGTCAGCGCGCCTGATTTGGCCGAGCGCTCGCCCCAGCGCATCGATTTCGGCCATGGGAAGGTGCGGACGATGACCGGAAGAATATCGGCGAGCACGTCGAGCGTCGGGCGGCCGGGCTTCTCGATCAGCGCGACATAGAAGTCGCCCTTCGGGTCGCGCTGGATTGTTGCCTCATCCAGCGATTTGAGGCCGGTCGCTTTCAAAAAGCCCTGCACGGCCGCATCGGGCGCGCCGATTTTCGGACCCTTGCGTTCGGTCTTCAGGTCGGATTGCCGTGCTGGAATCCCGTGCACCGTCAGCGCCAGCCGCCGCGGCGTCACGAACGCCTTGGCGCCCTCGTAGACCAGCCCCTCGGCAACGAGCTTGTCGGTCACCATGCGGCGCAGATCGTCAGCCGCCTTCGCCTGCATGCGCGCCGGGATTTCTTCCGAAAACAATTCGAGCAAAAGATCAGGCATTGGCTCTACTCCCCTCCCCCCGCTTGCGGCGGGGAGGGGTCGGGGGTGGGGGGTCTCTCGGCGTTCACTACTGTATCAATCGTCAAAAGAACGCCAGACATGTTCTCCAAGACGTCGTTGTTCCAGAAGCGCAGTACACGATAGCCATTTGCTTCGAGATAGTTCGTGCGCACCTGATCAGAGGCGCTGCCAGCGTGCTGACCGCCATCGAGTTCAATGACAATTTTTGCCTGATGACTGGCAAAGTCGGCGAAGTAATTGCCTATGGTCGCCTGGCGTCGAAAGTGATGCTCCTTGAACGGAGGCTGCCGCAAATGTTGCCACAGCTTCTTTTCGGCTTCGGTCGCGTCACGGCGCAAGGCGCGCGCACGTGGGACGCGCTTGTCGATTCGACGTTGCGGTCTTTCCTGCATCTGGCACCCCCCACCCCCGACCCCTCCCCGCCACGCGCTTCGCGCGCGGAGGGAGGGGAGCAGGTTTGTGCTCGCCGAACGAGTTAGCCTCAAACCCCTTATCACGATGCCCTGCCCGCTTCGGTGTGGACCCAGGCGTCGCCGCAGGCTTTTGCGAGGTCGCGCACGCGCCCGATGTAGCTTTGGCGTTCGGTCACCGAGATCACGCCGCGGGCATCGAGCAGGTTGAAGACGTGGCTCGCCTTGATGCACTGGTCATAGGCCGGCAGCGCCATCAGATGTTCTTTCTGGTTGCTGCCGGATTTCCAGCCCGCCGCGAGATATTTCTTGCAGGCTTCTTCGGCCATCACGAACTGCTTGAACAGCATTTCGGAATCGGAGTGCTCGAAATTGTGCAGGGAATATTCCTGCTCGGCCTGCAGGAACACGTCGCCATAGGTCACCTTGTCGGCGCCCTCGCGGCCGTTGAAGTTGAGATCCATGACGTGGTCGACGCCCTGCAGGTAGCAGGCGAGCCGCTCCATGCCGTAGGTGAGCTCGCCGGCGACCGGCGCGCATTCGACGCCCGCCACCTGCTGGAAGTAAGTGAATTGTGACACTTCCATGCCGTCGCACCAGCACTCCCAGCCGAGGCCCCAGGCGCCCAGCGTCGGGCTTTCCCAGTCGTCCTCGACGAAACGAATATCGTGCAGGCTGGAATCGAGGCCGATCGCGGCGAGCGACTTCAGGTACAATTCCTGAAGGTTCGGCGGCGATGGCTTCATGATCACCTGATACTGGTAGTAGTGCTGCATCCGGTTCGGGTTTTTGCCGTAGCGGCCATCCTTGGGCCGGCGCGAGGGCTGCACATAGGCGGCCCGCCACGGCTTTGGTCCGAGCGCGCGCAAAGTGGTCGCCGGATGGAAGGTGCCCGCGCCCATTTCCATGTCGTAGGGCTGCAGGATCACGCAGCCTTGTTCGGCCCAGAACCGTTGCAGAGCGAGAATGAAGCCCTGGAACGAACGTTCCGGGCGCATATGGGCAGGCAATTCGTCCATCGGCAGAATCGGTCTCGCGAGGGGGTTTTGGGCGCGCGGGACCGTATCGGCGGTGGCGAGGGGAATCAAGGCGATGTCGGGGGGTGGATTTCCTCATGGTGAGGAGCGCGGCTTCGCGCGTCTCGAACCATGAGGCCCCGATTTTGCGGCCATCCTTCGAGACGCGGGCTTGCGCCCCCTCCTCAGGATGAGGTCCAGTGGATGCGGCTAACCCGGCCGATAGGCCCCGGTGACGGGATCCCGGCGCAGGGTCGGAATTTCGCTGGTTTGAGCCGATTCCGAGACGCGGGCCAGCCGCGCTTCTTCCAGTTCCCGGTTGATCCGGACGGCGGTCTTGTAAGCCCAGCGGACCACGGCGAGCCCACCCAGGGCCCCTGCAAATGCGATCAACGGTGGCATCGGTCGATCCTTGTCGTTCACGTCGGTCACGCCCCCAATAGGTGCATTCTCGCGCAAGCCGGGCTGCGCCGCAATTCCCGCCTTTAGGACTAAATGGCGCGGCGGAGCCCAGCCCTAGAACCCGAATTTGGCCCAAATTGCCCTGGTTTCGAGCGCGGAGATCAGCTCATCCGGCAGGCCCCCAAAACCGTCGAGCGCGCCCATGGAGCCCGCCCCCGGCGACCGCCGCCCGAGCAGGCCGGACAGCATCCCGCTGGCCGGCGCGATCACGGGGGTCAGCACCTTGTCGCCGTAGCGGGTCCGCAGCGTCGAACGCAGATCGCCGACAGCATCCGCAAGGCCCAGCGACACCGAGGTTTCGCCGGCCCAATATTCGCCGGTGAACAGCGTGTCGTCGGCGCCCTTGAGGCGGCTGCCGCGGCTCTGCTTAACCAGCGCAATGAAGATGGCGTGGATCTCGCGCTGGAGCGCCTTGATACGCGCCACGTCATCGGGGTTTTCGGGGAGGAACGGATCGAGCGTCGCCTTGTGGACGCCCGCCGTATAGAGCCGTCGCTCGACGCCGATTTTCTTGATCAGCTCCTGGAAGCCGAAGGTGCCGCCGACCACGCCGATCGAACCGAGGATCGAGGACGGATCGCAGAAAATCTCGTCGCCGGCACAGGCGATCATGTAGCCGCCGGATGCGGCAACGTCCTCGACGAACACCAGCACCGGCAAATTCTTTTCGGCGGCGAGTTGCCTGATCCGCAAATAGATCTGGCGCGATTGCACCGGCGAGCCGCCGGGCGAATTGATCACGAGCGCAACCGCCTTGGCATTCTTGGTACCGAAGGCGCGCTCCAGCGTCTTGGCGACACCGGCGAGCGACATGCCCGGCCGCAGCGGCGTCACCGCGCCGATCACGCCGGACAACCGCACCACCGGCACCACCGCGGCCCCGCGCCGGAATTTGGCCGGGACCAATCGCTTCAGCCGCTCGATAAGGCCCGGCAATCCCACACGATCACTTATTTGTTCACTCATGCCGTTACCTCGAATTAACCATTTTTTATCACGCCACTGTCATTGAAAGAGCTGGAACGAACTGGGGCAGGAATGCCTTGTGCAACGTGGCCGTTACGGCTGCAATGGCGCAGCGGAGAGTGACATGAAAATCTACCTGCTGATATTGTTGATCGGCACCATCCTGACCGCGGTTCACTTCACCAACACTCCGAAACGGCAGTCGGAAACCCTTCCGCAATAGGCTTTTCCGCTTCATCTCGCGTTCGAGACATCAGTTCTTCGGCCACCTCTAGGGGGTGGCCAACGGCAACATCCCCCTCCCCGCCAAAATCTCCTGCACCTCTTTATTGGGCACCCCTCGCTCATCATTGAGCATCAGTCCGGCATGAATTCTCGTCGGCGCGCGACCGCCCTTGGTGGCGCGAACCAGGATTCGATTCGCAGGCGCCTTCACATCGCCGTGAATGGGCAAAATTTCCAGACTGCCAAAACCGTGATCGAGCGCCGCCAGCACCTCGGCAACCCCGTCCGCGCGCCAGATCAGCGTCAGCATGCCCCTGGATTTGAGGATGCGGCGGGCTGCGTGAATCCAGTTCGAGAGCGTGGTGGATGTCGCGACATGCGCAATCCCGCGCGCGCGGTCCGGCGAGACCCGATGCCTCACAGAATCGTTGAAGGGCGGATTCATCAAAACGACATCGACGCTATCGGGATGCAAATTGACCGCGGCGTAGGCGTCGGTGGCCGCCTCGACATCGAGCACGATGATCTCGGCGGCAAGCGCATTCGCCTCGGCATTGGCGCGCGCCAGGCCTGCGAGATCGGCATCGATCTCGACCAGCACGAGATCGATATCCGCGACGCGCCTGGCCACCGCCAGCCCTGCCGCGCCAACACCGGCGCCGAGATCGGCCACGCGATTGCCTGAACGCGCCGGCGTCGCCGCCGCCAGCAGCATGGCATCGTGACCGGCGCGGTGCCCCGATCTCAGTTGCCGCAAACGCAAGGCCCCACCGAGAAACGCGTCCTCGGTGACATCCAGATTATTGTCTTGACGCGTTTTCTTCACGCGAACCGGTTCCCACTTCGCTCGAAAACGCTATGCCTTACTCATCCGCGCGCAATTCATGGGCAAGCCCGGCATCGGTCAGGAGCTGGCGCGCCTCGCGGTTGTCGTCCTCATGGACCAGGATGCGGCGTGGCAGCACGCCGAGCGATCCCTCGATGATGCTCATGTTCTGGTCCAGCACCAGATGATGGATATTGGCGCCGTCGAGCAGCGCGCCGACCGCGGAAACCAGCACAATATCGTTGGTCCGAACCAATTCCCGCAATTTGCGCCCTCCTTAGGCCGACCCGGTCCGAGGCCGGCCGGTACCTGTCAACCACTACCTGCCCTTGCCGCTTCAGCCTGCACTTTCTATTGTAAGTAAGGATAGTGCGAATTGGCCAGATTTGGAGACCCGCGTGGCGGTTATTGTACCCTTCGAAAGCCCAAACGCTTCGATCGATGAGCTGGTCGGGCTCGTCGCCGCCGACATGGAGCGGGTCAACGCCACGATCCTGTCGCGGACCGGTTCCGAAGTCACCATGATTCCCGAGGTCGCCAACCACCTGATCTCCTCCGGGGGAAAACGGCTGCGCCCGATGCTGACGCTGGCGATGGCCGGCCTCACCGGCTATTCCGGCGACGGCCATATCAAGCTCGCCGCCTCGGTCGAGTTCATGCATACCGCAACCCTGCTCCACGACGACGTGGTCGACGAGAGCGAATTGCGGCGCGGCAAATTGTCCGCGCGGATGCTGTGGGGCAATGAGGCGAGCGTGCTGGTCGGCGACTTCCTGCTCGGCCAGGCCTTCCGCATGATGGTCGAGGTCGGCTCGTTGCGGGCGCTCGACATCCTGTCTTCGGCGGCCGCGACCATCGCCGAGGGCGAGGTGATGCAGCTCGCAGCGGCCAAAAACACCGCGACCACCGAAGACGAATACCTCGCTGTGATCCGCGGCAAGACCGCGGAATTGTTCGCGGCTGCCTGCGAGGTCGGCCCCGTGATTGCCAACCGGCCGAAGGCCGAGCAGACCGCGTGCCGCTCCGTCGGCATGAATCTCGGCATCGCGTTCCAGCTGGTGGACGACGTGCTGGACTACGGCGGCAAATCGGCAAAGCTCGGCAAGAACGTCGGCGACGATTTCCGCGAGGGCAAGATCACGCTGCCGGTGGTGCTGGCGTTCCGCCGCGGCAACGCCTCTGAGCGCGCGTTCTGGGTCAAGGCGCTGGAGCGCGGCGAGATCGGTAGCAACGATCTCGATCACGCCATCGGGTTGATGACCAAGCACCGCGCGCTGGAGGATACGATCAGCCGCGCCCATCATTACGGCGCGATGGCCGTCGATGCGCTGGCGCTGTTTCCGGCTTCCCCGATGAAGACCGCGCTCGAGCAGGTCGTGGCGTTCTGCCTGGCCCGCTCGCATTGATGGCGTCGTAAGGTGGGCAAAGGCGCAACTGAGCCGTGCCCACCATCCATCCAAACCGTTATTCTGAATGGTGGGCACGCTGCGCTTTGCCCACCCTACGAAGGGGTCGCATGAGCGGCGCACAATTTTCGCTGTTTCTCGCCGCCGCGCTGATCATCGCCTTCGTGCCTGGTCCCGGGATCTTCTATGTCGCCGCCAGGACGCTGTCCGGCGGCCGGAAGACCGGCATCGCCTCGACATTGGGGACCGCGCTTGGCGGGCTGGTGCATGTGATCGCAGGCGCGCTGGGGGTGTCCGCGATCATCCTGGCCAGCGCCGAACTTTTCACGGTGCTCAAACTCGCCGGTGCGCTCTATCTGGTCTGGCTTGGCGTCCGGACATTTCGCGAGGGCCGACAGGCGATTGTGGAGGCGATCAGCCCGGCCGGCGCGCGACAGGCGTTTCGCGAGGGCGTGCTGGTCGAAGCCCTGAACCCGAAAACTGCGGCGTTCTTTCTGGCGTTCATTCCGCAGTTCATCGACCCCGCCGGCGCTCACCCTGCGCTGCAGTTCATCGCGCTCGGCCTGATCTCGGTATTGCTGAACACGCTCGCTGATGTCGTCGTGGTGATGATGGCCGCGACCGCGCGCGCGGGCCTGGTGCGGCGGCCGCGTCTCATTCAACGTTTGCGACAGGGCTCGGGGTTGTTCATCGCCGGGCTGGGCGTTTCGCTGGCGCTGGTGCGGCGGCCGGCGATTTAATGCGTTGGGTGGGCAAAGGCGCGCTTGCGCCGTGCCCACCATCATCTATCCAGATCGTGATTGTGAATGGTGGGCACGCTTCGCTTTGCCCACCCTACGAAACCGTTCGTTATGGCTAAAGCGGGATGGGGTTAGGTTGAATCGATTTGGGATTCCCAAATCAGTGGGTTTCTGATTCACCATGATGGCTGGACGGAGGCCAGCATGGATGGGCAAGCCTTATTCTCTGGATCTTCGCAAGCGTGTCGTGTCCGCGATCGAGGGCGGGATGTCCCGCAATCAGGCAGCCAAGCAGTTTGGGGTCGCGATCAGCACAGCGATCGGTTGGATGCAGCGGGTCGAGGATACTGGCAGCGTTGCTCCGGGCCAGATGGGTGGTCATAAGCCGAAGGCAGTTTCGGGAGACCATGCGGTTTGGCTGTCGCAACGGATCAAAGACGGCGATTTCACCATACGAGGGCTCGTTGCCGAGCTTGCCGGACGCGGCCTGAAGGTCGACTACCACTCGGTGTGGGACTTCGTGCATGCCGAGAAGCTCAGCTTCAAAAAAAAGCGTGGCGGCTGACGAACGCGATCGACCCGACGTGGCGCGGCGGCGCCTCCAATGGACAAAGTATCAAGGTCGCGTCGAAGCTGAGCGACTGGTCTTCATCGACGAGACCTGGACGCGGACCGATATGGCTCCCTTGCGGGGATGGGCGCCGCGCGGGCGCAGGCTTCACGCCAAGGTTCCCCACGGCCGCTGGAAGACCATGACCTTCCTGGCGGCCCTGCGCCATGACCGGATCGATGCGCCATGGTTTATCGAGGGGCCGATCGATGGCGTGAGCTTTCGCACCTATGTCGAGAAGGTTCTTCTGCCCATCCTTCGACCCGGCGATATCGTCGTTTTGGATAACCTCGGCAGCCACAAGAGCAAAGCAGTTCGCCAGCTCATCCGTTCGGTCGGCGCCAAACTCTTCTTCCTGCCAAAATACTCGCCTGACCTGAACCCGATCGAGCAGGTCTTTGCCAAGCTCAAGCATCTGGTCCGCAAAGCTGCCGCGCGAACCGTCGACGCGGTCTGCGCCGCAATCGGCTACGCACTCGATGCCTTCACCTCAGAGGAATGTGCCGACTACCTCAAAAATTCAGGCTATCGAACTTAATGCCATCACGCTTTAGCTCAACGTTCCCGCATGCACCCACCAGCCGGGGTGCTCGCGCCGGATTTTTTCAGCGGCGCGGCCGGCGTCGGCGGTGTTTTCATAGATCGCAAAGCAGGTCGCGCCCGAGCCCGACATCCGCGCCAGCCAGGCACCATTGGTGGCGTTGAGGGCTGATATCACTTCGCCGATGACCGGCTGAATGCGCATCGCCGGGGCTTCCAGATCGTTGGCGCTGGCCGCCAGGACTTCGACCCAGTCTTCGACCGAGGCGCCAGCTTCCGGCCAGTCGACGCCCCGGAAAACGTCGGTGACGCCGACCAGCAATTCGCCGCTACGCAGGCCGAGTGCCTTGAACACGTCCTTGGTCGGAACGGGAACGCAGGGGTTGATCATCACGCACGGCATGATCGGCAGGCTGAGCGGCGTCAGGGTATCGCCGACCCCGGTCATGTCGCAGGCACGCGAGGCCAGGCAGACCGGCACGTCGGCGCCGGTCGCAAGCGCTACCTCGCGCAGCCGCTCGTCATCGAGCGACAGCCCGTTCAATTTTGCCAGCAGCCGAAGCGCGGCAGCCGCATCCGCCGAACCACCGCCGATGCCCGCTGCGACCGGCAGCACCTTGTCGAGCGTGAAACTGCCGGACTTCAGGCCCGGCACGCGCTCGGCCAGCAGGCGCGTCGCCTTCAGCACCAGATTGTCCGATGTCTCGCCGCAGGCCTGCGCCAAAGGTCCGGACATTTGCAATGTCAGATCGGAACCCGGCGTCAGCGTCAGACGATCAGCGCAGTCGGCAAACGCCACCACGCTTTCCAGGTCATGAAAACCGTCGGTGCGGCGGCCAACCACCCTCAAGGTCAGGTTGACCTTGGCACGCCCCTCATCAATCAAAGCCGGCATTGCCGAACAAGCCCCCCAAGCCTTCGATCAGCCGCCCCTGCCGTCTTCTTTTTTCTTGTCGGCCGAAGCCGCAGACGACGTGTCCTCGGGCAGACCGTTGGCGATCTTGGCCTCGATCTTCGGCAATTCTTCCGCCTCGGGCTTCAGGTCGCGCGCGTGCGCCCACTGGAACTTGGCTTCCAGCGTGCGGCCGACGCGCCAATAGGCGTCACCGAGGTGGTCATTGATGGTCGGATCCTCGGGCTTGAGATCGATCGCGCGCTCGAGGTTCTTCACCGCGTCCTCGAAATTGCCGATGCGGTAGAACGCCCAGCCCAGCGAGTCCACGATATAGCCGTCGTCGGGACGCTGATCGACGGCGCGCCGGATCATCTTCATGCCTTCGTCGAGATTGATGCCCTGATCGATCCAGGAATAGCCGAGATAGTTCAGCACATGTGGCTGTTCGGGCTGCAGCTCGAGCGCCTTGCGCATGTCGGCCTCGGCCTTGCTCCACTGCTTGGAGCGCTCCTGGCAAATGCCGCGATAGTAATAGGTGACCCAGGTGTTCTTGTCGGTCACGCCGGGCATCACGTCGATCGCCCTGGAATAGGTCGTCGCGCAATCGGCGAACTTCTTGCGGCCGCGCTCGATATTGCCGAGCGCCATGATGGCTTCGATGTCCTTGGGGTCTTCGGCGGTGACGTCCTTGAGGATCTTGATCGCCTGCTCGCTGCGATCGGCGGCGTCGAGATTGGTGGCGAGCTGAATCTGCGCGTTGCGCTTCAGCGGCGAACTCGCCGGCATGCGCTCATAGACCTTGATCGCCATCGGCGGCTTCTTCACCGACTCATAGAGATCGGCCAGCGAGAGCAGCGCCAGCGGATGGTTGGGCTGCAGATAAAGCGAGAGCTGCAGATAGACCAGCGCCAGATCCTCGCCGCCGCGGCGGGTCAGGGTAGCCCCGATGCCGTACAGCGCCTCGGCCGCACCGGCCTGCGCCGATTCGATCAGCGGCGGCATCTTCTTGCCGGCCCGCGTCTCGCGCAGCGCCTCCTGTACCAGGGGATGCCGGGGCAGCTTCTTGTCGAACGCCTCGTAGATGCCGATCGCCGCCGCCGAATCCTTGTTGCGCGACAGCCAGCGCCCATAGGCGTCGGACACGCGCAGCATGGAATCATCGAGCTTGTAGGCGCGCTCGAAGCGGGCACCGGCGTCCTTTTCCTTGTTGGCGAGTTCAAGGATCATGCCGGTGTGCAGATCCTTGAAGATCGGATACCACTCCGGCCCGGTCAGCTTGTCGATATTGGCGACCGCCGCCTTGGAATCGCCCGCGCCGAAGCTGGCCCAGCCCGACAACAGCGTCGCGACCAGATCGGTGATCGGTCCGCGGATCGACTGATTGATGTTGATCTGCGCGGTCGCGTATTTCTTCTGCTTCAGGTCGCGGACGCCGACGACCAGCCGGGCCACGCGATTGGATTTGTCCTGCGTCAGAATGCGGTCGGCGAGCTTGACGGCCTCGTCGATATCCCCATCCGCGAGCGAGGAGATGAAGGCGCGGTCGAGCAGCTCGTTGTTCTTCGGATCGGTGCGCAGCGCCGAACGGTAGAACGCCGCGGCCGAGCTGGCGTCGCGTTCGACGCTGGCATGACGCGCGGCCAGATAGCTGCCGGACGTGGTCAGCGATTTCAGATCGCTCTTGCTCGGAAACTGCGCCGAATTGTCGCCGGTATGCTCGGGCGTCTGCGCCAGCAGCGAGCCGGGCGCGGCAAGCGCGGCGACGGTGACAGCGGCGATGGTCCAGCGATTGAAACGAGTGGAAAGCATCACGGTTCGCCTAGCTCCAGGATTTATGGCGGAATCTTTTCGAGCGCTCTCGAATGCGGACATACGCGGCGGCATCAAGGCCCAGCGACAATGCCGCTTTTGGCGTTCAACCGCAAGGATACGGGGTGGCGAATCGATCGGCAGCAGGGTCCCCAAGATCTCCCCGTGCGCCGCCAATTCCACCCATTTTTGCCAGCAGCCCCGGAAGACGCTTGTACTGTGGCGGTATCGTGGCCGGTGCCGGGGTTACCCGGACACCTGCGGCCCCTCCGCCATTAAACTCACGCAATCGTGGTCACATCCCCTGGTAATTGGGCCCGCCGCCACCTTCCGGCGGAACCCAGGTGATGTTGCCGTTCGGGTCTTTGACGTCGCAGGTTTTGCAGTGGACGCAGTTCTGGGCGTTGATCTGGAAGCGCGGGCCCGAGTCCTCCTCGACCCATTCGTAGACGCCGGCCGGGCAATAACGGTTGGACGGACCGGCAAAGACGTCGTGCTCGGAAGTCTTCTGCAGGTTCATGTCGGCGACCTTGAGGTGGATCGGCTGGTCTTCCTCATGGTTGGTGTTGGACAGGAATACCGACGACAGCTTGTCGAAGGTCAGTTTGCCGTCCGGCTTCACCGGCGCGATCGGCGTGTGCGTCCTGGCCGGATCCAGCGTCTTGCGATCCGGCTTGGCGTGCGACAGGGTTCCGAACAGCGAGAAGCCGAACAACGTGTTGGTCCACATGTCGAGGCCGCCGAGCGGTACGCCGATCAGGGTGCCGAACTTCGACCACAGGGGTTTGACGTTGCGGATCGGGTAGAGGTCCTTGCCGACCTGCGAACCGCGCCACGCATTTTCGTATTCGGCCAGTTCATCATTGGCACGGCCGGCGGCGAGCGCGGCCACGAGGTGTTCGGCGGCGAGCATGCCGCTGCCCATCGCGTTGTGCACGCCCTTGATGCGCGGCACGTTGACAAAGCCTGCCGCGCAGCCGATCAGCGCGCCGCCCGGAAAGCTTAAGCGCGGCACCGACTGGTAGCCGCCCTCGGTGATCGCGCGCGCGCCGTAAGCCAGCCGCTTGCCGCCTTCGAACACGGTGCGGATCGAAGGATGGGTCTTGAAACGCTGGAACTCGTCGAACGGCGACAGATACGGATCGTCGTAATTGAGATGCAGAACGAAACCGACCGCCACCTTGTTGTCGTCGTAGTGATAGAGGAACGAGCCGCCCCCGGTCTTATTGTTCAGCGGCCAGCCGAACGAATGCTGGATCAGGCCCTTCTGGTGTTTGGCCGGGTCGATCTCCCAGACTTCCTTCAGCCCGATGCCGAATTTCGGCGGCTCGCTGTTGGCGTCGAGCGAGAATTTCGCGATCAATTGCTTGGAGAGGCTGCCGCGCGCGCCTTCGGCGAACAGCGTGTATTTACCGAGCAGTTCCATGCCGCGGGTGAACGAATCCTTGTGGCTGCCGTCCCTCGCGATACCCATGTCGCCGGTCGCAATGCCGCGCACCGCGCCTTGTTCGTCGTAGAGCACTTCGGTAGCGGCAAAGCCCGGATAGATCTCGACGCCGAGGGCTTCGGCTTTCGGCGCCAGCCAGCGGCAGACATTACCGAGCGAGCCGATATAGCAATGATGGTTGTTCATCAGCGGCGGCATCGCGAAACCCGGCAGCCGGATCGCGCTTCCGCCCGTCATCCAATAGAATCGGTCGTCCTTGACCTGCGTCGTCAGCGGGCAATCGGCGTCCTCACGCCAGTCCGGAATCAGTTTGTCGAGCGAGACCGGATCGATCACGGCACCCGACAGGATATGTGCACCGACTTCGGAGCCCTTCTCCACCACGACGATGTTGAGATCGGCATTGAGTTGCTTGAGACGGATCGCAGCCGCGAGGCCAGACGGCCCGGCGCCGACGATCACGACGTCAAATTCCATGGACTCACGCGGCGGTAATTCTTCGGTGCTCATGTTCTGGTCTCAGCCCAATTGAGAACGGCTCTAAGGTTCGTTTGTTTCCGATTTTTGCGTCGAGAACAACCATCGAAATGAAATCTCAGGCATTTCGCTGCCCCCGAATACATCCTAGATTGGAGCGATGTCCATCGCGCCCGAACCCTCCCCTACCGTTCAGCAATTGCTGGCCTTTTATCTCGAGGCCGGGGTCGATTGCGCGTTGGCCGATGACCCGATCGACCGGCTTGCCGAGCCCGACAGCGCTACCATCGCCGCGCCGCGCGAAACCCCGCCGCAAAGACTGGTGCGGGAAATGCCCGCGGCGGCGCCGGCTGTTTCGCGCAGCGAAATAGCGCCGGCGCCGGAAGCCGCGATCGCCTCGGCGCGGGAAGCGGCCCGAACCGCGCCGTCACTGGAGGCGCTGCGCGCGCTTCTGGAGAATTTCGACGGCTGCGCGCTCAAGCACACCGCGACACGGCTGGTGTTCTGCGACGGCAATCCGCAGGCGCGAATCATGTTCGTCGGCGAAGCCCCCGGACGTGACGAGGATATCGAGGGACTGCCGTTCGTCGGCCGATCCGGCAAATTGCTCGACCGCATGATCGCGGCGATCGGCCTCGACCGCAGCAAGGCTTATATCGCCAACGTGATCCCATGGCGGCCGCCCGGCAATCGCACGCCGACGCCGCAGGAGACGCAAATCTGCCTGCCGTTCATTCAGCGGCAGATCGAACTGGTCAATCCGGACGTGCTGGTGACGCTCGGCAATCCCTCGACGCAGGCGTTGCTGTCGACGCGCGAGGGCATCATGAAGATCCGTGGCAAATGGTTCGATTACGACACCGGCACCCGCACCATCCGCGCCATGGCGACGTTCCACCCAGCGTATCTGTTGCGCTCGCCTCCCTACAAGCGGATGTCGTGGCTGGATCTGCGCGCCATCGCGAAGGAATTGGAGAAGGTTTCCGCGACCTGAACCTACGGCGCTTTCGGCCGCACGATGGCCCAGCCGACGCGCAGCAGCGGCTGCCTGCCATTGACCATCCATTCGAACGCGCGCGGCACTTCCGGCACCAGGCCCGGAAAACGCAGTGCGATCTCGGGAGGCGGCGCGCCTGACGTGTCCGATGCGCGCCAGACCACGACGCCGCCGGTTTCATTGAACTTCGCGAGCGAAAGCCACGGCGTGCGTTCCGGCGTTGCGTCGAGCAACAGATGCGGCCGGCCTTTATCCATCGCGACGAAGCTCGCGAGCTGCGGATCGCCGGCCACCGCGCGCAGCCGCTGGTTGGTGCGCCGCTCAAAACTGTCGCCGAAGAAATGCGCGATCGTCCGCGCCGGCAGCGAGGTCGGCACTTCGGCGCCGCTGGTCCAGGGCAGGAACAGCGTGGCCGCGATGGCCACGAAAGCCGGGGCTGCGACCGCCCCGGCCCAGACCGTGCGGAGCAGCCGCTGGCGCCGCAAATACACGAGATCGCCGGTCGCCACGATCACGGCCAGCCCCGACATCAGCAAGGCAACGCCGGCGCCGCCGGTAACGCGCTCGAGATTGAATACGCCCGCAATCAGGCTGCCAAACAGCGCCGGAGCGATCGCGAACGTGTAGACGAATTGGCGCGCCAGCGGATCGACCTGCGGCCGATAGATGATCGGCGCGTCCTCGGCCTTGCGGACAAACGCGCCGGAGTTGAGGATCACCAGCAGCACGATGCCGGCCGTCGCCAGCAACAGGCCGCCGAGCAGTCCGCCCCAGTGCATCGCCCTGCCCGACAGATCATCGATGGCAGGCAAAGGCGGCATCGCCAGCACGTCGGCGCGAACGACCCAGATCAGATAGGGCAGCACAAGTACCACGATCACCAGCAGCGCATACAGCGGATCGAGCGACATCAAGGTGCGCCGTCCGCGCGCGGTGGCGACGGCAAATCCGGCGACCAGCAGCAACAGCCCGAGCGCAGCCGGCGTCGTCAGCAGCAGCAGGCCCGCTTCGATCGACCAGGCGAACCAGGCGCTGCGCCGGTTCTGGCCGATCAATCGCCAGGAATGCAGCAACAGCAGCGCCCACAGCGGCCGCGCCAGCACCAGCGGGCCGAACTCGACGCCGGGCGAGCTGAAGGCCACCACCGTCATGCTCAGGAGCACCGCGAGCACCGCCTGCTGACCGCCGACAATGGCGCGCGCGAGCTGATAGAAGCCCCAGAAAGTGACGACCGCGCAGATCTGCGCGAGCAGATAGACCCCGAACACATGATTGCCGGCCGCGCGGAAGGCGATGTCGGCGAGCCAGAACGCCAGCGGGGGGCCGAACCAGGTTCCGACCTGATATTCCCTGCCGAATGCCAGAACCGTGGCGATATCGCCGGGTGGGCTGCGATAGAGCAGCATCGGCAGGATCAGCCACATTGCCGCCTGCAGCAGCACCACGAGCCAGACCACCAGCCGCGGCCGGGCGCGGATCAGTTCGACAACCAGGGAGGTGAAACGCATGAAACGTCCGAAATGCCCCAGCCGATCCCGTGGGTCCGGCCTATTCGAGACCATTTGATAGAGCGCGCCAGCCGCCGAGGCAACTATCGCGTTCTCAAGCGAGGTGGATAGCGGCTCGCGTCAGGAAACGCGTCAATGCAAGGTGCGCTAGAGAGCCGCCGAGACATCCGCGTCGATCTGCGTTTCGACCGTGAACAGATCAGGCTCGACGGTGCCGGGCTGATGCTTTTCGCGCGCGGCGATGACGGGCGCGAAGAAACGGCGGTGGTGGACGCTGGGTCCTAACCGGTCCAGTGCCTCGCGATGTTCCGGCACGGCGTAGCCCTTGTGGGTCTCGAACCCGTAGCCCGGGCAATCCAGCGCCAGCGCGCACATCAGGCGGTCGCGCGTCACCTTGGCGATGATCGAAGCAGCCGCAATCGACATCACGATGCCATCGCCGCCGATCACGGCGTCGCAGTCGCATGGCGCCTCGATCCGGTCGCGGCCGTCGACGAACACATGTTTGGGGATTTCCGGTAAGCCCCGCACGGCGCGCGTCAGCGCCCACAGCGAGGCGCGCAGGATATTGTCGCGATCGATACGCGCCGGCGAGGCAAAGGCGACCGCAAACGACGAGGTTGCGCAAATCTCTTCGAACAGTTCCTCACGGCGCTCCGCCGTCAGCCGCTTTGAATCGTCGATGCCTTTGGGAATTCGTTTGGGATCGAGAATCACGGCAGCGGCCACCACGGGGCCCGCCAGCGGACCCCGTCCGGCCTCGTCGCAACCGGCGATCGGCCAGACGCCGCGCTTGATCAGCGCGCGCTCGCGGCGAAAGCTCGGCGGCGCCACCGCGATCACGCCGTTCGGCAGTTTTGCCTTTTTGGCGACCGGCTTGGCCGCTGGTTTGGCCGCTAGTTTCTTGGACGACTTATCCCGAATCATGCGGGGATGGTGGGCAAGCACGCGCCAGCGCGCAACCGGGAACCGGAGGCAATTCCCGCTATTCAGTCACGACAGGCCAAGCCCTAATCCGCCAAATGCACCCGCCGGTCCTCTCCGACCTCGATGCCGGGGGCGACCACGACTTCCCAGGGATGATTGTCGGGATCGGCGAAATATCCGGAGTAGCCGCCATACGCCGTCTCATGCGCGGCCTTGAGCAGCGAGGCGCCCTTTGCGATGGCGAAATCCAGCACGGTATCGACTTCCTCGCGTGAGGCGCAATTCCACGCCAGCGTCACGCCGCGGAAGGCTTTGGGCCGCGGTTGGTCCGGCAGCGTCGCGTCCTCTGCGAGCTGATCCCACGAAAACAGGGCGATCACCGGGCCGCCGGTGTCGAAGAAGGCGACCGCCTCGCCGGTCGAGCGAACTCTTCGCGCAAAACCCAGCGCTTCATAAAAGGTGATGCTGGCGCGCATGTTGGTTACGCCGAGCGTGATGACGGTGAGGCGTGGGATTGGGGCTGTCATTTTCTTGCTCATGCTGCCTCCACATTCGTCATTGCCTGCGACAAACGCGGAGCGTTTGCGCAAGGGAGCAACGCGACGAAGCTATCCATGCTTCTTGCGCGGATGCATGGATTGCTTCGCTGCGCTCGCAATGACGGCGGAAAGATTCCCCGTTGTGTTAGAACAAACTCAACTGCTGTCCGTTTCGCTTCGGCTTGACGAAATGGTCGGTGGTCAGTTTCAGGCGCCGCTTGTTCAGTCCAAGCTTCTCGCAGGCGATTTCGAAGCGGCGTCCGATCATCCAGGCCATCGGCCCGGTTCCCTTCATCCGGGTTCCCCATTGCGAGTCGTAGTCGCGGCCGCCGCGCATGTCGCGGATCAAAGTGAAGACGTGGCGATAACGGTCGGGATAATTCGCCATCAGCCATTCGCGGAAGAGATCGCGCACTTCCAGCGGCAGCCGCAGCAGCACATAACTCGCCTCTTTCGCGCCGGCATGCGCCGCGGCATCGAGGATGCGCTCGATCTCGGAATCGTTCAGCGCGGGGATCACGGGCGCGACCATGACTGTTGCCGGAATGCCGGCCTCAGCCAGTTGCCTTATCGCCTCCAGCCGCTTCGGCGGTGTCGAGGCCCGCGGCTCCATGGTGCGCGCGAGTTTCGGGTCGAGCGTCGTCACTGACAGGGCGACCTTGACCAGATTGCGTTTTGCCATCCGCTGGAGGATGTCGATGTCGCGCGTCACCAGCGCCGATTTGGTGACGATGCCGACCGGATGGCCGGCACGCTCCAGCACTTCGAGAATGCCGCGCATGATCTTGTATTTGCGCTCGATCGGTTGATAGGGATCGGTATTGGTGCCGATCGCGATCATGCGCGGTTCGTAGCCCGCCGCCGCCAGTTCCTTTTCCAGCAACTCCGGCGCATCGGGTTTGGCGAGCAGCTGGGTTTCAAAATCAAGTCCGGGCGACAGCCCGAGATAGGCGTGGGTCGGCCGCGCGAAGCAGTAGACGCAGCCATGCTCGCAGCCGCGATAGGGGTTGATCGAGCGGTCGAAGCCGATATCGGGCGAGTCGTTGCGCGTGATGACCTTGCGCGAGGTGTCGAGCCCGACCGTGGTCTTGAACGGCGGCAGGTCTTCGAGGCTCTGCCAACCGTCGTCGAAGGCGACGCGCGCCTCGGCCTCGAAGCGGCCGCTGTCGTTGGACTGGGCGCCGCGGCCGCGCCGCCGCTCGCGCTCGATCGCGACCTCGAGCTCAGGAAAAGGAGTAGCACCCGCCGGTTCGGAGGGCGCCGTGACCGGCGGGTGCTTGAGGGCATGAGAGGATGCTCGGCTCATGCTTGGAACGTAACACGTCTTTAGAACAAAGCAAGAACAGCAACGACAAATCCACACGAGAGGTGCCGCAAAAATCCGCATGCCAACGGATGTTTTGAATGTGACAAGGTGATAACAAACGGCGTTTTTCACCGTTTGAGCCAACGAAGCCTCATTATGCTGAGCGTGATCATCCCCACTGAAGGCGTCGAACAGCCCGCCGTCGCCACCCTGGCGGCGCTGGTGCCGGGCGCCGCTGCCGGTTTGATCCGCGAAGTGGTGCTGGTCGACCGTTCCGCAAGCAGCGTGATCGAGCGGGTCGCCGACGTAGCCGGCTGCCGCTTCATGGCCTTCGAGGGAACCCGCGCTGCGGCGCTCGCCGCCGGCGCCCGCCAAGCGCGCTCGCCATGGCTGATGTTCCTGCACGCCGGCGCCGTGCTCGACTCGGGCTGGATCGAAGAGACCGCGCAATTCATCCAGAGCGTATCGAGCAGCGGCAGGCCTCGCGCTGGAATCTTCCGCTATGCCCGCTCGCCTTACGCCGATGCCGGCTTGCGCGATGGCCTCAAATTCATCGCCCGCATGGTCACGGGACCCTCGGCGGAACAGGGCCTGCTCATCGCGCACGATCATTACGACCGGCTCGGCGGCTACCGGCCGGACGTCCGCGGTTCCGAAGCCCGCCTGCTGCGCCAGCTCGGCCGGCGCTCCCGCACGATGCTGCGCAGCCGGGTCATGGTGGTGGCCTAAGCCCCCGAGCCCAGACACAAAATCGCGAAAACAACCCCATGCAAAGATAGAATGGGCACCGGAATATACTTGCCAAAGTCAAATATTTATCTGACAATGGCAAGTATCGAGGTACGCCATGTCCCAAAGCAATTCCGATGAAGCAGTCGCGGCGGTCCGCGCCTTCAACCGCTTCTACACCCGCAAGCTCGGCGTGCTCGACCAGCAACTGATGAAGAGCCCGTTCTCGCTCAGCGAGGCGCGGGTGCTGTACGAGCTCGCCTACCGCGAAGACCTCTCGGCCAAGGAGATCGGCGCTGAACTCGGGCTCGACGCCGGCTATCTCAGCCGGATCGTGCAGAACTTCGACGAGAATGGCTTGATCACCCGCAAGCCGCTGCCGGCGGACCGGCGGCAATTCCAGCTCGCCCTGACGGCCAAGGGACGCCAGACCTTCGCCAAGCTCGAACGCAGCATGCAGGACGACATCGGCGCCATGCTGGCCGCGTTGCCGCGCGGCGGCAGCCAAAAGCTCGTCGGCGCGATGGCCGAGATCGAGCGGCTGCTCGGCATATCAGGCGCGGCGGCGGCGCCAGCGATCCTGCGCACCCACCGCCCCGGCGACATGGGCTGGGTAGTGCAGAGCCACGGCGCGTTCTACGCCAGCGAATATGGCTTTGACTCCTCGTTCGAAGCGCTGGTGGCGGAGATCGCGGCGAAATTCCTGACCTCGTTCGACGCCTCGCGCGAGCGTTGCTGGATTGCCGAGCTTGATGGCGTCCAGGTCGGCTCGGTGTTTGTGGTCAAGCACAGCGACGACGTTGCCAAGCTGCGCCTGCTGCTGGTCGATCCGGCCGGACGCGGCCAGCGATTGGGCCAGCGGCTGGTCGCCGAATGCGTCGCCTTCGCGCGGGCGACCGGCTATCGCAGGATGACGCTGTGGACCCAGAGCATCCTGGTCGCCGCGCGCAAGATCTATCAGGACGCCGGCTTCAAGCTGGTCGCGACCGAGCCGCATCGAAGTTTTGGCCAGAGCCTTGTTGGCGAGACCTGGGAACGCGAGCTGTGAAGCCGGGGCGTCGCGACACGCCGCGGCGCGTCACGCCGGACCTGCTCGATTTTTACAAGGCGAGAGCAAAGCAGCTCCGCGATGAAGCGTTCCGGGAGATGTGGCGGGGGTTGTGGGCGCTGCTGACGAAGGCCGTTGGGCGGCGATAATTCTCTCCTTCGTCATTCCGGGGCGCGCGAAGCGCGAACCCGGAATCTCGAGATTCCCCTGTGCGCAATTGCGCACCTGAGGTTCGATGCTGCGCATCGCCCCGGAATGACAACTCAGACCGACGCCCCCTTGGCCTTCGGGCGGCGCAGATGTTCGTCGAGCCGCGGCATTATCTCGACGAAATTGCACGGGCGGGTGCGGTAATCGAGCTGGGCGGCGAGGATGCCGTCCCAGCCGTCGCGGCAGGCGCCGGGCGAGCCCGGCAGGCAGAAGATGAAGGTCGCGCCCGCGACCCCGGCGGTGGCGCGGCTCTGCACCGTCGAGGCGCCGATCTTGGCGTAGCTCAGCATGTGGAAGGCGGTGGAGAAACCGTCCATCCGCTTTTCGAACAGCGGCTCGACCGCCTCCGGCGTGACGTCGCGGCCGGTAAAACCGGTGCCGCCTGTCGTGATGATGGCATCGACACCGGGATCGGCGATCCATCTTCGGATGATGACGCGGATCGCATCGACGTCGTCGACGATGATCTCGCGCGCCGCGAGGTGATGGCCGGCGGCGACCAGCCGGTCCGCCAGCGTCGCCCCCGACTTGTCATCGGCAAGCGCGCGCGTGTCCGAGATCGTCAGCACGGCGATATTCAGCGGTACGAATTGCTTGGTTTCGTCGATGGAGGACATGATTTCTTCTTCTCGTCATGCCCGGCCTTGTGCCGGGCATCCACGTCTTAAAGTCTCTCAAAAAGCAAAGACGTGGATGGCCGGGCATAGCCGTGAAGGACGGCGTCGCTTCACTCGCCTACGCCCTGCCATGACGCCAATCCTTGTCGAGCTACCGCGTTCTACATCGCCCCCGCGGCAAACGTATTGCAGGACTGCACAGTGCCCTGCTTGTAGCCGGTCATGAACCATTGCTTGCGCTGGGCGGCGGAGCCGTGGGTGAATGAATCAGGCACCACCCTGCCCGTCGCCTTGCGCTGCAGCGTGTCGTCGCCGATCGCGGTGGCCGTAGTCAGCGCGGCTTCGATATCGCCGGGTTCGACGAAGCCCGGACGTTTCTTTTCCTCGCGGTTGACCCAGACGCCGGACAGGCAATCCGCCTGCAACTCGACCTTGACCTGCAGCGCGTTGGCTTCCGCCTTGCTGCCGGCCTGCTCCTGCATCCGCTGCACGCGCGGCAGGATGCCGAGCAGGTTCTGGATGTGATGGCCGGCCTCATGCGCGATGATATAGGCGGTGGTGAATTTGCAGGAGCTGCCCGAACAGCCGCGAAACTTCGTCTCGACGTCGCGGAAGAACTGGGTGTCGAGGAATATCTGCCTGTCCGGCGGGCAGTAGAACGGCCCCATCGCCGACTGCGCCATGCCGCAGCGCCCGCCATTGGTGGCGTTGCGGAACAGCACGATGCGCGGCCCCTTGTAGGTTTGCCCACTGGCCTGGAAGATCTCGTTCCAGCGATCGTCGATCTCGCCGAGCACGCCGGCGATCATGCTGCCCATCTCGTCCTTGGGCGCGCCTGTGGTGGCCGGGCCCGACTTGCGCTCGGTCTGGTAGGTCGGCGCCTGCTGGCTGCCGCCGGTGAGAATTTCCGCGCCGCCGATCAGGATGCGCGGGTCGATGCCGAAGGCATAGCCGAGAAGGCCAAGCACGATGATGGTGCCGATGCCGAGCCCGCCACCGCCGCCCATCGGAATGCCGAAGCCGCCGCCACCACCACCACCGCTGTCATCGCGACGGTCGTCGATAGAGTCGCTGCGGCGGAAGTCATCGTAACGCATGGCGCAAATTCCTCATCCCGGCGGATTGCCCTTGGATACCCAACGCGGCACAGACGTAAAATTTCCATTCCATTAATCAATAACCCGCCCGGCAATTATTGCCTAGCGCCGTTTCCATTCCGATTGAATCGGAACGGGGCGCCAGATTCTTGATTTGACGCGTTTTCCTGACGCGAACCGGCATCCGTCCCGCATCAAGTGCGGGACAGGCCTCGCTGCAAATCGCTTTAGTGCGCTTAAACGCTAATCAGCCCCGGCAAATCTGTCCGAGCAGCAATACTGATTAAGTCGATTTTTACTTTGCCCGGTCAATGTATCGCCAGTCGGTTGTTTAGTCCCGCGTCGCCGACAGCGTCGCCTGAGTCAGAGTAATTGAGTCATGGTAGAGTCGCGTCGCGGGGCGTCTGCAAGGGCGCCCCGCACTAAATTCGAGTCCGAAGAGAGTGTTCGTATCGTCGTAGGCGATTGCGTCGCCGAGATGTCGAAGCTTCCGGCAGGCTCCGTCGATCTGGTGTTCGCAGATCCGCCGTACAATCTGCAGCTCAAGGGCGATCTCAAGCGTCCCGACGAATCGCATGTCGATGCCGTCAACAACGACTGGGACAAGTTTTCATCCTTTGCCGCCTATGACGATTTCACCCGCGCCTGGCTGCTCGCCTGCCGCCGCATCATGAAGCCGTCGGCAACGCTCTGGGTGATCGGCTCCTACCACAATATCTTCCGCGTCGGCTCGATCATGCAGGACCTCGGCTTCTGGGTTCTCAACGACATCGTCTGGCGCAAGACCAATCCGATGCCGAATTTCCGCGGCCGCCGCTTCACCAATGCGCACGAGACCATGATCTGGGCGGCGCGGGACGAGAAAGCCAAGGGTTACACCTTCAACTATGAAGCCCTGAAGGCCGCCAACGAGGACGTGCAGGCGCGTTCCGACTGGCTGATTCCGCTTTGCACCGGCGACGAGCGCCTCAAGGGCGACGACGGCAAGAAAGTACATCCGACCCAGAAGCCCGAGGGCCTCCTGGCGCGCGTGCTGCTGTCGTCGTCGAAGCCCGGCGATCTCGTGATCGATCCCTTCAACGGCACCGGCACGACAGGCGCCGTGGCAAAACGTCTCGGCCGCCGCTACATCGGCTTCGAGCGCGACAAGACCTATGCGAGCGCGGCCGAAGCCCGCATCGCGGCGATCGAACCGCTGCCCGAGGCGACGCTGGCGCCCTTCATGACCGCGCGCGACGCACCCCGCGTGGCGTTCTCCGAACTGATCGAGCGCGGCATGATCTCGCCCGGCACCAAACTGGTCGATTCCAAGAAGCGCCACGGCGCTTTGGTCCGCGCCGACGGCGCCATCATGCTCGGCGACAAGGTCGGCTCGATCCACCGCATCGGCGCGGTGGCGCAGGGCTCCGGCGCCTGCAACGGCTGGACCTTCTGGCACGTCGAGACCAAGAAGGGCCTGCGGCTGATCGACGAGCTGCGCGCCGAGATCCGCTCCGGGATGGCGGCGGGCTGACGCCGCCGCTGCGGCTTTTTTCATCCTGCCTTCCGCATGGCCATGGCACCGCAACAAGCGAGATGGCAGCCCTGTGATTTTCGCAGTCTGCCGCCCCCTGTTTTGCCGTGATTCGTAGCTATATTTGTTGCTTGCTTAACCCATACAGGCCGTCATTTGCGGCCGCAGCGAGCCGTCCGATGCGCTCCCAATCCGATTCATTACTCGTGTTGCCGCTGCTGCCGATCTTCCTGATCGGCGTGCCCCCGATCCTGCTGTTCACCTTGCTGGGCTTTGCCGGCTTCGTCATCCTCGGCGTGCTCCTGATCTGCGTCGGCCTGACCGAGCGGCTGGAAGCGAACAGCGATTTCAACCAGCAGATCATCGTCCACGGCTATGCGCGCCGGTCGGAGCGGATGATTCAGGCGTCGAACCTGCACTCGGCCATTCGCTTCGCCACCATCATCGACCTGGCGGGTGCGGGATTGATCGTGGTCGGGCTGCTGGGTTTTTTCTACCTCGGCTGATCGGCTCCTACCTAAGCTGAGCGGCGCGGTGGGCATCTTTGCCGCGCCGCGCCCTGCCTCACGGACTCGTCGGTTGCGCTCCTTCCGAAAATTTGAGCAAGGACATGCCGCGCTGCGGTAGGATCACCCGCGCCCGGTTCACAGTGCTGGCAGGCAAGAAGCAAAGGGAGTTTTCCAAAAATGCTCAAATTTTATTTCAACGGCTCGCCCAACCCGACCAAAGTCGCGCTCTTCCTCGAGGAATTGGGTCAGCCATTCGAGCCGGTCGCGGTCGACACCCGCAAGGGCGATCAGTTCAAGCCGGAATTCTTGAAGATCAATCCCAACGCCAAGGTGCCGGCGATCGACGACGACGGCGTGCTCGTGTTCGACAGCAACGCCATCCTGCTCTACCTCGCCGAGAAAACCGGCAAATTCCTGCCATCGAACACGCCGCAGAACCGCGCGCAGCTGCTCTCATGGCTGATGTTCGTCGCGACCGGCATCGGGCCCTATTCGGGCCAGGCGGTGCACTTCAAGCACTTTGCGCCGAAGGACCAGAACCACGACTATGCCCATAACCGCTACCAGTTCGAGGCGCAGCGCCACTACGCCGTGCTGAACGATCACCTCGCGGGCAAGAAGTATATGGTCGGCGACACCTACACCGTTGCAGACATGGCGCTGTGGGGCTGGGCGCGGATGGCCGCCTTCGTGATGAACGACGAAGCCGTCGCGAAATACGCCAACGTCAAGCGGCTGGTCGACGAGATATCGGCGCGTCCCGCGGCGGCCAAGGCGATCGCGCTGAAAGACAAGTTCACCTTCAAGGCCGAGATGGACGACGAGGCGCGCGGCAACATGTTCAAGCACCTCTCTACCAAGGCGGCGTAAGCGTCCCGACCTCCAAAAGAACGGCGCCCCTTCGGGCGCCGTTTTCATTTCCAGAGCGTGATGAAGCTTGTTGGATCGATCTGGCGGCAGTCTCGCTGCACCTCTCCCGCTTGCGGGGGAGGTCGGATCGCATTGAAGATGCGATCCGGGTGGGGGCTCTCTCCGCGAGTCGTATCGCGGAGAGAGCCCCCACCCCGCCCCTCCCCCGCAAGCGCGGGAGAGGGAGCGCAGCTTCTTCGCGGTTGCTATTTGACCTAATTTCAATGCGCCTCTAATCAATCGCCGCCACCACCTCGATTTCGATCAGCCAGCCCGGCCGCGCCAGGCGGCTGACCACCACGAGCGTGCTCGCAGGCGGCTTTTCCTTGTTCAGGTAGCGGTCGCGTATCGCCCGCATTTTCGGCAGGTCGTCCTGGCTGACCTCGGCGACGAGATAGGTGTTCAGCTTGACGATGTCGGCCATGGTGGCGCCGGCCGCGTCCAGCGCGAGTTTGAGGTTCTTGAACACCTGCTCGACCTGCGCCTCGAAATTGCCTTCGCCGACCATCTTGCCGGATGCGTCGGCCGAAACCTGACCCGCCACATAAACCAGCGTGCCCTTGTTGACCTTGGCGACGTGCGAATAGCCCGTCGGCGGCGGCAGCGTCGCCGGGCTGAAGATTTCCTTGATCATATCGATCTCCCTATATTATTTCCGCCAGAACGGCTTGCCGATCTCGCAGCCCAGCTCGGGCCGGCAGAGTCCGATATCCTCTAGTTCGCGCGCGCTCATGACAGAGAGTTGACGCCGGGAACGGCGGCGCTCCCGCCAGACCCGGACGAGAGCGATGATAGCCGCGATGACCGCGCGCGTCGAACGGGAGCGTGTTCGCACCTGCTGGCGCTGCTTGCCAGCGCAAACGCTGCTCAACGCTTCAGCCCGCAACCGTCTGCGCCTTCAAGTTTTCCTTGGGAAACGGGCCCAAAACCCGCTCGCACAAGCTTGAATCATTGTATTCGCGGATTTCGCGAATCTTGCCGTTCTCGATCCGGTAGATCAGGCAATAATGATTGTCGTAGCGCTCACCGGCGTGGGTCACCATGTCGCCCCGCGCCTCCACCGCGACCCATTCATCATCAGCGATGAGCCGAAACGGAACGGTGCGGCGATGCTTCAACAACGAGGCGACATAGCCGTAGAGATCGCGAAGCACCGATTCCTTGCCGTGAAAGGTCTGCGACCAGGAATACTGTCCGGTGACGGTCATGGTGACGTCATCGGCCAGCGCATCGACGTACATGGTGCGGTCACCGTCGGCAACGCCGGCGAAAATTGTCTCCATTAACTTCTTGTTGTCGGCGGCGCTCATGGCGGCTTCTCCTGTGATCTGATGTTTCAGATCATCGCGCGCAGGACCGCATTCTTCCAATCGATAGAGAATATGATATATATTCACCTGATGAATTTGAATTCGCTTGACCTTAATCTACTGGTCGCGCTCGACGCGCTGCTAAGGGAAGGCAATGTCAGCCGGGCCGCGATGCGGATCGGGTTGTCGCAGCCCGCCACCAGCCACGCGCTGCAGCGGCTGCGCGACCTGATCGGCGATCCCCTGCTGGTGCGCAACGGCGCCCGCATGGAGCTGACGCCGCGCGCGCTGGCGTTGCGCGGCCCGCTGGCGCAGGCGCTCGACCAGGTGCGCTCCCTGTTCATATCGGACGATTTCGACGCCGCGCGCAGCGAGCGGCAGTTTCGCCTGATGATGCCGGACCTCGCGGTCGAACTCTTGATGCCGCCGCTGATGGAGAAGATCACGAAGGCTGCGCCGAACGTCCGCATCGACGTGGTGCCGTGGCGGAGTTCGGCGATCATGACCGCCGAATTCGCCCGCACCCTCGATCTCGTGATCTCGATCGGTGACGGCTTCCGCGGCTTTCACCGCCAGCGTCTCTATACCGACAGCGATGCGCTGGCGGTGCGGCGCGGCCATCCCGCCGCCGCCAAACTGAAGAAGCGCGAGGGATTCCTGAATGCTCGGCATGTCGCCGTTGTCATCCGTGGCCAGAGCGAGGATCTGATCGACGTCTGGCTGCGACCCAAGGGCATCGAACGCAAGATCGCGCTGGTCGTGCCCGGCTATATCGAGGCGCTGCACGTCACCGCGCGCACGGATCTGGTCGCCTTCGTGCCGCGCCGCCTGATCGGCGCTTTGTCGAAGCAATTGTCGCTCGCAGCCATCGCGCCACCGTTCGATCCCGGAACCGACGAGCAGTTCATGTTCTACCCGACCCGCGCCCAGATGGATCCCGGCTCGATCTGGCTGCGCAACATCATGCTCGGCATCGGCCGCGAGATGGAGCGGGAGAAGCGGAAAGTGGCGTAGTTTTTAGTCGTCGTCCCGGCCTTGAGCCGGGACCCATACGCCGCGGCCCCGATTATTTTGGAAGGTATCTAACGCCGGCACATCAACCGATAGGCCGCGGCGTATGGGTCCCGGGTCAAGCCCGGGACGACAGGAAACTACATCTTCTCTTCTGCCAGCGCCTTCTGCACGGCGGGCCGGTCCTTCATGCGCTTGAAATGGTCGGCGACCTTCGGCAGCGTCGCGATGTCGACGCCGTCGCCTTCCAGCCATCCCGTCAGCGTGAACAGATAGGGGTCGCAGATCGTGTAGGTCTCGCCCATCATCCATGGGCCCTTGAGCATCTTCTGCTCGAGCAGCGCAAAGACCGCGCCCATGCTTTTCGGAAGCGTCTTCTTCATGTCCGCAAAGGAGGATTCTTCCGTGGCCCAACGGTAGCCACGTCCCTTATGGGAATGCGCCACGTGTACCGTCGAAGACAAATAGCTGTTGATGGCCTGCACCTGCGCGAACGCAAAGGGATCATCGAGCGGCGCCAACTTCGCCTTTGGAAAACTCTGCGCGATGTAGGCCAGCATCGCCACGTTCTCGGTCAGGACGCCGCGATCGGTGACCAGCGCCGGCACGCGGCCTTTCGGATTGATCGCCAAATATTCCGGACTTTGCTGCTGGTTGGTCTTGAAGTCGATCCGCTCGGCGGTGTAGTCGGCGCCGGCTTCCGCCAGCGCGATGTGGGTGGCGAGCGCGCAGGTGCCGGGAGCAAAATAGAGCTTGAGCATGTTGGTCCTCACGGGTGATGCCTCAGGTTACCTGCGCATTGCTGCGCCGTCTATCCCAGGCGAACCCTGAAGTGGCACTCACGCCGCGCGGGGCTGCAACTTGCCGTCGATGTAGACGCTGACGATGGTGTCGTCGGCGGGATAAAACTCGGGCGCCACCGCCTGGATCTGAGCCTGGATGCACTTCCACGCACCGTTCTCAAACAGGTAGGTGTCGGTGTACATGGTCATCCCGGTCACTTCGTTGCCGTCGCGCCGCCGGATCGCCTTGTTGGTGGAGCGCACCAGCGCGACATCGCCGACGACGGTGATGAGTTCATCGCGGACGTCCCAGTACGGGATCAGTTTCGGATCGAAGGCGGTCGCCCAGTATTTCAGATATGTCGCGCGATCCCATCGCTGTCCGGTCGGCCAGATGTTGATGAAGGCGGGGTGCAGGATGGCGTCGTGCGAGGCCACGTCGTTGGTGATGAAATTATGGATGAAGCGGGCGTTTAGCGCGCGCAATTCGTCCAACGTCTCGGCGGATTGGTCCTTACGTGTAGCGAGTTGCATCGTCAGCTCCTCTGGTTTTATTAGAGCGCCATCGTGCGCGCCATCTCGGCGGTGGCGTCATCCGCCGGGAAAAAGCATTCGATCTTGATCTGTTGCAGCGCCGCGTCCGTCGGCATCGCGAGCGTCGTAAAGGTGGAAAAGAACGCGAGCCGGAAATCACCTTTGGCGAGTTGCATGATCATGACGGGCGAACTGGCCTGCGAATGGCGCGGAAGCCGCCATTCGGCCGGCAGCCCGGGATAGGCCATGATCTCGTCGAACAGGCGCGCGGCCGCACGGCTGCCCTGCGCGACGTCGCGGTGCAGGATCTGGATCATCTGGCCGGCGAACTCTTCCCAGTTCACGATGAACTGCCGCAGGCCTTTGGGATGGAAAACGACGTGCATGGCGTTGTCGGCAACGCCGGCTTCCATCCGGTAGGAATCGCGAAACGGCTTGAGCAGGCGCGCGGACCCCTGGTTGCGCATCCGAACGTCCCAGTGCCCGTCGACCACGATCCCCGGATACGGCTCCTGCTGCCGCAGGATGAAATCCAGCGCCTGCTGCACCGGCTGCAGATTGTCCGCCGCCAATCCCTTGTCGCCATAGGGCGGCACGAAACCCGCCGCGACGTGCAAGGCATTGCGCTCCTCGAGCGGCAGATCGAGCGCGCTGCCGAGCAGTTGCACCATCTCGCGGCTCGGCTGCGACCGGCCGGTTTCCAGAAAGCACAGATGCCGCGCCGATACGTTGGCGTCAGCCGCCAGTTCGATCTGGGTGAGGCGGCGCACGCCACGCCAATGCCTCAGCAGGCTGCTGAAATGCCCGGCTGCGGCATCGTGGGAATTGTGTGTCGGCGCGCTCATGTGAGGCAATCTAGACCATCACGTCAGAACGGCAATTACCTCCGATGTAAGTGACAAGCCGACAATTCCCTGAAAGACTCGACCATGCCTTTGATCGTGCGGGAGAGCATTCATGGACGGCAGCGCAATCAGGGAAGTCGTGACGCAGTACTTGGCTGCATGGAACGAACCGGAGGCTACCGCACGGCAGGCGCTGCTTGCGCGATGCTGGAGCGATGGCGGCGTCTATCTCGATCCCAGGGTCTCGCTGACGGGGCGGGACGAACTCGCCCGCCACATCGCCGCGATGCAGGCGTCGCGGCCGGGCGCGCGGCTGGAGTTCATGAGCGGCATCGATGTGCACCACAACGTGTTCCGCGTCCTCTGGCGCCTGGTGCGCGAGGACGGCAGCTGCGGCGACATCTCGATCGATTTTGGCGAGGTCGGCCCCGATGGCCGGGTGGTCAAGAACGTCGGCTTTTTCGGCGCGCCGCCCGCGCTGCCGTAAGGTCTCGGGAGGGGAATACCTGCCGGCTTTTCGCAGTTGCCCCCTGCCGCCCCTCATGTCATGACGCCCCTGTATGACAGGGGCGTAGACATGACCGTACTCATCGCCGGCGGCGGCATCGGCGGACTGACGCTGGCGCTCAGCCTGCACCAGATCGGCGTTCCCGCCAAAGTCTTCGAAAGCGTGCCCGAGCTGCGGCCGCTCGGCGTCGGTATCAACGTGCTGCCGCATGCGGTGCGCGAGCTGATCGAGCTCGGCCTGCACGACCAACTTGACGCAGCCGCCGTCCGCACCATGGAACTGGCGTATTTTTCCAAGCACGGCAAACCGATCTGGAGCGAGCCGCGCGGTGTCGAAGCCGGGTACAAATGGCCGCAATTCTCGATCCACCGCGGCACGCTGCAGCAGATCCTGCTCGACGCAGCGACCGAACGGCTCGGAAAAGAGAACATCCTCACCAGCCACCATCTCACCGGCTGGACGGAAAGCGCCGATGGCGTCCGCGCCGAATTCATCGACAAGGCGACCGGAAAAGCTGCTGGCCACCACGAAGGCGTATTGCTGATCGCGGCCGACGGCATTCATTCGGCGATTCGCGAAAAACTTTATCCGCAGGAAGGCCCACCGATCTGGAACGGGCGCATCCTGTGGCGCGGCATTACCAAATCGGACGCCTTCCTGTCCGGCCGCACCATGATCATGGCCGGTCACGAGATCCTGAAATTCGTCTGCTATCCGATTTCGAAGGCGCCTGACGCCTCAGGCAAATCTAGCATCAACTGGGTGGCCGAGCGGCACATGCCGCCGACCTATCAGTGGCGCCGCGAGGACTATAACCGGACCGCCAAGCTCGACGAATTCCTGCCCTGGTTCAAGGACTGGAAATTCGACTGGCTCGACGTGCCCGGCCTGATCCGCGATTGCCCGCATGCCTACGAATATCCGCTGGTCGACCGCGATCCGATCCCGCAATGGACGTTCGGCCGCGTCACGCTAATGGGCGACGCCGCACATCCGATGTACCCGATCGGCTCCAACGGCGCCTCGCAGGCGATTTTGGATGCCCGCGTCATTACCCGCGAAATCCTGGCGCACGGCCCGACTAACGCGGCGCTCACAGCCTACGAGGCCGAGCGCCGGCCCGCCACCACTGATCTCGTCATGCTGAACCGGCGCAACGGGCCGGAACAGGTAATGCAGATGGTCGAGGAACGCGCGCCCGACGGCTATGAGGTCGTCACCGACGTGCTGTCGCTGCAAGAGTTGGAAGACATCGCCGCCAATTACAAGCGCGTCGCCGGCTTTCAGGTCGAAGGCCTCAACGCCAAGCCGCCGATCGTGCAGCTCGGGCGCTAGCGACCGGATAGCTTCGCAGTCTCTACCAGCCGCGCGCTGGTGGTGGCCGTTGCCAGGACGGTGCCGTCTTCAGACATCAGCCTGCCCTCGACAAAGGCGATGGTCTTGCCGAGCTGCGTCACGGTCGCTTCACCGACAATCTTGCCCGGCTTGGCCGGGGTTAGAAAATTCACGGTCATGGTGATGGTCGCGGTGTAGAGTTTTCCGTCGGTCATTGCGAACACCGCCGGCCCCATGGTGTCGTCAAGCATCGCGGAGAGAATGCCGCCCTGCACGAAGCCGGCCGGGTTGCAGAAATCCTTGCGGCCGTCGAAGCCGATCCGGACCCAGCCTTTCTCGGGGCGTGCATCGAGCAGGTGCCAGCCGAGCAGCTTTGAGGACGGCGGGGGCGTGAGATGGTCGAGCGCGGTTGCGGTCATGGGAATCTCCTGATCGCCGCGTTGTAGCGGAGGCCTGCTGACAGCATGGTGTCAGCAGACCAGAACCGCTTCCCAAATAAATAGTGGACTACTCAAGCGCACGAGACCTCTGTCTCATCGCTCCATTTTCGAGATACACAACCCCGTTTGGGGCCGAACTGCTGATGAACTCAGCGACAAAGGCGCGCCCGATATCGTCCTGCTCAATCGTGCCAAAAGGTCCCGGAATCAGACGCCCCAACCAGGCCACATAACGCGGCGTGTGAGCATTGCCCGCGATAATTCCCGGACGAAAAATCGCGAGGCGTTGGAAGCCTATCCCTTGAACCGTCTCTTCTTTCAACCCCATGACCCGCACATAGCGAATCCTGCTTTTCGAGGTGCTTCCCACTGCCGAGAGCAGTGAAAACCGTGTGATACCCCCGGCCTGACAACCGCGGGCAAAGCCACCCACCACGTCAATTTCGAGGGCCTTTAATTCCTCCTCACTCCACTTCAAGCTGCCTTTGCCGACACCCACACAGGATGCCCCATAGACAGGATCGCCTTGCGCAACCATGCTCTGCGCAAGCTTGGTCACTTCTGCCGGAAACTGAGCAGCTGCCGTATCCAGGATCACCTGCCGCACACGGGGATCAGCGCTCAGGGAAATCGCCCTGCGATTGACCATCACGACTTCAGCGCAGGACGACTCTGCAGCCAGCGCGCCCACCACCGCAGCTCCCACCTGCCCCGTGCCACCGATGATCAAGATGCGAAATGCCATTTTAGGCCTTTTACTGTTTGGTGCTTCGTCCTGAGCGAGATTTGGCGATGGCTTGCTAGAGATCCAGCCCGTGCGCGATCGCCTTGCGCATGACATTGGGCAGGGCTTCACCCGCGAGCGTTGCGATCGGCACCCAGCGCATTCCCTCAGGCGGGCGCGTCCGCGCGGCCACCTTCGCCGTGAAGATCACCAGCTCAAGCGGAAAATGCGTGAACACATGCGTCACTACACCCACCTTGCGATGCCATTTAGCGATGCCCTTGAGGGCAGGCGCCTGCTGCAACGCCGCCTTGTCGTCATGGCCGGCGAGCCAGTCCGAGCCCGGGACTTCAGTCATGCCGCCGAGCAGGCCTTTTTCCGCGCGGGTGCGAACCAGCAATTCATCGCCCCGCGTGACGATGAAGGCCGCGCCGCGGCGCATCGTTCCGGTCTTCTTCGGCGCCTTGCGCGGAAAAATCTCCTGATCGCCGCGTGACCGTGCCAGGCAATCGTCGTTGAGCGGACACAACACACATGCCGGTTTCTTCGGTGTGCAAATCGAAGAGCCCAAATCCATCAGAGCCTGCGCGCTGTCCCCGGCGCGAGAAGGACCCAGCAACGTCGCTGCGAGCTGCTGGATCAACGGTTTGGCCTGCGGCAGCGGTTCCTCGACCGCAAACAGCCGCGACACCACGCGCTCGATATTGCCGTCGACCGGCATGGTGCGCCGGTCGAACGCAATCGCCGAAATCGCGGCTGCCGTATACGGCCCAATCCCCGGCAGCGAACGGAGGCCCTCTTCCGTATCCGGAAACACCCCGCCATGGTCGCGCAGCACCACCACCGCGCAGGCGTGCAGATTGCGCGCCCGCGAATAGTATCCGAGCCCGGCCCACATCCGCAGCACGTCATCGAGCGAGGCCCGGCCGAGGGCGGCGACATCGGGCCAGCGCGTCACAAACTTCAGGAAATACGGCCCGACCGTTTTGACGCCGGTCTGCTGCAGCATGATTTCGGACAGCCAGACCCGGTACGGGTCCGCGCGCTCCCCCGCCGGCGGCCGCCACGGCAGCACGCGGCGATGGCGGTCGTACCAATCGAGCAGCAACGCGGGGCGGCCGGCCGCGTCACTTCCTCGTCGTTTGGGTTTGGTGGCCACGGCAGGATTCATGAAGGCACTGTAATAGCGGGATGACAATCTCTCCACGTCATGCCCGCGCCTGTCGCGGGCATCCACGTCTTTCTTTGACCGTTCCTGTCGCGAGCCCCGGCATGCTATAAGCCCCCATGGCAAAACCCGGTCCGATCTCCGCAAAACCGCTTTCCGTCCTGCTCGGCGACGTGTTTTCCGACGCCTATGCCAAGCAGGGGTTCGCCGCGCGCGAACTGGTGACGCGCTGGGCCGAGATTGCGGGCCGCGAGATTGCGGCCCATTCCGAGCCCCTGAAGATGCAATGGCCCCGCCCGGTCGAAGGCCAGCCGCAGGAACCGGCCACCCTGGTGCTACGGGTCGAGGGCCCGATGGCGCTGGAAATCCAGCATTCCTCCGATGTGATCCTGGAGCGGGTCAACCGCTTCTTCGGCTGGAGCGCGGTCGGACGGCTGGCGCTGCGGCAGGCGCCGCTGTCGCGCCGGGACCGGCCAAAACCGTCCCGCGCGCCGGACCCGAAGGCGGTCGCCGAGATCGCCAAAACCCTGTCCTCGGTCGAGGATGACGAATTGCGCGACGCGCTGGCGCGGCTTGGTGCCTCGATCAAGCGAAATTGAGCCTGCCGCGCGCCCGGCCCGCGGCAACCTGCCATTGCCACAATTATCGTTTCAAGCTAGCCAAAGCTTTCCAAGACTTGACCTTGTTTATCGTATTTCTTCGGGCGTGAACGCGCCAATCGGGAGCTGACCTTGATCATCACGCGCCGCGCCTTCACCGCCGCCCTTTCGCTGACCGGGCTTGCCGCCCTCGCCGGCTTCTCGCCGCTGCGGCTGATCAATGACGCGCTGGCGCAGGGCGCCGCCGACGTCGCCAAGCCGCAGTCGCTGCCGGACATGGCGCTCGGCCCGGCGAATGCATCGGTCACCATCACTGAATACGCCTCGATGACTTGCCCGCATTGCGCGGCGTTCACCGAAAACGTTTTCCCCAAGATCAAGTCGGAATTCATCGACAGCGGCAAGATCCGTTTCGTGTTCCGCGAATTCCCGCTCGACATCAAGGCGGCCGCCGGTTCGATGCTGGCGCGCTGCATCGCCAAGGACGACGCGCCGAAATATTTCGCGGTCATCGACCTCCTGTTCAAGCAGCAGAACGACTGGGTTCTGAAGAACACCACGGAGACGCTGATCCGGATCGGCAAGCAGGCCGGCCTCACGCAGGCGGCGGTGGAAGATTGTCTCAAGGACCAGAAGCTGCTCGACAAGATCGCCGCCGACCAGAAATACGCCGCCGAAGTGCTGAAGGTGCAGTCGACGCCGACCTTCTTCATCAATGGCGAGATGATCAAGGGCGAGCAGAGCTTCGAAGAGTTCAGCAAACGCATCAACGCGATGCTCAAGAGCTGACCGGCGCGCTACGGCGCGTCAAATCCTGTTGAAAACCCGATTCGCCCACCGGATTCATACGGGCCGGTAAGCCCTGCAAAAACCTCGATAAAAGGCTTGGGAAAAGCCCTCCGCGGGCGTTGCCCTTCGGCCCCGGCCTCGCCATTGTCGCAGCCGATAAGAGCCGCAACGCGCGACTCGTCCACACACCGACATTGCCTTCCATGGTATTGTCACGGCAGGGAGATTCGCGCCCGGCCAACAGAGAATCGTGTTCATGAAACTCACGCGCCTCCGCCTTCATGGTTTCAAGTCGTTCGTTGAACCCACTGACTTCATGATCGAGCCGGGCCTGACCGGTGTGGTCGGGCCGAACGGCTGCGGCAAATCCAACCTGGTCGAGGCACTGCGCTGGGCGATGGGCGAGACCTCGCACAAATCGCTGCGCGCCGCCGACATGGATGCCGTGATCTTTGCCGGTTCCGGCAACCGTCCGGCGCGCAATCACGCCGAAGTGGTGATGACGATCGACAATGCCGATCGCTCGGCGCCGGCGGCGATGAACGACCGCGAGATCCTGGAAATTTCCCGGCGCATCGAGCGCGAAGCCGGCTCGGTCTATCGCATCAACGGCCGCGACGTGCGCGCCCGTGACGTACAGATCCTGTTTGCCGATGCCGCCACCGGCGCGCGTTCGCCGGCACTGGTTCACCAGGGCAAGATCGGCGAAATCATTCAGGCCAAGCCCGAACAGCGCCGCCGCGTGCTGGAAGACGCCGCCGGCGTCGCCGGGCTGCACGCCCGCCGCCATGAAGCCGAATTGCGGCTGCGGGCGGCCGAGACCAACCTCACCCGCGTCGAGGACGTGATCGGCCAGCTCTCCGGCCAGGTCGACGGGCTGAAGAAGCAGGCGCGGCAGGCGATCCGGTTCCGCGAAGTCGCCGCCAAGGTGCGCAAGGCCGAGGCCACGCTGTTCCATCTGCGCTGGCTCGAAGCCAACACCGACGTGGCGGAAGCCGCCCGCACCCATGACCTCAACGTGCGCGAGATGGCTGAACGCACCCGTGAACAGGCCGAAGCGGCCCGTATCCAGGCGATCCGCGCCTCCGAACTGCCGGCGCTGCGCGAGGGCGAAGCCCGCGCCGCGGCCGGACTGCAACGCCTGACCAACGCGCGCGAGCTGCTCGATCGCGAGGAAGAGCGTGCCAAAGAGCGCGTCGCCGAACTCGACCGGCGCCTGACCCAGTTCACCGCCGACATCGCGCGCGAACAGCAGCAGACCTCGGACGCCGAAGTTGCCTTGCTGCGGCTCGACACCGAAGATTCCGAAATCAAGGAAGAGATCAAGTCGCGCGTCGAGAAGCGCAGCGGCGTCGATGAACGCGTCTCCGAAGCGGAAGCGACGCTCGCCGCCGCCGAGCGCATGTTCTCGGAACTGACGACGGTGCTGGCCGACCTCACCGCCAAGCGCAATCAGCTAGAGGCCGGCGTGCGCACCCATCGCGACCGCCTCGCCCGGCTGGACCAGGAAATCGCCAACGTCCAGAGCGAGGAGCAAAAGCTCGCGCAGGAAACCGGCAATCTCGGCGACCTCGACGCGCTTGCCGGCGCGATGGAGACCGCGCAGGAAACGCTCGCCGCTTCCGAAGCTGCGGCGCAGGCCAACGAGGCCGGCCATGTCGCCGCGCGTGCACGGCTGGAAGCGTCCCGTTCGCCGCTGGCGGAAGCCGACAAGCGCGTGCAACGGCTCGAGACTGAAGCGCGCACGATCTCGAAGCTCGTCAATGGCGAAACCAAGAACCTGTGGCCGCCGATCATCGACGGCGTCACCGTCACCAAGGGCTATGAAAAGGCGCTCGGCGCCGTGCTCGGCGACGACCTCGACGCGCCGATCGATCCGTCCGCGCCGATGCGCTGGAGCAATGCGGGTGCAACCTTCGACGATCCGGCGTTGCCCGCGGGCGTCGAGGCGCTTGCCGCCCATGTCGAAGCCCCGACCGAACTGGCGCGGCGTCTGGCGCAGATTGGCGTCGTCGCCAAGGAGCGCGGCGCGGAACTGGTGTCTCAACTCAAGACCGGCCAGCGGCTGGTGTCGCTGGAAGGCGACGTCTGGCGCTGGGACGGCTTTGTCGCCGCCGCCCACGCCCCGACCGGCGCCGCACGGCGTCTCGCCGAACGCGCCCGCCTGGTCGATATCGAAAACGAACTGGAGCAGGCCCGCGCAGATGCTGCCGCCAAGCGGCAGGCGCTGGAAGACGCCGAGAGCGAACTGAAGGTGGCATCGGGCGCCGAATCTGCCGCCCGCGACGCCTGGCGTGCCGCGCAGCGCGAGGCCGATGCCGCGCGCGAACGCCATGCCGCGACCGAGCGCGAGATCAACCGCCACGCCGCGCGCAGAGCGACGCTGACGGAAGCCCATACTCGCCTCGCCGCCGACCGCGCCGAGGCCGACGCCGCCCACGAAAACGCCAATGCGGCGCTGGCCGAGCTGCCGCCGAGCCTCGAGACCGAAACCAGGCTCTCCACGGTTCGCACCGACATCGAGGGCCATCGCCGCTTCGCCGCGCAGATGCGTGCCGAAGCGCAGGCGCTGGCGCGCGAGGCTGAGCTGGCCGACCGCCGTGTGCAGGCGATCCTCGCCGAGCGCACCGAATGGCAGAACCGCAAGCAAAGCGCGGCCTCGCAGGTTTCCACCATTGAAGCCCGCGTCACCGAAGTGACCGCAGAGCGTGCCGAACTCGAAGACGCTCCGGCGCTGTTCGCCCAGAAGCGCCGCGCGCTGATCAGCGAGATCGAGTCCGCCGAAAGCGCGCGCCGCGTCGCCGCCGATGCGCTGGCTGCGGCCGAGAGCGTGATGGCGGAGACCGACCGCGAGGCAAAGGCCTCGCTGGAAGCGCTCTCCAGCGCCCGCGAGGCGTGCGCCCGCGCCGAGGAACGCATGGACGGCACCAGGCGCCGTCTCTCCGACATCGAGCGCGAAATCCACGACATGCTCGAAGTCGAACCGCATGCCGTGGCTGCTCTGGCCGAGATCGAGCCGGGCGCGGAACTGCCACCGCTCGCCGAGATCGAGGAAAACCTCGAAAAGCTGCGCCGCGACCGCGAGCGTCTCGGCGCGGTCAATCTGCGCGCCGAGGAAGAGCTGCGTGAAGTCGAAACCCAGCATACGGCGCTCACCACCGAACGCGACGATCTCGTGGAAGCCATCAAGCGGCTGCGCCAGGGCATCCAAAGCCTCAACAAGGAGGCGCGCGAGCGGCTGCTGACCTCGTTCGAAACCGTCAACGAGCACTTCAAGCGGCTGTTCACCGAATTGTTCGGCGGCGGCGAAGCCGCATTGCACCTGATCGAGAGCGAAGATCCGCTGGAAGCCGGCCTCGAAATCATCGCCAAACCGCCCGGCAAGAAGCCGCAGACGCTCTCGCTGCTGTCGGGCGGCGAGCAGGCGCTGACTGCGCTGGCGCTGATCTTTGCGGTGTTCCTCACCAACCCGTCGCCGATCTGCGTGCTGGACGAAGTCGACGCGCCGCTCGACGACCACAACGTCGAGCGGTTCTGCAACCTCCTGCATGAAATGACGTCCTCGACCGAAACCCGCTTCATCATCATCACGCATAATCCGATCACGATGGCGCGGATGAACCGGCTGTTCGGCGTCACCATGGCCGAACGGGGCGTCTCGCAGCTGGTCTCGGTCGGCCTCGACGATGCGGTGAAGATCCTCGACCAGCACGTGGCGTGAGCTCTTGCTTCCCTCTCCCCTTGTGGGAGAGGGTGGCTTCGCGAAGCGAAGACGGGTGAGGGGTTCTCCCCTCACGGCAAAATGTTCAGATGAGGATAGAGACCCCTCATCCGGCGCTTCGCGCCACCTTCTCCCACAAGGGGAGAAGGGGAAGAGCAAACGATGACCTCACCCGACCTTCCCGCCGAACTGAAAGCCGCGCTTGACGCCAAGCTGCGCGGTTTTTCGCGGAGCGACGCGGCGGAACGCTCGGCGTCGATCTCGAAAAATTACCGCGATGGCGGCGGCTCCGGCACGATCCGGTCCGAGACCGATGCACTGGCCTATGCATTGGCGCGGATGCCGGCGACCTATGCCGCGGTCACCGCCAGCCTCAATGCGCTCGGTCAAATCCGCCCCGATTTTGCACCCGGAACCCTGCTCGATATCGGCGCCGGGCCGGGCACGGCGAGCTGGGCCGCGGCGGAAGCCTTTGCCTCGCTGCAACATTTCACCCTGCTCGATGCCAACGACGCACTGCGCAAGCTGGCGCTCGACCTGGTCAGCGAGAGTTTTCGCCTGCGCGAACTCCATTACGAGCGGGGCGAAGCCCGTGCTTCCCTGATCAAGGCTGACGCCGCCGACCTCGTCGTCGCCAGCTACGTGATCGGCGAACTCAACGCCACCGAACAAAGCGCACTCGCCGCCCTGATGTGGGAAAAGACTCGCGACACGCTGCTGGTGGTCGAGCCCGGAACGCCGGCCGGCTATGCGCGGATCATCGCGCTGCGCGAGCGGCTGATCGCGGCCGGCGCGCACGTCGCCGCTCCGTGCCCGCACGACGGAACATGTCCGCTCGCCGCACCGGACTGGTGCCATTTCACCCAGCGCCTGCAGCGCTCGCGCGCGCACAAGCAGGTCAAGGGCGCCGAGCTGCCGTTCGAGGACGAACGATTTGCCTATGTGGCGCTGACGCGTGCGCCGTTAGGGGCGCGCCCGTCCCGCGTGCTGGCGCAGCCGACCGTGTCCAAAGTCGAAGTCACGGCCAAGCTCTGCACCCCGGCCGGCCTCGTCTTAAGCCGGACACCCCGGCGCGCGAAGGCGGATTATGCCCTCGCCCGGCGCTGGCGCTGGGGCGATGCGGTGGCGCAAGACCCTTAGCGGCCGTTCCCCGGATGCTGCGCAGCGCGCCGCTTGGCGTGGTGCGCTGCTGATCCGGGGTCCATCCCGCTGCGGGATGTGGGTCCCCCGATGCGCAATTGCGCATCTGAGTTCTGCGAAGCGGTGCTTCGCACCGCATCGCGCCCGGGACACGAGGGCCATGAACTTATCCCGCCCTGGTTTCGACTAAACCAAGCCCCCACGTCGCGGCGGGCTGCCGCACGCCCCGGTTTTCGTCTAGGTTCCACCCTTTCTTCGCCTCATCAGGAGTTGTTGCCATGTCGACGAGCTGGATCGTTATCGGCGTCATTGTCATTCTCGTGCTGTTCGCCATCGGTGCGTATAACCGCCTGGTCGCGCTAAGCCAGCGTGTCGGCCAGGCCTTTGCCGACATCGACGTCCAGCTCAAACAGCGCCACGACCTGATCCCGAACCTGGTCGAGACCGTAAAGGGCTACGCCAGCCACGAGCGCGGCACGCTCGACGACGTGATCAAGGCCCGCAACTCCGCGATGTCGGCGCAGGGGCCGGCCCAGATCGGCGCCGCCGAGAACCAGCTGAGCGGCGCGCTCGGCCGCCTGATCGCGCTGTCGGAGGCCTATCCGGACCTCAAGGCCAACGCCAATTTCCAGCAGCTCGCCGGCGAACTGTCCGACCTCGAGAACAAGATCGCCTCGAGCCGCCGCTTCTTCAACAACGCGGTTCAGGAATACAACACCGGTATCCAGCAGCTGCCCGCCGCGCTGTTCGCCGGCATGTTCGGCTTCACCAAAAAGGATTTCTTCGACCTCGGCGCCAGCCGCACCGAAGTCGAGGTCGTGCCGACCGTAAAGTTCTAACGGCCGCGACATTCCAGCGAGAAGCAGCACATCATGGCCGCGTACGGGCTCTACACGCATATTGCATCGAACAAGTTTCGTTCGATGCTGCTGCTCGCCGGCCTGTTCCTGCTGATCTACGTGCTGGTCTATGCCGGCGCGCTGCTCGCCGAAGTCGTGATCCGCAGCGACCGCTCGGTCGATTATTATTTGCGGGCCGCGGCGCGAGATCTGGTCACGGCCTTCCCCTATGCGACCGGCATCGCGGCGCTGTGGATCGTGATCGCCTATTTCTTCCACCAGAACATGATCGACGCCGTCACCGGCGGCGAGGACGTGACGCGCAAGCAGCAGCCGCGGCTCTATAATCTCCTAGAAAACCTCTGCATCTCGCGCGGCCTTCCGATGCCGAAGCTGAAGGTGATGGACAGCCCGGCGCTGAACGCATTCGCGAGCGGCCTCAACCGCCGGCAATACGCCATCACCGTCACCACAGGGCTGCTGAGGACGCTCAACGACCAGGAGATCGAGGCGGTGCTGGGCCATGAGCTGACCCATATCCGCAACGGCGACGTGCAGCTGATGGTGATCGCGGTCATCATCGCCGGCGTGGTCGGCTTCTTCGGCGAATTGTTCTTCCGGATGTTCACCAATTTGTCGTGGAATTCGTCCGGCGGATCCTGGTCATCCTCGTCCTCGCGTTCGTCGTCCTCCTCGTCCTCGGACAGCGACAACAAGAGCTCCGGCGGCGGTGCCATCATCGTCGTCATTATCGCGGTCGCGCTGATCCTGCTGGCCTGGCTGCTGTCGCAGGTGGTCAAACTGGCGCTGTCGCGGTCGCGCGAATTGCTGGCCGATGCCGGCTCGGTCGAACTGACCAAGAACCCGGACGCCATGATCACGGCGCTGCGCAAGATCGAGAATCGCGGCGAGCTTCCCGGCGCCACCTCGGCGGTGATGGAACTGTGCTTCGACAATCCCCGCGAGGGATTTGCCGATTTGTTCGCGACCCATCCGTCGGTGGATTCGCGGGTCAAGGCGCTGGTGCAATATGCCGGCGGCCGCGATCCCGGCCCGCTGGCCCTGCCTGAGGAGGCCGACGACGAACCGGAGGATCAGGCGGAACCGCAGTCGGCGGATCAACTGCCGCCCCCGGTCACCCACGGTCCGTGGAGCGATGCCGCAGCGCCCGCGGGCCTGCCGCAAGGTCAGCGGCAGGGCGCACGACGGGGTCCTGGCTGGGGACCCTGGGGCCGGCACAGCTGAGCCCTCGGTACGGCGCCATTAACGAATTACCTACGAATAACGCCGGCGCAGGCTCAAGGAATTGAATTCTCCCTTGTTTCTGCCATGTTCGCGCCCAAACAGGTATATGGGGACCTGCCGATCGCTCCCGCGATCGGGGGCGCGTAGTAGGAAATTCCATGGCAAAGCCAGTCGTGATTGTGGTGGGCGCGGACAAGGGCGGGGTCGGCAAGACGACCGTGTCGCGAACGCTCCTGGATTATTTCAGCGCCAACAACGTCCCGACCCGGGCGTTCGACACCGAGTCGCCGCGCGGCACGCTGATGCGCTTCCACCCCGACATCACCCAGATCGTCGATATGACGACGACCGCGGACCAGATGAAGATTTTCGACACGCTCAATGCCGGGACCTCGGTGACCGTGATCGACGTCCGCGCCGGACTGCTGTCGCCCGCGCTGGCCTCGCTCCGCGACATCGGCTTCCTCGATGCCGCCAAGGCCGGCCAGATCACCTTTGCCGTGTTCCATATCCTGGGCCCCTCGATCGCCTCGCTGGACGAAATCGCCGAGACCGCGAATTTCATGCAGGGCGCCAAATATTACCTGGTGAAGAACTTCATCAACGACACCCAGTTCTTCCAGTGGGACCAGGCGACCTACAATTCCTATTTCCACCGCATCAAGGATGCCACCGAGCTCACGATCCCCAAGCTCAACGAAATGGCCTATGAGCAGGTCGAGGTCTCCTCGGTGCCGTTCCTCAAATTCGTCGCCAACAAGGGCACCAACGACGAGGCCGCGAACTATTCGTTCGTGCTCCGCGGCTACGTCCGGCACTGGCTCGCCAATGTCTGGAGCGAGTTCGACCGCATCAAGCTGACCGACCTGGTCGGCGGCGGCAGCGGCAGCGGCAAATCGAGCACCCGCAGCGGCGAAAAATAATCGCGCCAGGCGCGCGATGGGGCTGGATTAGGCGGAAAAATCGCCTGATATAGCGCGTGATGAGCCCCACGTCCGTCTACATCATCTGCTCGCCCCGCCCGCTGGTCGGCAAGACGCTGATCGCGCGGCTGCTCAGCGAGTTCCTGCTGCTGAAGAACGGCACGGTGACCTCCTTCGACATCAATCTGAAGGAGCCGTCGCTGCTGGAATATCTGCCGCGCACCACCGAGACGGCCGACGTCATCGACACCTTCGGCAAGATGCAGCTGATGGACCGCCTGATCGTCAATGACAGCGTCGCCAAGGTCATCGACCTCGGTTTCCACGCCTTCGACGAGTTCTTCAGGATGACGGATGAGATCGGCTTCATGAAGGAAGCCGTGCGCCGCGGCGTCGCGCCCGTGATCCTGTTCGTGGCCGATACCGACCGCGCCTCGGCCACGGCCTACCAGATGCTGAAACAGCAAATTCCTGCGAATGCCCTGATCGCGATCGACAATGAGCACGTGGTGCGCGGCGAATTGCCCGCCGCGATGGAACGGGGACGCGTGCTGCGGATATCGGCGCTTCCGGTGTTCCTGAAGACCTATATCGACCGGCTGACCTTCTCCTTCACGGGCTATCTGCGCCAGGAGAAGGATTCCTCGACCGAACTGCATCAGTGGATCCGCAGGAACTACACCAGTTTTCGGGAGCTGGAACTCAGCCTGATACTGCAGCGGTCGTGAAGCCGACCAAATAATATTACCCGGATAATATTGACGCAAGCCTGTCGGACTGGTACCGCCTCCCCGACAGCAAATCTCCCTGCGCGAGGCCTCCGGTGACATCAGACAGAAAAGCTGCCATCGCCGCCTACAAGGAGCGGAAGACCGTCGCGGGGATCTTCGTGATCCGCAGCAACGCCTCCGCCGAGCAATGGGTCGGTCAGGCCCCTGACCTCGAAAAGATCCAGAACCGGATCTGGTTTTCGCTGCGCCAGGGCAGCCACACCTGCCGCAGCCTGCAGACGGCATGGACCACGCATGGACCCGAAAATCTGACCTTCGTGGAATGCGAGCGGCTGGAAGAGGACGAGACGTCCTACATCAGGGACGCGCTGTTGAAAGAGCGTATGAAGCACTGGCGCACGCAACTCGGCGCCCAGGCGGTGTAGCCTTCGCCGGGACGACATGGAGAGAGTTTCAAACGAAAAAAACTCAATGCCCTTCGAACGCCATCAGCGTTCGTACCGGCACATCCATCGCCCGCAGCTTGTCGGCGCCGCCCAGATCAGGCAGGTCGACGATGAAGCAGGCCGCGACCACATTGGCGCCGATCTGGCGCAGCAGTTTTACGGCCCCTTCCGCGGTGCCGCCGGTGGCGATGAGATCGTCGACAAGAATGACGCGCTCGCCGGGCTGCACGGCATCGGCATGCATCTCCATTTCATCGAGGCCGTATTCCAGCGAATAGGCGATCCGCACGGTGGTGTGCGGCAGCTTGCCTTTCTTGCGGATCGGCACGAAGCCGGCGGAGACCTGATGCGCCACCGCGCCGCCGAGGATGAAGCCCCTCGCCTCGATGCCGGCGACCTTGTCGACCTTGCTGCCGGCCCAGGGCTGCACCAGTTCATCGACCGAGCGGCGGAACGCGCGCGCATCCGCGAGCAGCGTGGTGATGTCGCGGAACAGGATGCCCTTCTTCGGGTAATCCGGAATGGTGCGGACGGTGGCCTTCAGGTCATGGTCAAACGTCATCTTTGTCTCTTTTCAATTGTCATTCCGGGACGGTCCGAAGGACCAGACCCGGAATCTCGAGATTCCGGGTTCGATGCTTCGCATCGCCCCGGAATGACAAGTTAAACATGCAGCCGGAACGCGTTCTCGACAATACGTAAACCCACCTCGCCGCCGAGCGACATCAGCGATTCCGGGTGAAACTGCACGCCGCCGACCGGCAGGGTCTTGTGTTCGATCGCCATCGCGACGCCGTCCTCGGTGGTCGCGGTGACCGTGAGCACGTCGGGAACGCTGTCGCGCTCGACATAGAGCGAGTGATAGCGGCCGATCACAATTTCATTGGGCAGGTTCTGCATCAAGCGCCCGCCCCTCACCTGGACCCGCGACGGCCGGCCGTGCGCGGGCTGGCCGAGTTGCCCGAGCTGGCCGCCGAAATATTCGCCAATCGCCTGCACGCCGAGGCAGACGCCGAAGATCGGCAACTTCTTCTCCAGCGCCGTTCCAATGGTTTTCGATATCCCGAAATCCTCAGGCCGGCCGGGACCCGGCGACAGCACCAGCAGATCCCAGTTTTTCTGGTTCAGCATCTGCTGCGCATGAACGTGCCGGACCACGGTCACGGACGCGCCGACCTGCCGGAAATAATCCGCCAGCATGTGCACAAAACTGTCGTCGTGATCGATCAGCAGCACCTTCTTGCCCGAACCGGTCGCATCGGGCGCAAACGCCGACAGCGGCTTCGGCGGATCGCCGCGCAGCGCCTGGAACAGGGCGGCCGCCTTGACCTGGCATTCCCTGTCCTCGGCGGCGGGATCTGAATCGAACAAGCAGGTCGCGCCGACGCGCACTTCGGCGAGCCCATCCTTCATCCGGATGGTGCGGATGGTAAGCCCGGTGTTGATGCTGCCGTCGAAACTCACGGCACCGATCGCGCCGGCATACCAGCGCCGGGACGAGCGCTCATTGTCCTCGACGAACTGCATCGCCCATAATTTCGGCGCACCGGTCACCGTCACGGCCCAGGCATGGGTCATGAACGCATCGAGCGAGTCGAAGCCGGGGCGCAAAATGCCTTCGACATGGTCGACGGTGTGAAACAGCTTTGAGTAGGTCTCGATCTGGCGCCGCGCCAGCACCTTGATGGTGCCGGGCACGCAGACGCGCGCCTTGTCGTTGCGGTCGACGTCGGTGCACATGTTGAGCTCGAATTCGTCTTTTTCCGAATTCAGCAATTGCCGGATCTGCTCGGCATCGCCGATCGCGTCGACACCGCGCGCGATGGTGCCCGAGATCGGGCAGGTCTCGACCCGTCGTCCGTCGGAGCGCACGAACATTTCCGGCGAGGCGGCGACCAGAAACTCACCCTCGCCGAGATTCATCAGCGCGCCATAGGGCGACGGGTTGATGCGGCAGAGCCGCTGGAACACTTCGGCGGGCGAACGCTCGCACGGCTCAGCGAATAACTGCCCGGGCACCGCCTCGAACAGATCGCCGCGCGCGAACGCGGCGCGTGCGGTCTCAACCGTCGCCTGATATTCGCCGGGCGCGTGATCGGCAAAACCCTGCCGCGGCGTCTTGGCGTAGACGCTCTCGGCAGTGTCGCGCGAAAGGCCGGCGGTGGATCTGCCGTTCCAGGCGAAATCGTAGCTCAACACCACGCCGCGGCCGGTGGCGCGGTCATAGGCGAGCAGGCGATCCGGCACATACAGCACGATGTCGCGCTGGTCGGCCTCACGGGCGCGCTTCTGCACGAGGTCCTCGATCTGGAATACGAGGTCGTAGGCGAAGGCGCCGAACAGGCCGAGCAGCGGATCGTCATTGGCGGTGAAGCTTGCGACCAGATCGCGCACCAGCGACATCACGCTGGCGCGTCGGGTACGCTGGTCTTCATCGACAGGCGCGGGACCCCGGATGATATGGCCGGCGAGACGCGACGCGCTCTGCTCGGTGACGACGATGCAAGGCTCGCGCAGGACGTCGCCGAGAAAGGCGATCAGCACCTCGCCGCGCCCGTTCAGCGCGCTAAGCGCGAAATTCGCCCCCTCGGTTTCCAGCACCAGCGGCGGATCGGAAAAACCGAGGTCAAAGCTCTCGTAGCGGCCCGGCACCGTGGTGCCCGAAGACAGCACCACGCCACGGCGGCGGTCGAGCAGGTCGATCAGGTCATCGAGCCGCTTGGCGTCGCCGGAAAATTGCTCGACGGCGCGCGAGATCGCAAGACCGCTGGCGGTCCGGTATTCGCTGTGCTCGGGCAGGGAGAAGACGGTCCTGTTCATGTGATCCTCTTACGAAACTTGGTGAGGGAACGCCACACAGGACAAACGAAGGGCAAATAAACAAACCGCCGGTCACACTGCGATGGCGACCTTCGACGATTGTTAAAATGAAATCGCACCGGCCACCTCGTTAAGAGGTGCGCCACCAAAGACGGGATGGGCGAACGGCGGTGCTCATGGCGCTTAATCACCATCCGCCGCGATCGATGTCAAGGGAGGCCCCCGGCCCTGGTCTGCCCATGCCTGGCCCGCCGGCCATCTTTTGGGGTTTGAAACGGCCAAAATCCGCGTAGCATCCGGCCCAATGGCGGCGGCAACAACGCCCGAAAACAACAAGCAGGCGGAGGCAAGGGATGGCATTGCTGGGTCTGGGATACGCGGGCTTCGGATCGGATGCGCTGGAGGACTGGCGCCAGTTCGGGACCTCCCTGGTCGGCCTGCAGGCGGTCGAGCGCGGCAATTCGCTGCTGGCCTTCCGGATGGACGACCGCAAGCAGCGCATCGTGATCGACCGCGCGATGGGCGAAGGCGCGCGCTTCTTCGGCTGGGAAGTCGCCGACGCGGCGGCGTTGGACCAGCTTGCAGCCCGGCTCGAACAAGCCGGCGTCAATGTCACGGCCGAACCAACGACGCTGGCCGATGCCCGGCGCGTGCGCGGCCTGATCTCGTTTCGCGATCCCGGCGGCAACCGGCTCGAGGCGTTTTACGGCGCCGAGATCGACGAGACGCCGTTCAGTCCGGGCCGCTCGATCTCGGGTTTTCGCACCGGTCCGCTCGGCCTCGGACATGCGGTGCTGACCGTCGAGCACATCGATCCGATGATGGCGTTCTATGTCGATGTGCTCGGCTTCAGGCTTTCCGACTACATCGAAAAACCGTTCCGCGCCTATTTCTTCCACGTCAACGCGCGGCATCACAGCCTGGCGCTGATCGAGACCGGCAAGAACGGCATGCACCATCTGATGGTGGAATTGTTCTCGCTCGACGATGTCGGCCAATCCTACGACATCGCGATGATGCAGCCGGACCGCATCGGCGTCACGCTGGGCCGTCACACCAATGACCTCGTGACATCGTTCTACGCCAAGACGCCGTCATCCTTCATGATCGAGTGCGGGTGGGGCGGCCGCGAGATCGATCCGGCGACATGGCAGCCGGTCGAAATGCATCACGGCCCGAGCCTGTGGGGACACGACCGCGTCTGGCTGCCGCCGAAAGACCGCGAGACCGCGCGCCAGATGCGGATGCAAGCCGCGACCGAAGGCCTGCGCGCGCCGGTGCAGGTGATGGAGGGTAATTACCAGCTGATGTCTGGCACGTGTGCGTGGTGGGACGGGGTGAAGCAATAACCGGCGACTGACAATATATGTCGTCCCTGCGAACGCTCAGATGCGCAATTAATGCCTACCGATAACAGCCCTGCTCGATCTCCTCGATCAGGCTGCGCGCCTGCGGCTTCCAGCCGAGTTCTCGCGCTCGGACCGCGCGCACGCGGCTGTTCGAAGCCATCGTGTTTTCAGCGGTGCCCTCACCCCATTCGGCGGCCGCCTCTTCCATCGACATTACCGACGGCGCGCCCGCAAAGCCCAGCATGCGGTTGATGGCTTCGCAAACCTCGCGCATCGACCCCTCGCCATTCTCGGCGAAGTAGAACGCGCCGGCCGGCGCCTTCTCGATCGCGAGCGCATAGAGCGTCACGAGATCGTCGATATGAACGTTCGACCAGACATTCTCGCCGGGACCGGCATGGGCCGCGTTGCCTCGTTTTTTCGCGAGTTTGATCAGGAAAGGTACCTGCACGCTGTCGCGCCCCGCCCCATGGCCGATGCCGTAGATCAGGCTCGGGCAAATGATGACGGGACGGCAACCCTTGTCGCGATAGGAGAGGATCAATTCGTTCAGCGCGACCCGCGCCGCACGCGCAGGCGATGGCGTGAACGGCGTGTCTTCATCAAACACCGCATCGGAGCGCTGGCCCTTGGATTGCGTGCCGATGATGCTCGAACCCGAGGTGTGGATGAACGGCTTGCCGCTGCCGGCGAGCGCGCCAAGCAGGGCGTCCACCGCGCCCTTGTGATCGGCACTGGCCGCATTGATGACGACGTCGGCGGCGCGCGCCGCCTGCGCGAGGATTTCCGCGTCATCCAGCGTTCCCGATAACGGCTCGATGCCGCGGGCGCGAACCGCATCGGCCTTTTCCGGAGAACGAACCAGGCCGGTGACCTGATGTCCGGCGGCCACGAGATGAGCGGCCACCGATCCGCCGATATAACCGGACGCGCCTGTGCAGAAGATTTTCATTCTCAACCTCTATCTATCGTCACTGCCTGCAACAAACGCGAAGCATTTGTGCAAGGGAGCGACGCGACGAAGCAATCCATCTATCGGATACGCCGCGCGATGGATTGCTTCGCCTCGCTCGCAATGACGAGCAAGCACTCTCGGATTATCCCAGATGCTTCCTGAAAAATTCCGTCGCGCGGCCCCAGGCGAGTTCCGCGCACTGCCGGTCGTGCACCGACAGGCGCTGTTCGTTGCCGAAGCCGTGCTCGGCGTCATAGCGGAACAGCTCCAGCGACTTGCTTGCTTCCTTCATCGCCTTTTCGAAACCGTCGACCAGCGCCGGCGTGCACCAGTCGTCCTTGTTGGCGAAATGACCCTGCAGCGGAATTTTGACATCCGCCGGTTTCGCCGCCTGCTCCGGCGGGATGCCGTAGAACACGACACCGGCCGTGAGCTCCGGAATCTTGGTGGCGCCGATGATGGTGACAGCGCCGCCGAGACAAAAGCCGGTCAGGCCGACCTTGGCGCCGTTCTTTGCGAGATATTGCGCCGCGCCGCGCACCGTCTGCGTGGTCGCATCCATGAAATCCAGCGAGTTCATCTCTTTGCCGGCGGCATCGGTGTCGTGATACGGCACCACCGTGCCCTTGTAGAGATCCGGAGCCAGCGCGTCGAAGCCGGCCGCCGCGAAGCGGTCGCACATGCCCTTGATCTGGTCCTGCAGCCCCCACCATTCCTGGATCACGACCACGCCCGGCGCGTTGCCGCGCGCGGCATTGGCGAGATAGCCGGCTGCGTCCTTGCCGTCGGGACGCTTGAAAGTGATGCTGGTTCCCATGGGGTCCTCCGTATTTTTTTGGGGAGCGATTGGCGGCTATTTTGTCCGCAGTGAAGCCGGGAAGCAATCCGCCTCCACCGTCATTCCGGGATGATGCGCTAGCACCAGACCCGGAATCTCGAGATTCCGGGTTCGATGCTAACGCATCGCCCCGGAATGACGAACCCAACAAAAAAGCCCCCGCAGGGGCTTTTCCGAATTGCGATGAACCCAGCGCTTAGTGCGCGTTGGCCCAGACCTTCTTCTTGGTGAAGTACAGCAGCCCCGTGAGCAGGATCAGGAACACGAACACCTGCAGGCCGAGCCGCTTGCGCGCCTCCATGTGCGGTTCCGCGGTCCACATCAGGAACGTGGTGACGTCCTTGGAGTACTGCGCGACGGTGGCCGGCGCGCCGTCGTCATACGTCACCTGGCCGTCACTGAGCGGCTTTGGCATCTTGATGGCGTGGCCGGGGAAATACTTGTTGTAGTAGGAACCTTCCGGAAGCGAGAAGCCGGCCGGCGCCTTGTCTTCATAGCCCTGCAGCACGGCCGTAACGTAGTCCGGGCCCTGCTCCTGGTACTGGGTGAAGAAGTCGACCAGGAACATCGGGAAGCCGCGCTTGTAGGAGCGCGCCTTGGTGATCAGCGACAGGTCCGGCGGAAATGCGCCGCCATTGGCGGCCCGCGCCGCATTCTCGTTCGGGAACGGCGACGGGAAATAGTCGGCCGGCCGGCCCGGCCGCTCGAACATCTCACCCTTGTCGTCCGGGCCGTCCTTGACCTTGTAATCGGACGCGAACGCTGCGGCCTGCGCCACCGAATAACCGGGACCGCCGGCTTCGGCGAGATTGCGGAAGGCGACGTAAGACAGCCCGTGACAGGACGCACAGACTTCCTTGTAGACCTTCAGGCCGCGCTGCAGCGCGCCACGATCGAACTTGCCCATCGGGCCGGAGAACGACCACTTGTTTCCGGGCGGCGCGACGCCATGGTCTTCGGCGCGTGCGGTCTGCGTACCACCGAGCAGGAGACCGCCGGCGACGACGAGCGCGACCAGCACTGAGGCCACCTTGCCGCCGTGCTTGGCCAGCACGTCGTCGGCGATCGAGTTCGGCACCGGACGCGGCGTCTCGATCCGGCTCAAGAGCGGCAGCAGGATCAGGAAATAGGCGAAGTACAGGAAGGTCAGGATACGGCCGGCGATCACGTAGATGCCTTCCGGCGGCTGCGAGCCGAGATAGCCGAGCCCGAGGCAGACCACGACGAAGATCCAGAAGAACTGCTTCGCCAGCGGACGATACTTCGAGGAACGGGTCCGGGCATTATCGAGCCAGGGCAGGAACGCCAGGATGACGATCGCGCCGAACATCGCCACCACACCGGCGAGCTTGTTCGGGATCGAGCGCAGGATCGCGTAGAACGGCAGATAGTACCATTCGGGCACGATGTGCGCGGGTGTCACGCCGGGATTGGCGGGGATGTAGTTGTCGGCATCGCCGAGATAGTTCGGCATGTAGAAGATGAACCAGGCGAAGAACAGCAGGAAGCACGAGACGCCGAACGCATCCTTGATGGTCGCGTAGGGCGTGAAAGGCACGGTGTCCTTTTCGGCCTTCGCCTCGACGCCGGCCGGATTGTTCTGACCCGCAACGTGCAGCGCCCAGACGTGCAGCACGACCACGCCGGCGATCACGAACGGCAGCAAATAGTGCAGCGAGAAGAACCGGTTCAGCGTCGGGTTGCCGACGGCATAACCGCCCCACAGCAGCGTCACGATGCTCTCGCCGAAATACGGCACGGCAGAGAACAGATTGGTGATGACGGTGGCGCCCCAGAAGCTCATCTGGCCCCACGGCAGCACGTAGCCCATGAAGCCGGTCGCCATCATCAAGAGGTAGATGATGACGCCGAGGATCCAGAGGATTTCGCGCGGCTCCTTGTACGACCCGTAATACAGGCCGCGGAACATGTGGATGTAGACGGCGAAGAAGAACATCGAGGCGCCGCAGGCGTGCATGTTGCGCAGCAGCCAGCCGTAATTGACGTCGCGGACGATCAGTTCGATCGACTTGAAGGCCATGTCGGCATGCGGCGTGTAGTGCATCGCCAGGATCACGCCGGTCAGGATCTGCAGGGCCAGCATCATCGAGAGGATGGCGCCGAAGGTCCACCAGTAGTTCAGGTTACGCGGCGTCGGATAGGCCACGAACGAGGAATGGACGAGGCCCATGATCGGGAGACGCCGTTCGATCCACTTCAAGGCGGGATTGGTCGGCTGGAAATCGGATGGTCCGCTCATTGATGCGATCCTGAGGAAGTAAAACGACGCGACGGATTAAGGTCCCGGACGGGCGTCCGGGCCTTAGCCGATCTGGATTTTGGTGTCGGAAACGAACGTGTAGGGCGGCACCGGCAAGTTGCTGGGCGCCGGTCCCGAGCGGATGCGGCCCGAGGTGTCGTACACCGAACCGTGGCAGGGGCAGAAGAAGCCGTCGTAACTGCCCTCATGGGCGATCGGGATGCAGCCGAGATGGGTGCAGATGCCGATCACGACCAGCCACTGGTCGTGGCCCGCCTTGACGCGTGCCGAGTCGGGCTGCGGATCGGGCAGGCTCGACAGCGAGACCTTCTGCGCCTCTTCGATCTGCTTCTTGGTGCGATGGCTGATGTAGATCGGCTTGCCGCGCCAGAACACCTTGATGTCCTGCCCCTCGGCGATCGGCGTCAGATCGACCTCGATCGGCGCACCGGCCGCGATCGTCGCGGCGTCCGGGTTCATCTGGGCAACGAGCGGCCAAACTGCGGCCGCGGCGCCTACGGCGGCGACGGCTCCCGTTGCAACAAAAAGAAAATCACGGCGTGTCGGATGGTCCGCCGAAGACGCTGTCGTCACGATTCCAAGCCCTTTCTCATCTGCAGCCAGCGGAACCGCCCCTGAAACGCTGAAAACGCACCCAGAAGAGGCTGCCGGCGCCCGCGGCCCCCGCGGCGGCAGAAAGACCACTTTTCCCCGCCAAATCCGGCGGAACAAGCAATCCAGAATCGTTCTATTGGCACCCTTGCCGTAAGAGCGCAAGCCCGCTATCGGCTCGCAAGCGTGCAATGCACTAAATCCGCGCCGAGCTGTGATTTTTCAGTCATTTCATCAGGGCTTCACAGGCCGCCAACATCATGCAGATTGCGCTTTTCCAGCCCGATATCCCCCAGAACACCGGAACGATTCTGCGCCTGTGCGCATGCCTGGATGTCGCGGCCCACATTATCGAGCCCGCAGGCTTTCCGGTCTCCGACCGGCATTTCCGCCGCTCCGGCATGGACTATCTCGACCATGTCGCTATTACACGCCACGACTCATGGTCAAAATTCGAACAATGGCGTAACGACGGGGGTTTCCGGCTGGTCCTGTTTACGACCAAGGGCGCCGGTTCCTATCTGGATTACCGCTACCAGCGGGACGACGTCCTGCTGTTCGGGCGGGAATCCGCGGGGGTCCCCGACGAGGTCGCCGGCGTCGCCGATGCGCGGCTGGTGATCCCGATCAAGCCGGGCCTGCGTTCGCTCAACGTCGCGATGGCGGCCGCCATGGCATTGGGCGAGGCGCTGCGGCAAACCGGTTCCAAAACTTGATTGAGAAGACCTGATCGAGACCTGATGGAGAGATGGTGAGTTACGCGGTCAAAGAGATATTTCTGACCCTGCAAGGCGAAGGCGCGCATGCCGGCCGTGCGGCCGTGTTTTGCCGTTTCGCCGGCTGCAACCTCTGGACCGGTCGCGAACAGGACCGCAGCTCCGCCACGTGCAAATTCTGCGACACCGATTTCGTCGGCACCGACGGCACGCTGGGCGGCCGCTACGCCTCGGCCGATGAGCTCGCCGATACCATCGCCGCGCAATGGACCGGTGCCAACGCCAACCGCTACGTCGTGCTGACCGGCGGCGAGCCGCTGCTGCAGGTGGACACACCGTTCATCGACGCGCTGCATGCGCGCGGCTTCGAGATCGGCATCGAAACCAACGGCACCATCGAGCCGCCCGAGGGCATGGACTGGGTCTGCGTCAGCCCGAAAGCCGGCTCCGATCTCGTGGTGCGCCGGGGCCAAGAGTTGAAGCTGGTCTATCCGCAAGCGGGTGCAGCGCCCGAGCAATTCGAAGGTCTCGCCTTCGAGCGCTTCTCGCTGCAGCCGATGGATGGACCCGACGTGGCCGCAAACACCGCAAGCGCAATCGACTATTGCCTGCAGCACCCGCAATGGCGACTCAGCCTGCAGACACACAAGACACTCGGTATCAGGTAGTACTGGCATCAGACAGGATTTGAGCTTTCACAATGTGGGAACTGACGAAATCGTTTCGCTTCGAGGCCGCGCATTCGCTGCCGGGAACGACGTTTGGCGAGGCCAGTGAGGAAATCCACGGCCACTCGTTTCGCGCCGAAGTGAGCATGCGCGGCACGCCCGATCCCGCCACGGGGATGGTACTCGATCTCGGCCTGCTCGAACGCAGCATGGCGGAGGTCCAGAAGACGCTTGACCACAAGCTGCTCAACAAGGTCGAGGCGCTTGGCCCGCCGACGCTGGAAAACCTGTCCCGCTTCATCTGGGAGCGGGTCCAGCACGCCGGAAAGATCACCCGCGTCAGTGTCCACCGCGATAGCTGCAACGAGAGCTGCACTTATTACGGCCCGCAAGGCTAGACCGTACGCAGTCGATTGCGTCAAAACGACCCTAGCGTGTAATCTACAGTTCTGGCAACTTACACCAACGCCTCGCGAGCATCCCGCTCCGCGCGCCCGGCTTGGTGATTGAGATGGCCCGTGTTGATCCGCAGACACAGCAAGCGAACGACCAAGCCGGTTTGACGCTGGCAGCAAAGGAAGCTGTCGACAAGCAGAAGGCTGAGGATCGGAAAGCGCCGAAGTCTGACCCGTCCATCGAATCCAAATTGGCCGAGATCGATACTGCGGCTCGCATCGCCTTCAGGCTCGACCTGATCAGCCGCAACGATCCGAAAGCACTCGAGCGACTGATCGGCAAGCGCAATATCGTGAGCGTGAATTTCTTTGCGCGCGGGCTTCAGACCGCCAAGGCGGTCTGCCGCATCAAAACGCTCGGCCAGGTAGCGGGCCCACCGGATTACGCGACCGGATTTCTAATCACGCCGAACCTGCTGATAACCAATAATCACGTCCTGCCCGATCCGGAAACCGCCAGCCGCAGTCTCGCTGAATTCGACTATCAGCTCGATTCCAACTTTGTCGAAACCCGGGGGCGCATTTTTCCGTTCATACCGGGCGAAGCCTTTTACACCAGCGTCGATCTTGACTTCACAATCGTCGGCATCTCGCCAATGGGCCACGACGGCACACCAATCACCGATTTCGGCGTGCTGCCGCTCATGCCCGTCAGCGGCAAGGCCCTCATCAATGAGCATGTCTCGATTATCCAGCATCCCCAGGGTGGCACCAAGCAGGTAGTCGTGCGAGAAAATCGCATCATCGAACTCGACAAGGCGAAGTTTCCCAACCTCAATCCGGCCTTCATGCACTATACGGCCGATACCGAACCCGGATCGTCCGGCTCGCCGATTTTCAACGACCAATGGGATGTGGTCGCGATCCACCACCAGGCCATCGGCGACCGCGATGCGCAAAACCGGCCGATCAACAAACGCGGCGAAGTCTGGACCGAGGACCAGGGTGAAGACGCGAGGGTCTGGATTGCCAACGAAGGCATTCGGATCAGCGCCTTGTGGGATAGCATCAAGACTGCTGCCCCGTTCAACGCCGATGCGGCGAAGATTATGGCCATGCTCGCGTACGATCCGCACGTCGGACAGCGGCCACGCCGCTCCCGCGACGAGCGGGCTCCGCAAAAGTGGGAAGCAATTCCGAATATCCCCGACGCACCGGCCTTCGAATCCACGCGCTTTACGGATCGCGCTTTTGTCGCTTCGCTCGGCTACGATCCGAAATTTCTGGGTGCGGATCTGCCCGTGCCGCTGCCGAAAACGGGAAGCACTTTCAAGGGAACGCTGGCGACCAACAACACCAACAACAAGACGGTGTTCGATTACACCCATTTCAGCCTGGCCATGCATGCCGAACGGCGTCTGGCGGCCTGGACCGCCGTGAATATTGAGGGGAAGACGCTGAAATCGTCGAACGCCAGTCCCGGCTGGAGGCGTGACAAACGCTTGCCAGACAGCGAACAAACCCTGGCGGAGGTCTACGGCAAGGTGCCGGGCAAGACCGTTCAGATTGACCGCGGCCATTTGGTACGCCGCCTTGACCCGGTTTGGGGAACGCAAGAGGTGGCCGATCGCGCAGCGGCGGATACCTATCACTACACCAACGCAGCGCCTCAGGAGCACGTTTACAACAGCGAAACATGGGGCAATCTTGAGGATTTCGTTCTGGCGCGAGCCGATCAGCGCGACCACAAAGTGTCGATCATGACCGGGCCCATCCTGAGACCAGATGACAGCTTCTACGGTGAAGGCCTCAAGGGAGGCCCCTGGCAAATTCCCTGGTCGTTCTGGAAAATAGCCGTGTTCAAGCGCGCCGATGGCTCGGCGTCGGTTACGGGGTTCATCGTGGAACAGACCTCCACGATCAAGCCGATCTTCGAAGCGACGCGCTACAATCCGTACAGCGTCGATGAGGCGCGCGTATTCCAGCGCCCGATTGCGTTGATCGAGGAACTGACGGGTCTCGACTTCGGCAAGCTTCGCAGGATGGACCGTATGGGTAGCGTCGAGACAACTACCGCAGCCTCGGCTCGTCCGATCCGCGGGCCGGAGGACATTGCGTTCTGAGTTCCACGTCCTCGCGTCCGAGGCCATCATCCGAACCACCGCGCTTGCCAAGTCGCGCGCGGCTGCATAACGCGGCTGCGTGATCTCGCAAGAGACATCCCGCCAATTGTGGGATACCAAAGCCGCGCGCGCCTTGCCGCAGTGCTATGCAAGGCCCACGATGGTTGCAGCCGGAGGATATCGCTTGCGATGTCAATGATCGACGTTCAAAAACAACGGGCGCGGGGCTGGTTCGAGGCGCTGCGCAACGACATCTGCGCGGCCTTCGAACGGCTGGAAGACGATGCGCCCGCCTCGCTCTATCCCGGCAGCGCGGGGCGCTTCGTGCGCACGCTGTGGGACCGTGCCGACCACACCGGCAAGCCCGGCGGCGGCGGCGTGATGTCGATGATGTACGGACGGCTGTTCGAGAAGGTCGGCGTGCATTGCTCGACGGTTCATGGCGAATTCAGCCCCGAATTCCGCTCGCAGATTCCGGGCGCCACCGATGACCCCAGATTCTGGGCATCCGGTATTTCTGTCATCGCGCATATGCGTAACCCGCACGTTCCCGCCGTGCATATGAATACCCGCTTCGTGGTGACGACGAAAGCGTGGTTCGGCGGCGGCGCCGACCTGACGCCGGTGCTCGACCGGCGCCGCAGCCAGGAAGACGCCGACACCATCGCCTTTCACGCGGCGATGAAGCAGGCCTGCACCGGGCCGAACGGCGTTGCCGATTACGACCGATACAAGAAATGGTGCGACGAGTATTTCTACCTGCCGCATCGCAAGGAAGCGCGCGGCATCGGCGGCATCTTCTATGATCATCACGATTCCGGCGACTGGGATGCCGACCTCGCCTTCACCCAGGACGTCGGCCGCGCCTTTTTGAAAATCTATCCCAAGCTGGTACGGAAGAACTTCGAAACACCGTGGACGCCGGCCGATCGCGACGAGCAACTTGTGCGCCGCGGACGCTACGTCGAATTCAATCTGCTCTACGACCGCGGCACCACCTTTGGCCTGAAGACCGGCGGCAACGTCGATTCAATCCTGTCGTCGATGCCGCCCGAAGTGAAATGGCCCTGAACAGGATGGCCCTGGACAAGATGACACAACTGCCTCGCGCGATGCTGATCGACATGGACGACACCATCCTGTCGGCCTATGGCCGCCCCGAGATCGCCTGGAACAATGTCGCGGCGGAATTTGCCGATGAGCTGGGTGCCATCACACCGCAACAGGTCGCCGCGGCGATCGTGGAGTCCGGCCGGAAATTCTGGGCCGCGGCCGCAGCCGAGTGGCGGCTGAAGCTCGAGGAGGCCCGACATATCGTGGTCGGCAACGGATTTGCAGCGCTTGCCGCCGCCGGCCACGCGCCGCTGTCGCCGGATCTCGCCGCACGGCTCGCCATCCGGTTCCATGCCTACCGCGAGGAAGAGATGTTCGTCTTCCCGGGCGCGCACGACGCGATCGACGCGCTGAAGGCGCACGGGGTGAAGCTGGCGCTGGTGACCAACGGCGCCGCCGGTCCGCAGCGCGCCAAGGTCGAACGTTTCGCGCTGTCGCACCGGTTCGATCACATCCAGATCGAGGGCGAGCACGGGTTCGGCAAGCCGGAAGAGCGCGCCTATCTGCACGCGATGGAGGCCCTCGGCGTCACCGCGCCCGAGACCTGGATGATCGGCGACAATCTGGAATGGGAAGTCGTGGCGCCGCAGCGCCTCGGCATCTACGCGATCTGGATCGACGTGCACGGCGACGGCCTGCCCGCGGATTCGACGATCAAGCCCGACCGCATCATCCGCTCGCTGACGGAACTGTTGCCGTAGAGCGTTTTCAGCGAAGTGGATACCGGTTCGCATAGCAATCAAGCTTGCGCAGATTGCGTAGACTTATCTGCGGTAGAAAACGCGTCAAACAAGAGTCTAGAGCTTCGGTTCCACCACTCAAATCTCCACCGCGAAAACCGCCGGCCGTGATCGGCCTGTCATGACCGATCGCTAGCTTGCCAAGCGCGTCAATCAGCGCGGAGGGAAGATAATGGAATTGAAGCCAGGCGATGTTGTTATTCTGAAATCCGGCGGTCACCCGCTGACGGTGGCCGAGGTCAACGACGACACGGTCGAGTGCCTGTGGATGGGCGGCGAAGGCGATCTGTTTCGCGAAACGCTTCCCAAGGCGGTCCTCGAGCCTGCCGAAATCGATGATGCTGAAGACGAAGATCAGGACGAAGACGATCAGGATGAAGACGAGAGCGAAGACGACGAAGATGAGGACGACGACCACAAGAAGAAAAAGAGCAAGAAGGTAGCGTAATAACTCCCTGCGATACCGCCGGGTCAGGATACCCGGCGGTATCCTTTTCCCTGGGCATTCCACCCGACGGTCGAATCGAAGAGAGCTAGCCGAAGAGAGACGGCGCGGCGGTTGAGATCATCACCACGCCGCCGGTGATGACGGCAGCATCGAGGATCGCGGTGTGGATATGCACCGGCATGCGCTCGACAAAGGCCTTGGCGAGGAACGCGCCGGGGACCGAGATAGCCCCGATCAGGATTGCAAAGGCGAGCACCTGCGCGGTGACGGCGCCGGCCAGGCCAAACACCGAAATCTTGATGATTGAGGTCGCAACCGAGATCACGGCATCGGTGGCGATTACGGCTGCGCCTTCGAGGCCGACCGCCATCAACAGCGACAGCAGGATTACGCCGGAGCCCGAGGTGCCACCGACCACCACGCCATAGCCGACCGCGCTGGCGCCAAGTCCGGCGTCGCTGATCCTGATATCGCGGCGCTTGGCAAAACGGCGCAGCGGCACGCTCAGGATCAGCATGCTGCCGATCACCAGCGCCGCGCCGGCACCGGACAGCCGCGTATAGCCGTAAGCCCCGAGCGCTGTGGTCAACGCCGCGGCCGATATCACGATCAGCGCGCGGCGGCGGTCGGCATAACGGACATAGGCGACGAAGCGGCTGATATTGGTGAAGATCGAGGAGATCGCGATGATCGGCACGACAGGCTCGGCGCCGATCAACGGCACCAGCACCAGCGGCATCAGCGCGCCGGTGCCGTAACCGGCAAGGCCGCCGACCACGGAAGCAAACAACGCCACGCCGGCGACCAGCAACAGCTGGACGATCGAGATGTCGGCAAAGCCTGCGAGAATATTCACGGTTGCCGTTTCACAGCCGGTGGTCGCGGGTGAAGCGGGCGACGGTCTGGTCGGCAATGGCCGACAGCGCGGGTTGATCGAGCGGAAAATCCGCCGCCAGCCAGGCGTCCTCGGCCAGCGTCAGCACGTGGCCGAGCGCCGGGCCCTCGGCAATGCCGCGCGCGATGAAATCAGCCGCCTTCAGCAGGAATTTCGGCGCGCTCCAGCGCTGCGGCAGGGTGGCAAATTCACGCCAATAGGCGGTGCGATTGTCAGCGAAGTCCTGGCTCCCCCCGGAGCGCGCCCAGGCCAGCAGCAGCCGGTCGCGATATTGTTCCTCGCCGAGCCGGTAGAGCCGCCGCCGCGCCCTCGCCTCGTCCATGTCGGCGAGCCGCCACCAGCGGTGACCCATGGAATCCAGCGCCTTGGCTTCCGCGTTGGTCAGACGCAGCCGCGCCGCAACACGCTTGGCGTCCTCGGTTACCGCCACCGAGAGCGCGCCAAGCCTGCGCACCGGGCTCGGCGTCAGCCCCAGCATACGCTCCGCCGATATCATCGCAGCCATCGGTCCCGTGTAGGTGACGCCGCCGAAGATCGCTTGCAGAAGACCGGCATCCGCCATCGCGGTGACGGCGACCAGCGCGCCCTCCGCGACCATGATCTTCAGCATTTCCATCCGCACGCGTTCGGCGGAGAGACTGGCCAGTCCCGCACGGCCGCCGATGCAGGCGAGATAGCCGGTGCGGTCGGGCGCGCCCACGCCATAGACGGCGTTCATGCGGAAGAACCGCAGGATGCGCAAATAATCCTCGGCGATGCGCTGGCCGGCATCGCCGATGAAGCGCACGCGACGGGCCGCGATGTCGGCGAGCCCGCCGACATGATCGTGCACGACGCCGTCGGCATCGACAGAGAGGCCGTTGATGGTGAAGTCGCGCCGTTCCGCATCGCGAACCCAGTCGCGGCCGAACGCGACCTTGGCCTTGCGGCCAAAGGTCTCGGTATCCTCGCGCAAGGTCGTGACCTCGAACGGCACGGCGTCGACCACCAGCGTCACGGTGCCATGCTCGATGCCGGTCGGCACACATTTGATGCCCGCCGTCTTGGCGCGACGCGCCACTTCATCAGGCAGCGCCGTGGTGGCGATGTCGAGATCGCCGGGCGGGATGTTCAGAAGCGCATTGCGGACGGCACCGCCGACCACGCGAGCCTCCTCGCCATCGCCATTGAGCAGAGCGAGCACGCGGGCCGCCGGTCCTGATTTGAGCCAGGGCGTGTTGGCGAGCACGCGCACCTCGCTCATTTTCCGGCTCCAGGTCTATCGGTCCCCGGAACGAATTTGCCGTTCTCGAGGTGCGCGGGAACGTAGGTCGAATCCGGCGGCGCGCCTCTGAAATGCGCGAGCAGGACGAAACTGATGATCACGAGCAGCAGCGACCCCAGCACGAGCTTGGCGACGAGATGCGCCGGCCATGAAGATTTCGCCAGCACGCCGGAACGCGTTGCAAGCAGGAACAGTGCATAGGCCGCGAACGGGATCAGAAAAATTGCAAGTTCGGTCAGTACCGGACGGATCATGCGAGATAAATCCGCTCGTACAATACCCGCAGGATGCCGGCGGTCGCGCCCCAGATGTAACGTTCGGCGAACGGCATCGCGTAATAGGAGCGCTCCATGCCGCGGAATTCCTTGGAGTGGATCTGGTGGTTCTCCGGGTTCATCAGGAACGCCAGTGGCACCTCGAAGGCGTCAACGACCTCGCCCTCGTTGATGTCCAGTTTGAACCCGGGCTTCACCCGCGCCACCGTCGGCAGGATGCGAAAGCCGAACGCGGTGCCATAGAGATCGAGATAGCCGATCGGCTCGATGAAGTCGCGCTTCAGCCCGACTTCCTCGTCGGCCTCGCGCAAGGCAGCATCCATCGGCGAAGCATCGGTCGCATCGATCTTGCCGCCGGGAAACGAAATCTGGCCGGCATGGCTGCTCAAATGCTCCGAGCGCTGCGTCAGCAGCACCGTCGGCTCCGGATGATCGACCACCGGGATCAGCACCGCCGCCGGCCGCACCGGCTGTTCCTGGGCGATGATCTCAAGCATCCGATCATTGCCCTCGTCGCCGGTTCTGGGAATGATATTCGGATCGATCAGGCCGGGCGGGACGTCGAAGTTCAGCCGCGCCTTGGTCCGCGCGAAGAATTCCGCCGAGCTGACCGCAGCCGGTTCCAACTTCTTCAGCATCGGCTCGTTCAAAGCGCGTCCCTCACCTGCTTCGCATCGGCCATCGCGAAGAATTCGCCGCCGGATTCGATTCCGAACATTGGCTGTCCATCGACCACCCGCTCTTCCCCCATGTCAACCAGATCGTAGTAGAGCGCGCGGGTGACCTTGGCCCAGAGATCGCTGCGGACGTGGAGATAGGGCGTGAGTCCGCCATCGGCAGCCATCTCGAACCGCAACCGGTGCCCGGCATCACAAGGCACCCAATCGTCCACATTGGTGCGGAAGCGCAGCAGGCGGCCACCGCCCTCGCTCTGCTCGTTCTGCATTTCGACCGCCAGGAACGGCGCATCGTCGACACGGATGCCGACCTTCTCGACCGGGGTCACGAGAAAGTGCTTGCCGTCCTCGCGCTTCAGGATGGTTGAAAACAGCCGGACCAGCGCCGGCCGGCCGATTGGCGTGCCCATGTAGAACCACGTGCCATCGCCGGCGATTCGCATGTCGAGATCGCCGCAAAATGGCGGATTCCACAGATGCACCGGTGGCAGGCCGCGTCCGGCGGGGCTGGCCTTTGCGGCGTCGGTCGCTGCAGCGGTCAGACCTTCGAGACCGGTGTTTTCACGGCCTGGTTTGCTGGTTTGCCCTTGCTTCGCCATTGTTTGCCTTAAAGCTTCTGCGGCTCAATCTGGCACGATTGGTGCACGTCCGAGAGACGTGAGCGGGAACAATATTCTCGCCATATCGTGATGCCGTTCATACCCCCATATACCGATAATGTGGGGATAGTTTAATTCAGCGAATACATGGCCTTTGCGCAGGTTTAGCATGAGGTTCGTGGCATGACGACGCATTCGGCGGGGTCATGAAGCGGTGAAGGAGATGGATATGCCTGGCGCAGATGGTGTTGAAAAGCTCGAGGACGCAATCGTCCGTTCGGCCGAACAAGTCGCCGGCCAGATCAAGGCCGCGAAAGAAGCCATCTCCACCGTCATTTTCGGCCAGGAACGGGTGATCGAAAACACCTTGGTAACCATCCTGTCCGGCGGCCACGCGCTCCTGATCGGTGTCCCCGGCCTCGCCAAGACCAAGCTGGTCGAAACTCTCGGCATCACCCTCGGTCTCGATGCCAAGCGCATCCAGTTCACGCCTGACCTGATGCCGTCTGACATTCTCGGCGCCGAAGTGCTGGACGAGAGCAACTCCGGCAAACGCTCGTTCCGCTTCATCTCCGGCCCGGTATTCGCGCAGCTTCTGATGGCCGACGAAATCAACCGTGCCAGCCCGCGCACCCAGTCGGCCCTGCTGCAAGCCATGCAGGAACAGCACATCACGGTTGCAGGCGCGCGGCACGATCTGCCCAAGCCGTTCCATGTGCTCGCGACCCAGAACCCGCTGGAACAGGAAGGCACCTATCCGCTGCCGGAGGCCCAGCTCGACCGCTTCCTGATGGAAATCGACGTCGACTATCCTGACCGCGACGCCGAGCGCCGCATCCTGTTCGAGACGACAGGCGCGGATGAGACGCTCGCCAAGGCCTCCATGAACGCGGAAATCCTGATCACCGCCCAGCGGCTGGTGCGCCGCCTGCCGGTCGGCGACAGCGTCGTCGAGGCCATTCTTTCGCTGGTGCGGGCCGCACGTCCCAATCCGGATGGCGAGAGCGAGAAGCTGATCGCCTGGGGCCCCGGTCCGCGCGCCAGCCAGTCGCTGATGCTGGCGGTCCGCGCCCGCGCGTTGCTCGACGGCCGCCTTGCGCCTTCGATCGACGACGTGCTCGACCTCGCCGAACCGGTGCTCAAACACCGCATGGCGCTGACCTTCTCGGCGCGCGCGGAAGGCCGCACCATTCCTGACGTGATCAAGCAATTGAAGACGCGGATCGGTTGATGGCCGCAGAGACCAAGCACGCCAACGGGGAGATCACAGCAATCCGACGTGCCGATGGCGAAAGCCGTACGCTCGCCGCATCGCTGCCGCGTCTCGTGCTTGAAGCCCGCCGCATCGCCGCCAACGTAATTCACGGCCTGCACGGCCGCCGCCGCGCCGGCTCCGGCGAAAGTTTCTGGCAATACCGCCGCTTCGTCTCGGGCGAGCCGTCGCAGAACGTCGACTGGCGCCGCTCGGCGCGCGACGATCATCTCTATGTCCGCGAGCAGGAATGGGAGGCCGCGCATACCGTATGGGTGTGGCCCGACCGCTCGCCGTCGATGGCCTTTGCCTCGAAGCAGGCGCGCGACAGCAAGCTGGAGCGCGGCCTGATCGTGACCTTCGCGCTGGCTGAACTTTTGGTCGCGGGCGGCGAACGCGTCGGCATCCCCGGCCTGATGAACCCGACCGCCAGCCGCAGCGTCATCGACAAGATGGCGCAGGCGATGCTGCATGACGATGCCGCACGCGCGAGCCTGCCGCCGTCGTTCATCCCGTCGGCGCTGGCCGAGATCGTCGTGCTGTCGGATTTCTGGTCGCCGATGAGCGAAATACACACCATGCTCGCGGGCCTGTCGGCCTCCGGCGCGCATGGCACGCTGATTCAGATCGTCGATCCCGCCGAAGAGACCTTTCCCTATTCCGGACGCGTCGAGTTCGTCGAACCGGAAAGCGGCGGCGTCATCACCGCGGGCCGTGCCGAGAGCTGGGCCAGCGACTATGTCGCGCGCGTGGCGCTGCATCGCGACGAGATCCGGGGCGAAACCAACAAGCTCGACTGGCTGTTTTCGACCCATACCACCAGCCGCTCCGCGGCCGAGCTGTTGTTGTTCCTGCACTCGGGCATGATGGTGAGCAAGGGTGCGGCGCGTTCCTACACCGTCAAAGCGGGGCGAAGCGCATGATCGCGGGCCTGCCCCTCTCCTTTGCTCAACCGCTGCTGCTGCTGGGTCTGTTGTCCCTTCCGGTGCTGTGGTGGCTGCTGCGGGTGATGCCGCCGCGGCCGAGGCGGATCGAATTTCCGCCGACGCGGCTACTGTTCGACATCAAGCCCAAGGAAGAAACCCCGTCGCGGACGCCGTGGTGGCTGACGCTGTTGCGCCTGACCGCGGCAGCCCTGGTGATCCTCGCCGCTGCAGGTCCGATCTGGAATCCGCAGACCGCCGCCGGCGGCAGCAGGGCGCCGCTGGTGATCCTGCTCGATGACGGCTGGAGCGCGGCCTCGAGCTGGGAAACGCGGATCAAGGCCGCCGACGAATTGATCGCCAATGCCGACAATGACCGCCGCGGCGTCGCGCTGGTACCATTGTCCGAGCCGGCGCGCGACGTCACGCTGATGCCGGGCGGCACGGCGCGCGTCGCACTGCGCCAGCTGGCGCCTAAGCCCTATTCGATCGAACGCGTCGAAACGCTCGCCGCACTCGATCGCTTCCTCAAGACCACCGGCGATGCCGAACTGGCCTGGCTATCCGACGGCGTTGATACCGGACGCGGCGCCGAATTCCTGGAGGCGCTGGCCAAGACGGTCGGCGACCGCACGCTGACGATCTATGAAGGCGGCGCATCCCCGGCCCTGGCGCTGGTCGCCGCCGAAAACGCCGCGGCGAAGATGACGGTGAAAGTATTGCGCACCAATAGCGACATTGCCGCCGGCGTGGTGCGCGCGATCGACGCCAAGGGTTCGCCGATCGGCGAGGCCCGTTATGCGTTCGGACCGCAGGACCGCGAAGCCGAAGCCGCGTTCGAGCTGCCGGTCGAGTTGCGCAACGACATCTCGCGGCTGGAAATCGCCGGCGAGCGATCCGCCGGCGCCGTGCAGCTGCTCGACAAGCGATGGCGGCGGCGCGCGATCGGCGTCGTCACGGGCGCCACCAGCGACACCGCACAGCCGCTGCTCGCCTCCACCTTCTATCTCACCCGCGCGCTGTCGCCTTTCGCCGACGTGCGGCTCGGCGACCGCGGCGCGCCGCAGCAGGTGATCGGACAGTTCCTCGATCAGCGACTCCCGATGATCGTGCTGGCCGATGTCGGCACGCTGTCGCCGGAAATCCGCGAACGCCTCAACGCCTGGATCGATCAGGGCGGCGTGCTGGTGCGTTTCGCAGGGCCTCGTCTTGCTCAGGCCGATGACGATCTGGTGCCGGTCAAGCTGCGCCGCGGCGGCCGCAGCCTTGGCGGCAGCCTGACCTGGGAAAAGCCGCAGCATATGGCCTCGTTCGCCGCCGACGGTCCGTTCGCGGGCTTGCAGGTACCGAAGGACGTCACCGTCAACCGCCAGGTTCTGGCTGAACCGGATGCCGTGCTCGCAACCAAGAGCTGGGCCTCGCTGGAAGACGGCACGCCGCTGGTGACCGGCGAACATCGCGGCAAGGGCATCCTCAGCCTGTTCCATGTCGGCGCCGACTCGCGCTGGTCCGACCTGCCGATGTCCGGCAGCTTCGTCGAGATGCTGCGGCGGCTGGTCGACACGTCCGGCTACACGCAAAAGCCGGGCGCGGGCGTCGCCAGCGAAGCGACAAATGTCGAGACCGTGGCGCCGCTGCGCACGCTCGATGGCTTTGGCGCATTCGGCCCGCCGCCCTCCACCGCCAAGCCGATGCCGGCCGATTATCGCGACCGCGCCACCGCGGATCATCCGCCGGGCTTCTATGGCGCGGCCGAAGGTCCGATCGCCGTCAACACGCTGGCCTCCGCCGATCGTATCGCAGCACTCGACACGACCTCGCTGCGCGCCCGGCGCGCCAGCTACACCAACGCCGAACCGCGCGATCTGCGCGGCATCCTGTTGTCGTCATCGCTGGCGCTGTTCCTGATCGATGCGATCGTGGTCGCCGTGCTCGGCGCGGGCCTTGCCGCGCTGTGGCGGCGACGTGCCGCACCCGCAGCAATGGTGTTGGCGATGATCCTGGCCGCAACGTCGATCGCCCCCGCCCCGCTCCGCGCCGCCGACAATGACGATTTTGCGATCAAGTCAGTCTCGCAGACGCGCCTCGCCTATGTCGTGACCGGCAATGCCGACGTCGATTCCATCGTCAAGTCAGGCATGTCGGGACTGACGCTGTTTCTCGCCCAGCGCACCGCGCTGGAAGCCGGCGACCCCGTCGGCATCGATCCCGCGCGCGACGAGCTGGCGTTCTTCCCGCTGATCTACTGGCCGGTGGTACCGGGTGCGCCGAAACCGCCGCAGGACGCCATCAACCGCATCGACGCCTATATGAAGCAGGGCGGCACGGTCGTATTCGACACCCGCGACGCCATCGAGGCCCCGCCGGGCGAAAACGGCGCATCGCAGACGCCGGGCATGCGCACCTTGCGCGAGATTCTCTCCTCGCTCGATGTGCCCGAGCTCGAGCCGGTGCCGCGCGAGCACGTGCTGACCAAGACGTTTTATCTGCTGCGGGATTTTCCGGGCCGGTTCAACTCGGGCCAGACCTGGGTCGAAACCCTGCCGCGCGAGGATGACGACGAAGCCGCATCGCGGCCCGCGCGCGGCGGCGACGGCGTCTCGCCTATCATCATCACATCGAACGATCTTGCGGGGGCCTGGGCGATCCGTCCCGACGGCCAGCCGATGCTGCCGCTGACGCCGAGCGAGCCGCGCCAGCGCGAATTCGCCTTCCGCGCCGGCGTCAACATCGTGATGTACACGCTGACCGGCAACTACAAGGCCGACCAGGTGCACGCGCCTGCCCTCATCGAACGGTTGGGGCAATAACGGCATGCAGTATGGCATCGCGTTCACCCCCCTCGTCCCCACCCTCGTGCTGTGGATCGCGCTGGCCGCGATCGTCGCGATCTCGGTGCTGCTGCTGATCGGCCGTGCGCGGGGCGCAGCCGTGCGCGTCACCGCGCTGGCGCTGATCTTGCTCGCGCTCGCCAACCCTTCTTTCACGCGCGAAGACCGCGAGCCGTTGTCGTCGGTCGCCGCCGTGGTCATCGACAAGAGCCCGAGCCAGAATTTCGGCACCCGCAATGAGGAGACGGCGAAGGCGCAGGAGGCCCTGGTCGACAGCCTCAAGAAGGTCAAGGGACTGGAAGTGCGTGTCGTCGATGCCGGACAGGCCGATGGCGAGACCGACGGCACCAAGCTGTTCGGCGCGTTGTCGTCGGCGCTGGCGGATGTTCCCGTCGATCGCGTCGCCGGCGCCTTCCTGATCACCGACGGCCGCGTCCATGACATTCCCGCCAACGCCGCGGCGCTCGGCTTCCAGGCGCCGGTGCATGCGCTGATCACCGGCCGCAAGGACGAGCGCGACCGCCGCATCGCGATTTCAGCCGCGCCGAGATTTGGCATCGTCGGCCAACCCCAGACCATCACCTACCGCCTGGACGACCAGGGCGTCACCGGCCAGCGCGCCAGGATCGTCGTGCGCCGCGACGGCGAAGTGATCAACGAACGCACCTTGCAGAGCGGCCAGACCGCCAATGTTGATATCGACATCAAGCATGCCGGCTCCAACATCGTCGAGATCGAGGCCTCGCCGCTCGAGAACGAGCTGACGCTTGTCAACAACCGCGCCGTGGTCGCGATCGAAGGTGTGCGCGATAAATTGCGGGTGTTGCTGGTATCCGGCGAGCCGCATTCCGGCGAGCGCACCTGGCGCAATCTGTTGAAGTCGGACGCCAGCATCGACCTCGTGCACTTCACCATTCTGCGCCCGCCGGAGAAGCAGGACGGCACGCCGATCAACGAACTGTCGCTGATCGCGTTTCCGACCCGCGAACTGTTCCAGCAGAAGATCAACGAATTCCAGCTGATCATCTTCGATCGCTACGCCCGCCAGGGCGTGCTGCCGATCCCCTATTTCGAGAATATGGCGCGCTACGTGCGCGCCGGCGGGGCAGTGCTGGTGTCCGCCGGACCGGACTACGCCTCGACCAGCAGCATCTGGCGCACGCCTTTGGATTCGGTGCTGCCGGCCGAACCCGTCGGCGTCTCGGAGAAGCCGTTTTACGCACGTCTGAGCGACATCGGTAAACGTCATCCGGTCACGCGCGGCCTCGAAGGCTCCGCCAACGAGCCACCCCGCTGGAGCCGGTTCTTCCGCACCGTGGAGACCCGCAACGCCATCACGCCTCCGGTCATGACCGGCGCCGACGGCAAGCCGCTGCTGCTGCTGTCGCGTTTCGGCGAGGGCCGCGTCGCGCTGCTGCTGTCCGACCATATCTGGCTGTGGGCGCGCGGCTATGAAGGCGGCGGTCCGCATCTCGATCTGTTGCGGCGGATGTCGCATTGGCTGATGAAGCAACCCGATCTGGATGAAGAGGCACTGCGCCTGCAGATCCAGGGCAAGGACCTCGTCGTGTTGCGGCAGACCATGGCCGACAACGTCGCACCCGTAACGGTGACCTCGCCGAGCGGCGCGACGCGCGAACTGACGTTGAGCGCGAGCGATCCCGGCACCTGGCGTTCGACCCTGCCGGCGAACGAACTCGGCCTGTGGCAGGCGACCGACGGCACGCTGAAGGCGCTGATCAATGTCGGGCCGACCAACCCGAGGGAATTTTCCGAAGTCACTTCGACGATCGAAATGCTCAAGCCGCTGGCGCAAGCGACCGGTGGCGACGCGCGTCGCGTGGTCGATGGGTCAAGCATCGACCTGCCCCGCATCGTGCCGGTGCGCTCCACCAGCATCTTCCGCGGCGACGGCTGGATGGGCGTGAAGATGCGCGACGCCAGCGTCGTCAAGGGCGTCGGCGTGCTGCCGATGTTCGCCGGCCTGATCGGCCTGCTGCTGCTGCTCGGTGCCTTCGCAGCGACCTGGATCCGCGAAGGGCGCTAGAAGCAACGCGCCGAATGGCTAAGCGGCCTCATCGGCGCGCCGCCATCTGGGGAATGGATCGGGCAGGCTAGCCCATTCCTTGATGCGCATGCCGGACTTTCCCGGAACAAGACATGCGTCGAGGCGCACCGTGATGGCGTCCTGGTCCATGGCGGTGCCGATGAAGACGATCTCCTGCCGGCGATCGCCGTACAGTTCGTTCCAGTTCTTCTTGAGCGATTGCCGCCAGAACGGGTCATCCGGCCAGCGGTCGGCAGGGACGTTGGCCCACCAAAAGCCCAGACCTTCCGTTCGGACAATCGCGCCAGCCTGACTCAATTCACCCAGCCATTGCGGACGCGTCGCGATCCAGAAATGCCCTTTGGCGCGGATGACTCCGGCCCAGCTTTCCCCCAGAAACTGATGGAACTTCATGGGATCGAACGGTCGACGCGCCCGATAGACAAAGCTGCCGACGCCGTATTGTTCTGTCTCCGGTGTATGGTTGGCGAAGCCGTATAGTTCCTTGAACCACAGCGGATGCTGCTGCGCCCGCTCAAAATCAAAACGACCGGTATTGAGAATGCGCTCGAACGGCGCGTTGGAGAAATCGGTCTCCACGATGTCGGCGGCGGGGTTCAGCGCGCGAATGATTCTGCGGGCGGCCTCCAACTGGTCATTGGAAGCATCGCCGATCTTGTTGAGCACCACCACGTCAGCGAATTCGATCTGCTCAACCAGCAGATCCACCATCGTTCGCTTGTCATCAGCGCCGAGCGATTCACCGCGATCCCTGATGAAGTCGGTCGAGGAATAGTCCCGCAGCAAGTTTACGGCATCGACCACGGTTACCATGGTGTCGAGTACTGCCACGTCGGAAAGACTGTCGCCCTCCTCGGTCCGGAAATCGAACGTCGCCGCAACCGGAAGCGGTTCGGAAATGCCGGTCGATTCGATCAGGAGGTAGTCGAACCTGTCGCTTTCGGCGAGCCCACGGATTTCCTTCAAGAGATCGTCTCGCAGCGTGCAGCAAATGCACCCGTTGGTCATTTCAACCAGTTTTTCGTCAGTCCGCGACAGGTTCGCACCGCCATCGCGGACGAGGTCGGCGTCGATGTTGACTTCGCTCATGTCGTTCACAATCACCGCCACTTTCAGGCCGCGACGGTTGTTCAGCACGCGGTTTAGCAAAGTTGTCTTTCCAGCCCCGAGGAAGCCGGACAAGACGGTGACGGGGAGTTTTCGCATCGAGGTCAAAGAGCCTGTTCAGTTCACGGAATCCCAAACGACGACGGCGAGGCATGGACGATCCGCAAGTATGTAATGTTATAACATAACATCAACTAACGCTCCGACTGTCAATCCGAAATATCGAGGCTGCTCTTGAGCGCCCAAGCGCAACGAGTTTGCTGAGCCGTTGCGTGAATCACACAGTCGTTTCGAATTGCGCGAGGACATGGACCAAGCACGATTGACCCGTCCTGGTATCGCTGATGTTATAATATAACATTGGGACGGCCGAGACACCTTGGCCGGCCCGGGACAAGGCCTCCATCGTCGTGAAGTGGTTCCGGAATAACGTCAAACACGGCTCGCGGCTGGCGCTGCTCGCGCTCGCGATCCAGTTTGCGCTGTCGTTCGGGCATTACCACGCGGTCTCGGCCGCACCCGCGATCGCGACCAGCCTGACGCGGGTTGACCTCGATCATGCACAGATCCCCGCCGTACCGGATGCAGCAAGCGAAACCGCCCAGACGCAGCCACCGTCCAGTCACGACACCGATCATCCGGCTGAGGCTTGCGCGATCTGCGCCGTCGTTTCGCTGGCCAACAACCTCGTATTCCCGGCACCGCCGCTGTTGCTGCTGCCGCAGGCCATCGAACTTCTGTTTCTAACGACCGACGCCGAATTCGCGCATCTGAGTTCGGTCCGCTCACCGTTCCAGTCCCGCGCCCCTCCCGCCTCCTGACATCGATTGACTGATGCGCCCGAAGGGGATCGCCGCGTGACACGTGGCCGATCCGCCAAGGGATAATCGAATCGATCCGTCGCTGACGGAATCAGGATCGGGACAAAATGACATTCACTAAAAGACGAGCGTTCCACATCGGTGGCGCAAGCTGGCTATTCCTGTGCGCGGTCGGCAACGGCGCGATGGCCCAGGACGCGGCCGCGCCATCCTCCTCGACACAACTGCCGGAAATTACCGTGACGGCACCAAGCCCGATCGTGCGGCGAAACGTGACCCCGGCGCGAAAGCCGGCGCGCGTCGCCCGCGGCGTGCCCGGCCGCAATCGCGAACGCGATACCGAGCCGCAACCGGTCCCCGTCGCCGCCGCACCTCAACAGGGCGTGCTGCCTGTTGTGACCGACCAGTTCGCAACCGTCACCGTCATGCCCAGCGAGGAAATCCGCCGGCAGGGCGGTGGCACGCTCGGCGATCTCCTGTTCTCCAAGCCGGGGATCACCGGCTCGAGCTTTGCACCGGGAGCGTCAAGCCGGCCGATCATCCGAGGGCTCGACGTCAATCGCGTCGGCATCGTCGAGAACGGAATCGGCAGCAACGGTGCGTCGGACCTCGGCGAAGATCACTTCGTGCCGATCGATCCGCTTTCGACCAACCAGATCGAGGTCATCCGTGGACCGGCAACCCTGCGTTACGGGTCCACGGCGATCGGTGGCGTTGTCAGCGCCACCAACAACCGTATTCCGGACGCTTTGCCCACCTGCGCGGCACCCGCATTTCAGACCTATGGGCTTCCGGTGAAGGCGCCGCTCGCCAATGCCGCATCGCCGGGATGCGTGAACGTCGAGACCCGTACCGCGGTCAATTCGGTCGATCGCGGCGTCGAAGGCGGCATTCTGCTCGACGCCGGCGGCGGCAATGTTGCGATTCATGCCGACGCCTACGGACGAAAGTCGGGCGACTACGGCATTCCGAGCTATCCCTATTTGTTCGACCAGACCCGCCCCGTCGATGGACGCCAGCCGAATTCCGCGGCGCAGGCCACCGGCGCATCGATCGGCGGCTCGTATTTCTTCCATGGCGGCTTCATCGGCGCGGCCGTCACGCAGAACGACACGCTCTATCACATACCCGGCATCGACGGCGCCGATCACCAGACGCGGATCGATGCGCGTCAAACCAAATTCACGACCAAGGGCGAATACCGGCCGGACGCGGCGGCGATCGACGCGGTGCGCTTCTGGGCGGGCGCCACCGACTATAAGCACAATGAGATCGGCCTCGCCGACCCCGCCGACTTGACGACGCTGGGCGTGCGCCAGACCTTCACCAACAAGGAGCAGGAAGGCCGCGTCGAGGTACAGTTGGCACCGTTCAACGTCCGCTTCGCCGCCCTCACCACGGCTGTCGGCATCCAGGCGTCGCATCAGGAACTCACAGCACCGAGCCCGGATGATATCGGCAGTCCAGTGAACGGCTTGTGGGATCCCAACAAGAACACCAAGGTCGCCGGATACATCTTCAACGAACTGAAATTCAGCGATACGACAAAGGCGCAGATTGCCGGGCGTATCGAGCACGCCAACCTGACTGGAACGACGCCCGCCTTCATTCCCGATGAGTTCGACCTCAACGTCGATCCCGGTGCCATTGGCCCCGCCACGCCGCGCAATCTCAACTTCGCGCCGAAGAGCGGGAGTATCGGCCTGATCCAGAATCTTCCATGGAATCTGGTTGCGAGCATCACCGGCCAATATGTCGAGCGCGCCCCCAAGCCCGCCGAACTGTTTTCACGCGGCGGTCACGATGCGACCGTCACGTTCGATATCGGCAATCCCAATCTGGGTATCGAGACCGCGAAATCCGTCGAAGTCGGATTGCGGCGGGCAACAGGCCCGCTGCGATTTGAAATCACCGGCTATTACACAAAGTTCAACGGCTTCATCTATCGGCGGCTGACCGGTAACACGTGCGAAGACGGCGTGTGCCAGGCCGGCCCGGGCCTCGAACTCAACCAGGCAATCTACTCCCAGCGCGACGCCACCTTCCGCGGCGGCGAATTCCAGTTTCAGTACGATGTGCTGCCGGTCTGGAACGGCCTGTTCGGGATCGAGGGACAATACGATATCGTCCGCGCGACCTTCGAGGACGGGACCAACGTACCGCGGATTCCACCGCAGCGGCTCGGAGGCGGCCTGTTCTATCGCGACGCCAACTGGCTGGCGCGCGTCAATCTGCTGCACGCCTTCGCGCAGAACGATATCGCCGTGATCGGCGAGACGCCGACGGCGGGATATAATCTGTTGAAGGCGGAGCTCAGTTACAGGACCAAGCTCGATGCGTCCTGGTTCGGCGCGCGCGAAATGACGGTTGGCCTCGTCGGCAACAACCTGTTGAACGAAAACATCCGCAACTCGGTGTCGTACAACAAGGACGAGGTTCTGTTGCCAGGCATCGGCGTACGCGCCTTTGCGAACTTGAAGTTCTAGACTTCGTAGGGCGGGCAAAGCGTGCCCACCCTTGCGTGCACCGAATGGACGATGGTGGGCACGGCGCAAGAGCGCCTTTGCCCACCCTACACGCTACACACTGCTTAGCGCGCCTTGCTCCAGTCCGGGCGAATGGCACCGGAGACGCCATCGAAGGCGCCGTCGACGAGTTCGGCGACCAGGAGGCGGCTGTAATCGACCGGGCCGGGCATGGTCATCCGCCCCTTCGGCACGGCCTTGAAACCGACACGGCTGTAATAGGCCTCGTCGCCGACCAGAATGACCAGGCGATGGCCCTTTGCCTTGGCATCCGCAAGGGCGCGATCGAGCAGCATGCGCCCGACGCCGCGGCTGCGAAACGGCGGCTCGACCGTCAACGGCCCGAGCATCAAGGCGGGGGTATCGCCGATGCAAACCGGCAGCTGGCGCACCGAGCCGACCATCAGCGTACCGATCCGTGCCGTGAACGACAGATCGAGCAGATGATCGACGTGCTCGCGCAGCCGGTAGGCACTCAGCACGAAGCGGCCGGGGCCGAAGGTGCGTTCGAGCAGGCGCTCGATCGCCTGCGCGTCCTTTGGCGTTTCGGGCAATATGGTGACGGAAAGTTCGCTCATGGTAAGGCGCGGAATAGCATCTGGCAGCGGCGCGGTCCATTGCCGCCAGCGCTAAAGCCCGCTTTGTCTCATTTCTTGTTAATCGCCGGTTGCGACAGATAGGACAGCAGTTTCATCTCGCGGCGGCCACGCGTCACCGTGTCCAGCACCAGCCCGGATGAAACCGACAGCACCGCCATAATCATCAGCCCCATCGACAATACCGCGGTCGGTAGCCGCGGAACGAGGCCATGCTCGAGATAGGTGATGATGACGGGGATCGCGAGGACGACGGAAATCACCATCAGGACCAGGCCGATCGCGGTGAAGAACCGCAGCGGCTTTTCCGAGCGATAGAGTTTCAGGATGGTGCCGAGGATCCGGCAGCCGTCGCGCCAGGTGTTCAGCTTGCTGAACGACCCCTCCGGCCGGGCGAAATAGGGTGTCTCGATTTCGGCCACCGGCAGCGCCAGTTCGAGCGCATGCACGCTGAGCTCGGTTTCGATCTCGAAGCCGTCCGACAGCACCGGAAACGATTTGACGAAGCGGCGCGAGAACACGCGGTAGCCGGAAAGGATATCCTTGAACGCCTGACCGAACACCATCGAAAGGAATCCGGTCAGCATCCAGTTTCCGGTGCGGTGACCGGGTCGGTAGGCGGCCGCCGATTGATCGACGCGAAAGCCCACCACCATGTCGAGGTGGTCGTTGACCAGGGCCTCGATCATGCATGGGGCGCTGGCGGCGGCGTAGGTCGCGTCGCCGTCGACCAGCACATAGATGTCGGCCTCGATATCGGCAAACATCCGCCGGATGACATGTCCCTTGCCCTGACGGCGTTCGCTACGCACCTCCGCGCCGGCCGTCCGCGCGACGTCGGCGGTGCGATCTGTTGAATTGTTGTCATAGACGAAGATTGCGGCCGTCGGCAGCACTTTGCGAAAATCGGCGACCACGGTCGCGACGGCCGCCTCCTCATTGAAGCACGGCACCAGAACCGCAACCCGCAACGCCGGTGTCGTCATCGCGGACCTGCCGGGCCAAGGTGGATCATGGATCGCCGATGCCGCTTCAGGGCCTCTTCCAGTTGAGGGACGCCCGGCTCTGCGGCGGCCCTGCCGCGCAGATCGAGCGTTGCGAACAGCAGCGTCCACAGCGTGAGCATGTCGATCGGCATGATGTAATAGGGTGTGAAGATCGGATGCGTCATGAAGAAGATCAGGTTTACCACGAGATTGGCGGCCAGCACGATGGCCACCCGCCTCGCACCGCCGCGATTGAAACGCCAGAGCCAGGCGGTCCATGCCGCCGCGATCGCCAGCAAGGTGAACTGCACGTCCCTGAAATACTGCCAGAGGACGCTTGCATCCAGCTCGGGCGGCGCGAGATCCTGTCCGCCATAGGTCGTCGAGAACGGGCTTCCCGCATTGATCGCATTCGCCACCAGCGTCGGCGCCATCCCGATCAGCAAGGCTGCGCCGAATGCCGCGCCCTGCAGAAACGTCTCCCGGTTTCGCGCCAGCAGGAATGCGCCGGCGAGATACAGGCAATAGCCCGCCGACAGGAACAGGTTCGGCAGGCGCAAATTCACGGACAGGCCGATCAGCAGCCCCACCAGCGCGAGCAGAACAAGCCGGTGCCGCGACCGATCCGCGAACAGCTTCGCGGTGAGCCAGCCCGCAAGCGCGCAGACCATCATGGTCGGTGCAACCGAATAGCTCGCCTTGGTCGGATTGATCATCAGGTAGATCGCGACATCCCCGAAGACGGCCACCAATGCGAGCGAAGCGAGCGTTGATGCATAAGTCATTGCAAGGAACGCAAAACCGACCATCACGATCGACGCCAGAACATAGAGCGGTATGACCTGAAAGCCTTCCGGGAACAACGCCAGCATGAACCCGGTGCCAGGTGGATATTGAAGGACGGTTTTTTTCGTCTTCTCCATCCAGACGTGACAGGGAGCCCGCGTCGTCACGTTCCACTCGGGATAGTCCATCTCCTTCAGCTTGTTGGCGAGATATTGGTCGTCCTCACGCTTGAGGTCGGTGTTGAGCCCATCCAGGCCGAACAGCTTGAACAGATGCGCCTGCCGCAAATAGCAGATGTCGTCATAAACCCCGCGGCTTTCGCTCCAGCGCGAGATGGTCGAGATATTGCTCGCCAGCACCACCAGGAAGCCGATGCCGCAGAGAAGTTTAATCAGTTTCATCCTGTCCGGCCCCCGCTCGACTGCTCCGCTTCTAGGGACTGTGATGGCGGGGCGCAACCGAGCGCCCGCGCAAAAATCAGCGCCAGGTCGCGGTCCGCGCCTTGAAATCCAGCACTTCGGCGATCCGAAGGCGCGTCCCTCGGGTAGTGTCCGCCGGCAATGCAGCCGCAGCGTAGAACCCGCATTCCACGATCTCGCGGTTGGGCTCCGGCAAGCGGTCCTGGCGGTATTGCTTCACGACATAGACCGCGACGTGGTCGCGGCGCGATACGTGGACGTTGAAGAACAGGCCATGCAAGGGTGGTTCGTCGGTGAGTTCGATCCGCCCCTCCTCCATGAGTTCGCGCCGCAATGCCTCGAGGAACGTCTCGCCGACCTCGACCCCGCCGCCCGGCAGATGCCAGCCGGAGATATAGCTGTGTTTGACCAGAAACACCCTGTTGCTGCCGTCGAGCACGACGCCGCGGACCCCGAGCGTCATGCCGCGGGCGATCCGCCAATAGAGGTGCATTACCCGCCGCAGCTGCGGCTCGAAGCGTTTTCGAAGATTCTGCAGAGCGGTCACAAATACCTCAGATGCCGGACATGATGTTTGATCCTTGCGCAGATACGGTTGGCTTGCCAATACATTGCAAGGATTCTGGCAAGGTTTCTGGCAAGGATTCCTGACGAGGGTTTCGATGGCGGCATTCACGCTGGCGCATTTGTCCGATCCGCACCTGCCGCCGCTGCCGGCGGCACGGTTGCGCGATCTCGCGGGCAAGCGCGCGCTCGGCTATCTCAACTGGACCCGCAACCGCCACAAATACCACCGCCGCGAGGTGCTCGACGCATTGGTCGCGGACATGCAGGTCCAGCAGCCTGACCATATCGCGGTCACCGGCGATCTGGTCAATCTCGCGCTGGAAGCCGAGTTCTCGCCGGCGCAGGCCTGGCTTGAAAGCGTCGGCGCGCCGCAGGAAGTCACGGTGATTCCCGGCAATCACGACGCCTATGTGCGCGCCACCAGGCATCGCTTCGCCGGAACGTTCGGCGACTATCTGCGCGGCGATGCCGGACCCAACGGCGCGACGTTTCCGTTCGTGCGCCGGCGCGGCCCGCTGGCGCTGATCGGCGTATCCTCGGCGGTGCCGACGCTGCCGCTGATGGCGACCGGCAGGCTCGGGCGGGCCCAGCTCGATGAACTGGATCGAATCCTGACGCAATTGGCGTCCGAACAGGCATTCCGGGTGCTGCTGGTCCATCACCCCCTGCATTCGGATTCCCGCATCAAGCGGCTGACGGATTCGCGGCAGCTGCGCGCGCTCCTGAAGCGCCATGGCGTGGAATTGGTGCTGCACGGGCACGACCACATCCATTCGACCATGTGGATCGAAGGCACTGACCGCCAGATTCCCGCGATCGGCGTGCCGTCGGCGTCGGCGCTGGCGCACCGGCATTATCCCGCCGCGGCCTATAATCTGTTTTCGATCGAGCGCGACGGCGACCACTGGCGCTGCGTGCAGACCGTGCGCGGCTTTGGCGATGACAATGTGATCCGGCAGTTGGCGCAAGTCAGGTTGTCGTAACTGGTTCAAGCAGGGCTAGTCCCCGCCCCCACCGCCGCAACCTCCGCCGCCGCCGTCTCCACCACCACCCCCATCGCTACCCCCGCCATCGCCGCTACCGTGGCCGCCGTCGCCATCGCCGAAGCCCGACGACGAGCCATCGACCGACGAGTCCGCGAAATCACCGCCGCAGTATGCGGTACCGCTGCCGTTCTTGCGCAACTCCTCGCAGTCGGGGTGATAGACAAAGCCGTTGGCGATCTTGAACTTGCTGTCGAGCGCAAATAACAGCGGCAACCGGCTCGGCCTGACAGGGTCGATACTCTCGTACTTGCAGCAGTACCACCAGACCCGCCGCAGGCCCTCATTGCTCTTGCGATGCTCGCTCAGCACCACCGCCGGGGTGTGATGCAGGAAACCGCCGAACGCGCGGCGGCAAAACGCATCATACTCGCGCGTGTAGAGAATGAACTCGTGCCACAGATCGTCCGCGACTTGCGAGGGCATCGAGACGTAGCGCTTGCCGCTCATGAGATAGGCGAGGAAAAACTGCCGCAGGCCGCGCGAGACCAGCGCGCTGTCCTTGCGCTGGAAGCCCGGGTGATGCTGCTCCAGCCGCTGCAGCAGCCCGCTTGGCCAGCGGAAGGTGCGGATAAATTCGGCACGCCTCAACGTCAGCCATTTGCCGTACAGGCTCGCGGCGATGACCAGGACGATCACCGCCACGATGGCGTTGCCGATGATGATGGCTGGCACGAGGTCCCCTTCAGGCTCCGCGCTAGAGCCCCGTTCCGATGGAATCGGAACGGGGCTCTAGATTTTTGTTTTGACGCGTTTTCTTGACGCGAACCGGTGTCCACTTCGCTGGAAAACGCTCTAAAGGTTTCGCAGGCTGGCAAACAGCGCGAGGCCGAACAGGGCGGCGGCGCCGAGCAGGAAGCCGAGCACGAACATCCCGAAGCCGCCGCGGCGTTTCGGCGGCTCTTCGGCTGCCGGCTCGACCATCGGCGTTGCCACCATCGCATGCTCGCGCTCGATCATGCGGCGCGCGACATAATCGGTGACGGCATCGACGATGACCGGCACGTCGTGGGATTCGGCGAGCACGATGCGGCCGAAGCGGGTGTCCTGCACGAAGCGGTAGATACGCTTGTCGCGGCCCATCAGGATATGCGCGACCACGTCGATCCACAGCCGCGGCGTCTCGCCCTGGCTGACGCCGCGATCGAACAGGTCAACCTTTTCCGGGACCTGCGCGAACAACGGATCGAGCGCCTCGTTCATGATCTCGAGCCGCGCCACTTCGGCGTCGCGCAGTTCGACGACGACGCCGGTACGGTCAGCGGCCTCGATCCGCGCCTTGCGCAGCGCGTCGCGCAGCCGGGTCGGTTGCGGCTCAATAGGGGCGGTACTCTGTACTTCTGACATCTTGCGGCCCGCCTTTGTCCTGAAGGGTTGGCGGCGGTTAACCTAGCAGTAACCATGTTTTCCGCAAAGCTCGTTTGTTCCCAATGACTTAGGTTTCCGTTGAAAACGGCAGACGGCCCCACCCGGAGATCCGGATGGGGGCCGACCACTTAGGTTTTCCTTGGACGTTTCTTCTAGTCTATCGGCAGCAGCGGCTCAGGCCGAGATGCGGGAGGGCTCTTCGACGATCGAAAAGCGCACGCCGGCCTTGTGACGGTTCTCTTCCGAGACCGCGCGCCAGGCATCCTCTGCCTCTTTGCGGGTCTTGAAAGGTCCCTGTACCTGGGCCGAGCCTTCCACGAGCTTGTGGAAGTTCATCGAGCCGAACTCGCCGCCAATCACCCAGAAATTGCTCTTCGTCATGACTAGTCTCCTGCTTGTTACCGTTAGCCGAACTGGTTCATCGTGTTGTGGGCGCCGCCCGCCTTCAGAGCGGCTTCCCCGGCGAAATATTCCTTGTGCTCGTCACCGATATCGGAGCCGGCCATGTTCTGATGCTTGGCGCAGGCGATGCCCTGACGGATCTCCTGGCGCTGAACGTTCTTCACATAGCCCAGCATGCCCTGCTCGCCGAAATACTCCCTCGCGAGATTATCAGTCGACAGAGCCGCCGTGTGATAGGTCGGCAACGTGATCAGATGATGGAAGATGCCGGCGCGCTTGGCTGAATCGGCCTGGAAGGTGCGGATGCGCTCGTCGGCTTCAATGCCAAGCGGCGTATCGTCGTATTCCGGCTTCATCAGTTCGGCGCGGTTGTACTTGCTGACATCCTTGCCGGCTTCCTTCATCGCGTCGTAGACCTGCCAACGGAAGTTGAGCGTCCAGTTGAACGACGGCGAGTTGTTGTAGGCCAGCTTCGCGTTCGGAACGACCTCGCGAATGCGGTCGACCATCTTGGCGATCTGCTCGATATGCGGCTTCTCGGTCTCGATCCACAACAGGTCGGCGCCGTTCTGCAGCGAGGTGATGCTGTCGAGCACGCAGCGGTCTTCGCCCGTGCCGGCACGGAACTGATAGAGGTTGCTGGCGAGCCGCTTCGGACGCAGCATCTTGCCGTTGCGGTTGATGATGACATCGCCATTCCGGGCATTCTCGGCCGTGATTTCCTCGCAATCCAGGAAGCTGTTGTACTGATCGCCGATGTCGCCGGGCTTGTGGCTGACAGCGATCTGCTGCGTGAGACCGGCACCCAGCGAGTCGGTGCGGGTCACGACGATGCCGTCTTCGACGCCGAGTTCGAGGAAGGCATGGCGGCACGCCCGGATCTTCGCCAGGAACACCTCGTGCGGCACAGTCACCTTGCCGTCTTGGTGGCCGCACTGCTTTTCGTCGGAGACCTGGTTTTCGATCTGCAGGGCGCACGCACCTGCTTCAATCATCTTCTTTGCGAGCAGGTAGGTCGCCTCCGCATTGCCGAAGCCGGCGTCGATGTCGGCGATCACGGGCACGACATGGGTCTGGAAATTGTCGACCTTCTCGATCAGTTCCTTTTCCTTCGCCTTCTCGCCTGCCTTGCGGGCGGCGTCGATGGCGCGGAAGATATCGTTGAGCTCACGGGAGTCGGCCTGACGGAGGAAGGTGTAGAGCTCTTCGATCAGCGCCGGCACCGAGGTCTTCTCGTGCATCGACTGATCGGGAAGCGGTCCGAACTCCGAACGCAGCGCGGCGATCATCCAGCCGGACAAATAGAGATAGCGGCGATCGGTCTTGCCGCCGAAATGCTTCTTCACCGAGATCAGTTTCTGCTGCGCGATGAAGCCATGCCAGCAACCCAGCGACTGGGTGTACTTGGTCGGATCGGCGTCATAGGCAGCCATATCGCTGCGCATCAGCGCCGCGGTGTAGCGGGCGATGTCCAGGCCGGTCCTGAAGCGGTTCTGCAGACGCATGCGCGCCACGGCCTCGGCGGTGACGCCGTTCCAGGTCGGCTGGGTCTCGAGCAGCGCCTTGGCAGCGCCAAGCTCGCTCGCGTAGGAAGCGGGTCCCTTGATGGCCTGGTCGATGCCACGTGGCTGATAGTTCATTTGCTTAATCCTTTCGGTGACGACTAATTTGCCGTCTTTGCCGTAATCGACATTCATGACAGTGCATTGCAAAACGTAGCGAGAGCTAAACGCCAAAATACTGATTTCGTATAGATAGCTTGATTTTGAATGGTGATGTCATGTAACATCTAAACTTGTCATAAATGTCATTTTGTCAACTTTGTCACAAAATCCGTCAGAAGGGCTGACATGGCCAGCGAGTCCGGAAAGAAGCTGTTTGTCGGTCCGCGGTTTCGCCGGATCCGCCAGCAGCTCGGCCTGTCGCAGACCCAGATGGCCGAAGGCCTGGAGATTTCTCCGAGCTATATCAACCTGATAGAGCGCAACCAGCGCCCGGTGACTGCGCAGCTGCTGCTCCGGCTGGCGGAGACCTATGACCTTGATTTGCGCGACCTTGCGACCGCCGACGAGGATCGCTTTTTCGCCGAACTGAACGAGATATTCTCCGATCCGCTGTTCCGGCAAATCGACCTGCCGAAGCAGGAATTGCGCGATCTCGCTGAATTGTGCCCCGGTGTGACTCATTCCCTGCAACGGCTGTACGCCGCCTATACCGAGGCCCGCCGCGGCGAAACGCTGGTGGCCGCGCAAATGGCGGACCGCGACGAGGGAACCCGATTCGAGGCCAATCCGATCGAGCGGGTGCGCGACCTGATCGAGGCCAACCGCAACTATTTCCCCGAGCTCGAACAGGCCGCGGAAAGCCTGCGCGACGAACTGGGCGTGCCGTCCGAGGAATTGTTTGCGGCCCTCGCCGCGCGATTGCGCGAAAAGCATTCGATCGTCACCCGCATCATGCCTGTCGACGTGATGCGCGAGACGCTGCGGCGGTTCGACCGCCATCGCCGGCAGCTGTTGGTCTCCGAACTGGTCGATGGCCCCGGCCGGGCCTTCCAGCTCGCGCTGCAGATCGGGCTTGCCGAATGCAGCGCCAGCATCGACGCCATCGTCAACCGCGCCGGCCCGCTCGACGACACGCCGCGAAGGCTCTACCGGATAACGCTGGCGAATTATTTCGCCGCCGCCACCATGATGCCCTACCAGGCGTTTCATTCCGCGGCCGAAGCGCTGAACTACGATGTTCACGTGCTGGCGCAGCGCTTCAATGCCGGTTTCGAGCAGGTCTGCCATCGCCTGACCACGCTGCAGCGGCCGAACGCGCGCGGCGTGCCGTTCTTCCTGCTGCGCGTCGACAATGCCGGCAATGTTTCCAAGCGGTTTTCCTCCGGCACGTTTCCGTTCTCGAAATTCGGCGGCACCTGCCCGCTGTGGAACGTGCATTCGACCTTCGATACGCCGGACCGGCTGCTCAAGCAGGTCATCGAATTGCCTGATGGCACACGTTACTTCTCGATCGCGCAGATGGTGCGCCGGCCGGTGGCGCCGCACCCGCAGCCGCAGCCGCGCTTTGCGATCGGCCTGGGGTGCGAAATCCGCCATGCCGCCAAACTGGTTTATGCCGCCGGCATGGACCTCGAGAAAACCGAGGGCACGCCGATCGGGGTCAACTGCCGGCTCTGCGAGCGCGAAAACTGCAGCCAGCGCGCCGAGCCGCCGATCACGCGCACGCTGATCCTGGATGAGAACACGCGGCGCGTGTCGTCGTTTGCGTTCAGCAATGCGAGAGAGTTGTGAGTGTTTGAGATTTCTGACTGCATAAGATTTTGGGATCATTCCGGGGCGATGCGAAGCATCGAACTACGATGTGCTATTGCTCATCGGAGAATCTCGAGGCTCCGGGTCTGGTCCTGCGGACCATCCCGGAATGACGGCCTCCCCAGAGCCACAAATCCTCTGACCTGAGAGACAACCGAATGTTCGTTTCATTCTTCCCCCGCCCGAAAATCTTCTTTCTGTCGGCGATCGCCTGGACGGCGCTGGCGATGACGCTCTGGTACAGCTTCGCCAGCGAACTGTACGGGTCGTCGGGGCCGGGAGGCGTCGGCGTCGCCATCTTCTGGTCGGAGCGGTCGCTGTGGTTCGATCTCTACTTTGTCCTTTTCGTCGGCGCCTTCGCCGCCTTCTGGATGTGGTTCGAGCCGCATCCCTGGTCGTTTTGGTCCATTCTGGGCTCCGCACTGATCCTGTTCGCCACATATTTTCAGGTCCAGGTCAGCGTCGCCGTCAACACCTGGTACGGGCCGTTCTACAACATGATCCAGGCGGCGCTCTCGAAATCCGCCCCGGTCACGGTCGAACAATTCTACGCCCAATTGTCGACGTTTGCCGGCATTGCGCTTGTGGCCGTCATCGTCGGCGTACTGACGCGGTTCTTCGTCAGCCACTACATCTTTCGCTGGCGTACCGCGATGAACGACTTCTACATCTCGAACTGGCCGCGCCTGCGCACCATCGAGGGCGCCTCGCAGCGGGTGCAGGAAGACACCATGCGGTTCGCCACCATCACCGAACAGCTCGGCGTCAATTTCATCAGCGCGGTGCTGACGCTGATCGCCTTCCTGCCGGTGCTGGTGAAGCTGTCCGCCGACATCACCGAACTGCCCCTGATCGGCGCCATTCCCTACCCGCTGGTGTTCGCTGCAATCATCTGGTCGATCCTCGGCACCGGCGCACTGGCCCTGATCGGCATCAAGCTGCCGGGCATCGAGTTCTTCAACCAGCGCGTCGAAGCGGCCTACCGCAAGGAGCTCGTGCTCGGCGAAGACGATCCGGCCCGCGCCGATCCGCCAACGCTCGACGAGCTTTTCCTCAACATACGGAAAAACTACTTCCGGCTCTATTTGAACTTTCTGTACTTCAACATCGGCCGCATCGTGTATCTGCAGACCGACGTCGTCTTTCCCTACATCCTGCTGGGGCCGACGATCGTCGCCGGCAAGATCACGCTCGGCACCTTGAACCAGATCCTCAATGCGTTCACGCAGGTGAGAAACGCGTTTCAGTATCTCATCAACTCCTGGAGCACGATCGTCGACCTGATCTCGATCTATCAACGTCTGCGCGGCTTCGAAGCCATGATCGCCGGCGCCCCGCTGCCCGACATCGAACATGTGAAGGAGCCGGCGGGGATCTGAGGCGATCTTTTTCATTGCGAGCGTTTCCTCCCCCCTTGCGGGGTCGAGACGAGCGAAGCTCGCTCTTGGGTTAGGGAGAGGGGTGGCGTCATCGGGACTGCCCGTGAGAACCCCTCTCCCCAGCCCTCCCCCGCAAGGGGGGGAGGGAGCCGACCGTTCGTATGGCGCGCATTCCTGATTCAAATTTTCAAACAATTGACCACGCAACTCCGCATTCTCGCGGCGCATCGCGTCCGAGCTTTGCAAGTAACTTCCTTACCCTCAAAAATTCAGAGGGCGCAGGGAATGCCGGATGCGCGCTGCACCCGCGGTCTCATGTGCGATTGTGCATAAAAATGCTGCACACGAGCATACAGGGCAGCGGAGAGCATCCGACATTCCCTGCGCAATGGCTTTACGGCTTATAACGCGCTCTCCCCGGTGAGACGGCCTCTATTGCCACCGTCGCCCCTCGGAAGCGTTAGCTCCCGAAAGGCTTGACGCCGTTACGGGCGCCAGGACCACACGCTTTCGCCGTACGCTTCAGCCGCGACCGTCAATCGCAAACCTCAGCGTCCACCGCAACCCGCCCCTCGTCGTGACGACGGCCGACGCCCCTCTGAGTGGGACGGGATGGGTAAGAATGTGCCGGTGATTTGGGTCCAAGGAAAGGGAAATATTTTCGATTTTCGGAAATTTTGGACTTGACACGATTTCTATAAATCAGAAATGATTTGCCCGTCGCGCCAGATTGCCGCAGCCGCCCCGTCATCCTGCCGTCAGGTACACTTGCCTTGTACCGAACGTCGTCATGCCCGGCCTTGCCGCCTTCGCTAAAGCTTCGGCGGGCCTGCGACTCGTGGCCTCGTCGAAGCCTTGGCGGAGACGGGTGCCGGGCATCCACGTCTTACCCTCGATTAGCAAGAAAGACGTGGATGGCCGGGACATAGGCGAGCGGAAGCGACGCCGTCTTACAGACGGCTATGCCCGGCCATGACGAGAAAGGCGATCGATGCGTCGCTCAGACCGCGCGGCGGCGACCTGCAACCATGCTGTAGACAAGCAGGACCACAATGGCGCCCACGACCGCGCCGATCAGGCCGGCGCCTTCGCCGGGCCGATACCAGCCGAGTGCCTGGCCGAGAAACGACGCAACGAACGCCCCGACGATGCCGAGGATCGTCGTGAGGATGAACCCCGAGGGCTCGTTGTCTCCGGGCATGATGAACTTCGCTATCACGCCGGCCACGAAACCAATAATAATCGTCCAGATAATGCCCATATCAAAATCCTCAGTTTGTGAGCGTCAGCTCGGAAGGCGTCCGTCGGGCGTGTATTGATCGACGGCATTCGGAAGTTCGCGTGAGAGCCTTGCCAGGAGTTCCTCCTGCGACAGGCCGGTTTGCTGTTCCAGCGCGGCCAGCACATCCGCGCCGATAGCCTGTTTCAGTTGCGGGGCCGGAAGCTCCTTGTTCGGTCCCTTGCCAACCCAGGACTCGGCAGCATCTCCCTGGCCGTTCTCCTTGAAACGTTCGAGCAACTCGCCGAGCCCGCCGCCCAGCAGTCCGCCGACACCGCCGCCGCCGAGAGCTCCGCCAAGATTGCCGAGCAAGCCGCCCAGAGGATTTTGCTGGTTGCCGGCGCCTGGCTGCGTATTGCCGGTCGCTCCCTTCAGCATCTCGGCGATCTTGTCCCTGTTCTGGTAGCCCGCCAAAGCGAGCAAGCCCAATAGCGCCGTCATCGATGGCATCCCGCGGGACATGTGCGTCTCCTTCGTTGAATCACTGAATCACCGCGCCTGTAACGTGCCAGTTCCCGCCGGGTTCCATGCAAGCCGCCAGATAGGTTCGATTGTCGTCTGAGAGGATTTTTCCATCGCACAGCGGCGGCACTGACCGCCACGAAAGCCGCCAATGATCATAGCGCCGGACGGAAGACGCATAACGTCGCGATGCGAGGAACCAAAGACATAACGAGAGATTAGGCCCGCTCCTGAAACTCTGGAGAAAATTATGAAACGCTCAGTTCTTTTCGTTTGTATCGGATTGCTGGCGGCCACCACGGCCTCGGCGCAAAACCCGCCGGCGCAGCCCGGACCAAACAACAACGCGATCAACAGCGCCGGACAAAACAACTCCAACGCTCCTGTCGCGGGTCGCAACAGTTTCACCGAAGGACAAGCCAAGTCGAAAATCGAGGATGCCGGCTACACCAACGTCACCGAACTCAAGAAGGACGACAATGGCGTGTGGCGCGGCAAGGCCAGCAAGAGCGGGTCCGCTACTGCGGTGAGCGTCGATTTTCAAGGCAACGTCAATACTGCCAAGTAAGGAACAATAAAAATGACCGTCACAATCTCTCGCCTATACGACAATCACGCTGACGCTCGGCAAGCCGTGCAGCGCCTCGAGACCGCCGGCGTGCCGCACTCGGACATCAGTCTGGTCGCCAATAATTCCGACGGCTGGTTCAACACCGACAAGAAGGTGGATCGCGACCACGATGGCACCGACGACCGCGCCGAAGGTGCCGGCACGGGTGCCGGCATCGGCGCCGGCGTCGGTGGCGCAGCCGGCCTGCTGGCCGGACTGGGCTTGCTGGCGATCCCCGGGCTGGGGCCCGTTGTTGCGGCCGGTTGGCTGGCCGCAACTGCGGTTGGCGCGGCCGCAGGTGCCGCCACCGGCGGTATCGTCGGCGCGCTCACGCAAGCCGGCGTTTCGGAAGCCGATGCTCACTCCTACGCCGAAGGCATTCGCCGAGGCGGCACGCTGGTGTCGGCACGCGTAGCCGATGCGGATCGTTCCCGCTTTGAGACGGCATTGAACGAATCTTCCGTCAACCTGCGCGACCGCAGCGCCGCCTGGCAGAAGGCCGGGTGGAAGTCGTTCGATCCCGCCAGCAAGCCCTACGGCGCGGATGAGGTCCGAAAGGAGCGCGCGCTGTACGGCGGCTGAATTCGATAGGCGAAACCACGAGACGGCCCGCTCCGGCGGGCCGTTTTTTTGCCGAACTGGAGGTTCTGACCTTGCTTGACGCCACAGACCATCCATATACCATCCATACAGATGTCGCATGGAGCTAGATGATGATGGCGAGCAATGTGCAGGAGTTTCGACCTAAGCCCCCTGACACCGAAAAAATCACGATCAATCTTGGTTATGTCGACCTTGGTCATGTCGATCTAATGGTTCAGGAAGGATTCTATTCGAACCGAACTGATTTCATCCGGACAGCGATCCGGAACCAACTCGAACGTCACGCAGACGTTGTAAAGCAGTCAACGGCCCGAAAAAGTCTGGACCTCGGTCTGCGGAACTACAGCCGCGAGGATCTTGAAGCAGCACGACGAGCCGGTGAGACACTCCACATCAATGTCCTCGGCCTTGCCAATATCGCCCAAGACGTCACGCCCGAGCTTGCGCGCGCGACCATAGCCTCCGTCTCCGTGCTGGGAGCTTTGCATGCCAGTCCGGCGGTCAAAGCGGCTCTCGCCGACAGGATGCGGTGACGGCATGATTAAGCAGGACATTGTTCGCGAAGCCACCCGCCTCACGCGCGCAGGCCAACTCGTTGAGGCCACCGCACTCCTTCAGCGCATGCTTCGTGGGGAGAGCGCGCCAGACGCGACATGGCGCAGCGGTGCGCTGATCATCGACGCCAAGGCCAATCCCATTGAGGAGACGGATAGTCCTCAATTGGCTGGGTCCACATCTTCCCAACCGCGTATGCTCCGAGCGCTGCTCGATCGCGCAAAGGAGCACTCGGGGATCGGGCTGCAAGGTGTATTGAATCGCACGCCGCTGTCCATGCCGGACATCGTGCCGGCGGGCGCGAGGTTCATCGAGGGTGCCTACAGCAATCCGGCGGGGAGTCGCGCCTACAGGCTTTTCATCCCCAGCCGCTATCAGGGACAACCGCTTCCTTTGGTCGTCATGCTTCACGGCTGCAGCCAGTCACCGGACGATTTCGCCGCCGGTACCAGAATGAACTTTGTTGCAGAGGAACAAAAGTGCTTCGTGGTCTATCCTGCACAGCACAGCAAGGCCAACCAGGCGAAATGCTGGAATTGGTTTCGCACGGCAGACCAGCAGCGGGACAGAGGTGAACCCTCGCTTATCGCAGGTATCACGCGTCAAATCATGCACGACTATTCGGTCGATCAAAGGCGCGTCTACGTCGGCGGCCTGTCGGCCGGAGCCGCCGCTGCGGCTATCATGGGAGCAACCTACAAAGATCTGTATGCGGCGGTTGGAATCCATTCCGGCCTCGCCTGCGGGGCCGCCACTGACATACCCTCTGCATTTGCCGCCATGCGGCAAGGTGGCAGCCCCGGTAGCGTCATTTCAGGTGACGAACCATCTGTCCCAACCATTGTTTTTCACGGCGATCGCGACACTACGGTGCATCCAAACAACGGCGACCAAATTCTCAAGTCTATGAGAACGAGGAGGACACAAGAGAAGGTGCACCGCGGGCAGGTAGCGGGGGGCCGTGCCTATACCCGCACAATTCATAGCGACGCGAACGGGCGCGCAATGTTGGAGCATTGGAATGTGCACGGTGCCGGACACGCATGGTCGGGAGGCAGCCCCGCGGGCTCCTATACTGATCCGCGAGGACCCGATGCCACAAGGGAAATGCTGCGTTTTTTCCTCGATCATTCGCTCCCGTCGCCGCCTGTCGCATAGTTGAATCAAAGCAGCTGCAACGCGGCATGTTGTAAGGAAAACAGCCCGCATTGCTGCGGGCTGCGGCTGCGGCATGCGTAAGAGCGAAAAAGCCGCAAAACAGTTGAGGCTGCTGGCGGAGCAATCGACGAGCCGAAAACCGCAGCTGGCGCCCAAGCCGAGAGGAGCGGCACGAGCGCATAGCCGGGAGCTATGTGTACCGCCTCGGGGGACACAAATTCTAATCGTCGTCCGCGGCCCAGGGGACGGTGCCGCTCTTCCACTTGCCTTCGACCTTGTCCGTATCCTCGATCAGTTGATCGATGACGCTGATCGGCTTCTTGCCCGGGTTCTTCTGGCAGAATTCAAAGATCAGCGGGAGGATCTTCTTTTCGTTCATCAAATAGAGGTCGACATACTGGCTGTCGCCCTCCAGCAATGCGATGTTGGCGGCGCTCATATAGCCCTGGACCCAATAGAATATCAGGGAGTTGGTCACGTTATTGAAGCCCTCTTCCGGCTTCATGTCCTTGGCCAGCTTTTCACAAGACGCGACGCCGATCCCGTTGGTCGCCAATGGTTGTGCGCCGGCCGGCGCGGCGAAGGTGAAGAAGCAAGCCGCAACGGCCGATAGTCCGTAAGGAATGCGATTGATAGCGCTCATGGAAGCTCCGTTTGTGCGCGCAATGGCTGCAAGTATGTCATGCAGATTGCCCCATCGGCGGATTCGAGTCGACTCCCCGGCTCCCTAAGGTAAGCGATTCTGCCGCAACGACGGTGCGGCCGCTCCGCCTATCTCAACGAGCGCACCATGCCTCGGATATTCCAGCTGCATTGCAACGAAGTCGGCGGTCGGCATGCCGTAACGCGTCTCGATTGCAGCCAGCGTCTGGTCCAGCATCTTGGCCGGCGGCGAAGCGCCGATGTCAGGCAACCGCCGCTCCGCCGGCCAGTTGGCCGCGACCTCATCGGGCACAATGCGGATGCCGTTGCGGGTCTCCTGCCCGCCGGCGGTGGCAGCAAAAGTCACCGCGCGTGAGCGGTAGGTGCGCGACCAGGCGTCCGCGACGAGGGCCAGCGACACTTCGTCCATGCCGGGCGAAAGCTCGATGCCGAGCTGCTCGCGATTCCAGAAGGCCATGACGTTGCGCATCGCCGTCAGCGCGAACGGGCGCGTGAACTGAAAGGCGCTGCTGTCATGACGCGCGTCCCAGTCGCCAAGACCGATGTCGCGGCCAACGGCCTTGGCCTTGTCGCGTCCGGCAATGGCCTCGATCAGGGTCAGCGACATCGGCATCGACGCTGATATTCCCGTCGTCGTCGCCACGGCGCCGTCGACCACCAGCCGCCGGTTCGCGACATAGCGGATCGACGGATGCTTGCCCTGCAATTCCTTCAGCGAATACCAGTGCGTCGTCGCCCGCTTGCCGTGGAGCAATCCGGCATCGCCGACGACTTTTGCCCCGGCACAGACGCCGACGACGATCGCACCCTTGGCGGCCTGGCTCCGGATCCATTGCAGCGCGGATGGATCGTCGTCACGGCTCATGGCGGGGACGATGACGTAATCGGCGCCATCAGGATGCTGCGCGTCGAAATCAGCGGTGGTCGCCTGCGGCTCCACCTTCAGCACCGGGAACAGCGTCATCGGACCCGGATTGGTTGCGAGTGTCACCACATCGGCCACATCGGCGCGCGCCAGGATGCCATAGGGCATCAGATAGTCCGTGGTTTCGGTGGCGTCATTGATGCCGATGATCGCGATCAGCGGACGCTGGCGTTTCGGCGGCTTCAGCGCGGCAATGGTGGCCTCGGCCTCCTCTTTCGCGATCGGCGGCGGAGCCGCAAACGAAGCCGCCGGAGGCAGCGTGAAAATCCAGCCCGCAAAGACGAGTGCGAACAGCGCGGGGGCGCCGAGGCCGATCCATTTTACAAGTCGCCAGTTCATGGTTGCTTGGCTCTGACATCCGTTTCGATTTGTCGCGCAAGCTACTGCGCGCATGGCCGAGCCGAAATGGCGTAAATCGCGCAAAAACAGACATGCGTTGGAACGCCGTCGTCGTTCACGAATTGATGAACCAGCGCCGTACCGCGGTTCCGGGCGGCGAATGGCGCAGTGGTCAATCTCGATGCCTGTTATGCGTCCGTCAGGTCATCATCTTGCCAACGTTATGGACTGAACAGGATTTCGGTTGGTTGGACGGCGCAGGCGCCCGCACGCCGCGCACCTTACCCAATACGGTCGATCAAGCCAGAGGTTAGTATTGTCGGAATCTCCACTCATTCTCGTCGTCGAAGACGAGTATCCGTTGCAGGGCATCGTCGAATCAACGTTGAACGATGGCGGTTTTGAAGCCGACATTCTGTCGTCGGGCGAAGAGGCGCTGACCCTTGTCAGGGGCCGGGTCAAGAACTACCGGGCGCTCGTCACCGATGTCAGCCTGAAGGGCACGATGAGCGGCTGGGACGTAGCTCAACAGATCAGGGAGATCGACCCGCATTGTCCGGTCATCTACATGACGGGCCTGGCTGCGGATGAATGGTCATCGCGGGGCGTGCCCAACAGCGTGCTGTTGCAAAAGCCGTTCGCGCCGGCGCAACTCGTCACGGCGGTTTCCCAGCTGCTGAATGCCGGCCCGGCCACCGCGTAGGCGCTTGCCGAACGCACCCTCATTTCGCGTTGCCCGATGAGCCCGACGTCAATCACTTCCCTATTCCGGCCTGCGCTGTTACGTTCGACCTCGCAAAAAACAGGACAGAACGTCGCCGATCGCTCGGCGCAACTTTGGGGAGAAAGACAAGATGTTTTCGCACGTCATGATCGGGACCAACGACCTGGAAAAAGCCAAGGTGTTTTATGACGCCTTGCTGGGCACGCTCGACATTCCGCCCGGGCGGGTCGACCGCCACCGCATCTTCTACCGCAGCAAAACCGGCACCTTCTCGGTGTCGAAGCCGATCGACGGCAAGGAAGCATGCCACGCCAATGGCGGCACGATCGGCTTTACCGCCAATTCCCCCGAACAGGCCGACGCGTTTCACGCGGCCGGCCTCGCCCATGGCGGCAAGACCTGCGAGGATCCGCCCGGCATCCGCGAAGGCAGCGGGGTGAAACTCTACATCGCCTATCTGCGCGACCCCGACGGCAACAAGCTCTGCGCGCTGCACCGCGTGGCGTGAGGCGTATGTAGAGAGGCAAATGTAGCCCGCATGAGCGGAGCGATATGCGGGTAGATCCAAGGTCCCGGATGTCGCGGAGTTTATCATCGGGCGCGCATTCGCGCGACCCGTTGGCTCATCCGGGCTACGATTGCATCCTGGCATTGACGAAGGACCGCCGCGTTGCCGTGACGGCGCGTCGAATCTTCGCAGGAACAATTCGTGATGCCGCCGGTTGCTCGTTCTCAGACAATGGAGGAGCAACCATGGTTACGGAAGCAAGAGAAACCGGTTCCCTGATCGGCAGCGACAAGGTGGAAGGAACCGCCGTGTACGGCGCCGATGACACCAAGATCGGATCGATCGAACGCGTCATGATCGACAAGATGAGCGGCAAGGTCTCGTATGCCGTGTTGAGCTTTGGCGGCTTTCTCGGGATCGGTGACGACCATTATCCGCTGCCCTGGCAGTCGCTGAAGTACGACACCAATCTCGGCGGCTATCGCACTGGCATTACAGAGACGCAGCTGCAAGGCGCGCCGAGATACGGCAATGACAACGCCTGGAACTGGTCCGATCCAGCGAGGGTACGCACGGTCAACGACTATTACGGCATCGCGATGTAGCCACCGCCACCGCGCAAGGACTGCAAAGGCCCGCTGTGAGGCGGGCCTTTACGTTTGGCGGGACGGAGTTTCGGGATGGTTAATCATAAGCTTCAAGGATTGGCCTGGAATCGCAGTGCCGAAAGCTAAATGGCCACAGGATGCGAGGACAATCTCTTAAGGAAGCTCCGGTACAGCTGCCGGATAATCGACCTTCCAAACAAGACGGGCAACGGCCCGCGGCCCAGGGACCAGACGATGGACGATTCGGTTCAGATCCGCTGCCACCGCTGCAAATCGTGTTTTCGCGAAAAGGCGCGACGGCTGCAGAGCGGCTATTCCCGGCAGTGCATCAGCTGCGAAACGATGCTGTTCTTTGACGACGGCTCCGCCGACAAGAACATCCAGCGGACGCTGCGGGACGCGAGAAGAATTCGCAAGGAGCTGCGCGATGCCGAAGCCGTGAAGTTTGCCACCTCGGCGCTGGTGTCCTCAAGCCGCGAGGCCTCAAGCGCAAGGTCCATGACCTCGGGTCGCGAAGAGTAGGCCGCCCCCGTAAATTGAGCTAGCATTGGCGTTCCCGGGGGGCACACCGATGACAATTCACCGTCAAATTCATCGCCGACAATTCCTGCAGTTCACGGCCGCCGGCCTCGCCGCGCCGGCGTTTCCGCATGCCGCCGCGGCGGAGGATTACCCGTCCCGGCCGGTGCGCATCGTTGCCGGTTTTGCTGCCGGCGGCGGCGTCGACATCACGGCGCGGCTGATCGGCCAGTGGCTCAACGAGCGGCTCGGGCAATCCTTCGTGGTCGAAAACCGCACCGGCGCCGGCGGCAACATCGGCACCGAGGCCGTGGTCGGCGCCGCGCCCGACGGCTACACGCTGCTGCTCGCCACCGTGCCGAACGCGGTCAACGCCGCGCTCTACAGTAATCTGAAGTTCAACTTCATCCGCGACATCGCCCCGGTCGCCGGCATCATCCGCGTGCCGATGATCATCCTGTTGCACCCGACCGTGCCGGTGAAAACCGTTCCCGAATTGATCGCCTATGCCAAGGCCAATCCGGGCAAGGTCAACATGGCCTCCGCCGGCAATGGCAGCGCGCCGCATATGGCGGGCGAGCTGTTCAAGACGATGACCGGCGTCAACATGGTGCATGTGCCCTATCGCGGCCAGGGCCCGGCGCTGACCGATCTCCTGGGCGGCGAGGTGCAGGTGCTGTTCGCAACCGCCCCGGGCACGACGGATTATATCGCCAGCGGCAGACTGCGTGCGCTGGCGGTGACCACGGCGGCGCGGGCGGAAGTGGCGCCGGAGCTGCCGCCGGTCGGCGATTTCGTGCCGGGCTACGAGACGAGCCAGTGGTACGGCATGTGCGCGCCCGCCAGGACGCCGGCTGACATCATCGGAAAGCTCAACAAGGAGATCAACGCAGGCATCGCCGACGCCCGCATGAAAGGCCGCCTCGCCGCGATCGGCGGCGAACCGCTGCCGGGCACGCCAGCCGATTTCGGCAAGCTGATCGCGGAAGAGACGGTGAAATGGGCCAAGGTGGTTCAGGCGGGCGGATTGAAGCCGGACTAGTCAGTACCCCGCATGAGGTCCGTAGGGTGGGTTAGGCGAAGCCGTAACCCACCGCAGATGTGGCCACGAAGATGGTGGGTTACGCTTCGCTAACCCACCCTACGAAGCAACAGAAATACTATCTTCCCTTATAAACCGCCCGGCGCTTTTCCTTGACCGCGGCGGCGGCCTCGATCGCGTCTTCGCTTTCCTTGACTTCATGAAGCTGGCGCTGGGCGCGGCCGGATTGCTCGGAGGGTCCGTGCGGCAGGACGCCTTCGGTGACGAAGCGCTTCAGGGTTTTCAGCACCAGCGGCGAGAACTCGGTCATCTCGCGCGCCATCTTCAGCGCGACCTCGACCTGCTGCCCGACCGGCACCACCTCGTTGACAAGGCCGATATTCCAGGCGCGCTGCACCTCGACGATACGGCACAGCAGCATCATCTCCATCGCGATCTTGTGCGGGATGCGTGCCGCCAATCCTGCGATCATGCCGCCGGTAAATCCCATCCGCGCTTCGGGGTAGGAGAATTTGGCGTTCTCGGCGGCGACCGTGAGATCGCACATCATCGACAGCACCAGCGCGCCGCCGACGCACCAGCCGCCCACCGCCGAGATGATCGGTTTTGTCGTCTCAAACCCGACGGTCGGAATGCAGCGCCACAGTTCGGGAAAATTGCCGGTGTCGGCGCCGCCGGAAAACGCCTCATTGCCGGCGCCGGTCAATACCGCGGCCCTCTGCGTCGGCGAGCGCTCGAACTCGACAAAGACCTTCTGCAGCAACAGCGCGGTCTCGGCGCAGATGGCGTTGCGGCGCTCCGGCCGGTTGATCGTGACCAGCGTGGTGCCGTCGGCATTGTTCTCGACCAGAACTTTTTGCATTTTTGTTTTCCTCCCCGGATGCGGGGAGCGTAGCATCGGGCGGGCGCCTGTGCGACCCGCCCGGAAGGCGCGCCGGTGCCCGCTCAGCGCATGCGCCAGCTCTTGTCGATGTAGCGCTGGCGGTCGAGTTCGGTCAGCTGCAACGCGGCGCGGTAGCTGTCGTCATCGGTCTTGACGAAATAGGTTTTGACCTGGATCGGCACCTGTTCCTCATCGGGGCCGTCGGCGAAAGCCTCGCGCAGCGGCCGTCCATCAAAGCGGCTGAGGTCGACCTCGCCGTCGAGATTCATCAGTGCCAGCAAGGTCGGCGCAAGGTCGACATTGCTCGAGGGCGTGCGCACGGTCACGCCACGCTTGAAATCGGCGCCCCAGGCCAGGAACGTGTTGCGGACGGTCCATGGGCTCATGCTGCCGTGGTTGCCGGCGGTGCCGGTGAGCGGCCCGGTGGTGGCCGCCTCGGTGTAGTCGGATCCGCTCACGCCCGAGGGGCTCTTGGCCGAACTCCAGGGAAAGGTGAACACGATGTCGGGACCGCGTTCGCTGTTGGCGAGATGAACCAGTTCGAGCGCGAAGGTGCCGGGCACCTGTCCCTCCACCGGCACGCCCGAGCCGCCGGGTTTACCCGCGGTGAAGAGCACGCCGACCCATTGCTGCCGCTGCAGGAAGGAAACAATGGCGCCGATCCGCTCCGGATTTCGATCGCGGACATGCAGCGACATGGTCTGTCCGCTGCTGGCGAGGACGACGTCATCGCTGTCGGGACCGAGCTTGAGCCCGGCCTTGATCAGTTCATCAGCGACATTGACGCCGAAGATACCGTGACCAAAGCCATGGTCGGAAACGACGATGATATTGGTCTTCTCGATCAGCCCGAGCTCGCGCAACCGCCCGAGCACGAGGCCGACCTCGCGGTCGTCATGACGGATGGCGGCGCGGGCCTCGGTGGAGCCTGCGCCGGCCGCGTGCTGGACATGGTCCGGCTCGGTGAGCCAGTTGACGATCACGTCGGGCTTGAGCTCGGGCAGCACGTAGTCGCGCAGCACCTGCCCCGTCCAGCTGACCTGATCGAGATACGGATCCTTGGCGCCGCCCTTTTTCGGTGCGGCCGGAAAGCGGCGCAGGATTGCCTCGTTCGCAGTGTCGGGGAATGCCACCCGCACCCCCGGCTCCCAATCGGCATTCACCAGCACGCCAACGCCCTTTGGCGCGCGCGGGTTGACCAGAAGCGCGCTCCCGGTCGAACCCGAACTGACGACGGCCAGGGTCTTGCCGCGCTCGGCGAGAATTTCACCCAGGGTCTTGGACAGCACCATGCGCTCGCCGGTGACGGCATCGAGGCGGAGCAGGTTCTTGTGATTATCATTGTTGAATGCCCGGTTCGGATCGACCTGCCGGACATAGAGTCGATTGCCGAAAATGCCGTTGCGGTCGGGATAGACGCCGGTCCCGATCGCTGCCGCGTTGGCACGGGTCACGGTCGGGAATACCGCGTGACCGTTTGGAAAATTCACGCCCTGCTCGCGCAGCCGCCAGAGATTGGGGGTTTCCTGCTCGGTAATGGAGTCGGGCCGCAAGCCGTCGAGCACAAGCACGAGATTCAGGGTTGCTTTGCCGGCCGCTGCCGGGCCGGCCGCGGTCGCTGCCGCAATGGCGGCGGCAATTGCAACCACGAAGGAAGGCTTCATCATCGATCGTCCCCGCTAAGCGCATTTTTCAGGATTTGGTGCTGCGCGTGGGTTAGCCAAAAGCTGTTGCAGTTCGATGACTTGCAGGCCGAATGGCAAGCACCGTTCCGCACCATCAAGCCGCGGCCCTCAGCTCGGATACTTCGCCTCGACGAGTTGTGGAATGGTTCGTATCAGCCCACCAAGCTCGCCTGACGTCAGCAACAGGACAACATCATCCGGCCGCAAGATGTCGCCCAATCTCGCCAATGCCCCGTCCGGGTCGCTGATCGCCTCTGCATCGAAGTTCGCCGCCCTGACGCGGGCGACGATTTCGTCCTGGGTCAATTGGGCATGGGTGCCGGCGCCCTGCGAAGCCGGCTGATAGATGAAAATCCTGGACGCTCCGGCAAATGCGTCGTCATAGGCTGATATCGCCGCCCGGTTTCGCCAGGTGAATGTATGCGGCTCGAACACGATGATCAGCCGACGATCGGGGAAATGGAGTTTTGTGGCGACGATGGCGCTCCGGGCTTTTTCGTAGGACGAGCCAAACCCTTCGTAGACCGGCACCTTTGATGCGGGCGAGAGCAATTCCATGCGGCGCTTGACGCCCAGGAACGTGCTCATGCCGGCGTTCAGCTCCTCGGGCGACAGCAGCTTCTTCTCCAGCAGCATCGCGCTGACGCCGACGATATTTTCGATGTTGTGATCGCCGAGCATGCGGGTCGAGAGGCGAATGATCTTTTCGCTGCCGCGCATCAGGTCGAAACCGGTTTCCGCGCCACGCTCGATGTTCGCGGCATGCCAATGCGCCTTGTCGTCCAAGGCATAAAAAACCGTGGCGCAGGCGAGGCCTTCGGAAAGGGCGCGCGCGTGGGGCTCGCTGCTGCAGACCACCAGAAGTCCGTCTGAAGGCAGTGAGCCAACCAGGCTTTGATACGGGGCCAGATAATCCGCGTGCGTCGGAAAGACGTTGATGTGGTCGTGGGTCGCCGAGGTCAGCAGGACATTCCTTGCGTTGTAAAGGAGGAATTTCGACCTGTTGTCCCAATTCGACGCCGGGTATTCGTCGCCTTCGAGAACGAACGTCGGGCCTTGCCCGCGGTGCGCGTGCCGTTCGAACCCGTTGGTGATCTCACCGATAAAATAGCTCGGGTCCCTGTTCGAGACCTTCAGGCACCACGCCAGCAGCGCAGAGCAGGTCGACTTGCCGTAACTTCCTGCGGCCACGATCGTCTCGGAACCGGCGGTCATGTCGTGCAGCAAATCCGCAAACGATCGCACCAGCTTTCCGCTGTCCATCGCCGCGCGAACTTCTTCATTGCTGTCAGGCTGAAGCTTTGCGTTCTTGCCGATCACGATGACATCGGCATCGTCAGGAATGTTCTCTTTGCGGTATCCCGCGGCAAACGGGATCTTCTCGTTCCTGAGATAGTCGCTGACCGGCGGGTAAAAGCCTTCGTCGGAGCCGCTGATCTGCACGCCCATCTGCCGGAGCAGCAGCGCGGTCGCGCTCATGCCCTTTCCGGCAATGCCAATGAAATGCGCCTTCGAAAAATTCATCTGCCCCCCTGATTCGGGGATATTAGAGCGTTTTCGAGCGAAGTGGATACGGTTCGCTTCAAGAAAGCGCGTCACATCCAGAATCTGGAGCCCCGTTCCGATTCAATCGGAACGGGGTCTGGCGCTTACCGAGGGGTGATGAAACCGGTTCGGTGCCAACTGTGACGCGTATTCGCGCGGCCCGGCAGCTCAATCTTCCCGGGCTGCCATGCAAAAAGGGCCCCCGCATATCTCGAGGGCCCCGTCCGCCTAGTCCTCTGTTGTCTGCAATTCCTTTGTCTCGACCTTATCCGACGAAGACCTGATCCGCTCCAGCAGTTGCAGGAATTCAGCGGTTTCGTCCGCGATCGATTTCGGCTGGGGCTTCGGTGGGAACGGTATCACTTCAGACATGGGCAAACCTCCCTGGGTGCCATTCCGCGCGGCACGTCCTTCTCATGCGAAATTGGCGCGTTTGTGCGGCGCGCCGTTTCGCGCGCGCCCGGAAGCCGCCTTAAATAATTCCAATTCTGCTCGGACGCGATCAGCCCCTGGACAATCCACGCACAACGGGATTGCGGAGCGGGCGCCTGGCATCGAAGCCATCAGGTAATTTTCCTGCGCGACTTCGATCGGGTTCAGGCGAGTGTTCTTCGCGGGGGATCAGCGTGGCTTCGAATGGCAGGCCCGGCGCCTGCTTGGCCGTTCCCGAGCAGGACGCCAGCCTGCCCTTGAATCTCCCCGCAAGTTCTACGTCGACCACGTCGAGGCCGAACAGCGTGGGCGGACCTGCGGCATGCCGCGTGGTCGTCAACGCCGCGGTGAAATGGTCGTTATCGACCTGGTAGGAGCCGCTATAGGTGAAGAAGCTGTCGCCGCCCGATATAATGCCATTTGCAAGGTTCACGATGCCGGTGCCTTCGCCACGCGACGTCTTGAACCAAACAGCATATTGGCCGTCTCTGCGCATGAAGAACTCTCGCATGAGGAGAACTAACGATCGGTACCAACTAATGGTTGGCGCATCGAACCGCTACAAAGGCGTCGCGCGGTAGTTAATGATCCAGAAAACGCGAGACGAAAATTGTAATCGCGAGCATGAACTGATTTGCAAGCTGAATGCACATCCCGATCCGCGCGCGCGAGAGGCGATCGCCGGTCACGACGCACGGCCTTCCCGGCCGCTTCAGATGTTCACGTGAGTTACCGTTAACAGAAGCCTTCGCAAATGCCGCGGCTTCCTTTCCTGAACAACACAACCGTCACGCGTGACGACATCACCGCAGGATCGACGGCCGAAAACAGCGCTGTAGCGTGCAATACATAACGAATCCGGCGAGAGAGGTTAGCAAGTTTAGGTTGTGAAGTTAAGGAGTGCGTAAACTTTCCTCAGTATTTTCCCTTATAGAACTGCCAGGGTCCCGGAAAGAACCCATGGCTGCGGCGGTTCAGTTACAACAACCGTCGCGGCTGCGCCGCACAAGGGGGCTTTGTTGGCACTGCCGTTTCCATACAATCCAGCATTGGATGGATTGCGGGCGGTCGCAGTGCTCCTGGTCATCGCAGATCATTGCGACGTTACGGTATTCGACCAGGGTTATTTTGGCGTCGATCTGTTTTTCGTTCTGAGCGGCTTTCTGATTACGCGGCTTCTCGTGGACGAAATTGGCGCGACGGGACGGATCGACCTGTGGAGATTCTATCTGCGCCGGTTGCTCCGTCTCACCCCGCCCCTGCTGCTGTTTCTGGCGGCGTATCTGCTGATTGCCCCCCTGCTCTGGCCGCAGCTCGGCCTCATGTCGCATGTGCGCGACGCCGCGCTGGCGGCATTTTATCTGACCGACTATTCGCAGGCCTTCTGGCACAATCCGAAAGTGCTGATTCACACATGGTCGCTCTCGGTCGAGGAGCACTTCTATCTGATCTGGCCGTTCGCAGTTCTGCTGCTGGCGCGCATCGGGCCTCGCGGGCGTCTGGCCGTTCTCTTCGGCCTCTATTTGCTCGCCAGCGCATGGCGCATATACATCTATGAAACCCTGGGATGGGACGCGACGTATTATCGCTTTGATGCGCGGATCGACGGCCTGGTTTGCGGCGCGCTGCTGGCGACAGCCCTCCGGCACAAGGACCTGATCTCGGAAAGAGCAGCCAATGTCGCGGGCGTCGTCGCGTGGGCAGCACTCACCGTCTGCCTCTCGATCGGCTTCTGGCGCGCGCCCTGGTCGTTGGTGATCATGACCAATGTTGCCCATGTCGCCGCCGCAGGCTTGCTGATCTCGGCCTCGACAAGAGAATCGAGGGTCAGTCTGGTGTTGTCCGCACCCCCGCTGGTTGGCATCGGCCTCATCTCTTACGGCATGTATCTGTGGCATTATCCGGCAGCCATCTACTTCAGGGAGTTGTTTCCCTGGTACCTGACTGGTCCGATCGTCCTCGGTTTTTCGATCGCCATGGCTACGGTCAGCTATTTGGCTGTCGAACGGCCACTGCAGCGCTATCGCCGCGGTCTCGGAGGACATCAGCGCAACGCCGCGACCAAGCCCGCAGCAGTAGGCGGCGAGCAAGTGCCACAGACCGCAATTGGCGCCACGACGACGTAGCGAGCAGGTCGTCGCGCGCGACGCCATTACCTTTGCCAGGATCGACCGCAGGCCCTCGCTGTTCTAACGCACCTGCACGTCGACGATGCCAATGCCCTCGAGACTGAAGCGATAGCTGGCATCGCTATCCGGAAACACTGTCTTCATGACGCTGCCGGTCATCACAACCTGCCCCGCCTTCAAGCCAACTCCACGCGCATTGAGTTGCGTGGCGAGCCAGGCGACGGAATTGAAGGGATGGCCGAGGATGTCGCGACCATGGCCCTCGCCGATGTCAACGCCATCCTTTGTGGCACGTCCCATCACCGTCTCCAGGTCGGGCCATTTCGCCGCGAATTCCGACAGGACGATGCCGCCGTTCCAGGAATTATCCGATACCAGCGAAAGCACATCGAGATTGCCGTAATCGGCGTTGCGGTCATCCACGATTTCGATGGCTGCGCAGACACCGCCGACATGCGGCGCAATCATTTCAGCGGTCACCGGCGCAGCCGTGCCCGGCACGTCGGATTTGATGCGAACCGCGATCTCGAATTCGAGACCGAGCCGGCCGAAATCCGCGCGGCGGATGGTCGCGCCGGATTGATGCACGCGCCTTGCGAGCACCACGCCGGCGATGGGGTGGTCGATCCCGCAGAATTTCTGCATCGTCGCCGAGGTCAGGCCGACCTTGTAGCCCACGGTGTCGCCATGCTCGCTCCGGAGCAACGCGACGTACCTGTCCTGAATGTCATAGGCGTCCGAGATCGTGGCAGGCTTGTCCGGCGGCGCGAGCGAGGTGAACTGCGCGTTGGCTTTATGTGCCGCAAGCTGCGATTGCGCCGCGCGCCCGGGCTGCAACGTCTTCCATGGTGGTCTCCCCTGTTGTTTTCTTGTAGCCGCATGAGCGCAGTTCGTAGGGTGGGTTAGCGAAGCGCAACCCACCAACTTCTTTCGTCGAACAACTGGTGGGTATCGCTTCCGCCTTCGCTCTTTGAGCTACGGCGGACAAGTCGCTCCACCCACCCTACGCGGATATGTTGTAGCCCGCATGAGCGCAGCGCAATGCGGGATTCGAAAGAAGACCCGGATCGCTTTCGCTCATCCGGGCTACGCTTGCTTTCGTCGGGACAAGTGGTGGGTATCGCTTACGCTCCACCCACCCTACGCAATCAATTATTTCACTCCGCCGCTTGACGGGTCTCCGGTGCGTCGATCACTTCGAGCACCTTCGGCGGCGACATCGGCAAGGCGTAGAAGCGCTTGCCGAGCGCGTTGTAGATCGCATTGGCCACGGCGGCCATCACGGGGACCAGCGGCACTTCGCCCACGCCCTTGACGCCTTGCGGGTGTTTCGGGTTCGGCACCTCGACCATGATGCAGTCGATCATCGGCAGGTCCGAACAAACCGGCATGCGATAGTCGAGGAAGCCGGGATTATCGACCTTGCCCTCCTTCGTATAGATGTATTCCTCGTTCAGCGCCCAGCCGATGCCCTGCGCGACGCCGCCCTGCAGCTGGCCCTCGACATAGCCGGGATGAATGGCGCGGCCGACATCCTGCACCGCGGTGTAGCGGATCACGCGCGCGATACCGAGATCGACGTCGACCTCGACGTCGCAGACATGCGTGCCGAAGCCGCCGTCCGCGCCTTGGGTGTTGAGCTGCACGCCGGCGCCGATCGGGCCGCCCATCGCGTTCGCCTTCTCGGCGAGATCCTTCAGGGTCAGCGGCGGGAACTGGCCGGCATTCGGGCTCACCGGATGCGCCGCGCCGTCTTCCCACTTCACCGCCTCGGGGTCGATTTCCCAGATTTTTGCGGCGCGTTCGCGCAAGGTCTTGATGATCTGTTCGGTCGACTGCGTCACCACGATCGAGGAGGCGAACAGCACGCGGCTGCCGCCGGTGAGGTTGGAGAAGCCGATGGTTTGCGTGTCGCCGATGATGACGGAGACGCGGCGATAATCGATGCCGAGCAGCTCGGCGCAGATGTTGGCGATGCCGGCGCGCGAGCCGCCGATATCGGGATGGCCCGTGGTGACGACGACGTTGCCGTCCTCGGTGATGTTAACCTGCGCGGAGGATTCGCCGCCGGCGTTGAACCAGAATCCGGATGCGACGCCCCTACCCTGCAATTTGCCGAGCGGCGCCTTGTAGTGGTCCGATTGCTTCGCGGCTTCCACCGTCTCGATGTAGCCGATGCGCGGGAAGGTCGGTCCGTGCGCGGCTTTCGTTCCTTCCTTGGCGGCGTTCTTCAGGCGGAAGTCGAGCGGGTCCATCTTCAGCGCCTCGGCGACCTCGTCGAGCACGCATTCCACCGCATAAGCGCCGATCGGCGCGCCCGGCGCGCGATAGGCCGCCACTTTCGAGCGGTTGGAGCAGACGTCATAGCCTTCCGACAGCAGGTTCGGGATGTCGTAGGGTGTGAAGCTGCAGCCGACCGCGCCGCGGATCGGCGAGCCCGGGAGAGCGCCGGCCTGCAGATAGAAGGTGCCGTGCGCGGCGACGATCTTGCCGTCCTTGGTGGCGCCGATCTTCACCGTGCTCTTCGAGCCTGAGGTGGGCCCGGTCGCGCGCATCACTTCCTCGCGCGTCATCACCATCTTCACCGGGCGGCCGGACTTTTTCGCCAGCAGCGTCGCCAGCGGCTCGAGATAGACGATGGTCTTGCCACCAAAACCGCCGCCGATCTCGGCGGGGATGGCGCGGATGTCGCTCTGCGGGATGCCGGTGAGATGGGCCGTCATCGCGCGGACCATGAACTGGCCCTGGCTGGAGCTCCAGATCGTGGTCTTGCCATCGGGCGCGACGCTGATCAGACAGGCATGCGGCTCGATATAGCCCTGATGCACCGGGCGCGTCGTGAAGCTGCGCTCGATGACGACGTCGGCCTTCTTGAAGCCTTCGGCGAGATCACCCTTCTTGTGCTCGATCCGGCCGGCGATGTTGGAAGGCTTGCCCTCGAACTTGTTGAACTCGTGCAGTATCGGCGCGTCGGATTTGATCGCGTCCTCGATCTCGATCGCGAAGGGCAGCACTTCGTAGTCGACCTCGATCAGCTTGCAGGCTTCGGCCGCAATCGCTTCTGATGTAGCGGCAACGGCCGCAATGGGGTGTCCGGGAAACAGCGCCTTTTCGCGCGCCATCACGTTGCGGCACATCCAGCGCATGTCCTGGATGCCGAGCATGACGGCGCCCTTCTCGATCGGGAAATCGACGATGTCGCGCGCGGTGACGACGGCCTTGACGCCGGGCAGCGCTTCCGCCTTCGCCGTGTTGATCGATTTGATGCGTGCATGCGCGTGCGGGCTGCGCAACACCTTGCCCCAGATCATGCCGGGCATATTGGTGTCGGCGGCGAATTGCGCGCGGCCGGTCACCTTGTCCATACCATCAGGACGAATGGTGCGCTGGCCGATCCACTTGTTGTTGGTGACGACGGTCATGGTGCTGGCTCCGGCTGTTATTGGGCGCGCATTTCGGCCGCGGTGTCCATGACAGCGCGAACGATCTTGTCATAACCGGTGCACCGGCAGAGATTGCCGGCGAGCCAGAAGCGAACCTCTTCCTCGCTCGGCTTCGGATTCCGCTTCAGCAGCGCGTCCGATGCCACCAGCATGCCCGAGGTGCAGATGCCGCACTGAAGCGCGGCCATTTCCAGAAACTTCTGCTGCAGCGGATGCAGCTTTTCGCCCTGGGCCATGCCTTCGATGGTACGGAGTTCGTGGCCTTCGGATTCGACCGCGAGCATCAGGCAGGAACAGATGAGGTTGTCGTCGACCGTGATGCTGCACGCGCCGCAATCGCCGGAGGCGCAGCCTTCCTTGGAGCCGGTGAGCCCGAGCGGCCCGCGCAGCGCATCGAGCATGGTGTCGTTCGGCTCGCAGAGAAACTCTGACGGTTCGCCATTAATCGTGGTGGTGACGTGGACCTTGGCCATGAAGCTTAATTCCCTTTGGCGCGTTGGGCGGCAATCGCGGTGGTGCGCTTGAGCAGCACACCGGCCACTTTGGTGCGGTAAGCGATCGTGCCGCGCTTGTCGTCGATCGGACGGCAGGCGGCGGAACAGGCGGCGGCGGCGGCATTGAGCGCGGCTTCGTCGAGCTTGCTGCCGATCAGGGCTTTGGCGGCCGCTTCAACCAGCAGTACGGTCGGCGCGACAGCTCCGAGGCCGACGCGGGCGGCGGTGCAGACGCCGTCCTTCAGCGTCAGGCTGACGCCGAGGCCGACCACAGCGATGTCCATTTCGGTGCGCGGGATCATGCGCAAATACGCGTCGCTCGAGCCTTTCGGCCGCGGCGGCAGCGTGAAGCTGACGAGGATTTCGCCGGGCTTGAAATTGGTGCGGCCGGGACCGGCCGGCACCTGTTCCACTGGCATTTCGCGGCGGCCGTCCGGCCCTTGCACCGTGACGATGGCACCGGCCGCGACCATGGCCGGCACGCTGTCGCCGGCCGGCGAGCCGTTGCAGAGATTACCGCCGGCGGACGCCCGCCCCTGGACCTGCTTGGAGCCGATCAGGTTGACGGCTTCCAGCACGCCGGGCCAGACCTTGCCGAAACTGACATGATCATGCAGCGCCATGCCGGAAACGGCGGCGCCGACGCGAAACCCGCCATCGGCGGTTTGCTCGATTTCCGTCATCTCGGCGATTTTCTTGATGTCGACGATCAGGCCCGGCTTCACGACGCCGGCGCGCATTTGCACCAGAAGATCGGTACCGCCGGCCAGGATGCGCCCTGCACTTCCGGCCGCGGCGAACGCCTTGATCGCTTCATCAAGCGAATTGGGCGCCAAATATCGGAGTTCCGTCATGGTTGTCCGTCATCTCCCCTTTTCTGCCCGCCCCATTTGGACGTCGGCCTATGTGGCCGGCAGTTGCGGTAGCCTACACGGGCGATGCGGGTTGGAACAGCCTCCGGGCTGCGGTTCTGGCGGCAGGCTCCTATGCAGGAAGCGGGCTTGTTCTCACATCGTCGGACACCGGCTTGCGCCGTTTGGCCGGGGATTGGTGGAGGTGGCGACGGATTACGCTTGCACTGATGCGGCCCACAGGCTGTACAAATTGCAGTCCCTCCCACGCGAGCCGGTGAACTTGATGCCGACCCTTCCGATCAGAATGCACGTTGCGGTCACAATTTTTGCAGCCCTCGCCGTTTCCTCTGCCGCATTGTCACAGCCGGCCCCGGCTCCCGCGCGCCCCGCGCCCGCCAGACCCGCCGTTGCGCCTCAGCCCAGGCCGGCCGCGGTGCCCAGGCCCGCTGCGGTACCCGGTGAGCAGCCGGCCGCGCGACCCGTCGCCGCGGCTCCGCGCGGCGGTGCGGCGTGCCACAACGGCATGAGTTTCGATCGCTTTCTCACTGAGCTGAATCAGAAGGCGGTGGCGGAAGGCGTCTCGCAGCGCGCGATGGCGGAAGCCGCCCCTTACCTTGTCTACGACCAGAGCATCGTCAACCGCGACCGCGGCCAGCGCGTGTTCGGCCAGGTGTTCACCGAATTCTCACGGAACAGAGCGTCCGACGGCGCGGCGAAAAATGCGCAGGCGCGAATCCGGATGCATCAGGCCGCGTTCAACCGCGCCGAGAAGGAGTACGGCGTGCCGCCGGCCGTGATCGCCGCGTTCTGGGGGCTGGAGAGCAGCTTTGGCGCCGAGCTCGGCAAGCTGCATACGCTCCCCTCGCTGGTGTCGCTGGCCTATGACTGCCGCCGCTCGGAGATGTTCCAGAAGGAAACCATCGCCGCGCTGAAGATCGTCGATCGCGGCGACCTCACGGCAAGCGAGATGATCGGATCGTGGGCCGGCGAACTCGGCCAGACGCAATTTTTGCCGACGCATTATTTCAACTATGCGGTCGACTACGACGGCGACGGCCATCGCAATCTCCTGAGCAGCGCGCCCGACGTGATCGGCTCGACCGCGAACTACATCGCCAACGGATTGAAATGGCGGCGCGGCGAGCCGTGGCTGCAGGAAGTGCGCGTGCCGCAAAACCTGCCCTGGGATCAGGCCGATCTAACCATCAAACTGCCGCGCTCGAAATGGGCGCAGCTCGGCGTCACCTTTGCCGACGGCAAACCGTTGCCGAACGACGATCTGCCGGCGTCGATGCTGTTGCCGATGGGCCGCACCGGTCCGGCGTTCCTGGCCTACGCGAATTTCGCGGCCTATACCGAATGGAACAACTCGCTGATCTATTCGACCACCGCCGGCTATCTCGCGGCCCGCATCGCGGGTGCCGCACCGATGCGCCAGCCCAGCGCGCCGGTGGCGCAACTACCGCTCAACGAGCTCAAGGAATTGCAGCAGCTTTTGGTGCGCGCCGGTTTCAACGTCGGCAAGGTCGACGGCATCATGGGACAGCTCAGCCGCACCGCCGTGAAGACGATGCAGATCAAATACGGTCTGCCGGCGGATTCCTGGCCGACCGCGGAGTTACTGGCGCGGATGCGCGGCACGCGTGCGGAGCCGGCGGCAGCGGTGATGCCGCAGGCGCGATAGGACGTCGTAGCCCGGATGGAGCGTAGCGAAATCCGGGAAGGCTGGTGATGTAGATCCCCGGATTGCGCTGCGCTCCATCCGGGCTACGGCTCCGGCGCCGGAAATATTTGACTACTTCCCCCACCTTCCCGGCGTTGCAATCTCCTCTCCCCCGCCCCACCTGCAGCACGCAGTCTCTGCATGCGATAAAATTCCACACAACGAAAAGAGCATCTCATGTCTTTCTACGACGCCACCGTTCCGGCCTATCTGCAAATTCTCAACAGCCTCTCCGGCTTGCTTTCCAAGGCAGAAGCGCATTGCGAGGTGAAGAAGATCCAGCCCGAGGTGCTGTTAGGTTCGCGCCTCTATCCGGACATGCTGCCGCTCTCCAAGCAGATTCAGCTTGCCACCGATTTTGCGGTCAGGGGCTGCGCCCGCGTCACCCATAGCGAAGTGCCGTCGACACCCGATACCGAAAAGACGTTTGAGGAATTGCGCCAGCGGCTCGCCAGGACCGTCGACTACGTCAAGTCGTTCAAATCAGAGCAGTTCGAGGGCGCCGACACCAAAGACGTCACCTTTCCGATGGGGCCGGACAAGACCATGACGCTGAAGGGTCAGCAGTTCATCTCGAACTTCTCTCTCCCCCAATTCTACTTCCATGCCGCCATCGCCCACGGCATCCTGCGCCACAATGGCGTCGAGGTCGGCAAGCGCGATTATATGGGCGCGAATTGACCGTTAGGTCATCCCGGGGCAGTCCGCAGGACTGAACCCGGGATCTCGAGATTCCGGGTTCGCGCTTCGCGCGCCCCGGAATGACTCGAATTGGTTTCGCCTAGCCGACGCCTTAGCCTCACAGGCAATGCCGTGCTAGTGCTCCCTTCAGCAAGAACAAAATGCTGAAGGGAGACTGCCGATGTCCACCACCACGCAAGCACCAAAGCAACTCGATCCCGCCGCTTCGCTCCACGCCGAAACGCTCGGGCTCGCTCCGGGTCGCGGCCGCCTGCAGGGCCGCCGCATCATCGTGGTCGGGGCCGGCCAGCGCAACATCGTCGACGAGGAGCCGCCTGTTGGTAACGGCCGCGCGATGTCGGTATTGTTCGCGCGCGAGGGCGCGCATGTCGCCTGCATCGACATCAACAAGGAAGCCGCCGATGACACGGTCAGGCAGATCACCAGCGAAGGCGGCAGGGCGTTTACCGACGTCGTCGACGTCTCCGACGCATCAGCGATTGGGCCGGCGATCGCGCGCTGCGCCAGGCAACTCGGCGGCCTCGACGGGCTGGCGCTGAATGTCGGCATTTCCTGCGGGCTGTCGCTGCCGAAGATGACGGCGGAAGCCTGGGACAGGGATTATGCCGTCAACGTGCGCAGCCACATGCTGTTCGCGCAAGCGGCGCTCGACGTGATGTCGCCGGGTGGCGCGATCACGCTGACCTCGTCGATGGCGAGCCAGCGCGCCAATGGCCGCAACCCGGCCTATGAATCCTCCAAGGCCGCCCAGATCGCGCTCGGCCGCGCCATCGCGCGCGCCGGCGAAGAAAAAGGCATTCGCTGCAATGTGATCGCGCCCGGCTTCATCGATTCCCCGATGGGCCGCGATGCCAGCCGCAGGCGCGCCGACCGCGCGCTGACGGTGCCGTTCGGCCGCCAGGGCACCGGCTGGGAGGTCGCCTATGCTGCGCTGTTCCTGATTTCGAATGAATCATCCTACGTCAACGCCCACACCCTGTTCCTCGACGCAGGTCATATGGCCGGGATTGTGCGGGCCTAGCCTGCAGCAACCGAATGGCTTCCGAGTACCTTTGGGCATTGCGCAATCCGCCGTAATGCCCAACTCTCCCCTATCATCCATCCATCGGAAATCCCTTCATGAGCCAGACCAAACTATTCGAGCCCTACAAGCTTGGCGGAATCACGCTGCCGAACCGCCTCGTCATGGCGCCGCTGACCCGCAACCGCGCGGTCCCTGGCAGCTTTGTGCCGAGCGAGCTTGCCATCGACTATTACGGCCAGCGCGCTTCCGCGGGATTGCTGATTACCGAGGCCAGCCAGATCTCGCAGCAGGGCCAGGGTTATCAGGACACGCCCGGCATCTATTCGAAGGAGCAGGTCGCGGGCTGGCGCAAGGTCACCGACCGCGTGCATGAAAACGGCGGACGCATCTTCATCCAGATCTGGCATGTCGGCCGCATCTCGCATGATTCATTGCAGCCCGGCGGCGGCAAGCCGGTGGGTCCGTCAGCGATCCGCGCCAAGGGCAAGACCTTTGTCAACGGCACCTTCACCGACATCTCCGAGCCGCGCGAACTCGAGCTGTCCGAAATTCCAGGGATCATCGAAGACTTCAAGCGCGGCACCGAGAATGCGCTCGCCGCCGGTTTTGACGGCATCGAAATCCACGGCGCCAATGGTTATCTGCTCGACCAGTTCGCCAAGGACGGCACCAACAAGCGTACCGATGCCTATGGTGGTTCAATCGAGAACCGCGCCAAATTGATGCTGGAAGTATCGAAGGCGGTGGCCGCGGTCGCCGGCCCGGAGCGCACCGGAATCCGCATCTCGCCGGTGACGCCGGCCAATGATGTGTCAGATTCAAATGCGCAACCGCTGTTCGACCACATCGTCGATGGGCTCAACGCGCTGAAGCTGACCTACATCCACGTCGTCGAGGGCGCGACCGGCGGGCCGCGCGATCACGCGCCGTTCGACTACGGCTCGTTGCGCAAGCGCTTCAAGCAGGCCTATGTCGCCAACAACGGCTACGATTTCGATCTGGCGACAAAGCAACTCGATGCCAACGCGGCCGACCTGATCGCATTTGGAAAACCGTTCATCTCCAACCCCGACCTGGTCGAACGGCTGAAGAAGGGCGCACCGCTGAACGCGTTCGACAAGGCGACGTTCTACGGCGGCGGCGCCAAGGGATATACGGACTATCCGACGCTCGGCGCGAAGCAGGCGGCGGAGTAGGTTTCTGTCATTCCGGGATGGTCCGAAGGACCAGACCCGGAATCCATCAGGCGGCATCGCTCGTATTGCCATGGATTCCGGGCTCGCGCTGCGCGCGCCCCGGAATGACGGAGAGTTTCATCGACGAAACGAAAAAAGGCCGGGATCGCTCCCGGCCTGTAGTTTTTGCATCACTCGTAATCGCGAGGCTTACTTCGCTTCTGCCCGCTTCGGCGGCGTTGCCGGCCACGACTTCACCAGTGTGTCGTAGTCGACGGTTTCACCCTTCGGCTTCTCGTTCGCCAGCTTGCGCTGCGGAGCGACGTTGCCGTCCTTCTCCGACTTGGCGAACCAGAATTCGGCGGTCTCCTTCTTGTTCAGCTTCGGTCCGCAGGCGCCCTGCACGTTGGATTTCTCCAGACGCTCGAGCACGGAGTCCTGGGCTGCCGCCAGGGCGTCCATCGCGGCTTGCGGCGTCTTCGCACCGGACGACGCATCGCCGATGTTCTGCCACCACAATTGCGCGAGCTTCGGATAGTCAGGCACGTTGTTGCCGGTCGGGGTCCACTGCACGCGCGCGGGCGAACGGTAGAACTCGATCAGGCCGCCGAGCTTCGGCGCGCGCTCGGTGAACGACTTGTCCCAGATGTCGGATTCACGAATGAACGTGAGACCGACATGGCTCTTCTTCAGGCTCACCGTCTTGGAGGTGATGAACTGCAGATAGAGCCAGGCCGCCTTGCGGCGGTCCGCCGGGGTCGACTTCAGGAGCGTCGCGGAGCCGGCGTCCTGGTAGCCGAGCTTCATGCCTTCCTTCCAGTACGAGCCGTGCGGCGACGGCGCCATACGCCACTTCGGCGAACCGTCGGCGTTCACGACGGCAATACCGGGCTTCACCATGTCGGCGGTGAAGGCGGTGTACCAGAAGATCTGCTGGGCGATGTTGCCTTGCGCCGGTACCGGTCCAGCTTCGCCGAAGGTCATGCCTTGCGCCTGCGGCGGGGCATACTTCTTCATCCAGTCGAGATATTTGGCGATCGAATAGACCGCCGCCGGTCCGTTGGTGTCACCGCCGCGCTCGACGGATGAACCCACCGGACGGCAGCCTTCCATACGGATGCCCCATTCGTCGACCGGCTTGCCGTTCGGGATGCCCTTGTCGCCGTTGCCGGCCATCGACAGCCAGGCATCGGTGAACCGCCAGCCGAGCGAGGGATCCTTCTTGCCGTAGTCCATGTGACCATAGACCTTGGCGCCGTTGATCTCCTTGATGTCGTTGGTGAAGAACTCGGCGATGTCTTCATAGGCCGACCAGTTCACGGGAACGCCGAGATCGTAGCCATATTTGGCCTTGAACTTGGCCTTGTAGTCCGGATTGGAGAACCAGTCGTAGCGGAACCAATAGAGGTTCGCGAACTGCTGGACGGGCAGCTGATAGAGCTTGCCGTCCGGCCCCGTCGTGAAGGATTTTCCGATGAAGTCGTTGACGTCGAGCCCGGGGTTGGTGACGTCCTTGCCTTCGCCGGTCATGTAATCCGACAGCACGACCGTCTGGTTGTAGCGGAAGTGGGTGCCGATCAAGTCCGAGTCGTTGATCCAGCCGTCATAGACATTCTTGCCGGACTGCATCTGGGTCTGCAGCTTTTCGACCACGTCACCTTCCTGGATCAAATCGTGTTTGAGCTTGATGCCGGTGATCTCGGTGAAGGCCTTCGCCAGGGTCTTGGATTCATATTCATGCGTGGTGATGGTTTCCGACACCACGTTGATTTCCATCCCCTTGAAGGGCTGGGCCGCCTTTTCGAACCACTGCAGTTCCTTCAGCTGGTCGGCCTTCGACAGCGTCGAGGGCTGGAATTCGCTGTCGATCCAGCGCTGATTGACCGCATCGTCCGCACGCGCAGGTGCTGCGATCGTCATCGAAGCTGCGATCAGCGCAACCGCGCTGGTCATCGTCAGAAAGCGCTCCTTGGTCAATGGGCCGTTCCTTCCTCTAAAACGTCGCATGTTGAGTCCTCCGGTTGCAGCGACAAACAATTTTCAGGCCCGGGTTGATCCCGGATCTGTCTTTTTTCGCTTCATCAGACGGTGCGGAAAACCACCACGGCCGAAACAAGCGAAATCACGGTAGCGAGCCACAGGCTCGATATTTCAACGCCCTCTCCGATCGGCAGCGTCGCGATCGCATCGATGCCGACAAAGGCGATCCACAACAGGTGGATGACCGCGGCGAGCACCAGCGAGATGAACAGCCGGTCGCCGCGCGTGGTCGGAATGCGCAGCACGCCGACGCGCTCGGCCTCGGGATACGCCGCCGCAAGCCACGTCATGACACCCAGCGTCAGCGACAGCATCACGAAGAAGATCGCGGTCGGAAGCGTCCAGGCCATCCATGCGATGTGTTCCATGATGCGTTAGTCCTCATGCCTGCGCATGATCTTGTCCGAAAACCGGTGTCCACTTTTCGGGATCATGCGCTACACCCGTCCGAGCGCGAAACCGCGCGCGATGTAGTTGCGGACGAACCAGATCACCAGCGCGCCGGGGATGATGGTGAGCACGCCGGCCGCAGCCAACAGGCCCCAATCCATGCCGGCGGCCGAGACCGTTCGGGTCATGATCGCCGAGATCGGTTTTGCGTTCACCGACGTCAGCGTGCGTGCCAGCAGCAGTTCGACCCAGGAGAACATGAAGCAGAAGAACGCCGCCACGCCGATGCCGCTCGCGATCAAGGGCACCAGGATCTTGATGAAGAAGCGCGGGAACGAATAACCGTCGAGGAACGCCGTCTCGTCGATCTCGCGTGGCACGCCCGAGACAAAACCTTCGAGGATCCAGACCGCGAGCGGGACGTTGAAGATGCAATGCGCCAGCGCCACCGCCCACGGTGTATCGAACAAATTGATCGCCGAATAGAGATTGAAGAACGGCAGCGCATAGACCGCCGCCGGCGCCATGCGGTTCGACAGCAGCCAGAAGAACAGATGCTTGTCGCCGAGAAAACGGTAGCGCGAAAAGCCGTAGGCCGCGGGCAGCGCCACCGCAATCGAGATCACAGTGTTGATCAGGACATAGGTCAGCGAGTTGATGTAGCCGGAATACCAGCTCTCGTCGATGAAGATGCGCTTGTAGTTTTCCAGCGTCGGCTGGTGCGGCCACAGCGTCATGGTGGAGACGATCTCGGCATTGGTCTTGAAGCTCATGTTGACGAGCCAGTAGATCGGCAACAGCAGGAAGATCAGGAAGGTGATGAGGATGACGCGGCGTCCGGGAATCGAATGCATCATTCAGCTCCCTGTTTGACCGGGCGCTCGGCCCCGGCGTTTGTCATCACGGTATAGAACACCCAGCACACGATCAGGATGATGAGGTTGTAGACCAGCGAGAGCGCCGCGGCCTTGCCGAGGTCGAACTGGCCGAGCGCGATCTTGACCAGTTCGATCGAGACGAAGGTGGTCGAATTGCCGGGGCCGCCGCCGGTCACCACGAACGGCTCGGTGTAGATCATGAAACTGTCCATGAAGCGAAGCAGCACCGCGATCAGCAGCACGCGGTTCATTTTCGGCAACTGGATCGCCGTGAACACCGCCCAGCGCGAGGCGCCGTCGATCTGCGCCGCCTGGTAATAGGCGTCGGGGATCGACTTCAGTCCGGCGTAGCACAACAGCGCGACCAGGCTGGTCCAGTGCCAGACATCCATCACGATGACGGTGGCCCAGGCGTCGAACTCGTTGGAGACGTAGTTGTAGTTGATGCCCAGGCTGTTCAGCGTGTAGCCGAGCAGGCCGATGTCGGGCCGCCCGAAGATCTGCCAGATGGTGCCGACCACGTTCCACGGAATCAAAAGCGGCAGCGCCAGGATCACGAGGCAGGCAGCGACGCTCCAGCCGTCGCGCGGCATCGACAGCGCGACCACGATCCCGAGCGGCACCTCGATCGCGAGAATGATGGCCGAGAACAGCAGGTTGCGGCCGAGCGACGCCAGGAAGCGTCCGCCGAGATCGGTCGATGGATCGAGCAGTTCCTTGAACCAGCCGACGCCGTTCCAGAAGAACTGGTTGTTGCCGAAGGTGTCCTGCATCGAATAGTTCACCACCGTCATCAGCGGCAGGATCGCGGAGAACGCGACCACCAGAAACACCGGCAGCACCAGGAACCAGGCTTTTTGGTTGATCGTCTTGTCCATCAGGCGGTCCCCTCGACCAGACGGCTGTCGGCATAGACGTGAACATGCGACGGATTGAAAACCAGTCCGGCGGTTTCGCCGGAGACTGAAAACCCCGGCGGCACGCGCGCGGCGAACTTGGCGTCGCCGATCCGCACGCGCGCGAAACGGACGCGGCCGAGATCGTCGATGCGCTCGATATTGGCGGACAGCAATCCCGGCGCGGGCGCGGCGACGTCGACGAACTCCGGACGCACGCCAACTTCGATCTTCGCGCCCGGCGGCAGCGTGTCATAGCTGCGGTTCAGCGCGATCGGGTGGCCGCTGATCCGGGCCTCGCGGCCCCTCACCTCGGCCGGCACGATGTTCATGCCGGGCGAGCCGATAAAGTAACCGACGAAGGTATGCGCGGGCTTGTCGAACAGTTCGGCCGGCGTGCCGCTCTGCACCACCCTGCCGTCATGCATCACCACCACCGTATCGGCAAAGGTCAGCGCCTCGGTCTGGTCATGGGTGACGTAGATCATCGTGAGATCGAGGTCGCGATGCAGCGCCTTGAGTTTGGAGCGCAACTGCCACTTCAATTCGGGATCGATCACCGTCAGCGGCTCGTCGAACAGTATCGCGGCGACGTCTGATCGCACCAGGCCGCGGCCGAGCGAGATCTTCTGCTTGGCGTCCGCCGTCAGCCGCGTTGCCTTGCGATCGAGATGCGGCGTGAGGTCGAGCAGGTCGGCGATCTGCTTCACGCGCGCGTCGATTTCGGCTTTCGGGACGCCGCGGTTCTTCAAGGGAAATGCGAGGTTCTGCCCGACCGTCATGGTGTCGTAGATCACCGGAAACTGGAACACCTGCGCGATATTGCGCTTCTGGGTTGACAGCGGTGTGATATCGGCGCCGTCGAACAGTATCTGGCCGCGCGACGGCGTCACGATCCCGGAAATCAGGTTGAGCAGCGTGGTCTTGCCGCAGCCGGACGGCCCGAGCAGCGCATAGGCGCCGCCCTGCCGCCAGGTCATCGTCACCGGCTTCAGCGCAAATGATTCGGGCGCGGCGTCATTGCCGCCGTAGGAATGCGCGAGATCGACGAGGTCAATGCGGGCCATGCGGCATCTCCCTCACGCGTTGTCTTGGCTGGGCGCCGCGACCAGACGGTCAGCCGCGTCGAACACGAAAAGATTGTCGGGATCGAGCACGGCGTCGAGCACGTGGCCCGGCTCGAACTCGTGGACGCCCTGCAGCACCGCGACCCAGTTCGACGCGTCGCGGTTGAGATGCACGAAGCTTTCCGAGCCGGTGATTTCGGTCACGGTGACGGTGGCCTGAAACGCGTGGCGCCCGGCGATGCCATTGGCGACTTCAAGCTGATGGGCGCGGAAGCCGACGCGATAGGGCCCATCGGCAAGCGAGGCATAAAGCCCGCTGGCCGGCGCCTGGATGCCGCCGGCATATTGCACCGTGCCGTTCTTCTTTTCGATCCCGACAATATTGAGCGGCGGATCGGAAAACACCTGCGCCACGCGCAGCGTATCGGGATGCCGGTATACCTTTGGGGTGTCGCCGGCCTGCAGCACCTGGCCTTCCCACATGCAGACGGTTCGGCCGCCGAGCAGCAGGGCTTCGGAAGGCTCGGTGGTCGCATAGACGAAGATCGCGCCCGACGCCTCGAAGATGCGCGGCAGTTCGGTGCGCAACTCCTCGCGCAGCTTGTAGTCGAGATTGGCGAGCGGCTCGTCGAGCAACACCAGATCCGCGCCCTTGACCAGCGCGCGTGCAATCGCAGTGCGCTGCTGCTGGCCACCGGAGAGTTGCAGCGGCGTGCGGTGCAGATACGGCTCGAGCTTGAGCAGGCGCGACGCCTCCTGCACGCGCTTCTCGATTTCCGCGCGCGGCTTGCCCTGCACCCGCAAGGGCGAGGCGATATTCTCATAGACCGTCAGCGAGGGATAATTGATGAACTGCTGATAGACCATCGCTACCGAACGCTTGCGCACGTCGAAGCCGGTAACATCGTTGCCGTCGACCAGCACGCGGCCTGATGCCGGCTTGTCGAGCCCGGCGAGCAGCCGCATGATCGAGGTCTTGCCGGAAAGCGTCGGCCCGAGCAGTACACTCAGCGTGCCGCGCTCAAGCGTCAACGACACATCGCGGATGGTCGCGATGCCGTCGACGGTTCGCGTGACGTGTTCGAGCGTGACGCTCATGTCCGTCCTCCCGCTTCACGCAGGGGTCGTTCACCGGACGTGCGATGGGCGGCCATCCATTCGTCGAGGACGGCGATTTCGCCCGCGGACAGCCGCAATCCGAGCTTGGAGCGGCGCCACGCGACGTCTTCGGCGGTGCAGGCCCATTCGGCCGACATCAGGTACCTGACTTCCCTCTCCGTCAAGGTCGCGCCAAAGGACTGGCCGAGATCGGCCGCCGATTTCGCGTTGCCAAGCACCTTGCTGGCGCGGGTGCCATAGGCATGCGCCAACCGCTTTGCATGTGCGGGAACGAGGAACGGATAGTCGCGCGTCAGTTCCGCGGTCAGCGCCGCGATTGCGGAAACATCCATGTCGCCGCCGGGCAGCGCGGCCTTGCCGGTCCAGCCTTCCTTCTTTGAACTGCGCAAGTAGGGCGCCAGCCGTTCCAGCGCTTCTTCGGCCAGCCGCCGATAGGTCGTGATCTTGCCGCCATAGATCGACAGCAGCGGCGCGCCGCCCGGCGTATCGAGTTCGAACACGTAATCGCGGGTCGCGGCCTTGGCTTCGCTGGCGCCGTCGTCATAGAGCGGACGAACGCCCGAATAAGTCCAGACCACGTCCTCCGGCTTTACCGGTTTGGCGAGGTATTCGCTGGCGGACGCGCAGAGATAGGCGATCTCTTCGGTGGAGGCTTTCACCTTGGCCGGGTCGCCGTCGTAATCGCGATCCGTGGTGCCGATCAGCGTGAAATCATCCTGATAGGGGATGACGAAGATGATGCGGCCGTCGGCGTTCTGGAAAATGTAGGCGCGGTCGTGGTCGTAGAGCTTGCGCACCACGATGTGCGAGCCCTGCACCAGGCGAACCTTTGCGCGCGCGTTGACGCCCGATCCCGACGACAGCACCTGTTCGACCCAGGGGCCGCCGGCATTGACCAGCGCGCGCGCCTGGATCGTGGTGCGCGTGCCGCTTGACGTATCCTCGACGGTGAGCTGCCAGATGCCGTCGACCTGCCTGATCTCGACCGCCCGCGTGCGCGTGTGGATCTCGGCGCCACGATCGGCCGCGTCCCGCGCGGTGAGCACGACCAGGCGCGCGTCATCGACAAAGCAGTCGGAATACTCAAAGCCTTTGGTGTAGCGGTTGGCGATCAAGGGTTTTCCGACCTCGTCATGCGCGAGATCGACCGAACGTGTCGGCGGCAGCAGATGACGGCCGCCGATGTGGTCGTACAGGAACAACCCTAGCCTCAGCAGCCATGCCGGCCGCAACCCCGAATGGTGCGGCAAAACGAAACGCAGCGGGCGGATAATGTGGGGCGCTATCTGCCAGAGGATTTCGCGTTCGATCAACGCCTCGCGGACCAAACGAAACTCGTAATATTCGAGATAGCGCAGGCCGCCGTGCACCAGCTTGGTCGACCAGGACGACGTCCCGCTCGCCAAATCATTCATTTCACAAAGGAAAACGGAATTTCCCCGGCCCACCGCATCGCGCGCGATGCCGCAGCCGTTGATGCCGCCTCCGATGATGGCGAGGTCGAAAATCCGATCCAACAGACGCTTCCCCGGGCGATCGCCTCTTCACTTCGGCGATTTAACTTTCGGATCGGAGTTAATCACAAAGAAAAACGAAAGCAAATCGAAAATGGGGAACCAGCCGGTTTTCTCTACGGCGCAAATCGACCGGAGCTGTCAGTTCCGTCGACGCGGCAGCGGGCCTCCGCTCACGACGTACACGCCGGCGGAGATGCCAGCGATGGCGATCCAGTCCATTGCCGTCGGCCACTCACCCAGAATTGGAATGGCCATGACGGCCGTCAGCGCCGGCGACAGCGCTGCGAACGCGGCACCGCTGGACGCGCCAAGGATGCTGACCGCCCGTCCGTAGAAAACCAGCGAAACGATCGCCGTCAGAAGCCCCTGCACGATGGCCTGAAGCGCCAGGTCTTCCCAAGGCGCCTTGGCGAGACTGGCACCCTCCACGGCGCAATAGACGGGTATGTAGATAAACAGAGCGCCGACCGCGGCGATAGCGGCCGCATGCAGACCATCGAGCCGCGCGCGACGCATCGCGACCGTGTAGCAGGCCCATGCCACGGCAGAGCCGAGAAACAGCGCGTGCCCGATCGTCTGTCCGGAGCCGACTGCGCCGCCAGCGTTCCAGGCGATGGCGAAGACGCCGAGCAGGATCAGCACGAAGCCAAGTTTCTTCGCATCGGTGAACGGCTCATGCAGGATGGCCGCAGCCAGCAGCGCCACCGCCAGCGGCATGACGCCGGGAAACAGTGCGCCCGCATGCGCCGCTGGCGCGAACAACAGGCCGGCATTCGCCAACAGGACCGGAGCGCCGCCGCCAATCACGATCGCCGCCAGCCCGATCCAGCCGAGCCGCTCGAACGCGAGCCCCCGTCGCATCACATAGGGCAGCAGAAGCAAACCGGCCACACCAAAGCGAAGCGCAGCGATGTCCCATGGCGTCAGGCTGGTCCGCAATCCGAGGCGCGCGACCACGATCCAACCGGACCAGATGCTGACGGCGGCAAGGCCGTAGAGGGCGCCGCGGAGATACTGCGCGGCAGTGCGGCCATCGACGGTGAGATCAGTCATCATCGCCCTCCTCCGACCGCAATGGACAGCATAACCCTTTTACTATACTTTACAGGTTATGATGGCGCGCAACGTGAGGCAAGCAGGATGAGCGGCCGCGCCAATCCGTTCGAATGGAGCGGCGGCCATCCGGCGCTGGATCTCGTGAACACCCTGGATGAGCGGCCCTCGACCGTGCCGATCGAGAACCTGGCAACGTATCGTGACCTGACACAGTTCGCTGCGCTGGCGGGCCTGATCGACGATCGGACGGCCGCACGCCTGAAGCAGATAGGAAACAGCGGCTCGCATATTGCGAAACGCGCGCGCAGGCTTCGTGAACACCTTCACGATGTCCTCGCTGCCGCACACGCGCGACGGCCGGTGCGGCAGTCCGATCTCGACGCGCTGTCTGCTGCGATCCAGGCGGCACATGCGGCCCGAACGCTGGTCGCATCGCCCTCACCCGGGTTGGCCGACCGCCGCTGGTCGCCTGCGCTGGCGCGTGAAATCCCACTGCATGCCTGTGCGCTCGCGATCGAGCGTCTGCTCGTTGACGAGGAGCGCAAGAGAATCCGCAAATGCGGAGCCTTCGACTGCGACGTCTATTATCTCGACACCAGCAAGGGCCAGCGCCGGCAATGGTGCAGCATGATCGGCTGCGGCAATCGCGAGAAGCAGCGGCGATGGCGCTGCGCGACGCACTAGAAAGACTTCAACCCGCAGCCACCGCCTCGATCTCAAGCAGCCACGCCTCGTCGAAGATTCCGGCGATGACGACGGTCAGCGCGGTTTCCCGGCTGCCAAGCACCTCGCTTCGCACCGCGCGATTGAGCATGGTGTAGCGCCGGTCCGCGAGGTAGGTCCGGTGCATGACCAGATTGTCGAGCGTCATGCCGGCTGCCTTGAGCTGCGCCTCGACATTGCTCCAGGCGAGCCTGCACTGCGCTTCAAAACCCTCGGGCACCGTACCGTCAGCCGCGGCCGGGATTTGGCCGCTCACAAAAAGCATCCTTGTATGACCAGCCACCTCAAGCGCCTGGCTGTAACCGGTCGTCGGCACGAGTGCCGCTTCGGAATTGATGCGTCGGATCTGCATTACGGTTCTCCTTTTTCCTGAGAGAACCTCGTGCACCGGTCGATCCAGCACAAACCATTTTTCCTGCACTGCTGGCTTAGATTTTCTATTCCAAGTCAGAATTCTCATGAATAGGCCCCGGACGATGCCGGGGCCTATTCATGCTGGAACGAAGTGAGGGTCGGTACTTTCCGCGTCTAGCGCAGCCGCGTGACGGTCAATGCCGTCTCAGCCACCGGCTCATCGATATCGGGGGCCGGCTTGTCCATCGCCTCGACCACGTCGATGCCGCGGGTGTGGCAGATGTTGGCGAGACCTGCGGGAAGCGCGGCGTCGGTCACGAAGGTCTGGATCTGGCTGAGATGGGCGATGCGCACCGGCGCGCTGCGCCTGAGCTTGGTCGAGTCGGCGACCAGCATTACGCTGCGCGCATTCGCGATGATCGCCTGCGCGGCCTGCACTTCGCGGTAGTCGAAATCCAGGAGCGCGCCCTCCTCGTCGATCGCGGAGGCGCCGATGATGGCGTAGTCGACCTTGAACTGGCCGATCAGGCTGATCGCGGTCGAGCCGATCACCGCCCCGTCGGCGCGGCGCACCGCGCCGCCCGCCACGATCACCTCGATGCGCGGATGGCGATACAGCAGCATCGCGACGTTGAGGTTGTTGGTGATGACGAGCAGGTCCTCATGCGAGGTCAGCGCGCTGGCGACTTCTTCGGTCGTGGTGCCGATATTGATGAACAGCGAGCAGCCGTTCGGAATCCGCGAGGCGGCGGCAATGCCGATCGCCCGCTTCTCCTCGGCGGCGACGAAGCGGCGCGCTTCATAGGCGAGGTTCTCGACGCCGGAGGCGATGATGGCGCCGCCATGGATCCGCGTCAGCGAGCGCTGGTCGCAGAGATCGTTGAGGTCCTTGCGGATGGTCTGAGCCGAAACCTCGAAACGCTTGGCGAGATCCTCCACCATCACCCGGCCGAAGGCGCGGGCGATGTTGAGAATTTCAGTCTGGCGGTTGGACAGTCCGGCCACGGGTGGCACCTCAGGGAAAAAGTTTCTTATCGTGCGGTGGTTTGTGGTTCCGGTCAACGCGGCCGAAACCGGATGCGCCCGAACATCATGGTTAACCATCTGTTAAAAAGGCCGCGCGCGAGAGGCATGATAAGCCCATTTGCATCGCGCCAGCCGCATTTTACCGGTGCGATTTTGCCGTTCTTAACGGTTTTGTGATTGCATTGCCGTCGCTGGCTCGGGAAATGGGCCAGATATCGGAAAATCGCTGCAAATGCGGGTCGATCGGATCTGGGAATTCCTCCAGCGGTTGAGCCCGCTGACGCGTAGCTGCCTGCTCACCGAGCTGGAGCGGCTGGAGGCGTGCGGCGTCGACATGCCGGGCACCGCGGACCTGCAGGCCAGGCTGCGGGCCGAACTGCGCCCGGACGGACCTAACGAAGCTCCAACGCCGTCTAAATACTTCTTCGCGCCGCTGGCGGCGCTGGTCGTCGCCGGTGCGCCGGAGCATGCCAATACGGGCCGGATTGCGCGGAGTTCACTCGTTCCGATCTGGGAATGGATCAACCGCGATCTGCTGCCGATCATGGCCCGCGACTACGAAGACCAGATGAAGGGGTTTATCGCTTCCAACCGGCCGCGCGACGCGCAGCAGGCGGCATCGATCTTCCAGACCAAGGTCGCAAAATCGCTGGAGGGAAACCTGGCTTCGGCCGATGGCGCGGAGCGGGCACGCACCAAGCTTGCGGCCTACACGGCTTCGCCGTCGGTCTATAGCGACCTCGTCAAGATCATGGGCGCGCTTCGCGCACGCGAGGCGCTGGCAGGGTTCGGCAAAGCCTTGCCGGAAAAGATCCCAAAATTCAACGACGCGCAGGTCGACAAGATCACGTCGCTGCTGGATGCATTCCGGAAAAAGGATCCCGGCGCGGTGCCGTTTGCGCTGGCGCTGGTTGCTGGACGTCTCAAGACGCCCCGCGAGTTGCTCCGTCTTGCCACCAAACCCGCGCGCAGCCGGCGCGCAACCGACGTCGCAGCCACGCCCTATGCGATATCCGTCTCGATGGTGCTGGACCAGATCGACGACAAGCGCATCACCTTGCGCGTTGCCCTGAAGAAAAACCGTGTCGTCGACGCGCGCGACATCCTGGCCGACATCGACAAGACAGAAGCAGCGGTGCAGGCCGCCATCCGGGAACTTGCTGCCTCCGAGTGGGGCGCGCGGCTGCGCGACATCAGGAGCGCCATCGTGGCCGATGTGGAGACTGAAGTGAGCCGGTTTCCCGATGAAGTCGGCCACATCCTGCAACTGCGCGGCGCGCGCGGCAATGGATTGTTGTCCGGCCTGGCCTGGAAGGGCCGCGATGCGATCAGCGATAGCGCCGCATTCTGCAAGCGGCTGATCGGCCAGGGCTGAACGCGGCTCCGGCGCTCTTTCCCGCGCGGCCCGCGAGACGCCTTTGGGTTATGTCGCGGTACGGATGTGGCCGGCTGGATCGCCGCGGCCCGGTTCTGCTTCTTGAGGCCTTTCAGCATCAGCGTTGCACGCGCAACGTTCTCGATCAGCACGCCCTCGGTAATTCACGCGGCCAGCGTCAGATCGCCGGTGGCAAGACGCCTCGCCGCGCGCTCGGCTTCGCGGGCATTGCGGAACAGCTGGCCTTCCAGCTGGTCGAAACGACGAGAGGCCGCGAAGAAGCGGTACCCGCCGGGGCCACGCACGACGATCCCGGCGGTCTGCGAACCGACTTCGATAATGTAGGTATCCGACATATTTTCCAGCCTCGATGGTATTCCGCGCAAACAACCGAGCGCCTGCCGAAATGTTCCTCAGCCCGGCAAGCGCGCCTACACGGAAACGTCGTCGAGGATTGTCTGGCGAATCAGCGCCCGGCAAGGCCGGTCCAATACGGATTCGTGGGAAAAACGGCCCCTCCGCAGGCTTGACCTGCGACAAAGTCGCCGCCAGTGTTCCCCGCGAATCCAGTGATTTGCGACAAACAGGCCGGAGAACGGACATGGTATCGAAATTGGCGGTTACGACGCTTCTGGCCCTCGCGATTTGCGCACCGGTCCAGCAGGCCGCGGCGCAGGATGCGATCGGCGGCGCGATCGTCGGCGGCGTGCTTGGCGGTGTCGTCGGCGGCGCCCTCGGTGGACGCGGCGGCGCGGCGGCAGGCGCCATCATCGGCGCCGGCACGGGAGCGGCGATTGCATCCCAGGGCGAGGCGCGCCCGGGTGGCTACCGCTATTACAACAACGGCTGCTATGTGGAGCAGCCCGGCGGCTGGGTGGCGGTTTCGCCGCGTTATTGCGGCGTCCAGGCACAATATGCGCCGCCCCCGCCGCAGCAGTATTATGACGATACGCCGCGCTGCATGCGCGCAAGGAGCTATGATCCGCGCCGCGGCACGTTCATCGGCCGTGACGGCTACGAGCGTCCCTGCCCGTAAGATTCATATGGCTCAAGTCGAGATTGGAGCCCCCTCACGCTTGATGGCTTGAGGGTGGCCCTGCTCGTCGATCGAGACGTAGGTAAAATTGCCGTCGGTCACCAGGATCGACTGCCTGTCCTCGCGGCGCAGCGACCAGGCCTCGAGATGGACCGTGATCGAGGTCCGGCCGATCCGGACCAGATTGGCGTGCACCGAGACGAGGTCGCCGACATAGACGGCCTTGCGAAAATTCATCGCATCGATCGCAACCGTGACGGTGCGCGAATTCGCGATCTTGGAAGCGAACACACCGCCGCCGATATCCATCTGGCTGAGCAGCCAGCCGCCAAAGATGTCGCCATTGGCGTTGGTGTCGGCCGGCATCGCCAGCGTGCGGATGCAGAGATCGCCGCGCGGCTCGGTTTCGGTACTTAGCGGGGCATGCGTCTCGTTCACTTGAAATTCTCCCAGCCGGCATCGGGCGTGAATCTGTCGCCGAATTTTTCCGTGAGCGCGCGCAGGGTCGCGACCACATTGTCCACGCCGCGGGTGCGGGCATAATTCAGCGGGCCGCCGCGGAACGGCGCATAACCGGTGCCGAAGATGACAGCGCCGTCGACCACATCGGCATTGTCGACGATGCCTTCGTGCAGGCACGCGACGCAGACATTCGACATCGGCAGCATCAGGCGATCGATCATTTCGGCCGATGGCTCCGTCGTGGAAGGCGCGGCCGACGAGGTATCCGCCTTGCCGTCCTTCCAGACATAAAATCCCTTGCCGGACTTGCGGCCGAGCTCGCCCTTGGCGACCTTTTCGCGCAGCCATGCTGGTGTGGGCGGCAGTGCGTCGCCGAACTTCGAGCGCAGCATGTCGCCGACGTCGAGGCAGATATCGAGGCCGACCTGGTCGGCGAGTTCGATCGGGCCCATCGGCATGCCGAACTTTTTCGCCGCGGCGTCGATGACCGATTTGTCGATCTTCTCGTCGAGCATCACCATGGCTTCAAGCATGTAGGGCGTCAGCGCGCGGTTGACGAGGAAGCCCGGCGAAGACTTGACCGGCAGCGGCAACCGGTCGATGGCGCCGACGAACGCGAGCGCCTCCTTCAACAGTTGCGCATCCGTGCCGTCATGACTAACGACCTCGACCAGCTGCAGCCGCGACACCGGATTGAAGAAATGCAGGCCGAGCAGCCGCTCCGGCTTTTGCAGACTGGTGCGCAAATCCTGCAGCGGAATGCTCGACGTATTGGTGGCGAGGATCGCGCCGGGCTTCATGATGGGCTCGAGCCCGGCATAGACCTTCTGCTTCAGCGCGAGCTTTTCCGGCACCGCCTCGATGATGAGATCGGCGCTGCGGACACCCTCGCCGCCCATGTCGGGTATCAATCGATCCAGCGCATCGCGCACGCTAGTGCGCTTGCGCAGGATCTTGCCGAACAAGTCTGACGCGCGCTTGATCGCGCCGGCGATCGGCTCGGGCTTCATGTCGGCCAGCGTCACCCGCATGTCCTGACCTGCACACCAGGCCGCGATATCGCCGCCCATCGCACCGGCGCCGATGACGTGAACGTGGTTGATCTTGTTGCCGCTGCCGGCGAGCTTCTTCATCTGCTCGCGCAGGAAGAATACCCGGATCAGGTTCTGCGCCGTCGGCGTCACCATCAATTTGGCGAACGAGGCCTGCTCAGCGCGCAGCATGCCGTACTTGTCACCGCCGTAGCTTTCCCAGAGATCGATCAGCGCATAGGGCGCGGGATAATGTTCCTGCGGCGCCGCCTTGGCCGCCTCGCTGCGCATCCGCGAGGCGAGCAGTTTGCGTGCCGGCTCCCAGTTCAGAACCGCGGTCAGCAGGCCGGGTGCAGCGCGCTTCAGCCGCCCGAACACGGCATCCTTCACCGCGCTGCGGACGTGCCGCTCCTGCGTCACCGCGTCGACCAGACCCAGCGATTTGGCTTTGCGGGCGTCGATGGTCTTGCCGGTCAGCATCAACGGCATCGACTGCATCGGATTGACCAGCTGCGTGAAACGCACGGTGCCGCCGAGACCGGGATGCAGACCGAGCATCACCTCGGGAAAGCCGAAGCGCGCATCATCGATCGCGATCCGCATCTGGCAGGCCAGCGCAACCTCCAGGCCACCGCCGAGACAGAAGCCGTGGATCACGGCGACCGTGGGGATCCGCAGCGCTTCGAGCCGGTCGATCACCTTATGCGCGCGGCCGATTTCGGTCTCGACGGCCAGCACATCGCTCGCGCCGCGAAACGCGTTGACATCAGCGCCGGCAATGAAGCCGGATTCCTTCGCGGAACGGATCACGAGGCCGGCGGGCCGAGCGCTTTCCAGCTCAGCTATCACCTTGTTGAGTTCTTCGATCAGATCCGCCGACAGCGTATTGGCGCTGGCGCCTTCGCGGTCGAACAGCAGCCAGGCGATCCCGTCGGAATCGCGGGTCAATTTGAAATTCCTGTACGGCCCGCCCGCATCGGGTGTCGGCCCGAGTTCGAGCACGCGATCGCCGAGAACGTCCATGATCCTTGATTCCATGATCACACCGTCTCTATCAGCATCGCGCCGCCCTGCCCGCCGCCGATACATTCGGTGGCGATGCCGCGTCGTGTGCCCAGCCGCTTCATGGCGTTGACGAGATGCAGCACGATGCGGTTGCCGCTGCAACCGACGGGATGGCCGAGGCTGATCGCGCCGCCATCGACATTCATTTTGGTCTGGTCGATGGCACCGGCCGCACCGTCGAGGCCCAGAATCTCCTTGCAGAACTTTTCGTCGTTCCAGGCCGCGAGACAGCCCAGCACCTGCGTCGCAAAGGCCTCGTTCAATTCCCAGGTCTCGATATCGCCGAGCGTCAATTCGTTGCGCTTCAACAGTTCAGTCGCCGACAGCACCGGGCCGAGGCCCATGATCGAGGGATCGAGCGCCGACCATTGGCTGTCGAGGATGACCGCCTTCGGCGTCAGGCCATGCTTGGCAACGGCTTTCTCGGAAGCGAGGATCACCCATGACGCGCCGTCGGTGATCTGCGAGGAATTGCCGGCGGTGACCTTGCCCCAGGGCCGTTCGAACACCGGCTTCAGTTTTGCCAATGTCTCGGCCGTGGAATCCGGCCGCACGCCGTCGTCATGGTCATAGAATTTTCCGTCGCGGGCAAAAGCGGTTTCGACCTCGCCCTTCAGCCAGCCTTGGCTCTGGGCATTGGCGAGCCGCTTGTGGCTCTCGGCGGCATAGGCATCGGACTGCGCGCGGGTGATGCCGAAGAGATGCCCGACCACCTCGGCGGTCTGGCCCATGTTGAGGTCGGTGATGGGATCCGTCAGCCCGCGTTCGAGGCCGATGATCGGTTTGAAATAGGACGGCCGAACCTTGAGCGCGGCCATGATCTTGGCGCCGATACCCCGGGCTCCGGCAAGGCCGGCGAACCAGCGCACGCCCTGCTGCGGCCACACCAGCGGCGCGTGGCTCAGCGCCTCGGCGCCGCCGGCCAGGATCAGGTCGGAGACGCCCTCGCGGATGTAGCGGTAACCCGTGTCGATCGACTGCATGCCGGAGCCGCAATTTATCTGTACGGTGAAGGCGACCATTTTTTCACCCATGCCGAGCCGCAGCGCTGCGACCCGCGCCGGGTTCATCTCGTCGGCAATGACGTTGACGCAGCCCAAAATCACCTGATCGAAGGCGGTGGGCGCAAAGGGCTGCCGGGCCAATAGCGGCCGGCCGCATTGCACGGCGAGATCGACCGGGGTGAAGGGTCCGGGACCGGAACGCGCTTTCAGGAACGGCGTCCGGCTGCCGTCGACAATAAAAACCGGTCGCGCCATCAGCTCGCCGCCCTCTGCTCACCCAATTCCTGGAAGAACTGATGCACGTCGGCGGCTTTCCTGTAAATCGGCGACAGCGCTTCCGGCGCAAAATCGTCGACCTCGATCACTTTTGCGACAGCTTCGTGAACCGCAGCGAGCCTTTCGCCCTCGGATTGCGTGATGACGCCCTTCTGCACCGCCTCTTTCCAGTCATGCAGTCGCGCGGCATGCATTTGCTTCGAAATATTTTCCGCCGCCGTCACCAGCAGGAACGCCTTTTCCAGCCGGGCAACGCCGCGATCGTCATCGACGTGTGACAAATCCGCCGTCAGCCGGTCACGCGCCGCCGATGGCGACAGCACCAGTTGCGCGCAGAGATGGACGACCCGGTCTGATGGCCCGACCACCCGCGCCCCGAACGGCTGGATCAGGAATTTCAGGATGATTGCGACGAAGCGATTGGGCAGATTATTGAGGATTTCGGCAAAGCGGTTCTCGATGGTCTTGAAGCCGCTCGCCATGCACCATTCCAGTGCGGCGAAATCGGCTTGCTGGCGGCCTTCGTCCTGCCAGCGCTTCAGCGCGGCCGAAAGCAGATAGAGTTCGGAGAGAATATCGCCGAACCGGGCCGAGAGCATTTCCTTGCGCTTGAGCGCACCGCCCAGGGTCAGCAGCGCCATGTCGGCGCAGAGCGCGAACGCCGAGGAATAGCGCGAGAGCTGGCGACAGAATTTGGTCGCATCGCCTGCGTCCGGCGCCGGCGCGAACATGCCACCGGTCCAGTTGCGGCCCCAGGCACGGAACATGGTCTTGAAGCTGTGGCCGACATGGCTCCAGAACGCCTTGTCGAAAGCATCCAGCCCCTTGGCGCGGTCTTGCTCGCCGAGCGCATTCATCTCGTCGAGCAGATAGGGATGGGCGCGGATCGCGCCCTGCCCGAACACGATCAGATTGCGGGTCAGGATGTTGGCGCCTTCCACGGTGATGCCGACCGGCACCGAACGGTAGAGATGGCCCAAATAATTCTGCGGGCCGTCGATCACCGCCTTGCCGCCGTGGATGTCCATGGCGTCGTCGATCGCGATCCGCATCCGCTCGGTGGCGTGCAGCTTCATGATGCCGGAAATGACCGCGGGATGATGGCCTTGATTGAGTGCCGCACAGGTCAGCCGCCGCGCGGCGTCGAGCAAATAGGCCGTGCCGGCGATGCGCGCCAGCGGCTCCTCGATGCCTTCGAATTTCGAGATCGAGATGCCGAACTGCTCGCGGATGCGGGCATAGGCGCCAGAGGTGCGCGCGGCATAGGCCGCACCGGCGGCCGACAATGACGGCAGCGAAATGCCGCGGCCGGCGGCAAGTGCCGTCATCAGCATTTTCCAGCCTTGGCCGAGGCGCTCCTGGCCGCCGATGATGTAATCCATCGGGATAAAGACATCGTGGCCCCAGTTCGGGCCGTTCTGAAACACCTGCATCGCCGGCAGATGGCGCTTGCCGATTTCGACGCCCGGAAGATGCGTCGGGATCAGCGCCACGGTGATGCCGAGGTCTTCCTCGGCGCCAAGGAGATGATCGGGGTCACGGGCCTTGAAAGCCAAGCCCAGCAGCGTCGCGACCGGGCCGAGCGTAATGTAGCGCTTGTGCCAGTTGAGGCGCAGCCCCAAGACTTCGCGGCCTTCAAATGTACCCTTGCAGATGATGCCGGTGTCGATCATCGAGGCGGCGTCGGAGCCTGCTTCCGGACTGGTCAGCCCGAAGCAGGGAATGTCGCGGCCGTCGGCCAGCCGCGGCAGCCATTGCTGCTGCTGTTCCTTGGTGCCGAAGCGCATCAGGAGTTCGCCGGGCCCGAGCGAGTTCGGCACCATCACCGTGACGGCGGCGGTGAGCGAACGCGACGAAAGTTTTCGCACCACTTCGGAATGCGCATAAGGCGAGAAGCCGAGGCCGCCATACTCTTTGGGAATGATCATGCCGAAGAATTTGTGACGCTTGATGAAGGTCCACGCCTCCGGGGGCAGGTCGCGCCATTCCCAATTGATCTTCCAGTCGTCGAGCATGGCGCAGAGTTCGTCGACCGGACCATGCAGGAAGGCTTCTTCTTCCGCGGTCAGCGTCGCCGGCGCGTAGCCAAGCAATTTCGACCAGTCGGGATTGCCGGTGAAGAGGTCGGCGTCCCACCAGACGTCGCCCGCCTCCAGCGCCTCGCGCTCGGTGTCGGACATCGACGGCAACACGCCGCGGGCCCAGGAGAAGATCGGCTTGGTGATGAAATCGCGGCGGAAGCTCATGGCGGTCCTCATGGATCGGCGGCGCGGAAGGCTATTTTAGCTGATGATGCGGGGTTTGGGTGAACACTTCGCCTTGAAAATCGGGCGAAATTGACGCGGCCGGGCGGCTGATAACGGCTTTGGAGCTTGTCCGTTCCGGGTTGTGGGGTGCATGTCTGCCGTCCGCAATCACAATCATCGTCGTCCCGGCGAAGGCCGGGACGACACGCGGATACAGTTTCGCATTCTCGCGGCGCCTTGCGCCCGAGGTTTGCAGGTTACTTTCGCCCCCTAAGACAGAGGGCGCAGGGAATGCCGGATGCGCGCTGCACCCGCGGTCTCGTGTGCGAATAGTGCAAACAAAGCTGCACACGAGCATACAGGGCAGCGGAGAGCATCCGACATTCCCTGCGCAGGGGAAGATAAGCACATCGAAAACCTAACTAATCAATGCGATATGGCTTGAGTGTCCTCCGTTGTGTCCCAATCAGCCGGAGCGAAAATTCTTGTGAAAAATTTGGGAGCACGAGCTGAACTACCAATGCGGCCTCGTTCCGGCTGGCGGTCCGTCATAACCTCTTTGCCTATTTTGATGAGCAACGCGGGGCGCGCGCCGTGCCAATCGTCGTTACCAATAAGCCGCTTCGAGGACCCGAATGACATTGATCTTCGGCTTCAGCCGACAAGATGTCCCGATCCTATGTGGCGACACGCTCCTCACTCACTATTCGGAGACACCAACCACGCGTCGATTGCCTGCATCTGGCACGTTGCCCGACAGCATAGCTGTGGACTTCGGTGTCTCCATTAGTGGACTCAAGCAAAAGGTAAACATTATTCATGACACGGTCGTCTTGGCGTGGGCGGGGCCATACGTGTCCGCATTCGGCCTAGCAAAAGAAATCAAATCCCACGTCGAGCGTTTCGGTCCGTCCGCAAAAGAGATCATGCGGATACTCGAAGCCAACGCTGAACCGGACCTCAGTTGTTTAGCAATGGTCTTAGACGGAGACGGAACTAAGCTAAGTTACGTTTGGCATCGAGTTGAGGGGACCGATCTACGGCGCTTTCAGCATGTTCGGTATGCCGGAACGGGATCAGACTACTTTAAAGAAACGATTGCCAAGCTTGATAGCGTTGATCCGATCCCGAACCCCGCGATTGATAATTTTGCAAGCGTGCTTTGCGATGCGCTGGCCTTCGCGTCGCAATCGATAGGGAGAGAGCTATATACCTTCCAAAATCTCGTGGAGCGATGGGGAGGCGCAATTGAGTTGTGCTATCGCGGTCCCACAGGATTTACAAAGCTGGATAAAATTGCGTTCGCCCACTTTGAGTACGATGAGACCACACCCGAACGCGGATTAACTTGGAAGCCCAAACTACTCCTAAATCGTTACAATGGCGAAGAGTTGGAATGCATTGCACTCCTTTGCGCACAAACCAATGACACCAGCATTTTCTCAATTGTCCGTGATGACACTACTGTCATCAGACCGTTGATTTCCGAAAAAGCAACCCACCCGCAACTACTGCCGAAGACTTTCGACTATAATTGGCTTTGTACTCATTTCACGTACAGCCGCGCAGGCAAATCACTTTGGAGCATGGCGCACGTCACCGCCTGCTCGAACGGCCCTCGCCCGTTTCGCGTAACGGTACAGGGCACGGACGTGATTGTGAAATTCACCAATAAGCTTGGTGATTGGATGCGCAAACAAATTCTCGCTTATCAACGGGGTGAAAAACCTAGCGCGTTATGACAACCGGCGCGTGCTGTTGATAAGACGACGGCGCGCTGAGGCCGAAATGGCCAAATCGTCTCACGCCCCTGGCTATCATCGCTCGCTTGTCGAGGGGCGCATCTGCAAGCTTTGCCTATACTCAATCGCTTCCGCCAGCTCGCGAAACTCCAACAGTTGACCCGTCAACTGACCGAGATGTGCTTTCACCTCTAGTGGTGTCGCTCGGAAGAATTCCCGTCTCAGATTAACGCCGTTCACACGAAACTCAGACAGCCGATCATGCATCGCGCCTTCGATACCAACTGCATCGTCAGAAAAGAAAAGCGCATGAACGTCGAAATTGAATGGCACCGATGCGTCGCTCAGCTCTCGGATACGCTCCATCGGATCGAGCCGTCTCGTCATCCCGACCTTGACCATTCGCTCACCGAATGAACCGAGGTTCGAAATCACATATACATACCCAGCACGAGTGTTCGCGGCACGAGCATCAACGCTTTCGATGGCTTTGTTGACCTCAACGATCTGCTCTTGCAGCCTTTGCATTCCCTCTACATCGCCATTGGCTGTCACGGCCTCTAGCGCATTCTGATAGTGCTGCATCTCTTTGGCGAGCTTTGCTCGTTCACGCTCTATCTCTTGCTGGGCCTTCTTCTCTTCGCGCAATTTTTCGCGCTCTTGACGTTCCGCCTCCTTTTCTTCCGCCTGCTTTTGCAAAAAATCTGCCGTAAGTTTCAATTCATCGATACGAAGCTGCACATAAGTGTCCGCGATACGCACATTCATCGTGACGCCCAGTTTTCGGATCGTATCCTCAACCTTCTTTAGACGTTCTATCGCACTGTCCAGCTTATACGGCTTCAAGCTGCGGACGAGGTTGTCAGCTTCCGCATTGAAAGCACGCAACATTAGCTTAGATATTTCCCGGAGCATCTTGCTGCCCTCGGCCTTTGATCCATTTACGGTCCAATCGGTCGCGGTTAGAACTGCGCCACCATCTTTTTTTGCCGCCGCTTTGATCACATTTTGCAAGCGATCCAATGCCTCTTCATACGCCAGCGCGTCCGTGAGCGGATGCCGATACTCATAGATACCGACCTCTTGAAGAAGGGCCGTCTCGCGGGTTTCGACAATTGTTCGTCGCGCTTCCGCGACTTCCTTTTGGATGGCCGCTCGCTCTGCCGCAATCTCTGCCTGTTCGCTCACAACTTTTTCATTTAACGCATCGACCGAGGTTTGCAGTTCTCGACGGCGGGCATCCAGGTCCAATAACGGAACCGCCCCGATCATGACAAGTTGCTGGCGAGCGAGATCACGTTCTGCTGTCAGTTGGCCGACCTCGGCTCTGAGTTGAGCGAGACTGGCAGAAGCTCCGTTCATCTCGGCTTCGGCAGAGTGCACCCTTGCACTAAGCAGGTTCGCCTCCTCCAAGAGTTTTCGCGCGAACGCGCGAGCGCCAAAGAATGGAATGGCTCTTTCAGAAAATTGCTGCATGAAAAGCCCTCGTAAGAGAAAGTCTTGAACTGCGAGCCACGATCACTGGTTGAGTAGAATTCCAGAACCCAGCCATCCATTCAAGCGGTCTTGAATCGCTACCGTACCGTCGAAATACGGTCTGTGCGGTGCGGAAAGCTGCATTTCCTTTAGGAGGTTACTGAGCTAATCGCCTGCCAAACCACCGTAATCGGGCTGGCAGCCCCTCAATTCCCATGATTTTATGCAACTGGGTTAGCAAATGGACGGGGCAAGGACTTTCGGGTGACCAGCGGGCGCATCGAGCGGCGACTAGCGGCAGTACTCGCAGCCGACGTAGCTGGCTATTCTCGCCTGATGGGAGCCGACGAGGTCGGCACGCTCCAAGCGCTCAAGCGGCTCCGCCGCGAGATCGTCGATCCCGCCATCGCAAGCCACAAGGGTCGCATCGTCAAGACAACCGGCGACGGCTTGCTAGTCGAGTTTGCCAGCGCCGTGGATGCCGTGACCTGCGCCATGGCCGTTCAAGGGCAGATGGCCGAACGCGAGAGCGAAACACAGATCAAATTCCGTATTGGCATCAATGTCGGGGATATCATCATCGATGATGGCGATATCTTCGGTGACGGCGTCAACGTTGCGGCACGTGTTGAGAACGAATGCGAGCCTGGCGGCGTGTGTCTGTCCGGCGGCGCGTATGAGCATGTTCGCGGAAAAACGGACTTCGCCTTTATCGATCTAGGCGAACGGTCGCTGAAAAATATTGAACGGCCGGTGCGGCTATACTCCACAGCGTCTTCTAACGGAACTGAGCCCCAGAAGGGAGCGGTCAAGGCACTACCACTTCCCGACAAGCCTTCAATCGCCGTCCTACCATTCCAAAACATGAGCGGTGACCCCGAACAGGAGTATTTTGCCGACGGTATGGTAGAGGACATCATTACCGAACTTTCGCGGTTTAGAGAATTTGCCGTCATCGCACGAAACTCGACATTTTTTTACAAGAACAAGCCACTCGACGTAATGCAGATCGCGCGAGACCTACGGGTCAATTACGTTCTCGAAGGCAGTGTCCGACGAATTGGCAATCGAGTTAGAGTAACGGCCCAGCTAATTGATGCAGTTAACAACGAGCACGTTTGGGCGGAACGCTACGACCGAGATCACGCAGACATGATCGACGTGCAGGATGAGATCACGCGAACGGTCGTCGCAAGCATCGCGCCAGAAATTAATCTCGCCGAAATTGCACGCTCCCGTCGAGAAACTGCAAATCCGCAAGGAAAGCAACTCGCCTGGCGAGCGGAAGGTATGTTCATCGAAGCCTACCAGAGCGCCGATGGAGCGCTCATGCAACAAGCCATTAGTGTTTGCCAAGAGGCAATTTCGGCCGACCCAAAATCGCTCGCCGCCCATAGTGTCCTCGCTATGGCGTTCTATCTATGCCACCTGTACCGCTGGGGAAGTCATCCCGAAACTGCGGTTGCTCAGGCATGGAACATCGTTGAGCGAATGTCAGTGATCAATTCACAGGATGAGCGAACGTTAACGCTTCGCGGCTGGGTCCGCTTCAATCGAGGCGAATACGAAGGCGGCCTTGCCGATATGCGACGTGCGCGCGAGGTAAACCCGAACTATGCATTCGCCGTTATCGCTTTGGCATTCGCGGAAGCGAAAGCTGGCATGGCTAATGAAGCTATCGAACACGCTGACATCGCACTTCGGCTTAGCCCGCGAGATTATTGGGCTGGCACCGCTCACTTAGCGATGGCACTAGCTCATTTCACATCGCGAAACTATGCCGAGACAATTCGCTGGTGCGAGTCTGGCATTCAGGTTTCCCATCGCGCGCCGATCCGTCGCGCGCTCATGATTGCATGCTGCGCTCAGAATGGTGGCTTGGGGCGGGCTCGTGTCGAGATCGACGCACTGAACGGCTTCGCACCAGGTTTTCTGACGAGCCTCATGGTCGGGGATAATCCGGTGTTTATACGACCAGAAGACAATGCACATCTCTTGGAAAGCCTGCGCATCGCTGGCATCCAATAATTTTTCTCGTCCATCGGGGCACCGTTTCAGCTCCGGATGCGGCGCCGCTATCCGTAGAACCCCGGTCCCCGACTCAACGCTAAGCCTCGACAGACGACAATCGCGATGCCCTGCGTTCGCTTCTCGCCTATGGTGTTCGGCGATGGAGCCGAAATGCAAACCACACTACAGTAATTGCAAAACACTCAGACTGTTGCGAGCGTTCTGGAAAATCAGAGACAATGCAGCCCGAGAGGCGAACATCAAGGCTGCTGAGTTGGCGCGTGATGAACAGGAGCCGGGCAGCAAACCGACTGCGGAGTCCTAGTTGCCCGCATAGGCCGTCAACCCATAAATGGCTGAGCTGACGGGTCACGAGAGAGGCCGCCATGCCTCAACAGCCACCAAATTTCGCAGCATAGCGAAATGACGTGATGGGCCAGCAGTAAGACCTCAAAGCCCCGTTGCGGAGGCAAGTTACGCTTTCAATGCATTCCCATTGGGTTTCCGCCATCCACGACAATCGTTTGCCCCGTGACGCTGTCCGTTCGGCAATAAGCGACCACCATCTGGGCGATGTCATCAGCACTTCCGGTTCGTCCAAGGACTGACTGAGCACGAGCGCTCTGCTTCACTGCGTCCGGTACCCGCTCAGCCATGCGCGTTCCCTCAACTAAACCAGGTGCTACACAGTTGACGGTCACGTCGGGCGACAGTGCAACTGCTAAGCAATGTGTGAGATGGATCAACGCCGCCTTGCTGGCCGCGTAAGCGATGCTGCTGCCACCCGGAGCGATCCCGGCGAGCGTTGCGATATTTACAATGCGACCTGATTTGTGTCGCCGAAGTTCAGCGCCAAAACCTCGTGCAAGCAGAAACGGGCCGCGAAGGTTGGTTTCGAGGACCCGATCCCAAATTTCCGGTGTTAATGCAGCGAGATCCCCGAACGGGATGCCGATGTTCCACCCTGCATTGTTGATTAGAATGTCTATCCGACCAAAGTGGCCGATTACACTTCTCACGCAATCATCAATTGATTTAGGGTCTCTTTGGTCAAGTTGTACGGCGTAGCTGCGCCGACCAGCCTTCCGCAGCACCTCAACGACTTCGCCAGCGCGTGCCGCCTCCCCTATGTAGGAAACAGCAACATCCGCGCCAGCGTCGGCGAGAGCCTCGGCAATCGTTCTTCCAATATCACCCGACCCTCCGGTTACCAGCGCAACCTTTCCACTGAAATCCATTTTCTCCCCCAAGTGCGTCGGAGTGCCAGCGTTCGAAGGGGCAACGATACATCACCCTCAACACGTCGGCATCATCTAGATTATCGTAAACGACGAGGCTGAGCCTATTCAAGCATGTCGTGCCGGGTTGCGGACATGCTTTGCACCGTCCCCTCGATCGCGGACCGAAATCTCTTTAGCAACTCGCCGCTTTGGTGAGCGGCAAGCGCGTCCGCACTCTCGTAAACTTCCCAGAGCACAAGGGTCTCTGGATCATCGGGCGGCAACAGCAACTCAAGGCGCAACGTGCCCGGCTCTTGCTCGATAAAGAGTGGCGCAAGTTCTCGACACTGTAGGATTAATTCATCTCGTTTGCCCGGCACCGCCTTTAGCGTCGCCGCAATAGCTATTCTTGCCATCAGTTGGTTTTTCCCGTTGCGTGGTAAGTAAACAGTGAGGCGGGCAGCAAACCGTCTCCTGAACCGTAGTTTGCTGCCCGCCCCCAATCACGCTCGCTACAGGACGCGATACACCTTGTATTCGACCATTCCGCCGCCGACACGGCCCTCAGCTACGAAACAAGCTCTGATTGAGCCAAGTGTAGCGCGGATCGCCGGTTTCAAATCGCGGTGTCGTTCGGAAGTATTGATCGCCGTAATCGGTTTTGCCGCCAGTCGCCAACGCCTGACCAACCTTCTCATTCAATTCGAGTAAGCCAGGATAATTTGCGTAAATGAATGCGCCGTCCTCCGTAGCGATCTGAGCACGCACGTCGAGGCGCGCGAAGCCATCTGATCCAACGAGCAACCAATCGCCGCCGCCTGACGAGGCTTTGCCTTTCAGCCTCTTGCCCTCAATCGATCCGTCACTGACTTCGAAGAAGCGGCGTATGCCGAACGGGCCTGCGCCCATGTCTATCGGAGGCTTCAGCGTAGCTGACAACGTAAATTCAAACTCGAAGTTCATAGTTGGTTCCCCCTTGCTGTTCCCCAGCGATCGGACTTTGCCTCGCGGGGGTTCCAGCGGCAATATCCTTTGGCAGCTTCACAGGCAGCGGGATCGCTGATCGTGTCGGGTAACCATTTAGTCTCGCTCGCTCTCAGCTTTCGTCTGCCAACCGATTGAAATCGGCGTTACAGATTTCATCGCTACTGGAATTTCATATCGGGAGACGAGATCGAGCAGCCGCCGCTTAATGAACGGATCGTCCGCGCGGTCCGCGAGATCACGGACGAGGCTGGCGCGTTCTTTTTTGAAATCGTCGGTCAGCATGGTTCCAACCCTATACCGACACGGCACTATCAAAGGTTGGTCTGTGCTCGGACGGTTAAGGGGCAGAAGCTCGTGGTGACGGCACATTGGCCGTAACGCCCCTGCATCTTTGGGAAAATGGGGAAACCGGGGAAAACCTTGCAAATGCGAACGACGGATGCCGGTTCTTAAAGCAGATTTCCGGCGACAGGCAGTCAAAATTTGAAGGGCCGCCTTGATCGAGACTGATCCGCTTAGCGCGGTGTGATTATGCAGATGGCATTGTGATATGACTAATTTCGACGACCGAACAAGCGCGAATATGGACGTGGTCCTCGATAACGTTTGTCGCGTCCTACCGAACCATGGCGGCGACCATGAAAGTCGGAAGTTCATCGCGCTGAATTTAATGCGCGCGGCACGGCATGGAAAAAGAACGCTAGGCGCATTGGAAATGGTCGCGCGCCAGGCCATGCAGAAGTTGCTTCGAACGAAAGAGACTCGTCACGCCGCAGTTTCGCACCGCGCGGCGAAGAGCAATCACAAAACTGAGGACACAGATGTACGACGTTTACACTAATCGAACCAACGATTTGCTGGTCTTACTTCGTGGCAATGAGATACCGGCCGAAGTAAGCGGAAGTTGGCGGAAAAAGCGGGCAGTGCGGTCGGTAAGCGCGCCAATTCGCGAAGACGTTTTGACGATTGGCTTCCATCGACGGAGCTTGAGTGCGTTGCCTGATGCTGCGACATCGGCAATTGCAGCGGGCGGCACCTATGTCTGAAGCGAAGATTAACCCTCAGGCAATCCGGCTATGCGCAGACCCTCATAAATACGCTCGCGCGCTTCGAGATACTGTGGATGGTCACTTGCGGAGTTTTTGCGGTACCTGAGGACTGAGAATGTCGGGTCAAGCGAGAGCGCGGCCGCGGCCACCGTCCGGGCTTCTTTCTCTTCACCGGACAGAGCGAGGGCCGCAGCCAGATGGATATAAGCGATGGAATAGTTTCGATTAGCTTCAATACAACGACGAAGCCAAGTCACAGCCGACGGCCAATCAGCAAGCAGTAATTTCGACACGCCCGCCGAGTTCAACCAACGAAAAGCGAAGATATCGCGCGGAGATAGCCGCTCCGCCTCTTTCACATAGGTCTCGGTCTCTTCCGCTCGCCCGATTAGCTGCTTTGCATAGGCGATAACGCCCAATGCGTTAGCCATATTTCTGTCCAAGGTCAGCGCTCTTTCGCATTCGGCTATTCCAGCCGCGACGCGTTTGGTTTGCACAAGAACGATACCCAAAAATAGATGAGCCGTAGCATTGCTAGGCTCGGCAGCGAGTACGCTCGTTAAAATTGGTTCCGCTTCGGCAAAATGCTTCCATCGCGTCTCGTCCACGAATGTCGATCCGAGACCAGTTTCGACGCGCGCTTTCCCTAGTTGCGCATGTATCGAATTCGGATCAATTAATAAAGCTCGTTCAAAATAGTCGCGCGCGACGGCCATGTTTTCGCGAGTTGGACCTTTATAAATCCAAGCCATCCCTTGAAAACATAAATTCAGCGCATTTGGGTTAAGTTCGCGCTCCGCCCGCTTAGCCTCAGCAATCACAAGTTCCGCGCCCAATTCATTGGCGAGCCTTGAAACTATCTCATCCTGCATATCGAACAGATCGGCTATTGGCTTGTCGAACCGCTCAGCCCATAAGTGATTACCTGTTTCGGCGCTTATCAACTGCACGTTTACGCGAAACCTGCTGCCTCCGCGCTGTACTGAGCCCTCTAGCACATACCGAACGTTCAACTCTCGTCCGACACTTTTAACGTCAATGGCCTTGTTCTTGAACGTAAATGCAGTATTGCGCGCTATGACAAATGAACCGCTGATGCGGGAAAGATCGGTAGTCAGACTTTCGGTTACACCATCAACAAAGTCATCCTGTTCAGGACCGCCACCAATATTTGCGAACGGAAGAACGACAATGGACAGAACGGGCGCGGACGAGAGCGCTGAAATCGCATTTTTCGAAGGCACTGGGTTGCCGATGACTACAGCATAAACTTTGACCGGCATTGTAATATTTTTTAGAGCCCGTTCGCCCAGGTCTGTAACGACCAGCGATAACTTCCCTCGAACTTGATCGTATGCGGAACCGGAAATGCAGATGCCACCGGGTTCGGCGATTGCTTCAAGCCTCGCCGCAATGTTGACGCCATCGCCGAAAATATCGTGCGCTTCTACTATCACGTCGCCGATATTGATCCCAACGCGAAAAGTTAGTCGCTGATCGTTCGGCTCTGCGGCTTCAAGCTCCAATATACGGCCCTGAAATGTTTCGGCAGCTCGAACAGCTTCGACTGCGCTTGGGAACTCAGCCAAGAACCCATCGCCTGTGTGCTTAACTATTCGTCCGCCAAATTGGTCGATGGTCGGGTTGATTACATCGGCGAGCAGATTGCTGAGCCGGATGTGCGTCCTTTCTTCGTCGCCATGCATTAGCCGAGAATAGCCAGCTATGTCGGCGGCCATGATTGCCAGTAACTTGCGTTTAATTCGATTTGGCGTGGGTGTACTCATCCAGTTTCAATCGAAGCAGAACCAGCGCGCAAAGCACGTCATCGCTGGAATGCGCGTTACGCGCGATCTTACCCGCCTTTTGATTGCCGCACGACTGATAGTTGAGCTGGCAAAGAAGCCGTAGGAAGTGCTCTCAACACACGCCATCAGCAACACCCCAAGCGGCTTGACATTCTGTTCTCTATTCGTTCTATAAGGTCTGTCATACCGCAGGCCCACCACATGCCATCGCTCGATCATATTAGGGCTGAAATCGACTACATGCGCTTGCAGTTGGGGCGTCAACGCAAGGACATCCTCTCGCTGCAACGAGCCGGTATCCCGACAGCTTCGGCCGAAATGCTGCTCCAGCGCATGCAGGCCAAGATCGAAGGACTTTGCATGCAGCGCGACCAATTGAAAGCAGAGCGGCCAAAGCCTGCCAAGGTACTCGGTGCCCGCAAGTGGTAGAGCCGCGCTACTTCGACGATGGTACCGATAGCGCATGGTTGAAAGCCCTAGAAGAAGTTCGTCGCCGCGCGACGCGTGAAGGCCACTGCTATCAACATGTTCAGGCGGTCATCGTCGCGATTGACCAATACGCTGAGCTGCCACAAGTAATTGTCAGTTCTTCCTGAATAAGCCGCAGCGCATCGGTTAGGAATGTCGCCATGTTGCAGGCATATGTAGACGCGAGCGGGACCGGCGATCCGAACGCAATTGTGTTAGCTGGGTTTGTTGCCGAAGCCGACGTTTGGACTGCTTTTTCTGCTGAATGGAAGTCGCGCTTAGACCACGCGGGACTTTCTGCGTTCAAGATGACTGAAATGGCTCGCAGTGAAGCAAGCCTAGAGAAAGCTGCCTATTTCTATCGAACCCTCGAAGAATTCGAGATCGAAGCTGCCATATCGTGCGCCATCAATACCGCTGGTTTGGTGAAGGTCGTAAATGACCTCGATCTGCCAGTGTCGGCCAAGGAAAAACTTCGCAATCCCTATTACCTGGGCATAAGAGCACTCGTCGAGCAGGTGGCGCACAATCAGTCGAGCATCCACCTGAGCGGGCCAATTGATTTCATCTTTGATGATCAATCGGAGAAGCGCGAAATCATTGCGATGTGGCATACGCTGAAATTTGCAGCGCCGAGCAGCATGCGACCACTGCTAGGCGACACTCCGAAATTTCGTGACGACAAGCTGGTAATGCCCCTGCAGGGTGCGGACCTATATGCTTGGTGGGTGATGAAATGGCACAAGGAAGGCAGCGCACCTTCTGCAGTCCGGAAGCGCAGGTTTCCATGGTCAATCAAAAAGAGGATGAAGTATCTACATGTTGAATACGACGAGGACCGACTTAGAGAAGGCGCATCCGGCATATTAGACAAGGCCGAAATCCTGAGGATGGATGCTTATTTTGGCCGTAGAGGACTAATCCAAGAGGCGCGAGGCGACCTTGGGCGCATCGACTTCGAAGTCACTTACTACATAGCTAGCCTTGATACCGAATATTACGATGTTCCCGACGCGGAATTTGACGCAGAGACACAGGAGGCGGCCCGCGAACAGTTAGCCAGCATCAAGATATTCATTCGGAAAAGCGATGGTGTGAAATTCAACGCTTCTGAAATGCTTTCATTCATTCTCCAAAAATCGAGGAAAACATTGGAAGACTACGTTCCCAGACAGGAAGCTGCGGCCGCACTTCCTGCTGGAAAGCGTTCCTTCGCGCTGTTGTTTCCCGCCCACTTTTCCCGCAACACCTTTCACATGAAGACCCAGTCCGGGTTACTCGATTTGAAGCAGCTAAAGATTGGCGTTAATTGCGCCGTTTGCCCGATCGTCCGGGAATATTAGCAACGCGCCTTTGCCTTTGATGTGTAACGGCGGACCGTCTCCGCGAGTTGGGAAACAGCCGCGACGCCTATCTGACGTCGCCGTAAGGCATCAGCAAGTGTCGCGGCGACATCGCAGTGTCTGATGTAGCTCTCGGCGGCCTGCTCGCTTTTGCCGAGCAGCATGGCCAGCTCACGCCCTGAACATCAATTCAGCTTACGCGCACCTTCAAAACAGCTCTGGCTGATGCCGCGTTCCCTTCTCAAGTCGGCTTCAAGTTCTTCGACAATGAGCCGAAGCAAACATATGGCAAGCGGATCAGTAACCTCACGCGATAGAAACTGATAACGCGCGATCTGAACTTCCTGCTCTCTAAGCTGGCGATTTGTCATGGGTTGTGCCCTCCGACAAACCTACGCCGAGACGGCTAAGTTGTTTCGTTAAAGTTTTCGGATCATTTGAGATGGTTTCTAATTGCTGAATCAAACGATGGCGACCGGCGAGCGTTGTTGCCGAGCTACGCCTTGGCGTTTGACTACCGCGCCGCGCGTAGATTCGCAGCGGTCTGATGGCGCAGCGATCAACGATAACATCGACGAACCGTCCATCATCAACGCGGTACCTGGGTGTGAGTGAGCATCGCCAATAATACCGCTCGGGCTGTTGCATTCACGCAACCTTCTGTCTGGTCCGAAACGATAGGGTTTGGGCTTTTGGATCGGAGGTGGCACATGTTCGACGTGTACCTAAATCATAAACGAGACCTGCTAGTGGTGAGACAGGGATCGTCGATACCTCTAGGTGACGCGTCGGGGAGATGGCAAAGAGAAAGCGGCGGGTCGCCAGCGTTAGCCACGAGATCAAGTCCACCGTTCAGAGGCAGGGCTATTACATGCGGAAGCGCAGTGAGTTGAAGACAAACTAGGATCAAGCCCCGGATTTTAAGCCGGCGGCTGTAACTCCTTAGAAGCGACCCAGTTGTCCATTTTGGCGTAGGACCGATATTGCCGAACTTTCTCAATCAGAGCATCGCGCTCTGGGCTTGGTGGCATCGCGTCGGCTTGTTGAGAGCACTCTTCCGCCATGCGCGCGTAATCAGCTGCTTTCATTTCGTCCCCCTGTTCTGTTAGTACAAGAATCTTGGTTAGAAATCCGGGCGGAACTTTGCCGAAATTAAAGCCATAGGTTGCGTTTTCTTGCCTCAAAGTGCTTCGCGCCTCGTCGATCGCCCAATGCTTTCGATCCTAGCGGCGCCCCTGCTGTCCAACGCAACACGTAGCGGCAAGCTTGCACCGCGCGACCCGCTGCAAGCCCGGTGGGTAACAAGTCACGGCAGAGGATTTACGGATCTCGGATCGGCTCTGCATGCGAAGTCTGGAACAAACGCGTGCTCGGCCTTGCCACTTCCTGTCCCAAGGGCGAGGCTCAACGCTGGTGCTTCTATCTTGAAGTCAAATGTCTCGGCTGCAAGACGCATCACATGGTGCGGCACTATCGTGCGCAGACCGCTGTCTGGCGGCGATCACAAGGCGTTCGCGGGTCGGACCAATGTTGGTTTAGCAAAATCAATTGCAACAAGCGACCCGTCACCCCGGGTGACGAACAAGCCGAGCAAGAATGCGATCGCCAGCGAAAGGAATAGGCGCCTCGCGCGTTAAGCGCGCACCTGGTCAGTTTGGCCGCGGCGCTTCGTGGGCGAGATCTCACGACATGCTTGCATCCGTCGCATACTCAATGCTTAGAAATCCCCGCTTATCACTTCACGGGAATAATTGCCTTCAACGCCTCGTCGCCTGCCGCTGTTGTGCAATACGTTCGCCCGTCAGGCTGCTTCTTTATCCAGCCCTTCATCACCATGTTGGCGATAAGGACCTTGCCCGCGGGATACAGCTTTTCTGGAGGAGACCACGGGTGAGGCTCACCTTCTGCAACACGGCACCTCGTTGGCTCGCGGTATATGATGTGGCTGCGGTGACACTGTCGGTCCTGCGCTTATTTCTTGAGAACGCCCGCGTCTGTATTGCCAAAATTTTGCGTGGCTGCTTTTGCTGCGGGGGTATCCACGGCATTGCCGTGAGTGGCAGCGGGTCCAGCGGAGGGGCGGTTTGGCGGCGCGCCGAGGTTATTCCCCGTCGAGTCGCGGTTGAGCGCATTCGAGGTATTCGGGCCAGGCGATCCGCCGATACCGCTGATGGTGTTTCCGTTCGAAAGCGTGGAGCCTGCCGTGCCGCCCGCTCCGGTCGATCCGGCTGCGCTGCCGGCCGAACTTTGCGCGCAGGCCAGCGCACAGGTGCCGAGATAAACGGCCACAACTATCGTCACCATCTTCATATCCGCTCCTCCATCGGATGTGCGAGCCCAGCTCCAAAGATCGCTGGAATACCGCACATCCTTGTCAGCCACCGGTGCGATAATTTGCACCAGCGGCCTTCGTTCCTCGGACGGGATCTTTTCCACACCCACTAGGAACTGTACCTTCGTGGCGATCTTGCCCCAAGACATCGATAACCCCGAACGCTCCGACTGCTGGCACGTCTACTACGGTGACGTTCAGGTCGGCACGATAGCGATCCAGTCGGGATTGCCGTTGCACGCGAAGCAATGGCGATGGGACGTGGGTTTCTATCCGGCCTCACGCCGCGGTCTTTCCCGCACTGGCTACGCGCCAAGCTTTGACGAGGCGCGGGCCGGCTTCGAAGCCGCATGGAAAGGCTATCTGCCACGGTGCACAAAAGCCGACTTCGACGAGTACCGGCGCCAACGAGCCTGGACGGCATGGAAATACGCCATGTATGCCGCTGGCCTGCCACTGCCGACGCAATCAACCAGTGGAAAGGCACGCTGTTTCTGCGGCGCCGCGATCGACATAGCGGTAACCGACCGTCACGTTCACGAAGTACATATGGATTCGCAGCAAGCATGAAGTTCAGCACTGACCGCCCCTATTCCGACCCTGAAAAGGCCGCGCGCAAGTTGCTGGAGATAGCCAACGCGACCGAGCCGGTAGACGGAAAGATTTATATAGAGAAGATAAACGCGCCGATGCTGTATCAGGAGCGCGCCACTCCGGCCGAATACAAGGCCGGGCTTGATCTGGCGATATCGCGCGGGTACCGGATGCCATGGTTACGCTGTCCCGATGCTCAGCGCTGGGTACTGGAAGAAATAAGCCACTCCAGATGCGAAATAGGCCACTAATAAAAAACGCCCGGCTCAAAGGCCGGGCAATTAGAGAGGGGTCGAGCAATCAAAGAGTCGAGTACCGTCCTGGATTGGCAACTCCCTAACGCTAATTTCTTGGGCCGATCTTTGTCTGTCCGCTAGCCGACATTCGCACGCAGATTTCGGGAACAACTGGCAATGACCGGAATTGATGGGCTGTCCGAAAGGACGACATGTATGGTGGATACGGCAATTTCCGGCCTCGGCGCGCTCCTTCCCCAAAAGCGCTGGGGCCGCTTCTTTTGATGCGAAGTGGAATTTCCTGCGGGATGTCAGAATGAAATAGGCCGCTAACGGAGGCGGCCTCAAGCTAACAGCCACAACGTAAGCCCGGCAGCGGTCAGCCCGACAAGCCATCCCAGCGAAAGCCTGAAATACAGTGTATCGCGATCCATGATCGCGGAAGCGTGCGGCGCTGTCATCACCGCCCGTGTTGATGTAGATCAACGTACCCGTTGAGATGGTGGAAGGTGGCGATCTTAGTGGTGCCATGCCAAAGTTCAACGTCATGGCCGTCAACGAGTAGCTTCGCGCGCGCTCTGGCGCCGTCTTCATCTGTGCAGATCAAATCAACGCGGCGGCAAATACGGCCATGCTTATCGACCAAATAAGCGCGATATTCCAACATGTGTGACATCCCGCCGAGTGACCCAACGTCACATTTAGGGCGGGCCAAAATTGGAGTCTACCAACTTAGGGTTACTCACTCTGGGTGATGAACATAGGGAGGCAACATCGCCGTCTTAAACAGGCCAGTACCCCGGCGCGGGACGTAGGAACCTTTGCGCTAGAGGCGGATTGAAACCGAGTGCCGGGCCGCCCCCGGCACGCTCCCGAAAGGCAGCGGCCTCAGCTACGTCCCCCTCGAGCTGAGGCCGTTTTCGTGTCCGGATGATTCGCAAATCCGGGGTCCTCTCCTATCTTGGACAGGGGCGTATGGAGTTGCGTATGAGTTCGCCGTCGATCATTCCAAGACCGTTTGGACCGGGACTTTTATATCGTTCTTGAGGACTTCAGCAGTGGCGCGGCGTTCCGGGAGACCGATGAAGGCGTCGATTATGCGACCCTGATCTCCGACCTGCTCCGCGGCGAGTATTCGCGCGTGCTGCGGGTTGTTGCCTTCAACCCGTCCGAAGGCTGGTCGCGCGACGCGTCCGAGGACGTCGCGCGTGATCTGGAACGGCGCGTCAGTGCCGAGGGCCGGGAGGTTTCCGACAGCCTGCAGGATTTCATCGAGGGCCAACTCGGCCGCAAGATAGGCGTGCAGCTGCCGCTACCGCTTCAGATTTAACTGCGCTTTTTAGCCTTTTTCTTTTTCACCGCGCGCTTCTCGACGCGAACGCCCTTGAATTTTTTGGCGGCCTTTTTCTTTTTGCCCGGCTTCTTCAGGGCGATGAACTCCCCGCTGTTCCTGCTGCGCTTCGTCCAGGCGCTCGCGCCTCCGAGAGTTGTCTTGACCTGGGAGCGCTTCTTCACGGCGCCCTTGCGGGCTTTGTCCCCGACCGGTTTATTGACTGCCACTTCGCTTCCTCCGATTGCACATCAAAGCTTTAAAAGCCCGACCAATCAGAAGGTTCCTTGTAATGCCCGCCTCGCAATTCCAACTGCAAATACTATCTTCACGGCCATGATCAAATTTGAGTATTGCAAGCCTGTTCTGGCAAAATCAGTCCCGACCGGTACCGACTGGATTCACGAAGTCAAATACGACGGCTACCGCGGGCGCATCGTCCGCGACGGCCGTGACATCAAACTGCTTTCCAAGAGTGGCCTCGACTGGGCATGGCGCTTCCCGTTCATCGTGGAAACGGCACTGAAGATGAAGCAGTCCCGGTTCATCATCGACGGCGAGATTTGCGTCCTCGACGTGCAGGGCATCTCGGATTTCAACGCCCTGCATTCGAACCGGCACAACGAGGAAGCCCAGCTCTATGCCTTCGATCTGGTCGCGATCGATGGCGACGACCTGCGGGACGTGCCGCTGTTCGAACGCAAGGCCAGGCTTGGCAAGCTGCTGAAGGGCCGGCGGGAAGGCATATCGTCGCGCCGTACGAGGCGGGCGAAATCGGGTCCGGGCTGTTCGACGCCGCCTGCCGCATGGGCCTCGAGGGCCTGGTGTCAAAGCACCGGAAGCGGCGGTACCGGCCGCGAACCTGCGACTGGGTCAAGGTGAAGAACCGCAAGCACCCGGCCTTCAGCCGGGTCATGGATCAGTTCTGACGCGGCCGCGATTCGATTGTCCTAATGCGCGCCAAAGTTCACTTTGTAACTTAACTCATTGATGGCGCGTCGGTTGGACTGTGGACAACTGATCTTCGTCTTCTAACTATGAGGACTTGTTGCCCATTTGCGCCTCACGAAACCGGCGATGGGTACCCTACCCTTTTTTGAGGGAGGGCGTCATGGAGCTGTTTCGAGCTGAGAAGATTGCCACTGCTCAGGACCGATCAAACCATGACTGCCGCTTCTGCGGAGGGAGGCTCATGCTTCTTAAAACGATCATGGAAGCTGAAAGCGGAGTTGTTATTCATTTGTTCGACTGCCAGCAGTGCGGAGAACGCGTTTGGAGCGACTAGGCTGAGACCTCGAGCAAACAAACCGGCCCGCGGGCCGTGGACACATGGTAGGTTTTCCCGAATCCGGAAACTGATCGTAAACCCACCTCCCGTACGCTCGGCTCGTGGATGACGATCCGCCGGCAGAACCATGCCTGACCGCATGGCAGCGAAGTTTACAGCGCCTTGCCTTTTGGATGGTGCGCTTCAACCGAACACCCGAGCCCACGCGCCCGGAAGCTCGTGACAGGAATCCGCAGCCCTCTCGGAACGAGGTGCCGAGCAGGCGATCTGTCCCATCACGCCCTTGAAGGCTGCCTCACTGAGTGATGCGCGCGACCACTGGTTCCCGGTACAAATACCAAGTTTCCCCAAATCTCCTTTCCAGCAAAAAAATCCGCCGTTAGATTTTTGGCCGGCGCTCACCAAGCCGCCGCCGGGAGCGCTTTGGAATGCCCCCGTCCGCGCTAGCCCCCCGGACGGGGGATTTCGCGTTATCTGAAGATGCTGGAGTTTCGATTCGGAATCACTGGTTCATGCCATTTTCAGTCTCTGCCTACGTTGACGATCATCTCGTTTCCGCGACTACCGAAACTGCGAAAGAAGCATTTGCCAAAGCGGTAGAATGGCATGTCGTGAGTAAGCTCTCCGATGTTTCTATTAGCGACGGCATCGAGCGCTATTCGATTGCCGAGTTTTCATTAATTCTCGCGAACGATGGGCAAGAGTGAATCGATACTTGGCCTTCATACTGACGTTCGAGGGGGCAGTCGTCAGCTCGGTCGAGCTTTACTGCGCCGACGAGGCCGAGGCGATCGAGCGCGCCAAGGCTATTGTTGCAGATGGGCCGGTCGAGCTTTGGGATGGGCCGCGCCGGATAGGCCGGTTTAACCTGTCGTCTCCGAGGTCATAGCCCCGCCTGTGAAAAGCAACGGCCCCAGCCTAGGGGGACCATGCTGGGGCCGTCGATTGAAACACACCCTGGCGGCAGGGGGTGTCAGACCCACGCTAATCCTGCGATGGCGCAACGCAAATTAATTCGATTCCGTGACGCAAAATGGAATTTGGTACTTGTGTTACTTTGTGCACCGAACCCGTCCCAACTTTTTTCACAGAAACGACTCCCGACTGTCGGATCGGGGCCTATCTGGTCGTCATCATGGTAACGCGTAGCCGGACCGTCCGCGTTCGCTTCGATGGCAATAAAAACATTAGTGCGATTCACAAAGATTATATCGAGCTTGAACCACGAGGAGCTGTATCTAGGCGCCGTCCCGATCACCAAGGGATTGATAATTTGCGTTAGCTGCGGAGCAGCGCTTCAATAGTGCTATGTCCGCCCTCACCCGCCACCGTCACCCCGAACGCTCTGATTGCTGGCACATCTTTTACGGTGACGTTCAGGTCGGCACGATCGCGATTCAATCAGGCCTGCCAGTCAAGGCCAAGCAATGGAGATGGGATGTCGGCTTCTACCCGGCATCACACCGCGGACATAACCGCTCCGGCTATTCGGCGAGCTTCGAGGAGGCGCGGGCGGGCTTCGAGGTCGCATGGAAAGCCTACCTCCCGAAATGTACGGAAGCTGATTTCAGCGAGTATCGGCGCCAGCGCGCCTGGACGGCTTGGAAATACGCCATGCGCGAGGCCGGCCTCCCGCTGCCGACGCGTCGACCAAGTCCGCCACCAAGGGGAGCGAACCTTGGTCGCTGGCCCTTTAGCCCAAGCCTATCTGATCCCCTTACTTTTCGAGCGGGAGTAGACGCGCGATCTCGCTCGCGAGTTGATCCAGCGTATAGGGCTTACCAAGCCGCGGGAGGTCAGCCACTTTGTCGCCATCCAGCTCGGCAAATCCCGTGGCAAGCAGGATGGGAAGTCGTGAATGTCGGCGACGCACTTCAAGGGCGAGTTCGCTACCTGTCATTCCCGGCATCGCGTGATCCGTTATTAGCAGGTCCGGAACCAATCCTCGTTCTAGAAGCCGCAACGCCTCTGGCGCCGAGTGCGCTTCGATCACATCGTGGCCCAGATCTTCCAGGAGAGAGACCGTGCTGGCTGCAATCAGAGGATCGTCGTCCACGAACAGTATCCTTGCTGAGGCCGATCGCTTAGGGGTAACCGGCGCGCGGCCGGGGACCGCCGGAGCTTTCATCGCAATCGGCAGGTAAAGCCTGACGGTTGTTCCGCCCGATAGGGAGCTTTCCAGACGCAAAGCGCCTCCGGATTGTTGCGCCAACCCGAATACCATCGAAAGGCCTAAACCGGTGCCCTTACCTACCCCCTTAGTCGAGAAGAAAGGCTCGACGGCTCGCGCCAGAGTCTCTGCGTCCATGCCGACGCCCGTGTCCTGAACCGAAAGCTCGACGTATCGTCCGGACGAAATGCCAATATGATGGTCATCATGCACATCTTTCAAGCTCAGCCCTATCGTGAGCACTCCACCAGAAAGCATGGCATCTCGCGCATTCAAGGCAAGATTAAGCAGCGCCATTTCGAGCTGGTTGGGATCAACATCGATGGCCGGCAGGCTATCCTCCGCCTTTAGTTCGACGCGTACCATCGGTCCGACCGAACGCTCGATGAGATTGAGCATATCCGAGACAAGCCTTCGGACATCCGTCGCCTGCGCCTTGAGTTCCTGCTTGCGGGCAAATGCGAGCAGCCTTTGCGTGAGAATGGCGCCGCGCTGGGCACCTGCCATTGCGCCATTCAGAAGCCTCTGAAGCCGCGCGTCCTCTCCCAATTTTTTTGTAAGAAGGTCAAGGTTGCCAATGATAGCCATGAGCAGGTTATTGAAGTCATGCGCTACACCGCCGACAAGTTGTCCCAACGCCTCGATTTTTTGCGCCTGCAGCAACGCTGCCTGGGCCCGCTCGCGACCCGCTATTTCTTCACGTAGTTGGCGATTCGCCCGCTCAAGGTCCGCGGTTCTCTCAGCCACCAAGCGTTCGAGCACCTGCGCCGCGTCGCGTTGATTTTCAAGATAAGCGCGTGCTTCATATTGCCGCCTTCGAGCGCGTTCGGCAGAAACAACAGTCGTCTGAAGCGTGATGGCCTGCAATGGACGCTCAAGGAAGGCGACATTGCGCAGGCGCTTCACAACTTCTCGCCGGAAAGCTGAAAACTTAGGACCTTCATTATGGTTAGTCAGAACGATAAATGGTTGATCAGACCACGGCGGTTGACGGTCTACCCATTCTTCCAGAACGAAAATGTTACTGCCGTAAAGGGCCTCCTCCGCCAACAGCACCACCTCGACGATGCGTTCCAGATTATCCCCCACCTCCTGCGTCGTCTTGCAAATCACGGAGCTTAAGCCCGTCCTTCCGACTAGGTCGGCTACAGTAGCCGAGTCACGACCGACGGGCATCAGGATCAGGGCCACCCCTGTTGGCGTTTCAACCCGGACCATCGGCGTCCTGAGACAGCAGAGGTGTCTCCTCCCCTTTGTAGATCGGCGTGCCGCTGAAAATGCCGCTGAACCCTTTGAGTGGAGGTCCGACGGTAATGCCTTGGCTGCTGAGCTTGAATTCCCGAATTGTATGTTCGTGATTGCCGCTTCGTTTTTTCACGACCGACAGTGCGCGGCGCACGCTGCCGTCAAATTCGAAATAACGCAGCATCAGCACGCCGTCGGCGAGATAGCTGATATCGAGCGGGGTATCCATTGGTCCGACCAGGCCATGTTGCGCCAGTACCAGAATAGTCGATACGCCTCGCTGACTGAGATAGCTCAGCAGTTCGTGCATCTGCAGGATCAAAAACCGCTCGTCAGGCATCGAGTTGAGATAACCATTAAGACTGTCGATGATCACCACTTGCGCATTTCCGACCTCTACACTCCGTCGAACGGCATCGGCGAACTCGCCGGGCGCCATTTCAGCAGGGTCGATCTGATGGACCTCGATTAGGCCATTCTCGAGGCCCTCCTGAAGCGGAAGCCCCAAGGTCTTGGCGCGTGCGCTCATCGTGCCGCGCCCTTCGTCGAAGGCGAAAATTGCGGAACGCTCGTTCCGAGATGCAGCCGCGATAACGTAAGTAAGCGCTAGCGATGATTTTCCGACGCCGGCGGCGCCGATGAGCAGCACGTTCGTTCCACGCTCCAAACCACCACCCAGCATCAAGTCGAGCTCGGCGTTTCCGCTCAAGACCGCCTCTGTATCGAACTCCTTATGATGTTCGGCAGCGACGAGCCGGGGATAGATCCGGAGGCCGCCATGTCGGATGGTGAAGTCGTGAAATCCACCCTTGAAATCGATACCTCGCATCTTCACGACCCGAAGCCGGCGCCGCTGCGCGCCGTAATCGATGGCCAATTGCTCTAGCAAAACGACCCCGTGGACAATCGAATGCAGTTGCAGATCGTTCTGCTGTGATGAGAGGTCGTCGAGCAGGACAACCGTGGACCTGCGACCAGAAAAGAAGTGTTTGAGCGCAAGGATCTGGCGACGATATCTAAGCGGGCTTTGTGCCAAGAGCCGAAGCTCCGAAAGGCTGTCCAGCACGATGCGGCCAGGGCCCAGGGCTTCGACCCGATCAAAGATCATTTGCGTGGTTTCGCTGAGCTCCATCTCGGCAGGATGAAGCACGGTGAGTTCCTGGGTCGGATCCAGGCTGGCCTCTGCCGGGATCAACTCGAAGATCGTGATTCCTTCGAGAGACCAGCCGTGACGCTTCGCAACGAGTCGCAGTTCGCGCTCGGTCTCCGAGAGCGTGATGTAAAGTGTGGGCTGGCTTCTGCGAACGCCCTCCAGCAGGAATTCAAGCGCGAGCGTGGTCTTGCCTGAGCCGGGTTGCCCTTCATACAGGTACATCCTCTCAGGGTCGATGCCGCCGCCGAGAATGTCATCCAGACCGGAATTTCCGGTGGAGATTTTCGGAAGCTCTAGTTCATCAAGCAGCTCCTTATCCTGGATCATAATAGCTCCCCATCTCGCAAAGTGCATAAGCAACTAGTTTTTGCCCCGAGAGTTCCATATCTAACTCCTTGATCAGGCAACGTAATACGTCCCCAGAGGAGAAATCTGATGCGTTTTTACCGTACTGATCAATTGAAGCGGTGCCTTCGGCACGATCAGATCGTCATCCGCTGAATGAATTTTCTGGAAGCACTTTTTGCCCAAGCCCTTCCGCGCTGGTTGATGCGGTAAGCTGCCAAAGAGCCGGGCTGGTCGTCCGCGGCAAAACCGATGCGAGCGCAACATTCCTGGCAGCCGGATGACCGTGCTGAAGGCGACCGGCCATTGTCCAAACCTGAGCGCTCCGGCCGAAGTGGTCACAATGAATGTGTCTACTCGTCGGCAATCAGGCAGCGTGCCTGAAGAGCTCGGGCTCGGCTCCGAACCGGAGCAACCGCCAGCGGCCGGCCGGGTCGCGGCCTTTATGTCGACCGTTGGTCGATTTTACTTGGCTGATGGGACTCGAGGGCTTGGTGTCCAAGCTGCACGATCGAGCTTACCGGCCGGGCCGGTCGCCAAACTGGGTGAAGAGCAAAAACCCCGCCTCTCCCGCCATGCTGCGGCCGAGGCTGCGTTTTCTTGAGGGGTGATCGGCTCACACGCCGCCCGCGCGTTCAAGGCCCTCGGCGGCGCCTACTCGCTTCACGCTCTCTTAGTTCCTATTCGGCCTGCAGCCAAAAGTCCAAATCCCGCCCACTCGGGCGCCCGTGTTGCACCCAGAGATCGTGGGCGCGCGCCCTGATTTCTTCTTTAGTACGTCTCGCCGCGAGGCGCTGCCGTAGCCTCTGTCTTAGCTCTTCGACCCAAGCGGTAAGCCGCTGATAGGTCGTCTGATCTGTCACGCGAGAGGCAATTCGGCTCGCCTGTTCGATCTTGCGCTCTAGGTCGCGGGGGTCCTCGAGCTGTTCCATGGCCATCCTCCGTCCAATATAAGACGGGCACGGGCGCGGATTGTTCATTACGCCTAGGTGAGCGAGGGACAGGCTGTTTTCACTTCTGTTCGCGGCGCTACGCCCCGATAATATGCCTGCATAAACACGTCGAGACTCCCACATGCACGACTATCAAGCCCGCCTAGACAAGCTCCGGACCGACGCCGCCGAATGCCGACTGATTAGCGACCTTGCCACGGACCCGGCAAAGCGGGATCTATTTGACCGGCTGGCCTTGCATCTATCAACCCTTGCCGATCAGGTTGAGTTGGCGATGATTGAGGCAGTAAAGTCCGCAAGGGGGTAGCCCGCCTGCGCACCATCGTCACAAACGGCCCTGCGCGGAGAACGCCACGCCGCACCAAGGCCGCCAACCCAGTGGGGGTTTTCTCCCGGTTGGGGGTTAGGGGCATACCGGGAGCAGGGAATCGATTCAGACGGCACCGGTTGGTTCCTAGAGGCCAAGAAAAACCCGCCGGTAACTGCCCCCGGCGGATTTCCTTACGCATTACTCTCTGCATTTAACAATTTTTTGGAACGATCGATTGGGAAGCGTGTCGATCCGAAGCCTCCAGCCGAACGGTGCCCCCGACCGCTGGAGGAAAATCCGTATCATTCGGGTTGGCGGCCCTAGGTGAAGGCTGCATGCCTTCCCCCCTTCGAACCGTGCATTCCGACCCGCTTTCCGACACGCCTGCAAGTCCGGGCTGGGGCGGGCTGGTGTCGAAATGGCGCGACAGCATCTACCGCTCCGGCAGGTCTCCGAGCTGGACCAAGGTCAAGAACCGGCAGCACCCGGCGATGCAACGGGTCATGGAGCCGGTCTCCTAAATGCTTATGCGGCCTGTCAGGAACCAACTGGAGGGATCGCTATTTATCGGTTCCGGAAACTGCGGGCTGGAGATGTGGTCGATGAGGCTCATGGGTCGGTTTAAACGGTTGGCAGCCGAAGATCGTCCGCAAGACCCCACGCTCGATGGCAAGGACCTGCGGTTTGAAACTATGGACCATGGTGGTGAGTATGACGATACGATGCCGCAAGCGATCAAGGTGACTGATCGCCAAGGTCGCTCCTGCATCTATGTTCCCCTGGCGCAGGACGGCAGGGTCGTGGACACACGGAGTCCGCCTTTCGACGCAGACGACGAGTGAACCTACAGGGCAGTAAGCGGAGTCTATGAGCACGGATCGCGACCTTGTCGTCGACGCAATGGAGGAAGCCCAGCGCATCCTCACAGAACACTTTGCGCCCGGCGCGCTGCACCATCCGGCCAGCACAATTCACCGGCTTGTCATGGTGCTGGATCGACCGGACTTGACCGCCGCGCTTAAGCGCATGAAGGCGCGTAACGGCTTGCGAACTGTGTGAAGGTCTTGAGAGGATCGTCCGATCGCACTCTGCTCGCGCCGGGTCGCTCCGACGCATCCAAAGCACATTCCTAATGGAAAAGTTCATCGCTTTGATGGCCGTCGCGGCAATTCTGATCTTCGCCTGTTATGCGGTTACAGCGCGGAAAACGCATCGGTAGTGCATGATTGAAGGCGCTTCTCGTTTCCAGAGGGATTCAAGGAGAAAAAGTCGCTCCGGACATCCGCGCCTAGCGAGAAAGTCGCTCGCGGTGATTGCAAAAAGCCTCAAACGCTCCGAAGCGTCGATTGAATGCCGGCTTGCTCTCTTGAAAATGAGGGGATTTACTTTAACGCTACACACGGGTGCACCCTTTCCAAGCGAAAGAAGCCCCGACCGAAACCTGCACTCTGAAGGCCTCCGAGGGCCTAAACCAATACACGCGGGGGCACCCGAACAGAGAACATAGAACAAAAAAGAGGGAGACCTACACCGAGCCAGACGGGCCTCGCCAGCGCGCTGACGCGCTCGGCCCGCCACGACAGACAGGCAAGCGGCTCGGCAATGGCCCCGACGGGGCGGCAGCGGAACCAGCACGTGATCCATCGCTCGTCGCGCTGGAAACCGAGATCCGACAGAAGCTCGGCGAACGGGCCGACTGGTTGAGCATGGCAAGCCTGGTGGCTTGCACCGCGGATGCGGCCAAGTTCGCGGTTTTGAACATCCACCAGGCGATGCGACAACATTCGTCGGCTTTGCAAATGCACCATCCTGGAAACCACCGGCGCTCATGAGCTCGATCAATGGGGAAAGACCGGCTGTTTCAAATCGCGATTGTCGCGTTGGGAATGCTCCCGCCGCTGCTACTGATAATTTTCGTGATTTTTGCAAAGTAAGCCCTCGCGCTCGGCGACCTGGTGCGAACCGGCGGCGACCTGGTGGGGGCCCATTAGGCCAGGTCGATGCGGACAATCGCGTTCGCGTGACTTGAGTCCGGTGCCGGACAGACAAGAAACCGAGGGAGAAATTAATTTAACGTGGCATCGAAAGTGGAGGACCGCGCCATGAAACAACGACGATTGCGGATCAAGCACAAGACCACCTTTGAAGAGCGGCTCGCGCAAGAGGCAATTAGGTTCAAGGAAGCCGCCAAGAAAGAACCCGCCGGTAGCCTCGCCAGGGAACATCTATTGCGCCGGGCGCACCAAGCCGAAACGGCTTTAAGCATGCACGCCTGGCTTTCATCTCCCGGACTGGCACCGCCGAAGTGAAAGAGTACCGGGCTTATACGGTCGGTGAAGACGGCCATATTACTGCGTCCCGCGCGTTCAGATGCGCCGACGATAGAGAGGCTATTGTTTGGGCCAAGCACCTGGTAGATGGCTTCGATATTGAGCTTTGGAGCGGCGACCGCTTCGTGATCCGGCTTGAACATCAACCGAAGTAAGGTCACGGCAGTCGGAACTCGCGCCATCCCTGTCCTATGGGTCAATATTCATATCGAACCGCCGCGCTAAAATCCGGCGATGAGTCGCAACATTGTCCTCATCCGCGCAATGATCGCATGGCTCGCAGCCGTGTCGGCCGGCTGCCTGTGGATGCTTTTCGTGTAAGAGCCGGCGATGGTCCATAAGGGCATAGAATACGAAATTGAAATGATCGAACCCGGCGCCTGGAAGTACCAATTTCGTATCGGCGCGGTGATCAGAACCGGCAAGACGAAGTGTAGTCTCGAACAACTGGCGGATAAACGAGTTCGAATGAAAATCGACCGGCTCTTGCGGCCGCCGCCGGTAAAAACGCGCAGTTCATCGCGACACAATCTAACAGATGCCCAATACCTTGCGCTGCAAGCCACGGCGCGGGGTGAGGTCTATCGGATGCACACCGGCAGCGCTTACACGCTCACCGGACCATGCGGCAGCAAAGCCCTGTGGGCGTTGGTCCGATTGAACCTAATTGCCGACGCAGCGAATGCCATAAAGGACCCACGCTACCAGATGATGGTCACAAAAAAGGGTCGTGCCACCCTCGCGGCCCATGACGGGACAAAAAAAGCTCGGCGTTGACACCAGCGCGCGTTCAGTGGTGGTTCTCCGCACCGAGGCCGTTTTGCGAATCTGGCGCGCGGCGGCTGCGAATTTGCGACGATTGCCAAGCCTTCAAGTCAACTGCCCTACCAGAGACGTCCATTGCAGGCCACTGCGCGCAGAACCCTGCTCGATTCAGGCAGTGATCTGGTCGGCGGCTTTGCGCGCCTTTCGCCCTGTTCGTTTGACCGCGTCATCGCCCGCCTCCTCCGCAGCCGCGCGGCTTTCACAGGTTTTCCTGATATTTTCGAGCTCCTCGTCCGTTAGATGCTCGATGCCGACGAATGAATTATGCGCGGTGCTGACCCGGATCAGTTCGTCAAGCTTGACCTGGATAGCAGCACTGTCACGATTTTGGGAATTCTGGATAAGGAACACCATCAGAAAAGTCACGATGGTCGTGCCTGTGTTGATAATCAGCTGCCACGTATCCGAATAGTTAAAGATCGGCCCGGTCACCGCCCAGATGACGATGATCAGGGCCGCGCACAAGAAAGTGGTGGCTCGCCCGGCGGTTTGCGAGATGTGGGTCGCGATATCACCAAAGATTTTCGAAAACCCGAACTTCTCAATTGCTTTGCTGTTTCTCATATCCTTGCTCATTTTGCGTTCCCGCTGTCCAATCGCCTGCGCCCGTTTCTCAACGTCCGCCGCGCAAGCGGCGCGAGAAGACGGCGCCCCTTCACTCGATGGGCCCGGCCCACGTAAAACGTTCAACGGAACTCGGTCTGTCGGGTTCCACTCCCGCCCTTGAGACTCGGGCTGCACGGCGCTTCCGTGATCTGAAAAACTTGCGTGCATCTCGCGCGTCCCGGATAAAAACAAAAAGCCGCCTCCGGGCCGATCGGGGACGGCTTTTGAACTACGCGACTACAAGCCCGGTAAGGCGACGACCACGACGCAATTATTGGTGAACAAACGTTAGAATCGAGCTGACCTCGGCTTTTCGGCCCTTAGTAGAATTGAAAATGCACCGGCGTCCCGCCCGCGCCAGCACCCGGGCTGGTTGCCGAACAACGGTTTCGCTTCGTTCATTCGATTACTTGGTCCGCGCGGGCGTCTTCATGCGGCGACGAGATGATGATCGGCTGCTCCACCCTCAGGCTATCGACAGCCTCCACAATGGCGTCACCGTCGGCATAAGTCGCCATGTGCCCTGCATCATTCACGAGGTGCAGGTTGGACCGACGAAGTACCCTGTATAGACGTCGCGCCTGTTCGGGTTCGATGAGGTGGTCCTCTGCGCCGTGAAAAATATGAATTGGGCACCGAATGCTTGAATAGTGCGACTGAAGTCGCGTCGCTTCCGGAATGAGAAGCGCGCTTTCCTCGGCGGCCGCCCTCAGTTGCTTCGGCCGGCACGTCAGGGCGGCTGGAAAGTTATCTTTGAATTTGCCAGGAACGGAGCAAGGCGCAAATATTTTGCGAAGTAGCGCAGGCAAAATGGCCCATGAGACAACCGGCGCTACCGTGTAGCGCATGATATCACCCAACACCGGCACCGCGGGACCGGACATCATCCAGAAGTCCCAGCGCGCCGTTGGAAAGTAATAGCCGGACACAAGCACAAGACCACGGACGGGGTAGCTATCCTGCAATCCGATGGCGGTAGCGACCAGCGCACCCCATGAATGGCCCAGCACAACAGGATCGCGCACACCGAGCTGATGCAGAGCATTCACGAACAGCGCCGCTTGGGACGTCGCAGTCCAGACGCGCGGGCGGGGCCGTTGACTGTAACCAAAGCCCGGCCGATCAAAGCATAGAACGCGGTTGCGGCGAGCAAGCATGTCCACCAGACCGCTGATGATGAGATCCTGCATCAGCGAGCCGTTGCCATGAAACAGCACGACGGGCGGGGCCGTCTTATCACCACGCTCCAGGTAATGGAGGCGCACGCCTTCGCAGTCGATGAAACTGCCGATAGGTGGATTCCGTCGTTCCGCCACGAGCGAGAACGCAACATTCCCGATCACCAAAAGAAGCATGCCCACCATAACGACGAAGACAAGTTCAACAGAGAGCATTTTGCTATGCCTCCCGACGTGAATAGGCAACCGAGGTATGCCGAGCAAAAGCCAGCCTGCGGCATAACCGGGACATATGGCCGTCGTTCCTAAGGGGCATAGCGCACTCATGGAAAAAACCCGCGGGCCTGGAACGGTCGCACGCAGATCGCGTTGCTCGACACGAAGCTGGGGCAAATCGTCAACCTGCAATCATCGGAGAACAATGATGACAAACCCACGCGAAGATAAACTTAGGCAGGGCATGGAAGATGCGGTCCACCGCGGCGGCGAGCGGGCTGCTGAGCATACCAGCCGCATTGGACAAGCAGCGGCCGATCAAACGGCGCGTGTTGGGCAAGCGGCGGCTGATGCCGGGGAGGAAGTGGCTCGGGCAAGTGCGAACCTGCTCAAGCAAAACGCCGAGACGTTACAGAATGCATTGCGCTTTGGCCTGGAAGCGGCGACCGCGGTCATGGGACGGTCCACCGACCAATTTGGTCGCACGCTCGGCTTATCAGGAGAAGGGATGGAAGAGGCAACGGAACGTTCCGCCCGCAACGCGCAAACAATACTCTACACAGGTACCGCCGCCGCCAGAGCTATGGATGGGGTGTCTCGAGAATACTTTCAGATGGTTCGGCATCAAGTCGAGAAAAGTATGGACCGTATGAACCAGTTGTGGACCTGTCGAACTCCCCAGGAGCTCGCGGCCGTACAAACCGACGTGGTGCGGGAGACCATCGAAACCGCTCTGGAGAGCAGCCGTCGCATAGCCGACTTGTCGCTGAAAATGGCTGACGAAACCGGAAAACAGATCAAAAAGAATATGGAAGAAAGCAGGCGTGCTGCTTAGATATGGTGATAAGAAGGGCCAGTCAGTCGCCAGCACCATGCGAGGCGTGTGGTATTCAAATGGGTCAGAGGGGCCGGCTTCACTCAGTCGGCCCCGCCACGATTCTAATCGCCGGATGAAAGTAAGTTCGGGGGCGATCAACTGTTTAACGGGCAGATATTCGACCATTGGTCTTTTGTGCGGGACGGCTCGCGCTCAATGATAGCGGTCGAAAACAACCACGAGATACGAAGGCCCTCCATCATACCGACCCTAAACCATCAGCAGCGATTCCAAGACAGCCATTGTATTGCCTCGTTGCCGTCTCTTTCATGGTACTGGCCGAAAAAAGAGCGCGCTCGCCAGACGTTAGTAAAGTCCGCTACCTATGCAGGCTTTATCGATCAGGCTACTGGACGCTTTGTGAAGCCGGGCATCGCGGCGCGCGATGAGACGACGTCGTCATCGCCAAACCCAGACGAAGGTAAGAAGCGAAACGACGGCAGCGACGGCAATGAGCCGCGGACCTTCATCCGTTCGTGCAGGGCCTCTTAAAGGACGCAGTGGCCGGAAGCGCAGCGCAAGCTTTGGCTCGATACTGCGGCCAGCATCAAGATGATCTACAAGGATGCTCCTACCGGTAAGGCCTGCCATGGCCGCAGACGCCGGGACAATCCAAATGAAAGGGGCCGCCAACTGAGGCGGCCCCTCCGGGGGTACCCCGGCATCAGCCTTGTTGGCTCGGGAAAAACAGGCAATCATCTGTTTGGGCCCGGTGGCGGAAGTGGACTTTTACGCAAGAGCCGCAGCAATGCTCTGTATCCTGCTCCTGCGCCCATCTTGCCCATAGATAAAAAGGGGCCGCTAACTGAGGCGGGCTAGCTAGGTTTGCGCGTTGCCTCAATTCCCTTGTTGAGTTGCGGCAGTGGCACGAACCTGCTGCATGTAGGGCAAGCCATGGCAGCAACACCGCAACCGCAGGCGAATCTGCCTGACCATGGGCGGTCAGGGTGAGCTTCACAGACAAGCCGCGTTGCGTCGCAGACGTAACACCCTGACACCTTGAGAAGCATGGCGCGGTTCCCTCGTTCGTCCCACTGTCATAATCCGTAGCGGGTGCGCCGGGTTCCATAGGGAACAGACCGACCCATCTAAATCGGGGTACCTCCAAAAGGGGTGCATGAACATACCGCAGTCATACGGGGCACAGGTCGCGGCAGAAGTGCGCCGCCTTAGAGGGCCTGTTCATAAAGATGAACGAACGCGTTCGGCCCTCTTCGTTAAATCAAACTAGGCCAATGCGAATTTCAAATTAGGCCACTGTGGCCGGAAACAGGCCAGCACCTCTTTTATGGGGTGCAATCCGAGGGGCACAAATTCATGGTTTTTGATCGGCTGGGCGCGGTCGCAGCAGCACCGAAGAGCCAAGCTCCGCGATCATGGTTGCCATTGTTCTGGACGCGTTTGTGCATGCGCGACGTCCTCCCGCACGCGTTGCGGTAAGATCCGATTACCCTATTTGTAATAAAAATCCGCTTGCTATGTCAGGTACCGCGCGTAGGGTCCGTGCATTATCGGCTAACTTTTGGGCGCCGATAGCTGAGAGTGTTGCGCTCCCGCCTGGTAGGCAGTGGAGTGGATCGCGTGCAGCATCCTCAAAATTTTCTCCTCAGCAGGCTCCCGGCTGACGTTCTGAGCCGCTTGGCACCCGACCTTTCAATTATCGATCTCATCCACGGCGATGTTCTGGCCGAAACCCATGGCCGCGTCGAGAAAGTCTACTTCCCGCATAGTGGAATTATCTCATCCGTTGTGGAGACACTTGGCGGTGGCGCCATCGAGACAGGGATGATCGGGAAGGACGGGGAATTTGGGGCCATGCAGGCGCTCGATGAAAAGCTTTCCCTCAATCATGTCGTGATCCAGGTCCCGGGTTCGGCGTCAGTAATTTCATCTGACCGGTTGCGAGAAATCATGGACACGCTGCCGGTGGTTCGCGGGCTCCTGATAAAGTACGAACAATTCTTTCTCGCTCAGGTTCAACAGACCGCAGCTTGCAACGCAATCCACACCGTTCAGGCCCGCATGTGCAAGTGGCTGGTTCGGATGCACGATCTTGCTGGCAATGACATTCCGCTAACGCAGGAATTTCTTGCTCAGATGATGGGTGTGCGGCGGACCAGCGTCACCACCGTAGCCAGTGAACTTCAGAAATCAGGTTTGATTTCTTACGTGCGAGGCCGCATCCGCATTCTCGACCTTGATCTGACGCGGCAGTGGGCCTGTCATTGTGATGCCGACGTGCGTTCTCACTATCGTCGGGTCTTTGAGCCCGACAGAGGTGATGATTAAGTGTTGTGGTCAGGTCGGCACAACAGCGGGGGCGGCTTTTGCGACACGCCCCGACCGCTTGCGCGCTCGAAGGCCGTTCGGCGGTCGCCCAAATGAGATTTGAACCATTTCCCTCGCCATTCGTCTGACTCTGCGGAGACAGCGCAAATGATGCCGGACACCCACAAGCGACCAACAGCTATTCTGTCTATACGGTCGGCCCGCCAGCGTTTAGCAGCTGCGAAACAGCGTGACGAGCTGCGCCAGAGCATAGGGCTTTGCGAGCAGGATGCTATTCGGAACCCCCTTTGATGGCCATTCATCGCCGTTAGTACCCGTCAAATAGACGCGGGCATGGATCGGGAAAAACAAGCAATCCAAGCTATCTTGGTCGCTGGGGGAAGCCGTCATCCCGTGCATCAAAGATAGTGGCGCGGGGGGACGCAACGCCTGCACCAGGCCGCCGACCCAGCGGGGTTTTCTCCCCCTTTGAGCTAGGGTTCCGGCCCCGTACAAGCCCGCCGGTTAGGGTTGGGCCTAAGTCCATTGCTCAATGAGCGAGCACGTCATGGCAAACGAAGGGACCTTGCAGAGGCAAAACTTCTCTGGTCCTACTTCTTCCCTTTGGGCGCGGACGCGATGGGCGCACTGGCGCCTGCGTTGGGCGGAGCGGCGCCTGCTTTGTGCTGGTAATCAAGGCCTGCCATTGGAGTCGGCTTCTTCGCTTTTGCACGCGCGGGAGACCGCCCCGCGAGGCAGGTTAAGAACCGAAATTTGTGACGAATAGGACGGCACTCAATAATGCAAGGCCACCTAGTGTCCAGCCGGTCCCGTAGCGATCATCGCTGCGGACTGTACGCCAGCGCTTTGCCATTTCAGTCTCCTTGATGCTTGCCACACCCATCGATCCAAACGCGTATTGGTTAAAGATTTTCTAAGACCGGCCCCGCAGCGCACTGGTCCTTGCGCTGCAAGCCGCACATTGCGCGGCTTAAAAACACAACAGAAAGCAGCATGTTCCACACAAAACCAATCTTGAAGCGGTCGAACGTCAGCGAACCGGCGGCGGGCCAAGCGCTTCGCGCTTCGGTCAGAAGCTGCTCGATCTTCGTTTTCAGTGAGGTCCCAGTCTCGGGCGGTAGGCCCTTTCGCTGCTTGCGAAGTGAAAAGCCCAACCCGTAGAGCAGTGCGAGCCCCGTCGCAGTCAACAGACCTGCAAAGATAATGCCCGTCTGGTTACCTGCAAAGCGTGCCAAGATGACATATGCTGATGTGCCCAGGCCCAACGTTAGAGGAAGCAGGCTCCATGCAGCAAACGCCGTCGCTACGTTAAGCGCACTGTGGAGTGTTCGGCCATGGCAGGCAATCTGGTGGTGGAGGGAAGGAACTATCAAGAGCATGACGCTAATACTGAGGAGGGCAAGTGCAAAAATCTGCGCAGTCCGACCGACCGTATCCACCTCAACGAACAACTCTTGAAATGCAGCCTGGAACGCAAAGCCAAATAAGACCTGCGCCCCCAGGATAAGGAGGCGTGACTCGTCAAGAGCGGTCTTAAGCTTACTGTCGAGTTCTTCTGACGTCGACAATCAACCAAAGGATTGGGCTCCGGTTCCTTCGCGCCCAGCAGTGCCCCCGGTTGGATTAGGAACCCCTTCCCTAGGCCGGAATTGAAGCAATATTCCAGCCCACACCGGGGTCAGTGATGTTTTCAGGTTTCATTTTCGACGTGGAAGGCACTCTGGTCGATTGCGTTCCGCAAACCTTGAAGAGCCTGCAGGAAGCGATCGAGCGCTACGGTCCGCCGGTACCATACAATACGCTTCAACTTTACTCTGGCCTAGACGGCGATCAAACGCTCCAACTAGTTGTGCCTGACGCCGCAGAGGCGGTGAGGAAGGACATTCTCGCGATGCAGGGAAAGATATATCGAGAGAAGTATCTGAACGACGTACATTCTTTCGAGGGTATCCGCGACGTGTTTCAGTCGCTCGTCCGGCAGGGCGGCCGGATCGCGCTTGCGACGGATTGCAAAGGACCCGAACTGAAGCACTATCTCTCTTTACTTGACGTTGACGAGTTCATCACCGCAAAGGCGTGCGGCGACGACGTGGAACATGGCAAACCCGATCCCCGCCTCATCGGTTTGGCCCTCAGAAAACTTGGACTCACAGGATCGCGAGCCGTCATGGTGGGCGATACGCCATACGATGCCGAAGCCGCCCTTGAAGCGGGAGCGTCTGCCGCAGGGGTGCTTACAGGTGGATTTTCCTCCGAAGCACTTTTGGAAGCTGGCTGCTTTGCCGTGCAGGAGGAGTTGCGTGCACTTCTGCCCAGTCTGGTAACGGCCAACCCGCGTCCTAACCCTTGACGTTCCCCTTCTACTACCACGCTGCTCTGGCAGTATGGAAGACGAGCAACCCGACGTCTACCAATGCGACGAGGTCCCTCACCGCCGACGGTGCTATAGTCCGAGGATGTTCGGCGTTGTCGCCTGTCGTTCTTATTGGTCGCCATTCTAAAAGGTTAATTTTGGTTTTCCAACGGCGGCCGCCGGTGTGAATTCCCAGCCTCCCAACTCTGCTGTCTACGCTACCTCGCTGGCGACCGAAGCCGGGCTGACGCTACTCGACCGATCGCGATCAGCGCTTGGCGATCTTGTAATGCCGAAGTCGTCGTAGAATCCGTCAGTTTGCGCCTTCAAGCAGCCGCCGATCAGACAGCGCGTATCGGACAAGTTGCGGTTGATACCCGCGAGCAAGTGGCTCGAGCAAGTGCAGAGCTGCTCAAGCAAAACGTCACGACGTTACAAAATGCATGGCGCTTCAGCTTGGAAGCTGCGACCTCGGTCATGGGACGGTCCACCGAGCAATTTGGTCGTACGCTCGGCTTATCAGGAGAAGGCGCGGAAGAGGCAACGGAACGGTCCACCCGCAACGCGCAAACCCTGCTCTACGTGGTCACCGCCGCTGTCAAAGCGATGGATGTGGTGTCACGCGAGTACTTTCACATGGTTCGGCATCAAGTCGTGAACAACATGGATCGCATGAGCCAGTTGGGGACCTGTCGAACTCCTCAGGACTTTGCAGTCGTACAAACCGACATGGTGCGTGAGACCGTCGAAACTGCTCTGGAAAGTGGCCGTCGGATAGCCGACATGTCGCTCAAAATGGCCGATGAGACCGAAAAGCAGATCAAACGAAGCATGGAAGAGACCCGGCGCGCCGCCTAACCCGCCCTAACTTGAAGAGCGGCTGCGTCAGCCGCTCGCACCGCCTCGACTCCTCGGGGCCGACTACGCCTTCTGATCTGTGGCCGGATCGTTTGTGTTTGTCCGCGTTGCTGAAAATCACGCCATCAATGGAAAGGTGAGCGAGGTTGTCGTCCCCCTGTCACTGCTTTCCTGATTGATTGCGCCGCCGATCTGTCTTGCAAGCGAGGCAATCAATTTGAGGCCCGAACCCTGTTCGTTCGGATTCTGGACGCCGCGGCCGTTGTCGGATATCGTCAAACGGGCCTCACCATAGCCGATCCCTCCTATCAGACGCACCCGTATTCTTCCGCCCTCCGGGCCGAATGCATGCTTGATACTGTTCATCGCTGCCTCATTCAGGATGAGGCCAACCGGCAACGCGCGCTCAATGCTCAATTCGAGTTCGTCGCATTCGACGTCCACCTCGACTTCTTCGACCTGCTGACGGATCGCGCTGCAAAGGGCGCGAACATAGCAGGACAGTTTGACGGTTTGACCTTCGTTTCGAAATGAGAGCTGATCGTGTGCAAGAGAGATCGCGTGGATGCGGCTCGCGACGTGATCCAGCGCGCGGTGAGCCACCGCTTCGGAGTATCGACGTTTCTGAATTGAAATAGAGGACAAAACGAGCTGGAAGTTATTTTTTACGCGATGTTGCATTTCACGAAGCAAAATCTCGCGCTTTTGAGCCTCGGCGGCGGCGGCCATCAAGCGTGCCTCTTCATCCGGCCGATCCGGGCGTCCATTGCGGCCGAGCACCGTTGCGATGAGAGCTGCGGCCGCGGTCAGGAAATCCGTCGTGTCCTCCGTGAAGTCCCTTGGCGTAGTACTGTCGACCTCCAACACACCCCAAGCCGCGCCATCAATCAGTACCGGCACGTTCGTTACCGAGACGATTCCGTGTTCCTTCAGGAAGTCCGACGCAATGTACTCGTCTTGCTCGCGGAAATCCCTGATGGTGACCGGCTCGGCCGTCTGAAATGCCCGCCCCGGCGCAGAACGCAGATCGATGATGAAGGTGGAAGAACGCACAGCGCCTTCTTTCCATCCGACACCGGCGACGAGAAGGAGATCTGACGTACTCGGACGATATTGCAGCACCTTTACATGATGGATCTCCACGGCCCGGGCAATCTGGACCACGGTCTGATCTAGGAAGCGATTTAAATCGGCGTTCTCACCCGCCAGTCGTCCAAGATCGACCAGAATGCGAATATGACGCCGGAGCTTATCCAGCACACAGTCTTCAGTTACCTCGCTTGGACGTTCTTCCATCAGGTTTTAACATTCCGTTCCGCTAAAAGTGCCAACGATCGTTGATCGCCGTTGTTGTGCCGAAAGGTATAATATAGACGCGCGCCGCGTCATTTGCAGACATCGGGAGTGCCGTGGATTGGCGCCCCCTGTCACCCTCTGTCCGTAGGGAGGCCGCCAATTGAGGCGGCCTTTGGAACTTGGACTAGTCCTTCGAAATTAAAGGCGGAGGCCGATCATCGTCCCCTTTATGCTGGGGGCAATTGGAAGTGGTCGGCTCAGGGGTCGCCGGTCATTTTCATCGACTTCCGGCGACCCCGATTCACAAGTGCGCCAGCCGACATTTGTTCAATCGGCCAGACTCCCAAACCACTCGAACTTAGGCTTGGCTCAGTACGGGCATGTCAAGGCCGCCCGTGCCAGCCCTCGCCGGCGATCTTCACATGCAGCTGAAGTTGCGCCAAACTCACCGCATTTAGTACACCTTCCGTCCGCCGTCGGTGTGACAGTGCAGGATCCCCGGTGCTCTTGTCATTTCGCCCATCGTCTAGGTGCGAATCTGCCTCCTTTTTCAGACGGCACCGCCTGTGGGCTTATTCGTGGGCCCCATTGTCGAATCCTCTCAAAGGTAAAAGCAAGATCTCGCGCGCGCTCTGCGGGCAAGGAGTTTTGGAAAGTTAAATCATGCTATGCGCGGATCCGACGGTATCGGCCATTCTGGCGCCACGCGTTCCCATCGGTTTGCTTGAGCCGGTCGTGGTGTCGCGAGCGGTCTGATGCTCCATCTCGGCATCGAGTTCGGCGCCCAGCAGAATGACGATGGCCGAGATCCAGAGCCAGGTCATGAAGCCAATCACGGCCCCGAGGGAGCCGTAGGTTTCGTTGAACTTGCCAAAGCTCGCCGCATACCAAGAAAACAGCGCGGACCCCACAAGCCAGAACACCGCGGCCGCGGCACTGCCCCAGGTGATCCAGCGCCATTGCGGCGCCTCGCGGCTGGGCCCGTAGCGGTAGATGAGCGCGAGCGCCAACGCGACCGCGATGAACATCGCGGGCCAGCGCGCGAGGCGCAGCATCAGGTCGGCGAAGTTCGACAGGCCGATAAAGTTGAGGACGACCGGGATGACCACGACCGCGCCCAGGGCCGTGAGCACGAAGACGATTCCGGCGAATGTGAAGGACAGCGAGACGACGTTCAATTTCAGGAATCCACGCTTCTCCGTCTCGCCGTAAACGATGTTCAACGTGTCAAACAGCGACTTCATTGCGGCGTTGGCACTCCAAAGTGAAACCACAAGCCCGATGACGAAGGTCGCCCCCAGCGTCCCGCTGCCCTTCGATGCGACCCGCGTGAGTTGGTCCCGGGCGACGTCGACCGCGCCTCCTGGCAAAATCCCGGAGACCTGATCCAGATGCCTGGTGATGGCCGTCGGATCGGCAAACAGACCGTAGACTGCGACCAGCGCCGCGATCGCGGGAAAGATCGCCAGCAGGCTGTAGTAGGTCATGCCCGCGGCTAGTGCCAACACACGGTGCTCGGAAATGTTCGAATAGACCCGCAGCAGAATGTCCTTCCATCCACGCGCCGGGATCTCGGAAGGCGAACTCGCCAGCCGGCCGCGGTCGTTCTGATCCTGGACCTCAGTGGCGGCCTCCCGCGGCGCCGTGTCGCGTGACCTTTCTCGCAAAGGATTTCTTTCATCCTCGGTTGGCAAAGGCCGGCGTCCTTCGGGCGCCAGCACTGCCGTCAGGGTTGCCGCCATTAGAACAACGGCCCCTGAGATGACGGTCCACTTGTCCAGCCGGGTCGATCGTTCTTCCCGACCGGATCCTGCGGAGTGTCTCGCGTTGTTGGGAACCATCGCCATGAATTCCGCTCGCGGGAATACACAGGCCGCCATCACTGACATGAAGCCCGACCAGGCGAGCAACGACCGTCTCGGCAGAACGTTCCAACGCCCACCATGCTGCGGCATCTGGTCGATGGTGCCGAAACGCGAGCATTATTTGAGTTCAAGTTGCGTCTGAACGGACCGGACGATCCTATCGAATGCGGCCTTAGCGGACTGATCGTCGGTGGCCCATTCCATTGTCCAATTCGGTCGCTCGTTCAACGGCTTGAACGTAGCGATTTCGTATGGCCCGCCTTCGCGCGACAGCGACGCCGCGAGTGTCGGGTGGTCATGGACCAACGACCAAACCCTTGCTTCGATATCGCGCCGGCAAGCCTGGACGGGATGCAATTCATATCTCTGCTGAAGGTCTCTGGCAATCTGGTCCAGGCGCTTAAAGCAAGCCACGGACACTTTGTTCTCCCTGCCCGCGATCCCGAAACCCCAATTGGCATCCCGGCGCGGCGCGGGCCCGAATATGAAAAGGTCTTCCAGATCGTTGCATTCTACGTGCTGGCGAGCAGCCGCCAGCATCATCTGGCGCAGTTCCTTTTCGCTTCTTCGCTTGGGAGCTACGCGAATTGGAGACGGCATATGGGCAAGGAACCACGCGCTCAACAGAAATGTGGGCGTTTGTGGTCGGGTAGCAAGCGGACAACGGGTCGTGCTGTGACCAGACAGGGGGGCGACAAATTGTTGCGCCGACTGCGCCCTTGCTGCGGCCGAACAGCCGATGTTCCGAAGTGTGTGCCAGCATAGGCAATTTTTGCTGGCAAAATGGCTCGCACCCCGGCGTTCGCCGCCGCCATGAATACCGACGCCGACCGGTCACGCTAAGAGCAGATAGCGGGGGACTATGGAAGCGAGTTGGTCAGATTTCGCCCGGCAGCGTCTTCTCACCGACGGGAAACATCGGCAAGCTGGCGGGAAGGGTCAGGTCGGCTCAGCGTAGCTGCGTAAGCTGGCACTGCACTTTCCGTTGGCGCCATCCTCAAGTGCTGGTCAACTACCCGGCGGCTTCAAGAGCTTCATCTCCTCCCGGATGAGCTTATATATATCCAATCGCCCTCATCGCGCGCGAAGTCGTCATGAACTCGAGGACCAGTCCACATCGGTGATCTTGTAAGCCTTGACCCCACCGGGCGTAATAACCTCCACAGTTGTATTTTTGGATTTTCCAATTAGCGCACGGGCAAGCGGCGCAGAGACTGAAATTTTGCCCCTTCTTACGTCGGCTTCAGGCACGCCGACGATCTGCCAACGCCGTCGTTCGCCGGTGTCCTCATCGACAATGCTCACTCTTGCGCCGAATTTGACAGTGTTGCCGGAAAGCCCCGAAACTTCGATCACTTCGGCCCGCGCGAGCTTGTTCTGGAGTTCTGCAATGCGAGCGTCATTGACGTCCTGCTCGGATTTAGCGGCTTGATAGTCCGCGTTTTCGGGCAGATTTGGATCGTCCGCAATAGCTTCCCTGATGCGTTCGACGATGCGCGAACGCTCGACCTGAAGACGGTGCCCAAGTTCGTCTCTATGAGTTGCGAAGCCTTCACTTGTCATGGGCAGTTTCTCAATTGGCTGATCGATATCGCGATTCATCGGAACCCACCTCCAGTGCCGTCAGCTTTCCACAAGGACGTTGGGCGATTGTTACGCCGGCATGCTGACCCGGGCCCAAGCACCACAGCAGGTCGGCTGCCACACTTAGGCTTGGAGTAATCAGATGCTCTTCTGGCTTCGCTCGAAGGGGACCGTTTCTTTTCCTGCTTTCCCTTGGCCTTCAGCACGTCCAAAATCCCAACCAAGCTTTCAACATGCGTCAGCGCGACCAACGTGCCGCGTTCGCCTGAGGGCGAACGCGCAAGGAAGCACCGCCCATGCAAAGCGTCGATACACTTTTGCCGGTGAATTATTGGAGAATTTCCACGTCCGGACGATTAAGCGCCCGAACGTTGGAAATTGTCAGCCGTTGCGATTGATCGCGATGCGGCGGACGTTCTTTGCTTCCGCGGATTTCGGCGCGGTTATGGTCAAGACGCCGTTCTTGAACGCAGCCGACACTTTGTCCTCATCGACGTCCTCCAGCGGTATTCGCCGTTCGAACCGGCCGTAGTACCGCTCGCTGAACCGACGCGCCTTGTCCTCCGATTCCGATTTTTTCTCGCCGGAGATCGAAAGAACGCCGTTCGCGATTTGCAAGCTGACGTCCTTCTCGTCGAGGCCAGGCAATTCGGCGGTGATGCGTACCTCCTTGTCCGTCTCATCGATGTCGATCTGAGGCCAGCCAAGCCCGCTCAGTCCCCGGGGCGATCCGAACGGCGCAAGATCGAACCCGCGGAACACATCGTCGAACATGCGGTTCATTTCGCGGTGCAGCGTGAAGAATGGATTCGCCTCGGCACCACGGTGAGTGCCGATTTCGCGTCCGCCGTTGTTCCAGGGAATGAGATCTTTAATACCCATGGTATGTTCTCCTCTCAAGCAACTTCCGCCGCGGACAAAATCCGCCGCGGAAGTGGGTTCGCTCATGTAAGTTGTGTTCGCGGTCAGGCTGCCTTGCCGTCGATCTGCCGGACGTTCGACGCGGGCGAGCTGTCGATCGAAATCCGGCGCGGCTTCATGGCCTCCGGGATCTCGCGCACCAGTTCGATTTGCAGCAAGCCGTTGTCGAACGCGGCTCCCTTGACCTGGACATAGTCCGCTAGATTGAACTGCCGCTTGAATGGCCGCGATGAAATTCCCTGGTACAGGAACTCGCGCTGTTGCTTTTCCGATTTCCGTCCTTCCACCGTCAGCACGCTTTGTTCTGCGGTTATCGCAATTTCATCGGCTGAGAAGCCCGCCACAGCCAGCGAGATCTGATACCGGTCTTCGCCCAGGCGCTCGACGTTGCAAGGGGGATAGTTATCCTCCGTGCCGGCCTGTTGCGCGGCGTCCACGAGATCGAACAGGCGATCAAAACCGACGGTCGACCGCCAAAGGGGAGCAAAATCGTAGCTAGTCCTCATAGCCAAATTCTCCATTGAGCAAGATGGGTACGAGCAGGCGTCGGACACCTCCGGCGCCCGTCTCCGCCGGGCCCCCGAAGGGCGCCCGGACCGCTCATCGCGGCAGACTAAAAATTAGAAAAAGTCGATCGAATTTCAAGTGGGCCGTCACGTTCATTCTCCTAAGATGTCAGGAAACGGAATTCGCCGATCTAGGATTAGAGCCGCGCCTCCCGCTGCTTCATTTCCTTCGCGCGGCAAGTGGGTAGGCCGTCGACCTCATGCTGAGCTTTCAGGATCGCAGCCTTTACCTTTTGAAACGCTCGTTGCTCGATCTGGCGGACCCGTTCGCGGGATACTCCATATTCTGCGGCAAGTTGTTCAAGGGTCGCCGCCTCCTCGTTCAGCCAGCGGGCGGTGAAGATATTGCGTTCGCGAGGGTTGAGCTTGGCGAGGGCATTAGCCAAGGCCTGCCGACGATGTTTGGTCTCCTGCTCCTCGGCCAAGGTGATTTCACTGGTCGGCGCGGGATCCACAAGCCAGTCCAACGCTTGTCCGGTTTCATCCTCGTCGTGGATCGGCGCATTCAGAGAAACGTCTCCACGCAGGCGCCGATCCATGGTGACAACGTCGCGCTCGGCCACCTTGAGACCCTCCGCGATTTGCCTGACCTGCTCTGGACGCAAATCTCCGTCCTGCAACGCGGAAATCGCGCTTTTGGCCCTCCGCAATTTGAAGAAAAGCTTCTTCTGGCTAGCGCTGGCGGCGATCTTGACCAGCGACCAGGACCGCAGGATGTACTCCTGGATGGTGGCCCTGATCCACCACATGGCATAGGTGGCAAGGCGGACGCCCCGGTCCGGTTCAAACCGCTTCACGGCCTGCATCAAGCCGATATTGCCTTCGGAGACGATTTCCGCGATCGGGAGGCCGTAGCCGCGATAGCGCATCGCTATCTTGGCGACTAACCTGAGATGACTAGTGACAAGATGGTACGCTGCGTCACGATCCCGATGCTCGCGCCAGCGCCTTGCGTAGGCAAGCTCTTGCTCGGGCTTGAGCATGGGAAACTTGCGTATCTCGACGAGATATTTCGATAGCCCGGCGTCGACAGACGGAGCAGGTAGAGCGGCAACGTTAAACATGTAAACCCCCATTGAAGTTGGGAATGAGAATCACTTCAAAATGCGAACGGCTCGTTCTGTATTGATCGCGGGAGCGGGCGCGTGGACACGCCGCACAGGTGCGGCGGCCTGTAAGCTGCGCGGCTCTGCGAAGCCCATCGAACAACCAGCCTTCAAGCCGCTTCGCGCTCGATCTGGTGGACGTCGGATGCGGACAGATTGTTGATCGGGACCCGGCGAGGCTTTATGGCGTCCGGGATCTCTCGAATCAACTCGACCTGCAGCAAGCCGTTTTCGAGCCGTGCTCCCTCGACGCGGACGTGGGCGGCCAGAACGAATTGCCGCTTGAACGGCCGCGATGAGATGCCCCGATAGAGCAGTTTATGCTGCCCGTTATCGGCCTCGCGACCTTCGACGGTGAGCACGTTCTGCCCGGCCGTTATCGCGATGTCATCAGGGGAGAGACCGGCCAGCGCTAGTGAAATCCGATACCGGCCGTCGGATAAGCGTTCCACGTTGCAGGGTGGGTAATTGTCACTGCCAGCGGCGTACCTGGCCGCGTCGACCAAGTCCAATAAGCGGTCGAATCCTATAGTTGATCGCCACAAGGGGCTGATCCCGTAAGTCCTCATAGCCAAATCCTCCAAGGAGCAAGATGGGTACGAGCAGGCGTCGGACACCTCCGGCGCCCGTCTCCGCCGGGCCCCGAGGGCACCCGGACCGTTTATCGCGGCAAGCAAAAAACTAGCAAATCGCCTTTTGGTTTCAAGTGGAATTTCGCGAATTTTTGTTCGAGGCCTACCGCGGCGCGCCGCTGCATCCGTTAACGACCGCGGCAGTATCGTAGTGAGCTAGGTCGTCAGGCCTATAAACGCTGCAATTCAACTTCGGCCAGTTCGACCAGCCGGTTGAGGCGTTGGCGATGTTCTGTGGCGAGATCCTGAGCTTAGAGGAGTCGCCTGCAATGCTCGATTACTCTGCGCTGGCCCTCGGTCAGGAAGGAACGGACGCTGGGGGCCAGCTCAAATACGGGCGTTTTGGACGGGGACCGGATGTTGGTCAGTACGTCAGCCATGATCGAATAAACGATGGGGATACGATCCGCGCAATCGGTAGGAGATCGCATCCCCGTGTGAAATAATCTAGCTGATCGCTGGCCTCCCCTTATCGCGGCCGTCCGGCGTGAGCTTGATTCCCGATGGGTCCAGGATCGGTGAAAGCAGGGTGTCGACCTTCAACGTGTTCACACCGGCATTCCACTCAAACCATGGCATCGTATCCAAATATGGAATCGGCGGCAGCGCGATTGTCTCGAAGGCGTTCCGCGACTTTGGTGTTTCGCGAGGGCCGTCCAACGCCCAAGCCGCCATCGACGGTAGGGTCAAAACCGCTGCCATCGATGCCGTGCAAATCCTCCGGAACACGCGACTTCCGAGAGCCTTTTGTTTCTCCGCACGAGCGGAGACAATGGTTTGATCACTGATCATCTCATCCTCCAATCGGTCGAAAACTGATCCAGGCAATCGTCCCGAAGCTCATCGCGAACATGAGCCAATCCAGAACAACCGACCTGGCCTTACGCAGCCTTCCCTGAACTTGTGGGCTCATCTCAGGCTCCTTCGTTCTTCGATATATCCTTTCTTCGTTCGATTGGTGGGAGCCCGGCCTCTAAAGCCAGGCTCCCACGAACGTCCACCTACAGCGATGTCAGAACGGCCCCCCGGGCGGAAACGACTTGGGAGCGCCGAAAATCAGGTTCAAGAGGGCAGGCGAAAATTTTTCAGACGGCAGGGAGCCTGCGCAAAACACATGGCGAATAAGATGGCAAAGAACCCTTTGTGAGCGCCAGCCTCGAACCAAAGAAATAATTATTTAGCCAGCCTTGAATATCGTCGGCCTTTTTCTAAGTGGATTTTTGTCCTCGAAACGAAAGGAGTTGGAGGAAGGACATGACGGACCGACATTTCGACGAGAATATCTATGACCTGAACGCCATTCTGCATCCCGGCAAAGTCTTCAATCATCCTCAGGATGTCCTGGCCGACGCAACGCTTTCAAGAGCCGAGAAACGGGCGATCCTGGCATCCTGGGCTTCCGATGCTGCTGCGGTGACCTCGTGCCCGAGCTTGCGGGAGATGCCTGGCACAAAGAACGTAGTGTCGATCGATGACGTCCTGGAAGCCCTTTCCAGTCTAGATCATTCGCCGCGAACGCCACCCGGCGGCAAGCCGGCCAGGCTGAAGTCGACCGAACGGGTCGTGATGGCAGCTTGATCGACCCGCATCGGTATGGTGAGAGCGACCAAGAGAGGAGGTGAGATATTCGATCAATGCTAAAGCAAACCACCGAAGCTTGATTGATACATTAAATGCAAAGCAATCGTCAGTCGTGCAACTCCTTCGGTAGAATGCTAAAGGGCCGGGAACGAAATGCTTTTGGCGTAGTTTCTGCACCGCAGCCGTCGCCCGCCGTTCACAACGGCGCCTGTCGCGGCTAGCCAAAGGTTTCGGACCCGCTGTTATTCCATCACGAGCGCTCGCGCGGATAGCCAAAGGCGATGGCTGTCGCCGTAAATATTTCGACATACGATGTGGATGACCGTACGACTTTTCTAAGCATGTTTGCGTTGGCGGTCACTGCAGTCATGCTTGTGGCGAGCGAACTTTACCTCGCGGCAAGACCGGAGGCACCGGAAGCCCTCTCGCCGCCGGCCTCGATAGTAACATCATCGATCCGGTAAGTTGGTCGAAAAACGCGGCGGCGGAAACGCTATGGGTCCGGAGACAGTCTAACGCGCCGCCGCCGGCGGGGACTGAGGGCTAGCTAGTAAGACGATCTTTATCCGGCGAGGCGAGCAATGACTGAGTCTGCTAAGAAAGACTTGGTGAACGCGCTGGCGACGTTGGTGAAGGAGCGCAGGCTGTGCGCCCAGCTTCTTTCCAAACCCTATGAACGTGGCACTTATGAAGCCACAATGGCGCGGTTTGTGGAATTCCAAACGGCGATTGAAGCCGTAGAGCGCGCCCTTGTATCGGAAGCTGACTATCCTTGAAGCGAGCAACCCACGATCGGTACAAGTTCGAACGGTGACCGCCGGCGAGGTTCTTACTTCTAAAACTGGGTACCCCCGGAAAGCAACGTTCTGCGCTTCGGCGCGGAGCATCAACTCGACCGTCGTTCGGCGGGCGCGGGGTATTGGCCTGTTTCGACCGCAAATTGAACTAGCCCCATGAAACTGCATGATTGAGTTTTCGCTCGGATCGGCGCCGCGCACGAGGAACTTAGCGTTTTGAGCGCAGTTTATCGGAGGGACATTGAAAGAGGAGAACCCAATGAAACGATCGATACTCGCGTTTGGCATACTGATGGCTGTGAGCGCAGCTTATGCGCAGAACCCGCCAGCTCAATCTGGGCCGAACAACAATGCCGTCAACAGTTCGGGTCAGAACAACTCCAACGCTCCTGTCGCCGGCCGGAATAGCTTTACCGAGGGCCAGGCAAAATCAAAAATTGAAGAAGCTGGATACAGCAACGTCAGCGACCTCACGAAAGACGACAATGGCGTTTGGCGGGCTAAGGCGAGTAAAGGCGGCGCGCCGACCGACGTCAGCCTCGATTTCCAGGGCAATGTAAATCCAATTAAGTAAAGGACACCGAGATGACCGTTACGATTTCGCGTTTATATGACAGTTACGCGGATGCTGAGAGGGCCGTGGCTCGCCTTGAGTCGGCTGGCGTGGCACATTCCGACATCAGCATCGTCGCAAACAATTCGGACAATTGGTTCGGCGGCGATAGGAAAGATCGCGACCGAGATGGCGTGGACGATCGCGCCGAGAGTGCCGGCAAAGGCGCTGGCATCGGTGCCGGATTGGGAGGTGCAGCAGGCCTGCTCGCTGGTTTAGGACTTTTGGCTATTCCCGGCCTTGGACCGGTCGTCGCCGCGGGATGGCTTGCATCGACGGCCGTAGGTGCGGCCGCCGGTGCGGCTACTGGCGGAATCGTGGGCGCATTGACCGAGGCTGGCATATCCAAAGAAGACGCTGACGCCTATGCCGAGGGCGTCCGACGAGGCGGAACGCTTGTTTCCGCGAGGGTTGCGGACGCGGATCGTGCCCGGCTCGATGGTTTGCTGAACGAGTCAGCAGTGAACCTTCGGGACCGAACTGCGGGTTGGCAAAAGAGCGGATGGCAATCGTTCGATCCTGCTGCACCGCCCTATGGGGCCGACGAGATACGGCGAGAACGCGAACTTTATCGCAACCTCTAAACTAAGGCCCGCCTCGGCGGGCCTTTTAATTCGGGTGCCCTCGGGCAGACGGCCACAGGCCCATGGAGGGAGCAGCCCGGCCGATGACGCCCACGACCAGTGGCACCCACCCGTAAGGAACAATAGCAACGGCATGGCGTTCCTCACGAAAATATTGCGGTTGAGTAAAGGTGATGCGATATCCTTGGCCGTTCGAGAGCCCCGACCCCGTCCTCCAGGCGTCGCTCGATATAGCGTTGGACTACCTGGAAGCAACGAGGCAGGCGTACCCCTATTCGATGACCGAGGTCGTTTGTGCGCGCATCATCCTTGACGAATGGCTGACTGGGGGCCGCAAGTGCCGGCACCAGATATGGCTCGCCAACAAGGCCATCGTCGCGATAGAGACCAAACAGCCCCCGCCGGGGCCTGTCGCGGTCAGGGCGGCGGGGCCGCGCTACCTGACATAGGCCCGCTCCCCGCCTCACTTCTACCGCCGCACGCCCTTACACTTTTCGCAACCTTGGTCTTCTTCGCCGGCGTCTTGACAGCCTGACGCTCCCCTCTTCTAGCTCCGTTTCGTCCATGTGCTCGCGCTGCCGAGCGTAGTATTCAGGAAGCCCGTTTTCACCGTCCCCTTGCGCGCATGTCGCCCTTCGGTTTGTTGACGGCTCGTTATGGTGGTTCGCGACGAAAAAACCTTTCACCGGGCAGATGTTCCTGCGGCGGACCGCCTCAGTGAAGCTTGCTGTTTAGTAGCCGAGCAATGTGCTTTAGCTCAATGGAGCGCGATGCCTGTTCGCCTACGAAAAGTGTGCTGGTATACCGGGTGACAAGCTAATCGCGTTGTCGGCCCTTCTCTCGATCGCGAAAAGCGCCATCAATCCCGTCGATCGGCATGCTTCTAATTCTGGATTTGGAGTTTGGGCGGACGTCGGTCCGATCAAAGCGCAGAGCGCGAGCTTCGAGCAACCTTTGAACCCCCATTTTTGAGGCTCCAAATTTGAAATCCGTGCGGCAGGACCGAACGGAGATCGATTTCGTGGGGAAATGCAGGATTGCAGTGAGAACCAGCCAAAGAAAGAATCGTTCCTTGCCACGATCCTGGGGCTTGCGTCGTTTCTCTGATGCGGATCGGAGAGCAGTGACCGGCGGCCTTACTCCGGGTGCAGGGCGGCTTTTTCACCACTTCGGCAAGCAAACTGCCCATGCCCACGAGCGCCCTCAGGAAGAGCGTCGTCTCCGAAAAGATCGAGAGTGGGACTAGCGTTTGGCACGCGTTTTCTTTCGAGCCGGAGCTCGCCCCGTCCGGGCTTGGCGGCCTTCTTCGCCTTCCGGCGGCGGTCCTGTGACAGCGAGCGGCTCACATCATCGCTTTCTTTGATCCGGCCCGCGGCGTCGCGCCGGATGTAGCGCTTGTCCCCGCGCGGTGAAATCAATTCGCGTTTCGCTGGCGATTTCTTCTTCGCTGCCTTTTTGGTCGTTGCCCGTTTTGCCATTATCGTCTCCTGGACTGTCTGGTCGATATTCAACACCAGTCGCATAACAGGAGTTCCAGCCAGCGCGCCCCCGCATGCGCCGCGACCGCTCATTGGCCGCAGGCCTTGCCGGGTTGCGTACCCTTGCGGCCTTCGCCCTACAGGAACCATGTCGACCGTCCGTCGTTGGAGGGCTTTTAGGAAGATAGCCATGCCGAAGAATGATGAGTTGCGCTACGGCGCGCCCGGGGAGACGGCGGTTCATCTCTGCGTGGACATGCAGAGGATGTTTGCCGAAAGCACCGAGTGGAGAATGCCCCGGCTTGAGCGGGTTCTGCCCAACATCCTGTCGATCACTTCCACCCATCCTGAGAAAACGATTTTCACCCGCTTCATCCCGGCGCGTAGTTCCGGTCAGGGCGTCGGCATGTGGCGTCATTATTATGAGCGGTGGGACTCTATGACCATAGACCAGCTGGGTCCGGAGATGATCGGCCTGGTCCCGGACCTCGCCAGGTACGTGCCCCCGGCCCGCACCTTCGACAAGCATGTGTACTCTCCCTGGACCGGCACCGACCTGCACCAGCAGCTGGGGGGCGCCGGGATCGATACCGTCATCATCACCGGCGGCGAAACCGACGTTTGCGTGCTGGCGACCATGCTTGGCGCGATCGACTGGGGATTCCGCGTGATTCTCGTCACCGACGCGCTTTGCAGCTCGGCGAACGAAACCCACGATGCGATGATGAATGTCTACATGAACCGCTTCGGCGAACAGGTCGAAACCGTGACGACGCAAACGCTGCTGGATAACTGGCCCGGAGGCATAGGGGAGCGCAGGGCGTCGTGAGCGCCGGCAACTCTCACCTCGTGGAGATCCTGCTCCCAAAAGAGACCGGCAAGGGGCAGCCGATCGGTCAGCACTGGTTCGACTGCTTCCTCAAAGAGCTGACGGACAGGTTCGGCGGCGCGACCAGCTTTCTGCGGGCGCCGGGACAGGGCCTGTGGCAGAGCGGCGGCGGGACAGAGAAGGACAGCATTGCTGTTGTCGAAGTCATGGTGGAAGAACTCGATAGTAGCTACTGGCAGACTCTGCGCGAAAGACTGCAGCGCGAGCTCTCGCAGGATGAGATTGTCATCCGCGCCCAAGAAATCAGGCGACTGTGATGGATGAGCTTATGATCCTGAGAACCTTCGCGGCAGTGACAACAGTTTTGGCCGCAACCCTCGTGGCGGCCAATCTGAACGCACGCGTCACCGTCGCCGGTTTCATGATTTTCATCGTTGCATCCATCGCCTGGATGGTCGACGGCTGGCTGGAGACCAAAGCATCGCTCGTGATCCAGAACGTGATCCTCCTCGTGATCAACATAATAGGGGTCTGGCGCTGGTTTCCGAAGGCGGAGAAAGAAGCGAACAGCTAGGGCATGCTATTCGATTCGCAAAATCCGTCGCGGCGCAGGAAAGCCTTATTAATCGACACGGCTGCCTGCGCGCCCTCCGCGATAGCTACCGCGACGAGGAGGACGTCGCGCGACACATCACCTGCAACATAGACACCGGGAACGCTGCTTTCTTCGGTGTCCGGATCGATGACGACGCCTCCTTTCTCATTACGCGCGCACCCGAGACTTTCGGACAGATCAGAAGCCTGATGGCAGCCGGTCGAAAAGAACAAACCGGTCCGGGGGAGTTCAGGCCCGCTCTCAAATACTATTCTCGCAAGCTCCCCGTCCGCGCCTTCCAGGGACCGGATTGGCTCAGATCGCAGTGGAATCTTGTATTCTTCGAGCTTCCTGATCGCTTTCGCACTGACCTCCGTACCATCGCTGCAGGCCACCACATCGGACATCCAGTGCCTCATCATGATGGCAAGCTCCGCGCCCTTATCACCCTTGCCATAGGCAGCTGCCGGCTTCCCGGCGTATTCGAAACCGTCGCAGTAGAGACAGTGATGCACCGAAACCCCGTAGAGGGGTTCGAGCCCGGCAACTTCCGGGAGTTCGTCAACGAGCCCGGTCGCAAGAAGGACTTTCGAGGCCGTGCCGTGCGTCCCGTCCGCGCATACGAACTTAAAGGCCTCGTTGGCTGGAACGATATCGGTGACCCGTGTCCCGCGTACCTCGACGGATTTATAGCGTGAGAGCTCCTCCAGCGCCTCGTCGAGGAAATCTGACGGCGAGCGCCCTTCCCGTCCGACTAGGCCGTGGATGGCGTGCGAGCTCAGATTCCGCTGGCGGCCCTCATCGCAGAGCAGCGCCTTCCGGTGGCACCTTCCCAGGATGAGCGCGGCACTTAGTCCCGCGGGTCCACCGCCGACGATGAGAACCTCGAATTGCATCAAAAGCCCTTTCGTTGCCAAAGCATATAGATTTCCCGGCTTTGCTTGGAACCCCTCACCACTGTCCGGACGTTAGCAGTCGGGATAATAGTATGTCGCGCGCAATAACAGCAGCTCTATGGACCGAACTTACGCTCGATGAGCGCCGCGAACGGCGTCGGCTTCGCCGCGAAAAGCAGCGTGAGGACAATGTCCAACGCGCCGCAAAGATGCATGCCGCCCGCCTAAAGAGCGAAACAAATATCGCGAGGAAGATGGCCGGGCATAAGCAAGCGGTTTTTGTGGGATGCTCGGGCTGGCGTTACTGGAAATGGCGCGATTCATTCTATGAGGGCGTGCCGCAGAACGACTGGTTCGCGCACTACCTGAAGAGCTTCGACACCGTCGAGATCAATGCCTCCTTCTACTCATGGCCCACGGTTGCCGGTGTCCAGGCCTGGAGGCGCCAGCCGGGCAAGAAGAAGTTCGTCTACACGGTCAAGGTCAGCGAGTACATCACTCACATCAAGAAGTTCAAAGGCACGAAGACGCTCGTAACGGATTTTGGAATGATTGCAGACATTCTCGGCGATCGCATGGGCTGCTTCCTATTTCAGCTTCCGCCGAGCTACCGGTACACTATGACCCGGCTGGGCGATATCGTCAGCCAGCTCGATCCGGCGCGCCGCAACGTTGTGGAATTCCGGCACGCCAGCTGGTGGAATGAAGAGGTTTACAAGGCTTTCCGGGCGGCGGGAATTATCTTCTGCTCCTGCAGCGGACCGCGCCTGCCCGACGAGCTTATCCGCACAGCGGATGAAGTATATGTCCGCCTGCACGGCCCAAAGCGATGGTATCGGCACGACTACTCCAAGAGTGAGTTGGCGATTTGGGCGGACAGGATTAAATCGAGCGGGGCGAAGAACGCCTGGATTTACTTCAATAACGACAACGAAGCTCGTGCCCCAAAGAACGCCGTAGCTTTGCGGCGCATGCTCGGGCGAGATGGTTCTAAGTAACGGTACCAAGGGGGACCTCCGTCGCCGTTCCGACATTTTGCGGGCTCATCCCCACCCGGCGCTCGCGCGCTTTCCACCAGGCGCCTACGGCTGCGACGATCTCGTCCCACAGCGAGGTTGGCAAATCGGGGGCTGCGATCCTGACCACGTAGCGGTCGCGGATTCTATCCGTTGACCACTCCGCCGCCCCAAAATCGAATCCGAAGCTTCCCGCATGGCGTAGAGGCATGCCTCTGCGTCGCAAGTCGGCACATAGTTCCGCGACGATGTCCCGCGCTTGGTTCTCATCCAGTGCCTTGGCGGAAGCCAAAGTGACGTAAAGACCGTGTGCGAAATGGCGTTCGGCAGCTAATCCGGCGAGTTTGGCGGAAAAATAATGCGTCATCCGACGACTGTTTACCAGCATGGCGGCCACCCGCTTATTGGTCAGCGAGCGATAGGCCGGAGACCCCACGTAAGGCGGGAAGTGCGCCGGCAATGCCGCGCCACCGAATAGTCGGACGGCGTTTCGCATCTCTGTCAGGAGGACTTCCAGCCATTGCTGCTTTGCGTCCCCGGCGAGCGGACAAGGAGCGAAGACGGCCGAACCAAGCCGCCCATATTCGACGCCGAGGGAATCAAGCTTCGTATGGCTACGAAGCAATATAACCGGAATTGCTGCACGGCCGGCCCAGCTCAAAGCTCGCAGGATCCAGCCGGAGCCGCTTGAAAAACAGGTCGTATCGAACACAATCAAATCGAGCCGCGGTTGAGCGCATTTAAGTGTCCCCTCAAACGCGCTTGCTGTGGTACAGGAGTCCAATATCAAAACCCGTGGCCGTGATCCCCGAAGTGTAGCTATTTCGGCAAATGATCCGCCGAGTTCGATCCTTCTTAGATGCTTCGTATGACTGTCTATGAGCTCGGTCGTCTCGCCGTAGGAGTTTGGCATTGTGATGATGTCAGCTTCGGAGAAAACCGGAGCTGTCGCCATCAGCAGTCCTGAAATGGCGGCCATTCCCGACGCCGTATAAACAGTTTCGCTACCTGACTGGTTCTCGAGCGCGTAGAATGATGGACCCTTCACTTGCAGATCGGCGCGTTGATAGTCGTATTTGAATTCGAACGGGCCCGATCTAGGCCGACCTGAATGCGTCCAGGCCGTTTCCGTCTGCGCCCAATCATGAAGAGCGTGTTCAGCTTTAAGGGCTGCGGCAAGATGAAATTTCTGCTCGATCACCTCGGCTACCGACTTTGGAAACTGAATCGTCAAAGGATGTTTGAGACAGCCGTTCAGCAGCTCAAGCTCTTGCTTCTTTCTAGTGAGGTAGGCTTCTACGCTTTCCATGACGGCCTCTAATCGTCACGTCAACTCGACATAGACGAATTAGGTCCTAAAGTGAGTGATTCCTATTTTTGCAGCTCGCCCAATGGAGCGCCGTGGCGTCATTGTGTCCCAGGAACATCCCGCGCGCGCACGCTAAGGGTTAATTGGTGCCGGAAGGAGCGACGACGTGCGCATCGACTGTCGTCAACAAACGAGAACACGTTGGTCGCTGAACGGCAGAGGTGAGACGATCAGCTTGCTGAGCATTTCCGAGAGAACCTCTTCGGAAAGTGCTTCGGAGGAGACATTCCTGCTCGCCTTTTAGCAAATCTTGATAAAGTCTAACATGATCACTGGCCATTCGTTGAGCCGAAAAACGCCGCTCGAACTCGTGCCGGACCCTAGGTCGATCCAACGTTAAAAGGCGGGGTAATTTCTCGATCGCCTCGTTCTTTGACTGGACTACGATACCCGTCTTGCCGTCCTCCACGATCTCCGATACCGAGCCTCGATTAAAAGCCAAAACCGGCGTGCCGCATGCCATTGCCTCGATCATCACTAAGCCAAACGGCTCGGGCCAATCAATCGGAAAAAGCAAGCCGACGGCCTGACCCAGAAATTCCGCCTTCTGTTGTTCGTTGATTTCTCCAAGAAATTCGATACCCGGTTGATCCAATAAGGGCGCGATTCGTTCGCGAAAGTATTGTTCGTCTACGCGATCGATCTTGGCAGCGATTTTGAGTGGAATACCGGCAGATCGTGCGATTTGAATAGCGGCTTCTGGACCCTTCTCCGGAGCAATGCGACCAAGAAAAGCAAGATAGCCCCCTTGCGGTTGTAAGGTTGGCTTAAGATCTGTCCCTGGGATTCCGTGGTAAATTGTTGCGGCAAAGTTTGCGTTCGGGATCGGAATCCGCTGGCTATCGGAAATGGAGACCAAACGCATCTCATCAAAGCCCGTTAAGATCGGCTTGTTGTCAGGGAGATCCTGCCTTCCGTGCAGTGTGGTCAGGACTCGCGGGGACATGTCGCGGAAAAGTGGAAAATGCAAATAGTCGATGTGGAAGTGGAGAACGTCGAATTGGTGTGCCTGGCGCCGGACCCGGTCTAGCGTGAGCATGTAGTACGGAATGACATCACAGACTTCAGGGTCCAGCCGCAGGGCGGTCGGAACGCAGCCCACCAATTTCGCCGAGGTCACGGAATCTCCACTGGCGAATAGCGTAACGTCGTGACCTAATTTTACCAACTCTTCCGTAAGGTAGGAAACGATCCGTTCAGTCCCACCGTAGAGCTTTGGCGGCACGCTCTCCATCAGCGGGGCAATCTGAGCGATCCTCATCTCCTTTTTCACCCATGTATAAACGCTTGATGTCTAGCAATTCCTCGAACGCTCAATGTTACCAAATGTTCCTAATTGTCGCGCCTCATTTCATGAGCAACCCTTCGTTGCCGAGTATAAAACTGGTGCTCACCTGTCGCGGTCTGCAAATGCAGATAAAAGAACGCGGCCACACACTCTTTCCTCACGGACGAGACCGCGATAGGCTCAGGCCCCATGTTGAGGGCTATCAACACCCGCTCCTCCCGCAGCTCACGATAGAAGAGCAGCAGTTCGCAGCTCGCCATAAGGAGCTTAACCGGCGACCAGTCACCCTATAAATAGCATCTTCGACCAAATGGCCCCGAAACCCAGATCCACAGCGTAAAGCACGGTGGACAGTACGCGCAGACATCCGGCTCAGCACCGGTAACAATTAGGGTGTCCGACACTTTTCTCTGGAGAAACGCCGTAAGACCGGATTCCACGAACGCGAAATAGGCGGGCTCAATCTATCTATGACTGTTGCCGGGGGTATCGGGCGGGATAGCGCGGACACAGTATCGAGCTGCGCACCTGGCGGACGAGAACGGGTCGGACATTCCCTCTTGAAACACCGTCCGGCCTATCCTGTGCGTGTAGAGGCGTCACAAATCGGGTGAACACGGTGCAGCTGAGGATTAAGCTCCGCTACTGCGACGATTGCCGGAAGCACCGCCCCATCCAGGGACTCGCCCAGATCCCGCCGGGTGCGAATAGGTTTTGCATGTCGATCGATAGGTGGACGGCATTCGAAATCGACTCAAGTGATTGCGGCAGTGCCGTAACCTTACGCCCCGATAGTTAACCTTTCAGGCCGACTTGTCTCCTCCAAGACCACGCCTCGGTGGATGCACGGTTCGCGGATGACGGTCGTGAGGGATACGGGCAAATTCCCGTCGGCGGTTTGACCTTTCATTGCCGTTTCACAGAGCCTCCTGAATATCGCGCGGCATGTCGCCCCAACGTCCATAGCCGCCCATCCTAAGATAGCGAAGCGTTTCAGTCCGTCAGCCATTGGTCCTGCGAAATGCTGTCGTTCAGAGAAAGGAACCGCGAACGGGCCTCGGCGTTCCTTTGCCACATTCCAGAAGGAGGTTCGAATGGGACTTTTTACCAAAGACATCAAAACTATGGAGGATTTGCTGCTTCATGGCCTTCAGGACATCTACTACACCGAGCAGCAGATCCTTAAATCGCTGCCCAAGATGATCGAAAAGGCCACCAATCGGGACTTGGTCGCCGGGCTGAAGGGGCATCTCGAAGAAACCAACAAGCAGGTCGAGCGGCTTCAGAAAGCCTTCGAAAAGCTGGGCAAAGAACCCAGTGGGACCAAGTGTCCGGCGATCGATGGCATCATCAAGGAGGCCGACGAGACAGCCGGCGAGATCGAAGACAAGGCCGTGCTGGACGCGGCCATCGTAGCGAACGCACAGGCTGTCGAGCACTACGAAATCTGCCGTTACGGAACACTGATCGCTTGGGCCGAAGAACTGGGCCACGACGAAATCGTTCGCTTTCTGACAACAAATCTGAACGAGGAGAAGGCGGCGAATACCAAGCTAAACACGGTCGCGCTGCGCAAAGGCGTTAACTCGAAGGCCTCAACTGCAGCCTGACCTCGATTAATCTGGCGGCTTCGCAATGGCGAAGCCGCCGAATTTACGACATCCGCCTCAACGAGCCTTACAGGGCTTAGCGACGAGCCGTCAGCGGTCGTCGTACGCCGCGCCTCGTATAGTGCAAAAGCCGCCGCATGCCGCGGTCGACTCTCATTTTTGCGCCATTGCCCGGATGGAACTGATGATACGCCAAGCCGTTTGCATAAATTGAAGCGAGAATTTCAATGACCAGCAAATCTCTTTGGATGTCGATTGCGGTGGCGCCTCAGGCCATCACCATGCAAGGTGACGAACGGTGCGACGTAGTCGTAGTCGGGAGCGGCATTGCCGGCCTGTCGACGGCGTATGAGCTTAGCGAGCGCGGGCGGTCGGTGATCGTTATTGATCGCGGGCCGATTGCAGGCGGAATGACGGCGCGTACCTCCGCTCATTTGGCGCCACTGTGCGATGACCTGATGAGCGAGATGCAAAAGATCAAAGGGGACGAACAGTCGAAGCTCTTTTATCAAAGCCAGGCTGCGGCGGTGGACCGCATCGAGGAACTACAGAAAAGAGAAGGGATCGATTGCGATTTTCGCCGTCTCGACGGCTACTTGTTTCAGGGCGACGATATGCCGGCCGACGTGATCGACGAGGAACTCGATGCTGTGCGGGCGGTAGGCGCTGCTGTCGAGCGTTTGGTCGGCGTGCCACTCAGCGGGTGCAACAGCCGCCATGCGTTGCGTTACCCCCGCCAAGCAACTTTTCATCCGCTCAAGTATCTGGCGGGTGTCGCCGAATCCTGCGCAAAGCGCGGGGTTCGCTTCTTTGCCAATACGGCCGCAGATGAAATCGTCGAAGAAAATGGCGCCGTAACGGTCAAGACTACGGGGGGTCTGATCCGTGCCGGCCATGCCGTTGTTGCCACAAACTCATCGATCGTCGACCGCGTGGCGCTGCATTCGAAAACGTCGCCCTACCGGACCTATGTCATTGGATTCGCCATCAATCGCGGCGCACTGCCGGATGCGCTCTACTGGGACACGGAAGAACCCTATCACTACGTGCGCCTTCAGCCGGGGGATAACGGCATGGATTTCGTCCTGGTCGGCGGCGAGGATCATAAGAGCGGCGAAGCCGATGACGCCGACAAGCGTTTCGAGCGCCTGGAGCAATGGGCGCGTGGCAAAATGCCGATGCTGAAAGATGTCACACATCGCTGGTCGGGACAGGTGCTCGATACGATCGACTACGCCGGCTTCATCGGCAAAAACCCCGGGTCGGAGTACATTTACGTCGCAACCGGCGACTCCGGACAGGGCCTGACCCACGGCGTGATGGGTGCGATTCTGAATGCGACCCTCGTTACGGGCGGCGACAGCAAATGGACGGAGCTGTATGCGCCCGACCGCAAGCCACTGAAGGCTGCTAAGAACTGGGTAATGGAAAACAGCACCGCACTCAAGAATCTGGCAGAATATGTGACGCCGGGCGAAATCAGCTCTGCGGATGAATTGGAGCCCGGAGAGGGAGCAATCATCCGCAAGGGCCTACGGAAGATTGCGGCTTATCGCGATGCAAAAGGGAATGTCCATGAGCATTCCGGTGCGTGCACACATCTCGGGTGCCATCTACACTGGAATAGCTTCGAGAGCTGCTGGGACTGTCCGTGTCATGGATCTATCTTCGGGCCCGAGGGACAAGTGCTGAACGCGCCTGCCATATCCGGACTTACTTCCATTTCCTGACGCCAATCCAGCCCCACCCTGCCCGTAGGCCGTTCTTTCAACCGCGCCTTGGAAACCTACATACTTGGCACCGCCTATGGAGGCTTCGTGTCCGAGCAATTGACCCTGTTTGATAAAGTGCGTCCGAAGCCAGAAGGACTGCGCTACGCTGCCGAGTTCGTAACGCCGGCGATCGAACAGGAACTTATTTTAGGAATTCAGACCCTACCGCTCCAGCCTTTTCATTTCGGCGAATTTGAAGGCAAGCGGCGGGTTGCCTCGTTCGGCTTCCGCTACGACTACGACCTGCGCCAATTGAGGCGCGCCGAACCGATCCCCCGCTGGCTGGCGGAAATCGTTGCAAACGTCGAGACATTTGGAGGCCCTGCGATCCGTATCCAGCAGGTTCTCTGTACCGAATACGGCGTGGGGGTCGGCATCGGCTGGCACCGCGACAAGCCGCATTTCGACGAAATATTCGGCCTATCGCTGAGATCCGCCCGCAAGTTTCGATTCCGCAAACGGGCTGGCAAGACATGGGATCGCTTCACGATCGATGCCGAGCCCCGATCACTCTACATGATGACCGGCGCGTCGCGACAGATATGGGAACACAGTATTTCCGCCGTTGAGGCGCCGAGATATTCAGTTACGTTTCGAACGATGACCAATGGACCTGACCCGATGACGCCGGCCTGATACGCTTCGGGTCGAACACGGATTGCGCGATTCGAAATGGCAAGACGCTCCGGCACAGCGATTCTTCCCCTGCACGGTGGGCGGGTACCGCCCTGGCTTGCGACACGCATGTCTTCGCTCGGCGCCGTCATCGCTCAGGCGGTCGTCCACCACTACGGTCGGGATGAATTCCTTCAAAGACTAGCTCATCCATTCTGGTTCCAATCGTTCGGTGCGGTCATGGGCATGGACTGGCACTCGTCCGGCATCACCACCAGCGTCATCGGCGCACTCAAGCGCGGGCTGGGACCGCTTTCAGGCGAGCTTGGCATCCACGTCTGCGGCGGACGAGGACAGCATTCGCGGAAGACGCCAGACGAATTGCGGTTGCTGGGCGAGCGCGTCGGTTTCGACGGTGCTAAGCTCACCCGCGCGAGCCGCTTGGTCGCCAAAGTCGACAGCGCCGCCGTCCAAGATGGCTTCGATCTCTACCTGCACGGGTTCTTCGTGACCGACGACGGCAAATGGACGGTCGTGCAGCAGGGCATGAACGCCGACAATAAGCAGGCGCGGCGGTACCATTGGCATTCAGGGGACCTGAAGAGCTTCGTCGACGAACCGCATAGCGGGATCGAGGGACCCGCGCAGGGCGAGATCGTGAACCTAACCGACAGGCGCGCCGAGGCCTCTCGCAGCGCCCAGCTGCAGTTGCTGACCTGCTTGGGCCCCGACCGTATCGTTTCGGAGCTGTCCGCCCTAGCGGGCGAGGTCCCGGCGCAAGCCTTGCTTCCGCATCTCGTCATGCCGGCGCATCACGACGTCCGATCGAGCGATGTCTTTACGCGGCGGCTTCACGGCACGCTCGCAGCAGCGGCCGAGCGCGGCCCAGTGGATTTCCCAGAACTCCTGCTAACGCCCGGCGTCGGAGCGCGCACGGTCCGGTCGCTCGCCATGGTGGCAGAGGTCGTGCACGGGACCCCATACCGCTTTCTAGACCCCGCCCGCTTCTCACTCGCCCATGGCGGCAAGGATCGCCACCCCTACCCGGTCCCCCTGAAGGTCTACGACGAGACCATCCGGGTGATGAAGTCCGCGGTGCTGCAAGCAAAGCTCGGACGGGACGAGGAGATGCAGGCCCTGAAACGCCTCGACAGCCAAGCCCGCCGCCTTGAGGTCGTTGCCGGGGGTCCGTCGCTCGAGTCCTTTAATGCCGTTGAACGCGCGGCCTCGCCGGCGCTGGACGGCAGATCAGTATTCGGCTGGGAGAAAGATTTGGCTGCGAAAAGGTCTGCTGGTTCTTAGCTGGGGTGGCTGGTCGGGGAAAACGCCTCTCAGACGTCGCCGGAACCGCCGCCAGTGGTTCAGCTAAGGGAGCAGCTCTATTGACCAGGCAGGCCAACAGACGGCTTCAGAATCGTGTCGGTCACCGGCCGACTGGAACGTTCGGCAGATTGGAAGCACGGTGGCCGTTGTGCGAGGCGATCGCCTCACCATCTGGCTGGATATCCGATATGGCGGCGAATTCGGCGGCCTATCGATGATCGGCTGAGCCTGCAGCGGCCGAACTAGCCGGAGCGCCGGTTCGTCCAGTGTCCCGTCGAGATACACCTCGAACCAGGCGCTGAAATCCATCGGCGCGGGATCTTTGGGCACGCCGCTGTCGCCCAAATAGCCCGTGCAGTAACGCGCTGGAATGTTCATGCACCGACAAAGGGCGACGGCCAGATGAGCGAAGTCACGACAGACCCCAACCCGCTCTTCGTAACCCTCTGACGCCGTGCGGTCGGAGCGCGCGTGGTGGTAGCCAAACTGAATGCGTTGATCGACGTAGTCGCTGATCGCCTGCACGCGTTGCCAACCGCTCGCGATCGGCCCAAACAGCGACCACGCGAGATTGGTTAGGCGTTGGGTATCGCAATAGCGGCTTCCATAGAGAAATGGCAAGACCTCGTCGGGCAGGTCATTGACGCCCCATTGCTGGGCTGCCGGAGCCGACTCATCCGGTTGGCCACTGTCCTCAATCAGGAAGTCGTTTCGGATTTCGATCCGGCCGGCGGGCGCAACAAATCTGGTCCAGATATTGCCAAACGGATCGAGGCCGTCGCGGGTGACAACGCGTGGCGACACTTCAATCTTGTGCTCGCTGCGGAGATCTTGCTGGCGTGACGGATGCACGGACAGAAGCACCACCATTGGCACCTATCAAATGCGATGTCGTATCCTGCACGGATGATCAACGGTGACTCCTGAAATGTAATATTTCTGATGGCCTCAAATAATCCTGCGCACGTGGGTTGGTTCCGGTCCGAGCTTGCGCAAAAATCAGCCAAAAAGGCGCGGACGCTGCCTTGTGTTCACTTTCGTACTCTGGCGTGCGAGCCACGCTACGTCCGTACCGAAAGCTCCAGGCGTGTAACCTCTGCAATCCGCGTGCTGGTCACCAAATCGTCAAGCAACTCGGGCGCTCTCCCTTCGTTACATCCGCTCACAAAGGAGAGTAATCATGGATAAAGACCGCATTGAAGGTGCCGCTAAGCAGGCAAAGGGCGCGATCAAAGAAACTGTTGGTAAGGTGACGGGCGACAGTAAGACCGAAGCCGAAGGAACTGCAGACAAGGCCGAGGGCAAGGTGCAGAATACCGTCGGCGGCATCAAGGATAAGGCTCGCGAAGTGCTCAACAAGTAAAGTATCGACCTTGGGTCGTTGGAAGCCGGACGTGCGGGTTAATCCCGTACGCCGGCTTTTTTGCAACGTTAAGCCCCGCTGCCACTTTCAAAACCCCTTCTTCTTACTCTTGTCGAATTTGTCGAATTTCCAAGTCCAGTACGGGCGGTCTGGATAACGCTTCTTCCTCGGCAGCTTTACGATCGGTAGGCGCTGCTCGCTACCGTCGGCAAAGGTCTTGACGATGAAGCGCTCCTCACCCTCTTGAACGATCTCGATACTGAGGGGAGTTTTCGCCATGCCCATCAAGTGCCGCGATCGTACGATGGTTCCCACGAGTCGCGGACAGCCGGCCGGATATTGACCGGACGCTATGCTCGACGCGTACAGAAGCGGGCGTGCTCAGTCCCTTTCCGCATCTACGAGCCGCGCGCAATAGTCGGCGACGCGGCAGAGACGTGATGATTTTGACAATACGGCGCCGAGCTCGCGGCGATGGAAAACACGCTCTCTCGCTAATGATCAGCTCTCGTCAATCTGACCAACGCCTCCAACAGACGATCGATAAAGAGGACCTGACCTTTCAGAATCTTTAGGCGCGCCTCGTACACGTTGAACCAAGCCGCCCGATCAAGTTCGGGAAATGCCTGGCGCCGCCCGGATCGCGGCGGCCATTCCACTTCGAACGTATTGCTTCGAAGACCAGCAGGATCCCAGTCACCTTGAATAGCCCAAGCGTGAACCACCTTCCCGCCCGCTTGCTTCACCGCGCCGAGCGGGATGAAATCTCCCGTAGGATGGTTCCCGGTCTCCTCGGCAAACTCACGCCGCGCGGCCGCTAGTGGCTCCTCGCCGGGAGAGATCAGCCCTTTCGGTATGCTCCACGCACCAGCATCCTTACGGCTCCAGAACGGGCCCCCCGGGTGGCCGAGCAGGAACTGGATGTCACCATCACGTTTTCTGAACAGGAGAAGACCCGCACTCTCAGCCTTGGTAGTTGAAGCTCTCGCCGGCAACGATACCTCCCCACAATCGTTACTCGTTGCGCAGGTTTATCGAAGTTGCACAGAAGACGAAATGGATTACGCATTGTGGTGCAAGCGAAAAAACATCCAAAAAGGAAATATAGCGGAGCGAAAATCCAAAACGGTTCGCAACTATCTAAAACTGAGTGTTCCTCAACTTTGCGGGCTATGCTCGGTGCTTGGCGTGTAAGAACCGAGCATGCCAACCGAAGCTTGAGCAGCCGCAACGGCCCTGCGTAGCGCGTTAGCCGGCGATTTCCATACAATCCTCACAATTGAGTGTATTCCGCCCTTTAAGCGCCAAAATCCATACTGAGGCTACCCGCTGATACCTGTCTAGGGTAGCAGATGATCAGGACGGTCTGGCTTGCGATTGTATGTCTAGCGCTGCTCAGCGCCTTGGCTGTCGGCCAGGTGCTCAGGACGCCTGCCGGCACCACACCCCCAGAGATGCCAGCAGACGGGGCGACGGTCGGCATTGCTGACGCTGAACACGCACTCAGCAAGGCCGATCGACTTGAGATTAACTACGAGCGTCAGGAAACCCCGCCCCAAGCTGTCTTGCAGCCAATCGAGCCAACCGCACCTGTCGTAATTCCGCCTAGCCCGCCGGTGGAAACCAAAATCATAAGCCGACATTGGCGCGATCCCAATGCATTTTCATCTTCGCTCAAAGATTCCCAACGGAACGAATCCAAAAAGAAGAGCAAAAACGTCGACCGAAAACGAAATCAAGCTATGGATCGATCCAAACCACCTGACCCGGTCAAGCCTTGCAGCCGGCCTAGTCCTTTTGGGGATCTGTTAAGGGCTGTGAATTTGGCGCCCGCATGCTCGTCGTAGGTTTCAATCTGTTGCACTCATTCGAGCCGCATTCGCCAATCAGATTCTACTGGTGATTACTAAGGTTTATGCGCGCGTTGGTTTAGCGACGCCGGATTGATGTCTGTAACACCAGCGGAGGGACATGGACATGCTTTCGGATCTCACCACCAGCCCGGGTCAACCCGGTGTGCTGATCGCGTTGCCCGAGTGAATCGTCCACCAACCTAGGCGCGGTGTGTGAACCGAGCGATTTCCCGAAGCGCGGGTCGGGCCATGCGGCCGCGTGCTCTTGAGACACGCGCCCTCATGGGCTCTCCGCTCAGACAGAATTTTCGGACCTACTTGGCGCGCCTGTAGACGAGCTCAGAAGACCCGCCCATCGATGTTGATGGATTGGCGACCTTCAATTCGTCCGCAGTAATTTCGAATGCTCGCGTCTGTTCGGTTTCTGCCCGATTTGGGAACGAACTGCCTTCAAATTTCAGCGTGTAGGTTTTTTTCGTGTCGTCGACCGTGTATTTGCCGAAGGTGGCAATGCTTCCCTGTACCACTGATCTATTTTCCTCTGGCGTACCCTGTGCGCGGTTATTCGACGCAAACTTCGGCAGATCGGAGCGCACAATTTGCGAGGAGAAGTAACCGTTCTCGGTAAAGATCAGCAGCCCTTTTGGATTGGTGCCCCACGCCGGACTGCCATCGGGCAGTTTGGTTGTCGAGGAGACAAATGTCCAGGTCCCCACCAGTTGCTCCTTGACCGACTTCTGTTGACCAACGACGTTTCCCGGCAGCAGAGCAGCTCCCAAGGCCAACAGTACAGACGCGCTGAAAAGACTGGTCCGGTTCATATTATCCTCCTCATTTCCGTTGGTCAGATCTCCTTTTCGATCCTCGGGCTCCAGAACCGCTCGGGCGGGCCGCTGTTCGTAGAAGGAAAATGCCCGCTCGGATGCCGCAATCCCGAGGCCAAGGCTCGCTGAACGAGATGCGGGACACGTCCAGCGGCGTGAGCATAGGCTCCCAACACGCCGCGTTCCATCATCCGATTGATTTACCTCGGATTATCCAACACACAGGAAGATCGCAACAGAGTAAAGGTTACGTGCTCGGTCTTCGCGCGGGAGCCATACGCGGCCTCGCCGAGGAGCCGAGCTAAGGCAACCCGCGCAGCTTAAGTCTACCTTCAAGAAATCACTGGCGGTCACCAGCGGTGGTCTTCTCGGCGCAACACGCGCCCAGGCGCTGTCGCGCGTTCGATCACGCTCAAGGCACCGTGCGGCGACCGCTGAGCCCGCGAGCGACCGCCGCGTTGAGCGCGCGAACGATGATGTCTAAAGTTTCGCGTTCAGAAAGCAGTTCGATCTTGCCGTGTGGGTGCACGCGAAAACCGGCTGGTTGATCACTCTTCTGTTTAGAACGAGCAGTGAGGGATCGTCGCTATTGACATCCCCAAGGTCTCTCCCAATTGCACCAAGCTTATGGGCACAACCAACGTATCCTCTTCTGCTGGATCGTCCTCTCGAATCATCTGAGGCCATATCGGACGCAATGTCATTCTCTGTCCCGGCGCGGCGCCGCCCGATCGCCACCCTGCGCAGGGGGCAGCGCTTCGAGCGTTGGAACGACGAAACATCTTATCAACCCCCTAGCAAAACCTAGGACTAGATACCTAGCATGCTGGAGCGCCCACCGCATATGCCGGGGTCCAGGAAGGACCCGGATACAACGATTTACCAGAACGGCGGCACCTGCCGGTCAGCCAGAGGCAGTCGAGAAATTGGTTTGCTTGGCTGACTGGACAGGCGCCGCCCTTCCGGATTTGAATGTGTTAGTCGCGGCGACCGAAGCCGTTAAAGGGAAAGCACCTCGTCAACTTCATCTTTGGTCAGCACGTGTAGCAAACTCTCGATGCCATCATCTTCGGGGTTTTCCGTGCTGTACGTTGCTGTCATTTTCACCTTTTCCGCAGCGTGATGAACTGCCTCTTTTGTGAAATTTTCTGGCATCGATGGATGATAAAAGTCGCCCACGAGAATGAAAAAGCCAAGCTTCACCAGCGTCGGAAATTCGGCCCAGTAGTGCATGGGCGAGATCTCCGAATTGAATATCGCCACGGTTTGCTTTGACTCTACACCTTCTTCACGTCGACGCTCGATCGATGAGATCAGAAACTTTCCAAAATTGCCCAAGCAGATCTTGCTCATCCAAGGCCACGACGCTTTATAGGCCGTTTCCTTGAGCAGCTCTTTCCACATCGAACGCGCTTCTTCTATTTTCAGAAGCCACGCATCGGAGAATTCGCGGTGGTGCAGTTTTTTTGTTTCGACCAACACATGAGGTACGAACTCGGTCGAGTCGGTAAAGTCATCAGCATTGTAGTTCTTCACGTGATTATCCCTTTTTTGGACTTGAAGTGAACCGCTGATGATGCGTCCGTTAATCATCACGGGCGCGGCAGTTTTTCCACCGCTGTCACACACGAGTGAGCCCGCCGCCGCTAACTGACGTCAGCGTCGCTCATCTCATGGGCAATTCTTGTCAAACTTCGCGTTGGCAACGGGACAGTGCCGCCCTTGCCACCTTCCTCAATCGTCTATTGCGCGAAATGCGCGCGGCACGCCCGGTCGACGGTCAAGGGCGATCGCCCAAATGACTGCAACTCGTTTCGTTAGTATCATAGCGCGCGCGGCGGCTTTTAATGCAGCTACACACGAGATGAGTCCGCTCTCGTAAAATGCCGCATCCATTCCGAAAATGGCAGTTGTTTCATCGGTAATGCTTGCGACCATGAGTGCGAGAAATGTGACTTCGACGCATGTACCTGCACGAATTGATCCTCAATGCCCGCCAAGTATGTGCGAAACGCGTAATGCATACCGCCATGCGTGCGATTGAGCAGATGCCCGATTTTGCTTGCGCCCGCTTTCGTCAGCACCTGAATGACGCAAGCGATCTTCATTCTCGCCGGGCCGATTGGATGTGCCCGAGACTTGCCACGCAGATCGGCTATCGAGACATTGAACGCGGCGGCAGCAAGGTCGCGAGCTAGCTGCCCTTTGCCGTATTTTGGCGAGTGCGCAACGCGGCGCGCGTATTCGCTCTTGATCCACGCGTAACGCTCGCGATCAGAAGCGAATTCAGGTAACGCGCTCTGAATTCGGGCAATAAAACTCGTTTGCGGCGAGCCATTATCGGCCGCCGCTGACATCATCAGCGTTGACATGGTGAGCTTTCCTTGGCGACACAGCTTGCGGTCAAACGAGCTATGCGCGCCAAAAGAATGCGCTTCCGGCTCTACGTCAAGAAAAAGTTGACAAGCAATTGAAAATACAGTTTGCGATTGTTCGAATTGTTCCTACTAACCATCTCGCGAAAACAAAAAATAAGCGCCATGAATGACATGGCGCTTATTCGGTAAAAAATCCCCGTAATTACACGGCGTGGAAAATCGCCATGGCGCGGCCGAGCACACGCGAATTGCCGACATCGACCGGCTGATTGTTGAGCTGAAATGCAGTCACGAGTTGCCCGTCAACCAACGATGCAATCACACGGCGGGCCTCGCGGCCTTCGGGATCGGCGACATAGTACAAGCCCGGCTCGTTGATCACGTTGCGGCTCTCATCGATCAGCACATAGTCACCACGACGCAGCGGCAGCCGTCAGGAAGCGCAGGGCCGTCGATGGGCGCGCGTTTGAATGCGCGAGACCGAAACACGCTTGCTGTCATTGACGCGCGTGGCTACCCTGCCTGCCAATGTGTACGTAGGTCCGCTTGTTACGCGACACGATGCTGAGCGCGTTGACCCCGCAAGATCGGGCGGGTGCGATTCGCCGTCGTCACAAGCGGCCACTGCTTGAAGTTGCGCATCGGCGTGCCGTAAGTCGCAGGGAGGAGCTGATGAAGCCTTCAGAACTCTGCCGGGCCGGGCGCCAGCCCAATTCGAACGGCGCAGTCTTTAGACGGACGTCAGGGACCAACTAACTCGAACGAAACGAGTTGGCCCAGCGCGCCCTCGATCCGCTCCCGCGCGACCGGCGCCATTTCCGCAGCGACCAGCGCCCGGCGCGCGCGTTGACCGCGGCCCATAGATTTGAAACGGCATAATTTTGAGGTGAGCCTAAAATCACTATAAGAATATATATCTATAGTATGATTAGGCTCACCTCGGGCTGATGTAAGCCCAATGGCGCTATAAGAGCCGGCCGACGAAGTGAGCCCAATCGCGCTATAAGACGCGGCGGCGAACATCATCGCAACCCGGCCATCTCGGCGGTATCGATAGTCGGCCGCCTTCCGGTTCTTGAACAAATCCGGATAAAGCCGCGCCGCATCCGCAGGCCATTCAGGAACCAACCCGCGCTCCATCATCGCGTCAATTTCGTTTGGCTCAACGTCAGTGACATGCAGGAGCGCGTCGACCGCAACCGGCAACGTCAGATCATCCAGGATAACGAATGCCTCCACCGGGTTCTGCCACGTTCGATTTACGGCCCGTGAACGGCCGAGCGCCTGCAAGACGCCGCCTTCAGCGATTGCCCGGCTGATCAGATTGGCAATCGGGTTATCGTAGGCGCTGCACAGCAACGGTCGTTCTGTGCCATCCTTGAATTGGACGACGCGCTGTTCCTTAAGCCGCTTGCCGACCGATACCGCTTTGCCCGTCAGAGCCGATCCGGATATCTCGATGGCCGCCGGGCTCGGCATCGGCCGGCCGATCGTGATCAGCACTTCAACATCGCCATAGTTGTCCAGGCCCTCGATGGCGCCGAAGTGGGCGGTATCGACGCCCGGGATGTCGTCAAAAACGTCTTCGACATGCTTCTGGGAGATCACCAACGTGCGGCGGCCGCGCGCCAGATGGATGACCAGTTCACGTAATCGATCGCGGCGGCCCTGCTGCTTCTTGAAGGCTTCTGGATGTGCTGCCTCATCCGGCAGCGCGAGGATTTTCTTGCCAACCGCAAGACCAACGATCTGCGTGATGCGCTCGTGCGGCGCACGGATGTTAATTTCCTGTAACATTGTGAGGTACGGCAGGTGATACCGGACCAGATCAATCTCCATGGTGGCGTCGGCGTGCAGTAGCGGCAATGCGGTGAACGTCTCGTGGATATCCTTCTTGCCGAGCACGCGAAGGTACCGAGTCGCGACACCCGACTCCGTCACGGTCTCGACCAGCAGACGGCCGGCAGTCTCCTGATCGCCATTCAGGAACTCCTCGAAGGCCTTCAGCATGCGGGCGCGGCGCCGCACTTGTCGCATGTATTTATACTGCTCAATCAATTTCGATCGCTCGTCTGCACTCGTATCCGGACGTAATTCGATCTTGACCATCCGCTTGTATTCGAGCTTGGCCGCCTCGGAATAGCTGATGTTCACCTGCCCGGCGTCAAATAGCGCCTGTCGTGTCACACGGCCGTCGGGCATCTGCATCAAGGTGGATTGCAGCTTCGTGCTAAGCTCGCGCAGTTGCCGCGTTTCGGTCCCCAAGATCTCATCTTTCTTGCGCACGGGATAAGCCGTGAGATTGTCGTCGCAGATTGCGCTGATTTTCATTCGCGTTTGACGGGGATCCTGAATGATGCCTTTCATCGAAAAGCCTTCGTCGACGATCACCAGGCCGAACGTGTCCTTGCCAAATCGGTTGAGCGACGCGAACATCACTTCATGAGGCGCGAATACAACATCAACGCATTTTGCTTTCTCGCGCTGCACCTGAAATGCACATTGGTCAAAAAACCGGCACCTACTACCTCCCCCGTCGTCACAACAGGTCTTCTGCACATCAGCGCCGATGCTATGGGCCGCCTTGACGGCCTCCAGGTTCTGGCAGAGCGGTTGGCCGGTCTTCAAATCCTTCGCTTCGCGCGACTGATAGATCGCTGTTGAAACGCCGAGCGCACCGAACACGGCCAACAGCTTGTCGCTTGCCTCATCAGCCAGCCGATGTGTCGGCACGAGAAACATAACGCGATACAGCGAATGGCCTCGACGCTTCTGTTCCAAGACAAATCTGGCGGCGCCTTGCCGCATCTGTTCGGACTTGCCACCTCCCGTCGTGACCTTGAGGGCACCATGCTGCGCGGGTTCGTGGTTGAGATCCATCAGGCCCGCTTGCGGCGCCGGTGTCGCATGAAATTGCAGAGCTTGATTGACGAAAAGATCGATGATCGCGCCCATCTGCTCGCGTGCGGCATCCACCAATACCGCACCACCGTGATCCTGCCCTTGTTCGAGAGCGACAAACATATCGTTCATCACTGCACCACAGGCAGGGTGCTATCGAACGGAAACAGTTCGGCCGACTTATGCGCCGACACGACAATACGAGCGAGACTGCCCCACGCTTGCGTGCATTTTTGTGCGGCCGCGATACCGTCTTCGCAATCGACCATCACGGTCAACTGCTTGATGTTGTGATAACGAGGCTTCGGGAAACAGGCGATCCCATCCACGGATAGCACCGACCATGCCGGGCCTAGGCCGCACATCATTGCGGCCAGTGCCGCTTCGATCGTAGTCGCAATTGTCAATTCGCCTGGGACCGATAGCTCCCCGCCGAGCTTAATGACACCGCAGGAACGCCCGATTATCTTCCGCTCGATCACGGTGGCGTCGATGCTGAGCGCAGTCAGGTGAACCGCGACCGGCTCGCCTGTGAGGACATCCTGCACATAAGCAACGAGGCAAGGCAGATTGCGGTCGCCAAATGGGCAGGACGGGTGAAAACGAAGCACATCATGCGCCGCCTCCGGCACCGTGAGCTCGAGGCCAGTGAGATATTTCTCGGCTAGTGAACCACGTAACGGCTGCGCCGTATCGAATAGCTCGATGGCCTGTTCGACCAGGTCCGTCTCGTCGGCGTCAGTATCGAATAAAACTGCAAGAGAGCAAATAGATGCCAGCCGGTAGTCGGATCGCCACGTCGTCGACGCCTGATCGGCGAGATAGAAAAGCGTGCCAGCGCCAATCTCAGTCGGCGGACAATTTTCGAGCGCCTGCCACTTGGCGGCGGTTTCATCAAAATCGTAGCCAGGATATTTCTGCGACCATCGATCGAACATCGCAAAGCCGGCGGCTGAGCCACCCGTTGCAGCGAATATGGCCATGGCGATCCGGTTCCATTCCTGCCAGTTCACGCCGGCATGATTGGGGATTGCCATGATTGCCGCTTCGATTTCTCCGAGATCGCCAGCGACCTGAGCCTCGTCTTGGCGCTGAAAGTTGGCCTGCGACGGCGCCGCTTTGGGAGCACGAGCCGGCGGTTTCTTCACTTCCTTCTTGGACACGCGCTCAATCAGCCAGCCCGGCGCATGGGCAATAGGTACGTCGTTCTCCCAGCGGTATTCACCAATGTCCGGCTTGATGCTGGGCGGCGCGATCACCATCCCACCATCACCGCGAACGTCGACACCGGACGCGAGTTCGCTGGTGCTATTCTTGATGTAGATACCGGCGCCGGGATGCAGAAAATAGCGGTGTATTGACCCGCTGGGGCTCACCGCCATGCGGGTTTCAGGGAGAGGCCCATGCTCGGCTTCGAGCGCCTGGATCGAAGCGAGGCCATCGACGCCATGGCCAACGACAGTGTCGGCCTCGACGACAAAGATTCCCGATTCGGCGCCGGTGACGATGGCAACATTGGCATTGGGCCATTTGCGGAAGTCCGCGCGAATGAGTTCGGGATCGGTGGTCTTGCCCCATTTGGCGCCGCTGTGTTCCTGCGACTTGTGAGACTTTTTTTGGCCGGGCGGCGCAGGAAAAACCTCCCAACCCATGGCCGCATATTTGAGAGCGGCCACGGCGCAAGCGCTTAGCTGGCGGGCGGGACGCAGAATGCCACGGAGAGCGGCGCTCCTCGGGCGTGCCGTTCTTTCAGGGGGAGCGCTGTTATGCATTGCGCACACTCAAGGCACAGCTCAGTTCGAGCTCTGCCATTCGGCTGGCGTCCCTGCGATTCGTTGCCTCGAAATACGCGCGTGCTTCTGCCTCCGAAACATCCGTGTCCAGGCCCTCCGGGCCGATCGCGTAAACCATCAGTATGCGAGCAGCTGCATAGTTATTGACCACCATGGCATAATACTTCGAGCTTGCCGGCAGGGGATTGGGAATCGCGCCGCCCATAGATGCGCACTTAATTTCGACACGCCCTGCGAGCCGGAACCGATAATGACGATGCGGAAAACGCTCAAAAAACTTGTGATCTCCGGCACGGATCTGCTCGAACCGACTAATCTCCGCGCTGGTCAGAGACATTTCAGTATAATCACCCATGGCGCACCTCCTTCGGGGCTGACGATTTCGACTGGGCGGCTTGCTCACGCGATCGACGCCATGCGTCGGCGGCCTCGCACGAAATCAACGTGCGAGCGCCTACGTTAAAGGTTGCGGGCATCAAGCCTTTGGGCTTTTGCTTATAGAAAAGCTGCTTGCTGATGCTATGACGCGCGCAGAATTCGTCTACGCTGTAGGCGTCAACATTGTCCTGAAATTCGCGTTGATTGGTAGAGTGCATTGATATGCTCCGTGGTTGGTGGGAGTGAGGCTTGTGATCGCCCAACTCACATGGAGCCCTATCAATATACTCGCGTTTCCCGTTGTCACCGACGTTGGTGTTTGTAAGTGGCCGAAAATGACGATTAATGTTTGTAAGTCAGCTGACCGATGATGAAGTGAGGCATCATCGCCTCGAGAGGCTCAGCTCGCCAAAGCAAACACGTTGTCACCGTCCGGCAGCGTGGATTGCAGCAACGCATCGCGGCAAATCTCGTCGCTGTGTTCCACGATATACTTGGAGTAGTGAGCTTCAATCATGCGGACGCTGGTGTTGTGCAGTGCCGCCACCACTCTGGTCGGCTTGTTCTTGAGCAGCATGCGAACGATGCTTGAATGCCGCAACGCGTACATCGTTACGATCTCAGGATCGAGTCCGATAGCCGTAACAGCCGCGCTGACCTCGCGGTGATACCGCTGGCCCGGGTTGTCGCCCCAAGGACTGCCATCGCTTTGAAGCAGTAGTGGTGCGTCGTCAGCGCGGCCTGTCGCAGCCAGCGCGAGTTTGGCCGCCAGTTGTGGCGTGATCGGCACAGAATAGCGTTCAGTTTTCTTCGCGCTGCGATTTCTGCCACCGCCCTTTGCGGATTTAGGCATTGCCAGCTTCGGCTGCACCGGATGATCGCGCAAGTCGGCGACGCGCAGGCGGGCGGCTTGGCTCGGGCGCGCGCCGGTAACTGCCAGCGTTTCAGCAAGCAGGCCGAACTGATGGTCCAGCTCGTAGGAAGCGGCAACAAACTCGCGGGCCTTGTCATCTGAAATGATGATGTTCCGCGCCTCTTGCGCGTTCGGCAGAATGGCAAGCCCGACTTCCCATGCCTGCCGGTTCTGTATCCGATCATCGTGTTGTGCCGCCAGCTCCAGCGCAGCACAAAGACAACGACCAAGTCTGTTGATCGTGGATGCCACCATCTTGTCCAGGAAACCATCGCGCCATTTCTTCAATTCGACGGGCGTCAGCAATGCCACTGGTTTGGCCAGGAGCGCGCTGGGAAGGTGTCGGCGCGGCCAGTCGGCGTTGTAGGGGTTGGCATTACGGGCTTCCAGATCGGCTCTGTAGGCCGTCAGCGCGGCATCCACGGTGATCGGCGCATTGTCGCCGCAGCCATCATCACCGCGCGCCAGTGCTTTGGCCCGATCCTGCGCCTCGAAGAACGTGAGAATGGTGGTGCCATTGCTTTCGTCGTGGTCGTCGGCTTGGGCTATGGCCTTCGTCCAATACGCGCCGTGCCCATTGCTTGCCTTGAGCACCCAAGAGCCGTTGCCCTTGTTGCGACGATACTGAAGCGATGCACCGCGCGCGAGCGACGGACCCCTATAAGGCTTACGACGACCGTCCAGTTTCAATCGAGCGGTACGTGTCTCAAGACTGGAATGACGAACCTTGCGAGCCATGTTGGGTCCCGGTTTTGTCCCAGGGATGGGAGCGAATGCCAATGAACGCGCATGGCATCATATTGGGATACACCTAGAAGAATCAAGGAGTTACGGTTTCCACACAGGTCTCTGCAGGTCCACGCGTGTATTTATTTTCCCTGCGCAGTGGCTTTACGGCTTATGACGCGCTCTCCCCGGTGAGACGGCCTCTATTGCCACCGTCGCCCCTCGGAAGCGTTAGCTCCCTTAAGGCTTGACGCCGTTACGGGCGCCAGGACCACACGCTTTCGCCGTACGCTTCAGCCGCGACCGTCCATCGCAACTGTCACGTCCACCGCGACCCGCCCCTCGTTGTGACGATGGCCAACGCCCCTCTGAGTGGGACGGGATGGGTGAGAATGTGCAGGTGATTTGGCTCGAAGGAAAGAGAAATATTTTTGATTTTCGGAAATTATTTACTTGACACGACTTCCGTAAAACCGAATTGACTTGCCCCGCTTCGCCAAGGCTACGCCGGGCGCAGCCGTCGGGTCAATTTGTCGCGGGAAAGCGCAGGACCCATTGCAAGCAGGCGGACCCGATCGATCAAGCTTGATAATTCTGTTCAGATGCCCGTTAACCCGTTGGGGACATAATCGACCAAATAGCAGGCCGCCAACCGAGGTGGCTTGACTGCAGAAAGTACACTCATGTTGGTTGCTGACCTTGTGTTCTGGCCGGCCGTCGCCTGTCTTGCCGCGTGCAATCTTTATTTTGGTCCGCGCATCAGGAGCGCTCGCATGGCCATGCAGTGGGGGCTCGACGGCGAGCCAACCTGGTACGCACCCAAGGCGGCGGGGCTCTGGGGCATGGTGGCGCTTGCCCTTGCAGTTCGATCGCTGATTTGGGGCGCTTCGACTTACGCTCCGGAAAAAGTTCACGGCGCTGAAATAGGCTTGCTGCTGTTCTCGGTCATCATTGTCGCGGTTCATGTGGTGACACTCAGACGAGCCGCGCGAGCAAGTTAGGCCACCGCCAAATTCAGCATACGAATTGAACGAAGGCGTAATCCGCCGTTCGTGCCTACACCAGCAACAGTTTGCCTGATCGAAATCTCCACGCATCAATCGCAGGCGGCGCCGATCGTTCGACATGACCGCCATCGACATTGCAGCCGCAAAGGCGGATTACGCCTGCGGCTCAATCTGCCCTACGGCGTAAACCTAAGTATCATCGCCTCAAACGAATGTAAGGCACTGATGAACGTCTGTGCAATGGCCCGATCCGCCCCTCTGCGAGAGGTTGCAGTTCGACGGCGTTATGCCGTTCGAACCGGGATTGAGCGGCGGAGCCGAGAAGGCCGCACACGCTGAAGCGGCCAGGGCATTGGCTCGGTCAGTTGCTTACCAATGTGAGCGCTGGGCGGAGCACCGCGAAACCTGCAAGAAGGAAGCATTGTCATGGACGTCATCATCCAGAAGATCAACGGCTTGTGGCACCTCATCGTCGGGTCGTGTCAGATCCGGACTCCGTTCCTCGAGACGCAGCACCGCTCGCTGGTCGTTGCCTACGCCCGCCAGGTCTACCCCGGCGCCAAGGTCCTCGAACGCGACTGAGCACCCACGCAGATCAAGTGCGCTGCGCCAGCGCTCGGACCCGTTGATCGGCTAGCTGAAACCTGCATCCAGAGCGTTGCCGTTGAGCTCGGCCAATGTCTCAGTTGGGTCATTCGCGTCGATGCTGGCGTGCCCGTCGATGTCCGCTCACCGGGGCAACTCGAGCATGCCGACCGGATCGTCGGCAGCCAGCGCGCCACGCGCGGCCTCGTACATCATAGTGAGGCTTTCGTTCGTGGACGCCTGATAGTCCACCGGATTACCTCACGAAAAAGCCGCCGCTGGGTTCGCTGAGCGACGGCCTTAACTCAAGCGTGACCACCAGAAGGTCACGAGGATCGTGATGGATCTTGGTTAACAAAACAGCAAGGCTGCTGTCCTAAGATGTAACTACTCGCTTATGGGGGCCGGAATGACCGAATACGTCATCACGGAAGTTGGCCATCATCAATGGCTCGTGTTTGCGAATAGGCAGAGCATTGCTTTTTGCGCCGACGAAAACGAGGCGGTGAAAGCAATGACCGAACATAGCGCACGCAGCCGTCAATCACGTGGGTCTGCGCAAAATTCGCCAGAACAAAGCCCGCCGTCGCGAACCAGCGGGCTTGATTCACCCGACTCTTAGATTTTCCGCGGACGTTTTGCCCCGGTTGCTCATTTCTTCATAGCTCACCTTGGCACCCTCATTGAGGCTGCTCAGGCCGGCTTTCTCAACAGCTGAAATGTGGACGAAAACATCCTTGCCGCCGCCGTCGGGTTGGATAAACCCGTACCCTTTGGTTGCATTAAACCACTTCACTGTCCCTATCGCCACTTCAGTATCTCCCGCTAATGAAAAGGTGGGATTCAAACACGCGCGATTCGTTGGCCAAGCTGGTGGCACGTTGGTGGCAAAAAGCGGGCGCTATGACGATTTTGCGACGGCCTTGCCCTAGGCGTTACGAGATCATTACCGTCTGAGCCTTCGCGTGTGCGAGGCCAGCCGCCGCCGGTTGCGCTTCCTGATCGATCGGCGCCGGCGCTTCATGACGGCTCCCTCTCGTCGTGCCAGCGCTTGTAGTAGAGGACCTTGAAGTCCCGCAGCATCTTGGCCTGCTGCGTGACGGCAAAGGTGGAGAGTTCCAGCGCGCGAAAGCCAGCCCGAGCTTACAGGCGTGCTCAAACATCTGGCCGATCACGTCCATTGTGGTGCCATACAAATGGGCAGCTTGAGATTAACCAACGCTAATCTACCCTAGAGATTGGAGCACCCGGTGGCGCGTGTGCTGGCTTACGGCCAGCCTAAGGGTAGGCATGGAAAATGGCCTTAGACCCGGAAGAGCTTGTTGCCCTGACCAATCACGGCATCATGAAACTTCGTTCCGCAGTGGCGCGAGGGATGATGTTGCCCCCCGAAGAGCGCGATGCGGCGGCGATAATCGTCCGAAAAGGCGCCCTGGCACAGTCGACCCTCGATTTCGAGCAGATCAAGCAGCTTGCGGCGCGGTGGAAGCAGGAGGAGCAGCCCGCACCTTCCAGCCAGACCACCCCATGCCATCGATGAAGAAGGATTATGTCCGAAAGCTTTTGGCCGTCTTGCTGATCAGCGGATTGGACCAGTCATAGTCGGTGTCGCGGGTCGTGGAGATAAACGGGCCACTTTAGAGCGTGCTATGGAGCGTTACCTCCTAAGAAGGGGCGTTTTAGCCGGGACTTGGATGGTGTGGGACCGGCTGAAGCGCGGTCCCGCGACTAGGGATGATCGTGAGCTCATTCGGCTGTCGCGAGAAGAAGCTGATGCTGAGTTTGCGAGATTGATTGGGCGGGGTGACCGCGATGCCCCCGAGCCATCGGCTACACCTAAGCCATCGGCTAAGTGGGTAATAAGCTATGGCGGGCTGACGATTGAATGCCGTGACGAGCACGATGCTAAGAAGGTGGCGGGCGATCTCTACAGGAAGGGGCATCGCGTTTCCGCCAGGAGATGCAAACCCGAGCGGTCTATCGAGCCAAGTCAAATGCGCGGTTGGCTCTCGGAAAAGCTCCCGACAAAGGTTAAGCATAAGCTCCACTAGCCTAACCCCTGGGCATTTTCCAAAATCCGCCGAAAATCGGGCCCTGAGGCACGGCACATGTGTCGCAGATTAGATGCCACCCACTCCGCTATTTGACATGGGTCAAGATCAATCTGAGAGTGATCATCGTCAGGCTCGACTTCGCCTAAGGTGTTGCGAGGTCCGGTATGGGCCCATGAGCGGACAATAAGTCGCCCGTCACTGATGTTTGCTAGACGGGGTAGCGCCACCGCAGAGCGCGGCGGACGACAACCAGCGCCAGTACATTTGCTGGGAGGCTAGGCCAAAGGATGGCCGGGACCGATAACGCGATGCATGCGTGGATCAGGTAAATGACCTGACCGACCAGGCCCGCAAGCAGCCCGACTCTGGTCCAGCCCGATAGTGTTCGCGGTATCCAATCATCGGACTCGCCGACCAGGTATGCTGCGATCCATGCCGACAAGGACTCCATGGCCTGCTGTAACACCCGCTCCTTCACGGGCACTTAAGAACTCGCACTGCCCGGCAGCGACGAAGCTTACCCGTGTCTTCGCACGTAAAGCGCGATAAACCGGTCGATCATCGGGTTGATCTGCTCCGGCACTTCCAGCGACAGGAAATGCCCGGAGCCGACGGCCTTGGCCGTGACCAGTTGCGGGCACAGCACCGCAAAACGATCCAGATCCGCGAGCCGATGGGCCGCTTCGATGTAGAGCACCGGGGCCTGGCACGCCTGGGCGCACTCACGCGCCCGATGCACATCCCAGGGGAACAGACTTGTAAACGTGGACACCAGCACGTGCTGTGGCGTCGCCAGAAAGGTCTGTTCAACATGAGCGCGGCATCTGTCGGTCGGCAGACAGGAGTCCGCCACAATTGTCCGCACCTCGCTCGCAAAATCGGCGCCCCGTAAGCCTTCCAGATATCCGGCGAACACCGTCCCTGCTGAGGCAGGGAAGAGAACCCCCGAATCGAGCAACACCAGGCCTGCAGGAAAGTCCGGATAGCGGGCGGCGATTTCGAGCGCCATGTTGCCACCCATGCTTTGACCCACGATGACCGGATTTGTGATCTGCTGCTGGTTGCACAGCCAGACGAGATCATCGGCGAAGCCTTCGATCGAATACGCCTGTTGTGGCTTGTCGCTCTCACCATGCCCCCGCAGTTCGGCATTCAACGCCCGACCTTGACGGGCGAAATACTCCATCTGCGGCGCAAAATGCGTGCGATCCCCGCCCAAGCCATGGACGAACAGGAATTGAAGCGGTCCCGCCCCGGCGATGTCAAAGGACAGCTGCACGCCATCATGCGCGAGTTTCATGGGGCATCTCCAAATCACTATCCCGTCGAACAGTACCTTGCCAATCTCCACTGCTAGCCGCAGCAGCGGATACCCAGGACGAGGAGTAGCAGAACCAGCAATGGGCGTATTTTATCTTCTTCGACGTGAGAGGCCATAGCATTCGCACCGAGCGCCGGATGGATCGAACAAAAGGCCATGGTGACAACTGGACACCTTCGGCGCTTCCGCACTTTCTCAGCGGGGCGTCCGCTCTACCATTTAAGATGGACGTCGCCGATCCGGTTGCCATGTCGGCTGTGGGTCATGCGCGTCGATGCTGGCGTGCCCGTCGATGTCCGCTCACTTGGGCAGCTCGGACCTGCCGGGCGGACCGCGCCATGGCCAACAGGTGCCAACAACGGACCTATGCACTCCAACAAGCTCACTCAATCACTTCGTCGGCGCGGCCAAGCAGCGAAGTTGGTACACCTAGGCCCAACGCCTTTGCTGTCTTCATGTTGATGACGAGTTCGAATTTTGTGACTTGCTGGACCGGCAGGTTTTCCGGCCTTTCGCCGTTCAGAACCCGGCCAAGATAGTCGCCCACCTGCCGGCGGGCCTCGGCGTAGTTCGGTCCGTAACTTACCAATCCGCCATCAGCAGCGAATTCACGAATTGGATAGAGTGCCGGTATGCGGTGTTGAGCTGTCAGACCAACAAGGCTTTCGCGGTTTCGAAGCATCAATGCGTCAGCCGAAATCAACAACGCATCCGGCCGCACGCCAGCCATCCTTGCGAAAGCCTCCATGAAATCATCGGGGCCTCCTGTCTCGACACGGAGCAGCTTCACTCCCAAGATATCAGCCGCCAGTTCCAATCTCCTCAGAGTGTCCTCATACCCTGATACGAGGCTTGTTGGATTATAGAAGAACCCAATGGACTTCGCCGTCGGCACCAGTTCACCAAGCATCTGCAGCCGTTTGGCCATTACCTCTACATTGAGAACTGAAACCCCCGTCGCGTTGCCGCCCGGTCTGTTCAGGCTTACGACGAAACCGCTTGCGACAGGGTCAAAACCGGTCAGAAAAATGATCGGAATTGACGTGGTGGCGGCCTTGGCGGCCATGATTGAAGGCCCTGCAAACACAGCGATGGCATTTACTCGATGCCGAACCAGATCACGGGCCAACTCACCTAATCGGTCCTCGTGACTATCGGCGCAACGGTATTCAAGCGCGAGATTTCGGCCCTCGACATAGCCCATTTCGGCCAAGCGGTCCTGGACCGAACCAAAATTTCTCCGTGCCCCCTCGAGCGATCCGACGTCAAGGACGCCCAGAGCCCGCAAAGCCGCCTGTTGTCCCAGAGCAGGAAGCGACCACGCGGCCGCGCTCCCAATTGCAGCGATGAACTCGCGCCGCCTCATCGATTTTTCCTCGGCCCACGACCGGCATTGTAGCCACTCCGACCGGCCAACAGGAAGTAGCCAGATTGAAGTCCAATAACGTTGGTCATTCGCGTCGATGCTGGCGTGCCCGCCGATATCAGCTCACGGGGGCAGCTCGGACATGCCGCGCGGATCGCGCCATGGCCGACAAGTGCCAGCAGCGGATTCATGCACTGCAGAAAATTGCATCCCTATTCAATCACCTCATCAGCGCGGGCTAGCAGCGCCGGAGGCATAATAATGCCAAGCGCTTTGGCGGTCCTCAAATTGATCACCAGCTCGAACCTGGTCGGTTGTTCGACCGGCAGGTCGGCAGGCCTTGCACCCTTGAAAATCTTGTCGACGAAGGCGGCGGATCGACGAAATCCATCACGTAAGTCAATCCCGTACGTCAGAAGAAAATCTGTCTCAGCATACTCTCTTGCGGCAGCGATTGCCGGCAGCCGATCTCTGACGGCCATGACGCCAATCTGTCCACGAAAGTTGAAGAGCACGCCATCGCTCAGTACGACGAGCGCCTGCGCGCGCTCCCTCACCATCGTCGCGAACGCTTGTTCGAGTGCGTCCAGCCCGCGTGCTTCGGCCGGGACAAGGGTCAAGCCCAGCGCCGGGGCAGCCTCCCGCATCGACGACAGCCGGGCGGGATTGGGCGCAAAGTCCGGATTCCACAGAACGCCCACGCGCGAGACGTTGGGCAGTGTGTCCTTCACCAACTCGAGCCGCTTGACATGTTGCTCGCCGCCCGTGTCCTGAGCGATCCCGGTCACGTTCCCGCCGGGGCGCGCCAGACTGGCGACGAGCCCGGCACTGACTGGATCGGCACTGCTGGCCACGACGATCGGGATGGTCGTGGTCACCTTCATGGCGGCAACCGTATTTGTATTGTTCCCTGCAACGATGACGTCGACACCGAGCCGGACCAGGTCTGTGGCGAGCGCGGATAGCCGCCCCATCTCGCCATCGGCAAAGCGGTACTCGATAGCGACATTCTCGCCAACGCGGTAGCCGAGGCTCCGCAGGCCCTCTTCGAACGCCTTCATGAGATGGAGCGATCGTTCCCGCGAGGTGGTTGCGAAGTAACCCACCCGGTAGACCCGCCCTGCGGGCTGCTGCGCGCGCGCGGCCAGCGGCCAAGCCGCCGCAGCTCCTAGCAACGTCATGAACTCGCGTCGCCGCATGCATCCCCCAAGAACACGTCTCGTCCCGGGCCTAAAGCCTAGCACTTTGCGAATGCGCTGCGAGTGAGAAATGGCGCCCGACCGGCCTCAGATACTGGTCAGGCTCGGATGTCTCAGTTGGGTCATGTGCGGAAGTCATCGCCTGCATCGGCGGGGGCCGCTCCCATAATCGGAGGTGATCGGTTCGGCTCCGCAAGTCTGACAAGCGCCACAACCGGTCCTTCTTCCTCCTTCGGATTCGCACGAATTTGGGGTAGGTTGCCGCGAGCCGGCAGCCAGGGCGCGCCGCAGTCCCGTTGGTTCGCTGGTGCCGATGGCGGCCGAAGAATTTCAGGTCCAGTGGCAGGCGGCGAATGCCGCGGCCGTTCGCGTGTTGGCGTGCGCCCGCCACTGCGTTGCGATTTCGCAATCCTCATTTGGGAGGATAAAATGCGACGGCGCGATTTTGTTTTCGGTTCCTCGGGCGCGGCTCTTGCGATGCTGGACAGCGCGCGCGCCCAACCGGTTGGGCGGGTATGGCGCGTGGGCACTGTCGGGCCGGAGCCGCGTGACAGGGGGCAGTATTTGTTCGACGCCTTCTCACAAAAATTGGCCGAGTTCGGCTACCAGCAAGGGCGCAATGTTGATCTGACCGCACACTTCACTGAAGCTCGCATCGAAAAATTCGCGGAGCTTCTTGGTCCCTTGGTGGCCAATCTCGACCTTTTGGTTGTTTGGACCACGATCGGCCTCATCGCCGCCAAGAAAGTTGTTCCTCCCGCTCTGCCAGCAATTTTTCTTGGTGTGGGCGATCCGGTGCGCATAGGCGCGGTTCAGAGCCTTTCGCACCCTGGAGGAAACATGACCGGGGTGACATATGAGTCGGCGACCGAGACATGGGCAAAGCGAATTGAGCTCCTCAAGGAGATCGTGCCCGATCTCGACAGAGTTGGCGTTCTCAAAGCGGGAAATGATCCAAATTCAGTATACGCCATGGCTTCGCTGGAGCCTTGGCTGCCGGCACTCGGCGTCACATTGGTGGCCGTGGATTTTACGTCGACCGATGAGCTGGACGCTGCATTCTCTGAAATGATGCGAAACAACGTCAAAGGCGTGTTGGTCATTTCCGGAGCTCTTACGTTCGTCAACGGCAAGCGGATTTCGGAGCTCGCTTTGGAGCATGGATTGCCATCCGTTCACGGATTCAGGGAGACCGTTGCATTGGGAGGATTGGTGAGCCTCGGACCGGAGCTGGTCGCAATAGCCCGGCAGGGCGCGCGGCTCGCAGACAAGATCATGAAAGGGGAGAAGCCGGCCAATATCCCCGTGGAAGAGCCTACCGTTTATGAAGTATGGCTCAATTTGCGCACCGCGCGCGCACTCAACATCACGATACCAGCGTCCGTTACCGCCCGCGCCGACCGTGTGATCGAATGAGCCACGAGGTCCGTGAGGTGGATTGAGCCGCCCTGCCCGAAGATTGGTGCCCGCCATCAACTACCGCGCCGGCGCGTGCCGAGTGACGTTCATCACAGTGGCACCGTGCAGGTAGGTGTAGATCACGAACGGGGACGGATGGGACCGCCCGACTGCGAACAGGGGATTATCGGCTATGACAACAAGCTCCGACGACCATTGTAGCGACTTCAGAGATGCCGACCATAATTTGCGTCGCGCGCGCATAGCCGGTTATGTGCTGCTTACCGGTCTTTCTCTTGAGGTTGTGAGCTGCATAGTTTGGTTTCATGGCGTAGAGACCTTAGCTTCGTTGATATGCGTCGCGTTGGTGGCTGGAGGTGTCGCGGGCGAGATCTTCTTTGAATACAAGGCCAGACTGGCTCACAAGGGCACGCCCATCGTCGCTGCACCACCCATCAGCAGGGTTGATCAGCCGGCGCCAGACCGCAGCTATTCGAGGAGCAGCGTGAACAGGACAGGCCTGCCCTTCAGCATCGGGCTCGGCGAACTCCTTCGCAATCGCAATACGCCGTCTTCGCCGAACAATTCCAGGCCACGGTCGCCATTTCCTGAACGAACTCGCAGAAGCCTGCCGCTGCGCCGCTGGCGAGAGCGCTTTGCGTCAAGCTAGAATAGCTCGTCGGAGCCGACCGGTCCGGAAGCCCCCAGAAGGGTGCGCGGGAGCCGGACCATCGCACAGGCAGCGCGTGTAAGCGCCCGCTGGACGGCCGGGTTTTGGCTATTAGAATACATGCGGGGAAACGAGGGATAGCCAATGCTGTTCAAGCGATTTCGACGGGCCGTCGAACCCAGTCCCAGCAAATGGAAGCGAATAGAGGAAACACCGATACCATTGAGCCTCGGCCGGATTTGGCTCGTTGATATTGATGGCAGTATCACGCGCGCGATGGCGTTTACCTGGCCGATCCTCAAACGCCGCGAGCCGCGCAAATATCGGTTTTGGATGTCCCGCGAGCCTCACGCACGAGAACCTTCCGCTGAGGCGATCGCAGCTCTCAAATCGCTCAAAGCCAAATAGACCGGCGCCGAGCCTCTGTCACGGAAAGCGCGAGGCTATCTCAATCGCCAACCGTGCGCTCTGCATCGCCAAACGTGACATTTTCTCGAGCAAGCTTCGCTGCTCGTTGGCGAGCTTGTAGAGACGAGCGGCCTCCTGCTCATCCTTTGGCAGACCGCCGCGCCCTTCTTCGTAGAACAGCCCGAGGTTTTGCTGCGCTGTCGGATTTCCCTGCTCCGCAGCCAGCTTGAACAGGCGAGCGGCTTCGCCTTCGTCCTTCTGCAGACCACCCAGACCTTCGGCGTAGAAGTGCCCGAGACTGACCTGGGCGCTGACGCTTCCCTGGTCGGCGGCGAGCCTGTAGAGGCGGGCGGCCTCGCGGTCGTCCTGTTGCAGTCCGCCATGACCCTGCCTGTAGAAGAGCCCGAGGTTGAATTGCGCGGCCGGGTTTCCCTGCTCCGCAGCGAGCTTGAACAGCCGAGCGGCCTCGCGCGCATCCTTCCGCAAACCGCCCAGGCCATCGTCGTAGAAGTTCCCGAGACTGAGCTGAGCGCTGGCGTCGCCCTGGTCAGCGGCGAGCCTGTAGAGGCGCGCGGCCTCGCGTTCGTCCTTTGGCAGTCCGCCATGACCCACGCTGTAGAAGAGCCCGAGATTGTACTGCGCCGTCGCGTCTCCCTGATCCGCGGCGAGCCGGTAGAGGCGAGCCGCTTCCCGCGCATTCTTTTGCAGGCCGCCGAGACCCTCGTCGTAGAAATACGCGAGATTGACCTGCGCACTGGCGTATTCCTGGTCAGCGGCGAGCTTGTAGAGGCGGACGGCCTCGCGGTCGTCCTTTGGCAATCCGCCACGGCCCTGGTCGTAATGGACCCCGAGATTGTATTGCGCCGTGGCGTCGCCCTGGTCCGCAGCGAGCCTGTAGAGGCGAGCGGCCTCGCGGCGATCGTGCGGCAGTCCGCCAGCACCCTCGCTGTAGAAGTGCCCGAGATTGACCTGAGCGCTGGCGTATCCCTGATCGGCGGCCAGCTTGAAGAGGCGGGCGGCCTCTTGGTCGTCTTGTTGCAATCCGCCACGGCCCTCGTCGTAGAAGACGCCGAGGTTGTATTGCGCGACGGGATTTCCCTGGCCCGCAGCGAGCTTGAAGAGGCGCGCGGCTTCGCGGTCATCGTTCGGCAGGCCGCGCCCTTGCGCATAGACGATCCCGAGATCGACCTGCGCGCCGGCGTCTCCTTGGTCAGCGGCGAACTGAAGGATACCAGCGGCCTCGCGGTCGTCCTTTGACAGTTCGTCACCATCCTGCTGATGGTGCACCGGATCGTTTGACAGCGCCTGCGTCGCAGCGCCATAGGCCAATGGAAGCGCAACCACGAGCACAGCTGTGATGGAGAACAAAGCCCGCTTGTTCATGTTCGTCTCTAAAGCCAATTTGGCTGGATCAAGGGAGAAATCATTGCCGGCGACTGGCCGGCGCGGCCGACCGGACAATTAGTCGCGTCCAGTGCCAAGCCGGTTCAGGGACCGGCCATTGTCGCGCGCGGGGCGATCGGGTTGAGCTGCATGCTGCGACAGCGGAGGCTCAGGTGTTCGGGAGCCACCACCCGAATATCGCAACAACGACGCACGCAGCCAGGGTGATCAAATTCCAACCCATTGAGATCCAGTAACGGACCGGCGCTTCGTCTTTCTGAAAAATCCAGGTCTCGTAGTCCAGAATATCCTGGCCCTCGAGCTCGATTCTTCTTTCGACGAGGCCATTCCAGAACCTGCGGCCGCAATCGAAGCAAAAATAGATCGCGACGAGGCGAGCGACGATCTCACAAAGGAAAAACTGCATCCGACACCCGTCATCAAGCGCTGCCTCGATGACCGGGCCGCAATCGGCCGGGTCACGCCAGTCATGGCAGCGCGCTACTCGGTTTGGGTGTAGCCGGAACCGGTGTTGGTTCAATTGCAGGAACGATTTGCGGACCCCGCGAGCGCCGGGCGAGGCGATCAATCCGGGCGGATCATCTCGAACATGTTTTCCGGCTTGATCTCGAAATAGTCGCCGCTGCGGCCGGCGCGGACGATCGGGCGGGCCATCGCGGTCTGGTAGACGCCGTCCTTGATCATGGCCTTGTCGATGTGGACGGCGACGACTTCGCCGAGCGTCAGCCACGCCTGCGCCTTATCGCCATTGGCGCCCTGCAGCTGGATGATCTGGGTCAGCCGACATTCGAACGCGACCGGGCTTTCGGCAACCCGCGGCACGTTGACGAGCCTGCCGGGCACCGCCGTGAGGCCGGCGATATTGAACTCGCTGACGTCGCGGGCGACGTGGGCCGCGGTGGCGTTCATCTGCTGTGCCAGATCCTTGGTGGCGAGATTCCAGACGAACTCCTTGGTCTCCTGGATGTTGGCGGCGCTGTCCTTCCAGTTGGTGGAGGAGAAGCCGATGATCGGCGGCTTGTAGCAGAACGCGTTGAAGAAGCTGTAGGGCGCCAGATTGACGTTACCCCCGGTATCGCGCGACGAAATCCACCCGATCGGGCGCGGCGCGATGATGGCGTTGAAGGGGTCGTGCTTGAGGCCGTGGCCCTTGGCGGGTTCGTAAAAATGCAGGTCTTTGGGGCTCTTGGCGTCCATTTTCCGGTGTTTCCTTCAATCGCAGGGTCGGCAAAGCGTAGCCTTCCCGCCAACTTTATTGAAGTAACAATGGTGGGCACGGCGCATGCGCCTTTGCCCACCCTGCGTCGGAAATCCGGCTATTTCGCCTTCCGCGGCTCCAGCGCGCGGAACAGGAAATCGATCATCTGGTCGATCGTGGCGGTCGGCTTGTTGACGGCCTGCGCGATCATCTGCGGGTGGAAAAAGCGGATCATGCCGGTGCAGGTGCAGAGCGCGGCCAGCGGCAGGTCCGGGGCCTCGAACTCGCCCGACGCCACGCCCTGCCCGATCACCTCGCCGATCATGCCGGTGACGCACTCGATATGGGCGACGCAGACGTCCCAGTCCTCCTCCATCGCGATCGCGACCATCTCATGCAGCTTGTTATCGCCGACATAGCGCTCCGAGTTCATGCGATTGATGGTCGTGAGCAGATCACGCAGCCGCTGCTTGGCCGGACCGGGTTTCGCCACGATCCGCCGCGCCTCGGTCTCGACCTCGCCCATCAGGGTGCGCGCCACGCCTTCGTGGATCGACTTTTTCGAGTCGAAGAAGCGATAGACGTTGGCCGGGCTCATGCGCAGCTCTTTGGCGATGTCGGCGACCGTCGTCTTCTGGTAGCCGAGCTGCCTGAACAGACGCTCCGCCACTACGAGAATACGCTCCCGCGTGTCGGTTTCCACATTTTCAGCAATCAGCGTCATGTCAGAACCAATGTTCAATTATTCCGCCGCGTCGGCAAGCGGAAATGCGAGTGGAGACGTGCTCAGCTCCTTGGCGGCATGTTGCGGCGCAAGATCGGGCTGCTTGGCTTGGCCGCTTTCTTCCAGGCTCTTGCGGAACCAGAGCGCGTAGAGGCCCGGCAGGTACAGCAAGGTCAGGAAGGTTGCAACGAACAAACCGCCCATGATGGTGATCGCCATCGGGCCCCAGAAGGCCGAACGCGACAGCGGGATCATGGCCAGGATCGCGGCCAGCGCCGTCAGGATCACGGGGCGGGCACGCCGCACGGTGGCTTCGACGATGGCCTCCTTGCGCGTCATGCCATGGGAAACGTCGGTCTCGATCTGATCGACCAGAATCACCGCGTTGCGCATGATCATGCCGGCCAGCGCGATCAGCCCGAGCAGCGCCACGAAGCCGAACGGCTGGCCCGCGATATTGAGGCCGAGCGAGGCGCCGACGATGCCGAGCGGTGCCGTCAAGAACACCAGGATCAGGCGCGAGAAGCTCTGCAGCTGGATCATCAGCAGCGTCAGCATGACAAGCGCCATCAGCGGAAACAGCACGGCAATCGAGGCGTTGCCCTTGGCGGATTCCTCGAACGCGCCACCCGGCTCGATCCGGTAGGCCGGCTCGAGGCTGTCGCGGATCTGCTGCAGTTTCGGCCAGATCTGGTTGGTTACGTCGGGCGCCTGCACGCCGTCGGCGACGTCGGTACGCACGGTGATCGCCATGTCGCGGTTACGCCGCCACAGGATCGGTTCCTCATGGGCGTATTCGATTTTTGCAATTTGCTGCAGCGGCACGGCGACGCCATTGCGCGAGGTGACCGTGAGGTCGCCGACATGGCCGAGATCGAGCCGCTCGGAGGGCACGGCGCGGGCGACCACGCCGACCTTCTCGATGCCGTCGCGGATGGTCGTCACCGGCGCGCCCGAGATCAGCATGCTGAGCGCCTGCGAGACGTCCTGCGGGGTAAGACCCAGCGCACGGGCACGGTCCTGATCGACCACGAGCTTGAGGTAGGGCGACTGCTCGTTCCAGTCGAGCTGCGGCTCCAGGGCATTGGGATTCTGCCGCATCACGTCACGCACCTGATAGGCGATGTCGCGGACCTTGTTGGGGTCGGGGCCGATCACGCGGAACTGGACCGGGAAGCCGACCGGCGGGCCGAAATTGAAGCGGTCGATGCGCACGCGCGCCTCGGAGAGGTCGCCGCCGGCGACCGCCTTCTCCAGCCGCGCCTTGATGCGCTCGCGGGCGTCGACGTCCTTGGAGACGATCACGATTTCGGCGAAGGCCTCGTTCGGCAGTTGCGGGTTGAGGCCGAGCCAGAACCGCGGCGAACCCTGGCCGACATAGGAGGTGTAGGTCGCGATGTCCTTGTCGTCCTTGAGCAACGCCTCGGCCTTCTTCACCGACTTCTCGGTGACGTTGAAGGCGGTGCCTTCGGGCAGGCGCAGCTGCAGGAACAGCTCGGGGCGTTCCGACAGCGGGAAGAACTGCTGCTGGACGTTGCCGAAGCCGACGATCGAGAGCGCGAACACGCCCACCGTCGCCACCACCACCTTGATGCGGTGGTCGACGCACCACTGCACCATGCTGCGCAGGATGCGGTAGACGCGCGTCTCATAGACCGCGTGCGGATCGTGGTTGTGGTGGACCTTGATGTTCGGCAGCAGCTTGACGCCGATATAGGGTGTGAAGATCACCGCGACGAACCAGGACGCCACCAGCGAAATCGCCACGATCCAGAAGATGCCGCCGGCATATTCGCCGACCGCGGAATTGGCAAAGCCGATGGGGAGGAAGCCAGCGGCCGTGACCAGCGTTCCCGTGAGCATCGGAAACGCAGTAGATTCCCAGGCAAAGGACGCCGCGCGGACGCGGTCCCAGCCCTGCTCCATCTTCACCACCATCATCTCAACCGCGATGATGGCGTCGTCGACGAGCAGGCCGAGCGCGATGATCAGCGCGCCCAATGTAATACGGTGCAGATCGATCGACATCGCGTTCATGACGATGAAGACGATTGCCAGCACCAGCGGCACCGACATGGCCACCACGATGCCGGTTCGCCAGCCGAGCGCCAGGAACGAGACGAACAGCACGATCGCCAGCGCCTCGACGAAGGAGTGCACGAACTCGCCGACGGCACGCTCGACCACCTTGGGCTGGTCGGCGATCTGCTCGACATTGATGCCCTGCGGCACCGCCTTCATGAAGTCATTGGTCGCGTTCTCGACTTCCTTGCCGAGCTCGAGGATGTTGGCGCCCTTGGCGGTGACCACGCCGATACCGAGCGCGGGCTTGCCTTCCTGGCGCGCCTTGAAGGTCGGCGGATCGACGAAGCCGTGGGTGACGGTGGCGATATCGCCGAGGCGGAAGATCCGACCGTTGCTCTCGACCGGCGTTTCTGCAACCGCCTTGGCGCCGTCGAGCGCGCCGGTGACGCGCAACGGCACGCGCTGCGAGGAAGTTTCCACCGTGCCGGCCGGCGTGACGTTGTTCTGCTTGGCAAGCGAGTCGAACAGCGCCTGCGGCGTGATGCCAAGCGTCGCCAGCTTGGCGTGCGAGAACTCGACGAAGATGCGCTCGTCCTGGGTGCCGTAGAGGTTGACCTTGGTAACGCCGTTCACCTTCAGCAGCCGCTGGCGCATGCCTTCGGCCGCCTTCTTCAGCTGCGCGTAATCGGCGCCGTCGCCGGTCATCATGTAGAGGATGGAATCGACGTCGCTGAATTCGTCATTGACGTTGGGGCCGAGCAGGCCCGCCGGCAACTGGCCCTGCACGTCGGCGAGCTTCTTGCGCAGCAAATAGAACAGATACGGCACTTGCGCCGGCGGCGTCGAATCCTTGAACGTGACCTGCATCGCGGTGAACGCGGGCTTGGAATAGGTCTGCACCTTCTCGAAGTAGGGCAGCTCCTGCAGCTTCTTCTCGATGGGATCGGCGACCTGGGTCTGCATCTCCTGCGCGGTGGCACCCGGCCAGATCGCGGAGACATTGACCACCTTCACGGTGAAGAACGGATCCTCGGCGCGGCCAAGCCGCTCGTAGGAGAAGTAGCCGGCCACACCCAGCGCGATCATCAGGAACAGGATCAGCGTCGGATGGCTTACCGCCCAGCCCGAGAGATTGAAGCGTTTCATGTCACTCTCCAACGTTTTCCGTTGTTACCGACCGCGGATCAGAACGACAGCGACGAGACGACCCGGACCTTCTGGGCCGGATCGAGCTTCTGCACGCCGAGCGCCACAACCTTGGCGCCTTCAGGCACGCCGCCGGTGATGACGACGGAATTGCTCTCGTAGGATTTCACGACGACCGGCTTCAGCGTCACGGCGCCGGCATCGTCCACGATGTAGAGCGAGGGATTGCCGCCCTGGCTGTACAGCGCCGACAGCGGCAGCTTCGCGACGTTCTCGGTCGCGGGGTCGGACAGCGTCAGCGTTGCGGTCATGCCGAGCGAAACGCTGTCGCCGGCGCCGGGCAGCGAGAACTTTGCCAGATAGGTGCGCGTTGCCGGATCCGCCGTCGGCGCGATCTCGCGCAGTTTTGCGACGTATTTCTTGTTGGCGTCCGACCACAGCGTGACGGAGGCGGCGCCATCCTTGGCGCGGCCAACAAGCGTTTCCGGGATCGCGACCACGGCTTCCTTTTCAGCAAAGCGCGCGACGCGGACCGCGGTCTGGCCGGAGGCGACCACCTGGCCGGCGTCGATAAGGGTCGCGGTGACGACGCCGCGGGTATCTGCGACCAGCGTCGCATAGGAGAGCGAGTTCTTGGTCAGTTCGACCGAACGTTCGGCACGATAGAAGCGCGCGCGGGCCTCATCGGCGGCGGCGCGGCTCTGATCCATTTGCGCGTCCGTGGTCCAGCCCTTGGCGCGCAGATCCTTGGCGCGCTGCTCGGACGCGGAGGCCTGCGCCAGCACGCCGGTCGCGGCGCGGTATTCCGCTTCCGACTGCTCGGCCTGCAGCTTCAGATCGACTTCATCGAGGGTGGCGAGCGGCTGGCCGACATCAACGGTCTGGCCGACCTCCACGAGGCGCTTGGCGACCTTGCCCGGGACCCGGAAACCCATGTCGGTCTCGATCCGGGGCCTGATGGTGCCAACAAAACTGCGTTCCGGCGTTTCCGCCTCGTAATGTACGGTGGCGACCAGAACCGGACGCCCGGGAGCGGCCTTTTCGGCTGCCTTTTCATTGCAGCCGGTCAACGAAAACACAGCCAACGCCAGCGTCGCTCCGGTCAAGAGCCTGTAATAGCTGGAAAAAATTGATCGGGCGAACATCGAATTCTCCATCGGCTATATGCTGATGAAGATTATTGAATGTTCACTGACGAATGTCAATATTCGTCAGTGAACACCAATTCGTGAGTTAACGGGAGTTAAGGAGTCCAAATCTCCCGTCGCCCCTGCGAACGCAGGGGCCCATAGCCACCGATGGTCGCGGTTACGAAAGCCGCTCGCCAGCGTGCCCCTTTCCCGAGGCCGCGGCGTATGGGCCCCTGCGTTCGCAGGGGCGACGGCGCGGGTTATTTCCCCCGTATTCCGCCGAACTCGGTCTTGGTGTCGTGCCCGGCCAGAAACACCAGCAGCCCCGCCGCGAGCGGCAACAGCGACAGCACCAGCAAGCCGGTTGAGGTGCTTCCGGTGGCTTCCTTGACCCAGCCGACCAGATACGGCCCGCCAAAACCCGCGAGGTTGCCGATCGAATTGATCAGCGCGATCGCGCCGGCTGCCGCCGTGCCCGACAGCCACGCCGTCGGCAACGTCCAGAACACCGCAAACGTACAAAACACGCCGATCGCGGCGATCGTCAGCAGCACCATCGTCGTGACGGGATCGGAGATGTAGCTGGAGGCGCCGAGCGCGACGGCGGTGAGCAGCAGCGGCCCACCGACATGGGCGACGCGCTCGCGCGTGGCGTCGGAGTGGCGCGCCCACAGGATCATCGCGATGGTGCCGAACAGGAACGGGATCGCGGTGACGAAACCGGTCTGCGCATTGCTGAGGCCGAATGCTTTGACGATCTGCGGCAGCCAGAACTGCATGCCGTAGAGCGCACCGACGAAGCCGAAATAGACGATGCTCAGCATGAGCACCTTCGGCGATGACAGCGCCTGCCCGAGCGTCAGGTGCTTTGCCGCCTGCTTGGTCGCGATCTCCGCCTGCAGCTTTGCCGCCAGCCACGCCTTCTGTTCCGACGTCAGCCAGTCCGCCTTCTCCGGTCTGTCGGTGAGATAGAACCAGGTGACGATGCCGAGCAGGACCGAGGGAATACCCTCGAGAATGAACAGCCACTGCCAGCCCTTCAGGCCCATCATGCCGTCGAGCCCGAGCAGCAGACCCGAGATCGGCGCGCCGATCACGGTGGAGACGGGAACGGCAATCGCAAACGCGGCGAGGAACCGCGCACGATATTCCGCCGGATACCAATAGGTCAGATAGAGAATGATGCCGGGAAAGAAGCCGGCTTCGGCGACGCCGAGCAGAAAGCGCAGCACGTAAAAACTCAACTCGCCGCTCACCAGCGCCATCGCCGCCGAGATGATGCCCCAGGTCACCATGATGCGGGCGATCCAGCGGCTGGCGCCGAATTTTTCCAGCGCCAGGTTGCTCGGCACTTCGAAGATGAAATAGCCGATGAAGAAGATGCCGGCGCCCCAGGCGAAGATCAGCGGCGTGAATTTGAGTTCCGCGTTCATGGTGAGCGCGGCGAAGCCGAGATTGACGCGGTCGAGATAGGAAAAGAAATAAGCCAGGATCAGGAATGGAATGAGCCGCCATGAGATCGTGCGGATGGTCGAGGTTTCGATGTCGCTCCTGGCGCCGCCGGCGGCGACTGACGTGGTGGCAAGACTCATAAGTTTGTTCCCGGGCCGTTTGTTGCTGTTGCCGGGGTTTTGAGCATTGGCAAAACGGTGTCAATCCGATTTGCGGGAGCAGCGCATCCGCAATCGGATGGGGGCAATGCGCGGGACGCAATGGCTGCGCTTCACTCCGCCAGTTGAAACCGCTCGAAGCGATGCAGCTCTTCCTCGATGCGGCGCTTGAGCTCCTTGCGCGGAGCCTTCGCGGCGCCCTTGCCGACCCAGTTCCATTTCTGCATCAGCAGTTTCCTTTCCTTGCGGTCGGTCTTCAGATCGACTGCGGCAACGATGTCTTCGCCGACCAGCACCGGCAACGCGAAATAGCCGAACTGGCGCTTTTCCCGGGGTACATAGGCCTCGAAACGATGGCCGTAGTCGAAGAACAATTCGGTGCGCTTGCGCTGGATGATCAGGGGATCGAACGGCGAAAGGATGTGCACCAGGCCGCCATCGCCCTCGCCCGCGGGTTGCTCCAGCGTCTCGGCCCGCGCCCAATGTTCCTGCTTGCCTGCGCCTTCGAGGGCGATCGCCACCATCTCCTTGCGGCGGACGCGCGCCTCGATCAGGTGGCGGACGGCGGCCTTGCTCGGCGCATCGAGATGGCAGATCGAATCGAGGCTGACGAGTCCCTGTGCGCGCAAGGCGCGGTCGAGCAGATAGGTGGTCGTCTCGAGGTTCGATGCCGGCTTCGGCGACTTGTCCCAGCCGAAATGCCGCGTCATCAGCTCATATGTCTTCAGCATGCCGGTGCGTTCGGAAATGGTGACCGCGCCGGTATAGAACGCCAGCTGCAGCGCGCGCTTCGACGGCTTGCGGCTCGCCCACAGATGCTCCTTCTCGGTCAGCACGTCGTCCTCGATGTCGCGGATGGTCAGCGCGCCGTCCCGCTTGAGCAGCCGCATCACCTTGCGGGTGTCGGCGGGGCTGACGGACGCGAACCATTTATGGCCCTCGCGCTTGTGCAGCTTCATGCCCGGCACGAAGAAGCGAAAGTCCTTCGACGGCACATAGGACAGCGCATGGGTCCAGTATTCGAACACACTCTTGTCGACGCTCTGGGCCTGCCGCAGGTCCGCGCGGCGATAATTAGGAATGCGGCTGAAGAGAATGTGGTGGTGGCAGCGCTCGATCACGTTGATGGTGTCGATCTGCACATAGCCGAGATGCTCCACCGCGGCGGCAGTGGCCCCCGGCCCCTCGCCGAACGGGTCAAGCGTATCGAGCCGCTGGGCACGCAGCCAGATTCGCCGGGCCTCGGTCTTGGTCAGGGGGTGGGGTTTTGTCGCGCGGGGCATCGCCCGACAATGTAATCGGATTCGCCCATTGGAGAAGTCCCCGATCTGGGATGAGGAACAGACTCTTTTGTTTGACGCGTTTTCTTGAACGCGAACCGGTACCCACCCCGGATCAAGTCCGGGGCAGGCGTCGCTCGAAAAACGCTATCTTTTCGACCGGTCCGGGACGCTACCGGTTGCGATATCCGCCTCGCAGGACGCCTTGCCATGGTCCGGGGCGCGGCATTTGTAGACGCTGCCGGTCAGGCGATCGACCAGCCACGCGCTCTCTTCGCTCGGACCTTCGATGGCGGTATAGCGGGTGCCAAGCGCGTTGATGAACGTCGACAGCAGGATTGCCGCCGCGATCATCGCCGCGCCGATCAAGGTCGGCATCGAACTTGCCGAGCCCGTGCGCTCCGGTGGAACGTTACGATAATTTTGATACTCACGTTGACGCTTTACCGACTGAAACACCCGCCCGCCTGCTCTTGCTTGCCCAAACCTTTTCTTCTGATTTTCTTTTGGGATTCTCTTCGTGGAGAATCTTGCTAGGTGTCCATCATGCCGATTTGTTGTTCGCAGATCGGCGCTGACGCGACGGCTTTGCGACCAGCAAACAGCAACGAAGAGGCCGGGAAGCGGCGCGGGTTCGCTGATACCTGCAACATGAGGCAATTGCGCTTTGGATCATTGCGGGCGGTTCGCAAGCGCCCTTTCAAGGAGTCGCAGGGAACACAGTGATCTAGATCACACAGACTAACGAAGCGACCCTATATCAACGGAAACCGGCTGCTTCCAACGTGACCTAGATCACATTAGTCGGTTTGAACCTGTCTTATCGTCGCAGCATCAAACCGCCAACCAGCCAATATGGCAGGCGTAACAGTGAGGAAGACGACAATGACCCGCTTTAAAGGATTTTCCATCCTGACATTCGGCGCCGTGCTGTCGATGACAGCGGGCGTGGCGTTTGCCGGCGAGACCGTCTCGGCAGACAAGATCATCCGCGCGCTGAAGCCGACATCGGCAACCCGCAGCCTCTCGATGACCCCGCAGGTAGACACCGCCAAGCAGGCAAAGGAAGCCAGCTTCGTTAATTCACTGCGCAACCGGAAGACCCGGTCGCTCTCATTCGACGAGCGCCAGGAAATGGCCGAGCTCGCGGCGACCAAACCCAAGATCGATCTCGAAATCCGGTTCGACTACAACTCGGCCGCAATCAGCAAGAGTTCCGAGCAGGCGGTGGGAGAACTCGGCAAGGCGCTCTCGGACCCCGCCCTGAAGGGCTCGACCTTCATGGTCGCCGGTCATACCGATGCGGTCGGCGGCGAGGCCTACAACCAGGACCTCTCCGAGCGCCGCGCGGATACGATCAAGAAGGTGCTGACCGAGGAGTTCGGCATCATCGGCTCTGATCTCGTGACCGTCGGCTACGGCAAGACCAAGCCGAAGGATGCGAACGCGCCGCTGGACCCGGCCAACCGCCGCGTCCAGGTCGTCAACATGGATACCAAGACCGCCGCGAAGTAAGTTCGCGCGCTTCGATCCGCCTGGCGGAAACGGCAGGCGGATTTTCGCGTTTAGATCCAGTTCTGGAAAATCATCAGGCGGTTGAACGTCGCCATCGATGTTTCCACGAACGCGGCCGAGATCGGCAGCATCACGGCGAAGCCCGCCGCTCCGACAGCGACAAAGGCCCATAGCAGCCAGCCTGGCGCGTTGCCGCGGCGGAGCGCGTAGACCAGCACGAAACTCGCGGTGGTCGCGGCCGGCAGATAATAATAGATGAAGCCGAGCGTTCGCGGCAGCAGCGCCCAGGCGAGATACGGGCCGACATAGAACGCCAGCACCAGAAACGCATCCGCCCGCCGCGTCACGATCCAGTCGCGCAGGCAGACCAACAGCGCGATCAGCGCCGGCCACAGGATCAGGGGATTGCCGAGAAAGACCACGGCCGAGATCCTGTCGTCGCCGACCTTGTCGAACAGATACCAGACCGGCCGCACCAGGAACGGCCAGGACGGCCACGAACTCATATAGGTGTGGCCCGCGATCGCGGTCGTGGTGTTGTCGCTGAAGATCCGCCGTTGCGCCTCGATGATATCGGGGACCGACAGGCCGTAGAGCGGGACGAAGGTCGAGAGATAGGCCAGCGCCGGGATCAGCAGGAAGCAGGCCGCGAAATGCCAGGCCTTGAAACCGGGCCACAGGTCGGGCCGGTACCAGTCATCGGCATTGCCGTCGACAAATTGCGTACGCCAGCTTTGCAGGAGGCGGATCACCGCCACGATGACGACGCAGACCGCCAGCACGAACAGCCCGCTCCATTTGCAGCCGATCGCAAACCCGCAACACAGCCCGGTCAGCGCGAACCACAGATGCGGCCGCTGCTGCCGGAAGCCGTGCATGAACGCGGCGATGGCGAACAGGCTGAAGGTCAGCGCGAAAATATCCAGCATCGCGATCCGCGATTGCACGAACAGCATCTGATTGAAAAAGGCGAGCAGGCTCGCGGCGATGGCCGGCCCCTGCGCCGCGAACAATGCGAGGCCGCACAGATACACCGCGACAATGGCGAGCGCGCCTGCCAGCACCGCCGGATAACGCCAGCCCAGCGGCACGTCGCCGAAGGTGTGGATCGACAGCGCGATGAATTGCTTGGCCAGCGGCGGGTGCATCGGGTTGAGCATCGGCTGCGGCATCACGGGCAGAAGCATCTGCCGCGCCGCCGGCACGTAATGCACCTCGTCGAAGTAGAATTTTTCGGGCGTGGTGATGCCGATCAGCATCGCGAAATGCGCGAAGAAAAACAGGGTACCCGCGATGATAGCGGTGCGCGCAATCGCCTGACTGGGAATGGAAGCTGGTGATTCTTGCACTGTCTTCAGAAACCAAATGAAATTGCGGCAAAATTCAGTGTGGGCGGTACAGATTTTTATGTCCATCGCATTGAACGCGATTGGAATCCGGCAGCACTAACCGACGGGCTAGTAAGGCGCCGCTTGTGATAATTCTGCCACATCGCTTGCGCGCGTGATCCGGTACGATGTCGGGATAATCGATCGGCTTTGAAATGAAATCGCGTAACTTCTCTTTTTTTCTTTTTGTGCTTGGCGCAATCGCGGTGCTGGCGGCAAGTCCGCTTTCAGCACAAACGCGCGTCGGTGAAGCCGCCGTCGTCAAGAATCAGGTTCTCCGTGTTGCCGGATCGGCAACCAGCCAGCTCAATGTCGGCGATGGATTGCTGCGCGACGAAATCGTGCGCACCGGCCTCGACAGCGCCGCGCGGCTGGTGATGTCCGACAGCACCAACCTTTCGCTCGGGCCGAGCGCGTCGCTCAAGCTCGACCGCACCGTGTTCGACGACGAGACCCATTACCGCGACGTCGCGATCCGCCTGACCTCCGGCGCGTTCCGCTTCGTCACCGGCAATTCGGAAAAAGCCGCCTACAAGATCACGACGCCACTTGCGACCATCGGCGTCCGCGGCACCACGCTCGACATCCTGTCGCAGCGCGGCCAGACCGTCGTCAACTTGCGGGAAGGCCAGGCCTCGGTCTGCACCGTCAGCTTCGAATGCGTCCAGCTCACCAATCCCGGCGATACCGCCGTCATCACCCTGAGCGGCGGCAAGACATCCATCAAGAAGACCAACAACCCGCCATGGACCTTCGCCAAGACCTGCAGCGCCGCGGCGGGGCTGTGCAGCGCGACGCAATATGCCAACGCCTCGCCGACGGTGACGCCGCCGGTCGATGACGGCGGCATGCTGTGCGGGCGCTGATGATGGCAAACCGCATCAAGGGCGTCATTGTGTCGGCCGCGCTGACCGCCGGGGTTTTGCTGACGCCGATGCTGATCGGGCCCGCGTCGGCGCAGTCGCCGTCACCAACGTATTCGCCGTCACCAACACCAACCCCCACATATTCACCCACACCAACGCCCTCGCCGTCGCCGACTCCCATTGCGGCGCCAACGCCGACGCCAACGCCGAGTCCAGGCCCAACCGGCGCGGATTCCAGCGCGGGATCGATCAACGATCTGGCCAAGCAGCGCTTCAACCAGATGATCACCAACCGTGTGCTCGGCACGGTGCTTTTGGGCATCAACGAGCAGGTCAATTGCGGCGATTGCGTCAGCGCGTTCGGTTCGGCGGGGTCGTTCTCGGCCGGCATTCACGGCCGCAAGAACCTGACCGCCAATCTGTCGCTGCTGGCCGGCATCGCCTACACCCATTACAGCGAAGGCGGCTACAGCGTCACGGCGGCCCCGATCGGCGCGTTCGCGCTGCGCTACGATTTCGCCGACTGGGGATCGTCACGGCCGTTCTTCGACATCGGCGCCATCCTGACGCCCTATGAGAAGATACGCTATCGCCGCACCTATGCGACGAGCTTGGGGGCGGTTTCGCTGGACAGCCACACCACCGGCGACAATTACGGCGTCTATGGCCGTGCGGGCTGGATCAGCCGGCTGTCACCGCGCGACGAGGTCGCCGCCTCCGTCGAGGTCTGGCAATTATGGCAGCGCGTGAAGGGCTATACCGATCCCGCCGCCGCGTTCAATCCGTTCGACGCCTCGATATCAGGCGGCACCGACAAGACCAATCTGGTCAAGATCGGCGGACAGTGGACGCATCTGTTCGGCAACAATGTCGAGGCCAACATCAATGGCGGCTTCGTGCAATCGTTCGGCACGCAATCCGGCATCGTCGCCACCGTGACCGGCAACGGCACCGTGGTGCCGACGATCGGCAACCAGGGCTGGTTCGAATATGGCGGCCGCCTCGGCTTCCGGATCAGCAAGGGCTGGGTCGCCGACCTCTTCGTCAACGGCACCGCCGGCCCGCAGCCGGTCGGCAACACCCTGCATGGCGGCGTCGGCTTGCGGATCACGTATTAGCTGAGAATGTAGGGTGGGCAAAGCGCAAGCGTGCCCACCATTCAGCGCGAGAAATGTAGATGGTGGGCACGGCGCTTTCGCGCCTTTGCCCACCCTACGTATTCGAGGCGAGATCAGGCGTTGGCGGCTGCCGGTTGCGCCGCATTCGCGGCCGCGACGTCCATCCACATCACTTCCCAGATATGGCCGTCGGGATCCTCGAAGCTGCGGCCGTACATGAAGCCGTAATCCTGCTTCGGACAGGGATCGACGCCGCCGCCCGCCCTCTGCGCCCTGCCGACGAGATCGTCGACTTCCGCCCGGCTGTCGGCCGAGACGCAGATCAGGACTTCGCAAGAGGTTTTCGTGTCCGCGATCTTCTTCGGCGAGAACTGCATGAACTTCTCGTGAGTCAGCAGCATCGCGTAAATGGTCTCGGAAAACACCATGCAGGACGCGGTGTCGTCGCAGAACTGATCGTTCTTCACGGCGCCGATCGCCTGGTAGAACGCGGTGGCGCGGGCAAGGTCGCTGACCGGCAGGTTGACGAAGATCATTTTGGCCATGAATGGGCTCCTTTCGAGGGGTTCGGATAGAGGACGAACCAGCCGGGACCGATCCGACATCGGTTTTGGAGATTTTTTCGGGCTGATTTTCCGTGCCGTGAAGGGGCTTTGGCAAGACTTCGGCAACCCAATACGCAAATGCCCGGCACGAGGCCGAGCATTTAACCGTCATCGCGATGGGCGACGGGAAGTTACGCTTTCTTCTCCGCGGGATCCCGGTGCACCGGATCGACCCACAGCACGGTCTCCGGCTTTTCGATCGGCTCGATGTCGAGGTTGATCGCGACAGCTTCGCCGTCGCTGCGCACCAGCACGCATTCCAGCACCTCGTCGCGGCTGGCGTTGATCTCCTGGTGCGGCACATAGGGCGGCACAAAGATGAAATCGCCGGGACCGGCTTCGGCGGTGAACTGCAGCTGCTCACCCCAGCGCATCCGCGCCTTGCCCTTCACGACATAGATGATGCTTTCGAGATGGCCGTGATGATGCGCGCCGGTCTTGGCGTCGGGGCGGATCGTCACGGTGCCCGCCCATAATTTCTGCGCGCCGACGCGGGCGAAATTGATTGCGGCCTTGCGGTCCATGCCCGCGGTCGACGGCACGTTGGGATCGAGCTGATTGCCGGGAATGACGCGGACGCCATCATGCTTCCAGCGATCGGCGTCGTGGCTGTGCGAGTGATCGCCATGAGAATGATCGTGCGAGTGATCGTGTGTGTGGTCGTGAGAGCCTGACATCGCGCTGCTTTCCGTAAAATCGTTCGGTGGCCAAGCGTACATAAAAACGTGAACAGAAACCAGCGTTTAGAGGAACCGCCGGCGCATTGGTGCGTTGCCTTATCGAAGTACAGACATCAAAAGGAATGTTCCATGGGAAGCACGGCAGACAAGATCAAAGGCGCCACCAACGAAGCGATCGGCAAGGCCAAGCAGGGCATCGGCGAAGCCACCGGTTCTGAGCAACTGCAGGGCGAAGGCGTGATCCAGGAAGTCAAAGGCAAGGGCCAGAAGGCGATGGGCGACGCCAAGGAAGCTACCAAGGAGGCCCTCGACAAGGCTGCCAACGCGGCAAACAAGAACCTCTGATCGCGCCGATTGCGTGAAACTCAAAGACCGGCCCTTTGGGGCCGGTCTTTTTTGTTTGCACCATAGGGGCGCAGCAAGCGAGAAGCCGCGATTACTTCACCGCCAGCAGTTCGACATCGAACATCAGCGTGGCGTTGGGCGGAATGACGCCGCCGGCGCCGCGCGCGCCATAGCCCAGCGCGGGCGGAATGATCAGCGTGCGCTTGCCGCCGACCTTCATCGAGGCGACGCCCTCGTCCCAGCCCTTGATGACGCGGCCCTGGCCGATCGGAAAATCGAACGGCTCGTTGCGGTCGACCGAAGAGTCGAACTTCTTGCCCTTCTGGCCATTTTCATAAAGCCAGCCGGTGTAGTGCATGACGCAGGTCTGGCCGGGTTTCGGCGAAGCGCCGGTGCCGACCGTGCTGTCGATGATCTGCAAACCTGAAGCTGTGGTCATGGGTTGTTTTCCTGCGGTCTGGGCCGATGCCGGGGCCGGAATAAGGGTTGAAGTAGCAGCCGCCGCCACGGCGGCAAACGCGTTCTGAATGATCGTGCGTCTGGAAGATCGCATCTCGTTGCCTTTCTCGATAAGTCGGAGCGTGTCTAGCGCAACGGAGCTGGCGTTGTCACCCCGTCGGCGCAGGCAAATACGCATGAAATCGGCGCGCATCCGGCGTGGTCAATCGGCATCCTTGTTCACTTCTTTATCCCGATGCCGCTCAATCTCTTCAGGCTCCTGCTCGTCGAGGTGAGTAAGCTCCGACCTTGCATCGCAATCCACGCGCAAAAGCTCATCCAGCTTGGCATGAAGTGCCAGATTATCGCGCCGGTTGGTGCGCTGGATGAACAGCGTCATCATGAAAACCGCCAGGGTGCCGACGGCCTCCCAACCGAAGGTTTCCCTGGCAAAGGCGAACCACAGCGCACCGTAGGTGACGACCCCGAGGAAGGCGGCGGGGTGTCCCGCCGCTTGCCCGATGTGGGTTGTCCAGTGCTGCTCGGGTACCTTCGCCATCGCTCCTGCTATTTCATCTTGACGCTGGGCTCCCGGCCCCAAACCCGCAATTGACCCAGCTTGCCGACAAAGCCTGCCGCGTCCTTTGGCGAAGCCAGCGAAATGAAGCCTTCGTCGATATCGGCCTCGGCGATCCCGGCTTTCGCAAACAGCGGCGTTACTGCTTCCACGTGACCGATGAACTTGCAATGGGCGAACGCATCGGCGACGAAATCCCGTGCGGTGGATTCCTGCAGCAGATCGTCCATTGCCGCAGCCGCCGGCAGCAGCGCAACCGCGTCGTACAATACAGAGGGACCACCATCGATCATCTGATCGGCCTCGATCCAGCTGCCGTCGCCGGCCTTGGCTCCTCCAACTTTCGGGGCGATGATTTCGAAAGTGGCGCCTTCCTTGGTGAGCGCCTTCTGCAACGCTTTCAGCAGTGCCGCATCGGTACCGTCGGTCACGAGAATACCGAGCTTGCGGCCTTCGAACCGTTGCGGCCCGTTCTCGACGATGCTGAGCTTCGGCGATGGATCGAGGTCCTGCCGCGTCGGCATTGCCGCAGCGGCCGGCTTGGGCATCGCTTTCAGCCCGAGCCCTGTACCGACCCTGCCGGCCAGCGTCTCGTCGATGTTGAGCAAATGCGACACCATCCGCTCGCGAATGACAGGGGTTTTCACCTTGCTGAGTTCGAAGGTCAGCGCCGCCGCGATATGATGCTGCTCGCCGCGGGTTTGGCTGATCAGGAACTGCCGCGCCTGGCTGTAGTGATCGGCGAAGCTCTCCGCGCGCAGGCGGCGTTTGGCGCCCTGCTCCACGTCCGCAAATGGCACGAAGCCGCGCTGCGGGGACTGGCGCGGTCCTTCGCCGAACGAGTTCGGCTGATAGTTGACGCGCCCGACGGGGTTGCGCATCGCCATATGACCATCCTGCTGGAAATGAGCGAACGGACATTTCGGCGCGTTGATCGGGATATGGGTAAAGTTCGGGCCGCCCAGCCGCTTCAACTGGGTGTCCAGATAGGAAAAATTGCGTCCCTGCAACAGCGGATCGTTGGAGAAGTCGATGCCGGGCGGCACGTTCTGGGTCATGAACGCGACCTGCTCGGTTTCGGCGAAGAAATTATCCGGCATCCGGTCCAGCACCAGACGGCCGACCGGGATCGGCGGCAGCATTTCTTCCGGAATGATTTTTGTGGGGTCCAGCACATCGAACTCGAAACGGTCTGCGAAGGCCTGATCGAACAGCTGAAACTGCAGCTCCCATTCGGGGAAATTTCCGGTCTGTATGGCGGTCCAAAGGTCGCGGCGATGGAAATCCGGATCGGCGCCGTTGATCTTCACGGCCTCGTTCCACAACACCGACTGCAACCCGAGCTTCGGCTTCCAGTGAAACTTGACGAACGTCGACTCGTTCTTCGCATTGACGAGACGGAACGTGTGGACGCCGAACCCTTCCATGAATCGGAACGAGCGCGGGATGGCGCGGTCCGACATCACCCACATGATCATATGCATGCTTTCGGGGGTCAGGCTGATGAAATCCCAGAAATTGTCGTGGGCGGATTGGGCCTGGGGAAAGGCGCAGTCCGGCTCTTCCTTCACCGCATGAACGAGGTCCGGAAACTTGATCGCGTCCTGGATGAAGAACACCGGAATGTTGTTGCCGACGATGTCCCAGTTGCCTTCCTGGGTATAAAGCTTGACGGCAAACCCGCGTACATCGCGCGCCAGATCGAACGAGCCCTTTGCGCCTGCTACTGTCGAAAACCGTACGAAGGCCGGCGTTCGCTCGCCGGCGCGCTGAAACAGGCCGGCACGGGTGTACTTCGAAAGTGGCTTGTAGTTCTCGAAGAAGCCGTGTGCGCCGTAGCCGCGGGCATGAACCACCCGCTCCGGAATGCGCTCGTGGTCGAAGTGGAAGATCTTCTCGCGAAAATGGAAATCTTCGAGCAGGGTTGGTCCGCGGGGGCCGATCTTGAGCGAGTTCTGATCGTCCGACACCGGGCCGCCCTGGGCGGTGGTCAGCACCGGAACATCAGCTGTCGCAACCTGATGCAGTTCGCCGCCGTCGCCACGACTGGGTTTCTGATCGTGAATCGTTACCGATCGGGCGGATATCGCTTTGCCCTTGACGGCGGGCTTGGAAGATTTGGCCATGAATTTTCCTTGTTAAGACAACGGCACCAGGTTTTGAATTCAGCTCGCCGCTTTGCGCGTTGACGCCCTTGCGGAGCGCGACTGCAAGCCGTGCAGCAACAGATCGCCCGTTAAACAGATCAGGATGATCAATGTTCCTGTCGGCGATTCCGCAAATGGAAGAGCCGCCGGACTAGGTTTCCGACTTCAGATCGCGGAGCTTGAAGGCAAGCACGCTTGCCGAAAGGCCGGCCCCGACGCTGTTAGCAGCGATGATGACCCAGTCGCCTTTCAACAATCCATAAGCGATCCAGCACACGAGACCTGTCGTCAGAACGACCAGCATGGTCAGCGACAGATCGTCGGTCGATCCGCGCGGCCACGCCTTCCGTACCTGCGGAATATAAGACAGGGAAGTAAGAGCGGCGGCGCAGGCTCCGATCCACGGAGCGAAGTCCTGGATCATTTCGACGGCGCCATAAGGTGAATAAGGTGCATCCGGAGCCTCACGGGAGTTGTCCGTCGAGGGCTCCGGACGCTCAGTGCCTAGCGATTCAAGAAAAGTGCAAGGAGTAGAATGATCGGAAGCGGAATTCCGATTAACCAGAGAAGTGCGCCTTTACCGAAACCCATGTCAGCCTCCACGTTTGATGACTGCATGGACAACGCGTGTCGAAGAGCGGGGTTCCGATGATGCAATCCTTCAGCCGATCGATCCGCCATCCCGGTCCAGCGCGAAATCGCGCAGCAAGGGCGAGGTCGCGCCCGCGATCAGGTCGCCGATCAGCTGCGCGGCGAGATAGCTGAACGTGATCCCGTTGCCGCCATAGCCGTACGCCGCAAAGACGCCCTTGTGTCCCGGCACCGGGCCGATCAGCGGCAGGCCGTCGCGCGTGGTGTCGAACGTGCCGGACCAGCGGAATTCGATTTCGGTGTTTGCGACCGGCCATAGCGCCGCAAGCTTTTGTGCGAGAATCCTCGACTTCTCGGGGATCAGGCGGTCGCGCGCCTCCGGTTCGATAATGTCTTCACTATCCTCGCCGCCGATGATGATCCGCCCTGCCCGCGTCGTGCGCGCATAATGATAATCCTTGCTGTTCTCCCAGATCAGCACGGCATCTTTCCAGATGTTCTGCGGCTGCGGCGTGGTCGCAATCGCCCAGCTCGATGACACCGCATGCACCGTCGAATGCACGATGTCGGGCATCGTATAACCGGTCGCGAGTATTACCGAACGCGCCTCGATCTCGCGGCCATTGGCCATGGCGACGCCAACTGAGCGGCCGGCGGCATCGAACGCCACGGCCTCGCCGTCGAACAAACGCGCGCCACGCGCGACGCTCGCGTTGAGAAGCCCGCGCGCCAGTTGCATCGGATCGGAATCGGCGGCGCCCTTCGATACGATCGCACCGGCCCGCGCAATGCCATAAATTTCCAGCAATCTGGCATGGTCGAGATAATCGCCGGGCAGACCGGCGCGTTGGCGCAGGCGATGCTCCTCGATCAATTCACCTCCGGTGTCACCCGCCGCCAAATAAAGCGAATCCCTGTCATGCATGTCGCAGGCGATGCCGAGCTGCGCTACCAGCAATTTCAGGCCAGTGACCGCACTAAGGCTGGCGCGATAGGCACGCGAGGCGCGCTCGAAACCATAAGCCTCCGTCAGCTCCGTCAGCGAGCGGTCGATTTCCCACAGCAGCATCGAGGTACTGGCCGCGGTGCTGCCGTGACCCGGCAATTCGCGATCGACGATCACGACGTCTAGGCCCTGGCGCGTCAGGCGCTCGGCGACCAGCGATCCCGTGATCCCCGCGCCGACGATCAGCGCATCGCATTTGAGACTCTCGGTGACCTCACGGCGCGCCGGATGTCCGGCCGCAGCAAACCACGGCGATTGGCCGCCGTGCAGATCGGCCTGCTCGCTGTCGTCGGTATCGAGAACGCTGATGGCAGACCTCAGGGGGCTGACGCAGGAGACAAACCGGCGCACGTCCGCGCCCATCGCTTAACGAAAGCGATGGGAACTGGTTCCGATGTCAGTGAGGTAGAGACAGCGGCGGACAGCAAACCTGCCCGATCGCTTTAGTATCCCAGCGCGCAGCCATCCTTGCGGGGATCGGAACCGCCGACCAGCGTGCCCTTGTCCCAGTCGATCCAGATCGCCTGGCCGCCGCCGAGCGGGCCGACCACACTGGTGGTCTTGTGCCCGATCTTCTTCAGGCCTTCGACGATGTCAGCCGGCACGCTGTCCTCGAGCTGGTAGACGCCCTCGTAATGCAGGCCGCGCGGCATATCGATCGCTTCCTGCACGTCGCAGCCATAGTCGAGCATGTTGGTCAGCACATGGCTCTGGCCCACCGGCTGATACTGCCCGCCCATCACGCCGAACGGCATCAGCGCACGGCCATTCTTCGTCACGAGGCTCGGGATGATCGTATGCAGCGGCCGCTTGCCCGGCGCGATGCAATTGGGATGGCCGGGCTGGATACGGAAACCGCCGGCGCGGTTCTGCAGCAGCACGCCGGTGTTGTTGGAAACGATCGCCGAGCCGAACGAGTGCGCGATCGAGTTGATGAACGAGCAGACGTTGCGGTCCTTGTCGACCACGGTGATGTAGACGGTGGACGGATTCATCGGCGGCGCGACGTTGGGCAGGTCGAGCAGTCCGTCCATCCGGATCTTGCTGATGTGCTCTTCGGCGAACTCCTTGGCGAGGATGCCGGCGACATCGACATGAACCTGGGCGGGATCACCGATATATTGCTCCCGCATCATGTAGGCGATGCGCGCGGCCTCGGCCTCGAGATGAAAACGTTCGACGCTCAGCGCGGGATATTTCGTCAGGTCGAAGCGCGAGAGGATGTTGAGCATGACCAGCATGGTGATGCCCGGGCCGTTCGGCGGACACTGCCAGACGTCGTGGCCCTTATAGATGGTGCCGATCGGCGAGGTTGTCTCGGTAGAGTGGGCTGCGAAATCCTCCAGCGTGTGCAGACCGCCGATACCGCGCAGGGTATCGACCATGTCCGCGGCGATCTCGCCGGTATAGAACGCGTCGCGGCCATTCTTGGCGATCGCGCGCAGCGTCTTGCCCAACTCAGGCTGGTGGATCACATCGCCGGCGGAGGCCGGCTTGCCGTGCGGCAGCAAATAGCGCTCGGTGTTGGTGCCGTTCTTGAGTTTCTCGAAACCGTTCTTCCAGTCGAAGGCGATGCGCGGGGCGACGATGTAGCCTTCTTCGGCGGCCTTGATCGCCGGCTGCAGCAGGGTATCGAGGCCCATCTTGCCGTGATCGCGCAGGATCGTATCCCAGGCGTCGATGCTGCCTGGAATGCTGACGGCGTGCGCCGAGGTCAGCGGCACCGAGTTGATCTTGCGCTCCAGATACCATTCGGCGTTTGCCGCCATCGGCGCGCGGCCGGAGCCGTTATAGGCTGTTATCTTGCCTTCGCCCTTGGGCTGGATCAGCGCGAAACAATCGCCGCCGATGCCGGTCGATTGCGGCTCGATGACGCCGAGCAGCGCGCAGGCCGCGACCGCGGCATCCGCGGCGGTGCCGCCGGCGCGCATCACGTCGACCGCCACCAGCGCCGCGGCGGGATGCGAGGTCGCCACCATCGCGTTCTGGGCATGGACCGTCGAGCGGCCGGCGAAATGGAAATTCCTCATCAGGAAAGCTTTCTTTTTCAGCGTTTTCTTTGGCCACGCCGGGGTCAGGCGCGGGCTAACCGTGGGTTCTTGGCATATTCATCCCGGGCAGGGCAATGGCTGGTATGCCAGAGATTTGGCCCCGAGGGCAGGCCGGCAAAGGCTGGCGGCTGATTTTGCAGGGTTTCCCCCTCCCTGCCCGCCTGATAAACGGTCGCCATGCCCCTCAAGGTCGCCGCCTTCTACCAATTCGCCGCGCTGCCGGATTTCCGGGAGCTGCGCGAGCCCCTGCGCGCGATCTGCGCGGGGCTCGGGCTGAAAGGCAGCGTGCTGCTGGCGCATGAGGGCATCAACGGTACCTTGGCCGGAGAGGCCATAGCGATCGACGCCCTGGCCGAGGAGTTGCAGACCGGCGCCCTGTTCGGCGGCCGGCTCGACAACCTCGAACTCAAATTCTCGCAGGCCGCCGCGATGCCGTTTGCGCGGCTGAAGATCCGGCTCAAGAAGGAAATCGTCACACTGGGCGACGCGATTGCCGATCCGACGCGGCAGGTCGGCACCTATGTGGAGCCGGCCGACTGGAACGCGCTGATATCAGCGCCCGATACCCTCGTGATCGACACCCGCAACGCCTTCGAGGTCGCGATGGGGACGTTCGAAGGCGCGCTCGATCCCGGCATCAGGAGTTTTGGGCAGTTCAAGGATTTTGCCGCGCGGCAGCTTGATCCGGCCAAGCACCGCAAGATCGCGATGTTCTGCACCGGCGGGATTCGCTGCGAAAAAGCCAGCGCCTATTTGCTGGCGCATGGATTTAACGAAGTCTATCACCTCAAAGGCGGCATCCTGCGTTATCTGGAAGGCGTGCCGAAGGAACAAAGCCGCTGGCGCGGCGAATGCTTCGTGTTCGACGAGCGCGTAGCGCTGGGGCATGGCTTGCAGGAACGGCAGATCAGCGAGGGCTCTCATGAGTGATGCCAACGCACTCAGCGAGCGCATCGACGCGCTGGAGATGCGGCTGACGTTTCAAGACGTAACCATCGAGACGCTGAACCAGACCATCACCGAGCAGTGGAAGCAGATCGACGCCCTGACGCGCCAGCTCGCGGAGCTGAAGGATCGGCTACAAGATGCCGAAAGCAACATCACCGGTCCGGTCAACGAACGGCCGCCGCACTACTAAGCGCACAAACAGAAGCGGCCTCCACCAGGAGGCCGCTTCGACAAGCTCAACGCTGGTTAATAACGTTCGCGCTCGATGATGACCTTGCGGTCAGGATCGTAATCGCGCTTGCGCTTGATCACCACGGTCTCGTCGCGATCACGGTACTCACGCTCGCGGATCACCTCACGGTCGCGATAGCGGTCACGGTCGACGCGGCCGACGGTGACGCCAGCGCCTCCCGGTCCAACGCCGACGCCGACGCCCACATCCTGCGCACTCACCGGCTGAACGAAGGAAATTCCGGCTACCGCGACGGCAGCCATGACAAGATGCTTGATCATCGCATGTTCCTCTCTATGAATTTACTTCTGAGTTATCTGGGAGCAATTCGCGGTGATATGAATTGTTCCTGCGCGATCACGCGCGCGGCAATTGCACTACGCGTGCATGCCAAACCAGATCGCGAGCGCGATCATGGCAGCCACGATCGCGGCCCCGACCACTGGCGTGACTTTCTTCGAACTGCCGCTGCGCGGCGAGTTGTTGGCGGCATGGTTGAATTCAGTCTTCATCACGTCACCCGCCAGTAAGTGCTAGCGGAAAACCGCGAGCACCTTGTCCCAAAGCGTTTCGTTGGCGCGATCACCGTCATGTTTCGACGGCGCCGGTTGCGCGGCGCTGGCGGGATCGGACGCGGGAAAACTGCCTTCCAGCCCGGCATCGAGCTTCTCGTGCATTTCCCGATCGGCCAACAGCGCGTCACGGGGGTCATCGGCGTGCTTGTCATGCGCCGCCGGATTGAATTTCTCAGCCATGTGGTTCCTCCATGGGAAGACAACCATGCCAATTGACCGCAGTTCCACCCGTTCACTCCCAAAAATATTTGAAACAAGCGGAACTTACGCCGGTTTCCACGGTATGCTGGCGCAGCGATTGCGAGACAGGGAAACTCCGAGAAACTTCACTGATGTCCACCCCTGAAGAGCCGACTCCCCGCCCCCTTTGTCCCAAATGCAAGATGAGAATGATACCGGGTTCCACCCGGCAGACTCCACGAATGTTGGAGTGTCTGCGCTGCGGCCACAAAGAACCCGTTTCAGACAATCACTAGCCTTCAGCCTGGTCGCCGCTTCCTGCGACGCCACCGAAGAACAGCGCGGATAGCTGCTTCATGACGACCCGAGCATGATCGTTGTCCAGCTCCAACTTCGCGCAAAGCAACCCTTTGATGGGAGGCAGCGGAGGCAAATAATATTCCTTTGCGTAAACCAGGTCCGGCGGAATCATGCGTCTGGGGATGGCGGTAATCCCGATGCCCGCCCCTTAGCGCGGCCAGCTTCGCATGAAAATCGGGGCTACTGAAAACGATCCTGTAGGAAAGCCCCTGCTTCACCATCGTCCTTATCATCCAATCGTCGCCGGGCCATGTCAGAAGCGGGATCGGAGCACCGGGACTAAGCACAAAGTCTTTCGACCGTACCCAAAGCATCGGCTCTTCGAATTCATTGATGACCAGCTCTTCGACCTCGGCCTTGATCGTCTCGTTTTCGTAGATGCAGGCCATGTCGATATAGCCGTCGGTCAATCCCTTCCCGATCGCCGTCGAATGATCCGTGTGGATCAAGACGTTTGCCAGTGATTGCTGCGTTTGATGCTTGACGAACTCCGGGACAAACAGAGTACTTAGTCCGAGCCGCAGTGGTTTCGGGCCGAGAGTGTTACCACCGAGCCGCAACATCTGGTCGTTCGCTTCGAGAATTCGCCGCGCATGGTGCAAAGCAAGCTTGCCAAGCTCGGTGGTCGTCGTCCCATTGGCCGTCTTCACAAACAACGAGCCGCCGATCATGCTTTGCAGGCGTTTCACCTGCGAACTTATCGCCGGCTGGCTTAATCCCAGCCGCTCACCTGCTTTGGACAGGCTTCCGGTCTCTGATATGGCGACTACGGTACGAATAACCTCGATTGGAATATGCATGTGAAAATTTTGTCGGTGCGTCAAAACGCTCCTCCACAACCGCACTAATGCCCCCGCCCCCGGGATCAACAAGAATCAATATTGGTATTGCAGGCGGTTGTACGCCAATAAGGTCACACTCCAACAGGAAAACACATTCCATGTGACCGCTAGGGTGCATATCCCGTATTTGCCCGGGCGCGTCCTTTCGATTGCGCGCATTGATGAACCCATAAAAAGCTGAGGTCCCACAGCAATGGATCAACCGTTCCAATTCTCAGAAGAAGTATTATAGCGCGTGTTCACCCGTCCCTGAGATGCTGAACGAAAATCAGCGTCGTGAGGTACAGGTGATGCGTAAACTGGCTCGTTGCTGCCGTGGAGTATCTGCGATCGAGTTTGCGATACTGGCACCGGTGTTTCTGTTGCTGGTATTCGGAATCGTTGTCTTTGGCGCCTATCTGGCCATGGTCCACGGCGTGCAGCAGCTGGCCGCCGAAGCCGCCCGCTCGTCCATTGCGGGGATGAATGATAGCGAGCGAAGGAGTCTCGCCACGAGTTACGTCACCGCCAATGTATCGACCTATCCACTGCTTACGGCGAATGCGCTCTCCGTCAATGCCGGTGCATCGGCCGGCGACGCCAACGTATACGTCGTCACGGTAAACTATGACGCGTCGCGGAGCTTCATCTATCAATTGCCGTTCGTTCCTGCCCCGCCATCCACGATCGTCCGCTCCGCGGCGATCCCAAATGGAGGGTTCTGACTTGATAACGAAACCGATGTTCCGGCGGTTTCGCGCCGACGAACGGGGCAACATAGCCATCATGGGCGCAGGCCTGATGGTCCTGGTGATCGGATGCACCGCGCTTGCGGTTGATCTTGGAACGATCTTCGCTGACCGGCGCAGGACCCAGAGCACCGCTGACCTCGCTGCGATGGTTGCTGCCAGCAATCTTTCCAACGCGGTGAACGCTGCGACGGCGACGGTCGTAAAAAATAACTATCCCGCAAGCTCAATGGTAAAGCTCGAACTCGGAACATACACTGCCAACAGCGCCGTTTCGCCGCAGACCCGCTTCGCGACACCGGGGACCGGCACCGCGAATGCAGCACGCGTAACCTTGAACACCCAGACGCCGCTGTATTTTGCACGCGTCTTCACTGGCACCAATCAGTTCACGATAAAGACGTCAGCCACCGCGTCGTCGACCGCCACCGCGTCGTTTGCCATCGGCTCGAGACTCCTATCGGTGAATAACGGATTGATCAATGCCATGCTCGGCGCGACCCTCGGAACCAATCTGTCGCTGTCGGTGATGGACTATGAAGCCCTCGTCAGCGCTCGCATCGACGCGCTGGATTTCCTCACCGCGTTGGCGACACGTATCAACCTGACCGGCGCCACCTATGACAGCGTGCTCACCAGCAACGTCACAATCTCCGACATCATCGCGGCGGCATTGACGACCCATCAGGCTGCCAATGGAGCGAACGCTGCGACGGCTGCGTTATCGACGATCTCGCAAGCCGTCTCAAACAGCACGACGAAAATCAAACCAGGATCACTGGTCGACGCCGGTCCGTATGCCAATCTCCCTACGGGACAGAAAGCCAAGGTTGGCGTCGGCGTGTCGGCGCTTGATCTGGTGTCCGCCACGGGCCAGGTCGCCAATGGCACAAACCAGATCGCCACTTCCGTCAATCTCGGCTTGCCGGGCATCGCCGGCGCCTCCCTCACCGCGACCATCGGTGAGCGGCCGGTCGGCTCCGGATGGATTACGCTCGGCACCAAAGGCGCCAGCGTGCACACCGCGCAGACCCGCATTCTGCTGACGGTACAATTGGTCGGTAGCGGCGCTGTTCCCGTGGTCAATCTGCCGCTGTACGTCGAAATAGCGTCCGGCACGGCCACGCTCAACGCCCTGAACTGCGGGCGCCCGAATATCAACACATCGACCGTCACGCTCGGCGTAACGCCCGGAATCGTCGATGCATGGATCGGCAACGTGACGACAGCCGAGCTGAAGAACTTCACAAGCAAGCCGAACCCGCCCGCGGCCACGCTGGTCAATCTGGGTGCAGTGACAGTCACCGGTCGCGCCCACGCCGGGATGGGCAACACGACCGCCAAGAACGTCGACTTCAGCTACGCGGACATCCAATCGCAGGTCAAACGGACGGTGACGACCACTAACTTCACTTCGTCCCTCACGTCGAGCCTGCTTGGGGATCTGTCGCTGTCCGTGAATGTGGGCCCGCTGGGACTTCCCGTTCCCGGGCTGGGTTCGACAGTCAGCGGCATCCTTGGCGGTGCGACCGGTTCGATCGATCAATTGCTGGCCTCGGTGCTTGCGACGCTCGGTGTCGGAATCGGACAGGCCGACGTCTGGGTGCTTGGAATCCGCTGCGACGGAGCGGTGCTGGTAAACTAGCAATCCTCTCTGAGGGTTGAACCGGATTGGGGAATCCGGCGCCTACCATCGATTGAATAGCGATAGCCATCAAACGCTTGGCCAAGCCTCAACCGGCGTGTATCAGGAACGGCAAAGTCTCCTTTCTGATACATGGCTGGAACCAGAGTTTGACCTCCTCTCCTGCAATCAAGCCGTTTCTCGACGTATTAGCCGGCCACCGTCAGCCGGTGCCCCCGGTCTGGATGATGCGGCAGGCAGGGCGTTATCTGCCCGAGTATCGCGAACTGCGCGCCAAGGCCGGCGGCTTTCTCGATCTGTGCTTCACGCCGGAATACGCCGCCGAAGTGACGCTGCAGCCGATCCGCCGTTTCAACTTCGATGCCGCGATCATCTTTTCCGACATTCTCGTCATCCCCTACGCGCTCGGCCGTTCCGTGCGCTTCGAGGCCGGCGAAGGTCCGCGGCTCGATCCGCTGGATAGGCCGGAGCAGGTGACGGGCCTGGCCACGCAGGCCGACTTCAGCAAACTCGAACCGGTGTATGAGGCGCTGCGCCGCGTTCGCCGCGAACTCGATTCCAACATCGCGCTGATCGGCTTCTGCGGCGCGCCGTGGACGGTGGCGACCTACATGGTCGCAGGCCAGGGCACGCCGGACCAGGCGCCGGCCCGGATGATGGCCTATCGCCATCCCGAGGCGTTCTCGACAATCATCGACGTGCTGGTCGAGAATTCGATCCAGTATCTGCTCGGCCAGCTCAAGGCCGGCGCCGACGTGCTGCAGATTTTCGACACCTGGGCCGGCGTGCTGCCGCCGCGCGAATTCCAGCGCTGGTCGATCGAGCCGGCCAAACGCATCGTCGCGGGCGTCCGCGCGCAAGCGCCCGATGCCAAGATCATCGGCTTTCCGCGCGGCGCCGGCGCGCTGCTGCCTGCTTACGTCGAAGCGACCGCCGTCGATGCCGTCAGCATCGACTGGGCGGCCGAGCCGTCATTGATCCGCGAGCGCGTGCAGAACCGCGTCGCCGTGCAGGGCAATCTCGATCCGCTGGCGCTGATCGCCGGCGGCGCGGCGCTCGATCGCGCGGTCGACGACGTGCTGGCGAATTACGCCAGCGGCCGGCTGATCTTCAATCTCGGCCACGGCATCCAGCCGGAAACCCCGATCGCGCATGTCGAGCAGATGATCAGGCGGGTGCGGGCCTATAAGGGGTAGCTTCGTAGATGGGGTAACGGGCCCCGGTCTGCCTTCCAAGCAAGCCGCGCTTGCTACGGCGCTGTTGGGTGCGCGCTTCGCGCGGCTTGCTTGGAAGGCGGGCGGTCGTCCCTCACATGGATGGTGTTTACGGAGTCGAGGATGGACCTCGCTCCAAGCATCAAGGAGAGACGACCATGGAGTATTATGCAGGAATCGACGTGTCATTGGAATGCTCAAGCGTGTGCGTTGTTGATGGGAACGGCAAGATTTTCCGCGAGAGCAAGGTGGCAAGCGAGCCGGCGGCGCTGATCGGTTGGTTCACCTCGCTCGGGATCGGGCTGGGCCGGATCGGGCTGGAAGCTGGGCCGCTGTCGCAATGGCTGTACGCGGTGATGAAGCAGGCTGGGCTCGCAGTTGAGCTGTTGGAGACGCGGCACGTGCACGACGCGTTCAAGGCGATGCCAGTGAAGTCGGACCGCAATGACGCACGGGGGATCGCGCAACTGATGCGGCTGGGCTGGTTCCGGCCGGTTCACTGCAAGTCGGTGGCGGCGCAGGAAGTGAGAGCCTTGCTGACGGCGCGCAAGCTGGTTCAGAGCAAGCTTCTGGACGTCGAGAACAGCCTGCGCGGGATCTTGCGCGGCTTTGGGCTGAAGGTCGGCAAAACGACGGGAACAGATTTTGCTGGACGGATCAACGAGTTGGTGAAGGGGCATCCCAACCTGGAAGTGATCGCAGAAGCGCTGCTCAAGGTGCGGACCGTCCTGCTGAGCGAGTTCAAGGCCTTCGAGAAGCGGGCAGGCAGGATGTCGCTGATGAATGCCAAGGCCAGGTTGTTGATGTCGACGCCTGCGGTGGGGCCAATCATCTCACTGACCTATGCCGCAGCGATCGATGATCCCGCGCGGTTCACATCCTCCAAGCAAGCCGGGTCGCATTTTGGGTTGACGCCGAAGAAGCACCAGTCCGGCGAGACCGACCGATCGGGCCGGATCAGCAAGATCGGCGACGCTTCCGTGCGCGAGGCGCTCTACCAGGCCGCTCACATCATGCTGACGAAGCCGATCAAGGGATGTTCGCAGCTCAAGAGCTGGGCGATGCGGATCGCCAAACGGGCCGGCATGAACAAGGCTAAGGTCGCGCTGGCCCGCAAGCTCGCCGTGATCATGCATCGCATACTCAAGGACGGTGCGCCCTTCAATCCGGCCACCAAGGCTAACGCTGCAACGGCTTAGGAGCAAAAACGACAGGTTTTCGGGCGGGTCACGACACCAGCCTTCCCGAAGCGAAGTCCCTTCGCCGGGACGATGGATCAGGTCAGGCCGACATCCGGGATGTCGACACATCGAACGATGTGATCACGCTTCCGTAGATTGGCCGACCTATCCTCTTACGAACCCCATCAGGCGACGGCCCTTGCGCCGATCCCGTACAGAAGCAAGTTCCCGGCGAGCGGATGACGCAAAAGGGATTGACTAATCGAGGCCCGTTACAGAAGCCCGGATGAAGCGCAGCGCAATCCGGGGACGGTTGCTTCACTGGCAAGAGAATCCCGGATTGCGCGGAGCCTGTCATCGAGCGCGCATCCGCACGACCCGTTGGCTCCATCCGGGCTACGCTCAACCGTTACCGCGCATCCTCCAAAATCATGTCGGAGGCCTTTTCGGCGATCATGATGGTGGGCGCGTTGGTATTGCCGGACATCAGGTCCGGCATGATCGAGGCATCGACCACGCGCAGGCCCTCGATGCCGCGCACGCGCAAGCGTTGATCGACCACGGCCAGCGGATCGTTGCCCATCCGGCAGGTCGAGGTCGGATGATAGACCGTGCTGCCGGTGCGGCGGCAGAAATCCAGCAACTCGTCGTCGCTCGCGACCTTCGGGCCGGGATCGACCTCGCCGACCGCAAACGGCTTTAGCGCGGGCGCCGCGAGAATCTTGCGCAATATCCTGATGCCGTCGATGAAGGCGCGGCGGTCGGTTTCGGTCGCGAGATAATTGATACGGATTTCCGGCGCCACGCTGGGGTCCGCGCTCTTGATGCGCAGCGAGCCGCGGCTTTCCGGGCGCAACTGACAGACCGAGGCCGTGAAGCCCGATTGCGCATGCAGCTTCTCGCCCATCTTGTCGGTCGAGAACGGCAGGAAGTGAATCTGGATGTCGGGTGAGGCCAAACGGGGACTGGTCTTGAAGAACGCGCCCGAGGTGCCGGCCGCGATCGTCAGCGCGCCCTTGCGGAACGCCGCATATTGCAGACCGGCCATCACCCGCCGAACCGGATTGTTGACGATGTCGTTCAGCGTGATGGCCTGGGCGCAACGCGTCACCAGCCGGACCTGCAAATGATCCTGCAGGTCGTTGCCGACGCCTTGCGCGTCGAGCACCACCTCGATGCCGTGGCTCTTCAGAAGGTCGGCAGGGCCGACGCCGGAGAGCTGCAGCAATTGCGGGGAATTGTATGCGCCGCTGGACACCAGGATTTCCTTGCGCGCCCGCGCAACGCGCACGCGGCCTTCCTGCTTGTACTCGACCGCTTTGGCGCGGCGGCCTTCGAACAGAATGCGCTGCGCCAGCGCCGAGGTTTCGATGTGCAGATTGCTGCGGTTCTTCGCGGGACGCAGATAGGAGAACGCCGAACTGGCGCGGCGGCCGCGCTGCGTCGTGGTCTGGAAAAACCCGGCGCCCTCTTGCGTAGCGCCGTTAAAATCAGGATTGGTGGGAATGCCGACTTCGGCGGCCGCAACGACAAACGCTTCCGACAGCGGATCGTGATGCCGCCAATCCGATACCGGCAGCGGGCCCCCGGCGCCGTGATACTTGTCGCCGCCGCGCTGCTGGTTCTCGGCCTTCTTGAAATAGGGCAGCACGTCGTCATAACCCCAGCCGGCATTGCCGCGCTGGCGCCAGCGATCATAATCCTCGTGCTGGCCGCGCACATAGAGCAGGCCGTTGATCGAACTCGAGCCGCCCAGCACCTTGCCACGCGGCTGAAACACCTGCCGGCCGTTCAAGCCCGGTTCGGGCTCGGTCTGGTACATCCAGTTGACGGATTTTTCCTTGAACAGCTTGCCGTAGCCGAGCGGCACGTGGATCCAGAGATTGCTGTCCTTCGGTCCGGCCTCCAGCAGCAACACCGAATGCTTGCCGTTCGCGCTCAGCCGGTTGGCGAGCACGCAGCCGGCCGAGCCGGCACCGACGATGACGTAATCGAATTCGGAAGCGTCGTTATTATTGTTCATTGCTTTCCCCGCGCATTATCCGGCGCCCTCCTCCCTATGCGACGATGTGGGGATCATGGGCGATGCACCATTCGGGTGCATCGCCACACAGGATGCCGGCTAGGGAAAACAGGTAGCGGGGGCGTCCGATAGGGTCAAGTTGCCGCAAGCTTCGAGAAATCCGGCGGGCGGCGCTCGGCGAATGCCGTGAAGGCTTCGCGCGCCTCCATCGTCTTCAACCGTTCCGCGAACCGTTCACTCTCTGCCAGTATCTGCGCCATCAACATCTCGGGATTGCGCATCAGCCGCTTGGTCGTGCTGACGGCACCGGCCGGTTGCCTGGCGAGACGCCCCGCAAGCGCCTTTGCCTCGGCATCGAGCCGGTCGAGCGGCACGACGCGGTTGGCAATGCCCCACGCAAGCGCGGAGGCAGCATTCACGGGTTCGCCGAGCGCAAACATCTCGAAGGCGCGCGCATAACCGATCCGAAGCGGCATCAGCAGGCTGGAGGCGGCTTCCGGCACCAGTGCCAGATTGACGAACGGCGTTGAAAGCAGTGCGTTTTCGGCGAGCACCACGAGATCGCAATGCAGCAGCATCGTGGTGCCGACGCCTACGGCACGGCCCTGGACAGCAGCGACCAGCGGGCGGCTCGACTGTGCGAGCGATTTCAGGAAGCGGCTGACGTGGCGCTCGCCCTGCATCTGGCCGGTGGCAATCGCCGCGAACTCGCCGACGTCGTTGCCGGCAGTGAACATGTCGCCTTCGCCCCGGATCAGGACCACGCGGACGGCGGGATCGGTCTCCGCACCCTCGATCGCGTCCGCCAGCGCGCCGTACATCGCGTTGGTCAGCGCGTTCTTCTTGTCGGGCCGCGCCATCGTCAGAATCAGGACGCCGCCGTCGTTTTCGATTTTGATGTGTTCGGTCATTGCACTTCTCCTCTTGGAAACCTGGTTTGAAAACTGGTGAGCCAGCGCGCGACGATTTCGATTTCGGCGTCGGTGAATCCCTCGGCGAGGCGTGCGTTGATTTCGGCAAGCCCGGCCTTCGACTGCGCCAGTGCCACGCGCCCGACCGGCGTCAGCCAAAGCCGCCACGCGCGGCCGTCATCCGGATCGGCGCGCCGCTCGATCAGGCGAGCCGCCGTCATCCGGTCCACCAGGCCGCTGATGCCGGGCGGACCGAGGTCCAGCGCCGCACCCGCCTCGCCCATCAGCGCCCCGTCGTGTTGACCGAGGATAAAGAGCAAGCCCGACTGCGCGGCCGTCACCCCGTTCCTCTCTGTCTTCGTGGCGACCCATCGCTGCAGCCGCCGCTGGGCGACGTTGAGCAGGAAGACCAGCCGGCGGTCCGGGCGGGAGGTCACTGGCGGAGGCGCTCCTGGAATTTAGTTCGCATGCGAAATATCTACCCGAAGGCCGGGGGCTTGTCACTACTGAATGTGGTGTCGCCCCCTCGGCGCCGAGCGAGGTTCCACGGCCGGCCCGCGCCGGCGGCGCCCGCTTCCACCCGGAATTCCTGCTCGAGCGTACCAACCTGTCCCAAGGCCGCGGCCCGACCCGAGAAAGCGGCCCAAGACAGCGGCCAAGTGATTGGTTGCCCTTTGGTCGCGGCAGGAGGATGCTGTCGGCCTGGGCAAAGGGAGCGCGACATGAGCAAGACAGGTCTCGACAATCGCCACCGCAACCACGATGGCGAAATCAGCCACAAGCACGGCGCTACGCTGGTTGGCACGTTCCGCAAGATTTACGGACAGGGATTCGCCGCCGGTTATCCGGCAACCGAGAAGCTGAGCGACGTCTTGCTTCAGCTCAACGATACCTCGTTGAGCCAGCTTCGCCGGGATTACGAGACCGGCCACCTCGAACACAAAATCGCGAAATCTGCGAAATAAGGCGCCCGCACAGGTAAAGATCTGCATGGCGAAGATCCTGCTTTCGATACAAGACTTGCAGGCACATGCGTTGGCAAAGCTCCGCAATGAACCCGGCTGCTCCAGCGTTCGCAGGATCGCCATCAATCGCACCACGGATGAGCGGGCTGAGAACAATTGGTCGATGTGCGTGGTGTCCGCGGGCGACGCCGATGCCAACGCGGCGGCACGCGCCGCGCTCGATATCCAGAAGGCACTGCGCCACGACTACAATCTGGCGGCGGAGTGACCGCGAGGGGCTCTCAGCCGAGGATTGACCGGTACAGGCCCAGATATCTATCGGCCATGCGGTCTACCGTGAAACGGGCCGATACCGCAGCACGGCAAGCAGCGCGATCGATCTCGTCGATGCGAGCTATCGCATCGACCGCCGCATCGAGGCTGTCGACCAGAAATCCGGTCACACCATCATCTATGAGCTCGGGCATCGATCCGCGGTTGCGGGCGATGACCGGCGTTCCGCAGGCGAGCGCTTCCACCACCGACAGACCGAACGGCTCGTCGAAATTGATGAGGTGGAGCAGCGCGCGCGCGGAGCCCAGAGTCTTCGCGCGTACCGTTCCGCCAACCGGGCCAAGATAGACCACGGATTCGTCGTCGAGTGCGGGCGCTACCTGCTCGTCGTAGTAATTCTGGTCCTGGACGATGCCGGCCATGATCAATTTCCGGCCGGATCGATCTGCCGCAGCGATCGCCTCAGCCGCCCCCTTGTCCGGGTGAATGCGACCGAAGAAGAGCAGATCTTCGCTGCCGTGCGGGTCGAACGGGAAATCCCCCAGCGGGATGCCATGGTGGATTGTTGCGGCATAGCGCAGGTCCGGATGGCGATCGGCGTCGCTGATCGCAACATAGTGGACGCGTTCTTCGTATTCCTTGTAGGCCGGCAGGATGCGCGCGGAAGAGAAACCGTGGATCGTCGTTACGACAGGGGTTCCGACCAGCCGCGAGAAGGCGAGCGGGACGAAATCGGCCTGGTTGTGAATCAAGTCGAACTGACCAGCCTGCTCAAAGACGTGGGCGACATGGAGCATCTCCCACACCTTTGCGTCGATCGCGGGATCCTCGGAATAGGGCGCAGGGCAGATGGCATCGAGCTTGCCTGCCGTCCTGCTGTCCTTGGTGGCGAACAGGGTGACGTCGACACCGCGCGCGACCAAGGCCTCGGTCAAGAGACTAGTCACCTGCTCCCAGGGGCCGTAATGGCGCGGCGGTGTACGCCAGGAGATCGGCGCCAGCATGGCGATACGCAAATGACCATCCTTCTCTGCTGTGTGCTATCCGGCCTCGAGCACGACAGCTTCGTTCGACCCTAGCAGGAGGGCACCGTCTTCGACCAGCGCCGCATCCGCGACCGTGGACAGCAGCACCCGGCTCCCGCGCCCCCAATCCGGCAACGGCAGTCGATGCGACTGTGCGCCGAGGTTGAGCGCCACAATCAGCCTCTCCGAATCGTGCCGGCGTTCGTAAGCCAGCATCTCGTCTTCCACATTCAACAGAGCGAAGTCGCCGATCGACAAAGCGCGGCAATTGCGTCTGAGCGCAAGCAACCGACGATAAAGTGTCAGGATTGAGTGAGGATCCTCCGACATCCGCGCCACGTTGCGCGTCGGAAAATCGGCATTGAGCGGCAGCCACGGATTCGCTGTGGTGAAACCGGCATTTTCGCAGTCATCCCATGGCATCGGCGTGCGCACGGGATCCCGGCCCAACGCCAGACCGGGCTCACGCAACTCGCGCGGATCCCGTACTTGCGATGCTTCGATCATGACATCGCTCAAACCAAGCTCGTCGCCGTAGTAGAGCGTGGGCGTGCCTCGGAGTGTCAGCAACAACACCGCCGCGACGCGGGCCTGGGCCTGCCCACGCTTGGCCGCAACGCGCGGCCGATCATGGTTGCCGAGCACCCAGTTTGGCCAACCACCCGGCGGTAGTGCTGCTTCATAGCTGGTGATGACGGTCGCCAGCGAGCGCGCCTCCCACGGTGTATCGATGAGCTGGAAATTGAAGGGCAAGTGCACCTCCGGGCGCTCACCGCCGTAATAGTGCATCAGACGATCGACCGGCAGGTAAATCTCACCGATCAGAACCCGTTCGCCTTGTCCCCTGGCGCCATAGCCGTCGGCGATGTCACGCATTTCGGCGGCGATCCGGTGCACCTCGGGCTGGTCTGTGGAATGGAGTTGAAGCAGGCGATGCATTTCACCCATTTCGGGCCGATAGGCCGGGTTGGGCGGATTGTTCGGGAAGTCTGCGGCCTTCACCATGTGCCAGAGCACGTCAATGCGGAAGCCGTCGACGCCGCGATCGAACCAGAAACGCATCACGTCATACATCGCCGCCCGCACGGCTGGATGACGCCAGTTGAGATCCGGCTGCTCCTTCAGGAAGGCGTGGTAGTAATATTGTCCGGTGGTTTCGTCCCATTCCCAGGCCGGGCCGCCGAAATCGCTGATCCAGTTATTGGGCGGTCCGCCGTCAGCCGCAGCATCGCGCCAGATGTACCAATCTCTTTTCTGATTTCCACGCGAAGCACGGCTCTCGACGAACCATGGATGCTGGTCGGACGTGTGGTTGGGCACGAAGTCGAGCAGAACCTTGAGCCCTCGCCGATGGGCTTGCATCAGCACGTCGTCGAAGTCTGCCAGTGTCCCAAAGCGTGGATCGACGTCGCAATAGTCGGCAACGTCATAGCCGAAATCAACCATCGGCGACGGATAGATCGGGGAGATCCAGATCGCATCGACGCCAAGCCTGACAAGATAATCGAGCCGCCGCTCGATCCCTCTGAGGTCGCCTATGCCGTCACCGTTGGTGTCCTGAAAGGAACGCGGGTAGATCTGATAGATCACGCCATTCTGCCACCAGGGCGCGGTCATGCCGACACCGCCTCTGGCAGGCGCGCCGATTGCCGTTTATTGATCACGCGAGATCATCAAAGCTCGTCCACCCTATCCACCGCGTCAACCCGACGGATTGCGACGAACAGCGGCAAAACGACTCTGTTCCTGTTGCGATCGGAAGTCGACGGTTTTCTCCCGTTGTCGCGGCGCGAAGCGACACTAGGCCCTATCCAGGCATCCGATTGGGCAATTATGATGCCTTCGATGAGGTCAAAAGCCACGATCGCCACCGCCTACAAGAGGACCGACGCGACAACAACAAGAGCAAGGATACCGTGATGAACCTGCCAACGCATTTGCTGCCGACCACCGTGGTCGGAAGCTATCCGCAGCCGGAATGGCTGGTGGACCGCGCGATGCTGTCGAAGGTGGTGCCGCGTACGCGCATGCATGCGATGTGGCGGCTGCCGCCGGAGCATCTGCAGGAAGCGCAGGACGACGCCACCATCGTTGCCATCAGAGACATGGAGCGCGCCGGCATCGACATCGTCACCGACGGCGAAATCCGCCGGGAAAGCTATTCCAACCGGTTTGCGACCGCACTCGAAGGTATCGACGACGAAAAGCCTGACATGATCACCTCGCGCAGCGGGCATCAAACGCCGGTGCCGCGCGTGGTCGGCCCGGTCAAGCGCAAGGGACCGGTCGAGATCCACGACATAAAATTCCTGCGCAAGAATACCGACCGCGCGGCCAAGATCACGCTGCCCGGCCCGTTCACGATGAGCCAGCAGGCCAGGAACGAGTTCTACAAGGACGACGAAGAACTCGCGATGGCTTTTGCGGATGCCGTCAACGCCGAAGCGCTGGACCTGCAAAAGGCCGGCGCCGACGTGATCCAGCTCGACGAGCCCTGGGTGCGCAACAACCCGGACCTCGCAAGGCGCTATGCCGTCAAGGCCATCAACCGCGCATTGGCCGGCATCACTGTGCCGACGGTCGTGCATCTGTGCTTCGGCTATGCCGCGGTGGTGCCGGGTTCAAGCAAGCCGGCGGGTTATTCGTTCCTCGCCGAACTCGCCGACACGACAGCCGAACAGATTTCGATCGAGGCCGCGCAGCCGAAGCTCGATCTCGGTGTACTCAAGGATTTGTCGTCGAAGAAGATCATGCTGGGCGTCCTCGATCTCGGTAATCCCGAAATCGAGACGGCCGCGATCGTCGCCGATCGCATCCGCAACGGCCTCAAGGATGTCGCGGCCGAACGTCTGGTGGTGGCGCCCGATTGCGGCATGAAATACATGCCGCGCCACGTCGCATTCGGAAAGCTGAAGGCGATGTGCGAGGCAGCTGCGATCGTACGCAAGGAGATCGGCTAGGGCGCTTCCCCTCGTACTCAAACCTCGGCGTAGAGTTCGATGACGTTATCCTCGGGGTCGCGGAAGAACAGTGCGCGATGGTGCCAGCTCGGTATATCCCGGGGCGGGCTGAGGATCGTCACGCCCTTGGATTGCAAGGTCGCATAACAGGAATCGATCAGATGCGGCGCGACCCGGAAGGCGAGCTGGACCGCAGCCGAGCCGGGCGAAAACGGACCATCGTGCCACGCAGCCCAGGGACCGCGCGGCCTCAAGGTGAGCAGCGCGGAGCCGACCTGAAAGCTGACCCAGTTGTCACTGTCGTGAGCGAGCGGAAAGCCCATCACGTCGAGATAGAATTGCTTGGTCTCCTGCATCTTCGAACACAGCAGAATCGTGTAATCGAGATTGCGGATGTCACCCAGACTCATGCAGCTGCCACCTTGACAAAAATCGATTTGAAATGACTGGCCACGCCGCGAGATGGCCCGACGAGAAATGATAGCTCTTATCGAACGATCGTCAAAGCAGCTTGGCGCGAACGAAGAGCGCGCGCAATGCAGTGGTCGCCTGCACCGTCAGCATCGCATTGTCAGCGGCGCCTCGCAGCGTCCTGACCGCATCGGCGTGCAACGACTTGAACTCGATCCATTCGACCGAGCTCAGATTGGTGATAAACTGATAGGCCTGGCCGACGGTACCGATCGATACCGTCTTGCCGTTCAAACTGATCTTGAACGTGGCCCGCAGCGGCGTGTCGGAATTGGAGACGTTGTTCGCAATCATGACGGCGACGTCGAACGTCGCGACGCGGTCAAGCCCTCGCTCAGGCTCGGCACCACGACGAGGCGTTTGATCTGCCCGTTTCGATAGGCCTGCAGGAACTTGTCATATTCCTTGATCGAGACGCAGCCGTTGGAATCGCCATTGGGCCCGAGCAGGTAGGAGTGCACCAGCAAGCCGGTTCGTCCGAGCGTGTCGGCATCGCCCACCGGCGTCATGCGAAGCGCCGCGACACCATGAAACAGCTTCTCCCGCGGCTTCAGATCATAGACGTTCGGCGGCGTCGCCCCGACCATGCGCATGGCGACCGAGGCTGGATTATCCATCAGGCCGCCGAGGCCTGAATGCGCCTCGAGCTTGGCGCCGTTCGGCATGTAAACGGTCCGCGCCGAGATGTCGTAGACCGCGGTAAAGTTGTCATATCCGAGCGCGCCAAGATCCGGCTTGTTGGCGAACAGACCGTCGCCTGGCGTCAACGACGCCAGCGTAAAGCGCATCGGCACCATATCGGCCAGCTTCTGGAACATGGTCCGGTCGTCCGACCGCGCCGGCGGAGGCGGCGACGGATCAACCCTCAGCGCCAGACTGGCTTCGGCGGGCCGCGACCTCGGCAGCGGAATCGCGGGCCCGGCCGGCGATGCGGGCTGGTCGGCCTGCACATCCGGCGACAGCTCGGCCAGCTGGCTTTCGATGTGACCGAACTCGGCGTCGAAATCCGTTCGCGCCGGACGGAAGACGGGACGCGAGGGATACCTGATCGCCGGCGCATTGCGCGCCGAGCCCGATCCGAACCTGTCATCGAACGAGAATGCGCCGGCGCTTTTGGCGGCTTGCGGATTTCGTAGCCAGGCAACGAGATCAACATTCATCGACCAGGCGGCCAGCGCCGACGTCACCACGAGCAAGGCAGCGGCCAAGGCGGCCTTGCCTATCAATGGAAAACCGCGGCTCGAAGCAGGCCCGGTCGTGCTGGTGGTCCTGTTATCCATCCGTCCCCGGCTCGGCGCTTCGGAATCAGACCTGATTCCGCAAGGGATTCACCGAATAAGCCCAAATATAATGCAATTCAAAGTAAGGCATAATCGAGACACCGGACCACGGCTAGGGTCATCCATCGAATTCGCAGCGACCCGGGCAATCTTGGTAAACAGCCGCCGGTTCCGGGTGTGACAATAATGAACGCACCTCAGGGCCGGAGCGTCGGGCTGGTATTCGGCGCAGGCGCCTGTTCCAGCTCGGAATCTTCCGGCAGCCTGTCCGCATGCACCGATAGCGCGGGCCCGATCCAGATCGGATCGGCAAGATGGTCGCGGCGCGGATTGGTCGTGTTTGGATGGACCAGAACGCTCAGCCTGCCATGATTCAGCATCAGCCAGGGCACCAGTTCGGGGAACACCTCCTTGGCAAAGGCCACCTGGTACATCGCCTGATCGTGGGGGCCGACCTTGACGTCATGCCACCGGCCGAGCGTCACCGAAAAGCGCTCGCCGATCCAGCCGCGCAACTGCTCGGCCTCGCCCCGCGTCGTCGCCGGATCGTAATAGACATGGGCGTGGTAGCTGGCGATCTCGCTCAGGGATCGCGCAGCCCCCTTCTCCGGCAACTCGCTCATCGCAACCGCTCCGCCTACCGTTCAAACCGGCCGCGATGATCGCTGGTGCCGAGCGCGCGGTCAATCCGCAGAGGCGGCCTTCCCGCGCTTGCTGCTCTCGTAAACGGTCATCCCGGCGGCAGGATCGAGATCGGTCTCGGTCGCCTCGGTCAGGCGCGCCATCATCATGTAGAACCCGATCGTCATGATCGATTCGACGATTTCCTGCTCGCTGAAATGCGCGCGCATCCCGGCAAACACCGGCTCAGGCACACGCACATTGTCGACCACTTCCCGGCCGAAGGCCAGCAGCGCCTGTTCGGCGGCATTGAACGCGGCGTCGGCGTAATTGCCCTGTTCGAGGCAGTCGATCTGCGGCTGCGTGACGCCGACCCCGAGCGCGATCGGGACGTGCTGGCGCCACTCATAGGCACCGCCTTCCCGCTGCGCGGCCTGGAGGATCAGCAACTCGCGATTGACGTGGCTGAGCTTCTGCTTGTGCAGGATGGAGTTGGCGAACCGCATCGCGGGAATGAAATTGGTCTCGGCATGCGCCAGCATCCGGAAGATGTTCAGCTTCACCGGCATCCTGTCGAAGGCCGTGCGGGTGTCGCCGCTGGTTTTCTCGGGGTCGATCAGGGGTAATCTGGCCATGTGCGTATCCTTGTGTTTGCTGTTTTTCGACGCTGACCGGCGGCTCAGCGAGCTCTGACGTCACGGATCGGCTCGGAGCCGTCCCAGGTGGCCGCGATCTGCTTGATGTGCTCGAAGAACCGTCCCTTGCCACCGCTGATGTCGGAGATCTCCACAATGGTGCCAGGATGGGATTCCGTATCGAAATAGCAGAAGCGGCCCTGCTCGCCGCCGATCTGACCCTCGTGCCCCACCTTGTAGCCCAGCGACAACGCGCGGTCATAGAGGCCCTGATAATCCCTCGTCCAGTATGACATGTGCTGCATGCCTTCGCGGCCGGAGTCGAGGAACTCCTTGTACATGGAAGGCGCGTCATTCCGTTGCTGGATCAGCTCGATCTGAAGATCGCCGGAATTGGCGAGCGCGATGCTCATCTCCACGCCGGACTCGACACCGCGGTGGCGGAAATAGTCGGTCTTGACCCGGTCGATGTAGAACCAGGGCCCGACGCCCATTACGTTGATCCAGTGATCCATCGCAGCGCGGATGTCGCGCACCACATATCCGTTCTGACAGACGGCGCCAAAAATGCGGCTCATGTTACCCTCCGTTGTCGGCGGCGTTCGCCCGCCTGTTGCGCCTGATGTTGTTTCCGCTTCCGCGCCTCAGGTCAGGTGAAAACCCTCATAGCCACGCGCGGCGATCTGCGCGCAGCGGTAACGGTAGCCTTCCCCGACATAGGGCATGAAGACGCGCGGTTTTCCGGCGATGTTCGCGCCGAGATACCAGGAGTCCGCCTTCGGAAACAACGTGCGTTCGGCCATCTCGGCGACATGCGCCATCCAGGCGCGCTCGGCTGCGGGATCAGGTTCGATGATCCGAAGATCCTGCGCGCGCATATGGTCGATGCAGTCGGTCAGCCAGTCGACATGCTGTTCGCAGGCGTTGATCATGTTGCCGATCACCGACGGGCTGCCGGGCCCGGTGATGATGAACAGGTTGGGAAAGTCAGCCACAGCGATGCCGAGATAGGCGCGCGGTCCCTCGGCCCACGCGTCCTGCAGACGAAGCTCGTTTCGTCCGCGAATGTCCATCGCGAACAGCGCACCGGTGATAGCGTCGAAGCCGGTCGCGAACACCAGCGCGTCCAGATCAAACTGGCGCGCCGAGGTCTTGACGCCGTCCACCGTCAGCGCTTCGAGCGGCTCTTCCTTGAGATTCACCAGTTCGACATTGTCGCGGTTGAAGGTCTCGTAATAGTTCGTATCGACGCAGATGCGCTTGACGCCCAGTGGATATCCCGAGGGGCTCAGCGCCGCGGCCGTTTTGGGATTCTTGACGATCTGGCGGATCTTCTCGCGCACGAAATCGCAGGCGACGTTGTTGACGGCCTCGTGGGTCAGGAGATTCGGGAACGACAGCAAAAACCCGCCGCCACCCTCCTGCCAGAGCTCCTCGTAGCGCCGCCATTGTTCGTCGCGTGAGGGTATCGGCGCCTCGAACGCGAAAGAGTTTACGCGGCCGGCATTCGGACTTGCGAGGCTCTCGCAATAGGCAGGAAAGGCCGCATCGAACTGCTTGAAGTCCTCGTCCCCAAGCGCGCGGTTGCGCGCGGGCACGGAGAAATTCGGCGTGCGCTGGAACACCACGACGTGTTTGGCCACTTCCGCGATCAGCGGAATCGCCTGCACGCCCGATGAGCCCGTGCCGACGACGCCGACGCGCAGACCGGAGAAGTCGACCTCCTGTTCCGGCCAGCGGGCGGTGTGGTAGATTGGGCCGCGAAAGCTCTCCACGCCCGGCGTCTTCGGGCTGTTCGGCACCGAGAGCGCGCCAGTCGCCATGATGCAGAAGCGCGCGCGGATCTGGTCGCCGCGATCGGTCCGCACCTGCCACCGCCCGCTCGCTTCATCGAAAGAGGCTGACACAACGCGGGTCTGAAACCGCAGCAGGTCGCGCAGTTGGAAGCGATCGGCGACGTATTTGGCGTAGTCCAGGATCTCGCGCCTGGCGGCGTATTTCTCCGACCAGCGCCACTCCCGCCGCAACTCCTCCGACCATGTGTAGGAATAATAGAGGCTCGGGACGTCGCAGCGCACGCCGGGATAGCGGTTCCAGTACCAGGTGCCGCCGACTTCGGGGGCGGCCTCGAAGCCGATCACGGACAGGCCCTTCTCGCGCAGCCGGTGCAGCGCATAGAGGCCGCCAAAACCAGCGCCGACCACGACCGCGTCATAATCGCCTTCGACCGCCGCGCGTTCGGCGCGATCCCCCGTGTCTTGCTTGTTCGCCTGAGTTGCCATGGTCTGTTTTCTCGTCAACCGATCGAGCGGCCACCGTCGATCACGAGCTCGGTGCCCGTGACGTAGCGGCTCTCATCGCTGGCGAGCCACAGAATGCCGCTCGCGATGTCTTCCGGCATCGCCTTGAAACCGAGCGGCACCGCGCGTTCGGTCAGCTTGTCCAGGGTCGCGCCGCGTGGCGGCCCTGAATTCGAACCCTCCTCGGCGGTGCCGATCAGCGTGTCCCAGATCGCGGTTTCGGTGATGCCGGGGTGAAGCGAGTTGACCCGCACGCCGTCCTTGGCGGCGGCGCATTCCAGCGCGACGGACTTTGTGAACAGGCGAACGCCGCCCTTGGTCGCGCAATAGCCGGACACGTTGGGCGACGCCTTGATTCCCGCAATCGAGGAAACGTTGATGATGCTGCCGCCGCCACCTGCGCGCATCAGCGGAAGCGCGGTTTTGACGCCGAGGAAGACGCCATCGAGGTTGACGGCGACCTGGCGTCGCCAGTCGGCAAGCGACATGTCGACGACAGGACTGGAGAGACCGATCCCGGCGTTGTTGACGAGCACGTCGAGCCGGCCGAACCGCGCCTTGGTTTCGGCGATCACCGACTGCCAATCATCCTCGCTGGTCACGTCGTGATGGAGATATTCCGCCTCGCAACCGGCCGATCGCAGTTCGCCCAGCAGGCGCTCGCCGTTCTCGTCCTGCAGATCGGTCGCGACGATCTTCGCGCCCTCGCGGGCCAGCACGATGACCGCGCCGCGGCCGATCCCGTTGGCGGCGCCGGTCACCAGCGCGACCTTGCCTTCGACCCGCCGTTTCATGCGCTCTGCCCGTTCACGCCAAATCCTCCCGGCCCGCTCGGGGGTCGTTCTTGGAAACGTTTCCACGATTGAGCTTGATGTTTCCATTGATGTCAATATTAATAGGCAAAGTGCTCAAAATAACGTTTCCAGAACCAGCTGATCTTTGAGCTGACCGGGGCGAATCCAAACGAATCCGGGCACTTAGGACGAGACAGCGGGCAAGCAGGACCGATGGCCAGAACCCAGCCGACCTCATCCCTTCGGCCGACCATTCGCGATGTCGCCGCGCAAGCCGGCGTGTCGGTCAGTAGCGTCAGCCGGGTGTTGAACCGCGAGCCGCACACGAGTCCTGAACTGCACGCCCGGATCATGCGCGTGGTGGACCGTCTCGGGTTCGAGCCACATTCCGCCGCGCAGGCGCTGCGCTCGCGCGCCAGCAACACGATCGGCTGCATGGTCTCGGATATCTCCAACCCGCTCTACAGCGAGATGGTCAACGCCGCGGAAGAGGAATTGCAACGCGCCGGCTACGTCCTGATGCTCGGTGCAACCCGGCACGCCGAGGAACGCGAAACCGCGTTCATATCCGCGGTGCGCCGGCGGCGGATGGATGGATTGCTGCTGTTCGCCGGAGACAACACCCACAAGGATTTTACAAGCGCGCTGGCTACGCTCGACCTGCCCTGTGTCGGGATCGACCGCGAGGTGCCGGGCGCGCCGTCGGTGCGCGCCGATCATCGCGGCGGCGGCTTTGAGGTGACGCGCTATCTCATCGGCCTCGGCCATCGCCGCATCGCGCTGCTGACCGGGCCTGCGGCGGTGCTGCCGAGTACGGAGCGGGTAGCCGGATATCGGCAGGCGCATGTCGAAGCCGGGCTTGACGTCGATCTCGATCTCGTTCGCCCGCAGGTGCACGGCTCGGGCATCGCCTTCAGCGACGTCTGCCAGTTGCTGCAAGGGCCAGCGCCACCGACGGCCATCATCACGCTGGGAACGCATATGCTGGCCAGCGTGATGGACGCGCTCGCCAGCAACGGCATTCGCTATCCGGGCGACATCTCGCTCGTGTGTATCGGCGACACGGACCTGGCCCGGCACGCGACGCCGGCAATCAGCACGCTGACATGGGACCTGAGCGAAATCGGCAGGATCGCCGCAAAAACCCTGCTTGAGCGCATACGCGATGGCGATCAGGCCCGGGACACAAGGCCGATTTATCTGCCGACCCGATTCATCCTTCGACATTCCTGCGCCGAGCCGCGCGCCAATTGATTTGAGGAATTGCCTGCCCTGCCGATCTGCCCAGTTTGACGACCACCTACAAAAAACAAATACCGGGAAACCCAAGGGAGTTGCGTATGAAGTACCGCACGACGTTGCTGACGTTATTGACGCTCGCATTGGCCACCTGTTCGGCACGGGCGCAGGATGCGGCGGACTACCCCTCCAGAAAAATAAAAATGCTGTTGCCGTTCGCGGCCGGCGGCGGCGGCGACGTCATCGGCCGCCTGCTGGCCGACAAGATGGGCAAGCGCCTGGGGCAAACCATTTTCGTCGAGAACCGCACGGGAGCGGCCGGCACCATCGGCACGCAGATGGTCGCGACCTCGCCGGCGGACGGTTACACCATCATGATCGGCGGCATGACCACGCATGTGCTTGCGCCCGCGTCCTATGCGAGCCTGCCCTATGATCCAATCAAGGATTTTGCAGTCATCGGACGCATCGGAACGTCGGCGATCCTGGTGGTAGCCTCGAAGGATTTTCCGGCGAGCGACCTGCGCGGCCTGATCGCGATGGCGAAAAAGGGCGATCAGATCCAGTACGGATCCTGGGGCGTCGGCTCGACCGGGCATTTCTGCGCGGAGATCCTGTCGCAGAAGGCCGGCATCAAACTCGAACACGTGCCTTTCAGCGGCGCGGCCAAGATTGCCAACGATCTGATCGGCGGCCACATCTCGCTCGGCACGCTGGATATGGCGACGGCGACGCCGCTGGTGAAGGATGGAAAAGTAAAGGCGCTGGGCACATGCGGGGATCGCTCGTCAAGCCTGCCTGAAGTCGCAACCTACAAGGACCAGGGGATCGATTTTGAGCGCAGCCTGTCCTGGGTCATGTACGCGCCCTCAGGCATTCCCGACATCGCCGCGAAGAAGCTTTCAGCAGCACTGCAGGAATCGATCGCCGAAGCGGACATGACCGAAAGGCTGCTCGCGCTCGGCGTCACCGCGGACTTCATCCCCGGAGACCGGCAGCGCGACATCAATTTGCGCGACATCGAAGCCTGGAAGGTGGTCGCCAGAGAAGCCAAGATCGAGATCAAGTGAACGCGCGGCGATCCGGCCGAAATTGCCGGCGCGCCGCGCCCCAACCATGCTCAGTTCTTCTTGCCGAACAGCACCGGAAGCTGGCGCGGGCCACGCACCGTGCCTTCCGACCAGGTGACCTTGCCGGCCGGATCGAGTTTGAAGTCCGGAATTCGTTTGAGCCATTCCTCGATCGCGACCGTCATTTCCATGCGCGCGAGGTTGGAGCCGACGCAGCGGTGAATGCCAAGACCGAACGCGGCGTGCCGGTTCTCCTTGCGGTCGATCACCACCTTGTCGGCATCCGGGAACATCGCGGGGTCGCGGTTGGCCGCCGGGAACGACAGCAGCACCATATTGCCCGGCTTGACCGGGCAACCGCTGATGGTGGTTTCCTTCATCACTTCGCGCGCCATCGTGACAGGCGAATAGGCCCGCAGAAACTCCTCGATCGCGCTCGGCATCAGTTCCGGCTCCGCGATCAGCCGGTCGCGGTCCGCGGGCGTATTCGCCAGATGCCACAGCGAGGAGCCGATCGCGCTCCAGGTGGTGTCGATGCCGGCAATCAGCAGCAGGCGCAGCGAACCCAGCACCTGGGAATCTTCCAGGGGATTGCCGTCCTTGTCCTTGGCCTTCATCAGCGTCGAGATCAGATCGTCGGTCGGATGCGTCTTGCGATGCTCGATATGGCCGGCGAAATAGGCGCTCATCTCCTGCACCGCCTGCACCAGCATGCTCTCGTTCTTGATGCTGAGCTCGAGGATCATGTGGATCCATTTGACGAAGAGATCGCCATCCTTCTCGGGAATGCCGAGCATGTGCGCAATCGCGCGCACCGGAACATGCTTGGTGTAGCGCGCCGCGGCGTCGCATTGGCCGTCGGCGATGAATTCGTCGATCAACTCGTTGCAGATGGCGCGGACCCGCGGCTCCAGCTTCGTCATCGCGTCCGGCGTGAACGGCGGCAGCAGCAATTGCTTGGCGGGCTTGTGCTCGGGCGGATCGGACGTGATCGGAGGCGCGGCGTTGCGCTGCACTTCAGGCCGCACGTCGCGCACGATGACGCGCCGCGAGGAGAAATGCTCGGTGTCGTAGGCGATCTCCTTCACCGCCTGATAGGTGGTCGGCAGATAGCAGCCCAGGAAACGCTTGGTGTGCACGACAGGGCATTCGTTGCGCAACTCGTCCCAGATCGGAAACGGATTCTCGGTCCAGCGCGGATCGGTATGATCGAAATCGTTGACCCAATCGGTGACCGGAGGATGTTCGGGCATCATGCTGACGGAATCGGACATCGCGCAAATTCCTTTTGCTTAGGTTCGTTCAGGACGAGCTTGATTCAAAAGAACGGACTATCGCCGCTATTCTTCCTGCACTTCGATCGCGATTTCGGGGCAATTGGTCTGGGCGAGCCAGGCCTTGTCTTCCAGGCCCGCGGGGACCGAACCGTCGCCGACTTCATGGGCATTGCCGAACTCGTCGAGCTCGAACAGTTCCGGCGCCAGCGACTTGCAGCGTGCGTGTCCCTGACATTTGTCCTGGTCGACGCGGATCTTCAGCTTTCCCGACATGCGAGCGCTCCTTCAAGCCGCGCGCGCTCAACCGGCGCGTCGCATTTCCTCATGTTGATTTGGGCGTTACCGACCGCGGCCGGCCCGCCTCTTCAAGTTATATCCTATTACATTATCGTCGCGATTGTGCTGTCAAGCGGAAAGTTATAGATCATTACACTGAATGCCGCCTCGCCCCGCACGTAAAGCGCTCAACACCTATCACCATGGGGATCTCCGCGATGCCCTGGTTCAGGCCGCGCTCGGCGAAGTGGAACTCGGCGGCCCCGAAGCGATCAGCATCAGTGCGCTGGCCAAGAAGCTCGGCGTCTCGCAGCCGGCTCCCTACAAGCATTTTGCCGACCGCGAGAGCCTGCTCACGGCGGTAACGGCCGAAGCCTTCCGCCAGTTCAACGCCATCCTGCGCGAGTCGATCGGAAAACCCTCCAGGCGTTCGAAGCTGTCGCGCCTGGCGCAAGCCACATTGGATTTCGGTCTTCGCCGCAACGGCGTCTACCGCCTGATGTTCGCCTCACGGATCATGGCATGTGCACCCAAGGGCAGCGAGCTGCACGTCGCGGCGATGGAAACCTTCGAGCTGCTGCTCGAATCCCTCGAAGCGCCGGCGGTCGGATTGCTGCGCGAACGCAGCGCCCTGCAAATCTGGGCCGCGCTGCACGGCGTGGTCATGCTGGCCGAACAGGGACTTCTCACCGGCCAGCTTGCCAATGTCAGCCGGGAAGAGCTGGTCGAAGATATCGTCAAGCAGACCAAGCTGGCGTTGGCGGTCGGCATCAAGGCGGCAGGCAAGAACGGCCGATAAGGCTCGCCCGGTCCTCATGGTGCGGCGTCCGCAAATCCGTTACCATGCGGCCTGCGTAGCTGTTGCCGGAAAGCGGCTGCCCTGGATGCGAGTGGGCCGGTGCAAGTTCGATTGAAGATGCGATTTGCGCACACCCGGCCGGTGCGAACCGGCCGGCGGCTGGCGCTCGGGATATTGCTGTCGCTGTGCTGTTGCGGTCTGGCGTTCGGCCAAAACAACAGCAAGGACAATGGCGAGGACGAAGATGAGCCGGCCAAGCCGAAGCCGGTATTGCCGAACATCTATCTCGACTTGCGAACGATCTACACCACCCTGCCGGCAGGTACGCTCTCGATCGGCTTCAACGCGCCGCCACTATTGTCGACGCTGTCGAACCTGACATCGCTCGGGACCTTGTCCTCGCCGGCCAGCCGAAGCATCAATCTCGACATTCCCCTGACGGTTGACGTCAACGAGTGGCTGTCGGTCTATGGTGGCGTCAGCGGCGCTTCGTCCCAATCGGGCAGCCTGCCCTGGTCGTCATTCGATATCTACGGTTTTACGGTCGGATTTCAGGCCGACCTCTATCAGCAAAACGGCGGCATGTTTCCAACGGTGACGATACAAAGCAACGCATCGCGATCGATTTCCGACGCGCCATTGGCCACGACCTCCTACAATACGATCCTCGAATTCGGCTACGCGCTGAACCCGGACGAAACGCGAGGACTGCTCGCCGGCGCGCAGTACACAAAGATCATCGTCGATTCCATATTCGCTGAAGTGAAGCCCGGCTACATGGGTTATGTCGGCGGCTACTATCAGTGGGACAACAACTGGAAGCTGACCGGCCGCTTCGGCGTGCAATCGTTCGGCGGTGCGCAGCTTCTCAATCTCGCGCCGTTCCCGGCCTTCACCCAGCCGATTGTGCGGCTCGATCTCGACCGCATGGACGACGACGACAACCGCCTGTTCGGCGTCACCGCGCAGATCGCCTGGACGCCGAAACCGTCCTATCAGCTGACGGTGAGGACGCCGCTCTATGCGATCAAGAATTAGGGCGCATTCCATCACCCGCGGATGCCGCCCGCGATCACAGCGACACATTCACATCCAGGAGAAGACATCATGACTTCCAGCGACGGCGCACGGACGCTCAAGGGCAAGGTTGCATTGGTCACCGGCGCGGGCCGCGGGCTCGGCCGCGCCTTCGCGGAAAAACTGGCTGCGATGGGCGCCGACGTCGCGATCCACGGCATGCGCGAGAACGGACCGGCGGAATATGGCGAGGGATCGACGCTGACGGCGGTCGCGGAAGAGATCGCCAAGGCGCATGGCGTGCGCACCATTCGCGTGCTCGGCGACCTCACGCAAGGTGCCGACATCACCCGCGTGGTCGAGACCACGACGCGAGAACTGGGGCCGATCGAGATCCTCGTTCACAACGCCGGCGGCGACATCGCCGCCAAGGGCGGCAAGCCCGATCCGAACGACGCCATCGGCATCAAGGAAGAAGACGTGCGCGCGGTGCTCGATCGCAACCTGCTCAGCACGATCCTGACCTGCCAGGCGGTAGCGCAGGAGATGATGAAGCGACGCCAGGGCCGCATCGTCACCATCGGTTCGGTCGCGGCCTTCAAGGGCCGTACCAACGGTTCGATCTATGCCGTCGCCAAAGCCGGCATGACGCATTACACGCGCTGCCTCGCCGATCAGCTGCGCGCCTACGACATCAATGTGAACTGCATCGCGCCGGGCGACACCCGCACCGGCCGCTTCATGGGGACGCGCGCAGTCGATCAGAACAGGATGGTCGAAACCGGCACGCTCGACCGCATCGCCACCGTCGATGAAGTCGCGCGCGTCGTCGAAATGTTCGCAGGTCCGATGGGGGCGTTCATCTCAGGACAGGTGCTGCGCGTCGACGGCGCCGGGCAGTGCTGGGCGGCCTGACACCCGCTCTCTCAACTGGTCAAACTCGCCGGAATGGTAGGTGGCGCCGTCAGGCGTAACGATTTCGACGTCCCAGCAGCCGTCCGATATCAGTTCATCGGCTTTTTTCATCGCGGCCAGCACCGACTCCCGCCGCAAGGTCACGGTTCCCGATGTATCGAGCGCGGTAATGAGAAATACCATGGGCGGCTCCTGTTTCGGATTCGCACCAGTGTGGCTGGGAATACGGCCGGGTCAAGCGGCTTGAATTGGGGGCCAGGAGAAGAAAAGCCTCCCCCGGAACGGCGGCGGGAAAGGGGCTTCCACGTTCCGGCCGCAGATTGCATACCGCTACCCTTGCTTCCGGGCCGAACTGCGCGACATTAGGGGCTCATTCAATGGAAGCCGTCATGAGCCCTCCCGCCTTCGATCCCTTTGGAGAACTGGTCCCGACCGCCGATTCGGCGGCCGCGCCGGAGCGCGCGTCGGGCTGGTTGAAATCGGCCGGTGTCGGGCTGTTCTGGGGGTTGGTCGGCGTCATCGTGCTGGCACGCGCGATGTACTTCGAACCGGGCGCTTTCAGCTTCGGGCAGGCCGTGGCGTGGGCGCAGGGCCTGTTCGGGTTGCTCTAGGGCGCGCACGCGATGCGCCCGCCCCGGTTGAAGCGGGAAGAAAAATACTCTCCCTATCTCGCTGAATCGAAAATTTATTGGTGAAGCCGAGCAGGCCGGCGCATAAACTGTTCTCCAAAACGGGGGGCATGTGCCGCAACAACAACACGAGTCTGACGGGATAAGATCGGACCCTGGCGCTTTCAGGCGCAGCCTGGCCCTCATTCCGGGCATCGCACTTTGCGGCGCGATCACCGCCGTTTCGCTTGGCGCCCAACTGGTCGAAGAGCGCATCTTCGCCCACCCCTATGTCGAAGCGCTGGTCATCGCGATCCTGCTCGGGATGGCGATTCGCACCGCCTGGCAACCCTCCCAGCGCTGGCGCTCCGGCATTGCCTTCAGCGCCAAACAGCTGCTCGAGGTCGCCGTCATGCTGCTCGGCGCTTCCGTCAGCTTTGCCGCGATCGTGGCGTCCGGCTACCTTCTGGTCGCAGCGATTGTCGCCACCGTCATCATCATGCTCGCTGTCAGCTACGGCCTCAGCCGGATGCTCGGCCTGCCGACCAAAATGTCGATCCTGATCGCCTGCGGCAATTCGATCTGCGGCAATTCCGCAATCGCTGCGGTGGCGCCCGTGATCGGCGCCGATGGCGACGATGTCGCCTCGTCGATCTCCTTCACCGCGATCCTCGGCGTCTTGATGGTGCTGGGCCTGCCGCTCCTGATCCCGTTGCTCGCCCTGTCCGCGACGCAATATGGCATTCTGGCGGGTCTTACCGTCTATGCCGTTCCGCAAGTGCTGGCGGCGACCGTCCCCGCCGGTATCGTCGCCACGCAGATCGGCACGCTGGTGAAACTGGTGCGCGTGCTGATGCTGGGGCCGATCGTGGTCGGGCTCTCGCTCATAGCCGCGCACCGCCGCAAGCGCCATGCCGACGCGACCAGGGCGGTTGCGATCAGCCCGTTCAAGCTCGTGCCATGGTTCATCATCGGCTTTCTGGTGCTCGCCGCGCTGCGCTCGCTTCAGCTCGTGCCTGACATCGCGGTCGCGCCGGTGACAAAAACCGCTGGTATCCTCACCGTGCTGTCGATGGCCGCGCTCGGGCTCGGTGTCGACGTGCGCGTTCTCTCAACGGTCGGCGGAAGGGTCACCGCCGCGGTCACGCTGTCGCTGCTCCTGCTGCTCGGCCTGAGCATCGGACTTGTCCACTTCTTCAGGTGAAGCGAGCCGTCAGAGTGGCTACGCCGTTCTCAATCCCTTGGACAATATCTCCTGCAATCTGGGATCGCTCACTGCGAAGAACGCGCCTTCTATTCGTGCCGTCAGGTTCGGCTGCAATAGCCATTCACCCACTCTTTTGGCCGCATCCTCGTGGCTCTCCAGGTACGGAGAGTGGAGATAGGTCTTCTGCCGCTCCTCGAGCACGTCCTCGCGCAACGCGGCCATGTGGATGGCCGCGGCCGGGTCCTCGGCACCGGCCCAATTGTGCAAGAGCCGATCGATATCGCCGCCTGCAGTCACGACCATCGTCACGACGTCCTTGATATCGAAGGCGAGACTATATCCAGCAGGCCACAGCTCCAGATCGAGGCGTAGTCAGGCTGTCGCTCAGGAATGCATCGAAGAAGCGGTCGATGCTCTCCACCTCCGCTTCCGGCCACTTGTTCCGATAGTCGGCCTGGCCAAGCCGGCGCAGGCAAATATCCAGTCCGTTATGGTCGGGGTAATCATGCGCGGCGATCAGTTCGAAATAACGTGGCAGGAAACAGCGTAGCTCACGCGAGACCCGATCATCGTCATAGTCATGCGCGGAGTTGGTGTACTCGGCCAGCAGATCGGCCGGGATTGACCGCAAGGGCCTGTTGACCAGCTGTCGTTCCTGCTCCTCGGTCATGCAACTTCGGCAATGGCATACGACGAGGTCATGGCCCAATCGATACGCGCCGAAGACGCGGTAGGCTTCCTCAATGGCGGCCGTGAGTTCTGAAGGCATCTTGCTCAAAACGTTTGGTGATGACGTCACAAGCTAGCACGGACGCCGCGCTCAGGCGATCGGCTCACAAATGTAGTCAGCGATGGCCGAAATTCGCCGACTGTCTTGACAGGAAGCCATCGCACCTAGTGGGCCTGATGGAAGCGGCTCAAGAACGATTTCAGCCGCTCACTGCGCGGTTGACGGATGATCTCGTCAGGTGTGCCGACTTCAGCCATGACACCATCGTTCATGAAACCGACCCGGCTCGATACGTCGGCGGCAAAGGCCATCTCGTGCGTCACCAAAACCATGGTCATGCCTTCGCTCGCGAGGCTGCTGATCACGGCCAGGACCTCACCGACAAGCTCGGGATCGAGCGCCGACGTCGGCTCGTCGAACAACATCACGTCCGGCTTCATGGCCAGCGCCCGCGCAATCGCAACGCGCTGCTTTTGCCCGCCTGATAACCGGCTCGGAAACGTGTCGGCCTTGTCGGCCAATCCCACTTTGGCAAGCAGGTCGCGGCCGAGGTCGTTGGCTTCCGCCTGCGTCATCCCCTTCACCTGCACGGGACCTTCGGTAACGTTACCGAGCACCGACATATGCGGGAACAGGTTGAAGTGCTGAAACACCATGCCGACGCTTCGGCGGAGCAGCGCCAGTTGGCCATCCGTCGGCGCGCGAACGCCCGGGCCGAAGTCGAACCGATGGTTGCCGATGGCGAGTTGGCCCTGCTGCGGCATTTCGAGCAGATTGAGGCAGCGCAGGAACGTCGACTTGCCCGAGCCGCTGGCCCCTATCAAGGTCACGACTTCGCCGCGCGACACCAGGAGCGATGCGCCCTTGAGGACCTTGTTGCTGCCGAAGGCCTTGTGAATGTTGTTCGCGGCAAGGGTCGCGTCGTTCGCATTCATCGATGCGCTCCCAACCGCCGCTCGACCTGGTCGGCCACCAGCGTCAGCGGAAACAGCACGGCGAAATAGAGCACCGCAATCGTCGTATAGACCTCCAGCGGCCGATAGCTCGCCGCCGTGATCACCGAACCCTGATACAGGAGGTCGCCGACGGCGACCACCGATACCAGCGACGTGTTCTTCAATTGCAGGATGGTTTGATTGATGAAGGAGGGAATCATCACCTGGATCGCCTGCGGCAGCACAATGCGCCGGAAGATATTGCTACGGCGCATGCCGATGGCGCGCCCGGCCTCCCACTGGCCGACGTCCACCGCCTCGATGCCGCCGCGAAAGATCTCGGCATAAAACGCGCCGGCATAGAGCGACAGCGCAAGGAAACAGGCCATCGCAGCCGACATGTCGACCCCGATCAGCACCGGGAGCGCATAGTAGACCCAGACCAGTTGCACGAGGAGCGGCGTGCAGCGGAAGACCTCGATATAGCCACGCAGGGGGATCCTGACCCAGAGCGGCGAGTTCGTGCGCAGGATGCCGACAACGAGCCCGATCACGAGGCCCGCAATCACCGTGGTCAGCGTGTAGGCCACGGTGATGAGGAGGCCGTGCCAGATCAGGCCCCAGTACGGCTTTAGCGCTGCAAAGTCCCAGGCGTACATCGCCGCTCCGTCAGAACTGCACTTCGGCCGGAATGTCCTCTGCGCTCACCTTGACGGCCTCGAAGCCTTTCAGCATCCACTCGCGGGTCTGGCCGAGCGAGCGGTTGTAGTCGGCCCACGCGCTGAGGAAGTCCTTGTAGCGGCGGTCGGCCTCCGCGCGGATTCCCATATTGGTCGGCAGCGTCAAGAGCGGCCGCGGAATCGCCAGTTCGCCGAGATTGGGATTCTTCTTGAGCGTGGACACCGAGAGCACCGCCAGCGACACGTTGCAGTCCGCGCGTCCCGTGGCGACGGCAAGGATCGCCTCGTCCCGGTTCTTGAAGCCGGAGATCGTCGCCTTCGGACAATAGCGGCGCGCGATCATCTCGTGGGTCGATCCGATGTCCACGGCAATCTTGACCTCGGGCTTGTTGAGCTCGGCCCAGGTCTGCGGCTTGGCGAAGCCCTTTTTGGTGATCACCGTGAACGAGTGGACCAGGATCGGCGTCGAGAAGTCGATGACCAGCGCACGCTCGGGCGTCGGGTTCACGGCGAAGGCGAGATCGACCTTGTCGCCCTGCAGATCGAGGATCTGGTTACCCCAGGTCGATTCGACCCTCTCGACCTTGGCGCCGAGCTTCGCGGCAATGTCGTTGGCCATGTCGATGCAGGCGCCCGACCACTCGCCGCTCGCGAGATCCTTATGGAAATAGGGCTCCTGGCCTACGATCACCGCGACCCGCAATACGCCGTTCTTCTTGATGCGATCGAGCGTGGACGTCGTCTGAGCATTGGCCGGGGCCGAGGCGGTCGCGGCAAGTGCGGCGCCTGCGAGCGCCACGGTGGTGAGTGCGTCCCTGCGATTCATCGTCAGTCCCTCCTCGCTGTTAACTCCGACCCGTCAAATATTCTGTATTCAGATCAAAATGCAAGTCCGTATTTTAGAAATTGCCCGTTTGCGGGTCAAGCGTTCCGACCGCCCGTTATTTTTGCAGCGCACCCAAAAATTCCTTTCAGACGGGATTGCAAATCGCATTCATCTCTGAATACAAGACTGAACGCAGCAAAGCACGATCGCTTGGCAGGGCAAGTTATGTCCGCGCCTGGCGACGGCCCGCTGCCTGTTCATGATCTGAGGAGATGCCTGTGCGCGCCCTATTCGTGGATGCGAACGACACATTGGCGGCGGTGACGGAAAAGCTGCTGCGCCCCGAAACCCTGCCAGTCGCCATCAACCGCGACCCCGGCATCAAGCCCGATGACCTGCCGCGTCTGCTTGAGGGCGCAGAGATCGCGATCGTCGACCACACCGCGGTGCCGACGGCCATCGCGGCGAAGTGCGACGGCCTCAAGCACGTGGTTTTTCTCGGCACCGGCGCGCGCAGCTACATGAATCCGGAAGAGCTCGCCGAGCATGGCATCACGGTCCATACCATCAAGGGCTATGGCGACACCGCCGTCGCCGAATGCGCGATCGCGTTGATGTGGGCCTCCGCCAAGAGCTTTGGCGAAATGGATCGGGGGATGCGTGCCGGCAACTGGCTGCGCCGCGACGCGATGCAGCTCACCGGCAAGACGCTCGGGCTGATCGGCTTTGGCGGCATCGCGGCCGAGGCCGCGCGTATGGCGCTCGGCTGCGGCATGAAGGTGATCGCCTGGAACCGGACACCGAAGGCGCATCCGGGTGTCGAGTTCGTGCCGATCGAGCGTCTCCTCGCCGAGAGCCACGTGGTCTCGCTGCATTTGCTGCTGAACGACAACACCAAAAACTTCCTGTCGCGCGAACGTATCGGGATGATGCGGCCCGGCACCATCCTCATCAACACGGCACGCGGCGCGCTGGTCGACGAGGCCGCCATGCTCGACGCGCTGCGCTCGGGCCATCTCGCCCATGCCGGTCTCGACGTGTTCACGGTCGAGCCGCTGCCGGCCGAACACCCGCTCACCACGCTGCCCAACGTGACGCTGTCGGCGCATTCGGCGTTCCGCACACCGGAGGCCAGCGACAATCTCATTGGTGCCGCGCTCGACCATTGCCGCCGCATCATCGCCACCGGCCGGTGACGAAACCTGAACAGGTAGGGATAGCCTATGTCTGAGATCATTCGCATCGATCAGAATGCACGACGCAGCCGCGCCAGCGTGTTCGGCGATCTCGTCTTTCTCGCCGGCCAGGTCGCCGACGACAAGAGCGGCGATATCGCCCAGCAGACCCGCGAGGCGCTGGCGAAAGTCGACGACATGCTGGCGCGCGCCGACACCGACAAGTCGCGCCTGCTCAGCGTCCATATCTGGCTCAAGAGCATGGACGATTTCGACGCCATGAACGCGGTCTATGATGCCTGGGTGGTGCCCGGCAACGCGCCGACGCGCGCCTGCGGCAAGGTCGAACTGGCGGATCCCGGCTATCGCATCGAAGTCATCGCCACCGCTGCGCGCCGATGAACCTGTAACCTGGCAACGGAGCGTTCCGTGACGGTCCCGGCTTCACCCGCAACTTTTCTCGCCGCAAAACGGCTCGGCGCGATCGGCGTCTCCGAGATTTTGAAGATCGGAGCGACCGCACAGCGGCTGAAGCGCGAGGGGCGGCCGGTGATCGTGCTCGGCGCCGGCGAGCCGGATTTCGACACGCCCGATCACGTCAAGGCCGCGGCGGAAGCGGCCATTCGTGCCGGCCAGACCAAATATACGATCCTCGACGGCACGTCCGAGCTAAAGGCGGCTGTTGCCGAAAAATTCCGTCGCGAGAACGGCCTCAACTATGCCAGCGACGAGATCACTTGCGGTGCGGGCGCCAAGCAAGTGATCCACAACGCCTTCATGGCGACGCTGAGCGCCGGCGACGAAGTCATTCTCGCGGCCCCCTACTGGACGAGCTACGCCGATATGGTGCGGATCGCGGACGGTACGCCGGTCGACGTGCCGTGTCGCGAAGCCGACGGCTTCCGGCTCGACGCCGACGATCTCGAGCGCGCGATTACGCCGCGCACGCGCTGGCTGTTGTTGAATTCGCCGTCCAATCCGGCCGGCGCCGCCTATTCCGCGGCGCAGCTCCGTCCGATCCTCGACGTGCTGATACGCCACCCGCAGGTCTGGCTGATGGCGGACGATATCTACGAGCATCTGAGCTATGACGGCGCGCCCTTCGTCACCGCCGCGGCGCTCGAACCACGCCTCAAGGCCCGCACGCTCACCATCAATGGCGTCTCCAAGGCTTATGCCATGACCGGCTGGCGCGTCGGCTATGGCGGCGGACCGCGTGAATTGATCGCGGCCATCGCCGTGGTGCAGAGCCAGAGCACGACCAACCCATGCTCGATCAGCCAGGCCGCCGCGATCGCGGCGCTGAGCGGACCGCAGGACATCCTCGCCGAGCGCCGCATCGCGTTCCAGCGCCGTCGCGACCTTGTGGTGGACGCGTTGAACGCGATCGACGGCATCAGTTGCCGCAGGCCCGAAGGCGCGTTCTATGTCTTTGCGAGTTGCGCCGGATTGATCGGCCGACGCACCCCTGAGGGCACGGAGATCGACAGCGACAGCGCTTTCTGCCGCTATCTGCTAGAACGGCACGATGTTGCCGTGGTGCCCGGCAGTTGTTTCGGCCTTGCGTCCTTTTTCCGTCTATCCTACGCCACGTCAGAACAAAACCTGCGCGAAGCCCTCCGACGCATCACCAATGCTTGCAAGGAACTGTCGTGACCGCACCGAAAAGCAACGCCCGCTCCGGGGGCCAGATTCTGATCGATCAACTCGTCGCACAGGGCATCGAGCGCGTGACCTGCGTGCCGGGCGAGAGCTATCTCGCTGCGCTCGACGCGCTCCATGACAGCCCGATCGACGTCATGATCTGCCGCGCCGAAGGCGGCGCCGCGATGATGGCGGAAGCCTATGGCAAGCTTACCGGCCGCCCCGGAATCTGCTTCGTCACCCGCGGCCCCGGCGCGACCAACGCCAGCCACGGCGTGCACATTGCGATGCAGGACTCGACGCCGATGATCCTGTTCGTCGGCCAGGTCGATACCGGCATGCGCGAGCGCGAGGCGTTTCAGGAACTCGACTACAAGGCCGTGTTCGGAACGATGGCGAAATGGGTGGTCGAGATCGACCGCCCCGACCGCATCCCGGAACTGGTCGCGCGAGCATTTCGCGTGGCGCTGCAGGGCCGTCCCGGCCCCGTGGTGATCGCCCTGCCCGAGAACATGCTGACCGAAACGGCGGCGGTGGCGGATGCGCCGCGCGTCGAGCCGGCGGCGAGCTGGCCTGCGCCTGCCGATCTCGACCGTCTCGGCGCCATGCTCGCAGGCGCCAGGGCGCCGATCGTCATTCTCGGCGGCTCGGGCTGGACCGCCGAGGCGACCCAAGCCATCGCGCGCTTCGCCGAGCGGTTCGATCTCCCCGTCGCAACCTCCTTCCGCCGCGCCTCGCTGATCGACGCCGATCATTCGCACTATGCCGGCGACCTCGGCATCGGCCCGAGCCCGGGACTCAAGGCGCGCATCACCGGCGCCGATGTTATTCTCCTGATCGGCGGGCGCATGTCGGAGATGCCGTCATCGTCCTACACGCTGCTCGACATCCCCGTGCCGAGCCAGAAGCTCATCCATGTCCATCCGGGCTCCGAAGAGCTCGGCCGCGTCTACCAGCCGACGCTCGCGATCCAGGCGACGCCGACCGCGTTCGCCGCTGCGGTCGAAACACTGAAGCCTGCGGCCACGCCGGCCTGGAAGGGTGAGGCCGCCAAGGCGCACGTGGATTATCTCGAATGGACGGGAGGCGCGCGCGAACTGCCCGGCGCCTTCCAGTATGGCAAGATCGTCACCTGGCTGCGCGACCGCCTGCCAAAGAACGCGATCGTCTGCAACGGCGCGGGCAACTACGCCGGCTGGCTGCATCGCCATCATCGCTTCCACAGCTTTGCCGCCCAGATCGCGCCGACTTCCGGCTCGATGGGCTATGGCGTGCCGGCGGCCGTGCTCGCCAAGCGGCAATATCCGGAGCGCGTCGTCGTCGCCTTCGCCGGCGACGGCTGCTTCCTGATGAACGGTCAGGAGTTCGCCACCGCCGTGCAATACGACGCGGCGCTGATCGTGATCGTCATCGACAACGCGCAATACGGCACCATCCGCATGCACCAGGAACGCGACTATCCCGGTCGCGTCGTCGGCACGCAGCTCAAGAACCCGGATTTCGCGCTCTACGCCAAGGCATTCGGCGGCCATGGCGAACGGGTCGAGCGCACCGAAGAATTCGCGCCAGCCTTCGAGCGCGCGCTCGCTTCGGGCAAGCCGTCGATCCTGCACTGCCTGATCGACCCGCGCGCGATTTCAGTCAGCAAGGACTTTGCGCCAGAGGACGAGGCATGAGCCAAAAGACCGGCCGCCACGTTGCCATTATCGGCGCCGGCGCGGTCGGCGTGATCAGCGCGATCGAGGCGCTGCGCGACGGCCATCGCGTGACGCTGATCGATCCCGGTGAGCCCGGCGGCACGCAAGCCGCGAGCTACGGCAACGCCGGCTGGCTGTCATCGCATTCGGTGATCCCGCCGGCGGAGCCCGGCACGTGGAAGAAGGTGCCCGGTTATCTGATGGACCCTATGGGGCCGCTTGCGATCCGCTGGTCGTACCTGCCGAAGGCGTTGCCTTGGCTGATCAAGTATCTGCTGTCGAGCTGGACCGAGGCGCAGGTCGAAAAGACGGCACGGGCGCTGCGCGATCTCCTCAAGGACGCGCCGCTGCTGCACAAGCGGCTCGCGGAAGAAGCCGGCGTTCCCGAATTGATTGAGCGGCGCGGGGTGATGCATGTGTTTCCCTCGCGCGCGCCCTTTGACGGAGATCTCGGCTGGCGCATCCGCAAGCGCGTCGGCATCGAGTGGCTGGAGCTGACCGAAGACGAGATGCGCCAGCGCGAGCCTGATCTTCATCCGCGCTACAAATTCGGTGTGGTGGTGGAAGAAGCCGGGCATTGTCGCGACCCTGGCAGCTATGTCGCCGCACTTGGCGCGCACGCGATTGCGCTCGGCGCCAAGAGTGTCGCGGCCAAGGCGACGGGTCTCAAGCTCGACGGTAACAAGCTCATCGCCGTCATCACGGAGAGCGGCGAAATTCCGTGCGATGCCGCGGTCGTGGCCGCTGGTGCGCATTCGAGACGATTGACCGCCTCGATCGGCGATCCGTTGCCGCTGGAAACCGAGCGCGGATATCACGTCATGATCGAGCACCCGGAATCGGGGCCGCGCAGCTCGATGATGGCTTCAGATGCCAAGATGGTCGTCAACTGGACCGACAAGGGCCTGCGCGCCGCCGGCACGGTGGAGATTGCGGGCCTCGATGCCGAACCGAACTGGAAGCGCGCCGAGGTCCTGCGCGACAATCTCTTCAGCATGTTCCCAAAACTGCCGAAGAACATTCCGGCCTCGCGCATCAAGACCTGGTTCGGCCATCGCCCGAGCATGCCGGACGGGCGTCCCTGCATCGGCTATGCACGCGCCACGCGCGACGTCGTCTACGCTTTCGGCCACGGCCATATCGGCCTGGTCGGTTCGGCCCGCACCGGCCGGCTGGTCGCGCAATTGTTGAGCGGCAAGCCGCCGGAAATTCCGCTTGATCCCTTCGCTCCCTCCCGCTTCCTCTGAGACATCGAGCCATGACCCATCCAGCCAATTCCTCTTCCCGTATCGCCCGCGGCGGCAAGGCGCTCTACGGCGCGCCGCTCGGCATTCTCATGCTCGAAGCGCGCTTTCCGCGGATCCCCGGCGACATGGGTAACGGCACCACCTGGCCGTTCCCGGTGCTGTATCGCGTGGTGAGCGGAGCCTCCCCGGAAACAGTCGTGCTCAAGGGCGCGGCCGGGCTGCTGCCGGATTTCATCGATGCCGCGAAGGACCTGGTGCGGCTCGGCGCCGAGGCCATCACCACCAATTGCGGTTTCCTGGCGCTGTTCCAGAAGGAGCTCGCGGCCGCGGTCGGCGTGCCCGTTGCGACCTCTTCCCTGATGCAGGTGCCGTGGGTGCAGGCGACACTGCCGCCGGGCAAGCGCGTCGGCCTCGTCACCGTGTCGGGCTCGACATTATCGCCGGCGCATCTCGAAGGCGCCGGCGTGCCGCTCGACACGCCACTGGTCGGCACAGAGAACGGCCGTGAATTCTTCCGCGTTCTGATCAAGGCCGAAAAGGACGACATGGACGTCGCGCTGGCCGAACAGGATGTGGTCGAAGCCGGCAAGGAACTCGTTGCCCGGCATCCGGAGGTCGGCGCGATCGTGCTCGAATGCACCAACATGCCGCCCTACGCCGCCGCACTGCAGGCCGAGGTCGGACTGCCGGTCTACGACATCTACTCCATGATCACCTGGTTCCACGCAGGGCTGCGCCCGCGCGTCTTTGGCTGATCGCCCGGCCCAAAAGCCTCTAATAAGCCTCTCAAAAAGCCTTGGGACATCAACGCCCGACGGCTTTGCGCATTTGCCATTGCCCGCACAGCCTCGGTATATTCGGCTGTGTTCGGCAATGCATTCAGCTGGGGTATGTCACGTGGAACTCGGTTCCGATAGCGTCGTCGATCGCGTCTATGAAAAGCTCAAGGCGATGGCCGTGAGCTATGAGTTGAAGCCCGGCGAACGACTCAATGAGGGCGAACTGGCCAAGCGCCTCGGCGTGAGCCGCACGCCGCTGCGCGAAGCCTTGAACCGCCTGAACACCGAAGGCTTCCTGCGCTTCACGCCGGGAAAGGGCTTTTTCTGCCGCGAGCTCGATGCGCACGAGATCTTCGATCTCTATGAGTTGCGCAAGTCGATCGAGATCGCCTCCATCCGTCTCGCGATCAAACGCGCCAGCGATGAAGACATCGACGCGCTGCTGGTGTTTCTCCAGGCGACCGGTCCCGACCCCGGCGAGCGCTCGTCCGTCGAGTTGGTCGAGCTTGATGAAACGTTCCATGAGCGGCTGATGGCGATGTCGAACAATGCCGAGATGCTGCGCGTGCTGCGCAACGTCAACGCCCGCATCCGCTTCGTGCGCTGGATCGACATGGATCGTATCAACCGCTCCAACACCCAGGCCGAGCATCGCGCCGTGGTGCTGGGCCTGAAGGCGCGGGACGAAGAGACTTGTGTCTCGGTGCTGGAAAAGCACATCGACCGACGGCTCGATCGGATCACCTCCGCGATCAAGGAAGGCTACGCCCAGATCTACATGCCGGCCGCAAGAACGGCGGCGAATTAGACCGGATCACGCGCCATCAGCACGCCCTTCGGCGCGACGGCTGACATGCTCGAATGTCTGCAGGGGGCGTTGCGGGAAGCGCAACCACCGATTCCGACATGGAGTTAGATGGGTAAATTGGTAGCGAGAGACCGCTACCGCTTTTCCCCACTGCGATATTTCCTCCGATCGTCCGCCTAAATGCAGAAAGCTGTTCCAGGTGCGGGGTCAAGTCGAGCGCAATGGCTGCTTTGCACCAGAAGCAGCCGGTCGCAAATTGAATAATAACGATATCTGCTTTTCACCCAGAAGCGGACATCGCCCGCCAGGTTAGCCATGTCGGCAAAGTGCCATGTATGGACGGCGCCCGCGGTGCAAGAGGAATCTGACAATTCGGCGAAGCGTTCGGGTGCAGCCATGTATCCGGCCTATGAATGCAGCCGCTTTGGCCGCTGGCCCTGATGTGATCCGCTGATCGGGTCCCAACCAAAAGCACGCGTTCTTTCCTCGCGTGGCACTTTACGGGTTTTCCCAATCGACGGTCTCGACCGTTTCGCATCAATGTCGTCATCACCCCTGCAGTTCGTGAACGCACGGACGCAACCTCATCCTCCCATTGCCGAGCCCTTTTAGACCGCCACGAGTTGGGGCGCCCGGTAGGTCCCGCCCTTGGCCAACAACGCCCAGGCGACCCGCGCCATCTTGTTGGCAAGTGCGACCGCGACGACCTTGAACGGTCGCCGGGCCAGAAGCTGAGTGAGCCAGGGATACTTCTCCGGCTGCTGGCGCGCGCGCCGCAAGACCGAATGGGCTCCGACGATAAGAATGCGCCTGAGATATTGGTCGCCCTGTTTCGAGATCGGCCTCAGCTTCGGTTTGCCACCGGTTGAATCTTGCCGTGGCACGATCCCGATCCAAGCCGCAAAATCACGACCCGACCGGAACGCCTTCGGGTCGGTCATGACGGCCGTGATGGTGGTCGCGCCTACGACGCCGATACCGGGGATGGTCTCGAGCCGCTTACTGGCCTCGTTCGAGCGATGCTGTGCAACGATCCGCTTCTCGATCGACCCGATCAGCGTCTGGACAGTCTGAAGCTGTGTCGCCAGAACCATCAGGCTCGCACCAGCATCAACCGGCAAGCGCGAACCATCATCCTGTGTGACGATCGCCAACAACTCTTTGATCCCCTCGCGTCCCTGCACCGCTGTAATGCCGAGCTCGGCCAAATGCGCCCGTAATGCGTTGATCAACTGAGTTCGCTGGCGCATCAGCAGATCCCGCGTACGATGCTGCATCAACTGCCCCTGCTGTTCGGCAGTCTTAATCCTCACGAAACGCATGGTCGGACGCCGCACCGCCTCACAGATTGCCTCCGCGTCGGCGGCATCGTTCTTATTGCGCTTGACGTAGGCCTTCACATCCTTCGCCGGCATCAGGCGGACCTCGTGGCCCAGCTTCGTCAACTCACGCGCCCAATGGTGCGACGTGGCACAGGCCTCCATGCCGACGACGCATGGCGCCAGAGCTTCGAAAAACGCCATAACCTGGCCGCGGCGAAGCTGCTTTCTGACGATGACCTTCTCGGCCCCGTCAATGCCGTGAACCTGGAACACGTTCTTGGCGATATCCAAACCAACCGTGGTAATTTGCATGTGGACGGCTCCTGTGATTCGTCTCCGACGAGCCACCCTATGGCACTTCGATGCCGGGAGCGGGCGCCGTCCACCACATCAGAAACAGACTCGTTGCACCGCAGCTCGTAGTTCTACTTCTTTGATCTCGTTGGGGCGCAGCGACACTTCCCGCCCAACGCTGGCTGGGCGGGATCGTCTGGACGAGGCGGTACAGCAGCTTCAGCCGCGCTTGCCCGCTGCGACGTAGCCGGCCGTGACCTCATGCTTGTGGGCCGCAAAGGCTGACAGGACTTCCGCCTTCTCCCGCTTTTGGACCTTAGCGAAGTCCAGCGTCCGTCCAAGTTCGGCTGCGACCTCATCGAATTCGGCCGGGGAGATCCGGAGATCCCGATGAGCCTCCTCCAGGCCGACAGGCGTCTTGCCGGGCTTGGTCGCGGTGAACTGGAAAGGCCCACCAGAAACGTTGCAGACCCACAGCGTGCGCATGAACCTGAGGCCGGGCAACCTTTTCAGGTTCTTGGTATGCCATTCCCGCAGCTGCGGGTTCTTGGACTTCTGGCCGACGACCGGGTTCTTCACGACGGCGTCGCTGAAGTGATCAACCACCGCCGCGATGGCAAATACACCCCCAAGCCGCGCATACAGACTTTTCTCAGACGGGATGTCCTTCGCATTTTCCAGCCGCGCGCAAGCTGCTAGAGATTGCTAACACGATCGAGGCGATGTAGGAGGGCCGCATTCACATCGAAAAGATCAACGCACCGATGCTGTATAAAGAAGGTGCCAGCCCAGCCGAATACAGGGCCGGCCTTGATCTCGCGATCTCGCGCGGTTGGCTGCTGCTTCACGAGAGCGGCACCTTCGTGAAGTTCACCCCGGCCGGGGCGGACCTGTTCGGCTAGGAACCAATTCGTCCTGTCGCGATTGATTGGGCTGCCGGGATGACGCCCGGTGGGCCGCGCCTTGCCACGGAAGGCTGTCATGGTTGAATCCTCACTACCCCGCTTCCTTGTTAGGCAAGACGGCAGCGGCACAAATTGGATGGTGTGGGACCGACTATTAAAGCGACCAGCCAGGCTTAAGGGCGAAGAGCTGGTGAAGCTGGCATTCTCGGCCGCTGAAGCCCTCAGGGATTCTCTGAACGCTGGTCCACCGACCCATGGCTGACCGTCAGCATTGGCCGCCGTTAACTTCCAAAGCGTTTCTTCACGGGCGACCACTTCGCCACCCTGACGCACTAGCACGCTCGGAGCGTTGCGAGCTTCACCCCGGGTTTGCCGCACCCGTCGCCGTCCCGTGGCCGGGAGCTTTGACGATTACCTCATGACCCTGCCGGAGCGCCAATGAAGCTGCGGCAACCGCGGCCTCGAACGCCGATTCCTTGGTTTGATAGACATTCTCTGCCTTGCCGTCATGGCTCACTCGCCACTCCCCTGCGTAAAGCGCAACAATGCCGGCGGTCAGTTCATGGCCGTCAAAAAGTCCGCGAAGAAGTTCAAGGGCGTGCGGAAGGAGAAGTGATGGCCAGGCAATTTGAATTAAGCCCCAAGCCTCCCGCTAAACCTGAAAAGCCCGCGCCTGTGTTGCAGGCTCAGGCAAGTTGGCGGGGTTAACCCCAGCGTCAGACCGTCTTGGCACCATAAGCGCGGGCCCTACTTCGGATATCGCAGGAATACCGCGCGCCCATATGACGACCATCCTTGAAGGAAGAACGCCGCCGAACTATGCCGCCTTAGGCTGCTTGAGCCGTTCGTAGGCCGAGATGGCACGGTTGGTCAGTATCAACTGCCGGCGCTCACCTATGCGAACGGCGTGCTCTACGTTGTTCAGCAGGAATTTGCTTGTGAACTCGGGATCGTCGATCTGACCCGTTCGCTCCAGGTAATTCCAGGCAATCTGGATCGAATTTTCCATCAGGGGATACACACTCATGGGAAGGAAACGCCCCTAAGCCTTCCCCGTTCCTTTTTTCAGGCCTTTGAATGAACTTTGCCGTAACAGCCCTTCCGAGGTGATGTCCCGAAATTCCACATCCGCCACGAATGAGGGCTCAACCCATGTCGCCTTGGGCTTTTTAATAGATTTGGTCAGTTTGGATTTCGGGCTCACCACGGCGTCGAGGGCGTCCCTGATCTTCCGGGAGGTGGTTCGATTCCAACCTGTCCGACTTTGCCCATGTAGACCAGCTCTTTGCCCTCCCTCTTACCGAGGTACAGCGCAGCAACCTCGGTGGGATCATCTTTGACGAACCCGATGACCGGGAATTTCCCCTTCTGGACGGGTTTGATTTTCAGCCAAGCTTCGGTTCGCTCCGATCGGTACGGGGAGTCACCTCGCTTGGACACGATCCCTTCCCAACCGAGTTTGGCGGCGTGCTCGAACATTTCCTGCCCGTCGCCGGCCAGATGTTCGGAATACAGAACCGGAAGGCCGATGTCGTTTTCCCCGACAAGGTCGGCCAGCATCTGCTTGCGTTCGAGCTGAAGCAGTTTCCGGAAGTCGCCATCCCTTCATAAAAGGTCGAAGCCATAGAACACCAGCCTGCCTTGATCGCCGCGGGCGAGTTCGGCCTGGAGTTCTGAAAAATTGGTCCGGCCCTCGTGGACGACCTCCACTTCACCATCGATGATGGCTCGTCCGGGAATATCGAGCGCCGGCGATTAGAGAAAATCGCTTCGTCCAGTCCAGCCCTTGCGGGTGCAGACCTTCTTCTTTCCGACGCGTATGAGCTCTGCGGCGGCCGAGAAATCGGCGATGCCCGGATTCATCAAGCCGCAACTGGCCACCCTGAAGAGCAAGGCTCCTGCTGGCCAAGACTTCGCCACGCTACGCTCACCAACAGGACTGCAATACTAAAACCCGCAAACCGGCAAAGTTCAGTAAACAGGTCAGGTTTAATAGAGCAAGCGCGGCCCCAGGAGGATCAGCACCACGATCACGATGGCGGCGATGAGGCCCCACGGTCCCTTAGCGTCGAAGTCGAAGCCGGGGCCTTTGGGCCTTAAGCGTATTTGCCCTCGCGCATTTCCGATTTAATTGTCTATAGGGGATCGACTGGTTTACGGCCGAAACGAAAGAGGCCGCCAACTTGAGGCGGCCTTCTAATACAACGCAAGCGCAACGGCAAAGCACGCAATCAACGTTGCTGTGCTTAGCGAGAGGTAGACGAGAGCCTCGTCCTTGCGCTGGTTCAAATTGTCCATGCGATGTTTATGCTCGGATCGCTGCTTTGTTCCGACCACAGGGGATTGCATTCTCCGCATGAGAACACCTTTCCCGGTCGAAGAACTTGCGACTAATGCTTGCGGGTGAACTTCGCGACCTTCACGGTGCCTTGCCATAGCTCTACGTCGTGGCCGTCCACTAACCGCTTGGCCTGCTCTCGGGCCGTAGCCTCATCGGTGGCTGTCAGGTCGAAGCGCTGTTGAATGTGGCCGTCCGAGCCGATGGTGTAGGCCCTGTATTCTTGCATCTTGCGCCCCGCATTTGGGGACATTTAGAAAGGGTCTAAACCTCTTGTCCAGTTACTTACATAACGACGCCGCGCGTAATCACCGTGGTGAGCAGCGCCGTACTTAGGATCGCAATAATGAGACATATGCGCGCTGCGATTGAGTACGAAGTGAGACTTGGTTGTTCCATCACGGCACGCGCGCTCCCTCTGGCCGGTGATGCCGATGGCAACGAAACGGGGCGGTTAAGGTTCCAGTGGGGATCTTCGCAGCCACTTGCCGTTCGCCTGGATCGTCGGGCACGGCACGGTTCCGTAGGAGCAGAATACGCAACAGTCGAACGCGTCGGGTTTCAGGCGAGTGCCGCAACCGGCGCAGTCATAGAAAACTGGCATGCATTGGTCCATTGGTCGCATTGTCTCGGTCGCTTGGTGCTGAAGGCCGTGCGGTGTCCGAAGTCTGTAGATTTCATCGACGGCCCTCGAGCCGCAAAGATCGGCATGCAGCTGCCGCTACCGCTGAAAGAACTCAAGCGATTTCGACTGCACATCCCAGCTACAGCCAACGCTAACGGCATTGGAAAAACTCACTAATCACGTCACGATCGCTTCGCAGGTCGGCTTCAAGTTCTTTCGACAATGACCCGGAGCAAACACACGGTAAGCGGATCAGTTACCTCACGCGACAGAAATGATTACGCACGATCTGCAGTTCCTGCTCTCCGACAAACCTGCGCCGAGACGGGTAACTTGTTTCGCTAAACGTTGCCGCTAGCAGCCGAGTGCTCGTGCTTGATAGGCGAGCTCTCGCTGAGTACCGCACTCACGTCCGGTTGCTCTGGTCCGTTGGCCCTCTGACATTCGCACGGCATCCCGGCACCACACTGACAGCCCAACTCTTGATCCCACGCGCGGTCGGGATGATTTTCGCAAACCCAGCCGAGGCCGAAACACGCTGGACAATTAGGGTCGATCACTTAATGCCTCTCACTAGCCTCTGCGACTTCGGCCTCGTATTGCTTAACCTTCACCAGAAGCGCATCGCGGAGCGTTCCCGGTGCCAGCAAGGCTGCCTGCTTGCGCGCCTCTCTCGCGCACTCGGCGGCTTTCACTTTCTTTTCCGGCTGCTTAATCAGCGAGCGGTCCGGCCGCGCCTTTTTCGTCAAGCTGTCCATTGGCGTATACCTCTAAAGGAAAACGCGACTAGGAACCCTTCGTTCCTTTTGACAGGCCCTTGAACGAACTTGCCCTTAAAAGCCCCTCAGATGTGATGTCGCGATAGTCAATGTCTGCGAAAAGCCGAGGTTCAACCCATGTCGCATTTGGCTTTTTGATTGGCTTACTCAATTTGCTCTTTGGACTAACGATCGTATCAAGCCGTTTTCGGATTTGCCCGGGATCGTGTGGGACCATCCGGTCTCGACCTTGCCCCGTGTCGCAACCGCGCGGCATCAAGCGGCTCACATTCAACGCCAAAGCGTTCGGCCGCCAACTCACTCTTACGCCACTCGGCCCGGCGCTTATGCTCAATCGCCAACGCCTTACGCGTTTCCACGTCCAGAATGATCTGATCGATCTCGCGGCCATCCAGTGTCCGCTTGGTGCGCAGCACCGTGGACAGCACGATTATGATATCGCAAGGGCATCAGCAAATCTCGCGCGGCAACGTCGCAGTGTGCAATGAATGTCTGGTGCCCCTTCGCTGGAGCAGATCAGCGTGGCCGGCTCGCGCCGTAAACATCCGTCGAGCTTACGCGCGCGACCCACATTCAGACTAACTCTGATCTATGGCGCGATCCCGTCGCAGGTCCGCCTCAAGCTCTTCGACAATGACGCGAAGCAAACACGCCGCAAGCGGGTCAGTAACCTCACGCGACAGAAACTGATAACGCGCGATCTGAACTTCCTGCTCTCTAAGCCGGCGATTTGTCATGGGTTGTGCCCTCCGACAAACCTACGCCGAGACGGCTAAGTTGTTTCGTTAAAGTTTTCGGATCATTTAAGATGGTTTCTAATTGATGAATCAAACGATGGCGCCCCGCGAGCGTTGTTGCCGAGCTACGCCTTGGCGTTTGATTACCGCCGCGCGTAGATTCGCAGCGGTCTGATGGCGCAACGATCAACGATAACATCGACCAACCATCCATCATCAACGCGGTAGCTGGGTGCGCGGTGAAGATCACCAAAATACCGCTCGGCCTGTTGCTTTCACGCAACCTTCTGTTTGAACTGAAACGATAGTGTTTCGGCTTCGGATCGGAGGTGGCACATGTTCGACGTGTACCTAAACCATAAACGTGATCTGCTGGTGGTGAGACAGGGATCGTCGATACCTCTCGGTGACACGCCGGGGAGATGGCAAAAGAGAAAGCGGAGGGTCGCGAGCGTTAGCGACGAGATTAGATGCACCGTTCAGAGGCAGGGCTATTACATGCGGAAGCGAAGTGAGTTGAAGCCAAACTAGGATTGTGAGTCCGGGTTTTTAAGCCGGTGGCTGCAACTCCTTAGAAGCCACCCAATTGTCCATTTTGGCGTAGGACCGATACAGCCGGGCTTTCTCAATCAGGGCATCGCGCTCTGGGCTTGGTGGCATCGCGTCGGCTCGGCGAGAGCACTCTTCCGCCATGCGCGCATAATCAGCTGCTTTCATTTGGTCCCCCGTTTTGTTAGTATGAGAATCTTGGCCAGAAATCCGGGCGGAACTTTGCCGAAAATAAAGCCATAGGTTGCGTTTTCTTGCTTCCCAGTGCTTCGCGCTCGTCGATCGCCCAATGCCTAGGATCCTAGCGGCGCCCCTGCTGTCCAACGCAACACGTAGCGGCAAGCTTGCACCGCGCAACCCGGCGCAAGCCCGGTGGGTAACAAGTCAGGGCAGAGGATTTACGGATCTCGGATCGGCTCTGCATGCGAAGTCTGGAACAGACGCGTGCTCGGCTTGCCACTCCCTGTTCCAAGGCCAAGGCTCAACGCTGGTGCTTCTATCTTGAAGTCAAATGTCTCGGCTGCAAGACGCATCACATGGTGCGGCACTATCGTGCGCAGACCGCTGTCTGGCGGCGATCACAAGGCGTTCGCGGGTCGGACCAATGCTGGTTTAGCAAAATCAATTGCAACAAGCGACCCTCACCCCGGGTGACGATCAAGCCGAGCCAGAAAGCGATCGCCAGCGAAATGAATAGGCGCATCGCGCGTTAAGCGCGCACCTGGTCAGTTTGGCCGCGGCGCTTCGTCGGCGAGATCTCGCGACATGCTTGCATCCGTCGCGTACTCGATGCTTAGAAATCTCGGCTTAATCACTTCACAGGAATAATCGCCTTCAACGCCTCGTCGCCTGCCGCTGTTCTGCAATAGGTTCGCCCGTCAGGCTGCTTCTTTATCCAGCCCTTCACCACCATATTGGCGATAAGAACCTTGCCCGCCGGATACAGCTTTTCTAGAGGAAGACCACGGGTGAGGCTCAACTTCTGCAATACTCCGCGCTCGTTAGCTTGCGGAATGTGGGGTGGCGGCGGTGGCACTGTCGGACCTTCGGTTATTTCTTGAGAACGCCCGCGTCTGTATTGCCAAGATTTTGCGTGGCTGCTTTTGCTGCGGGAGTATCAACAGCATTGCCGTGCTTAGCAGCAGGCCCAGGGGCGGTTTGGCGGCGCGCCGAGGTTATTTCCGGTCGTCCCGCGGTTGAGCGCATTTGAGGTATTCGGGCCAGGCGATCCGCCGGTCCCGCTGATGGTGCTTCCGTTCGAAAGAGTGGAGCCGGCCGCGCCGCCCGCCCCTGTCGATCCCGCGCCGCCGGCCGAACTTTGCGCGCAGACGAGCGAACAGGTACTGAGGTATAGGGCCGCAACTACTGACGCCGTTTGCATATCCGCCGCTCCTCCATCAGATGTGGAAGCCCAGCTCCTCTTGCCTGCCGCCGGAGCGATAATTTGCGGCAACGAGCTTCGTTCCTCGGCTCAGAAACCAATCTTTGTCCACACCCACGAGGGCCAGTATCGTCCGATCGGGCTTGTCCCCCAGACATTGATAATTTGCGGAAAGCGAACAGCCGCGCTTTATGGTGACCGATGAGCACCAAATCTCGCGAGTATCTGTTCGGCTCAAGCGTTCGGGCGAAGTTTGACGAAGCAACCAGGGCGCGGAAGAATGCAGATCGCCTCGCCTGCGAGGCGTGGAACGCGCGGATGTTGGGTTTCGGGGGCCGGCGCAACCCTCGCTCTTGATTGGCGACGCTTTGAACGCGGGCTACGGCTACCTCGAAGTGAAGTGCCTCGGATGCAACACCAACCAAACAGTTGCCCTCGACATCATTCGCCGTCCGAAGACGACGCCGGTGCACGAGCTTGAGCGTTACATGCGCTGCAAGGAATGCTCTGAGCAGCGCCGATATCCCTACAAGAGAAGTCAGCTGATCGCCCTACGACCGACCAAGATCTCGGCGGACACGCCCGCCTCCGAAATGTGGCCGGGCGATCGGGATTGAAATGTGCAATCCCTCAAGCTGCAATTGCAGCTCTTCGAGTGGTCAACTACGTCGGCAATGTGCCGCGAGCAAGCGATGAGCGGTCAGACGGTCAGGCGGCGCAACGCTGACTGAACAGCCCACACTCAGTGTGCAGTATCTGGCCGGAGGAGGTGAACCGGAAGAGCATCCGCACGGGGTCGCCTTCATAATTTCGATAGTCAAGACAAACGCCGTCAGCGGTGAGCGTCAAGTTGTCCATTGCGAATGCCGTCGAAGACGCCATCGCAAGTTTCGGTCCCCAGTAAGCCGCGATGGACGCTCGTCCGATGAGGGTCACACCATCGCAGCCGCATTCAAGCGTCGCCCGCTCGTCGTACATGTCGACTAGGGCTCCAAGATCGCCGAAGCGACAGGTATCAAGCCAGTCTACGACAATAGCAAGAGGATCGAACTGGTCGGGTGACGTCACCATCGATGCCCATCCTAAAACGACCGCGCCTCCCCGGTCGCGCTGTTAGTCGGTTCATCATGAACAGTCGTTGAACGTCTTTTCGTAATACTACGGATGTCGCGGGTCATAGCCTCTCCCAATCGTATTCCGGACCATCCCGCGCCCATCGTGCCTAACGACCAAAGAGAGCGGGAAGTGCTCAGGATGCGCTGGGAATGCCGGCGCCTCCGAAGCCTGCACGACATTCGGACCGCCACAGAGGATTCAGTGGCTCAGATCCGTGAAGCTGCCAAGTCCGTTGTTAAAAGAGTCCGCCAACCGAGGCGGCCTTCAATCGAGAGATTTCTTGCGCAGTTTTTTTGATGACCTCGCACAGGCCGTGCGGGCACTCCTCCTCAACGATTGGGAAGGCTTGATCCGTGCAGAGCGCCTTATCTTTCATCTCGTCGGCGGCGTACCGCTCACGGATACGGCGCAGTATCTCTTCCATTGAGATCGGATGATTGGAGTTGTCGGTCATTTGGCCACGTTACGGCTCGGTCATTAATCGATCCTTGCTCGCAAACTCCGTTTACACTCGGAGAACTACGGACCTAGCTGTTGAGTTGGTGGAAGGTGGCAATTTTCGCGGTGCCTAGCCACAGCTCAACGTCGTGGCCATCAACTAGTAGCTTCGAGCGCGCTCTGGCTACCTCACCAAATCAACCCGGCGCTTAATATGGCCGTCCCGGTGGTCGATCAAATAGGCACGGTACTCTTTCATCACTGCCCCCAAGACAGAAGATACTAGGTACGAAAACGTCAGGCCGTCTGTCCACTATCGGACTTAATTACCCGCTTCTGAGTATGGACAGCGCCCGGCAGGAACGCGGAGGAGCAAATGCCTAATTGATGGGAGGATCTAAATTGTCGCACCTAGTCGCGGTTGATCTAACTCTCACTACCTCGCCGTGATAGGGAGCAACAAACTTTCACTTAAGCAATACCTCGGAAATAGGCGTTTGTTGCTGCGGTGCGCCTAAAGCACCAAACGGATGAGTTGGAAGCATCGGTATATATCCCTTGATCGCCTGCAGGACAGGAACAGAGCCTCAACAGCTTACGTTATTCATTTGTACTATTTGTTTGTGAGGCCCGTCCCATGCGCCCTATTTTTGGAATAGTTGCAATCGTATCAGTACCCGTTTGGTTGTGCGTAAACGTAGATTCTGCTTCAGCGCAGACCTTTCTTGATCGATGGTCTATCATTCCAAAAGCGCACGCAGAACCGGCACCCGAGGCACAGGACCAGCCCAAACAGGATCCTCCGCTTGAGCAACCTCCGACCGGAGGGGAGACAGTTCGTCGTTCGGAAGAGCGCTCAGCCCCTCGATCTGTAAACCGGGTTTTTTCTGGAAAGGCCTCTTACTATTCATATCCGACAGGAAAAACAGCGAGCGGTGCCCCGTTCATTCGGAATTCTCTGACCGCTGCCCACCGCAACCTACCGTTCGGTACAAGAGTTCGTGTAACTGATCTTGCGAGCAGCAAGTCCGTAATAGTTCGTATCAACGACCGGGGACCCTGGGTTCGCGGCCGGGTCATCGACCTTTCACTCGGCGCTGCGCGTCATTTAGGGATTACGGACCGTGGCGTGGCGCAGGTTCGCGCTGAAGTACTATAGCTTGTGTCTGCTAGCGGAAATCTCGCAGCAAGATGAAGCGAGCTACAGGGTCACGGTTTGACCGGACCACGGCGACTTCCGGTCTATCCCCGGCGAGCGGACATTCTCAGGATAGGCAGGTATGTCTGAGCAGGTATGTCTGAAAAGTGCCGATTTTGTTGCAAAAGTCAGTTGAGACAGGCCGCGAAGCGTGATTCCGTTGAGGTTACGCGATTCTCGGTGAGGTCGATCCATGATGGGCCGTCTGCAGAGTGACCAAGGTCAACTGTTCTACGAGTTTCGTCTTGGCGATGCGGTCCCCGAAGATCATCTGGTGCGGAAGATCGACACTGCGCTCGATCTGTCGTGGCTTCGCAGCGAGCTTGCGCCTCATTATTCGTCGATGGGTCGTCCATCGATCGACCCGGAACTGATGATCCGGATGCTGGTGGTGGGGTATGTGTTTGCGATCCGCTCGGAGCGATTGATCTGTCGTGAAGTGCAGGTGAACCTGGCCTATCGCTGGTTCTGCAAGCTCGGTATCGAGGATGCTGTCCCGGATCATTCGGCGTTTTCGCGTGCCCGGAACGAGCGTTTTCGCGAGGGGGATATTTTTCGCCGGGTGTTCGAGCGGGTCGTCGAGGCGTGCATTGCGGCCGGTCTGGTTGGCGGCGAAGGCTTCGCCGTCGATGCGAGCCTGATCCAAGCCGATGCCAACAAGCAGCGCTCAATCGCAGGTCAGGATTGGCGCAGGGATCGTGATCCGGCGAGATCAAGCCGCGCTGTGAAGGAGTATCTGGCGACCCTCGACGATACGGCGTGGGGCGCCGCCAGCGACGTTGTGCCAAAGTTCGTCTCGCCGTCCGATCCCGCGGCCCAGTGGACCGGGGCGCACAAGGGGCCGGCATTCTTCGCTTACTCCGACAACTATCTCATCGACGTGAAGTTCGGCGTGATCGTTGACGTCGAGGCCTCCCGCTCCATTCGACAGGCCGAGGTCGGCGCGGCAAAGACCATGATCGAGCGAACAGAGGAACGCTTCGGCCTTAAGCCGGAACGGCTTGTCGGAGATACCGCTTACGGGGCAGCTCCGATGCTGAACTGGCTGGTCGAGGAGAAAGGCATCGCGCCACATATCCCCGTGTTCGACAAGTCGAAGAGAGATGACGGCACCCTCTCGCGCAGCGACTTTCGATATGATCCGACCAGCGACGTCTACCACTGCCCGGGCGGGAAGCAGCTCGGAACGAGCGGCACCGTGCACGAGGGCAAGACACTTCTATATCGCGCCAGCAAACTCGACTGCGATGTATGTCCGCTCAAACCGCAATGCTGTCCGAAAGACCCATCGCGCAAGATCCCGCGCGACATCCATGAACACGCCCGAGACGTTGCCCGTTCGCTTGCGGAGACTGAAGCCTTCGAGCAGTCACGCCGTGAGCGCAAGAAGATCGAGATGCGGTTTGCGCACCTCAAGCGCATCCTGAAGCTCGGCCGCCTTCGACTGCGCGGTCCACGAGGCGCCCAGGATGAGTTCGTTCTGGCTGCCATCGCCCAGAACCTGCGGCGGCTCGCATCGCTGGTTGCGCGACCGCCACCCGCTCGGGCTCTCTGTATTGCGTAAGCGTAATAGTTGCGTAGAGAGTGTCAGGGTCGAGGGACCAAACCCCGTCGCCCGAAGTCAAATGGCCGAACGACATCATCGGTCACAGCCGACTTTTGCAACAAAATCTGCCAAGAGGCGACATTGAGTTGGCGTCACGCCCCCGGCGGCAACTCAATCACCTGTTTCGGATATCGAATACCGACGGCGCTCAGAGCCGTGATCGGAGGCGCCGCTGGAGAACTCTATTGTGGAACCGGCCGGTAGATCCACTCGCGCCAAACGGTCAGCAACGCCGCCATGATCACAGGCCCCAGAAACAACCCGAACAACCCGAAGGCAGCAAGGCCTCCGAAGATTCCGACAAAGGCGAGAAGAAACGGGAGACGCGCCGAGCCGCCGACCAGGGTTGGCCAGACGAAGTGATCGAGGGCAAGCATGACGATCGCGCCCCAGCAAAATACGGCTGCGGCTGCGAACCCACTGCCGCCGCCGGAGACCAGGACCAACGCCGCCGTGGTGAAGGCGAGCCATGCACCAAACGGCAGCATCGCGAAAGCCGTCGTCAGAATCGTAAACATCACCGGATTCGGTACACCTGCGACGAAGAAGCCAACGCCGATCAGCAATCCCTCGCCCACGGCGACGAGAACCGTGCCGTTCACCGTGCCGCGCGTGGCTTCGACCATCTTCTCGACCAACCCCTCCCCGGCATCGCCGATGAGACGATCACACGTCTCGAGGAAACGGCTCGCGACGGCGCGACCGTTACGGAGCAGAAAGAACAAGGTCAGGAGCGAGAATAACAACAGAAACAGCCGATGAAGCAGCTGCCCGCCGAACGTTTTGAAAAACTCCGACGCATTATCCGCATTGACGGTTTGAAGCCAGGCGGTGGCAGCTCTCGGGTCCGAGAGGTTGGCGCGCCACCATGATTGCATACTTTCCGCAGCAATCGGCAGACGAGTGACCCAATCCGGTACTTCAACCCCGCTCTCCTTGGCCTGCTTGAGCCAACTCACGAGCACGTCGCCTTGCTGCGCGATCTGGTAGACGGCAAGCGACATCGGGGTGAACAGGACAAGCGCAACGATTGCGGTGAAGATGAATGCGGACAGGCTGGAGGGACCTGAGGAAAAGCGCGCCGCAAATTTGAGATACAGCGGCCACAGGGCGACCGCGAGAATCGTGGCCCAGATCAGCGCCGGCAGAAAGCCCGCAGCGGTCCATAGCGCGAGGCCAAACAGGACTAGGGCAAGCACGACCCGCGCGTTCATGCGCGCGCCCGCGCCCAACGGAAGGGGCTTTCTCTCCGTCCTGGCAGGCGCTTCCTCGATCTGCTCGGACGGCCGCTTTTTGGACGCGGCTGAACTCACTTTTCCTGCCATCAACTGTCGCGCCCCTATTGTCATGAAAGAACTGCAGGACGGTCGTTCGGTTCCCGCTGGGAAACAGTGGCAATCCGACGAAAGACGGGCGCTCGCGACGGGAAGCCAATCTAATTAGTTCAGTCGCGGGACAGTCATTCCCTTCGGGTCCCTCGTGAGCTCAATCGGCGCGGACGGCTCGCTGCCATTCCGATTTGGGTCAACAGGGCGACCTTGGCCCGTCATCCCAGTTATCCGGTCTAACCCCGTCAGCGACCAAACGAAGGGCATCCAAGCGAAAACCGTCTAGTTTGCCGTGTCGCCAACGGCGTCTGCCTCGACTACCGAAACCTCCGTGTGGCTGCTTTCCCGTTCACTCCTCGGGCAGCATACTGCACACTGAATGCTGCCCGTTCCGTCAGCGTTATGCGGCCTGATGCCCTTACCCGCTTCCCTCGCTTCACCTAACCGGCTGCCCCGAGTCGGGAACAAGTGGCAATAGGGCGCGTTTGAACCTCGTAGGCATACCGAGGAGAAGAACATGCCAGCACTTATCTTTGGGCCGTTCCTGCTGTCGTCACTTTAGGTGGCGCGAGCTATTTCCTGCTTCGAGCCGTCCTCTAGCACCTTGTTTTTAACGAAGCTTAGACACCACTGGAGGAAACCATGAAGAAGCTTCTACTTTCGACCGCTGTCGTCGCCTTTACCGTCACTTCGGCGTTCGCGCAGACCACCGAATTCTACGTCGTGAGGGACACCACGACCAAGAAGTGCACCATTGTCGACAAAAAGCCGACCACGACCACCACGACGATTGTCGATAACGGCACGTTCAAGACCCGGACCGAAGCCGAGACTGGCATGAAGTCCATCAAGGTTTGCTCCGAGAACTGATTGTAAGAACGCAGACCCTCGACGGGCCACCAAGTTTCCCCGCTTGCCGTCTGTCGACTTCTCTGCGCAGCCCTGCCGAGCACCCCACTCGGCAGGGCTTTTCTTTGGCTCAAGCAAAATTCAGCGGAACACCGCGCCCCCTATCCTCGTTGTGGTTAAAATTTTACAAAGAGGCGGATCAATGAAACGTAACCTGTCAGCTATCGCACTACTGCTTCTCCTGGCAACAGGTGCTCGCGCAGAGGAAGCGACGGCGCCGAGCGACAAAGCGAACACCCCAACGGAGGACTGCTCGAAGCAAGTGTGGCCGAATTTCACTCCGTCATGTCTCCGCAATGCCGGACAGCACGCAACGAACGTTCGCCTGGTTTCTACGGAGCGCCGCTAACGCCGGGAACAACCGGCAATCGATCTTGTTGGCTCCCCACAACGCAACATTGGAGAATGACGTTATGAAGAAAGTAGTACTGGGAAGCCTGCTGATTGCCCTCGTGAGTTCAACCGGAGCGTTTGCACAAGGCGGTGCCGCGACTGGTGCGGCAACGGGCGCTGTCGGCGGCGCTATCGTGGGCGGCCCGGCGGGTGCTGCAGTTGGCGCTACTGTCGGCGCAGTGGCGGGCGGCATCTCGGACGAGACCCGTCCGCGCTTTCGCACCTATGTATCCGGCCAGAAGCACGGCTCGTATCGTTATGAACGCGAAGTCCGAGTTGGCGCTGATTTGCCCTCGAGCGGCGTGACCTATTACGAAGTGCCGCGCGAATACGGCGTCACCAAGTATCGCTACACAGTCGTCAATGATCGGACGGTCTTGGTCGATCTAGGTACTCATCGGATCATCGAAGTCATCGATTGATAAATGCGGCCCGCTTCGGCGGGCCGTACTTTTTCGGCCTTATGCGTTCGGCTGCAAGGACATCCTCACCGCCCAGAGGGAGGCGCATCCCTCGCGTCCTCGACGTGGGCAGATAGAGTACCGGCCATATCAAGGCGGTCCGCTGGTCCGAAGTCCGCTCTGGGTCAAAAGCTGCCTCGACAGCCCCGCAATGCCACTTCCTCTTTGCTTCGACGAACTGACATTTACCGACCGGCGCCGCTGGTCCGTTTCGTACCCGAAACTGCCGGCCGGCCCACCGATAGCTTCCATCGCTCGTCAGGATCACCGGCATCGCGTTCGGGATGGATCAGTGCGACCAACGGCAGGAGACGTATCATGCGTAATCATGACTTCGTGTCCGACGGTTTCCTCGCGCTAATTGTAACCGCCCTTGTGATGTTGTGTTCAGGTTGGCTCGTTCTCGCGTTCAGCTAGGCACTCAATCGCGTGCACGAGGGAAACTAGCTTCCTATCCGGCCGCGATTGAACTGGCTGACGTGCTTGTTAAAAAACGGCCCCAGCGCGGGGAAGCAACTGGAGCCGTCAAGACTTAACGCGGGGCCCAATATGGACCTCAGAGTTCGCGAGCGTCTGTACACTTGTGAACGCAGGAACTCAGTTGTGCGGCGTTGCCAGACGCGCGGAGACTCGTTTCTCGCGCCACTCGAAATAGGCGGTACGTTGCCTCGGGTATTGGCGACATCCTTCGCCCGTATCGGGCGGGCCGAGCGGCACACTGGATCAGTGAAAGAGTCTACCTCACCTGCCAAATCCGGGTCGCCGATAGCGAGTGATGGGAGGCACGAACGTCTGGATCGAGATTCGCGTTGATCGAATGGGCCCGCCTGGGGAACGATAACCCAGCATCTGCATTTCCCATCAATGCCGCACTATCATTTTGAATTAGCGAATGGACATCGGATTCCAGACCCGCGTGGCCTTCATTGTAGAGATAACGAGGATGCAATCGCCAAAGTGCACCAAATTGCGGATGCGATGGCCGCTGAGGTCGGCGAAACGCCTCGTTGCCTGGTCGTAGTGGACGATGAGGGAAACGATCTCTGCAAGGTGCCGATTGCTCCATCACTCTCACCCTGATGTCGTGAAACTTGCGATGGTTGGAAGTAGGAACAGACCTTGGACGGAGGAGGATGATCACCGGCTGCTTGAATTGCGAGACAGCGGCAGATCTTATCTTTCGATAGCGGTGGCCATGAGACGCTCGGCCTCTGCGATTAGAGGTCGTCTGTGTATTGTCCGGGCTCGGGTGAGATCCATCCCAGAATCGCTAAAGGTCGATGCGTAGCGCCACGTTCTAGCCCACCCGCCCGCACAGTGCTTCAGTTCACTTTTGAACATTTATCGGAACGCGGATGGCGCAAACGGCCCCGGCGCGGAGAACGCCACGCTGCACCAAGGGACCGCCAACCCAATGAGGGTTTTCTCCCGGTTGGAGGCTGAGGAGTCACCGGAAGCGCAGAGTCGATTCCTGCGGCGCCGGATCGTTCCTAACATCAAGAAGAAAGCCCGCCGCTCAACCGTCGGGCCGCTCCGAACAGGCTAAGGCGACACGGGCGTTACACCGTATGGCCTTTAACCAGGACTGTCCCGCCCTCGCAAGGTTTCCGTCGCCGTCAGCCGACCCTCAGATTCTCCGCCGACATTTTTCCGCGATTTTCCTTCACTTCATAACTTACTTTGGTGCCTTCGTTCAGATTGCTGAGGCCGGCCCTCTCCACGGCCGAGATGTGGACGAACACATCATTGCCCCCGCCGTCCGGTTGAATAAAACCAAAACCCTTGGTCGCGTTGAACCACTTCACCGTACCTGTCGCCACGCCCGTTCTCCCGTTGCAAAACAATGCCCAGCCTAGGTCGGCGGCCGGTGTGCGGCAAGAAGAACCCACTGTTACTGCCCCCGGCGGGTTTTCTACGCGATACTCTCGCCGCGGCGGCTTTGGGGCTTCGGATTTCGTGCACGAGGGCCGTCTTTTCATTAAATCAGGGCTCTGTCCGAAACCGGACATAGACCGAGCCGTTGAATTGGTATCACCGCACGGTTAGTGGCTTATATTGGTGATGAGAACGCCAGTTGCGCTCCCGCCTTCCTCAGGAATGGAGCAGCCCCATGTAGCGACGCCGTTTCAAACAGTCCGAACCGCTCGATCAACGTCTATCTCACGAAGCTGAACGCCTCCGTAAAGGTAGCCCAAGGCACGCGCCCAGGGATCAAGCGCGACAATCTAATACGTCAGGTTCGCCAGTTGGAGACCGCCTTGGAGGTCCAAGAGTGGCTACGGTGCCGGGCCTGCAAGTGCGCCGATGATGCCAGAGTATCGTGCTTACATTGTAGGCGAGGACGGGCATTTCATCGGATACGAGCCGCTAGTTTGCGCCAATGACAGAGAGGCCACGGAAACGGCTGGCGCGGGAGGGCGACGAGGCCATCACCATCGGCGCCTAAGACAAGAGAAGGGCAATCAGCGCCAGCCGGGCTAGGACCAGCGAGCCATATCCCGCAATACCGAGCCAATCGATGCGTCCATTCATACCGGCATGCAGATCGTAGGAAATCCGGGATTCTTGACCTAAATCAATAAGCCCACCATTGCCCGTTTTTCCCGAATCAGGAGAACTGTTGAGTGGGTCGCTTTCCGGGGGATGGAAAAACCCCGCCGGTTAGGGCGGGGCTAAGTCGAGGTAGCATCGCTTCTTTAAGCCCGCGTGAGGGCTGCTGACAGAGTAACGATGCGGTCGGTATAGTCGACCGCCTTTCCTGCATGCTTGCCTACTTATCCCGCATGCTTCCCGATATAATTATGCGGCCTGAGCACCATCGGCGCTCGCCGGAACAAAAACTAAGCCCCGTGTCTTCCCTCCTCATGGAGCACCGCACGGTCAAGTACGACGTTCGCGAGATCGAGCCCTCCAGATGGGTTTGGATTATCTTCGCGGCTAGCGAACCCAATAGTCAGTCCCGCCCTATTTCTCAGTCGAGAGGCCGCCGTCGCAGCCTGCATCAACGAAATCAACAACGGGATCGAGCGCACCCGCACACGCGGGCCGTAATCCGCGCACCCTCGGCACAAACGGCCCCGGCGCGGAGAACGCCACGCTGACCAAGGCCGCCAACCCGGTGGGGGGTTTTCTCCCGGTCGGAGGTTCGGGGCATACCGGGAGCGCAGAGTCGATTCTTAGAGCGCTCAGGAGTTCCAAAGAAACGGCCCCAGCGCCGCGCGGTGGGCGAACACTGGGGCCGACATTTCCTCGAATGAAGCTCGGGGGGACGTTGCACCATTCGGTCTTGCACAACTAAGCGAACCGGTCAGGAATTGTTCCGCTCCTCTTAGCGGTCGGCCCATTTCGACATTCCTACGGAAGATAACGTCTCGGTGAACGAAACCCATTGCCTTCCCCCACGCAGTCGTCCGGAAACGAAGCCGGAGCAGTCTCCTCGTCACTGACAACAGGGGATTTCAAAATGATTGCTCTCACAGTCACCGCCATTTTAGCCGTCTGTGCCGGAACATTGATCGCGCTGGCATTGAGTGAACTCGGCCCCGATCTAGTCCTTGCCGTTGTCAGCCTCGTATAAGGGTCCTTTGCACGGGCAAAGAAAAACCCGCCGGTAACTGCCCCCTGACGGGCCTGTTATTGCGTCTCATGCCCACAGGTCGGACGCAGAGAGCCTTGGTCGGGATTACCCCGGAATGGCTGCAACTTTGATCGAGAATCCTGGCCAAAATAGTTTAAATGCGGGTTCTTGACTGAAGCCGGCCTTCGCCTAATTTTTTCCCGCGGGGCCCGTCCCCTCTCACCAAACGAAAGCTGGCGACCGTCTGAGGAATGACGACGATGATCGGCGAACAGTTGGCCCGCTTGCGCGCGCACCGCAATAATATCAGGCGTTACCGCGGGCTACTCAAGACAATCCTGACAGACTTAGAGCGCGCCTTCATCGAACGCCGCTTGGCAGAGGAGCAGTCGGCCTTTCAGGCGTTGGCTACAGGCACGTTCCCCCTCACACTCACTTTGCCTTCTGACGTGTGCACCGAACATTCAGCTACGTAATTTGTTGAGAGGAGATCGTCTGGACGCGACACGGCGTCGAAACCCGGCGATCTCAAAGTTTAGATTCGCATTCCCGCCGGTAGCAGCAAGCTCATAGCGGGCCCGCGTGACCCCCGCTCCGACCGACCGCGCAGGCAATTAACTTCCTGATGGCTGCGCTGCTCCCTGGGCCAACGAACGCTGAAAAGGCAAAGAAATCGAACTCGAAGGGTTCACAAGTGAACAGACCGGCCAGGAACGGCGCGCTTAATTCAGTTCATTGCGTCTAGCTGTGTAAGACTTGCAAGCGACCCGATAGCGCTCCCGCCGAACCGGAGAGTGCGCGATGATCCGCTACTACTTCGACATCGTCATAGATGATGATGTAACGGTTGATGAAGAGGGTGAACTCCTTCTTGATGTAGGTTCGGCACGACAAGAGGCTGCCCGAACGTTAGCTGAAATTGCGCGCGACCATCTCCTCTTAGAGCGGACAATCGCACACTTGTCGATAATAGTGCGAACCGCTAAGGGCCGAGTTTGCGAGGTCATCTTTCAGTGGGACCCGAAGTCTCTGCAGTGAAGCGCCCCGACGCGAAGCTTGCGAACCTTCTTAATTCCTCGTTGTGCTCGTTTGCCTCGGCGCTATTGCGCAGCGATTGATGGTGCTGACCCGGCGCGTGGTGCTGGGGCTAAAGGCTAAGCCCCCATCCTTATCTAGCGATTTGCCCCTTCGATAATCTCCGAGCTGCGCAGAGAAGCTGGCCCCAGCAGGGCGGGAAGCTCGCTGGGGCCGGCCCATCCCGCAACGCCGAAAAAAGCGCCAACGGCGACCAAAGTTAGCGCAACTTCGTTGGATCGTTCCGAGCTACTTTGGAGCACCTCCGCTGCCCCTTCGTAAACAAGCCGTCCGTTTGGAACAGCTGGGCCGGGCAGTAGTTTGAAAATTTCATTCTAAGTCTGTTTTTTTACCGTGGAGTAAAATTGTGAGTGACGTGGAAGAATTTAACAGACTAGTCGTCGGCGCTCGCTTCAAGATCAGTGAACTCGGAGCCGCTCGATTGCGATCGCTGGCCGGCAAGACTGGGATCGTTGTCGAGGTTTTCCGAAGCAATACAGGCGTCACCGTGCTATTCGATGGTGCCAAAAGCCCAACCTGCCTGTACAGGGATTTCATCACCCCGATCTCGCGTAACGCATCGGCATCGGCGCCGGACTATAGCTCCGCCGGCCCTAGCTCGGAGTCACACACCCCATTGTAATCAAAGCGTCACAGACGTGGGGCAGGCTTAGCCCCGCCGGGATTTAAAGACCCGGCCGGGGAAATGCCGATGCCGCCAGAGCGAATATACTTCGCTCTTGCCCGCGTTGCGCGGTGAGAAGGAATTAAACCCCTCGTCAAGGGACGACAAATGATTGATCAACAGTTGGCTCGCTTGCGTACACACCGCAGCAATATTCAACGCTATCGAAACCTATTGCAGACCAGCTTGACAGAGCTTGAGCGCCAGTTTGTCCAAAGGCGCTTGACCGAAGAGCAATCCAATCTGGAGAGGGTGGTCACTTCCCTTCCCAACGGGGTGAAGGGCGCCCCGCCTCCTCTGGCTTAGCAAAGCGCTACGCGTCGCCAAGCGGGCTTAAATGCTGTCACCGCCCTGCAACACGCGGAATGTTCCGCTTCCTGGAACACTGATTATGACTCCACCACTCGAGTGTCTTGCGGCAGCTTCGACGTTATCGGGACTGGGAGTATTGTTATTGCACTGACAATCAGTTTTCCCGGACAAGGCCGCAGCGCGCAACGCCTGCGGCCTTTTTCATTGGCCACAAAAGCCGACGCAAATTACCGTTGAACCGGCGGGCATGCTTGCGTCTAGGTATCACGCCGACCACTTATCTTCTTCGCGCCGGGCTTCGTCGTCGTTAAGACGTTCGGCAATGTCACCAGCAACAGCCGGATCATCGGTGTCTGCAATCGGAGCGCCGTCTTGCTTCTTGATCTTTTTACCGTCGGCATTCACCGGAAAATCGCCGGGCTTCAGAGGCTTTTTGGGAACTGACATCGCGTCCTCCTCTTGCGCGCAATCGCCCCGGTCAGGGCGTAAGCGCACCCAGATCTACTCGTCTCGAGATTTCCCGCGCTCCGACTCTGCCTGCAGCCAGAACTCCTCGTCCCGGCCAACCGGGCGGCCGTGCTGCTCCCATAGTTCGTGAGCGCGCGCTCTAATCTCTTCCTTAGATCGCCTAGCAGCAAGGTGTTTTTGCAGTTTCTGTCTTAGTTCATCGACCCAAGCGGTAAGGCGCTGATAAGTCGTCTGGTCTGTTACGCGAGAGGCTATACGGCTCGCTTGTTCAATCTTGCGCTCCAGGTCGCGGGGGTCTTCGAGCTGGTCCATGGCCAACCTCCGTCCATATAAGACGGCCCGGGCCGGAAATGGTTCAGTTTCCTCACCTTGAAGGAATCCATTTTCCCGGCGCGCTTCTTATCTTCCGATCGTTGTTTGGTTGCGTAAGGAATTGGCCCGTGAGTACTCCCAAAGCCGTAAAACACCGTCGCTTAGCGCTCATCGAACCCGACCAAGACAAAGCGCGGTCGCTCCACAAGCTCGCTGAAGAGTCCGGGCGAGCAAGGTATCTTCGTAACGGCAGACTGGCGGGCCCGCCCCTCAAGGGCGGCAACCGCGCCTCAGCCTGTTAATGATTAGACGCCTTAGAACCTGCGATGGTGGGAAATAACAATAGGCCTTGGACTGAAGACGTGGCTGCTTGAATTACGAGACAGCCGCAGATCTATCTTTCGATAGCAGTGGCCATGAGACGCTCGGTCTCTGCGGTCAAGGGTCGTCTGTGTATCGTCCGGGCCCGGGCGAGATCCAGCCTAAACTCACTGAAGGTCGATGCGTAGCGCCGCGTTCAAGCCCCATCCGCCCGCGCAGTGCTTCAGTTCACTTTTGAACATTCATCGGAACGCGAATCGCGCAAACGGCCCCGGCGCGGAGAACGCCACGTGCACCAAAGGCCGCCAACCCAATGGGGGTTTTCTCCCGGTTGGAGGCTGAGGAGTCACCGGGAGCGCGGAATCGATTCCTGCGGCGCCGGATCGTTCCTAACTCATCGAAACGTCCCGTCGTTAGGCAGGGGCTAAAGTTGATCGTCTTGGTGACGCTGCTTTTTGTAATGGACTGGCCGGGCCGTTTGGAACGGTCGCGGCGGTCGTGAATTAGCGAAGCGTCGTGCCAACCCCGTGCACGATAGATCACTTCCCAGATGGCCCTGGATTACGCGCTCCAGGGTCGTCATTTTTTGAGGACGGTCTGAATTAAGCGGTGTTAGGGTGTGCTCATGGCTAGCTGGAGTGCCCGCCGTGAAGGACTACCAAAAACAATTAGAAAGGCTCAGGGCCGACGCGGCTGAATGCAGACTGATTAGCGACCTCGCCACGGACCCGGCAAAGCGGGATCTGTTTGACCGACTGGCCTTGCATCTCTCAACCCTTGCCGATCAGGTTGAAGAGGCCTTGCTTCATTGGAAGCCAACGCGAACTTAAGAAGTACGGTCGCCTGAAGCGATGAAGACCAACCAGTAAATAGCTAGGACCGCTACCGCTAAAACCACAGACACCAGCGCCCAATCGCGTTTCGTAAGCAGTTCAAGCAGATTTGGTTCGCAAAGGTCCAAGGGCTAACGGGGGCGTTGCATCGAGATAAATGAGCAGCATGCACGGAAACCGAATAGCGGTAAGTGCACAAGTGAACAGAACTCTGGACTTGGCCGCGCGTTGTTGTTCCACCAGAAATTAGAGCAGCGCCATGCAGCCACGCCGTTTCGCACCGCAAACAATCTCACTTGATGAGCGCGCCAAGGAACGGGCCGCGCAACTTCTCGAGAAAGCTCAGAGCACCCCACCTGGGGCTGAACGCGATAAGCTCCTACGCAGGGCGCGCCAGGCTGAAATTGTTTCCCATATGCAAGAGTGGCTTTCATCCCCTGGCCTACGACCGCCCAGATAGGCGCGCTCAACACCCTTCGACCATGATCAGCATTACCGACCTTCAGGTAGGCCAGCGCGTCGCGCGGGACGACGTCGGCGACATCGGCACGATTGTCGAAGCTGACGGCGAGATCAAAGTGAAATGGGATAGTGGCCGGACCAGCTATCACCGGCGCAAAAGTCGTGCCAAAATCCAATTAGTAGAGGAGTGAGGCGCCCTGCTTGCGTAGTGCGGCTGTTCACATGGGACGGGTTTCGACTGAAGTGTTCTCTTCGCCTAATCCTCAGTACGACGGAGGAATTTGGCAGGATGAGCAGGCAGCAAATGGAAATCAGCAGGTTCGAAATTTCTTCCGTGTTCGTCGGTAATAGAAGTTTTCCAACCTTCTTCGATGAAGATTTTGGCCTTGGCTACAGCGATAAGGGCACTCTCTCTTGTGCTTCGTATAGTTTCGTCGCCACGTTCTGCGACCACTTTATAGGTCAAAGTGTTACTCCCGGTCGTTCTTCACATATGACTAAGGCCATGCGGGCGTTGCACCGCATGACCTTTAGCCGGGACTGTCCCGCTCCTCGCGTGATTCCGTCTCCGCTTGCACTAACCGCGGACGGGCGAAGACGTTCCTGACGAGATCGGTGCAAAGGCAACGAAAAAGCGCCGGCGGGATCCTGATAAGTTGACTTGGCACCCTAGACTATGACAGCCAGGGATTATCGTCAAAAGCTATAGCTCGCCACAAACGCCTCTTTCATCCTCACTACGAGGAAGTCCTTCTGACCTTCGCCGTACCTAAATCTGCCAGCGGTATATACGCCCGCTCGTCCATCAACTTGCTGACATCAGGCTGCTCGAGGCCATTGGCGCGCTGGCATTCGCACGGCATGCCCGCGCCGGTCCCACCTTGTCCGGGTGGTTCTCGCATACACCCAGCCAAGGCCAGCGCAAATGGGGCAGTCGGGATCTATCACTTCGCGAGTCCGCGGAAAATGACATCGCACGTGCTGCACACGGATTGCTTACCCCGAGTTCGCCGCACCCGTAGCCGTCCCGTGGCCGGGAGCTTTCACGATCACCTCATGACCCTGCCGGAGCGCCAATGAAGCTGCGGCAACCGCGGCCTCGAATGCCGATTCCTTGGTTTGATAGACATTCTCGGCCTTGCCGTCATGGCTCACCCGCCACTCCCCAGCGTCGCCAACGATTTCGTAAGACGCCAATCCCATTGTCAGCTCCTAATGTGTTCCGGACTTTTGCCATTTCTCAAGATCGATCTTGGCTCCGTCGTTGCGCTGCTCTTTCTCCGGGTTGCCTTTCCATGGCTTGTCCGTCTGTGCGTGCGAGCCTTGATCGGTGCGTTGGCGAGCGTCGTCTTTCGGGGTTTCTTTGCTCATGGTTCCTCCTTCTAATTTAATCGCTTAGCCGCCATCCCGTTCCAGTGTGAGGGAACGAATCAGCAGCGTTTCGCTTGAATCCCGGTTCTGCAGCGGAGTTGCGTCGTGGCGTTTCAGCGGAAGAAACCGGCGGCGATCGGCGTCAAGGCGCCGTTCCCCGGACATTGAACCCGCTCTTGCCACCGTCGGTTAGCGTCCCGGATGGCGAACGCTGGCTTCACGAGATCAAGTTCGACGGCTACCGCGTTCAGGTCCACCTAGCTAACGAAGCGATCAAGGTCTACACCCGGCGCGGCACCCGCCGACAATCCTTGTGCTCGCGGATCAGCTGATCGAGTGAAGCCCAGAAGCGTTTTTGGGGGGATGCGTTCTCATAAACGTCTGGGTCTACGTCGACACGAGCAAGCAGTCGGAGATGCCGACCATCTGCAGGCATTCGCGGGGACAGTAGCCCTCGCGCCAGAACGAAAGATTGCGGCCAACTGCGGCAGCCACTATTGGTTTAAGATGATCCTGAGCACACATGCGGTCGTTGGGGCGGCTCTTGCCACTCTGATGCCGTCCCACCCGGTCGCCGCATTCGTGGCGGGCTTTGCAAGCCATTTCGTGATCGACTCAATCCCTCATTGGGATTATTCACTCAGATCGAGATCGTGGAGAGCCGGCGCTCGAAATAGTTGGCGAATATCCGCGGCACGGATACGCGATTTGGCCGTGATTGGCTTCGACGCATTCGCGGGCCTAGTTCTCGCAGTCGGAATCTTTGGGACGAAAGCCAACATGGTCGCTGTACTGGCTGGTGCCGTTGGGGGGATGCTCCCGGATCCGCTAAAGTTGGTTTATATGCTTTATCCTCGCCAGCCCTTGGCCACCCTTGTACGCTTTCACAACTGGATGCACACCAAGCGCAAACTTGATTGGCCTCTTGGTGTGAGCTCCCAGATTGCCATTGCATCCGCAGTTATCGGGGCGTCTGTTGCCGTGCGATTGGTAATCTAGGGGTTATTGCCGGCGAACGCCGTCCCGGCCTGACCAATCGAACGGAAGCTTCTCCTGGCCCTCGTGCCATTCGATCACGCTGAAATTCATTCCTCGCTTCAGCATCTCAGCTTCAAGGTCGGCTGCATGCTTTTTCCAGTCCGGCGTGTCGCGGACCTTGAATTTTGGCTCGCCGCCCTCGCGCTCCACCGCGTCATCGGCAGCCAGCGCTCCCCGGACGGCTTCGTACATCATGGTGAGGCTCTCATTCGTAAATGCCTGGTAGTCCATCCACCCCCCACGAAAAAAGGCCGTCGCGGAATTCCCAGCGACGGCCTAGTACTCGGTACGCGCGACCATCCAAAAGGTCAGGATAGAGAGTGATACCGAAGGGTTAATGGGCGGTTACGGATCCATTCGCGACCGAAGGCGTTCCCGAGCCGTCTGGCGTGCCCCGCAATCCGCGGCCGGTTGCGCTTGCGCATCGGCGCCGGCGCTTCAATTCCTTCCGCCGGCAATGCACAGAGCAAAGGACACGTTCGGATAGATCTGACCGTGATCTAGATCAACGGTTCGCCTATAGCAGTAGGCGCTGATTGAAAGCCATGGATCGTGACCTTCCTTACTGTCGGCTTCTCTTGGTCTGGCTGGGGTGTGTTCAGGGCCGGCGGAAATACAAGCGCAATATTGGAGTTGAACTCGCAGTCAATGCGCTCGTGATTGCGAAGTATCTCGACCACATAGTGTTGTTTTCCGGGGACGGCGATTTTCTGGCCTTCGCGCCTGAGCACGCTGTTTCAGTGGCGCCACGATCGATATGGCGAGCATAAACCCACACGTCCAGTTATTCTGGTGCAGGGCGCAAGAATTAAGTGAATCGCGATTCGTTCAGGTCGGCACGATCCGGTCCACGCACGCTGCGCTTGAGATTGTGTAAAGCAGCTCTGCACCCTCTCCCAACATAGAGGCTAGGAACTAAACGCTTCGCCCAATGGTTTGAAGCTCTGTATGCAACGCGATGGACAAATGTCGGATATCAAAAAGCTCACTTGGGCACAGGTTGGGCGTGTCAAAGATCCAGGCCGATACATGTTTAGGTTCGGCTGGCTGACGATAACAGCCGAGGATTTATGGGTATGGGAGAACAACCCAACCGCAGCTTTCACTCTCGTCCGAACCCTAGGCCGCTCAATAGAAACCGATGAATTCCGGCTGGGAACGTTCGAACTGCGAACAGCTTCGAATTATTCCGAAAGCGAAAAATAGCCACTCATTTTCGGACGCTTCCCCGCGTCCGTCGGCACGAGAAACACTGGCCACCCCGCAAACAAGCGCGGTCAACAGGTCTTTTGTTCCAACACATCAACGCTGAAATACCGTGCGGCTTGCTCACCAAATCGCCTTGCTCAAACTTGGCATCCGCGCTTCGATCCATCCTGCGGGTCCTTGGCGCGACACCTAGAGACCCGAGCTTTAGCCTCGTACCATCTTTCCTGCATGACCCCCGCCCTCTACCAGACCGGCGGGGGGTCCCGCTTTGCTTTTTTCCTCGCCGTTGTCCTGGTGCGGTATTTGGCGTGTCGCGTCGCAACACCACGTTGTGTTCATGGAGAAACAGGATTCGACTCCACTTCGAGTCGCTCTTGCCTCATAACGCATTCACCGATCGGCGGGAGCAGACCGCATGCCATGCGGAACTTCTGAACCCGAGAAACGGCGTCAGCGCGGGGGCGGGCTGAGGCCGTCTTTTCCGGCTACGCGCTTGGCGGTAGGCGCGCCCATCCACGCTAGACCGACCTCGCCACGGCTCAAAATTAATTCGATTTCGCGATGCGGCGTCGCGGTGCGAACCAGCCAACCGGGCCAGCGCCGTCTGTTGAGTAATCTGTTCACTTTTGAACGTTGCGCGTCGGGCGCCTTATCGTTCGCTCGCCCGCGCTGGTTTCGAAACTCCCGGCTTTTAGAGATATGGGCTGAGGGCGAAGGGGGAAATAAGGAAGGACTGATGGTCCGAAGGATACGTGATGGACGGAAAGATATTCGACAGCGAAGGACTTTACGTCGCCTACGTCCTCGCGAATGCAGTTTATGATCTATCGAGCAACAAGCGATACGCGTTAGGGTCAAAATACCTACAACCCGACCGGGCGAACTAGTAGAACACCTCAATTAGACAGGCACGGACAAGCGGCTGGCAGGTCGACGACGAATTGTTTCCGAGAAATAATCCAAAGTCGCCAATCATTTACACCATTAACCGACGCTAACGTTCACGGGCTATGCTCGTGAAGCCGCCGAAATTTGTAAAGAAGCGTGGCTTCGGTCCGAGTTTACCAAACTCACTTCATGTTGGAGACCGCACTTCCTGACGCGAGGCCGCGGTCGCGCTGGCAGGAAAGGTTTTGCGATTTTGCCGGGACAGCGGAGCGCAAGCGACGAAATGAGCCGAATTCCCACAAGCTCGTGCGAAGGGTTGCTGATCAGCCGCCTGCCTCCAGTACCACGGTCGCGGGGGTTGGTTCTTGCGCGCGGTCATCGCATCAACCGTCGTGGCTTGTGTGTTGCCCCATCCTGGCTAGTTGGCGTCGCGGTTCTCTTTCACATAAAGGTCTTTTGTAGCCTGATCGGTCATTCGTCTTTCCGCACTAGTGCGGCTGCGGGTGCGCAAGATTCCGTAAGCAATAGCAATACCCAAAACAACAGCCCCGCCGAGCCAAAGCGCTACCGGGAGATGCGAACCAGTCTCAACCGGCAATCCTTGGGCTGCGGCACCTTCCGGTAAGCAAAGCAAGAAAAGCGACCCGATCGTGGCTGTGCCGGATAGGTAAATGGCCGCTAGGCCGCGATGCAAAATCCACATCTGCATATCCTCCGTTGAGGAGTCTAAATCCCCGACGATATCGAACGTTCCTGTACGCATCTTTGGGCGCTGGCGCTTTTTAACGCGCCTTTTCACCGCAGCTTAGCTGGCAGCCGCGCCAATCCTAGAACCGAAGCTTAAAGGTACAATCTCGACCCGGGCGCCATTCGCGCGGTTCCCCGATGTGAACTGATCCCTGCGATCCGGCACAATGTTTCGACCTCAAGAAAAATGAGTCGGAACGATCCGCGCTATCGCAGGTTCACTCTGCGCTGCAACATTTCCCAGGATCATCCGGATTTCGTGCACGCGCCGAAACGAGAGTGATCTATGACTGCAGTCCATTCTATCAAACGCCTTCGCCGATCTGTTCCGCGTCGGCGCACGACCAATTCAACTTCCATCGTAGCAGCCTCGGTTGCGACTGGAGTTTTGGCCGCCATCGCCTTGCTCAATCAGCACCTTGCGAGGAAAGCCGAACGCGAAAACCCACCTTCCGGTCGGTTCTTAGAAGTGAACGGCGTCCGACTGCATTACGTTGAACGTGGCACAGGCGATCCTGTTGTTCTTCTTCACGGCAACGGAAGCATGATCCAGGATTTTGAATCAAGCGGTCTGATCGATCTTGTTGCCAAGGATTACCGGGTTATCGTTTTCGATCGTCCCGGGTTCGGCCATAGCGATCGGCCGCGCAATGTCATGTGGACGCCGGATGCCCAAGCGGAATTGATCAAGCTCGCCCTGGCGCAGCTTGGCATTTCGAACGCAATTGTCCTTGGGCACTCGTGGGGCGCCTCCGTTGCAGCCGCAATGGCCCTGAAATATCCCGGCCTCGTCCGAGGACTCGTTCTTGCCTCTGGATACTATTATCCGACCCTAAGACCAGACGTGGTTGCGTTGGCCGCGCCGTCCCTGCCCCTGGTCGGAGACATCCTTAGTCATACCTTGTCGCCCCTTCTGAGCCGAGCCATCTGGCCGCTGATGATGGCGAAGATCTTTGGTCCAAGATCCGTGCCGAAGAAGTTTGAAGCATTTCCGAAGGAAATGGCACTGCGGCCATCTCAGATAAGGGCATCGGCCGCGGAGTCGGCGCTAATGATCCCGGACGCGTTCATACTGCGCAATCAGTATGCGGACCTCAAAATGCCAGTTGTCATCATTGCTGGCGAGCAGGACAAGCTGATCGATATCGACACTCAATCGGCGCGCCTGCACTCCGACGTCACCCAGAGCAAGTTTCATAGGGTCGCGGCGAACGGCCACATGATCCAACAGACTGCCACCGATCAGGTGATGTCAGCGATCAAGGAAGTCGCGGGCCAATCTACTGAACTTGCCGCCTGAATAGCTGGACCCAAGGCCGGGCTTGCGGCGCGCAAGAGCGTCAATCTTTGGACGGCTTTGGTTGAGTTTCGCTGACCGGATCAGATGCCGGAAAGGTATCCTCCAGACCCTTTTCAAGCTTTCTCTGCTCCTTGTCGGCTTGCACGGCGTGCTTTGGATCGTCTGCGTGCTTGTCGTGAGGCGCCGGGTTGAATTCCTTTTTCGACAAACCCTGCGCCCGTCGGCCGTCAAGTCAGCGGCACTTTTAATAACTCCTGGATGCGCCAAAGTTTCAGGGGAAAGCCAGGAGCTCCAAGCCCGCGGTGGCAGCGTGCCGGAAAGCCTGGCCGAGAGCAGAATGCGGGTTTACGAAGTCCGCTTGGTAACGGAGCGACGCTTGTTGAAGTTTCGGCTCGCAGCCACGGAGCGGAATTGTTCGATGGCTATGCCTAGCGCCGTGAGGGCGCCTTCCCCAATGACCCCCTGGTCATATTTGTCGAGCGTTTCGCGTATGATGTGGTCAACTTCATTTTCGATCTGCACCATATCCTCATCCGCGGAATCACGGATCTTAGCTGCTAGATCCAGCACTCTATCCCTGAGCGACGATACGTTTTCTTGCTCGTCTGGATAAAGAAAAGCGCGAAGACCTGCACTAAACGAACCTAACGCCGACAGCACAAGGATACCGCCCCAAAAGTAATCGCCGTAGCGCTCAAGAAACGTTCGCTCTGCTCCGTCGATGTACGCGGCTACGCCAGGATGCGCGGGAATAGCCGCATCCTTTTCTGTATTAGGTTTTTCGATCGTCGCTGTATCAGGTATCTCGCGCAATATCATTTGACGATGAGCGAATAGCTCACGGGAAAAGGCCGCAGCAGACTGCTCCGAGAGGGCTTTGCCAGCGACGACAAGATCGCTAACCGCGACCACACTTACTGCTTCTGGCGGCAATGCTGGGTTAGATCCGAAAGCAGACTTTGGTATCTCTACAGTCTCAATCGTCGGCTGTCGCAGGACGATCGCTTCGGCTGTTTCCAAGCCAAGAAAATTTGGCGCTTCCCGAAGCCGTGAGAACGATCGGAAGATCTCCGCAAGCGCCTTGCTCTTGATTGCACCCATGGTCGCAAAGAAATTGAAACTTTTGTCTCCTGCCATGGCATCCATGCTGCCAAGTGGCACGATTTCGACTTTGTTGGGGGGAACGCCCTCTGAGGATAGAACAACATTGAGCAACGCGAGGTCTGCAGATGTCCCGTTTAGTACAGCGATTCTGGAGCCGACGAGGTTCTTCCACTCTGTGGTTCGAGAAGGCTTTTGACCAGGTATGTGTGCCGCCCAAAGAAAGAGTGCGCTTTTTCGTAGCACTGCAATAGAAAGGAGATCGGCGGACATTACATCGCTCCGGGCGGCAGCTAAGTCTGCGTCGCCTCTCCTCAGTAGCGCTATCTCCTGACCGTGGTCCACCACACTTACTGATAGACGTACTGAGCTTCGTTCACGTGTAAGAACGCGAGCTATAGCTTCGACAATCCTGGCTTCCTCGCTGGCGAAGGCCACAGCGATACGAAGTGTCATAGGCCTCAAGGTAGCAAACAGGATACCACTGGCGATCATTGCAACGAAAAAGCCTGCCACGGCCAAAGCGTAAAGAACTCTGCGTCGATGTTCATTTCTCCGCCGCCTAGACTTCCGCGACGCCGCCTTTATGGCCATGAAATTGCGCCTTTCGAAGGATTCTAGATGCTAGAGAGCAGGACGTCGCGTGACGACTTCTGCTATCGCTTTGGCTTCGTTGGCGGCTTGACTAACGACGATCCCGTCAGACCACTGGCTCATTGTATTCACAGTTGAGCCTGTTCAGTCCTGCCGACCGGCCATACCGATCGCCGCGAAAGCATCACCGATTTTGCCATGCAAACCTTAGCCGCTCCCACTTTTTTTCCATCCAGGTCAGAGCTCCAATGAGAGGTTTTTGCAAGAATGGGACATCCTGCGCAATGAACAGAAGACCGAGGGGCAGCATCCAGATACCCAATACAGGCAAGAAGCTAAAGACCCCGCCAAGAATCAGCAATAAAGCGACAGTTAGACGAGCCGCGAATGAGGATGGCTTTCGCAACCAGTGAATGAACCGAGAGATCCCGGCCGGCACTCGCCGATTGATCATCTCGAAATACCTATTCATCTCTTTATGAGAGGCGGTCATTTTCATCTCGCATTAGTTATCGCCCGCGCAACTATTGGGAACAACGCTGGAGCTCCAGAGTTCCGCGGCTGCGAGACGTAGCTCGAAAGAGGCGCCGTAAGCTGGCGACAAGACGATCCATCCCTCGCCCAACCCATCCGAAGAGAATTAGTTCGCCCGCGTGCCCCTTGCCTCCCTGTTCGGGGCGGGCATCTCGAACGAACTACCTGCGCCGAACAATTGGTGGGCCGAACAACCTCATGCCGACGCCCCGTTTGGTGCTTATGCACACACCGGCCCACGCGGCAGGCGTGTTGCATGGCTAATGACGGCGGTGCGTGAGGACAGAATGCCGCTGGACGATACCGGCGCCGAACAGCCGCTCGAACTTGCGCTCAAACGAGCGCTACTCGAAGCGGCGCTTCTTTCGAAGACTCGGTGATGGAAGCGGGCACACCGGGATTGAAAGGCACTCGACTGATTTAGCCGCTAAACTCGTCCGCGAGCACTCTTCGCATAGACGACCCTCGTTTTGCTATCGATCGCACTTGCAGTTCATGTTGCGCTTTGCGACGCACTCTTTCCTGCCGCGTCAACCACGCGGCTTACCTTGCCTGAAAGGTCGTCCATTGCCGCCTTTGCGTTATCCATCGTGAGGCCCTGCCTGCGCGCTTCGTCCGCCGCGGTTTCGACGACGCTCGCCGCAACCGTGGCCGCCTTCTCGATCTGCTGGTCTGCGATTTCGGCCGCCTTGCTTCTTAGGGCGTCGCTGGATTCGCCAAGGTATGATTTTTCGATGTCGGTGTTGGGCAAGGCCGCGGCGATGCCGGCGCCGATGGCCAATCCGATGGCGCCCAACGCCAGGGGCTGTGCCTTGAACAGATCGGCCAGGTTGCCTCGCACGGTGCCAAGAACATCGGCAGAATCGGGCAGGGCCTTTGCGTATTCCGAGGCCATGCGGGTCGCGGTTTCAATACCGTCGCTGCCCGTCTCACGGACGGCTTCGGCAGCAGATGCAACCCGGTCCTGGGTGGCGCTCATCGCATTCCTTGCCGCGTCTGGGAGGCGATCGAGGCCGGTCTTCTGAAGGATATCGCCCGGTGCCCCCCCGGCTTTGCCGGCGAACAGCCATACCAGTCCCATTCCGATGAGTGCCGCAGAGACCGGATTGCGTCGCGCCGCGTTGCCAAGGTCCTTGATAAAGTCCGAGCCTTTTTCAGTCATGTCGGTCATCGAACCATCTCCCTCGCCGCCGCTTTGTCGCGCTGTACTTCTTTAATCGTTGCCGTCGGCTTCAACGCATCGCCCGACAGGCGGTTAAGGCCCACCACGATGAGGGCGACCGATAGGGCCGCTGCGCCGCCACCGGCGATGAGATATGCGATGGGCTCCGAAAAGCCGCCTTGTACGAGGGCAGCCGCCGCGGCAAACAACAGCAGGACAAGAGCTGGAATCATGATGACTGCCCCAGCACCCATCATTGCGGCAGCTCTCCCGGCCTGCCCGGCCTTTTCGGACAGTTCGGCGCGAGCCAGCGCAAATTCGTTTCCGATCAGCTTTGCAAGCTGACCGACCGCATCGCTGAACAGTTCCGGGATCGAACGATCAGTTCGAGAAGTCATCGCGGTACCCTCGGTTGTCTGCTGCGGAGGAGCGGCTGTCCGTTCTCATGGCTTGCGAACTCGGGCCGTCGTCACTGGAGGAGCTCTTGAGAAACCGAACGGCTCCAAAACCCGCCAGGACCGCCAACCCAAGGAAGGCCGTGGGTTGACGGCGCGCAAAGGATTGCGCTTTCCGGACCACGTCGTTCAGGTTGCCGTTGCGGATGTGATCAGAAACTCCCTCGATCTGGGAGGCCGCCTTCCGGATGTAGGTACCCGCGAGCGGGAGATCCGTATCGAACTCCCGTGCCGCGCGCCGCATTGTATCCGCCAGGTTGCCGACGTATTCCGCGCCGGACGATTTTTGACTGTTGACCGCGTCCTTGATCTTGTCAGTAGCCTGAGATGCAACATCCTTGGCCGCATCGACGAGATCGGAGGCTTGGCCCTTGATGGCGTCGGTCGAGCTTTCAGCAAGATCCTTCGCCTTGTCGGTGAGCTCTCGGCCAGCCGACATGGCCTGCTCGCTCAAACTTTTCGTTGATGCAACCGCGTCGTCAAACTTCGCTCTTGCGGAGTCCTGGCCGGAGGACGGCGTGCCTTGATGTGCAGTTCCAATGAGGTCAGCCATGTCAGTTTCCTCCGCCGGTATGTGAATGGGGTGTCTTGTCCGGATCGAACGCGGTCGTGACAGCGCTTTCCGCCACACGCCTGACTCGTTGCAGGATCTCGCTTGCCGACTCGTCCAGCTTGTCCGGAGTAAGGCCTTCGGCGCCGGCCTGCCGCGCCACATTCTCTAGAATTTCGCCCGCTGCGCCCTTGGCAGCGTCGAAGCCTTTGGAAGCTGCTTCGCTCGCCCGCCTTCTGGCCGCCGCGGCCGCGTCGCCCACGAGATCCTCCTCCAGCTCACTCCTAGGAAGCGCACTCGCGATCAGGCCTCCGACCAACAGACCGACGCCGGCCACCAGAAGAGGATTCTGCTGGATGGTGTCCACCAGGGTCTTTCCGGCGCGATTTGAATATTCCGAAGCCTTGTCCCGAACGTCCCGGGCCATTTCCAGCCCCGCATTCGTCGCGGAAGACGCGGCGCTGCGCGTGGCGGCGGCTGCGTCAGCGGCCATGTCACGCGACGAATCCATCGCGGAACCGGCCAGTTCGGACGCACCATCTTTCATATTGGAGACACGCGTGTTGATCGCGTCGCCGACCGAAGTGGCCTGGTCCTTTAACCGGTCTGCCAAACTCAGATCTGCGGTCGCGGACGTTGCGGTACGGCGGACTTGGTCCGCACCTTCGGACAAAACTTCGCCAACCCGCTCCGCGGCATCCGACGCCGCATCTTTTGCCGAACTGACCGCCATTCCGACTTGCGCCGCCATATCCTCGCCGCGCCGGCCGAGTTCGTCCGATAGATCGGAGGCCATATCGGAGGCTTTCTGCGTGATCGATTGTCCGCTCTTCGTGCCGGCGAAAAAGATCCCCGCGCCGACCATCAGCACGGGCAAGGGAATAGCCCTTGCGAACCTGAGCAGCGGATAGGCGAGACTTGCGCCCACCGCCACCGCCTGCATGGGATTGCGGCGCGCTGCCGCCGCTATGTCCTCCAACATGCTTTCGCCTTTGGAGCGGACGTAGTTCGAGACTTCCGCCTTTATGTTTTCTGGACTGATGCGCTGCCGGATTTCGCTCGCGGTGTCGGTTACGGTCGCCTTGAGCTGATCCACCGTGTGGGTCAGCCCCGCGCGCGTCTGCTCCGCTTCACGCTGTAGCTCCTGGAGCGATCGATCGGCCGTCTGTTGCATGACCTGGATTCCTTGCGCTGTACCAAGCCTGAACTCTCCGACATTGCCTATTGTTCCCGGCGCGTTTTGACGCTGGCAGTTTTGGCTACTGCAGCGATAACGGTCGCGAGCGACTGCGGCGCTACATCATCACCTCGTTGCTCCTTCTCCGCTTCGAACTGATTTCCCAACCGGCAAAGGATGATCCTGGCGGAAGCTACCCGCCGGGAGAACTTGCGAACCGTAAACGACAACCTCGCCTCCGATACCTCCTCCAGAAAACAGGCGCAGATCGTCTCCGCGTTGCCGGCATCAATCTCGGTATCGGCGCCGGAAACACGGGCGTTGAACCCTTCACGTTTCAGCGCATCTGCAACAATCAGCGCAGCGCAATCGCCGAGTCGACCCAGTCCGGGTATGCAGAAAACCGGCTTGCCCAGCTTGCGAGCGTCGATGTTGACAATCTTCCCCTTTTTGGCGGGCGCTTCGGCACTCGCGTTCCCCTCAGCGGTCTCGTGCGAGGCCATATCCTCGATGATTTCGGAAACCGTCTCGTGGATATTCTCGAGCCTGACGTCGTCAAGCCGGCCTTGGGCGGCATCGGCCTCAGCCAATCGCAGGGCGCCCAGCATGACGTCGATAAACTGGAGACGGTCGACGTGCCTGGCAAAGACGACCAGACACAGCGTGAGCGGCGTGGAGAGCAAAAGCCCCAAGTGGGCCCCAGAGCCAAGTCCAGAACGACGCGGCCACGACCACGGCGACCGGGGACAGGCCGGCACTTCGCCCGCAGACCAGCCGCTCGACAACATGGCCAGTCAGCGGCTCCACTACTACGAACAAGGCGGCCGTCCACAAGGTCATGGTCCAGTCGCTCCCGACCGCGGCGGCCAGAGCAATTGGCAAGCCGGCAGCGAGGATCGCGCCGATGTAGGGCACAAACCGAAGGATCATAGCCAGCAATCCCCATAGCGGCGAACTCGGGACGCCGATGACGGCGAGGCCTAATCCGATCACGACGCCGAAAGTCGCATTCAGAATGAGTTGGGTCAGGAACAGCCTGCCTAACCGTTGCCCTGCGTCATCGAGCGCCGCCGTGGTGCGCTTCAAATCCTCGCTGCCGAGCAACCGGATGAACCGGTCGCGCAGATCCTCGCGCTGAAAAAGGAAGAAGATGAGGAAGATCACCACGATTCCGTGGTGAAGGGAGCTGCGAGTGGTCGCAGCATGGCGATCAGTGCCTCCGACGCGCCCGGGTCTGGCTGATGGACTTCGACCGGAATAGGCGTTCTTGCCGGAGCGTCGGACAACGAAGGCTTCGCCGTTTCGGCATCGCCACTTCCGGGCGACTTGAGCTCCCTGTCCAGGTTCTTCAACAGGCTGGAGGCGTTCTTGAGCACGCCAACGCTGCCGACCCTGTCGCGCAGGTTATGGATTTTTTCGCCGAGCGTGGATTGATAGCGCGGCACGTCGTTCGCGAACTGGTTGACCTCGATCATCACCATCGCCGCTAGACTGAGGGCGATGGCCAGCGCCAGGCTGACAGCACCGAGCACCGCGATCGACCGCGGCACCTTCATGCGCCGGAACGCCCTCACGAGCGGCGACTCGACGAAACTCAAGAGGACGGAGACTGCGATCGGGACGAGGATTTCGCGCGTGAAATAGAGGGCGGCGACGACAAGTGCGCCGATCAGGAAATTTGAAAATGCCAGGCCAGCTCGGACCAACACCTCTATCTACCGATGCGCGAGCCAACCCGGCACGGGAGTGCGCCGCGTAACCACTTAATGGAAATCGCATTGGAAGGTTCCAAAAGCCAACAACATGCGACGTGGTCTCGGTCCGATGCGACTCCCCAGATGTTGGGGGCCTGTGGGAAGAAGCGGTAATCGTCGGCGCCCTGTTGCTTCTGCATTTTGCGCTCTACGATGACCAGCCACTTGCCGTCACGGGTCAGTCGATCGTTTACCTAACTCGAGCGAGATATATAGCTGTCCGACTTTGGGGCGTGGACGCAACCCGTTCTGGCGGCCCTGATGCAACGATACGGCCGCCCTCGTCGCCTGCTCCCGGCCCCATGTCGATGATCCAGTCGCTGGCTGCCGCTACTCCCATATCATGCTCGACTACGACTACGGTGTTGCCAGACTCGACGAGACCGTCAAGTTGATTCATCAGTTTCACCACGTCCGACGGGTGCAAGCCCGTGGTGGGTTCATCAAGCACGTAGAGTGTCTCGCCACGTTGCGAACGTTGCAATTCGGTGGCGAGCTTAATGCGCTGTGCCTCGCCACCCGATAGTTCCGTGGCTGATTGGCCGATCCGAATGTATCCCAGCCCGACCTCTTGAAGAACGCCCAAGGATCGACGGAGGGATGCGTCGTCCGCGAAAAACTCAAGTGCTGAATTCACGGTCATGGCAAGCACGTCAGCAATCGACTTGTCGCGGATCTTGATCTCTAGCGTCTTGGCGTTGTAGCGCGCTCCCTTACAGGTTGGGCAAGGTGCGTACACGCTCGGGAGGAATAGCAGTTCAACGCAAACAAATCCCTCCCCCTGGCAGTTCTCGCAGCGTCCCTTCGCGACATTGAATGAGAAACGACCAGCATCATAGCGCCTGGTGCGAGCCTGCTTCGTGGCTGCGAACAGCTTGCGAACATGATCGAAGAGACCCGTATAGGTCGCAAGGTTCGAGCGCGGCGTTCGGCCAATCGGCTTCTGATCGACCACCACCAGCCGCTTTATGCCGTCGAGACCCTCGGTAATCTCGCCACCTAGCGTTTCTACGCTCGCATCAAGCGCGTCATCATCAGCGCTGGGCTCCTTTCGCTGCCCCAGTTTGTCGCCAACGGCCTCCACCAGAAACTGACTGATGAGGCTCGACTTCCCAGACCCCGAAATTCCGGTGACGCTGGTAAAGACTGCCAGCGGAATGTCGACATCGAGACGGTCGAGGTTGTTGCGGGCGACTCCCCGAAGCTTGAGCCATTTGTGAGGATGCCGGAGCGACCTGGCGGCCGTTTGAGCTTCCGCAAACAAGTAGTGCCGCGTCTGAGAGTTTCGCACTTCGGCGAGACCAGGTAATGGACCGCTGTACAATATCTCACCGCCCTGCTCTCCGGCTCGCGGTCCGACGTCGACAATCCAGTCCGCGTGTCGGATGATGTCGAGTTCGTGCTCGACGACGAAAAGCGAATTTCCGGCAGCTTTCAAACGCTGCACCGCGCGGAGCAATGCTTCGGTATCAGCCGGATGAAGTCCAGCCGACGGTTCGTCCAACACGTAGACCACCCCAAACAGGTTGGATCGAACCTGTGTGGCTAGACGAAGTCGCTGTAGTTCGCCGGGAGACAGCGTCGGCGTGCTGCGTTCAGGCGTCAAATAGCCGAGCCCGAGATCGAGCAATACGTCCAAACGCCCGAGCAAATCTTCCGCAATACGTTGAACGACGAGAGCCTTCTCAGGATGAGTGTCGGAAACACTGCGTCTGCCATCCAGATAGGGTTGAAGAAGTTCGCCAAGTCGCTTCAGCGGCAGCCGTGAGATTTCGGCGATATCCATTCCGGCAAAGGTAACCGATAGCGCCTCCGGCCGTAACCGCTTGCCGTTGCAGACCGGGCAGTCGGTACTGGACAGAAACTGCGTCACACGACGTTTCATCATCGCACTTTGCGTCGTGGCGAAGGTCTGCAGCACATACTTGCGGGCCCCGGTGAAGGTCCCCTGATAACTGGGCTCCTCCTTGCGCTTGAGCGCTCGCTTTGTCTCGGCGGGAGTATATCCGGCGTAGACCGGCACTGTCGGTTGTTCGTCGGTAAAGAGGATCCAATTGCGATCCTTCTTCGGAAGCTCTCGCCATGGCCTATCGACGTCGTAGCCCAGGGTGACGAGAATGTCTCGCAGGTTCTGCCCTTGCCAGGCAGTCGGCCACGCGGCGACGGCCCGTTCCCGGATGGTCAGCCTGTCATTAGGCACCAACGAACGCTCACTGACCTCGTGGACGCGGCCGATCCCATGGCAATTCGGACAGGCCCCCTCAGGCGTATTCGGCGAGAAAGCCTCCGCATACAGCAGCGGCTGATTGGGCGGGTAGTCACCAGCGCGCGAATACAGCATTCGCAGGAGGTTCGACAATGTCGTGACACTTCCCACCGACGACCTAGTGGTGGGCGATCCGCGCTGTTGCTGCAGTGCGACCGCCGGCGGCAGGCCCTCAATCTCGTCGACCTCCGGCACCGCCATCTGGTGAAATAGCCGGCGTGCGTAGGGCGAAACAGATTCAAGATAGCGGCGCTGCGCTTCCGCATAGAGCGTTCCAAACGCCAAAGACGACTTGCCGGATCCTGAAACGCCTGTGAATACCACGAGGGCGTTGCGAGGAATCTCAAGCGAGACGTTCTTTAGATTGTGCTCACGGGCTCCGTGAATGCGGACGAAACCCCCGTAAGCACCATTTGTCGGCAATTTGCGGTTGCTAACTTGGGCGTCCATTTTTGTCCTTTCGCTCAATCAAGGACAGCATTCCGCTACGTCCAAGAGCCAAGGGGAAACCGTTCGACACGGGCGCGGGTTCCATACAAGGTCAGTTCTGACCGTAAGGGGTCTGGCCTGCAGGCAGGCCCAGATGGATCGCAGAGTCCCATGATAGCGATATCCACGTCGGGGGAAATATGGCCTATGCTTCAGTGATAGCTGAGCCCACCCAATCCGAGAGCCAAATGACCCTTGTAAAAACTTCGAAAATTGCGGGTTCCGCGTCCAAAACACGTCGTTTGGCTGAGGCTAACCAATCTGCCATTGTCGCAGCGCCACCGGCGTCCCGAAACCGCAAGTCCGGGAAGACGCTAGGAAAGGACAAGATCTCGGAAAGGGTAGCGGCGGCTACAGAAGAATTGGCCAGCGGACTGGCGCAGGCTTCCGCGGCGGCGGAGGAGCTTCGGCGATCCATGGAGCAGATCGCGGCTGGCGCCGATGAGGCAGCGGGAGCGTCACAGGAACAGTTGACGGCCATCAAGCAAGTTACCGCCAACCTGGCGACCGCCCGCGGGGAAGCTGATAATTCACGGAGCAGGACCGAATCCGCACAGATACTGCTTACTGAGTCCGCTGCCCTGATTGGTGCGTCAATCCAATCTATTGAACGAAACTCGGAACGACAGGTCTCCTCTGGAGTCATTATAAGCGAACTTGAACGTAGGGCGAAGGATGTGAGCGAAATCACCGGCGCCGTTAGCCGGATTTCCGATCAAACGAACCTACTGGCGTTGAACGCAGCCATCGAAGCCGCACGCGCAGGAGACCATGGGCGCGGTTTTGCGGTCGTCGCCGAAGAAGTGCGAGCTCTCGCCGACGTCTCGGACAAGAGCGCGGTTCAAGTGCAGGGGTTTGCGGAGGAGATCCAGACAAATGTTCGGCAGTCAGCCTTGGCAGTCAAGGCGGCGGCCGAAGTGGCGGTTGAACAGGCCAAATCGGGTCGATCCGTTATCGAAACGCTGAGCGGCCTGCGGGAAAGCATGGTTGAACTCGCCAAGGGGAGCCAGGATACGCTTACGGCAGCGATGGAAGCCGAGCGCGCCATCCAGGAGGCACAAAAAGGCGCAGAGCTTGTAGCTGGAGCTGCTGAGGAGCAAGCTTCCGCAGCCAGCGAGGCCCAGTCGGCCGTCCAACAGCAAGCTCAGTCCCTCGATCAAGGTCAGGTAGCCGCCCAGTCGCTCGCTTCCCTGTCGGAAAAACTTCGTAGCGGGTCAGCAGGAGACTCGGCGCCCGAGCAGATCGCGAGCACGGCCGAGGAATTGTCGGCGACCATTCAGGAACTTTCCAGCGCTGCCAGTCAGATCTCGACTGCGGTGGAGCAAATAAATCGCGGATCTCAACAGCAGTCCGCTGCCGCACAACAAACTTCGGCAGCTCTCGCTCAAATTGAGAAAAGTGCGCGTCTCGCCCAGGAGAAGGGACGACTCGCCACAGATCGTGTTTCGGTAATGGGAAAATCACTCGCTGATGGCCGCAAGGCAGTCGAACTCCTGATCGAGGGAGTCGCGGGAGCTCTCGACAATACCCGGGAGAGCCTTGAAACGATCATCTCTCTGGAAGTCATTGGTCGAAAGATCGAAAAAATTGTCGACGCAATCACGCTGGTCAACATTCAAACCAACATGCTTGCGGTGAGCGGGGCAGTAGAAGCCGCGCGTGCGGGCGATGCCGGCCGGGGGTTTGCACTAGTATCAAATGACATACGGGCGCTCGCGCGCGAAGCGTCAGATAGCGTCGAGCGTATCAAAGATACGGTGCGCGGAATTCTCGACCAGATCGCACTTTTGCGCCGCGACCTAGAACAAATCATCTCCGCGGGAGAGATGGAGGTTCAAAATAACCGAGCTGTCATCAAGACACTCGAAGGCATCACCGGCGAGTTCGCCGCGCTAGGAAGTGCCAACAAGGCGATCCAGCAGGGAGCTGATGCAATACTTGCCGCTGCCGGAGAGACTGCTGCTGCGGCCCGTCAAATAGCTGCGGCTGCAGAAGAAGCGAGTGCGGCCTCGCGTCAAGCCGCCACGGCATCCGCAGAACAGGCCCAGGGCGCGGACGACCTTGCGGCTGCCATTGAAGAGATTGCGTCCCTTTCGGACGAATTGAAGAAGCAAAATGGCTGAGATAGCCAAGACGATAGCGTTGACCGACGAGCGTTTTCTGACATTCAGGAGCGAAGGGCACTTCTATGCCTTGCCGGCCGAAACCGTGTCGGAAGTCGCGCGGCTGCCGCCGATCGCCCGAGTTCCGCAGGCGCCGCCGAGTCTGATGGGTCTTGCCAACTTGCGAGGGGCGGTCCTGCCGGTCGCAAGCGTCCGCGCCCTTTTGGGCCGTGCGGATGTAGCTGCGACCCCTGCTTCGCGTCTTATTGTCCTCGAAGGCGCCTCGCCAGTTGCTTTAGCGGTGGACGAAGTCTCCGGCCTGGTCCGCATTCCACCTGAGAAGGTTAAGACGGCGGAGGCCGACATTGCCTCCGAAGCAGGCGAGCATCTGCGAGGCGTATTCGAAAGCGGTTCGCACGTCACCAAGATCTTGGATATCCCGGAATTGCTGCGCCGGGGCTTCGCGCAAACCGCACCAAAACAGCAATCGCTCCACACCGCTACTGGCACGGCAACTATCGCAAAGGATGCGGCGGTCGAAATGACTCGTCCGCGCCTGGTGACGTTCGAGGTCGCCGGTCAGGACTACGCTCTTCCTCTTGAAGTGGTCAAAGAAATCGTTACCGCTCCAGAACACCTGATGTTCGTTCCGGGAAGCGACGATGCGGTACGCGGCGTCATGCCCTATCGAGGCGGACTATTGCCATTACTATCGTTACGACGGCTCCTCGGATTGCCACCGGCGATCCTTTTGCTTGAGAAGGTGCTCGTCGTCGCAATCAGCGACGTATTGATCGGGTTCGTCGCAGACCGTACGCGGGCCGTCCTTTCGATCGATCCTGATCGCGTCGATCCGGCCCCGCCACTGCTTGCAGCCCGCGCCGGCGGTGAAGCGCAGATCAAGGAAATCTATCGGGCTGGACAAGGCAAACTCGTTTCGATCCTGGCACCGGAACGCTTACTTCGGGAAGACGTCATGCAGAAACTCGCGCAAGGCGAGACAACCATGAAGCCGACAGATGAAGCTCGTGACGCGTCGGATGCAAAGGAGCTGCGGTTCCTGATTTTCCAGCTAGACGACAACGATTTCGCGCTGCCAATCGATGCGGTCGAAGAAGTCGCACGGGTACCAGATCAGATCACGCGCCTGCCAAAGACTCCGAAATTTCTTGAAGGCGTCGTCAACCTTCGAGGCGAAGTCCTTCCTGTCGTGGACCAGCGCCGCCGTTTTGACATGCAGGCGACGACCGTTAACGCGAACCGGCGGCTTGTGGTGGTTCGTACCGAGCAGCATCGCGCCGGCCTGATCGTGGATAGCGTGTCAGAGGTCCTGCGTTGCTCGCCGGACACGATCAAGCCATCTCCGGATTTGACCGGAGACGCGCTTGGCATCGTGCACTCAGTAATTAATCTTGAGGCGTCTGGCAGGATCATTCTGCTGCTGGATCCATCCGAGTTGCTGACCCGGACAGAAAGAGGTCTGCTGGACACGTTCAACAAGCAGCCACGCAGTCAAGAGTTCCGGCAGACTAAACCGTGATCAAAATACTCGTTGTCGACGACTCCGCGCTCGTGCGGAAGTTGATCGGCCAGGCATTTTCGACGCAGGCTGATTTCGAGGTTCGGTTCGCGCGCAACGGACGAGAAGCACTCGCTGCGATAGCTACTTCTCGGCCGGACGTCATTACCCTCGACATTCATATGCCGGAAATGGACGGGCTTGCTTGCCTCGACAGGATAATGATCGAGACCCCCTGCCCGGTGGTTATGGTATCGTCGATGACGGCAGCGGGCGCGGACGCCACGCTTGAAGCACTACGTTTGGGTGCGGTCGATTTCGTGGCAAAGCCCACGGGGGCGGTATCGCTCCAGTTCGACAGCCTTGCCCGTCCGCTAATTGAGAAGGTGCGGGCCGCGGCTGGCGCCCGGTTGAGAACCAGTTTGCGATTGCGCGAGAGGGTTCGCTTCCGGATGGGGGAAGGTACCAGGACACGCTCATCCGTCAGAAAAGCCAAGCACGTCCCAGAAGGAGAAGGTCTCGTCCTGGTCGGGACATCAACCGGTGGTCCACCGGCTCTGGAGGCGCTACTGGACGGCCTTCCCGCCTCGTTCCCTTGGCCAATCGTGGTTGCCCAGCACATGCCGGCTACGTTCACGGGGCCCCTGGCTCGCCGCCTGGACGGGATTAGCCGACTTGGCGTGCAGGAAGTCCGGGATCCAACGGCGCTCGTGCAGGGGAATGTCTACATCGGCCGCGGCGACGCCGACATCATTGTCTCAAGGCGAGGACCAGGTCTCGTCGCCATGGCCGCCCCGGCCCAGGCTGACTACCCGTGGCACCCCAGCACTGACCGCTTGGTCCGCAGCGCGCTGAACCATATGGCTCCGAGCCAGTTGATCGGCATACTCATGACGGGCATGGGAAACGACGGAGCGGAGGCTATGGCGCTGATCCATGCAGGTGGCGGCCGGACCATAGCGGAAGCCGAGGAAACTGCGGTCGTCTGGGGTATGCCCGGAGAACTCGTCAAGGCCAATGCCGCTGATTTTGTTGAGCCCCTCTACAGGATTGCAGCACTCTTGAAAAAATTGGTGAGTTGATGCCGCTCATACGGAAACCTGCATCTCCCTCGGAGACGCCTGCGCCAGATGATCGGAATATCGCCGAGATGCTTATCGAGGGATCCGATGACGAACGTTGGACCGCAGCGCGGAGGGCCACCCTGCTTCCCGAAGCGCTCCCGTTGTTGACCACAGCATTATCCAAGGAACGCGTAGCGCGAGTCCGCGAAGCCATATTCACGGCGCTTGCCAAGATGGGCTCATCAGAAAGCGCCGCTGTCATCATTCCATATTTACGTTCGGACGACGCAGCCCAGCGCACCGCAGCACTCGATGCGTTGCGGGCCATGCCGGGGGCAGCAGCAGTGCATCTTCCCGGACTGCTGAAGGATGCCGACGCGGACGTCCGGCTGTTAGTATGCGAAATTGCGCGTATGCTTCCTGCCGATGAGGCGAGCCGACTGCTGGGAGAACTTATTGAGCGCGAATTAAACGCTAACGTGTGTGCCGCAGCCATCGAGGTTCTTGCAGAGACAGGCACTGCCGCGAGCTTGCCGATTTTAGAGCAGTGCGCCATCCGCTTTTCAGACGAACCGTTTCTTGCATTTGCCATCAGGACTGCCCGCGATCGCATTGGATCGCGCTGACCGATGGATGATACGCAGCAGATAACCGAAGACGAATTCAAAAGACTTGCCGACTTTCTTTATCGTCGGACCGGCATGGTCTTTACAGAGACGAAGCGCTACTATGTGGAGCGTCGCATTATAGAACGGATAGTTGCGACCTCAAGCCGATCGTTTGCTGGATATTTTGCATATCTCCGCAGTGAAACGCGCAACGAGGTCGAACACCTCATTAACGCCTTCACAGTCAACGAAACGTACTTTTATCGCGAAGACCACCAACTCGCATGTCTGAGCTCCGATCTTCTGAACGAACGCGTCGCGGCTAAAAAGCCGGGCGACCCAATCCGGATCTGGTCGGTCCCTTGCTCGACGGGAGAAGAGCCCTACTCGATCGCAATTTGGTTGCTGGAAAACTGGAAGGACGTAGACGCTTACGACATTGAGATCGTTGGTTCCGACATCGATACCCGCGTACTTGAAGCCGCAGCGGAGGGCATATTCGGCAAGCGGGCTCTCATGAGATTGTCGCCGGAATTGATCGAGCGCTACTTTCATGGGTTGGACGACGAGCGGTGGCAGATCCTGGAAGATCTCCGCCAATCGGTTCGCTTTTCTCGGGTGAATCTGATCGAGACCAAGGAAACTAGACCGCAGGGCCGATTCGACGTGATCTTCTGCAGGAACGTTCTAATCTACTTCGACGATGAATCTCGCCGCATTGCAGCAGAAAACCTTTACGATAATTTATTGCCGGGTGGCTTCATTTGCCTGGGACATACTGAATCTATGAGCCGCATCTCGCCCCTTTTCGAGGTTTGTCGGTACTCGGGAGCGATCGTTTACCGCAGGCCACAGGAGTTGCGCGCGTGAGCGATTATTCCAAAAAACGGGTCCTTGTCATCGACGATGCCGCACTCGTCAGGACGTACTACCGCTCGGCCCTGGAGGCCCGCGGGTTCGTTGTCGAAGAAGCGTTAAACGGGTTGGAGGGTCTAGAGAAGGTGCTTTTGCAAGCGTTCGACTTGGCTATCGTCGATGTCAACATGCCGCAGATGGACGGCATCACATTCCTGAATACGTTGCGATCGAAGGAACTTCCGATATCAGGCATTCCGGTCCTGGTGACCAGCACGGAATCCGGAATGCAGGACATGGCAGCAGCCCGACGCGCCGGCGCCAATTATTACCTTGTGAAGCCTATCAAGCAGGAGACGCTCGCCGAATACGCTGCCATTTTCTGCGGGGCGGCGCGATGAATGAGTTCGTCGAACAGTTTCTCCTCGAGTCGAGGGAGCTTGTCGCCCAAGCAACCGACGATCTGATGGCACTTGAGGAGAAGCCCGGCGATCGCGAAAGGTTAGATGGTGCGTTCCGGGCTTTTCATACGCTGAAGGGCGCTGCTGGGATCGTCGAGTTCGCCGCCATGTCAAGAACGCTGCATGCCGCCGAAGACATTCTGGCGAAGCTTCGCGCATCCCATGAGCCAGTTGCCTCAATGGTCCTTGACGAATGTCTGACGTGTCTCGATCTCACCTCGCGATGGTTAGATCACATGCAGGCAAGCGGCGAGATGCCAACTGCCGCGGACATCGAGGCGGACGATATGATCACTCGACTGGTCAGTTCGATGGACATCGGTGAGGGCGAGAAAGGCGTCGCGCTTCCAGCGAACAACGATTGGTTGGACCGGCTTCGCGGGGCCGCGGGAGGCCATTTCCCGGAGGCAGTCTCAGCAGTGCGCTACTTGCCGGATCCGGACGCCTTCTTTCAAGAAGACGATCCGCTTTTGGTAATCGCGTCCCTGCCCCAACTTTTGACCGTCGAGTTAGCGCTTTCAAATCGAACGGTCTCTCTTGAGAACATGAATACGTTCCGTTGCGACCTAGAAATCTTGGCGTTGACAAAAGCGCCCGCCGCGGAAATTCGAAGCGCACTCCTGGCTGTCGCTGAAAGGGCGGAAATCCGCGAGTTAACGGCGGCTTCGGTTTCCACAGTAGCGGAAGATTATCTCACGCAAGCAACATCGGTTCTCAAGGCGCAGGTAGTTCTGTTGCGTAATAGCGGCGTCGAAGGGCTTTTAGGTCGCCTTTCTTCTGCGGGGCGTACCGCCGTCAACGCTCTGCACTACCTTGGCAGCAAGGAAGCGATTACCAAGGTAGAACTCGCAACTTCTGCCGCACAAGCACAGCGAAATGTTGAACCCTTGATTGTGGCTATCGAACGCGCCTTAGAAAGCAAGGCCGACTCCCAAACAATCATCTCTCCAGCACCGATCGTAGCGCCACGCGCATTGCGGATCGACATGAACCGGATCGATGCCCTCGTGAAGCTTACGGGTGAGTTGATCATTGTAAAAAATGCGATAGGACACGCAGCGAAGCGAATGCAGGGCAATGAAGATCTAGCAACCGTTAAATCGATCTTGCGCGATCAACATGCCCTGTTCGATCGATTGGCGAGCGAACTGCAAGGGGCCGTTCTTCGCATCCGAGTTCTTTCCGTTGCGCACCGTCTTTCGCCGTTTTCCGAGGTTGGTACGCGAAATCGCCGGCAGCGTTAACAAGACCGTGAGACTGATCACGGAAGGCGAAGACACTGAAGCCGACGCCACCATCGTCGATGCCCTTTTTGAGCCGTTGCTCCATGTGCTGCGCAATGCAGTAGACCACGGCATCGAGGCATCGGAGCGTCGCATTTCGATCGGCAAACCATCTATGGGGACGCTAATCCTGCGCGGCCGACGCGTCGCCGAGAATGTCCGGATCGAAATCGAGGACGACGGTGGCGGGATTGACGTTGACCGGGTGCGCGCGGTCGCCAGCGCTCGAGGCGTTGCTTCAGAGGAAGCTTTGGCGGCCATGGCCGACGGCGAGATAATTGACCTGATCTTTGCGGCCGGCTTTTCTACCGCGGAAACTGTGACAGATTTGTCAGGCCGCGGGGTCGGCATGGACTCCGTCAGGACGGCCGTGGAACGTTTGGGCGGATCGGTTACCCTGCAAAGCGAGCCTGGAAAGGGCACTGTTGTCAGTCTGATTCTACCTTTCAGTCTGATGATGACGCGAGTAATGACCGTGGAAGTAGTCGGTCAAGTATTCGGGCTGCCGCTCGACAGCGTCGTGGAAACCACAATTGTCAATCGCGACATGATCGTCGCGATCGGATCGGGCCGAGCATTCATCCTGCGCGATCGGACGATCCCCCTGCTCGATCTCGCAGAGACACTTGGCCTCGCCCGCGTTCCACAAAGGGAACTTCCGGCGAAGATAGTCGTTGTGACGGCGGCCGGGCAGATTGGCGGAATTGAGGTCGACCGGTTAGGGGAGCGCTTGGACGTTATGCTTAAGCCCATGGAGGGCCTGTTGGGAAGCATGCGGGGCGTCGCAGGTACAACGCTACTGGGCGACGGGCGCGTTCTGGTCGTGCTGGACGTACAGGAGATGTTTAGATGACCGTTGTATTGCACGACGCGCAGACCATCCGGCTCATCGGCGCTTGCCCCGCCGAGGACGGAGAAACCCTTTTGCAGCAACTGCTGGCCAATCCAATGGCCCAGGTTGACTGGCACGGCTGCGAGAGCGCCCACGGCGCCGTGGTCCAAGTTCTTCTAGTCTCCGGCCGACCACTTCAGGGGCCCCCAGCCGGCGAGTTCCTCCACCGCTTCATCGGCCCCGCTCTAGAGCGCCGGAGCACCCAGTTTAACCTTTCGCCTTCACGCTAAAGATGCGAAACCATTGATTAATTTGGAAACCCTACGGGTCCTCTGCCGGAGAATTCATGCCCTACAAGCTCCTGATAGTCGACGACAGTAAGCTCGCCCGGATGTCCGCGGCCAAGGCGTTGAACACCCTGTACCCGGACTGGAGTCGCATAGAGGCGGCCAATGCTGACGAGGCCCTCTCGCTTGCCAAGCAGACTGCATTCGACGTTGCCCTTTTGGATTTTAACATGCCCGGGCGAGACGGGCTTGAGCTCGCTGCGGAGTTGCTGGCGCTTCACCCTTCGACGCCGCTTGCCGTAGTCTCAGCCAACCACCAGCAGGAAATTGTAGGGCGGGCAAGAGAAATCGGAGCCGTTTTTCTCATGAAGCCCCTGAACGAGCAGGCATTGAGCGCGTTCCTACAAGACGCGGTGCGACGGCTCGAACAGGCGAAGGCATGACCGCGGGGTCCGCAGAACTGCTTAGTGAGCTACAACTCGACGCACTGACCGAACTCGTGAATATCGGTGTCAGCCGCGCCGCATCCAGCCTGCGTGAGATGGTCGGCTCACAAGTGCATCTGTCCGTGCCGAACGTTTCGCTCGAGTCGCGGGCCGGCGCTATAGCCATTCTGGCCGAAAGGGAAATTTCGAACCTGGTCGCGGTCCATCAGGTCTTTGAGGGAGATATTACCGGCCGGGCGCTCCTGATCTTTCCTGAAACAAAAAGCCTGGAGCTGGTCCGGGCAATCACCGGCGGTGACCTGCCACTCGAGGATATCATCGAGTTGGAACAGGAAAAAAGCATTGGCGGAAACAGGCAATATTCTTCTCAACAGTTGCCTGGCGACGATTGCGAACATGCTCCAGCGCAGTTTGAAAATGTCGCTTCCCGAAGTGCTCCGCGGCAACGCCGAAACCTTTTTCAGTCTCGCGCCTCCTCCAGAGGCGGGCGACGTCGTAATGTTCCTGTACATCAACTTTGCCGTCCGTGAGCGCGACATCAGCGGCTATATCGCGATGATTATGGATCTCCCGTCCCTAACTGCTTTAACGCATCTGCTGGACGACTTCATCCGACGAGCAACCCTCAATGATTCGGCTTGAAGACGAGCAGCTAGTTGCCGCTTTCGACGCCTTGGATTCTGGCGTCGTCGTGTTGAACCGCGACAAGCGTGTCGTCTGCTTCAACTACTGGTTTGAGTCCGCGAGCGGTATTTCCTCCCAGGAGGCCGCCGGCAAGACACTGGAAGAGTTGTTTGCAGGGCGCCCTCTGGCTCGCCTGACAACCTCGATCTCCGAAGCGTTCACCTTAGGCTCGTCTGCCTTTCTGACCTATATGCTCAACCGGGATCTACTGCCGCTTCGGACGAGAGCTGGTGTGCCGTTGATCCACAACGTTTCCGTGCGTCCTTTCGGGCCGCCCCCCTACCCTCACTGCCTCCTCCAAATTTCCGATGTCACCGCTGCCGCTCATCGCGATCGCATCCTTCGCGAGCGCCAAAACGCGCGCTATGATGCTGTCGTCGAAAGCGCATCAGATGCCATCCTTACGTTGGATGCGAGCGGCGTGGTTCAGTTCGCCAATTCCGCATCGCTTCAAGAAACGAGTTTCGAGCGCGCCGAATTGGTGGGGCGTCCGTTGGATCATTTGTTCGATGACCCTCGGCGATGGCAGGAACTTTGGGACCAGGTCCTGTCTGGAAAAGCGTCGTTGCGGGCAGTTGAATTGGTTGCGCGCCGCAAGGATGGTTCGCGCACTTTCCTTGATGTGTCTGCCTCTCGCTGGTTGAGCGACGGGCGCGTGTTCGTAACCGCGATACTGCGGGATATCAGTGAGCGACACGCCGCAGAAGAAGAGCTTCACGAATTGAATGCGAGCCTTGAACAACGCGTCGCGGACCGGACGCAGGAGCGCGACAGAATCTGGCAGGTCAGTCGGGATATGCTCGGCGTCGCAAGCACCGACGGCACCTGGATAAGCATTAACCCAGCCTGGACAACCGTCCTGGGATGGTTGCCAGACGAGATTCGCGGGAAGACGTCGGAATGGCTTGAACATCCAGACGACCGGCGCAAGATGCGGGACGCTGTTGCTTCCCTCGCACTTCCCGAAGAAAGCGCGATGTTCGAAAGCAGCTTTCGCACGAGGCGGGGTGAATACCGCATACTGTCGTGGACTGCAGTGAACGTTGACGGCCTTCTTTACTGCGTGGCGCGCGATGTGACGGAGGAACGCCGCCAGCAGGAGGCGCTGCACAATGCGGAAGACGCATTAAGGCAAGCCCAGAAGATGGAAGCCGTAGGGCAGTTAACCGGCGGCCTAGCGCACGATTTCAACAATCTCTTGACAGGGATTTCAGGTTCTCTTGAACTTCTTCAGATTCGGATAAGCCGTGGCCGGTACAATGATGTCGAACGCTACATCTCGACGGCGCAAGGAGCTGCAAATCGCGCCGCCGCGCTCACGCACCGTCTGTTGGCCTTTTCCCGGCGTCAAACGTTGGATCCGAAAGCAACGGACGTAAACCGGCTGATCGAGAGCATGACGGACCTCATTAACAATACGTTGGGTCCGGAAATTGCGATGACTATGACAGTCTCACCAGATCTCTGGACAACGCTGGTTGATCCAAACCAATTGGAAAATGCCCTTCTCAATCTTTGTATCAACGCCCGCGACGCGATGCCGGACGGCGGCAAATTGAAGATCGAAACGGCAAATCGTACGCTCGACAATTCCGATGCGTTTCTGTTTGAAATGCGTCCCGGCGACTACGTCGCTTTGAGCGTGACCGATACGGGAACAGGCATGAGCGATGAGGTCGTCCAAAGAGCCTTCGACCCATTCTATACGACCAAACCTCTCGGGCAAGGAACCGGTCTTGGTCTCTCAATGATCTACGGCTTTGCGAAGCAATCCGGCGGGCAGGTTCGCATTTCATCCTCCCTTGGCCACGGCACGACAATTTCACTGTTCCTGCCCCGCCACTCAGAGCAGGAACAGATCGCACACGAATCCATCGATTTTTCATTGGCACCGCGGGCTGGTGCCGGCGAAACCGTACTTATTGTCGATGACGAACCTTCGGTCCGCATGCTTGTCGCAGAGGTTCTTGGCGAACTCGGATACACTGCAATTGAATCAGCAGACGGAGCGAGCGCCTTACAAGTCCTCCGCTCCGATACGCGTATCGATCTCCTCGTGACCGACGTAGGTTTGCCCGGTGGCATGAATGGACGTCAGCTCGCTGATTTCGGCCGGATTGCGCGACCGGCATTGAAAATCCTGTTCATTACGGGTTACGCCGAAAAAGCGGCCATGGGTGTTGATGGTCTGGACAACGGAATGGCTATCGTCACAAAGCCGTTTGCGATGGAAGGTCTGGCGGCCCACGTAAAGGAACTTCTGCTGCGTTAGGCTTCTTAGAGGCAGCCCTCTGACCGTATGGGCTCGGTTGAGGCGGGAACGCGGACGCTTCGTCGCCCAGTCTACCTACTGAAACGGATACGATTAAGAATGACGAGCCCACCAAGCTACTCAGTGTTACTCGTCGAAGACGAAGTAATGATCCGAATGATGGTGGCCGACATGCTCGAAGAGCTTGGCCACGCCGTAGCAGGCGAAGCGGGTGAGATTGGCCAAGCCATCCAGCTCGTCCAATCGATAGAGTTTGATCTTGCCATCCTCGATGTGAACCTCAATGGGCAGATGATTACGCCAGTGGCCGACGTCATCAAAGAAAATAGGCGTCCGTTTATTTTTGCCACCGGGTACGGCGCGGCCGGCGTCCCTGACGGCTACCGTGATCAACCAACTCTTCAAAAGCCATTCACGATAGAAAAGCTCGCCGAAATGATAGACGAAGTGCTGAAGGGCTCGGTCGCCTAAGTGCGTCTTAGACAAACTGCTTTTAGTCCACCATCAGTCCCGGCATCAGAATGGGATGTCTTCTTCACACCTGACACCTCGGTGCCCAAGCTGCCGCCACGAAGCTTGACTGCACGCTAGAGTTCAGCGGCTCCAAGCCATGTATAGCGGATCCCCACACCGTTCCAATCAGGCGTTGGAACCCTTGCCATTTTTTCCCGTTGTATAAAGTAATTCCACCCTTGCTCGCGTTAAGAACCATGAAGGACTTTGCGGATGCGTCATTTTCTCCGGAAGCGATCCAGGTGATGGATATCGCGCTCCAGGATGCCGTCAACGCACTTCCGGAGCCGGTCAGTTCACACATCATCCATCGATTGGCAGAAACAATCCTTCGACTCGTCCGGGATGGCGAATGCGATCCACTCGTTTTGCAGCGGTTAGCGTTGCTTGAGCTCCAGATCGGGCCGGACAGTTGACGTTGGCGGAGGGACCTTGAGCAATTTTTGGAATAATGTCAGGCGCCAGATTGCCAGTACTCGCCATCCAATAATGATTTTGGCCGCGATAGCGACGTTTTTGGCTTGGGTGGTCACCGATGTGCTCAGAGCGACTTTTGGCTAACGCTACTTTTCGCGCAATTCTGGAGGCCCGCGGAAACGTCGGACGTCGCCCTCTGACGGAGGAAACCGGGGCGAAAGAAGGTTCGAGAGCTGACCTAAGTCGGCAATTCATGGAAGGTGGGATAGAAGCGTTCATGCACAAGCAACATCGGGTCAGAAGCGAAGAACTCCGAAGATGAGGAGAAGGACCACCGTAACGACGGCCGAGAGGATGAGCGAGCCGAAGCAGCCCAGCTTGTTTGAAAAGAAGAAAAACATGTGACTTCGCCGAACCTCCAGCTGGACACTATTGTCCCGGCCGCAACACGACCTTGATCACACCGTCCTTCTTGTCCCGGAACTTCTTGTACATTTCCGGCGCGTCTTCGAGGCTCGCAGGATGCGTTACGACGAAGCTCGGGTCGATATCGCCAGCTTCAATGAGCTTCAGAAGCGGCTTCGTATAGGCCTGCACGTGGGTTTGGCCGGTCTTGATCGTGAGCCCCTTATTCATGGCTGCGCCGAGCGGTATTTTGTCGCCCATGCCTACGTAAACGCCGGGTATTGAGACCGTACCTGCCTTCCGGCAACACATGATTGCTTCGCGGAGAACGTGAACCCTATCCGTCGCCAAGAATGCTGCAGCCTTCACTTTGTCGAGCACGGCGTCGGTCGCGCCGTGACCGGATGCCTCGCACCCGACCGCATCGATGCAGCTATCCGGACCACGCTTGTTGGTCCGTTTCATGAGCTCATCGTAGACATCGGTTTTCGAGAAATCGATAGTCTCGGCACCGCCGGCTTCAGCCATGGCCAGCCGCTCGGAGACTTCGTCGATTGCGATCACGCGTCCGGCTCCAAGCAGCAGCGCGGAGCGGATCGCAAATTGCCCTACAGGACCGCAGCCCCAGATTGCCACGGTGTCGCCCGGTTCAATCTGCGCGTTCACGGCGGCCATATAGCCGGTCGGGAAGATATCTGACAGGAACAGCGCCTGCTCGTCAGTCACGTTGCCCGGTACCTTAAGCGGGCCCACATCAGCCATCGGAACGCGGAGATACTCGGCCTGACCGCCGGCGTATCCGCCCAGCATATGGCTGAAGCCGAACAGCCCAGCGGGCGATTGGCCCATGGCTTTCGCGGCCATTTCGGCATTGGGGTTGGTCCGGTCGCAGCACGAAAACAGACCTTTCTGGCAGAACCAGCATTGGCCGCAGCTGATGGTGAAAGGGACGACGACGCGATCGCCGATTCTTAGATTTTTGACTTCGGAGCCGAGTTCAATCACCTCGCCCATGTTCTCATGGCCGAGGATATCCCCGCTTTCCATAGTGGGCTGGTAGCCATCAAGGAGATGTAGGTCGGAGCCGCAAATTGCGCAGGCGGTAATCTTGATCACCGCATCTCGCGGGTGCTGAATCTGAGGATCGGGCACCGTGTCGACGCGTACGTCGCCTTTGCCGTGCCAACACAATGCGCGCATAGTCGTTCTCCTTTGCGGAAACGGCATGCACAACCCTGGTCCATGTCGCCTGAGCGCAACATGCTCATGCCCCAAACGTTCCAAAATGCAGCAAGACGATTCATAGCCGCAAAGCTCGACAGCGCGCCTCTTCAAGCAAGCCAAGGCTAATCGTCGGCGGCCGCGCCGTTTGCCATCAACTGCTCCGACTTTATGCCCCGCTCCTTTGCTTTTAGAACCCCCAAGCGGCCCTCTATGGCTGACGACGAACGCCTAAGCATGAGCCCAATCGAGAGGACTGACTTCCCCGCCGCTCGCAACTCGAGAAGCCGCCGGTCGTCCTCCTGGGACCATTTCGTATTGCTTTTACGCGCCATTGATCGAGTCCAGTTGTACGGTGGATAGGATTCAGGGTCGTTAAAAAGGCTCCGGAATTGTCCGCAGCCTGACATACCTGCGCCCTTCGATCCGGTCCCGGTTCAACTTCGACGCTGATCCGCGAGTTCCTTATAGGTAGCGAATTATCCAGCACAACCGACCATGGGCATATGCGTGTCAACGTGCGGACTGGACGTGCTGAAGCGTCTGAGCGTTTCTCGCAGGCTCGGTTCTAGCCGATCGCCCATCGGCGACGACTTTGGCACCTCCGACCCAAGCAAGAATATATGCGCGGTAAAATTACGACTAAAACGCCCGCCGCGCCGTTGCCCGAGCTACGCTGTATTTCGCAGACAGCAACCGATCAGACCATGGCCAAAGTTAACATCACCGCCGTCAGGAGTTTCGCCAGCGCGAACATCCTGCCAAGCAAAATTTGGTATCCGCCCATAACGGCGAACAGCGCCCAACTAGCCCGATCGATACAATCGCATTTTCGGTGGAAAGGACGAGCGGTGCCGCGCAAGATACTCTGCCAACCGAAAATTCGATGCTGCGGCAGACGTTGCCGGAGTTAAGCCGCCGTTGTTGCAGATAGTTCGTCGTGCTTTGTCTTCAGGCTGTCGACGTTCAAGCCCGTGACCTCAATTGCCAATTTGATCGCTTCGCCGAGGTTGCTCGCGATCAGATCCGCCTTTGCTGCCTCGCGGAGCCGCTCCAACTCTGCCTGATCAATGTCCTTAAGCCAGCAGCACAGAATTATGGCTGCTCTCGGCAATTTTCGACGAAGACGTCGAACGGCATAGCGCATATGAGCGGGTCCAGTCCCATCCAAATAGACTAGGCATACTATCGAGACACCGTCTGTCTGGAGCCGAAAGATATTGGAGGTTGTCAGCGCTTCGGGTCCCTCGACGCGAGCCGCCAGCCCATGTGCAGAAGAAAGCTGCGCCAGCATAATGGCGGCAGCTTCATCAATTAAACTACGCCCCACCCATGCATAAAATCGGACATTCGCTCTGCCATTCGCTTGGCAGATCCTCCTTGCTGACGATTGGCAGATTTGCGTTTGGCGCGTCTTCAGCCACGCTCTCCACCGCCGAGGTCGCTTCTGCGTCCGAAGTTGAGCGGACTTTTGGCGCCGGACGATCGTCCTGATCAGAAAGGTTGTTGGCAAACTCGATCGCCGCATCTCTAATTTTTGTCAAACGTTCCTGATCGAGAGCGCCGCGATCTGCATCAGCTTGAGCCAATTGCAAGCCCTTCAACGCTACTTCATCGTAATAGGAACTAAGGGATCTCTCCTTCAAGAACTCTTCCGCCTTATCGGAAGCTTCGGTTGGATCTCCCGCAAGCATCCGCTGATAGAAAATCTCAGGTGGGGAAAGCGCGGGCCGGTCACCAAACATTACGTCAAGAAATGCTAAGCGTTCCACATGCCGCCCGAGCACCACTAGGCAGACAGTTAAGGGAGTCGCCAACACTAGCCCGCATTGGACCCCAAAGCGCGGTCCAAAACGTGGCAGACGCGACAACGGCCACTGGGGAAAGCCCGGTGCTGTGACCATAGACCATCGGCTCGATCACGTGCCCAACAATCGGCTCCACTATTAGAAAGAGGCCAAGAGTCCAGAGCAGCATCGACCACGTTGGATCCACGGCAACGGCAAGAGCCAATGGAAAGGCCGCGGCGATAGCTGCACCGATGTAGGGCACGAATCGCAAAACAGCCGCTAAGATTCCCCAGAGGATGGCACTTGGAACACCTATGAACCATAGGCCAGCGCCAATGACTACGCCGAACGCTCCGTTCAATAGGAGTTGGATTAGGAAAAGCCGACTGAGGCGCCTGGCCGCGTCGTCGAGTGCTGCCGTTGTGCGTTGCAGGTCATGCGACCCTGCGAGCCGAATGAGCCGGCTACGGAGGTCTTCCCGTTGAAGCAAGATGAAAATCACAAAAATGATAATGATACCCGTCGTAGCGAGTGGGTGCAGGAGTGGCGAGATTAACGCCTGCAAACTTTCCAGAGCGCCTGGATCCGGTTGCCGCACCTCTACGGGCACTGGAGTAAGTGGCGCTTTGGGGTTGACTATCGTATTCGCACCGAGTGCGGACCCGGCGTCTTTCGGCTTATCGAGTTCTTTGCTCAAGTCCTTCAGCATCCCAGAGGCGCGTTCGAGTGTGCCCCGGCCAGCCGTGGTGTCTCGAAACAGCTGTATCTTCTCACTTATCGTAGATTGATAGCGCGGCAACTCACTAGCGAGTTGCGTTAATTGCGATGCAAGGAGGCTGCCTATTGCAAAGAGCAACGCAAAGGCAAGGACGACGACGCTTACGACCGCAATTGCGCGAGGAACGCGCGTTCGTTGAAGCAGTCCCACAAGGGGGGCCAGGACAAAACTAAGCAGAATTGCCAGCGCAATCGGGATGACGATGTCGCGTCCGAAATAGAGCGTCATCACGATGATTACAGCCAGAACCGCGGTTGCTACCGCACTTTGCAGTGCAATCAATTCCTCTGAGGTGCGCGCTTTGAATGGCTGATTGGCCATCTTGACCTCTGTTTAACGCCAGAAGACTGGTCCGGGCTTCGGACCGTCTTCTATCCCGCTGAACTTTTCCGATGAGACGGCCAGAACAATGTCTTTGATGGCTGACGTTACTGGGCCGGTTGTCGTTTGATGGATCATACGTCCGTTGCAAGAACTCCAATGAATACTGTGAGCCATGCGGGCCAATTGCCGGCCTTGACTCAAGAAAGTTGAGAAAGTGCTCTCTCTGCGGTGGGCTATGGTCATCGGGGCGCTCGACAGTGCATGCACGATATCCTGAAGGACCAAGGAGATGTTGCAGCGCAGGTTGAACGAGCAAAACTGTCCTTCGTTCCTGTGCCTAAGGTGCAATCGCGCGTTAGAAGAGATGAAAGAGGTGCGGCGTCCTAGGTCGGGGAAACGTTCTCGAACCGCCGCGTTTGTTCCCTGCTAGGCTACCGCATGATCCCATCGTGGCGGTCAGAATCAGCTACGTTGCTGCTACGCACTCTGGAGGGCGTACGTCATGGACACCGAGAAGAAATCGAGCGAACAGACTACGGAAGAGCCCAAGAAGGATATCGGCGAGATCGTTGGGGAATTGGTGGTCAGCGGAGCCACCGTGTTGGCTCACACAGCGGCCGAGGCCGTGGTCAAACGTGTGAGGAAAGCGACGGCGAAAACCGCCCCGGTAAAAGCCATAACAAAGGTCGTGAAGAAGGCAAAAAAGTCGTCCCGCGCATCAAAGGTCGCCAAGAGCAAAAATAGGTCCAAAGCGAAATCAGGTACGAAGATAGCCGGCAAGAAGGCTAGTAAAAAGGCTGGTAAGAAATCAGCCACTAAGAAAACGAAGAAGACGTCGAAAAAGTCAAAACGCTGAAGGAGAATGCTGTGGCTAAGAAGGCTAAGAAATCCGTTACCAAGCAGGTAGTCAAGGCCGCGAAGTCGATGGCTAAAAAGGCAAAGAAGGCTGTCAAGAAAATGATGCCCAAGAAGACAAAAAAGGCGAAGAAGAAGAAGAAGTCCAAGCGCTGATAATCTGATGGATTGATTTAGAAAGTAACCGGGCGGCGTTTGGACAGGAGCAATCCTACGCCGCCCGGCCTTGGAGGATCGTCTCCATGGCTAATCGAGGCCGCTTTTTTCGGAGTTGGCTTGTTTTTCAAGGTGGCTTTCGGGTCATCTCACACTCTCTGCTCAAAGCGCGGACGTAAAATTTGCGCCTAATCGGCAGGCGCCTGCATGGTTGGGCTGCAATTGCCACGCTCTGCCATCGACTTTTAACTCCGGCAGCCAAGGCTGAGGCATGGCAAAACGGCACCGATCTCTCGCTCTTTTCATCGTTTTGGTTGTCGGTATCGGCTGGGCGGTCGGCGCTACCAACTTGCCGGGTGCATGGTATGCCGGGCTGCATAAGCCACCCTTCAATCCGCCAAATTGGATCTTCGCCCCGACCTGGACGGTCCTCTATGTGATTATCGCGGTGGCGGGGTGGCGAACCTATCTGCAAGACGATGCGACCGCTCTGCCAATGCAGCTCTGGCTAGCGCAAATGATCTTGAATTTACTTTGGTCGCCAATTTTCTTCACGCTTCACCATATGAGGTTCGCCCTTGCAATTATCCTGACCCTATTGGCCGTCATTGTGAGTTTTTTCTGGGTGCAATGGCATGAGAATCGAGTGGCCGCTGCCTTGTTTATTCCCTATGCGGGTTGGGTCGCCTTTGCATCAATTCTCAACTATTCCCTTTACCGGCTTAACTGACGTCGCGTGGCGAAGGTGAGATTCCGAAAACTATGCCAGTGGATTAATAAGCGACGGTTGGAAGGCCAGCCGACGATCTCGGAAATAATTGCTGCGGCCCTTATGGTCCTATACTGAACGTACGTCAGTGTCACGTTTGTCATGCGAATATGAACGGCTGTTCAATAACTTACGCCAATTTAATGTCGCACATCGGAACGTAAGCTATGCGCATCAATTAGCACTCCACATGTAACCGGGAGTGTTCAAATGAACAAACTAGCTATCGTATTCGCCGTCGGTGCAGCAGCGCTGCTCGGTGGTTCCGCCGCAAATGCTGCAGACAATGCAGCGAAGGCGAAAGCGTCAACCAGCGTAACCCAGCAGTCTACCGATATCAGTTCTCAGCGTCGGCATTATCGTCACTACGGACATCGTGGCTATCGTCCGTATTACGGCAACAGCTACGGCTATTACGCGCCCCGTCCCTACTATGGTGGCGGATACGGCGGCGGACCGTACTATGGCAGAGGCTACGGTTATGGTGGCCCGAGCGTTTCGTTCGGCTTCGGCGGTGGCCCCGGCTGGTACTAGAAACAAGAAGCCCGCAGCGATGCGGGCTTTTTCTTTGCTGCGAAAGAAGAACGCCGCGGGCGTAGCCTCGGTCCGAAAAAATCACCGGCCTTGGCAGAGTTATAGGCGTAAACGTTCGACCGGCAGCTCTCCACGCGGAAGTCTCGTTCTTGGGATCCAGCTTGCGACCAGCTGGAGGGGACGCATTGGACGTTCGTTCATCCTGCATGGTGTCTCTCATTCACGCCGTCCGCGCACTCATATCGTAACAGGGCACACGCACGGGACAGGTGACCACGCCCCCCGCGGGGTAGACGATCAGCCGCTTCCCGCTCGCAGTATACGCTCCGTGCCGCAGGAACGTTTTCCCTATTCGAAATGTTGGGTGACAGGGTTTATGGAGAAGAAATTAAAAAAGAGCGTAATGCTAGTCCGGATCTCGGGCTAGGTATGACAGTACTGCGGGAATGGGTGGAACCGTTTTACTAGCGGTGCTTTTTCTAGTGTTCTTTTCGAGTGGGTCGCCACATCGCCGACACGGGCGGCCGATCGAACCTGGAATAGAGACAACGGTGTTCAGTTGGTTCAAGCCAAATAGGCAGCGAGAGATTATCCGGAAGGATCGCAAACACCTTGAAGCCAGGGCTCGGCGGCTGCTGACAAGGTACTTGTCTGCGGATGGCCCATCGAAGGAAGCGATATACGAATTGGTCGCTGGGGCAGTTGCTGGCTGCCAGCCTGATATTTCTGACCCGGAGTTGGAGGGCGTGCGGCTCGCTCAAGCCTCTGCCGATATAGCCCTCAACGTCGTTAGGGTGCGTGAACATCAGACATTCGATGATAAAGATCCCTTAGCGAGATCGATCACTGATGCTTACGCAACGGTTGCCATTGCATACGGCCGTGCCTCCGCCGCCTATACGGTTGATGAAGAGATGCAAAAGCTAGGGACGGCGGCTGTGCACCTACTTACCATCGCAGCCTCGTATATGGCGGCAAGGGACGCTGCGCACGAGTGATGACGGACTATGCTCTTCTCTGGTGAAACATCGCTACTGCGAGGACGCTGTGGACAAATTACTCCTGATCGAGTGGGCCGAGCTAGTAATTCCGACTCATTCGATGGCGGAGATGATATTGCGGTGGTACAGTGATGTACCTGTCCCTTTTCATCATCTTACGATTTGTGATGGTGCGTCAGACATCAACGATCGGGATTGCCGACATTCTTGTAATTGTCGTAATAGCCGATGCCGCACAGAACGCATTTGCCAAAGAATACAAGTCGATTACCGAGGGAATCGTCCTGGTTCTTACCATCGTGTTCTGGAATCTGTTCCTGAACTGGATAAGCTACCGGTTCAATGCGTTCGAACGGCTCCTATCCCCTTCTCCGCTTCCACTCATAAAGAACGGCAAGATGAATCGCCGCAACATGCGCCAGGAGTTTATTACCGAGGAGGAGCTAAAGGGGCAGTTGCGACAACAAGGAATCTCGGATCTTGGCGAAGTGCGAGAGGCTTGTCTGGAAGCTAACGGTGAATTGAGCGTCATTAAGACAGACTCGTCGAAGGACAATTCGAAACCGCCAAAATCAAAGGCGAAACCCGTCTGAAGGATTGACGTCATCGACTATTGTCATCCTTCTCGTCGCATCACTCGAGAAGTTCGGGCCACAGACCACATCAAACTTTTGCTTTTATTGAGAGCCTGCACGAACGGGCGCATGGACCAGTCGGTCAACTTTTCCTAGCCTCGCCATCGATGAACTCGACCGGCGCTCCTTTCTTGACGATCTTCAGGAGCCAAGCCGCATCTCAATTTGTTAAGCGCCAGTTAGTTAAGCGGACACAACCGTGCGATTCGGATTTACTTATCTTGCTAGGGTTGGGCGTGCCGTGAATGCCAAAGCCTCCCGCAGAGAGCCCAATCTAATACGTCCCGACAGCATTGTTTGGTGCCGGCTCAGTCGTGACTCCTACGCTTCAAAACATCCAATCTGCGTAGGTTTACGGGTGCGAGAACCATTCGTACGTATCGTCTAGGCAAGCCGATGTCAGTGTTCTGATGGCATGCGCTGCAAATGCAATCGTTCGGAAAAGGCTAGACGGGGGTGTCGGGAACCCACGTGATTGCGGACCGGGGACGCGCGACCCTACTGAGCAAATAAGTTTCAGCGTAGTCCTGAAACGCATCTAGATACGGCTTCGCTCACTTGCTTCTGTAGTTCCGCCCGGCGACTTAAAGTCTCCGGATCTACCGATTGTTGATTGCGGCCCATTTTTGGCCTCCATCCAAAGATTTTCGTTCAAGGAAAAGATTCCATACAGCATAGCAATGACCAAGCCGGTAAACATTACTAGCACTCTTCGGCGGGTCATCGACGGCTCCGGCACTTCTCGCAGTAACGGCAGCAGCTTCCTTCGCCCTGTTCTTCCAGCTTGTCCTTATTGAAAGCCGCCGCGGCTATTAGGCTGAGTACATTGCTCACAAGAAGACTTCTATCTGAGAGAACACTCCCTCAATTCAAACGCCGGTGAGGCTGAGAGCTTGCCGGCGGCTAGTCTTACTTGCCGACCTTCAACGCTTTTGCGGCATCGAGGTGTTTCCGTAACGTGTCGATTTGACCTGAGGCATATTCGCCGGCCGGATCCTTGAGCTTAGACGCCTTCATGTATTCGGCGATATCTTTCTGATGATCGGCCACCATGAGGGTAGCGAACATTTTGTCAAAACCTGGACCGGACATTTTAGACATCTTGTCATAGTCGGCATTTTGCTTCGCATTTGCGCCGGTTGGTGGGTTTATCCCCACACCCTTGGCAGCGTCCAAAGCCTTCCGATTGGCGGCGGCGTGATCGGCAGAAAGCATCTTGCCATACGCTTTCACGTCATCGCTTTGACCATTCTTCTGTGCAAGGTCTCCCATGCTAACTTCGGCGAAATTGCCTTCGATTGCCTTCTTGAGGAAGGCCTGGCTGGGTTTGTCTTTCGCCTGGGCGCTGGCCATAGCGGCCGTCAACAGGATGATTACTGCCCCAAGGGACGATAAGATTCTTTTCATAGGCACTCTCCTACAGACTTACTTCCTGAACGCACTATTTACCCAAGAGGTTCCAAATCTTCACAAGGGCGGTGGACTAATGAGGCAACTCGCTCTCGTGAGAGTTCTCATAACCGGGAAAATGTGGCAATTGGCCTCCCGGGGAAGGGAAACTTTGATTGGCCGGCACGATCTTTCAGCAAGCCTCATTGGACGCTGCTGCTTAGGGGTAGAGCATCGAGATGCCCATTACGAAGGAGAAGGCATCGAACAATGCCAAACACCGGCCTGATCATCGGCATCACAATTGCCGTAGTTGTGTGCGGCGTTACGGCTGCTGCAATGCTTCTTCGTCTGCCGGGATGAGAACAAGAGCCGACCAGCCGAACATATCGAACAGGCCCTAGACGTGGGTGCCGACGACCACGTGCTTTGCGTGGTTGCTATGGGCTGGTGGCTTTACGCGCGGACCCGGGACGTATCGGTGCGACGCGCAAGCGATCATGTACTGGTAACTACCATCGTCGCTTCCATCCTTCCCCACGCGCTCAAAAGAGTGTTCGATCAGAAGCGTCCAGACCGCCTGACCGTGGTCGGTCACCTGCATGGAATCCCCCTGTCTGGAAAACGTCTCGATGCGTTTCCGTCACGGCACGCCGTCCATATCGGTGCGCCGGCATCGGCGGCGACCGGGCTGCCGCCAGCCCAGCGGAACGCCGTCTGGGCCGTCGGCGGTGGTCTAGCCCTGACGCGGATCGTCCTCCTCGCTCATTGGACGAGCGATGTCGTGGCCGGCCTCGCTGTTGGAGCCGCGTTAGAACGCTTGCTCCGGTTCGTGACTGGATTCAAGCGGCGCTGACAAAGAATCGGAACGCTTGCTGTCCTCGTCTGTTTGCAATCGTCATAACGGAGAGCCAATGCCAATCCACAAGACAATCGGAGAGATCTCAAAGCGAATGGCTGGGATCGACATTGCGATCCTATCTACGCATACCGAGGGCGGTCAGATCGCCAACCGGCCGATGAGCAACAATGGTGATGTAAAATATGACGGCACGTCGTACTATTTCACCTACGAGCATGCGCGAACCGTCACCGACATAGAAGCCAACCCCAAAGTTGCGCTCGGATTTACCGGTGAAGGCGGGATCTTTTCCGATGCGATTTATGTGGCAGTCGAAGGCACGGCGGAACTCATCCGCGATAAGGCTGTATTCAAAGCCCACTGGACAAGCGACCTCGATCGCTGGTTCGACAAGGGAGTCGACACACCTAACATCGTGCTGAAGGGCGAATCGAATCACCTACTGGGACGGCGAGGAGGAAGGCGAAGTTCGGATGTAGGGGATCGACGTCGCTACCCGTGGTGGCGGCTTCGTTGGTGATTACGGCAGCGGTTTAGGGACGATGCTAACGTTTTCGCCAAGTTGACCTGCCGTGAGCGTGAACCTCGCCAATGAAAGTTCTTCGAATAGATCGCCGGCGAGTTACAATATGCGCGAAACTTATCGTTGGGACACCTCGGCGGCGTGCCCGGCTAACAACACAATTGGACGGATTTGTCATGCATAAGAACGTCCTCGCACTAGTCACGGCATTCGGTGTCGCAGCCTGCGGATCAGCCTTGGCGGCATGGCCTGACGATAAACCGATCGAAGTTATCATCGGTTTTGCGCCCGGCGGGGCGACCGACGTAATGGCGCGCAAGCTACTGCCTTTCGTCGAAAAACGGCTCGATGGAAAGGCCAAGTTCGTAGTACTAAACAAGCCGGGTGCCGGTGGAGAGATCGCGTTCGCCTCGATTGCTCGCGCCGCGCCCGATGCCTACGCGATGGGTGTGGTTAACGTGCCTGGCTACAACTTCCTACCGATGACGAGGAAAACTCAATATAGCATGGATGAAATACGGTTGGTTGCCCGCATAGTTGACGACCAGAGCGTGATGGTAGTGCGTGCGGAAAGCAAATTTGGAAATCTTGCTGACGTTCTGGCTTCGCTGCGTAGCAGGCCAGGTTCGGTAACGTTCGGTCACAACGGTGCGGGGACGAACGGCCATTTGGCGATCCGCATGCTGGCGAGCGCTGCCAAAGTCGAGCCCAACGAGATTTCCTACAGAGGCACAGCAGCGCAAAGAACCGATCTTCTGGGTGGCCATTTGGAGGTCGGGATGGTCAGCCTTAGCGAACTTCGCGAGCTGCTCGGCGGCAATAAGGGGCCACTCCGCGCCATTGCGATATTGTCAAAGAAGCGCTCTCCGGCACTCCCCGACGTGCCGACGGCAGAGGAAGCAGGCGCCCCGATCATCATGACGGCGGAGCGCGGCTTTGCCGTGCCAAAGGGCGTTCCCGATGACATAGTCAAAAAGCTTGAAGCCGCAATCGCTGATAGCATACGGGATCCCGACTACATCAAGAGCTCGCCCGGCGACGAGCCCGTTCTCGCTTTCATGCCTGGCGCGGAATGGCAAAAGCGCCTCGACGACATGTCGCAAGCCCTGCGGCCGCTAGCTGACGAGCTGAAGGCAAGCGAGCAGAAATGAGGAAGCCTTATCGCCAAGAGCGGACATCATTGGCGTGACAGTCCACAACTCCGCATAGGGCGCGCCCCATGGGCTTCCGCATACGCACAAGGACCAGTTGAATGCGGATCTCCTGAGCTTCATTCGGGGTGCTTAGATGTCCAGATCGACCCTTCTTACTACGGACGGCAATTCGAACTCCCGGAAGCACTCGCCATGCCCTCGGGAATCGCGGAATCGGCCGTGCGGGAAATTGCTGCTTCCCTCGCGGTCTTGCTCGCGGAAGTTTTCGCTCTGTACCTCAAGACGGAAAATTTCCATTGGCATGTTTCCGGTCCTCACTTCAGGAGCATCCATCTCTTGCTGGACAAGCAGGCGTCCGACCTGCTGGCCATCACGGATCCGATCGCCGAGCGCGCTCGCGCTATCGGCGGCAACAGGCTTCGTTCCATAGGCCATATTGCACGGCTTCAGCGGCTGGTCGACAACGAGTTGCCGAACTCAGTTCAGATAACCGGTCGCTGGCGATCAGGATGCGGGCAACCCACCAACTCCGTGAAGAAAGGGGAGACAAGTCCACTGCAAGCATGTTGGAAAACTGGATTGACGAGACTGAACGAAGGACTTGGGAGTTGTTCGAGTCCACGCGATGATGTTGGAATGAGTTTTTGGTCGGCTGTCCGGTTAGCGCCGCCAGTCGGCCAGGGCCCTGCTATCAGCGGAATTATGGGGTCGTCCCGCCGTCGGCGGTCGCCATATATTTCGTGTAGAATTCGGCCACCCGCGCGCGCCACATGCCGACGAACGCCCTCGATGTCACTTTGTCCACTGATTTCCAATCCTTCTTGAGGGCCGGAAGGGTATTGCCCCAGATCGCGCGTCTGCACCACTTCGCGCCCTTCTCCCTGCCTTCGCTGGTGGCGCACATGGATTTCCAGGCGATGCGATCGGGCTGGCTGATGTGCTCGGCGGCGCCTTCCCATCCCTGCTGATGAATCAGGTAGAGATCGCTCAGGTCCGGCTTCCGGTGCGTGATCCACTCGAACAGGATGCCTTCGGTAATGACTTTGTAGGCAGCCGCAACGGCGTTGTCCCGGGGACTGCGAATCTGCCCAAAGCCGAATTTGCCGAACTCCTTTTCGCTCAGCTGAAACAGTCCGATATACGACCCGGTGCGTCGATTGGGGTTGAAGCCGGATTCGATCTTGGCAACCGCTTTCATGAAATTGAAATCCAGACCGAAAGCGACGGAAGCGCGCTTGATCTCCTCGATTGGCGTTCCGACCGGGATGTCCTTGAATGAACGCAAGACGATCTCCGCCGGCTTCTGGGCGGGCGGCAGTTCGGACCAGACGTAGTAGACTAGATACCGGAAATCCTGCGTCGCCGGCGTCGTCTTGGGGGCATTATTGGACGCATCTCGTGCTGTCGGCAGCGGCTGGGCAATATCCGGATCGCCCAGCGACGCCAATTTTGGCCCGGTGGAATCGGCGGCGATTTCGGCTCGGGCCATCAACGGTCCAGAACCCGCTGAAGCCACCGAGGCAGACGCAGCCTGAAGTGCTGCTGCAAGTTTGGCCGATGCCTCCACGTAGAGCGCGGGCGCTACCACGTTCGCAGCCGCTTCCGGCACTGCATCAGGCACGGTCGGCACCGGCCTGTTTCCGCTGGCCAGATAGAATCCGATGAATGCGGTAAGACCCACGATGCAAGTGGTCGGCAAAGCCTTCATTGCCCCAACTCCATGGAAGGCTCCGTAAGAAGCCTATTCGCGCGTTCTTTGGCCTGCAGTGAGTCCCCATGCAAAAATCTTAATATTAATATGTGGAGCAAGCGAAATCAGACTTTCAGCTCGCCACGCGTCGGATCTCTTCCCGCTATGTGCCACAGGCAACATGGAGCCCCCAGGGCCATCTATCGATATCGCTCCATCCGGAAGAACGTTCAGGATGAGTCGGTATGGTTAATGATCGGTAAACTTCAGCTGAAGCGGCAGGACAAGGTCAGCTTTGCACCAGAAGCGGCCGTTCCATAATCGCGCGTTCCGCGACTTCGAGACAACGTCGGTTGCACCTTGAGCGTGATCTGCCCCTTCATCATTTCGCGCGAGAGCGATTCGAGCCCGCTGAAAGGCAAAACGCGGAAGCTGCGCAAATGCTGTTACAGCAAGGCAACATCAAGCAGATACGCTCAAGCTCCTATGTTATCACCGGCGATCACATTCGAACCGGCCAACGCTTCCGCGAGCGCAGTTTCGAGATCTTTCGCTTGAAAAGGCTTCTGCAGCACAGGGCGATCTCCATACTCTGGACGCATCCCCGTCGATCCATACCCGGTCGCAAAGATGAAAGGCACGTTGTTCTGGCGGAGCGCGTCGGCTATTGCATAAGTGTCCTTGCCATCGAGGTTCAGGTCGAGGACCGCTACATCCACTATTTCCTTGCCGATAAGCTCCAGCGCGCGCGGAACGTTGGTGGCCGGCCCGACCAGCTCGCAACCAAATTCGTCGAGCATGTCCTCGATCAGCATCGCGATCATCATCTCGTCTTCAACGACGAGGACCTTGCGATTCGATTTTTCCCGCTTGCTCAAATACTGCTCCTCCGCGTATCCGGACATTATGAAAGAATGTCCGGCACGCTTCCCGTAATCGTGCCCAAAGGCGCCAAGATCCTGCAAACGACGCCGGTCTCGCGATAATCGATGAACGCTTCTCCGCGTCCAAGGGCCGCCTGACGGGCCCCGATCGCACATCATTTCGACATTCCTACGGAAGATAACGTCTAGGTGAACGAAACCGATTGCCCTTCCCCACGCAGTCGTCCGGAAACGAAGCCGGAGCAGTCTCCTCGTCACTGAAAACAGGGGATTTTCAAAATGATTGCTTTCACAGTAACCGCCATTTTGGCCGTCTGTGCCGGAACGTTGATCGCGCTGGCGTCGAGCGAATTCGGCCCCGAATTAGTCCTCGCCATTGTCAGCCTCGTGTAGGGGTTCGTGTGCGCGGTCAAAGAAAACCCGCCGGCGCGACCCGGCGGTCTGTCCGCGGCATCGACGATTCTGAGTTGGCCCGAGTGGTCGCAAGAGATTCCAGCGCAGCCAACGGCTGGCCGCCATCGTTGAGGATCACTTGGGCTGCTTGAAACGCCGCCTCCGCCGACATCGCGATCTTAAGCACCGCCACCTGTTCGCGACCGCCTTCACTGGAGAGTGTCGGCTGGGTGATGACGAAGACGAGCCGGCGGTTTGGGCCGATGCGATCAACGCGGCCCAACGCTTCGCAGAAGACCTCGTGCACGCCGTAAGTATCAATGGGGGTCGACGACATCATGTCCCTCCCTTCCAGCTGGTCTGAGTTAGGGCCGAACGGAAGTTAGCGCTTCCCCTCGGCTCGATATTTCTGTAAACTTAAATTATGAAGAAGTCAATTTCTGTAAACAAAAAGTCCGTCGGACGCCCGAAAAAGAAGGGCGGAGTGCACCCGGTCAGCGCGGTGCGGCTTCCGCCGACCATTTCCGGTGCCGTCGACGACTGGGCCACGAAGCAAGAAGACAAGCCCAGCCGCTCCGAAGCCATCCGCCGCTTGGTTGAGATCGGGCTGAAGGCGAAAACCAAATGACCATGGATCGCCTGGAGGACAGAGAGGTGGCGCTTTGACTTTTACCTATGCTGCCGCTGCGGCTGCTGGCCTGGCGCTATTAGCCACAGCCTTCATCGTCCCCACGTCGGGCCAAGGGCTCTTGAAGGGCGTACTCGCTGCCGTAGCGCTCGCTGTCGCCGCAGCCCTACTCTTGGCGGCGGCCCGACAGTTCGGCTGACCAGTAAGGCCGCCACGACCGGCAGCCTCTTCCTTACGGCGGCGGCACCATCAGAAACCCCAGCGCGATCACCGCAACCAACCCGACGATAACAACGGCGGTAATGGCACCGGCGGTTATCTTGGCTTTCTCATGCTTGACGGGCATTTCAACGCCTCAAGTTGGCGGCTCTGACGTCATAGGTTTCCTTGGGTCGCCGACGTCGTCAAGCCGCAATCTGTAGCGGCTTCCCTTAGGCGCTCTGCCGCGCTTCAATGAACCATGGGCACCAAGTCACGGGAATCCATCTACGGCGCGTCGATCCGGGCAGCCGCTCAGGATGCGGTCCGCGCGCGCAAGGCCGCCGACCGGTTGGCCTGCGAGGCCTGGAACAAGCGCATGCTCGGCTTCCAGGGCCCTGCCCAGCCCTCGCCCGCGTTCGGCGACGCGCTCAACGCTGGCTACCTCTACCTCGAAGTCAAATGCCTCGGCTGCAAAACGCATCAGACGGTGGCGCTGAACACCGTCCGCCGACCGAAGGCGACCCCAATTCATGAACTGGAGCGGTACATGCGTTGTCGGGACTGCTCGCAGGTTCGCCGCTATCCCTACAAGCGCAGCCATCTCGTGACCCTGCGGCCGACCAAGATATCGGCGAACGATCCACCGTCAACTTGGTGGCCGGGAGAACGGGATTAGACACAACAAACCGAACCGGGTGCGCCGTGGAATTACCGTTGCGCTCGTCCTATGGTTGCGCTTGAATCTTGCGAACCGGGGGAATCACTGAAAATGCGTGTCCTGTTAGCCACGACGCTTTGCGTGTTTTTGGGCGGCTGTTTCGCCACCAAGCAGGAGGTGGCGACGCGCTTGAGCGATCAATACATTGGGAAAAATGTTGACGCTCTGGTAGTTCAGTTTGGACCGCCAACGTCATCGTTCAGAATGAACTCTGGCGAGACATCCTACGTCTGGCAGCTAGCCGCCGAAACCGAGATTGAGATGAGCGGGAATAGACGTTTTAGCAGCGGGACCGTCAGCACAACCTATTGCAAAGTTAGCGTTATAGCGTCGGCATCTGGCATCGTGACAAGACTCGCGACCGAAGACACAAGTGGAACTGGCCAAGTCATGGGCCCCGATCTGGTTGGAAGCATTTGCGCCAGACGTCTTGGCATGAAGCGGGAAAGCTAAAGCCGCGCACGATCAAGACGCGGAAAAATAGGGCTTGCCACGTCGGGCAAATCACCGGCACGTTGCTTCAATGCCGCTCCCCGAGTTCGCGATGGCGATCCCGAGCGGCCCCAACCCATCCTTCAAATCTACGTAGCGGCCCTGCAATCGCATGCGCCGGAGGAGAAGCCATGTCTAATGAATCCGAAGTCGGAACCGTGCTTGCCAATGCTCCCCGCCTGGAACGGGCCTTTGGTCGTAAATTGGCGGCAGTCATCACGTTAGTCAGCCTGTATTTCGCACGGCGGCCATCAGGAATAGTAGGCCTACTTGCGTCGCTTCTCTTCATCGCTGCGCTGGCTTTGCAGGCCTGGCTCAAGCTTCGCGGCTAGCGTTGTTCTCGTGGCGACGATTTGCTAAATTGTCTTAGCCAACCGGACTCGGTCGATGGCCAATTCGCTTGTGGTGCGCAAGGGAACCGATCTGGCGAAGCGCAACAAAGCGCTTTTCGCCGCCCAGTACGTTCGAATGTCCACCGATTATCAACGCTACTCAATCCAGAACCAAGCCGCGGCGATAGCCGTCTACGCACAGCAGAAAAACCTGACCATTGTCCGAACCTATATGGATGAGGGCCGCAGCGGCTTGCGGATCAAGGGGCGAACGGGACTTATCGAACTGATCGATGATGTTCAATCGGGACGCGCCAACTTCGATCATATCCTGGTTTACGACGTCAGCCGATGGGGGCGCTTTCAGGATACCGACGAAAGTGCGTACTACGAATTCATCTGCAAACAAAACGGTGTCCGCGTCTCATATTGCGCCGAACAGTTTGACAACGATGGAAGCCTGCTTTCAAGCATCGTCAAAAACCTAAAGCGTGTAATGGCCGCCGAATTTAGCCGAGAGTTGTCCGTCAAGATCCACGCAGCCAAGCTGCGCGGCGCCTCACTGGGATTTCGACAAGGTGGCCCGTTAAGCTTTGGCCTGCGACGTGAATTGGTTGATGAAGATCGAGTTTCCAAGGGATACCTCGATCGCGGTCAAGAGAAGTATCTGAAAACAGACCGGGTGGTATTGCGTCTCGGACACCCGGATGAAATCCAAGTCGTCCGACGAATATTCAGCGAGTTCGTCGATCACCGAAAATCAGCAGAGAAAATAGCGCGAGGTCTAAATCGTGATGGCCTTCCCAATCATCGCGGGCGGCCGTGGACTAGGGGTATGGTGAAATACATCCTGCTCAATGAAAATTTCATTGGTAACACCGTATACAACCGCGAATCCTCTCTACTGCGCGGAAAGGCGACGAAGAACGCACCCAACCTGTGGGTCAGAAACAAGGGTGCGATCCCAGCGGCAATCGATCCCGACGTGTTCCACGATGCGCAACAGCGCATGAAGCGCCGGTGGGAACATCTCAGTGACGACGAATTGTTGTCGAGATTGAAGACCCTTCTCCAAAAGGAAGGCCGCCTCAGTCAGGCCATCATGAATCGTACCTTGGGCGTTCCAAGCGTCAATGTTTACGATGAGCGCTTCGGCAGTATGCGAAACGCCTATCGGCTGATTGGCTATAAGCTCGCGTGGGATACAGACTGGATCGAACGAAAGAGTGAGTTTAGCGCGCTATTGCAGAACAACGCCGCCGACCTCATTTGTCGACTTGAGGGGGCTGGAGCGGTAGCCAAGTTCGAGCCTGGGGAGGACGTGCTCAGGATCAACAAGCGTTTCGTTTTCTCGCTTCGCCTTGCCCGCTCTTGGCGAGCGCCAGATAGAAAGTTGATCTGGACGATCAATCGCCGCACTGTTTTGCCCAGGGGCTATATCGTCGCGATCCGGCTTGATGAAGGGAACAACGGCATACTCGATTACTTTCTAATACCGACCAAGGCAATGACAACGTCGAAAATTCGCTTCATGGATGCGGGGCTGCAGCGGTTTGACGGGTGTCGTTTTGGATCAACCGCGCAGCTCGCCAAGGCAATCATTCATCGAATCAATGGCGACGCGCGCGGTCCGACTCGCTGACATTTTGCCATCCTTGCGCGCTGGCATAGGCTCGGTGAGCACATAGGAGACTTAACAGATGTCAGACCAGGCGGTTGAAATTCTCATTACCAATGCGATCCACACGGCTTTTATCAAGTACCCCGAGGGCGATGGCGGCCCGAACCTGGATTACGAATGGATCGCGCCGGACCAAAGCATACATATCGCCAAGGCCATCCTTCAGGATCTGGCAGCCAACGGATATCAGATCGTGAAGAAGGGCGCCGCGTCGGGTGGCTGACAGGGGCTGGCAACGCTAGTTCGACGCGGGCAAGTGCCCGCCAGTCCTACCCTGGTGCCGAATGCCGCTCTTAGGAGGTTTTCTTCTTCTCGCCGGGCTTGATAAAATGGACGCCAACCTGATCGCCATTGACCCAAGCGAGTTCGCACCGCCGATATGCTTTTCCCATAGTCGACAGCACCAGGAAAAACTCCTTCATGGCAAGACCTTCAACCGAGCCGTCGATTGAAAGTCTGGCGCCGGTATCCGACGCATCCAGCATTGTACAGGGTCGACGCCAAGTTCCGTCGATCGCCATCATGTTGGCCGTAAATCCCTTCTCGAATACGACCCTATGTGCCTTGCGCTTTTCCGTCATGACCGCTTTGCTCGCGCCCTGCGAGAAAAGCCGCCATCGGTGTCAGTCCGACGACGGCTTTTCAAAACACGCTCAATCCAGCAGATTCAGCCTGCGCCAGTTTGGTTAAGCATGGGTAAACCCGGAGATGCGCCCATGCATGACGCTGGCCTTCCGCTGCCGACGCAATCGACTAGTAGACGGGCATGCTGTTTCTGTGGCGCCACGATCGATATGGCGGTAACCGATCGTCACGTTCAGGATGCACACATGGATTTGCGGCACGCATGAAGTTCAGCACTGATCGACCCTATGCCGATCCGGAAGCCGCCGCGCGCAAGCTGCTGGAGATCGCCAAAGCGACCGAGCCGGTAGACGGAAAGATTTACATCGAGAAGATAAACGCGCCGATGCTGTACCAGGAGCGCGCCACCCCAGCCGAATACAAAGCCGGGCTTGATCTGGCGATATCGCGCGGTTGGCTGTTGCTGCACGAGTCCGGAACCTTCGTGAGGTTTACGCCGGCCGGTGCCGGACTGTTCGCTTGAGAACGCGAAAAGCCGCCCCTTCAGTTATAGCACGCCCACAAAGGCAGAAACGATCAAGATTGCCGCTCCCACCGCTAGGATTATCACATCAACTGTTATGCGTCGCTTGGCAGATTCGGTCATGGCTGAACCCTCCATCCACGGGAAACCGCGTTGTCCGACCTATCGCGACCGAGCACTGTGCGTCAGCTCACATACATATCAGAAAGTTCACCCAGTGCCTGACGGTTGGCAACGCAAGTTCGGTGCGTCGCAATCGAAGAACTAAGACCGCTTTCTAAATCGCACCACCCGCCCCGGCCCGCGGGCGCGCGAGAACGCGGATCAGATCGCGTGCAAGGCTTGGAACATGCTGCATGCTCGGCTTTTATGGGCCAGCGCACCCCTCGCCCGCCATCGGCGATGCGCTCAATGCGGGCAAACCAAGGTCATGTACTAAACCGGCCGTCTATAATTTTGGCTTTTGCTCCAATGGTCTTGCCCTACCCGCGCCGGCGCGCGGCTATCTATGATCTATCAAAATTGAAGCCGGCTTGAGGCCCGTGAGCGTGAATAATTTCCAACACCTCAAGAACTTCGGTCTTTTGTTCAATCAACTCACCCTTCATGTCATAGACGTAGGTGAAGGCAACTTTGCAACGCAAGCTGTCGCCCGAGTACAGCGGAATGCGGCCACCGTGAAAATTTGCCAGCCACCCCTCGTCTAAAATGGGTGCCGACAAATTGAACTTGCCGTGGCTGAACTGCCACATGGCCTCACCCAACAAATCGGGCTTCCGTATTCCAAGGATTGCTTGGCCCTCGCTCCGAGTTTGCCGTGTGTCCTCAACGACGATGGTTTCAGCGGGCGCCCATGTGCTGGCTAGATTCACTTCGTAAACACGGCCGTCTGTTTCGACCGTCAGACGATCGCCTGGCGCAAGAAGCCGCTTCGCGTCTTGGATCTTGTCCAAAGAAGAAATTAGGCGCCCTTCGTGGATGGGGGGATAATCCGGCAAATGTTTGATATCGGTGTCGCGCGCTAGCTTATTTAGTTCGCCCGCCAGGGCTGTCAGCCCATCTGCTCCCGTTGCCTTGTCATCGTTGAGAAACTCGAGCGTCACGTATTTTGCTTTTACCAAAGCGGCTCCGACGGCCTTCTTCCAGTCGAGAGACTTGATTGCCTCGAGCCCAAGCGATCCAAAAAAATTGCCGAACCACACGATGGTCCAATTGCGCAGCATCGTGCGCGTTGAAACCTTTCCACTTGCCCAGGCGGTCGGCAAGGGCTCGACGGTTCAGCAGTTCTTTACGACCCTCGGCAATAACCGGTTCGAAATCAGCGTTGCTCCGTGGGGTGAGGGTCAGTTGAAAATGAACGACCATGAGATAGCAAGGACCGCCGAGGCTAAGGATCGACGCCAAGCCTTCGCGATCTTGAAACAGGCTGCCGAACGATACGCGCGCGGTGAGCCCCTCGAAATGCCGAACAATGGCAAGGCTAGGTTGATTCCGGCCGTAAAGGCAAAGCTGCTGGAGGGCAAGAAGGGACTTGTGGTAGGCATTGCGAACGATCAATCCATCGCATGGGGTTGCGCCGCCGCCTTCCGAGCATTTGGCGCCGATCTGGCCGTCACCTATCTCAACGACAAGGCCAAAAAGCACGTTGATCCGTTGGCGCGCGCGCTCGAGTCATCCATTGTGATGCCGCTTGATGCCCGGGTGCCCGGACAAATGGAGGCGGTATTCGAGCGTATCAAGAAGGAATGGGGCGAGCTGGATTTCGTCGTGCATTCGATCGCGTTCGCGCCGCAGCAGGCACTTCATGGGCGTGTGGTCGACGTGCCCTTGGATGGGTTTCTCACCACCATGCACGTCTCGTGCTGGACATTCCTTCAGATGGCTCAGCTGGCTGAACCATTGATGAAGAAGGGCGGAACCCTCTTTACGATGACGTATTACGGCAGCCGGACCGTCGTGAAGAATTATAATATTATGGGCGTTGCCAAGGCGGCCCTTGAAAGCGCGGTCAGATACGTATCCGCGGAGCTTGGACCGAAAGGCATTCGCGTGCATGCCATCTCCCCTGGCCCTCTCGCCACCCGAGCCGCCTCTGGCATTCCCGAGTTTGACAAGCTGCTCGAAAAAGCCAAGGCCAAGGCCCCGGCACGCGGGCTCGTGAGCATAGAAGACGTTGGAGCTGCCACGGCGTTTTTAGCCCACGACGTAGCCCGGCTGATCACCGGCGATACCATCTACATCGACGGGGGATATCACGTTGTCGACTAGCGCTATCCTCATCTGGCGATGCTCGGGAAAGTAGGATCGCCGCAATGTCAATTTACTCTCCGACTGGCTTCGCAACAAAAAAAGGCCCCGGACGACGTTCGGGGCTTCAAGTTCGCCGGAGGTTAGCCGCTCGTCGGTAGCGAGCGGCTACAGGTGCCCGTACCCACGAAGACGGCGGCTGAGCATTCGTGGTGGTGCTTCGTATCGTTCACCGAACCACTCAACTTGTGAACAAGTCAGCTCGAGCCACGAACGGGCCACGGCCGGCATCCCCGTTATGCAAAGGGGACGTCATGCAAGGCAATGAACCCGGCCCGTCGTCTGCTCCTCGTCGAAATGGTGCTGCCCCTCGGCGACACCCCGCATCCAGGGAAAATGCTCGACATGACGATGCTCGTTAGTATGGGAGGTCAGGAGCGAACCGAAGTCGAATACGGGTCGCTTCTGACCAAGGCCGGTTTCCGGCTAACGCGGGTTGTCCCAACCAGCTCTGCGGCGAGCATCGTGGAGGCCGTGGTGGCTTGAGCAAGAGTGGATGTGGGACGTCCATTGGGGGTCATTCACGTCGCTTTGGCTGGACCACAGTGACTTCCGGTCTACCCCGGTGAACGGACATTCTAAGGATAGGCGGGCATGTCTCAAAGGTGCCAAAACCGGAAGTGACAAGCCTTATTCGATCACCTCGTCGGCGCGGGCGAGAAGCAACGGCGGGACTTCAATACCAAGCGATTTCGCGGTCTTGAGGTTGATGGCAAGCAAGAATTTGGTGGGCTGCTCAATTGGAAGATCGGCCGGTTTGGTGCCTTTGAGAATTCGATCGATATAGTGGGCGCCGCGACGCGCCAAGGCGGCGTAGTCAGGACCGTAAGAAATGAATCCGCCACTCTCTCGGGCGCCCGCCAAAAAGATCGGCGGCAACCCTGCTTGCACCGCAAGTTCGGAGACCCGGCTCGTTGGGGAGTTAAGGATCGTGTCACCCGCTACGTACAATGCTTCCGCCCCTCCGGCTTTAGCGGTGGCAATTGCGCCAGGAACTTCCTCTGCTTTACGTACCTCGATAACGTCGAGCTGAAAGCCGAGCGTGGCAGCCGCAGATAGTAAGTCCCTTAATCCCAGCCGATGGACTTCGTTTGAAGGATTGATGAAAGCTGCCAAACGCTTCGCCTGTGGCAAAAGTTCTCGAATAATGCCAAACGCCTTTCCCGCGAAATCGCCTCCAGCCACCAGCGTGGCAACACCAGTTAGGTTTCCGCCCGGATGAGCGAGGCTTGACGCAAGTCCCAAACCGACCGGATCGGCGACGAAGATCATTACAATTGGTATCTCGGAGGTCGCTTCCTTAACGGCGCGCACGGGTTGAGGAGCGAAGGCGACGATGAGATCGGGTTTCGATCGCACAAGATCAGCGGCGAGCGTCGGCAGCCGATCGAAGCGGCCACCCGCTTCCTTACGCTCGATGACGATGGTGGTACCCTCGAGCCAGCCGAGCTTGCGAAGCTCGTCCGATAGAGCGTTGCTAACCGGCCCCGGTGCACACAAATTGGGGCACAGCATCCCTACGTGCGCCACTTTACGCACGGCTTGAGCTGTGGCCGCCGACGCGAAGGCAAGCAGCACAACCAGAAGGACCGGCACCGTAGCGAGAAATCGCCTCATCCGATCACCGTGCCGTCGCACAGGAACATTCCGCAATCGCGAGGCCGAGCACCTTGGCCCCGAGATCTAAGTTATAGCAGCTTCAGGCCGACCGGCGGATCAAGATTGTCCGCTTCGGGTCATTCACGTCGGTCTGACGGTCGGCCAGCCACTTCCGGTCTACCCCCGTCAACGGACATCGCCAGATCGGTTCGGCTTTTCTGCTTCGTGCCATGGACCCATGCACCGCAGCAAGGATACTATTCGATCACCGCGTCGGCGCGCCCCACCAGATAGAGCGGGACGGTAATGCCAAGGGCCTTCGCTGTCTTGAGGTTGATGATTAGCTCCACGTTTGTCGGCTGCTCGACGGGTAGTTTGCCGGCTTCGGCTCCGTCTAGGATCTTCTTCACGTAGTACCCCATTCGGCGAAGAATTTTGTTCACCGATGCGCCGTAGCTGATAAGGCACCCAGCTTCCGCAAACAACGAACTCGTTGAGAACAGCGGAAGCCGATGCGCTAACGCAAGCTCGGCGAGGCGATACCGCACATCGTTAATAGACGGATCACTAATTACCTGCAGTGCATCTAAGTGTCGGCTCGCGAGCGTGGCAAACAACGCTTCAAGGTCGGTTCGCGGCTCCAGTGCGAAGGGGAACACGTCCATTCCCGTGCGATCTCCGTTCACGCGAAGGCTTTCCATCATGACGGGGCTAGTCGGATTTGCAGGATTGAACAAGGCCCCGATCACGCGCGCCTTCGGGAAAATTTCGCGCACGAACTCCAACATCTTTGGGGTCAGGTCCTGGTTCAGACTTGCGGTTCCGGACGTGTGGTTGCCTGGATTGGCGAGACTCGCAACCAGACCAGCGCCAACCGGATCATTCATGACCATCATAAGGACGGGGATAGGCGGATCAAGACGTTGGGCGGCACGTACTCCAGCAGGAGTGTTCGCAACGATCATTCGCACCTTTGACCTTGCGAGTTCATTTGCGAGCTCTATAACGCGGGTATTGTCGCCCCCCGCGAAACGCTCCTCGAGGACATAGTCGCGGCCTTCAACCAAGCCATAGTCGAGGAGACCTTGCCGGAAGGCATTACGCTGAGGGTCATCCCCGACTGGCTGCGCGTGGCCACCGAGAACTCCAATAACGATAGGCGTTTTCTGTGCCAGAACGACAATCGGCCATACCGCCGCTGCCCCGCCGAGAAGCCCGATGAACTCGCGCCGCTGCATTGCCAATCCCAAGGCTCACGATTTGGCATCTTAGCGGCTCAGACAGGTACGTTGATAGAGCTAAAACCAGCATCAAGGGTAATGCTACTGGGCGCGGCCAATGTCGCGGATGGGTCAAACTGAGAAGATCGGGCATTCAACCGGCACGTCGGCTTTCCCCCAACTACGGACATGGCCTTGCACCGCGCAAACTGACGCTTTGTGCCATGAGCGGACTCATTCACTGAGTCACCAATCCACCATCTCGTGAACGTGCGCGAGCAATTTTGCACGGATTTGAAAATACCAAGCAGGCTACCGGGCTGCGAGCTTGGGCTTTTGCGCCTCTTCTATGTGTCGCCGCTGATCGAGAAAAGCCTGGCTGGACCTGGTTTTGTACAATTCAAGGCTATCGACTTCATTGACTACCGGTGTCAGCGCCTTATCCATATATTTGAGCCGCTGCGGATCGTTTTTGACCTTGTACGCAAGCCGTTCCAGACGGATCGCGAGTGCTGCCCATCGCACGGCCTTCAACGCGGTTTCCGCAAAATAGCGTGGATAGAATAACCAAACCGGTTCGACCGGCAGATGCGGCCGGCGCTCATCCCGACGCTTTAACCGTAGAACGCCGCCCTCGAGCGGGTGAACGCGCTCGATCGGATGGTAACCCTTGAAATAGAGCACATAGGTCTTGATCTTGCCGACGCTGTTGCCCATGGCCGCAGCACGCCGCATCATGGATTCGATGTGCTCCCAACTGTAGTAGGTGTTCCAGGCCAGCTTGTAAGCGCCTTCCCACTCCGCCTTGGACATGTTGGAATGCGCGGCCGTGACGTGATCCAGATCGTATTTGTTGAGGTCCGGATCCATCACGACGCCCTTCGAATATAGTGTCTTATGGTCCTCCGAACCGGGCAGCGGTGTGAGGAAGAAAAACTCCAGAATGTCGATAGGCAATTCGTTCTGGATGATTTCAATGTCGCGGAAGATAGACGCCGGCGTGTCGTTCGGGAAGCCGATGATGTAGCCGCCAATCGTCATGATCTTGGCCTGCTTCCAGGCCAGCATCATTTCGCGGTAGTCGGTGATCTTATTCTGACGCTTCTTGGCGCCAAGCAGGCTATCCGGGTTGATATTTTCCAGGCCGATGAAACATCGGCGAACTCCGGCCTGAGCGCATTTGTCGATGAAGTTCGGTAATTTGTGACAAAGTGTATCGACCTGGATCGTGAAGCTTAGCGCCCAACCCTCCTTTTCGCGAAGCGTGATAATCCGGTCGAGCAGCGCCTCCCAGTCCTTGTTACGCGCAAAATTGTCGTCCGTGATGAAGAACGCGTAGATGCCTTGCGCAACGTTTCCGCGGATCACTGCTTCGATGTCGTCCGCGGTCCGGCGCCGCGACTTTCGCCCCTGCACATTGATGATCGTGCAGAACGAACACTGGAACGGGCAGCCGCGCCCGGCATCGAAGCTGGTGGTGTGGCCTATAACCCGCTCGATTTGCTGGCTGGGAATGATCGGCAGTGGCTGACATTCGAGGTGTGGCAAGTCGGCGAGGAAATTATACAGCGGCTTGAGTTCTCCTTTGACCGCGTCCTGCAACACGCCTTCAAGCCGGCCCTCTGCCTCGCCGGCGAACACCGACACGCCGAGTTCCATCATCTCCTGCACGCCGGGATCACACTCCGGCAACATCGCAAGGGTGCCGGACACATGGAAGCCACCGATCGCGACCTGGACTCCTCGGCTACGAAACTGTCTTGCGATATCGAGTGAGCGTGGAAACTGGTTGGACTGCACGCCGACCAGCATCACCATGCCGGCATCAGCCGCTTTGATCTTGCGCGTCAGATCCTCGACAGAGACCCTCCAATTGGTCTCGTCGATCGCCTCAATGTCGATGTCGAAATCGGCGCCGAGAACCTGGCGCTCGCGACATTCCAGCGTGATGCCATAAAGGCAAGCGAGCGAATTTGAAGGCAGCCCGCCGCGCCACCAGCGAATGACATACCCGTCATCGTCGTAATGCGACGGCTTGATCAGGACGAGTTGAAATCTTTTGTTCGATTTCATCGGAGCAGCATCCAAACTCGATATGGAAAGTACCGACCTAACTAGATACCTCTGCGCTCCGACTGTAACATCACTGTCCGAAGATGGGTAATTGAAATAATGATCAATGTCCGCTCCGGGTCTTGGTCGTGTAAAAACACCCTTCCCAAGGAAGTCGGTGAGAAGCCAGGACCCGTTCGGTCTCAGGCCACGATCGCAGCCATCAGCGGCTTGGTCCCGACGATGTTGATGACCCGTGTCAGATTATAGGCCAGAACGGAGAGAGCCATCTCGGCGGCTACTTTTGGAAGCGTTTTGGTGACGAAGTGTGTCGCTCCCATGCGGGCCTTCATCGTGCCGAACGGATGCTCGACCGTCTCGCGACGCTGGCGCATGGCGAGCGGGTTCGCATCAAGGCGCTGCTGCACGGCATCGAGCAGGTGCTCATGCTCCCATCGTGGAATCCGCCGCTCTGGCCCTGTCGTGCACTGGGACTTGAGCGAACAATTTTGACAGGCGTTGGTCCAGTAACGCCTTATCCGCTTGCCATCTTCCTCGCTAGTGAAGTGATATGGCAGTTGCTCTCCGGCCGGACAGCGATAGGCGTCCTCCTCTGGCAAATAGACAAAGTCCTGCTTGCCGAAGCGCCCATCCGATTTGGCGCCCGACGTCTGCGGCTTGGGCAGAGTTACTGTGATGCCGGCCTCGTGGCAGGCGAGGATCTCCACGCTGCTGAAGTAGCCGCGATCGGCAACGGCCTCGAGCGTCTCGGTCTTGAGAACAACCTTGGCCTGCTTGGCCATATTGGCCAGTTGGGCCCGATCTGAGCCGCTGTTCGTGACCTCATGCGTCACAATCAGATGATGCTCGGTATCCACGGCGACCTGCACGTTATAGCCGACGACGCCGGAGCCGCGCCCGCTCGTCGCCATCGAACGGCTGTCGGGATCGGTCAGTGAGATTTGCTGGTCAGGCGAAGCAAGCATCTGCTTCTCGTAAACGGCAAGCTTGCCCATTTCCTCCTTCAGCTTCGTCAGTTTCTCGGTAAGCCTCGTTACCTTCGCGGCCAGTGCCTCCGTCGGCTCCTGCCGGTCGGCCGTGTCAAGTTGGCTCAGATAGCGTGCGACGCTCTCCTCCAGCTGGGTACGCCGCCGCTCCACCTTCGCCCGCGTGAAGTTCTTGTCGCGATTGTTCACGGCCTTGAACTTGCTGCCATCGATGGCAACGCTCGCCGTCGCCAGCAGACCCATCTCGCGGCAGAGTTCGACGAAGCGCGCACATACCTTGCGCAGCGCCAGGCCGTTGTCTTTGCGGAAGTCCGCGATCGTCTTGTGATCAGGTGCGAGCCGACCCAGCAGCCACATGACCTCGACATTGCGCCCGGCCTCTCGTTCGAGCCGCCGGCTCGACTGAACCCGGTTCAGATAGCCGTAAATGTAAAGCTTGAGGAGAACCGAGGGGTGGTACGATGGCCGGCCTGTCGCTGCCGGCTCCACCCCCTCAAAGCTCATCTCAGCCAAATCCAGCGCATCGACAAACACATCGATCACGCGAACAGGGTTGCTATCGTCAATGAAATCATCGAGGCATTCGGGCAATAACGTCGACTGCCCACGGTCCGCCTGCTCAACGAAGCGCCTCATCAGCTTCCCCCGCAGAATCACGAGAGAATCATACCAAAGCAGCCGCGTTTTCACACAACCAGGGTCATTTGCGGAAGTCGCCGCGCACTGTTGCGAGGTCCGCTTTACCTCGATGAACGGACGTCGTCAGGCCGCTTCGGCAGGTCCAGAAGGTGCCAAAACCGGAGGTGACAAGCCTTATTCGATCACTTCGTCTGCGGTGGCAGCAAGCGAGGTCGGGATTTCAAGACCGAGCCACTTTGCCGTCTTGAGATTGGTTACGGTCAGGAATTTGGTGGGTTGCCCGTCGCGTCTACGCGCCAACAACAGCCGCTCAGGGGCCTCCGCTCGCTCAAAGCAAACGCCTCAAAAACACTAACGGCACCTTCGCTTCGCTATGGCGCGTCAGCGTCCATGAAACTCCGACATCACAACTTAGCGGCTGGTTCCTGGCGCACCCGGAGCGGTTGGAACATCAGGCGCCGCCGGCAGATGCGACACAGAACCGGCAGTCGTCTGAGGAGAGGGCTTTTCGCTATGTACTTTGAGGCGCCAAGGACCCCACATGGCGATAAGCACGACAACGGCGAAGGCCGCGATAACAACCATCATGCCGGTGCTCAGACCGCTTCCGCGACCGTCAACATGATAGTTTTTCATTGACTGTCTCCTCAGTCACTGACCAAAAAAGCAACAGTTCTTCAAGCGTAAGGTTCCGGCCGATTGTACGATGAAGACGGGGCGGGACTATTCCGTCATCCCTCACGTGAGGGTTTCGCGGTCGGCAGGCGACTTGACAGAGTTCAGGATCGTCCTCCCCCTACTAGCAATAGTAGGATCAGCCTTGTTGAAAGGGGTGTTCGCTTTGGGTCATTCGCGTCGCTTTGACCGGACCACGGTGACTTCCGGTCTACCCCGGTGAACGGACATTCTAAGGATTGGCGGGCATGTCTCAAAGGTGCGGGTCGCGGCACCGTCACAGGCTCTTGGCATTCTCAACCGATTTCAAGAGCGCTGCTCCTGCATTCCGGCGCATCTTGACATGTAACTGGAAGCCCATCGCGTCGAGTACTCTAACAATTGTCGTGAAGTTCGGTTTTTGTGGATCGCGTGCAAACGCACGATGAATGCTTGTCCTCGCAATCCCAGATTTGTCCGCAAGATGAGAGATATTGTAAAGGTGGGTGGCCGCGCCAATGGCATGACAAATCTCGGAAACATCCGATTTCTTGAACGCTTCATTTATGAGATCGGCAGCCGCGCGTCGCGAAGCCGGCTGTGGGCGAGTTGCGCACCCGACCGATTTTTTGGGCATGTAATCCCTCCAACAAAATAGGCCGGCATTTCTGCCGGCCTACTGTACTGGAGATTTTGCAATAAAGGCGAGATCAGTACCGCGCAGCGACCGGTGCCCCGTAACCGCCGAAGCGGTAGTTGATGCGCAAGGTTACCATATCCACGTCCTGACTGATCCGATTGAGCGCGCCCGCAACAATCGGATTGGCGACCGAGAACGAATTGTTCGCGTCGCCCATGAACAGATGGTTGTACTCGACACCGAACGACCAGTTTGGTGTGAAGCCGTACTCCAGTCCAACACCGATAGTGCCGCCCCAGCGGGTTGCGCTAGCTGAGGCCAGTTCAGCGCCGGTAAGGGTACTGAGGATGCTAAAGCGGTTGCTCGTCACTGCCGCGCCGCCCTTTACGTACAGCAGTGCTGCGTTCCAAGCGTAGCCGATCTGGCCGGTAAAGAGGCCAATACCATCGGTCGTGGTGCGAGTGGAAAACGCAGGATTGATAATGCTGATGCGCTGGTTGCTGAGGTCCGCCCAATCACCCTGAGCTTCCAGGCCGAACACCCAGGTGCCCGACTGCCAGCGATAACCGATCTGTCCGCCAGCGAGACCGCCGGACCGCTCCCGGCAACCGTCAGCGACGACGACGCCAGCCACCGTGACAAAATCCCAGCAATTGCGGCTCTGTCCCCAGCCACCGTTGGCGCCAATATAGAACCCGCTCCAATCGTAGATTACCGGAAGCGGTGCCGCCATAGGCCTTGCCTTGACGGCCATGTCGGCGGCGGACGCAGGAGCGCCCATGCCCAGCGCAATCAGACCTACCGTACCCATCAGAGACTTCTTCATCGCATATCCCCTTCCGGTGTAGCCGACGACTTTCCAGCCGCGCGGCGTGTACATGTATTCCCATTCCACGACACAGTATGAATGATTTGATTGCTTCGACCTGTATCCGGATTGCCACAGGCGAACTTTGATTGGGAAAAAATGGCAAGCGTCGTGTCCTATTGAACTATGCAGTTTGTGCCATTCCCTTCCGCGCGGAATTGGCACGCCGGGAAAAGTGGGTAACCGATCCAACTCGGTCAGACTGACGCCAATCCCACCTTCCGCTTTGCCCGCGATAGCGGACTCAACACGGACATCGCGGCATGTCTCAAACGCGAGGAGTTTTGCGCGCGTGCGAATGGTAACCGTGAACCTGTGGGATGGTCAGCAGGCTCCAAAAAGTGCGACCAATTGGCACGATTTGCCATTTTGATCTCATATGAAATGAAGTGTTGCCGTTAAGGCACGGCACTTCATAGCCGACCATGCGGTTATCCTTTAGTCCGGGATCGGCGCCGAGTACTCGTACCTATTCCGAGCGAGAGTTTGACTGTGTTGTGCGGAGATGCATGTTGCGATCTGTTCTTGCACTCGGAATTTGCTCGCTGGCATGTGGATTGAGTATCCCCGCGTCTAGCCGATCCGCGGAACTCGCTTCCGACCAACCGCGAAACCCGGAAGCCGACTATTCCTATTTTCTAAGTCCGTTCAAATTGGCTAATCAACCTAATCTCAAGCAGTCGGTGTTTGGGTTTGCAGGTCGCACAAACTCGGGAAATCTCGGGGAGACATTTGCCTTCGGCGTTGGTGCACCACGGACGATGTTTTATGACAATTACATCGTAGGCGGAGCCTATCAACGCGACTTTTTTCAGTTCAACAGTGGAATTCTGATTGGCGCGGAGATCGGACTTGCTGATCGGTTCGGCAACTACACGGTTTGTTGTGACACCGTCGCTTACTCAAATAAAATGAAACATTCAGCAGAGCTGTGGGGCGGCATCTCATTTCGACACCAGGGTGTCGCATTGTTTGATGCGGTTCGGATTTCGCCAGGCTTTGTGTTTGGACTAAGCGCAGTATCAAATCCGATTGGCCAAGAGGGCCTGAATCAGATCGCCCATCAGGGCAACAGCCATGTTCTTTTTTACTTGGGCTTTGACCTTGCGTTTGCCTTGGCTACCCTTCCCGATACCGAATTGGTTATCCGCATCCAGCACCGCTCCGGTGGATACGGCACGCTCGGTGGCATGAAGGAGGGGAACAACGCAAATGTAATCGGGATACGGCAGCGTTTTTGAATGCCGTGACAATTCCGGATAAGATGCATGTCCGTCTTGGGTCAAAAACAGAAGTCGCGGCATTGCGGTGGGAAGTCTGCTTTACTCCCGAAGGCGGACATTGAACGGACATTCCCGGAGGTCCGTTTAGTGCCAATTTCGGATGGCGACGTGCTATCTTATGACCCGACGGGCTCGAATAACGAGGGCTCGGTACCATAGTAGGAACGGGTCCGTCGAGCTTATATCTCGTCGCCTTCGCTCCTCGCCCTGCGGGACGATCTGCTCTCGCCAAAACTCGGTCGTGCTGTCTCCCTTCGCGCTGCTTGACGGGTCGAACGTCGCTCTCTCCGAAAGCATGGCAATAAAACTGGCGATGCAGGTTACCGAGAACTCGATTCTCCGTTTTCAATTAGGGGTGGGATATGGGTGAACGCAGATTCTTCGATAGCCCCGCTGGCTTGACAGTAGCCAAAATCATATCGCTGACGGGTGCCGAATGCCATGATGCAAGGCGGCTTTCCCACCTGATTACAGATGTGGCGCCACTCGAACTTGCCGGGCCGAATGACCTCGCTTTTATCGAAAGCAATAAATACGCCGACGCGCTTGCGACAACGCGCGCGGGGGCCTGTCTAATGCTTCGGCGCTTCGAAAGCCGCGCCCCAGGTACTCTCATCCTGTTGCCGACGGAGCAGCCCTATCAGGCCTTTGTTGACGTACATAGTGAACTGTATCCGCGATCCCTTCGCCCGACATCCCTTTACGAAACTGGCGAAATTTCTCCAGGCTCAACCATCCATCCAACTGCGCGCCTTGGGAGCGGAATAACGATTGATCCGGGAGCTGTGATCGGGCCTCGGGCTGAGATAGGAGCGGGAAGCATCATCGCCGCAACGGCCGTAATCGGGCCTGACGTGTTGATCGGCCGCGACTGCACGATTGGCGCAGGCTGTTCGATCACCCATACGCTCATAGGTGAGCGCGTCATAATCCATCCCGGATGCCGTATTGGGCAGGACGGTTTTGGTTATATTGCGGGTTTACTACAGCAGAAAGTTCCCCAAACTGGACGGGTAATTATCCATGACGACGTGGAGATCGGCGCCGGGACGACGATTGATCGTGGCGGCATAAGGGACACGATCATTGGAGAAGCTACAAAGATCGACAATCTATGTCAGGTCGGCCACAACGTAGTCATTGGCCGCCATTGTATTATCGTCGCACAGTCGGGTCTCAGTGGCAGCGTGACGCTTGAAGATTTTGTCGTCCTAGGTGGCAGAGTTGCCATCGCATCCCACGTCACGATCGGCAGGGGTGGAAGGGTGGCAGGGGGTTCAGGAGTTATGAATGACGTCCCGCCGGGAAAAACCTGGGGCGGCTATCCGGCCCGACCAAGAATGCAGTGGTTGCGGCAATTGGCTACGCTGGCTCGACTTACGAAATCCGGCGATTACGCTGCAGCCCCTCCGACTCTTTCCGATAAGAGCTGAGGTTGCCGCGCGCTCGATTCGGCTCGAGCATGAGAAATCCAGCCATGTCTGTTCTGGGTCACTTTCGGAAGTCAGCTATCGTCGCAGCGAGGTCCGCTCTGCCCTTGTGAACGGGCATAGTCAGATGCGCCGCGAGGGTCTGGAAAGTGCCAAGACCCGTCGTTCCAATCAGGTCGGCCCTTATGCGGGCAAAGCGCAAAGGTTTGCGGACCACCCTCCCATTAGAAGCCACCGCGATTTCTGTTTTGCCATTTAACCCTTAGCCACTTCATTCCTGCTTCGGCCAACGCCAGACCTTTCACAAGAGGCCTTTGCAAAAAGTGGATATCCTGCGCGATCAACAGGAGCCCGAGGGGCAGCATCCAAAGACCCAAGACAGGCAGAAAACTAAAAATTCCGCCAACAATGAGCAACGAAGCAACAACTAGACGAGCCCCGAATGAGGTCGGCTTGCGCAACCAGCGAATCGAACGAGAGACACGGATCGGCACTCGCCGATCAATCAAATCGAAGTACCTATTCAGTTCTGCTTTGGTGTTCACGATTCTACCTCCTGCGTCGTGCAGTCAATGACCCGCCGGTTGCGGCGGACCGTGTCACCTCTGAGCCGTGCCCGACACGTCGCATCCGGGCGCCATTACAAACGGCGGCGCCTGCAGGGTTGACGAAAGCCCCTCAGACCGGTCGGACAGATGCTGGCATGAACGACCGCCGCCAAACCCGAACCGAATGAGTACGGAAAACGGCCTCTCGAAAGCGCAGACCTACTCGCCTGGACTCTCTAATTCATATTTTCGAACGTTCTCATCGCCGCTATAACATTCTCGCCGACATAGGGCTTGGGAATAAAAAGCGCGTTCGCCGGGATTTCCAGCGGCCGAATCTTGCCACTGGTGATGATGATGTGAACCGGAGGCCACCTGTCTCTTACGGCAGCGGCTAATTTCAACCCGTCCATGGAGCCGGGCATGTTGATGTCAGTAAAAACGAGGTGGATATCCTGACGGGCTTCGAGAATGGCGATCGCTTGATCGGCATCGTTCGCAATGACGACGGTGTATCCGGCCACTTCAAGCTCTTCCGCGACGAGCTCCCTGATCACGGTCTCATCTTCGACAACCAAGACTACAGGCATTTCCACCCTTCCGGTGGGCACATCCAGGCCACGACTGCATGCATCAAGCCCGGCGACGAACAATCGTTCCTTTCGACGGATCACATGTCGGGCGGTGGCTCGAAGTCCTCGCTGCGGACCGGCATCAACAGCGTGTCAGGATCTGAAGCTCCATCAATGCCATTCTCTGCAATACAGCGGGGTCTCGCTCGCCGTCCTTCGCGGTGCGGAGTATCGTTTCCGCAATGGCCTGGACATGCGCGGAACTGACGGGATCCGGCAGTGAGGCAACCGCCCTATCCAACGCCACTTTCATGATCGAGATCGTTTCAGGCGGAAACGACGCATTCGAGAAGTCTTTCATCTGGAATCGATCCGGGGCTAAGTTCAGGGTCCTCGTGGTTCTCGCGACAAACGCACGAGCCGTTGCCGAGACGCGGGCATGGGTCACCCCCAACGGCCGCGCCATCTGCTTCCCCATCCACCGCTACCGCGGAGAAGCCGCACCACGAAGAGCAGCAGTACCGCGCCGATGGTGGCGTTGACGATCGCGCTGATGATGCCGCTACCGAGATGGATGCCGAGCCGGGGCAGCAACCAACTGCCTATAAAGGCGCCGAGAATACCGATGATCAGATCGCCGACGATCCCGAATCCGGTCCCGCGTACGATTTGAGCGGCCAACCAGCCTGCAACGAGCCCTACGAACAATATGACCAAGAGGCTTTCGCTCGACATATTCATCTTGCTACCTCAATCGTTGGTCCGAATGGCGTCCATCAGCGTAATCAGGTGTTGCGGTAATCGGTCATGCTCGCCTGCCAGTCTAATCCGCAGCCGCGCACCTATTTCCTCGCAGATCGCGGCGCTACACACTCGGTCGATCTGAACTGCATTGCGAGCTTCTGGACTGATCATCAAGGTCTCCCGTTCGCCACGTCTGCAAGCTGCTTGTGCAAGCTGCTTGCCTAGCGGCGCGCCGTGACCAGGCGAACTTCGCGAACCATCGCCTCGCCGCTATGCAGGCACTGCGCATCGAAGCGGGGTCAGACCTGCTGCGAACAATTTCGCGCGACAGTCGGAAGTTCAAGCCGGTCCGACTTCGCCAGCACGGAGGTCTCGCCCGCGGCCACCTGAGGCGCAAACCCAGGCAAGGCAATAACCGCCGCTCCCAAAAGGCCGAATATGGCCAGGGACGTGAGAGAGTTGTTCATGTGAGGCTGCTGACTGTGGCTGATAGCCGATCCCGCTTCGCTTGGGGATCATGGGAACAACGGTGCGATCCATGGGGAGTTCCCCTGACCGCAACCTATATTTGAGTAACCCCGGCCGCCGGCGCGGCTCAGCTCGTGTTCTCGTCCAAGGGCACGTCAAGCTGGATCATGACGCCGTTAGGCGTGTTGGACGTCACTGCAATGCGGCCCTCAACTTGGGCGATCAGGCTTTTTATCACTTTGAAGCCGAGAGACGCCCGTGGCTTGTCGATATCGAAGTCCGTCGGCAGACCGATACCCTGATCTGATACTTCCACCCGCAAGTCGCTGCCGCGCCGTTCGCCCGAAACGCGGATTTCGCCGACTACATCGGGGTAAGCATGCTTGGCGGAATTCGTCACAATCTCATTGATCAGAAGGCCCAACGGAATCGCCTTGTCCGCGGAAATCATCAGAGGATCGAAAGCGCAGCTTACCTTGTGCGCTACGGTTTCCTGCAGCTTCCGGCAAAGCTCGCCTGCAAAGTCGGCGATGTCGACAAACCCGATCCTGGTGCTGCGCCATAAATGGTCGTGGACCTGGGCAATCGTGATGATGCGCGAAGCCGCGTCTTTCAAGGCATTTCGGACATCTTCCGACTCCGCGTTGCGCCCCTGCACGCGGAGCAGACCCACGACCGACGCCAGGCTGTTCTTGACGCGATGGCTCATCTCGCGCGTCAGCATGGCTTGGTGGTCGAGCGCTTCCTTGAGGTCCGCGTCGGCATGTTGCCGTTCGATGGCAATACCGAGCAAACCAGCGAAGCCGGCAAGGAAGTCGGCATCCGCAGCATCGAACTGGCCAGGGTCGGCACTGTCGACCTCTAGGACACCGAAGGGCAGATTGCCCTCGCCGCCTCTCGCGATCAGGACGTTGATCGCCCGCTTGATCCCGTGATCCGACAGCAGCTTGGGCGTGCGAAAGCGTGTTTCTTCCTGAAGATGATTTGAAATTACCATTTGGCCGGTCTGGAACGCGTAGCCTGCGGGAGATTCCATATCAATCCCGAGCGACACCTGACCGATCGTTCCCGGTGCCCAGCCGACTCCGGCGCAGACCAGCAGCCGCCTGTCGTTAGGCATGTACTCGAGCACCTTGGCCAAGGATGTTTCGAGGCCTTGGGAGCAGAGCTCTGTAGCGCGCTGCAGGATTTGTCCAATGTCCCGGGTCTGCATTGCGGACCGACCGAACTCTCCAAGCAAGGACTGTTGCCGTAACCGGTACGGTAGCTCCTGCCTAGTGGCATCAGTGGCTGCGGTAGGGGCCGATACTGAATCCTTTCCGGGTGGAGTGGGCATTAGTTAGTCCCTCAGAGAGGCCGCCGGCGAGCGCCGCAGGGGAAATGTAGCATGGCGCCACTCCCGGAAGGACACGATTTCTAGCGCCTGCGGACCGCAGCCGACTGTCAGAAGAGGATGGAAAAAAATTAGACCGAACGCCTCGCGGAAGACCGTTACCAGATCACGCTGGCGGTTGCGGGTTTCTCGCCCGATGAAATCTCGATCACTGCAGAGCAGAACATGCCCCTCTTTAGCAGCTTGGATGGCTGCTTTGCGCCAACAGCGGCCATTCCCTCATCGAATATTATGGAACGGCTCTAGCCAACTACTAGTCCAGCAACTCAAGGAAGTCGCTTATTCGTTCGAACGGCTTAGCATTGCGATTGCCGATATAGACCACGCGATCGCCTTCGCGCTCTAGCGACTTCGCTCTCGACTTGCGAAGCCGACCAGGGAGAAACGTCGCCGCAACAGCCTCGGGGCCGACGTCGAGCCTCATAATGCCGCGTCGCTTGCAATCGAGCCTGAGCCTTGCGGCCGCGAAAAAGTCGTGCGCTTCCGGCGGCAGCCTGCCGAAACGACGTGCGGTTTCGTCCTCCAAATCCTCGAGATCATCCTCGGTGCAGCATCTGGCAATACGACCATAGATTTCCAGGCGAACAGCGTCCGACTGCACGTAGCCCGTGGGCAACATGTCGGCGATCGGCAGGTTCAAATCAGGCACCCACAGCTCGGCGCCACCCTCGGTGTCCTTCTCCGACGCCCGCTTGAGAAGATGGCTATAAAGCATCGGCCCGAATACCTGCAGATGGCCAGACTGCTGTTCGGAGAAGAGGTCTCCGGCGCCCCGGAGATCCAGATCACGTTCGCTGATGGTAAAGCCGGCGCCGGGCTTGCTGAACTCTTCCAGCACAGCCAAACGCTTCTCGGATTGTTCGGAGTTCGACTCGTTTAACAAATACGCGAAAGCACGCGTGCCGCCCCGTCCGACGCGGCCCCTTAGCTGATGAAGCTGCGACAGACCAAACTTCTCCGGCCAGCAGATAACGATGGTGTTCGCCCGCGGAATGTCGAGGCCACTCTCCACGATATTGGTCGCGAGGAGCACGTCCGCTTCACCTTCGACGAAGCTCATCATTCGATCGTCGATATCTGCGGCTGGTAACCGACCATGGAGACATACTATGCGAAGGTCCGGAGCATTCAATTTTATCCTTGCCAGCATCGGCTCCAAATCCTGGATACGGGGGCAAATCAGGAAGCTCTGCCCATACCGCCTTTGCTCACGCAGCAAAGCCGCGACGATCGCGGCGTCCGATAGCGGAGCAACCTTGGTGACGATAGGCAGCCGATGAACTGGTGGCGTAGCAATAACGCTCAGGTCTCTGAACCCTGCAAGACCCGCCGCCAGCGTGCGCGGTATCGGCGTGGCGCTCATCCAAAGAGTATGAACGCCCTTCGCAAGACCCGAAAGTTTCGCCTTCTCCGCCGCACCAAAGTGCTGCTCCTCATCGATGATGACAAGGCCGAGGTCGGCAAACCTCACGTCAGTCGAGCCGAGAGCTTGTGTGCCAATAACGACTTTCAGTAAGCCGCGACGGAGTTTTTCTTTCGTATCTCTTATCTCCGCTGCCGTTGCCGATCGCGACAAATTCGCCACTTCGATTCCGAGCGGGCCGAACCGCTTGCGAAATGTCTCGACATGCTGCCTGGCAAGGACGGTGGTCGGAACCGCAACAGCGACCTGTTTTCCTGACAGCGCGACAGCCGCCGCCGCTCTCAGAGCGACCTCCGTCTTGCCGAAGCCGACATCACCGCAGACCACCCGGTCCATCGGGTGACCGGCCGCCAGATCGTCCAGCACGTCCCGGATTGCCTTGGCCTGATCAGGTGTCGTGAACCAGGGAAAGCGCGCGACGAATCTTTCATAGGCCGCCCCCGGAGCGACCAGCTTGGGAGCCCGCCGGCGCCGTCGTTGGGCGATATGTTTCGCAAGCTGTTTGGCCGCTGCTTCGATTTCCTGCTCGGCCTCGCCACGTCTGCTCCACCACGTGCTGCCATCGGCCTTGTCTAACGCGAGCTTACCGGGCTCTACAGCGTAGGGCCAGATCAAGGCGAGATCGGCAGGCGGAACAAGCGCAGCATCATCGCCGGCGAATTCGAGCCTGATCATCTCGCGCTTTGTACCGTTCCCCATGTCGAGGGTCTGCAAACGATCAAGTAAAGCCAACCCACGCTGGAGATGAACGACGGCCGCGCCGCGCTCGGGAATATCCGGGTGATTGAAAGCAACTGTCCAGGCTTTGGCCATCGGTTGCGGATGATGGGCACGGCTGCCGAGCACGTCAGACGCGGTCACAACCAAGGTCTGCTTTTTCCCGGGAGCGAAAAAGCCCGCGTCGAAGTCGGCCAACAGCGCGCCCTCGCGTCTTCTGGCCTCCACCGCCTCGTCCCAGTTGGCGAAACGCTCCGCCCTGACCCCACTCATGCGCTCCATCGCGCGCAGATCGTCTTCGACCGCGGCGACGAAGAGCAAACGAGATCCGGCGCGTTCCGCACGGGCCACGAACGCGCGAAGCGCATTCCTCGGTGCCGCAACCTTCGAGAAGTCGGGCGTGGCTACAAACGCCGCCTTGGCAGGAAGCACACTCGTGCGCTTTTTCAGCTTCTTCCAGTCCCCTCGCCCCAGATACTCGCGTTCCGAATCCCTACGGCCGGCCGACTCCTCGATCGTACTCAGCCAGCTGTCAGCGTGGGCCGGAACTTTTGCATCCGCGAACCATCGTGCCCGATCGCAATAGTCGAGGAAGGTAGCCCGCTGCGCCCGGTCGCCGCCCAGCGCGAGGCGTTCCGACATCGGATCGATAATCAGTTCCTTGAAATCGGAGATGACGTCATGCTCATTCGGATCGACGGCAACAATTCTGCGGATCGCACCGCCGGAATGCTCGATCCGGTACGGCCCGAGAGCACCGGCGGGGAATATCTCGAACGTCGCGCCGTGAAAGAGCGCGGCGCCCGGATATTCAGCCTCTTCGTCAAGATCGTAGCCCAATTCCGCAATGCGTGCCTCGAGGTCGTGCTCGGCATACGACGCTCGCACCTTGAGGCTTAGGCTGATGCGCGACCAACTTGCCGGCAAGGGCAGCCGCTCCATGATCGCCTCTGCCGTCGAGATGAGCAGAATGGGCCTCTTTCTTCTGGCAAGACGGCGCAAGACCGAACTCCGCCTGCCAGCGATCTCGCGCGACGGTTCCAGCCCATCGAAGGGCAACGTATTCAATCTAGGGAATACGAGAACATCGAGCGATGGATCAAGTGCATGGACGATGCCGCCGAGCCGCTCGGCCCTGTTCTCGTCTTCAGCGAGAAACACTAACCCATCACGACCGAGCTTTTTCCACTGCTCGCGAAGATAGAGCGCCAACATGCCGAGGGGCGAGGACGTCGAGATCGCCGAACCCGAGAATTTTTTGCCTTTCTTGGTCGCGCTTTTCCTGGTCGCATCGCTGGCGCCGACCTTCCTACTTTTCTTCACGAGACTTCCATCGTCATTCGAGAACCTGGCTGCTGCGAATCGCCAACAAAATACTAGTTATCCACTTTCTACGCTTCCTTGGATTTATCCGGTCGCAGTAAATCTTGATCTGCCGATCATCCACGTGTCAGTTGGAGTTATCCCATCATAGGCCTTAAGGTCGACATCGACCTAGCTATGGTTGCAGCGGCCGTGGAACTTATGAGCTTATTTACAGCCAAGCCCGGCACCGGACACTCTGACCAAATTCTTTGAAGACCGCCTCTGGCGAGACGTCAGGGGTGGTTTCGTACGTCGGCACACGTCATTGCCGAACTGAATTTTCAGTCGCTTTCGACCAAGAAATGAGAACGCTCAATTGACCTCTTGAGGGGCCTTGAATCCCCGGCGTAAAGTTCCTTCAGCATATGAATGACTGCTTCGCGCCGATTTTGTTGCAAAAGTCGGCTGTGACCGATGATGTCGTTCGGCCATTTGACTTCGGGCGACGGGGTTTGGTCCCTCGACCCTGACACTCTCTACGCAACTATTACGCTTACGCAATACAGAGAGCCCGAGCGGGTGGCGGTCGCGCAACCAGCGATGCGAGCCGCCGCAGGTTCTGGGCGATGGCAGCCAGAACGAACTCATCCTGGGCGCCTCGTGGACCGCGCAGTCGAAGGCGGCCGAGCTTCAGGATGCGCTTGAGGTGCGCAAACCGCATCTCGATCTTCTTGCGCTCACGGCGTGACTGCTCGAAGGCTTCAGTCTCCGCAAGCGAACGGGCAACGTCTCGGGCGTGTTCATGGATGTCGCGCGGGATCTTGCGCGATGGGTCTTTCGGACAGCATTGCGGTTTGAGCGGACATACATCGCAGTCGAGTTTGCTGGCGCGATATAGAAGTGTCTTGCCCTCGTGCACGGTGCCGCTCGTTCCGAGCTGCTTCCCGCCCGGGCAGTGGTAGACGTCGCTGGTCGGATCATATCGAAAGTCGCTGCGCGAGAGGGTGCCGTCATCTCTCTTCGACTTGTCGAACACGGGGATATGTGGCGCGATGCCTTTCTCCTCGACCAGCCAGTTCAGCATCGGAGCTGCCCCGTAAGCGGTATCTCCGACAAGCCGTTCCGGCTTAAGGCCGAAGCGTTCCTCTGTTCGCTCGATCATGGTCTTTGCCGCGCCGACCTCGGCCTGTCGAATGGAGCGGGAGGCCTCGACGTCAACGATCACGCCGAACTTCACGTCGATGAGATAGTTGTCGGAGTAAGCGAAGAATGCCGGCCCCTTGTGCGCCCCGGTCCACTGGGCCGCGGGATCGGACGGCGAGACGAACTTTGGCACAACGTCGCTGGCGGCGCCCCACGCCGTATCGTCGAGGGTCGCCAGATACTCCTTCACAGCGCGGCTTGATCTCGCCGGATCACGATCCCTGCGCCAATCCTGACCTGCGATTGAGCGCTGCTTGTTGGCATCGGCTTGGATCAGGCTCGCATCGACGGCGAAGCCTTCGCCGCCAACCAGACCGGCCGCAATGCACGCCTCGACGACCCGCTCGAACACCCGGCGAAAAATATCCCCCTCGCGAAAACGCTCGTTCCGGGCACGCGAAAACGCCGAATGATCCGGGACAGCATCCTCGATACCGAGCTTGCAGAACCAGCGATAGGCCAGGTTCACCTGCACTTCACGACAGATCAATCGCTCCGAGCGGATCGCAAACACATACCCCACCACCAGCATCCGGATCATCAGTTCCGGGTCGATCGATGGACGACCCATCGACGAATAATGAGGCGCAAGCTCGCTGCGAAGCCACGACAGATCGAGCGCAGTGTCGATCTTCCGCACCAGATGATCTTCGGGGACCGCATCGCCAAGACGAAACTCGTAGAACAGTTGACCTTGGTCACTCTGCAGACGGCCCATCATGGATCGACCTCACCGAGAATCGCGTAACCTCAACGGAATCACGCTTCGCGGCCTGTCTCAACTGACTTTTGCAACAAAATCCGCCAATTGCGGCCATTCGCTCCTAGTCAGGTTGGACCCATCACGGACATGGGACCATTGGCTTTCACTGGATTATTTGTGCGACATCGTAGCCAACACGAAGGACTTTTGGATGGGCGTGGGATACTGTAATCTTCTTTAAGCTGTTTTCGAGACGGGACGGGCCGACGTCTCCGTCTTCGAGACGAATGGCGCCGGGAAATGCCGTCGGCGGGCATCGCGCACTCAATATAACCGACCATCTTTTTTGCTGGTTTATCACCGAGCATTCGCCGTGCGCATGGGCAGGCGAAAATGCTTAATTTGACAGCAACGAGGGAGGGCTGCTCATGGTTAGAAAAAATCATCCCGAACCAGGCGATCCGGCGGCGGGCAATGGAATTCTAAGCCGCCGCATCTTCCTTGAAGGCGCGCTCGTTGCCGGTGCGACCGGCGTGGACGTGTCCCGCGGAGCGGCAGAACCGCTTACGGTGCAGCCATGGATGAAGGTGCCGGGTCCGGGATTTGCGGGCTACGGCCAGCCCTCACCGTTCGAGAGCAAGGTCATCAAAGTCTTTCCGCCGCCCCCCAATCCGGCCGGTGTCGGCGCGTCACGCACGCCGCTGCACATGCTCGAAGGAATGATTACGCCATCCGGGCTGCATTTCGAGCGTAGCCATTCTGGCGTCCCAGAAATCGATCCCGATCAACACCGACTGGTGATCCATGGACTTGTGAAGCGACCGCTTGTGTTCACGGTCGAAGCGCTGTCGCGCTATCCGATGCAATCGCGCATTGCCTTCATCGAGTGTGGCGGCAACAGTCAGGCGCTCAACGCGCCTCAGGCGCAGCCGCTCAATGTGGCCGCAATTCACGGTCTGCTGGGTTGCTCGGAATGGACCGGCGTGCGGCTCTCCACGTTGCTCGACGAAGCCGGCATCGAACCTCAGGCGCGCTGGGTGATCGCCGAGGGCGCAGATGCTGCAGCCATGAGCCGCAGCATCCCACTCGCCAAGGCGATGGATGATGCGCTGCTCTGTCTCTATCAGAACGGCGAGCGAGTGCGGCCTTCGAATGGCTATCCGGTGCGGTTGCTGCTGCCTGGCTTCGAAGGCAACATGAATGTGAAGTGGCTGCGCCGGCTCAAGTTGACCGCCGACCCCGTAATGACCAAAGACGAAACATCGAAATACACGATCCTGCTCAAGGATGAAAAGGCGTGGCAGTTCGTATTCCCGATGGAAGTGAAATCCATTATCACGCGTCCGTCGCCGGGACTCACGCTGAGAGGACCGGGATTTTACGAGATTTCCGGCCAGGCCTGGTCGGGCAACGGCAGCATCCGGCAGGTCGACGTGTCGGCCGACGGGGGACGAAGCTGGGCGGCGGCTGCTTTGCAGGGCCCGATCCTACCAAAGGCGCCGGTGCGCTTCCGCGCAGCATGGCAATGGAAGGGCGGTCCAGCCGTGCTGCAGAGTCGCGCCACCGACGACACGGGCATGGTGCAGCCAACGCGCGCGCAGTTTGCTGACGCGCGCGGCTTGCGTGGGGTCTACCACTACAACGCCATCGCAAGCTGGCGCATCGACGAGAAGGGGGAGGCTAGCAATGTTTACGGCTAAAGCCATTGCAGTCTGCGCGTCCGTGCTGACTGGCGTATCGGCAGCTCTGGCCCAATCCCCGCAGTTCGGGCAACCGATCGAGCCCGCCGATATCGCAGCGTGGGACATCAGCATTGGACCGGATGGCGCAGGTCTGCCGCCTGGTCGTGGCACCGCCATCGAGGGAGAAGCCATCTACGTAGCGAAATGCCAGGCTTGTCACGGCGATAAGGGGATCGTGCCTGGTGTCGCGCTCGCTGGAGCGCTCGTCGGTGGCATGGGCACACTGGCGCCGGACAAAACACCGATAAAGACTGTGGGAAGTTACTGGCCCTACGCAACAACGCTGTTCGACTATGTCCGTCGCGCAATGCCATTCCAAGAGTCGAAATCGCTCACCGCGGACGAAGTCTACGCGGTAACGGCCTATGTCCTCGATCTCAACGGGATCGTCGGGTCGAACGATGTGATCGATGCGCAGTCGCTGCCCAAGGTGAGAATGCCGAACCGGGACGGGTTTATCCCGTTCCCGCGCAATCCGAAATAGCTTCGGGCCGGCAGAGCCACTTTCGGACGAAGCGGTAGAGTTATACAGAATTCGGTAGACAGCCAATCCAGAAGCCAAACAGCGAGGATGCGTCATCTCGACCAATAGTCCACGCCGGGGGAAAGAAGGAGACTGACCGTGCCCACCGTGTGGAGGGTCCGCATATGTGGGCACCACAAAGGGAGGCACAAAATGAGATCCGATTTGAAATTATCGGCTGCAACTTTGCTGCCGGGCATAGTCGCGGCAGCGCTGTTAGCAGCGCCCGCGCGCGCCGATGTAGTCACCGATTGGAACGTCATCACCAATGATCTGGTGGCGAACGACGTCGGCAACAATCCCAAACTCCGCACCTTGGCCATGGTGCATGTCGCCATGTCCGACGCGATCAACACGGTTCAGAATCGTTACACGCGCGTGGTCGCAACGCTTCCGGCCGCACCAAGCGCATCCGCAGAAGCCGCGGCCGCGGCGGCCGCGCAGCAGATCCTCACCCAGGTCTATCCGCAGCAGAAAGCCAAGATCGAAGAGGGCTACGCGGCATCGCTCAAGGCGATCCCAGAGGGGCCCGCAAAGACCGAAGGCGTCAAGTTGGGTATGGAGGTGGCCGCCGCGGTCCAGGCCAACCGCGCCAACGACGGCACCAACGCTCCCGACACTTACAGGCCGCACGCTGCTCCCGGGGCCTACGTGCCGACGACGCTGCCGGTGTGGGAGCAATATGCGCGCGCGAAGCCATGGGTGCTCAACGGCGCCGACCAGTTCCGGCCCGGCCCGCCGCCGGCGCTGTCGAGCGCAGAGTGGGCCCGCGACTACAACGAGGTGAAGAGCCTCGGCGGCACCAAGAGCACGGCGCGCACTCCCGAGCAGACCGAAGCGGTAACATTCTGGGGCAACGTCAATTTCGGCCCTGCCCTACAAGCGGCGGCGCGCGAGCTTGCGAAGACAAAAGAAATGCCGCTCGCTGAATGTGCGCGCCTGTTCGCACTGCTCAACATGGGTCTGGCGAACGCCTACGTTCTCAATTGGGAGTCGAAGTACTACTACAATTTCTGGCGGCCCGTCACCGCTATCCGCAATGGCGACCAGGACGGCAACGATGCCACCGATCGCGATGCCGGCTGGACATCGTTCAATCCGACGCCGATGCATCCTGAATACCCGTCGCAGGCGACCTACAACGCCACCACCGCGGTGGCGGTCCTGGAATCGGTTTTCGGGCCTGTGAACGCCATTCCGTTCACGGCGACCGATGTGCGGGATCCGAAGCGGACCAGGCAGTTCGCCAGCCTGGCCGATATGGCTGAGGAGCAGAAGAATGTCCGCGTCTGGGGTGGTGTGCACTATCGATTCGCGATCCGCGCCAGCGAGGAGGTAGCCCCAAAGGCCACGGCCTACCTGATCGAGAATACGCTCAAGCCGACACGCTAATGCCGTAGCCAAACGTAATACCCGGGCTCGTGACGCGAGTCCGGGTATTCATCAAAATCCGAACTTTGACGGCGAGGCAAAGTGAGCTGGTTGTAGCTATGAGCGCAGTTGCGATTGCCGATTGCTCCAGGAAATTGCCCCAAAAGTTTCCCGCATTACACTTCTGATGAACCCCACGACCCCGAAGTTTCAAAATCGAAGAAGAGGATGCCGAAGCAGGGCAACGAAACTGGGTCTGGCAACCCTCACTGTCAATGCCAGAAACGCAAGCGAAACGCGTTCGAACAGTGCCAACGCCCAAGCATTGATTACCGCAAGTGATCCGATCGTCGGCTCGCAACCGTCTCGACAACTCCGTATTCACCCGCATCTTTACGTTCAACCAACTAATCGGACCAGGATCCACTTTGAGTCAAAAGCTACGCGCGTACATCCGACCGCCCCCAACCTCACCTCCGCTTCACGGTCCGGCAGCGTCTGAAGCTTTCTTCCCGTTTCACCCGACTGCACCCGTCAATGCCCGACCTCACCGGTTGGCCGTTGCCGCTCTGCGGAAGTAGAAGGGCTCGCTCGGCAGCGAGCCATACACGAACGGTTCCTGCTGGCGCCCAGTCGCGGCCAGCACGTCGTCACGAACGAAGCGGAACAGCATCGATATCTCTAAACCCGGCTGCTTCAATCGCTTGAGCAGCGCCTTCATGAACGGACTGTTACCGTCGTCCCCATCATGCGCCACCTGGCCGGCTTTCGCAGCATAAGCGATCATGGTACCACCTTCGGGCTCGACGCGCGCCAAGCCCGCCCCCAGCGAACGCGTGCTGTTAGTGAACCGCATCTGCGGTGCGAATGGATTATTGCGACAGGCGTCCAGCACGATCAGCCGCAAGCCCCGCACACCCTCGATCGCGGAGCCTAACTCATCGATCGACACCGCTTCAAGGCGAACATCGCGATCGGTCTTGAATTGCGCATCTACTGGGGCCAGCCAATTGACGCCTCCCATCTCGAGCCCATGGCCGGCAAAATAGATCACAGACCAGTCGGCCGTTTCGGCGTCCGCTGCGAATGCTCTCAGCGCCGCGAACATCTGTTCGCGCGAGAGATCGCGCAGGAGCGTCACCTTACGGAAGCCAAGCGTATCGAATTCTGCCGCGAGCGCTTCCGCGTCACGACCGGCATTCGTGAGCGGTGCAACGTTCTGATAGGCGGTATTGCCGATGATGAGCGCGACCCGGTTGCTCCGCTCTCGCGCCGGCTCCGCGGAATTCTCAAGCCGCGGCGCCATCGCGTTGTCTAGTTCGCGCACCAGTTGCTCCGCCTCGCGGAACACATCGGCAGCGTCCGGACTGGAGAGCGGCAGCCGTCGCGCGATGGCCAGCGCATCCCGCGCCGCGCCGACATTGTTGGTTCGGGCCAGTGCCACACTCTTGAGGGCATGCGCTTCGGCGTTGTTCGCGTCGATCCTGAGCAGCCCAGCTAACACCGGAAGAGCTTCCGCATAGCGCTTCCGTGAGACCAAGGCTTTACCGTGCAGCAGGCCAATGTCGGCGTGCATCTTCTGCAGTGAAAAGCTGGTGGTGGGCCGGGTGGCGCGTGCCCGCGCAATGTGATGAAGGGCCTCATCGGGGCGGCCGACCTGCAGCAGGAAGTCTGCCCGGTTGATGAAGTTGTAAACATCACCCGATTGCAGTCTCGCCGCCTGGTCGAGATCGGCCTGGCTCTCGGCGATTTTGCCACGTCGGACCAAGGCCGCAGCGCGGTTGCGCAGCGCGCCGGCGCGATCCGAATTGGTGTTGGCCAGAGCGAGCGCGCGGGTCGCGTCCTTGATCGCGAGATCGAACTGGCCAAACCCGCTGCGTATCGTGCTCCGGTTCAGCCAAGCGTCGACGAGGGATGGATTGTCTTCAAGCGACCTATCGCAGCTCGCGAGCGCATTCCGATAGTCGTGCACTAGGATGTAGTGGTAGCAACGCGTGTAGTAAGCGGCGGCGCGCTCGCCGATCGGTATGCCGCGCGTGTTGATGATCGCCATGCAGGCGCCGAGCGCTGCCTCACCGTCTTTGTTGCGGCATGCCTCCCACAGCGTCGATCTCTCGCTAGGAGCCGCGGCAATCGCGTTAAGGGTGGGCAGCGAAAGCACGAGCGGCAGCAGGAAAATCATGCCGCAGGCCGGCAGCAACACGCGCGGATGCGCAATCCGCCGGAGTGCGATCATGGAGTGGTCCTGCCGAGGGCTGCACTCGCTTCTGGCGCGGGTCGGCTGACGGCAGCCATCGGCCGGTCGAAAACCCGCGATGCCAGCTACACATCACGATCATGAATATCCCGATGGCGCAGAAAATCGTTCCGATGAAGCTCAGAATGATTGGCATCAACCAGAGTGACAGCAGGCTTCTGATCATGGCCGCGTCAGGTACTGCCCGGTCATAGACCACCGAAACAATCTCGCCGGTCCGGTAGGCTGGCGGATAGGTTCGAAGGCCGGACTGAAACTTGTGAGTTCCGCCGTCTGCTGTCTCGAAACGCACAATCGGCGAGAATACGTAACCCTTATCGTCGCTTTCGCGCATGCGCACCATCTCGACGACCACGCCCTCCACTTCGAGGGTGCGCGCAAGCCAGCTATTCGTACTCCAGATGGACCAAGCGGCTGCGACAAACAGCAGCAGGCCAATCGGTATCAGCACGAACTTACCAAGCCGGTTCAGAAAAGTCGTCGGGTCTTCCATCGACTGGTCCTGCGGCAGGTACGGGGCGAACGTTTAACTGTATCTGTCTGAGGGGCCGCCGAAAGGTTCAATGCGCAGCCCAATAGTTCGGAGTGGATTTACCTCTCCCAAGTATCCGCGAGTCGCGTGGTTCGCGATCAACGCGATCGTGGCTGACACCTGGAACCGCGCGCCACGGCCGGATGGCAGTGGCCATTCCATTTCGAAGGTGTTGCTTCGAAAATCGGCAAGATTCCAGTAGGCCTCACCAGGCCCGGTCTCCCCGGCAAAGTCACGTCGGGCCGCTGCAAGCGGATTGGTGTTCTCGCTGCATGCTACAAGCGGGCTCAGCCCGGCATCTTGAACTGCTTCGGCTTGCTGCATGACGGCGCCGGCACGGTAGCGCCTTGCAATATGTTAGATTCTGGCACCACTTGGTGTACGCTGTCACCGTCCATGGCGTGGAGACTCGATATGCTGCGACGAATTTTCATCGCAGGAGTAGCGGCCACTGGTGCTTTGTCGTCATTTTCGCTGGGCACAAATGCGCAACAGCCGGCGGCCAGCCGCCCCCGCGTTGGGGTGCTGATCTACGGCTCGCTAGAGCGCAATCCGAATACACAAGCACTTCTGGAGGGCCTCCGGCAGAACGGCTATGTCGATGGCCAAAACCTCACCATCGAATACCGGTATGCTCAGGGGCGGGCGGAGCGACTTCCCGCGCTCGCCGCGGAACTGGTCCAGAGCAAGCCCGCTGTCATAATTGCCCTAGGTGGCGATGTTGTGCCGCATGTTACGAAGGCGACGCAGTCTATCCCCATCATCTACGCCATGAGTGCCGATCCGGTTCAACTCGGCATTGCCAGGAGTTTAGCAGGGCCTGGAGGGAATGCGACCGGCGTCACATTTTTGTCGGATCATCTCGCAGCCAAGCGGCTCGAAATCCTCAAGGAGGCGGCGCCCCGTATTGCGCGCGTTGCACTCGTCCGCGATCCAGGCCACCGCGACAACGAGCTGCCGGTGGCAGAGCGCGCAGCAAAGTCGCTTGGTCTCGAACTCATACCGGTAGACATCCGCGATCCAGCCGAGCTTGATCAGACACTTGAAACGGCGAGGAAAGCCGACATCGACAGTCTCTATGTCGTTTCTTCGCGGCACACGGATGCCAACGCGCCACGGATCGTCGAGTTTGCTAACCGGCATCGTCTTCCGATGGTAGCTGGATGGGGTGCATGGGTTCAGGCTGGTGGCTTGATCTCGTATGGACCCAATGTTGGGGAAATGGTCCGTCAGGCGTCGCGTTACCTCGAGCCTGTGCTTAAAGGAGCAAATCCCGGAGAACTTCCCGTGCAGCAACCGACCCGGTTTGAGTTGTTCGTGAATTTGAGGACGGCCAAAGCGCTCGGCCTTAACATTTCGGAGGCGTTTTTGCTTCGTGCCGACAAGGTGGTCGAGTGACGACCCAGATGCTTTTAACAGTAACAGGCTCGCTCTTTAGCGGACAGTCTTGCCGAAATCGACGAATGGGTGACTTGGCGACCTGATAAGACCTGCGGCAGGTAGAATGGCAGCTACCCATGTTCACTTTTGGGCATATATGCGGGGACTAGCCCCCTTCCCGCCGTTTGAGCATGGAAATTTGCAGGCGGGATAAAGTGGCAGAACACCTTTTAATCGTACTTATCGTTGAGGACGATGCAATAGTTCAACCTATCGTCGAAGACGCATTGAACGAGGCTGGCTTTGAAACTGCGATTGCTCAATCGGCTGAGGTCGACAGCCCATCGTTGCGACGTACCAGCGGCGGTTGTGGGCTTAATGGCCTACGGTCCTAGTCTAGCGGAAGCGCCTAGCAGAACAGACAAAGCGCGCCTGCGTGATGGAGGCGCGCGGCACCCGCCCTGAATTGAGCGTGAGAGGCTAATCCGCAGGGCGCGGCAGCCGGAGACCGGCGCCGATATGCAGGATTAGCTAAGGCTGCCCGGCCTCCAGCCTCCGAAGCAAACGATGCCAGCATGGGGTATTATGCCTACGTCATTGGCGACGACGGACATATCCGTAATCGCATTGAGGTCCACTGCGACAATGACGAGGAAGCCAAACGCTGCGCCGAACAGTTAGTAGACGGGCACGCGAGAGCTGTGGCAAGAGGCGCGCAAGGTAGCCACCTTTCGACCTAAAGGTCCGACGCTGTTTTTCAAACACTGTTTTCAAACATTCGCAATCATCAAACTACACCTGAACGTCTAAAAGCGAACCGACACCTTTAAAGCCCCTTACTATCTTGACGGTACGCAACTGGGGATCGTGGGGCGCGGCCGTGTTGGAAGTGTTGGTTACCAAGCGAAGCTCGACCAAGTGGGAATGGCGGGTCTGCGACCGCTGCGGGGTCACGATTATCGGCGGGTTTGAAAGCACCCAGCCAGCGGCCAAGTACCGGGCTAATCGGGCGCTATTTCTTTTGCTGTCTACGCGCTGGACACGATGATTAGCGAAGTTGCGCGCTAGAGTGCGATCAGCAGTCGAAGTAACTAGCGGCATTAGCATTATTGGGATGGCGGGAGCTAACAAATGGCCCCGAGGCAATTGCGCGTCGAGGCCGTTCAAGATCTTCCGGCCGGTTAAAAGCAAGCCCTGATCACGATGCCGGACTCGCCGAGTCATTATGGGCGGGCCGCGGAGGCTTCAGTGTGCCCCTGACCGCGGTCACCGGACGGATAGTTGGCCCCTGACTCTGTAATATGGCGGCGTACGGCGGCGACCAACGCGTCGATATCACGTGTCTCGATCGCAGAGACGATGTCGACGTGGTGCGCGGCGCTTCTTTGGAGATCGGCATACGAGGGCCACAGCGCGATCGGTCCGGGAATGACGCGATTGCGGATTTCGACCACGAATTTGGACAGCGATCGGTTCGGCGCATGACGATAGATCTCGTCGTGAAAAGCCGCGTTGGAGTTGGCCTGGTCCGCCTTGCTGCCGCGGGCCACCGCGTTCTCGAACGCTTTCTGAGCGGACTTGATCCGTTCGAGTTCGGCCGGACCGATAAGCGGCAAAGCTTGTGTGACGGCCTCGACTTCCAGCAGAATTCGGATCGCCAGCATCTCGCGAACGATCGTCAGGTCCGGCCGCATTACCTGGTATCCGCGATTTGCCACGTGGGTCACCATGCCGCGCGCAGCCAGTTCGCTGAGTGCGCTGCGGACATCGAAACGTTTGGCAGCGAACGTCTCCTCGAGATCGATCTGTCGCAACCATTCTCCTGGGCGATAGGCGCCTTCCGTGATCGCGGCCGCGATCTCTGCTGCCAGATGCCGTTTTAGATGTTCCTTCCGGATTTTTGTCATCGCCTCGCCTGCACCGCCCCTTGACACCAATCCATTATTGCGCACAAATTGGCGCCAATATAAGCGCAGATCTACAATAGCGCAGATCGGGAGAAATACAAAGATGCCAAGCATCGATCGCAGAAGCGTGCTGGTGATGTCACTTTTGGGAGCCGCCATGGGCCTCCCCGCCGCCCGCGCTCAAACCGGAACGAGCGGCTATCCCGATGTCTATCGCCAGATCATCGCCGATGCTGAGCGCGAAGGAAGCCTGCTGATCTATTCCATCATGTCGCCCGAGAACTGGCGGCCGGTTATCGAAGGCTTCAACAAGCTCTATTCAAAGATCAAGGTCGAGACGCTGGATCTGCCGGCCTCGCGTGAAAGCTTCGAGCGCTATTTGGCCGAGCGCAGCACCAACAGCCGAACCTGCGATCTGATCGCCACCGCAGATCCCGGCGGATGGATCGATTTCCAGAAGCGCGGCGAGATCCTGGACTACATGTCCCCCGAGGCGCAGGCGTGGCCGGACTGGGCGAAGCCGTTTCCCGGCGTCTACACCGTCTCGTCCGACCCCATGGCGATGATCTGGAACAATAGCCTGGTGCCGGAGGGCAAGCGGCCCAAGACGTTCGCGGAGTTCGTGGCGCTCGCGACGGCGAACGAGCGGCCCTGGCGAAACAAGATCACCAGCTATGGCGTGCATCAGACGACCTTCGGCTATGGCATCAACTACGCCTTCGCAAAGAAACACGGCGAGAAGGCATGGCAGTGGTTCGCGGAACTCGCGAAGCTCACACCACGCTTCGAACGCTCGGGTGGACCGATGACCGAGAAGGTTACCGCCGGCGAGTATGCGGCTGGGTATTTCGTCTCGGCCATCACCTTCTGGCCGCGCCTGAACGATCCGGCGCGGGCACGCATCCTGGGCTGGAGTTTCATCGCCGATGGTCAGCCTGTGGTACTGCGCGGCGTGGCGATCCCGAAAGGATCTCGCAATGTCAACGCCGCCAAGTTGATGATCGATTACATCATTTCCGAAGATGGCCAGCGCGCATTCGGACGCGGCGGGCTGACGCCGGCGCGTCCAGGTATCAAGCCCGGCGATGGGATTCGGCACACCTACTCTTCGATTGCCGAAGCGGTCGGCGAACAGAATATTTGCTATATCGGCTACGACCCGGACGCCCTGCGGGATTACGACGCCTTCGTGGCGCGCTGGAAACAAACCTTCAATGTCTCCTGATCCCGGCGGCGCGCAGACAGCGGTAATAGCCGATGCCTTGCCGACACCCCTACCCGGCCGCGACACCGCCGTACAATACGGCATGGCGCTGCTGACTGTTATCCTGGTCGCCGCGCCGCTCATTCCCGTTCTGTACCAGTCGCTGCTGGATCGCGCGCTCTACGACGCTGGGCAACAGTTCACGCTCGGCAATTTCGGACGACTGTTCCAGACCAACGGCTTCGGCTTGGTGGTCTGGAATACGGTCGTTTTCGCAACACTTACCACCGTGATTTCGCAAACGCTCGGCACCCTGGCGGCGGTGCTGTTCGGCCGCACCGACATGCCCGCCGCGCGGTTGTTCGGCGAACTGTTCCTCTGGCCGATCTATCTGTCGGCGCTGGTATTGTCGTTCGGGTGGTACACGATCTACGGCCCCGCCGGTTATCTCACACTGTTGACGCAGGATATCTTCGGCGATGCGCCGTGGAATCTCTACACTCTGCCAGGAATGGCGATGATCGCCGGCGTCTCGCAAGCGCCGGTCGCCTACATTTACTGCATGTCCTCGGCGACCATCACCGATCCCTCGCTCGAGGAAGCAGCGCGCGTCGCCGGTGCCGGTACCCTCAGGACGCTGTGGCGGATCACGCTGCCGCTGTTGCTACCGGCTATCACCTACAGCGCGGTGTTGAATTTCACCGTAGGACTGGAACTGCTCGCCATTCCCTTGGTATTCGGCGATCCCGCCGGCATCACGGTGCTGACCACTTTCCTCTACAACAACGGCGTAGCGTCGGCCCGGCCCGACCACGGACTGGTAGCGACCGCTGCCGTACTGATGCTAGTCGTGGTCTGCGTACTGGTCTGGCTGCAAGGACGACTGCTGGGCAATACCAGGCGCTTTGTCACCCTCGGCGGCAAAGCCACGCGGCCGCGGCCTTTCCGTCTCAACCGGCTGCGCTGGCCGCTGTGCCTGGTTTCAGCGATCTATATTCTGGCGACAGTGGTCGCACCAATCGGTGTGTTGGTGCTCCGCTCGTTCACCAGCCTGTTGTCGCCGATGGCGCCGCTCGCTGAGGTGCTGACCCTCGGCAATTTCACCAGTATGCTCGAATATCCGGTTTATCTGCGCTCGATCTGGAATTCCTTCCTCGTCAGCGCCGTCGGCGGAGTGTTGGCGACGGCTATGATCGCGCTGATTGCCATTATCGTGCTGCGTTCGGATTTCCGGTGGCGCGGGCCGCTGCATTATGTCGCTCTGTTTCCGCGCGCAGTCCCCGGCGTCGTCGCCGGCATCGGGTTTTTCTACGCGTTTGCACTGGTGCCGGGCCTGGGAAGCTTGCGCAACACCATCTGGATCCTGATCATCGCCTTCACCATGCACTACATCCCCGTTGGTCTCGGCGCGGTGGCGCCGATGTTGATGCAGATGAGCCCGGACCTCGACCGAGCCGCGCGCGTTCAGGGTTCGGACTGGTGGACGGCCAGCCGCCGTATCGTGCTGCCTCTGATGCGACCGGCTCTAGTTGCTTGCTTCATTATTCTCTTCATCACCTTCTTCAAGGAGTACACCACTGCGATCTTTTTGTTTGCGCCCGGCAGCGAGGTTATCGGCACCACACTGCTGCAGGCATGGACGCAAGGTGAGGTCGGCTTGGTGTCGGCGCTGGCGACAGTTCAGGTGCTGGTGATCGGAATCTGCGTCACGGCTGCGCGCGCGATATTCGGGGTGAAGCTTTATGGCTGAGTTGTTGATTGAAAACCTGCACAAGCAGTTCGGGCCGGTTCACGCCGTCGATGACGTCAACATCCGTGTCGCCGATGGTGAATTCGTCACCCTGCTCGGACCGTCGGGCTGCGGCAAGTCAACCACGCTCGGCGCCATTGCCGGATTGGATCAGCCGACCAGCGGGCGTATCCGCGTCGGTAGCAAGACCTACTTCGATGGCGACAAGGGGATCTTCCTGCCACCGGAAGCGCGCAATTGTGGACTGGTGTTCCAGAGTTATGCGTTGTGGCCGCACATGACGGTTTACGACAATGTCGTATTTCCGTTGACCTTACGAAAAGTTTCCTCAGCTGATCGAAAACGGCGCGTGGCGGAATGCCTCGCGCTGGTCGAGATGGAGCGATTTCAGAATCGTTATCCACATGAGTTGTCCGGAGGACAGCAGCAGCGCGTCGCTCTGGCTCGAACGCTGGTCTATCAGCCGGAAATCCTGTTGCTCGACGAGCCACTGTCGAACCTCGACGCTAAGCTGCGCGACCGCGCGCGAACCTGGCTTGCCGAACTGCGTACGCGCCTTGGCCTCACCACCATTTATGTTACGCATGATCAGGTTGAGGCGTTGGCGCTTTCCGACCGCATCGTGGTCATGAATGGCGGCCGGATCAGTCAGATCGGCACACCGCAGGACATCTACGAACGGCCCGCCGACAGTTTCGTGGCCGACTTCATCGGTACCACCAATTTCCTGGCCGGCAACGTCGTCGAAGCACCGCGCGCCAACGGACAAACGCTGGTCAGCCTCGCCGATGGGCAGCGCGTCACGATCCAGTCCGCACGCCGCCCGGCATTGGGTGACAAGGTCACCTTTGCCTATCGGCCTGAACAGATGCGGATCGCCACCGACAATGAGACAGCGACAGATGGCACCATCGTCAATGCAGCGGTGATGAGTCATTCCTATGTCGGCGGCCGTTGGCAGATCGGACTCGATGTCGGCGGCAATCAGATCCGCATTGAAACGCAAGTTGCAACCACCGACCGCCGGTTGCGCTTGTGGCTCCCCCTAACTGGCGGCATTCTTTTTACAGAACAGGCCCATGCCCAATCCCATTGACGCAACCCCAGCCGTGTCCGGACTGCCGCGCGCGGACTACACGCCCGGCGCGCGTGGCCCGCTGAGCGGGCTTCGCGTCATCGATCTCTCGCGTCTAGTTGCCGGCAATCTGTTGACGCAGCACCTCGCCGATTTTGGTGCCGACGTCATCAAGGTCGAACCGCGCGAAGGCGACACGCTGCGCGGCTGGCGCATCAACAACATCGAAACCACCTGGAAGGTGCATTCGCGCAATAAACGCAGCCTGTGCGTCGAATTCCGACACGATGACGCCGTGCCCCTGATCCGCAAGCTGATTCCCGGCGCCGCGATGCTGATCGAGAGTTTCCGGCCCGGCACTTTGGAGCAAATGGGCCTTGCGCCGGACGAATTGCTGCGTCTCGAACCCAAGCTCGTGATCATCCGTATCTCAGGCTGGGGACAAACCGGGCCGTACCACCGTCGACCCGGCTTCGGTACGCTGGTCGAAGGCTTCTCCGGGTTTGCCGAGATGAACGGTTTCGCCGATCGCGAACCGGTGTTGCCGCCTATGTATCTGGCCGACGCATTGTCTGGCCTCACCGGCGCCTTCGCCGCCATGGCGGCATTACGCGAAGTCGAAATAAATGGCGGACGGGGCCAGGTCGTCGACCTGCCGCTGCTCGACCCGATCGTCAATTCGCTGGGACCGCAAGCGGCGAATTACCGGCTCACCGGCAAGGTCAAGCCGCGCAGCGGCAGCCGCTCGAGCGGATCAGTACCGCGCAATGTCTATCGGACGCTCGATGATGGTTGGGTTGCCCTGTCGGCATCCACCCAGGGCATGGCGATGCGGGTGTTGCGTTCGATCGGCCGGCCTGAGCTCTGCGACGATCCGCGTTTCAAGACCAACGAACAGCGCCTCATTCATGTCGTCGAACTCGACCGAATCATCGGCGATTTCATCGGCGCACGGACGATGGACGACAACGTGGCGTTCTTCGAAGCGGCTGAAGTGACCATCGGCCCGGTCAACGATATCGTACGGTTGATGAACGACCGCCATGTGCAGGCGCGCGCCCTGCTCGCCGATTATCCCGACGAGGACATGGGATCATTCCCGATGCATGCGGTGCCAGCACGCCTCTCCGAAACGCCAGGGACGATCCGGACACCGGCGCCACGCCTTGGACAGCATACCCGTGAAATTCTGGCTGAAGCCGGCCTGACGGACGAAGACATTAAGGCCGTCTTAGCCTCTGGCCTTGCGAAGGAGAAGACGACATGACGATGCCGCAAAAATTCCCTGTCTGGCGTTCTGCGCTGTTCGTGCCCGCCAACGTCGAACGCTTCGTGGTTAAAGCCGTCGCCCGCGGCGCGGATGCGCTGATCATCGATCTTGAGGACAGCATCCCACTGGCGCAGAAGGACGCCGCCCGCGCGCTTGTGCCAGACATCGTCAAGCGCTTCCGCGACACCGGCCATTCTGACGTGATGGTGCGGATCAACCAGCCGCTCGAATTGGCGGTGCGGGATTTGGAAGCCGCCGTCATCCCCGGCGTTGATGCCATCATGATTACGAAGGTGGAAGGTCCGGAACATCTGCGCCTGCTCGATGAGATGGTGACGCGGCTGGAACTGAGCCGCGGGTTGCCGGCCGGCAAGATCTGGTTCATCGGACTGATCGAGGCGCCGGGACCGCTCGCCAGGGCATATGACATTGCGCGATCGACGCCGCGGCTGGCCGGCATTTCGCTGGGCGCTGAGGACTATGCCACCGCCATCGGTGCCAAGCCGTCGGAAGAGACCATGCTGATGCCCAAGCAGCAGATCGTGCAGGCGGCTTGTGCCGCTGGCATCATGCCGCTTGGCACCATCGGCTCGGTGGCGGACTTCGCCGATCTCGATGGTTACACCCGCATCGTGAGGCGCTCGGCGGATTTCGGTTTTGTAGGGTCGGCCTGTATTCATCCATCACTGGTGCCGATCCTCAATGCCGGTTTCAGTCCGTCGGCGCAGGAAGTCACGGATGCCGAGCGCATCGTGACGCTCGATCGGCAAGCAGCGGCCGAGGGGCGCGGCTCGTTCGCCATCGACGGCAAGATGATCGACATCCCGGTCGTACAGCGCGCCGAGGCCCTTCTCGAGCGGGCCAACGCGATTGCAGCGCGAACCCGAAGGGCCCCGGCGCCGACATGAGAGCTGTCGTCTGTTGAAGACATCGTACCGCGACCGGTCCGGCTTGGCCGACCCGATCCGCCTTCTCCCGCACCCAACGTGAGATGTCGGATGTCAATCATGACCGGCGCGGTGTCCTTAGAACGGTTCAGTTGCCCTGCCAAAGCCTGCTTGCCCGGCTCAGCGGATTATAGGTGATGAACGCACAACGCGGTGGCAGGTTCACAAAGCCAACGCGACTGGCGGGCGCACTCGGGCGGCACAAAGAACCAGAGCCTTCCACCAGGGCAGCGCGCGGCAGGCTGGTTGGGTGAGCTGCGTTATGTCAGTTTTACCTTCGAAACACGCTGGGAGCGAACGGTACGTCGTTACTCAGGCCGCGAAGCCGAATTCCACATTTCCGCAGCTAGGCTCTCTGCACGCAAAGTAGTCCTCCAATTCGGACAACGCACGGCGTTCCCACTCTTTAGCTTGACCCAGCAGAGACCAGCTTTGGCTAGGCCGAAACGCTGCGGTCTGTCGATATAAAGATGCTGTCACGCGATATCGGCGGACGTTCTCTAGAATGGCCTCCCCATTCATGGCCAGAGCTCCATCATCATCCCATTAGTTGGCCAGAACGTGCGTCAGAACGATTTTGAATTCGTTACTGGTCGTTCCTAAGATGTAGAATGGTTTGCGGATTCTTGCCGATCTCTTGGGGTGATTCAGGGATCGTTATCTCTCTTCCCGTCTCCAACACGTGCAAGCACCAGCAAGTGGGCGTTTTCCTCATGCCTCTTTCGCGGCCTTGCGCCAGCGGTCATGCTCTCTGATGGATGAACCACTGGCATGACCGTCGGATTGAAGACCAGCCTTAGCAAGTCGTCCCTCTCACGCACCTGCGAACGGCTCGACGCGTGTGCCGCACGGTCGTTCGTGCCACGCACACGCCGTTAATTCGGGTCCGGCCTACGCCGCAAGCAGCCGCGACTTCCGTAACCATGCTATCTGGCTGGGCAATGGTCGGCGCAACCGTCATAGCCTGCGCCGAGACAGCGATGGACACGGCGAAACCAGCAATTGCAATTAACCGAATCATCGTTACCTCCCTGAAAGCGTCCAATTGCCTGCCCGCTGCGGACAGAGCATGGACTGGGCCACAGGCTGACAGCGCGGATGCTTCCAAGAGTTGAGATAGATCAAGGTCTCTCAGCCGCCAAATGATTTCTGTCCAATTGCTGAGCCAGGTGGAAGCGCCCCATCGCGACGCGTTACTGGGCGCGGCAAAGTTTGCGCTGGACACCCTGTTCGATCGTATCCAAGCAGAAATCATCCAACGCTGAGATCATTGGCAGCTTGTCACCGAACCCCCACGATGTCTGAGTTGGGTCAAAAACGGAAGCCGATCAGCGCCCTTTCCTCGCCCGCTTCAACCTCAATAGCGGACATGTCACACGATGGGCTCCATAAGAGGAATTGGCGGCGGCGGACGCAAACCCAGGGAGTGAAACCGCGCTCGCGCAAACCCGCATCGCCCGGTCAGCGGCCTTGCCGATAGCGGCAATATTCGTCGCCGTTGTCGTACTCGACGCAGACCTTCACGCGCCTCCGCGGCGGGCCTTCATCGTGGGTTCGATGTTGGTCTTCTTCCACGCGATCCCAGTTCCAATTGTCCCGATCACCATATCGACCGCGATCCTTGTCGCGATCGCGATATTCGTCCCGGTCACCGCGCCGCAAATCATGACCAGAATCCCGATCGTCCCGGCGCATGCGGTCCTCATCACCCCGGCGATCCCAATCACCGTATCGACCGCGATCCCTGTCGCGATCGCGATATTCGTAGCGCTCACCGCGCCGCATGCCTTGACCAAATTCCCGGTCGTCCCGGCCCCTGCGGTCCCCGTCCCCCCGGCGCATCCTCCAATCGGGATCCATCTCGCGGTTGTCGCCTTTGGATTGACTCCGATCGGTTCGCTGATCCGGCGGTTGCTGGGCCTTCGGGTCAGATGGGGTGGGTTGAGTGGGATCGCTTTGCGGAGGCGGCATCGGAGGCTTCTCTTCTCCTTGGGCAAATGAGGACAGGCTCAACGAGGCCAATAGAAGGCTGGCGAGGACAAGAGCGCGCATGGATTTTCCTCCCGTGAAGTCGCCAATAGTAACCATTGGCTGATAAATTGGTTCAACCCGAAGGAGCCTCGCCTGGAGAAGCCATGCGTGTCGTGATCTGCGGCGGCGGCGTGATCGGCACCTGCACCGCCTATTTCCTCAGCCAGCGCGGTATCGATGTCACCGTCGTGGAACGAACCGAGGTAGCCGCTGCTGCGTCCGGCAAGGCGGGTGGCTTCCTGGCCCTCGACTGGTGCGCCGGCTCCCCACTTGATGCGCTGGCGCGGCGGAGCTTCGCGCTTCACGCCGCGCTGCCCCACGAGATTGCGGGCGATTGGGGCTATCGCCGCATGACCACCTATAGCGAGATCGCCGTTCGCGAGCGTGATCCCCGCCGTCACTTGCCGGCCAAGCTCGGTTGGCTCTCCGACGGCATCCTCATCACATCTCGGCTCGGCACGATGGAGACGACCGCGATCGTTCACCCGCAGGCCTTCACCGCCGCCATGATGAACGCCGCCGTGGAGAACGGTGCCGAACTTCGTTACGGGCGAGTCACCGGCATCGTTCGGACTGCGAATGGGTCGGCCGCGAAGGGCATCGAGGTCGATGGCGGGGTTGTTGAGTCAGATGCCGTTGTCGTGGCGATGGGACCTTGGTCGGTGATAGCGGCCGAATGGATCGGCTTGCCCGACGTGTACGGGAGAAGAAGCCCCAGTCTCATCTACGACACCGGCATGGATGTCCCTGCGGATGCGCTCTTTCTCGAATATCAACAGGAGACCGGCGGCGCTGTTACGGTCGAGGTCTTCCCAAGGGCCAATGGGCACACCCTGATTACCGCCTTCTCCGACGAACCATCACTTCCGATCGATCCAGTCGCCGTGACGCCGGATCAGAGCGAGGTCGATCGCCTTCAGATTATCGGCGAGCGGTTGTCACCGGCACTGCGACCAGAGAAGATCATCGCTCGGCAAGCCTGCTTCCGTCCCTTCACTCAGGACGGCCTGCCGTTGATCGGCAAGGTCTCGCAGATCGAGGGCGCCTACGTGGCTACAGGTCACAGCGTCTGGGGTATCCTCAACGCGCCAGGGACTGGGGAAGCGCTGGCGGAGCTAATTGCTGACGGCGGTACGCGCTGCACCGATCTGAGGCCCTTCGACCCGACCCGACTCCAGCCGCTCGATCCGTCGCTACTACGCTCTTGTTAAGCGAAGATGATCTGCGGCGCCTTCGTTCCGCACCGACAGAGCCGCGCGGTGCGGGGAGACGACCCAATAATTGCGTTGACAGCAAGGCTCCGCCAAATGTCCGAGTTACCGAGCTTACGGCCTCATAAGATTACCGCGTCACGCTTCAGCACCTATATTGTGGACGAACAAGGCAATTCTGGAAAGTCACCGGCGCGAAAGGTCTAGTAAGCCTCGACATTCTTAACCAACGTAGCCAAATGACCGCTGTTGGTGCAAAGCGGCCGTTCGTGCGAGGCTTTGTACATATTCGGTGACGTTATCTTTTCCTTCCCGCCGAACCGGGTACCCGATCTCGTAGCGCAGGCCGGCTTGCCTGCGATCGGCTTAGAGCTGAGCTTTGCGCAAAATGGGGGATTGTTGGCTTACGGGCCAGACTTTATGGCGCTCGCCCCGGCGTGGGGCTCACTATGTCGATCAAATTGTGAAAGGCGAGATTTTCCTTGATCTCTCGATGCGGACATCGTGCACGCGCCACCCTCGACATTCTCCATTTCGTCATAGAACGTCGGCGCCTGTCTCCGACTTATTGCCCTGAGACGATTGAAACGACTCGATTGCGAGCGGGATATCTCTTGCAACGGCGTAATGCTGAACAATCCAAACGTATCACGAGGTTCGCTTGTCGCGCGCCGTCTTTTTTGCGCCTTGTAAGCTTCCGCACATTAAAAACCGTTTGAAAAGCTCTGTTTGGTAGCGCCTTTTCAAACGGTGAAAACGGCTATCTATTTGAAAGGCTTGGTGGGGCGCACCAGGGCTCGAACCTGGGACCCGATGATTAAGAGTTAGCAGGTCCTAGGGCGATAATCCGGTGCACGATCCCAAATTCCCTAAACGTTTTATCACCGCACCAGTTTCGCACCAGAAACGTCCTGAACAAACCAAAACAAACACGATCGAAATCGAACAAAAACAAAGGAAAATCAACGAACCCGATCGATAGTCTGCCGCTCATAACGGTCTGGTTGCAGGTTCGAGTCCTGCCGGGCCCACCAAAAATCAATGGGTTAGTTCGTCCTGCTTCATTGCCCACTCAACCACCGCACCAGAAACGCCCGGCTTCGTCGCTCATTGCCGTAGTCCAGTGCCCGCAAATTAATGTTTCCCGTTCGATCGGGCCATGGTCTCTCCGCTTTGATCGTAGACTTGGCGGCAATATCGCACAAACAGGCGAACCCGCACTGCTCGCTTTGTTCATCGCACGGCCCGTCAACGGTCGGCTATATTTCGTGTCGTGATGGACCGCTTTGCGCCAATAGCCGCCCTTCGGAATTTCGAGGTAAAACTCCCGCTTTACACCCGAAAGCGGACTAAAACTCAGAAATTGCGGCACGTCCGAAAAGTGCCCACCACCGCGGCCCTTCCATAATGGTTCATTCTACGAATTGAGCTCTGCGCAACGGAAAAATCGTGACAACGCTGAGGGTGGAGATAGCCGTTGGGCAAATTTCCTCCGAGGCATCTGGATCGACCGCGAAAATTTTCAATCGCGAAGCCACCGCGCATGAATCTCCGGATTGAGAACGTTCGGTGGCCACTTCCCAAGAAGAATGGTTTTTGCCGTCTCCGCCGCGAGGCGGTGCATTTCTGCCTGCGACTCCATCGAGTAGTACGCAGTGTGTGGATTGATGATGCATCGGCCCGCGATCCACGGCAATCGACTCTGCCAGGCCTTGATTAGACGATTCGGCTGCGGCGGCTCCTGAGGCATTACGTCGAAACCAATTGCAGAAAGCTGCCCACTTTGTAGCACATCCGCGATCGCATCGAGATCCAGAACGACACCGCCGCGCGACGTGTTGACCAGGATGGCGCCTGGCTTCATTGTTTCGACAAATTTTCGATCGACGAGCCCCGCTGTCTCGGCACTGAGGGGCGTATGAAGGGAGACGACGTCGCTCCCCTGCAGCAGATCTTCAAGCGTTTCCGCCCGCTTGCTCCCTAGCACTTTCTCCGTACCGGATGGCACATAGGGATCGAAGAACTGCGTGGCGAACCCAAGGGCTCGGAACTTCAGGAGAGCGGCACTACCAATGCGGCCCGCGCCAACGACACCGACCATAGTTTGACTGGTGCGCCGGATCGTCTTTTGAACGTTCTCTTGCCAATTGGCAGGGAGTTTTTGAGCGATCGGACACGCCGTGAGCGGCCGCTTTGCGCCACGAGCGGCCGTTCGCTTACCACGCATCAGGCGAAGACTTCTCGTCACATGGCACGCAGCCAATCGCCGGCCCTGGTTGCCGAGACGCTGACCCTGGTGGTTCCCTAACCCGATATCACCGAAGTCAGACCGCCGTCGACGGCAAGGATCTGGCCGGTGATGTGCTTGCCGGCGTCGCTGGCGAAGAGAACCGCGGCGCCTTTGAGATCGTCCTCGTCGCCGATGCGGCGCAGCGGCGCGCCGGCAGCGAGCTTTTCGACACCGACAGCCTCGATCGTGCCCTTCGTCATCCTCGACGGGAAAAAGCCAGGCGCCAGCGCGTTGGCAGTAATTCCGTGACGCCCCCAACTCCCCGCCAGCGCCCGCGTGAGATTGACCACCGCGCCCTTGCTTGTATTATAGGCGACCATCTGCATATCCCCGGAGCTTCCGAACAGGCCCGCGATCGAAGCAAGATTGATAATGCGGCACCCCGGTGAACGGACATTCTCGGGATAGGCAGGCATGTTCAAAAGTGCCACTTCCGGAATCTTGCGCGGCAAAAGAGGAAACTCACTCAATGACGTCATCGGCGCGGCTCACGAGCGCCGGCGGGATGTTAAGACCCAGCTTCTGAGCGGCCTTCATGTTGATCACGAGTTCAAATTTTACGGGAGTCTGGACAGGAAGCTCGCTCGGCTTCTCACCTTTCAGGATGCGGTCGGCATAGTTCGCCGCCCGCCTGTATTCCTCGGTAAGATAAGGACCGTAGGAAATAAGGCCACCGCCTTCGGCAAATGAACGGGACCAATTGATGGCGGGGACTTGATAACGAGTAGTCAGGGCAACAATTTCCGCGCGATGAAGCTCCGTGAAAGCATCCGGTAACACGATCAGCGCGCCATTCGGCTTACGCGCTTCCGTCGCAACCAGCGACTCGACGGCAGTCATGTTCTCTACCGGTCCAACCATCGCCTGCATGCCGAGAGTGGATGCGGCGGCTTTGAACGGCGTCACGTAGCTGTCGATAAAGGTCGCCGAAAGCGGATTAAAGAGCATTGTGGCCCGAACGACACGTGGCGCGACCTCTTTGATTAGTTCAGTCCACTTGCCGCCGAGTGAGGGCACGATCGGGGCAAAGCCGGTCATGTTGCCGCCCGGTCGCGGAAGGCTTGCAATTAATCCAGTGCCGACCGGATCGGCGACCAGAACAAAAACGACGGGAATGCTACGGGTCGCTTGCAGCATCGCCGCAGCAGCCGGCGTCGAGCTTGTGAAGATAAGGTCGGGTTGAAGCGCAGCGAGTTCCTTCGCGATCCGTTTCATCGCCTCGACATCCGCTGCAGCCCATCTTACGTCAAAGGTGACGTTGCGGCCAACGGCCCAACCTGCCTGCTGTAAGCCCTGGACGAACGCGGCGAGGCGGCTTTGTCCATCCGGATCGTCCGCAGCCAGATGCATCAGAACGCCGATGCGGCGGACGCGCTCACGCGGCTGCGCGCGCGCCACCCGGGGCCACGCCGCCACCGTAGCGCCTATGAGACCGATGAACTCCCGCCGCCGCATTGCAACTCCGACTGTGGAAGTGAGTGTAACCGTGCAGATAGCTTACTTGGAAGAGATCAAGGCCGCTGGAAATGAAATATCTTCTGCGCTTGCGGACCTCCGATACGGATCAAAAGCTGTGCTATGACCGCGAAACGGCCGTCTTGCTGCGGTGCGACTAAACATCAAAGTAATGAGTTGGACATCGGTATATATCTCTTCATACCCAGGAGAATTCCTGCATGACAGGAACAGTGCCTCAACAGTTTGCGTTGATCACTTGTTTCCATTGTTTGTGAGACCGTCCATGCGTCTTATTTCTAAAATAGTCGCGATTGCGACAGTCCCGGCTTGGTTGTGCATTCATGTAGATTCTGCTGCAGCACAGACGTTCATCGATAGATGGTCTATCATTCCAAAAGCGCACGCAGAACCGGCACCCGAGCCACCCGACCAGACCACCAGGCAAAATCCGCTTGAGCAACCTCCGACTGGAGAAGAGACGGCTCGTCTTCCGGAAGATCAATCAGCGCCTCGATCTTCAAGCCGGGTTTTCTCTGGAAAAGCCTCTTACTATTCATATCCTACAGGGAAAACAGCGAGCGGTGCCCCGTTCATTCGGGATTCACTGACCGCTGCCCACCGCAACCTACCGTTCGGCACAAGAGTTCGTGTAACTGATCTTGCCAGCAGCAAGTCAGTAGTAGTTCGTATCAATGACCGGGGACCTTGGATTCGCGGCCGCGTCCTCGATCTTTCGCTCGGTGCTGCGCGCAGTTTAGGAATTACGGACCGTGGCGTGGCCCAGGTTCGCGCTGAGGTACTTTAGCTTGTGTCTAAGGTCAGGCTTGGAAGTTGAGCGACGCAATAGTGGCTTCCCAGCACGCGCTAACGGACTGTCGTGATAGTCAGTTAGTGCAGGGTCGCGGACGGCGCTCAATCATCGCCTCGACAAATTGCCGCAAGCCATCCATAGCCTTGCTGCGCCACACCTCCAGCTCGACGGCGTATTTGCTCAAGGCCGCGCGAAATTCTTCCCCTCGTGTTCCGGTTTTGAAGCGCGGCCGGTCTCATGGCTTGGCGCTTGGGACCCTCCGTTGATCTAAGTTCAAGGAAAGCAGCCGCCGAACGTTTTTTGAGGGCGGAAGAATTGGAGCGCCTTGGCGACGCGATCCGCGAGGCGGAGACTAGCGGTATTCGACTGTAGATGAGACCAAGGCGACTTCCAAGCACGTTGCGAAAGAAGAACGCTTTACCCGGATCGCGCCAACTGCGGCAGCGGCATTGCGCCTTTTGCTTTTCACTGGGTGCCGCCTACGTGAAATCCTTCACCTGCGGTGGGAGCATGTCGATTTCGAGCGAGGCTGCCTCTTCCTGCCCGATAGCAAGAGTGGTCGAAAAACCGTGATCCTCAATGCGCCCGCACTCGCTGTCCTGAATACCTTAGAGCACGTAAGTGCTTACGTCTTGCCCGGCAACGATCTGGAAAGGCCGCGCCATGATCTGAAGCGGCCGTGGCACGCGGTCACCAAGCGGGCTGCACTAACGGGGGTTCGCTTGCACGATCTCCGACACACGTACGCTAGTTTTGGCGCTGGTATCGGGCTAGGTTTGCCCATCCTCGGAGGACTGCTGGGACATGCACAGGCGGCGACCACCGCACGCTATGCCCACCTCGACAACGACCCACTGCGGCGCGCCTCAGAACTCATTGCCGGACGTATGGCTGCAGCGTTAGGTGGAAGCCAGCCTGCGAAAGTGCAGCCGCTGCAAGAGGTGAACAAACGAGCTTAGTCGAAATATTGCTTGGCCTGTCCTTCGGAGGAAAGGCCTATCTTCTGTTCAATTGTGTCGAGGACTTTCCTAATAAAGAGGGTGGAAGATACACGCGTGATGTCGCGGCGGGTGGAGAAAGGGAGACGCCTATCCAGCCAGTTTACGAGCGCTGATTTTGTCCAGCCCTTTTCCGAAAGTGCGAGCGCCAACTGTTCGTGCAAATCGGTGACGAATGCGACCATGACTTTGCCCGCTGTATCCACGTCTATGCGAGCTTCGTCCACTGCCCGAGACGGCGGCTGGAACAAATCGAGGATGAATCGACGGATCGCGGTCTTCCCGCAATCAGAACAATTCAGCTTCGAAAACCGGAAGCGCGGTATTTCGTCTGATCGAATCAAACGCTCCCAACTCAAATCATTATATGTAAGTGATCTTGAGCAGCAATCAATTGCGCTTTGTTTACTCCTAGCAGAGTGATCGTATTTTGATCGCCATCCGAAATGTAGGCATTTCCTAAGCCGTCGTCGTGAGTGGCATCAAGGACTGCCTCGACGTCGTCAAATAATGCTTGGAAAACAATATTATCGACGTCCAGATTAAGATCCGTAATCGTTTGATGCTGCGAATTAGTGTTGAATACGAACGTGTCGCCTCCTCCCCCGCCGGTCAAGGATGCTCCGGCAAAGCCTACAAGCGTGTTATCGCCAGCATTTCCATGAACGCTGATCGCATCTTTTATGACATCAACCGAGCCCTGCAGGAAGACAGCGTTGCGCTGATCTTCTGTGAAAATAAAGCCCTGGCCAATTACGGTATCTTGTCCACTGCCTCCCACAATATGAGCAGCCGTACCCGGGTCGGTAACAGTGAATGTGGTGCCGGCAAGGTTTTGAGAAGTGACTTTCGAAGACACGGTGATGTTAGAGAGATCGAACGTTGCCGCATCCGTTGTCAACACGCCATCGCCATCGATATTGGCAATGCCCGCGAGTGAAGCACTAGCAACTTTTAGCGATGCACCGCTGGAGATATTGTAATTTTCGATATTCGCGAATGTGGTGCTATGGGATGTCGTCAAGTCGTAATTGAAATTGCCACTGAAGGACACAGTATCGAAACCGAACCCCTCCGGACTGCTTCCTCCATCGAGGCTGGATGCTGTCTGAAGCTGCGATGGATCGGTAAGAGTAAAGTGATCATTGCCGTAGGCACTGCCATGTAGAGCATACGTCCCGGACGAAAAATTATAGTAATTCTCCAGCCAGCTGTAAGGGTCAGTAGACGTTGAGGCGTAGACCGTGGCTGTCCCGCTGGAAAGATTGTAATAGCTGAATCCATTTCCGAAATCGTGAATCGTGGCATCGCCAGTCGAGAAAACAAAAGTTGCGGAATATATACTAGCAGCAGCGTTCACGGTCGTATCAGCATTTGTGCCGAGATATACGTTGGCTTGATAGACAAACTCGCCCAGGCTGCCGATCGTAACCGAGATGTCTTCCCCATCCCGCAGATAAATCTGTGAGGAGGAATTCCCTAAATTTTTAAAATTGACCTGCTCGAACCCGTTGAGTTGCGAAACCGTATCGAGATGGTAGGTCCCAGCACCATACAGCGTGAGCACGTCAAATCCAGCTCCGCCATCTATCTGATCCGACGAGTTCAGAGTCGAAGACGTGCCTATAACAGCGTCATTCCCAGAAGACCCAACAAAAGCATCGGTAGCAGCGGTCAACTTGTTCGGACTAATATAGGTACCGCTGCTATCGACTAACGTTTCAACCGAGCCCTGCAGGAAGACAGCGTTGCGCTGATCTTCTGTGAAAATAAAGCCCTGGCCAATTACGGTATCTTGTCCACTGCCTCCCACAATATGAGCAGCCGTACCCGGGTCGGTAACAGTGAATGTGGTGCCGGCAAGGTTTTGAGAAGTGACTTTCGAAGACACGGTGATGTTAGAGAGATCGAACGTTGCCGCATCCGTTGTCAACACGCCATCGCCATCGATATTGGCAATGCCCGCGAGTGAAGCACTAGCAACTTTTAGCGATGCACCGCTGGAGATATTGTAATTTTCGATATTCGCGAATGTGGTGCTATGGGATGTCGTCAAGTCGTAATTGAAATTGCCACTGAAGGACACAGTATCGAAACCGAACCCCTCCGGACTGCTTCCTCCATCGAGGCTGGATGCTGTCTGAAGCTGCGATGGATCGGTAAGAGTAAAGTGATCATTGCCGTAGGCACTGCCATGTAGAGCATACGTCCCGGACGAAAAATTATAGTAATTCTCCAGCCAGCTGTAAGGGTCAGTAGACGTTGAGGCGTAGACCGTGGCTGTCCCGCTGGAAAGATTGTAATAGCTGAATCCATTTCCGAAATCGTGAATCGTGGCATCGCCAGTCGAGAAAACAAAAGTTGCGGAATATATACTAGCAGCAGCGTTCACGGTCGTATCAGCATTTGTGCCGAGATATACGTTGGCTTGATAGACAAACTCGCCCAGGCTGCCGATCGTAACCGAGATGTCTTCCCCATCCCGCAGATAAATCTGTGAGGAGGAATTCCCTAAATTTTTAAAATTGACCTGCTCGAACCCGTTGAGTTGCGAAACCGTATCGAGATGGTAGGTCCCAGCACCATACAGCGTGAGCACGTCAAATCCAGCTCCGCCATCTATCTGATCCGACGAGTTCAGAGTCGAAGACGTGCCTATAACAGCGTCATTCCCAGAAGACCCAACAAAAGCATCGGTAGCAGCGGTCAACTTGTTCGGACTAATATAGGTACCGCTGCTATCGACTAACGTTTCAACCGAGCCCTGCAGGAAGACAGCGTTGCGCTGATCTTCTGTGAAAATAAAGCCCTGGCCAATTACGGTATCTTGTCCACTGCCTCCCACAATATGAGCAGCCGTACCCGGGTCGGTAACAGTGAATGTGGTGCCGGCAAGGTTTTGAGAAGTGACTTTCGAAGACACGGTGATGTTAGAGAGATCGAACGTTGCCGCATCCGTTGTCAACACGCCATCGCCATCGATATTGGCAATGCCCGCGAGTGAAGCACTAGCAACTTTTAGCGATGCACCGCTGGAGATATTGTAATTTTCGATATTCGCGAATGTGGTGCTATGGGATGTCGTCAAGTCGTAATTGAAATTGCCACTGAAGGACACAGTATCGAAACCGAACCCCTCCGGACTGCTTCCTCCATCAATGCTGGATGCTGTCTGAAGCTGCGATGGATCGGTAAGAGTAAAGTGATCATTGCCGTAGGCACTGCCATGTAGAGCATACGTCCCGGACGAAAAATTATAGTAATTCTCCAGCCAGCTGTAAGGGTCAGTAGACGTTGAGGCGTAGACCGTGGCTGTCCCGCTGGAAAGATTGTAATAGCTGAATCCATTTCCGAAATCGTGAATCGTGGCATCGCCAGTCGAGAAAACAAAAGTTGCGGAATATATACTAGCAGCAGCGTTCACGGTCGTATCAGCATTTGTGCCGAGATATACGTTGGCTTGATAGGCAAACTCGCCCAGGCTGCCGATCGTAACCGAGATGTCTTCCCCATCCCGCAGATAAATCTGTGAGGAGGAATTCCCTAAATTTTTAAAATTGACCTGCTCGAACCCGTTGAGTTGCGAAACCGTATCGAGATGGTAGGTCCCAGCACCATACAGCGTGAGCACGTCAAATCCAGCTCCGCCATCTATCTGATCCGACGAGTTCAGAGTCGAAGCCGTGCCTATAACCTTTGTGTTCAGCTCAGACGGAAATTGAAGGTCAACCCCTGTGGTCAGAAACACATTTTCGTTATACTGGCTCACTACAACATTCGTCGATTGACTTGATATTGCCTCGTGGGTTCCTTTGCCATCAACATAGCTCGCTACCACTGAAATGGTGTGCCCGACATCAACGTCGAGGACTTCGTAGTCAACTCCTACAGCTCCGACGATGTTCGAACCATCACGCAGCCACTGGTAGCTGACCGCCCCCAATCCATCGGCATCGGCTAGCGTATTCGCGGCCGTCAGCGTTTGATCTTCGGTCGGCGTCCCCGAGATCGTCACCGATCCCGTCGGGGCATCATTGACGTTGGAGACCGCCGTTGTCGCTGCGCTGTTCACGGCCTCTGACGCGCCTCTCGCGTCCGTGTAGGTTGCCCGAACGCTGATCTGCGATCCGACGTCGGCATCGCCCAGCACATAAGTCGCGCCGGTCGCACCCGTATCAACGCCGCCGCGCAGCCAGTGATAGGTAATCGGGCCAAAACCGTCCGCATCAGCTAGCGTATTCGCGGCCGTCAGCGTTTGATCTTCGGTCGGTGTTCCCGAGATCGTCACCGAGCCGGATGGGGCGTCGTTGACGTTGGCAACCGTCGCTGTCGCGGTGCTGGTGACAGCTTCCGCCGCGCCTCTCGCGTCGGTGTAGGTCGCCCGGACGCTGATCTGGGCGCCCACGTCGGCATCGCCCAGCACGTAGGTCGAACCGGTCGCGCCGGTATCCACGCCGCCGCGCAGCCAGTGATAGGTGATCGAACCAATTCCGTCGGCATCCGCCAGCGTGTTCGACGCCGTCAGGACCTGGTCCTCGGTCGGCGTGCCCGAGATTGTTACCGTCCCGGGAGTAAACTCGCCACTCGTGATAATGAGGTTATTATCGTAAAACGTTTCAGCACTAACTCCTACGCTCCAGATCCTCGGGGAGGAATACTGATCGGGACCCTCGGCCGCGTCGATAAACACCTCATCACCGTTAGACCATGGATAGACGGTGAGGTAGTGGCCGTCGGATACAACAGTCCCCGTCGAGAAACCGTTGTTGTACGGACTTCTCTCGCCCTGCGGCTCGTCAAAGTTTTCCAGGACGATGTAGTCCATCGTCGGATCGAAACCGAAGATTTGCGCGCCGTCTGGTTGGGCCGAGTCTAGGTGATTAACGTCAAACACAAAGTAGTCCGCGCCTTCGGTAGCCTGATACTGCTGTGTAAACCATCCGTTGATCTCAATGATGTTGCCTTCGAAGGGTCCGGAGAGCGTCACTGCGCCGGTCGGCGCATCATTGACGTTGGCAACCGCCGTCGTCGCCGCGCTGGTCACGGCCTCCGCCGCGCCGCGTGCGTCGGTATAGGTTGCCCGAACGCTGATCTGGGCTCCCACGTCGGCATCGCCCAGCACGTAGGTCGTACCGGTCGCGCCCGTGTCAACGCCGCCACGCAGCCAGTGATAGGTGATGGCACCAATACCGTCGGCATCTGCCAGCGTGCTCGACGCCGTCGGCGTCGCATCTTCCGTCGGCATCCCCGAGATCGTTACCGAACCGGTCGGTAAGTCATTGACGTTGGCAACCGTTGCCGTTTCCGCACTGGTCACGACCTCGGCCGTGCCACGCAGGTCGGTATAGTTCGCCCAGACGCTGATCTGAGCGCCGACGTCGGCATTGCCCAGCAAGTAGCTCGTGCCGGTCACGCCCGTGTCAACTCCGCCGCGCAGCCAGTGATAGGTGATAGCACCAACGCCGTCGGCATCTGCCAGCGTGTTCGAGGCCGTCAGCGTCTGATCTTCCGTCGCCGTCCCCGAGATCGTCACCGAGCCCGATGGAGCGTCGTTGATATTGGCAACCGCCGCCGTCGCCGCACTGGTCACGGCCTCCGCCGCGCCCTGACCGTCCGTGAAGCTCGCCACAACACTGATCTGGGCACCGACATCCGCGTCGCCCAGCAGGTAGGTCGAACCGGTGGCGCCCGTATCCACCCCGTCCCGCTGCCAATGGTAGGTAATAGCCCCCAGCCCGTCGGCATCGTTCAGCGTGTTCGACGCCGTCAGCGTCTGATCTTCCGTCGCCGTCCCCGAGATCGTCACCGAGCCCGTCGGCGCATCGTTGCCGTTGCCAACCGCCGCCGTCGCCGCACTGGTGACAGCTTCCGCCGTGCCGCGCGCGTCTGTGTAATTTGCCCGGACGCTGATCTGGGCGCCCACGTCGGCATCGCCCAGCACGTAGGTCGAACCGGTCGCGCCGGTATCCACGCCGCCGCGCAGCCAGTGATAGGTGATCGAACCAATTCCGTCGGCGTCCGCCAACGTGTTCGACGCCGTCAGCGTCTGGTCTTCGGTCGGCGTCCCCGAGATCGTCACCGATCCCGTCGGGGCATCATTGACGTTGGAGACCGCCGTTGTCGCTGCGCTGTTCACGGCCTCTGACGCGCCTCTCGCGTCGGTGTAGGTCGCCCGGACGCTGATCTGGGCGCCCACGTCGGCATCGCCCAGCACGTAGGTCGAACCGGTCGCGCCGGTATCCACGCCGCCGCGCAGCCAGTGATAGGTGATCGAACCGATTCCGTCGGCGTCCGCCAACGTGTTCGACGCCGTCAGCGTCTGGTCTTCGGTCGGCGTCCCCGAGATCGTCACCGACCCCGTCGGGGCATCATTGACGTTGGAGACCGCCGTTGTCGCTGCGCTGTTCACGGCCTCTGACGCGCCTCTCGCGTCGGTGTAGGTCGCCCGGACGCTGATCTGGGCGCCCACGTCGGCATCGCCCAGCACGTAGGTCGAACCGGTCGCGCCGGTATCCACGCCGCCGCGCAGCCAGTGATAGGTGATCGAACCAATTCCGTCGGCATCCGCCAACGTGTTCGACGCCGTCAGCGTCTGGTCTTCGGTCGGCGTCCCCGAGACCGTCACTGAGCCCGTCGGTGCGTGATTGGGTGCCAGTATATTGATGGTCGCAGTCGTCACGCTCGCATCTGCGCCACCGTTTGCTTTCCCATCTCCGTCCACGACGGTGAATTGCACTGTGCGCGTAAACGACGTCGGATTTGCCGAAGAATTCGAGTAAGCAACATGGTCTAACAATGTTGAAACGGCGCTAGGCGTCGCGCTGTTGCTAAAATTGATCGTCAAGTCAGACCCATTGCTTCCAGTCTGACCTGCAAGGATCGTTCCGACCTTAACACCGCCTACGAAGATATTTCCGTTGCTCACGCTTACGGTAGCATCCGTTGCGATACTAAGCTTGTCTGTCGATGCCGCTTGCGCGACGGCAATTTTCAGTGAGCCTCCACCGAAGTTTGTGGAATCCACGTCGGTCACGATAGCCGCAGGGGCAATCAGCGTTGCGGGACCATTGACCGAATAATTGGCGATCGCCGAGCTTCCAGCAGCTGAACCGTTGAGGTCAAGGATGGGAGCATCGTTGACTGACGACACGGTCAGACTCGCGACCGCCGGAACTGAAACGCCCCCTTGATTATCCTTCACGGTGTAAGAGAAATTTGCGGTACCGCTAGAATTAGCGCTCGGCAAAAAGTAAAAGGTACTAGTGCCATAAGCTACGTTTAGACTAGCGACTTGAGTGAGCGAGGCATCTAAATAAAGTACGCCGTTCGATGGCAGGGATGTCAGGGAATAGCTCGATATCGAACCGTCTGCATCGCTTCCGCTGAGGGCAACGGTAATGCGCTGATCCTCGAAGCCAAAAACGGAAACTTTGTTTGCTTTGGGAAGTTTATTTGGCATAACCGCCCCCGTGTGGGCCGCCAACTCTGATCCCACTTCGGATTGAATGGGCAGCAAAAAAAAACAAAATATGGATCAATTTTTCATATGCGTCGGGTCGGGAAAAATAAGCAAGGTAAAAGTGCACACAATGACCCCCCGTACATTTACGGGATCACGTGTGTCACTTCTTCCCGATTCAAAAATCGTCACGGCCTGGCGTTCTCGCAACGAACACGTTTCAAAGCTGCGATGGCGGAGAACATCCCCTTGCTTCCGCATCGCCCAACCTGCCCGCTGACGCTTATTTTCAAGGATGACCGGGATAAATGCCTTGCAGAAATCGGACTCGTATGGACGAGTCGGCGCGCTCCGCACGTCGTGTTGCCGTAACTAACGCCCAGTCAACTGCCACTTGTTCCCGATCAGGTTAGCCAGATTGAGTACCTCTTGCTGGCCGCAGCTTTCAGTTGAAGTTCCGCGCAATCGCGGTAATCCACACAAGCAGGTCTGGGGGGAACGGAGGTTCCTATGACCAGCTCGGATGGCCCCGTGCGTCTCTATCGATTGATCGTAGCTCGCATGGCGGGATGGAGTGCGGTTGCTTTTCTCGGAATCAGCACAGCGTATCCGCATGACGCGATGCGGCCAGAACTCAACACGTGGTTCAAAAGTCTCAAGAACAAGGCAGGCGAAGCGTGTTGTGACACCGGAGATGGCCACCACGCGGAGGCCGAGTGGGACATGGCGAAAGGTGGCTATAGGGTCCTGCTGAAGCATCCCCATCGGCCAACCGAACCCGGGCAATGGTTCGACGTGCCATACTCCGTCGTGATCGACCAGCCGAACCTCAGCGGCATCGCGATGGTTTGGTGGGCGCCGTCCTACGACAGCCGCGATGGGAGTATGACGCCTATGTGGCGCTGCTTCATTCCGGGACCAGGGGGTTGAATCCCTTTTCCCTGACGCTCGGTGTGCGTAACTGTGATCGGAGAGGCCCCATGATGGTCAAAGAAGCAGAACTGGCAGAGCTTCGAAAGGCGATCCGGGGCTCCGTGCTCACGCCCGGCGACATCGGTTACGCCGCCGCACGGCAGATCTTCAACGCGATGATTGACTGTAGGCCAGCGCTGATCGCGCGATGCGCGACGGCCGCCGATATCCGCGCTTGCGTCGGATTTGCGCAAGCGCACGGGCTTGTTGTTTCGGTGTGCAGCGGGGGCCACAACGTCTCTGGCAAGGCGGTCATCGATGGCGGGCTGATGATCGACCTCTCGCTGATGAAGGGATGCCGCATCGACCCGGTGCGCCGCACGGCCCGTGCCGAGCCGGGGCATCGGCGCTGGTCGATAGCGTGGAGTTGACGCTCAGCTCGTCTGGGCAGCTGCGTGCGAAGTCGTCGTAAAAGGCGAGTACGGTCTTGTAAACGGAAACACGACGCTACCGCCCAGCACCGGCCCCACTTCATGCAGGCGGTACTCGAACGACGTGACGATGTCGACGTGGGTGCTCAAGAGGGCTGGCAGGCCCATCGTGGTGGCCAAGCCGAAAACTTGGCAGTTATGGTCGAATTCCGCGAGCGTCAGCCACAAGACAATCGGAGAGATCTCAAAACGAATGGCGGGGATCGACATTGCGATCCTATCTACACATACCGAGGGCGGTCAGATTGCCAACCGGCCGATGAGCAACGACGGCGATGTAGAATATGACGGCACGTCGTACTATTTCACCTACGAGCAAGCGCGAACCGTCGCCGACATAGAAGCCAAACCCAAAGTTGCGCTCGGATTTACCGGTGAAGGCGGGATCTTTTCCGGTGCGATTTATGTGGCAGTCGAAGGCACGACGGAACTCATCCGCGACAAGGCTGTATTCAAAGCACCACTGGACAAGCGACCTAGATCGCTGGTTCGACAAGGGCGTCGACACACCTAACATCGTGCTCATTAAGGTAAAGGCGAATCGAATCGCCTATTGGGACGGCGAATTGGAAGGCGAAGTTCGGGTGTAGGCGATCGACGTCGCTACCCCCGTAGTCGCGGCTTCGTTGATGAATGCGGCAAGCGGGTTGCCGGTTTACGGACCATGTCTGTTCAGAGACTGAGAGCTTTCCGCCGGCGCAAAGCCCAACGACTAGAACGGAAACGGATCGCGTGGTTCCGGCAGTCCACACTAATTAACAGTGATCGTCTTTCGGGAGACGTAGTTCAAGCCGCTTGGCTGAGGCCCCCTTTCACTTCCTCCGTCACAACATTAAACCGGGCAAGCGCTGCACTGCCAAACTGGGTCGAGATCGCAACGTCTGCGGCGTCGCGTCCGCGTGCTATGACGATCCGCCCGATACGGGGGACGTTGTGCCTGGCATCGAAGGTGAACCATCTCCCGCCGAGAAACACCTCGAACCAGGCGCTGAAATCCATCGGCGCGGGATCTTTGGGCACGCCGATGTCGCCCAAATAGCCGGTGCAGTAACGCGCCGGAATGTTAATGCACCGACACAGCGCGACAGCCAGATGAGCGAAGTCACGACAGACCCCAACCCGCTCTTCGTGACCCTCTGACGCCGTGCGGTCGGAGCGCGCGTGGTGGTAGCCAAACTGAATGCGTTGATGGACGTAGTCGCAGATCGCCTGCACGCGTTGCCAACCGCCCGCGATCGGCCCAAACAGCGACCAAGCTAGATTAGTGAGGCGTTGGGTGTCGCAATAGCGGCTTCCATAGAGGAATGGCAGGACCTCGTCGGGCAGGTTATTGACGTCCCATTGCTGGGCTGCCGGAGCCGACTCATCGGGCTGGCCACTGTCCTCAATCAGGAAGTCGTTCCGGATTTCGATCCGGCCGGCGGGCGCAACAAATCTGCTCCAAGTATTGCCAAAGGGATCGAGGCCGTCGCGGGTGACAACGCGTGGCGACACTTCAATCTTGTGCTCGCTGCGGAGATCTTGCTGGCGTGACGGATGCACGGACAGAAGCACCACCATTGGCACCTCTTGATAAGAATCAAATGCGATGTCGTATCCTGCACGGATGATCAACGGTGACTCCTGAAATGTAGTATTTCTGATGGCCTCAAATAATCCTGCGCACGTGGGTTGGTTCCGGTCCGAGCTTGCGCAAAAATCAGCCAAAAAGGCGCGGACGCTGCCTTGTGTTCACTTTTGTGCTCTGGCGTGCGAGCCACGCTACGTCCGTACCGAAAGCTCCAGGCGTGTAACCGCTGCAATCCGCGTGCTGGTCACCAAATCGTCAAGCAACTCGGGCGCTCTCCCTTCGTTACATCCGCTCACAAAGGAGAGTAATCATGGATAAAGACCGCATTGAAAGGTGCGGCTAAGCAGGCAAAGGGCGCGATCAAGGAAACTGTTGGTAAGGTGACGGGCGACAGTAAGACCGAAGCCGAAGGAACTGCAGACAAGGCCGAGGGCAAGGTGCAGAATACCGTCGGCGGCATCAAGGATAAGGCTCGTGAAGTGCTCAACAAGTAACGTATCGACCTTGGGTCGTTGGAAGCCGGACGTGCGGGTTAATCCCGTACGCCGGCTTTTTTTGCAACGTTAAGCCCCGCTGCCACTTTCAAAACCTCTTCTTCGTGCTCTTGTCGAAATTGTCGAATTTCCAAGTCCAGTACGGCCGGTCTGGATAACGCTTCTTCCTCGGCAACTTTACGATCGGTAGGCGCTGCTGGCTACCGTCGGCAAAGGTCTTGACGATGAAGCGCTCCTCACCCTCTTGAACGATCTCGATACTGAGGGGAGTTTTCGCCATGCCCATCAAGTGCCGCGATCGTACGATGGTTCCCACGAGTCGCGGACAGCCTGCCGGATATTGACCGGACGCTGTGCTCGACGCGTACAGAAGCGGGCGTGCTCAGTCCCTTTCCGCATCTACGAGCCGCGCGCAATAGTCGGCGACGCGGCAGAGACTGATGATTTTTGACAATACGGCGCCGGGCTCGCGGTGATGGAAAACACGCTCTCTCGCTAATGATCAGCTCTCGTCAATCTGACCACCGCCTCCAACAGACGATCGATAAAGAGGACCTGACCTTTCAGAATCTTTAGGCGCGCCTCGTACACGTTGAACCAAGCTGCCCGATCGAGCTCGGGAAATGGCTGGCGCCGCCCGGATCGCGGTGGCCATTCCACTTCGAACGTATTGCTTCGAAGACCAGCAGGATCCCAGTCACCTTGAATAGCCCAAGCGTGAACCACCTTCCCGCCCGCTTGCTTCACCGCGCCGAGCGGGATGAAATCTCCCGTAGGATGGTGCCCGGTCTCCTCGGCAAACTCACGCCGCGCGGCCGCAAGTGGCTCCTCGCCGGGAGAGATCAGCCCTTTCGGTATGCTCCACGCACCAGCATCCTTACGGCTCCAGAACGGGCCCCCCGGGTGGCCGAGCAGGAACTGGATGTCACCATCACGGTTTTTGAACAGGAGAAGACCCGCACTCTCAGCCTTAGTAGTTGAAGCTTTCGCCGGCAACGATACCTCCCCACAACCGTTACTCGTTGCGCAGGTTTATCGAAGTTGCACAGAAGACCAAACGGATTACGAAAATTGTGGTTGAAAGCGAAAGAACATCCAAACGAAATACAGCGGAGCGAAATCCAAAACGGTTCGCACGGCTCTTTGGCAGCGCGCCAGCCATACAATCCTCACAATTGGGTGTCTTCCGCCCTTTAACCGCCTGAATCCATACTGAGGCTACCCGCTGATACCTGTCTGGGGCAGAAGATGATTAGGACGGTCTGGCTTGCGATCGTATGTCTAGCGCTGCTCAGCGCCTTGGCTGTCGGCCAGGTGCTCAGAACGCCTGCCGGCATCCCAGCCGCAGAGATGTCAGCAGACGGGTCGACCGTCGGCATTGCTGACGCTGACCACGCGCTCAGCAAGGCCGATCGACTTGAGATTAACTACGTGCGTCAGGAAACCCCGCCCCAAGCTGTCTTGCAGCCAATCGAGCCAACCGCACCTGTCGTAATTCCGCCTAGCCCGCCGGTGGAAACCAAGATCATAAGCCGACACTGGCGCGATCCTCATGCCTCTTCACCTTCGCTCCAAGATTCGCGGCGGAGCGAATTCAGGAAGACGAGAAAGAACGTCGACCGAAAACGAAATCAAGCTATCGATCGATCCAAACCGCCTGATCCGGTCAAGCCTTGCAGCCGGCCTGGTCCTTTTGGGGATCTGTTAAGGGCTGTGAATTTGGCGCCCGCTTGCGCATCGTAGGTTTCAATCTGTTGCATTCACTGCCATTAGCCAATCGGATTTTATTGTGGTCGATGCGCGCGTTGGCGACCAGGTAAAGCTGACGATCGACCGGGCCGGCGTCGTCCACACCGCGACCGTCGCCGTGGGTCCCGCAACCGAACCATCATCAACGTCTGCGACAAGGAAACGGCCCTTGTTAAGTCCGTAAAGCGAGCGCAGCTAGTGAACGGCTAGCCCGGCTTCCTTCCCACTGGAACGTCCCGCGAACGCTAGCGCTATTAGACCAGAAAGAAGCAACGACGGGTCATAGGATGACTCACCGGGATGGTCTCATGCGAGAGAGAGGCTGCCGACTGGAATCTGACAGCCCTTGACTCCCGCGCCTCATTAAAAATTACGCTGCCTTGCGGTTCACACTCTTGAGTGCCATCGCGTTCAGCTTGCTGTCAGTCGCCTTTTCCTCATCGAGATTTTGCTGCAGAAGTGACGCGCAGTCACTGCGGCCAAGCATATTCGCCCATGCGATCAACGTTCCGTAACGCGTGATTTCGTAGTGCTCGACTGCCTGGGCTGCAGCAATCAGGGCCGCGTCGAGCACGCTCTTGTCGTCAACGTCGCCGGCAACTTCGCTGGCTTCGTCCAGGATGCCGTCGATGGCGGGGCAATCGACACCCGTGGCTTCGACACCGTGCATTTGGAATACTTTCTCGAGGCGGACAATCTGTTCCTCGGTCTCGGCAAGATGGGTCTCAAAGCCGTTCCTGAGGGTTTGATCAGTCGCCTTCTCGATCATGTCCGGAAGACTTTTCGCGATCTGCTGCTCTGCGTAATAGATATCGCGCAGAGTATGGACGAAGAGATCGTCGAGGGTTTTAATGTCTTTGGTAAAAAAGCTCATGGCTTCCTCCCTGAGGGTGTCATTAAGAAACAAACCAGTTGGGAGAACTAGTGTTCCTATCGACGTTACAAGGCGGCTAATTCTTGGACCCTGATGACGACTCCTCCGGAAAGCTCCTGATCTAGCCTCGGTAGAAAAATGGCCGATAGGCAGGCGTTTGGTACAACCCGGCGCCGGAGCCCTCACGAGCTTGCCCTGCGGCGAATGCAAGTGGGCACGCAGCATCGACCTCTGCCAGTTTCGACATGTTGCACTGCCCCGCATCCACGACCTCGCCAGCCCCTGCATGAAGTCTTTGACTGAACGTAGTCGAAAGTATGATCCGGGTTATTATGCTGTGCCCTATGTATCAGCGGCGACTGCGTTGAACCGCTCTCCGCATGGCTAAGGCCAAACCGGTTACACGCAGCAATCTCAAGGCGAAATCAAGGTCAGCGCTCTGGCATCATGTCTAATATTTTCTGCGAGATGAGACAAAGAGCAGGTGCGGACGCAGTGATTTCCACTTAGGTAAAGCGGACCTCAGCGAGAGCCTTTGCCCGATGCCAGGCTCGGGCCATCACCTTAGCAATTATAGGCCCGCTTGGCTTGCATGGAAATTCGCACGGAAACGCCACGCCGGGCATGCTGTATGGTTCACCATTTCTGTTTTTCTTTTGCGCTTTTTCCATCGGAGCCTCGCGCAAGCCTTCAGCGGCCCGTTGCCCCTCTTTTGATGATTTTCGTTCGTCATCCATTTGAAGCTCCTTCCCTAATAAAAGCTCTCCGAGAACACTTCGTTTTCTATCTCAGTTAAGCTGTAACAATTCCCAATCAGTTCGCTTGGACATTGTTCCACTTACGTTGAGGCTCGTGCACCTCCTGGCGTAAAGCTGATCTCATTCGAGGCGCGCGGTCCATGTCCGCTAAACAGCGGAAAAGCCGAACCTCGAAGATTACAAACAGCATGTCCGCTAAGGTTCAAATAGCGAAATCGGCCGACAACAAGACTATGCCCGCTTTGCCCTAGGATCGGAAATCCGCGCGGCTGGCGTCCGCTAAGGTCCGATTGTGTTGAAGAAGTCGGCGTCCCAAATGTTTGGGATGTTGCAAGGAATCAGGGCGCACGTGAGTTTGTTTGCTCTCAGGCCGGCATTGGGCCACGCAGCGGGATCAGCTTTGCCAGTTTTCGGAGGTTCTGGGCGGTGGCAGCCAGCAGGAACTCGTCCTGAGCACCAAATGGACCTCTCAGCCTGAGCCGATCGAGGCGCAGGATGCGCTTCAGATGCGCGAACAGCATTTTGATCTTCTTCCGCTCACGGCGCGACCTGACATAGGCATCGGTCTTCGCGATGTCGCGCGCAACGTCTCGGGCCTGTTCGTGGATTGAACGCGGGACCTTGCGGGCAGGCATTTTCGGACAACACCGCGGCTTCAGTTCGCAAGCATCGCAGTCATATTTGCTGGCGCGGTAGAGCAGTGTTGCCCCATCATTCACCAGAGTTCCGGTAGAGCTCAGTACCTTGCCGGCTGGACAGACGTAGAGATCGTGTTCCTGATCGTAGGCGAAGTCTTCGCGGGAGAACGTCCCATCGTCCCGGGCCGACTTGTCGAACACCGGAATGTGCGGCTCAATCGCGTGCTCGTTAACCAGCCACCCCAGCATCTCGGCTGAGCCGTAAGCACTGTCGGCGGCCAAGCGCTCGGGACAGAGCCCGAAGCGATCTTCGGTGCGCTCAATCATTGTGCGTGCCGCACCGACCTCGGCCTGCCGGATAGCTCGCGTCGCCTCGACATCGACGATGATCGCTGCCTTCAGGTCGATCAGGTAATTGTCGGCGTAGGCAAAGAAGGCATGCCCTTTGTGAGCGCCGGTCCATTGCGCGGCCGGATCCGATCTGGAGATGAACTTCGGTACCGTCTCGCTGGCTGCGCCCCAGGCAGCCTCATCCAGGGTATCGAGATATTCCCGGACGGATCGGCGCGTCTTGGCGACGGCCTCCCAGTCGATATCATCAGACCCGGCAGAAGAGCGCTGCTTGTTGGCATCGGCGGCAATCAGGCTGGCATCGACAGCAAAGGCCGTCCCATCAACCAGCCCTTCTGCCATGCAGCGTCGGACTACGGTCTCGAACAGCTTACGCAGCAGATCGCAATCGCGGAAGCGGCCATGCCTATTCTTGGAGAAAGTCGAGTGGTCCGGCACCTCGCCATCGAGGCCGAGCCGGCAGAACCAGCGGTAGGCGAGGTTCAGGTGCAGCTCCTCGCACAACCGCCGTTCGGAGCGAATGCCGTAGCAGTAGCCAACCAGCAACATCCGGACGAGCAGTTCGGGATCAATCGAAGGCCGGCCGGTCGAGCTATAAAATGGCGCCAGATGGCCGCGAACTTCTGACAAATCGACAAAGCGATCAATCGACCTCAGCAAGTGGCCGGCCGGAACGTGTCGCTCAAGTGAGAACCCATAAAACAGTGCCGCCTGATCGACCTGCCGAGGACCCATCATCGATTCAAGTCTCCACCCGCTAAGGGGAATGAATCAGCGATCTCCTTCGGCTTCAACAGTCGAGTTTTTCAACAAAATCGTCCACGAGCGGACTCATGCATCGCAGCAAACTGCCTCATTCGATCACCTCATCAGCACGAAGGAGTAACGGGGTTGATCACGAACTTGAATTCAGTCGGCTGCTCTACCGGCAAATCGGAGGGCTTGGTGCCTTTGAGGATCTTGTCGACGTAACCGCCTGCACGGTGGAACAGATCGTCTATATCGGGCCCGTAGACGATTAAACCCCAACCTCGCCATGGCGTTTCACCTAAGCGGTTGGATCAGATGTTTTGTCGGTGAGCCCGACCTGGCAATCAAACATCTTGAGCGGGCCGTTCGCCTCAGTCCCTTGGATCCACAGCGCCCGGGAATGCTGGCCGCAATAGCCGCCGCTCATTTTGCGGCCGGCCGCTTCGACGTCGCCGCTTCCCTTGCCAACAAGGCTATGCTCGAACAATCGGACAACTTCATTGCATCGCTCGTCGCGGCCGCGTCGAACGCCCTCGTCGGGAACCTGGGCGCGGCCAAGAGGGCGACGAAGCTAGTGCGTGCGAGTGACCCGAATTTTCGGATACAGAACGTTAAGTATCGCCTGCCGCATCGGCAGCCCGAGGTGCTGGCGCAATGGGAAGATGCGCTACGCACGGCGGGTATACCGGAATAACTAACGTAGACTTCGCTATACCGACAATAAACGGCGTCACGCGGACGAACGGCAGCTTTGCGCCAGTAGCGGCCAGTCGTGTCTGCCTTTCGCTCGGAAGCGGGCATCCCCGTCAGATTAGCCAGATGAGATCAGGAGAAGGCGAGAACGCTATCGCCCGGACATTAGGGCGCTCAGGATCATCAAAGTGATCGGAAGCAGCAGGCTCTGCCGAAAGGAACGAACATGCCAGATCTTCTGCAATTCGCGCTCATTCGGTAGGCTCGCCCGACGTCCTGCTCAGATATTTGAACCATTACAGTGCTTGCGACGTTCTCCACAACTGGAGGAAGCGACAACGTGCTAATGAGGAGCAGATCAACATGAGGGTATTGATCGTCGACGACCATCCCGTTGTCGTGACCGGCTTTCGGGCTTTGTTCACGTCGGACCCTTCCGTCGAGATCCTGGAGGCTTCCGGTGCAAAGGACGGGCACCGTGCTTACTTGCAGACGCATCCCGACGTGACCGTGGTTGACGTGAGCCTGCCCGATCTTACCGGCTTCGAGTTGACCCGGCGAATCCACACGGATGATCCGGCCGCCAAAATAGTCATGCTCAGCGAGAGTGAGGATCCGGCCTTCGTGGTGCGCGCTATGGAGATGGGCATTCAGGGATATGTCTCGAAGAGCGATGATCCTCGGCTCCTGGCCAAGGCCATCCGGAAGGTTGCAGCCGGGGAGCGCTTCGTCTCGCCGCGTCTGACGGGAGCGACGACCTTCGCGGGTGCGGCGATCAAGGCCAGCCCTTTGACGCAGATGAGCCCACGCGAACTCGATATCCTGAAGCTCTTGGGTCGTGGCGACCGCATCTCAGAAGTCGGGTCCGAACTCGGCGTCTCCTATAAAACCGTTGCCAACACGACCTCCATGCTGAAGTCCAAGCTCGGCGCTAAAAATCACTCCGACCTCGTCCGGATTGCAGTCGAGATCGATTTGCACCGGTGAAGGGTCGCCGACTGGGAGCCTGTTTTTCGGCAGTTTTCGCGCAGTAGCGGCATCGGAGAGAGTCGTGCTCACCCTGCGCACTTTTGTACGACCTCTGACGCGCGCGCGACGAAAGAGGGCGAGCCATATAGAGCTATCCCGACGACCTAACTGACTCATCGTCAGAAACATCCGCCACAAATTCTTCTGACAATTTGGAACGCAATCGGCCGAGCGGAGTTACACCGCCGCTTGTCATGTTATGATGCGAGGCCGAGCGAAGGAAGCCCATGCGTCGCGTTCGACTTGTGATAGCAGATCGACGTCCCATTGTTCTGCAGGGTTTTGCGTCGCTGCTCGGAGCGCAGCCCGATTTCGAAGTGGTTGCGTGCTGTCTGGATGGAGCTAGTTGCCTTGCAGCCATACGCAGTTTGACGCCCGATGTGGTGTTACTGGACGACGGATTCACCGATGTAACCGCCTCCGACATCCTCGCCGTCGTGGATGACGAAGCCCTTTCCCCCCGGCTGGTGTTCTTCACTGATACTGTCGCCTGCGGCGATCTTGCCAGGGCACTGGCGACCGGTGCTTGCGGTGCGATTCCGATGAACGCCCAACCAGGAGCGCTGGTCCAGTCCCTGAGGCTGGAAAAACCGGGGTCAGACCTGGCGAGGGTCGGCAATGAAGCTAATGGAATCGCATCGTTCGGCAATAATGTTCTGGCGGTTTTGACCGTCAACGAGCGGACGATTATGGATCTCGTCGCCGAAGGTTTGTCGGACAGTGAAATTGCTCGGGTCTTCGGTGTGTCTCTGGAAATCGTCAGCATGCACATCGACCACGCGCGACAGAAGCTTGGAATCAACAGCCGGACGGAGCTCGCCGCGCTGGCACTGTCGCGCCGTTATGGCGCGATGAGTATCCTGGCAGCTGCGATCCTGGCAGCGTTGGACGATTCGCCCGGTCACGCCGCAACGGAAAGTTTCACGGTTCTGGCGGCAAACGGATGCACGGAAGTCGTCACTTTTAAAATCAGCCGCAAGGAAGCAGTATCAGGCGGCACCCCGGCCAGAGGCGCGAGCAAGGACCGCGCCGGCGCCGCAACCGGGACGTCATCGCCGACCGGCAAACTCGTCGACTCCGTGGCCGAGATTGCCGCAAGCCAATTTGCGCAGGCAGCACTGAACGCGCCGAGGCCGGGATCGAGCAGCTATAGCATCTTTATGGTTGCAGCTTTCGCCGCCTTGATCTACGAGCTCGATGGCGCCAACCACGCCGTGCAGGCGTTCGATTTCGGCGACGACATCGTCACTTCATCTACCACAAGCGACGCCAACGGACTGGCATCTGTACTTCCTGGCTTCGCAAATTTCGGCGGCACAGCCGTGTACGATGGAGCGTACGCACTCGAGTTCGCCAATGGCGATACAATCGCCACAGACGGCAGCGAGCTTTATGTCGGCAATTCCCAGGTCGAGGATGGCGGCAGTGACCGAGAAACTCCTATTCCCCAAGGTTCCGGGACCGTTGATGTTGTTGCGGCAGCCGCGAATGAAGTCGCGCAGCGTGACCCAACGCAGACAGGCCGGGATAACGGGTCAAATCAGGGTCGATCGCAATCCGATTTGCGCGCTTCCAACAACAGCTCCGAAGCCGCTAAGCGTGAGGCTCCGGGAGACGATTTAAATCATGGTCAATCGCAGAAGACCTTACATGACTCCGACCACAGCTCCGGCGCTGCCCAGGGGCACGCCAAGAATGACGCCGCGGGAGACGGTTTAAACCATGGTCAATCACAGAAGGCCTTGCATGAGTCGGACAACGGCTCCGGAGCTGCCAAGGGGCACGCCAAGAATGACGCCCCGGGAGACGGTTTAAACCATGGTCAATCGCAGAAGGCCCCGCATGAGTCCGACAACGGCTCCGGAGCTGCCAAGGGGCACGCCAAGCATGAGGCCTCGGCAGAGGGTTCACCGGATCAGGATATACAAATGGCGTCCGTAAATTCTGCCAACGACGCAAATTCGGCATTGAAGATTAAGACTGAAGGAAAGGGCGGGCCTTCTTCCGACAATGCAGATCAGGCCAAATTGGTTGGCACCGACCTTGGCGATTGCTTTCATTTTACGAGTGGCGCCGACAATACGTCTTTAGGCATGTATGACCTTCAGAAACTGAGCCACGGAAATGGAAAAGCCTATGGAGATGGTCAGCATGCTGTTGCGCACGAGAGGCCGGAGCCGGTCCATGATGCTGACGGGATTGATATTTCAGATGCGCACCACAATTACTCATGGCACGCCGATCTCCATGCGACTCATGATTTGATTGTGTAGCAATTTTACTGATCGAACGGCCGGGCCGCGCTTTTTGTGTATTGCGTAACCGGCTGCATGGGCGCCCCGCATTCGGGAGGCATTGAAAGCGTGCCAACAGCAGCATTGCGCCGGCTTTTCTGTAATTCGGTGGCGTTTGCCCCATCGGCACCAAAGGTTGACTCGAAGCGGCGGTGCGCTCAGCCAGGGCCTGAGCAGGGACGTTCTGGGACCGCAAAGGTCGAGAAATGGCGACCGATAATTTCATCCGCCTCGTAGCCCTTGAAGCACCTGGCGCCAAGGTTCCAACTGGTCACGCGACCCTCGCGATCCAACATGTAGATCCCGTAATCAGTGATCGACTCGACGAGGAGCGGTAGCGACCGTCGCTGGTCTGAGCGGCTTCGAAGCGGCGGTTTGAGATTTCCATACAAATCCTATCCCAGCCCCAATGTGGGTTAGGACACAGTCAAGAATACACGGCTAAATCGATTCGGTTCCATTAAACCGCGGCGCCACTAGCCCTCGACGGTCGCGGCCCGCGCGTTCGCTATTGAATGTCCGCTTCAGGCCAACTCAGAAAATAGCCAGGCTAAATCAATAGCATTTTACCAGGAACCGACGAGCGGCGACCGCTTTTTCATTATGCACAGCCCCTGATTTTAGGTTCAGGAAGATGTACCGGAGACTTTTAGGTTCAGGAAGATGTACCGGAGACCTGTGCTGTAGTTGGAGAGTCGGGATGTGCCCAATTCGCTCAGTGACGGCGCTGCTTCTTATTTTAATTTCCACCCGGGCATTCGCGGAAAGCACGGAATGGCAGAGATACCTTATTCCTAGCACCGGAGCCAATGTGGACATTCCGGTGGATATTTTCACAGAGGACGCGGGCTCACCGGAGGGTGAAACTGGCCGGCGCTTCTTTACGCGTGACCGCCGCGCAGATTTGACGGTGCAGTCTGTCCCGAACCCCGACAATGATTCACCTGCCACCTTCCTCGCCAAAAGGCGGCCGCCAGCGAACATTCAGTACAAGCGAGTAACGCCGCGATTTTTCGCAGTATCCAGCGTTCGTAACGGGCGCACTTGGTACAATCGATGTAATCGAGTAGGCGCATATATGAATTGCGTAATGATAAACTATCCCGCTGTAGAAGAACGAAAGTGGGATGCCGTTGTAACTCGCATTAGCTTATCGCTGAGCAAATAAGGAGGGTCGTCGGCCGGAAATAGTCAGCAAAACCCTTTGGCCTGGTGTGGGATCTTCAACATACTGCTGCCCGAGGTCAGATCAGTCGAACGGCGGGCGTTCACGTCGCAGCAGTGTCCGTCTGAAGTCGGATGGTCATCTTGCATGCACCATATCTCAATCCGCCTTGATCAGATACTTCCTATGGTCGCGCGCTTGCATGATCAGATTGCCACTAGCACCATACTGCGTCCCGGAATAAAATTTTCGGCGTTGTGTGCGTATGCCGGGAAACCCGAAGCCTGTGGGAAGCTCACGCGACCCGCGAATGCGAGCACGGCTGGATGCGGAACCACCGGATCCGCCGCCCGGCGTCCCTCCGGATCAGGCAGTTGCGGAAATTCGGGATGTCCTGAACTCGATCGGCGATAGTTGCCCCGAGCGCCCGCCGGATTGCGGCTAGGCCGCCTGGCCGGTGCGCCTTTCGGGAGCGCCGCCCGCGTACGCGGGCGAGCTCTCGTCAGGCCTTGGAAGCTTCATGGTCGTTTCGGCCTCGCGTTGGGGATCGTAGTCGTCCATCGAACGGAAACGTAGTCGCAGATCGTAAACGATCAGCTGAAGAGAGCTGCGTAGGATTCCGGTGAACGATTGAGGGTTAGAGGACCGACTGCAGCCAGGTCGCGAAGGCCTGGATGGTCTTCTCGCGCGGATGATCCGTCGTTCGAACCACATAGAACCGATATCCCGGCAAGCACAAATTGAAAGGTCTCACGAGCGTCCGCGCCGCGAGTTCGCGCGCCACGAGGACGTCGCTGAAGATGCCGATGCCCTGACCGGCAACCACCGCCTCGATGGCATGCAGCTCCTCCCTGAAGCTCAGGTGGTCCATTTCCTTGAATTCCGGCACGTCGCGCCATTTGCTTCGCGTTGCGGCGAGCCATCTATGCCAGGTCGGTGCCTCGGTATCGGACGGTGACCACCAGCAATGAACGAGAACCTGTCCGCGAAGGCCGGCGGCACGCTTCAGGCCCGAGGCCAAGGGCTGCAGACAGGCCAGTACGTGTCGCTCAGGAATTCCTTGGCGGGCCCCTCCATCGGCAAGGTGCGGGCATAGCGGATCGCGACGTCGGCATCGCCGGCATGCAGGTCCAGAACGCCGTCGGTGCCGATCACGTCGAGCGGCGCATTGGGACGCGCCTTCTTCCAGCGCGGCAGCCGCGGCACAAGCCAGCGGCTCGCAAACGCGTTGGTCGTTGTGACCCGAAGAGGTTGCGCGTCGTCATCGCGCCTCATGGCGGCAAAAACAGTGACGAACGTTTCCAGACCCTCACGCACTCTGGGAAAAAGGCGTGCTCCGGCGTCCGTCAGAGACAGTGGTCGCGGCCTCCGCCGAAATAGGGCCCGCCCGCAATACCGCTCCAACTGCCGTATCTGATGGCTGATCGCCGTCGGCGTCACGCCAAGCTCGGCCGCGGCTTTCTTGAAGCTCAAATGCCGTGCCGCCGCATCAAAGGCGCGCAGCTCGATCAGTGGCGGAAGCTTGTCCATACCCTAAGTGTAGATGAAGATCCTTCACCCTGGGCTGAATTATTCGAGTTTGCTCCCGGTACGGTCTGGGCGGAAGAAGGCATGAGACCCCCAACCCGGAGCGCCCCATGAGCTCAGTTCAATCCGTGGCCGAAGTCACCGGTGAGCTTTCCGCCACTTTCTCCGGCCAACTCCTGAGGCCGGCGGACGCAGGCTACGAGGAAGCGCGAAAAGTCCACAATGGCTTGGTGGACAAGCGTCCCGCGCTGATCGCCAGGTGCCGTGGCGTCGCCGACGTGGTCGATGCCGTAAACCTCACGCGCAAGCTGGGTCTCGAAGTCGCGGTTCGAGGTGGCGGTCACAACGTGGCGGGCCGCGCGACCATCGACGGCGGATTGGTCATCGACCTCTCGCTGATGAAAGGCATCGAGGTCGATCCCAAGGGTCGGACGGTACGTGCCAAAGGGGGCGTCACCTGGGGCGAGCTCAACCGGGAAACCCAACTGCACGGTCTGGCGGTCACGGGCGGGGTTGTTTCCAGCACTGGAATAGCCGGGCTCACCCTCGGTGGTGGCCTGGGCTGGTTGATGGGCAAGTATGGCCTCGCCCTCGACAATCTTCGATCGGTCGAGCTCGTCACCGCCGAAGGCAAGGTGGTGCGGGCAAGCCGGGACGAAGAACCCGACCTTTTCTGGGCCGTTCGCGGCGGGGGCGGAAACTTCGGCGTGGCAACTTCACTCGAATATCAGTTGTACCCGGTCGGCCCCACCGTAACCGCTGGCCTCGTCATCCACACCTTCGACGCAGCCCGCGAACTGCTGCGATTCTTTCGGGAGAGCACCGCCTCGGCCTCCCTGCCCGATGAACACACGATTTTCGCAACCCTCACACATGCTCCCGACGGCTCTGGCACCAAGGTGGCGGCCATGGCGACGTGCCACTGCGGCTCGGTCGAGGCCGGCGAGGAAGCCATGCGGCCGCTGAAGCGCTTCGGGTCCCCCGTCATCGACGCGATCGGTCCGATGCCCTACTGCCAACTCAATGGGATGCTCGACGGCGCCTATCCCCCTGGCGCCTTCAACTACTGGAAATCGAGCTTCCTCGCCGGATTGAGCGACGATGCCATCGAGACGATGATCTCCTGCTTCGCGCGATGCCCAACCCCGATGGGCCAGTTGCTCCTGGAGCACGTCCATGGCGCGGCGGCCCGGATCGGCGCCGGCGACACGGCCTTCCCGCACCGCGCCGAAGGCTATAACTTCCTGGTTCTCTCCCAATGGAGGGATGCGGCCGACACCGACGCGTGCATTGCGTGGGCGCGGGAGACCTATTGCGAGATGCAGCCCTTCGTCGCCGCAGGCCGGTACGTGAATTACCTTGACGACGACGAGACGGGCGATCCGGTGCCCGCCGCCTATGGGCCCAACTACCGGCGCCTCCAGGAGCTCAAGACGAAGTACGATCCGAAAAACTTCTTTCGCATGAACCAGAACATTCGACCGTCAGCCTGAGTATGGGGAAATTGCCGATGCCGATCACGTACCGGCCCGCCCGCGATGGGGACCTGGAGATAAGCGATAGGTTGGTGGTCGCCAGCATAAACGACCTCACGCAGCGGCACGGCTTCGGCCCGATCGCTGCATCGAGGCCACCCGCATTTCAGCTGTTTTCGCTAAAGGATGATGCTGACGGGCTGTGGGTGGCGGAGGAGGCCGGCGAAATTCTCGGCTTCGCATGGAGCTGGGTTTGCGGCGACCTGTGGTTTCTCGCGCAGCTATTCGTGTCGCCCGATCATCAGGGGCGCAGCATCGGCAGTGAACTGCTCAAGCGGACATTCGAACATGCGAAGAACTCGGGCGCTACCAACAGGGCGCTGATCACCTTCACGTTCAACACGGTGTCGCAGGGGCTTTACATCCGGCACGGCCTATTTCCGCGCTGTCCGATCTATAATTTCAGTGTCTCGCGTGAACTTCTGAGGGACCGTTTGAAAGGGCGGCAACTCCGCAGCGTGCCTCTCGAGGAAACAGCTTCGGACCTGCAAAAACTCACCCGCATCGATGCAGGGGTTGTGGATGTCTCGCGAGAGAAGCATCACCGCTATCTGCTCAGCGACAAGGCGACGAAGGGCGTGGCGCTTTATTCCGGAGAAGAGTGCGTCGGGTATGCCTATGTCAGCTCGAGCGGCCACATTGGTCCGCTCGCCGTCGCACGGGCCGATGCTCTCGGCGGTGCGTTTACGACCGCGCTGGCTCTTGCGCTGGAAATTGGATCTCCACAGGTTTCGGCCTTTCTTCCCGGCGCGGCCGAAGCGGCTCTCAAGACCGCGGTCGAGCACGGGATGCGCATCACCGTTCCGATGCTGTTGATGTCGGCGCGCGAGTTCGGCGATTGGAGCGGATATCTGCCCCGCAATCCAGGCTTTATGTGATCCAACTTAAACCTCATTGGCGGAGGCACGATCCGCGCAGTTGAAGCGATGATTGCGAATGCAGGCGACTGGCACGGCATCCCGTAAGCAACAGGTCAGAGCTCAGGGATTATAACGAGATGCTAGTGGCGATCCGTGATCGCGTAGGTACGCTGAAGAGGCAGAAGTGGACCCGGCAGGCCTGCCGACGCTTGGTCGAACGTCGATTCCTGAGTGGCGAAGCCGAGCCAAGCCGTGTAGTATCGGCGTCATTGACAGTCATTGCGCGGCGGACCGTCACGTGCTGTCAGACCACGAACGCAGGTTCCTGTTGACGCGACGGGTCGGGCATCTTGCCACGGCCGATAGCCGGGCCATCCCGCACGTCGTGCCGGTGTGCTTTACGATTTCGCAAGGCACTCTTTACATCACCATCGACGAGAAGCCGAAGCGTGTGGCTGGACCAGCACTGAAGCGCGTCCGCAACATCGAGCGCAACCCGATGGTCGCTATCATGGTTGATCGGTACGACGAAGACTGGACGCGGCTTGGCTGGGTTATGTTGCGTGGACGGGCTGAGATCTTGCGTGCCGGAGCGGAGCACGATCGCGCGCAGGAACTGCTACGATCTCGGTACCGCCAGTTGGCGGCGATGCAGATCGCTGAACGTCTCGTCATAGCGGTCCGCCTGGAGCGGGTGACGAACTGGGGCAACCTGTCCGTGGACGCGGACGAGGCCGATTATGATAGTCAAGCCTAGAGGCTGTGCGACCGTAATGGCGTAAGGCCCGGACGTCCCACTCTGAGACCCTGCAATCCCGCCCGATGTGCGAAGCTCGACAAGCCGTCGCTGCGATGAGGGACAGCGTTGCGACAAACAGCGCTACGTCCGCTCATTTCTTTGATAGAGTTGAAAAGGACATTGGCGCGCCCCTGATATGTGCGACCACCCCGTGCGGTCGCGTGTGATGGAGCCTGGCCTCAACCGAGGAGCACTGAACATGCATGTCGGGCTTACGATGTTTCCGACGGATTACTCGATTCCACCGCACGACCTTGCCGTCGCGGCGGAGGCGCGGGGATACGAGTCATTGTGGTTGCCGGAGCACAGTCACATTCCCACCAGTCGCAAATCGCCGTGGCCCGGGGGCGCCGAGCTGCCGAAGTATTATTACGATACCTACGATCCGTTCCTCTCGCTGGCCGCTGCCGCCGCGGTGACGAAAACCATCAAGCTTGCGACGGGGATCTGTCTTGTCGTCGAGCGTGATCCAATCCACACCGCCAAGGAGGTATCGACCGTCGACCAGCTTTCCTCGGGCCGGTTCATTTTTGGCATCGGCGCTGGTTGGAACGAGGAGGAGATGGCCAATCACGGCACTGCGTTTGCAACCCGCTTCAAGCTGATGGGTGAGCGGATCCGGGCGATGAAGCAAATCTGGACGCAGTCAACGGCGGCATTCGACGGCGAATTCGTCAAGTTCGAACCCATGATGCAGTGGCCCAAACCGGTTCAAAAACCTCACCCGCCCATCGTTGTCGGGGGCGCATTCCCCCACGCAGCAAAACGGGCGATCGCCTATGGCGACGGCTGGATTCCGATCGGCGGACGCGCGCTGGATCCGCTCGAGGTGCTGCCGCAATTCCGTCAAATGGCAAAGGACGCTGGCCGCGATCCCGCGTCGCTCTCCTTCAACGTCTTCGGTGCACCCCGAGACTTGGAGCTGCTAAAACGCTATCGTGACGCCGGTGTTGATCGGGTCGTCCTGATGCTTCCGCCCAAGCCCCGCGACGCGATTTTGCCCATGCTGGATGAAAGCGCCTCCTTCGTGACGGCGCTCTAAAGAGTCTGTGCATCTGCCACCCGACGAAACCAAAGCTCGGGACTGCTGTGGCCACCGTCCCGCAACGAACTCTCACCGTTGCATGTATTCCCCCTTTTTGAGGACCGCGCCAAACCTAAGGGGCATGGCCCTACCCCCGAAAGCGGGACACGGTGTGTCCGCTCCGAGTCATATTCAGAAGTTCCGGTGCGCTACATCGCCAACCGTTCTTCTGGTAAACTGGGTTTTGCAATCGCCGCCGCAGCCCAGGCCGCGGGTGCTGATGTCACGCTGGTGTCCGGCCCGGGCTCGACCTCTTCGGCCGCGGCGACAATCACCGCCCGGGCGAACGGGTCCGGACTGGTCTGGATGTCCATGCGTCACCTCTGATTGGCAGGGCATTGCGGCCGCCGCGCGCGCGAACCGGGCTCCCCTACCCGCGGTATCTCCACGGCGTGCCACCGGCCGCAGTCTCGTCAATCGTCCACTGCGGCAACGCCAACCCTGGCGCAACATCGGTGAACACCATGCGTACCCGGGTGCCGATGCCTACCCGCTCGACTTCGGCCTTCGGCGCGAGCACACCGTCCGGCCGCACCAGATTGCCGATCACGCGGAGCCCCTCTTCCCTGGTCGGCACGCCGCTCTGAGTGGCCAGTTCGACCAGCAGCACGAGATATGGCGTGTACTGCTTGAAAGCCGGTTGAATGGCATGATGGACTTCGGTGTAGGAATGCACGGTGCCGCGACCCTCGACCGACACCCATTCCGAATCCGGCCCGCTGCACCAGGGGCAAGCCGTTGTCGGTGGGTAGCGCAGCAGCTTGCATGAGGCGCAGCGCTGCAGACGAAAATCGTGCTTCGCACAGTAGCCAAAGTAGTCGAGGTTCTCATGGTCGAGATCATTGATCTCAAGCGGCATGCCAAGATATTGCGCGGATATCATTTGCCTATCCCCTCCGCATCACCATGGCCGATCCCGTGCCGGGCATCGCCCAGCCAAGATTGGCCGATACTTCGGCGTTCTTCACCTGCCGACAACCACCCTCCCGATAATCGTAGGTGTGCTGCCGCCTGCCATCGGGCCCGATCGGGCAACTATCATCTGCATCGTGGCGGAGCTGGCGCACGTTCTCGATCACCATAGCGATGCCATGGGTATAGCCTTCGCAGAGATGGCCTCCCGAAGTGTTATTCGGCCTTTTCCCGCCGAGCATAATGGTGCCGTCGGAGACGTAATGGCCGCCGTCGCCTTTCTTGCAGAAGCCGTAATCCTCGAGCTGCAACATGGTCGTGAAGGTGAAGGCATCATAGGAGCCGGTGAGATCGACATCATCCGGGCCCACACCAGCATTCGGCCAGAGGATTTCCCGGGCGTAGCGGCCGGCGACGGTTGAAATCGGCCCGGTCTGGTAGTGCATGTCGACTCGCGGCTTCGAGCAGCGGCCGACTACACCGCGGATTTGCACCAGCGGCTGCTTCAGATCTTTGGCCCGTTCGGCCGTGGTCACAATGATGGCATTGGCGTTGTCTGTCTCCACGCAGCAGTCGAGCAGATGCAGCGGTTTGCAGATCATGCGGCTGCCAACGACATCCTCCACCGTGATGCGCTTCTTGTAATAGGCTTTGGGATTGTTCGAGGCGTGATGGCTGTGGGCCACGCGGACATGGGCGACCTGCTCGGCAGTGGTCCCGAAGTCGTGCATGTGTCGCATGAAGCTCGGCGCGAACGACTGTCCCGCGCTCTGCCAGCCATAGGCGCGGCTATGCAGCATGTCGCCCGAGACAGGCACCGCGGAGCGCACACCGGTGCCGCCGATCCGCACCTGCGAGAAACCGTTCATGGAACGGAAGATCACCACCGTCTTGCACATGCCGGCCTCGATGACGCCGATGGCGATACCGATCAGCGCCTCGGTCGACGATCCGCCACCGAATACGTCCATGTAGAAATTGAGACGGATACCAAGGTCGCCCGCGACGAACGGCGAGAATACCGAGTCGTTAAATTGATAGGACAACATGCCGTCGATCTCAGAAGGTCTAAGTCCTGCGTCGACCATTGCGTTGCGCACTGCGATAGACGCGAGCGCCCGCGTCGACTTGTCCGAGCCGCGCGTGTAGGTGGTCTCTCCGACGCCGACAATGGCGTACTTGTCGCGCAGGAATTTCGGGGTAGTCGCCTCGACATCTTCTCTAGGCAGCGGCATTTCGTTGGGCTCCCGGTTCGCTTTCCGTTTCTTGTCCTGTTCTCGCGCCTGAACGAGGATGCTGGATAGCTTGCTCTTTGTCCATCACTCGCGATCACGACGGAGTCGCAACGCCAAACGCTTCCGACACTCACGCGTTCGCGTAAGGCTTGATGATCTCCTCGCCGAAACGGGCCAGTGTGGTTTCGAGATCGGGCATGAACGCCGTCACTGGCAGCGCAAGGCGGCCAGCACCACGCGCGATGCGCTCCTCGACGGCCGCGCGCGGATCGGAGCCGGAATTCGGCAACGCACCGGGACAGCCAAGGATCAATTCTACCATCGCCGGATCGCGGCCGGCCTGCTCGGCCGAACGGCGAACGACGTCGAGTAGTGGCATGGTGTCGACCTGGGCGCCGATCGAGGGGAAGAAGCCGTCGCCTAGCCGACCGGCGCGGCGGGCCGCCGCTTCCGAGTGACCACCGACGACGATTGGCACTGATTTCGCAACCGGCTTCGGATTGGAATTGACCTTGTTGAAGTTCACAAACTCTCCGGCAAAACTGGCACTGTCGCTGGCCCACAAGGCGCGCATGGCCGCGACATACTCATCGGCGCGCTTGCCGCGACGCTCGAAGGGAATGCCGAGCGCCTCGAACTCCTCCTTGAGCCAACCGACCCCAATGCCAAGTTCGATCCGGCCGCCGCTGAGATAGTCGAGCGTGGCGACTTCCTTGGCCAGCACCAGCGGGTTGCGCTGCGGCAGGATCATCACCGCCGTCATGAAGCGCAGCCGTGTGGTCGCGGCGGCGACCCACGTCAGCCAGATCAGTGGATCGGTAAAGTTCACCGTCGGGCCGCCCGGCAACCGGCCGCCAGGTGCATAGGGATAGACGCTCTCATAATTATCGGGAACCACGACGTGTTCGACAGCGAACACCGAGTCGAAGCCCGCCGTTTCCGCCAGGCGAACCAAACGGCGGGCGCCTTCCGGATCAGGGAATGCGAAGTTGCCGAAATGCAGGGCAAATTTCATGTGGCGATACCTTCCCCGATCAAGCGCTCGGTCGGCGCCTTCCAATCATGATCATGACACAGGGCGACGACATCGGGGAGCCACCGTTCATCGCAGCAACCCATGCGTCCGCCGAGACTGTTCAAGCGACCGCGCGCTTCGTATCCTCCGGCCAGGGAGGACCTGACGATGAAGCTGGGGCTGTCAATCGGCTATTCGGGCCCGCAACTGGAAGTGCCGGTCGCACTCGTGCAGCGGGCGGAAGAACTGGGGTACGACTCGGTCTGGTCGGCCGAAGCCTATGGCTCCGATGCGATCACGCCGCTTGCGTTCCTCGCCGCCAAGACCAACCGTATCAAGCTCGGCACCGGCATCATGCAGTTGGCCGCTCGAACGCCGGCCAACGCCGCGATGTCGGCCGCCAGCATTGATGCGATGGCCGGCGGTGGCCGCTTTATCGCAGGCCTCGGTGTTTCGGGACCGCAGATCGTCGAGGGCTGGTATGGCCAGCCATGGGGCAAGCCCTATTATCGGGTCAAGGACTACGTCGCGATCATGCGCAAGATCTTCAAGCGCGAAGCACCCGTGACGCACGAGGGCCGCGAGATCAGCCTACCCTACACGGGCGAGGGTTCCGCGGGACTCGCCAAACCCTTGAAGTCGATCCTGCACATGAACCCCAACATCCCGATCTATCTTGCCACCGGCGGCGAGGCGATGGTCAAGCTGACGGCCGAGATCGCCGACGGCTGGCTGCCGATGGGGTTCGTACCGGGCGCCATGGAGGAGTACGGCCCGTGGCTGGAGGAAGGTTTTCGGCGCGCCGGCAACGGCAAGAGCATGAAGGATTTCACCATCCAGGCCTCCGTCCATGTCGAGGTTGACAACGACGTCAAAGGAGCGCTGGCACGCCTGAAGCCGGAGGTGGCGCTCTATGTGGGCGGCATGGGTCACCGGACCAAGAATTTTCACAACGACATCATGGTCCGTCGCGGCTTCGGCGGCGCCGCTAACCGCATCCAGGAACTCTACCTCGCCGGCCACAAGGATGAAGCCATCGCCACCGTGCCTGACGAATGGGTCGATCTGAAATCGCTGGTCGGTCCACCGGCGCGCATCCGCGATCGCTACCGCGCCTGGGAGGACAGCGGCGCGGATTCGCTCAGCGTGCGATCGCGCCAACCTGAGGCCATCGAGGTGATGGCAAAGGCCGCGCGGCTGAACTGAGGTCCTGACCAGCGGAGAACAAGCGTGATGCGTCCACCCCTTCGTGTCGGCACCGTCTACGATTTCCGCAACACGCCGGAATCGGGCATGGACATGCCGAGCCTGTATGCCGCGATCATGGACCAGGTGGTCATGCTCGACGGGATCGGATTGGATCTGGTGTGGTTCACCGAGCATCACTTCCTCGATGACGGCTATTTGCCTTCGTGGGTGCCGATGGCGGGCGCGATCGCCGCACGTACCAAACATGTGCGGCTTTCGAGCGACGTCTGCCTGCTGCCGTTCAACCATCCGGTGCGGCTGGCCGAAGACCTCGCGGTACTCGACAATATCAGCAATGGCCGCGTCGAGGTCGGCGTCGGCATGGGCTACGCGCCGCACGAGTTCCGCGGCTTCGGTCTGCCTGTCGCGCGCCGTGTGTCGCTGACGGACGAAGGCATCGAGGTGCTGCGCCATTGTTTCACCGGCGAGAAGTTCAGTTTCCATGGCAAGCGCTACGATTTCGACGAGGTGGTGATCCGGCCCCGCTACGTGCAGCCGGGCGGTCCGCCGCTGTGGATTGCGGCGATGTCGGAGGCCGGAGCGCAGCGCGCAGCGCGCAATGACAGCAACTTCCTGCCGCAGGGCGCGCGGTCGATGGTGCTCGACCCGTGGCGCGCGACGCTGAATGCGTCCGGCCGCAACCCCGACAGCTATCGTGTTGGCATCATCCGCTCCTGCCTCGTGACCGACGACGCCGAGCGCGACTGGCCGGCCGTGCGCGCCGCCGAGCGCTATCGCGGCCAGGTCTATCGCAGCTTCAACAAGGACGAGAGCGCCGCCGGCGGCGTTTCGGGCAACACGCGGGAAGCCAGCATCCCGCAGACATGGGTGGTCGGCAACGTCGAGCACTGCGTGAAGGAGCTGTCATCCTTCGTGCGCGAATACGGCATCACCGACCTCGTCACCTGGGCGGTGCCGCCGGGCATGCGGCCGGAGCAGATGAACGGCAGTCTCGAACGCTTCGTGCGCGATGTCGCGCCCCGAGTCAAAGCCGCAGCAGCAGCGGCCTAGCGGGGAAGGAAAAGACGCATGGGTGTCGGGATCGGATTGGGCTGTGCGGAGTTTCCATTTTCCGGCGCGGCGGCCTTCTGGCGCTGGGTCGATATGTGCGAAGCCGGAGGCGTGGATTCGATCTGGCAGAGCGACCGGATCGTCGGCCGTCAGCCGTTCCTCGAATCGATGACCACGATGGCGGCCTTGGCCGGGCGCACGCGGCGCATACGGTTCGGCATGAATGTCGTGTCGCTGACGTTCCGCGATCCCGTGCTGCTGGCCAAACAATGCGCCACCGTCGACATGCTGTCCGAAGGCCGCCTGCTGCCTGCTTTCGGCATCGGCAGCCCCTTGGCCCCCGAATGGGAGGCTCTCGGAATTGATACAAAGACTCGCGGGCGCAAGACCGACGAGTGCCTCGATATCATCCGAAGTCTCTGGCGAGAGGAGTCGGTCGACTTCAGCGGCACCTTCTACCAGCTGAAAGGCGTCACCATCACGCCAAAGCCCGTGCAGCCTGATCTGCCGATGTGGATCGGTGGCTCGACGGACGCTGCGATCCGGCGGACGGCGCGGATCGGGACCGGCTGGCAGGCCGCTGGTGACCCGCCGGCGGAGGCCGGCCGCATCGTTGCCGCGATCAAGGTCGCCGCGCGCGAAGCCGGCCGGTCCATCGACGAAGATCATTATGGCGCCGGCTTTGCGTTCTACTTCGGCAGCCGGGACGCGCCCGGTGTCGGCAGGGCGATGGATGCCTACGCCAAACGTACCGGACGTGACGCCAAGCACGCGTTCGCGATCGGCGACGCCGACGCGATCCTCGCGCGTATCGCCGAATATGTCGACGCCGGCATATCAAAATTCATCTTGCGGCCGCTGGGCAGCGACGACGACGCCCTTCTGGCCCAGACCCGACTGCTGATCGAACAGGTGCTGCCGCGTGCGGAAACGCGCTGGCCAAGACGTCCAAAGACAGACGGTAAATAGCGCAACAACAAAAGGGAGCGAACGATGCGCATCGGCGGGGCCATGTTTTTCACTGACTACTCGATGTCGCCGGCCGAACTGGCGCGGGCGCTGGAGGAGCGCGGCTTCGATTCGCTCTGGGTCCCCGAACACTCCCATATTCCGCTGTCACGCAAGTCGCCGTTCCCCAGCGGCGGCGACGTGCCGAAAAAATATTACGACGTCATGGACCCGTTCGTAATGCTGGGTGCGGCTGCGGCGGTCACCAAAACGCTGCTGCTCGGTACCGGCATTTGCCTGATCGCCCAACGCGACCCGATCCAGACCGCCAAGCAGGTCGCTTCGATCGACCAGATCTCGGCCGGCCGTTTCCTGTTCGGCATCGGCAACGGCTGGAACGAGGACGAGATGGCCAACCACGGCACGGTTTTCGAAAGCCGCCACAAGCTGGCGCGCGAGCGTGTCGAGGCGATGAAGGAAATCTGGACCAAGTCAAAACCCGAGTACCATGGCGAGTTCGTAAATTTCGACCCGATGATGACCTGGCCAAAACCCGTGCAGAAACCGCATCCGCCGATCATCGTCGGCGGCGCCTTCCCGTTCGGTGCCCGACGCGCCCTGCGCTATGGCGACGGCTGGATGCCCCACCGCACGCGAAGCTCGTATGCGGATGTGCAGGCCCTGCTGCCGAAATTCCGCGAGATGGCAAACGAAGCTGGCCGCGATCTCGCGTCGGCGCCGATCACGATCTGGGGCGCCAAGGAGAACCTCGACCTGCTCAAGCGCGACCGCGACGACGGCGTCTCGCGCCTCGTCGTCAGCCTCGATTCCGCCAAGGCCGATACGATCCTGCCGGAACTCGACCGCTGGGCGAATTTGATCCGTCAGCTCGACAGCTGAGCCCCTAGATCAGCGGCAAGACCTCGGCCCGGAATTTCTGCATGCCTGCGAGCACTTCCTCGGCCGTCGCGCCGCCGAAACCGAAATCGAGGCTGCCGACACCCATGTCGCGCAGCGCCCGGATATCGGCGGCGACCAGCGCCGGTGAACCGGCGAACAGGCGATGTTCGCCGTCATTGGCCTGTGGCGGCGCGGTCTCGCCGAACACCGTTACGCGCAGGCTCAGGCCAACCGCCTTGGGATCGCGGCCTGCTTCGGCGACCATCTTGCCCAGACGCGCCGCCTGAGCCTTGAACCGCGTCAGGCTGTCGAGCGGATTCTGCGGGTTGGTCCCGATCGGATACCAGGCATCGCCGATGCGGGCAGCCCGCCGCAGCGCCGGACCGCTCTCGCCTCCGACCCAGATCGGCGGATGCGGCTTCTGCACGGGCTTCGGATCGAACCCGATATTCGAGAATTTGACATGCTTGCCATCGAACTTCGGCGCGTCCTTTGTCCAGAGTTCGACGAAGGCGCGAAGATATTCGTCCGTCACGGTTCCACGCGCATCGAAATCCGGCGCATCGATGGCCTCGAACTCCTCGCGCATCCACCCCGCACCGATACCCAGCGTCAGCCGGCCACCAGAAAGGACGTCGATGGTCGAGAGGATTTTGGCGGTCAGCACGGCCGGCCGGTGCGGCACCACCATGACCGATGTCACGAGACGCAACCGCGTCGTTTTCGCGGCGATCCAGCTAACCTCGGTCAGCTGCTCGTGCCTCTCGCCGCGGGTGCCGCTGGGGAACTCCCCCGAGGCGCTGTAGGGATATTCAGCTGCGATCGCGGTCGGAATCACGACGTGGTCGCTGAATGTCGCATAGTCGAAGCCCATCGCCTCGCCGCCAACCACTATTCTTGTCAAATTATCCGCGGTCGACAGGGGCCCGGCGGTTGGTGCGTTGAAGCCGATCAGCATTTTGTTGCGTCCTTCTTTGCATTGCATTGCTGGCGTCGATGCGACACCATGCGACCGCTAACGGGTGACGGCAAGCGCGTCCCGCGACGACATTGCGACCCTCTGCGGGCGGAGACGACAGACCATGACGGCGGCCGGTAGGCAGGCGATACGGCAGCGGTTCGACGCGCCACTGCCCGAACTGATAGCAGAAGCTGCGGCCTTGCGCGATTCCGCGCACGGACGGCTGATCTCCTACTCGCGCAAGGTCTTCATTCCCCTCACCAAGCTCTGCCGCGACGTCTGTCACTACTGCACGTTCGCGCAGGTGCCGCGCGCGGGCAAGCCCGTCTACCTCTCATCCGACGAGGTACTCGCCATAGCGCGCGCCGGTGCGGCCGCGGGTTGCACCGAGGCGCTGTTCACGCTGGGCGACAAGCCCGAGATGCGATACCAGGGCGCCCGCGACGCATTGAAAGCACTCGGCCACGAAACGACGATCTCCTATCTCACCGAGATGTGCGCGCTGGTGCTACGCGAGACCGGATTGCTGCCGCACGCCAATCCCGGCGTGATGACGCGCGAGGAGATTATCGGCCTGCGCGAGGTGACGGCGAGCCAGGGCATCATGCTGGAGTCCACCAGCGAGCGGCTCTGCAGGCAGGGCGGCGTTCACTACGGCTCTCCCGACAAACACCCCGCGGTCAGGCTGGAGACCCTGCGTCTGGCTGGCGAGTTCAAGGTGCCGTTCACGACTGGCATCCTGATCGGCATCGGCGAGACTCGCGACGAGCGGATCGACGCGCTGGAGGCGATCAGGGATCTGCACGCCGCCCATGGTCATATCCAGGAAGTCATCATCCAGAACTTCCGGGCCAAACCGGACACCAGGCTCGCCGATTCCGAGGAACCCGATCTCGAGGACCTGCTGTGGACCATCGCGACGGCGCGTTTGGTTCTCGGTCCCGACATGAATATCCAGGCGCCGCCAAATCTGTCGCCTGGAATCTATCAAAAGCTGATCGGCGCGGGGCTCAACGACTGGGGCGGCATTTCGCCGGTCACGCCCGATCACGTGAACCCGGAAGCGCCATGGCCTGCCATTGCCGAACTCGCCCGCAAGAGCGCGGAGGCCGGCAAGCTGCTGGTGAATCGCCTGCCCGTCTACCCCGTCTATGCACGCGACGCTGATCATTGGCTGGCTCCCGAGATCGCCATCCGCGTGCGGCGTATGAGTGATACCGAAGGCTTCGCGCGCGACGATGACTGGGCACCGGGCAACACCCAGCCACCGCCGGCGCCGCTGGTGCTCGCCCGTAACGTCGATGTGGGAATTGCTGGAATAGTCGAACGCGCGACCTCGGGCGAACGGCTCGCCTCGAACGACATCGTGCGCCTGTTCGCGGCGCGCGACGCCGACTACCGGTACGTCACGCAGGCCGCCGACGCACTGCGACGCGCGGTCAGTGGCGACGTCGTGCGTTACGTCGTGAACCGCAACATCAACTACACCAACATCTGCTACTTCCGGTGCGAGTTCTGCGCCTTCTCGAAAGGGCGCACGCACGAGGATCTGCGCGGCTCACCCTATGACCTCGCCATCGAGGAAATTACGCGTCGCTCGATCGAGGCGTGGGATCGCGGGGCGACGGAAGTGTGCCTGCAAGGCGGCATCCATCCCGACTACACCGGCGTCACCTACGAGGCGATCTGCCGGGCGATCAAAGCGATCGTCCCCGAGATGCACATCCACGCCTTCTCGGCTCTGGAAGTGACGCAAGGTGCGGCCACACTCGGACTGCCGATCCACGAGTTCCTTACGAAGCTGAAGGCAGCCGGTCTCGGCACCCTGCCCGGAACGGCGGCCGAAATCCTCGACGATGACGTACGCGCCATCATTTGCCCCGACAAGATCAACACCGCCCAGTGGCTCGACGTGCAGCGCGCCGCCCACCAGGCGGGCTTGCGCACCACCTCGACCATCATGTACGGGCACGTCGAGACGTCGAAATCGTGGGCAAAACATCTGCTTGCGCTGCGCGACTTGCAGGCTGAAACGGGCGGCTTCACCGAGTTCGTGCCGCTTCCCTTCGTCCACATGGAAGCACCGATGTATCGCCACGGCATGTCGCGCTCCGGCCCGACATTCCGCGAAGCCGTGCTCATGCATTCGGTCGCGCGGCTGGCCCTGCATCCGCTGATCCCGAACATCCAGACGTCCTGGGTGAAGATGGGCCCGGCGGGCGCCGCGAGCTGCCTGAAGTCCGGCGCCAACGATCTCGGCGGCACACTGATGAACGAGAGCATCTCGCGCGCCGCCGGCACCCAGCACGGCCAGGAGTTTGCGCCTCACGACATGGAAGCGCTGATCCGCTCGATCGGCCGCGAACCGATGCAGCGCGACACCCTCTATCGGCCGGTCCCGGAAGAGCGCCGAGCCGCCTCCCTGATCGCGGCCGACTTGGCGCCGATCGTGCAAACGCCGCCGCGCAAGAAGGCGGCGGTCGCTTAAGTTATGCCCCGCTTGGCCAGCAGCGCGGGCACACCAAGTTCTTCAAGCAGTGTTCGGGTACGCGTGCCGGCTGATTGCGGCAGGCGCAGGAAAAGCGCCAGATCGACCGGGTGATCTATGTCCATCGCGATTCCGGGTTGACGGATTACGGTCGGCTCGATGCCTTGCAGACGCGCGGCGTCGAGGTGCGGAAAATAGCTGTTATCACCGAAGCGAAGTGGCACCGATTCCGGCGGCGAGCAGACGACGGCATTGGATCCGAGATCGTCATGCGCCGGCGAGATTGTGAAAGAGCGCGCGGCGCGATGCGACGATAACACCGCGTCTATCTCGCCGGCGCGGGTAGCTGGAATGTCTCCAGGCATCGTGATCATGCCGTGACGCCCTTCACTCGCTAGAAGGCGGCGGCCGGCATTCACGCTGCCGGTATGTCCGTCCCGCGCCCCCTCGGTCACGATCCGTGCACCGATCTTGTCGCCGAGCACCGTCGCATGCGGATCGAGGGTCACGATCATCACCCCCGCCAAAAGGCGCGAGCCTGCAACGGCATCGATCACGTCCGTCAGCATGGTCTCGGCGAGGAGCCGACGTTGCGACGGCGACAGAAAGTCCGACAGCCGATGCTTGGCGCCATCGAACTCCTTGACCGGTATGACCGCCCAGATGTCGCTCATCGCTGCGAGGCCAGCGCGTCCGCCGCATCGAGCGTCACGCGCGCCAGCGTCTCCCGGTCATCCAGAGTCTTCATCAAGGTCTTGGCGATGGTGACCTGCGGTCCAACATGGCCAACTCCACCGGCGTCGACGTGGTCGACGATATAACCATCTAGCAGGTCGCCGTAGCGCGCGGCGACGCCGGCGGCGCTGGCCTCGAGGCCGAGTTCGCGCATCATCTTCGTGGTCGGGCCCTTGACGGCCTGCCCGCCGATGATCGGCGACACCGCGACGACCGGTGCCCCACTCGCCTTGATCGCATCGCGCATGCCGGGGATCGCGAGAATCGGCTCGACGCTGACGAAGGGATTGGACGGACAGATGATTACCACCCGCACATCGCCCGAGCGCAGCGCCGCCGTGATCTCGGACTGCGGCCGCGCAAGCGTCACGCCGTCGAATGCCAGCTCATGCACGACCGGTCGGCACTGCTGGCGGACGAAATAGTCCTGGAAGTCGATCCAGCCCGCCTCAACGCGCACGCGGGTACGCACGCGGTCGTCGCTCATCGGCACCACGCGGCCACCGATGCCGAGGCGCCGGCAAATGTCTGATGTCACCTCGGACAGGGTCTGCCCCAGGCGCAGGCGACGGGTGCGCTCGACATGCAGCGCCAGATCGCGGTCGCCGAGCCGAAACCAGTCTTCGCCGCCGAGCGCGCCGATGCTGTCCATGAACGACCAGGTCTCGTCACGCCGGCCCCAGCCGGTGACCGGATTGTCGATGCCTGCGAGCACGTAGGTCAGCGTGTCGATGTCGGGCGAGATGCTCAGTCCAAGATGCTCGAAATCGTCTCCGGTATTGGCGACCACGAGTAATTCGTCGGCTGGCAGAATACGACTGAGACCGAGCGCAAGTTTGGCGCCGCCAACGCCGCCGGAGAGCGCCACGACAAGTCGTTTGCTCATCTGAACATGTCCTCGTCAGCCGGCCGCACCAGCTCGGACGCAGCATTGTCGGGACCGCGCCAGGTCAGGCCGCGCACGATCACGACGGGCTGGCCTTCGGCACCCTGCCCCATCACCAGCGACGCTGCAGCGGCAATCTCGTCCGCATGCCCGGTGACGCTGACCTGGAGCGCACGGCCGAACAGGTCGGGCGAGCCACGTAAGTCCATCAGCGACGGCAGGCCGGCGGCGCCAATCGCTACGCCGCAGGTGCCGCGCCGCCAGGCACGACCAAAACTGTCGCTGATGATCACGGCGATTGGCACGCCGAATTTTTGCGACAGACGCTCCTTCAATGTCGCTGCGCTGCCGTCGGGATCGACCGGCAGCATCAGGGCGCGCGGGGGGGCACCGGGCGAGGCCAAATTGGATTGGTCGATACCCGCATTGGCCATCACGAAACCCAAGCGGTGCTCGACGATCAGGATGCCGGGCCTTGCCCGCACGACGCGCACCGATTCCGACAGGATCAACTCAACGAGGCGTGGATCCTTCTGGACCTTGCCGGCAAGTTCGATCGCCTCCGTCGAGGGTTTGACACTAGCAAGATCGACCATGCGACCTTCGGCCTTGGACACGATTTTCTGCGTGAGCACAAAGACGTCGCCGCCACGCGGCACAATGCCACCGCGCGCGACCCCTTTGCCAATAAGGGCGACGAGATCGTCGTCCCTGGCTACCCGCGGAAGGCCGGGGACGGCAAGAAGCTCGACGGCGTTGCTGCGTTGCATCGGCCGGGCCCGCGCGCTCAACCGAAACGCTTGCGAAGGCGTGGAAGCACATGCTCACCGTAGAGCTTCAGGAAGCGCGCTTGATCCGGTCCCGGGGCGTGGAATACCAGATGACGGAAGCCGAGGACGACATAATAACCGATCCGCTCGACGTGCTCGTCGGCATCGCTGGATACGATCCATCGGCTGGCGGCGCGCTCCAGCGGCAGCGCGTCAGCGAGGCGCTGCATCTCGACGGGATCCTCAACCGTCATCTTTTCCTTGGGCGTCAGCGCCAGCGCCGCCCAGTGGCGCGTATCCTCGAGCGCACGCGCCTTGTCGGTATCGAACGACACCTTGACCTCGATCATGCGATCGTAGGATCGCGACGGATCCTCCGACGCCGCGATGCCTTCGGCGACCTTCGGCAACAAGGTCTCGGTATAGAGTTCCGGCTTCTTGCCGCTCGTGCAAATGAACCCCTCGCCGGAGCGCCCGGCGTAGCGCGCCACGAGGGCGCCGGCGGCGGCGATATAGATCGGCACGGGCTTGTCGGGGCGGTCGTAGATCGTCGCCTTCTCGGTCTTGTAGTACTGGCCTTCGAAGCTGACACGCTCCTGCGTCCAGAGTGTCCGAATTAGCGTGACGGCTTCGCGCAGGCGAGCGAAGCGCTCCTTGAATTCCGGCCAGGGCTGGCCGGTCGACGGCACTTCGTTCAGTCCCTCGCCGGTGCCTATGCCGAGCACGACGCGTCCGGGGAACATCGCGCCCATCGTGCCGAACGCCTGGGCGACGATGGAAGGATGGTAGCGGAACGTCGGCGTCAGCACGCTGGTGCCGATCACGGCGCGCGACGTTCTGGCGCCGAGCGCGCCCAGCCAGGTCAACGAAAACGGCGCATGGCCGTCGACATGCTTCCAAGGCTGAAAGTGATCGCTGATGAAAACGGAATCGAAGCCGACCTCCTCGGCAAGACAGGAGAAGCCCAGCAGCGCGCCCGGCGCGAATTGCTCCGCCGATGCCTTGTATCCGAGCTTGATCACGGCAAATCTCCTGGTTGGCGCCGGCAAATGCCGATGCCATGACACCCGTCGTGGAAATCTATAGATTAGCGGGAAAGCAGCGACCAGCCAAAAAGGGGAAGCGACCATGCATCTCGGAATAGCCCTGCCCTACGGCGACATCGGTGGCGATGGCTCGATCGTGCGCGAATACGCCGAGCTCGCCGAGGCCGAAGGTTACGACGGCCTGACGCTGGCGGACCACGTCCTCGGCGGCAACCCTGCGAATCCCGCCAGCGGCCGCGCGGGCGGGCTCGGCCTGTTCCACGATCCCTTCGTGGCGTTCGGCTTCATCGCCGCCTGCACGAAAAAGGTCGAACTCTCCACCCAGGTGCTGATCCTGGCGCAGCGTCAGACTGTGCTGGTGGCCAAGCAGGCTGCCAGTCTCGACGTGCTCAGCGGCGGCCGCTTCCGGTTCGGCGTCGGCGTCGGCTGGAACGAGATGGAGTTCGTCGGCCTCAACGAGAATTTCCATAACAGGGGCAAGCGGTCCGAGGAACAGGTGCAAGTGATGCAAGCGCTGTGGGCCGATCCCTACGTCACGTTCGAGGGCAAATGGCACCGCCTTCCCGACGCAGGCATCAATCCCCGGCCGCCGAGCCGCAAAATTCCGCTGTGGTTCGGCGGTCACATGGACGTGACGCTGCAGCGGATCGCCAAATGGGGCGATGGCTGGATGATGCTGTCTGAACCGCCGGGACCCAAGGCCGTTACCGAATTCGACAAGCTGCGCCGCTTCGTGGAAGCCGAGGGACGCGATCCGGCCTCCGTGGGCCTCGAAGTCTGGACCTCAACCGGCACCGGAACTGAGAAGGATTGGCGCGAGGAAATCAGCTTCTGGAAGAAGGCCGGCGTCACGCATGTCACGCTGCACAATACTTTCGGCGGCTACCATCACAAGCGCATGGCCGGCCGGAGCATGAGCGACCATGTTGGCGCGATGCGCCGCTACCGCAACGCCGTCGCCGATCTGCTCTGAGGTTCCCCTCAGGTATCGGCGAGCGCGGTCAGCATGCGGTCGCGGGCGACGAAATCGCCGTCCGGATGGACCGGTTGCAGACAGACATGCGTGGCTCCGGCCGCAAAATGCTCTCGCAGGCCGCGCCTGACCGTGTCGGCATCGCCCCATAGCACCATGGCATCGATGAACCGATCGCTGCCGCCGTCGGCGAGGTCAGCTTCGGTAAAACCCTGGCGCAGCCAGCTGTTGCGGTAGTTCGGCAGCACCATGTAGCGGGACAATTCCTTGCGCCCGAGCGCTCGCGCCTTTGCCGGATCGGTCTCGAGTGTCACTTTCTGTTCCACAGCAAGCCATTTCGATGGCCCGAGGATCGCCGCGGCCTCGGCCGTATGCTTTGGCGTCACATTATAGGGGACCGCGCCGCGCGACTTCTCGCCGCTCAACGCCAACATTTTCGGGCCCAGCGCTGCGACCACAACCGGCAGTTCGCCTGCAGTCGCCGACTTGTTGATGCTGTCCAGATAAGCGCTCATCGCCGAGAGCGGTTTATCGTAGCGATGGCCGCGCAGGCCCTCGACCATCGGAATATGGCTGACGCCCAGACCGAGCACGAACCGGTTGCCGTAGAGCGCGTTCAGTGAGATCAGGGCGCGCTGCGCGGTGAAGGAATCGCGGGCATAGATATTGGCGATTGAGCTGCCGATCACCAGCTTCTCGCTGCTCGACAGCAGCACGGCCGCCAGCGACATCGACTCGTAGCCCCGCGATTCCGGGTACCACAGGTTCGAATAGCCGTTGTTTTCGACCGTGCGCACGAAATCGCGCAGCTGCGCGCCGTCGAGCTTGTCGGTGCTGTACCACACGCCAAGGCGTCCGAGTTTCATGTCGATCAACTCCGGTTGAAGGTGCGTGCGAGCCGACATCCCGTGTCCCGGCAAAGGGAAGGCGTGCGAATAATGAGAAGCCGTCCCTGCGAAGGTCGGCCACCGCCCTAATGAACTGGATCCAGCACGACCACCGGTATCTCGCGCTCGGTCTTGAGTTGATAGTCGGCGTAGGGCGGCCAGAATTCGAGCCCTTTTTTCCAAAGCCTGAGGCGTTCCTCGCCCTCCGCCGTCCGGGCTCGCGCATTAATTTTCTTGGTCCCGACTTGTATTTCAACGTCGGGGTTCGCAAGAATGTTGCGATACCAGCCGGGGTGTTGGGGCGCGCCTCCCTTTGAGGCAATGATGAAATAACTGTCGCCTTCCATGCCGTAAAAACAGCGGAAATACGAACTTGTCGCCAGACTTGCGGCCGGTAGTGGTCAGCAGCAGCGCCGGCACGGTCATCTCACCATGCTGGGGCACCGTTACCTTGTACATATGACCTTCGGTTCCGCCGCTCGTTATATAGCGGTTCGCGTGCTCGAGCATCCAGTCCGGCAGGTTCGGAGCAAGTTTCGCTTCAGCCATCGCGCCCTCCCAACAAAGCTACGGGAACATACCATCGGGCGCCGGATCGGCCAAATTCGAATTCAAGAGCAAGGTGATTTGGCGCTTTAGGGTAACGAAGTTGTTGTGTTCCGCTGGATAATCTGTTGTTGGCCTTCAGCGACGTGCAAGATCGACCGAAGGTCCGCTCTGCGCCAGAAGCTGCCGCTCACCATTTTGGCCGAAAGATGCAGGGGTGCAGGGATTCGCCCATGTCGATTGTGCAGCCGAAGTCTCAATACAGGACCGTCAAGGATCAGGCTTCAGAAACGCCGCACCAGTTTCGCACCAGAAACAACCTCATCAGAACGCAACGAACGCGATCGAAATCGAACAAAAAGGCAGCAAACTCAACGAACCTGATCGATATTCTGCCGCTCATAACGGTCTGGTTGCAGGTTCGAGTCCTGCCGGGCCCACCACGCTTCGCCCTTCGGGCTACGCGTGGCGCAGCCAAGCGGAGGCCGAGGGGCGAAGCGTGGTGTCCGGCGTAGCTTGAGCGAAGCGAAAGCGAAGACGGACGGGGACGCTCATCAGGCGAAGGCGGCCGCGAGCTACGGCTCGGCAAGCCACAGCCCTTCGGGCTACGCGTGGCGCAGCCCCGCTCATAACGGCGCGATCGCCGGCGAGCGGGAAGCCCCCCCGGCGACGCATCGCCATCAGCAGAGTGCCATCCTGTTACCGCGTCAGGCGAACCACGTCCTGCCTCAGAAGATAGAACGAAACAGCGAGCAGAACGACGTCCTTCATCAGGAAGGGAACGTTCCCCGTCATCGCGGGGAATCCGCCCGCGGCAACATCCCAGCCTTCCGGCATGAACGGAATGATCGTGACCGTCGCGATGAAGGTGCCGGTCGAGCCGAGCGCGCCAAGGATGCCGAGCCGCTTGTCCCAGAAGCCTGCGAGCAGCAGGGACCCAAAGGTCCACTCCGAGACGCCGAGGAAGTAGCTGGCGCCGGCGTGGCCGAATACCGGATAGAGCCACCAGATCAGCGGCCCGTTGTCGATGAAGGGGACCAGTCTTTCGAACTCGTACGCAAACCACTTCTGGTAACCGAAGAAGAAGAACATGATCACCATCGAGGCGCGGACAACGTGGTAGTCGAGATCCTCAGCAAGGAGGCCGGACCGGTGCAGCGCACGGACAAGTGGAGATTGAGCGGTATTGGCAAGCGTGGTCATGGTCGTGATCCTTTCAATATCTGACGAACATCGGCTTCACGCGACCGCGGGGAAGTCGATCTCGGTGTCGTTGATGCGATTGAAGACGTTGGTGAAGACGGTGGTCGCGAAAGCCAGGCTGATCTCGACCAACTGAGCGTCGCTGTAGTCGGCCGCCTTGATCGCGGCGAAATCCTCGTCGCTGACGGTGCCGCTGGACTGCGCAAGCTTGCGGACGAAGCCGACCAGTGCATCGCGCCTGGCGTCACCGGTAGGTTGGCCCTCGCGGATCTGCGTCAGTACCTCCGGCTTCACACCGGCCAGCCTCGCGAGGTGACTATGGGCGGCAACGCAATAGTCGCAGCCGCCGGCGGCGCTGATGACGAGCTTGATAATCTCCTGATCGCGCTTGGTCAGGCTGCCTGCAGCGAGGACGGCATCGGCGGCGAGGACCGATTTGAGGGCGGCAGGGCCGTGCGCGGCGATGGCCGCGAACGTGTTCGGCACGCTGCCGATCGCCTTCTTGATCTGGGCATAGATCTGGCCCGACGCGCCGGCGTCGGATTCGAGATTCGGGACTGAAAGACGTGACATGGGACGCTCCTTGGTTTCGTTGGTGAACGATTGCGGAGCGACGATACGATCGTGATTTGAGACGTTGAATGTTACATAACCTCGATTATATGCTCTATCGCCTCAAGTATGCTGCTAAGGGGACGCCGTGGATTGGCTCAGCCGGCTGTTCGAAATGATGCCGGTGCGCGGGCGGCTCGACCTGCGCTGCTCTTACGGCCCCCCTTGGCGCATCGACCAGGGGCCCGGCGAGGCCAACGAAATCCCGTACCACGCCGTGCTCGCCGGCTCCGCGATGCTGGAAGATCCGGCGGGCGGCCGACCGCTGCAGCTGAACGCCGGCGACATCCTGCTGCTTCCAGGCAACCCGCGGCACGTGATGCACGACGGCAGCGGGGCCACGCCGCTGCCGGCCCGCAACCGCGCGGCCCTCAACTTCACGATCAGCGAAAATCACGGTTCGGAGGGGCTCGATCTATTGTGCGGACACTTCGCCGTCGCTCCGCCGCACGACCGCCTGCTGCGCAGCTATCTGCCGCCGCGCCTGGTGGTGCATGCCGGGCCCTTCGCTGGACAGAAGGAAACGGCTGCGCAACTCGCGAGCCTCGTCTCGCTGATGCGGAGCGAGTCGGCGGACGATCGCATGGGCGGCCGCGCCATGCTGAATGCGCTGTCGACGGCAATGTTAGCGCTTGTGCTACGCCTCGCGAGCGAAACCCAGGTTTCCCCGCGGGGTCTTCTTGCCCTGGCCGGTCATCCCCGCCTGGCTCCGGCGGTGGCCGCTCTATTCAACGAGCCCGCACGCGCATGGTCGCTGCCTGACCTTGCGCGCCTCACCAACATGTCGCGAGCCACGCTTGCGCGGCAGTTTCAGGAGAAGCTGGGAAGATCGGCCAGTGATCTCCTGACCGACATCCGCATGACGCTCGCGGCCAACGAACTCAAGAACCCTTCGCTTTCAACCGGCGCTGTGGCGGAGGCGGTCGGTTATCAATCCGAAGCGGCCTTCCAGCGCGCCTTCAAGAGCCACATGGGCGTCACTCCGGCGCAGTGGCGCAAGATGCAGGAGCTGCCTGCCAGGGGCGTGTTCGCAAAGCGCGCAGCACCTGTCGAAGGGAAGACTGAGGAAGCGCAGGGTTAGCATCCGCGCTTTGCCCCATTAGCGGCCGTTGCGTCAGCTTTGCGCGCCGTGCCTGATCCGCCAGCCCTATTGCTGTATCTTGAGCCGATGTCGATGAGCAGCCTGTTTCGCACGGTTGCCGCAGATCGCTATGCTGCACCATCTGCGCGCACGGCCTCGCGTGTGGTCGGCGACCGGCGCGCAAATGCGGATTCTCCAGCACTGCCGCAAATCCCTTGTTGGCGAGCGCGAGACCAAAAGGCAGCGTCGCATTATTCAGCGCCTGGCGGGAGGTCAGCGAAACAGCGCCCGGCATGTTGGCGACGCAGTGTAGTGAAAAACTGGTTCGAAGAAATAAGGCAGGCCATCTGCTGCTCGCGACCGCGGCTTGCCTTGCCAAAGCGCAGGAAAAACGCAAGGTTCGTGCGGTTCGGAGTTCATTCAGAGAGTCTCGGCTATGTTTATTTTTTCTATCAGGACCGCTCTCCTCGCCGTCGCAGTGTCTGCTTCATCTCTTTCCAGTGCAGCTGCTTTGTCCGCGCAGTCAGAATTGTTGTGTAGCCCAGAAGGCTTGATGCGTTTAATCCCTCAGTTTAGTGCAAATGGGAAATTCACAATTCCAGATCCCAATACCGACTTGCAGACATTCTTTTCAGCGCAACAAGGTCTTTCAAATGCGATTGATATGATCTTGGCTCAAGAAAACATAAGCCAAAATCCGTCTGACGTCGGAAGCCTTCCATCCCGGCCGTTAACATTCGCAAGCAACTGGTTATCCAGTGAAGTGGGAATACAGACAGATGGAACAAATTTGAGTTCTCCTGAGAAAGGCGGAAAGTTTGGTGGTTATCGCGTTCAGTCGTTTTTGACCGGACTTACTCCTGTGCCTTTGTCTCAAGGAAGCATATATGCAATCAAGCAATCAAAGCCGACCTATCCGGCACTTGTTTACCCGATGCCCACGAGCCACCCTTGCGTGAACAGGCTTGTTTTAGGCGCTTACAATACTGCTGGCTCCTGGCCGACCCCGACATATGCTCTTGGTAAGTATCAGCTCGATAACAATGGTCTCCCAATGCGCGATAAGCCATTGGTCACCTACTTGATCGTCAATATTTGTCTTGATCTTGGCAAGTCAGCGACGATCAAAAAACAATGGGTGTTACGCCCAAATGCAATGATCATTCTGGCGCTTCATTGGCCATGTGAGGGCTCAGAATGCGCTAATAATGGAATTGGCCATCAACATTGACTGTGCCTGAATGTGCGCCGTGGGGTCATGCTCGGAAGTCAACACACGCGTCGGCGAGGTCCGCTCTCCCCGGTAAACGGACATCGCCAGCCCGGCTGTTCAACTCCGAAAGCGCCAATCCTCGAAGCCTGGGTTGCCGCCGACAATGCCTGCCCGAACACCGTGCCGTGCGCGATGCCATCATCGCGCGCGAACCGCATCGCGCCTATCAGGCCGTGGTCGATCTCATGCGGACATCGGATTCGGATCTGATGCAGATGCTTGGCATTGCAAAAGCCTCCTGAATGCCAAGCTGAGGCGCGAACCGTCCAGGCAATACCGGTGCCCAATCCTGCAGGACGCCTTAATGTTCGACCCGGTACAGGCGCCATCGCTCCGGCACGCCTTTCAGTCGATGAACGCCGCGATCCTTGAAGAGGATCCCCGACTGCGACATCAGATCCTTGACCGCGCTCGAGACCAGGACTTCGCCGGCACGGGCTTTCGCGGCGACGCGCGCGCCGATGTGAAACGCGAGACCGACCATCTCGGCTCCGCTCACTTTGTATTCGCCCGCATGCAGCCCCACCCTGATCTCCAACCCCAGCGTGCGCACGGCCTCGCGGATCGCGGTCGCGCAACGGACCCCGGCAGCCGGCGCCTTGAAGGTCGCGAGCAGTCCGTCCCCCGTGGTCACGACTTCCTTGCCGCGCAGGGTCTTCAGCTCTCTGCGGACGGCGACGTAATAGTGACTCATCACCTGCGTCCAGCGGGCATCGCCAAGCCGCGCCGCTTTTTCGGTGGACCGGACGATATCGACAAACAGGATCGTGGCGAGCGCCTTTTCGGGTTCGGCGCCACGGCCGGCGGATCGGCGCCGCATCGCAATGGGTCCCGGCAGCGGTTCATAGCGATGGCTACGTCGCCGCGCGATCGCAGCTTTTGTGTAGTCCATGGCACGCTGCGCAGTACCGCAACGAACGGTTTTCACCCTCGGTGGAAGCGTCCAGAAAACCTTTCGCCCATCGCCGGCGCCATGGACCTCCACGGCGCCCCACTTCAGGAAAACCGCCGAGCCAACGCGTCGAATACACCATGCCTTGGACGTGTATCCGGAAACGTTCGACTGATGGACTCCAATGCGAAGGAACTTGGGCATGAACGTGCGGCCAATCGAAAGACCGTTTGGGTCTACCAGAGGTAAAGCGTAGTCGCACATTCCTGGGTTGGCAACAGTACTTCCGATCGAGGATTTGCCGACGGCTCTCGCGTCAACTCACGTTCGCCGGGCTGCGATGTCAGCTTCGAGTCAAAGCGGTGAGAACGGCATGCCGAGGCTTCTGGCCACCGGCTCGCACGTCAGCCGGCCCCGGTAGACGTTCAGACCTGCGCGCAGATGCGGGTTCTCCAGCACGGCCGCAAATCCCTTGTTGGCGAGCGCGAGGCCAAAAGGCAGCGTCGCATTATTCAGCGCCTGGCTGGAGGTCAGCGGAACAGCGCCTGGCATGTTGGCGACGCAGTAATGGATGACGCCCTCCACCTCAAAGGTTGGATCGGCATGGGTGGTCGGGTGCGATGTCTCAAAGCAGCCGCCCTGGTCGATCGCAACATCCACGATCACAGCCCCCTTGCGCATCGAACCCAACATATTCCGCATCACCAGTTTCGGCGCGCTCGCTCCCGGGACGAGCACCGCGCCGATCACGACGTCGGCGGCGAACACCTCTTCCTCAATGCTGTCGATGGTCGAGAATCTCGTGCGAGCACGCCCCTCGAACAGTTCGTCCAGCTCGCGGAGGCGGCCGATCGAACGGTCGAGAATGGTGACCTCGGCGCCGAGGCCGACCGCCATGCGTGCCGCGTGCGTCCCGACGACTCCGCCTCCGATCACCACGATACGTGCCGGCTGGACACCCGGCACGCCCCCGATCAACAGGCCCCGGCCTCCCGCATGCCGCCGCAAGGCTGCGCCGGCCGCTTCGATCGCAAGCCTGCCCGCCACCTCGCTCATCGGCGCCAGCAACGGCAGGCCGCCATGGGCATCCGTCACGGTCTCATAGCCGATTGCGGTGCATCCGGACTCGATGAGGCCCTTGGCCTGCTCGGGATCCGGCGCCAAATGCAGGTATGTGAAGAGAATCTGGTCTTGCCGCAGCTGCGACCATTCCGAAGCTTGAGGCTCCTTGACCTTGACGATCATCTGGCTGGACGCAAACACCTCGCGGGCGGAGTCCAGCACAGTAGCGCCGGCCTTGCGATAAGCGTCATCCGTCGCGCCGATGCCGGCGCCGGCATTGGTTTCGACGACGACGCTGTGCCCCGCCGCCACATATTCGCGAACGGCCCCCGGCGTCAGACCGACACGGTATTCGTGCGTCTTGATCTCCCTGGGCACCCCGACCTTCATGGCAACCTCCGCTGTATGGCACGCCTCTTTTCTAGGAGGGAACCGTGGTTGTTTCTCAGCAAACTTGCGCGCATACCGGCAAATAGTGCAGAAATTCAACGCTGCTTGGCACTATGGCGCAGGATTTTAAACATATGGACCACGACAAGATCGACATGACCATTCTCGCCGAACTCAGCGCCAACGCGCGGGTCAGTCACACCGAACTGGCGGACCGGGTGGGACTTTCGAGCACCGCGATCGCGCGGCGGCAACGCGCGCTGGAAGACGAAGGATATATCAGAGGCTATCAGGCCCATCCTTGATCCGGGCCGGTTTGGCCTCAACACGACTGTGCTGGTCAGAATCGCGCTCAACAGCCAAAGTGACGAGGCGCTGAAATCGTTCGAAGCCGCCGTCGTCAACTGTCCGTCGGTGATCCGCACGTTTCTGATGTCGGGAAACGACGACTATCTCCTGATCGTGCTGGCGCGCGACATCGAAGACTTCGAGAGAATTCACCGGACCGAACTGTCGCGCCTGCCGCACGTCTCGCGCATCCAGTCGAATTTCGCCCTTCGCGAGATCATCGATCGCGCGGTCCCCCCGGCGATCTTCGGAAAACCGGGGCGTCCGGCACGGAAGCCAACCAGAAAACAGCCCAGCTAACGCAGGTAGACCCAAGCCCGGCGGGTAGCCATCGGCAACGACCCGCCGTCTTTGCGCAATACCGGTCGCTCGAGGATTGCCGTCTCGTCGGGCCCGGCGCCGTCGAGAAAAACTTTCACCGCGGTGCGGGCGCGCAAATCGATCTCGGAAAGCGTTGGTATCGCGCCGAGCTGGAGCACAGCTTCCAGGTGAATGTTGCCATAGAGCATGCCGAGAAACTGGCGGGCGCCGGCTTCGCAATCGGCAAGATCGATCTCGCCGGCCTGCTTCGCTCTTGCGAGAATTTTTGTCAGGACCGCGATGGCCCGCTTTGGGCCATGCTGCGCGTAGACCCGCGTCGCGTTCGGGTAGCGGTCCGCTTCGAGGATGGCGGTGTAACAAACCTCCAGCAAGGCCGGTGTCATCATCGTCTCGAGAAGATTGCGCCCGATGATGATGAGCAATTCCCTGAGCGGCAGCGAAAGCTGGTCGGCACTGACACTCAGTGCATTGGACGAATATTGGCTGACGACCTTGGCGAACTGGTCGACCAGAAGCTGCTCCACGTTCTCGCGCCGCGTTGTCTTCTCGCGGAGCAGTTCCTTGTAGAGACCGTGCGGCGTCCACGTCCAGCTCGGTCGCCCGAGAACGAACGCCGTGATGACAGCGCAATTCGACCAGCCGCGCATCTGGCTCGCTCTGCCCGGGACCTGCTCGCGGACGCGAAGGATATCGCCCGTCCCACCCCACCGCAGAAATTTGACGGCATCGGCCGGCGGCAGGATCGTCACCATCATGCGGGTCCACCACGGCTCCACGAGCAGCCAGCTCCCGGTGTTGGTGGGCCGCATGGCAAAGACGTGCTTATGCTTGTGATGGACGAACCGATGCCACCATTGCCGTTTCAGGCCGGGGACGAAGCAAATGATCCAGTCGACGGGCTCGACCGTCACCAGCGATCCATGCTCGTCGGCGCAGTTGGCCAGATCCGACGGGACATCGTCGACGACCTTCAGGCTTGATGGGCTGTCGCTGCTCCGCGCCAGCCAGGACTGGCTCGCACGGACCGTATCATATGGCGCGTTCATATCTGGCGCTCCTCGCGCTTGCACATCCATGCAAGAACCTTTCAACGCCGGCCTTGACGCGGTCGGCGGTTGTTCCGCTCTGGCTCGTCACGGGATTCAGCATCAGTGCCTGGTAGAGCGGCTCCCTCAGCAGTCCCATCAATTGCTCCGCGCATACCTGCGCGTCCGATATCGACAGGATTCCTCTTTCATTGGTGTCCGACAGAAACTCCCGCAGCCTCCGTGTGACGATCTCCGACCCTGCCTCGTACACCCGCTTCTTGAGAGAAGGGTTGCGCGCACCTTCGGCCATCATCATCCGGATGAACCCGACCAGGGTGGTCGAATACTCTCGCGAGGCAACTAGCCCGAAGGCGACAAGGGTATCGCGTACATCGTCAAGGGTATTTGGACGTACCCTCCTCACCAATGGCTGCGATATGAACAGGGCTTCGTGCTCGGCAACCGCGACGACGAGATCGTCGATACTTTCGAATGCCGACCAGATATCGCCTTCCGAATATCCGCTGCGATGAAAAATGCCATTAAGACCGGCGGGCGTATCGCAGGGATCAGCGAGCGCCCCGCTGATCGCCGACACGATGTCGGAGCGAATGTCCGGCCTCGATTCAGCATTATCTGCTCGAGCAGACGCGGGACGTCTCATGTTACGGCTCCTTGCTCCGGGATGACTGCGCCGCGTGCGCTTTCGCGTAGCGGTGGAATCCGATCTTGATGGAAACCAGCACCGGCGCGGCGATGACGAAAAGCAACGCGACGGCATTGAACGCGGTGTCGAAGGCGATCACGGTGGACTGACCTGTGATGGCTCTGCCCAGCAGGCTCGTGGCCGCCCGGCTGGCGGCCACGGCGTCCATTCCTCTTGCCGCGAGCATGGCGGTCGTCGCCGTCAGCCGCTCGCTGACCGCAGGCACACCCGCGGTGACACTGGCGCCGAGCACCGCAACATTGCGGGCGACGTTGTGGTCGATCAGTGTCTGCAGTCCGGCGACCCCCATCAGACCGCCAAGCTGGCGACCCGCATTGAACAGACCGATGCCGGACGCACGTTTGTGGTCATTGAGATGGCTGAAAGCGATCAGCGTGATGGACAGAAACAGGAAGCCGAGGCCGAAGCCGCGCAACAGGATGGCTGCCATCATGTCGTGCGCGCCGCTTTCGCTGGTCGAGCCTGATAGCATCCACATCGCAATCATGATCATCAGGATCCCAAAGGGCACCGTCGCGACCGGAGGAACGCGGCGGGCCTGGAAGAGGAAGGCGGCTATGAGGAGCGTTCCGATAAAAAATGCGCCGCTCGGCAACAACAGCAGGCCGGCGTCTGTAGGCCTGAACGCGAGAACGGAGACGGCAAACGACGGGATCAGGAATGCGCTCCCGAACAGCGCGGCGCCGGCGACAAAGCTGACAATGAAAGCGAAGGAAAAATCTTCCGTCCGGAACAAGGTGAAATCGAGCAGGCCCCGGCCTTTGGCGATCACCTGGTGACCGAGAAACAGCAGCAGGGCGGCGGCGCCCAGCACTGTCAGCCACAGGATGCGAGGTTCCTCGAACCAGCGCCATCGGTTGCCCTGATTGAGGACATAGGTGAAGCAGAGAAATGTGACTGACATCAGCGAGAAGCCGATCCAATCAAACGGACGGCGCACGGCCGCAGCGGGCTTCGGGGCGTCCGCGATCAACAGGAGGCCGGCCGCTGCCAGCGCCACCGGAACGACGCTGACGAAAATCCATGCCCAGGACTGGCTGTCGAGCAACCATCCCTGGAGCGCCGGGGCGATGGTCCCGGGAGCGACGACCGATCCCATCGCGAACAGCGCTTGAAGGATCGGTTGGTGGGCGCGCGGATAGGCGAGGAAAATGATCGCCTGGCCGCCGATAAGCAAGGCACCTCCGGAGAAGCCCTGTATCATGCGGAGCGCGATCAACAGGTCCAGCCGGGCTGTGATGACAGCAATGCCACATGCCGCACCCATGACCAGCGTTGAACCAATGATCAGGCCGCGCGGATTGACACGGGTCATCAGCCAGGGGGCGGTCATGAACCCGATCAGTTTCAGAGCGGTGTATCCGATGTCCAGCCAGGCGGCCTCGTCGGGAGTTGCATAGGTGTCGCCGATGATATAGCCGCGCCCGAGCGACAGCACGGTACCTGCGATCGCCTCCGTCAGCGTCGCAAGCACGACCCCCACGACAAGAAGGGTTCCTGTCGCAGATCTGTCGCGGCTCGGCGTATCAGCGACGGCGATGGTCATGATCCGCTTCTCCGGTCAATTTCGACACGCGCGGACAGGCCGGGCACGAGGCGGCCGGGCAACGGGTTGCTGGCAAAGCGGATCTTCACCGGTACGCGCTGCACGACGCGAATGAAGTTGCCTGTCGCATTGTCCGCGGGGAGCAGACTGAAGGCAGAACCGCTGCCGGGCGCAAAGCTGTCCACCAGGCCTTCAATCTTCTCATTCGGGTAGCCGTCGACCGTGATACGGACGCGCTGGCCGGGCCGGATATGTTCGATCTGGGTTTCCTTGAAATTCGCGACCACCCACACGTCCTTGACCGGAACGATGTCGAGCAACGAGGCGCCCGGCGCGACAAGCCGGCCGATGCGGACCTGGCGGTTGCCGATCACGCCATCGACCGGCGCATGCACCACCGTGTTGTCGAGATCGATCTGGGCAAGATCGCGTGCGGCCTGCGCCTGCGCCACGGCCGCAACGGCAGCTTCGCGCTGGGTGGCAAGGACGGCAATGCGCTGCTGCTGGGCCTCCACCATCGCCGACGCCGCCGATACGCCCGCCTCGGCCCTCGATAGCGCCGCGTCGCTTTCATCGACCGCGGCCTGGCTGACGGCATTGGTGCGGATAAGTTCGCGGCGGCGATCGGAGGCCTTGGTCGCCAGATTCCTCTCGGCCACGGTCGAACGCCGCTGCGCTTCGGCCTGGCGAACCAGGGCGTGCTGAAGCTGGATGTCCGCATCGACATTGGTGAGGCGGGCCTGGGCCGCTTCGACATTGGCCACCGCTTGCGCAAGCTTTGCGCGATAGTCCCGATCGTCGATCCGGAACAGGACGTCACCCGCCTCGACGGTCTGGTTATCCTCGACCTCGAGGGTCGTGACATAGCCCGCAACCTTCGGGGCCAGTGAGGTCACGTCACCGCGGACATACGCATTGTCGGTCGAGGTCTCGCCGATCGAACGCGCCCTCCATCCCGTGGCCACGATCACCACCGCGCCAAGGCACAGCAGCAAGCCGATCGTCTTCTTCCTGTTACGCTGCATGACGGCCTCCGGTAATGGGTGTTACCATTTGACGTCTATGGTAATGATCGTTACCAGTCAAGGGATGGATCGGGATGGATGAATGGCTGTGGCTAAGAAAGGGCGCCCGAACGGTCGCCGGGAGGCCCTGCTTCGCGCTGCGGCCGAGGTGTTTTTTGAACAGGGCTACGCGGCGACGAGCATCGACGCGATCATCGAACGCGCCGGTGGTTCGAAACGCAACATCTACAGCGAATTCGGCAACAAGCAGGGCCTGTTCTCCGCCATCGTCAGGGAGAACGCGGACAGGGTGCTGTCGACCCTGGTCATTGAGCAGACGGAAGGCCACGATCTGCGGGCGACGCTGACGGCGTTTGGTCAGCATCTGATGGGCGTTTACATGTCGCCCACCTTGATCGGCATCTACCGAATTGCCGTCACCGAGGCCAACCGCTTTCCTGATCTTGTGAAGTCGTTCTATGAACAAGGACCCGGCCGGGCGACGTCCCGGCTCGCCGAGGTCCTTGAAGCCGCCAACAAGCGAGGGGAAATTCGGACCGATGATTGCTCGCGCATGGCCGGGCACTTTGTCGGCATGATCCGCGACAACCTTCATCTGCAGGTCGTTCTCGGGCTCCGCGCGGCGCCGTCGGACAAGGAAGTGCAGGCGGCGGTCGGTTCGGCCGTAGAGGTGTTTTTGAACGGTGTTCGACCTGGCCGGAAAAAGTAGACAGCCTGTTGTCGTCTTCGGCATCGAGCGGTTTGCTGAACGGCTGGGCCGAGTGCTGATAGCGATCATCATTTTATCCGTCATGTGAGGAAATGCTCATCGTCCTGCCTAGCGTGCGGTCCAGCCGCCATCGACGGAGATCGCCGTGCCTGTGATCTGCTCTGCGGCAACCGAGCACAGGAACGCGACGGTGCCGCCAAGCTGCTCCGGCGAGGCAAAATCCAGCGACGGCTGTTTCTCCGACAACAGCTCTTCGGCCGCTTGCTTCTGGCTGATGCCGCGTTGGGCTGCGATGTCGCTGATCTGCTTTTCGACGAGCGGCGTTCGCACCCAGCCGGGACAGACCGCATTGCAGGTGACGCCGCTCCCGGCGGTCTCCAGGCCGACCACCTTGGTCAGGCCGACCATCCCGTGCTTGGCCGCGACGTAGGCGGCCTTGTGCGTCGACGCGACGAGGCCGTGCGCGGAAGCGATGTTGAAGATCCGTCCCCAGCGCTGCTTTTTCATCTGCGGTACCGCCGCGGCGATGCCGTGGAACGCCGCCGACAGGTTGATCGCCAGGATCGCATCCCACTTGGCCGCCGGAAACTCATCCACCGGCGCGGTGAACTGGATGCCGGCATTGTTCACGAGGATGTCGAGGCGGCCGAATTTCTCGATCGTCGTATCAATCAATCCGCGCACGGCGTCGCCCTTCGACATGTCGGCGCCGTCGTAGACGACGCGCACGCCGTGCTCGCGTTCGATCCCACTGCGGATCGCCTCGATCTCGCCGGCCTCGCCAAAGCCGTTCAACACCAGGTCGGCACCGGCCTTCGCCAGTTCCCTGGCGATGCCGAGGCCGATGCCGCTGGTCGATCCGGTCACGATCGCTACCTTGCCCTTCAACATTGGAATTCCTTTCGGATGCTTTGAGAGATGAAGTCCGCCGGGAGCTCAGTCGCGGCGATGCACGTCGTGCGTGACGATGCCGAGTTCCGGCGGCGGCGGGTCGAGGCGGTGCGGATCGGCCAGCGTGCGGCGGATGTCCTCGAGCCCGCTCTGCCAATGTGAACGCATCGCGCTCAACCCGAACTCGTAGTCCCGCGAATGGCCTTCGTAGATCTTGGACTGGTAGATCAGATGAACGATGTTGTAGGAGCGATGGCGCGCCATATCGGCGATGGCGCGGATTTCCGGCTTCGCCTTTGCGCTTGCCGGCAGCTCTTCCATGGTCCGCTGCAACGCCTGACGCATCTTCTGCATCCGCAGCACCTGGTCGGTGACGGCGCGCGTGCGGCTCGAATACTGGATGTCCTTCTGCCGGCTCGACACCTCCATCAGGTCCTGGGGAACGCGGCCCCTGGCCGACCAGAGATCGATCTGGAATGTCAGCGTGTCAGATGGCTCGCCGGACAGCACACGGGACAGCGGCGTGTTCGAAACCACGCCGCCATCCCAATAGTGCTCGCCTTCGATTTCGACGGCAGGAAATCCCGGCGGCAGCGCGCCGGAAGCCATGAAATGCTTTGGTCCCAGCCGGCGTTCGGCGGTGTCGAAATAGGTCAGATTGCCGGTGCGGACGTTGACCGCGCCGACGCTGACGCGCACTTCGCCCGAGTTCAGCCGGTCGAAGTCGACCAGCCGCTCCAGCGTCTGTTGCAATGGCGCCGTGTCGTAGAAGCTGGTCGCGGCATCGCCCGTGAACGGCGACCACAGCGGCGACGGGAAGCGCGGCTTGAAGAAGCCGGGCTGCCCCTGGACCAGGGCCCGCGTTGCCGCCAACCTGTTGCGCACCGAGTTGATGTCGAAAGCAAACGGCAAGGCGTTGGCCAGCCCCTCGCCGGCGGGCCACTCAATCGAAAAGGCGCAGATCGTCTCCCAGAACTCGCGCAGACGTGCGACACGCTCGCCTTCCGGCGAACCGGCGATGATCGCGGCGTTGAGCGCGCCGATCGAGATGCCGGCCAGCCAGTTCGGCCGGATGCCGGCCTCGTGCAGGCCCTCATAGACGCCGGCCTGATAGGCGCCAAGCGCGCCGCCGCCTTGCAGCACCAGAGCGACGACATCGTACGGCAACGGCCTTTCTTGCTGCGGCACCGGACTTGATTGTTTACGCATCACGTTCAGCATTGCCAAAACTCCCTGCATTGTGGCTGATCCCATCAGCCGGCATTCGCTTCGATCAGGATTTCGGACCCGGTCCCGCGTCGGCGCAGCGTTGCGCCAGGCGCCAGATAGTCGTGGACCACGGTGCCAAGCCCGAGCGTGAGGTCGGCAACAACGTGCTTGGCGGACAGCACCTGAAGCACCGGCAGCTCGGCGACGGGAGCGAGCGCATGCGAGCACAGGTCGAGCGCCGCCGGCCCGGTCCATGCGCCTTTCACGGTGATGTCTTCGAGATGGAAGCGCACCAGCTCGCAAATACGTGCCGTGCCGTCGACATGCGGGATGATCTTGAGCAGGAAGTTGGGTGCGGCGAGTTTTTTGGCTTCGACAGATGTGTCGAGGGCGCGGTGCTTGTAGCCCATGGTGCCGGTGGCGATGCGGACCGAGCCGTAGTTCAGCGTGCCGACCAGTGTATCGGTCTCGACCGCCAGTTTTGGCTGCGCCAGCTTCTTGGGAAAGCCCCACAGCTCGCGCCCGCCGGCAATGGGCGGATGATCATTGAGAAACATCTGGTGGACGAAGCTGCCGGCCTCGCCCCGGTAGGACACCGGTATGACCTGGCCGCTTTCGGTGTAGTCGCCGAAGCCGGTTGAATCAGGCATGCGGATGAATTCGTAATTCACCACCGGCTCGGTCAGTTCGAGCGGTTCCGGCACGACCCGGCGCAGCGCCTCGGGATCCGTCCGGTAGCGGATGATGAAGTACTCGCGGTTGATGAACCGGTAGGGGCCGGGTGGAAAGGCCGAGTTCGTTAGCGGCATGGCGAACGCGGTCGCGCGAACGGTCTCGTGTTTCATCGAGGTCGAACTCCAAAGGGATTTTGGGTGGGCGGGCCGCGCTCCGGCGCTGGTGACGCGGCCCGTATCGGATGAAGCGCTTACGCGCGCCCTCGTTCAGACCGTGCGGTCAGTAGTCCCAGAAGACCGGCACCCAACGAAAGGCGTCGCCTTCGACTGCCACATGGCCGACGGACGGAAACGGCAGGTGAGTTGCCACCAGCAGCCCGCGGGTATCAGCCAGTTCTCGCAAAAGGTTGATGCGAACGCGGGCCGACTCCTCGGGGTCGTGTTCGAAGCCGTTGTACCACTCGGGGTGCTCGAACCCGACCGCGAACACGAGGTCGCCGGCGAACGTCAGCCGGTCGCCGCCGGACACCACGCGGACCACGCTGTGCCCAGGGGTGTGGCCACCGGTGCGAGTGACGACCACTCCCGGTGCCACCTCATACTCCTCCTCGAACGTGTGCAGCTGGCTGCGGTACTCTTTCACGAACCGCTTGGCAGTCGATCGAAGCGCGTCCGGGAATCCCGGCGGCATGGAGACGTGGGAGAAATCGGGCGCCTCCCAGAACTTGACCTCGGCGGCCGCCACGTGGATCCGCAGGTCCGGACGCAGCCGCTCCTTGACCCCGTCGACGAGCAGCCCGCCAATGTGGTCCATGTGCATGTGCGTCAGCACCACGTCGGTCACGGACGCTAGATCGATGCCGGCGGCTTCCAGTCGCTTGATCAGCTGCCCGGCCCGCGGCAAGTGCAAGTCAGGATCTAACCCAAGCCCGGCGTCGACGAGGATGGTCCGGTCGCCGCTACGCACCACGACCACGTTCAGCGCCCAATCGTAAGCGTCCGGCGGCAGGAACATGTCCTTGAGCCAGGTTGCCCGGACGGCCGGGTCGATGTTGTGTGCGAGCATGGCGGTCGGAAGCGGCAGCACGCCGTCGCTGACCACCAGCACCTCAATGTCGCCGACCTGCACCGCGTAGCGCGACGGAACCAACTCGTTAGGGCTCGGTGCAGCGGGGTGCGAGGTGTTGGCCAGGCTTGTGTCTAAATTCATCTTTGTCTCCCGTTTAATGGTGAAGGTTGCTGGCTGGTCTTGGTTGAGCAGGCCGCGCAGCCAGCGCGGAACGCGGCCCGTTTCTCGCGAAGGGTCTAGAAGAAGCCACTCACGTCAGTGACACGCTCCGGATCGGCCGAGGCCAGCGCGGCAGCACGTTCGGCCTTCGGCGGATAGATCCAGACGGTGTTGATTTCCTGCTTGGTCTTCTTGCCGACGTCGCCGACCATCCCGACCTTGCGCTCCCAACCGATCGTGAACAGCGCGCCGGCCTCTCCGAGATCGAGACAGGTGACGTATCCCTTCTGGTGATAGGGCTTGGTCGGAACGCCGAGCAATTCGGCGACGGCATTGTTGCCGGCGAAGGCGCCCATCCGCGTGGCGTGCTGGCACGACATCAGCGCGTAATTGCCGACATCGTCGCTGGCAGCCCTGGCGGCATCGCCGGTGGCGAAGACGCCGGGCACTGATGGTACGCGCAAGTCGCGATCGACCAGCAGCCGGCCGAAATTGTCGCGCTCGGCCGGGATCTGCTGGGTCAACGGAGCGGCGCGAATGCCGGCCGCCCAGATCACGGTTTCGGTTTCGATGTGTTCGCCGTTGGAAAGCGTGACGCCGGATTTGTCCAGCGACGCGACGCCGGCGCCGAGCCGGGTCTCCACGCCGACCTTGCGCAGGGCATCCTCAATGACGGGGCGCGGACCGGCGCCCATATCCGGAGCGATCGCGCTGTTCCGGTCAACGATGATGACGCGCGTCTTGGTATCCTTGCCGAGGATCGCACGAAGCCGTGTGGGCATCTCCGTCGCCGCCTCGATGCCGGTGAACCCGCCGCCGGCAACGACGACCGTGTCGCGCCCGTTCTTTGCCGGCCGATCGGCCAGGCCGTGCAGATGCCGGTCGAGGGCGATCGCATCGTCGAGCTGGTCGACGCTGAAGCCGTGTTCGGCAAGGCCGGGAATATTCGGACGGAACAGCCGGCTGCCGGTAGCCACGACCAGCCGATCGTAGGAGAGGCTCTTCTTCGCGCCCTTGGCGCCGACGATGTTCACCGTCCGGGCCTTGGTATCGATGGTCTCGGCGCTGCCCTGCACGTAGACAACATCGACCGCCTTGAGCACATCCAGCAGCGGCGCGGTCAGCGTTTCGGGCTTCGGTTCGTAGAGCCGAGGGCGAACCACCAGCGTCGGCTCTGGTGCGACCAGCGCGATCTCGAGCTGTTCGGGGGAAACGCCCTGGATGTCGCGCAGGCGGGCGGCGGAAAGTGCAGCGTACATGCCGGCGAAGCCGGCGCCTATGATGACTAGTCGCATGTGATCTACTCCTGTGGTTTGATCTTCTCAAAATTCCGCGCGTTACCGCCGCTGCACTTCGTTGACGGCAGCGATCGACCATGACGCGGAGACGTGAAACGAAGGTGCCGGCCCCCTATGGAGGCAAGCAGTCCAGCATTAGCGGCATGGGTCGTTCACATACCGCGCGGCAGCTTCTGGAACTGCGTGAGCTGCGTTGAAAGACGATCGAGTGAACGGGATTCGGTGGCCAGCTCTTGAAGATCTGGGCGCCGTCGTTGATCACGATGGAGCTCACCGGATTCTTGCCTTGGGTAGCTTGCGCCGAATTTTCCGCTTCCTCACCGGTCGGTGAGGTGAAGCGCACCGTCAACGAAAGGCCGTACATGAGGGCGCTCGCGACCACCCTTCGTCGTGACGTGATCGCATTTGGGCCGACGAAGTTCTTCCAGGCCATTGTTTGTCTCCCTAGTTCTCGGCGTGACCATCGCATGGTCTTTATCTAGCGGACCAAACCTCTGACTGCCCCAGAGCGATTGACGTACCTGTAGAGAGATTGCTGTTAACGCATGCGCCTGCGCCAATCGCTCGGGGTCTCGCCGGTCAGCTTCCTGAATGCCGCGGCGAAGGCGTTTTGGGAGGCGTAGCCAAGCGTCGCTGCGATCGAGACGACCGACGTGTCGGTGTCGCGCAGCATGTTCATGGCCTGCTCGAGCCGGTGCTGGCGCAGCCATGCGTGTGGGGAAAGCCCGGTGCTTTCCTTGAAGGCACGGCAGAAGTGGAAGCGCGACAGCCCGGCATCGGACGCCAGCGCCGCAAGAGATACGTCCGCATCGCTGTCCGAACGCAGGCGTTCGATGGCGCGGCGCAGTACCGTGGGCGCGAGGCCACCTATGGTCGGCTGGAACGCGGTTGGCGAGCCAATGTGCGCAGCCAGGAGATGAGTGGCCAGGACGTCTGTCAGCTGATGCCTGAACAGGGCATCCAGTGCGGCACTGCCTCCAATCATATCCGCCGCGCTCAAGAGCAATCGGGACGCGGTGAGATCGGGATGTCCCGTTCTTTCCAGGAGATCACCGGGAGCGGCCATATCGGCTTCGCCGGCGACGCGTTGCAGCGTTGTGGGCGGAAGATAAAGCTGAACGACATTGACGGGGCCGGGAATATCCCATCGGGCGCTTGAGCCGGCGGGAATGATCGTCACAACCCCGGAACGCGCCGTTCCGATCGCCACCGATCTTCCCGAGCGTCGCTCCAGCTGTTGCAGGCCGGTCGGGTAAGTCATGATGACGTGATCAGCCATGGGCTCGACGACGTCGTGCAGCGCATTGTGCTTCCAATGCGCGATCACTCCACTGGACGGATCGGAAGCCTGGCGCAGCGGAGCGGTCTTGAGCACGCGCGCCATCTCCACACCGGCAGGACGCCGGTCGGCATTCGGCGAATCAAGTCGGTGCGCCTTGGAAGCGTCTTCCTGATTCTTCTGCGAGAAATCGCGCAAAATTGGCTTGCAGCTCATGACTTGTCCTCGCCATTGAGGGCGGTCGGTTAATCGCAGAGCGTTCGCTGTTATCGCGTCCGCCGTCTCCACTCGCCCGGCGTTTCGTTGGTCAGCTTCCGGAATGCGGCGGCGAACGCGGTCTGGGAGGAATAACCAAGCGCGGCCGCGATCGAGACGACGGAATCGTCAGTGTCGCGCAGCATGTTCATGGCCTGCTCGAGCCGGTGCTGGCGCAGCCAGGCATGGGGTGAAAGCCCGGTGCTCTCCTTGAAGGAGCGGCAGAAGTGGAAGCGCGACAGTCCGGCATCCGAAGCCAGCGCCGCGAGCGAAACGTCCGCATCGCTGTCCGAGCGCAGGCGTTCGATGGCGCGGCGCAGCGCCGACGGCGGCAGCCCACCCAGGGTCGGCTGGAACGTGGTCGGCGAGCCGGTATGCGCAGCCAACAGGCGCGTGGTCAGCAGATCCGTCAGCTGATGCCTGAACAGCGTATCCAGGGCCCCATTGCCCTCCATGGCATCGGCCGCGGTCAGGAGCAGTCGGGATGTAATGGGGTCGGGATGCGCCGTGCGCTCCAGGAGGTCGGTTGGTGCGGCCGTGTCGGCTTCGCGGGCAACGCGCTCCAGCATTGTGTGCGGAAGATAGAGCTGAACGACATCAACGGGTTTCGGAATATCCCATCGGGAGCTTGATCCTTCCGGAATGATGATCACGACCCCGGGACGAAACGTTCCGATCGCAACTGATTTTCCTGTCCGCCGCTCCATGCGCTGCGTCATGCCGTTGTAAGCCATGATGACGTGATGGGTCATGGGCTCGACGACGTCGTGCAACGGTTCATGCTTCCAGTGGGCGATCCCGGCACCCGAGGAATCCAACGCCATGTGAAAGGGCGTGGTCCCGAGTACGCGCGCCATCTCCACATCGGCAGGACGCCCATCGGCACTCGGCAAGTCGATCCGGCGCGCTTCAGGTGCGGCCGGCAGATCCTCCGAAGGTTCACGCAAGTTCGGCTTAGTCATGGTCTCGTGCTCGCGTCAGCCATTGCTTTTTTTAGGCCTACAGGATGATGGCAAACGCCGGGTGACGGTATCGTGCGGCGAGGCTGATCCCGCTGGCCCGGCGGATAGATCAACCAGTACCTTGGGATAGGGTTGGCAGGCCGTGTGTTAAGCCGCAGACAATCGCGTCATGCGGCCGCCGTGCTCGGCAATGCTGAGGTTGGGAGGCACAGTTCGTCGTCAGTCCCGGCATCCGAACTGATCGGAACCGTGAATTGAAACGCCGCACCGCTTGGGACGTTTGCTGCCGCCCACAACCGTCCTCCGTGGTCCTCGACGATCGAACGGCAGATGGAAAGTCCCATCCCCAGACCGCTCGACTTCGTCGTATAAAATGCCTCGAAGGCTCGATCGATCGCGCCCTCCGACAGCCCCGGGCCGGAGTCTCGCACCGCAATGAGAATACAGTCAGCTTCAGCCTGGGTGCTGATCAGCAACTCCCGAGGCTCGACGCTCATCTGGCTCATCGCTTCGACTGCATTTACGATCAGGTTCAGCATCACCTGCTGAATTTGGACCCGACTGCCTTGAATGAGAGGTAAACCCTCCGCAAACTGAGTCCGCAACTGAACGCTGTTTTTCGACACTTCACCGCGCGTCAACCCGATAACTTCCGAAATCGTTTCATTGATCTCCAGGCTGTCCTTTCGCGTCGGCTCCTTCCTGACCAACGCGTGCGTCCGGTCGACAACTTCAGTGACACGCATGCCGTTCAGCACGGCCCGGTCTATTGCCTTCTTCGCCCTCTCGACATCCGGCTGCTCGCGAGCGAGGAAGCGCTGAGCGGTTTGGGTATTCAGGAGCGCGGCCGTGATCGGCTGCTTGACCTCATGCGTAATGGACGCCGTAAGCTGCCCCAAGGTTGCCAGCCGGTTGGCGTGGGCCAATTCCGTCTGCATGCTGCGGAATCGCCGCTCGCTCTCACGCGCTTCCACTTCTGCCCGTCTGCGTTCGGTTAGATCGAGCACAAACGCGACACCCTGGCTGTCTGTCCCTTCAAGGGTCGCGATGCCGATCAACACCGGAATACGGCTGCCATCCTTCCGGATGTACTCCTTTTCAAAGGGTTGCACGGCTCCCTTGTTTTTTACCTCGGACATCATCAACGCATCGCGATCGCGCCATTCGGGGGGCGTCATGTCAGCCCAGCTCACGCGGCCGGACAGGAGATCGTGCTGATCATACCCGACGATGCGCAAATATTCGCTATTGGCATCAAGAATCCGCCCCTCGTCATTCCAGATGACGATGCCGATGATGTTGGCATCGACGAGGCGGCGAATTTTCGCTTCACGTTGTTCAATCTCCCGCTGCGTGGTTGCAATGGATCTCAAGTCCGCCTGCAGCACGTCGCGCCACTGCAACAGCAGTCTGAGATAGAGATCGCTGTATCCGTTGCTTTTCCTGTCGAGAACACAGATCGTCCCGAATATCTCGCCATCGGGCCAACTGATCGGCACGCCGAGGTACGAGATCATGCCCAGCTTGATGTCAGGGTTTGATTTCCACGCCTCGTCCTGCAGAGCATCCGGGACGATCAGCGGTCGACGGGTGCTCATTACGGTCTCGCAATAAAGCCCTGTATTGAGACATGCGAGTTCGTCCCGTTCGTAAGGATTTTCCTTGGACTCGCTGGAAACCAGGACTTTGATATTTGGCGGCTCTACCCTCATGATCAAGGCGGAGGGAACGTTTACAATATCGGCCAGAAGGTCTGCGATCTCCTGCCATTTTCGCATGATGTCCGCGGGTACCTGCATGTTGTGGAGCCTGTCCACCTCGACACGCATGTCCGCTGCGCGCAAGTCCTCCGAACGCGATCCCACGCTTTCAGATGCGAGACCGGACAACGCCATCCCCGGCGGAGATGTGAAGGATTGTTCGCGGCCGCCCGGGGCGGCGTTGTGGACAGGACTAGCCATCGGAAAGCCTCTGTCCATCGCCGTCAGGGCTAGAGCCCACGTGCCTCAGGGCGGACTGCAGGTGACGAAAGAGGACGTCGCTGCTTACCGGCTTGGTGAGGTATGCATAGGCACCACCTCTCATGGCGCGGGATCGGGTCGCCGGATTCGTGTCAGCCGTGACGATGATGACCGGCATCGCGGAACCGAGACTCCGCAAATGCTGCAGCAGGTCAAGCCCGCTATGGCCCGGCATGCTCACATCGGTCATCAGGCAAGCGAACCGGTCAGGGACATATTCCGCCATGAAGGCCTCCGCTCGATCGAAAGTGCGACACGATAGATCCAGCACCATAAGGAGGTCGGAAAGGGCCTCCCGAACAGCTTCGTCGTCATCTACGATTGCGACCAGGGGCGCTTTGGACAAGCCGATAACCTTCGCTAGCGTGGCCGGCTGACCACACTCTCGTCTCGCCCATTGCTGGCCGGGTCGTAACCATCCTTTGGTCTAGGGTGATTTTTGCTCCCGGATCTCCGCAGGCAGCAATTCCCAGATGCGAATGAGCTGCCCGACGGACGCGGCCTGCATCTTCTTCGTCACGTTGCCGCGGTGGAGCTTGACGGTGATCTCGCTGATGCCGAGATCGAACGCGATCTGTTTGTTGAGGCGGCCCTTTGCCACCTCGCGCATGACCTCGCGTTCGCGCGGCGTCAACTTCGCGTAACGGTCGACGTGCAGCTTGACGTGCCGGGCGGCGGTCCGTAGCGAAATGTCCTTCTCGATTCCGGCCGTGACGGCGTCGAGCAGCGTCTGGTCCCGGACGGGCTTTGTAAGGAAGTCCATGGCTCCCGCCTTCATCGCCTGCACGGTCATCGCGATGTCGCCATGACCGGTGAGGAAAATGATCGGTCTCGTATGACCGTTCAAGGCGAGATGATGTTGTAGATCGAGGCCGCTTGCGCCGGGCATGCGAACATCGAGGATCAGGCAGCCCGGCCGCTCCGGAAGATAGGCCTGCAACAGTTCCTGTGTCGATCCGAAGCAACATGCGTCGATTCCCACCGACAGCAGAAGTTCTCGAATTGCGAACCGGACGTCCTCGTCATCGTCCACGATCAGGACGAGTGGGCGATCCGTCTTTTCGGCAGCCATGCTCATGGGTAATCGGGGTAAGGTTGGTAGGGCGGATGAGCGGGCAAGTGCGGTGGTGGCAAGCATTGCTTAGTCTCCTAATCGCTACTGCCCCGTTGCCTGTCGCGGTCGTTCAACTTGAGTCGATCGTTCGGGCCGTGTTCTAAACTCCGTACAAGTACGGCGTCTTTCCTAAAGCCGCCGTCCTTTGTCGGAACCTGCTCCAAGCGCGCAATCGTGATACTAATGGCTGAGACGCCGCAGACGCGCGACCTGGTGATCAAGCCGGAAAATCATTGAATTCGCTCCGAAAATCGCCTTCCCGCGATCGATCCGGTTGATGTCGCAGCAGCTTCGCGTTTTACGAGCACGTCTAGACGGTCGTTCGCTGATGTCAGATAATCCGGCGCGACCTCGCGATACGATGATGACCTGCCTGGTCCAATTCCGCGCATGAGACCAAACCAGATGATACAGACGGGCGCCTTCGGGCAAAGGCTCGGGCAAATCCTGCATTTGAAGGATGCGCCGCCGTCGCTGATGACGCGGTCACTGCGCGGTGTGCAGCTCGCATTCACTGAAACCCGAAATGACAACCCCGTGCCGGGTCTTTCCGGCTCGTTCGCGCTTGAGGATGCTTTTCTCGTCAGCCTGAAACTTCACGATTTCCCGGACTGCGAACTCTGGGAGAATGGCAAGTGCGTGATGAAGGCGGATGTCCCGGCGGGGACGACATATCTTTACGATCTCAAGCGCGATCCCCGCTATGTGATCGACAAGCCATTCCACTCCCTGTTTTTCTATCTGCCGCGCTCCGCGCTCGACAGCCTCACCGAACAGGCCCGCACGCCTCGCGTCGGAGAGCTCGCCTGCGATCTTGGTGTCGCCCATGATGACGCGGTCGTCCGTCACATCGGCGCCACGCTGCAGGAAGGCTTGCGCCGGCCGGGCGAGACCAATCAGCTTTTCGTCGATCACATGATGCTCGCCCTCACCGCACACGTCGCGCAGGCGTATGGCGGACTGCGTCCCGACGCCAAACCGACCCGCGGCGGTCTGGCGCCGTGGCAAATGAGGCGCGCCTGCGAAAGGATCGAGTCCGATCTTGGCGGGAAGATTTCATTGCAACAAATAGCGGCCGAGTTTGACCTGTCGGTCAGCCATTTCTCACGGGCTTTTCGTAGCTCCACCGGCCTGCCGCCGCACCAATGGCTGCTTCGCCAACGGGTGAAGGCGGCCAAGCAGTTGATGACCGTCCCCGACCTGTCGCTGTCCGAGATTGCGATATCGGCCGGGTTTGCCAATCAGAGCCACTTTACGCGGGTGTTTTCCGACGTGGTCGGCGTCAGCCCGGGAGCGTGGCGCCGCGAAGCGCAAAATGCCCCGGAAAGCGAGAATTGATCCAGGCCAATGCCGGGCGTAGCGGGTCAGCGGCGCTTCCCCAGTGAGATGACGTAGGCGGCGCGGCGCGCCGCGAAGATCTCGTCGGGCGGATGAGCGATGCCTTCGGCGAGAGTTGCCGGATTGAAGACGGAGGCGTCGCACGCCTCATCGGCTTCAACACCGGTGATAACGATCGTACCCAGCCGCACCGATTCGCGGGCATCCTCATTCGGCCATCGGCTGGTCACGTCCATGACGGGATCGCCGGGACGGCCGAGCAGCGCCATCACATTGAGCCGGACACCGCCTTTGGCGATCCGGTTCTTGAGATCGTCGTAAAGGAAATCGGCCGACTTCGCCCTCGCCTCGTCCCCGGTCAGCGTGACGTCTCCGCCGACTGGCGCGACCTTGAACTTGATAAACCGCGTCTCGCCGTTCGAACTCGTCGCGGGAAAGGCGTGCACACCCCAATAGGTCGTGCCGGAAAAACTTCCGGACAGCGGAAGCGCGGCGATGTAGTTGGCCTGATGCAGCGTTTCGGGATTGGCGACGGAGAATGCCTTGAGCTTCCTCATGTTCGGCTTGCCGCTTGGTCCCGGCATGCGCGCCTTGAGGTAAGCCAGCATCTGGTCGAGCGTCCTTGCAAAATGCACCGGAGCGCTTTGCAGGAGCATGTCCGAGCGATGACCTTGGTCGCCGAGCCTGAAGCTGAAGCCGCGCAGCACGCCGCTGTCGATATCCGCTACTTTGGGATCGCCGCCGCTCACCGAGAAGCGCGCCAGCACGCGTGATGGCTTTGTGAAGCTTTGCGATCTCGTTACTTCCGGCGCATGGTCCGACGGAATATAGGTGCCGCGAACGCATCGGCCCTCACCAAAGCTCGCGCGTACCCCTGAGCGTACCCTTGGCGGATGACCGGCTAGCGCGTTCAGGGCGTCGACGATGGACGCGGGTGTGGCCGCGCCGGCTGGGAACTGGACCACGGCGGGACCCTGGGTTTGAGCACTCGGAGCGCATTTTAGGCGCTGTGCATATCGGGCGTCTTTCCCAAAGCGACCATGTATTGTCCGATCCTGCGCCCCATCCCCACTGCACAGGCTCATTCACCCTAGACCAGGGGATTAGAAGCACGCACCCCTCGTAGGGTAGCGCAAACGACTCCATGCGACGCATCCTCAGCGCCATCGCGTCAAGAAAATGGAGCGGACGATGCCCGGAATCGCACAGCGGCAAGCAGCGGAGAAGCCTGTTTCATTGCCGGATCGGTATCGAGATAAAGTCCTTTCGCGCGGCTCCCTGCCGACTTCTCCGGCCGCGATCCTGCCTGACTTCATCGGCAAGAACCGTAAGTGCCTGGCCGGGCAATCCGATGCGATCAACGACGGCAAGCTGGCCTATGCCACCTGCCATGCGACAGAGGCGGAGGAAAGCATCTCCGACGAGATGCTTCTCAAGAGCGTTGCGGAGGGTGACAAGACCGCGATGCACATCATGTTTGCCCGTCACCGCGCCAGAGTACTTCACTTCATCAAACGGACGGTCCGCAATCCGGGCATTGCCGAGGATCTCGTCAGCCAGGTATTCCTCGATGTCTGGCGCTCCGCGAACAGGTTCGAATATCGCGCGCGGGTTTCCACATGGCTGCTCTCGATTGCCCGTTTCAAGGCGATCAACTCGCTGCGAGAGCGCATTCACGAGAGCATCGATCAGGACGATGTGCACGGAATCGCAGATGCCGGTGACACGCCGGAAATCGCGCTTGATCGAAAGCAAACCAACAGCATTTTGCGCGCATGCATCGCCAGGCTGTCTCCAGCCCATCGCGAAATCATCGACATGGTCTACGAGCGCGAGAATTCGCCCGCTGAAGTGAGCGAGATGCTCGATATTCCTCTTGCCACCGTGAAGAGCCGAATGTTTTACGCGCGCAAGCAACTTGCGAGCATGCTCGTGAATGCCGGTTTCGAGGTCCCGACATCAACAAGGCGGGGAAAGCAAAGTCATCTGGCCGCCTGCATCTAAAGTGCGGACGCAGCTATCGGCAACGATGGACCTTCCCCGGCCGGCCCCCTTTGCGACACGTTAAGGGAGCCGGTTCGAGCGGCGAACATGACGCGGCGACGCAACAATTGCGGCCGGGAACGCTGCTATCGCGATCAACCGCCCGGCAAAGCCGTTGACATTCCAGCGCATTGTCAAAATACTCGGCCATAACAAAGAAAAATCGATGGGAGGACACGATGCCCACTTCACGCAGAACACTGCTGAAGACGTCTGCGGCTGCGGCCGCCGCGTTCAGCTTCGATTGGACACGTGCCCAGGCACAAGCCGAAACGGTACGCATCGGCCTGATCTACGACTTGACCGGCCCCTTTGCAGCCGGCGGATCGGTCGCCTCCTCGATCGGCGCGCAGATCGCCATCGATCTCGTCAACGAAAAGGGCGGAATCGGCGGCAAGTACAAGGTCGCCGCCGTCGCCGCCGATTCCCAGAGCAAGCCCGAGGTCGCGATCAATGAGGCGGTGCGCCTGATCGACCAGGAGAAGATCGACATCATCAACGGCGTCTATGCGAGCTCGCATGCGGTGCCGCTCGCGGCCAAGGTCGAGCAGCAGAAAAAGATCCTCTGGATCACGACCGCGGTCTCGACCGCCGTGTTCAAGGACAAGAACCTGCAATACGTCTTCCGCGCCCAGATTCATTCCGATCAGTATGGCCAGGCCTTCGCCGGCTTCATCGTCGAACACGCCAAGGCGAAGCTCGGGATGGAGCCCAAGGACGTCAAGGTCGCGCTGATCCACGAGGACGGCCCCTATGGCGTCGGCGTCGCCGCCGCCGACGAGGCCTATTCCAAGGAGGCCGGCCTTCAGATCGTGCTCCGCGAGGGTTATTCGGCGTCCGCACCCGACCTCTCGGTGCTGGTGACCAAGCTCAAGCGTGCGAGGCCCGACGTGATCTCGCACGCGGGATACAATCCTGACATCACGCTGTTCCTGCGCCAGGCGCGCGAGAACGGCCTCAAGTTCAAGATGCTGTTCGGGGCCGGCGCGGGCTACAGCCAGCTCGACAAGCTGCGCGCCACCTTCGCCGCGGACATCGACAATTTCTGCAATATCGATCCGGTGCCTGCGCAACTGCTCGACGCCGCCAAACTCGCGCCCGGGATCGGCGATCTCACCAAGACAATGATCACACGCTACAAGGAGAAGACCAACGCGACCGATGTGCCGCCGCACTGCTCGATGGGCTTCAATCAGACCTGGATCCTGCTCAACAGCGTGCTGCCCGTCGCCAAGGACAAATACGGCGGCTTCAATCCCGATGCCATTCGCAAGGCCGCGCTCGACGTCGACATCCCGCCGGGCGGCACGATCCAGGGCTACGGCGTCAAATTCTTTCCGCCGGGCACGCCGCTCGCCGGTCAGAACGAGCGTTCGACCCCGGTCGTGATGCAGAATGCCGGTGAGCACATCTCGGTGGTTTGGCCGACCAATATCAGGACGCAGGACCCGGTGTTCCCGCTGCCGAAATCGTCGGTCTACGCGTCGTAGCGTATTCGATCGGGGGGCTTGCCCAATCAGGGGCGCTCGGCGCGGGGTTGCTCTCCCGGGCCGTGCTCGCGAGCGATGAAATCCTCGAGCCATAGTGACCCGTTGCCCTCGACGGGAACGCGCGTCGACTGCAGAGGTCTCGTCCAGTTGCAGGCTTGCGGGTGATAAAACACCTCTCGACCACCCTTCGCCAGGATGGCGAAGAAAACATAGCGCTGCCCAGGCTGAAAAAAGAACTCGCAGTCCAGCGTTGCGTAGACGTCCATCAACTTGATGGTGCGAGCGAGCCTCTCACCGCCTTTCCACGCGCGCTCGACCTCGATGAGCCAGGCGTGCTGGTCCGCGCGGACGACCTTGCCGGCAAACACATATTGGGCGCGGTCGAAGCCGGCTTCGGGAGAGACGGGATCGCAGGAACATGCGAGCGCGGCGCCTGCGCTCCACATCCAGCAGATTGCCAGGACCAGCAACCTCGTCAGATTCATCATCGGAACCTCCTGGCAGCCCGCAGGAAGCGGGGCGTGGGAGATCAACTCACAGCGTCACTCTCCGGCCCTCTTCAGCGGCCCAATAGCCGGCGTAGTTGACCTTGATCGTCTCAAAGGCCAGCGCGAGATCCGAGAGTGGCTGTCTCCCCGTCGCGACGCATTCCATGAAATCCTGGATTTCCTGCAAGTAGCCGCGCGTCCATTCTTCCTCGAGGCAGACATATTGCCAGCCGGTCTTGCGATCGACCTTTTCGGTGATGTAGACGCTCGCCAGTTTTTCCTCTGATGTCTGATAGCTCATCATGTGCGTGTTCGGCGTGATGTTGGCGAACAGCGCGCCGCCGCTGGTATAGGTTTCGATCAAATTGCGCACGCCGCCCGCGATCATGTCGCCGGAAAATATCGTCGCCTTGGTACCGTCGGAGAAAGTAGTGGTGAGCGTACCCCAGTCTTCGACGTCGACGGGATTGGACTTGATGACGCCGCGCTCGTCCGGCCGCAGGCACGCCGCGACGTTGCCGACGTCGCAGCTCACGCTGGCGACGCTGATCGTCTCACCCCGTGCTTTCGCCTCGACCTGCTTGAGATAAAGCACCGCTGACAGCGGGTGGCATCCCATCCGGATCAGCGAACCGCCGCCGGTCATCGCCCATTGCGCGGCATGCGCCGCATGCGAGCCGCTGTGGCTCTCCTCGCCCTTCATGAACAGGATCTTATCCCCTGTGGCACGGAGGATCTCCACGGTCTTGGTCACCGCAGGCGCGTAGATCCAATCCTCCGCATACATGAACAGCCTGCCGGTCTTCTCGATCGCCGCGCGGGTGCTTTCCATCTCTTCCAGCACGCGCCGGTACATCAGCGCCTTGGACACGTGTCTACCGATCGGCGCCTTGTCACCTTCTCGCCCGAAATAACCCGCGAACGGCTTTTCGCAGATCACGTGCTTGCCGGCCTGCATCGCCTCGACGATCATTGAGGCGTGCAGATTGGGCGGCGTGCATATGTCGATGACGTCGAGCTCGCCATCGGCGATCAAATCGCGAAAACTGCGATACGCCGCCGGGATCTGGTGCCGGCGGGCGAACTCAAGGACATGATCGCCGCGTGCCGCGACGGCCCGGACCTCGACATCCAGGCCGTAGACGCGCTTGTACGCATACATATGCAGCTCCGACACAAAGCCGCAGCCGGCCAGACCGACCCTGATCTTTGCCATGATACCTCCAGGAGTCTTGTCTAGCCGGCCGCAATTCGGCCCGCTAGCCCCCCTTCGACGTTGGTGGTTCGTAAGGGCAGACCATCGTAAAGTTGAGGGTGGGCTCACCCCCCATGGTCGTCCATTCTATCTTGAGGTCGTGGGCGGCTGGATCTTTTTCGCCGGCCTCTTTCACCTTGACCGCGATGACGATTTGGATCGGCGGTACCGAGTTAAAACACTTTCGAATCGCGGCGTCGGCCAGATCGCACTTTGTAGCAGGCACCGCGGCATCGTCCGGCGAGAGCTGCAGCTTATTGGGTTGCGTCGCGAGACTGTCTCGGGCCGCCAGCATCGATTCCTGCCAAAGTTCGTAGGTCTTTCCGGGCCATTTATCCCGCGGCGTCAGGACCGGCTGATATTCACCCCACTTCATGGTCGCCAGGCTAATGCTTGCATGACCTTGCAGCGTCTTGACGCTCTGCTTCATCGCACTGGTCGTGTAGTTTTTGTTCATGGCGTCAATGAATTTCGGATCCTGATAGAATCCGGCAAAAAAGCTCTTCTCAGCCATTGTCACCTCCACTTTGCTTCACTGCCTCGAGAGGCCGTTTCACACCAGACGTAAATTGACGATGCCTTCAAAGTTGATGAGCAGCTTTTAGTGTCGAACGGACTCGCCGTTCACCTTGACCAGTAACGCCTCCGCCTTCGCGACAACAGGCTTATGCTCAAGCCGCTCGGCAATGGCGATACAGTTCCGCAAGCATTGGCTTATTTGTTCCGGATCAGCCTCCGGCCGCGTCGCGAACATCCTCCCTTCCGATAACCATGTTTCCGCTTCAAGACCTTCGTACCCTTGCTGGCGAGCTCCAGCGCGAACGGATCTGACGTTTTCCAGCGCCTCCGCAGACGCGTTCTGTGCAAGCGCCAAATAGCTGGGCGCGCGCAACATGACTGATGAATGACCGACCGCGTGTGCCTGGTCCCGCGCTTCTGTTAAAGCGATCTTGGCCTCGTCGATCAGGCCGAGCTCCAGATTTGCCATTCCGCAAAGGCAAGCAAGAATTGGGATGTATAGTTTTGTTTCGTGTTCCTTGGCCAGCTTTAACGCCTTCTCAAGCTCGACTTTTGCGCCGGCGAAATCACCGCGGTTAAGCAGGATCGAGCCCGAGCAATAGCCAACCGACACGCGATCGATGGGTCGGCCGGTGCGATCGGCAATCGCGCGCGCATGACCTTGAACGACCTCTGCCTGGTCCCAGTCACCCCGCATACTCAGCACGACAGCCCACATCATGTAGCAAAGGATAGCCAAACCTTGCGGGGTGTTGCCGAGCGGAGCCTTGGGATCCGGACCCGTCAGTTGCTGGCATGCTCGCGCGAACATTTTCTCCGCTTCACGGCACCGGCCCGCGACATAATATGCCTGACCCAGGCCAAACTCCGCGTAGCTCAGCCATCCACGATCGCCGAGTTGCTCGGCCCTCCCGACAGCCTCCTCCCCGGCCTCGATCGCTTCGACGGGCGCGCCATAAAAATTGAGCGCTGCCGCGCGCACCGCCATGGTCGCAACCTTGCGCGCATGGTCCCCGATCGCCGCCGCGCGCGCATCGGCCTCCTTCGCCAGGCTCAGCCACTTGTCGACAACGCCAAAGGAAGAAAACGCCACGCGCGACTCAATCCGCAGATCGATCGCAAGCGTCTCGCGCTCGGCCGATAGCGGCGCCTTGTCGAGCGCATCGATCGCAATCCCGAAATAATGCGCGCCCTCGGCCAGCGCCGAGCGATCAATACATTTCCTGGCAATGTTGCGGGCGAACAGCGCGCTCTTGCGCCAGTCCTTTGCGCCTGTTGCGTGGTAGAGAAGAACGTCGGACTGGTCGTCCAAACGACCCGACGCTCCGGCCTCGATACTGGCGAGGATTCGCCGATGCAGTTTTTCACGCGCCGCTTCCAGCATGGATTCGTACGCTTCCTGGCGGATCAGTTCGTGCGGAAACTCGTAGACGTGGCTTGGCAACAGGCTGACTTCGATCAGGAGTTCGGCGCGGTCGAGCGCGGCCAGTTGAGACTGCAGCTGCTCGTCAGACAGACCAGTTACCTCCTGCAAAATGCGGGCGGTTGCCTGTGTTCCGACCGTAGCCGCTGTTCGAAGGAGAATCTTTTCATCCCAGCTCAAACGATCAATGCGCGCGGCGATCATGCCTTGGATGGTCGCGGGTATACCCAGTTTATCCGGAGATATGTCAACGCCGGCGCTATCGTGGTGCCCGCCGAGAACGACCTGATCGGAAAGACCGCGACACACCTCTTCGATGAAAAGCGGTACGTTGCCGGTATGTCGGAGGATCCGGTCCTTCAAATCCGTCACCGACGGGGAGTGCCCAAGGATATCGTCCAGCATTTCTCGACCGGCGTCGTCGTCCAGCGGACGCAACCACAGACTGACCGAGCTTCGTCGGCTACGCAGCTCCGGCGTTCCGGTGGGCCTGCTGGTGGTCACGATCAACAACGGATGACGGGCGGTCAGTGATTCCAGGGATTCAATTGGCGCCGCACTCGCACTGTCGATCCAGTGCAAATCCTCGATCAGAAGCATGACCCGCGATTCCTGGGTTATCCGCTCAATGACGGCACGGCTTGCCTCTGCAATTGCCCGACCACGTTGCCTGGGCTCAAGCTTGCTCCAGTCGGGATCCGAAACCGGGAGGTCCAGCACGGCATCGATCGCCGCATGCCAGATCGGCGGCAAACCAGCGAGCGGATCCTCGCCCGGGATCGGCTTGCCGGCCCGCAAATGTGGCGAGAGGGCCGATTGCAGAACGTTCTTCAACACGGCAAAGGGCGAGGCTTGCAAGGGCGGGCTGCATTCGGCCTCGATCACGCGCCATCCGGCCGCCCGCAACTCCTCCACAAACTCGTACACCAGACGCGATTTTCCGATGCCCGGATCGCCAAGCACGGAAACCATTTTCCCGTCTTTAGCGATTGCGTCGGCCACCGCTCTAAGAGACTTCATCTCAGGGTTTCTTCCGACGAACCGCCCGATGCTTCGAGCCTTGCGAACCTGCCAGGTTGAAAGCTGGTGAACCCCGACCACCCTGTACATCGGAATTGGGTTTGCGAAGCCCTTCAGATGCCTTGGCTCCATCGTCTCGAAGTCGATGAATCCTTCGGATAGCAGCCGGCACGCTTCCGAGGCCATAATCTGTCCCGGTGGGGCGACCGCCTGCAGTCGTTCCGCCAGATGCTGTGCTGATCCGCCGAATTCGTAGACGTGGGAGACGTCACTCGAAACGACATAGGCCAGGACGTAGGCGGAGTGCAGCCCCACGCGCACCTGGATGCTCGGGTCGCCAAGTTCTGCGACACGCCGGATCAGTTCGATCGCTGCGTGGCAGGCAAGGCGACTATGGTTATCGTCAGCGCTCGGGGCGCCAAACGCGGCGACCAATCCGTCCCCGAGCTCCTTGCTGATCGTACCGCGAAATTGTCGAACCGCGGCTCGCATCGCCGACAGAGCGGGTTCGAGACGGGAGACGGCATGTTCGGGATCGAGGTCCGCAACAATAGTCGTCGAACCGACGATATCCGCACGCAGGATCGTTACGAATTTGAGTTCGGCCTTGGGTTCGGTAGAGGCTTGGGCATCTTCGGCAACAGCACCGCCGCCGTTGATGGTTACGCGTAGCGAGTCTCCGCAATAAGCGCAGAAACTGCTTTCCGGCCGATTGGATTTACCGCAGCTGTCGCATCGCTTTTGCAGCGCCCGAGCCCCGCAGGCCGCGCAGTACTTGTCCCGCTCATCCATTGCCGATCGGCACGCATCACAAAACATAATCGCGTCCTGACGGGATCAGTCGATTATTCGAGTAATTTCTTGTGCTTAGCCTTTTGCTGCCATTTGGAATGGTGACCCATTCCTCCCGCCTCTGCAAGGTTGTTAACCACCGGATTAGGACGGCCTTTGTCTGCCCCGCGCCTGGATGCGCCGATGGTCATTTTGCGGGGGCAAGCCTTAACCATGTCGGCTCATCGGAGCAGATCGGATGCCGGCAGCCCCGAACTCTCGGGGTACCCGGCGTTAACCAGTCATACCGCCCGACGGAAAAAGGCTGACCTTCGGTGGATGGACTCGACATTCATCGCGAATGAGAGGGTCACCGCCTTGCTCCACCCGAACAGCAGTTGCGCGGCGATGTAGTCTTAGACGTTGAGGCTCGACTTTGTTGGCTGCCATCCAACGCTGATAACGGTTTTCGCACCCAAGGTAGATGCAAGCGATCAGTGAGGAGAAAGCCTACTCCCCCCTTGAGGTCCGCATCGCAGACTACCGCGCTCCACTTGCGCGTCTCGTCATCGATGGATTTGCCGAACTCCACGGCCGTGCCGCTGCCCGTCGGCGATCCCCGGCCGCCGTCCCGCGGCGGAAATGGGCGATCTGCCATGTCTGCTCCGGCGGCCGGCCAGCACGGCCAACGGTCGCGGTGGCGTCACTTCGGATGATCCCCCGAACGTAGGGTCTCAAAGGTTGCATCCGCGTTCCATTGTGGCTTGTGGCCGGGCGGGCTTTAGTTCTAACCTTGCAGCAAGGGCGCCATAGAGCGCGGACAGGCAACAAGAACCAAACAAAAACAGGATCTTTGGGAGGATCAATGGAACGCAGGACGCTTCTCGGCGGAACGATCACCGCCGCCGTGCTTGGCCTAACTTTTGGGCTCACCTCAGCCGCGACAGCCCAACAACCCCCCATCAAGATCGGTATGTCGATGGCGCAAACCGGCGGCCTCGCCGGCGGCGGCAAGGCCTCGCAGCTCGGCATCGAGGTCTGGCGAGACGACGTCAACGCCAGAGGCGGCCTGCTCGGCCGCAAGGTCGAACTCATCGTTTATGACGACAAGTCGAGCGCTTCGGAAACGCCGGCGATCTATTCCAAGCTCCTGGACGTCGACAAGGTCGATATCCTGTTCGCCCCCTACGCGACCGTGCCGACAGCGCCCTTGATGCCATTGGTCAAGCAGCGCGGCATGTTGCTGATGGGCAACTTCTCGTTCCAGGTGAACAGCAAGGTTGGCCACGACATGTGGTTCAACAATGCACCGTGGGGACCGGCCGACAGCTGGGCGGCGTCCTTCCTCGATCTTGGCCAGAGGGCCGGCGGCAAGACCATTGCACTGCTCGCGGCGGACCAGGAATTCGCCCAAAATCTGGCCAAGACCGCGAGGGAGGTCGCGACCAAGCTCGGCATGAAGATCGTGTTCGATCAGGCCTACCCGCCGAGCACCGTGGAATTCTCCGGCATTCTTCGCGCGCTGAAAGCTGCCAAGCCCGACATCGTCTATGTCGCGTCCTATCCGCCGGATTCGGCCGGTATCCTGCGTGGCGTGAACGAGATCGGGATCGGCGACAACGTCAAGCTTTTCGGCGGCGGCATGGTCGGCCTGCAATTCGGCGCGGTCATGGAAAACCTGGGCTCGCTGCTTAACGGCGTCGTCAACTACAATACATGGCTGCCGGAACCGAGCATGTACCACGAAGGCACCAAGGCGTTCTTCGAGACCTATACGAAGCGCGCCGTGGAAGCCAAGGTCGATCCGCTGGGCTATTATCTGGCGCCCTACGGCTACGCCAGCGGTCAAATGATCGAGCAGGCCATCAAGGCCGTGGGTTCGCTCGACCAGAAGGCGCTGGCGAAGTATCTGCGAGAGAACACCCACAAGACCATCGTCGGGCCGATTACGTTCGCGGCGGACGGCGAGTGGAAGGAAAGCGGCGTCGTGCAAGCCCAGTTCCGCGGGATCGCTGACAAGAACATGGAACAGTTCCGCAGCTCGGGCAAACAGGTGGTCCTTTTCCCGGACAAAATGAAGTCGGGCACTCTCGTCACTCCCTTTGAGGCCGCCCGGAAGTAAGCTTCCCGGCTTTTCACCGGATCATGGTGCGCTGACAGGGGATCAGCGCACCTGCCTCTAAAAAAAGCGGAATGGGATGGACGGCGTGCGCGAACCGGGCGGCGGCCCAAGGACGGGCCAAGGGGGATGCTAGGTGTTTTCATTTGAACTGCTGCTCGATGCGGTGGTGATCGGCGTATTGCTCGGCTGTTTCTATGCGGCGGTCAGTCTTGGGCTGTCGATTTCGTTCGGCCTGCTCGACGTACCCCACGTCGCGCACCCGGCCTTTCTGGTGCTCGCGGCCTACGCGGTGTTCTTCCTCAACGAACATTACGGAATCGATCCGCTGGTGGCAGGCCTCCTGATCACGCCGCTGTTTTTTCTGTTCGGCCTGCTCGCTTACCGCCTGTACTACGAAACCTTCGAGAAGCGCGGCAGCGATGCCGGCGTGCGCGGCATCGCGTTTTTCTTCGGCATTGCCTTCATCATCGAAGTGCTGATCATCCTGCAGTTCGGCGTCGACCAGCGCTCGGTCACCGCGACCTATGTCGGCAAAGCCTGGCGGATCGGCGACATGAGAATTCCGTTCCGCCTGATTGTGGCGTTCATGGTTGCCGTCGCGCTGACGATCCTGCTGACCCTGTACCTGTCGCGAACCTTTATGGGACGCGCGATCCGCGCGGTCGCGCAGGACCAGGAGGCGCTGCGGCTGCATGGGCGCCGACCCGATCCGGATCAAGCAATGGGCGTTCGGTATAGCGACCGCGGTGCTCGGAATCACCGGCGCCCTGCTCATCATCGTGGCACCAGTCGAGCCAACGCTTGACCGGACCTATATCGGGCGGACCTTCTGCGTCGTCGTCATGGCCGGACTCGGCAGCATGAGCGGCACGCTGGTCGCCGCCATCATCCTCGGCATCGCCGAGACCATTGTCCTGACCCTGTTCGGCGCATCCTGGGCGCCGGCCATTTCCTTCGCGATGCTGCTCGGCGTCCTCGCCGTGCGGCCGCAAGGCCTGTTTGGCAGGCGATCATGAAGCGCAACGGCATCTTTTTCTGGGTCGGCGCGGCGGTCTTTCTGATCGCGATTGCGCTGATGACAAAGCTCATCACCAACGAATACCCGTTTTTCGCCGGCTACGTGATCCTGCAGTTCATCGTGCTCGCGGTGGCCTGGAGCATTCTCGGTGGCCATGCCGGCTATGTGAATTTCGGCACCAGCGCGTTTTTCGGCATGGGCGTCTACACAGCGGTATTCCTGTTCAAGGTCACCGGTGCGCCGCTCCTCGTGCAGATCGCCGCCGCCGCTGCCGTCGGCGCGCTGATGGGCTTTGCGCTTGGCTTGTTGACCCTGCGCATGCAGGGCATCTTCTTCTCGATCGCCACGATCGCGCTGACCATCGTGATCGAGACCTCGATCACCAATTGGCGCTATGTCGGCGGCGCGGCCGGCATTCAATTACAGCGCCCCCCGGTGACGTGGCCGTTCTCGGGCTATGTCCAGATGCTGTTCTTTGTCCAGGCGGTGCTGGTGGTGCTGGCGGTTGTGGTTTCGCGCTACATCCAGAATTCGTGGATCGGCCGCGGCCTGCAGGCGCTGCGGGACGACGAACTCGCCGCGGAATGCACGGGTGTGCCGACCCTGCGGCTGAAAGTGCTGGCCTGCGTCGTCTCCGGCGCGCTGATGTGCGCGGCCGGCGCACCCGCCGCGATGTATCTGCAATATGCCGACCCCTCCTCCGCGTTCAACCTCAACTATTCGGTCTCGACGCTGGCGATGTCGCTGATCGGCGGCACCGCGCATTGGGCCGGCCCGATCGTCGGCGCCATCCTGCTGGGCACCACGCAGCAATTGCTGACCGTGACCATCTCCTCGGAAGTGAACGTGCTGGTGCTCGGCGTCATGCTGGTGCTGTTCGTGGTGGCCGCACCGGAGGGCTTGATCGGCCTGCTGCGCCGGGTTCGCGACAAGCGCAGGGAGGGCAAGCAATGACGCCCCCCGACACCAGCGCACCCCTGCTGCAGATATCGGGGCTTACAAAGCGCTTCGGCGGCTTCACCGCGCTCGACAATGTCAGCGTCGACATCCGCCCCGGCGAGCGGTTCGGCCTGATCGGCCCGAACGGCTCGGGCAAGACGACGCTGATCAACTGCATCTCCGGCGCGTTCCGCACCGAGGCCCGCACTGTGGTGTTCCGCGGCGAGGACATCACGCAACTGCCGGCGCATGTCCGTACCCGCCGCGGCATCGCCCGCAGCTTCCAGATCCCGCGGCCGTTCAAAAGCATGACGGTGGTCGAGAACCTGATGGTGGCGCTTGATTTCGCGGTGGCCACGGATCCGCTCGTCTCGGCTGCGCACCGGCACGAGACCGCGATGTCGATCCTTGCCGGCATGGGTCTCGCGTCCAAGGCCGATGCATCCGCCACCACGCTCAGCCAGGTCGAACTGCGCAAGATGGAGCTCGCCCGCGCGATGGCGACGCGGCCGAAGCTGCTGATATCAGACGAGGCGATGGCCGGGCTTTCCTCTTCGGAAGTCGACGAGGTGCTTGATCTCCTGATGAGCCTTGCGGACCAGGACATCACCGTCATCATGATCGAGCACATCATGCAGGCGGTGATGCGTTTTTCGCAGCGCGTGATGTGCCTCGACGCCGGCAAGATCATCGCGATCGGCGCGCCGAGCGAAGTCATGGCCAACCAGCGGGTGCAGGAGGCCTATCTTGGCACTTAGCCTCGCGATCTCTGGCCTCGATGCCGGTTACGGCGCCGTCAAGGCGCTGCGCGGCGTCTCGCTCAATGTCGAGGCCGGCGAAACCGTCGCCCTGCTCGGCACCAACGGCAACGGCAAGAGCACGCTGATGAAGTGCGTCGCCGGGCTGGTACGGCCGCTGCGCGGAACCATGCAGCTGACGATCGACGGCACCGCGCATGACCTCACCAAATTGTCGCCGGAAGCCATCGTCGATCTCGGCGTCGCGATGGTGCCGGAGGGACGGCGGCTGTTTCCCAAGCTGACGGTGCTGGAAAACCTGATGCTCGGCGCCTTCCGCAAGGCGGCCCGGCGCGACATCGACAGGAATCTGGCGCAGGCCTTCGAAACCTTTCCGGTGCTGAAGGACCTGCAGAAGCAGCTCGCCGGCACCATGTCCGGCGGCCAGCAGCAGATGCTCGCGATCGCGCGCGCGCTGATGTCCTCGCCGCGCCTGCTATTGGTCGACGAGCCGTCGGTCGGGCTGTCACCCCTATTGGTGTCGCAAACCATCACCAAGATCGGCGATCTCAATCAGCGCCTCGGCCTCACCGTGCTGATGGCGGAGCAGAACTTCAACCAGGCGATCCGCATCGCCAATCGCGGCTACATCATCGTCCACGGCGAGATCGTCGTCGCGGCCGGTTCGGTCGACGAACTGAAGGGTAACGACATCGTCAAGCGGCTCTATCTCGGCGGCATAGCCTAATGGCGCAAGACGGCGCGCACGCGTCCTTGTAGAGTCGGCGACCTGACCGGAGAATTCAGCCGATGCGTCTCCTGAGTGAAGACTTCCCCTTGGGCCTGCCCGCCGGGCCCGTATTCCCCAGAGCCTATCCCGAAGTCGAGCCGGACGCGTTGTCCAATGTCGAACTATTCCTGCAGGGTCAGCCGTTCGACATCTACGCGCAGCTTCGCGCCGAAGCCCCGGTGGCGTGGCAGCGCGAGGGCAGTAACGGCCCCGGCTTCTGGGCACTGACCCAATATAACGACGTGTTGCGCGTCGATGGCGATCCCAAAACCTTCTCGTCGCAGAAGGGCGGCATCCTGATGGCCTATGGTCCGCCCGAAACGCGGCATCCGCTGCTGTTCCGCGCCTCCGTCGACGCCATGATCAACATGGATGCGCCCTGGCACCTGCAGCTCCGCAAGGAGCACATGCCCTATTTCACGCCGGGCTATCTTGCGGGCATCCGGGAGAAAGTGGCTGCCGAGACCACGAGGCTGATCGACGGCATCGCCGGCCTTGGCGAATGCGACCTGGTCGAGACGCTGTCGTCGCGGCTGCCGCTGTTCACGCTGTGTGAAATCCTCGGCGTCCCCGAATCCGACCGACCGAAATTTCTCGACTGGATGCATTATCTCGAAGTGGCCGGCCATGTTTCGGCGCAGCAGCGCAAGAACCCGCAGCCGACGCCCGAGTTCATGGCATTCGTCAAGGCGTTCAACGAGAACGTCGCCGAGATGTTCGCCTATGGCCAGCACATGCTGCAGAAGCGCCGGGCCGATCCAAAGCCCGATCTGATGAGCGCGATCGCGCGCGCCACCATCGACGGCGAATTGCTGCGCGACGAGTACCTCGACGGCTCCTGGCTGCTGATCGTGTTCGCCGGCAACGACACCACGCGCAATTCGATTTCCGGCTCGATGAAGCTGCTCACCGAATTCCCGGACCAGAAGCGCGCGCTGATGAATGATCTGTCGCTGCTGCCGAACGCGGTGGACGAGCTGATCCGCATGATCAGCCCTGTGATTTACATGCGCCGCACCGCCACGGAAGATACCGAGATCGGGGCGCAGAAGATTGCGGCCGGCGAGAAGGTCATCATGTATTACGGCGCCGCCAATCGCGATCCGTCGATCTTTCCGGAGCCTGACAGGCTCGACATACGCCGCGCCAACGCCGCGAAAAACATCGCCTTCGGCTTCGGCCCACACGTCTGCATCGGCAAGCGGGTGGCGCAGCTGCAGCTCGAGGAAGTCTATCGCCAGTTGCTGACGCGGCTGCCTGATATCGAATACGCCGGCGGCATCGAAATGGCGCCGAACAACTTTGTTCATGCCATCCGCAAACTGCCGGTGCGATTTACTCCGCAGCGCGCGATCTAAGCCCCTAGCCGTATCGAGAGCGCATTCGCGACGAGCGGATATCCTCGAAACATTTTGTTACCCAAAGCAGGAACTTTTCGCAGCGGCGAACTGGACGTGTGCTAGGCATTGATAGCGACACGCGGATTTGGACTCGGTAGTTCTATGCGCAAATTCCTCAGAAGAGCGCTGATAGTCTGCTTGGCGATAGCGGCTGTTCCGGCCGCCCTGTTCGTATCGCTATGGCTTTGGTTCTCGTACAAGGCCGCCGAAGTTGATGGTTTTTACCGAGAGAATCGACTTCTTGGCGAAATGCGCGCTGTCGAAAAGGAAAGCACGAACGACTCTTCGCCAGCACGCGAAGCACTATTGAAAACGGTCCCGCTGGGAACGACCAGAGAGGCAACGCTTGCCGTGCTCCGCAAGGAAAAACTCGGCTGTCAGGACACCGCCGGTCCGACCACATGCGGGACGATGTCTCCCAATGTTCTTGGACACAAGCAGTGGATGATAAACCTGGAATTCGATGGCGATGGACGCCTCAGCGAAGCACGTATCGCCATTTGGAATATTTTTCTCTAGCGATTAGATTTCGTCACCGTCAGCCCTCGCTGCATGCGCGCTCACGGCTCGACCTGCAGCCACGGTTATATGTTCACTCCGCAGCGCTCGATCTAACGCTTGGCCGGATCGAGGGCCTCGCACCCGAAGTAAACACGATGTCTTCATAGCCCTTGGCGATGGCGTCGTTGATGGCGGCGACGTATTTCGGCGTGCCGCCGTTGTAGACGAAATAGCGGTACTTGCCGTGTTCGTGGCCGGGCACGTTGGAGTTGTAGCCGGTGAACCACGACTTGGCCTCTCGCATCAGCATGATGGCGTACATTTTTTTCACATGCGCGCTCCAGCGCTCCTGCGCTGCCAAAGTTGGATCGGCGCTGGTGTAGCCGCGATCCCAGATGTGCTCGAGCAAGCCCATGCACCAGTTGACGCCGGTCTCGATGCCGCGCGGGAAATTGGTCGAAGCCGAGCCGCTTTGCGGGCCGGTCGGCATCAACAGGTTCGGAAAACCGTGGACGAGCATGCCGAGGAAGGTCGACGGACCGTCCTTCCATTTGTCGTATAGCTTCTCGCCATCGATGCCGGTGATGTCGATCTGGTCGTACGCGCCGGTGATGGCGTCGAAGCCGGTCGAATAGATGATGATGTCGAAATCGTAATCGCGCGCCGACGTGCGCAGGCCGGTTTCGGTCACGCGTTCGAGCGGCGTCTCGCTGATATCGACGAGATGTACGTTGTCGCGGTTATACGCCTCGAAATAATTCGTCTCCAGCGGCACGCGCTGCACGCCAAAACCATGGTCCTTCGGGATCAGCTTCTCGGCAGTAACCGGATCCTTCACGCGCCGGCGGATGCGGTCGGCGATGTAGGCGGAGAACTCGGCGTTCGCCACTTCGTCGGTAAAGATCTCGCGAAAATTACTGAGCCAGATGCCAAACCCGGGTTCGTCGTAGAGCTTGTCCCAGAGTGCCAGCCGCTCCTCGCGTGTCACCTCGTAGAAGCCGCGCCGGTCGGGCTCGTGCTCGAAGCCGCCGGGGCTGCGGGCGCAGGCCGCGAAGATGTCGTCATAGCGCGCGCGGATGTCGGCCATCTCCTCGTCCGAGATCGGTCCGTTGTTGAGGGGAGCTGCCCAGTTCGGCCGCCGCTGGAACACGGTGAGTTCGCCGACCTTGTCGGCAATCTCGCCGATGATCTGGATCGCGGTGGCGCCGGTGCCGATGATCGCGACCTTCTTGCCCGCCATCTCGACCGGCTCGTGCGGCCAGTAGAAGGTGTGGAACGAGCGGCCCTTGAAGGATTCCACGCCCTCCAGCCGCGGCAAGGTGGGCGTCGAGAGCAGGCCGATCGCCAGAATGACGAACCGGCAGGTCAGCTCGCGTCCATCGTCGATCCTGAGCCGCCAGATGTGCTGCGCCTCGTCGAACTGCGCCGCCTCCACCTTGGCGTTGAACTGCATGTACTTGCGCAAATCGAACTTGTCGGCGACGTGGTTGAGGTAACGCAGATTTTCGGGCTGGCCCGAGAAGCGTTCCTTCCAGTGCCACTCGTCGAGCAATTCCCGCGAGAAGGAATAACCATAGGTGTAGCTCTCCGAGTCGAAGCGTGCGCCCGGATAGCGGTTCCGGTACCAGGTCCCGCCAAGATCAGGGGAGCCGTCCAGCACCGTGGCATCCACCCCGAGATCGGCGAGACGCTTGATCTGATAGATGCCGGCCACACCCGCGCCAATCACGATCACTTCGTAATGCGACTTGTCGCGGGGAGCTTTGGTCCCTTCGGTCATATTCCACCCGGTCTTTGTTGTTCTTGGCAACGGCGGCGCTTGTGCCCACCATACCAATAATCCGCGCATTGCACTTGCGTCAGGATGCCAGGGTTGCGCCTGATGGCTTTACCTGGCGCGGGCTGTTCCGTACCCTAGCGGTTCCTGTGGCAATGAGAGCAGCCCCATGCGCGACCAGTTCACCAACACCCAGCAGATCCGTAAGCCCGCGGTCACCGCGAAGGGCGGCATCGTCGCCGCGCAATCCGGCAAGGCGGCCAAGGTCGGCGCCGAGGTGCTGGCGGCGGGCGGCGATTGCGTCGACGCCGTGATCGCGACCACGTTTGCGCTGGGCGTGCTGGAGCCCTGGATGAGCGGGCTCGGCGGCGGCGGCGCGATGGTGCTCTACCGCGCCCGCGAAGACCGTTATGAAGTGATCGACTACGGCATGCGGGCGCCGCTCAGCCTTCGCCTGGAGGATTATCCGCTGAGCGGCGGTGCGGCGTCCGATCTGTTTCCGTGGGCGCGGGTCAAGGACGACCGCAACATCCATGGCCCCGGTTCAATCGCGGTGCCCGGCGTGGTCGCCGGCATGGAGGAAGCGCATCGCCGCCACGCCAAAATGCCGTGGCAGGAACTGCTCGCGCCCAGCGTCGCGCTCGCCGGTGAAGGCCTTGCGGTGGACTGGTGGACCACGCTGATGATTGCGAGTGCGGCGCTTGATCTCAGGCGCTATCCGGCCAGCGCCGCCGCCTATCTCGTTGATGGATTGCCGCCGAATGCACCATGGGGGATCAAGACCAAGGTTCGCCTGCCGCAGGACAAGCTCAAGGCCACGATGGCGCATCTCGCAGCCCAAGGCCCGCGCGATTTCTACGAAGGCGATCTGGCGCGCAGCCTCGCCGCCGATGTGCGGAGCGCCGGCGGCGCGCTGTCGGTCGAAGATCTCATCCCGTTCAAGGCTTTTCTGCGCGAACCGCTGGCGATCCCCTATCGCGGCGGTAAGGTGTTTGCGACGCCGGAACTGACCGCCGGGCCGACACTGGCGCGTACGCTGGACCTGCTGCAGCAAAACCTGCAGCCCGCGAAAAGCGGACCTGACGCCGCGACCTACACGGCCTATGCCGAAGCGCTGCAAACGGCCTACCGCGAACGCCTGAAGGACATGGGTGACGCCGACGGCCGCCGCACGCTCGGCGCCGAAACGCTGGCGCCGGCCTGCACCACGCATTTCTCGGCCGTCGACCGCGACGGCAACATGGCCGCGGTGACGCAGACCCTGCTGTCATCGTTCGGCTCCAAATTCGTCTGCCCGCAAACCGGCATCACCATGAACAACGGCATCATGTGGTTCGACCCGACGCCGGGCACGCCGAATTCGCTGGCGCCCGGCAAGCGCTGCCTCACCAATTATACGCCGGTGGTGGCGCAGGCGTCTGACGGCCGCCGCACCGCCATCGGCGCCTCCGGTGGACGGCGCATCCTGCCCGCGGTGACGCAGCTTCTGTCGTTCGTGATGGATTACGGCATGGATCTGGACGCGGCGATCCATCAGCCGCGCATCGACGCCAGCGAAGGCGCCATCGTGATCGGCGACGTGCGCTTGCCGAAATCAACGCGGGAGAGCCTGCGTGCGCAGTTCGATTACGAGGAGGCGCGGATCCAGACCACGCCGATGAAGTTCGCCTGCCCGAGCGTCGTGCTGCGCGACGGCGCCACCAACAGCGGCGCCACCGAGGTGTTCCAGCCATGGAGCGAGGCGGTCGCGGAGGCGTAACGCGACAATCGAAAGAAACGCTGTCGTGCGAAAAGTCTGGATCGTCCGCGCGGCTCTTTCCCGCCCGCCGCTCACCCGCCATCGGCAACATGAGCAGCTCGATCCGATGAGCTGATTCAGCCGCTCAGGACTCAAGCGAGAGCAAGGGAATATCGAGGAAGTAGACGAACCCGCTCGGCTCGTACGTCAATCTGACATTGCCTTTGAGTTGCCGGCCGAGTGTCTCGATCAGGCGCGTGCCAAAACTCTGGCGCGTCGGGGCTGCGACCGCTGGGCCATCCTGTTCTTTCCAGGTGAAATGCAGCCGCGATGCCGGCGCATCCACCGCCCAGCTGATCGCCACATGACCGGCGGGCACCGACAATGCGCCAAATTTCGTGGTGTTGGTGCAGAGCTCGTTGAGCGTCATCGCGATCGCAATAACCGCGCCTGATGCGATCTGCACATCGGATCCGGCAATCGAAAACCGGGGCTTGTCCGGATTGTCGAACGGCTCGGTCGCCCCCTGGACGATCTTCCGCAGCTCAGCACCGGTCCAGCGCGCCTGCAACAGCAGATCATGGGCCCGACCGAGCGCCAGCAAACGGCCTTCGATCGCTTGCTGCGCATGCTGCGTGCTCGGCGCGTTGCGAAGGCTTTGCGACGCGATGGCGCCAACGGTTGCCAGCGTGTTCTTGATGCGGTGATGAAGCTCTTCGAGGATCAGTTTTTGCAGCTTGTCGGCGGCTTCGCGCTCCTTGGCGTCGATGCCGGCCTGCTCAAGCAGCGTCTCAGCGCTGAGCTTGGCCTGTGTCAGCAACAGCCGGAGGCTGACGTTTTCTGCCGCCAGTTCCTCCTGCGGTGACGTCGGATCGGACGCCTCAAGGGAGTCATACGGATCAGGGGCTGTTCTGAACATCGACAACGAATACCACCATCTGTCCGGTTCCGGACATTTCTTTATGCCAATGATTCAGCCGTCTGACCGTTACGGTGCAGAGCCATCGGATGTCCATCTCCTGCCGATTTCAGGCCGGGCCGAGCATTTCGCGCATTTCCGCGATGATTTCGTCGGATTGCAGCGGTTTCCCGAAAAATCGGCTGTCCAGCGGAATGTCGCTGTCGGACAATTTCAGCTGTCCGGACGCCAGGATGATCTTGATGGGCGGCCAATTCTTGTGGACCGCGTGCGCCAGTTGCAGCCCGTTCATGCTGCCGGGCATCTGAACGTCGGTAAGCATCAGCGCGATATCGGATCGGGAACGGAGGATGGTCATGGCTTCGTCCGCGTCCACGGCCTCGACCGGGACGTAGCCAGCGTCTTCCACCATATCGACCACGCGCATGCGCAGCATCATCTCGTCTTCAACGACGAGCACGACATGCGGAAGGAGGGAATGATCCAGGGGCATCATATGCGGCTCAACGGCGCGCCGTGACCAGGCGCACCTCACGAATGGCCGCACCCGATTCTGTGCCGCGCAGGCAGGACGAGGAGATGTTCGGCCAGTTCTCGCTTGCGCAATTTCCAGCAACCGCATGGACGGCCAGCCGGTCTGCCTTGGCAAAAGCAATGGCCTCGTCTGCTTTGACGACGGGCGCGAAGCCGGGCAGCGCAATTACCGACGCTCCTAGCAGCGCGAATATCGCGAACGCCGAGATAGATTTGATCATTTTAAGCTGCTGACTGTAGCGGATCGCCAATCCCGCTGCGCTTGGGGATCGGTTGGCAACGGCGCTGCGGATGCAGAGTTCCGCAACGACGACTTATATTTGTCATCTCCGCCTGCCAATTAAGGCAAGCGCCGATCCCGGCTCGCAAGCGGCATTGTCAAATATGGTCCGCGCCGCGACCTCGGCCATCAGCCGCGGAAGTCGATGCTGCGCAGGATGATGCCGGGAGGCGTGCCCTCGAACTCCCGCGCCTGGAACTTGCGCGAGGCGCATTGTTCAATCCGGTCGCGCAGCCGGACGAACTGTTCTTCACGCCGTTCCGGCGCCGTCCGCGACACACGCTCGAGGTCGTCCATCGCCGACGCACTGACGGCGCAGGGGACTTCCCTGCCGTCGTCCATCATGGAAAACTTCAGCACCATGCGATCGTATTCGTAGCCGCCGATGCTGCCACGCGCGAGCGTCATCGGGCGGCCCTCACCAATCGAAACCATCGTTCCATCGATTTCTCCCACTCAACCCACCATCATCTTCTTCTTGGCCGGCGGCGGATTGATCTCGGCAATCCTGCGCAGGCAGTCGGCTTCGGAATCATGCGGGCCCGAAACGAAGGTGCCGCTGACCTTGGTCGAGTACCAGCCGGACACGACACCGAGGCGCAGCGATTCTTCTGTCTTGACGTGACGGGGCGAGAGATTCTTCATCAGATAAGAACTTTCAGTTTGGCCGTTCGATCTTGCATCGAACACGCTGGATAAAGTCTTGGTTGGTCGAAGCCGCTTGTTCGTCTTGTTCAGGCATCATCGCCGGCGAGCCGGGTGAGATCCGCAAGCACCGCGCTCACGAGGTCGCGGTGATGCGTGTCCGATGGCGCGAGGCTGGCCGAATAGAGGTTGAGCACGTAACGCGCCTTGGCCACCGCCTCGGACCACGAGGCGGCCGGTACGGCCAGGAGCTGGATCTCGACCACGCCCTGCTTGTCGCGCAGCAGCTTGGCGTTGGCCTCGACGTCGGCGAGCACGCGGCGGATATCGGTTGCCTTCTGCGCCGCCATGCCGCGATGCTTGTCGAGCTCGATCGGGATCTCAGTCACTTGGGCGCGCTCGCGTCGATCCGCTGCGCATCGGACAGATCGACCGAGCTGATCGAGATCATTTCCATCGAAGATCGGTGCGGCGCCGCTGCAGGGACCATGATCATGGTGGCGACGCGCCGGAAGCATGGGAACGACAGCCCTTCGATCATCTCCTCATCGGTGACGACTTCGTAAGCGCCGGGCGCGAGTTGGCGATCAATTCCCTTGATGCGGAACGGGTGCCTGAAATGAATCGTTTCCCGTCGCGAGCGCATCGTCATGGCAACAGACCTCGTCTGTGCACGGAACCATCGGATTGTTCGGACATCGGCGCAGCGTGCGCGCTTTTGCGGCAATTAGCTATCGTTTTCTCTGTCGAGAGGCGCATTTGGTCGAATAAAGCAGCAAAAGCCTTGTATTCGGTGGTTTCGTAGCCATTTCAAGCAGGTATTCAGCCAAGAAAGTATTTCGAATGAAGCTGCGCGTCGGATTCGAAATGCTCTACGATTTCCCGCAGCCGACCCCCATGATCATGGTGCTGGGCACGCATTTCACGCGCGCCTCCGATGTCATCGTGCCGGACTTCCTAACCACCACGCCTGCGGTCGAGATCACCCCCTATCGCGACATGTTCGGCAATTGGTGCAGCCGCATGGTGGCGCCTGCGGGCCGCCTCCGTCTTGCCGCCGATGGCGTCGTTCGCGACTCCGGCCTGCCCGATCAGGTGTTTGCCTCGGCGGTCCAGCACGCGGTCGAGGATCTGCCCGCGGACACACTGGTCTATCTGCTCGGCAGCCGTTATTGCGAAACCGACCGGCTTTCTGAAATCGCCTGGCAATTGTTCGAGAAGACGCCGCCGGGCTGGACGCGGGTGCAGGCGATCTGCGACTTCGTGCATCGCCATATCGCGTTCGGCTACGAGCACGCCCGCGCCACCAAGACGGCGTGGGAGGCCTATAGCGAAGGCAAGGGCGTCTGCCGCGACTATGCTCATCTCGCCATCACGTTCTGCCGCTGCATGAACATTCCGGCGCGCTATTGCAACCGGCTATCTCAGCGACATCGGCACGCCAAAACCCTGGGCCGTGGGGGATTTCGCCGGCTGGTTCGAGGCCTATATCGGCGGGCGATGGCACATGTTCGATCCGCGCAACAACGTGCCGCGGGTCGGCCGCGTGCTGATTGCGCAGGGCCGCGATGCCTCCGACGTGCCGATCACCCAGACCTTCGGCCCGAACACGCTGGCGAGTTTCAAGGTGTGGACCGACGAGGTCACCGCATGAGCGAACCACACCCTGCCCTCAGCGCCGACGAATTCGCCTCCTTGCGCGAAGTCAGCAAGGGCGATGCGCAGCGTGAAATTCCCCAGCTGCACTGGGAGCGGCTGGTAGGTCTCGGATATGCAGTGCGCCGGCTCGGCGAACTCGGCTTGACTGCGTCGGGCCTGCGGCGCCTGGCGAGCGGCCAATAGCCCCTTACAGCCGGAGCCACTTGCACCGCTGGCGAGATGGATGCAACTTTCGGCCGACTTGGCCGTAACTAGTAGCATCAGCCAGGGAACATCCGCATGCGCGCTCTTGCACTCCTCGTGGTCTTCCTGATCGGCCTGGGCTCGCCGGCCTTCGCCGACGACGTTGCCGCCGCGCAAAGCGTGATCCGCGCGCAGGAGCAGGCTTTTGGCCGCGACGATTCCGCCGCCGCCTATTCTCACGCGGCACCGTCGATCCAGCAGATTTTTCCGGAAGCCGATATCTTCATGCAGATGGTCCGGCAGGCCTATCCACCAGTGTACCGCCACAAGAGTTTTGAATTCGGCGAAGCCCGCGCAGCGGGTGGCCAGATCGGCCAGCGCGTCCACATCGTCGATGCCAATGGCGAGGCATGGGAGGCGTTGTATACGCTGGAGCAGCAGCCCGACGGCAGCTTCAAGATCACGGGCTGCTCGTTGTTGAAGGCAGGCCAGGCGGTGTGAGACACATGTTGCGACAGAGGGCCGCACCAAGCCTCGGCATCAGAATTCGCACGCAGTCCTTTGCCATTGCAACCGCCGGGGGTTTACGCCTTACTCGCCCCAATGGACGCGACCGCGTCTTGATCCCGGAGGAAACAAAAATGAAAACAGTGCAGACGATGCTGGCCGAGGCCGAAGCCGAGGTGCCGCGTATCAGCCCGGATGAAGCGAAGAAACTGGTTGGCCGGGCCGACGTGTTGTTTCTCGACGTCCGTGAACCGGCTGAGGTCGCAGCATCGGGCAAGGTCCCGGGCGCGCTCGCCATCCCGCGTGGACTTGTGGAATTTCGCGCCGATCCAGCTTCCGCGCTGCACGACGCGGCGTTCGATCGATCCAAGACGGTGGTCGCCTACTGCGCATCCGGTGGGCGCTCGGCGCTGGTCGGCAAGACCCTGAAAGACATGGGATACGATAACGTCCGCAACCTTGGCGGCTTCAAGGGCTGGCTGGAGGCCGGCGGCGAAGTCGAAAAGGGATGATCGGCGCGAGCATGATCCAGACCCGCAGGGCCGCGTTAGCGCAAAGCGGGTAGCGATTTTCCCCTCGCGACAAACGCGGAAAAGCGTTTGCGCCGGAGATCATGCACACACAAAAAGATGGAACGGGATGACGGTTCGAAACAACGTCATCCCGATCTAGGCCATCGCCATCCGCTGCCGCGCGCGCATCAGCAGCAGCACCATGATGGCGATGTTGACCAGGTTCCAGGCGACGCCGTTGGTAAACGCCGCGGCGTAGGAGCCGGTGGCGTCGAAGATCACGCCGGATATCCACCCCCCGAACGACATGCCGAACACCGAAGCCAGGATCACGAACCCGACGCGTGTCGCTGCCTCCGAAGCCGGCATCGTCTCGCGGACGATGATGGCGTAGCTCGGCACGATGCCGCCCTGGAACAGCCCGAACATCGCGGAGATCAAATAGAGCGAGGTCAGGCCGTCGAAGAACAGATAGAACAGCAGCGCGGTGCCTTGCGCGACCGAGCCGATCAGCAGCGTCGGGATGCCGCCGATCTTGTCGGCCAGGAAACCAGAGCCGATCCGGCTGATGATGCCAAGACCCAGCATCAGCGACAGCATTTCGGCGCCGCGCGCCACGCCATAGCCGAGATCGTTGCAATAGGCGACGATGTGAACCTGCGGCATCGACATCGCCACGCAGCAGGAGATGCTGGCGAGCCCCAGGATCACGGTGAGCGCATTGGTTGACAGCTTCAGGTCGAGCCGCGGCGGCAGCGCGTTGGCGTGGCTGCGGCGCACCCCTGCGCCCATCAGCACGCGCAAGCCGATCAGCGCCAGCGTCATCGCCACGGCGGTGAAGATACCGACGGCGATATGGGTGGTGCGCCAGTCATAGGTCTGCATGCCCCAGTTCACCAGCGACGGCCAGACCGCGCCGCCGATGTAGTTGCCGCTGGCGGCGATCGCGACCGCCAGCCCGCGGTAGCGCTCGAACCAGTGCGAGGCTTCCGCCATCAGCGGGCCGAAGGTTGCCGCCGAAGAAAGCCCGATGGCAAAATGCACGAGAATGTACGGCCAGATCGACCATGACATGCCGGCGACGATATAGCCGAGGCCCAGAATACTGATGCCAAGCCCGATCGCGGTGACGATACCGTAACGGTCGGATATCTTGCCTGTTATCACCTGGCCCAAACCGAAACCGAGCATCATCATGGTGAAGGCCAGCGACGCCGTGCCTCGCGTGGCGCCAAAATCCTGCTGCACCACCGGCAGCGCGACCACCACCGACCACATGCCGACGCTGCCGAGCGAGCCGATCAGCACGGCCACGGCAAGCCGGGCCCAGGCTCGGCGCGAGTCGGGAACGAACAGTTCGGAATCTCGAATGAATTCAGAAGAAATTACCACGGCGGGCGCAACTTCTAGCGCAATTGCCTAGAGGTCAAGCCACAATGGCGCGATATTGGGCATGCAGATGTGGAGGGGGTGCGCGTCATATGACGAGCACCTCCCCCTCAGAGCATTGGCGCCTACCCCTCAGAGCAATGGCGCCTGCTCACGCCATCTGCTGCCACAATTTTTGTACCAGCACGCCGGCGCGTTTTTCGATCGCCGCCGCGGCATCGAGCGCAAGGTCCTCGCGATAACGTCCCGCGATCAGCTGCACGCCGATTGGCTTGCCCTCGTGCAGTGCGACGGGAACCACCGCGGACGGCAGGCCCAGCACGTTGATGGCGGAAATGAACCGCAGATCGTTGAAGAACATCTCGGCCACGCGTTCAGGGCTGGTCGTATCCGCGCGCGGCCCGGGCGTCGGCATGACCGTGGTCGGCGCCAGCACGACCGGATAATCCTCAAAGAAGGCTTGCCAGGCGCGAATATGACCGCTGCGCGCGGCCGTCGCACGCATCCAGCCCGCCAGATCGAGCGTGTTCGCCTTCAGCTTGATACCGCCCCACGCGGTGTGGAAATGCTCCGAGGCTACCGCCAGCATTCCGGCCTCCTGCAGCACGGCGACTTCATTGACGATGATGTCGCACCAGGTCTGCCAGACGCCATTAATATCGGGCACCTCGACTTCGCTGACGCGATAGCCCCCGCGCTCCAGATGGTCGGCGGCCTGCTTCAGCGCCGCGCGCACCGACGGATCGACGTTCATGTCGGCGGGCAGCTTCGCCAGCGCGACCTTGATCGGCCCTTTCGGTTTCGGACCCGCCAGCGGTGCCGGCACCCACCAGGGATCGCGCGGATCGCGCTGGCACATCACTTCAAGGCCGAGCCTGACGTCGCCGACGCTGCGCGCCAGCGGTCCCTGCGCCGACATCAGGTGCGCGAGCATCGGCCGCTCGGCCGAGGCGCTTTGATTGAAGGCGGGGATACGGCCTTGCGTCGGCTTGATGGTGGCGACGCCGTTGCAATGCGCCGGCCAGCGCAGCGAGCCGCCGATGTCGTTGCCATGCGCGATCGTACCGATGCCAGCCGCGACCGCCGAGCCGGCGCCGCCCGATGATCCGCCGCAAGTGATATCGGGGTCCCATGGGTTGAGCGTCAGCCCGTGCAGCGGATTATCCGTGAAGCCGCGGAACGAGAATTCGGGCGTGTTGGTCAGCCCCAGCACGACAGCGCCGGCCTTCCTGAGGTTGCGCACCACAGGCGCGTCTGATGGAGCGATGATGTTCATTTGCGCGGGCACGCCATTGGGATTGGGCCTGCCTTCGTAATCGACATTTTCCTTGATCGTGATCGGCACGCCATGCAGCAGGCCGAGTTCTTTGCCTTTCGCCCGTGCCTGGTCCGCCGCCCTGGCGGCCTTGAGCGCTTCGTCGGAGAGGTCGACCACAATCGCGTTGAGCTTTGGATTGATCGCGCGCATCCGCGCGACGTGAGCCTCCGTCACCTCGACCGAAGAAATCGCGCCGGACCGGATGGCGGCCGCGGTCTCCAGCGCCGACCATTGCCAGACCGGCCCCTTGGGCGTGGCCGGCTTGCGCGAGGCAGTCTTTTTCCCGGTCTTGCTGGCCGCCTTCGTGGCTGCGCGGACAGTCGTTTTTTTCGACGATTTCTTCGCGGGCGTCCTTTTCGAAGCGCGCTTCACAACTCTCTTGGCCAATTCGGTTCTCCTCCAATTGCGCGGCGGAGGTTATGGGCCGAGAGGCCGCGTGTCGAGGCTTGCGCGGCGGACCAACGAGCTTCGCCAATCGATTGATTCAAAAGCGATCGATGCGAGCAAGCGCGGTCCAATCGCAAAATGCGCCGGGAGGCTGAACGGCGATCGAATGGGAAAGGCGCATTTCCATCGGCATTTCCGTGATCCGGATCACTTTTTCAAAGGCGCGGATCGTTCAGGCTGCGCGCGGGCTCGGGACCACCGCCCGGTCACCCCTAACGGATTTGTGAGCGGCGATAGTGAAGCAGCTCACGATTGCCGCCGCGCGTCTCGACTTACAAACGCGAATGCAACGTGGGAGCTGAACATGCCAAGAGACTTAACGAGAGTCCTGCGCCATGACGTCACTCAGCGTACACATAAAGATTGGGCGATCGCGATCCCGGTTGGATTGGTGATCGCGGGCGTGCTGGGCTTCGTCGCCTTTTATCCGAAGCCGTCACATCTATCCAAAGCCGGACAGGCTGAAACCGTGGGTGTGGTCACCGCGAAGCCGGAGCCGGTCCCCGCTGCAAGGAAGCCGGTCCGCTACGAAGCGACCATCGAAAACTGGAAGCGCTATCGCGCGGCAACCAAATCTGCCGAGAATCCTCCGGCGGATTGAGCCCTCCTGATCTGCGAGCGGACCAGCGGAGTGCTGACATCCCGGCGATCCCCTTCGCGCGCCACCGCCTTCCGGCGGACAGAGATCAACGGGTAAAGCCATCTTGCACTGCATCCTTCAGCCCCGGGCTGCATCGAAAGATGCTCGCAACCGAGGCCGGGCCGGCATAGCCTTGTCCCCGCTTGGCCGGATCAACCGGCCGGCGCATATCCTGGGAGGAAGTGATGACACGCGACGTGCAGCGCGATCCGCAATCCATGATTTCACGACGAACGCTGGTCCACGGCCTGGCGCTCGCCGCGGGGGCCACCGTGGCGGGGGCCGGCACCGCGCTGGCCCAGCAGGGCGGCGCGGTGGGCCCGCCATCCGTGGTCACCACCCCGCCGCGCGATTTCAGCCCCAGAGGCGCGCCGACCACCTATTTCTGGGACCCCGATATCATCGCGGTCGATCCGTCGTTCAACGACCTCGCCCAGCCCAACGCGCCAATCCAGCGTCTCCATACCGGACTGTTGTGGGCCGAAGGCCCGGCCTGGAGCTCGCAGGGCCGCTATCTCCTGTGGAGCGACATTCCCAATAACCGCCAGATGCGATGGACCGAGGATGACGGCCGCGTCAGCGTATTCCGCACCCCGTCCAATAATTCCAATGGCAACTCGTTCGACTTCCAGGGCCGGCAGCTGTCCTGCGAGCATCTCACCCGCCGGGTGGTGCGCTACGAGCACGACGGCACCGCGACCGTGCTCGCCGATAATTTCGGCGGCAAGAAACTCAACTCGCCGAACGACGTCGTCGCCCATCCCGATGGCAGCTACTGGTTCACCGACCCGCCCTATGGCGGCCAGCTCTATGAGGGCGAACCGGACGTTGCGGGAGGTCCCAGCAATCCTGCCGGCAAGCTCAACCCTCGGATCGGCCAGCCGGCCGGCTTCGCGCCGGGCAAGCGCGAGCTGCCGACCAATTGCTACCGCATCGACCCCTCGGGCCGCGTCGACCTGGTCGTGACCGAGGAGCAGGTGCCCGATCCCAACGGCCTCTGCTTCTCGCCGGACTACAAAAAGCTCTACGTCGCCAGCACCGGCAAAGGGCCCGGCGATACCGGGCCGGGCGGCAAGGGCGACATGTTCGTGTTCGATGTCGGCACCGACAACAAACTGTCGAACCACAAGCGGTTCAGCGACTTCATGGTGGACGGCGTCAAATGCGGACCGGACGGCGTGCGCTGCGACGTCAACGGCAATGTCTGGGCTTCCAGCAATGCCGGCCGCGCCGTCGGCTATAGCGGCGTGACGATATGGTCACCGGACGGCAAGTTGATCGGCCGGATCCGCCTGCCCGAAGTGTGCGGCAACGTCTGTTTCGGCGGGCCGAAGCGGAACCGCCTGTTCATGGCCGCCAGCCAGTCGCTCTACGCCGTGTACACCGCAACCCAGGGCGCCGGTCCCGGCTGAGCCGTTCGGCGCCGCGCGAAACAGCGAAGGGAGAAGCCGGCGCAACCCGCCGGCTTTTTCATGCCGCACAGCCCTCGATGCAGTCTGGTTTCGAGAAGTCCTGTCTCGAAAAACTTCTGGCATGCTCACGCTTGTGCGCGACCATGCGCACGCGTGGGGTCTCCGCAGTCATACGGAGCCAAATCGCGGCGTCTGTGTGCTAGATTGAACAGACGCTTTACCACTGTTCGATATTAATGTCGGCGTTTCATTACCAAACAATTTTTACGAGGGCCCGGCAGGTGTGCCGGGCTTTTGTTTTTCGGCCGTGTGGATGGCGGGTCAGCGGAGTCTCAACGCGCGCAGGGCGGATCGAGCCCAGCGGTCCTCAATAGTCGCGGCGAGGCTTTTTATTGGGTCGCTTTCCGCCCTCGTAATAGGGATTGACGACGCATTGTGCGGCGCGGCCCGATGCCGACATATTGCACTGTGGAATCGAGGTGTAGCCGCATTCGAAGTAAAAATCGTTCCGGCCTGTGTAGACCTGCAGGCAGACGGGATATTTCGGATCATAGGTCTGGGCGTACGCCGACGGCGCTGCCACCACCGCCGCAATCGCCAACGCGGCCAACGTCAGAATGCGCATCAGAACTCCTTGGACGGCAGAATTGCCCGCTGCCGGGATAACCCCGCGCTGGAGCCGGTAGTTCTCCCAAGGAAGCGGCGCATGCCCGATCTGGAAACCCCGACGCTACACCGCGCCGTCGATGGAGGCCTGCAGCCGATTGAACCCGGCTGCAGGTCAAGCTTACTCGCGATCACTTGCCGATATTTCCGGCGATTGTCCTTGTCGATTCATTCATGGCGCGGAGCATGTTGGTGGTCAGTTGTATGGCCATCTGCCGCTGAGACAGCAGGCTTTGCAGACGGATCATGTACAGTTCGCCACCGCAAACCCGGTCGAGTTCTGTTTCTGCCAATTCGTGCGCACGGTTATTCATGTCGTTTTCCCCCAGTTGGATGTCTCGGTAATAAACGTTCGATCAGCGGATCGGGAAGACGACCTTCGGCAGCGGCTGCTTCGGGAACAGCAGCTTCAGGATGTCAAGGATGCAGCCACCTTCGATCACGCCGCCGGCCACGATCTCCAGTTCCTCGATCGCCAGTTCACGGTTTTCGGTATTGCGCTTGGTCATGACATGTCTCCATCGGTTGAGAATGAGGTGAAGAGCGCTACTGCTCGTCATGACGCGACACTACGATCGCCGATCTCGGATTACCGTGACGATCGTCACATGCGCCGGAATGACGGGCGCGAATGAGGCCGATGCTTCAAACCGTGACGTACCTCACGGCACGTCACTCGCGCGAACCTAGCCTGCCCAGTCTGACGATGCGGATGGTCCCTTCGTCCCACGGCAGGAGACAGATATGGAATCCGGGCAAATCGAAACCAACCCGCTCAGGGAAACCGAACTCGATACGATCTCGGGCGGCCGCACTTGTAACCACGCTCCGCCCAGGATGGAAGTGAGCATACCGTTCGGCGGCCAGGTGCTGGTGATCTGGGCGACCTCCACTTGCTCCGGCACCTACTGGTACGTGAAATGACGCACAGGCTGCCAGCCTTGGCGGCCTCGCGTGTCCGCTTCGGGAGGATGATCGCGCGTCAGAACCGCGGCGCTTTCGCGGACGCATGGCTGCGTCGTTGATCCCGGCTGGTTCGCATCTCCCGGCCGTGATAATCATGGCGAAGCGGCCAAGCTTGAAAAAGAAACGTGACGGGAGATCGCCAACCATGGCCCACTTCAAAGCGGCGCGCTTCAAGGACTTCGTACCCCAGGGGGTGATCCCCGCGGTGCTGCTGCCGTTCCACGACGATCTCACCATCGACGAGCCGAGCTTCCGCAGCCATCTGCGTGACGTCGCGGCTGTCGATGGCCTGTCGGCGGTGACGATCAATGCGCATTCGACCGAAGTGGCCTCGTGCACATCAGATGAGCAGAGCCGGGTGCTTGAGGTCGCAGGCGACGAGATCGGCGACCGGCTACCATTGATCCATGGCATCTGGGCGGACGGCAGCCTGGAGGCGGCGCGGATCGCAAAGCGTGCGCAGGCCGGCGGCGCTTCGGCGCTGCTGGTATTTCCGCCGGCGCCCTTCACGCTCGGCCAGACCGCTGAGATGGCGCTCGCGCACTTCAAGGCGATCGCGGCGGCCTCCGATCTGCCGCTGATCGTTTTCCAGTATCCGCTGGCGACCGGACAAGGTTATCCGGCGGCGACGCTGACCCGCCTGCTCGACGAAGTCCCCACCATCCGCGCCATCAAGGACTGGTCACAAAGTGTGCCGCAGCACGAGGCGCATGTAAGGATGCTGCAATCGCGAAAGCAGCCGGTCAACGTGCTCTCCACCAACAGCGCCTGGCTCATGAGTTCGCTGGTGCTCGGCTGCAACGGATTGCTGTCGGGAAGCGGCAGCGTGATCGCCGATCTGCAGGCCCGGCTGTTCGGGGCGGTTACCGCCAACGACCTTGCCGAGGCGCGGCGGCTGAACGATCGCATCTATCCGCTGATGGGCGTGTTTTACGCCGATCCCTTTGTCGACATGCACAACCGCATGAAGGAGGCGCTGGTGCTTCTCGGCCGCCTGCCGCGCGCCGTGGTGCGGCCGCCATTGGTCAAGATCAGCGAGCCGGAGATCGCGCGGATTCGCGAGGCGCTGGTGGCCGCGGGTCTGCTCGATGAATCCGGCAAGCGGCGCGAAGCTGCCTGACGTAGCTTACTGTTTGCCGGCGGTCGCGACCGGTTCGACCACCTGCTGATCGACGACGCTCAGGCGCCCCGGCAGCGCTCCTGAACGCACCAGCATCGCGACGTTGTTGGCGTCTTCGATCGTAAAGTTGCCCGATATGATCGCCGAGCCACCCGTGATCGGCTCGCTGATGACCGATTCCGACAGCACCCGGTCGTCAACGACGATCGCAAACGGCTTTCCGATATTGTCCTGCGTGATGGTGGCGAAGCGCCGGGCGCCGCGCGCATTCAAGCGGAACGACGCGATCGGCTGCTGGGTCCGCGGGTCGATCGAGGGTGACGCATCGATGATATCGTCGCCCTCCATTGCGATCTCCTTCAGGACCACAGAAGGCTCCCTGGTCTTGAAGTGGTAAAGAATTTCGGATGTCGGCGGCACCGGACCTTTCTGAGCCAGCGCGGCGATCACGGACACATCGACAAGGCGAAACGTCACCCGCCCTCGCTTGCCGAGCATCGCGCTCACGCGCTCGGGATCCCTGACGCCCGGCAACAGCACGCGAAGCCGGTCGGCCCCGTCGGGCTGCACGCTGGCGTCCCTGATGCCGGCGTTGCGCAGGCGTTGGTCGATCATCTCGCCGGAATGCCTGACCAGTTCGCGCAGGCGCTCGGCGAATCCCGCCTCCGTCGGCATCAGCCGGATCAGCCCGTCACCGCTGTCACTGACGCTGATCGTCTGTGCGCCGGAAGGCGAGTCTTTCGTGGATGGCACCAGCTTGGCCAGCACGCGTTGCCGGTCCTTGGGTTCGGCAATCCGGACCTCGACGCCGCCGTCGCGCATCGCCAGACCGGAGAACGGAATGCGCCCTTCCCGCACGGTCCGATACACATCATCGCGCAGTTCAGTCACGACTGCTTCGCGCAACGCGGCGCTATCGACCTTGAACTGAATCCTGGAGCCGCCTTGCCTGGCCAGCGCCTTCTCCGCGTTGGCCGCAATCGCCGCGCGCATCTTGTCGACCGCTTGCGCGTCATCGGACGTCGCGCGCGGGGCGGCTATGGCCGAACACGCGGCGGACGCCAGCATGAAGGCGACGAGAAACCCAGCCGTCTTGCCCCGCACGTTCATGGTCACAGCGTCCTCTCATCCGGCGGCACTGATGTGCCAGTCCTTTAGTGCCGGAGGGGCGCGCCGAGGTTCAATGGTTCGGGGCGCGGGTGCAAACGCCCCCTTGCCAAAGACCCGGCACCGATATGAACTCTCCCAGCCATCATGGGAGACGTCGCGTGAGCCCGATCGATACACTGTTCACCAACGCAAAATTCGCTGACGGTTCGCTCAATGATGTCGCCGTTGCGAACGGACGCATCAGCTCCGTTTCGAGGGCGGGAACCCAAACCTCCACCGGTGCGCCGACACGCGATCTCGGCGGAGCGCTGATCGTTCCCGGATTTGTCGAAGGACACATCCACCTCGACACCAGCTTCTATGGCGACGACTGGAAGCCCCACAAGCCCTATACCAGCGGCTTCAATGTCCATGAACGCGTCGCCTTTCAGGCGCAGAATTTCGCCGAAGCGGCTCCCGTGGAAGTCCGCGCCCGAAATCAGCTCGAGCTTTGTATCGGCCATGGTTCGACGCATATGCGCAGCCATGTCACGGTGGACGGCACCATCGGGCTGCAATCGCTGGAGAAGATTCTGGCAGTGCGTGAGGCCTACCGGGGTATCATCGATATCCAGCTCGTCGCGTTCCCGCAGAGCGGTATCCTGCAAAGCCCGGGGACAGCTGAACTGCTCGATGCAGCGGTGGCGATGGGCGCTGATCTCGTCGGCGGCATCGATCCCGCGAGCTTCGATCGCGATGTCGAAAAACATCTCGATGTCGTGTTCGGCATCGCGGATAAGCGCGGGGTCGGCGTCGACATTCATCTGCACGATAGCGGAACGCTTGGAATCTTCGAGATCGAACAGATTGCGGCGCGGTCGCGCGCGCTCGGCATGGGCGGCCTTGTCGCCATCAGCCACGCCTATGCGCTCGGCGATGTCGCCACGGACATCGCCAAACGCACGGCCGACGTTCTGGCGGAAAGCGACGTTGCGATCATGACCAACGCGCCCGGACGCCGGCCCTTTCCGCCTGTCGCGCTTCTGCGTGAGGCCGGCGTCACCGTATTCGGCGGCAGCGACAATATCCGGGACTCCTGGTGGCCATACGGCGATGGCGACATGCTGGGCCGCGCCAACATGATCGGCTACCGCTCCGGCTTCAACACCGACGGCGAATTGGGGATCGCCCTTGACGTCGTGACCAGGGCCGGCGCGAAAGCGCTGCGGCTTAAGGGCTATGGGCTTGAGGTCGGCGACAAGGCCGATTTCGTGACCTTGAATGCGCAGCACGTGCCGGAGGCGGTGGTGGCGATACCTCGCGGGCGATCGGTCTACAAGAATGGAAAGCTCGTGGCCCGCGATGGCCAGCTGGTCCGATCGTAAGCCTGCCGGGACCCTGGACCTGCCAGCTACCTATCAAGACTTGTTCAGGCGCCAGCCCATTTCCCAGAAATCGGCTTCGAGCCGGGTTGCTTCCTTGAAAATTGCGATCAGCTCCGCCTCGCGGGCCGGCGTCGCGTAGCGATCGGCCAGGGATTCCAGATGCGCCCGCGCCTTCGCTGCGACCTCCTGATAGGGCGCGCCGGCATATTCGGCGATCCAGACGCGATACGGGTTGGTTGCGAGCAGCGCGTTCGGGTGCGCGGCGAGCCTTGTTGCGATCTCGGCGTAGCCGATCACGCAAGGCGCCAGCGCCACCTTCAGCGACAGCAGGTCGCCGCGCATTCCGGCGTCGAGCACGTAGCGGGTATAGGCCAGCATCTCGACCGCCGGAGGGGCTTTTTCGAGATCGCCGGGCGACAGCCCCCAGCCGGCGCAGAGTTTGACGTGCAGGTCCATCTCGACGTCGAGAATCGCCGAGAGGCCGGCCGCCGCCTCGCGCATGTCCGCCAGCTGAGACGACTTGTAGACCGCGAGCGCGTAGGCGCGCGCAAACTCGATCAGGAACAGATAGTCCTGAACGAGATAGTGGCGAAACGCCGCCTCGGCGAGCGAGCCGTCCGCCATGGCGTTCGTAAAGGCATGCCCGGTATAGGCGCGCCACTCGGCGGATGCTTCGGTCTTCAATCGCTCGAAGAAACTCATGATCTTTCGCTGGGCTGGCTTTTCAACGGATGGCTTGTCCGGTGATAACAGACCCCTGCGGCACGGGACAATGCCCCGCTCCGCGCAGAAGCATTTCATGGCCAGACGGAGCACGACGGCAGCTTGAACGCTGCTGCGACGTTTTGCGCCTCGCCCAGCCTTCCGGCGCCGGAACTCCGCGGTACCGACCGCCGTTGACGTGCATGGCAACCATTCTGCGAAAACCCGTGATCATTGCCGCGATTGTCGCGGCCGTCTCGATTATCACCATCATCCTGGTAGATCACACCAACCTGATCGTTGACCGACGGGCTCCCCAGACGCCTCCCGGCACGACATTCAACACGGTGAATGACGCCGGCGCGACGGTCAATCCGACCCGGCCTGAATCGGCGATCAAGCCGACGCCGCCCGGCCCGGCACCGGTTCAGCCGGCCATTCCGGCCAAGTAGCCGACGGCCCGTGCCGGCGAGCAAAAAGCCCCCAGCACTGGCGTCTCGAGACCGACGGAAGCCGGAAGTGCGTGCAACTTAAAACAGTCCGCTTCGCGCCAATGGGTCAGATCTTGAATCCCTGACTGCTGCAAAACCACCAGGTGGTACGGGCATCCCACCCTTTTTTGTCCAGCATCGACAGGCATTGGGTGTAGCTGGTGGCTGTAGGTTTTGAGCACTGCACAGGCGACATAACGGGCCACGAACTACCGGAGCATTTGCTCTCGGCATTCGCTGGTGCGACTGACAGGATTGTAACAGCTAGGCCAGCAACGAAGAGTGACGCGACTCTCATGGCGATCTTCTCCCCCACTTCGCGGGACAGCGAATGCCATCCCAGAGCGCAAGCGCCGGATGACTATCCTCTCGGTTGCGTTCCAATTCAAGACAGACCATTGATTAAATTTTCGAACATGGCCAGCATCCGCCGTTCGCCAGCAAACAGCGCTATAGCGGATTGGCGACAGCGCAATCCGCCGTCCGGACCAAAGACAAAATGGCGAATGACGCCGAAACCTGTCATTGGGCCGCGCCTTGCGCGCGTGACCCATCGGCTAGTCGGCCCCCGGCCCTACCGGGTCACTTGGCGTAGCCCTGGGATCGGAGCCACGCGATCTTGCGGTTTCCGTTCATCCAGTCGTCAGCATCTGCCTTGCTGGTCAGCCCGGTGATCTCGCGTTGTTCGCTGCCCGGATAGTCTGCCTGGATAGTCCAGTCGTCATCTGCGATCCGGACGGTCTTGAAGGTCACTTTTGCTTTTGCCATGAAACCTTATGCACCATCCGGAGCGGACTGTGTGAGGTTTCTCGCGACTGGAACCAGCGCGCAGGCAATGAAAAAGGCCGCCAACCGAGGCGGCCTTGCAAGCTGAAGTGTCAATTATCGGACGCCGTTATGGTTGGGCGGGCATTTGCCTTCACCCTTCGACTCGGCGACGCGCCGAGCGCCGCGCTGGATCCCGGCTACTGCCATATCAGTGATCATTGAGCCACCGGCCACGGCGCCAAGTTCGATGTCGGTCAAGATTGAGGTCTGTTTGGTCATTGTCCCACTCCGTGTTTGGCGAAGGCCGCCGTTGATCTGGAGCGAATGCCGGGTGACGATCCCGTGGACTGTGACCGCCGTCACTCAGCACGCAGGGGACGCCAACCAGGACGGACAAGCGAGAGCCTTGATCCGCCTGCTCAAATTGAAGGCATGACGGCAAAAATTCCGTAGAAGTACGCAAATCGCGCACGGCCAACGCAGCGCCTCCGGGAAATCGCGGGGATCGTTCAATGGAACTTTAGTGTTTGCCGTCTAACAAGCGCGGCACCGACCATTACCGGCTGACATAGATCCGAGGCGAGCCCATCCGTGCGTGTTCAATTTTTTCGGGCTCTGGCCAACATTGCCAAATCGACGAGGATCGGCGCGATCGAATGCGTCGCCCGCTTTGGAAAAAACAGCTCGGGCAATATCGCCGTGCTGTTCGGGATTGTCCTGGTGCCCCTGCTGATCGCCGTCGGCTGCGCCGTCGACTATTCGGTGGCGAACAATCAGCGCACCAAGATGCAATCGGCGCTCGATGCCGCGATCCTGGCCGGCTCGATCGCCGGCAAACAAGCGCTCGATTCCGGCGCCAGCAGCACCGCGGCGATTGCGGCAGCCAATGCCGCCGCCGCCAATTTCTTCTCCGCCAATATAGCATCGGGCATCTCGGCCAGCATCAGTACCAACTTCACGATGAACGGCCTCACGCTTGCAGGAAAGGGAACGGCGACGGGCACCGTTTCCAACTCCTTCCTGAAGGTGGCCGGTCATCCGACCACGCAATTGTCGACGGCCTCGCAGTCGAGCTCGACGGCCCAACCTTACCTCAACGTCTATCTCCTGATCGATATCTCCGCATCGATGCTGTTGCCATCGACCCCTGCGGGCATCACGCAGATGATAAACGGCCAGGGCGGCTGCGCGCTGGCCTGTCACGACAAGGCCAACGGCACCGATTCATATGCATGGGCGCAGAAGAAGGGAATCGAACTGCGCTACCAGGTCGTCAATCAGGGCGTCCAGAATCTGCTGACACACCTCAACAGCAATTCCAGCCTGAAATCCCACGTCAAGGTCGGGCTGTGGTCGTTCGACGACAACCTGACGCAACTGACGGCTCCGACCTACACTTATTCGATGGTATCAAGCAATTTTCCGGCGCCTGCGCTTGCCAGCACCGACGCATCGGCGGCAACGCCTTTCAACAGCCTGATATCGAAATTCATCAGCGATGTCGGCCCCGCCGGTGACGGCAGCTCAGCGTCGAGTCCGCAGAAAATGGTGATCATTGCCACCGACGGCGTCAACGATCCGACACGCGCCTGGGTCTCGGAGCCATCGCTTCGATCGCAGGTCAAGGTCTTCGACACCGCCTTCTGCAGCACGTTCAAGAGCAAGGGCGTCACCGTTGCGATCATCAATACGCCCTATTATCCGATGACCTGGGACTGGGGTTACAACGTGACGCTCGGCCAGCCCGGCAGCCTCGGCGGCGCGACCCGCGTCGACGATATTCCGATCGCCTTGTCGGCGTGCGCAGGCAAATATTTTACGGTGGCGTCAGACGTCGCCTCGATCCAATCGGCGTTCACGAAGCTTTTTGTGGCGGCGTCGCCGATACGGTTGACGAACTAGCGCGTGGCGTTTTGGCGGGATGTTGGCCCATGCGCCTCGCCTCATGGCGAGCCCCTGATCCAATCGGCGTCATAGCCACGGTCGGCAAGCAAGGTTGATAAAGACCTGACCTAGCTGAGGTTTGCCAGGAACGCGTTTATCGCATCCGCTCCTTGTTTGGGCTGCTGGCACATCCACCAATGACCCGCTCCTTCCAGCACTGCGACTTTTGCGCCGGCGCGCTCGGCAGAACGGCGCGCGAGCGTTTCTCCGCCAACAAAGGAATCTTCCGTAGCGATAATCGCCAGGCCGGGTTTGGCAACGGCTCGCGGCAAGCTCGCACCGAGATCGCGCATCACCGGTTGAGCGGCTGATCTGTACAGCGACAACATCGCTCGACCCATGTCCGCGTTCGCACCTGCGATTATTTTCTGAGCGATTGCCTTGGTCATGCCCAGGCTCACGTACCGCTCGACTCGGGCCTCTGCCGGCATGGCGGCCATCTGTGCAAGCGCCTGCTCGCCGATTTCTGCCTTCTGCCAAGCCTGTGCCATGTCGTGCCAGACGTAATCAGGGTCGAAGGCGCCCAAAATATCACTTGCCCAGGACCGTATCAGATCTGGACGGTCCATCGCGATGCGGACGACATGTCCGCCACCCCAATCATGTCCCACAAGATCGACGGGCTGTGACAACTTGCCGAGTTCGAGGGCGAGCCAGTCGCGATAAGCGTCGGTGGAACAGTCGAAGCCCGAAGGGATTGCGGAGCCAAACCCGGGTGGAGACAGACGAACAACGTCGTGGTTGCGCAGATGCGGGACCAAGTCGTCCCATACAGCCTCTGTTTCAGGATTTCCGTGAACGAAAACAATCGTCATCGCAGATCCCCCTCAAACAACGTTTTCGCAATGCCTGTGCTTACCGCCGTAACCTATCGCTTCGACGTTAATGCGGAAAGCGGGCTTCAAGGTGGTTTTTTGGCCGGGTCACGATAAAATTGCGGTGGGCATGTCAGCTGATGGGCACTCATAATCCGATCACACCCGCTCTGCTCTCAGGGGCGGACATGGTCAGTTTGCCACGGCACGTCCGAAAAGTGCTGCCAGAAGCAGACATCGGTAAAGATGAGATCGGATGTCGCTACGCTACTATCAATGCCAATTAATGTTGGTAGTCGAGTGCGGAAGCCGCCAGCCGATCCTTCATCCGGCTGATCGAACGGAACCGCTATTGCGCCGATATAAACTGGAAATGGCGGAGCGCCTGAATACCGTGTCGATTGCTCGGAATTGACTCGCTATTGGACCGTCAAAAGGCGCAGGGTGATTTATCACCGTTTCGCGCTTTCGGCTGTTGTCGGTGACTGAGAGTGTTGAGCTCCCGCCTTGGTGAAAGGGAGATCCCATGCCCAAGAATTCCCCGCCTCCGATCTGCCCGAAGTGCAGCATGCCTATGCGATTTGTGCTCGTGAAGACGGGAGGACGCAAATTCCGCTGCGTCGATTGCGATGTAACAGACCTCCTTGAATTGCCGGAGGTCACCCAGCTTCTCACGGGCGAATTAAGACATCCGGGCTAAATTACCTCCGTTGGCTTTGATGCCGAAACTTACTGAGAGGCTGGCATTCATCCGACAGGCATAGGTCTTTGGAGGTCATCATGAATGACGCATTCTCGCTCTCAATCTCGGTAGGTATCATTGCCTTTGGATTTTGCATTGCTGCTAGCGCGATCGGCGCTGGCTCGTCTTGGGCCTGGATGCTCATAGGACTACTTCCCGTCATCGTAGGTACGATCAGCCTTTATCTGGCGATTCGCGAAGTCAATGTTGCGCAGCGGAATTGAGATTCAGTGAGTGTGGAGGACGGCAAGCGCCAGGGTTGATTGCTGGCAAGGAAAGGTCATTTTCGGAAGGTGCCCCTTGTGACAGGAATGTCGGTATGACCCTCGGCGACCGCTGGGGCGTGATGACCGCTTCGGGTCATCGCGTCGTTTTGACGGTCGGCCAGCCGCCTCCGGTCCACCCGATCAGCGGACATCCGCAGGGTTCGTCGGCACGTTTCAAACGAGCCATTTCGCACCTTCAGGCGCATCTCTGCCCTTGGGCCGTTTATGGCAATAGCGGCATCCCCGTCCTGCACTGTACGTCGATCGTGCTCAGTTGGTTACGCGCCTTCACTGGTGCGAAAGCTTTGAGCGTTGATTTCGCGCGTGGAGAATGCCGAAGGGGTCTTCGCGGCGGGCGAGCTTCCGATAGGTGATGAGGTCGTCCTCTTGGAACACGGGCCCCTCGCCCCGTCGCCCGACTGAGCCCGTACTTGGTCCCAACGGCAGCGAGGTGCCAACGCCCGCATAAAGGTAGCGGTCACCGAAGGCCTGCTTCAACGCAGCGAAGGTCGGCTCACCAGTGCAGTGGCCCGGAGCGATGTTCTCTACCTTGAACGTATCCTTGAGCGCTGCCACGGACTTGGTAATGACCTCGTCCGCTGCGACGACGAGGTGGAAGCCGCCGGCGATCAGACCAATTTTAGGATTGATGGTCGCCGCCGCCTCGACGATCTTTTCGACCCCCGGGTGCGCGCAGCCGACCACGAGCACTACGCCGTCCGAGGTGTTGACCGCTAAGGACAACTCTTTGAGCTCCCTCGTGCCGGGGGCGTCGGACACCAGTGCTATCAGGGTAATGCCTGGGGCGATTTCCGTCGTTTTGTCTACTAGCTCGATGTTGGCTCCCCGCCAGGCGGTGCCGAATTTCATGACTTCCGGCGGCCTGCCATCGTAGTAGCGCATCTCGGTCGGCAACGATTCGTCCTTTCGGTAGAAGCTCGATGGCAGCGACGAGCCGTAAATGCCGAACCCTTCTCTGGGTGCGTAGATCTTCACCGTCGGATTCACGCTCAGAACATGATTTAGGCCAGCCATGTGATCGGAGTGCCGGTGCGACAGGACGACGAAATCGATGTTGGTGAGGTCAACACCCTTCGCCTTGACGTTGGCTGCGAAGATGTCTGGATCGTTGCCAGTGTCGAACAAGATCCGTTTACCGGCGACCTCCACGAGCGCGGAGAAGCCCCAGTCCTTCTTCATTGCGGCATCGGTGCCGAAAGCGTCATAGAGGATGGTGATCTGGCTGTTGGGCTCAGCCGCGGCCGTTGTAGCAGGGGCAACCACGGCAGCGACGCCGCCAAGTGCGGCCGCAAAGAACAATGTTGCGCGAAGTTTCATGGAAGTCCTCCTTCTTTGAGAACACCCCCATTGAGTTTCTGATCGGAGCCTTGCGCGACTGCGCGCCGGGGTCGCTGCGCCAGCTGGCACGCGGCGGACGATCTTTGATCAGCCGGTCGCCGTTCCTGCCGCCATTCGGGAGTTTATCTCAAGGCGCTTTGGCCCGCTCATCAGCGCACGCATGGCTACGCCCTATTTCCGGAAGTGTCACGACAGAGTCGCGCCGCACAGCGTAGAGCGCGTTTCCGGTCCGCTGAAGCTATGGGTTATATAATGCATAGCGAGAAAGAGTCCTTTCTGGATGAGCGATGTCCGCAGTGGGTCAATCGCGTCACTTTTACAGCGCGCCGCGAACTTCCGCTCTTCCCCGATCAGCGGACATCGCCGATCGAGAAGACAGTTGAACAGCACCACCATCACTTAGAACGGTGAGCGCTTGCGCGCGCTCCCCTATCATCGTCGCGAACGCTTGTTCAAGTGCGTCCAGTCCGCGTGCTTCGGCCGGGACAAGCGACAACCCCAGCGGCCCGGCGGCGTCTCGCATCGACTTCAGACGCTCGAAATTGAGCGCAAAGTCCGGCGCTGCGCGACGATTGGGGGCATCAGCCAAGGCAGACATAGGTTTGGCCGCGCGGACGGCAAGGGGCTAGGTCAGCATCCCTCACTTGATCTTCCTTGAGCCGCGCCCAGTTCTAAGAAAGTTAGGTTTGATCGATAGGTTCTCGCACCGGCTAGCACCAACAAGAGACATAAGAGACCCATAGCGGCCACTGTCTAAGGCTAGAGCAAAGTCGAGCGCATCAATCCCAACTGTAAACGAAAGGACCGCCGGTCTCCGGTGGTCTTTTTGTTTGGGTGAGCCGGGGCGATCAGGTCCTCGTGATATGCTTAAGCCAACGCAAGGAGGGCTGGCATCATGCCTACCGGATTATTTAAAACACCAGATCAGTCGGCTCAGGTTGAATACGACGGCGTTTCCATCCCGATACCTAGGTCGACATACGAGAAGAACGGCTACAAGCCCGATTTCGACAAACTGCCCCTCGAAGACGAATATAAGGCGGCCCAGGAGAAGTTGCGTAATGCCCCGAGGCCCTAAAGGCACCCCCTCGGGCTGACTGCTATCTGCAGGATCACCCCTGAAAAACAATTATCGAAGGTGCTGCGCTTTGGCGATGTGTTGACCAATTTCGTTCGCCTGATTGGCTTCGCCGGCATCAGTCAACAAATGCTGAAGCTGGGTAGCACCAGTCAAATCCAAGCCGACCAGCGGATTTCCCGTTGATCGAAACCACAGTCGCGGCACGCCCAATTCATCTTTGCGGGCTTCGATTTCGCATTCGGTGGGTGGTATTCCGAACATGCTGAAGAACTCTGATTTCATCTCAGCCTCCTGTGCCCTATCAAATAATGTGGGAACGAAAATGCGACTGTAAAGGCAAAGAAACCGAAAGCGACCCCGACCGGCGATAGAGGAATTACCGAGGCCGCCCGGCCCGCCGCTACAGAGTTCCGATTTCTAACCGTCCTTCGACTTGGCAACCTCTCTCGCCAGTCGCTCAGCCTTGAGCCGTTCTAGGTTTTTGCGCAGCGCTTTTTGCTCCTGCTCGTATTCGTTCAGGGGCCTATCCGATGGACGGAGCTTGCTTGCTTCATTTTCACGTTTGCTCATGACGTGACCCTTTTGATGGATGGATCCCCACGACTGAATACCGCGCATCGTACTGGCTCAGACTAACATACTTGAAGGGGCCGATGTCAGTTCTGGCGGCGAACTAATGTCTCAATTGGGTCAAAGGGCGAAGTCCCGAAGTTTCTTGGAAAGTCTGCTTCACCCCCAAGAAGCGAACATCTCGCATTTATGAGTACGCGTCCTAGCGCTCAAGGCGGATGAGCTGAAGCGCCATCCGCCGTTCGAACCCAAGACAGGATGGCGGCGCCACCTGTTCATCGGGCCGCGCCTTGCGCGACCCGATGGGCTCACTCCGCCCTATGGCCCTGGCCGAAACAGGCCGCGCGCAGATCAGTACCGGTCGTAGTAACGGCCGCGCGGATAGTAGGCGTAGGCGTGCATGGGGTTGATGCCACAATAGGCGTCGGTCCCGTACGCGGTCGCCATGCACTGCTGATAGCTGGAGAACTGGCAATTGCCGGGATAGCCCCACTGGCGGCCTTGCAGGCAATAGCGATCCTGGATGCGCTCGGCTGCGGGTGCTGGCGACATCGATCCGACGACGGTCAAGGCGGAAACGGCTGCCAGAATGGCAAGGGAAACATTGCGGCGCATGGTCGAAACTCCGTGAATTGCTGTCAATCGCTTTCGATAGATAGACGGGCTAGCCCCTCGAAAAGTTCAACCTGGGGCGGATTAATTCCTGGTGATGTTCAGGGCGTTGATGACGTGGCTGGTCGCTGCCGGCGGATGATATCTGTTGTTGGGGTGCATCGCCGCCGCAACGAGCAGGGCGAGAATCACGAAGCCGACTATCTTGCGCATCGTCCCGCTCGGTGCTTGGCGAGGGCTCGCCGTTGATCTGGAGCAAGTGTGCCGAGGCTGTTCTTGCAGGAATGTGACCGGAATCACAAAGGCCGCCCAACTGAAGCGGCCTTATCCGTGTTGATGCTCAAGCCTGATAACGAAGCCTTGACCGAGGCGGCTAAATTCGAGGGCGTGCAGCCGGAGAAGCCGCGTTAGTATCAGTGACTGTGTTGCGCGTCTGTGCCGTGGCTTTGGCGGCAGACATTACGCTCCAGCAAGCGGCCTCGACAGTAAACCCGCGAGGCTGTTCCGGTTGGCGATTTCGAGGGATGTTCCGATGCGCATTCTGGCTTTGACGTTTCTAACGATTGGTCTGGTTACCGCAGCCGAACAAGCTCCGGCGCAGACCTATGACCCGGCGTTTCCAGTTTGTGCGCATGTCGTTCCGTGGGGCGGCGGTTCGTTTGAAGATTGCACCTATCATACGATGGCCCAATGCGCGGCATCGGCTTCCGGCCGCGCTGCGCAGTGCCAGCTCAACCCGTTTTACGCTCGTGCGGCAGCGCCGAGACAGGGCGAGCGGCGTTATCGCCGGGGTTACTGAGCCGGTCTAGCCGGCCCCGTTGGCGCCCCTGTTCATCGGCTGCCCGATTTTGAAAGGGCCCGGTCGACGGCCAGTACCACCTGCGTGATGGCCTCGCTGCGCGTTTTCGTTTCGCCGGTTTTGGTGGTGTGGTCGTCAAGCGTCACCGCCCATCGCCACGAATCGGGCTGGTCGCCTTCGAAAACCAGATAATTCTTGCCGCGGTATTCCATCGGAAAAAATTCGATACTTGTCTGCAATCAATGCCGGTCGCACTAATCTCCCAACATAACACGGTTCTGCATCCTAGCGCACGGTGAAATTCGTGCGCCGCAGCCGAACGGGCCGCGCTGGCAGGCCCGAAGCTTAAGGCGTTCCGGCCAGCCCTTGCCCTCCCTGGCAATGACGGCCTGACAAGGCTCAATGAAAAGGCCGCAATGAGATACTGGTTCTATTTCTCACGCAGCGCACGCGGCAGCGCGTCGCGCAGATGGACGGTATCCAGCACGTTTCCTGCTTCGTCCGCGATCAGAATCCTCGTTGGCATGCCGTCGATAGCGAGGACGATCCACTCGGCGAGCAATTCGCGCGCCGCGAGCAGCGCTTCCCGTCGCGCGGCGTCGAGGTCGGGCAGTTCGGTGCCGTCGGGATCGGTGTCCAGCTCATCGATGTGAAAATAATATCGCGGCATGGTTCTCAGCCACCAAGGCGAACACGCTTCTCAACATACACATTGGCAATAAGTTGCTGTGCCGGTCAGCGAGGAGGCGCCAGGGGCCCGCCAAGTTTTCCCGACTTCGCCTAGCGAGCAGACGAATGGCTAAAGGGCGGTTAGCGTGGAACATCATCGCCCGATTCCCAAAGTATTTATCGTTGACGGAGAGACGCTACTGCGCTCCCGCCTTCCCCGGAACACAAGCATGGCGCGCCTTGGTTCCACTTGGCGAATGGCACCACAACCCTGGACCCGGCCGGCCTTGACCTTCCGGATTTGGGCGCGGTCGATCACTTGCGCGATGCCAACCCTGGCGACGACAGCCACCGGTTCATGCGTGAAGCTGCTTCAGCCTGTTGCGCCCGGCGCAAGAGCAGCTCCCGGGCCATGCTGCCGGCAGGTTGATCTTCAGCCGCTTCCTTGAACCGCAGGGCCTCTTCCGCCAGCCGCTCCTCAAAAGTGGCCGTGTGCTGGATCCGTCTTCTCGTCTGGACCATGGCCTTTGTCCTCACACAAAACGCCCTTGGCGAGATTTTAATCGCGGTCGTCCGGATCGTCTGTCCGGTGCCCGACATTTTGAATTATCGCCGTGCCCGGGCCGCTGCTGGCATGCTTTCGCCTGCGCGAGAAGCGTGCGACGTGTTGCGCCGGCATTGCATCGGAAAATCGCACGCCCGGCCGGCAGCTCAGCTGTCGAAGATGCGCGCGTAGTGCGAATTGACGGCTGCATCGCACTCGCAAGTGCGCTGCTGAATCTTGGCAATGTCGATGATGTGAACCCGGCCTCGCGAATAGGAGATCAATCCGGCGTCCTGTAATTTTCCCGCCACTGCCGTGACGCTGGTTCGGCGGACGCCGATCATCTGGGCGAGAAATTCCTGCGTCAGCGACATGTCGTCGCCGACGAGTTGTTGCATCCTCAGGAGCCATTTGCAGGTGCGGGAATAGACGTCATGAACCGCGTTGCACGCACAGGTCTGTTGCACCTGCGCGAGGAAGAACTGTTCATAGTGCATCAGCGTCTTCCGGAGCTTGGGATTCTCCTGGGTGAGATCGCGCAGCCGGTCGGCATCGACAACCGAAGCGGACCCTGCAACCAGCATCACGACATGGTTCAGGGAGATCTTGTGATCCATCGCGGGGCCTGCGCCGTACTGACCGTCCCTGCCGATCATGCCGGTTTCGATCCGCCCGCCGTTGGACAACTCGACGACGCAGGAAATGATGCCGCCGTGCGGAAAGTATACCCTCTGGACATGCGCATGGGTTTCCGCGATCGCAAAACCTTGACGCAGCTCTGCGATGGCGAGGTGCGGTTCGAGCTGCGCGAACGTGGCGCGATCGAGCCGGGACAAAAGTTGATTTTCGCGATGACCGCGCATGGCGCTCACTTCCGGAAAAGGCGGGAGCGCGACGAACTCTCAGTCACCGAAAGATGCCCAGGACGGCGCGGCGATAATGTTATCTACCCGACATTTGCGGCCTTCGTCTGCCCGCTAGGCAACTCAAGGGGGCGACGCTGCCAGGATGGAATTCGACCACTCAGGCCGAACAGGCCAGCGGTTCCGCTCTGGCCTGTTCGTGGGTTGCGAGAAGGATACGGTGGAGGCTTCGCGCGGCGCTAGAGCAACGCAAGCGCGATACCAAAGCACGCGATCAGCGTCGCGGTGCTCAGTGACATCACGACCAGGGCCTCTTCCTTGTGCTTTTCCAAATCGTCCATTCTGATTTTACGCCGACGGAGCGGCTTTGTTCCGCTGCTCGTCGATCGCGCGGAGTTTCATTTCCGGAACTCTTGCGGCGGATGGACGAAAGCGCAATTCGCCGTTCGCCCCGAACACGGTAGAAGACGCCGGAGCCCGGACGAGCTTCACAGAAACCTAAATCGGCCTAACCGGACGATCTTGCCATGTGAGAAATGACGGCCTTCGCACTGCGGGAATAGTACGAGCCATGGAAATGCTCGTCCACAAAATGGAGCACAAGGAGAGCAACGATCGTGGCCGCCAACACCCTCATGCGAATATCGTCGCGCCAGGGACTTAACGGCAAGTAAAGAGGCCGCCAACCTTGTGCAGTCCTGAATCCGTCCTCGGGACTTATTCCAACCTGTCTTGCGGGGGAACGGGCGCACTATCGCGTTCGGCGATTTCCTTCTCTGCCTGTAGCCAAAAATCCATCTCCGAACCTTTCTTGCCGCTTTGCTCCCAAAGTTCGTATGCGCGCTGCCGAATCTTGTCGTCGTTGCCGGCCATGAATCTTTCCCTGTCTTGAAGCTCTACATATTGAATGCAGAACCAATTCAGCGGAACGCCGCGCGTTCCTTGGACCGCGCGCGTGTATTGCCGCACCCACCGCCATTGCTGCAAACAAAAATGGCGGATTGCGCCTTCGATTATTGGCCGGGCGCCTTCTGCGCCGGCGCCGGTGGAGCGCTCAATCGTCTGATCAGCAACGCCAACAATCCGGGGATCAGCGAGATGAGAAATCCGCAGGCGAGGATGGCGTTAAACGGTCCACCCAAGCCGACGATCGCGGGATACATCATCAGCAAGAACCCGTTGATCAAAACCACCGGGATTGCAAACGCTAGTCCGATCACCCAGTTCATTTCGTCGACCTGTGCCGTTGACGCGGGCGGCATCGTATCGAACAAACCAGGGGTTGCAAGGTCTCGGCGTGCAGCGCGTTGGAAGCGCGACCGGAGAAAGCCGTAGCGCATGGGCGGATCGGCGACAGGCCAAACGCCGGTAACGAAAAATTAACCCTGCCCGCGCCACCCTTTGATCAGATGGAGGGCACCCAAGAATGCAGGTTTTCAGACTGACGCTGAGTGACGGCGCGAGGAAATTCCACATCGCCATTCAGGCACCGGATGCCGCCGCCGCGGAGACGAAGGCCGCCGATTGTTTCGATACTTCGAAATGGCAGATACTGAATATCAGGCGCGCCGGCGTGGTGGCCGCCAGGCCGGAAGCGCAATCCGTCGCGGCTTGATCCGCCGGGAATGTGATCCGGCCCGCCGGCCGCGTTCGCTCAACCGGCCGCTGCCTTGTCTTCCTCATCCATACCGCGCGCCACGGATGCGCAGATCGGTCCGCTTCCGCGGCACATCGCCTATGTCGGCGGCGGTCCGGCATTGAGCAAATTGGAAATGGCGGTGACAAGCTGCGCCGGGGCAAAGGGTTTGGCGAGCAGAACACTGTTGGGGACGCCCTTGGAAGCCCACTCTCCTTCGTGAGTGCCGGTCATATAGATGACCGGCATCGCCGGATCGGTCTCTCTGGCCGCGCGAGCGACTTGCCATCCATTCAGGCTTCCGAGCAGATTGATGTCGGTCACGACCGCCCGGTATTGCGCTTCATCACCCTGGAGAAGCGCAATGGCTTCCTCTCCGGATGTGGTGATGGCTGATTTGAACCCGCCGTCTGCAAGCGCATCTTCGACGATGGCCTGGATAAGCTGGTCGTCCTCGACGACCAGTATGGTAACCGCATGATCCACTTCAACCGCTCCCTGCTGCAGCGTTGCAGTCCTCCGGCAGGGTAAGTGACGCTGGAAAGATTCGTTCCCAAACAATGTTCAAAAGTGAACATTGGGCGCAGGGGCTGCGTTACGTGCGCGGGATCGGCGTTGGCTTCTGCACGTCAGGCCGTGGCTTGATCGACACAGGCTTCGGGCGTCACCGCGGGGCCTGCAGGCCCGGTGACGCCAGCCATTCCTGCATGTGCGAAGCCGTCTCCGCCTGTCGGGCCCGGCGAATGAGCTTGTCGCGCGCAACTCCCGGCGGGGTGCCTCGCGCTTCCTTGCGCAGGCGTTCTGCCTCTTCCGTCAAGCGTTGATCGAGCGGGGCGGTCTGTTTGAAACTGCGTCGCTGCATGGCGCTGCTCCATTCCTGAGGGAGGCGGGAGCGCAACTGGCGGTCCATCACCGATGGAAGCCACTGGCCGGGCGGTGATGCCACGACAATACGCTGCTGGTAGTGCTGGTCTGTCCACTTGTGCACATAGCGGAAACCAGTGCGTCGGCAGGCCTCAAATCCAAATTCTTGATGTGGCCACAAATTTCTTATGGTCTACCGTACTGTCTGTTGCTCCCTCGGAAGGCTTGGGAAAATGAAAGCTGGAGAACCGGCGCATTGCCCTACCTGTCAAAGCGACATGACCCTCGTTCGTACGCAGCCCGATCAGCCTGGATTTGAGTTGCAAACCTTGCACTGCCCGAAGTGCGACATCACGCATCGCTGGATGGTCAGGAAGCAAGCATCGCCGCCAAGCGGGTCCAGACTTGTCAGCAAGCGACCCAGGCCCAAAATCCTCGCGCGTTTCTGGAAGAAGAAATAGCAGCGCAGCAGGGCTGATCAGCGACGGCGTCATCCGCCGTCCGGCTCGAAACAACATAGCCCGGGCGCTAGTTCTTCAGGACATCGCCGCTTGTCGCTGCGTCAACGGAATCGACAGCGGCCATTGCTTCTTCGGCTTCTTCACTTTGAACCTGCCGGAAGAGAGTCGTAAAGCTCTCGGCGATCCGTCGCCAGGCAGCCCTGTCCGTCTCGTTCGTGGCCCGTCGCGCTTGGTCGTGGGCCGCTAGCGCCCGCCGCCAATATTCGGCGCTGTTATCCATGTCAGTATCTGCAACCGGGAAAAATACGTTTCGATCAATGTCACCAAAATGTCGCATCGGCGACCGCCGGTCAATCCGTCTCTCGGGCAATTCCGGGGTAGACCGGGACCAGGCGTCCGGTACTGACTGAGGATATCAGACAATCTCAATCAGGACAGTCTTCTTGCAGGGACTTGCGGGACGCTCGGCTTGCCCGGTTTTGGTTTGAGCGGTGGCAGATAGATGCCGAACTCGAACAGCATCGCAAGAAGGCGGCAGATTACTTCCAGGACGACTTCGGCCATCTAACCCTCGCAGAGGGGAATTCGGGCGCCTTTAGATAGGTCGGAGGGCTGGGGAAATCAGTTCAGTCACTTTTGGAGGCGTTCCTGATCACGGAATCAGGAACGCGACATGACCCGCACGGAGCGGGTCGTCAGAAGTGGAACTTGATCAAAAGAGCGGGCACGACCGGTGTATTGACAACGGGCGGCTTGGGTTCCTTGTGGGGCACCGTCTGTCCCTTGGCGTTCTTGTCACCGCCGCTCACGAAGTCGAGTTCGGCATCGCTCAAGATCGAGGTCTGGCTGTGCATGGTCCCGCTCCGTGTTTTGGCGATATGTCGCCGTTGATCTGGAGCGAGTATGCCGCGGCGCTGTCCCGCGGACTGTGACCACTGTCACGCAGCGTCGCGACCTCGCAACAAGCCACCCTGAGTGAGCGGGCCGCTACGCTTCGCCAGCGCGCAAGGTGGATTAACGGCGGCGTGATCCGCCGTTCGAACCGGATACAAAATCGCTGATTACGCCAACGGCCCTAGCCGGTGCGATAGGCGTCCAACGCGTGCGCCACGAAAACGCCGATGCTGAGGAAGGCCAACAGGGCTGCTACGAGCTCGGTCATCGGCGGCTCCCCTGGGTCACTGCCATGCCAACGATGGCTGCCGTGATGAAATGGCGGTAAATCGAATTGAGGATGGCGACTAACATGACCGTTCCCCTTGTTTGAGCTTCCCCTTGTTTGACCTGACAAAGGCTACCGGCGGTCTGTTTCAGGACGACTTCGCGACGCGGGAAAACGGTTTCGTCCGGCCGATCTATTAGGGCGGATTTGCGGCAGCGTGATCCGCCGTTCAAATACAAAATGGCGGATGACGCCTTCCGCCTTCGCTCTTTGAGCGACGGTGGACAGGTCGGCTCGATCCGCCCTGCGGACCGACACCTTGGTATGGCTCCCCCTCTTCCTCGGCCCAATCGACCGCAAACACGCCTCAACGTAGCGTCGTCGATGCCGCGTGTAAGGCGGCGGTGAGCAGGAGACAAACATGAGCCAGGCTCCGCATGGCGGTCGCGCTTCGAACCCGCGCGACGGGAGGGTGTGATGAACGTCGTTGTCTTTGGTGCAACGGGGTCGACAGGAAGGCTGGTCGTTGAGTCCGCTCTGTCCGCGGGTCACGTCGTCACGGCCTTTGTCCGTGATATCAAGCGCATGCCCTTGACCTATCCGAAACTCCGGATCGTCAAGGGCGATGCAATGGATCCGGCCTCGGTGGCATCTGCGGTCAAGGGGACGGATGCGGTCATCTGCACCTTGGGGGCGATCCCTCAGGCGAAAGGCGATCGGGGTCGACGCCAGACCGGCGTCCCGGTTTGCTCGGTGGGTACCAGGAACATTCTGGCCGCCATGCCTCGAGGCCGGGGCCGGCTCATCGTCGAAAGTTCGGTGAGTGTCGGCGAGAGCTACCGCACCGGGAGTTTCGGCGCAGGCTTCCTGGTCAAGCTCGCACTCAAGGAGGTGATGGCCGACAAGGAAAAGCAGGAAGCCGCTGTTCGGAAGAGTGACTGCGATTGGACGATCGTTCGGCCGGCAACGCTGACATTCAAGCCCGCTCGCGGAAACCTGAAGGCCGGCACCGATCTGCGCTGGAACGTCACCTCAACAGCCACCCGCGCTGATGTGGCCGAGTACATGGTCAGGATCCTCGATGACCCCGCGACCTACAGGAAGGCCATAACGTTGCGCAACTAGGTTTGACGGCGAACGGTCGTATGCCCGTTTGGTGGAACATCGTTCACGGCAGCAGAACTACGGGAGTTCGCGAACGTCGCTTTCCGAATTTTTAAACGGCCCCAACGAGGGGGCCGCCAACCCGAACGGTACGGGTTTTCCTCCAGCAGTCGGGGGGGCACCTTTCTGGCTGGAAGCTTCAAACAGACGCTCTGACAAGCCAGTTTGTTCCAAGGCGAATTAGCTGGATGGGTAGATCAGCGACAGCGTCATCTCGGTCGAAAACAAAACGGCGGATTACGCCGGAGCCTGTCATCGGGCCGCGCTCTGCGCGAACCCGTTGGGCTCAATCAGCACTACGGCCGTTTTTCCTTCTGCTCTGCCCCAGCTACCGGATCAGGTTTTTCCTCAACCGGACCCGGGAGATGAGGTTGCTCCTCCGTCGGACCGGGGAGAACGGCATTTCCGCCGCGCGCGTAGCGGATGATGTTTTCAGCCTGTGTAAAAATAATATCCAGAATAAGCCTGGCGATAGGACGTGCAACAAGGCCCAACGCGGCCGCCAAAACGCCACCGACCAAAGGAACGTTTTCAACAGGTTTCATCAAACCCTTGATCAGGGCATCCACCGATACGTGACGGTAGTTCTGCGCAAGATTTTCCTTGTTCATGAGCATCTGGATGGCAGGGCGGCCTTCCTGCCCTTCGGCCAGCACCGTGGCGCTGAATTTGGGTGACCCGACCAGCGCGTCGGCCTCCGCAGCGGCCAACGGCATCGTGCGCAAGATGTCGATATCCGTCGATTTCGGGCCTGTGCAGGTAACGACGAGAGACAGTTCGCCCATTTGAAAGGCGGCCATCATCGTTGCGAGGTAGGCGGCATCCGGCTCCCGCCTTTCGAAATCGACGCCCGGGATTTTATCGAGAATGTCGAGCAGCTTGCCAAGATCGGCGGCCTCTGCCGCGCGCCTGGCCATGCTGTCAGCCAACGCCTTCAAGGCGACGGCAGCTTCGGTCACGCCTTTTGTAGCTGCACTGACAGCGCCTCGCGCGCCTTGCTTGAGCCACTCAAACATCGCCACAGCCCTTTGTCGGTTCTGGGGAAGGATATGGTGGGCAATTGCTTCATGTCAAAATGCGCCGGTCGCATTTCGTCGGCGCTGGGACAACCTGGAGCGCGTGGCGCGTAGGCCGGATAGCGACAGCGTCGAAACCAAAGCGGTACGCCTCCGGCTCAATCCGCCCCGCGGCAGACTCTATCGTTCTGATCCAGCGCCACGGCTTTCGAACTGCAGGTCAACGGGCGTTAGCCTTGGGGGAGTTTTTGAGCGCCGTCCGCATATCGTGATATCAAATCCAGAAGCCGCCCCTTGATGAAGGGATCGTTCGCCCTCTCGGCCAAGCCGCGCACTGTTCGGGCGCGCTCCTTCTTGAATTCCTCATCCAACATGGACTTCACCTCAACGCACAATGAAAACTGGATATCCGAGAGTCCAGCCCCTTCAGATGACAACACCCCCGTCCGGGAGGCGAGCGCGGACGGAGGTGTGTTGGAGGCAAAATCTCCAATCAAAGCGCTCCCGGCGGCGGTTTGGTGAGCGCCAACCCAAAACCTAACAGCGGAGTTCATTGCCGGAAAGGAGATTCGGGAAAACTTGGTATTTGTACCGGGAACAAGTCGCAACTGCGGGCGTTGAGGCCGTATGTCTGGAGGAGAGAACGGACATATCAGACGGCCTCAGCGCGCTGCCCCCCGATGGCGCTGGGGCCGTCTCTTTTAAAACGGCAGTTCCGTTGAAACCATGCGGGCGATCAAATCGTAAGATGAGTGTCGGCTATGGCTTCTGTTTGAGGCAGGGCAATTGGAAGTGGTCGATAGGGGCCGCCCGCTTAAAGAACTACGGGCGGCCCCAACATAAGTTTCAGAATGTCTCGCCCAAAATGGGGGTGCCCCGCGGTCCACGACGGGTCGCCCCCTTGTTCGCTCTTACGTTTCAGAACAAGTGGGAGGGTGGCGGGCGAGAGGGGCATGCACCATTGAAGCGCGGCGCTGCATCTACGGCAAATTATCGGCCCCCTTGGGGATCGAAGCCGGTGCCACTTATTCCCCATCAATCGCGCGCCTCGGCTGAGGGCCGGCGCCGCCAACCGTGGTACTCCAGAATAGTTCGGAACCACCGAAACAGGTTGCGGTAGCTTGGCGGAACCCGCAGGCAACCGCCATTGCCATGCGGTATGGCGGCCCTAGTTGCATCGCCAGGCGCACTGGGGCCGCCTATCCGCGGCTAATTCGAGATCGCAGGATGCCGTTTCAGATGAACTAAACTTGCCACTTGTTCCTGATTTCAGAACCGATGTTTTAATGGAGTAAGTTTCGATGGGCAGGCGTTGGACTGACGAAGACATTCAGCACCTTAAGCAACTGGCGCGGCGTCACCCGGTTCCGAAAATTGCGGAGATCATGGACCGAACGGTGGGCGGTGTCGTTTTCAAGGCCCATCAACTGAAGCTCTCGCTCAGGAGCCGCCGTCAGGACAATGCGAGAATTTCGCGTGTCGATCCAGGAGTCGCGGGCTTCAAGAATTGGCCACCTGAGATTTAGCTGCAGCGGATTGAAACCGCCAACTGAGGTGCTCCGACCCTACGCTTTGGTCAGAGCCTTCTGGCGGGGTGCCGCAACCCTCTTGTTAGAGGCCGGTTCTGCAAGTCGCGCTTCGCGAGCAAGCCTGTCGCGCTCCACCACCCCGGGCAGAGCCATTCGAGCCTCTCTCCAGCGACGCTCGGCCTCCTTCAACAGGTTTTTGTCGAGCGGGTCGATTTGTTTGAAGCGTCGCCCTTCGGTCATAGGCCTTTCCTTTAGAGGAACGGCTAGTGGCCGAAATAGGCCACTCGCAGATTCAAAATAGGCCACTCAGGCAACAGCGCCCCAAAGCCGAATGATGCTTAGTGGCGCTGTGCTAGCCCCGGAAAGTGCAATCCCCCGGTAGCTATCTGTCTGCGGGGACGGGCTAAAGGTTCAAAGGATTGTTGGAACCGGCGCCGGGCCGGGAGTTATTTTCTGATTTACGGAAATTCCCCTTGACGACGACCCCGACTCACCTGGCATATCTCCCCCGTCTCATCCCTCTGCGAGGGGCGTATCGCGATCGTCCGGACGCGGGGTGGGATGTGGTGGACGCCGATGTTGCGCTTGACGGGCGCGACAAAGGCGTACGGTGAAGTCGTGTGGTCCTGACGCCCGTAACGGCGTCAAGTCTTTCGGGAGCCAACGCTTCCGAGGGGCGACGGTGGCAATAGAGGCCGTCTCACCGGGGAGAGCACGATATAAGCCGTAAAGCCATTGCGCAGGGAATGTCGGATGCTCTCCGCTGCCCTGTATGCTCGTGTGCACCATCTTGTTGCACAATCGCACACGAGACCGCGGGTGCAGCGCGCACCCGGCATTCCCTGCTCCCTCGTTTTTGGGAGAAACGGTTTGAACCACCCGGGCGCCTTGCGTCGCGGGATCGCGAAGGTGTGCTTGGTGAAGGCGAGCGCCACATCACCGCTGTCGTCACCCGCGCAGGCGGGTGACCCAGTATTCCAGAGACGCCGGTGAAAGAACCGAGAAGCCGCGGCGTACTGGATACCCGCATGCGCGGGTATGACACCGATACGAGGGGCGAATCCGAGGGCTAAACGCCAGCCCAAAATCCGGAAATTAACCCTTTACTAACCATACACCGGGCAAAATTTGCCCAGTGAAGTCGAGTGTCGTCAGCCGCGTAGAACGGGAGGAACCCGTGGACGCCAGTGCGGTGCCTCACTTACGGAGCGGCGGCCCTTCGGCCGCCGCGAAGACGTCTGGCGGCCGCGGCCGCCATTCGCGAGGAGCTGCGAGCATGGTCGACGTCACGGCAGGTCAGGGCACAGGGGCAAGCGGCGGCTTCCCCAGCTTCAGTGAAATCGGCACCATGCTCCGGCGCGGCGATCTCGCCCTCGCCTTCGGCGTCCTCACCATCCTGGTGGTGCTGATCCTCCCGCTGCCCGCGATCGTGCTCGACCTGTTCCTGGCGATCTCGATCACGGTATCGATCCTGATCCTGATGACGGCGCTGTTCATCCAGGCGCCGCTGGAATTCTCGTCGTTTCCGACCGTGCTTCTGATCTCGACCATGCTGCGGCTGTCGCTGAACATGGCCTCGACCCGGCTGATCCTGAGCCACGGCCATGAGGGCACGGCGGCGGCCGGCCACGTCATCGAAGCCTTCGGCAATTTCGTGATGGGCGGTAATTTCGTGATCGGAATTATCGTGTTCGCGATCCTGGTCATCGTGAACTTCATCGTCATCACCAAGGGTTCGGGCCGTATCGCCGAAGTCGCCGCCCGCTTCCAGCTCGACTCGATGCCCGGCAAGCAGATGGCGATCGACGCCGACCTGTCCGCCGGCCTGATCGACGAAGCCACCGCCAAGCGGCGCCGCAAGGAACTGGAAGACGAAAGCGGCTTCTTCGGCGCCATGGACGGCGCCTCGAAATTCGTGCGCGGCGACGCCATCGCCGGCCTTTTGATCGTTTTCATCAACGTCATCGGCGGCATCATCATCGGCGTCGCCCAGCAGGGCATGAGCTTTGGCGATGCCGCCCGCACCTACACCATCCTGACCGTCGGCGACGGCCTGGTCACCCAGGTGCCGGCGCTGATCGTCTCGACTGCGGCGGGCCTGCTCGTCTCCAAGGCCGGCATCACCGGCGCCGCCGACAAGGCGCTGATGAAGCAGCTGTCCGGCTATCCGCAGGCGCTCGGCATGTCGGCCGGCGTCATGCTGGTGCTGGCCTTGCTGCCGGGCATTCCGATGCTGCCGTTCCTGGCGCTCGGCGGCGGCGCCGCGGCGCTGGCCTGGAAGGCGCGCAACCGCAACCGCGACACCAGGGCCGCCGAAGCTGCCGAGCTCGCCGCGCCCGACATTGCCGCTGCCGCCGCCAGTGCGGCGGCGGAAGAACCGATCGCCAACTCTCTCAAGATCGACGATCTCAAGATCGAGCTCGGCTATGCGCTGCTGCCGCTGGTCAACGGCCCCGACGGCACCGACCGCCTCACCGAACAGATCAAGGCGCTGCGCCGTTCGCTCGCGGTCGAAATGGGCTTTGTGATGCCGGCGGTGCGCATCCTCGACAACGTCCAGCTCGAGGCCAACACCTACATGATCAAGATCAAGGAAGTCGACGCCGGCAGCGGCAAAATCTGGCCGAACCAGTTCATGGTCATGGACCCCGCCGGCAACCAGGTCGGCGTGCCCGGCATCCACACCATCGAGCCGACCTTTGGATTGCCCGCGACCTGGGTCGACGCCAGCCTGAAGGAAGAGGCCTCGCTGAAGGGCTATACCGTCGTCGATGCCGCGACCGTGCTGTCGACGCATCTGACCGAACTGTTGAAGAGCAACATGTCGGACCTGCTGTCCTACGGCGAGGTGCAGAAGCTGATCAAGGACCTGCCGAAGGAACAGGGCGAACTGGTCAAGGACATCGTGCCGAGCCAGGTCACCATGTCGGGCATTCAGCGCGTGCTGCAATTGCTGCTGTCCGAGCGGATCTCGATCCGCGACCTCTCCACCATCCTGGAAGGCATTGCCGACGCGCTGGCGTTCTCGCGCAACCCCGCCACCATGGTCGAGCATGTCCGCGCCCGGCTGGCGCGCCAGATCTGCGCCCAGAACACCTCCTACAACGGCTATTTGCCGCTGATCGCGCTGTCGGCGCGCTGGGAGCAGGCGTTCGCCGAATCGATCGTCGGCAGCGGCGAAGACCGGAGTCTCGCGATGCAGCCGTCAAAGCTGTCGGAGTTCATGACCGCGGTGCGCGTCAGCTTCGAGCGCGCCGCCCAGGAAGGCGAGGCGCCGGTGCTGGTGACGTCGGCGGCGATCCGCCCGTTCGTGCGCTCGCTGGTGGAACGGTTCCGGGCCCAGACCACCGTGCTGTCGCAGGCCGAAATCCACCCGCGCGCCCGGCTGAAAACGGTCGGCAGCGTTTAGAGCGGGAGAGCGAGTTCAATAGCCCGCGAAGGGACCGTGCCCCTCTCCCAGCCCTTTGTTCCGCCGAGCAAATCAATAACGGCGCCGTGAGGTGTTTTCGCCACAGGCAAACGGTTTGTTAAAATCCGGCAAGGTGGCCGATTTTCCGCTCCGACATGCCACTGCAGCACTAATGATTTGTAATTGTTTTATTATTTGTCATTTCAGGCAGCTATCGCCGCTCAGCTGATCGCGGCCGTTCAAGTCTTTTCACCGCCTTGTGATCGCATCTGTGGAACGAAACAGCGAATTCCTACGTTTCCTGTGCCGAGACGTTGAACCTGTTTGTCGATGAGGTCGTCTAATTCGACACAGGGGAAGGCGGGCAGGAGACTTCCATGAATCACTCGATTTACAGCGCAGACCGCATGACCCATCTCAAGATTGTGGTCGTAGCTTTGGTCGTGGGCATCCTGGTCGCCGGCTTCGGCATCTCGGCGCGCACCACTTCGGACGAAGGTTACCAGCAGACCGCGAGCACCCGCGTGATGAAGGCCGGCAAGCCGGTCGTGATCACGAGCTCGGGCAATTCGGTGGTTCGCTAAACAAGGATTGCGCTAACAACAGGAATTCACGAATTCACGCGGCTCTTTACAGCCCCCCAAAGTCGCCACGTGAAGTACTAGAAGACCCCAACTACCCCCAAGTTGACTACGAAAACGCCCGCTCCCCACGGGCGTTTTCTCTTTATGGGGGGTCAGTTGCCGGCACACCATTGGAACTCACGGACCTCATCCCCGCGTGAGCGTAAGCTCATCGCTGGAGGAGCCCGCGAAGCAGGCGTCTCGAAGGATGGCCACGGGCGCAATCGATGATGCATGGGCCTTCATGGTTCGAGACGCGCGAAGACGCGCTCCTCACCATGAGGAGGCAGCTTCAGCGTGCAGGCGTCAGCGAGAGGCCGGCACTGTCTCGATCAGCTTGCCGGCGAAGACCGGCGGCAAGTTTGGCTTGCCGTCACGCGATCCGCCGGCCTGCTCGACCGTCACCGCGTAGGTCGCGGCGTTGATCGTGCCGGCGTCGTAGGACGCGAGCACGTTGCGCGCGGTGAACTCGCTGCCGCCGATCACGCCGAGCGAGCGCGGCTGCGGCAGCTTGTCGGAGACCAGCCAGAGCTCATAGCTCTTGCCGGCTTCGGCGGCGGCGCCGACCTTGCGGACGGTGAAATTTTTTGTGGCGGCGTCGACCGTGAGGATGAACGCCGGCGAGCCGCCGTTCCCCTGCAAGATCGCCACGTATTGCGCCGACGTCGGCGCCGGCAGCGGCGGCGTCTTGACCTCGACCACTTGCGTGCGGATCTTGGGACGAAGCGCGTTGGGCAGCGAGTCCGGCGAATAGACCTGCAGGCCGAGCATCGCGATCAGCGCCGCGGCGGCTGCCGTCGCGAACGACGCCAGATTGCGCCAGCGCTTCACCCGGCCGGACAACTGGACGACGTTGGAATTATCAGCAGCCTCGGTCAGTTCGGCCATCAGCGAATCCGCCGGCGGCGGAGGCGCGGCGGCTTCCGGCGGCGGAGCAGCGGCCGCTTCCGGCAGCGCCAGCGGCACCTGCGGTCCGGCATGTCCGATCGCGCGTTGAATGTTTTCCCAGACGATCGGCCGCGGCTCGACCGAGCCGACCATCTGGTTGAGGACGCCGAGCCTGTACTCCCACGCCTGGACCACGGCGGTGAATTCCGTGTCGACGGCCATCATGGTTTCGACCTGCGCGCGCTCGTCGGCATCGAGGGTGCCGAGCGCATATTCCGCGGCGAGCGCGATATGGTCTTCGCTATAGGCCATCATCTAACGTCCAGAACACCTTCCAAATAGCTCATTCCAAAACTCAAAGCCCGAGACATTCCCGGATATCCATCATGCTGCGGCGCAGCCACGTCTTCACCGTATTCACCGGCGTCTCAAACTTGGCGGCCAGCTGCTCGCGGCTCCAGCCGTTGTAATAGGCCAGCAGCACCAGCTTCTGCCGGTCGGGCTCGAGACGGCCGACGCATTCCAGCAGCCGCTTCAACTCTTCCGTCATCTCGCGCCGCGCCAGCGGATCGGGTGAATCGGCAGCCACTTCCATCGCGGTCGGCTCCTCCTCGATCGAGGCCTCGGTCTTCTTGCGCACGACGTCGATCGCCCGGTTGCGCGCGATCGCCGCCATCCACGTTATCGGTGAAGCGAGCGCCGGATTGAATTGTCCGGCGCTGTTCCAGATCTTGACGTAAGCCTCCTGAATGACCTCCTCGGCGAGATCCTGTCGGCGCAAGATACGGAGGACGACACCGAAGAGTTTCGCGCGCGTGGCGGCGTAAAGCCGCTCGAAAGCGGCTTCATCCCCCTTCGCAACAGCGGCAATCAGCCAGACCAGCTCTGCTGGCGTCAGCATTCAGTGTCCCCCAAATCGCGATCCCCCATCGCGCTTTACGCCGGGAGCATCGAGAACCCTCCTAGCATACCTTGCAGCAAACCAGCCACCAAGACGCCTGTCTGTGGACATTATCAAAGAAAAACCCGGACCTTGCGGCCCGGGTTGTCGATTGATCGGATGAGAGAAGGTAAGGCGTCAGGCGATGGCGCCGAGGCGGGCGCGCATCAGACCGATGGAGTCCATGTCGGCCTGCTCGCGGGCGTTCTCCTCGGCGCGTTCGCGCGCCTGGTCACGCTCGTCCAAGAGTTCGACCTTCTTGAGCTCCTCGAAGGCTTCCCCAAGCAGAGCCTTGGCATCTTCCAACTGGATGCGCAGTTCGTCGGCCGAGCGGGTCAGGTTCTCGCGCCGCTGGATCGCCGCCTTGGCATAGGTCGGATAGGCGAAATGGGTCGGATCCTGGATCCCTGCCCGGTCCTGCTCGGTCTGGATTTCGCGCTCGAGATCGACCGACATGCGCTGGAAATCAGCGATCATGCCTTCGATCTGGGTGACCCTTCGGCGCTTCTCATCGACCTGAAATTTCTTCAGGCGGATCAGCGTTTCACGTGACTTCATCGACTCATACTCCCCAGAAGTCCCAATCTTAACGCGGGACAAAGCCGGCTTCCCCCGGGGGCCCCGCCAGCAAGACTATTCATGTGACGGGGATGATGGCCTGACAAAGTTAGCGTTCCGTTTCCAAACTAGTCAGTATCTGCGCCAATTGCTGGTAGCCGTCGGCGAGGCTTGCTTTTTCGCCCTTGCCCTGCCGCAGGAACCCTTCCAGCGGCTCGTGCAGCCGGATCGCCTCGTCGACCTCCGGGCTCGACCCCGCCCGGTACGCGCCGAGCCGGATCAGTTCCTCCATATCGGCGTAGGTCGCCATCACCTGACGGCCCCGCATGATCACGGGCAGATAAGCCGGATCGGCCGATTTCGGCATGGTGCGGGAGACCGATTTGAGGACGTTGATCGCGGGAAAACGCCCGCGCTCGGCAATCGATCGCTGCATCACGACGTGGCCGTCGAGAATGCCGCGCACCGCGTCCGCAATCGGTTCGTTATGATCGTCGCCATCGACCAGCACGGTGAAAATGCCGGTGATGGTGCCGGCGCTGATGCCCGGCCCTGCCCGCTCCAGAAGCTTCGGTAGTTCAGTGAACACCGTCGGCGTGTAGCCTTTGGCGGTCGGTGGCTCGCCCGCTGACAGCCCGATCTCGCGCTGCGCCATCGCAAAGCGCGTCACCGAATCCATCAGGCACAGCACGTCCTTGCCTTCATCGCGAAAATACTCGGAGATCGCGAGCGTCAGATAGGCCGCCTGCCGGCGCATCAAGGCCGGCTCATCGGAGGTCGCCACCACCACGACCGAACGCGCCAGGCCCTCGTCGCCGAGGTCGTCCTGCAGAAACTCCTGCACCTCGCGGCCGCGTTCACCGATCAGGCCGATGACCGTGATATCGGCATCGACATTACGCGCCAGCATCGACAGCAGCACCGATTTGCCGACGCCGGATCCGGCGAAGATGCCGAGCCGCTGGCCGCGGCAGCAGGTCAGGAAGGTATTCAAGGCGCGCACGCCAAGATCGAGGGGGGCGCCGACCCGCTGGCGCGAATGCGCTGGCGGCGGCGAGTTCCGATAGGGCATCGGCGATGGCCCCTGCGTCAGCGGCCCCTTGCCGTCGATCGGTTCCCCCATCGCGTTGAGCACGCGGCCGAGCCAGAATGGCGAGGGCCGCACCTGCCCCGCGGCATTGGCGATCACGGCGCGGCAGCCGCGCCTGACGCCCTCGAGGCCGGCGAACGGCATCACCACCGCATTGTTCCCGGAGAAGCCGATCACCTCTGCCGGAATGAAACTGCCGCCGGTCTCGATCACGATCCGGGCGCCGACCGACATCGCATGGATCGGCCCCGCGATCTCGACCATCAGCCCGCGCACGCCGATCACACGGCCATATATATTGACGCCATCGACGTCGCCGATCTGTTCCGCGAGCGCCTTCATTGCGAAAACCTTAAGTTTCCGCGTGTTTGAAAGGGGCGCTTAACCTCGTGTTTACCCGCATCGTTAATCATTGCGTCACTGTCTTTGGTGACTGAGAGCGCTCGTCCATCAGAAGAAGGATGAGTCGCGGGAGTCGGTTAGGCCCGTCTCTTAATGTGGAACTTGAACGAGAACGGTAAGGAAAAGCTGCTTCGACGCAATATCTTACGGCGATTCGACAAAAATTGCACGGTTAGAGCTTGCGAACACGAATCAGTATTTGTTAACCATATGTCGTCAGGATCCGAATCAGTTGTTCAAAGGCGTTTTGAGTGCCGCAAGTGCGGCCGACCTGACGCCCGGAGCGGCGACTATAGGGGACTGGCATGCGCGTTTTGCTGATAGAAGATGACAGCGCCGTCGCGCAGTCGATCGAGTTGATGCTTAAATCCGAGAGTTTCAACGTCTATACGACGGATCTCGGAGAAGAAGGCGTCGATCTCGGTAAGCTTTACGATTACGACATTATCCTTCTCGACCTCAATTTGCCCGACATGTCCGGTTATGACGTGCTCAAGCAGCTTCGGGTGTCGAAGATCAAGACCCCCATTCTGATCCTCTCCGGCCTCGCCGGCATCGAGGACAAGGTCAAGGGTCTCGGCGTTGGCGCCGACGACTACATGACCAAGCCCTTCCACAAGGACGAACTGGTCGCCCGCATCCACGCGATCGTGCGCCGTTCCAAGGGTCATGCCCAGTCGGTGATCCAGACCGGCGACCTCGTCGTCAATCTCGACACCAAGACGGTCGAGGTCGGTGGCCAGCGGGTCCATCTGACGGGCAAGGAATACCAGATGCTGGAGCTGCTCTCGCTCCGCAAGGGCACCACGCTCACCAAGGAAATGTTCCTCAACCACCTCTATGGCGGCATGGACGAGCCCGAGCTCAAGATCATCGACGTCTTCATCTGCAAGCTGCGCAAGAAGCTCGCCAACGCTTCCGAAGGCCGCAACTTCATCGAGACCGTGTGGGGCCGCGGCTACGTGCTGCGCGAGCCGCACGAGCAGGAAGAACGCATTCCCGCCTGACCAGGGTTTACGGCGAGCCGCAAGGCTCACTCCTCCCCGACTGGACCCCGCCGCAAATGGCGGGGTTTTTGTTTTTAGAGCGTTTTCGAGCGAAAGCCTGTCCCGCACTTAATGCGGGATGGACGCCGGTTCGCGTGAAGAAAACGCGTCAAAACAAGAGGCTAGAGCTTCGGTTCTGATTCATCAGAACCGAAGCTCCAGGCCGCTGCCACGCGACAAATTCGATTCCTCCGGATTGAAACCCACTTCGCGGTGTCTCGTATCTGACGGAATTGTCCGCAAACGAGGGGAAAGTCATGAAAAACGTCAGGCTGCTTGCTGCGGTTGCGCTCGGATCGGCATCGGGCGCGCTGATCGGCTATTCGGCGCTCGCCAGCGGCGACAAGGTCGCCTTCCCGGAGAATTTCGACAAGGACACGCTCTACTCCATCGTCAGCCGTTACGACAACAAGCAGTATCGCGAGCTCTATGCGACGCCTGCGGCGGTCGATGCCGTGCGCAAGGGGCAGCCTATCCCGAGCGGCACGGTGCTGACGCTGGTTCAGTACAAGGCGCAGCTCGATGCGGCCGGCGAGCCTCTCAAGGACGCCAACGGCCGCTTCCAGAAGGGCGACCTCATCGCCTACACCGTGATGGAAAAGCGCGACGGCTGGGGTACCGAGTACAAGGACGACATTCGGAACGGCGAATGGGAGTATCAGGCGTTTGGGCCGGACAGGAAGGTCAACGACAAGGCCAATTTGACGGCTTGCTTCGCCTGCCACAAGCCACATGCCGGGCAGGATTTTGTTATCTCATTGGCGGGCCTGAAGGGCACGCCAGAAGGCGCCATGGCAAAGCCCACGCTGGGCCCCGGCGTCGTCTCGATCTCCGACTTCAAATTCGGACCGGAGACCGTCGTCGTCAACAAGGGCCAGACCATCACCTGGCACAACACCGATTCCTCGCCGCACCAGGTCACAATCACCGGTGCCAAAGCGCAGCGCTCGTCCATCGCGCTGAAAGGCCAGACCACCCAGCTGACCCTCGCCGATGCCGGAATCTACGATTACATCTGCGGCCTGCACCCGGCGATGAAGGGCAAGATCGAGGTCAAGGAATAGCCGGCTGCATCAAGGCCGATTTGCGAACCCCGCCTGAAACGGCGGGGTTTTTGCTTGGGATTGAACCGACCTCTCCGATGCGCCGACCAATGGATCGTGCGAACGTGGGGACCGATCGAGTCGGGGCGTCATAATGATCTTGCAATCCCTCGCCGGGCTACCGGCGTTTCTGGTCTATTTCTGCACGGCGCTTGTCGCCGTGGCCGCCTACCTCTTCGTCTATACCCGTGTCACGCCGCATGACGAGTTCCTGCTGATCCGCGACAATAATCCGGCAGCGGCGATCGCGTTGGGGCTCAGCCTGCTCGGCTTCGCGCTGCCCTTGGTCAGCGCCATCGCCCATTCCGCCAATGTCTGGGATTGCCTGATCTGGGCTGTCGTCGCCCTGATCGTGCAGATCATCGTCTTTTACCTCGTCAAGATACCGGTGCCGAACCTGTCGCAGCGCATCGCGGGCGGCGAACTTGCCGCCGCCATCTGGCTTGGTCTAGCCTCGCTGGCCGCGGGCGCACTCAACGCTGCCAGCATGATCTACTGACCATGGCGAACAAGCCCCCCAAACGCACAAGCGAATTCGGGACGCGAAAACCGTCAGTACCGCCTGTGCCGCAGTCGTCGGGCCCGCCGGCAAAGCGTTCCGGCCACGTCGCGTTGTTTCTGATGGGCACGCTCGCGGTTGGCAGTGCCGCCTACACGTTGATGCCCAGCAGAAAATGCGAACCGTCGCCGAACACAGCGCAGCCGTCGCTGCTGCAAAGCAGTGCCGCCGAATGCCAGCAGCGCGGATCTTCATCCAGCAGTTCGGGTGGCGGCGGAAGCTCCTCACGCAGCAGCTATTACTCCGGCGGCTCCTCGTCGAGTTCTTCGGGTTCGAGCAATTCCTCCTCGAACTATTCGGGCTCCAGCACGTCCGATTCCGGCTCGCACAGCGCGCAGCGCGGCGGCTTCGGATCGTTCGGGCATGCCGTCGGCTTCTCGGGCGGCTGAATGTCATGGAGCGCATCCCCTGCCCCGAACGCGACGACTGGCGTGCCACCGCCGAAAGCGCCGGATTCACTTTTCACACGATCGGCGGCGAGCGCTATTGGGACGAACGGGCCTATTACGCATTCACTCTGAACGAGATCGAACGGCGGATTGAGGCGCCCACCGGCGAGATCGAGGCGATGTGCCTCGAGGTGGTCGGCCGCGCGATCAACGACGAAAAATACCTGCGCCGGCTGAAAATACCCGAAGCCTTCTGGCCGCTGCTGTCGGAGAGCTGGCGCCGCCGCGACGCCAGCCTCTATGGCCGGTTGGACCTGAGCTACGACGGCTGGAGCCCGGCGAAACTGCTGGAGTACAACGCGGATACGCCGACCTCGATTTTCGAAGCGGCGGTTTTTCAGTGGACCTGGCTCGAACAGGCGATCGAACGCAGCATCATCCCGAAGCGCGCCGACCAGTTCAACTCGATCCATGAGCGGCTGATCGACGCCTGGAAAAAACACGGCAGCGCAAAGCACCTGCATCTGGCCGGGATGACCGACAATGCCGAGGACGCCGGCACGCTGGCCTATCTGCAGGACACCGCGAGTCAGGCCGGATTGAAGACCACGCTGATGGACATCAAGGACGTCGGCCTCGGGGGCGATGGCCGGTTCGTCGATCTCGACGATCGCGGCATTGAGCTTGCGTTCAAGCTCTACCCCTGGGAATGGATGTTTCAAGACACGTTCGGCGCAAATCTGTCGAGCGCCCCGACGCGCTGGATCGAGCCGCCGTGGAAAGCGATCCTGTCCAACAAGGGCATTCTTCCGCTGCTCTGGGAGATGTTTCCAAAACACCCCAATTTGCTGCCGGCCTATTTCGAGGACGATCCGAAGGCGACGATGCTCGGCTCCTCGTTCGTGCGCAAGCCGCTGTATTCGCGCGAAGGCGCAAATGTGACGCTCGTCAGCGCCGGCTCGACACTGATGGAACAGCAAGGCCCATATGGGGCGGAAGGCTTCATCCTGCAGGGTTTCGCGTCCCTGCCGAGCTTTTCCGAACAATATCCGGTGCTCGGAAGCTGGCTGATCGATCACACACCGTGCGGACTATCGATCCGCGAGGACGAAAATCCGATCACCGGCAACACGTCACGGTTCGTACCGCACGCGATCCTCTAACTGATGTCGATAGACCGACAGATCAGCGTGCCGACGCCACCGACCTTGGCGCCTGCGGCACCAGGGTCGCTACCCCGGGGCGCACAATAGTTGGTGCGGCATTTGGACGATAGAGCCCGCGGCGATCCGGATAGGGCTTGAAGGCGTTGGTGATTCCGACCACGGATTCGGCAGCCCCCAGAGCCAGCACGCCATCGGGCTCCAGCATCCGCGAGATGCGTTCGAAGATCTTGGCTTTGGTGTCCTGGTCGAAATAGATCAGGACGTTGCGGCAGAAGATCACGTCGAACGTGCCGAGGTGAGAAAAATCCTGCAACAGGTTCAACTGACGGTGCTGCACCATGCTGCGGATGTCGGCGTTGAGCTGCCACAGCTCGCCATTCTGCGTGAAATATTTCACCAGCATCTGGATCGGCAGGCCGCGCTGCACCTCGAACTGGCTGAAGATGCCGGCCTTGGATTTTTCCAGCACGGCCAGCGAAAGGTCGGTCGCAACGATCTCGGTGCGCCAGCCCGCCAGCATGGCGCCGGCCTCCTTCAGGCACATCGCAATCGAATACGGCTCCTGCCCGGTGGAGGAAGCCGCGCACCAGATGCGCAGGGAACGACGCGCCGCGCGCGCCTGCGCCAGCGCCGGGAGAACCGCCTCTTTCAGATGATCGAACGGAAGCTTGTCGCGGAAGAAGAAGGTCTCGTTGGTGGTCATCGCTTCGACCACCTCGGCGGTCAGTGCCTCGGCGCCGACCTTCATCTTCTGAACGAGCTCGGGGATACCGGCAAGGCTCGCCTTGCGCGCCAGCGGCACTAGACGGCTCTCGACCAGATATTGCTTGTCGGCGGACAGGTCCAGCCCGGAACGCTCTTTCAGAAGCTTACGCAGATACTCATAGTCCTGAGGCGTCACGAACGATCTCCCGAAAACAACCGAACCAGTTTCGGCGCGATCTGATTAAGCGGCAATATCGCGGCGCAAATGCCGGCATTCGCGGCCGCACCCGGCATGCCCCACACCACACTCGTCGCCTCGTCCTGGGCAATCACGCTGCCGCCGGCCGCGACAATATCCTTGCCGCCGCGCATGCCGTCGGAGCCCATGCCGGTCAGGATCACGGACATGATGCCGCCCTGCCAGACATCGATCGCGGAGGTGAACAGCGGATCGACCGCAGGCTTGCAGAAATTCACCGGTGGTCCGTCGTCGAGCGCGATCGCCGCCTCTGCGCCATGGCGCACGACCCGCATATGGCGGCCGCCCGGCGCGAGATAGATCTGGCCGGCCTTGACGATTTCGCCATCGACCGCCTCATGCGCCGGCCGCCGGCTCGAACGCGCCAGATGTTCGGCGAGAATCGTGGTGAAAGTCGGCGGCATGTGCTGCGTGATCAGAACCGGAAAACGGTCGATCACCGGCCCGATTTCGGTGACCAGCGACATCAGCGCCTGCGGACCACCGGTCGACGAACCGATCAGGAGCACGCGCGGCGCCAGCATGCTGAACGGGCGGCGTGTCGGCGCCGGATGTGCGGCCGGTGCCGGCGAAGCCAACGGCGCGCGGGCTGCGGTTTCGCGCGGCTTGTCGTGGTGAGCCGGCGCCAGCGGCGGACTCGCCGGCGCGTGTGCATGCGCACTGCGGCGGATCTTGGCGCCAAGGTGACGGATCTTCTGGATCAGATCGTGACGAAAAGTTTCGGCTGCGGAAGCCTCGCGCGTGCTTTCGGGCTTTGGAATGTAGTCGGAGGCGCCAAGTGACAGCGCCTTGAAGCTGATCTCCGCATTGCGGCGAGTCAGCGTCGAGGCCATGATGATGATGAGATCGCGTTTCTTCGCCAGCAGTTTAGGCAGCGCGGAAATGCCGTCGAGCTCCGGCATTTCGATATCGAGCACGGCGACGTCGGGATTGATGCGTTCGAGCTGGTTGACGGCGTCGAGGCCGGTGCGCAGGGAGGCGACGACCTCCATATCCGGCTCAGCTCCGATCCAGCGTGAGATCATCCCGCGGATGACGACGCTGTCGTCGACCACCATAACACGCAGCTTGTCCTGCCGTGTCGAAGTCGGGGCCGGGGCACTTGTCAACGCAGTACTCATTACTTCACCAGGAACGACTCGAACGGCACACTTAACAAGGAAAAGCCGAGGGCCGTTGAGCCGCCGGATCGCTACTTAGATCAGGCCGACTTCCTGGAACTTCGCGGTGACGATGTCCTTGTCGAACGGCTTCATGATGTATTCGTTGGCGCCGGCATGCAGCGCACGTGCGATGTGCGCGACGTCGTTTTCGGTGGTGCAGAACACCACCTTGGGCGCATCGCCGCCGGGCATGCGGCGCAGATTGCCGAGGAATTCATAACCGTCCATCACGGGCATGTTCCAGTCGAGCAGGACCGCCTCGGGCATGGCGCGCTTGCAGGCGTCCAGCGCTTTCGCGCCGTCCTCGGCTTCGATGATCTGGAAATCAAGACCTTCCAGGATACGGCGTGCGACCTTGCGAATGACGCTGGAGTCATCGACGACGAGACATGTTCTCATTTTCGGCCTCTACTTCCATTCCCCGAAGGGACGTTTCCAAGTGTTATGTACGCTTTCGCTTTGCTTCTGCTTCTTATGCCGCCATCAGATCCGGCACGATTTCGAGGACGCGATCGACATCGAGGACGACCATGAGCTGGCCGTCGAGGCGGTGGACGCCGCCGGCGAGCTTGGCCATGCGGGGGTCGAGATTGACGGGGTTTTCCTCGCGGCTGTCGTCGGGCAGCCGGAGCACCTCGCCGATCTGGTCGATCAAGAGGCCGTAGGACTCGCCGCGCAGGTCGACGCCGACCGCCATCGGCGGCTTGCCGTCGTCGTTTTTGGGCAGCCCGAGCCGGGCGCGCATGTCGACGACCGTGACGATGCGGCCGCGCAGATTGAGCACGCCGGCGATCTCGGCCGAGGACAGGGGAACGCGGGTCAGCCGTTCCGGCATGAACACGTCCTGGACGCGGGAGATCGGCAAGCCGAACAGCTGCCCGCCGATCACGGCGGTGACGTATTCGACCACGGTGCCCTCGATGGTGTCGGTCTTGGTTGTCATGATGTCTTGCCTTTAGCCTTATGCCGCGCGCCTGGTCTCGCCAGCGGTCTGTTCCTTCAGCGCCGCGATCAGGCCCGGACGGTCGAACTTGGCGACGTAATCGTGGAAGCCGGCCTGCCGCCCGCGCTCGATCGCCGCCGGAGAGACCATCGAGGACAGCGCGATGATCGGCATTGCGCTTAAGTGCTGGTCGGCCCGGATCGTCTCGGCAAACTCGAACCCGTTCATGTCGGGCATCTCGATGTCGGTCAGCACCACATCAAAAGTCTGGCCCGAGCGCAGCGCGGTGAGGCCTTCCTGCGCATTGGGGGCAACCCGCACCCGGTAGCCGGCGGCTTTGAGCACCGGCGCCAGCATGTTGCGGAAGAAGGCTGAGTCGTCGACCAAGAGCACCGATTGCGCCGATACCGAGGGGCGCATCTCCTTGCGCGAGAACCAGTCGGCAAACGCCATGGGCAAGAAATGGCCGACGTCGATCACTTCGGTGGCCTGGCCCTTGATCACGGCCGAACCCAGAATGCCCTCACTGGAGCCGGCGACTTCGATGTGCAGCCGCTCCTCGACGATGTCGATGATCTCGTCGACCACCAGCCCCATCGAGCGGCCGTCGTCGGCGAACACCAGGATCGGCTGGGCGCCCGAGGTCTGGACGTTGACCCCGTTCATCTGCACCAGCGGCATCAGCTGCTCGCGGTACTGCACCATGTAGCGGCCGTTAGAGAGTTCGATCTTGTCGGTGGCGATCTCCTCCAGCCGGGTAACGAGGCCGAGCGGCACCGCCTTGGGCTGGCTCGAACCGGCGCGGAACACCAGCAGCGAGGTCAGCTGTTCGCCGGTGTTGGCATGGGCCGCCGCGTTCTCGTCCGCCATCCCCTGGGCGGAGGAGCCGGCGGCGCCGAGCGCCTTGGCAAAGCCGTTGGGGTCGATGATCATGATCACGGCGCCATCGCCCAAAATGGTGTTGCCGGAGAACATGTCGATGTGACGCAGTTTTGTGGACATCGGCTTGACCACGATTTCTTCGGTGTGGAACACGCCGTCGACCACGATGCCAAAGGTCTGGCTGCCGACTTGCGTGACCACGATAAAACCGTTCTCGGGGTCGGAGGAGGAGCCGTCGTCGATCTTGAGCAGCTTCTTCAGGTGCATCAGCGGCAGCAGCTTGTTGCGCAGCCTTAAGACCGCGGTGTCCTTGATGCGCTCGATGCGGTGTTCGGAGTTGGCGCGGGCGCGGACCAGCTCGACCACAGACAATTGGGGTATCGCAAAGCGGTCGCCGCCGGCTTCCACGATCAGGGCCGAGACGATGGCCAGCGTCAGCGGGATCTTGATGGTGACGGAAGAGCCCTCGCCGGCCACCGACTTGATGTCGATGGTGCCGCCGATCTGGTCGATATTGGTGCGCACCACGTCCATGCCGACGCCGCGGCCGGAGACCGAGGTGACGGTGGCGGCGGTGGAGAAGCCCGGCGCGAAGATGAACTTGTGGATCTGGGCTTCGGTCATCTTCTCCAGTTCAGCCTCGGAGACGAGCCCGTTCTGCAGTGCCTTGGCCTTGATCCGCTCGGTGTTGAGCCCGCGGCCATTGTCGGCGATGCAGATGATGATGTGGCCGCCTTCGTGATAGGCGGAGAGGCGAATGGTGCCCTGCTCGGGCTTGCCGGAGGCGGCCCGCTCGGCCGGGGTCTCGAGGCCATGATCGGCGGAGTTGCGCACCATATGGGTGAGCGGGTCCTTGATCAGGTCGAGCACCTGGCGGTCGAGCTCGGTGTCGGCGCCGTGCATCTCCAGTTCAATCTGCTTGCCGAGTTCGCCGGAGAGGTCGCGGACGATCCTTGGCAGCTTCTGCCAGGCATTGCCGATCGGCTGCATCCGCGTCTTCATGACGCCTTCCTGCAGTTCGGCGGTGACGTTGGAGAGGCGCTGCAGCGGCACCTTGAACTCGGTGTCCTCGTTGCGGCGGGAGATCTCCAAGAGCTGGTTGCGGGTCAGCACCAGCTCGGAGACCATGGTCATCAAATGTTCCAGCGTGTCCACGTTGACGCGGATCGACTGGTTGGCGATCTTGTCGGCTTCCTGGACGTCGCCGACATCGGCGGCGGCAGCCGCCTTGCGGGCCGGCTTTGCCTTTACTTCTTTTGCCGCCTGCGGCGCAGGGGCGGCTTCCGGCACCGCCGCGAGAGCTACTGCCTTGGGAGCAGTTGCGGGCGCGGGTACGACTTCGATCTCGGTCTCGCGGAAGGCGCGCTCGAGATCGTCGAGCGAGACTTCGCCCGGACGCAGGGGCCGTTCCAGCACCTGCTCGACCAGCGTGCCCTTGGCAATCTCTTGTGTCTTCGCGGGCTGTATGGGGGGCGCGGCTACGACCGGCGCCGGCGCTTCCACGGAGACGGCTTCGGCCTCAGCGTGCGCGTCGTGCGCCCCGCCTTCCGCCAACAGATGCAGCTTCTCGATCAGGTCCTCGTCGCTGCCTTCCGGCTCGTTCTCGGTGGCTTCGAGACCTGCGAGGATTTCCTTGATGCGATCGATCGAGGACAGGATCAGCGTCACGGCGCCGGCGGTGACCGGCATACCGTCGCGGAATTTGCCCATCAGGGTCTCGCCGGCATGGGCCAGCGCTTCCAGCCTCGGCAGGCCGAGGAAGCCGCAGGTGCCCTTGATCGTGTGCACCAGGCGAAAGATGTTATCCAGAATCTTCGCGTTGTTCGGGTCCTGCTCGAACCGCACCAACTGATTGTCGACCGTATCCAGGCTCTCGCTGGTCTCGGTCAAAAATTCCCGCAACAAATCATCCATGAAACCGGCCTTCGCACGCACCGGCACGCGACATCGACGTGCCTTACGGAACTTGGCCAGCTTCTATGCAAAGCGTTTAATATTGGTTGAGCAAATGGAAAAGAACGGCCTCAACAAAGAGATAAGACGGCTGCAATGAATCCAGCCGCCCGATATCAACCTCTGGTTAACCATAATCGCCGCGTGGCGGCGCTCAGGCGGCGGTAACGAGCACCTTGTCGCCGTCGAGCGCGAGCGTCACGGCGAGCCCGCAGGCCTGCGCCAAAAGCCGGGTATAATAAGGCTGCACCGCATGCGCATCGATGGCCGAGCTGGAACTCGCACTCAAGAGGTCGGCGATGTTTTGCGGCACGCGGGCGTTGAGGCCGGCCGAGGTGACGCGAAAGCTCATCGTCTCGCCGTCGCCGATCGGGTCGATGGTCAGCGTACCGCCGCGCGGAATGGTCTGCTGCGCAATGACCAGCATGTTCAGGAGCAGCTTGACGCGGTTCTTGGGCAAGAGCAGCCGCGGCAAATTCCAGGTGATGGTGATCTTGCCGTCCTCGATATGGCCGCGCGCCATGGTCTGGGCGTCGCCGAGATCGATCTGCGCGCCGGCCGAGCCAGCCGCGCCAAACGCCAGCCGGCAGAACTGCAACCGGGCCGAGGCGGTCTTGGCGCTCTTGCGAATCAGATCGAGCGCGAATTCACGATCTTCGGGCTTGGGATTGTCGTCGAGGACCTCCAGCCCATTGACGATGGCGCCAACCGGACTGATGAGATCATGACAGACCCGCGAACACAGCAGTGCCGCAAGTTCGAGGGCGTCAGGAGCGACGCCGGGAGAGGGAGTGTCAGACATCAGATTTTCCTGGAAGGCCGCGCAGTCCCCAATCGCTGCAAGACTGCCGGCGGACAGTTACGAATCACGCATGCTCGATGGTTTGATACACTGCGCGGGCGCGTGCTGCCAGCACAGGGCGGCACCGGTCAAGGGAACACGAACAGCAAATGAGCTCCGCTTATGAATGAGGCAACTCCGGCCATTATCGATCATGTGGCCGCTAGCGCCCTGATCGAGCCGCTGACCGATCTGGTGATCCGGGCCGGCGCCGCGATCCTTGCCGTCAACCGCGCCGCCATGACGGTCGATGGCAAGACCGACGGATCGCCGGTCACCGAAGCCGATCTCGCCGCCGACCGCATCATCGGCGAAGGCCTGGCGCGGCTGGCGCCAAATATACCGTCATTGTCCGAGGAACGGACGCATCTGGCGAAACTGCCTTACAAGGACAGCTTCTTCCTGATCGACCCGCTCGACGGCACCAAGGAATTCGTCGCCGGCCGCGCCGAATTCACCGTCAACCTGGCGCTGGTGACCGGCGGCGTGCCGCTGCTCGGCATCGTCAGTGCGCCCGCGCTTGGCTTGATCTGGCGCGGCATCGTCGGCCGGGGCGCCGAGCGGTTGACCCTTATTGACGGCGGCGCGCCGCGGATCGAGCCGATCCGGACGCGGCCCTGCCCGATCAGGGGAAAAGCCTGGACCGTGGCCGTCAGCCGCTCGCATGGCGACGACCGCACCGAAGCCTTTATTGCCGCAAGGCCCGGAGCCGTGCGCGCCGAACTCGGCTCGGCGGTCAAATTCGGCCGGGTGGCGGAAGGCGCGGTCGATATCTATCCTCGCCTGTCGCCGACCTGCGAATGGGATGTGGCCGCGGGCCATGCGGTGGTTACAGCCGCCGGCGGCAAGATCACGGATTCAACCGGCGCCGCGCTGCATTTTGGTGCTGGCCGCGAAGACTTCATCGTGCCGGAATTCATCGCCTGGGGCGATCCGGAGGCCTCCCTCTGACTTCAAGCGTCGTTCGTATTTGGGTCGGTAGCCCGCCGAATCCTACTGCGCGAGACCCTGTTCGAGCCGAGGCCAGCGGGCGGCGGCGTCTTTCAGGAAACGCGAAGGATCGGCCTTGAAGGCATCGCGGTTTTCCTCGCGACCGAACAGATAGAGCCGCTGGCCTGCGACCACCCAGAAGCGCGGGTTACCGGCATAGGTAACGCCTCGCCCGAGATCGACCGGATCGTAGCCGCCGAACTGCGGGCCATAGACGTCGGGGTGGGCGACAAAGGAAGCGCGATTGCCCTCGTTGCGAAAGCGCCAGACGGCGCCGGCCTCGGCGGCCTCAAAATCCGCCACGCCCTGGGCGGCCACTGAATCGGTGAAATAGGCGACGGGATCAAACCCCTCGATCGCAAGGCCGGAATAGCGATTGACCACCACCCGTTCGGTGGTCGCGGCAAGGGCGGTGAAATCAAGGCAGAGAACGCCGAAAATGCCTGCCCATAGGGCGAAAATGGCCATTCCGGGGCGCGAAGCATATCTTTCCTGCCGTTGTGCCGTCATAGTTGATACCGATAACATACGAGTCGAGGGGACACTGGGCGCAACCTAGAGCCGTGCTTGTTGGCGTCAGGTTAAGGCTGCGGCCAGAATTTCGATACCAGGGGTTCTTTGATGATTTTCGTCTCACGCCTTGCCGCGGTAACGCTCGCCGCGCTGATGTGCTGGACTGTGCCCGCACCTGCGCAGCAGTCGGGGCCGATGCAACAGGCGCCGCTGCAGGCACCGGGCCAACAGGCGCCGTACCAGCAGGCTCCTGTGCAGCAAGCGCCGTACCAGCAGGCTCCGGTCCAGCAGGCGCCGCCGCAGCGCGCGCAGGGCCCGGCGACCTTTGGGCCGGACGAACTGGTCAACGCCGGCCACAAATTCTTCGGCAACGTCTCGCGCGGGCTGGCATCGATCATCGAGCGCGCGGTCAGCCAATGGGGCCTGCCGAACGGTTACGTGCTCGGCGAGGAAGGCTCCGGCGCCTTCGTCGCCGGCCTGCGCTACGGCGAAGGCACGCTCTACACCAAGAACGCCGGCGACCTGCGGGTCTACTGGCAAGGTCCGTCGGTCGGCTTCGACTGGGGCGGCGACGGCGCCCGCACCATGACGCTGGTCTATAATCTGCCCGCCACCAACGCGATCTATCAGCGCTTCGCCGGCATCGACGGCTCGGCCTATATCGTCGGCGGCTTCGGCATGACCGCGCTCACCGCCAACAACATCGTGCTGGTACCGATCCGCTCCGGCATCGGTCTGCGGCTCGGCGCCAACATCGGCTATCTCAAATTTACCCCGCGCGCGACCTGGAACCCGTTCTGACCTTTTCCTGAGCAACGGTTTCCTGAACAGCGGAGCCTGATCGGTTCTGATTGCATCAGAACCGGGCTCCAGCTTTTGTTTTGACGCGTTTTCTTTACGCGAACCGGGGTCCACTTCGCTCGAAAACGCTATGCCCACACATTGATCTTCACGATTCAGGTTAACGCGGCATTGGGCTGGCCTTTTGCCGGTCCCCCATGGCATTGTGATTAACGAATTCTTTACGCCCTCGGGGAGTGACCATCCATGATCGAACCGATCATGTATCTGGCGATCGGTTTTCTGGTCTCGATGCTGTTTGGCCTGATGATCGTGCCGCTGGTGCATAACCGCGCGGTCCGGCTGACGACCCGGCGACTGGAAGCGGCCACCCCGCTCTCGATGGCTGAAATCCAGGCCGACAAGGACCAGCTGCGCGCGGAATTTGCGATGTCGGCGCGCCGGCTCGAGATGAGCGTCGACCAGCTCAAGAACAAGACCACCAGCCAGCTTGCCGAACTCGGCAAGAAATCCGACGCGATCAACCGCATGAAGATCGAGCTTGGCGAGAAGAACGCCACGATCTTCGGGCTCGAGGCGCGCGAGAAGGCGGTGAAGGAACAGCTGCGCGCCACCGAAGAGGAATTTTCGGCCAAGACCGAGATGCTGCGCGGCGCCGAAAAGGCGCTGACCGACAAGCAGGGCGAACTTGCCAAGATCAATCATGAACTGTCCGACCGTTCGATGGTGGCGGACAGCCGCCAGGTCGAGCTGGTCGCGGTGCGCACCCAGATCGAGGAGTTGAAGGGCCGCGTCGGCGACGCCGAAAAGGAATTTGCGGCGACGCAAGCCCGGCTCGCGCAGGAGCGCGGCGAATCCGAAAACGCGACGCGCGAACTCAACGAGGCCCGCAGCCGCGTCGAAAACCTGAGCCAGCGCGTCACCGATCTGGACCGGCAGCTGATCATCCAGGTCAAGGAAGCCGAAATGCTCGGCAACCGCGTTGGCGATCTCGAAGCGCGGCTCGCCACCCAGGGCAAGCTGCTGGCCGAACGCGAGTTCGAGAACAACCAGCTCAAGCAGGCCAACGACGTCGCCGAGCGCACGACCAAGGAATTGCGCGTCGAGATCGCGGCCCTGAGCCAGGGCGGCAATTCGCCGGCGATCGAAAAGCTGCGCAGTGAGAAGGCCGCGGTCGAGGAACAGCTTCGTGTCGCGCGCGACGAACGCGCCAAGCTGCAGCGCGACATCAACGCGATCCAGCAGCAGGCCGAAAGCTCCTGGGCCACCGAGCGGATGGAGAACGCGCTGCTGCGCGAACGCATCAACGACATCGCCGCCGAGGTGGCCAAACTGGCGATCCAGCTGGAGGGGCCGAATTCGGCGATCGAGGCCATGCTGGCCGCGGAACCGGCGGCACCCAGGCCCCCGGCCAAGCCGGCCAACGACACCGCCGCCACCACGCCTTCCGAAGGCGGCGGCACGCTGGCCGAGCGAATCCGGGCCCTGCAGTCGCACGCCTCCCGCGCCCGCCAGCAAGGGGCGTAACTTTTTTTGACGCGTTTTCTTCACGCGAACCGGCCTCCACTTCGCTCGAAAACGCTATGTCCCGATTCGGCCGCTTTGTTTGCTTGACACTATGGGCCCTCACTTCGTAAATCGCGGGCTCTGACGGCGCTGATTTCGCCGGATCCCGGACGCATAGCTCAGCGGGAGAGCGTTCCCTTCACACGGGAGAGGTCCAAGGTTCGATCCCTTGTGCGTCCACCATCGTCCTGACGGGACGAGTTCAGGTTCGAATTTCAGACAGCCATGACAATTCGATTGCAGCATCGCGGGCCTGATGGTTCGAGACGCGCCGCGTTGCCGCGCTCCTCACCATGAGGGTCTGACAACCGCATCCTGAACCATTCGACCTCATCCTGAGGAGGCCGCAGAGCGGCCGTCTCGAAGGATGCAGCCACCGCACGCAGCCACAAACGCACCTCAGCGATCCCGCGGCGCGAAGCGCCCGAGTTGTAAGGATCGTTTCGCCCTCTCCAATCAGAGGGCGCAGGGAATGCCGGATGCGCGCTGCACCCGCGGTCTCATGTGCGATTGTGCATAAGAATGCTGCACATGAGCATACAGGGCAGCGGAGAACATCCGACATCCCCTGCGCAGTGGCTTTACGGCTTATGACGCGCTCTCCCCGGTGAGACGGCCTCTATTGCCACCGTCACTGCGCAGGGCGTGAGCCCTTGCGCAGCTTGACGCCGTTACGGGCGCCAGGACCACACGCTTTTGCCGTACGCCTTTGCCGCGACCGTCAATCGCAACATCAGCGTCCACCGCATCCCCGCCCCTCGTCATGACGACGGCCGACGCCCCTCTGAGTGGGACGGGATGGCGAAAGATATGCACCTGATTTTCATTCGGGTAAACAGAAATATTTTTTATTTCAGGGCTTGACATAGATTCCGAAAATCAGAACTGATTTGCCCGACGGGTCAGTTTGTCGCGCAAAGGAGCAGACCAATCAGCGCGCAGACTGCATTTGCCGAGGCGGATTCGGAGGCGTCGCGTTCTTTCGCGTTTTCCGACCGCTCATCGGCAATCGCTTTGGTCACCTGCGATAGCCGTCGCGTTCCGGAGTACTCCGGAAGAGTGACTGCAGCTCGCTGACGAGCCGGGCTATGATGCCCAGAAGTGCCGCAGGATCGCGACTTTGGATGGAAGACAAGATTTACTTCGCGCTGGTCGGCGTAGCCGGGCTGATCGGATCGTTTGTCACTGCAGCCTTCATGCCGTTGAGTGGGCGATGGGCAGTATCTGACTGCCTCTTCTCTCACCTATCTGCCTGACGGGTCCGGCCGAATGCGGTGCAGGTCTCTGCAGGGTCTTGGCTGTTGATGCCACGGAAAAGTGCGGCGGTTGGCAAGAGCGGATGTACCTCTTGCCAATGCCAGGGCCCCGGAGCGATCCGGGGCCTTTTCGCCGTCCTGAAGCAATCACTCTGCGCTGGTGTGATACGGGTATCGTTGCGTGGAGTTGCTTTATGAGTAAGTCCATTTGGACCCCATGGATCGTTGCAAACGAGCACAATCGAGAAGTCTACCTGGTGGTCGATGACTTTGGCTCCCTCGGCCGGGCATGGCGGGGGAGTGGTGTCGGCGATACCGGCCTCGAAACGGTCGTGCGCGATCTGCTGGAGGGTCAATATTGCAACCCCGTCCGCGTTGCCGGTTTTAATGTCGCTGAAGGATGGTGCAGAGACGTTTCAGCAGAGGTCGCCCACGAGTTGCAGAAACGTTGCTCGGATCAGATGCGAGAGCTGCCGAGCTTCCTGCAGGAATTCGTTCGCCGGCATGCCGGAAAAGCGACGCCCAGGTAGCGCCTGCCTGGCCGCACGTTGCCGAGAACGAACGAGTCTTTAATCTTCCCACGTGCGCTGACCGCACCGGCATTCAAACATGTGGACGATGCAGCCAGTGCGAGGATTCACTATCGTTCGAATCAGGGCCAACCGCTTCCCGCATGTGCTGCAGACCTTGTTGGTGTGGCTTTCCAAAACAGCCACCTCTTCACCGCGGATTAATTCCATAACCGCCTCCATGCCGAGTTCTGTTTTGAGGGGTGAGACCTAAGTCAGGTCCCCGACATAGTACGAGGGGGCGCGAACTATTCCAAATGAATTCGAAGGTGCGCCCTCCGTTCGAAAGGGTCAGCCTGCAATACCTACCGCTCCGCGTTATTCGTCAAGACACGCAAGGCGCCGAAGAGACGGAAGCCTCGCACAGGTTCGCGTGGATCGGGAACAAGCGGCAACTGACTGCAATGAATTGTCGCCTATCGGGCAGACAACGACACCAGAAACGATTTCAATCGATCCCCACCTGAAGGCTGTGCAATCGCTCAATTGAACAGGTGGACGGATGGCGCACCAAATCAACAGATTGGTTGTCGGCGCTCGTTTCAAGGTGAACCAACTCGGATCAGTCCGGTGCCCGGCGCTGGCCGGCAAGACCGGGACCGTTACCGGAATTAGCTATCGCAACACGGGCGTTGCCGTGCTGTTCGATGGCACCAAGAGACCAACTTACCTGCACAGGGATTTTATCAGCCCCATCCCCGATCACTCGTTGACGACAAGCGAGGCGGCTTACGCCAACGCTAACCCGCCCCACGAACTCAAGCGCAGCGATCACCTGCATGCATAGCTAACCATCTCGTCGAAGCAAGACAGTGGCTCCTGCGAGGGCGGAATCTCGATTGCGATGTGCGGGTCACCGCGCATGATCTTCCACACCTCCGACATAGTTTTGATCTCGAACGCCTCGCCGTCGCGCGATACGAGAATGGCCGACGGCGAAAGGATTAGTCGGAGCCAGATCTCGCATATCCGCGCAGTTCTGCCTCGGAGGTAAAATGGCATTTCGGACAGGTAAATTGAATCATCGGCCGAGACGACCAGGACGGTTTCACGATGTTCAAGGCCATCGGCCACGCGTTGCATTGTGGACAGGCGATCAATACGGCTTCGGGGGTGAGGTCGGGGGTTCTCATCCGATCCACCTCACCCAACCTCACCCGTTCACGCGGCTTCGCGTCGATAGGCTACTCCAGACCCGCGAGCGCCCATCCAATGCGGCATCGGCGCCCCGTCACGGTGGCGGCCGCCGATACCGGCCGATGCCCATGCGATGACAGCACCCAGCAACAGGGCCGCGGCGACGGAGAACGCGAGGATCACCGAACTCCGGCGAGATTTCGCTATCGCGGCCCGAGAATTTGCGACAACGCCGTCGACCCGTTTTTCGGCTTCGGGCCCGGCAAGACCGGTATTCGCTGCGACGAGTTGAGCCAGATAGGATCGATCCTCACTGCTCATTCCCGAATGGCTCGACGACGTCAGGAGGATTCGTCCGGCCTCCGCCCGCTCCTGCGAGAGGTCCACGTTCGCGGCGCGGCGCAACGGCCTGAACAACCGGTCGATCTCATAGCTTAACAGCGGCTCTGCAGCGCTGGTTCGTGCCGAGGAGATGTTGCTGTTGGACCGCGTCAGGGACGCGCTTCCAAGCAAGGCCGCAAGCGCCACCCCGAGAACAACGGCGAGCGCCCAGGCAGCGAGACCATGCAAGCCGTCGCGATGTTCGATTTCGTCAGCATCCAAAACGGCCGGCGCGACATTCGTTCGCCCCGCAATGTAGCCACCCACGCCGAAACTCAGTGCGGCCTGGATAATGAGATAGAGTCCCGACAGAATCCAAAGTGCGGCGGACGCGTCCCGCCACGTCGGCGCCGTCGACGAGATCCCCAACCCGACGGTCGCGCCGAACGCCAACAGGATCGACGACAGCGCGGTTGCCACCAGCGCACCCAGGATCGCCGGCGTCCAGTTCAAATACCTCGGGGAGACTCCAATGGGAGCCGCGCCGGGTTCGATCTGTTTCACCATGTCAGCGCAGCCCGAAGAACGACAATACGGCCAGGATGACGACGACCAATCCAACCAGATAAATTATACCGTTCATTTTTCTCTCCTTGTTTCGTGACAGGTCGAGCCCGCAGTTCAGCGCGCCTTTCCGGCGCACGCTTTGGAGCGATGCCAGGATTGAACTCGCGGACATTGCCTATTGTTCCCGACGCGTTTTGACGCTGGTACTTTTGGCTACGGCGGCGATGGTAGTCGCGAGCGACTGCGGCCCTACATCATCACTCCGTTGCTCCTTGTCCGCCTCGAACTGATTTCCCAACCGGCAGACGATGATCCTGGCCGAAGCTGCCCGCCGGGAGAACTTGCGAACCGTAAACGACAACCTCGCCTCCGATACCTCCTCCAGAAAACAGACGCAGATCGTTTCCGCGTTGCCGGCGTCAATCTCGGTATCGGCGCCGGAAACACGGGCGTTGAACCCTTCACGTTTCAGCGCATCTGCAACAATCAGCGCGGCGCAATCGTCGAGTCGACCCAGTCCGGGTATGCAGAAAATCGGCTTGCCCAGCTTGCGAGCGTCGATGTTGACAATCTTCCCTTTTTTGGCGGGCGCTTCGGCACTCGCGTTCCCCTCAGCGGTCTCTTGCGAGGCCATATCCTCGATGATTTCGGAAACCGTCTCGTGGATATTCTCGAGCCTGACGTCGTCAAGCCGGCCTTGGGCGGCATCGGCCTCAGCCAATCGCAGGGCGCCCAGCAGGATTTCTTCGTAATAGGCCACAGCGGACCCCTTCTTCAGGTACGACCGCGCCTGTTCGATCGCGTCAATCGGATCGCCCGTCAGCATGCGCTGGTATGCGGTCTGCTGCGGCGTCAACGCCGGCTGGTCTCCCAGCATGACGTCGATAAACTGGAGACGGTCGACGTGTCTGGCAAAGACGACCAGACACAGCGTGAGCGGCGTGGAGAGCAAAAGCCCCAAGGGGCCCCAGAGCCAGGTCCAGAACGACGCGGCCACGACCACGGCGACCGGGGACAGGCCGGCACTTCGCCCACAGACCAGCGGCTCGACAACATGGCCAGTCAGCGGCTCCACCACTGCGAACAAGGCGGCCGTCCACAAGGTCATAGTCCAGTCGCTCCCGACCGCGGCCGCCAAAGCAATTGGCAAGCCGGCAGCGAGGATCGCGCCGATGTAGGGCACAAACCGAAGGATCATAGCCAGCAATCCCCATAGCGGCGAGTTCGGGACGCCGATGACGGCGAGGCCCAATCCGATCACGACGCCGAAAGTCGCATTCAGAATGAGTTGGGTCAGGAACAGCCTGCCCAACCGTTGCCCTGCGTCATCGAGCGCCGCCGTGGTGCGCTCCAAATCCTCGCTGCCGAGCAACCGGATGAACCGGTCGCGCAGATCCTCGCGCTGAAAAAGGAAGAAGATGAGGAAGATCACCACGATTCCGGTGGTGGTGAAGGGAGCTGCGAGTGGTCGCAGCATGGCGATCAGTGCCTCCGACGCGCCCGGGTCTGGCTGATGGACTTCGACCGGGATAGGCGTTCTTGCCGGGTCCGACAACGATGGCTTCGCCGTTTCGGCATCGCCACTTCCGGGCGACTTCAGCTCCCTGTCCAGGTTCTTCAACAGGCTGGAGGCGTTCTTGAGCACGCCAACGCTGCCAATCCTGTCCCGCAAATTATGGATTTTTTCGCCCAGCGTGGACTGATAGCGCGGCAGGTCGCTCGCGAGTTGGTTGACCTCGATCATCACCATCGCCGCAAGACTGAGGGCGATGGCCAGCGCCAGGCTGACGGCACTGAGCACCGCTATCGACCGCGGCACCTTCATGCGCTGGAATGCCCTCACGAGGGGCGACAAGACAAAACTCAAGAGGACGGCGACTGCGATCGGAACGAGGATTTCGCGCGTGAAATAGAGGGCGGCGACGACAAGTGCGCCGATCAAGAAGTTCGAAAATGCCAAGCCAGCTGGGACCAACACCTCTATTTACCAATGCGCGAGCCAACCCGGCACGGAAGTGCGCCGCGTGACCCTTAATGGAAATCCTGTTGCGAAGGTTCCAATTGCGAGCCGCATGAGATGTTGTCCCGTTCGAACGTATCTCTCCACAGACATCGGGTGCACTGCGATATTGATCGGGAAGAAGTGGCAAATCGCCGATGCCTCGCGCCTCGCGTCGCGGGCAAGAGCGGAACCAAATCCAACCGCTGCGGTTTGATCGGCTGATTACGTCCGTCTGCAACGCCACGAAGGATCAGCTCAAGGCGATGCCGGAATTCGAGTATTGAATTCGAATGGCCCGGCCTGGTCGTCGAGCCGTTTTCAGGAAGCTTCATACGTAGATTGAGTTTCTTCAAAGCACACGAAAGCGCGCTGCCCATGGAGGTGGCAAATCATGGTTGATCAACATCAGGTACAATCGATCATCGCGGACGCAATTTGCGAATGCTTCAAGGATCATCCCGAGCGAAGCATTGGCTTTGAGGAAGCCAAACAAATGGCAAAATGCGTCGTCGAGGCCTTGGCCGACGCCCGGCTGGAGATCCGCGTGCGTGAACAGGATTGAATGTTTGGGAGGTGCCTGGGACCCACTTCAGACGGTGGTGACCGCGAAGTATTGAGCGCGCCTCGCCGCGGTCTTTGATGTCAGAACGTCATCGATGAAGGGCGGACTACGCCGGAGCCTGTCATGGGGCCCGCGCTTCGCGCCGCCCCTGCCGGGCTAATCCGCTCCGGTCTTTCATCACTGAATCGTCTCATGCACGTCGAGAATGGGCACGTCCGGCGTGTTCATGATCTCGGCAATGATATTGTATGAAACGTCAACCGAGCCGGGCTTGTTCGGGTCAATCTTGACCCCCCTGACGTGAAGCGTCGCGCGAACCAACCGGCCGTCGCTCAGGGTGATTTCGGTGACGCCGTGACGAACGCGGGAAACGACAGGTTCCGGGCGATGGCCGATGTTGAAGGAAAATGGTTGTGCGTATCCGAACTTCATCGTGTCGCCCTCGCATTTCACTCGCAGTCTCGTAACTCGCGCACTTGGCTCCGATCAGATTTTCGGCGCCCGGCCTGCGCGGTCGAATACCGGCACCTTCTCGACATCGTCGGGTGCAGCGGCAGACGGCGTATCTTCGGCAGCGTGTCGCAACGCCTCGGTCTCGGCGTCGAGGCCGTCAACGGTTTCATTGGCCTGGCTGCCTGAATCGTGCGGTCGTGCCGGAACCTTGCCGTCCGTTCTGGCTGGATTTTGCTTTGCCATTGTCTTTCTCCTTAGAGGTCAAGACACCAATGAACCGCGGCGCGGTCGGTTCCGTTGCGTTTACGTGATCGCGGGTAGCAAACGCAGAAAGGCCCCAGCGTAAGGCTGGAGCCCTTCTTCGATGATGTCCGCTTGCCTGATTACGCAGCCTGCGCGGTCTCGGCGTGACGGTTGACCTCGGATTCCGCGAGTTGGCTCAGGGCGCTGTCCGTCGCCTTTTCTTCTTTCAGCGTCGCGTCGAGCAGTTTTACGGCGTCCTTGTAACCCAGTTCACTCGCCCAGGTCTTCAGCGTGCCGTAACGGGAAATCTCGTAGTGCTCGACGGCCTGCGCGGCAGCCAGAAGGCCGGCGTCGAGGGCGGGCATGCCCTTGTACTCGTCCATGACTTCCTTGCCCTCGTCGAGAATTCCCATGATGGCATCGCAGGTCTTGCCCTTCGGGGTCTCGTCGATCGACGCAAACACCTGCTCCAGCCGCTCGACCTGGCCATCGGTCTCGGCCAGATGCTTTTCAAAGGCCGCCTTGAGTTTCGGCGACTGCGCCGCCTTGGCCATCTTCGGCAACGCCGAGAGGATCTTCTTTTCCGCGAAGTAAATGTCCTTCAACGTATCGAGAAACAGGTCTTGCAGTGCTTTCTCTTTCGCCATACCGGCCTCCAGCTGTTGGATTGTGTTGCGGTAGAACCAGCCGTACCGGGAGTTGTTCCTCAACTGTGTCCCGCCGAGACGATTCATTTTTCTCGGCTCTTTTTTTCGGCGGCGCTGCAGCGGCTGTAGTTGAATTACAAAGACGCTCGTTGCACGCGTTGTCGCGATATCGCGGACGACCGGTTTGCCTGGCCTGAAGGACAGGGCCACGGTCCGCGTCAACGGTCAGAGCGTGGTCGGCAAGACCGCTACCGACTGATCCATGGATTAAGGAATCCCTCACGGCTTTTGCTCGGGATGCAGTGCGGCCTTCTCAGTCAGCATTTGCTTTATCAAACCGGCGATCCCGTCCAGCGTGAGCTGGTCAGTCACATGGGTTGATATTCGCTTGTAGTGTTCGATCTTGCCGTCGAGTTCGGCGCACCTTTTGCACATTGCTCACCCCCTGCATTCAGGCGGGAGCGCGACACTCTCATCGCCGGTAGAGACCAAGGAGACAGCGATAACACGGCAACTCCAATCTTTATGTCGCGTTCCCCTGAAATAGCGCCCAGGCAGGATCGGTCGGTGAGGCGGATTAAACGGCCACCGGCGGCGATGCTGCGACAGCATTATCCATAGCGAGGCGGCTTCGAAGGCAAAGCACGCGACGGGTTAGCCATCGTCTTCGACTGCGAAGGCGCGAGGTTTGGCATTCCTGTTTCGATGGCCGGTTTGGCGCCCTCGGCCGCGCGATTCTGGCGGGAAGCCAGGATCTGTTCAGCGAGGTATTCCCACCGCTCGGCCTCACCGAGCAACCTCCAGCTATTGTCCGGATCGCACGCGGCCTGTTGACGGCAGAGCAAGGCCGTCGCGCGATACGCTTCAGCGCTCTTGAAACCGCTTTCCATAAGATCCTCCCCAACTTTCGCGAGGTGCGACCAACCCCGCGCGAGGAGCAGAACGTTCCAGCCGGAGCCCTGTTCCTATGACGCCAGCGACAGGCCCTGTTCGGTTCGAAAACGCTGGTAGGAGGCGATGGCGGTGTTGGAGAGAAGCAGCCGGCGGCGCTCACCGCGCCGAACCATCGTCTCGATCGTGTCGAGCAGGTGATTGGCCGCGGTGTCGGGATGGCCGAGTTCGCCCGTTGCCTCCAGATAGTCCCAGGCGATCTGGAAGGAATCCTCAATCGTTGTCATCAGCGTCTCGGTCATGAAGGCAAACGCCGCCGGGGATGACCTGTTCCGCGACCATCTGCCGCCCAGAGTAAGTCGCGCGCCGGCGGTTCGGGCGACGTCGCGCATCACGGAACGTGATCGTTCCTGCTGCCGCCGATGCGATGCGGCTTGTTCAGGAAGTATCCGCGATTGCCGAGCGCGGCTTCCGCGTATTGGTCGATCGAGACGATGATGGCCTGGACGTGCTGGTAGCACCAGCCTTCGCGGCAGGCCAACGTCCGGACTTCGGCGAGCGCCTTGATCCAGGGCGGATTATCCGCGTTGTGGTCGTACCATTTCAGCGAATCTGACGGCATCGGAATGGCCTCGCTTCATCAAATCTTCCAGCTCCGCCCGCTTGCGCGAAAGCAGGAGCTCAGCCGTCGCGTTGTCGAGGCCGGCTTGATCCAGCCGGCGAACTGCCGAGCCCAGTTCGGCGAGCTGCCTGCGCAGCTTTTCGACTCTTGATTTCCAGGCCTCTTGATTTCCAGCCTCATCGCACACGGCGGCCGCGCGCACCTTTCAAGGGCCCGCGGCCGACCGCGCGGTAATCCGCTTTCAACCGCTCATCGACGTCGAGCAGGCGTTCTTCGCCGCCGAGCCTGTTCCGCTCGCCGATCAGCCCGAGCATCACGACGCGCATGGCCATCAGCTGCATCGAGGCCTCGGCGCAGTCTTCGTCGTGGTTGATGTGTTGGCGGATGGTGCTCTCGGCATCCAGCATTTGAGAGCGCAAGAACCTGATTTTCCTGCGGATTTCGTTCAATCTATTGTCCATGGCTCACCTCACCGGGGGTTGGAGCCTATAGAGAACAAACAAAGAACAAATATCAAGTTAAGAATGCGGGCGGAGCCAAGAATCTTTGTGAGGTCCTTGTGGGTCGCACCCGATCGGCTGGTGAACACGCGCAGAGGCGCAGGCCTGCGCGTACCGGCGACTGGCAGTCGCGCGAGCAATCGCGGAATCAGATCCCGAATACCCAGACCGCGACGATGGTGCCCAGGGTCGCGAGCCCGCTGATGGTCCATCCGGTTGCGTAGAGAAGGTTGTCCTCGCCGGTGCCGCGCATCGCGTCGGCATCCGCGGTTTCTAATCGCCAGTGCATGGCGCATCTCCACAGAGCCTGCCCGCGTGACAACGCCGGGCCGGGTTCCCGGTTCCATCCTTCCCGGATCACACGATCGAGCATTGATCGACGGCTTGAAGGGTGGCTACGCCCAAGGCCAAAACCGGCGCCCCGAGCGGGTCACAAAAAAAGGCCGCCCCCGGGCGGCCTCTGAGTGCTTCGCGCCGTCGGCGAAGACCATTACACCAGCAAAAGACGATCCGTCTTCGCGGGCGCCAGCTCATCCTCGTCTCTGACGATGATGGTGACGTCCCAGCCTTCGCTGGCCCACACCCGCGCCTTGGCGAGTGCCATCAGCGAACTCATCCTGTCCATCCTGACGGTCTCATTTTCCCGTTCCGCCACGATCCTGTACGCCATGCAAGTTCCCCTTACGCATCTGGTTGGCGGAACATTTGAATCCGGCTTTGACCGCAATTTGCTGACAATTTGTCCAATTGGCGGCCGGCCGGGCGGCCCCGACGGCAAAAGGCCATATTTCGTACCCGCGGGAACGTTTGCCTTTGTGACGAATTAGCGTCGTTGCGGGCGGGGAGAAGTATTATGTTGAATTTGTTCAGGCATTCCGAAGCAGCCGATCTCGAAAATATCCTGGCCCGGCACGCCATCAGGAACACCGCTGCTGCTGCTGACGACACGGAATCGCAAGAGAAGCAGTTCCGCGATCTGCTGCAGGCGCTGCCCGCCGCCATCTACACGACAGATGCCGAAGGCCGGATCACGTTCTTCAACCAGGCCTGCATCGAGTTCGCCGGCCGCACGCCGAAGATCGGCGAGATGTGGTGCGTGACCTGGAAGCTGTTCTGGCCGGACGGCACGCCGCTGCGCCACGAAGACTGTCCGATGGCGATTGCGCTGAGAGAAAACCGCCCGGTGCGGGACGTCGAGGCGATCGCCGAACGGCCCGACGGCTCGCGCATCTGTTTTGTGCCCTACCCGACGCCGCTGCGCGACGAGACCGGCCGGCTGCTCGGCGCCGTCAACATGCTGGTCGACATCACCACCCGCAAGCAGGCCGAAGAGCGCATGATGCTGCTGACCGGCGAAGTCGATCACCGCTCGAACAATCTGCTCGCCGTGATCCAGGCCATGCTGCGGCTGACCAAGGCCGACAGCGCCGAAGAGTTTCAAGCCGCGTTTCAGGGCCGGCTCCGGGCGCTCGCCAATGTGCAGCGGCTGTTCTCGGTGTCGCGCTGGACCGGCGCCAGCATCCAGACCATCATTCAGGAAGAACTGAAGCCCTATGGCTCGGCGCGGGTCAGCATGACCGGGTCCGACGTCCGGCTTCCGGCTTCACTCGCCCAGGCCATCGCGGTGGCCATACACGAACTCGCGACCAACGCCGCCAAATACGGCTCGCTCTCGGGCCCCGCGGGCAAGATCGACATCCACTGGCAGATCGATGAGGCTGACAGCCTTCAGCTGCGCTGGACGGAATCCGGCGGTCCCCAAATTGCCGAGCCGATGCGGAAAGGCTTTGGCGTCGACGCCATCGACGGCATGGTCCGCACCCTCAGCGGCCGGATCACGCGGCAGTGGAAGCCCGAAGGACTGGACTGCGAATTGTCGTTCCCGGTGATCGGGACGTAGCGGGAGCATCCGCGGCTCTATCCTTCGAGACGCATCGCTTCGCGATGCTCCTCAGGATGAGGTCTTCTTCAGAGCAAAGTCTTAGACCCTCATGGTGAGGAGCGCGGCAACGCCGCGCGTCTCGAACCATGAGGCCAGCGCCAGAGTTCGCCCTACTTCCCCTGCCTCACCACCAGCGCCGGCTTGGTCACGCCGTCGAGGCCGGTCAGCATCAGAACCGTCAGCAGCGCGTTTTGCGGGCCGAAATACGCGTCCGTCGGCTTGTACCATTCGTTGCGTGAGTGCCAGTTGCCGCCCTCGCCGCCGCCGCCGATGGTGACGGCGGGAATGCCGAGCGACATCGCAATGTTGGAGTCGGTCGAGGAGCCCGCGAAGGTCACGCGCGGCGCGCGGGTGACGGCGGCGACCGCGCGCTGCGTCGCCTGAACGATCGGGGAATCCATCGGCACGATTCCGGCGGGCCGGTCGCCGATCATTTTCGCCTCGACCGAAAGCTTGTCGGACTTCCAGCGCGCGTTTTCATCCGCCACCGCTTCCTTGACCAGATCGAGCAGGCGCGCCTCGAGCTTGAGCAGTTCATCGGTCGAATTCGAGCGCATGTCGACCGCCATCCGCGCTTCGGCCGCGATGGCGTTGACCGAGGTGCCGCCGACCACAGTGCCGACCGTGAAGGTGGTCTTGGGATCGGACGGCGGCTGCAGCTCGGAGATTTTGGCGATCGCGCGGCCCATGGCGTGGATCGCGCTGGGTAAGCCGAATTCCTGGAACGAGTGGCCGCCGGGGCCCCTGAAGGTGAACTCGTAGCGATGGCTGCCGGTCGCCTGGTTGACGACGCGGGTGATGCCCAGCCCGTCGATCGAGATGAAGCCGTCGATGTCCTTGTGATCGCGGAACAGCGCCTTGACGCCGCGCAAATTGCCGAGTTCCTCCTCGCCGACGGTGCCGACGAACATGATGTCGCCGACGGTCGCGATCTCGTTGGCGTTCATCGCCTTGATCAGCGACAGCAGCGCCGCCAGCCCGCGGGAATCGTCGCCGATGCCGGGCGCGACAAAGGTGCCGTCCTTTTCCTTTACCGTGACGTCGGTGCCTTCGGGGAATACCGTGTCGAGATGCGCCGACACCACGAGTTTCGGACGGCCGCCGCCCGACCCCTTGCGCAGCGCGATGACGTTGCCTTCGGCATCGATCGCGGCGTCCTTGAAGCCGAGCTCCTGCATCCGCTTCTGATAGTATTCGGCGCGGATCTTTTCCTTGTAGGGCGGCGCCGGAATTTCGGTGATGCGCTTTTGCTCGTCGAGCGTTCGCGCATCGTCGGCCTTGATGTCCTCAAGCGTCTTGGCGACCTTGGGATTGGCGAGGATGGCTTCCACCGCCGGCGCGGGCGCGGCCTGCCCGAAGGCCTGCGAAGCTGCCGCGACAAAGGCGATTGTCAGGATCGCGCGTTTGAAATTCATGAATGACTTCCCTCTCTCCTCGCAGGTCTTAGCCTGCACTCAAGCCTGTATCCTTCAGCCGTTCGGCGAACCAGATCGACATAGCCGGATCGATCACGCCGCCGGTATAGACCTCCGACATCGCGACCTGCTTCCTGCCGAGCGTCACGAACACGCCGATCCAGTAGGCGAACCACAGATGCGGATCGGTCAGCGCCCGCAGCTTGTGCTGGTCGTGTTCCAGCGGCTGGTGATTGGCGGATTTCCGGACCTCGATCGTGAGCAGATTGTTGGGGATCTCGCGCTGATGCACGACGATATCGGGGTAGATCGATTTGCCGAGATGGTCGTCGGTCGAGATGATCGAACCGTGCGGCAGCCGCAGCGTCCGCTCGCCGAGCCTGTCGTAGTCGCAATCGACCTGCCAGCCGGCAAACTGATGTTCAAGATGCACCGCCAGCCGGTGCGTCAGCGGGCGCTCGCCGACGTCCTTTTCGAGCAGGAACGTCTCGTGCGCGTAAAACTCCGATAGCGCCGTGACGACCTTGTTCAGCTCGGTCTGCATGTCGCCTCCGACCTTCCGTCATTCGAATGACGGCTTTGGAAGCCGTCACATCTGCACTTCGATCAACCGCGGTCCCGGCTCGGCGACGGCTTCCGCCAGCGCCTTGACGAAATCGTCGACATTGTCGACCGCGCGGGCCGGCACGCCCATGCCCTTGGAGAGCGCGACGAAGTCGATGGTCGGGCGGTCGATCTTGAGCATGTCGAGCGCACGCTGTCCCGGCTCGCCGGCGCCGACGCCGTCGAATTCGCCACGCAATATCTGGTAGATGCGATTAGCGAACACGATCGTGACGACGTTGAGGCCTTCGCGCGCCTGCGTCCACAGCGATTGCAGCGTATACATCGCGCTGCCGTCGCCGACCATGCAGATCACCTTGCGGTCCGGGCAGGCGATCGCGGCCCCGGTCGCGACCGGCGTCGAATATCCAATCGAGCCGCCCAGATTCTGGATCCAGTCGTGCGGGGCGCCGGCCGCCATCACCGGAAAGAATGCTCGCCCTGTGGTGACGGATTCGTCGACGACGATAGCATTGTCCGGAATAGCCATGGCGATCGCCTGGGCAATGGACGCATGGTTCAGGGCGCCGGTCGGCTTGACGAGTTCGACCTTGGCCTGCGGCTTCACGTCCGCCGGCTTGGCGCCCAGCGCGGACGCCAGCGCCTCCAGCGCCGCGACAGAATTCTCGCCGCTTTGGGTCATGCGATGGACCTCGCACCCCTCAGGCTTCAGCAGGCTGGGCTTGTTCGGATAGGCGAAAAACGCCACGGGATCGTTGGCTTCGACCAGCACGATGTGCCGAAAACCCTTCAGCGCCGCTTGCGCCGCTTCGATCACGTAAGGCACCCGATCGATCGAAAACCGCCCGCTGCCGCGCGCCATTCGCGGACTGGCCAGCGGGCCCATCACCCTGCAGCCGGTCTTGCCGGCGATTTGCGCCGCCAGCGCCAGTCCCTTCTCCGTCACCGCGCTGCCGGTCATCAACAGCAGGGTCTGTTCGCCTCCGCGCAGCACCTTGGCCGCCCTCTCGACGGCCTGCGGGGAGTAGCTCTGACGCTGCGATTCCACCGGCACCTCGGCCACGCCGTCGGCTTCGTTCCACGCGGTGTCGGCCGGCAGGATCAGGGTTGCGATCTGCGGCGGCGCACCGCTCGCGGCGGCAATGGCGGCAGCGCCGTCACGGGCGACCGATTTCGCGTCCGGCGAGGTCCGAACCCATGACGACATCGGCCGTGCCAGGCCCTCGATGTCGGAGGTCAGCGGCGCGTTGTATTCGATGTGGTAGGTGGCATGCTGGCCAACGATGTTGACGACGCCGGAATTGGCCTTCTTGGCGTTGTGCAGATTGGCAAGACCGTTGGCGAGCCCGGGGCCGAGATGCAGCAGCGTCGAGGCCGGGGTGCCCTTCATGCGGAAATAGCCGTCGGCAGCCCCCGTCACCACGCCCTCGAACAGGCCCAGCACGCAACGCATGCCCTCGACCCGGTCCAGTGCGGCGACAAAATGCATCTCCGAGGTGCCGGGGTTGGTGAAGCAGACGTCGACGCCGCCTGCGACCAATGTCCGCACCAGACTTTCCGCACCGTTCATGGTCTCGCCCCCGTTCGCGATTGTTCTCAAGACGGCTCAAGATCAATCATTCTTCACCCGTTTCGTCAAAGGTTTAGCCGACAATGCAGCCATCGCCTCCGATGTGTTGCCTTTTTTAACCGCCGCGTCCGAAAATGGCGCGCTCACGGGCTCTTTGCTTGCGAAATCGCGGCAGTTATGGCCTGTCTCGCTGCATATTCTGATTTTTCACGAGGAAGAAAATGACCCGGGTTTTGGCTTTGTTATTTGCGACGTTGACTTTGCTGGCCGGAGTCGGTCACGCGCAAGCCCAGGACTTCGGGGGCTTCTTCGACTCGCGCGACATCTTCGGCGGCGGCCCGAACTTCCGAGGTGGCGGCGGGTCGAGCCCGATCCCGCGCCAGACCGTTAGCTTTGCGAGCAATTATGCCCCCGGCACGATCTACATCAACACCGCCGAGCGCCGGCTCTATCTCGTGGTCGGCAACGGCCAGGCGCTGCGCTACGGCATCGGCGTCGGCCGCGACGGCTTCCGCTGGAGCGGAACCCACCGCATCACGGCGAAGAAGGAATGGCCGAGCTGGACCCCGCCGTCGCAGATGCTGGCGCGGCGGCCCGACCTGCCGCGGCACATGAAAGGCGGCATCGACAATCCGCTCGGCGCCCGCGCGATGTATCTGGGATCGACGCTCTACCGCATCCACGGATCGAACGAGCCCGAGACCATCGGACAGGCGGTATCGTCCGGCTGCTTCCGCATGACCAACGACGATGTGACCGATCTTTATAGCCGCGTCTCGGTCGGCACCCCGGTGATCGTCAAGAACTAGCCGGCATCCAGCGTCCGGGAACCGGCGGGCGTCTGCCTTGACGCGCGAACAAGACTTGTTGACCTGAACCAGCCTCGCCTGGCGTGAACAAGTCTTGCGCGCACGCGCCGATTGCGGCAGCGTCGAGCCATAATGAGCGCAATTGGCCGGCCTCGATTCCCGCGAATGCTCGCAGCCGCTCTGGCTGCCGTAGCCCTCGGCGAAGTGTTGCTGCCCGCCGCAGCGTTGGCCGGGGATCCCTCCGTCGCCCAGCGTCAGCGCGCCCAGAAGAAGATATTCACCGACAGCGAGATCATCGAAGGCTTCCTCAAGGTCGCCTTCGGCGCCGAGTATCATCTTGCCGGCCGCGTCGACCGCATCCGGAAATACGAGGCGCCGGTGCGGGTGTTTGCCGACGGCACCCGCGCCGACCGCAAGGCCCAGCTCGCCAAGATCGTCGCCGACATCGCGGCACGGGTCCAGCACCTGGATATCGCGATGGCCGCGAACAACGATGATGCCAATGTGCTGGTCAAGCTGGTGCGTGACCGTGACCTCAACCGCACCATCATAACCTTCTACGGCAGCGAGCGGGCGCGCGAGATTCGCTCCTCGCTCGATCCACAATGCCTGAGCGGCTTTCGCAAGAACGAAAAGTTCGAGATCGAGCATTCCGACGTGATCCTCACCGTCGACAATGGCGACTTCGTCTTCTTCGATTGCGCCTATGAGGAGTTGCTGCAGTCGCTCGGCCCGATCAACGACACCCCGACCGTGCCCTGGACCATGTTCAACGACAATGTGTCGATGGGCTATTTCGGCGTCTACGACCAATACCTCCTCAACCTGCTCTACGATCCCCGGATCAAGGCCGGCATGACCGTGCAGGACGTCAGGGCGATTTTGCCAGACGTGCTCGCCGACGTGCGGGCATGGGTGCGCAAGGTCAACAATCTGACGGAGTGAATTAGGGAGGTCCCCACCGTGGACGTCGGAGGTTGGCTGCGGAAGCTCGATCTCGAACAATATGAGGCGGCATTCCGCGAGAATAACATCGACGACACCATCCTCCGGAGTTTGACGAGGGAGGACTTGGAGGAGCTTGGTGTCGGATCTGTCGGGCATCGCCGGAAGCTGCTGGACGCCATCGCCGCGTTGTGGGCTGAAGCCTGCGAACCATCACCGCCAGCGGACGCAGAAGCCAACAAAGCCGCCAAGGACACCGCCGAGCGCCGCCAGGTCACCGTGATGTTCTCGGACCTTGTCGGTTCGACGGCACTCTCCGCGCGTCTGGATCCCGAAGACCTTCGCGAAGTCATTTCGGCCTATCAGAGATGCGTCGCCGATATTGTACGCCGCTTCGGGGGCTTCGTCGCCAGATACATGGGTGACGGCGTGCTGGTCTATTTCGGCTATCCGGCAGCAGATGAGGATGACGCCGAGCACGCCGTTCGGGCCGGTCTCGCGATTATCGACGCGGTCGCTGCAATCTCCGCCCCTGAGCGCCTGCAGGTGCGGATCGGAGCTGCCACCGGCCTGGTGATCGTGGGAGACCTTGTCGGATCCGGCGAAGCGCAGGAACGCAGCATTATCGGCGAAACCCCGAATTTGGCCGCGCGCCTGCAAAGCACGGCCGAGCCCAACACCGTCGTTATTGCTGAGGCCACGCGCAAGCTCGTTGGCAATCTGTTCGAGCTGCAGGATCTGGGGCCAATGGAGCTCAAGGGCATCGCTGGACCGGTGAAGCCTTTCTCAGTGCTGCGGGCAGGTTCTGTCGAGAGCCGCTTCGAGGCAATGCACGAAGGCGACCTGACTGCGCTGGTCGGGCGGGAAGAAGAGCTTCAATTGCTCTTGCAGCGCTGGGCGAAAGCAAAGTCCGGCGAAGGCCAGGTTGTACTGCTGTCCGGTGAGGCCGGTATCGGCAAATCCAGGCTTGCCGCCGCGGTCATGGAGCAGCTTGCAGGCGAGCCACATGCGCGGCTGCGTTATTTCTGCTCGCCCCAGCACACGGGCAGCGCTCTCTATCCGGTCATCGGGCAGCTCGAACGCGCCGCCGGATTTGCGTACGGCGACACACCGCAGACAAAGCGCGACAAGCTCGATGCGCTGCTGGCGCAGACCGCGACGTCCAGGCAGGACACAGCACTTGTCGCCGAATTATTGTCACTCGCCAACGATGGGCGCTACCCCGCTCTCGAGCTTGCCCCTGAACAGCGACGGCAGAAGACGCTGGAGGCACTCGACCGGCAATCGGAAACCCTGGCGCGCTCGCGCCCCGTGCTGATGATCGTGGAGGATGCGCACTGGGGCGACCCTACGAGTCTCGAAGCGTTCGGTCGCACGGTAGATCGGATTGCGAACCTTCCCGTTCTCGTGATCGTGACGTTTCGGCCGGAGTTCGAGGCAGCCTGGGTCGGAAAGCCGCATGTGACAGCTCTTGCCCTCAATCGTCTGGGTCATCGCGAGGTCGACAGCATGATCGACCGCGTCGTGGGCAACAAGGCGCTGCCCGCGGACATCAAAAAAGACATCATCGAGCGCACCGACGGCATCCCGTTGTTCGTCGAAGAGATGACAAAGGCCGTTCTGGAGACCGGGAGCGAGCGGGAAGCAATGCAGACTGCGGCCGCGGTTCCCCCCTCGGCGCACGCGGTCCCCGCAAGCCTGCATGCGTCCCTGATGGCGCGGCTTGACCGGCTCGGCCCGGCCAAGGAGCTGGCCCAGATCGGGGCGGCGATCGGTCGCGAGTTTTCGCATGCACTGTTGGCCGCGGTAGCGCGCAGGCCTGAGGCAGAACTGGTCTCCTCACTCAATCGTCTTGTCCGGGCCGGATTGCTGTTTCGCAACGGCGCACCGCCGCTTGCGACCTACTTGTTCAAGCATGCACTGGTGCAAGATGCGGCCTATGGCACTTTGCTGCGCCAGCCCAGGCGCGTGCTCCACGCTCGTATCGCGGACATCCTCGAAAGCCAGTTTGCCGACATCGCCGAGGCCCAGCCGGATCTGCTGGCGCGGCATTACACCGAGGCCGGGCTGATCGACAGGGCCGCCGTGTTGTGGGGCAAAGCAGGATCGCGCTCAATTGAGCGCTCGGCGCTGCTGGAGGCCATCGAGCAGCTAACACGCGCGCTTGAGCAGATCGCGACTTTACCCACCACGCCGGCGCTTCGTCATGAGGAAATCAAGCTCCAGGCCGCGCTGATAGGTCCACTCCGCGATATCAAAGGGCTTGCCGCGCGCGAGACCACGGCCGCCGCCGAGCGGGCGCGCCTGCTGATCGAACAGGCCGAAGCGCTCGGGGAGCCTCCCGAAGATCCGTGGCTGCTGTTCGGGACTCTTATTACGTTGCTTGATTCACATATTGTGAACTTCAACGGCGACCTGGCCCGCGAGAGTGCCGCGCACATCATGGCATTTGCCGAGAAAATGGGAGGTACGGAGCCTTTGCGGCTCGCCCAGCAACTCCTGGGTCTTGTCTTGCTTCTCTCGGGAAACATGGCGGAGGGCCGAGTCAATCTGGATCATGCGCTTTCCAGTCCTGTCGAAGCTCAGTCGATGGCGACACCGCGCGGTGGCCGCCTGCGGTGGCCAATACCAATCGTTTTGATCTGGCGGTCGCTGGCACTGTGGACGCTTGGCTATCCTGAAGCTGCGTTGGCAAGCGCAGAACAGGCGGTCGGTGAGGCGCGCAGGACAGGCTACGCCAGTACATTGATGCACATGTTGTCTATCGCATGCATTCCTCATTTGATGAGCCGCAACTATGCAACGGCGCAGGCGCTCACCGTTGAGCTCATCGCACTGGCCGAAGAAAAAGGTTCCGGCTTCTGGAAGACCGCCGGATTGTTCAGGCGGGCCAGTCTGCTGGCTGCAACCGGCAAAAACTCGGACGCAGTCAGCATTTTCAGCTCAGCGATCCCCGTCTGGCGCTCAGCAGGGGCGACAGTGATTTTGCCGGTATGGCTATCCTACCTGGCGAAGGCCTGCGGGGAGGTTGGCCAATTCGATGACGCATGGCGCCACATTGGCGAAGCAATGAAGGTGGTCGAGGTCACAAAAGAAGCATGGTACGAGGCCGAGGTCTATCGCATCGCCGGTGAAATTGTCCTGATATCGCCAGTGCGGGACTTTGCAAAAGCGGAAACGTATTTCGCGCGGGCGCTCGCAGTCGCGAAGGCGCAGCAGGCAAAATCCTGGGAGTTGCGCACAGCCACGAGCATGGCGCGGCTCTGGCACGATCAAGGGAGGCGTGATGAGGCCCGAGAACTTCTCGCTCCGATCTACGGTTGGTTCACCGAGGGGTTCGCCACACCGGATTTGAAGGAGGCAAAAAGCTTACTCGATTTGCTGGCGCCATGAGGACACCGGTGGAGTGCCGGCAAGAAATGCCTGCTCATGGCACCAAACAGGCATGCGGAGAAAACGGACCTCGCGCAGCACGTCCATACCGGCGTCCATCGGGTGGTCAGCGCGTGCCGGCACGATCCCCACAAGCAACGATATCCCGGGGAGATTTTCGACCCGCTCCCTCCGGTGGAGAGAACACCGCCAGGTATCCGCTGCCCCCTGCGAGCTTATGTGTGGCGACCGCGCGATAGCCGACGGCGGTCAGTTCGCAACGCAAGAGCTCTATTGGCGTGCCATGTTTCGACGTCGGAAGCTCAAGGTCGACAATTCCAACCCGCGCACCCCGCTTCAAGGCGGACGAGAGATTGTAGAGGAAGGCATAGGGTTGGGCTATCTCGTGATACATGTGCACAAGGATTGCAGCATCCAGCGAGGAAGCGGGCAAGCGCGGGTCGTGTGGTTCGCCGAGCGCGAATTTGACGTTCGTCAACTTCAGGCGCTCTATTCGGCGGGCGAGCTTGACAAGGTAATCCCGCGTAACGTCTTGGGCAACGACAGAGCCTTCGGGTCCGACGAGGTGCGAGATCCTGACCGTGTGGTAACCGCTGCCTGCACCAATGTCGCCGACCGTCATGCCTGGCTTTAGTTCAAGAAGACGGGCGATTTGACCGGTTTCATTCAGCGCGTCGCGGTGCTCTTCGGCAGAGCGGCGTGGGCTGACAATCTGCGCAACAGGGCGCTGAGGTAAGGGAAACTCGTTTGCAGCGGCTCCCGGGGGAGCAAGATTACCAATGTCAGCGGCGTATGCGCGAGTTGCGGCAAACGCCACTAGCGTCGCTGCAAGGGCCAGTGCTACCACGGGCTCGCCGAGCATTCGCAGCCGGTTTAGGCGCGGTCGTCCAGTTTTTGTGAGCTCGATAGGTGGGCTCACCGTGATGTCAACGAGGTTGAACGTCACAGCCAACTCCATCTGTTCGCCTTGCGCTGGAGCACTCAACGTCCAACCAGTGGTCACACGGTTGTATCCAACTAGCCTTCGTTCACATACTGCAACAGGATGCCTGACCATAGCTAATGTCGGTTGTTGGCACTAGACGTGCCGACCGGTCTTGGACGATGTCCGCTCCGAGAAATCGTCATCTCCGGACAAGCCGACGCGGTCGACCCAAAGCCGTCATCGCTCGCGAGTCAAAACCTAGGCTCACGTGCGCTGTAGCGGTGCCTCGTCGATGCGATCTATCTGAAAATGAGCCATCCCATTGGAAATAAGATAGCGAGCGTTACCGTCGTGGCTAACGCTAACCGGCCAACTTTGTGCAATGTGGATATTTGCGATGGATAACGATCTGGCTGTCGATCAAGCCAGCGCCGAAATGCGCGGATCGGCCACCCAAGAATCAGCCCGACAAGATGAAGAAGACCTTCAAAAAGCTCCAAAATGCCTCTCCGTTAGTAACGGCGTCTTCATCGCAAGAGTGCCGAGATAAGCGCGATGACGAGAATTCCGATCGCGCTCGCTACGGCCAGACCAACCAGCAATTCGATGAACGAGTTCGACTTATAACCCCAGAACGACAGCACTCTCCTGCCGGTTCGCTCGGCCATCAATTCAAACACCGCCTCGATCAATGCGCCTATGATGCGAACAACGGCTTCTGCCATTTGAACCTCCATTCATCATGTCAGCATCGGATTTGTTAATTTCCAGTGGCGAAGACATCCTGAAGACAGGCTGAATGCAGAATCTACAAATGTCTGATTGGGCACTTTTCGGACCTGATGCGGTGTCCGAACAGAGTGAGGAACAGGCACCGCAGCGGACAACAAGCCGACCGCTCAGATTCATGATTGGGCGGAGCGACTATTCGCGGCAAACGATCCCGTCATGCGCGGCGGCGAAATTCAGGATGTGTTCGGCGCAGGCCCGCGGCTGCAGCATCCCGAGCATCGCGTAGGGCGTATCGAGATGCGTCACGCGCACGGAGGCGATGTTGTCGCGCAGCGCGGCTTCCTGATCGGATGAGGAGATATTGCTGCCGGTCGGATAGAGCGCGAGGGTCGGAGCCTCGATCTTCTGCAGGTAAGGCCTGGCGTCGACGGAGCCGGCGAACTCGACCATCGCAGCAACGACGTCCACGTCAGCCTTCCCGACTTCCCGGGCGTACCAATCCATGAAGGCGGGATCGAAACCGGCGGGAAACCGCGCCAGCGTGTTCGACTTGCGCACCCAGCCCTCGACGCCGAGCGCCCTGATGGCCTCGACCCAGCTTGGAAAGCCGACCGCATAGGCGTTGCGGATCCAGTCATTGGCCCACACCGCCGGCGCCAGCACCGACAGCGTACGCAGGCGCTGCGGCCGCTCGGCCGCGAAAATCAGCGTGATGGCGCCGCCGATCGCCTCGCCGACCAGATGGAAATTCGGTGCGCCCGCGTGATCGGCCACCGCCTCGATGTCGCCGATATAGGCGGCAAGCGAGAGCGCGTGCGCCGGATCGTTCAGCGGCGTCGATTGTCCGAGCCCGCGCAAGTCCGGACAGATCACCCGGTAGAACCGCGCCAGATACGGCACCATGTTGAACCAGAACTCGCCCGAGCGGGCGAAGCCGTGGATTAGGATGATGGTCTCGGCCTTGCGCCAGCGGTCGGTGTAGTCGTGTACCGCGTAGTGCAACGGTGTCCCGTCGCCGGCTTTGGCGGTCGGCATGGCGGCGCTCCCGTCAGTTCGGTTTCAGACGGAGTTCTCTGGCGAGCTGCTCCATCTGGACGAATTCGCTTTGCGCGTATTTGGCGGCGTCTTCGGCGCTGATCACCCAGACCTCCTCGCCGCGCTTGGCCGCCATCGCCTTGAATTCGGGGCTTTGCGCCGCCCGGGTCAGAACGTCGCGCAGTTTTTCGAAGCGATCCTGCGGGATGTCGCGCGGCGCGATGACCGCGCGCCACAGCAATGTCTGGGATGGCGCCATCTTGACGTCATCAAGGCTCTCGACGTCGGGCAGCGTCGGAAAGCGCCGCGCGGTGGTCAGCAGCAGGCATTTTGCTTTTCCTTCAGCGACAAATTGCGCGATCGAGGCGATGGCGCCGCCATAGATGTCGATGGTGCGCGCAAGGAAGGCCGTCACGGTCTGGTCGGCGCCGGTAAAGGGGATGATGCGCTGGCGGATGCCCTGGGGTTGAAAAATCCGTGCGGTCGAAAACTGCACGAAGGCGCCGACGCCGTCCGAACCATAGGTGTATTTGTCGGGGTTGTTCTTTAGCTCGGCGAGGAACTCGCCTGCGTTCTTCGCCGGAAAATCCGGGTGGACGCAGAGCACACCGGCGGCCTGCGTGATCATCGCGACAATGCGGTAGTCGGCCTGCTGGAAGCTTTGCGCCGCAACATGCGGCGCCATGGTGATGGCGCCGCTCGGCACCCCGCCGATGATGTAGCCGTCCGGCTCGGACTTCGTCACAAAGCCGACGCCGATGGTGCCGCTGGCGCCGGGCTTGTTCAGGATCACGATCGGCTGGCCGAGCATCGGCGCTGCGACCTGGGCCAGCGACCGCATGATGGTGTCGGTGCTGCTTCCGGGCCCGGCAGGCACCACCAGCTGAACCGGCCGCTCGGGATAGTTGTCGGCCGACGCCGGCGAAACTACGCCGGCCATGAGGGCAGCTATTACGGCTACCGCGCCGATTCGGGCCGGCCTGGCAAAACGGCGCGACCTGAGCCCCCACATCATGTCAGCGAATTTCTCCGTCGCGCCCTCCCCAATTGCCCGCCAGCGCTGTGATCTGAGTTCCGGCCAATGACAACGCTGGGTTTTGCCTACGAAAACTTGTGACTTGCGGCAGCAAATCTTGTCTAATGAGTTAAAGGAAATCGTGTATAAGCTTTTCAAATGAATGACCTTCCCCGTACCCAGGCCCTGCGCTGCTTTATTACCGTAGCGCGCGAGGGCGTTGTGTCGCGCGCGGCCAGTTTGCTGAACCTGACCCAGCCGGCTGTCAGTTTGCAGCTAAAAGGGCTGGAGGAAAGTACCGGCCTGCTGCTTTTCAACCGAACACCGGGCGGCTTTACCCTGACCGAAGCCGGCGCCGCCCTGCTGCCGCTGGCGCACAAGGCGATATCGGCCTCGTCGGACTTCAAGACGATGGCGGATTCCCTGCGCGAATCGGTACGGGGATCGCTGCGGGTCGGCACGATCCTGGATCCCGAGTTCATCCGGCTTGGACCTTTCGTGCGGAGCCTCGCCACTTCCTTGAAACAGACCGAAGTCTTCCTGCGCTACGGCATGAGCGACGACGTGCTGGCGCAGATCGGCAGGGGCGACCTCGACGTCGGATATTATGTCGACGCCACGCCTGCCGAATCCCTGTCGTTCCCGAGCTTTTCCGAGCGGCCACATCGAAGACGGAAAGTACCAGCTCGCGCCGCTGATGAGCTACCCGTACCGGGTGATTGCCCCAGCGGAATGGAGCGACCGGGTAATCGGCAAGGACTGGCCCGACCTGATCGGCCTGCCGTGGCTCGCGACGCCGCCGCACTCGGCGCATCGGCGCCTGCTCGACAATATCTTCCGCCCCATGGGCTCGCTGCCGAAGCGCGTGGCCTATGCCGACCAGGAAGAGGCCATGATCGACTTCGTCGAATCCGGCATCTGCCTCAGCCTCGCGCGCGACTGCACCCTCGATCGCATCACCCGCAAGCGGAACTTCGTGATCGCCGACACAGTGACGGTGACCTGCGATCTCAGCTTTGCCTGCCTGACGTCGCGGCGGCACGAGCCGGTGATTTCGCACGCGTTCTCGGCCATGCAGGCGGTGTGGGATTTAAAGCCGACCAACGCCCTGCCCGCGCCGGTGGCGACGCCAAGGACACGGAAAAGCGCGCGAAGATAACCAGACCCGCCGAACTAGAGCCTTTTCCGTTCCGATGAAATCGGAACGGGGCTCTAGATTCTTGATTTGACGCGTTTTCTTGACGCGAACCGGCGTCCACTTCGCTGGAAAACGCTCTAGCCGTCAGATCTTGCCATCGGAATCGCAGATCGATCTCAGCGCTTGCCATTCCTCCGGCGTCAGCAGCGGCGGCTTGCTGGCCGGCCGGTCTTCCCGGGTCATCCGCGCCAGTCGATCCTCGCTCATCGGATGGCTGGAGATGATGGAGAGGCCCTTGCCTCCCTTGCCGGTGACGCGGACGAGCAGCTCGCCCATCGGCTTGGTCGGCCGGCCAAGCTTGTGCATGACGTCGATCGAGAAACCGTCGGCATCCTGCTCGGCCTCGCGCGAATGCGACGAGGTGACCAGCGTCTTTGAAGCAAAGATCAGAGCGCTGGAGCCCGTGATGTCGCCGAACAGCAACCCGACCAGAAACGCCGTGCCGCCGTCGCGGATCAATCCCCGCATGTTGTCGCGATGCTTGTGGTGACCGAGTTCGTGCGCCAGCACGCCCGCGATTTCGTCGGCGTTCTCGGCCTTCGCCAGCAATCCGTTAAACAGGTAAACCCTGCCGCCCGGCAGCGCGAAGGCATTGGGCACCGACGACGACAGCACGCTGGACTGAACGGCCGTATCCATCCCGGCGGATTCACGTATCGCGGTCATGAGCTTGGCGAAGGCTTTTTGTCCGGCCGCATTGTCGCAGACCTTGGCGTCGAAGATCGTCTTGACCTGACTTTCGGCCGCTTCGCCGAGCCGCCGTTCAAAGGCCTCCGGCACCAGCGGCGCCAAACGATCGGCGGCGAGCGGGACACCGAACAATACCACCGCGATGATCGAAACCGTGGCGGCGAGCGACCAGCCGACGATCGCGGCGACACCGCGGCGGCCCGGCGTGTTCTCGTCCAGGGTTGCGCAACGCGAGACCAGGTCGGCCGCGACCGCGGCATCGCGAACTTCCAGGCGCGCCAGCGCCGGTGCCGTCAGAGCACTGAGGCGCAGCATGCCGGAGGGACCGTCGGCGCGGCGGATATCGGCATAGGCCCATGCCGCAAGGGTCGCGTCACCCTCCCGGATTTCCAGCCGGTCGGCAAAATGCAGCGTGACCGCGCGCCGCTGGTTCGACTTGCCGTCGAAATAGATCGCTGAACCGCCCGATGGCGATTTCGGGGTATCCAGAGCGTCGCTATCCGTGATGGTACCGGTCATCAGCTAGAAGCCCGCGACGTCAAGGCCATCGGCAAAACCTTCACCAAGCGCATTGGCCAGTTCACCCCTTGCCGAAACATTGGCGGCCGCTTCAATGCCGTGGATGTTGATCGATTCCAATACCCGCACCCAGAGATCGCGCATCAGATAGACGCGGATCACGACGTTGAGCGCCAGTGCGAACACCAGGTAGCCGATGCCCGCGAGCACCAGCAACAGGATGCTCTGAGAAGATTCCTGCGACTTGAAGAACTCGCCAATTCCCTCACCACTCATGCTGGCGACCAGCGCCGTGGCAGCTGCGAGGTAGACCGAGAAAACCAAGCCTAGCACGGCCATCCAGCCGACGACCTTCCAGTACAGGCCGATCAGCCGGCTGCGCGGCAATTCCGATTCCAGGCGCACACCGCCGATCCGGATGCCGGACAGCCACCAGCGCCATTCGACCGCCTTGAACGCACCGTAGATGAAGGGTGCGAACAGCGGCATCACGAACGCCATCGGTGCGAGCAACCACAGCCACCAGCCGCGCTTGAAGAATGCCCAGCCGCTTCCCTCGAACTTCCCCTGCAGATCGCCATAGTATGAATGGCGCATCTTGTAACGCTCGAGCGCCGCCGTGCGCCATGGCAGGGCCAGGCCGAGCGTCACCATCGACAGCAGACCCCACAGCGACGCCTGCAAGGCATAGATCCAGCCCGAGCCACTCATCCAGAATCGCACACCGCGCCACACCGTGCGCGTCAGGCGATAGCGGCGGGCGCGAAAGATCGCGAACTGTCCGAACAGATAGAAGAAGGCGACCAAGGGAATGCTGGCGAACGCCTTGTAATGCTCGGCTTCGAGGCCGGCGAGAAAGTAGGCCAGATAGATCGGCACCAGGATCGCGAGGGCAACCAGGAACCCGATCAGCAATTCCCGGCCCCGGCCGGTATATTCGGCGCCATCGCCGTCGATCTGGGTATTGCTCCAGAGATGGCGGCGGATGTCGGTGGTAAGCCAGAAGCGGTAGAAGCCCAGCGTCACCAATTCCAGCCCGGCGCCGCGCTTCACCAGTTGAAAGAATTCATCACGTTTGCCGGAAAACCCCACCGGCATCGGGGGCGGTTTCGGCAGCGGCGGCAGCGATGGCGGCCCGAGCGGGGTCCAACTCATCTCGTTCACGGGTCACTCCAGGGCAGCTTGCAACAAATCGGGTTTACACCAATTTGTCGACTGGAGTGTGATCCGGTTCACTTACGCCGGCATCTCGAGCGGCCTTCGCCCGGTCACTATGCGCGAGTTCCACCGGTGCCGACGGCGATCTGGCAATGCACGGGTACTGGTGCTCCACCCAGACCGCTCCAGCACCCGACGGTCGACAACAATTTGGCGCAGTCCCTAACCGCTGATGTCAGCGAGATCGCGAAGATCAAAGCGACATCGCCTGGTGATCTCTCCACCGTGAATTGAACTTCGTCATCCATCGCAAGTAGCGACGACCACGCGTTCGATCGGCCGACCATCGGCAAAGTTACGGAAGATGCAACGCAACTCGATTCAGCATCACGCCGCAGTCGAACATCCGTTGATGCGGCCATTAATCGTTAATCGTAACGTTGCCGTGCAGCGATTTGGTGAACCGTGCACGCATTGAGAATGAACCGAGCGCGCGTTGAGAATAACCAAAAATGCTCGTTGACGAACGACTTGCTTTTCAATGATTGTCGCGCGCGTGCGCGTGCGGATAAACAAGCACGTCACCGTTAGCGCGTGAATTCGTCAGCGCAATGCAAGTTCGATTCAAGATTTTTTTTGCGGTTCAGATGACCACAGTCGTTCTTTCAATTTCGCCCGCCCTCAGTGCGTCGGTAGTCCCCCTTCAACTCGCCGATTACATCAATCAGGCGAACAACGGCCCGGCGGGCACGAACTACGTCATCAACTTTCCGGACAATCCCTATTCAAGCACCTACTCGCTTTCGCAGGATCTGCCGGCCATCGCATTGCCGGCCGGCTCGACGCTGACCATCAACGGCTTTTCCGACATCCCCGCGCGTTGGGGAAACGGCGTCAACTCAACGCTCGATGGCGGTGGCCTGTATCGCGGCTTCTTCGTGATCTCGGGAACGGTCACGATCGAGAATCTGAATCTGAACAACATGGTCGCCAAGGGCGGCGACGGCGGTGATGGCGGCAGTGGCGGCGGCGGTGGCGCGGGCCTTGGCGGCGCGCTGTTCGTCACCGGCACCGGCAATACCGGCTACAACAGCAGCGGCGGGCAATTCTCGGTCTCGCAAGGCGCCAACGTCACGATCGAGAACGTCAACTTCAACAACAACAGCGCCAAGGGCGGCAATGGCGGCGCAGCCATCGGCAACACCAATGGCGGTGGCGGCGGCGGCGGCATGGGCGGCGACGGCGGTGACGGCACCGCCAACGGCTCCGGCGGTGGCGGCGGCATCGGCGGCCCGGTCACACCCGGCTTTGACGGCAGCGCGCAAGGCGGCTCCGGCACCAACAATACCGGAATCACCGACGGCATCGCATTGACGTTGCCCGGCGGCGGACAAGGCCTGAGCGGTTTTGGCACCTATGGTGCGGGCGATCACGGTGGTGGCGGTGCCGGTGGCGGCTTCGCCGGCGGCGGTGGCGGCATCGGCGGCTATCGCGGCACCTCAAGCGGCTCGAACTTCGGCGGACTGGGCGGCTTCGGCGGCGGCGGCGGCGGCAGTTCGAACCTGGGCGGCCAGGGCGGCTTCGGTGGTGGTGGCGGCGGTGGCACCTACGGCTACGGCAATGGCGGCTTCGGTGGCGGCGGCGCCGGCAACAGCAGCGGCGGCTGGGGTGCCGGCAACGGCGCAGCGTATAATGTCAATACGAGCCAGAACGGCGGCGGTGGCGGCGGTCTCGGTGCGGGCGGCGACGTTTTTGTCCAGGCCGGCGGCGTCCTGATCGTCAAGGGCGGCTCGCAGTCGGGCGCCACGTCTTCCGGCGGCACCGGCGCGGCGGGCGCCGGCAACGGAGGTGACGGCGGGAACAGCGGCATCTTCCTGCAGGGTTCGACGATGTACGTCAATCCGACCTACGACGTCCCCGTCGGTTTCCACAGCAACACGATCACGACGACGACGATCAGTGACAAGATCGCCGATGGCGCAGGCGCCGGAAAGTTGATGGTCGTCGGCAGCGGCACGCTGATCCTCAACAACAACAACAACACCTATACCGGCGGCACCACCATCCAGGGCACCACGCTGGAGCTCGCGAAATTCCAGGCCGCGGGAACCGGCGCGATCGCCTTCTCCGCGGGGTTTACCGACGTCTTGCGGATTGACCTCGCTGCCTTCGGGACACTGTCCGGATCGACCTACACGTTCAACAACGAGATCGACGGCTTCGCCTCCGGCGACACCATCAACCTCGCGGGCGTGGCGTTCGACAGCAACTGGACCTTCACCGTCGGCAGCGGTCACGCGGTCAGCTTCGTTGAAAACGGCATCACCTACGTCCTGCAATTCGACCCGGCGAAGAGCTTCAACACCTTCCTGTTGCAGAGCGACGGTAACGGCGGCACCAACATCGTGCGCGCGGGTCCAAGCTCGTCACCCGATACCACCGCCGTGGTCACCGGCGCAACCGTAACGCAAGCCAACCCGAATGCCGGCGTTCTCGCCAACGATGTCGAGCTCGCCTATGCCTACACGCTCACGGTTAGCGGGATCAGCAACGCCTCTCAGGGCGCGGGCACCGTCGGCCAGGCGCTTGCCGGGCTCTACGGCGCGCTGACGCTGCACGCTGACGGTACCTACAGCTACGCGGCAAACAACACGGCCGCGATCAACGCCGCGCCTGCCGGTCGTTTGACCGACGTCTTCACCTACACCGCGAGCGACGGCCACGGAAATATCGACTCGGGAACGCTGACGGTAGCAGTCGATCGCAATCCGGTCGCCGGCAACGACAGCGGTACGACACAATCAGCATTGTATTCCGTCGACGCAGCGCACGGCGTGCTGTTGAACGACACCGATCCCGACGGCGACGCGGTGACGGTCGGCACCGTCAACGGCAGCGCGGCGAATGTCGGGAATTCAATCGCCGGCACCTACGGTCACCTGACCCTCAATGCCGACGGCAGCTACAGCTATGTTGCCGACAATGCCGCAGCGCTCGCTGCGCAGCCGGCAGGCGCAGCGCTTCAAGATGTTTTCACCTATGCCGCGAAGGACGGGCTCGGCGGCAACAGCGCCAGCGCCAGTCTCACCATCAACGTGTCGCGGTTGTCGACCATCAACCTGACGCAGACGCAGGTCCCGTTCTACGGGTCGCCGACCACGCTGGATTCGCATGCGACGATCAGTAATCCCGATCTGGTCAGATTCAGCAGCGCCACGATCGAAACCAACCAAACGAGTATGAACATTGGGCAGCAGGTCAACGGCTACGTTGGCGCCCATTTCCTGCTCAACGGGGTGCCGATTCCGGACATTACCCCGCAATGGCTCAACAGCCACATGACCGGCGACAATATCGGTCAACAGGCCCCGCTCTCGGTCACCATCGGCAGCGACACCTTCACGGTTGCCTGGCAGTATAATTTCTACGATATCTGGCCCTATAGCGGCACATACCTCTACTACGGCGCCTACAGCACCAGCGTCATCATCACGGGCAACGGTACCGCCGCGGAATATCAGCAAATCCTCGATCAGATACAGATCGACCGCGGAGGTTACCAGGTTACCTGGACGTTGACCGACGTCAACGGCAACGCCTCAGCGCCGGTCACGCAATCGATCAACAATTCGACCCCGATCACCGCGCATGCCGATGCCAATTCGGTCGTGGCGGGTGGAACGGTCACCGCGACCGCGGCGACCGGCGTTCTGGCCAACGAGAGCAACCCGAACGGCCGCGCCCTCAGCGTCAACGGCGTCAGCGATACCTCGCACGGCACAGGAACGGTCGGCTCGTCACTGGCGGGCGTCTATGGTCACCTGACGCTCAACGCCGACGGCAGCTACAGCTATGCCGCCGACAACGCGTCCGCGATCTCTGGCGCGGCGACCGGCTCCTTGCTGCAGGATATCTTCACCTATTCCGAGATCGACACCGGCGGCGCGGCGGCGAGCACCACGCTGACCATCAATGTGGTGCGTGCACCGACGGCCGTTGCCGACACTGCGGTCGCTGCCGCCAATGCGGCCGTGTCCGCGACAGCGGCAAACGGTGTATTGAATAACGACACCGATCCGAACGGGCTGGCGCTGAGCGTCAGCGCCGTGAGCAGTCTTGTCAGCGGCGCCGGCACGGTTGGATCGGTGCTGGTCGGCTCCTACGGCCACCTGACGCTCAACGCCGACGGCAGCTACAGCTACGCGGCCGACGTCACATCGGCGATCAGCGCCGCGGCGACCGGCAACCATCTGCTCGACGTCTTCAACTATGTCGGAGCGGACAGCGCCGGCGGCAGCGCCAGCGGCAGCCTGCAGTTCACGCTGAACCGCCAGCCGGTCGCGACCATTTCAGCCTCGAACTACCACGCCAGCACACAGGGCCCGCTGATGCTGCAAGGCAGCGGGCTTTCGGTCGGCGACCCCGACGGCAATACCGGCATCGAGAGCGTCACCCTGTCGGTCGGCGAAGGCAACATCGTCATCTCGGCTGGCAACAGCGGCATCACCTCCATCACCGGCAACAATACCGGCACCGTGACATTCTCCGGCACGGTCGCCCAGCTCAACGCCTTGCTCGCCGGCACCAGCACCGGCACGATCGCCTACAGCGACAACGCCGCGCATCCGGTTGCATCGACACAGCTGACGCTGTCGATCAACAATGGCAGCGCCGGCGGCAATCTGACCGGCTCGGCCTCGACCAGCATCCTGATCGCGCCGACGGTGGATTCGATCACCGCCACGACGGCGGGCAATCTGGTCAATCTGAATGCCGGCCAGGTCGTCACCGTGACGGTGCACTTCACCGACGCCGTCGACGTGTCAGGCGCGCCGGTACTGACGCTCAATGACGGCCAGGTTGCCAGCTATTCGAGCGGCACCGGCACCAACACGCTGACCTTCAGCTATACGGTCGCGGCCGGCGACAATACGCCTGATCTCAAGGTGCTCGGGATCGACCTCAACGGCGGCAGCATTGCTAACACCAGCGGCAATGCCGCCACGCTGACCGGCGCGACCGCCGATCTGCATCTGAACATCGACACGACAGCAGCGACGGTGTCGTCGATAGTGACGTCAGGCAGCGGAATTACGGCGGGTAGCGGCGACCTGAACGCAGGTCACACCGTCACAATCACGGTGAACATCAGCGAGAACGTCACGGTCGATACCACCAGTGGCACACCGACGCTGACGCTGAATTTCGGCGGCACGGCCATTTATGTTTCGGGATCCGGCACCTCGGAGCTGGTGTTCCAATACGTCGTCGCGGCCGGCGACAACGCCGCCGACCTCGCCATCACCGGGGTCCATCTCAACGGCGCTATCGTGCGCGACGTCGCATCCAACGATGCCGACCTGACCGCCGCGGTCGCCAACCCCGCCGGCACGCTGCAAATCGACACCACGCCGCCAGCTCCGGCGCCAACGCTTGCGCTGACCCATGACACCAATATCGCCGGCGATAACATCACCAGCGATCCGTCGATCACCTATTCGGCTCCGGCCCCCGGCAACACGCTGTCCTATTCGACCGACGGAACCCACTTTACAGGCACGGCGCCCACTTTCGCCACCAACGGCTCGGCGGACGGACCCCACACGGTCTATGTCAGGGAGACCGACCCGGCCGGCAATTTCACGACCGCCAGCCTGACCTTCACGCTGGATACGGGCGCCCCGACAGCGGCGCCGTCGCTCGCGTTGACCCATGACACCGGTGTGGCCGGAGACTTGCTGACCAACGATCCGTCGATCACCTATTCGGCGCCGACAGCCGGCAACACCCTGCTCTATTCGACCGACGGCACCACCTACACCGCCACTGCACCGATTTTTGCTACCGACGGTTCTGCGGACGGTCTCCATACGGTCTATGTCGAAGAGCAAGACATCGCCGGCAATGTCAGCGCGTCGTCAAGCCTGACCTTCCGTCTCGACGCGCGCCTGCCTGTTGCGCCGACCGTCACACTCACCACCGATACCGGCGCGTCCAGCAGCGACCGGATCAGCAGCATCGGAACGCTGGTGCTCGGCGGCATCGAAATCGGCGCCGCTGTCGAATATTCAGTCGATCATGGCGCGCACTGGACGAGTTCGTTCACCGCCGTCGAAGGCGCAAACTCGGTCGATATCCGGCAGACCGACGTCGCTGGCAATTTGTCGGAGGTAACCACCTTCGACTTCACACTCGACACGCTGGTATCGGCGCCATCGGTTGCCCTCGCGTTCGACACCGGCATCTCCAACACCGACAAGATCACCAACAATGGAACGCTGGCCTTCACCGGCTCTGAGCCAGGCGCACTCATCGAATATTCCGCTGATGGCACCACGCATTGGACCACGGCCGCTCTGGCGCTGGTGCAAGGCTCCAACACGATGTTTGTGCGCGAGACCGATGTCGCCGGCAACGTCTCTTCGGCGACGTCGTTCAATTTCACCTTCGACAACCTGGCACCGGCGACACCTACCCTGGCGCTGGCGCACGACAACGGAGTATCTGGCACCGATCGAATCACGAGCGATGCAGCCATCGTCTATTCTACGCCGGCGTCAGGCGACACTTTCCAGTTCAAGCTCGATGGCGGCGCATTCTCGGCGACGGCGCCGGTCTTCGCGACCGATCAATCGTCAGACGGCTTTCATACCGTGACCGTTCGGGAAACCGACGTGGCCGGCAATTCCTCCACGGCCAGCCTCAGCTTCACGCTCGACACCACTGCTCCGGTGCTGTCTCACGTCAGCGCGCCGACGGGATATGCGGTTTTGGGATCCCTGATCGGCTTTGTGTTTAATTTCGACGAGGCGGTAAAGGTGAGCAGCGGCACGCCGACGCTAGCTCTAAGCAATGGCGGCACGGCCGTCTACAACCCGGCGGCCACCGCAGCCCTGCATGACGCAACCAAACTGGCGTTCGATTATCTGGTCGGCCCCAACGATTTCGGGACGCCTTCGCTGGCGATCCTCGGCCTGGATTCGCATGGCGCAGCCATCACGAACTATGCCGGCGGCGCCGCTGATGTCAGCCACGTCGGCGGAACGGCCGTCAACGTGTTGGTGCTCCAGCCGTGGGCCCCGCCTCAGTCTGTCGGCGACTATCACCTGATCTGAGCCCGTTCTCCCAGGGAATGCTACCGGCTGCCTGGAGATTGAATCAGAACAGGGCTCTGGCCTTTTGGTTTGACGCGTGAACCGGTATCCACTTCGCTCGTAAGCGCTGTAGCGGCAGCCTGATCACGCCGACTTGTCGAACAGCTCCCGCCCGATCAGCATGCGCCGGATTTCGCTGGTTCCGGCGCCGATTTCGTAGAGTTTGGCGTCGCGCAACAGCCTGCCGGTCGGATAGTCGTTGATGTAGCCATTGCCGCCGAGCAGCTGGATGGCGTCGAGCGCGCATTGCGTCGCCTTCTCGGCGGCATAGAGGATGGCGCCGGCGGCGTCCTCGCGCGTGGTCTCGCCGCGGTCGCAGGCTTTCGCCACCGCGTATACATAGGCGCGCGAGGCGTTCATCGTGGTGTACATGTCGGCGATCTTGCCCTGCACCAGCTGAAAGGTGCCGATCGGCTGGCCGAACTGCTTGCGCTCATGCACGTAAGGCAGCACCACGTCCATGCAGGCCTGCATGATGCCGATGGGACCCGCGGCCAGCACCGCGCGTTCATAATCGAGGCCGGACATCAGGACGTTGACGCCGCGGCCGACTTCGCTGAGCACGTTCTCTTCCGGCACTTCGCAATTGTCGAACACCAGTTCGCAGGTATCGGATCCGCGCATGCCGAGCTTGTCGAGCTTTTGCGCGGTCGAGAATCCCTTCATGCCCTTTTCGATGATGAACGCCGTGATGCCGCGCGGGCCGGCATTGGCGTCGGTCCGGGCATAGACCACCAGCGTGTCGGCGACCGGGCCATTGGTGATCCACATCTTGCTGCCGGTCAGCACGAAGCGATCGCCCTTCTTGTCCGCGCGCGTCTTCATCGACACCACGTCGGAGCCGGAATCCGGCTCCGACATCGCCAATGATCCGACATGTTCGCCCGAAATCAGTTTGGGCAAATATTTGCGCTTCTGCGCATCGTTGCCGTTTCGGCGGATCTGGTTGACGCAGAGGTTGGAATGCGCGCCGTACGAAAGACCGACCGCCGCTGATGCCCGCGACATTTCCTCGACCGCAATACAGTGCTCGAGATAGCCGAGCCCGGTACCGCCATATTCCTCCTCGACGGTAATGCCGTGCAGGCCGAGCGCGCCGATCTTGGGCCAGAGATCCCTTGGAAACTGGTTGCTCTTGTCGATTTCGGCCGCGCGCGGCGCGATCTCCTTGCTCGAAAAGGCAAACACGGTTTCGCGAATGGCATCCGCGGTTTCACCGAGATCGAAATTGAACATCCGGTACGCATTGGGAATCATGGTCGGGCGACCTCCGGCGAAATATCGTTGTTGGGATAAGCCTTAACCCCTGCAGGCGCGCTTGTCACGAGGAATGATACGGCTCCGTATCGGCCCCGGCCGGGTGTAAAGTTCAATGCGGCCGAAGCAACAAACTGTCCCTTGCCCCGGCACGTACGAACGGCTGTAATCACCCCAAAATACCGCCACCGGGCGAATCCCGGCGCGCGGAAAACAATCAGGGAGCCGCTCCATGCAGGGAACCATCGAACTCACCCAGGATTCCATTGAACTGGATTCCCGGCAAAAGGCCGCACGCGAGCGCGCTTATTCGCTGCCGCTGGCCGAGTTCGACCCCGGCGATCCCGAACTGTTCAAGACCGATACGTTCTGGCCGTATTTCGACCGGCTGCGCCGGGAAGCGCCGGTGCATTACTGCAAGGACAGCATGTTCGGGCCGTATTGGTCGATCACCAAATACAACGACATCATGGACATCGAGACCAACCACGCGGTGTTCTCGTCGGCGGCCTATCTCGGCGGCATCACCATCCGCGATGTCGCAACCGATCTGCGCCGGGAAAGCTTCATCGCCATGGACCAGCCGCGCCACTCGGCGCAGCGCAAGACCGTGGCACCGATGTTCACGCCGACCCACCTCGACCAGCTCGCGATCAACATCCGCAAGCGGTCGGCCGAATGCCTCGACAATCTGCCGCGAGGCGAAGTGTTCGACTGGGTCGACCGGGTCTCGATCGAGCTCACCACGCAGATGCTCGCGGTGCTGTTCGACTTCCCCTGGGAGGACCGCCGCAAGCTGACGCGCTGGTCCGACGTTGCGACGACGATCCCCGGGCCCGGCGGCCTCGTCCCGACCGAAGAAGCGCGGCAGGCCGAGCTTCTGGAATGCGCGACCTATTTCGCCACGCTGTGGAAAGACCGGATCAACCAGCCGCCGAAGAGCGATCTGCTGTCGATGATGGCACACAGCGAAGCCACCCGCGACATGGACCCGAAGAACTTCCTCGGCAATCTGATCCTCTTGATCGTCGGCGGTAATGACACCACCCGCAACACGCTGTCGGGCAGCATCTATGCGCTGAGCAAGAATCCGGATCAGTACAGCAAGCTGCGCGACAATCCCGCGCTGATCGACAGTTTCGTTCCCGAGGTTATCCGCTGGCAGACGCCGCTGGCGCATATGCGGCGCACCGCGCTCGAGGACATCGAGTTCCGCGGCAAGCAGATCAAGAAGGGCGACAAGGTCGTGATGTGGTACGTTTCGGGCAACCGCGACGAAGAGATCATCGAACGCCCTTACGAGTTCATTATCGACCGCGCCCGGCCGCGCACCCACATCTCCTTCGGCTTCGGTATCCACCGCTGCGTCGGCTTGCGGCTGGCGGAACTGCAATTGAAGATTATCTGGGAAGAGATCCTCAAGCGCTTCGACAAGATCGAGGTGATGGACGAGCCGAAGCGGGTTTATTCAAGCTTTGTCAAGGGTTACGAGACCCTGCCCGCCCGCATCGCCGGCTAGGCCGGCGGTTCCGCCCAATCGGCGCGGGCTTTGCGCATCGAGCGTCTGCAAGTTATAGTCTAATACATTTCCTATTGCGTTTGCTTGCACCCAGGGATGACAGACGATGAACGTCCAGACCGCGATCCGAGGCGACAAACAAGAGCTCCTGCGCGCCGCGCGCGAGGAAGCCTATTCGACGCCGCTCAGCGAATTTCACCCGGGTGCGCCAAAGCTGTTCCAGAACGATACGTTGTGGCCGTGGTTCGAACGGCTGCGCAAGGAAGAGCCGGTACATTACTGCACCAACGCGCCGATCGAGCCGTACTGGTCGGTGACCAAGTACAACGACATCATGCATGTCGACACCAACCACGGCATCTTCTCTTCCGACTCGACGCTCGGCGGCATCTCGATCCGCGACGTGCCGCCCGGCTATGATTATCCAAGCTTCATCGCGATGGATCAGCCCCGGCACTCGGCGCAGCGCAAGACCGTGTCGCCGATGTTCACGCCGACGCATCTGGACGAGCTGGCCAAACTGATCCGCGAGCGCGCCTGCAAGGTGCTCGACAATCTGCCGCGCAACGAGACCTTCAACTTCGTCGACCGCGTCTCGATCGAACTGACGACGCAGATGCTGGCAACGCTGTTCGACTTCCCCTGGGAAGAACGGCGCAAGCTGACGCGCTGGTCCGACGTCTCGACCGCGCTGCCCAAGAGCGGCGTCGTGGAATCGCCGGAACAGCGACGCCAGGAAATGGACGAATGCTACGCCTATTTCTCAAAGCTCTGGAATGAGCGCGTCAACAGCGAGCCGCGCAACGACCTGCTGTCCATGATGGCCCATAGCGACGCAACGCGGCACATGGACCCCGACAATCTGATGGGCAACATCATCCTCTTGATCGTTGGCGGCAACGACACCACCCGCAACACCATGAGCGGCTCGGTATTGGCGCTGAACGAGCATCCCGAGCAGTACCAGAAGCTGCGCGACAATCCGGCATTGATCGACAGCATGGTGCCGGAAGTGATCCGCTGGCAGACTCCCTTGGCGCATATGCGGCGCACCGCGCTGGTCGATACCGAAATCGGCGGCAAGAAGATCGCAAAGGGCGATCGCGTCGTGATGTGGTACGTCTCCGGCAACCGCGACGAAGAGGGCATCGAGAAGCCCGACGAGTTCATCATCGACCGCGCCCGGCCGCGCACGCACCTGTCGTTCGGCTTCGGCATCCACCGCTGCGTCGGCATGCGGCTGGCCGAGCTGCAGCTCAAGATCGTCTGGCAGGAAATGCTGAAGCGGTTCGATCGCATCGAGGTGGTCGGCGAGCCGAAGCGGGTCTATTCCAGCTTTGTGCGCGGCATCGAATCCCTGCCGGTGCGGATTTCTTGAGCGAACTCAATCCGTCTGATCTCGCCGCTGCCGTCAACGCCAGGGAATTCTCTGGCGCCGCAGAGTTTCGCATCCTCGCGATCACACCGGGGCACTCCGAACTCGCTTTGACGCGCCGCGACGACCTCGTGCAGTTCTTCGGCCATTTCCATGGCGGCGTGATTACCGCGCTGGCCGACCAGGCGGCCGGAATCGCAGTCACCTCGGGACTGCCAAAGGGCAAGATCGGCGTCACCGTCGAGATCAAGGTCAACTTCCTTGCGCCCGCCGATGGCAGTGAACTCATCGCCCGCGCCAATACGCTTAAAATGTCGGGCTCGCTCGGTGTCGCCACCGTGGAAGTTTTCACCAGGGACGACAAATCCGAACGCCTTTGCGCCTTCGCTACCGCCACAATGCGCGCGCTCGATGTCCCTGCGGGAATGCTCCGCTAACCCCCTATACAAATCCGGCATAGCGGCTCGAACCAGATGAGAAGGCCACATTGCGGCGTTCTGGTCTAAGACGTTGGCATCGGCACGCGTTCAGACGTGCCCGGACCGAGGCTGCCATGAACGATGCTGCTGTCAGCGATGACGCCAAAGACGATACCCAGGCCGGCCAAAGCTGGCCGCTGCAGATCTACAAGACGCTGAAATCGCATGGCGTCTCGCAAATCTCCTATGTTCCGGATGCCGGCCACTCCCGGCTGATCGAGCTCTCGCACGCCGATCCCGCGATCCAGACCACCGTGCTGACCACCGAAGAGGAAGGCGTCGCGCTGTCCGCCGGCGCCTGGCTCGGCGGCGACCGCTCGGTGCTGTTGATGCAATCGAGCGGCGTCGGCAATTGCGTGAACATGTTTTCGCTGGCCGCGAGCTGCCGCCTGCCTTTCCTGACATTGGTGACGATGCGGGGCGAATGGGCCGAATTCAATCCGTGGCAAATCCCGATGGGCAAGGCGACGCCGCAGGCCTTCGAAATCATGGGTATCACCGTGTTCAGGCTCGAACGGCCTGAAGACGCGGAACAGATTATTTCGGCCGCCTGTTCGCTTGCATTCGAGAGCGACCAGCAGATCGCGGTGCTGATTTCGCAACGCATGCTCGGCCGCAAGAAATGGACGGAGACGAAGTGATGGTCCAGAATTTCACGCTCGGTCGCCGCGAGGCCGTCAAGGCACTGCTCGCCGATCGCAAGGACCTGCTTGTCGTGACCGGGCTCGGCTCGGCATCCTACGACGTGTTCGATGCCGGTGAGCATCCAGGTAATTTCTATTTGTGGGGCGCGATGGGCGGAGCCGGCATGGTCGGCCTTGGCCTTGCGCTGGCGCAGCCGAAGCGGCCGGTCGCCGTCATCACCGGCGACGGCGAGCAGTTGATGGGCATCGGCAGCCTGCTGACCATCGCGACCAAGACGCCCGGCAATCTGACCATCGTCATTCTCGACAACGGCCATTTTGGCGAGACCGGCATGCAGGTCAGCCATTCCGGTCTCGGCGCCCAGCTCGACGTGATCGCGACCGGCGCGGGCTTTCGCTCGGTCACCGAGATTACCGACATCAAGGGCATCAACGATTATCGGCCCACACTGCAGCGCATCGACGCCGGGCCGCGGCTGGCGCGCATTCGTATCGCTACCGGCCATGTCGATCGCGCGCTGCCGCCGCGCGACGGCGTGTTCCTGAAGAACCGGTTCCGGGAAAATCTGGGATTTGCGGTTTCGTAATCGCCTCAGCCGACCTGGATATCCCAGAGGCCTTCCTTGCGGCAGGCATCGACCTCCTTGCGGAGCAGATCAGTGACGAGCGTGATGGCGGTCGAACCGGGATGCTCGATTGGGGACGCAATGGTGAGTTCGCGCATCGGCGCCGGTTTCGAAATCGTGGCGACTTCCAGCCGGCCGTCGGCGACTTCCGCGCGCAGCGAGGACGGCGGCAGCAGGGCGTATCCGAGGCCCTCCTCGACCAGGCTGGTCAGGACGCGAAAGGAATCCGCCTCGACCTGGACGTCGAGCTTGAGTTTCTTCTTTGCCGCCGCATGCTCGATCAGCGTCCGGAGCCCGTGCGAATGACTGGGCAACACCAGCCGCTGCCGCAGCAGCCAGTCGATATCGACCTGCTTCTTCTTCGTCAGCCCGCAACCGCGCGGGCCGACGGCCACGATCTTGTCGCGGCCGAGGTGTTGCACGGTGAGGTGCAGATCGGCCGACGGTCCGTAGATCACGGCCAGATCCATCTGGCCGCGGTGCAACCATTCGATCAGATGCCCGCTGTAGCTCTCGACGATGCAGAGCGAGATACCGGGGTAGCTTTCGACGGTACGGCGGGCGAGCCGCGCGGAAATCACGCAGCTCACCGTTGGAACCAGACCCAGCACCACCCGTCCCGACGGCGGCCCGCCGGAGGACTGGATATCATCGCGAATCTGATCGATTTGCCGGACGATGCCGGCGGTCCGCGCCAGCAGCAGACGGCCGGCCTCGGTCAGCACCATGCCGCGGCCGTTGCGCGTAAACAGCTCGGCGCGCAGCTCGTGTTCGAGCAGCTTGATCTGGCGGCTGAGCGCCGGCTGCGCGACCCGCAACGTGTCGGAGGCCTTGCTGAGGCTTCCGAGTTCGGCCACGCAACTGAACGTCCTCAGCTGTCGGAAATCCATGCTTGCCAATCTTGGAATGCAGGTTAATACGCTATAACAATTGAGCATAGGGACTTCACGGTAGTTTCACAACTGCAAGCCCATCCCCAATCACAACGACGGCGCTTCAAATGACCGTACACGAACAACCCGACGAATTCGCCGACATCCGCAACGCAGTCGCAAAACTCTGCGCCCAATACCCCGGCGAATACTGGCGCAAGCTCGACCGCGAGATGAAATATCCGAGCGAGTTTGTCGATGCGCTGACGCAGGCCGGCTATCTGTCGGTGCTGATCCCCGAGGAATATAACGGCGCCGGGCTGAAACTGTCCGCGGCAGCCGCGATCCTCGAAGAAATCCAGCGCGCCGGCTGCAACGGCGGCGGATGCCACGCCCAGATGTACACCATGGGGACGCTGCTGCGGCACGGCAGCGACGAGCAGAAGGCAAAATGGCTGCCCAAGATCGCCAGCGGCGAATTGCGGCTGCAGGCGTTCGGCGTCACCGAGCCGACCAGCGGCACTGACACCTCCTCGCTGAAGACCTTTGCCAAACGCGACGGCGACAACGGCTACATCGTCAACGGCCAGAAGATCTGGACCAGCCGCGCCGAATATTCCGACCTGATGATCCTCTTGGCGCGCACCACGCCGAAGGAGGACGCCAAGAAGCGCACCGATGGCCTGTCGGTGTTCATCGTCGACATGCGCGAAGCGAAAGGCAACGGCCTCGAGATCCGCCCGATCCGCACCATGATGAACCACGCCACCACGGAAGTGTTCTTCACGGACATGCGGGTGCCGGCCGAAAACCTGATCGGCGAGGAAGGCAAGGGTTTCCGCTACATCCTGTCGGGCATGAACGCCGAACGCATCCTGATTGCCGCGGAATGCATCGGCGACGCCAAATGGTTCATCGCCAAAGCCACCGCCTATGCCAAGGAGCGCGTGGTGTTCGGCCGTCCGATCGGCCAGAACCAGGGCGTTCAGTTCCCGATCGCCAAGGCCTATGCGCAGATGCGCGCGGCCGAACTGATGGTAAAGGAAGCCACCCGCAAATACGAAGCCGGGCTCGATTGCGGCGCCGAAGCCAACATGGCCAAGATGCTGGCAGCCGACGCCTCCTGGGAAGCCGCCAATGCCTGCGTGCAAACCCATGGCGGTTTTGCGTTTGCCGAGGAATACGACGTCGAGCGCAAGTTCCGCGAGACGCGGCTCTATCAGGTGGCGCCGATCTCGACCAATCTCATCCTGTCGTTCGTGTCCGAGCACGTGCTCGGCATGCCCCGCTCCTACTGAGAACACATAATGCTGCCGCTTGAAGGATTGATCGTCGTCGCCGTCGAACAGGCGGTCGCTGCGCCGTTTTGCAGCTCGCGGCTGGCGGACGCCGGCGCCCATGTGATCAAGGTGGAACGCCCCGAGGGCGATTTTGCCCGCGGCTATGACGCCGCGGCGAAAGGACAGAGCAGCTATTTCGTCTGGCTCAACCGCGGCAAGAATTCCGTGGTCGTGGATCTCGCGACCAAGGACGGGCGCGCGGCGATGGAAGAACTGATCGCGAGCGCCGACGTGCTGTTGCAGAACCTCAAGCCTGGCTCGATGGACAAGCTCGGCTTCTCGCTGGAGCGTTTGCGCAAGGATTATCCGGCGCTGATCTGCTGCACCATATCAGGCTATGGCGATGACGGCCCCTATGCCGACCGCAAGGCCTATGATCTCCTCATCCAGGCCGAGAGCGGCCTCGCCTCGATCACCGGCGGACCGGAAGGCCCGTCCCGCGTCGGCATTTCAGTCGTCGATATCGCAACCGGCGCCACCGCCCATGCTTCGATCCTCGAAGCGCTCATTGCGCGGGGACGAACCGGCAAGGGCGCCGATATCCGGATCTCAATGTTCGACGTGATGGCCGACTGGATGGCAGTGCCTCTGATCAATTCGGAAGCCGGCAATCCGCCGAAGCGGATGGCGCTGGCGCATCCCTCGATCGCCCCCTATGGCGTTTTCCAGTCCAAGGACGGCAAGGGCATCCTGATCTCGATCCAGAGCGAGCGCGAGTGGAAGAAGCTATGCGCCGAGGTGCTGGACCAGCCCGATCTGCCCAATGATCCCCGCCTGGCCAACATGGTCGAGCGCGTCAAAAACCGCACTGTGACCGACAAGATCGTGGCCGACAGCTTTGCCACGATGGATCGCGTCGATCTGCTGAATCGGCTGGCGGACGCCGACATCGCCTTTGCCGAGGTCAACACCATGGCCGACCTTGCCGTACATCCCCATCTGCGCCGCATCGAGGTCGATACGCCAAAGGGTAAGGTCAGCTACGCCGCGCCGGCCGCGATCTTCGTCGGCGAGAACAGGCGTTACGGCGCGGTGCCCGCGATCGGCGAGCACGTCGAACTTCCCAAGGCTTCTGCACGGGCCAAATCGTCATGACGGAAAAACTCGACCTCGATCATTTGCGTAGCTGGATCGGCAAATCCACCGAAGCCTCCGACACCGTCACCGCGCAACTCGTGAAGGGTTTGCGCGCGACGCTGTTTCAGGAGATCGGCGAGCCGAAGAGCGGTGACGCCGCGCCCTGGACCACGCATTGGTGTCTGGCGCAGCCGGTGTTTCCGATGTCGATGCTCGGCCCGGACGGCCATCCGACCCGCGGCGGCTTCCTGCCACCGGTGCCGCTGCCGCGCCGGATGTGGGCCGGCGGCGAACTCGAATTCCTTGACGCGTTGCGCGTCGGCGATGAAGCCAAACGCACCTCGCGTATTGCCGACGTCACCATGAAGACCGGCAGCACCGGCGCGTTGTGTTTTGTCGCGGTCGAGCACACCATTACGACGCCGCGTGGCGTAGCCATCCGCGAGCGCCAGGACATCGTCTATCGCGATCTGTCGGGCACGGCGCCGGCCGCTCCTGCCAAGGCGCCTCCGCCGCCACCGGTCGCAAAGCACCGCGAAAGCCACATGGCCGACCCCGTGTTGCTGTTTCGTTACTCGGCGCTGACCTTCAACGGCCACCGCATCCATTACGACCGCGATTACGTCACCAAGGTCGAGGGCTATCCGGGCCTGGTGTTCCACGGCCCGCTGCAGGCCGCCCTGATCGTGGAGTTCGCCGCAAAACTGCATGGCGGCGCGGCGCCGAAGAAACTTGGCTATCGCGGCGTGCAGCCGCTGTTCGAAGGCAGCGAGTTCTCGGTCAATGCCAACGATACCGGCGCCGGCATGGAACTGTGGACCGCCAATTCGGACGGCCAGCCGACGATGAAGGGTACGGCCACGTGGTGAGTTGATTTGACGTCATTGCGAGCGTAAGCGAAGCAATCCATACCTCCATGCAGGAAGTATGGATTGCTTCGTCGCTTTGCTCCCTTGTGCAAACGCTTCGCGTTTGCCACAGGCAATGACGGAGTCTGCAGTTAGCTCTGGGAGTCACGGATGTCGTCCCGCAAGCCCACCAAGACCGAAGCCAAATCCACCACCGTCAAGGACGCCACCTTCAACCTGCTGCGCGCGTTCGGCGTCAAAAAAGTGTTCGGCAATCCGGGCTCGACCGAATTGCCGTTCCTCAGCGACTGGCCCGACGACATCGATTACGTGCTGGGCCTGCACGAAGCCTCCGTGGTCGGCATGGCCGACGGCTATGCGCAGGCCACCCGCAACGCCGGCTTCGTCAACCTGCATTCCGCCGCCGGCGTCGGCAATGCGCTCGGCAATATCTTCAACGCCTACCGCAACCAGACGCCGATCGTCATTACCGCCGGCCAGCAGGCGCGTTCGATCATGCCGCTGCTGCCGTTCCTGTTCGCCGAACGGGCGACGGAGTTTCCGCAGCCTTACGTGAAGTACAGCATCGAGCCGGCGCGGCCCGAGGACGTGCCGGCCGCGATCGCCCGCGCCTATTACGTCGCGATGCAGCCGCCGTGCGGACCGACCTTCGTCTCGGTGCCGGTCGACGACTGGACGCGCCCGACCCAGCCGGTCGAGGCGCGCCAGGTCAGCCGCGAGCTCGGGCCTGATCCGGCAGCAATGAAGGCGCTGGTGTCAGCGCTCGCCGAGAGCAAACGCCCTGCCCTCGTCGTCGGCCCAAGCATCGATCGCGCTGAGGCCGTCGACCTGATGGTGCGCGTGGCGGAGAAAGCCCGCGCCGCGGTGTGGGTCAGCCCGTTCTCGGCGCGCTGTTCGTTTCCAGAGAGGCATCCGCAATTCGCGGGCTTTTTGCATGCCTCGCCGGGACAGGTTTCCGACGCGCTGCGCGACCACGACCTCGTGGTCGTGATCGGCGCGCCTATTTTCACCTTCCATGTCGAAGGCCACGCCGCGATCTTCGATGGCGCCACCACGATCTTCCAGATCACCGACGATCCGACCGCGGCGGCGGTGACGCCATTTGGCACCAGCATCATTGCGACGATGAAGCCGGCGCTGGCGATGCTGCTTGAACTGCTGCCCGAGACCAAACGCGTGATCCCGGCGGGCCGCGCGCCGTTGCCCGCGCCCACGGCCGCCGATCCGATCCCGACCGAATTCCTGCTGGATGCGCTGTTCCACGCCATGCCCAAGGATGCCGCCCTCGTCGAGGAAGCGCCGTCGCACCGCCCGGCGATGCAGAAATTCATGCCGATGCGCGGTCAGGACAGTTTCTACACCATGGCGAGCGGCGGGCTCGGCTACAGCCTGCCCGCCGCGGTCGGAATCTCACTGGGACGTCCCGATGTGCGCACCGTCTGCCTGATCGGCGACGGCTCGGCGATGTATTCGATCCAGGCGCTGTGGACCGCGGCCCAGCGCAAGCTGCCGCTGACCGTGGTGGTGATCAACAATTCCGGCTACGGCGCGATGCGCTCGTTCAGCCAGGTCATGCAGGTCCGCAACGTGCCCGGCCTCGAACTGCCCGACATCGATTTCGTCAAGATCGCCGAAGGCATGGGCTGTCACGCGGTCCGCGTCAGCAAGGCATCGGAGCTCGGCGCTGCGCTGAAGCGCGGGCTGGCGCATGAGGGTGCCAGCCTGATCGAGGTGATGGTGGATTCGGCGGTGCCGCTGCTTTACACGAAGAAGGATTGACGCTCGCCGTCATTCCGGGGCGATGCGCAGCATCGAACCCGGAATCTCGAGATTCCGGGTCTGGTGCACCATCCCGGAATGACGGAGCAAGTGCTCCGTCACTTCCCGTACGCTTCCCGCATCTTGGCCTGGATCTTCGCCATGCCTGATATCCAGCGATCGTAATTCTCGGTCTTCTTGCGCATGTAACCGAGCACCTGCGGATGTGGCAGGATCGCAAAGGTTTCCTGCTCCAGCCCCGCGAGCACATCCTGCGCCACCTGTTCCGCCGACAGGTCGCCGTCGCCGGATTGCGGGCCCTTGGGAATCGACCTGAGCATCGCGGTATCGACGCCCTGCGGACACAGGATCGAAACCTTGATGCCGTCGGCCTTGTGTGAGATCGCGAGATTTTCCGCAAAGCCCACGGCCGCATGTTTGGTGGTCGAATAGGCCGGGCTGCCGACCTGCGACAGAAGTCCCGCCGCTGATATCGTGTTGAGGAAATAGCCGCCGCCGCGCGCCTTCATGCGCGGGATCAGGTGCCGCGCGGCATAGACATGCGCCATGACGTGAACGGCCCAGCTTCGCGACCAGGGCTCATCCGAAGTTCCGCCCGCATTGGTGGACAACGGATCGAAGCCGCCGCCGATGCCGGCATTGGAACAGAACAACGCGATCGGGCCGAACTGCTTTTCGGTCTCCTCGATGACGTGCAGGACATCCTTTTCCTTGCCGACATCGCATTTAAAGGCCGCGCCATTGATCGGCGTGGCGACGGTTCGCGCGCCGTCCGGATTGATGTCGGCAACCACGACCTTGGCCGCGCCCGCGCGGTGGAAGGCTTCACACAGCGCCCGGCCGATGCCGCTGGCGCCGCCGGTGACAACCACGACTTTTCCGGTCACCTGCATGGCCGTTCTCCCTTGATTACTGTTTTCAAACTGAACCCGGATCGGAAACGTAAGCCTCGCCCGGAAAATTGTCACGGAGCGATAAAACGTGCTCCCTGGATCGTCAATGCGCCGTCCGATCCCCCGGCCGCCGCCGCAACTGAAGCTTGATTTTGGCCCGCCAATCGCCACTTTTGCGGGTGATCGCCCGCCTATTGTCTCATTGCCCTCTGATCGAGCTCTCCACGACGCATGGCCCCCAGTTTTCAGGATATCGTCGAGGAAGCGCGGCTGTCGGCGCGGGCGTTGTTGGATTACGGCGACAGCTTCTTCCATCCGACGGTGCGGCTCGGCGTCACCGGCCTGTCGCGCGCCGGCAAGACCGTGTTCATCACGGCGCTGATCCACGGCCTCACCCGCGGCGGACGGTTTCCGGTGTTCGAAGCGTATGCGACCGGGCGCATCGCCCGCGCCCGGCTCGAGCCGCAGCCTGATGACGCGGTGCCGCGCTTCGATTACGAGAACCACGTCCGCACCCTGATCGAGGAGCGGCGCTGGCCGGCATCCACCGTCGACATCAGCGAGTTACGACTGGTGATGGACTATCAGCGCCAGAACGGCGCCGACCGCACGCTGACGCTGGATATCGTCGACTATCCCGGCGAGTGGCTGCTCGACCTGCCGCTGCTCAACAAGAGTTTCGAGCAATGGTCGGCCGAGAGCCTGGCCCTCTCGCGCGAAGGCCCGCGCGAAAAGCTCGCCGCGCCGTGGCACGAACATCTGGCAACGCTGACCGCCGAGGCCCGCGAGGACGAACCGGCGGCGCGCATGGCCGCCAAATTGTTCACGGACTATTTGCGCGCCTGCCGCGACGAGCGCTTCGCGATGAGCCTGCTGCCGCCAGGACGTTTCCTGATGCCGGGCAATCTTGCAGGCTCGCCGGCGCTGACCTTTGCGCCGCTCGACGTGCCCATCGACGGCACCGCGCCTGACGGTTCGCTGTGGGCGATGATGCGGCGACGTTACGAGGCCTACAAGGACGTCGTGGTGCGGCCGTTCTTCCGCGACCATTTCGCGCGGCTCGATCGCCAGATCGTGCTGGTCGACGCGCTCGCGGCGTTCAACGCCGGACCGGAGGCGCTGCACGACCTGGAAGCCGCGCTCGCCGGCATCCTCGATTGTTTCCGGATCGGCCGCAGCACGATCCTGAGCAATCTGTTCCGGCCGCGGATCGATCGCATTCTGTTTGCCGCGACCAAGGCCGATCATCTGCATCATTCCAGCCATGATCGGCTGGAGGCAATACTGCGGCGAGCGGTCGCCAAGGCGGCCGACCGCGCCGAGTACGCCGGCGCCGCCATCGACGTGGTGGCGCTTGCCGCGGTGCGCGCCACCCGCGAGGCGATGGTCGCGCGCGGCCGGGAAAAACTGCCCTCGCTGCTGGGTACACCGGCCTCAGGTGAAGTCGCCAATGGCGATACGTTCGACGGCGAGACCGAGGTCGCGACCTTTCCGGGTGACCTGCCCAGCGATCCCGAGGAGCTGTTCAAGGGCACGTTCCGCGGCCTCTCCAGCACGCCTTCCGAAAAGGCCGACTATCGCTTCCTGCGCTTCCGGCCGCCGCTGCTGCAGCGCGAAGGCGGCGAAGAACCCGCTTTGCCTCACATCCGCCTTGACCGCGCCCTCCAGTTCCTGATCGGAGACAAACTGCAATGAGCGAGAAGACGCCCCATCGGCGGCCGGCGACGTTCAAGCTCGACGATCCCGGCGTGATCGTGATGGATCCGGATGATGCCAGCCGTCCCGTCCGCGGCACGGTGCACATCACGCCGGAGCCCGACCCTGCGCAATTGCCGGTGCCGATCGACAGGCCGCTGGTCCCGGTCAGGCGCGGCTTCCGCTGGGGCACGCTGTTCTGGACCGCGACGGGTGGTCTGGTGCTGCTCGGCCTCGGGCTCGGCGTTGTCAACCTGATCGAGGATCTGTTCGCACGCAGCCAGACCATGGGTTACGTCGCGCTGACGTTTGCCGTCGCCGCCGCGCTGGCGCTGACGGTTGTGATCGCGCGCGAAGCCTTCGGGCTGGCGCGGCTTGCCGCCATCGAGAAGCTGCACCAGCGCGCCGCCGAAGTGTTGCGCAGCGACGATCGCGCCGCCAGCCGGGCCATCGTCAACGACTTGCTGAAGCTCGCGCATCAGAACCCGCAACTGGCGCGCGCCCGCGCCACGCTGGTGGGGCACGCCGACGACATCATCGACGGCGCCGACATGATCAAGCTGGCCGAGCGCGAATTGATGGCGCCGCTCGACGAGGAAGCTCGGCGGCTGGTCTCCACGGCAGCACAACGCGTCTCGGTCGTGACAGCGGTCAGCCCGCGCGCGCTGATCGACGTGCTGTTCGTGTTCGTCGCGGCGATGCGGCTGATCCGGCAGCTGGCGCGGCTCTATGGCGGCCGGCCAGGAACGCTCGGCATGCTCAGCCTGCTGCGCCACGTCATCGGCCATCTCGCTGTGACCGGCGGCATGGCGATCGGCGACAGCCTGGTGCAGCAGATGCTCGGCCACGGCATCGCGGCAAAGCTCTCGCAGCGGCTTGGCGAAGGCGTGCTCAACGGGCTGCTCACCGCCCGGCTCGGCCTCGCCGCCATCGACGTGACGCGGCCGCTACCCTTCACCGCGCTGCCGCGGCCCGCGCTCGGCGATCTCGCCAAGGATTTGTTGAGGAAGAAGGACGGCGAGGAGTGACATTCCCGGCTGCGCATTCCCAGCCAGCACGCGCCAGCGGAACAGCGGCGTGTCCGGCGGCGGCGAGAGTTCGGGCGTCCAGCCGGTCAGCTTCTCCAGCGCATAGGTATCCATCACCACGCCGCGCCAGCTGCGCTCGACCCGTTCGAGCGGCTGCCGTTTGGCTGACGTGAAATCCCAGATCGGCAGGCGGTTGTCCGGCTCGCGCGCGACGTAGAGGCCGGCGTGATCCCGGATGAGGTTCATGCCGGGATCGCGAAAGCCCTGAAACCTGCCGCGCTCGTTGATCTGGATGACCGGCACGCGGCCATTGAAATACCAGCGCAGCATCGCGTAGGTGCGATAGTCCGTCGTGGCGATCCAGGTCGCGCCGGTTTTTTGCAACTGATCCTGGGCGCGCGCCACCACCTGCTCATAGCCGGCCTCGCCGCCGACCGGATCGGCGCGGCCGATCAGGTTCCAGGGAACCGCGACATAATAGAAGAACACGCCGACGACGAAGGCGATGCCGGAGATCACCGCTACCCTCGCCCATTTGTTGGTGGATGTGATCATCGATTCCGGCCAGCCCTCGCGCGGCAGCAATGCAAGGTTGATGGCGGTGGCGGCAAATCCGGCCGGCCACAGGAACATCGGCCAGGTGTCGCCGACGCGCAATGTCAGCGACTTCCAGAAGAAGTAGCCGAACGGCACGATGACCGCGGTCGAGAGCAGGATCGCAACCGGCTCGCGATGGCGATAGCCGCGCCACGCCGTCAGCGCCACGCCCGACAGCACCACCGGCAACAGCACGAAGCCGACGAGGCCGAACTGCAGGCCGATATAATCGCCGACGGTGCGCAGCGACAATTGATGGGTCGCGACCGCGCGCACGAACTGGAACCGGAACGAGGCCCAGTCGTGCTGGTAATTCCAGATCAGCACCGGCGCGAACGTGATCAATGCAATCAGCGCTGCTGCCCACGGATAGGGACTGAGCAGCCAGCGCCGCCGCCAGTCCGGCACCAGCGCAAACGCCAGCATTGCGGGCAGCAGCATGATCGCGGTGAATTTCGACAGCATCGCCAGGCCGGCAAACAGCCCGGCGGCGAGCCACCAGCGCGCATTGCCGCTTTCATGGAGCCGGACCAGCGACCACAGCATCGCGACCGCGAGCGGGATCATCGCCGTATCGGGCGCCACCTTCGCCATCAGCAGCCCGTAATAAAGCGCGGCCTCCGGCATCAGGGCTGCGAACACCATAGCACGGAAATCATGCGTGACGCGGCGGACGATATCGATGAGCAAGAGCTGCGTGACCAGCATCGCCACGATGCCGCCGAATCGCACGCCGAGATTGGTGTCGCCGAAAATCGCAGTGCCGAACCGGATCAGCCAGGCGATCCCGGGCGGATGGTCGAGGAAGGCCAGCACGCTCTCCTTCGACCAGGTCCAGTAATAGGCCTCGTCGGTGCGCAGCTCGATGACCCCGGCATAGATCAGCCGCATCGCCGTCATCGCGGCGATCAGCGCCACCACGGCAAGCCATGGCCGGCCGGCGCTATCCGGTTTGTTGCTGTTGTCGGGGGCGTTCGTCACGGCGCTTTTTCTTCGACTCCCGCGGGGGTGTCAACGTTTCGCGGCGGAAAAGGTGATTACCGGGAACGCGTTGCGGGGTGTTCAGCAAGCGAATAAGGCAATATTGTCGCCGGCAGCTTCACTGATGGACCGCATGGCCTCCCTGTCCCCTAAGCAAATCACAGCCACCCTGCGCGGCACCAGCCTGCGGCAAATCCGTCTGGCCAGCGGCGTGGTGCTATTCGCTTATCTGGTCAGCCATTTCGTCAACCACGCGCTCGGCAATATCTCGATGGAGGCGCTGACCAGCGGCGTCTACTGGCACACGCTGTTCTGGCATTCCCTGCCGGTCACGCTGGTGTTCTATGCGGCCTGCCTCGTTCACACCGGGCTCGGCATCTGGGCGCTGTACGAGCGCCGGCAATTTCGCTGGAAAGCAATCGAGCCGCTGCAGCTTGTCCTCGGCCTCAGCATTCCCGCGATGATCATCACCCACGTGATCGGCGTGAGGCTCGGCTATTCGCTTTACGGCCTCGAAATACTCTATCCGCAGGTGTTCTTTGCCTACTGGATCTCATGGCCGCCGCTCAAAATGTGGATGCTGTTTGCTGTCCTGGTGATTTCCTGGACGCACGGCTGCATCGGTCTGTATTTGTGGCTGCGCATGAAGGCGTTCTTCAAGACCGCCGCGCCCTATCTGCTGGCCATCGCGGTGCTGATTCCGACGGTTGCCATGCTCGGCCTCTATCAGGGCGGACGCATCGTCGTCGACAGCGACAGCGTCGAATGGCGGGCGGAGAACCTCAAACCATCCCAGACGGGGACATCGGCTGAAAAGGCCGTGCTGAACGAAATCACGGACTATCTTCTGATCGGCTATTGGGGCCTGCTCGTTATTGTCCTGCTGGCAAAAGGCGCGCGTGCCATCCACGAGCGCCGCGGCGGCATGATCAACCTGTCCTATGGCAACGGCCGAACGATCCGGGTGCCCAAGGGCCTCAGCGTGCTCGAGGCCAGCCTGCGCCACAACGTGCCCCATGCCAGCGTGTGCGGCGGCCGCGCGCGCTGCTCCACCTGCCGTATCCGCATCATCGGCGACCACCACGACCTGCCCGAACCCTCGCAGCGCGAAGCCTTCGTGCTCAGCCGCGTCGGCACTTCGGATCCGTCGATCCGCCTCGCCTGTCAGTTGCGGCCGGCAAACGACCTATCCTTTTTCCAGCTCTTCCTGCCGCACACCATGTCGGCCGATGCGCCGTCGTCCAGTCCGACGAGGATCGGCCAGGAGCGTTATCTCGTCAGCATGTTCGTGGACATGCGCGGCTCGACCAAGCTTGCGGAAAAACGCCTGCCCTTCGACACCGTCTTCATCGTCAATCGATTCCTCGGCGCGGTATCGCAGGCGGTGATCGAAAGCGGCGGCCGGCCGAACCAGTTCGTCGGCGACGGCATGCTGGCACTGTTCGGGCTTGCCACGAACAGGCAGGAGGCCTGCCGGCAGGCGCTGCGGGCCGCCGCCATGATCGCCGCCAATGTCGACGAGGTGAACAGGTTTCTGGAACATGATCTGCGCGAACCGATCCGTTTCGGTATTGGCATCAATGGCGGCGAGGTGATCGTCGGCGACATCGGCTACCGCGACCACATGGTGTTCACCGCACTCGGCGACCCCGTCAATGTCGCCGCACGCCTGCAGGACATGACCAAGAGCCTTGCCTGCGAGGCGGTGATCTCGGACGAGGTTCGCGCCGCCGCAGGCCTGTCCGCCGACGCGCTGCCGCAACATGAAGTCGAGATCCGCGGCCGCAACGAGCCGATGATCGTGCGCAGCGTGTCGGATGCGAAGGAATTGTCGGCGCTGATCGACGAGAACGCCGCGGTGGCGTGATGCGGTGTAAGCCGATGTCGTAGGGTGGGCAAAGGCGCATTTGCGCCGTGCCCACCATTCTCTCGCACGAATGCCGTGAAGATGGTGGGCACGCGGAGCCTGTCATCGGGCGCGCATTCGCGCGACCCGTTGGCTTTGCCCACCCTACATTCCATTCGCGCCTCACCCTCCCTGAACAAGCATTCAGAAAATTCTGGTCAACCGAAGCCCAATTTTCTCGAACCCGCTTTTTGGCGGGTACGACTGATGGGCGATGGGTAATTAAAACCCAGGCTGAAACTGAAAGATCAACCCGCGCCAGGACAAGATGTCGAACGCGCACCATTGAAGGAGAAAGACCATGCGTAAAGTTGCTCTCGCTCTCGCCGCCGCCACTTCCCTCGGTGTTATGGCGCTGGCTCCCACCACCGCTTCGGCGTGGCATCACCACCACCATCACCACGGCCATCACCACCACGGTCACTGGGGCCACGGCCACGGCTTCCGCATCGGCATCATCGGTGGTGGTTATGACGGCTGCTACGTGACCCGCCGGGTGTTCACCCCGTACGGCGTTGTCCTGCGCACCGTCAACGTCTGCTACTAATCGAACCACTCGTTCGGTTCAGAAACCCCGGTCGCCCAGCGCGGCCGGGGTTTTCTGTTGCGGGTGGCAATGACGAAATTGGATGTCAGTCCTCGCGCAACGCTCCATTAACGACGTTGAATCCGGCGCAAACCGCGCCGCCTAGCCCATCTCGGCTTTCCGTTGTGTGATCTATTTCACATCTGAACAGCCATTCAGGTAGTTGTCCGCAATGTAATGCGGTTTTCTCGAACCGGCTTTCTCGCACGCACGACTGATGGGCGATGGGTAAGACTGAAACCTGAACGATCAACCCGCGCCAAGACAAGATGTCGATCGCGCTTCACTTCTGGAGAAAGACCATGCTTCGTAAAGTTACGCTTGCTATCGCTGCCGCCGCCACCCTCGGCACCATCGCAATGGCTCCGACCGCCGCTTCGGCGAAGCCGGTGCACTGGCCCGCCTTCCCGCATCACCACCACCATGGCCATCACCATCACCACCACGGCTTCGGCTTCAACGTCGGCTACATCGGTGGCGGTTACGACGGCTGCTACGTGAGCCGCCGCGTGTACACCCCGTACGGCGTTGTGTTCCGCACCGTCAACGTCTGCTACTAATCGAACCACAATTTCGGTTCAGAAACCCCGGTCGCCCAGCGCGACCGGGGTTTTCTGTTGTTGCAATGTAAATGTGAGAAGGAAGTGCAACCGGTGACGCCGTTCCGGAATCGTGGATTATCTCACGCGAACGACTGAAACGAGCGGCGGATGAAGGCGCGGATGCCCCCGCTCGCCGCGTCTATTGTGTGGTGACCCCCTCCCCCGCACGCCAGGCGAGGGAGTATTTCTGGTCAATCCCGCCATCCACGAGGCTCGCGCCGGCCACGATTTCGCCGCGTCAAATGAGCGCGAAACGGGCAAAACGGCGGAAATACGGTACGATATGGCGGATTTTTGCGGAATCCGTGGTGCCGTTTGCGCTACCCAGTCCGCCACAACCCGCGTATCCTGAAGTCTCGGGCATGCCCGGTATGTGCGGGGACCGGCGGCTCGGATATTTTTTTGATTCCGCGGAGACGACGTGAATGGCTAAAGGTACGGTGAAGTGGTTCAACCCGACCAAGGGTTATGGATTTATCCAGCCCAGCAACGGCGGCAAGGACGTTTTCGTTCACATTTCGGCAGTTGAGAAAGCTGGGCTTTCGACGCTTAACGAAGGGCAGACCGTTGAATACGAAGAGATTGCCAATCGCGGCAAGACTTCGGCCGAGAACCTCAAGGTTTAGCGCTACCGCGCGATCGGCAACGGCGCGCTCTCGGAACTAATCCGGGAGCCGGGCTTGAAAAAACTCTCAAAAAACTGTGAGCGTTCGGCGGAGCGAGCACCGTAGTTGCTCGTACTCTTTTTGGGCCGACCGGCCGCTCAATCTTCCTTTACCCATTTCTCGACCGGCATGACGTCCGGAGGCTGCAAATAGCCTCGCGGCCAGAGGTCGACGACCCATTCGGCCCTGGTTGCGCGGTCGACCAGCACGGCGGTGTTGTGCGGCGTCTGCAGAACCAGGGTATTGCCGCGATAGCGGGGATCACCGATCGCATGATGCTTCAGCAGCCCCCAATCCCGCAGCACCAATAACAGGCTGGTGGTGTTGCGGGTGGTGTCCCAGCAATCGTAATTGTGCTTGTCGTCGAAGTAGCGGAAATCCGCTTTCGCCACGCGCTTGTTAGTGCCGAGGATCGGTCCCATGCGGCGGTCGAACCACACCACGGCCTTCTGCACCGCCGCGCGTTCGGCCACGGCCGATGCACGGCCCGCAGCCATGATCTGCGTCAGCGCGGTGCGGTCTTGCGGCGTGAATTCCAGTATCTGGCGGCGCCGGCAGACGAAGCCGTAACAGACCGTCATCGAATTCGCCGACGGCGGATAGATCGACACCGACGTATAGAGGTCGGCGACCGCCGAACTCATTTCGGCCGCTTCGGAAGGCGCGCCTGATAACGCCGCCCCGACAACGCCGAGCACGCCCGCAAGCCGGGCAAACGTCTGGCGTAACGCTCGATCGGCGTCTCTCATGATCCCTGCATCCAAACCACGGCGGTGCCCGAGAATTAGCGTGTGCCTTTCACGCTGCCAAGTTGCAAAGACCGCCACCTGTGGAACAGGCCACGGCTATTTTTGGCGTGGTGCGTTTTAGACACGGTCGTTTCGTTTGCGCTACCCGACCGGCAACGGCGCGTCGCGCTTGACCTCTTCCATGACGGCGTAGGTCCGCGTTTCGCGCACCCCCGGCAGCGCCAGCAGGGTCTCGCCGAGAAAGCGCCGATAGGCCGTCATGTCGGCGAGGCGGGCTTTCACCAGATAATCGAAGCCGCCCGCCACCATGTGGCATTCCAGCACTTCGGGGGCCGATTGCACTGCTTCAGCGAAGCGCTCGAAGACATCGGGCGTGGTCTTGTCGAGCATCACCTCGACGAACACCAGCAAGCCTAACCCCAAAAGATGCGGATTGAGCCGGGCACCATAACCCTCGACAAAGCCATCGCGCTGCAGCCGCTTCAGGCGCTCGCCGATCGAAGTCGGCGACAGCCCGATCCGATCGGCCAGTTCGACATTCGCAATACGGCCATCCCCCTGAAGGATAGAGAGGATTTTGCGGTCAATCTTGTCAATTTCCATCGATTACCTGGTAAAAGTAGGTCTTCTCCGAGTTTTCTAAGGCAAAACAGCTAATTTGTCTATCGAACTGCGGTGAGAGCAGCGGTAAATTGGCTGAGACCGAGGGAATCACTATGCCGGACCGCCCACCGCCTCTCCCGCCTTTCAACGCGGCCTACGCGCCCGATGATTGGAAAATCGCCACCCGCCTGCTCGCCACCGCTAAACTGAGCGGCGAGCAGGAGGCGTGGATCGACCGCACGGCAACGCGCCTGATCGAAGCCGTCAGAGCCAATGACGATCCGCTCGGCGGTGTCGAGGACATGCTGCGCGAGTTCGCATTGTCGACCAAGGAAGGCCTCGCGCTGATGGTGCTCGCGGAAGCGCTGTTGCGCGTCCCGGATGCCCGCACCGCCGACCAGTTCATCGAGGACAAGCTCGGCCAGGGCGACTTCGTGCATCACGAGACCAAGTCCAGCGCCTTCCTGGTCAACGCCTCGGCGTGGGCGCTCGGCATGTCGGCGCGGGTGATCCAGCCCGGCGAGACGCCGCAGGGCACCATCGGCCGGCTGACCAAGCGGCTCGGCGCACCCGCCGTGCGCGCCGCGACACGCCAGGCGATGCGGCTGATGGGCAGCCATTTCGTACTCGGCGAGACCATCGAGGCCGCGCTGGCGCGGGCCGAAGCGCATGCATCGCGCCATCGGCGCTATTCCTTCGACATGCTCGGCGAAGGCGCGCGCACCGCCGCCGACGCCGCGCGCTATCTTGATTCCTATGCACGCGCGATCGATGCGATCGGGCGCGCCGCCAACAATCGTCCCTTGCCCGATCGGCCCGGCATTTCCGTCAAGCTCTCGGCGTTGCATCCGCGCTTCGAAGCGGTCAGCCATTCACGCGTGATCAGCGAACTCGTGCCGCGCCTGATCGATCTGGCACGGCAGGCCAAGACCTTCGATCTGAATTTCACCGTCGACGCCGAGGAAGCCGACCGGCTGGAATTGTCGCTCGACGTGATCGCGGCGGCGTTTGCCGATCCATCACTGGCTGGCTGGGACGGTTTCGGGCTGGCGATCCAGGCCTATCAAAAGCGTGCCCGTGAGGTGATCGACCATGTCGATGGTCTCGCGAAAAGCCTGAACCGCCGCATGATGGTGCGGCTGGTGAAAGGCGCCTATTGGGACACCGAGATCAAGCGTGCGCAGGAGCGCGGCCTCGACGGCTATCCCGTGTTCACCCGCAAGGCGATGACGGACCTGAACTACGTCGCCTGCGCGCAGCAATTGCTGGGCTTGCGGCCGCGGATCTTTCCGCAATTCGCGACCCACAACGCACTGACGGTGGCGACCCTCCTTGAACTCGCAAAGGACAAAAGCGGCTTCGAGTTCCAGCGCCTGCACGGCATGGGCGAGGCGCTCTATGCCCAGCTCAGCGAGGATCATCCCGACATCGCCTGCCGGACCTACGCACCGGTCGGCAGCCACCGCGATCTCCTCGCCTATCTGGTGCGGCGACTGCTCGAGAATGGCGCCAATTCGTCGTTTGTCGCGCTTGCGGCCGACGAGACGGTGCCGCTGGCCACGTTGCTGTGGCGTCCGATGGAAATCATTGGCGTCGCCGCCAAAGCCGCGCATCCGCACATCCGCCTGCCGGCCGACCTGTTTTCGCCACAACGGACAAACTCGCGTGGGCTGGAATTCGGTGAACGGGCGGCGCTGAACAAACTCATCGCGGATGTCGCTGCGGAAGTTGTGCCTGCAACTGGCAGCATCGCTGATGCGACGCCGGTCGAAGCCAACGCGGCGGTCTCGGCCGCGCGCGACGGTTTCAAGGGCTGGAGCCGAATGCCGGCCTGGACGCGCGCAAGCATTTTGGAAAAGGCCGCCTCGCTGCTGGAACAACGCACAGCACATTTCATCGCACTGCTGCAACGCGAGGGCGGCAAGACGCTGGACGACGCGCTGTCGGAGTTGCGCGAAGCCGTCGATTTCTGCCGCTATTATGCCGCGCAGGGACGCGCGCAGTTCATCGACGGCAAGGCCATGCCGGGTCCGACCGGTGAGAGCAACATACTCGCCTTGCGCGGCCGCGGCGTCTTCGTCGCGATCTCGCCGTGGAATTTTCCGCTCGCGATCTTCATCGGCCAGATCACGGCGGCGCTGATGGCAGGCAATGCCGTCGTCGCAAAGCCCGCCGAGCAGACGCCGCTGATCGCGGCCGAAGCGGTGCGGTTGTTGCATGAAGCCGGCGTCCCGCCCTCCGCATTGCATCTGGTGCAAGGCGACGGGCAGATCGGTGCGGCGCTGGTGGCGCATCCCGACATATCAGGCGTCGTTTTTACTGGCTCGACCGAGGTGGCACGATCAATCAACCGCACGCTCGCTGCCAAGGACGGTCCGATCGTACCGCTGATCGCGGAGACCGGCGGCATCAATGCGATGATCGTCGATGCCACCGCGTTGCCCGAACAGGTCGCCGATGACGTCGTCACCTCCGCGTTCCGTTCGGCCGGCCAGCGCTGCTCGGCGCTGCGGCTGTTGTTCCTCCAGGACGACGTCGCCGATCGCATGATCGAAATGATCGCCGGCGCCGCGCGCGAACTCCGGATTGGTGATCCCTCTGATCCTTCAACCCACATCGGGCCGGTGATCGATGCCGAGGCCAAGCAACGCCTGGATGCACATATCGCGCGCATGAAGCAGGAAGCGCGGGTGCACTTTGCGGGCACCGCGCCCGAGGGTAATTTCGTCGCGCCGCACATCTTTGAATTGTCCGATGCCGGACAACTCAAGGAAGAGGTGTTCGGCCCGGTGCTGCACCTGGTGCGCTACCGCGCCGACCGGCTTCGCCACGTGTTGCAATCGATCGAGCGTTCCGGCTACGGGCTGACGCTCGGCATCCATTCCCGGATCGACGATACCGTGGAGGACATCATCGACGCCGTTCAGGTCGGCAATATCTACGTCAACCGCAACATGATCGGCGCGGTCGTCGGCGTGCAACCGTTCGGCGGCCATGGCCTCTCCGGCACCGGCCCCAAGGCCGGCGGACCGCATTATCTGGCGCGGTTTGCCACCGAACAGACGGTGACCGTCAATACCGCCGCCGCCGGCGGCAACGCGGCGTTGCTGTCCGGGACCGAAGGCGCCGGTTGGCGAATTGGCCAGCCTTCGCCACGCTGGCGGGGGCAAGGCAGCTAAGCGAAAGTGCCGTTGCATCGTCCCCGCAACATGGGTCAAATGGCCGTTCATCGGCATTGATAATTCCAGTCACCGGAATAAGACCAACAAACGTCACGGGAGCGGCACGACAATGGAAAAAGGCATTTTTGACGGCCTCAAGGTTCTGGACTGCGCGAGTTTCATCGCAGCCCCCGCGGCCGCCACCGTGCTGTCCGATTTCGGCGCCGACGTAATCAAGATCGAGCCGCCGGTTACCGGCGATCCCTATCGCAATTTGCCGAATTTGCCGGGCTACCCGCACAGCGAACACAATTTCGCGTGGATGCTGGAAGCCCGCAACAAGAAGAGCCTGGCGCTCGACCTGACCAAGCCGGAAGCGCAGGCGGTGCTGTACAAACTGGTCGCCGAGGCCGACGTCTTCATCACCAACATGCCGCCGCAGGTCCGCACCAAGCTCGGCATCACCTGGGACCATCTGGCGCATCTCAACGACCGGCTGATCTATGCGTCGTTCACCGGCTATGGCGAAAAGGGCGAGGAAGCCAACAAGCCCGGCTTCGACTCGAACGCCTATTGGGCGCGCTCGGGGCTGATGGACCTGGTCCGCGCCGACGAGCACACCACGCCGGCGCGATCGATCGCCGGCATGGGCGATCACCCCTGCGCGATGGCGTTTTATGGCGCTATCGTGACTGCGCTGTTCAAGCGCGAAAAGACCGGCAAGGGTTCGCATGTCAGCTCGAACCTGATGGCCAACGGCGTTTGGGCAGCCTCGGTGCTGGCACAGGCCAAACTGGTCGGCGCCAAGTTCGGCGAGCGGCGCCCGCGCGAGCGCGCGCTGAACGCGGTGACCAACCATTACCAGTGCAAGGACGGCCGCTGGCTGATCCTGTCGCTGCTGAACGAGGATCGGCAATGGCCGACATTGGCGCGCTGCCTCGAGCGCGAGGACCTGGTGACCGACCCGCGCTTTGAAACCAAGAAGGAGCGCCACGCCCGCTCGCTGGAACTGATCAAGATTTTTGACGAAATCTTTGCCGGCAAAGACCTCGCCGAATGGCGCAAGATCCTCGACGGCAACGGGCTGGTGTTCGGCGTCGTCGGCATCCTCGACGACATTCCGGGCGACCAGCAGATGATCGATAACGAAGTGCTGGTGCCGTTCGAGAACGACACCATGATGACCATCAGCAGCCCGATCTGGGTCGACGGCAGCAAAAAGGTCCAGCCGCGCAAGCCGCCCGGCCTCGGCGAGCACAGCGACGAGATTTTGCGCAACGCCGGCTATGACGAGGCCGCGATCAAGAAGCTGCGTGCGTCCGGCGCGGTGGCGTGAGCCTGTGGAAAAGATAACGGCATGCCCACCTACCGACTGCATTATTTTCCAGAGTCCGGAAACAGCTACAAGCTTGCGCTGATGCTGACCCTGTGCGGCCAGACCTTCGAGCCGGTCTGGACGGATTTCGGCGGCGGCATCACGCGGACAGCGGAATGGCGCCGCACGGTCAACGAGATGGGTGAAATCCCGGTGCTGGAAGAGGACGGCGTCCGCCTCACCCAGACCGCGCCGATCCTGCTGAAGCTGGCGCGGCAATTCGGCCAGTTCGGCGGCGAGACCGAACAAGAACAGTTCGAGCTCTTGCGCTGGCTGTTCTGGGACAACCACAAGCTCACCGGCTACATGGCGTCATACCGGTTCATGCGGACGTTCATCCCGTCCGGCGATCCCGCGGTACTGAAATATTACCGCAAACGGCTCGACGATTACTTAGGGATTCTGGAAACGCACCTGCAACAGAGTGCGTTCGCGATCGGCGCGCGGCCGAGCATCGCCGATATTTCCATGATGGCCTATCTGCATTATCCGGGCGACGAGACCGGATATGATTTTGCGGTGAGCCACCCGGCCATCAGCGCCTGGCTCGGCCGTATGGCTGCACTGCCCGGCTGGAAGTCAGCCTACGATTTGCTGCCCGGCAAGCGGCTGACGCATTACGCGAAATAAGGGGCTCAGCGATTCAACCAGGCCCACGCGATGCCAAAGACGATCACACCGGCAATGACCGTGACCGCGATCGCCCAGGTGCTGACGCGGACGTTGCTGACGACCTCGCGTTTGGCTTCGTTCTCCGCGATCTCTCGATTCCGCTGCCTGTTCTCCTGGTCGGAAGAGCTCATCGCCGGTCCCCGCGCGGTTGGTCGTCACCCACCATAGCATCAAACGATGACGGTGCATCGGCGCCCTTGCCGCTGCCAGGGCCGAAACCTGCCTAACGGCTTTTCACAAAACACATGCCCATGCCTGCGGTCTTGCCGCTGACCTGACAGGCCAGTCCCTCGGCGCAGGTCCAGGCACGGAAGCTCGCGTCGTTGCTGGTCGCGGTGTTGCCGGGAGCGTAGCAATGCGCGCCCCAGCCATCGCTATATTCGGTCCCCACCAACTCCGTGCTGCCGCGCAATTGCGGACGGCTGGCAAAGCCCCGGGAATAATCCGGCGCCTTGCCATCCCGCACTGCGGTGAGGATGTCACGGCGGCGAACCTGATCGCCGAAGAAGTGCGGCGACGCCGGAACGACCGTTGAATTGGAAGGATTGACCGCCATCCAGTCGACGCCGGGAAAATGAAATCCGCCGATGCCGCGCGTCTGGTGGCACCCGGAACAGGTGACATCGTTCAGCCGCCGCTCGAAGCCGCCGGTCGAGCGGATGTTTTGCAACTTAATGCCGCCAGCCGCGGCCTTCTTCAGCGCCGTGACGACGTCAGCTTCGCTGAACACCGCCTTGGCTCCCTCGCCCTGCATCAGGCCGAATTCAGGCTGCAGGTCGGACGCGTCAAATCCAACCGGCGTTGCAGCGATCGCGCCGCTGGCAAGAAATTTTTCCGGGATCAGGACCGTGCCGCGATCGAACTCGGCGAGCTGTTTGGGATCGAGCAGCCATGACTTGAACTCGCGCCCGAGCGCGTCGTCAGCCAGAATGCGATCGCGGTCGATCTGGTTCTCCATCGGCGCTTCCCGAAATTCCCGCGCCGCGGCGTCATAGCGAAACACCTTCAGCAGATAATCCGTGCGGAAATCCCGCACTGCCGATTTCGGCGCATGCGCGATCTGCAGGTTGGTTTCGATGCGATCGATGTTTTCGTAACCGAGCAGATCGAGCGGACCGTTTTCTTCGAGCAGCTTTTCCGCGAGCGGCGCGCCGGTCAGCGACAATTCGCCTGCGGCGAGCCATCGCTTTGCGATTTCGGAACAGGTGACGGGTTTGTCGTTACGGTCGATCCCATGACCGGCCTTGGCTTTCAGCACGAGATTCAGCGTCATCGGCAGACGGGGCAAAATTGCCCTGTCGTCGGTCCCCGGCGTTTTCATTCGCGTCAGCCGATAGATCAGCCGGATGTCGCCGCAGCTGGCCTCGTCGACATAAGCGCGATCCATACGGTTGACGACGCCCGCCAGCGCGAAACGGGTGTCGCCGGAATCAAGCTTGGTGCGGTCGAACAGTTGAAAGGCAAAGCCATCGCCGACGCCGATGGCCTCGCTCGGCAGGCTCCTTTTGTGTCGCGCAATATAACGGTCGAACTCGGCGTCGATCGCCTGGCGGACCGGGACCATCGACGGCAGGGTGAATAATTGGCCGCTCGTGAGCGGAATGGTCGCCGACCGCTCCGGCCACAACAGACGGCCGATGCCGAACCTGCCGCCGTCGAGTTCGCGCAGCGCCAGGGGATCCGTTATCGCGGTCCCGCGCTCCAGCGTCGCGGCGGACGCCGGCAATGCGCCGCACAGCAGGGCGAACAGGGTGACAAGAAATCGCAGTGCACGGCTCATGCCCTCACTAACACCGCGCGAAGTGGCCTATTCAAGCAAAAAGGCGCTTCACATCCCGGTGAAGCGCCTTCGTGTTTCAGATTTCGCGTAATCAGCGGGCGACGATCAGGCCCTTGCTGGTCACGACCACCCATCTGCCATCCTGCTTGCGGATGGCATCGATGCGGCCGAGACCGGGGACGGGGTCGCCGGCGTAGACTTCAAAGATGCCCTGGCGGCCTTCGATCAGCGCGCTGCCATTGGCGGCGTCACGCAGCACCCAGCCGTCCACGGTCGGCAGCCGTGCAATCTCGGGCTTCGGCGCGGGGAGCGGCACCGCCGCGGTCGTTGCGGGCGGCGACACTGTTCCCGTGACGTCCCTGGCGGCGGCCGGCGTTGCGGCGGCGACGGGTGCGGGTGCAGCAGCTTGGGCGCGGAGTTTTTCGACGGCCTCGCTGAGCTTGGCGAGCTTGGCGGCCGGCTCGGCCTGCGCCTTCTCAACCTTGTCGAGGCGATCGCTGGTCTTGTTGAACTGGCTCACCCCGGTTTTGGAGGTGTGCTCGACGCTGGCCTTCAGCGCCAGGATATCGGCATCGATCCGCGCCACCGAGGCTTCGAGCGCACTGTTGTTGTTCGCGACCCCGGAATTTCCGGCCATCACGTATCCAAGGCCCGCGGTTGCGAGCGAGCCACCGAGCGCACCGGCGACCGTCGCCAGCGCCACCACGGCTGCCATCGCCGACATCCTGCGCTTGCCTGACGCCCCTTCGGCTGCAACGGCCTCCGGCTTCGCATCGGCTTCGTCGCCGCTCCACGCGCGCTCGCCGGGCGACATGATCAGCAGCTTGCCGGGAATTCGCGGCGGTGCAGCCTCGACTGCTTCAGCTTTGACCGCTTCAACCTTGGGAGCTTCCACCTTGGGCGCGTCCGGCTTGGGAGCGGTTTCTACCTGGTCGGGCGCCAGCATCGGAGACTCGATCGCCGCCGTCACCGGCTCCTTTGACGCGGACATATCGGGAGCGGCCGGCCCGGCGCCGACGGAACCGGTTTCACCGCTGGTGGCCTCGGACTGCTGTTCGCTCACGTTCAATTCTCCAGAATGGGTTGACCTTTTGGTAACTTTTATTGCTTGCGAAATCGTTACTGGGTTCCGCCTTACCGAAATTTAAGAGGGTCATCCGGGCCGGTTTGCGGCCGCAAGTTGACGGCGGCGCGGCTGGCGCTTCCGCCTCTCGCCCATGTTGCCCTGCGGCAATTCCGACAGCTCCGTTTGCGCCCGTTCATTTACCGACTAACATGGCCCGACCATCCAGCCAGAAGGCAGGAGGCCGCCATGACCATCGAAAAATGCATCAACGAGTTTGATGTAGATGACGTCATTTTTGAGGAAGGCTCGACCGGACGCGAGCTGTTCGTCGTGCTCGACGGCAAGGTCGAGATCGCCAAGGTTAACGGCGCCAGCAAGACCATCATCGTTACGCTCGGCAAGGGCGAGTTCTTCGGCGAGATGGCCGTGATCGACGGCTCGTCCCGCTCAGCGACCGCGATTGCCGCAGAGGTGCACACCCGCGTGATGCGGATCAACCACGCCCGCTTCGTCTACCTCGTCAGCCAGCAGCCGGCCTTTGCCCTGATGATCATGGATGCGCTCAGCAAGCGGCTGCGTGCCTCGAACGCGATCACGTTCAAAGCCGCGGCCAATCCATGAGCGAGCGCAGGCCGAGCCCATTCAAGACCCTGCTCGAAAGCGACGTCTGCACGCTGATCGAGGCGGCCGAGGATGTTTACCAGATCCGCTTCAAGAACCGCGCGGCCAACGCCTATCTGGTACGCGGCAGCTCGCGGACCATCATGATCGATGTCGGCCTGTCATCGAACTATCCGCATCTGCTGAAATGCCTGCAACACGTCGATTGTCCGCCCGAGAAAATCGACATGGTGGTGCTGAGCCACGAGCACCTCGACCATATCGGCGCGGCCTATCATTTCAATGGCCGCGCCTTCATCGCCGCGCATCGGCTGGCCGCCAACAAGATCATGCTGCGCGACGATTTCTCGATGCTGCGCAAGATGTTCAACGAACCGAATATCCCGATCAATGTCGACATCTGGCTCGAGGAAGGCAATTTGCTCGACCTTGGCAATTTTCGCCTGAACGTGATGTACACGCCCGGCCATACCTCGGCCTGCATCACACTGTTCGACCAGGACAAGGGCCTGCTGTTCGCCTCCGACACGCTGATGCCGGGCGGCGTGATGGGTGGCGTATTCGGTTCCGGGAGCATCGCCGACTATATCCAGTCGCTGGAGCGGCTGAAGGGGTTGAACTCGAAGATCCTGCTGTCCGGCCACGGCCGCCTGTCCGACACGCCGCAGGACGATGTACGGGTCGCCATTCAACGTTCGCACAATTTGCTGTCCGACACCGCGCAATTGTTCGATGCGCTGGATGCGCGCTCGAATTTCGAACCGATCATGCAGTCGGTGCGCGACCTCAACAAGCTGGACGGCTAGAGAAACTGCTGGCCTCATGGTTCGAGACGCGCGAAGACGCGCTCCTCACCATGAGGGTCTCAGACCTCATCCCCGCGTGAGCGTAAGCTCATCGCTGGAGGAGCGGCGTAAAAGCCGCGTCTCGAAGGATGAAGCCACCGAACTGGAATAACTTCGGCAGCCGGAACTGATCTGCACGCACGGATCAGCGACGTGCGGGTGTGATCCAGCCATTTGACAAAATCCGTAGCGGCATGTTCAACAACGGCAACAATGACGCCTCCAAGAGGCATGGGGAGAGAGCACCATGAAATTTTACGACTCGGTCGGACCGAACCCGCGCATTGTCCGCATGTTCATGGCGGAAAAGGGCATCGAGATGCCGAAGCAGACGGTCGACCTGCGCAAGGGCGAGAACCGCGAGGCCGAGCACCTGAAGCGCAATCCGCACGGCCAGATGCCGGCGCTTGAACTCGACAATGGCAGCTATCTCTCGGAAGTTCTCCCGATCTGCGAATACCTCGAGGAGAAGAATCCAGCGCCTGCGATGATCGGGACCACGCCGGAAGAGCGCGCCGAATGCCGGATGTGGGCACGCCGCGTCGATCTCAACATCTGCGAGCATCTCGCCAACGGCTTTCGCTTCGGCGAGGGTCTGAAGTTCTTCGAAAAGCGCATCCTCTGCGCGCCCGAAGCCTCGCCCGGCCTGAAGATGATCGCGGCCAACCGCCTGCAATGGCTCGACGGACAGATGGCGGGCAAGGACTATCTCTGCGGCAAGCGCTTTACGATGGCCGACATCCTGCTCTATTGCTGGATCGATTTCGGCGGCACGGTCGGCCAGCCGCTGGATCAAAGCAACGGCAATGTCGTGGCATGGATGGCGCGGGTCGCGGAGCGGCCGTCGGTGAAGGCGTAGAGGCTCGCCGTCATTCCGGGGCGCGTTAGCGCGAACCCGGAATCTCGAGATTCCGGGTTCGATGCTTCGCATCGCCCCGGAATGACGATTCAAATCACGACCGGCTTGTCCGGCAGCTCATTCATCCCGCCGCCCTGCGGCGGGAAATGCGCTGCCATTTGCCTCGACACGGCCTCGATCCCCTTGATCACGCCGCGTTCGAAATTTCCTGCCCGGAACTCCGTTTCCATCTCGACACATATTTTCTCCCAGCCGGCGGTGCCGACGTGTGCGTGGATGCCGCGGTCGGCAACGATTTCGACATCGCGGTCGGCGAGCAGGAGATAGATCAGCACGCCATTGTTGTGCGCGGTGTCCCAGATCCGCAGTTGCGAGAAAACATCCAGCGCGCGTTCCCGCGCCGGCTGGTTCCGGAACAGCGGCGCGCCATCGAGCGCGCCTTCGACGACGAAGCGGACCTGGCCGGAATGCGTGGCCTCGCCCGCCCTGATCGCTGCCTCGATCGCGGCCAGCACTTTTGGCGGAAAGTCGCGCCGCTCCCGCCAGCGGTGCTGGATCAGATGCCTGCCAATGCGTTTGATATCTGCCATCTACCAGCTCCCCGACGCGCCGCCGCCGCCGAAACTGCCGCCCCCGCCGCCGCTATCACTGGAGCTGCTGCTGCTCGAACTGCCTCCGGACCATGAGCCGCCGCTGCTGCCGCCGGACCAACCGCCGCTTCCACTGCTCCCCGGCGACGACGACACAATGGAGTCGCTGAACAGCACGAAAAACACTGCGATCAGCCCCGCGAATATCGCCGCGGCCAGCGAGCCGAACAGGAACCAGGCGATCAGCATCACCACACCGCCGCCAACGCCCGCGCCGACCAGCCGCCCGAGCATGGTCCGCATCAACCCGCCGAACAGGAACACCGGAATCAGGAGAAACGGATTGAACATCGCATCGACGTCGAACAACCCTGTCTGATGTTGCCAATGCGGCGGCTCCGGCTCCGGCAGTTTCTCGCCATCGATGATCCGAATCATCTTGTTGAGGCCGGCCGAGACGCCGCCGGCGAAATCACCGGACTTGAATTTCGGCGTGATCTCCTCATCGATGATGCGCTTGGTGGTGACGTCGGTCAGCGCGCCTTCGAGGCCATAGCCGACCTCGATGCGAAGATGACGATCGTTCTTGGCGATGACAAGCACGGCACCGTCGTCGATCTTCTTGCGGCCGATCTTCCAGGCTTCCGCCACCCGAAGCGAGAACTGCTCGATCGCCTCGCCATCCGTCGTCGGCACAACCAGCACTGCGATCTGGCTGCCCTTTCGCGCCTCGAAACTTCGGATGGTCTGGTTCAGCGAAGCGATATCGCCGCTAGTGAGCGTCCCGGTCTGATCGACCACGCGCCCGACGAGCGGCGGCACCGCAACCAGCGCGAGGGCTACCGAAGCCCAACACAGCAGCAGCGCAAGCAGGGAGGCCCTTGCAGCGTTCATTGCGATTGATCTTGATCCGCTACTTTGCGGGCGCGGCCGGTGTCGGATTGAAATCCACCTTCGGCGCCTTGGAGATTTCCCGCTCGTTCTCGACTGCGAAGTTCGGCTTTTCCTTGTAGCCGAACATCATCGCCGTCATGTTGTTCGGGAAGGTGCGGATACCGACATTGTAGTCCTGCACCGCCTTGATGTAGCGGTTGCGCGCCACGGTAATACGGTTCTCGGTGCCTTCGAGCTGCGCCATCAAATCCTTGAACAGTGCGTCGGATTTCAGCTGCGGATAGTTTTCGGTCACGACCAGTAGTCGGGACAACGCGCTGGAGAGTTCACCCTGGGCGGCCGTGAATTTCTGGAACGCGGCGGGATCGTTCAGCACCTCGGGCGTGGCCTGGATGCTGCCGACCTTGGCGCGGGCGTTGGTGACCCCGAGCAGCACGTCCTTTTCCTGCTGCGCAAAACCCTTCACCGAATTGACGAGGTTGGGCACGAGATCAGCGCGCCGTTGGTACTGGTTCACCACTTCCGACCAACCCGCCTTGACCTGCTCGTCGGTGGTCTGGATGGCGTTGTAGCCGCAATTGGTCAGGCTAAGCGTCGCCAGCGCCGCCAGCACGGTCCATAATCTGCGCATAAAACACTCCCGGTATTATTTCGTGTCACGGTATCAGAATGTCGTGCTTTCACACAATTATTCCGAGGCTGGGCCTAATGGCCCATCCCGGAACGGCGGCGGTGATTGAATGAACTTCGGGCCGCTTTCGTTCCGATGGCTCTTGCCTATCGTCAGCTGAAATAGTCACATGGCCGCATAATAATAACGGGAGGGCCCATGACCGCATTCGAAACCATCGTCGTGGAGCGGCCGGAGCCGCGCATCGCGCGGATCGTGATGAACCGGCCCGAGGCGCGCAACGCGCAGAACCTGCAAATGACCTACGACCTCAACGCCGCCTTCGATGCGGCCGTGCAGGATGACGCGGTCAAGGTCATCATCCTCGCAGGAAGCGGCCCACATTTTTCCGCCGGGCACGATCTGCGCCCGGGCAGCAAAAACGAAGCCGGGGTCGATTTTCCGCCGGTCGGAAATTGGGGCGGCTTTGCCGAACCCAACGCGCATGGCCGTTTCGCCCGCGAGCAGGAGATCTATCTGCAGATCACGCGGCGCTGGCGCAACCTGGCGAAGCCGACCATTGCGGAAGTGCACGGCAAATGCATTGCCGGCGGGCTGATGCTGGCCTGGGCCTGCGACATGATCGTCGCCGGCGCCGATGCCGAGTTCTGCGATCCCGTGGTCACCATGGGCGTGTGCGGCGTCGAATGGTTCGTGCATCCCTGGGAACTAGGCCCGCGCAAGGCCAAGGAATTGCTGTTCACGGCGGACACCTGGAGCGCGGACGAAGCGCACCGGCTCGGCATGGTCAACCACGTCGTGCCGCGCGCGGAGCTTTCCTCGTTCGTGATGGCGCTGGCGCAGAGGATCGCGGCGAAGCCATCGTTCGCGCTGAAGCTGACCAAGGAGGCCGTCAACCGCTCGGTGGACGTGATGGGACAACCTGCGGCGATCGAACAGGCGTTCGCGCTGCATCAGCTCTGCCATGCGCATAATCTTCAGGAATTCGGAATGGTGGTGGACCCCGCGGGCCTGCATCCTTCCGTCAGGAAATCAGCGGTAACGAAGTAGATCACATGGACCTGACCTTGAGCGACGAGCAGCGAATGCTGCGTGAGAGTGCCGAACGCTTTGTAGTGGAGACCTACAACGCCGACCATCGCCGCCGCGTGGCGAACGATCCGCTCGGCTTCAGCGCCGAAATCTGGAAACAGTTCGCCGAACTCGGCTGGCTGGCACTGCCGATCGCCGAGGACCACGGCGGGCTCGGCGGTGGCGCGGTCGAGATCGGCATCCTGATGGAAGCCTTCGGGCGCGGACTGGTGTCTGAACCCTATCTCTCGACGGTGGTGATTGGCGCAGGGCTGATCGGTGCATGCGGCAGCGAGGCGCAGAAGCAGACGCTGCTGCCCAAGGTCGCCGACGGTTCGCTGTATCTGGCGTTCGCACATTCGGAGCGCGCGGCGCGGTTTAACCTTGCCGAAGTCTCGACGACGGCCTGGAAGACGCCCAACGGCTGGCGCATCGATGGCCGGAAGACCGCGGTGCTCGACGGTAATGCCGCCGGGCAGATTATTGTTTCGGCGCAGGTCGCCGACGACAATGGGGTGGGAGAGCTCGGCCTGTTCCTGGTGCCGGCGGAGGCGGCTGGTCTCACCAAGCGCGATTTCCCGCGACTCGGCGGCGGCCGCGCATGCAACCTCGAACTTCGCGGCGTCCACGTGGGCGCCGACGCCGTGCTCGGCGACGGCAGCGATGCGCTGCCTGTTATCGAGGCCGTGGTCGACCGCGCAATGGCCGCACTCGGCGCGGAAGCCGTCGGCATCATGCAAACGCTGCTGGATCAGACCCTCGAATACGCCAAAATCCGAAAACAGTTCGGCCGGCCGCTGTCCGCCAATCAGGTGATCCGCCATCGGCTCGCCGACATGGCGATGAACTGCGACGAGGCCCGCTCGATGGCGCTGCGCGCCGCGCTGATGGTCGATGCCGAACCGGTCGCGCGCGGGCGCGCCGCCTCGGGCGCCAAAGCCAAGATCGGCAAATGCGCGCGCTTCGTCGCCGAACAATCCGTGCAGCTGCATGGCGCGATGGGCGTCACCGAAGAGCTCGACATCGGTTCCTACTTCAAGCGGCTGCTGGCCTTCGACACGTTGTTCGGCGGCAGCGCCCATCATTATCGCCGCCACGCCGCCCTCGGCGGCAGGACCCTCCACACTTAGAAGCCCATTCAAGCCTAGCGGGAGCGCACCATGGATCTCACCTTCAGCGCCGAGGAGCGCGCCTTCGAACGGGAAGTCCGCGACTTCATCGCGCAGAATCTGCCGGCGGAAATGAAGCACGCGCAGTCGCTGACCCCATCGGTGTTTTCCGATCCGGATATCGGCATCGCCTGGCAAAAGGCGCTGCACGCCAAGGGCTGGGGCGCGCCGGGATGGCCGGTCGAGCACGGCGGGCCGGACTGGACGCCGGCGCAGCGCTGGATTTTTGAGGCCGAATGCGCCCGCGCCGGGGCGCCGAATGTCAACGTGATGGGCGTCAAGATGGTCGGCCCTGTCATCATCGGGTTCGGATCGCCGGAGCAGCAGAATTTTTATTTGCCGCGAATCCGCTCCGGCGAGGATTACTGGTGCCAGGGCTATTCCGAGCCGGGCTCCGGCTCCGACCTCGCCTCGCTGAAAACGCGCGCGGTGCGCGACGGCGACGATTACATCATCAACGGCACCAAGATCTGGACCACGCACGCCCACCACGCCAACCGCATGTTCGCGTTGGTGCGCACCAACGAGACCGAGCGGCAGCAGGACGGCATCTCCTTCATCCTGATCGACATGAAGAGCCCGGGTATCACGACACGGCCGATCCTCACGATCGGCGGCGACCACGAAGTCAACCAGGTGTTCTTCGACGACGTCCGCGTGCCCGTCGCCAACCGGGTCGGCGAGGAAGGCAAGGGCTGGACCTACGGAAAATACCTGCTCGAGTTCGAACGCGGCTCCGGCATTGCGTCGGCCAAGTTGCGCGAGGCGCTGAAGACGGTATCCGACCTCGCCGAATCCGACGCCACCGGCCGCGCCATCGACGATCCCGATATTTCGATGCGGATGTCGGAGATCGAGGTCGATATCGACACGCTCGAGATGACCGAGCTGCGGGTGCTGTCAGCGCTGCAGACCGGGCAGAATCCCGGCGCGGTGTCGTCGCTGCTGAAGTTGCGCAACAGCGAGATCCGCCAGGCCGTCACGCGCCTCGGTGTCGATGTGATCGGCCATGACGGGCTCTATGTCGAGCCGATGCGGCCGTTCTACAAGCTCAACGAGGCGCCGGGAATTCCCGAGGAGATGCTGCCGGTGGTGCCGGAATATCTCAACAGCCGGGCCTACACGATCTTCGGCGGCTCATCGGAGATCCAGCGCGACATTATCGCGAAGATGGTGTTGGGGCTCTGAGATTCTCTCGGTCATTCCGAGGCAGCCCGCAGGGCTGAGCCCGGAATCCATTTCACGACGGAGCATGCGGCTCGATGGATTCCGGGCTCGCGCTACGCGCGCCCTCAGATGCGCAATTGCGCATCGGGGAATGACGAACTACCCCGCCCTCGCATCCCTGATCGCCTGCCAGACCTTGGCCGGCGTCAGCGGGGTGTTGAGCTGCTTGATGCCGAGTTCGCTGAGCGCATCCATCACGCCGTTGGTGATGCAGGGCGGGCCGCCGATGGCGCCGGATTCGCCGCAGCCTTTGGCGCCGAGCGGATTGGTGCGGCACGGCGCGGAATCATCCAGCGTCACTTCGATCGGCGGAATGTCGTCGGCGCGCGGTACGCAGTAATCCTGATAGCTCGCGGTCAAGAGCTGGCCTTCCTCGCTGTAGGACACGCCTTCATACAGCGCCTGCCCGATGCCCTGCGCGACGCCGCCATGCACCTGGCCGGTCACCAGCATCGGATTGACGGCGATGCCGACGTCGTCGACCGTGGTGTAGCGCACCACTTTGCTGACGCCGGTTTCCGGATCGATCTCGACCTCGCAGATGTGCGTGCCGTTCGGCCAGCTCGGGCCATCGACTTCACCCTCGCTGTCGACGCTGAGCCGCGCGCCGTCTTCTTTCTTTGCTATCTCGAACAGGCTGATGCGCCTGTCGGTGCCGACCACGGTGAGAAAGCCGCCCTGATACTCGATGTCCTCGACCGAAGTCTCCAGAACATTCGATGCCTTCTCGCGCGCCTTGTTGATCATGTCGTTGGTGGAAACCGCTACCGCCGTGCCGCCGACGAACAGCGAGCGCGAACCGACGGAGCCGAAGCCGGTGGCGAGATCGGTGTCGCCCTGCACGACGTCGATCTTGTCCATGGCAATGCCGAGCGTATCCGACACCATCTGGGTGTAGGTGGTCTGCAGCCCCTGCCCCATTGCCATGGTGCCGGAGTGCAGGATGATGCGGCCCTCGGCCGTCGCGTGCAGCGAGACCTTTTCGGTGTGCGCGCGCCCGCCGGTCCATTCGATGTAGCTGGTGAGGCCGCGGCCGTAGAGCAGGCCCTTCTTCTTCGCGGCCTTCTTGCGCGCGTTGAAGCCGTCCCAATCGGCGAGGTCGGAGGCGCGCTGCATCATGTGCGCGAACGCGCCCGAATCGTACACCTGGCCGGCGGCGTTGGTGTAGGGCAATTGCGCGGGCTTGATGTAGTTGACCTTGCGGATGGCGCGCGGGTCCATGCCAATCTGGCGCGCGGCGGCGTCCATCAGCCGCTCGACGATGAACACGGCTTCCGGCCGGCCCGCGCCGCGATAGGCGCCGACCGGCGCGGTGTTGGTCATCACGGATTTGACTTCGAAATGCACCAGCGGCAGATCATAGACGCCGGTCTGCACGAACGGCCCAAGCACCAGCGGGATGATGTTGCCCGCGCCGCTGCTATACGCGCCGGTGCCGCCGATCGAGCGCACGCGATAGGCCAGCACGCGGCCCTTGGCGTCGAGCGCGAACTCGCCGGTCGATGTCAGATCGCGGCCATGGGTGCCGCCGACGAATTCATCGGTGCGGTCACCGCGCCAGCGGATTTTCTTGCCGAGCTTTGTGGCGGCATAGGCCACCACGCCATCTTCCGGATAAAGGCTGGTCTTCTGCCCAAAGCCGCCGCCGATATCGCCGACCAGCACGCGGACGCTTTCCTTCGGCCGCTTCAGAATCGATTCGGCGAGCAGGTCGCGGGTCGAGCCCGGGGTCTGCGATTGGACGTGCAGGATCAGCCGGCCGGACTTCTTCTCGATTTCGGCAATGGTCGAGCGCGGCTCCATCGCCGATGGAATGAGGCGCTGGCTGACCAGATCGAGCGAGACGGTATGCGCGGCGCTGGCGAAGGCCGCTTCGACCTTGGCGGCGTCGCCATAGCTCATGGCGCCAACGATGTTGTCGGGCGCCTCGGGCCACACCACAGGCGCGCCCGGCTTGACCGCCTCGACGGGATCGACCACCGACGGCAGCACCTCGTAATCGACCGCGATCGCTTCGGCCGCGTTCTGCGCCAGCACGCGGGAGGTCGCGACCACGGCTGCGACCGGCTCGCCGGCAAAGCGCACGATCTCATGCGCGAGCAGCCGCCGCGGCGGCACCGTCATCGGCGAGCCGTCCGGCCGCTTGAAGATCGCCAGCGTCGGGATGGTGCCGATATCGTCCCTGACCAGGTCGGCGCCGGTATAGATCGCTTCCACGCCCGGCAGCTCCGCCGCAGCCCTGGTATCGATCGCGACGATTTTGGCGTGGGCATGCGGCGAGCGCAGCACATGCAGCCACAGCGCGCCCTCCTCCGGCCTGTCGTCGATGAACTGCCCCTTCCCGGTGAGCAGTCTCTGGTCTTCCAAACGCTTGACCGGCTGGCCCGCACCAAAACGCATATTGCCGGGAAGAATGTTCATCAGTTGGTCCTTCGAGCTTCTTGGTAAAGTTGGATGGGTTCTAGCGGATAGATGGGGGGTGAGCCAACCCTATGGAAGCGCCTGAGAAATAGGCATTCGTGGGCCATCGTTTCGGCGCGGCTCCACAAATGGTGTCGTCCTCCGCGAAAGCGGGGGACCCAGTACGCCGCGGCTTCTCGGCTCTATCATCAGCGCCTCTGGAATACTGGGTCGCCCGGTCAAGCCGGGCGATGACACTGAATATGTGGCCGCGATCTCGCGACGCATTGCGCCCGAGTTTTGCTGTTGACTTCCTTGCCCTCTCATTCAGAGGGCGCAGGGAATGCCGGATGCGCGCTGCACCCGCGGTCTCGTGTGCGATTGTGCTAAGTAGGTTGCACACGAGCATACAGGGCAGCGGAGAACATCCGACATTCCCTGCGCAATGGCTTTACGGCTTATGACGTGATCTCCCCGGGGAGACGGCCTCTATTGCCCCCGTCGCCAGCGGAATTGCTTCCACCAACTTGACGCCGTTACGGGCGCCAGGACCACACGCTTTTGCCGTACGCTCCAGCGCCTCTCGTCAAAGGCAACCTTCACGTCCATCGCAACCCGCCCCTCGTCGTGACGACGGCCGACGCCCCTCTGATTGGGACGGGATAACGCAAACTCGTAGAGATGATTTGCCCGACGACGGAAGCGAAATTTTGCCCGTCGGGTTATTTTGTCGCACACACCCGTCATGCCCGGACTTGATCCGGGCATCCATCAATCTTCAAAAGAATCTTACGAAGAGGATGGATTGCCGGGTCAAGCCCGGCAATGACAGATCGGGAAGGGACATCACCCAACATCCCTCAACGCCGCTTCCACCACCTTGCGCTGCTCCGCCGTCAGCGCGGCCTGCGGCGGAACGGGATCCCCCACCGCGTAGCCTTGAATCTCAAGGCCGGCCTTGATGCAGGCCGCGAGGTTGAAGCGGGCGAAGGCTTCGTTGATGCGCCATAGCTTGCGCTGCAGCGTCAGCGCCTCGTCCCAGCGTTTGGCGTGGCAGAGATTGTAGAGTTCGACGCTCTGGCGCGGGATGATGCAGGCCGGGCCCGCCATCCAGCCGAGGCCGCCGATCAGCATCACCGCCGCCGGAATATGGGCCGAGGCCGAGAACACTTTGATGCTGTCGCCGCAGCGGTTCATGATCGACAGCAGCCGCCCGGTATTGGTCGAGGCGTCCTTGATGTAGCCGATGCGCGGATGCGCGGCGAGCCGCTCGATCACGTCCAGCGTCAGATCGGAGCGCTGGAATTGCGGGTTGGTGTAGATCACGACGGGAATCTCGACCGCGTCGGCAATGGCGCGGAAATAGGATTCCACCTGCGCATCCGAGATTGGAAAATAAGCTTCGAGGATCGCAAGGATGCCGTCGGCGCCGAGCTTCTGGTACGCCTTCGCCTGTGCCACCGCGTCCGCCGTCGAGGTCGAGGCGACGCCGGCAATCACGGGCACCCGGCCCTTGGCAGCCTCGATCGTGGCCTGCACCACGGCGGTGCGCTGCGCCTGGTTGAGATAGGCGAACTCGCCGGTCGAGCCGAGCGGCGTCAACCCGTGCACGCCTGATGTGATGAGATCGTCGCAGAGGCGGCTGAGGACGTCGGTACGGATGTCGCCTTCGGGGCCAATCGGTGAAACCAGATAGGGGAAGACGCCGTGCAGATCAGCCATTGAGAGAAAACGCCTTTTGAAACCCGGGAACGGATGGAAGCGATCGCCCGTATATCAAACGGGCCTGGTCGTTCAAGTTCAGGAAGCCGTAAGCGCCATCCCGTCGGTCGCTGGATCGGCACCACCTTCCATCCCCTGAGGAGAAATCTTGATACCATGTACCCAACCGAATGTGTGGCTAAGTGCGGATCGTACCGTCTGATATCCGAGCCCATTCAGCGCCCGCTCGGCAGAGCGCGGGATCCGGTTCGAGAGATCGATGATATCGCTGGTCGCCGAAAAGCGCGGCGTTGAGACCGCCTCCAGCATCGACATTTCGAAGTCGAGGACGTTCAACGATACCTGGAGCACACCCATGGCGATCTGGGTCGCCCCAGGTGCTCCGATCACCAGGACGGGCTTGTCGTCCCTGAAGACGATCGACGGGCAAATGGAAGAGAACCTCGCCTTTCCCGGCGCCAGCGAGCCGGCGCGCCCGGGCCGCGGATCGAACACACCCATGCATCCATTGTACATGAAACCCAGTCCATTGGTGATCACGCCAGACGGCAAACCAAGCGAATGGGTCATCGAGATGCAGTTGCCTTCGGCATCGCATATCGAAACCTGCGTCGTATCCTTGCTCGGGAGGCCCGCATTGAGCCTGACCACGTTGACCTTGTCGCCACGCTTGATGCCTTCGGCGATTTCGGCGCAGTGCTCCTTCGAGATCAAGCGATCGGTCGGAACGTCGACAAAGGAAGGGTCGCCGATAAAGAGATCCTTGTCGCGGGTTGCGGCCTTCATGGCTTCGGCAACGACTCTGACGTATTCGACACTGTTGTGACCTATGGACTTCAAATCGAAATTTTCGACCGTGCGAAGCATCTCCAGCAGCATGATGCCGCCGCCCGGCGCCTGATTTGTCGTAACCCGGGAGTTTCGATAGGTGGCGGAGAGCGGCTTGTTCCTTGCGGTTCGCAGCTTCTCGAGATCAGAGCGGCGCAACAGACCGCCGTGAGCCCGCATGTCCGCGTCGATGGCATCGGCGATCTCGCCGCGAAAGAATGCGTCGGGTCCGTCCTTCGCGATAACCCGCAGCACGTTTCCATAGTCCCGATTGACGACGCGATCTCCCACACGCTTCGGCGACCCATCCGGTCTGCAATAAAGCGCCTTGGCCGATGGGACGAATGAAATTCGACTGGCGTTGCCCACGCGCCCCATCGTTCCTTCTTCCGACCACCAGGTGTAGACATGCGGCCGAACGTTCCAGCCGTTTTCGGCGTAATCAATGGCCGGGCCGAACAGCTCCGACCAGGGCAATTTGCCGAGATCACGGTGCGCGTCGGCAAAGGCCCTGAGCGAGGAAGGCACGCAGATCGATTGATAACCGATGTCGTTCACGTTCCCTTTGAGAATAAAGCCGTATCCGTCACGTGCTTCGCCCTCGATCAGATCCTGCCACATGTCAGGTCGTACGGCTGATGGCGCAGGAGCGTGGAAATCGTAGTAGGTGTGCACCTTCTTCGACGGGAAATAGGCGGCCAGGCTTCCGAAGCCGGCGATTCCGCACATCATGGGGTCAACGACCGTCTGAACCAGCGCGGCCGCGATGGCGGCATCGATCGCATTGCCGCCGGCGACGAGGATGTCCCTGCCCGCCTCTGTGGCCTCGGGTTGCGGAGTTACCACCATGCCCTTGTGCGTCACGTTCTTCTCCCTGGCGCCGTGAATTGACATCCGGTCGCAGCAAGGAGCGAAGCAGCTAGGAATTCTTTTGGCAACAGATGGATCGGCATGGGCCTCTGTGAGCGGAGACGCCAACAAGCGGTTCCCGCTTCAAATCTCCTTCCACCAGCGCCAGGTCGCGGCCATGGCCAGCAAGCCAAGAACGCCGGTCACCGCCGTGGCGTTGTGGGACCCGATGCGGTCTGCGAGCCATCCCAACCACACGAAGCCGATCGGACCGGTGCCGATGCAGACGGTCAGGACGCCGAGTATGCGCGAGCGCATTTCCGCCGGCGCAGCGAGATAGACCAGCGTCGCCTGCATCGTCGCAAATCCGGCGCCACCTAGCCCGGTCAGCAGCAATGCCGCGCCTGCCAGCGCCGGGCTTTGCTCAAGCGCGAACATCACCACCATGATCAAGTAACAGATGACACCACAAAGATAGGCCCGGCCGTACCATCTCGGGGTCAGCCACAACGCCAACAGAAGTGCGCCGACGAAAGCGCCGACCCCGTCCAGGCTGGCCAGCAGGCCAACGCCCTCCGGTCCCAGGTGCAGACGGTCGCGCCCGATGACGGGGATCATGCTCGTAAAGGGCCAGGCGAAGATATTGTAGACCACGGTCACAACCAGCACGCCGATAAGCCGCTTGTCGGTGCGCACCAAAGCGAGCCCCTCGGCGATCTGTGCCAGCACGGCGCCGGAGCCTGCGGTGCGGGGAATGCGCGAGCGGATCGTCAGAACCGCCCAGAGCGCAGTGCAATACATCAGCACGCTCAGGATAAAAGCGCCTTGAATGCCGGTCCAGGCGAGCAGGAATCCGCCGAGGGCGGGGCCGATCATCCTGGTTGCATTGCTGGCGCCGACGTCCAGCGACATCGCGGTGCCCATCCGTTCGCGGCCCACGACTTCACCGATCATCACGCGGCGCACCGGGTTGTCGGTGCACCAACCGCACCCATTGATGAAGCTGGCGAGCGCGAGATGCCAGATCTCGAGCTGTCCGCGTCCGGTCCAGCACTGCGAGGATTGCCGAGGTGCCGATCATCAGCAGCACGACGATGAGAAGAACCCGGCCGCGGTCAAAGCGCTCCGCAAGCGCGCCGAGAAACACCCCGAAGAGTCCCATCGGAAGCACGCGGAGCATGGTCATCATCGAGACAAGAAACGCCGAATCGGTGCGCTGGTAGACGACAATCCCGACGGCTACGGTTTCCAGCCAGCGCACGATGGCGACGATCAGGCCGACATACCACAAACGCCAGAAGTCCGGCGTGCTGGCCCCGATCATCCGCCGGAACGGCGAGTTGCTCACGCGATCGCTTCCTCCCGGGGGACGACTTGCCCCCTTACGTTTGCATTACTGGAAGCTCAGGGGACAGAACAGGCCTTTTCAGCCAGAACATGGCGTCATGAGCATCCCGCATGCTCCCGACATCCATCGCGTGCTTGCTGCAGTGCAGGTGCGGAGGGAGCGAGCGGCCAACGATTCAAGGAGCTCGCCTGTTACTTCAGCCCGTCCAGCTTGTAGGAGGCCTGGATGAATCCGCCGTAGCGTTCGGCGCGGACCGGCAGCGTCTGGCAGGGGCAGTCGGTGCCGAAGATGTTGGTGGACGCGCCGGGGGCCCACATCGCCCAGTAGCGGCCGCCCGCACCGACGCTGAAGGATTTTCCGATCGCGTAGGACAGGATGGCCTCGAGCTGCACGCCGTGGCCGGCGCCCGCCTCCGGGGAAACGGTGTTGGACACGTCGGTCCGCAGCACGTGATTGTCGACGCCGGTGAAATTCACGAACGGCAGATAGGCGGCATCAGCGGTCAGCGTCAAACCGTCCATGAGCTTGACGGCGCCGGTCGCACCGACCCGGAGCGAATTCCACTTGTTGTTTTCGGTGATGGCGAGCGTGGAATTCGGTATAGAGGGAACGCAGGCGGAGTAGGGATTGGCGATCTGCACGCAGCCAAAGGCCGATTTGTCTTCGCGGTAGTAGTTGTAGCCGATGAAGCCGCCGATATTGGCGCTGGGTCCGCGAAACAGCGAATAGCCGACGTCGATCGTGGCGTAGCCGATGTCGCCGCTCACGGTCGAGAGCGTGTTCGAATAGGGCACCGTTCCATTGAAGATCAGCCAATCCTCGTCGTGCATCTTGCCCGACAGGATCTTTCCGCCGCCGACAAAACCCTTGAGGAAGAAGTTCTGCGCGGTGTCGAGGCGGCCGAACACCTCGCCCGATGCCGCCGTGGTGTCGTAGGTGAGCCGCGAGACCAGCACGTTCTGCAGCGACGGATTGGCGGTGGCGCCGAGATCCTTCTGGAAGCGGCCGGAAGAGTACCAGGTGCGCCCGCCGATTTCGACTTCGATGGCGGGGATGACACCCGCATCGGTGGTGCCTCTCAGGCGATATTCCGATTCCGTCGGCTGAAATCTCGCATCGCCGTCAACGCCGAACTTGTAGTTCAGGCCCACCTTGACGGTTTGTAGGTTCTGGCTGACCGAAGTCGTGCCGCCCGCGGTGCGAAGGTAGCCGTTGCTGAACGGCGGCAGAACCTGGACGAAGCTTTCCGGCGTGGCGACGTTGACGGCGCCGAAACGCGCGTAGTCATATTCCAGCCTGAACGACCAGGCGGGCGTTATCGCCCGTTCCACGCCGGCACCGGCGGTCCATCCCCATCGCGTGCCGTCGAAGACCGTCGAGGGAAAAATCAGCGGGTTGGACGTGATGTCGATCTTCTCCTGCAACCAGGCACCGCCGCCCTTGGCATAGAGCAACGTGCGCCCCTGGGCGCCCGCGGCCCAGCCGACGCGGCCGGTCAGGCTGCCGCCCAGACCCTGACGAACCCTGCAGTTCGCGGAGATGAAGAAGCCTGATGATGCAAGGCAGGTGGCGCTGCCATCGGCGATAAAGCCGGAGACATCACCCTCGATGCCGAGAACAAAATTCGAGTTTGGAATTTGCCAGTTGTAACCGGCCTGCCCGCCGCCAAGGAACGAAGGGCTTCGGACGGCTCCGCCATAGATCGGCGGGCCTGCGGGATCGGAAAACTGCGCATTGGCGGAGCCGGCACCGAGATGCGCGCCGGCATAAAACCCGGTCCAGGACCACGCCGCGGCATAGGCCGGAATGACATCAGGCATGTCCGCCGCACCGGCGGGACTGGCGCCCGGGAGACCGGAACCCAACAGCAGACCAAGAAGCGCAACTGAGACTGTCTTCATCGACTCAACCCAAACTGTTACCGGCTACAGCCGGCAACCAAGGTCGGTCGAAATACTTAAAAAACCATAAGCGTTGACGATTGGGTAACCCTAATATTTCGTTTCACTTCGTAGCTCGTCATGCCCGGCCTCGTGCCGGGCATCCACGTCTTTGCGGTCTGACAGCAAGGAAGACGTGGATGGCCGGGACAAGCCCGGCCATGACGCGGAATGAACGAATTTCGCGTCAGGCAAAGCCGGCGCTCCGTCAGAACGCCTTGGCGATCGCGGCCTTGGCGTCGCTCTGGATTTTGCCGAGATGATCCTTGTCGCGGAAACTTTCGGCGTAGATCTTGTAGACGTCTTCGGTGCCGGACGGCCGTGCTGCGAACCAGCCCTGAGCGGTCTCGACCTTGATGCCGCCGAACGGCTGATCGTTGCCGGGCGCCCTGGTCCGGATCGCCGTCACCGGATCGCCAGCCATTTCCTTCAGGCCGAGCTGTTCCGGCCCGAGCGCTTTCAGCGCGTTCTTCTGCTTCGGCGTCGCCGGCACGTCGATCCGCGCGTAGACCGGCGTGCCGAGTTCGGCGGTCAGTCCCGCAAACAACTCGCTGGGATTACGGCCGGTCTTGGCGAGGATTTCAGCCGCCAGCAGCCCCATCACGACGCCGTCCTTGTCGGTGGTCCACACCGATCCGTCGCGTTTGAGGAACGAGGCGCCAGCGCTTTCCTCGCCGGCAAAGCCGAATGCGCCGCTGCCGAGCCCCTCGACGAACCATTTGAATCCGACCGGAGTCTCGACCAGCTTGCGGGTTCAGCTTTTTCGCGACGCGGTCGATGATCGAACTGGAGACGATGGTCTTGCCGATCGCGGCATCCCTGCCCCATTGCGGCCGGTGCTCGAACAGATAGGCGATCGCAGCGCTGAGGAAATGGTTCGGGTTCATCAACCCGCCGGTGCGCGTCACGATGCCGTGGCGGTCGGCATCGGTATCGTTGGCGAACGCGACGTCGAATTTGTCGCGCATCTGGATCAAGCTCGCCATCGCGTAAGGCGACGAGCAATCCATCCGGATCTTGCCGTCCCAGTCCGCGGTCATGAAACGGAAGGTGGGATCGACGACGTCGTTCACAACAGTGGCGTTGATGCCGTAATGCTCGATGAGCGGCTGCCAGTAATGCACGGCGGCGCCGCCGAGCGGATCGATGCCGATCTTCACGCCGGATGATTTGATCAGCGCCATGTCAACGGCGTTGCCGAGATCGGCGACATAGGGGCGGATATAATCATACAGATGCGTGGTCGGCGCCTTGCGGGCGCGCTCATACGGCATCCGCGCCACGCCCTTCATGTCCGCCGCCATAAAGGCGTTCGCGGCCTTTTCAACTTTGGCCGTGACATCGGTATCGGCCGGGCCGCCATGCGGCGGATTGTATTTGTAGCCGCCATCCTCGGGTGGATTATGCGACGGCGTGATGACGACGCCATCGGCAAGGCCGCCCGTCCGGCCCTTGTTGTAGCTCAGGATCGCGTGCGAGATGACCGGCGTCGGCGTGTAGCCGCCGCGATCGTCGATCATGATATCGACGCCGTTGGCGGCAAACACTTCCACCGCGCTCACCAGCGCCGATTCGGCCAGCGCGTGGGTGTCGATACCGATGAACAGCGGGCCGGTCAGCCCGGTCTCGCGGCGGTAATCGCAGATCGCCTGCGTCGTCGCCAGAATGTGGTTTTCGTTGAAGGAGTTTTTCAGCGACGTGCCGCGGTGACCCGAGGTGCCGAACGCAACGCGCTGCGCAGGATCGGCCGGATCGGGCTTTCCGGCGAAATAGGCCGTCATCAGACGCGGAACATTGACGAGATCAGCGGAACCGACCGGTTTACCCGCGGCGGGATTGGTTGCAGTCACATGGCCTCGCAAAAAGGAGTGTGTCTGCGGACATATACGCGAAAGGACGGCGGCGACAAAGGCGCTTTCGGCTGCTCACGCTGCCGGAAATGCAAGCAGGGCCGCCATGACGATGCCTTGATCGTCACAGCCGCGGAATATTCGCTGTCTTGATCACGTCGGCCCATTTTACGGTTTGCGACTGAATCAGCGCGCGCATCTCCTCCGGCGTACTGCCCTGCACTTCGCCGCCGATCGCGGTTTCCAGCGCCGCCCTGGTTTCGGGATCGGCCAGGGTTTCCAGAACAGCCTTGTTGAGACGCTTGATGATCGCCGGCGGCGTGCCCTTCGGCGCCAGCAGCCCCGCCCAGGTGCGCACATCGAATCCCTTGACGCCCGATTCATCGGCCGTCGGAACGTTGGGCAAGAGCTTGCTGCGCGCAGGTGATGTCACGGCAAGCCCGCGAATGGCCCCGCTCTCGATCTGCGGCGCCAGCAGCACCGGCGTTCCCACGATCATTGGAATCTCGCCGCCGAGCAGCGCGGTGACGGTGAGCGAATCGCCGCGATAGGGAACGTGCACCATCTTGATGCCGGCCGTGGTTTCCAGAAGTGCGCCGGCCAGATGGTGGGTGCTGCCAAATCCAACGGAAGCGTAATTGAGTTCGCCCGGTTTTGCTCTCGCGAGCGCGATCAATTCGCCAAGTGATTTGGCCTCGTAATCGGCGCGAACCGCGATCACGAGCGCGTAGTAGACGGCGGTCGAGATCATCTCAAAGCTGTCGACGGAATCGTAAGGCAGCGACTTGTAGAGCGCCGGCGATATCGCGTGGGCGCCGGTGACGAGCCCGATCGTGTAGCCGTCGGGCTCGGCCTTGGCGATCTGGGCCGCGGCGAGATTGCCGCCCGAACCCGGTTTGGCTTCGATCACGATCGGCTGGCCGAGCCGCTTCGAGAGCCCGTTCGCCAGAATGCGCGACAGCGTGTCGGCGGCGCCGCCGGCGGCAAAGCCGTGCAGCAGCCGGATCGGCCGGGTCGGATACTCCTGGGCGCTGACGGCGCTAATCGATCCCGCGATCGTGGCGATGAACAGCATCGCGAACAGCCGCCCGAACAAATGGCGACGAACTGAACTACGCGCTGATCCCGCCATTTTCGTCTCTCCCCATATCGCTTGTTGCTTTTTCTCGGAAATTCGACGCGCTATTTTCCGCCGCGCATCTTCGGCGAAAACTCCGCCGCGTCAGGCGACGGGCCGACGCCCCAGATGTCGCGCGGCAATCCGATCCAGGTCTTCGGACGCTGCGGCCGGTCGCGATGCCAGGGGCGCGGCTCGAAATAGCCAAGCTCCTCGTCGGCCATGCGGTCCATGTCGTAGAACAGCTCGATGAGATAGCCGTCGGGATCGCGATGATAGGTCGCGATGTTGTGGCCGGGGCCGTGGCGCACCGGCCCCCACAACAGCGGGATCTTTCGGCGCCCGAGCAGGTCGCAGGCCTGCTGCATGTGAGATGCGTCGCGCAGTTCGAATGCCATATGATGCAGCCGCGCGTCGGTGCCGCGCGCGAAATTGATGGCGTGATGCTCGAAGCCGCAGCGCATGAAGACGAAATTTTCCTCGATCCGGTCTGAATCGCGGAAACCCAAAACGTCGGAATAGAATTTTGCGGTGCGGTCCGGATCGGGCGCGTACAGCGCCATGTGACCGAGTTTATTGACGACGATGCCCCGCACCTGTTCGCTCGGCGGGGTGAATTGCCACTGCGTGAGCAGCTCGATCTGCCGGCCGTCGACGTCTGAGAAAACCAGCGTCCGCGGTATTCCCGGCACGGCATCGGAGCGGAGTTCGGACTTGATGCCGAGATCTTTGAGCTGTTTGCCGACGTCCCCGAGTTCGACATTGGGGGCGATCTCGAATGCCATGGCCTTGCAGGAGGAAGCCGTATCCTGCTCCAGAACCAGCGTGAGTTCGCCGGACTCCGAGGCGAACAGCGCGCGACCGGCCTGCCTTTCGACAATGCCGAGACCGATGATCCCCTGATAATATTCGATCTGCTGCTCGATATCGGCGGTCGCGAAGGTCGCGTGCCTGATGCGTTTGACACCTATCATCGTAACTATCCCCATCAGTCGCGCGTCATGATGATCTTGCCGAGCGCCTTGCCCGAATCCAGCAGCTCATGGGCCCGGCGCACCTCGGACAGTTTGAAGCGGGCGAAGATCGCCGGCTTGATGCTGCCGTCAGCCAGATGGCCGATCATGCGCTTCATGATGGCGCGGCGGCCTTCGCGGTCGTGGTCGTAGATGTGAAACGAGAAGCAGCGGATGGCCGGACAGACGTCGAGATGCTTGCGCATCTCCTCCATCATGTTCTGCGTCGGCAGGCCGTCGAACGCGTTGTAGGAAACTACCGTTCCCCACTTGGCCAGCGCGCGCAGATGGCTGAAGAAATCAGGACCGCCGACATGGTCGAGCACCAGATCGACACCGCGCCCGCCGGTCAGTTCTCGCACGCGCGCAACGACGTCTTCGCCGCGATAGTAGATGATGCCGTCGGCGCCCATGGCGCCGGCGAAGACCGCCTTCTCCTCCGAGCTGACGGTGCCGATCACGGTCATGCCCGCAAGCTTCGCCAGTTGCACCAGCGACGAGCCGACGCCGCCGGCCGCGCCGACGACGAGCACCGATTTCGGCGGACGCGACGATCCGCATTCATTCAACAGCGCCCAAGCCACCTGGTAATTGGCTAGGCAAACCGCGGATTCGAGATCAACCTGCTCGGGCAGCAGATGAACGGCATCCGCGGGGGCTGCGACCATCTCGGCGTAGCAGCCACCACGCTGCGCCAGATCGCGGGCGCTCAGCAGCACCTTTTGTCCGACCTTGATGTCACGGACGGCGCTGCCGACGGCCTCGATCCGGCCCGCCACGTCGTTGCCGGGGTTGGCCGGCAGCGGCGGCATCCATTTGTAGACGCCACTGCGGATCAGCTTGTCGGGCTGCCCCACCCCGAAGGTCTCGGCCCGGATCAGCACATCGGTTTCGCCGGGCACAGGCATCGGGACGTCCTGATACTCCAGGGCGTCCGGCCCTCCCGGGCGGTGTACCAAGACAGCCTTCATGCGCGCTCCACCCGTCCTCAACCCATATTTTCGAAAATACTACCGCTTACGAAAATTATTGCAACAGCATTCTAGCCTCGATAGACTCAAAGGCGATCGGAGAGCGATTCCATGAACGTGACGGCCTTCAAGCGCCGAAAGGAATTCGGCAAGACGCTGGCGTCCGATATCGCGCACCGGATGCGCAACGAGATCGTGACCTGCCGGCTCAAGCCCGGCGAGGTGCTCAAATTCGACACGCTGCGGTTGGCCTATGGCGCGAGCTTCACGACGCTGCGCGAGGCGCTGACGTGTCTTGCGGCCGAGGGGCTGGTGGTGGCCGAGGAGCAGCGCGGCTTCAAGGTGGCGCCGATCAGCCTTCCGGATCTGATCGACCTGACGCGCGCCCGCATTCTGATCGAGGTCGATTTGATCCGCCGCTCGATCGAAAATGGCGATGATGACTGGGAAATCGCGGTTATTTCGTCGATCCACCGGCTTGGAATCATCGAGGGGCGCGAGGTCGAGGACTACGCCGACAATCCGGAATGGAAGCTGGCACACCGGGAGTTTCACGAATCCCTGGTCGCGGCTTGCGGCTCGCCGACCCTGCTTGGCATCAGGCAATCACTGTTCGAACGCGCCGAGCGCTATCGCAATATCTCGGCAAGGTTCCGGCCACGTCCGCGCGACAAGGCCGGCGAGCACCGCGCGCTGATGAAGGCGACCGTCGGCCGGGATGGGAATCGGGCCTGCGAGCTGATCGCAAGGCACATCCAGAACACCACCGACAACGTCATCAAATACGCTTCGGAATTGTTCAGCCAGAATTGAACCGATCGGGCCTCGGCGACCGCGCGGAAATGCGCAATGCCGAGCCGAAACTGAATTTTGCTTGTATCATTTTCGAAAATAGTATCTTTTACGGAAATCTTAAATCAGGTCCGAGGATCGCGTTCATGAAGCTCATCTCCTTCCTGCGGCAGCAGACCGAAACCTGGGGCGCCGTGCGCGGTAACGAGGTCATCGACCTCGGCAAGGTGCTCGGCGGGACGCTGGCGGATTTCATCGGCAGCGCAAAATTCGCCGAGCGGGAGCAGATCGCCGCCGCCCACAAGCCGGACCTGAAACTGAGCGAGATCAATTTTCTGCCTGTGATCCCGCGGCCGGAAAAGATCGTCTGCGCCGTGCGCAACTACCTCGATCACCACAACGAGGCTGTCGCCTTCGGCATGAAGCGCGAGATCACCGAATTTCCGCCGATCTTCCTGCGGGTCTGGCGTTCGCAGGTCGCCCACAACGCGCCGGTAATCCGGCCAAAAGTTTCCGACAATCTGGACTGGGAGGGCGAGCTCGCCGTCGTGATCGGCAAGGGCGGCCGCCACATCAGCCAGGCCGATGCCTGGAGCCATGTCGCGGGTTACTCGATCTACAACGACGTCAGCGTCCGCGACTGGCAACGCCATGCGCAGCAGATCGCGTCCGGCAAGAATTTCGTCGGCACCGGCCCGTTCGGCCCATGGCTGGTGACGCCTGACGAGATCGCCGATCCCACCAACCTGAAGCTTGAAACCCGCGTCAATGGCGAGACGGTGCAATCGAGCAATACTTCGATGCTGATCTTCTCGATCCCGCGGCTGATCGAATATTCCTCGATCATTTTCGACCTCGTGCCGGGCGACGTCATCGCGACAGGCACGCCGGCCGGCGTCGGCTTCACGCGCAAGCCGCCGATCTTCCTCAAGCCCGGCGACGTCGTCGAGGTCGAGATCGAACAGATCGGCGTACTCCGCAATCCCGTCATCGACGAGTGAACCGATGACGCCATCGTCCGCAGCCCATGAAATCCGCAAGACGTCGCTGAGCGTCGAGACAATCTGGCACGAGCGTGGTCCCCGCCGCGACCAGCCGCTGCTCGTCGGTACGGCGATCGCCGTGATCCGCAATCCCTTTGCCGGCCGCTACGAACCGGACCTGATGCCGTTCCAGGCCGGTTTGCGCGACCTCGGCCGCGAGCTTGCAACGGGGCTGATCGCACAGCTCGGTGGCGCCGCGGGCATCGAAGCCTACGGCAAAGGCATCGTCGTCGGCGAGGACGGTGAACTCGAACATGGCGCAGTGTGGCACGAGGCCGGCGGCCAGGGCATGCGCGAGGTGCTTGGCCAGCCCAAGGCCATCGTTCCCGCGGCGAAGACGATCGGCGGGCCGGGCACACGCCTGATGGTGCCGCTCGGCCATATCCACGCTGCCTATGTACGCAGCCACTTCGGCACCGCCGAGATGACGACATGGGACGCGCCACGCCGCGACGAAATCGCGTTCGGTCTCGTCATGGCAACCGGCGGCCGGCCGCACGCCCGCATCGGCGGATTGTCGGCCGATGCGATTTCAGTCCATGACGGCCAGCGCTGACGTGCTGTCCGGCTGTTCGCTCAGCCGCCCTGCAGGCCCGTTTCCTTGATCAGCGGACCCCATTTGAGCCGCTCCCGTTTTTCGAACTGGGTCAGCTCGGCGGGCGTTCCGCCGCCCGGATCAAATCCGAGTTCCAGCAGGCGCTTCTTCGTTTCCGGTTCGGCAAGCGCCTTGGCCAGTTCCTTGTTCAGGAGATCGACGATCGGCTGCGGCGTGTCGCGCGGCGCGTAGAACGCGTTCCAGGCGGTCACCTCGAAGTCGGCGACACCCTGCTCGGCGATGGATTTTACACCCGGCATCAACTCGGTCGATTTCAACGAGGTGATCCCGAGCGCCTTCAATTTGCCGCCGGCGACATGGCCGCGCAGCGCCGTCACCGTGTCGATGATCAGCGGCACCTGGCCGCCGAGGACGTCGGTCGTGGCCGTCGCCGATCCCTTGTAGGGCACGGAGAACAAGGACGCACCGCTCCGCCCCTTCAGGAACTCGAAGACGATGCGGGCCGTCGTGCTCGGCAGCGCGATGTCGACCTTGTCGGGCGTCGCCTTCGCCGCCGCAATCAGGTCGGCCAGCGAACTTCCGGTAAACGACGGATTGGCCGCGAGTACCATGGGCAGCTTGCCCACCAGGATGATCGGCGCAAAATCCTTGGCCGGATCGAATCCCGGCGATGCATACATGAACTCGTTCATGCTCTGGGTGGCATTGGTGCCCATCATCAGCGTGTATCCGTCGGCGTCCGAACGCGCGGCCTGCTCGGCGCCGATGTTGCCGCCGGCGCCCGGCTTGTTCTCGACATAGAACCGCTGGCCCATCGTCCGCGACAATTGCTCGGCGAAATATCGCGCCACCACGTCCGTACCCTGGCCTGCCTGATACGGCACGATGATTCGCACCGGCCTCGACGGATAGGTCTGCGCCACAGCCGCGCAGCTCCATAGCAGAGCCAGCAATCCTGCGGCCCATTTTGCAGATCTCAGCATGACGGTTTCCTCTCGTGATGTTTTGTTTTTTGTTATGAACTCTTCTTGTCGTTGGGTGAGACGATGCCGGTCTCGATCAGGCCGTCGATATCAGCCTGATCGAAGCCGGCCTCGCCCAGGATTTCGCGGACATGTTCACCGAAGCGCGGTGGCCGCCGTCCCGCGCCGCCGGGCGTTTGCGCAAGTTTTATGGGAATGCCGGGTGCGCGGTGGCCTTCGCTCTCAATCAGCATGTCGCGGTGCGCCACATGCGGCTGCGCGAACGCCTGCGCCACATTGTTCACCGGCCCTGCCGGCACGCCTGCGCGCATCAGATCGCGGCAGAGATCGTCGGACTTGAAGCCGGCCAGCGTGCGCTCGAGTTCGGCGCGAAGGGCGGCGACATGTGTCAGCCGGTCGGCGTTGGTACGGAAACGCGGATCGTCGAGAAGGTCTTCGCGCGCCACCTTCTGGCAGAAACGACGGAACTGGCCGTCGTTGAGAATACCCAGAAAAACCTCACCATCGCTGGCTGCGAATTTGTCGTAAGGCGCGATGTTGGGATGGGCGCTGCCGAGCCGGCCAGGGACGTTACCCGAGCAGAGCCAGTTGGCCGCGTGCGGGACCAGCAGATTGAGCGCGGTGTCGAACAGCGTCACCTCGACGCGCTGGCCCATTCCGGTGCGCTCGCGCGCCGCCAGCGCCAACAGGACGCCGGTGAGCGCATTGTATCCGGTGACGTAATCGACAATGGGTACGCCGACGCGGGTGGCGCCGGATTGCTGCGTGCCGTTGATGCTCATCAGCCCGCACATCGCCTGCAGTACCGCGTCGTAACCGGGCAGTCCGCCGAGCGGCCCGTCGGCCCCGAAGCCGGAGATGGCGCAATACACCAGCCGCGGAAAGCGCGTGGACAAAACATCAAAACCGATACCCCAGCGCTCCATGGTGCCGGGCAGGAAATTCTCCACCAGCACGTCCGCATCTCTGAGCAGGGCTTCGAGCACGGCGCGCCCTTCCTCGCGCGAAAGGTCGAGCGCCATGCCGCGCTTGCCGCGGTTGACGGCGCTGAAGTAGGCCGCCTGCCCGGCCGCATCGAACGGCGGCCCGAGACCACGGGTCTCGTCCCCCGCCGGCGGCTCGATCTTGACGACGTCGGCGCCATGATCGGCCAGCATCTGCGTGCACAGCGGCCCGGCGAGCACGCGCGACAGATCGACGACCTTGAGGCCGGTCATCGCTCCGCGCGTGAGCTCGTTTGCGGGCATGGTCAATGGACCGTTCGGTTGTCAGGAACGAAGCTTTTTCAGGAACGGCTTGGCAATTCCACGATGCCGGTCCCGAGGACCGATACTTCGTTGTCCTGGTTGTAGGCTTCCTGCTCGATCTCGACGAGGTGACGTCCGCCCTCGACGAACTTGCGCTTCACCTTGCCCTTGATGAACAGCATGTCGCCTTCGGGATTGTGCCGGCGGATCTTGCAGGTCGCACGGCGCAGGAAGCCATCGTCGCCCATCCAGTTGGTGAGATGATGGGTCAGCCAGGAGCAGCGCTCCGGACCGTAATCGTAGGCGCCGGGCGCGCCGACCTCGAGCGCGAACTCCTCTTCCCAATGCACGCGCTCGGGACAGTCAGGAATATTGAAGCGGTTCGGAATGCCGAGACCGCTATGGGCGTCCTGCAGCTTCCAGGCGAGCTTGTTGGCGCGGATATAGAGGCCGCCCCAACCTTGCGCATAGGCGATGAAGCCGGTGACCGTCATCGGCCCCTTGAACATCACAGGCAGCGCCTCACCCTCAGTGACGTCCTGCCAGTAGCGCTTGCGCGAACCCTGAATCCGCTCCTCGGCATAGAGCTTGTAGGCCTCGGCCAGTTCCTGCTCGCTGTAACGGCGCGGCGCGCGGGCCTTGACCTCCTTGTACTTGGTGCCCTGCTCGCGCGCGTGGTCGCGCTCGGTGCGGAAGCACCAGCTATCCGCCTCGGCGACGAGGTCGCCCTGCTGGTTGAAGAAATCGACATGATAGGTCTGCTGGATTGCGCGGCCGGCGAAGCGCGTCTGGTGCTCGACGAGATCCTTCAGCTTGGCCTCGGTCGAAATCACGTCGTTGCGCCTGACCGCCTTGTGCCAGGTCCAGTCGGCGCCCGACCACATCGCGTGGACGCCGGGCAAACCGCCGACGTAACCTGACACGATGCGGCTGGTCGAGAACAGGAAGCTCGGCAGCGCGATGATGCCGCCATGGTTGGTCTTGGCGGCGTAGTCAGGGTCGCACCACAGCGGATTGTCGTCGCCGATGCCGTGCGCGTAGTGCCGTATGTTGTCGCGCGTCGCCTCATAGCACCAGGGCTCGGCGGTGACGCCGATGGAGACGCCGATGCGCTTGCGCAGATCGTCGAGGCCATCCTCGGTGATTTTCGGAAACCTGGTTTCGACGGTATCAAGCATTGACGTTCCTTCCTTTCAGGCTTTTGCCTCTATCTCGCTTCTGATTTCGTGATGGCCTGCTCGCGATCGCGCAGCACCTTGCGGTTGACCTTGCCGGCCGGTGTCTTGGGCAGCTCGGTGACGAAGCTGACGACACGCGGATATTCATGATGGCTGAGGCGCTGGCGCACGACGTCCTGGATTTCGTGCTGGAACGCCTCGTCGCCTGCCCGGTCGGTGACGACGAAGGCTTTTACGACTTGCCCGCGCAGCGGATCGGCGACGCCGATGGCGGCGGCCTCGCGCACTTGCGGATGCTTCAGGATCGCGTCCTCGATTTCGACGGCACTCATGGTCCAGCCGGCGGAGATGATCACATCGTCGGCGCGGCCGCCGTGATAGAAATAACCATCCTCGTCGATGCGACCGAGATCCTTGGTCGCGATCCACTGCCCGTGGCGCCAGACCTTCAGCTCGCCGGCGACGCCGGGCGGGCATTGCCGGCCTTCGGCATCGTGGACTTCAACGCGCCCGCCGGGAATCGGTTTACCCAATGAACCGGGCTTGACGACGAAATCGCCGGCGCCGGGATAGCTCACCAGGATCACGCCGATCTCGGTGGTGCCGTACATGCTGCAGGCCGGCCGGCCAAAAACATGCTCGACGAACGAAGCGGTCTCGCTGTCGATCGGCTCGCCGGTGAAGGACAGTTTCTCGATCGCGTAGCGATAGTTCGGCGCCACGCCCGAATTCCGCATCATGCGATAATGGGTGGCGGCCGCCGAGATGTTGGTGAACTGATGCTGTTGCAGCGCCGCCAGCAGCCGCTCCGGATTGAACTTGCCGGCATAGGCGCCAATGGTGATGCCGAGCGCCAGCGGCGCCAGCGTGCCGTGCCAGAGGCCATGGCCCCACGCCGGCGACGACGGACAGATGAAGCGATCGCCGGGACGCAGGCCAGTGCCGTAGAGCGCCGCCACCATCAGCGTCACGATCGCTCGATGGGTGTGCTTGACCGCCTCGGGAAGCTCGCGCGTCGTCCCCGACGTGTACTGAAACAGCGCCAGCGCGTCGGCCGCCGTGTTGGGCGTGAAGTGCGGCGAGAAGCGCTGAAGTCCCTTCAGGAACGCATTGTCGGCGACCACGATCTTCGCTTCGATGCCGTCCAGGCTCGGCGCCTTCTCGGCGTTCGTCACGATCAGCCGCGGCGTACAATCGTTGACGCGCAACTTGACGCCATCGGGCCCGAACAGCGTGAACAAGGGAACGGCGATTGCGCCCGCCTTCATCGTGCCGAACACCGCCACGTAGAACGCCCGTGACGGCTCGAGCATGATCGCCACGCGATCGCCGGGCTTGACGCCCTCGCTCGTCAGATAATGGGCGAAGCGCGACGAGGCTTCCGAGATCTCGCGAAAGCTCAACAGTTCATCCGGCCCGTCGGCGTGAACGACAATGACCGCCGGATTGGAACGCCCGGCGTGCCGGTCGATGCATTCATGGGCGATGTTCAGGCGTTCGCGATTGCCCGCGAACAGTTCCCAGAGTCTGGCGGAGGAAAATTCCGCCTGCGCATCCGCGTAGCTCGTGAAGTGGGTCAGCTTGGTCATGGCGGCAAAATACCGAAGACAAGCTGATTGTCAAATAGCGTTTATAATTGTATATGTACAATGAACGCATCTCGTTGTTGCGCCGCAAGCGTTGTTGTACAGAGACAATCATGCCGAATCCCAAATCGCCGCGGGTCCGCGCGGTACCCGCCGTCACCCGCGCCATCGCCATTCTGCGGCTGCTCAGCCGCAGCCGTTCGCCGCAAAGCCTCAAGGCGATTGCGGAGAGTCTTGACCTCGTGCCCAGCACCGCGCTGCACATCGTGCGCGCGCTCGTTGCCGAAGATTTGCTGCAAGTCGATCCCTTGACCAAGCGCTACAGGCTCGGCGTCGGCATGCTGCCGCTGGCGCGCGCGGTGCTCGAGAACAGCGACTTTCCGAATCTGGTGCGGCCGAAGCTGGATGATCTCTCACACCGCTACGGCGTCATGGCGATCGGCGTCGAGGTGCCCGACCTCGACAACATGATCGTCATCGCCCTGGCCCGCAGCCAGGCGCCGGTCCGCCTGCATGTCGATGTCGGAAGCCGGTTTCCCGCGCTGATCAGCGCCACGGGGCGGTGCGTCGCCGCGTTTTGCGGGCAACCGCAGAAGGAGATCGAGAAGCGATTTCGCCTGCTGCGCTGGCATAACGCGCCGAGCTACGATTCCTGGCGCAAGGAAGTCGAGCTGGTACGCCGTCAGGGGTTCAGCATCGATCGCGGCAATTACATTGACGGCGTCACCATCGTGGCGGTGCCGGTTTTGAACAGCCAGGGCACGATCTCGCACACCATCGCAGCCGTCGGCCTCGGCAGCCAGCTCGACCGTGCACGCTCGCTAGCGCTGGCGAACGACATGGGCGTCGCCGCGCGCGAGGTCGCCGCACAGCTGCCGCCGCAGTTCTAGCTACCGCTGAGCGCAATCACGACGACGCCGCAACTCAGCGGCACCAGATCTTATCCTCGCTCCAGCCTAGCTCCGCGAACTCGCCTGCGCGCAATGGCGCCTCTTCCGCGGCAAAGAACTCGTCGAGCTGCGGCGGGCGGACACCGGTCGCGCTCAACATCGCATGCGCCTGGCCGCGATGATGGATCTGGTGCTGGAACAGATGCAGCAGCAGCCGGTCCATCCGCTCATGTTGAATGCGACTGCCGCGGTGGACGTTGACGATGCGATCGAGATATTCAGCGCCGAGGCGCTCGACGAAGGCAATCAACCGGCGGTCCATCTCGTCTTGCGCTTCGCGGAGAATGCCGACGGTTTCGCACGGCTCCTCGTTGGCCCAGGCCGCCGGCCCAAGGGTCCCACCTTCCAGGGCGTCGATGTAGAAACGGTCGATGATCAGGATGTGATTGAGGGTGGCGCGCAGGCTTGGAAAGAAGCCGGTGCGCGGCGCGGTGAAATCCACCTGCGGCAGCGCTGCACAGGCGGTCAGCAGGCGATGATTGGCCCAGCCATTATTGTAGGCCATGGAACGGAAAGGCAGCACGGCATCCATCGCATCTGCTCCCGCCTGATGGCTCAGACCTTGACGAGGCGCACGCGCGTGCCCCAGGGGTCGGCGGCCTCGAGGCCGCCAGCAACGGATGCGACCTGGACGCCGGCCTGACGCAGGCGCTCTTCCTTTGCCGCGAACAAATCCGGCTTCTCGATCTCCAGCGAAAACCAGGCAAGGCCAGTGGCCGCGTCGTCGCGACGGCCGGCACCGGCACTTTGCCAGACATTGAGACCGAGATGGTGATGGTAGCGCCCGGAGGACAGGAACGCGGCGCCGCTGCGCGCCCGCGTCGGATCGAAGCCGAGCGTGCCGCGGTAGAAGCCATCGGCCTTGGCGAGATCGCCGACGCGCAGATGCATGTGGCCGATGCGCAAGCCGTCGGGCGCCTTTGCATAGTCGCTGACGTTGGTATTGGTGAGCGAGACGAGGTTGTCGATATCGAGCTGGTCGGTCCCCATCGTCACGGTGCCCTCGCTCCATTGCCAGAGCGAGGGATCGCGATCGGCATAGACCTCGATGCCGTTGCCTTCGGGGTCGTCGAGGTAGACGGATTCGCTGACGCGGTGATCGGCAAAGCCCGACAACGGCACGCGGTGGATCGCGGCATTGACCAGCCAGCGCGCGAGATCCTTGCGCGTCGGCATCAGGAAGGCGGTGTGATAGAGCCCGGCGGCGTTGCGGGCCTCGTTCGCGGCATCCGGGCGCGCCTCGAGCGCGAGGAGCTTGACCCCGCCGGCGCCGAGCACCGCGCCGGTGGCCGAGCGTTCCATCACGGCAAGCCCGAGCACGTCGCGATAATAATCCGCCACGACATCGAGCTTGCGGACCCGGATCGTCACCATGCCGATCCGCATCGGCGTACGGTTGGCGAAAGTCGGCCCACCGCCGCTACCGCCCTGCTCGGCGTACGCCGCGGCTGCGGCGGCCGCAGCCAATGAGGAGACGCCGGCGAGATGCAGCAAAGTGCGACGGGTCATATCGAGGTTCATGGGGAGCGCGTTGCCTGGGTTCGAATGGGATGACGGCGGGTCTATCACATTTTCGATCGGCGAACTGCCCGCCATCGCGCGCGTTTCAATCACATCTACGTCGGCGGAATGGCAGTCACCCGGAGGTGACTAGGCTGCCCCCAGCGCGCGATAAATCCCGCGCTCGAACTGCCGGTAGGCCACCAGCGCCTGTTTGTCGACAAAGGGCAGGATCTGCATCATGATCACGCCCGCAATGCGCTTTTTCGGATCGATCCAGTAATATGTATTGAACAGGCCGGCCCAGGTGAGACTGCCGGCGGTACGGCCCTCGCGGACCGGATCGACATTGATCATATGGCCGAGCCCCCAGCGCAGATGGACGCCCGGGAAAAAATCCACGTCGTTTGAAAGCGCGGGATTGGCGGTCTTGAGAATTCCTGCTTCGATATTGCCGATCTGGTTGGTCGACATCATTGCGACGGTGTCCGGCCGCAACAGGCTTGTGCCGCGAAACCGTCCGCCGTTCAGCAACGCCTGCAGCAGGACCAGATAGTCCGGCGCGGTCGAATAGATGCCGCCGCCGCCGGAAAAGCCTGATGTCGGGGCCAGCTTCTCGAACGGTTTTGCGACGAGCTTTCCGCCGGCGTCGCGCACATGCAGGCTGGCCTGGCGGGCACGCTGCTGTTCGGTGATGACAAAGCCGGTGTCGCTCATGCCGAGCGGGCCGGTGATGTGTTCACTGAAATAGCGATCGATGGTTTGCCCGCTGGCGATCTCAACCAGCTGGCTGACATTGTCGATGCTGCCGCCATAGGCCCATCGTGCGCCTGGCTCGAACATCAGCGGCCGGCGCGGCAGCGCCGGATCGGCCCGCGCCGCTTTCTGGTAGCGAACCACATTCGGATCCCACAGCGGGTAGCTGAAGCCGGATGTGTGCGTCAGCAGGTTGCGCAGCGTGATCGGCTTGTGCGCCGGCCGCAGCTGCGGTGTGCCTTTGACATCGAAGCCCGCGAGCACCTGAGGCGAGGCGAGCGTCGGATCGATGTTGGCGGCCGGCTCATCCAGTTTCAGTTTGCCGCGCTCGACCAGCTGCAATGCGGCCACCGACGTCAGCAGTTTGACCATCGAGGCAATACGAAAAACCGTATCTGGAGACATTGGGATTGCGGCCGCGACATTGCGGGTGCCGAACGTGCCCTGATACACGACCGAGGTTTCGTTCGCGGCCATCGCGACCACGCCGGGGATTTCCCTGGCAGCAACTTTTGCCTGCAACGCGGCGTCGATCGCCTCGCCGGAAACCGGCTTGCGGGCGGGTGCGGCAAAGCCGGCAGTAGAAACCAGGCCTGCCGCCGCAAGCCCCGCGCTCCGCACCAACGCATCACGCCGACTGAGCAATTCTATCATCGTGTTCCCGAATGCCGCGCCGAGATTTGGGCATTCTAGACGCTTCGAAACCGATGACGCCAGTGGGCTGAACCGGCGCGGCGACGCCGCGCCGGGCGCGTTCAGCCTATTTCCACTTCGCCAGATAGAAGCGCGGCAGTTCGTCCGAGTACGGCGTAAATTCGAGCTGCTTGGAATAGCCGTAGGTCGTCACATAGGTGTGCAGCGGCGCGAAATAGGCCTGCTGGGTGACGCGCTGGATCACAGCCGAGTAGGCCTTGTTGCGGACTTCCGGGTCGATGGATGAGCCGCCTTCGATCAGCCATTTCTGCACGTCCGGATCGCGCGCATAGTCGTCGGCGCCGCCGTCAAGGAAGTTCGGCATGAAGGCCGACACGTCGTTGATCGAATAACTGCCCCAGCTTCCGATGTAGGTGCGCAGTTCGCCGGCCTTCGCCTTCTGGATCAGCGCCGCCGTCTGCAGCTGGTTGAGCTTGGCGCGGATACCGACGGCGATCAGATAGTTCTGCACCGCCGAGCCCCACTGCGGCAGCACATAGCTCGCCACTTCGAGGTCGAAGCCATCGGGATAGCCGGCCTCGGCGAGAAGCTGCTTTGCCTTGGCAGGATTGTAGTCGTACAGCGTCGCGGCCTCGCCGTTGCAGCCGAACTGGGTCGGGAAGCAGGGCGCCGCCGGAACCCGGCTGCCGCCGGTGACGAGCTTGTCGGCCATCGCCTGCCGGTCGATCGCGTGCCAGATCGCCTGACGTACCTTGAGCTTGGTGATCGGGTTATCAGCGCCGGTGCGGCCGGCAGCGTCGAGCGAGAGATAGCCGACCCGCATCGATTCCTTGCGCACGGCCGCAATGTGCGGAAGCTTGTTCACGTTTTCGAACTGGTCCGGATTCATGTTCCAGATCCAGTCCGCGCGGCTGGCCAGCAACTCCGTCATTTCCGTGGTCGCGTCCGGAACGAAGCGAACGCTCATCTTCTTGATCGCCGGTTTGCCCTTGGGGCTGCCGGCCCAATAATCCTCGAAACGTTCGAAGTCGATGGAGGCGCCCGGTTCGACCTTGGTGATCTTGTAGGGGCCGGCGCCGACCGGCGCCTTGGCGTAGCCTTCCGCGCCAACCTTTTCGCGGTATGCCTTCGGGTAGATCGGCACGACCATGGCGAAATAATCCAGCGCCGCGGGCGTCGGCCGCTTCAGCTTGACGCGAACCGACAGGTCGCCGGTCTTCTCGGCCTTTTCAATCCAGTTGTAGTTCGCGGGCGTCGACACCTTGCTCCCGGGATCGGACACCAGATTGAGCGTGTAGACCACATCATCGGCCGTGAACGCGCTGCCGTCGTGGAATTTGACGCCCGGCCGGAGCGTGAATTCAATCGTGGTCGAATCCGGCAGCTTCCACTCGGTGGCGAGCAGCGGCTCGTTCTTGAACGTTTCAGGATTGCGGTAAACCAGCCCGTCCCAAGCCTGGTGATGCATCACCACGCCGGTGCGCAGGTTGTTGTAGTAGGGATCGACGTTCGGCAGCGCGTCACGCATCGTGATCCGCAACGTGTCGGCGGACTTCTGCGCCAGCGCCGGGGAAGCGCCGGCACCGACCAGTGCCGCCGCGAGGATCGCCGCACCAAATCTCAATTGCACGCCCATGCCGTCCTCCTTTGGTTCCGATCGCAAGACCGATTTCAAGCACACTCTATGCCAGATGGCACTCTACCATTCCGTGGGGGGAGCGGGCCATGGGCGTTGGTGCCACACGGCGGCAGCGTTCGACCGCGATGCCGCAGCGCGGGTTGAACCGGCAGCCCGGGGGAATATTGGCCGGATCCGGCATGGCGTCGCCGAGGCCGATATCGGGCACGCCCCGGCCCGGCTCTGGCGTCAGCACGCTTTGCAGCAACGCCTGCGTGTAGGGATGACCGGGCGCACGAAACAGGGCGTCGGTTTCGTTGCGCTCGACGAAACGACCGAGATACATCACCGCGACCTCGCTCGCGACATGCTCCACGACCGCCAGATTGTGGCTGATGAAAAGATAGGTCAGTCCGAGATCGCGGCGCAGATCGGCGAGCAGGTTGAGGATTTGCGCCTGCACGGAAACGTCGAGCGCGCTGGTGGGCTCGTCGCAGATCACGATCCGCGGCTCGAGCACCAGCGCACGGGCAATCGCCGCCCGCTGGCGCTGCCCGCCGGAGAGCTGCGAGGGCATGCGCTCGCCCATCGCCGCCGAAAGCCCGACGCGTTCGAGAATTTGAGCGACCCGGCGCTCGATTTCCGCACGTGAGAAGGTACCCTGGGCGGTCAATGGCAGCGCGACGATGTCCTTGATGCGGTGGCGCGGATTGAGCGAGGCGAACGGATCCTGGAACACCGGCTGGATCAATCGCGCCCGCGCCTTGCGGTCGAGGTCGAACAGGCGCTTGCCGTCGACCAGCACGGTCCCCGCCGTCGGCTTCAGCAGCCCGAGGATCAGCCGCGCGAGGGTGGATTTTCCGCAGCCGGATTCGCCGACAATGCCGAGCACGCTGCCCGCCGGCACGCTGAAGGTAACGTCGTCGACCGCGATCACGCGTTTTTCCGCCGCGAACCAGCCGGCGTTGACCCGGAACTCGCACCGCAAATTCTGGACTTCGATCGCGACGCTCATGCGGGCTGCGGCTCCGAGAATTCCGGTGCGAGCCGGCAAAGATAGTCGTGCGCGCTGCCTGCCTGGCGGCGCGGAATCTCGCGTTCGCAGCTGGCGTCGGCATGGGAACAGCGCGAGCGGAACGCGCAGCCCGCAAAGCCGGGTCCGATCGCCGGCACCACGCCCGGAATCGAGCCGAGCGGCCGGTCGCGCTGCACCCGGCCCGGCACCGGCACGCAGGACAGCAGTCCACGCGTATAGGGGTGTTGGGGGCTGCGGAACAATTCCGCGGTCGGCGCGCGCTCGACCACCTCGCCCGCATACATCACCGACACCCGGTCGGCGACGCGGGCGACGATGCCGAGGTCATGGGTGATCAGCAGGATCGCAAGGCCGAGTTCGCGCTTCAAGGTCGCCAGCAGCCGCAGGATCTGCGCCTGCACGGTAACGTCGAGCGCAGTGGTCGGCTCGTCGGCGACCAGCAGTTCGGGATCGCACATCAGCGCCATCGCGATCATGACGCGCTGACGCAAGCCGCCGGAAAGCTGATGCGGAAACTGGCCGAGCCGCATCTCCGGCGCGGTGATACCGACGCGGCCCATCAGTTCGACCGCGCGCTCGAGCGCGGCGGTGCGTGAGCCGCCCTTGTGGCGGGTCAGCACCTCTGCCATTTGCGAGCCGATCGTAAAAGCCGGGTTGAGGCTGGTCATCGGTTCCTGGAAGATCATCGAGATCCGATTGCCGCGCAGCCGCGCCATCTCGCGGTCGGACAGCGAAAGGAGGTCCGTGCCGGCAAAGCTCATGCGTTTGGCGGAGCGCCGGCCGCCGCGCGCGAGCAGGTTCATGATCGACAGCGCGGTCACCGATTTGCCGCAGCCGGATTCGCCGACCAGGCAATGGGTCTCGCCCTTCTCGACCTGAAACGAGGCGCCGCGTACCGCCGCGCTGCGGCCGCCGAACATCACTTCGAGGTCCTCGATGTCAAGCAATGCGCTCATCGCGACCGCTCCGAACCGAGCAGATTGCGCAATCCGTCGCCGACCAGGTTGATGCCGAGCACCAGGACGAACAGCGCGACGCCGGGCACCATGATCACCCAGGCCGAAAAGAACATGTAATCCTTGCCCTCGGCGATCATCAGACCCCAGGACGGCAGCGGCGGCGGCACGCCGAGGCCGAGGAACGACAGCGCCGCCTCGAGCAGGATCGCGAGCGCCATTTCCAATGTTGCCACCACGGCAAGATGGCTCGCGATGTTCGGCAGGATCTCCCTGACCAGCAAATGCGAGGTCGAGGCGCCGGCGCAGCGGGCCGCGTTGACGTAATCGAGGCTGCGAATCTGCATCGTGGTCGCGCGCGCCACCACCGCAAAACGGTCCCACAACAGAAGCCCGAGGGTTGCGACCACGAGGCCAAGGCCCGAGCCCATCAGCCCCACGACTGCGAGCGCGACCAGCACCACCGGGATCGACAGCCGCGTGGTAATGGCGAACAGCACGGCGTCGTCGATGCGGCCGCCGAAGAAGCCGCCGAGCACGCCGAGCGTGATGCCGATCAGTCCCGACGTGATGACCGTCATGATGCCGATCAGCAGCGAAATGCGCGCGCCGTACACCAGCCGCGCCAGATAATCGCGGCCGAGCTGATCGGTGCCGAGCAGATGCCCGGCCTGGGTACCCTCCATCCAGAATGGCGGCTTGAGGCGGTTGCCGAGGTCCTGGGTGAAGGGATCATGCGGCACCAGCTGATTGCCGATGATCGCGGCCACCGCGATGATGCCGACGATAACGATCCCGACCGTGAAGCCGGCCACGCCGACCCGCGACGTCAGCGGCGCATGGATTGCAATCGGTTCGCTCATCCGGTCCGAAGCCTCGGATCAAGCAGCGCATTGAGGATGTCGGAAAGCAGCGTGAGGCCGATATAGATCGCCGCCAGCACCAGCACCACCGCCTGCACGACAGGAAAATCATTCTTGGCGATGCTCTCCCAGCCGAGATAGCCGACGCCATGCAGCGCAAACACCGTCTCGATGACGATGGAGCCGCCAAGCATGAAACCGAGCTGGACGGCGGCGATCGACACCACAGGGATCGCGGCATTGCGCAGCGCGTGCTTGAAGATGATGCGCGCGCGCGACAGGCCCTTGGCGCGTGCGGTGCGGATGTAGTCGGACGCCATCGCCTCGATCATGCCGGATCGCGTGAGCCGTGTAAGGGCGGGGATTGCCGTAAAAGCGAGCACGATGCCCGGCATCACGAAGTGCTGCCAGGTGCCGGTGCCTGAAATCGGCAGGATGCCGAGATTGAGACCGAGCACGATCATCAGGATCAGGGCGAGCCAGAAACTCGGGATCGCCTGCCCCACCATCGTGAACATGGTGACGCCGCGGTCGAGCCAGGTGTTCTCGCGAACCGCCGCGAGGATGCCGAGCGGGATCGAGATGATCAGGGCCAGGCTCAGGCCCACGAGGCCGAGCGTGAGCGTGATGGGCAGGCGCTTCGCGATCAGGTTGGAGACGCTGTCCTTGAAGAAATAGCTCTGACCGAAATCGCCGACCATGGCGCGGCCGACCCAGGAAAAGAACTGGACGTAGAGCGGACGATCGAGGCCGTATGCCTTGCGGATGATTTCGACGTCGGCCTGCGTCGCGGAAGGCCCGGCGATTGAAATGGCAAGGTCACCCGACAGCCGCGTCAGCATGAATGCAAGCGTCATCACCGTGAGCGCGACCAGGAGGCCGAGACCGAGACGCCGGGCAATCAAAAGCAGCATCGAGAAGTCCAATACCGAAACGCAACGAGAGTGTTCAGGTCGGTGTCCCCTACCCGAAGCGACCGCACGGTGTCATCAAACAGACCCTCCATGCAAGAGCACGACTTGCCACATGCAAGAGCCGCGCCGCGGCCACGAGCAAGAGCCGCGCCGCGCGCAGGTTTCAGGGTGCGGCCTTGCCCGAGGCAGCCTGGAGCGTTGCGTACGTCACGTGAAACTTCGGCTTGAGACCTTCAGGCGACCTCCGGGCTCATCAACGTCTCCAGCTTCGCCTTCAAAACCGCGCCATCGGCGCACTGGCGCAGCGGTGGACGCACCCGCAGCCAGCCGGCGTCGCCGCTCTGCGCGGCGAGAATTGCCTTCAACGTCGAGGGGAACGACGGCCCGCTGGCCACGACGTCGATGGCGGCCTGCATCCGCGCTTCCGCGCCGGTCCCGTTGATCATGGCCTGAACCAGGCCCGGCACGACATTGCCCATTCCGCAGATCGTGCCGGCGCCGCCACCTGCGATGGCGCGGGCGATATCGGCTTCGTTGCCGACCGTAATCGCAAGCTCGGGCGCGGCGGCACGAAACGCCTGGAATTGCCTGAAGTCGCCGCTGCTATCCTTGAGGCCTGCGACGACAACGCCGTAGCGCTTGCGCAAACTGGCCGCCACCGCGACGGGCACGGCGACGCCGGACACCTGCGGGATATGATAGAGCGTGGCGCGAAGGCGGTCGTCAGCCACGGCATCGAAGATCGCGGCGAACGCATCCTCGATTCCCTCCGGCGTAACGTCACGGTCGAAATAGGGCGGCAGGATCAGCACATGGTTCAACCCCAGGCTCAGCGCCGAACGCGCCAGGACAATGCTGTCGGTGATCGCGGGAAAGCCGCCGCCAAGCCCGATGCGCGACGCCGCCACGCCGGCCTTGAGCAGCGCCTCGACGGTCGCGATTCGCTCGGCCACACCGAATGAGGTGCCCTCGCCGGTGGTGCCGAACAACACGACGCCATCGACGCCCTTTGTGAAGAGGTTGAGGGCGTGCGCCGCGAGCTTCGCGTGATCCACGGCCCCACTGGCCGTCAGCGGTGTGGGCGCAGCCGCCCAAAACCCGCGAATTGCTGCTGTCATGACCTCTCCCATTGCATTTGGACGCCCCAAATGGGCTTCTTGACTTATCTTGTACCTTACATACAAGAACACCTCAACTCGGTATTGAGCAGGCCGCGCTGCCAAAAACGCATGGACGCGCGACGGCCCAACTAAAGGCTCCGCCATGGATACGATGACCCGACCCGAACGACCGCTGGAGTTGCTGAGCGCCTTGCAGCTCAAACTCGGCCAGCAGGCGGTGCTGACCGGTGCCGATATTCCCGCCCGCAATGGCAACGACTGGAGCGCGAGCCTGCCACAAACACCGATCGCGGTGGTTCGGCCGCTGGACGCGGCGGGCGTATCTGAAACCATCGCGACATGCCGCAAGGCACAGCTGCCGTTCGTGCCGCAAGGCGGATTGACCGGCCTGTGCGGCGGTGCCGCACCTGAGCCAGGCTGGGTCGCCATTTCGCTGGAGCGAATGGTCGGCATCGAGGAGATCGATCGCGCCAGCGCGACCATGACGGTGAAGGCCGGCACGCCGCTGGAGACGATTCAAAAGGCCGCGGATGAAGCCGGCTTCTTCTTTCCGCTCGATTTGGGATCACGCGGCTCCTGCGCGATCGGCGGCAATCTTTCCACCAATGCCGGCGGCAATCGCGTCATTCGTTACGGCATGACGCGCGAGCTAGTGCTTGGCCTCGAAGTGGTGCTGCCGGACGGCACCATCGTCACCAACCTCAACAAGCTGCTGAAGAACAATGCCGGCTACGATCTGAAGCATCTGTTCATCGGCTCGGAAGGCACGCTCGGCATCATCACCCGCGTCGTATTGCGGCTGTTTCCGAAACCACGCTCCACCATGGCGGCACTCTGCGCCGTGGCTGACTATCCCGCGGTGCTTGATCTGCTCGACGCGGCGCGTGGCGGGCTCGGTCCACTTTTGTCCGCATTCGAAGTGATGTGGCCGGACTATTGGGAGGTGATCACCGCGCGGGCCGGCGTGCGCTCGCCGGTCGGCACCGGTCATGGCCTTTATGTGCTCGTGGAGGCACAAGGCACCGATGAGAGCATCGATGCGCCGCAGTTCGAAGCCTGGCTCGAAGAGCTGATGGCGCGCGGACTGCTGCAGGACGCCGCCGTCTCGCAATCGGTGGCGCAGACCAAGGCGTTCTGGGCGGTGCGCGACATCTGTTCGGAATTCGGCCAGGTGCTCGGCCCGCACATCTCCTACGATATCGGGCTTGCGGTGGCGCGGATGGATGAGTTCGCCAGCCGCTGCAAGGCCGCACTGGCCAGCGGCATCACCGGATGCGAGAGCGTCTATTACGGCCATATCGGCGACGGCAATTTGCACCTGGTGTCCTGGGTCGCCGGCCTGCCGGTCGAGCGCCAACCAAAGGAGGCAATGGACGCGATCATCTACGGCCTGGTGCGCGACATGGGCGGCAGCGTCTCTGCCGAACACGGTATCGGCACGATGAAGAAGAAATGGCTCGGCCATGCGCGCAGCGAAGCCGAGATCGCGCTGATGCGCACGCTGAAGGCGGCACTCGATCCCGATCATTTACTCAATCCCGGCAAGGTGATCTGATCGAGCCAGGGAGCGCCAATGAAGTCACTCAAGCTCGATGCACCGAAGTCGCTGTCGCAGCGGGTCATGCTGCGGCTGCGTCAGGCCATCATCGACGGCGAATTCGGACTGGGTGCGGTCATTTCCGAAGAGATGATCGCGCAATCGTTCGGCGTCAGCCGAACGCCGGTGCGGGAAGCGATGGGTCTGTTGCAATCGCAGGGGCTCGTGGTGATAAGGCCGCAGGTCGGCAGCTTCGTCTTTACCCCGAGCGCTGCCGACATCTCGGCACTTTGCGCGTTCAGGATCATCATCGAGCCCAAGGCCGCCGAACTCGCCTATCGTCATGACCGCGCCGGCGCCGTCGCGGCGATGCGGTCCGCGATCTCGGAAATGGAGCAGGCGCTGGCCTCCAAGGACAACGTCGCCTATGGGCGAGCGGATACCGCGCTGCATGAGGCCTTCTTTGCGCATTGCGGCAATCGCTATCTCGTCGAGTCCTATCAATTGGTATCGGGACGCGTGGCCGCGCTGCGCACCAATTTGAGCGCACCGGTTGACGTCCAGACACCGGCCTCGTTCGACGAGCACCGCAAGCTGCTCCACCTGTTCGAGCGCGGCGAGCTCCCGGCTTTCGAGACGCTGATGACGTCACACATCGCCAATTCAGGGCTGACCTACGCGCGCGCGCTGGAAGTGGCATAAGCGTCCGTCGTTGCGTTGCTCAAGCAATCGGCGGACGCGCGGAGGCCCAGGGACGTGCAGCCTCGAACGCGGCGGACATTTGCAGCACGCCGAGATCGTCGCAGCGCCGGCCGACGATCTGCAGCCCGACCGGCAGGCCTGATGTGGTGAAGCCGCAAGGAATGGACGCGGCCGGATTCTGCGCCAAGTTGAACGGATAGGAAAACTCCGCCCACGACATCCAGTCCCACGGATGTTGCGGCCAGTGATCGGGCTGCAGCTTCGTGGCGGGGAATGCCGCGACGGATACCGCAGGCGTCAGCAGAAAATCCCATTCCTCGAAGAAATGGTGGATCTCCGCGCAATAGGCGAGCTTTGCGACTTTCATTTTCAGATAGTCTGGCAGCGTGATGTGCTGTCCGGCCTCAAAGCACGCGACAAAGCCCGGATCCAGCCGGTCGCGGGATTCGGCGACGCGGTCGGCGTAACGGCTGTAATGCGCCGGCCAGAAGAAGCGCGCCAGCTCCGGGCCCTTTGGTCCCCACGGCGTCTTGACCTGTTCGACGCGCCAGCCGAACTCGGTTTCGAACGCCTCCGCGGCCTTGCGCACCAATGCCGCCACATCAGGATCGACGCGGGCATGGCCGAGATCCGGACTGAATGCGATGCGCGGCGCGCGTGGCCGGTTCGCAAGCTGTGCGGGATAGTCGGCCGGCGGCCCTTCAAGGCTCGACTGATCGTCGGGATGGCGGCCGGCCATCACTTTCAGCATCAGCGCGGCGTCCGCGACCGTGCGCGTCAAGGGACCGAGGTGCACGGTGTTGTCGCTCGGCGTCATCGGCGATTGCGGCACGCGTCCGTAGGTCGGCTTGATTCCGTAGACACCGCAGAAATGCGCGGGCATGCGGATCGAGCCGGCGCCGTCGCTGCCTTGATGCAGCGGGCCGTAACCTGCGGCGGCACCGACACCGGCGCCGGAAGAAGACGCGCCGGCGTTCAAACCGAGCTTCCAGGGATTATGCGTGACGCCGGTCAGCGGGCTGTGGCTGACGCCCTTCCAGCCGAATTCGGGCGTGGTGGTCTTGCCGAGGATGATGGCGCCCGCCTCGCGGAGCCGCGCGACCGCGACGTTATCTGCAGGCGCGACCTCGCCGCGAAACAAATAGGTCCCGCGTTCGAACGGCATGCCGCGCACCGGTTCGAGATCCTTGATGGTGACGGGAATGCCGTGCAGCGGCCCAAGCGAATCTCCCTTGGCGAGCGCGCTGTCGGCCGCCGCCGCGGCGTCCATCGCCTGCGCTGCCGCCAGATGCGCGAAGCCATTCAGTTTGGGCTCAAGGGCTGCGATGCGCTCCAGCACCGTCGACGTGATTTCGACGGATGAGAGTTTCCTGGCGCGGATCGCGCCTGCCAGCTCCGTTGCCGGCGTGAAGCAGAGATCAACTTTATCCATGGCCTAGCTTCCGCGCTTCGCGGTCACGGGCGGATCGTAGGCCTGGATCGGCGGCAGATTGCCTGTGAAACGTTCGACCTCGGCGGTCGTCAGTTGCCCGGTGCAGCCCTGCGCCAGAGAGGACGTGCCGACGTCCCGCGTCAGGACGTTCGGATTGCCGTGCACGCAAAGCGAGGCCTCTTCCTGCGGATCGGCGGGATCATACCAGGCGCCGGTAGCAAGCTGGATCACGCCTTGGCGGATATCGTCGGTGACGCGTACGCCTGCAAGACACGCGCCGCGCTCGTTGAACAGCCGAATGATGTCACCATCGCTGATGCCGCGCGCGGCGGCGTCGATCGGATTCATGCATGCGACCTCGCGTCCGCGTTGCTTTGAAGCTGCACTGTGGCCACCGAAGTCGAGCTGGCTGTGCAACCGCGTCGCTGGCTGGTTGGCGACCAGGATCAGCGGCGCCGAAGGCGCCGGCACCTGCACCCGCTCGAGCCAGGCCGGATGACCGGGGCAGTCGGCCTCGCCAAAGCCCGCGATGACTTCCGAGAATATCTCGAGCTTGCCGCTGGGTGTCGGCAGCTTCGCTCCATCAGGATCTTCGCGGAAACGGCGCAGCTGCCCGCCATCGTCCGGGTGTTGCGGCATGATCAGGCCGTCGCCTTTCCAGAACTCGTCGAAGGTCGGCGCCGGCAGATTACGCTCCGCCAGCCCCTTCCGTGTCGGTTCATACAGATGCTCCAGCCATTGGCGGACATTGCGGCCTTCGGTGAATTCCTCGCGCTTGCCGAGGCGTTCGGCGAGATCGGAGAAGATGACGTAATCGTCCCGCGCGTCACCATAAGGCGGCGCAATCTGCTGCATCGGCACCAGCAAGGGATCGTTGGCGTTGGCGCCGATATCCTCGCGCTCCAGCGTCATGGTCGCGGGAAGCACGAAATCGGCATGCCGCGCCGTCGCGGTCCAGCCCAATTCATGCACCACCAGCGTATCGACCCGCGCGAAGGCCTTGCGCAGGCGGTTGATGTCCTGATGATGATGGAACGGATTGCCGCCAGCCCAATAGACCAGCTTGATGTCGGGATAGGTCTTGGTCTTGCCGTTGTAGCGATAGGTGCCGCCGGGATTGAGCAGCATGTCGGCGATGCGGGCGACCGGAATGAATTCGGTGATGCCGTTACGCGCTTGCGACAGCGTCGGCGTCGGCACGGAATTGTAGCGCCGTCCGTAATAGGCGATGGCCCCGAGCGCGTAGGCATAACCGCCGCCCGGCAGGCCGATCTGCCCCAGCACTGCTGCGAGCACCGCGCCCATCCAGACCGGCTGCTCGCCATGCTCGGCGCGCTGCAGCGAGTGCGAGACCACGATCAGCGCGCGGCGGCCGTGAACCTTGCGGGCAAGCGCGACGATGGTGTCAGCGGCGACGCCGGTGATGGCGGCGGCCCATGCCGCGTCCTTGGGCTGGCCGTCGGTCTCGCCCAGAACATAGCGCTCGAACACCGGCCAGCCGACCGTGAAGCGATCGAGGAAAGCCCGATCGTGCAGTCCCTCGGCCACCAGCGTATGCACCAGCGCCAGCATCAGGGCGACATCGGTGCCGGGAATGTTGCTGATCCATTGCGAGCGGGCTTCATCAGGCAAATCGCCGCGCAGCGGGCTGACGTGGATGAACTGGCAGCCGCGTTCGGCGGCGCGCGCCATCGCGCCACGCTCGACATGCTTGCTGGTGCCGCCGCCGGCCACCATGCTGTTCTTCAGCGCCATGCCGCCGAAGGCGAGCACGACATCGCTGTGCTCGGCAATCTGTTCCCAGGAGACGTTGCGCTTGGTCAAATCCTCGTAGTCACCGATGATGTGAGGCACTACGACGGTGGCGGCGCCGGAACTATATGAATTGACCGACTTGACGTAGCCGCCCATCGCGATGTTCAGAAAGCGATGGACCTGGCTTTGCGCATGGTGAAAGCGGCCCGCGCTCGACCAGCCGTAGGATCCGCCGAACACCGCGCTTGGGCCATAATTATCCCGCACGCGGGCGAGTTCCGCGCCGAGCAGGTCCAGCGCGTCCTTCCACGACATCGGGACAAATTCATCACGTCCGCGGCGCGCGTCCGGCCCGCGCTTTCCTTCGAGCCAGCCGCGGCGCACCATCGGCTGCGCGACGCGCGCGCGGTGGCGCAAGGCGCCGGGAAAATTATCGATGATTTTGTTCGGATCGGGATCGTCAGGATGCGGCCGAACCTCGAGTTCATCGCCCTGCCAGCGCGCCGAAAACACGCCCCAATGGGACGAATGCGGACGGAAGGATGCGTCGGCTGGGGAATCGGGAGGGGTTTTCTCGGTCACATCGGTCATTCGGATTCTCTCATCGCCCGTTGGGGTCATGCGCCAGCGCAAGTCTGCTGCCGACAGTCTAAACCTATCGGGCGCCGGGAGCATTGCGAAATTGGAGAGAGGCCCTGCTTGGCCCGCGCCCCCGGGGCTATGCGGCCGGCAAGGGCGAGGCTAAGCTCCCTGTCGTCGGTCACCAACGATCTGCCATCACATGCCCCCTTCCGCCTTCCTGCAGTCGGTGCAGGCCCAAATCGCGAACACCGGCTTTGCGATCCTGCGTTCGGTTCTTCCGCGACCGGACATGGATATGATTCAGGAAGCCGCGCGCGCATTCTACGAGGTTGCCGAGCGCGCCGACCATTCGCCGTTCCCGCGCGCCTACCTTTACAACCCCGGCAATACCGCAACCGGGATGGCAGCACTCGATGACTACGGCACGAAGGATTATCAGCTGTTGCGCACGGTCGCGAATTCACCGGCAGCCGCATGTTTGCGTCATTATCTCGGCGACGACGTGCTCTGCTCGCTGACCCACTCCCGATTGCGAAAGAACTATCCGCAAGGGGATCTCAGCCGGCCGAGGCCTTCCACGGTCGCGTGGCATGCCGACGGCGGCGCGAACGTCAACTACTACAGCGCCTATATTCTTTGGGTTCCGTTCACACCCTGCAACGACGACCATACCGGGCTTGAGCTTCAGGCGCACGACGGCTCAACCTCCCGCCCCGACCTCGACATCGGCGATGCCCTGCTGTTCAGCGACAAATTGCTGCATCGGACCTCGGATTGTCCAACCGCAACGCAATCCCGCTTCAGCTGCGACATGCGCTTTTTTCGAGCGGCGGATATTCCGGCCCGCGTTCATCAGAAAGTTGCGCAGGAACCGCTGCTGAGCGTACGGGCCTTCGCGCTCCAGCCGTGGTGACGGACCTGCCGTCGATCAAGGAACTGCAAATTCCATCGCTGGACGGGCTGCGCGGACTTGCCGCGTGCATGGTACTCGTCTCTCACGTCAGCAATGTCACGGGACTGTGGGGCGGCCTATTTGGCAGCGGCGGCGGCCAAGTCGGGGTAATGGTGTTCTTCGTGTTGAGCGGCTACCTGATCTCCGGCCTTTATCTCGATCGTTCCTTCACAACCGCGTCCGTTCAGGATTACCTGATCAGGCGCGCGGCTCGCGTGTTGCCGATGTTTTATTTCATCGTGACAATCGCGCTGGTTCTCCATACCGTACAGAGCCGAACCGGACTGCTGGTGTCGATCTATCCCGTTTCACTCGACCAGGCGTTCTGGCACTACGCGATCCTGTCGGGAGCAAGTGTACTCTGGACGATTCCGGTCGAAATCCATTTCTACCTCCTCTTCATCGGCGTGTGGTGGCTGCGAACGCGGATCGGAAATGTCTGGCTCGGCGCGATTTGTGTTTCGGCGATGGTTTTCTATTGGGCCCTGCCTGTTCAGGTCCCGGACCGGCCGCGCGTCTTTCCCTATTATCTGGTTTTTTTTCTTGCCGGCATGCTTGTTGAGCGATTGCTCCCAATGCGGCGGCAACCCACGCTTTCGTGGCCGTGGTCGTGGATATTGGCACCCGCGGCGGCGCTGCCGTTCCTGATCTACCCAAATATCTGGCTGACATTCTTCAACCCGTCCGGCTGGCTGGCCCGGGCCGAGTATCAGCAGATGTGGCACGATCCGCTGTCCGTCATGGCAGTATCGGCCCTGCTGATCGCAGCTTTGCTTTCACGACCGATCAAGGCGTTGCTGTCGACGCGGATCATGATCTATCTCGGGACGATTTCGTATTCGATGTATCTCCTGCACCATCCCGTCATCGACATGCTCGCGATTCACACGTCCTTGCGCGCGCATCCGATTGCTTTCCTGCTTGCAACATTCAGCCTTACCGCTGGACTCGCCAGCCTGACTTATTTTGGGATCGAAAGGCGCTTTTGGCGCCGCGGTTCGTACCGATCCGTCCGAGCCTAGTTCTTCTGGGGAATCTTGGCATATCTTTGAAATTACTCGGTCATTCGAGCACGTGTCGGAGCGGGCCCGATTTATTGAGGGATGTCAGCAGGCCAATCTGGCGCAGCGCCTTTCGATAATCTACACGCTGGGGTAGTGACATAGTTCCTGTTTTGTTCTAATGACTGATGACATGAAGCGATATGCCAAACGGACGTGAACTTAGTCAGGGGCAATTTTCCAATGAGTGATGCCAAGGCCGCTAGCCACCGCGAGATCATCTTTCACAACGACGATGAAACGCCTCTGGATTTCGTCATCGAACTTGTGCACTCGGTTTTCAAGAAGCCGCTAGCCGACACGTTCAGATTCACCAAAGAAATCCGGGACGGAGGAAAGGCAAGTTGCGGAAGTTATCCGCGGGACATCGCCAGCGAAATGCTGGAAGCCGCGCGTCAACGCATCGATGAGTCAGGTCATCCGCTCCGCATCACGAGCAGAGCGACTCTCGGGGACAACCATCTGTTTGACGGTCGTTGCAAGCTCTGCGGCGAACTTTTCTGCGACAACATCGTCACATTGAAAGGCATCGTGACGCCCCTCTGCGATGACTGCGTGAACGAGATTGCGCGCAATCAACCCGATGTCACCAGTAACAAGCAATTCGATTATGCGCACCAAGCACTGGCCTCGCATTTTGCCGGAATTCCAATGGATCGACTGGTCTCGACCTCGCGACTATTCCCAGGTCACATGCGCGCGGACGTCCAAGCTGGCGTGGACAGACTGTTCTCAACATCTCCGCTGCGGTTTTTCGGCATCTATGAAGAGCACCGCTACGAGACGCTGAACTTCGCAGCACTGACCCGCGACGGCCGGAATGCGCATGGCATCGCGCCCGCGCAATATCACGACGTGGATGTCGGCGAGAGCGCGCCGGTCAAATGTCTCGAAAACGGCCTGTGGCTTTGTAGAACCGACGGCGATCTGCGCTACGCCGTGGTGCTCTCCGCGCACCGCGAGTATAGCCGCGAAGCTGGGACGCGGATCGAAATTGCTGTGCCTGCCGGCGCCGAAGGCGCAGAGTTCGCGCAACGCTGCTTCGCCGAGCTCGAGCGCGCGGTCAATGACGCGCGCAGCTATCGCGGCAAGGTTTTGTCGCTCGATGTCGACAGGGGTTATAGCGGGCGCACGAGGGGCATCATGGTCCACAAGGTGCCACTTGTTCAACGCGATGACGTCATCCTGCCCGAGGCCACACTGAAGCTGCTCGATCGCAACGTCCTGGACTTTGTGGGAAACCGCACAATGCTGCGTGAACTCGGACAATCGACGAGGAAGGGCATTCTGCTCTACGGGCCGCCCGGAACCGGAAAGACCCACACCATCCGTTATCTCGCCAGCAACCTGCCAGGTCATACGACTCTGATCATCACGGCCGCACAGGTCGGCGCTCTTGCGCAGTACATGTCGCTTGCGCGGCTGCTGCAGCCGGCGATGGTCGTGATTGAGGACGCCGATCTCGTCGCGCGCGACCGCGAGCAGATGAGCAGCGCTTGCGATGAAGTCATGCTCAATGAGCTTCTCAACGAAATGGACGGTCTGAAGCAGGATGCGGACATCCTGTTCGTGCTCACCACCAACCGGCCGGAACAGCTGGAGAGCGCGCTGGCCAGCCGCCCCGGCCGCATCGACCAGGCGATTGAGGTGCCGGTGCCCAATGAGATCGGCCGCAAGAAGTTGATCCAGCTTTATGGCCGAGGTCTGCCGCTCAGCGGTGCCATCGTCGGCGAGGCCGCGCAGCGGACCGAGGGCGTCAGCGCCGCCTTCATCAAGGAACTGATGCGGCGCGTGGCGCAGGCAAGTATCGCCCGCGATGGCGGCAAGACCGTCGAGTCCCCTGACATCAGCCAGGCGCTCGACGACATGTTGTTCACGGGCGGCAAGCTCAACGTCAAGTTACTGGGCGGGGCACGGGAAATGGCCCGAGCGTGATGCGCACCGCGCTGGGTTTGCACTGGACTCTGGTCTACGACTTGTCTTTCAGGAACACCCGGCTGGCGAGCACGTCCGACGCCTGCAGCGACATCACGTCGTCAGTGTCCAGCATGCGGTCGAGATCGGCGACGAGACGATTGGCCTGCCGCAGCCGCATGCGGTCGAGCGCGTTCCGGATCGAGCGCGCGTTGGAGAACAGCGGCTGGGTGACGCGTGCCGCGATGTAACGGATGAACGCCTCCCGCGCCTCGTTGCTGAACTTGTAGTTCATGTCGTGCAGCATCAGCTCGGCGATGGCGAGCAGCTCATCATTGGAATAATCCGGAAAATCGATGTGATGGGCGATGCGGGAGCGGAAGCCCGGATTGCTGGCGAAGAATTTTTCCATGCGGTCGCCATAGCCGGCGAGGATCACCACCAGATCCTCGCGCTGCGATTCCATCACCTGCAGCAGGATCTCGATCGCTTCCTGGCCGTAGTCCCGTTCATTGTCCGGCCGATTGAGATAATAGGCCTCATCGATGAACAGCACGCCGCCCATCGCCTTCTTCAGCACTTCCTTGGTCTTGGGCGCGGTGTGGCCGATATACTGCCCCACCAGCTCGTCGCGGGTGACCGAGACGACATGGCCGCGGCGGACGAAGCCAAGCCGGTGGAGAATGCCCGCGATCCGCAGCGCCACCGTGGTCTTGCCGGTGCCGGGATTGCCGGTGAACGACATATGCAGCGTCGGCGTGTCCGTCGTCAGATTCATGCGCTTGCGGATACGTTCGATCAATAGCAGCGACGCGATCTCGCGAATGCGGGTCTTGACCGGCTTCAGCCCGATCAGCTCGCGGTCGAGCTGGGTCAGGATCTCCTCGATGCCGACGGCCTCGAGTTCTTCGCGGAGATTGACCCGGTCTGTCATTGGTGAGGCATCCAAATCCATCTGCGAACCGCCTTTCGAGAAAAAACTCCGTCGCCACCCTTATGGCGACGGAGCAGTACTTCCGGCTGGGGTCGATGAGGGAGCACCGCCGGCCGGCAGGAGAAACGAGCGAGCTAGCCGTAACGACCGCCTTCGGGGCGATCGACCGCATAGGACTTCGTGGTGTAGCGGATGTTGCGCCCGGCCATCTCGTGCCGTTCGAGGCGGAAGCCGGGTTCGTCCTTTGGCCGGTTGACGATGAAGGATAGCCGCACCGATTCCCAGCCGTGGCTGTTATCGAACGCCGACATTCGGATGTAGCTGTTGCCATACACCTTGCGGCATTGAGCGAGCTCCATCATCACGCCGGCAGCGTCGCGGAGATCGAACATCGGCAATCCCCACATCTCCCAAAAACTGTTGCGGGGATGGGGGTCGTCGGTGAATTCGATGTTCACCGCCCACCCCTTCTCCAGGCAATACTGGACCTGGCGGGTGATCTGCTCGTCGGTGAGGTCAGGCAGGAACGAGAAGCAGCCCTGGGTAACACGCATGATATCAGCTCCTTACATCGCGACGCTGGGTGTGGGGACGTAGTCCGGCATGTCGGTCGATTCGTAGTTGAAGGTGACGTTCTTCCAGACCTCGAGCGCCGATTTCAGCGGCGTGCAGGTCTCTGCCGCCTTGGCGAGAATTTCCGGCCCTTCGCGCAGATAGTCGCGGCCCTCGTTGCGGGCGAGGATCATCGCTTCCAGCGCCACGCGGTTGGCGGTCGCACCAGCCTGAATGCCCATCGGGTGACCGATGGTGCCGCCGCCGAACTGCAGGATCACGTCCTCGCCGAGATGATCGAGCAGTTGGTGCATCTGCCCGGCGTGAATGCCGCCGGATGCGACCGGCATCATCCGGTTGAGGCTGGCCCAGTTCTGGTCGAAGAACACGCCGTGCTCGAGCCGCACCGGATTGTAGTCCTCGCGGCAGATGTCGTAATAGCCGCGCGTGGTCGCCGGATCGCCTTCGAGCTTGCCGACCACGGTGCCGGCGTGGATATGATCGACACCCGCGAGCCGCATCCATTTTGCGATGACGCGGAACGAGACGCCATGACTGCGCTGCCGCGTGTAGGTCGAATGCCCTGCCCGATGCAGATGCAGGATCATGTCGTTGCGGCGCGCCCATTTCGCCATCGACTGGATCGCGGTGTAGCCGATGACGAGATCGATCATGATGATGACCGAACCGAGTTCCTTGGCGAATTCGGCGCGTTCATACATGTCCTCCATGGTTCCGGCGGTGACGTTGAGATAGGTACCCTTGATCTCGCCGGACGCAGCCTGCGCCTTGTTGACCGCCTCCATGCAATAGAGGAAGCGCTCGCGCCAATGCATGAACGGCTGCGAGTTGATGTTCTCGTCGTCCTTGGTGAAGTCGAGGCCGCCTTTCAGCGCCTCATAGACCACGCGTCCGTAGTTGCGGCCGGAGAGTCCGAGCTTCGGCTTCACGGTGGCCCCCAGCAGCGGGCGGCCGAACTTGTCCATGCGCTCGCGCTCGACCACGATGCCGGTCGCGGGGCCCTGGAATGTCTTCACATAGGCCACCGGCAGCCGCATGTCCTCGAGCCGCAACGCCTTCAGCGGCTTGAAGCCGAACACGTTGCCGATGATCGACGCCGACAGGTTGGCGATCGATCCGTTCTCGAACAGGTCGAGATCGTAGGCGATGTAGGCAAAGTATTGCCCCGGCGAGTTCGGCACCGGATCGACGCGGTAGCACTTGGCGCGATACTTTTCCGCCGCCGTCAGCCGGTCGGTCCACACCACGGTCCAGGTCGCGGTCGAGGATTCGCCGGCCACGGCCGCCGCGGCCTCGATCGGGTCGACACCATCCTGCGGCGTGACCCGGAACAGCGCGATGATGTCGGTGTCCTTTGGCACATAGTCGGGCTCCCAATAGCCCATCTTCTTGTATTCCATGACGCCTGACTTGTAGCGTTCCTTGCCGCGAATGGTCATCGAGTGCTGGTTCATCTTGGTTTCCTCATGTTGCGTGCGGCGGCTGGTCGGGAGCGTGGGGATCAGAAGATCAGGCGGCATGGGTCATCTCCCCGATGCGTGGGTCGAGCGCGCCGGAGCGATAGCGCCTCGCCATCTCGGCCAATGGAACGACCTTGATCTTCGAGGCGTGGCCGGCGGTGCCGAATTGCTCGAAGCGCTCACGGCAAAGGTCGCGTAGCGCGTCCATCGCCGGTTTGAGGAATTTGCGCGGGTCGAATTCGCTGCGGCTTTGCGTCGCGACCTTGCGGAACGCCGCGGCCATCGCCAGCCGGCAGTCGGTGTCGATGTTGACCTTGCGGACGCCATGCTTGATGCCGCGGACGATCTCCTCGACCGGCACGCCCCAGGTCTGCGGCATCTCGCCGCCGAACTGGTTGAACATGTCCTGCAGCGGTTGCGGCACCGAGGAGGAGCCGTGCATCACCAGATGCGTGTTCGGCAGCCGGCGATGGATCTCCTCGACCACCCGCATCGCGAGGATGTCCCCGTCCGGCTTGCGCGAGAATTTGTAGGCGCCGTGCGAAGTGCCCATTGCGATCGCCAACGCATCGACCTTGGTGGCGCGGACGAAATCGACCGCCTGGTCAGGATCGGTCAGCAGCTGGTCGTGGCTGACCTCACCCTCGACGCCGTGGCCGTCCTCCTGCTCGCCGCCGCCATGCTCCAGCGAGCCGAGCACCCCCAGTTCGCCCTCGACCGAGGCGCCGATCCAGTGCGCCATGTCGACGACGCGGCGGGTGATGTCGACGTTGTAGTCGTAATCCGCGGCGGTCTTGGCGTCGGCCTTGAGCGAGCCGTCCATCATGACCGACGTGAAGCCATGCTTGATCGCGGTGGCGCAGGTTGCTTCCTCATTGCCGTGGTCCTGGTGCAGGCACAGCGGAATCTGCGGATGCATCTCCTCCAGCGCGTCGATCATCTTCGAGAGCATGATGTCGTTGGCGTAGGAGCGCGCACCGCGCGAGGCCTGAATGATGACGGGCGCATCGACGGCGGCCGCCGCCTCCATGATCGCAAGGCCCTGCTCCATATTGTTGATGTTGAATGCCGGCACGCCGTAGCCGCGTTCGGCGGCGTGATCCAGCAATTGCCTCAGTGTGATTTTGGCCATCGGTCCCTCCGTGTCGTTGTCTGTTTGCAGGCGCTCATGTGTCGTTCACCGCCATCCTGGCGCGCGCGATGCAGCGCAGGGCCGCCTTCGCAACCCCGTCCGCGGTGATGCCGAACTCGCGATAAAGCGTTTCGGCCGGCGCGGAAGCGCCAAAGCCGGTCATGCCGACGAACTCGCCGTCATCGCCGAGCCAGCGCGCCCAGTCGCCTTCGACCGCGGCCTCGACGCCGACCCGCGGCACGCGTCCGAGCACCGCGGTCCGATACTCGCGCGATTGCTGGCGAAACAATTCGAAGCATGGCGCCGAGACCACGGCCGCGCGGACGTCGACGCTCGCCAGCAGTTCGGCAGCGTGCATCGCGATCGATACTTCCGAGCCGGTTGCGATCAGCGTGACGTCTCGGCCTTCCTCTGGATCGACCACGACGTAAGCGCCAAACGCGACCAGATTCTGCTCACCGGCTTCGCGGAACGTCGGCATCGCCTGCCGCGACAGGCACAGCAGCGACGGGCTATTTTGGGCCCGCAACGCGCAGTCCCAGGCCTCTGCGGTTTCAACGGCATCGCCGGGGCGAAACACCAGCAGATTGGGGATCGCCCGCAGCGATGCCAGATGCTCGACCGGCTGGTGAGTGGGGCCATCCTCGCCCAACCCGATCGAGTCGTGCGTCATCACATGGACGACGCGGATACCCATCAACGCCGCCAGCCTGATCGCGGGGCGGCTGTAGTCGGCGAAGCTGAGAAAGGTGCCGCCATAGGGAATGAAGCCGCCATGCAACGCGATGCCGTTCATCGCCGCCGCCATGGCGTGCTCGCGGACGCCGTAGTGAATGTAGCTGCCGCTGAGACAATCGGCCTGCACCGCCCGATGCGTTTTAGCGCGCGTCAGGTTCGAATGGGTCAGATCGGCGGAGCCGCCGAGCAAATTCGGCAATGCCTCGGCGATCCCGTCGATCACCAGCTGCGAGGCCTGCCGGGTCGCGATGTTGGGCCGCTCGGAGGCGAAGCGATCGCGCAGCAGCGCCATCGCGTCGACATAGCCACACGGCAGATTGCGATTGAGGGCATCGTGAAACGGCGAGCGCGCCGCGGCGCAGCGCTTGGTCCGCTCGATCCAGCTGCGGCGGGCTGCATGCCCGCGTGCGCCGGCGTCGCGCCATTGCGCGATGATATGCTCCGGAATCTGGAACGGCGGATGCGGCCAGTTCAGCGCATCGCGGGTCTTTGCAACCTCATCGGCGCCGAGCGGCGCGCCATGGGCTTTCTCGCTGCCCTGGCGGTTCGGCGCTCCGAAGCCGATCAGCGTGCGACAGGCGATCAGCGACGGCCGGTCGCTGGTGCGGGCCCGTTCGATCGCAACGGCGATGGCTTCGGGGTCGTGGCCGTCGATCCGGCAGGCCGACCATCCGGAGGCCTTGAACCGTGCGAGCTGGTCATCCGAGCACGACAGCGAAGTCGCGCCATCGATCGAAATCTCATTGTCGTCGAACAGCACAATCAGGCGATTGAGCTTCAAATGGCCCGCCAACGAGATCGCCTCATGGCTGAGGCCTTCCATCAGGCAGCCGTCGCCTGATATCACATAGGTGAAGTGATCGACGTGGTCGTCGCCGAAGCGCGCATTCATCAACCGTTCGGCGAGCGCCATGCCAACGGCGGTGGCGATGCCCTGCCCGAGCGGCCCGGTGGTGGTCTCGACTCCCGGGGTATGGCCATACTCGGGATGTCCCGGCGTCTTCGATCCCCATTGCCGGAAGGCCCTGAGTTCATCCGATGTCACGCCCTCATAGCCTGTCAGGTGCAACAGCGCGTACAGCAGCATCGAGCCGTGACCGGCTGATAGCACGAAGCGATCGCGGTCGGGCCATGCCGGGTCGGCCGGATCGAATTTGAGGAACCGCGAAAACAGGACGGTGGCGACATCGGCCATGCCCATCGGCATGCCGGGATGGCCGGACTTTGCATGTTCAACCGCATCGATCGCCAGGAAGCGGATCGCGTTGGCCATTTCCGCGTGCGAAGCAGAAGCATCCGGATAGCCGGCAATACGGGACAGGGGAGCGTTCATGTCGTGCGCCTCTTGCGTTCCATCAGTTGCAGGATCAGCGGGGTGAGGATGAGCTGCATCGCCAGATCGAGTTTCGCGCCGTGGATCACGATCGAATTGGCGCGCGACATGAAGCTGTGCGGGATCATCGACAGCAGATACGGAAAATCGATGCCGCGCGGATTCTTCAGGCGGATCACCACCATCGATTCATCAGGCGTCGGAATCCACCGCGCGATGAACGGGTTCGAGGTATCGACGGTCGGCACACGCTGAAAATTGATGTCGGTCTCGGCGAACTGCGGACAGATGTAGTTCACGTAGTCGGGCATGCGCCGCAGGATGGTGTCGGTCACAGCCTCCGCGGTATAGCCGCGGGCACTGCGGTCACGGTGCAGCTTCTGGATCCATTCCAGGTTGATGACAGGCACGACGCCGATCTTGAGATCGGCATGCTGCGCGACGTTGACCTTGTCGGTCACGACCGCGCCGTGCAGTCCTTCGTAGAACAGCAGGTCGGAATTCTCAGGCAATCGGCGCCAGTCGGTGAACGTGCCCGGTTCTGCGCCGTAGAGCTTCGCCTCTTCGTCGTCGTGGATGTAATGACGGGTGGTTCCGGTGCCGGATTCGCCATAGTCCCGGAACACCCGTTCCAGTTCCACAAACAGGTTGGTTTCCGGGCTGAAATGGCTGAAATGCTTGTTGCCGCGCTCGGCTTCCTCCAGCATTTTTGTGCGCATCTCGAAGCGATTGTAGCGGTGGAAGGCGTCGCCCTCGATGTAGGCCGCAACCACCTTTTCGCGGCGGAAGATCTGCTCGAACGTCTTCTTCACCGACGTCGTGCCGGCGCCCGACGAACCCGTGATTGATATGATGGGATGAGCCCGTGACATGTCGATCGCCCCGTCAGAGAAACAGGCCGCGCCGCGCAAACAGCGGTGCGTCGCTATTGTCGAACATCGGTTCGATCCTGTCGTGAATGGCCGTCACGTCGCGCACGTGGTGCACGGATCCCATGATCAGCGGCACCCGCTGGTGCGGGGTTTTCGCAGCCAGTTCCAGAATTCGCCGGCGCCCGGTCGACGCCGCGCCTCCCGCCCATTCCATGATCAGCGCCATTGGATGGGCTTCGTACAGCAGGCGAAGCCGCCCTTCCCGATAGCTCGGGCGGGCATCGGCCGGATAAAGGAACACGCCGCCGCGCACCAGGATGCGAAGCGCCTCCGCGACCAGCGAACCGATCCAGCGCATGTTGAAATCCGCCTCGCCGCCGCCGCTGATGCCGGAGAGGCACTCGTCGATATAGGTGCGGACCGGCCCATGCCAGTGGCGGTGATTGGACGCGTTGATGGCGAACTCCGGCATATTGCGTGCGATCTGGACACCCTGCCGGGTCTGCACGAACTCCTGCGCGTGGCGATCGAGCATGAAGACATCGACGCGCGCGTTGAGCGCGAGGACGAGCGTGGTCTGCGGACCGTAAACGATGAAACCCGCGGCACACTGCGCCGTGCCGGGCTCGAAGAACGTCGAAAGCAGGTCGTTGCCCCTGGGGCGGATCGAAAAGATGGTGCCGACCGAGATATTGTTGTCGAGATTGGCCGATCCATCGAGGGGATCGATCGCAACGCAGAACGGCGCCGAAGGACGCAGGGTTTCCGGCAGCGCCGCTTCCTCGGAAAGAACCGCCGCCACCGGAGTGCCGCGCAAGGCGCGCCGTATCATTTCATCGGCGGCGACGTCGATATCCTTTTGCTGATCGCCGTCAGAATTGATGCCGCCGTTCCGCCCGGTAATGCCTGCGAACGGTCCATCCGCGATCAGCCCGGCAAGCTCGATGGAAGCTGACGCAATCGCCTTGATCACGTCGGCAAGCGCAGCACCATGCAGCGGCGTCTGCAACGCGGACCGATCGAGATGTGAACGCAGCGTCACGCGCTCGTCCATGACCGTCTCCCCTGTGCCCTCTTTCGGGGGCTCTCAAGCGTCTCGCCGGTTTGGCAATCCGCGATGTCAAAGGAAACGCAGTTTGCCGAATTAGTAAAATTTTGTTATCTTTGGGCTTGGCAAAGTTTTTGTTATAAAGGGTGTGGCGATGGCAGGCCGGTTATTGCGGGAAGTGACGATCCGCCAGTTGCGTGCACTGGCCGCCGTTCAAAAGAGCCGATCGGTCACGTCAGCGGCCAAACAGCTCCATCTCACCCAGCCCGCGGTCACGCTGCAGCTTCGCAATTTGCAGGCACTCGCCGGGCTGCCACTGATCCAGCGCACCGGCGACGGCATGCTGCTGACGGATGCCGGGCGCGAAGTGCTGGCGCTGACTGAGCGGATCGAGGCGGCGATATCAGATTGCGAAACCACGATGGCCATGATGGCGGGGAAGACCGCCGGCCGCATCTCGATCGGCGCCGTCAGCACCGCGAAATATTTCGTGCCGTTCATGATTTCAGGATTTTCGAAACGGCATCCGGACGTCGAAGTCACGCTCTCGATCGGAAACCGGCAGGAGATCGGCACGGCATTGCGCGGCTACGATCTCGACTTTGCGATCATGGGCCGCCCGCCTGCAGACATCGACATGAACGTTCACCTGATCGGCGATCACCCCCACGTCATCATCGCGCCGACGGGACATCGGCTGGCGCGAAAATCCCGCATCGCACCGGGCGAGCTTGCGAGCGAGACTTTCCTGACGCGCGAGCCTGGATCCGGAACGCGCGGCCTGATGGAGCAGCTGTTCGAATCCGCCGGCATTCGCCCCAGGATCGGCCTTGCCATGAGCAGCAACGAGACCATCAAGCAGGCCGTGATCGCAGGTTTGGGCATTGCATTCATTTCCGCGCACACGGTGGCTACCGAACTCGATGAACGACGATTGACAGTCCTCGACGTGGACGGCCTTCCCGTGGTCCGGCAATGGTTCGTGCTCGCCCGCAAGGACAAGGTCCTGCTGCCGCCGGCGCAGGCAATGCTCGATTTCCTCTCTACCAGGGGCAAGCAGTTTCTGCCGCGCACCTATGGCCGCCTGCGTCTCACCCGGTCGTCCACCCGCAAAAAGCGCGGCTGAAATGCCCCGCAAGTTCTGCTCGCGCTGCTACCTTGGCCAAGGAACCCGGTACACTGGAAGGCGCAATGCTCTCTCGTATCAAATCGTGGGCCAAGGGCCTGAAACGCGACGCTCACGCGATCTATCTCGCGTCCCGCGATCCGCGCGTGCCGTGGTATGCGAAGGCGCTCGCCATCGCCGTTGCCGGATATGCGCTTTCACCGATCGACCTCATTCCAGACTTCATCCCCATCATCGGCTATCTCGACGAGTTGATCCTGCTCCCTTTGGGCATCTGGCTCGTGGTGACGCTGATTCCCGATGAGATCATGGTCGAATGCCGCGCCAAGGCGAGCGCGACCGCGCAGCGTCCGACCAGCCGAGCGGGAATGGCAGCCATCATCCTGTTGTGGATTGCAGGCGCATTGACGATGGGATGGATCGGTCATGCCTGGTGGAACCGGCCGTGAAGGCCGGCTCTGATCGGTATCCTCTGACGCGCCGTTCGCGTCAGAAGGTCGCCTTCAGGCCTGCGTAAAAGGCGCGCGGCCGCGCCGGGCTGAGCGAACGCGCGTCAGTGAAGGGCGCGCCGCCATTGGTGAAATTCGGCACGTCCCCAGTATCGAAGAAGGTACCGAAGGTCGCATAGCGGTTGTCGAAGATGTTGTCCGCGCGGGCGTAGATCTGGAACGTCTTGTTGATCTGATACGAGGTGTGCAGGTTGAAAACCGCATAGGACGGCAGTCGCCGCGCCTGATTGGATTCGTCGCCCGCAAAGTACTGGTTGCCGACGAACAGCGCATCGCCTCCGACCTTGAAGGCGTCCGTGACCGAATAGTCGATGCCAAACTTGATCCGGTTGCGGGGGATCGCCGGAATTCGATTGCCCGGCTGGATCTGGACATTGCCATTGTCGTCGGCGAACGGGCTGTTGGAGCCGACCTGCAGCGCGTCGAGGAAGCGGGCATCCACGAGGGCATAGCTGGCATAAAGTTGCAGTGTCTTCGACGTCAGATTGACCTGGGCCTCGATGCCCTGGCGCCGTGTCGAACCCACGTTCTGGAAGTAGCCAAAGCCCTGCAGTTCCGGGCTTGGAATCGCGAGGATGTCATCGGCATTGGTTGCGCGGAACGCACCAACTTTCCAACTCAACGTTCCGATATTGAGTTCCGACGTTCCGCGGAAACCTGCCTCGATGGTGCGGGACACGACTTGCTTCAGCGGCGGGTCGGCGATGAGGAATGCGGCGATGAGACAGGGGCGCAAGGGGTCGGCGCACGCAAGCTCCAGCGGGGTCGGTGCACGATTAGCCTCGGAATACCCGGCATAGGCCGTCAAACCTGATGTGATCTTGTAGGTGCCGCCGATCATCGGGTTGAAGCGGGTAAACGTATGCTCGCCATTGAGCGCCGTACCGATCTGATCCTCCAGCTTAATATGCGCATGGTTGAACCGGCCGCCGCCCGTGATCGAAAATCTATCGGTCACGTCGAACGTGTCTGACGCGTAGAGCCCGGTGTACCGGTTGGTGGCGCGAAGCGAAACCGGACCGATCGAGATCGGCTCGCCGGATGGTCCGAGATAGATGCCGCTGCCGTTGACGACGTAGTTTGAACCGATGGTTCCGAGCTCCGCGCTGGCCCCGAAGCGGGTGACGCCGGAGTCGATGCTGGCGCCAACCATGAACTGGTTGTTGTGCCCGAACAGCTGATCGGTATTCGTTGCCTGCAGGGTTGCCCCGGTCGTGACCGAACGGGTTGTGGTCCGGTCGATCTGTCCCAGCACGGCGTTGTCGGGGAAGGGATTGGCGAGCTGGACGCCGTTCAGGCCATTCGCCGGGACGTCGTCGTCGTTAAAGCAAAGCAGGCCCGGATCGGCCGCGCATCGCTCCGTCTCGGTTGGATTGCCATCCACCGTTTTTTGCCTGAAAGCGCGGACGCGCGCGGAACCTTCGATCGTCCAGGTCGGCGTGGCCTCGACCTTTCCGGTCAGATTGGCATAGGCAACCTGGTTGGATGTCGTCTGCGGCGTGGTGTAGGTGGCGCCCCAGTAGTTCTGCAGCAGTTCAACCGGCACCGTCGCAGCCGCGCCGAAATTGTTCTTGGCCAGGCCCACGTTGAGGTGAAATTCACTGCTATCGGTCCGATAGCCGACATCGCCGTAGAACCGGCGAATGGCCGACTCCGAAAAATTGCGAAAGCCGTTGTCACGCACGCCTTCCAGCGCGCCATAGACCGAAAAATTGTCGATCTGCTTGCCATACTGCGCCGAACTCTGGATGCGTCCGAACGAACCGCCCATCGTGTTGATTTCGGCGCCCCGATAATTGAAGCCGTCCTTCATCTGGACGTTGACGGCGCCGCCCAGCGCATTGAGACCGAAGGCGGGATTGTTGGTGACGACGGTGACCGACCTGATCGCGGCCGTCGGGATCAAGTCCCAATTGACGGTATCGCCGAACGCTTCGTTGACGCGCACGCCGTTCTGGTAAACTGCCAGTCCCTGCGGCGTACCGGCGACCGGAGATGCGACGAACCCCCGAAACTGTATGTCGGGCATAAACGGATTTCCGGTCGTATCGCTGATGATGATACCCGGCACCTGCTGCTGTAATGCGTCCGCGATGTTGAGCGAGCCGGTGCGCGCAATCTGCCCGGCCCCCACCGCATTGACGCTTGCCGCCACCTTGTCGACGTCCATTCCGGAACCCACCGTCGGCGTCGGCGCGGTTGGATAAATCAAAACCCTGCGGGTGCTTCTGGTTGCCCGAGGCGCATTTCTGCTGCGGGCGGGCCTGGCGGCTGTCCCCGGCGAAACCACCTCGATGGCCGGTAAGACCTCGGTCGAACCGGGCGCGTCCTGGGCTTGAGCACAGTCACTCCCGGGAACCAGACACAGTGATATTGTCCCGATAAACAGGAATCGCGCGCCCATTTTACTTCGTCCCATCCCAATCCGGCTGCATTGGTGTCTGCCGGTACGCCGATGACGATCTTACGGGCGTCGAAAAAGTTGCGCACCATTCAAAACGTCCCGAACGGGTTCGGGAAAAATTCCCGAACTGGAGCGTTTTCCAGCGAAGTGGACACCGGTTCGCGTGAAGAAAACGCGTCAAAAAAAGAATCTAGCGCCCCACGTCCCGGGGAACCAGGGCCTCGACCGTTACGCCGCTATCTCCTGATGCAATCGTAAGCGAGCCGCCCAGCGCCAAAATGCGCTCGCGCATGCCGGTTAGCCCGAAGCCCAGCTTGTGATCGGGCCCCAATCCGTTGCCATTGTCACGAACCCGCACCAGCGCGCCGCCGCGGCCGGTACGCGCAAGCCCCACAGGCAGTTCGGCCGGTTCAACGCTCACCTTGATGCTGGTGGCGCCGGCGTGGCGAAATACATTGGTCAGCGCTTCCTGGATGGTGCGGTAGATCGTCAGATCAGCCGTCTCGCCGGTGTCGCCCAACGACGGCGAGATCGCCGTTTCGATAGCGACTTCGGGGTGCGACTCCCCCCACAGGCGCAGCAGCGCGCCGAGCGCCTCGCGAAGCCCGAGTTCCGTCAGTCCCACCGGACGCAATTTTTCAAGAACCCTCCGATTGGACGCCTGCAAGGCATTCAGCTGTTCCAATATGGCACTGCCGTGCCTTCGGGTGGCCTCCCCGTTCGGATCCCCCGCCTCCGCAATCCGCGTCAGGGCGCTGGCGTGCACCCGCAAAGCGAAGAGATAGGGTCCAAATTCATCATGCAGTTCGCAGGCAATTTCCTTGCGTTCGACATCTTGCAGCGAGACGACACGCTCGGCGAGGCGCCGCTTGTCCTCAACCGCCTCGCCCAGAGTGGCCGCAAGGTGATTCAACTTGTCGCAAATGGCAACGAGTTCCGGCGGTCCGTCCGGTTTCACGCGCGTATCGTAACCGCCGGCCTCGATCTTCGCCATCGCATCCGAAAGGGTCTGGATCGGCGCGAGCGCCCGGCCAACGACCCTGCTGGTAATGAGGAAAAGAAATATCGCAATCGCGGCGCCGACCAGGAGCTGGGTGAATATCCCGTCCCAGATTTCGGCCATCTCGTCGTTGGGATGCGACGTGATCAGCAGCGCGTCCGGTTTTCCCTTGATCGAGATCGGCACGTTCACCGTCGTCTGTTCGGGGTGAACAAGCCGGACAAACCATGCCGGCGGCGAGCGTGCATCGGGATTGTCGTCCGGCTTGTCCGCGATCCCGGATCTTGCGATGGCTTCGCTTTGCCGCGTGATGCTGACGTGACGCAGCTTGTTGAGGTCGTGAACAATCTGGTTCAGTCGCGCTTCGGGATCCGGCGCCTCTTTCAGTCCTGCAACGATCGTACCGATGAACTCGCGCGCCAATCGTATGACGCTTTGATCTTCAGCCTGAACCCGGGGGCCGGCCTCCAGCACAAGCCGCGCAACGTTGATGGCCAGACCAAGCGTGAGGACGAGCACGAGCAACAGGTTGATCCGGGCACGTAACGAAAGCTTTTGCCACATATCATTTGTCCAGGAGTGAAGTCGCTTAGTCCGAGAGCGAAATCGCCTTCGATTTCCTATCGATGGGAGCGTTGACAGATAAAACACGCGTCTATCTAATCGAAGCGTATAGCAACATCGCCCGGGTTGCATGACCATCGACGGCAGATATCGCCCCGAAGTCTGCGCCGGTGTTTCACCTGATGCGGTGCACAACGGGATTGACGCGGCTATTCGGGACCAATGCCAATGCGCGTTCTGATCGTAGATGATCATCGCATCGTAGCTTCAGGCTGTCGTGCCTTGTTCGCGGACGAGCCGGAGATCGATGTCGTGGAAGCCTCCGACGCGGAGAGCGGCGAGCGCGTGTTCGGCGAACTGCATCCCGATATCTGCGTGCTCGACATCAACCTGCCGACGGTGTCCGGTTTCGAACTGGCGCGACGCCTGCTCGGGCGCGATGCGTCGGCGCGGATCATCATGTTCAGCATGAACGATGACCCGGTATTCGCCGCGCGCGCCATCGACGTCGGCGCCAAGGGTTTCGTCTCCAAGACCGGGGATCCCCAGGACCTTGTTGACGCCATCCGCGAGGTAGCAAAGGGCGGGGTCTATTTGCCGCCGGCGATTGCGCAAAGCATTGCATTCGCCGGCCCCTCATATGCAAAGAGCCCGCTTTCAAAACTGACGGCGCGCGAGATGGAAATACTGCGCCTGCTCAGCACAGGAAAATGCCTGTCCGAAATCGCGTGGCTGGTCCATTCCTCCTACAAGACCGTCGCCAATACATCCTCGATCATGCGCCACAAACTCGGCGTGCGCACGTCCGCCGAACTGGTGCGGCTGGCCATCGACAACGGCGTGGCCTAAAGACGGCGCGACGCGGCACGGCAACGGAGAGTTCATGACAGTTCAAACGGTTTCGCTCAACAAATCGCATGGCGGCACGCAAGGCGTTTACAAGCACGCCAGCGCCGAGACCGGCACCGACATGACATTTTCGGTCTATGTCCCTCCCCACCAGGATGGCGCAAGGCTGCCGGTGGTCTGGTATCTGTCGGGATTGACCTGCACGCACGCCAACGTCACGGAAAAGGGTGAGTTCCGCAGCGCCTGCGCTGACCTCGGACTGGTGTTCGTCGCGCCGGACACCAGCCCGCGCGGCGACAAGGTGCCCGGTGATCCCGCCGGCGCGTATGATTTCGGGCTCGGGGCCGGCTTTTATGTCGACGCGATACAGGAGCCGTTCGCGCATAACTACCGGATGTGGAGTTATGTCACCGAAGAACTGCCGAAACTGGTCGCCGCGAATTTCCCCGTCGATGCCGGGCGGCAATCCATCCTCGGTCATTCGATGGGCGGCCACGGCGCACTGACCGTCGCGCTGCGCCATCCCGACCGCTACCGCGCCGCCAGCGCCTTTGCGCCGATCGTCGCGCCCTCGCAGGTACCGTGGGGCATCAAGGCGCTGGGAGGCTATCTCGGCGGCGACAGGCAGGCCTGGCGCAAACATGATGCGGTGGCGTTGATCGAGGACGGCGCCAGATTCTCCGATCTACTGGTGGATTATGGCGACGCCGATTCGTTTCTGGCCGAGCAGCTTCGCCCCGAACTGCTGAAAAGCGCCTGCGAGAAGGCGAACATTCCGCTCACGTTGCGCCGCCAGGGCGGTTACGATCACAGCTATTTCTTCATCTCCAGCTTCATGGGCGACCATCTGCGCTGGCACGCCGCGCGCCTGAGAGCCTGAAATTTTACGCGGTCCATTATGGCTGGGGTCTGCCATAATTGGGCGCCAGCAACCGGTTGCGCACGAGATAGCTCGTCGCCCGCGTCCAGGATTCATCGGTGTTGCCGCGAAAATCGGCGTTCATTGCGGTGATGAGCTGTCCGGTGTGGGCGTCGCGCACGAAGATGGTCAGGTTGAGAATAAGGGTCGAGATCTTCTTCATGACACCCGTGATGACGAGATCCGCGCCGATGCGCTGCGCATACTGGACGTCGCAACCACCGCATGCCTGCAGATTGCTGCCCTCGGCCGCAGCTTTCACCGGCGAGATGTCCAGAAGCTCGAACTTGCTGGATTCCGTCAATTGCCGGCGCACCAGATCGCTGATGCGGATCAGTCGATCATGCTCGTCGGCCTGAGGTCCCCTCATCTCGCCTTCGAGGCTGGTATCCAGCAGTTCGAAATCGAAAATCGCGAGCTTCGGCGGATCGGCACGCGCCGGCACCGACACCAGCAGCATCAGCGCGGCAAAGACAAATTGCGCTCTCATGATCGTGATCCCTCACATCGACGGTCGAACAACGACGAAATGCGGACTTGCAAGCTAGAACAATTCAGTCAAGTTTCAAGTCGAGCGTGCTTGCGAGACAAGTATCCCTCCATCGCCGGCAAGTCGAGGAGGAGAATTGAGGGAGCGTCCATGATCCGATGGTTGATCGGCGCAATCGGACTAAGCTTCGTGGCCAGTTCCGCGTTCGCGGCCGACCCGATCGACATCCGCGTCGGCTATCTCGGTCAGGCCGGAATCAAATCGAAACTGTCCCTTGCCGAGCAACCGTCGGAAAATGACGGCATCGCCGGTGCGCGGCTGGCGATCGAGGACAACAACACCACCGGAAAATTCCTCAATCAGCGTTTCTTCCTCGAGGAAATTCGCCTGAAAGATGGCGAGGATGTCGCCAAGGCGGCGATGGCTCTCGCCGACCGCAATGGCATCATCATCGCCGATCTGCCCGCCGACGCGCTGTTAAAGGCGGCCGATGCGCTGCGCGATCGCAAAACCGTGCTGTTGAACAGTGGTGCGATCGACGACCGGCTGCGCGAGCAGGATTGCCGCGCCAACGTGATCCATGTTGCCCCGACCCGCTCGATGCTCGCTGACGCGCTGGCGCAGTATCTGGTGTGGAAGCAGTGGAAGCGCTGGCTGCTGGTGGTCGGCTCACACGAAGCCGACAAGCTTTACGCCGATGCGCTGCGGCGCGCGGCGACGCGCTTTGGCGCCAAGATCGTTCAGGAAAAGGTCTTCGAGGATACCGGCGGCGCGCGGCGCACCGACAGCGGTGTAACCCTGATCCAGCGTCAAATGCCGGTATTTACGCAAGGTGCGCCGGCCTATGACGTCCTCGTCGCGGCGGACGAAAGCGAAGTGTTCGCATCCTATCTGCCCTACCGGACCTGGGACCCGCGGCCGATCGCCGGCTCGGCAGGCCTTGTGCCGACAAGCTGGGACGCGGCGCACGATCAGTGGGGTGCGATCCAGATCCAGAACCGCTTCGTCAAATTGAATTCGCGGCGCATGACGGCGCGGGACATGCAGGCCTGGACCGCCGCGCGCATGATCGGCGAAGCGACATCGCGCACCAACTCCGGCGACCCGAAATCGGTGTTTGATTTTCTCAAGAAGCCGGATTTTTCGGTTGCGGCGTTCAAGGGACAGCGGCTGACGCTGCGGGACTGGAACCTGCAGCTACGCCAGCCGATCCTGCTGGTCGACGGCCGCATGGTCGTCTCGGTTTCGCCGCAGGAGGGTTTCTTGCATCAATACTCCGAACTCGACACACTCGGCGTCGACCGGCCCGAAACCAAATGCAAACTGAACTGAAAACGGAGGAATGGCGGATGTGGCGTCGGTGTCTGCTTTCCGGAATGGCGGTGTGGCTCGCGGCCACCTGCCCCGCCTTGGCCTTCGTCGCCTATGTATCGAATGAGAAGAGCAACACGGTATCGGTGATCGATACGGACAAATGGGCCGTCACCCATACCATCAAGGTCGGTCAGCGCCCGCGCGGCATCGAGTTCACCAAGAGCGGCAAATTCGTGCTGGTCGCGGTCGGCGATGACGACAAGATCGAAGTGATCGATACCGCGACCCATCAGGTGGTGGACAGCCTGCCCTCCGGTCCGGATCCGGAACTGTTCACCCAGGATGCCGCCGGCAAACTCCTCTACGTCGCCAACGAGAACGATAACACGGTGACTATCATCGACCTCGAAAAGCGCGTCCGCCTCGGTGACATCCAGGTCGGCGTCGAGCCTGAGGGCATGGCCCTCAGCCCGGACGGCAAGATCCTGATCAATACTTCCGAAACCACCAACATGGCGCATTTCATCGACACCGCGACGCGCGAGATCGTCGCCAACGTGCTGGTCGATGCGCGGCCGCGCTATGCCGAGTTCAAGCGTGACAGCTCCGAATTGTGGGTATCGTCCGAGATCGGCGGCACCGTTTCCATCCTCGACCCCGCCAAGCGCACCATCACGGGCAAGATCGAGTTCAACATTCCCGGCCTGCGGCGCGAGGCGATCCAGCCGGTCGGCATCGGCATCACCAAGGACGGCAAGACCGCTTTCATTGCGCTCGGCCCCGCCAATCGCGTTGCCGTCGTCGACGCCACCACGCATAAGGTCACGAAATATCTTCTGGTCGGCCAACGGGTCTGGCACATGGCCTTTACCCCGGACGAAAAATATCTGCTGGTGACCAACGGCGTTTCAAACGACGTCTCTGTCATCGACGTGTCGGCGCAAAAGGTGATCAAGACAATCCAGGTCGGCGAGCTGCCCTGGGGGATTACGTTTGCTCAGCCATGACAGCCATCGACGCACACAACAAAGGACCTGCGCCGCCGGACCCCCGTCCCCGGGACGATCCTGCGGCTACGCCCGCATTGTCGATCGAAGGCATCAGCCATTCCTACGGCACAAGGCGCGCTTTGATCGACGTCAGCTTCGCGGTCGCACCGGCAAGCTTCACGGCACTGCTTGGCCTCAATGGCGCCGGCAAGAGCACGTTGTTCGCGCTGATCACGCGGCTGTTCGGAACCCAGGCCGGACGGATCGGCATTTTCGGCCACGACATCAGCCTCGCGCCAGGCGAAGCGCTGCGGCTGCTCGGCGTCGTATTCCAGTCACGGACGCTCGATCTCGATCTCTCGGTGACGCAGAACCTGCTCTATCACGCCGCCCTGCATGGCATCGCCACGCGCGAGGCACGGCTGCGCAGCGACGAAGTGCTGACGCGCATCGCCCTTGTGGACCGCGCCGGCAGCAAGGTTCGCGACCTCTCCGGCGGCCAGATGCGGCGGCTGGAAATCGCGCGCGCCTTGCTGCATCGTCCGCGCCTGCTGTTGCTTGACGAGGCGACCGTCGGGCTCGACGTCAAGGCCCGCGCCGACATTCTCGGCCACGTCCGGCAGCTCGTGATCGAGCAGGATATCGGCGTGCTGTGGGCCACCCATCTGTTCGACGAGATCGTGCCCGGCGACGACCTCGTGGTCCTGCATCAGGGCCGCGTCCTTGCGCATGGTCCGGTCGAGAGTATCATCGCCGACGCCGGAGCCCGTGACATCAATTCCGCATTCATGCGCCTGACCGGCGCTGCGGTGGATCCCGGGAGCCCCGCGCCATGAGCTTCGTGACCGTCAACCGACAGCACAGCGGCTTCTCGCTCGCGCAATATGTCACCTGCCTGAACGGCATCGTGTGGCGCGAGGCGCTGCGCTTCGTGCACCAGCGCGAACGCTTCGTTTCGGCGCTGGTCAGGCCGCTGGTGTGGCTGTTCATCTTCGCCGCGGGCTTTCGTCAGGTCCTCGGCATTTCCATCATCCCGCCATACGAAACCTACATTCTCTATGAGGTCTATATCGCGCCGGGATTGATGGCGATGATCCAGCTCTTCAACGGCATGCAGTCGTCGCTCTCGATGGTCTACGATCGCGAGATGGGCAATATGCGCACCCTGCTGGTGAGCCCGCTGCCGCGCTGGTATCTGTTGTTCTGCAAGCTGGTTGCGGGAACCGCGGTCTCCTTGCTCCAGGTCTACGCCTTCCTCCTGATCGCGTGGTTCTGGGATATCGCACCGCCGCCGATCGGTTATCTCACGGTGCTGCCGGCGCTGATCGTTTCGGGCTTGATGCTCGGCGCGCTCGGCATGCTGATCTCCTCCGGCATCAAGCAGCTCGAGAATTTTGCCGGCGTGATGAACTTCGTGATTTTCCCGATGTTCTTTGCTTCATCGGCGCTCTATCCGCTGTGGCGGGTGCAGGAAGGCAGCCCCTTGCTCTACTATGTCTGCCTGTTCAATCCATTTACCCATGCCGTCGAACTGATACGCTTTGCGCTGTACGGACAGATGAACTGGATTTCACTGGCCGTCGTGGTTTGCTGCACGACGGCCTTCATGATCGGTGCGATATACGCCTATGATCCATCACGCGGCCTGGTTCGCCGCGGGCCCGCCGGAGGCGAAGCATGATCCGCCGGAGGCAAAACATGAGATGGCAGATCGCAATCGGGACGCTCTTCCTTGTCGCGGCATCGACCGAGGCCGGCCTGGCCGCCGATCCGCGCTATCCGGACTGGCCGTGCACCCAGGCCAAGGTGCCGGAAATCTCCCTCACCGCGGTGTGGGCCGGTCCGCCGCTCGACGACATCAAGGACAAATGGAGGGACGATGCCAAGGTCAGCCCGCTGGTGTCGAGGCTGGCCGCAAGACGGACGTCCCTCGACGAGGCGCAAAAACTGATCACGGAGTTTCTTGGCAGCCCGGCGACCGACAAGGCCACGACGGGCAAGCTGTTGTTCGCCGGACTGTTCGACAGCCTCAACGCGCAGCGCGCGTCGGTCATGAACGGATTGGAACGGATCACCCGCAAGCAGCGCGAGGCCGCGGACAAGATCCGGTCCGACGTGTCCGCACTGCATGCCCTGCAGGGCGCGTCCCCGCCCGATCAGCCCAAGATCGACGAGCTCAGCAACCAAATGGTCTGGCAAACCCGGATCTTCGAAGACCGGCAGCGCGTGGTCAAATTCGTCTGCGAGGTGCCCACCGCGATTGACCAGCGGTTGTTCGCGCTCGGCCGCATGATCCAGCAGGAGATCGAGTAGCGAAAGAGAGGTCCTTCTTACTTTGCATGGGGTTGTTTTCGCAATTTTGTGCCCAAGCCCCTCATCTGCTCCCTTCCTCATCCGTTCTGGGCTCGGGCTGTGATTCAACGGCCGGCAGGCTGGCGCGCTCCCAACCTTCGGTTCCATCCGGGTACCAGGCCACATTGGAATAGCCGTAGGACAGGACCCGTTTCGCCGCGTTCCAGGACATCCAGCAATCTTCCTGACAGTAGATCACCAGCAGCGCGGCTTTGTTGCCATGAGACGCCCGCTCGAGTCCGCGCCGCAGATAGGCCTCGGTTGGCTCTGCCAGTTTGCCGTACCCCGTATCGGGCAACCAGATGCTGCCGGGAATGTTGAACCGCGGCTTGTCGCGCCAGACCGTGCCGGCGGGGAGATTTGGCGGTTTCGGCGCACGCGGCAGCACGTCGATAAAAACACCGCTTCCTGCGCGCCAGATCGCTTCGGCCTCTGCCGTCGTGAGAACGCGTACGCCGGCGAGGGTCGCAGGAACAGCCGCGCGATAATTATCCGTGCGATATCCGTCCGGCTCCGGCACATTCTGCTGCGCGAGAACATTGGCTGCAGGGGTAAACGCTGCGAGGGCAAGGGTCGTAACGACCACGCACGCCAGCGTTCGTATCACGGCGACTTCTTCGCCGTCTCCGCGCCGATCGGCCGGTCATTCTCGTCGAGCAAGGGAACGCCGAAGTCGAGCAGGATCCTGTTGATGGCCGGCTGGTTCTCCTGGATCAGGCGGTTGAGCATCCGCTTCCAGTTCTGGTCGGCCGGCCGGACGCCCATGCCGATGCGATAGACGAGCCGAGGCCCCGTGGTCTCCTTGACAAGCGGCGTGACATGCAGCGGCGGGTTTGCCTTTTTGGCGTAGAAGCCAGCGAGCGGTCCCCACAAAATGGCGGCGTCGATCGTTCCCGCCGTTAGATCCTTGATCATGACCTCTGCTGATGAATCGATCCGCGTATCGACCATCAGTGGATAGGACTTGGCTTCTGCCATCAAACCATTTGATGTCATGTTGGTGGCGGGCGGCGTGCCGGCGACAATGCCGATATGCTTGCCCTTCAGGCGTGCGTCGCCCAGCGCCGCGACATCGTCAAGGCCGCTGCCTTGCCTGACGACCAGCGCGTAGGCGGTCCGGTAGTAGGGATTGGTGCCCTGCACCAGGTCGTCGCCTTGCGGATAGCCCATGATGACGTCGCAACGGTGAGCGGCAAGCGTCATTCGGACAAAGCCGGCCGCCTGCGGGTAGTAAGCATAATCCAGCTTTTTCTGCAGCTTTTCGGCGAACAGCTCACCGAGCTTGTTTTCGATTCCCTCGCCCTTGTCGTTCGAGAACGGCAAATTGCGCGGGTCGGCGCAAACCCGCAGCACCTTGGGATCGATGAGCTCGATGGACAGGTCGGTGCTGTCGTTGGTCTGCGCTCCGGCGATATCTCGGCCGGCGAATATTGCTGTGATCGCGAGCAGCGAGACCAGCAAGCGGCGGCGTTGTCCCCAATCTGTCATCATGCATTCCCTTCTTGATCGAACGCCCGCCATCCATCAATTGCTCAGCGTGCCAGAGCGTGCAACAGGAATATCCCCGTGCTGGATTTGCGTTGCATGCTGCGACGCAAACCAGCTCGACGAAACCCGAGATCGCTTCCGGACGAGACTGAGGCAGAAACATGGCTCATGGCGTTTCGGTTCTTGCCTTACTCGTGGTTTTGGCGACGTCCACCCTAGCGCAGGCCCAGCAGCAAGAATTGCCTGTGAGCGAAGTCGCTCCCGGAATATTCGTGCACCAGGGCCAGACCGCGCTGATGACGGGCGAGAACGAAGGCGCGACCGCCAACGTCGGATTCGTCGTCGGCGAGAGCGCGGTGGCGGTGATCGACACCGGGGGAAGCGTTCGCGAGGGTCAGCGGCTGCTTGCGGCGATCCGTGCGCGAACCGGCAAACCGATCCGCTACGTCATCTACACACACGGCCATCCGGACCATGTCTTTGGCGGCGCCGCGTTCGCAGGCGATGGAACCGAGTTCGTCGGCCACCGGAACCTGCCGCGGGCGCTGGCGGCGCGCGGACCATTCTATCTCGATGCATTTCGCCGGATCATGGGCGAGAAGTCCCTGGATGGGGTGCGCATGTTACCGCCCACGCTCCTTGTCGATGGCATGGTCAAGCTCGATCTCGGCTCGCGAATCCTGACCTTGAGGTCGTGGCCGGCGGCGCACAGCGACAACGACGTCACCGTGTTCGACGAGCAAACCAAAACCCTGTTCGCGGGCGATCTGGTGTTTCTCCGGCACATTCCGGTGCTGGACGGCAGTATTCGCGGATGGCTCGCCGTGATCGACGAACTCGGCGCGCTCCCCGCGCAACGCGTGATTCCCGGTCACGGACCTGTGAGCGAATGGCCGGGCGCCCTCGCCGACCAACGCCGTTACCTCGAAACGCTGGCGTCGGACGTTCGCAGGCTGGTCGCCCGTGGCGCTCCGATCACGGTCGCCGCCGACACCGCCGCGGCCAGCGAGCGACCGCGGTGGCAATTGTTCGACGACTACAATGCACGCAATGCAACAACCGCATTTTCGGAAATTGAATGGGAATAGCCTGCCCGATGACGTATACTGGCGGCGTTACGTTCCATCCCAGCGAAGGGGTGCCGCCATGCCCGGACGTCGTTTCCACCTGCTCTGCATCGCCAGCCTCCTGAGCGTCATGCTCGTCGGCGCGCGCGTTGCGCCTGCGGCAACTCCCGAGGCCAACGATCCGTGGCCCGGACTGGTCCAGGACATCTTCAACAACCGCCCGATGAACGACGGCGCAGACGTGATCGCCATCGAGATGCCGTACCGTGCCGAGGATGCGGCGATCGTTCCCGTTACCCTGCGCACCAAGCTCCCTCCTGGCGACAGCCGCCGCGTGTTGAGAATCACGCTGGTGATCGACCAGAATCCGGCGCCGATGGCGGCGAAGTTCGAACTGGGACCGGATGCCAATGTGACGGAAATCTCGACGCGCGTGCGCGTCAACAACTACACCGACGTTCATGCCGTGGCCGAACTGAGCGACGGCAAGCTCTATATGACGAAGACCTACGTGAAGGCCTCCGGCGGCTGCTCCGCACCGGCCACCAAGGTCGCCGACGAAGCCAAGAGCCGCCTGGGGCAGATGCGATACCGGCAGTTCGCGCGGGCTGGTGAAGGACTTCGCCAGGGTCCCGCCAGCGGCACCCGCGAGGCGCAGATCATGATCGGTCATCCCAGCCATTCCGGCCTGCAGATGGATCAGGTGACCCAGCTCTACATCCCGGCCTTCTTCGTCGACCAGTTGCGGCTGTGGCAGGACGATAGTCTGGTGCTGGCGATGGAAGGCGGAATCTCGATCTCGGAAGATCCCAACATCCGCTTTACCTATGTTTCGAACGGCGCGAAGCGGTTCTGGGCCGAAGCCAGGGATACCGAAGGCCACGTATTCCAGAAGGAATGGAAGGTCGACGATTCCGGCACTTGACTCGACGCGGCGAGGCAATAGCACCAGCACATCGCGACCACGTCTAGAAACATCGCACGTCTAGAAACATCGTACTTCCGCTTCGGCCTGTGCGCGCCTGAGATCATTGAGCGCGCTCGCCGCCTGCTCTGAAGTGCGGAACTGCCCGCCGAGATTGCCCCGGTGCTGCGCCATGCTGAGCACGGTTTCAGCCGAGACATAGCGCTCGTAGGGTACGATCGATGCGATGATATCGATCGAGCAGGAGCATTGTTCGATCGCCTGCCGCGTCTCGCCATTCGCCTTGAGGCAACCAAAGACGTATTCGGCGCGCGCCGAGGTCGGATAGTCGTTGATGTCTGCGGCCCGCGCCATCGTTGCCATCGCCGTCAACGCTGACAACGCGGCGACAATACGTCGTACCGATCCGACAGCTGCCATGATCTTCCTCCCGCTACGAAGCGTGGAAGCTATGCTATGACAGTCCTCAAGAAAAGATGCGCGCGGAAACGGCTCACCATGACAATTTGCATTCGCATGCTGCTGGCTGCGGTTATTTTGGCCTTTGCGCAGGTCGGTACATGCTACAGCGCCGAGACCGTGCGGGTTGCGGTGCAAAAAACCGGAACATTCGCCTGGGAACTTGCCGTGATCCGCGCCCATGGTCTCGACAAACAGGCCAATCTCTCGGTGGGGGTTGTCGAGCTTGCGAGCCCCGAGGCGGGCAAGATCGCGCTCCGTGCTGGCAACGCCGACATCATCGTCTCCGACTGGCTGTGGGTATCGCGCGAACGTACCCTTGGCGCCAAGCTGACATTCTATCCCTATTCGAGCGCGCTCGGCGCCGTCATGGTACCGGCCGCGTCGCCGATCCAGACATTGGCTGATCTGAAGGGCCGCAAGCTCGCCGTTGCCGGCGGCCCGATCGACAAGAACTGGCTGCTGTTGCAAGCGTGGCTGAAACAGGGCGGCATCGATTTGAAGTCGGAGGCGACCATCGCTTACGGCGCGCCGCCGCTGCTGACGGCAAAGACGCTCAGCGGGGAAATGGATGCCACCATAAACTACTGGAATTTCTGCGCCGTGCTGGAAGCGAAAGGCTTCCGCCGCGTCGCCGGCGTTGAGGATCTGCTGCCGAAGCTTGGCGCCACCGGCCGCACCGCGATGATCGGCTACGTCTTCGACGAAGCATGGGCGAACGCCAACCAGGACATAGTGGCCCGCTTTATCGCCATGACCCGCATGGCGAAAGAGATCCTGTCGACCTCGGATGCCGAGTGGGAGAAAATTGCGCCGCTGACCGGTGCCCCCGATGCCGCGACGCTCCGCGTCTATCGCGATCGCTATCGGGAGGGAATTCCACGCCGCCCGATCGCCGACGAGGAAGCCGACGCGCGCATCCTCTACCGCGTGCTGGCTGGGATCGGTGGCCGCGAACTCGTCGGGGCGGCGCCCGAACTCGCTTCCGGCACCTTCTATCACGCCATCCCGGGAGACTGAGGTGCCGCGTCTGTTTTCATTCGCCGTGTTTTTCGCAACCTGGTGGATCGCCTCGCTGCTCGCCGGTGATGCGAAGCTGCCGCCTCCGCCCACCGTGCTCGCGGCCATGCTTGCGGAAGCGAAGTCGGGCGCCTTGTTCTTCAATCTCGGCGTAACATTGGCGCGCGTGGCGCTCGCCTTCACCCTGGCGATGACGCTGGGTGCCGCCATCGGCTACCTGATGGGCCGGGTACGGCTGGCCGATCGGCTGGGCGACCCCTGGCTGATCCTGCTGCTCAATCTGCCGGCGCTCGTGGTCATCGTGCTCGCCTACATCTGGGCCGGATTGACCGAAGTCGCTGCCATTGCGGCCATTGCCATCAACAAGCTGCCGACCGCCGTCGTTACGCTGCGTGAGGGGGCGCGGGCACTCGACGCGGCGCTCGACGAAATGGCGACAGTATTTGCGTTGCCGCGCTCAAGGACGTTCCGGCACGTCATATTGCCGCAACTGGCGCCCTATATCGCAGCCGCTGCGCGATCGGGACTTTCCCTGGTCTGGAAGATCGTCCTTGTTGCGGAGTTGCTTGGACGCCCGAACGGCGTTGGCTTCGAGATTGGCGTGGCGTTCCAGTTGTTCGACATCCCGCTTTTGCTCGCGTATTCACTGAGCTTCGCGGCTGTCGTGCTCGTCATCGAAACCGTGTTGGTGCAGCCATTTGAGGCCCGGCTATCCCGGTGGCGCCCCCGTGCGGCTTGAGGTCGATATCGCCAGCAAGAAGTTCAGGAACGCGGCGGGCGAACAGCACGACGTGATCGCCGGCGTGGCCTTTGCGCTCGATGCAGGAGAGGTTGGCGTGTTCGTTGGCCCATCCGGCTGCGGCAAGAGCACCATGTTGAGGATTCTCGCCGGCCTCGACCACGATTTTCAAGGGCGCGTCGTGCGTCCCGCCGGCGCACGGATCGGCGTCGTGTTCCAGGAACCGCGGCTGCTGCCATGGCGATCGGTCGAAGAAAACGTGCGGCTTGTCGCACCTCTGGCCGACGAGGCGAAGCTTTCAGCGCTGTTCGAAATTCTGGAATTGGGCGCACATCGCAAGCATTTTCCCGGCGAATTATCGCTCGGCCTTGCCCGGCGCGTCGCGCTCGCCCGCGCATTCGCCATCGAGCCGGATTTCCTTATTCTCGATGAACCGCTGGCCTCGCTCGATGACGCCCTCGCCGTCCGTCTGCGCGATCAGATTGCCATGCTGGTCGACGGCCGTTCGGTGATGACGCTGCTGGTTACCCATGACGTGGACGATGCGGCCCGTCTCGGCGACCGCCTGTTCCTGCTGTCGCCGCGGCCGGCTCGGGTTATTGCCGAGCTGCCCATCCGCACGCCCCGTCGCGCGCGGGGCGACGCCGAGATCGCGGCGATCAAGTCAGACATCATGCGGCGGATCAACGGCGGTCTCACCGAGCGGGATGCCTCATAGGTGCTTGATCTCATTCAGCGAGATTGAAGGCACCAAAAAATTCGAGACGACGAAAAACCGAAACGTCTGATAAGATAGGAAGCGCTTGAGGTTTGCCGCGGGAGGATCTGGTGATGCGATGGATACTGGCCTTGGTCGTGCTGTTGTCGGCGGGCGCCGGCGAACTCGCCGCGCAGAGCAAGGGCAAGGGCATCCGGCTCTGGAACCTGACCACCTCGACGATATCGGGTTTCCAGCTGTCGCCAGTCGGGAAGGACGCCTGGGGACCTAACCTGACCCTGAACGACAAGGACAAGGAGGTCGACCACGACGAACGCCTTCGCATCACGGGCGTGGAGCCGGGACAATACGATGCCAAGGTAAGTTATCCCGACGCGCGGCAGTGCCTTGTGAGGGGCATCGAAATCAAGGCGGATGCCGTATTTTCGATTGCCGACAAGGATTTAAAGGACTGCAACAAGTAGCCCCAGCGGCAGCCTGACAGGATGGCTTCAGCCTGCGGGCGTCACTTCGCCCTTGTCCGCCCGGTCGTTGTGGTGCGGATACTCGCAACGCCACTTGACCGCGGTCCATTTCGGATGCTCGCCGACCCATTGCGCGATATAGGGCTGCGCAGCCATGACGCATTGCCGCGGGGAAACATCCGAGGAAAACACCAGGTGCCTCTCCTCGCAGGTGGCCGGCGACAGCACGGCACACACTGTCAGTACCAGATCGATCGCATTCATGCCTGAGATCCAAAGCTAGTGCGTTGAATAGATAACACAAACAGCTACGTAGCAGGCAGCGAAAAGTTTCACCACACCGCGAAAATCCGGTACCCGGCGCGACCTCGTGTCAGCCGCGCAGGCTCAAAAGTTAACGCCGAAAATCAGCCGTGCGTGATGGCGTTCGAAGTTGACGAGATCGAGCGCCGCATTCGATCCGGCCGGACGTCCCCATGCCTGAATGCTCCAGGCCGCGGTCAATCGTGAGCGCGGCGACAACTGAAAATAGGCCGTGGGCCCGACGAACAGCGCCTGGCCTTCGAATTCCTGCAACCCGATCCCTTCATATTGCCTGAGGTAGCGGGCTTCAGCGCCGAGAAAGACGCCCGGACGTGTTTGCACCATCAAGGCAAGCGCGGCGCCGATGGTCGATTCCTGCTCTGCGGCTCCGGTGCCGACAACGCGCGTCCATTCCGGCTGGTAGATCAGATTGACCGCAGCGACGGCGACGTTCGGAATTATTTCGCGGTCGAACGCCAGCGTTAGTCCCGCCCCGTAGCTTCGCACCGCCGCTGCCGTAGTCTCGTCAATGCGGCTGCCGTGGCTTTCTACCGCGACGGTAAAGCCAAATGGGGCCGCGTCCCGATCGAGAAACCGGTAGCGCAGGTCCACCGACACGCCTTCCCACGACAACTGGCGCCGATCCTCCAGACCTGGAACGCCGCGGATGTAATGGGACGCAAAGCTGGTTCCCAACTCCACCCGAACATTTTTGGCAGGCACGAATTCCAATTCGAATTCCTGACCGATCGTGCGGTACTTTCCGCCATTCTTGGAAAATCGTCCGGTGGTCTCGCTCTGCAGCTCGCGCTCGCCGACACTGCCGATATCCGTGCCGATCATGAAGCCGAACAGATGCTCGGTATCAATGCCCTCCGCGCGAACAGCACCCGGAAGCAGCATGGAGAGACAGACGAATAGCGCCCGGCAGGTGTTCGAACGAATTGGCATCCACGAGCCACAGGAATGAAAACGACGGGAATGAACGAGGCGTCACTGCCGACACCCTAGCATGGCGCAGATGGCGGCGGCCAAGGAATCGGAGGGCGTATTCCCGGAATTCCGGCTATCGCAGCCAGTGGCGGCGCGAGGGCGCCAATGAGGGAAAATGGAATTGCAAAGCTCCTGCTGCAAGAAGCCTGACGGCTTCGAGACTTTCGACACGAGCCGATCAATGCAAGGGGAGTTGGGCGCTGCGTGATTTCGCGAGGCGATGTTCTGAAATACTGAGCCGGACCAAATCTCGCGCCGGACTAAATCTTGAACCGGACGCCTGCCGCGGCTCGAAGCAGCAGAGTGCAGCCAGAGCCGGGCAGAACGTTTCGATGCAGTCTATTTGCGCGATGCGCAGGCGTACATGTTGATTTCCATGCCCACCGACACTTCGACGATTTTCGGAGTCTTCCAAGTCATTCGGGGTCCTCCCAACTAATTTGGCGCGACGTTCACGCCGGAGCAGAACCTAGGGCGGCCCCGGACGCAGCGCAAGTACGGAACATCGACGGCACAACGATGGAGTGCCGCACCTGGCCGCCAATATTTCTCTCTCGGACAAAGTCACTTCGCTCCTAGGCAAATACGGAACACCGGATCGGCGCGCGACATCAGTGCAATAGCGCACGGGCCGTGAAAGACTTTGTGCCAACGGAACCTTGAATCGCCATTTGACGAATTCGGTTTGCCTGCCCATGCGACATGTGGAAGGTTGGCGTTCTCTTGGGTCGAGGTTCTTGGGTGGATCGAGGTGTCCGGATGCCAACGGCGAGTGGCGATCTTGATTCTTTTGGTGACCGCGGGCCTCTGTTGAGATGGCTGGTCTTCACCGGGCTGTGGATTTTTGCGTTCTTTCTGTTGTGGCGCTTCGGCCTCGTTCGGCAGATGATCGCTGGCGATCGCACCTATCTCTCGCCGATCATCGCTCTGCTCTATGTTGCGACGTCGCTACACTGCCTGTGGCGTACGATCGTGATCGCACGCGAGGGCGATGCGGCGCGCCGCACTGGCGCGTTGATCGCGTCTGGATCGGGTCGCCTTGATCTTGACCGCGACTCCGTCGTCGTCGAGGGCGCCGGCCAGCTTCCAACCGGTCTGGTCGCGGCTCACATTCGCGACCTTGCCGTCAAGGCACGCCTGCAGGGATCCCGCAAGCTCGATCAGACGCTGCTGCTGCGCGGGCTGGCCAGCCGGCTACGCGGCTCCAACCAGTTCGGCGCCTTCGCCAGCGACACGCTGATGAAGCTGGGCCTGCTCGGTACGATCATCGGATTCATCATGATGCTGGCGCCAATTGCGGGACTTGATCCCAGCGACCGCAGCACGGTCAGGTCTTCGATGAATCTGATGAGCGACGGCATGGCGGTCGCCATGTACACGACGCTCGCCGGTCTCGTCGGTTCCATCCTCGTCAGGATCCAGTACTACATGCTCGACGACGCGACCGCGAAGTTGTTTGCCTTCGCCGTCGGGCTGACGGAAGTCCGCGTGGTTTCGATCCTGGAGAACAGGCCTGAGGCAGCGGAATGATCGACGAATATGACCTCATGCCGCAGGAGGAGCCGTTCGATCCGTTCGCGGTCATGCTGTTCAAGGCGTTGCAGGTCCTCGCCTTCCTGTTCTTCGTCGCGTTGCTGGCCATCGCGCCCGAGGCAAAGGATGGCAAGATCGACAGCAAGGCGGAATTCCTGGTGACGATGGCCTGGCCCGATCAGCATCCTGATGACTTCGACATGTTCGTTCAGGACCCGCTTGGCAATATGGTCTGGTATCGGCGGCGCGAGGCCGGATTCATGCTGCTCGACCGCGACGATCGCGGTGGCGCCAACGATTTCATTCTGGTCAACGGCCGCAAGGTGCTGTCGCCGATCCGCCAGGAGACGGCCAGCATCCGCGGCATCGTCGCCGGCGAATACATCGTGAATATCTACCATTTTATCGCGATGGGCCGCGAACCCGTGCCGGTCTCGGTCAAGGTCGAGAAGCTCAATCCGACGGTTCAGGTGGTCCATTACGCCAAGATGATGATGCAAAACGCGGGCACCGAACGCACTGCCGTCCGCTTCTCGATCGACGCCGGCGGCGGCATCGTCGATGTCAACCATCAGGAGAAGTCGCTGTTGCAGACGCTGCGCAGCCGAATGAGCAAAAGTGGCTGACCCCATGGAACTGCAGAAGGAAATCCTGGGTCTATCGATTGCCTACGCGCTGCTGGCGGCGTTGTTGCTGATCTTTGTGCTGCGCGCCCGCGTATCCTGGCAGCTCAAGGCAGCGGCCGTGCTTGTCACCAGCGTCTACTACTGCGTGGCGTTCTTCCGCATCGAAGGCCTGGCCGGCTGGTCGGCGCCCGCGCCGCTGCCGTCGCAGTTCCAATTGTTGTGGGCGCGGGTCGTCGAGCCGAACCCGCTCGATCGCGATCCCGGCGCGGTGCACATCTGGGTCGAGGAACTCGATGCCGCCAATCTTCCGAGCGGTCAGCCGCGGGCCCATCGCTTGCCCTATTCCGCGGCACTCGCACATAAGGTGACCGCGGCGCGCGACGAGATCATGAAAGGCCATCCGCAGGGCGGGCGCGCGGCCGATTACGGATCCGGCAATGGACAACCCGCGCCTGAGGGACCCTCCGATGTCTCGACGCTGCGTCCGACGGCTGCGCCGGGCGGCGATCCGATGAGCGGCGGTCCGCTCGATCTATCGTTCCTGACCGGTGAAGCCGGCAACATCGAATTCGCGCCGCTACCCGCTCCGATTCTTCCACCCAAGGACGGGCCCTGAAGCTGATCGACGCGGCGGCGCCGAACACCTCTGTTCTGTCGCGGCTAGCCGCGGCCGATCATGATCGGCGGTCCCGGCTTAATTACAGCTGGCCTAATCGCAAGCCTTTTCGGCCATTTGCTGATCAGACTTGGCGCCTTGGGCCTGCTGCGCCGCCGTCGGCTGACCTTGCATCTGCTTTTGCGTATCCTGCGAAGACGCTGCAACGTCGCTGGCTGCACGATTCATCGTGCTGGTTGGCGCGTGTTCCTTGGCATCGGAAGCCATGCCGGTGGTCTGGCCGGTGCCAACCGATGCAGGTCCGGAACCCGCGTCCTTCAGATTTGCGGCGCGACCGGTGGTGTCGCAGGGGGCGGCCATTGCGCTGCCGATGCTCAAAACAGCGATCGAGCAAGCCGCGAGAATGAGTCGTTTCGTGTTCATCTGATCCTCCTTGGAGCTGCCGTGCGCCCCGGCACGTCAGGACGGAGGAGCAACCGGTTCGGACGCCACGGGTTCCGGGTGGCGGGTCGAATCTCGCTGTTGTTTAATCGGGCGCACCTCATGTTCCGATCAGTGACTTCAATTTGCGAGGCTAATCACATGCGACCATTGATCTGCGGAACGCTCGGAGCCCTCCTCGCGATTTGCCTCGCGCCAGCGGCCGAGGCCCAGGACAACTCGCAACTCGAGCAACCGGCACCTGCCTCGGCAAACCCGCCTGCAACGCTGACCGGCAAGGAGCGGCTCGGCAGGAAATGGATGGACGAGCAGCGGATCGACAATTGCAACGTGCCGATCGACAAGCGTGGGTCCCAGATGCGGCCGAGCATCTGCCCGCATGTTCCGATGGGCTGATCAAGCGCTCATACGCCGCCGGGCTGGACGTAACAGAACACGTGACCGTTGCGGTTCATGAAAACGACGCCGTGCCCCGTCGGGTTCGACTGGTCCCATTTGAGCTTGTAGTGCGGGATTTCGATTTCCGTTCCGTTCTTGACGTGGGGCCGGCCGAGCGGTTCATCCGGCCGGTCATCGGTAATGCGCACGTAGGTCTTGCCATCCCGGACGTGGATTTCATCAGCCCAGTAGGCGTCAGCCTCGCCGCAGCATGATGCGCCGGGAGCGTCGGGCTGCATCAGCGATTGGTACCACTGCCGGATCGCAGTATCCGCGTTTTCCCATTGACCAAGGTCGCGCGCGCCGAGCCCTGTAACGGAACAACCGAAAATTCCGAGAAAAAGGATGATTCGCTTCATCCGTCCCGCTCCTGTGTTCTCCGGCGGGATGATCAAAGCAATGTTCGTGCCGCCCAAACCGGTATGGAACCGGGCCAGGCAAGGCTCCGACTGGGCGACGAGCCGCTGCGCTATCGGAGCTTCGATCTACGGATCGGGTTCAGATCAGGAGAGTTGAGAAACTCAGGAAGCGTCCGGAGCCGGGCTGCTGTGCTGCGCCTTCTGGATCGAAGACGGAACAATGCCGAAATACCTGCGGAAGACCCGGCTGAAATGGGACGAACTCGAAAAGCCCCATGAGAATGCGACATCCGTGACGGTCTTGCCGCCGTGCGTCTCCAGTTCGTGGCGGCAGTTCTGCAACCGTGCCTGCCAAATATAGTCGCTGACGGTCATGCCCCGGTCGCTGAACAGCATGTGCAGATAACGCTTGGTGCAGCCCAGTGCGGCGGAAATCTGATCGATGCACAGATCAGGATCGCGCAGATGTTCGCGGATGAAGGCCTGAGCGCGAATATACATCGCCTCGGGGCCGCCGCGATCGAAACTCGCGTCCGCCTCGCGCAGCGGCAACAGCAACAGATCGATCAGCGAATCGGCGACGACGACCGCGTTGTTCGGCGACAGTCTGGCGGCCTGGTCAAATGCGGCATGAACGAAGTCATAGGCAATGCGGCCGGTGCCTGTGCGCGCCGAGAGCTTGCACGCCGACATCCGCGCCGTATGGAAGCCGCGCTCCTGCAGCAGCGCCTTCGGCACGATGACCACTTCGTGCCGCGTCAGCGCCGGACTTACGATCGTGTGCGGACAGGATACATCGTAGGCAAGACAATCGCCGGGCATCAGATCGATGCGACGGCCCTCCTGCTCGAAATAGGAAACGCCATGCGTCTGAAACAATATCTTGACGTAGGGATGCTCGCTGGCTTTTGAACGAGACACGGTGTGCGCGATGCGGTGCTGGCTGACCTCGATCTGACAGAGCTTCAGCTTTGAGACCGTCGTGTAGTTGACACGCGCTTCGAGCGACGAAGCTTTCAACGGATCTATGTCAAATTGGCCGCAAAGATCCGTCAGTGCATCAGACCAGCACTGTATCTGCTTCTTCGGCGACAATCCCGAAGTGGTAAGCGAGTGGAGCGTATCAACCATTTCCAGCCACCGATTCGAGAAACGTAACTGTTGCCGCGGGAGACTCGGTCACGGTGAAGTTTGATTTACCTCAATTTAGAACGGTCGTTGTTGCCTAAGCAACGTATGTCCCGGCATCCACTTGACAATCCTCCGACTTAGTTTCTGCGCCGTCAAGGGGAAGGTTCGCCTCGACCGTGCGACATCCGTCGTAGTGCGCCGCACAGCGGCGGCCCAAACCGCTGCCTTATGTGTGGCAACGCCCACAGCGATTTCGGGAGAAAACAGAAAGTTCGCCGAGGTTCGCTTTGGAGCAAATGCCCTTCCCTCTTGGGCAAGTTTCCCATTCCCGAACGGGATAAAGATACGGGACAAAATCGAAAAAGTGGGCCGCCACCTCGGCGGTACCTGGGCTTCATCAGTGGGAGGACGCAATGCGCAGACTGCTATTTGCAACTTGTCTTGGTTCCATGGCGGCGTTCGCCGTGGGCAGCGCCGTAGCCAACGAGGAATTGATCAAAATGTCGCAGAACCCGAAGGATTGGGTGATGCCGGCAGGCGACTACGCCAATACACGCTACTCGAAACTGAACCAGATCACGGCAGCCAATGTCGGCAAGCTCCAGGTCGCCTGGACCTTCTCGACCGGCGTGCTGCGTGGCCACGAAGGCGGACCGCTCATCATCGGGAACATGATGTACGTCCACACCCCGTTCCCAAACAAGGTCTATGCCCTTGACCTATCCAAGGACCAACAGATCGTCTGGAAGTACGAGCCGAAGCAGGATCCGAACGTCATTCCGGTGATGTGCTGCGACACCGTAAACCGTGGCGTAGCCTACGGCGACGGCAAGATCTTCCTGCACCAGGCCGACACCACGCTGGTCGCTCTCGACGCCAAGACCGGCAAACTTGAGTGGTCGGTGAAGAACGGCGATCCTGGCAAGGGCGCAACCGGCACTTCCGCACCGCTCGTCATCAAGGACAAGGTCCTGGTTGGCATCTCCGGCGGCGAGTTCGGCGTGCAGTGTCACGTCACCGCCTACGACCTCAAGTCAGGCAAGCAGGTATGGCGGGCCTTCTCCGAAGGGCCGGACGATCAGATCCTGGTCGACCCCGACAAGACCACCGATCTCGGCAAGCCGATCGGCAAAGATTCCAGCATCAAGACCTGGCAAGGCGATCAGTGGAAGATCGGCGGCGGCTGCACATGGGGCTGGCTGTCCTATGACCCCGCGCTCAACATGGTCTACTATGGGTCGGGAAATCCGTCGACCTGGAACCCGAAGCAGCGCCCGGGCGACAACAAGTGGTCGATGACCATTTTTGCCCGCAATGCCGACACCGGAATGGCCCGCTGGGTCTACCAGATGACGCCCCATGACGAATGGGACTATGACGGCGTCAACGAAATGATCCTGAGCGATCAGCAGGTCAACGGCACCGAACGCAAGCTTCTCACCCATTTCGACCGCAACGGGCTCGCCTATACGCTCGACCGCGTCAACGGTGAGTTGCTGGTGGCCGAGAAGTACGATCCGAAGGTCAACTGGACCACCGGCGTCGACATGAACAAGAGCTCGCCGACCTACGGCCGTCCCAAGGTCGTCAGTCAATATTCGACCGAACAGACCGGCGAGGACAAGAATACCAAGGGCATCTGCCCGGCCGCGCTCGGCACCAAGGACGAGCAGCCGGCAGCCTACTCGCCGGACACCCAGCTGTTCTATGTGCCGACCAACCACGTCTGCATGGACTATGAGCCGTTCAAGGTGAGCTACACCGCAGGCCAGCCCTATGTCGGGGCGACGCTCTCGATGTACCCACCCCCCGGCGAATCCCACATGGGCAACTTCATTGCCTGGGACAACAAGACCGGCAAGATCGTGTGGTCGAACAAGGAGCAGTTCTCGGTGTGGTCCGGTGCGCTCGCCACCGCCGGCGGCGTGGTGTTCTACGGAACGCTCGAAGGTTACCTCAAGGCGGTCGATGCCAAGACGGGCAAGGAACTCTACAAGTTCAGGACCCCGTCCGGCATCATCGGCAACGTCACGACCTATGAGCAGGGCGGCCGGCAGTATGTCGCAATTCTGTCCGGCGTCGGTGGCTGGGCGGGCATCGGCCTTGCGGCCGGTCTGACCGATCCGACCGCTGGTCTCGGCGCGGTCGGCGGCTACGCTGCGCTGAGCAACTACACGGCGCTCGGCGGATCGCTGACCGTCTTCGCCCTGCCGCAGTGAGTTGAACCGCTACGTTCCGGCGCATGGACTACTCCATGCGCCGGAGCACTTCCCAACGAATCCCGAAGGACAAGCTCTTGCGTACAATCTGGTTTGTGGGCGCTGCGATGATCGTCGCGGTATCTGGCGGAATTACCCTCGCTGCAGACGCGGTCGATCCGACTGCCGTCAAGTCCGAGGACGGAAAGTACTTCGACAAGGAAGGCACCCCGACCTACAAGGTCGCCCCTGACGGCACGGTGGATTGGTACACCTACTCCGGATATCGCCGCTATCACTCGGAATGCCATGTCTGCCACGGCCCCGACGGGATGGGATCGACCTACGCCCCTGCCCTCACCGATTCGGTCAAGACCATGAGCTACGGAGACTTCGTCGGCGTTGTCGCGAGCGGCCGCAAGAACGTGAGTTCGTCGCAGGAGAACGTGATGCCGGCGCTCGGCGATAATCCGAACGTGGCCTGCTACATGGACGACCTCTACATCTATCTGCGCGCCCGCGCCAATGACGCGGTCGGGCGCGTGCGTCCTGCCAAGAAGGAAGACAAGCCTGACGCCTACACCGAGGCGGAGAATTCTTGTATGGGCAGGAAGTGATCATCCGGAGTGAGCGCGGGGGACAGGTGTCCTTGCAGCGCCCTCAAGACGAAAAGTGGAGTTGAGAATGAAGACGCGCGCTGCTGTGGCTTTCGAAGCAAAAAAGCCGCTCGAAATCGTCGAGGTCGACCTCGAGGGGCCGAAGGCTGGTGAGGTCCTTGTCGAGATAAAGGCGACCGGGATTTGCCACACCGACGCCTATACGCTTGACGGTTTCGACAGCGAAGGAATCTTTCCTTCGATCCTCGGCCATGAGGGCGCCGGCATCGTTCGCGAGGTCGGCGCGGGCGTCACGTCACTGAAGCCGGGCGACCATGTGATCCCGCTTTACACACCCGAATGCCGCCAGTGCAAAAGCTGTCTGAGCGGCAAGACCAATCTCTGCACCTCGATACGCGCCACGCAGGGCAAGGGCGTGATGCCCGACGGCACGTCGCGGTTCAGCTACAAGGGCAAGCCCGTCTTCCACTACATGGGCTGCTCGACGTTCTCGAACTTTACCGTGCTGCCGGAAATTGCGCTGGCGAAGATCCGCGAAGACGCCCCGTTCGACAAGAGCTGCTACATCGGTTGCGGCGTGACGACCGGGGTCGGCGCGGTGGTCAACACCGCCAAGGTCACACCGGGCGCCAACGTAGTGGTGTTCGGACTTGGCGGAATCGGACTCAACGTGATTCAGGGCGCCAAAATGGTCGGCGCCGACAAGATCATCGGGGTCGACATCAACGACAGCAAGGAAGCATGGGGCCGCCGATTCGGCATGACCCATTTCGTCAACCCGACCAAGGTCGGCGGCGACATCGTTGCGCATTTGGTCACGCTCACCGACGGCGGCGCCGACTACACCTTCGACTGCACCGGCAACACGACAGTGATGCGCCAGGCGCTCGAGGCGTGCCACCGCGGCTGGGGCGTCTCTGTCGTGATCGGGGTGGCGGAATCCGGCAAGGAAATCGCGACCCGGCCGTTCCAGCTGGTGACCGGCCGGGTGTGGAAAGGCACTGCATTCGGCGGCGCGCGCGGCCGTACCGATGTCCCGAAGATCGTTGACTGGTACATGAACGGAAAGATCGAGATCGACCCGATGATCACCCACGTCCTCACGCTGGAGGAGATCAACAAGGGCTTCGATCTGATGCACGAGGGCAAGTCGATCCGTTCGGTCGTCGTTTTCTAAAGTCAAAGAACGTCAAACATAAGGAGGATAGGCCCATGACTGTTCACATCCACCCATCGGTCGACAGCGGCGTCAAGAAAGGGTCGGGCAGCTTTGCCGGCGGCACCCTTGTCTGCAAATGCGCGGACAAGGCGGTCAAGGTCGGCATCAAGGGTGATGTCGCCCACAACCACGCCTGCGGCTGCACCAAATGCTGGAAGCCCGCCGGGGCAACCTTCTCGGTGGTCGCGGTCGTGCCACGCGAAAACGTGTCGGTGCTGGAAAACGGCGACAAGCTGCAAATTGTCGATGCGTCGGCGGCGATCCAACGCCACGCCTGCAAGGCCTGCGGCACGCATATGTACGGCCGGATCGAGAACAAGGGACATCCGTTCTACGGCCTCGACTTCATCCACCCCGAACTATTCCAGGAAGCCGGTTCGGCGGCGCCAGGGTTTGCCGCGTTTGTATCGTCCGTGATCGAAGCCGGCGTTGCTCCGTCCGACATGTCGGGGATCAGATCCCGCCTCACAGAGCTCGGGCTCGAGCCCTATGATTGCCTGTCGCCGCCGCTGATGGATGCGATCGCAACCCACGTGGCGAAATCGAAAGCCAAAGCAGCCTGACCCTGCAATCGTCTGCGACCGCCGGTGAGCTTTACTGCCACCGGCGGAGCCGCGATCAGCCGCGCAAGATTCGGCCTCGAAGACCGTAGTTTGGCGCAGGAAATCGCAGGCTTTTGGTAACGGCGGAGCGCCCCACCCCCTGCTGCAAGAATTCCTCGTTCGTAAGCTTTACCAGCAAGGCTTGCGCAAATGCGCCGCGGCGGGTGACCTTTCCCGACCTCCGATAACCGACCTGCCAGCAAGTCAAGCCCTCTCGAAGTCGGCCGAAACGCATACTGAAGATGCATTTCCCGAGATTTGATGGCATAATCATCGAGGGCTGCTGAGGTTCCGAGACCGAGGATTGCGCGTACGCGATCAATCCTCGGCCAAAAGCGATGCGCCCAAAGAGATGCACTCCAGAATCCAGCGAACGATCGCGGCTGCGGTCAGACGGCGAGAGAAATGGAGGACCTTATGGCGTCGTGGCGTGACGACAAGGCCCGGGCGACCCTGATCCGCGAAGCCGCGGGTAACGTGCAGCCGGGCAAGGCGCCCCGATCCTTTGCCGAGCATCTGTTCGGCCATACCAATCTCGAGGACCTCGCCAACTACGATGCGGCCTCCCTGGCCTTCCTGGCGGAACAGGCCTGGGAGCATGTGCAGCAACGCACGACGGGCCGTGCCGACATCCGCGTCGTCAATCCGATGATGCCCGATGGGCGCGAGATTTCCGTGCTCGAAGTTCTCAACGACAACATGCCCTTCCTGTTCGATTCCACCATGGCGGAGCTCGCCGATCGGGGCATCGAGGTCACGCTGGTCGCCCACCCGATCATCGCCGTGGAGCGCAACGAGCAAGGCAAGCTGTTGCATTTCTACGGCGAAGCGCTGCCGGAGGGAGCAAAGGGCGAACGCGAAAGCCTGATTCATTTCCACATCGCGCGGCTGGACGCCGATGCCGACCGCCAGAAGCTGATCGAAGGCCTGACCAGGACGCTCAACGACGTGCGCGCCTGCGTCGCCGACTGGCGGGCCATGCGCGCCCGGGTCGAGCAGGCGATCATGACCTTCCGCTCCAATCCGCCGCCGCTGCCGATCGACGAGGTCGCCGAAGCCAACCAGTTCCTGCAATGGCTGTGCGCCGACAATTTCACCTTCCTGGGCTTGCGCGAATACCGATTCTCGCCCGACGCCGATGCGTCGGACGACATCAGCACGGGCGAAGGCCTCGGCATCCTGCGTGATCCCGATGTGAAGGTTCTCCGACGCGGCGCCGAAATGGTGGTCATGACGCCGGAAATCCGCGAATTCATGCGCGAGCCGACCGTCCTAATGGTGGTCAAGGCCAATGTGAACAGCCGTGTTCATCGGCGCGTCCGCATGGATTATGTCGGCATCAAACTCTATGCGCCCGACGGGCGGCTCGAGGGCGAGTTGCGCCTCGTCGGCCTGTTCACCTCGGGCGCCTATACCCGCTCGGCGCGGCAGATCCCCTATGTCCGCCACAAGGTCGAGCAGGTGTTGCAGCGCGCCGGCTTCGACCCGGCCAGTCACTCAGGCAAGGCGGTCCTGCATATCCTCGAAGACTATCCACGCGACGAGCTCTTCCAGCTCGATGCCACAACGCTCTACAATTTCGTCATGGATGTGCTGACGCTCTATGAGCGTCCCCGCGTGCGGGCGCTGGCACGGGCCGACAAGTTCGACCGTTTCGTCTCTATCCTCGTCTTCATTCCGCGCGAGAAGTATGACACCGATGTGCGCACGCGCGTCGCGGACTTCCTGGCGCAGGTCTACAAGGGGCGCGTGGCCGCCTCGTACGCTTCCTTCCCCGAAGGATCGCTCGCGCGCGTCCACTACATCATCGGCCGCTATGAGGGCAAAACGCCTGTCGTCGAGCGCGCTATGCTGGAATCCGAGATCAGCACCATCGCCGCGACCTGGGGCGACAAGCTGAAGGCGGCGCTCGCCGCCTCCACCGACGGCATGCGGGCGCGCATGCTCGCCAACCGTTACGCCCAGGCCTTCACCGGCGGCTACACCGAGGCCTTCGGCACCTCGCAGGCGATTGCCGATATCGCCACCATCGAAAAGCTCACCCCGGCGCGACCGGTGGCGATTTCGGCCCACCACATCGAGGGCGAGGACGATCCAACGCGCTTCGGTCTCAAGGTCTTCTCACTTGGCGCGCCCCTGTCGCTGTCGTACCGGGTGCCGGTGATCGAACATCACGGCCTGCGCGTCGTCAACGAGCGCACCTATCAGATCGTGCCTCGCGCCATGCCGGCGCCGGCGCCGGTATGGCTGCACGACATGACGATCGAGGCCAACGACGGCAAGCCGATCGTGATCAGCTCGGAATTCGGCCATCGCCTAGAAGCCTCGATCATGGCGGTGGTCGGCGATCGGGCCGAATCCGACGGATACAACGCCCTCATCCTGCGTACGGCCCTGAGTTGGCGTGAGGTTTCGACCATCCGCGCGCTCTCCCGCTACCTGCACCAGATCCGCGCTCCATTCAGCCAGGACTACATGTGGGAGACCTTGCGCAAGAACACCGCGATCACCGCCAGCATGGTCGCGCTGTTCCAGGCCCGCCTCGATCCGCGCCTCGCCGCCACCGACGCCGAGCGCTCGGCACGTGAGGCGACCCTCCTCACCGAGATCGAGGAGCAGCTCCAATCCGTCGCTTCGCTCGACGAAGACCGCATCCTGCGCCGCTTCACCAATCTGGTGCAGGCAGCCATCCGCACCAATCTGTGGCAGATCGGCCAGGACGGACATCCGCGTCCGGTGATCTCGTTCAAGTTCGACGCGCGCAAGATCGAGGACCTGCCGGCCCCGCGGCCGCTCTACGAGATCTTCGTCTATTCGCCGCGTGTCGAAGGTATTCATCTGCGCTTCGGCAAGGTCGCGCGCGGCGGGTTGCGCTGGTCTGACCGGCCGCAGGATTTCCGCACCGAGATCCTCGGCCTGGTCAAGGCCCAGCAGGTCAAGAACGCCGTGATCGTGCCAGTCGGCGCCAAGGGCGGCTTCGTGCCAAAACGCCTGCCGCCACCCTCCAATCGCGACGCCTTCATGGCCGAAGGCACCGAAGCCTATCGCATCTTCATTCGCTCCATGCTCGAACTCACCGACAATCTCGACGGCGACGACATCGTGTCGCCCGACTCCACCGTGCGGCATGACGGCGACGATCCTTACCTCGTCGTCGCCGCCGACAAGGGCACCGCCACCTTTTCCGACATCGCCAACGCGATCTCGACCGAGAAGAACCATTGGCTCGGCGATGCCTTCGCCTCCGGCGGCAGCCAGGGCTATGACCACAAGAAGATGGGGATCACGGCGCGCGGCGCCTGGGAGGCAGTGAAGCGCCACTTCCGCGAACTCGGCACCGACATTCAGACCATGCCGTTCACCGTCGCCGGCGTGGGCGACATGTCCGGCGATGTGTTCGGCAATGGCATGCTGCTCTCGCCGGCGACCAGGCTGGTCGCGGCTTTCGATCACCGCGACATCTTCATCGATCCCTCGCCCGACCCGGCCGTCAGCCACGCCGAACGCCTGCGCATGTTCAACCTGCCGCGCTCAAGCTGGCAGGATTACAACAAGGGGCTGATCTCGCAAGGCGGCGGCGTGTTCTCGCGCTCTCTCAAGGCCATTGCGCTCGCTCCGGAAGTGCGCACCCTGCTTGACCTCGACAAGCCGCAAGCCACGCCGTTCGAGGTGATGACGGCGATTCTGAAAGCGCGCGTCGACCTGCTCTGGTTTGGCGGCATCGGCAGCTATATCCGCGCGTCCGGGGAAAGCGACGATCAGGTCGGCGATCGCGCCAACGATCCGATCCGCGTCACCGGCGCCGATATCCGCGCCCGGGTGATCGGCGAGGGCGCCAACCTTGGCGTGACCCAGCGCGGCCGCATCGAAGCTGCGCAGAAAGGCGTCAGGCTCAACACCGACGCGATCGACAATTCGGCCGGCGTGAACACCTCCGACGTCGAGGTCAATATCAAGATCGCACTGGCGCGCCCCGAGCGCGAGGGAAGCCTCAGTGCGGCTGACCGCAACAGCCTGCTGGCCGCGATGACCGACGAGGTCGGCGCCCTGGTGCTACGCAACAATTATCTGCAGACGCTGGCGCTTTCTCTGGCCGAACGCAAGGGCTTGGCAGAGACGGGCTTCCTCGCGCGCCTGATGCAGTCGCTCGAACAGCGCGACCTTCTCAGCCGCGCCGTGGAATTCCTGCCCGACGACGCGGCGATCGCCGAACGCGCCCGGCGCGGCCAATCGCTGACCCGGCCGGAACTTGCCGTGCTGCTCGCTTACGCCAAGCTGACGCTTTACGACGATCTGCTCGCCGCCAGCGTGCCTGACGATCCGTATCTTGCCCGCGAATTGTCTCAGTACTTCCCGCGCGAGCTTGAGGACAAATTCCCCGCTGCAGTGGAACAGCATCGCCTTCGGCGGGAGATTATCGCCACCAACCTCGCCAATGCCGTCATCAATCGTGGCGGCCCGGCGTGCGTCGTGCGCCTGATCGACGAGACGGACGCCGAGGTGTCGACTATTGTGATGGCCTTCGTGGCGGTGGATGAAACCTACGGTCTGAAGCGGCTGAACGACGCGATCGATGCGCTCGACACCCGCATCGACGGGCAATTGCAGCTTACCCTCTACGCCGCGCTTCAGGATCTCCTGCTCTCCCGTATGGTCTGGTATGTGCGCAACGTCGATTTCAAGACCGGTCTGGACTCGGTCATCGCGCGCTTCGGCCCGAGCATCCGCGAGATCCTCGCCGGACTCGACAAGACCCTTCCGGAGGACATGCAGGCCGGGCGCAGCAAGCGACGGCAGGACCTGATCGATGCCGGCGTCCCAGCCGACCTCGCAGGCGAGATCGCCGATCTCGACGCCCTGGTCTCGGCACCGGATATCGTGACTGTAGCGGAGCGCACCAGCCGGACCATCGGCGACGCCGCCGCTACCTTCTTCGCTGCCGAGGCCAATTTCCGTCTCGATCGCCTTATCGCCGCGGCACGCAGCGTCCCGGCCAACGATAATTACGAACGTCTCGCCATTGATCGCGCCATTGACCAGATCGCAGCCGCCGAAAGAAGACTGGCTGCCGACATGCTGGCAACCGGCCAATGCGGCCAGGAGGCCGCCGGGAACTGGCTGGCGGCTCATCCTGAAGCGACGCGCATCCGCCGCTCGGTCGAGGAGATTGTGGCCAGCGGCCTGACGCTCGCGAAGCTGACGGTGGCGGCGAACTTGCTCGGCGATATGGTGAAGGGCTGAGCAGGCGCGCTCACACGCGATTCGGGATACCGGTCAGAGCGTTTTCCAGCGAAGTGGACACCGGTTCGCGTCAAGAAAACGCGTCAAATCAAGAATCTAGAGCCCCGTTCCGATTCCATCGGAACGGAAACGGCTCTAGCCCGACCATTCTTCGCCCCAGACCTGGACGACATGACCCGGCGTGACCTCGCGGTACTGGCGAATCGGAGGTTGGTAGTCGGGCGCGCGCACCGGACTCTTGATTTCGTCGTTGGATACACCGCGCTTCTCGGCGCGCCGCGCGGGATCGGGGATCGGTACGGCCGCCATCAGCTTCCTGGTATAGGGATGCTGCGGATTCCCGAACACCGCCGCGCGGGGTCCGATCTCGACGATTTCTCCGAGATACATGACAGCGACACGGTGGCTCATCCGCTCGACGACCGCGATGTCATGGGAAATGAACAGATAGGCAAGGCCCATGCTCGCCTGAAGATCGAGCATCAGATTGACCACCTGCGCCTTGACCGAAACGTCGAGCGCCGAGACCGCCTCGTCGGCGATGATCAACCTGGGCCCGAGCGCCAGCGCGCGGGCGATGCAGATGCGCTGGCGTTGCCCGCCGGAGAACTCGTGCGGAAAGCGCGACGCCATATCTGCCGTCAGTCCGACGCGAACCAACAGATCGGCAACCTTGTCGCGCGCTTGCGACGAGGAAGCCAGTCCATGGGCATAGAGCGGCGCGGCGACCGCCGAGCCGACCGACATGCGCGGATTGAGGCTCGCGAACGGATCCTGGAAGACGATCTGCATGCGCTTGCGCAAGGAGCGCAGGGCCCAGGCGCCCATGCCGAGGACATCCTCGCCATCGACCAGCACGGAGCCGCTGTCCGGCTCGACCAGCTTGAGGATGGATCGGCCCGTCGTCGACTTGCCGCAGCCGGACTCACCGACAAGCGCCAGTGTTTCGCCGGCGTGCACGCTGAAGGATATGTTCTCCACCGCATGGACGCGGCCCGAGACCTTGCCGAACAGGCCGGAGCGGATCGGAAACCGCGTGGTCAGGTTGGCGACGTCGAGCACCGGCCGTTCCGATGCCGCGACCGTATCGGGCGTCTCCGTCGGTTCGTCCGACGTTCCCGTCACCTTGTCGACGATCGGAAATCGCATCGGCCGCGCCCGCCCTTCCATGGAGCCGAGACGCGGCACGGCCGAGAGAAGCGCGCGGGTATAAGGATGCGAAGGCGCGGCGAAGATCCGCGCGGTGCTGTCGGCCTCGACCGCCTGGCCGTCATACATCACCACGGTGCGGTCCGCGATCTCGGCCACTACGCCCATGTCATGCGTGATGAAGAGGATCGCCATATCCTCTTCCTCCTGCAGAACCTTGAGCAATTCGAGGATCTGCGCCTGGATCGTGACGTCGAGCGCGGTGGTCGGCTCGTCGGCGATGAGCAGCTTCGGCCTGCAGGCTAGCGCCATGGCGATCATCACGCGCTGGCGCATGCCGCCGGAGAAGCGATGGGGATGTTCATGGAAGCGCGACTTCGCCGCCGGGATGCGGACCCTCTCGAGCAGGCGAACGGTCTCGGCCTCGGCCGCCGCGCGCGACATGCCCCGATGGTAGATCAGCGCTTCGGCGATCTGGAAGCCGATGGTCAGCACCGGATTGAGGCTGGTCATCGGTTCCTGGAAGATCATGGCAACTTCGTTGCCGCGCACATCCTGCATGGTCTGTTCGGGCAGCGTCAGGAGATCGCGGCCCGCGAGCTTGATGCTGCCCTCGATGCGGCCGCTCTCTTGCGGAATGAGCCGCATGATGGAGAGCGCGGTGACGCTCTTGCCCGAGCCAGATTCCCCGACAATCGCCACCGTCTCTTTCGCGGCAACGTCGAACGATACGTTCCGGACGACGGGAATCCATTGCCCATCGCGGATGAACGAGGTGGTCAGACCCGCGATCGACAGGACCGGCGAACCCGCTGCCTGGGCCGGCTTCACGCCGGTGGCGAGATGGTCAAGTCCGCTTGGGCCAATACTCATCTTGAGCTTTCAATCTACCGTTTCAGTAGCCGCGTTCACGATCAACTCGCCCCGGCAACGCTTCACCGCGGCGGTGGCGACCGATAGTATCGAGCACGAATTCGACCGCCGCTTGCGGCGTCGTCATGCTCGCAATATGTGGCGTAAGGAGAATGCGCGGATGGCTCCAGAACGGATGGCCCGCCGGCAACGGCTCGGGCTTGGTGACGTCAAGAACGGCTGACGACAACAGGCCGCGCTCCAGAGCCGCAATGAGGTCTGCCTCGACCAGATGCCCGCCCCGCCCGACATTGACGAGTTTAGCACCGTGCGGCAGCGCCTCGAACAGACCTGTGTTCAGGATGCCGCGGGTTTCATCGGTCAGCGGCAGCAGGCAGACAAGGATGTCGGTCTGCGCGAGGAAGTCCGGCAATGTCTCCCGGCCCGCATGACAACTGACACCCTCTATGCTGCGTGGGGAGCGGTTCCACCCGGCAAGCGGAAAGCCGAATAGTTTGAGCCGTTCAAGCACCGCCAGACCGAGCAAGCCGAGGCCCATCACGCCAACACGCCGTTTCGCAGCCGGCGTGACCCGGATCTCGCGCCATGTCTGTTCCCGTTGCTGGTCGATGAAGTGCAGGAGATCACGGTGCAGCGCAAGCACGGCCATGGTGACATATTCAACCATGCCCTCCGCGATGCCGGGCTCCAGCATGCGGATCAGCGGAACATGGGGTGGGATCTGCGAGAAATCGAATTGATCGACCCCTGCTCCGACCGAGAAGATGAGTTCGAGATTGGGGAAGGTTGCGGCGATGTTTTCCGGCGGGCTCCACACCGCGAGATAGCGCACCTCTGCCGGATCGCCGACATCGGGCCAGAGCCGGAACGGCAGCTCCGGGGCACGCTCCGCAAAAAAGCGCGCCCATTCCACACCTCGGATCGCGTTCGCCTTGTAGAGGAATGTCATGGCGCGGGCCGATCCGATACCGCTAGAACAGGCTGACCGGCGCCAGCGGCCGGCCGTCGATCAGGCGCGTATGGCTATAGGCCGCCGGATCGACCAGCGGCGTGTCGCCCGTGACGAGGTCGGCAGCGAGCTTGCCGGCTGCCGGGCCAATGCCGAAGCCGTGACCGCTGAAGCCGGTCGCGAGGAAGAACCCCGGCATCGCATCGACACGTGAAATCACCGGAATGGTGTCGGGCGTCGTATCGATGGTGCCTCCCCAGGCCTCCGCGACTTCGATGCCCTTCAAATCAGGGTTTGACTTGATCAGCGCCGCGAGCGCCGAATTGACCAGCGACATGTCAGGCGCGGGATCGCGCACCCGCTCGGTCTCGAACGGCGAAGGCTTGTCGAGGCTCCAGCTGGTGCCGCGCATGATCTGATCGAAAAACGACTTTCCGAACGACAGCTTCAGTCCCTTGCGGCGCTGCTTGTAGGTCGGCCAGAAGGTTTTGGCATAGCGAAACAGATCCGGCGACACTTCCACCGTGCCGCGGCCGCGCAGCGCCAGCGTGAAGCCGCCATCGAGGCGGCGGCGGATGCAATAGAAGTCGGTGCCGAGCGCGCCCATCGTGATTTCCGGCGCCGGGGTGGTGCGGCACGCGGTGGCGTTGACGAGGCCGATCGGCAGCTCGATGCCGTGACGCCGGCAGAACAGCGACGACCACGCCCCTCCCGCCAGCAGCACGGACTGCGTGCGAATGGCCCCCTTCTCGGTGACGACCGCGCTCACCTGCCCGCCCTGGGTTTCGAGCCCGCGCGCGGCGCAGCCCTGATGAATCGTGACGCCGTGCTTGCGCGCGGCGGCCGCGAGCGCCGGCACGGCCATCGAAGGCTCGGCGCGCCCGTCGCTCGGCGTGTGCAAACCGCCAACCCAGGTGTCGGCATTGCCGGGCACGCGCTCGGCGACCTCGGCGGCCGACAAGACGGTTGAATGAACCTGCTGTTCGCGCGCGATCTCGGCCCATTTCTCCCAGGCGGCCAGTTCCTGCGGGTTCTTGGTCAGGAACAAGACGCCGGTACGCCGAAAGCCGGCATCGACGCCGGCGTCGTTCTGCATGTCCTCCCACAACCGCAGCGCCTCGCGGGCCAGCGGGATCTCGGCGCGGGCACGGCCCTGCTGGCGGCACCAACCCCAGTTGCGGCTCGACTGCTCGGCGCCAACATGCCCCTTCTCGATCAGCGCGACGGTGTGTCCCTTCTTCGCCAGGTGATAGGCCGCCGAAACGCCGATGACGCCACCGCCGATGACGACGACATCGGCTTGCGCCGGCAAGCGTTCGTCGCTTGTGATGCGGCTGAGTGGCGGGGACATGAGACTCTCCTGACAGTAAAATTGCGCTTCATGGGATGTTCATGCGCGGATCGAGCGCGTCGCGCAGTCCGTCGCCGAGGAAGTTGAAGCTGGTCACGGCGAGCGTGATGGCAATGCCCGGCGCAATCGCAAGCCAGGGCGCACTCGTCATATAGATCTGCGCATTGTTGAGCATGTTGCCCCAGCTCGCGGCCGGCGGCTGAATGCCGAATCCGAGGTAGCTGACATAGGATTCGAGCAGGATCGCCTTGGCGACGTTGAGCGTGGCCGCAACCACGATCGGCGCCATCGCGTTGGGCACGAGTTCGCGGAACATGATCCGCAGGTTCGACGACCCGAAGGCGACGGCGGCGATCGCGAACTCGCGTTCGCGAAGCGAACGGACCTGCGCTTCCACCACGCGGGCGACGCTCATCCACGCGGTGGCCGCGATCAGCAAGGTGGTGGTCATCAGACCCGGCTCGGTGAGCGCCGCGAGCGCCAGCAGCAGAAAGATCGCCGGGAAGCACAGCACGGCATCGACGAACCGCATCAGCACGGCACCGATGACGCCGCCGTAGAAGCCCGCGAAAGCGCCGACAAGGATGCCGACCGCCATGGCGATGGTCATCGCGACGATGCCGATGGAGAGCGACACCCGACCTCCCATCATCAGCCGCGCCAGCACGTCGCGGCCAAGCTCGTCGGTGCCAAGGATGTGAGCTCCCGACAATGGCGGCGCGAACCGCTTCATGATGTCGATATAGGTGTCGTCGAACGGCAAAAGATAAGGACCGAATGCCGAACCCAGCACGAGGATGACGATGGTCACGGCACCCGCCAAAGCCAGTTTGTGACGCCGGAAGCGCTGCCAGGCGGCCTGGCCGGGAGCAAGTTGGACGGTCTGCAAGGCTGCGGTGCTCATCGCCTATCCCACCCTGATCCGAGGATCGACGACGGCATAAAGGATGTCGGCGAGAAGCGAACCTATCAGCACCATCATGGCCGAAAACATCAGGATGCCCATCACGACCGGATAATCGCGATATCCGATGGAATCGAGGAACAGCCGGCCCATGCCGGGCCAGGTGAAGACGGTCTCGGTGACCAGCGCGCCGCCGAGCAATGTTGGAAACTGAAGGCCCGCAACTGTGATCATCGGCAGCAGGGCGTTGCGCAAGGCATGCACCGTCAGGATGCGCCACTCCGGCATCCCCTTGGCGCGCGCCGTGCGGATGTAATCCTGGTTGATGACCTCGAGCATCGAGGAGCGCATGAAGCGTCCCCAGATGGCGGTCTCGACAAGCGCCAGCACGACGGCCGGTGCGATCAGATGATGCAGGAGATCGAGCAGTGAGCCGTCGCCGATCGTGTGCCGGTTGCCGGACGGCAGCCAGCCGAGCTTCACCGAAAACAGATAGATCGTGACGAGCCCGAACCAGAACGTCGGAATGGAAAGCGCGATCATGGCGCCGACGGTTGCCAGCGAATCGAACAAGGAATAGCGGCGCACGGCGCCAAGCACCCCGATCCAGCAGCCGAGCAGAACCGCGATGAGGGTCGCGGTCGCCATCAGTTCGAGCGTGGCGCCAAGATGCGAGCCGATGACGGACAGCACGGGCTCTCCGTCCCGATAGGAGCGACCCCAGTCGCCTCTGACCATGCGCCCGAACCAGTCGAGATACTGGATCGGCAGCGGACGATCGAGGCCGAGCTGCCTGGTGACGCGATCGAGGTCCTCCTGCGTCATTTGCGCCGAGGCGGCGAATTGCGAGAGCGGGCCGCCAGGCGCCAGATGGAGGATCGCAAAGCCGAGCGCCGAGACGATCACCAGCAACATGATCGCCTGCATCAGGCGATTGGCGACGTAACGGGCCATTCAGGCAATCCCCCGGATCAGACGCGTCAGGTCCAGTACCATTCGCGGATGTTCCAGCAGTTGGACGAAGCGTTGATGTTGTGCCGGAAGCCCTGCAGCCCTTCCTTGACGCCCTCGGTGATGGTGCCCTGGAACAGCGGCAGCACCGCAAGGTCGTTGCGGATCAGCTTCTGAAGGTCACCATAGATCGCCTTGCGCTTTGCAAGATCGAACTGCTTGGCGCCCTCGGCGAGCAGCCGGTCGGCCTCCGGGCTCTGGTATTGATAGGTGTTGAAGCCGCGTCCGCCCTTGGCCGGAATGGCGCCGGAGCCGAAGCGCGGCGTCACGTCCGGATCGCTGCCCAGCATGAAGTTCACCGACACCAGGACCGAGTTGAACTTCGACTGCTGCCAGAACTCGCCCCAGATGACCGCAGCCGGCATGTTGTTCACGCGCATCGCGGCGCCGATCGCGCGCCAGTCCTGAATCAGCAACTGCTGGGTTTGCTCGCGCACGGCGTTGCCGGACGTGGTCGAATTGGTGAATTCGAGCTTGGCGCCGCCCTTCTCGCGGATGCCGCCCGCACCGCGGACCCATCCCGCCGCATCGAGCAGCGCATTGGCCTTCGCCGGATCGTAGCTGTGCCACGGCAGGCCTTGCTGGAACGACCAGGCCTGTTGCGGCACAAAACTCTCGGTCTGCGTCGGCAGGCCGTAATTGAGCGCGTCGATGATCGCCTTCTTGTTGATCGCGAGATAAAGCGCCTCGCGCACCGTGCGGTCGGTGAATGGACCGAAATCCAGGTTCGGCGCGACATGCTCCACCGAGGCCGTCGACGACACGAAAATCTTGCGGCCACGCAGCGTTTTCGCCTCTTGCACGAAGTTCGGCAGGATTCCCTGCAAGCCCGTGTAATCGACCTGGCCGGTGCGGAACTGGGTGTACAGGACGGTCAGGTCCGGGATGTACTTGAAGACGACGCGCTCCAGATAAGGCCCTTTGCCGTGGTAGCCGGTATGGGCGTGCAACAGGATGTGGTCGCCCGGCACGCGCTCGCCCCAACGGAACGGTCCGGTCCCGACTGGCGCATTGTGGAATGGCGAGCTGTTTGGATCCGAAACCTTCTCCAGAATGTGCTTGGGCACCATGCAGGTCAGCGACAGGATCGACATATAGGGCGAATACGGCGCCTCCATGCGCCAGTGAACCTCGTCGGGCGCGACGACCTTGATGTCCTTGACCAGGTTATGGCCGACGCGGTTGCGCGCGCGGAAATCCGTGTTGTTGATCAGCTCGAGGGAGAACTTGACGTCGTCTGCCGTAAACGCCGTGCCATCATGCCACTTGGCGTTACTGCGCAGCTTGATCTTCCAGGTCAGACCGTCGGCCGACAGCCCGCCATTCTCGATGGTGGGAACTTCGCGGGCCAGGTCAGGAACGAAGTTGCCATCAGGATCGATGAACCATAGCGGCGAGAACACTTGCCACCAAACGCCCTGATCGACCTCGATACCGGGCATCAGGGGATGAAAGACGGTCGGCTCCTGCGACAGGGCCGCGATCACCTGCCCGCGTGGCTTGGCGGGCGGATTGCCCGGACGTTCCGTCTGCGCAAATGCCGAGGCCGTAGTGCTCAATCCCGCCGCAGCGCTCGCGCCGAGCAGCATGAACTGCCGGCGGTTCGGGATGCCGGGGTTCAGATTGCCCAGCGCTGGAACGTCGAACTTGCCAATTTTGTCCGCCATGAACCCTCTCCGTTTCCGCACGAGGCGTCGTTTCCCCGCGCCTGGGTTGAAAACCCGACAATGGAGGGGATTGATCGAACTTTAGCATTTCTAAATATTTGCACAGAAATTTCATCACAGCTAAATAATCGAGTCAATCGTAATGATGGTATGACTGGTTAGTTTAGTAGGACTGACGTTTGGCGCTGGCGCGAAAAGGTTGGGCGGCGAGATATGGAGAACGACATGGGTGGCCGCAGCGGCGCGAGCATTCCGAAGAACGCCCAGGCGATCGAAAGCGACGACGCGGTCGACCAGCGGCGTCTCGGCGAAACCGTGCGGCTGCTGCGCCAGCGCGCAGGCTTCTCGATTCAGGACGTCGCCAAACGTACCGGCCTGTCCACCGGCATGATCAGCCAGCTCGAACGCGCGCTCGCCATGCCGTCCGTGCGCACGTTGCGTCTCCTCAGCATCGCGCTCGACGTGCCGATCTCCTATTTCTTCGGAGCAACCGACGCCGGCGAGCCGCAGCGCTACATCGTGCGGAAGAATGACCGTCGGCTGCTTCGGCTCACCGCCAGCGGCGTCGTCAAGGAAGCGCTCACCCCTGCCGAGAAGGGTGAACTCGAACTCTATGAACTCACGCTCAACCCTGGCGGCTCGTCGGGCACCGACTTCTTCCAGCACACCGGTGAAAAGGCGGGCTACATATTGTCGGGCAGCCTGCGTCTGTGGCTCGACCACGAAGCCCATGTCCTGGAGGCGGGCGACAGTTTCCGCTTCCCGAGCATCGTGCCGCACATGTTCGACAATCCGACGCAGCAGGTAGCGCGCGTCATCTGGGTAACGACGCTGCGCCGAACCGATCCGCCTGCTGGTTGAAGTGCGCGGCCGCTTTCATGGTGAGAACCGCGAAGTTCACGCCGGCTGGCGCGGGGCTGTTCGCCTGACTTCGTCAGCACCTCGGTCGCCGGGTCGCGGCAAGCTGCTATCTACGTCCGGCTACCGGACGGACGCAGGTTGATTTTTAACGCACATCCGTGAGCTCACTTGTTTAGTTCGCCGGCAACCGGGGATGCGAGCAATGCGTCCGCGCTCTTGGTCAGCCCCGCAGCTACTTGACGTGCGGCATCCGGGGACAGCGCATATCCTTCCTGGTTTTCCAGCCGGTGATTGAGAATAAGCAGGACCAGGCCCCTGCCCTCGGTGTCCGCCGTCACGGCGAAGGTCTTCGGAATTTCAAATCTGACTTCATTCGGGTTGCCTTCCGATCGAGCATTCCGCTTGGGAACCACGGCGGAGCCCGCACTGGGAACTGCCACGGCAAGGGTTGGCTCCAGCGTGCCCCGCGCGCTGACCAGGGCATCGATAAAATCGTCCAGGCACTCGCGCGCGATTTTCAGCTCGACATCGCCAATATATTTCCCGCTTCCGCCGACGATGACTTCCTTCTTGTCATCCGAAAGGCTGGACGACTTTACCTCGCCGATCCTGATCGCCATTTATGAACGCTCCAGGCCAAGCCTACCCGTGCCCTGGTCATACTCCTTCTCACGTTCCAAAACCATCGTCGGGCATCGCCCCATCAGCTCCGCACCGCATCCAGAGCCGTCGGTCAGCTAGATCAGATCCGCACGGTATGACAGAAGTGTGCCCGTCGTATCGTCTGCCGAGAATGCGAAGCCGTCCGCCGAGTAGTCGCCGAGCAACGAGATGTTGGCGGTGTGAACGCCGTCCGTTACCGTTAGGGTTCCGCCGGTCTCCTCGGTGTTCTCAACGTAACTTACGCTGGTGCTTTCTCCAAACGTGACATCGACCAGATCGAAGTGGTCATCCTCGTTAAATCCCGAAACCATTCCGCTGAAGTCGAAGGAGTCGCCAAGCTTGAGCGTTCCAGTCGCCTCGGCAGCAAACGTTACATCAACAGCTGAGGCCGCTTCGAACTCGATCGTGGCTACACCATCGATCAATGCCGTGCCGCCGCCAGTTACGCTGCCGTTGAGGGTGATGTCTGCCCCATTCGCCCACAGCAATCCGGAATTATCAAGGTTGCTGTCGATCACCAGCCCGCCGCTGCCGGTCGCTTCGAGTGTTCCGGAATTGACGATGGTATGCGCACCGGTATCGATCTCGAGGGAATTGGTGCCGGTGGCGATGATCGTGCCTTCGTTGATCAGGATCATCTGCCCTGCGCCGAGCTGTCCGGCGCCCGAGATGGTGTTGTCCACGTTCGTCAGCGTGACGTCCGAGACCGTTCCGGTGATCACGTTCCCGGTGCTGTCGGACAGCATGACCTGTCCGTGACCCTGGAGCGTAATGCCATGCTGGATAAGCTGGAGATCGGTTTCGACACCCGCCGAGTTCAATTCTATCGTGCCGGTGTTATCGATGACGCCGCTCAGCGGCAGAATTGCGCCATTGCTGATCACCATGTGGCTGGCATTCACCGTGAACGGTGTCTGGTCGAAGACGAAGTCATCAGCGGCGAGCGAAGCGGCATCGACCCCATTCAGCGTGATCGATTGACCGTCAGCGAGCGTGATCACCGCGTTGCCGGCCGCGTCGTTTGCAGTATGCGCCTGGATGTCGCCGAAGCCGGTGAAATTAGCATAGCCGATCAGATCAATCTGATCCGACATGGCGTCGAAGCTATAAATCACGTCATGGCCGATTGGTTGGGCGAACACGAACAGGTCTTGGCCGCTGGAGCCGGTCAGGTTGTCGTCGCCCGAGATGGCGAAGATCGGGTTGCCCGGCGCGTAGACTTCCACGTTATCGGCGACGATGGCGTTCCCGGTGCTGCCGTCTGGGTTGGTCCAGCTTTGCGTCACGGTGAGGACCAGCGCGCCGGTGTAGTCGCCTGGCGAGGTGATCGTCAGCGCGGCAACGTCGGCTGTATGCACCGTCCAACTGCCATCGCCGTTGGCGGCGCCTTCGCTCAAGCTCCAGCCCGCCGGAACGCCGGCGATAGTGACCGTGACGGCGCCGACGTGATCGGCGGACGGGTCGGTGAGAGCCAGGTTGACCGGCTCGCCCGCAACCCCCGCGGGCGCGAGGGTGAGGTTCGCGAAGTTGGCAGCCCCCATCGCGCCGAACCCGACACCATTGAGCGTCATGATGTGCTCAACGGTCATGCCGCCATTACTGGGGTTCGTAGCATCACTAATGTTCACCGTATAGATACCCGCATTCGCGGTGCCGGTGAGGTCCGAGTAAACGATGAACGTGTAATTTCCAGTGGCGGGAAAGTTAGTGGTTGCCGCCTGAATGATACTTTCGATATTTGAGCCGTCTCCATCGTTAGCAAGCGAGGTGGTAACCCGACCAGCGTTGTTGATCGCTATTTCGACGATCCTTGCTGTTCCCGAAAAAGTGGTATTGTCCGCCGTGATCGTCTGGACACCGGTGGCCGTAATGCTCGTGCCATTGAGAATCACGGCAACTCGATCGCTGTCAGCCACGTCGAAGTTGCTGACAGTCACGACCGTCTGGTCGGCAAGGCCCAGCGCGGTGTGGTTGAAGATAATCGTGTCCTGAACCGCATCGCTTCCCAGGTTGACTGTCCACGAACGGTTGGTGGCGCTGCCGGCATCTATCTTTACGGTATCAGCGCCGGCCCCGGCATTGATAGTGTCTCCCGCACTACTCGATGTGACTATGTCGCCATTCGCAGAACCCGTTAGGGTGACCGCCGTCGTACTGCTGTTATTCAGGGTCCAGCCGTTGGGTCCACTGGCACTGGCAACACTCACGTTAAAGCCGTTTGCATTTACGGATGCCGTGCCAGCGTTGTTGGTCGCCACGCTCGCCGTCCAAGCGGCGGTGGCGGTCGCGATCGCGGTTGCTCCAGCTGACACGACTAGGATGTCGGCGCCCCCCGTTCCGAGATCCGTGATGCTGTCCGTGCCCGATTCTACATTAAATGTATCTGCGCCTGCATTGCCAGTGAGCGTGTCACCGCCCCCACCAGCAGTGAGGGTGTCGCCGCCGGTGCCACCGATCAAACTATTTGCCCCGCCCGATCCGGTCAGAACAACGGCCGAAGACACGGCTGATGCGTTGACATTCTCGAACCCGGTAACGACGGAAGCTGCCGAGGTATCCTGATTAACGAGAGACAGATTTATGTTCACGGCCTGCGTGAGAACGAGCGTGTCGCTGTTGGTGCCTGCCGGCGCAGAAGCGGAATCGCCGTGGATTGTCGCACCCGTCTCGTAAGTGATCGTATCGCTGCCGCCATTGCCGATCAATAGATCGGCGCCGCCGCCACCAATGATGACATTGGCGAGTGCGCCGCCGACCAACGCTTCTGCCGCTGCCGTTCCGGTGAGGTCCGGAGCGGGTTGGGTCGTAAGACTGAGGGAGCCGGCTGCAATGTCTCCATCGCCATCCGTGGCCTTGAGGCCGAAGCTCATCGGGATCGGGCTGCCAACGTTTTCCGTTTGGTACCCGAAAGTGTTGAGGCCAATGTTATTGCCAGTCGGATTTTCAACCTCAATTCTATTATAGCCATCGTCGCTGAAAACAGTAATCGTGTCGTTTAGTGCAACGCTGACGGTGTATACTGTGACTCCCGCCTCCACGGTTGAGGTCAGTGACGAAAGATTCAGCTCCACACCGTTCTTCAGTATGCGGGTGACCTGAACCTGGGCATCGTTGATCAGATCCGCGCGACTTGATGTAGCAGCGCCTGGTTCGGCGTCCGAGTCGCTATACACCCTCAGCTTCACCGTAGCCCCAGCGGAAACATCGGGAAGGCCAAACGAGAAACCGTTCACGTCATAATGACTGTCGTAGTCAAACGTAGTACCTGGCGCTACGCCATTGTTGACGAAGTCGATGCGGAGGCGCTCACCACCGCTGATGGAGGGATTGTTGACGCCGACTTGGGAGCTGTTTGTGTTGACCGTCCCCTCGGCGCCCGCGCCGTTCTGCGCAGAGAACAGCAGATCCCTGTTGCCGGCTCCTTCTACGAGCCGGAAAGTGCCATTGCCGGCGCTAAGGCTCCCAACGGAGACGGTGGACGCTTGTGACCCATCATCCAGACGTTGGAAAAACTGCACCGTGTAATTGTCATTCGCCTCGGTGGCGCTGTTCGGGTTCAGCGTGATGGTGAAAATCGTCGTGCCACCCGTGCCATCTGCAGCGGCGCCTGTCTTGGCGGTCAGCACGCCCGTATTGAACCCAAACAGTTTGACGTCCACGCCGCCGGACTTCACTGCGTTGCCACCCGAAAGCAGGGTGGAATTGTTTGTGCCGTCAAACACCACCGTTCCGCCGTCCGCCCCAATATTCTCGAAGAAGTTGAGGGGAGCGGTGCCGACCGTGGTAGTTTCGTTCGACACAATCATCGGCATAGCAGTAATGTTGTTCGGAACGTCGTCCTGCACCCGCACGGTCGCGGCGCCGGTCGCTATGTCTCCATCGGTGTCGGTTGCCTGGACGTTCACGTTGCCGAGCGAACTGATTTGCGCGGCCAAACCATTCGGATGCGACAGATTATCGGACAGCGTCGCCGTCACCGTAGCAGTCCCGCTGGCGCCCGCAGCAATGCTCGCCGGCGCGTTCAAATCGAGCGTCACCGCCAACTGCGTCATTCCTGCGTTAAGGAAGCCCTTGATCTGCGTAGCGGACGAGTACTGCCACCAGATGTCCTGGCCGCCGCCGTTCAGGTCCGTGACCAAACCCGACAAGTTGGTCGAGAAAGCAAAGGAGGTCAGATTGTCCGAGCCGGCGGTGAATGAGAGGCTTGGGCTATTGTCTACCTCAGTTATTAGAGACGGATTCGACCCTGTCGCACCAGCGGTCGACAGCGCCGCCTCGTTAACGTCGAGCGTGATGGCCGCCGCATTAGCCGCCGCGGTCCCATCGGTCACCGTGATCGGCTGAACCGCCGTCGCGGTCGCTCCATGACTATCTGTGATTTGATATGTGAAAGCGGCGCTGATTCCCGACGCATTGTTCTGGTTCAGGCTGGGATCGAACGTCCACGCTCCGTCCGCTTGGAAGGTATAGGTACCTTTCGTATTTGACAGCGTCGTTATGCCACTCGGCACAATCGTCTGAAAACCGCTTCCAATATCGACAGCGGTGACCGTCCTGGTGTCGCCGTTATCGACGTCGGTGTCGTTGGTCAAAGTATTGCCGCCTATGGTGCCGACAAAATCCTCCGTAACGCTCACTGGCGCGTCGCCGACCGCAGTCGGCGCATCATTGGTGCCGTTGATGGTGAAGCTGACCGTGTCGGTCGCGGTCGCGCCGGTGCTGTCGGTCGCCGTCACCGTGTAGGAGAAGGTGATGGTTTCGCCCGACGACAGGAAGTCGAGGTTGGCGTCGTTGACCGTGTAGGTCCACGGCGTGTCGCCCGGGGCCGCCGCGTCGGTCGCGCTGGTGGCAAAGCCCGCCACCAATTGCGCCGCCAGCGCCGGGTCGATCGTGCCGTTGCTCCAGGCGATGTCGCCGTTGGCGGCATAGCTGATGTCCACCACGTCGTTGGTGTCGATGTCGTCAAAGCTCACCGTGCCGGACTGGCTGAGGTCCTGCGCGCTGGCATCGCCCGCCTCGGTGATCGCCGAGGCCGCCGTCGCGTCAACCGTCGGCGCATCATTGGTGCCGTTGATGGTGAAGCTGACCGTGTCGGTCGCGGTCGCGCCGGTGCTGTCGGTCGCCGTCACCGTGTAGGAGAAGGTGATGGTTTCGCCCGACGACAGGAAGTCGAGGTTGGCGTCGTTGACCGTGTAGGTCCACGGCGTGTCGCCCGGGGCCGCCGCGTCGGTCGCGCTGGTGGCAAAGCCCGCCACCAATTGCGCCGCCAGCGCCGGGTCGATCGTGCCGTTGCTCCAGGCGATGTCGCCGTTGGCGGCATAGCTGATGTCCACCACGTCGTTGGTGTCGATGTCGTCAAAGCTCACCGTGCCGGACTGGCTGAGGTCCTGCGCGCTGGCATCGCCCGCCTCGGTGATCGCCGAGGCCGCCGTCGCGTCAACCGTCGGCGCATCATTGGTGCCGTTGATGGTGAAGCTGACCGTGTCGGTCGCGGTCGCGCCGGTGCTGTCGGTCGCCGTCACCGTGTAGGAGAAGGTGATGGTTTCGCCCGACGACAGGAAGTCGAGGTTGGCGTCGTTGACCGTGTAGGTCCACGGCGTGTCGCCCGGGGCCGCCGCGTCGGTCGCGCTGGTGGCAAAGCCCGCCACCAATTGCGCCGCCAGCGCCGGGTCGATCGTGCCGTTGCTCCAGGCGATGTCGCCGTTGGCGGCATAGCTGATGTCCACCACGTCGTTGGTGTCGATGTCGTCAAAGCTCACCGTGCCGGACTGGCTGAGGTCCTGCGCGCTGGCATCGCCCGCCTCGGTGATCGCCGAGGCCGCCGTCGCGTCAACCGTCGGCGCATCATTGGTGCCGTTGATGGTGAAGCTGACCGTGTCGGTCGCGGTCGCGCCGGTGCTGTCGGTCGCCGTCACCGTGTAGGAGAAGGTGATGGTTTCGCCCGACGACAGGAAGTCGAGGTTGGCGTCGTTGACCGTGTAGGTCCACGGCGTGTCGCCCGGGGCCGCCGCGTCGGTCGCGCTGGTGGCAAAGCCCGCCACCAATTGCGCCGCCAGCGCCGGGTCGATCGTGCCGTTGCTCCAGGCGATGTCGCCGTTGGCGGCATAGCTGATGTCCACCACGTCGTTGGTGTCGATGTCGTCAAAGCTCACCGTGCCGGACTGGCTGAGGTCCTGCGCGCTGGCATCGCCCGCCTCGGTGATCGCCGAGGCCGCCGTCGCGTCAACCGTCGGCGCATCATTGGTGCCGTTGATGGTGAAGCTGACCGTGTCGGTCGCGGTCGCGCCGGTGCTGTCGGTCGCCGTCACCGTGTAGGAGAAGGTGATGGTTTCGCCCGACGACAGGAAGTCGAGGTTGGCGTCGTTGACCGTGTAGGTCCACGGCGGTGTCGCCCGGGGCCGCCGCGTCGGTCGCGCTGGTGGCAAAGCCCGCCACCAATTGCGCCGCCAGCGCCGGGTCGATCGTGCCGTTGCTCCAGGCGATGTCGCCGTTGGCGGCATAGCTGATGTCCACCACGTCGTTGGTGTCGATGTCGTCAAAGCTCACCGTGCCGGACTGGCTGAGGTCCTGCGCGCTGGCATCGCCCGCCTCGGTGATCGCCGAGGCCGCCGTCGCGTCAACCGTCGGCGCATCATTGGTGCCGTTGATGGTGAAGCTGACCGTGTCGGTCGCGGTCGCGCCGGTGCTGTCGGTCGCCGTCACCGTGTAGGAGAAGGTGATGGTTTCGCCCGACGACAGGAAGTCGAGGTTGGCGTCGTTGACCGTGTAGGTCCACGGCGTGTCGCCCGGGGCCGCCGCGTCGGTCGCGCTGGTGGCAAAGCCCGCCACCAATTGCGCCGCCAGCGCCGGGTCGATCGTGCCGTTGCTCCAGGCGATGTCGCCGTTGGCGGCATAGCTGATGTCCACCACGTCGTTGGTGTCGATGTCGTCAAAGCTCACCGTGCCGGACTGGCTGAGGTCCTGCGCGCTGGCATCGCCCGCCTCGGTGATCGCCGAGGCCGCCGTCGCGTCAACCGTCGGCGCATCATTGGTGCCGTTGATGGTGAAGCTGACCGTGTCGGTCGCGGTCGCGCCGGTGCTGTCGGTCGCCGTCACCGTGTAGGAGAAGGTGATGGTTTCGCCCGACGACAGGAAGTCGAGGTTGGCGTCGTTGACCGTGTAGGTCCACGGCGTGTCGCCCGGGGCCGCCGCGTCGGTCGCGCTGGTGGCAAAGCCCGCCACCAATTGCGCCGCCAGCGCCGGGTCGATCGTGCCGTTGCTCCAGGCGATGTCGCCGTTGGCGGCATAGCTGATGTCCACCACGTCGTTGGTGTCGATGTCGTCAAAGCTCACCGTGCCGGACTGGCTGAGGTCCTGCGCGCTGGCATCGCCCGCCTCGGTGATCGCCGAGGCCGCCGTCGCGTCAACCGTCGGCGCATCATTGGTGCCGTTGATGGTGAAGCTGACCGTGTCGGTCGCGGTCGCGCCGGTGCTGTCGGTCGCCGTCACCGTGTAGGAGAAGGTGATGGTTTCGCCCGACGACAGGAAGTCGAGGTTGGCGTCGTTGACCGTGTAGGTCCACGGCGTGTCGCCCGGGGCCGCCGCGTCGGTCGCGCTGGTGGCAAAGCCCGCCACCAATTGCGCCGCCAGCGCCGGGTCGATCGTGCCGTTGCTCCAGGCGATGTCGCCGTTGGCGGCATAGCTGATGTCCACCACGTCGTTGGTGTCGATGTCGTCAAAGCTCACCGTGCCGGACTGGCTGAGGTCCTGCGCGCTGGCATCGCCCGCCTCGGTGATCGCCGAGGCCGCCGTCGCGTCAACCGTCGGCGCATCATTGGTGCCGTTGATGGTGATCACAACATCCTGCGTGGTGGTCGAACCATGACCGTCATTCACCGTGACCGTGTAAGTCTCGGTGACGCTCTGGCCGTCGGCCAGGTACTGCGACGCGCTGTTGTTGAGCGCATAACTCCAACCGACCGAGCCGCTGGCCGCGTTGACGGCCTCACTCACCGCACCAAGCGAGAAGGTCCCGAGCGACGTCATGTTGGCGGGAGCGGCAGCAAAGCTGACGGTGTGGCCGTCGCTGAGGTCGACGTCAGTGAAATTGATGGTGCCATTGGCGTTGAGCGAGTCGGACGGATTTGGTGTGGTGAGCGCATCCTCGACCACCGTGCCGCTCTGCACACCGCTGGTGACGCTGACAACGTCGTTGCTGCCGGTGATGGTGACGACTACGTTCTGGGTGGTCGTCGAACCGTGGCCGTCATTCACCGTGACCGTATAAGTCTCGGTGACGCTCTGGCCGTCGGCGAGGTACTGCGACGCGCTGTTGTTGAGCGCATAACTCCAACCGACCGAGCCGTTCGCCGCGTTGGCGGCCTCACTCACCGCACCAAGCGAGAAGGTTCCGAGCGACGTTGCGTTGGCAGGAGCTGCGACAAACGACGCCGTGTGCCCGTCGCTGAGGTCGACGTCGGTGAAACTGATGGTGCCATTGGCGTCGAGCGAGTCGGACGGATTCGGCGTGGTGGGCGCATCCTCGACCACCGCGCCGCTCTGCGCACCGCTGGTGATGCTGACAATGTCATTGGTGCCCATGATCGTGATGGTCAGCTGTGCGGTGTCCGTAAGACCATTTGGATCTTGCACGGTGTACGTAAACACCTCCGTGACCGTGACGCCGTCCGCCAACGCGTTGGTGTCGGCGTCCATGTTATTTAGGGCATAGGTCCAGGTGCCATTGGCATTCAGGGTCAGCGAGCCGTAGATGCCAACCAGTGCGGTCCCTACTGTGCCGCCAGTTCCCGCGCCGTATTCTGGTCCGGTACGCACGCCCGAGACAACCAGCGACGCCTGGCCGTTGTCAGAATCCGTATCATTTGTGAGCACATTGCCTGCGGCCGAACAATCGCCCGCAAACGGGGCATTACCCGGGCCCACGCCGGCCTCTCGGACAAGATCGAGCCCATTGATATCGTCGACGCCTTTGGGAGAAGTCGGGTCGAGCGCGACACTGACCTTTTCAATCGCAGAGACTTTGAGATTGATGCTCGTGAACGTGAATTCTGCCTGGCCTGCTTGACCGGTATTCTTGTTCGTGTTTGCGGCCATAAAGGCCTGAAATTGGGTGATTTCAGCGTTCAACGCTGCCATGAAAGTCGTATTAAGTAACTGCGCATTGCTCAGGTTGATAACGAGTGTATCAATTTCTGCCGTGCCCTGGGCAGCATTGCCGTTGCCGCCGTCATAGATGTCGTAGCCGGAAAAGGCCATTTGTCCGACCGTTGTGCCTACCCCGTAGACTTGGCTACCGATCTTGTATTGGTTTTCCCACGCTCGATAGATGAGCGTATCCGCGCCTGACCCACCGAGGACGGTGTCAAAACCACTGCCGCCATCAAGCGTATCGGCCCCCGATCCGCCGTTGAGGCGATCGCCACCAGCGCCTCCGGAGAGATAGTCATTGCCGGACCCGCCGACGTAATTGTCGCTGCCACTGGTGCCTGTGAGGGTGGTGGTGCCGCTGGCGCTTGCCATCAAAAATACTCCAATACTCTGTTCGTAAAATTCGCGCGCAACTATCGCGCCGTCTGCCTGTTCGATGAACCGGATGCCGCGATCGCGGCCTGGAATTTTGCAATGATGTCTAAGTGAGACGACAACGAAACGAAGGAGTCGTCTGAAGCAAATGCTGGTGAATCATTTGTGGGAGCGATCGACGGTCCGATTGGAAAAATGGAAAAACGGCAAAAACCTGAAATTTCGTGGCGACGCGATTCGATCTCGAACCAGTCGACCGGCTCTGCCTTTTAGTAAACGCAACGCGTCCCACGGCTCACTCCTCTGCTAACGCAGAGCAGGTGCGATCGCACTCGAAAAGTATCTCACAAGACACCGCCGATTTTTCGGCGCGCGGTCAACGCAAACGCGCTGACATTGGAGAGAATCTGGAACTATTGTGAATTACTCCGAACGCCATAATCCCTGCCCTATTCATGTCGAGTCCCAGGACCCGCGCATGTTCGAAATTTTTTTGTCGCGTCTCTTGATTTGATCAGAGACAAAGTCGCAGACGTCATTCATTCGTGCTGCAATTCGCGAGGCCGTCCCTTAACTTCATGAGCGCAACTTGTCGTAAATTCTAATTACCGTCCATATGCAACGCGACTTAACTATGAATCGATGGCGTCGCAAAATTGCGTTATGATTCATCCGGTTAGACGTCAAAACTGTTCCTGGATTGAGAGGCCGTAAGACTACGGACATCAAGCGGCGAAAGAGGTACCTCGAAAGAGCGATTGAGAGCAGCACAGCTTGTATTTGCCAGATTGTCTGCGGGCTCCTCCGGGAATTGCCAAACGGTCCAACGAGGGATTCGCAATAAGCGAGGATTAAGCGCAGTGAACTATTCGGTGCTCGCTAATGAAAAAAGTGAAGCTGAAGTCAGTGCCGCACGACTGCGCTACATTGCCGGAGCATCAAATGGACCAGGATCATTCGGCCGCTCAATCGGCAGTTCGTATCTGAAACCGAAGCCACCGCGTGACCGAGAGTGCAAAGGACTCTCCGGTAGACATCGGACATGAATTCCGATGCGACCGTGCCGGTTTTGACGTCAAAGCGGCGACGCTTCGTCGAGGAATATCTCCACGACATGAACGCCACGCAGGCGGATATTCGCCGCAAGGATCGCGTCCAGATCGGCGAAACCAGGAAGCTACGACTGTCCGATCGAATGCGCCGGCTGGAGCTAATCGGCAAGCACATCCGCTTCAAAGCGTTCGAGGAGACGGTCAACGTCAAGGGGCTCGATACGCTCGCAGACCGCCTGGAGCGCGCTCATCGACAGGCTGCGGCTACACACCCGATCAAAGGGGTCTGATGATTCGCCTGGAGGATCGTCCCCAAAACAACATCCATTGTTTTTGCACAACGCGGCCATCGCCTCTCTATCTTCGAGTATGTCGGCGGCGGAAGAACCGACTTCTATTTCAACCTGCAGGCTGGGCGCAGAGGCCGGTATGGAAGGACGCCTACGGTTTGTCGCGTGCCTTTTGGACGGGGTTACGACGGATGTCGGCCGAGAGTTCGGGGGTATTCGACTGTGGAATCGCGGTGCGCTGGAGCAGCACGAAATTCGCGGGCGCAGGGATGTTAATTTTACCGATATTCAACGGCGACCTCGATCGTCGCCTAAGCATTTGATTTTATGGCGCTCCCTAGGGGAATCGAACCCCTGTTTCAGCCTTGAGAGGGCCGCGTCCTAACCGCTAGACGAAGGGAGCGTACGGCAGAGGGAATAGCCGCGAAATCGTCCGGCTGCAAGGCGCTGAAGGCCATGGTTTAGGCGATCTAGGGCGGTCCGGGCGTGATCCTGGCGGTCCGGCATCGAAATCAGGCTTCAGGGTGCCTTCAACTGAGCGATGGCGGCGGCGCCGGCCAAAGGACGAGACAGTGGACGACGGCCCCGAGAATCCGGAACTCAGTGACGAGCGGGCGCGCATCTGCAGTCCGCGCGACTGGCCGCTGAGCGTTTTGCTGACGAATTTCAGCCTGCCGGCGGGTTTTGGCGGCCTGGCGTCGAAGGCGAGGACTTGGTCACCGCCTGTACCCAGCTTCACCTCCTCGCCGGTGCAACGCCGTTCGAACGAACTCAACGCCTTCACTGCCCGGCTTCCGCGCGCGGCGAGAGAAACCGGCCAGCCGCCCGGCAGCCCCGCTTTCGACAAACGGCAAATCCAAAACACCTGTCTGTGAAGTCACCGCGTCGTTAACGTCTGATAGCATCGCGGCATTCCTGATGCCGGGGGCGCCTCGGCCAAATCGCGAAAGGACATCCGCAAACAGCAAATTGCCTTAACCAGATTGCCTTCACGAAATGCCTTGGGGCGGGAAAACCACGCGGCGATCCGAGCGAATGGAAATGTGTTCCGGCTCGCGCCGCAAACAGATCAACAGCTTAAAAAGAGCGAGGGACAGCCATGATCAAGGTGAAGATAAACGGCCAGGAACAAAATTGGGATGGCGATCCGGATCTTCCGTTACTCTGGTTTCTCCGTGACGAGGCGGGACTGACAGGGACCAAATATGGCTGCGGCCAGGCCCTGTGCGGCTCGTGCACCGTCATCATCGACAAGCAGGCCGTGCGCGCCTGCATCACCTCGGTTTCCGACGTGGTCGGCCGCGACGTCACCACCATCGAGGGGTTGCACCCGACCGGCGATCACCCGGTGCAGAAGGCCTGGCGCCAGCTCAATGTCCCGCAATGCGGCTATTGCCAGACCGGCCAGATCATGCAGGGCGCCGCGCTGTTGATGGACAATCCAAAACCTACCCATGACCAGATCCGCGAAGCGATGGCGGGCAACATCTGCCGCTGCGGCTGTTACCAGCGCATCGAGAACGCCGTGCATCTCGCGTCAACGGGGGTGTGATCATGAATATCCTCACCAATCCCAAAAAACTTCGCGGCTTTGAGCGGCACCTCAAGGTCGAGAACGTTTCCCGCCGCAGCATCCTGAAGGGCCTCGGCATCGCCGGCGGCTTTGCGCTCGCCGCGCCCGTGATGTCCCGCCCGGCTTTCGCCGCCTACGAGACCGGCGCATCGAAGATGCCGCACGGCACCGTGGTCGATCCACGCGTGTTCGTCTCGATCGCGCCCGACGGCATCGTCACCATCGTCGGCCACCGCGCCGAGATGGGAACCGGCGTACGGACCAGCCTGCCGCTGATCGTCGCCGAGGAGATGGAAGCAGACTGGTCGCGCGTCCGGGTTCAGCAGGCGCCCGGCAACGAGGCCAAATACGGCAACCAGGACACCGACGGCTCGCGCAGCACGCGGCATTATCTGATGCCGATGCGCCAGATCGGCGCCTCGGCGCGCTCGATGCTGGAGGCCGCCGCCGCCAAGCGCTGGGGCGTGCCGGCGACCGAGGTGAAGGCCCGCAATCACGAGGTGATCCACGCTGCGAGCGGACGCAAGATAGGCTTTGGCGATCTTGCCGCCGATGCCGCCAAGGAATCGGTGCCTGGTATCGAAGGTTTGAAGCTGAAGGACCCGAAGGATTTCCGCTATCTCGGCAAGGGCCAGATCGGCATCGTCGATCTCAGGGACATTACCGTCGGCAAGGCGCATTACGGCGCCGACATTCGGCTGCCGGGCATGAAATACGCCGTCATCGCCCGTCCGCCGGTGACCGGCGGCAAGGTGAAGTCGTTCGACGCGGCGGAAGCGATGAAGGTCTCCGGCGTCGAGAAGGTATTGGAGGTCAAGGGCTGGCCGTGGCCGTCCAAATTCCAGCCGCTCGGCGGCGTTGCCGTGATCGCCCGCAACACCGGGGCGGCGATCAAGGGGCGCGACGCGCTGAAGATCGTCTGGGATGACGGCGCCAACGGCAAATACGACTCGGTCGCCTACCGGGCTTCGCTGGAAGAGGCCGCGCGAAAACCGGGGCTGGTGGTGCGCAAGGAAGGCGACGCCGATGCGGCATTGAAGAGCGCCGACAAGGTGATCACCGGCGAGTATTATGTGCCGCACCTGGCGCATGTCAGCATGGAGCCGCCGGTCGCGGTCGCCGATGTCAAAGGCGACAGGTGCGAAATCTGGGCGCCGGTGCAAAGTGCCGGCGGCACGCGCGAAGACGTCGCCAAGACGCTCGGCATCCCCGACGCCAACGTCACCGTCAACGTCACGCTGCTCGGCGGCGGGTTCGGGCGCAAATCGAAATGCGATTTCGCGATCGAGGCGGCGCTGCTGTCGAAGGAACTCGGTGCGCCCGTGAAGGTGCAATGGACGCGGGAGGACGATGTTCGTCACGGCTTCCTGCACACCGTTTCGCTGGAACGCATCGAGGCCGGGCTGGACAAGAGCGGCAAGGTGATCGCGTGGCGGCATCGCAGCGTGGCGCCTACCATTGCCTCGACCTTCGCAGCTGGTGCGAAGCATGAGGCGCCGTTCGAACTCGGCATGGGACTGATCGACAACCCGTTCGAGATCGCCAACCTGCAATGCGAGAATCCGGAAGCGGCCGCGCATACCCGCATTGGCTGGTTCCGTGCGGTGTCGAACATCCCGCGCGCCTTCGCGGTTCAGTCGATGGTTGCCGAAATCGCTTCCGCGACCAAGCGCGACCCGAAGGACATGCTGCTGGAGCTGATCGGATCGCCTCGCCTCGTCAACCTGTCGTCGGTGAAGGACCCCTGGAACTACGGCGAGCCCTATAGCAGCTATCCGATCGACACCGCCCGCCTTCGCAAGGTGGTCGAGCTGGTCGCCGACAAGGGCGGCTGGGGACGGTCCGTGCCGAAAGGCCACGGGCTCGGCATCGCCGTGCACCGGAGTTTCGTCAGCTACATCGCGACCATCGTCGAGGTCGCCATTGACGACAAGGGCAAGCTCACGGTGCCGAGGGTCGATACCGCGATCGATTGCGGAACCTATGTCAATCCGGAGCGCATCGAGTCCCAGATCGAGGGCGCGGCGATCATGGGGCTGAGCCTTGCCAAATATGGCGAGATCACTTTCAAGGACGGCAAGGTGCAGCAGGGCAATTTCGACGATTTCCCTGTGATCCGGATGGACGAGTCCCCGCTGGTGACCCACGTCTATATCGTGCCGCCGGGGCCCGATACGCCGCCCAGCGGCGTCGGCGAACCCGGCGTGCCGCCGTTCGCGCCGGCCTTGATCAACGCGATCTTCGCCGCCACCGGAAAGCGCATCCGCAGCCTGCCGATCGGCAAGCAACTGGAGGCGTGACGCGGAACGTTAAAGGGCTGTGGCCGTTTTCATCGATCTGACAGGAGCCAGGTCGATGAAAAGGTCGATGAAAATCACGATGGTGAGATTGGGGACGCTCGCGGCAGCCTTGCTGTCGGGCGTCCTTCTTTTTGATATGCAGGCAGCGAGCGCCCAGACCAACGCTGCGCCGGACGCAACGGCAACGCGGCCGGCGAAGACGCCGTCAGGCCAGACTTCGATTCCAAGCAGCGGGCCGGCGGCCACGACGACGCAAACCACCGGCGAAGCCAGCCGGGATCCCACCATCAAGCAGATGAACGAAGACGAAAAGTCGAAGGTCGATTCCAAGGGCAAATGACTTGAAATAAAAAGCGGCGGGGTTGAACCCGCCGCTTTCTACGCCACCCCCGTCGAACCGTTCGGCCCTTACTTCTTGACGGCGAATACCCAGACGACGCCGCCTTGCGGCACGTTGTTCTCGACACCCACGTTATTCTGGGTCGCCAGCGCGTCCTGGATGCGTTGCGCATCCACGCCCCAGCCGGACTGCACGGCGATATATTGCGTGCCATCGACCTCATAGGCGATCGGCATGCCCACGATCCCGGAGTTGGTCTTCTGCTCCCACAACTTCTCACCCGTCTTGGCGTGGTAGGCACGGAACATCCGGTCGTTGGTGCCGCCAACGAAAACGAGGTCACCCGCCGTCGCAGTCACCGAGCCGAACAATTGGGATTTGGGGAAGTTCTGCTGCCAGACCTTTTTCCCGGTGGCCGGATCCCACGCCTGCAATTCGCCAAAATGATCGGCGCCGGGACGAACCTTGAGGCCGATGTCTTCGGGCTTGGTGCCGAGCCAAAGCTGGCCGGCAACCAGCGGCACTTTCTCGCCGGTGAAGCCGCCGCAGAAATTCTCGTTGGCGGGCACGTAGACCAGGCCGGTCTTCTGGCTATAGGCCGCCGACGGCCAATCCTTGCCGCCCCACAATGACGGACAGAACTCGACCCGCTTGCCAATCACCGGCTTGTGGGCGGGATCGACGATCGGCCTGCCGGTCTCCGGCTCGATTCCTTTCCAGACGTCGGTGTGAACAAAGGGCCAGCCGCTGACGTAGTTGATCTTGTCCGCCTTGCGCTCGAGCACCCAGAAGATCGCGTTGCGGCCGGGATGAATCAGGCTCTTGATGGTGCGACCATCCTTTTGCAGGTCGACCAGCATCGGCGCCTCGACCTCGTCCCAGTCCCAGGAATCGTTCTGATGATACTGGAAGTATGTCTTTATCCTTCCGTTCTCGGGGGCGAGCGCTAGCACCGAGGTTGAGTAGAGATTGTCGCCGGGATGAGTATTGCCCGGCCAGGGTGCGGCATTGCCGGTGCCCCAATAGATGGTCTTGGTCTCGATGTCGTAGTTGCCGGTCATCCAGGCCGGCGCGCCGCCCGATTTCCAGTCGTCACCGGTCCAGGTTTCGTGCCCGGGCTCGCCGGGGCCCGGAATCGTAAAGGTCCGCCACAGTTCCTTGCCGTTCTCGGCGTCATAAGCGACGACATAGCCGCGCACGCCGAATTCACCGCCGGAACCACCGACGATCACCTTGCCGTCGACGATCAGCGGCATCAGCGTCAGGTACTGACCCTTCTTGTAGTCCTGGACCTTGGTGTCCCACAGCACCTTGCCGGTCTTGGCGTCGAGCGCGACGACGTGATCGTCGGTCGTCGCAAGATACAATTTGTCCTGCCACAACCCGACGCCGCGGTTGGTCGGATGCAATTGAAAGAGATCGTCGGGAAGCTGGCGCTTGTATCGCCAGTACTCGTCGCCGGTCTTGGCATTGAGCGCGATCACCTGCCCTGCAGGCGTCGCGACGAACATCACGCCATTGTTGACGATCGGCGGTGCCTCATGGCCTTCGACCACACCCGTCGAGAAGGTCCATACCGGCGTGAGGTCCTTGACGTTCGAAGTGTTGATCTGGTCGAGCGGGCTGTAGCCCTGCCCATCATAGGTCCGGCGATACAGCATCCAGTTGCCGGGTTCGGGTTTTTCGAGGCGGGCCGACGTCACCGGGCTGTAATTCTCGATCGGTCCAGCGCCGGCGGCGGCTGAGACAAGGCACGTGAATGCGACAGAGCTCGACAATAACCAATGCTTCGTGGTCATGAGACGCAACCTCCCTGTTTTGTTTTTTTCATTCATTCCGTGGTCGTGCGAATGCCCGATGCGGCTTCATCCTCCAGTCAGGTACCTACCTTTCCAATGAATGTTGCGGTGACGGTGAGCGCATCGTCCGTGATCGCCAGCGGAAGCGCCGCCAGGCGCCGCGGCGCCGGCCCGAACAGGACCTTTGCGCTTTCCCGCGGATCATATTCGGAGTTGTGGCAGGCACATTTGAACACGAGCTTGTCGCCCGACGCCTGTTTCACCCAGCCGGTGACCGGGCATCCCGTATGCGAACAGATCAGCGAATAGGCGACGATGCCGTCGGCGCTGCGTGATCGCGTGTCATCATCCAGTTCGGCTGGATCGAGCCTGACCACCAAAAGCTCGTTCAACCGCGAGCCCTTGCGGATCACGGCGGTCTTAAGATCCTTTGGCCAGGCGCGCGCAGGAGGCCCGCCGAGCTTCAAATCCTCTGGCTTGATGACCTCGCCGGCGCGGTCGCCTTCCGAGAACACCAGCGTGTCGGCTTTTTGTGGCCGCAGATTGCTGCCGGGCTGATCATCCTCCGCATTGGAAGGTTCTGGAGCAGCGAGACAGGCGCAAGTCGCAAGCGCCGTCAGCAGCATCGCACGCCGCGTCGGATCGGAACATGAAACCGCGCCATCGTGTTCGACGATGTCGCCCATGGGAACCGCGGCGCTGGGGTTGGATTCCGACATGGCGCAAGCTGAGCGTGTAACTCAGCCAAAAAAATGGCGAGCGTCTAACTTGCCAGCGTTGCTGCTACGCGAAAAATCACCTTGCATTCTGAAGTTGAGTTCGACGAGCGGCCGTCGATCGCTCCGCTCAGGGCTCGCTGACGAATTTCAGCTGCCCTACAGGTTTCAGCGTCTTTGCATCAAATGTGCGGATTTCAGTTACGCCGCCGATATCGAGGGTCACGACCAGCCGGTCGCCGGCGACGCCGGTGGACACGATACGGGCGCCTTTCGGCAAGCTCGCCGTGGTATCGGATATCGCTGCGGGGCTTCCCTCGCTGCGATAAAGACGATAGCCGATGGCGGTCAGGACGATGGCGACGGCCAGCGCCGAGGTCACGCCTGCGATCAGCATCATCCGCCGCACCCGCGCAAACAGCGCGGCCTGTTCGGGGGTCGGTTCGGGCGCAACGGTATCAGTCATGCAAAGGCTCTTCTTTGGAACAAGTCACGTCTTCGAATAGCGGCGAGAGGCTGGAGGTCACGGTCGGCGGCGACGAAGGATCGCCCCGGCTCGACCGTGTGCTCGCGGTGCTTCGCCCGGAACTGTCGCGGTCCCGCCTGAAGGCGTTGATCCTCGCCGGTTCCGTCACCGCCAAGGGCACCCCCATTCGCGACCCCGCTTATCATGTTGCCAAGGGCGATACGATCACAATCGACGTTCCCGAGGCCACCCCGCCTGAGCCAAAGGGCGAGGATATCGCGCTCGATATCGTCTTCGAGGATGAGGACATTATCGTCATCGACAAGCCAAAGGGACTGGTCGTACACCCCGCTGCCGGCCACGAAACCGGCACGCTGGTCAACGCGCTGATTGCCCATTGCGGCGCAAGCCTTTCCGGCATCGGCGGCGTCCGCCGTCCGGGCATCGTGCACCGGCTCGACAAGGACACGACGGGGTTGATGGTTGTCGCCAAAAACGACCGCGCGCACCAATCACTCACGGCGCAATTCGCCGACCATGGCCGTACCGGCCCAATGCGGCGCGGCTATATGGCCTTTATCTGGGGCCTGCCGAACCGCCAGCGCGGCACGGTCAATGCGCCGATCGACCGGCATCCCTTTGCCCGCGAGAAAATGGCGGTGCGCGACAGCGGCCGTGAAGCGGTTACTCATTGGGAGCTGCAGGCGGCCTTCAATGGCCGGGACGGCAAACCGGTCGCCTCGCTGCTGGCCTGCCAGCTCGAGACCGGACGGACCCATCAGATCCGGGTGCATCTTTCCCATATCGGCCACCCCCTGATGGGCGATGCGGTCTATGGCCCGCACTTCAAGACCAAGGCCGGCCAGCTTGGGCCCGGAGGTCAGGCTGCCCTGGCCGCGCTCGGCCGGCAGGCCCTGCACGCCTACCTGCTTACCTTGGAACATCCTCGGACCGGAGAGCTTTTGCACTGGGAGGCGGCCCTACCGGAGGATTTGCTTCTCCTGCAGGGCACCCTCGAAGCGGCGCTATGACGCAGCCGATTCAGAAAAGCGATGCTATGCCAATAGGTTATGGCAGGCACACGGGGACGTGACGTCAGCATTCCTTCCCTATCGGCCCCCATTTGGTGTATGTTGCACCTGCGCTGAATATCCAGCGCGGAACATCGCAGCCTGGTCGGCTTTAACACAGCGATCACCTGCCGGGCCCGCCGCTATCGGGGGCCTGAACCACTGGAGGGCGCTCAATGGCCCGTACAGCTACGTTGCCGGTTCTCAATGGAGAATCCGGCCTTTCTAGATACCTCGCCGAGATCCGCAAATTTCCGATGCTGGAACCCCAGCAGGAATACATGTTCGCCAAGCGTTGGCGCGAACATGACGATCGCGACGCGGCACATCACCTTGTCACCAGCCATCTCCGGCTCGTCGCCAAGATCGCCATGGGCTATCGCGGCTACGGCCTGCCTATTTCCGAGGTCGTATCGGAAGGCAATGTCGGCCTGATGCAGGCGGTCAAGCGGTTCGAACCCGAAAAGGGCTTCCGACTCGCTACCTACGCCATGTGGTGGATCAAGGCGTCAATACAAGAGTACATTCTGCGTTCCTGGTCGCTCGTGAAAATGGGCACCACCGCGAACCAGAAGAAGCTGTTCTTCAACCTGCGCAAGGCGAAGAGCAAGATCTCCGCGCTGGACGAGGGCGATCTCCGCCCCGATCAGGTGGCGATCATTGCCAAGCGCCTCGGCGTGACGAATCAGGACGTGATCGACATGAACCGCCGCCTCGGTGGCGACGCGTCGCTCAACGCTCCGATCCGCGACGACGGTGAAGCCGGCGAATGGCAGGACTGGCTGGTCGATAACTCGCCCAACCAGGAAGCCATCATGGCTGAACACGAGGAGTTCGATCATCGCCGGCAGGCGCTGAACGGCGCCATCGGTGTGCTCAACCCGCGCGAACGCCGCATCTTCGAGGCGCGGCGTCTGGCGGAAGAGCCGATGACGCTGGAAGACCTCGCCGCCGAATTCGGCGTGTCGCGCGAGCGCGTGCGGCAGATCGAGGTCCGTGCTTTCGAGAAGGTGCAGTCGGCCGTCAAGGGCACGATTGCCCGGCAGGAAGCCGCCGTGCTCGAAGCCGCGCACTAATTTCGCGGCCAAGGCAATGAACGACGAAAGCCGGCGGCAACGCCGGCTTTTTGTTGTTTGGAGCAGTTCGCCACCCAACGCTGTCGTCCCCGCGAAGGCGGGGACACCCATACGCCGCAGCAGATGTGAGATAGGCAGTGTTAGTTGCCTTTCTTGCCACGTCGCATCATGAACATTTGTGGCTATGGGTCCCCCGATGTGCAATTGCACATCTGAGCTCAAGGCCGGGACGACGAGTTGAGAGACCGCCGGCCTCCAACAATACGCCGCAGATAATCCGCGATGCTGGTGGACTGGTTCAGCGTGCTCCAGCAGCGCGCCGAGGCTGAGAGCTTACTCGCCCCATTCCCGCGCCAGCTTTGCAAGCTCGCAGCCTTCGCAATAGCGGGCGTCCTTGAAGTCGATCCAGTTATGCGCATAGACCTGCGTCAGCGGGATGCCGTAACGCGCGCGCAGGACCTTGACCAGGATGCGCCACGCCGCCACCTGCGCCTCGGTGGCGCCGCGCGTCACATCCGGGAAATTGCCGGCGAATTCCACGCCGACCGAATTGTTGCCGACCACCTGACGAAAGGTCGGGCGGTTGTCGATGTATTTGTTGTCGTTGCGGTTGCCGCCGTCGCCATGGGTCGGAACCAGATTTTCCGCCACCGCCCAATACACGGTGCCGTCGGTTTCGACCCAGACCATGACGCCGCGCCGCGTCGGATTTTTGGCTTGCGCTTGCGCGCCGCCACGGGCCGAGCCGGCCGGGCCTTCGGTCTGGTGCACGATGATGTTGCGCCAGGGATGCGCCTTGGCAACGTCGCCCCATGGCGCCAGCCAGACCACCTTCAATCCCGGAATCTCGGGCGTGCCGGACGATCGCGCGATGGTGGCGAGGTCGGGCGTTTGGGCAGCAGCGGGAAGAGTGAACGCGATGGCGCAGAGCGCGATCGCAAGGCGGCGGAGCTTCATACGCTAGGGATCCAATGACGACCCCTCTGAGTAACATGCTTCAGGCGCGCTTGCGCAAGCTCGCATCCGCCAGCACGGCTATTTCGATCCCGGGCGCCAGCGGCGGCGCGGGCTCGTAGGTCGCAAAGCAGTTTCGGCCGCCCTTCTTGGCGTCATAGAGCGCGTGGTCGGCGGCCGCGATCAGACGGTCGGGGAACGCCCCCATTTCCCGGGTCCATTGTGCGACGCCGATCGAGACCGAGATCGGAATATCGTTACCCATGCATTGTTCGGCATCGGCGCGGCATACTTCCAGCACCCGGCGCGCGATCATCGCGCCTTCGCGCAAGGTCGAGGACGGCAGCACGATGCAGAACTCGTCGCCGCCCGACCGCGCCAGCATGTCGCCGGGGCGCAGGCGGGTTTGCGCCATCAGGGTGAAATGCTGCAGGCAGGCGTCGCCGGCGGCGTGGCCGTAGGTATCGTTGATGCCCTTGAAGCCGTCGAGGTCGATCACCAGCAGTGCGAACGGCTGGTTGCTGCGCTCCGAGCGCGCGCATTCCTCGGTCAGGCGCTGCACCAGATGGCGGCGGTTGCCGACGCCGGTGAGGTCGTCGAGCAGCGCCAGATCGGCGACTTCGCTTCGCAGATGGTCCATCGCCATCAGCAGGAAGCCGAAATTCAGCGCCATCGACAGGAACACCAGCATCAGGATCACGGCCGACTGCGCCGGGCTGAAATGCATGTAGGAGAAACCGCCGGCGATGCCGCCGATCAGCCGGACTCCGTAGATGGCGATGATGAGGCTGGCCACGATGGCGGCCAGCCGCGCGCCGGGATTGACGCGGCCCTGGTGCGGGGTCAGCAGCAGCTTTACGCTCAGCGCCAGCGGAAGAACCTGGGCGATGGTGAAGATGGTGATGCGCGCCGGCGGGCTGTCATAGGCGAACATGAAGAAGGAAAGGCCGGCGAAGCTCAGCCCCATCACCAGCCAGGTGGCGCGCCACGACACCGGCTTTTCGAAGAATTTCTGGACGCCCATCGCAGCGAGGCAGAGCGCGAAAATCATCGCGGTGCCCGCGATGAGCAGCGGCCAGAGTGCGTCGGTCACGACGCGCAGCATCGCAACGGCCGCGCCTGCCGCCGCCATGAACGAGGAGCCGGTCCAGTATCGCGCGGCATAGAATGACGGATAGCTGCGGATCACGTAGGCCCAGATCAGGCCCAGCGCGAGAAAATTGATGACGAACACCGTCCACAGCGTCGGAACGCTCAGCATCGCGTGCCCGGGACGCTTAGCGTCCCGTCTCCCCTGTTAGATCGCCCCAGTAGATCGCTCAAGGCTTTCACCTCCGCGGGCGTTTCCCCGATCGACAATCCCCGTTGTCTTATGGACAAGGTGCGCCCTTCTCGCTTAACGGACTCTCACCGTCGCCGGGTAATCAATACCGTGGTTTTAAATTGATGAAGAGGCGCGCGTTGGGGCATCGTTAAGCATGATGCGCGCGGCGCGATCGGCGCTACCGAACGGCATTTTCGCGGAAAAGCACGTCAAAATGCATAACAGCTGTGGATAACATGATGACGGCGACGTGACAGCACGCGGCAGCACGCCGCGAATCTGTTGCAATTGATCTTGAGGATGTTGCGAGGTTGGCCCTCCGCCAAGCATGCCTCGGAGTCGCGTTTCAATCCATTAAAACCTTGAGAGGATTTACTATGGCTAAGAAAGCGAAGAAGGCGAAAAAGGCGAAGAAGGCGAAGAAGGCCAAGAAGTCGAAGAAGTGAATTTTGGCCCGGGTGGGGCGCTCAGTTCCGCCCGGGCTTCCACCTTCGAGGCGCCACTTTCAAGGCTCTAACTTTCAAGGCTTCACTTTCAAAGCTCTACTTACGTTCAAGGCTTCCACTTTCAAGCCTCCCAATTGCAAAACCATTCGATTTCGAAAGCAGCGGGCCTCAGGCCCGCTTTTTTGTGCCCTCATCTTTTGTGCCCTGAGGCTATCTCTCCGCGAACGCCAGCTTCGCGCCGAGCGCGGCAAATCCAGCTGCAAAGCTGCGGCGCAGCCAGGCCATTACCCTCGGCCGGGTGATGACGCGGTCGCGGACGCCGGCCGCGAACAGGCCGTAGATCGCGAACACCGCAAACGTCATCGCCATGAAGACCCCGCTCAATTCCAGCATCCGTGCCAATGGATAGGCCTCGTCCACCGCGATGAACTGCGGCAGGAAGGCGAGGAAAAAGATCGAGAGTTTTGGATTGAGGATGTTGATCAGGACCGCCGTGACGATCACCCGCCGGCTCGATCGCCCCGGCGCCGGCCGGGCGTCGATCGCAAGCGCGCCGGTTTCGCGCAGCGCCTGCCAGGCCATGAAGAGCAGATAGACCACGCCGCACCATTTCAACACCGCGAACGCCAAAGCGCTGGTATGCAGCACGGCCGCGAGCCCGAGCATCGCCGCCAGCATCTGCGGCAAAATCCCGAGCGTGCAGCCGAAGGCGGCGGCGATCGAGGCGCGGCCGCCTTGCGTCAGCGCCACCGCCAGCGTGTAGAGCACGCCGGTGCCGGGGGACGCGACCACGATCAGCGTGGTGAGCAGGAAGGACCATGTCATCAACGAGACCCCATTGGCTGCGAATGCGGCGCCGGTCGGCCATATCATGGCGCGGCCGGTTGCGAAAGCAGCGGCCCCATTTTCGTTTCGTCATGGCCGGGCTTGTCCCGGCCATCCACGTCTTCCTGCTTGAATTCCTAACAAAGTAAGACGTGGATGCCCGGCACAAGGCCGGGCATGACGATGATAAGGGTACCCCCACTACGCCTCGCCCACCCGGCTCCAGGCGATCGACATCCTTTCCGCCTCGCGGATCACGTCGAGCGGCGCCCAGGGCTTCGCCCAGAATCTGGCGCCATCCGGCAGCTTCTGCCGCAGCGGTTTGCCCGAGGTGACGATCACATCGATGTCCGGATTGATGTTCTTGGCGACATGCGCAAGCTCCACGCCGTTCTTGTGGCCGGCGAGTTGGACGTCGGTCATGACAAGCACGAGGCTCGCCCCCGCCTCCTCCAGCACCAGTTCGGCGGCCTCCGCGCTTTCGCACTCGATCACGTCCATGTCGCTTTCTTCCAGCAACAGGCAGATCATTTCCCGCTGCATCGGATCGTCTTCGACAACGAGTGCGGTCGCACGAAAAGGCTTCGATTGTCCCATAGGTCGCCCTCCTGAATGGGTATTCATCACGGTAACAGGGGGTTAAAGCGGAAAATCGCTTTATGTTCGGTTCCAATTTGCGAAAGATGCGGGAACCCGCACCGCTGCGCGGCCTGCCTGTTTCTCATCTGTTGGAGCTGACCTCGCATGACTGCCATCAATGGATCGGCCGCCGCCGTGACCGGCGCGGCCAGCGGCATCGGCCGCGCTTTGGCGCTTGAACTGGCCGCGCGCGGCTGCGATCTGGCGCTGGCCGACCGCGACGAGGCCGGGCTGCAGCAGGTCGCCGCCGAGATCGCCAAGGCTGAAATCGCGAAGGCGCACCAATGCAAGGTCAGCACGCACCGCGTCGATGTCGGCGAGCCCGCGCAGATCGCGGAATTCGCTGAAGCCGCCAGCGCCGCGCATCCCGGGCTGAACATCGTGATCAATAATGCCGGCGTCGCCTTGCTCGGCCAGTTCAGCGAGATCGAACAGGCGCAGATGGACTGGCTGTTCAACATCAATTTCTGGGGCACGGTGCACGGCACGCGCGCGTTCCTGCCGATTCTGGCCAAGCAGCGCGAGGCGCATATCGTCAATCTCTCCTCGATCTTCGGCATCATCGCGCCGCCCGGCCAGACCGCCTACAGCGCGGCGAAATTCGCGGTGCGCGGCTTTTCCGAAAGCCTGCGGCATGAGCTCGCGATGGCGAACAGCCCGGTGCGGTTGTCGGTGGTGCATCCCGGCGGCGTCGCCACCAGCATCGTACGCAATTCCCGCACCGGCACCGGCGTCACCGACAACGCCCGCCGCGCGCAATCGATCGACCGCTTCGATGCGGTGGCGAAGACGACGCCTCCGGCGGCGGCGCAGCGCATCATCCTCGGCATCGAGAAAAACCAGCCACGGATTCTGATCGGCAGCGACGCGTGGTACATGGATCTCCTGCAGCGCTTCCGGCCGGCGACGTATTGGGCGGTGCTGGCGAAGCGGCTGGAGAAGGCGATGAGCGCGGGGAAGGTTTCGTAGCTCGCCACACATTCGATGTCGTCCCGGGCTTGACCTCAGATGCGCAATTGCGCATCTGAGGTCAAGCTCGGGACGACGTGGATATAGCTTCGCGTTCTCGCGGCACATTGCGCCCGAGGTTTGCTATCAAACTCATTCGCCCTCTCTAATCAGAGGGCGCAGGGAATGCCGGATGCGCGCTGCACCCGCGGTCTCATGTGCGATTGTGCATAAGAATGCTGCACATGAGCATACAGGGCAGCGGAGAACATCCGACATTCCCTGCGCAATGGCTTTACGGCTTATAACGCGCTCTCCCCGGTGAGACGGCCTCTATTGCCACCGTCGCCCCTCGGAAGCGTTAGCTCCCGAAAGACTTGACGCCGTTACGGGCGCCAGGACCACACGCTTTCGCCGTACGCTTCAGCCGCGACCGTCAATCGCAACCTCAGCGTCCACCGCATCCCCGCCCCTCGTCGTGACGATGGCCAACGCCCCTCTTGATAGGACGGGATGCGCAAACTCGTAGAGATGATTTGCCCGACGACGGAAGCAAAATTTTGCCCGTCGGGTTATTTTGTCGCACGCACTCGTCATGCCCGGACTTGATCCGGGCATCCATCAATCTTCAAAAGATTCTCGCGAAGGGATGGATTGCCGGGTCAAGCCCGGCAATGACAGCGTAGAACTACCGCCCCGCCAGCTGATCCGCAAAATACCCGATCGTCTTGCGATAGATCGTGGCCCGGTTCCACTCGCGCATGGCCTCGAAATTCGGCGTGCCTTCGCTGTAGGGCGCGCCGGGTTTGAAGCCGGAGACGTGCAGCAAATTGGCGGTGGAGGCCAGCACGTCGGGGACGCTGTGGCGCAGGTCGACATGGCCGTTGCCGTCGAAATCGACGCCGTATTTGATGTAGGACGACGGCAGGAATTGCGTCTGGCCGATTTCGCCGGCGAAGGCGCCGATCATGTCGCGTAGCGGCAGGTCGCCGCGTTGCACGATCTTGAGCGCGGCGATCAGTTCGCCTTGGAACAGTTCGGTGCGGCGGCAATCATGCGCCATGGTGGCAAGCGTGCGGACGACCGGCATCTTGCCGACGTCGCCCTTGCCGAAATCGGATTCCAGCCCCCAGATCGCGACGATGATCTCCGGCGGCACGCCGTACTGCTTCTCGATCCGCGACAGCAGCGAGGCGTGCTTCAGCAGCATCTGCCGCCCCATCTTGATCCGCCCGGGCCCGACGCGGGTCGAGACATATTGCTCGAACGTCTTGTTGAAGGTGCCGCGCTGGCGCCGGTCGAAGGCCAGCACCGCCGGATCCTGCGTCACGCCCGACAGCGCCTGCGAAATCACGCCTTGCGAGACGCCGGCGGCGGCGGCTTCCTGCGATATCGCCGCCACGAAGGTATTGAAATCGCCGCCGCAGCGGGCGGCGTGAGCGGGGCTGGCGGCAATGACGGCGCCGAACAGGATGGCGAAACAAAGCTTGAGCATGCGAATCCCTTGTGACGTGCAGGTTGAGTCGATCATGCCATGAGATGAGGGTGCGGAGGAGATGTGTTATTGTCGCTTAGTTTCGTCGTCCCGGCCTTGAGCCGGGACCCATACGCCGCGGCCTTCGTTGTTGGCAAAGGAAGATAACGACTAGCGTGTAAACCAATGGCCGCCTGTGGTTATGGGTCCCCCGATGCGCAATTGCGCATCTGAGGTCAAGCCCGGGACGACGGCTGTGGTTCACACCACCCTCACTCACTCCCCCCATCGATCTGCCGGCCCATCAGCGCTATCGCCTTTTGATAGACCCCCGCGGCGTTCCAGGCCTGGATGGCGGCGAAGTTGGGTTCGCCCGGCTGGTAGCCGGCGCCGGCGCGCCAGCCATGGGCCTTGAGGAAATTCGCGGCCGAGGTCAGCGCGTTGGCGGAGTTCTCGAGATTACCGGTGCCGTAGGCCAGGATGGCCTTGGGCATGAACTGGGTCTGGCCAACTTCGCCGTGCATCGAGCCGCGCTGGGCCGGCGAGAGCACGCCGCGATCGATCAATTGCAGCGCCGCGTAAAGGTGCTCGGTGAAGTAGGCCGTGCGCCGGCAGTCATAGGCCAGCGTCGTGATCGAGGAGAGCATGTTCTGGTTGCCGCGCACCGCGCCGAAGCCGGTCTCCATGCCCCAGATCGCAAGCAGCGGGCCCGGCGGCACGCCGTAGCGCTGCTGGATGGAGGAAAACAGCGCGGCCTGCGAGTTCTTCAACTGACGCCCCTTGGCGACGATCGCATTGGCGCCGCGCTTGGCGAGAAACTGATCGAGCGACAGCTGAAAACTGCGCTGGCCGCGATCGGCATTGATGGTCGCCTGCGCATAGTTCGTCGCCATCATGGCCTGGATGGTCGCGGCGCTGATGCCCTTGGCCCGCGCCTCGCCGGCGAACGACTGCTTCCACGCCTCGAAGCCGGCGGCAGAGTTGCCGCATTGCGCGGCATATCCTTGCGAGAAGGATGTGAGGAAAACGGCAAGAGGAAGGGAGCAGAAGGCAAAGGCATGGCGAAAGAAGTGCATGGGGAAACCATCTTCAGTGTGGGTGCCGGAATATCAGGCCTGCTTCTAGCACGTCTGCCGCCGCGCTTCGAGCGTTGCGGCAGGGCCGCTTGGCCGGTATCTTTCCTAAAAATGCAGAGATTTTCCGAATGGCCCTCCCCCACGCGATGATCAAGCCGCTCCTCGTTTTGCTCGCCTTGTCGCTTGCGCCGGCCGCGGCCCTGGCGCAGACCCGCGACGTCGCGGGCTCAAAGGATTTTCCCGGCATCGGCCGCTTCGCCGGCAGCGTGATATCAGGTCACCAAGTGAAGAATTTCGATGTCGCGCGAATGCAGGCCGCCGCCTTCAAGGACGGCAAGCCATCGGATACGCCGCGCCTCGAAGGCCGCATCACCCGCATCGCCTATCGCACCAGTCCCGGCCCCTCGATCACGGAGGTATCGCGGAATTTCGAGACCCAGCTGACAAAGGCCGGCTTCGAGACGCTGCTCTCCTGCGACACCGAAGCCTGCGGCGGCATTCCCTTCACCGAGGCGATCGAGGCGCTGCCGATCCCGCAGATGTGGGTGGACGGCTTCAACTATCATTACTTTTCGGCGCGCAAGAGCGAGAACGGACGCGAGATTTATGCCAGCGTCATCGTCAGCGAGAACAACCGCGATATCTACGCGCAGCTCACGATCGCTGAACTCGGCGCGATCGAGAACAAGATGGTGGATGCCACCGTCATGGAGAAGGGCCTGCGCGAGACCGGCCGCGTCGCCCTCTACGGCATCTACTTCGACACCGACAAGGCGATCATCCGGCCCGAGAGCCGCCCCACCCTCGAACAGATCGCAAAGCTCCTGGCCTCGCAGGTCGCGCTCAGCGTCTTCATCGTCGGCCACACCGACAGCCAGGGCCCCTACACCTACAACCTCGACCTCTCGCGCCGCCGCGCCGAGGCGATCGCCGAAGAGCTGGTGAAGACCTATCACATCGGCGCGCCGCGGCTGCGCACCGCGGGCGTCGCGCATCTGTCGCCGGTGGGGTCGAATGCGAGCGAGGCGGGACGGGCGTTGAATAGGAGGGTGGAGTTGGTGGCGCCGTAAAGTGTCACGCAGAAGTCGTCGCAGCCGCGCCGGCTGGGCGTGAACCAGTGCTGCTTCGCGCCGCGTTCATTGCGCGCGGCGCATTGATCAAACTCACCAGCGTGTAGCTGATGATCAGCAGTAAAAACCAGGAGCCGAGCTTGTCGATGGAGACAATCGACCAGCCGAGCCGCTGCGACGGATAGAGCCAGATTTTCGTGAAAGTTCCGATGTTCTCCGACAGCCATATAAACGCGGACACCAGCAAAAGTCCGAGCAGCAGCGGCATCGCGCGGCGCTCGTGCCAGACCCTGAAATGGATCGTGGTGCGGCCGAACAGCCACGCTGATGCTGCGAACAACAGCCAGCGCAGGTCGACGATGAAATGGTGGGTGAAGAAGTTGAGATAGGCGGCCATGCTGAGCACGATCAGGCTGCCCCGCCGCGGGTGGTTCGAAAAGGTGAAATCGAACAGGCGCCAGGCGCGGCAGAGATAGCTGCCGATGCAGGAATACATGAAGCCGGTGAACAGCGGAACGCCGCCGATGCGGAAGAAGCTCGCCTCCGGGTAAATCCAGGAGCCCACGGAAGTCTTGAAGACCTCCATCGCGGTGCCGACCACGTGATAGATCAGGATAATCTTTGCCTCGTCTGATGTCTCCAGCCGGCCCGCGAGCAGTGCGGCCTGGACGGCGATCATGCAGAGCAACAGGAAGTCATAACGGGCAAGTACCGCGCTCGCCGGATAATAGCGCCAGGTCGCGATCATCAGCGCCACCGCGATGCCACCGAACAGGCAAGCCCAGCCCTGCTTCAGGCCGAAGCGCAGGAATTCGTACAGCCATGCCGTCCACCGCCGCCGCGTCATAAAGCGGCCAAGGCGCCGCTCGCCAGAGATGAACGGGCGAAGCGGCGGCCAGATCGCGGCGGCGCTCGGCTCTGACGTGTCGGGGGTTTGATCGAGGTCGCGATGCATGCCATCGACGGTGGCGGCGGAACGCGGTCCAAAGTAGGCGAATATTTGCAGATTTCGCTCAGTTTGCGCGCCGTGTATGCGTCCCGCATTTTTCTTTGACACCAGCCCCCTTATCGACCAAAAGCCCGCATGGCCAAGAAACCCGGGACCAATCCCAAAGGCGAGTTTGCCTTCTTCAATGTCGTCTATGAAGACGACTCGCAGCGCTCCAACCGGCGCGTGCCTGCCGAATTGCTCGGCGGGCTCGACGGCGACGAGCCGGCGCGTGCGTTCATCCTCGAGCAGGACCGCGAGATCGCCGAGAAGTCCGGCCGCACGCCGCTGGAGATCAAGAGCATCAGCCGGGTTGGGGCGAAGAAGAAATAGGGCGGGCCGGAGACTCGGTTCACCTCTCCCGCTTGCGGGGGAGGTCGGATCGCATCGAAGATGCGATCCGGGTGGGGGCTCTCTCCTCGCGAAGATTCTGACTCGCGGCGACACCCCCACCCCGCCCTCCCCCGCAAGCGGGAGAGGGAGCGCACCGGCGGCGTGGAGACAGCTTAATGCAAGGCGCGTGCAGGCGTGATCGCGCACCAAGCAAAAACGGCGGGCCTAGGCCCGCCGCTTTCATTTGGATGGATTGCCGGGTCCCGGCTACGCCAAGGCTTCGCCGGGCAGGCAAGCCCGGCAATGACAAGCTAGTTATCCAGGAAGCTCCGCAGCTTCCTTGACCGCGACGGATGCTTCAGCTTGCGCAGCGCCTTTGCTTCGATCTGGCGGATACGTTCGCGGGTGACCGAGAACTGCTGGCCGACTTCTTCCAGCGTGTGGTCGGTGTTCATGCCGATGCCGAAGCGCATGCGGAGTACGCGTTCTTCGCGCGGCGTCAGCGAGGCCAGCACGCGCGTGGTGGTTTCGCGCAAATTGGACTGGATCGCGGCGTCGATCGGGAGGATCGCGTTCTTGTCCTCGATGAAATCGCCGAGGTGCGAATCTTCCTCGTCACCGACGGGGGTTTCGAGCGAGAGCGGCTCTTTCGCGATCTTGAGAACTTTTCGAACCTTCTCCAGCGGCATGCCGAGCTTTTCGGCGAGCTCTTCCGGGGTCGGTTCGCGGCCGATCTCGTTCAGCATCTGGCGGCTCGTGCGCACGATCTTGTTGATGGTCTCGATCATGTGCACGGGAATGCGGATGGTGCGCGCCTGGTCGGCGATCGAGCGCGTGATCGCCTGCCGGATCCACCATGTCGCATAGGTCGAGAACTTGTAGCCGCGGCGGTATTCGAACTTATCGACCGCCTTCATCAGGCCGATATTGCCTTCCTGGATCAGGTCGAGGAACTGCAGGCCGCGGTTGGTGTATTTCTTGGCGATCGAGATCACGAGACGCAGGTTCGCCTCGACCATTTCCTTCTTGGCCTGGCGGGCTTCGCGCTCGCCCTTCTGCACGCCGTGCACGATCTTGCGGAATTCGCCGATCTCAAGCCCGGTCAAAGCGGCCAGCGACTGGATCTCGTGGCGCAGATCCTTGATGCGGTCCTTTTCGTGATGGACGAAATTCTTCCAGCCTTTGGCGGAGAGTTTCGAGACACGGTTGAGCCAGCGCGGATCGAGCTCCGAGCCCTGGTAGTTGCGCAGGAAGTCTTCGCGCGCGACGCCGTGGCTGTCGCCGAGGCGCAGCAGGCGGCCTTCGAACGAGACCAGGCGCTTGTTGATGTCGTAGAGCTGCTCGACCAGTGAATCGATACGGGCCTGGTTGAGCCGCAGCGACTTCACCTCGACGATGATTTCGTCCTTCAGCTTCTTGTACTTGCGCTCCTGCGAGGGCGACAGCGTCTCGCTCTGCAGCTGGTTGGCGATGTCCTGCTCCTGCAGGCGGCGCAGCTTCTTGTACTCGGAAGCGATCTTGTCGAAGGTCTCGACCACCTTCGGCTTCAGCTCGGCCTCGATGGCGGCGAGCGACATCTGGTTTTCGAACTCGTCGTCGTCCATGTCGCCTTCGGCGGCGGCCTCGGCCGGATCCTTTTCCTCGGTGTCGCCACCGGGCGCGGATGCAGGGGCGGCGCGGAACGGCGTCGCCGACGGCGGGGCGGCCGGCGGCGCGACATGCGCGGGTGCGCCATTGCCGTTGGCAGCGGGCAGCGGCTGGCCGTCGGGGCCGACGGGCGCCGCCAGCATCGCCGGGTTCATGTTGTTCTTGGCGTCGGGGCCGGCATAGGTGGCTTCGAGATCGATGATGTCACGAAGGAAGATCTTTCCTTCGTTGAGCTCGTCGCGCCAGATGATGATGGCCTGGAACGTCAGCGGGCTTTCGCAGAGGCCCGCGATCATCGCCTCGCGGCCGGCCTCGATGCGTTTGGCGATCGCGATTTCGCCCTCGCGAGACAGCAGCTCGACCGTGCCCATCTCGCGCAGATACATCCGGACGGGATCGTCGGTGCGCTCGCCGGGCTCGGATTTCTTGACTTCGGTGACGGCCTTCTGCGTGACCTCGACAAGCTCGTTGTCGGTCTCGTCGTCGGCCTCTTCCTTCTCGTCCTCGCTATCGGCCTCTTCGGCTTCGGACACGTTGATGCCCATGTCCGACAGCATCGACATGATGTCTTCGATCTGTTCGGGCGAGGTGGTGTCGGAAGGCAGGACTTCGTTGAGCTGATCGAAGGTCACGAAGCCGCGCTTCTTGGCCTGCTTGATCATCTTCTTGACGGCGGCATCCGACAGATCGAGCAACGGCGACGGGGCGTCCGGCGAGTCCTTCTCGGGGGCGTCCGCTGCCTTGTCGTCTTTTTCCTTGTCTTTAACCTGCAGCGTCTTTGCCTTGGTGGCCATTCATCAAGCTCCCGAAACGCGCTCATGCAGGATGCGGCCGCCGCACCTTGCAAAGAAAACAAAAGTTACTCACGACGCGGAAAGGGCGGCGCAGACTGTCGCCACCCCGAATCCCCGTTTCGCCGGTTATGTCTACTAGCCGTAAGGCTCTTAAGCTTCGCTTAACCCTGTTTTTGCAGCCAAACCATGGGTTTGGCGAGTCTTTTAACGGCTCCGGCACGAACCGTCCGCATCATTTTTTCATCTGACGCTTAATCAGACGCTTTGCCGGAACCGGCCTGAAAGCTCGCCAAAACCCTCAATCAGGGCCTCGGTGCCGTCCAGCGACTCCAAACGGGCGCTGACGTCCTTTAACCACGCCAGATTGGCCTCACTGGACTCCTCGCCCAGGGCCAGCTCGGCATCCTTCTTTTCCCTAAGTAGGGCGTGCGTTTTCTGATGCAAGGCAACGAGTTGCTGCCAGGTGGAAAGAACATCCTCGCGGGCGGCGCCGATCTGCACGCCCCACACCGCCCCGGTCGTAATCGCGCTGCCAACCCTTTGAAGAACTTGCGAAAATCCGCGCGCTTCGAGATCGGCGCGCATTTTCTCGGCCTGTTCTTCGACATCGGGGGAATGGTGATGGTCGCTCGCAAAGGCCGCGATAATACCGGCGCGGAGCTTGTTGGCCTCCGGATGGGCCAGTTCCAGGGCCGCCACCTCCTCCAGATGGTCGTGCAGCAGCCAGGGGTGGTTGATCAGCGACTGCAGAATCAGCGCTTCCCGGCGGGACATCGCGCTGCGCTGGCCGCGCATGATCGGGCTGTTTGCAAGCTGGGGGCTCGCGGCCTGGTAGGGGCCGCGGTTGATGGTCTGGCTGGCGGAGCCCGCCTGCCCGCGCCCGCCATAGGGCGCCGCCCGGCCTGCCGGACCCGGGGTGAAGCTGCGGGAGGCAAAACGGCGGCCTGATTCGCTCGCTCTTCCGCCGCCGCCGAAATTGCCGCCACCAAAATTGCCGCGGCCGTAGCCGCCGCGGCCGCCTTCGGGCGCAAAGGTGTTGCGAAGCCGCTCGGAGAGATCCTGGCGGTAGTAGCGCCGCACCACTTCGTCGCGGATGCCGTTACTGAGTTCGCCGATCCGCGCTTCCAGCGCCGCGCGGCGCTCCGGCGTTGCAAAGGTGCCGCCTTCGATCTCGCGCGACCACACGATATCGGCGAGCCCGCGCGCCGCCGAAATCACTTCCTCGATCGCGGCGCGGCCGCCGGAGCGCGCGAGATCGTCGGGATCCTGTCCCTCGGGCAGCAGCGCAAAGCGCAGGCTTTTCCCGGGCTTGAGATGCGGCAGCGCGAGGTCAGCGGCGCGCCACGCGGCTTTCTTGCCGGCCTTGTCGCCGTCGAAGCAAAGGATCGGCTCGTCCACCATCTTCCACAGCAGCATCAGCTGGTTTTCGGTCAGCGCGGTGCCGAGCGGCGCGACGCTGGCCTTGAAGCCGGTGGTGACCATCGCGATGACGTCGACATAGCCTTCGACCACGATCAGCGGGGCGCCGTCATGCGTGGCCTGCCGCGCGGTGGCGAGGTTGTAGAGATTGTCGCCCTTGTGAAACAGCGGGGTTTCCGGCGAATTCATGTATTTGGCGGGGACGTCCTTTTCCAAAGCCCGGCCACCGAACGCGATGACGCGGTTGCGCACGTCGGTGATGGGAAACATCACGCGGTCGCGGAATTTGTCGTACGGCACGGGAATGTCTTCGCCGCCGTTGAGCAGCCCGGCCTCGACCATGTCCTCGGTCGGAATGCCCTGCGCACCCAGATATTCCTTCAGCGCAAAGCGTTCGCCGGGCGCGTAGCCAATGCGAAATTGCAGCTGCGTCGCCGGCGAGATCGCGCGGTCGGCAAGATAGCCGCGCGCCTTGGCGCCGCCCCGCGAAGCCAGCGTGTCGGCGAAGAATTTGGCGGCGAGCTCCATCACGTCATACAGCGTCTTGCGGCGCTGCTCGTGCCTTGCCGCATCCGGCGTTACCGCCGGGAGCGCCATGCCGGCCATCGAGGCGAGGCGCTCGACAGCCTCGGTAAAACCGACGCCCTCGGTCTCCATCAAAAACGAGATGATGTCGCCGTGCTTGCCGGAGGAGAAGTCGTGGTAAAAACCCTTCTGGTCGTTGACCGTGAAGGACGGCGACTTCTCCTGCTGGAACGGCGACAGCCCCTTCCACTCCCGTCCCGCCTTCTTCAGCTTGACGCGCCGCCCCACGACTTCGGAGACCGGAAGCCGGGCGCGCAGTTCTTCGAGGAATTGGGGCGTAAAGCGCATATGGGATTTGGGGCCTTGAGTCGCTGGACCGGATTCTAGCACGTTGGCCAACCGGCCATGGATATAGCGACGCGCCGGTAAAATACGAAGGTAATCGGGCTTCTCGCCGCTATTCACAGCCCCTGCTGTCCCGGATGGCCGGGATGACATCTTGAACCGGGCCCGGTTCCACGCTTCCATATAGCCATGTTCACGACCTTCAGAGGCGGGCAAAGCGGGGCCTGGCAGGTGGTGTCGCAGGCCGCGGTCAAGGGCACGGGGCTGTTGCGGGCGCCGGCGCTCTCGATCGTCCATTCCCCCTCGATCGCGCTGCCGATCCTGCCCTCGCAGACCTCCTGGCGGCTCGCCGGGGTCGCGAGCCATGTGCGCTATACCGAGCGCGCCGAGAAGGAAAAGCTGGTGGCGGCGCAGGCCGGGCTCGGGCGCCCCGAAGCGAGCTGCGCGGCGCTGATCCCGATCAAGAAGAGCGCCGCGTGGTGGGACCTGACGCAGGAAGAGCGGCGCGAGATTTTCGAGGACAAGTCGCAGCACATCGCCGCCAGCCTGAAATACCTCCCCGCGATCGCGCGGCAACTCTATCACTGCCGCGATCTCGGCGAGCCCTTCGATTTCCTGACCTGGTTCGAATACGACGTCGCGAATTCAGCGCTGTTCGATGAACTGGTCGCGATGCTGCGCGCGACCGAGGAATGGAGTTACGTCGAGCGCGAGGTCGATGTGCGGCTGGAGCAGGAGCGGCTGGATGCGCGCTAGTTTTCGAGGAAGCTCCCCGACGCGATCCGCGGCAGGCCGGTGACGGGCCAGTTGTAGACATACGTCCACGCCTCGCTCGCGCTGCCGTCACCAAGCGTGACGTTCAGCATCTGCCGCAAATATTCGGTCGGCGCCTGAAAGCCCGGGCCGCAGGCCTCGTACATGTCGAACTCGCCAAGCAACGCATCGCGGTCGCGCAGGCGATACAATTCGCCGGATACGGTGTCGGCAGGATCGTCCGACAGCACCAGCCCGGGATAGTGCTTGATGAGATAGAGCCGGCCGCGGCACGTGGCCTCGCCGATGAAATCGGCGCTGCGCGACAGCAGCTTCGCCATCGGATGGTCGAAGCCGCGCATCAGGGTGCCGTAGACGAACAGACGATCTGAAATCATGGACCTTCATGTCATTGCGAGCGCAGCGAAGCAATCCATCTTGCCGCGCAAAGAAAGAATGGATTGCTTCGTCGCCCCGCTCCTCGCAATGACGGCGGAGAGAGCGTGGCTACGCCACCACCACCTCGTCGCTGACGACGACGAACTTCACGAGGTCCATACGGCCAAAACTCGTGGTCAGCGCGACGTCGGCGGCGTCGCGGCCGGTGCCCATCAGGATGCGGCCGATCCGCGGGTGATTGTGCCGGGCGTCGAAGGTGTACCACTGGCCGGACAGGTAGACCTGAAACCAGCCGGAGAAATCCATTGGCGCGGGATCCCTGGGGATGCCGATATCGCCCATGTAACCGGTGCAATAGCGCGCCGGGATGTTCATGCAGCGGCAGAACGTCAGCGCCAGATGCGCAAAATCGCGGCAGACGCCGGCGCCCTGTTCGTAGACGTCGTGCGCCGACTTCATGTGATGCGCATGCTGGTAGCCGAACGTCACATGGTTGTGGACGAACTCGACGATCGCCTGCACCCGCGCCCAGCCTTCGGGCGTGTTGCCGAACAGCGACCAGGCGACATCGGTGAGCTTGTCGGTCTCGCAATAGCGGCTCGGCATCAGATATTGCAGCACCTCGTCCGGCAACTGGTCGATCGGGATCTGCTGCGCGGTCGGCATCACGATGTCAGGCAGGCCGGAATCGCGCACCAGCGCGCTGCCGCGCAACGTCACGCCGCCGGCGGGCGCCACCAGCCGGCCGCAGACATTGCCGAAGATGTCGCGATAAAAACCGATCGGCACGTCAGGCTCGGCGACGATGCTTTCCGTGCCGACGATGTCGGAGAAGCGCGACGGATGGATCGAGAGCATGATCACCATCGGCGTCGGCTGCACGGCCGCATAGGCAATCTCGAAGCCGACCTTGATCTCCATAATCAGACCTTTTCCGCCTGCGCTTCGTCCATGACGGAGACGACGTTGATATTGACCTCCATGCCGACAAAAGCGTCCGCCGAGCCGAGATAGGCGCCGTGCAGCGGGATAGCCTGGCGCGGATCGCGCGCTACCGCCACACGAATGAGGTCGCGGGTGCCGATGATGCCATTGGTCGGATCGAACTCGATCCAGCCCGCGCTCGGCAGATAGACCTGCACCCATGCATGCGTCGAGCCGCCGCCGACATAACCATGCGCACTGTCGCCGGGAATGAAGAGATAGCCGGACACGAATCGCGCGGCGATGCCGAGCCGCCGCAGCGCCTCGATCATGAACAGCGCATAGTCGCGGCAGGTGCCCGACTTCGTCTGCAGCGTATCGAGAGGATGCTGTGTGCCCTGCTCGTGACGCTTGCGATAGGTGAAGGCTTCGCGGATGCCATGGGTCATCCCGCTGAGAATGTTGTAGGTCCGCGTCGGCCCGTCGGCTTCGAGAAATCCCCGCGCCCAGAACGACAGCTCCCCGTTGGGATCGCCATATTGCGGCGTGATGAACTGCACCAGGTCGGGAAACTCTTCATCGTCGTACTGGAAGGGATAGAAGTAGGCCGGGTCATCCGCGGTCAGCGCGAATTCTTCGGCCGGGTTGTGCTCGATCGTAGCCATCGAAGTGAACGACAGCGTTTGCGCGCGCTCGTCGAAGGTCGCGATCGCGACGCTGTTGCCGAACACGTCATGGATCCAGCGCAGCTGCATCGGCTGCGGCTCGATCTCGAGGCTGCCGGACAGCACGCGCAGATCATGGCCGTCGCGCGGACGCAGCATGATGCGGTGTTCGCCGAACGCCACCGGGTGCGTGTAGCGATATACGGTCTTGTGATGAATCGTGAGTAACGGCATCGTCAAACAATCATCGTGATTTTGGGCCGGCTAATCTATACAAAAACCTGCTCATTTGTAGGCCGATATGCCGCTTCGATAGGCAATACGTAAGGAAAAATGGCATTGGACCGCGTCGGCGACACATCATTACTCTTGGGACCAGCGGATGTTCCCCCGGTTGGCGAATATTATGATTCAGGACGCTCGCCGTTTCTGCTCACTTGTGACCATTACGGGCGGCTGATTCCGCAAGCGCTCGGCGATCTCGGATTGCCGGAGAGCGAACTCGTGCGCCACATCGCGTGGGACATCGGCATCGCCGGTGTCGCCGAAATGCTGTCGAAACATCTCGGCGCGCATCTGATCGTGCAGCGCTATTCGCGGCTGGTGATCGACTGCAACCGCCCGCCTGATGTCGCAAGCTCGATCCCGCTCATCAGCGAGACCACGACGATCCCCGGCAATGAAGGCCTCGCGCGGGAAGCCGCGGAATTGCGGCGAACGCAGATCTTCGATCCCTATCACCGCCGTATCGGCGAGATCATCGACGCGCGCCGAGAGCGGAAGATGCCGACGATACTGGTTTCGCTGCACAGCTTCACGCCTGTTTATGCCGGCATCGCGCGTCCATGGCACATCGGCACGCTCTATCAGCGCGACAAGCTGTTGCCGCCGCTGCTGCTGCAATTGCTGCGCGCGGAGCCCGACCTGGTGGTCGGCGACAACGAACCCTACGCGGTCAGCGACCAGACCGACTACACCATCCCCGTTCACGCCGAGGCGCGCGGGTTGATGAACACGGGAATCGAAATCCGTCAGGACCTGATTTCGGATCAAGCCGGCGAGAAAGCATGGGCCGACCGGCTGGCGCGCATTCTTGGTGAGATCGAGAGGATTTTTCGGTCGCGGCAGGTGATTTAGTTTTCTCTCTCTCGACACTGATGCTGCGTTCCCCCTCCCCTTGCGGGAGAGGGTTAGGGAGAGGGGTGGCCGCGAGTTCGGTGCTTGTGGCTTACCCCTCTCCCCGACCCTCCCCCGCAAGGGGGGAGGGAGCAGAGTTGTGCAGGCAGCAACACCTTCTCTAACCGTGCACCGCCGCGTAATATGTCAGCCCCGCAAACCCGAGCACCAGTAGCCACAGGAACCACACGAACGATGCGCGCGGCTCCAGTGTCGCTTCGGATGGATTGGCGGGGTTGACCCAGACCTTGACCCGGGCGCCATCCTGATAAGGCGGCGTGAGTTTTCGCGTCAGCCAGTCCGAGCTCGACGCGACATTGCTGGAAAGGGTTGCGTGCGTGCCGGTGTAGGACTGGTCGTTGTAGGTGTACGTGTAGAGCACCTTGCGCTGATACATGATTTGCCCGCGCGGCCCGTTGTCGGTTGGCGCGGCGCGGTATTGCTCGAGACCGGACAGCTTGATGATGCCGGATACCACCGGCCATTTCCCGGCGAGCTGTGCCTGCCGGTGCATCGCGAGCGCGAACAGCGCAATGACACTGCCGAACGCGCCGAAGGCAATGACCAATGGCGACGCGGTTGGATGGGCCAGTTTTGTCGAGACGAGTTCGCTCAGCTTGTTGAGCCCGATCGCCGAACCGAACACGATCACGAGCGTGATCGCGGTGCCGATGCCAAGGCAGCCCCACAGCCCCTTGGGCAGGTCGCGTTCCAGCACCGCTTCCTTCGGGTGCAGCGGATTGTAATAGACCGTCACTTCGGCGCCGACCGGATATCTGGCGATGGTCTCGGCGACCTCGAAATTGCCGAGGTCCTCGCCGATGCTGACGCGGTTGTTGCGCAGCCTTTTGCCGGCCACCGAATATTCGTAGATGATGTTGGCGAAGTTGCGCTGCTCGGTGCGATAGCCGCCTTCCCGGTTGCTGTCGATCACCCTGACCTCGCGCACCTGGGCGTGCGAGGCCACGATCTTGCCGGCCGCCGACGGCCATTCGCGGGCGGCGCGCACCTGCAGCGTCTTGTAGACCGCGGCCGCGAGCAACAGCCCGAGCGGCGCGAGCAGCATCGCAAAGACGAACCAGGGCAGATCGGGCACGGAGGTTTTCCCAAAGACGGCGCTGGATTAGACGCTCCGTCACCGCTTATGGTTCAAGGAAATCAGCGTCGCACGCGCGGTGGCCTCATGGCTCGAGACGCGCGCAAGAGCGCGCTCCTCACCATGAGGGTCTGGTATCCTTGACCTCATCCTGAGGAGGCCGCAACGCGGCCGTCTCGAAGGATGAAGCCACCGAGGCGCTATTTTGCCCGGGTCAGCGCCAGCCAGATGCCGCCGCCGATCATGAAGCCGCCTGAGATCCGCGACACCAGCCGTGTGCGCTCCGCCGAGAAGAAAAGCCGGGCCCGGCCGGCGAGCAGCGCATAGACCGCGTCGGTCATGGCGGCGGTTACCATGAACGTCGCGCCGAGCAGCGCCACTTGCGGGAAGTGGTCCTGCTTCATGTCCATGAACTGCGGGATGAAGGCGCCGAAGAACACCAGCACCTTGGGGTTCGAGAGCAGCACCAGAAAGCCCTGCAGGAAGAAGCCGCCGCGCGGCGGCGGTGGCGGTTCGTCTGATTTGATGCCCTCCACCGGCTCGCGAACCAGCTTAATGCCGAGCCAGATCAGATAGGCCGCACCGGCGAAACGCACCCAGTCGAACCAGTAGCCCATCGTCGCCATCAGCGAGGTCAGGCCGACCGCGACGATGCCGATCACGATGGCAAGGCCGACCTGGGCGCCGGCGACATTGATCAGCGCCGCGCGGGTGCCGTGGCGCAGGCCGTTGGCGATGATGAGTGTGACCACCGGACCTGGCAGCAACGCCAGCGCGATGCAGGCAGCGACGAAAGCGAGATAGACCTGGAGGGACATGGTGGAACTCGGGGTGGGAGGGAGCTTACGGCATTAATGCACGTGAACGGGGGAGATGGAAGCGGTGCATTCTTCCTTCTCCCCTTGTGGGAGAAGGTGGTGCGCGAAGCGCGCCGGATGAGGGGTCTGTCGCCGCGGATAGACACCCCTCATCCGCCTTCGCTTCGCGAAGGCACCTTCTCCCACAAGGGGAGAAGGGAAGAAGAAGCGGCCTCGCCTTCCCTCCATCGCAGCCACCAACGCGTCAAAACCACGCTCTTGACATGCAACCATTCAGTTGCCTATTATCCCCACCATGGATGAGGTCTTCCGAGCGCTTGCCGACGCCTCGCGCCGCGCGTTGCTGGACAGGCTTCATGCCAGGAACGGACAAACATTGGGCGAACTATGCGACGGCCTCGCCATGACGCGGCAGGCCGTGACCAAGCACCTTGGAATCCTCGAAGCGGCCAACCTCGTCACCACGCTCAGGCATGGCCGCGAGAAGCTGCACTACCTGAACCCGGTTCCGATCCATCAGATCGGCGAACGCTGGATCAAAAAATTCGAGCGCGGCAAGCTCACCGCGCTCAGCGAATTGAAACGGCAGTTGGAGAAGCGTGATGAGTAAGGCGGAATTCGTCGCCCGCCTCGACATCGAGGGCGTGTCATGAACATCGACAAATTCAAACCCGCGGTCGTCTACACCATCTACATCGCTGCCACGCCGGAGAAGGTGTGGCAGGCGCTGACGACTGCCGAGTTCAGCCGGCAGTATTTTTCCGGCTTTGCGATCGAGGCCGACCTGAAGATCGGCGGCGCTTTCATCGCCCGCGCGCCTGACGGTTCGGTGCATATCAGCGGCGAGGTGATCGAATGCGATCCGCCACGGAAATTGACCGTGACCTGGAACGTCAACTGGCCGGCACTGGTGGAAAAGCTCGGGCCCACGCTCGTGACCTACGAGATCGAGCCGTCGGGCGAGGTGGTGAAGCTGACGATGCTGCAATCGCACGACCGCGCCATCAGCGACGATATCCTCTCCGGCGGCCGCCAGGGCTGGCCGGCGATCCTCTCCAGCCTCAAGAGCGTGCTGGAGACGGGTCAGCCGCTCGCGATCAAGATGGCGCCGCCGCAGCGCATGCTGGACGCGCTGAAGGCGATGGGGATCGGAACGCCGTAGTGGTCGCGACGAATAACTCTCGTCGTCCCGGCGAACGCCGGGACCCATCACTCCGCGGCCGTTGTTGTTAGAAAAGGAAGATAACGACCAGCATTTAAAATAATGATCGCCGGTGGTTATGGGTCCCGGCGTTCGCCGGGACGACGGCGGAGACTGGCGCGCTATCCCAACGACACACCACACGCCCTCCCCCATCACCCGCCCCTGATTGCGATAGCCGAACAGAGTCTGTAGGGTTGCTTCGAGGGATTCCACTAGAAGCTATTTGAAAACTGCCGGGCCCGGTTTGTCGCAAGGGGCATTTGCCATCCCGCGGCGGACGCAGCGGCACACGATTGCCGCACATTATTAGTTAAAAATGAAACTGTCCGATTCGAGCGCGAAAATTACGAACCGATGAGCCTGCGCACCCGGCTACTGATACTCGTTATCGCGGCCATGCTGGTGCCGGCTATCCTCGTGGGACTGCGCTTCGCCCAAAATCGCGCCAGCGAAATCAACGCAGCGCTCGCCAATTTGTCGGCAACGGCCGACGATATCTCCAAGGATCTGGACGAGAAAATTCAGGGCACGGCGCAGCTTCACTATGGCCTGGCCCGCGCCCGCGACCTCGACACGTCAGACAAGGTGGCGTGCTCGGCCTTCCTCTCCGCGGTGCGCGAGGAATACCCGCAGTTCACCGGCATCCTGACCATCACGCCTGACGGCGCCCTGTTCTGCGACTCGCTGCGGACCAACCGCACCCTCGACTTGCGGGACCGCGCCTATTTCAAGCAGGCCCTGACGGCGCACGGTATCGTCACACTGGAGCCGGTGTTCGGCCGGCTGACCGGGACCTCCGTGCTGCAGATCGCGTACCCCACCCGCACGGAGTCCGGCGAGCTGAAATTCGTTCTGCTGGCGTCGTTCAACCTGCGCAAATTCGCCGAGTACGACACGCGCCTGCTGAACGGCAAAGACGTGCTGCTGGTTGACAGGAAAGGCACCGTCCTGGTTGCCCCGCAAGGCAAGGGATGGACCGAGCCCGCCGGTGCATCGATCGCAAACTCGGAGCTGTTCCGGTTTGCGGCCGCAGCTGACCGGGGGCCGTTCCACGAGGTGAAGGACGCCGAGGGCCGGACGCATGTATGGGCCGTCGCCCGCTCGCCATCGATCCGGGACGCCGGCCTCTATATCATGGTGGGGCTGCCCAAGGACGGCCTGGTTGCCGCCGCCAACCGCCGCGTCTACGAGGATCTGGCGATGCTTACGGTGGCCTCCCTGCTGCTGCTCGCTGGCGTCTGGCTGCTGGCGACTTTGGGCGTCGGCCGCCAGGTCGGACGGCTCGCCGGGATGGCGCGGAGGCTCGGACTTGGCGATTTGAGCGCGCGGATTCCCGAGCCGCATCCAGGCGGCGAACTGGGCGGGCTGATGACGCTGCTCAACGGCACCGCCGAGTCGCTCGAGCGGCAGCGCGCCGCCATCGACGAACTCAATCAGAAGCTCAGCCAATCCCAGAAGATGGAGGCGATGGGTCAACTCACCGGCGGCGTCGCGCACGACTTCAACAATCTCCTGACCGTCATCCTGGGCAACGCGGAATACCTCGCCGAGAAACTGGCCGCGAACCGGGAGCTGCACACCATCGCCGACAGCATCGCCACCGCCGCCGAGCGCGGCTCGGACCTCACAAGGAGCCTGCTCGCCTTTGCCCGCAAGCAGCCCTTGACGCCGCAGGACATCGACATCGGCCAGAAAATTCTCGGCATGGAACAATTGCTGCGGCGGACCCTGGGCGAACATATCGAATGCGAATTCCTGCTCGATCGGGACTTGTGGCGCGCCAGCGTCGATCCCGGTCAATTGGCGTCCGCGCTGCTCAATCTGGTGCTGAACGCGCGCGATGCGATGCCGCAGGGCGGCAAGCTGACGGTCGAGGTCCGCAATATCGCGCTCGATGAATCCGACCTCGACGTCAATGGCGAGGCCCGGCCCGGCGATTACGTCGAGGTGGCCGTGGCCGATACCGGTAGCGGCATGATTGCCGAAGTGGCCAGCCGCGCCTTCGAGCCGTTCTTTACCACCAAGGAGGTGGGCAAAGGCACCGGCCTCGGCCTCAGCATGGTCTATGGGTTTGCAAAACAATCCGGCGGCGCGATGCAGATACGCACCGAGCCGGGACGTGGCACCGCCGTCAGGCTTTTCTTCCCCCGCATCGATGCGCCGCACAGAGCCGCCGCGCCGCCCGCCGCCCAGCTCGCCGCGCATGCCGGCACCGAGACCATTCTCGTTGTCGAGGACAATGATCTGGTGCGTGCGTATGTCGAAAAGGAGCTGAAGGAGCTTGGCTATCGCGTCATCGCGACGCGCAACGGCCGCGAGGCGCTGGAGTTATTGCGCCAACGCAGCGAGATCGATCTGCTGTTTACGGATGTTGTGATGCCCGGCGGCATGTTCGGACCGGAGCTTGCCAGGGAAGCATCGCGGCTGCGGCCCGAACTCAAGGTGCTTTTCACTTCCGGCTACACCGAGCATCCGGTCCAGCCGCTCGACGGCCTCGACAGTGAAGCGAAAATTCTGAACAAGCCGTACCGGCGAAACGACCTGGCGCTGATGCTGAGGTTGGTGCTGAAGGCGGGTTGAGCGGTCAGGACGACAGCAGCAGGAAGACCACGGCAAGATTTGCCGCGAACAGTATCGCGTCGATGGCAAAGATCCGGAGCATCGGGCCCTTCAACACGGGCCAGTACGCCACCCCGACGCGTCCCCCGCGCATCAGGACCGGAAGGTTATAGGCGAACTGACTGAAGTGACACGCGGCAAAGAACAGGAATAACGCAAGCTGCGCGTCAGTGGCCCCAAAGAAGGGCGGCCTGGCCAGCAAATACAGCGACAGCAGGCCGATCGGCAGATTGATCCCGCCCAGGAACGCCACGCTGGCCGACAAGGTCGGCGCGATCGGATTTCCCCGCTCTTCCCGCGGCACCAGTATTTTCAGCGTATTGCTCTGGGCGATGCTGAACTGGATGAAGGCGCCGCCGAACCAGAGTGTGTTGAGGAGCAGAACGAAATCCGAAAATCGCATCGTTACTTTCCGTACGTGGCTATTTTCCGTAGAAGGCCTCGCTGCGCACCACACGGCCCGCAGCGTCGAAGTCCATGAACTCGCTGGCGCGCGTGTCGCCCAGCTGCCACCAGACCGTCAGGCGCGCGATCGTGTCGTCCCAGCTCCAGCTCAGGATTTTCAAATCCGCGCTCTCGATGGCTCCGTAAGCCTTGCGCCAGTAGGCGCGAATGTTCTCAAGCCCCGCGACCACAGGCGCGCCCGTCAGTTTGATCGCCAAGGGAGAGCGCATCTCCGCGTTTTCGGCAAAGTGCGACACGACAGCGTCGATATCAACCTTGCACCAGTTGGCGCACCACGCCTCGACAAAGCGTCCGGCGGCTGCCCGGTCCATCGTCTGTTTGCTCAAGCTCCCGCACCTCCCCGGCATCACTGCAGAGAAAGTTGTCACGACACGATCTTAAAGTCAACTATGTTGACCTTAGAAATCAATTGTTGTCGGCGATAGCCCCCATGACGGCCATCCACGCGGCAGCGCCACGCGGGCCGACACGATCGAACGCCTCGCTCACGACCTTGCGCTCGTAGTCCGACGCCCGTTGTTCCGCGCGTTTTCCTGCTTCCGTGAGCCGCAACAATTTGGAGCGATGCTGCTCGGGCGACCGCCTCGAGGTCAGCATTTTGCGCTCCAGCAGCAGGTTGAGCGGCCGGTTCAAGGCTTGTTTGGATATGCCGAGAATTTCGATCAGCGAGCCGATCGAGACGTCGGGCTGCCTGGCCACCACGTAGAGAATGCGGTGATGCGGGCGCGACAGGCCAAGGGTCGCAAGATACTGATCGGCGGAAAGCGTCATCCCGCGCCAGCCGTAATACATCAGCTCCAGCGCCGCATCCAGATCATGAAGCTTCCTAAGCGAGGCGCGGTGCAAGCCCGCGGCGTGAGGCACAGTTTTTTGCATTTTCCTAACCGCATGGAATTGACCGAACAGATTTACCCCAGCGCCCGCAGCTCGCGTCGCAGCACCTTGCCCGTCGCGGTCATGGGGAGGCTTTCCGCGAACTGCACGAAGCGCGGATATTCGTGGGCGGCGAGCTGCACCTTGACGAATTCCTGGATATCACGCGCCAGCGCGTCACTGGGCGCAAAGCCCGGACGCAGCACGATCCAGGCCTTGATCGATTCGGTACGGATCGGATCGGGAATACCGACGACCGCCGACATCGCCACCGCCGGGTGCTTCATCAAGGTGTGCTCGATCTCCGACGGCCCGACGCGATAGCCGGCCGTGGTGATGACGTCGTCCTCGCGGCTGACATACCAGAAGTAACCGTCCTCATCCTGCACGCCGAGATCGCCGGTCAGCAAAAACTCGCCGGCATACTTCTTGGCAGTCGCTTCCGGATTGCGCCAATATTCGATCATGGTGCAGGGACATGGCTGCCGCACGCCGATGACGCCGCGGCTACCACGCGGCAGTTCCTCGCCCTGGTCGTTGACGATGCGCACGTCAAAACCGGGCGTCGCCCGGCCCATCGAACCCGGCCGGATCGGAAACAGTTTGGAATTGCTGCCGATCACGAGATTGCACTCGGTCTGGCCGAACACTTCATGGGCATCGACGCCGAAGGTCGCGCGCACCCAGTCGAGCAATTCGCCGCCGAGCGACTCGCCGCCGGTAAAGATGCTGCGCAGCTTTGCGCCGGAATGTTTGACGTCGGCGATCCGCATCAGCTTCAGCGCCGTCGGCGGCAGGAACACGTTGCGGATATTGTGATCCGCCATCATTTGCATCGCGGCCTGCGGTTCGAATTTGCGCGCGCGGTGCCCGACCAGCGGCACGCCGTGATACCAGAACGCGAACAGGCCGTTGATCAGCCCGCCGATCCAGGCCCAGTCCGCCGGCGTCCACATCAGGTCGCCGGGTTTTGGAATGAAGTCGTGGCACATCTCGACATTGGGCAGATGGCCGAGCACGACGCGGTGCGCGTGCAGCGCGCCCTTGGGATTTCCCGTGGTGCCCGAGGTGTAGATGATCAGGCCGGGATCGTCGGCCGAGGTATCGACGGTCGTAAAATCCGGTGATGCGGCTTTCAACGAAGACCAGAACGGCTTGGCGCCCGCGGGCGCGCGGGCGCCGACCACATAGACGGTCTTCAGCTCGGGCAGGCGGTCGCGGATCTTTGCGAGCTTGTCCCAGCCGGCCTCGTCGGTGATGACAGCCTTGGCCTCGGAATTACCGAGACGAAACTCCAGCGCGTCCTCGCCGAACAGCGCGAACAGGGGAATCGAGATCAGGCCGGAGCGAAACGCCGCCAGATGCGCGATCGGCAGTTCCAGCGATTGCGACAGGAACACCGCGACGCGTTCGCCGCGAATGAGGCCATCAGCCTTCAGGACATTGGCGAAGCGGCGCGACATGTCAGCGACCTCGTCGAACGAGGTTCGCGTCGCGGCGCCGTCCTCGCCGATATAGATCAGCGCAAGGCGGCCGGAGCCATCGGCATGACGGTCGCAGCACGCGGTCGCGATGTTGAACCGCGCCGGGATGTCCCAGCGGAAGTTGCGATAGAGCTCGTCATAGGTGGCGGCTTCGGTGAGCATGGCCTTGGTCGTCGTCCCTTGCTTTATCGTCGTCCCGGCTTTGAGCCGGGACCCATACGCCGCGGCGGGTGTTGTAGGATAAGGAAGGCAACGACCAGCGTGCAAAACAACTGCGCCGGTGGCTATGGGTCCCGGCTCAAGGCCGGGACGACACCGAATTCAAAACGCAAAACTCACCCCGCCAGCGCCGCCTTCACCAATCCGCTGGCTTTTCCAAAATCCATCTGTCCGGCGTATTTCGCCTTCAGCACCGCGATCACCTTGCCCATGTCCTTCATCCCGGCGGCGCCGGTTTCAGTGACCGCGGCCGATATCGCCGCCTTGACGTCATCCTCCGACATCTGCTTCGGCAAATAAGCAGAGATCACCGCGATCTCCTCGCGCTCCTGGGCTGCGAGTTCGGCGCGGCCGCCCTTGTCGTAGAGTTCGACGGATTCCTGCCGCTGCTTGATCATCTTCTGGAACACGCCGAGCAGGTCGGCATCGCTGAGCGGCGGCTTGCCCTCTCCGCGTGCGGCGATGTCGGCGTTCTTGATGGTCGAATTGACCATGCGCAGCGTGGACAGCTTGCGCTCGTCCTTGGCCCGCATCGCGTCCTTGACCGCATTGTTGATGTCGTCGCGCAGCATGTTCGTATCCTTCGGCTATCAGAGCCCTGATCTAAGCGCTTCGCGCCGCCAGAACAACCATAGCGTTTTCGAGCGAAGTGGAGACCGGTTCGCGTCAAGAAAACGCGTCAAAACAAGAATCTAGCTCCGCAACCATTCCGTCAGCGCGTCGGCGGTCTCCTGCGGCGCTTCCACCTGTGGCAGGTGACCGCAATTGGCCAGCACCACCAGTTTGGCCCCGGGAATGCCGCTCGCCATCTCCATCGAGAGCGAGTTCGGGATGGTGTTGTCCTGGTCGCCGGTCAGCACCAGGGTCGGACATCTGATCCACGCCAGCGTGGGGCGCGAATCCGGCCGCCCGATCACGGCGGTCTGCTGGCGGACGAACGCCTCCGCCCCGATATCGTCGCCCATGTCATGGACAAGCTGGCGCAACGCGGCATCGCCCTGCCGCGACGGGTGCACGAAGCCGGGAAACAGCTCGTCGAGCACGGCGCGGTATTCGCCGCCTTTTGCGCGGGCGATCATGCCCTGGCGGCGGGTCGTCGCCTCGCCGGTGTCGGGCCGCGCCTGGGTGTTGATCAACGCCAGCTTCGCCACCCGCTCGGGGGCCTGCCGCATGATCTCGAAGGCGATGTAGCCGCCCATCGAATGCCCGGCGAGCGCAAAGCGCGGCGGCGCCTCGGCCAGGATCCGCCGGGCGATCGCGCCCATATTGTCGTCGCGCTTGTGGTTGGCGACCGTCACCGGCCCGAGCTGCCACAGGGCCGGCATCACGGGCCCAAACAGCCGCGGCGAGCAAGCGAGACCCGGAACGAGCAGGATCGGCATCGTATTGTCCATGCGGACTCCCGATTGGGCGCTTTGGGGTGAAAAGCGGCCCTAGCTTCTTGTTTTAACGCGTTTTCTTGACGCGAACCGGCGTCCACTTCGCTCGAAAACGCTATGAAATGGGAACTCCAGATTAGGCTGGTGGCACAGCCTGTCAAATATGCAGTGAAACGCGTGTGAATCCGCGTTTTTGGGGGTTCACGCGGCGGGGTACGCCGACTATGTAATGCGCTCATGACAATCCCTGAAAACTCGTCAGCCTGGCCGGACCTCAAACCGACCGCGCTCCTCGTGCTCGCCGATGGCACCGTGCTGGAAGGCTTTGGCCTCGGCGCGGAAGGCCAGGCGGTCGGCGAAGTCTGCTTCAACACCGCGATGACCGGTTATGAGGAGATCCTCACCGATCCCTCCTATGCCGGGCAGCTCATCACCTTCACCTTCCCGCATATCGGCAACGTCGGCACCAACGACGAGGATATCGAGACGGTGAACATGGCGGCGACGCCGGGTGCGCGCGGCGTAATCCTGCGCTCCGCCATATCAGATCCCTCGAACTACCGCTCGGCAAAACATCTCGACGGATGGCTGAAGGCGCGCGGCATCATCGGCCTTTCCGGCATCGACACCCGCGCGCTGACCGCGCTGATCCGCTCCAAGGGCATGCCGAATGCCGTGATCGCGCACGCCAAGGACGGCAAGTTCGACCTGCACGGCCTCAAGGAAGAAGCGCGCGAATGGCCCGGCCTCGAAGGCATGGACCTTGTGCCGATGGTGACTTCCGCCCAGCGCTTCACCTGGGACGAGACGCCGTGGGGCTGGGAAAAGGGCTTTGGCCGCCAGACCGCGCCCGAATTCAACGTGGTCGCGATCGATTACGGCATCAAGCGCAACATCCTGCGGCTGCTCGCCGGCGAGGGCTGCAAGATCACCGTGGTGCCGGCGACGACATCAGCCGAAGACATTCTGGCGATGAAGCCGGACGGCGTGTTTCTCTCCAACGGCCCCGGCGATCCCGCCGCGACCGGCAAATACGCGGTGCCTGTGATCAAGCAGGTGATCGATTCGGGCACACCGACCTTCGGCATCTGTCTCGGCCATCAGATGCTGGGCCTCGCCGTCGGCGCCAGGACCAAGAAGATGCATCAGGGCCATCACGGCGCCAATCATCCGGTCAAGGACGAAACCACCGGCAAGGTGGAAATCACGTCCATGAACCACGGCTTTGCGGTGGACGAAAAGACGCTGCCCAAGGGCGCTACCCAAACCCACATCTCGCTGTTCGACGGCTCCAATTGCGGCATCCAGCTCGACGGCAAGCCGGTGTTCTCGGTGCAGTACCACCCGGAAGCCTCACCGGGACCGCGGGATTCGCATTACCTGTTCAAGCGGTTCGCGGATCTGATGCGGGCGAAGAAGGCCTAGCCCGCACTTCCCTCTCCATTCATCATGCCCGGGCTGGTCCCGGGCATTTTATTGCGAGTTCGGTCCATGACTCGCGGCATGACGAGATATCATGTGACGGATGGCCTGTTGCCGCGCTATTCGCTATAGTATGATACTAAACATCTAAAGCACAGGAACCGCCCCATGGACACCGCCCCCGCCTCCAAGGTCGAATACGGCGTGACGCCGACCAGCGTGATGGCGTCGATGACGGGTCTCGAATTCGTCCGCGCGATCTTCGAGGGCAAACTGCCGGCGCCGCCGATCATGGAGAATGTCGAGCCGTTCGATTCCACCGCCGAGAACGGCGTCGTGACCTTTCACAGCGTGCCGGGCTTCCGGCACTACAACCCGATCGGCTCGGTGCATGGCGGCTACGCCGCGATCCTGCTGGATTCCGCGATGGGCCTCGCCGTCCACACCACGCTGCCGGCCGGCACCGGCTACACCACGCTGGAATTCAAGATCTCCTTCATCAAGGGCATGACCAAGGATACCGGCCCTGTGAAGTCGGAAGGCCGCACGCTCAGCGTCGGTCGCCGCGCCGCCACCGCGGAAGCGCGCATCACCGATTCCAAGGGCCGCCTGCTCGCCCACGCCACCACGACCTGCCTGGTGTTTGAAATCCCGAAAGCATGAGCCAGGGGAACGCGGGGCGCTGACAGCGGTTGAATCCCGACGTATGGTTTGTACGCGGGAGAACGATCATGTCCGTCGTCAGCGAAGACCTTCAGCCGCTCACCTTCGACTTCGTCGATGACGGCCTGGTGCCGAACAGCAAGATGCCGTTCCTGGTCTACAAGCGCGCGATCGACGTCGACAACGACCATCCCGAAAAAACCATCGAGGGCCTGTTCGGCGCCCATGGCTGGGGCGCGATGTGGCGCAACGGCGTCTATGATTATCTGCACTACCACGCCACCGTGCACGAAGTGCTCGGGGTCGCCCGCGGCAACGCCGTCGTGCGGTTCGGCGGCGATAATGGCACGGATCTCGCGATCGCGGCCGGTGACGTCGCGATCCTGCCGGCCGGCACCGGGCATCAATGCCTGTCGTCGAGCGCTGATTTTTCAGTCGTCGGCGCCTATCCGCCCGGCCCGCCGGCCGAAATCACGCGCGCGACGCCGGAGAACCACGCCAAGGCGTTGAAAACGATTCCGAACGTGAAACTACCGAAGGCCGATCCGGTGATGGGCGCGGACGGACCACTCGTGAAACTATGGAAGCGCGGCTGAGGGCAAAGGCGTTGTTACGCCGTGCCCACCATCTTGCTGATTATCAATCACCAAAGGTGGTGGGCACGCTTCGCTTTGTCCACCCTACGAATTGCGGCCGATCCTTCAAAACGAACCCCTAGAGATACGCCGTATACGAACTGATCCACACCAGGATCGACGCGAGAAGGCCGATCACGCCCGCATTGCCGGCAAAGGCGGTGGCGCTGCCGGACATTCCCAGACGAAGCGAGTCGCGGCTCATCCCGTCGGGGATCGAAATCTCCGCTGGAAACACCGTCGCCCCGCCGAGCGCATTGGTGCGCGCCAGCGTTCCCGATACGGCAACCTGGCCCTGGCCAACACCTTTCGGAATGGCGGCGATCGTGGCGTGATAGATGCGGCCCGGGACATTGTCGAAAACGATGTCGACGGCCGCGCCTTCCTTGATGGCCTGAAAGCCATTCTGCGGAAACATTCCGACCAGCGTAATGTCCTTCTCGACGATGAACGACATCGCCGAGCGCGCCTGCAGTGCGCGGTCGCCGACCGCCAATGCGACAACGGTGACATAGCCATCGGCCGGCGCGCGAACCGTCGCTTGCGACAATTCCCAATTGGCGTTTTCAAGTTGCGCCTGGATTTGCGCGACCGTGGTGTTGACGCCGCCTATCTCGGAATCCATCGCGAGTTTGGCGCTCTGCTGTACTGCCTTGGCCGAGTTTAGCTGCGCCAGCGCTGTCTCGTATTGATTCTGGTTGTCCTGCGCCTGGAATTGTGTGTTGGCACCTTCTGCTGCAAGCTTCTGAATGTCCGCGTTGCGTTGCTTGTTGAACGCGACCTGCGTGGTGAGCCCGCTGACATTCGCCGTCGCCTGTTCGTAATTCGATTTCAGGATCCCGACCTGCTGCTTTGCCGCGGCGAGCGAGGCCTGCAACTGCGTGACCTTGTACTGAAACGGCGCCGGGTCGATTTGAAACAGCACATCGTTGGACGGCACATTCGGCCTGACCGGAATTGCAATAACTTGCCCTGTCACATTCGGCGTCACCTCCACCACGCGGCCGGTCACCGTCACGCGCCCCGACGGCGTGAGATAATTAAAAAGCGCGAGAAATGTCGCGAGGATAAATACTCCGACGGCGATCGAGACCGTCCCGGACAGCCAGCCCCAGCGCACCAGTTTGAATTTCGAGAACACGGCCCATAGCGCGACGAGATAGAGGCACAAAATTATGACCATGACTGGCCCTCATTGGCTTGTGCGCGCGGAGGTAGCCGCGCTTCGATCGTTAGCTTCCTTGCTCCTGTTTTTCCAGCACGTTGTTTCGATCCTCCATACGCTATCTCTTACGTACACATCTCTCTCACGCCGGAGCGAGAAAATGCCTTCGAAAATTCGGGAAATGAAGTTGCCGAAGACTGATGCAGTGATGGGAGAAACGGTTCGCTACGTGAAACCATGGAAGTGAGTCTGACACTTCGATTTGACTCGCTTGCGACAATTTGTCCTGTCACATTTCAGCGTCGCTTCTACCTCAGGCTGTCTGGCACAAAGTGCATAGTCGACGACGCGATCATTCAAAAAACACGCGAAACGTTGCGAATATAGCGCGCCGACAACATCGCGATGCTGGGCAACAATAGATTCATTGCGCGCCGCGGAATTGAACGCCACGCGCAACACGCGTGCACGATGCGCGACACAGCAACCGTTGCTGGCCCTCGAGTTCCATGCATGCTAACGTGCTCTACATGAAGCGCGCCGCATCACAACGCAGTCGAAGCTTGAGCGACATTCGTAAATCCGCCTAATCGAATCTACTTTTATCGACCCTGTATCGAGTCTGCATACGCCTAGGGGCGTTTTATGCAGCCGGCGATGTATGTCCTCTTGAACACTACCTCTCGCGCCCGCGCGGGAATTTCCAAGGCGACCCGATCAAACTTCTGCAAAAAGGAGTGGATGTCATGCGCATCACCAAATTGAACGGGATTTTCGGAATGTTCGCCGTGGCCGCGACGTTGTGCGCCACCGAGACAGCACTCGCCCAGAACGCGGCAGCGCCGCCCTCCATGAAAAGCATCGGCACGCCATCTGCGCCGGCCAAACCCGAGATCGTGCCCTCGCTGTTCGTGCTCAACTCACGCGGCGCGACGTTGCAGGGCGATACGCTCACTTTGACCGGCGTGACACCGAGCTCGATCATCTTTGCCGACCGTCCGGTGCGATCCGCCGGCCACCAGCCCACCGCTGACGTGATCGCGGAATGGGGATCGGGTGACGACAGCTTTACCAAGAACCCTCCGAACGCAACCTTGTCGGTGTTCGGCAAGGACGGTTCGGTGAAGGACGCCGTGGTGGTGCTGAAAAATCCGAAGCTCGAAGGCGACAAGCTGACGTTCAACGTCCAGACCCTCGAGGGAGACATCACCGGCGCGGATGGCGGGGCCGCACTCTTTATTGATATCATCGGCCGGCCGTTCACGCCGATGTCGTTTGCCGGCGTCGCCCGCCGTTCGGCATTTCGCGGCGCGATGTATGCCGGCGCCGCCGGCGCGGCTGCGTATGGGGCGGCTGCGTATGCGCACCCATACGCCTATCCGTATGCGCGACCGGCGTGCGGCTATTATCCTTATCCGCCCTGTTACTGAGACCACGGGGAGGCACGCGCTTCCCCGCTTCGGTTGATCAGTTCGGTTTTCAATCCCTGATTGAACGTCCTCGGAAAGGTATCCGTCATGAAATCGACCAGACGATCTTTCGTTCATGGAGCATTTTTAAGCGGCATGGTTGCCGCTTCCTGCTTCGCGCTAACTCTACCTGCAAAGGCCCAAGCGTTGTCGCCAGCGGAAGCGCAACAAATTGCGACCGATGCCTACGTCTACGGCTATTCGCTCATCACCACCGAGGTGACGCGTGTCCAGATGAGCAATGTGCCGAAGGTGGAGGGGTTTAACAGCCCGACGGGCCAGTTCGTCAACGTTCCACGCTATCCGCCGGCAGATTATCGCGGCGTTTCCGCTCCCAATGCTGACACGCTGTATTCGGTCGCTTGGCTCGATCTGAGCGAACCGCAGGTGTTCAGCCATCCGGACATGGGCAGCCGCTTCTATCTGTTCGAGATTACCGACCTGTGGATGTCGGACTCCGAGTCGTCCCCGAGCAAGCGCACGGCCGACGGAAAGGCTGCCAATTACCTGTTCACCGGCCCAGACATTCCGCAAACCGCCCTGAAGACAATCGAGGCCAACAAGAATAGCATGGGCGAAATTGTAAATGGTTGGGTGGTTTCGAAGGGGCTGGGTACTTATGGTCCCGGCGACTACCTCAAACGCGCTACGGTAGCGGCGTTCGGCTGGCCTGCCAACAACGAGCACGATGCGATCTATCCCTATACCGAAGTTGATTCCGCGGGCCAAAAACTGACTGGCGCCAACAAGTACACATTGACGTTCGCCAAGGACGCGACGCCGCCGGTCAATGGTTTCTGGTCGATCACCATGTACATGATCGATGGCGGCTGGTGGTTTGTTCCCAATGCACTCAACAAATTTACGGTCAGTCCGCGCGACAATCCGAAGCCCAACGCCGACGGTACGCTAACGCTCTACTTCCAGAACGAGTCGCCGGGCAAGGACAAGGAAGCCAATTGGCTGCCGGCTCCGAAAGGCGACTTTCTGCCGATGATGCGGATGTACTGGCCCAAGGGCACATCACCCTCGATCATCAACGGTTCGTGGAAGCCGCCGGCGGTCGTCAAGGTGAACTGATCGCAAATCGAGACCAAGAACCGCAGCAAAATAGGAGGATTCGACATGCTTCGAGGAATTCTGACGCTGACATTGTCTGTCTGCCTTGGCGCGGCCGCAGCGCCTGCAGCGCTCGCCCAAGTGGCGGCGCCCATCACCGAACAGGAGGCGCACGCCATCGCGGTCGATGCCTACGTGTACTTCTACTCCATCATGTCGATGGACATATCCCGCAAGCAATTCACCAACGGCACCACTGACTTCAAGGGGCCGATGAACACCTTCGTCAACGTGCCCGAATACCCGCCGGCGGATTTCAAAGGGGTCGTGCGCTCGAACTTCGATACTTTGTATTCCGTGTCATGGCTGGACATGACCAAGGAGCCCGTCGTCATCTCGGCGCCAGACACCAACGGACGCTACTATTTGCTGCCGATGCTCGACATGTGGACCGATGTCTTTGCGTCGCCGGGCTGGCGAACCACCGGCACCAAGGCCGCGACATTCCTGGTGGCACCGGCAAGCTGGCGGCCCGATCTGCGCGACAGGTTCGCCGAGGAGTTCAAGCTTCCAAAGGACACCAAGCGCATCGACGCGCCAACGCCTTACGTCTGGCTGATCGGCCGGACCAAGACCGACGGCCCGCCGGACTATGATGCGGTCCGCAAGATTCAGGCCGGCTACAAGGTCGCGCTGCTTTCCGAGTATGGCAAAACGCCAAAACCAGTCGAGTTCAAGCCGGACCCCAGCGTCGACATGAAGACGCCGCCGAAGACGCAGGTCGATACGATGTCGGCCGGCGTGTATTTCGCCAATGCGGCCGAGTTGCTCAAGCTGCATCCGCCGCACATCACCGACGAGCCGATCATCGCGCAGATGAAGAAAATCGGCATCGAACCCGGCAAGAGCTTTGACATCGGCAAGCTCGATCCCGCCGTGCAAAGGGCGCTGGAAACCGCGCCGCAGGACGCGCAGAAGCTGATGGCCTGGAAGCTGCCGACACTGGCGCGGGTGGCCAACGGCTGGTCGATGAACACCGACACGGTGGGCGTCTACGGCAATTATTACCTGAAGCGGGCCATTCTCGCGCAGCAAGGGCTTGGCGCGAACGTGGTCGAGGATGCGATCTATCCGCTCAATCTCGCCGACGAATCCGGCAAGCCGCTGGATGGCGCCAACAAATACACCATCACCTTCGAGAAGGGGGCGACGCCACCCGTCAATGCGTTCTGGTCGATCACGCTCTACGACCAGGACGGATTCCAGGTCGGCAACACGCTGAACCGCTTTGCCGTGAGCAGCTGGATGCCGTTCAAGTACAATGCGGACGGTTCGCTTGATCTCTACTTCCAGAACGCGAGCCCCGGCAAGGACCTCGAAGCCAACTGGCTTCCCGCACCGAAGGCGCCATTCAATCTGACAATGCGGCTGTACGCGCCGAAGTCGGAGGCACTGACCGGAAAATGGAATCCGCCGCCGGTCGTGAAGTCGCAGACAACGGTGGGGATATCCGCGCAATGAAGGTTGACGGCAACGCCGGCGCTTCGGCGCCGGCGTCCGATCGCGCGCCACGTGAAATCATCCCCAAAAGAGGAGCCGGCACCATGTTGACGAAACGCGACCTCCTTCGTTCCGCTGCGCTCGCTGTCATGACAGCCACGACTGCAAGGTCGTTTCCAGCGCTGGCGCAGGCCGACCGGCCAGGCTTCCTCAAAGCAAAGGACATCGCCGAACAAGGCTTCATCTTCGGCCTGCCAATCGTTATGAACTACGGCATCATGTATGAATTTGCGATCGATCGCAGTTCGAGCCAGTTCAAGGCGCCGTTCAACCAGTTCAAGAACGACCCCAACGTCTTTACCTACAAGGACACCGCGGTCGTGACGCCGAACAGCGACACGCCCTATTCGATCGGGTGGATGGACTTTCGGGTGGAGCCCATCGTCATTTCCGTCCCGGCGGTGGACCCGAAGCGCTACTATTCGGTCCAGCTCTGTGACGGCAACACCTACAATTATGGCTACATCGGCACCCGCGCCACCGGAAGCGAGGCCGGGGATTATCTGGTCGTCGGCCCGGACTGGAAGGGTGCGACGCCTCCCGGCATCAAGAAGGTGTTCCAGGCCAGCACCCAGCTCTCGATCGTCATTTTCCGCACCCAGCTTTTCAACCCCGCCGATATCGACAACGTCAAGAAGGTGCAGGCCGGTTACAGGATGCAGCCGCTTTCCGCCTACCTGAAGCAGCCGACGACGACGGCCGCAGCGGCCATCGACTTTCCGAAGATCGACAAGGAGCTCGTGAAGACGAATTTCTTCGAGTATCTTGACTTCGCGTTGCAGTTTGCTCCGCCGCAGGAGAACGAGAAGGAAATACGCGCAGCACTTGCGAAGATTGGCGTCGGCCCCGGCAAGCCCTTCAACTTCAAGGACCTGCCGCTGGAGCAAAAGCTGGAAGTCGTCCTCGGCATGAAGGAAGGCGAGAAGAAGGTCGAGGAAGCCGTCGCCAAGACCGGCAAGACGATCAACGGCTGGCAGGTGAGCGCGATGCCGGGCGACAATGCCCACTACAATGGCGACTGGCTGAAGCGCGCCGTCGCCGCCAAAGCCGGCATTTATGGGAACAATCCGGCGGAGGCGACCTATCCGCTCACACGCGTTGATGCCGACGGCCAGACGCTCGATGGCAGCAATCACAATTACACGCTGACATTCCCGCCGGGCCAGGAGCCGCCGGTCAACGCCTTCTGGTCGTTGACGATGTATGACGGCAAGTCGCAGCTCCTGATCGAAAATCCGATCAATCGCTATTTGATCAATTCGCCGATGCTGCCGGACATGAAAAGGAACGCGGACGGTTCGCTGACGCTCTACATCCAGAACAAGTCGCCGGGTGCGGACAAGGAATCGAACTGGCTGCCGGCGCCGAACGATACGATCTATCTGGTCATGCGGCTCTACTGGCCCAAGACGGAGGCGCCGTCGATCCTGCCGCCGGGCGAAGGCAGCTGGAAACCGCCGGGGGTCGTGGCAGCGAAGTAATGGATCGGCCGTCATCACCAGCGAGGCGATGGCGGCCGTCTCAGAGTTGAGCATTGTGATCCCGGGGGACGAGCAGATGACGCACAACATTCCTCAACGAAATTCCAACCGTTCTCGCACGTGCGGCGGCATCGGCGCGGCGCTCATGATCTTCGGATCGATGTCCGGAGCCGCCTACGCCGACGAAACCGGCGTCTCGTACTGGCTTCCAGGTCGGTTCAGCAGCCTTGCAGCGACACCGCAGGTGCCGGGCTGGTCAATGGCCGCGGTGTATTATCACACCACAGTCGAAGCATCAGGCGCGGTTGCCGCGGCCAGGCAGATCCAGATCGGCCGCTTCCCGGCCAACGTGAACGTCAATTTCAATGCGAATCTGAACGCGCAGGCAGATCTCGTCCTGCTCAACCCCACCTATACGTTCGGCACGCCGGTGCTTGGCGGACAACTGGCGATCGGCGTCACCGGCCTGTTCGGCCGGGCCAACACGAGCATCGATGGAACGCTCACCACCGTACTCGGACCGCTGGTGGGAACGCGCACCGGAATCATCTCGGATTCACTCACGTCCGTCGGCGACCTCTATCCGCAGGCCACGCTGAAGTGGAATGCCGGGATGCACAATTTCATGACCTATCTGACCGGCGACATTCCGGTGGGCGCCTACGATCCCGCGCGCCTCTCCAATCTCGGTATCGGGCACGCCGCGATCGACAGCGGCGGTGGCTACACCTACTTCAACGCGGCGACCGGGCACGAATTCTCCGCCGTCGCCGGCTTCACCTACAATTTCAAGAACCGTGACACGCAATACCAGAACGGGATCGACTTCCATGTCGATTGGGGTATGTCGCAGTTCCTGTCCAAGCAGTTTTTCGTCGGCCTCGTCGGATACGGATATCAGCAGATCACCGACGACTTTGGCCAACATCCCCAGCTCGGCGGATTCCGTTCGCGCGTGTTCGGCATCGGTCCGTAGATCGGGTTTCTGTTCCCGGTCGGCGACATGCAGGGATACCTCAACCTGAAAGGCTATGGCGAGTTCGAGGCGCAGAACCGGCCATCGGGGTGGAATACCTGGCTGACGTTCTCGATCTCGCCGATGGCGCCCACCAGCACGGTGACGCCGACGCGCCGGGTGGTGACGAAGTAAGGGAGCTACTGAGCCCGAATCCAATGTATCCCGACACGCCCTCCGTCAGTCAGCTATCGCATGTCATTTCACAGGCGGCAGCGCCTGCGTTTCTTCTCGGCGCTTTGGCAGCCTTCATTGCCGTGCTGATTTCCCGCCTGAACAGAGTCGTCGATCGAACGATCGTCCTGAACGGGATCTCCGACGACGACACCGTCAGATATCGGCTCAAAGCCGATCTTCCACGTCTGATGCGACGTGCGTTGATGCTGAACCGGGCCATCTTCTGGGCCGTGATTGGCAGCATTTCGGTCACGCTCCTCGTCGTCGTCGCGTTTGCAAGTGCTTTGGTCCAGGTTCAACATGAGCGCGGGGTGGCCATCCTGTTCATGGTCGCGCTCGGCGCCTTCACGGTATCGCTCGTCGATTTTGCCCGGGAGGTGCGAATTGCGCTGAACGAATTCGATCACCACGCCTGACGCGAACGATCGCGTCGCCCGGCTTGGGGGTGGCGGTGAAATCACGTCAGGCGGCTAACGCGCCCACTGCCCCATCTGGAGGCAGGTCTGCAGGCTGACGTAACTTGGCGTGCCGCCGATGCTCTCCTGCGAGACACAACTCGCGCGGCTGGTCGCAGGGAATTTGGACCACTGGCTTCCGAGCTGCTGGCGCGCTTTCTGTTCATCGCTGATGCAGGTCTTCAGCGATTGATCGACCGTGAGGCCGGCGGTAGCGGCAATGTCGAGCTTGCAGCTCCGCGTGATATCGAACTTCGGCACGCCGTCAGCGACGGGCATAATCAGTTGCGAACCCAATACGATCATAGAGACGGACAAAGGCATTTCCGGCCTCCTGCTACTCTGGGGTGCTGTATCGTAGCGCAAGCTGGCCGGACCGCCAGTAATATTTGGCTACTGTACGTGCGTAGGGTGAGTAAAACCGACGGGTCGCGCGAACGCGCATCGCGTCCCCGCATTGGAGGCATGACGCACGGCGCTGGATTGACGCCGGCGTTATATGATTGACTTTCCCTTGTCCGAGATCAGGCCAACATGATCCGGCCAGCACAGGGAAACGTCCGATGACAGCCAACCCAGACATGACCATCCGTGACATCCGCGTGACGATGCTGCGCCTGCCCTGGGCCGACGATCCCTGGCTCAAGGGGCATGCGCTGGGCCCGACGCGCGACATTCTGATCTGCGAGGTCGAGACCGCAGGCGGCGTCACCGGCATGGGCTATCTGTTCGTGTTCCGCCCGGGGATGAAGTCGATCGCGGCCTGTCTCGAGGAGTGCATCATTCCGCGCGTGAAGGGCAAGGACGCCACCGCGATCGAGGCGATCTGGCGCGACCTGTGGACGGCGACGATGACCTATGGCCGCGGCGGCATCGCCGCGATGGCGATGTCGGCGATCGACATCGCGCTGTGGGATGCTGTGGGCAAGCGCGCCGGCCTGCCGCTGCACCGGTTGTGGGGCCATTATCGCTCGGAAATCCCGATCTACGGCTCGGGCTGCTTCCGCGGCGCCGGCGGCGACGGCATGATCGAGAAGGCGCTGCACTTCGTTAAGCAGGGCTACAAGGCGATCAAGATGCAGGTCGCGCATGTGCACACGCCCGCGCAGGACCTCGACAATGTACGCCGCATGCGCGAGGCGCTCGGGCCCGACATCGACATTATGATCGACGTCAACATGGGCTGGAGCGCCGATGTCGCGATCGAGATGGGACGCAAATTCGAAAAGTACGATATCTACTGGCTCGAGGAGCCGGTGCCGGCCGACGATTTCGCCGGCTGCCAGCGCATCGCAGCAGCCCTCGACATGCGTGTGGTCGGCGGCGAGACGCATTTCACGCGCTACGATCTGCGGCCGTTCTTTATCAATCCCTGCCTGCCGATCCTGCAGCCCGACCCGATGCGCGGCGGCATGACGGATCTACGCAAGATTTCCGCATTGGCGGACACGTTTGGCATCACCATCGCGCCGCATCTGTTTCCCGAGCTCAACGTGCACCTGCTGGCCTCGATCCCGAACGGCATCTGGTGCGAGAACATGGGGCTGATCGACGACCTCTGGGTCGATCCACCCGAGATTGCCAACGGCATGATCACCGCGCCGGAGCGGCCCGGGCACGGGCTCCGGTTCAAGGAAGAGGTAATGAAGTTCAGGATTTAGATCGTAGGGTGGGCAAAGCGAAGCGTGCCCACCATCCACGTCGCGCAAGAATGGTGGGCACGGCGCAACCGCGCCTTTGCCCACCCTACAAATCACGACCACTACGCCGCGTTGGCGCTTTCCTGGCGGCTGGCTTCGAACAGGAACCAGGTGCGGCGCTCGGTCTCGTCGACGAACAATTCGAGCAACTGCGCGGTGCCGGTATCTTCGTGGTCGTCGGCAAGCTTGTGGGCTTTGCGCATGGCGGCCGCCATATGCTTGTTGTCTTCCATCAATTCGCGCAGCATTTCGCGCGGCGGGACGTAAGCCTCGTTGTTGTCCTGAATGGTCTGCAGCTTTGCGATCTGCCCGATCGAACGCAGCGTGACGCCGCCAAGCTTGCGCACCCGCTCGGCCAGCTGGTCGGTGGTACCGAAGATCGCCTCCGCCTGCTCGTCCAGCATCAGATGGTAATCGCGGAAATGCCGGCCGGAGACGTGCCAGTGGAAATTCTTGGTCTTCATGTAGAGCGCGAAGGCGTCAGCCAGCAGCACGTTGAGCGACGCCGAAATCTTGTCCACCGCGGCCTGCGGCAGATCGGTCGGCGTATCGAGATCGGGGGACACTTTTTCGGATTTGTTGGCTTTGCTCACGTTGAACCTTCCTGTTAGGAAACCGGACAGCGGTGGCATTGGACATTGGCCGCCGAACACCCTAACGCATCACTTTCCCGGCGGTTCCTAGCCGGAAACCCCTGTTTTGCCGGACCCAGCCCCGATGGACGAATGGATCGACTATTACGATTCCACGCATACGATCTATGCGAGCAAGCTGCATCGGGACCTGCATTTCCAGATCATCGCGCGCGACATCATCGGCTACATCTCGTCGCCTGACGCTGTCGTGCTGGACTATGCCTGCGGCGAGGCGCTGTCGGCGGCCAAGGTGGCGGACGCCTGCGCAAAACTCTATCTGGCCGAACCCGCCCCCGGCGTGCGCGGCCGGCTGATCGCGCGCTTTGCGCCGAACACCAAAATACGCGTCCGTTCGCTCGATGAGCTCCGGAGCATGGAAGAGAAGTCGATCGATCTCGTCGTCATGAACTCGGTGGCGCAATACATGACGCAGCAAGAGCTGGATTCCGCATTCGCGGTTATTCGCCGGCTGTTGAAGCCGAGCGGGCGGCTGGTGCTGGGCGATATCCTGCGGCCCGAGGTCGGCATGGGGCGAGACGTGCTGGCGCTGTTGAAATTCGCAAGCACCCACGGCTTCCTGACGGACGCGCTGTACGGCCTCGCCTCTACGGCCCTGTCGGACTACCGGCAACTGCGCACCCGCGTCGGCCTGCAACGCTACAGCGAAAGCGAGATGATCGCCAAGCTGACGCGGGCCGGTTTCGCCGCTTCGCGCGCGCAGACCAATATCGGGCACAACCCCTGGAGGATGACCTTCATCGCCCACCACCCACCGGTGCGCTAGTTAGGGTTAATCAAAGGTAAACGTAGCTCACCCGCCCGTGATCGGTAATGATCGCCTTGGCCCGGTGGCGGAAGCGACAACGCAAGAACGGTGCATCGTTCTTTATCCTGGTTCAAATCCAGGCCGGGCCTCCAGCCTTCGCTTGCTGCGCAAGCTACGGCTCGGCAAGCCCCGTCGTAGCGAAGGCTGCCGCGACGTAGCCCGCAGGGCGAAGTCGGGCGTCGGCCAGCCTTTCCCACCTCACCGAACCGCAGCCCAAAATAGCCCATTTGCCGGTTGATGGCCCGTTTTTGGGGGTTTCGCGGGTGCGGAATCTGGTCTAAAGACCACCCGCGCGCGAGGGTAACCCGCGCTCTTGGCTTAGGGGACGCGCAGCATGCGCGCCCTTTTTTTGTGCCCAAAATCCAGTCCGCGAGACCTGATGCCCAAAAGAACCGACATCTCCACCATCCTGATCATCGGCGCCGGCCCCATCGTGATCGGCCAGGCCTGCGAATTCGACTATTCAGGCACCCAGGCGGTGAAGGCGCTGAAGGAAGAGGGCTACCGGGTCGTCCTGGTCAATTCCAATCCGGCGACCATCATGACCGACCCGGAACTGGCCGATGCCACCTATATCGAGCCAATCACGCCGGAAATCGTCGGCAAGATCATCGAAAAAGAACGCCACGTCATTCCCGGCGGCTTTGCGCTGCTGCCGACCATGGGCGGCCAGACCGCGCTGAACTGCGCGCTGTCGCTCCGCCGTCAGGGCACACTCGACAAGTTCGACGTTGAAATGATCGGCGCCACCGCTGATGCCATCGACAAGGCCGAGGACCGCCAGCTGTTCCGCGAGGCCATGACCAAGATCGGGCTGGAGACGCCAAAATCGCGGCTGGCCAACGCCTCGGCGCTGAAGAAGTCCTACCGCGACAAATACCTGGCCGAGCGAGAGAAACTGTCGGGCGATGCGCTGGAAGACCTCGAGCGGCAGTGGACGCTCGGCGAAAACGAACGCCGTAAGCGGTATCAGGAGCACGCGTTCGGCGAGGCGCTGATGGCGCTGTCCGAAATCGGTTTGCCTGCAATTATCCGCCCCTCCTTCACGATGGGCGGCACCGGCGGCGGCATTGCCTACAACAAGGAAGAATTCCTCGACATCATCGAGCGCGGGCTCGACGCCTCTCCGACCAACGAGGTCTTGATCGAGGAAAGCGTACTCGGCTGGAAAGAGTACGAGATGGAGGTGGTGCGCGATAAAAAGGACAATTGCATCATCATCTGCTCAATCGAGAACCTCGATCCGATGGGCGTGCATACCGGCGATTCCATCACCATCGCGCCGGCCCTGACGCTGACCGACAAGGAATACCAGATCATGCGCGACGCCTCGCTGGCGGTGCTGCGCGAGATCGGGGTCGAGACCGGCGGCTCCAACGTGCAGTTCGGCATCAACCCGGCCGACGGCCGCATGGTCGTGATCGAGATGAACCCGCGCGTGTCGCGCTCTTCCGCCCTTGCTTCGAAGGCCACCGGCTTTCCGATTGCAAAGGTCGCGGCCAAGCTCGCAGTCGGCTACACGCTGGACGAGATCGCCAACGACATCACCGGCGGCGCCACGCCGGCCTCGTTCGAGCCGACCATCGATTACGTCGTCGTCAAGATACCGCGCTTTGCGTTCGAGAAATTCCCCGGCGCCTCCCACACCTTGACCACGTCGATGAAGTCGGTCGGCGAAGTGATGGCGATCGGCCGCACCTTCCAGGAGAGCCTGCAGAAGGCGCTGCGCGGGCTCGAGACCGGGCTCACCGGCCTCGATGAAATCGAGATCGAGGACCTCGGCCGCGGCGACGACAAGAACGCGGTCCGCGCCGCATTGGGCACGCCGACGCCGAACCGCATCCTGCAGGTCGCCCAGGCGATGCGGCTCGGCTGGTCCAACGAAGAGATCTTCAATTCCTGCAAGATCGATCCCTGGTTCCTCGCCGAGATGCGCGGCATCGTCGACATGGAAGCCAAGATCAAGGCGAACGGCCTGCCCGGCAACGCATTCGGCATGCGGACGCTGAAAGCGATGGGCTTTTCCGACGCCCGGCTCGCCGTGCTCGCAGAGGCCACCGAGGCCGAGGTGACCGCCAAACGCCACGCGCTCGGGGTTCGTCCGGTGTTCAAGCGCATCGACACCTGTGCGGCGGAGTTCGCGTCCCCCACCGCCTACATGTACTCGACCTATGAATCGCCTTTTGCCGGCAATCTCGCCGACGAGAGCGCGCCGTCCGACAAGAAGAAGGTCATCATCCTCGGCGGCGGACCGAACCGGATCGGCCAGGGTATCGAGTTCGACTATTGCTGCTGCCACGCCTGCTTTGCGCTGCATGACGCCGGCTACGAGACCATCATGGTCAACTGCAATCCGGAAACCGTGTCGACCGACTACGACACCGCGGACCGGCTCTATTTCGAACCGCTCACCGCCGAGGACGTGCTGGAAATCATCGCCACCGAGCGGACCAACGGCACGCTGCACGGCGTGATCGTGCAGTTCGGCGGCCAGACCCCGCTGAAACTGGCGCGCGCGCTGGAGGCTGCCGACGTGCCGATCCTCGGTACCTCGCCCGACGCCATCGACCTTGCCGAAGACCGCGACCGCTTCAAGCGCGTGCTCGACAAGCTAAGGTTAAAGCAGCCCAAGAACGGCATCGCCTATTCGGTCGAGCAGTCGCGGCTGGTGGCGGCCGATCTCGGCCTGCCGCTGGTGGTGCGTCCGTCCTATGTGCTGGGCGGCCGCGCGATGCAGATCATCCGCGAGGAAGAGCAGCTCAACAATTACCTGCTCGGCACGCTGCCCGAGCTGGTGCCGGCCGACGTCAAGGCGCGCTACCCCAACGACAAGACCGGGCAGATCAACACCGTGCTCGGCAAGAACCCGCTATTGTTCGACCGCTATCTTTCCGACGCCACCGAGATCGACGTCGACTGCCTGTGCGACGGCAAGGACACGTTCGTCGTCGGCATCATGGAGCATATCGAGGAAGCCGGCATTCACTCCGGCGATTCCGCCTGTTCGCTGCCGCCGCATTCGCTGGATGGGGCGATGATCACTGAGCTCGAACGGCAGACCCGCGAACTCGCGCTCGGCCTCGACGTGGTCGGCCTGATGAACGTGCAGTACGCCATCAAGGACGGCGACATCTACGTGCTCGAGGTCAACCCGCGGGCGTCGCGCACCGTGCCGTTCGTCGCCAAGGTGGTCGGCACGCCGGTGGCGAAGATCGCGGCCAGAATCATGGCCGGCGAGAAGCTTGCGGACTTCAATCTGAAGAAGCGCAAGCTCGGCCATGTCGGCGTCAAGGAATCGGTATTCCCGTTCGCGCGTTTCCCCGGCGTCGATACCGTGCTCGGTCCGGAGATGCGCTCGACCGGCGAAGTGATGGGCATCGACCGTTCGTTCGAAGTCGCCTTCGCCAAGAGCCAGCTCGGCGGCGGCACCCGCGTGCCACGCAAGGGCACCGTGTTCGTCTCGGTGCGCGAGAGCGACAAGACCCGCATCGCGGACGCCGTGCGGCTGCTGCATTCGCTCGGCTTCAGGGTGATGGCCACATCGGGCACCCAGCGCTTCCTCACCGATTCGGGCGTGCCGACCGAAAAAGTGAACAAGGTGCTGGAGGGCCGGCCGCACATCGTCGACGCCATCACCAATGGCGACATCCAGCTCGTCTTCAACACCACTGAGGGGCCGCAGGCGCTGGCCGACAGCCGTTCGTTGCGACGGGCTGCCCTCTTGCATAAAGTGCCATATTACACCACTCTTTCCGGTGCTGTGGCGGCCGCACAGGGCATCCGCGCCTATCTGGGCGGAGACCTTGAGGTCCGCACGCTGCAGAGTTACTTTTCCGAAAACTGATCGTTCGCCGGGCCAAATTGCCCGCTAAACGATTGGCAACAAAGCCGTATGGCTGGAACCCACCGCTCGTTTGGAAGTTGTATCGGCCCTTGACGGGGCCGAAAATTAATAGGCTGGCGGGCTCGCGTTTCGGGCCCGAATGGTCCCGAATCGAAATCGAAAGACTGCTTCGTGCGCGCAACTTCTGAAGGGGCGGCTCGCACGGGCGAAGGACGGAAGAGATGATGGAAAAGGTTCCGATGACCGCCGGTGGCTATGCCGCCCTCGAGGTCGAGTTGAAGAAGCGCCAGTCGGAAGACCGGCCGCGCATCATCGAGCACATCGCCGAGGCGCGCTCGCATGGCGACCTTTCGGAAAACGCGGAATATCACGCCGCCAAGGAAGAGCAGTCGCATAATGAAGGCCGCATCGCCGAGATCGAAGACAAGCTCGCGCGCGCCGACATCATCGACATTTCAAAGCTCTCCGGCGACACCATCATGTTCGGCGCCACCGTCACGCTGGTCGACGAGGACACCGAGAAGAAAGCGGTGTGGCAGATCGTCGGTGAGCCGGAGGCCGATGCCAAGAAGGGCCGCATCTCCATCACCTCGCCGCTGGCCCGCGCGTTGATCGGCAAGAAGAAGGGCACGACCGTCGAGGTCATGGCGCCGGGCGGCGCCAAGGCCTACGAGATCACCAAGGTCGAGTGGCGCTAGGCTGGAGCCAGGTTTGCCCCGGCGGGCACTGCCCGCCGGTCCGGGGCCGGGACATGCGTTCATCGCCTTGAGGAAGACGGCATGCGGCCAGATCACCATCTCGTTGCGTGCCTCGCTTTCGCACTGACCAGCGTGATTTGCCGGATGCAATATTGCGGCCGCGGCCGAACTCCCGATTCCGTCGCGCAACGCACCCAAAGACCGCGGCAATTTTTCGATGCAATCCGGTCCGCCGAGTTGCAGCCGCTGGACCGACGACTGCGTCAACTGCACGCGCGGCGCCAAGGATGAGCCCGCGACCTGCTCCAACATCGGCATTGCCTGTCAGCCCAAAGCCATCCGCTGCCTCGGCGCACGGTGATCCAATGCGGCTTCCTGCTTGGGTTGGACGGCCTCGTAGTTCGCGACGCACCGCCTCGCCGCTCCCCACCATGAGGGTCGCACACCTCAGGTCGCTGAACCGGACTACGCGCTAGCGGCAGAGTGCCGCAGCGAAGTCACCTGGAAGTAACCCCGCGCCAGACGCGGCAAACTCGCAGCGCCCCGCATCATTTCGTTTTTTGCTCGCCAAAACGTCATCGGAATCCGGCCGCCGCGCGCTTTTCCTCGAGGCCGCGACACGATACCAAGTGGAACTCGATCCAACCTGGGGGACCACATGGACGCAATCGATAAGCTTCTTTCCAAATTTCAGGCGCCAGCACTGAGCCTGTTCCGCTTCATCACAGGCCTGCTGCTTCTGCAGTACGGCATCGCCAAGATTTTCAAGTTTCCAGTCGTGCCGATGTTCGCCAACATCCCGCCGCTAATCACCGTCGCTGGCACGATTGAGTTGATCGGCGGTGCGCTTCTGATGATTGGCCTGTTCACTCGTCCGGTCGCGTTCATCCTTTCAGGGCAAATGGCGTGTGCTTATTTCATCGGTCATATGTTCAAGGACCCATCGAAACCGGTGTTCCTGCCGCTGCTCAATGGCGGTACGGCCTCGATCCTGTTCTGCTTCGCCTGTCTCTATCTCGCGACCGCAGGCGGCGGCCCGATCAGCGCCGACGCGATGCGCGGGAAGCGTTAAGCCTCACCACGTGCCTGCGACAAGCGCACATTGTTTGCGCAAGTGCGATTGCGACTAAGCAATTCATTCTGTCTACGGATCAATGGATTGCCTCCGCCCACGCTCGTCGAGCTACGGCGGACAAGTCGCTTCGCTCGTCATGACGGGATAACGCGCAGCGTTATCCCGTCACCTTCAAATCGAGCGGCACCGCCGCTTCGTATTTGGAATTGTGCAGCACCAGCGACGTCCTGACATTGCGCACATGGGGCGCCGACGTCAGATGGGTGACGAAATCCTGGAACGTCGCCATGTCGGGCGCCACGCATTTCAGGATGAAATCCACCTCTCCCGACAGCATCCAGCATTCGCGCACCAGGGGCTCGGCGCGGACAAATTCCTCGAAGGCGCGCAAGTCCGCTTCGGCCTGGCTCGACAGGTGCACGGAGGCAAACACGGTGACGTCGAAGCCGAGCCGGCGCGGATCCAGCATGCCGCGGTAGCCCTGGATGTAGCCTTCTTCCTCCAGCGTCCTGACCCGGCGCAGGCAAGGCGGCGGCGAGATGCCGACCCGTTTGGCCAGTTCGACGTTGGTGATTCGGCCATCGGCCTGGATTTCGGAAAGAATTCTAAGGTCGATCTCGTCGAGATTCTTCGACACGCGGTCCGGTTCCTTTGGGTTCCCTAGGTTCTTTGGGGCTGGTTTGGCTTGGGAAGGTGTTTGCCGGCAACACTCTTAGCGCAGCTGCCATAGATTGCGCAATTTTATTGCGCGTGCACTGCGCCATTTTGCGAGAATCGGGAGAAAATACCGCAGTTCCGGGGAAAATTCGCTTATTTGAATTGCAAATCTTGCATGGCTACCCAGATATCATAGACTTGGATTTGACACTTTTAGCGCCGCGCGACGCATTTCCCGGCGCTTCCCGCACAAGTCCTCATCAAAATCCTCCAAAGAGAGGGAATCGCCGATGCCCGCGCCTATCCATGCCAAGGTCGTCATTATCGGTTCCGGCCCCGCCGGGTACACCGCAGCGATCTACGCCGCGCGGGCGATGCTTGAGCCGGTGCTGATCCAGGGCATCCAGCCCGGCGGCCAGCTCACCATCACCACCGACGTGGAGAACTATCCGGGCTTTGCGGATGTCATCCAGGGTCCGTGGCTGATGGAGCAGATGGAAAAACAGGCGGCCCATGTCGGCACCAAGCTCGTCACCGATCTGGTCACCAAACTCGACACCACGCAGCGGCCGTTCCGCCTGACCTGCGACAGCGGCGAGGTCTATCTCGCCGAAACCGTGATCCTTGCCACCGGCGCGCAGGCGCGCTGGCTCGGCATGCCGTCGGAAGAGAAGTTCAAGGGCTTTGGCGTTTCGGCCTGCGCGACCTGCGACGGCTTCTTCTATCGCGGCAAGGAGGTCATGGTGGTCGGCGGCGGCAACACCGCGGTCGAGGAAGCGCTGTTCCTCACCAACTTCGCCTCGCAAGTCACCATCGTGCATCGCCGTGACCATTTCCGCGCCGAGCGCATCCTGCAGGACCGCCTGTTCAAGAACCCGAAGATCAAGGTGATCTGGGACAGTGCGATCGACGAAATCTGCGGCACCGAAAATCCGGGCAAGGTCACCCATGTGCGCCTGAAGAACGTCAAGAGCGGCGCGCTGACGGAGGTGCCCGCTGACGGCGTCTTCATCGCCATCGGCCACGCGCCGGCAACCGAACTCGTCGCCGGCCAGGTCAAACTGAAACCCTCCGGCTATGTCGAGGTGGCGCCGAACTCGACGGCGACCTCGGTGCCCGGCCTGTTCGCCGCCGGCGACGTCGCGGACGAAATCTGGCGGCAGGCGGTCACGGCCGCGGGCCTTGGCTGTATGGCGGCCCTCGAGGCCGAGCGCTTTCTCGCCCTGCGTGCGAGTGATCGGGCGGCAGCAGAATGATTACGCGTCGAACACGGGACGGATTCACGGACATGGATTGGGACAAGCTGAAGGTGTTTCACGCGGCGGCGGAAGCGGGCAGCTTCACCCATGCCGGCGAGCAACTCGGGCTTTCGCAATCGGCGGTATCGCGGCAAGTCTCGGCGCTGGAGCAGGAGCTTGCGGTATCGCTGTTCCATCGCCATGCGCGAGGCCTGATCCTCACCGAGCAGGGCGACCTGTTGTTCCGCACCGCGCATGACGTGTTCATGCAGCTGCAGGCGGCGCGCGCCAAGCTCACCGACAGCCGCGAGCGGCCGTCAGGCGATCTCAAGATCACCACGCCGCCGGCGCTCGGCATCAACTGGCTGATTCCGCGGCTCGACGAGTTCACCAGCCTCTATCCGGATATCCGCATCTCGCTGATCGTGACCGACGAGGATCTCGATCTGTCGATGCGCGAGGCCGACGTCGCGATCCGGACCCGCAAGCCGACCCAGCCGGACCTGATCCAGCGCAAGCTGTTCTCGATCGGATTCCACGCCTATTGCTCGCCGGAATACATCAAGCGCTTCGGCACGCCGCGCACCCTCGACGACCTCGACTCGCATCGCATCATCATGCTCGGCGATGCGCAGGTGCCGCCGCATCTGCAGAACCGCAGCTGGCTGATCGACGCCGGCCGCAACGGCTCGGGTCCGCGCGAGGCTTACTTCAAGGTCAACAACATCCTTGGTCTTGTCAGGGCCTGTCAGCAGGGGCTCGGCATCGCCGCCCTGCCCGACTATCTGGTCGAGGAGAACAACCGTCTGGTGCAGCTGTTCGGCGAGACCGACTCGATCCAGATCGACACCTACTTCGTCTATCCCGAAGAGTTGAAGACGGTGGCGCGGGTGCAGGTGTTCCGCGATTTCGTGGTGAGCAAGGCGCAGCGCTGGCCCTCCTAGCATTTCGGTCTGACTGGAATTTCGGTTCTGCAAGAATCTAGAGCTATTGAATCAGAACCGAAGCTCTAGATTCTTGTTTCGACGCGTCTTCTTGACGCGAGCCGGTATCGATCCCGCATCACGCGCGGCACACACTTCGCTCGAAAACGCTTTCGCAGCCGCTGACGTTTCCCGCGTTCCGGATTAGCGGCTCTTATAAAGCCCCCGGTCTCCGCATGTCAGACATGCGGCTTAACCGGTTTACGCAAGCCGCCGATGGGGATCATAGTGTTTACACGCTGAGCGATCGTGTCGCGCATATGTCCCCCTCCTCCAGTGGCGCGGGCGCTCAGTAATCCCTCTTGGAAGGTGATTGTGTCGGCCTCACGTGGCCAATACCTTAAGCCGGGCTCTTTTGGGCCCGGCTTTTTTTCTTCTCCGGATCGCTTCGTCAGCAGATGATTTCTGCTGGACCTTCTTCGTCTCCGGATCTTTTCTTCTCCCGTAAAACAAACGTCATCGAGCGTGCGCGGATTGACAGCGCGCCGTTGCGCCATCATCATCAACACATGATCACGAATTCGTGCGCCGCTCTGTCGTCGAAAAAAGGTTCCCACCCGGGGACCCGAGATCGACGCGCGCGATAGATCAACCGCCAAGCCGATCCCGAAACCCCGCCGTCTGGACGGGGTTTTTTTATGTGTCCCGTCTCCGGCAAAAGCCTTCAAGGAGATGGAACCATGTCTACCGATCCGCAAAACCGATTACAGGGCCTCTGGCTGCCCCTCGTTACGCCGTTTCGCAATGGCGAACTCGATGAGCCGTCGCTGCGCCGCATGATCAGGCATTACGCCAACAGCCCGATCGACGGCTTGATCCTCGCCGCCACCTCGGGCGAGGGCATGACGCTCGACCAGGGCGAGCTCGAGCAGCTGGTGTCGGTGACCCGGGCCGAGATCTCGGCCAGCCGCCGCTATATCCCGATCTGTCTCGGCCTGTCCGGCGCCAGCACGCGCAAGATGCTGGATACGCTGGACGAGACCGCCGCCTGGCCGATCGACTTCTATTTGATCGCCAGCCCCTATTACACGCGGCCGTCGCAGCGCGGCCTGCTGCGGCATTTCACGGTGCTCGCCGATCACGCCTCATGGCCGATCGTGCTCTACAACATCCCCTACCGGACCGCGGTCAATCTCATCAACGAGACCCTGCTGCAGCTCGCCGCACATCGCAACATCGTCGGCATCAAGGATTGCTCTGCCGACCGCGCCCAGTCGATCGAGTTCCTCGCGCAGCGGCCGAAAGGTTTTCGCGTGCTGACCGGCGAGGACGCGCACTATCACGAGGCGCTGGTCGACGGCGCCGACGGCGCCATCCTGTTGTCAGCGCATCTGGAGACCGAAGCGTTCGCCTCGGTACGGACGCTGATGCAGCAGGGCGACCACCTGGGCGCCCAGGCGTGCTGGGACAATATTTCCGAACTGACGCGGCTGTTGTTCGCCGAACCCAGTCCGGCGCCTGCAAAATACTGGCTGGCGCAGAGCGGGCTGATCGACAGTGCCGAGGTCCGGCTGCCGATGGTGGAAGTCAGCACGGAGCTCGCGGCGCGGCTCGACGCGGAGCGGGAACGGCGCACGCCGGCCCTGCTGCGGCGGGCGTAGAGGAGCGTCGCAGCCGGATCCCTTCGGCTTGCGGGGAGCGTTGCGCACAAAAAAGCCGCCGCACGCGGAAGACCGCGGCGACGGCTTTTCTGTCGCTCCGCACCGGCTCGGATGATGCGGAGGCGGATAAGGTGCCCGGAATATCTTCCAATGGCGTGGACGCCGGCCGGCAAAATTGCCTGATCGCGTTGGCGCAATGTTAACCGCATTCGCCCGCGGTCGCCTGAGCCGATCGCCGCGTGACCTTTGCAGACGCGGCGGCGTTCCGGAACGCTGGTTAACGGTTGGTGAGAGCGGCGCTTCAAAATCGTCCAAAGCCTCGCCGTCAACTTTAAAATCCCTGATGTATTGATGTCCTCATTGAGAAAACGGGGGACATCAAATGATCGACCACACCAGCGACAATTGGAAATTTCCGACCAGCGAACGCGTCCAGCGAATGCAGGACGTTCTGCTGGTTTCGTCCTTTGCCTTGTGGGCGACGCTGATCGGCTTCGCGCCGGTCGTGACCTGGCGCCTGCTGATGGCTTGAACGAAAACGCGGGAGCTGCCGTGGTTAATCGGCGGTAGCACCTGCGGTCAAATGCGAGCGAAATTGCGACCGGGATTTTAAAAGCGGTCGCGTATCAAGCTCGTCACAACGGAAAAAACGCGGGGGCGCGTCGTGGAAATCGAAAACAATACTCTCCCTGATCAACAGGGCTTTACGACTGAGGACGTTCTTTGGGCGGTCGGCATCTGGTCGGTGATCCTGACCATGTCGCCGGTCGTCGTGTTCTACATGCTGATGGTGGCGTAAGCCGGTATTGCTTCGTCTGTCATTCCGGGGCGATGCGCAGCATCGAACCCGGAATCTCGAGATTCCCCGGTGCGCAATTGCGCACCTGAGGTCTGGTGCTAGCGCACCATCCCGGAATGACACCATCCAAATCCAATCGGACAAAGAAAAACGCGCGGAGTCCCGCGCGTCTTTTTAAGTCCGTAAGCGGCGTTGTTACGCCGCTTGCTTGTGCATGGCGCCGGAAGCCGACGCGTTGCCGCGGATGGCCTTGATCGAACGTTCGATCGCAGCCCACAGCCGGCTGATTTCCGCAGCGGCCCGGCCTTCCGCATAATACTCGCGGGCGCCTTCGCCGTTGCCAAGCGCCAGCAACAGATCCGCACGGTTGGTGATCTGACCGCTCCACACCGGCGCACGGAATTTGATCAATGCTTCACGTGCGATGGTTACGATGCGGCTTTCAACGCCGTCCCGGCTCGCCGGGGCACCGTTGATGACGACCGCGTAGGGCTTGCGCGCCGCACGGCAGGTCTGAATGGTTTCCTGCACGGCATTGACGTCAAACACGCCGGGCCGCGCCGGAATGATCACCATCGTGGCGTTCTTGATGGCGTCGTCGACGACGGCCGACAAATTCGGCGGCGTGTCGATGAACACCCATTCGATACCGTCGCGCTTGGCGGCGGCGATAATTCCGCTTACCGAATTCACCGCAGCCTTGATCGGCGGCTCGTTCGTTCCACGCAATTTGTGCCAGAGAGTAAGCGATCCCTGCGGATCAGCATCAACCATTAAACAGGGCTTCGTCGACTTATGGACGTGCGCAGCAATGTGGGCAGCCAGGGTACTTTTTCCCGAGCCCCCCTTACGCGAAGCAAAAACTATGACGTTCATACCTTGGCCTCCAGATTGACCCCAGAAGCCGAAAATGAATCAGCGCACTGATTCGTGAAAGAAAAATTTGCTGCTTATCGCGAAGAAGCCACTGATTAGCCAATAAAGCTGCTTTTTGAGTCACACTGCTTGCGACCGCGCAATCCGTGATGGAATCGCAAAAACGGAATCGCCAGAGTGGCTTGATCGATTCAGTGCATGCTTTTTGTGCGCTGACGTTCGATCCACTTGCGCTCGATCCATCCGAGCAGCTTCGCCATCGGCGGCTGCAGAAACGGGACGTCCTGCGCGAACAAAAGGAGTCCGAGCGGCAGCATCCAGAGTCCGAGCACCGGCAAGATGCTGAAAATGCCGCCGAGGATCAGCAGAATAGCGATCGGAATCCTGACGTAGCGCGACGACGGCTTGCGCAGCCAGCCGACGAATCTGGCCGGGCCGGCCGGCAGCTTGGCTTCGAACCAGGCGAAATGCCGGTCGAGCTCCATTTGCGATTCTTTGCTCAATTAATCTCTCCTCGTGCTGAAGAGATGTTGACTCGCAGCTGGAGTGACAAGGCGTCAGTCTGTCGCGCGAAAGGGGCTTGAAATGGCATGCCGCGCTCAGGTCCGGGCTGGTTTTGCCGGTTTCTTGGGCTTACGCGCCTTGGCCGCGGATTTCCGCGGGGCCGGCTTGATCGCCATTGGCCTGCCGGCGGGCGCTGCAGCGGCCCGGCTCGGTTCGGGACCGGATCTGAATTGCGCCCGGCAGGGCGGCGAAAGCTGAGACTTCTTGGCGACCATGCAGGCGGTGACGCGATCGACATTGGGAATTTCGGAGCTGCAAAGCCGGAAAGCGTCGCTGGTGCAGGCCTGTTCCTGTTCAGGCGTGTAGCTCTGACCCGAAGCCGGCAGCGATGAAAATGCGAGCGCCGTCGCCAACACCAAACCAAACCCGAAATTGCTGATCCGAAAAGTCGCCATGAATCCCCCCGAGGCAATGATTCCGCGAATTGTGGGTGAACCGCCCGGGATTGGCAAGCAGGGGTGGACAACACGCCACAGCACAAGTTCGACGACCAGCGCTGATTTCACCGGCCGGATCGCAACCGCGATCGTCGTCGTCGTCCTGGTGCGGCTGGCTATTCTGTTTCCGGCGATCGCGGTTGACGCGCCCGGTGCCTCGCTGCGCAATGTGATGGCTGATACGAAGGCTCGAAGCTGGTTGATCCTGAAAAGCTTTTTTATTGTGCTGCTGCCGGTATTGGCCGGGCTCCTGGCGATCGGCTCGATCAGCGACCTCGACGATCTGCCCAGCTGGTGGAGCGCAGACAGAATAACGTTCGACAGTCCGCTAGAGCTGCTGGCGACGGTGTTGGCGGCCGCGACCGCATCGCGGCTGTACGGCTGGATCGGCCATCAGGTGAAGGGCGTGACGCTCTGATCCGGTCAGGCATCATTGGCCGGACACGCGCTGCGGCCAGCGCAACGAATCGGGTGGTCTCGGGGAATATCCGCGTTGGGGTTGGTACAGTTGGGTGGGCTCGAACCACCGACCTCCTGTTCCACAGACAGGCGCTCTAACCAGACTGAGCTACAACTGCATCCTGCGCGAGCCCCCACGAAAAAGGGGGTGGCGAATGGGCGGGAAACTAGGTGCAACGCCACGCTTTGGCAAGGCCACCAGCCACCCGATTATCAGTCGTTTCGGGGGCGGACAAAGTTCATTTGCTTCGGGGCATCGATGGCCCACCCCTGCGAAAGGCCGGCCCAAGGACAGAAGAGGGGCAACAAAAAAGCCCGGGCTGACCTGCCCGGGCTTCTTCGAACCTTAATGCGGGCTCAGGCGGCCGGCTGCTGGTACTTCGCGGCCGACGCCTTGATCGGTTCGACGGTTTCGGTCGCAACCTTCTGGCCGAGTTCGGCGAGTTCCTTGGCCTGGGCCGAAAACGTCTCGAACTGCTTCTTGGCGTGCGAGGTCCACAGCTCCATGGCAGCTGCCGGCGTCTTCACGCTGAGCAGGTCCTGCGCGAAGTCGAGTGAGGACGTGGAGTTGGCCTTGAAGAACTCGAACAGCTTGGCCGAGTAGGCGCTGGCACCCTTGCTGGCCGAGGTGAACACGGCTTCCATGGTGCCGTTATGGCTCTCGGCCACATCCTTGAACTTGGCGTAGTTGTCGCGCGCCTGCGAAACGCCCTTTTCGGCGAACGCACGCACCTGCTCGGGGACTTCGAACGGAATGATTGAGGCGGAGAACGGATCGGTCGAACTGGTCATTCGCATGCTTCCTTCGCAACGGGGTGAATCGTGGTGACCCCTTGCGAACGCCACCGGTGAACGCCGGTAGCGCCGTACTGGATCACACGGTCTCTGCTTGTCTGAGCACGATCTTCTCGGAATACCGGTACATATTTCCGGATCGAACTCCGGTCTTGGGGAGTGCCCATCGTCGGGCATGCCCAATAAACACCCTTATCATGTCAATTTTGTGCAACGCAAAGCAAAACAATGTGCACTGCGGCATACATTGCCCGTACTGGATGTATTCTTAGCAAATAAGCCCTGACGTAGAGAAGTGGAGCGTTTGAAGCAAATGCCCATCAGGCGTCTCCTCAGCTCTTGGACTTCGCCGCATCCATCGCGGCGCGGCTGACAATCTGCCCGATCTCGCTGGCTTGCTCCGCCAGCGCACGCATCTGGCCCTGCACATACTCGCTGTGCAGCCGCATCACCTCGGTCAGATCCTTGGCCTTCAGCAGCGCTTGCGCGTAGTCCAGCGAGGTCTGCACGTTCTTTTCGGCGAAGGCGACCGCCTTGCTGCCGATTTCCCTGGCGTTGGTGCGCGCGGCGTCGCCGCGATGCTCGAGCGAGCCCGCGGCCTGGTGCGCGGAGGACAGGAATTTCTCGAAGGTCTGGCGGGCCTGCTCGAAGCTCGCCTCCGCCATGGATCGCATTTCCTTTGGAATCTCGAAACGGCCATCGTCGCTCATGGTCCCACTCCTGTGGTGTTGGGGGGCTGCTTGGCAGGCGTCCAGGTATCGCTAAAAGACCTCACCGGTATGGTGCCGTGGGCGGTTCCGAATCGTGCACCTTGGGCCGAGGGCCTCGGGTTCACATGGTCAACCTCCGGCGGTCTTTTGCAACAAGCTCAACGCCGCAGAGGCCGGTTCGGTTCACCCGGATTAAGGTTATCGCGGCTTAGAATGCCGCTTGGGTCCGCCCGGCCGTGGACCTGCCGCGCCGCGCTTGCGATACTGGCGATCCACTTGCGATCCTGCAGGGCAGTCAGCGTTTGGCCGCCGATTCGCAAAAATCATCTTCGAGCAGAAGGCTCATATCCACGGTCATGTCCCGCTGATGAATAATGCCGAACTCCAGATGCTAGCGCTCGGCGATCCGCGGCTGGCGGTGCACGCGACGAGCGCGCTGGCCGCCTGGCTGTGGTCGAGCGACGGCACGCGGGTTCTGTGGGCCAATCCGGTCGGCGCACGCTTGTTCGGCACGGCCAACAGCACGGCGCTGGCGGGGAAAATTTTCGGACCGGCCGATCCGCATCGGCGGCAGATCGCGCGGCTCGCCGGCCGCCTGCTTGCGGGCGGCGCGGTCCGGCTGGAGCGGCTGCAAGGTTTTGGCGCGACGCCCGGCATGCTCGCGACCTGCGGCTGTTCGCGGCTCGATCTGCAGGATGGCAGCCACGGTATTTTGGTTGCCGCCGGCAACATCTCAGGCCGCGCCATGCCGCTGACGGAACGGCTGCAGCGGCTGGTCGAGGGTCTCGCGATGCCGGTTGCGGCGTTTACCCGTGACGGCATCCTGATCGGCACCAGCGATGCGGCGCGTCCCCTGCTCGGCTTTCAAAATCTGGTCGAGGCCGGCCTCGACGATGCGCGCCAGGACGCGCTGAAGCAGGGCGCCGTCGCCACCGCGATCGACATCGGCCGCATCGTGCTGCAACGGGTTGGCGCTGGCGCCGACATCGGCCTCGTCGCGCTGATCGTGCCGGACGCCGTGCACGCCGCAGCGCCAGAGCCCGTCGCACCGATGCAGCCGCAAGAAGAGCAGCCGCAACAAGAATTGCCTGAACCACTCGATCCGCCGGTGGCGGGAATTGTCGCGAACGATCCTGCACCCGAACCGCCGCAGCCCGCCCCCGCCCCCATGGGCGAAGCGCCGACTGCCTTGGCGCTGTTCGACACGCTCGCAGAGGCGCCGGATGAAGACACCGAAACCGAGCCGGTCGCCGCGGCGCCGTCCATCAGCGAACCATCCGCCGCGATGCCGCCTGAACCATCGCCTGACGTCGAAGCGATCGCCGACGAAGCCACGCCCTCCTTCGCCGCCGGCGCCGCGCCTGAATCATCAGCCGAAAACCAGATAGCGCCGACCGCCGCCGCACCCGTCAAGGCGCCGTCCTGGTTCGAAGAGCCGTCACCGCATGCGCGGCGGCTTCCGTTGCGCTTCATGTGGCAGATGGATCAGGAAGGCCGCTTCACGCTCGGCGCCGATGAATTCACCCGGTTGATCGGCCCGCACACCACCGCCGGCTTCGGCCGGTTGTGGAGCGAGATCGCGCAAGCCTTCGGGCTCGATCCCGAAGGCCGCGTGATGAAGGCGTTTGCCACGCGCCAGACCTGGAGCGGCATCACGCTGAACTGGCCGGTCGATGGCGGCGCGCGGCTGCCGGTCGAATTGTCGGGCCTGCCGATCTTCGATCGCGCACGGCATTTTGCCGGCTTTCGCGGCTTCGGCGTTTGCCGCGATCTCGACGGCCTGGCACGGCTGGCCGCCTTGCGCCGCTACGAATTCTTCGGTGGAGCACCCGCGCCGGTCGCGCCGGAACCGCGCTCGGCTGATATCGTCCAGGCGGGCCCGGCGTCGGATTCGGTCGGCCCGGAGCTGCCCGCGCAGAACCCGTCCGCGGAGGACGCGCCTCAAGAAGCGTTGCCGCAAGAAAATTTTGGCGAAAGCCTCAGCGAGAACGTGACCGCGCAGCCGACCGCGGCAGATGACCCGCCCGCGGAATTTGTCATCGAGACCGGCGTCGCGTCGCCTCCCGTTACGGAATTGCCCGAGCCGATTGCTTCCGAGATTTCACACCCAACCGATCTGGATGCCGCCGTGGATACCCCAAAGGATACTCTGGCAGAAATGCAGGCGGAAACGCCGAAGAACGTTCTGCCGTTCCGCCCCCCCGGCGACGCCAAGCCGCCATCGCTGACGCCGGTCGAAAACAGCGCCTTCAACGAACTCGCGCGGCAATTGTCGGCGCGGCTCGAGAACGAGAACGGCAATGAGACGACACAGGCCGTCACCGGCCTCGATGAAACCGTGGTCGAGAATGCCGCATCGACGGACGCTTTGGCGGCAGCTTCACAGGAAGCCGCGAGCGATGCCCCGGTGCAGCCGGAATGGCTGGCCCCCTCCGAGCCGCCGGCGCGCGGCGAAAGCAGGCGCGACAAGGCGCTGCTCGACTTGCTGCCGGTCGGCATTCTGATCTACCGGCTCGACCGGCTGCTCTACGCCAATCCCGCCTTCCTCACGCAGATCGGCTATCCGAGCCTGCATGCGCTGGAAGATGCCGGCGGCCTCGACGCGCTCTATGTCGAGCCCGGCGTCTCCAACGCGCCCTCGACGTCGGACACCGGCACGCCGGTGATGATCTCCGCGAGCCAGCCGCAACCTGCGGAAGAAGACCCGGAAGGGCGCGCATCGACGCCACCGGCGGCAACCGACGCGCGCCTCTACACGATTTCATGGGACGGCGATTCCGCGCTCGCTTTGATCTTCTCGGGCGCGCGCAACGAAGGCGCCGCCGTCGCCGCTGCGATCGCGGAAGCTGTGCCGGTTGCCGAACCGGCAGTTGAACCACTGGCCCCCGAACCTTTGCCGGCGGGCCACGCCGATGCCGAAGAACTCGGCGCCATCCTCGACACCACGGCCGAAGGCATCGTGATGTTCGACGCCGAGGGCAACATCAGCTCAGTCAACCGCAGCGCCGAAGCGCTGTTCGGCTATGACGGCGAGGACCTGGCGCGGCGCAATCTGGCGGATCTGTTCGCGCCGGAAAGCCAGCACGAGGTGTTCGACTATCTCGCCAGCATCAAATCCGAAGGGGTCGCCAGCCTGCTCGAGCACGGCCGCGAGACGCTCGGGCGCGAGAGCAAGGGCGGCTTCATTCCGCTGTCGATGACGATGGGACGGACAAAGGCCGACGGTCCGAATTTCTTCGCGGTGTTCCGCGACCTGTCGCAGGCCAAGCAGAGCGAGAATGAGTTGCGGGAAGCGCGCCGGCTGGCCGAGCGCGCCGCCAGCGCCAAGGCCGACGTGCTGGCCCGCATCAGCCATGAGGTGCGCACGCCGCTCAACGCCATCATCGGTTTTTCCGAGGTGATGATCGGCGAACGTTTCGGCGCGCTCGGCAATGAGCGCTATGTCGAATACATGAAGGACATCCGCGCTTCCGGCGAGCGGGTGATCTCCATCATCAACGACCTGCTTGATCTGTCGAGGATCGAGACCGGCAAGCTCGATCTGTCGTTCACCAACCAGAATCTCAACGAACTGGTCGAGAGTTGCGTCGCCGTGATGCAGCCGCAGGCCAACCGCGAACGCATCATCATCCGCACCTCGCTGGCACACACGCTGCCGCCTGTTGTCGCCGATGCGCGCGCGCTGCGCCAGATCACGCTCAACCTGATCGGCAATTCGATTCATCTCGCCAATGCCGGCGGCCAGGTCATCGTCTCCACGGCGTTGTCTGATTTCGGCGAGGTGATGCTGCGGGTCCGCGATACCGGCCACGGCCTCAACGACAACGAAGTCGCCGCCGCCCTGGAGCCGTTCCGTACCCCGGCACCATCCGATCAGGCCTCCGACGGCTCCGGCGTCAGCCTGTCGCTGACTAAGGCGCTGGTCGAAGCCAACCGCGCCCGGTTCCAGATCAAGACCGGCACGCGCTCGGGCACGCTGATCGAGGTGGTGTTCTCGCACGCCACCGCGAAGGCTTGAACGCGGCCGCCAGATTTCTGCGAGAACGGGTTCCTGGTTTCGCGATGCGGGCTTCGTCACCCGTGTAGACTGCAAGCTGCGGGAGACTGCCATGAATGGACCTGGTGAAGCCGTAACGCCGCAAGCCATCGCAGCGTGCGAGAAGATCATCCGGCCCTATATCAGGCGCACGCCCGTGGTCGAGACCGATGGCCGCGAGTTCGGGCTGTCCGCCGGCGCAATCTGCCTCAAGCTCGAACTGCTGCAGCACTCGGGGGCGTTCAAGGCCCGTGGCGCCTTCACCAATCTTTTGACACGGGCGATCCCCAAAGCGGGCGTCGTCGCAGCATCGGGTGGCAACCACGGCGCCGCCGTCGCCTATGCTGCGAAGAGGCTCGGCATACCGGCCAAGATTTTCGTTCCCAGCGTGTCGTCTCCCGCCAAGATCGCGCGCATCCGCGAGTACGGCGCCGACCTCACCATCGAGGGCGATGGTTATGCGGATGCGCTCGCCGGAAGCGAAGCTTGGGCGCAGCAAACCGGCGCGCTGCCGGTTCACGCATTCGACCAGAACGAAACCATCATGGGTCAGGGAACGATCGGCCTGGAGCTCGACCAACAACTTCCCAACATCGACACGGTCCTCGTTGCGGTTGGCGGCGGCGGGCTGGTTGCAGGGATAGCGGCCTGGTACGCCGGCAGCATCAAGGTGATCGGTGTCGAGCCGTTTGCGTCGCCGACGCTGACCAGGGCGCTGGAGGCCGGACGTCCCGTCGATGCGGAGGCCGGCGGGCTGGCGGCGGATTCGCTGGCGCCGCGCCGCGTCGGCGAAATTGTATTCCCGATCGCGCAGAAATACGCGTCGCGAACCGTGCTGGTGACCGACGACGCGATCGTCGAGGCGCAGCAGACGCTGTGGCGCGCCTTGCGCATCGTGGCGGAGCCGGGCGGCGCCGCCGCCTTTTCGGCGATCCTGTCCGGCGCCTACCAGCCGGCCGACGGCGAACGCGTGGCCGTTGTCGTCAGCGGCGGCAACACGGCCGCGGTGAATTTCGGTATCACGCACTGAGAAGGCGAACTGCGGGTATCTGCCGCTCCCGGATCGCTGCGGCACGGCACAGTTTTTGCTCGAATCCAGCTGCCTGAATGCATCCGGACCCGGATCGCCTATTTGTCAGGCAACTGGATTGGCCGACTATGCGCTGTCTCGTTGTCGCGGACCTGCATTATTCATTGCCGCAGTTCGACTGGCTGCTCAGCGCTGCACCCCGGTTCGATCTCGTGATCTTTGCCGGCGACGCGCTCGATATCGGCTCGATGGTCGATTTCCGCGCCCAGATCGTCGTCGTGAAGAAGTACCTCTCGCTGCTTTCACGCATCACCCGCGTGATCCTTTGCTCGGGCAATCATGACCTCGACGACCATAGCGCCGAGGGCGAAAAAATCTCGCGCTGGATCGGCGAGGTCCGCGAACTCGGCATCGCCTGCGACGGCGACAGCCTGACCATCGGCGACACGCTCTTCACGGTCTGTCCGTGGTGGGACGGTCCCCTAGTCAAGCAGCGCCTCGAAACGCAGTTGCAGGAGGCCTCGGTGGAGCGGCTGGCGCACTGGATCTGGGTGCATCACGCGCCGCCTGCGAATTCGCCAACCAGCTGGGGCGGCAAGCGGTATTTCGGCGATGTCGATCTCGTGCAGTGGATCGCGCGCCACCAGCCCTCGATGGTGATCTCGGGCCATGTCCACCAGTCGCCCTTCATTTCCGAGGGCTCATGGTTCGACCGGCTCGGCGATACCTGGGTATTCAATACCGGATTGCAGCCTGGCCGGCCGCCCACCTACATCGTGCTCGATCTCGACGAGGCGACCGCGTTCTGGCTTTCGGCGGACCACGCGCAATCGATCGACCTCAAGGCGCCGTTGCAGCGGCCGGCGGCAACGATTCAAACCGCGCCGCCCTGGCTCATATCCTTGGATCAGATTGCCGATCCGAGCCTGGTGAAACCTGTGTCGGCGGAAGGTTGATCATGCTCTGCAGGAGGTCTCCGACCATCGCGAGGTGGTTGCCGTGGCCGGCATATTGCCGCTTGAGATCGGCGAGATAAGTGTTGGCGACGTTGAGCCGCTGCGCCAGCATCCTCGCGATCATCAGCGACACCGCCGGCTGCTGCCGCAGGAAGGACGCGGCATCGTCGATCTCGTAGATCGCCGAATCCTGCGCCGCACGCACGGTGGCGGTGTGCGGCGTGTCGAGCAGCACCGACATTTCGCCGAGCACCGCGCCTGGCTCGGCAATGGTGGCAACGATGGTGTCGCCCTTGATGACCTCGAGCCGTCCCTCGATCAGCACATATAGATGCCCGGTGCGGGCTCCTTCGTGAAGAACTTCGGTGCCGGCGGCGACGCTCCGCCTCGTACCGCCAATGCAATATTCGAGAATGTCGCGCATCGGCTTACCTCCGCTAAGGCCGAGATTAGGCACGGAGCGTGCCAAGGTCGAACAGATATTTTGGAATGTTTCTAAACTTCAATCTGGAATCGCTCTAAAAGAATGCAGTCGCGACATCGCGGCGCTTCGTGCGCGCTATCCGCTGGGCTAGTGAAACCGGCATCATCCTCGTGCCTGCCGGAGCAGCCATCATGATTAAATTTCGCGTCTTCGCCGCATCAGCGGCGTTGCTTGGTTTGGCCTCGTCCGCCATCACCACGGCTTCCGCCGATAACGGCGAAGTCAACGTCTATACCTATCGCGAATCCAAGCTGATCCAGCCGCTGTTCGATGCCTTTACCAAGGACACCGGCGTCAAGGTCAACGTCGTCTCGGCGAGTTCAGGGCTCGAGCAGCGCATGAAGGCCGAGGGCGCCAACAGCCCGGCCGACGTGCTGCTGACGGTCGATATCGGCCGCATGGACGATGCGGTGAAGGCCGAGGTGTCTCAGCCGATCAAGTCGGAGGCGCTCGACAAGGTCGTGCCGGCGCAATACCGCGATCCCGACGGACACTGGGCCGGCATTTCGATGCGCGCGCGCGTGATCTACGCCTCGAAGGATCGCGTCAAGCAGGACGCCATCACCTATGAAGAACTCGCCGATCCCAAGTGGAAGGGCAAGATCTGCATCCGCTCCGGCCAGCACATCTACAACAACGGACTGTTCGCGGCCTACACCGCGAAGTACGGCGAGGCCAAAGCCGAGGAATGGCTGCGCGGCGTCAAGGCCAATCTGGCGCAGAAACCGTCGGGCGGAGATCGCGAGGCCGCGCGCGACGTCGCCGCCGGCAAGTGCGACATCGGCATCGGCAACACCTATTACTGGGCGCTGATGATGAACAACGATCCCGAAAAGAAGCCGTGGGCGGAAGCCACCAAGGTGATCCTGCCGACGTTTGCGGGCGGCGGCACCCACGTCAACCTGTCCGGCGTGCTGCTGGCCAAGCACGCGCCGAACAAGGCCAATGCCGTCAAGCTGATCGAATGGCTCGCCGGTGAAAAGGCGCAGCAGATGTATGCCGACCAGAACTACGAATACCCGGTGCGCGCCGGCGTCGCCATCAACCCGACGATTGCGGGCTATGGCAAACTCAACGCCGATACCCTGCCGATCGCCAAGATCGCCGCCAACCGCAAGGCGGCCGCGACGCTGGTAGACAAGGTCGGCTTTGATAATTGATGCTTTGACGACTGATTATGCCGTGCTGCCCGGACTTGCTCCGCCCTGTTCCCTCCCCCCCTTGCGGGGGAGGGTTAGGGAGAGGGGTAAGCCACGACCACCGACCCCGCGGCTACCCCTCTCCCCTGCCCTCCCCCGACGCAAGTCGGGCCTGCCCGACTTGCGCAAATTCAAAGTACGCAACCGGGGTAAACCCCGGGTGCGTGGGGGAGGGAGCAGACCTTCGCCAGTCGAGGCACCGGCACCTCTCACCTAAGACCAACCTCACGTGAACCCTTCCGCGCACGCCGGACGGATCTCGGCGGCAATCGCTGTCATGACCGCGATCATGGTCGCCGCGCCCGTGATCGCGGTCATCGCGCTGGCGATGAACCCCGCGCCTGATCTGTGGCGGGACCTGATCGCCTACGTGCTGCCGCGGGCGATGCTCGACACCGCGCTGTTGCTGTTCGGCGTCGGCATGCTGGCGCTCGTGATCGGCGCCGGCTCCGCGTGGCTGATCTCGCTGCATGACTTTCCCGGCCGCGCGCTGTTGTTGTGGCTGATGCCGCTGCCGCTGGCGATTCCGACCTACATCGCCGCCTACGTCTATGCCGACCTGTTCGAGCCGCTCGGCCTGGTTCACCGCACGCTGGCGATCTGGTTTCCGCTGCGCGACACGGTGGCCGTCCTGCCCAATCTGCGTTCGATGCCGGGCGCGATCATCGTCATCGGCCTCGTGCTCTACCCTTACGTCTATCTCTCGGCGCGAACGATGTTTCAGTTCCAGAGCGCCGAATTCGCCGAGGCCGCGCGAACGCTCGGCGCCAGCCGCCTGCAGATATTCTTCCGCGTCTCGCTGCCGATGGCACGGCCGGCGCTGGCGGTCGGCGTGGCGCTGGTGTCGCTGGAAACCTTGAACGACATCGGCGCCAGCGAATATCTCGGCGTCCGTACGCTCACCGTGTCGATCTTCACGACCTGGCTCAACCGCGGCAGCCTCGCCGGCGCGGCGCAATTGTCCTGCTTCATGCTGGCGATCGTGGCCGGCCTGATCGCGATCGAACGTTATGGCCGCCGCAATGTCGCGACCGGGTTTTCCGCCGAGAGTCCGCGGCTGACGCCGCGCACGCGATTGCACGGCAGCCGGGGCTGGTGGACGTTTGCCGCCTGCCTCACGCCGGTGCTGCTCGGCTTCATCGTGCCGGTGCTGTTTCTGCTGCAGCAGAGCTTCAAGCGCGGGCTCTTGACCAATTTCGACATGACGCTGGGGCGCGATGCCTTCAATTCGGTGGCGTTCGCAACGCTGGCGACGCTGATCGCGCTCGGGCTGGGCTTTGCCACCATCCTGGCCTGGCGCTGGCGCCCGGATCCGGTGCGCCTCGTTGCGATGAACATCTCGCAAACCGGCTACGCCCTGCCCGGCCTGGTTCTCGCGCTGGGCCTGCTGACCCCGGTGCTCGCGATCGACAATGGCCTGAGCGCGCTCGGCGGATGGCTCGGACGCCCACTGCCGGGACTGATCCTGGTCGGCTCGGGCGCAGCCGTCGTGATCGCCTATGTGATCCGCTTCCTGGCGGTGCCGACCGGACTGATCAAGGCAGGCTTCGAGCGAATCCCGCACGACTACGACGACAGCGCGCGCGCCGCCGGCGCAAAGCAAGCAACCACGATGCGGCTGATCCATCTGCCGCTGCTCCGGCCGGCGATGCTGGGCGCCGTCATCATCGTGTTCGTGGACTGTCTGAAGGAATTGCCGGCGACGCTGCTGCTGCGTCCGCTCAACGTCGATACGCTGGCGACCTCGATCTACCAGTTCGCCAGCCGCGGCAGTTTTGAGGACGGCGCGCTCGCGGCGCTGCTGATCGTCGCCGCCAGCATCGGCCCGGTGGCGTGGCTGACGCGGTTTTCCGACGTGCCGTCAGGGCCGGCGTAGGTGCGAATCCTGCTCCACGGACTCATTGATCGGAGTCCTGGCCGTCTTAATTCCGCCCTCCGCGTCGGTATACGTCCCCATCATGATGTTCATGTCCACATTCTTCCCCCTGATCTGAGCGACCCCAAGTCGTTCCGGCGCATCGCGCCGATTAGATCAAAACGGCTGCGCTGATGCGACGGCCGACGGAGAATGTGTATGCCCAAGACCGAGTATATCGGCTTGACCTCTGATCAGGTCGAGAACTTCATCAACGATGGCTTTGTCAAAATTGAAAACGCCGTCACCGCCCAGCTTGCAAAGCAATGCAGAGACGAGCTCTGGGCGGATATTGGCCTTTCGCCAGACGAGCCCGAAAAGTGGATTCACCCGGTTATTCGGGTGGCGTCCAAGGCTTCACCGCCATTTGTTGAGGCCGCCAACACGCCACTTCTGCACAAGGCCTACGATCAACTCGTCGGTGATCGCCGCTGGCTTGCGCCGCAAGGCCTCGGGACCTTTCCGATCCGCTTTCCTTCGCCAAAATCCCCTGGTGACGATGGCTGGCACGTGGACGTGAGTTTCGGCGACGACACTCCCGACTTCATGGAGTGGCGTGTCAATGTGAAGAGCCGTGGGCGCGCATTGCTGATGCTCTTTCTGTTCTCCGATGTTGGCCACGACGATGCGCCGACAAGGATACGGAAAGGGTCGCATTCGACCATTGCGCGGGAGTTGCTGCCGTATGGCGACGCCGGAGCGACGCTTCGGCAGCTCTCGGCCAGTAGTTACGCTTCAACGGAAAATTGCGAGGTTGAGCTGGCAATCGGCGCGGCGGGTACCGTCTATCTGTGCCATCCGTTCCTCGTTCATGCCGCGCAACCTCACCGAGGGGAGCGGCCGCGCTTCATGGCACAGCCACCGCTGCTGCCGAAGGGTGGGTTTGACCCGGCGTTGCCGCCCTCGCCGGTTCAGATCGCTATCCGTCGGGCGTGCGGGCTCATGCGGTTTTCCGACGTGCCGTCAGGGCCGGCGTAGACGGCAAGCTTCCGTCGTCCCGGCCTTGAGCCGGGACCCATAACCCCGGTCGTCTATTGCTTGATGAAGGTCTCTCCTACAGCGCTCTAACGAGAGGCCGCGGCGTATGGGTCCCGGCTCAAGGCCGGGACGACCATAGAATCTTGTCGCGCCTTACGCGTTCTTCAGCGCGACGCGGAAGTCGGCTTCGGTCTTGGCCTTGACCTCGTCCAGCGTGACGCCGTCGGCGAGCTCGATCAGCGCCATGCCGTCCTTGCCGTGCTTGTCGATGGTGAAGACAGCCAGATCCGTCACCACCATGTCGACGACCTTCTCGCCGGTCAGCGGCAGGTTGCAGGTCTTCAGGAGTTTCGGGCCGTCCTTGGCGGAATGCTCCATCACGACGACGACGCGCTTGACGCCGGCGACGAGGTCCATCGCGCCGCCCATGCCCTTGACCATCTTGCCGGGGATCATCCAGTTGGCGAGGTCGCCGTTCTGCGCCACCTGCATCGCGCCAAGGATCGACAGATCGATATGCCCGCCACGCACCATGCCGAAGGATTCGGCTGACGAGAAATAGCTGGTCGACGGCAGTTCGCTAACCGTCTGCTTGCCGGCGTTGATGAGATCGGCGTCTTCCTCGCCCTCATAGGGGAACGGGCCCATGCCGAGCATGCCGTTCTCGCTCTGCAGGCTGACGTCGATACCGTCGGGGATGTAGTTCGAGACCAGCGTCGGAATGCCGATGCCGAGATTGACGTAATAACCGTCGCGCAACTCTTTGGCGGCACGAGCGGCCATCTGTTCACGGGTCCAGGCCATGGGGCTTTCCTGCTTCCTGTTGAGTTCTTATGCGGCGGGGCGCGGACGGGTGTTGCGGAACTCGATCCGCTTCTTGCCGGTGCCGACGTCGATGATGCGTTTGACGAAAATGCCGGGCGTGTGGATGTGATCGGGGTCGATCTCGCCGGCCGGCACCAGATGCTCGACCTCGGCGATGGTGACCTTGGCAGCGGTTGCCATCATCGGGTTAAAATTGCGCGCGGTCTTGCGATAGACCAGGTTCCCGGCGGTATCGCCCTTCCAGGCGTGGACGATGGCGAGGTCGGCGAACAGGCCGCGCTCCATGATGTATTTCTCGCCGTCGAATTCCTTCACTTCCTTGCCTTCGGCAATCAGGGTGCCGACGCCGGTCTTGGTGAAGAAGGCCGGGATACCGGCGCCGCCGGCGCGGATGCGCTCGGCCAGCGTGCCCTGCGGATTGAATTCGAGTTCCAGTTCGCCGGCGAGGTATTGCTGGGCGAACAGCTTGTTCTCGCCGACATAGGACGAGATCATCTTCTTGATCTGCCGGGTCTCCAGCAGCCGGCTCAGCCCGATGCCGTCGACCCCGGCATTGTTGGAGACGACGATGAGGTTCTTGACACCGGATTCGCGGATCGCGTCCGACAGGGTCTCGGCGATACCGCAAAGACCGAAGCCACCCGACATGATCATCATGCCGTCCTTGAGAACGCCATCGAGTGCCGATTTGGCGTCGGGGTAAACCTTGTTCATGGATGTCTGACCTGATGGAGGAAACGGCTCAAGGCCGGCATAATCTCAGGGATTATTAGGCGAAATCTTCGCACTGCGTCAATGCGCGCGCTTTTGGACCACAGGCGGCGGTTCACAACGCCAGGATGGCCTTGAAAGCGTCAAGAAAACCCTTCAGGTTGTGTGGGTTGGCAAGGGCTGAAAGCTAGACGCGGCCGCCCCGGACAACCAAACCCTCGACCTCAACCCGACCTGGATATGTCTTTGACGATGGCCCAAGGAATGAAGCGCCTGGGGATGCCGATTGCGGCGTTTCTCGGCTTGGCTTTGATCGGCCTGATCGGGACCTCCTGGTTCCTCAACCGGGACGCGCTGCGCCAGGCGGTCGAGGCGCAGATTCGCGCCGTCACCGGGCTCGACCTGGTGGTCTCGGGTGCGATCGACGTCTCGGTATTTCCCGGCAGCTATGTCTCGTTTCACAACGTCAGGCTGAAGGGCGGCGCAACCGTCGACCCGGCGCTGCAGGTCGACGTGCTGACGGCCAATCTGCGCTTGCTGCCGCTGTTGCTGCGGCGGTTCGAGATCGCCGACGTCATGATGCTTCGGCCGCATATCCGCGTCGTCAGGGACGGCAATGGCGAGAGCAACTGGACGCCGTTCGTCGAGACCATCGCCCGCGCCATGAAGCCGGGCGCCGAGAATCAGGTGTCGTTCTCCGAGATCCGGATCCAGGACGGTGTGCTCAACTATGAAGACGCCGCCAGCCAGGTCTCCGAGGCGCTAAGCGATATCGACCTGTCGCTGGCCTGGCCGTCGATTTCGCGTTCGTTCGCCGCCACCGGACAGTTCGACTGGCGCGGCGAGCGCGTCGACGGCTCGGTCAGCGCCAGCGATTTCGTCGCGCTGCTGTCGGGCGATCGCTCCGGCGTGAAGGCGCGGCTGGTCAGCGCGCCGCTGAAACTGGCATTCGATGGCGCGCTCGCCAACCGCACCAGCCTGATGATGGAAGGCACGGTGACGATCGACAGCCCGTCGCTGCGCAACGCGTTGCGCTGGATGGGACAGTCGCCGCCCGGCGGCGGCTTCGGCCGCTTCGCGCTGAAGGCCCGCGCCAATGTCGTCGGCGGTTCCGTTGCGCTGACCAATGTGAATGTCGAACTCGACGGCAACGTCGCCGAAGGCGTGATGACCTTCTCCAATAACGGCCGGCAGGCGCTGCAGGCGACGCTGGCCGCCGGGGCGCTGGATTTCACGCCCTACATCTCGACCTTCCGCCTGCTGGCGAGCGGCGCGCGTGACTGGAATCGGCAATTGTTCGACCTGAACTCATTGTCGACCACCGATCTCGACATGCGGCTGTCGGCCGCCAAGGTGACGGTCGGTTCGACCAAGCTCGGCCGCACCGCCTTCGGCGCCAATCTGCGCGGCGGCGCGCTCGCGCTCTCGGTCGCCGAGGCGCAGATGTATGGCGGCATCGCCAAGGGCACGTTCGGCGTCGCCCGCTCGGACGCGGTGGCCGACGTCAAGGCCCAGTTCCAGTTCACCGATGTCGACCTGCACGCCTGCGCATCCGAATTGTTCGGTATCAACAAGCTCTCCGGCCGCGGCAATCTCAATGTCTCGCTGGTGGCCTCGGGCTCCAGCCCGTTCGGGCTCGTCACCTCGCTCGACGGCACCGCTAACCTGACCGGCCGTGACGGCGCGATCGCGGGCTTCAATGTCGAGCAGCTGTTGAAGCGGCTGGAACGGCGGCCGCTGTCCGGCAGCGGCAATTTCCGCAACGGCTCGACGCCGTTCGATACGCTCAACGTGTCGGTAAAGTTCAACGACGGCATCGCGACCGCCGAAGACGTCCGCGTCGAGGGTCCCACGACGCGGCTCGCGCTGACCGGCACCGCCTCGGTGCCGGCGCGCGAATACGATCTGAAGGGCGTCGCCAGCCTGACATCAGCCCCCAACGCGCCGCCCGGCTTCGACCTGCCGTTCGTGGTGCAGGGCCCGTGGGATGATCCATTGGTGTTCCCCGATCCCGAAAGCCTGATCCGCCGCTCGCCGGGCGCAGCCCCGCTGCTGGATGCAGTAAAGGATCGCAAGACCCGCGACGCCGTGCGCTCGGTGATCGAGCGGATCACCGGCGGCGGCCCAAGGCCGGCAGCACCGGCGGCTGCCGAGGGCACAAAACCGAACTGACGACGGCACCACAAGCCTGTTCACGATGACGCTTGCGACCTTGCTCGGACGGGCACCGACGCCGGCTGGTCTTCCGGAATAACTGAACATTAACCATACGAGCCCATGATTTGAGCCGAATTCAGGTGGGCAAAAGCGCGCGCGAGCCATTGCTGGTTTGTCACCACGATGGCTCTTTTGTTTTGCCGACCGGCGATGGGCTGAGACGTAGGGAACGCAGGTGAGCGAAGCACCCGGCAGGGAAGCGCAAGAGGACAAACAGCCCGACGTGGCACCGCAGGTCGCCTCAAGACCGGTGCCGGTGTTAGCTGTCTCGCTGGCTGCCATGGCCGTCATTGGTGCCGCCACCGCCAATTCCTTGCCGAGTTTCGGCGGCTTCTCAATGCCGGTTTTCAATCAGTTCTCATTGCCGAGCGTCGATTGGTTCTCCTTGCCGGACTTCAGCCGCTTCTCCCCGCCAAATTACAATCGCGTCGCTGCACCTCCTCCGCCGACCCCGGCTCCGGTCCTCGTACCGGATCCGGTTGTCCGGGCGGGATTGCGGGACATTCAGACATCGCAGGAGCAAAACGCCGATGTGTTGATGTCGCTCATGCAGAGCGCCTCAGCCCAACAGACGGATTTGAAAAGAATAACCCGTCAACTCTCCTTGCTGACGGCGCAGGTGAGCTCCCTGCAGAATCAGGCGGCGCCGCTGACGACTTCCAGCATCCCACCGCTCACGACTTCCAGCATCCCACGTCCAAATCCTCGCGCGCGGATCATCCAGGCGTCGCGAAAAGTACTCCCACCAGTTCTTCCGCCAACTCCCCCTCCACTTCCCAAGCCCGCCGGCCCCTTTTCGGTAGGCGGCGCTCCGCTCAGTCCTGCGCCGGCACCTGGCTCGGGCGCAAGCTAGCACCCAACGGACAACGCCTCCGCCATCTCCTCGAGCCGATCCTGGAAGCAAAGCAAGCATCCAGCAAAGATCGTAATGCCTGCTTTTGGGGGCAAATCGGAAGTCGCCGACGCAGACGCTCACGTCCGCAAATGACCCAAGCGGAAGTTAGACGGACCGTGCGGCCGACTTCGCGCAAGCCGGTTTCGGTGTCTTCGTCGTGTTGGATGCGGCACTGGATCAAGATCGGGTGGACCCGCAACCTTCAGAATATGATAGGTCGTGGCAAGGAAGCCGGTGCTGGTTATCAGAAGGCCCCGCAGGCGGCAGCGGCGGAATAGTCAGAGCCAGCGGCGAACCTCGGCCTTGTAGCGGCGGTAGTCGTCGCCGAACTTCGCTTCGAGATAGCGCTCCTCGCGGGCGATCACCTGCGTCTGGATTGCGATCAGCACCAACGAGAGCAAGGCGAAGGCGATCGGCCCGTCGAAGCCGATCGCAAGGCCGGCATAGATAAGCGCCATGCCGAGATACATGGGATTGCGGGTCCACCGATAAGGACCGGTCGTTGCGATGAGGGTCGTTGGCTGCGACGGCGGAACGTTGGTGCCCAGCCGCCGGAACAGCCCCGCTGCCGCAAGCATCATCGCCGCGCCGGCAACGAACAGCAGCGCGCCCGTCGCCATCAGCAACCGCCAGTCGATGCCGAAAGAGCGCAGGGTGACGAACCGCTCCGCTGCCAGCCCCAACAGCAGCGCTCCCAGATAGACGAAGGGCGGAGGGAAGCGCACACCCGCGCTGTCCGGTTCGACGGCCATGCTCATCTCCAATCGGTGCTCTCAAACCACCATCGACTGCTGGGCGAAGATACCCGCCATCGCGCCATGCGATGATGCCAGGGTGACCGATGGCGGCGTAAGGGGGTTGGCGAGATCGCCGGCGGCGTAGATGCCGGGCATGCTGGTTTGGCGGCGCTCGTCGACCTTGAGGATGATGCCGAGGGGCGTATCGACCGTGGCGAGGCCCAGTGATTCATGCAGGCTTGCGGACGGCTTGTTGCGCGGATGCGCGAACAGGATGTCGACCGCGACATCGGGGCCGGTATCGAGCTTGACGGTGGCATTATGCGCCCCGTGATGGGCGATCCCGGTGATCCGGCCATCGACGACAGGTGTGTTGCGGCGCGCCAGATCGGCCCGGATATCGGGCGGAATGTCATGACCATTGGCGAAGAGCGTCAACCTGTCGGTCCAATCGTGAAACAGCTTGACCTGATTGTGCGACTGCGGGCCGGACCAGACGAGGCCCCAATGCTGGCCGGCGACTTCAAAGCCGTCGCAATAGGGGCAGGGCACGATAGAGGTGCCCCAGCCTTCGGCAAAGCCCGGAATATCAGGCATCTGGTCGGCGACGCCATAGCTCAGGATCAGGCGACGCGCCCGAAAGCTTTCGCCATCTGAAGTGAGGACGTTGAAATCGTCGATGGCGCCGGAGACACTTTCGGCCCGGGCATTGACCAGCTTGGTCGTAGGATAACGCGCGAGCTGCTGCCGCGCCTCGGCCAGGATGTCCAGCGGCGGCTTGTGATCGTGGCCGAGCAGGCCATGCGAGTGGCCAGCGAAGCGGTTGCGCGGCAGACCGGTATCGAGAACGGTGACCTTGCGGCGGGCACGGCCGAGCTGCAGCGCGGCGGCGAGACCGGCAAAGCTGCCGCCAATGATGATGACGTCATTCATGGTGAAGGGCTCCGTGTTGTGGATGGAGGGGGACGGGCCGGCGGCGGCCTGTGCGCGGGCGAGCCCGATGGTGGAAAGCGCGGCTAACTTCAGCAGGGCTCGTCGTTGCATGGCAGTCGCCTTGTGTTTTAGTCGGCGCAATATCGTCAGACGATGCGCGCCTGAGACGGGCAGCGAGCAGGCCTTCGGCATCGACGAGAAGGTCGCCCATCACTGTGTTGATCGGCCGGACAGTGCCGCATTCGATTTCGCCGGGCGGCCCGGGAAACTTGATTTGGAGGACAGGTTGAACCATTGGCTTGCACATTTTAGATACTATATGGTATCGTAATTTAAGAATTAGGATACTGTCAAGGACTGAAATTGTCGTGACTGAAAACAGCCAGGGCCGGCGCGGCCGGCCCGCCAACGAGGCGCTGGGCCAGACGATCATCGACGCCGCGCGCGAACTCTTTGTGGAGTTGGGTTTTCAAGCGACGACATTGGACAAGGTCGCCAAGCGAGCGAAGATATCCAAGCTCAGCATCTATCGGCACTTCGAGAACAAGGAGTCGCTGTTCAGCGCGGCCATGGCGGCCGGCTGCCATCAGTTGTTTGCACCACAAGCCGTTCTTGAGGGCATCGACGGTTCGGTCGAAGACCAGCTCATGGCGGTGGGATCATTACTGCTTCGCACGTTGTTGAGATCAGACGTCCGCAGTGTCGAAGCCATGGTCATGGCCGACAAGACGAGTCAAAACTCGTTAAGCAAGCTCCATTTCGAAGCCGGCCCCGCCCATGTCATCGCCCAAATCGAGGCCCTGTTGTGTCAGTTGCACGCGAAGGCGGTTCTGAACGTGCCCGATCCTCTCCGGTCCGCCCGCTTGTTTGCCGCGCTTTTCAAAGGATCCGATCTCCTGATGATCGCACGCTTCGATCAGGCGAAAGCAGAGGACGACAACGAAATCGAATCCTATTGCCGGTCGGCCGTCGCCATGTTCATCGCCGCGCACCGTGGCAACGACCACGCGGACGGATAGCCTAGCGGTGAGAATACCCATGGTATTCGATGCGCCAGAAAGCGCCCTGAATCGGTAAGCCCAGTCTGTTCTGGAATTGGCGACCCAAGGCGGACATCGACCACTTTCCCATGTTGCAATAGGGAAGCCCCGTAGCCCTATCAAAGCGCCTATTTGTCGTTACGATGCTGTCTCCTGTTGGAGATGGAGTATGAGACGGCGGGAATTTCTCGGTTTTATGGGTGTCGCGACAGCCACGTGGTCGGTTGAAGCGCGCGCGCAGCAGCCCGTGCGCATGCGACGGATCGGTGTGCTAATGGCTTCGGCCGCGGACGATTCACAATTTCAGACCTGGGTTGGGGCGTTTCTGCAGGGCTTGGCGCAATTGGACTGGGTCGACGGCCGAAACGTGCAGATCGACATTCGCTGGGCCACAAGCAGTGCCGACGAACTTCGCAGACACGGAGCCGACTTGGCCGCGCTCGCGCCGGACGTCCTCGTTGCTGCGACAGGCACCGCAACCGCGGCGCCGTTGCTGCAGGCGACCCGCACTGTGCCAATCGTGTTCGTGCAGGTCATCGACCCGGTCGGCGCCGGTTTCGTCGCGAGTCTGGCGCAGCCGGGTGGCAACGCCACCGGCTTCACTTCGTTCGAATACGGCCTGAGCGGCAAATGGCTGGAGTTGCTCAAGCAGATTTCGCCAGGTGTCATACGTGTGGCCGTGCTTCGGGATTCCGCCATTGCCTCCGGGATCGGACAGTTCGGCGCGATCCAATCCGCAGCGCCGTCGCTCGGTATGCAAGCGACCCCCGTCAACGTGCGTGACGCCGGCGAGATCGAACGTGACATCACCAACTTCGCGCGCTCCTCGAACGGCGGCATGATCGTGACGTCGAGCCCGGCGGCGAGCCGTCATCGCAACCTGATCATCACACAGGCGGACCGGCATCGCCTTCCCGCGGTCTACGGCTCCCGCCACTACGTCGCCGCCGGGGGCCTGATCTCCTACGGGCCTGACCTGATCGACCAGTATCGGCGCGCGGCCGGGTACGTTGATCGCATCCTCAAGGGCGAGAAGCCGGCCGACATGCCGGTGCAGGCGCCAACCAAGTATGAGCTGATTATCAATCTCAAGACCGCAAGGACACTCGGCCTTACCATACCGCAGTCGCTGCTCGCCACAGCCGCTGAGGTGATCGAGTAGCTTCGATGTCCTGCTGTTGGCACCTTTGAGACATGCCCGCCTATCCTGAGAATGTCCGTTCACTGGGGTAGACCGGAAGTCGCCGTGGTCCGGCCAAAACGACGCGAATGACCCACAGCAGACATTGCTTCCGCGACGCACGGGAATACTACCGTTCCGGTTTCGACTTCCACTCAACCGCCAGCTTCTGCGCTTCGGCGATCTGTGCCGGGGTCATCTGCTGCGCGATGCGATTTCGATTGCTGATCGCATCTTGGTCACTTCGCGCAGCCGCCAAACTAAGCCACATGTATGCTTGAATACTGTCTTGCGGCACGCCTAGTCCTGTAGCGTAACAGAGGCCAAGATATACCTGCGCTCCAATATGACCTTGGTCTGCAGCGCGGCGAAACCACTTCGCAGCCTCGATCCGGTTCTCGGACACGGCCACGCCCGCGAAATGCAGGACCCCGACGTTGAACTGCGCACCATCGTTACCGCGCTCGGCGGCAAGGTGATACCACTTCAATGCTTCAGCTTTGTTCTGAGGCACCCCATTGCCGTTGTCGTACAAGGTCCCCAGGTTGTACTGGGCGAAGGTATGGCCTTGATCGGCTGCGAGGCGCCACCACTTTGCAGCCCTAGCGTAATTTTTCGGCACACCTTGGCCGCCATCGTACATGAACCCGAGTGCGTACTGCGCCTCAGCATTGCCTTGGTCGGCCAGCGGACGCCAGAGCCGTAGCGCGGTTGCGTAGTCGCGTCTGCTATGCGCCGCCTGCGCATCCTCAAACGGCCCCGCAACAGCGCCTCCCGCCATCGACAGCGGCGAAGCGAGCGCGAGAAGGACCAGGAGGATTCGGACGATCGGCATGAGAAACCTCAATTGGCGGCGCGTGCCGCGCCGATCGCGCGACGCCGTCGCGACGATGGCGGCTTGTTTGTCGCGGGCCGCCCGCGAAAGGTTCACCGCCGACGGCCTCTTGCGGACACAAACGAACGACCATTGCGCATTAGCCCGGATCCGTGCCTTTGCAAGCATGTCGCCTATTGGCGGCACTTTTCGGACCTCGCGGCTGATGCGGACAATGTTCCGTTCGCGGAGGAAGAGCGGACCCCGTCAACGCAAGCGCTGATTTCCGAAAATGCCCCTGAGCGGACGTGGCGAAAAATCGATACAATTTTAATTCGGCACTTCATTAGAACGCAGGATTGGCTGCGTACCGTTTTCTTGTTGTTGAGAAACCCGTGAAATGCCGCGCCACCTTTGCAATCCAATAAACGCGATCTGCTTCTGGGGTCCGCAACCGGTGAAGTCTTGGAAACGCCCCGCGATGCTCGCAGTCTCCGTTCCGACTTTGGTGGGAGGCATCGCATTCGCGTGGACTATGCCTCAGATCCAAACCTTGGGTGGAGCGGCGTTTTGCTTTGTTCTACTAGCGCTGGGCATATCCGGTATCGTTACATCGTCGGCCGGCTGCGACCATTGCGTTGCGAGATTGTGGGGCTCGATATGATCTGGAATGGAAGTACTGGAATATCACATGGCTACGGAAGCTTGCTGGGCTGACTTCTGTCGAAGGGCGGCTGCGGTAATGCGAGCCGCTCTTGAAAACAAAATGCCTCTTAAGGAAGCAAGCGACTTCTTTGAGAACGACAATACGATGACCGATCCCGATTTGCGTCGTTATGTGGAAGGCATGATTTGGGAAATTGATTCAGAAAGAAACTACTATCTGAGACTTCTTGAGATGTTTGAGTTGCAAAGCACTGAAGAAGAGTTTGGGCGGTATTAAACGATTTGGGCGGTATCTAAACGAGAAGTGAAGCGGGGCCGTAGTAAATGGCCCACTACCACATCTATTGAAGCATGCGCGGCTGCGAAGGTGTCAGCTTTTGACCCCGTTGCAGACATGCTTTCAAGTTGGCAACATCTCATGATGGCGAACGATTGGCTTAGCGACATTGTCGTTGTGAATGAAAGCGGCGACGAGGCAACCGCCGGCGACGTCTCTGTGTTTCGCAGCGCCGGTGAGGCTTGCGCGTGGTTGGAGCATTGGTAGGTCGAGAACGGTGAGGGATTTGTATTCACGGCTGCGGGAGATCGTCTCGCGCTAGGGGTGGACGAGCGAAATAGTCGGGTAATCGTTACGGGCCAACAGGCTGTGCCGAACGGCGCGGAAGTCGTCACGGGCTGGCTTCGCGCCTGCGCCCGCTCTCTATTGGAAGCACGGAGAACCAAGGCGGGCAAAGAGAAAGCTGTGCTCAGCCCGTCCGAGGAGCGAGGGCAACTTCCTACGTCCGTTGAGGGCCTAATCGCCTACGTCGGCTTTAACAGTTAACTGGCCCGCTGTGGCACTCTTGAGACATGCCGACGCAGACTTCGAGGCTAAGGACGTCAGGGCTGGCGAGACACAATCCAAAGATAGACGATGGCCGCGACGATGATCAGTATTAGGCAAACCGCGACTGTCTTGAATGCTGGAAAGCCCAAGGTCGCCCAGGCGGCAAACGTCAAAACATAGAAGACGATCTCGAAGACGCTCAGGATGTTAGTGGCGGTCTTTAACGACATGCGGCACCCAAGGATGATCCCATGAGCGAAGCTCTCTGCCTACCTTAGTGAGTGGATGACTTTCCTTGGCGTCAAGATAACGCAACAGCCGACGCATGCCGAGACCGAAGATGACGAGGAGCATCGCAAAATCCGGCAGGAAAAGAATTCCGTAGTGCCACAGATTGACCTTCTCGCGCGGTCGGACGGTCAAGCCATTGACGATGAGTGGCGCTGCAGCGGCTGCACCGCCATCGGTTAATAGTTGGGGTTCCATGGTCGTCATATTGTTAATCTACCATGGGTCTCTTCGATAGCCGCTCACAAGTTCGAAATCTTCGAAGTCAGTGTTCCGAGTGGCAAGGCTGTACGGACAGACCCAAAGCAGAGATGGCCTTTCGGCTTCGGCTCATAGGCGCTTCCACTCCCGAACGACGATCTGGAAGTCGTCCTCGTAGACAATCTTTCCTGGATTACATGATCTGAGGAGGCGTACACCGACGTCGTGCTCCTTGAGGAGGGCCACGATCTCCCACATTTTTCTGATCGATGGTTCGGCGGTGTCCTTGAACCATGAAACCGCTTCCGGGCCCCAGTCACTCGTCGAGAATGGCGGACAAGGGAGATGGGCGTGCAGCCACGCGTACGCGTCCTCAAGGCAGGTCTGCTGATAGGGAGCGAGTTGTCCCCGATCGCGAAGGAGTCGAGCCTCAGTGATGATGCCCGTTAGCCAGCGGTGGTTTTCACGGTCGGTGCCGACTACAAAGCGGACAAACATGGGCGCGCCTCTCGAGCGTCTTCCCGCGAAGTGGCACCGGTTCGCGTGAAGAAAACGCGTCAAAACAAGAATCTGGAGCCCCGTTCCGATTCCATCGGAACGGAAAAGGTCTAGTCATGTGCAGAGAAACCATCCCCACCTGAGTGATGATGGTCTCCGCTGCCTATCGCCGAGCCAGGGCCATTAACGTCGGCCCCGAAGCCTGCTTTTGTTTTCTTCCGATACGACCAAGCCAACGCCATTCCGCCCGCAACGATCAGAAGCAATACGATTACCGCAATCCAATGAGAGGCCATGTCCTTAGCCCTCTTCGCCAAAGAGGTCGGGCTCCCCGATCCAGTCAATCACGATCCCGCTTGCTATACGGGTGTGACCCCACGGAGAAGCGGTACCTACGTCATCGATGTGCACATGGCTTCTCGACGTGCTGTTTTTGAGGGTGGTCAACTTCTCGATGAGCAAATCCACCCCTGCGGCATCCACCATTAGGTCAATTCCGTTAAGCACATCATTCCAAGCTACAATGATCATTCTTCCTCCACTCAAGCATCCCAGGAATATGCCTCGATCATTAAAGGCATTCTGAGAAAGTTCAGAAAACTTGACATATCGGTTCGCGATGTCCGCTCGTGACACTTTTCGGACCGCGCGCCACGCCTGAATTGCGTCCCTAGTTCAGGGTAAAGCAGACGCCGGGCGATCGCTTGAGCTTATGGGCTCACCCGCAATCTGCCTACGCCCTGAGAACTGCGTCGAGGCATGCGCAAGAAATCCGCAAGCGAGGGCGCGACACAACGACCGACGGGCAAACCAGTTCTGATTTACGGAAATCGTGTCAAGTAGGAAATTTCCGTAAATCGAAAATATTTCCGTTGTCGGCCGACCCAAATCAGTGCGCATCTATCGCCATCCCGTCCTACTCAGAAGGGCGTCGGCCGTCGTCACGGACGTTGGACGGGTTGCGGTGGACGCTGGTTCACGTCTGACGACGGCGTGGATTAAGCGTACGGCAAAACCGTGTGGTCCTGGCGCCCGTCGCAGGCGTCAAGCTGTCGGAGAAGCGCAAGCGGGAACGGCAGCGACGGAGTCAACCAAGAACTCGTCTCCGGGGAGAGCACGGCATAAGCCGTAAAGCCATTGCGCAGGGAAGGCCGGGTGTTCTCCGCTGCCCTGTATGCTCGTGTGCAGTATTTCTTGTGCTAGTCGCACACGGGACCGCGGGTGCAGCGCGCACCCGGTCTTCCCTGCGCCCTCATTTTCGAGGGCAAGGAATTTCTGGCAAAGCTCGGGCTTATCAGGCCGCGAGAATGCGAAGCTGTGTCGCCTCGGCACGAATGGGCAATTGCGCATGCAAAGCCGGTATCCCATAGCCGCCGATGCACATGTTATATCGGGCGATGCCGAGGTTGGATTTGGCTGGAACTTCAATCCCTCTCACAATCAAGATGGAGGGCGCCTGTACGCGATTGCGCGCCAGGCCGGGAGGACAAGACTGAAACGACGTCGTTGCGAAAACGGACCGCTTTGGAACACCCTCCCCTACAAAAAGTTTGCAACGCGGCATCTAGATCGCGCCGTTTGGTTGCGCTATCACTAATCCAACCGGTCAAAAACCCCGGCAAAATTCAGGGAGAACAACGTGAGATTCAAGGGATTTGGTGCAGTTTCACTCGCGGTCGCGGCTGTAGGGCTGTTTTACGCCACAGCGCCTGCGATGGCCCAGCAAAAAACCATTACCGTCTGGTTCGGCAAGGGCTTCTACAAGTCCGAGGACGACGCGCTGCTCGAGGCGATCAAGAAGTTCGAGGCCAAGACCGGCATCAAGGTCGAACTGTCGCAATACGCCATTCAGGACATGATTCCGAAGACGGTGGCGGCGCTGGATTCGGGCACCGTGCCTGACGTCGCCTATTCCGACAGCTACGACGTGCAGGCGCAGGGCAAATGGGCCTATGAGGGCAAGCTCGAGGACCTCGGCGACATTCTGCTGCCGATGAAATCGGCGTTCGCGCCGAACACGCTGGAGACCGCGCTGCTCTACAACGACGTGGCCAAGAAGAAGGCCTATTACGGCTATCCGCTGAAGCAGCAGAGCATGCACGTCCAGATCTGGAGCGACATGCTGGAGCAGGCCGGCTTCAAGCAAAGCGACATCCCGACCAAATGGGAAGATTACTGGTCGTTCTGGTGCGACAAGGTGCAGCCCGCGATCCGCAAGGCCACCGGCCAGCGCATCTATGCCGTCGGCCAGCCGATGGGCGTGGAATCCACCGACTCGTTCCAGTCGTTCTACACCTTCATGGACGCCCATAACGTCAAGCTGGTCGATGACGACGGCAAGCTTCTGGTCGACGATCCCAAGGTGCGCGAAAACCTGATCAAGGCGCTGAAGGACTACACCGACACCTACACCAGGGGCTGCTCGCCGCCTTCGTCCACCACCTGGAAGGATCCGGACAACAACGTCGCGTTCCACAACAAGACCATCGTGATGACGCACAACTTCACGATCTCGATCGCGGCAAAATGGCTCGACGACGCCAACAACCCGGCGCTGACGCCGGAACAGCGGGCGCTCGGCAAGAAGAACTACGACGAGACCATCATCACGGCCTCGTTCCCCAACAAGCCGGACGGCACGCCGATCAAGTACCGCTCCGACGTCAAGACCGGGCTGATGTTCACCGCGGCCAAGAACAAGGCCGAAGGCAAGGAGTTCATCAAGTTCCTGCTGCAGGAGGAAAACCTTCGGCCCTATATCGAGGGCGCGCTCGGCCGCTGGTTCCCGGTGACGACGGCCAGTCAGCAGAGCCCGTTCTGGCAGGCTGACCGGCATCGCAAAGCCGTCTACACTCAGTTCACCGGCGGCACCACGCCGTTCGACTTCACCAAGAACTGGAAGTTCACGATCCTGAACAACGAGAACGTCTGGGCCAAGGCGATGAACCGGGTGGTGAGCGAGAAGGTTCCGGTCGACAAGGCCGTCGACGAACTGATCGCCCGCCTCAAGCAAATCGCGGGTTAAAGAGCAAACGATGCCGGCCGCCGCTACAGCATTTTCCGCCACGTCGTCCCGGCGAACGCCGGGACCCATACGCCGTGTCGCTTGTTATGGAAGACGCTGTCCGACGACTTTCGTCCAACCACAAAAGCCTGTGGTTATGGGTCCCGGCGTTCGCCGGGACGACGGCCTGCCGGAAGGCAGCGGCCGGCATTTCTTTCAAGAGTAACTGAATATGGCGATTACGATCTCGGGCGATCAGGCGATGCCAGGCCCGCCGCTGTCGGCCCGGCTGACCACCCCGCAGGTCTGGGGCATCGTGCTGGTGGCGCCCTACCTGCTGGTGTTTCTGGCCTTCGTGGTCTACCCGGTCGGGTACGGGCTGTGGCTGGCGCGTCATCCGGCGAGCTATGTCGCGCTCTGGCACGATCCGATCTTCGCGCGCGCCGCGGTCAATACGCTGATCTTCCTCCTGGTCGGCATCAACCTCAAAATGATGATCGCGCTGCTGCTGTCCGGCTTCTTCGCCCAGCAGCGCCCCTGGATCAAATGGCTGTCGGTGCTGTTCATCCTGCCCTGGGCGGTGCCTTCGATCCCGACCATTCTCTCCGTACGCTTCATGTTCAACCCCGAATGGGGCGTGGTCAACACGCTGATCTTCAAACTCACCGGGGATGACGGCCCGAACTGGCTCAATGACCCCACCGTGGCGCTTTCCATGGCGATCGGCGTGCACATCTGGAAATCGCTGCCGTTCTGGACGCTGATTCTGATGACCGGGCGGCTTGCGATCTCGCACGATCTTTACGAGGCGGCCGAAGTCGACGGCGCGAGCCGGACGCAGAAGTTCCGCTTCATCACCTGGCCGTCGATGCAGGCGCTGTATCTCACCTGCACCCTGCTCTCGATGATCTGGACGCTGGGCGACTTCAACAGCGTCTATCTGCTGACCGGCGGCGGACCTGCCGATCTCACCCATGTGCTGGCGACCCTCGGGATTCGCTATCTGCGGCTCGATCAGCTCAGCCTGGCGATGGCGTCCATTGTCTGCGCGCTGCCGTTCGTGCTGCCGCTGATCTATTTCATGATGAAACGGTTGTCGCGATGAAACTGCCAACACTACGCGAAGTCGGCGTCGAAGCCCGCCTTCTCCTGATCGGGATTCCCGTGTTCCTCTGGACCATGATCCCGATCTACCACATGTTCCTGTTCGCGATTTCGCCGAAGGAGGATGCGTTCTCCGGCAAGCTCTGGCCGGCGCATCCGACGCTGAATAATTTCCGCATCGTGTTCCATCAGGAGCATTACTTCCTGCGCGATTTCTGGATCCAGTTCTGGAATTCGATCGTGATTGCGCTCGCGGCCGGCGCGCTGACGCTGCTGATCGCGACCGCGGCGGCGTTTGCGATTTCGCGGCTCAAGGTGCCCGGCGGGCGGTGGGTGATGAATCTGGCGCTGTTCACCTATTTCATCCCGGCGGCGTTCCTCGCCGTGCCGATGTACCGGACCATGGGTAATTACGGCCTGCTCAACAATCACTGGTCGCTGATTCTGGCGATGGTGACGATCGCCTCTCCCTACGCGATCTGGGTGCTGAAGCAGGCCTCCGACAAGCTGCCGGTCGAACTCGACGAAGCCGCCGTCATGGACGGCGCGACCATCCCGCAGCTGTTCAGGCTGGTCTATGTGCCGCTGATGATGCCCTCGCTGGTGGCGATCGGCACCTACGCGATCCTGCTCGCCTGGAACGAATATCTCTACGCGTTCCTGCTGCTCTCCAAGGACACCGAAATCACGCTGCCCGTGGCGCTCGGCAACTTCCTCGCCGCGGACGATTCGCCGTGGGAATTGCTGATGACCACCGGCTTCATCTACGCCCTGCCGCCGGCCGCGATCTACTACGCGTTCAAGCGGTATATGGTGGGCGGGCTGACGGCGGGTGCGGTGAAGTCATAACGGCGCCGCGCTCTCGCCTTGCGAGCTCGAAAGCTTCGAGGCGAACGAAGCAAGCACAATTACCACCGCGATCAGCGCGATCACCATCGTGCAGATCGCGTTGATCTGCGGCTTCACCCCGAGCCGCACTTCGGAATAGATCCGGATCGGCAACGTCGCCGAACCCGGGCCCGTCGTAAAACTCGCGATCACGACGTCGTCGAGCGACAGCGTGAACGCCAGCATCCAGCCGGCCACGATCGCCGGGACGATCAGCGGCAGCGTCACGGACAAGAATGCCTTCACCGGATCGCAACCGAGATCCATCGCGGCTTCCTCGAGGCTGCGGTCGATGGAGGCGAGGCGCGACTGCACCACCACGGTGACGAAGCACATCGTCAGCGTGGTGTGCGCGATCGTCACAGTCCAGAAGCCGCGCTCGGCGTTTAGCGCGACGAATAGCAGCAGCAGCGACAGGCCGGAGATCACTTCCGGCATCACCAGCGGCGCATAGAGCATGCCTGAGAACAGCGAGCGGCCCTTGAAGCGTTCGCCGCGCGCGAGACCAATCGCGGCCAGCGTGCCGAGCAGGGTTGCAACCGTCGCCGACACCGCGGCGACGCGCAGGCTCATCCAGGCGGCGTCCAGCATGGCGCGGTCGTTGAAGAACTCGGTGTACCAGCGCAGCGACCAGCCGCCCCACACCGTCACCAGCCGCGAGGCGTTGAACGAGTAGATGACGAGAATGACGATCGGCAGATACAAGAACGCCAGGCCCAGCGCCAGCGAGGTGATGTTGAACGACGAAATCCGGTTTACCTGGCGCGCCATCAGCCCCCTCCCCGCAGCGTGCGCCGCTGCAGCCGGTCATAGAGCAGCAGCGGCGGTATCAACAGCAGCAGCAGCGCGACGGCGGCGGCGGAAGCAACCGGCCAGTCCTTGTTGGTGAAGAATTCGAGCCACAGCGTCTGCCCGATCATCATCGAACCGGAGCCCGCCAGGAGATCGGGGATCACGAATTCGCCGACGATCGGGATGAAGCACAGCAGCGCGCCGGCGCCGACGCCCGGCAGCGAGAGCGGAAACGTCACCAGCCAGAACGCGCGTCCCGGCGAGGCGCCGAGATCGGACGCCGCCTCGATCAGCGCGCCGTCCATTTTGGCGAGCGTGGCGTACAGCGGCAGGATCATGAACGGCAGATAGGAATAGACGATGCCGATATACATCGCGGTGTCGGTCGACAGCCACACCACGGGCGTTGATACGATATGCAGCCCCAGCAGCACCTTATTGAGCAGGCCGTCATGCTGCAGGATATTGATCCAGGCATAGATCCGGATCAGGAACGAGGTCCAGAACGGCACGATGACCAGCATCATCGCGATTGGTTGCCAACGCTGCGGCAGCCGCGCCATGCCATAGGCGATCGGGTAGCCGATCAGCAGCAGGATCGCCGTCGAGGTCACCGCGACGAAGATGCTGCGCAAATACGAGGAGATGTAGAGACTGTCGGAGACCAGCAGCTTGAAATTGTCCAGCGACAGCTCCGCCAACGCGGCCTTGATCGCAGCCCAGCCCGCGGTGAGGTCGAACAGCGGCACGTAGGGCGGCTGCGCAATCGCGGTCTGCGACAGGCTTATTTTGAGCACGAAACCGAACGGCACCAGGAAGAACAGCGCCATCCACAGATAGGGCGCGATCGCAGCCAGCCGCGCCGGACGGGCGAAGATGTCGCGCGCGCTCATTGTTCCAGCACCATGCAGTCGTCAGGCGTGAACCAGGCCACCACGCGCTGGCCCGCGAGATAGGCATCGATGTCGAGCCGCGCGGTATTGGCCACCGATGCGCGGACCACCACGCCGGATTCCAGCTTGACCTTGTAGGCGGTGAGCCCGCCGAGATAGCTGACATCTGTCACAACGCCTTCGAGCCGGTTTGATCGCGTGCGTATTGGCCGCATCCGACACCGGGGCGCGGCGCGACAGCTTGACCTTCTCGGGGCGGATCGCGACACAGACCATGGCCTTGGTAACCCGCTGGCGCGGCTCGGTGACCGCTAGCGTGACACCCTCCCTGGTCGTGACCAGCAGCCGGTTATTTTCGCGCCAGCCAACCTCGCCGTCGAACAGATTGACGTCGCCGATGAACTCGGCGACCCAGCGCGAATGCGGCGCCTCGTAGAGTTCGCGCGGGGTGGCCACCTGCTCGAGGCGGCCGGCATCCATCACGCCGATCCGGCCAGCCATCGTCATCGCCTCTTCCTGGTCGTGGGTGACGATAATGAAGGTCATGCCGAGCCGGCGTTGCAGGTCCATCAATTCGAGCTGCGTGCTCTCGCGCAGCTTTTTGTCCAGCGCAGCCAGCGGCTCGTCGAGCAACAGCACCTGCGGGCGGCGGGCCAGCGAGCGCGCCAGCGCCACGCGCTGCTTCTGGCCGCCGGAGAGCTGATCGGGCTTGCGCTTCTCCATGCCTTCGAGCTTGACCAACGCAACCATCTCGGCAACGCGGGTGGCGATCTCGTCGCGCGCCATGCCGGCACGCTTGAGGCCGAACGCGATGTTGTCCCGCACCGACAGATGCGGAAACAGCGCGTAGTTCTGGAACATCATGTTGACCGGGCGCAGATGCGGCGGCACCTGCGCGATGTCCTTTGCCCCAAGCAGGATGCGGCCCTCGTCCGGCGTCTCGAAACCGGCGAGCATGCGCAGCAGCGTGGTCTTGCCGCAGCCGCTCGGACCCAGCAGCGCAAAAAATTCCCCGGCGCGGATATCAAGCGACAGCCGGTCCACCGCGCGGAAACTGCCGAACGTCTTGCCGACCCCCTCGATGCGCAGCAGCGGCATGTCGGCGGCCGGTTCGAGCTGCGCCGCAGGGCCTACAGGCGCTTGAGGTGGCGGCTCCGGCTTTGCGGGGCCCGCGACCCCATCGGCCTTCGGCGTAATTTCCGGCGCTTCCTCGGTCATGTCCCCTGCCAGCCCTCGCTGCCGCACGCTAGCGGCGGATCGGCACCGGCTCAACCGCTTCGCGGCGCACAGTCACAATATTATCGCCGTCGCCGGTCATGTCTCTGCTAGGCTTGGCACTCACCGCGCGCATCACGGAACAAGAAAATGAACCGGGACCGATATGACCTGCCGCTGACGACGACCTCCGACCGTGCCGCCGCGCATTATCGCGACGGCATGGACTGCATGTTGTCGGCCTGGCACGGCGCCGAGGACGCATTCGACCGCGCGATCCGGGAAGACCCCGGCTTCGCCTTGGCGCATATCGCGCGCGCCCGCCTGCATCAGCTCAATATGCAGGGCAATGAAGCGCGCCGCATGGCCGCCCATGCACGGCAACTCGCCGCCGGCGCCGACGCCCGTGAGCGCCATCATATCGATGTCATGGCTGCCGTGATCGAGGGCAAGCCGAAAGTGGCCGTCAGCGGCGCGGAAGCGCATCTCGAGGAATATCCCCGCGATGCGCTGGTGCTGTCGATGCTGCTCGGCGCCTTCGGGCTCTACGCGTTTTCAGGCCGTGCCGACCACGACGCCGCCAAGCTTGCGGTATGCGAGCGCGTCGCCCGGCATTACGGCGAGGATTGGTGGTTCCTGAGTTATCTCGGCTGGTCGCATACCGAGGCCGGCAATCTCGCCACCGGCCGCACTTTAAGCGAACGCGCGATGGAGTTGCGGGCTGAGAACGCCAACGCCGCGCACGGCCTGTCGCACGCGATGTTCGAGCAAGGCGACATGGCGGCAGGCCGCCAGTTTCTTTCCGCGTGGCTTCCCGCGCACGACCGCAAGAGCTTCCTGCACGGGCATCTGTGGTGGCACATCTCGCTGACCGCGCTCGACGAGGGCGATCTCGAAGGCGCGCTGGCGATCTACGAGCAGCAAATCAAGCCGGCCGACCGCCCCTATCCGCCGCTGAATATTTTCACCGACGGCGCTTCGCTGCTGTGGCGGTTGTCGCTGGCCGGCAAATCCGGGCTGGAGCCGCATTGGCGCGATGTCGCCGCCTATGGCGAAAAATATTTCCCGCAGGCCGGGGCGCATTTCGCCGACGTGCATCATGCGCTGGCTGCCGCCGCAATCGGCGGTGAGGCGCTGGACACGCGGCTGGCGCAGCTGGAGGCCCGCGCCGCCGACGGTAAACTGCCGCCGGGCCGCGCGGCCATCGACATGTGCCGCGGCATGCGGGCCTTCACCGACGGCGATCATGACGGCGCGATCCGCCTGCTTGAACCGGCGATGGCCGAACTGGCGCGGATCGGCGGCAGCCACGCCCAGCGCGAATTGTGGGAGGACACGCTGATCGCGGCCTATTTGCGCGGTGGACACCGCGAGAAGGCCGCCGGGCTGATCTCCACCCGGCTCGAACGCAGGCCGTCCGCACGTGACGCGGCCTGGTCGCGGGAAGTTCAGGCCTGGCGCTGAACGGCGAACACTTCGATCGCCGCCGCACGGCCGCGCAATTGGGCAGTACCGAGCGGTTCAACGAGCATATTTGAATTGGGCCGGACGCGGCTGAGCAGATCGGCGGAGACCAGCAGATTGCGGCCGGCCTCCTTGCAATATTCCTGCAGCCGCGCCGTCACGTTCACGGTGTCGCCGAAATAGGCCAGCTGACGCCGCGAGCTGCCGCATTCGCTGATCACCACGGGACCTGCATGCAGGCCGGCACGGAAAGTTGGCACCATGCCGAACTCTTCCCGGTAGGAATCCGCTTTTGCCGCGATCGTATCCGCGATCGCAAAGAAGCAGTCGATGCAGTTTCCATCCGATTTCTTGCGGTCGAGCGGCCAGGTGACGATGACCTCGTCGCCGACATAGGCATGGACTTCGCCGCCATGCGCGACGATGGCCGCATCGATGTCGTAGAAAAAGCGGGTGAGAAGGCTTTGCACGCGCAGTTCGCCCATCGCCTCGGCGAGCGAGGTGGAGCCCGCGAGGTCGAGGAACATCAGCACGCGTTCTTCCCGCACTGGGTTGCGATATCGCCCGAGCGCGACGTTGAACAGCACCCGGTTGCCGACGAGACGTGTCAGCTCAAAAGCCAGTCCGACAAGCAGGGCCCCGAAAAACGCGGCCACGAAGATCTTGGGGAACGTGTCAACCCGCCATGCGGCTTTCCCGTGCCAATAAAGCAGCGGCTCCAGACCCAGAAGAACGGATGCAACGACGACGGCCATAGTTGCGGAACGCAGCCCCAGATCCATCAACAGCGGCCATCTGCTGATCCAATCACTTCGCCGCGAAGCAAAATAGAGATGAGTCGCCCAACCGGCGAGTGCAACGCCGATGCCGTGGAGGCCGCTTCGCAGATAGTTCGCCACGGTCGCTTCCAGTGGATTGTCCACGAGGTAGCGAAGCGTCATCCCGAACAGCATGCCGAATACGGCGACGACCAGAGCCGGAAAAACAGAGCGTTTCATTTGCAATCCGTCCCCGACATCACCGTCGCCATGAACGCCGCCAGTGCCTCGCGGTCTGCCGCCGGCATGGTCAGGCCGAGCTTGGAACGCCGCCACAAGATATCGTCCGGGAAGCGCGCCCATTCGTGCTTCATGAGATAGCGGACTTCCGCGCCCGTCAGTTCAGGCCCAAACGCCGGGCCGAGATCGCCGCGGTCCCCGGCCTCGCCAAGGATCTCCTCGACGTTCGACCCATAGGCGCCGACCAGCCGGCGGGCGTGGTCTTCGCTGAGAAACCGCCAGCGCGCGCGCACCTCGTCGACCTCGTTCTCGAAGCGGCTCCAGGCAAAATCGCCGCCGGGCAGCGGCGCCGTCGCAGTCCAGCGCGGCAACATCGGATAAAACGGCGTCAGGCTGGAGACGGCCCTTTCGGCGCGCAGCCGCGAGGTGGTGACGTCGCCGCCGAAGATCGTGATCAGCGGCGCCTTGCGGCGACCGTGGTCGAAGCTCATCGCGCCATCCCACGCTGCCCGGCTGTTCGCGGGGTTCATCACCAGGTTAGCGCCGGAAACCGTCCGCACCACGTCGACCGGTTCGATCCGCTCGCGAAAATACCGGTTGGCGGCATCGCAAAGATAAGCCACGTCATTGGCCGCCATCGCGACAATGGCGGGATCACCCTTAAAGGCATGGCCAACGGTGCCGATCAGGGTGAAGTCGCGCTCATAGGGGCTGGCGAAAATCAGCCGGCCGTCGCTGTTCTGGAATACGTAGACGTTGTCGGTGTCGAACAGGCGGCGGACGACGATCTGGCTCATCTGAATCGTGGCGAGCCTGGGTGGCGGCTGGCGCAGCACGGTCTCGGCGACGGTCGCGATCCAGGCCCCGGTGGCGTTGACCAGCGCCCGCGCGGTCACAACCTGACGATGGCCACGATCGATCGTCACCAGCCGCCAGGTCTCGCCCCGCTCGGCACGCGTGCAGCGGGCGCCGGTGCGGATCGCGGCGCCCCGCGCCGCGGCGTCGACGGCGGTCAGCACGACCAGGCGGGAATCGTCGACGACGCAGTCGGAATATTCGAAGGCCGTTCCGAACGGCCGCTTCAGCGGATTGCCGACCGGATGGTGGGTGACGTCGACGGTGGCGGAGCGCGGCAACGGCGCGCGCGAGGCCAGCCCGTCATACAGCAAAAGCCATGACCGTAACTGCCAGGCCGGGCGTTCGTCGACGTGGGCGGGGATGGCAAAGCGCATCGGGCGCACCAGATGTGGCGCTATCCGGAGCCAAATGTCGCGCTCGGCCAATGCCGCACGGACCCGAAGGAAGCGGCGCCGCTCCAGCCCCGCCAGATCGCCATGGACGAGCCGCGGCGAGGCCGAGGAGGCGCCCGCAGCGAGATCGCCCTGCTCCAGCAGGATCACGCGCAGGCCGCGGCCGGCGGCATCGCGCGCGATGCCGACGCCGTTCAATCCCCCGCCGATGATCGCAAGATCGTAGTCCGCCATGCAACGCTTACAGTCGAGAACCGAAGTGCGCGACAACATAGCGTGTTCGCGCGAAGTGGATACCGGTTCGCATCGCAATCAAGTAGATTGCGTAGACTTATCTGCGGCAAAAACGCGTCAAACAAAAACGAAGAGCCTGCGCGGAACTCTAGCCGGTCTTGCGCGTGGACTCGATACTGTTGATGACTTTGCGCCCGACCAGCGCGGCGTACTGCCCGATCGGCAGGGGTTTGCCGATGAAATAACCCTGCACCGCGTCGCAGCCCTCTTCCGACAGGAAGCCGAGCTGTTCCTGGGTTTCGACGCCCTCGGCGACGATCGACATTTCGAGGCCGTGGCCGAGGTCGATGACGGCGCGCACGATCGCTGCCGATTGCGGATTGCGCCCGAGATGCATGACGAAGGCGCGGTCGATCTTGATCTTGTCGAACGGGAACGCCTGCAGGTAGCTCAGCGAGGAGTAGCCGCTGCCGAAATCGTCCATCGAGATGCGCACGCCGAGCGCCTTGAGCCGCCGGAGCAGCGCCAGACCGCGATCGAAATCCTCGATCAGCACGCCTTCGGTGATTTCGAGCTCGAGCCGATCCGGCGCCAGGCCGGTTTCGAGCAGGATCGAATGCACCAGACTGACCACATCGCCGTGCATGAACTGCGCCGGCGACAAATTGACCGCGATCTGCATCGGCACCGGCCAGGAGGCCGCCTCCCGGCAGGCTTCGCGCAGGATCCATTCGCCCATTTCGACGATCAGGCCGCTTTCTTCCGCCAGCGGAATGAAATCGCCCGGCGACACGAAGCCGCGTACCGGATGCATCCAGCGCGCCAGCGCCTCGAAGCCGATCACTTCGCTGCTGGCAACCGTCGGACCCGAAGCGGCCTGCGGCTGGTAGTACAGCGACAATTCGCCGTTCTTGATCGCGACCGAGAGGTCCTGGTGCAGCACGCGGCGGTCGCGGATCTGCTGGTCCATCTCGGGCTCGAAGACGCTGATGGAGCCGCGCGATTTTGCTTTCGCCCGGAACAGCGCCGCGCCGGAATTGGCGAGCAGGGCTGCCGCGTCCGACCCGTTGTGCGGAAACACCGAGATGCCCGTGGTGGCACCGGCCCGAACCGGCTTGCCGTCGATCTGGAATTCCTTCGCCAGCGCGATCGCGACCTGCTCGGCCAGCGCGATGCCCGCGGAGGGCTGTTTGCCGTCGATGATCAACCCGAATTCGTCGCCGCCGAGCCGAGCCACCACGCCGCCGCGGGCGCAGTCCTGCAGGCGCTGGGCGACCTCGGTCAGCACCTTGTCGCCCATCGCGTGACCGAACACGTCGTTCACTTCCTTCAGCCCGTCGAGGTCGATGCAGAGCACCGCGAATTCCTCTTCGGTGCCCTCGCAAGCCTCGATCATCTGGGCCAGCGCCTGCAGGAAGGCGGCGCGGTTCGGCAGATCGGTCAGGCCGTCATGATAGGCCATGTGCGCCATCCGCGACTCGGTCTGACGGCGATCGGTGACGTCCTCATGGGTCTTGATCAGATATTGCGGCTCGCCGGCATCATCGAGCACCGTCATCCGGCGGGTCAGGAACAGCCGCAGGCCATCCTTGGTCGAGATCGGGTGTTCCTCGGTCAGAAGGCCGCGCTTCTTGATGGCCGCCTCGTCGCGCGCGATGATCAGCTTGGCTTCGCGCGGATTGAAGATATCGGCAGCCGTCAGTCCGGTGGCGTCCTCGCGGCGGCGGTTGAGGATGGTTTCGGCGCTGCGGTTGGCGAGCAGGTATTTTCCGTCCGAGACGCGCTCGACGATCAGCGAGACCGGAATGTTGTCGACCACGAGTTCGAGGAACTTCTTGGTACTCTCCAGTTCGCGCGACAGCGAGCGGCGGTCGGTGACGTCGTCGAACAGTGCGATCAGGAATTCGGGCTGGTTGTTCTCATCGCGTGCGATCACGCGGTTGGAGGCGAGGACGCGCTTTTCGGAGCCGCGCTCGACCTCGAACTCAGTGCGGTGGTAGCCTTCCGGTGCCTTCAGCGCCGACTGGTCGGCGGTTTCAATCGTGCGTGCGGTTTCGGGTTGGAATATCTCGTCGGCGCGCTTGCCGACGATATGGTCGCGCGAGAAGCGCGAGAAACGCTCGAACGCGCGGTTGGCGAAAATATAGCGGCCGTCCTCGATGTTCTTGGCGGCGACGCAGACCGGAACGTTGTCGAGCACCGATTCCAGGAACTGCGTGGTCGACGCCAGCTTGCGCGAAAGCTTGCGCTGCTCCGTGCAATCCTCATGGGTCGCGACCGACCCGCCATTCGGCAGGCGGAAATACTTGACCAGGACCGATTTGCCGTTTGGCAGTTCGGTGATCAGGCCGTCTGCGGTGGCGGCCTGGGCATAGAATTCGTCGACGCTGACATCCAGTGCGCCGCGCTTGCGCCGCACTTCCAGCAGTTCCGGCCCGGTCATGTTGCGGGGAATGTCCGAGCGTGCCAGGCCGTAGATTTCGAGATAGCGGTCGTTGCTGAAGATAATGCGCTGACGGGCGTCGGTCATCACCACGCCCTGGCTGAGATTGTTCAGGGCTGAGCTGACGAAGGCACTGCGCCGGAGTTGCGAGCGCTTGACCCGGCGCAGCGCCGACAGCACCCATAGCGCGGCCGCTGCCAGAAACGATACGACCACGACGCCGCCGATCAGCATCTCCCAGATCATGTTGGGGTCGAGTTCGCTAAAATAGCCCGACGGCGCCAAGCCGCCGGAAACGGGCGGCGCGGCCCATGCCAATCCGCACGACGCAGAGGTGGCGAGCAGACACACGAGGGCCAGCGCCGGAATCGAATCCCTCCCGCCTGCCTGCCAATTCTTGCCAGCCATCATTCACCCGCGGATTTCCCGGTTGAGTGTCTGGCTTGACGGGTTTGGATCGGGTAAACGCCTACCCTTGCAACCGGAAAATGCGACTCAAATTACGGCAATTGCCCTGACATGATTAATGCTTCACTAACGGGATGGGACCTAAGGGCATATGTCGAGGCAATCCAACGGGTTGTTGGGACATACTTCTGAACGAAACGATAATAAAACAAGCGCGCCGCGGGCGGGATCCCGCGCCAAATTTCCGGGCCTGAAGCGTACATGGACAAGGTTGATTGCGTCGTCATCGGAGCGGGAGTGATCGGGCTCGCGATCGCGCGGCGGCTCGCCCAGCACGGCCGCGAAGTCATCGTGCTGGAGGCGGCCGAAGGCATCGGCACCATCACCTCATCGCGCAACAGCGAAGTGATCCACGCCGGTATTTATTACCGCGCCGGCAGCCTGATGGCGCAAATGTGCGTCAGTGGCAAACGGGCGCTCTACGAATATTGCCGCGACCACGGCATCCCGCATCGCAATTGCGGCAAGCTGATCGTCGCGACGACGCCTGCGGAAACCGAAAAGCTGCAATCGATCCGTGCCCATGCCGAAGCCAATGGCGTCGACGACATGCAGCTTCTGACCGGCGAAGCGGCGCGGGCCCTCGAGCCGGCGCTCAATTGCGACGCGGCACTGCTTTCGCCGTCGACCGGCATCATCGACAGCCACGCCTACATGCTGGCGCTGCGCGGCGACGCCGAGGAAGCCGGTGCTGCCTACGCGTTTTACACGCCGCTGCTGCGCGCCCGGGCCAACGCGGGCAGGATCGAAATCGAGACGGGCGGCGATGCGCCGATGGTTCTGGAATGCAACCTGCTGGTCAACGCAGCGGGATTGGGCGCGCCTTCGGTCGCGCGCAGCATCGAGGGCATGCCGATCGAGTTGATACCGCCGGCGTATCTCGCCAAGGGCAATTATTTCAGCTGCAGCGCGCGGGCGCCGTTTTCACGGCTGATCTATCCGGTGCCGGAGCCCGGCGGGCTCGGCGTGCACCTCACCCTCGACATGGCCGGGCAGGCGCGCTTCGGTCCGGACGTGGAGTGGGTCGAGAGCATCGATTACGCCGTCGACCCGGCCCGTGCCGAAAGGTTCTATCCCGCGATCCGGCGCTATTGGCCGACGCTGCCGGACGGGGCGCTGATGCCGAGCTATTCCGGCATCCGGCCCAAGATCGTGCCACCTGCGGTTGCCACGCAGGACTTCCTGATCCAGGGACCGCGCGCGCACGGCGTCCCTGGACTGATCAACCTGTTCGGCATCGAATCCCCGGGACTGACGTCGTCCCTGGCGATCGCTGATCATATTGGTGAACTGGCAGAGCAGTAAGCGATAAATACAAGACAATTTCGCAATACAACCTATACGGATGAGCGCAAAAGCGCCCATCCGACGGTGAATTACGTTTCGCTATTCTGCTGGAGACCGGTTTAGTGGACCGTATCGCTGGCGGTTTGCTTCAACCGCTCGATCTCGTCCTTGACCATCAACTTGCGGCGCTTCAACTCGACAATGTGCAGGTCGTCTGTGGAAAGGTGCACGAGCGCTTCGTGCAATTCGTTTTCGAGGATCTTGTGTTTACGTTCAAGTTCAACAAGATGCGCCTGTAGAGCCATACGAAATCTCCTCGGTGGGTGAAACCTCAGATTCGATCCGGACGAATGAGTGTACACCAGCCGCCGAATCTGTCGATGGCTATCCAGAATCGGGGCTCTCATTTTTTCGGATTTATCTGTAACCAATCGTGACTATGGAACCGGGTCGGCTTGCGGACCGGGCCCGCAGGGACGATATTTCGCTGGCGGCTTCGCAAGCCGTCTACAACCTCATCGTGCTTTTGCAGTTAGCGTACGCCATGACCGACGAAGATGAGCGCGAGCTCGTAAACGAGCTTGCCCGGCTGCAGCAGGAGCATCGCGATCTCGATGCGGCGATCGACGCGCTGCATCAGTCGCCGGCGCCGGATCTGCTGCGGCTGCAGCGGCTGAAGAAGCGCAAACTGCAATTGCGCGACCGCATCGCCTTCATCGAAGATCAGATCACGCCTGATATCATTGCCTGATCGCAGGGCCTGATCGCGCCGGCGCCGGATGCTGCGGAGGACAAGCCGCACCACGACGAACAGCCGCAACCTGGATGCCGCCAATCGGTTCGCCCGGCAGGTGCGAGTTTTTTTTCGGATCGGTTGGGCTATAGCCAAACGACCGCCCGCCTGCGGCAAATCCCTTTTCCCCGAAATCCACAAGGCGCCGCGGTTGCGGCGAACTTTCAGAGCCGCGATCGCCTCGCCGGCAGCCGGTTGAACGCGGGAAAACGAATTTTCGCGCACGCTCTTTGCTTGACTCCAATAGAACAAAAGAGGAACATATCTCCCTGCTGCCAGCAAAGGGAGTTCTGTCATGTCCGCACCACCGTCCCTGTCCGACAACAGCCGCTACGAGCAAGCCTGCGATCAGGCGATCGCGATGTGCGACGGCAATCTGCGCTCGACCATCAAGGCGCTGATCATGGCCAACGAATATCTGGAAGCTGAGCTGGAGGAATTGCAGGCGGCGATATCCGCCGGATGCGTGCCGACCCAAACCTTGCGCACCAGCAGCACCGCTGCCTGAGCAGCGAAACCGGAGCGACGATGATGGCCGATGTCACCTATTACGTTGCATTGCCATTCCTGCAGGACGATGACGGCTCGCCGGTCGCTGGCGCTGCCGAGGAGTGCCAGAGTCCGACCACCGCGCTGCGCCGCGCCGAGATCCTGTCGCGAGCTCCCGGCAGCATCGGCGCAGTCGCGTTCAGCCGCAGCGGCGATCCCATGATCGGCGAATTCGGCGACGCGCAATTGCTGCGCAAGTTCGGCAACGTGCCGGACGATTTGAGCGGGCTGTAGTCGCTGCGAGCGTTCGTAGTTCGTAGGGTGGGCAAAGCGGAGCGTGCCCACCATTCAGTGCGATGATCAAAGATGGTGGGCACGGCGCAAGAGCGCCTTTGCCCACCCTACAAACTACGAATTCACCTCACGCCTCATGCCGCCGCTGCGCCTTGCGGATGTACATCGCGCTATCGGCCTCTTCCAGCGCGCGGCCCAATTCCGCGTGCAGGCCGAGGATCGTGACGCCGGCGGAGGCGCCCGCGGTTACGCTGCGGCCACCGAACACAAAGGTGAGGCGATCGATCGCCTCCTCCAGCAACGCCGCCTTGGCCCTGGCGTCGGTTTCGCTGAGATTCCACAACAGCAGCGCGAACTCGTCGCCGCCGAGCCGGCCGATCACGTCAGATGCGCGCACATGGGCCAGCAGCGTCTTCACGATGGCCTTGAGCACCTCGTCGCCGGCGGCATGACCGAAAGCGTCGTTGATCGGCTTCAGGCGATCGACGTCGAGCACGATCAAGGCGCCGCTCGCGTGGTACCGCTTGATGAAGGCGATCGCGCGGTGCAATTCGCGCTCAAAACCGCGCCGGTTCGGAATATCCAGCAGGAAGTCAGTATCGGCCGAGGCCTGCAGCTCCTCTATTCGTGCCCGAGCCCGCGCCAATTGCGTCTTGAGCCGGCGGATCGTCGATTTGGGGTCAACGGACGGGGCCGGGGGCGGGTTTGCGGACTTGCGGATCCCGCGCGGCGCGGCTTTTGGTCCTGCCGGGGCCGTTTTCGGGCGTTTTGCGGTTCCCGCAGCCGTCGCCCTGGTTTTCTTCTTCATGACCTTCCCTGTGCAGGCATGCGTATGAAGGCTTGCCCGGATTCACCAAGACAGGATAGTCCATTCCTAATCCCTTGCCATGCCTTGGATGACGCCCGGGCCGCCCCTATAATCGGCCTATGTTTCTGGATTCCCCAATAGAATTGACGAGATGACCGCACCGATCGCCATCATTATGGGAAGCCAGTCGGACTGGGAGACCATGCACCACGCCGCCGACACGCTGGCGGCGCTCGGGATCGACTGCGAAAAACGCATTGTCTCGGCCCATCGCACCCCCGACCGGCTGTTCGCTTTCGCCAAGGGCGCCAAGGCGGCCGGCTTCAAGATCATTATCGCCGGTGCCGGGGGTGCGGCGCATCTGCCGGGTATGGCGGCGGCGCTGACCGAGCTCCCGGTGTTCGGCGTTCCCGTCGAATCCAAGGCGCTGTCCGGCCTCGATTCGCTCTATTCGATTGTGCAGATGCCCGCGGGCGTCCCCGTCGGCACCCTTGCGATCGGCAAGGCCGGCGCGATCAACGCCGCCCTGCTCGCCGCCAGCGTATTGGCGCTGCACGATCCGGCGCTGGCGACGCGCCTAGCCGCCTGGCGCAAGCAACAGACCGATGCGGTCAAAGAGCGGCCGGAGGGCTTGGCGTGACGGCTTCCAACAATGTGAAGCTGAAGCCCGGCGACACCATCGGAATTCTTGGCGGCGGGCAACTGGGCCGGATGCTGGCGATGGCCGCGGCGCGCCTCGGCCTCCGCTGCCAGGTGTTTTCGCCGGACCCGGATTCGCCGGCCTTCGACGTGGTGCTGAACGCGACTTGCGCGGAATATGCCGATGTCGAGGCGCTCGAACTGTTCGCCAACGACGTCAACGTCATCACCTATGAATTCGAGAACGTGCCGGCCGCCACCGCCATGGTGCTGGCGGCGCGCCGTCCGGTGCTGCCGGCCCAGAAGATCCTGGAGACCACGCAGGACCGGCTGGTCGAAAAGGATTTTGTGAAGCGGCTCGGTATCGGCACCGCCGACTATGCCGATGTGTCGTCGGTGGAAACCTTGCGGGCGGCGATCAAGAAGATCGGCCTGCCCGCCGTGATCAAGACCCGCCGCTTCGGCTATGACGGCAAGGGCCAGGCCATCATCCGCGACGGCGACGATCTCACCCGGGTCTGGGAAGACCTCGGCACCAAATCGGCGATCCTCGAGGCCTTCATTCCGTTCGAACGCGAGATCTCGGTGATCGCTGCGCGCTCGGTCGACGGCCAGGTCGAGAGTTTCGACGTCACCGAAAACGAGCACCGCGACCACATCCTGAAAATCTCGCGCGCGCCGGCGCAGATATCGGATGCGCTGGCAGCGCAGGCACGCGGCATCGCCGAGCAGATCGCAACCGCGCTGAACTATGTCGGCGTGCTCGCGGTCGAGATGTTCGTGGTAGCGGAAAATGGCGGGCCGAAAGTGCTGGTCAACGAGATCGCGCCGCGGGTGCATAATTCCGGACACTGGACGCTGGACGGCGCCTCGATCTCGCAGTTCGAGCAGCACATCCGCGCCATCGCCGGCTGGCCGCTCGGCAAGCCGGTCCGTCATGGCGAGGTCACCATGACGAACCTGATCGGCGACGACATCCTCGGCTACGAGCAGTGGCTGACGGTTCCCGGCGCCACCGTGCACCTTTACGGCAAGGGGGCGCCGAAGCCGGGCCGCAAGATGGGTCACGTCACCGAAGTGTCGCCGCGCAAAAAATAGCCGCAAGCCCGCATCACGCGGGCTTGCGTTTAGGCGGCCTCGCGCTAGGCCGGCCTGCGGCCCTCAACGACGCCGGAGGGCTCCTCGCTAAGCCAGCGATAGATCACCCCGCCCAGCACGCCGCCGATCAGCGGCGCCACCCAGAACAGCCAGAGCTGCGCCAGCGCCCATCCGCCGACGAACAGCGCGGGGCCCGTGCTGCGCGCCGGATTCACCGAGGTGTTGGTGACGGGAATGCTGACGAGGTGGATCATGACAAGCGCCAATCCGATCGCCAGCGGTGCAAAGCCCGCCGGCGCCTTGCCATGGGTCGCGCCCATGATGATGAACAGGAACATCATGGTCATCACCACCTCGGTGATGAAGCAGGCAACCATGCTGTATTTGCCGGGCGAATGCGCGTCATAGCCGTTCGACGCAAAACCCTTGGTGACGTCGAAACCGGCAGCGCCGCTCGCGATCACATAAAGCAGCGCCGCCGCCGCAACGGCGCCGATCACCTGCGCGATGATGTAGGGCGCGATTTGCCCGGTTGGAAAGCGCCCGCCGGCCGCAAGCCCCACCGTGACGGCCGGATTGAGATGGCAGCCGGATATATGGCCGATCGCGTAGGCCATGGTGACGACGCTCAGTCCGAACGCAAAGGACACCCCCACCAGTCCGATACCCACCTGCGGAAAGGCGGCGGCGATGACGGCGCTGCCGCATCCCGCAAATGTCAGCCAGAACGTGCCGATGGCCTCGGCGGCATATTTCTTCGTATCCATGGTTGTCTCCCCAGATTGTCGTTGCCGGGTTGCTCAAAACACCGGGAACAGCCTCGATCTGGGCACATAACTTCCCAAATCAGGGCCGAACAGCGTCAGATTTGCCGCATTTCATGGCTTAACTTGGTCCGGCTGTTCGCTTCACAGGTGGACATCACAGGTTTTGTCTGGTAAATGCCCGCCTTCAGGTTAAGGGCTAGGCCTTTCGCCAGCTCTTCGCTTTACCAGAATTCCTATCCGATCAATTGAAAGAGGATGCCGCGTGCAGGTTCTCGTCCGCGATAACAATGTCGATCAAGCCCTCAAGGCGCTGAAGAAGAAGATGCAGCGCGAGGGTATTTTCCGCGAGATGAAACTCCGCGGCCATTACGAAAAGCCCTCCGAGAAGAAGGCCCGTGAAAAGGCCGAAGCCGTGCGCCGCGCGCGCAAGCTGGCTCGCAAGAAGCTGCAGCGCGAAGGCCTGCTGCCGATGAAGCCGAAGCCGGTGTTCGGTGCTGGCCCCGGTGGCGACCGTGGTGGTCCCGGTGGCGGTCGTGGCGGCCCGGGTGCAGGTCCGCGCGGACCGCGCTGAACGACCGAGCAGATTTGAATTGGAAAGCGCGGGCCCCGGCCTGCGCTTTTTTCTTTGGATTTTTTTCCTTTAGGTTTTTTGTTTGTCGGCCCGTGGGCCTTACGGGTTCGGTCCGCCGGTTGCGGCTATTTTGACCGATGCATTTTGCGGCGTGCCGGGCTACCTATGCGCCATGAACGCGCGAGCATTTCGTCATATGGCCATTCCGGCCGCCTGTTCGCTTTCTCGTGGCGTGCGCCGTACGGCCGTACTCGTCGCGCTGCTGACGATGCCGCTTGGCGGCTGCTCGTTCGATCTGGGATCGTGGGGCGCGGACAGCCCAAAGCCGCAGCCCGTGGCGCAGAAACCGACCGACAATATCAGCGCGCGTAGCGTCAGCGACTCGCAAGGCTATGCCACCCGCGGCCAGGTGCTCGCCAAGTCCGGCAAGAACCAAGAGGCGCTGGCGGAATTCGATCGCGCCCTCGCCCTCGATCCGTACAACGTCCAGGCGCTCTACGGCCGCGGGCTGATCTATCAAGGCGAGAAACAGTACCAGCAGGCGATCGAGGATTTCTCCGCCGCCAACGGCCTGACGCCGCAGAAGGTCGAGCCGTTGCTCGGCCGCGCAACAAGCTTTCTCGCGATCGACAAGGCCAAGGAAGCGGCCGCCGACCTCGACGAGGCGGTGCAGGCCGATCCCAATAGCGCACCGGCGTGGTCAGCCCGCGGGCAGGCCTATGAACGGCTCGGCGACAGGGCCAAGGCGGCCGCTTCCTATGGCCGCGCCATTGCGATCCGCCCCAAGGACGAAGCCGCGCGCAGCGGCCTGGCCCGCACCGGCGGGTAGCCTTTTCAAGCAAGGTCCCGTTCCGGTTCAATCGGAACACGGCTCTAATTTAGACGCAAAATCGCGAAATCAACCCCATGCAAAGTAGAAGCCCCGGTCGCGGCCTGCGTCCGGGGCGCGACAAGACACGGTCTTATGGATTATTTCGGCAGGACCGCGTGGAACAGCGACTTCGCCGTCGACAGTACGTCTTCGGCTACAGCCGTGCTGCGCTCGCGCACCGACGGCTCCGGCACATCGGCCCGCAAATCGAGCGGGCGCGAAACCGGGATTTCGGCCGGCGGCGTCGGACGGCGCGGATCGACAGACGCATTGGCGGCGTAAGGCGGCCTGCCCTGATCGAAGGTCTCCCCGCCTGAAGGCGTCGAAACCGAGATCGGCGGCGGCAGCGGGCGAAGCGCCGGCGCGGTTGCGACCCGCGGCATTTCGCTTCGTGGCGTCTCGATCCGGGGCGTCTCGATCCGCGTAGTCTCGACTCGCTGAGCTTCTGGGGTGCGCACCACTTCGGGTGCACGTGGCGAACCATCATTGTTGACCCGCAGACGCTCGATCGCAGCGCGCGCGAGGTCGTTGGCGTCGCGGCGGTCATCCGGCACAACAGCGGTTTCGACCGGCGGCGCGGCAACAGGCGCCGGCGGCGCGGCCGCGACGGCCGGCGCCACGGGCTGCACCGGTGACGGCAGCACGACCCTGATCTTTTCCTTTTCGCGTTCGCGCGGCGCGGCGCGGGTGGCGCGCGGCTCGGCCGGAACGCTCGCGGTCTCGGCCGGCGCGTCGGCGGGCTTCGCGTCAGCCTTTACGTCCGCCTTCACATCCGCTTTGGCTTCAACCTTCTCGACCACCGTCGGCCGTTCGGCCGCGGTCTTCTCGAGCAGTGCTTTTTCGGAAATGCCCTTGGCCCTGACGCCCGCCGTCGGCGGGTTGCCGGTTTCAGCGGCCTTGGCTGGCGCTTTGGGGTCGGCAGCCGATGCGGCGGCGGCGACAGGGGCGTCCGTGCCCGGCCTGGTGACGATGTAATGATTGACGATGTAAGCCCCGATGACGGTCGCTGCCACCGAAGGCAGGATGTCGATCGTGAATTTCGAAATATACTTCTTCAGCATGCCGGCCACTCCCCGCGGCAAGTTTGATGCGGGAACTTCTGGGCATATTGAGGGATCAACTAAGACGGATCGGTGGCAATTGTGCAGATCCTCATGAGGTTCCGTTTCTACCGCCCTGAGGCGACCCCGCCGGGCCTCCTTGTTGCGGGACTTTCCGGGAGCCGCACTATTAACGGCTTGTCAGGACCTGCGGCCGAAATGGGTCGGTTGCGGCGCTGCCGATAACGGACGGTCAGGGCTTCAGCTCGACCTCCAGGAACACGATCTCGGTTGCCGTCTCATTGAGCACGTCGTGCTCGACACCCGCTTTGCGGAAATAGGATTTACCGACGGCGAGCTGCGCCTTCGAGCGTTCGCCGTTCGGCGCCACGATGGTCATTTCGCCCGATGTCACCGGCACGATCACATAATCCATCCCATGGGTGTGGTGGCCGGTAGCACTGCCCGGCGCCAGCCGCCACTCGGTGACGCGAACTTCCGGGGTGTCGACCTGAACGTCTGACGTGGCGCTGAGCATTTTGGATGAACTCCGGGGAACGACAAGGGAACTACGGCACGAATACCATGAACAGGAACACGGCGAATACCACCATGTGCACCAGCCCGAACAGGATGTTGGTGCGCCCGGTGCCGAAGGTGAGCATGCTGAGGACGAAGGTCAGCACCAGCAGCACCATTTCCTGCGTGTTGAGCCCGAGCACCAATTGCTTGTCGAGCGTGTAAGCCGCGATGGCGACGGCGGGGATCGTCAGCCCGATGGTCGCAAGCGACGAGCCGAGCGCCAGATTGATGCTCTTCTGCAGATCGTTCTTGCGGGCGGCAGAAATGGCGGCGACGCTTTCCGGCAGCAGGATCAGCAACGCCACCAGCACGCCCGCGAAAGCCGGCGGCGCGCCGATGCTGGCAATCGCGATATCGACCACCAGCGAGAATTTCTTGGCCAGCAGCACCACCGCCAGCAGCGAGACCAGCAGTAGCGCGATGCTCAGCGCCAGCATCCGGTTCGACAGCAGCGATCCGTCAGCCGCGTCGCCTGTGGCATCGTTGATGAAATAATCGCGATGCCGGATGGTCTGGGTATAGAGAAACACACAATAGAGAATGAGCGTAACGACGCTGACAAAACCGAGCTGGGCGGCCGAATAGATCGGCCCCGGCGCCGTCAGCGTATAATTGGGCATGATCAGCGTGATGGTCGCCATCACGAACAGCACGCTGAGATACAGGTTGGCGCCGGAAACCTGAAAATCCTGCTCGCGATAGCGCAGCCCGCCGATGAAGATGCAGATGCCGACGAGGCCGTTGCACACGATCATGATCACCGCGAACACCGTGTCGCGCGCCAGCGCCGGCACCGGCTTTTCGCCGAGCATGATGGTCGCAATCAGCGCGACCTCGATGATGGTGACCGCCAGTGTCAACAACAGCGTGCCGTAGGGCTCGCCGATCCGCTCCGCGATCATTTCGGCGTGATGCACGGCCGCAAACACGGTGCCGAACAGGATCGCCAGCAGCAGCGCTGCGAACAGCAAACCGCCGGCCGTCGGTGTGAAGGTCAGCCCGAGCGCGGTGGCGACCACGAACAGCGCCACCGCCAAGGCGGGGAAAATCCACGACGATTTCGGCATCGGGCCGTGCGCGCTCATGCGGTCAAAATCCTTGAAATCATTGCCGTCCGACTATGCAGTAAACCATCGCCGCCGTCAGCCTTTTGCGGCGTTGATGAATTGCCGCGCTGCTGCCGTCGCGCCGTAAGCGTCGAGATCGTTGTGGCCACCGTCGGGGAACCTGACGAACGTCTTGGGCTCGTGCGCGAGCGCGAACAGGCGCTCGCCAAATGCGATCGGGATCGTGGCATCGCGCGCGCCATGCAGGACCAGCATCGGGGCCTTCACCCCGGTGATGCGCCGGTCGGAATAGAATGGATCTTTCATCGCCCAACGAACGGGGAAGATCGGAAATGCGGCAGCGCCAACGTCGGCAAGCGATGTATAGGGCGCCTCCAAAATGATCTTGCCAATCGGCTGCTCCGCCGCCAGCGCCACCGCGACGCCGGTGCCAAGCGAAAAACCCCAGGCCACGATCCTGTCCGCGCTGTATCGCGCTGTCGTGAAGGCATAGGCCGCAGCCGCATCCTGCAGCAATCCGCGCTCGCTCGGGTGTCCGCTCGAACCCGCATAGCCGCGATAGGACAGCGCGACGATGCCAGTGCCGTCGGCGATCAGTTCGCGAAAGCGCCCGAAGAAGCCGGCGAGGAAATCGCCATTGCCGTGGAAGTACAGAATGACGGGACGGCCGGGCCTGGCCGCAACATGCCAGACAATGACCTTCTCACCGTCCGCGGTGGTCAGCACATGCTCTTCGGCTTCCGGAAAACCGGCCGCCTGCGGCGTCGTTCGTGTGGCCGTTGGAATCGGAAACAGAAACGAGCGCTGCGCGAAGAACAGCCCGGCGAGCCCACAGGCATAAGCGACCGAAACGACAATCAGCAGCCATTTCAGGACGGTCATGACTTCCCGTGAGCGGGTTACATCCCCTTGACGATGTTCTCGGTCACCTTCTTGGCGTCGCCGAGCAGCATCATGGTGTTGTCGCGGTAGAACAAGGGATTGTCGATGCCGGCATAGCCCGACGCCAGCGAGCGCTTGATGAACATCACGGTTCCGGCCTTCCAGACCTGCAGCACCGGCATGCCGTAGATCGGCGAGGTCTTGTCGTCCTCGGCCGCCGGATTGGTGACGTCGTTGGCGCCGATCACGAAGGCGATGTCGGCCTGCGCGAATTCGGAGTTGATGTCCTCGAGTTCGAACACCTCGTCATAGGGCACGTTGGCTTCGGCCAGCAGCACGTTCATGTGGCCGGGCATGCGGCCCGCGACCGGGTGGATGGCGTACTTCACCTCGACGCCTTCCTTCTTCAGCAGATCGCCCATTTCGCGCAGCGCATGCTGGGCCTGCGCCACCGCCATGCCGTAGCCGGGCACGATGATCACCTTCTGCGCGTTCTTCATGATGAAGGCCGCGTCGTCGGCCGAGCCGAGTTTGGCAGGCTTCTGCTCGCCACCGCCACCGCCGGCCGCCGCGGTCTCGCCGCCGAAGCCGCCGAGGATGACCGAGATGAAGGAACGGTTCATCGCGTGGCACATGATGTAGGACAGGATCGCGCCCGACGAGCCGACCAGCGCGCCGGTGATGATCAGCGCGGAATTGCCGAGCGTGAAGCCGATGCCGGCCGCGGCCCAGCCGGAATAGGAGTTCAGCATCGAGATCACGACCGGCATGTCGGCGCCGCCGATCGGAATGATCATGAGCACGCCGAGCACCAGCGCGATGATCGTGATCAGCCAGAAGTCGAGCGCGCTGCCGGACCGCACCAGACCGAAGATGAAGAACACCAGCGCCAGAGCCAGCGCGATGTTGATGATGTGGCGCGCCGGCAGGATGATCGGCGCACCGCTCATGCGGCCGGACAGCTTCAGGAACGCGATCACGGAGCCAGTGAAGGTCAGCGCACCGATCGCGACACCGAGCGACATTTCGATCAGGCTCGCGGCGTGGATCTGCCCGGGCTTGCCGATGTCGAACGCTTCGGGCGCGTAGAACGCGCCGGCGGCCACCAGCACCGCGGCCATACCGACCAGCGAGTGGAAGGCGGCGACCAATTCCGGCATCGAGGTCATCGGCACCCGCCGCGCGATCACCGCACCGATGCCGCCGCCGATGGCGATGCCAAGGATCACCAGCACCCAGGCGAGGCCGTCCGCCGGCGGATGACTGGCGAGCGTGGTCGCGACCGCGATCGCCATGCCGACCATGCCGAACAAATTGCCCTGGCGGGACGATGCCGGACTGGACAAGCCGCGCAGTGACAGGATGAACAGCACACCCGCCACGAGATACAACAATGCAGCCAGATTGGCGTTCATCTCAGGTCCCCTATTGTCTTCGCCACCCCGAGGTGCACGCCGCTCACTTTACCTTCTTCTTGTACATCGCCAGCATGCGCTGGGTGACAAGGAAGCCGCCGAAGATATTCACGCAGGCGAAAATCAGCGCGATGAAGCCGAAGCCGCGCGCCCAGCCTGAGCCGCTCGAGATCATGGGAACGCCGACCGCGAGCAGCGCGCCGACCACGATCACCGACGAGATCGCGTTGGTCACCGACATCAGCGGCGTATGCAGCGCGGGGGTCACCGACCAGACCACGAAGTAGCCGACGAAAACGGCAAGGACGAAGATCGACAGCCGGAACACGAAGGGATCGACGGCCTGTGCAATATGATCCATGGCGGCTCTCCTGGGCTGGCTATTTAGGCTGGAAGTTCGGATGGATGACGGCGCCGTCTCTGGTCAGCGCCGTGGCCTTGACCAGTTCGTCTTCCCAATTGACCGCGAGCGCCTTGTTCGGCTTGTCGATCATGGTCTCGATGAAGGAAAACAGGTTTCGGGCGTACAGGCTCGAGGCGGACTGCGCGACACGGCCCGCGACATTGGTGTAGCCGACGATCTTGACGCCATCGGCATCGACGATTTCGCCCGCTCTGGCGCCCTCGACATTGCCGCCGCGCTCAATTGCCAGATCGATCAGGACCGAGCCGGGCTTCATCGACTTGACCATGTCGGCGCTGACAAGCTTCGGCGCCGGGCGGCCCGGGATCAGCGCGGTCGTGATGATGATGTCCTGCTTCTTGATGTGTTCGGCGGTCAGCGCGGCCTGCTTGGCCTGATACTCTTTCGACATTTCCTTGGCATAGCCGCCGGCGGTCTGGGCGTTCTTGAACTCCTCATCCTCGACAGCGAGGAATTTGGCGCCGAGACTTTCGACCTGCTCCTTGGTGGCGGGCCGCACGTCGGTCGCGGTGACGACGGCGCCAAGCCGGCGCGCGGTCGCGATCGCCTGCAGGCCGGCGACGCCGACGCCCATCACGAACACTTTTGCCGCGGGAACCGTGCCCGCTGCCGTCATCATCATGGGGAAAGCGCGGCCGAACGCCTCAGCGGCCTCGATCACCGCGCGGTAGCCGGCGAGGTTGGCCTGCGATGACAACACGTCCATCACCTGCGCGCGGGTGATGCGCGGCATCAATTCCATCGCGAAGGCAGACACGCCGGAGTCGGCGATAGTCTTGAGCGCCGCCTCGTTGCCGTAGGGGTCCATGATGGCGATGACCAGGGCGCCGCGCTTGTATTGGCCGAGTTCAGAGGCCTCCGGCCGCTTCACCTTGATGATGATGTCGGCATCCTTCAGCGCGTCCGCACTGATGGTGGCGCCGGCCGCGGTATATTCAGAATCCGGCAGGCCCGACTTGATGCCTGCTCCCGGCTCCACCACCACTTCGGCGCCGATCGCCTTGAACTTCTTCACGGTGTCGGGGGAAGCAGCCACCCGCGGTTCGGACGGATCGATTTCCTTGGCAACGGCAATCTTCATGGGGCCTCCGGCGGCGCGAGGGCGCGCGCGCAAGCAAACTAGCGTTATTTCCGCTTAGTTGGATACCGGTTTCATAACCGGGCGACGTGCATATTTTTCTGGTCACCGCCGCCCGGGCGGTGCAGCCGGCGACGCATCAGGTCAGGAAGTAGCCCATCAGGGCGACGATCACGACGACGGCCATGGTGCCGTATTTGACCAGCATGATGAACCCTTCATAGGTCTGCTCATGGGCCGGATAATCGTTGCCGTCAGCGGTCGTGTAGGCCACTTCGCTATGGTCTGCCATCGGTATCCCCAGTCAATCCACGATCTGGCGTGCAATTACCGCAAAGCCGCCAGCAGGGCAACGGGACAAAGCCTATCGGGTCATTCGGAAGGCCAATTATCCCGAATCCAGCGGGTCAGGCTTTCCTCGCTGACCTCGCCCGCGGCCAGGGAAAGAATGATGGCCGTCGCGTGCGCCGGATCGGGCGCGAACGGGATGTCGTTGACCCGCAAAAACACCATCATGGCGTGGAATGCGGTGCGCTTGTTGCCGTCCACAAAAGCGTGGTTCCGGGCAAGACCGAACGCATAGGCTGCGGCGAGCGCGGCCATATCAGTCTGTCCATAAGCCCATTGATTGACCGGCCGCATAACCGCCGACTCCAGAAGGCCGTGATCCCGGAGGCCTTCTGGTCCGCCAAACATCGCCAGTTGCTCGGCATGCATGTCGATGACTTCGTCGACATCGAGCCAGATTGGCTCACTCATTTTGCAAGCGCGGCAAACGTATCGCGGTATTCGTGCATGATCTGGCGGGCGATTTCCATCGTCCGCGCATGCTTGGGGTTGAACGGCGAAAGACGCAGGCTGCCATCCGGTTGCTCGACCGGATAGAACTTGTCGCCCTCCTTGAGATTCAGTCGGGCAAGGAGCTCTTTCGGCAGGATCACGCCGACCGAATTGCCAATCTTCCGAATTTGAAGCGCGGTATCCTCGATCTTGTACTCACGAGGGGCTTCATTCATGCCGCGAGGGGTCTTGGTCATAGCACCGGCTCCGTTATACGGAACGTATAACACGGCGGCCCCGCCTGTTCAACAAATGTTTTACCGGAAATGCCAGTGCGGCGCGAAAGCGCCTAGCCGACCACGAAGTCGAACCGCCCGGCGAGCCATCCAGCGTTCTTGGCGGTGCGCACCAGCAACGCCTTGCGGAACAGGCCGTCGGAGCGGTTCTGCGATTCGCCCGGGAAATAGAGCTGGGTGGTCAGCACGCGGCCGCCGCGCGGCTGTACCTTCACATGGATGTGGCGGGTGCGGCCGGGATAAACGCCCGGCACGACGCTGCGCAATCGATAGCGCCCTTCCGCATCGGTGAACTGATGACCGCGCAGCCGGAAACCGGAATTGTCATACTGGCCCTTGCCATCGGCCTGCCAGAAATCCAGCAAAGCGCCAGAGACCGGCTTGCAGGCACGGGTAAGCACGAACCCGACCAGTTCGACCGGCTGCCCTGCCATCCCCTCTTCAAACAGTTCGATCCGCTCGGGCGAGGACGGCTTGAAATACGGCCCTTCGGTCTGCGCCAGCGTTGCCGCCTCGCCGTCGTGGCAGGCGGGCGTGGGCGGAAGCGGCGCCTGGGCAACACTGCTTTCGATCCCGAACAGCGAACCGGCCACGAGGGCGCCCGCTCCAAGCACTGCGCGTCGTGTCGGCGTGTCGACCATGGGCGCTCCACTCCTGACGTTGCCGTCATGATGGGATGCGACGACGGCTGAAGTTTGTCGCCGCGGCGCGTGCGTCAGCCCATCGTTTCCAGTTCGTCGATCATGCCGGCGATGACCGACAGCCCGCCGTCCCAGAACTTGGGATCCTTGGCATCGAGCCCGAACGGCTTCAGCAGTTCGGAATAATGCTTGGTGCCGCCCGCCGCCAGCATCGCAAGATAGCGCTCGGCAAAACCGTCGGAGGCATTCTCGTAGACCGCATAAAGCGAGTTCACCAGGCAATCGCCGAACGCATAGGCGTAGACGTAGAACGGCGAATGGATGAAGTGCGGGATGTACATCCAGAAATTCTCGTAGCCCGGGCGGATGTCGATAGCCGGCCCGAGGCTTTCGCCCTGCACGCTGAGCCAGATCTCGCCGATGCGCTGGGCGGTCAATTCGCCGTTCTTGCGCTCGGTGTGGATGGCGCGCTCGAACGAATAGAACGCGACCTGCCGCACCACGGTGTTGATCATGTCCTCGACCTTGCCGGCGAGCAGCGCCTGACGCTGTTTCGCATTCTTGGTCTGTCCGAGCAGCCGCTTGAAGGTCAGCATTTCGCCGAACACGCTGGCGGTTTCGGCTAGCGTCAGCGGCGTCGGCGCCATCAGCGCACCGTTTTTGGCGGCCAGCACCTGGTGCACGCCGTGGCCGAGCTCATGTGCCAGCGTCATCACGTCGCGCGGCTTGCCTTGATAGTTCATCAGCACATAGGGATGCGCCGACGGCGTGGTCGGATGCGAGAACGCACCGGGCGCCTTGCCCGGCCGCACCGGCGCGTCGATCCAGCGGTCGGTGAAGAAACGCTCGGCGATATCGGCCATCTCGACCGAGAAGCCGCGATAGGCCGTCAGCACCATGTTGCGGGCTTCGGGCCAGGCGATCGTGCCGGTCGCCGCGAACGGCAGCGGCGCGTTGCGATCCCAATGCGCCAGCTTCTTCTTTTTGAACCAGCCGGCCTTGAGCGCGTAATAACGATGCGAGAGCCGTGGATAGGCCGACCTGACCGATCCGACCAGCGCATCGACCACCTCGCGCTCGACGCGGTTGTTGAGATGCCGGGAATCCGCGACATCCGCAAAGCCGCGCCAGCGATCGGAAATCTCCTTGTCCTTGGCGAGCGTGTTGGTGACGAGCGCAAAGGTCCGCTCATTCTCCTTGAAGGTTTTCGCCAGCGCCTGCCCCGCGGCCTTGCGCTTTTCCGGCGCGCGGTCCTGCAGGAAATTGAGCGTCGGCTCGATCGCCAGTTCTTTTCCGCCGACCTTGAAGCGCAGGCCGGAGATGGTCTGGTCGAACAGCCGGTTCCAGGCGGCATAGCCGCTCTGGGATTTTTCGTGAAACAACTGCTCGACGCGATCTTCGAGCTGATACGGCTTGTCCTTGCGCAGATCCTCGATCCACGGGCGATAGTAGGCGAGTTCGTGCGTCTGCAACGCGCGCTCAATCACGGTGTCGTCCACACGGTTGAGTTCGAGCCCGAAGAACAGCAGATGCACCGATGCGGCAGTTAGCCGTTCCGAGACGTCGCCGTAGAATTTCGTGATCGCGGGATCGACGCTGTCGCCGGCGTGGATGAGGCCGGCATAGGAGCCAAGGCGGCCTGCGAGGTCGTCGATCGCCTCGTAGCGCTTGACCGCTGCGGCGAGCCACTGCCCGCCATTATCCTTTGCAACGTTCTCGGCCAGCTTGCCCTTGTAGTCTGTCTCGAACGCGATGCATTCGGCATCCATCTCCTGCAAGTCACGCGCGACTTCGGGGGCGTCGATGCCGGAATAGAGGTCGGCCAGATTCCATTCCGGCAATTTGCCGGTTTTCGATTTGGCTGCGGTGGCCTTGCTGACGGCAGTTCCCTTGCTGATTGCGGTTTTGCGGGACGTCTTGCTGGCGCGGGATGTCGCAGATTTCGCGTTCATGAACACTTTCAGATTGGCGTGATGATTTTTGACGAGGCGATCAGGCGAACGCTGCCAGCTGCGGCGCGAGCTGCACCAGCAGCTCTTCGGTCTCCGCGATCATCGGCTCGAGTTTTTCGTGAAAGGCGCTCCGAATCGCACACCACAGCGTGATCGCCTTGACCATCAGCCACGACGTGGACGGGACCGCCGCCCTTGCGTGCAGCGCGACGATATCGAGGTTTCGATGCTCGAACAGCAGCCGGCCCGATCCGTCTTCCAGAATATAACGCCCCCCGATCCGGGACACACACAGCTCGCAGGCCTGATCCGGAAGCGGGCCCAACAGATAGAACTGGGCATCGCCTTTTTCGGTGATGCCGGTTTCCCATTCGCGGCCGGTCGATGGCGCGAGCGCAGCCTGCAATGCCGCGCAGATTGTATTGAGTTCCCGTTCGCTCCAGATGCCGGTTTCCTGTGTGCGCTCGAACGCAACCACGCTCATTTGCTTTCCGCTCCGAACAGCAGCCGGTGCAATTCCGGCTCGTAGTACAATAATAGATGCCTAGCGAACGCCGCCTGTTCAAGACCCAACTCGCTGGCCCACGCGCCCATAATTTCAGTTGGAACGCGGCTGAACCCGTTCTCGACCTGTGAGATGAACGTATAATATTTGAGACCGAGGCGCGCGGCGAGATCTGCCTGCGACAATCCGGCATCGGCCCTGCGCAGCTTGAGCCAATCCCCAGCCTGTTTCCGCAATTGCTTGGCTTCCGTGGCGACCTTGCCAGGCACCTGTACAGCGAAAACATCTTGATGTTTTGCTCGTTTCATGATTACTAAACTACCTAGATTGAATTCCGGAACAGGCAATGTTCCCTACCACAATCTCGCGGTTTCCCTCAGTTCGCGAATCTCTGGGAGGACAATAATCCATGGCTATCGCAGATCGCGGCCCGATTGTCCGGACCAAGGGCCAGGAAAACACCGCCCGTGGCAAGGAGCTGATGGCCGGCATCCTGCTGGTGGCGCTGGTCGCGACGCTCGGAATCCGCAACCTCGTGCCTGTTGATGCGCTGACGCCAGCGATTGTCACCCTGCTGTTTGCGATTGGCGCGACGACGGCCGGCTTCGCGCTGCTGTGCCGGCGCGACCGGTTCCGCACCATGTGGTTCGACCTCGCCGGCAGCGTGACTTTCATCGGCGTCGTGCTGTCCGTTCTGATCGAGCCGGACCAGATGATCAGGCTCTTCGCCCTTTCGGACCAACCTGAGTAGCGGGAGCAGTTTTCCGCGGATCGACCTTTCGTCTTTTTTTGACTGTGCACGTCCAAGCCCGGGCCCCTCTGGCAGTTCAAGCGAACTGCGATGTCGGATTGGACTCCTGAACGGAGTGGCCCCGCATGCTGGACTTAATTACCTCGCAACACCTGACAGCGCTTTTTCAGGTCATCATGATCGACCTGGTGCTCGCCGGCGACAATGCGATCGTCATCGGGCTCGCAGCCGCCGGGCTACCCGAGGGTCAGCGCAAGAAGGCGATTTTGATCGGCATTTTGGCCGCCACGGTCCTGCGCATCGGTTTCGCTTCCGTCACGGTTCAGTTGCTGCAAATCATCGGACTGCTGCTTGCGGGCGGCGTTCTTCTGCTTTGGGTATGCTGGAAGATGTGGCGTGAGCTGCATACGTCGCATCAACCGAAGTTTCAGAGTTTGTCGTCCGCAGCGATCGATACCGATGCGGGCCGCCAGAAGACGCTTGGCCAGGCCGTTTGGCAGATCACGCTCGCCGACGTGTCGATGTCGCTCGACAATGTGCTCGCCGTCGCGGGTGCGGCGCGCGAGCATCCAATGATCCTGATATTCGGTCTGGGACTTTCCATTGCGCTGATGGGGCTCGCCGCCAACTTCATCGCGCGGCTCCTGGAAAAGCATCGCTGGATCGCCTATGTCGGCCTCGCCATCATCCTCTATGTGGCTTTCGACATGTGCTATCGCGGCGTCCTGGAGGTGTGGCCACACCTCAACGCCTAGCCGCCTCACACAGCCGCCCTCCAACAATTAAGTGTGCGTTAATCGCCATAGGCGAGAGTGCCCCGATTCGATACAGTTAGCGTAACGTGCGGGGTAAACCATGGCTGCCACCATTCTGATTGCTGATGACGACGCGGTGCAGCGCCGTCTGGTAGAAAACATGGTGCAGAAATGCGGCTATGAGTCCCTCGTGGTCGACAGCGGCGACGCCGCCGTGGCCTTGCTGACCGCCCCCGACGCACAACCGATCGATGCCGTCGTTCTCGATCTCGTGATGCCCGGTCTCGACGGGCTCGGCGTGCTCGCAAAAATTCGTGATGCCGGATTGACCGTTCCCGTCATCGTGCAGACCGCCCATGGCGGCATCGACAATGTGGTTTCGGCGATGCGCGCCGGCGCGCAGGATTTCGTCGTCAAGCCGGTCGGCTTCGAACGGCTGCAGGTCAGCTTGCGCAACGCGCTCAACACGCAGGCCTTAAAGGGCGAATTGCAGCGCATCCGTCACAGCCGCGAAGGCCGGCTGACCTTTGCCGATATCATCACCCGCAGCGAAACCATGGCAGGCGTGCTGCGCACTGCGCAGAAGGCCGCCTCATCGGGCATTCCGGTGCTGATCGAAGGCGAGTCCGGCGTCGGCAAGGAATTGTTTGCCCGCGCCATCCACGGCAGCAGCGAGCGCAAGGCCAAGCCGTTCGTGGCCGTCAACTGCGGCGCGATCCCCGACAATCTCGTCGAATCGATCCTGTTCGGTCACGAGAAGGGCGCTTTCACCGGCGCCACCGAACGCCACATGGGCAAGTTCGTCGAAGCGTCCGGCGGCACGCTGTTCCTCGACGAGGTCGGCGAACTGCCGCTTGCAGCCCAGGTAAAACTGCTCCGCGCATTGCAGGAAGGCACGGTTGAGGCCGTCGGCGGCCGCAAGCCGGTGAAGGTCGACGTCCGCATCATTTCGGCGACCAACCGCAAACTGCTCGACCTCGTGAAGAACGGCGCCTTCCGCGAGGACCTGTTCTATCGCCTGCACGTGCTGCCGCTGACCATTCCTCCGCTTCGCATGCGCCGGGAAGACATCCCGCATCTGTTGCGGCACTTCCTGGCGCGGTTCAGCGCCGAAGAGAACCGCACCATCACCGGCATCAGCGGTGAAGCCATGACGCATCTGGCGCAGCTCGATTGGCCCGGCAATATCCGCCAGCTCGAAAACACCGTGTATCGCGCCGTAGTGCTGAGCGAGAGCGACCAGCTTGGCCTGTCGGACTTCCCGCATGCCGCCGCCCACCACATCGTCCCGGACACGGACACCCAGGCTCTGCACGGCGAACCGCTGATCGTGGGTCCGTCGACCGCGCCTGCGATGGTTTCCGGTAGTGAGATACCGATCGCGCCGCTGAGCAACAGCGGCAGTCTCGCGATGCTGACTCCCGCGGGCGAGGTGCGGCCGCTCGAGGAAATGGAAAACGAGATCATCCGTTTCGCGATTTCGCACTATCGCGGGCAAATGTCGGAAGTGGCGCGCCGGCTGAAGATCGGCCGCTCCACGCTCTATCGCAAACTCGATGAGGCCGCCGCCAACGATCCGGCTGAGGGCGCGCAAGATACCAATTGAGCAGCAACTGAGCCCCACGGACGATTGTGGCGCTCCGGTGGCAAGGCTTGAGCGCCATCGGCGATTCGGGAACCTTCGAACCGTGGCTTGCCGGTGACAGACAAATGTCAGGGGGCATGGCAAAACCACGCCACCCGAATTGCAACTGGTGGTTTGAGGTCAGTTTGTCGTGAGTTGCCCCCCATGGCGCTGGCTGCATGAAAGGGGCGCATGTATCGTCTGCGTTTGAATCGTTGCGTGCAGGCGTACCGACTTAAAGCGATCGAGGCCGGCGCTTTCGCGCAAGCTGTGACGAGCGATACCTGAAGGACTGCTCCATGCCGGGGTAGTTCCGCCCAAGGGGGTGTGACGATGCGTGACTGTTCGACCAACCGTGCTGGGTTTGACCGCGTGCTGATCGCTGTCGCGGCAACCTTCCTCGCGGTGTCCGCGACCTCTGCACTGGCCGGTCAGAGCGATACGCCCCGGACCAGTGCTGCAGAGCTCGCAATCGATGCAGCGGTCCCGCGTCCCGAACCGGCCAACGTTCCACCGCCGACCATCGGCGATTTCAAGATCGAGAGCACCGCGTCGGTGCCCGATCCAGCCAAGACGGCAGCGCCCGCACCGGGCACGACTGCAACCGTTCCCGATCCGAAGCCGGCCGAAACCGTCGCCGCGCCTGCGGCTGCGCCCCCCAAGATCGACGCTCCCAAGAGCGACACCGCGACCACGACGCCCGCAACGCCTGCGCCCGCAACGGCTGCGGCACCTGCCGCGGAGCCGGTCAAGGCCGCGAGCAGTGTCGCGCCGGCGGATCAGCCGGTCGCCGACAAATTGCGCGACATGCTTGCCAGCAAGGCGCTGCGCACGTTCGATCGCAAGGGCGAGCGCGCCGCGGTCGAAAAATTCTACAGCGCCCGCGAATATGCGCCGCAGTGGACGCAGGCCGGCAAACTGACCGCCAGCGCCAAGGGCGTCGTCGCGCGCCTGAAGGACGCTGCTGCCGACGGCCTCAACCCTGCCGACTATCCGGTGCCGGATTTCGCAGCCGCCACCTCGCCCGACCATCTGGCCGACGCCGAACTGAAGCTGACAGCCAGCATGCTCGATTATGCACGCCAAGCGCAGAGCAGCCGGATGCACTGGTCGCAGGTCGCCGCCGACATCCTCTATCCCGAGCATCCGACCGATCCGGCCGAAGTGCTGGCCAACATCTCGACCGCCAAGGATGCTTCCGCAGCGCTCGAGGGCTACAATCCGCCGATCAAGCTGTACAAGGATTTGAAGGCCAAGCTCGCCGAACTGCGCGGTCAGGGTGAAGGCCCGGTGGTGCCGATCGCCGAAGGCGCTCCGCTCGCATTCAAGGCCGCCACCAAGAAACAGCCGGAGGTCGCCCCCGAAGATCCGCGCGTGCCGCAACTGCGCGCCAAGCTCGGCGTCACCGAAAATCCTGACGACACCAGGTACGACGCCAAGGTCGCCGCCGCCGTGCGCAAGTTCCAAGAAAGCGCCGACCTCAAGCCGACCGGCGTGCTCGACGACAAGACCGTCAAGGCCATCAACAGCCCGAAGCGTGATCGCCAGATCGACATCGTGATCGCCAACATGGAGCGCTTGCGCTGGCTGCCGCGCCAGCTCGGCGTGCCGGCGCTCAACAATGCCTATGTCATCCTCAACGTGCCCGACTTCACGCTCAAGGTGATGCAGGGCGGCGCCCAAGTCTGGACCACCCGCGTCGTGACCGGCAAGCCGGGAAACCACGCCACGCCGATGCTGACCGAGACGATGAAGTTCATCACCGTCAATCCGACCTGGAACGTGCCGCCGTCGATCATCTACAACGAATATCTGCCGGCGCTGCAGCAGGATCCGACCGTGCTGCAACGCATGGGATTGAAGCTAGAACGCAACCGCGACGGCTCGATCCACATCTCGCAGCCGCCGGGTGAAGCCAATGCGCTCGGCCGTATCCGCTTCAACTTCCCGAACAAGTTCCTGGTCTATCAGCACGACACGCCGGACAAGAACCTGTTCGCCAAGGAAGAGCGCGCCTTCAGCCATGGCTGCATGCGGGTGCAAAATCCGGATCAGTACGCCTCGACGCTGCTCAACATCGTCATGCCGAACGACAAATACACGCCGGAAAAAATCCGCAGCATGTATGGCCGCAGCGAGATCGACCTGAGATTCCCGACGCCGATCCCGGTCCACATCACGTACCAGACCGCGTTTGTGGATGATTCCGGCAAGCTGCAGATGCGCCGGGACGTTTACGGCCGCGACGCAAAAATGCTGCCGCTGATCAAGAACTCCGGGAGCAGGGATCTGGAGAACGTCGTCGCCCATGCCAACCCGAGCTACGTCCGGCCGAGCGGCGCGTCACTGCCGTCCAACGTCGCCTTCAACAATGATTACGGCAGCTCCGGTCCTTCGTTCTTCGAGCGGCTGTTCGGCGGACCATCGGTCACGCCCCCCGCGCCGGTCGGCCGCCGGCCGCAAGCGCAACCCCAGCAGCAACGGCGGGTGATCACCCGTTAATCTCCGGGGGTCTTAATCCCCGGGTCCCCGCCACCTGTCGAAATGTTTAAGTAAAATCAATGATCTCGCCGCTTTGGCGAGATCGTTTACGTTAACCATTATCCATCTCGGTTTTGGCACCGGGCACTTTTTCGCCACAGTCGGCGGGTTAGGTTAAGCCTAACTTGGGGGCGGGTCGGTAAACTTCGGTTAACCCTCCCGCTTTAATAAAGCGTTCACCCTCTTTCGCAGGTCCTTGGGAGGCCTGGTTTGCGAAAGAGATTCGTGATCGCTGGTCGACTGGGTGGGCTCATACGTGCTGGCTGGTTTCGCGCGCCAACTTAATTCGCTTCGTCTGCCGAAGGCCGGATATCAATTCGGCCTGACTTCCCTGTTGCTCCTTGCCGGAGCCGGGTCGGTGCATGACGCGACCGCGCTGAACGAGACCCGCACGCTTTCTTTCCACCACACCCACTCCAACGAAGACCTCACCGTCACCTTCAAGCGCGACGGGCGTTACGACGAAGAGGCGCTGAAGAAACTCAATCACTTCCTCCGCGACTGGCGCAGCCAGGACCAGACCACGATGGATCGTCACCTCTTCGACATCCTCTGGGAAGTAAACCGCGACGTCGACGGCAAGCAGCCGATCCAGATCATCTCCGCCTACCGCTCCCCCGCCACCAACGCCATGCTCCGCCGCCGCTCGTCCGGCGTGGCCCGCCACAGCCAGCACACGCTCGGCCACGCGATGGATTTCTTCATCCCAGGCATTGCGCTCGAGCAGATCCGCGCCGCCGGACTTCGCCTGCAGCGCGGTGGCGTCGGCTTCTACCCGACCTCGGGATCGCCGTTCGTCCATCTCGATACCGGCAGCGTCCGTCACTGGCCGCGCATGACACACGACCAGCTGGCCAGGGTGTTCCCCAACGGTCGTACCGTCCACCTGCCCTCGAATGGTGGTCCGCTGAAGGGTTATGAACTGGCCCGCGCCGACATCGAGAGGCGCGGCAGTGGCGGCGACGCTGCAACGGTCGGCAAGAAGCCCAGCCTGTTCGCCTCGCTGTTCAAGGGCGGCAAATCCAACGAAGAGGATGATGAGGGCGGCGCCCCCGTCACCGTCAGGAACGAGAAGCCCGCTCCTTCTGTTGTGGCCGCCGCCGCGGCCCCGAAGGCCGCCGAGATCGTGCCGACGCCGCGCGCAAAGCCGGTCGCGGCAACGATCCAGCTGGCCTCGGCTGATGCGCAGATCGTTCCGGCGCCCAAATCCAAGCCGGAGGCATCCAAAGCGGAGGCCAAGCCGGCCGCGCAGGCTTCCGCCGACAAGCCAGCCGAGCCGAAACCGCAGACACCCGCCGACATCATCAACGCCCGCGGCTTCTGGGGCGATGCGCCGACGACGGCCAATCAGCCCACCCCTGTGCAGCTCGCGGCCCTCAGGGCCCGTCAGGCCGTCGGCGCCGCCGATCCGCAGCCGACTGCCAGCGTTGCCGAGACTTTCAACAAGGCGCTGGCCTACGCGCCGGCCGCCTCCTCGCCGGTTGACCGCGCCAACGTGGTTGCCGCCTCCGCGCCGATCCCGCGCACCGTGCGGCCGGCGCGCAACGCCGCCGCCGCCACCGAAATCAACACCGTTGTCGCCAAGGGAGCCCAGGGGGGATCGCAGGGCCAGGGCAGCGTGATTTCGACCTCGACGCGGCTTGCCGCCGCCAAGGGCAACGATGTCTGGATGCGGGTCGTGATGCTGGCGCCGAGCGCGAGCAACGCAATGTCGACGACCGTGCTCGGCGATACCGACATGACGCTGATGCGCAGCTATTTCATCAAGCCGCCGTTCGCGATCACGATGGGCTTCTCCGAAGATCCGATGCTGGGGATGACCACCGACCGGTTTACCGGATCGGCGACCGCCAAGCTCACCACGCAGTCTTTCGTCGTGCGCACGGCGTCACTGCGCTAAGCGCGCACAACTTCCATTAATCTCGAAATCATCCTCGCGAGCGCGCGGCCCCTCTACGCCGTGATCAGCGTGTTCGTGCTCGGCTGCGTTCAGGCCGGCAAGCCTGCCTTGAGCAGGCCAGCCTCGTGACGCTGGCGGTCGATGGCGTGCTTGTAATGCTGGGTGGCGAGGTAAACGGCCACCGAGAATGTCGGCTCTGACTTTAGAACCTCGGCCGCGTGCGCAGCGGCCGCGACCGCGTTGCCCATTTGCGCAAACGTGGCTGCGAGGAAGGCATGGTGGGTGTAGTCGGGCCGCGTGATCCGCGAAAAGGCCTCGATGGCGTCGGCATACTTCTCGGCGCAATAGCAGGCACGCCCGAGGTGGCTCCAGAAGCGCTCCGGATGGTACGGGTTGAGGCGCATCGCCTTCTTGATCCAGTCGATGCCTTCCTCCGGCCGCCCGAGCCAGGTTAGAAGCTCGCCCTGCTGCACCACGACGAGGTCGTAGTTGGGATTGAGCGCGAGCCCTCGCTCCTGGTGATACGCGGCCTTGTCATGGTCGTTACGGTTCAGGTTCAGCGCGGCGAGAATCCGGTGCACGTCGCTGTCATTGTCGTCGAGCGCCAGCGTGACCTCCAGCTCCGCGGCCACCTGATCGAAGGTGGCATCGCGATCGGCACACCAGCCATAGACCCACGTCTGGCCCAGCACGCATGCCTTCCAGGCGTGAGCATGCGCATAGTTCGGGTCGAGCGCGAGGGCGCGGTCGAGCAGGCGCTGCGCTTCGGCGTTGTCCTCCCGCGTCGAGCGGTGGTGCCGCACCTTGGCGGCCAGCACGCACTCATAAGCCGCCATGCTTTCGGTCGGCTTGCGTTTTGCGCGGTCGTGCCTGGCGGCCTCGACCCTGCCGGGGAGCGTCGCGACGATCGCATGGGTGATCTCGTCCTGGATGGCGAATATATCCTCAAGCTCGCGGTCATAGCGTTCGGCCCAGACGTGCTGGTCGGTTTCTGCATCGATCAGCTGCACGGTGACGCGGACGCGATCGCGCGCCTTGCGCACGCTCCCTTCGAGGACGTAATCGACGCCGAATTCGCGCGCGATCTCGCGCACGTTGACCGCCTTGCCCTTGTGCACGAACGTCGAGTTGCGCGAGATGACGAGCAAATCGCGGAAGCGTGACAGCTCGGTAATGATGTCCTCGGTGAGGCCGTCCGAGAAGAATTCCTGCTCCGGATCGCCGCTCATGTTGGCGAGCGGCAGTACGGCGATCGACGGCTTCTTGGAGGCCGGCGCCGCCACCGCAGCGTCCTTTGCGCCATGTGGCGCGACTTCTGAATCGGCGTCGAGCCGGACCCGGAAAACGCGGATCGGACGGACGATGTTCTTGACGCTCTGCTCGCCGAGATCCTCGAATGCGACGTTATCCAGCCGTTGGCCGACCTGATCGCGCACCGCGCCGGAGACACAGATGCCGCCAGGCTCGGCGAGCATTTCGAGACGCGCCGCCACGTTGACGCCGTCGCCAAAGATGTCGTTGTCCTCGACGATCACGTCGCCAAGATTGATGCCGATCCGGAACTGTATCCAGCGCGCCGGCGAGACGTCGGCGTTGCGCCGCGCCATCCGGCGCTGAATCTCGGCGGCACACAGCACGGCGTCGGCGACGCTGCGGAATTCGACCAGCATGCCGTCGCCGGTGGTCTTGATGATGCGGCCATGGTTCTTCGTGATGGAGGGATCGATGAGTTCGATCCGGTGGGTCTTGAGACGGGCAAGCGTCCCCGTCTCGTCAACCTCCATGAGCCGGCTATAACCGACCATGTCGGCGGCAAGGACCGCCGCGAGCCTCCGCTCTGGTCCAGGCACGTCCATTTCCAGCTTCCCTCGCGGGCAGCCTAACAGACGCGGGGCCGTGGCCCAAGCTGGTTGCGCCGGAAATGCCCGCTGGAGCGTTTTCCAGCGACGTGGACGGCGGTTCGCGTCAAGAAAACGCGTCAATCCAAGAATCCAGGGCCCCGTTCCGATTCCATCGGAACGGGGCTCTGGCTAACGCTTCACAGCATCCCGAGCGCCTGCATGTAGGTTTCCAGAATCGTCTCCTGTTCGGCGCGCTCATTGGCGTCCTGCTTGCGCAGGCGGACGATGGTGCGCAGCGCCTTGACGTCGTAACCATTGCCCTTGGCTTCGGCATAGACGTCGCGGATATCGTCGGAGATCGTCTTCTTTTCCTCTTCCAGCCGTTCGATGCGCTCGACGATGGCCTTGAGCTGGTCTTTTGCGAATTTCGTCGCGGGTTCTTCCTGGACGGCGGCGGCAGAGGTGGCCATCGGGTACTCCTGAGTGGAACTGAATGGGTGGGCTGAAAGATCAAGCGCCGCACGCTTCACCGCGCGGCGCTTTCTGAGATTGACCCTCAAGAGTGCGGCGCCTTGCGTCAAGGCACCATCGCGCTCATCCACAGCGCGCCCACAGGAAGGTAGAACTCCTCATGGTGAGGAGGCGCCCTTGCGCCGTCTCGAACCATGAGGCCCATGGCCCATCCTTCGAGACGCGCGCAAGAGCGCGCTCCTCAGGATGAGGTCGAGAATGGGGCTACCGATGGAGAAAGACCATCAATGCCCGCTATGGGTCTTCTTCATCGCCTCCAGCTGCTCGGGACTGGCGGTGCCCTGAAACTTCGACTTCCAGGTCTCATAGGGCATGCCGTAGACCGCCTCGCGGCTCTCATCCTTGCTGATCGCCACGCCCTTGCCGTCGGCCGCTTCCTTCATCCAGTTGGACAGGCAGTTGCGGCAGAAACCGGCCAGGTTCATCAGGTCGATGTTCTGGACGTCGGTCCGGGTGCGCAGGTGCTCGACCAGGCGTCGGAAAACGGCGGCTTCCAGTTCTGTTCTGGTTTTGTCGTCAATTGTCATGGCTTGGTCCCGCAGGGTTATTCCTGAGCATATTGATATCAGGTGGGAATTGTCACAGATTTTGCCATATCGGCGCGCAAACCAGCACGGGGCCGGTTAATCCGGACGTCCCGCATCGTGGGAAACGCGCCTGCCCGGCGTTGACAGCTCCCGCCGGGCAAGCGAAATCGTCAATGATTTGATATAGCTTCGCCATATGATCGGAACAGATTCTCTGCCCTCACGCCCCTTCCACGCTCGCCTGACCGGCGGCCTCCTGCCGGCGCTGGCGTTGGCGGTGATGGGCCTGTGGAACAGTTCGGCGGCGGCTGACTTTCGCCTCTGCAACAACACCTCGAGCCGGGTCGGCATCGCGCTCGGCTACAAGGACGCCGAGGGCTGGACCACCGAGGGCTGGTGGAACGTCTCCTCGCGCAGTTGCGAGACGCTGCTGCGCGGAACGCTTGTCGCACGGTTCTATTATATCTACGCGCTCGACTATGACCGCGGCGGCGAATGGTCGGGACAGGCCTTCATGTGTTCGCGTGACAAGGAATTCACCATCAAGGGTACCGAGAATTGCCTGGCGCGCGGTTTTGACCGCACCGGGTTCTTCGAGGTCGACACCGGCGAACAGAGAGCATGGACCGTGCAATTGACCGAAGCCAATGAACAACCCGCGCAGCAGCGCGTGCCGGGGATTCCGGGAACGGTCGGCCCCGGTGGTGTGCCGGGCCTGTCGCCTGGCGGACCCGGGCAGCCGCCAGCTTCGGCGCCCAAGCAATGAGGCGTCTCCGTCGTATCAAGATCCTCGCCACCCTCGGCCCGGCATCGTCGGACAGCGCGATGATTCGCAAGCTGTTCGAGGCCGGCGCCGATGTGTTCCGCATCAATATGAGCCACACCTCGCACGACAAGATGCGCGAACTGGTCGCAACCATTCGCAATGTCGAGTCCAGCTACGGCCGGCCGATCGGCATCCTGGTCGATCTGCAAGGACCGAAGCTGCGTCTCGGCTCGTTCAATGAAGGCGCCACCCAGCTCAAGAACGGCCAGAGCTTTGTTCTGGATTCCGACAAGGCGCCGGGCGACAACAGCCGCGTCCAGCTTCCGCATCCGGAAATCCTGGCCGCGCTGCGGCCGGGTCACGCATTGCTGCTCGACGACGGCAAGGTGCGGCTCATCGCCGAGGAAACCTCGCCCGATCGCGCGGTGACGCGGGTGGTGATCGGCGGCAAGATGTCGGACCGCAAGGGCGTCAGCCTGCCCGACACCGACCTGCCGGTCTCGGCGATGACGCCGAAGGATCGGGCCGATCTCGAAGCGGCGGTGACGACCGGGATCGACTGGGTCGCGCTTTCCTTCGTGCAGCGCGCCGAGGACGTCAATGAGGCCAAGCGGCTGATCCGCGGCCGCGCCGCCGTGATGGCCAAGATCGAAAAGCCGCAGGCGATCGACCGGCTCGGCGAAATCCTCGAGGTCTCCGACGCGCTGATGGTGGCGCGCGGCGATCTTGGCGTCGAATTGCCGCTGGAGCGGGTGCCCAGTCTTCAAAAGCAAATGACGCGCATGGCGCGCCGCGCCGGCAAGCCGGTGGTGATCGCAACGCAAATGCTGGAATCGATGATCCAGGCGCCGGTGCCGACGCGCGCCGAAGTCTCCGACGTCGCGACCGCCGTTTACGAAGGCGCCGACGCCATCATGCTGTCGGCGGAATCCGCTGCCGGTAAATTCCCAGTCGAGGCGGTCTCGACCATGAACCGCATCGGCGAGGAGGTGGAGCGCGATCCGACCTATCGCTCGGTGCTGACGGCGCAGCGGCCCGAGCCGGAGCAGACCGTCGGCGATGCCATCGCGTACGCCGCGCGGCAGATCGCCGAAACGCTGGAACTGTCCGCGATCATCTGCTGGACCAGTTCGGGCTCGACCGCGTTCCGCGTCGCGCGCGAACGGCCAAAGCCGCCGGTGGTGGCGATCACGCCGAACCTTGCTACGGGCCGCAAACTATCCGTGGTGTGGGGCGTGCATTGCGTGGTCGCGGAAGACGCGCACGACCAGGACGACATGGTCGATCGCGCCGGTTCGATTGCGTTCCGCGACGGCTTCTCCAAGGCGGGCCAGCGCGTGATCGTCGTCGCCGGCGTGCCGCTCGGCACGCCCGGCTCCACCAACATGGTGCGCATCGCCTCGGTCGGGCCCGAAGACAAAGCGGATAAGTGACGGCGTGCCGTCATTCCGGGGCGCGTCGAAGACGCGAACCTCAGATGTGCAATTGCACATCGGGGAATCTCGAGATTCCCCGATGCGCAATTGCGCATCTGAGGTCTGGTCCTTCGGACCATGCGGAATGACTGCTAGGCAAGCGTCGCATCCAGCGTGATCTTGGTGTTCAGCAGTTTCGATACCGGGCAGCCGGCCTTCGCCTTGCCCGCCAGTTCCTGGAATTTCGCATTGTCCGCGCCGGGAATCTTTGCCGCTAGCGTTAGATGAACGGACGTGATCGCAAAGCCGTCGCCTTGTTTCTCAAGCGTCACGTCGGCCTTGGTTTCCATCTGCTCGGCGGTGAGCTTGGCTTCACCGAGGATCAGCGACAGCGCCATGGTGAAGCAGGCGGCGTGCGCGGCGCCGATCAATTCTTCCGGGTTCGAACCCGGCTTGCCCTCGAAGCGGCTGGCGAAACCGTAGGGATATTCGTTCAGCGCGCCGCTCCTGGTCGAGATTGCGCCCTTGCCGTCCTTGATGCCGCCCTGCCACTTGGCCGAGCCTGATGTCGTCGTCATGGAATGCTCCTTCACCGGTGAATGACCGATCACGCGCAATCTGGCTGATGGTTGCGTCAGAGCGATGTCAATTGCCGGTGATATCAGCGCAAAACGCGTTCCGCGTTTTGTCGCGACTAAGCCCCCACCAGCGCCTTGGCCGGCAGCACCGCCTGCACCACGAGGCCGCGGGCGCGGGCGTCCATGACGCCGACCGCGCGGAGCGCCAATAGCGTCACGGTCTGCACGGCGTCGCGCAGTTTTGCGGAATCGTCCATATTGTCAGGGGCCAGCGGGCCGACCAGCGCCTCGTGCAATGCGCCGAGCAGCGCGGTGGCGGCGAGCGCGGTATCCTGCGCCGGCAGATGTCCGGCACGCACGGCCGCCTCGATCCTTGCGGCGATCTCGCCGGAGATTTCGCGGCGGCTGGCGAGCCGCGAAGCCGACACGTCGACATCGACCGGTTCCGCCAGAATTCCCCAGGCGAGCTTGCGCTGCGACAGCACATGGACGGCAACCGTCGTGACCGCCGCGGCCAGTGCCGAGGACGGCCCGGGCGCCGCCTCCGCCGCACGGCGGATCGCGGCCAGTTCGTCGCGCGAAACTTCGGCGATCAATTCGGAAATCAGTTCCGCCTTGGACGGGAAATAGCGATAGACGGTTCCGGCCGCGACATTGGCGCGGACCGCCACGGGGGCGATCTGCACCGCCGCCATGCCGCCATCCGCCGCAGCGTCCCGCGCTGCCGCCAGAATGGCGCTGCGCCGCGCCGCCAGCCGTTTCACCACTTGCTGGGTTCGCCGATAGACCATGGCGCGCTTCCCCATCCCCGGCGCGTCCGCCCCCCGGGAGGGTTGCAAGATCGCGCTGCGTCTTCATGTTTTGAGCGATTGTCCCCAATCGCTTTGAAGAACTGAACAACTATTCAGGCCGGAAGACAAGAAGCAAATATGACGGTCTGGGGCGCAAATGGCCGCTGAACGCAGCGTCCAATTGGTGGGCCGATAACCATAGCCGTTTCCCGAATATTAAGCCTTCCCGCGCAACTGTGCCCTACAACCTCGCAGGGTGCGGTATGGTCAATTCGAACGCTTTCACGGCCTGGCGGCTGTTTCAGCTGAACTGGATTCCGATTGCCGCCATGGGCGCCGTGGTGCTGCTCGGGGGCGCGCTCTGCGGTTTCACGATAAAACCGCTCGCGCTGGCCGTTACCCTGGGAATCGTCACGGCATTGGCGCTGACCGCCTACCTTTATGCCTTCGCCAAGGGCGATCAGGCGGATCCCAAGCTGATCTTTCCGCTAGGGGCGATTTCCCAGCTGCTGTTGATCGCGACGATCATGGGGCCGCTGACCTACGTCGCTGCTGTGACCAACTGGCCGCTGCAGGACCGCGCCTTGCTCGCGATCGATCGCGCCATGGGCATGGATCCGGAAATGATCGCGCGATACGTCAACGACCGTGACTGGCTGGGAGCTTTGCTGGTACGCAGCTACACGCTGATCAAGATCATCCTGGTCGCGATCCCGCTGGTCCTTGCCCTGACATCGCGTTTTGTGCGGCTGCAGGTGTTCGTGCTTGCGTTCAGCCTGACGCTGATCATGACGCTCCTGATTTCGACGTTCACGCCGGCGGTCGGAACCTACTACGGCCTCAACATCGACCCTGCGCAATTCTCGTCGCTGGATGCCTCGATGTATCAGGCGCAGCTGCGTGACATCCTGGCGCTGCGCGACGGCTCGCTGCGGCATCTCGAATTGCTCAAGATCACAGGCATCGTATCCTTCCCGAGCTTCCACGCAGCTTCCGCCGTGCTCTACATCTGGGCGCTTTGGCCGGTGCGCTATGTCGGAGGGGCCGCGGTCGTCCTCAATCTGTTGATGATGGCTTCGACGCCGGTGATCGGCGCCCATTACATGATCGACGTGTTCGGCGGTGTCGCGCTGGCCGTGATCGGCATCTGCCTTGCCAAGTATCTCGTGAACATCGTGGCGCCCTCCTCGTCGAAGGCACAGGCTGCGCCGCAGGCAGCTCTGGTGCCGGCACTGGATTAGCCCGCCAGCGTCGCGCTTTTGCGATGGTAAATTCTGACTAAAACGCTTGTCCGCCCGGTTAACGGCTTCTTCGCCAAAGAACATCATTGTCAGGCACGTGAGCCTGCAATTCACGCAAAAATAGCGCGGCTGTGGTCAGCTGGCGAAAATTCCTGCGGCACGCCGTGACCGTCACACCAACGCAAGAAGCCGGCCCAAAATCCGATGTCCATTTCCTTCGCCAATCCGACTGTTAATAGCGCCAGTGTCCGCAGCCTCGGGCGCGTGCTGATTCCGCTGTTGACCGGGCTCGTCGCCTATCTGATCTTCCTGTCGCTCGGGGAAATCCTGCTGCGGGATTCCGACACGCTCTGGCAGATCAGGATCGGGCAGTGGATCGTCGAGCACGGCGCCGTGCCCTACACCGACGTTCACACCTTCACCCGGTTTGGCGAACCCTGGATGTCGAGCTCCTGGCTGTCCCAGGTGCTCTATGCCGTTTCCTATGAATCGTTGGGCTGGGCCGGCCCGGTCATCCTGACCTCGCTCGCGATCGGGGCGACGGTCACGATCTTCATGTACCTGTTTGCCGACTATCTCGACCCCACCCGCGCGATCCTGCTGGTCACGCTTGCGGTGCTGGAGTCGGCGACCCACTTCCTGGCACGCCCCCACATGCTGGCGTTCCCGTTCATGGTCGCGTTCCTCGGCGGGCTGCTGGCGGCCGCGGATCGCCGGTGCGCGCCGTCATGGTGGCTGCTGCCGGTGCTTGCGATCTGGGCCAATCTGCACGGCGGTTTTGTTCTCGGACTGGCACTGATCGGACCGATCGGCCTGGAAGCGCTGTGGACCTGCGAACGCAAGGACCGCATCAGGCTGACGATTCAATGGGCGATGTTCGGTGTTGCCGCCGTCGTGGCGTGCTGCTGCACCCCTTATGGCTGGAACACGCTGATCGGCGCGGCAAAAATCCTCAGCCTCGGCAAGCTGCTGTCCATGATCTGGGAATGGATGCCGGCCAACTTCGCCACCTGGAGCTTCTTCGAATTCACGCTGCTGGGCCTGATCGGTCTCGGCTTCTATCGTGGCCTCTCATTGTCGGTGCCGCGAATCATCCTGCTGCTCGGCCTGCTCTGGATGGCGCTGTCGCATTCCCGGAACATCGAAATCTTCGCCTTCATCGCGCCACTGGTCGTGGCCAAGCCGTTTGCCGAGCAGTTGGGAACGCTGCGCACGGCGATGGTGCCCGTTCGGGAAGGGCAGTCGCGGGCGCCTGTCGTGATGCTTGCCGCGCTCGCGGTGGCGGTGGCCGGATGGGCATCGACGCAAGTGTTCATCGCGCACCACCCGTTCTCGTTCCTGCCGTCCCAGACGCCGGTCGCAGCGGTGGAAGTCCTGCAGAAGCGGCAGGCTCAGCGCATCTTCAGCACGTCGCCGTTTGGCGGCTATCTGCTGTCTCGCGACATCAAGGCCTTCATCGACGGCCGCGCCGAACTCTACGGCGAACAGTTCGTCCTTGACTATTTCGACGCGGTCACCGCCAAGGACGTCAACATACTGCTCGCCACGCTCGAGAAGTATCAGATCGACGCCACCTTGCTCGGGCCGGATTTGCCGGCCACCAAGGTGCTGGATCATATCGCGGGGTGGAAGCGGGTGTATGCGGACAACGTCGCCGTAATCCACGTCCGCGACGATCACCGCAAGGCTGCTCCGTCTTCCGCGCCGGGTTCGTCGAACTGACGCCCGGCTCTCATTCCCAGGTCAGCGCGCCACCGTTCTGATATTCGATGACGCGGGTCTCGAAGAAGTTCTTTTCCTTCTTCAGGTCCATCGCCTCCGACATCCACGGGAACGGGTTCTCGGTCTCGTCGAACACCCGCGCCAGCCCGAGCTGCGCGCAGCGGCGGTTGGCGATGAAGTGCATGTAGGTCTCGCACAAAGCCGCGTTCAGCCCGAGAAAGCCGCGCGGCATGGTGTCCCGGCCGTAGGCGGCTTCGAGCTCGGCTGCGGTGCGCACCATGTCACGAACCTCGTCCTGGAACGCCTTGGTCCACAGATGCGGATTCTCGATCTTGATCTGGTTGATGACGTCGATGCCGAAATTCAGGTGAATGGATTCGTCGCGCAGGATGTACTGGTACTGCTCGGCAATCCCCACCATCTTGTTGCGGCGGCCGAGCGATAGGATCTGGGCAAAGCCCGTGTAGAACCACATGCCCTCGAAGATCACATAGAAGGCGACGAGGTCGCGCAGGAACGCCTGGTCGGCCCCGGGCGTGCCGGTCTTGAAGTCGGGATCATCGAGATGCTGGGTGTGCTTCAGCGCCCACGCCGCCTTGTCGGTAATCGACGGCACCTCGCGGTACATGTTGAACAGCTCGCCCTCGTCCAGGCCCAGGCTCTCCACGATGTACTGGAAGGTGTGGGTGTGCACCGCCTCCTCGAAGGACTGCCGTAGCAGATACTGCCGGCATTCCGGATTGGTCAGATGGCGGTAGATCGCCAGCACGATGTTGTTGGCGACAAGGCTCTCGGACGCCGCGAAGAAGCCGAGATTGCGCTTGATGGCGCGGCGCTCATCCTCGGTGAGGCCGTCGCGCGACTTCCATAGCGCGATGTCGGCCTGCATCGAGACTTCGGTCGGCATCCAGTGATTGTTGCAGCCGGCGAGATATTTCTCCCACGCCCATTTGTACTTCAGCGGCAGCAATTGATTGACGTCGGCACGGCAATTGATCATCCGCTTGTCGTCGACCGACACACGGCCGCCGCGGCGGTCGATGGTACCGAGCCCGGTTTGATCGGCCTCGGCAGGAGGTGATGCCGCAAAGGGCGGCGGCGCGTGAGATGCGGGCGAGGAAGGTTCGGACCAGTCGAGCATTTGATTTATTTCCTGATGTTTCTTGCTGCTTACTGGCAGGCTTCGCATTCGGGATTATCGATGGAGCACGCCACCGCACCGGACAGGTCCGGCGCGGTGGCGGCCAGCGGGACGATGATTGGGGCTGGAGCCATCATCGTCACGGAGGCGACACTGTTAAGCTTGCCGTCGGTGCCCTTGAGCGTGGACTTCTCGACATGCGTCGCGCTGCGCGAGCGCAGGTAATAGGTGGTCTTCAAGCCGCGGGTCCACGCCAGCCGATAGAGCGCGTCGAGCTTCTTGCCGGACGGGTTGGCGATATAGAGGTTGAGCGACTGCGACTGGTCGATCCATTTCTGCCGCCGCGCCGCCGCCTCGATCAGCCAGGCGCTGTCGATCTCGAACGAGGTGGCGTAGAGCGCCTTGAGATCATCGGGGATGCGGTCGATCGAGCCGACGCTGCCGTCGAAATATTTGAGGTCGTTGACCATCACCTCGTCCCACAATCCGCGCGCCTTGAGGTCACGCACCAGAAACTCGTTCACGACGGTGAAGTCGCCGGACATGTTCGATTTGACATAGAGGTTCTGGTAGGCGGGTTCGATCGATTGCGCGACGCCGCAGATGTTGGAGATCGTCGCCGTCGGCGCGATCGCCATCACGTTGGAGTTGCGCATGCCGGTCGATCTGACGCGCTCACGCAAGCTGCCCCAGTCGAGCGTCATGGAACGATCCATCGCAACGCCGCCGCGCGCTTCCGCCAACAGCTCGATCGAATCGATCGGCAGGATGCCCTGGCTCCACAACGATCCGTCGAACGAGGGATAGCGACCGCGCTCGGCGGCGAGATCGACCGAAGCCGAGATCGCGAAGTAGGAAATCGCCTCCATGCTGGTGTCGGCGAACGTCACGGCCGCATCGGAGGCGACAGCGATCCGCATTGCCTGCAGCGCGTCCTGGAACCCCATCAACCCGAGACCGACCGGACGGTGCCGCAGGTTGGAACGCCGCGCTTCCGGAATGGTGTAGAAATTGATGTCGATGACGTTGTCGAGCATCCGCATCGCGATCGTCACGCTCTTCTTCAGCCGTGTCTCGTTCAGGCGGCCGTCCTGGATGTGATTGAGCAGGTTGATCGAGCCGAGATTGCAAACCGCGGTCTCGTCGTCAGAGGTGTTGAGCGTGATCTCGGTACAGAGATTGGAGGAATGGATGACGCCGGCATGGCGCTGCGGCGAACGGAGATTGCAGGGGTCCTTGAACGTGATCCAGGGATGCCCGGTCTCGAACAGCATGGTCAGCATCTTGCGCCAGAGGTCAGTGGCGCGGACCTGCTTGAAGACCCGGATTTCGCCGCGCGCCGCCTTGGCTTCATAGGCGGCATAGCGTTCGGCGAACTTCGCGCCATAGAGGTCGTGCAGGTCGGGCGTCTCGTCAGGCGAGAACAAGGTCCATTCGCCGTCGGTTTCGACGCGTTGCATGAACAGGTCAGGCACCCAGTTCGCCGTGTTCATGTCGTGGGTGCGGCGGCGGTCGTCGCCGGTGTTCTTGCGCAGATCGAGGAATTCCTCGATGTCGATATGCCAGGTCTCCAGATACGCGCAGACCGCGCCCTTGCGCTTGCCGCCCTGGTTGACCGCAATGGCCGTGTCGTTGGCGACTTTCAGGAACGGCACCACGCCCTGGCTTTCGCCATTGGTGCCCTTGATGTGGGCCCCGAGGCCGCGCACGCGGGTCCAGTCATTGCCGAGCCCGCCGGAATATTTCGCCAGCAGCGCGTTGTCCTTGACCGACTTGAAGATGCCGTCGAGATCATCCGCGATCGTGGTGAGGAAGCACGACGACAGTTGCGGCCGCAGCGTTCCCGAATTGAACAGTGTCGGCGTCGAAGCCATGAAATCGAACGACGACAGCAAATCGTAGAATTCGATCGCGCGGGCCTCGCGGTCGATCTCGCGAGTCGCAAGTCCCATCGCGACGCGCATGAAGAACGCCTGCGGCAGCTCGATGCGGTTGCCGCCTTCATGGAGGAAATAGCGGTCGTACAGCGTCTGCAGGCCGAGGAACTGAAACGCCAGATCGCGTTCCGGCTTCAGCGCCGCGGCGATTTTCTTCAGGTCGAAGCGCGCCAGATCCGGATCGAGCAACTCGGCCTTGATGCCGGTCTTGATATAGGCCGGGAAATACTCGCCGTAACGCCCGGCCATATCGGCCTGCGAGGCGTTGGTCGGCACGCCATGCACGTAGGACAGCACTTCGGTGCGAAGCTTGTCGAGCAGCAGCCGCGCGCTCACGTAAGCGTAGTTGGGCTCCTGCTCCACCAGCGTCCGCGCTGCCATCACAGAAGCGAGCGCCAGTTCGTCCTGGCTGATGCCGTCGTAGATATTGCGCTGGGTTTCCGCGATGACAGGCGCGGCGTCGACGCCGTCAAGACCGGCGCAGGCCTCGCCAGCGATCAGCGCGAGCCGTGCGGTATCGAGCGGCACTTTGGTGCCGTTCGCCAGCGTCACATGCAGCACGGGTCCCTCCGCAGGCTTGGCCGACTTGGCGGCCTCCTGCTCGGCGCGCTGCCTGGTGCGCTCGTCGCGGTACAGCACATAGGCGCGCGCCACCTTGTGGTGCTCGCTGCGCATCAGCGCCAGTTCGACCTGGTCCTGCACGTCTTCGATGTGAAAGGTGCGGCCTTCGCTCATCCGGCGCGACAGCGCGCCGACGACCTCGGCGGTCAACTGCTCCACCACCTCGTGCACCCGGCGCGAGGCCGCCGCGGTATGGCCCTCGACGGCGAGAAATGCCTTGGTCATAGCGACCGAGATCTTGCTGGCATCGAATTTCGAAACCGTGCCGTTGCGGCGGATCACCTGCATCTGAAGTTCGGCGTCCGGCGCGGCGAGCGATTCGGGACGCAACTGGAACAAGGGAGCGGTTTTGGCTTCGAGAGAAATGAGACCGGAAGATTCGGACATCGGCAGACCCCGTGGTGTTGTTGAGGCCGGATGTCTTTGGGGACGCTGCATCGAATGCGCGGCGGCAAACGCCGGCATGGATCTGCAAGCGACCGCCGGGACACCCCGCCCGTGGACGTTTTTTCGGTGTCGCGGCAGGTCTCCTGGCTCGCAGGTCGTCGTCGTTCCCTGGTCTTCCCAATGCGCGCCGGCGCATCAGTGACGTAAAAATCGGGAGCGACTCACTGCTTACAGTTGCGGGGGCAGCGCCGGAATTTCGCACTTTCGCGCGATTCACCAGCTTCCCTCTTAGCCACCAAATCTTGCGATCAAGCGGACCGTGACATCTACATGTGGTGATATTCGTGGGAATGTGTCAATGGGGCGTTAAGATCAATGCCCGCTATTCTCAAAAAATTTTCGGCGGCCAGACGTCGGAGCGGTAGCAGGACCTGATTCTTCCGCCGCATGAAAGAAGTTTCCCGCAAATCCCCGGGTCAACCCTCCCCGGGTCACGACGTGGCATAGGGCGCAAAGCGCGAGCGCGTCTCATCGATGCGCAATGCCCGACCGATCGGCGGAAAGGCGCGCTGCGCGCAATCCGGACGCTCGCACACCTTGCAGCCCATCCCGATCGGCGTCGCATTCGCAGCCTTGAGGTTGATGCCTTCCGAATACACCACGCGTTCGGCGTGGCGTACGTCGCAGCCGAGCGCCACGGCAAACGTCTTGGTGGGCGCGCCGTATTTGCCGCGGGCGTGCGACACGGTGCGGGCGATCCACAGATAGGTCCGCTCGTCCGGCATGCGTGCGAGCTGCGTCAGGATGCGCCCCGGGCTCGCAAAGGCTTCATAGACATTCCACAGCGGACAGGTGCCGCCGACCCGCGAGAAGTGAAAATCGGTCGCCGATTGCCGCTTGGAAATATTTCCGGCGCGGTCGACGCGAATGAAGAAGAACGGCACGCCGCGCGCGCCGTTTCGTTGCAGCGTACTTAGGCGATGGCAGACCGTCTCGAAGCCGACCGCGAACTGATATCCCAATAATTCGATGTCGTAACGCCGCTGCTCGGCCGACGCGAGAAAACGCCCATAGGGCATGATCAGCGCGCCGGCGAAATAATTCGCAAGCCCGATCCGCGCCAGCCCGCGCGCCTCCTGGCTGGTAAAACCGGCACCATCGACCAGCGCGGTCAGTTCGCGGTCGAACGCCAGCATCGCGATTTGGGTTCCGATCTGGAAGGCGCGCTGTCCCGGCAGCAGACCGGGTGCGAGATAGAGCGTGCTGGTTCGCGAATCGAATTTCCGTTCATTGCCCGAAGGCAGATCGTCGATCGTCTCGAAAACCAGTTTTATGCCGTGGCGGTCGGCCAGATAGGCGGCCAGCGCCGTATCCATCTGCCCGATCGGAAAATCCATCGCCTGCGCGATGGCCTCGGCGGCTTCGTCGAGCTCGACGATGTAGTTGTGCCGCAGATAGAAGAAATCGCGCACTTCCTCGAAAGGTGTTGAAGGCAGCACCGGCACGTCCGACTGCCGGTCTTCGCCCAACCGTGCCGCCAGCAGGCCGGCCTGCTCGATCGACTGGCGATATTTGCGATGGATCGTGACCAGCGCGCGCCCGACCGCCGGCATGTTCATCGCGAGTTCGCGAAGCTCGACTGCGGCGATGGTTTCGCCGAAGGCGGCGTCCGACAGCGCCTCGCGCAAATCCGCGATCAGCCGCGCCTCGTCGCCTTCGGAGAACACCTGCAGATCGAGCCCGAACACGGTGTTGAGCGCCAGCAGCACCTGCACGGTCAGCGGCCGCTGGTTGTTCTCGAGCTGGTTGAGATAGCTCAGCGAGATGCCGAGCCGCTGCGCCAGTGCGGCCTGGGTCAGGCGCTGTTCTTCCCGCAGCCGCTTCAGCCGCAGCCCCATGAATGCTTTCTTCATCCGGCCCTCGACTTTGCAAACTTTGCAAATGCGCGAAAAATCTTCGCAAAACTACACTTTTTCAGCCATTTCTAAGCACTCTCGTTTGTGGATATTGCGAACTTCTGACGGAAATTCAAGCCGTGCAGCCGCCCTCGTCCTTGGTTTGCCCGCAAGTCCCAGAGGAAGCCGTTCCGTGAAGCACCACAAAGTCCGCACCTACAAATCCGCCGAACGTCTCGACCGCGCCGATCAACTGGCCTGGAAGATCGCTTCCGTCGCCGCCGACCCGGTCCGCATCGAGGACGAGGTGGCAGAGATGATCGGCAACCGCATCATCGACAATGCCGCGGTTGCCGCCGCGTCGATCGCGCGGCGCCCGGTGGTCACCGCGCGGGCGCAAGCAGTGGCGCATCCAAAGCAAGGGGGCGCGACGATCTTCGGACTGCCGGCCAGCCAGCGCTATTCGCCGGAATGGGCGGCATGGGCCAACGGCGTCGCCGTGCGCGAACTCGATTTTCACGACACGTTTCTGGCGGCGGACTATTCGCACCCTGGCGACAACATTCCGCCGGTGCTGGCGGTGGCGCAGCATTGCGGATCGTCGGGCGAGGAACTCGTGCGCGCGCTCGCGGCGGCCTATGAGATCCAGGTCGATCTGGTGAGGGGCATCTGCTTGCACGAGCACAAGATCGATCATATCGCCCATCTCGGTCCCTCGGCGGCGGCCGGCATCGGCGCGCTGCTCGGGCTACCCGCCGAGACGATCTATCAGGCGGTACAGCAGGCGCTTCACGTCACCACCACCACACGGCAATCGCGCAAGGGCGAGATTTCGAGCTGGAAGGCCTATGCGCCGGCCTTCGCGGGCAAGATGGCGATCGAAGCCGTCGACCGCGTGATGCGCGGCGAAGGCGCGCCGTCACCGACCTATGAGGGCGAAGACGGCTTTATCGCGTGGCTGCTCGGCGGACCCACGGCAGAATACACCGTGCCGCTGCCGCAGAAGGGCGAACTCAAGCGCGCCATCCTCGATACCTACACCAAGGAACATTCGGCGGAATATCAGAGCCAGGCGCTGATCGACCTCGCGCGCCGGATGAAGCCTCACATCGGCAACCTTGCCGGAATCGAAAGCATCGTCATCCACACCAGCCATCACACCCACTACGTGATCGGCACCGGCGCCAACGATCCGCAGAAGATGGACCCGAAGGCCAGCCGCGAGACCCTTGATCATTCCATCATGTACATCTTCGCCGTCGCGCTCGAAGACGGCGGGTGGCACCATGAGAAATCCTACGCGCCCGAACGCGCAGGCCGCCCCGAGACGGTCGCGCTCTGGCGCAAGATCTCGACCGTCGAGGACCCCGAATGGACCCGGCGCTACCACAGCCATGACCCCAGGCAAAAAGCCTTTGGCGGCCGCGTCGTCGTCACGCTGAAGGGCGGCTCTGTTATCAGCGACGAGATCGCGGTCGCCGACGCCCATCCGCTCGGCGCCCGGCCCTTCAAGCGGCCGGACTACGTCCGGAAGTTCAGGACGCTGGCGGAAGGCGTGATTGCCGCAGCCGAACAGGACCGCTTCATCGCCGCCGTCGAACGGCTGCCGTCGCTGCGGGCCGGTGGGTTGTCTGAGCTTAGCTTTGTGGTCGAATCTTCGCGGCTGGGAGCAGCTCCCCAGCGCGGCATCTTCGATTGGCAGCCTGATACGCAGACTTCCGCGCGACGCGCGGCTGCATCATGAGGGAGTACGCGATGACCGACGTAAAACCTGCGCCCAAGAAATCCGTCGCGCTCTCCGGCGTCGTCGCCGGCAACACCGCGCTGTGCAGCGTCGGCCGCAGCGGCAACGACCTGCATTACCGCGGCTACGACATTCTCGATGTCGCCGGCGTCTGCGAATTCGAGGAGATCGCGCATCTATTGGTGCATGGCAGCCTGCCGACCCGCAGCGAACTGGCCAATTACAAGGCAAAGCTGAAATCACTGCGCGGCCTGCCGCGCGCGGTACTGAACACGCTGGAACAATTGCCGGCGGCGGCGCATCCGATGGACGTGATGCGCTCCGGTGTCTCCGCGCTCGGCTGCGTGCTCCCCGAAAGCCATGACCACAACCCGCCCGGCGCCCGCGATATCGCCGACCGCCTGATGGCCTCGCTCGGATCGATGCTGCTCTATTGGCACCATTACGCCCATCATGGCCGCCGCATCGAGGTCGAAACCGACGACGGCTCGATCGGTGCGCATTTCCTGCATCTGCTGCACGGCAAACCGCCGTCCGCCTCGCACGAGCGCGCAATGCATACGTCGCTCAACCTCTATGCCGAGCACGAATTCAACGCCTCGACCTTCACCGCGCGCTCGATCGCAGGCACCGGCGCCGACATCTATTCGGCGATCACCGGCGCCGTCGGCGCGCTACGCGGGCCGAAACATGGCGGCGCCAATGAGGTCGCGTTCGAGGTACAGAAACGTTACGCCGATCCCGACGAGGCCGAGGCTGACATCCGCCGCCGGATCGCGGCCAGGGAAGTCGTGATCGGCTTCGGTCATCCCGTCTATACGATCGCCGATCCCCGCAACAAGGTGATCAAGCAGGTCGCCCGTCAGCTCAGCGCCGAGGGCGGCAGTACGCGCATGTATGAGATCGCCGACCGCATCGAGGCTGTCATGTCCGAGACCAAGCGGATGTTCGCCAACCTCGACTGGTTCAGCGCAGTTTCCTACCACGCGATGGGCGTGCCGACCGCAATGTTCACGCCTTTGTTCGTGATTTCGCGCACCTCGGGCTGGGCGGCGCATGTGATCGAACAACGGATCGACAGCAAGATCATCCGCCCCGCAGCCAATTATGTCGGCCCTGACAACCGCGCCTTCGTCCCGCTGGAGGCGCGCGACCTGCCGCCTTCGTCCGTGCGCGCCGCATAAGGAGACATGGATGCCCTATCTCGTTGCATCTGATCTTCCGCATCAGACCGCAGGCCGCCGTTTTCGCGCGCTGCTGCAGCGCCCCGGCATCCTGAGGCTGCCGGGCACCCATAACGGCATGTCGGCGCTGCAGGCCAGGGCCGCAGGCTTTGAAGCCCTCTATCTGTCGGGCGCCGCGATGACGGCGTCGATGGGCTTGCCCGACCTTGGCATCATCACCGTCGACGAGGTCGCGTTCTTCATCCGCCAGGTCGCCCGCGCAGCCGGACTGCCGCTGCTGGTTGACGGCGACACCGGTTATGGCGAGGCGCTCAACGTCATGCACATGGTGCGCGTGTTCGAGGAAGCCGGCGCCGGTGCTGTTCATATCGAGGATCAATTGCTGCCCAAGAAATGCGGCCATCTCAACGACAAGAAGCTGGCCGATGCCCATGACATGGCCGCCAAGGTTGCCGCCGCCGCGAAGGCGCGCCGCGATCTTGTCGTGATCGCGCGCACGGATGCGGTTTCCAGCGAAGGCCTGGACGGTGCGGTTGCCCGCGCTAAATTGTACATGGAGGCCGGAGCCGACGCGATATTCCCCGAAGCGCTCAACACCGCCGAGATGTTTCGCGCCTTCGCCAAGCGTATGCCCGGCGTGCCGCTGCTTGCGAATATGACTGAGTTCGGCAAGACGCCATTTTTTACCGCGCTCGAATTCGAGCAGATGGGCTATGCGATGGTGATCTGGCCGGTGTCATCGCTGCGCGTCGCCAACAAGGCGCAAGAACAACTCTATGCCGCGATCGCGCGCGACGGCGGAACGCACAACATGATCGAGTGGATGCAGACCCGCGCTGAGCTTTATGACACGATCAAGTTGCACGAATACGAGGCACTCGATCGTTCCATCGTCCGGACCATCCTCCCCGAGGGGATGCCGCAACGCGAAAATGATGCGTTGACTGCCATGCACACTTGTCGATAAACCGGAGCCGTCGTGGTTCTTCGGGATGGTTTTCCCGAAGCTAAGAGGGAAGCCGGTGTGAAGCCGGAGCTGCCCCCGCAACTGTAAGCGGCGAGCCGCTGTCCAACAAAGTCACTGAGACCCGCGAAGGTTTTGGGAAGACCGGACAGGAGCATTGACCCGCGAGCCAGGAGACCTGCCTCGACAACATAAACGTCCTCGGGCGGGGTGTCCCGGTGGTGCGGTTGCGATTCCGCGCGCCTCCTGACGCCTGGAATCCAGACGTGTCACTTCGGCCTTTGCCCCCAACTTTTGGGGTTAAGCCAATGACTGCTTCGACAAATTCTACTTCTTCACTCCCTGTCGCCTCGCTCGGCACGCCGCGCATCGGCCCGCGCCGCGAGCTCAAAATGGCGTTGGAGAGTTTCTGGTCCGGCAAGTCCAGCGAGCAGGCGCTGCGTGAGACGGCGCTCGGGCTTCGCGCCGCAAACTGGGCGCGTCAGAAATTGCTCGGCGTCACGATCATCCCGTCCAACGACTTCTCAATGTACGACCAGGTTCTCGACACCAGCGTGATGGTCGGCGCCATACCGGAAGTGTACGGCTGGAAAGGCGGCGAGGTCTCGCTTGCCACCTATTTCGCGATGGCACGCGGCGCACAGGGCGGCGGCCATGGCGCAAGTTGCGGACATGCCCATCACGAACACGGATCGTCGCATGGCGCCCCGGCGCAGGAAATGACCAAATGGTTCGACACCAACTACCACTATATGGTGCCGGAGTTCAAAAAGGGACAGACGTTCAAGCTTTCCTCGCGCAAACCGATCGAGGAGTATGAGGAAGCAAGGAGCCTCGGCTATCACACACGACCGGTTCTGGTCGGTCCGGTCACCTTCCTCAAGCTCGGCAAGAGCTCGGACCCGACGCTTGATCCGATGTCGCTGCTCGATGCGTTGCTTCCGGTTTATGTCGAAGTCCTGCAGGAGCTGGCAAAGCGAGGCGCCGAATGGGTGCAGCTCGATGAACCCTGCCTGGTGCTCGATCTGAACGATACCGCCCGGCAGGCGCTGCAGCGCGCCTATTCGACGTTTGCAAAGGCAGTCCCCTCGCTCAAGATCATGCTGACGACATATTTCGGCGAGATCGGCGATAACCTGACCACCGCATTGGCACTCCCCGTTGCCGGGCTCCATCTCGATCTCGTTCGCGCCCCGGACCAGTTGAAGAATGTCATCACCGGCGCTTCGAAAAATCTGATCATCTCGCTCGGCGCCATCGATGGACGCAACGTCTGGCGGGCGAATCTATCCGCCACGCTTGAACGGCTCAAACCGACGATCGCCGAGCTTGGACCCGGCCGGGTCCAGATCGCGCCGTCATGCTCGCTGCTCCACGTCCCGATTGACCTCGAACTGGAAACCGATCTCGATGCCGACGTGAAAAGCTGGCTTGCGTTCTCGGTGCAGAAGATCAGGGAACTTGCCGTGCTCGGCCAGGCACTCGCCGGCAACCGCGACAAGGTCGCCGACGCGCTGGCCGCGTCGGAAGCGGCAGCCGTCGCCCGCGAGACATCGCCGAAGATTCACAATGCGAGCGTTGCCAAGCGCATGGCCGCAATCGACGAAAAGATGCGGCAACGCAACAACGTTTTCGCCGAACGGGCCCCCGTGCAGCGATCGCGGTTCGGATTGCCGTCATTTCCCACCACAACGATCGGTTCCTTTCCCCAAACAGCCGAGGTTCGCAATGCGCGGGCGGCACACGGCAAAGGCGCGATGAGCGACGCGCAGTACGAGCAATTCCTGAAGGAGGAAACGGCGCGCGCCGTTCGCTGGCAGGAAGAGATCGGACTAGATGTCCTCGTGCATGGCGAGTTCGAACGTAACGACATGGTGCAGTATTTCGGCGAGCAATTGTCAGGCTTCACCTTTACCAAGCATGGCTGGGTGCAGTCCTACGGTTCGCGTTACGTCCGCCCGCCGATCCTGTTTGGTGACGTGTCCCGTCCCGAGCCCATGACAGTCGAGTGGTGGCGCTACGCGCAGTCCCTGACCAAAAAGCCGATGAAGGCGATGCTCACCGGACCGGTGACCATCCTGAACTGGTCGTTTGTGCGCAACGACATCCCGCGCAGCCAGACCTGCCGGCAGATCGCACTCGCGATCAGGGACGAAGTCACCGACCTCGAAAAGGTCGGGGCGAAAATGATCCAGATCGACGAAGCAGCCTTGCGTGAGGGTTTGCCGTTGAGGAAGTCGCAATGGAACACTTACCTCGACTGGGCCGTGGAAAGCTTCCGCATCTGCTCGACTGGCGTTGCCGACGAAACCCAGATCCACACTCACATGTGCTACTCGGAGTTCAACGACATCATCGACGCGATCGGCGCCATGGATGCGGACGTGATTTCGATCGAAACGTCGCGCTCCAAGATGGAATTGCTCGACGCCTTCAAGAGCTACAAGTATCCCAACGAGATCGGCCCCGGCGTCTATGACATCCACTCGCCTCGTGTTCCGGAAGTCAGCGAAATGGCGGAATTGCTCTCGCTGGCGCGCAAGCGGCTGACGGACGCGCAGCTCTGGATCAATCCGGATTGCGGATTGAAGACCCGGAAATGGGAAGAAGTGCGGCCGGCTCTGGTCAACATGGTTGCCGCGGCGCGCGAAATGAGGGCTGCATCTTAACGAGATATGGAGCGCGCGGACTTGCCGCGCGCTCCGCTTTTCAGTGAGGTCGAGGATGCGATTCTGGATCGAATGCACGAGATTTGAAACCGGGCAGGCCACCCACATCAATATCGCGCTGGTCGGCAGCATGTGGCGCGACGGCGAGCGCACCGTGCTGGCCTTCGTCGGCGGCGACGGCCAGCGCATCGAGGTCACCGAAACGCCGGAGCAGATCATGGCGCTGCATCTCGGACCGCTGGCAAAGGCGTAACGACGCGATGACGGTGAGGCCGGATAATGCCTGGTCGGAAGCTTCCGTCGATCTTCGCAAGGTCGGCGCTAATCCGGATCACTGGTATCCGGTCGCATGGTCGCACGAGGTGAAGTCCGGCCAGACTTTCGCGGCGCGGTTCGCGGGCGAGCCGATCGTGCTGGTGCGCCCGAGGGAGGGTGCGATCTTCGCGCTTGAGGACCGCTGCGCGCACCGCCAGGTGCCGCTGTCGAAGGGAACGGTCGATGGCTGCACCCTGCGCTGCGTCTATCACGGCTGGCGCTACGACGCGTCGGGCGACTGCGTCGACGTCCCCTATCTCGGCAAGGGCAAGCGGCCGAACGGCGTCCGCCGCTATCCCTGCTTCGAACGCGACGGGTTGATCTTCGTATGGCCCGGCACAGGGCCTGCCGCCGCCCCCTTACCGCAGATCGGCGCAGCCGCTGATACCGCTTACAAGACACGGCGGTTCGGCAAGCTCGTCGCCTGCCACTACACTTTCATGCATGAGAACCTGATGGACATGAACCATCAGTTCCTGCACCGGCGCACCACCGGAAAAGTCGTGCCGCGCTATCTCGGCAGCCGCGCCGGCGAACGCTGGATGGAAGTCGACTACAGCTTTGCCCGGCCCGGCGAGAAGCCGCCCCTTGGCGAGGCCGTCATCGTTGGCGGCCTGCGCGGCCGTGCCGGCACGGCGCGCGACCTGATGACGGTGCGCACCGAATATCCCTACCAGACCCTGCGGATGTGGACGAAGGGCGACGCACCGGTTCTCAGCGTATGGCTCGGTTACACGCCCATCGATGCCGCGCAGCGCCGTAACCGGACCTTTGTCGTGCTGTCGGTGCGCAAACCCAGAATTCCGGGAATCCTCGATCTCGGCTGGCCGGTGCTGGCCTGGTTCACCAACCGGGTCTTTTCGGAGGATTGCGAGATCGTCGAGATGGAACAGGCCGCCCATGACGCGCAAGGCGCCGACTGGAACAGGGAAGTGTTTCCGCCGATCCACGCGTTGCGAAAACTGTTGCGGGAGTGCGGGGAGCCTGGAAGTAGCCCGGATGGAGCGCAGCGAAATCCGGGACGCACGTGACGTCGCGGCATACCCCGGATTTCGCTTCGCTCCATCCGGGCAACAGCCTGCGCCTCCCCATCAGGTCTTGCCGTCAAGGCGCATGATCAGGGCCATGGCATCGCCATAAAAAAACGCGGCGTCACCGCCGCGTTTTCTATTCCGGGTGCAAACCCACTTAGGCCTGCGGTTGCGGCTCCAGGCCGGGATCCGGATCAGGGCGCGGGCGCGACTTGCCGGCGGGCGGCACAGCGGAGGCCCGCGGCGTGGTCGGCTCAAGCACCGACTCGCGGTTCGGTTTCTTGCCATTGAGCAGGTCGATGATCTCGTCGCCGGACAGCGTCTCGAACTCGAGCAGACCCTTGGCAAGCGCTTCGAGGTCGGCGCGCTTTTCGGTGAGAATGCGCGTCGCTTCGTTGTAGCCGTCTTCGACAAAACGCCGGATCTCGGTATCGATCTTCTGAACCGTGGCTTCCGACGCGTTCTGGGGGTGCGCGACACCGACATCCCCAGGAAAACCTCGTCCTGGTTCTCGCCATAGGACACCGTGCCGAGCGCCTCGGACAGACCCCAGCGCGTCACCATCATGCGGGCCAGGCGCGTGGCCTGCTCGATGTCGGACGACGCACCCGAGGTGACCTTTTCGCGGCCGAAGATCAGCTCTTCGGCAACCCGGCCGCCCATCATGATCGCGAGTCGCGACGTCATCTGCTCGAGCGACATCGACAGCTTGTCGCGCTCGGGCAGCTGCATCACCATGCCGAGCGCACGGCCGCGCGGAATGATCGTGGCCTTGTGGATCGGATCGGTGGCGACGACGTTGAGGCCGACGATGGCGTGACCGCCTTCGTGATAGGCCGTCAGCAATTTCTCTTCCTCGGTCATGACGAGCGACTTGCGCTCGGCGCCCATCATCACCTTGTCCTTCGCCTCTTCGAACTCGGCCTGGGTCACCATGCGCTTGTTGCGGCGCGCGGCGGTCAGGGCGGCTTCGTTGACGAGGTTCATCAGGTCGGCGCCGGAGAAGCCCGGCGTGCCGCGCGCGATGGTCTTGAGGTTGATATCCGGCGCCAGCGGCACCTTGCGGACGTGGACCTTGAGGATCTGCTCGCGGCCGACGACGTCCGGGTTCGGCACCACCACCTGGCGGTCGAAACGGCCCGGGCGCAGCAGCGCGGGATCGAGCACGTCGGGACGGTTGGTCGCCGCGATCAGGATCACGCCTTCATTGGCCTCGAAGCCGTCCATTTCGACCAGCAACTGGTTGAGGGTCTGTTCGCGCTCGTCATTACCGCCGCCGAGACCGGCGCCACGATGGCGGCCGACCGCGTCGATTTCGTCGATGAAGATGATGCACGGCGCGTTCTTCTTGGCCTGTTCGAACATGTCGCGGACGCGGCTGGCGCCGACGCCGACGAACATTTCAACGAAGTCGGAGCCCGAGATCGTAAAGAACGGCACGTTGGCTTCACCCGCGACCGCACGCGCGATCAGGGTCTTACCGGTGCCGGGAGGGCCGACCAGGAGCACGCCGCGCGGAATCCGTCCGCCGAGGCGCTGGAACTTGCCGGGGTCGCGCAGGAATTCGACGATTTCCTGCAAATCCTGCTTGGCTTCGTCGACGCCCGCGACGTCCTCGAAGGTGACGCGGCCATGCGCCTCGGTCAGCATCTTGGCGCGCGACTTGCCGAAGCCCATCGCCTTGCCGGCGCCGCCCTGCATCTGGCGCGACAGGAAGATCCACACGCCGATCAGCGCGATGAAGGGCAGCCAGGAAACCAGCAGCGAGACGAACCACGGCACGTTGTCGCCGGGCGGCTTCGCGCTGACGTTCACCTTGGCATCAACCAGGCGCTTGACCAGCGACGGATCGTTCGGCGAGTAGGTCTGGAAGCTGGAGCCGTTGGTGAAGGTGCCGTGGATTTCCGGCCCCTGGATCACGACGTCGCGGACGGTGTTCTTTTCGACCTCGCTCACGAACTGCGAGAACGTGATGTCCTGCGAGGACGCGCGCTGACCCGGATTCTGGAAAAGCGTGAAGAGTGCCAACAGCAACAAAACAATGATTACCCAGAGGGCGAAATTGCGCAGATTGGCGTTCATCGATCTTCCTTCGTGGCCGCGCGGATCGCGGCCTTATGTCCTTGGCAGTAAACCTTGGGTCGTCCTAGAGCAGTCAGGCGAGAATCCCCGGAGCACTGCATACAATCTAGGTGGCGCCCGGGTCGATGCCAAGGGAACCACGCAGGACTATTTAGCGCATCTTAACGGGATTCCCGGTCAAATAATGGCGTAAAAATCAGCGTTTTTCGGGGGTGGTTAAGACTCCGCGCCGGTTTATGACGGGATATCGAGGTTTGGGCTTGCTCTCATCCCGGCCTGCGACGACGCGGGGGAGCCGGCTCGACGTGAATTCGACCTCCAATCAGGCTGATTGCGGCGCCCGCGAGGGTCTGTTTCAGTCTCGGCTGGCCTTCCGATACCGCCCGATCCAGCACCGTCAGCAGGGCCTCGACCTTGCCGAGTTCCGCAGGCCCCTCGTGACCGACGCGGTCGATGGCCCGCATCAGCAACCGAAGCCGGATTTCCTCCGGCAGACCGGCAAAGGCTAACGCATCGAAGCCAAAGCGCGCGGCGTCATGGCGATCCCTCAGCGCCAGATAGCGCTCGGCGCCATCGACCAGCACTTCCAGCGCGGCATTGGCGCGCGCCAACCGCGAGGCCAACCGCACCAGATTTCTGGCATCGCCGCCCTCTTCCGCCAGCGCCGGCATCAGCGCGCGTAAGCGAGGCCGCGTGTAATTGACGTCGCGATTGGTCGGATCATCGGCGAAGGCGATCTTGGCCTTGTTCAAGGTCGCGATCAGTTGCGATTTCGGGACATCCAGCAACGGCCGCGCCAGCCATACGCCATCGCGTTCGCTCTGGCGCGCCATCGCCGCCAGCCCGGCGATGCCGCTGCCACGCAGCATCCGCATCAACAATGTCTCGGCCTGGTCGTCGCGGGTGTGCGCGGTGAGGATATGGGTCGCACCATCAGCGCGTGCTGCCTGCGCCAGCAGGCGATAACGCGCCGCCCGCGCCGCGGCCGGCACGCCCGTGTTCGGCTTGGCGCCATGCCAGCGCAGCGTGCGGTGGGGCAGATCGAGATGCCTGGCGAGCCTTTTGACGTCACGCGCCTCGCGCGCGGCTTCATGCCGCAAGCCATGATCGACGGTCACCGCGATCAATCGCGGCCCGCGCTTCAGGGCACGGCGCCAGCGCGCCGCGAGCCACATCAGGGCGATGGAATCAGGTCCGCCGGAAATGGCGAGCACGATCGCGGGCGCAGCCTTCCAGTCGGCGAACAGAAGTTTCGCCTGGCTCGCCGTGATCGCGGAATGGTCGTCCTCTGCCATGGGCCGACCATAGCGTTTTCGGGCGAGGGCTGTCCCGCACTTGATGGGGTTCAGCCGAACGAGCGAAAGCTCAGCACTTCACCCGCTTCTGCTCCCGGTCCACGGCGGCCTTCACGCCGGCCGAGGCGCGCGGATATTTCCGCGTCACTTCGCCGAGCGCGGCGCAGGCCGCTTCCTTCTCCTTCAGTGCCGCCAGCGACTGGCCGAGCCGCAGCAGCGAGTCCGGCGCCTTTGCGGACTTGTCGAACTTGGTGGTCACGCCGAGAAAGGCCTCCGCGGCATCACGATATTGCTGGCGCTGGAAGTAGCTTTCGCCAAGCCAGTATTGCGAATCTGCGATCAGGGGATCGCTCGGATATTTCTGCGCAAAATTTTTCATGGTCTCTTCGGCGAGCGCATAGTCCTTGCGCTGCATGTAGCCGATGCCGAGATCGAACTCGTCCTTGGGCGTGGCCGAAGGAGGCAGCGTCGTCAGCGCGGCGCTGGCGCCGGGCGCACGCACGGGCGGCGACGCGCCGCCGGGATCGCGCGGGCTGGTCGCACCGAGGTCGAGCGGCTCGCCCCGTCCGCGGCCACCGGGAGCGCCGACCGGCGCGTCATTGGCAACCGGCAACTGACCGCCGCCCAGTGCGCGCGGCGCGCCGGGGGCGTTCGGATTCTGGTTGGGATCGAAGGCGTCGCCGCGGCGGCGGCCGGGCGCCGGTGCTGCTGCCTGCTCCTGCATGATCGGCGGCGGTGCCGCGATCTGCGGCTGCTCATAGGTCGGCTGCGCCTGCGGATAGCCCTGCTGTCCCTGCGGGTAGCCTGGCTGACCTTGCGGATAGCCGGGCTGCGCCTGGGGTTGCCGCGCGGGCGGATAGGCCTGGACCGGGGGCGGCACCGCGGCCACGCTGGGCTGGGCCGCTGGAGGCTGACCGGCAGGGGCTACCGCCGCACCGCCACCGAGCTGCCTCAGGCGCTCCTCGAGCTGGCGGTTGCGATATTGCAGTTCCTCGTTCTGGCCGGTGAGCTGCCGCAGCTGGTTCTCGAGCCGCTGGATCCGCATATCCGCGTCGGCGTCGTCGGATTGCGCCTGGACCGGCGGGGAGCTTTGCGGAGAAGAGGACCACGGGAACGATACCTGCGCGAAGGAGGCCTGCGAAGACAAGGAGAGCATCGCGGCAATCGCCACGACGCTGATCGAATTGAGAAACCTGAATGACATTTTGCCCTGACGACGAAAATTCGGCGTGACATCGAAAGCCGAACACATTGAGAGAGGGAGTACGCCAGAATTGTGACTGGCGTTTCCGAATCCGGAAGCTGGATTTCGGTATGGTTTAGTATCAGCTTCAAAACAAGCAAGCGGCTTTGGTCGGCGGGCCGTTCATCAACGGAAGGGATCAGGCCCATGCACGCAGCCGTGAACGGGGTGCGGCTGTTCTTCGACGTCGAAGCCGCGAAACTGGCGCCCGACGGAGCGGACGCTGGCCGTCATTCGCGGCTTCATCATGAGACCAAAATGAAACCGGCGCCCGAAGGCGCCGGTTCCGAACTCGGTAGTCGCAGCCGCTCAGGCGCCGGCGTTCAGCACCGTGACCGCACGGCGGTTCTGCGACCAGCAGGAGATGTCGTTACACACGGCGACCGGGCGCTCCTTGCCGTAGGAGATCGTGCGCATGCGGTTCGGATCGACGCCGCGCGAGGCGAGATAGCTCCGTACCGACTGGGCGCGCCGTGCACCGAGCGCGATGTTGTATTCGCGGGTGCCGCGCTCGTCCGCATGGCCTTCGATGGTGAAGGAATAGCGGTTGTAGGTCTGCAGCCACTGCGCCTGCTTTTCCAGGGTCGCGATCGCCTGCGGGCTGAGCTCGGTCTGGTCGCTCTCGAAGAACACGCGGTCGCCAACATTGACCACGAAGTCCTGCTGGCTGCCCGGGGTCGCCGCACTCGCCATCGCCCCCTCGGCGCCGACGTTCTTGTTGGCGCAAGCGCCCATCGACAGGGCCACCGCGAGTACCGCGGCCAGTTTCAATCCCTGGAGGATGCGCATCTGATGTTTCATTCCGGAGCCTCCACGCTCACGTTTTCCGACTGTTATCCGGTCTACAGGGCGATGGTTAAGCGAACGTTCCGTCAACCTTGATGGAACCTTGCCAGACCCGATCAAATGCCGACAAACCGTGAAAAGCGCCCACGATGGTTAATGGTTTGTAAATGTGGCGCGACGGTGAAGGCAAGCGGGCTGAGGCCGGAATCATCGCTTTGGGCGCCCGGCACAGGCGGTTTGTGCACCGATTGGGCAGCCTCCTGCCGCCGGACAGCAAATTCCTGCGGATTCCAGCCCGGCAGCTTCAGGAACTGGGAACGATCGAGGCTCGCTCGAAGGTCGATATTTCGGCTTCCTGGAAGGCGTGAGGCGCACGCTGGAACAGCATCCGCCGCTCGAATGCACTGGAGCGCATGATGGGAAACCGGGTCATGACGTGTTCCCGCACAGCGCGGAAATCGGACGCCATCAATGCCACCTTTGCCAATGCGTTCGGAAACTGGCGCGGTTCGGCGATGGTCTCGTTAAGAAAGACCCGGCGATAAAACGACTGGTGCGCGGGGCGAACGAGCGCAAGCCCGGTATCGGCGTTGAAATACTCGCATGCCAGATAGGCCAACCGCACTGTCAAATAAGGAAGCTCCGGGAAACGCTGGGCTTTATCCGGATCTGCAACGAAACGGGCCGGATCGATGAAAACTTCGCCGCGGTCGAGGCGAGGGTGAAGAACATCGCCGAACAAATCGGTCGTGCAGGACATCCGCTGGTCGGACGTCAGGACGTGGAGACGGATCGAGCTGTAAAGTTCACCGTCGACATAGATTCCGAACGTCCAGGCATTGGGCGCATCGTCGTAGCGATCACTGTAGCGCTCGGTTCCTGACGGCGGAATTAAATTGCCGTGCGTATAGGCCCGGTAGCGCATCAAATAGAGCTGGTCTTTCGCCTCAGGAGTTTCGATGGGCCGGTAATCGACGCGGTCAAACAGCGCGCCTCCCCGCACAGCAAACGAAGCGCGCGGTTCGGCTCCGGATTTCATCTCGTACTCCATCACTTCCAAACAACCTGAGCGAGTACGAAAAACTTAACAGCTCCTTAACAAAATTGCAAAGCTATCGACACGTTAGGGTTAACCTTTGCAGCCGCCACCGTCCGTAGTATTACGGGAAGTTGTATTGTGTCACGCGATCGAACGCGACGGCACCACGACCAGCGGCTCGTCCGGCGAACGGCGGCCGTGGGAAGCATTCAGCAACTGGCGAACCCGAACCGAGGGGACCGGCCGGCTGAACAGATAGCCTTGCGCCTCGGTCACCGTGCCATCGGTGCTGATCAATTCGAGTTGTTCGTTGGTCTCGATGCCCTCGACCACGACCGACATGCCGAGATCGGCCGAGAGCCGCGCCACGCCCCGCAGCAATGTCAGCGGACGATCGGTATCGATGCCTTCGAGGAAGGAACGGTCGATCTTCACTTTCTGCAGTGGGAAGTTGTGCAGATAGCTCAGGCTCGAATAGCCGGTGCCGAAATCGTCCAGCGAGATCCGCACGCCGAGCGAATGCAGTTGCGACAGCACATCATGCGTCAGCTGCGTGTTGCGCAACAACGAGGATTCGGTGATCTCGATTTCGAGCCGGTGCGCCGGCAGGCCGGAGACCTCGAGCGCGTAGCGTACTTCGCTCAGCACGTCGCGCTGATGGAATTGCTGCGGAGAGAAGTTGACGGCGACGCTGACGGCCTCGGGCCACTTCATGCACTCCATGCAGGCCTTGCGCAAAATCCAGCGGCCGAGATCGACGATCAGGCCCATATCCTCGGCGACCGGAATGATATCGATCGGCGATACCGTGCCGCGGACCGGATGATTCCAGCGCAGCAGCGCCTCGCAGGTCGCGATCTTGCCGGACTTGATATTGACCAGCGGCTGATAGAACAGCTCGAACTCCTCGTTCGCCAGCGCCTTGCGCAGGTCGAGTTCAAGGATGCGGCGCGCTTCGACGGTTTGGGCCATCTCGTCGCGGAAGAAGCAGAAGGTACCGCGGCCGTCGGCCTTGGCGCGGTACAGCGCCATGTCGGCATTCTTCAGCAGCGTATCCGCACTGACCCCGGCAGAGGTCATGGCGATGCCGACGCTGGCGCCGATCTCGACCAGATGATTGTCGATCTTGTAGCGCTCGCTCAGCCGGTCGACGATGCGCCGGGCGAGGCCTGCCGCGTCCTCGTGGGAATGAATGTCCTGCTGGAACACGACGAATTCGTCGCCGCCAAACCGCGCCACGAAGTCCTCGGGACGCAACATCTCGCGCAGCCGTCCGGCAACCGCGCACAACAACTGGTCGCCGCAGGGATGACCCAGCGTGTCATTGACCTGCTTGAATTGATCGAGGTCGACGAACAGCAGCGCCGACAACCTGTCGGCGCCTTGCTGAATGGCCAGCAGGCGCCCGATTTCGTCGCGGAAATTGACCCGGTTGGGAAGCTCGGTGAGTTCGTCGTAACGCGCGAGATGGCTGATCTTGGCTTCCGCGTCGCGCCGCTCGGTGATGTCTTCGAGCAAGACCACCGCGCCTCCGCCCGCCATCGGCTGGAACGTCCATGACAGAGACCGGTTGCGCGTGAAGTCGGGATCGGTCGTGATCATGTCCCGCGCCTGCGAGCTCTCGATTTCCGACAGGATCATGCTGCCGCTCGCGTTCGAAATCGAACCAGAGGCGACGCAGGCTGCAATAATGTCGGACGCACTGGCGGCACCCTGCACCGAAGCGTCAGGCAGGCTCATCATCTCGCTGAAGCGGTGGTTCATGACCGCAAGGCGGCCGTCAGCGCCGAACATGCAAAGCCCGTGCGGCATGTTGTTCAACGCGGTATCGAACTGGCCGGCCAGCGCCGCCTCGCGCTCGCGCGCCATCAGCGCCTGCATGAATATTCTGTGCAGATTGGCCGAAATTTGTATGACCGCCACGAGGAATGCTGCGCACAGGACCGACATGGCCATGTAATAGGGCGTGCCACGCAATGCCAGCGCGATGACCGTTGAACCGAAGCAAAGGTAAGCCTGCAGCTGGAATATCCATTGCCGTCCATAGGCCCTGCCCGCACCGCCCGCCACGAATCCGGTGGTTGTGGACAGACAAATCATATGAGCGACGGCGTCGTCCGAGACCAACAGGGTGGTGCAGCACCAGATGCCGACCGCGGCGGCCTGGATGATCGCCCCGATCTGATGCCGGCTCTTCCACCGCGCAGCCTCATCGGCGGTCAGTGTCGCTTTGCGTGTATCGTACCGCCGCAAGTCGAACGCCCGGAGGGCGGCGGCGAAGATGAGAAGCACGACACACGCCCAGATGAGCGGTTCTCCCGTCTTCAGCGCGGTCACGGCCGCCGCAACGGCGCCGAAGAAAAGACCCGTGAGCAGCGGAGCGCGGGTTTCGAACAGCGAATCGATCAGCGCCGCGCGAAGATACGGCGACATCTTCTGATCGGACTCTCCGTTCTGGTTTGCGAGCTGCATTTCGGGTGTACGCCGTCCTGTTCGGGTGCGTAGTCTTACCCTTTGCAGATGAAGTCTTTCTGAGGGAATATCGTTACCAAGACGTTGCTTTCGGTTTCAGGCTGCAGAAATCCGCCTGATAAATCAGCACGCTAGGCAATGTTTGCCGATTAACGCCCTAACCCGTGGAACGCTCAGGACAACAGCGGAGACCATGCCGGATCGGAGGCGAAGCCAGGGGTCGGGACCCGCAGCTCGTTGCGCCCGGAGATATCGACGGTGAACAATGAAGGGCCGCTGTTGCCGCCGGGCTCGCGGAAGAACATCAGCACCCGGCCGTTCGGCGCAAAGGTCGGGCCTTCGTTATGGAAGCCCGAGGTGAGAATGCGTTCGCCCGATCCGTCCGGCTTCATGATGCCGATCGCGAATTGACCACCGCCCTGCTTGGTGAAGGCGATGTAGTCGCCGCGCGGCGACCACACCGGCGTCGAATAGCTGCCCTCCTGGAACGAAATGCGCTGCGCCCCACCACCGGTCGCCGGCATCACATAGATCTGCGGCTTGCCGCCGCGATCGGACTCAAAGCAGATGCGGGCGCCGTCCGGCGAATAGGACGGCGAGGTGTCGATCGCCGGCGTGTCGGTCAGCCGCGTCGTCGATTTCGAGCGCAGGTCCATCACGAACAAGTTCGAATTGCCACCCTGCTGCAGGCTCATGATGACGCGCTGGCCGTCCGGCGAGAAGCGCGGCGAGAACGACATGCCCGGGAAGTTGCCGACGATCTCGCGCTGCCCGGTCTCGATGTTGAACAGGTAGACCCGCGGATCGCCCTGCCCGAACTCCATATAGGTAATTTCCTGGGTCGACGGCGAAAACCGCGGCGTCAGCACCAGGTCGGCGCCGCGCGTCAGATATTTCACGTTGGCGCCGTCCTGATCCATCAAGGCCAGCCGCTTGACGCGGCGTTCCTTGGAGCCGCTCTCGTCGACGAACACCACGCGGCTGTCGAAGTAGCCTTTTTCGCCGGTCAGGCGCTCGTAGATCTGGTCGGAGATGATGTGGGCGATCCGCCGCCAGTATTCCGGCGAGGTGAAATACTGCTGGCCGGTGAGCTGCTGGCCGGTGTTGACGTCCCATAGCCGGAATTCGGCCTTGAGGCGGCCGTCGCCCTGCCGCGTCATGCGGCCGGTCACCAGCGCCTGCGCGTTGATGCTCTTCCAGCTCTGGAAGTTCGGCGCGGCATCGATGTTGATTACTTTCTCGATATAGGCCGCCTGATCGATCGGCGCGAACAGACCGCTGCGCTTCAGGTTGTTGGTGATGACCTGCGTGACGCCGACGCCGACCTCGGCGTCTGCCGGCGTGCCGGCGGCGAAATTCGGGATCGCGATGGGGAGCGGCGTGAATTCGCCCTCGGGCACAATGATGCGTTTCGGCGCCTGGCCGAAGGCGCGCTGGCCGCCCATCAGCAGGCCCGCTGACGCCATTCCGGTAATGATCTGCCGGCGGCTCGGGCGAAACAGCATGTTCGGCAATCCCTCTTTGTCAGTCATCGCTTCGACTTTGCTCATATCCGTGATTGCCGGGAGGTGACCACCAAATTACAAAAGCTTCAGGTCTTCTGTTCGGTGAACACCGGCGCAAAATATTTCCATTCCTCGAAAAACGCCGCAGGCAGCTTGTACGGCTGGCATTCGATGATCGCGCGCAACGCGCTCTCCTGATAGACGCGCAAATACGGCGTTGCCGGCGTTCCTTCCGGAACCGGCATTCCCTCCAGCGTACCGTCGCGCTTCAGGCGGATCGCAAACGCCGCTTCCGGCTTCTGCGACTCGATGCCGCCATAGGGCTTCTTCCAGCATCGCTCGACCTGCTGCTTGAACATCGATCCCCAGGTCGCGGAGTTGTCTGCGGCAGTGCCCTTGGCGGTGCCCAGGGCGGCATTCGAATTCAAGGTGTCGCCGGTCGCGGCCTTTCGCGACGGGTCCCGCTTGTCGAGCAGCGCCGCGATACTGACCAACGGATCTTCCGACCTGGGCTTCGCGTCCGCTTTGGCTTTCGCCTCGGCTTCGGCCTTGGCTTTTGCCTCAGCCTTTGCCTTCGCTTCCGCCTTGGCCTTTGCCTTCGCCTCAGCCTTGGCCTTTGCTTCCGCCTCTGCGTTCGCCTTCATCATCTCTTCCGCGATCGGATCGACCTTGGGCGGATCGGGCTTCTTGTCCGGCTTCGGCTCTTCCTTCGCCTTTTCGGTAACCTTGGGCGGATCCGGCTTTTTCTCGACCGGCTTCTCTTCCGCCTTGGGCGGCGCCATTTCGGTGACCACGGGCGCTTTTTCGGTCACCTTGCCGACCGCGTCTTCGATCGGCTTGGCCTCGGCAACCTTGTCCACCAGCGGCTTCGGATTTTCCTTCTTGCCGGTCTTGGTCCCGGCCATGACCTTGGCGAGCTGGTCGGGCGAAATGACATCGACGGCGACCGATTCCTCCGGCGTCATTTCGTAAGCCTTGGTCGAGAACGACACCAGTCCGTACCCCAGCACGAGGACGTGCAGGGCGACCGACGCAGCCAGTGTCTTGTCGATCTTGAGCTTCACTTAAGTCTTTCCGCTCCGCTCACGTACGTTTTTCCGCTCCGCTCGCGCACTTCAGCTTCCACCCCGTGCCAAAACGCTGGCGCTCACGAGCCCTGCTCGGGGACGATCACGATGTTCGCCTTGAACCCCGCGGTCCGAATATAACCCAACAATTTCATCATATCTGTGTAACAGACGTCCTTATCGCCGCGCAGATAGACCACGCTCTCGGCCTCCGACCGGGTTTCCCTTATAGCCTTGATTTTGGGCAACAAGTCGGCGGCAGGGATCAATGTATCCCCCAGATATAATTCGACATTCGAGTTGCAGGCGCCGCCGGTGCGCTTGACCGACAGCGTCAATGGCGGGGCGTTCGACGCCAGCGACTTGCCGCCGCTGGCGACCGGCAAATCGATATCGATGGTCGAGGTCATCAAGGGCGCGGCCACCATGAAGATGATCAAGAGCACCAGCATCACGTCCACCATCGGCGTGACGTTGATCTCCGCCATCACGGCGGCGCGTCGCCGGCCGCGGCGTCCACCGCCACCTGCCGAACCTGCCATGTTCATCGCCATGATCGGATGCCCACAATGCTCACGATTGACCGCTCCTCACGCCGTTTATCCGGGGGCATGATCTGGTCCAAAAACCGGTTTCCACTTTTCGGGATCATGCCCGCTCGTCGATCTGGCGCGACAGGATCGCTGAAAATTCGTCGGCGAACCCCTCCAGGCGCTGGGCCTGCCGGTTCACCTCGGAAATGAACTTATTGTAGAAAATAGTCGCCGGAATGGCAGCGATAAGGCCGATCGCGGTGGCAAACAGCGCCTCCGCGATGCCGGGCGCCACCACCGCCAGCGAGGTGTTCTTCGAGGCCGCGATCGACTGGAAGCTCGACATGATGCCCCAGACGGTTCCGAACAGGCCGACGAACGGCCCGGCCGAGCCGACGGTGGCCAGCACCAGAAGCCGCCGTTCCAGCCGCTCGACTTCACGGGCGATGGAGACGTTCATCACCTTCTCGATCCGCATCTGCAGGCCGGCAAAGGACCTGGTCTGGCTCTCGAACGAACGTTTCCATTCGCGCATCGCCGCGACAAAGCACGCTGCCATGGATTGCGTCGGCTTGGCGGAGAGCGAGCGGTAAAGCTCCTCGATCGATTGCCCGGACCAGAACGCCTGTTCGAAACGGTCCATCGCGCGCTTGGTGCGCGCATAGAGAAAGATCTTGTCGATGGCGATCGCCCAGACCCAGACCGAACAGGCGAGCAGCCCCATCATCACTGATTTGACGACCCAGTGCGCCTGCAGGAACAGCGAAATCAGCGACACGTCTGACGCGGCAAGCGACAGCGATTGCGTTTCGACCTGTTGGGCGCTGGCGGACGAAGCCGTTGCCAGAAGGCAGGCCAGCGTCACGAACTGCAGGAATCTCCGGATCACCAGATCATATCCTCTCAATGCTCTCGTTTGGGCATGATCCGCTTCGGAAAACCGCTTTTCCGGATCATGCTCTATCTCTTGTTTGGAGCATGATCTTTTCGGAAAACCGGGCCCCACTTTTCCGGATCATGCTCTGCCTCTTGTTTGGAGCATGATCTTTTCGGAAAACCGGGTCCCACTTTTCCGGATCATGCTCCTTCCCAAATTCCTCCGGGAGCGACTGGCTGCCCGTTCCACAGCCGCGCATCGGGCGCGGCGAAAAATGCGCCAGCGCGAGAGCCTCATTGGTGTCGCATGGGGGGCCCGTCCAAAGCCGGGTCCTGCTTCCCCTGCCAACGTGTCAAAACGAGGGCTATCCGCGCGTCTTTACGTCCCTAACCAGACGCTAATCTTGGTTAATGCGAGGTTACCAAAGGACAATTTGACTGCCGGAAATCAAGGCAGACCGGGCGGTTACGGGGGCTGGAACCGGGTTCCCTTGAGGGTATTGGCCTAACCCGTCACCCTGAGGTGCGCGCTCCTGCGCGCCTCGAAGGGCGACGGCCCTTCTGTGGCCGATTCATCCTTCGAGGCTCGCTACGCTCGCGCCTCAGGATGACGGTAATCACACCTTCGCATTCTCGCGACGCATTGCGCCCGAGGTTTGCTGGAAACTTCCCGCCCATAGAGAGGGCGCAGGGAAGACCGGGTGCGCGCTGCACCCGCGGTCTCGTGTGCGATTGTGCAACAAGATGGTGCACACGAGCATACAGGGCAGCGGTGAACACCCGGCCTTCCCTGCGCAATGGCTTTACGGCTTATGCCGTGATCTCCCCGGAGACGAGTTCCTAATTGACTCCGTCACCACCGGTTCAGCTTGCGCCTAGCCGACAGCTTGACGCCTGCAACGGGCGCCAGGACCACACGGTTTTGCCGTACGCTCGTCCGCGCCATCGTCTCAGCGCAAACCAGCGTCCACCGCAACCCGCCCAACGTCCGTGACGACGGCCGACGCCCTCTGAGTGGGACGGGATGGCGATAGATGCGCACTGATTTGGGTCGGCCGACAACAGAAATATTTCTGATATACAGAAATTTTCTACTTGACACGATTTCCGCAAATCAGAACTGATTTGCCCGTCGGGTTGTTTTGTCGCAGTCGGCGCCCGGAATCGCGCTTGCGCGAGGAGCAACGCAGCTCACGCCGGCAGCCCCGCCTCGGCGCAATTGACGAGCCGCGCCGGCATGCCGACGGCGGTACATCCGGCCGGCACGTCTTGCTCGATGAGCGCGCCGGCGCCGATCTTGGCGAAGTCGCCGATGCGAACGTCGCCCAGGATCGTGGCGCCGGTGCTGAGCAGCACGCCGCGGCCGATCCGCGGCGCGCGGCCCGGCATTGCCTGTTTCCGGCCGATGGTGACGTTTTGCAGGATCGTCACCTCGTCGCCGATGACAGCGAAGGCGCCGGCGATGATGCCGGTCGCGTGATCGAGAAACACCGAGGTGCCGATCGAGGCGGAAGGGTGAATGCTGACCTGAAGCGAATCCGACGACAGGCTTTGCAGCAACAGGGCGAGGTCGGTTCGCTCGTGACGCCAGAGCCAGCTGGACACGCGCCAGGCCTGCAGCGCGACGTAGCCCTTGAAGTTGAGCAGCGGCGGCAGCAGTCCTTTGGTCGCAGGATCGTGAATGGCAATGCTTTGCAGATCGAGGCTTGCCGCGTCGATCAGGTCGGGCGCGGCGTGAAAGGCCTCACGGGCCACGCGTGCGAACAACTCGTGGTCATCAGCGGTCTTGCCGAGCCGTTCGCCGATCTGATGAGCGAGCGCGCGACCGAAATCGGCATGATCGAGGATGGCTGATGACAGCGAGGCGCCGAACAGCGGATCGTTGGCGAGGACGCTTTCGGCCTCGCGGCGGAGGGATCCCCAGAGCTGGTCGACGGGTGCAATTGCGTTCTGGATCATCGCCATCATCTCGGGTGCGCCGGCCCGAAATATAGGTCGTCCGGGGGACTTCGCCAGCGCAAAGCGGTGCACGGATAGCAAACCGTTCGTCGAAACGTCAGGACTGTTCAAAGGCAGCCCACGCCGACTCGGCGGCCTGGCTTTGCCGTGCAAGGGGGCGGAAAAGACGAATTTCGATAGGGATATGCAAATCCGCAGCGCCCGCTTCGACCAGCCGGCCGGCAGAAATGTCCTCTTCGGCCAGAGTCCGCGGCAGCCATGCCACGCCGTCTCCAGCGCGCGCCATCGAAAGCAGGGTTGCTGCCAGATGGGAAGTAAAGATCGTTTCGAGCGCAAAGGCTCGCTCTTTCGTTCCCCATTGGGCGGCCACGATGCGTCCCAATCCCGACTGCGCACTATAGGCCAGGTATTTGACCGGCTTGCCGCCACGAAGCCGCCAGTGCGGAGCTCCGTTTTTGCCCGGCGCACTGAGCGGAACGAGCGTATCGGATCCGACCACGATGCTCCTGAACTGGCGGGACTCTAACCTGCTGCTCATTTGCCGGTGGTAGTGGCAAAGCAGAAACTGCGCATCGCCGCGCAGCATCATCTGCTCGCACGCCTGCATGCTGTCGGAAATCAGGTTGAGATTCCCAAGCGCCAGAACCCTTTCATTGCCGCGAACCCACTTTGGAAAAAAAGTGAAGGAGAGCGCGTGCGTCGCCGCGATCGACAAGAGCTTTGCACCGCGGCCGGAAACTTCCAGCGTGTCGCGGCGCAGTTGATGCACCGCGCGGGTCAGCATCTCCGCCTGATTGTGGAAATGCTCGCCCGCCGGGGTCAGCGCGACGCCATGCGTCGTGCGGGTGAACAAGTCAGCGCCGACCCAGCTTTCGAGCGCGCGAATCCTGCGGCTGAAGGCCGGCTGGGTGACGTGGCGTGCCTCGGCCGCCCTTGAGAAGTTCAGGGTTCCGGCGAGCGCCAGGTAGTCCTCGAACCAGATCAGTTCCATTGGTAATGCCGTATCAACATAACCAGTTCAGGCAATAGCATTGGCCTTGAAGCAAATCCAGCTTTACCAACCATCCCGAACAGGCTTGCTGCTGTCGTTATCAGCATGACCGGCGCCTCCAAACAACGGCCGATGGAAGGAAAACATCATGCGTATCGTCGACGTCGTCGAAATCACCAAGCCGATCGCCTCTCCGATCCGCAACGCCTATATCGACTTCTCGAAAATGACGGCGAGCCTCGTCGCCGTGGTAACGGATGTCATGCGCGACGGTCGCCGCGTCGTCGGATACGGCTTCAATTCCAATGGCCGCTATGGCCAGGGCGGCCTGATCCGGGAACGCTTCCGCAATCGCATCATCGAAGCCGAGCCTGCAAGCCTGCTCGACGACGCCGGCACCAACCTCGATCCGCATCGGATCTGGGCAGCGATGATGTCCAATGAAAAGCCGGGCGGGCACGGCGAGCGCTCGGTGGCGGTGGGCACGCTCGACATGGCGGTCTGGGACGCCGTCGCGAAGATCGCCGGCAAGCCGCTGTTTCGTCTCCTCGCCGAAAAGAAGGGCCGTGAGGCCAATCCCCGTGTCTTCGTTTACGCGGCAGGCGGCTACTATTATCCGGGCAAGGACAATTCGGCGCTGCAAGCGGAGATGCGCGGCTATCTCAACCGAGGCTACAACGTAATGAAGATGAAGATCGGCGGCGCGTCGATCGACGAGGACCGCGGACGGATCGAAGCCGTGTTGAAGGAGATCGGCTCGGAAGCGCGGCTTGCCGTCGACGCCAACGGACGCTTCGATCTCGAAACCGGTATCGCCTACGCGAAGATGCTGCGCGGCTATCCGCTGTTCTGGTACGAGGAGATCGGCGATCCGCTCGACTACGCGCTGCAAGCCGCCATGTCGGAATTCTATCCGGGTCCGATGGCGACCGGCGAAAATCTCTTTTCGCATCAGGACGCACGCAATCTGCTCCGCTACGGCGGCATGCGGCCGGACCGCGACTGGCTGCAGTTCGATTGCGCGCTGTCGTACGGACTTGTCGAATATCTGCGGACGCTCGATGTCCTGGCACAGCATGGCTGGTCGCCGTCCCGCTGCATCCCCCATGGCGGGCACCAGATGTCGCTGAACATCGCGGCAGGTCTCGGCCTCGGTGGCAACGAGAGCTACCCGGACCTCTTTCAACCGTATGGCGGCTTTCCCGACTCCGTTTGCGTCGAGGACGGCCACATCGTCATGCCCGACCTTCCCGGCATCGGCTTTGAGGGAAAATCCGACCTGATCAAGGTGATGCGCGAACTGGCTGAATAGCGGAACGCAGCTTCACGCGCACAAAGCAAACCGCCCGTCTGTGCTGATCACAAACGGGCGGCTCGTTAGCCTTCAGGCGCTATGGGGGCACATCGCCCGAGGCGTTAGCTCACGACTTGAAGTTCAGCTTTGCGGCTGATCGTTCGGCGGGGTCGGACGCGGCTTGTGCTGCGCCATGAACTGGTCGAACTCTTCCTTGTCCTTGGCGTGACGCAGGCGATCGAGGAAGTTGCGGAATTCGACCTGCTCTTCCTCGAGACGACGCAGCGTTTCGGTGCGGTATTCGTCGAAGGCGCGGTTGCCGCTCGTGGGCGTCCCGAAGCCGCCGAAGCCGAAGCCACGGCTCTCCATGCGGCCACGCATCCGGTCCATCTTGTACTGCATCCGCTCCATCTTGTTCTGCCAGCGATCCTGGTGACTCCAGCAACCCATTTTTCTGCTCCCGAGTGTGAAAAAGAGAAGGGCAAGCCCGATCGGCCACCAGATGATGAAGCCGAGGATGGTTACGGCGATCCAGCCGGGATGCCAGGGGCTATCCAGCATATGCGGGGGCCGATTGGTTTCTTCAGCGGGGCCGCGCCATCGATTGACATCTGCGGTGTAGGCCATTTCCCTCTCCATGACGGCGATCACGCCGTTGTGAATGTAAATAACATTTACATACCTAAACCATCCACGTTTTTTGTCAAGCGGGCGGCAAGCGGCCGTCGTTAAATTATTTTGGAGTGCCCCAAGGACCCGCCGGTGGAACCGGCGGCGGGCCGGACGGCTTCTCGCTCGCCGGGTCCTTCGCGGCAGGCCTGCGATCGGTCGGGAAGCCGAGACCGCGCAGATAGATCAGCACTTCGGCTTCCAGGAGATCCTCGGCCGACATCGGCAGCTTACGGCGCGCCGCATCGCCCCGCGCAAACAGCGACGCCACGCCGTGCGACATCGACCAGATGTGCAGCGCCATCATCATCGCCGGCGGCCGCGGCATGCCCGGCGGCACCAGCGCGGCGAGACGCTCGGCTGCCGCCCTGATTACGGCGAAGGCCCGTTCGCTTGCCGCCTGCAATGTGGGGCTAACATCGACCGGAAGCCCGGATTCGAACATCGCCGAGTAGAATGCCGGCTCGTTGCGGGCGAAGGCGAGATAGGCTTTGCCGAGCCGCTCGAACGCCGTGACGGTGTCGGGACGGCCGTCGTCCCAGGCCTGCAGCAACAGTGCCTCGAACTGCTCGAAGCCGCGCTGGGCGATCGAGGACAGCAACTCATCGCGGTCGCGAAAATGCCGGTAGGGCGCCGCCGGGCTGACGCCGGCCATCCGCGCGGCGTCGGCAAACGTGAAACCGGCCGCGCCCTTTTCAGCGATCAGGCCAAGCGCCGCCTGCAGCAGCGCCTCTTTCAGATTGCCGTGATGATAGCCGCGCTCGGGGCGGCGGGGTTCTTTGCGCCAACTCATGTGAAAGGCTTTTACATGAGTTGGCTATAAAGGTCACTTATTTTGGGCGTTCAGGAAGGTTAACGGGCGGCGATTCCCGCGGCTCACCGCGCCTTGTTCGCATTAGTCTTTTGCAGTTCCACAAAACCTTTGGCGGCCTGCTGCACTTCGTCCGACCAATCGGACATCTCCTGCACCTGGCGGATTTCGATGATCTCGTTCTCGGACGCCGGGCACTTGCTGGCCCAGGCGATCGCCTCTTCGCGCGACTTGACGTCGATCATCCAGTAGCCGCCGAGCACCTCCTTGGCCTCGGTGAACGGACCGTCGGTGACGACAGGCTTGCCTGATGCGAACGACACCCGCGCGCCCATCGACGGCGGGTGCAACCCGTCGAGCGCGATCAGAACTCCGGCTTCACTCAGCGCCTCATTGTATTTCATCATCGCCGCGACGCGCTCGGGATCGAGCTGCACATCCGGCGCCGCGGTCTCATAGCCCAGGGGGATCATCAGCATCATGAATCGCATGGTGGGATTTCCTGTTTAGATTCGGCGTCATTCCGGGGCGCGCGAAGCGCGAACTCCGATGTGCAATTGCACATCGGAGAATCTCGAGATTCCGGGTTCAGCCCTGCGGGCTGCCCCGGAATGACTTCGTTATTTCTTCCCAGCATGCGCGCGCAGGCGATCTTCCTGCTCGCGCAGTTCGGGGGTGAACGCCTCGCCAAAATCCTCGGCCGCGAACACCTGGCGGATTTCGATCTCGGCTCCACCATCGAACGGCGCGCGCTTCATCCACGCGATCGCATCATCGAGCGATTTCGCGTTGATCAGCCAGAAGCCGGCAACGAGATCGCTGGTCAGGGGGAACGGCCCTCTGACGGCACTGCCCTCTCCGCCCTGATATTTGACCCGCGCGCCTTTCGAAGACGGATGCAGGCCCTCGCCGGCCTCCATCATGCCGGCCTTGACCAGTTCCTCGTTGAACTTGCCCATCGCGGCCAGCATTTCCGTGCTGGGCATCACGCCGGCTTCGGTATCCTTGCTGGCCTTCACAATCACCATGAATCGCATCGTTTCGCTCCGTTTTTCTGTCGGGCCGGCCGGCTGCTCCGGCGAACCTTCGTCAACATGACGAACCGGGTTTTGCGGCGCCGACATGTCGGTGACAATTTTTTTGGAGGTAATGGGGGGCTTCCCCCTCATCCCCGCGCAACGGCTTCGCCGTTGTCGCTGGAGGAGCGGCCACTTGGCCGCGTCTCGAAGGATGCAGGCCCGTCTGTGGCCTCATGGTTCGAGACGGCGCTACGCGCCTCCTCACCATGAGGGAGTTCCTGTGCGCCCCTACCCCTGCTGTTTGACAAAAACGCCGTTTTCGTACGTCGCCCCGAAATAGACGTCGATGCGCCTGATCCTGTCGCCGGCAAAAGCGAAGAACTCCGTATTGCGGAAACTCTTGCCTTCCCTGGCGACGCATCGATAGGTCACGAACGCCGCCTCGCCCTCGACCATGATACGCTCGAGATCCTGTCGTTCGATCCAGTCGCTGTTCTGCCAGCACCGCTCGAAATAGGTCGCCTTGTCGATTTCGTCGTCATAGGGGCTGGTGAATCGGAAGTCATCGGTGAACGCGGCCTCGACCGCCGCGCGGTCATTCGCCAAATAGGCGGCGAACAGGTTGCGGATGATCCCGGTCTTGCTTGCGGAACTCATTCAGCGCTCCTTCGGCACCATACTGAAATAGGGCTCGGCCTCCTTCAGCACCCGTGCGAACGATGGCCGCGCCTTCAGTCGTTCGAGATAGGCGGCGAGGTTTGTCTCGCCGTCGCCGAACGGCAGCGCCATGCTGCCGTAGAACAGCGACGGCGCCGCGGCGCAGTCGGCGAGGCCGAAATCATCGCCCATCGCCCAGGCTCCGCCGGCCATCTGCCGGTCGACCATCGCGTATGAAGTGCGCAGCTGCGCCCGCGCCTCCTCGACCCCGTGGGGATCCTTCTTCCCTTCAGGGCGAAGCCGGTCGAGCATGATCTTCTGCATCGGCAGATGCACATAGAGATCGTAGAAGCGGTCGCGCAGCCGGGTCTGCAGGGCCCTGTCAGCGTCAGCCGGAATCAATCGCGTACGTCCGGGATAATGGCGATCAAGGTACTCGATCACGATGCTCGATTCCGGGACGATCTCGCCCCTGGCATCGTCCTGCAGCACCGGAAACTTTCCGATTCCCCACAGTTGCAGCAGCGCGGCGCGTTCGGCCGGATTGCCGAGATCGACCAGCTTCGGCGTGAACGGGACGCCGTTCTCATAGAGCGCAATCAGCGCCTTCCAGCAGAACGACGCCAGCGGGTGAAAATACAACGTCAACGACATCTAGACTCCGGATAGTTGAGGCACGCCAGCATGACGAACCAGGTTTTGCCTAACCGACATTTGCGGCGAACTATTTCGAAGCTGCCGGCGCGTAGCGCAGGATCACGATCCCGGTCGACAACGCCCGGCTGTCCAGCAGCTTCAGCCTGGTCCGCGCGCCCTGTTTGAACAACGGCGTTCCGCCGCCAAGGATGATCGGGTTCAGCGCGATGCGGAATTCGTCGATCACGCCGTGCGGGATCAGGTGCGACGCCAGATCGGCGCTGCCGAACAGAAAGATATCCTTCGGCGAATCGCGCTTCAGTTTGGTGACGGTATCGGCCACATCGTCCGCGAACATCCGCGTGTTGCTCCAACCGGATTGCTTCAGCGTGCGCGAGAACACGTATTTCGGCGCCGCATTCATGAAGTCGGCGACTTCGCCGGTCGCCTTCGGCCAATGATTTGCCATCAGCTCATAGGTGACGCGGCCGAACAGCAATCCGCCGGCGGCGTTGAGCTGCTCGATCGACAATCGCTCCAGTTCTTCGCCCCAGACGTCTTCATGCCAGGAGATGTCCCGGTTCGGCGCTTCGACGAAGCCGTCCAGCGTCATCAGGTTCCACATGATCAGCTTTGCCATCTCAGCGCTCCCTTAACCGATTGCGATTTGCAACTGGTTGTATCCTGAGATAACCGGTGCAATATTGCAAGCAGTTTTTTCGGGGACGCTTCCATGACCGACGATCAACGCTCCGGCTGCCCGATCAACCTCACGCTGGAAGTGGTCGGCGACAAATGGAGCCTGCTCATCATCCGCGACATGATGTTCGGCAACCGGCGGCATTTTCGCGAGCTCTTGACCAAGTCGGAGGAAGGCATCTCCTCCAACATCCTCGCCGACCGGCTGAAGACGTTGCTCGACGCTGGCATCATCACCCGCGAGGACGATCCCAGTCACAAGCAGAAGGGAATCTATTCGCTGACCGAACAGGGCATCGAATTGCTGCCGGTCCTCGCGCAGATGGCGGCCTGGGGTTACAAATATCTTCCCGTTTCCGAAGAACTCGGCATCCGCGCCAGGCTACTCAGCGAGGGCGGGCCCAAAATGTGGGCAGAGTTCATGGACGAGTTGCGCGAGACTCATCTGGGTCAGGTCCGGCGCAGGAAGGGACCGACGGTCGGTGAGCGGCTCCAGGCGGCGTATGAGAGTGTCGTCAACCGGACATAACGTTCAAAAAGCTCAATAATTCGCTCCGTATGAATACGTAGGCCGCAGGCATGGTCGGAGGCCTTCACTCTGCCCATCAACGTGCACACACGACAAATTATCGCGATGAATGAAGGCGCACAGGAAGCTCACACCGGGGAGCGCGTCGCACGAATTTCATCAGGCGAAACATTGGTCGAGCGAGATGGTTTACCGTTGATAAACGGGTATCTGCAACTTTTTCCCGTACTGAATTATCAGCCATCCATTTTTAAACAGCGCGCGGAGCCTCATGTGTTCAATCTGCAAAAGAAAGCAAACACCCAAAGCGCGCTTGCCCAAGCCGCTGCCATCAACAAGTCGCAGGCCGTGATCGAGTTCAAGCTCGACGGCACCATCGTCACCGCGAACCCGAATTTTCTCGGCGCCGTGGGCTACACGCTGGCCGAAATCCAGGGCAAGCATCACGGCATGTTCGTCGATCCGGCCGAGCGCGAGAGCGCGGCCTATCGCGAATTCTGGGCGCGGCTGAACCGGGGCGAATTCCAGGCCGCGCAATACAAGCGGTTCGGCAAGGGCGGCCGCGAGATCTGGATCCAGGCGTCCTACAATCCGATCCTCGATGGCGGCGGCAAGCCGGTCGGGGTCATCAAGTTCGCGACCGACATTACGGCGCAAAAGATCCACAGCATGGAGGACGCCGGCAAGATCGCCGCGCTCAGCCGGGCCCAGGCCGTCATCGAATTCAACATGGACGGCACCATCGTCACCGCCAACGAGAACTTCCTCGGCGCGGTCGGTTACCCGCTCGATGAGATCCAGGGCAAGCACCACAGCATGTTCGTGGTCCCGGAAGATCGCGACAGCGCGGCCTATCGCGAGTTCTGGGCGCGGCTGAACCGCGGCCAGTACGAAGCCGCCGAGTACAAGCGGCTCGGCAAGGGCGGCAAGGAAATCTGGATCCTCGCCAGCTACAATCCGATCCTCAACGAGGCCGGCAAGCCGTTCAAGGTGGTCAAGTTCGCCACCGACGTCACCGCGCAAAAGCTGAAAGCCGCCGACAATGACGGCCAGATCGCCGCGATCGTCAAATCGCAGGCCGTGATCGAATTCAACATGGACGGCACCATCCGCACCGCCAATCCGAATTTCTGCGCCGCGCTCGGCTATTCGCTGCCGGAAATCCAGGGCAAGCATCACGGCATGTTCGTCGAGCCGAACGAGCGTAACGCGCCGGCGTATCGCGAATTCTGGGAAAACCTCAACCGCGGCCAGTATCAGGCGGCGGAATACAAGCGGATCGCCAAGGGCGGCCGCGAGATCTGGATCCAGGCGTCCTACAATCCGATCCTCGACCTCAACGGCAAGCCGTTCAAGGTGGTGAAATACGCGACCGACATCACGGCCCAGGCGATCGCGCGCAAGAAGGCCGAGAACGCCCGCGGCCTGATCGAGTCGGTAGCGGCGGGCAGCGAGGAGATGAGCGCCTCGATCCGCGAAATCTCCGAGACCATGACCAAGTCCAAGGCGAATGCCGCGAACGCGACCGCCCGGGTCGACGCCGCGGACGCGCAAGCCGTAAAGCTCAGCGCCGCTTCGCAGGCCATGAGCGGGATCGTCGAACTGATCGGCAACATCACCGGACAGATCAACCTTCTGGCGCTGAACGCCACGATCGAATCGGCCCGTGCCGGCGAGGCGGGCCGCGGCTTTGCCGTGGTGGCCTCCGAGGTCAAGAACCTCGCCAATCAGGCCAAGCACGCCACCGACACGATCTCGAAGGAAATCGAACAGCTCAACGGCGTCGCCAGCGAGGTCGTGGGCTCGCTCACGGCCATCAAGGAGGCGATCGCCAGCGTCAACGAGTTCATCGCCTCCACGGCGGCTGCCGTGGAAGAACAGAGCGCCGTCACATCGGACATGTCGTCCAACATGCAACGCGCCTCCGCGGAATTGGCCTGATACGGGACAGCCAGCCCCTCGTATCGGATCAATCAGCCTTCGGGAGCCATCCCGAAGGCGAGCTTAACCGGCACCGCGGGCGCAGAAGCCGGCGGTGCCGGCTTTTTTTTGGGCATCGGCGTTCGCTCAGACCTGGTCCCACCGCCGCGTCACTTCCGTTGCGCCCTCCACCGTGGCCTCGAAGATTGGCGACGCCAGTACGGCGTGGATGTGCAGCGTGGTGGTGCCGGAATTGCGGAAGCCGTGCAGTTGCCCGGCCGGCACGATCAGGGATTGCCCCGACGTGACGATGCTGCGTTCCTCGCCGAGCCACATCTCGGCTTCGCCTTCGCGCACGGTGAGCACCTCCTCGACGGGGTGCGAATGCGTCGGGGCGCCGGCGCCGGGCGCGATCCATTGCTCGAAGATGCATAAATGTGCCGCGCCGTTGCGCGCCGAAACCAGCATGCGGGTTTCCACGCCCAGCCGCCATTGCTCCGGTGGCATATCCCTGACGTCGACCACCATCATTGCCGGACCCTTTCGGTCGCCGTGACCCGCGTGGTTCGAGAACGTGCGCCGGATGCGGCGCAGCATGCAAGCGCGGGCTACCGGCAGGTTCGAGACACAATGAACGGCGTGGGGTATAGAGCCAAGGAATCAATCACCAGCGGACCTCCTCCATGCCTCCTTCCCTATCAAAAGTCGCACTCGTCACCGGCGCCGCGCGCGGCATCGGCCTTGCGACCGCAAAACGCTTTCTCGCCGATGGCTGGCGGGTGGCGCTGCTCGACATCGAGGGCGAATTGCTGCGTGGCGCGGTCGCGGCGCTGGCCGATCCCGACAACACACTGGCGCTGCATTGCGACGTCAGCGATGCCGGCGCGGTGGCCTCGGCGATGACAAATATGATCGGGCGCTTTGGCCGGCTCGATGCGCTGGTCAACAACGCAGGCGTCGCGGTGTTCGCACCCCTGCTCGAGACATCGGACGAGGACTGGAACCGGATCCTCGCGGTCAATCTCACCGGGCCGTTTATCTGCACCAAGGCCGCCGCGCCCCTGATGCGCGAACATGGCGGCGCAGTGGTGAACATCACGTCGATCTCGGCGGTGCGAGCCTCGACGCTGCGCTCGGCCTACGGCACCAGCAAAGCGGGGCTTGCGCATCTGACAAAGCAGCTCGCGGTCGAACTGGCTTCGCTCGGCATCCGCGTCAACGCCGTCGCGCCCGGCCCGGTCGAGACCGCGATGGCGAAGGCGGTCCACACCCCGGAAATCCGCGCCGATTATCACGACGCCATTCCGCTCAACCGTTATGGCCTCGAAGAAGAACTGGCGGAAGCGGTGTTCTTCCTCTGCAGCGACCGCTCCAGCTACATCACCGGGCAGGTGCTGGCCGTCGACGGCGGCTTTGATGCCGCCGGCATCGGCTTGCCGACGCTGCGCGGCGAGCGAAGGAACGGTTGACCGAGCCTTGCCGGAGGCGCCAACGCTGACTAATTCAACTGCTCCGGGACGAAGGAGCCGCACATGCGAATGGCGCTCATCAAGGCAATTGTTGCGGCGGCGCTGTGCGCTGCGGTCTCACCTGTTCGTGCCGAGGTGCGCATCCTCGCCAGCCCCGGCGGACAGGTCGGCCCGTTTCTCGACCTGTTCGAGCGTTTGCGTGCGTCCGGCGAGCGCGTCGTGATCGACGGGCCATGCCTGTCGGCCTGCACGCTGGTGCTGAGCACGGTGCCGAACGAACGCATCTGCGTGACGCGCCGCGCGGTGCTCGGCTTCCACGGCGCGCGGTCGATCGACCGCCGCGGCCGGATGTATGCCGAACCGGAAGCGTCGCAGGCGGTGCTGGAAGCCTATCCGGAGCCGGTCCGTAACTGGATCAGCCGCCGCGGCGGATTGACGTCGCGGATGTTGCTGCTGCGCGGGCGCGAACTCGCCGCGATTTACCCGTCGTGCAGGTGAAGGGCTTTGTAGCGCCGTAGGGTGGGCAAAGCGCAAGCGTGCCCACCAATCTCTGCGCGACGCAGATGGTGGGCACGGCGCAAGTGCGCCTTTGCCCACACCCTACAACTTCAAATACCCACCGTCATGACTGCATATCTGCCGGGCAGTTGACCATCCAGGGCGTGCCGAACTTGTCGATGCACATGCCGAAACCATTGGAGAAAAAGGTCTTGGCAAACGGCATCTTCACGGTGCCGCCATCGGCCAATGCCTTGAAGCGGCGCTCGGCGTCGGCGGGATCATCGACCTGCAGCGCGACCGCAAAGCCCTGCGGCTGATGGAAGTCGCCGGGAAATGCATCGGAGGCCATCACCACCTCGCCGTCGACCGTGAAACTGGCGTGCATGATCTTCTTCTTCCATTCCGCCGGGGTCGGCATGTCGGCCGGCCCGCCTTCATAGCGCATCATCGCGTCAACCTTGGCGCCGAGCACTTTTTCATAATACTTCAGTGCTTCCTCGCAGTTTCCGTTGAAGAACAGATAGGGATTGACCTGCATCGTTGGCTCCTTGGCTGAACAGATTTGGCGTGGACGAATTTGCGATGAACGTGCGCTACTTCTCGGTGAGCTTCTTCAGATTGGCAAGACCAGTCTCGAAATCCCTGCCGATCATGCGGTCCAGGTTCATGAACATCTGCATCACCTTGGACAGGAACACGGCGGGCCCGGTCATCGTCCAGGTCAGATGGGTAGCATCGCCCTGCGGCAGCATTGTGAATTCGGCGGTGTTGTGACCTTCGAACGGCTTGAAGAAATCGAGCTTGATGAGGATCCTCGAGGGCACTGACGTTTCGAGGATTTCCATGCGGCCGGAGCCGACATTCTTGTTGCCGTCCCAGGCATAGACCGCACCCTTGCCGCTGTCCGCGCCGTCATAGGTGCGCTTCAGCGCCGGATCCCTGTCCTCGTAGGGCGACCAGCTGCGCCATTGGTGAAAATCGTTGATCAGCGGAAATATCCGGTCCGCCGGCGCCTTGATGCTGATGGCGCGCTGGACCTGGAACGTATCCGGCTTGGTCGCGGCCAGAATCAGCACGGCGGCGATGGCGATCGCCAGCACGACGGCGATGATGGCAATGATGTCGAGCATGTCGGGCTCCGTACGGGTTGGTGATTATGATGCAAGTCGGCGGCGGAAAGGAATGAAGTTGCGCAAGGCCGGATCGCGCAGCCACAGCCCGCCCCATACCATCAGGCCGAGATAAAGCCCGAACAGCGTGTGGGTGAACAGCGGGCTGTCGATCCGGACATGGATGCCATCGCGCCGCCGAGATAACCGGTCAGCAGGATTGCGCCGAGGATCGAGGTCGGCGGTACCGAATACAGCACGGTGCAGACGATGGTGATGATGCCGAGGCTGCGCGCCAGCGTTTCGCTCGAACCATAACCCATCTTGTCCATCGTTTCCGTGACGACCGGCCACGGCACCAGCTTGATGGCGCCGTCGAACAGCAGGAACACGATGACCAGGCCGGAGAGAATACGGCCGGTCAAGCGGGCAGTTTTGGCGACCGGCGCGGGCTCGGCAATCGCAGACATGGTGGACATGGCTTTCTCCTGTCATTTGCACAATTCCAGGACGAACGAGCCTGACGCAAACAGACAGGCGGGCCGAATTTTTTTCAGCGGCCGCACCTCACGCCGCACAAGCAATGGGAGGTGGGCCGCATGAATCGACGGAGCACGCCGCCAACGCAGTCTCCGGCGAGGGCATCTCTGATCGAGATGGCACACATCACCATGGCCGATTTCATGCGTGGGATCAGCGACATGCGATTGAAATAACCGCGCGCCCGGCACGAACCTTTCATCGCGAAGGCGCGACTAACGGCTGTCAATCGAAACAGCCACCCCCGGCAAAACCCATCCATTCTGGAGCACGACCAATGTCCTGCGAACAAAAGACGCTTGTCAAAACAACCCGGCCTGAGGACTCGATGTCCTACGCCATGATCGTCATCGGCGGCGGTGTCGGAAATCTCGCCGCAGCGATTTATTCTGCTGTTGCAAGCCGCGTCCTGACTGCGCAAGCGCCGGCGAGGGAACGCCATCTCCCGGCTGCATATTCTCAGCAGGGTTAATTGCGATCGCAGCTTCCGCGCAGCTTTTATAGCGAAAGCACGGCCAACAAAATTCATCGAAGCCCAATCATTGCAGATCATTCATTCTGGAGCACGACCATGACCCCCGACCAGAAAGCGCTTGTCAAAACGACCTGGAGCCTCGTGGTCCCGATCGCCGATACCGCCGCGACATTGTTCTACGACCGGCTGTTCGAAATCGACCCCTCGACGCGCCCCATGTTCAAGAGCATCGACATGCCGGAGCAGCGCAAGAAGCTGATGCAGGCACTGGCGACCGTGATCGGCGGTCTCGACAACCTCGCGCCGCTGATCCCGGTGCTGGAAACGCTCGGCAGGAAACACGTCGCGTACGGCGTCCTCGACAAGCATTACGACTCGGTCGGCACCGCATTGCTGTGGACACTCGAACAAGGCCTGCAAACCGCATGGACACCGCCTGTGCAGGACGCCTGGATCGCGGCATACACGGCGGTTGCCGGCGTGATGCGCAATGCGGCGAAGACGGTTCCGAACGCCGCATGACCGGCGCCGCCAGTGCTTGTCGAACCTCGGGCGAGGTTGAGGCGACATAGGTCCGTTCATCTCGAACGAGAGTGGAAGGACATGGATCCGCAATTGGAGCTTGATTCGATCCTGATCGCCCTGCGCGGCGCAAGCCTCGAGGAGCAAGCGGAGATCGGCCGGGGCGATCTGGCGTCCCTGCTTCATGTCGCGCCGCCGCAACTGGTCGACAAGATCATCAAGATGGCGCGGCGCGACAACCGGGTCAGGAATGCGCTCGCCGCGTCACGCTATTATTGCGGCCTTGGAAAGACGATTTGCGACAAGATTGATTCGGTGGTCAGCGCGCCGTTTCCAGCGGCGCTTCAGCCCAGGCGGAAGCCGTCCTCCAGGCGCTAGCTATCGATCCTGCTTTCCAATTCCGTCCACGCAATCAGACCAGGCCACGCAGAACAACGTGAACACGAAGATGTTCCAGCTTGGCTGGATGTCACACCACGCCGCCACGACAGGAACGGGCAAGGCGAACAGAAGCGGCCGGGCGATCCAGCGCAGGCAGAAAAATCTCGCGCTGGCGGGCTCGCCGAAAGCGACTTTTCGCAAAATGCCGATCATCACGAGCCCGTGCTCCACCTTTGCCGGTTAGTCGCGGGCGTTTGGGCGCGGTTCAAATCGGGGAGGCCGCATGGCCTGACGCCGCGCGAAACGAGGCTATTTCCCGGCCTTGGCGCCGCGCGGCTTGCTGTCGCGCATCAGGCGGTCGAGGTGCATGCGGATGTGGGCGGCCTCGGCCGAGGTGTTGGCCAGCGCGATGGCGCGGTCGAAGGCGACACGGGCTTCGTCGTTGCGCCCGAGCTGCATCAGGAAGGCGCCGCGCACGCCGAAGTAATGAAAGTAATTCGACAGCCGCGTCGCCAGTGGCTCGATCATGTCAAGCGCGGCTTCGGGACCCTTCACCTTCGAAACCGCGACCGCACGATTCAGCGTGACCACGGGCGACGGCTGCATGATTTCGAGCGCGCCATACAGCAGATCGATCTGGGTCCAGTCGGTATCCTCGGGCTTTTCGGCGCGGGCATGCAGGGCGGATATCGCCGCCTGAATCTGATAGGGCCCGCTGCGGCGATGGCGCATGGCCTTGTCGATCAGCGCCAACCCCTCGGCGATCATCTTGCCATTCCACAGCGTGCGATCCTGGTCGTCGAGCAGGATCACGGCGCCGTCGGCATCGAACCGCGCCGCGGCGCGCGCGTGCTGCAGCAACAGCAGCGCGGTCAGCCCCATGATCTCGGGCTCGCTCTGGAACAGCCGCAGCAACAGCCGCGCCAGCCGGATCGCTTCCTCGCACAAGGGACTGCGGATCTCGGCGGTATCGCCGCTCGCCGAATAGCCCTCGTTGAAGATCAGGTAGATCATCGCGGCTACCGCAGACAGCCGTTCGGTGCGCTCCACCGCGCCCGGGGTCTCGAACGGCACATCGGCGTCGGCGACGCGGGCTTTGGCGCGGGTGATGCGCTGCTCCATCGCGGCTTCCGAAACCAGGAAGGCGCGCGCGATCTGCTTGACGGAGAGGCCCGAGACGATGCGCAGCGCCAGCGCGATCTGCTGCGTTGCCGGCAAATCCGGATGGCAGCAGATGAACAGCAGCCGCAGAATGTCGTCGCGGTAATGCGAGCCGTCGAGCCGCTCGGCGAGTTGCTCCTCGGCGTCGTCGGTATCCGAGATCGCGTGGTCGTCCTCGGGCAACGGCTCCTGCTTGCGGCCTCGCCTGATGTCGTCGATCGCGACATTGCGCCCGACCATGATCAGCCACGCCGCGGGGTCGCGCGGCGGGCCGTTCTGCGGCCAGCTTTTCAGCGCCCGCAGGCAGGCGTTCTGGAAGGCTTCCTCGGCGGTGTCGAGATTGCGGAAATAGCGCAGCAGCGCGCCGACCGCCTGGGGACGCGCCGAGGTCAGCGCGTTATCGATCCAGGCGGTGTCGGTCATTTCGGGGCGCTCCCGGGTGTGAAATGGCCGACCGGGCGGATTTCATAGGCGCCGCCGGGATTGGCCTTGCCGAGATCGCGCGCGACGTCGAGCGCCGCGTCGAGATTCTCGCAATCGACGACATAGAAGCCGAGCAGTTGCTCCTTGGTCTCGGCATAGGGGCCGTCGATCACGACCGGCGGATCGTCCTTGCGCAAGGTGGTCGCCGACGTGGTCGGCAACAGCCGCGCCACCGGGCCGAGCCGGCCCTGCTTGGTGAGCTTGTCCTGCACGACCCGCAGTTTGGTCATGACCGCGGCGTCCTGTTCCTTGGTCCAGGAACCCGTAAAATCTTCGTCGTGGTAGCAAAGGATGGCGTACAGCATGCGACCCGCATCTCCGTTCTCTGTTATGACGAACGATTATGCCTGTAGCCGACAGGGGAGCGAAAGAAATTTTCGAATGTTCCGCGCGCTGTCAGGGACGGACAATCGGCGCAGGCGGCGGATTGAAATGCCGGCAGGTGCATGACAGCCATGACCGCGGCCGGAATCACGGTGAATTTGGCCGTCGGTATCTCCCTTGCGCGGTGAAAGGAGGCTAGAGGAATGGTTCAATCCATCAGACGGTCACGCTGCGTGGCGATACGAAGGGAAAATCAATGAAAAAAGGGGCGCTTGCGCTGCTGGTGCGTGGCGGGACCGATAACTGGGCAGCGTCGCGGTGGATGAAGCGGTTTGGCGACGTCTGCCCGGATCGCTCCATTGTGGAGATGCCGGATGCGTCGTTCAACCCGGCCGAGGTCCATTACGCCGCGGTGTGGAAGCCGAAGCCCGGGGAGCTCGCCGCGTTCAGGAATTTGCGTATCATCTTCAATCTCGGCGCCGGCGTCGATGCGCTGATGGTGGATTCCACGCTGCCCGACGTGCCGCTGGTGCGGGTCGCGGTCCCCGATTTGACCGAACGGATGACCGAATATGTCGTGCTGCACGCGCTGATGCATCACCGGCAGGAGCTTTATTTGCGCGAGAGCCAGCGGGTGAAGCGCTGGTCGCCGCAGCCGCAATGGGCGGCGGGCGCAATCACGGTCGGCATCATGGGGCTGGGTGCGCTGGGCGCCCATGCCGCCGGCGTCCTCAAGCATGTCGGCTTCAAGGTCGTGGGCTGGAGCCGCAGCCCCAAGGAGATCGCCGGCGTCCCCTGCTTTCACGGCGAACAGCAACTGGAAACGTTTTTGCGGCAGACCGACATTCTGGTCAGCCTGCTGCCGCTCACTGGCGATACGCGGGGTATCCTCAATCGCGGGATCTTCGAAAAACTCAACCGCTCAAGCCCGATGGGCGCGCCGGTCCTGATCAATGCCGGCCGCGGGGCTTCGCAGAACGAGGCGGATATTTTGAGCTGCCTGGAAGACGGCACGCTCGGCGGCGCCTCGCTCGACGTCTACGTCACCGAACCGCTGCCCGCCGACAGCCCGTTCTGGACCCATCCGAAGGTGGTGCTGACCCCGCACAACGCCGCCGACACCGATCCTGAGGAAATTTCGAAATACGTCGCGCGCCAGATCGAACGCTTTGAAGCCGGAGGCGCACTGGAGAACGTGGTGGATCGCAAGCAGGGGTATTAGCGAGGATAGCGTGTGCACGATGTCGTCCCGGCGAACGCCGGGACCCATAACCACCGGCGCACGTTAGTTAGCACGCTGATCGTTGTCTTCCTTTTCCGGCAACACCCGCCACGGCGTATGGGTCCCGGCTCAAGGCCGGGACGACAGCTACGCCCGCACCATCACATCAACCGCGCCGTTGACGAGCGCTTCCAGTTCCGCGCGCGGGATCTGGGCACGGGCGCGGATTGCGATGGTGTGGATGGTCGCCGACGCGAGATTCGCCAGCACTTGCGGATCGGCTGTGGCGGGCAGTTCGCCGCGCTCCTGGGCGATCTTGAACAGCCGCGCAAAGAATCGATCCATCTCGCCGAGGCCGCTGACCACCAGGGCGCGGATATCAGGGTCGAACACCGCTTCGGAGGTCGCGGTCATCACCGTGAAGCAGCCGCGCGGGCCGCCCTCACCCGACAGATACATGTCGAGCGCGATGCCATAGATCCGAAGCAGCATCGGCCGCAGCGGCAGATCGGCCGCAAAGGCCTCGCCCATCCGCGCGCGGGCGCGGTTGCGGTAGCTCTCATAGGTCTTCTTGTAGAGTTCGCGCTTGTCGCCAAACGCGCCATAGAGGCTCGGCCGGTTCATGCCGGTGGCGGCGCTGAGATCGTCGAGCGAGGTCGCGGCAAAGCCGTCCTTCCAGAACACATCGAGCGCGCGGGACAGCGCCACATCGGGCTCATAGGCGCGCGGCCGGCCGCGGCGCTTCGGCGGGACGCCGCCGGCCGGAGGCTGCGGCCTCGCAGGCTGAGGCTTTGCGGACTTCAGCAATGCAGCCTCGGGCCGGGCGCGCGGCGGCGGCGGACTTCTTTTTTGTACCATCTTGCAAATAATCCTTGACGCTTATTTATACGAAGCGGTACATAAATCAAGCTCAGCCGTCGCAACCGTCTGAACCCGAGCGTGAAGCCCCAAAAGTGAACCCCACAGGGAGATTCGACCATGGACCTTTATTTCTCGCCCCTCGCCTGCTCGATGGCAACCAGGATCGCGCTGTATGAGGCCGGCAGCCAGGCCAACTTCATCGAGGTCGACCCCAAGACCAAACGCGTGTTGAAGGACGATTCGGATTTTTACGCGGTCAATCCGCTCGGCCTCGTGCCCGTGGTACGGACCGACGACGGCGTGACGCTGACCGAGAACGCCGCGATCCTGCAGCACGTCGCCGAGCGCTTGTCCGATTCCACCATCGGCGCCAGACCCGGCATCGAACGCTCGAAGCTGCAGCAATGGCTGTGCTTCATCGGCACCGAACTGCACAAGGGCCTGTTCACGCCGCTGCTCGGCAAGACCGTGCCGGCGGAGGTCAAGGCCTATACGCTGGAGCGGTATCTGTCGCGTCTCGACTACCTCAATACATATCTCGAGGGGCGTGAATTCGTGCTCGACCATTTCAGCGTGGCGGACGCCTATCTCACCACCGTGCTGAACTGGAGCATCGCCACCCCGATGATTGACTTTTCGAAATATCCAGCCGTGAAGGATTATCTCGAGCGGATGAAGAAGCGGCCGAGCGTGGCGAAAGCGCTGGCCGAAGAGTTCGATCTCTACAAGGCCGAGATCGCGCGCCACAAGGCGGCGGCGTAAGGCACGGTCCCCTCCACGAGTCGTCCCGGCGAACGCCGGGACCCATACTCCGCGGCGGTCGCGATTTAAGGCGGTCGTCGACCATCGTGGCTAAATAGGTGGGCCGCGGCGTATGGGTCCCCCGATGCGCAATTGCGCATCTGAGCTCAAGGCCGGCACGACGCGGATGGTGTGTCTCATTTCGCCAGCAAACGCGCCTTCATATCCACCATCGCCTGCCCGAACACTTTTGTATCGTCGAGCGCGCGCGCCAGCACCAGCGCGCCCTGAATGGTCAGCAGCGCATCCGCGGATCGTCGCCGCGCAACGCCCGCACTGAAGCCGGCGCGCCGCAGCGTCTGCGCCAGCGCATCGTTCCAACGGCTGAAATAGTCCGCTACCTGCGAACTGAAAATATCGCGCGATGCCCCGAGCGCAATCACGCCGACCAGGCAAACGCGGTGGCCCGAGCGGAAATAGCGGTCGACACAAGCGGTCATGTCGGCGATCGCCTGTGCGGGATCATCGGAGTTGCGCAGGACTGCGAAGATATTGGCCTCGAACCAGTGGTCGATCTCGGCCAAGACTTCCGCGGCCATCTGCGCTTTGCCGTCGGGGAAGAAATGATAGAGGCTGCCCTTGCCAAGGCCGGTGGCCTTACTGATCAGCGCCAGCGTCGCGCCTTCATAGCCGTGGCTGCGGAACACCTCCGAGATCAGCGGCAACAGATCGGCGCGTTCGGAAACGGTCTTGGCTATAGTTCCCTTGGCTATAGTTCCCTTGGCCATGGCTCCGCTAGAACGGGCTCTCGCTCAAGCCCGCGACATCCGCCGGACGCGGTCCGGGCGCGGCCCAGTGAAAGCGGCGGTCTTTCTCGGCTATCTCGACATCGTTGATGCTGGCCTCGCGCCGGCGCATCAGGCCGTGCTCGTCGAACTCCCATTGCTCGTTGCCGTAGGAGCGGTGCCACTGCCCGGCAGCGTCATGCCATTCATACTGGAAGCGCACCGCGATGCGGTTGGCGTCGAACGCCCAGAGATCCTTGATCAGCCGGTATTCGTGCTCCTTCGCCCATTTGCGGGTGAGGAATTCGACGATCGCATCACGGCCCTGAAATAATTCGGCGCGGTTCCTCCATCGGCTGTCCTCGGTATAGGCCAGCGAGACGCGCACCGGATCGCGCGAATTCCACGCGTCCTCCGCCATGCGGGCCTTCTGGGCTGCGGTCTCCCGCGTGAACGGTGGCAACGGCGGACGCGACATCTGACATCTCCAGCTTTGAACAGGGCTGGAGACTGTACCGATCGGTACAGAGAGTCAAGCATTCCGCAAAATCAATCCAGATCGGCCTTCAGCAGCAGCCGGAGCGATTTCGGGATCGGCTGCGCCTTGCCCTCGCAGATGAACGCGACGCGCACCTTGGCAGTGACCAGCGCCTCTTCGCCGCGCCGCACTTCCTGCGCCAGCGTGATCGAGGCGCCCTTCACCGCGATCGGCCAGGTCACCACATCGAGCAGATCGTCCATCCGCGCCGGGCGCAGGAAATCGATCTCCATCGATCGCACCACAAAGGCAAAGCCCGGCGTCTCCGCCTGCGCCTGCTCGAACAGCGCATGCTGATCGGCGCCCATCAGCCGCAAATGGTTGGTGCGGCCGCGTTCCATGAAGCGCAGATAATTGGCGTGATAGACGATGCCGGAGAAATCCGTGTCCTCGTAATAGACGCGGACCTGCATGTGATGGCGGCCCTCGCGGACCGCGCCGTCGATGTGGGGTAAAGTCAATTGCGGCCCTCGATCGCCTGGAAAGCCATCGTTTTGCGCAAAATCCGCCTGCCGCGCAAGCGTAACGCCTGCGGCGGATTACGCTACCACCGCGCCCTGCCCGCCCAGCGTCACCAGAACGATCTCCGGGGGAACGCCGATGCGGAACGGCATGATGCTGCAGCCGAGGCCACCGGATACGACGATGTCGTGCTTCATGCGGATGTGGCCATAAGCGAGCCGCTGGCCCGACGGTGCGACTGGCGACCAGCCCAGCAAGCGCACCTGACCGCCATGGGTATGACCGGAGAGCTGCAGTGACACCCGCTCCGGCACACGCTTGGCGATGTCGGGCTCATGCGCCAGCAGAATGATCGGCGCGTCATCGGTGACCTTCGCGAGCGTGGCGCCGAGATCGTCGACGCCGACCCGCCGCACCGGCCTGAAACGGCGTGCCGGGAAATAGGCCAGTTGATCGCCAAGGCCGGCCAGCCAGAACGGACGCCCGTCCTTGGTGAGGCGCCTGGCGTCGTTATCGTAGACCGGAATACCGGACGCTTCCAGCGCGCGGCGGGCGATGGTGTGGCCCTTGCCTTCGCGCTGCACTTCCTTGTCTTCCCACCAGTCGTGATTGCCGAGAATGGCGTGCACGCCGAGCGGGGCCTTCAGGCCGGCCAGCACTGGTGCCCATTCGCTCGCCGGTATGAAGCGCGTTACCTTGCGATGGCCGGCCACGTAATCGCCGAGCATGACGATGACATCGGCCTTCAGGGCGTTGGTTCGTTCAACGATTCCCTGGATGCGGTCGAGCGACATCCAGGGATCGCAGGCGTGCAGATCGGTGATGACGGCGATCTTGAGCTTGAGATCGGTGGGCCATTGCGGCGGCGCAAGGTTGTAGCGCGTGACGCGAAGCTGCAGCGCGGGTTCGGAGAATCCGTAGGCCGTGGTCGTGACGCCGAGGGCGCCCAATCCACCAAAGAGTCGAAAGAAATGTCGGCGTGAAATCATGGCTGGTCAATCGTGATGCATCGCAAACATGGGCGGGTATTGGGCCGGAATTGGGGAGCGTTTGTGCAGATCGTCAGCAGTTGCATTAAGGTTACCACCTGTTCTCTCCGACCAGCGCATCGAGCCGCGCCCTCAATTCGTCGGAGGCGCGATAGTACCAGACGCCGCCCAAAAGATCTCGAAAACGGTCGCTGGCCTGCGCCTCGCGCTCGATGCGGTCGATGGTTTCCATGCTGATGACATCCTCGAGCGGACCGGCGGCGAGCAGCGACAGCAGCGCCGGGTTGGTCTCGATCTCCAGGATCGCGACGATCAGGTCAATAGCCCCGTCCGGATCCTCACCACGCAATTCGCTCTCATAATCCATCATCGCGAAGAAATTGTCATCGCGGTCGCAGTCGGATTTCGAATGTTGGTCGACCCAGGCGCGCGCCAGCTCCGGCAGCGTCATGGCTTCGCAATCGAGCGGCTGTTTGGGGGTCCGTCGCGCGATGTCGTCGGCCTTCCAACCCTTGAGGTCGGCGATCGCCTGGATCCGTTGCTTCAACGGCTTGTTTGGACCGAGCAGAATGCCGCCGAGCAGCCAGCGCAGCCGGGCGTTATCCTTCGCCTCGGCCTCGATCCGGTCGATCACGCTTTCGCCGTGGGCATACATCAGCGACATCATGAACTTTTCATTGAGTTGCATCACGGTCGGCTTGTCGGATTCACTGCGCAGCACTTCAAGCGCAAGATCGAGCGCGCGATCCGGCTTGCGGTGCGGCAGATGATCGAAATAGAGCTTGGCCGCCCAGGCGCCGGAGGTCTGGTCGCGCTTGCTCAGCCGCTGCAACACAGCCCACAATGAGGCCAGTTCGCCGACCGGCATCGCGTTGAGGAAGGCGTCAGTATCGTCGGGCGTGCCGAGTTCCGGCGCCGCCGCGACAACGGCCAGCACCTTGGCGTCTTCGGTCGATTTCATCTGGCACTCCACGGCAAAAACAGCCGGTCCCGCGCGATGCGCGCGCCGCCGACTTGTTGATGTTTCCTGTTAGTGCGTGATCAGGCCGATCCGGTTCGAACGCGTTAGTCGTCGCTGTCGCTGCCGCCGAACAAGCCGAACTGCGCCGGATCGCGGGCGGGTTCGGCGAGGCCGAGATGCTTGAAGGCGTGCGAGGTCAACAGCCGGCCGCGCGGGGTGCGCTGCAGGTAGCCGCACTGGATCAGGAACGGCTCGATGATGTCCTCGATCGCATCGCGCGGCTCCGACAGCGCCGCCGCCATGGTTTCCACGCCGACCGGACCGCCGCCGTAGTTCAGCGCGATCGTCGAGAGATAGCGCCGGTCCATCGCATCGAGGCCGGCGGCATCGACTTCCAGCGCGCTCAGCGCGTGGTCGGCGATGGCGCGGTCGACGGAGCTGGCATCCGCGGCGGACGCAAAATCCCGCACCCGGCGCAGCAGCCGACCGGCGATGCGCGGGGTGCCGCGGGCGCGGCGCGCGATCTCGTTGGCGCCGTCAGGCGTCATGCCGATGTTGAGCACGCGGGCACCGCGGGTGACGATCTTCTCCAGCTCTTCGACAGTGTAGAAATTCAGCCGCACCGGAATGCCGAAGCGGTCGCGCAGCGGATTGGTGAGCAGGCCCGCGCGCGTCGTGGCGCCGACGAGGGTGAATTTTGCCAGCTCGATTTTTACCGATCGCGCCGCCGGGCCCTCGCCGATGATGAGGTCGAGCTGAAAGTCCTCCATCGCGGGATAGAGCACTTCTTCCACCGCCGGGCTGAGGCGATGGATTTCGTCGATGAACAGGACGTCGCGCTCTTCGAGATTGGTCAGCAGCGCTGCGAGGTCGCCGGCCTTGGCGATGACGGGACCGGAAGTGGCGCGAAAGCCGACGCCGAGTTCACGCGCCACGATCTGCGCCAGCGTGGTCTTGCCGAGACCGGGAGGGCCGACGAACAGCACGTGATCCAACGCCTCGCCGCGCTTGCGCGCCGCCTCGATGAAGATCGAAAGGTTTTTGCGCGCCTGCGCCTGGCCGACGAATTCGGACAGCAATTGCGGACGAAGCGCGGTGTCGCCGACATCGTCGCTGCGGCGCTCGGGGGTGACGATGCGGGAGGGCGTGTTCATGCGGCAATTCTAGCACGATGCAGGGGTTTCGCGAGCCACCAGCACAGGCTGGCCGGAATGAGCGCCAGCACGGCGAGGACCGCTGACAGCGACAGCGCCTGTCGTGCAGACCGGACGTCCGGCAAGATCACGGCCGATGATTCCGAGGGCACCATGAAGGTGCCGAATACGACGAAACCGGCGACGGCAATGGCCGCGGCGAGCCACGCCATCCAGATCATGTTGATGCCGCCATAGACCGCAACCAATGCGAATACCAGGCCGGCCGCGACCGATGGCAGAAACGCCGCGAGCATCGTTGCCAGTGCGAGCAGCACGATCGCGACAGAGACCATGGTGCGCAGCGCTTCGAGTTCGAGAAGCGCGAGAAACATCTGCAGCAGCGCGGTTCCGAAACCGACCACGATCAGCGATATCAGCGCCGCAAAGGTCAGCGGTCCTGCAATCGAAAAAATCAGGACGATGCCGATCGCGCGCGCGAAACGCCCGGCAACGGCGCCTGCCGAATAGTCGCGCGTGACGTTGCGGGAGGGCGTGTTCATGCGGCCGTTTTCGGAAACAATGGCCGGAAAAACGACCGTTCATAACGGATGAAGCAGCGCGTCCGCTGTGCAAAGGCGACGGCCTTCTGGCAGTCGGGATCGGTGCTGGCATCCTTGCGATACTGTTCATAGGCCGCGAGGCTTGGAAAGCTGAACATCGCCAAAGCGACGTCGCTCTCGCCTTCGGATGGCAGAAAGTAGCCGTGATGGATGCCGCCAAACCGCGGCAGCAACTCAAGCCACATCGCACCGTAAGCCTCGAAATCGGCGAGCTTGTCCGGATCGAGCTGGTAACGCAGATAACACGTAATCATTTTGTAATGCTCCAGCGCGGTTCGCTCACTTCGCGAGTTCCTTCAGGCCCAACCGGATCAGCTGCGCTGTTTCCGCATTCTCGCCGGCGCTGCGCGAGGCGGAGGCAATGGCGGCTGCGGCCTGCGGCTGGCCGTAACCGAGATTGACCAGCGCCGAGATCGCGTCGGTGACCGGACGCGGCGCGCGATCATTGTCGATGGCGCCGGAGAGATGCACCAGCGCCGGATCGACGTTGGCAAAGGCCGGCGCCTTGTCCTTCAGTTCGGTGACGATGCGTTCGGCGACTTTCGGCCCGACGCCGGGTGTGCGCGTCACCGCGGCCTTGTCGCGCAGCGCTATCGCGTTCGCAAGCTCGGCCGGCGGCAAGGTCGAGAGCACCGCCAGCGCGACCTTGGCGCCGACGCCCTGCACGGTCTGCAGCAGGCGGAACCATTCGCGCTCGATGTCGCCGCGGAAACCGAACAGCTTGATCTGGTCCTCGCGCACATAAGTTTCGATCGAAAGCACCGCGGCCTCGCCGGGCGCGGGCAGCGCCTGCAGCGTGCGCGACGAGCAATGCACCTGATAACCGACACCGCCGACGTCGAGGATCACGTAGTCCTCGCCGTAGGAGTCGACCAGGCCTTTGAGTTTACCAATCATTGCCACAATCCGGATTGGACGCTCGTGACCGCATTGGTGAGGGACGCACCGGCAGATGGGTTCCCTCCCCCCTTGCGGGGGAGGGTTAGGGAGAGGGGTGCAGCTTGCTCGAATGCCTGACGCATCGCAAAGGCAGAATCTTCATCATCGATCGCGCTGCAAAGCTCATTGATACATCGCGGTCGTGCATCTTCGGCCAGAGCCCGGGGCTTACCCCTCTCCCCAACCCTCCCCCGCAAGGGGGGAGGGAGCCTGAACAGCGCGCCCACCTCACTTAGTACTGTGCCGTAATTACCGATCATAGGCCCGCCACCTTCAGCCGCAGCGCCGTGCTGGCGCGGTGGTGGGCGTGCGTGATCGCGATCGCCAGCGCGTCGGCGGCGTCGGTGGATTTCGGCTCGGCCTTCGGCAGCAGGATCTTGAGCATGACAGCGATCTGGTTCTTGTCGGCATGACCGGCGCCGACCACCGTCTTCTTGACCTGGTTGGGCGCGTATTCGGCAACCGATATGCCGAACATCGCCGGCGCCAGCATGGCGACGCCGCGCGCCTGGCCGAGTTTCAGCGTCGCAACGCCGTCCTTGTTGACAAAAGTCTGTTCGACCGCGGCCTCCATGGGACGGAAATCGCCGAGCACGGCGGCGAGGCCTTCATGGATCGCGAGCAGCCGGCTCGCCAGCGGCTGATCGTCCGGCGGCTCCACCGAGCCGCAGCCGATGAAGACCAGCCGGTTGCCCTCGGTCTCGATCACGCCCCAGCCGGTGCGGCGCAGGCCGGGGTCGATACCGATAATCCGGACGGGTTGGCGAATCGGAGGAGATGTCATGGCCTGTGATAACGCCAGAGCACCGTGAACGAAACATAAAGAGAACGGTCATCCCCTGCCCAGGTCGGCAAGACCAGCGTTGTCATCCGCGCGAAAGCGGGGATCCAGTATTCCAGAGGTGGTTGTGAAAAGGCCGAAAGGCCGCGGCGTACTGGATCGCCCGGTCAAGCCGGGCGACGACAGTTGAGAATGGGGCGGCAATCGAGAGGCTACCCGCCCATCTTCGCCATCAGCGCGTCCGAGACTTCGAAATTGGCGTAGACGTTCTGCACGTCGTCGTGCTCGTTCAAATGGTCGATCAGCTTCAGCAGCTTCTCGCCGGTCTCGTCGTCTACCGGCACCGTGTTCTGCGGCTTCCAGGTCAGCGCCGCCTTGCGGGCCTCGCCGAATTTCGCTTCCAGCGCCTTAGCGACCTCGCGAAACGTTTCCTTGGAGGCATAGATTTCGTGGCCGTTCCCGCTCGAAATCACGTCGTCGGCGCCGGCTTCGATCGCGGCATCCAGCATCGCGTCATCGGACGCGACCTTGGCGTCGTATTCGATGATGCCGGTGTGGTCGAACATGAAGGAAACCGATCCGGTTTCGCCGAGGTTGCCGCCGGACTTGGTGAAGTAGGAGCGGATATCGGAGGCCGCGCGGTTGCGGTTGTCGGTCAGCGCCTCGACGATGACGGCGACGCCGCCGGGGCCATAGCCCTCGTAGCGAATCTCGTCATAGTTTTCGCCCTCGCCGCCGCTCGCCTTCTTCACGGCGCGCTCGATCGAATCCTTCGACATGTTTTCCTGGCGAGCGGAAATGATCGCCGCGCGCAGCCGGGCGTTCATCGCCGGATCGGGCTGGCCCATCTTGGCCGCGACGGTGATTTCCCGCGCCAGCTTGCCGAACAGTTTCGACTTCTGGGCATCCTGCCGTCCCTTGCGGTGCATGATGTTCTTGAATTGGGAATGGCCGGCCATGCGGGGTCTCTTGGATTCGTTCGTGAGCGGAATTGGATGAAAACGCGGCCTTATAGGCCGTCAACCGGCCAAAATCAAAGATTCAAGGCCCGTTCTGGTACTTAAGTAGTGCCCGTAAGATGGAATATGAGGCAGTTGTTAACCATGACTTCATGCCCGGATGAGAGGATGCGCCCCACATTCTCAACTTTTAAGAGCCCTCATGGCGTTCGGTTTATTTCGAAAGCGAGAGCCGGAAGCGACCGCGGCTGCCGTCGAGCTTAAGGTTCCGGCGGTTGTGGCTGCGACCGACGCGCCCGCGCCCGAAGGCGATTCGGCCAAGGATATCCTTGAACTGCTGGAACTCGAACTCGGCGGCATGATCCGCCAGCTCGAGCGCGCGGCCCATTCGGTCGCCGGCGGCGCCGAGGCCACCGCAACGACGCTGACCACCATCCGCCACCGCACCGATGCGCTGACCGGCCGCACCACCGCGGCCCAGAGCACCGCGACCACCTTCTCGCAGGCGGCCGACAAATTCACCCATTCGGCCCAAGGCATCGGCGAGCAGGTCCGCGACGCCGGCAAACTCGCCGACCAGGCCAGCGAGGCCGCCCGCGAAGCCCGCGCCAATGTGGACCGGCTGCGCGAATCGTCCGCGGCGATCGGCAATGTCGTCAATCTGATCGCGCAGATCGCGCGGCAAACTACACTGCTGGCGCTCAATTCCACCATCGAGGCCGCGCGTGCCGGCGAAGCCGGACGCGGTTTTGCGGTCGTCGCCACCGAGGTGAAGGCGCTCGCGGTGCAGACCCAGAACGCCACCGAGGAAATCACCAGGAAGATCGAAGCGCTGCAGCGCGACGCCGCCGGCTCGGTCGACGCCGTGCATCGGATTTCGCAGGCGATCGAATTGATCCGGCCGGTGTTCGACAACGTCAACGGCGCGGTTGCCGAGCAAAGCCAGACCACCGGCGAAATGTCCGACAATGCCGCCTCCGCCTCGCGCTTCATCGTCTCGGTCGGCGAAAGCGCAACCGAGATCGACGTTGCGACCAAGCAAGCCGAAGCGCATGGCGAAAGCGTCGCCAATGCCGGCCGCGCGGTCACCACCTTTGCGCAGAAGCTCAAATCGCGCTGCGCGGTGCTGCTGCGTCAAAGCGAGCGCCAGGGCCAGCGCAAACAGGAAAAGCTGCCTTGCAGCCTCCAGATCGAAATCCAGACCCCGCGCGGCCTGATCACGGCGCCGGTCTACGAGATTTCGATCGACGGCATTCTGATCAGCGGTCCCGACGCGGAGAAGCTGGCGCCAAACCAAAGCCTCGACGCCACGCTGCCGGATATCGGCGCCTGCAAAATTCGCGTCAGTGAGCGTTCCAAGGCCGGCGCGCAGGCGCAGTTCGAGCGGCCGGATGCCGCTTTGCGCGAGGCGATCGAAGACAAATTGTGGGCGATCCACGACGAGAACACCGAATTCGTCACCCGCGCCATGGAAGCAGGCGCGGCGCTGACCAGGATTTTCGAGCAGGGCGTCGCCAGCGGCGCGATCTCGATGGAAGACATGTTCGACACCAACTATGTCGAAATCCAAGGCAGCAACCCGGTGCAGTACCGCACCAGGATCCTTGACTGGGCGGACCGCGCGCTGCCGCCGTTCCAGGAAGCCTTCCTCGCCAAAGACAAGCGCATGGCGTTCTGCGCGATGATTGACCAGAACGGCTACCTGCCGGTTCACAACAAGATCTACTCACACCCGCAGCGGCCCGGCGACGTCACCTGGAACACCGCCAACAGCCGCAACCGCCGCATCTTCAACGATCCCGCGGGCCTCGCCGCCGGCCGCAACCAGCGCGCCTACCTGGTGCAGAGCTACGCCCGCGACATGGGCAACGGCAACACCGTGATGATGCGCGAGATCGACGTGCCGATCCGCGTCAAGGGCCGGCACTGGGGCGGTTTCCGCACGGCCTACAGGCTTTAGATTCTTGATTGACGCGTTTTCTTGACGCGAACCGGTAACCACCCACGGATCAAGTCCGAGGGCATGCTTCGCTCGAAAACGCTCCAGCAGTTCGCTCTCAGGCAAGACGCCAAGGCGCGAATCGCGTTCTAGACTTGGAATTGGAATGCGCTCGCCGCGGTGGGCCGATCATCGGCTCTGACTGGAGAAAGCTCGAGCATGTCCTTTGTGCAGCGTGCGGTCCTGGACACTCACTCCAACCAGACACTGGCCGAACGGCTCATTGACCAGCTTGCCGACCGCATCGGCGGGCTCGGCGTGGAGCTTGCCGACATCGCCGGCAACGTCCAGGAGGTCGCAAGCCGCGTCGCGAACCAGTCGGACCGGTTCCACCACTTGCAGAAGACGGCCCAGACGATGGTCTCGGCCAACCGCGACATCGCCAATGCATCGCAGGCGGTGCAATCGACCACGTCCGCAGCCGTCGGGGAGATCGTTCAGTCGCGCAGCGCGGTGGATACGGCCGTCAAGCACATCGCCGAACTCGTCGAAGCGGTCGGCCGCATCGAGGCCCGGCTCAGCGCCGTCGGATCGGCGTTGTCGCAGGTTGCAAAAGTCTCCGGCTCGATCGAGGCGATTGCGAAGCAGACCAACCTTTTGGCGCTCAATGCCACGATCGAGGCGGCGCGCGCCGGAACCGCCGGCCGCGGCTTTGCCGTGGTCGCGAACGAAGTGAAGAGTCTGGCGGAAGGAACGCGCCAGGCCACGCAGCAGATTTCCGAGACCATGCGCGATCTCGACGGCCAGATCGGCAGCCTGATCGGCGAAAGCAGCGACGCCTCGCTCCGCGCCAAGAGCGCTGGTGAAGGCGCACAGCAGATCAGCGGCATCATCGCGCGCGTGCATCAGGGCATCGCGTCCGTAGGCTATGAGATCGACGGCGTCGCCAGGGCCGCGACGTCCAATCTCGGCCATTGCGACCGCGTGATCGAGGAACTCAGCCAGCTTGCCCAAGGCGTCGATTTGTCTTCCAGCGAGTTGAAGCAGGCCGACGGCCGGGTGGCGAAGCTGCTCGAACTGTCGGAAGGCCTGATCGTGCTGATCGCCGACAGCGGCGTCGAGACGGCGGATGCGCCGTTGATCCGCGTGGTGATGGATACCGCAAAGCAGATTTCCGACGCGTTTGAGGCCGCCGTCGCGCGCGGCGAGATCACCGTCGAGCAGTTGATGGACGAGAAATACCGCGAAATATCAGGGACTGATCCGAAGCAATATCTGACCGACTATGTCGCCTTCACCGACCGCGTGCTGCCCTCCATCCAGGATCCGATCCAGAAGAGCGATCCGCGCATCGTGTTCTGCGTCGCCTGGGCCAAGGGCGGCTATCTGCCGACCCACAATCCGAACTACCGCCTGCCGCAGGGGCCCGACCCCGTCTGGAACAACGCCAATTGCCGCAACCGCCGCCTGTTCAGCGACCGCGCGGTGAAGAAGGTGGCTGACAACACAAAACCGTTCCTGCTGCAGACCTACCGCCGCGACATGGGCGGCGGCAATTTCGTGCTGATGAAGGACCTCTCCTCCCCCATCCACGTGCGCGGCCGCCATTGGGGCGCTTTCCGCATGGGCTTTCGGCAATCCTGAACGACAGACGTCAATACGCCCTGCCCGGCGCGCGCTGTCACACCACTGACATGCGCATTTGAAACTAACGGTGATGCTGTGCATTTCCTTTTGCGCTTCCCTGGGCGGAGTATTCTGATGACCCAAAAACCACTGAATGGCTCGATCCATGACCGCATCCACGCGGAAATGATGGACAATTTCGACGAGGAACTGGAACTGGAAATCGACGACGACCTCCTCGACGCGCTGACCAACGAATTCGAGGGGGATCCCGCCGAGAAAACCGTCGACCGCCGGCTTTATTTCAAGGAACTGTTCCGCCTGCAGGGCGAACTCGTCAAACTGCAGAGCTGGGTGCAGCACCAGAAGCTGAAAGTGGTTGTCATCTTCGAGGGACGCGATTCAGCCGGCAAGGGCGGCGTCATCAAGCGCATCACGCAGCGGCTGAACCCGCGGGTCTGCCGCGTCGCCGCACTGCCGGCGCCGAACGAGCGCGAACGCACCCAATGGTATTTCCAGCGCTACGTGTCGCATCTGCCGGCCGGCGGCGAGATCGTGCTGTTCGACCGCAGCTGGTACAACCGCGCCGGCGTCGAGCGCGTGATGGGCTTTTGCAGCGACGCCGACGTCGAGGAGTTCTTCCGCTCGGTGCCGGAATTCGAACGCATGCTGGTGCGTTCCGGCATCATCCTGATCAAATACTGGTTCTCGATCACCGACGAGGTGCAGCATCTGCGGTTCACCATGCGGATCCGCGATCCCCTGAAGCAGTGGAAGCTGAGCCCGATGGACGTGGAAGCGCGCAGCCGCTGGGAGCAGTACATCAAGGCCAAGGAAGCGATGCTGGAGCGCACCCATATTCCGGAAGCCCCGTGGCACCTGGTCGAGGCCGTCGACAAGAAGAGGGCGCGGCTGAACTGCATCGCCCACCTGCTTGAACAAATCCCCTACAGCGACGTCCAGCAGGATCCCGTCATCCTGCCGCCGCGCGTGCGCCATCCGGACTACCAGCGCGGGCCGGTCCCGCCGGAGATGTACGTGCCGGCGCGTTACTAAGCGCGTAGCCAATGCAGCGGGCCGCGCAGCTAGCGCAGGGCTGCGGGCAATTCGAAGCCCTTGTACTCGCGCAGCAGCATCGCCTTGAGCACCGGCGTTTCCGGGCGGGCATCGGGCGCCGGCATCGGATTGCTGTCCGCCTTGATGAAATCCGGTGGCGTCCCCGGCAATTTGTAGAGATTGAAGCCGTTCCGCCGCACCGCGAAATCGGCCTGCAGATAGCCGTCCGCCATCATGGTGCCGGCGGGCGCGAGGTAGAAGCCGTCCTCACGATAAGGCCCGAGCATCGAATAGGTCTTCGAGCCTTTCCGGACGCCGCTGAGCTGGCTGCTCAACCTGACCAGTTCGGTTTCGCGGCCGTCGATGTTCACGTAGACCCGGCGCAGCGGCAGTTCGGCAGCGTCCTGCGTCACCACGCTGACGAGCACGAGCACATGCTTGGCGAGCGCGCGGTGTTCCTCGGGACTGGAAGCCCAGGAGAAGTCCACCGACGATCCTCTTGCCGCGCCCTTCGGCGCGACTTTCGCCGTGTTGGTCGCGGACTTCTCCAGCCGCCCGGTCATGTCTTGCAGCGACACCGGGTCCTGCGATACCGGGCGCTGGGTGAGCTTTTGCGCGGACGCCGGCTGCGACAGCAGCAACGCCAGCAGGAGAACCAGAAACCTTTGCATCACACCTTCTCGTAAGCCGGTTCAGTGGCCAGTCCAAAATCCCGGCACCGCCGGCTCCAGCCTGCCGCCCGCCCGCACCGGCGCTATTCGCAGCGCCAGCCCGGTGGCATCGTCGGTTTCGACCGCGACGCCGCTTAGTGTCGCCACACCGAACGCCGGTTCGAATCGGCCGGAGGGAATGCCGGTGACGAAGCGGTGCAGCGGCTCTTCCTTCTGCATGCCGATGATCGAATCGTAATCGCCAGTCATGCCGGCGTCGCTCATATAGGCGGTGCCGCCGGGCAGCACCTGATGATCGGCGGTGGGCACATGGGTATGGGTGCCGACCACCAGGCTGGCGCGGCCGTCGCAGAAAAATCCCATGCCCTGTTTTTCGCTGGTCGCCTCGCCGTGGAAATCGACCACGATGGCGTCGGCGGCTTCACGCAGCGGACAGGCGTCGAGCTCCTTGCCGACCGCGTTGAACGGATCGTTGAGCGGCTCCATGAAGACGCGGCCCATCGCGTTGATGACCAGCGCGCGCTTGCCGTTCTTGGTGTCGATCAGCGCGGCGCCGCGGCCCGGCGTATGGCGCGGAAAATTCAAGGGGCGGATCAGGCGCGGCGCGCGCTCGATGAACACCAGCGCCTCCTTCTGATTCCAGGCGTGGTTGCCGAGCGTGACCGCATCCGCACCGGCGTCGAGGAAATCCTGATAGATCGCCTCGGTGATCCCGAAGCCGCCGGCCGCGTTCTCGCCGTTGACGATGACGAGATCGAGCGACCAGTCTCTGACCATGCCGGGGAGATGCTCGGAAATAGCGGTGCGGCCGGTCTTGCCGACGACGTCACCGATGAAGAGGATGCGCAAAATTCAGCTCCGGAAATCGAACACTTTCTTTTCCGTTAGCACATAATCCAGCGCCACGTCGTGCGGCTGCGCCGGAACCGCCTTTATTTGCTGCACGGCAAACGCAGCGCCGACGGCGATAATGGCTTTCGCCTTGCGCAAATGCTCCAGCGTGAAATCGTAATGTCCGGCGCCGTAGCCGATCCGGTGCCCGGCGGCGTCGAACGCCGCCAGCGGCACCAGCATGATGTCGGGAATGAGCTCGGCGGCGGCCGGTGACGGCTCGGGAATGCCGAGTGGCCCGAGCATCAGCCGATCGTTCCCGGACCACGCACGGAAGGCAAGCGACTTGCCACGCGCCATCACCGCCGGCAGCGCCAGCTTCGCGCCTGCTTCCGCGAGCTTGCGCATCAAGGGGGCCGGGTCGATCTCGTTGCGGATTGGCGAATAACCCGACACGACCATGCCCGGCGTGATCTCAAACGGCAGTCCGCGCTTGGCGAGGGCTTGCGCGGCAGCCGCGCGCTGCTCGTCGCTCAATGCATCGCGCTTTGCCAAAGCGGCAGCGCGAAGGTCTGCTTTCGAAGCACTTGCCGTCATGCAGCGTTCTGTTCCGCCGAACATCGCCCGCGAAGACGGACGAAGCGAAAGTTGCAGGGCCTGGGTGGTGAAGCCGGTAGAGTAAAAGCTCGACGCAAAAATCAACCGAAACAAAGTGCGAAGCCGCAGTGGCCGTTGAAGCGCTCGATCCCGGAGTTCCCTACGAAAGTAGGTGGGCACCATATGACCGGATCCACGGACCCGGCCAGGGACAGTTCCCTGAAGGATCGATAAGGCCCCGGGGATATATGGCTCCTGACGCGCGACGCAGCTTCGCCCACCCAATGTAGGCGTTAAAGGTCCAATCCGCCAGCACTAAGCAACGGGCAAGCCTCGATACCAAGACATCAACGGACTTCGCGCGCTTTCCACCCTCCCCTGGAGGGTAAGAAGTCAACCGATCGCGACGCCGCCGCCGATGGTGCGGTTCAGCATCTGCGTGGTCTTTTCGATGCGGTCGGCCGCGGCATTGAGCGCGTTGGCGACCGCGGTCTGCGTCGTCCTAGCGCGATCGGTGGCTGCGACGCGCACGTTGCGCAAGGCTTCGAGTTCTTCCTCGAGCGCACGGATACGATGGTTGGCGTCGAGCAGTTCGTCGCACACGGTCAGCGCCGCCATCACGGTAAGCCGCGCATCGCCGATCTCGCCGAACTTGCCGCGCAGCGATTCGACGCGCGTTTCCAGGCTCTCGGCGAGCTTGAGCAGACGCCACTTCCTGCCCTTCCTCGCAGGCCATGCGGTACTGCCGGCCGTTGATGGTGACGTTGATGTGGCTCATGAGCTTTCTCCGGCGTCCAGCACGGCGCGGATGGTGCCGATCGCGGCGTCGAGTTTTTCCGATATCTCGCGGTTGGTGCGCTCCAGCCGCCGGGTCTTCACTAGCGAGCCGTCGAGTTCGTCGGCGAGGCGCGAGCGGTCGGCGCCGAGTGCCTGGATCCGGCTCGCAAGTTCATTCTCGTCACGGTCGGCATCGCGCCGCCGCTCGGCCGCAGCTTCCAGCGCATCCAGCGCCGCCATCAGCCGCCTTGTTGCAGCGTCGATGTCGGCAAAGGCGAGCTCGGGGTTGCCGGCCCCGTTGGCGGGACGATCGCTCATGAGAGACAGCGCGCACCTTCGGTTAAGCCGGCCGCACAGCAAAATCTGCGGTTCGGCAAGCGGTTAGGCCGCTAAATTTACGTGGCAAGCGAGGACAGCGCAACGCCCGCGCGAAGCTATGCACCGGTAGATCGGGCGAGCTTCGCGCCGGTCCCGTGGAAACCCGGTATCCGCTCTTTTGGATCATACGGATAAGCAACCTTTCGCACCGGAAGTGCGTTTCCTGAGCCTTGGACTCCGGGAATTGAGGTGCTATCCAGCCCTTAAGTCCTTCTGCCGAAGGGCAGCCCCATCACTGCAGTTCGCCGGCGGGCGGACATCAACCTCCTCATTTCAAGCGGATTTTCATCATGACGCAGGTCGATCATTCCCGTATGGCCAATGCGATCCGTGGCCTTGCCATGGATGCCGTCGAGAAGGCTAAATCCGGTCATCCTGGCCTGCCGATGGGCGCCGCCGACATCGCGACCGTGCTGTTCACCCAGTTCCTGAAATTCGACGCCGCCGAGCCAAAGTGGCCGGACCGCGACCGTTTTGTCCTCTCGGCCGGGCACGGCTCGATGCTGCTGTATGCGTTGCTGTACCTGACCGGCAACAAGGACATGACGCTCGACCAGATCAAGAACTTCCGCCAGCTGGGATCGCTGACGCCGGGTCACCCCGAGAACTTCCACACCAAGGGCATCGAGACCACGACCGGTCCGCTCGGCCAGGGCATCGCGACCTCGGTCGGCATGGCGCTGGCGGAGAAGATGCTCGCCGCCGAGTTCGGCAAGAAGGTGGTCGGCCATCACACCTATGTGCTCGCCTCCGACGGCGACCTGATGGAAGGCGTGTCGCAGGAAGCGATCGCGATGGCCGGGCACTGGAAGCTCAACAAGCTGATCGTGCTGTATGACGACAACGGCATTTCGATCGACGGCCCGACCTCGATCGCCGATTCGGTCGATCAGGTGAAGCGCTTCAAGTCGGCCGGCTGGGCCGCCGAACTGATCGACGGCCATGATCCGAAGGCGATCGCCGCCGCCATCACCCGCGCCCAGAAATCCAACAAGCCGTCGCTGATCGCCTGCAAAACCACGATCGGCTTCGGCGCGCCGACCCGCGCCGGCACCGCAAAAGCCCATGGCGAAGCGCTCGGCGCCGAAGAACTGAAGGGCGCCAAGGAAAAGCTCGGCATCTCGCTCGAGCCGTTCTCGGTGCCCGACGACGTCCTGAAGGCGTGGCGCGCCGCCGGCAGCCGCGGCGCTGCCGCACGCCAGGAATGGGAAAGTGTCTTCGGCGAACTGGGTCCGCGCAAGCGCGCCGAATTCGAGCGCCGGCTGCGCCATGAGCGCCCGGCCTCGCTCGCCAAGGCGCTGCGCGACCACAAGAAGAAGCTGCTCGAGACGCCGCAGAACGTCGCGACGCGGAAATCCTCGGAATCGGCGATCGAGGCGATCGTCGGCGCAATGCCGATGGAATTCCTCGCCGGCTCGGCCGATCTGACCGGCTCCAACAACAACAAGGCGAAATCGGCTGTGGCATTCTCAGCCAAGACGCCGAAGGGTCGCTTCATCCATTACGGCATCCGCGAGCACGGCATGGCCGCGGCCATGAACGGCGTCTTCCTGCATGGCGGTTTTGCGCCCAATGGCGCCACCTTCCTGGTGTTCACCGATTACGCGCGTCCTGCGATGCGGCTCGCGGCGCTGATGGGCGCGGGCGTCGTCTATGTCATGACCCATGATTCGATCGGGCTTGGCGAAGACGGACCGACGCATCAGCCGGTCGAGCATCTGGCGGCGCTGCGCGCGATTCCCAACATGCGCGTGTTCCGGCCCTGTGACGCCGTCGAGGTCGCCGAATGCTGGGAGCTCGCGCTCAACCGCATCGACGGCCCGACGGTGCTGGCGCTGACCCGCCAGAACCTGCCGCAATTGCGCACCACTGCCCCATCAGACAATCCCTGCAGCCATGGCGCCTATGAACTGGTCGCCGCGCAAGGCGAGGCAAAGGTCTCGCTGTTCGCCTCAGGCTCCGAGGTCGAGATCGCGGTCGCCGCCCAGAAGCAGTTGGCCGAACGCGGCATCGCGTCGCGGGTGGTTTCGGTGCCTTCGCTCGAATTGCTGCTGGCGCAGCCGGCGGACCGCCAGAAGGCTGTCATCGGCAATGCGCCGGTCAAGATCGCGATCGAGGCCGCGGTGCGGTGGGGCTGGGACGCCCTGATCGGCCAGGATGGTGAATTCATAGGCATGCACGGCTTCGGCGCCAGCGCGCCCGCCAAGGACCTTTACAAGCACTTCGGCATTACTGCCGAGGCTGTAGTTAACGCCGCCCTGAAGCGCCTCTAGAGCCGGGGCTCTAGATTCTTGTTTTGACGCGTTTTCTTCACGCGAACCGGTATCCACTTCGCTCGAAAACGCTCTGGTGCCCGTTTCCGAAGTTCGCGCGCCATTTTCGGGCCTGCGAACTTCGGACACAAAAGGGCAGTAGACGACAGTTAACTTCGGTGTGCCGCTTATCGAAGTTCCTGACCGTGCTCTGCGCAACCATTGCAGGAACTTCAACTCGGCGGCGCGCTGCTGACGGTTGAGCTTGTTGGCAAAAAGGTCTACCTAAAAGCTCATCTTGACCGTTCTCGCCCGGCAGAACCGGGCGATCCGCCGTAAGCACCGCCGTGGAACCTCTCCACGGGGGTGACACCAGCTATTAAAGGAGAAACGAGCATGGCAATCCGGGTCGCGATCAACGGATTTGGCCGCATCGGCCGCAATATCTTGCGGGCGATTGCGGAATCCGGCCGCAAGGATATCGAAGTCGTAGGGATCAACGATCTCGGCCCGGTCGAGACCAACGCCCATCTGCTGCGTTTCGATTCCGTGCATGGCCGTTTCCCCGGCACCGTGACCGTCGACGGCGACTCGATCAACCTCGGCAACGGCAAGATCAAGGTTTCCTCCGAGCGCGATCCCTCGAAGCTGCCCTGGAAGGAGCTCGGCGTCGACATCGCGATGGAATGCACCGGCATCTTCAGCGCCAAGGCCAAGGCCACTGCGCACCTGACCGCCGGCGCCAAGCGCGTGCTGGTTTCCGCGCCGTCTGATGGGGCCGATGCCACGATCGTCTACGGCGTCAACCACGACAAGCTGACCCGCGACCATCTCGTGGTCTCCAACGGTTCCTGCACCACCAACTGCCTGGCCCCGATCGCCAAGGTCCTGAACGACACCGTCGGTATCGAAACCGGCTTCATGACCACGATCCACGCCTATACCGGCGACCAGCCGACGCTCGACACCCTGCACAGCGACCTCTATCGCGGCCGTGCGGCAGCGATGTCGATGATCCCGACCTCCACCGGTGCCGCCAAGGCGATCGGCCTGGTGCTGCCCGAGCTTCAGGGCAAGCTCGACGGCGTCGCGATCCGCGTGCCGACCCCGAACGTCTCGGTGGTCGATCTCAAGATCGTCGCCAAGCGCGCCACCGACGTGAAGGAAATCAACGAAGCGATGAAGCGCGCTTCCGAGCAGGAGCTGAAGGGCATTTTGGGCTACACCACCGCGCCCAACGTCTCGATCGACTTCAACCACGATCCGCACTCGTCCACCTTCCATGTGGACCAGACCAAGGTGCAGAACGGCACGCTGGTGCGGGTAATGTCCTGGTACGACAATGAATGGGGTTTCTCCAACCGCATGGGCGACACCGCCGTGGCGATGGGGAAGCTGCTGTAAGCTTACGTCTCGTGTCCCGGACGCGGCGCAGCGTGTCTTCACGCTGCTCCGCAGAGCCGGGACCCATACCGCGACCAGCCCCACCATAGGTCCCGGTTCTGCACAGCGGCGCTTCGCGCCGCAGTGCGCCCGGGACAAGAGACAGCCCCAATGACAAAATCATTCCGCACCCTCGATGACGTCGACGTGAAGGGCAAGCGCGTGCTGCTGCGCGTCGACCTCAACGTTCCCACCGACAATGGCCGCGTCACCGACGCCACCCGGCTCGAGCGCGTCGCCCCCACCATCACCGAGATCTCCGGCAAGGGTGGCAAGGTCATCCTGCTGGCGCATTTCGGCAGGCCGAAGGGACGCGACGCCAAGGAGTCGCTGAAGCCGGTCGCGGCGGCGCTGGCGCAGGTCATCAAGAAGCCGGTCGGCTTTGCCGATGACTGCATTGGCGAGGCCGCGGCGAACGCGGTTGCCGCGATGAAGGATGGCGACGTCCTCTGCCTGGAAAACACACGTTTTCACAAAGAGGAAGAAAAGAACGATCCGGCCTTTGTCGGCGAATTGGCAAAACTCGGCGACATCTGGGTCAACGATGCCTTCTCAGCCGCACACCGCGCCCACGCCTCGACCGAGGGCCTCGGCCACAAACTGCCGGCCTATGCCGGCCGCACCATGCAAGCCGAACTCGACGCGCTCGGCAAAGCGCTGGAAGCGCCAACCCATCCCGTCATCGCGATCATCGGCGGCGCCAAAGTCTCCACCAAGATCGACCTTCTGGAAAACCTCGTCAGCAAGGTCGACGCGCTCGTCATCGGCGGCGGCATGGCCAACACCTTCCTGCACGCGCAGGGCGTCGGCGTCGGCAAATCGCTGGCGGAAAAGGATCTCGCTGCGACCGCGCTGAGGATCATGGAAAAGGCCGAGGCCGCCAACTGCGCCATCATCCTCCCCGTCGACGCCGTAGTCGCCTATCATTTCGCGGCCAATTCGCCCTCGCATGCCTATGGCCTCGACGCCATTCCGGCCGACGGCATGATCCTCGACGTCGGCCCGCAATCGATTGCGCGGATCCACGCCGCGATCGACGACGCCGCAACGCTGGTCTGGAACGGCCCGCTCGGCGCCTTCGAAATGACGCCGTTCGACCGCGGCACCATGGTATCGGCCAGGCACGCCGCCGAGCGCACCAAGGCCAAAAAGCTGATCTCGGTCGCGGGCGGCGGCGACACCGTCGCGGCCCTGAACCAGGCCGGCGTGGCCGGCGATTTTTCCTATGTTTCGACCGCGGGCGGCGCGTTTCTTGAATGGATGGAGGGGAAACCCCTGCCCGGCGTCGAAGTTCTAAAAGTTCGCTAGTACCTTCAACTGACAGCAGATCGAGCGCTTAGGCGCTGTAAATACAAGGAGAATTCGGATGGCTCGGATTACGTTGCGTCAACTGCTCGACCACGCGGCGGAGCATGATTACGGCGTGCCGGCCTTCAACATCAACAATATGGAGCAGGCACTCGCCATCATGGAGGCCGCCTCCAGCCTCGATGCGCCCGTCATCATCCAGGCCTCGCGCGGCGCGCGCTCCTACGCCAACGACATCATGCTCAAGCACATGATGGACGCCGTCACCGAAATCTATCCGCAGATCCCGGTCTGCGTGCATCTCGATCACGGCAATGCTCCCGACACCTGCATGACCGCGATCCAGGCCGGCTTCACCTCGGTCATGATGGACGGCTCGCTGAAAGCCGACGGCAAGACGCCCGGCGATTGGGATTACAATGTCGGCGTCACCAAGACCGTCACCGGCATGGCCCATCTCGGCGGCATCTCGGTGGAAGGCGAGCTCGGCGTGCTCGGCTCGCTCGAAACCGGCATGGGCGACAAGGAAGACGGCCACGGCGCCGAGGGTAAATTGTCGCACGACCAGCTGCTGACCAACCCGGACGAGGCGGTAAAATTCGTCCAGGAGACCAAGGTCGACGCCCTGGCGATCGCAATGGGCACCTCGCACGGCGCCTACAAGTTCACCCGCAAGCCCGACGGCGACATCCTCGCCATGAACGTGATCGAGGAGATCCACCGCAAGCTGCCGAACACGCATCTGGTGATGCATGGTTCGTCCTCGGTGCCGCAGGACCTGCAGGAAATCATCAACGCCAACGGCGGCAAGATGAAGCCGACCTGGGGCGTACCGGTTTCCGAGATCCAGCGCGGCATCAAGCACGGCGTGCGCAAGATCAACATCGACACCGACAACCGCATGGCGATGACCGGCCAGATCCGCAAGGTTCTGAAGGACAATCCGGAAGAGTTCGACCCGCGCAAATATCTCAAGCCGGCGATGGAAGCGATGACCAAGCTGTGCAAGCAGCGGCTGCAGGAATTCAACACCGCGGGCCAGGCCAGCAAGATCAAGAAGGTGCTGACCACGGCCGAAATGGCCAAGCGCTACAGCAAGGGCGAGCTTGACCCGAAGGTCGCCTGAGACAGCGCCATCGCGCCGCGGAGGCTGCCGGCCGCGACGAACGTTTTCTAGGCAATTGCCCGAGAACCGCCTATTTTGGTTTGCAAGGCAGGTGTCTGGAGAACGGATCGATGAATCTCGCTGACCTCAACAAGGTCGCCCTCGCCATGGTCACGCCAGGCAAGGGCGTACTCGCCGCCGACGAATCCTCGGGCACGATCAAGAAGCGCTTCGACGCCATCAGCGTCGAATCGACCGAGGAGACGCGCCGCGACTACCGGGAAATGCTGTTTCGCTCGCAGGAGGCGATGAGCAAATACGTCTCGGGCGTCATCCTCTATGACGAAACCATCTGGCAGAATGCCAAGGACGGCACGCCACTGGTCAAGCTGATCGAGCAGTCCGGCGCCATCCCCGGCATCAAGGTGGATGAGGGCACCCAGGGTCTGCCGGGCTGCCCCGGCGAACTGATCACGGCCGGGCTCGACAAGCTCGCCGAGCGCCTGAAGAAATATTACGAGCGCGGCGCACGGTTCGCCAAATGGCGGGCGGTGATCGACATCGGCCAGAACATTCCCTCCATGACCGCGATCCATGTCAACGCGCATGCGCTCGCCCGTTACGCCGCGCTGTGCCAGCAGGCGCAGATCGTGCCGATCGTGGAGCCGGAAGTGTTGATGGACGGCGATCACGACATCGACCGCTGCTACGACGTAACCCAGCGCGTCCTGAACAAGACATTCCAGGAATTGCGGGTCCAGCGCGTCGCGCTGGAGGGCATGATCCTGAAACCCAACATGGCGATCGCAGGCAAGAAAAGCGCAAAGCCATCGCCCGTCGAAGAGGTCGCGGAGAAGACCATTCGGCTATTGAAGAGCTGCGTTCCCGCGGCCGTGCCCGGCATCGCCTTTCTCTCCGGCGGACAATCCGACGAGGATGCGACCGCGCATCTCAATGCCATGAACCGGATCGGTGGCCTGCCCTGGAAACTGACCTTCTCCTACGGCCGCGCGCTGCAGGCGGCGCCGCAAAAGGCGTGGTCGGGCAAGGCCGAGAACGTCGCGGCCGGCCAGCGCGCCTTCACGCACCGGGCGCGGATGAATGCGCTGGCGAGCAAGGGTGAGTGGGACGCCGGCCTGGAAAAGAAGGTGGCATAGCATTGGCCGCCAAACCCGTTCCGCAGCGCCCGGTGCCGCGCCTCTATCTCGCGACACCGGTCGTGGACGACCCGTCGCAGCTCATCGCCAGCCTCCCCGGCCTGATCGCCGCGGCCGACGTCGCCGCGGTGCTGCTGCGGCTGCGCGAGACCGACCAGCGCACCATGATCTCGCGCATCAAGGCGCTGGCGCCCATTGTTCAGGACGGCGGCGCGGCGCTGCTGCTGGATGGCCATGTCGAGCTGGTGGCGCGCGGCGGCGCCGATGGCGCGCATCTGACCGGGTTAGCTGCCATCGAGGACGCCTTCCCGTCCCTGAAGCCCGATCGCATCGCCGGCGTCGGCGGCCTCGCCACGCGGCACGATTCGATGGCCGCGGGCGAAGCGGGTGCGGACTACGTGCTGTTCGGTGAGCCCGACGCCAAGGGCGAACGCCCCTCGGCGGAGGCGATCGCCGAGCGCCTGCAATGGTGGGATGAATTGTTCGAACCGCCCTGCGTCGGCTATGCGGCCTCGCGCGAGGAGGCCTTCGAATTTGCCGCCGTGGGTGCGGATTTCGTGCTGGTCGGCGATTTCATCTGGGCCGATCCGCGCGGGCCCGAGGCGGCGCTGATCGATATCGAGCAGGCGATCACGCAAGCGCACGCCGCCGCGTTTGGAAAAAACAAGAGCACGGACGACACCACCGAGCAGACGACCGGACGGGGATAGCGCCGGAGATGAGACTGCTGCGTCCGATATCGATCCTTGGCTGCTGCCTGATGGCGGCGGCCGGCGCATCGGCGCAGATCTCGCTGACGCCGTCCGCAGCGCAGACGCCCGCGCCCGCCAGCAAGCCGGCCGCGAAGAAAGAGGCGCCCAAGGATGCTCCCAAGGAGGCCCCGAAGCCGAAGGCGCCCGCCGTCGCCAAGAAGCCTGCGGCCACGCCCAAGCCGGCCGCGACGCCCACTCCGACAGCGTCACCGACGCCCAGCTTTGACGATCCCAATGTCGATCTCGTCTACGGCGCCTATCAGCGCGGCCTCTACAAGACCGCGCTCGATCTGGCGCTGACGCGGGCGCAATATGCCGGCGACGCCAAGGCGATGACGATGATTGGCGAACTCTACTCCGGCGCCCTCGGCGTCAAGCGCGACTACGCGAAAGCCATCGAATGGTACCAGCGCGCCGGGGACGCCGGCGACCGCGAGGGCATGTTTGCGCTGGCGATGATGAAGCTTTCCGGCCGCGGCGGCCCGGTCAACCGCGAGCAAGCCGTCAAGCTGCTGGCTTCCGCCGCCAAGCTCGGCAGTCCCAAGGCGGCGTATAACCTGGCGCTGCTGTATCTCGACGGGCAGACACTGCCGCAAGACGTGAAACGTTCCGCCGAATTGCTGCGGATCGCAGCCGACGCCGGCAATCCGGAAGCGCAATACGCGCTCGCGACCTTCTACAAGGAAGGCACCGGCGTGCCCAAGGACCTCGACAAGGCGGTGCGCCTGCTGCAGGCCGCGTCGCTGGCCGACAATGTCGATGCCGAAGTCGAATACGCGATCGCGCTCTATAACGGCACCGGCACGCCGAAGAACGAGGCCGCCGGGGTGGCGCTGCTCCGCAAGGCGGCCCGGCAAAACAGCCCGATTGCGCAGAACCGCCTCGCCCGCGTGCTGGTCAGTGGACAGGGCGCGCCGGTCGACAAGGTCGAGGCCCTGAAATGGCACATTGTCGCCAAAACCGCCGGCAAGGGCGATCCGATGCTGGACGAGGCGCTTGCGAGCCTCAGTCCCGAGGACCGCGCCAAGGCCCAGGAGGCCGCCCGCAAATGGATCGGCAACGACAAGAAATGACGCCTTGACGGCGACACATCGTCAGGGCACCCAGTCCCTCACCCCTTAGCTCAGCCCTTGGGCGGCATTGGCCGTTTTCCTCCTAACCCATAAGCCTCGCATCATGCTGCATTCAGCCCTTATCAACGTCATGGTGAAAGCCGCGCGCAACGCCGGCCGCAGCCTCAAGCGCGACCTCGGCGAGATCGAGCATCTGCAGGTGTCGCTGAAGGGGCCGGCGAATTTCGTCACCAAGGCCGACAAGCGCGCCGAGGAACTGCTCTATGCGGATCTGACCAAGTCGCGTCCGGGTTACGGCTTCATCGGCGAGGAAGGCGGCACCCGCGAAGGCGCCGACAAGAGCCACACCTGGATCGTCGATCCCCTGGACGGCACCACCAACTTCCTGCACGGCATTCCGCAATTCGCGATCTCGATCGGCCTGCAGCGCGAAGGCGTCATCATTGCCGGCGTGATCTACAATCCCGCCAATGACGAGCTCTACATCGCCGAGCGCGGCAAGGGCGCCTTCCTCAACGAGCAGCGGCTGCGTGTCGCCAACCGCCGCAAGCTCGACGAATGCGTGATCGGCTGCGGGCTGCCGCATATCGGACGCGGCGATCTTGCCCAGTCCCGGCAGGAAATGACCGCGATCCAGGAAAAGGTCGCAGGCCTGCGCCGGTTCGGCGCCGCCTCGCTCGACATGGCCTTCGTCGCCGCCGGCCGCCTCGACGGCTATTGGGAACGTAATCTGCAGCCCTGGGACATGGCGGCCGGACAGATCATGATCCGCGAAGCCGGCGGCGTCGTGTCAGGCATGGCGGGCGACGACGATCCGCTGCAGACGGGACACCTGATCTGCGGCAACGAGTTCGTGCACAAAGAGTTGGTGAAGATTCTGAAGCCGCTGTAACGGCGCTGGAGCCTGCCGGTCGAGGCGGGGCAGGCCGGTTCTGGCGAATGATCGCTACTCCGCGGCCCTCGGCGCCGCCTGCGGCGGCTTCGCTTCCGCCACCACTTCCCGGTCCCCCGCCAACGCCCGCTGCACCACGACGAAGAACACCGGAACCATCAACAGCGCCAGGATCACCACCGCGATCATGCCGCCCATCACGCTGGTGCCGAGCGCCTGCTGGCTGGCGCCGCCGGCGCCGGTCGCGATCACCATCGGCAGCACGCCGCAAACGAAGGCGAGACCGGTCATCAGGATCGGGCGGAAACGCAAGGTACAGGCTTCGATCGTCGCTTCAACCAGCGGCTTGCCTTGCGCGCGCAGCTCCTTGGCAAACTCGATGATCAGAATGGCGTCTTTCGCAGCCAGTCCGATGATGGTGATCAGGGCGACGGTGAAGTAAACGTCGTTCGGCAAGCCGCGCAACGACGCGGCCAGCACCGAACCGCAGATGCCGAGCGGCACCGTCAGCAGCACGGCGAGCGGAATGGTCCAGCTTTCATAGAGCGCCGCCAGACACAGGAACACCACCAGCGCCGACAGGCCGAGCAGGAACGGCGCTTGCGAGCCCGAGAGCTTCTCCTGCAGCGATTGTCCAGTCCACTCATAGCCGAAGCCGCGCGGCAGCTTGCCCGCGAGCCGCTCCATCTCGGCGATGGCATCGCCCGAGGTGAAGCCGGGCTTGGCTTCGCCGCTGATGCGTACCGCGGGATAGTAGTTGAAGCCGGCGATCTGCGTCGGCCCCTTCGACCATTCGACGGAGGCGAACGAAGACAGCGGCACCAGCTGGCCGCGGCTGTTCTTGACGTTGTAGTTCAGGATGTCGTCGGCATTCATGCGGCTGCCGCGGTCGGCCTGCACGATCACGCGCTGCATCCGGCCCCGGTTCGGGAAGTCGTTGATGTAGTTCGATCCGAGATTGGTCGAGATGGTGTTGTTGATGTCCTCGAAGGTGACGCCGAACGCGCCGGCCTTTTCGCGGTCGATCATCAGATTGACCTGCGGACCCGGCGGCAGGCCTTCGACATAGACCTTTTGCAGCACGCGGCTGGCATTGGCTTCCGCGATCAGCTGCTCTGCGGCGCTGACCAGCGCCGGATAACCCTTCTGGCCGCGGTCCTGCAGGCGGAACGAGAAGCCCGAGGAGTTGCCGAGATTGTCGATCGGCGGCGGCTGCAGCGCGGAAATCCGGGCGTCACGGATCGACGACAAATCGCGGTTGATGTCGTTGACGATGGCGGCTGCCGAATCCTTCGGCCCGCGATCCGACCAGTCCTTCAGCGTGATGAAGGCCTGGGCGGTGTTGATGCCCTGGCCGAGGAAGCTGAAACCGGTGAGGAACGTGACGTTCTCAACGCCGGAACGCTTGGCCAGATATTGCTCGACCTTCTCGACCGCCGCCTCGGTGCGGGCATAGGACGAGTCAGCCGGTGTCTGCACGTCGGTGGTGATGAAGCCCTGGTCGTCGACCGGCAGGAAGCCGCCGGGCAGGCGAATAAAGGCCCAGCTCAGCCCGACGATCAGCGCCGCATAGATCAGCATCAGTCGGCCGGTTCGCTTCAGCGAATGTCCGACGACGCGCGTATAACCGTCCTTGGTGCCGTCGAGCGCGCGGTTGAACCAGCCGAACACGCCCTTCCTGGCATGGCCGTGGCCGGCCGCGACCGGCTTCAGCAAGGTCGCGCACAGCGCCGGCGTCAGCGACATCGCCAACAGCGCGGAGAACGCGATCGCCGCGACCATCGTTACCGAGAACTGCCGGTAGATGACGCCGACCGATCCCGGAAAGAACGCCATCGGCACGAACACCGCGATCAGCACCAGCGTAATGCCGATGATGGCGCCGGTGATCTGCGACATCGCCTTGCGGGTGGCCTCCTTCGGCGGCAGGCCCTCTTCGGCCATGATACGCTCGACGTTCTCGACCACCACGATGGCGTCGTCGACGAGGATGCCGACCGCCAGCACCATGCCGAACATCGTCAGCATGTTGATGGAGTAGCCGGCCGCAAGCAGGATCGCGCAGGTGCCGAGCAGCGCCACCGGCACCACGATGGTCGGAATGATCGTGTAGCGGATGTTCTGCAGGAAAAGGAACATCACGATGAAGACCAGCACGATGGCTTCGACCAGCGTCATCAGCACCTTCTCGATCGAGGCCTTCACGACAGGTGTGATGTTGTAGGGGATCTCATAGGCGATGTTGGCCGGGAAGAAGCGCGACAGCTCCTTCATCTTGGCCTCGACCGCGCTTGCTGTCGCCAGCGCGTTGCCGGTCGGCGACATCAGCACCGACAGACCCGCCGTCGGTTTGCCGTTAAGCCGCGTGTTGAACTGATAGCTTAATCCGCCGATCTCGATCCGGGCGACGTCGCGCAAACGCACCGTCGAGCCGTCCGCATTGGCACGCAGGATGATCGCGCCGAATTCGTCCGGCGACGAGAGCTGTCCCTTGACCAGCACCAGCGCCGAAATCTTCTGGTCATCCGTGCTCGGCTCGGCGCCGATGCTGCCGGAGGCGACCTGCGCGTTCTGCGCCGTGATCGCCTTGTTGACGTCATCGGCCGTCAGCCCATAGCCGACCAGCCTGGCCGGATCGACCCAGATACGCAGACTGCGTTCGGTGGAATAGAGCGTGGCGCGGCCGACGCCGGGAATGCGCCTGATTTCGCCGAGAACGCTGCGAATCATGAAGTCGCCGAGGCCGACCTCGTCGAGGCTGCCGTCGGTCGAGCGCAGCGTGATGATCTGCAGCACGGCGCTGGAAGCTTCCTCGATCAGGATACCCTGCTGGATCACCGCGCGCGGCAGACGTGCCTCGACGCGCTTGATGCGATTCTGCACCTCCACCGACGCCGTCCCGGTGTCGGTGCCCGGCACGAAATTGGCGATGATCTCGACCTGGCCCAGCGAGTCGCTGGTGGACTCGAAGTTCAGGATGCCGTTCGCGCCGTTGAGCTCTTCCTCGATCAGCCGCGTGACGCTGTTGTAGAGGTTTTCCGGCGACGCGCCGGGATAGCTGGTCGAGATCGAGATCGAGGGCGGTGCGATGATCGGATACTGCGCGATCGCCAGCAGCGGGATCGAGATCGCGCCGATCAGACAGATGAAAAGCGCGACGACCCAGGCGAAGATCGGCCTGTCGATGAAGAAACTCGGCATGGAGTCTACCGTGTCGCTTGCGCGGACGGCCTGGCACCGGCGAAATCGGCGGACGCGTCGGCCTCGGTCAGCAGCTGCGGCCGGACCTTATCGCCGGCGGCAAACTTCTGGAAGCCCTCGACGATGACCCTGTCACCCGCCTTCAAGCCCTCGGTGACGAACCACTGGCCGCCCTGCAACGAGCCGGTGCGTACCGGCTGGACGGCGACGAGGTTGTCGCTCTTGACCACGAACACTTCGCTGCCGCCACCGCCATTGCGCTGGATCGCCTGCTGCGGAACTGCGATGGCGTCGGTATCGATGCCCTGCTCGATCAGCACGCGGACATACATGCCCGGCAACAATTCGCGCCTCGGATTGGGGAACTCGCCGCGCAACGTCACCTGCCCGGTATGGGCATCGACCTTGGCCTCCGAGAACAGCAATCGGCCGGCAATCGGATAGACCGAGCCGTCGTCCAGCACCAGGCGAACCTTCATGGCGTCAGGCGCGATACGGTCGAGATCGCCGCTCTCCACCGCCCGGCGCAGCTGATTGAGCTCGTTCACCGATTGGGTGAAATCGGCATAGATCGGATCGAGTTGCTGGATGGTCGCAAGGCTCGTGCTTTCGTTCTGCACGACGAGCGCGCCTTCGCTCACCAGCGCGGCGCCGACGACGCCGTCGATCGGAGCGCGGATGGTGGCATAGTCAAGATTGAGTTTCGCGCGGGCGACGTCGGCCTTGCGGCCCTCGACGTCGGCAGCCGCCTGACGCTCGGCCGAGATGGCCTTTTCGTTCTCGGCTTCGGGGGCTGCGCGTTGGCTGGTCAGCGTGGCGATGCGGCGCGCATGCGATGCGGCCTGATCGAGCGTGGCTTTGGCGCGCGCCAGCGCCGCTTCTGTCGATTGCACCTCGACCTCGAACGGCCGCGGATCGATCCTGTAAAGGGCGTCGCCGGCCTTGACCTCGCTGCCCTGATGGAACAGGCGCTCGACTACGATACTCGACACGCGCGGGCGCACTTCGGAAACACGGGTCGGCGCGATACGGCCCGGCAATTCGCGGACGATCGCACGCGCCTGCGGCCTCACGGTGACGACGCTGACATCTGGCTCGGAGGAAGGTGGCACAGCAGCCGTTGCAGCTGTCGGCTCTTTACATCCTGCCAACAACGGCGCCATCGCAACGAGCACCAGCGCGATGCATGATTGCGCACGAATTCCAGACATCAGAAATATCGCCCCTTTAGTCGAGTTGAAGCGCAAACATCTGTTTGCGCGATCGCGAAGACACCGCGTTCTTGTTGAGGCAAGGATAGGGTGAGTTTGCTGCGATGCAATGCGCATTCGCGGCGGCCCAATGTCACACGACGCTATCGCACTGAACAAACAGCGGTTTTGTTGACTCACCGGATTGTGACAACGTCACGCTTCAGCGCGTTGGAATGGAACGCAACAAGTGTGAGCGGGAACCCAGCGCGCAAAAAGCGGCATCCCGCGAATTTGCGGAAAACTGACGCGAATCACCGGCACCCGTTAACCAGCCACCTTCATCCGGTAGTGGCTGATGCCCCATTCGCTGCCGTCGGCGTAACCGAACAGGCCTGACGTCGCGAGAAAGAACCAGCGCCAGCGCCGCATCCACAACGCGGTCTCACCGCCATAGACGGGACGCAACACCGCTTCGATCTCCTCGCGGTGCAGATCGAAATTGGCCAGCCAATCCTGCGCGGTGCGGTGATAATGCAGTCCGCTCCAGCGCCATTCCTTTTCGATTTCGAGCAGATCGGAATACTGCCGGATCAGATGGTGGCTCGGCATCATGCCGCCGGTGAAGAAATGCTGCGCGACCCAGTCCTCGCCATCGGCGCGGTCGAACAGATATGCGCCCGAGCGATGGGTGAAGATGTGCATGAAGAAGCGGCCGTCGGGCTTCAGCCACGAACGGAGCCGCGACATCAATTCGCGCCAGTTCAACAGGTGCTCGAACATCTCGACGGAGACGATGCGGTCGAACTGCGTCTGCGGGTCGAACAGATTCATCTCCGAGGAAACCACACGCAGATTCTTCAATCCGCGCTTGCCGGCTTCGCCCTCGATGAATTCGCGTTGTGAGGCGGAGTTCGATACTGCCATCACTTCCGAATGCGGGAATTGCCGCGCCATCCACAGCGACAGCGAACCCCAGCCGCAGCCGAATTCGAGAATCGATTGGCCGTCGGCGATATCGGCATGCCCGACGGTCTGGCGCAGCGCCTCCTCTTCGGCCTCCTGCAACGTCGTGGCCGGCTCGCGGTAGAAGCACGAGGAATATTTGCGGTGTGGCCCGAGGACGAGCGAGAAGAACGCCGACGGCACCTCGTGATGCTGCGTGGTGGCCTCGTCGCTGTATTCGGCGATGGCGCGCGCGGCCATCTCGTCGGCAAACCAGGCGTCGCTTTCGGCGTTGCCGATGGCGAGCCTTGTTGCGGTGCGCGAACACAGCCGGTGGATCGCCGCACGGATGATGACGTCAGGCAGCGGCACCCGCTCAGCGGTGCCGATGATCGTGGAGACAAAGCTCATGTGACCACTCCCTTTTCTGAGCACGATCCTTTTTAGAAAACCGGCCTCCACTTTCGGGGACCATCTTGCGGCGACAGCGAGAAGAACTGACGGGCACACAACTGACAGCCGCGATAGCGGTCATGACGCGAGCGCAGCAGTTGCGGCTCCAGCGACGGAATGCCGGTTACGCGGGCCAAACCGAGCGAAACGGTCCAGATTGCATCCACCCAGCCGGCATTGCCGGTGCTTGGCTGCACCATCCAGGTGCCCGCCATCCGGACCGAGAGCAAAACGGCCACCGCCGCCAGCGCTTCGAGATACAGGACCGTCATGAAAAATCCCGGTTGGACAAAGAACGTTTCCAAAATACGCTCAAGTCAAAGCCCGGTTTCGGCGTGAAGTTCCCCTCCGTCTGCCTGAAACAGCGCTTTTCCGATCTTTTTTCTCGGCCGCGCTGTGCCATATTGGCCTCCCAAACGCGGCTTTTCGCAACGGAAGACCCCCGCAATGCCCCAAGGCCCCTCCGCCCGCTCCGAAATGGAGATCGAGCTCACCAAATTGTCGTCGCCACAGATATTTCTAGTGCGGATGCTGGTGTTCCTGGTGCTGTGCGGCCTGGTCATGACGGTGCTCTACAAGCAGATCGTCACCGCGTTCTTCGCCAATCCCGGCCTCAACGCCCTGATCGGCGCGGTGCTTCTGATCGGCATTATCCTGTCGTTCCGGCAGGTGATCCGGCTCTACCCGGAAGTCTCCTGGGTCAACAATTTCCGCATCGCCGATCCCGGTCTCGCCATCGACCGGCGCCCCACGCTGCTGGCGCCGATGGCGGCGATACTCGGCGGCGAGCGCACCGGGCGGATGTCGATCTCGCAGCAGACCATGCGGCATTTGCTGGATTCGATCGCAACAAGGCTGGACGAAGCCCGCGACATCTCCCGCTACATGACGGGCTTGCTGGTCTTTCTCGGCCTGCTCGGCACCTTCTGGGGCCTGATCGAAACCGTAGGCTCCGTCGGCCAGGTGATCGAGGGGCTGAAGGTCGGCGGTGATTCGGGCTCGCTGTTCGATACCCTGAAGGAGGGTCTGGCGGCGCCGCTCAAGGGCATGGGCATCTCGTTTTCGTCCTCGCTGTTCGGCCTCGCCGGATCGCTGATCCTGGGTTTCCTCGACCTGCAATCGAGCCAGGCGCAGAACCGTTTCTATACCGACCTGGAGGACTGGCTCGCCTCGACCGTGCGCGAATATTCAGGCGACGGCACCACCGGTGTTTCCGGCGAGCTGCAGCAGGCGATGGAGCGGCTGCGCGCGGTGGTCGAGGAAGGCGGCAGCAGCCGCAGCACCACGGCGGCGATGGCCAATCTCGCCGAAGCCATTCAGGGCCTGGTCGCGCATATGCGCACCGAGCAGCAGATGATCCGCGAATGGGCCGACGGCCAGGGCGAACAGAATCGCGAGATCAAGAAGCTGCTCGAGCGGATCGCGCGCCAGCCCGAGAAGAGTTAACAGCATGATCCCGAAAAGTGGCGTTCCGGTTTCGGATAAGATCATGCTCAGGCATAAAGAGATTTAGCCGATGGCCCTCGCGCGTGCACGCCGCAACGAATCGGGAATGAACTACTGGCCGGGCTTCGTCGACGCGCTGTCGACGCTGGTGCTCTCGATCGTGTTCCTGCTCTCGGTGTTTCTCGTCGTGCAGTTCTTCCTGTCGCAGGAAGTCACCGGCAAGGACAAGGCGCTGGAGGCGCTCAACGCCAAGATCGCGCAATTGAACGATCTGCTGTCGCTGGAAAAACTCACCGGATTGAACCTCAGCGACCAGCTCTCGCAGGCGCGCGCCGGATTGACATCGGTGGAAGCGGAGCGAGATCGCATCAAGGGCCTTTATGAGGGGCTCGCCGGCGCCGGCAACGACGCGCAGGGCCGCGCCAACGAACTCAACAAGGCGCTGGATTCCGAGAAGGCGGTGACGTCGCGCGCGCTGGCGCAGATCGAGGTGCTGAACCAGCAGATCAGCGCGCTGCGCCGGCAGCTCGCCGCGCTCGAAGAAGCGCTCGACGCCTCCGAAAAGCGCGACAAGGAATCGCAGGGCCGCATTGCCGATCTCGGCCAACGCCTCAACGTGGCGCTGGCGCAGCGGGTGCAGGAACTGACGCGTTACCGTTCGGAATTCTTCGGCCGGCTGCGTGCGATTCTCGGCAATCGGCCGGATGTCCGGATCGTCGGCGATCGCTTCGTGTTCCAATCCGAGGTGTTCTTCGACACCGGACAAGCCTTGCTGCTGCCCGAAGGCCGCGCCGAGCTCGACAAGCTTGCTTCCGCGCTGGTTGATCTCGACAAGCAGATCCCGAGCGAAATCGCCTGGGTATTGCGGGTTGACGGCCACACCGACGTGCGGCCGATCATGAACAGCCCGGTGTTCAAGTCGAACTGGGAACTGTCGTCGGCGCGCGCGATCTCGGTGGTGCAATATCTGGTCTCGCTCGGCGTCCCCGCGCAGCGGCTGGTCGCCGCAGGCTTTGCCGAATTCCAGCCGCTCGACACGGCGCCGACGGAGGAAGCCTACAAGCGCAACCGCCGCATCGAGCTGAAGCTGACGGAACGGTAAGGGTGCCAACATTGTCATTGCCGGGCTTGACCCGGCAATCCATCAAGAGAGATTCTTTCGAAGCGGATGGATGCCCGGATCAAGTCCGGGCATGACGAGCGGGGTTTAGATTCCCTCGAACTGCAATCTTGCCAGCCTTGCATAGAGCCCATTGGCGGCAACCAGCGAGGCATGCGTGCCCTGTTCGACGATACGGCCCTGGTCCATCACCATGATGCGGTCGCAGGACAGAACGGTGGCGAGCCGGTGCGCGATCACGAGCGTGGTGCGGTGGCGCATCAATTCTTCCAGCGCGGTCTGCACCAGGGTCTCGCTTTCGGCATCGAGCGCGGAGGTTGCTTCATCGAGCAGCAACAGCGGGGCGTCGCGCAGGATGGCGCGGGCAATGGCGATGCGCTGGCGCTGGCCGCCCGACAGCGTCACGCCGCGCTCGCCAAGCTGCGCCTCGAAACCGTCAGGCAGACGGCGGATGAATTCGGTGGCATGCGCCTGATCGGCCGCGCGTTCGACCTCGGCATCGCTGGCATCAGGCCGGCCGAAGCGGATGTTTTCACGGGCGCTTGCCGCGAACACCACCGAGTCCTGCGGCACCAGCGCGATGCGCGCGCGTAACTCGCGTGGATCGGCCGACCTGATCGGCACGCCGTCGACCGAAATCGTTCCGCTGGCGGGATCGTAGAACCGCAGCAAGAGATGAAACACCGTGCTCTTGCCGGCGCCTGACGGGCCGACGATCGCGACCTTCTCTCCGGCCTGAACCGACAGCGAGACGCTGTCGATCGCCCGGACATCCGGGCGCGTCGGGTAGTTGAAGCTGACATTTTCAAACCCGACATCGCCGCGCGCCGGCACCGGCAGGGCGACCGGCGAGGCCGGCGCCGTGATCTGCGGCTTGACGCGCAGGATTTCGAACAGCCGTTCGGCGGCGCCCGAGGCGGCCGAGACTTCACCCCAGACTTCGCTGAGCTGGCCAAGGCCCGTCGCGGCGAACGCCGCATACAGCACGAACTGGCCGAGCCGGCCCGGGCTGATCGAACCGGTCAGCACGTCGTGCGAGCCGACCCACAGGATGACCACGACGCTGGAAAACACGATGAAGATGATGATCAAGGTCAGCACCGCGCGCGCCCGCGTCGAACTGCGCGCGGCGTCATAGGCCTGTTCGACCTCGCGGCCGAAGCGCGTCGCGGCCAGCCGCTCGCTGGTATAGGCCTGCACGGTTCGGATAGCGCCGACCAATTCGCTGGCATAGGCGCTGGCGTCGGCCAGCGTATCCTGTGCGTTGCGCGACAGCCGTCGCACCCAGCGTCCGAAAGCGACCAGCGGAATCACGATCACCGGAATTGCCAGCAGCACGAACAGCGAAAGCTTCGGGCTCGTGATCACCATCATGGTGGTGGCACCGATGAACAGCATCAGATTGCGCAGCGCGATCGACACCGACGCGCCCACCGCCGACTTGATCTGGGTGGTGTCAGCCGTGAGGCGCGACACCAGTTCGCCGCTGCGGGCGGAATCGAAGAACGAAGGCGACAGCGAGATCAGATGCGCGAACACGTCGCGCCGCAGGTCCGCAACGATGCGCTCGCCGATCGTCATGACCAGGTAGAACCGCGACGCGCTGGCGCAGGCCAGCACCGCAACGACCGCGATCATCACGCTGAAGTAGCTGTTGATCATCGCGATGCCTTCGGGGCTGAAGCCGAAGTCGATCATGCGCCGCACCGCGATCGGCACCACCAGGGTCGTCACCGCCGCGACGGTCAGCGAGATAAACGCCAGTATCGCCCGGCCGCGATAGCGCGCGACGTAGGGCGCCAGTGCCAGCAGGGGACGCAGTTTTGCGCCGGTTTTGGCCGGCGACTGCGTGAGCTGGCTTTCGATGAAGGCCTCTTCCTCGAGCAGCGCGTCGCGCCGCGGCGGCACGCCGCCGGGTGGGTCTTCAAGCTGTTCGGCTGCGCTCATGAAAAGGGACCAGTTTCGATGCCCCCAGATAGGCCCCGGAAGCGGCGCTGGCAAATCCGGCAGATCGGCCAATCAGACGGCTCTGGCAGCTTGTTTTGGCGGCCTTGTTGCGTTATAGACCCGCCCAAATCCCGTACCCCTGACATTTCGAGACGGGCGCAGGCGCGCCGAAGGATATGCCATGAAAGCCGAAATTCACCCGAATTATCATACGATTACGGTCGTTATGACCGATGGTACGGAATATCAGACCCGTTCCACCTGGGGCAAGGAAGGCGACAAGCTGAACCTCGACATCGACTCCAAGTCGCATCCGGCCTGGACCGGCGGCACCCAGCAGATGCTCGACCGCGGCGGCCGCGTGTCGCGCTTCCAGAAGAAGTTTTCGGGCTTCCTCAAGAAGGACTGAGGGTTTCGACCCCTCGCCATTCGGCCCAGGAATGCAAAACGCCCCGGTTTCCCGGGGCGTTTTTTATGGGCCGCGACGGTGGCGGAATTACCGCTCGAAGGCCGCCTTCAGGCGATTGAGCTGCGGCACCAGCGGATTGCCGATCGGGGCGCGTTCGGCCGCCGGCGCATGGATCGAAGTGTCGAGCCGCCGCACCCGCGACTGCAGGTTCATCGAACGCTCGATCAGGTGCTGCAACTGCAACGGCAGTTTGGCGATCATGTCTTCGGGACCGGGATCGGCGGCGGAGAGCTTGACCTTGGTCTTTTCGCGGTTGGCCTGGGTCAGCGTCATCTCGCCTTCCTTCACCGCGCGATGCAGCAGCAGCCATGAGGCGAGCTGCATCAGGCGCGTGGTCAGCCGCATGCTTTCGGTCGCATAGGTGAGACTGACGGAGCGTTCGAGCGCCTTGGCCTCGGCGCGGCCGTCACCGTCGAGATAGGCCGCGGTCTCCTCGACCAGATCCATGCCCTCGCGGAACAGGGTTCCGAATGCCGCCGAATTAGTCAGCCGCTCGCTGAATTGAACGAGCGCGGAATCGCTGTGCAGCCGGTCCGCCATAGTTAACGCCCTCACGCCACTGATACGCTGCCGGCTTTTCAAACCGCCGACTTATGATGAACAAATCATTGCGCTTGCGAGGGCGAGAGTCCAGCCGCATCCGGAAATATGGTTTCCAGCGATGCGGGCACAAAAAAGAGCCGCCGTTTCCGGCGGCTTTTGAAGTTGATAACAGGGAGGCGTCAAACAGAGTGGACAGGAGCCACTCGGTGTCCAAACGAGGACGATGCCAGTCATAAACGAGAAAGCTTAATTGATCGTAAACGAGCGATTTTCTTCAGGCTTTGTTTGCCATGTCGGCCATTGGCCTAGTTTGGGACATGCAGCATTCCCGGCACCATTCAACGCGAGGCACTGCCCGGATTAGGCCATTGGCCGCTTACTGTTCATCGCAGGTGAACCCCGGCGGGAACCGCTTCATGTATGTCTCGTCGCAGTTTCGGTCGCACTGGCGCTTGTGCTGCCGGGCGAGGACCTGACACGATTTGTTGGACGGCAGTTCGGCGCAGGCGGCGAGATTTTTTTGGAACGGCTTCTTGCAGCGCTGCGCCTTGCATTCGCCCGAGGTCATGTCGATCCCGACGCAGCTCGCCGGCGTCCGGGCACCGGCCGGGGCACTCAGTCCGGCAAACACAATACCCATGACGACCGCGCCCATGACGGCCGCGCCAACCAGACGTCTCCTACGCATTCCCATTCCGGCCCTCGGCTACGACTTGAAAAAACTGTTCGCGGCATCCTTGGACGCGCGCTTCTTGGCCATCGCCGCCTGCAGCCGTTCGATCTCGGAATTCATCAGCGCGATGCGCTCGGTCAATTCCTCGACCGACAGCAGCGACAGGTCCTGCCCGATCTCGTGGGTGATTTTCTTCCTCGGCTTGTCGTCATCCTCGATGGCCATGCGTTTCCTCCGTGCCCGGCGATCCCTTGAGGCGGTTGCCAGCCCCATGACGGCTGGCTAATCAGGGGCCGCCTTCAAAATTCCCGTATTTCGCAAGGACAAATCATGGAAAAGCTGCCCGCGCAAATGACCGTCGTCGGCATCAGCAAGCCCGGCGGCCCCGAAGTGCTGTTGCCGGAAACCCGCAGCGTTCCCGTTCCCGGCCCCGGCGAAATCCTGGTCAAGGTCGCCGCCGCCGGCGTCAACCGTCCCGACGTCGCGCAGCGGTCCGGCGCCTACCCGCCGCCGCCCGGCGCCAGCGACCTGCCCGGCCTCGAAATCGCCGGCGAAGTGGTTGCGCTCGGCGCGGGTGCGAGCAAACACAAGCTCGGCGACAAGGTGATGTCGCTGGTGGCCGGTGGCGGCTACGCGCAATATTGCATCGCGCAAGACGCGCAGGCGATGAGCGTGCCGCCAGTCCTGTCGATGCAGGAAGCCGGCGCGATTCCGGAAACGCTGATGACGGTCTGGCACAATGTGTTCGAGCGCGGCGCGCTCAAGCCCGGCGAAACACTGCTGATCCATGGCGGCTCGTCCGGCATCGGCACCATGGCGATCCAGCTCGCCAAGGCCTTTGGTTCCAAGGTGATCGTCACCGTCGGCGGCCAGGACAAGGTCGATGCGTGCCTGAAGCTCGGCGCCGACCGCGCCATCAACTACAAGACCGAGGACTTCGTCGCCGAGGTCAAGGCGGCGACCGGTGGCACGGGCGCCAACGTCATCCTCGACATGGTGGCCGGCGACTACGTCGATCGCAACTATGATGCCGCCGCGGTCGATGGCCGTATCGTGCAGATCGCAACGCTCAACGGACCCAAGATTACCGTCAACATCGCCAAGGTCATGGTGAAGCGGCTGACCCACACCGGCTCCACCCTGCGTCCCCGTACTAATGCGGATAAGGCGGCGATGGTCGCGGCGATCGAGGCCAAAGTGATGCCCCTGATGCGCGAAGGGCGCGTAAAGCCGCTGATGGACAGCGCATTCCCGCTGGAAAAGGCGGCTGACGCGCACCGGCGGATGGAGACCAGCGCACATATTGGCAAAATTGTGTTGGAGGTTTAACGCTCCGGACCGAAGCGAAGGCGGAAACCCTTTGATTTCCTTCGCTTTCATGTCATTTATCGCGGCAACGTTTGGGCTGTTCGCTGGCCCGGGAACATCGTTGATCGCGGAGTACTGAAATTGCGTCTGATCAGGTGCCTTGCGCGGCTCGCGCTGGGCCTCATGATTGTTGCGTATGCGCTTCCGGCGCACGCCATCGACGCTGTCAGCGTCCGCAGTGACGCGCCTGCCATCGACCTCACCGCGGTGCTCGATCATCAGCGCAGCGATGCCGACCGCATCCAGGTTTCGACCGCGCCCGGCACCGACGGCATCGTCCGCCGCATCGAGGTACGCGCCCGTGAAGGCGGCCAGAACTGGGTGGTGTTCGCGCTCGCCAACAACACCGACGACCAGCTCGACCGCCTGATCGTTGCCCCGCACTACCGCATCGTGTCGTCGGGACTGCTGTGGCCCGATCTCGGATTGTCGCGCATCGCCACCATCACGCCCTCGACCGGCGACCGGCCCGAGCGCCAGGAAAGCGCCACCGCGGACATCTTCCGCATCACGCTCGATCCCGGCGCCGTCGTCACCTTCGTCGCGGAACTGCGCACCGACAAGCTGCCGCAGCTCTATCTGTGGGAACCGGACGCCTACAAGGACAAGGTCAACTCGTTCACGCTCTACCAGGGCATCGTGATCGGGATCTCCGGCCTGCTGGCCCTCGTGCTCACCATCCTGTTCGTGGTCAAGGGCAGCATCATGTTCCCGGCCGCCGCCGCGCTGGCCTGGGCGGTGCTGGTCTATATCGGCGTCGATTTCGGCTTCTGGGGCAAGGTTCTGGACATGCAGAACAACGCCGAGCGCGTCTGGCGCGCGGCGGGTGAAGCCATTCTGGCGGCGACGCTGCTGGTGTTCCTGTTCGCCTATCTCAATCTCAGCCGCTGGCATGTGCGCTATTCCCACATCACCGTCGGCTGGCTGACCTTCCTCGGATCCTTGGTGGCGCTGGCGCTGTTCGATCCGGCGGTTGCTTCCGGCATCGCGCGGATGTCGCTAGTCATGATCGCCTTCGCCGGTTTTGCCCTCATCGTCTATCTCTCCACGCATGGTTTCGACCGCGCGGTGCTGTTGATCCCGACCTGGTTCCTCCTGGTCGTCTGGGTGGTCGCGGCCGGCATGGCGGTGGCCGGAAACGTCACCAACGACATCGTCGGCCCGGCGCTGCTCGGCGGCCTCGTGCTGATCGTGATGCTGATCGGGTTTACGGTCATGCAGCACGCCTTCGCGGGCGGCGGCGCCACCACCGGCGTGGTCTCCGACGTCGAACGCCGCGCGCTGGCGCTGACCGGTTCCGGCGATTTGATCTGGGACTGGGACGTCTCCGCCGACAAGGTGTTCACCAGCCCCGAGACCGAAAGCCTGCTCGGCCTCAAGCGCGGCACGCTGGAAGGCCCGGCGGCCAAATGGCTCGAGGTGCTGCATCCGCTCGACCAGGACCGTTTCCGCGCTGCGCTGGACAGCGTGCTCGACCAGCGCCGCGGCCGGCTGGTGCAGGATTTCCGCCTGCGCACCCCGGACGGCCACTTCATGTGGTTCGCGCTGAAAGCGCGCCCGGTGGTCGGCTCCGACGGCGAGGTTTCCCGCGTCGTCGGCACCCTGACCGACGTCACCGAGCAGAAGAACGCCGAGGAGCGCATGCTGCATGACAGCGTGCACGACAACCTGACCGGCCTGCCGAACCGCAAATTGTTCATCGACCGCCTCGGCGCGGTGGCGAATTTCGCCAAGACGATGCCGAACCTGCGGCCGACGCTGATGGTGATCGACCTTGACCGCTTCAAGCAGGTCAATGATTCCGTCGGCATCGCGGTCGGCGACTCGATCCTGCTGACGCTGGCGCGGCGGCTGACCCGGATTCTGAAACCGCAGGACACGCTGGCGCGGCTCGCCGGCGACCAGTTCGGCCTGATCCTGATGTCGGAACAGGATTCGGCGCGCATCACCGCCTTTGCCGAAACCATCCGCAAGACCATCCGCGCGCCCATCGCCTTCAACGACCGCGAGATCTTCCTGACCGCTTCGATCGGCCTCGCCTTGAGCGACCCGCAGACGCAGCTGTCCGACGAGATCATCAAGGACGCCGAGCTTGCGATGTATCATTCCAAGCGCATCGGCGGCGACCGCATCGACGTCTACAAGCCGGCGATGCGCGCCCGCAAGACCGACCGGCTGACGCTGGAATCCGAATTGCGCCGCGCCATCGAGCGCCAGGAAATCACGATCCTCTATCAGCCCATCGTGCGGCTGGAGGATCGCTCAATCGCCGGCTTCGAGGCGCTCGCGCGCTGGGATCACCCCAAGCTCGGGCGGATGTCGCCGTCGGAATTCATCTCTATTGCAGAGGAGATCGGCCTGATCGTCGACCTCGGCATGTTCGTGATGGACCAGACGGCAAAGCAGCTCGCGGTGTGGCAGCGCGCGATGCGCTCGCGCGAGCCGATCTTCGCCAGCGTCAACGTCTCCTCGCGGCAGTTGCTGCGCCACGACCTGATCCACGATATCCGCACCGTGCTGTCGCGCTCCTCGGTGGCGCGCGGCACGCTGAAGCTCGAACTGACCGAGTCGCTGGTCATGGAGAACCCGGAACACGCAGCGCAGATGCTGACGCGGATCCGCGAGCTCGGCACTGGATTGTCGCTCGACGATTTCGGCACCGGCCATTCCTCGCTGGCCTATCTGCAGCGCTTCCCGTTCGACACCATCAAGATCGACCAGTCGTTCGTGCGCACCACCAGCCGCGGCACCCGCCCGGTAATCCTGAAATCGATCATCGCGCTCGCCCACGACCTCGGCATGGATGTGGTCGCCGAGGGCGCCGAGACTGACTCCGATGCGGTCGAGCTCTACCAATTGGGCTGCGAATACGCGCAAGGTTTTGCCTTCGGCGAGCCGATGGACGCGGATGCGGCGATGCGGCTGCTGACGGAAGAGCGGCTGGAAGCGGCGAGCTGAGTCACAACCGCTGTCGGTTGCGCGAAGTCGGTAATCAGTGCGCCCAGACCCATCCACGTCATTGCGAGCGCAGCGAAGCAATCCATTCTTCCTTCGCGCGGCGACATGGATTGCTTCGCTGCGCTCGCAATGACGGGAATGGTGCAGCACCGCACACAACTGTCGTCACCCGCGAAAGCGGGTGATCCAGTACGCCGCGGCTTCTCGGTTCTATCAGCAGCGCCTCTGGAATACTGGATCACCCGCATGCGCGGGTGATGACAGCTGAATATGTGTTCGCAGTCTCGCGACGCATTGCGCCCGAGCTTTGCCAGAAATTTCCTTGCTCCCGAAATCGAGAGGGCGCAGGGAAGACCGGGTGCGCGCTGCACCCGCGGTCTCGCGTGCGGTTTGCACTAAGTAGGCTGCACACGAGCATACAGGGCAGCGGAGAACACCCGGCCTTCCCTGCGCAATGGCTTTACGGCTTATGCCGTGCTCTCCCCGGAGACGAGTTCTTGGTTGACTCCGTCGCTGCCGTTCGGCTCTCGCCTACCCGACAGCTTGACGCCTGCAACGGGCGCCAGGACCACACGGTTTTGCCGTACGCTTAGTCCACGCCATCGTCTCAGCGCAAACAAGCGTCCACCGCAACCCGTCCAACGTCCGTGACGACGGCCGACGCCCTTCTGAGTAGGACGGGATGGCGATAGATGCGCACTGATTTGGGCCGGCCGACAACAGAAATATTTTTGATTTACAGAAATTTTCTACTTGACACCGTTTCCGTAAATCAGAACTGATTTGCCCCGTCGGAGCAAATGTCGCGGCCGCAGCCGTTGCGGCCCCCCCTGCACATTCACTGACATACCAGTACGGGGGTTTTCGCTTGCGTCAGCACCTTGTTCGTCACGCTGCCAATCAGAAGCATGGAAAGTCCGCCGCGCCCGTGCGATGACATTACGATGAGATCGCAGCCTTTGTCGTCGGCTGCTGCAATGATGGCTTGATGGGGTTGCCCGTTCTCCACTTGAATCGTTTCGCAGGGAACACCAGCCTCCCTGGCCGACTTTGCCGCGCCATCCAGCGTGCTCGCGGCCTGTTCCTTGCGCAGCTCGGCATATCTTGCGACTGCTTCCTGGAATCGCCCTGTCATTTCTGAGAACGGTTCCACAACGAAGATCACGGATACCTTCGCTCCAAGGGATTTGGCCAGCGCCAACCCGTGCGCCACACCACGCTGCGCTAGATCCGACCCATCCGTCGGAATGAGAATATGCCGGTACATGCTTCACCTCCCGCTTTCCTGGACATGGCGTTGCCTTCCGAATGCAAGCTGGGACCGCGTTTCGGATACAATCTTGCGATAGATCAATCTATCGGCCTACCCGGCTTCGCCAAGGCTACGCCGGGCGGGCTTACGTCGTTAAACTTCATCGGTAACGACCCCACGAAACCGTGTTGAAGTCATTTAGCCGCCAGCTCGAAATCTGCCCAACACGATTTCCAGGTAACTTGTGCATCAGCCGTTGTTGCAAAGTTCGACGGCACGACAGTTTCACAGGTGCACTATGCGCGACGAATTTGCCTCATACGCGTTTCTTGCCGTGACCGCTGCAGGTATCGTCCTGCTGTGCTCAGGCCTGATGGCTCTGGTGCTCACCTAGCGGACTGCAGAAGGCAGCTTCCTGGCCGCCTTCTCAAGCTTGTTCCGCGGTGCTCGCGCGGCGAGGATCACTACCAGCGCCTGACGTTGCAGATGGCCGACTTCAATCATCGCCACCAATAGAGCGGGCCGAGCTTGATCTGGGTCAAAGGAGCGACATAGGCCAGCATGTACTGTGCCGTAATGGGGGCTCTTTTGCGCAACGGAGTAACCCATGAAACATGTAACAAGGGCTGTCCTTGTAGCTTCCGCCTTCACGTGTGCGGCATTGTTCTCCTTCGGTTGGTCTGAGCAAGACGGCATCTCACTGTCAATCGAGAGTGCCCAGGCAAGGGTCGGCCGTCCGCTGACCCCTGTGAGCGTCGCCGGTGTTGCGCGCCGACAGGCGCGGCGGGCTGCGTACGGGTATGGGGCCGGGGCAGTCGGTGCTGGCCTTGCAGGCGCCGCCGTCGTCGGCACGGCTGCTGCCGTCGCTGCCGCGCCTTACTACGGTGGAACGGGCTATTACTCCGGCGGTCCATACTACCGGGGTGCAGGTGGTGCTTACGCGGCCTACGGGTACCCGGTGCAGGACTACGCGACCCGCAACGGCTTTATGTGCCGGCCTGGCACCATGACAAAACTCGACGACGGCAGGATGTATCCTTGCCAGTAGCTCTACGACGCGGAGACGCGGCTCGCTTGAGCCGCGCCTACCTCTGTGCGCCATCGGCACGTCGCGGCATTCAGTTGTCGCCTTCTGGTCCCGAAGTGGACAAGAGCAGCACTACTGACCCATTACGGCGAGCCTTCCGCCGACGCTAACGTGTCGCAGCTGCAGATATTGCAAGTCGTCTTGCGGAATGGACGGGAACGTCTGAAAATTCGTTTCAGGGCCTCTTTGGACCCGGTTCCGACGCCCCGTTGAAGTCGCGGATACGGCAGATTTTTTTCTCTCCGCCGATTTTGGAGCCCACCATGGTGACATTCACGCGATCGCAAAGCCTGCTGGTTTCCGTAAGTCTTGCCGCACTGGGCGGCACGGCACTGGCGACGCTGCTGGCCGGGGGCGGTCTTTTTCTCGCGGACGCACGTGCAACCGCCGTGGATGCATCGGCGCCGCTCACCGACACCGAAATTCCGATCTGCGGCCCTGGGACGGGAACCGCCCGACCGAACATGATGTTTCGCCTGGTGCAGACGGAAGTGCCACGCGCCGAGATGAGCGCAGCCAGCCCCGCCCCGGCATTCGCGGACACCGAGCCGCCGCTGTGGACCGGCATCGGCTCCACCACCTGGAAGATTACGACCGCGAACGAGCGCGCGCAGGCTTATTTCGATCAGGGCCTGCGTCTCGCTTACGCCTTCAATCACGATGAGGCGCGACGCGCGTTTCGCACGGCGCAAAAACTCGACCCCGACTGCGCCATGTGCTTCTGGGGGGAGGCGCTGGTGCTCGGTCCCAACATCAACCTCCCGATGCCGGAGGACGCGGCCGCGCCAGCCTATGCCGCCGCGCAGAAGGCGAAGACGCTGGCCGGCAAAGCGAGCCCGCGTGAGCAGGCGCTGATCAGCGCCATCGCGGTGCGCTACGGCAGCGATCCCAAGGCTGCCCGCGCGCCACTCGACGCGGCCTACGCGACCGAAATGGCGAAGGCAGCAAAACAGTTTGCCGAAGACGACGAGATTGCCACGCTCTATGCCGAGGCGGTGATGGATCTCAGCCCCTGGGACTATTGGAAGCAGGGCGGCCGCGACGCCAAGCCACAAAGCGGGCCGATCGTGCCGACGCTGGAGCGTGTGCTGGCGCGTAATCCCAATCATGCCGGGGCTATTCACCTTTATATTCATGCCGTCGAGGCGTCGGACCGACCCAAGCGCGCCGAGCCCTATGCCGACAAGTTGCGCGGCGCGGTTCCCGGCGCAGGCCATCTCGTGCACATGCCGAGCCACATCTATTATCGGGTCGGCCGCTATCTCGACGCGCTGGAGGACAACAAGACCGCGGTCAAGGTCGATGAAAAATACCTGACCGAGACCAACGCGCCGATGGGCGTCTACAGGCTCGGCTATTATCCGCACAACGTGCACTTCGTGATGGCGTCGGCGCAGATGGCCGGCGACGGCCCGACCGTGATTGCGGCTGCGGAGAAGCTCGGCCAGCTCATTCCCAGCGAGGCAGCCAAGGGCATTGCGATGGTGCAGCCGGTCAAGGCGGCGCCATACTTCGCGCACGCGCAGTTCAGCACGCCGGAGACCATTTTGGCGCTGCAAGATCCCGGCGATGCGATCCCCTATGTCAAGGCGATGTGGCTCTACGTGCGCGGCGTCGCGCTGGTGGCGAACCGCGACTTCGCGGGCGCTACTGCCGCAGCGAGCGCCATCGAGACGATCGAGCGCACCGCGGACTTCAAGCTGCTGAAGGATTCAGGCATCCCGGCGCAGGAGGTGCTCCGCATCGCGCGCACGGTGATCCTCGCACGCGTAGCCCAGGCCAGGGGCGACTATCGCACCGCCATCATCCGGTTCGAACGGGCGGCGGCGTTGCAGGACGCCTTGGCCTACACCGAGCCGCCCTATTGGTATTATCCGATCCGGCAGTCGCTTGCCGCCGCCCTGCTGCAGGCCGGCCGTTACGCCGAGGCGGAGCGGCAATTCCAGCGCGCGCTCAGCCGGGCACCCGCCAATGGCTGGTCGTATTACGGGCTGGCGGAACTGCACAAGTCACGCGGCAATGGCCCCGCAGCCCGCAAGGCCGAGGCCGACCTTGCCAGAACCTGGATCGGCGACCGCAAGCTGTTGCAGATTTCAAATCTCTGAGGCGCACCTCTCTCGTGCCGATGAAGTGATCGAGTGAGGCCGCGACTTGAAGAGAGTCTGGAAGAACTCGGCTTCACGGTCCGCAAGTGCACGCACGCCGCCGGACTGAGCGCGATTCCATGGACAGCACCTGACCTCGTTATTGCGCGGTTACTTTCCAGCGACGCCTTGATTTCTGCACTTTTTGAGAAGCAGATGGCCAATGTAACGCTTTGGAGGACAGGCCATGCCGAGGTCCGGGCTGGCGTTGTTGCTTTTAGGGTTGCTCGGCTTTGGGCTCGGCGGCTGCATGCAATCGACGCTCGCGCCGTCGTCGAATGCCGGTTTGACCCCGAGGGACCGGCAGCTGCTGGCCCACACGCCATATGCGCAGGCCAGCATTCCCGAGACCTATCGCCGGCATATTGTCGATTACATGCGCAAGGAGCAGCCGGGCACGATCCTGGTCGATAGCAACGCGCGCTATTTGTATTACGTTCTGCCGGGAGGCAAGGCGATCCGCTATGGCGTGACGGTGGGAGAGGAGGCGCAAGCCTGGTCCGGCGTCGCAACGGTTGGCCGTGTGGCTGAATGGCCGGACTGGATCCCGACGGCCGAGATTCAGGCCAGGCTCGGCCCCTACCCTAAGCGCGTTCCCGGCGGTCCGGCTAACCCCCTCGGCGCACGGGCTATCTACCTCTACGAGGGCAACAAGGACACCCTGTACCGTATCCACGGCACCAACCAGCCGGAATATATCGGCCATGCCATTTCGTCCGGCTGCATCCGCATGACCAACGAGGATGTCATCGATCTCGTGAGTCGGGTGCAGGCAGGCGCGATCGTCGTCGTCCTGCCGCCCGGGCGGACAGCGTGGATGGGCCCTGTCGCGGGACGCGCATGACGTCTCGTTGTGTGAATCCGAAGCACAGGCGGGCGCGGCCCGTGTTGCTTGCCGTTGCGGGCCTGGCCGTGCTGATCGCGGCAGGAGACGATGCGCGTGCCAGAAGCGGCGAACGCCTGATCGAGTCCATCGAGACGCGCAGTGCCAGCGAGCCGCTCGTCGCCATCGTTTCGCTCCGCGACCAGCGGATCACCGTCTACGACGCCAAGGGGTGGATCCTGCGGGCGCCGGTGTCGAGCGGCTCGAAGGGACGCGAGACGCCCGCCGGAATCTTCAGCGTCATCCAGAAAGTCGAGGAGCATTACTCGAACCTGTATGACGATGCCTTTATGCCGCACATGCAACGCATCACCTGGTCGGGCATCGCACTCCATGGCGGTGTCCTGCCGGGGCGTCCGGCGTCCCATGGCTGTATCCGGTTGCCATTCGAATTCGCCGAACGCCTGTTCGACGCGACCAAAATGGGCATGCGCGTGATCGTGGCGCCAACCGATGTAACGCCCGTTGAGCTTGCCCATCCGCTGCTGTTCCAAGCCAAACCGGGTGCCGGCGCCATTGCCGCCGCCCGCACCGCAGAGGCGCAGGAGGCGGCGAGGAAAGCGGCCCAGGCGAGGCTCGCCGCGGAGACGGCGTACCGGGAGGCCTCGCGCGCCAGGGAGCCGGTTCGCACGGCGGAAAATCTGAAGCGCAGAGCCGAGGTGCAATTGGCGGCTGCCGAGACCAGACTTGGCGCTCCCGGCTCGGCGGAGGCAAAGGAGCAGGCTGAGGATGACAAGGCAAAGGCCGCCGTCAAGGTCGCGGAGCTGCAGCTGCAATCGGACGCCGCCAACGCGGATCTGCAATCGAGGCTAGATGTGGTCACGTCTGCGCGTGAAGCTGCCGCCGCGGCGGAGACGACGCGGGCCGCGGCGGCCGAGGCGGCCCGCCAGGCCGAACGCGACCTGCAGCCGATATCGGTGTTGATCAGCCGCAAGACCCAGCGGCTTTACGTCCGTCAGGCATTCAAGCCCATCCTTGAAAGTGCGGTGACGATCGCGGATCCCGATCGTCCCATCGGCACGCATGTCTTCACCGCCGTCGAGCGCTCGGGCGACGATACCAAGTTGCGATGGAGCGCCGTCTCAATGGGCGTCGGTCGTCCGCCCGGCGCCACGCTTGAGCCGGATGACCGGGCGCGTGCGAAGCGTGGTCGCGACGCTGAGCCGGTGCCGACGGACCCCGGCACCGCAAAGGCTGCGCTCGACCGCATCAGCATTCCGCAGGACGCATTGGATCGCATCGGCAACATTACGACGCGATCTTCCCTGATCGTCACGGACGAGGCGTTGAGCACGGAAACCGGCAAGGGCACGGAGTTCGTGGTGCTGTTGAGCGGCGAGCCCCAAGGCGGCATCAAGAAACGGCGACGCAGTCCGGGGACCGATTTTCGTTACGCGCGCCCACGCAGCTCGCCTTTTTGGGGCTCGCCGTTCGGAAACAGCTTTTCTTCCTGGTGAGACCGTTCTTTGCGCAGCCGAAGTTTGCGCCCTGATCGTTTGCTCCCTAATCCCTGGCCCGCACGATGCTGATCCGGGTTTCGTCGACGAAATTCTTGATGTCCTGATCGGGCCGGCGGAACAGGTTGCGTTCGACGGTGAGCGAACGGCCGCTGACCGTCTTGGTGCAGCGCTCCTTCAGGTAGACGCCGCCGACCGGCTGGTCTCCCGCGTCGGGCTGACCTTCGCTGCAGTTCCATCCTTCCGGGCCGTAGCGCGACTTGGCCTGGATCCCGAGCAGGAACGCCTTCTTCCGGATATAGAGCCGCGCCTTCGGATCGGTCTCGATCTGCAAGCCGGCGACATGGCCGGTATCGTCGATCAGCAGGGTGAGGATCGCGGGATGGCCCGCCACCATCGTGCCGTCGCGGCTGGTGAAGGGATCGTAGCCGAACCGGATCGCCCGCATCGCCTTCGCGTCGGCAGGACAGTCGCGCCAGTTTTTCCAGCCGGCCAGCGTTCGCTTCGGATCGTCGGCGCAAGAAAAATCGACATAGCCGGTTTCAGTCAGTTCGCTCGCGGCCATTCCGAGCCTGATGTCACGCAGGTCGTTGCCGCCGAATTCTTCCGTATGTGCCGGAGAGTGCGCCAGTGCGACCGCCTGCCAGACCAGCAGGCCCGCAGCAACAACACCCGTTAGCTTCAATCTGTTCATCACTGGCTCTTCCCCGTGTTGGCGGTGGCATGATCCGGCTTCTGCGCCTCGGCCTTGTAGACGTCGCAGACCCGCGACGAGCTTGAGAAGAAGGCGACGCATTCGGCGTAAGTGGGCTCGCCCGCCCCCTTGATGTGGGCGATCACGTAATCGGCGACGGCTTCGATATCCTTCGGCCGCAGGAACGTTCCGCCCTCGGGCGGCATCTGTGCCCCCGCATCCTGGCGGGTCATGTCGAAGCATTTCACCTCATCGTAGGCGCCGCGCACGAAGAACGGCATCCCCGTGCCCGGCCGCCCGCAGCCGACGGTTTCAATGATCTGTTCGCGGGTCAGCTCGGTCTTGCGCAGCGACAGCGCATCGCCGCCGTAGCCGCCGCCGCCATTGCCGTGCCATTTGTGGCAGCCCATGCAGTTGGCGCGGCCGAACACCGCCTTTCCGGCGCTGGTCGGATCCGAAACCGTCGCCTGCGCGGACTGAGCATAGGCCGAAAAATTCAGCGCGACGACGCTCACGAGCAGCATGCCCGCCGCCAGCAGTTTGTTTGACATCATCATAGCGTCTCGTGTCGGGGAAGCGGGAGGGCCCGCTAGAGGCAGGCCCTCCTTCGGGGAATGTCAGAGCGCGAAGACGTAGAGCATCGATCCCGGCTGAATCTTCTTCAGCTCGGGCGTCGAATCGATGAACCATTTGTCCCAGGCGCCGCCGAGGCCGACCAGAATGGCGAGATATTGCTTGCCGTCGACCGAGAACGTCATCGGCGGTGCGTTGACGCCGCCGCCGGTGTTGAACTCCCAGAGCTTCTGCAACGACTTGGCATCGAGCGCCATCACCTCGCCGGAGGGCTGGCCGGTGAAGACGAGATCGGAAGTCGCCAGCATTCCTCCGAGATTCGGGAACGGCGTTTCCAGTTTGCCGGCGATCTTGCCTGTGGTGACATCGATCGCCGTGACGCTGCCGGTGATCCTGAACGGCTGGCTCGGGCCTCCGCCGGTCCAGAACTCCCGGGGCTTCAGCTTGTCCGGCGTCATCACCTCAACCTTGATGCGGTTGCAGCTCTCGATCACCGGGATGTACCAGAGCTTGAGGTCCGGATTGTAGGCCGTCGGCGGCCAGTTCTTGCCGCCCATGTTGCCGGGGCAGATGTCGGTTTCCATATTGGTGCGGCTTGGCGTCACCGACGCGACATAGGTCTGCACCGACTTGTTCGGGTCATACTCGATCGGCTTGCCGCTCTCCGGGTCGAGCCCCTTGGTCCACGTGACCTTGTTGACGAACGGCAGGCCCCACACGAATTTGCCGTTGGTTCGATCGATCGCATAGGCAAAGCCGTTGCGGTCGGCTTCGAGCGCGAGCTTGCGCGGACCGTTCGGCCCGGGGATATCGACCAGCACGTTTTCCGCCACGCTGTCGTAGTCGTAGGGATCGTTCGGCGTGTGCTGATAGTGCCACTTGATCTTGCCGGTATTGGCGTCGAGCGCCAGCGAACTGTCGGTGTAGAGATTGTCGCCCGGCCGGTACGCGTTATCCCAGTCCGGCCCGGGATTGCCGACGCCCCAGATGATGGTGTCGGTCGCGGGATCGTAGGTGCCGGTCACCCAGGTCGAGCCGCCGCCGGCGGCCATCGCGTTGTTGTTGTCCTTCCAGGTTTCGCTGCCGGGCTCGCCCTTGCCGGGGATCGTATAGGTGCGCCAGACTTCCTTCTGGGTCGAAAGATCGGTGGCGGCGATCCAGCCGCGGATACCGTATTCCGCGCCGGCCACGCCTGTGATCGCCATGTTCTTGACGATCAGCGGCGCGCCCGTGATGACCTCGCCCTTGTCCGGATCGGCCACCGAGCGCTGCCAGGCGACCTGGCCGGAGTCCTTCTTGGTTGCGATCAGCCGGCCGTCCAGCGTGTGGGAAATCACGAGATCGCCCCACAACGCGACGCCGCGATTATCGACGCCGCAACAGGCGACGGCACCCGCCCAGTCACGGTCGGTCTTGGGATCCATCTTCCAGACCAGCGCCCCGCGGCCGCCATGCGCATCGATCTTGTAGACCGAGCCCCATCCATCGGTGACGTAGAGAAAGCCGTTCTCGGCAATCGGCGTGCCTTCCAGGCCGCCATGGCTCCAGATGCCGCCGGGCTCGATGCCGCCAAGGTGCATGGTCCAGGCGACCTTCAGGTTCTTCACGGTATCGCGGTTGATCTCCTTCAGCGTGGAGAACCGGTGACCCGCATAATTTTGATGATGATGAAGCCAGTTACCGGCTTCCTTGTCGACGTTGAGCAGCCGTTCCTGATTGACCTCGTCCGCGGCGGAGACGGGCGTTACGCCCGCAGCGCTTGCGGCTGCCAATGCAACGGCAAGCAAACAGGCTCGCGTTGACATTTTCGTGTGACCTGAAGATCGCTCCATGATTATTGCCTTCCTTGTTGGAGGGTTGTTGTTGGCAGTTCATGTTGGCATTCTTGTTGGCAGTACTTGTCGGCAGTTCTTCGCGATCAGGGCGTTCGCGAAATTTGCACCTCCGTTTCTTTGGTGCCGGCCTTCTGAAAAACGATGGTGCAGGTGAAGGCCTCGCCGGGGACGAGCTTCTGCCGCGTCTGCAGCAGCATGACGTGATAACCGTCCGGCTTGAGTTCGATCGTCTTGCCTTGCGGTATAGGTATCGACTTGATCTCGCGCTTCGCGGGCGCGCCCTCGCCGCGATCGACAGTGTGTTTCTCGGAGAAATTCGCAAACGGACAACGGACGCGCAGCAGCGCGTCGGCTTCGGCCGCATCGTTTTTGATCGTCATCAGCAGCGGAAGATTGATGCCGATCTCGTCGGACGCGGGCACCGAGGCGTTGGTCACCTGCAGCGCATCACCGGCAGCGGCGAAGCCGGGCGTCAGCGCAAGTTTCAGCCCAAGCCCGGCAGCAAGTGCAAGCGCCAGCAGCGGCCAGCGGGGACTTGCAGGCAAGGGATGCCTAAAGGAACAGGCTGTCCGATTCATCGGCGCCATCCTCGCACGATCTTTTCTTGTTGCTTGCGTTTTAGATTACGCCCTTGGGTATTCCAATTCTTCCTAAATTGGGGCGGCGATAGGGCCGCGTGTGGAAAATGATTCCGGCAACCCGCTCTCCCCGGGTATGCCGCACGCCGGTGTTGATGTCAGAGCGGCTTGAGGCAGCGAGCCGAGCGCCGTGGCATACAGTACACCGTGGCGATCCATCGCTGACGTCTCTGCCATACCCGAGCCGCTTCGCTCGTTGAGCTTTGCCCGCCGGACTCGCTGCGCTGACGCGGATTACGCGGTCGTGGGCACCACCCTTAGGCAGGCAATGGCCAAGTGATATCCTTGCCTTTCAGTTCCTTGTAACGTCGCGCGTGAGCACGGATGCTTCCGAGATCGGACATGCCGCGCGACAGCCGATCTCGATCAAGGCGAGCGGCATTGTCGATTGCTGCCATGGTGGTCGCCTGAAGCGCGCGCTTCGAGAAGGCATAGGCAGTATAGCAGTCCGGCGGCACCAGCGCCGCCCAGGCGATGGCTGCATCCCGCACCTGATCCGGTGCGACCGTCTGCTGAACAATGCCCAATCGAGTCGCGGCCGCGAGATCATAGATTTGACCGAACAACGTCAGCTCGAATGCCGCGCGCGGACCGACGGCGTGTTTGATGATCTCGCAGTAGACAGCCGGCATCGGGATGCCGATTGGCACCTCGTTCAACGAGAATTGCAGTGGACCTTCGCCCGCTATGCGGTGATCGCAATCAAGCGCCGTAATCAGCCCACCAGCGTAGGCGTGACCGTTGATTGCCGCCACCGTTGGCCGTGGGTAGGTGAACAGACGCAGGTTCGTAGCCCGGTAAGCGTCGAACCAGGCGTCGATCTCCTTGAGCGAACGGCGCGCGAATAGCGGAAAGTGATGATCAAAGTCGAGGCCGGCCGTGAAAACCGAACCCGATCCGGTCAAGACCACCGCGCAATCGCTGAACTCGGTTTCGAGACGGTCGAATGCTGCATGGAGATCGGCGAAGAAAGCCGGATTTTGTGCGTTGACCTTGTTGGTGTTCATGGTCACCACAGCGACATGCGGGTGCTGGCGTTCGATGGTCCAGGGCATCGGGGCTATCCTCTCAGGTAAGCTTGAACAAGCGCCGCGCGTTGTCCACCAGGAATGCCGACTGGGCGTCGGCGCCAAGGCTCAGATTATCCAGTCCGGCGATACACTCGCCCGCGGGCCAGAACGGGTGGTTAGACCCGAAGAGAACCCGATGCCTCTTGTTGCCACGCATATATTCGACGAGCTCGGATGGATACCGGCTCACCTTGTAAGCCGATGTGTCGATGAAAACGTTCGGGTATTTCATGACGAGGGAGAGCATCTCATTGAGCCACGGCACACCAATATGGCCACCGAGAATGCGAAGCTCCGGAAATTCGAGCGCAACCCTGTCGAGATGGGGGATGGGTCGCCCGGGCTCGGATTCGCGTAATGGTCCTGCGTGTCCGACCTGCGTGCAGAACGGGATGTCAAGCTCGCAGCACTCGGCAAACAAGGGATAGTAGCGGCGGTCGTCTGGCGGCAGACCCCACACCCAGGGCAAAACCCGCAGCCCCTTGAAACCGTCCCTTTTCACCCGAAGCCTCAACTCCCGCACCGCTTCCATGGGGCGAAAAAGATCAACGGATGCGATGCCGATGAAGCGATCAGGATATGCCCGGCAGTATTGCGCGACCTCGTCGTTGCTGATCATCGGGCCGCTTGGGCCGTGCCACGCGCAGAGCATGCCAACGGAAACGCCCGCACGATCCATCTCGGCAAGTGTGTGCTCGATCGGAGGGGCCGTTTCCGACCATTTGCCGGGTCTCCAGCGACGCAACGATTCGAACATCGGATTTCCGATCCAGTCCGCATTCGGGTGCTGCATCCAGGCATCGATGATCATGTCGTAGTGTCCGCGTCGACGAGGATCGAGCCTGTTGCGCACGCATGCGCGTGCTGCCCAATGGCGAACGCGAACCGGCTCAACCAGCTTTGGTTGCGGCCTCAAGGGGCCATACCGCGATCCTTAGACGGCTGGACGGATCGATGTCTTGAAGAAATCGGACAGCCCGCGCGTGACGCCCGCGCCATGCTTGTTTGAATGCACCGGGTGTAACACCGGCGTGCCGCCGAAACTCCCTGGTCAGATGAGCCTGGTCGGAAAACCCGAGATTAAAGGCGATCGCTGACAGCCCCGCACCTCGGGTCGCAATTTCATAGACCGAGCGGCGGAACCGCTGCATTGCCATGAACCGCTTCGGCGGAAAACCGGTCGCTGTTCTCATCCTCCGGTGAAGCGTCCTGACCGAGCCGCCTACGTGGCTTGCAAGATTGCCAACCCGGTCGCGTGACGTCTCAAAGTAATCGCTACTGATGAGTGAGCCGTGCTGCGCGTGTTGCGAAAGCGCAAGCACGACCTGGTCCAGGGAATCCAGGATGTCGAGACACGATGGACTTGTACTGATGACGCGCGCCAGTGTCTGCTGGCACGCGACAATCGTCGGGTCTTCCGTGCGCAACGGACCCGACCAATTCGGCTTGAACTTGATGCCGATGATCCAGCCGGAAAACGCCCGGCCCTTCTTCCGATGACCAAAGCTCGGTTCGTTCACGACCACTTTGCCGCTATGTCCTGATCCCGGGACGCTTTCTCGAAAGCTGAAGGCGAGTTCCCTGAGCGGAGAAGCAAACGTCAGGCGGTCTGCCGTCAGCCGCCCCCGATCCTTCAGGACATAGATTGAATCTACAAACTTGCTGTGGTCCTGCAGCGGTGCGAACTCGGCGTAAAAAGAGGGACGCGCGAACAGATGCTCGCCATCTTCGGTTATCCGGATGGTTCGCGTGGCCAACCTATCTCCTCACCTTCATCTTCTTGAACTTCACGCTCTTGCCATCCGCCTGCCTCGTCGCGATGTAGCCGGCCTCGAGGCAGGCTTCGCGCTGCGGCATCTTCTCCTGCGGGCTGCGCTCGGTTTCCCACCACGAGGCCCGGTGCGCCGCGCGCGGCAGGGCGGCATCGATGATCTCCTCGATCTGTTCGAAGGTCAGCACGAATTCGGGCAGCTTCTGCTTCTTCAGATAGTCCCGCAGCAAATCGTAATCGTTCACCCGTGTCCCCGTCGTTTTGCGCAATGCCACCGATCCCGGCAACCAAGCGTTAACCGATCGGCGCAAGGTTGTCGCCATTTAAGGCCGCGACAAGGTTTCCGGTGCATTGAGGATGGCTGGGAGCGGACGATGTTGTTCGGACGGCGCATAGACTTGGCCAAAAAACGGGCCCATCGGCCCTGGCGGCTGTCGGCCAAGTTGCTGATTGCCTCCTCCGTGGCCACCGTGATCGGCTTCTCCGCGATCTGCGCCAACGTGATGCTCGACATGCGGCGCGGCGAGGAAGAGCTGGCCCGCCAGATGCTCGAAAACCTCGCCGCCGGCATCGATGCAGACATCGGGCGCAACATCGAGCTCTACGACCTGTCGCTGCGTGCGGTCGCCAGCAATCTGGTGATGCCGGAGCTCAAGGACGTCAGCAAGGAAATCCGCCATCTGATCCTGTTCGACCGCGCCGCCTCCGCCAAGCATTTCGGCGCGATCCAGGTATTCGACGCGTCAGGGCGATTGTGGATCGATGCTTCCTCGCTCGACCCGCGGCCGGAGAACCGCGCCGATGAGGAATATTTCGCGGTCCATCGCAGCAATCCGGACGAGGGCCTGTTCGTCAGCCGCCCGATGCTGCATCGCGGCGCCTATGCGATCGTGCTGAGCCGGCGCATCGCCGACCCCGAAGGCCGCTTTCTCGGCGTGGCCGCGGGCTCGATCCGGTTCAGCTACTTCCACGAGCTGTTCGACCGATTGAACCTCAGTGCCGACGATACGATCACCGTGCTGCGCCGCGACCGCACCATCATCATGCGCAAGCCGTTCAACCTCGACGTCATCGGCAAGAACCTGGCGACGGTGCGAACCTGGAGCGCGAACAATCTGAAGCCCACCGGGTCCTATGCCGGGCAAGGCCCCGTCGATGCGACACCCCGGCTCTATGTCAGGCGCGACAGCGGCGGTCCGCTCTATGTCGTGGTCGGAAAACCGCTCGAAGCCATCTTCCGGATTTGGCAACGGGAAGTGATCCGGATCGGCGCCATCATGACCGCGCTGATCCTGTTCGTGCTCGGCACCACCTTCTTCCTCGGGCGCGAGATCAGCCGCCGCGCGCAGGCCGAGGACAAGCTCGAGGAACTCGCCACCACCGACGCGCTCACCGGCCTGAAGAACCGGCGCAAGTTCGATCTCGATATCGATACGGAGTGGCGGCGCGCGGTGCGCAGCAGGACGCCGGTCGCGCTATTGATGATCGATGCCGATCACTTCAAATCCTACAACGACAATTATGGCCACCAGGCCGGCGACCAGGTGCTGGTCGGCATTGCGATCTGTATTTCGGATTCGGTCAGGCGCGCCGGCGATTGCGGGGCACGGTTCGGCGGCGAGGAATTCGCGGTGCTGTTGCCGGGGTTCTCGGTCACCGAGGCGCACGCGGTCGCCGAAAACATCCGGCACAAGGTCGCGCATTGGTCGGAGGAGCCGGAAGTCACGACCGTCAGCATCGGCGTCGCCAGCATGATGCCATCGGCGGGGCTGGACTGGCCTGACCTGATCGCGGCCGCCGACAAGGCGCTCTATGCCGCCAAGGCCAATGGCCGCAACCAGACCGTGGTCGCCAACGTTCCGCAATTGGCGATGGTGGCTTAGGGCTACGCGAAATGATTACACCGTCATTCCGGGATGGTCCGTAGGACCAGACCCGGAATCTCGAGATCCCCCAGATGTGCAATTGCACATCTGAGGTCCGTGCTTCGCACGCCCCGGGATGACTTCAAACGCGCGTGCGCTTTTGAAGTCACCTCTCCAGATACTTCTTCATCTCCGCGCGCAGGTCGTCGCGCAGATCGGCGCGGGCCATGCCGTAGGCGATGTTGGCGCGCAGGAAGCCGGGCTTGGAGCCGCAATCGTGCCGCTCGCCCTCGAACTCCAGGCCGTAGAATTTTTGCGTGTTGGCGAGCGCTCGCATCGCATCGGTGAGCTGGATCTCGCCGCCGGCGCCGCGCTCCTGCGTCTCGAGAATCTTGAAGATCTCCGGCTGCAGGATGTAGCGCCCGGTGATCGACAGGTTTGATGGCGCGGTGCCTTTGGCCGGCTTCTCCACCATGCCGTCGACCTCGAACATCTTGCCGGTGCGCTTGCCGACGCCGCAGATGCCGTATTGATGGGTCATGTCCTCTGGCACCGCCTCGACCGCGAGCACATTGGATTTCTCACCGAGCTTGTTTGCGGCCTCGATCATCTGCGCGAGGCAGCCCGGCGTGTTCAGCACCAGCTCGTCCGGCAGCACCACCGCGAACGGTTCGTCGCCGACGATGTCGCGCGCGCACCAGACCGCATGGCCAAGACCCAGCGGCGCCTGCTGGCGGGTGAAACTGGTGGCGCCGGCGGCGGGCTGGTCGCGCGCCAGGATGTCCTGCTCGGCCTTCTTGTTGCCGCGCGCGGCGAGCGTGGTGTCGAGCTCGAACATGCGGTCGAAATGGTCCTCGATCACGCCCTTGTTGCGCCCGGTGACGAAGATGAAATGCTCGATGCCGGCTTCCTTGGCCTCGTCATAGACGTACTGGATCAGCGGCTTGTCGACGATGGTCAGCATTTCCTTCGGCATCGCTTTGGTGGCGGGCAGGACGCGGGTGCCGAGACCGGCGACCGGGAAGACGGCTTTGCGGATTTTCATGGGAGTATCGGTAGTCCCTTAAGCGTGAGGAGTATGCGTCTGATGGCACGTTGGTAGCCCGTTTGCAGCCGGGAACAAAGGCGGATGTGTGGTGCAACAAAGTCCGCTTCCCGCTTTGCGCCCCCTTGCACCGGAAAAGGGGAAGCAACAAATTCCGGCCTTTGTTAAGCTGTTGGAAACCGTGACAGGGCCTTGTGAAACGGGGATGTTGAAGGGCGGAGACGACATGCGTTGGACGGGAACCGCGGTGACCTACCGGACCGCCGCGATCATCATTGCGGTGACGCTGCTGCATGCTGTTTTTTGCACCCAGGCTTTTGCCCAATCATCCGGCAACAACGGCGTCTCGAACTTCCTCGGCAACATCTTCGGCCAGAAATCAGCCACCTCGCCGCAGGCGCAGGCAGCGCCTGCCCCGGAGGGCGCGCCATCAGCACCATCCGCACCATCCGCACCGCCGCCCTGGAGCGGCGAAGACGGCGGTTCGGGCCATCCTCTGATGACCGCAGCTGCAATCCGGCAGGCGGCAGCGAATTTTCCAAATTGCGTCGCCGCGATGTGGCCCGATGCCGCACGGCGTCACGTGACGCAAGCGAATTTCGAGCGCTTCACCGCGGACCTTTCGCCCGACCTGCGGATCATGGACCTGATGGATTCGCAGCCCGAATTCACCAAGGCGATCTGGGACTATCTCGACATCCTCGTGAATGAAAACCGGCTCGCCAAGGGCCGCGAGATCCTCGCCAAGTACAAACCGCAATTCGACGCGGTGGAAAAAGCCTATGGCGTCGACCGCTACGCCATCGCGTCGATCTGGGGCATCGAATCGAACTACTCGACGCAGATGGGCGATCGCAACGTGCTCAATTCCACCGCGACGCTGGCTTGCATCGGCCGCCGCCAGGGCTATTTCAAGGACGAGTTCCTGACCGCGCTGGAGATCCTCAACCGCGGCGATCTGCGTCCCGAACAGATGCGCGGCTCGTGGGCCGGTGCGTTCGGGCCGACGCAGTTCATGCCGACCGCCTTCAAGCGCTACGCCGTCGATGCCGATGGCGACGGCCGCCGCGATGTCGTCGACAACCCGGCCGACCTGATCGCCTCGACCGCCAACAACCTCCGGAAAGACGGCTGGCAGACCGGGCAGACCTGGGGCTACGAGGTCGTGCTGCCCAAGGGTTTCAACTTCATGCTGGCCGACAAGGCCAAGGCGATGCCGATCGCGCAGTGGGAACAGCAGGGCCTCAGACGCGCCGACGGCAAGCCGTTCCCGAATCCGACCGAGAAGGCCTATCTGCTGGCGCCCGCCGGCGCTGACGCGCCGGGCTTCCTGATGCTGCAGAATTTCCGGGTGATCATGAAATACAACCCGGCAGAGGCCTATGCGCTGGCGATCGGGCATTTCGCCGACCGCCTGCGCGGCGGTGCGCCGTTCGTGCAGCCCTGGCCGCGGCAGGAACGGGTGCTGTCGCGGGCCGAGCGGCTGGAGTTGCAGCAACTGCTGGCCCAGCGCGGCTTCTACCGGGGCACCCCTGACGGCCAGTTCGGCGGCATGACCCGCGAGGCGCTGCGCGGCTTCCAGGCCTCGATCGGGGCCCCTGCGGACGGATTTGCCTCCTCCGACGTGCTGGAGCGGCTGCGGGGGCGTTGAAAGAGCGTTTTCAGGCAAGGCATGCCCTCGGACTTGATCCGGGGGTGGAAACCGGTTTGCGTCAAGAAAACGCGCCAAAACGAAAAACCAACCGGTTTGGCCTCAAAAGTAACGCTGTAGCGCACATTTTCGTGCCGCCCTTGACGGCTGTGGCCGTTGCCCGATTTATGGCAAGGAATATGCCCGCTTGCGGCCTGATTCAGCTATTATAACTGCGCCTTCACAACCCATTGCGACCGAGCCGGATGCAAAAGCCAAAGTCCTTTTTCCGCGTGTTCACCGAAACCGGTCCGCTGACGGCGGTGGCGGTGGCGATCGCGCTGTTGATCGGGATCGCGGGACCGGCGTCCGCGCAGTTCTTCAATTTCGGTGGCTTCGGTGGTCCGCCGCAGCAGCAGCGGCAGGCGCCGCGCAACAACGGCGGCTGGTTCGGCGGCGACTTCTTTACGCCGTTCCAGCAGCAGGCCCCGCAACAAGCGCCGCGCCAGGATTTTTCCAGGGCGCCGGCGCCCGCCAAGCGCGACACCGCGCCCGAACGGAACGTGCTGGTGCTCGGCGACGCCATGGCGGACTGGCTCGCCTACGGCCTGGAAGACGCCTACTCTGAACAACCCGACATGGGCGTGATCCGCAAGCATCGGACCGTATCCGGCCTGATCAAATATCAGCCCAAGGGCGAACCGTCCGATTGGGCTGCCGCCGCCCGCAGCATCCTCGCCAACGAGAAGCCGGACGCCATCGTCGTCATGCTCGGCCTCAACGACCGCGTCGCGATCCGCGAGCTGGCGGTCGATAAATCGAAGAAAGACGACAAGAAGACCGCCAAGCCGGCCGACACCAAACCCGGCGCGAAACCGGATGGCTCGGCGGAGACCGCCGCCAAACCGGATGACAAGCCGGCCGATGCCGAAGCGGCCGACGACGCCGACAGCGATGCGCCGCAGGTCGCAGCACCCGAGAAGAGTTCGCGCTCGGCGGGCGGGCTCTACGAATTCCGCGACGAACGCTGGGTCGAGCTCTACGCCAAGAAGATCGAAGAGATGATCGGCATCCTGAAATCCAAGGGCGTGCCGGTGCTGTGGGTCGGGCTGCCAGCGGTGCGCGGCGTCAAGGGCACGTCCGACTCGCTGTTTCTCAATGCGCTCTATCGCGACGCATCGGCCAAGGCCGGCATCACCTATGTCGATATCTGGGACGGCTTTGTCGACGAGGCCGGCCGCTTCCTGCAGAAGGGCCCCGACTTCGAAGGCCAGATCCGCCAGCTGCGTTCCTATGACGGCGTGTATTTCACCAAGCCCGGCGCGCGCAAGCTCGCGCATTATGTCGAGCGTGAAGTCAGCCGCCTGCTGGCCTCCCGCTCCGGACCGATCGCACTGCCGGTCGAACCGGCGACGCCCGACGCCAGTGCCGTGCCGGGCCAGCCGGCGCCGCGGCCGCTGGCCGGACCTATTTTGCCGCTGATCGCCTCCTCCGTCGGTACCGATCAATTGCTCGGCGGACCGGGCACGCGTCCCGCCGCGGTCGATGCGCTTGCCGCGCGAACGCTGGTGAAGGGCGAGCCGCTGGCGGCGCCGGCCGGCCGCGCCGATGATTTCGCCTGGCCGCGCCGCGAGATCGGCCGCGAACAGGCCAAGGAACCGGCCAAGGACCAAGCCAAGGGTGAATCGCCGGTCGCTGCCACCTCACCTGACGGTACGGTCCCGGCAGCCGCGCCCGCCGCACCGCCGAAACCCCTCGCGCCGAAGCGGCAATTCCGTCCCGCGCAGACCGAACAGCCGGCGTTGCGCGATTTCTTCGGCGGCTTCGGTGCGCCGCCGCCGCGCCAGATTGCGCCAGCGCCGCCGCGCGCGCCTGGACCCATCGCCCCGGGCGTGCCGCGCCCGCCGGGTAACGTCGGGCGAGCAGCAGAAGCCCCGGCAGGCGCGTTCACGCGATAGTTTTGTTCTAGATACCGTGCTCTGTGGCCTCATGGTTCGAGACGCGCGAAGGCGCGCTCCTCACCATGAGAGCGAGACAGTCGGGCTTTTGAAATGAGCTCTTCAGGATCGGGTGTGAACCCTCATGGTGAGGAGCGCGGCAACGCCGCGCGTCTCGAACCATGAGGCCCCTGATGCCGAAACTAGCCGTAATACCGCCAGCGCGACGGCGGCGGGCGGCGCGGCTGACGGGTCATCAACAGCGCCAGTGCGAATCCGATCCCGCCGGCGACCAGCAGCGCGCCGAGCGGATTGTCCTGCACGGTTTTCGCCATTGCCTTCTGGCCGTCGCGGATGGTGTCGCCGCTGTTGTCGTAGGCGTCCTTGACGGTGTCCACAGCATCCTTGGCGTAATTGGCCGCGGCATCGGTGGCGTCGCGCGCGGCGTCCTTGGCCTGGCCGTACAAATTCTGCACGGTACCTGCGGCCTCGCGCGCACGGCCCTCGGCCTGCGTCTTGGCATCACCCGTCATGCTACCGACAGCGCCTTCGACCTTGCCCGCGAAATCCTTTGCCGAACCTGCAATTCGATCCTTGTCCATCACGATCACTCCCTGTTTCAGAGGAAGTAACCGACGAGACGCTGGCAAGTTCCTGCGTCATTAGTTTTACGCGTTTTCTTCACGCGAACCGGCACCCACTTCGCTCGAAAACGCTATTTAGAGGATGAGCCCGCCATCGACCACGATGGTCTGCCCGATGACATAGGACGCCAGCGGCGACGCCAGGAACAAGGCGGCCCCGGCCATGTCGGCGGGGGTGCCGAGACGCTTCAGCGGAATGCGTTCGAGCGCGCCTTCAAGCCGCTTCGGATTTGATGTCGTCGCCTTGGTCATCTTGGTGTCGACCAGGCCCGGCGCGATGCCGTTGACGCGGATGCCGTTCTCGGCCCATGCCTCGCCGAGCGTGCGCGTCAGGCCGACCGCGCCGGTCTTCGAGGCATTGTAGGCCGGATTGCCCATGGTCGAATGATAGGCCGCGGTCGAACTGACGATGATCAGCGATCCCTTGCTGGCGCTCAGCATCGCGTGGAATTTCGTCGCGCAGGCCATCAGGCTCATCAGGTTGACCTCGAGCACTTTGCGAAAGCCATCCATTTCGAATTCGCCGCGCCGGTAGATCACCGCGCCCTGCGCCAGCACCAGCACATCGAGGCTGTCGAACGAAGGCTTGAATTGCGCGATCGCCTGCGCGTTGCTGACGTCGAGCTGCGCATATTCGAGGCCTTGAAGATCAGATCCTTCGCCGGCGAAGTAATCCGCCGCCTTGGCGCGGGTGCCGCAGACCGCGACGCGCGCGCCCTTGGCGCGGAACGCCTGCGCGATGCCGTTGCCGATCCCGCTGGAGCCGCCGACCACCAGCACCTGCTTGCCGCTGAAATCGAGTTCGTTCATCGCCTGCATCCTTTCTAGCTTGAGCTCTCATCGAGGAAGTTGACCATGAGAACCTCGTCGTAATATCGCCCGTTGTGCTTGAGGGCTTTCTTTTCATAGCCGTATTCGACGAAACCCATCGCGCAATAAAGTTTTCGCGCGCCTTCATTCTCGCTCACCACAGTCAGTTGCACCAGCTCCACGCGCCCGCGCGCATGGTCGAGCACCGCCGCAACCAGGCTTTTTTCCGAGCCCCATGTTCCGCGCCGCCGCCCGGACATACATGGTCCAGAGGCGTCCCTTGTGCGCCTGCTTCAAATTTTCCTGCGCGGAATATCCGGCTATTCCGGCGATAGTCCCGTCGACGAACGCAGCGAAAACATCCGCAAGCCCGAGCCTCGCCTCGAACCACGACAGCGGCTCTGCGCGTTCCTTCTCGAACGTGCTGCCGAAGGCTTCAGGATTTTTCTGCAGCGCCTCCAGCCGGATGTCCCGGTAAAGCGCGGCGTCCGAAACCTGCAGGCGGCGAATTTGCAGTCCGGGAATGTTGGCCACCGTTGCACCTGTTACTGCAGAATCTTGTTACTGCAGAATCTTGTTTTGACGCGTTTTCTTCACGCGAACCGGAGTCCACTTCGCTGGAAAACGCTCTAGTTGTGAGCTTTCAGGAGGTTGTCCATCTGGTCCGAACCGAGGAAGCTGAGGTTGCGAAGCTTCAGGGTTCCAACGGAGAGACCAGATGAACAGCCACAAGAATGCGCCTCTGACGCCGAAAGGTCGAGAGGCGATGGTGCGGAGCGTGATCGAAGGCGGCCTGACGAAGGCTGCGGCTGCAGTTCGATTCAACACCACAGCGAAGACGGTCGCCAATTGGGTCGGACGGTTCCGCGCGGAAGGTGTGGATGGATTGCGAGATCGCTCCTCAAGACCCCTTTCATCGCCAAGCCAAACCCCGCCTGCCACGTGCGCCGCAGTCGAGGCGTTGCGCCGGCAGCGCCACACGGGCAAGCATATTGCTGCCGAGGTCGGTGTGTCGGCGGCGACCGTGAGCCGGATCCTGCGGCGGTTAGGCCTCAACAAGCTCTCGGCTCTGGAGCCGGCTGAGCCGATCCGGCGTTATCAGCGTGAAAACCCGGGTGAGTTGATTCACATCGACATCAAAAAGCTCGGCAAATTCAACCGGATCGGCCATCGCATCACCGGCGATCGAACCCGTCAGAGCAACCTGCGTTCTCGAGGCCAGGGACCGGGCTGGGAGTATGTGCACGTCTGCATCGATGACGCTTCCCGGACCGCCTTCAGTCAGGTCATGAAGAACGAGAAAAAGGGATGTGCCGTCGCCTTCCTCAAGGCCGCTGTCGCCTACTATGTGAGCCTCGGGGTGACGGTCGAGCGTGTCATGACGGATAACGGTGCCTGCTACAAGTCCATTGCCTTCCGCAAAGCCTGCAAGCGTCTTCGCCTCAAGCACATCCGCACCAGGCCCTATACGCCCAAGACCAACGGCAAGGCCGAGCGCTTCATCCAAACCAGCTTGCGCGAATGGGCTTATGCCCAAGCCTACAACACCTCGAATGAACGCGCTGCCGAACTGCCAAGATGGCTCCACCGTTACAATTGGCATCGCCCTCATGGCAGTTTAGACTCAAACCCGCCCATCAGCAGACTCGGCCTGGCCGGGAAGAACCTCTTGAGGCTCCACATCTAGTTTGACCTGTCTGCGGATCGGTGCCAGCCTTGTCAATCCTGCAACGCAATGCACAAATTCCGCGAGTCATTTCATGTCGGATTTCAGAGAGCTCAGCCGTTCGGTCAAGGGCCTGACCGTTCTCGTCACCGGCGCCGCCAGCGGCATGGGACGCGCCACCGCGCTGGTGTTCGCCGACGAAGGCGCCAATGTTGCCGTCACTGACCTCAACGCCGAGGCCACGCAGGCCGTCGCCGATGAAATCAAAGAAAGAGGCGGCAGCGCAAAGGCCTGGACGCTCGACGTCGCCAAGGCCGATGACATCATCAAAGTCGTCGGCGGGATCGCGGCGCATTTCGGCGGCCTCGACATCCTGATCAACAATGCCGGCCTGTCGCTGCGCGCTCCGATCGACGCGGACGGCTATGAGGAGGCCTGGACCAAGGCGCTGGCGGTCATGCTGACGGCGCATCCGCGCATCATTCGTGCCGCGCTGCCGCATTTGCGCAAATCAAAATGCCCGCGCATCGTCAACATCGCCTCCACCGAAGCGCTCGGCGCCACCGCAACGAACAGCCCCTACGCGGCCGCCAAGGCCGGCGTCACCGGCCTGACCCGCGCGCTCGCCGTGGAACTCGGCCGCGAGGGCATTACGGTGAACTGCATCTGCCCGGGACCGATCCGGACCGGGATCACCGAGCGGATTGCGGAGGAGCACAAGACCATCTTCGCCAAACGCCGCACCGCACTCGGCCGCTACGGCGATCCCGAGGAAGTCGCTCATATGACGTTGAGCCTGTGCCTGCCGGCCGCATCATACCTGACCGGCGTGGTTATTCCGGTGGACGGCGGGTTGATGGCGCGAAACGCGTAGCGGGCATGCAGCCGAAACGTTGACTTGAGCCCATCACGGAGTAGTTTTTTACAAAACGAAGCGGGACAAACCGCCCGCCGCTTTACGGAGAAACGCCATGACGGTCACGATCCGGCAGCTGGGGAAGCATTTTTTTGGCGAGGTTTCCGGCGTCGATCTGCGCAAGCCGCTGACGCCGCAGGAGGCCCAAGACATCGAAGCCGGCATGGACAAATACGCCGTGCTGCTGTTTCGCGGCCAGGACGTTACCGACGAGCAGCAGATGGCGTTCGCGCTGAATTTCGGCGAGCGGGAAAATCCGCGCGGCGGCAGCGTCGTCAAGCCGGAGGATTCGCGGCTGGCTCAGACCGGGCTCAACGACGTCTCCAACCTCGGCAAGGACGGCAAGCCGCTGCCGCGCGACAGCCGCGTGAACCTGTTCAACCTCGGCAATTGCCTGTGGCATTCCGACAGTTCGTTCCGCCCGATCCCTGCAAAATTCTCGCTGCTGTCGGCGCGGGTGGTGAACCCTAAGGGCGGCAACACCGAATTCGCCGACATGCGCGCGGCCTATGATGCACTCGATGACGAGACCAAGGCCGAGATCGAGGACATGATCTGCGAGCATTCGCTGATGTATTCGCGCGGCTCACTCGGCTTTCTCGACTACACCGATGAAGAGAAGGTATTGTTCAAGCCGGTGCTGCAGCGGCTGGTACGCACCCATCCGGTGCACGGCCGCAAATCGCTGTACCTCTCGTCGCATGCCGGCGCCATCAAAGGGATGACGATGCCGGAAGCGCGGGTCTTGCTGCGCGACCTCAACGAGCACGCCACGCAACCCGAATTCGTCCACGTCCATAAATGGACGCTGCATGACCTCGTGATGTGGGACAATCGCCAGACCATGCATCGCGTGCGCCGCTACGACCAGTCGCAGCCCCGCGACATGCGCCGCGCCACGGTGGCGGGGACGGCGCCCACGGTGGCGCAACAGGCGGCGGAGTAGATTACTGTCGTCCCGGCCTTGAGCCGGGACCCATACGCCGCGGCCCATCGGTTAGATCGCCGGCGTTAGTGACCTTCTGAAACAACGACTGCCGCGGAGTCTGGGTCCCGGCTCAAGGCCGGGACGACACCGAGGATGTGGCTACGCGCGCCCGGCTTCGATGCAGCCTTCCATGATCCCATCGATCTCGGCGCGCGAGAGGACGCCGATCTCGGCAACGAACACCATCCGGGTCCGCGGCACTCCTGCGGCGAGCGGCCCGCCTGGCGCCAGCGTCGCACGTCCGCCGGCGAACTGAAGCAACATCAGCCTGCCGGGCTGCTCCACGGATTCGAACAGCCCCTTCGCCCGCGCCAGCTTCGGCGCGAGCCGATTGATCGCCGCCTGCAATCGGGACAACGACAGCGGCCGTTCCGACGTCCAGCTCAGCGCCTCGAAGCGATCCGTCGCGGGCCGCCGCTGCCCCGGCTGGCGTGGCACCGGGGCTCGATCCGGATCCGAAGGGAAGAGCAGCGCCATCGGAACCTCGCCGTGTGGCGCATCGACCAGCACCGCTGTAGGGCGTATCGCGCGGATCGCATCGCGGACCGGCGTGTGGCTGGCCGCGTCCGTTAGGTCCACCTTGCTCAGCGCGATCACATCGGCCGCCCGTATCTGGGACCGCAGCAGGGCGTCGTCGAACCTGGCGAGCGACGTCGTGGCGTCCACGACGCACAGCACCGTTTCGAGCGGCGCCTCGCGCCAGATCACCGGATCCATCAGGTTGCGCACGATGTCGGTCGGATCAGCGACCCCGCTGGTTTCGATCACGATGAATTCCGGCTGCGGATCACGCCGCAGCAAGCCAGCCAGCGTGCGCAAGAGATCGCCTTCCAGCGAGCAACAGATGCAGCCATTGCTCAGGCTCACCACGCCGTCGGCGGCACCGGTGATCAGCTCCGCATCGATATTGATCGCGCCGAAATCGTTGACGACGGCGGCAATCCGCCTGCCCCCGGCATGCGCCAGCAGATGGTTCACGACCGTGGTCTTGCCTGCGCCGAGGAAGCCGGCCACGAGCACGACCGGGACCGGCACCTCAGCCCCCGGTAGCGGGCCGGCGCACCGGCTGGCCGGGCCGCGCCGCCACATCGAGCACGCCGTCTGATATCAGCGGCTGGCCGCTGACCACCAGATGACGCACGCCTTCCGACGGGCGGTTCATCGCCGAGAATGTCGCCCGGTCGCTCAGCGTTTCGTAATCGAACACAACGATGTCGGCATCCGCACCCGCCTGCAGCCGGCCTTTCGCGCGCATCGCCGGCGTAGAGGCGCCAAGAATTTCCGCGGGGATCAGCGCGCATTTCCGGATGCCTTCGAGCAGCGACACTTTGCGGCGCTCGCGCACCCACTCGCGGATGAAGCGCGTGAAGCAACCCGCCGAGCGCGGATGCGAGGTCGCGTCGTCGGGCAGCGGCCAGGCGTCGCCGGTGTAGGGGCGGCCGTCCGTCAGCGTCCAGGGCATGGCGTCGGAGGCGATCGCGCCGCCGGGATAGAGCACCGCCATGTCGAGGAGGTCGCGATGATGCGCGTTATTGTCGATATCCAGAACGTGCCACAGAACCAGCGTGGAAGGTTCGGCGGCCTGTGCCGCGAGCAGCTCCTGCCGGTCGCGGAAGCGATGCCCGTCGGTCACCCGCTGCACCGAATCATAGCCGAGGCCGTTGCGCGCCTCGAATTCGGGGTCGCTGAAGAACGCCGCCGCCAGCACCGTCGAACCGGTACCGTAGGGATAGGCTTCGACCGTGATGGGCAGCCCCTGCGCCTGCGCCTTGGCGATCAGCGCGACGCAACGCTCGATGTCGGTCTTGCTGGAAGAGTTGAAATGGCAGATGTGCATGTGCGCGCCGGTGGCGCCGGCATAGCCGATCAGGCGGATATAGGCTTCCGCAGCGCTCTCCGGATCGATGCGCGACATGTAGGCGACGTGGGTAAAGGTCGGCACCTCGCGCGCCGCCGCCAGCTGGCACACGGCGGTCAGCTCCTGCACGCCGGCGCCCGGGGCATAGGCGTTGAGGATGCCGATGCCGATGCCACCCTCGCTCAGCCCGCCTGCGATGCGCTCGAGGATCCCTGCCACTTCGGTATCGCTGGCCACGTTGTCGATCCAGCGGCGGTCGCGCATCGCATTGCCGAACGCCTCCAGCGAGCTTTCCGCGTTGGAGCCGGTCATCGCGCCAATGCGCGCGAACGCCCAGTTGACCGCGGCGCCGTAGTTCAGCACGCGTCCCTTCTCGGCCTGGCGTCGATACCAGGATGCGACCGGCAATACTCCGGCCTCAAGGTCGAGCGACGTCGTGACGCCGTCGAAGGCCTGCATGCGGTCGGCCGGTATCGACTGGCCGTGCGCGTGCAAATCGATGAAGCCGGGGGCGATCACCAGTCCCGTTGCGTCGATCGTGCGCTCGGCGCTGCCAAACCCGGTGCCGACGGCGGCGATCTTGCCGTCGAGCACCGCCACATCGCCGATGGCATCCATCCCGCTGGCCGGATCCACCACCCGGCCACCCGTTATTACCAAACCAGCCATCTCGTCACTCCCGCGTACTGAAGACCTGTTCCTTGCGAAGCCGGCTCAGCTTCGAAGGCGCGCAGACTGGCGAACAAGGGCCGTCGCGACCCCATAGAGGCAGATTTTCGGACGGGCAACAACCTCTGCCGACGGAGGGCACGTATCCGAAAGCGTTACGCGGCGCGATCACTCGCTTGATGCGTCATGACGCGGTGGCGTGCGAGATGAGGTTCGGTTGAAGCGATGTGGCGGCAGACTCGCTGCACCTCTCCCGCTTGCGGGGGAGGTCGGCGCGTAGCGCCGGGTGGGGGCTCTCTCAACGAGTCGTATCGCGGAGAGAGCCCCCACCCCCAGCCCTCCCCCGCAAGCGGGAGAGGGAGCGCAGTCCCTTCTCGGTTGCTATTCGTGCTCAGGCAGGAAAGCAGGCTAGGCGTGCCCGGCTTCGTTCGACAACATCGCCAGATCGATGCCGATCTTGCGCAGCGCACGCTGATATTTCTCGTCGACGTCGTCGCCGAAGATCAGGTCCGCGTCGGCGGCGCAATGCAGCCAGCCATTGTGCTGGATTTCGTCCTCGAGCTGCCCCGGCGCCCAGCCGGCATAGCCCAGCGCCAGGATCGCGTGCTTGGGTCCCGAGCCCTTGGCAATCGCTTTCAGGATATCGACGGTCGCGGTCAGGCAGATGCCGTCGTCGATATTGAGCGTGGCATCCTTGATGAAGAAATCGCTGGAATGCAGCACGAAGCCGCGGCCGGTATCGACCGGACCGCCCTTGAGCACCTTCATGGTCTCGGCATTTTCCGGCAGCGTGATCTGGTCCGATGTCTTGATGATATCAAGCTGCACCAGGAGCCCCGGGAAATCGATGCTGCCGGCCGGGCGGTTGACGATGATGCCCATCGCCCCCTCGGACGAATGGGCGCACATGTAAATGACCGAGCGCTCGAAGCGCGGATCGCCCATGACCGGCATGGCGATCAGCAGCTGGCCGTCCAGATAGCCTTCACCGGACGAATTGTCGCCTGCGCCGGCGGCTTTGCGCCGCGTGGCCTTCGCCGTCGTCTTTGGTGGTGCCGTCTTCGGTGTCTTGCCTTCAGGGCTCATCCGCAAGGGCCTCTCTTGCTGATTCATATCCTGATATCGGGTGGCGGTTCTGTCAATCAAGCGAAGACTTGTTAGCCCTGCACTGTATTCGACCGCGGATCACAAGCAATTCAATGGTTTGCGGCCAAACTTGCCTGTAAAGACGTCTCATGACCGTCATTGTTCCCATGCGGGCCGCGCTCGGCATTGCCGCCACTCTGGCTGTCGCATGCACCGCCATCGAGGTTCGCGCCGAGGATGCCTCGCCCTGGCAGCGCGACACCCATTCCGCGATCAGGCTGGTAGCGGGATCGCGCAGCGGCGCGGTGCTGCTCGGCGGTATCGCTATCCAGCTGCAGCCGGGGTGGAAAACCTATTGGCGGACGCCCGGCGATTCCGGTGTTCCGCCCCGCTTCGATTTCTCCAAGTCCGACAATGTCGAGACGGTGACGGTATTGTGGCCGGCGCCGATGAAGTTCGATGACGGCGCGGGCGGCGTCTCGCTCGGCTACAAGCAGCAGGTCGTGCTGCCGCTGCGGATCGTCGCCAAGAATACCGACAAGCCGGTGACGCTGCGCGCCGACATCAACTACGCGGTCTGCGACAAGCTCTGCATCCCGGTCGACGCCAAGGCGGAGCTGGCCTTTGCCAGTGTGGCAAGCACCGAGGACGGCAATCTGTCCGATGCGCTCAACGCGGTGCCGAAGCCGGCCAATGTCGGCGATCCCAATCCCCTCACCATTCGCGACGTCAAGCGCGAGGGCAAGGCCAACGTGCTGGTCGATGTCACCGCACCCGGCGGCAAGGAGGTCAGCCTGTTCGTCGAGGGTCCGACGCCGGACTGGGCGTTGCCGATTCCGAAGCTGATCGAGGGCGGTCCGCCCGGCGTCAAACGCTTTGCCTTCGAGCTCGACGGCCTGCCGCCGGGCGCGAGCGCCGACGGCGCCGCGCTGAAACTGACGCTGGTCGGCGGCGACCGCGCCTATGAGTTCAACGTGAATTTGCAGTAGCCGTCGCCCCGGCGAACGCCGGGGCCCATACGCCGCGGCGGGTGTGTTGAAACACGGCGGTAGACACCTTTTTTCAACAACAACCTCCTGTGGTTATGGGTCCCCCGATGCGCATCTGAGCTCAAGGCCGGGACGACGCGGAGACTGACGCCCGCGCCCGCACCCAACCGAATCTTAACGAATCGTTGATAGATCGGAGCATCGCCGCCGCCTCGCGGCCTTTCGAGGATGCCTTGCTGTGGCCGTGATGGACACCGAATCCGCCTCCGCTTCGCCTGCCGGCCCGATCGCGCGCCTGCGATCGCTGCTTCGCGGTCTGTTTGGTGGTTCGGGCGAAGCGTCGCTGACAAAGCGGCTGGCCGGCACGATCTTCATCATCCGCGTGATCAGTGCGGCATTGGCCTATTTCTCGCAGATCCTGCTGGCGCGCTGGATGGGCGGCTCGGATTACGGCGTCTATGTCTATGTCTGGACCTGGGTGCTGCTGCTCGGCAGCATGATGGATTTCGGCATCTCGGCGTCGGCGCAAAAGATCATTCCGGAATACCGCGCCAGCGGCCAGCACGCGCTGCTGCGCGGCTTCCTCTCCGGCAGCCGCTGGATGACGTTCGCGGTGTCGTCGCTGGTCTCGTTGGCGCTGGCGGGCGTGGTGAAAACATTGTCGCCATGGATCGAGCCCAACACAATTGTCCCGCTCTATATCGGCTGCCTGACCCTGCCGGCCTTCGTCGTCGCCAACACCCAGGACGGCATCGCGCGCTCGCATGACTGGATGCAGCTCGGCCTGATGCCGCAATTCATCGTGCGCCAGTCGCTGATCATCGGCCTCACCGCCGGCGCCTTCGCGCTCGGTTTCAATCTCGGCGCCACGGTGGCGATGCTGGCCAGCGCCGCCGCGGTCTGGCTCGCGATGATCGGCCAGATGGTGGTGCTGAACCGAAGGCTCGCCGGCCACATCGATCCCGGCGCAAAAGCCTATGATTTCCGCGGCTGGCTTGCGGTCTCGCTGCCGATCCTGCTGGTCGAAAGCTTCTATCTGCTGCTCTCCTACACCGACGTGCTGATGCTGCAGCAATTTCGCTCCTCGGAAGAAGTTGGCGTCTATTTCGCGGTCGTGAAGACGCTCGCGCTGGTTTCCTTCATCCACTACGCGATGTCGGCAACGACAGCGCATCGTTTTGCGGAGTATCATGCGCTCGGCGACAAAGCGCGGCTGTCGGCCTATGTGGCGCACGCCATTCAATGGACGTTCTGGCCCTCGCTCGCGGCCACCATCGCGCTGCTCGCGCTGGGCAAGCCGCTGCTCTGGCTGTTCGGGCCGCAATTCGTGGTCGGCTACGACATCATGTTCATCGCCGCTGTTGGCCTTGTGGTGCGCTCTGCGATCGGCCCGGTCGAGCGGCTGCTCAACATGCTCGGCCACCAGCACATCTGCGCGCTGGCCTATGCGCTCGCCTTTGTCATGAACGTGGTGCTGTGCCTGCTGCTCGTGCCGCGCTACGGCGGCCACGGCGCCGCGGCCGCAACCACGATCTCGCTGGCGTTCGAGACCGTGCTGCTGTTCTGGATCGTCCGGCAGCGGCTCGGCCTGCACGTGCTGGCGTTCGGGAAGCGCGGTTAATCCCTCAGCGTCATGCCCGGGCTTGACCCGGGCATCATCATCTTCGCAAGAATTTTTCGACTCGATGGATTGCCGGGCAAAGGCGAGCGTAAGCGACGCCGTCCTTCAGACGGCTATGCCCGGCAATGACAAGTGCTAACGTCGGGACGCAAAGACCCCTACTCCGCGGTCCAGCCGCCGTCGATCGAGAGGTTGGCGCCGGTGATCTGGGCGGCATCGTCGCCGCACAGAAACAGCGCCAGGGCGGCGACCTGCTCGGAGGTGACGAATTCCTTGGTCGGCTGGGCGTCCAGCAGCACGTCGCGGATGACCTGCTCCTTGGTAAGGTTGCGCGCCTTCATCGTCTCGGGGATCTGGTGCTCGACCAGCGGCGTCCAGACATAACCTGGCGAGATGCAGTTGCAGGTGATCTTGTGGGTCGCAACCTCCAGCGCCACCGTCTTGGTGAGGCCGGCGATGCCGTGCTTGGCCGACACATAGGCCGACTTGAACGGCGAGGCCACCAGCGAATGGGCGGAAGCGGTGTTGATGATGCGGCCCCAGCCGCGCTTCTTCATGCCGGGCACCGCGGCGCGGATGGCATGAAATGCCGACGACAGGTTGATCGCGATGATCGCATCCCACTTTTCGATCGGGAATTCCTCGATCGGCGACACGAACTGGATACCGGCATTGTTGACCAGGATATCGACCGAACCAAAGGTCTTCTCGCCGAGCGCGATCATTTCGGCGATCTCGGCGGGCTTGGTCATGTCGGCGGACGAGTAAAGGGCCTTGACCTTGTAGTCGGTCTCGATGCCGGAACGCTCCTTCTCGATGTCGGCCGGTGCACCAAAGCCGTTGATGACGACATTGGCGCCGGCGGCGGCGAAAGCGCGCGCGTAAGCCAATCCGATGCCGCTGGTCGAGCCGGTCACGACGGCGGTCTTACCCTTCAAAATACCCATTCTGGTCACTCCTGTTTTTTGCTTTCGGGGGCGCTGGAAACGTCCCTCGTGAGATCGTAGGTCACCATGGTCTCCCCGGACTGCGGCCGTTCTAGCCACTCTTTGTGACGCATCGACAAATGCACGTCGCGGGCACCCGCATTCCAGTGCTCGACCACCCCGACATGCGAGAAATCGTAATCCTTGGACGAGGATTCGTAGTTCTTGCTGCGGTAGATCAGGTGCACCACCGTGACGGTGTTTTCCTTGACCGCGTTGCACAGTATCGCCACCGACGGATCGTTCTTGAGATCATCGGGCAATTTGGCGACCAACTCACGGAGCGCCTTGCGTGTGTTGTGCACCTGCTTGTTCTTGTCGGTGTTCATCCGGGTACGGCTGGAGAAGCGGATGTCTTTTTCACGCTCGGCGGCCTCCAGCAGCGTGGCCGGCAGATCGCCGCGCGCGCTGAACAGGTCGACCTGGAAGATCAAAAGATCGCGGTCGGTTTCCTCATCCAGCACGAAATCGAGCGGCGTGTTGGAGGCGATGCCGCCGTCCCAGTAATGCTCACCGTCGATGAGGATGGAGGGAAAACCCGGCGGCAGGGCGCCGGACGCCATGATGTGCTCCGGCCCGATCTTCTTGCCGAGCTTCTTGAATTCCACATTGTCGAAATATTTGAAATTGCCCGAGGTCACGCCGACGGCGCCGACGGAAAGCCGCATTTTCAGATCGTTGATGCGGTCGAAGTCGACCAGGTTTTCCAGCGTCTTCTTCAGCGGTGCGGTGTCGTAATAGCTCAGCGATTGCGGGCTGCCCTGCGGCCACAGCGGCGCCGGCGGAAGCCGCGGCGTGAAGAATCCGGGCACGCCGAAGGTCGCGATCAAGGCGGCGCTGGTCTCGTTGAACAGCGACCGCGCGCGGTCACCCGGCGTAATCGGATTCCACGACACCGGGGACGACACCATGTCCCAGAATTCCTTCAGGCGATCGACGCGTGTCGCAGGGTCGTTGCCGGCAATGATCGCGGCATTGATCGCGCCGATCGAGATGCCCGCCACCCATTCCGGCTCAAAGCCGGAACGGCACAGCGCCTGGAAGGCGCCGGCCTGGTAGGAGCCGAGCGCGCCGCCGCCTTGCAGCACCAGCACGCGCTGTGCATCAACGGGCTTCGTCGCGGGCGCGGAAGCGGATGTATCCATCGTGACCGTCAATCAGAGGGCAATGATTTTGTACCGTGGCGGCAGTTCGCGACGGCGTCAATCAGCGAGATATTCGCAAGGATCACGCCGAGTTTATCGCGGCGCTATGTTTTTGTTTGCGCATGATCTTTTGGGAAAACCGGTCGCGCCGGCAGGCCCTGCCGGTCCGGATCATGCGCTAGGTTGACGCCAGAATGAGCGTCCAGAACACCTTGTACTTGGTGTTGGGAGCATAAATCGCCGCGATGCCCAATTTTGTGACACCGTTCTTGAGCATGTTGGCCTTGTGCGGCGGCGAGTCACGCCAGCCCGAAAACGCTTCCGCCAGCGTGTGATAGCCGGCCGACACGTTTTCAACCGCGAGCTTGGCCGGATATCCGGAAGCGCCGAGGCGCTTTTCCAGCGGGCCCTTGACGTCATGATCGAGCTTGTTGCGCTTCGCCATCGCCTGCGATTGGGCTTCGGCGAGCTTCATCAGGTCAGGGTCGACAGCCACGGCGGCAAGACCGTTGTTCTGGCGGTACAGCGAAATCATCGAGGCCGCCGCCTGCGGATCCAGCGTGGCGCCGCCATTGGCCATGCTGAGATACATGGTCGGCTGGTCCGGCGCCCTGGCGGTGTCGGCCATGCAGCCGCCCAGCAACAAAAGTCCAGCTATCGCGGCCGCGGCGCGCATGAATCAACCCCCGTGATGTCACGCAGTTGTTGCATACCAACCGTGGCTGAATGGTGAACGCGGGGCTAATTTTGCGGCCATTCCGGGGCGCAAAACGCGTAGCCCGGGTGAAGCGAAGCGAAATCCGGGATCGGTCGATCGCCGGCCCCGGATTGCGCTTCGCTCCATCCGGGCTTCTGTAACGGGCCTCGATTAGTCAATCCCTTTTGCGTCATCCGCTCGCCGGGAACTTGCTTCTGTACGGGATCGGCGCAAGGGCCGTCGCCTGATGGGGTTCGTAAGAGGATAGGTCGGCCAATCTACGGAAGCGTGATCACATCGTTCGATGTGTCGACATCCCGGATGTCGGCCTGACCTGATCCATCGTCCCGGCGAAGGGACTTCGCTTCGGGAAGGCTGGTGTCGTGACCCGCCCGAAAACCTGTCGTTTTTGCTCCTAAGCCGTTGCAGCGTTAGCCTTGGTGGCCGGATTGAAGGGCGCACCGTCCTTGAGTATGCGATGCATGATCACGGCGAGCTTGCGGGCCAGCGCGACCTTAGCCTTGTTCATGCCGGCCCGTTTGGCGATCCGCATCGCCCAGCTCTTGAGCTGCGAACATCCCTTGATCGGCTTCGTCAGCATGATGTGAGCGGCCTGGTAGAGCGCCTCGCGCACGGAAGCGTCGCCGATCTTGCTGATCCGGCCCGATCGGTCGGTCTCGCCGGACTGGTGCTTCTTCGGCGTCAACCCAAAATGCGACCCGGCTTGCTTGGAGGATGTGAACCGCGCGGGATCATCGATCGCTGCGGCATAGGTCAGTGAGATGATTGGCCCCACCGCAGGCGTCGACATCAACAACCTGGCCTTGGCATTCATCAGCGACATCCTGCCTGCCCGCTTCTCGAAGGCCTTGAACTCGCTCAGCAGGACGGTCCGCACCTTGAGCAGCGCTTCTGCGATCACTTCCAGGTTGGGATGCCCCTTCACCAACTCGTTGATCCGTCCAGCAAAATCTGTTCCCGTCGTTTTGCCGACCTTCAGCCCAAAGCCGCGCAAGATCCCGCGCAGGCTGTTCTCGACGTCCAGAAGCTTGCTCTGAACCAGCTTGCGCGCCGTCAGCATGGCTCTCACTTCCTGCGCCGCCACCGACTTGCAGTGAACCGGCCGGAACCAGCCCAGCCGCATCAGTTGCGCGATCCCCCGTGCGTCATTGCGGTCCGACTTCACTGGCATCGCCTTGAACGCGTCGTGCACGTGCCGCGTCTCCAACAGCTCAACTGCGAGCCCAGCCTGCTTCATCACCGCGTACAGCCATTGCGACAGCGGCCCAGCTTCCAGCCCGATCCGGCCCAGCCCGATCCCGAGCGAGGTGAACCAACCGATCAGCGCCGCCGGCTCGCTTGCCACCTTGCTCTCGCGGAAAATCTTGCCGTTCCCATCAACAACGCACACGCTTGAGCATTCCAATGACACGTCGATTCCTGCATAATACTCCATGGTCGTCTCTCCTTGATGCTTGGAGCGAGGTCCATCCTCGACTCCGTAAACACCATCCATGTGAGGGACGACCGCCCGCCTTCCAAGCAAGCCGCGCGAAGCGCGCACCCAACAGCGCCGTAGCAAGCGCGGCTTGCTTGGAAGGCAGACCGGGGCCCGTTACCCCATCTACGACAGCCTCAATCCTGGGCCGCAAAAATACGGTAGCGGCGGGGTTGCAGGCTGACGATTTCGCCGGCCTGGAGTTCCCGGTCGCGGGGGGCGTCGATCTCGATGATGGTCTTGCCCTCGCCGCCGGACAGCGCCACCTCGGCCCGCTGGATCGGACCGAACGAACGGACATGGCGCACGGCGCCCTCCAGCGATCCGGACCCGGCCGGCCCGATCTGCATGTCATGACGCCGCACGAACAGTTTCGAGGCCCCGGAAGCCGCGCCGTTGGCGGCAATATTGAGCGGCCGGCCGCCGAGCCGCACCGAACCGCCGCTGACATCCACCGGCAGCACGATGGATTCGCCGATGAAGCCATGCACGAACGCGGTCGCCGGATGGTCGTAGACCTCGCCGGGCGTGCCGATCTGCTCGATGCGGCCCTTGTCCATGACCACCACGCGGTTGGCGACTTCGAGCGCCTCTTCCTGGTCGTGGGTGACGAAAATCGAGGTGACGTGGATTTCCGAATGCAGCGAGCGCAGCCATTGCCGCAGTTCCTTGCGCACCTTGGCATCGAGCGCGCCAAAGGGCTCGTCGAGCAGCAGGATGCGCGGCTCGATCGCAAGTGCACGCGCGAGCGCGATGCGCTGGCGCTGGCCGCCGGACAACTGGCTGGGGTAGCGGTCGGACAGCCAGTCGAGTTGCACCAGATCCAGCAATTCCTTGACGCGGGCGCGGATGGTGGCCTCGTCCTTGCGGATGGCGCGCGGCTGTACCCTGAGGCCGAAGGCGACGTTTTCGAACACCGTCATGTGGCGGAACAGCGCGTAATGCTGGAACACGAAACCGACATGGCGCTCGCTCGCGCCGCGCGCCAGCGCGTTCTCGCCGTCGATCAACACCTCGCCGGCATCCGGCCAGTCGAGCCCGGCGATGATCCGCAGCAGCGTGGTCTTGCCCGAGCCGGAGGGGCCGAGCAGCGCCAGCAATTCGCCCTGGTCGACTTTCAGGTCGACATTGTCGAGCGCTGCGAAGCTGCCGAACTTCTTGACGATGTTTTTGACTTCAATGGTCACTTGGCTCTTGTCCTTCGTCCAAACGTCGCTCGAGAACGGTCTTCACGACCAGCGTGATCAACGCCAGCATCGCCAGCAGTGACGCAATCGCGAACGACGCCACGAATTGATATTCATTATAGAGGATTTCGACCAGCAGCGGCATGGTGTTGGTCTCGCCGCGGATATGGCCCGACACCACGGACACCGCGCCGAACTCGCCCATGGCGCGCGCGTTGCACAGCAGGACGCCATAGAGCAGGCCCCATTTGATATTGGGCAGGGTGACGCGGAAGAAGGTCTGCAGGCCTGACGCACCGAGCGAGATCGCCGCCTCTTCCTCCTGGGTGCCCTGCTCCTGCATCAGCGGGATCAGCGCGCGCGCCACGAAGGGGAAGGTCACGAAGATGGTCGCGAGCGCGATGCCGGGCACGGCGAACAGGATGTGGACGTCATGCGCCTGCAGCCATGTCCCAAAAAAGCCCTGCGCGCCGAACAGCAGCACGAACACGAGACCCGAGATCACGGGGCTGACCGAGAACGGCAGATCGATCAGCGTGATCAGGAAGGTCTTGCCGGTGAAATCGAACTTGGCGATGGCCCAGGCCGCGATCACGCCGAACACCAGATTGAGGGTGACGGAGATCGCCGCCACCAGCAGCGTCAGCTTGATCGCCGCCAGCGCCTCCGGCTCGCCCAGCGCCGCCAGATAGGCGCCGATGCCTTTGGAAAAGGCGCTTGCGAACACCACAACCAGCGGCAGCACGACGAACACCGACAGGAAGGTGACCGCGAGGGTGATGATGATGAAACGGACCGGCCCAGGCTCGGTACGCAGATTATCCGGCGATGTCCCGGTGCGCGAGCGCGCGCGCTCGATGCGCGAAGGCGGCGGGGAAACGGTGAGGTCCGCCGTCGGGGCATAGGCCCGCAGCTCGGTCGCGGACGTCACCACACTCGATTGCGTCGACATCGGTCCCTCAATGCGCCGGAATACGGGTTTGGGCCCAGCGCTGCAGGCGATTGACCGCGAAGATGATCAGGAACGACGCCAGCAGCATGACAACCGCAATCGCGGTCGCATCGGCGTAGCGGAACTCGGAGAGCCGGATCACGATCAGCAGAGGCGCGATTTCCGACACGTTCGGCAGATTGCCGGCAATGAAGATGACGGAGCCGTATTCGCCGACCGCGCGCGCGAACGCCAGCGCAAATCCGGTCAACAGCGCCGGAATCAAACTCGGCAGGATCACCCTGAACACGGTGTGCCAGCGGTTGGCCCCGAGGCTCGCCGCCGCCTCCTCGATCTCGACGTCGAGATCGATCAGGACGGGCTGCACCGTCCGCACCACGAAGGGGATGCCGATGAACACCATCGCGATGAAGATCCCGATCGGCGTGAACGCGACCTTGATGCCGAGTTCGGCCAGCGGCGCACCGAGCCAGCCTTTTTGCGCGAACAGTTGCGTCAGCGCGACGCCGGCGACCGCGGTCGGCAGCGCAAAGGGGATGTCGACGATGGCGTCGAACAGCCGGCGGCCGGGAAAGCGATAACGCACCAGCGCCCAGACGATGATGGTCCCCATCACCAGATTGACCAGGGCGGCGAGAAACGAAAGCCCGAACGAAATCTTCAGCGCATTGAGCGTGCGGCGGCTGGTGACGATGCCCCAGAACTGATCAAGGCTGAGCTCGAACGTCTTGAGGAACAGGCCGGCCAGCGGCAACAGAATAATAATGGAGAGCCATGTCAGGGTCAGTCCCATGGTGAGACCAAACCCCGGCAAGCTGCTCCGCCGTGCCACCGCTATGCTCACAAGTCCCCCTGATTGCTCGGTAAATCGCCCAGATCCGTTCCAGCGCTCAGTTCTTGTAGATCTGGTCGAAGATACCGCCTTCTGCGAAATGTTCCTTCTGCGCCTTGGCCCAACCACCGAAAACGTCGTCGATCGTGAAAAGTTCGACCTTGGCGAAAGATTTTTCGTATTCCCGGGCGATCTCCGAATCGCGCGGACGGTAGGAGTTGCGTGCGGCGATTTCCTGACCTTCCTTGGTATACCAGTATTTCAGGTAGGCTTCAGCCGCCGCGCGGGTGCCCTTCTTGTCGGCCACCTTGTCGACCACGGAGACCGGCGGCTCGGCCAGGATCGACAGCGGCGGCGAGACGATCTCGAACTTGTCCTTGCCGAATTCGCGCTGCGCCAAGAACGCCTCGTTCTCCCATGCCAGCAGCACGTCGCCGACACCGCGCTCGACGAAGGTCACGGTCGAGCCCCGGGCGCCGGTATCGAGCACCGGCACGTTCTTGAAGAGATCGCCGACGAATTTTCTGGCCTTGTCGGACGAACCGAACTTTTTCTCCGCATAACCCCATGCCGCCAGATAATTCCAGCGCGCACCACCTGATGTTTTCGGGTTCGGCGTGATGACGCTGACGCCAGGTTTAATCAAATCGTCCCAATCCTTGATGGCCTTGGGATTGCCCTTGCGCACCAGAAACACGATCGTCGACGTGTAGGGCGAGGCGTTGAGCGGCAGGCGTTTCTGCCAATCCGGCGACACCAGGCCCTTGCCGGCGATCGCATCGATATCATAGGCCAGCGCCAGCGTGACCACGTCCGCCTGCAATCCGTCGATCACAGAACGCGCCTGCGAGCCGGAGCCGCCGTGCGACTGCTTGATCTCGACGCTCTTGCCGGTTTCCTTGCTGTAAGCGGCAATGAACGCCTTGTTGAAATCGGCATAGAGCTCGCGCGTCGGATCGTACGACACGTTGAGCAGCGACACATCGGCGGCGAGCGCAGAACCTGCCCAGAGCAGTCCCGCGACGAGGGGCAGAATACGACGGAACATCTCAATCTCCATTCGGCCTGGTGAACGATATCACCGGAACACGCGGGACATAACTCGCGGTGAAGTGGCCTTTAGTCAACGAAACCGCTTTTCATTGTTTGCGGCGGTGCAGCGTCATTGTCCTATGAAGTCTTGATCGTGTGGATGCCGCATTCTGTCTTGGCTCTTCCGCGCCAGCGACCGGCACGCGCGTCCTCATCAGGCGAGGTCCGGCTGCTGCACGGCATGCATCCGACCGACAGGTAGCCCGACGCCATCAGCGGATGCGGCGGCAGGTTTGCAAGCTTATAGATCGCCTCGATCTCTTCGCGCGCGACATTGGCGAACGGGTTGAATTTCAGCCTGGCGCCGTCGTCTTCGACGACCGCCATCTCGGCGCGCAGCCCGCCCTGGAAGCGCTTGCGGCCGTTGATCCAGGCCGAGAACGGCGCCAACGCCCGCGCCAGCGGCTCGACTTTACGGATACGGCAGCAGGCGTCGGGATCGGAGAACCACAATTCGCGGTCCGGATCCTCGCGCGACAAGGTTTCTTCCAGCGGCTTGATCGAGCGGACGTCGCGCAGGCAAAGCGTTGCAATCAACGTGTCGCGATAGGCCAGCGTCTCCTCGAACAGCCAGCCGGTGTCGAGGAAGATCACAGGAATCGCCGGATCGACGTCTGCCATCACCTTGAGCAGTGCCGCCGATTCGGTGCCGAACGACGAGACCACCGCCAACTTCTCGCGGCCGACGGTCTTCAACGCCGTCTCGATGACTTCCGCGGGCGAGGCGCTACGCAGCGCGCGATCGAGCGCCTGCGCCGGCGACAGGTCCAAAGCTTTCTCAATCACGGCCTGGGGTACGAGCGCGTTCACTGGCCGGCACTCTCCGAATGACGCAGCTGCATCCGCCGATGCAGCGCGGTGAGGCGGCCGTCGCCGGTCGGCTGGTAGAACACCGAATAGCTTTTTGCGGTCGAGGCAAACGCTTCGGCGTCGCTGTCCTTTTTCACCTCGAACGTGTCGAAGCCGGCGCGCAGCATAAACACGAACTGATCGCGCAACACCTGGCCGGTGGCACGCAGTTCGCCGTCGAAGCCGTGCCGTTCCCGCAGCAGGCGCGCCTGGCTGTAGGCGCGGCCGTCGCGAAACGAGGGAAACACCAGCGCCACCGCGGCGAGCCGGCCGAGATACGGCACGAGATCGTCGAGATCGCGGTTGTTCGGCCAGATCACGCCGACCTTGCCGGCGCGCTTCAGAAAGGCTTCCGGATCCTCGAGGAACCGCGCCGCCGGAATGAGGATCGCGCCATCGCCGGGCAACTCGGCGCCGTCGGCAACATGGACGAACAGATCGGTGGTGATTCTACCCTGCTTAACGAGTGGCATAGACCCGCTCCTTGAATGGCTCGACACCCAGGCGCTTCACCGCATCCACGAACAACTCCTCGGGGCGGTCGCGCAGTGCGAGATAGGCTTCGACGATATCCTCGATCACGTCGGCGACTTCCGCATAGGGAATCGCCGGGCCGATCAGCGTACCCATCTGCGCGCCCTCGTCGGCGCGACCACCGATGGTGATCTGGTAAAACTCCTCGCCGTTCTTCTCGACGCCGAGAATGCCGATATGGCCGACGTGGTGATGCCCGCAGGCGTTGATGCAGCCGGAAATGTTGATGTGCAGCCGCCCGATCAGCTCGGCGGTGTCGTGATTGGCAAAGCGTCGGGTCAGTTCCTGCGCGATCGGGATCGAGCGCGCATTGGCCAGCGAGCAATAGTCCAGCCCGGGGCAGGCAATGATGTCGGTGACCAGATTGACGTTCGGCGTGGCGAGCCCGATGCGGTCGAGCGCCTTCCATAGCTGCGGCAGGTCGCGCTTGGCGACATGCGGCAGGCACAGATTCTGTTCGTGGCCGACGCGGATTTCGCCGAAGGAGTAGCGGTCGGCGAGATCGGCGACCGCGTCCATCTGGTCGGAGGTGGCGTCGCCGGGCGGTGCGCCCACCGGCTTCAGCGACAGCGTCACGATCGAATAGCCCTGAACCTTGTGCGGGAACACCGAGTTCCTGCGCCAGCGTTCGAACAGCGGATCATGCGCGGCCTGTTTCAGCTCGTCCGGCATGTGTGGCAGCTTTTCATAGGCCGGATAGGAGAAGCGCGAACGCACTTCCTCGATGACGGAATGGTCGAGCGTCAATCCGACGTCGCCCATCTGCCTCCATTCCTCGTCGACCTCGCGCGCGAATTTCTCGATGCCGAGCTCGTGCACCAGGATCTTGATGCGGGCCTTGTAGATGTTGTCGCGGCGGCCGTACTGGTTGTAGACGCGCAGGATCGCCTCGACGTAGCTCAGGATGTCGCGGCCGTGCACGAACGGCTTGATGGTCTTGCCGATGAACGGCGTGCGGCCGAGGCCGCCGCCGACCAGCACCTCGAAGCCGGTTTCGCCTTCCGCATTCTTGTACAGGCGGAGCCCGATGTCGTGCACCTTGATCGCGGCGCGGTCGTGCTCGGATGCCGTGATCGCGATCTTGAACTTGCGCGGCAGGAACGAGAATTCCGGATGCAGCGTGGTGTGCTGGCGCAGGATTTCCGACCAGATGCGGGGATCCTCGACCTCGCCCGGCGCGACGCCGGCCCATTGGTCCGAGGTGACGTTGCGCATGTTGTTGCCGGAGGTCTGCATCGCATGGATGCCGACCTCGGCAAGGTCCGCCAGCGCGTCCGGCAATTCGGCGAGCTTGATCCAGTTGAACTGGATGTTCTGCCTTGTGGTGAAATGGCCATAACCGCGGTCGTAGCGGCGTCCGACACGGGCCAGCGCGCGCAACTGCTTGGACGACAGCGTGCCATAGGGGATCGCGACGCGGAACATGTAGGCGTGCAGTTGCAGATAGACGCCGTTCTGCAGGCGCAGCATCTTGAATTCGTCCTCGGTGAGTTCGCCGGAGAGACGGCGCTTCACCTGGTCGCGGAATTCAGACACGCGTTCGTTGATCAGCGTGCGATCGAGTTCGTCATATGCGTACATGATGGATGTGCCTTACGCCGGAACCGGAAGCAGATCGATGGTGAGGCCTTCCGACCGGATATGTTCGCGGAGATTGCCGGGCTTGATCTCGCCGCCGTCCTTGAGTTCGACCGGCGCGATATAGGGGCCGATCGCACCGACGTCATCGGCGGTGGCTTCACCAAGCAGTGTCCGCGCCTCATCCGAGGTGCGCACGATCGCGGCGTCCGACAGGTTCGCCGACCAGCCTTGCTGCGCGGTGCGATAGATCACGACGCCATCCCAGGTGCGGTTGGCGGTGACCATCGAAGGCCCCGTGATCTTGATCTTTTGTTGTAACGGAGAAGTCATTCTGCAGCATCCCTCAATTCGGAGATCACTTGATCGAGATCTGATTGGCGCCACGGTGCGGAATGCGCGACCACGTCACCGATGATGAGGACGGCGGGACCGCCGTCGATTTGTTCGACCAGAGCCGGCAAATGTTCGAGCGTGCCGACCACGGCCTGGGCGTCCGGCCGCGTCACCCGCGCGAACACGCCGACCGGCGTTTGCGGCAAGCGTCCGGCGGCGAGCAGGCCCGCACGGATCGCGGGGGCCGCGGTCATGCCCATGTAGACCACGATGGTCATCTTCTTGTCTGTCAGCACCGACCAGTCGACGGTCTCGGCGTCCCTCGCCTTGTGCGCGGTGAGGAAGGTGATGCGCAGCGCCTCGTGGCGATAGGTCAGCGGCGCTTCAAACTGCGCGGCGGCGCCCAATCCAGCGGTGATGCCCGGCACCACCGAATAGGCGGCACCGGCCGCGCGCAACACTTCGATTTCCTCGCCGCCGCGGCCGAAGATGAAGGGATCGCCGCCCTTCAGCCGCACCGCGCGTTGTCCTGATCTCGCTGCCTCGATCAGCAATTTGTTGATCGCATCCTGGCCGATACCGGGCTTGCCGACGCGGCGGCCGACCGGAATGCGCGAGGCATCGCGGCGCACGCGATCGAGAATTTCCGGCGAGACCAGTTCGTCGTAGAACACGACATCGGCGTCCTGCAGCGCGCGCAGCGCCTTGATGGTGAGCAGGTCCGGATCGCCCGGCCCGGCGCCGACCAGCGTCACCCGGCCCTCGGCCTTGCCCTGATCATTGGCACCGGCGAAAGCGGAAGGGTCCGCGATCGCCTGCAGTTCCTTCTCGGCTTCGTCCTTGCGCCCGGCCAGAACAAGCGCGCCGATCGGTCCGTCGATCACGCGTTCCCAGAAACGGCGGCGCAACGAAAATTCGGGGATCCGCGCATGCATCGCCTTGCGAAAGCCGCCGATGAAACCGGCGAGATCGCCGATCCGCGCCGGCAGGACGGCTTCGATGCGCTCGCGCACGCGGCGTGCCACGACAGGGGAAGTGCCGCCGGTGCCGACGGCAACGACGACGTCGCCGCGATCGACGATGGCGGGAAAGATGAAAGTCGAATGGACGAGGTCGTCCATCACATTGACGGGCAGTCCGACCGCCTTGGCACGTGCCGACATCGCCACGCCAATGTCGCCGGCACCGGCGCAGAGGATTGCGATCACACCAGCCAGATCGGCGGTGAGCGGATCACCGCCATCAGGCTCGATCCGCGCTACGTCCTCGGCGGCAAGGCCGGAGAGGTCCCGATCGCCGTCGGTCGCGAACCAGCGGACCCGCGCACCGGCAGCGGCGAGCAACCGCAATTTGGCGCGCGCGAGATCGCCCGCTCCAACGAGCAGCACCTTGCCGCTTTGCAGATCCAGAAACACAGGCAGATAGCGCATCAGATACTCGCTTCCCCAACTCGGGGGTTGACTGAAATTATTTTCTATTTATCTCTCGATCAAGGCCTGCAAAGAGAAAATTATTTCTTCTCTATTGCGGTGCAACTTTAGAATTTTTCCACTCTCAAGTCCAAGGCCAAGAGATGCATCTTCTCAACAAGGAATCCGGCGGGCACGGGTTGCAGCCCGCGGCCTTCAACCAGGCCTCATCCGCGCCCAAAATTCTGGCCCATGGGCAGCTGCCGCCGCCCTCGATGGACCACCTCGACGAACTCGAGGCGCAGAGCATCTACATCCTGCGCGAAGCCTTCGCGCGGTTGAAGAAGCTGGCGCTGCTGTGGTCGCTGGGCAAAGATTCCAACGTCATGATCTGGCTGGCGCGCAAGGCGTTCTTCGGCCGCGTGCCGTTCCCGGCCTTGCATGTCGACACCGGCAAGAAATTTGCCGAGATGTATGCGTTCCGCGATCGCTTCGGCAAGGAATGGGAACTCGATCTCAAGATCGAACCCTGCCCGCCGATCGACGCCGTCGATCCGACACTGCCGCCGGCCGCACGTTCCGCCGCCCGCAAGACCGAAGGCCTCAAATGGGCGCTGACCAAATATGGTTTTGACGGACTGATCGCCGGCATTCGCCGCGACGAGGAAGCCACCCGCGCCAAGGAGCGCGTGTTCTCGCCGCGCGGCCTCGAAGGCGGCTGGGATGTGCGCGATCAGCCCCCGGAATTCTGGGACCATTTCAACGCCTCGCCGCCGCAAGGCGCGCATTTGCGCATCCACCCGATCCTGCATTGGACCGAGGCCGACATCTGGGCCTACACCAAGCGCGAGAACATTCCGATCATCCCGCTGTATCTGTCGAAGGACGGCAAGCGTTATCGCTCGCTGGGCGATCAGGACATCACCAATCCGGTGGCGTCGACCGCTTCCAGCATCGATGAAATCCTGACCGAGCTCGACGGCACCAAGGTGCCGGAACGTGCGGGCCGCGCGCTCGATCACGAAACCGAAGATGCATTCGAGCGGCTGCGTGTCGCCGGTTATCTCTGACGGACATTAGGTGTGAGTGCTGCGATGAACATGATCCTCCCCTCAAGCGTATTGGCGACACCCAACGGCACGACGCGGCCGCAGATTCGCATCGTCATCGTCGGCCATGTCGACCACGGCAAATCCACCCTGGTCGGCCGCCTGCTGCATGAAACCGGCAGCCTGCCCGAAGGCAAGCTGGAAATGCTGAAAGCCGTCAGCGCGCGGCGCGGCATGCCGTTCGAATGGTCGTTTCTCCTGGATGCGCTGCAAACCGAACGCGACCAGGGCATCACCATCGACACCACGCAGATCCGTTTCCGCACCCGCTCGCGCGACGTGGTGCTGATCGACGCGCCCGGCCACGCCGAATTCCTGCGCAACATGATCACCGGCGCCTCGCAGGCCGACGGCGCGGTGCTGATCATCGACGCGCTGGAAGGCGTGCGCGACCAGACCCGGCGGCACGGCTATTTGCTGCATCTGCTCGGCATCAAGCAGGTCGCCGTCGTCGTCAACAAGATGGACCGCGTCGACTTCAGCGCCGATCGTTTCAAGGAGATCAGCGACGAAATCTCGGCGCATCTGATCGGCCTCGGCGTGACGCCGTCGGCGGTGATTCCGATTTCCGCGCGCGACGGCGACGGCGTTGCCGAACGCACGCCGCGGATCTCCTGGTACCAGGGGCCGAGCGTCGTCGAGGCGCTCGATGCGCTCGAACCGGCACGGCCGCTGGAGCAGCTCGCGCTGCGGCTGCCGGTGCAGGCGATCTACAAATTCGACGACCGCCGCATCGTCGCCGGCCGCATCGAATCCGGCAGTCTCAGCGCCGGCGACGAGATCGTCATCATGCCCGCCGGCAAGATCGCGAAAATCAAGACCGTCGAGAGCTGGCCGGTAACCCCTGTCAACGGCAGCCACGGCGCCGGCCGCTCGGTCGGCATCACGCTCGACCGCGAATTGTTCATCGAACGCGGCGACGTGATCGCCCATGCCGGCGCGACCCCGCGCGATACGCGGCGGATTCGCGCCCGGATTTTCTGGCTGCACGACAAGCCGCTTGCCAAGGGCGAGCAGATCCTGATCCGCCTCGGCACCCGCGAAAGCCGCGCCCATGTGGTCGCGATCGAGAAGGCGGTGGATCCCGGCGAACTCTCCAATGAGGAGACCAAGTCGATCGCGCGCAATCACGTCGGCGAAATCGACATCTCGCTGGCGCAGCCGGTTGCGGCCGATCCCTATCAGGATAATCCGCGCACCGGACGGCTGGTGATCGAGGTGAACGGCCGCATTGCCGGCGGCGGCCTCGTGCTGTCGGTCGATGCCGGACAACGCGCCGTTCCCATCGATATCGTCCCCGTGGAATCTGCGCTGCGCCCCGAAGAGCGTTCTGCGCGCTACCGCCACAACGGTGCGGTGATCTGGCTGACCGGCTTGCCCGGTTCGGGCAAATCGACGCTGGCCCGCGCGCTGGAGCGCCGGCTGTTCGGCAATGGCGGTTCGCCCATCCTGCTCGATGGCGACACGCTGCGCGCCGGCCTCAATGGCGATCTCGGTTTTTCGGCGCAGGACCGCACCGAAAATATCCGAAGGCTCGCCGAGGTCGCGACCCATCTGGCGCGCAACGGCCACATCGCCATCGTCGCCGCCGTCTCGCCCTCCTCTGAGGATCGTGCCGCGGCGCGCCGCATTGCCGACGCCGCCTTCCGCGAAATCTATGTCGCGACACCGGCCGAAGTCTGCGAGAGCCGCGACCCCAAGGGTCATTACGCCAAGGCACGCGCAGGCACGCTGCAATCCTTCACCGGGATCGGCAATGACTATCAGCCACCGACCCAGAGCGAGCTGCGGATCGACACCTCGACCGGTTCGGTTGCCGACGCCACCGATACGATCGAGCGGATGCTGGCCGAGACCGGCGTTTTGTTCGACGAACTGGTCGATCTGGCGGCCAATATCTAAAGCGTTTTCAAGCGAAGCCTGCCCCGGACTTGATCCGGGGTGGGCACCGGTTCGCGTCAGGAAAGCGCGTCAAATCAAGAAGCTAGGGCTCCGTTCCGATTACCATCGGAACGGAGCCCTAGGCTTTTTGGGGCCTTCTCATCGACCCGGCTTTAGGGCTAAAAGGGCGGCCGACGCTGCCCCTTTTGGCGCGCTTTTTGCTGTTTTCACACTGAAAACGCCTTCCTGTTCGCCGTTTCTACTCCGAGAAAGCCCATCATGAATCGTGTCGATGCCCACGGATTGAAGATCGCCCCTGAACTGTTCGATTTCATCGCCAAGGAGGCGACCCCCAAGACCGGGATTTCCCCCGACGCATTCTGGGCCGGGCTTGCCGCCATCATCGCCAAACTGGGACCGAAAAACCGCGAACTGCTGTCGGTCCGCGACGCGCTGCAGGCCAAGATCGACGGCTGGCACCGCGCCAACAAGGGCAAGGCGTTCGACATGAACGCCTATACCGCTTTCCTCAAGGAGATCGGCTATCTCTTGCCGGAGCCCGCGACCCACAAGGTCGAGACGGCTGATGTCGACGAGGAAATCGGCAAGATCTGCGGGCCGCAGCTCGTCGTCCCCCTCACCAACGCCCGCTACGCGTTGAACGCGGCGAATGCCCGCTGGGGCAGCCTGTATGATGCTTTCTATGGCACCGATGCGATCCCGCACGATCCGAGCGAGGCTGGCCGCGGCTACAACAAGGCGCGCGGCGACAAGGTGATCGCCAAGGCCAAGGCGTTCCTCGACGCCGCCGCACCGCTCGCGACCGGCAGCCACACCGACGTGACGTCCTACAGCGTGATCGCGGGCCAGCTCGCGGTCAAACTGAAGAGCGGCAACGCCACCGCGCTCAAGTCACCCGAACAGTTCGCCGGCTACCTGGGCGCCCCTGACGCGCCGACCGCGATCCTGCTGGTCAACAACGGCATGCATGTCGAAATCAAAATCGATCGCAGCAGCACCATCGGCAAGGACGACCCGGCTGGTGTCGCCGACATGATCCTGGAATCGGCGGTCTCGACCATCCTCGACATGGAAGACAGTGTCGCCGCCGTCGATGCCGAGGACAAGGTGCTGGTCTATCGCAACACGCTCGGCCTGATGGACGGCACGCTGTCGGCGGATTTCGACAAGGGCGGCAAGACGCTCAAGCGTTCGCTCAACCCTGACCGCGTTTACAAGACGCCCGACGGCAAGGACCTGACGCTGCACGGCCGCAGCCTGCTATTGATGCGCAATGTCGGCCATCACATGTTCACCGACGCCGTGCTGGACTCCAAGGGCGAGGAGATTCCGGAAGGCCTGCTCGATGCCGCCGTCGCCGGCCTGCTGGCGATCCACGATCTCAAGGGCTCTTCGAAGACCAAGAACAGCCGCACCGGCTCGGTCTATATCGTCAAGCCGAAGATGCACGGCCCCGACGAAGTCGCGCTGACCTGCGAGCTGTTCGGCGAAGTGGAAAAACTGCTGGGGCTGCCGGAAAACACCATGAAGGTCGGCATCATGGACGAGGAGCGCCGCACCACGGTCAACCTCAAGGCCTGCATCCAGAACGCCTCGAAGCGGATCTGCTTCATCAACACCGGCTTCCTCGACCGCACCGGCGACGAGATCCATACCTCGATGGAAGCGGGTCCGATGATCCGCAAGAACGACATGAAGGCGCAGCCCTGGATCAAGGCCTATGAAGACTGGAACGTCGACATGGGCCTGATCGACGGCCTGCCCGGGCATGCCCAGATCGGCAAGGGCATGTGGGCAGCCCCCGACAAGATGGCCGACATGCTGACGCAGAAGCTCGGCCACCCCTCAGCCGGCGCCACCACCGCCTGGGTGCCGTCACCGACCGCCGCCACGCTGCACGCGCTGCATTATCACCAGATCAACGTGCAGGCACGCCAGCAGGAGCTCGCCAAGGGCGGCCAGCGCGCGAAGCTTTCCGACATCCTGACCATTCCGGTGTCGCAGTCGAACTGGGCGCCTGACGACGTGAAGCAGGAGATCGACAACAACTGCCAGGGCATTTTGGGTTACGTGGTGCGCTGGATCGATCAGGGCGTCGGCTGCTCCAAGGTGCCCGACATCCACGGCGTCGGCCTGATGGAAGACCGCGCCACCTTGCGCATCTCGGCGCAGCATCTGGCCAACTGGTTGCATCAAGGCGTCATCACCAAGGATCAGGTGATGGAATCCCTGAAGAGAATGGCGATCGTGGTCGACGGCCAGAACAAGGACGATACGTTGTACAAGCCGATGGCGCCAAGCTTCGACGGCATCGCCTTCAAGGCGGCGTGCGACCTGGTGTTCAAGGGCCGCGAGCAGCCGAACGGGTACACCGAATACATCCTCACCGCCCGCCGTCGCGAAGCCAAGGCGCAGGGCGGCGAATAGGGAGTGGCGAGTAGCGAATGGGGTTTTTCTATTCGCTATTCACTATTCGCCATTCGCGTCCTCTTCAGGCCGCGCGTATCATCTGCAGGAATTTTCCTACCTCGAGCTTGAGGGAATGGCCTTCCTGCGAGAGCGAACGGGCGGAACCATGAACCTGTTCGGCCGCCGCCTGGGTGTCGGCCGAACCACGGCTGACATCGGCGAGACAGCCGCCGACCTCGATGGCACCCTCGGCCGCTTGATGGACGTTGCGCGCAATCTCCTGCGTCGCGGTGCCCTGCTGTTCGACAGCGGCGGCGATCGCCGTTGAAATTTCGGAGATCTGCCCGATCGTGCCGCCGATCGCCTTGATCGCGGACACCGACTGCTCCGTTGCCGACTGCATCTGGGTGATCTGGGCGCTGATTTCCTCGGTCGCCTTGGCGGTTTGGGCGGCAAGCGCCTTGACCTCGGAAGCCACCACCGCAAAGCCGCGGCCCGCCTCCCCGGCGCGCGCCGCTTCGATGGTCGCATTGAGCGCCAGCAGATTGGTTTGCTCGGCCACCGCCGCGATCAGCTTGACGACTTCGCCGATGCGGCCGGCCGCCTGCGACAATTCCGCGATCCGCTCATTGGTCTGCCCGGCCTGACGCACGGCTGCATGGGTGATGTTTTCCGATTGCTTCACCCGGCGGCTGATTTCGGTCACCGACGAAGCCATCTGCTCCGAAGCGGCGGCCGCCGATTGCGCGTTGGCCGATGAACGGTCGGAAGCGGATGCCGCCTCTGCCGTATGCTTGTGGCTGGTTTCGGCCGTCCTGGTCAGGCTGCCGGCGGCGAGTTCGATCTCGGAAGACGCCGATGAGACGGCCTCGATGATCTTGCCTATCGCCTGCTCGAAGCCGTCGGCGACCTGGCTCATCGCCAGCTTGCGTTCTTCCTCCGCCTTGAGCTTGAGGCCGGCCTGTTCGGATTCCATGGCCTGAACGCGCAGTGCGTTCTCCCTGAACACCTGGACCGCGCGGGCGATGGCGCCGACTTCATCGGTTCGTTTGAGGGACGGTATTTCGATATCCAATCCGCCGCCGGCGAGCCGGGCCATCACGCCGGTCATGCGGGTCATCGGCCGGATCACACCGAGGCCAACGCCGACTAGGCCACCGCCGATGATCAGGAAGACCAGGCCCGAGATGCCCCACAGAATAACGTTGAACGTGCCGACACGCTGGGTCGCGGCACTCTCGATGGCCGCGTTGTCGTCCGTGGTCTTCTTGACGATTTCGTCGATCAGGGCGCGGTGCGCCAGATAGGCGGCCGAGATTTCCGAATACGCCTTGGCCGCGGCGGCGGCATCTGCCTTGGCCAGCGACGGCAAGAACGCCTGCTCGATGGCGTTCCAGAAACGCTGCACCTCGCGATGCGAATCCACAACGAACTTGGCCTTGACCCCAGGCTCGAGGTCCGACTTCACCCAGAATTCGTGGCGCTCGTCATACTCTTTTTTCAATTGCTTCAACCGCTCGCGGCGGTTGGCGAGTTCAGCCGGATTGTTCAGGGCAAGGGTGGCTTCGAGATAGGATTCGATCACATATTCCGGCGGCGGCAGGATGTCGGCGATCAGATCGTTGCCGAGCTTGAGCTTGTTGTAGAGGGGTCCGCCGACCTTGACCTCGCTGAGCGCGAAGATGCCGGTGAACACCACGGCCCCCAGACCGATGGCCGTGACCAAGCCGAATAGCACGATGGCGCGAGTGATCGTCAGGCGAAATTTCATTGCCGGCGTATCCTCAAAATTGATGCGGTTCCGCTCTTCAGCGCCGAACTTAAATACCCTTGAAACGCGAGGACTATTCACTACTCGCGTTAACGTTCAGTTTGTCTTCCGCACAACCTCCGCTCCACAGCCGGTCGGACGCCCCGTTTAAATTCGGGAGGCGGCGCGCGATCTGTCGCAGGGCTGGCGCCGCTTTGCCGCACGCAGGAACGTTTGGATCGTGCGCCCGTTGAGAATTCATCTCAACTCACAGGGAGAGATGACGATGGATTGGAACCGGGTTGAAGGAAACTGGAAACAGTTCAAGGGCGCCGCCAAGGAGAAATGGGGCAAACTCACCGACGACGATCTCAATGTGATCGAAGGCCGTCGTGAGCAGCTTGAAGGCAAGCTGCAGCAACGCTATGGCTTCGCCAAGGACCAGATCCGCAAGGACGTGGACGACTGGTTCGGGACACTGAGATAATCACTCCAAGATGAAAAGCCCCGGCAGCGCCGGGGCTTTTTGTTGCTAGATCACCGCGATGTATTTCAACAGCGAGATCACGCCGAGGATGATCACGACAACGCGCGCGATCTGTTTGGCGCGGCCATCAAGCGGCAGCAGGTTGATGAGATAGAGAACGAGGATAACGACGAGAAACGTGACGAGTACGCTGACAATCATGCGGGCCCCCTCGGCTGGAATAGCGCTGTTGGTATTTTGTTAACGTGTCACGTCCCATTGGGTTCCGGACAGGGAACCTGCGTGCAAACACAAAAACTACAACCATTTCAATGGCCCCGTAGTTCTACGGCGCCGGCGCTCTCTAAGTATTTACCCTTTTACCCCCAAATGACCGCGGCTTTTGGGGGAGCATCATGTTGAACCGTCTGACCGTATCCACGTTGCTGAAGACCGTCATCCTGGCCACCGCCTTCTGCATCGTGGTGGGGTTCTCGCTCAACGCCTGGGATGCCTGGGGCCGCCTGCAGGTGGCAAACCGCATCTCGGTGGTCACCGACGCATCCGCCAATATGTTCAAGGCGATGCACAATCTGCGCACCGACCGCTCCACGACCAACCGGCTGTTGAATGGCAACGCGCCGATGGACAGCGACATCGAAAAGTATCTGCGCAGCCTTCGTGACACCGAAATGCCGGCGATGAACAGCGCACTTGGTCAACTCGGCAAGATCGAGTTCGCGCAGCAAGCGACGCTGGCCCCCGAATTCGACCGCCTGTTCAAGCAACTGCAGGCGCAGCAGAAGGAATTCTGGGAAGCCATGGCTCAGCCCAAGGAATCCCCCCGCCGTCCGGCGCTCGCCAAGGAGTATATGGAGACGACGGGCGCGCTGCTCACCACGCTCGACAAGCTCTCGGGGACACTTGCCGCCAATGTCAACCATCAGGATCCGGTGATCGACCAGTTGCTCGCGATCAAGCAGATCGCCTGGTTGCTGCGTAATACCGCGGGCGAAGCTTCGCTGTTGATTTCCAATGGACTGGGCACCGGAAAGGCGACGGCGGAGACCCGCATGGCCCACACCAAGTTCAGCGGTGGCGCCGATGCCGCCTGGAATGCGCTGGAACTGACCGCAGCTGGCATGCAACTGCCGCCGGCGCTTTCGAGCGCGATGGCCGCCACCAAGAAAGCCTATTTCGAACCGGATTATCTCGCCTTGCGCGAACGCCTGGTGACGGCTCTGATCGCCGGCGAGAAGCCTGAACTGACGGCGAACCAGTGGAGCCCGATCACGGTGGGACGACTCTCTGCCGCCGTAAACGTCGCCGAGGCGGCGCTCGACGCTGCCCGGGACCATACCGTGATGCAGTATTCCTCGGCGCGGCGCGCGCTGGTGGTGCAACTGGTGCTGCTGGTCGGCGCGCTGGTGTTGACGTTCGGCGCGTTGATTCTCGTCACCCGCCGCGTCATCAAGCCGCTGCACAATATGCGCGACGCCATGCTGAAGGTCGCCGCCGGCGACCTCACCGTCGACACCGGCTATGCGGTGCGCAAGGATGAAATCGGTGCGCTCGCGGGCGCGCTGGAGACGTTCAAGCAGCAGGCCGAAGACAAGGTCCGGATCGAGGCGCAGGAGCGCGAACGCAACGCCGGCGCCACCGCGCGCCAGCAGGCGATCGAAAGCTATGTCGGCGAATTCGAGACCATGGTGCGCCAATCGCTCGACCAGCTGGGCGACGCCTCCGGCCAGATGCGGACCACCTCGGACGGCCTGTCCGCGGTTTCCCGCCAGACCAACGCGCGGGTTGAGGTGGCCGAAAAGGCCTCCAGCGAAGCCTCGATGAGCGTCGAGACGGTCGCGGCCGCGTCGGAAGAACTGAGCGCCTCGATCAACGACATCAGCCAGCAGGCCGCGCACGCCGCCGGCATCGCCAGCCGCGCGGTGAGCCAGGCGCGTGAGACCGACGGCACCGTGCAGGGCCTTGCCGCATCCGCAGGCCGAATCGGCGAAGTCGTCGGGCTGATCAACTCGATCGCCGCCCAGACCAACCTGCTGGCGCTGAATGCGACCATCGAGGCCGCCCGCGCCGGTGAAGCCGGCCGCGGCTTTGCGGTGGTGGCTTCCGAAGTCAAATCGCTGGCGAGCCAGACCGCGAAGGCGACCGAGGAAATCTCGGAGCAGATCTCCGACATTCAGAAGGTCGCGAACGAGGCCATCGAGGCCATCAAGGGCATCGGCGGCGAGGTCAACGAGGTCGCGACCGCGATTGCGGCCGCCGTGCAGGAACAGGGCGCCGCGACGCAGGAGATCACGCGCAGCACGCAGTTCGCCGCCCAGGGCACCAAGAACGTCTCCGACAACATCTCGGGCGTGAAGACCGACGCCGATGCGGCAGCAGCCGCCGCCGACGACGTCAAGCACGCCTCCGAGACGCTGGAAACGCAGAGCAAGCAATTGGGTACTCAGGTCACTCAGTTCCTCGGCAAGATCCGCGCAGCGTAGTTTGGTTGTCATGCCCGGGCTTGACCCGGGCATCCATCGCTCTTCGCAAGAGTCCTGCGAAGGGTATGGATTGCCGGGTCAAGCCCGGCAATGACGGACAGATCACTCCCGCGCCACCACCGGCACGCGTTCGTACTTCGCGCGTACCTTGTCCGACGCGGGCGAAAAATTCAGCTCGGCGCCGCGCTTGTCGGCGCTGCGGCCGGCCACCAGCAAGCCATTTTCGCCGGCGACGATGTCGCCCTTGCGCAAGGTCGGATCGGCCTCGATCTTGACCGGCGCGAGGCCGATCTGATCCTTGCCGTTGCAGGTGCACCCGGCCACAAGTTCATTGCGATAGCGGAACGCGTTCGGCAGTTCCGAATAGGGCTTTCCGTTCTCGGCGGCGGCGTTGTCGATGTTGCTGCCGTAGAACACTTTGGTCTCGCTGGCCGGGCAGAAGCTGTCGCAGGACGCCGCACGGCTGGCATTGTCGGAGGCCGTGACGGGGAAATAGCGCCCGTCGCAGGTACGCACGCAAAACGCCTGACCGCCGCCGCCATAACGCCGCGTCTCGCCGCGCTGAACCGGCATCGGTCCGTCGTCATTCGCAAACGGCAACGGAATATAAGGGCCCCTCGCCCGGCCCATGCCGCCGAACAGCGCCGAGAAGAAGTCCTGGGCCTGCGCCGCAGGCGCCAGCGCGGAAACGCCTGCCAAAGCCGCCGCGCCCAAAATTGCCATTCTACTCATGTGCATTCGTATCTCCCGTCAGGTCGTCGGCTCAGTTGAGCTGCGACGCCGTCAAATTCATTGCCTGCCGCCCCGACGGCGGCGTCGTCAGCGCCGGACGCGCCGGCCGCACGCTGATGGTGGTCCGCGTTTCCATGCGCGGCGCGTTCTTCGGCAGCACCACGACCCTGGTGCCGACATCGACCCGGCCAAAGAGATCACTGACGTCCTCATTGGTCAGGCGGATGCAGCCTGAGGAAACGAACTTGCCGATCGTCGAGGGATCGTTGGTGCCGTGGATGCGGTACTGGCTGGAGCCGAGATACATCGCCCGGGCGCCGAGCGGATTGCCGGGGCCTCCGGCCATGAAGCGCGGCAGATAGGGCTGGCGCGCGATCATCTCGGCCGGCGGATGCCAATCCGGCCATTCCGCCTTGCGGCTGATGGTCTGCACGCCGGACCAGGTAAAGCCTTCGCGGCCGACACCGACGCCGTAGCGAACGGCGCGGCCCTGGCCAAGCACGTAATACAGCGCGGTGTTGCCGGTATCGATCACGATGGTACCAGGCGCCTCCGACGTGTTGAAAGCGACGACGGCACGGCGCAGCCGCTCCGGCACGACGCCCGCGTCGGGCTCAACCATCACCTCATCGGTGGGAAACGTATTCGGCTGGGTGGAAGCGTAACCCAGCAGCTGCGCGCTCGCCGCGCTGGAAAATACCGAGGGGGCCAGCAGCATGGTGCTGATGAAGACGAGCGCGTGGGTTACGCGCGACTGACGCCGGCGATGAGAGGACTGTGTCATGGGACTGCCCCGGTTGGATACGCATCGTGTGATGCTCTGAATTGGCAACGCGACCGAAGCTGCACGGTTCCCTGCGACTCGAATTGACCGGCCTGCTGTCAAGCGCGCCGGTGTTCACGCTTCCGCGATGGAACTTCTGCTCCCGGCGCTCGTTGGGGCGGTTGAGAATTCGGTTCGCGGGCCGATGTCGCGGCTGCCATGTGAACACCGCCTCGCGCGGGGGAGAAACGTTGTGCGCGTATTGCCCCCCAAGCCTTTGCCTGAAGAACGCAGGGCGCCTGACGATCGCAAGGCACCGTCCAATGAAAGCAAGCGGACGGAACGCAAGCCGGCGCAAGGCGGGGACAAGGCAACCGAACGAAAGCCATCCGACCGCAAGCCTTCTGACAACAAGTCCTCCGACAACAAGTCCTCTGACAACAGGTCCTCCGACAACAGGTTCTCCGACCAGAAGACTTCGCAGGGCGACCGCCAGAAAGCCAATGCCGCAGAAGGCAAACCGCTGCCCGACAGCAATGTCGAACTGCCCCCGCTGATCAGCCGCGCCGAAATCGTCGCCTTTTCGCTGGTATCGTTGCTGATCATCTGCGTTGTCGCCGTGCTCTACGCCGCGAAAGCGTTCTTCCTGCCGGTCACGATGGCGTTCATCGTCGGCACGATGCTGTCGCCGGCGGCGAGCTTCCTTGAGCGCTATCGTATTCCCCGCGCGCTGGGCGCCGTCCTGATCGTTGCCGCCGTCGTCACCGGCGCAGCCTTCATGATCGGCCTGATTGCATCGCCGGTAATGGAATGGAGCAGCAAGCTTCCGGAACTGGGGGCGCAGCTGAAGGAAAAAATGCACGTCTTCGACCGGCCGCTGGCGCTGTGGCAGCAGCTGCAAGGCATGCTCGGCAGCTCCGACACGCTGGCGACATTCCACATGCCGAAGTTCGAATGGGTGCAGCCGACGCTCGAATTCCTGTCGCCGACCCTCGCCGAGTTCCTGCTGTTCGTCGCTACCCTGATCCTGTTCATCGCGAGTTGGAAGGACCTACGCCGGGCCATGGTGATGAATTTCGGCGACCGGCCGGTGCGGCTTCGAACGCTGCGGATCCTCAACGAGATCGAGGAGCACCTGGGCAGCTATCTGATCATGGTGACGATGATCAACGTCGGCGTCGGCATCGCAACCGGCATCATCTGCGCGGTCACGGGCATGCCCAATCCGGCAGGTCTCGGCGCGCTGGCCGCGACCTTGAACTTCATTCCGATCATCGGACCGGTCGCGATGTTCGTCGTGCTGGTCGTGGTCGGCCTTGTTGCCTTCCCGACGATCAGCGGGGGGCTGCTCGCACCGCTGCTGTTCGCCGCGATGACCTTCCTCGAAGGCCATTTCCTCACGCCGACGATCGTCGGCCGCAGGCTCGAGCTCAACGCGCTGGCGGTGTTCATCGCGCTGGCGTTCTGGACCTGGCTGTGGGGACCGATGGGCGCGTTCCTGGCGTCGCCGATCCTGATCGTCGCGCTGATCCTCAAGGAGCATCTGATGCCGGTCAATTCGCCGCAGTTGCCCTAGAATCAAAGGGTTTCGCAGCAGGAACTTCCGCTTCGGGCGGGCGTTTCCCCAATAGCTGAATTGAATGCCCGGGAGCCTTCGATGTCGCCGACCGACAACGCCACCTACGAACGCCTGGAAAAGGATGTAACCGCCGTGAAAAACGATATCGCAGCCCTCACCGACCAGATCACCGATGCGCTCAACAGTTTTGCCGGCACCGCGGGCAAGCAGGCCCGCCGCGGCTACAGGCAGGCGCGCGCCAATGCGGAGCAGGCGGTGGACGACATGTCCGAGCGCGGCAGCGCCATGATGGACGCGGCTCAGGATGCGGCCTCCTCGATCGAGGAATCGCTGGAGGACGTCATCACGCAGCGGCCGCTGGCAACGGTCGGCCTCGCACTCGGCGTGGGCTTCCTGCTCGGCGCGATGTGGCGCCGGTAATCAGGCGATGATGCAATGATGACCCGCGCCGGAAAGCCCGCCTTCATCTCCCGATGGCGGCGCTGGCGCGAGGTCGTTTCTTTTATTGATGTTCTTTTCAGATCGAGGCGGGCCCATGTTTCAGCGACTGATCGATGACTTCAAGGATTCGACCGGCACTGCGCTCCGGCTGACCTCGCTCGCGGCAGCAGCCGCAGTTGCTTTGCTCGTCACCACATCGTTTCTGTGCGCGGCCGCCTTCATCTTCGTGCTGGAGAAGTACGGCCCCGTTTATGCTTGCCTGACCGGCGCCGGCATCTTCTTCGTGGTGACGATGATCGCGGCGATCTCCTACATGGTGCGCAAGAAACAGATCGAGACGCGCGTCAAGGAGACGACAAAATCCGCCGCCCAAACCATGCTGGCCGATCCGATGCTGGTCGCCGCCGGCATTCAGGTGGTGCGCGCGATCGGCATCAAGAAACTGATTCCGATTCTCGCGGTCGGCGGCCTGGCGCTGGGATTCTTGGCGAGCCGCGGGCAAAGCCAGGCCGGTGGCGAGGCGCCGGCGGAGTGAAGGTCGTTCGCGAGAGGCGGTTAGCACGTCGCCGTGAGACAAGGCAAAGGTGCGTTCCCTCCCCCCTTGCGGGGTCGAGACGAGCGAAGCTCGCTCTTGAGTTAGGGAGAGGGGTGGCGTCATCGGGACTGCCCGTGTGAACCCCTCTCCCCCGCCCTCCCCCGCAAGCGGGGAGGGAGCCGACCATCCGTGTCGCTCGCATTTCCGATCCAATTTTCAAAGAGCAGATATGGCTTCGCATTCTCGCGACGCATAGCGCCCGAGCTTTGCCAGAATTCCTTGCCCTCGAAAACAGAGGGCGCAGGGAAGACCGGGTGCGCGCTGCACCCGCGGTCCCGCGTGCGATTTGCACAGAAAAATGCGCACACGAGCATACAGGGCAGCGGAGAACACCCGGCCTTCCCTGCGCAATGGCTTTACGGCTTATGCCGTGATCTCCCCGGAGACGATTCTTGGTTGACTCCGTCACCACCGCTTCAGCTTGCGCTTAGCCGACGGCTTGACGCCAGCAACGGGCGCCAGAACCACACGGTTTTGCCGTACGCTTTTGTCGCGGTACGTCTTCGCGACATCAGCGTCCACCGCAACCCGTCCAACGTCCGTGACGACGGCCGACGCCCTTCTGAGTAGGACGGGATGGCGATAGATGCGCACTGATTTGGGCCGGCCGACAACAGAAATATTTTTGATTTACAGAAATTTTCTACTTGACACGGTTTCCGAAAAACAGAACTGATTTGCCCGTCGGGTTGATTTGTCGCATCGCTCCCCGTCATTCCCCGATGTGCAATTGCACAACAGAGAATCCATCGGGCGACAGCGCATGCGGCCTAATGGTTTCCGGGCTCGCGCCAAGCGGTGCGCCCCGGGATGACGGAGAGAGAGAGAGAGAGAGAGAGAGAGGTGGCGACCAACCCCTTACGTCACGCACCGCCCGGGCTGGAGCAGCTTGGCCACATCGGTCAGGACGCTGACCGGCGGCTCGCAGGCGATGGCGATTTTCTTGGACGCGGGCTTCGTGGCCGGCGGGGTCGGCGCCGGGCCGTTGCGCGTTTCGTTGCGCACCGCTTTGGCGACAGGCACGCGGACCAGCACCGAGGTATCGGCGACGCCGTCGTGCCGCAGCACAATGGTCTGGGTCTGCCCGGCCGCCGCGGGAACCGATGCGCGGTCGGACTTGCCGGCGCGATTGACGCCGGTTTCGGGCGCCGCGGCCGTAGCCTGGCGACTGCCGATCAGGTCGTGGGCGAATGCGAGCTGGACCGCGCCCGCGCCAAGGGTCAGGGCGATCGCGAGCGAGCCGAAAATTCCCTTATGAATCTGTGACATGTTGGTGTGTCCCTCGCCCCATGGCGATCATGAACACAACACGAACCAGGCCGTGCGGGTTCGGCGGACAACCGATCACTTAACCGTGTACGAAAATATTTGAAGGCGGCTGGAACGACTCCCCAGGTTGTGAGTCTTTCCAAAAGCCGGTCATTCCCCCTGCCCCATAGACCGGTGATGTGGGGCGCGACCGTGGTGATGCCGGTCGCGCCCCGCTTTTTTTGAAAATTCAGGAACATCGGCGCGAGCCGAGCCACCCGCGTCAATAAAGCTGCACAGGGAGCGGGGTGCCGTCCTTGCCGACCACGAGGCCCCAGGTCTCGCCGGCAGCGAACTCGAACTCCCGGTTGTGCGCCGTGCCGCTCGCGAGCTTGAGGCTGACCTTGTATTTGCCGGGCGGCAGATTGACTTCCTGACCATTGGGCGATTTGCGTCCGCTATGGGCATCGTCAGTCAAACTTTCTCCGGCGCCAGCGGCCAAATTGATGGTCTGCTGGTTGACGGTGATGACGGCCGCTTCCTTCGCGCCGTTGCCAAGCCGCAACCGCATTTGCCCTGGCATCGGCAGGATGTCGCCATCCGCGTCCGCAGGCTTGCGCTGCGACAAATCGGCGATCGTCCTGTCGACCTGGCGGGTGAGCCGAAGCTGCGCCGGTCCATCCTTGGTGGCAAACGTGATCGTGGCCTTGTCTCGCTCGATGACCGCGCCTTCATTTTCCGTCCAGCCGCGCTTGGCGAGTGCCTCGCGATAGAAGCGGAGTGTGCCTGCGAGATCGAGCGGCGTTTCGACGTGAACCGCGTCAATGAACCGTGAACTCTTGCCCGTCGTGACAACCCAGGGCTTGGGCCGCGGCAAGCCGGAGACTAGATCGTCGCTCGCGGCCTCTGCGGGCTTGGCGTCCGAGCTGACGCTGCAGAGCAGCCGCCTGCCGATGGCATTCTGCGGACAGTCAGCAATGGCCCATGCCGTCTTGTCGGTATAGCTCCCCTGGAATTTGGGCGGCGTGTTCGACGGGATTGCCGGAGTCCCCTGAGTGGTGGTCTGCGATGACCAATGAAGGGCGCACGGGACGACCAGCGGTGAATAGCCGGTCGCGCAATAATCATAGGGATCCAGCACTTTCGCGAGCGCCACCGTCAGCACGCCTACCGTGGAAGCGGCCGCCGCAACCAGCAGGCCGCTGACCAGCAAAACAACTTTCGTTCGACGCTTCATTGGATGGATTTCCGGTGTTGAGAGGGCTGGGCTCAAGTGCCCGTCCTGAGCTTAGTGGCGCCAGCCATGCAAAGCGTTCATCGCCTGCGAGTCGTTGTTTTCTCTGGCGATTTTCGGGGGGCAAACCTCGCGCCTGTTGCGGCCTCATGCTAGCGATGGCGCCCATGACATCAGGAAAGCGACCCGCCATGCCCCCCAACCCCCAGCAGTTTGCGAGCGACAATTATGCCGGCATTTGCCCGGAGGCGTGGGCGGCGATGGCGGAGGCCAATCAGGGGCACGCGACCGCCTATGGCGACGATCCCTGGACCCAGCGCGCGTCGGACGCGTTCCGGGAGTTGTTCGAAAAGTCTGACGCCGAAGTGTTTTTTGCCTTCAACGGCACGGCCGCCAACTCGCTGGCGCTGGCGTCGCTGTGCCAGTCTTATCACAGCGTGATCTGCTCCTCGTCGGCGCATGTGGAGACCGACGAATGCGGCGCGCCGGAATTCTTCTCCAACGGCTCCAAGCTTCTGATCGCGGCGAGCGAGGACGGCAAGCTGACACCCGACCTAGTGCGCGGCCTTGCCACGGGCCGATCGGACATCCATTTCCCGAAACCGCGCGTGGTCACGATCACGCAGCCGACCGAGACCGGCCAGGTGTATTCGCTGGGTGAAATCCGCGCGCTGGCGGCGACCTGCCGCGATCTCGGCCTGCGGCTGCACATGGACGGCGCCCGGTTTGCCAACGCCTGCGCGTCGCTGAATTGCTCGCCGGCGGAGATGACCTGGAAGGCCGGAGTGGATTTGCTGTGTTTCGGCGGCACCAAGAACGGCATGGCGGTCGGCGAAGCGATATTGTTCTTCGACCCGCGTCTCGCCGAGGATTTTGATTATCGCTGCAAGCAGGCGGGGCAGCTTGCCTCGAAGATGCGTTTTCTGGCGGCGCCCTGGGTCGGCATGCTGCAGGACGGCGCGTGGCTGCGCAATGCGCAGCATGCCAACGCCGGCGCCGCCCGGCTCGCCGCCGCGGTGGCCGACTTGGCGGATTTCAACCTGATGTTTCCAGTGGAGGCCAACGCGGTGTTCCTGCGCGCCTCCGCCGACCGGCTGGAAGCGCTGCGCCAGCGCGGCTGGCAATTTTATACCTTCATCGGCGGAAGCGCGCGTTTCATGTTCGCCTGGGACGCCGATCCGGACAGGGTCGATGCGCTGGCGAGGGATATCAGGGAGGTGTGTGGGGCGCGTCGCTGAGAGCGCGGCTCACAATTATTGTCGTCCCTGCGGACGCAGGGATGACGGAAGAGTGCGAAAAAAAACGGCGCGCCGTGAGGCGCGCCATTCCGATTCAGAAGAACGCTGCGCCTAACCCGTCGCCGCCCGTGGCGCGCGGTTGCGGGAGTTGCGCTGGAAGAACAGCGCCTGGCTGGCGACGGCCGAGACCATCGCAGGCTGGAACGGCTTTGAGATCAGGAACGCCGGCTCCGGGCGCTCGCCGGTGAGGAAGCGCTCGGGGTAGGCGGTGATGAACACCACGGGGACCTCGAACACCTTCAACAGCTCGTTGACCGCGTCCAGACCGGAAGAGCCGTCGGCGAGCTGGATGTCGGCGAGGATCAGGCCGGGCTTCTTGTTCTTGGCCAATGCGACCGCATCGGCATGGGTGCGGGCGACGCCAATGACGTTGTGGCCGAGGTTCTTCACCAGGCTCTCGAGGTCCATCGCGATGAAGGTCTCGTCCTCGATGATGAGAACGTCGGTGGCGATTTCCGCCGCCATCTCGCGGCCGGCGGCGTCCGCAAGCTTGCGGGTCTCGGCGATGTCGGTGCCGAGGATGTAACCCACTTCCTCCTCGGAAAAGCCTTCCAGCGACAGCAGGAGGAAGGCCTGGCGCGGCAATGGCGTGATGTTCGAGAGCCGGCGCTCCGACGGCAGGGCCAGCGTCGCAACATCAGGGTTCTCGTTGACCGAGACTGAATTCCAGATCTGCGTGAACAGCCGGAACAGTCCGGCGCGCGGACCGTGCTTTTCGTCGAGCAGCGAGCCATCCTGCAGCAGGGCCTCCAGCATGGCCCCGACATAAGCGTCACCTGACGACTGGTTTCCGGTCAGCGCGCGGGCGTAGCGCCGCAACAGCGGCAAATGTTCAGCAACGAGCTGTGATCGGGACATCCCCACTCCATCCTTGTCTGAGGCCCGTGCGGGCCACATTGGGTCGAACCTGAACGCCTGGTCCGGCGTAACCTATCCTGAAACGGGGCGACCCGGTTCCCCTTGTCATTTCGGAATACGCCTGAGGGGCAAAAAAGTTCCTTCAAACAGTTCCCTAATTTCGGAACTTTTCTGAACCCATCGCATTAGGCTTGACCAAGAGCGCGGGCGGCCAAGGCCTAATTTCGAGGAAAAGTCTTGAAATACAAGGTACTTAACACTCGGGGAAGCGTGGATGACATCATGAAAGAAGTAAAAAAGCAGGGCGGTCTCAATGCCGAGATCCAGTCTAGAATCGGCCACCAGCTGCGCGCCATGTATGACGACGTGGTGCGCCAAGGGGTACCAGACCGCTTTGCGGAGCTGATCCGGAAGCTCGACGGGCCCGAAGCGGCAGTGGCTCAAACGGCCCAACCGGACCAAGCTGCAAAAACTGACGGGAGGGACTAATGCCTCTCACAGACTCCCTTCGCGACGACATCCTGGCGTCGGTACCGTCCTTGCGCGCGTTCGCGATCTCGCTCAGCGGCAATGGCGACCGTGCGGACGATCTGGTGCAGGAAACCTTGCTGCGCGCGATCGCCAACATCGACTCGTTCCAGCCCGGTTCGAACCTGCCGGCATGGCTGTTCACGATCCTGCGCAACCTGTTCCGCTCCGACTATCGCAAGCGGCGGCGCGAGGTCGAGGACGCCGAGGGCAATTACGCCAAAACCCTGAAGACCCAGCCGGCGCAGAACGCGCATCTGGAGTTCGAGGAGTTTCGCGTCGCGCTCGACAAGCTGCCGCAAGACCAGCGCGAAGCGTTGATCCTGGTCGGCGCCTCCGGCTTCTCCTATGAGGACGCCGCGGCGATCTGCGGCTGCGCGGTCGGCACCATCAAGAGCCGCGTCAACCGCGCGCGCTCGAAGCTGTCCGCCCTGCTCTATGTCGACGGCGCCGAGGATTTCGGTCCCGACAACACGGTGCGCGCGGTGATCGGCGGCAACAACTGACATGCACCGGTAAGCATGACACAAAAGGCGGCCCGGTTGGGCCGCCTTTTTTGTTGTCGGGAAGTTTCGGGTTTTCTAGTTGAGGCCGCCGAAGGCGTAGATCAGCACGAGAATCGGCAGAGGTATGCCGAGCAGCCACAACAGCAGATAGCGTCCCATGGTGCGTCTCCGTCATTGCGATGATGCGGATAAATGCGCGGGGGACGCGGGTGGTTCCGCACGTCGTAGGGTGAGCAAAGGCGCGCTTGCGCCGTGCCCACCATCGATCGGCGTCGGCGTTTGAATGGTGGGCACGCTTGCGCTTTGCCCACCCTACGAAGTCACTATTTCACCGGCCGCACCGGGGCGGAGAGCTGTTCGGTGCGGTCGCGTTCGGTCATGTCGACGACGGTGACCATGGGCGCGGTCAGCTCATAGACGTAGCTGACGTCGGTGAAGTAGCGCTTGGCGGTGCCGCCGAGCGCTTCCGGCGCCACGCGGTCGAGCAGGATCAGGCCGAAATCACTGTCCTCGCGCCGGGTCGCCGCTGACGTGTTGAACTCCTCCCAGCGGAAATGGAAAACCGTATCCGGCTCCTCGCCCGAGATTTCCCAGTTCGCGACGATATGCGGATGCTTGCCGACCAGCGACAGGCCCTCGTCGGAATGCGACGCCAGTTCGAAGAACAGCAGCGACAGCGATTGCGCGGCGCGCGCGCTCACCGCGATATCAGGACCGTTGACCGCGATGCGGTCGGCATGCGGAATCGCGCGCGCCTCGAACAGCCCCTTCAGCTTGACGCCCTGCCACTGGCTCTCGCTCAGCAGCGTGACCACGTTCGACATCGCATGGATGCGCCCGATCAAAAGTTCGCGCGAGACGTCGATGTCGGATCCGTGGCGCAGCGTTCGCGTCACGATCGACTGGATCACGGCGAGGATGTTCTTGACCCGGTGGTTGAGCTCGTCGATCACGGCCGTCAGCCGCCGCTCGAAGCCGATCCGCACCTGGATCTCGCGGCTGAGCCTTAAGTTGTTGTAGGCGACATAGCCGAACAGGCCGCAGACGATACCGGTCAGCGCCAGCCCGATCGCCGCCACGATCGCCGCCGTCTGCTGCGCCCGCACGGCCACGTTGGACTTGGCGTAATAGCCGAGCGCCCAGTCGCGGCCGCCGAAGGTCACGGTGCGAACCATCGACGGCGCCGGGCCCTCCGGCTTGACCGGCTGCAAGGTGACGACACCCTGGTCGTTGGCGACGAATTCGTCATTGACGTCAGTCGGGTCTTTCAGCACCACCGCAAACAGCGACCTGTCGTCATTGGTCAGCATCAGCGTCGCCAGTTCGTAGGAAAACGTGACGAAGCCTGCGGCCTCGCTGGAGCCTTCCTGATAGACCGGCGCGGCGAGCACGATTCCGACCGGACCATCCTTGCGCAACAGCGGGATCGGGTCCGACGCGACAGGCTTGCCGCCCTTCATCACCTGCGTCAGCACCGGCCCGATGATCGAGTGGCGGTCGTAGGCGCGGCCCGGAAAGCTCAGCGTATCCGCGCTGCGCGGCTCGAGGTCCATCAGCACGTTGATCGGTTTGTCGATCGACTTCATATCCAGCGGCTGATCGTCGAAATCGCGAATCGTCGGATCGGTGAATCCCGAGCTCTTCAGCACCGCACGTGCTGCTTCCAGTTCGTCCGGCTTGAGCCGCGCGATCCAGTTGGCGACCACGAAATCGGTCTTGAAGGCGTAGATCGACGCACGCAGCGGCTGCAGCATGTTGGCCTTGAGCACCGACGGCGCGCGAAACAGGCCGGAGGCGACGCGCGCCAGCAGTTCGCGTTCGGTCAGCCGGTCCTGCACCAGGCTGGCGTGAACGTCGATGGCGCGCGCCAGCGCGATGCCGTCAAGGGTCACTTCCTGTTCATGAACGCGATACGCCGCAAGACCGGAGAGCAGAACTCCGATCAGCGCGATGAAGCCGATAATGAAACCCAGCCGGACCACTCGCTTACTCGGGAATGAAGTGTTGGCGCAAAGAAGAAAACATTCGAGGTCTGCCGGGACGGCAACAAATGTAAACCGGACGACGGCCGATCGCGGGCGAATATGAATGAGCGATCATCAGCACGCAACTAACGGGTTGGCAGCGGGCAACAAGCGGCCGCCGCTAACGCTGATTTCGCGGGGCCAGAAGATGCTAATGAAGCCGGACCCGTTTGGTTCCAGGCGTCCCGGCAATATCTTGCGAAGCGACATCCTGTCACCGTCGCGCCCCGGGATGGCGGATTTAAGAAGGCGCGCCGACGCAGGGCCGTGGGCCGCGGCCGTTAACCAAATCCGGCGGCGTTAACCCGGCCCTAACCTGCCTCTACCCAGCCTTGCTCTACCCAACCTTGGCCTTCGGCGCCGGGCGCAGGCCGCCCTTGGTCTCGATGAAGCCGATGATGCGCTCGAGCCCCTCGCTCTTCTTCAGATTGGTCATCACGAACGGGCGCTCGCCCCGCATCCTCCTGGCGTCGGTATCCATCTTTTCCAGCGACGCGCCGACATGCGGCGCGAGGTCGATCTTGTTGATGACCAGCAGGTCCGAGCGGGTGATGCCCGGCCCGCCCTTGGACGGGATCTTGTCACCGGCGGCGACGTCGATGACGTAGATCGTGAGATCGGCGAGTTCGGGCGAGAACGTGGCGGCCAGATTGTCGCCGCCCGACTCGATCAGCACCAGATCGAGATTGGGGAATTTCGCGCGCATGTCGGCGACCGCGGCGAGATTCATCGAGGCGTCCTCGCGGATCGCGGTGTGCGGGCAGCCGCCGGTCTCGACGCCGGCGATGCGGTCCGCGGTCAGCGAGCCCGAGCGCACCAGGAACTCGGCGTCCCATTTTGTGTAGATGTCGTTGGTGATCGCGGCGATGTCGTAACGCTCGCGCATCGATTTGCAGAGCAGGTCCATCAGCGCGGTCTTGCCGGAGCCGACGGGACCGCCGACGCCGACACGCAGGGGGCCGTGAGAACTCGCCATTTAAATCGTCCCCTCAATTGTCGTCGTCATCATGACCTGAACAACCTGGTGTATTGTGTTTCGTGCCGCAAGCTCGCGAGATCGGCGCGAAAGGTCGCGCTGCCGAGATCGTCGAGCGAGGCGTGCAGCGCGTGCGAGGCGGTCGCGACCACCACGGGCTCGAGTGCTGCCAGAATGCGCTGGCTGTCGGTCTGCCCCAATGGCACCAGCCGCGCGCCTGCGGAAATCCAGTTCGAGACCACCGCATGCAGGAACGCATGCATCGCAGGCGCCAGCGGAATTTTATGCGCGGCACTGACGAGGCCAACCGCGACGGGATAGACAGTGACGCCGCCGCAAGCTGAAACCAGTTCGTCGAGGCCGTCGCAGGTCCAGGCTGCGCGCGCGATGTCGATGAAAGCGCGGCCCTGCGTCGAGGTTTCGAGCTGGCGCTCGCGCGACGGCACGAAGGCCGCGGCAAGCTCCGCGATCTCGCCCAACGCGGCCTTGTCGTTTGCAGTCGCCGCCCGGTGCGCCTGCGCCAGAAACACGCCGTCGCAAAAGCCCGAGCCGTCGGCCAGCATCGCCGTCAGCCACGCGCGCAACGAGGCGGCATCGGTGATGTCGCCGGCCTCCACCGCCCATTCGATGCCGCTGGAATAGGAAAACGCGCCAACCGGAAAGGCCGGCGACAGCCACGTCATCAGCCGGTACAGCGCCGCGCCCTCGTCTGCCGTCATCCCGTCAACCGGGACGGGCTCACTTGCGGTCATGAGCATGGGAATGATCGTGGTGGTGATGATCGTGGTCGCAATGCTCATCATGATGATGGTGGTGGTCGTGATCGTGTGAATGACCGTGCGAGGCATGGTCATGCGCAGAATGATCATGGCCGGTATGCCCATGCGCGGCTTCCGGTGCGTGGGCATGGCCGGCATAGGCGCCGCCTTCGGGATCGAACGGCGCCTCGATCTCGATGATGCGCGCGCCGAGGCCCTTCACCATCGCCTCGATCACATGATCCCGGCGGATGCGAAGGCCCTTCGGCATGATCTGGGTCGGCAGATGGCGGTTGCCGAGATGCCAGGCGACGCGAACCAGGTGCAGCGGATCGGCGCCGCGGATCTCGATCAGCGGCTCGGGGGCGGCAACCACCTCGATTAGGCGGCCGTCTTCCAGCACCAGCGCGTCGCCGCCGCGAAGCGCGATGGCGTTTTCCAGGTCGAGCAGGAATTCGAGCCCGCGCGTGCCCGTCATCGCCATCCGCCGCCGGTGCCGATCGTCGAAATCGAGCACCACGGTATCGGCGGCGGCTTCCGTCCAGCGATGCTGGCCCTGAACGCGTGTTGCCCTAATCATTGAGCCTTCTTTGTTTGATGCGTTTTCTACCGCAGATAAGTCTACGCAATCTGCGTAAACTCGATTGCTATGCGAACCGGTTCCCACTTCGCTTGAAAACGCTATGCTAAAACTTCTCCACCTTGCCGTCGCTGATGATCTCGATCACGGTCGGCGCCGTCTTCATCTGCGACGAATACTCCCGCCACACCTTCATGTGCGGCGCCTTGCCATGCGCATTGAGGTCGTCACGGGTTTCCCAGCGCTCCACCACCACATAGAGATTGGGATTGTTGACGCTGACATTGCCGTCATAGGAGAGGCAGCCCTTCTCCTTGAGCGTTTCAATGGTGCAGGCCTTGTGCCCCTTGATGAAGTCGTCCTTGTTTTCCGGCTTCATCGGTGTGGTGGCGATAACGTAGATCATGGATTTCTCTCCCATTACTTTTCTTGATTAGCGGGTTTCGACTTTTTCGGGGGTGATGTATTCGATCTTCGGCGGCGCGCTCATGCATTTGACCGCGACCCGGCCAAAGGTTTTCATGTGCTCGGCGGTGCGGTGCGGCCCCAGCGCCTCCATGTTCTCCCACTGCTCCACGAACACCATCTTGGAATGGTCGGTGACGCTTTCGTGCAGATCATAGGCGATGTTGCCCGGCTCTTTCCGGGTTTCCATGATGCAGGCGGTGGCCGCCGCGATGAAATCGGCGCGCGTTTCAGGCTTGATGGTCAGCGTGGCAACGACGTAGATCACGTGAATTCTCCCGGACTTTTGTTCTGGCTTGAAGATCGCCGGGCAGAACCCTAGTACATGAAATAGCGCTGCGCCATGGGCAGAACCTCCGCCGGCGCGCAGGTCAGCAGCTCGCCGTCTGCGCGTACCTCATAGGTCTCGGAATCGACCTCGATCTTCGGCGTGGCGCCGTTATGGATCATGCTCTTCTTGGAGATGCCGTCCCGGGTATTTTTGACCGGATAGAGCTTTTTGGCGATGCCGAGCTTGCGCGCCAGCCCGCCCGTGATCGCCGCCTTGGACGTGAACACCACGGATGAAGCGGTCAGCGCCTTGCCGTAAGCCGCGAACATCGGCCGGTAATGCACCGGCTGCGGCGTCGGGATCGATGCGTTGGGATCGCCCATCGGAGCTGCCACGATCGAGCCACCCTTGATGACGCAATCCGGCTTGACGCCAAAGAACGCCGGCGACCACAGCACGAGATCGGCCATCTTGCCCTTCTCCACCGAGCCGATCAGTTTCGACACGCCATGCGCGATGGCGGGGTTGATGGTGTACTTGGCGATGTAGCGCTTGACGCGAAAATTGTCGTTGTTGCCCTTGTCCTCGGGCAGCGAGCCGCGCTGCTTCTTCATCTTGTCGGCGGTCTGCCAGGTGCGGATGATGACCTCGCCGAGCCGGCCCATGGCCTGCGAGTCCGACGACATCATCGAGAGCGCGCCGAGATCGTGCAGAATATCTTCCGCCGCGATGGTTTCTTTCCGGATGCGGCTTTCCGCGAACGCGAGATCTTCCGCGATCGACGGGTCGAGATGGTGGCACACCATCAGCATGTCCAAATGCTCGTCGATGGTGTTGCGCGTGAACGGCCGCGTCGGGTTGGTGGACGACGGCAGCACGTTCTTCAGGCCAGCAATTTTTATGATATCCGGCGCGTGGCCGCCGCCGGCGCCTTCGGTGTGGAAGGCGTGGATGGTGCGGCCCTTGAAGGCCTTCACCGTGTCTTCGACAAAGCCGGACTCGTTCAGCGTGTCGGAATGCAGCATCACCTGGACGTCGTAATCGTCGGCCACCGACAGGCAGTTGTCGATCGCGGCCGGCGTGGTGCCCCAATCCTCGTGCAGCTTGAGCGCACAGGCGCCGCCCTTGATCATCTCCACCAGCGCCGCCGGGCGCGCCGCGTTGCCCTTGCCGGATATGCCGAGATTGACCGGGAAGGCGTCGAACGACTGGATCATCCGCCCCATGTGCCACGGGCCGGGCGTACAGGTGGTGGCAAAGGTGCCGTGCGACGGGCCGGTGCCGCCGCCCAGCATCGAGGTGACGCCGCTCATCAGCGCGTGCTCGATCTGCTGCGGGCAGATGAAATGGATGTGGCTGTCGAAACCGCCGGCGGTGAGAATCTTGCCTTCGCCCGCGATGATGTCGGTGCCGGGGCCGATCACGATGGTGACCCCCGGCTGGATGTCGGGATTGCCGGCCTTGCCGATCGCGGCGATCATACCCTCCTTGATCGCGACGTCGGCTTTGACGATGCCCCAGTGATCGACGATCAGCGCGTTGGTGATGACGGTATCCGCCGCGCCCTGCCGGTTGGTAACCTGCGACTGCCCCATGCCGTCCCGGATCACCTTGCCGCCGCCGAATTTCACCTCCTCGCCATAGATGGTGAAATCCTTTTCCACCTCGATGATGAGATCGGTATCGGCCAGCCGCACCCGGTCGCCGGTGGTGGGCCCGAACATGTCGGCATAGACGGAACGTTTGATTTTTACGGACATGAACTGCTCCAGCCTTCAGATCGGCGGTTTGAAATCACGCACATTTAGACTCGCGGCTTACCCCTCTCCCCAACCCTCCCCCGCAAGGGGGGAGGGAGTCTGAGAAGTGTGCTCACCTCACATCGTGTTACGCCAGCCAACCGGCACATCACGGTTCCTCCCGAATGTCGTCGGGATCGGTTAGGGACGCATGACCGGAAGGGTTCCCTCCCCCCTTGCGGGGGAGGGTTAGGGAGAGGGGTGCGGCTTGCTCCGCTGCCAGACCAATGGCCGTCACAACACCCTCGAGATTCTTCATGACGTCGTCATTGGTGAAGCGCAGCACGCGATAGCCACGGGAAGAAAACCACTCATCGCGCCTGGCGTCGTGACGGATACGTTCTTCGAAATCATGGCTCTCACCGTCGAGTTCGACGATCAACTTGCAGGAATGGGCGACGAAATCCGCGATGTAGTTGCCGATGGGGGTCTGGCGTCGGAAGGCCAGGCCTGCGAGACGATCGGCCTTGAGGTGACGCCACAGCAGGGTTTCGGCACGCGTCATCGTGCGCCTCAATTGCTTGGCACGAGTTCGCTGAACCTTGCTGACCTCGTCATGCGGCATACCCCTCTCCCCTGCCCTCCCCCGCAAGGGGGGAGGGAGCCCGACTTGCGTGCTCACCTCACGTAAAATGGCGAAACCAGCGATCACAGCTTGCCCTGTACCTCGCCGCGAAAGCCGTAGATGACTCGCTTGCCGGCGAGAGCGACGAGTTGCACGTCGCGGGTCTGGCCGGGTTCGAAGCGGACCGCGGTGCCGGCGGCGATGTCGAGGCGCATGCCGCGGGCTTTCTTGCGGTCGAACTTCAGCGCCGGGTTGGTCTCGAAGAAATGGTAGTGCGAGCCGACCTGGATCGGGCGGTCGCCGGTATTGGCGACCGTGAGCGTCACGGTCTTGCGGCCGGCGTTGAGTTCGATCTCGCCGTCCTGGATGAAGCGTTCACCGGGGATCATCTTTTCTCCTCCGTCATTCCGGGGCGAGGCGAAGCCTCGAACCCGGAATCTCGAGATAAATAACTTCTGGATTCCCCGATGTGCACTTGCACATCTGAGGTCTGCGCCTGCGGCGCATCCCGGAATGACGATTTCAATCTCACCTGATCGGCTCATGCACGGTGACGAGCTTCGTCCCATCCGGAAACGTCGCCTCGACCTGGATGTCGTGGATCATCTCGGGAATCCCATCCATGCACTGAGCCCGCGTAATCACCTGCGCACCGGCCTGCATCAGGTCGGCGACCGTGCGGCCGTCGCGCGCGCCCTCGACGATGAAGTCGGAAATGATCGCGATCGCTTCGGGGTGGTTGAGCTTGACGCCGCGCTCCAACCTGCGGCGCGCCACCATCGCGGCCATCGAGATCAGGAGCTTGTCTTTTTCGCGGGGGGAGAGATTCATGCAGGCACTCGGGTAATTGGATCGATCTTAGTTGAGCCAGAGACGTTAGTTGAGCCAGAGACGTTAATTAAGCCAGAGTCTTGGCAGCGGCACATCGGAGGCGCGGCCGAGCACGGTCATCATGTCGGCGCGGAGCCGCGCCGCATCTTGGGCACAGAAGCGCGCCATTGCAAATCCATTCCACGCGGAGATTCCGACCTCACCACCAAAGGTGTCGGCAGCTTCGCGGATCCGCTCCACCACGGCTTCGTCGCCGGGTACGATCAACGCAGTGCCGACCGCGACGCCGCCTTTGGCGATGGCAGGTTGTGCGAGCTTTGCGCCGATATCGCCGTCGAGCCGGATGGTTTCGGCAAACACCAGCCGGCCACCACGGCGCAGCCGCCAGCGGTCAACGAACTCGCCATGCAGCATCTTTTCACCCATCGCGGCGCGGCCGAACACCACGATTTCGCACAGCAAAAGCGAAGCGTCATCGGCCAGATCGATATCGATGCGCCGTGAGATCCGCGCGCGGTCGAACAGGATGGTTTCCTGCGGCAGCCAGGAAAGGTGCGCGCCCGCCTCGGCCCTGAGCGCAATGTTGAGCCGGGCCGCAGGCCCCGGCGCGCGATAGACCTTCTCGGCCGCCGCCGTCGTCAGCGTCAGCCGCGCGCCCTCACCCGCCACAATGTCGATGTCGAAGCGGTCGCCGCCGGCGATGCCGCCCGCCGTGTTAACGAACACACCGGACAGGCCGTCGTCCTCGGGTGAGGGAAATCTTACGCGGAGCGAGCCGGATTCATGCAAGACGCCGCGGCGGGTGACACCGTCCTGCAGCCGCACGTCGAACTTCACCGCGCCCCGGGCCCGGTTGTCAGCGAAAGTCGATGAAGCTGCGCCCGTCGTTTCGGTCCGCATCCGTTCCCCAAAACCGGCCGCCGCGGCTCAATCCGTTTTAACGTTACAGCGCCATCTGGCGGCTGATCTCGGCGGGATCCATCGCACTCCGGTCGCACGCATATTTCACCGCGCCCCGGTCCATGACGGCGAAATTGTCGCCGAGCTCGCAGGCAAAGTCGAGATATTGTTCGACCAGCACGATCGCCATGGTGCCAAGGCTGCGCAGATAGGAGATGGCGCGCCCGATATCCTTGATGATCGAGGGCTGGATCCCCTCGGTCGGCTCGTCGAGCAGCAGCAGTTTCGGCCGCATCACCAGCGCCCGGCCAATCGCGAGCTGCTGCTGCTGGCCGCCGGAGAGGTCGCCGCCGCGCCGGCCGAGCATCGAATTCAGCACCGGAAACAGCGAGAACACGTCGTCGGGAATATTGCGGTCGTCACGCTTCAAAGGTCCAAAGCCGGTCTTGAGATTTTCTTCCACCGTCAGCAGCGGAAAAATCTCGCGGCCCTGCGGCACGAAGCCGATGCCTTTTCGCGCCCGCTCGTACGGCTTAAGGCCGGTGATATCGTCGCCGTTGAGCGTGATCGAACCCGAGGCAATCGGGTATTGGCCGACCATGGCGCGCAGCAGCGAGGTTTTGCCGACGCCGTTGCGGCCGAGCACACAGGTCACCTTGCCGGGCTCGGCCTTGATCGAGACGCCGCGCAGGGCCTGTGCTGCGCCGTAATAGAGGCTGATATTATCGACGTTCAGCATGGATCACCGCCCCAGATACACTTCGACCACACGGTCATTGGTTGAAACCTGGTCGATCGATCCTTCGGCCAGCACGGTGCCTTCGTGGAGGCAGGTCACCTTGACGCCGAGTTCGCGCACGAAGGTCATGTCGTGCTCGACCACCATGATGGTCTTGTCCTTGTTGATTTCCTTGAGCAGTTCGGCGGTCTGATGGGTCTCGACGTCGGTCATGCCGGCAACGGGCTCGTCGACCAGCAGCAGTTTCGGATCCTGCGCCAGCAGCATGCCGATCTCGAGCCATTGTTTCTGGCCGTGCGACAGGCTCCCGGCGAGCTTGGTCCGCGAATCCTTCAGCCGGATGGTTTCCAGCACGCGCTCGATGCGCTCGGCGTCGGGCTTGCTGCCGCGCCAGAACAGCGTGCCCTTGACGCTGTGATCGACATTGAGCGCCAGCAGCAAATTGTCCTCGATGGTCTGGCTCTCGAACACCGTCGGCTTCTGGAATTTGCGGCCAATGCCGAGTTCGGCAATGCGGGTTTCATCCAGCCGCGTCAGGTCGGTGACGCCGTCGAACAGCACCACCCCCTCGTCCGGTTTGGTCTTGCCGGTGATGATGTCCATCATCGTGGTCTTGCCGGCGCCGTTCGGGCCGATGATGGCGCGCATCTCGCCCGGCTCCAGCGTCAGCGACAGATTGTTGATGGCGTGGAAGCCGTCGAACGAGACGTGCACGCCGTCGAGATAGAGCAGCGCGGACGTCGTCCTTGTACCGATGACGTTCATACGCTCACTCCGCCGGATTCGGTTCGTTGACGCCGTCTTCGCGCGCCGCACTTTCAGCCATCAGCCGCTTCGCGCTCCAAGGCTCATACCAGGCATTGAAGGTGCCGATGATGCCCTTGGGCAGCAGCAGCGTCACCAGGATGAACAGCGCGCCCAGCATGAACAGCCAGTACGGCGCCAGCGGACCCGAGGTGAACACGGTTTTCGCGTAATTGACCACGATGGCGCCGAGCGCAGCCCCGATCAGCGTGCCGCGGCCACCGACCGCCACCCAGATCACCGCCTCGATCGAATTGCCCGGCGCGAACTCGCCGGGATTGATGATGCCGACCTGCGGCACGTATAGCGCGCCGGCGACGCCGGCCATGCAAGCCGACAGCGTGAACACGAACAGCTTGTAGGATTCGACGCGGTAGCCGAGGAAGCGCGTGCGAGACTCGGCGTCGCGGATCGCGATCAGCACCTTGCCGAGTTTCGACGTCACCACCGCGCGGCAGATCAGGAAAGTGATGATCAGCGCCAGGCAGCTCAGGATGAACAAAGCGGCGCGGGTACCGTCGGCCTGAACGTTGAAGCCCAGAATGTCCTTGAAGTCGGTCAGGCCGTTATTGCCGCCGAAGCCGAAATCGTTGCGGAAGAACGCCAGCAGCAACGCGTAGGTCATCGCCTGCGTGATGATCGACAGATAAACGCCGGTGACGCGGGAGCGGAACGCCAGCCAGCCGAAGCAGAAGGCGAGCAGGCCCGGCACCACCAAGACCATCAGCGCCGCGAACCAGAACATATCAAAACCGTACCAGTACCAGGGCAGCGACGGATAGTTCAGGAACACCATGAAGTCGGGCAGGACCGGATTGCCGTAGACGCCGCGGCTGCCGATCTGTCGCATCAGGTACATGCCCATCGCGTAACCGCCGAGCGCGAAGAACGCGCCATGGCCGAGCGAGAGAATGCCGCAATAGCCCCAGATCAGATCGATCGAGAGCGCCAGAATGGCGTAGCAGACATATTTACCGAACAGCGCCACCAGATAGGTCGGCACCTGGAACATCGAACCTGCGGGCAGCAGCAGGTTCGACAGCGGGATCAGCACGCCGAGACCGGCGACGATCAGCAGGAAGACGGTCGCGCTGCGATCCAGCGAGCGGGTAAGGACATGCGGCGTCATGCTTCGATCGCCCGTCCCTTGAGCGCGAACAGGCCGCGCGGCCGCTTCTGGATGAACAGGATGATCAGCACGAGAATCGCGATCTTGCCGAGCACGGCGCCCGCCACGGGCTCCAGGAACTTGTTGGCGATGCCGAGCGTGAAGGCGCCGACCAGCGTGCCCCAGAGATTGCCGACGCCGCCGAACACGACCACCATGAAGCTGTCGATGATGTAGCTCTGGCCGAGGTTGGGGCTGACATTGTCGATCTGCGACAGCGCCACGCCGGCGATCCCGGCGATGCCGGAGCCGAGGCCGAAGGTAAGCGCGTCGACGCGCGAGGTGGCGATGCCCATCGACGCCGCCATCCGGCGGTTCTGCGTCACCGCGCGCATCTCGAGCCCGAGCGCCGTGTAGCGCAGCATCGCGAGCAGGATCGCGAACACCGCCAGCGTGAAGCAGAGGATCCAGAGCCGGTTATAGGTGATGGTGATCTGGCCGAGTTCGAACGCGCCGCTCATCCAGCTGGGATTGCCGACCTCGCGGTTGGTGGGGCCGAACGCGGTACGCACGGCCTGCTGCAGCACCAGCGAGAGACCCCAGGTCGCGAGCAGGGTTTCCAGCGGGCGGCCGTAGAGGAAGCGGATGATGCTGCGCTCGATCACCACGCCGAGTGCGCCGGCAACGAGGAAGGCCAGCGGGACCGCCATCAGCAGCGAATAGTCGAACAATCCGGGATAGCTGGTGCGGATAACCTCCTGCACCACGAAGGTGGTGTAGGCGCCGATCATCACCATTTCGCCATGAGCCATGTTGATGACGCCCATCACGCCGAAGGTGATCGCAAGCCCGATCGCCGCGAGTAGCAGCACCGAGCCCAGCGACAGGCCGTACCAGGCATTCTGCACCATCGACCACATTGCAAGATTGCTCTGGATCGAGGTGATCGCACCGGCCGCGGCCTGCGCCACCGGCGGCGACGCGTCGCTGCCAAGGCCCGTCAACAGCGCCAGCGCTTCCTGATCGCCGCGCGCCTTGATGATGGCGATGGACTCCAGCTTCTCGGCGTCTGACGCATCCGCCTTGTAGAGCAGGATGGCGGCGCGGGCCTCGGCAAAAGCCGATTTCGCGGCCTTGTTGGTCTCTTTCGCCAGCGCGCCGTCGATGACCGGAAGCGCGGCCTCGTCATGGCTCTTGAACACCTGTTGCGCCGCCGCGATGCGCTTGGCGGGATCGGGGGACAACAGGGTCAGGCTGCCAAGGGCGGCCTCCACGGTGCGGCGCAGGCGGTTGTTGAGGCGAACGGCGGCAGCACCGGCAGGCAGGCTGGCCACCGCAGCCCCGGTCGCAGCATCGACGATCTTGCCGTCGGCCCCGGTGACGAAAACTTTCTTGGATTCCGGATCGGCCGACAGCCGGCCATCCTGGAGGGCGCTGATGATCGGAAAGGCCAGCGCGTTGCCTGACGATGCGATCAGGCCAATCGCTTCGTCGGTGTCGGAGAATTCGTCATTGGCAAATTTGGCGACCGCGTCCTCGAACGGACCGGCCAATGCCGGCACGGCGAAGGCTGCGATCAGGAAGACGGAAAGAACAAGCGCGCGAAGGCGGTCAAAGACATTGGCAGGCACTTTACGACCCCGGCAGAGGTAAAAGGAAGGCGGCGACATCGCCGCCTTCCGGTCTTCTCTTGGAAGTTTCTTCTTGCAGTCAGATTATGATCCTTCGGATCAAATCGGGATCATGATCCTGTCGATCAGATCGGGATCAGGAGCCCTGACCGCCGCACTTGTTGGTCTTGGTGTTGTAGTTGCCGCACTTCTTGCCAACCCAGTCGCCGATCAGGTCCTTGGAGCCGTCGAGCTCCTTCGACCATGCATCGCCGGCCACCAGGCCCGGGGTCTTCCACACCACGTCGAACTGGCCGTTGGCTTTGATTTCGCCAATGAACACCGGCTTGGTGATGTGATGGTTCGGAAGCATCTTCGAGGTGCCGCCGGTCAGGTTCTTGGCTTCGATGCCGGGCAGCGCGTCGATCACCTTGTCGGCGTCGGTCGACTTCACCTTCTCGACCGCCTTGACCCACATTTCGAAACCGATGACGTGCGCTTCCATCGGATCGTTGGTCACGCGCTTCGGATTCTTGGTGTAGGCCTGCCAGGCCTTGATGAACTTCTCGTTGGCCGGATCCTTGATCGACTGGAAGTAGTTCCAGGCGGCCAGATGGCCGAGCAGCGGCTTGGTGTCGATGCCGGCGAGTTCTTCTTCACCGACCGAGAACGCGACAACCGGAATGTCGGTCGCCTTGATGCCCTGGTTGCCGAGCTCCTTGTAGAAGGGAACGTTGGCGTCGCCGTTGATGGTGGAAACGACAGCGGTCTTCTTGCCGGCCGAGCCGAACTTCTTGATGTCGGCCACGATCGTCTGCCAGTCACTGTGACCGAACGGCGTGTAGTTGATCATGATGTCTTCCTGCTTGACGCCTTTCGACTTCAAGTAGGCTTCGAGGATCTTGTTGGTGGTGCGCGGATAGACGTAGTCGGTGCCGGCCAGCACCCAGCGCTTCACCTTCTCGTCCTTCATCAGGTAGTCGACCGCGGGGATCGCCTGCTGGTTCGGCGCCGCACCGGTGTAGAACACGTTGCGCTCGCTCTCCTCACCCTCGTACTGCACGGGGTAGAACAGGATCGAGTTCAGTTCCTTGAACACCGGGAGCACTGATTTACGCGACACCGAGGTCCAGCAGCCGAATACGACGGAGACCTTGTTCTTGGTGATCAGCTCGCGGGCCTTTTCCGCAAACAGCGGCCAGTTCGACGCCGGATCGACCACGACGGCCTCGAGCTTCTTGCCGAGTATGCCGCCCTTCTTGTTCTGCTCGTCGATCAGGAAGAGGACGGTGTCCTTCAGCGTGGTTTCGCTGATGGCCATGGTGCCGGAAAGTGAATGCAGGACGCCGACCTTAATGGTGTCGTCGGCCGCTTTGGCATTGGTGAACGCAGCGAGGCCCAAAACCAGACCAGCGGTCGCCGCCAGCCAACGGCGGCGGCTCAGCGTCGCTATATCGTGGGTAAGTTGTGTAAGCATGAAATGTCATCTCCCTGACGCAGGCGTGAAACGCTGCGAAACGGCCCCAACGGCCGCCTGCGTTAACGGAATCGCAAGAACCATGCCACGGTCTGAGCACAGGGTAAGCCTATAGAACTGCAGCGGAATCTTCCGCTTGCGGGGAAATCGCCGAAAAACCTGCCTATTTTTTGGACCCGAGAAATGTATTCTTTTGCGGCAAGCAGTCTATATTTTAGGCAAAATAGGCCATTTGTCTAATTTTACGGCACGAAAATTTGGCGATGCGGTGGCCAACGAGAGGTGCGCATGGCCAGTGGAACGAGCGAATTTCCGGCTGTTTCTGAACCGCGCCAAGCATATCCGGCGATTTACCTTGAAAGCGCCGCGTTCATGTTCCATATGAGCCCCGTGACCTAGAGAATCATCAGGTCCTTGCGAGCCGCGTGTTCTGATCCCGTTCAACGGTTTCTGGCTTGCCCCTTCAGCCTAGCAAAACCGACGCCCCAAACACGCGGGTGTCTCAGACACCCCCTCGCGCGCTCCTGGCTGTATCGGCCGGGCGCCTGCCTTTTTTAATGGAAAGAACCCCTCTTTTGACCTCCTTTCAGGATTTCGGCCTTGCCGATCCCATTTCGCGTGCCCTCAAGGAAGAAAATTACCTCACCCCGACGCCCATCCAGGCCCAGACCGTCCCCCTCGCAATGACCGGCCGTGACGTCGTCGGCATCGCCCAGACCGGCACCGGCAAGACCGCAGCCTTCGCGCTGCCGATCCTGCACCGCATTCTGGAGAACCGCGTCCGGGTGCAGCCCAAGAGCTGCCGCGTGCTGGTGCTCTCGCCGACCCGCGAATTGTCGGGTCAGATCCTCGACAGCTTCAACGCCTATGGCCGCCACATCCGCCTCTCCTCGGCACTCGCGATCGGTGGCGTGCCGATGGGCCGTCAGGTCCGTTCCGTGATGCAGGGCGTCGAAGTCATGGTGGCCACCCCCGGCCGCCTGCTCGATCTCGTGCAGAGCAACGGCCTCAAGCTGGGCCAGGTCGAGTTCCTGGTGCTCGACGAAGCCGACCGCATGCTCGACATGGGCTTCATCAACGACATCCGCAAAATCGTCGGCAAACTGCCGATCAAGCGGCAGACGCTGTTCTTCTCGGCCACCATGCCCAAGGACATCGCCGAGCTCGCCGAAGCGATGCTGCGCGACCCCGCCCGCGTGGCGGTAACGCCGGTGGCCTCCACCGTGGAACGCATCACCCAGCGCATCATCCAGGTCGATTTCGCGGCCAAGCAGGGCGTGCTGGCCCAGCTCCTGAAGCAGGAACCGGTCGACCGCGCACTGATCTTCACCCGCACCAAGCATGGCGCCGACAAGGTCGTGAAGGCGCTTGCCAAGTCCGGCATCAACGCCAACGCCATCCACGGCAACAAATCGCAGAACCACCGCGAGCGCGTGCTGGCGGCGTTCCGCACCGGCGAGATCCGCACCCTGGTCGCCACCGACATCGCCGCCCGCGGCATCGACGTCGACGGCATCAGCCATGTGTTCAATTTCGACCTGCCCAACGTGCCGGAAACCTATGTCCACCGGATCGGCCGCACCGCACGCGCCGGCGCCGAAGGCGTTGCGATCTCGCTGATCGCAGGCGCCGAGGAAATGGGTTATCTGCGCGACATCGAGCGGCTGATCCGCGTGGCGCTGCCCCGCGAAGACCGCCGCACACCGGGCACGCGCGATACTGCGCCTGCGACGTCCCAGAAGCCGTCCCAGAACCGGGGCGCACGCTCCGCGCCGCGCGGCCATTCCAATGGTCACAGTCATGGCGGCCGGTCGCATGAAGCCGCACCGGGCTCAAAAGGCCCTCGCCGTCCCCGCCGCGGTGGTGGTAATAATGCCGCGTCGCAGCCGACCCGGCATGAGTCGCCGCGTCCGGCGCAGGGTGGCAAGAGCGAAAGCATACAAGGCGTCGCCTTCTTGCATCGCGAGAGCCGCCCGAATACCCAACCCAACCGTACCCATCGGCCGCAGCGCTAGCCTCGATCGATCTGGAGACAAATATGGCTAAAGAAGAGCTGATCCAGTTCGAAGGACTGGTGACCGAAATCCTCCCCGACGCGCGCTACCGCGTGCAGCTCGACGCAGGACACGAAATTGTTGCCTACACCGCCGGTAAAATGAAGAAGAACCGGATCAAGACGCTGGCAGGCGATCGGGTCACGATCGAAATGTCGCCCTATGATCTGGAGAAGGGCCGGCTGATTTTCCGGCACAAGGATGAGCGTCCCTCGACCGGTGCCCCGCGTGGTGCACCGCCGCGCGGCGGCCAGTTCCGCCGCCGGTAACGGTTTCCCACGACCGATTGCCATCGTGCCCGACAGATGATGTCGGTGCGCGATGGCCAGGGCTTGCCCTGTTCAAAAAATCGTGCACGTCAGGATTGTTTTGGACCCCTTGATCGAATAATATTGAGCATCGATTTTCGGCCGGACGACATTAGCTATCCACCGGTACAGCCGGTTTAGACGCTGACGACCCTTCCAAAAATTCGATCTCACCAGCCCATCGAAAGGTGGGCTACGACTAGTATATCTGAGAAGGGACTACCCCCGTGAGCATGGGAACCGTGAAGTGGTTTAACGCAACCAAGGGCTATGGCTTCATCCAGCCGGATGACGGCGGCAATGACGTGTTCGTGCACATCAGCGCTGTCGAACGTGCCGGTCTTGGTACGCTGCGTGAAGGCCAGAAGATCAGCTACGAAATCGTGGCCGATCGTCGCTCTGGCAAATCTTCGGCCGACAATCTGCGCGCCGCTGGATGAGTGATTTTTCAGGACGCCCGGCGCGCCCTTGAAAATTGCTTCGAAATAACGAAAGGCCGCGCCCATGGCGCGGCCTTTTTTCGTACCGTACCGGCGGCTGCTTTTTGGTTTGACGCGTTTTCTTCACGCGAACCGGGCAACCACTTCGCTTGAAAACGCTACGCCTTTGTTTAACGCGTTTTCTTCACGCGAACCGGGCAACCACTTCGCTTGAAAACGCTACGCTTACGATTTTGTGCAGACCGTGGTGTTGTACATCACGCAGGTCGACTGGCGCGGGCGCGTATAGGTGAAATCGGTCAAATTGATTCCCGCCTTCGCCATCACATAGCCGATGGCCGGGACGTATTTGTAGCTGACCTCGCTGTAAATCAGATAGGTGTCGCCGACCTGCAGCGCGGCCGGAAATCGCCACCGTGCTTCCGGTCCCGCGCGGCGCCGCGCCCTTGCTCCACTGCACCCGGGCGATCTTGGTGGTGGGATCGACATACAGTTCCGTGATCGTGGAATTGAGCGGCGTGGCCGAATAGGGCGTCATGATGCCGGTGGAGGCGTTGAAGATGTTGGTCAGCTGGGCGTCGGTGACCGAGACGTTCTGTGACGTCAGATCGGACAGCGTCCGCGCCATCAGCGTCACCTTGCGGTCGACCGCGACGCCGGACGAGAACTCGACCGTGCCGAAAAACAGCACCAGCATCAGAGGTACCACCATCGCGAATTCGACGGCGGCCAGCCCCCTGGTATCGTCGGACAGATCGAGCGCCGAGCGCCGCATGCGAAGCCAGATTCTACTCATCAGACTCATCGCCTTGCCTATCTTGTCTTGACGCGTTTTCTCAACGCAAACCGGGTCCACTTCGCTTGAAAAATGCTTTTAGAAAGGTTCGTTCTGGAACGCAGCGGTCGCGCTCAACAGCCGCTTGCTGCCACTCAGGTTCGAGATGTCATAGCCGAACTTGGTGACCAGTATCGGCCATTGATAGAACAGCCGCACCACGACGATGTCGCCGGGGCCGCCGGGGCTATAATTGTTCGTCGGCACGAAATTCTTGCTGGCGTCGATCGGGTTGCTGACGTTGACGCTGCTGAACTGGGGATAGCTCTGCACGTCGACGGAGATTTGGTTGCAATCGAACAGCGCGGCGACCTTGCCGCAGACAAAGGTCTTGAACTGCGCCGGGGTGTAGGCGGCGTTCTGCGCCTGACCGGTCATGATCATGCGCGCCGAATCCTGCGTCACGGTCTCGAGCACCTGGCTGGCAAAGAACATAAAGGCCGTTTCGATGATCGCAAACAGCAGCGCAAAGAACATCGGCGCGACCAGCGCGAACTCGACGACGGTGGAGCCGCCGCGATTGCGGCGGAAACGGCGCAACAACTGGCTGAAAGAGCGGATATGCGACGGCATCGAAGCGACCTCAGGCGCGAGCGGAACTGCCGTCATAAGTAGCCGAAACAGATTGTCGAAGTGTTTCGCCGGATAGAAGCAGAACGACCCGCGCCGTTAAGCGGGTGTTAACCCTCTATCGCCTGGCGCAAAGCGGCGTGCAGCTCAGCACGTCGGCGCTGGTGCTTCCGCGGTAAACCGTGACCAGTTTGCTGTTGCCGGTTGAAGCAACGGCGGTCGTTTTGCTGTCCGCGATGCTGCGCAATGCCAGCGACAAAGTCCCGCTCAGGCGCGCTTTTCCCAGCACCTCGACGTCATCCGGCGTCATTTCCAGCGTCGCCGTTTTTCCCAGCACCGCGTTTTGGCCCTCTTTTTCCTTGGGGGCCTGGTCGATGGCGAGAACCCGGACATTGGTCAGAACGGTCTGGGAGGAGATGATATCGGGCGGCTGCCCCGCGCCATCGGTACTCTGCTGCTTCTCGCGCTTCGACAGAATCACGTCGACGCGGTCGTTCGGCAGAATGAAGCCGCCCGCCCCGGTTTCGGCCGAGATTTCAGTCGAGACGGCCCGCATTCCCGTCGGCAGGATCGCCGCCATGAACCCTGAACCGTTCGCCTTGACCAACTTCTGCTCGCGAATCGGTTCTCCCGCGATGAACGGCATGCGGGCGATGGAGCCAACGATTTGGGTGATGGCCTCGGGCCGGTCCTTCTTGCGAATGAAGCTGCCGCTCGAAGACGACTCGGTCCAGGTCTGCCACTGCAGGTTTTCGGCGGCGACAGTCTGGCCAAGGCCGATGTCATCTTTGGCCACGAGCACATCCACCGTCGGCAGTTGTGGTGCTGCTGCGACCGGTGCGGGAGCTTCTTTGTCGATACCGCTTGCGAGGTATGCGGCAACACCACCAGCACTGATTGCGATGGCCAGAACGACAATTCGGGCGGTATTCATACGCTTTTACTCATACATGACGCAGCGACGCTTCCGGCGCTGAAGCGAGTCTGCCGGATATAGGTCAAAGCAAGGTTAAGGGAGCGCATCGAAGTCGCGTTAACAAGCCCCGTTGTCCGGAACCGGACCGACGCCTGACGCTTCGCGTTCCCTGTCTATTTCCGGAATGGATAGGCCAGTTGCCCGGCGATCTCGCGCGGGAAGGTCGACTGATCGTCGACACCGTAATTGTCCGGCAAACGGTCTTTGGGCATCCGGAAGGTTCCGAACAGGATGTCCCAGAGCGGAAAGGTGCCCGCGAAATTGGTATTGCCGCCCTCTTCCTGCGCGGTGTGATGCCAGCGGTGGAATACCGGGGTGGCAAGCACGTATTTGAACGGGCCGAGCGTCCAGTTCAGATTGGCGTGAACGAACGCCGAATGGAAAATGTTGAAAGGGCCAAGCCACAGCATCACGTTCGGCGAAATACCCGCCATCAGCAGCGCGACGTCGATCCCGATGGTCCCGAGCAGCAGGTTGACGGGGTGAAAGCGCGCCGCCGAAATCCAGTCCACATCCTCGGAGGAATGATGGATGGCGTGGTATTTCCAGAAGCCGCCGCCATGGAACATGCGGTGCAGCCAGTACATCATGAAATCAGCAAGCACCAGGAACAGCACCGCCTGCAGCCACAGCGGCAGCGTCGACAGTGGCCCATGACCATTGTCATAGAAGGCGATCAGCTCGTCGGCATCATGAATTTGAAACACCAGGGCGGCGCCGAGCACCAATAGCCCGATCCGGAACACGCGGGCGAACAGCGGCACCAGAAACCAGTAGGCGAGATCGGTCACCAGCTCGCGCTTGCGCCACCACGGCCGGCCGGGATTGCAGGCCCAGAAATGCGCCAGCACCGAGAATACCAGCGCCAGGGCGATCGTCACCGGCACCACGATGGCCATCGTCTGGCCAAGCATCTCGACGATTTCCAGGCCCAGGAACATTGCCGCTTCTTAGCACCTTGCGCGATAAAGCGCCCCGCATAACTCGATTTCTGCAAGGCTCACGGCACGCAGCGTGCCGTGATCGCATTGGGCGGTCAATTCCGTCGTCGGGAGAACTTCCGGCAGAAATCTGCCGAGCCCCGCGCAGATCTTTCCGGACGGATGCCCATCCCCGGATCAAGTCCGAGGGCATGCTTCGCTCCAACGCGCGCTAATGGCGAAACGGATAGGCCAATTGCCCGCCGATTTCGGTCGGGACCGATTGATCGGCGTCGACGCCGTAATTGTCCGGCAGCACGTTTTCCGGCATCCGGAACGTTCCGAACATAATATCCCAGAGCGGGAAGGTGCCGGCAAAATTGGTATTGCCGCCCTCTTCCTGCGAGGTGTGATGCCAGCGGTGGAACACCGGCGTCGCCAGCACATATTTGAACGGGCCGAGCGTCCAGTTCAGATTGGCGTGGACGAAGGCCGAGTGGAAGGTCGTGAACGGCCCGACCCAAAGCATGATGTTGGGCGAGATGCCCGCCATCAAAAGGATGACGTCCACCATGATCGTTCCGATGAACAGGTTGACGGGATGAAACCGCGCCGCGGAAATCCACTCGAGATCTTCCGATGAGTGATGGATCGCGTGGTACTTCCAGAAGCCGCCGCTGTGAAACATCCTGTGCAGCCAATACAGCATGAAGTCGGAGGCAACCAGGAACAGCAGCGCCTGCACCCAGAGCGGAAGCGCGGCCAGCGGCCCGTGGCCATTGTCGTAGAATGCGATCAGGGCGTCGACATCATGAATGTTGAAGACGACACCGGCGCCGAGCACCAACAGCCCGATGCGGAGCACACGGGCGAACACGGGAACGAAAAACCAGTAGCAGATGTCGGTGATGAGTTCGCGCTTGCGCCACCACGGCTTGCCGGGATTGCAGGCCCAGAAATGCGAGAGCACCGTGAACACCAGGGCGAGGCCGATCGTAACCGGCACCACCTTCGCCATGGTCTGGCCCATCATCTCGATGACTTCCAACGGCATACCCGACATGACGGCCTCGCTTGATGGGGAGATTTAGGGGGTATCACCCTCGCGCTTAAGGAGCGGTGAATCCGGCACTGTCCAGGCCCTGCGCGGCTGCGACAACAAGGCCCGCAATACTACGCGCATTTTATCAACTGGCTTAATTCCGCGTTTACTCTGAGTGAGAACAGCGAGTTCCCCCCGGTTTTGCGCAATCGAATTAACTGCGCCGCAATGGTCGGGTTTTAGGGTGGCGTCATGGTCACGGTGCTGAGAACGCCGGCGAGACCAAATGATAGTTCGACCAGCCACGTGTACACAGGAGTTATCTATTATGAAGAATCTCGTTTCGCGTTTCGTCAAGGATGAGTCCGGCGCGACTGCCATCGAATACGGCCTGATTGCCGCCGGTATTGCGATCGCGATCATCACCGCCGTTCAGGGCGTCGGCGGCAAGCTGTCGACCAACTTCGGCACGATCTCGACCTCGCTGAAATAAGCGATCGTCGCAATCTGCTTCAAAGGCCCCGGGTCACCCGGGGCCTTTGTCGTTTGCACGACTTAGGGGTTCTTTTCCAAGACTCGGGTTTTGCGGGGGCCGTCTCGTGCAGGCCGTTTTCCGATTGTTCACTTCTCGTCGATAGGTTTGCCGGATGCTGGAACGTCTTCTTTCAGGTCTTCCCGGCCTTCGCGTTGGCAGCACGGGCTGTGTGAATCCATGATCCTCGATATTGCCCGCCTCATGCTGTTTCCGGCCCTGATGGCATTCGCGGCCGCGAGCGACCTTTTCACCATGACGATTTCGAACCGTATATCGCTGGCCCTGGTGGCCGGCTTTCTGGTTCTGGCGCCGCTGGGCGGAATGGGCCTGCACGATTTCCTGATGCATCTCGGCGCCGGCGCCACCGTCCTCGTCGTGGCCTTTGGCTGTTTCGCGATGGGCTGGGTCGGCGGCGGCGACGCCAAGGTCGCGGCCGGGGTGGCGCTCTGGTTCGGCTTCGATCACCTGCTCAACTATCTGCTCTATGCCTCGCTGCTCGGCGGCGCCCTGACGCTGCTGCTGCTCTATGCCAGACAATGGCCGCTCCCCCGGCCGCTCACGGGCCAGGCCTGGCTGCTCCGCCTCCACGACAAGCAGACCGGAATCCCTTACGGCATCGCGCTCGCGATCGGCGCGTTGATGGTCTATCCGGAGACCGAGTGGATCAAGTCGATCGACGTCACGCACCTCGCAATGCGTTGATCCTTCGAACGGTAACGCACCGTTAAGGCAATTTACTCACGCCTCATTAACCATGCTTTGACGAATAGCTGGTCAACTCCCATCACGGCGACGGAAGCGTCGCGGCGTAATGTGGAAAGTGAAGCGTATGAATACCGCTCGCATTGTCGTTTTGACCATCGCCATCGGCGCTGGCGGCATTGCCCCATATCCGGCCAGCGGATCCGCCGCGCCGGATCCGGTCGCGGAGCTGCAGACCACCGGTATTCTGGTCGCCAAGGGCGACATCGGCCTCGGCCAGTCGCTCAAGGCTGAGAATGCGCAATGGCAGACCTGGCCGGCCGCGACCGCCAGCGGCAGTTTCATCAGCAGGGCCAACAAGGCCGGAAACAAGACGGACGACCAGCCTAACCGGCGCGGCGACAGCATCAGCCTCGTCAGATACGGCGTGGCCAGCCAGCAGTCGGTGCAGACGTGACCGAAAGGACGCTCGTTATGAAGTGCAGGGGAAATCAGCCGATGCTGCGGACATTTATCGTCCGTGCCCTGTCGTTTTCGGCGGTCGCAGCACTGACGCTCAATCCGGCCCTGACCCCGGTCAAGGCAAGCGACTATCGCGCCGCGGCGCCGGTCGCCATGGACGGGCAGATGAACGCGCGCGCGGTTTCGCTCGGGATCGGAAAGTCGATCGTGATCGACCTGCCGCGCGACATCAAGGACGTGCTGGTCGCCGATCCGAAGATCGCCAACGCCGTCGTCCGTTCCGCCCAGCGCGCCTACATCATCGGCGCGGCGGTTGGCCAGACCAACATCGTATTCTTCGATTCGGCAGGCCAGCAGATCGCGGCCTATGACATCGCGGTCACGCGCGACCTCAACGGCGTGCGCGCGGCGCTAAAGCAGACGCTGCCGAACTCGGACATCCGTATCGACGGCGTCGGCGACGGCGTGGTGCTGACCGGCACGGCGGCAAGCCCGATCGACGCGCAGCAGGCCTTCGATCTGGCCTCCCGCCTCGCCGGCGGCACGGACAAGGTCGTCAATTCGATCGCCGTCCGCGGCCGCGACCAGGTGATGCTGAAGGTGACGGTTGCCGAAGTCGCGCGCAACATCATCAAGCAGATGGGCATCGACCTCACGGCCAGCATGACCTACGGCACGGCGGTGGTGAACTTCAGCAACGCCAACCCGTTTACCGCCTATGGCCGTCCGCTGGTCCCAGGCAACGTCGCATCGGGAACGTTCGGCGGCGGCAACGTCCCGTCGGTGACGGCTACCCTTCGCGCCATGGAAAGCGCCGGCGTGGTGCGGACACTGGCCGAACCCAATTTGACCGCTATTTCCGGTGAGTCCGCCACCTTCATCGCCGGCGGCGAGTTTCCGGTTCCCGCAGGCTATTCCTGCGACCCGGTCACGCGCGTTTGTACGACCCAGATCCAGTTCAAGAAGTTCGGCATTTCGCTCAATTTCACGCCGGTCGTGCTGACCGAAGGCCGCATCAGCCTGCGCGTGATGACCGAAGTATCCGAACTGTCCAACGACAACTCGATCACGTTGACCCAGTCGCTCAGCTCCGCGGGCACCAACTCGCTGACCATTCCCTCGATCAAGACCCGCCGCGCGGAGACGACGCTGGAAATCCCGTCGGGCGGCGCGATGGCGATGGCCGGCCTGATCCAGGAGCAGACCAAGCAGGCCATCAATGGCTTCCCGGGTCTGGCGCAATTGCCGGTGCTCGGCACGCTGTTCCGCAGCCGCGACTTCGTCAACAGCCAGACCGAGCTGATGGTCCTGGTCACCCCCTACGTGGTTCGCGCGGTGGCGCAGAAGGATCTTTCGCGCCCCGATGACGGGTTCGCCAACGCCTCCGATCCGCAGACTGATCTGCTCGGCAGCATCAATCGCGTCTACGGCGTTCCGGGCCGCAGCAATGAGCCGGGACGGAAGTATCGCGGCACCTACGGCTTTATTACGGACTGAGGCGGGACGATGACACGACAAAGCACATCCGCATTAACCGCCGACCGCAAGCGCGCTCTCCGCCTCGCGGGAGCGCTGATCGGTCTTGCCGTGGTGCTGGGCGCCTGCAAGCACACCGACCCGGTGGCGACGGCAAGCGTGCCGGACGATTATCGGCTGCGCCATCCGATCGCGATTCAGGAAGCCGATCGCACGGTGATCGTATTCGTCGGCCGTGGCCGCGGCGGACTTTCCGCGAACCAGCGCTCCGATGTGATGGGAATGGCCCAGACCTGGCTCAAGGAGGGCACCGGCGGCATCACCATCGACATGCCCACCGATACGCCGAACGCACGCGCTGCCAGCGAATCATTGCGCGAGATCCAGGCGACGTTCGCCGCTGCCGGCGTCCCGCCGCGCGGGGTCGCCGTACGCCAGTACCGTCCCGAGGACCCCAGGCATATGGCGGCGATCCGGCTGACCTATCCGAAGATCTCGGCCACCGCCGGCCCCTGCGGCCTGTGGCCCGACGACCTCGGACCGTCCGTCAACAACAGGGGCTATTTCGAAAACAAGCCCTATTACAATCTCGGTTGCTCCAATCAGCGCAATCTTGCCGCGATGGTCGATAACCCGTCGGATCTCGTGCAGCCGCGTGAGGAGACACCCGCCTATACGCCGCGGCGCAACATCGCCTTCGACAAATATCGCAAGGGTACGTCAACCACGACCGCTTATCCCGAAGCCGACAAGGCCAAACTCAGCGATACAGGCAAATGATCAGCTACTCGCGCCAGACCCCCGAACAGCAGCCGGACGGCCCGTCGCCGTCGACGGAAGATCATATCGCGCCGGCGCCGCGGGTGTCCGTCCAGGCATTCTGCGAGACGGTGGAAACCGCTGCCGCCGTGCAGTCGGCCGGCGAAGACCGCCGTCTCGGCAAGGCTCATTTGAAGATCCAGATGGGCGGCATGGCCGCGGCCATCGAGGCCTATCGCTCCGCGCCGACACCGAACGTGATCATCCTGGAAACCGAAGGCCGCAACGATATCCTGCTCGGCCTCGATCAGCTGGCCACCGTGTGCGACGCCGGAACGCGCGTGATCGTGATCGGCCGCATCAACGACGTCACGCTGTACCGCGAGCTGGTGCGCCGCGGCGTCAGCGACTATGTCATCGCCCCGGTCACCGCCATCGACGTCGTCCGCTCGGTCTGCAACCTGTTCTCGGCGCCCGAAGCCAAGGCGGTCGGCCGCATCATTGCCGTGGTCGGCGCCAAGGGCGGCGTCGGCTCGTCCACCGTCGCGCATAACGTCGCCTGGGCGATCGCCCGCGATCTGGCGCTGGATTCGGTGGTCGCCGATCTCGACCTTGCCTTCGGCACCGCCGGCCTCGACTACAACCAGGACCCGCCGCAGGGCATCGCCGACGCGGTGTTCTCGCCCGACCGGGTCGATACCGCCTTCATCGACCGCCTGCTGTCGAAATGTACCGACCATCTCAGCCTGCTCGCGGCGCCAGCGACGCTCGACCGGGTCTATGATTTCGGCGCTGACGCTTTCGATGCGATCTTCGACACGCTTCGCACCACGATGCCCTGCATCGTGCTCGACGTCCCCCATCAATGGTCGGGATGGACCAAGCGCGCGCTGATCGCAGCCGACGATATTCTGATCGTGGCGGCCCCCGATCTGGCCAATCTGCGCAACACCAAGAACATCTACGACCTATTGAAGGCGTCGCGGCCGAACGACCGCGCGCCGCTCTACTGCCTCAACCAGGTCGGCATTCCGAAGCGCCCCGAGATCCCGGCCAGCGAGTTCGCCAAGGCCATCGAGAGCCAGCCGATCGCCACGATCCCGTTCGAGCCGCAGATGTTCGGCTCGGCCGCCAACAACGGCCAGATGATTGCGGAAATCTCCGCCAATCACCGGACCACCGAGATGTTCCTGCAGATTGCGCAGCGGTTGACAGGCCGCGGCGAGACCAAGAAGCCGAAGGGGTCGTTCCTGTCGCCCCTGATCGAGAAGTTGCGGGCCAAGAAGTAAGCCGTCCGCGTGGAGTACGATCGTGTTTGGTAAGCGTAGCGGAGACAACGACACGCGGGCGCCGAAGCCCGCCATTCACGCGCCGGAGCCCTCCGGCATGGCGGCCGTTTCGCGCGAAATAACCGCGCCGACCGTCTCTTCACCGCCGATCGCGCCCTCGAAACCGCCGCCGGCGCCCGCCATGGAAGCGCGGCGCTCCGACAATTATTACCAGGTCAAGGCCACGATCTTCGGCGCCCTGATCGAGGCGATCGACCTTGCCCAGCTCGCCAAACTCGACGGCGAGTCGGCGCGCGAGGAAATCCGCGACATCGTCAACGAGATCATCGCGATCAAGAACATCGTGATGTCGATTGCCGAGCAGGAAGAACTGCTCGACGACATCTGCAACGACGTGCTGGGTTACGGTCCGCTGGAGCCGCTATTGTCGCGCGACGACATCGCCGACATCATGGTCAATGGCGCCGGCACGGTGTTCATCGAAGTCGCCGGCAAGATCCAGAAGACCGGCATCCGGTTTCGCGACAACCAGCAGCTGCTCAACATCTGCCAGCGCATCGTCAGCCAGGTCGGCCGGCGCGTCGACGAATCCTCGCCGATCTGCGACGCGCGTCTCGCCGACGGCTCCCGCGTCAACGCCATCGTGCCGCCGCTGGCGATCGACGGGCCCGCGCTCACCATCCGCAAATTCAAAAAGGACAAGCTGACCCTCGAGCAGCTGGTCAAGTTCGGCGCCATCTCGCCGGAAGGCGCGGAAATCCTCCAGATCATCGGCCGCGTCCGCTGCAACGTGCTGATCTCCGGCGGCACCGGCTCCGGAAAGACCACGCTCCTGAACTGCCTGACCCAGTTCATCGAGCATGACGAGCGCGTCATCACCTGCGAAGACGCCGCCGAGCTCCAGCTGCAGCAACCGCACGTGGTGCGGCTGGAAACCCGGCCGCCCAACATCGAAGGCGAAGGCCAGGTCACGATGCGCGAACTGGTCCGCAACTGCCTGCGTATGCGGCCCGAACGCATCATCGTCGGCGAAGTCCGCGGACCCGAGGCGTTCGACCTGCTGCAGGCGATGAACACCGGCCATGACGGCTCGATGGGAACGCTGCACGCCAACAACCCCCGCGAAGCCATGTCGCGCTGCGAATCGATGATCACGATGGGCGGATTCTCGCTGCCGTCCCGCACCATTCGCGAGATGATCTGCGCCTCGATCGACGTCATCGTGCAGGCCGCGCGTCTGCGCGACGGTTCGCGGCGCATCACCCACATCACCGAAGTGATGGGCATGGAAGGCGATACCATCATCACCCAGGACCTGTTTGTGTATGACCTGATCGGCGAAGACGCCAACGGCAAGATCATCGGCAAGCATCGCTCGACCGGCATCGGACGCCCGCGGTTCTGGGAGCGCGCACGATATTATGGCGAGGAGAAGCGTCTCGCGGCCGCGCTCGATGCCGCCGAAGTCACAGCTGAACCCGGAGCACGCTGATGTCCATGCAAGCGCTCGCACTGGCCTTTCTCGCGTTCACCGCGATCGGCGGCATCGCCTGGGTTTTCGTCTACCCGTTGCTGTCCGGCGAGAAGAAGGCGGAATCGCGCCGCGCCTCGATCGCGCGGTCCGAGCCCGCGGCAGCGCGTCAGGCCGACAAGAGCCAGCGTTCACGCCGCGAACAGGTCGAGGGGTCGCTGAAGGATCTCGAGTCGCGCCGGCTGAAGGAAAAATCCGTTCCCCTGAGCACCCGCATCACCCAGGCCGGACTTTCCTGGTCGACGCAGAAATTCTGGATCATCTCCGGCGTCCTGGCTGCGGTCGCCGGCTTCGCTGCGCTCAGCGCCGGCGGCGGAATTTTGGGCGCCGTCGGGATGGCCTTCGGCGCGGGCTTCGGACTGCCGCGCTGGCTGCTGGGCTATCTCAAGAAAAAGCGCGAGAAGGCATTTTTGAAAGCGCTGCCGGACGCCGTCGACGTCATCGTCCGCGGCATCAAGGCCGGACTGCCGCTGTTCGAATCGATCAAGGTGGTCGCGGCCGACTCGCCGGAGCCGCTGAGGAGCGAGTTCCTGGCTATCATCGAGACCCAAACCATCGGCATGCCGCTCGGCGAAGCCTGCGCGCGCCTTTATGAAAGGATGCCGGTGCCGGAAGCCAACTTCTTCGGCATCGTGATCGCGATCCAGCAGAAATCGGGCGGCAACCTGTCGGAAGCGCTCGGCAACCTTTCGAAGGTGCTGCGCGACCGCAAGAAGATGGCGGAGAAAATTCAGGCGATGTCGATGGAAGCCAAGGCCTCCGCCGCCATCATCGGCTCTCTGCCGCCGGTCGTGATGGTGCTGGTCTGGATTACAACGCCCGACTACATCTCGCTGCTGTGGACCGACCGGCTCGGCCAATTCATGCTTGTGTGCTGCGTTGGCTGGATGACGATCGGCGTTCTCGTGATGAAGAAAATGATCAACTTCGACTTCTGACGGTGTAGCATGGTTGAGTTCCTCATAAACAAGATGCACGACGCCCGGTTCATGACCATGTTCCTGGCCGCCATTGCCGCGACCCTGACCGCCTACACGCTGGTCACGCCGCTGTTTGCCGGCGAAGGCCTCGCCAAGCGCATGAAGGCGGTCGCCAGCGAGCGCGAACGGATCCGGCAGCGCGAGCGCGACCGTCTTGCAAAGACGGAAAAGGTATCGCTGCGCCAGAGCCCGAAGCAGCTGGTTTCCAAAGTGGTGGAAGACTTCAACCTGACCAAATGGCTGGCGCAGGAAGCCGCGCGCGACAAGCTGATCATGGCCGGCTACCGCGGCCACGCGCCCTACGTCACGTTCCTGTTCGCCCGCGCGGTGGCGCCGCTGGTGTGTCTCATTGGCGCGGTCCTCTACGTCTTCGTGATCACGCACATGGACAAATCGATGCCGGTCAAGATCGGCATCTGCCTCGGCGCGGCCTATTTCGGGCTGCAGGCGCCGATGCTGTTCCTGCAGAATGCGATCACCAAGCGCCAGCTTTCCATCAAACGCGCATTCCCCGACGCGCTCGACCTGCTCTTGATCTGCATCGAGTCCGGCATGTCGGTCGAAGTCGCCTTTCGCAAGGTCTCCGTCGAAATCGTCTCGCAATCGGTGGCGCTGTCGGAAGAATTCGCGCTGACCACGGCCGAACTGTCCTATCTGCAGGACCGCAAGGTGGCCTATGAGAACCTGGCGAAGCGCACCGGCCTCGACGGCGTCAAATCGGTCTGTCTGGCCTTGCAGCAGTCCGAACGCTACGGAACGCCGCTCGGCCAGAGCTTGCGCGTGATGGCGCAGGAAAACCGCGACATGCGCATGAACGAGGCCGAGAAGAAGGCGGCCGCCTTGCCGCCGAAGCTGACCGTGCCGATGATCCTGTTCTTCCTGCCGTGCCTGTTCATCGTCATTCTCGGGCCGACCTACATCAAGCTGCAGACGACGACGATCCTCTAAAGCATCATCGGTTCTGATCGAATCAGAACCGATAGCTCCTTTGGCCCGTTTTCTATCGCAGATGAACCTACGCAAGCTGCGTAAACTCCATTGCTGGGCGAACCGGTAGCCACCCCCGGATCAAGTCCGAGGACATGCTTCGCTCGAAAGCGTTCTAGATCGGGATTGGTGCGCCGGAAAATCTGGATTGAGCGGTCCGGCCGATCGACCCACCGCGCAGGTGTCAGTCGGGCCGGTTGAGCGCGGCCACCGGAACCGTCTTGCCGCCGCGCGGATCCTTGCGGCTCAGCATTTCGCGCAGATAGGCCACGTTCGCCGCGGCTTCCTCGGACGGCAGATCGCCCTTGGCGATGGTTTCGGCCTCAGTGAAGCGGCCCTGCAGACCGACCACCAGCGCCAGATTCTGCCGCACCCGCGCGTCCGCCCGCGGATTGCCATAGGCACGCCGCAGCGCAGCCTCGGCGTCGGGCAGTTCACGCGTCAGCATGTAGGAGAGTCCGAGATTGGACAGTACCGACGGTTCTTCCGGCGCGATCTTCAGTGCGCTGGCATAATAGCGGCGGGCTTCTTCGTGCTTGGCGAGCTTGTCGAGCACGGTGCCCTGCACCGAGAGGATGCGCCAGTCGGGGTTGTCGGGCGAATGGGCGCGGCTGAGAACGTCGAAAGCGGCTTGCGAATTGCCGTTATCGGCAAGCGCGCGGCCATAGCCGGCGAGCAGCGCCTTGTTGCCGGGATGGGCGATGGTGGCCTGTTCGAGAACGGCGGCGGCCTGCGAACGCTGGCCTGTGGCACGCAGCGCCTGGCCATAGGCCAAGGCGGCGTTGGCATCCTTGGGATTGGCGCGATAGCGCTCGCCATAGACTTCGACGGCACGGCGCGGATCGTCTGGAATGGCGGGAGCGGCGGCGCTGCTGCTGGACTTCTGGGTCAGCGCGCCCGTCACATCGGACATGGTCTGGCAGCCGCCAAGGCCTGCGGCCAAAATCGCCGTCACGGCCGCGGAGGCGAGAAACCGGGCCACATTGGGCCGGACAAGGCTGGACGATGGACGCATGGCACTTCAACTCACGATTTCGGGTGGAGCCGAACACGCCAGCAATAGACTGTTAACCCTAACGGCTGGTTAATCCGCAGGCGGGAGCTGCGGCGCCGGCATCCGCCGACGCGCTTAGGCTAAAGATGGAGCATCGCCACCACCACGCGTCAGGGCTCGCACCGCTGAGAGATGCCGCGGATCGCATATTGCGAGCACGTGATGCCGCCGAGCGACTGGCGACGCAGTGCTGATCATCCCTACGATACCACCCGTTCGGTTGTACCTGGACATCACTTGGCATTATTGGCGATCCATCCGAGCACGAAATCCGCCACCTGAAGGTTGTTCCTGTCCTGCATCATCATGTGGGAGTTACCCTTCATCCCTACATCGGGAAGCCGAATGAGCGTGGCCTTACCCTCTTGCTGCTTGTTGATGCGCTCCACGACTGCCTTTCGTCCTTCGTAGCGCGCGCGGCCGGTAAAGACGGGAGCGTCCAGGTGATCGCCGAACAGTTCGAGCACCGGGATGCCGCGGTAAGCCTCGATCTGGGCCTCCGTGGGAACGATGGCCTGCGCGCCTTCGATGTTGACCACAGCCTTGACCAGACGAGGTCGCAGTTCGACGAGGGCATCGGCAAAGGGGCCGGCGAGCGAATGCACGACGACCACGGCCGGACCGATCTTGTCGAGCAGCGCTGCGAGTGCTCGAGGAGCGGTTGCCATCGCGCCACCTTCGAGCGTGGCCTCCCCGAAGGGCACACCTTGCGACCCGAAGGCAGCGAACGCTTCGGTCGGGTACTGGCTGTCAGGAAACGCCGTGCCGGCTGCCGGCCCGAAGCGAAACAGCGGCCACCCCAGTTCGGCCGTAACCATGAGCAGGTTGCCCGGCAAAGCGGCCACGCTGGACTCGGCCTTCGCCTGGTTGATCGCCGTCGCGTTGAACCCCGAGCGGCCACGGCCGGGCGTGTCCACGACATAGACCGCGTATCCCTTGCGCGCCAGATAGGTCGCCCAGCCCTCGCGACCATCAGGCGTCGTCTCATAGCTGGCGCCGGTCAAGCCGCCGCCATGCACGAGCACGATCGGCAACGGACTGGTGAGTTGGGCCGGGACCCGATAGTGCACATACATCTGGTTGATCGTCACCGTGCCGGGCCGCGAAGGGCCCGCAGGAGAGGCGCCCGGATGCGTGGAGAGCAAGGACGTTCCGCTGACGAAGAACATGCCTTCGTCTGCCAGATTGAGCGCCCCGCCCAGAGATTTCGCCGGCGCCGGCTCGCTTGTGGCAGAACCTGCCAGGAGAACGACGCCAACAGACAACAGAACGCGCGATAGTGGGTTCATGAAACTGCCCTCCCCTTGTGTTTGATCGTCAGACCTGAGGCGGCGCGATCAGGCCGCCTCGCTCATCACCGGCTCAAGTGCGGGCGCTCGTGCGGGGCACCCCTCAGCAGATCCAGCGCCACGTCGACGATCATGTCTTCTTGTCCCCCAACCATCTTGCGCCTGCCCAGTTCTACCAGGATGTCGACGGCCTTCAGTCCGTACTTGTGTGCCGCAGCCTCCGCGTGCCGCAGGAAGCTCGAGTACACGCCCGCATATCCGAGGGCGAGCGTCTCACGGTCAACGCGCACCGGCCGGTCCTCCTGCAGTGGCCGCACGAGATCGTCCGCCGCATCCATCAGGGTGTGCAGGTCGGTGCCGTGATTCCAGCCCATGCGATCGGCCGCCGCGATGAATACTTCCAGCGGGGCGTTGCCCGCACCGGCGCCCATGCCGGCCAGGCTGGCGTCGACTCGGTCGCAGCCTTCCTCCACGGCGACGATCGAGTTCGCGACGCCCAGGCTGAGGTTGTGATGGGCATGGATGCCCGTCTGCGTCTCGGGTTTCAGCACCTCCTTGAAAGCCCGGAAGCGGTCCCGCACATCGTTCATCTTGAGCGCTCCGCCGGAGTCGACGACGTAGACGCAGGTTGCGCCATAGCTCTCCATCAGCTTGGCCTGCTCGGCGAGCTTCCGGGGCGTCACCATGTGGCTCATCATCAGGAAGCCGACCGGCTCCATACCCAACTCGCGCGCGTACTCCAGATGCTGGCGCGAGACGTCCGCTTCGGTGCAGTGCGTGGCCACGCGCACGACGCGGGCACCGGCGTCGTAGGCTTGGCGCAGGTCGTGCGTGGTGCCGATGCCGGGCAACAGCAGCGTAGCGACCTTGGCCTTCTTCACCGTCTCGGCGACGGCCGATATCCACTCCACGTCGGTGTGCGCACCGAATCCGTAGTTGAAACCGGACCCTTCGAGACCATCGCCATGTGCTACCTCGATGCTGTCGACACCGGCCGCGTCCAGCGCCGCGGAGATCGCCTTCATCTGGGCGATGCTGTACTGATGGCGAATTGCGTGACTGCCGTCGCGGAGCGTCACGTCCGAGATGTAGAGCTTCCTGTTCATGCCGACACTCCCTGGTGGTTCGGCGAAACTCGCGTCGGCTGCTTCAGGCCGCGGGCGATTCTCGCCTCGATACGTCGGCGAGCCATCATGTCGCCGCATGCCAGGGCCGCCGAGGTCATGATGTCCAGGTTGCCGGCATAGGACGGCAGGTAGTGCGCCGCGCCCTCGACTTCGAGGAAGACCGAAGTCTTCAGGCCATGCCGGGGCCCGAGCTTCGGCACGTTGAGCGGCGCGACCGGCGGAATGATATCGAACTGAACCCGCTGCTTGAGCCGGTAACCTGGCACATAAGCCTGCACGCGTGCGACCATCTCGGAGATGCTGGCCTCGATCGCGGCCTCCTCTGCGAGTTCGGACAGCACGAACACGGTGTCACGCATGATGAGCGGCGGCTCGGCCGGGTTCAGGACGATGACCGCCTTGCCCCGCTCGGCACCGCCGAGTTTCTCGATCGCCGTACGCGTGGTCTCGGTGAACTCGTCGATGTTGGCCCGCGTACCCGGCCCGGCCGACTTGCTCGAGATGGATGCCACAATCTCCGCGTAGTGAACTTTGGCCACACGGGATACGGCAGCGACGATGGGGATCGTGGCCTGTCCGCCGCAAGTGACCATGTTCATGTTCGAGGAATTCTCGGCCTCCAGGTTGATCGCCGGAATCACATAGGGCCCGACAGCCGCGGGGGTGAGATCGATCACCTGGATGCCATGACGCTGCAGCACCTTGTTGTGATGTCGGTGAGCACCCGCCGACGTGGCGTCGAAGACGACGTCGATCTCGGGGAATACGTCCAGCTTGAGCAGCCCTTCGATGCCTTCGGCGGTGGTCGCGACGTCGAGGCGTTTTGCGTGTGCGAGGCCGTCCGACTGGGGATCGACGCCTACCATCGCCCCCATTTCGAAGTGTCTGGCCTGGCGCATCACCTTGATCATGAGATCGGTGCCGATGTTGCCGGAGCCGATGATCGCGGCCTTGACCTTGTGGATCGTTGCGTTGGGCATAAGTCAGTGCTCCATGTGGAAACCGGCGCCGCCCAGCCGTTCCATCTCGATCGAGACATACTCGCCGGGCTTGATCCACTCGGCCGGCGTGGCGCCGCCCGCCATCACCACCCAGCCGGCCTGTAGCGGCTCGCCCGCCGCATCAGAAAGGCGCGCAGCGGCGACCAGCGACCGAAGCGGGTGACCGAGAATTGCCGCCGTCGATCCCACGTGCACGACGCGGCCGTCGATGCTCATGGTAAGGCCGAGGTTGCTGAAGTCCTTGCGTGGGTCGGTCCACGGCCCAACCACGATCCCACTGGATGACGCGTTGTCGGCGATCACTTCTGGCAACGTGAACTTGAAGTCGCGATAGCGCGAATCGATAATTTCGAGCGCTGGCGCGACCGCCTCCACGCTGGCGAGCGCCTCCGCCGCAGTGACATGGCCTGGCAATGGCTTCTTCAGGAGGAACGCGATCTCCGGTTCCGCGCGCGGATGCACGAAGCGTGCGAACGATGCGGCCATGCCTTCCTCGATCAGCATGTCACTGGTCAGGCGCCCCCAGATGACGTCGCTGAGGCCCATCTGGACCATCTTGGCGCGGCTCGTGAATCCCATCTTCACGCCGACCCGCCGCGCGCCACGTGACACGCGGCGCTGGATTGACGCGCGCTGGACCGCGTACGCATCCTGCAGCGACAACTGCCCCTCAGGATCGATCTGCGCGACTTCGCGACCGTCGCGCGCCGCGGCGTCGAGTTGCTCTGCCAATTCCTCGACACGGCTCATGTGAGTTGCCTTCCTGTCGGGTCAGTCTCGAATACGGCTTTGACGCTGCCCAAGCCGTTGATGCGGGTCTCGAAGATGTCGCCTGCGTTCACTGCGACCATGGGTCCAAGCGCACCTGACAGCACCAGGTGGCCTGCGCGGAGCGGCTGCCCAACGGCGGCCATCGTTCGGGCAAGCCAGACCACTGCATTGAGCGGGTTGCCGAGGCACGCGGCACCGGCGCCCACGGACACGGGTTCACCGCGCCGCGTCATCACCATGCCGCAAAGCCGGAGGTCGACGTCGGACAATTTTTTCGGCGTGCTTCCAAGCACGTATGCGCTTGAAGAGGCATTGTCCGCCACGGTGTCGACAAAGCGGATGTTCCAGCCCGCGATACGGCTACCGACAATCTCGAGTGCGGGCAGCAAATGATCGATCGCCTGGATGATTTCGGCGTGTCCGGGCTTCTCCATGTTCAGGTCGCGCCCGAGAACGAAGGCCACCTCCGCCTCGATCTTCGGCTGCTGCAACCCTTCCATCGAAACCGGTTCGCCGTCGCCGAACCCCATGTCGTCGAACAGCATGCCGAAGTCGGGCTGGTCGACGCCGAGTTGCGCCTGCACTGCCTTCGCCGTCAGGCCAACCTTGCAGCCAACGACGCGTCGGCCTTCCTCACGTATGCGGTGTTCCGTATTCGTGCGCTGGATCGCATAGGCGTCAGCCGCCGTTATCAGCGGGAACGTCTCGCGCAGCGGAGCGATGAAATTGCCGGTGCGGGCTGCATCGCGCAGCGAACGTGCGGCGCCGACAGTATCGATGCAAAATGTCGTCATGGCGTTGACCTGCATGATCGTCACAAGGAACGGTCGCCGAGACCCACCTTGGCGTAGATCTCGTTGACATGCCGCTTGACGCTCTCGGGCGTGGTGTCGTGCTCCGCCATGTGAATCCAGCCCACCTTCTCGCGCGCATACCGACCGATCTCTTCGTCCTGATCGCCGGTAGCGCCGCTGATGCCGTAGGCGCCGACCATCTCGGCGCCCTTGAAGACCGGCGCACAGCCGCCAGAAGCGACAACCTGGCCATTGGTAAGTACAGCGGCGTTCATCAGCATCTGAGGGTTGCGCTCCTTGAACCACTGCTGGATGACCAGCCCGTCCGCGAAGCGCGGACTCATCGATCGGAAGGCGGCGACGGTAAATGCCTTGGCGCGCGCCGTGTCGGGCGTGATGAAGCCGGCATCGTCCATGCGCTCCAGCGCAATCAGGTGCCCCTCGGGTCCGACGATCGCGACCGAGACGGGGACGCCCATCTCGGCCGCCTTTTCAGTGACGGCCTGGATGAACGCGCGGCACTCCTCGGCTCGAAGCTTGGCCATGTGCAATCTCCTTTGATGTTGAGCGGTTATTCGCGCTTGATGCCGGCGGTCTGGATGACCTTGACCCACTTGCCGGTTTCGCTGCGGATGTAGTGAGAAAACTCGTCCGGAGTGGACTTGACGACCTCGATGCCCTGGACGCGGAACTGATTCTGGATATCCGGCTGGTCGAGCGCGGCATGGGTCGCAGCCTGAATCTTCGCCACCACATCGGGCGGCGTGCCCACCGGCATCAGAAGTCCGAACCACACCGAACTTTCGAAGTCCTTGAATCCGAGTTCCTGGACCGTCGGCAGATCGGGCGCGAGCGGCGTTCGCTTCACACCGGTCGTCGCCAGCGCCTTCAGCGTGCCGGCGGCGATGTGCGGCAACACGGTGGAGGCCGGCGAGAACATCACCGCTACCTGACCGCCGAGCAGGTCGGTCACAGCCGGCGTGCTGCCACGGTACGGCACGTGCAGCATCTTGATGCCAGCCAGGGCGGAGAAGAGCTCACCGGATAAATGCGGCGACGTCCCGTAGCCCGAGGAGGCATAGGTGATCTGGCCCGGCTTCTCCTTCGCGGCACGGATCAACTGGTCGACCGATGTCACGCCGAGTGAGGGATTCACCACCAGTATGTTCGGCACGCTGCCAATCATCGTGACCGCGGCGAAATCCTTTGCCAGGTCGGGAGAGTTAGGGTCCGCGAATGCGACGTTGATCGTGTTCGCGACCGTTCCAACGAAGATCGTGTAGCCGTCGGGAGCAGACGTCGCCACCGCCTTGGCCGCGATGCTGCTCGCTGCGCCGGGCCGGTTATCGACGATGAAAGGCTGACCCAGCCGTTTGGCCAACGCTTCCGCGACGGCACGGGCTGCAACATCGGCGGCGCTTCCCGCCGGAAACCCGACGACCACCTTCACCAGGCGGGAGGGATAGCTGTCTTGCGCCGAGGCGGCGGGCGCGATGGTTGCCGCCGCTGCGAGCAACATCGCCCCAAGGCACTGACGTCGATCCATGTCGTTCCCTCGTTCTGATTGTTGCGCCGTTGTGCTCACTAGAGGCGCACGCGACACATGATTCAAACGAATATTTTCAATCAATTGATTGGGTAAACTCATGAATGTGATCGGACGTTAGACAGGAGCATTCGCGCGCCGGTATTCTGCGCCACGCGCAACCTTCCGATGTCGTACGCGGCAAAAACAGAGAATTTGACGCTACGGAGCGTCGACGTTGTAAGTGGCGGAGAGCGAACCTATAATGCAAGGAGGTTCTTCGGCCAGATTTATGAACTTTGCCAATGAATGTGACCGTCCGTCAGTTGCGTGCCTTCGTCTTCGTGGCTCAGCTCAAGAGCTTCACGAAGGCGGCGGAGCGCCTGTACCTGACACAGTCCGCCTTAAGCCTGCTGATCCGTCAGCTGGAGGACAACCTGCAAGTCCAGCTGATTGAGCGCTCCACTCGCAAGGTCGAGTTGACTGCCGCCGGGCTGGAGCTCATGGGCAGCGCTGAACGACTGTTGGATGATCTCGATACGACGCTTGCCAGCGTCGCGGAACTGGGCGCGAAACAGCGCGGCAAGGTCGTCGTTGCCGCTCCGTATATCCTCGCCACCACTTTCCTCGTCGAAGTGATCGCCGAATTCAGGGCTCGCTATCCGACGATCTCGGTGCACCTGAAGGATTCTTTGCCTGAGCAGGTTTTGATGCAGGTCCGCAGCGGCGGAGCCGATCTCGGCATAGGTAGTTTCCGCGAGTGGGAGTCCGGGCTGCAATGGAGCCCGCTGTTTCAGGAGCCGCTGGTGGGGGTCTATCCACGCGGCCACCCGATCGGGAAGCTACCGCAACTCAACTGGAGTGATCTTGCCAGCCTGCCGGTGATCTCGCTTAACCGCGACAGCATCTTCCGCGATTTGGCCGAAGACGGCTTTTCCCAGGCAGGCGTGACCTTAACACCGGCCTATGAGGTAGCCTATGCGGGGACGGCGCTAGCCCTGGTTCGGGCCGGCTTGGGGATAGCCATCTTGCCTCAATGCGTTGGCATCCTGATCGACCCGACAATCGGCCTCCGGCCGCTCGAAAACCCGCAGATCCTGCGCTCCGTCGCGGTGATCACACGAAACGGCCGATCCCTTTCCCCCGCCGCCGAGGCTTTCGTCGACATGCTGCGCAAGTCTGCGAAAGTGCCGGCTAGTCTGGCGGCGCCGCTGACTCAACAACGACCCCGACGCGCGGCGCGACGCGAATCCTGATGCGGATCCCCATCGGAAATTTGCCTTCAGCCGTCCCCCGCGCGCTGCGGCGGAGCATTCGGATTGGTAGCCGGGATCCGGGCGGATTTTCACGAACAATTTTGCAGCTTCACCATTGAAGTCACACGAATATCCTGCAAGCTCGGCAGCTGACCGAGCCGCCCCTTTTCCGCGAGACCAGCATGCAATCCCCGTTCGAGACCGCACCCGCCGCCTCCAGCATTCCGATTTATTTTGCCACCAAGGCGACATGGGCCACGGTCAGCAAGGAGCTTCCTCCACACGCCCAGCAATTTGCGCTCGCCAACGATTTTTCGGCCAAACCCGGCAAGTGCCTGACGCTCCCCGCGCCCGACGGACAGATTGCGCAGGTCATTTTCGGTCTCGAAGAGGAGGCAAGCAAATCCCGTGACCTGTTCCGGCCCGGCGCGCTGCCCGGGCTGCTGCCACCGGGCGTCTATCGCTTCGCCAATGCGCCGCACGACACGCGTCTCGCCACGCTCGCTTTCGCGCTCGGAAGCTATCGCTTCGGCCGCTATCGCAAGGCTGATAGCCCCGATGTGCGGCTGGTGCCGCCCGATGGCGTCGACATATCGGACATCGCGCGGATGGCAGAAGCAGCCTCGCTGGCGCGCGACCTCATAAATACGCCATCGAACGACATGGGTCCGGAAGAGCTGGCGGCCGCCGCCGGGCAACTCGCGGATCGTTTCGGCGCCAGCTTCAAGGCCATCGTCGGCGACGAATTGATCCAACAGAATTTCCCGCTGATCCACGCCGTCGGCATGGCCTCGACGCGCGCACCGCGGCTGATCGATATGAGTTGGGGCGACGCTTCGCACCCCAAGGTCACGCTGGTCGGCAAGGGCGTGTGCTTCGACACCGGCGGGCTCGACCTGAAACCCTCCAGCGGCATGCTGATCATGAAGAAAGACATGGGCGGCGCGGCCAACGTGCTGGCGCTGGCCCAGATGGTGATGGACGCCAAGCTGAAAGTCCGCCTGCGGGTGCTGATCCCCGCAGTCGAGAACGCGGTGGCCGGCAACGCCTTCCGCCCGCTCGACATCTTCAAGTCGCGCAAGGGGCCAACGGTAGAGATCGGCAACACCGACGCCGAGGGCCGGCTGGTGCTGGCCGACGCGCTGGCGTTTGCCTGCGAAGAGAAGCCGGACCTGCTGGTCGATCTGGGAACCCTGACCGGCGCGGCGCGTGTTGCATTGGGGCCGGATTTACCGCCTTTTTACACCAATGATGAGACGCTGGCGCAGGACGTTGCGCGTTTCGCGGTGGAGGAGCGGGATCCGTTGTGGCGCATGCCGCTGTGGCCGGCTTACGATTCCTGGCTGGATTCGAAAGTCGCCGACATCAACAACGCGCCGTCCGGCGGCTTCGCCGGGTCGATCACCTGCGCGCTGTTCCTGCAGCGCTTCGTCTCGGACGTCAAAAGCTGGCTGCATGTCGATATCTACGGCTGGACCCCGTCGGCCAAACCCGCGCGCCCCGAGGGCGGCGAATGCCAGGCCGCGCGCGCCATCTACAAACTGTTGAGTAAACGCTATGGATGATCCACGCCTGACCCCGGCACGTCCTGATCTCGCCGCCAAATATCTCGAAGGCAAGGTGAAGGCGGCGCGTTTCGTGACGGGCGTAGAATACTGTGTGATCGATGCGATCGCGCCGCTGCGCGAGGCGCCGGCCGCCGATGCCCCATTGCTGACGCAGGCGCTGAAAGGCGAACGCGTCACGATCTACGACCGCAACGGCGAAGGCTTTGCCTGGGGCCAGCTGAACAGCGACGGCTATGTCGGCTGGATCCCCGATGCCGCGCTCGGCAAACCAACTGCCGCTCCGACCCACAAGGTCACGGCGCTGCGGACCTTTGCGTTTCCCGCCGCCTCGATCAAACAGCCTCCAGTCGACACGCTATCGATGGGGGCGCTCATCGCCGTGGCACGCGAAGACGGCGCGTTCGCCGTGACGCGCGAAGGCTGGTACCTGCCGCGCCGCCATGTCGGCAGCATGGAGACGATGGAGAAGGATTTCGTTGCGGTCGCGGAGAAATTCGTCGGCACGCCCTATCTATGGGGCGGCAAGAGCAGCCTCGGCATCGATTGCTCCGGCCTCGTGCAGGTTTCGCTCAACGCCGCCGGCACTGGCTGCCCGCGCGACAGCGACATGCAGCAGGACGGCCTCGGCCGCACCTTGAATCCTTCGGAGACCAAAACGCTGCAACGCGGCGACCTGATCTTCTGGAAGGGCCATGTCGCGATCGTGCGCGACGCCGATACCATGGTCCACGCCAATGCGCATCACATGACGACAGTGATCGAAAACACGGCCGAGGCCATCGCGCGCATCAAGGCGGCAGGCAGCGAAGTCACGGCGATCAAGCGGCTTTAGTTCTTTGACGCGTTTTCTTTACGCGAACCGGTGTCCACTTCGCTCGAAAACGCGATCTAAACCTCCACTGTCCCGTCCGGCACGGCTTCGATCCGGAACGCGGCGGCGAACAGCGCGCGGGTGTAGTCGCTCTGCGGATTCTTGAACAGCTCCGCGGCCGGCCCTTCTTCCACCACCTTGCCGTGGCGCATCACGATCAGATGGCTCGCGAGCGACGCGACCACGCGCAGGTCATGCGAGATGAACATGTAGGTGAGGTCGCGCTTGCGCTGCAACTCGCGCAGGAGGTCGACCATCTGGGCCTGGAACAGCATGTCGAGCGCGCTGGTCGGCTCGTCCAGCACGACGAAATCCGGCTCCAGCACCACCGCGCGCGCGATGGAAATGCGCTGGCGCTGGCCGCCGGAAAATTCATGCGGATAGCGAAACCGGGTCTTGGGGTCGAGGCCGACATCCCTGAGGGCCTTGATGACGCGTGCCTCGCGCTCCTCATAGGTCAGCTTGGGCTGATGCACGGTCAGACCCTCGGCGACGATATCGCCGACCGACATGCGCGGTGAGAGCGCGCCGAACGGATCCTGAAACACGATTTGCATGTCGCGGCGGAACGGCAGCATCGCCTTGAAACGCAGGCCCTGGATGTTGTTGCCGAGGAACACGATCGGCCCCTCCGACGAGATCAGCCGCAGCAGCGCGAGGCCGAGCGTGGTCTTGCCGGAACCGGACTCGCCGACAACGCCGAGCGTCTCGCCCTTGCGCACCGCAAGGCTGACGCCGTCCACCGCCTTGATATGATCGACCGTCCGGCGCAGCAGGCCGCGCTTGACCGGAAACCAGACCTTCAAATTATCCGCCGACATCACCACCGGCGAATCGGGCCGCGGCGGCGCCGGGTCTGGCTTTGGTTCGGCCGCGAGCAAGTCTCGCGTGTACGAATGCTTCGGCGCGGTAAAAACCTGTTCCACCGGCCCCTGCTCGACGATCTTGCCGCCGTTCATGACGCAGACGACGTCGGCGATGCGGCGGACGATGCCGAGATCATGGGTGATGAACAGCATGCTCATGCCGAGCCGCGTGCGGATCTCGGCCAGCAGCGCCAGGATCTGGGCCTGCACCGTGACATCCAGCGCCGTGGTCGGTTCGTCCGCAATCAACAGGTCCGGCTCGTTGGCGAGCGCCATCGCGATCATGACGCGCTGGCGCTGGCCGCCGGACAATTGATGCGGATAGCTTTGCAGCCGCCGGCCCGGATCGGGAATGCCGACCTGGGTCAGGAGTTCGAGCGTGCGCGCCCGCGCCACCGCGCCGCGGACGCCGTTGTGGAGAAACAGTATCTCGCCGATCTGCGCCTCGATCGTATGAAGCGGATTGAGCGAGGTCATCGGCTCCTGGAAGATGATCGAGATGTCGTTGCCGCGGATTCCGCGCATCTCGTTCTCGGGCGCCGTCAACAGATCCTGGCCGCGGAAGCGAATGCTGCCGGAAGGATGCGAGGCACTCGGATAAGGCAGCAGTCTCAGGATCGACAATGCACTGACAGATTTTCCGGAGCCGGATTCGCCGACCAGCGCCACGCACTCGCCGCGCCGAATCGAAAACGAGACATGATCCACCGCAAGGCTGTCGCCGAACGCCACCGAGAGGTCGCGGACATCGAGCAAAGGCTGGTTGATGGCGTCCATGCGATCCTACCTGAACGTCTTGCGCGGATCGAAGGCGTCGCGCGCGGCCTCGCCGATGAAGATCAACAGCGTCAGCATAATCGCAACCGAAAAGAACCCGGTGAGGCCGAGCCAGGGCGCCTGCACGTTGGCCTTTGCCTGTGACAGCATTTCACCCAGCGAGGGCGAGCCCGGCGGCAGGCCGAAGCCGAGAAAATCCAGCGCCGTCAGCGTCATCACCGACGACGATACGATGAACGGCAGGAAGGTCATGGTGGCCACCATCGCGTTCGGCAACAGATGGCGGAACATGATCCTGGCATTGGAGACGCCGAGCGCCCTTGCGGCCTGGATGTATTCGAAATTGCGGCCGCGCAAAAACTCGGCACGAACCAGGCCCACCAGCGACACCCAGGAAAACAGCAGGAGAATGCCGAGCAGGATGAAGAAGCCCGGCGGCAGCACCGCCGAGATGATGAGGAGCAGATACAGCGAGGGAATCGCGTTCCAGATCTCGATGAAGCGCTGAAACAGCAAATCGGTCATGCCGCCGAAATAGCCCTGCACGCCGCCGGCGGCGATGCCGATTATCGAGGAGAAGATCGTCAAGGTCAGGCCGAACAGAACCGAGATGCGGAAGCCGTAGATCAGGCGCGCAACCACGTCGCGGCCCTGGTCGTCGGTGCCGAGCCAGTTGTATTCGAGGTCGCTGCAGCCATTGAGGCCCTTCTTCGTCACCACTTCCTTGCACTGGGCCTCGGTCAGCATCCAGGTCGGCTTCGACGGCGCCGGCGTCGGTAGATCGAGGTTATGCGTGCTGTAGGAATAGCGGATCAGCGGCCAGATGATGGTGCCGCCCTTGTCGGCGATCTGCTTCTGCAAATAGGGATCGCGGTAGTCGGCGGCGGTCTCGAAGTCCCCGCCGAAAGTGGTCTCCGAATAGCTGACGAAGGCGGGCCAGTACAGATGGCCTTCGTACTTGATCAGGAACGGACGATCGTTGGCGATCAGCTCCGCAAACAGCGAGATCACGAACAGGACCATGAAGATCCAGAACGACCAGTAACCCCTGCGGTTGGCCTTGAAGTTCTGCCAGCGGCGGCGGTTGAGCGGCGACGGCGTGAAGGCATGGCGCGTCATCGGCACGGCCTCGCCGAGCGGCGATTGCGTCGTGGCCTCGACCGGCTGGGGTGCGGTGATCGTCATCAGACCTCACGCGCCTCGAAGTCGATCCGTGGATCGACCCACATATAGGCGAGGTCGGAGATCAGATTGACCACGAGGCCGACCAGCGAAAAGATGAACAGCGTACCGAACACCACGGGATAGTCGCGGTTCAGCACGCTTTCGAAGCCGAGCAGGCCGAGCCCGTCGAGCGAGAAAATGGTCTCGATCAACAGCGAGCCCGAGAAGAAGGCGTGAATGAACGCGCTCGGGAAGCCCGCGATCACGATCAGCATCGCGTTGCGGAAGATGTGGTTGTACAGCACCTGCCGCTCCCCGCAGCCCTTGGCGCGCGCCGTCATCACATATTGCTTGCGGATCTCGTCGAGGAACGAGTTCTTGGTCAGCAGCGTCATGGTGGCGAAGGCGCCGAGCGCCATCGCGATCAGCGGCAGCGTGATGTGCCAGAAATAATCGATGATCTTCCAGTACCAGGGGAACTGCGCCCAGCCGTCCGAGGTCAGGCCGCGCAGCGGGAAGATGTTGAAGAACGAGCCGCCGGCGAACAGGATGATCAGCAGGATCGCGAACAGGAAGCCGGGAATCGCAAATCCAACGATGATGATCGCCGAGGTCCAGGTGTCGAACCGGGATCCGTCCTGCACGGCCTTGCGGATGCCGAGCGGGATCGAGATCAGATAGGTGAGCAGCGTCATCCAGATCCCGAGCGACATCGAGACCGGCAGTTTCTCCTTGATCAGCTGGATCACGCTGACGTCTCGGAAATAGCTCTTGCCGAAATCGAACCGCGCGAAATTCCATACCATCAGCGCGAAGCGCTCATACGCCGGCTTGTCGAAGCCGAACTGCACTTCCAGCTTCTTGATGAATTCCGGATCGAGCCCCTGCGCGCCGCGGTATTTGGAGCTGACGGCATCCGCCGACGCGCCGACCTGGCCGCGCGGGCCCATATCGCCGCCGCCGCCCGATATTCTGGAAGTGCCGCCGGTGTCGGCGCCGGAGAGCTGCGCGAGTACGCGCTCGACCGGACCGCCGGGGGCGAACTGTACGACGATGAACGACACGAACAGGATGCCGAGCAGCGTCGGGAGCATCAGGAAAATACGGCGGGCGATGTAAGCGGCCATGAATTATTTCGCCTGCTCGAGTTTCGCAGCCTTGTTCGGATCGTACCACCAGTTCTCGGGCGCTCCGGTGCCTTGTGTGTAGCGTGCCGGCTTGGGCGGATGCGCAAATTGATCCCAGTAGGCGATCGGGTGATTGGTGCGAAACCACTGCGGCACCCAATAACGGCCGGCCCGAAACACCCGATCGAGCGCACGGCACGCGATCGTCAGATCGGCACGCGTTTCGGCGCCGATGGCCTTGTCGACCAGCGCGTCAATTGCAGGATTAGCTACTCCCGCCAGATTGTACGAGCCCTTGGTGGCCGCCGCATGCGACGTGAAGTAAGGCCGCAGGCTGTCGCCCGGCGTCGGCGACATGCTGAGGCGCATCGTCGTCATGTCGAAGTCGAACGACTCCACCCGCGCGCGATACTGCACGGCATCGATCAGCCGGATTTCCGCCTCGATCCCGAGCAGTTCCAGGTTCTTGATGAAGGTCGCGTGATGCGGCTTGAACGAGGGCTCGTCGAGCAGAAACTCGATCTTGAAGACCTCGCCGTTCGGCAGCAGGCGCTTGCGGTCCTTCACGACAAGTCCCGCGTCCAGCAGCAACTGCCCGGCCTTGCGCAGCAAGGTGCGGTCCTGGCCGGAGCCATCCGACACCGGTGGCACGAACGGCTCACCGAACACCTCGTCGGGCACTTGCCCGCGGAACGGCTCGAGCAGCTTCAGCTCTTCAGGCGACGGCAGCCCGGTCGCCACCATGTCCGAATTCTGGAACGGCGAAACCGTGCGCGCATAGGCGCCGTACATCACGGTCTTGTTGGTCCATTCGAAATCGAACGCGTTGATGACCGCTTCGCGTACCCTGGGGTCTTTCAGCTTGTCGCGGCGGGTGTTGAAGAACCAGCCCTGTCCACCCGAGGGCAGCTCATCCGGCAGGGTTTCACGCTTGACCCGGCCGTCCTTGACCGCGGGAAAATCGTAACGGGTGGCCCAGATGCGCGCCGTGAATTCCTCGCGGTAGAGATAATTCTTGCCGGTAAAGCCTTCGAACGCGACATCGCGGTCGCGATAGAATTCATAGCGCACGGTGTCGAAATTGTAGCTGCCGCGATTGACGGGCAGATCGGCCGCCCACCAGTCCTTGACGCGGTCGTATTCGACGAAGCGGTTGATCTCGTATTTGCCGACCTTGTACGGTCCCGAGCCGAGCGGGATTTCGGTGGTCGATTCCTCGAATGGCCGCGTCGCGTAATAGGCTTTGGAGAAGATCGGCAGGCCAGCGACATAAAGTGGGACGTCGCGCGCGCGGTTCGGCGCGAACATCACCGCCACCGTCGCATCGTCGAGCGCCTCGGCCTTCACCATGTCGCGCAGCTGGACCACGATCAGCGGGTGGCCTTTTTCCTTCAGCGTATTGAGCGAGAAGGCGACGTCATGCGCCGTCATCTTCGAGCCATCGCGGAAGCGAGCCTCAGGACGCAGGGTGAAGCGGTAGGTGAGCTTGTCGGGCGAGATCCGCACCGACTTCGCCGCAAGGCCATACATCGCGTCGGGCTCATCATTGGCGCGCGCCATCAGCGTATCAAATGTCAGCTCCATGCCTTTGGCGCCTTCGCCCTTGAGGACGAAAGCGTTGAACGAATTGAACGTCTGGAAGGACTGGTTGTAGGCGCGGATCGACGGAATCGTTGAAAACAAGCCGCCCTTCGGCGCATCCGGATTGACGTAGTCGAAATGCTTGAAGTCAGCCGGGTATTTCAGGTCGCCGAAGACCGACATGCCGTGCATTTCGGTGCCGCCATTGTCGGCGGCGGCGGGACGAAACATGCCGGCACTCAGGGCGAAAACGCCGAGGCCAAGCGCCCGGCGGCGAGACAGCAGCGGCCCGCGCATGATTCGGTTCAAGATCGACCACCCGTCTTGGCCGCCTTGGCCGCGTCCCACCACCACAGCGTAGGAAAGCCCGTAACCCCGTATTTGGGCAAAGGCTCCGGACGACTGAAACGGTCCCATCGGGCACCGCGTTGAAATCCGGCGGCGAATTGCGGGACGACGTAAGCGTTCCAGAGCAAGACCCGATCCAGCGCCTTGCAACTCGCGACCAGGTCGGCGCGGTCTTTTGCAAAAATGATGCGCTCGATCAGGGCATCGACCGCCGGATTCTTGATGCCGGGAATATTACGCGAGCCGGGCCGGTCCGCCGATTCCGACCCGAAGAAATCCCGCTGCTCGTTGCCCGGCGACAGCGACTGTGGCCAAACGGTCGTCACGATGTCGAAGTCGAAACTGCGCACGCGATTTTGGTACTGCACGCTGTCGACGGCACGGATGTTCACAGTGATGCCCAGCCGCTCGATGTAGGGCTTGTAGAAAAGGAGACTCCGCTCGTCACCCTGGGCCTGGCTCAGGAACTCGACGCTGACGGGTTGACCTGCCTTGTCGACCAGCTTGCGGTCGCGCGTCTCGAACCCTGCCTCCTTGAGCAGGCGCGCGGCTTCACGAAGATTGTTGCGAGCCGCCTCGTCATTACCACCAACCGGATTCTTGTACGGCGCCGTGAACAGCTCGGCCGGCACCTTGTCGCGCAGCGATTCGAGAATTTTCAGTTCCGCGCCTTCCGGGAGACCAGTGGCCATGAATTCGGGGATACCATCGAAATAGCTGTTATCGCGGTGGTATTCCCCGTTCGAGAGCACCCGGTCCGACGTCTCCCAATCATAGGCAAGATTGAAAGCACGGCGCAACCTGACATCGGAAAATAGCGGCCGGCGAAGGTTGAACGCGTAACCCTGCATCACCCCCGAACTCGAATTGACGAATTTTTCCTTGATGACGCGCTTGTCGCTCACCGCGGGAAAATCGTAAGCGGTCGACCATTGTTTGCCGCTACGCTCGGTAAACCAGTCCAGCTGGTCGCCCTTGAAAGCCTCGCGTCCGACGGTATCGTCGCGAAAGAATTCATACCGGAGCTGGTCGAAATTGTTCTGTCCGACCGATACCGGAACGTCCTTGCCCCAGTAGTCGGGGACGCGCTCCAGCACGACCGATCGGCTCGCGACAAATTCCTTGATGCGATAGGGTCCAGACCCCAGCGGAATTTCCAGCGTGGTGGCGGACACGTCGCGCTTGCGCCCCTGCGGATCGTTTCCTTCCCACCAGTGCTTGGGCAGCACGGGCAATTCGCCGGCAATGCTCGGCAGTTCGCGATTCCCCGGACCATCGAAGGTAAACTTGATCTCGCGGTCGCCGACCTGTTCGGCCTTGACGATATGCTGGTAGTACGCGCTGTACATCGGACTGTTCTTCTTCAGCACCTCGAACGAGTAGACGACATCATCCGGCGTCACGGGTTTGCCGTCGTGCCACCGTGCGGCCGCGCGCAACCGGTAGATGACATAGGAAAAATCGTCGGGGTGGGCGGCAGCCTCCGCGAGCAATCCGTAGGCGGTCGACGGCTCATCAAGGGACTTGGTCATCAGCGTCTGGAAGATCAGCCTGACGCCGTCGGCCAGCGATCCCTTCAGCCCTTCGATGACAATATTAAAGTTGTCGAAGGTGCCGAATTCGAACATGCGGACGACGCCGCCCTTGGGCGCGTCTGGATTGACGTAGTCGTAACGTTTGAAATCGGCGGGGTATTTGATGTCGCCAAAGGTGGAGACGCCGTGGCGCCATTTCAGTCCGTCCGGCGCGGATTGCGCGTGCGCGGTCCCAATCGCGGAAAGACCTGTGTTGAGCCCCAGCGCCGGAGCCATCGCGGCGACCGCGCCGCCTTGCAGGAGATGTCGTCGGGTGATCGCCAAATGCGGAATTCCTGTGCTGCGGGCCGAGGGCATGATCCTAATCGGAAAACCGGTGGCCCCTTTTCCGGATCATGCTCCAGTGAGGACCCAATATAAGGCAAGGGTTCGACAAATTACGTTGCTTTTTCCTCATGTTATCAGCCAACGAAACGCGCCGGTGCGGCGAAAGGTCCCGATAACAACAACGCGATCCAGGATACGCAAACTGCGTATCCGGATATGCAAACGGCCAGGCAATGCCTGGCCGTCATGTCGCCGAAGTCCGTGCAGGACTGTCGAAATGTTATTTCGCCGCCGTCGGCAGCGGCACCGGCTTGTCCGCCAGCGTGGCCAGATAAGCGATCACGTCGGCGCGCTCGCTGTCTTTGGTGATACCGGCAAAGCCCATCGCGGTGCCCGGAATAAAGCCCTTCGGATTGGCGAGGAACTTGTTGAGGTCGTCAAAGGTCCAGGTGCCGCCCTTGCCCTTCATCGCAGCAGAGAAATTGAAACCGCCGCGCCCCTCGCCCTTCTTCTCGTTGATGACGCTGAACAGGTTCGGACCGACCCGGTTGGGGCCGCCCTTTTCGAAGGTGTGGCAGGCCGCGCACTTCTTGGCGGCGCCGAGACCCTTTTCAACCGAGGCGGTCTGCAGCAACTTCTCGATCGGCTCGGACGGCGCCGCGGCTTCCTTGGCCCCGCCCTGCGCCACTTCCTTCACGGCAATCTCGAAGCCCGGCTTTTCCGGCATATGGGGCGCGAAAATCGCGTTGGCGGCAAAGCTCGTCACCAGGACGAGAAGACAGGTGGCGAGAATGGCGCCGAGAATTTTGTTGAGTTCGAAGGAGTCCATAGCGGATCAGGCTCCAGGCCTTAAAGGATCGACTTAAAGGCCGGCAGAACGGCCGCGGTTTAGCCTCAGGAATCAGGCTTTCGCGCCGCACCCTCAGCAGGGTTGAGATATCGGTTTGCCCGGGCTCTGGCAACCCGTATAAACGCCCCGACTTTCCGCCAATCCCCATTATTTCCGGCCTGTTTTCGCTAGCCCGTGACCTCGCGCCCTATGACCGAAACCCGCAACCTGGTGCTGATTCCCGCCCGCATGGCCGCCACAAGGCTGCCCGGCAAGCCGCTGCTGGACATCGGCGGGGTGCCGATGATCGTCCATGTGCTGCGGCGGGCGGAAGCCGCCAACATCGGCCGGGTCGCGGTCGCCACCGACACGGCGGAAATCGCCGCCGCCGTGACATCCCATGGCGGCCTGGCCGTCATGACCCGCCCCGAACACCCTTCCGGCTCGGACCGGATTTACGAGGCGCTGAAAACCCTCGATCCCGAGGGCCAGGTCGAGATCGTGGTCAATCTGCAGGGCGATTTTCCGACCATTTCGACCGACAATATCCGCGACGTGCTGCCGCCGCTTGCCGACCCCGCGGTCGATATCGCAACGCTGGCGGCCGAGATTCACACCGAGGAAGAAGCCAACAATCCGAACGTGGTGAAGGCGGTCGGCTCGCCGATCGCCCCGCGAAGGTTGCGCGCGCTGTATTTTACGCGGGCAACGGCACCTACCGGCGTCGGGCCGCGCTACCATCATATCGGCCTCTATGCCTACCGCCGCGCCGCGCTGGAGCGTTTCGTGGCGCTGCCGCCCTCGCCGCTCGAACAGCAGGAGAAACTCGAGCAGCTCCGCGCGCTGGAAGCCGGCATGCGGATCGACGTCATGATCGTGGACACGGTCCCGCGGGGGGTCGATACCCCGGCCGACCTCGAAACCGCCCGCCAGATCCTGGCCAAAACCTGAACGGCTGATACAAGGCCCCCAGAAAGACGACATGACAAGCAAGCTGAAAATCGCGTTCCAGGGCGAACCTGGTGCCAACTCCCATATCGCCATCGTCGAGGCCTATCCGGACGCCGAGCCGTTGCCGTGCCCGACCTTCGAGGACGCGCTGGCCGCGATCTCCTCGGGCGAGGCGGATCTGGGGATGATCCCGATCGAGAATTCGGTCGCCGGCCGCGTCGCCGACATCCATCATCTGCTGCCGCATTCCGGGCTGTTCATCGTCGGCGAATGGTTCCTGCCGATCCATCACCAGCTGATGGCGCCGCGCGGCGCCAAGCTCGCCGACATCAAGACCGTCGAGAGCCACGTCCACGCGCTCGGCCAGTGCCGCCGCATCATCCGCAAGCTCGGCATCAAGCCGGTCGTTTCGGGCGACACCGCCGGAAGCGCGCGCATCGTCGCCGAACGCGGCGACAAGCATTGCGCCTCGATTGCGTCACGCCTCGCCGCCAATATCTATGGTCTCGACATTCTCGCCGAGGATGTCGAGGACGAGGCCCACAACACCACCCGCTTCGTGGTGCTGGCGCGCGAGGCCAAATGGGCCGAACAGGGATCGGGACCGCTGGTCACGACTTTTGTTTTCCGGGTGCGCAACCTTCCCGCCGCGCTCTACAAGGCGCTCGGCGGTTTCGCCACCAACGGCGTCAACATGACCAAGCTGGAAAGCTACATGGTCGACGGCGAATTCTCCGCCACGCAATTCTACGCCGATGTCGACGGCCATCCCGAGGACCGGGGCCTCGCGTTTGCGCTGGAGGAGTTGAAATTCTTCTCGCGCGAATTCCGCATCGTCGGCGTCTACCCGGCGCAACCGTTCCGCGCCACGTTCAGCGAGATGGTGGATTAGTCCCAACGTTCTCAACGCGTCGGGACCCATACCGCGTGATCTCTCGATGGGGCAGGCTGGCTGACGACTTTCGCAAAACGAGCGTCGGTGGCTATGGGTCCCGGCCTTCGCCGGGACGACAGGCGTTACGCCGCCGCTTTGCTGCTGAGCCCGAACGCATCCGACAGCAAGCTATACGACTTCTTGCGCGCGTCGTGGTCGTAGACCGCCGTGATGATCATCAGTTCGTCCGGCTGGCTTGCCGTGATCATCGGCTGCAGCTTGGCCATCAGCGTTGCCGGGCTGCCGACGAACAGCCGCGAGCGGTTGCGGGTGATCGAGGCCCGTTCGGCGTCCGAATAGGGATAGGCCAGCGCCTCCTCGACGCTTGGCAATGGCAGATACTGGCCGCGGTCGCGGCGCAGGCGATTGAGATCCATCGAGGACGCCAGCTTTTCGGCCTCCGCGTCGGTTTCGGCGGCGACGGCTGCGATCGCCAGAATGCCGTGCGGCGCCGGGCGCCAGCCCGACGGCTTGAAGCGCGCGCGGTAATGCGTCATCGCCTCGATCGCGTCATAGGAGGCGAAGTGATGCGCGAACGCGAAGCCCATGCCGACTTGGGCAGCGAGTTCGGAACTGTAGTCGCTGGAGCCGAGCAGCCAGATCGGCGGCAGCGGCGAGTCGTCCGGCATCGCCACCACATTGTTGTAGGGATGGCCGGCCGGGAAATCGCGCGTCTCCCATAAAATCAGTTCCTGCAACCGTTCCAGGAAATCGTCACCCTCGCGTTTATCGAGCCGGCTGCGCAAGGCGTAAGCCGTGGCGCCGTCGGTGCCCGGCGCGCGGCCGAGACCGAGATCGATGCGGCCGGGGAATAGCGCCTCCAGCATCTTGAAGCGTTCGGCTACCACCAGCGGCGCGTGATTGGGCAGCATCACGCCGCCGGAGCCGACGCGGATGTTTTTCGTCACCGCCGCGATCTGTCCGATCATCAGATCGGGCGCGGGGCTCGCGACCGAGGCGAGGTTGTGATGCTCGGCGAGCCAGTACCTGACATAGCCAAGCCCATCGACATGGCGCGCCAGATCAATGCTGTTGCGCAAGGCCGCAGCGGGTTTGGTGCCGGTGGTGACGACGGAGAGGTCGAGGACTGAAAGCGGGATCATCGCGCTAACCTAGTGCGGCAGGTGGAAGCCACAAAGGCCCGGCCTCGCGCAGATCAGGCCCGCGCTTCCGGTGACGGGGATCGGGATTGGACGCTCTGCCGCGTGGGACACTGTTCCATTTGACAGATCGATATCGATATGGCCCACCACTGCCTGAAGACCTGCCTAAGAACTAGAATTGGACTAAGTGACTGTATTTCGTGATATTTTGTACTGTTTGCCTCGAAGAGCATTCTGCCCATCAACATGCTGCGATGGCCTAACAATTCCCTATTCATGTAACAAGTGGGCAAATTCCCATCCTTGATGGGCTATTGAGACGGCCCCGTTTGGCTTATTTTAGCTGATGGCCGCTAGGCCTGATGCCCGTCCCGCCTGTGGAGCCAGTGAGTGCCATGACCGAAGTTACGTCCGCCGCGTCCAACGGCCACCGTGCGCTGCAATCGCCGAAAATCTCCTTTGAGTTCTTCCCGCCGAAAACCGAGGAGATGGAGCGCTCGCTCTGGGAAACCATCAACCGGCTGGCGCCGCTTGCCCCCAATTTCGTGTCGGTGACCTACGGCGCCGGCGGCTCGACCCGCGAGCGCACCCACTCGACCATCGCCCGCATCCTGAAAGAGACCAATCTGACGCCGGCCGCGCATCTGACCTGCGTCGGCGCCCCGAAGGGCGAGATCGACGACGTGGTCGCGCGCTATCACGAGATCGGCGTCCGCCACATCGTGGCGCTGCGCGGCGACCCCACGACCGGCATCGGCACCGCCTACAACGCGCATCCCGACGGCTATCAAAGCTCGCCCGACCTGATCGCCGGCATCAAGAAGCGCTACCCCGATTTTGAAATCTCGGTCTCTGCCTATCCGGAGAAGCATCCGGAGAGCCCGAACCTCGACGCCGACATCGACACGCTGCAGGCCAAGGTCGACGCCGGAGCGGCGCGCGCCATCACCCAGGTGTTCTTCGATAACGACCTTTATCTGCGTTACCTCGACCGGGTCCGCGCCCGCGGCATCAACATCCCCGTAGTGCCCGGCATCATGCCGATGCATAATTTCAAGCAGGCGCGCAGCTTCGTGACCCGCGCCGGCACCACGGTGCCATCCTGGCTGGCCGACAAGTTCGAAGGGCTCGACGACGACGCCGAGACGCGCAAGCTCGTGGCCGCAACTGTCGCGGCGGGCCAGGTGCAGAAACTGGCAAAGCAGGGCGTCGACACCTTTCACTTCTACACCATGAACCGCGCGGACCTCGTGTTCGCGATCAGCCATTTGCTGGGCATCCGTCCCAATGGCGCACAGAAAGCTGCCTGATCCGATGACCGTACCCGTGTCCCCGAAGCGAACCGCCCTGCTCGCTCAAGCCCGCGAACGCATCCTGGTGCTCGATGGCGCCATGGGCACCATGATCCAGGGCCTGCAATATGACGAGGCGGCGTTCCGCGGCGAGCGCTTCAAGGATTTTCACCGCGACGTCCGCGGCAACAACGATCTGCTGATCCTGACCCAGCCGCAGGCGATCGAGGACATCCACGCCGATTATCTGCGCGCCGGCGCCGACATCGTCGCGACCAACACGTTCTCCTCGACCTCGATCGCGCAAGCCGATTACGACATGTCGGATCTCGCCTACGAACTCAACCGCGACGGCGCGCGGCTCTGCCGCAATGCGGCCGAGCGCGTCACCGCCGAGGACGGCAAGCCGCGTTTCGTCGCCGGCGCCTTGGGCCCGACCAACCGCACCGCCTCGATCTCGCCTGACGTTTCCAACCCCGGCTACCGCGCCGTCACCTTCGACGATCTGCGCAAGTCCTATGGCGAACAGATCAACGGCTTGCTCGACGGCGGCGCCGACCTGTTGCTGGTCGAAACCATTTTCGACACGCTGAACGCCAAGGCGGCGCTCTACGCGATTGCTGAAATCTGCGAGCAACGCGGCATCGACGTGCCCGTGATGATCTCCGGCACGATCACCGATAAATCCGGCCGCCTCCTCTCCGGGCAATTGCCGGAAGCGTTCTGGAATTCGGTCAAGCATGCCAAGCCGGCCACGATTGGCTTCAACTGCGCGCTCGGCGCCGAGGATCTGCGCGCCCATATCGCCGACATCGGCCGCGTCGCGGACACGCTGGTGTGCGCCTATCCCAACGCCGGCCTGCCCAATGAATTCGGCCAGTATGACGAGAGCCCGGAATTCATGGCCGGACTGATCGGCGAGTTCGCAGCTGCCGGCCTCGTCAACATCGTCGGCGGCTGCTGCGGCACCACGCCCGCGCACATCGCGGCGATTGCGGCGGCCGTCGCCCCGCACAAGCCCCGCATCGTTCCCGTGATCGAGCCGCGTCTGCGGTTGTCCGGCCTGGAGCCGTTCGAGCTCACGCCCGCGATCCCGTTTGTTAACGTCGGCGAGCGCACCAACGTCACGGGTTCGGCGAAATTTCGCAAGCTGATCACCGCCGGCGATTACACCGCCGCGCTTCAGGTCGCGCGCGACCAGGTCGAGAACGGCGCCCAGATCATCGACGTCAACATGGACGAGGGCTTGCTGGATTCCGAAGCCGCGATGGTGACGTTCCTCAACCTCGTCGCCGCCGAGCCCGACATCGCCCGCGTCCCCGTCATGGTGGACTCCTCGAAATTCAGCGTGATCGAAGCCGGCCTGAAATGCGTTCAGGGCAAGCCGGTGGTGAACTCGATCTCGATGAAGGAGGGCGTGGAGAAGTTCATCCACGAGGCCCGCATCGCCCAGCGCCACGGCGCCGCCGTGGTCGTGATGGCGTTCGACGAGGTCGGACAGGCGGATACATTTGCGCGCAAGACCGAAATCTGCAAGCGCGCCTATGACATCCTGGTCGACCAGCTCGGCTTCCCGCCCGAAGACATCATCTTCGACCCGAACATCTTCGCGATCGCGACCGGGCTTGAGGAGCACAATAATTACGGCGTCGACTTCATCGAGGCGACGCGCTGGATCCGCCAGAACCTGCCGCATGCCCATATTTCCGGCGGCGTGTCGAACCTGTCGTTCTCGTTCCGCGGCAATGAGCCGGTGCGCGAGGCGATGCATTCGGTGTTCCTGTATCACGCCATCAAGGCCGGCATGGACATGGGCATCGTCAATGCCGGGCAGATGATCGTCTATGACGACATCGACCCCGAGCTGCGCCAGGTGTGCGAAGACGTCATTCTCAACCGCGATCCCGGCGCGTCCGAAAAACTGCTGGCGCTGGCGGAGAAATTCCGCGGCAAGGAGAAGCAGACCAAGGAACAGGATCTGGCGTGGCGCGAATGGCCGGTCGAAAAGCGGCTTTCGCACGCGCTGGTGCATGGGATCACCGAATATATCGAGGAAGACACCGAAGCGGTGCGCAAGACCGTCGAGCGGCCGCTCAACGTGATCGAAGGCCCGCTGATGGACGGCATGAACATCGTCGGCGACCTCTTTGGCGACGGCAAGATGTTCCTGCCGCAGGTGGTGAAGTCCGCCCGCGTGATGAAGCAGGCGGTGGCCTATCTGATGCCGTTCATGGAAGAGGAGAAGGCGCGCAACCTCGCCAATGGCGTCACCAGCAACGGCGGCCGCAACGCCGCCGGCAAGATCGTGCTCGCGACCGTCAAGGGCGACGTCCACGACATCGGCAAGAACATCGTCGGCATCGTGCTGCAATGTAACAATTTCGAGGTGATCGACCTCGGCGTCATGGTGCCGGCGGCCAAGATCATCGAGACCGCCAAGGCCGAGGGCGCGGACATCATCGGACTGTCCGGCCTGATCACGCCCTCGCTGGACGAGATGAGCTTCCTTGCCGGCGAGATGCAGCGGCAGGGCATGAAGATGCCGCTGTTGATCGGCGGCGCCACCACCAGCCGCGTCCACACCGCCGTCAAGATCGACCCGAACTACAAGGGTGGCCCAGTGGTGCATGTCAACGACGCCAGCCGCGCCGTCGGCGTGGCGTCGTCGCTGCTGTCGCCGGACCGCCGCGAGGCCTATGCCGCCGACATCAGGACCGAATACGCGAAAATCTCCGCGGCGCATTTCCGCGCCCAGGGCCGACAAGAAGCGGCTGAAGCTGGCCGACGCCCGCGCCAACGCGATGACTATCGACTTCGCCAAGACGCCGCCGAAAAAGCCGGCATTCTTCGGTATCAAGAGTTTCGACGCCTACGATCTGGCGGAGCTGGCCGAATACATCGACTGGACGCCGTTCTTCCAGACCTGGGAATTGACCGGGCGCTTCCCGGCCATCCTCGACGATCCCAAGATCGGCGAAGTCGCCCGCTCGCTCTATGATGACGCGCGCAAGATGCTCGACCTGATCATCAAGGAGAAGTGGTTCACCGCGCGCGCCACCATCGGCTTCTGGCCGGCCAACGCTGTCGGCGACGACATCAAGGTGTACGCCGACGATACGCGCAAGGCCGAGATCGCGACCTTCCACACGCTGCGCCAGCAGCTGGAGAAGCGCGAAGGCCGCTTCAATTCGGCGCTGTCGGATTTCATCGCGCCGGCATCTTCCGGCGTGCCCGACTATATCGGCGCCTTCGTGGTCACCGCCGGGATCGGCGAGGACGTCGTTGCCGACCGCTTCAAGAACGCCAATGACGACTACTCCTCGATCCTGTGCAAGGCGCTGGCCGATCGTCTGGCCGAAGCCTTCGCCGAGCGGATGCACGCGCGCGTGCGCCGCGAATTCTGGGGGTATGCGCCGGACGAGGCGCTGGCGCCGGATCAGCTGATCCTCGAACAATATGCCGGCATCCGTCCCGCGCCCGGCTATCCCGCGCAGCCTGATCATACCGAGAAGGCGACGCTGTTCCGCCTGCTCGACGCCGAGAACACCGCTGGCGTGAAGCTCACCGAGAGTTATGCGATGTGGCCGGGCTCGTCGGTGTCGGGGCTTTATTTCAGCCACGCCGAGAGTTTTTACTTCGGCGTCGGCAAGATCGAGCGCGACCAGGTCGAGGATTACGCCGCGCGCAAGGGCATGAGCGTCGCCGAAACCGAGCGCTGGCTGGCCCCGGTGCTGAATTATATTCCGTCGCAGGATCAACCGGCGGCACCGGCGCCCGCGCCGATCGCAGCCGTCCCCGCCAACGATGTCGCCTCGCATCCGCCCGGCTGCACCTGCGCGGTGCATCTGGCGTATCGCAAGAAGGCGGTGGGAGCGTAAGGCACATACCGCTGTCATCACCGGGCTTGACCCGGTGATCCATCTTCAAGAGACTCTTGCGAAGGTTGATGGATGCCCGGATCAAGTCCGGGCATGACAGAGTGTGCCGAGGCCTCCCCATGAAATTCTTTTCCTTCTGGCGATCGCTGGCGAGCTTTCGCGTTCGCATCGCGCTCAATCTGAAGAACCTCCCCGCCGAAGTCGTGTTCATCGATCTCGACGCCAACGCGCAGCGCGGCGAAGAGTATCGCCGCGTCAATCCGCAGATGGCGCTGCCGTCGCTGGTGCTGGATGACGGCACCGTGCTGTTCCAGTCGCTCGCGATCCTCGAATATCTCGAGGAGACCCACCCCGCCCCGCCGCTGCTGCCGGCCGATCCGCGCGGCCGCGCCCGGGTGCGCGGGCTCGCGCAAATGGTCGCCTGCGAAGGCCATCCGCTGCTGACGCCGCGGGTGCGCCGCTATCTCGATCACGAACTGAATTTGCGCGACACCCAGCAGGCCGCATGGCGGCGGCACTGGACCGTCGAGACGCTGGCGGCGCTGGAAGGCCATCTTGCCGGCCACGAGGACACGGGGCGCTTCTGCCACGGCGATGCGCCCGGCATGGCCGACATCTGCCTGGTCACCCACGTCACCGCCGCGGTCAATCAGCAGATCGACCTTGCGCCCTATCCTGTCCTGAAGCGCATCTTCGAGACCGCTATGGCGCTGCCGGAATTCGCAAGCGCGCATCCATCGATGCAGCCGGATATGCCGGAGGCGATGCGGAAGAAGGGGTGAGTGAACTTGTCGTCCCGGCGAACGCCGGGACCCATACCGCGTGATCTCTCAATGAGGACTCGGTAACAGAGACCATTCGCAAAACCTCTTCCTGTGGTTATGGGTCCCCCGATGCGCAATTGCGCATCTGAGCTCAAGGCCGGGACGACGGCGGTGTTTGTTGCGACACTGTACACTGAACGCACCTTCGCATTCTCGCGACGCATTACGCCCGAGCTTTGCCAGAAACTTCCTTACCCTCCAATGAGAGGGCGCAGGGAAGACCGGGTGCGCGCTGCACCCGCGGTCTCGTGTGCGGTTAGCACAGGAAATGCTGCACACGAGCATACAGGGCAGCGGTGAACACCCGGCCTTCCCTGCGCAATGGCTTTACGGCTTATGCCGTGATCTCCCCGGAGACGAGTTCTTGGTTGACTCCGTCGCTGCCGTTTCCGCTCACGCTTCTCCGACAGCTTGACGCCGGCAACGGGCGCCAGGACCACACGGTTTTGCCGTACGCTTAATCCACGCCGTCGTCAGACGTGAACAAGCGTCCACCGCATCCCGCCGCGCGTTCGTGACGTGCGCACGCCCCTCTTGTCGGGCGGGACGCGACGATTCAAACCGCTGATTTGCCCGACGAGGGAAGCGGAATTTTGCCCGTCGGGTTAATTTGTCGCAGCGCGATCACTTACCCTCCCCTGAAGGGTAAGAAAGAAGCTCATCCCTTCTGCAAGATCTCCGGGAACGTGGTAAGACCTCGCAGTACGCATCGAACTTCCGTCATTTTTGACCGCCATGATAGGACCGGTAGTTTATACGAAGCGTGCCCTCGGAGGGCCGCGATCATTGATTTCAGATCGGCGGTTTTTGGTATGCGAATAAAAAACGCCGCGGCACTGTTTGCCATCGGATTTTTGTCCGTCAGTTTTTGGCTGCCTGAGAGCGCGAGATGCCAAACCTCGCTTGCTCCACCGCTTTCGCTTGCCCGGCCGGCACCATCGCCGGACGAGGCTGTGCCGCCGCCTCCGGCTGTCATCCTGGCTTCGCCGCCAGCGGCAGCCGAGGACGCGCCTCCACCGAGGGCAACCGCCAAGCGCGCGGCGTCGCCGGTCGCCAGGGACGCGTTCCCGCCAGCGGCAACCGAGGACGCTCCTCCACCAAAGCCAACCGCCAAGCGCGCGCCACCGCCGGTCGCCAGGGATGCGTTCCCGCCAGCGGCAACCGAGGACGCTCCTCCGCCAAAGCCAACCGCCAAGCGCGCGCCGCCGCCGGTGGCCAGGGACGCGTCACCGCCAGCGGCAACCGAGGACGCTCCTCCACCAAAGCCAACCGCCAAGCGCGCGCCGCCGCCGGTCGCGAGGGACACACCGCCGCCGAAACCAGCCACCGACCACGACGGCTTGATCACAAGCATCGAGGACGAGCCCGTCGCAAAGTTACCGGACCTGCCACGCACAGCCAAACGGTCGAAACCCATCAAGGAGCCCGATAGCACCGCCCGGGGACCGTGGGCGGATTCCCCGGAAGATGAGACGCTCAGGCGCAAGCTGACGATCTGCCGCGACTGCAAATAATGGCGCCCGGAATGATGGGGAGATTCACCCCTTCGGCGGATCGAGCCGCTGCAAAATTTCCTGGAACGGCGGCAGCGCCTCGCATCTGATGGCGTGGGCCTGCAGCGCCGGATAGCGCGCATCGAACAGCGCTGGGTGCGCTTCGCTGATGAAGCGCAACGCGCAGGCCACCATGATGTCGGCGTGGCCGATGCGCTCCCCGAACCAGTATGGCGTCGGGATCGGCTCGCGCTCTCTCTCCAGCATCGCGAGCACGCCGCCGATCTGCGTCTGGCAGCGCTCGACCCAAAGCTGCAGCTGCTCCTTGCGCAGCACCCGCTCATAGATCAGGCTGACCGCCTTGTCAGCGAGGCCACTGCCGAGCGCGCAGATCCGCAATTGCCGGCGGCGCAAATCGCCGCGCTCGGCCATCATCGCCGCTTCCGGGCCGACCAGTTCATCGAGCGCATCCAGAATCGCGGCGCTCTCGACGACAGCCTCGCCGCTGGCGAGCACCAATGTCGGCACCCGGCGCAACGGATTATACGGCGCGATCTTGTCCGCATCGCCGAAGGTCGACCACGGCCGGTGCTCGAACGGCAAGCCATACAACCGCAGCGCAATCGCGACGCGGCGGACGAAGGGGGAGTCGTATTGGCCGATCAGGAACATGTTGTGTCTTTACCCTGCTTGTCATGGCCGGGCTTGACCCGGCCATCCATCTGCTTTGAAGGTATATCTTGAAGGCTGATGGATGCCCGGATCAAGTCCGGGCATGACATTCCCCAAACGGAAGGACGGCCATGCGCCTGCCACTCAACGTCCTCGGGCTTTTGTTGCTGCTCCTTGCCGGCTCAGCTCACGCCCAGAGCGGCCCCGCCGGCTTCGTGTCGCCATCGAAAAACATCGCCTGCGCTTATTTCGACTACGACAAGCAGAACACGCTCCGCTGCGACATCATGGAAGCCACGGTGACCGCGCGCCGGCCGGCCGATTGCGATCTCGAATGGGGCAAGGCGTTCGAGATGCGATCCAGGGGCAGCGCCGCGCGCCTGTGCTACGGCGATACAGTGATGGACCCCAAGATGCCGATGCTGGCCTATGGCGAAGTCTGGCAGCGCGGCGGATTTACCTGCACGTCGGAACAATCGGGCGTGACGTGCTTCAACGCGGACAGGCGCGGGTTTTCGCTGTCGCGGGCGAAGCAGGATTTGTTTTGATGTCTGACGAGCAGGAACCGCCGACCCTCGAAATTATCGGTGTGTATTCGCTGACCTCCGACGCAGAAGATTGCAAGCGTTTCATCATAGAGCAGGTCAACAAGCAGGCTTCAGCGGTTTTTACAGAAGAGCAGAAGGCGACGCTTTGCCGGATCGGCCGGGAAGGCGTGCTAGAACCGTACTCTGTCGAAGAAAAAGAGGAAATGGCGGCCGAGCTCTACGATCACCTAGCCGATGCGACCATGTTTGAAGTCCTGGTCAGCAACCCTCATTCAAACTTCGATGTCTGGGCATTCGTTCAACGAAATCCCGCTCAACCCGAAACCCTTTGGCAGGTTGCCTGGAATGAGAAATTCCTGACCGTGGATGGAGAGAATCTAATGGAAGTCGACCCGGGTGCAAAAGCGCCGGCCGCGCGAGTGTTTCGTGTTGCATTCATCATACATTGCTGGCGACCGGACCTTCCTCCGTTGCGCTACGGCGACAGGGAACTTTCGCTTCCACCCATTCATACCCTGCCCGAGCGCCTGTGGCGCCTGGCGCCATATGTACCGCCGCACTGAGAAACCATCTTACTCAATCACCGGCACATGCCTCGCCGCGTCACGCGGCGCGGTGCCATCAAGGCGCGGGTCGTCCTCGATCTCGATTTGCCGCCGGAAGGCGCGAAAGCCGGAGCGCTGATAGAACGCCACCGCTGATGGATGATCGTGCGTGCAGGTGTGCACCCAGAAACGCTCGATCGGCCGCGACCAGGACAGCTCCAGCGCGCGGTTCATCAGCCAGCGGCCGGCGCCGCTGCCGATCAGTTTTGCGGTGACGCCGAAGAAACCAAGCTCGCATTGGCCGGCCTCGCGAAAGTCCAGTTCCAGCAGGCCCTCGCCGCGCCCCTCATGCTCCAGCGCATAGACCTCCACCAGCGGTGAATGGATGATTGCCGCGAGCCTGGCATCCGGCATCCGCGTCCGCGAAATCCATAGCCATTCCTCGCCGACGCGGCGAAAGACGTCGCGATACCAGTCGAGCGCGGGCGTCTCGACCCGGCGCAGCGTCCATGCGCCCTCAGGGTCGGACGGGATCGCGGGAAGTTCGGTCATCTCCAGATGCGTAACGACGGTGGCGATCTTGCCGGAGGGGACGTCGAAGTTGCCGTCGGGGAGAATCATGCGTTCGCTCGCTGCCAGAGGACATCGACCTGCCCGCCACGCGGGAGGCGGACAGTCAATGTCAGTCGATCCTGAATAAGTTCGAAGACCCGCTCCTGATCGGTCCCGTTCCAATTCGGAAAGGAGCTGGCTTCGACGTGGATGGCAAGAACCCGGCGGGGTTCGTCGATGACGTAGGTGCCGAAATAGGTGATGGTTCCAAGCGCGGTCTTTTTTGCCTCTTCCGCCGATATCTGCGCGATCTGGCCGAAGTTCTCGATCTGGTAGTTGACGCGATCCGAGCGCATGACCGAGATCATGTAGTGGCCGGCCGTATCGAAGAAGGCCAGGCCCTGGGGATTCTCGCCGAATTGCTCCAGTTTGGTTCCATCACCGTTGGTCTGCTTCCATGAAACAAGGGTCCAGGTGCCGGCAAGCTGCTCCTTGAGCGGTCTTCCGGCGGCACCTTGCGTCATCAGCCCTCCCCCTCATCACTTGCCAGCACGCCCTTCACCGCCCGCATCCAGCCCGCCAGTTTCCGCTCCCGCGTCGCTGCACTCATCGCCGGTTTGAACCTGTGCTCCAGCCGCCAGTTGTCTGCAAACTTCGCGGGCTCGGGATAGACGCCCGCCTGCAGCCCCGCGAGGTAGGCGGCGCCCAAGGCCGTGGTTTCCTGGATCATCGGGCGATCGACCGGCGCGTCGAGCAGATCCGCAAGGCGCTGCATGGTCCAGTCGGAGGCGGTCATGCCGCCGTCGACGCGGAGCACGTTGGCGGCCTTTTCGCCCGGCCAGTCGGCACGCATCGCCTCGCGCAGGTCGTAGGTCTGGTAGCAAACGCTTTCCAGCGCGGCGTGCGCGAGTTCGGCCGGGCCGGTATTGCGGGTGAGGCCGAACAGCGCGCCGCGGACGCGCGGATTCCAGTAGGGTGCGCCGAGGCCGACGAAGGCCGGCACCAGATAGACGCTCTGCATCGAATCGGATTTGTCGGCGAGCGGGCCGGTCTCCGACGCCTGCTTGATGATGCCGAGGCCGTCGCGCAGCCATTGCACGGCGCTTCCAGCGACGAAGATCGAGCCTTCGAGCGCGTAGGTGCGCTTGCCGTTCAATTGATAGGCGATGGTGGTGAGCAGCTTGTTCTTCGAGGCCACCGGCGTGGTGCCGGTGTTGAGCAGGGCAAAACAGCCGGTGCCGTAGGTCGATTTGATCATGCCGGGCGTGAAGCAGGCCTGGCCGATGGTCGCGGCCTGCTGGTCGCCGGCGATGCCTGATATCGGAATCGCGCCGCCGAACAGGCCTGGCTCGCTCTCGCCGAATTTGGCGGAGGAATCCTTCACCTCTGGAAGCATCGAGCGCGGCACGCGCAGCAGCTTTAGCAGGTCGTCGTCCCATTCGCCGGTGTGGATGTTGAACAGCAGCGTGCGCGAGGCGTTGGTGGCATCCGTCGCATGCACCTTGCCGCCTGACAGACGCCACAGCAGATAGCAATCGACGGTGCCGAACATCAGTTCGCCGCGCACGGCGCGTTCGCGCGCGCCGGGCACGTGGTCGAGGATCCATGCAACTTTGGTGCCCGAGAAATAGGGATCGATGATCAGGCCGGTCCTGGCCGAGATCGCCGGCTCATGGCCTTCGGCCTTCAGCTTGGCGCAGATGTCGGCGGTGCGGCGGTCCTGCCAGACGATGGCGCGGTGCACGGCCTGACCGGTGGCGCGGTCCCACACGACCGTGGTCTCGCGCTGGTTGGTGATCCCGATCGCGGCGATGTCCTTTGCCTTCAGGCCCGCCTTCTCCAGCGCCTCGCGGCAGACCATCACCGTCGAGGTCCAGATATCCTCCGGCTCGTGCTCGACCCAGCCGGAGGCCGGGAAATGCTGCGGGAATTCCTGCTGCGCCGTGGCGGCGATCGAGATGTCGCTGCGAAACACGATGGCGCGCGAGGATGTGGTGCCCTGATCGATCGCCAGCACAAAGGACATGATGGTGCTTCCCGGAAAGGTTGGTGGTGGCCGAGAGGCAATCCGATTGAGAGGCGAAGGTCAATATGGGGGAACGGCGGTGCGCTCCCTCTCCCGCGCTTGCGGGGGAGGGTTGGGGTGGGGGCTCGCGCGGCGATGGGACTCGTGGAGAGAGCCCCCACCCGCCTTCGCTTCGCTACGGCACCCTAAGAGCGAGCTTCGCTCGTCTCGACCCCCGCAAGCGCGGGAGAGGGGAAGAAAAACTACGTCGCCGCTGTCGTCACCCCGCCATCCACCACAATCGTCTGGCCGGTCATGAACGTCGAGGCGTCGGAGGCAAGATACGCCACCGCGCCGGCGATTTCGTCGGGTTCGCCGATGCGGCGCAGCGGCGTTGAGGCGGTGCGGCGCTTCAGGTTCTCAGGATCTTCCCACAACGCCTTGGCGAAATCGGTTTTCACGAGGCCCGGCGCCACGCAATTGACGCGAACGCCCTTCGGGCCCCATTCGCCGGCGAGGCTGCGGCACAGCGAGAAATCCGCGGCCTTGGAGATGCCGTAGGCGCCGATCACGGTGGAGCCGCGAAACCCGCCGATCGAGGAGATGATGACCACCGAGCCGTTGCCGCGCTCCGCCATTTGCGGGATCGCCTGCGCGCACAGCCAGATGTTGCTCTTGACGTTGGAGCCCATGATCTTGTCGAAGGCCTCGTCCTTGATGTCGAGCAGCGGGCCGTAGTACGGATTGACCGCCGCGTTGCACACCAGGATGTCGACCTTGCCGTAATGCTTCGTGGTGCCCGAGATCAACGCGTCGACTTCCTCGCGGCGCGAGATGTTGCAGGGAATGACATGGGCATCGCCGCCGGCCTTCTTGATGCCTTCGGCGACCTCGTGACAGGCATCCGCCTTGCGGCTGGAGATCACGACCTTGGCGCCGAGCTTTGCGAGCAGTTCCGCCGAGGAGCGACCGATGCCGCGGCTCGAGCCGGTGATGACGGCGACACGGCCGGTGAGATCGAACGGGGTTCCCTTCACGATACGCTCCCTTTTTGTTTTTAGTCGTTTGTCATTCTCTGTCCGTCATGCCCGGGCTTGACCCGGGCATCCACGTCTTTCTTTGCCGCCAAGACGTGGATGGCCGGGACAAGCCCGGCCATGACGACGAATTATGTTCGTCATTCCGGGGCGATGCGAAGCATCGAACCCGGAATCTCGAGATTCCGGGTCTGGTCCTTCGGACCATCCCGGAATGACGGAAACCTACATCAACCCACCCGCATCCGTGACACGGCGGAGGTGGTAATCCGTGTCGCCAAAAGTGTTCTCGATCATGGTCAGGCGCTTGAAGTAGTGGCCGATCTTGGCTTCCTGGGTCATGCCGATGCCGCCGTGGAGCTGGATCGACTGCTGGCCGACGAACTTCAGCGATTTTCCAATTTGCACTTTCGCGGCCGCCACAGCCGTCGCGCGCTCCTTGGCGTTGTCGAAATCGGCCGCCATGGTCGCGAACATCGACATGCTGCGGGCCTGCTCGACGGCGACGAACATGTCGGCGGCGCGGTGCTGCAGGGTCTGGAAGGTGCCTATCGCGACACCGAACTGTTTTCGCGTCTTCAGGTACTCGACGGTGGATTTCAGCGATTCATCCATCGCCCCGACGGCTTCGGCGCACATCGCGGTGCGGGCGTCGTCGACCACGCGCTCGATCAGATCAAGCGCGTTCTCGGGATCGCCGATCGCAGCCTCGGCGCCAACCTCGACGCCGGTCAGCGTGATGTCGGCGGCGTGCAGGCCGTCCTGGGTCGGATAGCCCTTGCGGCCGACGCCCTTGGCATTGGCCGGCACCAGGAATACGCCGATGCCGTTCCTGTCGCGCCGCTCGCCCTTGGTGCGCGCCGTGACGATCAGGGTGTCGGCGTTCTCGCCGTTGATCACGACGAATTTTTCGCCGTCGATCACCCAGCCCGCGCCCTTCTTCTTCGCCGTCGTCGCGACGTCGGAGAGATCGTAGCGCGAGTTCTTCTCGAGCTGCGCAAACGCAAAGGTCTTGCTGCCGTCGATGATAGCAGGAATATGCGCGGCCTTCTGCTCGGCCGAGCCGCCATGGCGCAGGAAGCCGCCGGCGATCACGACGGTGGCCAGATAAGGCTCCAGCACCAGCGCCTTGCCCATCGCCTCCATCACGATCGCGGTTTCCACCGCGCCGGCACCGAAGCCGCCGTCTTCTTCCGAGAACGGAAGGCCGAGCAGCCCCTGTTCGGCAAGCTTGCCCCAGACGGTCTTGCTCCAACCGCCCTTCTCGGTGCGGTATTTCTTGCGCGCCTCGAAGTCGTAGGAATCGTTGAGGAGACCGTCGACGCTTTCCTTGAGAAGCCGCTGCTCCTCGGACAAATCAAAATCCATGTTCGTTACTCTCTCCGGCTATCCAAATTCTGTTGTCATGCCCGGGCTTGTCCCGGGCATCCACGTCTTCCTTTTCCGCATCAAGACGTGGATGGCCGGGTCACCTAGCGCGAAGACGCGCTTCGCGCTTTTACCCGGCCATAACGACGATGCGCCGCGCGGCTTACAGCCCCAGCACCGCCTTGGTGATGATGTTGCGCTGGATCTCGTTGGAGCCGCCGTAGATCGAGACCTTGCGGTTGTTGAAGTAGCTCGGCGCGATCTGGGCGGTCCAGTCCATCGCCTCGTTGGAGCCGTCGTCGCCATGCTCGTCATAGGGCGCGGCGAACGGGCCGATCACTTCCATCAGGAGTTCGGTCGTGGTCTGCTGGATTTCCGAGCCCTTGATCTTCAAGACCGAGGACGCGGGATTGGGCTTGCCCTTGCCGTGCTTGCCTTCATCGGCGACGACGCGCAGCTGGGTGAGTTCGAGCGCCTTCAGCTCGATCTCGCAGGCCGCGAGCTTCTCGCGAAAACCCTGGTCCTCGAGCACCGGCTTGCCGTTGGATTCGACCTTGGCGGCGAGATCCTTGATGCGGCGCAGCCGCTCCTTGGAAACGCCGACCCGGGCGATGCCGGTGCGCTCGTTGCCGAGCAGGAATTTTGCGTAATCCCAGCCCTTGTTCTCCTCGCCGATCAGGTTCTCGACGGGAACCTCGACGTCGTCGAAGAACACTTCGTTGACCTCGTGGCCGCCGTCGATGGTCTCGATCGGGCGCACCGTGATGCCCTTCGACTTCATGTCGAACACGATGAAGGAGATGCCCATCTGCTTCTTGGCGTTGTTGTCGGTGCGGCAGAGGCAGAAGATCATGTCGGCGTGCTGGGCCAGCGTGGTCCAGGTCTTCTGGCCGTTGATGATGTATTTGTCGCCACGGCGCTCGGCCTTGGTCTTCAGCGAGGCGAGGTCCGATCCGGAGCCCGGCTCGGAGAAGCCCTGGCACCACCAGTCGTCGACATTGGCGATGCGCGGCAGATACTGCTTCTTCTGCGCTTCATTGCCGAAGGTGTAGATCACGGGCCCGACCATGCTGACGCCGAAGGCGAGCGGCGCCGGCGCCGGGTGCATCTGCAGTTCTTCGTTGAAGATGTAGTGCTGCACGGAGCTCCAGCCGGTGCCGCCATATTCCTTCGGCCAGTGCGAGACGCCCCAGCCCTTCTTGTTCAGAATGCGCCACCAGGTGACCATCTCGTCCTTGGACAGGTGGCGGCCCTCCTGCAGCTTGCGCCGTGTATCCGGCGGCACGTTATCCCTGAAGAAGGCCCGCACTTCCTCACGAAACGCTATTTCTTCCTTGCTGAAAGCGAGATCCATCGGATCCTCCTTACTGAGCTAATCGTTGCTTGGGTTGAACCGCCTGCGGCGAAGGTTGCCGCAGACGCAATTCGTGACGCGACAATTTTCCGACCGGCGTGCGCGGCAATTCATCGACGAAATCGACCGCCGCCGGGATTTCATGCTTGCCGAGCTTGCCGGTGAGGAAGCTGCGCAGCTCTTCCAGCGCGAACGGTTTTGCATCCGCGCGCAGCTTGATGAAGGCTTTTGCCGCTTCGCCGCGGTAATCGTCGGGAATCCCGATCACGATCACTTCCTGCACCGACGGGTGCGTGTAGATCGCCTGCTCGATCATCTGCGGATAGACGTTGAACCCGCCGGAGATGATCATGTCCTTCTTGCGGTCGACCAGATAGAAATAGCCGTCGCCATCCATGTAGCCGATGTCGCCGGTCAGGAAGCGGTCGCCGACGAAGGCTTCCGCGGTTTCCTTCGGCCGGTTCCAGTAGCCTTTTGTCACATTTGGTCCGCGGATGCGGATTTCACCGACTTCGCCGACCGGCATCAGTTGCTTGGGATCGTCGAGCGACACCACGTCCATCTCGATCCCCGGCAGCATCAAACCGATCGAGCCCGGCTTGTCCGGGCCTTCCTTGGGATGCGCGGTGCCGGGCGAGCAGGTCTCGGTCATGCCCCAGCCGCTCTTCAGCTTCATGCCGACGCGTTGCTCCAGTATCCGCGCGACCTCGACCGGCAGCGGTGCGCCGCCCGAGCCGACGCTGACCAGCGAGGAGAGATCGCGCTTGTCGAGATCGGGCAAGGCCGCGATCGCGATCCACATCGTCGGCACGCCGGGGAACGCGGTGGCGCGCTTGACTTCGATGTCGCGCATGACGGACTCGACATCAAAGCGTTGATGCAGCGAGATCAGATGGCCGCGACGGATCGAGGACAGCAGCACCACCGTCAACGCATAGATATGGAACAGCGGCAGCACGCAGATCACGCGCTCGATCGGATTGTTGCGCTCGGCGCGCGACGGCTTGCCCCAGACGTCGTAGACCGAAACGGCAGAAGTCAGGTTGCCGTGGCTGAGCATGGCGCCCTTGGGCAGGCCCGTTGTGCCGCCGGTATATTGCAGCAGCGCGACATCGTCGGCGCTCATGACAGGCCATTGCGAAGGCTTGGCCGCGCCGTCGGTGAATTGTTTGTAGGTGATGACAGCGGGATTGTTCGGCAACGCCGTCTGCGGTGTGCCGACCTTGCCCCAATCATCGTCCTCGCAAACGATCAGGCGATCGAGCAGGCCCTTGTCGAGAAATTTCAGCGCGGTTGGCAACAGCGCCGACAAATTGCTGGTGACCAGCACGCGCGCGCCGGAATCCGAGAGCTTGTGCGACAGCGCGATCTCGCCGTCGAGCGGGCTGAGATGCACGATGCGGGCACCGGCCTTCAACGCACCGAAGAAATTAATGGGATGGTCCGGCGAATTGCCGAGGAACAGCGCGACCGAATGACCCTTGCCGTAGCCGGCGCGGAGGAAGGCCGAGGCTGCCGTCTCCACCAGGGATTCGAGCGCGGCGTAGCTGATCGGCCGGTCGCGGAATTCAAGCGCAGGACGCGATCCGAACTCGGCGGCTGCTGCCGACAACAAATCAGGCAGCGTGCCGCGCGGCAGCGGATCGTCCCAGTGAACGCCGTGCGGATAGAACTGTTCGCCGGGATGGGTCATGCAAATTCTGCGACGCGTGAGGTGAGCACAAATCTACGGGCTCCCTCCCCCCTTGCGGGGGAGGGTTGGGGAGAGGGGTCCACACGGGCAGTCCCGATGACGCCACCCCTCTCCCTGACCTCGAGAGCGAGCTTCGCTCGCCTCGGACCCCGCAAGGGGGGAGGGAACGGAGAGTGCGAGCCTGTGTCGCCTTCGGCCATCAAGCCGCCTTCGACTGTGCCAGCGACGCAAACGTCTTACCTTCGGCGGCGAGACGCTTGAGCAGCGGCGCCGGTTCGAGCGAGGGATCGTTGGTCTCCTTGGCGTAGTACGACAAGCGGTCCGCGATGTGCTTGAGGCCGACCTGGTCGGCATAGAACATCGGGCCGCCGCGATAGATCGGCCAGCCATAGCCATAGAGCCAGATCACGTCGATATCGCTCGGACGCGCCGCGATGCCCTCCTCCAGGATCCGCGCGCCTTCGTTGATCATCGGGTACATCATGCGCTCGAGGATTTCGTCGTCGCTGACGACACGGGTCTTGCGGCCGAGGCGCTGCAGGGTTTCCGCGATCAGCTTCTCGACTTCCGGATCGGGCATCGGCGAACGCGAGCCGCCTTCATACTTGTAGTAGCCCTTGCCGGTCTTCTGGCCGAAGCGGCCGGCTTCGCACAGCGCGTCGGCGATTTCCGACTTGAGGCCGCGGTCCTTGCGCGAGCGCCAGCCGATGTCGAGGCCGGCGAGATCGCCCATCGCGAACGGGCCCATCGGCATGCCGAATTTCGTCACGACAGCATCGACCTGCTGCGGCAAGGCGCCTTCGAACAGCAGCTTTTCGGACTGCTTGCCGCGCTGGGCGAGCATGCGGTTGCCGACAAAACCGTCGCAGACGCCGACCACCGCCGGAACCTTTGCAATTTTGCGCGCGATCGAGACGGCCGTGGTCAGCGCATCCGGCGCAGTCTTGTCGGCGCGGACGATCTCGCACAGCTTCATCACGTTGGCCGGCGAGAAGAAGTGCATGCCGAGCACGTCCTGCGGACGGCTGGTGACCTTCGCGATCTCGTCGATGTTGAGATAGGAGGTGTTGGAGGCGAGCACGGCGCCCTTCTTGGCGTATTTGTCGAGCGCGGTGAACACTTCCTTCTTGACCGCCATGGTTTCGAACACGGCTTCGATGACAAGGTCAGCGTCCTTGACGTTCTCGAGGCCGACCACGCCGGTGATCAGGCCCATGCGCTTGGCCGGAGCGTCGGCTGGGATGCCACCGCGCGCGGCGGTCGCCTCGTAATTCTTCTGCATCACGCCCATGCCGCGCTTGAGCTGCTCTTCGCCGGTTTCGATCAGCGTCACCGGGATACCGGCATTGGCGAACGACATCGCAATGCCGCCACCCATGGTGCCGGCGCCGATGATCGCAACGCGCTCGACATTGCGCGGCTTTGTGCCTTCGGGAACGCCAGCGACTTTTGCCGCCTCGCGCTCGCTGAAGAAGGCGTAGCGCTGTGCCTTCGACTGGTCTGATGACACCAGCTTGAGGAAACCTTCGCGCTCCTTCTTCAACCCTTCGTCGAACGGCAGTTCGATCGCGGCGCGCACGGCGTCCGCGGCGGCGAACGGGGCTTCCAGCCCGCGCGCCTTTTTGGTGAGGGCCGCGACGGCGTTGGTGAAGATCGAAATGTCGGCCTTCGCCGCGGCGAGCTTTGAATCGTCGTCGCGCAGCTTGCGCAGCGGGCGCTTCTCCGCCAGCACCTTGAGGGCAAAGGCCTCGCCGCCCGAGGCCGGGCCTTCGACGATTTCCTCGATCAGGCCGTTCTTGAGGGCATCGGCGGCGCTGATCGGATCGCCGCTGACGATCATCTTGACCGCCATTTCCGGGCCGATCGCGCGCGGCAGGCGCTGCGTGCCGCCGGCGCCCGGCAACAGGCCGAGTTTCACTTCGGGCAGGCCGAGTTTTGCCTCTTTGGTCGCGACGCGGTAGTGGCATGCCAGAGCGACTTCGAGACCGCCGCCGAGCGCGGTGCCGTGGATGGCGGCAATGATCGGCTTCGGGGAATTCTCCATCGCGACCAGCACTTCATGCAGGCCGGGCGGCTTCGGCGGCTTGCCGAATTCGGTGATGTCGGCGCCGGCGATGAAGGTGCGGCCGCCGCAGGTCAGCACGATCGCCTTTACCTCGGGATCAGCGATCGCGGCCTTCATGCACTCGAAAATGCCGCCACGCACGGCGGCGCTGAGCGCGTTTACCGGGGGGCTGTTGACCGTGACGATGGCGATGGCGTCATGACGTTCGAGTGTTACGACTTCGTTCACGGGACTCTCCCTTGATCCTTGTTCTTGGTTTGCCGCTCGACTTGCGTTGAGTAGCTACGGAGTTTTGTTGATTTCGCACTGCGAAATTCAATTCCACATCTTGACAGCGAGGGTTATTTTGAAGCACGTCCCTTGTCAACGAGCTCGGCACAGCAGCAGGCAATGAAACGTCCAGGGAAGAAAGCGGCGACTGACCGCAGCTTCGTCGTCGCGCTCTCCCGCGGACTTGATGTGTTGCGCGCATTCCAACCCAACGACGGGCTTCTCGGCAATCAAGAGATCGCTGCCCGTACTAAATTGCCGAAGCCAACCATTTCCCGGCTGACCTACACCTTGACCAAGCTGGGTTATCTTACACCCGTTCCGCGGTTCGAAAAGTATCAGCTCGCGCCATCAGCCATGGCCCTGGGGTATGCCGCGCTGGCCAATCTCGGCGTTCGGCATTTGTCCGAACCCTACCGTGAAGCGCTGATGCGCGAGACCGGCGGCGCGGTTGCGGTCGGCGGCCGCGACCGTCACAGCATGATCTATTTCGGCCAGAGCCGGACCGGCTTGCTTGGCGTGCAGCTCGACGTCGGTTCGCGGGTACCGATCGCGACCACCGCGATGGGACGCGCCTATATCTGGGCACTGCCCGATGACGAGCGCGCCGCTTTGTTGCGTGAACTGCGCGATCATTACGGCAGCCGCTGGGCCCGGATGCGCGACGGCATCGAACGCGCAGGCGAAATGGTGGTGCGTCAGGGATTCACGATCTCCGCAGGCGAATGGCAAGACGATGTGCACGCGGTAGGCGTCGCGTTGAAGCTCAGCGATGGAACCGGGCCGTATGCCTTCAATTGTGGCGCGCCTGCTTTCCGTTTCACGGAAGATCGCTTGATCAACGACATTGGACCTCGCCTTGTGACGATGGTAAGGAACATCGAGGCGGCGCTGGGCGGCGCAGCCCCGCAATCCAAAAAAGAAGAGAACAAGAAGTTGAAAGCAGGAGGGAAAGTTGCACGTGTGGTCGAGGGGATCAGGTAGCCATCATCATGACCAGCGCAGTTTTTCGCGCGGTCATTCCCGCCGCATGAGTCATGTGGGCGAGACGCGATGACGCAGGCACAGCTCGCGCAGGGAAATGCTCCCCTGCTTGCGGTTCGCGACGTCAGCGTCGTGTTCGGCGGCATCATCGCGTTGAATGGCGTGTCCTTTGACATGCACAAGGGCGCCATCCTCGGCCTGATCGGACCGAACGGCGCCGGCAAGACAACGCTCTTCAATTGCCTTTCCAGGCTTTATCAGCCGAGCACCGGCGACATCCTGATGGAAGGCGCCAGCATCCTGACGCGGCCAGCGCACAAGATCGCCGAGATCGGCATCGGCCGCACCTTCCAGAACGTCGCGCTGTTTCCCAATCTCTCGGTGATGGACAACGTTCGCGTCGGCTGCCACGCGCGCTCCTCAAGCGACATCATCTCGGATTCGCTGAAGCTCGCCTGGGTTCGCCGCGGCGAAGCCGAGATCAACAGGAAGGTTCATGAGATCCTCGATTATCTGGATCTCGGTGACGTCGCACACACCGTGGTATCCGGCCTGCCCTTCGGCACCCAGAAGCGCGTCGAGCTGGCGCGCGCGCTGGCTGCCGATCCGAAGATCCTGCTGCTCGACGAGCCCGCCGGCGGTCTCAACCACGAGGAAGTTCACGTGCTCGGCGATCTGATCCGCCGCATTCGCGATGAACGCCATATGACCGTGCTGCTGGTCGAACATCACATGGGCCTTGTCATGTCGATTGCCGACCATGTCGTCGCACTCAACTTCGGCCGCAAGCTTGCCGAGGGAACCCCGGCCCAGGTCCAGGCCGACCCGGATGTCATCAAAGCCTATCTGGGGAGCAAGGACGACCAATGACCGCGATGCTCAACGTCAAGGATTTGCGGGCCTATTACGGCCAGGTCCAGGCGCTCCATGGCCTGTCCTTTGCCCTCAACGAGGGCAGCCTGACCACCCTGCTCGGGGCCAACGGCGCCGGCAAGACCACCACTTTGCGGGCGATCTGCAACATGGTGCGCTCCACCGGCGCGATCGAATTCGAGGGCAAGTCGCTCTCCGGCCGCTCGACCGAAAACGTCGTCCGTCTCGGCATTGCGCATGTGCCACAGGGCCGCGGCACCTTCACCACCATGACGGTGGAAGAGAACCTGCAGCTCGGCGCCATCACGCGCAGCGACTCCAAGGCCATCGTTTCCGACATCGAGCGCATGTACGCGCATTTCCCGGTGCTGAAGGAACGCCATACCCAGCAGGCCGGAACGCTGTCGGGCGGCGAACAGCAGATGCTCGCCGTCGCGCGTGCGCTGATGTTGCGGCCGCGGCTGATGCTGCTGGACGAGCCGTCGTTCGGTCTCGCCCCCCTGATCGTGCGCGACCTGTTCAAGATCCTCGGCAAGATCAACCGTGAGGACAAGGTTACCATTCTGGTGGTGGAGCAGAACGCGCAACTGGCGCTGGAGCTCGCCGACCAGGCCTATGTGATCGAAACCGGAAAAATCGTGATGTCGGGGAACGCGAAGGAAATCGCGAGCAACGAAGACGTCCGCAAATCCTATCTGGGCTACTGAGGAGCACGGCCGTGGAACTATTTACCAACCAAGTCCTGGCCGGCGTCGCCACAGGCGCGATCTATGCCTGTATGGCGCTCGCGGTGGTCATGATCTACCAGGCGATCGACCATCTGAATTTCGCCCAGGGCGAAATGGCGATGTTCTCGACCTTCATCTCCTGGCAATTGATGCAATGGGGCGTGCCCTATTGGTGGTCATTCCTGCTCACGCTGGCGATTTCGTTCGCAGGCGGCATCCTCATCGAGCGGCTGCTGTTCAAGCCGCTCGCCAAGGCCCCGGTCCTGACCAACGTCGCCGGCTTCATCGCTCTGTTCGCCATCGTCAACTCGGTCGCCGGCCTGATCTGGGATTTCACCATCAAGCAGTATCCGACGCCGTTCGGATCCTCGCCCTTCCTCGGCAGCCAGCTGATCTCGACCCACCAGGCCGGGATGATCGGTGTCACTCTCCTGATGCTGGTCGGGCTGTACCTGTTTTTCCAGTTCACCCGGATTGGCCTTGCGATGCGCGCTGCTGCGGCGTTGCCGGAATCGGCGCGGCTGGTCGGCGTCAACACCTCCTGGATGATTGCGCTCGGCTGGGGCATGGCCTCCGCGATCGGCGCCGTCGCCGGCATCCTGATCGCCCCGGTCGTGTTCCTCGAACCGAACATGATGGGCGGCGTCCTGGTTTACGGCTTTGCCGCCGCCGTGCTCGGCGGACTTAGCTCGCCGCTTGGCGCCGTCATCGGCGGCTTCCTGGTCGGCGTCTTCGAGAACCTCGCCGGCACCTACATCCCCGGCGTGGGCAATGAACTGAAACTGCCGATCGCGCTTGCGCTGATCATCACCGTCCTGGTCTTCAAACCTGCCGGTCTCTTCGGCCGAGCCATCGTCAAGCGAGTCTGATCATGAGCGCAGCTGCAGAAGACGCCGTTACAGAATCCCCGGCCGTCGAGGCCGTTCCGAAGCGCGCCATGACGCTTGGCACCGGCACCTCGCTGGTGATCCTGGCGGCGCTGCTCGTTACCCCTATATTCGTGAAGAACTTCGTCGTCTTCCAGATGACGATGGTCATGATCTACGGGATCGCGGTGCTGGCGCTCAACATCCTGACCGGTGGAAGCGGTCAGTTCTCGCTCGGCCAGAGCGCGTTCTACGCGCTCGGCGCCTACACGTCAGCGGTCCTGATGGAAGTCGCCAACGTGAACTACGCGCTGACGTTGCCGATCGCGGGGCTGGTGTCGTTCGGCGCCGGCTATTTGTTCGGCAAGCCCGCCTTGCGGCTTTCCGGCATCTACCTGGCGCTGGCCACCTTCGCGCTGGCGGTCGCCATGCCGCAGCTCCTGAAGCTGCATTTCCTCGAGGCTTGGACCGGCGGCGTGCAGGGCCTCACCGTCATGAAACCCGATGCGCCGTTCGGCCTGCCGATCGGACAGGACAAGTGGCTCTATTACTTCACACTGGCGATCTCGCTGGCGATCTATATCGGCTCGATCAACCTGCTGCGCTCGCGCTCGGGCCGCGCCTTCATGTCGATCCGCGACAATGAGATCGCGGCCTCAGCCATGGGCGTTGACGTCGCACAGTACAAGACGCTCGCCTTCGGCGTGTCCGCGGGCATCACCGGCATCGCCGGCGGGCTCAGCGCCATCGTCGTGGCGTTCGTGGCGCCCGACAGCTACACGATCAACCTCGCCATCGCGCTGTTCCTCGGCATGGTGGTCGGCGGCGTCGGCTGGCTGCCGGGCTCGTTCGTCGGCGCCGCCTTCATCATCTTCGTGCCCAACATCGCCGAGAGCATCTCCAAGGGCCTCTCCGGCGCCGTGTTCGGCGTGCTGCTGTTCCTTGTCATCTTCCTGGTGCCGCACGGCGCAAGGCAGGTCGCAATGGTTGCCCAGCATTTGCTCGGCAAACTAACGAAGAAGAACTAACCTCAAACTCGAAGACAGGAATCCGGATATAATGATGCTTTCGACAAGAAGCGCCGCGTTCGCGACGGCGCTCATCGCCTCTGTTGCCGTCAGCGGCAGTGCCCTCGCCCAGAAGAAGTACGACACCGGCGCGTCCGATACCGAGATCAAGATCGGCAACATCATGCCCTACAGCGGACCGGCGTCCGCTTACGGCGTGATCGGCAAGACCGAAGAGGCCTACTTCAAGAAGATCAACGCGGAAGGCGGCATCAACGGCCGCAAGATCAACTTCGTCACCTACGACGACAGCTACAGCCCGCCGAAGGCCGTCGAGCAGGCCCGCAAGCTGGTCGAGAGCGACGAAGTGCTTGTGGTGTTCAATCCGCTCGGCACGCCGTCCAATTCCGCGATCCAGAAGTATCTCAATTCGAAGAAGATACCGCAGCTGTTCGTCGCGACCGGCGCCACCAAATGGAACGAGCCGAAGGACTTCCCCTGGACGATCGGCTGGCAGCCCAGCTACCAGAGCGAAGCGCGGATCTATGCCAAGTTCCTGATGAAGGAAAAGCCGGATGGCAAGATCGCGGTGTTTTATCAGAACGACGACTTCGGCAAGGATTACCTCAAGGGCCTGAAGGACGGCCTCGGCGCCAAGGCGTCGATGATCGTGGCCGAGGAAAGCTATGAGACCTCGGAGCCGTCAATCGACTCCCACATCGTCAAGCTGAAAGCCACCGGCGCTGACGTCTTCATCAGCATCACGACGCCGAAGTTCGCCGCCCAGGCCATCAAGAAGATCGCCGAAGTCGAATGGCGGCCGCTGCACATCGTCTCCAACGTCTCGGCCTCGGTCGGCAGCGTGATCAAGCCGGCGGGCTTCGAGAATGCGCAAGGCATTCTCTCGGCCAACTACGCCAAGGACGGCGCGGACGCGCAGTGGGACAATGATCCCGGCATGAAGAAGTTCTACGAATTCCTCGCCAAGTATTATCCCGAAGCCAACAAGCTCGACGGCTCGGTGGTCTATGGCTACGGCGCGGCGCAGACCATGGTGAAGGTGCTGGAGATGTGCGGGGACGACCTGACCCGCGCCAACGTAATGAAGCAGGCCGCCAGCCTGAAGGACTTTGCGCCCGACACCCTGCTGCCCGGCGTCAAAATCAACACGTCAGCCAAGGACTTCGCCCCGATCGAACAGCTTCAGATGCAGCGGTTCAAGGGCGAAAAATGGGAGCTGTTCGGCGACATCATCAGCGGCGAACTCAATAATTAGTCTTTCTTTTTGACGCGTTTTCTACCGCAGATAAGTCTACGCAATCTGCGTAAACTTGATTGCTGGGCGAACCGGTACCCACTTCGCTCGAAAACGCTCTGATATTCCGCGTCACGGGCAGTCCGCCCGGGACTTGAGACTAAAATATCGCCCCCCGCGACACCGTCGCGGGGGGCTTTTTGTTGCCCGGCGCGACCGAAAGGTATTGAATGATGGCAGGGGCCGCAAAGTGCTCCAACTTCAAGAAAAAACGACACATTCATCGTGGTCTCCAGGGAGAGAAAAACATGCCTGCTATCAACTTGCGATTGGGGGCCTTTTCGGCCGCCCTCGCATTGCTCGCCGCCACCAGCAGCGGCGCGATTGCCCAAAAGAAATACGACACCGGCGCATCCGATACCGAAATCAAGATCGGCAACATCATGCCCTACAGCGGACCCGCATCCGCCTACGGTGTGATCGGCAAAACGGAAGCCGCCTATTTCAACAAGATCAATGCAGAGGGCGGCATCAACGGCCGCAAGATCAACTTCGTCTCCTACGACGACGCCTACAGCCCGCCGAAGACGGTCGAGCAGGTGCGCAAGCTGGTGGAGAGCGACGAAGTCTTGCTCGTCTTCAATCCGCTCGGCACGCCGCCGAACTCGGCGATCCAGAAATACATGAACCAGAAGAAGGTGCCGCAACTGTTCGTCGCCACCGGCGCGACCAAATGGAACGACCCCAAGGAGTTTCCCTGGACCATCGGCTGGCAACCGAACTACCAGAGCGAAACCATCATCTACGCCAAGTACATTCTGAAGCACAAGCCGGACGCCAAGATCGGCGTGCTGTACCAGAACGACGATTACGGCAAGGATTACCTGAAGGGCCTGAAGGACGGACTTGGCGCCAAGGCGGCGTCGATGATCGTCCTGGAAGAGAGCTTCGAGGTTTCGCAGCCGACCATCGACTCCCATATCGTCAAGCTCAAGGCGAGCGGCGCCGACGTGTTCATCAACATCACGACGCCGAAGTTCGCTGCGCAGGCGATCAAGAAGAACATGGAGATCGGCTGGAAGCCGCTGCACTTCCTCAACAACGTCTCGGCCTCGATCGGCAGCGTCATCAAGCCTGCCGGCTTCGAAAACGCCCAGGACATCATTTCGTCGAACTACCTGAAGGATCCGACCGACAAGCAATGGAAGGACGATGCGGGGATGAAGGCCTGGAACGAGTTCCTGGACAAATACTACCCCGAAGCCAACCGCGCCGACGCGTCGGTCATGTACGCCTACACCGTGGCCCAGGGCCTCGTTCACGTGCTGAAAGCCAGCGGTGACAACCTGACCCGCGAAAACATCATGAAGCAGGCCGCCAGCATCCAGAACCTCGAGCTCGGCGGCTTGCTGCCCGGCATCAAAGTCAACACCTCGGCGACCGACTTTGCCCCGATCTCGCAATTGCAGCTCATGAAGTTCAAGGGCGAGGGCTGGGAACTGTTCGGCGAAATTCTCACCGGCGACGTCGGCGGCTAGTTCGACTGCCTGACTACTAAAGGAGCAGCCCCTGCGGCATCGCCGCAGGGGCTTTTTCTTGATGCTTTCCGCTAAATCGTATTCAATCCCGTCCACGTCATGCGCGAACTGCAATCAACAACAGAGCATGACGCTTGCACAAAAAGACAATCTCAAAAAGGGAGACTTGGAATGCCTATTGCTACCAGCAGACTCGCCATTGCCTCGGCCGCGCTCATTGCGTTCGCAGCCACGAGCAACGGCGCGCTCGCTCAAAAAAAATACGACACCGGCGCGTCCGATACCGAAATCAAGATCGGCAACATCATGCCCTATAGCGGCCCTGCTTCGGCCTACGGCGTGATCGGCAAGACCGAGGAGGCCTATTTCAAGAAGATCAACGCGGAAGGCGGCATCAACGGCCGCAAGATCAACTTCATCAGCTATGACGATACCTACTCACCGCCGAAAACCGTCGAGCAGGCACGCAAGCTGGTCGAGAGCGACGAGGTGCTGCTGGTGTTCAACCCGCTCGGCACTCCGCCGAATTCGGCGATCCAGAAATATATGAACAGCAAGAAGGTGCCGCAGCTGTTCGTCGCCACCGGCGCCACCAAGTGGAACGATCCGAAGAACTTCCCCTGGACCATGGGATGGCAGCCCAACTATCAGAGCGAAACGCAGATCTATGCGAAGTACATCCTGAAGGAGAAGCCGAACGCCAAGATCGCCGTGCTCTATCAGAACGACGACTACGGCAAGGACTATCTGAAGGGCTTCAAGGACGGGCTCGGCGCCAAGGGCGCGTCGATGATCGTGATCGAGGAGAGCTATGAAGTCTCCGAGCCGACGATTGATTCCCACATCGTCAAGATGAAGGCGACCGGCGCCGACGTGTTCATCAACATCACCACGCCGAAATTCGCGGCGCAGGCGATCAAGAAGAACGCTGAAATCGGCTGGAAGCCGCTGCACTTCCTCAACAACGTCTCGGCCTCGATCGGCAGCGTCATCAAGCCGGCCGGCATGGAAAACGCCCAGGACATCATCTCGTCGCAGTACCTGAAGGATCCGACGGATGCGCAGTGGAAGGACGATCCCGGCATGAAGGCCTGGAACGCGTTCCTGGACAAGTATTATCCGGAAGCCAACCGCGCCGATGCGTCGGTGATCTTCGGCTACACCGTGGCCCAGGGTCTCGTTCATGTGTTGAAGGCTTGCGGCGACGATCTCACGCGCGAGAACGTCATGAAGCAGGCGGCCAACATCAAGAACCTCGAACTCGAAGGCTTGCTGCCGGGCATCAAGGTCAACACGTCACCCACCGACTTTGCGCCGATTTCGCAGGTGCAACTGATCAAGTTCAAGGGCGAGACCTGGGAACGCTTCGGCGAAATCCTCTCCGGTGACGTCGGCGGCTAGAGCCTTTTCCGTTGAATCGGAACGGGGCTCTAGATTCTTGATCTGACGCGTTTTCTTGACGCGAACCGTTGGCCACTTCGCTGGAAAACGCTCTAGCTATTTGGAATTTCGATCGGCCCATTTGTGGCCTCAAGCGCCCCCGCGGTCTCACCCGCGGGGGTTTTCTTTTGCGGCGATTGGATGGATAACCGGTCTTCCATTCGCGATCTCTGGCGTGAAACCGATGACCGACCGACGTCCCCTCCTGCGTGCGATCTTCGATGCGGCCGTCGCGGCCGCGCATCCCGATGTGGTGCTGTCGGCGCATTTGCCTCCCGCACCCCAAGGCCGGGTGATCTGCCTCGCCGCCGGCAAGGGCGCCGCGGCCATGGCCGCGGCCGCCGAGCGCTACTATCTCGATACGCTCGGGCTCGACCCGGAGCGCCTCACCGGCATTGCCACCACCCGGCACGGCCACGGCGTGCCGACGCGGCGGATCAGGGTGGTCGAAGCCGGCCATCCCGTGCCCGACGAAGCCGGGCTGAAAGCCGCCGACGACACGCTGCGTCTCGCGGCCGAGGCTACCGCCGACGACCTGTTGCTGGTGCTGCTGTCGGGCGGTGGCTCGGCGAACTGGATCGCCCCGGTCGAGGGCGTGTCATTTGCACAGAAGCAGCAGGTGAACCGCGCGCTATTGCGTTCGGGCGCGCCGATCGGCGAGATGAATGTCGTCCGCAAGCATCTGTCGCGCATCAAGGGCGGCCGGCTGGCCCGCGCCGGGCACCGCGCCGCCGAAATCGTCACGCTGGCGATCTCGGACGTGCCGCACGACGATCCATCCGCGATCGCGTCGGGGCCGACGGTGCCGGATCCGACCACGCTGGCGGACGCCCGCGCGCTGGTCGCGAAGTACAATCTCGCCGTCGACGATGCGGTTCGGCGTGCGCTGGACGACCCGAAGAACGAGAGCTGCAAGCCCGGCGATCCCGCGTTCGCGCGAGCGCGGTTCGAACTGATCGCGCGGCCGAAGGCCTCGCTCGATGCGGCGATCAGGATCGCCCAGGATGCTGGCTACGCCATCATCGGTCTCGGCGCCGACCTCGAAGGCGAGGCGCGCGAGGTCGCGGCCGCGCACGTCCGACTGGCGCTGAAAGCGCGCAGCGAGGGCAAGCGCACCGCGATCGTGTCGGGCGGCGAACTCACCGTGACCGTGCGCGGCAATGGCCGCGGCGGCCCCAACCAGGAATATGCGCTGGCGCTGGCGGACCTCTTGAAAGAGATACCGGACGTTAGTGCTCTGGCCGGCGACACCGATGGCGCGGATGGCGGCGCCGGCAGCGCGAGCGATCCCGCCGGGGCCGTGATCGACCAGACCACATTTGCGAAGATGAAATCGCTTGGCCTCGATCCCAGGGCGTATCTGGACAATAACGACGCCACCGCCTTCTTTGTGGCAACCGGCGACCTGCTGCTGACCGGTCCGACGCTCACCAATGTCAACGACGTCAGGGTGATCCTGGTCGATTGAATTTAGGGCCGCGGTCCTTCGGTTTGTTCCTTCGGTTTGATATCCGCCCGGGCCGGCGGCATTAACGTTTTGTTGAGGACATTCGCAGGAACCCGCAAGCAATTGCCGCCTCTCAAAGCTGCAATTCACCAGCCTGGTCCTTAATAGGACCCTCCTTATTGCCGGGGTGCCGCAAATCGCGGCAGGGGGAACGCGGAAATGGTGGATTCTGTAGCGGGGGCGATCCGCCCCGAGCCCGCTCACTTGAGTGCGCGGCTCGAGGAGGCGATCAATCATCTGTCGCTAGGCATTGTCGTCTTCGACGAGAAGCGGCAAGTCGTCTTCTGCAACAGACGTTACATGCAGATGTACGGGCTTTCGCCGGAACAGGTGAAGCCGGGAACGCCGACCAGCGAACTGATCCGGCACCGACTGAAGCTCGGCCTGAAGGTGGCGGTGGCGCCGGATGATTACGTTCGCGCCCGCGTCGGACAGGACATCGCGCTCGACACCACGTTCCAGGAATTCACCGACGGGCGGATCATCGCCTACACGGTCTACCCGATGCCCGGCGGCGGCGGGATGTCGACCCACGAGGACATCACCGAGCGCGAAGAACTCCATGCGCGCCTGAAGACCCAGTACGACCTGGGACGGGAGCAGGAAGAGGCGCTGCGGATACGAAACTTCCAGTTCGACACCGCGATCAACAACATGTCGCAGGGGCTGTGCTTCTTCGATTCAGACCACCGCCTGATCGTGTGCAACGACCGCTTCGTCGAGATGTACGACATCCCGTTCGGCCGCGTCGGCCCCGGCACGCCGCTGACCGACATCGTCGATCTTCGCTTTGAAGCCGGCAGCTTCCCCGCGATGACCCGGGATGAATATCTGAACTGGCGTACCAATGTGGCGGTTTCCAACGTCGCCAAAGACAGCATCGTCGAACTGCAGAACGGGCGCACCTTCAAGATCCGCCATCGGCCGATGCCCGGCGGCGGCTGGGTCGCCACGCACGAAGACATCACCGAGCAGCGGCAATCCGAGGTCAAGATCGAATACATGGCTCACCATGATTCGCTCACCGAGCTCGCCAACCGGGTGCTGCTCAACGAACGGCTCGAACACGCCCTGGGCCGCGAGGAAACGGTCGCGGTTCATCACCTCGATCTTGATCAGTTCAAGGCCGTGAACGACACGTTTGGCCATCACGCCGGCGACAAGCTTCTGAAGATCGTCGCCGAGCGCCTGTGCGGGCTGGTTCGTGACACCGACACCATTGCGCGAATGGGCGGCGACGAATTCGTCATCGTGCAAGCGCCGATCGCGGACCCGGCCGACGCAACGTCGCTGGCGCAGCGCGTCATCGGCCTTTTGAGCGAGCCCTACGACCTTGACGGCCACCAGGCCGTGATCGGCGCCAGCATCGGCATCTCGGTCGGACCCGGCGACGGCAACAGCCCCGACAAGTTATTGCGGAGTGCGGACCTTGCGCTGTACCGCGCCAAGGGCGACGGACGCGGCACGTTTCGCTTCTTTGAGCCGGTGATGGATCTGCAGATGCAGACGCGCCGCGTCATGGAACAGGATTTGCGCAAGGCGCTGCCGGCCGGCGAGTTCGAACTGCACTATCAGCCCGTCGTCAATCTGGCGAGCAACGAGATCAGCGGATTTGAGGCCCTGATCCGCTGGAATCATCCGACCAAGGGCATGATTTCTCCGGCCGCGTTCATCCCGCTGGCGGAGGAGATCGGATTCATCGTCCCGATGGGCGAATGGGTCATCCGCCAGGCCTGCGCGACCGCGGCGCAATGGCCCGGCAACCTGCACATCGCCGTCAACATTTCGGCGGTGCAGTTTCGCAACCCCGGCCTGATGCAGGTGATAACAGGCGCGCTTGCCGCCTCGGGACTGGACCCGGCCCGGCTGGAGATCGAAATCACCGAGACCGTGCTGCTGCACAACAAGGAAGCGACACTCGCGGTGCTGCATCAGTTGCGCGAGCTCGGCATCCGGATCGCGATGGACGATTTCGGCACCGGCTATTCCTCGTTGACCTATTTGCAGAGTTTTCCGTTCGACAAGATCAAGATCGACCGCTCCTTCGTCAAGGACATCACCGAGAACTCCGGCTCGCTCAACATCGTGCGGGCGGTCGCAGCGCTCGCCAACGGCATGGGCATGACGGCCACCGCCGAAGGCGTGGAGACCAAGGAACAGCTCGACAGCATCGCGTCCGAAGGATGCACGGAGATGCAGGGCTTCCTTTTCAGCAAGCCGCTCCCCGCCCGCGAGATCGAGCGGCTGTTCCTGACGGGAAACGGGGCGAAGGCAGTTGTTGGACGTATCGTCGCGGCTTAGTCGCGGCCGTCATTCCGGGGCGCGCGAAGCGCGAACCCGGAATCTCGAGATTCCGGGTTCGCGCTTCGCGCGCCCCGGAATGACAGCTGGGTTAAAACTCCGCCGCGATCTTCGACAGCATATCGAGCAGCGCGACGCGATTGGCCGGCCCCAGCACTTCGTTGAGGCGGGCTTCGTGCTTGGTGGCAACGAGCTTCTTGGCGCGCGCCAGCACCGCCCGTCCCTTGTCGGTCAGCATCAGGATGTGGGAACGGCGGTCGTTGGTCGAACGCATCCGCGTGCAGAGATCGCGGCTTTCCAGCGCGTCGAGCATCGCGACGAAATTCGGCCGGAGGATGCCGAGCGTATTGGCGATCTCGGTCTGGTTGCGGCCGGGATTCTTGTCGAGCAGCAGCAGCACCGAAAACTGCGCGGGCGTCAGCTGCAGCGGCGCGACGCAGCGCAGGAAGTCCTCGAACACCCTCAGCTGTGCGCGCTTCAGCGAATAGCCGAGCAGGTCGGACAATTCGCCCATTTGCAGAGCGACGTTTTCCGCAGCGCCGTCGACAGGATCCTTGCCGCCTGCGCGGGAAGGCTTGACGGCGTCAGTGGCCGCCTTGGAAACTGTCATCGCAGGGGGCTCGCAATCCCGATAAAAAGGTCCGCCAGTGGTCCGGGCCTTGAGGTTATGTTTGATAATTGTTATAGACTATATCAAATGTCGGCTTCTTTCAACTGCCGATATCGGACCGCCGGCTAGCCCTAAAGGGTCGAGATCGGCGCGACGCCTGAGGGGGAGCGCCAAGTCTTGAATACGACGATCATGCTGTTCCTGCTGCAGGACGGCATCACCAATGGCGCGATCTATGCGTTGCTCGGGCTTGCGCTGGTGCTGGTGTTTGCCGTCACGCGCGTGATCCTGATCCCGCAGGGTGAATTCGTGACCTTCGGCGCGCTGAGCTACGCCATGCTGGCGACCGGTCAGGTGCCGGGTACGGCGCGGCTGGCGGTCGCGATGGGCCTGGTCGCCTTCGGCCTTGATCTGTATGCGGCGCGGCGGTCGCTCCGCCTCAAGCTGTTGGCGCGCTCGGTGCTGCTCAACATCGTGCTGCCGGTGGCGATCCTGGCGCTGACCTACGCCCTGGCCGGTCCCAAAACCCCGATTGCAATCAATATCGCATTGTCGCTGCTGATCGTCGCGGCGATCGGGCTGTTTCTCTATCGCATCGCCTTTCAGCCGCTCGCGCACACCTCGGTGCTGGTGCTGTTGATCGCCTCGGTCGGCTGCCACCTCGCGCTGCAGGGTCTTGGCCTCGTGTTCTTCGGCGCCGAAGGCCTGCGCGGACCTGCGCTGTCGAATGCCGCGTTCACGGTGGGACCGCTGCGGTTCACCGGCCAGAGCATCGCCGTCTACGGCCTGACCATCGCCTTCATCATCGCGCTGTGGCTGTTCTTTGGCTTCACGCTGATGGGCAAGGCGCTGCGCGCCACCGCCGTCAATCGCCTCGGCGCCCGCCTCGTCGGCATAAGGACCACGCTGTCGGGACAGATCGCCTTCCTGCTGGCCTCCGTGATCGGCGCGATTTCGGGCATTCTGATCGTGCCGATCACGACGCTCTACTACGACACCGGCTTCCTGATCGGCCTGAAAGGCTTTATTGCCGCCATCATCGGCGGGCTGGTGAGTTACCCGCTGACGGCGGTCGCGGCCCTGGTGGTCGGCAGCGTCGAGGCCTTCTCCTCGTTCTACGCCAGTAACTTCAAGGAGGTCATCGTCTTCACGCTGATCCTTCCCGTGCTGGTGCTGCGTTCGCTCGCAGCCCCCGCGGTCGAGGAAGAGAAGGACTGACGGCGATGACGCAGCGGCTTCCCCTCATCATCTTCGCGATCGTCATGGCGGTGATCCCGTTCCTTCCGGGCATACCACCGTTCTGGATCGTGCTCCTGGACAATATCGGCCTCGCCGCACTGGTCGCGATGGGCCTCGTGCTGCTGACCGGCGTCGGCGGCCTCACCTCGTTCGGCCAGGCCGCGTTTTGCGGCTTCGGCGCCTACACCACGGCGGTGCTGACCACCGCCTATGGCGTGTCGCCATGGCTGACGCTGCCGCTCTCGCTGCTGGTCAGCGGCATCGCGGCGGTCCTGCTCGGCATCGTCACTGTGCGGCTGTCCGGTCACTATCTGCCGCTCGGCACCATCGCCTGGGGCATCGGGCTGTTTTACCTGTTCAGCAAGCTCGAATTCCTCGGCCGCAACGACGGCATTTCCGGCATTCCGCCGCTGAGCATCGGCGGCTTCCGGATGCTCGATCCCGGCACGATCTATTTCGCAATCTGGATCGCCGTGCTGCTCTCGGCGTTGCTGACCATGAACCTGCTGGATTCCCGCACCGGCCGCGCCATCCGCGCGCTGCGGCGCGGGCATATCGCCGGTGAAGCGTTCGGCGTGCAGACGCCGCGCGCCAAGCTTCTGGTGTTCATCTATGCGGCGGTGCTGGCCGGGCTTTCCGGCTGGCTCTATGCGCACTTCCAGCGCGCCGCCAACCCGACGCCGTTCGGAGCCCAGGCCGGCATCGAATATCTGTTCATCGCCGTCGTCGGTGGCGCCGGCTATGTCTGGGGCGCGGTGCTCGGCGCCGGCATCGTGGTGATCCTCAAGGAGATCCTGCAGAGCTATCTGCCGTATATTTTCGGCGGCCAGAGCCAGCTCGAGACCATCGTATTCGGCATCCTGCTGGTGGTTCTGCTGCAGCTGGCGCCCACCGGCGTGTGGCCCTGGCTGATGTCGAGGCTGCCGTTCAAGCCGGCCCGCAAGATCCCTGACACCTCCCTCGAGCTGCCCGCGCGGGTGCGGGCGCCGTCGACACCTTCGGTGCTGCTGCATATCGACAAGGCGCGCAAGCAATTCGGCGGCGTCATCGCCGTCAACGATGTCTCCTTCGACGTCGGGGCGCGCGAGATCGTCGCCCTGATCGGCCCCAACGGCGCCGGCAAGAGCACGACCTTCAACCTGATCACGGGGGTTTTGACGTCGACCAGCGGCGCGATCTCGGTGCTCGGCACCAAGGTCGACAACGCGCCGCCACAGGAAGTCGTCAAGCTCGGCGTCAGCAGAACCTTCCAGCACGTCAAGCTGGTGCCCGACATGACCGTGCTCGAGAACGTCGCGATCGGCGCGCATCTGCGCGGCCATGCCGGCGCGATATCAAGCATGTTCCGGCTCGACCGGGCGGATGAAGCCCGATTGCTGGCGGAAGCCGCGCGCCAGATCGAGCGCGTCGGCCTCGGCGACCAGATCGACCAGCTGGCGGGAAGCCTGTCGCTCGGCCAGCAGCGCATCGTCGAAATCGCCCGCGCGCTGTGCGTCGATCCGCTGCTGCTGCTGCTCGACGAGCCCGCCGCCGGCCTGCGCCACATGGAGAAACAGCGGCTCGCCGCATTGCTGCGTCAATTGCGCGACGGCGGCATGTCGGTGCTTCTGGTCGAGCACGACATGGGTTTTGTGATGGATCTGGCCGACCGGATCGTGGTGCTCGACTTCGGCACCAAGATCGCCGAGGGCACGCCGGCTGATATCAAGACCAACCCCGACGTGATCAAGGCCTATCTCGGAGCCACCACATGACCGCGCTGTTGAAGGTGAGCGATGCGCATGTCGCCTATGGCAAGGTCGAGGCGGTGCGCTCGGTGTCGCTCGAAGTCGCCGACAACGAGATCGTCACCATCATCGGCGCCAATGGGGCCGGCAAGACCACGCTGCTGAACGCGATCATGGGCATCCTGCCGCTCACGGGATCTGCGGCTTTCGCCGGCGCGGACATGGCTTCCCTCGACATCGAGGACCGCGTCGCTGTCGGACTCAGTCTCGTGCCCGAGCACCGCGAACTGTTCGGCACCATGAACGTCGAGGACAATCTGCTGCTCGGCGCGTTCCGGATTCCGAAGGCGATTGCTGCCAGATCGTTCGAGCGGGTCTACACGCTGTTTCCGCGGCTGAAGGAGCGACGCAAGCAGCTGGCCGGCACGCTCTCCGGCGGCGAGCAGCAGATGCTGGCGATGGGGCGCGCGTTGATGGGCGCGCCGAAGCTGCTGATGCTGGACGAGCCGAGCCTTGGCCTCGCCCCGATCATCGTCGCCGACATCTTCCGCACCATCGGCGAACTCCGCGCCGCCGGAGTCTCGGTGCTGCTGGTCGAACAGAACGCGCAAGCCGCATTGAAGATCGCCGACCGCGCCTACGTGATGGAGCTCGGCGAGTTCGTCCTGAGCGGCCCGGCCAGCGAGATCGCCACCAACGCGCGCGTCGCCGCGAGCTATCTCGGTTTTACGCACGAGGGCGAGAGCGCGATTTAGGCAGTAGGGTGGGCAAAGGCGCTCTTGCGCCGTGCCCACCATTCTTCGTGGAGATAGTGGTGGGCACGCTTCGCTTTGCCCACCCTACGATTCCCCTCACTTCGCCGGAACGTACTTCCCGTTGTTCACCGTCAGGATGATGCGCGAGCGGTCATCCAGGCCGTAGCGGTCTTTTTCGGTGAAGTTGTAGACGCCCTGGCTGGCGGCGATGTCGCGTTCGGTCAGCAAGGCCTGACGGATGCCTTCGCGGAATTCCGGCGTGCCGGGCTTGCCGGCCTTCAGTGCCGGCGGAATGACGCGCTTGAGGACTTCAAAGGCGTCGTAGGAATGGCCGGCGAACTGGCTGCGGCTGTTGGCGCCGTACTTGGCTTCATAGGCGGTGTTGAGCGCGAGGCCCGGCTTCTTGGTCAGTGCGCTGTCGGGCTGGGTTTCCGGCGACATCACCGGACCGGAAGACATGATCACGCCTTCCGCCGCCGCACCCGCAATACGGATGAAGTCCATGCTGGCGGCGCCGTGGGTCTGATAGATCAGGCCCTTGTAGCCACGCTCACGCAGCGCGGCCTGCGGCAAGGCGGCGGCGGTGCCGGAGCCGCCGACGAGGACCGCGTCGGGATTGGCGGCGAGCAGCTTCAGCACCTGGCCGGTGACCGACGTATCGGTACGGGCATAACGCTCTTCAGTCGCCAGGGCTATGCCCATCGGAACGGCCTGGGCCTTGAAATCATTGAACCAGAGGTCGCCGTAGGAATCCGAGTAACCGATGTAACCGACGGTCTTGATGCCGTGGGCCTTCATGTGCTCGTACAGCACCTTGCCCATGATCGGGATCGGCTGCGGCATCGCGACCGACCATTTCATGCGCGCCTCGTTGATCGGCAGCGGCGCCAGCGCGAAATGAGGAATGCCGGCTTCGTTGGCGACGGTGGAGACGGCGATCGTCGGCGGCGTGGTCGACGAACCCATGATGATGTCGGCCTTGGATTCGGTGACGAAGCGCCGCGCGTTGGTGGTGGCGGCGGTCGGATCGCCGCCGTCGTCGAGCACGATCAGTTTCAGCGGCACGCCGCCGATTTCCTTCGGCACGAATTCCAGCGCATTGCGCTCGGGAATGCCAAGGGCCGCGGCCGGGCCGGTGGTGACGATGGTGATGCCGATGACGATTTCATTGGCTTGCGCCAACGCGGGCACGGCCGGCAGCGCCAGCGACGCCGCAATCACGGCAGCGGACAGATAAAACTTCTTCATTCATTCCTCCCTTGGATATTGTTCTAATTTTAGATCAAAAATTGGTAGCCAATTCAGCCCCTTCTTTAGGTCATGCAACACGCCGAGTCAGCTAACAAGTCAGCCATATACGCCTCAGCCCCGCGAAAACCGCTCGATGATCTCCGGCGGCATCGGAGCCGATTTCAGCCGCGCGGGATCGTCCGGATGCTTGCCGACCAGCACGCGGGTCTCGAACGCCTCGATCGCCAGCGCCTCACCCTTGAACACGTTGTGGACCACCTCGAAGCTGGAGCGCTTGAAGCTCTCGATCCGGCTTTCGATTCTGATCCAGTCGCCATGGGTCGAGGGGATGTGGAATTTCGCCCGCGTATCGACCATGGGAATGCCGACGAGGCCGTATTTGTGGATGATGTCCTGCTTCGAAAAACCGGCCGCCTCGAACATGATCGAGGTCGAATCGTCGAACATCGCGAAATAGCGCGGGTAGTAGACGATGTTGGCGGGGTCGCAATCGCCCCACTGGATCTGCACGTCGCGCTTGTTAACGAACATTGTTGTTCTACCTCAACGTCGCCGCAACGAAAGTTTTCTTCCCTTCTCCCCTTGTGGGAGAAGGTGGCCCATAGGCGGCCGCTCATTCGATCCACCCTCTCCCACAAGGGGAGAGGGGAAGTAGCCAAGCGCAGTCCTGCCGACCATACTTAGCGCGGGGCCATGCGGAGCGCGGCATCGAGCCGCACCACTTCGCCGTTCAGATAGGGGTTGTCGATCATGTGCAGCGCCAGCGAGGCAAATTCATCGGCCTGCCCGAGCCGGCGCGGGAACGGGATCGCGGCGGCGAGCGAGTCCTGCGCCTCCTGCGGCAAATTGGCCAGCAGCGGCGTGAGGAACAGGCCGGGCGCGATGGTCAGCACGCGAATGCCGAACTGCGCCAGCTCGCGCGCGATCGGCAGCGTCATCGCGACAATGCCGCCCTTGGAAGCCGAGTAGGCAGATTGCCCGATCTGGCCGTCATAGGCCGCGACCGAGGCGGTCGAGATCACGACGCCGCGCTCGCCTGACTCAAGCGGCTCCAGCTTCGACATGCCTGCTGTCGCAAGCCGCAGCATGTTGAACGAGCCGATCAGATTGACCCTGATCACGCGGTCGAAATCGGTGAGCGCCATCGGGCCTTCCTTGCCGATCACGCGCTTGGCAACGCCGATGCCGGCGCAATTGACCAGCACGCGCGCCGGGCCGTGCGCCTCGGCGGCGGCGGCGACCGCCGCTTCGGCCGAGACGGCGTCCGAGACGTCGCAGACCACGGCAACGCCGCCGATTTCGGCGGCGACGGCTTCAGCGAGCTTGGCGTTGAGGTCGCACACCGCGACCTTGGCGCCCTGCGCGGCAAGCCGGCGCGCGGTGGCGGCGCCCAATCCGGATGCACCACCGGTGACGATGGCGGCCTGATCTTTCAACTGCATTGTGTTTCTCCCTGGTAGAATCTTCTCGAAGTTGAATTCCCTGAATTCATTTCAGCGCGATGACCTGCGCCGGCGGCGCCGGTGAATAGATCTGCTCGATCAGCCCACTGCGATGCTCGATCACCGCACGCTGGTTGATGGAACCCTTGTCGGTGACTTCGCCGCGATCGATCGACAGCGCCGCATCGAACAGCACCGCGCGCGTGATCCGGTTCGACGAGCCCGTGGCATCGGCCAGCAGCTTCTGGAACCGCTCGCGGAATGCCGCGCGGATCAGCGGATCGGCCGCCGCCGCCGCGAGATCGTTCGCCGGAAGCTTTGGGTTGACGAGACGGCAGCCGTCGAGATCGAGCATCACCAGCGCCGACAATTCATCGCGGTTGATGCCGGCGATCACGACGTCGCGCACCAAAGGCGCGCAGGCCGCGACGAAGCGCGCCCTCAAGGGGCCGACACTGACCCAGGTGCCGCTGGCAAGCTTGAAGTCCTCGGCGATGCGGCCATCGAAGTCGAAGCCGGCGTCGATATTATCGGGATCGACCGGCTTGAGCGCATCGCCGAACTTGTAGAAACCTTCCTCGTCGAATGCCGCCGCGGTCAGCTCGGGCTGACGCCAGTACCCCGGCGTGACGTTCGGCCCCTTGGCGCGGACCTCCAGCTTGCCGTTGTTGGGCAGCAATTTTGCGTCGTTGCCTAGCACGGGAAGGCCGACATGGCCGGAGCGGCTGGTGTCGGGACGTACCGACATGAAGAACGGCGAAGTTTCCGTGGCTCCGAGGCCGGTCAGCATCGGCACCCGGAAACCGGTCTCCTGCACCGCGAGCTCGTCGAGGCTGTTCCAGACGAACGGCGACAGCGCCGCGCCGGAGAAGAACATCGCGTGCAGCCGTCCGAAGAACTTTGCGCGCAGCGCTGAATCTTCGCGCAGATAAGGCAGCAGCGATTCATAGCCCTTGGGGACGTTGAAATAGACCGTCGGCGAAATCTCCCGGAGATTGCGCACCGTCTCCTCGATGCCGCCGGGCATCGGCTTGCCCTCGTCGAGATACATCGAGCCACCGTTGAACAGCGTCAGCCCGATATTGTGGTTGCCGCCGAAGGTGTGATTCCACGGCAGCCAGTCGATGATCACAGGCGGCTCGTCCATCAGGAACGCCAGCGTTTCGCGCAGCATCACCTGGTTGGCGCAGATCATGCGCTGGGTGTTGATGACGGCCTTGGGATTGCCGGTCGAGCCCGACGTCAGCAAGAACTTTGCAATTGTGTCCGGGCCGATGGCCTCGTGGGCCGCGTCGAGCCGCCAATGCTCCGGCGTCGCCAGGAGATCCGACAGCAGCGTCACGTCGCGGCCGGGCACCTCGCCGCGTGTTGCTGCGATCTCTGTTCCCTGCGAAACGTTGGTGGCAAGCGCATCGGCGAATTTCGTGGCGTCGTCGGCGAAGACGAGGCCGGGTGTCAACAGCTTCATCAGGAAGGCGAGCTTGCCGTAGTCGCGCGACACCAGCGAATAGGCCGGCGACACCGGGCAGAAGGGAATGCCGGCATAGAGCGCGCCGAACGCCAGCAGCGCATGGTCGACCGAATTGCCTGACAGGATCACGATCGGCTTTTCCGCCGAGAGCCCGCGCGCCAGCAGCGCCGAGGCGATGCGCCGCGTCGAGGTCAGGAGTTGCGCGTAGGTGATTTTTCGCCAGCCGCCCGTCGTCGCGTCGCGTTCCGCCATGAAGACGCGCTCGGGCGCCTCAACGGCCCAATGATGCAGGCGATCGGTGATGCGCACGGGATAGTCGCGCAGTTTGAGCTTCGGCCGCAGATAAATGGTGCCGTCATCGCGGCGCTCGACCGTGACGTCGGGATTGCCGAACGAGATGGCGCGCAGCGGATGGGCGCTGCCGGTGCGCGCGGCGCTTTCACTCGGGGACATGTTGGGCTTCGCGCTCATGTCAGGTCGGTTTCACTTTGGCGGTCTTGCGATCGAGAAACTCGCGGATACGGCGTTTTGCCTCTTTGTCGCTCTGCGCTACGGTGGCCATCAGCGACTCCATCAGGAGACCGGCCTGTGGATTGGCTTCCGCGATCATCGGCAGCGCCTGCAGCACCGCAAAATTGGTCAGCGGGGCGTTGGCCGCGACGCGCTCGGCCAGTTCCAGCGCCTTGGGCAGCGCGCCGCCGGCCTCGGTAAGATATTGCGAGAAGCCGTAGGCGGCGCCTTCGGTCGCAGAATAGACCCGCCCGGTCAGCATCATGTCGGTCATCCGCGCCACCCCGATCAGCCGCGGCAGCCGCACCGAGCCGCCGCCGCCAACGAAGATGCCGCGCTGGCCCTCGGGCAACGCGAAATAGGCTGACGGTTCGGCGACGCGGATGTGCGCGGCGCAGGCCAGCTCCAGCCCGCCACCAATCACCGCGCCCTTGAGCGCCGCGATCACAGGCACCGGGCTGTACTGAATGCGGTCGAACACCCGATGCCACATCTGCGAGTGCCGCAGGCCCTCGGTGGCGTCGTGCTCGGTCAGTTCAGACAGATCGAGGCCGGAGGAGAAATGGTCGCCGATGCCATGGATGACCACGGCGCCGGTCCCTTCGGGCAGATTGGCGAAGCAATCCTGGATCGCAAGGATGATGCCGTCGTTCAGCGCATTGCGCTTGGCGGGGCGATTGAGACCCACGGTCAGCACCGCGCCTGATTTCTCGATGGTGAGCAATCCGGCCTGGTCAGCGGTTGCGGAAGCGGCGTTTCCCATGGATTATTGTTTCCCGTCCAGAATAGTTATATTTTATAACTATTGGCGCGGGAGTCAATCCTCTAGCTTTTGTCGTCCCGGCGAACGTGCGGCCCCACATTCCGCTGTCATCCCCGCGCAGGCGGGGATCCAGTACGCCGCGGCCTATCGGTTCAATCATGAGTGTCTCTGGAATACTGGGTCGCCCGGTCAAGCCGGGCGATGACACCTGAATGTGCGTTCGCATTCTCGCGACGCATTGCGCCCGAGCTTTGCCAGAAATTTCCTCGCCCTCCAATGAGAGGGCGCAGGGAAGACCGGGTGCGCGCTGCACCCGCGGTCCCGTGTGCGGTTTGCACTAAGTAGGCTGCACACGAGCATACAGGGCAGCGGAGAACACCCGGCCTTCCCTGCGCAATGGCTTTACGGCTTATGCCGTGATCTCCCCGGAGACGAGTTCTTGGTTGACTCCGTCGCTGCCGTTCAGCTCTCGCCTACCCGACAGCTTGACACCTGCAACGGGTGCCAGGACCACACGGTTTTGCCGTACGCTCATCCACGCCATCGTCGAGGCGTAAACAAACGTCCACCGCAACCCCGTCCAACGTCCGTGACGACGGCCGACGCCCTTCTGACCAGGACGGGATGGCGATAGATGCGCACTGATTTGGGTCGGTCGACAACAGAAATACTTTTGATTTACGGAAATTTTCTACTTGACACGATTTCCGTAAATCAGAACTGAGTTGCCCGTCGGGTTGTTTTGTCGCACGCAAGTATCGAAATTGGTCTTGCATGCCAAGCGACGCCGTTTCGGGGTTTCGTAGGATGGGTTGAGCGAGACCGTAGCCCGGATGAGCAACGCGACATCCGGGTCTTGTTTCGCAATGCTCCGGATGTCGCTCCGCTCATCCGGGCTACGGTTGCTCATCGGAACAATCCCGGGCAAATTACGATGCCGCAGCACGTGAACGCCGCCCTCTCCGAGCGACACACAATAAAAAGCGGATGAACCATTCTGGTATTCCCACATAGCGCGCCGTTTCGACCATGCCCTGATCGTCGCGTTCTTGGGAGTTTACATCGGAAAAATAGTCGCTGTTGCTGCCATACCATTCCACGGTGCTCGCAATCTCCTGCTGGAATGGCTCGCTGTTCGGCAATTTAGTGAGGAAATTCAACTCCCGCCTAAGGCAGATCGCCTCGATCCTGAAGCGCGCCGTCTCGACGTAGTCGATGCCCCATTTGTCCAGCCTTGCATGGGTTGCTTCGTGAACAATCGCGGATGCAATCCGTTCTAGCGTCGTTGTTTCCGAAAGCACAAAACGCTTATCAAGTACGCAAGCGTTCAACGACAGCTGGTAGTGGGCGAGCGCGCCGGGGATCAGATGGATACATATGCGATCGAGATTTTGGATGACGCGGCCATAGTGAAGTGAATCGTGGTCCTTTATCAATCGTAGCGCATCCTCGACGCGACGTAAGGCGGGCTGAGGTTTGCTTTCCGTACTCCCCACCCAGAGGCCATCAACCTTGTGGCCTGTGGATATCCAGAGGCCAAATCGGTCGGCCAGAGATGGCTTAGGGTGCGGCTTGCCTGCCAAGCCGACGCCGCGCAAACCCCGCAGCGCTTTCGTATGTTGCAAACGTCGCCCCTTCGTCACGGCCGGGTCCGTTTTCCGATGACGATCTATAAGAGAATCGCTCTTACGGGTTACTTAAAGGCTTGATTCAAATCACATCGATCGTCACGCGGCCCATCCCTCGGGACGCCGCTGACGCGGTTCCTCGGGATGAGGGGGGTATGAAAGCCCTCACAACACCTGATGCACGTCGATGACGACGCGGTCGGCGTGGCGGGCGGCGGAGCCGATGAAGAGGTTTTCCATCAGCCAGCGGTATTTTTCGTGGCCGGTCTCGAATTTCGGGACGGTGCGGAAGTAGATCAGCCTGGGATCGACCGGCTCGCCGCGCTTGAGTTTTTGCAGCAGATCGAGCGGGCCGAAACGCAGACCCTTGTTCTCGACATAGACGGTCGCACCATCGTCGGTCTCGAAGGCGTATTTGGCTTCGAGCTCGATCAGCTCGTTGGGGCGGATAATCTGAAAATCCGCGCCGAACGCGCAGATTTTTCCGCTGATGCCCTCGCCGCGCACCTCACCGCCGAGGATCGGGATGATCCGGCGCACGCCGTGACCGGTTTCGCCGGCTGACGTCACCTCGCCGATGCGGACGGTGAGCGTGAAGACATACTTTGTCTCGAGCTGAGGAGTCATGGAAGTCCTTTAGTGGAGCATGATCTTGATCGGAAAACCGGTACCCACTTTTCCGGATCATGCTCTACCCCATCATGCGTTGCGGCAGCCAGAGCGCCAGGATCGGGAATGCGATCAGGATCACGAGGCGGATCAGGTCGGTCACGACGAACGGGATCACGCCGCGGAAGATCGTGGTGAACGACACGTCCTTGACCACGCTCTTGATGACAAAGACATTCATGCCGACCGGCGGATGGATCAGGCCGAGCTCGACCGTCATCACGATGATGACGCCGAACCAGATGGGGTCGAAGCCGAGATGCATGATGACCGGGAAGATGATCGGCACCGTCAGGATGATCATGGCCATCGCGTCCATCAGGCAGCCCAGCACCAGATACATCACCATGATCAGCGCGAGGATGCCGTAGGGGCCGAGCCCGAGGCCGGTGAGCAGTTCGGTGACCTTTTGCGGAGTCTGCGTCACCGTGAGGAAATAGCCGAAGATCAAGGCGCCGATCAGCACGGTGAAGACCGCCGCGGCGGTGCGGGTCGCCTGCAGCAGCGAGTTCAGGATTTTTTCCTTGTTCAGCCGCCCGGTGAGCACGCCGATCAGGAACGCGCCGGTGGCGCCGACACCGCCGGCTTCCGTCGGGGTAAAGCGCGGCAGGAACGGCAAGCCGTAAAGTCCGCCGATCACGAAGACGAACAACAAGACCGGCGCCCAGATGTCTTTCAGTCCGGCAAAGCGTTCGCGCCAGGTGGTTTGCGGTCCCTTCGGCAGGAAATCGGGCCGGAACCAGCCGATCAGCGAGATCGTGATCATGTACATGGCCATCGCGAGCAGGCCGGGAATGATGCCGGCCATGAACAGTTTGCCGATGTCCTGCTCGGTGATGATGCCGTAGACCGCCAGCACCGTCGACGGCGGCAGCATCGCGCCCAGCGTGCCGCCGGCCGCGATCACGCCGGTGGCGAAGGATTGCGGATAGCCGAAGCGGCGCATTTCCGGATAGGCAACGGCGGAGAATGTCGCGGCCGTCGCCACCGACGAGCCGCAGATTGCGGCAAAGCCGCCGCAGGCCGCGACGGTGGCGATGCCGAGACCGCCGCGCAAATGGCCGACGAAGCCGTTGGCGGCGCGAAACAGTTCGCGGCTCATTCCGGAATTGCTGACGAAGGCGCCCATCAAGAGGAACATCGGAATGACGCCGAACGTATAGTCGGTCACCGTGCGCATCGAGGTCTGGCCGACCATCTTGAGCGCCGGGGAAAAGCCGACGAGATATCCAAAGCCGGTGACGCCGACGAGGCCCATCGCCATGCCGACCGGCACGCGCAGCAACATCAGCGCGAACAGCGCGACAAATCCGAGAATGGCGACGGCGTCGGTGCTCATGATGCCCTACTCCACCGTGGTTTCTTTGGCATCATGGATGTCTTCCGGATGGAAGATCAGGCGATAGGTGCGGATCGCGATCAGCAGCACCGCGGAGGCGTCGCCGGCCCACGCGATCGCGAAGAACGGCCAGGTCGGCATGCGCATGTCGAAGGTCAGGACGTTGTCGTTGTAGGTGCCCTGCACCTTGTCGAACAGCGTCCAGGTCTGCACCGCCACCACGAACAGCAGAACCAGGGTGGCGAAAACGTCGATCATCCGCTGGTATTTCGGACCGACATTGGCCCAGACCAGATCGACGGTGATGTGCCCGCCGCGATAGCTGGTCGCCGCGATGCCCCAGAAGATCAGGATGCCGAGCATCATGCGGCCGATGTCGAAGGAATCCGGGATCGAATAGTTGAAGATGTTACGCAGCAGCACGGCCAGGAAGATATTGGCGGCGACGATGCCGACAAATGCCGCCGCGATCCATTCGATCGTATCGATGAAACGATCCATCGAAGCGCGATTCATGTGGGGAGGTCCTGTGACTTCGAATTTAAGCGGTGTGGCTTGGGGCTGACTTACCTCTCCCGCTTGCGGGGGAGGTCGGCACGCGCAAGCGTGACGGGTGGGGGAAGCTCTCTCCACACGAACAGTGTGACTCGCGGCGGCACCCCCACCCCGACCCTCCCCCGCAAGAGCGGGAGAGGGGGCGCAGCGGAGTGCGTTACTGCGCCAAAGCGTTGTGCTTGGTCAGTTCGGCGCGGAGCTCGGTCATCGCCGCATCGGGGTCGCCGCCGGCTTTCTTGACGTTGTCAGCCCAGGTCTTGATCAGCGGCTCGGACGCCTTCTTCCACAGCGCGGTCTGCTCCGGCGACAGTTTGTAGACTTCATGGTCGGGCAGCGCCTTGATCTTTGCGACACCTGAGTTCTCGTAGATACCCCAGGGTTCGCCGACGCGGCCGGCGGCCTCGGTGTTGCAGTTGTTGTCGATCGCCTTCTTCTGGCGGTCGGACATCTGGTTGTACTTGTCCTTGTTCATCACGAAGGCGAAGGTCGTGACGTAGATCGGCGCCTCGATGTGATACTTCGTGACCTTGTCGATGCCGAACAGCAGCACCGATCCCCATGGGAAGGTGACGGCGTCGGCGACGCCGCGCTCGATGATGTCGCGGACCTCGGGCGCCGAGGACTGCACGTTGGTGCCGCCGAGCAGGGTGACGTAATTCGCCATGGTGGCGTGGGCGGGGCGGATCTTCATGCCCTTGATGTCGTCGGGCACCACGATCTTCTTGGTGCGCGAATGGAAGGTGGAGGGCGAGTGAATGAAGCCAAGGCAGAACTTGACGTCCTTCATCTCCTTCTCGGCATATTTGCGGTACCAGGCGTCGAGCGCCATCGAGCCGCCCTTGGCGTCCGACATCAGGAACGGCAATTCGCCGGCGCCGATGATCGGGAAGCGGCCGGGCTGATAACCCGGATTGATATAGGTGACGTCGGCGATGCCGTCGCGCGCCATGTCATAATGGTCGAACGCCTTGCCGAGCTGCTGGGCCGGGAACACCTTGTACTTGATGGTGCCGCCGGATTCCTTTTCGACCGCGGAGCCCCAGTCTTCCAGCGCCTTCTGCAGCGGGTGCGACGCCGGCACCCAATGCGACAATTTCAACTCGAAGTTTTTTTCCTGCGCCATCGCAGGCGTCACACTGGCGGCGAGCAGCAGCGCCAAAAACGCTTTTCTCATCGGCATTCTCTCCCTTTGCGCATGAAGGCGGGCTTGGCGCCCGGTCTCGTTAGTTAACATGTTATATAGTTGGCGAGGCTTTTCAAGCCGGACGTTTGGCGCGGCGCTTCCACGCGTCCGTCGACAGGACGGCCTTGCGGTGCAGCGCAACAAACGACAATGTTTCGCGCCAACGCCCTTTGCGAAAATTGTTATATGATATAATTATCATTGCAACACCTCGCGCAAGCGTCGGCGTGTCAATCTGTATCAGACCATGGGAGCAAGCAATTGCGGACTAAAGTCGCAATCATAGGCGCCGGGCCGGCTGGATTGTTGCTTGGGCAACTACTTCACCGCTACGGCATCGATAACGTCATTCTCGAGCGCCAGACCCCGGAATATGTGCTCGGCCGCATCCGCGCCGGCCTGCTGGAAGAGGGCACCGTGGCGCTGCTCGACGAGGTCGGCGCCGGGGCGCGCGCCCATCGCGAGGGCTTGGTGCACCATGGCGTGGAACTGGCTTTCGGCGGCGCGCGGCACCGCATCGACATGCATGCGGCGACCGGCAAGACGGTCATGATCTACGGCCAGACCGAGGTGACGCTCGACCTGATGAACGCGCGCAAGGCCGCCGGCCTCACCACGGTCTATCAGGCCAGTGAGGTCAAACCGCATGATTTCGACACCGATCATCCGCGTGTCACCTACACCAAGGATGGCGCCAGCCACGAGATCGCCTGCGACTTCATCGCCGGCTGCGATGGTTTCCACGGTGTCAGCCGCGCCAGCGTGAAACCCTCGGCGATCCAGACCTTCGAGCGGATCTATCCGTTCGGCTGGCTCGGGATTCTTTCGGAAACCCCGCCGGTCAGCCATGAGCTGATCTACTCCAACCACGCGCGCGGCTTTGCGCTGTGCACCATGCGCTCGACCCAGCGCAGCCGCTATTACGTGCAATGCCCGCTCGACGACCACATCGACCAATGGCCGGACGAGCGGTTCTGGGACGAACTGAAGCGCCGGCTCGACCAGAAGGCGGTCGATGAACTCGTCACCGGGCCGTCGATCGAGAAGAGCATCGCCCCCTTGCGCAGCTTTGTCGCCGAACCGATGCGGTTCGGAACAATGTTCCTGGCCGGCGACGCCTCCCACATCGTGCCGCCGACCGGCGCCAAGGGACTGAACCTGGCCGCCAGCGACGTGCATTACCTCTCGAGCGCGCTGCGCGAATATTACGACGAGAAATCCAGTGCCGGGATCGACAATTATTCGGCCAAGGCGCTGACGCGGGTCTGGAAGGCGGTGCGGTTCTCGTGGTGGATGACCTCGATGCTGCACAAATTCCCCGATCAGGGCGAGTTCGGCGCGCGGATTCAGCTGGCGGAACTGGAGTACCTGGTCAGTTCGAAAGCGGCGTCGGCGTCGCTGTCGGAGAATTACGTGGGGTTGCCGTTGTAGCTCACAACCGTCATTGCCTGCGACAAACGCGAAGCGTTTGCGCAAGGGAGCACTTGCGACGAAGCAATCCATCTCTCCCGGAGTTCGCAGTGGATTGCTTCGCTTCGCTCGCAATGACGAGATCAGGCGCAACGTCGGATACGAATTACCAGCGTGATGGCTCCGGCGATTTCAAACACCCATGCGAATCCCGTTTAAAACTTTGTAGGCAGTGACTTTGCAGGCGCGTTGCGTTCAATGACGAGAAACATCGTCAGCACGTGGGCCACACATGACAGTCAGCGAAATCCCCGATGGTTTTGAGCTTCACACCCGCAAGAGCCCGCTCACCGAGCCATGGGAGCCGCTCTATGCCAGGCGGACCGACAAGGCCGTCATCATCGGGCTGCGACTTGCGAAACCGCACACCAACGGCCGCGGCCTCATTCATGGCGGACTGATCGCGGCCCTCTCCGACAACGCGATGGGCTATAGCTGCGCGCAGGCGACGAACTGGACGACGTCATTCGTGACGATCGGGCTCGCGGTTGACTTCATCGGCACCGCGGAGGTCGGGCAATGGCTCGCGATCGAGACCGAGGTGATCAAGACCGGCCGCACGATCTGCTTTGCACAGAGCCTGATCAAGGCCGACGACGTCGTGATCGCGCGCGCCAATGCGACGTTCCGTGTGGTGCCGAGAAAGGCGCCCGTCGCAACAGAACAGGCGTGACGCGGACGGTCAGCCGAAATGCCAATCCGCAGTCTCGGTCACCAGATCGATGAAGGTGCGCACTTTCGCCGACAGCAGCCGCGAGGTCGGATAGACGATGTGGATCGGCAGCGCCGGCTGCTCGAATTCCGCCAGCACTATACGGAGCCTTCCCGCTTTCAGTGAATCGGCGGCCTGATAGGCCAGCACCCGGGTCAGGCCGCCGCCCGCTTCCGCATACTGGATCGCGGCGTCGGCGCTGTTGGAGGTAAAGCGCGGCGTGCTGGAGACGCGGATCTCACGGCCGTCGGCGTCAAAGCGCCAGTCCGGTGCAGCGGTCATGGCGCCGAAATGGATGGTATCGTGGGTCGCGATCGCCTCCGGCGTTTTGGGCTCGCCGCGCCGCTTGAGATACTCCTTCGAGGCCACCACGATCCGCCGCATCTCGCCGACATGGCGCGCGACCAGCGTCGAGTCCGGCAAATGGCCGATCCGCACCGCCAGATCGACGCCCTCTTCCACCAGATTGATCATGCGGTCCGATAGCCTGAGATCCGCCGAGACGTCGGGATAGCGGTTCAGATAGGCCGTCATCACAGGGCTGACGTGCAGCCGCCCAAAACCGTTCGGGGCGGATACCGACAGCCGGCCGCCCGGCCTGGTGCGCTCGCCCTCGGCGGCGCTTTCGGCCTCCTCGACATCGCTGAGGATCTGGCGGGCACGCTCCAGGTAACGGGCGCCGGTGTCCGTGAGCGTCAGGGATCGCGTGGTCCGCTGCAGCAGCCGGGCGCCGAGACGGTCCTCCAGCGCCGCGATCAGCCGCGTCACGCCTGATGGCGACAGCCCGAGCTTGCGCGCGGCGGGAGCAAAGCCCTGCAAATCGGCGACGGTGACAAAGGCCTGCATGGCATCGATACGGTCCATGCCATTATTTCATATATTGCAATAGTGTCGTGTCAACCGGGATGATTGTTTTAATTCCTGGTGAGAGCATCTTATGACCAGCAGAGGCGCACCGGCGCCGCCGAACTTGGCAGGAGCAACTCCAATGTCAGACGTTCACACCTATTCCAGCGATGTCGCCTTCACCCCGGCGGTGAAGGCGGTGCAGGCCCGCAAGGGATCGCGCGACGCCTATGCCCGCGTCGAAGAGAACGGCGGCTGGCGCACCGAGATCGATGAAAACCTCGCGGGCTTCCTGGGCGAAACCAACAGTTTCTATTTCGCCACCGCCTCGGCCGCCGGCCACCCCTACATCCAGCACCGCGGCGGCCCGAAGGGGTTTGTCAAAATCATCGACAAGAACACGATCGCGTTCGCCGATTACAGCGGCAACCGGCAATACATCACGCAAGGCAATCTCTCGGAGAACCCGCAGGCGCATATTTTCGTGATGGACTATGCACATCGGAGGCGCGTCAAGATCTGGGGCGAGGCGCGCGTCGTCGATGACGACCCGGCGCTGACGCAGGCGTTGATGCCGAAGGGATACAAGGCGCGGCCTGAACAGGTCATCCTGTTCCGGATCTCGGCGTGGGACACCAATTGCCCGCAGCACATCCCGCAAAAGTTCGACGCGGGCGACGTTGCGGCGGCCTTGGCCTCTCGCGACGCCCGCATCTCCGAGCTTGAAGCAGAACTGGCCGCCCTGAAGGGCCAGCCTGCATCGGCGACCTGAGCTGTGCAGTGATCAATCGATCATGCCGCTTGGCCGCAAGGCGCGGTAGTATCAGGCTGAAGCAGCACCGACCTGGAAACCGGAAGCCTTCGCACCCGCTGGACGACCAGGCGAACATTCAGGGGAGACGCCATTGCCTGGAACCGTCGCTTCCCGAGCCGCGGCATTGCTGATGCTTTGGTGGATCCCAGGTGCGCTGATGGCTGATGCCTGGGCCGCACCGCTGGAGCGCGTAGAGTTTGAAAGCGCCTCTCAGCGGCTCGTTTCAGGCACGCTCATTCTGGGCGAGCGCATCCAGGGCGATCTGGCCAGGCCGGATGGCGCAGGGCCTTTTCCGGCGGTCGTCGGACTGCACGGCTGTGCCGGGATGCACGACACGACAAAGCAAAAACTGACCGATGAACTTGTCGCCCGGGGCTATGTCGTCCTGCTCGTCGACAGCTATGCAACGCGTCTCGGGACCGATCACGCCTGCACATCAAGCGCGTTTGCCACCTTCGTCAGGCGCAGACCGGATGCTTACGGGGCGCTCGTCTTCCTGGCCGGGCAAAGCTTCGTCGATCCGAGCCGTGTGGCTGCGGTCGGCTTCTCGGCAGGCGCTCGGGTCGCCCTCTCTGTGGCGGAGCCCAATTCGTTCGAACTGTTCGGCCCTCCAACCAATCTCCGGTTCCGGGCGGCGGCTGCGTTCTATCCTCCGTGTCAGCAAGCCATGGCGCGGCCGGGGATACCCACGCTCATTTTCACCGGGGCCCTGGACGATTGGACGCCGGCGGCAGACTGTTCCGATAAAATTGCGAGTTGGGGCAATGAGGGGCCGCCGGTCGAGCTAATTGTCTATCCCGGCGCGTACCATGGATTCTATTACGCGCACCTGAAACCCGGCACGACCCTGTTTGGTCACTGGCTGGAATACAACAGTGAGGCAGCGGACAATGCAAGTCAGCGCCTGCACCAGTTTCTCGATCGCCATCTCAACTGAGGGGATGCCGATCGCTGTGAGTCCACGTCACGGCAAGTTGGATCAAAATGAAAACTCGCCCGTGTCGTCCACGGGCGAGTTCTCAAACGTCATCCGATCAATAATAGCTGCGGCAAACGTTGATCACGCCGTAGGAGGTCACCCGCCAGCAGCCGTAACCATGGGCGTGGTGGTAGTGGCCGTGATGATGGTGGCCGTGGTGGTGATGGCCATGGTGGTGGTGGCCGTGATGGTGGTGGCCGTGGTGATGATGGCCATGGTGATGGCCGCCATGCCCGTGGCCGTGGCCGTGCCCACCGGCAAACGCCGCGCTATTGACAGACAGCGAGGCAGTGCTCAGAGCGAGAACTGCAATCGCCGAAACAATGAGCTTCCTGATCTTGGTCATAGTCATTCTCCCGATTTGTGCAGCGCGAGTATCGCCTGCCATGATCGGGAACGTAGACGCCCTCAACTCCATGCGATGTGACGGAGGTCACTCAGGCCGCTGGAGCGTGCCGGTTCCTGCCCGGCACGCCGGAGATGCGTGAAAAGACCTGCTTACGCAGCCTCCTGCTGCAGCGGCGCCCACCTGAACTCGGGATAATATCGCAGCATCATCCGGTCGACATAGGCGGTCAGGTTGCCGAACTTCTCGGTCTGCTGCCGCAGCGGCGATTCGAAGTACGGCGTCAGGATGCCGGCAATCGCACCGAAGGCGGTGGCATCGGTGCCGCAAGGCGTGTCGCCGAACAGATAGGGCTTGTCGCCGAGCTGAACCGACAGCGCAAACAGCGAACGGACCGCAAGGTCGACATCCTCTTCCGGGGCATGGCGGCCGAGACCGCTCAGCAGATAGTTCTCCGCCACCCGGAACTGCGCGTCCTCGCGCAGCTTCTCACGCAGGTGCTCCGGCGCGCCGTCGAAGAAGTGCGCCGGTCCCTTGGCGAAATTCTCGGTATCGACCCAGCGCGCGCCGACCAGCGCCCAATAGACATGGTGCTCGATCATCCGCTCGAACGCCCAGGCCTGCGCCCGCGCCTGCAGCGACAGCGGCGCGTCGAAATCGAAGCCGTATTTGCCCTCGATATGGGCGCGGATGAAGGTGGAATCGGCGATGCTCTCGGCCTCGTCGACGATGTATGGCAGCTGCCCTTTGGGCGATGCCGGCGGCATCGCCTTCTCCTTGCGATACGCAAGTCCAGCCATCTTCAGCTGGACCTCGGTCTTGGTCACAAAGGGGCTGATTTCCGGCAAGCCAAAGCCCGCGCCAAAGCCATAGAGCGTGATCATCCGAAAAACTCCTGATTTCTTAAGAACGTGGGAAAAGCCTAGCGACGCCCTGCTGCCACCGTGGTGTCAGCAGCAGCAATGCCGGCCGCGACCTTCCTCTTCTCGCGGCGCACGGCGCCCACGGGCCCACGACGGCAACTGCCCTTGCGCAAAGGCGAACATTGCTGTGAATGAACGCCATGCCAGCTCGACCATCGCCCAGCGCAGATCTGACGTGACGCAGTGGATGGAAACCAGCTGTTCCAGGGCGAAGACCTCGCTATTCGCAAGACGCCGGCGGCTTCCCAGGGGGCCAAATTCGCTGAAAATCGTCATGGACAAATTCCCTTCAGTTGAGGTGTTGTCCCGATATACCGACCCCCTGCTGCCAACATGCTGTCAGCATCGGCCAGGCGGACCTATGAAAAGTGGACTTGCGAAAAGCGACCAGAAAAGAGACTCGCCATGAGACGCGCCGACCGGCTGTTCCAGATCATTCAGGTGCTCCGGCGCACGCGAAAGCCGCTGACGGCGGACGCGATCGCGGCCGAACTCGAGACCTCGAAACGCACCATCTATCGCGACATCGCCACGCTGATCGAACAGCGCGTGCCGATCCGCGGCGAGGCCGGCATGGGCTACATCCTGGAGAAGGGATTCGACCTGCCGCCCTTGATGCTGACGCCCGACGAGATCGAAGCCGCCGTACTCGGCGCGCAATGGGTCGTAGGCCATGCCGATCCCGTGCTGGCACGCGCCGCGCAGGACCTGATGGCGAAGATCGCCGACACGGTCCCGGAGCGGTTGCGGCCTTTCGTTCTCGAACCCGCAAGCCGCGCGCGGTCGGTCTGGAACCGGGAACCAGACCGTATCGACATGGTGCGGACACGCGCCCAGATTCACGAGGGCAAGAAAATCACCCTGGACTATCGCGACGAACATGGCCGCGAGAGCAAGCGCACGATCTGGCCGATCGCCATCGGCTATCACGAAGCGGTGCGGATCATGGCGGCGTGGTGCGAGCTGCGGAAGGATTTCCGGAGCTTTCGCACCGACCGGGTCGTCGACGCGGTGTACCACGACGAAAAATATCCGGAGCGGCGCGATTTGCTGCGGGCGAAATGGCGGCGCAGCCTGGTCTGGGAAGCCCCGAGGGATACGTAAAGCGACCTCCACACGAACAGTACGAATCGCGGCCGCACCCCCACCCCAACCCCAACCCTCCCCCGCAAGCGCGGGAGAGGGAGTGCAGTTCCATTGTGGACGCAGTTCGATCTTCTCGTCACGCACTCGCCGCGACTGGCCGGGCGCTTCATTCCGCGCTAAACGGCAGCGATGGATGAAACCGGATCAACGATTGCCAGCGAAAGCCCCTGCCAGGCCTGCGGCGCCTGCTGCAGCTATTCGCAGAACTGGCCGCGCTTCACGACCGAGGATGACGCCGACCTCGACCTGATCCCGGAAAAATTCGTCAACGACCGGCTGTCGGGAATGCGCTGCGACGGCGACCGCTGTTCGGCGTTGTCGGGCAAGGTCGGCGAGGCGACGGCGTGCACGATCTATGCGGTGCGGCCCGAGGTATGCCGGACCTGCATGCCCGGCGATCCCGAATGCGCGATGGCGCGGAAGAGGCATGGGCTGGCAGTGTTGGTGTAGCTCACCGCTGTCGTCCCTGCGAAAGCAGGGACCCACACGCCGCGGCAGGAATTGCTGGAAAAGGAAGACAACTTCCAGCGTGTGAAATAATCTCGGCTGGTGGTTATGGGTCCCTGCGTTCGCAGGGACGACGGATGGAAAAACTTACGCCGGCACCGCTTCGGCGAGGTCTTCGTCGTCGAGATCTTCAATCGGAGCGAAGGTGGAGAGCGGCTTGGTCGAGAGCGTGATCGGCTTGCGATTGCCGTAGGACGACGAGGGCGTGGAGCGCGCGGCCGGCTCGCGGGACAGTGCATAGAGGGTCGAGCCGACGCGCCCGCCCAGCGAGATCAGCTCGCGCTCGGTGCAGCTGGCGGCAATGGCGAGGGCGAGCGAATGCAGATGGCTGCGGCGGTAGCAGAACAGCGCCAGCATCGCGCGCGTCTCCGAGGAGACGCTCTCCACCAGAAGCGGCAAGCCGTTGGCGTTGGCGCGGTACATCTCGCCGAGCAATTCGTCCCGGACCGGGCAGAAATCGTTCTCGAAGGCTTCGCGGCTTGAAAACATTGCGGTTCTCCCTATTCGGAAGATGCAGTGCAATACTCTAACGAAAGGTTAACCACCCGTACCAGTAGTGTTCCGGTGCTCTTGCCAGTTTCGACCAAATCGGACCGGCGCAGCCGGTGATTCGCGCGGCGCGAATTGCGCCTAAACCCCGCCGCCACGGGCTGGCTGGCGGTCACGTGCAGACCAGGGAAGGCTATGCGTGAGGGAGGCTGGTGCCTATCCGGAATACTGCGGTCCGATTGTTGTTTTGACGCGATTTCTTTACGCGAACCGGTATCCACCCCGGATCAAGTCCGAGGGCATGCTTCGCTGGAAAACGCTCTGGCCGGATCAGTTCGCCGCCATGTAGATCGCCAGGCCGAAGCCGGTGAGATGGTGCAGCGCCTGGTCGACGCCGATCAGCGTCCAGAACCAGGGATGCTCATTCTCCAGCGTCACGCCGAAGGACGATGCGCAGATCCCCTTGATGCGGTCGATCGTGATGTGGATCGCGAAATCGATAAAGGCGACGAACCAGAACCGCGGCGCGACCACCATGATCAGCAGCAACGATGTCACGAGATGCACCGAGCAGTGCGCCAGCAACGGCATCGCCCAGCCGGTCTTCTGGTCCTTGCCGATCGCCATCCAGGAAGTCTGAAAAATGAAGTCGGCAATGATGTGCTTCACCGTGAGAAGCAACATCCATCCCACCAGCGCAGCAATCGGGACCGACGACGACATGGAAGGAAACAACAAAGCTGACGCCCTTTGCTGGGACTAACGAGGTGGCAATAAACCGGGGGTCTAGGCTGTCAGCGAATTTTCTTCTCGAACCCGGACGTGAACGTTGCCGGTATTTATGGCACCTCCCGGACCGGAATGCACCTGTGGGTGGTTGGAAAAAAACATGGTGTGGCCCAACAGCGATACTGCGGCATCGGCGCCCGGCTTGCGCGGGTAAGGTTACCCGCGGGGGGACGGTTTGCAATCCGACGGGGGCAGGATATCATTGCCGCGCAGGAAATTGTCGTTCGTTTCTAGGTATTTACGAATTCATTTGGATGGCCTGCGCCGCCGATTTGGCGGCGGGATGTCCTCCGACCGGGTATGGCCATGAGTGCTGAAGCCCCAACACCAAGACCCGGTATGCCACGGCGCCTGCGTATGCCGGTGGTCAAGAGCAACCGCTCCCAGATCGTGCTGTTTTCGATTCTCACCCTCGTCCTCACCGCCGCAACGGTGTGGGCCGGCCGGACCTGGGTGCGAAATGCCGAAACGCTGGTCTTCGCCGTCGGCCAAGCCAACGGCCCCGAGGCGCGCTTTGCGGCCCGGCTTGCCACCGTCCTGAAGAACAATTCGTCGCGGCTGCGCCTCAAGATCGTGCCCAACAGCGACAGCGCCAAGGCGATCGCCCAGTTTGACCGTAAGGAAGCCAACCTTGCGATTCTGCGTACCGACGCAAAAATCCCGCCCCGGGCGCGCGCGGTCGCGATCCTCGAACATGACGTGCTGCTGCTGGTCAGCCCCGCCGGCAAGAAGATCAAGACCCTCGCTGAACTTAAGAAAAAGAAGATCGCCGTCCTCGCCGAGAACGAAAGCAGTGTCACGCTGATCCGCACCATTCTCGACCTGTCGGAGGCGCCGGCGGCGGCACGAGTCCAGATGGCGCCGCCGGGTACGACGCTAGACAAGCTGCTCACAACATCGGGCTTTGGCGCAGTGATCGCGGTCGTCCATGCCTCGCGGACCGTAAAGGACAAGAACTTCGAGCAAATTGCGCGGCGCGGTACCTTCGCCCTCAACGCCATCGATGCGGCAAAGGCCCTGACGCGAAAATATCCGGTCCTATCGGAAGAAACGATCGCATCCGGTACGCTTTCGGCCTCACCCACCATCCCAGAAGAGGATGTGGAGACGGTGGGCCTGCAGTGGTTGCTGGTCGCGCAATCTGGTCTGTCGACGCCGACCGTGAGCGATCTCGCGCGCATCATCTATGAAAACAAGTCGGAACTGGCGCTCGACGGCGGCTTCGCCTCGAAGATCGAGCCGGCCGCGACCGACAAGGATGCCTTCATCGTCGCGCATCCAGGGGCAACCGAATACATCAACGATGAATCCAAATCATTTATCGAGCGCTACAGCGACCTGATGTACGTCGCCCTTGCTGCACTCGGCATCATCGGATCGCTGTTCGCCGCGCTGTACGCCAAGGTGACCCGGATCGCGCCGGAGAGGGCCAGTGAACTGGCAACCGCCGTTCTCGATGTCGGCGAGCGTATAGCGGATGCACAATCGCTCGGCGCGCTCGACGATCTGCAGGATGAACTCGAAACCATCCTTCGGCGTGTGGTGATGGGGATGCGCGACGGCACCATCTCCGGCGACGGGATGGACACATTCAAGCTCGGCTACGAATTCGTGCGCGACGAAATCGGCATGCGCCGCGATCACCTGAAGCGGCACCCGCCGCCCCAGGACGACAAGGTGGTAGCCGTGAAGACTGCGCAAAGCGCGTAATCACGCCACCGCTCACCCCGCCACGGCGCTCGAGCCGCTGGCCGACACCCGCGCCCTGATTTCCTCGATCTTGCGCTTGAGCGTGGCCCGCCGCGGATCGGGCAGCGCCGCCGCGCGGGCTTCCGCTACCGCTCCGGCGAGATCCGATAGCGCCAGCACGCCGTCGAAGGTCGGCTTGGCCAGGCCGTCGATGATCGCGTTCCAGTCCGCCATGCCCTGGCGGTAGACGTCGCCATAGCCCTCGATCATGGTCGCGGTCTGCACGATTTCAGAAGCTGCGGCCGGCTGTTTGTCCAGGCTGCGGCTGACCATGTGCAGCCAGCGTTCGACCCACAGCCGTTCCTTGGCGTAACGCACCGAATAGCGCCGCCACCGCTTCAGCCCGGCTTCAATCTTGAGGCGGCGAACGCCGAGACGGCTTGCTGCGCTGAAACGCATGGAAATCCGCCTGTGCGCCCACCCCGCCCAGTCAAGCGCATCGATCAGATATTCCGCGATAATGGCGGGGAGCGCGCTGACCAGTTCGTCGACCCGGAACTTCCTGATATCGACGACCGGATTGTAGTTCCCGCCGGCCCCCTCGTTGAATTCGGCAAGCTTGAGCTGCGCGATCCGGATCGGATCCTCGTAGCTCATGCGCACCGCCATCAACCGCGCAATCTCGACCAGCATCGCATCATCGACCCCGTTGCGGCCGACGAACCGCCGCAGCCGGTCGACGTAAAGCTGCGCATAACTCGTGCTCTGATAGTCGATCAGCAGATGGATGGCATCGCTCGCGGTATCGGTCACCGCCTCCGGCAAGCCCTCAGGCAGGAATGGCGGGGTGTCGTCCTCCTCACCGATGAAATCGGCGAACAGATAACGCAACGACGACATGAAACCGCGGTCTGACACTCCCGTAGCTCCCGGCCTCTATGCGGGTTTCGGCGCGGCGGCAGATGCCGCCGTTTGCTGGGCCAGCTGGTGCTGCAGCGTCTCGAGATTCTGAAACAGCCGGGCGCTGGCGAGGCGAAGGAAGTAAAAGCCGAACGCCGGGTTTTGAACGTAGAGTTCCTCGACCTTGCTGTAGCTGACGCTCAGCACGAGGCCGGCCTCGATGCATTCCAGCGACTGGGTGCGCATGTTCGACGGCGACAGCATCCCGAGCTCGCCGACGATGGCGCCGACCGGCAAGACGATGCCGGACTCGACCAGCTTGAACTTGCCGCTGACGATGTAGAGCATGTCTTCGGCCTTCTCGTCCTTGTAGAACAGCATTTCCCCGGCCGCGCAATCGCGCTCGGTCATGAACGGCTTCAGCCAATCCATCGACAGGTCGCTGTTGACCGATTTTTTCACGTCGCGCACGAGCTGCAGCATCTGGTGCAGCCGCCAGGAATTGACCAGCAGCATCGCCACCTGCACGACCATGACCAGATAATTACGGGACGGAATGGCGGTCAGGAACAGGGCGATGTTGGCGAGAATGCCGAACACCCGCAAAGGAATCATCGTCCGCATCGTGGTGGTGGCGATCACGAAGATCGACGCGAAGAGGGCGCCGGCCGTGCCGGCATGTTGTGCCAAATGAGACGGATCCATTGGAAGCCAACCAATTTTTCAGGGAGTGAATTTTTTCGCGATTTTATTGCAGTGCCGCTATTGTAAAGGCCGCAGGCTATTTTCGATATGCGGGGAAAAAACGACGATTTGTCGGGATTCGACAAAATTCATTCCTGCACCGGGCTTGCCGCGCAGCCAGCCTCGCCGGCGGGCATTTCGACGCGAGAACGCCGTTTGCCGGCTTTCGTTGACGGCCTTCCCTGCGGCAGGCACTTTCGGCAGCACCACGCGGCTGCAGAAGCTGTTGGCGCTTGACCTCGTCGATTTCCGCCTGCTGATGGCACGGCATCCTGACCTCGCCCAGACCATCGACGCCGAGGCCGAACGGCGCGCGCGAGAGAACAAGTAAATAACAAGAATGGAGAACGATATGCCCAATTCAGCCGCGGCGGCGAGCTCGCCGGTCCTCGACATCAGCGGCGCGCGCGCCACCATCCGCCTCAACCGGCCGAAACATTTGAACCGGCTGCAGAGCGAGGATCTCGGCGAACTCGTGAAACTGTTCGACCGGATCGAGGCCGATCCTGCGATCCGGGTGCTGGTGCTGACCGGCACCGGCCGCGCCTTCTCGGCCGGCTACGACCTCAATTCGGTCGCCGACCGCGCCGTCAGCGCCAAAGAGGAGCAGAGCGCCGGCTCCGCGTTCGAGGTGGTGGTCAACCGCCTGGAGGATCTCGGGGTGCCGACGATCTGCCGGCTCAATGGCGGCGTCTATGGCGGCTCGACCGATCTGGCGCTGGCCTGCGATTTCCGCATCGGCGTCGATACGGCTGAAATGTTCATGCCGGCGGCGCGGCTCGGCCTGCATTATTACAAGAGCGGCATCGAGCGTTACGTGACGCGGCTCGGCGTCGACAATGCCAAGAAACTGTTTCTGACGGCGGAGAAGATCTCGGCGCCCGAGATGCTGCGGATCGGCTATCTCACCGCGATGGTGCCGATGGAGGTGCTTGACGAGGAAGTCGGCAAGCTTGCGGACATCCTCGCCGGTAACGCACCTGTCGCGATGCGCGGCATGAAACGCGCCATTAACGAATTCGCCCGTGGCAAGCTCGACGAGGCCGCCGCGAACCAGCGCCACCGCGAGAGCATGCGCGGCGACGAGATCAAGGAAGGCATCAAGGCCTTTGCGGAGAAGCGACCGCCAAGATTCTGATTCTGCCTTCTCCCCTTGTGGGAGAAGGTGGCATAGGCGGCCTATGGCCGCCGTTCTTAGAACGCCGATGCTTCGCATCGGCTATGGCGCCGGATGAGGGGTCTGTATCCGCGGAGGCAACCCCTCATCCGCCTTCGCTGCGCGAAGGCACCTTCTCCCACAAGGGGAGAAGGGAAGAAAAGGTGTCGCCCCCCGCCCCCCACGAAACATTCCTGAAACACGATTCTCCGGAACCGGCGTGAACGAATATTCACGTCGCGCCGACGAAGATGCAGGGACGAAACAACGGCCCCCGCGCCATTCAATTGGAGAATACAATGCTTCGCAAGGTTACCCTCGGACTGATCGCCGCCACCGCCCTCACCTTCGCCGCTGCCGCGCCCGCCGCTGCCGGCCCCTTCCATCATCACCACCACCACGGCTATTGGGGCCATGGTTTTGGCCTTGGCTTCGGCGGCGTCTACCTCAACACCGGCTATGGCTACAACGACTGCATCCAGCAGCGCTGGGTCGAAACCCGTCGCGGTCTGCGCCTGCGCACCGTCAATGTCTGCGCCTACTGATCTCGTCTGAATCCAGATAGCGAAAAGCCCCGGCCGCCATTGGCGATCGGGGCTTTTCCTGTGCGCTTGATGATTTGAATTAGCTACTCGTCGAAGAACGTAACCGTGTCGGCCACGCTTGCGCGCGAGGTGCGGTAGCTGTTGACCTTGTGCGCGTTGTCGGCAAAGCCGAACGAAATGCCGCAGACCACGCGGCGGTCATCGGCGAGATTGAAGTGCCGGCGGATCAGCCCGGAATGCCGCGCCAGTGCGGCCTGCGGGATGGTGCCGAGGCCGAGCGCCTGCGCCGCCAGCATGAAATTGCCGACATAGGCGCCGCAATCGACCGCGCCGTAAGTGCCGAGCGGCTCGTCGGTGTGAATGACGGCGACATGCGGGGCGCCGAAGAAATTGTAATTCTCCAGCGCCTGCTTCGCGTACGCCATCTTGTCGCCCCTGACGATGCCGAGCGTGTTGTAGAGCTGGAAACCGCTCTCGCGCCGGCGCTCGAGATAGACGCCGAGATATTCACGCGGCGGCGTGAAGTCATGGTCGTCCTTGCCGCCCGAGGAAGCCTCCGCATAGATCGCCTTGCGAAACCGCTCCTTGGCCTCGCCGCTCGCGATCAAGACCTGCCATGGCTGGCTGTTGCACCATGACGCGGTGCGCTGCGACACGGTGAGAATATGCTCGATGGTCTCGCGCGGCACCTCGCGCGGCAGGAAGGCGCGCACCGAATAGCGCTCGCCGAGCAATTCCTCGAGCACGCCGATGCGATCTTCGCTGGCGTAGCGCGCCTTCGGCGCTTTTGCATCCATGGTCATCGCCCTTTGGTCGGGATCTTGTTGAACGGCACGTCCTTGTCGACACGGATGTCGCCGGGCAGGCCGAGCACGCGCTCGGCGATGATGTTCCGCAGGATTTCGTCGGTACCGCCGGCAATACGCATCGAGGGCGAAGAGAGCAGCATCTGCTGGAACTGGCCGCTTGCGGTCTCCTCGTCGGCCCCGGTCAACGCACCGGCCGCACCCTCCAGGTCCATCGCGTAGGTCGCGATGTCCTGCAGCATCGCGCCCGACACCAATTTACCGATGGAGTTCTCAGGTCCCGGACGCTCGCCCTTCGACAGCGACGAGATTGCGCGGTAGCTGGTGTATTTCAGCCCGCTCGCCTTCACCGCCCAGCTCGCCAGCTTGGAGCGTGTGGCGGGATCATCGATCGCGAGCCCGTCCTCGGTCATCAGATTGGAGCAGAACTCGAACATTTCGGGGAAACCGGTGGCGAGCCGCGAGCCGATCGACATGCGCTCGTTCATCAGCGTGGTCAGCGAAACGTTCCAGCCGTCGCCGACCGCGCCGAGGCGCTGGCTGTCCGGGATCACGACGTCGGTGAAATAGACCTCGTTGAACTCCTGCATGCCGTTGGCCTGCTTGATCGGCCGCACCTCGACGCCCTTGCTCTTCATGTCGAGGAAGAACATCGTCAGGCCCTTGTGCTTGGGCACGTTGGGATCGGTGCGCGTGATCAACAGGCCGTAATCCGAATAGTGCGCGCCCGAGGTCCAGATCTTCTGGCCGTTGACGATCCAGTCGTCGCCCTTCTTCTCGGCACGGGTACGCAGGCCCGCGACGTCGGAACCACCGGCCGGCTCGGAGAACAGCTGGCACCAGATATGCTCGCCGGACGCCAGCTTCGGCAGATAATGCCGCTTGTGCTCCTCGCTGCCGAACGCCATCACGGTCGGGCCGCACATGCCCTCGCCGATCTGGAACGGCTGCGTCAGCTTGCCGTAGACGCCTTCTTCCTGCTGCCAGATCACCTTCTCGATCGGGGTGGCGCCGCGGCCGCCATATTCCTTCGGCCAGTGCAGGCAGGCCCAGCCGCCTTCGGCCTTCTTCTTCTGCCAGGCCTTGCCGACATCGACGATCTCTTCCTTCTCCAGCCGGATGCGGCCGAGCGAGGATTTGGAAAGCTCCGCCTCGTATTTCTTCGGCGCGTTGGCTTCCATCCATTTACGGGCGGTGGCGCGGAATTCGGCTTCCTGCGGGGTATCGTCGAAGTTCATTGGGCGGCTCCTTTCGCGCTTACGCGCGTCCCTTGGTCGGAATCTTGTTGAACGGCACGTCCTTGTCGACCCTGATGTCGCCGGGCAGGCCAAGCACGCGTTCGGCAATGATGTTGCGCATGATCTCGTCGGTGCCGCCCTCGACGCGGGTGCCCGGCGCACGCAGCAGCATGGCCTGGAATTTCCCGGCGATCTCCGCATCCTCCGGCCCGCTCAGCACGCCGGCGGCGCCCTGCAAATCGAGCGCGTACATCGCGACTTCCTGTACCATCGAGCCCGCCACCAGCTTGCCTATGGAATTCTCGGGACCCGGACGATCGCCCTTCGACAGCGCCGAGATCGCGCGCATGCTGGTGTATTTCAGCCCGCTCGCCTTCACGGCATAGTTCGCCAGCCTCGAACGCACGTTGCGGTCCTCGATCGCAGGGCCATCGTCCAGCACCAGGCTGTTGCAGAAATCGAACAGCTCCGGAAAGCCGGTGGAAACGCCGGCGCCGATCGACATGCGTTCGTTCATCAGCGTCGTCAGCGAGACGTTCCAGCCGTCATTGACGGCGCCCAGTCGTTGCGAATCCGGGATTTTCACATCGGTGAAGTAGACCTCGTTGAAGTCGGACTGGCCGCTGGCCTGCTTAATGGGTCGCACCTCGACGCCCGGGCTCTTCATGTCCAGGAAGAACATGGTGAGGCCCTTGTGTTTTGCCACATTGGGATCGGTGCGCGTCAGCAAGATGCCGTAGTCCGAATAATGCGCACCGGAGGTCCAGATCTTTTGGCCGTTGATGATCCAGTCATCGCCCTTTTTTTCGGCGCGGGTGCGAAGCCCGGCGACGTCGGAGCCGCCAGCGGGTTCGGAGAACAGCTGGCACCAGACCTTTTCGCCCGAGGCCAGCGGCGGCAGGTACTTTCGCTTCTCCTCCTCGCCGGCAAACGCCATCATGGTCGGCCCGCACATGCCGTGGCCGATGATGAACATGCCTGAGAGTTTGCCGAACGGGCCTTCCTCCTGCTGCCAGATTACGCGCTCGATCGGCGACGAACCACGGCCGCCATATTCCTTTGGCCAATGCAGGCAGGCCCAGCCGGCGTCGGCTTTCTTCCTCTGCCATGCCTTTGCGACCTCGAGGATGTTGGCGCCCTTGAGCACGGTGCGGCCGAGCGAGGATTTGCGCAGCTCTTCCTCATACTGCTTCGGCGCATTGGCTCCGATCCAGGCTTTCGCCTCGGCGCGGAACGCGGCCTCCTGCGGGGTGTCATCGAAGTTCATGTTTTTCTACTCTCTCGGGGCGTTCCCCGGATGCTGCGCAGCGCGAAGCGGTGCGCTGCTGATCCGGGGTCCATCAATCAATGGGTCCCGGCTCTGCGAAGCAGCGCGAAGTGCGCTGCATCGCGTCCGGGACACGAGTGTTTCGTTAAGCCGCGTTCTTCTTGCGCATGCGGTCGATCAGCTGATCTTCCCAATAGGACAGACTGCCGAGCGTCACCGCGGCCGCGTTGGCGCGGCGGTAGTACATGTGGCAGTCGAACTCCCAGGTGAAACCCATGCCGCCATGGACCTGGATGTTGTTCTTGGAGCAATGCTGGAACGCCTGCGTCGCGCTGATGCGGGCGGCGGCCGCCGCTTCCGGCAGTTCCGAGGCGTTGGTCGAGAGCGCCCAGGCGCCGTAATAGCAATTCGAACGCGCCAGCGTCGCCGAGACGTACATGTCGGCGAGGATGTGCTTCACCGCCTGGAACGAGCCGATCGGCCGGCCGAAGGCGATACGATCGAGCGCGTAGTCGCGGCCCATTTCCAGCGCGCGGTCGGAACCGCCGACCTGCTCGAACGCCATCAGGACCGCGGCGCGATCGAGCACTTGCGTGAGAATGCCCCAGCCTTCACCGGCCGCGCCGAGCGGCTCGGCCTTGCAGTTCTTGAAGGTGAGTTCGGCCTGGCCGTGGGTCGGATCGATGTTGGTCAGCGACCTGACCTCGACGCCGCCGGCCTTGAGGTCGACCAGGAACAGCGAGATATCGGCATCGCGGCCGGTCGATCCCGTGCGTGCGGCAACGACCGCGAAGTCGGCGATGGCGCCATCCGGCACCGGCTTCTTGACGCCGCTCAGCGTACCGCCGGAGGCCGACAACTTGATCGCCTGCGGCGACGGATTGCCCTTGCCTTCGAACAGCGCCAGCGTGCCGATCGCGTCACCGGAGGCAATCTTCGGCAACCATTTCTGCTTCTGCACATCACTGCCCGCGAGCAGCAGCGCTTCGGCAGCCAGATACACCGTCGAGGAGAACGGCACCGGCGCCAGCGCGCGGCCCATTTCCTCGGCGATCACGCAGAGTTCGAGATGACCGGCGCCCGCGCCGCCGAACTCTTCCGGGATCGCAACGCCAAGAAAGCCCATCTCGGCGAGGCCCTTCCACAAGGCCTTGTCGTAGGTCGCCTTGCCATCCAGCACCTCACGCACCGCTTTCGGCGGGCACTTCTCGGCAAGGAATTTCCTCGCCGCGTCGCGCATCTGCTTTTGTTCGTCGGAGAAATCGAAATTCATGGCGTGTCACTCGGGTTGATGTTTGAGGTGTATTTTTCCGGCGTCGTCCCCGCGAACGCGGGGACCCATAATCACCGGTGTTTGTGTTTTAACTCGGAACTAGCTCCAATTTTTCATCGATAGGCCTCGGCGTATGGGTCCCCGCGTTCGCGGGGACGACGACGAAGGGTGTCTTCATTTCAGTACAATCACGTCTTCCCCGGGATGAGCGGCGTAAAGTTTTTCGACCAGCGCGGCGCGGCGCTCTAAGCCGGCGCGCTGGTTGATGTAGCCCTTGTCGGTGAGTTCGTTGCCGTCGATGGAGGGCGGCTCCGCCATCAGCATGGCGCGGGCGATCCGCATGCTGCTGCCGGTACAGGAGGCGTTGTGCGCTTCCAGCCCTTGCTTGACGCAGGCGATCACCTCGGGGTGCCCAACCACATCCTCAAACGTCGCGTCGGGATTGCCGACGAGTTGCCGGCAGGCGTGCAGATTGGGCCAGGCCAGCAGTCCGATGAATTCGCGGTCCTGTCCCGCGACCAGCGCGTCATGCACCGCAGGGGTCGCGGCGGCGATGGCGTCGGTCCGTAGCGAGCCGACGTGCACAAAAGTGCCGGTGGTGAGTTTGAAGTCCTCGACCACGCGGCCGGCGAAGATGATGCCTTGCAGCGGATCGTTGTCGTCAACGAAGATGCCGGCGTCACCAATGCAATAAAAACCTTCCTCGTCGAACATCTTCTTCGTGAGATCAGGCTGGCCGAAATAACCCGGCGTGACGTTGATGCCGCGCAGCCGCAGCTCATATTTCGAGCCGCACGGCACCATCTTCAGCTCCACGCCGGGGAACGGCAGCCCGATCAGGCCGACGCGCTCGGTGTCCCAGTAAGTGCCGGTGGAGGTCGGCGCGGTCTCGGTCGAGCCCCAGCCGGTATAGAACACGATGCGCTGACCGGTGGTCTTCACCGCCAGCGCCTGCATGCGGTCATAGAGATCGTCCGGCAGCCGCGCGCCGCCATAGGCCATGACGGTCAGATTCTTGAAGAAACTACGACATAGCGCGTCGTCCTTCTCCATCGCCGCCGCCAGCGCGGCATACCCCGCTGGCACGTTGGCGTAATAGGTCGGCGACACCTCGTGCAGGTTGCGAAGGGTCTCCTCGAACAGGCCCGGCATCGGCCGCCCGTCGTCGATATAGAGTGTGCCGCCATCGACCAGGATCGGATGGAATGCCGCGTTGCCGCCCATGGTGTGATTCCAGGGCATCCAGTCCAGCATGGTCGCGATCGGCCCGTTCGGATCGCGCGGCCGCACCTGCATCATCATCGCCGCATTGGCGCACATCATCTCCTGGGTGTTGATGACGGCCTTGGGCATGCCGGTCGAACCCGACGTGAACAGCAGTTTTCCAATCGTATCCGGCGTGATTTGTGCGATCGACTCGTCCACCGCCTTCGTCACCGCCGTCGCCGCGAGATCGGCATAAGAGACGCTGTTGATGCCTTCGCAGGGCCGCAGCACATGCACGACGGTGACGCCGGTGAGATCGAGGGCTTTGAGCGCCTTCTCGAAGGTCGGGCCGTCCTGCACCATCACGACCGCAGGCTTGATCAGGTCGAAGAGGTATTTGAGCTTGAGGTGATCCTGGCTCATCAGCGAATAGGCCGGCGACACCGGTGCCGCCGGCAGGCGCGCCTGCATCGCGGCCTGCGTCATCAGCGCATGCTCGATCGAATTACCGGAGAGGATGGTAACGGGGCGGCCATCTGCAACGCCGAGGTTGAGCAGGCCTTGCGTCAGCCCATCGACGGTGCGCTTGGCTTCGCCGTAGGAAACTTTCCGCCATTGCCGGTCCGCGCCGCCGCGTTGTGCGAGCCAGATGCGATCGGGCGCTTGCTTTGCCCATTTCGCCAGCGAGGCCGGAATGTGCTTCTCGTAAGACTGCAGCGGAATGCGCGACTTCAGCACGATGACGCCGTCCGCCCGCCGCGCGACATCGATATCGCGCTTCAGCCATTCGATCTTGCGAAAGCCGGGTTTTGTGAGCACCGCGGCGGCATTCCCACTCATTATTGCGTCTCCCGGAATTCGGTCCTTTTGCGGATCCTTTTCTACCGTTTGATATAGACAGGCTTTCGCTTTTCAAGGAAGGCCCTGATGCCTTCGCTGAATTCTTCCGAGCGGCTGCACAGCACCTGGTTGCGGTCTTCCATCGCAATCACGGCTTCGATCGAGCCGGCATCGACGCTCATGTTGAGGCATTCCTTGGAAAGCCGGAGGCCCACCGGCGACGCCGTCATCATCGCCTCTACATAAGGTTCCGCTGCCGCATCGAGCGCGCCTTCCTCGACCACTTCTGAGACGAGTCCAACCGCGAGCGCGCGGTCCGCGCCGATGAAGCGTCCGGTGAGGATCAGTTCCGACGCCACGGAGACGCCGACCAGCCGCGGCAGGAAATAGCTGGTGCCGATATCGCAGCCGCCGAGGCCTAGCTTGATGAAGGCGCAGTTCATTCGCGCCGATCTGGTGGCGATGCGAATATCCGCCGCCAGCGCCAGCGCAAAACCGCCGCCGGCCGCGGCGCCCTGCACCAGCGCGATGATCGGCTGCGGGCAACGCCGCATCAGCATCACGATGTCGGCGATCCGGCGCTGCGAATCCAGCGACTCGGTGACACCGGGCGGCTCCTGCTGCCCGGCCCGGCGCTTCATCGCGTGTTTGAGATCGAGCCCGGCGCAGAACGCGCTGCCTGCGCCCTTCAGCACCACCACGCGCGTGGTGCGGTTACGCTGCAGGCCTTCGAAATAGGCGTTGAGCGCATCGATCATGTCGGGGTTGAGCGCGTTGAGGCTATCAGGGCGATTGAGCGTCACCCGGTCGACCCCGTCATCATGTTCGATCAGCAGCGGTTGAGTCACGTTGTACTCCTGCATCCGCGAGCGCAGTGCCAGCTGCTGCGCCCTCTCCCCTTGTGGGAGAGGGCATCACCGGCAGTGCCGTACATTCGATTGGGTGAGGGGTTGGCTCCGCAATAGAACTGTCTCTGCGGAGAGAACCCCTCATCCGGCGCTTCGCGCCACCTTCTCCCGCAAAGGGAGAAGGGAAGAAGTGCGAACCCTACCGCGGCGCCATGCGGATGGCGCCGTCGAGGCGGATGGTTTCGCCGTTGAGCATCGGGTTCTCGACGATGTGGACCGCGAGGTTGCCGTACTCGGAAGCATCGCCGAGGCGAGCCGGATGCGGCACCTGCGCGCCGAGGCTCTTTCGTGCTTCCTCGTTCAATCCCATCAGCAGCGGCGTCAGGAACAGGCCCGGCGCGATGGTGTTGACGCGGATCTTGAGGCTGGCGAGGTCGCGCGCGGCCGGCAGCGTGAGGCCGACGACGCCACCCTTCGACGCCGAATAGGCGATCTGGCCGATCTGGCCTTCATAGGCCGCGACGCTGGCGGTGTTGATGGCGACGCCGCGCTCTTCGCCGATCGGGGGCGCGGTGGCGAGCCGTTCGGCGAACAGGCGCAGCACGTTGAAGGTGCCGATCAGATTGACGTTGATGATGCGAACGAATTTTGCCAGCGGATAGACGCCGTCCTTGCCGACGGTGCGCTGCGAGCCGCCGATGCCGGCGCAGTTCATCAGCACGCGCGCGATGCCGTGCGCGGCTTCGGCCTTGGCGATCGCGGCCTTGATCGCTTCCTCGTCGGTGACGTCGGCATGCAGGGCGACGCCCTTGACTTCGGCGGCGACGGCTTCGGCGTTTTCCTTGTTCTGGTCGATCACGCCGATTTTCGCGCCCTTGGCGGCCATGGCGCGGGCGGTAGCGGCACCGAGACCGGAGCCACCGCCGGTGATGAGAACGGCAACATCATTCAACTGCATTTTACAAACCTTTCCTTGGGCGTTTCTTCTCTGGACTTTACGAATGGCGAATAGGGAGTGGCGAACGGAAGAGATCCATTCGCTATCCGCTACTCGCCATTCGCGGCTTTCTTTACACTCAGCACGCCGCCGCAGATCAGCGCTTCCATGTGCTTGATGTACTGGCGGCAGACTTCGTCGGTGACCGGACCGACGCCGGTCGCGCGCGACATCGCGTGGCGGCCGAAAAACAGGTGATCGCAGGCGCCGACCAGGCTGGTGTAGAACATCACGGGATCGATGTTGCGGAACTCGCCGGCCTTGATGCCCTCCGCGAGCAGCCGCTTCTGGAACTCGAGCAGGGGCGCGACGAAGAATTTCGACACCTCGTCGGCCGCTTCCGTGCTGCTTTCATGCAGCAGGTAGTGGATCAGCCGGTTCATGTACGGGAACTGGTAATAGGCGCGGATGATGCCGCCGATATGCAGCTTGAGTTTGGCGGTCGGCGTGATCGGCTGGCTGATCAGATATTCGAGTTGCGACATCTCGGTCGCGGCATCGCGCGCCAATAGCGCCAGCAACAGGCCGTCCTTGTTGCCGAAATGGTATTTCACCAAAGCGGCGTTGACGCCGGATTTCTGCGCGATGTCGGAGAGCGACACCTCGATCGAGGCGCGCTCGATCATCAATTCGCTTGCCGCGACGAGCAGCTTCTCGGCGGTGGTATTTTTGCCGCCCGCAAGTCTGGTCGGTATGCTGGTATTCAACTCAGATGCCATCACTGCCTGCTGGGAAATCCGGCCGCACATAAGCGCATGCCGCGGCTGCACTCAAGAGTTAATTGATTGATTGACTAAATCCCGGACCACCCCTTAAATCCGGCCCATCATTCAAAAGCCATCCAACAACAATTCAGGGAGAACAGACATGGCCGAGGCCTATATCGTTGCCACCGCTCGCACCGCCGGTGGCCGCAAGGGGGGACGTCTCGCAGGCTGGCATCCGGCCGATCTCGCCGCCTCGGTGCTGGATTCGCTGATCGATCGCAGCGGCGCCGATCCCGCGCAGGTCGAAGACGTCATCATGGGCTGCGTGATGCAGGCCGGCGAACAGTCCAACAACATCGGCCGCAACGCCGTGATGGCTTCAAAACTGCCCGAGAGCGTGCCCGCCACCTCGATCGACCGCCAGTGCGGCTCGTCGCAGCAGGCGCTGCATTTCGCGGCGCAGGCGGTGATGTCCGGCACCATGGATTGCGTGATCGCAGCCGGCGTGGAGTCGATGACGCGGGTGCCGATGGGCCTCGCGTCGTCATTGCCGGCCAAGAATGGCTTTGGCCACTACAAGAGCCCCGGCATCGAGAAGCTTTATCCGAACATCATGTTCAGCCAGTTCACCGGTGCTGAAATGATGGCGGAGAAATACGGTCTCTCCAAGGAAGAGCTCGATACCTACTCCTACAACAGCCACCAGCGCGCGATTGCAGCGACCCAGGCCGGCAAATTCAAGGACGAGATCGTTTCGCTGCAGATCACCCGCGCCGACGGCTCGACCGACACCCACCACATCGATGAAGGCATCCGCTTCGACGCCAGCCTCGACGGCATCAAGGGCGTCAAGCTGATCGCCGAGAACGGCAAGCACACCGCGGCCAGCGCCAGCCAGATCTGCGACGGCGCTTCGGGCGTGATGGTCGTCAACGAAAAGGGCCTCAAATCGCTCGGCGTCAAGCCGCTGGCGCGGATCCATCATCTCACCATGATGGGCGGCGATCCCGTGATCATGCTCGATGCGCCACTACACGCCACCAAGCGCGCGCTGGAAAAGGCCGGCATGTCGGTCGACGACATCGACCTGTTCGAGGTCAACGAGGCCTTTGCCGCCGTGCCGGTGGCGTGGCTGAAGACCACCGGCGCCGATCCTGAAAGGCTCAACGTCAACGGCGGCGCGATCGCGCTCGGTCATCCCCTCGGCGGCTCCGGCACCAAGCTGATGACCACGCTGGTCAACGCGCTCAAGCAGCGTGGCAAGCGCTACGGCCTGCAGACCATGTGCGAAGGCGGCGGCATGGCGAATGTGACGATTGTGGAGCGGCTGTAGGCCGCAGCGATAACAGGTATTGCAATAACAAATGGTGTCGTCCCGGCCTTGAGCCGGGACCCATAACCACAGGTTTCCGTGGTGAAAATTGGCTGGAGCTCCAGCCCGCTTCAACAGTTCAAATCGGTGGTTATGGGTCCCGGCTCAAGGCCGGGACGACACCGGTGATTGTTTCAGGATTTTTCCATGACCCATCCGTCCCTCTACGCCCGCACACATCCCGACAAGATCGCCTACCAGATGGCGGGCACCGGAAAAGCAATCACCTATCGCGAGCTCGATGAGCTCTCGAACCAGGGCGCGCATCTGTTCCGCGCGCTCGGCCTGAAAGCCGGCGACCACATCGCGTTCCTGATGGAGAACCGCCTGGCGTTCATGGAGATCTGCTGGGCGGCGCAGCGCGCAGGACTCTATTACACCGCGATCAGCCGCTATCTCACCGAGGATGAGATCGCCTACATCATCAAGGATTGCGGCGCCAAGGTCTTCATCACCACGCCGAAATGCGCCGAGAAGGTGCAAGGCCTGATCAAGGGCGAGCCGGGCGAACCGCCGTTCTTCATGGTCGACGAGCCGCAGGCCGGTTTTCGTTCCTGGGACAAGGAAGCGATTGCGCAACCGACGACGCCGATCGCGGACGAGGTCGCCGGCTACGACATGCTGTATTCGTCGGGCACTACCGGGCGGCCGAAGGGCATCAAGAAGGCGTTCGAGGGCAACAGGATCGACGTGCCCAACCAGTTCCTGAAGGTCCTCTGCGGCGACATGTGCGGCATGAATGCTGACAGCATCTACCTGTCGCCGGCGCCGCTCTATCACGCGGCACCGCTGCGCTTCAACATGATGGCGACCATCCTCGGCGGCACTTCCATCATCATGGAGTCCTTCGACGCCGAGGAGTTTTTGAAACTGGTCGAGAAATACAAGGCCACCCAATCGCAGCTGGTGCCGACCATGTTCGTGCGGATGCTGAAGCTGCCCGACGAAGTGCGCACGCGCTACGACGTTTCAACGTTGAAGGGCGCGATCCACGCCGCCGCACCCTGCCCGGTCGATGTGAAGGCCAAAATGATCGAGTGGTGGGGACCGATCCTGATCGAGTATTACGCCGGCTCCGAGGGCAACGGCGTCACCGTGTCGAACTCGCAGCAATGGCTGAGCCATCGCGGCACCGTCGGCCGCGCCGTGGTCGGCAAGGTCAAGATTCTGGACGAGAACGATCAGGAAGCGCCCACCGGGCAGATCGGCACGGTGTATTTTGCGGATGCGCCTGTGTTCGCCTATCACAACGATCCCGAGAAGACGAAACGCGCCTACAACGACCGCGGCTGGTCGACGCTCGGCGACGTCGGCTATCTCGACGACGAGGGCTTTCTCTACCTCACCGATCGCAAGAGCTACATGATCATTTCGGGCGGCGTGAACATCTACCCGCAGGAGACCGAGGACGTGCTGATCACCCACGCTGATGTCGCCGACGTCGCGGTGTTCGGCGTGCCGAATGAGGAAATGGGCGAAGAGGTCAAGGCGGTGGTGCAGCCGCACGACATGGCCAAATCCGGCAAGGAGCTCGAGGCCGAACTGATCCTGTTCTGCCGCAAGCATCTTTCGCCGATCAAATGCCCCAAAAGCATCGACTTCGAGGCCGAACTGCCGCGCACCCCGACCGGCAAGCTGGTGAAGCGGCATCTGCGGGATCGGTATTGGCCGAAGCCGGCGGCGAAGGGGTGAGTCGTGCTTGCACACTCCTTGGGTGGGTGGGCAGTTAGCAGGAACGAATTACATCGATGCTGTCGGCGAGCACGTCAGGGATGGCGCTGCGCGCAGATGCATTCGCCCGCGCTGCTTGGTGGCAGTAGTGGTCCATTGCGCTTCGATTCGCTGAAAGTCTTTCGACAGCTTTCCGCGATGGCTGCCGCCCGTCTCGAAGGCGGCATTCCCCTCGGGCGACAGCTCGAAGATTTCGACCTGCAGATCCGACAATCTGACGAACATCTGGACCTTTATCTTCGTCACCTGGCGTCCGACCTCGTATGAGCCGCATCCCAACGCTTCAACATTCTTCTCGTTCAGGGCGCGCACCGAATCCAGGGTAATGACGACGTTCTGCACCGTCCTGTCACCATCCCAACTGAACTCGCCAAAAAAGCCGCGCGGCAAATTCCGGGTCAGATCCGTCATGTCAGCCGCGCGCACGGGAGAAGCAAGCAGCAGGCTCGCCGCCGCGACCATCAGAACGAAGCGCGAAATCCAGCCGTGAAAGTTTGTCAGCCCTAGCCAACACATGTGGTATGCATCCTGCGAGTTCATGTTGCGGTCGTTAGTGGCCTCGGAGCGGGCCAAGGTTCATGCCATTGTCTTGGAGCACGCCGACCGCCAAATTGCAGCATCTGCGGGGAACGCGTTGGACCAGGGCCGCCGCGCGTTGATGAGGCTTCCTTCCCTTCTCCCCTTGTGGGAGAAGGTGCCTTCCCGAAGGGAAGGCGGACGAGGGGTCTCTATCCGCGGAGACAGACCCCTCACCCGTCTCGAATGAGCTTCGCTCATTCGATCCACCCTCTCCCACAAGGGGAGAGGGAAGAAAGGCGACAACCATGACCGCCCTCCCCGACATCCCCCTCCCCTCCGGCATTCGCTCCCGTTACGTCGACGGCATCAACGGCCTGCGCATGCATGTGCTGGAAGCCGGCTTCGAGACCCGCGGCCGGCCCTGCGTGCTGTTGCTGCACGGCTTTCCCGAGCTGGCCTTCAGCTGGCGCAAGATGATGCCGCAGCTGGCGGCCGCCGGCTATCACGTGATCGCGCCGGACCAGCGCGGCTATGGCCGCACCACGGGGTGGGATGCCAATTACGACGGCGATCTTGCCTCGTTCCGGCTCACCAATCTGGTGCGCGACGCGCTCGGGCTGCTGTCGGCTTTTGGCTATCGACACGTCGATGCCGTGTTCGGGCATGATTTCGGCTCGTCGGTCGCGGCCTGGTGCGCGCTGCTGCGGCCGGACGTATTCCGCTCGGTCGCGCTGATGAGCGCGCCATTTGCGGGCCCGCCGGCGCTGCCGTTCAACACCGCAGATGCACCGGCCAGGCATGCCGCGGAAGACCCCATCCACCGCGAACTGGCGGCGCTGCCGCGGCCGCGCAAACATTACCAATGGTACTATTCGACGCGCGAGGCCAACGCCAACATGCACCACGCGCCGCAGGGCGTGCATGATTTCCTGCGCGCCTACTACCATCACAAGAGCGCGGACTGGAAAGACAACGCGCCCTATCCGCTGAAATCGTGGACGGCGGCCGAAATCGCCAAACTGCCGACCTATTATGTGATGGATTTTGTAAAGGACATGGCCGCGACCGTCGCCGAGGAAATGCCCTCTGCCGCCGCGATCGCCGCGAACACATGGTTGCCGGACAGCGAACTCTCGTTCTACAGCGCCGAATATACCCGCACCGGTTTTCAGGGCGGCCTGCAATGGTACCGCTGCGGCACCTCCGGCGCGTTTCTGCCTGAATTGCAGACCTGGTCAGGCCGCACCATCGACGTGCCCTCGGCCTTCATCTCGGGCAAGCAGGATTGGGGCACCTATCAGCGCCCGGGCGTATTCGAGACCATGCAGTCGAAGGCCTGCACCAACATGATCGGCTGTCACCTCGTCGATGGCGCCGGCCATTGGGTGCAGCAGGAGCAGCCAGCCGAAGTGAGCCGGCTGCTGCTGCAGTTTCTGGAAAAGGCCAAATCTGTTCGCTGATGGTTTGAAAAGGGAACCGCGGCCGCCTACATCTGGAACTTCCGGAAATGGGGCGTCCGCGTGAAGAATTTTTCCGAACTGACCGAACGTGAAGTGCTGGCCGTTGCGATTTCCTCCGAAGAGGAGGACAGCCGCATCTACATGACGTTTGCGGAAGACCTCGCCGAGCGATATCCGGACTCAGCAAAACTGTTCCGGGAGATGGCGGAGGAAGAGACCGGCCATCGCCATCGGCTGCTCGAACTCTATCAGCAGCGCTTTGGGCCGCATCTGCCGCCGATCCGCCGCGAGGACGTCCGGGGATTCTTCAAGCGGCGTCCGATCTGGCTGACCAAAAACCTGCCGCTCGACACGATCCGTAAAGAGGTCGAGGTGATGGAGCTGCAGGCCGAGCAGTTTTACGTCAAGGCCGCCGAACAGGCCGAGGATGTCGGCGTACGCCGGTTGCTCGGCGACCTCGCCGAGGAGGAAAAGGGCCACGAGAAGCTCGCGGTGAAGCTCACCGACCAGATTCTCAGCCCCGACGTGCGCGCCGAGGAAGACAAGACGCGGCGGCGCGCCTTCGTGCTGCAATATGTCCAACCCGGTCTCGCCGGATTGATGGACGGCTCGGTCTCGACGCTGGCGCCGTTGTTCGCCGCTGCCTTTGCCACGCATCAGAACTGGCAGACGTTTCTGGTCGGCCTTGCCGCCTCGATCGGCGCAGGCATCAGCATGGGCTTTGCGGAAGCGCTGTCCGACGACGGCTCACTGACCGGGCGCGGCTCGCCGTGGCTGCGCGGGGCGGCAAGCGGCATCATGACCGCGCTCGGCGGCCTCGGCCACACCCTGCCCTATCTGGTGCCGGATTCCTGGCCCAACGCGTTCTGGATCGCGACCGCGGCGGCCGGCGTCGTGGTGTTCTTCGAACTATGGGCGATCGCCTTCATCCGCGCGAAATACATGGACACGCCGTTCCTGCAGGCCGTGTTCCAGATCGTTCTCGGCGGCGTGATCGTGCTCGGCGTCGGCATCCTGATCGGGGCGTCGTAGGCTCAGCTCACAGCAAGCTCGGCATCACTACGTCGGTGATGACTCGCCGCGGCGGCAAATTGGCATCCTTGGTGTTGTAGTTGCCGGCCGTGCTTGCGACCACCAGATCGAGCCCCGGAAATACAGTCAGCCGCTGGCCGCCATTGCCGGCGGCGTTCCACAAGTGCTGGTTGGAGCGCGGCATGGTCGGCGTCTCCATGGTGAAATCCAGATTGTACCATTGGTAGCCGTATTTCCGCTCTTCCTCGATCGGCACCACGGGCGAGGTGCTGCGCGCGATCCATTCCGCCGGCACGACGGAACGGCCTTCCCAGACACCGCCGCGCAGCGTCAGTTCGCCGATCCTGGCAAGATCGCGCGGCGTCATGCGGATGCCGGACGCCGCGATCAGTTCGCCGCGGTTGTCCGCGTGCCAGTCGGTCGGGCCGATCCCGATCGGATCGAACAAGGCTTCGCGCGCATAGGCGTGCAGCGATTTGCCCGTCCCCTTGGCGATCAGGCGTCCGAGCAGTGCGGTGGCGCCGCCATTATAGATCCAGCGCTGGCCGGGCTCCGTCACGATCGGCCGGTCGAGAATGTAGCGGTACCTATCCGGCGCCATGTCCATGGCGGTCTCGCTGTTGGCCGGATTGGTATAGGGCATCGATTCGTTCCAGTCGGTGCCCATCGTCATCGACAGCACATGATGCAACGTCCAGCGGCTTCGCGCAGGGTCGGCCGCAAGATCGGCGTATTCGGGAAACGATTGCATCAGGCGATCTTCCGGAGCCGGCACTTTGCCGGCGGCCAGCGCGATCCCGTACAACAGGCCGACGATGCTCTTGGACACCGAGCGCAGGTCGTGCAGCGTGTCCGGCTTGAACGAAACCATCCCCACTGGCCGGTTTCCCCTCGCGGTGTCCTCACCCTCGAAATAGCGCTCGAACACCAGCCGACCGCGCCTCACCACGACGACGCCATGGAGATTCCATATCCGCTTGTCCGCGATTGCCTTGTCGAGGCGCGCCGGCAGATCATCATCGAAGCCGGCTTCGCGGAGCGAAATCGACTGCCAGTCGGCGGCCGCGGCCGAAACGGGGCCGGCGGCCAGGGGGCCCATCAGTATCCCACACGCACCGGCCAGAAGCTGCCGGCGGTTGAACCTCGACACATTCACGATCCTGCCTCCCGCGGTTGGCGCGCGGCCGTCACAGGAATACAGCTTCATGTCCGACTTGTGACACCGTCGCCAAAGGGCTTCAACTTCCGTTGAGGTCGCCGATCTCCGGAAAGAACAGGTCTTTCCACGAGACCGGCTCGTTTTTGATGGTAGCGACCTTGCGCATGAATTTGGCGAATTTCATCGTCGCCGCCGGCGTCATGGTCCATTCGACATTGGAACCGGTGACGACCTTCGTCACCATTTCGAGCGGCAATTTGGAGCCCGAATCGTTGATCCAGCTTTGCGCCGTGCCCTTGGGATCGGCGGCGATGATCGAGGTGGCTTCCTTCACCGCGTCGAGGAAGGCGGCGTAGAGTTCGGGATTGTCCTTGCGGAACCGCGCCGAGGTCCATGCCACCGTGAAAGTATGCGGCCCCAGCACGTCGAACGAGGTCAATATGGTGCGGATGTTCTTCTGCTCGAGTTGCTGAAACTGGAACGGTGGCACGCTGAAGGCCGAGGACACGCCGCCCGCGCCGCTCAACAGCGCGATGGTCGCATCCGGCGGTGACATCGACACCGTCAGCGGATCAAGCTTGGCGTAGTTCGCCTCACCAAAAGCTTCCGCCGCCGCCATCTGCAACAGGACTGCCTGCACTGATACCTTGATCGAGGGCACCGCGATGCGATCGCGCTCGCTGAAATCCTTGATCGATTTGATATCGGGATTGGCGGTGTTCAGCAGAAACGGCTGCGAGGAGAGCGCGCAGATGCCCTTGACTTCAAACGAGGTGCCTTTGGTCTTGTCCCACAGCGTGATCAGGCCAGGCACGCCGCCGCTGACGATGTCGGTAGAGTTCGACAGCAGCGCCTCGTTCATCGCCACCGGGCCGTTGAAGCGCTGCCAGGACACCTTGAAGTCCTTCAGGCCGCGTTGCGACGCGTATTTCTCGATGAGCTTGTCGCGCTTCATGACGTTGAATTGCAGGTAGCCCATCGAAAACTGTTCGGCCAACCTGATTTCGGCCGCACCGGCCGTCGTCGTTGCGCTGCCGATGGCGAAAGCGATCGCGACAGCTGCCACCCAAGTGGTCCTCATGGACGTCTCCCGTCTTTTCATTTTTTATTGATCGGGAGACTAGCGCGCGAAAGGCGTGCGCGCCAATAGCATTGGCAGCATGGCCGCCCCGCCGCTGTACAGCTATTGCTCTTGCGGCGCCCTACCAAACTGAGCATCATCGCCGCCGCATCAAGAACAGACCGGGAGCAAGCCTTGGCCAAGTCGCAATGGAGCTTCAAGACCGCCGTTGAACTATCGGCAGCGCTCGCTGCAAAAAAGGTTTCCGCCGTCGAGCTGGCGCAGGATGCGATCGGCCGCATCGAACGACACGATTCCAGGATCAACGCGATCTGCGTGCGCGATTTCGACAGCGGCCTCGCCGCGGCGCGTGCCGCCGATGCGGAACTGGCGCGCGGCGTCAGCAAACCGCTGCTCGGCATCCCCATGACGGTGAAGGAATCCTTCAACATCGCGGGCCTGCCCACGACCTGGGGCATCCCGGCGCAGAAGGATTTCAAGCCGACCGAAGACGCGCTCCCCATATCGCGCGTCAAGGAAGCCGGCGGCGTGATCCTCGGCAAGACCAACGTGCCGCTCGGGCTCGCCGACTGGCAGAGCTACAACGACATCTACGGCACGACAAACAATCCGTTCGATCTCGGCCGAACGCCGGGCGGCTCGTCCGGCGGATCGTCGGCGGCACTTGCGGCCGGCTATGGCGCGCTTTCGCTCGGCTCCGATATCGGCGGCTCGCTGCGCGTGCCGGCGTTTCACTGCGGCATCTATGCGCACAAGCCGACCTTCGACCTCGTGGCCATGCGAGGCCACACGCCGCCGCCCTTCCCGCCGCTGCCGTCCAACCGCGATCTTTCCGTGATCGGACCGATGGCGCGCGGCGCGGCCGATCTCTCGCTATTGCTCGATGTGATGGCCGGCCCCGATCCGCTCGACGCCGGCAAGGGTTACAGGCTGGAGCTACCAGCGGCGCGCCACACCGCGCTGAAGGATTTTCGCGTGCTGCTGATCGACACCGATCCGCTGATGCCGACCGACAAGGCCGTGCGCGGAACGCTGGAAGCACTTGCCGCCAATCTTGCCAAGGCCGGCGTCAAGGTCGAGCGCCAAAGCCGGCTGTTGCCGGACTTCGCCGCATCATCCCGGCTCTATATGCGGATGCTGCTGTCGTTCCTCTCCGCATCCTATGCGCCCGAGATCTATGCCGGCGCGCAGGCCGCCGCGGCCTCACTTCCGGCCGACGACATCAGCCTCGGCGCCGAACGGCTGCGCGGCATCGCGCTCAGCCATCGCGACTGGCTGATGGCGGACGGCGGACGCGTGCGTCTGCGCGCGCAGTGGCGCGAGCTGTTCAAGACGTTCGATGCCGTGATCTGCCCGATCATGCCGACACCGGCCTATCCGCACGATCACTCGGCCGACCAGGAACAACGACGCATCAGGATCGACGGCAAGGATTACGTCTATCCGGATCAGCTCGCCTGGCCCGGCATCGCCACCCTGCCCGGCCTGCCCTCCACCGCAATCCCGACCGGCTTCGCGCCGGACGGATTGCCGATCGGCGTCCAGATCGTCGGCCCCTGGCTGGAAGACCGCACGCCGCTAAAACTCGCCGAACTGATCGAGCGCGAATTCGGCGGGTTCAAGCCGCCGCCGATGCTGGATGATTGATGGGCGAAACTTACCTGCGACGTCATTGCCTATGGCGCGTGGCGATCCATAATCGCCCGAACAAGCCGAAGGAAAAGCTATGAGCCAGGATATCGAACAACTCACCGCGCTGAACCGCGACTATATCGACTCGGTGCAGAACAGCGACGTCAAACGCTTCGACCAGATCCTGGCGCAGGACTTCTACTGCTCCAATCCCGACAAGACGCTGATCGACCGCGCGGCGTTCCTCAAGCAGACCGCGGTGCCGGTGACGATCCGGAATCTCAGAGCGGAGGACGTGAAGATTCGCATCCTCGGCGATTTCGCCATCATCCACGCCGCGACGCGCTATACGATGGCGGATGGGCAGGAAGGTCGTGGGCGGTATACGGACTGCTGGGCGAAACAGGACGGGAAGTGGCTCGCGGTTTCGGCGCATGTGTCGCGGTGACGCCACGACCTCAGCTGTCGTCCCGGCGAAGGCCGGGACCCATAACCACCAGCGGCAATTGCTTTTGCACGCTGGTCGTTATCTTCCTTGCTTAGCCACGATGGCCGCGGCGTATGGGTCCCGGCGTTCGCCGGGACGACACAGATTTTTGCGCTGCGTAACTCACGCATCGAACATGATCACGCTGCGCACGGTTTTCCCTGCCTTCATGTTGGCAAAGCCCTCGTTGATCTCGCTCAGTTTCAGCTTGGCCGAAATCCAGTCTTCGAGATGCAGCTTGCCGCGCATGTAGAATTCGACCAGGCGGGGCATGTCGACGCGGAAATGGTTGGAGCCCATCGAGGAGCCCTGGATCCGGCGTTCGCGCAGGAAGTCGAAGCCGTGCAGCTCGATCTTCTGGCCGAACGGGATCATGCCGACGATGGTCGCGGTGCCGCCGGCGGCCAGCATCGCGAACGACTGCTCCGCGGTTTCCTTGCGGCCCAAGACTTCGAACGAGTGGTTGACGCCGCCCTTGGTGAGTTCGCGCACCTGCTGCACGACATCGCCGTTGCGGGGATCGACGATGTCGGTGGCGCCGAGCTTGGTCGCCAGCTGCAGTTTGGCGGGATTGGTGTCGATCGCGATGATGCGGCCGGCGCCGGCGATCGCAGCGCCGTTGATCGCGGCCATGCCGACACCGCCGCAGCCGATCACCGCGACGGTTTCACCGGCGGTGACCTTGGCGGTGTTCACGACCGCGCCGTAACCGGTGATGACGCCGCAGCCGATCAGCGCAGCCAGTTCGAGCGGCATATCGTTGCGGATTTTGACGATGGCGTTTTCGTGCACCAGCATCTGCTCGGCGAACGACGACAGATTGAGGAACTGGTTGAGTTTCTCCGAGCGCGCCCAGGACAGCCGGTTGGACACGCCTGGCAGCATTTTCACCGTCGTGTCGGTGCAGAGCACGGTGCGGCCGGTGGTGCAATTGTCGCAGGTGCCGCAGAACACCGACAGGCAGGTCACGACGTGATCGCCGGGTTTAACATAGGTGACGTCGGAGCCGACTTTCTCCACCACGCCGGCCGATTCATGGCCGAGCACCGCGGGCAGCGGATGCGGATAGAGCCCTTCCATGAAATGCAAATCAGAGTGACAGAGGCCGGCGACGCGCGTGCGGATCAGGACTTCGCGCGGACCGGGATTCGGCACGCTGACATCCTCGATCACGAGCGGCTGATTGACTTCATGCAGAACGGCGGCCTTCATCGGGTACTCCCTTGATTGTTGTTCTTGAACTCACGAAGCCTACGCTGCGGTGAGCAATTCGCCAACCTCGGTCATCCCTACCGCGCGTTCGCCGAGCAGGTGCTCCGTGATCGCACGCTGCGTGGCATTTTCCGCCAAGCGGAACGGATCGGACGCAGAGACCCGGTGATCGATCACCATGCGCGAAAGCAGCAGCCGTCTGGCGTCGCCGCGCATCTCATGGATGCGGCCGCCCTCCCACGACAAGGCCACGGCGCTGGCGACATGATAAAGCAGGCTGGTCGCACGCCGCGCATCGCCTTCGTTATCCGACTTGCTGGCGACCTCGCGCGCAAAACCGATAGCGCGGTCGGTGAGGTCCCGCAGGCGATTGCGCCAGGCCTGCGGCACATTGGCGCTGTCGTCGAGGCGGGCATGCAGATCGGCGGCGAGCGCGGCATCGGCGCCGTGACGGCCGACCGCACGCTTCAGCGCATCAATCGCGACGATATTGCCGGTGCCTTCCCAGATCGAACCGAGATGTGCGTCGCGCAACAGGCGCGCGGTAGCGAATTCCTCAATGTAGCCGATGCCGCCGCGCATCTCCAAGGCATCGCCGCAGACCTTGCGGGCGTCGCGGGTGGCGCGGAATTTCAGCGTCGGCGTCAGGATGCGCAGCAATGCTGCCGCGTCCTGGCTGCCGGCTTCAGCGCGATCAAGCGCGTCAGCGGTAAGGAAGCTCATCGACAGCGCCTGTTCGGTTGGCAGCATGATCTTCATCAATTGCCGCCTTGCCAGCGGCAGATCGATGATGCGCTGGCCAAACACCACACGATTTTTCGCCACCATCATCGCGTCATGACAGGCGCGCCGCATCAGCGCGGTGGATTTGACGCCGTTGGAAAGCCTGGACGAATTGACCATCTCGGCCATCTGCACAAAGCCGCGATCGAGCTTGCCGACGGCATAGGCAATCGCGCCTTCGAGCTTGATCTCGCCCGAAGCCATCGAGCGGGTGCCGAGCTTGTCCTTTAGCCGAACGATCCGGTAGTGGTTTTGCGACCCATCCTCAAGCCGCCGCGGCATCAGGAACAGACCTACGCCACGCGTGCCGGGCCCCGCGCCTTCCGGGCGCGCCAGCAGCATCACCACTTCGGCGTCGGCGTTGGAGCAGAACCATTTCTCGCCATGCAGCCGCCAGTGATCGCCTTCCGGCACGGCCGTCGTGGTGAGCGTGCCGACGTCGGAACCGCCTTCCTTCTCGGTCATGAACTGGCCACCCTGGGTCAGCTTGCTCATGTCGGTTTGCGTCAGGCCGTCGAGATATCGCGCCTTCAGCGCTTCGCTGCCGAAATTATTCAACAGCTTGGCGCAGCCGTCGGTGACGTTGATCGGACAGCCCATGCCGAACTCGGCCTGATTGAACAGGAACGTAAAGGCGTGCTTGGCGACGACAGGATATTTGTCCGGCCATCCCATGATGCCCTTGCGGATCGACAGCGCGTGAATGCCGAACTCGCCGAACGCTGCCTTCTCCAGCTCGCGATAGGCCGGATGATATTCGATATACTGGGAATCGCGACCAAAACGGTCGCGCTGGTGCAGCACCGGCGTGTGGCGATCGGCCAGCCGCGCGCATTCGTCGAGGTGCCCGCCGGCCAGTTCGCCGAGCCGGTCGAGATGCGGTTCGATGTGGCGGAACAATGCCTCCGGCAAATGCAGCCTCAGCAGATCGGTCAGCGCCGGATCGGCCCGGTAGAAGTTCATCCCCGAGGTATCAGGCGCAAGCAATCCTGGCTTGTCGGCCGCGGCCGTGCTGCGATCATGCGTGAGAGGCTGCTGCATATTTATCTCTTGTTCGTTCCGCCCGATATTGATCATCTACCGATAGCGCAGGCGATCAAGCCGTCAACAAGCATAATTGGAGGGTCACCCCATGGCGGACGGATATCAGCCTCGCCATGACCCGGCGGGTTGTCTGGCGGAATTACGCCCCTAAATACTTGTTCCCGGTCATTTCTGGAGAGCCGCCATGCCGACCCCGCCAACCTACAAGACCGCCCTGATCGTCGGCGCCGGCGAGGGATTGAGCGCATCGCTGGCGCGATTGTTCGCCAGGGAGAAAATCCGCGTCGCGCTGGCAGCCCGCAAAATCGAAAAACTCGGCGCGCTGTGCACCGAAACCGGCGCCCGCGCCTATGCCTGCGACGCCACCAACGCCGACGACGTCGAACGGCTGTTCGGTCAGGTCGAGCGCGAGATCGCGACACCCGATGTCGTCGTCTATAACGCCAGCGGACGGGCGCGCGGCCCCTTTACCGACCTCGTGCCCGCCGACGTCGCCAACGCGATCGCGGTCAGCGCCTTCGGCGGTTTCCTGGTGGCGCAGCAGGCGGTGACGCGCATGCTGCCCAACAAGCACGGCGCGATCCTGTTCACCGGCGCCTCCGCCAGCGTCAAGGGCTATCCGCAGTCAGCCCCGTTCGCGATGGGCAAGTTCGCCCTGCGCGGCCTTGCCCAGAGCATGGCGCGTGAACTATCGCCGCAGGGTATTCACGTCGCGCATTTCGTCATCGACGGCGGCATCCGCAGCGCTGCCCGCACCGAGCCCGCCGACCGGCCGGACTCGATGCTCGACCCTGACGCCATTGCGTTGAGTTACTGGAACGTGCTGCAACAGCCGCGCAGTGCCTGGACCTGGGAACTGGAATTGCGGCCGTGGGTGGAGAAGTTTTAGGGAATGCGTAAGGTGGGCAAAGGCGCGCTTGCGCCGTGCCCCCCATCCATCGCCGGACTGAGGGTCAATGGTGGGCACGCTGCGCTTTGCCCACCCTACGAAAAACAACAACTGGGGGAAGCATGACCGAAATCACCGTCGACACCGGCACCAATGAATTGCTGTGCGTGATCCGCGACCGTGTCGCCATCATCACGCTGAACCGCCCCGAGGCGCGCAACGCGATGTCGGATAATCTGACGCCGGCGCTGCGCAACATGATCAAGACCTGCGGCGAGAATCCGGAAGTCGGCGCGCTGCTGCTCACCGGCGCCGGAACGGCATTTTGCGCCGGCGGCAACGTCAAGGGCATGGGCGCCAACCGCGACAAGAAGAAGCTCGAAATGTCGCATGACGAGCGGGTCGCCGATCTGCAGGAACGGCAGCGCCTGCTGACCGGCGCCCTGGCCTCGGTGCGCAAGCCGACCATTGCTGCCCTGCCCGGCCCCGCGGTCGGCGCCGGGCTTGCGCTGGCGATGGCCTGCGACATCCGTATCGCCGCACAATCGGCCTTCCTTTCCACCGGCTATCTCAAGGTGGGCCTGAGCGGCGACTATGGCATCGCCTGGCTGCTGACGCGTCTCGTCGGCACCGCGCGGGCGCGCGAATTGATGTTCACCTGCGAGCGGGTCGATGCCGACAGGTGCGAGACGATCGGCCTCGTCAATCGCGTGGTCCCGGACGACAAGCTGCAGGCCGAAGCCTTTGCGCTTGCCAGATCGATCGCGGAAGGCCCGACGATCGCAATCCGCTATATGAAGGACAATCTCGACGAAGCCCTGATGTTCGACTTCGCCACCGCGCGCGACCATGAGGCCGAGCGCATGATCCGCACCCAGGTGACGGCAGATCACAAGGAAGCAGTGCAGGCCTTCATCGAAAAGCGCAAGCCGGTGTTCAAAGGCAGTTGAGAGGCTAGCTTATCGGGTTCTCGGCAAACAGCCGCGCTACCATCACCGAATCCAGATAGGCGCGCACGCGCACGATCTTGTTGTTCCTGAAATAGCAGACCCAGCAATAGTGGTTGTCGAATCGAAAGCCGTTCCTGGCGGTCGCTTCCGAATGCAACTCCACTATCGCGACATCGTCATCCACGATCAGATTGTCGACGTGCAATTGCGCGCCATTGGGCAACACCTTGCCGAGCTTCGCAAAGGTCCCGGCAATGAAATCGGCCTTTGATGTGTAGTGGCCGGCGAGCGGATGCGTGCCCATCACGATCCAGTCGACATCGTCAGTGACATGGCCAAAGAATGCTGCGCCGTCGCCATGCTCGAGGCCGGCAAAGATCTTCCGCACGAATTCAGCATCGACTGACATGCGCCGCCCTCCGCTCGGTGGGGCAAGGCTAAACGGGGCTGGCGCGGTTTTCAATCGATAGCCGCCAGCCCTCGCCCAACCTCTGTCATGCCCGTGACGTCCTTGCATTCGCGCGCGGCGTGACCGACGCGCCCGCGGCGCGCGCAAAATCGACGAACGCCCGCAGCGCCGCCGGCAGCTGGCGACGGCTCGGATAATACAGGAAGAAGCCGGGATAGGCGGGACACCAGTCGGCGAGTACGCGTACGAGCTTGCGGTTCGCGATCAATTCCTCAACCTGACCTTCGAATACGAAGGCGAGGCCCGTCCCCTCCAGCGCCGCATCCACCATCAGATCCTGGTCGTTCAGCGTCAGCGGGCCCTCGACGTCGATTTCGACCTCGATGCCGCCACGCTCGAATTCCCAGCGATAAACCGCGCCGCCGGAGAAGCGGTAGCGGATGCACGGCATGACCTTGAGATCATGCGGCGTCACCGGTGGCTTGTGCCGCTTGAAATAGCCGGGCGAGCCGATCACCGCAAAACGATGCCGCGGGCCGATCGGCACCGCGATCATGTCGGCGGCGACCGTCTCGCCAAACCTGACGCCGGCGTCGAAGCCGGCCGAAACCATGTCGATCAGCGCGTCGTTGATCACGATCTCGACGCTGACGTCGGGAAATTCCTTCAGAAATTCCGTCACGATCGGCAACAGCACCAATTGAGTGGATTGCCGGGCGGCATTGAAGCGCAAAGTGCCGGCCGGCTTGCCGCGAAAATTATTCAGGTCCTCGAGCGCGTCGTCGATGTCGCGAAACGCCGGGCTGATGCGCGTGAACAGGCGCTGGCCGGCCTCGGTCAGCGCGACGCTGCGGGTGGTGCGGTTGATCAGGCGCAGATCAAGCCGCTCCTCGATATTGCGCAACGCGTGGCTGAGCGCCGAGGCCGAGACGCCAAGCTCGGTCGCCGCCGCGCGCAAGCTGCGGTGCCGGGCGATCGCAAGGAAGGTCGCGAGGTCGGAGGGGTCGATCCGCATTGATGAATTTTGCTCAGTAGCTTGTGGAATATTTAGCGGATTATCTCACTTATGGCCAGCCGCTATTGCTTGCCCATCAGCCCGGCGAGAGCGCTGGGCAGCAACGAAAAGGGCTAAGAACATGCGTGTCTGGTTCATCACGGGAGCTTCCCGGGGGTTTGGCGCTTTGATCGCGGAAGCCGCTTTGAAAGCGGGCGATGCGGTGGTTGCGACTGCCCGCGACCCCTCCACCGTCACCGCCCGGCTCGGTTCGCATGAGCGTTTATTGGCGACCCGCCTCGACGTCACCAGCGAGGCCGAGGCCCACGAGGCCGCGGGCGCGGCGGTTCGCAAGTTCGGCCGCATCGATATCCTGGTCAACAACGCCGGCTACGGCCTCTTGGGCGCGATCGAGGAAGCCAGCGCCGCGGAGACGGTAAAGCTGTTCGGCACAAACGTGTTCGGCCTGCTCGGCGTTACCAGAGCGGTGCTGCCGCATATGCGCCGGCAGCGCGCGGGCCACGTCATCAACATCTCGTCGGTCGGCGGCTACGCTGGTTTTCCCGGCTGGGGCGTCTACGGCGCGACCAAATTCGCGGTCGAGGGCATTTCCGAAGCGCTGGCCGGCGAAGTAGCGCCGCTCGGGATCGATGTCACCGTGGTGGAGCCAGGTTTTTTCCGCACCGATTTTCTCGACGAATCCTCGCTGGCGCGCACCGCGCAGCATATCGAGGATTACGCCGACAGCGTCGGCAAGACCCGCGCGCATGCTGATGACGTCAACCACGGCCAGCGCGGCGATCCCCGCAAGCTGGCGCCAGGCCTTCATCAGGCTTGCCAACACCAAGACGCCGCCGCTGCGGCTGCCGCTCGGCAGCGACACGGTGGAGCGGATCGAAGCCAAGAACGCCTTTGTCGCCAAGGAGCTCGCGGCCTGGCGCGAGGTTTCGACTTCGACCGACTGGACTGAAGAGGCTGCGTGAATGTTGCCGAACGCCGAGGCATAAAAATAGCCCGGTTCTGGCTAGCCAGAACCGGGCCTAGTTTCGTCAAACCGCAACCGAGGACATAGTGGCCTGGCGGGAGAGGGCGGCAAGACGCCAGCTTGCACAGGGGATGTCTTGCGGTTCGACGTCGATATGCTTTTCAAAGCGCACCAGCTTCCAGTCGCCGGGGGTCGGCATGAAGGCGTAGCTGGACTTGCGGGCGAGGCCGATCATGGCCTCATTGGAACGCAGGGTGTCGCCGAACAAACGGTCAGCTCCAAACGAAGCGGCGCGGCATTCGAGATTTTTCAACACCGCCTTGCCGATGCCGTGGCCCTGCCAGCGGTCGTCAACCGACATGCCGAATTCGATGCTGCCGTTCTCGAACGCGTAGCGGGCTTCGCCGACGATGATCTCATGGCCATCGACCAGCATGGTCGCGACCACGCTGAAGCGGTCAGCTTCGCCGATATGGATGAAATCCTCGAGCACCGACGGCGGCAGTTCGCGCGTGGCGCCGAGAAAGCGGTTGTAGCGGGAGCGGATCGTCAGCGCGCGGAAATAGCTTTGCAAAGCCTCGGCATCGCGCGGCTCGACGAAACGCACGGTCAGGGCCGCGCCGCTGCGCGCGCGCAGCACGTCCGAATATTGCCTGAGATCGTCGAAACGCATCGTCGTCATCGCACGCTCCCGTCGCTCGAAAAGAATGGCCGGCGTCCCCCTGATGAGGCGACGCCGGCCTGGCTGCCTTTAGGCCCGCCAGAATGGTTTTGAGGCTTCGTAGACGGCATCGCCGTGGGAGACGCCGATATCGTGGAGTTCCCGGTCGGACCAGTTGGCCAGTTCCCGGCGAGCCGCGGAACGCTGCCGCCAGACATGGATCAGTTCGGCAACCTGGCTGAAAAGGCTCTGTCCATGATGATTTATCATCGATTCATGCGTGAAAGTAGACATTTGAAGCTCCTATCTCTAATCTGTTGTCGCTAATATCTGCGCTACCAAGGCCTTTCACAAACGACACTTTGTACCGCTTCGGATGATAAAAACTCATATATCGAGGATGTGCTGGAGATGACCGCCAGGCTGCCGTCGCTGAATGGGTTGCGCGCCTTCGAGGCTGCCGCCCGGCATCTGAGTTTCACGCAGGCGGCGGCCGAGCTGAACGTCACGCAGACCGCGATCAGCCATCAGATCAAACGGCTGGAAGAAGAGCTCGGCGTCCGCCTGTTCGTGCGCCAGAACCGGGCGCTGACGCTGACGCCGCAGGCGGTGGATTACCTGCCCGGCATCCGCGCCGCCTTCAACGACCTGCGGCTCGCCACCGATCGGCTGCTGCGCAAGGACGACGACCATGTGCTGACGGTTTCGACGCTGGCCTCGCTTGCCGCCAAATGGCTGCTGCCGCGCCTTTCCGCGTTCCAGGAAGCGCATCCCGGGATCGACGTGCGCATCACCACCTCGACCAATCTGGTCGACTTCCAGCGCGACAATGTCGATGCCGCGATCCGCTACGGCCGCGGCCAGTGGGCGGGATTGCGCGCCGACTGGCTGATGGCGGACGAGCTGTTTCCGGTATGCAGCCCAAATCTCTTGAAGGGCAGCAAGCCGCTGAAATGCCCCGAAGACCTCCGCGACCACGTGCTGCTGCATACCAGCAACTTCAACAGCGACGACTGGCGGCTGTGGCTGACGGCGGCCGGCCTGCCGGCGGACTTTTCCAAACAGCCGGGCGTGACCTTCGATCTCATCTTCATGACGGTGCAGGCCGCGATCGACGGCCTCGGCGTCGCGATGGGCCGCTCGGCCTATGTCGAGGACGACATCGCCAAGGGTCGCCTCGTCGTGCCCTTCAAGATCACGCTGCCGACCGATGCCGGGTTCTATCTGGTCTCGCCCGCGGGACGAACGGACCCGCCGAAATTGTCGGCGTTCCGGCAATGGCTGGTTGCCTCGGTACAGAACAAGCCCTGAAAGACCGACATTCCGCGTTCTCAGGGCACCTTCCACGTTTTGCGGGTTGCCGCCACGCTTAACTGTGCCAAATTGTCGCATCAAGCAGGCTAACTGTCTCGGCCAACGAGGCTTTTTGCGCTGGCGGCAACACAGCGGGAGGACGGCGTCATGGCGCAGGCAAGTGGTTCGGAAATACCGCAAATCAAATCGCGTGTCGGCGCCATCCTGCGCGCAACCAGCGGCAACTTCCTCGAGCAGTTCGATTTCTTCCTGTTCGGATTTTACGCCAGCGCCATCGCGAAGGCGTTCTTTCCTGCCCAGAACGAAACGACGGCGCTGCTGAATGCGTTCGGGGTGTTCTGGCTCGGCGCGCTGATGCGCCCGGTCGGCGCCATCGTGCTCGGCGCCTATATCGACCGCATCGGCCGGCGCCGGGGTTTGATCGTGACGCTCGGGATCATGGCGATCGGGACGGTCGTGATCGCCTTCTGTCCGGGGTATGAGACGATCGGAATCGCCGCTCCAATCATCGTGCTGCTTGGCCGGTTGCTGCAGGGATTTTCCGCCGGCGTCGAACTCGGCGGCGTCTCGGTCTATCTGGCGGAGATCGCCACCCCCGGCAACAGGGGCTTCTACACCTCGTTTCAATCTTCCAGCCAGCAGGTCGCCATTTTTGTCGCCGCGATCCTCGGCTATGTGCTGAGCGAGGTGATGCCGGCCGAAACGGTTGCGGCGTGGGGCTGGCGCATTCCATTCTTCATCGGCTGCCTCATCATTCCCTTCATTTTCGTGCTGCGGCGGACGCTGGAAGAAACACCCGAGTTCCTGGCCATGAAAAAGCATCCGAGCGCATCGGAAGTGTTCGCGTCCGCGGTGGCAAACTGGCGCATCGTCATTCTCGGCATGATGATGGCGGTGTTGACCACCACGACCTTCTACTTCGTCACCGTCTACACGCCGACCTTCGGCAAGACCGTGCTGAAGCTGTCCACGCCGGACGCCCTCCTCGTCACCCTGCTGTGGCCAATTTCATCTGGAATCCGGTCGGCGGCGCGCTGTCCGACCGGATCGGGCGCAAGCCGGTATTGCTGGCGATTGCATGCCTGTCCCTGGTGACCGCCTATCCGGCGCTGCACTGGCTGATCGCGGCGCCCACATTCGGCAAGATGCTCGCCGTCGAAATGATGTTCGCGTTCTATTTCGGCGTTTACAGCGGCACCATGCTGGGCGCGCTGGTCGAGGTGGTGCCGGCGCATGTCCGAACCACCTGTTTCTCGCTGGCCTTTGCGCTCGCCGCGGGCCTGTTCGGGACGTTTACGCCATTTGCGTCGACCTGGCTGATCGATCACACCGGCGACAAGGCATCCCCCGCCTACTGGCTGATGTGCGCCGCGGCGCTCGGCATCATCGCAGCGCTCGCCATCTATCGCGGCGGAGAAACCATCGCGACCCGCGACGCCGTCCCCGCCTAGAGCGTTGCAGGGAAACCCTGACGGTTCATTCCGCGATGCGCGCCGTATCCGACATTGTCGCATGTCGCGCGGCAGCCAATTTGATTTCCATGCAAACAACGATAACAAGAGCGCATGGTGGATTTGAAACGCAGGTTCGATGTTCTGGTGATCGGCGGCGGCAACGCTGCGCTGTGCGCCGCGATCAGCGCCCGCAGGGCCGGCGCCTCGGTGCTGGTGCTGGAGGGCGCGCCGAAATTCTATCGCGGCGGCAATACCCGCCACACCCGCAACATGCGCTGCGCCCATGACGCCGCGACCGCCATTCTCACCGGGCCCTACACCGAGGAGGAATTCTGGCAGGATCTGTTGCTGGTGACCGGCGGCGAGACCGACGAAGAGCTGGCAAAATTCATGATCCGGGAGTCCAAGGACATCCTGGACTGGATCGTCGAACAGGGCGTGCGCTGGCAGCCGTCGCTCGGCGGCACGCTCAGCCTCGGCCGCACCAATTCGTTCTTCCTCGGCGGCGGCCGCGCGATGCTGAACGCGCTTTATCTGACCGCCGAGCAACTCGGCGTCCAGATCCTCTATGACGCCGAGGTCGCTGATCTCCACATCGAGGACGGCATGTTCCTGGCAGCTCACCTGAAGCAGCCGATCGACGGGGCCACCGAAATCCGCGCCTCGGCGCTGGTCGCCGCGGCCGGCGGGTTTGAGGCCAACATCGAATGGCTGAAGGAATATTGGGGCGAGGCCGCCGACAACTTTCTCATTCGCGGCACGCCCTATAATCGCGGCTCGATCCTGAAAATGCTGCTGGCCAAGGGTGTGCAGGACATCGGCGATCCCACCCAATGCCATGCGGTCGCGATCGACGCCCGCGCGCCGAAATTCGACGGCGGCATCATCACGCGGCACGACTCGGTCGTGTTCGGCATCGTCGTCAACAAGCACGCCCAGCGCTTCTACGACGAGGGTGAGGACATCTGGCCGAAGCGCTACGCAATCTGGGGCCGGCTGGTGGCGGCCCAGCCCGACCAGATCGCCTACATCATTTTCGATTCGGCCGTGGTGACGAGCTTCATGCCGACGCTGTTCCCGCCGATCGCGGGCGACACCGTCGCCGAACTCGCAACCAAGCTTGAGCTCGACCCGGTCGCACTGGAAAAGACCATCACCGATTTCAACGCCGCGGTGCAGCCCGGCACATTCGACCACACCATCCTGGATGATTGCCGCACCGAAGGCATCACGCCGCAAAAAACGCATTGGGCGCGCAAGATCGAGGCCGCGCCGTACCTCGCCTATCCGGTGCGGCCCGGCATCACCTTTACCTATCTCGGCACCCGCGTGAACAAGCAGTCGCGCATGCTGATGAAGGACGGCAAGCCTTCCGCCAACATGTTCGCCGCCGGCGAAATCATGGCCGGCAACGTGCTCGGCAAGGGCTACGCCGCCGGCATCGGCATGACCATCGGCAGCGTGTTCGGACGGGTGGCGGGACGGGAAGCGGCGAAGAATGCGAAAAACTAACGGCCGCCAAGACTCATGAGAGGGTTCATGTCGCGATTTGCTTTTCTTTCCATTGCAGCCCTTCTGATGACGGGCGCGGCCAACGCCGCCGAGCCGATCGCGCTGCGCGACATGGGCTCGTTCCATGTCGGCGGCCGCTTGGTCGAAATCTCCGGCAAGCCGGTCAAGGAAGTGACGTTTACGCCGGGCGGCGTGCCCGCCAAGGTCGATCCGAACGGCACCTACCAGGTCGAACAGATGTACGTGCAGTATTTTCTGCCCGCCGTTGAGAAGGGAGCCTATCCGCTGCTGATGTGGCACGGCGGCGGGCTGACCGGCGTCACCTATGAGACCACGCCGGACGGACGCGAAGGCTGGCTGAACTATTTTCTGCGCAAGGGCTGGGCCGTCTACAATTCGGATGCGGTCGAGCGCGGCCGCGCTGGCTGGGCGCAATATCCTGACATCTTCAAGAGCGAACCGGTGTTCCTCACGACAGCCAATCCGTTCGAGCGCTTTCGCATCGGCGACGGCGCCGGTTCCTACAATTCCGATCCGGCCAAGCGCAAGCTGCTGCCGGGCAATCAGTTCCCGAACGACGGCTATGAGAACTTCGTCAAGCAGAACGTGCCACGCTGGACCACCACCGATGATGCGATCATTGCCGCCTATATCGCCGAGATCGACCGCGTCGGCCCCTCCATCATCCTGTTCCACAGCCAGGCCGGCAGCTTCGGCTTCAAGGTGGCGCAGGCGCGGCCCGACAAGGTCAAGGCGCTGATCGCGATCGAGCCCGCCGGGGTCGGCGATCCCGCCAAGGTCGATGTACTCAAGAACATTCCGACGCTGATCGTCTATGGCGACTATATCGAGCAGGACTCGCGCTGGCCGAAGATCCGCGCCACCGGCGTCGCCTTTGCGGAAGGCATCAAGGCCGCGGGCGGCAGCGTTGATGTCGTCGACCTGCCGAAGGCCGGCATCAACGGGAATTCGCACATGGTGATGATGGACAAGAACAACGCCGAGGTAGCTGGCCTGATCCAGAAATGGCTCGAAGGCAAGGGTCTCACCAAGTAACGGACGCTTCGAAAGCATAGCGTTTTCAAGCGAAGTGGCCACCGGTTCGCGTGAAGAAAACGCGTCAGACAAGAAGAGCACCGCGCAATGCACGGAACTAGAATTCTGGAGGAGGCGGACCGCCTGATGACGGTCTGCAATTCCTGCCGCTATTGCGAGGGGCTCTGCGCGGTATTTCCGGCGATGGAGATGCGCCGCGCGTTTTCCGACGGCGACCTCAATTACCTCGCCAATCTCTGCCATAGCTGCGGCGCGTGCTACACCGATTGCCAGTTCTCGCCGCCGCATGAATTCAATGTCAATGTGCCGCAGACGCTGGCCGTCGCGCGGAACGAGTCCTATGCTGCTTACGTCTGGCCGCGCGCCTTTTCCGGCGCCTTCGCGAGCAACGGCCTCGTGATCAGTATCGTTGCCGCGCTCAGCGTCGCCGCCTTCATCTTCGGCTTTGCCGCCTTCCACGACCGGCAAGTGCTGTTCGGCGTCCACACCGGGCCGGGCGCGTTCTACAAGTTGATGCCGCACAACGCGATGGCGGCGCTGTTCGGCGCCGCCTTCCTCTATGCGATCGTGGCGCTTGTCATGGGCGTGCGCGCGTTCTGGCGCGATATCGGCGAGCCCATCGGCATGCGCGCCGATGCGGGCTCGATCTGGCAGGCGATCCGCGACGCTGGCGAGCTGCGTTATCTCGACGGCGGCGGCGTCGGCTGCTTCAACGAGGACGATCGCCCGACCGACCGCCGCAAGATCTATCACCACCTCACCTTCTACGGTTTCGGGCTGTGCTTTGCCTCGACCAGTGTCGCGACGCTCTATCATTATTTCCTGGCGCGTCAGGCGCCCTACCCGTGGTGGGACCTGCCGGTGGTGCTGGGCACGCTCGGGGGCATTGGGCTGTTGATTGGACCGGTGGGACTGCTCCTCGAAAAATGGAAGCGCGATCCTGTGCTGGTCGATGAAAAACGCCTCGGCATGGATGTCGCGTTCATCGTGATGCTGTTCCTGACCAGCCTGACCGGCATGGCGCTCTTGTTCTTGCGCGCAACGCCGGCGATGGGTCCGCTACTGGCGCTGCATCTCGGCGTGGTGTTCTCGCTGTTCATCACCATGCCTTATGGGAAATTCGTGCACGGCATCTATCGCTTCGTCGCTCTGGTGCGTTATGCACGGGAGCGGCGGATGATGGGGCATGTTTGACTCGGCACCTCCGACGTCGTCATTGCGCTTCTCAGCTCTCTCCACGCGTCGGCCCGGTGATTTCTGCTGTCATCCTCCGCGAAAGCGGGGGATCCAGTACGCCGCGGCTTCTCGGCTCAATCATTGCGGTCTCTGGAATACTGGGTCCCCGCCTTCGCGGGGACGACAATTGTGGGTGTGACACACACCTCGACGATCTCGCGACGCATTGCGCCCGAGCTTTGCCAGAAACTTCCCGCCCTCCAATGAGAGGGCGCAGGGAAGATCGGGTGCGCGCTGCACCCGCGGTCTCGTGTGCGGTTTGCACAAAACAAAGTGCACACGAGCATACAGGGCAGCGGAGAACACCCGGCCTTCCCTGCGCAATGGCTTTACGGCTTATGCCGTGATCTCCCCGGAGACGAGTTCTTGGTTGACTCCGTCGCTGCCGTTTCCGCTTGCGCTTCTCCGACAACTTGACGCCGGCAACGGGCGCCAGGACCACACGGTTTTGCCGTACGCCCACCTGCGCCCATCGTCGAAGCGCAAACAGGCGTCCACCGCAACCCGCCCAACGTCCGTGACGACGGCCGACGCCCTTCTGACCAGGACGGGATGGCCAAACACATACCTCTGATTTTCATTCTGGTAAACAGAAATATTTTTTATTTCGGGGCTTGACACGACTTCCGTAAATCGGAAGTTACCTGCCCTCGTCGGCCGATCGACGACATTCTGCCCCGACCGACCCGGTTAGGCCCGTTGCGGACAAGCCTTTGTTGCCGCATCATCCAAATCATGAACGCTCACGTACGCTACCTTACCCATCCGCAGGTGAAAATAGATCCGTCTCTCCCTGTTCCGAGATGGGGATTGAGTGAGGTCGGAAGAATGCGCACCGAAGCGCTGGCGAAGGCTGGATGGCTATCGGAGACAACGCAGATCATCTCCAGCGCAGAGCTGAAGGCAATTGAAACAGCCGAGATTATCGGCCGGGAATTGAACCTCACGGTGGAAGTGAAGGAGGCAATGCACGAGAACGATCGGTCGGCTACGGGTTTCTTGCCACCTGAAGAGTTCGAATTGGTTGCCGATCAGTTTTTCGCGCAACCCCTTGTCAGCATCCGGGGGTGGGAGCGGGCCGTCGACGCCCAACTGCGGATCACGCGCGAGGTCGAACACGTCCTGGCGCGAAAGCAAACGGGCGACGTGCTGTTCGTGGGCCACGGCGCTGTAGGGACCCTATTGTTCTGCCACTATTCCGGTTTTGCGATTGATCGAACGCACGATCAACCCGCCGGCGGCGGGCATTACTTCACGTTCGCTCGGGACGGGCGACAGGTACTTCATCCATGGCGTCCGATGGAATACTGACCCGGCGCATGAACGGTCGACGTCCGCTTGCGCCTTGCCCGAACCGGTGGCGGCTTTGAACGCGATGATGGCTTGAATGGCGGGCTTCTGCCCGCAAAAAGCGGAATACCAGCCTCCCCACACTGATATGTAGCGCACAAGGGGCTTGCTTCAAGACCCCCTTCATCCCGTAGAACGCCAGCCGAAACCATGGCGACGGAGGGACGAAATGGGTGCGGCAAAGACTGGGCATGCGGTGGTAATCGCCGGAGGCGGCCCAACGGGGCTGATGCTGGCGGGCGAGTTGGCGCTCGCGGGCGTCGACGTCGCCATTGTCGAACGGCGGGCCAGCCAGGAACTTGCGGGATCGCGCGCCGGCGGCCTGCATTCGCGAACCATCGAGATCCTCGATCAGCGCGGCATCGCCGACCGGTTCCTCTCGGAGGGACAGACGTTCGGGGTGGTGCACTTCCACGTTCCGCTCGATATCAGCGACTTTCCCACCCGGCACAATTACGGGCTCGGGCTGTGGCAGAACCATATCGAGCGCATCCTGGCCGAGTGGGCCCTTGAGCTGAGGGTGCCGATCTATCGCGGAACGGAGGTGACAGGTTTCGCGCAGGACGACCGCGGCGTGGACGTCGCGCTGTCCGGCGGTACATCGCTGCGCGCGCGGTATCTCGTCGGCTGCGACGGCGGACGCAGCCTGATCCGAAAAGTTGCCAGCATCGCATTCCCCGGATCGGATCCGACCGTCAGCAATTTGATCGCCGAGGTCGAGGTGACCGAGCAGCCGAAACTGGGCATCCACCGCAACGAATTTGGCGCGCATGGCTTCAGCAAGTTGAACTACGAGATCCGCGACGGCGAGATCGTCTACCTGGATGGGGGGCCGCTACGGGTCATGGTGACCGAACGGAACGTCGGGTCCGGCGAACCGACCTTGAGCGATCTCAGCGAGGCGCTGATCGAAATCTTCGGGACTGACTACGGAATCCACAGTCCGACCTGGATTTCGCGATTCACCGACATGACAAGGCAGGCCGCGTCCTACCGCGACAGACGGGTGCTTTTGGCCGGCGACGCCGCACATGTGCATTACCCGGCGGGCGGACAGGGCCTCAACCTCGGTGTGCAGGATGCGGTGAACCTCGGCTGGAAGCTGGCGCAGGTGATCAAGCAGACGGCGCCGGAAAGCCTGCTCGACACCTACCATGCCGAGCGGCACCCGGTCGCCGCGCTCGCGTTGCGCAACACGATGGCGCAAGTCGCGCTGCTCCGCACCGACGACCGCACCAAAGCCTTGGGCGAGGCCGTGTCCGAACTGATGCGCATGGACGGGCCGCGCAAGCGGTTCGCCGCTGACATGTCGGGTCTCGGTATTCATTACGATCTCGGCGAGGGACACAAACTGCTCGGACGCCGCATGCCCGATCTCGACCTGATCACCGAGGACGGCCCGCTGCGGCTATTCACCCTGCTGCACGGTGCCCGGCCGGTGCTGCTCAATCTCGCCGAGCCCGGCAGCCTGGACATCACGCCATGGGCGGATCGGGTGCAGCTGATCAACGCCAAATATGATGGCGCGTGGGAGCTTCCGGCACTCGGCGCGGTCACGGCTCCCGACGCCGTGCTGATCCGGCCCGACGGATATGTGGCCTGGGTGGGGGATTCTACCCAGATGGGACTCGCTGACGCGCTGGCCATCTGGTTCGGACCACCTGCCGCAGCGTAGCCGCACTAGTTCTCCCGCGGCCGCTTGCTGATCTGCGGGCTGGCCGCGGACGTCACCAATTCAGCTTTGGCATTTTCGACGCTTTGACCGCTTGCGGCTCATCTCATCCCAAAAGCTGACACAATCGCGGAGCCTCGGCGTGTCTCAAAAGTACCAAGAGCCGACATGATAAAGGAAGCCGAGAGGCGGCGGCCTCGTTAGCTCCTGGTAAGAAAAAGAGGGCCGAAGCCACCTTTCAAGATTAGTAGCGACGATAGCCCCGATGATATCCATAACCGCGACGTACATACGGGCGGCGGACGACGTAGGCTCCTCGCCGATACACGGGCGCTGTGCGAACGCAGCCGCGTGCACCGCAGACCACTGCAACACTTTCGATATTCGAAGGCTGGAGCTTTCCCAAGGGGGCGAGCGGAATACCCGAAGCGGTTCCGGTCGAAAGCGCAGCGCCAGCTAAAGTGGCCAGCGCGAGAAGTGCGAATTTGAGCTTCATCTGGTTTTCTTCCTTTGAGTATATCGTCCACAACAGCGCATAAGTTCCTCTGCAAACGAAGGCTGAGTGCGAAATGCGGCGGAGAGTTGCCCGGCTTTGAATATAAACGACGGTGTCTGCCGCGTCGCGCTGCGCGATCAAGGCGCCAGCAGGATTTCGATCATCAGCTAAATGGCATGGTTGACCCAAGTCGCGCAGCCATCGGTCTCAATGGCCCGTCCCGGGTTCGATTTTGCCGTCGAAAATTTCCGGGTTGGGTGGCCCTTCAACATGCAACATGCCGACCAGGCCGCGCTCGGCGCGCGACAGAGCATGATCAACCAGCATATAGTTGCCGGGAACATCGACCTTGAATTCCGTGATGACTGCACCACCCGCAGGAACGGTGACGGTCTGCACGCCGCGCAATGGCTCGCTTAGCAAGCCGCCGAGATTGTAGACTCGGTCGAAAATTTCACCGATGACATGGAAGGAGGACGTGTAGTTGGGTCGCCGACGCCGAAATAGATTCGAACGGTTTCACCGACCTTGGCCTCCAGCGGATGCAATTTTGAAAGCGCCCCCACCGAACCGTTGAAAACGAAATATTCCGGCCGCTCGTTCAGCAATTTTTCAACACTGAATTCCTGACTGCCGCGATGGCCGAACGGCGCCTCAGTATAGATCTCGCCCTGCATAACGTAGAACTCGCGATCCACCGCCGGCAGTCCGCCTTCGGGCTCGACCAGCATGAGACCATACATCCCGTTGGCGATATGATGGGCCACCATTGGCGTGGCGCAGTGGTAGACGTACAGTCCCGGAATAAGCGCTTTGAATTTGAATGATTTCTCCGCCCCGGGATCGACTTGTGTGGAAGCGGCTCCGCCCCCGGGTCCGGTGGTCGCATGGAAGTCGACCGAATGAACCATCGTACTGTCAGCGGAATTCTTGACGCGCACATCCACGGTGTCGCCGACGCGAACGCGCAGCATCGGCCCGGGAACGCGGCCGTTGAACGTCCAATAGCCGAACGTAGTCCCTTCCGCGAGGCGGCCTTCGAGTTCGACTGCGTTGAGTTCGACTTGCACTGTCTGCGGCGGACGTTGGCCGACCGGCGGTGGAACCTCGGTCGATTTCCTCGAGATGTCGGCTTCGACCAGCACCTGATCGGGCGGAAGCGGCGTGACGACGAGTTGTCCGCGCATGCCCGCCAACTCGTGACCTGGAACGCTACACAAGTAGGTGAAATCTCCGGCGCGCGTGGCGCGGAACGCGAACGCTGTGCTTGCGCCGGGGCTAAATATACGTGACGACCTTGCATTCTGTTCCGGAAATACGATGTCGTGCTCGGCCCCTTCTCCGTTGATCAGGATGATCTGCACCGTCTGTCCCTCCGCGGCTGAAAGAAGCGGATTGACTTGTCCGTCGATGGTGCCGCCGACGCCGAGATAGACCTTCCGCCCTTCTGCAATGCCGGTACGCAGGGTGTAGCGGGCCTCCGGCAAATAAACAGAAGCGCGCTGTTCGCCCGAGGCTGACGGTTGCGCCGGCGCAGCCGCCGGCGAGGGCGAACGCTGCGCAACAGCCGGCGCGCCGGCCGGAGACGCGGCCGCAACCAGATAGGCGATCACATCCTTGCGCTCGTTCACGGTCTTCAATCCCGCGAACGGCATTTTGTTCTGCGGAACCAGCTTTGATGGATCAAGCAGATAGGCGTCGAGTGTCGCTGCGTCCCAAGTCAAATTGGCAGCCTTCATCGCAGGCGAATAATTGTAGTTGGGCACCTCGCCGGACTTCTTGCCAATGATGCCGGCGAGGCTCGGGCCAAGGGCGTTCTTGCCGACCTCCAGCGAGTGGCAGGCTTGGCATTTTCGGTAGACCTGGCGGCCTGTCGCCGCATCGCCGTCGACGGCTGTCCCGCCAGCCGGTGTTGGGGGTGATGTGGAAGTAACGGGTTGCGTCGGAGGAGCGTTCGTCGCAACAGCCGTGCGCGCGGGAGCGCTCGACGGCTGCGTTGGTGCGTGGCCATGCATCTGGTGTGCCGTCGGTCCGGACGACGCCGGGGGACGGTTTGGCGTCGCCGAGTCCGCTGGTGCTGGGACCGCGGCCGGACTTTGTGGCGCCGCCGCGGAATTCTTGGAAGCAACTGAAGACGCCTGCGGCTGAGAACTGGCGGCGGTGGGCGCGACCGCCAGCGATTCCGGCGGTGTTGATGAGAAAGAAGCTGCGTACAAGATTCCGCCAAGAGCAATACAAAGTGCGGTTATAAGGATGGACCATTCGCGGAGTTTCGCAAGTATCGTTGCCTGCATATGCGATCTCCGCCTGAGCTAAAGATAAGAAAACCCGATCAAACAAAGACTTCGGAATCACCCTGCTTTTCGACCTCAACGAGATCCGCGCGGGCGCTCAATACCGGTCAAGACATTCTGGACGAGGAGCACAATGCTTCCATGGCCCGAGCGTTACTGACTCGCTGTCACCAACCGCTGCCATGACTGGGGCCATGATGGAAGCAGCATGCGCTTCTGGATCCGATGTGACTGGTCAATATTGACCACTATTCAAAATTCCACACACGAGGAGATGGCTCAACTCGGGGAAACGGGGGTCATCATATGGGAGGCCCGGCGCTGGTGGTCGGATTATCTTGTCTCCCTGAGAAATCCAGCCGAACGTCCGCTTTGAGTCAGAACTGATATCGGAGCGGTGGCGGCAAGGGCTCAGGGCAAGATGCAGGCATTGCAGCAGCTTGCATGATCAGCCATGATTGATTTCTCGAAATCGACCGAAGGTATGCACGATGAAGGTTGCCATCGTTACGGCAGGAGGAAGCGGCATGGGCGCCGCAGCCGCGCGGCGTCTCGCGCAAGACGGTTACAAGATCGCGATCCTTTCGTCCTCCGGGAAGGGCGAAGCGATCGCGAACGAGCTTGGCGGGATCGGGGTCACCGGCTCCAATCAATCGAACGACGATCTGAAACGGCTCGTGGATACTGTCGTCTCGACGTGGGGCCGCGTCGACGTGCTTGTGAATAGCGCGGGACACGGCCCTCGCGACAAGATTCTCAAGATCACCGACGAGCAATGGCTGAAAGGCATGGACACCTACCTGCTGAATGTGATCCGGCCGACGCGCATCGTGACGCCGATCATGGTCCAGCAACGTGGCGGCGCGATCATCAACATCTCGACTGCGTGGGCCTTCGAGCCAAGTTCGATGTTTCCCACATCGGCCGTCTTCAGAGCCGGACTGGCAGCATTCACAAAAATCTTCGCGGACGAGTACGCGGCTGACGGCGTGCGGATGAACAACGTGCTTCCGGGCTGGATCGACAGCTTGCCGGCCACCGAGGAGCGCCGGTCATCCGTGCCGATGCAGCGATACGGTACGAGTGAGGAAATAGCGGCCACGATCGCCTTCCTTGCGTCCGAGGGTGCGGCCTACATTACTGGTCAGAACCTGCGGGTCGACGGAGGCCTGACACGCTCGGTTTGACGAACGTGCGTCCACTCCGGCGCCGCCTGCGCGTGAACACATCGGGGAGAAATCCGTTGCGTCCAAACCCCATAAAACCACGGCTTGCGGCCGGCGGCTGCGCGTTCGGAACGATGACATTCGAGTTCTTCACGCCCGGCTATCCCTCAATCTGCCGCGAGGCCGGCGCCGAATTCATCCTCTACGACATGGAGCATTCGGGCGTCGGCTTCGAAACCATGAAAGCGCAGTTCGCGTTCTGCCGCGGGCTCGACCTGGTGCCGCTGGTGCGCGTCCCCTCCGGCGACTACCATCACATCGCCCGCGCGCTCGATATCGGCGCGATGGGCATCATGGTGCCGATGGTCGAAACGCCGGAGCAGGCCGGGGCGATCGTTGGTTGCACGAAATATCCACCCATCGGGCGTCGCGGCGCCGCGTTCAATGTCGCGGCGCATGATGACTATGCCGGCGGCGCCGAGACCGACAAGATCGCCGAGGCGAACGCGCGCACCATGGTGATCGCACTGGTGGAGACCGCCAAGGGAATCGAGAACGTCGACGCGATCGCCGCGATCGACGGCGTCGACGTGGTCTGGCTCGGCCACTACGATCTGACGAACTTCATGGGCATCCCGGGGCAGTTCGACAACCCGAAATTCCACAGCGCTGTCGATAGACTGGTCAAGGCCTGCGAGAAACACGGCAAGACACCAGGATTCCTCGCCGGCGACGCGAAGTGGGCGCGTGATTTCCGCGCCAAAGGCTTTCGCATGATCGCCTATGGGGTCGACACGCTCTTGATGCAGCGCGCGCTCGCCGACGGCATCAAGCTGCTGCAGGGGACGTTGAAGACATAGCGGCGATGGCGACGTTGCGGGACGGCCCGCCGCAACTCGACGAACTCCGCCAATTTCGGTGGGCAACGGGACAAAGCAGATCAATCAATGGGTGTGTTTACCGAGGAAGTGACGACGACCTTTGAAGGACATCAGATCGCATGCAGCGCGGTCCCGGATATGGAGAAAGCCGGATTGATGATTTTGAAGTTGCACATCGACGGGCAGCTGGTCGATTCAGCCACCGGTGTGTCGCTTTACAACCGCAAGGCCTTGCTGCGCGGCGCGTTGAAAACGAGCGAGGCCAACCGCGTTGTGGAGATTTTTTCCTCCGGATTTTTCAACAAGCGATTGAACATTCATGTCGATGGCCGGCACATAGCTCGAAGCCAGGGCTGAGCTGCCGCCTGCATCCCTCATCGCGGCTGAAGGGATTTGTTGTGTCATTGCAAGATGATCAGGGCAGGCCCAGCGGCGCGTAACCTCACAGGAGGCCGGATGCGCCGCAACGATACAAGCCTCCTGCAGGTGCCGATCGATTCGAAAAGCGGTTCCCCACAGGCCGATCTACGCCTTGCGTTTTGGGCCTCGATAGGTTTTAAGCCCGGTAGCTTCATGACCGCAGCCATGAACGGGAAGCGATTTGCGTGGCCTTGCCGCGCTCCAGACCGGGTTATGCAACCAGCGTAGCGCGTGCGCTTCAATCCGTTCTCCCCCACACAGAAAGGTAATTTTCAATGGCCAAGATGACCAAGACTCAGTTGATCGATGCAATCGCAGAGGGAACGCAGCTTTCCAAGAATGACGTCAAGGCCGTCATCGAGCAGATGGCCACCGTCGGCTACAAGGAGCTGAATGAATCCGGTGAGTTCGTCATTCCCGGCTTCGTCAAAATGTCCGTCGTGAACAAGCCGGCAACTGAAGCCCGCAGCGGCATCAATCCGTTCACGAAAGAGCCGATGGAATTCGCGGCCAAGCCGGCCAGCAAATCGGTCAAAGCGTCGCCGCTGAAGGTTGCCAAAGACGCTGTCTAGGGATGGCGAAGCGGCCGGCGTTCACCGGAACGGCGGCCGCTACAGATCGACCACCACGTAGTCGCTCTCGACCGATACCGCGATCGTCTCCGCCACATACGGCCCCTTCACCACGCTGGTGCCCGGCTCGACATTGACGGGATAGGCTTTGACGCGGAAGCGTTTGGGGTCGCAGTAGGACTGGCCGGTGCGGATATCGAATTCCCAGCCGTGCCAGGGGCAGCGGATAATCTCGCCCAATTTGGTGTACTCGATCTCGCCGGGGTCCGAAGATGTGGCGAGCCCGATCAGCGGGCCTTCGCATAGCGCCGCCCCCTGATGTGGGCAGCGGTTCAACAGGCCGAAAAACTCGCCCTTGACGTTGAAGATCGCGATCGGCCGCTCGTCGATGGTGAGGAATTTTCGCGTGCCCGGCGGAAGTTCATCCACCGGGGCAATGACGTGTCGAGCCATATTATTTCCTACGCATGATCTTTTTCGGAAAACCGGTTCCCACCCCTCGGGTCGTGGCCCGAGGGCATGCTTTTCCTGATCATGCGATCCCGTACAGCTTCTTCGCATTGTCGAGGTAGAACGCCTGCTTGTTGGCGTCGCTGACGCCGGGGGGCAGCACGCGCGAGGGCTCGTCGAAATCCCAATGCGGGTAGTCGGTGGCGAACAGCAGTTTGTCCCAGCCGATCCATTCGATCAGCTCGAACAGATGCTCGCGGCGTTCCGGATCTTCCATCGGCTGCGTGGTCCACCAGATGTGATCGCGGATATATTCCGACGGACGGCGCTTCAGATGCGGCACCTCGCTGCGCAGCCGGTCGAAACTCTTGTCCAGCCGCCAGGAAAGCGACGGCGCCCAGCCGAAGCCGGCCTCGATCATCACCATCTTCAGTTTCGGATAGCGCTCGAACACGCCCTCGAGCACGAGGCTCGCGAGCGCGGTCTGCTGGCATTGCGAATGGCCGACCATCTCCTCGATGTAAAAGCTCGGCCAGCCGGACGCGGTGATGGGATTGCCGCCGAAGCCGAAGGCATGGACGCCGACAGGAAGGCCGATCTCCTGCGCCGCCTCATAGATCGGCCAGTAGCGGCGCTGGCCGAGCGGCTCGACATTGCGGCTGAGCAGCAGCACCTGCACGAAATTCTTGTCACCGGCGCGCTTGCGGATCTCGGCGGCGGCCGTGGGGCCGTCTTCATTGCCGACGACGATCGAGCCCTTCAGACGGGAATCCTTGCTGGTCCATTTCTCGATCTGCCAATCGTTGATCGCGGTCGCCAGCGCCGCGCTGAGATCGTGGTTGCGCAGGCCCTGCCCGGTGTCGAGCGGATTGAGCACGCCGAGCGCGACATTGTAGGGATCGAGCAGCTGCTTCTGCATGAAGGACAGCGAGGAGCCTTGTTTGCCGCCTTCCGGCGGATAGGCGTCGCGGCGCGAGGCATTCGGTTGCGCCTTCGGATAGGGCGGGCCTTCCATCATGCCTTGATAGGCGTGCTTGCCGTAGGTCTCCAGATGCGAATGCCAGCGCTTTGCCAGGAACGGATAAAGCTCGGTCCCGGTGGCGCGCGCGGGATGGATGTCGCAATCGGCGATCGCGGTCCTGACGCTCGCGGAAGCGGCCGGTTCGGGGCGAAACTGCACGTTCATGGCGTTGCCTCCTTGATCGCGGGCTGCGTGAGACGAGGATAGGTCGCGTGCGGATTATCGATCATGATCTTGCGAACAAGACCTTCCGAAATCCCCTCCGGCAGCACCTCGTCGCCGTCGAATTGCCAGTGCGGATAGTCGGTCGAGAATAGGAGCAATTCGTCCGACTGCATATGGTCGAACAGGCGATTTAACGTGGCGGGATCCGGTGGCGCGTCGACCGGCTGCAGCGAAAAGCGGATGTTGCTGCGCACAATTTCCAGCGGCGCGCGGTCGACCCAGGGCGTTTCCATCCGCACCCCGCGCCAGAACTTGTGCAGCCGCCACAGATATGACGGCAGCCAGGTGAAGCCACTTTCCAGCATCACCATCTTCAGCTTCGGATGCCGGGCGAACACGCCCTCGACGATCAGGCTGGTCAACTGGGTCTGGAACGCCTGCGCCTGGGCAACGTAATCCTCGACATGATAGGAACCCCAGCCGACCGAGGTCGGCGGGTTGTGATAGGCGGAGCCGGCGTGGATGCCGACGGCCAGCCCGAGCCGCTCGGCGGCGGCATAGATCGGCCAATAGGCGCGCTTGCCGAGCGGCATGTCGCCCATCACAAGCATCAGCACCTGAACGAAACGCGGGTCTTTGGCACAGCGCTCGATCTCGGCGACTGATTTTTCCACGCTCTGGGTCGGGATCACGATCGAGCCGCGCAGGCGGGAATCCTTGTCGAGCCACTCTTGCACCAGCCAGTCGTTCAGCGCGCGGCAGAAAGCGTCCTGCATGTCCTCGGAAAACACCATCTGCACGCCGTACAACGGATTGCAGATGCCGTAGCTGACCTGAAACCGATCGAGCGCCTGCTTTTGCATGTCGCCGAGGCTGGAGCCCGGCTTGCCCTGCGCCGGGCGCCAATCGGGGCGCGCGCTGATCGGCGAATTGGCCGGGTAGGATTGCGACACCAGATCGGTCATGCCGCGCGTCGTCACCTGGTCGCGCCAGTAGTCGTTCATATACGGCAGCAGGCTGGTCAGATGGGGCACGGCGGGATGCAGGTCGCAATCCACGCCGCCTGCGATCGGTGACGTCATGACGTTTCCTCGGGCATGTTTCCTCGTGCGCCGACGCGGTCTCACGGCATCTTGTAAGCCGCGCCGCTTGGTTCTTTGGCCGCATTCAAGCAGGCTGGTCGGTGCGCCGCAACTCGGCAAACGCTAGCCCCCTGTGCTAGGAAAACATGGGTCGGCCCTTAGGAGATTTTGATGATTCGGACTGGAAGCACGGCGGTTGCCATCACCCTTTTGCTGGCTGGCGCGGTAGCCGCGCAGACAGCTCCCCCTGCCCCGCCTGCCGCACCCCCGCCGGTCGATTTCTCCAAGGTCGAGATCAAGACCACCGATCTCGGCGACAACGTCTACATGCTCGAGGGTCAGGGCGGGAACATCACCGTGGCGGTCGGCAAAACCGGCATCATCATGGTCGACGGCCAGTTCGCGCCGCTGCACGACAAGATCAAGGCCGCGATATCGACCATCTCGAACCTGCCGATCAAGTATCTTGTCAACACGCATTATCACGGCGACCACACCGGCGGGAATGAAGCCTTCGCCAAGGACGGCGTCACCATCGTCTCCGACGTCAACGTCAAGATTCGCCTGGCGGAGGGAACCACCAACGGCCTGACCGGCGTCAAGACGCCGCCGGCCGCAGCCGGCGCGCTGCCGAAGAAGACCTATGCCGGCGGGACGCTCAAGATCCGGCTTCCCGGCCGCGTCGCCGACCTCAGGCACATCGCCCACGCCCATACCGACGGCGACACCTATGTGTGGTTCAAGACCGCCAATGTGCTGTCGACCGGCGACACCTTCACCAATGGCCGCTATCCCAACATCGACTTCGCCAATGGCGGCAACATCAAGGGCATGATCGCGGCGGCCAACGCCTATCTCAAGATGACCAACGCCAAGAGCCGCATCGTGCCGGGCCACGGCCCGATCGCCGACAAGGCGGCTCTGACCGAGTATCGCGCCATGCTGGTCACCGCGCGGGACCGCATGGCGAAGCTGGTGAAGGAAGGCAAGAGCGAAGACGACGTGCTGGCCACCAAACCGTTCGCCGATCTCGACAAGAAATGGGCGCCGACGGAGCTCGCCTCCAAGAACTTCATTCGCGTCGTCTATCATTCGCTGGCGGACAAGCCCGACAAGAAGTCGTTGCTGAAGCGCATGCTGCGCCGGAGCTGAGGGAACATGAAAGAACTCGTTGAGATCGCCGAGAAGGTCGCCGCCAGACTGATCGAGCGCAAACAGACCATCGCGATCGCGGAATCCTCCACCGGCGGACTGATCTCGGCGGCGCTGCTGTCGGTGCCCGGCGCATCCGCCTATTTCCTCGGCGGCGGCGTGGTCTACACCCGCGACGCACGGCGCATCCTGATGGACATTTCCGATGAGGCGATGAAGGGCCTCCGCTCGGCGTCGGAGCCCTATGCCAAACTGCTGGCGAGCCAGGTGCGCCAGCGCTTTGCCACCGACTGGGGCCTGTCCGAGACCGGCGCCACGGGACCGACCGGCAACCGCTACGGCGACGCCGCCGGCCACAGCTGCATGGCGGTCGCGGGCCCGCAGAATGCGGTGTTCACGCTCGAGACGGGAAGTTCGGACCGGCAGGCGAACATGCAGAAGTTTGCGGCCACGGCGCTAGGCCTGCTGCTGGAGAATGTGTCGAAGTAGGCGAAGCGACGCGCCAATTGTGAACTGCTTCACACATCGCGGGTCCAATTGACCAAGATCAAGGCCGTCTCAAGCTAAACAAAAGAACAAATCGTGCTTCCCTGAAAGTCATGGAAGCGCACGTGGTGCATGTTGTTGCTGCGAAAGGGGGTGTTCACCGTTTCGAAGGAGAAACAACATGTCGATGCTAAACCATACGTCCAGTACTTTTGTCACGACCGGCGCGATGCGCAGCACTTTGAGGTCATGGCAGGCCTGGCTTGGCCACATGATCAATGGCTATATCGCAAAGCTGATTGCCCAGCGCGAGCAACAGGCCAATCTCGTCATCCTGCGATACCTTGCCGACCGGGAGCTGAGGGACATGGGCATCAATCGCAGTCAGATCGGCGAAGGACTGGCGGAAGCCGCCAAGGATCGCTCGGCGCTGCAGGAAGCCCTCCAACGCCCGTCAACGATGTTGCAATGACGTTGAACTTACGGTTCGGACCGCAAGCGCGAACCAGTTCTAGCGCTGCGGTCCGGACAGGTTCACTTCCCGCTCCGCCCGGAAGACGTTGCTGTGCAGGTTGGCGATCCATTGCCGGCCGCTGGAGGTGACGTTGAGATAGCGGATCGCAAGCTGGATCTGCGGCGCGACGTTGGTCCAATAAAACTGCGGAAATCGATAGACGATGTCGGCGGGCGTGGCGTAGCCCAGCGTCTTGTTCATTCCGATTTCCTCGAATTCGTAAAACAGCGCATTCGACTTGCGCATGTAGTTGGGGTCGCCGAGTTGGCCGATCAGATCGGCCGCGCGCAGCAGCAATCCCTCCTCCTCGTTGAGGTCATCACCGTCGTTCGGAATCGTCGCGTACGGGAAGCGGGTATATTCGATGGCCCGGGAAATCCGGGCCGCGTCGACTTCCTCCATGGTATCGAGCCGCTCGATCACGAACAGCTTCGAGCGGTCGACATGGTAGGGCGCGAGCGCGGCGTCGGACGATCCAACCGGCAGATGGATCTTGCGGCCGCTGAGATCAGCAACAAAGGCATCATCCTCGTCGCCCTGGACGACACCGCGGACATATCCGATATCATGGGCGAGGCAGGCCATGATGAAGTTGGCGTAATCGTCGGCCGTGGTGTGGCGCGCCAGCGCGCGGCCGACCAGGATGTCGTGGCCCACCAGCGTCACCAGCATGGTGTGTTCGATGTTGTGATACAGCGCATCGCTGTTGCCGATGCACTCCAAGGCCAGCTTCGCGGCAAAAGGCAGCAGTTTCGTCAAATCGGAATGCGAGGAGCCGAACCGTCCCTCGGTTTCCCGTGACAGGAACGAACCCAGCGCTTGCGCGGTCAGTTGGGGGATTGTGATCATCTCGGCACCCGCTCCCGTCTGTGGTCGCGCCGCGACGACGGCCTTCGCCGCAGCGTCCCGGCTTTCCGATCGCTCACGTATCGAGGCTATCCTAACACCAATTCCTGCACGCCCGGCTGGCTATATCCGCCGCACCCTTTGAAATGTCTGATCGGCGATGCCCGTGATGCGCTCGAGGAAGATACCTGCTCGTCGCGGCGACGGCTGGATCATGGCACCGCGCCTGACTATAATCCGCTGGAACCTCGGGGGATCGCAGCCATGCAACAGCCGTTCGACCGCGCCGCAGAAGACCTCGGCAACTCGATCCATTTCGAACACGTCAATGTCTTCGTGCCCGATCAGCGGCTGGCGACGTTGTTCTATGTCACCGGGCTTGGACTGACGCGCGATCCCTATCTGATGGTGTCGGACAGCAACATGTGGGTGAATGTCGGCAAGAGCCAGTTTCATTTGCCTGATGGTGAGGCACAGGTGCTGCGCGGCCATACCGGCATCGTGATCTCAGGCCGTGAGGCGCTGCTCGAACGGCTGGCGTCGGTCGCCAAAAAGCTCGAAGGCACCAAATTCGCGTATCGCGAACACAATGATTATGTCGAGGCGATCTGCCCCTGGGGCAATCGCGTGCGCTGCTATGAGCCGGACGCCGCGCGCTTCGGCCGCATCACGCTCGGCATTCCCTATGTCGAATTCGACGTGCCGGTCGGGTCAGCGAAAGCCATTTGCGGCTTCTACCCCGAGATCATGGGGATGCCGGCCGAACTCAAAAACGGCGACGGCACCACAGCGCGCGTCAAGGTCGGCAAGGATCAATATCTGCAATTCCGCGAGACCGACCGACCGCAGCCGGCATTCGACGGCCACCACGTGCAGATCTACATCACGAATTTCTCGGGCCCCTACCGCAAGCTCCTGGAGCGCAATCTGGTCTCGCAGGAAGACAACCCGTACCAGTACCGCTTCAAGGACATCGTCGACCTCGATAGCGGCAAGCATCTGTTCACGGTCGAGCACGAGGTGCGCAGCGCCACCCACCCGATGTTCATGCGGCCGCTGGTCAACCGCAACCCGGCGGAAACCAACCGCACCTACGCGCCCGGCCACGAACAATGGGCCTGGGCGATGGGACCTGACGAATATGACAGGCGGTAATTTGACGTCGTCCCGGCGAAGGCCGGGATCCATACGCCGCGGCCCATATTTTGAGAGACGCTGTTCGACGGCTGTCGCGCCACACGTGCGCCTGTGGTTATGGGTCCCGGCTTTCGCCGGGACGACGGCGGTGTATTTGGCTTGGACGGGCTATGGCCCCTCGAAAGACGGCCCTATTAACGTTACATCTTAACCAATCATTAAGTATGCGTTTGCGGGCGCGAAATGCCCGACCTAGCGTAGATCAGGGAGCGGCTTGGGGGAGCCGCCTGGAAACCAACGATTGGTATGTGCCATGGCGTATAGAATGCATTCGGCGCTTGTCGCGTCTCTCAGCGCAGCCGCGCTTTTGCTTGCCGCAGGCGATACATTCGCCAGATCAGGAACAGCGCCGGGTGGCGTGCGTTCGGGTCCCCATTCGCCGGCCGTCCACGGTTTCGGACACCACCGCCGGCACAATGTCGGGACCTACTGGCCGGGAGGCGGCGGCTATTACTATTCGCCCTCGAATGGCGAGACCGTGGTCGAGGCGCCGCAGTCCACCACGCGCGATATCCGTTACACCTACACCTATGACGTGCCCTGGGATTGGGCGCATCGCTATCCGCCGAACGTTGTGCCGTCCGACCGGCCCTATGTGTCAAGCTGCTCCTCGGAGCCCGTCACGGTTCCCGGGCGCAACGGCCAGACGACCATCAACATCACGCGCTGTTATTGATCAACTATCAACGTCGTCCCTGCGAACGCAGGGACCCATAACCACAGGCTTCCGTGGTTAGGCAAAGTCGTCGAACACCGTCTCTCGCAACTACCGACACGGCGTATGGGTCCCGGCGTTCGCCGGGACGACGAGAAGCACTGTGCTGCGACAGCAACTCACTTCTCTCTGAAAGAGCGCATCAGCTGATCGCTCAGCGGCTTCATCAGATACGAGAACATGGTGCGGTCGCCGGTTTGCACGAAGGCTTCCACCGGCATGCCCGGGATCAGCTTGTTGTTGTCGCCGAGGCGGGCGACTTCTGCCGGCGGCAACGAGACGCGGATCGTGTAATAGCTTTGCCCGGTGCGCTGATCGGTGGTGACGTCGGCCGACACCCTGGTGACCTTGCCGTTCAGTTCCGGCGTGGTGTGCTGGTTGAAGGCCGATAGCCGCAGCAATGTCTTCTGGCCGATCTGCAGCTTGTCGATGTCCTGCGGATTGACCTTGGCCTCGACCGAGAGATCGTCGGCCTGCGGCACAATCATCATGATGGCATCACCGGCGGTGATCACGCCGCCGACAGTATGCACCGTCGACTGCAGCACCATGCCGGTTTGCGGCGCCCGGATGTCGATGCGGCGGAGCTGATCTTCCGCGGTGACCTTGCGCTCGACGAACTCGCCGATCTTGTCGTTGGTCTCGCGCAAATCCTTGGAAACCTCGCTGACCAGCTCCTTGTCGATCTGGATGATCTGCAGCTCGGTCTCGGTGATCTTGCCCTTGGCCTGTGCGCGCGAGGCGATGTACTGCGCGCGCTCGCCCGACAGGCGGGCGGAATCGCGCTCCAGCGTGGTCAGGCGCGAAATCTGGATCAGCCGCTGGTCGTAGAGCTGGCGGACGCCGACCAGTTCCTTTTCGACCAGTGCGATTTCCTTGTCCTTGGCTTTCTCCTGCGCCGAGAGGCCCTCGATTTCCTCATTGAGCTGCATGACCCGCTCGCGCAGCTGGGCCTTTTGCCCGGCGCGGCCGTTGACACGAACCTCGAACAATTTGGTTTCGCTCGCCATGACGTCCCTGACGTCGGGATCGTCGGCGCGATCGGCCAGCATCGGGGGGAACTTGATCTTGTCGGTGCCGCGCTGTTCGGCCTCCAGCCGTGCCGCGCGCGCCAGCAATCCGTTGAGGGTTTTGACGACGATCGCCAGGCTCGCCTTGACCACGGTCTCGTCGAGACGAACCACGACATCGCCGGCTTTAACGGTATCGCCGTCGCGCACCCGCACTTCGCCGACCACGCCGCCGGTCGGGTGCTGTACCTTCTTGACGTTGGAATCGACCACCACGGCTCCCGGCGCGATCAGCGCGCCCGAGATCGGCACCGTCGAGGCCCATCCGCCGAATCCGCCCACCAGCACCAGCATCAGCGCCAGGCCGACCACCAGATGCGACCGTATCGAACGGCGTGCGCCTTTCAACTCCTCGCTCATGATTTGGCTCCAGGGGCAACGATCTTGATCGGTGCGGGCGGCGGCGGGACGGCGCGCTGCAGCACCTGGCCGAGAACGGTTTCCTTCGGCCCGAACGCCTGCATGCGGCCGTCCTTCAGCACCAGCAATTGGTCGACCGCCTCGATGCCGATCGGGCGGTGCGCCACCACGATCACGATGGCGCCGCGCTCGCGCGCGCCGCGAACCGCACGGGTCAGCGCCTCGTCGCCCTCGGTATCGAGGTTGGAGTTGGGCTCGTCGAGCACGATCAGGAACGGGTGGCCAAACAGCGCCCGAGCCAGCCCGACGCGCTGCGCCTGCCCGGCAGACAACGCGGTTCCCTGCTCGCCAATCTGGGTGTCATAGCCCTCGCGCATCTTGATGATCATGTCATGCACGCCGGCCTCCTTGGCCGCGGTGATGATCGCATCCGATTTGGCGTCGGGATCGAAACGGGAAATGTTCTGGGCGATCGAGCCGGCGAACAATTCGACGTCCTGCGGCAGATAGCCGATGTGACGGCCGATCACATCTGATGACCATTGGTCGAGCGCGGCGCCGTCGAGCCGCACCTTGCCGCGCACCGGAATCCAGACGCCGACCAGTGCGCGGATCAGTGACGACTTGCCCGACCCGCTGGGCCCGATCACGCCGACGCCGGTTCCGGCCTCGACTGCGAAAGTGACATCCTGGACGATGACCCGCTGATCGCCGGGCGGCACGATGGTGACGCCCTCGACCGACAGGCGCTTGGTGGGACTCTGCAGCAAGGTCTGGGTGTTCTGCGCCGGGATCTGTTCAAGCAGTTTGTTGAGGCGATGCCAGCTCTGGCGAGCCGCGACAAAACCCTTCCAGTGCGCGATCGCCAGATCGACCGGCGCCAGCGCCCGCGCACTCAGGATCGAGCCTGCGATGATGATGCCGCCGGACGCCTCCTGATGGATCACCAGATAGGCGCCGACCGCCAGCACCGCCGATTGCAGCATCATGCGCAGCACCTTGGCGATTGCACCTAAGCCGCCCGCGACGTCGCTGGCACGCTGATTGCCGGCCAGATAGGTCTCGTTGGCCTCGGTCCAGCGCTTGGTCAGCCGCCCGGCCATCCCCATCGCGACCAGCACTTCGGCGTTGCGCCGGCTGGTTGCCGCCAGATCGTTGCGCCGCGCCGCCAGCATCATGGCGTCTTTGGCCGGCTGGCGCGACATCACTTCGGTGATCACGGTGAGGATCACCAGGATGATGGCGCCGACCAGCGCGGTCAGGCCCAGCAGCCAGTGGAATGCGAAGCAGATGGCGAGGTAGAACGGCAGCCAGGGCAGATCGAAAAACGCGCCCGGCCCCTGGCTGCCGAGGAAGGAGCGCACGTTATCGAGGTCGCGCAGCGGCTGCAGGCCTTCATTGCGGGCGCCCACCATCAGCGGCAGGCGCACGATGGTATCGAACACGCGGGCATTGATGGCTTCATCGAGCGCGGTGCCGATGCGGCCGAGAATCCGGCCCCGGATCAGGTCGAGGCCGCCCTGGGCGACGTATAGTCCCCCGGCGAGCACGACCAGGCCGATCAGGGTCGGCACGCTCCGGCTCGGAATCACGCGGTCATAGACCTCCAGCATGAAAATCGAGCCGGTCAGATACAGCAGATTGATCATGCAGCTCATGACGCCGACGCCGATAAACGCGTTGCGACAGGCGCGCAGCGCAATACCGAGTTCGGACTGCCGGACACCGGGAGCAGCTGCCATCAATTCTTGTCTCTTCAAAAGGGATTAGCTAACGGGCTGGTTCTACCGATGTTTGTGGCCAGCGTCTATTTAAGTCACGTTAACCTGAATGCGGTTTACGCCCGCGGCCGGCAGGAGGTCTGGCCGAAACAGCTGGAAATGGGCCGACGGAACGGGTTAGGCGGGTCCGGCGCGGGGGCTTTGCCGGTTCGGCCTCGCAAAAGGCGGTGGAATCACGGATATCGAGGCCCGTCCAAATTCGCCGTGCAGGTCGAACACTCTCTCCCGGTCCTTAGGGCCGCCTGCCGGCCGCCGGCGGGTTCTACCGCACCTTCCGTCAAGCCTATAGGATGGCGCCGGGTGACGTGCGGAGGCCGCGTGGGTTCGCGTTTGTCCTTAGGGATGACACCAATCGGATTTCAAGCTTAAGCCGCTGAATTCCCGTCCGTCCCAATGCAGCGATTGATCGCGGATACCGTCGGGCGCGCAAAACGCTAGCGCCGAATACGACAGCCAGAGGGAACCTAATCCGCTCTCATCACTTGTTGGATCACCTCACCCCCACCATTGGAGATATCATGATCCGCCGATTCATCGGAATTGCTGCCCTTGCCGCTATCATGGCGCTGCCCGTCGCAGCACAAGCGCAAGGCGTCCCCGGCGGGGTCGAGCGAGGCTCCCGGGAAGGCGAAAGAGCGGGAGGTCCCGTTGGCGCGATCGTCGGCGGCGTGATCGGCGGTGTCGTCGGCGGCGTGAACGGTGTCCTGGGCGTCGACGAACGTCCGCGCTTTCGCAGCTATGTCGTCGAGCAACGGCGTCCTTCCTACCAATATCGCGAGGATGTGCGCATCGGCGCGGTTCTACCGGAAGAAGGCGTCACCTATTACGACGTACCGCAGGAATATGGCGTCCGGGAGTATCGCTACACGGTTGTGAACGGCCGCACGGTTCTGGTCGAACCGCGTAGTCGCCGGATTGTCGAGATCGTCGAATAACAAGCCGCCGGCCTTGATGACATCAGAGGGCCATCCGTTGGGATGGCCCTTTTTTCTGATGTCGGCCGGGCGTCAGAGCCGACCGCCGGTTCGAACCAGCCGCACCACCAGCAACAGCAGGATCGCGCCGATCGTGGAATAGACGATCTCGGAAACCAGCCCGGTCCCGATACGAATGCCGAGCTTGGGAAACAGGAGGCTCGCCACCAGCGCGCCGGCGATGCCGACCAAGATATCGCCGATGATGCCAAAGCCGGTGCCGCGCACGATCTTGCCGGCGAGCCAGCCGGCGATAAGGCCGACAAACAGAACAACGAGAATGCCTTCGTTTGAGATGTTCATCGGAAAATTTCCCCCGCTTCGCGCGCGTCATCCGCCCCGCGGTTTTAGACTACCGGCAATTCCCCGATGTGACGACCTGAATCTGCCCGCCACGCCGCTCGTGGTGGAACTGTCAATCGCAGTCCGCGTTATCCGGCAATGACGCAACCTGATATTTGGTATGTAAGTTTTGGGCCGGAGCGGACCGACGAGAGTGCGACGAGCATGGTCCGTTCGACCCGCAAATTTAAATCGGAAGTCGACGCCAAGCTGTTCGCGATGCAGATTCTGGCGAAGGGCTGGTCTGCGAGCGCAGGCACGCTCAATCCGCACCAGCCGAAGCAGATCGTGGGGCCCGCCCAGATCGAACAATGGGCAGATCCGGGGTTGGGTGGATAGCGCGTTTTCGTCATGCCCGGTCTTGTGCCGGGCATCCACGTCTTTCTTTCGCAAACGAAGCGAAGACGTGGATGGCCGGGTCAAGCCCGGCCATGACGACTCGTTAGATAACGCTCTATCAGCTCGCGGCGGCTGCGGCCTGTTCGGCCAGGACGCAGCGTGCGATTCGATCCGGCGCGACCTGCACATTGGGCGGCAGTTGCTCGGTACAGCGCGGCTGCGCCACACTGCAGCGCGGTGCGAACGAGCAGTTCACCGGCGCCTTGTCGAGTGAAGGCGGCGTGCCCGGGATGGTCTCCAGCCGCTGGCCGCGTTTGGCGCCGTGGGTGGTCGATGCCAGGAGCCCACGCGCATAGGGATGCATCGGCGTCCGCACGATGTCGCGCAGCTTGCCCTGCTCGACGATCTGGCCGGCATACATGACAGCGACGCGGTCGCAGATTTCGATGGCGACGCCGATGTCGTGGGTCACGAAAATTACCGACATGCCGAACTCGCGCTGCAATTCGCGCAGCAGCAGCAGGATCTGGATCTGCACGGTGGCGTCGAGCGCCGTGGTCGGCTCGTCGGCGAGCAGGATCTTCGGCTTGCAGGCCAGTGCCAGCGCGATCATCGCGCGCTGCCGCATGCCGCCGCTCATTTCGTGCGGATAGGCATCGAGGCGGCGCCTGGCGGAGGGAATGCGTACGACTTCGAGCATTTCCAGCGCCCGCGCGGTGCCCTCCTTCTCGCTCTTGCCCTCATGACGCATCACGGATTCGGAAATCTGCCGGCCGATGGTGTAGACCGGGTCGAGCGCCAGCGCCGGCTCCTGGAAGATCATCGAAACGGTCTGGCCACGAAACTTCGACAATTCCTCGTCGTTCAGCGCCAGCACGTCGCGTCCCAGTACATTCACGCTGCCCGAAATCTGCGTCCGCTTCTTCGGCAACAGCCGCATCAGCGCGCGCAACGTCACGCTCTTGCCTGAACCGGATTCACCGAGCAGGCCGAGCACCTCGCCCTCGCCGAGCGAGAGCGAGATGTCGTTGACGGCGTGCACGGTGCGCTCGCCGGTGAAGCGGATGCTGAGATCGCGGATTTCGACGAGGTTGGTCATGCCGGTTTGGGTACCTGTTTATGATAGTCCGTTGCGCGCTGGAACGCCGCGCCGATCCGCAGCAGCATGGCCTCGTCGAAGGAGCGGCCGATCAATTGCAGGCCGACCGGCAAACCGCTTTTGGTGAAGCCCGAGGGAATCGAAAGCGAGGGCAGGCCGAGGTAATTGACCGGGCGGGTAAATTTCGTGATCCGCTGGATCACGGCCTCGGCGTCGCGGCTGTTGCCGACATCGCTCTCGGCGATGGTCGCCGCCGGCATCGGCGCGACCGGCGCAATCACCGCATCGGTGCCGGTGACCGCCGCGAGATACGCCGCCAGCGCCGGACCGCGCCAGCGCATCGCTTCCAGATACGACACCGCCGGGATCGAGAGCCCGTTCTGCAGCCGCATCAGGACCTGGGCGCCGTAATCCTGCGGCCGTTCGATCATCCACCTTTTGTGGAACGCGGCGGCTTCGGTTGCGAGCACCAACTGGCAGGCGGCCGTGAGCTGGCGCTGGTCGGGCAATTCGACCGAGACGATCTCGGCGCCCTCTTTCTTCAGCGTCGCGATCGTTTCATCGAGCACGCGCGCCACTTCGGCATCGAGGTCGTCGACATAGAACGCGGTCGGCACGCCGATCCTGAGGCCTTTGAGCGAGCCCTTGGTGGCCGCCATATAGTCCGGCACCGGCAGCGTGGAAGCGGTGAGATCATCGGGGTCGGCGCCCGCCATCAACCCGAGCAGCAGCGCGCAATCTTCCGCGCTCTGCGCCAGCGGGCCGACCGTATCGAGCGATTGCGACAGCGGCATCGCGCCGGCGCGGCTGACGCGGCCGACCGTCGTCTTCAACCCGGTGACGCCGCAGAAATGCGCGGGCATCCGGATCGAGCCGCCGGTGTCCGATCCCAGCGCCGCAAAGGTCAGCCGGGCAGCGACCGCCGAGCCCGAGCCGGACGACGAGCCGCCGGTGATGTGATCGACATTCCAGGGATTGCGCACCGCGCCGTAATGCGGGTTGTGGCCGGTCGGCCCGTAGGCGAACTCCACCATCTGCAGCGAGCCGAGCCTGACGGTACCGGCGTCCTTCAGGCGCTGCAGCGCGGTCGAGGTCGTGGTGGCGACGAAGTCGCGGCGGATCTTCGAGCCGCAGGTGACCACCTTGCCGGCCTCGTAATACATGTCCTTGTGCGCCAGCGGCACGCCATGCAGCACGCAGTGCGCATTGCCTTTGGCAAGCGCGGCATCGGCGGCATCGGCTGCTGCCAGCGCCTCTTCCGCCTCGATCGCCATGAAGGCGTTGAGCCGTGGCTGCCATTGCGCGATGCGGTCGAGACAGGATTTTGTCACCTCGCGCGACGAAACTTCCTTGGCTGCGATCGCCTTGGCGACCGACACCAGCGACATCAGGGCCGGGTCGGTGCTCATTTCGACACCCCGAGGTTCTGCGCCAGAAGAAAGCTCGCGGGCTCCAGATCGAACGGCAGGGTGCCGGCGACCGGCGCAAAGCCTTCGAACGCCGGCCCGATCGAATTGGCGATCCGCTCGGCGACTTCGGCACTCGCCGGCACGCCCGCGACATCGGTCATGACCTTGACCTCTTTTGGACTGGGTTTTGTCATTGCGGATTTGCTCCCTTATGCGTTTTTCTTGGTCGTTTCTTTGGCCGGTGCGCGGCTGTGTCCTGATCCCGGAATGGCCATGTAACACGCCGCCTGGTGCCCCATTGTATCGAGGTCGCTGAGTTTTGGCGTCGCATTTGCGCAGAGCGGCTCCGCATATGGACAACGGGTGTGAAACCGGCAGCCGGGCGGCGGATCGATCGGATTGGGCGGATCGCCCGAGATCGGCGGCGTCTGGGTGCGGTTATCAGGATCGGCCGAAGGCATCGCCGCCAGCAGCGCCCTTGTGTAGGGATGCGCCGGCTCATCCCAGACCTTGTCGACCGGGCCGAGCTCGACGACCTCGCCGAGATACATCACCAGCACGCGATCACTGATGTAGCGCACCACGTTGAGATCGTGGCTGATGAAGAGGTATGTGAGACCGAATTCGCGCTTGAGATCGGCCAGCAGATTGAGCACCTGGGCTTCGACCGATTTGTCGAGCGCCGACACGGCTTCGTCCAAAATCACCAGCCGCGGCGACAGCGCCAGCGCGCGCGCGATGTTGACGCGCTGGCGCTGGCCGCCGGAAATCTCGTGCGGATAGCGGTTAGCGAAGGTCTCGGGCCGCAAGCCTACCTTGCCTAATAGTTCGCGCGCCAGCGTGCGCGCGGCGGCATCCGCCATACCATGCACCTTCGGACCGAACGCGATCGAATCCTCGATGGTGAGGCGCGGGTTAAGCGAGGCGTAGCTGTCCTGAAACACCATCTGCATGCCGCGGCGCAGATCGCGCAGCGACAAGGCGCGGCCGACCTGCATGCCGTCATAGATGATGTCGCCAGCATCCGATTTCATCAGGTGCATCAGAAGCCGCGCGGTGGTCGACTTGCCGCAGCCGGATTCGCCGACGATCCCGACGGTTTCACCCTTGGCGATGGAAAACGAGACGTCGTCGACCGCCCGGACGGTCTTGCGCGCGCTGAACAGATCACCGCGCACCGGGAAATGCTTGGTCAGGCCGTTGACCTGCAGCAGCGGCTGCGCGGCGCCGCCGACATCCTCGATCTTTTCCAGCGGTTCTACCGATGGGCTGGTTTCGGTCATCGCGTCAGTTCCTGATGTCCATGGCGCTGCGCATGCCGTCGCTGAGCAAATTGAAACAGATCGACACCGCAAAGATCATGGCGCCGGGCAACGCCGCGACCCACGGATTGACATAGATCGCGGTGCGCAGGGTGTTGAGCATCAGGCCCCATTCCGGCTCCGGCGGTTTTGTACCCAGACCGAGGAACGACAGGCCGGCGGCGAGGATCATCGATACCGAGATCAGGCCGGTGGCGTAGACGAAGATCGGGCCCAGCACGTTGCCGAGCATGTGCACGCGCATGATGGTGAAGGGCCCGGCGCCGGAAGCGCGCGCGGCCTCGACGAAGTCCATGTTGCGCACGCCGGTGGTGACGCTCTCGGCGACGCGGGTGATCTGCGGCACGAACACGATGGTCAGCGAGACGATGGAGTTGACGATGCCGGCGCCCAGCGCGCCGGAAATCGCGATCGCCAGCAGCACCGAGGGAAACGCATAGAACACGTCGATGGTACGCATGATCGCAGTGTTGAGCTTGCCGCCGACATAGCCGGCGACGAGGCCCAGGGAGGTGCCGATAAAGAAGGCGAGGATCACAGGCAGAATGCCGATGATCAGGGACAGCCGGCCGCCATAGATCAGCCGCGCCAGCATGTCGCGGCCGAGCTCATCGGTGCCGAGCGGATAGTTCGGCGTGCCGATATGCCGAAGCCGGCGGATCATCGAGCCCTGATAGGGATCGGCGAGGCCCAGCCACGGTGCCAGCAGCGCGGACATGAAGATCAGCACCAGAATGAAGGCGCAGACCATGCTGACCTTGTCGCGCCGGATGCGGCGGCCGACGGTGGCCCAATAGCCTCGCGCCTGGGTGGCCGGTGCCGCCTGCAGGGCGGTATCTGTGATCGCGCTCATGCTAGCTCCGCTTGATGCGCGGATCGATCGACGCTTGCGCGATATCGACCAGGAGGTTGAGGGCCACGAAGAACAACGCCAGCACCAGGATGGTGCCCTGCAGCAGCGGCAAATCGCGCTGGAAGATCGCCGAATTGAGCAGCAGCCCCGAGCCCGGCCATGAGAACACGGTTTCGATCAGGATCGAGCCGCCGAGCATATAGCCGAGCTGAAGGCCCATCACCGCAAGCGCCGTCGGCGCGGCGTTCTTGATGACATGGCGAAACACGTCGGTCTCGCGCAGGCCTTTGGCGCGCAGCGCCTCGACGAAGTCCTGGCTCAATATGTCGCCGGTCAAAGCCCGCACCGTGCGGGTGACGATGCCCATTGGAATGACGGAGGTCGTGATCGCGGGCAGGATCAGATATTTCATGTGCTCCCAATCCCAGCCCCAGGCGCCGGAGCCGCCGGGACCGGCGCCGACCGCGGGCAGCCAGTTGAGCTGCACCGAGAAGATGATGACCAACACCATGCCGAGCCAGTAATGCGGCACGGAAACGCCGGCGATCGCGATCGAGGTCGCTACCTTGTCGATCCAGGTGTCGCGGAAATAGCCGGCGATCAGGCCAAAAAACAAACCCAGCGTGAAGCCGATCGACGCGGCGGCAATCGCCAGCGTCACGGTGTTGCCGACCGCGCGCAGCACCTCCGACAGCACCGGACGGCCCGTCGCAATCGAATTGCCGAGATCACCATGCAGCGCGCGCCACAGCCAGAGCCCGAACTGGACCGGCAGCGGGCGGTCGAAGCCATAGGCGGTGCGCAACTGCGCCGCGAGTTCCTGGCTGGCGTCCGCCGGCAGCACCGCCACCAGGGGATCGCCCGGCGTGATGTGGACCAAGAGGAAGCACACCAGCGCCACGCTGGCCACGATCGGGATCACATAGACGATACGGCGGGCGATATAGACGAGCACGAGACATTCTTTCTTCCTTCTCCCCTTGTGGGAGAAGGTGGCGCGCAGAGCGCGCCGGATGAGGGGTTCTATCCGCAGACGCAGTCATTGCGAATGAGAGAGGAGCGTCCGCGGATAGCACCCCTCACCCGTCTTCGCTTCGCGAAGCCGATGCCATGGCATCGGCGTCTTTAGTGACGGCGGCCGGAGGCCGCCTATGCCTCTCCCACAAGGGGAGAGGGGGCGCACGCGAAACCAGCGTGCTGCGCCTTACGGCGCGATCGTCACCGGCGAGAAGTCGACGAACCAGCTCTTCGGCTGCACGAAGCCCTTCACCTTCGGGCTCATGGCGCGCGGAGACACGTCATGGGCGACATAGAGGAAGGCGGCATCGTCGACCGAGGCCGCATGCAGTTCGGCCAGCGCCGCATCGCGCGCGGCGGGGTCGAAGGTCTGGCGTGCCTTGGTCACCAGCTCATCGAATTTGGGATTGTTGATGAAACCCCAATTGTTCGAGACCGGCGGCGCCATACCTGACTGCAGGAAGCGCACCAGCGCGAAGAACGGATCCATCGCCGCATAGGTGACGTTGGTGGCGTGGGCACCGTTGGCGGACGCGTCCTTGGCGCCGCGGCGCCAGTTGGTGAACAGCGTATTCCATTCGATGACGTCGAGCTGGACGTCGAAATAGCATTCCGCCAGCGCCTGCTGCAGATATTCGTTCATCGGCAGCGGTTGCATCTGGCCGGAGCCGGACGCCGAGGTCTGGGTCTTGACCGCCAGTTTCTTCGACGGACCGTAACCGGCCTCCTGCATCAGCTTTTGCGCCGCCTTCAGGTCATACTTGATCTCGAAGGTCGGCTTGCCGCGCCAGGGATGACCGGCCTCGAACGTGCCGGTCGCCGGCACCATCAGGCCGGCGAGCAGGCCCTCCTTGAGGCCTTCGCGATCGATGCAGAGATTGGCCGCCTTGCGCACGCGAATGTCGTTCCAGGGCGAACCCTCGATGCGGGAGAACTGCCACGGCCAGACATGCGGCGATTCGTTGGCCTGCAGCGCGAAGCCGCGTGCCTTGATTTCCTTGACCGCGTCGGGCGCGGGCGCCTCGACCCAGTCGACCTGTCCGGAGAGCAACGCCGCGGTGCGGGCATTGGCTTCCGGCATCGGCAGCAGCACCATCTTGTCGACCTTGGGCACGCGCGCCTTGTCCCAATAGCCGTCGTTCTTCACGAGTTCGAGCCGCTCGCGCGGCGTGAACTTCGACATCTTCCAGGGGCCGGTGCCCGAAGCCTCGCGGGCGAACGCCGCCCAGGCGGCCTGCGATTTCGCCTTGGCATCCGCGCCTTCAGCCTTGTCGTAAAACGCCTGCCACTTGGTCGGGCTCGCCATGAACAGATTTGTCAGGTTGATCGGCAGGAAGCTGTCCGGCTCCTTGGTGGTCAATTCCACCGTCAGATCGTCGATTTTCTTCGCGGAGGCCAGCGTCGGCATGCGCGAGGCGGTGACGCCGACCTGGCTGGCGTCGAACTGCGGCGCATCCTGCTTCAGCACCTTCTCGACATTCCAGACCACGGCGTCGGCATTGAACGGCGAGCCGTCGTGGAAAGTGACGCCGGGACGCAGCTTGAAGGTCCACTTCTTCTTGTCGGCCTCATCGACCTTCCATTCGGTCGAAAGCCCGGGGATCATCACGCTCGCCTTGCTGGCCGAGGACAGGTCCCACATGGTCAGCGCGTCATACATCGTGAGGCCGGTGAAGCGATTGCCCTCAAAACCCTGGTCCGGCTGCCCCAGCGTGCGCGGAATATCGGCAGCCGTCATGCCGATGCGCAGCACGGTTTCAGCGCTGGCGGCCAGCGGCAGACCGGCCACTATCGCCGTCGCCAGCATCCACGCCGTGGCGGTTTTCTTGAATGTCTCGTTACGCATATGCAGCAATCCCTTCTCTACTTCAGGTGACTATTTCTTATGCAAAGTTATGCAACGCCTATGCCAGAAGAGATAGTTCTTCGCAAAATAGCCATGTGACATATGGTTTCTTCCCGCTCCGCACGAAGAAAAGCCAGTGCTGCCTATTCTGGCATCAAGCTTGCAAGTTGGCATCAGGTATTCCGCATACTGCCAACGGAGCTTAGTTCATGCGCACCCGCAATTCGATGCTACTCGTCGCCGCTGTGGCGCTCGCCATCGGCGCCCTGCCGGCCACGCCGGCACAGGCCGAATCCGTGGTGCGCTACGGCATTTCGATGGCCGATATCCCCCTGACCACCGGTCAGCCGGACCGCGGCGCCGGCGCCTATCAGTTCAGCGCCTACACGATCTACGATCCGCTGGTCGCCTGGGAAATGGACGTGGCTGACCGACCCGGCAAGCTGGTGCCGGGGCTCGCGACTGAATGGAAGGTCGACGACAAAGACAAGACCAAATGGCGCTTCAGCCTGCGCAAGGATGTCAAATTCCATGACGGCAGCGCATTCAACGCCGACGCGGTGATCTGGAATCTCGACAAGGTGCTGAACGAAAAGGCACCGCAGTTCGACAAGCGCCAGAGCGCGCAGGTGAAGACCCGCCTGCCCTCGGTAGCCAGCTACGCCAAGATCGACGACGACACCATCGAGATATCAACCAAGGCGGTGGATTCGTTCTTCCCCTACCAGATGCTCTGGTTCCTGGTCTCGAGCCCCGCGCAGTATGAAAAGCTCGGCAAGGACTGGGACAAGTTCGCCAGCCAGCCCTCCGGCACCGGGCCGTTCAAACTGACGAAGCTGGTGCCGCGCGAACTCGCCGAGCTCACCAAGAATGCGGATTACTGGAACAAGAAGCGGATTCCGAAGGCCGACAAGATCGTCCTGATTCCGATGCCGGAAGCGCTGACGCGCACCAATGCGCTGCTCGCCGGCCAGGTCGATCTGATCGAAACGCCGGCACCCGATGCGGTGCCGCAGCTGAAATCCGCCGGGATGCGCATCGTCGACAACATCACGCCGCATGTCTGGAATTATCATCTCAGCGTGCTGCCGGGTTCGCCCTGGACCGACATCCGCCTGCGCAAGGCGCTCAACCTTGCGATCGACCGTGAAGGCGTCGTCGGCCTGATGAACGGCCTGGCAAAGCCCGCCAAGGGTCAGGTCGATCCTTCGAGTCCGTGGTTCGGCAAGCCGAGCTTCGAGCTCAAGCATGATGTGGCGGCGGCCAAGAAACTGGTCGAGGAAGCCGGCTACTCCAGGCAGAAGCCGCTGAAGGCCACCTTCATCATCGCGCAAGGCGGCACCGGACAGATGCTGTCGCTGCCGATGAACGAATTCCTGCAGCAGAGCTTCAAGGAAATCGGCATCGAGATCGACTTCAAGGTGGTCGAGCTCGAGACACTATATACGCACTGGCGCAAGGGTGCGGCCGACGAGATGAACGCCGGTATCACCTCCAACAACATCGCCTATGTCACTTCGGATCCGCTCTACGCCATCGTGCGCTTCTTCCACTCCGGCCAGATCGCGCCTGTCGGCGTCAACTGGGGCGGTTACAAGTCTGCGAAGGTCGATGCGCTGATCGACGAGGCCAAGCAGACCTTCGATGCCACCAAGCAGGACGAGTTGCTGGCGCAGGCCCATGCCCAGATCGTCGACGACGCCGTGCTGGTGTGGGTGGTGCATGACACCAACCCGCACGCACTGTCGCCCAAGGTGAAGAAATTCGTGCAGGCGCAGCACTGGTTTCAGGATCTGACGACGATCGGGCTGGAGTAGATTTCCTGTCGTCCCGGCCTTGAGCCGGGACCTATAACCACAGGGTGCAGTTGTCGGTGAAAGGTCTCTCCCACACCGCCTCATCGAGAAATCACGCGGTATGGTTCCCCCGATGCGCAATTGCGCATCTGAGCTCAAGGCCGGGACGACAGAAGTCACTTCGTCAGCAGCGCGAACGCGCCGTTCCAGTCTTCCGGCGGCGGGGCTTCCCGGAAGTTGAGAATTCTCGCCTCGTAGAGATTGAACAACAGCTCGAGCGACCGCACCTCGTCGGTGCGGCGGCCGCGCTCGATTGCGGCCAGCGCGCCTTCCCAGTCGCGGCCGCGATAGCAGGCCAGCATCTCGATGGTCAGGTTGCGCAAGCGCTGGAAGCGGCCGGACTGCGCGGTGTCTTCCCGTCCGGCGATGGCGTAGATCACCTCGGGTTCCTTCTTGCCCTTCACCATGATGAAGTCGAGTTCGAGGATCGCGAACTTGTCCTTGACCGCGAGCGCGGTTTTCGAGCCGACGATGATCGGGAAGCCGTATTCCTTGGACTGGCCCTCCAGCCGTGAGGCCAGATTGACGCTGTCGCCGAACACCGAATAATCGAACCGCATGTCCGATCCCATGTTGCCGACCACGCAGGTTCCGGTATTGAGTCCGACGCCGACATTGAGCGGAATGAACGGACGGCCCTCCTCCTCGGCTTCCTCCATCCGCTCCTGATTGAGCTCGTCGACACGCTCCAGCATATCGAGCGCCGCCTCGCAGGCGTTGAGCTGGTGATCCTTGTCGTCGAGCGGCGCGTTCCAGAACGCCATGATGGCGTCGCCCATATATTTGTCGATGGTGCCCTTGCGGTGGAGGATGGCGTTGGTCAGCGGCGTCAGGAAGCGGTTCATCAGCGCGGTGAGGCCCTGCGGGTCCCGCTTGTAGGTCTCCGAGATCGAGGTGAAGCCGCGCATGTCGGAGAACATGATGGTCATCTCGCGCTCCTCGCCGCCGAGCACGAGCTTTTCCGGCGACTGCGCCAGCTGGGCGACCAGCGCGGGCGACATGTACTGGGAGAACGCGTTGCGGATCTGTTTGCGCTGCTTCTGCTCCCGGACGAAACTCGAGAAGATCAGCGTGAGATAGATCGCCGTCGTCGATATCAGGGGATAGGTGAAATCGATCAGCAGCCGGTGCAGCGAATAGAAATACCAGGACGTTCCGATCAGCGCGGTGGCGAACGCCGCACCGAGGGCGACCAGCGTGACCGGTCCGAACAAGGGCGCGAACGCGATCACCAATATTCCGAACAAAACCGCGGTGGCGAATTCGATCGAGATGCCGTAGATCGGCTGCGAGATCACCTCCCCGGTCAGCGCGCTCTCGAGCACCTGGGCGTGGATCTCCACGCCGGGCATGGCGCGCGACACCGGCGTGGTCTTGATATCGTTGAGACCGACGGCCGAGGTGCCGATCAGCACCAGTTTGCCGGCGATCTTCTCGGGCGCGACGGTCTTTTCCAGCACGTTGATCGCCGGGACATAGAGCGAGGCATCGTGCCGGGCGTAATGGACCCAAAGCTGGCCATTGCCGTCGGTCGGCAGCTGAAAGCCCTTGATGCCGAGACTCTTGATGCCGCCCTTTTCGGCCTTGATCAGGATCGTGCCCGAACCGGTGGCGACGCGCAGCATCTCAAAGCTCAGCGAGGGCATGGTCTGGCCCTGCGCCTGCATGATCATCGGCACCCGCCGCACGATGCCATCGCGTTCGGGCTTGATGGTGAACAGCCCGCGTCCGGCCGCTGCGTGCTCCAGCACCTTGGTGTTGCGCAGCAGGCCGGGGAATTCGAACATGAAGCGTTGCGGCTCCTCGCCGAGCATCGCAAGCCCGGTCACCGGAAGCGTCTTGTCGAGCACACCCAGTTCTTCCGGCAAACCCGATTCACCGAGCACCACGCGCGAGGCGCGGATGGCGTCGGCGAAAACCTGGTCGTTGCTCGGCAGCGAACGCAACCGGCTGCGGGTTTCCTCGTCGAGATTACGGTAGGTATCGGCGACGAATTCCGGGTTGAGCCGGTCGGGCTCCGAAAACACCACGTCGAAGGCAATCACGACGGCGCCGAGATTGGTCAGCTCCGTTACCAGATCCGCGAGCCGCGTCCGCGGCCACGGCCACTGTCCGAGTTTTTCCAGGCTCTTGTCGTCGATATCGACGATGGTGACCGGACGCGCGGTCTTCTTGCGCGGATCGACGCGCTGGAAGGCGTCGAAGGTTCGAACGCGGATCTCCTCGACCGGAGCCGGGTCCCACACGCGCAGCGCGGCAATCCCGATCAGCAGGGCAACGCAGGCGAGCCGGGCATAGCCAAAGCGCCGCTTGAACCACCGCCAGAATATTCTCAGCCGCTTCATGCTGCTTCGGTATCACGGTCAGGCGGATTGTTCCAACGGGTTGCGCCCCGCGCCGCGCCGGTATTGCGCTCAGGGCGTTTCCCAGCGGCCAAATCGCCTGCTTTCGCTGATAATCCGGCCGGCTGAGGTAGCTACGCGGGGAGCAATCGAATTCACAATGTCAGACATAGCAAGCTCGGCCTGACGCTGCGGCCGCTGATCCCATCAGAATGAGGCGAGCGTTCGTGAAGAGGCCGATCGACTACCCGCCTTCGCTCGCCAGTATCGCCGTCAAATACCGACGCCGCCACCGGGATGAAGGATGAAGTCGTTGTGTGTGAGGGGCGCCGCATTGCGAAGGATGATGGTATCCGCAGCATCGATGGTTACCACCATATCCAGCGCGTTTGTCGTCGAGGCCACCACATGCTGGTTGAACCAGCCTTCAGGATCGTCGGTCGTCACGATCGCCGACAGGTCGATCTTGTCCTGCCCGGACATGAAATTCATGATCGTGTCGTGATTGGAGTTGGCCGCAAACACGAATTGATCGACATTTTCGGTCCCGAAGAACACATCCTTGTTGGCGGTGCCCGCGAGCATCACCGGCGTGACGGGGGTGACGGGGGTGGTCGCGACATTGAAAATGAAATTGACGGTATCGCTCGCGCTGAATGCATCGGTGACGGTCAGCGTTACCATGTCGGTCGAAGTCGGCGTCGAGCCCTCATTGTAGGCGATGCCGGAGAGCAGCGTCGCATTGACGTGCGCCAGCGTGCCTGAGTCCGACACAGGTGCCGCACTGGTGCCCGAACCGCTGCCTGCCGTCGTCGTCGTCAACGTGAGTGTGGCGGCATCCGGGTCGATGACGGAAAGGCCGGAAATCGTCGTCGTTCCTTCGCCATTGGACGTCGCGGCGACCTGTTCGATCGAAATCACCGGCGCATCGTTGGTGCCATTGATCGTGATGGTCTCGGTCTGCGCGACCGTCGCACCCTGCGCATCGGTCACGTTGTAGGACACCACGATCTTGGCGTGCTCACCGACTGCGAGATGATCGAACGCCGGATCGGCCGGATCGACCGTGAGCGTATGGCCGTCAGCGCCGAGCGAGACGCCGGCCGGCGCCGTCCCGGAGGCCGCTCCGCCGTTTACCGCGTAAGTCACGCCCCCAACATACAGCGTCGCGGTCTCGCCCTGATCGACGTCGGACGCGCCGTTCAGCAGATTCCTGGTGAAGGCGGCAACGCCCTCGTTGACGCTGTCAGTCAGCGCCGCAACGACCACCGGCGCATCATTGGTGCCGGTGACATCGATCGTCAGCGTCGTCGTCGACGTGCCGCCATGACCATCGGATTCGGTGTAGCTGAAAATGTCGCTCGCGTGCACGTCCTGCGCCAGCACGTTGGTCAGCGGATTGGTGTTGTCGAGCGTATAGGTCCAGCTGCCGTTGGCGTTGAGAACCAGCGATCCATAAATGCCGGCGACAATCGTCCCGACATCGTCGTTCGTCAGCACCCCGCCCATCGAACCCGCCACGACACCGATGACGTGATGGCTATCGGAAAGATCGACGTCAGTATCGTTGGCGAGCACATCGCCCGACGTGGTCGCGACGCCGGCCAGCACGGAATTGTCGCTGTTGTTGCCGGCTTCGACGATATGGCCGATGTCGGTGTCGGCCACCGCGACAGGCGCGTCGTTGGCGCCAGTGACGGTGAACGTGATCGGCTGGGTCGAGGCGGCGTTATGTTCGTCGGATACGGTGATGTCGTAGGTGACCGTGAGCTTCTCGCCGGCGGCCAGGAAATCGAAAGCGCTGTCGACAGCGCTGTAGCTGAAATCGACCGAGCCGAAGCCGGTGCCGATGCTGTCGTTCAGGGTCAGCGTGAGCGCGCTCGCCGCCGTCAGCACGCCCACCTGGGCCTGGGAAAGCGACAGCGCTTGGCCGTCTGAATCCAGCCAGCCAAACGCCGCTTTGGAACTGCCGATCGTATGCGTATCGGTCAGATCTACATCGCGGAAGGCCAGTGAACCATCGGCGCCGTCAAGATCGGTTGAACCGGTTACGGTCGTCCGCTCGGCGATCGCGTGCAACGCCGTTCCGGCGTTGCCGGAAACGTCGGCGACGACTTCCGGCGCGTCGTTGCTGCCGTTGACGGTGACGACAACGTTCTGTGTCGTGATGCCGCCATGATGGTCATCGATCTCCACCGTGTAGGTCAGCTTGACCCACTCGCCATCGGCGAGATAGTCGAAATAATGATCCGACGCCGAGAACGTCCAGTCTTGCGAACCCGCGACGCCGCCGGTGGAATCGGCCAGCGTATCGAGCGACAGCCAGCCGAGTTGCAGGCCATAGCTATAACCGGCGAGACCGGTGGTCTCCCCTGATGCGCTGAAACCGGTGATCGTCACATCGTGCGAATCGCTCCAATCGGCATCGGCGAACTGTATCGTGCCATAGGCCTCATCCGGCGTCGGCGAATCGTGGGTGTCGGCGGCTTCCGTGATCGAGGCGGTTTGCGGCCCACCGGTGATCGCAGGTGTATCGTTGGTGCCGGTAATGGTGATGGTGATGGGTTTTGTAACCACCCCGCCATGGCCGTCGTCGATGGTCGCGGTATAGGTCAGCTCCAGGATTTCGCCGACCGCCAGGAAGTCGAACTTGCCGTCGGCGACGCTGTAGGACCAGCTCGCCGAACCGTTATGGGTGTTGCCCGGCGTCTGCGTCACGCCCAGCGCCACGGCCACGTTGGCCAATTGCTGCGCCGTCAGCGTCAACCCGTCGTCCGAACCGCCGGTGTAGACATACGAGGTGTATGCCGCGCTCACCACCGGCCGGTCGGTCAGATCGACGTCGGTGAAGGTGATCGTGCCCGATGCCGTATCCGGTGTCGGCGATCCCGTCGGATTGGGCTGATCAGGGTTCGACAGTTCGGCGAACGCGTCGTCCGTCGTCGTGATGGTGGGGACGTCGTTGGTGCCGATCACGGTGACGTCGGCGCCGTTGATCGAGATGCTGACCGGCGTGAACACCACGCCGCCATGGCCGTCGTCGACCTTGATGACGTAGTTGAGGATCAGCGTCTCGCCCTTGGCGATGAAATCAAAGGCATGGTCGGCGATGCTGTAGGTCCAGGTCGCCGAACCGTTATGGCCGTTTCCGCCCCCCTGCACCACATTCAAGGGAACCTTGACGGTCGCAATCGCGTCCAGTTGCGCCTGCGTCAGCGTCGCGGTGACGTTATGCCCCTGCGCGTCGAGATATCGGAACGGCTCGTTGGTCGAGAGCGCCGCACTCACCACCGGACGGTCGGTCAAATCGGTGTCGGTGAAGGTGACGGTGCCCGAAATCGTATCGATCGTGGTATTGCCGGTGCCGTCCCGCTCGATGACGGTGCCACCGCTGGTGGCGACGGTCGGCTTGTCGTTGGTGCCGGTTATAGTGATGGTGAAGGTCTTGAACGTGATTTCATTGTTCGCCGCGAAATTATTGTCGACCCGCGCCAGATAGGTCAGCGTCAAGGTCTCGCCGGCAGCCAGGAAGTCGAAGGCGCCGTCCGGGACGCTGTAGGTCCAGGTCGCCGTGCCGCGGTTTTTTTGGTTGGGATCCTGCACGACGGCAAGCGGCACTTCCACCGCCTTGATCGCGGCTACCTGCTCTGATGTCAGCGATGCGGTGACGTCGCTGTGCTGCGCGTTCTCATACTTGAACGAGGCAAAACTCGCCTGGGCGGTCGGCACGTCGCCCGGATTGAGGTCGGAATACGCGATCTCGCCGGTCAACGTATCTTGCGCGGCACTGCCGGTCAGGCCGGCGCGCTCGGTGAAAGCCGCATTGGAGGTGACGACGTCAGGCGGCCCCGGAATGTGGTCGGTCGCTTTGGCTGCCGTACCGGTATTCGTCGGGAGAGGAGTGTCGACGAACGGAGTCACCGTCACCTTCACGGGCACGGTTTCGCCGCTCGCCAGTCTGATGAACATGTTTTCCGGTACCGGCGAATCGGTGAACCGGTGCAGCTGCTGAGGATTGTTCAGGTCGGTGAATTTCAGCTGGAAGACATCGGAGATGATCTTCTGTGCATCCGGCGACAGCTGCACGGAGGAGAGGAAATTGACCGTGCCCTGGCCGCTGACGATGGTCTGCGTGCCGGCCTGATTGACGGTCGCGATCGGCGTCATCGTGGTCTTGTCGAACAGGATGTAGGAGCCGGTGGTGCCGTCGGGCTCGACCAGCACCTGGAATTTCGCCGGCGGCGCTCCGCCCTGGCCCGGCACGGCGAAATCGATTTCGACCAGCACCGCGGTGCCGCGGATGCCCATGGTCGCAACCGGCGTGTCGACCTTCATGTCGCCCTTCTTGGCGGTCGCGCCGGCGACGAACGAGATGGTGCCCTGCACCAGGCTGATCAGCGACGAATTGTTCGACCCGTTCGGGTCGTAGATCATTTCGTTCAGCACCATCCTGGCGTTCGACGCGAGGCCGAACACGCTGCCGTCGATGAAGGTGATGCCGAGCGTCGAATCGGAACCGGACTGAACCACGTCGCCTTTGTTGACGTTGTCGCCATTGTTCAGAATGATGGAAACGCCGTTGCGGATCGCGGTCGCGGTACCGACCAGCTTGGTGACATGGCCGATGACCTGGGCCACGCTCGGGCTGCCGTCGGCCTGCGCCAGCTGGGTGTGACCGGTCAGCGCGTTGACAAGATTGCCGGTCAGATGGGCGCCATCGGGGGATGCCAGGGCTGCGCGCTTCTCGCCCTTGAAATAGTCATGCAGCACCAGCTCGCGGCCGTCGCCCGACAGGACGAGGTCGACACCCGTGCGCTTGAAATCGCCGGTGAAGAGCAAATGGGCGTCTGGAACGATAATGGCGCCCGACGGCGCATGCGTGGAAACGCTGTCGACGTGGACGTGCCCACCGAGGTGAGCGCCGTGGCCGTCAGGCAACACGTCGGTAAATTTGCCGGCCAAAGTCAAATGGGCCCCGCCGCCGCTAAGGTTAATGAAAATACAATATTCAAAGGTCTAAGCGTGCATATCACGAATGGTCTTTTAGGGAACCATCCATTTTTTGTGCAATCTGCTTAGGTTAGAGCCATTTTCCAGATCAGTCTTCTGTATTCTTCTCAAGCTAATCTAGTACTCCCCTACCATACGCGGAGGAATACATAGTTAAGCTTGAGCATAAGGGAGGTTAGCTGAGGTATTCGCAGAAAAACGTCGTGGACTTATACATATCAATCCTCTTCCCCCGTAGAACCCCGGTATATGATGCCATTTTCCAAGTCAAAACTGTGACTTGGCTTACAAGTTACGCGAATCTGACCAGGTTAGTCATATTAACCTGAAAACAACGATAACGCACGGTTAAGCACCATCCCATGGATAGGGCAGTCGCGGCTCCGCAAAGGTTCGATAAAATTTTCGGGAACCCGGCGAGACAAATTTTAAGCTGTTTTGCGCTTTCCGGCCTGATATCGCGGGTTTTAAGCAGATCAAAAGTCCACCTACCCACTATGCCCCCAGCGAAATGATCCGGTCACGAGTAGGTTAACGAGCCTGCCGATAATGCCCGGACGAGGGGTGTCAGATGGCGATCTCAAATTATCCGCGTGCGTTGCGCGCAGCCTTCTTTGTGTGCGGCCTGGCCTGGTTCGGGCCAGCGGCGGCGGCCGGAACGCTGCTCTCCCCCGGCACGGCGGTTCTGATCAAGAAATCCGCCCAGCCGTTCGGGCAGCCCACCGCGATGCTTCTCGACGGCGGACTGCACGAGAAATGGCAAAATCTGCAACGCCGCCTCGACGATGAAATGGTGCAGCTTGCGCTGTGCGAGGGCGATCGCGAAGGCTGCGTCTCGCCGGCCGCGCTGCAATTCCTCGCCATCATCGACGCCGCCAAGCTTCGCGAGGGCCGCGCCCGGCTCGGCGAGATCAATCGGGCCATCAACCTTGCGGTCCGGCCGATCAGCGACCTCGCACAATATGGCCAGCTCGACGTCTGGGCCTCGCCGCTTACCACGCTGACGCGGGGCGGCGACTGCGAGGATTACGCCATTGCGAAATTCGTGGCGTTGCGACAGGCCGGGATTGCGCCCGACGATCTGCGGATCGTGATCATGCGCGACACCGTCCGCGGCGAGGATCACGCGGTTGCCGCCGCGCGTCTGGACGGGCACTGGCTGACGCTCGATAACCGCCGCATGGCGATGGTTGAAGATTCCGACATCCGGAATTACCGGCCGACCTTCGTGATCGATCAGCACAGCGTCATGCGATACACCGATGCGCCCGTGCTCACCGCCGCATCCGGGAATCCCGAAGCGCCGGTGGTCATCAGCGCGCTGGCAGCGTCCGGCCTTGTCGCGCCTGCCAACCAGGCTCCGACGACAGCCGATTGAGCGATTTCATTCCGCGGCGACGATTGAAACGCCGCACGACCAGCGCTGCGGCCGACCGACCTGGTGTCGCCGTGCGCGCCCCAAGATCCGCATCTGGAATATCGGATACAAGGCGTCCTGCAATTTTCATTGCGTGATCAACGAGAGTCATCATGCCATGCTGCAGTGCAGCCGGACCGCATGCTGCATTCTGTTTGGCGAAAACATGACGATACAAATTTTCTCTTTTTCTTTTCGTGCTCGCACTTGATTGACGCCGTCGTTCCCACCGGCATACCATTCCGACAGATCCGCTAGAGATCATTGGAGGGGACTAGGATGACGCGTTCGCCGTGCGGTGATTCTGTTTGCCGTTTTTTTCCTGAAAGCTTTTCCAATTTGCATCGGCCGGTTCGCCTTGCGCTGGCGATCGGGTTTGGGCTGGCAGTCTCCTCCACGGCGACGCTCGCGCAAAGTCCCGCCAAGGGATCGCCGGAGCACATCAAGGCCGTCACCTCCGCGGTCGACGGCGCCTCGATCAAGGCCAACACCGCGACATCGAACGACTGGCCGACCATCGGCCTCGACTACGCGGAAACGCGCTTTTCCAAGCTGAACCAGATCAACACCGACAACGTCAAGAAGCTCGGCCTGGTGTGGAGCTATCCGCTCGAATCCTCCCGCGGTGTCGAGGCAACCCCGGTGGTCGTCGATGGCATCATGTACCAGACGGCCTCCTGGAGCGTGGTCCATGCGATCGACGCCCGAACCGGCAAGAGACTCTGGACCTTCGATCCCGGCATCGACAAGGAGAAGGGCTACAAGGGCTGTTGCGACGTCGTCAATCGCGGCGTGGCGCTCTGGAAGGGCAAGGTTTTCCTCGGCGCCTATGACGGCCGCCTGATCGCGCTCGACGCCGTCACCGGCAAGGTCGTCTGGGAAAAGGACACCATCGTCAGCAAGGAGCACTCCTACACCATCACCGGCGCGCCGCGCGTATTCAACGGCAAGGTCGTGATCGGCAATGGCGGCGCCGAATATGGTGCGCGCGGCTACATCACCGCCTATGACGCCGAGACCGGCAACCAGGCCTGGCGCTGGTTCACGGTGCCCGGCGATCCCTCAAAACCGTTCGAAGATGAATCGATGGCGGCAGCCGCCAAGACCTGGGATCCGGCCGGGAAATACTGGCTCAACGGCGGCGGCGGAACGGCGTGGGACACCATCACCTTCGATCCCGACCTGAACATGGTCTATGTCGGCACCGGCAACGGCTCACCGTGGAATCGGGACATCCGCAGCCCGTCCGGCGGTGACAATCTCTACTTGGCGTCGCTGGTGGCGCTGAACGCCGACACCGGCAAGTACATCTGGCACTATCAGGAAACCCCCGGCGATCATTGGGACTACACATCGACGCAGCCGATGATCCTGGCGGACATCAACATCGATGGCGCGCCAAGGAAGGTCATACTTCATGCGCCGAAGAACGGCTTCTTCTTCGTCGTCGACCGCATCAACGGCAAGTTCATCTCGGCCAAGAACTTCGTCGATGTGAACTGGGCGACCGGTTACGACGCCAATGGTCGGCCGATCGAAGTGCCGGCTGCGCGTGGCAAGGAGCCGTATGACAGCATCCCCGGCCCGTACGGTGCCCATAACTGGCATCCGATGTCGTTCAATCCGCAGACCGGCCTCGTCTATCTGCCTGCGCAGAACATTCCGGTGAACCTGACGCCGGAAAAGGCCTTCAAGCATAATGCACAGGAGCCGGGCAAATTCGGTTCCGCATCCGGCTGGAACGTCGGCTTCATGCTGAACGCGACGCCGCCGAAGGCGCCCGCCTTCGGACGGCTGCTGGCCTGGGATCCGGTCAAGCAGAAGGAGGCCTGGCGCGCGGAATATGTGGCGCCGTGGAACGGCGGCACGCTCACCACCGCGGGCAATCTGGTTTTCCAGGGCACGGCTGACGGACGTTTCATTGCCTACAACGCCACCTCAGGCGAAAAGCTCTGGGAGTCGCCGACCGGCACCGGCGTGGTCGCGGCAGCCTCCACCTACATGCTCGACGGCAAGCAATATGTGTCGATCGCGGTCGGCTGGGGCGGCGTGTTCGGCATCGCCGCACGCGCCACCGAGCTGCGCAGCCCGGGCACGATCTACACCTTCGCGGTCGACGGCAAGGCGCCGCTGCCCGCCTTCGTGAAGTACCAGACCGAAGGCCTGCTCGCCGGCGTCAAGTACGACCCGAAGGACGTGCCCGACGGCACCGCGCTCTATGTCACCGCCTGCGCCCAGTGCCACGGCGTGCCCGGCATCGACAAGGGCGGCAATGTCCGAAACCTCGGCTATGTTCCGAAGGAGACCATCGAGAACCTGAAGGACTTCGTGTTCAAGGGTCCGTTCCGCGACCAGGGTATGCCTGACTTCACCGGCAAGCTGACCGAAGCGGATGTGACGAAGATCGCCGCCTTCATCCAGGGTACGGCGGATGCGATCAGGCCGAAGCCGGCCGAAGCCGCGGGACAGCCGAAGCAATAGCCCAACTCGTCTTGGCCGGGCATAGCCGTCCGAAGGACGGCGTCGCTACCGCTTGCCTATGCCCGGCCATCCACGTCTTCGTTCTTTATGCCGCCAAGACAGGATGCCCGGGACGTAGGCGAGCGGAAGCGACGCCGTCCTTCAGACGGCGATGCCCGGGCATGACGGAGAGTGGGATCCATCCAAACAAAAAGGGCTGCGCGAGGTGATCGCGCAGCCCTTCGTCGTTTCGAAGGCGAACCTTCGGAACACGAGCCTCAGAACATCAGGCCTTCCTTCACCAGCACCCAACGGCCGTTCTTGACCTGCTGGACCTGGGTAACGGTGGTGGCGAGATGGTTGGTCTTCGAGAACACGGTCGGCGGCGAACTGAAGATATCCTGGAACTTGTCACCGGACTCCAACGCGTCGAGCAGCTTCTGACCGGTCAGATCCTTGCCGGCCAGTTTCACGTAATGCGCAAACGTCATTACCGCATTGTAGCCGATGATCGCCTGGGTATTTGCGTCGGTGCCGAAGCTCTTCTTGTAGTTGACGAGCCAGTCCTTCACTTTTCCCTTCGCGGTGTCTTCGTAGGGAATTTCGAAACCTGAAGCGGCATAGAGCCCTTCCACCGCTTCCTTGCCGAGCGCCGGCACTTCGAGCACGTTCACCGGAGTGGCGCCGAGGAAGGTGACATCCCATCCGAGCTTCTTGGCTTCGCTCATCGTGCCGATCGGCTCGCGGAGCACGGCGCCCAGGACGACCAGATCGCAGCTGTCGGATTTCATCTTGGCGACCTGCGCGCTGAAGTCGGAAGCGCCGCGCTTGTAGCTGGTGATGGAGGCCGGTGTGACCTTCATCGCGGTGAGTTGCTGGTTGAAGCCATCGAGCACGTTCTTGCCGTACTCGTCGTCCTGATACATGATGCACGGCTTCTTGAAGTTCTTTGCCTCCATCATGTATTTGACGGCCGCGCGGGTGCTCTCGACGTATGGCAGCAGGTTGTTGAACTTCAGCCGTTCCTGCGGCTTGGCCGGATCGAACTTGAAGGTGAATTCGGCCGCCGTCAGCGGAAACAGCTGCATCACCCCCGCTTCAAGCAAAATGTCCTGCGAGGCGAGCACGGTGGGCGATCCCATCGGGCCGACCATCGCGAAGATCTTGTCGCGCTCGACCATCTTCTGCGACGCCAGCACCGCCTTCTTCGGGTCGTAGCCACTGTCCTCCACGATCAGCTTGATCTTGCGGCCGTTGATACCGCCGGCGGCGTTTACTTCCTCAACCGCCATCTTCATGCCGTTGGAAACCGGAACGCCCCAGCCCTTGATGGGGCCGGACAGATCCTGATGGGTACCGATGACGATCTCGGACGCCGAGATGCCTTCATTGGTTATTTTGGTTTGGGCGTAGGCCGGCAAATGGGTCAGCGCAAGGGCGCTCACCGCAAGGCACAACGCCCTAGACGATTTCGACATTGCAGTCTCCTCTTCGTTGGCCCGTGTTGAGCGAAGGGTGGGGCCTTCTTGTCCTTCGCCGTTTCCGAAAGTCGCGCATTGTGCCACGACCCGTCTACTTCTCGTGAACCAAATCATGCATCACGTCAGAATCGTTATTCGACATAAGTCTCTACCAATTCGCTGCGGCGCCGACGCCACCTATCTCCCGGCCACAAAAAAGAATTCTCTTCTGCCGGAAACAGAGCCGTAACTGAAAGGCTGCTGACGATTATTCGTCGCGGCCATGACATCGTCACGCACGATGTCGAACAGCCGCCGGACTTCGAGACCCGGCTCCATCATCCGCTCGATCAACGCCGAGACAAACGGGCTGTGGCTTCCGTCGCCATCCAGCGCCGTTTCGCCGTGCTTCGCCGCATAGACCAACAGCGTTCCGGCCTCCGGCTCGACCCGCGCAAAACCGCGGCCGATCGAGCGAGTTGCGGCCGTCCGGCGCATCTGGCTCGCAAACGGATTGTCGCGGCAAGCGTCGAGAAGAACAAGGCGCAGCTTTTTTGCACCCTCGACGGCGTTCATGACCTTTTCGATCCGGATTGCCTCATATTCAATGTCTCGGTCCGTCAGCAACTTGGCATCGACCGGAATCAGGTAGTTCGTGCCGCCCATTTCCATGCCGTGGCCTGCGAAATAGATGACAGCCCAGTCAGCGTCGTCAGCGTCGCCTGCGAACGCACGCAACGTGTCCGTAAGCTTCTCTCGGGTGAGATCGACTTCGACCACGACTTTCTGGAAACCAAGATCGCGGAACGCCTTACCCATGGCGCCCGCATCATGCGAAGGATTTGACAGAGGCGCCGCGCCTTTATAGGCGGAATTGCCTATCGCCAGCGCGACGCGTCGTCCGAAATCCGCACCGGCCGGCGAGGGCGCCGGCAAGATCGAGGTCTGTGGCGGCGCCACCACGACCTGGGTTGAGGGCCGGGTAGCAGCAGTTTCGGGCGAAACCGCAGGTGCAGTGGACATGGCCGGCGTTCCGGAAGGCTCGACGCTATCCTTCAACGTCACCCAGCGGCCGCCCTTGATTTGCTGGACCCGTGTCACGGTGCTGGCAAGGTGATCGGTCTTCGAGAATCTGGTTGGCGCTGAACCAAAGATATCCAGGAACTGGTCGCCGGACTCCAGGGAGTCCAGCATCTTCTGCCCGGTCAGATCCCGGCCTGCTCTTTTCGCGTAGTGCGCGAACGTCGTAACGGCATTGTATCCGATGATCGCTTGCAGGCGGGCGTCGGACCCGAACATCCTGCTGTAGTCAGTCAGCCAGTCCTTCGCTCTCCCCTTGGCCGTGTCGGGATAGGGCATTTCAATGCCTGATGCGGCATAAAGGCCATCGACCGTTTTCCCGCCGCGCGTCGGCACTTCCTGCACGTTGGTGGGTGTCGCGCCGAGGAACGTGACGTCCCAGCCGAGCTTCCTGGCTTCGCCCATCGCGCCGATGGTTTCGCGAATTGCGGTACCGAGCACGACGAGGTCGCAGCCGTCGGCTTTCATCTTGACGACCTGCCCGCCGAAGTCGGTGGCGCCCCGCCTGTGGCTAACGATCGAGGCCGGCGTCAGTCTCATCGCTGCGACTTGCTGGGTAAAGCCTTCGAGCACGTTTTTTCCGTACTCGTCGTCCTGGTGCATCACGCAGGGCTTCTTGAAGTTCTTCGTCCTGCCCAAATAAGCGAGTGCGGAGCGGATGCTGTCGGCGTAGGGCAGCTGGTTGCTGAATTTCAAACGCTCCTGCGGCCTTGCCGGGTCGAAGCGATAGGTGAACTCGGCAGCAGGCATCGGAAACAGTTGCAGTACGCCGGCATCGAACAAGACATCCTGCGCAGCCAGTACAGTCGGCGAACCCATCGGGCCGACCATGGCGAAAATCTTGTCCTGCTCGACCAGCTTTTTCGTCGCCAGCACCGCCTTGTTCGGATCGTAGCCATTGTCTTCGACAATGAGCCGCAGTTTGCGCCCGTTAATGCCGCCTGCGGCGTTGATTTCCGTGGCGGCCATCTTCATGCCGTTGGAAACCGGAAGGCCCCAGACCTTGATCGGGCCGGACAAATCCTGATGGGTGCCGATGACGATCTCGGTGCCAGAAATGCCCTGATTTGTCACCCTGGTCTGCGTCGACGCGGGCAGATGGGTCGACAGCAGGACAACCACGGCCAAGCACAGGGCCGTGGACAATCTCGACATCGATTTATCTGCCAGTGCCTTCATTGCGCAAAGGGCCCTCTCACCCTCGCCGCCTCCAAAAAACCCTGCTCAAGAGGCAGCACCTCACGCCACCGCCCGTTCGCCGTACATGGCGCCGATCTCGGCCGCGTAACGCTTGTTCACAAAGCTGCGCTTCAATTTCATGGTCGGCGTCAATTCCTCATCCTCGGGCGTCAGCTGACGCTCGATCAGGAAAAATTTCTTGATGGTCTCGACCCGCGCGAAGTTGACGTTGACCGCCTCGATCTCGCGCTGGATCAGGTCCTGGATCTCGGGCGCGCGGCACAGGCTCGCGTAATTGGTAAAGGGAATGTCGTGGTCCTGCGCGAACTTCTCGACATTCTCCTGGTCGATCATGATGAGACAGGTGAGGAACGGCCGCTTGTCGCCGATCACCACCGCGTCGGAGACGTAGGGCGAGAACTTCAGCTGGTTCTCGATCTCGGACGGCGTGACGTTCTTGCCGCCCGAGGTGATGATGATGTCCTTCATCCGGTCGGTGATCTTGACGAAGCCCTCATTGTCGATCGAACCGACGTCGCCGGTGTGCAGCCAGCCTTTGGCGTCGATGGTCTCGGCGGTCTTTTCCGGCTGGTTGAGATAGCCCATGAACAGGAAGTCGCCCTTGATCAGGATTTCGCCTTGCGGGGAAATCGCGACCTCGCCCCAGGGCGCGGCCTTGCCGACCGAACCCAGCTTCATGCGGTCGGGCGGCATCACGGTGGCCACACCGCAATTCTCGGTCTGGCCGTAGACCTCGCGCATGTCGATGCCGAGCGCGAGATACCAGCGGATCAAATCCGGCGCGATCGGCGCAGCCCCGGTGAAGGCCAGACGGCAGCGATCGAGCCCGAGCATGCGGCGGATGTTGCGGAACACCAGCCAATAGGCGAACTGATTGGCGATCCGCAAGGTCAGCGGCGGCGTTTCACCCTCGAGCTTGCTCTCGGTCACGCGATTGCCGATTCCCAGCGCCTGGCGGTACATCCAGTTCTGGAACGGCGTCGCGTCCTTGAGTGCAATCGTGATCCCGGAATAGAATTTTTCCCAGATCCGCGGCACCGCCAGGAACGCGGTCGGCTGCACCTCGCGCAGATTGTCCGGCACGGTTTCCGGGCTTTCGGCAAAATTCATCACCGAGCCCAGCGCCAGCGAAATGTAATAGCCACCGATCCGCTCGGCGACGTGGCAGAGCGGCAGGAACACCAGCCGCTCTTCGGCGTCGGTGGAGGGGAACAGATCGTTGGCGTGGCGCATCTGGTGCGTGACGCTGCGGTTGGAATGCATCGCGCCCTTGGGCGGACCGGTCGTGCCTGACGTGTAGACGAGGATGGCCAGATCACCCGCGCCTCGGCTTGCGATCATCGTATCCCACAGAGCCGGATCGTCGTGGCTGTGATTGCGCCCGAGGGCGGTGAATTCGGCCAGCGACATCACCATCGGGTCGCTGAAGCCAGAGAGGCCCTCCATGTCGAACACGACGATCTTCTGCAAAGTCGGGCAGCGTTCGCGGCAGGACAGGATCTTGTCGAGCTGCTCTTCATCCTCGGCGAAGATCACGCGTGTAGAGGAATCGTTGATGAGGTATTCGACCTGGACCGAGGAGTCGGTCGGATAGATCCCGGACGAGACGCCGCCGGCGCAGAGGATGCCCATGTCGGCATACACCCATTCGGGAACCGCGTTCGCGATGATCGACGCGACGTCGCCCGGCTTGAAGCCGGTGGCATGCAAGGCGTAAGCGATATCCTTCGATATCTGCAGCCACTGCCGCCAGCTGGTCGGCTGCCAGATGCCGAACGTCTTTTCGCGGATCGCCGGCCGGTCGCCGCGCGTTTCCACCGCCAGCAAAAAGCTCTTCGCGATCGTGTCGGCGACCGTCAGCACTGCCGGTCTGGCCATGCGTCTTCCTCCCTCTCTCGCCTGCGTCCGACGCCGGTCTTGTCAGCCGGTCTTGTTGTCGAGGCAGGCTCGAATTTAGCTCCAAATCACTAGGAACGCCAATGTCTTAACTGCGTCGTTTAGCGCCATGTCTTCTTCTTTTTCCAGCGCCGTTCGCCACGGGCGCCCTCTTCCTTGGCGCCAAGATAGAATTCCTGGATGTCCTTTGAATGCATCAGCCGCTCGCAGCTGTCGTTCATGACGACACGGCCGATTTCCAGCACATAGCCATAGTGCGCCGTCTCCAGCGCCACCTTGGCGTTCTGCTCGACCAGCAGGATCGACATGCCCTGCTCTTGGTTGACGCGCTTGATGATGGTGAAAATCTCCTTCACCAGAATCGGCGACAGCCCGAGCGAGGGTTCGTCCAGCAGCAACAGCGTCGGCCGGTTCATCAACGCGCGCCCGATCGCCAGCATCTGCTGCTCGCCGCCGGAGAGCTGTCCGGCCGGCTGGTTGATGCGCTCCTTCAGCCGCGGGAAATAGCCGTAGACCCGTTCGAGATCCTCGGCGACGCCGTCGCGATCCCTGCGCGGATAGGCGCCCATCATCAGGTTCTCGCGCACGGAGAGGAACGGGAACACTTCGCGCCCCTCCGGCACGTGGCTTAGGCCCAGCCGCACGATCTTGTCGGCTTCCACGCGCTGGATCGATTTGCCCAGAAATTCGATCGAGCCCTTCTGCGGATCGAGGATGCCGGAAATGGTTTTCAGAACGGTGGTCTTGCCGGCGCCGTTGGCGCCGAGCAGTGTGACGATCTTGCCACGCGGCACTTCGAGGCTGATGCCCCTGATCGCCTGAATCGGTCCGTAATAGCTCTCGATATTGCTGAGCTTCAGGATGATGTCGGGAGCGCTCATGGCATCATCCTCATGCGCCGAGATAGGCCGCGACGACGTCGGGATGGCGCTGCACTTCGGAGGGTGACCCCATCGCGATCACCTTGCCGTAGTTCAGTGCGATCACCCGGTCCGACACCCGGTTCACCAGCGACATGTCGTGCTCGACCATCAGCACGGTGATGCCGAGGTCGGTCTTCAGGTCGCGGATCCAGAACGACATGTCGCCGGTCTCCTCGACGTTCAGCCCGGAGGACGGCTCGTCGAGCAGGATCAGTTTCGGCTCCGAGCACAGCGCGCGCGCGAGCTCGATCACCTTGCGGACGCCGTAGGGCAGCCCCGAGATCAGCTTGTCGCGATAGACTTCGAGGTCGAGGAACTCGATCACCTGCTCGACGCGGCGGCGATGCGCCTTTTCGTGGGCGCGCACGGTCGGCAGGAACAGCAACTCCTGCCACAGCTGAGTGGTGGAGTGGCGGTGCCGACCGACCAGGAGATTGCTCAGCATCGTCGCGTTCTCGAACAATTCGATGTTCTGGAAGGTGCGGGCAATGCCGAGGCCGGCAATTTCGTAAGCCGGCTGCTGGGTGATGTCCTGATCCTCGAAGTAGATCTTGCCCGAGGTCGGCGGGTAAATGCGCGAGATCAGATTGAAGATCGAGCTCTTGCCCGCGCCGTTGGGGCCGATGATCGAGAGGATCTCGCCCTTCTCCACCGCGAAGCTGACGGCATCGACCGCCTTGAGGCCACCGAAGTGCAAGGACAGGTCTTCGGCCCGGAAATAGGTCATCGGTTCCGCTCCGACTTCACATAGATTTTCTGCCGCTTGAAAGTGGCGCGCTTGTAGAGCGGGAACAGCTGGAAGAAGAGCTTTATCTTCAGCCAGCGTCCGTAGAGGCCAAGCGGCTCGAACAGCACGAACAGCACGATGATCAGGCCGTAGATCGCGCCCTTGAGGCCGTTGGCGGAGGCGATGGCGGCGGCCTTGTCCTGAATGTGAGACGCGCTCTCCTTGCCCGCGCCAAACGTCGAGGCGACGCCCGCGATCATGCCGGGCAAGTCGTCCTTCAGATAGGTCAGGAGCGGATCGATCATGACCAGGAAGATCGCGCCCAGCACCGCGCCGTGCAGACTGAACGAGCCGCCGATCAGGATCACGATGATGAACTCGATCGAGAGCAGCAGCGTGAACATTTCCGGGCTGATGAAGGACAGTTTGTGGGCGAACAGGCAGCCTGCGAATCCGGTGATCGCGGCGCTGATCGCAAACGACTTCACCTTGTAGAGCGAGACGTTGATGCCCATGCTGCGCGCCGCCGTCTCGCTGTCGCGGATCGCGACGAAGGCGCGGCCGGTCGGCGAACGCAGGAGATTGAGTGTGCCGACAATGGTCAGGATCAGGAAGCCCAGACAAAGAAAATAGAAGGTCGGGCTATCGCGCGATATCGCCATGCCGAACACCTGCATGGTCTTGACGCGCATGCCCTCATTGCCATGGGTCACGCTTTCCCAGCGCGCCAGGATTTCCTCGACGATGAAGGCAAAGGAAATCGTCGCAATGACGAGATAGATGCCCTGCAGCCGCAGCGCCGGGAATCCGACCAGCGCGCCGACCACGCCGGTCAGCAGGCCTGCGGCCAGGAAATACACCGGGAACGGGACGTTGTATTGCTGCAGGAAGGCCGCCGTATAGGCGCCGATGGCGAGGAAGGCGGCGTGGCCCAGCGACGCCTGCCCGGTGAAGCCCGTCAGGATCATCAGCCCGACGCCGACGGTGGCGTAGATGCAGACGAACACCAGCTGGCTCATGATATAGCTGGAGAGCACGAACGGCGCGACCGCCAGCAATGCCAGCAGCACGCCGTAGGTGACCAGGTAGCCGCTGTGCGGCATCAGCCGGATGTCGTCTTCATAGTCGGTCTTGAAGAGAAAACGCATCGCTGCCCCTAAACCTTCTTGCGCGTGTGCACGCCGAACAGACCTTCGGGCTTGAGCAGCAACACGACGAGGAGAACGAGGTAAGGCGCGACGTCTTTCCAGCCTTGCGGCAGATAGAAGCCGGCCATGCTCTCAATCACGCCGATCAGGATGCCACCGACCACCGCACCCGGAATCGATCCGAAACCGCCAAGCACCGCGGCGGGGAACGCCTTCAATCCCAGCACCAGCCCGACGTTGGAATGAATGAAGGTGATCGGCGCCAGCAACACGCCGGCGGCGGTTGCGACCGCGGCGCTGATCGCCCAGACGATCGACACCACCCGCTTGACCGGGATGCCCATGTAATAGGCAGCCAGCATGTTCTCGGAACTGGCGCGCATCGCCGTGCCGAGCGTGGTGCGGTTGAAGAACAGATAGAGCAGCCCGCAAAGGATGACGGTCGCGGCGATCACCGAGAGCTTGTCGTGGGCCAGCACCAGCGAGCCGATCCGCAACACGCCCTGGCTGAACGGCGTCTCGATCTTGAGATCGTCGGTGCCCCAGATCATGCCGGCGATGGAGCGCAGGAAATATCCGAGCCCGATCGTCGCCATGATGATGGAAAACTGGGGATAGCCGAGGATCGGACGCACCACCACGCGTTCGGCCAGCATGCCAAACAGCGCCATGCAGATGACAGCGCCGGCGAATCCGAGCCAGTAGTTAAGGCCGAGCATACCGATGAAAGTGAAGGCGAAGAAACCGCCCAGCATCATCAAATCGCCCTGGGCGAAATTGACGACCTCCGTGGCCTTGTACACCAGCACGAAGCCGAGCGCGATCAGGCCGTAAACGCAGCCAAGTGCGATGCCACTCACCAGTTGCTGAACGAAGTCCAGCATTGATTCCCCTCCCCCGGATGCCCCGCGATTCTACGGATCGCCTTAACGCATCCTGTCTTCGCGCTCTTGTGTCGAAGCGCTGAAGCCACATATGTCCGTCCCCATTGAGACCAAAGCGCCGACGACTGTCAACAGAGCGCTGGTTGCGGCCCGCGTTAACAATTGCGCAGAAATGCCGCAGGGCGGAAGTTGGCTTCGAAGTGGCCTTGGAAGTTGCCTTGGAAGCGTTCATATCGGCGCGATTTGGGGTCTTCGATTCACCGCCCCGAAAGTTCTTGGGTCCATGGTTCGCGGCGACACATGAAACCCGGACTGTCCCGACCTCATGAACCCCGATGTATCAGCGCTGCAGGTGCGAGGGTTAACGAAGCGTTTTGACCGCCCTGCGGTCGATGCGCTCGATCTCACCGTCCACCGCGGCGAATTCTACGCCCTGCTCGGCCCCAACGGTGCCGGCAAGACCACGACGTTGCGCATGGTGGCCGGGCTGCTGCGACCCGACGCCGGCGCGGTCTCGATATTAGGCATCGATGCGCTCGCCGATCCCGCCGCCGCCAAGCAGATCATGGCGTGGGTGTCGGACGAGCCGATGATTTATGACAAGCTGACGCCACTGGAATATCTCGAATTCGTTGCCGGCCTCTGGGGCGTCGATGCTTCGATTGCCGAATCCTCCGCGCAGGATCTCTTGCTGTCGCTCGGGCTTCAGCCGCATCTGCACGAACGCTGCGAAGGCTTTTCGAAAGGCATGCGCCAGAAGGTGGCGCTGGCGGGTGCGCTGGTCCACGACCCCCGCCTGATCATCCTCGATGAACCGCTCACCGGCCTCGACGCGCTGTCTGCGCGTCACGTCAAGGGATTGCTGCAGGCACGCGTCCGCGCCGGCTGCACCGTGATCATGACGACGCATATTCTCGAAGTCGCCGAACGGATGGCCGACCGGATCGGCGTCATCGCCGCGGGCCGGCTGGTGGCCGAAGGAACGCTCACCGAATTGCGCCAGCAGAACGGCCGCAACGACACCAGCCTCGAAGACATGTTCATTGCACTTGTCGACACCGACGCGGCCGCATGAGTTCGGCCGCTGATCTCACCTGGTTTGCCCGCCACGAAATCCGGCTGGCATGGCGCGAATGGCTCGCCATGATGACGGGCGCGCGGCGAAAACGAACGCGCGCCGTGATCGGGCTGCTCGTGCTCGCCGCCTTCCTGCACCTGCCGGCCTATGCGGTGATCGGCCGCTTTGCCGATCTGCAAGCGCCGCTCGACAAGCCGACGCTGATCGTGATGTCGGCAACGATCTTCCTGGCCTGGGCCCTGATGCTGTCGCAGGCGATCGAATCGGTGACACGCGTGTTCTATGCGCGCGCCGACCTCGATCTGATCATGTCCTCGCCGGTCAGGCTGACCAACATCTTCTCGGTGCGGATCGCGTCAATCGCGCTCTCGGTCACGGCCATGGCGCTGCTGTTATCGAGCCCCTTCGTCGACGTTCTCATGATCGGCGGCGGCATCAGGTGGATTTCCGCGTTTGGCGTCGTCATCGCCATTGGCCTGTCGGCCGCGGCGGTTGCGATCGCAATCACGGTATTGTTGTTTCGCTTGATCGGTCCGAGCCGGACGCGGCTCGCTGCGCAAATTCTCGCCGCCGTCATCGGCGCGGGTTTTGTCATCGCGCTCCAGGTCGCCGCGATCCTCTCCTACGGCACGCTGTCGCGGTTCACGGTGCTGACGTCGGACGCCGCCGCGGCCTATGCTCCCGATTTCGACAGTCCGCTGTGGTGGCCGGCGCGCGCCGCGATCGGTGACGGCGAAATGCTCTCGCTTCTGCTGGCCGGCAGCCTCGTGCTGCTCGGCGGCGTGATGGCGGTCTTCTCGCCGAAATTTGCCGGCACCGTCGTCAGCGCTTCGGCAACGGCAACGACGATCCGTCGCGGGTCGCGCGCGACCTCGTTTCGCCGCGGTTCGCGGCAGGCCGCGCTGCGCTGGAAGGAGTTCATGCTGCTGCGGCGCGATCCCTGGCTGGTGTCGCAGAGCCTGATGCAATTGCTGTATCTGGTGCCGCCGGCGCTGATGCTGTGGCGCAGCTTCTCCGATAGTTCGGCCGCGACCGTGCTGGTCACGCCTGTGATCGTGATGGCGGCCGGACAACTCGCCGGCGGTCTCGCCTGGCTGACGATTTCAGGCGAGGACGCGGCAGATCTGGTCGCCACCGCCCCGATGCCGCCCGGCAGCGTGATCCGCGCCAAGGTCGAGGTGGTGATGATCGCGATCGGCGTCATCTTCGCTCCCTTGGTGGCTGCACTGGCCTTGGCCTCACCCCTACAGGCAGCGGTCACTGCCATCTTCGTCGTCATCGCCACCGTGTCGGCGGCCGCGATCCAGCTCTGGTTTCGCGTCCAGGCCAAGCGCAGCCAGTTTCGCCGCCGCCAGACCTCGTCACGCATCGCGACATTTGCCGAAGCGTTCTGCTCGATCGGATGGGCGGCGACCGCGATCCTCGCCGTCACAATCCCGATCGCTGCCGTCATCAGCGGCGCCATGACCGCGCTGATGCTGGCAGGGACGTGGAAGATCAGCCCGCGAAGGGATTGATGCGGAAGCGTCCGGCATTCAGCCGTGAACCTCGGCAGACCGAACCCCGACAAAGCGATATCCTATTGAAGTTGAGGGCAGATTTCCGGCAGGCCAGACTGGCTGGAAGGACGCGCCACCAGCATCGATTCGTTTGGCTGGCTAGGCTATCTTGCCGAAGCACTACCGCGGCACCATGTGGCGGGAACGAGCACGCAGGAGAGGAAGCGCGATGAGCGAAGCCATCAATGTCCCGGCGGTCATGGTGGACGCATCCGCGGTCGCGCGGATCAAGTCGGAGATCGACATCTCCGACCGGTCGCGCATCGTTACCTTCGGCGATCGCGCGCAGCGATCGGTCGTTGAGTTCGCGGACCGCATCCTCGCCCAAACCCAGAACCGGGAGCTCGGGACAACAGGCAAATTGTTGTCGGACATCCTGGGCAAGGCGCGTGGGCTCGATCCGGCGACGCTCAAGGACAGCGGCTTTTTCACGCGCCTGTTCTCCTCGATGGAATCGCGCTTGCGGCGGTTCTCCGAACAGTTCGGCGACGTCGCCTCCCAGATCGACCGCGTCTGCGTCGAACTCGACCGCAACAAGGAAACCTTGCGGCGCGATATCGCCGTGATGGACGAACTGCACGAACAAACCAAGGCATCGCTCGGCGACCTCGATTCGCATATCGCCGCCGGCAAGGCCTTTGCCGAGGACTTCCGCCGTGGCCGGCTGGTCGAACTGGAGCAGGCCGTGAAGGCGGCCGGCGAAGGCAGCGACGCCTTGCTGGCGGCGCAAACCTATCAGGATGCCGCGCAGGCGCTCGACCGGCTCGAGAAGCGCGTCTTCTATCTGCAGCAGGCGCGCCAGATCGGCATTCAACAGCTGCCGCAGATCCGTATCGCGCAGTCCGGCGACGAGACCCTGATCGAGAACCTGCAGGCGACCACCGAACTCGCGATCCCGGTCTGGAAGCAGAAGATGATCCTGCTGCTCGGCCTCACCCGCCAGAGGTCCGCGCTGGACTTGCAGACGACCGTCACCGACGCCACCAACGAGATGATGAAACAGGCCTCGGAGATGATGAAGACCCAGGCGATCGAGATCGAAAAGCAATCACAGCGCGGCATCATCGATATCGCGACGCTGGAGAAAACCAATAGCGATCTGGTCGACACGATTTCGGGCGTCCTCAACGTCCAGGCGGAAGGTCGCAAGAAACGCGCCGAGATCGAGCAGCGGATGGCGCAATTGACCGACGAGTTGAAGTCAGCGATGTCCAAGTCGACGACATGAGGTCCGCGATGCGACGTTGCCTTGCCGGCCTGCGGTTCGCGCTGGCGCTCGGCGTTTCGCGCGGTGCGAGGCTATAACGGAATGCTAACAGGCTTTTCAGCCATGAACTGGATCGCGGGCGGCGCCACGGCAGCCGTCCTGCTGCCGGTGCTGGCGATCGGCGCGGGCATGCCGTTCTGGGTCGCCTGCATCGTCAGCCTGGCGGCGGGCGGCGGGCTGGTGACGGCATTTTCGCCGCGCAAACCGTTCGAAAGGCTGGATGCCAGCGGGGCCGCGCGGGGCAGAATCGAATTCGCGCGGGAACTGCTGACCGACGCCGAGCCGCTGGCGGTGCGGCTGGAAGTCGCCGTGAGTTCGATCGGCACGCCCAAGGTCGCCGACCGCGTGCGCCATCTGGCGCAGGTTTCCCGCGAGATCTTCGCGGGTGTCGAAGATGACCCGCTGCGCGTCGACCTGGTGCGGCGCTTCCTCACCTATTATTTGCCGCGGGCAGCCGAACTCGCCGAGGCCTACGCGCTGCTTGAAAAGGGCGGCCGCGACATGACACGTATCACCGCGACCGCTGAACTGATCGACCGGCTCGATGTCGCGTTCACCCATTACGCGCGGAGTTTGCAGAGTGCCGACCTCGGCAATCTGGACATTGAGCTCAAACTGCTGAAGAGCTCGCTCGACGAGGACCTCGGGCCACCGCCGCAACTCGGCGCTCCCTCGGGTCCAGGGAAAGGGAGAGCCTGATGGCTAGATTGGATCGGTTGGCGTCGGCGTAGCCAGCTGCTGCTTCTCCAACTTCGCTCGTTCGATCACGTCGCTGCTCTGGCCTACACCCCGATCAATTCCAGCACCGCCGCTGCAAACGCCTCGGGCTCTTCCTGCGGCAGATTATGCCCGGCGCGCGGCACCACCCGATGAACCCGTCGGCCGGCGAATTTCGGCGCGCTCTTGCTGCCGTCGGTGGCCGGGCTCACGCCATCCCCGTCGCCATCGAGCGTAATGGTCGGCACCACAATCGCGGGCTGCGCCGCCAGCCGGCGCTGCAGATCGGCATATTGCGGATCACCCTCGGCAAGGCCGTAGCGATGGCGGTAGCTGTGGATCACCACCTCGACATAGTCAGGATTGTCGTGCGCGACTGCCGTCCGCTCGAAGCAGGCGTCGTCGAAATGCCAGTTCGGCGACCATTGCTGCCATAATAGCTTGGCGATCCCGCGCCGATCGGCGGCAAGGCCGGCACGGCCGCGCTCGAGCTGGAAATAATACTGATACCAGAGCGCCGCCTCGCGGTCCGGCCGTGCCGGCACCATCGCCTTGGCGATATCCTGGATGTTGTAGCTATTGACCGACACCAGGCCGATGCAGCGCTCCGGCCATAGTGCCGCGCCGATACAGGCGGCGCGGCCGCCCCAATCGTAGCCCGCGAACACCGCGCGCTTGATGTCGAGCGCATCCATCAGCGCCATCAGGTCCGCGCCCAATGCCGCCTGCTCGCCCGAACGCCGCGTCACCTTGTCGCGAAACCGGGTTGGCCCGTAGCCGCGCAGATAGGGAACGATGACGCGGCATCCCTCGGCGGCAAGCTGCGGGGCCACGTCCACATAGGCGTGAATGTCGTAGGGAAAGCCGTGCATCAGCATCACGACCGGCCCATCTGCCGGACCCGCCTCGTAATAGGCGATTCTGAGCACACCGGCATCGATGGAGCGCAGCGGTTCCAGCCGTTTCGACGATGGTACGCGCGCGGCATTTTGACTTGGTGTGGAGGCTTGCTCGGTCAAGGCGTCACTCCGTTGTGGCATCGGGCCATACGGTATCGCCTAGCGCCAGTGAAGCAAATGCGGCACAGGAGCTGTGCGCGATTGACATCATGACGGGCGCTGAATTCGGCGATACAGTATGCCAGCGGCCGTCGCCGCATACGGGTCATGCCATGCTGCGATCGCTCGTGCTTGCCACTGCCTTCCTCGGTTCGCTGATCATGCCGGCGACAGCCCAGGCGCCGCTGCGCAGCGAATGCCTTGCGATGGCCAACGCCCCGCCACGGGCTGTGCCGGTCAGCCTCCGCCGCACCGCGGCCAAGGTGGAGGAAGTCGCGATCACCTATGTCGGGCATTCCACCTATTACATCGACACGCCCGGCGGTGTGCGGATCGGGACCGATTTCAACGGCTACTATCAGACCGGGCGGCTGCCCGACGTCGTCACCATGAACCGGGCGCATTCGACGCATTTCACGCTGTTTCCCGATCCCAAGATCAAGCATGTGCTGCACGGCTGGGGCGACAAGGGGCAGCCTGCCCTGGTCGGCCTGCGCGTCGATGACGTCTATATCCGCAACGTGACCACCGACATCCGCCGCTACTACGGCGATGGTGCGGGCGGCGAGATGATCCGGGACGGCAACTCGATCTTCATCTTCGAGGTCGCCGGCCTCTGCATCGGCCATCTCGGCCATCTGCATCACAAGCTCGACGACAGCCATTTCGCAGCGATCGGACGGCTCGATATCGTGATGGTTCCGATCGACGGCACCTTTACGATGTCGCTCGACGGCGTCTCCGAAATCACCAAGCGCCTGCGCGCCTCCGTCGTGCTGCCGATGCACCGCTTCGCCACCCCGCTCGACGAATTCATGCGCCTGATCGGCAAGCAGTTCGAGATCGACCAGCGCACCCAGCGCACCCTGAAGATTTCGCGGGAAACGCTGCCCACCACGCCCACGGTGATCATTCTCGACGGCGTGTGAGGCGAAGGCCAGAATGTCACCGCCGTCATTGCGAGCCAACGGGACGCAATGACGAGAGAGCAACAATAAGAATCAGGGAGTGACCATCGATGGCCGTCAGCACTGCACCCGCCTCGAAGAGCGGGCTCTATGCCGATCCGCGCGAAGACTGGTTGGCGCAACACACCGAGGAGATCATCGACCCCGACCGCCCGATCGTCGACCCCCACCATCATCTCTGGGACCGCGGCGGGCTGCGCTACATGATCGAGGAGATGGCGGCCGATATCGCCTCCGGCCACAACATCATCGCCACCGTCTATGTCGATTGCCGCTCGATGTACCGCGCGCACGGGCCCGAGGCGTTCCGCCCGGTCGGCGAGGTCGAGTTTGCCAACGGCGTCGCGGCAATGGCCGCGAGCGGCGGTTACGGCAAGGCTGCGATCTGCGCCGGCATCGTCAGCCACGTCAATCTGCTGCTCGGCGAGGACGCCAGGCCGGTGCTGGAGGCGGAGATCGTCGCCGGCAATGGCCGCTTCCGCGGCATCCGGCATTCCGCGGCGTGGGATGCCGATCCCAATGTCGCCGGGATGTATGCGACGCGGCCGAAGGGTCTGCTGCTCGATCCAACATTCCGCAAGGGGTTCGCCTGTCTCGCCCCGCTCGACCTCAGTTTCGAAGGCTGGCTGTTTCATCCGCAGATCGGCGAACTCACTGATCTTGCCCGCGCCTTTCCGGAGACGAAGATCGTGCTCGACCATTGCGGCGGCCCGATCGGCATCGGCAGCTACGCGGGCCGGCGCGAGGAGATCTTTCCGGTCTGGAAGGCCTCGATCCAGGAAATCGCCAAATGTCCCAATGTCGTGGTCAAGCTCGGCGGGCTCGCGATGGCCCTCCTCGGCTATGACTTTCATCTGCGGCCGAAGCCGCCGACCTCGGAACAGGCCGCCGCTGCGTGGCGTCCCTATATAGAGACCTGCATCGAGGCCTTTGGGCCCAATCGATGCATGTTCGAGAGCAATTTTCCGCCGGACAAGGGCCAGTGCAGCTATCAGGTGATCTTCAACGCCTTCAAGCGCCTCGCCGCGCAATACAGCGAGGCGGAGAAGACGGCGATGTTTTCCAAGACGGCGACGGACTTTTACAAGTTGAAGCTCGCCTAGCTCACGGCCGGCGTGAGCTGCCGCTCACGCCCATTCGCCCTTGCGGAAGACCGGAACGCTGCTGCCGTCGGCGTGAATGCCGTCGATGTCGGTCTCGGCCGAGCCGATCATCCAGTCGATATGAATGAGGCTCTTGTTGCCGCCTTGCGCCGCGATCTGCTGCGGCGTCAGCTTGTCGCCGCCGACGAAGCATTTCGAATAGCATTGGCCGAGCGCGATGTGCGAGGCGGCGTTCTCGTCGAACAGCGTGTTGAAGAACAGCAATCCGCTTTTCGAGATCGGCGAGGAATGCGGCACCAGCGCCACTTCGCCGAGACGCGCGGCGCCCTCGTCGGTATCGAGCACTTTCTTCAGCACTTCCTCGCCGCGCGAGGCCCTGGCTTCGACGATGCGGCCTTCCTCAAACCGCACCGCGATGTTGTCGATCAGGGTGCCCTGATAGGACAGCGGCTTGGAACTGACGACATGCCCGCTGACGCGCCGGCAATGCGGCGTGGTGAAAACTTCCTCGGTCGGAATGTTGGCGTTGCAGGTGATGCCGTTCTTGGCCGTCGATGCGCCGCCTTCCCATTCGTGGCCGTCGGCGAGACCGATCGTCAGGTCCGTGCCCGGTCCCGAATATTTCAGCGCGTGGAAGCGCTGGCCGTTCAGCCATTGCGTGCGCTCGCGCAGCACCGCGTTGTGCTTCTCCCACGCCGCGACCGCGCCGTCCTGATCGACGCGCGAGGCCGCAAAAATCGCGTCCGCCAGTTTGGCCACCGCGACATCCTCTGCAACGTCGGGAAATACCTGCTTCGCCCATGCCGGGCTCGGATAGGCGATGATGTTCCAGTTGGTTTCGAAATTGACGATCTTTTCCAGCGCCGGCTGATAGGCCATCGAATTGGCCTTGCTGGCGCGCGCCACCTTGGTCGGATCCTCGCCCGACAGCAGCATCGGATTGTCGCCGACGATCGCCAGCCGCGCGGTGTTATTGCCGAACGCCTTCGCCATGCCCTCATAGAGCCAGCCGGCGGCGCGATCGAACCCGTCATTGTGGCCATAGCGATAGCGCGACAGCGTGATCTCTTCGTCGGACAGGAACGGTGTCACCAGGCCCGCACCGGCCTTGTAGGCATGCTCGGCGATTTTTCGAACCAGCGGCAGGGCCACCGACGGCGCGGTCAAAAGCAGGTCCTGGCCCGGCTGCAACTGCAGGCCGACCTTCACGGCGACCTCGGCAAGGCGGTCGAGTTTCACGGGATCGATCGGCGTCGAAAAATTACGTTCGTGTGCGGTCATGACGGGCCCTCAAATCAATCGTTGCTACAGAGATAGGCGAACCGGCCGGTTCCTTCAACGCTTCGACGCCGCCAATACGCGGTCGACCATCTCGGGCGCGAGACCGAGGTAATTCTTCGGCGAGGTCAGCCGGTCGATGGTCGCGCGGTCGATGCGCGAGGAGACCCGCGGGTCCGCGGACAGCGCATCCGCCAGCGTCATGCCTTTTTCATTGGCGACACGGCAGGCGTCATAGACGACGTCGTGCGCCTCCTGCCGGCCGATGTCGGGCGCCAAGCCCATCATCACGGCTTCGGCGACGATCAACCCGCGGCTGATGTCGAGATTTTCAGACATCTTCTTCTCGTCCACGATCAGGCCGCCGAGCGCGAATTTGGCCTGATGCAGCGCGCCTGCGGTGAGGACAAAACTTTCCGGGATCGCCATCCATTCGGCGTGCCACGGCCCGGTGGCGCGCTCAAAGTCCTGCACCATCGCGTCCAGCATCAAGCCCGCATGCTGACGCACGCCCTTAGCCGCCGCCAGCATCAATTCGGATGAAATCGGGTTGCGCTTCTGCGGCATGGTCGAGGACGCACCGCGGCCCTTCACGAACGGCTCATAGAGTTCGGCAAATTCCGTCGAGGCCATGATCATGATGTCGAGCGCGATCTTGCCGAGCGAGCCGGTGACGAGGCCGAAGAAATTGATCACTTCCGCAAGGCCGTCGCGTGCGACATGCCAGGTCGAGACGGGCACGCCGAGCCCGAGTTCCTCGCACAGCGCTTTTTGAACCTCGAACCCCTTGTCGCCGAGCGAGGCCAGCGTGCCGGCGGCGCCTGCGAACTGGCCGACAAGGACGCGCGGCTTCAATTGCACGAGGCGTTCGGCGTGGCGATCGAACATCGCCAGATAAATCGCGGTCTTGTAGCCGAACGTCACCGGCAGCGCCTGCTGCAGATGGGTGCGGCCGGCCATCGGCGTATCGCGATAGCGCTTCGAGAGATCGGCGAGGATGCCGCGGAGGGCGGCGATGTCAGCCTCGATGATTTCAAGGCCGGCGCGGACCTGCAGGACCACGGCGGTGTCCATGATGTCCTGCGTCGTCGCGCCCCAATGCACGTAGCGGCCGGCCTCGCCGCATTGTTTGACCATCTGGTGCACCAGCGGCAGGATCGGATAGCCGACGATGTCGGTCTCGCTGCGCAGCAGGTCGAAATCGAACGCCGAGACGTCCGTCCGTTTTGCGATTTCCTCGGCGGCTTCCGCCGGGATCACGCCGCAGCGCGCCTCGGCCTTGGCCAGCGCGATCTCGACTTCGGCGTAGCGCGAGATCAGGCTGAAATCCGAGAACACTTCCCGCATCGCCGGCGTGCCGAAGGCGTCGCGGAACAGGATAGAGTCAAGGACGGTGGTCGAGGTCGGAAAGGCGGGCATGTCGTTTCCTGCAGGCAATTCGCTGGAAAGACTCATGCCACAATCATTGCCGGTTGGGAAAGCCGATCACCATTTCTCGTGCATGGTCCGGACATCGAGTTCGAACGACCAGGCGCGCGGCGGCTGTTTGTGCAGGAACACAAAACCGTCGACGATGCCCTCGATGCTGATCAGGCGCTCCTCGCGGCTGGCGGCCTCCGGGAAACGCGTCTTGATCTTTTCGCCGCCGATCGCGCCATCGACCACGACATGGCCGACATGAATGCCGTCGGCGGCATATTCCTTGGCCATCGCCTGCGCCAGCGTGCGCAAGCCCGCCTTCGATGAATTGAAGGCGCCGTAGCCCGAACGGCCGCGCAACGAGGCGCTCGCGCCGGTCACAGCAGCGTACCTTTGCCTTTCGGCACCATGCGGCGGACCGTCTCACGCCCGAACAGGAAGCCGCCGAAGCACACCACGCGCCAGCTTTGCTCGAAGTAATCGGCGGTCATGTCGATGATCTTGCCCGCAGTGTTATTGCCGGCGTTGTAGATCGCGAGTTCGAGGTCGGAACCGGCCTTGTCGAACAACGCGATAGTATCGGCCTCGCTGGTGGCATCGGCTACAACAGCCGTAGCGCGCCCGCCGGCTGCGACGATGTCGGCAACGACGGCGTCCAGCGCCGCCCTGGTGCGGCCGGCAACGAGCACGTTGAGGCCCTCAGCGGCGAACCGCTTGCAGAGTTGTGCGCCGAGGCCCTGATCAGGCCCGACACCGATGATAACAGCCGTTCCCATCCATCTCTCCCGCGTTCGAGGTCCACCAGCTAGTTATATGACGATCGTCATCAATTCAATCGACGGAGCGTCCACTTCCTGCTGTTCACGAGGATATGAGCGTCGGCAGTTCTGGTGAATCGCGCCGGGCGGTTGCCGGCGCCTCCTCAGTCGCGGAATTTCTTCTTTTTCTTCTTTCCGAATGCGGGCTTCGCAGCGCCGGCATGTTTCGGCTTGGCGGCATAAGCGGGCTTCTCCCGGAACGGCCGCTTTTTGTCGTAGCGCCTTTCCTTGTCGAATCCAGGCGCCTTTTCGCTGCGAGGCTTCTCTTCATACGGCTTACTGTCGCGGGATTTGCCGCCGGGCGGCTTGTTGCTCCAAGGCTTTTCGTCACGTGGCTTTTCATCACGGGGTTTTTCGTCGCGAGGCTTGTCTTCGCGAGGCTTGTCCCAAGGCTTTGCTTCGCGCGGCTCGGCCTGCGGGCCCTCGGGCAGCGGCTCGATGCGGATATTGTCTTCCTTGTCGGGGCGGCGGAGGTTGCCGACAAATTTATCGGCGGCGCGCGCGGAAATCTCGAACTCGGTGGTCGTGTCCATGACGCGGATGGCGCCGATGTCTGTTTTGTCGATGCCGCCGCGGCGGCAGATCATCGGCAACAGCCATCGCGCCTCGGCATTCTTGCGGCTGCCGATCGAAGCGCGGAACCAGACGCTGTTCTCGCCCATGACGTGGCGCGCCGACGGCTTTTTCGACTTGGATCGTGGACCGGCGCTACGGTCGTCACCGCGCGGCGCACGACTATCCCTATCTCTTTCGCGGCCGCGATCCTCACGGCCCCGGCTGCGATGTTCGCCGGGATCGATGATGTCTTCCGGCGAGGGCAGCCGTGATCGATAGAGCCGCGCCAATGCCGCGGCGATATCCTCCGCCGATCGCTCGGCGAGCAGGGCCTGCGCCAGCATCAAATCCTCAGGCGTGGTCTCTTCGGCGAACAGCGCATCCTTCAGCATACGCTCCTGGTCGAGCTTGCGGATTTCATCGGCCTGCGGCGGCGTGCCCCAGATCGCATCGATGCCGGCCAGGTTCAGCAGCACTTCGGCGCGGCGCTTGCGCGCCGGCGGCACCAGCAACACGCTGACACCCTTGCGCCCCGCACGGCCGGTGCGCCCGGAGCGATGCTGCATGACTTCGGGATCGTTCGGAATATCCGCGTGGATGACAAGATCGAGATTCGGCAGATCGATGCCGCGCGCGGCGACGTCGGTCGCGACGCAAACGCGGGCGCGTCCGTCGCGCAATGCCTGCAGCGCGTGGGTGCGCTCGTTCTGGGTCAATTCGCCCGACAGCGCCACCACCGAGAAGCCGCGTTCCGACAAGGTCGCCTGCAGATGCCGCACCGCTTCGCGGGTGTTGCAGAACACCAGCGCGCTCGGCGATTCAAAGAAGCGCAAGGTGTTGACGACCGCATGGTCGACGTCGCCGGGCGCAATCCGGATGGCGCGGTAATCGATATCGGCGTGACCGCCTTCGTCGCCACCAACCTCGATGCGGAAAGCTTCCTGCTGGTATTCCTTGGCCAGGGCGATGATGACGCGCGGCAGGGTCGCCGAGAACAACAGGGTGCGGCGGGTCTCCGGCGTGGTCTCGAGGATGAACTCCATATCCTCGCGGAATCCCAGATCGAGCATTTCGTCGGCCTCGTCGAGCACGACGGCTTTCAGTTCGGAAATGTCGAGCCGATTGCGCCTCAAATGATCGCACAGCCGCCCCGGTGTGCCGACCACGATGTGGGCGCCGGCCGCAAGCTCGCGCTGTTCACGGCGCGGGTCCATGCCGCCGACGCAGGAAACCACGCGCGCATCGGCATATTGATAGAGCCAGGCGAGTTCGCGGTGGACCTGCAGCGCGAGCTCGCGCGTCGGTGCGACGATCAGGGCAAGCGGTGCGCCCGCCCGCTCGAAGCGCTCGGCATCGCCGAGCAGTTCGGCGGCAATGGCCAGCCCATAGGCGACGGTTTTGCCGGAGCCGGTTTGCGCCGACACCAGCAGGTCGCGGCCGGCAGCGTCATTGGCCAGCACGGCGGTCTGCACCGGCGTCAGGGAATCGAAATTGCGCTCGGCCAGGGCTCGGGCGAGCGGCGGACTTGTGGTCAGGGATGTCACGAGATCAGAACCTTAATGGGCGCAGCTGCGCCGGAAAGCCGAATAAAGCCTCGAACCATACGATCGAGGCTGCCGGCTGGAGGATGCGCGGGTCCGATGACCCGAACGATTTGAATGAGATAGGCACCCTTTAGGCCATTCGCAGCCAAAGCGCCATGGAATGTTGGTAGGGGCTGCATTGCGTCGTTAACGGCGGGCTATGGTGTTGATATTGTTGCGTTATGATCGTGATGGCGCATCATCAGCAGGTCGTCATCCCCGCGAAGGCGGGGATCCAGTACGCCGCAGCCTATCGGTTCGATCATCGGCGTCTCTGGGATACTGGGTCCCCGCCTTCGCGGGGACGACAATTGTGGGTGTGACACACACCTCGACGATCTCGCGACGCGTTGCGCCCGAGCTTTGCTTGGAAATCCTTGCCCTCGAAAATGAGGGCGCAGGGAAGACCGGGTGCGCGCTGCACCCGCGGTCCCGTGTGCGGTTTGCACTAAGTAGGCTGCACACGAGCATACAGGGCAGCGGAGAACACCCGGCCTTCCCTGCGCAATGGCTTTACGGCTTATGCCGTGATCTCCCCGGAGACGAGTTCTTGGTTGACTCCGTCGCCGCCGGTTCGGCTCTCGCCTACCCGACAGCTTGACGCCTGCAACGGGCGCCAGGACCACACGGTTTTGCCGTACGCTCGATCCACGCCATCGTCAGACGTGAGCCCAGCGTCCACCGCAACCCGCCCAACGTCCGTGACGACGGCCGACGCCCTTCTGAGTAGGACGGGATGGACAAACATATGCACCCGATTTTCTTTCTGGTAAACGGAAATATTTTTTATTTCGGGGCTTGACACGATTTCCGGAAATACGAACTGATTTGCCCGTCGGGTTACTTTGTCGCACTCAGCCGTCATTGCCTGCGACAAACGCAAACGCGTTTGCGCAAGGGAGCGAAGCGACGAAGCAATCCATTCCTCGGCTGGGCGAGCCATGGATTGCTTCGCTTCGCTCGCAATGACGAGGCCTGGCTGGGCTGCCCGTCGGACGGGTGGAGCATTGGTTCATTCAACGATAGGATCTGCCCCATGACCATCCCGTTCAAGACCATTCGCGCGCGCGCCGAGAAGCGCAAGGGCGGGCCGAAGACGCTGCAGAAGCTGCTGCCGCCCAAGCCGGAGGCGAAGGCGCTTGCCAAGCTCGGCGACGACCGGATTCTCGCCGAGATGACCAAGCGGGTGTTTTCGGCCGGCTTTGCCTGGAGCGTGATCGAGAACAAATGGCCGGGCTTCGAGAAGGCGTTCCTCGGCTTCAAGCCCGGGCCGCTGACGCTACAGGCGGATGAATTCTGGGACGCGCTGATGAAGGACACCCGGATCGTGCGCAACGGCGCCAAGATCATGTCGGTGCGATCAAATGCGAGTTTCGTGCGCGAGATCGCCAAAGAACATGGCAGCTTCGGCAAGTTTCTCGCGAACTGGCCCTCCTCCGACCAGGTCGGACTACTCGACCTGCTGGCCAAGCGCGGCAGCCGGCTCGGCGGCAACACCGGTCAGATGATGCTGTGCTTTCTCGGCTTCGACGGCTTCGTCACGTCAAGAGACATGGTCGCGTGCCTGCGCGACGCCGGCCTCGATATCGCGGAGACGGTGACCTCGAAGCGCGACCTTGCCAAGGTGCAGGCGCAGTTCAACGAATGGGCCGAGGAAACCGGGCTGCCTTACGTGCAACTCTCACGCATCTGTGCGATGTCGGCGGGAGAGAACTACAGTAACGAGACGCTGGCGCGGTTTTTGGGTGGCGAGGAATGAGAACCTGATGTCGGGCTCCCTCGGTCGAGAAACCGCGCGCAGGGAGGAACCCACCCGTGCGCATTCCGGCTTTGACTGTCGTAATCGTCGCAGCACTTTTGACCGCAGCGCCCGTTCGGGCGCAGACCTATGATCCGGCCTACCCGATCTGCATCCAGACCTACAGCCACAACGGCAGCGCCATCATCTGCCGTTTTACCTCGATGGCGCAGTGCGCCGCGACGGCATCGGGGCGCGCGGCCCAGTGCATCACCAATCCATATTATGGTGGTGCAAAGGCGACTGCGGGACGGCGACCGCGCGGGGCGTATTAGTACGGCCTGAAATTGATCGCCGCCATCAGCCCGCCGCGCGCCGCGGCATCTGCTCCGGCGCCACCTCGGAAGGCTGCGGGATCTGCATCAGGATGGTTTGTCCTGAGGAGGCGATTTCGATTCCGGCGTCCTGGAATCTCTGCTTCATGCGCCGGTTGAACTCGCGCTGCACCGGCCAGCGCCCGCTGTCGGTGCAGCGGATCTGGCCGACGATCGACACCATCGAACCGTCGACCTTGTCGACGCCCCACAGTTCGAGATCGCCGCGGATCGCGTGCCGGTAGGCGTCCTCGCGGCGCATTTCGGCGACGATGTCCTTCAGGATCTGCCCGGCGCGGTCGGTGTCTTCCTTGTAGGAAACATTGACACTGACGGACGCATTGCCGGCCCCGCGGCTCGAATTGGTGAGCGTCGTCACCGCGCTGAAGGGAACGATGTGCACCGAGCCGTCGCCGGCGCGCAGGCGGATGGTGCGGATCGAGACATTCTCGACCGTCCCTGATAGCCCGGACACCGTGACGTTGTCGCCGACCTGGACGGTATTTTCCAACAGCAGAAACAGCCCGGTGATGAGGTCCTGCACCAGCTTCTGCGAACCGAAGCCGATGGCGATGCCGACGATGCCGGCACCGGCCAAGAGCGGCGCGACGTTGACGCCGATTTCGCTGAGCGTGGTCAGACCGACCACCGTGACGATCAGGCACAGCAGCGCCGTCCGCAGCATCGGCTGGAACGTGCGCAGCCGCGCCGCGCGCGCGTAATGTCCCTCGCGCGACAGCGCATTGACCTGGCGATCCATCAGCGCGTTGCTGATCTCCCAGATCGCGGCGGCCGCAAGCGCGGCGATGCCGATCGTCACCACCGCGGACAGCAGCCGGCTGCCGATTTGCCCGCCGTAGAACCATACGATGGCGTCGATGCCCCATACTTCGAGCAATGCGACGAAGCCCATAAAGGCGATGACCGAAGCGACGATCTTGCGCAGCAGCGGCAGATAGCGATTGGCGCGGGTCTCCAGACCCGGAAAGCGCTGCAGAATTTCGGGGCGGATGCGGAAACCGCGATCGATCAGGCTCAGCACCACGATGATCGCGAGCCGTGCGATCAGGATGACGGCGATGCCGCCGACAAAATACTGCAACAGCAGCGAATAGCCGTTTCGGATGTGCAGTGCCCACACCGTCCAGAGCGCAAGGTCGAGCGCGATCGCGGGATAGTGCCACACGCCGGCAATGCGGTTGCGTATCTGGGCGGCGGCGCCCGTGCGACCGTGCGGCGCGCGAATGGCGTCCGCGATCGGGCGGCGGCATTGCAGGATGATGACCACGATAAAGAGATGCACGACCAGCATCACGAGGCGCAGCAGCGCGGCATAACCGCCGCGGCTAAGCCCGAGCAGCAGCGCCACGTTTGCAAAGGCGATACCGGATACACCGACGGCGACGATGCGCCGGACCCAGATCTCGATATAGGCCGCGGTCTCGGCGCGGACCCGAAACAGGCCGTATGGCCCGGCCAGCGCCCGCGCGGCGCAGATCAGCGCGCGCGACAGCGCATAGCCATTGACGACCGCCTGGATGGCAAGCCGGACCGTCGGGCGATCGCCGATCTCGGTGCTCAGCAGCATGGTGGAAACGCCGACGAAGACCAGCACCGGCAGCAGTTCGAGCGCGAGCCGCCCCAGCACGAACGGCAACCTGATCAGCGACTGCCAGGCCCGCGCCAGGCTGAGACGCCGCCGGTGCAACGCCGGCTCCACGGTGACGTCAGCGGCGGAGGATGGCGGATCGACCATTGCCAGCGTCTGCGCCGGCGCGCGCGCGGTTTGCGGCAGGCGCGCTTCCAACAGCGCCACCGGCCGCTTGATCAGACGGAACACCAGCCATTCGGCGGCGAAGGCGCAGCCGAACACCAGCGCCAGTTTCCATGCGATGTCGAAGATCTGGCCGTAAGCCGCGGGATCGTTGACGGTTCGCAGGAACCAATAATAGAACGCCGGGAAATGCGTCACCGACCGCACCAGATAGGAGACTTCGCGCGATATATCGCCGACCTGTTCGGAGACCGTCAGCAGCAATTGCGCACCAAGACTGTCAGCGGTGAGCGGGATGGCCGGCTTCGCTTCGGGCGCCGGCTCGGCGGCCTGCAGCGATGAAGACGCACCCGCAATCGCCCGCAGCGTGTCGATCATCTGCGCGCGCTTCTTGTCGTCCTGCAACGTCTCCAGCGCCCGCTTTGCCTGATCAGGCGTCAGTGCATTGGCGTTGTTGGTTGCCGGGGCAGCGGCGGCCGGCGCGGTGTTGGATTGGGCAAGCGCCGCGGGGCAAGCAAACAGCGCGCACACGAGCAGGAGCGAGGGCAGGAATTTGTGCGACATCGAGGCCCCTTTTAAATGCGCACGACGGCAAAACCGGAACCGGTTTGCCGCCGCGCCAGCGTCATGTCGGAGAGCCCCTTTTCGCCGCCATCATGTGTCGGAAGTTTGCCATGGAGACGACTTTCTCTTGGCATTTGCGCGTGGCATTTGCCCTTGGCATTTCTTGCATGCCGCGTCACACAAATGTCGCAGCCATTAATCGCGCGACGTCGCCTGTCTGCGGATGGTGAAGAAAAAATACAGCAAGACCGGCAAGGACAGCGAAGTCCACGACAGGCCGTCCCACCACCCGTCACCAACGAGGGCGGCGACGAGGCCCACGGTGGAGAGGATGCCGATCAGGATCGGCAGCGCAAAGATTTGCCTCAGCGTGCGATGATTTCTCAAGCGATCACCGCGACAGCACGGGCCTATCGAGGGCGGAACCCTGGGCGATGGCGCGATCGACGCTGACGCCGGCCTTGCGCCGGCGCAGCCAGAGATAGACCCCGGTTCCGAGCACGATGATCGTCAGCACGTCGAGCAGCGCCCAGAGGATCTTCAGCGGCATGCCGCCATAGTCGCCAAAATGCAGCGGCTGCGAAATGAACAGGGTGGTGACATACCAGGGCATGTCGCGGCTGTCGGTCAGCTTGCCGGTTTCCGCATCGATCAATGCCGGCTTGAGCAGGCGCGAGGTCACCGGCGTGTCGCCCTTCAGGAACACCGCATAGTGGCTCTTGCTGCTGAACAGCGTTCCGGGGAAAGCGACAAAGCTCGGCGTCATGCCCGGCACCGTGTCCGTCGCCACAGTCACGGCCGATTGCAGCGAGGTTAGCCTCGTGGGCGGCGCGCGATCCTTGTATTGCGACGTCATCTCGGCAAGCTGGCCGTATTGCCACATCTTCAGTACGAGGTCCGCCCAGGTGTTGATCACGCCGGTGAAGCCGACCACCAGCGTCCACATCACGAGCAGAATGCCTGCGAGATTGTGGATGTCGAGCCAGCGCACGATGCGCGGGCGATGGCTGCGGTAAGCGCCGAAATCCAGCTTCCGCATCGACGGCGCATAGACCACGATGCCGGAGATGATCGCGATGCAGAACAGGATCCCCATCAGCCCAAGGAACAGTTTTCCCGGCAGACCCGCGAACATGTCGGTGTGCAGCTTCAGCATGATGTAGGTGAAGCGGCCGGTGACATCGGGCGAATCGAGATAGGCGCCGGTATGCGAATCCATCCGGACGAAGCGGTTGTTGGTCGGGTCTGACATGAGGGACTCGCCGACGCTGACGAACATCGCGTTGGGATCGTCGCGGTCCCAGATCAGGAAATGCGGCACCGGCATATTCTTCGGCGCATTCGCCATCGCGGTGGCGAGCAATCTGTCCAGATCGGCGAACGGTGTGCCGGGCGCGACCTCGGCCGGCTTCACCTCGCTGTGCAGGAGCTCGTCGATCTCATGATGAAAGATCAGCGGCAGGCCGGTGATGCACAGCATCAGCATGAAAATCGTGCAGATGAGGCTCGTCCATTTATGGACGGCGCCCCATCTGCGAAGAGATCTGGTTGCTGGCGTCATGATCAGCTAGTTCCAGGCGTATTTCAGCGTACCGAGCACCGTACGCGCCGCACCGAGGCCGCAATAGGGCATCGCCGTCAGGCAGGATGAGACATAATATTTGTTGGTGAGATTGGTCGCGTTGACCTGCGCGCTCCATCCTTTCAGGTCGCGCCGCAGATACTGGAAGTCGTAGCTGATGGCGGCGTCGTACAGCGTGTACTCCGGGATAAAGAGCGTGTTGGCGGCATCGCCATAGCTTGCGCCGACATAACGGGCACCACCGCCGATGCCGAACCCGGCAAGCGGACCGTCGTACCAGGTATATTTCGCCCACAGCGACGCCTGCCGGAGCGCGGTATTGACGAGATAATTGCCGACAAAGCCGTCGTTGCTCTTGGTCACCCGCGGATCATAGATGTTGTAGCCTCCGACGAGCTCCAGTTCCCTCGTCACGTTGCCGCGCACCTCGAATTCAACGCCGCGCACGCGGGCTTCGCCGGTCTGGACACTGAAGTTGATATTGCCCGGATCCCTTGTCAGCACATTCTGCTGGGTCACCTCGAATACCGCGGCCGTGAGCATCAGGTTGGAGCCGACCGGCTTGAACTTGACGCCGATCTCGGCGCCCTCGCCGGTCGTCGGCTTGAACGGGCTGCCGAACTGGTCGGTGCCCGAGATCGGCACGAACGAGGTCGAATAGTTGGCGTAGGGCGACAGGCCGATATCGAACAGATAGTTCAGGCCGACGCGCCCGGTCGAGGCCCGGTCATTTTGAAGATAGGTGCCCGGCGCCGGAAAGAAGCCTTTGCTGACGGTTTCCGCCTGCGCCCAGTCCTGACGTCCCGTCATCGTCAACGTCCAGCGGTCGAGCTTGACCTGATCCTGCAGGTACAGTCCCGCCTGGTTCATCGTCGTCGCGGTATTGATGAAGGACGGCAACGTGCTCGCCGCCGGAACCGGCGCACCATAGACCGGCGCGAACACGTCGATCGGTGCGATCATCGAGAACTTGTAATCCGAGGTCGAGGCCTGGCGGTTATAGTCGAACCCGACGAGCACCTTGTGAGTTAGCGGACCGGTGGCGAAATCGGCCTGGACGTGATTGTCCAGCGCCACGTTCTGCGCGGCGGATTTCACGTAGTTGAACGAGCGCAGCACGGTTCTGAAATCGGGAAGCAGGCCTTCGGAGCGAACGCCGGCCAGATCCTGCGACACGTCGAAGTAGCGAAAGTTCGAACGGAACTGCAGATTGTTGTCGAAGCGATGCTCGAAGGCATAGCCGAGCGAAAACTGCTCCAGCGTGAAGCGGTCGGCGCTGGGCTCGCCGATGTAGCGGCTATAGGGAATGCGGCCAAACGGATTGGGCGCCAGCCCCGCCGCGTCGCCCGGCACATATTGCTGCCATCCCTTGTTCTGGATGTTCGAATAGTGCGAGAGGAAGGTGAACGACGTGTCGTTGGTCGGCCGCCAGGTCAGGCTGGGCGCGATGAATGCCTTGTTCTCGTGCACGAAGTCCTGCTGATTGCCGGTGCTTCGCCCCAGACCGACGAGGCGATAGAGAAATTCGCCGTTCTTGTCGATCGGCCCCGAGGTGTCGAACGCGCCCTGGAACTGATCGAACGAACCGAAGGTGCCGACGATCTCATGCTGCGGCGTAGCCGTCGGCCGCTTGCTGATCATGTTGATCAACCCGCCGGGATCGGTCTGGCCGTACAGGCCCGACGACGGCCCGCGCAGCACTTCCAGCCGCTCGAGGCCATAGGTTTCGATCTTCGGATTGGCGAACTGCGTTCCCCGATCGATCGGCAGCCGCAGACCGTCGAGGTAGCGTGGCACGTCAAAACCACGGAGCTTCATGGCGTCGAAGAAGGTCGTGGCGCCATACGTATCGAGCGAGACACCTGGCGTGTAACGCAGCGCCTGGACAATGTTCTGGGCGCCTTGTGCCGCGATTTGATCCTTGGTGACGACCGAGATCGACTGCGGCGTGGTCAGAATAGGTGTGTCGGTCTTGGTGCCGCTGGCGCTTTGATTGGCGAGATAGCCGACCACGGGTCCGGTGGCGCGTTCGCCGGCGCCGCCGCGGGCCCCCTGTTCCACCAATTGCCGCTGGGCGGGAACCGCAGCGCGACGCGTCGCCGTCTGCGACCGCGCCGCGCGGCGGGACGGCTGTGCCGGACGCGCCGCTTGCGGCTTCGGTGCATCGACGGTGACCGGCGGCAAAGTTTGGCCGGACTGCGCGTGAACCGGCCCGATCTGCATGCTCAACCCGAATACGGTTACGCAGAAGAACGCCTTCGACGCCTCGCCCCACGCCGACGGCCTTACACAATCACGCATCATCACATCCCCGTTAACTAATCCCCGTTCACGAGAGATCAGATTTGATTTTCGAGCGCCTTTGCGTATGCGCAAAAAACCTTTGATCGTGCGTCGACACTCTCCAAGTTCAGCGCAGGAACACGCCGCCCGGTCATGCACCGGCGCAGATGCCGCCGGCCGCCGCGCAGGCGGCCCGGTTCCCCCTTGGGGATGCGGTGATGTCAGGACAGTCCGTCGCGCTGGCAGCTGCTCGGCACGTAGCCAAAATGCCGGCGGAACGCCGTGGAAAAATTCGCCGGGTTGGCGTAGCCGACGGCATAGGCCGCCTCGGTGACCGACAATCCCTGATGCAGCAAGGCTTCGCGCGCCGATTTCAGCCGGCTGGTTCGAAGATATTCCGATGCGCTGACGCCATAGACCCGATGAAATTGCGCCGTGAACGACCGACGGCTGACGCCGGCGTGCCTTGCCAGTTCGGCAATCGTCCAGGGATGCCGCAGATCGGATTCGATCAGTTCCCTGACCGCCTGCAGGCGTAAACGCTTATGGTCGGATACGAGACTGACGCCCTCGTTGCCGCGCAACGCCAGCATGGCTCGGGCCAACATCTCGGTCGCATGCGCCGACAGCAGCAGCTCGGCGGTCCGGCCGTCGGCCGCCGGGGAAATCATCTCTATGGCAATCGCCTTGATCCGGGGCGACGCCTTCAGCGACGCGACGAAGACGTTCTGGTCCCTTGTGTCGAACAGTCCGATGAATTCAGCCATCAGTCCGAGCCGCTCCAGCGACGCGACGGGAAAGGCGACGCCGGCCGCCTGCATGTGCGCGCCGCGCGGCGCATCGCCGTCCCACAGCGTCGGCTCTCTGAGCGCCATGACCACGATGGAAGCATCCGAATAGCTGATCCGGGTGGTGCCCTTGCGCGCCCGGCCGCTCCCTGCCCCCTTGAGTATCACGGAGACAAAAAGCCCTGCCTTGATGACACCTTCAGTACGAATCCGGGTGCCCAGCACCATGTTGTTGCGTTGGAAAAGGCAGCCCGGCGTCTCCAGCCATTGCGTGCGGCTGGCAAAATCTTCCACGATCGACCTGTCATTGTCATCGGGATCGACGATGCGGAACTGCTCGAAAATGTGGTCGTAGATGTGCGGCATCAACGGGGTTCGGAAACGTTCATGCCGGCACTATGCAATCTGTGCACATCGTCCTCAACGATGATCGCCGCATCCAGTTTAGAAGCGCTTGAAAATGGAATCGTTTTAATCAGCTTGCGCGCACCGCCGGCGCGCGTCCGTCACTCCGGCTTGTCGACATTCCAGAACACCGGCGTCGCCGGGCCGTCTAGGACGCCGGACAGCGATTTTCGCCGCGCCGCGGTCACGAGATACTGGCCGAGCGGGATACGTCAGCAGCACGGAAGCCGCGACAATCGACACTGCCGAAAACATGGTGGAACGTTTCCGGCCCGCGATGCGATGCATTCGATCTCTCCCGACGTGACGATCGATGGATGAAAAGCGCGTGCAGTGTGCAACCTGACGTCCCTCCGGGCAAAAACTGTTCCGTGAAGGGTGCACGACTCCGCGCGCGCCATCCGGCCGACCCTTGTCGCCGGCCTCTACCACCATTAGCGGAGTCCGCTTCGGGCTTGCCGTCGCCACTGATCGCGCGCAGACTGCCATTGGCAGGAAGACGGGGAACGCCATGCAGCGCCGACTTGCAGCCATCCTGGCGGCGGACGTGGTTGGTTACAGCCGCCTCATGGGCGCCGATGAGATGGGGACCCTCACCGCGCTCAAGTCACACCGTCGCGAACTGGTCGATTCCGGAATTTCAGAGCATCACGGCCGCATCGTCAAAACCACCGGTGACGGCATGCTGGTGGAATTCGCCAGCGTTGTGGATGCGGTTGGCTGTGCGGTCGCCATTCAGCGCAAGATGGTCAGCCGCAATTGCGGAATTCCCGCAGAAAAACAAATCGTATTCCGAATCGGAATCAACGTCGGCGATATCATCATTGACGGCGACGATATTTTTGGCGACGGCGTCAATATCGCGGCTCGGCTGGAAACGCTCTGCGAGCCCGGCGGCGTTTGTATTTCAAGGGCGGCGAACGACCAGATCAGGGACAAGCTTTCGATGGCTTTCGCTGATCTGGGCGAGCAAACCGTAAAGAACATCTCGCGCGCGGTCGGCGTATTCGGGCTTACCGCCAGGGACATCGAGGGCATTCCGGATTCCGCCATCCTCTCATCTACTGAAGACACCCTGACAACAACCATCCAGTACAAACAGGAAATACATTTCTGTCAGACCGGAGATGGCGTGCAGCTTGCGTATGCCCGAATAGGCCAGGGTTTCCCGCTCGTCAAAACCGGCCACTGGATGACCCACATCGAATTTGATATCGAAAGTCCGATCTGGCGATATCTTTACCGGGAATTGTCTCGCGATCACGCCTTCTTCCGATACGACGCCCGGGGCAACGGGCTATCGGATCGCGAAGTCCCGGAAGTCACTTTTGAAAAATTTGTCAGCGATCTCGAAACGGTCGTCGATGCCGCCGGCATCGATCGGTTCGCGCTTCTCGGCATATCGCAGGGTTGCGCGGTTTCAATCGCCTATGCCGTCCGGCATCCCGAGCGGGTTTCGCATCTCGTCCTGCTCGGAGGTTTTGCCGTGGGCTGGAAGAAACGTGCGAGAACCGAGGCCGAGAAGGAGGCGGGCGAAGCGATGCTCACCCTCATGCGCCTTGGATGGGGCCAAGAAAATCCGGCGTTCAGACAAATGTTCACCTCTCAGTTCATTCCGGACGCCAACAAGGAACAGGCCGACTGGTTCAACGAGCTGCAACGAATTTCGAGCTCACCCAACGACGCGGCGCGCAATCTCCTGGCGAATGGCGAGGTCGATGTGAGTTCGCTGCTATCGCAGGTCGAGGTACCGACGCTCGTCATGCATGCCCGTCAGGATTCCAGGGTACCGTTTGAGTCGGGCAGGCGGTTGGCCGCAGGCATCCCGGGTGCTCGCTTCGTTCCGCTTGAGAGCCGAAACCATGTGATGCTGGAAGGCGAACCGGGACTTGCGCACTTCCTTGACGAGCTACGATCATTTCTCGCTACCGATGTCGGGCACTAATCACGCAGCTTCCGCCATTGGCTCATAGCTGGCGCGTGCGCCACAAGGGACATCGGGGGCTCCGGCCAGAGATAAATCCGGCACGAGCCTTTGCAAATTCCGCGATCATTCGCCCTCGGCGAAGCCGGCCCGGACGACTTCCTCGCGCTTTCGCCGCAGATGGTTACGCAGGATATGGGCGAGACCGCCAGCGTCGCGCCGCTGCAGCGCGTTCAGGATTCCTTCGTGCTCCTGGATGGCGAGCGTCCAATGCTCTGGCGACATCGGCGTGATGAACCGTGCCCGCCGTATCCTTGCGGCGATCGACTCATAGAAGCCGGCAAGCACTGCGTTATCGGCCGCGCGAACGATGGCCTCGTGGATCAACCGGTTGCAGCGATAGTACGACAGCAGATCCTGCACGCGATAATGTTCGACCATGCTGGCCTGCAGCTCGGCAATCTCGCGCAATTGCGCGTCGGAAATGCGCGGACATGCCAGCTCACCGGCCGCGGCCTCGAGCGCCTCGCAGACTTCAAACAGTTCCTTGACGTCCTTCCGGGTGAGCTTGGCGGCGCGCGAGCCACGATTGGGCAGCAGCACCACAAGCCCTTCCGCCGCGAGCACCTTGAGCGCCTCGCGTAGCGGGGTGCGCGATATCGCGAACGACGCGCACAGTTCGCGCTCCGGAATGCGCGCGCCCGGCGGGATTTCGCCCTCCGTCAAGACGTGCCTGAGGCGGGAAACCACCTCGTCATGCATCATATCGAGGTTCTCCTCGGCGACTCGATGGAACCATTTTGAATGCAAAAATGATCCAGACCAAGCAAATTAGACCAGAATCCTGTTGCATTAGATAGTTTTTGCATTCAAAAATGCCCTCCGCAGCCAAACTGAGGTTCCATCCTGAGGGGTCTGTCAAGAAGATGAATGAAAACGTCACCCCCGTCACAGACCTGCTTTACGAGGTCCGCGACGGCATCGGCCGGATCATCTTCAACCGGCCGCAGGCGAGAAACTCGCTGACCTTCGGCATGTATGAGCGGCTGGCCGCGATCTGCGAAGCCGCCGCCGGCGACCGCAGCCTCAAGGTGCTGATCCTCAGCGGCGCGGGCGACAAGGCGTTCGCGGCCGGCACCGACATCAACCAGTTTCGCGCGTTCAAGACTCCGCAGGACGCCATCGGCTACGAAGCCAGGATCGACCGCGTGCTGACCACGCTCGAACAATGCGCCGTGCCGACCATTGCGGCGATCAACGGCGCGTGCACCGGCGGCGGCGCCGCGATTGCCGCGTGCTGCGATCTGCGCATCGGCACCAGGACCGCAAAATTCGGGTTCCCGATCGCGCGCACGCTCGGCAACTGCCTGTCGGCATCCAGCATCGGCCGGCTCTCGGGCCTGATCGGGGCGACGCGGCTCAAGGAGATCATTTTCACCGCGCGCCTGATCGAAGCTGAAGAGGCCGCCGCGCATCGCCCTGCTGCACGAAGTCGTGGAGGATCTTTCCGCCCTCGAACGACGGGCCGATGAACTGGCGCGGCTTGTCGCTGGTCATGCGCCCCTGACGCTGCGTGCCACCAAGCAGGCGCTGCTGCGCGCGCAACCCAAGCCGGCCGAAGACGAGGACCTGATCCTGATGTGTTACCAAAGCCGGGATTTCCGGGAGGGCATGGATGCCTTCCTGAACAAGCGCCAGCCGCAATGGACCGGCGACTAAGCAACAACAAAAAAGACAACAACAAAGATTGCGGGAGAAACAATGGGTCCGCTGGCTGGATTGAAGGTTGTCGATCTGACGCACGTCATGGCAGGCCCGACCTGCACGCTGATGCTCGCCGACATGGGCGCCGAGGTCATCAAGATCGAAAAGATTCCGGCCGGCGACGACACCCGCTACATGATCCCTCCCAAGATCGGCGACGTCGCGGCCTCATTCCTGATGATGAACCGCAACAAGAAGGGCATTGCGCTGGATCTGAAGACACCGGGCGGCGCAAAGGTGCTGCGGCGCCTGATCGGATCGGCGGACGTGCTGGTCGAGAATTTCGGCCCCGGGGTGATGGACAAGCTCGGTTTCGGTTACGCCGATATCAAGAAGGCGCACCCTGCCCTGATCTACTGCTCGCTATCAGGCTTTGGCCGCACCGGCCCCTACAAGCATCGCCGCGGCTTCGATCTGGTGGCGCAGGCGATGAGCGGCATCATGAGCTTCACCGGCGAGCGGCCCGACGGGCCGCCGGTCAAATGCGGCGCACCGCTGTCCGACATCACCGCGGGAATTCTCGCGGCCATGGGCATTCTCGCCGCCTATGCGCACCGTCTCAAAACCGGCGAGGGGCAGTGGGTCGAAACCTCCCTGTTCGAGGCGGCCCTCGTTCAGACCTACTGGCAGGCTGCGATTGCAATGGCCACCGGCGTGGCGCCGAAGGCGATGGGTTCGGCCCATCCGCTCAATGCGCCCTACCAGGCGTTCGAAACATCAGACAAGTGGATCGTGGTCGGCGGCGCCAACCAGAAAAACTGGATGCGCACGCTCGAAGTGCTTGATGCAACCGAACTGGCGCGGGATCCGCGGTTTGCGACCGGCGCCGATCGAATGGGGCATTTGAAGGAACTGGAGGCGCTGCTCACGGCTCGCTTCAAAACCAAATCCGCCGACTATTGGCTGGCTGCGCTCGAGGAGGCCGGCGTGCCCTGCGGGCCCGTCAACGACATGCTGCAGGCCCTCGCCGACCCGCAGACGATCGCGCGCGAAATGGTGGTCGAGGTCGGGCATTCCACGCTCGGCCAAGTGAAGACGATCGGATTGCCGATCAAGTTCTCGCAGACGCCCGGCAAGGTGCGGTCGGGCGCGCCGCTCTACGGCGAGCATACCAATGCAATCCTTGGCGCTTACGGCTTTGACGCCGACGAGATTGCCGCGCTTCACAAGGAGGGCGCGATCGCCGCGCCGGAGTTTGCCGGGGATGAAGTAGGCTGACGCAAGAGCCCAGCAAACGCCAAGACCAAGAAAACAAAAACCAAAAGACACATGGCAAAACACTTGGGAGGACTAGATGTCTCAGAAGCCGACATTCGCTGCGATTGCCTTCGGTCTCGCAATCGGGTTCACGGGAGCGGCAAATGCCGCGTGGCAACCGGCCAAGCCGATCGAATTCATCGCAACGGCAGGCCCGGGCGGCGGCACGGACAATTTCGCCCGCGCGGTCCAGAACATCGTCACCAAATACAAGCTGGTCGAGCAGCCTATCGTCGTCGTCAACAAGGCCGGCGGCAGCGGTGCCGAAGGCTACACCTACACCAAGGCTATGGCGGGCGATCCCTACAAGGTCGTGTTCGGCACATCGAACGCCTGGAACCAGCCGATGGTCTCCAAGGTCGCCTATAACTACACCGACCTGACGCCGATTGCCGCGATGGTGCAGGACGAATTCCTGCTCTGGGTGAAGCAGGACGCGCCCTACCAGAACGTGCAGGATTTCCTCAAGGCCGTTGCCGCCAAGCCGCCGGGCGATGTCAAGATGGGCGGCGCGCAATCAAAGGACACCGATGAAACCCTCACCCGCATGATCGACAAGGCGGCGAAGGTGAAATTCGTCTACATTCCCTTCAAGAGCGGCGCCGAGGCCGCGGTGCAATTGGCCGGCGGCCATATCGACGCCCATGTCAACAATCCCAGCGAAAGCATCGGACAGTGGAAGGGCAGCACCCAGCGCCCGCTCTGCGCCTTCAGCCCGCAGCGCCTGCCTGACGGACCCAAGGTCACAGCAACGCAGAACTGGCACGACATCCCGACCTGCGTTGAATCCGGCCTGGCCATTCCGCAATTCCAGCAACCGCGCACGGTGTGGCTGCCGGGAAAGGTGACGGCCGATCAGACCGCCTTCTATGTCGATCTGATGAAGAAGGTGCAGGCCACGCCGGAATGGAAGGAATATATCGAGCGAACGTCGCAAACCGACACTTTCCTGATCGGCGACGCCTTCAACAAGTTCATCAAGGAAGACATCGAACGCACCCGCAAGGTTGCTGTCGATGAAGGCTGGCTGATCTCCAACTAGGGTTCGGACGATGGTCTCCGGACGCAGCCTGGAAACGACGACGGCGCTCATTACCGGGGCGTTCGGCGCAGCCGTCGTCGTCTCCAGCCTCGACAACGGCATCGGCTGGTCCGCAGCCGGCGTCGAGTCCGGCACCTTTCCGTTGATCGTCGGCCTCGTCATTCTGGCCGGCAGCCTGTTCAATCTCGTACAGGGATGGTTGCACGCGCGGGCCGTCATTCTCGGGCCAAGCGAGTTCAGGCGATTGGCGATCCTGTTCGTCCCGGCGGCGGTCTTTGTCGGGGTCATTCCGCTGATCGGGATGTATGTGGCGGCTGCCTTGTACATTTTTGGTGCGATCGCCTGGAACAAGCGCGAATCACTGCTGCTTGCGGCGGCCGCCGCGATCGGCGCGGCGTTGTCGCTCTATCTGATGTTCGAGAAGACATTCCAGATCTCGTTGCCGCGCGGCGCGCTCGGCACCTGGTTCGGCTTCTAGGGGAGCGCTTCGTTGGAAAATCTCGAAGCCCTGATGCACGGCTTTGGCATCGCGCTGTCAGGCAATCATATTTTCCTGATGGTGATCGGCGTGCTGCTCGGCATTCTCGTTGGCGTGTTGCCCGGCCTCGGCGCCCCCAACGGCGTTTCGCTGCTGCTGCCGCTCACCTTCGGAATGCAGCCGGTATCGGCCATCATCCTGCTCTCGTCGATGTATTGGGGCGCCTTGTTCGGCGGCTCGGTCACATCAATCCTGTTCAACATTCCCGGCGAGCCATCCTCGGTCGCGACCACGTTCGACGGCTATCCGATGGCGCGCGACGGCAGGCCGACCACGGCGCTGGCGACGGCATTCGGCTCGGCTGCCTTTGGCGCGCTCGCCGGTGTCGTTCTGATTACGCTTGCGGCGTCATGGGTCGCGCAAGTGGCGCTGGCGTTCGGACCACCGGAGTATTTCGCGGTCTATTTTCTGGCGTTTGCGAGTTTCATCGGCATGGGCGGCTCGCCGCCGATCAAGACGCTGGTGTCGCTCGCGATCGGCTTTGCCCTGGCGGCCGTCGGGATCGACACGGTCTCCGGCAGCGTGCGGCTCACCATGGGCATCGACGAGATGGTGAAGGGTGTCAGCTTCGTGGTCGCCGTCATGGGCCTGTTCGGGATCGGCGAGTTGATGATTGCGGTGGAAGAGGAATTTCACGTCAAGGCGATCTCCTCCAGGGTGGAGTGGCGCGAAGTCTTCCGTACGCTCGTGGGTCTTCCAAAACATGGCTGGGCGCTGCTGCGCAGCGCGGCGATCGGCTGCTGGATGGGTATCACGCCAGGAGGCCCGACCGCCGCATCGTTCATGAGCTACGGCATCGCCAAGCGTCTTTCGCCCCGGCGCGCGAATTTCGGCAAGGGCGAGCCGGAAGGCATCGTCGCTCCAGAAGCCGCGGATCATGCCGCCGGCACCAGCGCCCTGCTACCGATGCTGTCGCTGGGCATCCCGGGATCGGCGACCGCGGCCGTCATGATGGGCGGCCTGATGATCTGGGGCCTCAATCCCGGACCGATGCTGTTCGTCGAGCAAAAGGACTTCGTCTGGGGACTGATCGCCTCGATGTATCTCGGCAACGTCGTCGCCGTGGTGCTGGTGCTGCTGACGGTGCCGATCTTCGCGGCGCTGATGCGCGTGCCGTTCTTCATCATTGCGCCTGTGATCGTCATCATCTGCACCGTCGGAGCCTATTCGGTTTCCAATTCCTATCTCGACGTCATGTTGATGATGGGATTCGGCGTTCTGGGATATCTGTTCAAGAAGCTTCATTATCCACTGGCGCCACTGGTGCTCGCGATCGTGATTGGCGACAAGGCGGAAGACGCATTTCGCCAATCCATGCTGATGTCGAAGGGCTCGCTCGGAATATTTTTTGCCAAACCGCTGGTGACCACGCTGATCCTGCTTGGCGCGGCGCTGCTGCTGATGCCGACAATCTGGCGAACGATCGGCCGGATGATGCCGCGGTCGGAGGTGAAGCCATGATCGTCGCACAGAACAAATTGACGCAGCTAAGGCCCCGGAGATCCTGATGAGACCGATCATAGCGCTTGCGATGGGCGACCCGGCCGGCATCAGCCCGGAGCTGACGGCCCGGCTCCTTGCTCTCGATGACGTCGCGGCCCGGGCCCGGATCGTCGTCATCGGCGACCGCCGCGTCCTCGATGATGGCGCGCGCGTTGCCGCGGTAAAGCTTGACCTGATATCCGCATCGCCCGACGCCGATCTGTCGAAGGAAGAGCGGGCCCCGGTTTTCATCGATCTCGGCCATCTCGATCCGGCGTCGGTCGCGCGAAGCACCGCGACAGCCGAAGGCGGCCGGTTTGCGCTGACGAATTATCGTCAGGCGCTGACGATGGCACGCGACGGCCGGGCCGACGCCGTTTGCTTTACGCCATTCAACAAGAACGCCATGCGGCTTGCACATCCCGTCTATGACGACGAGATCAGCTTTTCGGCCGACGTGGTCGGGCTCGACGGCCCGGCAAGCGAATTCAACGTGCTGGATGGGCTTTGGAACGCCCGTGTCACATCGCATATCCCGCTTGCGGAGGTCGCTTCGCACATCACCAGGGAACGCGTCCTGCGTGCGCTGCGGCTAACCGATGCCTCGATGCGGTCAGCCGGGTTCAAGCGTCCGCGCATCGCGGTCGCCGGCCTCAATCCCCATGCCGGCGATGGCGGGAATTTCGGGCGTGAAGAGATCGACGCGATCGGCCCCGCGGTAGAAGAAGCCCGCGCCGACGGGATCGCGACCGAAGGCCCGTTTCCCGCAGATACCGTGTTCCTCCGCGCCAAAGGCGGCGCATTCGATGCCGTGCTGACGATGTATCACGACCAGGGCCAGATCGCGATGAAGCTGATGGGCTTCGATCGTGGCGTGACGCTGCTGGGCGGCTTTCCGTTTCCGATCTGTACGCCGGCCCACGGAACGGCCTACGACATCGCCGGGAAGGGAATCGCGGGGATCGGAGCCGCCCATGCGGCGATCCTGCTTGCGGCGGAAATGGCGCAAAGAAAGCTGCAGGCTTGAAAGCTGCCCTCGCTTTGGAGTTTCGTCCGGATTGACCAGCGGTGTTTAGGGCGCGGCGGCGGCTTCACCTCAATCAGCTTTCTCTTATTCCAGAGCACTCGCTTGGGCGCCTAACGGGCAAGCGCGGAGTAAGCGATTGACCCAACCCGGACATTGGGCCTAGCGGCCGTGTAGCCATTCATGCTTTGATGGTTTGGGCTGAACCTACCAAGTTCGAGGCTCTTTTGACCGACGAGCGTGTAGTACGGCGGCTGGCGGCGGTGCTGGCGGCGGATGTCGCCGGCTACAGCCGTTTAATGGGACGCGACGAAGAACGTACGCTTGCTGACCTGAAGTCGTTGCGGAAGATCCTCTTCGACCCGGCCATCACTGCGCATCACGGCCGTATCGTCAAAACCACCGGCGACGGCATGCTGGTGGAGTTTGCCAGCGCTGTCGATGCTGCGCGCTGTGCGATCGAAGTTCAGCGCGGCATGGCCGCCCAGAATGCCGGCGTCTCACAGGATGTCAGGATCGAGTTTCGCATCGGCATTCACGTCGGCGACATCATCATTGACGATAACGACATTTTCGGCGACGGCGTCAATATTGCCGCGCGTGTCGAGAATGAGTGCGAGCCGGGCGGTGTTTACGTCTCTGGAAATGCCTTTGAGCAGATTAGAGGCAAGACCAAGTTCGAATTCGATGATTTGGGCGAGCGCACACTGAAGAATATAGAGCGCCCCGTGCGGTTATACTCTGTACGAGACGCGAATTTATCTGCGACAACGACCACCGAAGCAGCTTCGACGATGCCGTCGAATGCCAATGATCCATTGCCGCTTCCTGACAAGCCATCTATCGCCGTCCTCCCGTTTCAGAATATGAGCGGTGACCCCGAGCAAGAGTATTTCGCTGACGGCATGGTCGAGGACGTCATTACTGCGCTGTCGCGGTTCAAGTCGCTGTTCGTCATCGCGCGGAACTCATCGTTTTCCTACAAGGGAAAGTCCCCCGACATACGACAAGTAGGCCGCGAGCTCGGTGTGAGGTACGTTCTCGAAGGCAGCGTGCGCAAAGCCGGCAGCCGAATAAGAATCACCGGCCAGCTTATCGACACCAGCACCGGCGCGCATCTTTGGGCGGACCGCTTCGACGGCGCCCTCGAAGACGTCTTCGAATTGCAAGACAAGGTCACAGAGAAAGTCGTCACGGCGATTGCGCCGCGTCTCGAGCAAGCCGAGATCGACCGTTCGAAGCGCAAGACGGCTGGAAACCTAAGCGCCTACGATTGCTATCTTCGAAGTCTCCCCTATCTGCAGCTTCCATCAAAGCAGAGCCTTGAAGAGGCGATGCCGCTGCTGAGGCGCGCCATTGAGCTCGGCCCGGAGTTTGCCCCCGCCTACGGCCTGCTTGCTCAGTGCTATGCCTACCGGAAGGGCGCCGGGCTAGTGTCGAGTCCCGACGAGGAGAACGCCGAAGTCGCCCGTCTGGCCCGAATCGTTTTGCGTATTGGCCAAGACGATGCGGCCGCTCTCAGTAGCGCGGGCTGGGCCATCGCTTACGTTCTGCGCGACCTTCCTCATGCGCAGTCACTCGTTGATCGGGCTTTATCAATGAATCCCAATCTGGCGCATGCCTGGGGAATCAGCGGATGGATCAATGTGTGGTCAGGAAATCCGGCCGTGGCGGTGGAGCATCTGACCCGGGCCATGCGGCACGACCCGCTGCGCGGCCGTCATCATGTATCCCTGCAGAACGCCATGGCGCATGCCCTTTTCTTTCTCGACAAGTACGACGAGTCGATGGCCTGGGCTGAAAAAGTTCTTCGGGAGAATTCGGAATCGCATCCAGGGCTTCGCATCTTCACCGCGAGCGCCGCTTTTGCCAATATGACAGACACCGCTTTGAAAATGTGTGCGCGATTGCACGCCATCGATCCGGAGTTTCGCATGTCGCGTGTGGCGTCCTATCTCGGCCCGTATCAGAAGCCGGAATTTCTCGAAAAGTATGCCCAAGGACTGCGGCTCGCGGGCTTGCCAGAATGAGCAGCCGCTCCTTGATCGAACGCAACTGCCGGCTGACGAATTTTTGCGGCGATGAATTCGATCGCGGCCTAAATATTTGATGACAGTTTTATGACAGCGGCGTCCATCGGCGCCGGCAAGACCGATTCTTCAAGCGCAGAGCGCCGACGCGCTCAGCATCACCCCGCAAGACTCCTGCCGGACGCATATTTTTGTCGTGATTCGCCGCGATTCATGACAGAAGTAAAACAATCAGATGTCAGTTCGATTAAATGCGGAGCGGTGAATGAGCTTGGAATGGCGTGCGCAGCCAGCCTCCCTGGCCTGGTCTAACCCGGTGATCCGGTGGTGGGGCATGCTGACGCTGGTCAGCGGCGCCAATATCGCGGTTTGGTTCGTGCTGTACCGCCAGCTCCACGGACAGCCGATCGGAAGTCCAGCCAGCGCGTCCGGCGTGGAGCTGATGCTCGCGCTCAGCGCCGCTTATGTGTTCGGCTGCGCCTTCCGCTCGATCCTGCCGCGCGCCGACGTGCAGCGGATCTGCCTGTTCGACACATGGCTGTCGAGCGTGTTCGTCGGCCGCTCGGTCGCGACCGTGGCCGAGATCGCTTTCGCGGCACAATGGGCTGTTATCCTGCACCAGCTCGGCACCATGACAGGCGCGGACACCACCGTGAACGCCGCCTGGGTGATCGTGCCGCTGATCGTGATCGCCGAGTGCTACTCATGGCACGCAGTGCTGACCACCAAGTATCTGAATAACGCGATCGAGAATTCGATCTGGGCCGTCGTCTTCTTCATCATCGGCGTCGGCCTCTGCCGCCTGCTGCCGGAGTTCGACGGCGCGGTGCGCGCGATCCTGGTCGTCACGATCGTCGGGATCGCGTTCTATCTGGCGTTCCTGATGACCGTGGACGTGCCGATGTATCTGAACCGTTGGCGGGCCGATGTCGCCGACGGCAATCCGCTGCTGCACCCGCTCGAGGGTCTGCGCGACGTGCGCACGCGCTGGATCGTGACGCACGACATTGCCGAGTGGAAGGAAGAGATTGCCTGGATGTCGCTGTATTTCAGCCTTGCGGTCTGGTCGAGCCTGGCGCTGTGCGTGTTCTATTCGCTCGAGGATCATCTGCCGCGCTATCGCACCCCGGCGCCCGTCGCGAGCATTTCGTCGCAGGCGCCGGCGGTCGTTGCCGGGCTTGATCCGGTCATGGTGCACCACCGCAATTAATCGCGGACGCCGCTTTTCCCAACGAACCAGCGTGGCTGCGGCGGATAGCCGGTCGTTTGGCGTAGCCGTTCGCCTGGTCAGCCGGGTCAAGCCGGACTTTTGGTCAAGACGGTTTTGGCGAAGCGTGGCCCGGTTCCTGCTTTGACAGGCTGGTACTAACCTGATCCATTTCCTTGGCGATCCAATCATTTGGGTCCAGCCCCCGCGGCGGCGGGGGCGCCAGGGGGCGCAAGTCAGGCATTCAGCACCAGCCGAGGAGTCAATCCGATGCAAGAACGGGAACTTCGAGATCTCATTGCAGACGTCAAGACCGGACGCTTGTCGCGGCGGTCCTTTGTCCAGCAGATGATCGCCGTCGGCCTGACCGCGCCGATGGCCGGCATGATGCTGGCCCAATCCGGGGTGGCGATGGCCCAGACCGCGATCCCCTACAAGCCGACCAAGGCCGGCGGCGGCGGGCTTCTGAAAATCCTGTACTGGCAGGCGGTCACCCTGCTCAACCCGCATTTCGCCGTCGGCACCAAGGACCAGGACGGCGCCCGCGTCTTTTACGAGCCGCTGGCCGGATGGGACCAGGAGGGCAATCTGGTCCCGGTGCTGGCCGCCGAAATTCCGAGCAAGGAAAAACAACGGCCTCACAGAGGACGGCCTCTCGGTGGTCTGGAAGCTGAAAAAGGGCGTCAAATGGCATGACGGCATGCCGTTCACGGCTGATGACGTCGTGTTCAACTGGGAATATGCGCGAAATCCCGAGACCGCCGCGGTCTCGATCGCCAGCTACAAGGACGCCAAGGTCGACAAGATCGACGATTTCACCGTCCGCGTGACGTTTTCAAAGCCGACGCCGTTCTGGGCCGACGCCTTTGTCGGCACCTACGGCATGATCATCCCGAAGCATCTGTTTGCCGATTATATCGGCGGCAAGTCGCGCGACGCGCCGGCCAACCTCAAGCCGGTGGGTACCGGTCCCTACGTTTTCGTCGATTTCAAGCCGGGCGACATCGTCCGTGGCAAGCTCAATCCGAACTACCACATGCCCAACCGGCCGTATTTCGACAACATCGAGATCAAGGGCGGCGGCGACGCGGTGTCGGCCGCGCGCGCGGTGCTGCAGACCGGGGAATATGATTATGCCTGGAACATGCAGGTGGAAGATGAAATCCTGACCAAGCTGGAAGGCGCCGGCAAGGGCAAGGTCAGCATCGTCGAGACCGGCAATATCGAATTCATCATGCTCAACTCGACCGATCCGGCGGCGGAGGTCGACGGCGAGCGCGCCAGCGTCAAGACCAAGCATCCGCTGTTCAGCGACCCGGCGGTTCGCCAGGCCATCAACCTGCTGATCGATCGCGCCTCGATCGAGAAGTTCATCTACGGCCGGACGGCGAGCGCCACCGCAAACTTCCTCAACGCCCCGGCAAAGGTCCGCTCGAAAAACACCAAATTCGAGTTCAACATCGAGAAGGCCAACGCGATCCTGGAGGCCGCCGGCTGGAAAAAAGGCGGCGACGGCATTCGCGCCAAGGACGGCAAGCCGCTGCGGTTCGTCTACCAGACCTCGATCAACGCGCCCCGGCAGAAGACGCAGGCCATCATCAAGCAGGCGTGCCAGAAGGCGGGCATCGACGTCGAGCTGAAGTCGGTGGTGGCATCGGTGTTCTTCTCCTCCGACGCCGCCAATCCCGACACCTACACGCATTTCTATTGCGATGCGCAGATGTACAACACCACCATGACGCAGCCCGACCCCGGGTTCTTCATGAACCAGTACCTGTCGTGGCGGGCCTCCAACAAGGAAAACAAATGGCAGGGCCGCAACGTCTCGCGCTGGCAGAACAAGGAATATGACGAGATTTACAAGCAGGCCGAGGGCGAACTCGACGCCGTGAAGCGGGCCGCGATGTTCATCAAGCTCAACGACCTCGTCGTGACCGACAACTACATCCAGCCCCTGCTCCGCCGGCCGAAGGTCTCGGCCGTCGCCGGCAATCTGGCGGTACCGCTCAGCGGCTGGGACAACGATCTATGGCAGATCGCGAACTGGTACCGCGAGGCCTGAGGTGCGATTTACGATGCGCAAGATCTGAACGGGCGGTGGCAGGACGACCATGGGAAAATACATCCTCCGGCGCCTGATCATCGCCCTGCCCAGCCTGCTCGGCATCAGCCTCATTCTCTTTGTGCTGCTGGCGCTGGCGCCGGGCGACCCGTTCGGCGAACTTGCGACCAACTCCAATGTGCCGCCCGAAGTCCGGGAGGCGCTGCGGGTGAAGTTCGGGATCGACGATCCGATCTTCATCCGCTATTTGCGCTGGCTCGCCGCGATGCTGCAGGGCGACTGGGGCTTTTCGTTCGCCAGCCGCATCAACGTCGACCAGCTGATCCTGCAACGCGTGCCGACCACGCTGTTCGTGGTCGGCTCGTCGCAGATCCTGGCATTGGCAGTGGCGTTGCCGGTCGGCGTCTATGCGGCGATGCGCCCCTATTCGATCTTCGACCAGATCGCCAACACCTTTGCCTTCATCGGCTTCTCGCTGCCGACTTTCTTCACCGGGCTGCTGCTGATCCTGATCTTCAGCATCAATCTCGGCTGGCTGCCGTTCGTCTACCGGGTCGATATCCCGGCTACCGGCTGGCTCTGGCACTGGGAATATTTCAAGCAGGCGATCATGCCGATCTCGGTGCTCGGCCTGTTTCAGGCCGCCTCCTATACCCGCTACGTCCGCTCGGCGGTGCTCGACGTCATCAGGCTCGATTATGTCACGACGGCACGCTCGAAGGGCCTCAATGAAGGCAAGGTCGTCATCAAGCACGTGGTGCGCAACGCCTTGATCCCCGTGGTGACGCTGGTCGCGCTGCAGATGCCGGCGGTGTTCGGCGGCGCCATCGTCACCGAACAGATCTTCCGCATCCCCGGCATTGGTTCACTGCTGATCAGCGCCATCCTCGCCAACGACACGCCGGTCATCATGGCGGTGACCTTCGTGTTTGCCTGTCTCGTCGTCGTCTTCAACCTATTGGCCGATATCATCTATGGCTGGCTCGACCCACGCATCTCCTATCGCTGACGTCGTCGTTCCGCTCGAGGGACGCCCGCGCCACATTTCGCCCGGCTATGAGGTGTGGCGAAAATTTCGCCGCCATCGCATGGCGGTGGTGAGCATCGGCATTTTGACGTTGCTGACCGCGGCCGTTCTGTTCGGACCGCTGATCTGGCGGATACCGATCAACGAAATCGATTTCACCGCGCGGCTCGCTCACCCGTCGTGGGATCACCCGTTCGGCACCGACGATCTCGGCCAGGACCTGCTGGCGCGCATGCTGTATGGCGGACGCATTTCGCTGGCGGTCGGGTTCGCGGCGATGGCGGTGGCTATCGTCGTCGGCGTGCTGATCGGGGCGATCTCGGGCATCTCCCGCGGCAGCGTCGACGCCGCGCTGATGTGGATCACCGATCTGTTCCTGGCGCTGCCGCAACTGCCGCTGCTGCTATTGGTGATCTATCTGTTCCGGGATTTTCTCAAGAACTGGGTCGGCCCCGAGGGCGGCGTCTTCATCCTGATCGTGCTCGTGATCGGCGCGTTTCGCTGGATGCCGGTGGCGCGATTGGTGCGCGCGCAGTTCCTGTCGCTGCGCGAAAAGGAGTTCGTCGAGGCGGCGCGCGCGCTCGGCGCCACCACGCCGCGGCTGGTAATCAGGCACATCCTGCCGAACTCGCTCGGGCCTGTGATCGTGGCCGGCACCATCGACGTCGCGGCGGCGATCATCGCGGAATCGACACTGTCGTTTCTCGGCCTCGGCTTTCCGCCTGACATCCCGACCTGGGGCCGGCTGTTGTTCGACGCCAAGGATTATCTCGACATCGCGCCGCATTGGGCGCTGTTCGCGGGCGCCGCGATCTTCCTGACCGTGCTCACCATCAATTTCATCGGCGACGGATTGCGCGACGCGCTCGACCCCCGGAGAGTCATGTAATGTTGCGTCCGGAGGATACCGCGAGCGTGGGTGCGAAGCCGATCGACGAAGCGCCGATGCTCGACATCAGGGGCTTGAAGACGCATTTTGCGACCGATGACGGCATTGTGCAGGCGGTCGACGGCGTCGATATTGCCGTTCGGCGCGGGGAGACGGTCTGCGTGGTCGGCGAGTCCGGTTGCGGCAAGACGGTCACTGCGCTTTCCGTGCTCAAGCTGATCGCAATGCCGCCCGGGCGGATCGCCGGCGGGCAGATCCTGTGGCAGGGCCGCGACCTGGTGCCGATGGCGGCGGACGAGATGAACCAGATTCGCGCCAAGGAAATCGCCATCGTGTTCCAGGAGCCGATGACCTCGCTCAATCCGGTCTACACCATCGGCGATCAGATCGGCGAAGTGATCGCCCTGCATGAGGGCTTAGGGCGCCGCGCCGTGCTGGAGCGGACCATCGACATGCTGGCGCTGGTCCAGATCCCGAACCCGGCGCGCCGCGTCAACGACTACCCGCACCAGTTTTCCGGCGGCATGCGGCAGCGCGTGATGATCGCGATGGCGCTGTCGTGCCATCCGAAGCTCTTGATCGCGGACGAGCCGACCACGGCGCTCGACGTCACGATCCAGGCGCAGATCCTCGATCTGCTGCAGGACATGAAATCGCGCCTCGGCATGTCGATCATGCTGATCACCCACGCCATGGGTGTCGTCGCCGAAGTCGCCCAGCGCGTGGTGGTGATGTATGCGGGCAAGGTGGTGGAGGAAGCCGCGGTCGAGCAGCTGTTTGCCAACCCGCGCCATCCCTATACGCAGGGCCTGATCCGCTCGATCCCGCGCGTCGACAGGGGCGGCGGCCGCAAGGCCCGGCTGCAGACCATCGCCGGCACGGTGCCGAAGCTGATCAACCCGCCGCAGGGCTGCCGCTTCGCGCCGCGCTGCGGTTTTGCCACCGATGAATGCGTGCGCGCGCAGCCTGCCTTGCGCGAGCTCGAACCCGGCCACAAGGTGGCCTGCATCCACGCCGAAGCGACGGTGGTTCAATGAGCGAGCCGCTGCTCAAGGTCGCTAAACTGACCAAGGAATTTCCGCTCAAGGGCGGGCTGTTCAGCGGTCAAGTCGCCAGCGTACATGCGGTCGACGGCGTCGATTTTCACGTCGACCGCGGCGAAACACTTGGCCTGGTCGGCGAATCCGGCTGCGGCAAGTCGACCACCGGCCGCTGCGTGCTTCGCCTCATCGAACCGAGTTCGGGCGAAATCCATTTCGACGGCAAGGATGTCCGTTCGCTCAAGGCCGACGACCTTCGCATCCTGCGCCGCGACATCCAGATCATCTTTCAGGACCCCTATGCGTCGCTCAATCCGCGCATGAATGTGGGCGCGATCGTCGGCGAAGCGCTGATCATCCATCAGTTGACCAAAACCAAACAGCAGTTCGAAGAGCGCGTGGTGGATCTGCTGGAGACCGTCGGCCTGCGCGCGGACCATATGACGCGCTATCCCAACGAATTCTCCGGCGGCCAGCGCCAGCGCATCGGCATCGCGCGGGCGCTTGCGGTCGAGCCCAAGCTGATCATCTGCGACGAGCCGGTCTCGGCGCTTGACGTTTCGATCCAGGCCCAGGTCATCAACCTGCTTGAAGATCTGCAGGAAAAATTCGGGCTCGCCTATCTCTTCATCGCCCATGATCTCGCCGTCGTCGAGCATATCTCCAAGCGCATCGCGGTGATGTATCTCGGGCGCATTGTCGAGATGGCGTCGGCCCACGAACTCTATGCCTCGCCGCGGCACCCCTACACCGAGGCGCTGCTGTCGGCGGTGCCGATACCGGATCCGAAAGTGAAGCGACAGCGCGTCCGTCTGTCGGGCGAAGTGCCGAACCCGATTTCGCCGCCGACCGGCTGTCACTTTCACACCAGATGCCCGATCGCGCAGTTTCCGCTATGCAAGAGCGAGGCCCCACCGCTCAAGCAAAGCGCCGACGGCCACTGGGTTGCCTGCCATTTCCGTTGATGGCTAGCCTGCACGGCGCGCTGTTCCTTCGAGATGCTCCGGCGATGGCCCCCTTCCCGGACGTCGGGCGGCGGCGCAAAGCGCTCGTTCATTCCTGTTTCCAGAACCGGTCGCTTGGTATTACCCCGGCTGGATCAGAGGAAAACTCGGGCCTGATGCGGTTGAGGTAATGCATGTTCACCAAACCCTGGTGCTTCACTTCGACGGCGCCACGGGCGTCGGTATCGAAGCGCGTCTTGATGTGCTGCCAGGTCGATTCGGCGATGCTGATGCGACCGGGAACGCCGGCAGCCTCGACCCGCTGCGCTATATTCACGGTATTCCCCCAGATATCGTAGGTAAATTTGTGTTTCCCGACGACCCCGGCGATGACTGGTCCGGTATTGATTCCAATCCTCACGTGCCACGCCGGCAGGTGCAGCTTCTCGCGTTGCCGATTGATCCTGGCCAGGTGATCGATGACCTGCAGCGCAGCCAATGCGGCATCGACGGCGTGCGAGCGGTTGGGCTCCGGCACGCCGCCAACGGCGAGATAGGCATCCCCGATCGTCTTGAGTTTTTCCAGGCGATGCTTGGCCATGATGTCGTCGAACACGGTGAAGTGCTGGTCGAGCTGGTCAATGACGCTCGCCGGCTCCATGGTCTCGACCAGTCGGGTGAAGCCGGTGAAATCGATCAGCATCACCGTTGCAGAGTCGAAGAAGCGCGGCTGAACGCGGTCATTTGCCTTGAGCTCGGCTGCAATGGATGACGGCAGGATGTTCAGGAGCAGTTTGTCCGATTCGGCTTGCCCGGCAATTGCGAGGTCGCGCGCCCGCTCCAACTCGCGCAGCATCTCGTTGCGCACGAGCAATTGCCGGCGCAATTCGAGATGAACCATCGTCTGCCGTGCCAGTCGTCTGAGGGCCTCCTGCTGCTCGAAGGTAAGCTCTCGCGGCTCGAAGGCGATCACGCACAAAGTGCCCAGCGCATGGCCATCCTGCGTGATGAGTGGAACGCCGCAGTAGAAGCGGATGTGCATATCGCCCGTCACCAGCGGGCTGGTATTGAACCTTTGATCCTTTATCAGGTCGGGAACGTAGAGGATGTCATTGTTGCAGATCGTGGCCGTGCAAATCGAAATTTCCCGCGGGCATTCGGAAAGCTCTGCTGGAAGCGGACCATACTTCGCCTTGATCCATTGCCGCGAGGCGTCGACGAAGCTGACCAGCGCGGCGGGGCAGCCGCAGATCTGCGCCGCCAGTTCGGTGATTTCGTCGAAACCGGCTTCCGGAAGCGTGTCGAGGATTGCGTAATTTGTCAGCGCGACTAGGCGTCCGGACTCGTTGGCTGGCATCGTCTGGTTCATGACAAGCCCTTCGCGTTAGCCGGGTCATCAAGTCTAGTCGCGATACAAGAGCCGGCTACGCGTCAAATAGCTCCCGGACCTATCCCTGTTAGCTCAAACTAGCACATTACGACTGGAAGACGAGCGATGGGAAGAGCGCGGTAGCAACATGCTTAGCCGATATGGGCATTCGCCGGGTCCGGGTTGCGCCGCGAGCGGACTGCATAGGCTGGACGTGATGTCAGGCCGCCAGCATGATCCCGTGAGATCGGCTAGCCCGTGCCGGCACGGGAGACCGCATGGCCGCCCGCCGGAGGATTTTTTCGCCCACCAAGGAGACCAACATGTCCGATCCGCACCGCCGGGAGTTTCTCGCTGCCGCCGCCGCCATCGCCTCGATGGCAACGCTGGCCGGAACGCAGGCGGCGGTCGCCGGCGATCCCAGCTTCATGAACAATGTCCCCGATCCCGCAGTGTCGGGAAAGGACCTGCCGACGTTCAAGTTCGCGCTGGAGAAATCCGCCGGCAAGGTGATCGGCAACAGCTACGGCAAGGAAGCTACCGTCACGCAGCTGCCGATCTCCAAGGGAATTGCCGGGGTTTCGATGCGGCTCGAGCCCGGCGCGATGCGCGAGATGCACTGGCACGCCACCGCGGCCGAATGGGCGTTCGTGTTCGAGGGGCGCGTTCGCACCACCGTCGTCGATCCCAACGGCTTTGCGGAGACCAACGACTTCGACCCGGGCGACGTCTGGTACTTTCCCCGCGGCCACGGCCACATGCTGCAGTGCCTTGGTGACAAGCCCTGCCATTTCATCCTGGTCTTCGACAACGGCTATTTTTCCGAGTTCGGCACCTTCAGCATCACCGACTGGATCGGGCACATCCCGAAAGCGCTGCTGGCGAAAAACTTTGGCGTGCCGGAATCGGCGTTCGACAACCTCCCAAAGGAAGAAGTGTATTTTGCCCGCGGCAAGCCGCCACCCGCGGAGCCGTCGGTGCCGCTGCAGGGCTGGAAGCTGCCGCCGCAAACGCACAAATACCGCCTGCTGGCGCAGACGCCGACCGGCACCTTTCGGGGCGGCCGCGAATGGCGTGTGGATTCAAGCCGCTTTCCGATTGCGAAAACCATTACCGGCGTCGTGCTCGATCTCGATCCCGGCGCGATGCGGACACTGCACTGGCATCCGAACGCCGACGAGTGGCAGTACGTGCTGGACGGCACGGTCAGCGTCACCCTGTTCGGCTCGCATGGGCGCACCAGGACCGAGCAGCTGCATCAGGGCGACGTCGGCTATATCCCGCAAGGTTATGGGCACTCGATCGAAAATATCGGCGACAAGCCCGCGCGCATCCTGATCGGCTTCAATTCCGGTACCTACGAGACCATCGACCTGTCACAATGGATCGCGGCCAACCCGGCCGACGTGCTCGCCACCAATTTCAGCCAGCCGCCGGAATTATTCGGAAAGTTTCCCCATCGCGACGTGTTCGTTACGGGCAAGGATGGACCGGGCAAATAGGCCGGGAATCGGAGGAGCTCACGCCGGCAGGGGTTTTGGCACAGGCGCACCATTGAGCAGCTTGCCGATCTCCGGCTTGCATGCCCCGCAATTGGTGCCGGCCTTTAATCGTTGACCAATGGCTTCGACATTTCTCGCGCCTTTGCTGATCTCGGCGGAGATTTGCCGTTGCCCGATGCCGAAGCACGAGCAGACGATCGGCCCGATATCTTCCCCGGCTTCCAGCGGCTGCCCTGTGAGCAGCGACATCCGCGCCTTTGGCGAGAGCGTGTTTTCGGCGAACAAATTGGTCAGCCATGAGCGCGACACCAGTCTGTGGTCCGAGGCGATGAAGATGCATCCCTCCAACCGGCCGTCGCGAATGCTCGCGTAACGGTACCGGCCGATGCTCGGATCGCGATAGGCGAGCCACTCGATGTCGTCCTGCTCGGCGCGAAGCTGCGCGCGCGCCCAATCGCGCCAGCTCGCCGGCCGTTCCTCGATCGCCAGCTCCATGCGCCAGCACGTTCCCGCCCGTCCGGAAACCCAGTACCCCTTCTCCGGGCGTTCGATCTCGTAACGGCTTAGAATGAAGGCATGCCATTTCGGCAGATAGGGCTCGGCCTTCACGGGCGTATGCTTGGATTCCGGCTGTCCGGATATCGGGTCGGTCGCGGGATTGACCAGCGCGTTGATCAGGCCGTCGCCGGCATACTCGCCATTCCAGTGCATCGGCACGAACACGCAGCCGCGCCGCTGTTCGGCGGTGACGGTCACGCGCGCCACCATCTGGCCCCAGGGACTGGTCAGCCGGGCGAGCGCGCCATCTTCGATACCGGCCTTGCGCGCATCCTCGGGGTGGAATTCCGCACAGGGTTCGAACATGTGCATCATCAGCCGCGGCGATTTCCCGGTCCGCGTCATGGTGTGCCACTGGTCGCGAATCCGGCCGGTGTTGAGAATCAGGGGGTGCTCGCGGCTGGTCGGGTTCTTGGGCGGGCGCGGCACAACCGGAATAAAGCGCGCCTTGCGATCGGGGGTGAAGAAGCCTCCGGTCTCGAACAGCCGCTGCGTGCCGGTCGGATAATCCCGCGTCACCGGCCATTGTACCGGGGCCAGCGTCTCGTAAGCGCGATCATCGAGCGTGCTCAAGGCGGAAAGGTCGAAATCCCGCGCGCCATTATTCTCAAAGCCGGAGAGGCTGGCGTGCTCCCGAAAGATCTCGGCGACGCTCGTGTAGTCGAAGCCCGAAAATCCCATGCGGCGGGCGACGTCGCAGACGGTCCGCCAATCCGGGCGCGCGGCGCCGGGCGCGGGCATGAACGGCCGTTGCCGGGAGATGCGGCGTTCGGAATTGGTGACGGTGCCGTCCTTCTCGCCCCACGCGGTCGCGGGCAGCAGCACATGGCCGTGACGCGTGGTGTCGGTGTGGCGCATGCAATCCGACACCACGACGAGATCACAGGCGTCCAGCGCGGCGCGTGCGCGCGTAACATCCGGCAGGCTGACCAGCGGATTGGTGGACATGATCCAGACCGCCTTGATCCGGCCGGCAGCCATCGCGTCGAACATCTCGACCGCCTTGAGCCCGGTCTTGTCCGCAATCACCGGCGAGCGCCAGAACCGCTGCACGAGTTCGCGATGGCGCGGGTTCTCGATCTCCATATGGGCGGCGAGCTGATTGGCGAGACCACCGACTTCGCGTCCGCCCATCGCATTGGGCTGGCCGGTGAGCGAGAACGGCCCCATGCCGGGCTTTCCGATCCGGCCGGTCAGCAAATGGCAGTTGATGATCGCATTGACCTTGTCGACGCCGCTGCTCGACTGATTGATGCCCTGGGAATAGAGCGTGACGACGCGCTCGGTTTTGGCGAACCAGCTGAAAAACTGCTCGACTGCAGCGCCCGTCAGCCCGCAGACATCAGCCGTGTGCGCCACGGTCTGGCCGGCGACCTGCGCCAGCGCGGCCTCGGCGCCGGTGGTGAAATCGCCGACGAACGCGCCATCGGCCGCCTTGTTCTTCGCAAGATAGGCCAGCAATCCGTTGAACAAAACGGAGTCGCTGCCGGAACGAACCGGCAAATGCAGATCGGCACCCTCGCAGGTCGCCGTCCGGCGCGGGTCGATGACGACGATGCGGCAAGCGGGATTTCTCGCCTTCGCCGCCAGCATGCGCTGGTGGAGGATGGGATGGCACCAGGCGGCATTGGATCCGACCAGAACCAGCAGGTCGGCCAGTTCCAGATCTTCATAGCAACCCGGAACGGTGTCGCTGCCGAAGGCGCGCTTGTGACCCACCACGCTGGAGGCCATGCACAGCCGCGAATTGGTATCGATATTGGCGGTGCCGACAAAGCCCTTCGCGAGCTTGTTGACGACGTAGTAGTCCTCGGTGAGAAGCTGGCCCGAGACGTAGAACGCCACGGAATCCGGCCCGTGCTCCCGGATCGCCTTGCCGAATCCATCGGCGACATGGCCGAGCGCGGCATCCCAGGTCGCAGCCTGGCCGTCGACCATCGGCTCGAGCAGGCGTCCTTCCAGATCGATTGTTTCAGCCAGCGCCGATCCCTTCGCGCACAGCCGCCCGAAATTTGCCGGATGCACCGGATCACCCCGGACCGTGACCGCCCCCGCCTGATCCCTGTCGGCCACGACGCCGCAGCCGACGCCGCAATAGGGACATGTCGTCTTGACTGGCACGCGTCGTTACCCTCAATCGGCGGAAGCGGTGACTGCCTCACGAACGGACAGCCACACGGTGCCGTTCTCCACCTTGGCCGGATACGAGTGCGCGCATCCCTCGTCGGGAGCGACCGCCTCGCCGTTCGCAAGCTCGATGACGAAATTGTGCAAGGGACAGGTGACGCGCTTGTTGTGCACGATGCCTTGCGACAGCGGCCCACCCTTGTGCGGGCAGCGGTCGTCGAGCGCGAACACCTCGTCGTCTTCGGTCCGGAATACGGCGATGTTTCCCGACGCCGTGCGCACCACGCGGGCGCCGAGGCGCGGAATCTGATCCAGGGCTCCGATTTCAATCCACCGTGTCATACGAGCTCCGGTCATGCGAGTTCCAGTTCCGCCATCGGCGCGAACTCGTTGCGATCGACACCGCGTTGGGCGCGCTCCGCCCATGGATCGCTTTGCGAGAACTGCTGCGAATACACGAAGCGGTCGTACAGCGCTTTGCGGTTGGTGAGATCATCGACCACCTGCTTGCGGATGGCATCGAGACCAACACGATCGCACCACTTGTACATCCGCTCCAGATACCAGCCCTGCTCGCGATAGAGCTGCGTCAGTGCCGCGATCAACTCCAGCGTCTCCTCCTCGCTCGCCACCTTGGCGAGGAATTCGGTTCCCTTGATGTGAAGGCCGGCGGCGCCGGCGAAATGGATCTCGTATCCGGAATCGACGCAGATCACGCCGACGTCCTTGCAAGTCGATTCGGCGCAGTTGCGCGGACAACCCGATACCGCCATCTTCACCTTGGCCGGGGCCCAGGACCCCCACATGAATCGTTCGATCTTGATGCCGAGCCCGGTCGAGTCCTGGGTGCCGAAGCGGCACCATTCCGAGCCGACGCAGGTCTTCACCGTGCGCAGCCCCTTGGCGTAGGCATGCCCTGACACCATGCCGGCGTCGTTGAGGTCGGCCCATACCGCGGGCAGATCCTCCTTCTTGACGCCGAGCAGATCGATGCGCTGGCCGCCGGTGACCTTGACAGTCGGAATCTTGAACTTGTCGGCGACGTCGGCGATTGCGCGCAATTCGTTCGGCGTGGTCACGCCGCCCCACATCCGCGGCACCACCGAATAGGTGCCGTCCTTCTGGATGTTGGCATGGACGCGTTCGTTGATGTAACGCGACTGCTGGTCGTCGCGATATTCGCCGGGCCAGGTGGCGAGCAAATAATAGTTCAGTGCCGGCCGGCAGGAGTGGCAGCCGTTGGCGGTCTTCCAATCCATGAACTTCATGACATCGGGAATGGTCTTCAGCTGCTGCTCGACGATGACGCGGCGCGCGTCGTCATGGCTGTGATCGGTGCACTTGCACATCGGCTTGACCTTCGGCGCCGTCGAATAGTCGCCGCCGAGCGTGAAGGCGAGCACTTGCTCGACGAGGCCGGTACATGAGCCGCATGATGATGATGCCTTGGTGTGGGCGCGCACGTCATCGATCGTGAACAGCTTCTTTTCGGCGATCGCCTTGACGATGGTGCCCTTGCAGACGCCGTTGCAGCCGCAGATCTCCGCCTCGTCGCCCATCGCGGCGACCGAATTCTGGCCGGCGTGGCCGCCGTCGCCAAGATTGGCGGCGCCGAACACCAGGCGCTCGCGCATCTGCGAGATATCGGTGCCGTCGCGCAGATGCTGGAAATACCAGGGCCCGTCGACCGTATCGCCGTAAAGCACGGCGCCGACGATTTTCTTGTCGCGCAGGACGATCCGCTTGTAGACGCCGCGCGCGGCGTCCTGCATCACGACTTCTTCCTTGTCGGCGCCGGGCGCGAAATCGCCGGCGGAGAACAGGTCGATGCCCGTCACCTTCAGCTTGGTCGAGACCACCGAGCCCGAATAGCTGGCAAAGCCCTTCATGGCGAGCTGATTGGCGCAAACCTTGGCCTGATCGAACAGCGGCGCGACCAGACCGTAGGTCTGGCGACGGTGCTGCACGCATTCGCCGACCGCGTAGATGCGCCCGTCATAGGTCTGCATGGTGTCGGAGACGACAATGCCACGCTCGCAATGGATGCCCGCCTTCTGCGCGAGCTCGATGTTCGGGCGGATGCCGACGGCCATCACGACCAGGTCGGCCGGAAGCTCCACGCCATCGGCAAAGCGCACGCCGGTGACGCGGTCCTCGCCCAGGATGGCCTGCGTCTGCGCCGGCATCTTGAACACCATGCCGCGCTCTTCCAGCGACTTGCGCAGCATTCCGCTTGCAACGGGATCTAGCTGGCGTTCCATCAGGCAGTCGAGCAGATGCACGACGGTGACGTTCATGCCGCGCTTCATCAACCCGTTGGCGGCCTCGAGGCCGAGCAAGCCTCCACCGATCACGACGGCGTTCGGATGGCTCGTCGAGGCTTCAACCATGCGCTCGACATCCTGGATATCCCGAAAGCCGATGACGCCGGGGAGGTCCTTGCCGGGAAGCGGCAACATGATCGGATTGGAGCCGGTCGCGATCAGCAGCCTGTCATAAGCGACGCGCGAGCCCGTGGCGGTGACGACTTCGCAGGTGCGCCGGTCGATCATGACGATCGTCTCGCCCTTGCGCAGCGTGATGCCGTTGTCGTCGTACCATTGCTCGGTGTTGAGCATGATGTCGTCGACAGACTTCTCGCCGGAGAGGACCGGCGACAGCAGGATACGATTGTAATTGCCGTAAGGCTCGGAACCGAACACCGTGATGTCGTAAAGATCAGGCGCACGCTCCAGCAGCGTTTCCACTGTGCGGATGCCGGCCATGCCGTTGCCGATCACCACCAGCTTCTGCCTGCTTACTTTCTCGAGCATGATCTGCCTTTCGCATTCCGACGACACCGCGCGTCGACGCGACATGCGCCGTCGATCGGTTGAATAGAGGTTGGGAGTTTTGAGGAGCCCATCCGCGGGCAGCTGACCATCATCAATGACGATCGATATCTGCTTGAATACAAAACGCGTGCCAACTCGGGCGCAGCGATTCCGCGAGCGATATCAATAGCTTTATCGACTGCTGCGAATTCGGGCGTTTATGCGCACCGCACAAAAAAGCACCACCCTGCGCGTTTCAGTGGCGCGGTTTGCTGCCCGCGGCAGCAGACCGGGTCTTATTCCCTGGCGGTGGAATAGCGGTCAACGCGTTGCGATTAAAGGCAAAGTGCCGCTCGCAATCGAATGGCACGGTTATTGCTGCCTTTAGAACCAATCGAGACCGTCTCAATGACGAGTACGGCTCTCGCTTTCACCACATTCCATCAGATGTGCCGAGACCTGCTGCACCTGTGCGCATGCTCGGCCGCATGATCGCGAGGCTGTCGCAATGAAGTTTGCTGAGTTCAAGAAGGCTGGCCATTGGCCGACGCTGCTGGCCGCGTTTCTTTACTTCGACATCAGTTTCATGGCCTGGGTCGCGCTCGGCCCGCTGATGGTCTACATCGCGCACGACATGAACCTCGCGGTCAGCGAGAAGTTCACGCTCGTGGCCATCCCGGTTCTGGCCGGCGCGCTGCTGCGTGTCCCGATGGGCATCCTCGCTGATATCATCGGCGCCAAGCGTACCGGCATTATCGCGCAGCTCATCGTCACCGCGGCAACGGCGTGGGTATGGCGCTACGGGCTCGACAGCAAGCTCGCGATCATCATCTTCGGCCTGGTGCTCGGCATTGGTGGCGCGTCCTTCGCCGTCGCTTTGCCACAGGCGAGCCGCTGGTACCCGCCGCAATATCAGGGCGTGGTGATGGGCATCGCAGGCGCCGGCAATATGGGCGTCGTCATCGATACGATGCTCGCACCGACGATCGCCGAGCATTTCGGCTGGCAGGCCGTGTTCGGTTTCCTGCTGATTCCGATGGTGCTGGTGCTCGCATATTACGTCTTCGCGGCCAAGGATGCGCCGGGCGAGCGCAAGCCGATCTCGCTGAAGGCCTATGCCACGCTGCTGCGCGACCCTGATAGCCGCTGGTTCATGTTCTTCTACTTCATCACTTTCGGCGGTTTCGTTGGCCTCGCCAACGCGCTGCCGCTGTATTTCACCGTGCAGTACCACGTCTCCGGCGTGGCGGCGGGCCTGCTGGTCTCGCTGATCGTCGCCTTTGGCTCCGGCTTCCGCCCGGTCGGCGGGCTGATTGCCGACCGCATCGGCGGCATCCGATCGCTGTCGGTGCTGTTCGGGGTTGTCGTCGCGGCTTATCTCGTCATCGCCTTCATGCCGGAAGGGCCGGCGGCGCCGACCGCGGCGGGCTGGTCGCTGCTGCAGATGCCGCGCATTGCGTGGCTGTCGGTGCTGCTGTTCTCGGTCGGCGTGCTGGCGCTCGGCATGGGCAACGGCGCGGTGTTTCAACTCATCCCGCTCCGCTTCCGCCAGGACATCGGCCTGATGACCGGCCTGGTCGGGTGCGCCGGAGGCGTCGGCGGCTTTTTCCTGGCCCAGGCGCTCGGCACCGCCAAGGCCGCAACCGGCGGCTTCGGGGCCGGCTTCCTGTTTTTCGGAGCGCTGGCATTGCTTGGCTTTATCGGACTTGCCATGGTCAAGGTCCGATGGCGCACGACATGGGGCGCTGCATCGGGAGCGCGGGTCTGACGCCGCGCGCTTCCAAGGGCTCGGCAGGTCTCTGACGTGACGATCGGTTCGCAGAGAAATCTTCAGGTGCGCGTCGGTTTCGTCAGCGAGACCGGCAAGCGGGCGACGAACGAAGACTACGTCGCGGCCTGCCTCGGTCAGACCGGCGCATTCAACCGCGACATCGTTGCCGCGGTGGCGGATGGCGTCGGAGGCCACAAGGGCGGACGGGAAGCCGCCGAACTGACCGTGCGTTGTTTTCTCGACGCCTACTATTCGCTTCCCGAAACGCTGGGCGTTCGGCGCATCGCCTCGCGGGCGCTGGAGGCCGCCAACAGCTGGATCCATGCGCAGGGCCGCGTCGATTCCAGGCTCAGCGGCATGAGCTGCGCGTTCTCGTCGATCATCCTGTCGCGGCGCACCTGTCACATCGTTCACATCGGCGACACGCGCGCCTACCGTTTGAGCGAAGGCCGTCTGGAGCGGCTGACCAAGGACCACGTCGCTGGACGCGGCGACCTCGCACACGTCCTCAACCGCGCCATCGGCTTCGAGGATTTCGCGCGCGTCGACTATACCGCGGTCGGCCTGCGGCAACATGATCGACTGTTGATTTGCAGCGACGGCATTCACGGCGCGCTCGACGACGGCCGCCTGCAAGTATTGCTCGACGAGCGCGCCTCACCTGACGAAACCGCGCGAAAACTGGTGGACACGGCGCTGGCCGCCGGCAGCAGCGACAACATGACCGCGTTGGTGCTCGACGTCATCGACCTGCCGCCGGCCGACCGCAACGAACTCACCCACGCCATCGAAACCCTTCCCATCCTGGAGCTGCCGTCATCCGGCGAGACCATCGACGATTTCGTGCTCCAGGAGGTGCTGTCCGACGGACGCTACAGCCGGCTGTTCGTCGCCACCGACAAGCGGCAGAACCGCAAATTGGTGCTGAAATTTCCGCATCCGCGCGTTGCCAGCGAAGGTTCATATCGTCTCGCCTTCGTACGCGAAGCATGGGTGGCTGCCCGCGTCCGAAGCCTGTGGATCGGCGAGATCATCGAGGTTCCCGCCGGGCGCCAGACCCGGCTCTATTCGGTAATGCCGCTGTACGAGGGCGAAACGCTGGAGCAGCGCCTGAACCGCTCGCCGCAGCTCTCGCTGACCGAAGGCATCGGGATTGCCACCAAGCTGGCACGTGCGGTGGCGACCTTGCATCGCGCCGGCATCATCCATCGCGACGTCAAGCCCGACAACGTCATCCTGCTGGCGGCCGGCGGATTGCGGCTGGTCGATCTCGGCGTCGCCCGGGTGCCGCTGCTCGAGGACTTCCCGGCGCAGGACATTCCGGGCACCGCGAGTTACATGGCGCCCGAGCTGTTCAGCGGCCGCGCGGGAGACGAATTTTCCGATCTCTATGCGCTTGGCGTGACCGTCTACCGCATGTTCAGCATCGCCTACCCCTATGGCGAGATCGAACCGTTTTCGCGGCCACGCTTCGGCAAGCCGGTTTCGCTGTCGCGCTACCGTCCCGATCTGCCGGCCTGGCTCGATGCTGTGATCGGCAAGGCGCTCGCCGTCGACCCCACCCAACGCTTCGGCGACGTCATCGAATTTGCCCACGAGCTGGAAAACGGCGCCATGTGGGCGAAGCCCGCCGCCGAGAAGCGGCGGGCGCTTTACGAGCGCAACCCGCTGGTGTTCTGGAAAGTATTGTCGGCGGGGCTCGTCATCCTGGTCGCGATACTTCTGGCGTGGCGCTGACACTTAGGGAAATCCCTTACGACTCGATCCCCCGGTCGAAATCGTCTTCGAAGCGCAAATGCTTGACGCTGCGGCCTCGCCGGCGCACCAGCTTGAGGGCCTCGATCCCGATCCTGATGTGGATCTCGACATAGTTCTCGGTCACCGTCCGGTCCGACGCTTCGGTCTTCACGCCCTCGGGGATCATCGGCTGATCGGACACCAGAAGCAGCGCGCCGGTCGAAATATGGTTGGCGAATCCTGCCGCAAAAATCGTTGCCGTCTCCATGTCGATCGCCATGCTTCGCGTGCGGCGCAGGATCTCCTTGAAGCGGTCATCGTGTTCCCAGACGCGGCGATTGGTGGTGTAGACGGTGCCGGTCCAATAGTCGCGGCCGAGATCGCGGATCATCGTCGACACCGCGCGCTGCAATTCGAACGCGGGCAGCGCAGGAACCTCCGGCGGCAGATAATCATTCGACGTCCCCTCGCCGCGGATGGCGGCGATCGGCAGAATCAGATCGCCAATCTGATTTTTGCGCTTCAACCCGCCGCACTTGCCGAGAAACAACACGGCCTTCGGCGCGATGGCGCTGAGCAGATCCATCACGGTCGCGGCGTTCGGGCTTCCCATGCCGAAGTTGATCAGCGTGATGCCGTCGGCCGTCGCGTTGGGCATCGGCCGATCGATGCCGTTGACCAGAACGCCGTTCCCTGCGGCGAACCATTCGACGTAATTGTCGAAATTGGTCAGGAGAACATAGTCCCCGAATTCGGAAAGCTGTGTGCCGGTGTAACGCGGCAGCCAGTTCTCCACGATGTCCTTTTTGTCTCTCATTGCCTTTCGACTCACCTCGCGGCGCCCAGCAAGGCCAAGACTATCACGCCGACAACGACCGTGCCGCCGCCTTCGGCATCAAATTACGAGGTAGCCATTCAAATCACGAAGAAACCATGGCTGGCGTCGCGCCGGAGCTGGTTGACCAGGCCATATTCCCAGTCGAGATAGGCCTGCATTGCAGCGGTCGCGACATCGGTGCCCTCATAGGGACGACGGTAGCGGTGCGACGGATCGGGCTTTGGCAGGACCACGGGCGGGCCGATTTCGAGCGCACCGTCATAGCCGCCGTCGAGCACATAGGTTTCCCATCCCATCTGCGCGAGCCAGGACGCGGTCATGTCGGCGCGGACGCCGAGATTGTCCGACAGAAGAATCCGCGCGCCGCGCACGGGCGCGGCCATGTCGATCTCCTGCACCAGCTGCCCGCCCGCGTAGTGGCGGAAGCCCGGGAGGTGACCGGCGGCATACTCCTCGGCGTCGCGGACGTCGAAACGATAGAGCGTGCGGTTGGTCTGCGCCTGAAGTGCCAGCGCCTCTTCCGGGCCGACACGCCGCACGCCGGCGCGATAGGCGACATCGCGCGCATTGGCTTTTGCATTCTCGGAAGCGCCGATGGCACCACGACGGCCGGAGCCGTGTTCGAGATCCTGCTTTGCCAATGTCCAGCCGATGGTGCCGTTGCGCAGCGCCACGACCTTATTGGCGACGCCGGCATTGATCAGCGACTGGGTGCCGATGATCGAGCGGGTACGGCCGGCGCAATTGACGATGATGGTGGTTTCCGGATCCGGCGCCGCCTCGCCGGCGCGCAGCACCAGTTCGCCCCCGGGCACGCTGATCGAGCCCGGGATGTTCATGGTCGAATATTCATCGAAGCGGCGAACATCGAGAATCCGGATGTTGGCCTTGCGCGCAATCAGGCTCGCGACCTCTTCCGCCGCCAGCGACGGCGTGTGGCGGCGATGCTCCACCAGTTCGCCGAACGCCTTGGCGTAGGAGTTGACGTCCTGAAACAGCTCATAGCCCGCCGCCTGCCAGCCCTGCAGCCCGCCGTCGAGCACGCGGACATTGACGTATCCCAGCGTTTTGAACTGATCGACCGCCTGCGTAATGATGCCTTCGCCCGCGTCATAAACCACGACCGGCACGTCCTTGCGCGGCAGCCGTATCTCGGCTTCGAGTGCGATGCGGCCGGCCGCCATGTTGGCGGCAAACAGCGGATGGCCGGTGGCGAAAGCCGCCTCGTGCCGTAGATCGAGCAATGCGATTTCGTCGCGCAGCAGAAGCGCGATGCGGACTTGCGAGGGTGTGACGGTGGATTGGGTCATGGCATGGCGGGTCTGGAGGTGGCGTTGCTGCCGTCATCGCACAACCCGGCGGGTAATTCACCAGCAAATAACGAATGGCACGCCACCCTTCACCATGCAGGAATCTTGATTCGACGCGTTCTCTTGACGCGAACCGGTGTCCACCCCGGATCAAGTCCGGGGCAGGCTTTCGGTGGAAAACGCTCTCAGAGATACACCTGGTCGATATTGACAGACGATTCGACGCCGAGCTTGACGAAATGGTTCGTCAGCCAGTCGCTCGCGCATTTCCGGCCCTGGTCGCGAAGAAAAACCAGAAAGTCCCAATCGGCGTTGTATTTGCTGGTCGGGCTGAGCGCCCCCATGAATTCATCGTCGGCGATGCTATGGATGAACATCTGTCGAATGTCTCCGCCCACGATACGGTTCTGCTTGACCAGCGTGGTAATGAAGCTGACCGCCCGCATCTCCCGCATCAGCGATGAATTGAAACTGATCTCATTGATGCGGTTCAGGATGTCGACTGCCGCATGCGGCAACTCCTTGCGGAACAGCGGATTGATATGAACGATGACAATATCGGAACTCTTGCAGTTGTAGATGAGCGGGAACAGCGCCGGATTTCCCATGTAGCCGCCGTCCCAATAGGCCTCACCGTCGATTTCGACGGCGTGAAACATGGTCGGAACACATGCCGAAGCCATCACGGCCGAAGCTGAAATTTCAGTCCCCGAGAAGATCTTCACCTTGCCGGTGCGAACGTTGGTCGCAGACAGGAATAGCTTGACCGGACAGTCGGCGCGCTTCAGCACCTCGAAATCGATCGACTGCTCGACCACTTCACGCAACGGGTTATAGTCCGACGGGTTGAACTCATAGGGCGACAGCACGCGCGTCACGAAGCCGAGCAGCGAGAAGACCGGCGACCAGGTCAGCCTGTGGTTTCCCAGCAGCCGGTCGATCGGGCTTGGTTGCAACGGTCCCAAGCTCGCCGCGTCGCTGACACGCTTCCAGTAGTCGGTCAGCGCCTTGCGCGCCCCTTCGCGGCCGCCGACGGAAAGGCCGTAGGCGAACACCGCCGCATTCATCGCGCCGGCGCTGGTCGCACTCAATCCCTCGAAGGCAACGTCCTTTTCGTCGAGCAGCCGGTCGAGCACGCCCCAGGTAAAGGCGCCATGAGCGCCGCCACCCTGAAGGGCCAGATTGATCGTGCTCACCTGGTTTGAGAGTGCCGGTCCGTCGCCGGCGCTCCCTGCCTCAGGCGTTGCTGTCGAATAGCGCCCCGAAGCCGCTTCCATCGCAGAACTCCAGTTTCAATGGTGTTCGCAAGCAGTCAGGAGGAAATGTGGCTCCCGAGTACAGGATCCGCAAGCAGACCCTGGTCAATAGATGTATCGAGGAAGGCGTCATGGAGCATCCGATCATCGGCAGGCTGTCGGAGAGAATGCCGGCATTTGCCGTAGGAGGTCTCGCTGCCGGGCTCGCGCCGATCGACCAGAACGACCGCCCCCCTGCTGCCGCGCGGGGACGCCTCTACGTCAAGACACAGCTTCTTCCGGGAGATCGGAAGGAAACTCGCCGAAAGCCGCGACCATCTTTTCGGCATGCGGAGCACCTGCCACGGCCTCTACCAGTTCGAAGAACAGCGTCTTGTAGGACAGGATGATCACCCCCTCGGACCTCAGCCTCACCAACGCAGCATCGACATTGCGTGCCGACGAAAACAGCAGCTCCTCGACCGCGAAAACCTCAAAACCCATTTCGAGAAGACCGAGGCAGGATTGCAGGACGCACACATCGGTCTCGCAACCCGCAACGAGGATCTGCGTCTTCTTCAGCCGTTTCAGATGGGCCCGGATCGGCTTCTCCTTGGTGAGGTCGAAGAAATCCTTCTCGAAAACCTTTCCGGTGTTGCCGAGCGGCGCCTTGATATCCTGCGGCACCGCGCCTTTTCGGTGGACCGGCCGCTCGAGTGTGACGACCGTCGGAATACGCATGTACGCCAGAAGGCGCGCGAAGTTACGCATGTTTTTGCGCAAGCGAGAGCGGTTGCGCGGCTCGAGCTGCGCCAAAAAGAAATCCTGATAGTCGATGATCGCGCCGCAACACCGATCGGCGTGGACGCGCTTTGGGGCTGACATGCCGCGACGATAGTTCGTCCGCCGCCGTTTGGCCAGAGACGGGGCTGCGTGAATGCCGCAGTCAGGCGATCGCGCTCGCGCATCACGCGACCCATCCGTAGACGCAGCTCCATGCCGGCTAGGTGAGATAGATCACGGTTCTAGGTGGCATGAGTGAGGTTGATCATGCGGCGACACGATCGGCACGGGCCGAATGTGCGACTGGATTTTCAGGTCACACTGCACGATGTGCCTGCGGAGGATCGACGATGAAGTTCATTTCAACGATCGCGGCGGCGATGGCGCTGATCACGATCATGGCGGCTTCCACGCCCGGCCTGACGCAAGCCGGACCTGCCTCGCCACCGGACCACCCGGCCCTGCTCGAAGAAATCACCTTCCTCGATATTCGCGCGCCGGGTGGAAACTACCGGCTGGAAGCCTTGATCGTACGGCTGGCCGCCGCGAAGGGACGGCTGCCGGTCGCTTTGCTCACGCATGGCAAGCCTCGGCTGCCGTCCGAACTTGCGAACATGCGCGCCCCGTTGATGGCGCCGCAGGCACGCGACCTCGCCTATCGCGGCTATCTCGCTGTCGCCGTGGTGCGGCGAGGTTACGGCGTGTCGGGCGGGACGACGGGCCAGCCCGCCAATGCGGCCTATGCCAAATGCAATGATGCCGACCTGCGCCGCTACTTCTCGGTGGAGGCCGATGATCTCGAGCGCGCGTTGCGCGTCGTGGCCGGACGCGGCGATGCCGATGCCACGCAGGTGATCGCGATCGGCGGCTCCGTGGGAGGCGGCGCCGCGCTCGCGCTTGCGGCGCGCAATACCCCGGGGCTGAAAGCGGTCGTGAATCTCGCCGGCGCCATGCGGATTACCGACGCCCAGGGACAGCTCGCCTGTCCGCAGGATATGCCGATCGCGGCGCTGGCGTCTTTCGGCAGCCAGACGAGGACGCCGACGCTGTGGGTCTATTCGGAGAACGACGGCAATTTCGGGCCCGATGCCGCACGCAAGGTGCATGCGGCCTATGTCGCGCAAGGCGGCGTCGCCACCTTGAAAATCGCTCCGTCGCTGCAACCGGCCGACGGTCACAACATTTTCGAACTTCCGGCCGGGCGGCAGCATTGGCTGGCGGCGCTCGATCCCTTCCTGCGCGCGCAGAACCTGCCGACCTGGAGCGCGCAGCAGCTCGATGCCCTGATGCGGAAATACAATATGCCGGCGACCCGCCGGCCGTGGCTCGAGGGATATTTCTCGCTCTACACCCCAAAGGTGCTGGTCCGCGCGCCGAACGGCGTCCCGAGCTATTCCGCGAGTACCGGCGGGCTTGAACCCGCGCAGAGATCCGCTTTGGAAAGCTGCGAGAAGGCGGCCAAGATGGCCTGCAATCCAGCCATGAAAAATTTCGATATCGTGGCAAACTGAGGGGCGTCGCCGTCGCGGCATCAACACCGTTGCGGCGCGCGCAGCGCATGTGACGTCACGCGCGACGATCACGGATTTCGCGCGCCGCTGCAATCAGCCGCGATCAGAGATCGGTTCGTTCCTCGGAGATATCGCGGCGTTTTTCCATGTTGAAGCGCCCGGCATAAATGGGTCTGCCGCCGGTGGTTGGTCCCGGATATTGCACGATGAGGATATCGCCGCCCGTCGCCGTTTCGAACTTGCCTTCGAAATGCGGATCGGGATGAAAGATCATCGTTCCCTGCGTGTAGATGACGTCGTCGATCCGGAATTCGCCTGACAGGATGTACCAGACCTGCGCGAAATCGTGATTGTGAATCGGATGATGGGCGCCGGGCTCCAGCCGCAAAATTCCGGCGTTCGGTTCGGTCGGCCGTTCCGGCCGCGGGTGAAACAGCATCTTGCCGGTTTCGCCCGGCCAGCGGATGGTCTCCCACTCGAAATCGTCGATGTGCTTGGCCTCATACGGCAAATGCTTGCCGCCGGCTGAACTGGCCGCTGGTTGCATCGTCATTCTCCCTGGCTGGTTTTGGTTTTGGTCGTTTTTCGCGTGCTGGATGTTGTCGGGGCCGCGGCACCGGCCACGCGCCACCAGTCGAAATGCTCGGAAGATTTGCTGTGCGAGGATTTGGCAACCACCATCAATATCCGTGCTTCGTCGTCACCGATATTGTCGGCGCGGTGCGGCAGTTCGGAGTTGAGTAAAATGCCTTCGCCCGCTGCAAGCTCGAAGATTTCGGCGCCGACATGAAACCGGATGCGGCCTGAGAGCACGTAGCAATATTCCTGCCCCGGATGCGACACCATCAGATCCATCCGGTTCTTGCGCGGGAACGATAGATGAAAGACCTCGATGTCGTCGTTCGGCATGCCGCCGGCAAACAGCCGCCAGCGATAGCCGGTGCTCGGAATGCTCTGGTCTTCGCCGCCGTCGCCGTGGCGATGCACGGTGATATCGCTGCGCAGCCGGTCTGGCGGATCGGCGAACAGTTCACTGACGCCGATGTCGAGCGCCTGTGCAATCTGGATCAGGTTCGCGACAGAGCTTGAGACCTGGCCCCGTTCAAGGCGCGAGACGAACGCATCCGAGAGCCCGGTGGCGTCGGCCAGTTGCTTCAGCTTCATGCCGCGCCCCTCCCGCAACGCACGGATGCGACCACCCAGCCTCACCAAGGCTTCGTCCTGGATTTTCATGGCATGGAGCATTTCCTGGATTTGCTCGGTCGTCAACAAAAATTGCTTCACAGGCAATTTTTGTTGCAAGCTGTACTCACCTCAGGCCCGGCGCGACGTGCGGCCTTCAGCGCCGCTTGCGCGGCCGCGGCCGGTGCTCCGTCGGCTGCACTGGCGCGTAGAGGCGGACGAGCGCCTGCACCGTTGTGGCCAGCCGCTCGCGCAATTCCGGGGGGTCGACGACCTCGGCGTCGGCGCCGAGCGCGATCAGACCGGACGCGGCCCGCTCAACCGACTCGATCGGGATCGTGACGCTGGCCCAACCGTCGGCATCAACAGGCGTTGCGGTTTCGGCGGCCGCCTGAGCGACGTGCGAGCCAAGGACGTCGAGCCTGGCGAGGCCGCGCGCCGTCACGCGCAGCGTCGCGTTGGAATGGTAGACGCCGGTTTCGAACGCGCGTGACGAGGTGACCCAGAAGCGCGCCAGGTCGAAATCCTTGCGCCGTTCGAACGACTCCTCAGTCACTGCAAGATCGATGAAGTTGGAGACGCGATAGGTGCGCGGCTGATCGCCGACCTGCGCGACGAGATACCAGATGCCCGCCTTGAGCACGAGACCGAGCGGCTGCAGCCGGCGTTCGACCGCGCCCTCGGCGCGCCGGTAGTGCACGTCGAGGCACTTCTCGTTCCACACCGCGTTGGCGATTGCCGGCAACAGCCTGGCGTCATCGGCATTGCGGAACCAGCCGACGGGATCGAGGTGGAATCGCGCGGCGACGCGGCCTGCATTCGCGCGCGACCGTTCGGGCAATGCCGCGCTCAATTTCAGTTGGGCCGCGGTGAGCACGTCGGCGAGCCCGAGCTGCGCCGCGGGTCCCGGCAGGCCGGCGAGCGACAACGTCTCGGCCTCGGCGGGCGAAAGGCCGGTGAGCTTGGTGCGGTAGCCGTCGAGCAACTGAAATCCGCCGCTTGGGCCGCGATCGGCATAGATCGGCACATCAGCGGCGCTGAGCTGATCGACGTCGCGATAGATGGTGCGAACCGAAACCTCGAACTCGCTCGCCAGCTCTTCGGCCGTCATCCGGCCGCGGGCTTGCAGAAGCAACAGGATCGACAACAGCCGGCTCGCGCGCATTTTCGCAGCCTAGCAGAAAATACCTGACACACGCTGTCAGGTATGGCGGCGCATAATGAGAACAGCAACCGCCGACGCTGTCACGGGCCGGCAAAACACTAAGTAACACACTGAAACTACGACGATATTTCCTCGAATGGCCGCAACACAGAAAACAGGAGACGATCATGTCGACATTGGTGTCAGAACGCCGTCAGCCGATCATCGCGCCCAAACTTCTGGACCGGGTCCCGGCGCAACGCTCGACCCCGCGGACACCGGCCACGCACGAGCCAGCAGCCGCAGTCCCCGCGCACGCGGTGGTGACGCCGCGCGCGAGGTTGAGCCTGATCCTGGACTTGATCGTCGCGACGCTGCGCGTGTGGCACCGCCGCCGCGTGGCGCGCCGCGAACTCGCCAGCCTCGACGAGCGGATGCTCCGCGACGTCGGCCTCGATCCCGGTACTGTCTACTACGAGGCAAGCCAGTCGTTCTGGCGGACCCCTCGCGATTGGCGGAACTGAGAAGCGTAACCTTTGCTCATCCATGATGGGTTGGCTTCATCGGCAGGCTGACACGACCCGTCTCTCTTGCGATGTCGCCGACACCGGTTGTTTGAGGACGGGAAACGGGTGGCTGCGCTGCGTCCCCAACTGTTAGAGCGCCCTGACACAACCTTCTGGAGCGCTCGTTATGGAACTGAAAAACAAGTCGATCATCGTCACTGGCGCAAGCAGTGGGATAGGCGCAGCGGCGGCTTTGCTGTTCGCAGCCGAGGGCGCCAATGTGGTGCTTGGCGCGCGCCGATCGGCGGAGATGGAAACGCTTGCCGGTCAAATCAACCAAGGCAATGGCAAGGCTGTATTCCTTTCCGGCGATGTGAGGGATGAAAACTACGCCAATGCTCTCGTCGATCTCGCCATGAGGGAGTTCGGTGGGCTGGACGGCGCATTCAACAATGCCGGCATCGTGGGAGACATGGGACCGGTCGCCGATATGGGAATCGCCAATTGGAACGATGTCATGTTGGTCAATCTGACAAGCGCGTTCCTGGCCGCGAAGGCGCAGATACCGGTCATGAAGAAGCGAGGGCAAGGTTCGATTGTCTTCACGTCTTCCTTTGTGGGCTTCAGCAACGGGGGAATGCCGGGAATGGGGGCCTATGCGGCGTCCAAAGCCGGGTTGATCGGCCTGGTGCGGTCACTGGCATCCGACCACGCCGCAGATGGCGTCCGGGTCAATTCACTGTTGCCGGGCGGCACGATTACGCCAAGCGGTGGCGAGGGAAATCCTGCCGCTTTGGATTTCATCGCAAATCTGCATCCAATGAAGCGAATGGCGAATGCAAAGGAGGTGGCGCAGGCAGCCCTTTTCCTGCTTTCCGACCGCTCGACCTTCATGACGGGAAGCCCGATGATCGTGGATGGCGGCATCTCCGTTCGACTGACATAGGCCACACGTCGTCCGAATGGCCAGGACGGCCGAGACGCAGATTCGGCCCGCCCTACGACAACGAATTGCTGCCGTCATCGTCTGAAGCGGCCGCTCGCGAGCAAATCGATTACGGTTTCCGCAAAATCTTCTCCATCGCTTTCCCCTTTGCAAGTTCATCGATGAGTTTGTCCAGGTAGCGGATTTCCCGCATCGTCGGTTCGACAATTTCCTCGACGCGGACGCCGCAGACCGAGCCTGTAATAAAGGCTCGCGAAGGATTCAGCCGAGGCGCCTTTGCAAAGAATGTTTCAAAGTCCGTTTGCTTTTCCAGTTGCGCTTTCAACTCTCCACCACGATACCCCGTCAGCCACGATATGATCTGATCGACCTCCGCTTTTGTACGTCCTTTTTTCTCTGCTTTGGCAATGTACAGCGGATAGACGCTTGCAAAGCTCGTTGTATAGATCCGGTGTTTCGCCATGTTGCCATTTCCGCCTGCCGATTCGACGCGCTCTCCTATGAGATTAGGTGCACTGTCACCATAATCCCATCGCGAATTCCTCCAGCGCTTCGGAATTCCTGCATGGTACGGCGAAGATTCCACTTGGTTGAGCGCTGGCGCGTCAATATTCTGGGGGACAAGGTTCCGAACGACATGGCCGGGGCGGCGCGTCCGCCTGGCGAGTTCATGATCTCAACTGCCTCAGCACGGTACCACGAGCCTTTCAGCCGACGCTCTGTACAAAATGTCCGACGTGGAATTGCTGGCCGCCTACGTCGAAAGCCGTCGACAATTCGTCGAAAAGAAATTCACGCGCGATACACACCGGGCGCGGCTGGATTGGATCAAGGCCAAAATGTTCACCGGCAGTTCGGGCGGGGTCACCGAGCGCAACATGGCTATCGACGTCTCGGAAGAAATTGCGCGCAAGGGTCAGGAATTGCGCGAGATGACGCGCGACCTCGACCTGCTCAAGGTCGAGGTCGACATCATCGCGATCGTCATTCGATCCCGCGGCGCGTCGGCGCCGGCGGGCGTGCAAGGCGAAGACCTGGGTGGAGGCGATCATCCCGAGCGCGAAGGCCGTTCGGGCTCGTCCGACTGACGGTGAGCACCCGACTGCAACTTGCAGTTCGGGCCGCTACGTGTCGGGAAAAAAATGGCTGTCACTGAAACGGCAAAATGGCGCGCCCGAAGAGATTCGAACTCCTGACCCCCAGATTCGTAGTCTGGTGCTCTATCCAGCTGAGCTACGGGCGCGTTTTTCGCTAGGGCCATCGTGGGCTGGTCGCCCCGATGCATCCGAATGGTGTCGGAAACGTCGCGAAAGAGCGCTTTAGCTACCCGCTCCGCGTCCGATTGGCAAGCTCCGGAACGCGGGTTTTGGCAAACGATTTGGCCGGGGCAAACCGGCCAGATCGGCCGCAAAATGCAGCAAATAGCGTGATTTACGCCCGTGCCCGCTCGTTGCGAACGCTTTGCAGTTCCACCGGGCGGTCCGGAATCGAGATCCGGAAGGTGGCGCCGATGGTGCCTTCGACCAGATGGATATCGCCGCCATGGGCGCGAACCAGCTCGGCGGCGATGGCGAGGCCAAGCCCGCTGCCGCCGGGCCGGCCGGAGGTCTGGAACGCCTCGAACAAATGCTCGCGCGCCCGCGCCGGCACGCCGGGGCCGGTATCGGAAACCTCGATGATCGCGACCGCCCCTTCGCGGCGGCCGGTGATGCGAATCTGCAGCGCCGCCGCATCGCCCTTCGGGCGGGACTCCAGCGCCTGCGCAGCGTTGCGCACCAGATTGAGCAGCACGCGAAACATCTGATCGGGATCGGCGTCCATGGTGAGGCCGCGTTCGATCGCGCTGACCCACGCGATCGAGGCGTCGGCGGCAATGCCTGCGGATTCGCGCACTTCGGCCACGACAGGCTCGACCAGCATCATGCGGCGGTCGGGGGCGGCTTCCTGCACGCGACCATACGAAAGGGTGGACTGACAGAAATCGATGGCGCGCTCCAGCGAGCGCATCAGTTTCGGAGCAAAGCGCTGCACCCGCGGATCGGGCACGCTGGCGAGCTGGTCCGACAGTAATTGCGACGATGCCAGCAGATTGCGCAAATCATGGTTGATCTTGGAGACCGCAAGGCCGAGTGCGGCGAGCCGGCTCTTTTGATGCAGCATCGACACCAGGTCGCGCTGCATGTCGGACAATTCGCGCTCCACGACCCCGATCTCGTCGCCGCGCTGGCTCGGCACGATGATGCGCGCCGAACTTTCCGGGTTTTCATGGAAACCGACCAGGTTCGCGGTCAGCCGCCGCATCGGCCGCACGAACAGATGATGCATGGCGAAATAGACCAGCGCCGCCGTCAGCATGGCGATGGCCAACGAGACCAGGAGCGTGTTGCGCGAGAAGCGGTACATCGCCTGCCGCAGCGGCGCCTCGTCGAAGACGACCTCGATGAATTGCCCGCCGCCGGGCGCAGGTCCCACCACGCGGATCACATGGTTGTCCGTCTCCAGCATGGTTTCGATGGAATCGACGATGGCGGACCATACCGTGATGGTCCGCATGTCGATGTCGTGGTCGATCGCCGTCGGCAAATCGGCGCTGGCGAGCAGACGGCGCTGCTGCCCCATCTTGATGGCGACCGCGCGGGCGCCGACGCTCTTCAAAATCTGCCGCGCCAGCGATTCCGGGACCATGCCCGAGGGGGCGGCGTCCAGCACCAGCGCCGCGGTGCTCGCCGCGGCAATGCGGTCGTTCAGGCGGTTGATGCGGAAATTCGCGATCGCGGGCACGTAGATCATCAGGCCGGCGATCATGACGAGGGGAATGGTGAGCAGCAGCAGCTTGCCGGACAGGCCGAGCCGGCGCGGCGTCGGGGGCCGCGGCGCTTCAATGGTCGGCTGGTCGTCGGTCGCTGACACGAAATATCCGCCTTGATAACCTTGTTTCACGCGCAGGACGGCAGCTCAAGATCGGCTTCATGGCCGCCGCCCGCCCGCTGATTTGCGAGGATGCGTTCCGGCCACCGACCGGTCAAATTACCGATCGCTAATGTCGGCCGGTTCCGATGTCAGGGGCGAGTTGCCGCCCCGCCCCTAAAAACCCCGCGAAAACAATAATATTCGTCCCAATTGTGCCATTTCAAAGAAGCCCGATTGTGGCACCGCGCAACATTGACGAAAACAGGTCGCTCCCGTATAAGCCGCGCAATTGTCCGCTATGGCCCGGTCTGACCGGGGGCGGCTCATTTGGGGCCGTCAATGGCCCGTCTTGGGCCGGCCAGCATTACCGGACTTACCATCAATTCAGCGGCAGTTTGCAATTCAGCGGCAGCTTGCCAGGTTAGCGGAGAACTACCCGTGAAGCGGACTTATCAACCCAGCAAACTGGTGCGCAAGCGCCGTCACGGCTTCCGCGCCCGTCTCGCCACGACCGGCGGCCGCAAGGTTCTCGCTGCGCGCCGTGCGCGTGGCCGCAAGCGTCTGAGCGCCTGAGCCGGACGTCTCCGGAGACCTTATTATGGATCGGCTAAGGCAGCGGGCGGACTTCCTCGCCGTTGCCAATGGCGCGCGAGCCAACAGCGCCGCCTTCGTGGTGCAGGGACGCTGCCGCGACGATGATGGCCCGATCCGGATCGGTTTTACCGTTACCAAAAAGAACGGTACCGCTACCGAGCGTAATCGTATCCGGCGCAGGCTTCGCGAACTGGTGAAGCGGCTGGACGTCATACCGATGCGACCGCACCATGATTATGTGCTAGTCGGGCGGCGCGCGGCGCTGCACCGCGACTTTACGACCATGGTCGACGACCTTCGCCAGGCGCTGCTTCGCCTCGACCGACAGCCGGCAAAAGTGGCCAAAGCGCTTCCGCGTCAAGACAACGCGTCCAAAGACACCAGATAACGACGACGGCGCGAGCCGGAACCCGAGTTGAATGACGAGACCTTGAAACGATGACCGACAATCGCAACACCATCCTCGCCGTCATTCTGTCCGGCCTCGTGCTGATCGCGTGGCAGTATTTTTACAACGCGCCGCAGATGGAAAGGCAGCGTCTGCAGTCGCAGACCCAGGCCGAGCTCGCAAAGTCCTCGCCGCAGGCAGCGCCGGGCTCCGCCACCACCACGCCGACGCCAGGTTCGGCCCCGTCCGCCACCACGCCCGCCCAGCCGGGCGCGGCCGTGCCCGTCGTCAGCCGCGAGGCTGCGATTGCCGCAACCCCCCGCGTCAAGATCGACACGCCGCGGGTGACGGGCAGCATCGCCCTGAAGGGCGCCCGCATCGACGATCTCGCACTGGTGCAATACCGCGACACCGTCGACCCCAAATCGCCTGCGATCGTGCTGTTCTCCCCGTCGAACACCGCTCATCCCTATTATGCCGAGTTCGGCTGGGTCGGGGCCGCAGGCTCGACGGCGCGGCTTCCCGACCGCGATACGGTGTGGCAGCAGGAAGGCTCCGGCGCGCTGTCGCCGACCCACCCGGTGACGCTGAAATGGGACAATGGCGAAGGCCTTACCTTCCGCCGCACCATTTCGATCGACGACCGCTATCTGTTCAGCGTCAAGGACGACGTCACCAATGTCGGCACCGCGCCGGTCACGCTCTATCCGTTCGCCCTCATCTCTCGCCACGGCACGCCTGAGGTCTCGGGCTACTACATCCTGCATGAAGGCCTGATCGGTTATCTCGGCGACAAGGGCCTGCAGGAACACGGCTACAAATCCGTCGCCGAGGCGCCGGTGCTGGGCAGTGGCGGCCGGGGCTTCGAGTTCAATGTCACCAATGGCTGGCTCGGCATCACCGACAAGTACTGGGCTGCAGCGCTGTTGCCTGACACGTCGGCGCGCCTGAAGGCCCGCTTCCTCGCCGAACCCGGCGCCAAGGTCCGTTATCAGACCGACTATTTGCAGGATCCGCAGACCGTTGCGATCGGCGGCACCGGCAGCACCAATGCGCGGCTGTTCGCCGGCGCCAAGGAAGCCAACGTCGTCGGCATCAACTTTCCCTTCGCCGGCCACGGTGGCTACAACAAGCAGCTCGAGCTCAACCATTTCGACCTGTTGATCGACTGGGGCTGGTTCTACTTCATCACCAAGCCGATGTTCCTGGCGCTGGATTACTTCTTCCATTTGGTCGGCAATTTCGGCGTCTCGATCCTGCTGGTGACGGTGCTGGTGAAGCTCTTGTTCTTCCCGCTCGCCAACAAATCCTACGCCTCGATGGCCAAGATGAAATCGGTGCAGCCGCAACTGGCCGCACTGAAGGAGCGCTATCCCGACGACCGCCAGAAGCAGCAACAGGAGATGATGGAGATCTACAAGAAGGAGAAGATCAACCCGGTCGCCGGTTGTCTTCCCGTCCTGTTGCAGATCCCGGTGTTCTTCTCGCTCTACAAGGTGCTGTTCGTCACCATCGAAATGCGCCATGCGCCGTTCTACGGCTGGATCAAGGACCTTTCGGCGCCCGATCCGACCACGATCTTCAACCTGTTCGGGCTGATCCCGTGGGATCCCATGGTGCTCGGACCGCATGTCGGCCCGTATCTGATGCTCGGCGTCTGGCCGATCATCATGGGCATCACGATGTGGTTCCAGATGAAGCTCAACCCGACGCCGCCGGATCCGACCCAGAAGATGATCTTCGACTGGATGCCGCTGATCTTCACCTTCATGCTGGCCGGCTTCCCGGCAGGTCTCGTGATCTACTGGGCCTGGAACAACCTGCTGTCGGTGCTGCAGCAGAGCTTCATCATGCGCAAGAACGGCGTGAAGGTGGAGTTGTTCGACAACCTCAAGGCGACGTTCGCCAAGAAGGCCGATTCAAAAACCTGACGACCGGCATCTGGTTGTTGGACGCGAATACTCCCAACTCGTCATGCCCGGGCAGAAGCGCGTCTTCGCGCTAGACGTCCCGGGCATCCACGTCTTTGGGGTCCGAGAAAGTAAGTCGTGGATGGCCGGGACAAGCCCGGCCATGACGATGACGAGGAATGGAAACCTTCGCATGACCGACGAACCTGATGCGAAGCTGATTGAAGAGGGGCGAAAACTGTTCGCCGGCGAATGGCAGTTCGTCTGGGCCTCGCCGTCGATCGAAACGCTGCCGCCGATGGCCAGCGTGGAGGTGGCGTTTGCCGGCCGTTCCAATGTCGGTAAATCGAGCCTCATCAACGCGCTGACCGGCCGCAACGCGCTGGCCCGCACCTCGCACACGCCCGGACGCACCCAGGAACTGATCTTCTTTGAAGGCCCTGAGAACGCCGGGCTGCGCCTGGTCGACATGCCCGGCTATGGCTACGCCTCGGCGCCGAAGGCCAAGGTCGCGTCCTGGACCAAGCTGATCCATCAATTCCTGCAGGGACGCGCCACGCTGGCGCGGGTCTATGTGCTGATCGATGCCCGCCACGGCATCAAGGACGTCGACCGGGACGTGCTGAAGACGCTGGATAAATCCGCCGTGAGCTATCAGCTGGTGCTGACCAAGGCCGATCAGGTCAAGCGCACAGAGCTCGAAAAGCACATCGAAGAAACGACGGCCGCGCTGGCCAAACACCCCGCGGCGTTTCCGGACGTGCTGGTAACCTCCTCGCGCGACGGCAGCGGCATGCCGGAATTGCGCGCGGCGATGGTGCGTCTGCTCGGTGAGCGCAGCTGATGTCACGCGCCTGTCGTATCCTGATCGTGCTGGCCGCCATCATGGGCGCCGACGGCGTGATGCTGGCGGCCGCCTCCGCGCATCAGGCCGATGCGTCGCGGCTGGCGTCGGCGTCATCGATGCTGCTGTTCCATGCCACCGCCGTACTGGCGACCGTGGCCCTCGCCGAGCGCGGCGTCATCCGTATCAGGATCGGTATCGTAGCCGCCTTCGGCTTCGTCATCGCGGCCGCCCTGTTCGCCGGCGATCTGACGCTGCGGCAATACGCCGGACACGGCCTGTTTCCGATGGCAGCGCCAACCGGCGGGACGCTGTTGATTCTGAGTTGGCTGGCGGTCGCCGTGGCTGCGGCGTGGCCAAGGCCCCGGTAACCGCCTCGACCTCGTAGATGGGGTAACGGGCCCCGGTCTGCCTTCCAAGCAAGCCGCGCTTGCTACGGCGCTGTTGGGTGCGCGCTTCGCGCGGCTTGCTTGGAAGGCGGGCGGTCGTCCCTCACATGGATGGTGTTTACGGAGTCGAGGATGGACCTCGCTCCAAGCATCAAGGAGAGACGACCATGGAGTATTATGCAGGAATCGACGTGTCATTGGAATGCTCAAGCGTGTGCGTTGTTGATGGGAACGGCAAGATTTTCCGCGAGAGCAAGGTGGCAAGCGAGCCGGCGGCGCTGATCGGTTGGTTCACCTCGCTCGGGATCGGGCTGGGCCGGATCGGGCTGGAAGCTGGGCCGCTGTCGCAATGGCTGTACGCGGTGATGAAGCAGGCTGGGCTCGCAGTTGAGCTGTTGGAGACGCGGCACGTGCACGACGCGTTCAAGGCGATGCCAGTGAAGTCGGACCGCAATGACGCACGGGGGATCGCGCAACTGATGCGGCTGGGCTGGTTCCGGCCGGTTCACTGCAAGTCGGTGGCGGCGCAGGAAGTGAGAGCCTTGCTGACGGCGCGCAAGCTGGTTCAGAGCAAGCTTCTGGACGTCGAGAACAGCCTGCGCGGGATCTTGCGCGGCTTTGGGCTGAAGGTCGGCAAAACGACGGGAACAGATTTTGCTGGACGGATCAACGAGTTGGTGAAGGGGCATCCCAACCTGGAAGTGATCGCAGAAGCGCTGCTCAAGGTGCGGACCGTCCTGCTGAGCGAGTTCAAGGCCTTCGAGAAGCGGGCAGGCAGGATGTCGCTGATGAATGCCAAGGCCAGGTTGTTGATGTCGACGCCTGCGGTGGGGCCAATCATCTCACTGACCTATGCCGCAGCGATCGATGATCCCGCGCGGTTCACATCCTCCAAGCAAGCCGGGTCGCATTTTGGGTTGACGCCGAAGAAGCACCAGTCCGGCGAGACCGACCGATCGGGCCGGATCAGCAAGATCGGCGACGCTTCCGTGCGCGAGGCGCTCTACCAGGCCGCTCACATCATGCTGACGAAGCCGATCAAGGGATGTTCGCAGCTCAAGAGCTGGGCGATGCGGATCGCCAAACGGGCCGGCATGAACAAGGCTAAGGTCGCGCTGGCCCGCAAGCTCGCCGTGATCATGCATCGCATACTCAAGGACGGTGCGCCCTTCAATCCGGCCACCAAGGCTAACGCTGCAACGGCTTAGGAGCAAAAACGACAGGTTTTCGGGCGGGTCACGACACCAGCCTTCCCGAAGCGAAGTCCCTTCGCCGGGACGATGGATCAGGTCAGGCCGACATCCGGGATGTCGACACATCGAACGATGTGATCACGCTTCCGTAGATTGGCCGACCTATCCTCTTACGAACCCCATCAGGCGACGGCCCTTGCGCCGATCCCGTACAGAAGCAAGTTCCCGGCGAGCGGATGACGCAAAAGGGATTGACTAATCGAGGCCCGTTACAGAAGCCCGGATGAAGCGAAGCGAAATCCGGGGAAGCCCATCGCTGGCTCTGGCCCCGGATTGCGCGGAGCCTGTCATCGGGCGCGCAGTCGCGCGACCCGTTGGCTTCATCCGGGCTACGGAATTACACGCCCCCACTTTGCGCCCTGCCCGCCAATCAGCTAGAACCCGGCCCGACATCTGGAAATGACGAGAGCCGCTTCATGACCGACTCGCAACATATCAGCCCACTCGATCAGGCCCGTATCCTGTCCGAGGCGCTGCCGCACATGCAGCAATATGACGAGGAAACCATCGTCATTAAATATGGCGGCCATGCCATGGGCGCCGAGGATCTGGCCAAGGCTTTCGCCCGCGACATCGTGCTCCTGGAGCAGACCGCGATCAATCCGGTGGTCGTGCATGGCGGCGGGCCGCAGATCGCGACCATGCTGAAGCGGCTCGGCATCCAGTCCGAATTCGCCGCGGGCCTCCGCATCACCGACGCGGCGACCATCGAAATCGTCGAGATGGTGCTGGCCGGTTCGGTCAACAAACAACTGGTCGGCTACATCAACGAAGCCGGCGGCAAGGCCGTCGGCCTCAGCGGCAAGGACGGCAACATGGTGAAGGCGTCGAAGACGACGCGCACCATGGTCGATCCGGACTCGAACATCGAAAAGGCTGTCGATCTCGGCTTCGTCGGCGATCCCGACAAGGTGGACCTGACCTTGCTGAACCAGCTGATCGGCTATGAGCTGATCCCGGTGCTGGCGCCGCTGGCGACCTCGCATGACGGGCAGACGCTGAACGTCAACGCCGACACCTTTGCCGGCGCGGTGGCCGGCGCGCTGAAGGCGAAACGCCTGCTGCTGCTGACCGACGTTCCCGGCGTGCTCGACAAGTCCAAGAAGCTGATTCCGGAACTGTCGGTGAAGGATGCGCGCAAGCTGATCGCCGACGGCACGATTTCCGGAGGCATGATCCCCAAGGTCGAGACCTGCATCTATGCGCTCGAACAGGGCGTGCAGGGCGTCGTCATCATCGACGGCAAGACACAGCACGCCGTGCTGCTCGAATTGTTCACCAATCAAGGCACCGGCACGCTGATCCACAAGTGACAAGCGCGATCTCCCCGCCTGCGACGTTCACGCGCCTCCGCGCCAGAATGCGGCGGTATGGGAGGCGCACGGTCCTGGCGCTGCCGGCCGCCGCGATCTCGCTGTTCGTCTCGTCGTTGCCGGCGCTGGCCGACCTGAAGCTCTGCAATCGCATGAGCTATGTGGTCGAGGCCGCGATCGGCATCGACGACAAATCGGCGACCGCCACCCGGGGCTGGTTTCGCATCGATCCCGCCGCCTGCCGCGTGGTGCTGCAGGGCAAGCTGACCGCGGATCGCATCCTCCTCAATGCGCGCGCGCTCGGCGTCTATGGCGCCTCGCCGATCCCGCAGGGCGGCAACGACACGCTGTGCATCGCACCGGAGAACTTCATCATCGCCGCGGCGCGCCAGTGCCGAACCGGACAGACCCCGGCGCCGTTCACCCAGGTCACGCCGACGCAAACCGACGATGGCAATCTGGTCGCCTATCTCGCCGAGGGCAGCGAGTATGACGACGAACAGGCGCGCCTTGCCGGCATCCAGCGGCTGCTGGTGATCGCGGGCTATGACGCCGCCCCGATCGACGGCGTCGATGGCCCGAAGACGCAAGCCGCGCTGAGCGCATTCCTGAAGAATCGCGGGCTTAGCCCCGACATCGTGCAGTCGCCGAACTTCTTCACCGCCATGATCGACGCGGTGCAGTCGCCGTCCGCGACGGGGCTAACCTGGTGTAACGATACGCCGCACAAGATCATGGCCGCGGTCGCCACCGACGACGGCAAGGCCGTGACCAGCCGCGGCTGGTATCGGATCGATCCCGGCAAATGCCTGCATCCCGACGTGACCGGCCAGCCGAAGCAGGTGTTCAGTTTCGCCGAGGCCGTCGACGGCGAGAACCGCACGGTCAGGCTGAAGGACAAGCCGCTGAACTGGGGCGGCACCAAGGAGTTCTGCACCCGCGAGAGCAAATTCGAAATCAACGAACAGGGCGATTGCGGCAGCCGCGGCCTCAGCCCGATCGGCTTTGCCGTCGTCGACATGACGGGCGGCGGCAAGACGCTGCGGTTTGCGATGCCATGATGCAGCCCCGCTCTATCGTCGTCCCTGCGAACGCAGGGACCCATAACCACCGAATTGAGTTTTCGTTACCATGCCACCCGAGACCAAAGGCAACACGCACAGTGCATAACAATAACCGCCGCGGCGTATGGGTCCCTGCGTTCGCAGGGACGACGGGTTGAGACAGCAATGAAAACGATCTCACCCCGCACCTTCACCCACATCGACACCTGGGTGTTCGACCTCGACAACACGCTGTACCCGCATCACGTCAATCTGTGGCAACAGGTCGACGCCCGCATCGGCGAGTTCATCGCCAACTACTTGAAAATATCGGCGGCAGAAGCGCGGGTGCTGCAGAAGGATTATTACCGCCGCTATGGCACCAGCATGCGCGGCATGATGACCGAGCATGGCGTGCACGCCGACGATTACCTGGCTTACGTGCGCAAGATCGATCATTCGCCGCTGGAGCCGAACCCGGCGATGGGAGCTGCGATCGCCAGGCTGCCGGGGCGCAAGCTGATCTTGACCAACGGCTCGACCGACCATGCCGGCGCGGTGCTGGAGCGGCTTGGCATTGGCGACCATTTCGAGGCGGTGTTCGACATCATCGCCGCCGAACTGGAGCCGAAGCCGGCGCTGCAGACCTACCAGAAATTCCTTAGGGTTCACGGCGTCGATCCCACGAAATCGGCGATGTTCGAGGATCTCGCCCGCAACCTCGTGGTGCCGCACGAACTCGGCATGACCACGGTGCTGGTGGTGCCTGACGGCGCCAAGGAAGTGGTGCGCGAGGACTGGGAACTGGAAGGCCGCGACGCCGCCTATGTCGATCATGTCACGGATGATTTGACGGGGTTTTTGCAAGGGTTGCCGCGGGGTTAGGCCGCGCTATCTCCCCACGTCGTCCCGGGCTTGCTCCCGGCTCAAGGCCGGGACGACAGCGGAGCAAGCCTTGACTCTCCGCCGCCAAATCCCGAAAAAGCCTCCCAATTCACGTTACAACTGGCCCGATGTCCTAAGGAAATCCCGATGTCCCTGTCCGCGCTGGAATCCACCGTCAATACCGCGTTCGATGCCCGCGACGGCATCTCGACATCGACCAAGGGTGAGGTGCGGGAGGCCGTCGATCATTCGCTCGAACTGCTCGACAAGGGTGAAGTGCGCGTTGCCGAGCGCGCGGCGGACGGCAAGTGGAAAGTCAATCAGTGGCTGAAGAAGGCGGTGCTGCTGTCGTTCCGCCTCAACGACATGGGTGCGATCCCGGGCGCCCCCGGCAAGGCGACGTGGTGGGACAAGGTGCCGTCGAAGTTCGATGGCTGGGGCGAGAACCGTTTTCGCGATGCCGGCTTCCGCGCGGTGCCCGGCGCGATCGTGCGCCGCTCGGCCTTCATCGCCCGCAACGTCGTGCTGATGCCGTCCTTCGTCAATCTCGGCGCCTATGTCGATGAGGCCACCATGATCGACACATGGTCCACGGTCGGCTCCTGCGCGCAGATCGGCAAGCGCGTGCACATTTCCGGCGGCGTCGGCATCGGCGGCGTGCTGGAACCGCTGCAGGCCGAGCCTGTGATCATCGAGGACGATTGCTTCATCGGCGCGCGCTCGGAAGTCGCCGAAGGCGTGATCGTGCGCAGGGGCGCGGTGCTCTCGATGGGCGTGTTCCTCGGCGCCTCCACCAAGATCGTCGACCGCGACACCGGCGAGACCTTCATCGGCGAAGTTCCGGAATATGCCGTTGTGGTGCCCGGCAACCTGCCGGCGCGTCCCCTGAAGAACGGCCAGCCCGGCCCGTCCACCGCCTGCGCCGTCATCGTCAAGCGCGTCGACGAGCGCACCCGCGCCAAGACCAGCATCAACGAGTTGCTGCGGGACTGAGATAGCAGGCTAACTCTCAGCCATGCCTGAGGCACGCGCGCGCGCCCACTCCCTGCGCGATATTCCGGGCGGGGTGTGGGCGCTGGGCTTCGTCTCGCTGCTGATGGACATCTCATCGGAGATGATCCATGCGCTGCTGCCGATCTATCTTGTCACCGTGCTCGGCACGTCGATGGTCACGGTGGGCGTGATCGAAGGCATTGCGGAAGCGACCGTGTCGATCACCAAGATCTTTTCCGGCGCGCTCTCCGATTGGCTCGGCAAGCGCAAATGGCTCGCGGCGTTTGGCTACGGCCTTGCGGCGCTGACCAAGCCGATGTTTCCGCTGGCGCCGACGGTCGGCTGGCTGGTCACGGCGCGCTTCATCGACCGGGTCGGAAAAGGCATCCGGGGCGCGCCACGCGACGCGCTGGTGGCGGACCTTGCGCCGGCGCATCTGCGCGGAGCCAGCTTTGGCCTGCGCCAGTCGCTCGATACGATCGGAGCTTTCGCCGGCCCCTTGCTGGCGATCGGCCTGATGTGGCTGACCGCGGACAATTTCAAGGCCGTGTTCTGGTTTGCGGTCATCCCCGCCTTTCTGTCCCTGGCCTTGATCATCTTCGCGGTGCGCGAGCCCGACCACCCCGCAGGCTTGCGCAAGGTGCGCAACCCGATCAGCCTTGCCGAAATCAGGAATCTCGGCGCGGCCTATTGGTGGGTGGTGGCTGTCGCGACGGTTTTCACGCTGGCGCGCTTCAGCGAAGCCTTCCTGATCTTGCGCGCGCAGGGTGTCGGCATGCCGCTCACCCTGGTGCCCGTGGTGCTGGTGCTGATGAACGTGGTTTACGCCGCCGCCGCGTACCCGGCCGGTGTATTGTCGGACCGCGTCAATCGCGTCACCGTTCTGGCTGTCGGCATCCTGGTGCTGGTCGCCGCCGATATCGCGCTCGCGTTGCTGCCTTCGCTCACGGGGGTCGCGCTCGGCGTCGCGCTGTGGGGCCTGCACATGGGGTTGACCCAGGGGCTGCTGGCGACGCTGGTGGCGGATACCTCGCCTCCCGAGCTGCGGGGCACGGCTTTTGGATTTTTCAACCTGCTGGGCGGCTTTGCCATGCTGGCGGCCAGCGTCATGGCCGGGGCGCTGTGGGATCGTGCAGGGCCGGAAGCCACGTTCTTCGCTGGTGCCGGCTTTGCGCTGGTGGCGCTGGTGGGTCTGCTGGCGGTGCAGGGCCGCACCAAAGCAGGCCGAATCGAACCAGAATAGCTGGGGTGCGACCAATATTCCGGAACCGTGGAGTTTTTCCGCTGTCCGGAGGTTGCGATGGACTACGCCCGTTTACTGTTTGGTTTCAATGGCCGCACCAACCGCGCCAAATACCTCGCGGTCCAGCTCGCCCTCCTGACTTGCTGGCTGGTGCTTTGGCTGAAATCCCCGTTCGGGCAATGGGAGGTTTTGCAGGCCGGCGCCGTCATCGCGATGCTCTGGATCAACGCCGCCACGACGGCCAAGCGGCTTCACGACCGCAACAGGAGCGGCTGGTGGGCGATTGCGGTGCTGATCATCAACCCTCTCTCCTACGTGTATTACGCTCTGTTCTTCGGGCTCTATTTCGGCGTTGATGTTTCGGCCGCGCGGGAGATGCTGGTCGTCATGGGTGCTGTGGCGCTGTCCGTTCTGCAAACCTGGATGGTCATCGAGCTGTTTTTCCTGATCGGAACCGACGGCCGCAACCGCTTTGGAGCGGATCCGACGCGTACCCTTCTCCAAGCTCCCCTCGTTCCGCACCCCCAATCGTTCGGCGTTCCGGATTTTCTTCTGCACCGTGCCGGTCCGGTCGCACGTGGTTGATACCTGGCTGTTAGCCCGGAGTTACGCGCATGGATTACGCCTGGTACCTGTTCCGCTTTGAGGGTCGCCTCAACCGCGCCAGATATTGGCAGGCGCTGCTGATCAGCATTTGCTGGATGATATTCCTCGCCATCGTGACGATAGGCGTCGTGCTCCTCCTTGGCGGTAGCGGGCCTTTCAATTTCAGCCTCGGCATCGAGGAAATCCTCAAGCTGTTCGATCCCGCTTCTTATCGATCGCTGTCCTGGGTCAACGCGCCGGTCCTGTTTTTCCAGGCCGCAGGCTCGGTACTGTTGCTGTGGGTATTTTTCGCCACCTCGGTCAAGCGCTTGCATGATCGCGGCAGAAGCGGCTGGTGGATGGCCACGCTCGTGGTCTTTTCCGGTCCCTTCGACCAGCTCACCGACTGGCTTCCCGACGTACTCGGCTTGTTGTTGGCCATCTGCATTCTCGTTTTGTGGGTCTGGGGAATGATCGAGCTGTTCTTCCTCAAGGGCACCACCGGGACCAACGCCTTCGGCGCCGACCCGCTGGCACCGGTCGATACGCGGCCCGCATGGGACCAGCAAAGCGAGATCGAAATGGTGCCGCACAAAGCTAGCCCGCCGCCGGTTTGGCATGTTAAGCCGGGGTATGAATGATGCTGTTTCCATTACCCGCGACCTCGTCCGCTGCCCTTCCGTCACCCCGGCCGATGCCGGCGCGCTCGGTGTTCTCGAAAACCTCCTGAAGGCCGCCGGCTTCGAGGTGCATCGCGTTACATTCGGCGAGCCCGGCACAGCTGACATCGACAATCTCTATGCCCGCATCGGCGATAGTGCCCCGCACATCACCTTCGCCGGCCATACCGACGTGGTGCCCGCCGGCGATGAAGCCGCATGGAGCCATGGCGCTTTCTCGGGCGACATCAAGGACGGCTTTCTCTACGGCCGCGGCGCGGTCGACATGAAGGGCGGCATCGCCTGCAGCGTCGCGGCGGTGCTGCAATATCTCGCTGACCATGACGGCAAGCCAAAGGGGTCGATCTCGTTCCTGATCACCGGCGACGAGGAAGACATTTCGGTCAACGGCACCATCAAGCTGCTGAAATGGTGCGCCGAGCGCGGCGAGAAATTCGACCATTGCGTGCTCGGCGAGCCCTCTAATGTCGAAGTGTTAGGGGATTGCATCAAGGTCGGCCGCCGCGGCTCGCAATCCGGCACGCTGTTCGTCGATGGCGTGCAGGGCCACGTCGCCTATCCGCATCGCGCGGCCAACCCGGTGCCGGACATTTCGCGGCTGATCGTGGCGCTCTCCGACGAGCCGCTCGACCATGGCAGCGCCCAGTTCCAAGCCTCCAACCTCGAATTCACATCCGTCGATGTCGGCAACACCGCGAGCAACGTCATCCCCGGACAGGCGCGCGCGAAATTCAACATCCGCTTCAACGACAACCACACGCAGGAGACGCTGCGGGCGCTGGTCGATGAGCGACTGGCGAAAGCCTGTGGCAACCGGATCCGCGCACACATCAAATGGGAGCCCTCGAACTCCAACGTGTTCGTGACAAAGCCCGGCGCCTTCACCGATCTGGCCGTCAGCGCGATCGAAGAGGTCACGGGACGCAAGCCGGAACTGTCGACCTCCGGCGGGACTTCCGACGCGCGCTTCATCTCGAGCTACTGCCCGGTGATCGAATTCGGCCTGGTCGGCCAGACCATGCACCAGGTCGACGAGCGCACGCCGGTCTCGGATATCGAGAAGCTGACGAAGGTGTATCGCGGGATATTGGATCGATACTTCGCGTGATGGCGTCGCTTCACCAATCACAAAACATCGAAAACAACCCCATGCACAGTATGGATTGGGGTTCTCAATAATCCACACGCACCAGATATAGCCCGTCCGGCGGCGCGACGGGGCCGCAGGCGGCGCGGTTGCGGGCGGCGAGGGCTGAGGCAAGATCGTCGGCGCTCCAGCGGCCTTCGCCGACCCAGACCAATGAGCCCACCATCGAGCGCACCTGGCTGTGCAGGAACGAGCGCGCCGAGGTCACGATGGCAACCGCATCGCCGTCCCTGACGACATCGAGCTGGTCGAGCGTCTTCTCCGGCGATTTCGCCTGGCACTCGGTGTCGCGGAACGTCGTGAAATCATGCTTGCCGAGCAGCCGCTGCGCCGCGGTGTGCATCGCGTCGGTGTCGAGACGCCGCGGCACCCGCCAGGTGCGGCCGATATCGAGCGCGAGATTGGCGCGATGGTTGGTGATGCGATAGCGGTAATGCCGCTTCATGGCTGAAAATCGCGCCTCGAAATCATCGGCCACGATCTCGGCGCTGAGCACGCCGATCGGATGCGGCCTTAAGTGCGCGTTCAACCCGTCGCGCAAGCGACCCGGCGGAAACGGTTTTTCGATATCGCAATGGGCGACCTGCCCCAGCGCATGCACGCCGGCATCGGTGCGCCCCGCGCCGTGCACGCGAACCTGTTCGCCGCAGATCGCCTTGACCGCGGTTTCCAGTGCGCCCTGCACCGTTGGGGCGTTGTCCTGGATCTGCCAGCCGCTGAAGGGGCTGCCGTCATACTCGATGATGAGCTTGTAGCGGGGCATCAGCCGAGCCGCGCCGGCGGTTTTAACGGCGTGCCGCGCAGAAAGTCCGCGGCTTTCATCGGCGCCTTACCGGCGCGCTGCAGTTCAAGAATTCTGATCGCGCTGTCGCCACAGGCAATCGTGAGCTGGTCGTCGAGCACATCGCCCGGCGCGCCCGCGCCCTTGGCCGGCTCACAGCGCAGGATTTTGATACGCGCCGCTTCGCCGTCGAGCGCCGCCTCGCACCAGGCGCCGGGAAACGGCGATAGCCCGTGAATATGCCGCAGCACTTCGCGCGCGGGCCGGCTCCAGTCGATCCGCGCCTCGGCCTTCTCGATCTTGGCGGCGTAGGTAACGCCCTGCTCGCTTTGCTTGCGTAATTGCAGACCGCCGCGTTCCAGCCCGCCCATCGCGCGCACCATCAGGTCGGCGCCCAATGGGGCCAGCGCGTCGTGCAGATCGGCTGCGGTCATCGTGTCCGATATGGTGAGGCGCTCGGCCATCGCGACGTCGCCGGTATCGAGGCCGACATCCATCTTCATCACCATCACGCCGGACTCGGCGTCGCCTGCCATGATGGCGCGGTTGATCGGGGCTGCGCCGCGCCAGCGCGGCAGCAGCGAGCCGTGCAGATTGAAACAGCCGAGCGGCGGCGCATCCAGGATCGCCTGCGGCAGGATCATGCCATAGGCGACGACGACGGCGGCATCCGCGTTATGCGCGCGAAACGCTTCGAGTGCTTCCGGCGTCTTCAATGTGGTCGGCGTCAACACCGATATGCCGAGCCGCCGCGCTTCCTGCTCGACCGGCGTTACCTGCAGCTTCATGCCGCGCCCGGCCGGCTTCGGCGCGCGGGTGTAGACGGCCGCGATGTCATGGCCATGGGCCACGAGTTCCAGCAGCGTCGGCACCGCGAAATCGGGCGTGCCCATGAAGATCAAGCGGAGTGGCATAGTGTGAATGTATCCCGAGCCGATTGGATTTTACCCGTCATGGCCGGGCGATAGTAGTCTGCTTTGCGCAGACTACGTAAACTTGTCTGCGCTCCCGGCCATCCACGTCTTTGGTGCAGCGAGAAAGGAAGACGTGGATGCCCGGCACAAGGCCGGGCATGACGGCGGAGCGAATTGCGAACTACTCCGCCGCCCTCTTCGCAGCTTTTGTGAATTTCTTCAGCACACGGTCACGCTTCAGCTTGGACAAGTAGTCCACGAACAGCACGCCGTTGAGGTGATCGATTTCGTGCTGGATGCAGGTGGCGAACAGGCCGTCGGCGTCTTCCTCGTGCACCTTGCCGTCGAGATCCGTGAAACGCACGCGCACCTGCGCCGGCCGCTCCACCGCCTCGTAATATTCGGGAATCGACAGACAGCCTTCCTCATACACCGAGAGTTCCTCGGACGAGGAGATGATCTCCGGGTTGATGAAGACCCGCGGCTGCGGCTTGGTCTCGCCGTCCTCGGTCTTCTTGGCCAGATCCATGGTGATCAGCCGCAGCGGCTGCGCGACCTGGATCGCGGCCAGCCCGATGCCGGGCGCGTCGTACATGGTCTCGAACATGTCGTCGGCGAGCTTGCGGATCTCCGCCGTCACCTTCTCGACGGGTTTGGAGACGAGCCGCAACTGTTTGTCCGGCAGGATGATGATTTCTCGGATTGCCATGATGGGGCGATTTAAGCTGCTGGTTTGCCGCGGTCAATGCGCGGCGGAACTGGTTAAGGCGGCCTTAACCATGATTTTTAAGGCCGCGTTAACCACGAAAATTAAGGGGTCATTTACCATAAATGTTCCCTCTTCGTTCGCGTTAACCAGCGAATCGGCTACAAGCAGGCCATGAACGAGATTATTTTTGTGTTCGGCGACCTGTCGATACGCGCCTTCGACGCGATCCTCGGCCTTGGTACGCTCGCGCTGGTGTTGCTGCTCACCATTGCCATCGTCATTGCCCGCTCCGGCCGGCGCGGCGCGGAACTCGCGATGGCGCAGGCGATCCGGGCCGACGAGCTCGAGGAACGCCTGAGCGAAATGCTGCGCGCGCAGAGCGAATCCACCGGCCGGGTCGATGCGATGGGACAGGCGCTGGCCGGCCGCCAGGCCGAGATGGCCCGCGCCGTCAATGAGCGGCTGGATTCGGTGACCCACCGGGTCGGCCAGTCGATGGAAGCGACCACGCGCAACACCATGGACAGTTTGCGCGCGCTGCATGAGCGGCTCGGCATCATCGACAATGCGCATAAAAATCTCACCGACCTCACCTCGCAGGTCACCACGCTGCGCGACGTGCTCGCCAACAAGCAGTCGCGCGGCGCATTCGGCCAGGCGCGGATGGAAGCGATCGTCCAGGACGGCATGCCGAAAGGTGCTTACGAGTTCCAGTACACGCTCTCATCAGGCAAACGGCCGGATTGCGTGGTGTTCCTGCCGGACCAGCGCCCGCTCTGCATCGATGCGAAATTTCCGCTGGAAGCGATGACCGCGCTGCACGACGCGCGCACTGACGAGGAAAAGAAATACGCGACCCAGCGGCTGCGCGCCGACGTGATGAAACATGTCAACGATATCGCCGAGAAGTATCTGGTATCAGGCGAGACCCAGGACACCGCGCTGATGTTCGTGCCGTCGGAATCGGTCTACGCGGAAATTCACGACGGGTTCGACGACGTGATCCAGAAGGCCTACCGCGCGCGCGTGGTGCTGGTGTCGCCGTCGCTCTTGATGCTGGCGATCCAAGTGATGCAGCAGATCCTCAAGGATGCAAGGATGCGCGACGCTGCCGACCAGATCCGCACCGAGGTGCTCAATCTCGGCGACGATCTCAACCGGCTGCGCGACCGCGTCGTGAAGCTGCAGAAGCATTTTGGCGATGTGAACGAGGACGTCCGCCAGATTCTGATTTCCGCCGACAAGATCGAAAAGCGAGCGGGGCGGATCGAGGAGCTGGACTTCAGCAAGTCCGAGCCGCCGCCCGAGGCCCCGCGGATCGTCAAGCCGGGCGCACCGGAACTGTTCCCCTTGCAGCGGAAGATGCAGGCGGGGGAGTAGGGCGCACCGTGCTACACAAACGGTGTCATCGCCCGGCTTGACCGGGCGACCCAGTACGCCGCGGCTTCTCGATCTATCTCAAACACCTCTGGGATACTGGGTCCCCCGCTTTCGCGGAGGACGACGGCCGTTGTTATTTCATCCTTCTTTCGTCGAAAGCGCTGACCTATCCTCCTCCCGCGGCGATCTCCGGATAAAGATCGATCCAGTCTGGATTGTCTTTTTCTATCAGCGCAATTTTCCAGGCGCGCGGCCATTTCTTCAGCCGCTTTTCGCGCTGAACAGCAGCTTCAACTTCGTCAAAACATTCGAAATACACCAGACGATTCACGCCGTAATCTTTGGTGAAACCCTCGGCGACACCCGATTTATGCTCATACACACGACGAACGAGATCATTGCTCACACCGATGTAAAGCGCGCCACCGATGCGGCTGGCCAGGATATATACGTAGTAGCTGCGCGTTCCCATCTGCCGCCTCTGGGATACTGGGTCGCCCGGTCAAGCCGGGCGATGACAGTATCATTTTTGGCGCTCGAATCTGCTAGCACTGCGGGATGACCTCAACGCCTGACAGCCAGCCCCAAGCAGCCGATAGACCACCACCCCGCGCCTCGTGGCGCGATGCGTGGGCGGTCTATCTGCAGCCGCGCGTGCTGATCGTGATGATGCTCGGCTTCTCGTCCGGGCTGCCGCTGGCGCTGTCGGGATCGACGCTGCTGGTATGGGTCAGCGAGAACGGCGTCAGCCTCGGCACCATCGGGCTGTTCACCCTGGTCGGCACGCCCTACACGCTCAAGTTCCTGTGGGCGCCGCTGGTGGATGGCCTTAACATTCCGCTGCTGACGCGCTGGCTCGGGCGGCGGCGCGGCTGGCTGGTCTTCACCCAACTGCTGTTGATGGCCGCGATCCTCGGACTGGCGCTGACCGATCCCGCGCGCTCGCCGTTCTTCGTGGCGCTCGGCGCCCTGCTGGTCGCCACGACGTCGGCAACGCAGGACATCGTGGTCGATGCATACAGGGTCGAAAGCCTTGCGGAGAACGAACAGGCCGCCGGTATGGCGTCCTATGTCGCGGCCTATCGCGTCGGCATGGTGGCGTCCACGGCCGGCGCGCTGTTTCTCGTCACCGGCTTCGAATATGTCGGGCTGACCCGGCTCGACGCCTGGATGGCGAGTTTTGCGTCGATGGCGGCGCTGGTGCTGATCGGCATCGTCACGGTGCTGTGCGCGCGGGAGCCGGAGCAGTCCCGCATTGCTGACGCCGCAGCAGGCGGAAAGCCTTCGGTCAGCCGCATCGCCGAGGCCGCGATGGGCGCTTTCAGCGAGTTCCTGACGCAGCGCCATGCCATCGTCGTGCTGGTGTTCGTGATGCTGTTCAAGTTCACCGACGCCTTCGCCGGCGCGATGACAGTACCGTTCATCATCGACATCGGCTTTACGCGCAACGACTACGCCATCATCGTCAAGGGCGTCGGCCTGGCCGCAACCCTGATCGGCGGTTTCGCCGGCGGCTTCCTCGCGCGCGGCACTTCGCTGGTGACCTGCCTGTGGATCGGCGGCCTGCTGCAGGCGGTGTCCAACCTCACCTTCACCTGGCTGGCGCTGGTCGGGCCGCAGCAATGGGCGCTGACCGTCGCCGTCTCGGTGGAAGCGTTCACCGGCGCGATCGGCACGGTGATCTTCGTGGCCTATCTCTCCGCGCTGTGCAAGAACCCGCTGCACACCGCCACGCAATACGCGCTGCTCACCGCGCTGGCGTCAGTCGGCCGCATCTATCTGTCTTCCGGCTCGGGCTACGTGGCCGCGGCGACGGGCTGGCCGCTGTTCTTCGTGGTCTCCGTACTGGTCGCGGTGCCGAGCCTGATCCTGCTGGTGTGGCTGCAACGACGCGGGCATTTCGATGAACTGGGGCCGGTGAAGGTTTGACTCTCTTGTAGCCCGGATGGAGCGCAGCGAAATCCGGGGCCGCTGCGACGACGGTGAAGGAATCCCGGATTGCGCTGCGCTCCATCCGGGCTACGAAGCTCGCCTACTCAATTCTTCGTCACGACGCTCCACTTGGTGATCACGGCTTCGCTCATTTGTCCGGCAGCCTCGGCACAGGCGACTTCATCGACCTTCACCGAAATTTCCTTGCCGACTTTGCCCTTCAACTGCGCGGCCTGCGCGTCGCTGGTGATGACGAGTTGGAAAGTCTCCGGCCCGGTCTCGAGGTTGCACAGACCGCTCGGTGGCGGCAGGCGACGCGGCTCGGACGTAATCTGGTAGGTCGCGACCTTCGCGCCACGCTTGCCGCCGCGCGTCTTCATGGCGTTGAGCTCGCCCGAGAGGATGTCTCCAACATTGATCAGCTTGCCTGCCTTGGCCGGTGCAGGTTCCTCCTGCTGAGCCGTCTGCGCGGAAGCAGCAGGCGCCGCAAACGCCGTGACCATTACCAACACAAAAGCCGAGCGTGTGGCGAATCGTCGTTTCGTCATTTCCGATAGTTCCATGATAAAGAGAATCAGAACAGTGTTCGCTGTCGCATCGCAGCCGATAGCGTACCTTCATCGAGATAATCAAGTTCGCCGCCGACTGGAACACCATGGGCCAGCCGTGTGACCTTGACGTTGGCTTCCTGCAACAGATCGGTGATGTAATGCGCCGTGGTCTGGCCATCAACCGTTGCATTCAGCGCCAGGATGATCTCGCCGACCTGCTGGTCATGTGCGCGCGCCACCAGCGCGTCGATGGTGAGATCCTGCGGGCCGACGCCGTCGAGCGGCGACAGCGTGGCGCCCAGCACGTGATAGCGGCCGTTGGTCGCATTGGCCCGCTCCAGCGCCCACAAATCCGCGACGTCGGCGACCACGACGATGGTGGTGGGATCGCGCCGTGGATCGGTACATACGGTGCAGGGATTCTGCGTATCGATATTGCCGCAGGTCTTGCAGACCTGGATCTTTTCGATCGCCACCTGCAGCGCGCCGGCGAGCGGCGTCATCAGCGCTTCGCGCTTCTTGATCAGGTGCAGCGCCGCGCGCCGCGCCGAACGCGGCCCAAGCCCCGGCAGCCGCGCCAACAGCTGGATCAGACGTTCGATTTCGGGGCCGGCAACCGCAGTAGCCATTTCAGATGAGACCGAGCATTTTAGGTAAGACCAAGACTTCAGGTAAGACCAAGACTTCAGGTAAGACCAAGGCCTGGCGGCAGGCCGAGCCCACCGGTCAGCGCCTGCATCTTTTCTTGCATCGCGGTTTCCGCCTTGCGCCGCGCGTCGTTATGCGCCGTCACCAGCAGGTCTTCGAGGATTTCGCGGTCCTCCGCCTTCATCAACGACGGATCGATCTTGACGCCCTTCACTTCCATCTTCGCTGTCATCCGCACGGCGACCATGCCGCCGCCGGAAATACCCTCGACTTCGACATTGCCGAGTTCTTCCTGCATCGCCTGCATCTTGGATTGCAGCTGCGCCGCCTGCTTCATCATGCCGAGAAAATCAGCCATTTGGTTTTCCTTCGGTGCGTTCTCTCAAGATATCGATCAATCGTCGTCGCTGTCCGAACGCTCAGCCGGGTCTTCACCGATCGCGTCGGTTTCCGGCGGCTCGGCGGCAAGCTTGCGCACCTCGACGACCTTGGCGCCCGGGAACCGCGCCAGCACTTCCTGCACGCGCGGATCGGCTTCCGCGGCCCGCGCATGTTCGTTCTTCGCATGCTCGTTCTGCGAACGAACCGTCGGCTGGCCGGTCTCGTTGGAGACGATCACGGTCCAGCGCCGGCCGGTCCATAGTTCCAGCTTGCGGGAGAGATCGCTGACCAGCGCCCGCGCCGCGTGGCGCTCCAGCGCGACTTCCAGCCGCCCATCCTCCAGACGCACGAGCCGCATGTCGGCCTCGAGTGCCGCCTTGATCAGCAGATCGCGCTTCTCGCCGGCCAGCGCGACGAGCTGCGCAAAACTGGTGATTCGCAAAGCGGGCGCGGACTGCGACTCCGGCGCAGGCGCCGCCATTTGCGGGCGCGCGGACGCCTCGGCGCCGGACCTCTGCGCCGTGGGCGCGCGCATCGGCGCTGACGACATGGAGGACACGGTCGAGGCCGGCGCCACGCGCGAGGGCGCAGCACTTGCCGAAACGACCGGCGAGCCACCGCCATTTTGTTCAAGCATCCTGATCGCTTCGTCCGGCGTCGGCATGTCGGCGACATAGGCGATGCGCACCAGCACCATTTCGGCGGCAGCGGCCGGCCGTGTCGCGGTCTGCACCTCCGCTATGCCTTTAAGGAGCATCTGCCACATCCGCGACAGCACCCGCATCGACAATTTGGCCGCAAAATCGCGGGCACGCACCCGTTCGGTCTCGCCATAGGCGACGTTGTCGGCGGTCGCCGGCACGACTTTTACGCGGGTGACGAAATTGACGAACTCGGCCAGGTCAGACAGCACCACGACGGGATCGGCGCCGACGTCGTACTGCTCGCGGAATTCCTTGAAGGCGCTGGCGATGTCGCCGCGCGCCAGCGATTCAAACAAATCAATCACGCGCGTGCGGTCCGCGAGCCCAAGCATCTGCCGCACTGCGTCGGCACGCACGGTGCCGGCGGCATGCGCGATCGCCTGGTCGAACAGCGACAGCGAATCGCGCACCGAGCCTTCGGCGGCGCGCGCGATGATGCCGAGCGCCTCGGGCTCGACCTCGACGCCTTCCTTGGTCGCGATGTTGGACAGATGTCCCATCAATACATCGGCCTCGACGCGGCGCAGATCGAATCGCTGGCAGCGCGACAGCACCGTGACCGGGACTTTGCGGATTTCGGTGGTCGCGAACACGAACTTGGCGTGCTCCGGCGGCTCCTCCAGCGTCTTCAGGAACGCGTTGAAGGCCGCGGTCGACAGCATGTGGACTTCGTCGATGATGTAGACCTTGTAGCGCGCAGAGGCCGGGGCATAGCGCACGCTGTCATTGATCTGGCGGACATCGTCGACGCCGGTATGGGACGCGGCGTCCATTTCCAGCACGTCCATGTGCCGGCTTTCCATGATCGCCTGGCAGTGCACGCCGAGCGTGGGCATCTGGATCGCCGGCCCCTTCGCCGAGCCGTCAGCCATTTCGTAATTGAGCGCGCGGCCGAGAATCCGCGCCGTGGTGGTTTTGCCGACCCCACGCACCCCGGTCAGAATCCAGGCCTGCGGGATTCGCCCCGTTTCGAATGCATTCGAAACGGTGCGGACCATGGCCTCCTGGCCGATCAGGTCCTCGAAACTGGAGGGGCGGTATTTACGCGCCAGAACCCGGTAGGGCTTTCCGGCCTCGGGCAGCCCACCGAGATCGAGGCCGCCTGCATTGGCTTCAGGCTTTTCTTGGGGAGCGCCAGCATCACTCATCGGTCGATCCGCAATTGATTGTCTCTCAAGGCCGGCTTGCGGAACGGAAGAGGAATCAAGCGCCAAAGGCGGCCTCGCCGCTTTCAGCGCGATTCGCTCGAAAAACAGGTAGGAGACTGACGAGCGACCCGATCCGGACCTCGTTAGGGCTGCTTCCTTCCGGACCTGACCCGGTTGGCGAGTGGCTCGTCCACCGCCAATCTCCCGGTCCTTATTTGGGGCCAAAAGGGCCGGAAAGCAAGCGGGGTCAGCAGGGTTTGCGGGACTTGTGCAGAAACGCGGAAAGGCTTTACTTGCCGTCATGCCCGGCCTTGTGCCGGGTATCCACGCCTTCCTCGGTTCCCAACCAGAAAGACGTGGATGGCCGGGACAAGCCCGGCCATGACGGGGAAATACGTATGTCCGACGCCGCCTGGTCGCTGCACTCCCAACTCCAGAAAGACACCATCGACATCGGCGACCTGCCGCTGTGCCGGGTGCTGGTCATCAAGGACGCGCATTACCCGTGGCTGCTGCTGGTGCCGCGCCGCGAGGGGGCGGTGGAAATCATCGATCTCGACGAGGTGGCCCAGGCGCAGTTGATGACGGAAGTCTCGCGTGTCGCCCGTGCCCTCAAAGAGATCACCAAATGCGACAAGCTCAATATCGCGGCACTGGGCAATCTGGTGCCACAGCTCCATGTTCACGTCGTCGCGCGCCGCACCAGCGACGCCGCCTGGCCGCGGCCGGTCTGGGGCGTGATGCCGCCACTGGCGCATGACGCCGAGGAAGTCCAGAATTTCATCAGCGCGCTCCGCCGCAAGATTTGGCTAGGTTGAATTCATGTCAATTTTCGATTCCTTTCCACTCGGCAAGCCGGCTTTCGTCACCCACATTCTCGACCGCGCCGCGCATCTGCGCAGCAATGACGAGAAACTGTTCGCGCTGGAAAGCCACCGCGACGCCGGCGCCTATGTGATCTACCGCGACTCGCTGGTGGTGCGGCAGGAGGCCGGAGGATCGCGCGTCCTGCTCAGCGTCGACGAGGCCGTCAAACTGGGCGCCAATCCGGGCACGATCTTTCTGGGCCTGCGCGACGGTGCGCCGGTGTTCGGCATGGGGATCGCGGCGGCGGCGGTGGAAAAGCTGTTGACGCGCGACGACGTCGCCGTCACCGAACTGCGCGGCATGGTGATGCAGGGCGCGGTGCCGACCGAACAGCTCTCGGCGATCGCGACGGCGAAATCGATGGTCACCTGGCACCAGCGCCATGGCTATTGCGCCAATTGCGGCACCCGCACCGCGATGAAGGAGGGCGGCTGGAAGCGCGACTGCCCGAACTGCAAGGCCGAACATTTTCCGCGCACCGATCCGGTCGTCATCATGCTGGTCACTCATGGCGACAGATGCCTGCTCGGACGGCAGAAGCAGTTTTTGCCGGGGATGTGGTCGTGCCTGGCGGGCTTCGTCGAGGTCGCCGAAACCATCGAGGACGCGGTCCGGCGCGAGATTTTCGAGGAATCCGGGATTCACTGCACCGACGTGACCTATTACATGACGCAGCCATGGCCCTACCCGTCGTCGCTGATGATCGGATGCGCCGCACGCGCAACCTCGGACGAAATCGTGGTCGACAAGGCCGAACTGGAGGATGCGCGCTGGTTCACTCGCGACGAAGTGGCCCTGATGCACAGCCGCACACACCCCGACGGCATGTTTGCCGCGCATCCGTTCGCGATCGCTCACCATTTGATCGGCCGCTGGGTGCATGGGGGAACCGATTCGAGCGCATAGCGGGAACCCACACGTGGGCCAAATCATTACCCCCGGACTTTCTTCTGGGTTCCGGCATATGGCGGAGCCGGCATGACGGATTCCGGTATGAACTTTCACGATAAAGCGCCGAAAACCCCGCCGCGCATCCTCTGCATCGGCATGCCGGTGCGCGACCTGACCTTTCATACGCCAGCTGTTCCTGGGCGCGGCTCCAAGGAGAACGCCACCGCGTTCGACGAGATCTGCGGCGGCAACGCGCTCAATGGCGCGATCGGCATCGTCAGGCTCGGTGGCCGCGCCTCGATCTGCGGGCCGATGGGCGATGCCAAGGAAACATCTGCTCGATTCATCTTCGATCAGATGGCGCATGAAGGCATCGAGACGAAACATCTCATCCACATGCCCGGCCTGGTGACGCCGATCTCGGCGGTCATGATCGATCCTTCCGGCGAGCGCACCATCGTGACCTTCCGCGATCCGGAGCTGTGGAAGGTCAAGTTGCCCGACTTCGACACGCTGCTGGACGATTGTGCCGCCATTCTCACCGAGAGCCGTTGTGCTGAATTCTGCACGGATCTCTGCGCCGAGGCGCAACGGCGCGGCATCCCTGTGATCGTCGACGTCGACCGTGCAATGTCGCTGCGCGAAGGGCTGCTCAATGCGTCCTCGCACCTGGTGTTCTCGAGCGAGCCGCTGCAGGAGACCGCTGATGTCACCGACGACGCCCAGGCGCTGAAGAAAATTGCCAAGCTGACCAAGTCGTTCCTGGCGGGGACCCGCGGTGCGCGCGGCACGATCTGGCTCGACGAGAATCAGGCCATCCAGGAAACCCCGGCCTTCCCGGTCCACACCGTGGACACCCTGGGCGCCGGTGACGTGTTCCACGGCGCCTTCGCGCTCGCGATCACCGAGGGGCAGGAATTGCGTCAGGCGCTTCGGTTTGCCTCGGCTGCCGCGGCCCTCAAATGCACCCGCTTTGGCGGCGCCTTCGCTGCGCCGCAACGTATTGAAGTTGAAGAGCTTTTGAGCCAAGGCCAAAGTACCAGTCCGGCCTCGCCTGGCCAATAAGATAGGCTTGCTATAGAAGAATTTTCTATATATGAGGAACGAAAGCCTCATTCATGGAACATTCTTCTCATGACCGACATTGCAGTTCAGCTTCACGAAGCCAATCGCCGCCTTGACGCCATTGACCGCAAAATCCTGACGGTGCTGCAGGAGGACGCCTCGCTGTCGGTAGCCGAGATCGGTGACCGGGTCGGGCTGTCCTCGACGCCATGCTGGAAGCGCATCCAGCGGTTAGAGGCCGACGGGGTGATCCTGCGCCGAGTTGCCCTGGTCGATCAGAACAAGATCGGGCTCGGCATTTCCGTGTTCGTCTCGGTCGAAAGTTCCGACCATTCCGAGGCCTGGCTGAAGACCTTCGCCAGCGCCGTCAGTGCCATGCCCGAGGTGATGGAATTCTACCGGATGGCGGGTGACGTCGATTACATGCTGCGCGTGGTGGTCGCCGACATGGCGAGCTACGACGTGTTCTACAAAAAGCTGATCAGTGCCGTGCCGCTGAAGAACGTGACCTCGCGCTTTGCGATGGAGAAGATCAAGTCGGTTACCGCGCTGCCGGTGCCGGCGGCGTAACCGCCGTCCGATGTTGCGCCGCGCCAACGCTACCTGAGGCTGAAGGTTTACGCGCCGTTAGCTTCGTCACGATATTGTTTTGTGATGGAGCGGGGGGAAATCACTCCAACGACCCGACGGCCTGTCTGGCTGAACGCTGCCGCGCTGCTGATCGCGAGCTGGATCGGAATCGCAGCACTGTCGTTGCAGGTCAGGACTGGCGCCGAGATCGTGGCGGTGGCCTTCCCGCCCTGGTGGAGCGACCAGCAAGCGTTCATTGCGACCGCGTCCGCCAACGCCGCCATCGTCAGGACGACCGCCGTTCCGACCCTTCTGATCGTGCGACCGGACGACAATGACGGGCTGACACAACTGCACAAGGCCGGCGCCTGGCTGACCATGGACCCGCAGGCGATCGCGGCCTGTTTCGCGAAATAGACGCGTTCTTCACGACCTACATTTTGGGAGCTGGGAATGACCTTCGAAAGCGAAGACCTGGTAATCCTGCGCGAGACAGCCAGCAAGATATTGCTCGCGGTGCTCTGGCTGCATGTTCCGATCGCGCTCGTCATCGGCATGGCGCGCGATGCCGACTGGCTGGTACCGGCCGCATTCATGGCTGCAATGGCGCTGGCCGCGACCGTGTCGTGGCGCATGTCGGGCAACGGACTTTCCACCCGCCTGATCGTTGCCGTCGCGTTGATGGCCGATGTCGCCATGTTTGTCTTCCAGCTCGCGGGACATCGCTGGCAGGTCGACATGCATATGTACTTCTTCGCAGCATTGGCCTGTCTGGTCGCCTATTGCGACTACCGGCCGATCGTCATCGGTACGGTGGCTGTCGCGCTGCACCACCTGACGCTGAATTTCCTGCTGCCGGCCGCGGTCTATCCCGGCGGCTCCGACTTTGGCCGCGTCGTTCTCCACGCCGTCATCCTCCTGATCGAGGCAGGCGTGTTGATCTGGCTCACGACCACGGTCACCCATTTGTTCGAAATGGCGGCACAGAAGACCGCGGAGGCCGATGCGGCAAGCGCTGCCGAAGCGCGCGCCACCGCCGACCGCAACATGGCCGAGCAAGCCAAGCGCGACCGTGATGCGGCAAGGCGCGAACTCTCCGCCGGCTTCGAGCGCAGGATCAGTGGCGTCGTCGAGGCCGTCGCCATGGCCGCCGGCGAGATGCAGGGCCTGTCGGCTTCGATGAGCGAAAGCAACGCTGAAACCTCGCGGCAGACCGCCACGGTCGCCGCAGCATCGACGCAGGCCTCGGCAAACGTGGAAACGGTCGCATCGGCAACCGAAGAGCTCGCGGCTTCGATCAACAATATCGCCCAGCAAGTGACGCGTTCCGCCGAGATCGCCAACAAGGCCGCCGAAGAGGCACGCCGCACCAACGCCGTGGTCGAGGGGCTGGCCGCCGGCACCCAGAAGATCGGCGAAGTGGTGACGCTGATCCAGAGCATCGCCAGCCAGACCAATTTGCTGGCGCTGAACGCCACGATCGAAGCCGCCCGCGCCGGCGAACATGGCCGGGGATTTGCCGTGGTGGCGAGCGAAGTCAAGGCGCTGGCCAATCAGACCGCGAACGCGACGGAGGAAATTTCCGCGCAGATTCAAGCCATCCAGACCGCCACCGGCGAGGCCGTCAACGCCATCCAGGTGATCAGCGGCACCATCGCCGAGATCGACGAGATCTCAAGCGGAATCGCCGCCGCGGTCGATCAGCAGGGCGCCGCGACGCGCGAAATCGCCGGTAACGTGCAGCAGGCCGCGAACAGCACAAGGGATGTCAACGACAGCATCCTCAGCGTCAGCCGGGCCTCCGATGAAGCCGGCCGCGGGACGGCACGGTTGCTCGATGCCGCGAATGGCCTGTCGTCGCAATCGGGCCGGCTGAAATCCGAGGTCGACAGCTTCCTCGGCTCGCTTCACGCGGCGTAGGCAGCTGTCGTTATCCGGCTTGACCGGGTAACCCAGTATTCCACCGACGTCGAGATTCATTGGAGAAACCGCGGCGTACTGGATACCCCGCTTTCGCGGGGTACGACAGTTGTGGGCGGGGCGAGGTGCCCCCTCAAATCGTCTGGTTATACTCGCCGACTTCGGGATGGGTGCGCAGCACCACATTCATCGCCTCGAACATGTCGTGCATCCGTTGCTCGGCAACGGGGCTCTCGACCACCACCACCAGCTCCGGCTTGTTGGAAGACGCCCGCACCAGGCCCCAGCTGCCATCTTCGACCGTGACGCGCACGCCGTTGACGGTGACGAGATCGCGGATCTTTTGGCCCGCGACCTTCTCCCCCTTGTTCTGCAGCGCCTCGAAATGCTTCACCACCGCGTCGACGACGCCGTATTTGGTCTCGTCGGCGCAATGCGGCGACATCGTCGGCGACGACCAGGTTTTCGGCAGCGCGTCCTTTAGATCCGCCATCGACCTGCCGGTGGCACGATCGAGCATCTCGCAGATCGCGATCGCCGAAACCAGGCCGTCGTCATAACCGCGGCCGAACGGCTTGTTGAAGAAGAAATGCCCGGATTTTTCGAAGCCCGCCAGCGCGCCGAGCTCGTTGGTGCGGCGCTTCATGTAGGAATGGCCGGTCTTCCAATATTCGGTCCTGGCGCCCTGCTTCTGCAGCACGGGATCGGTGACGAAAAGTCCGGTCGACTTCACGTCGACCACGAACAACGCATCCTTGTGGATCGCCGACATGTCGCGCGCCAGCATCACGCCGACCTTGTCGGCAAAAATCTCCTCGCCGGTGTTGTCGACCACGCCGCAACGGTCGCCGTCGCCGTCGAAGCCGAGGCCGACATCGGCCTTGTGCTTCAGCACTTCGTCGCGGATCGCGTGCAGCATCTCCATGTCTTCGGGGTTCGGATTGTATTTCGGGAAGGTGTGATCAAGCTCGGTATCGAGCGGGATCACCTCGCAGCCGATCGCTTCCATCACCTGCGGCGCGAACGCGCCCGCGGTGCCGTTGCCGCAGGCGACCACGACCTTCAGCTTGCGCTTCAGCTTCGGGCGCTGGGTAAGGTCGGCGATGTAGCGCGCCGGAAAATTCTCGTGGAATTGATAGGAGCCGCCGGCCTTGTTCTTGAAATCGGCGTTGAGCACGATTTCCTTCAGCCGCGTCATCTCGTCGGGGCCGAAGGTCAGCGGCCGGTTGGCGCCCATCTTGACGCCGGTCCAGCCATTGTCGTTATGCGACGCGGTGACCATCGCGACGCAGGGCACGTCGAGGTCGAACTGCGCGAAATAGGCCATCGGCGTCACCGCGAGCCCGATGTCGTGCACCTTGCAGCCCGCCGCCATCAGGCCCGAAATCAGCGCGTATTTGATCGAGGCCGAATAGCCGCGGAAATCGTGCCCGGTGACGATCTCCTGCTTGATGCCGCGCTCCGCGATCAGCGCGCCGAGCCCCATGCCCAGCGCCTGAATGCCCATCAGGTTGATTTCCTTGCCGAACAGCCAGCGCGCATCATACTCGCGAAAACCCGTCGCCTTCACCATCGGCTCGGATTCATAGGCATAGGTATTCGGAACCAGCACGGATTTCGGCTTCGGAAACATGGGGGATGGCCTCTTGAGACATAGAAGGGCAGCGCCGCAGGCTTAGCGAAAGCCTGACTGCAGCGGAAGGCGGGATTAGCGGCTTTTGGCGATTAATTGCGGCGGATTTGAAGGCAGAACTGCCTAGAGCTTCAGCTCTGACTGCATCAGAACTGAAGCTCTAAATTCCTGTTTTGACGCGTTTTCTTCACGCGAACCGGCATCCACTTCGCTCGAAAACGCTTTATTGCTCCAGCACCAGCCTGCCATTGGCGTATTCGAAGCGCTTCAGCTTCGACAGGAACGACAGGCCAAGGAGATTTTCCGAAAGCGCTTCGTCGGGCAGCACCATGGCGTCGACGTCGCGCACCACGATCCCGCCGAGATCGATCATGGCAATCCGCGCGCGCGCGGCCTTGATGGTCCCATTGGCGGTGGTGACGGTGGCATTGTAGTCGCCGCGCGAGGGGCGCAGGCCGAACCGCGCCGCGGACTTCTCGTTCAGCGCCACCAGCGAGGCGCCGGTGTCGACCATGAAGTCGACGCGCTGGCCGTCGATCCGGCCGTCGGTCTGGAAATGGCCGCGCGCGTCTCTGGGAATGCTGAGGCTGCGGCTGCTGGCCTGCGCGACCGTCGCCGTTTCGATCTTCTGTGGCTTGGCATTGGCGGCCGCCAGCGTCGGCGCGATCTTGTCCGCCATCTGTCCCATGAAGCCGCCGAGGCCGACCAGAATGGCGGCGAAGATCATCAGGTTACGCATGACCACACTCGATACGCTACATTTGGGACTTTTGGTTTTGACGCGTTTTCTTCACGCGAACCGGGAGTCCTCTTCGCTCGAAAACGCTCTCACCGCCGATAACACCACGGCGCCGGCCAAGCCGCGACTAACAACGCCGGCCGAAGCTGCCATTTTGACGAAAAGGATGAGCGAAGTATTAACGGGACTGCTCAACCTCGCCCCGCTTGCGGGGAGAGGTCGGTAGCCCGGGTGGAGCGAAGCGCAACCCGGGGGCCATCCCAATGCTGGCAGATTTCCCGGGTTACGCTTCGCTCCACCCGGGCTACGAGCTATCCGTGGCAAGCGGGGGCGAGGGAGCAGCTACGTGCCGCGCGGTTTGACCCGCCGCGTCGGCATGGCATTGGCCGGGTCTTCCGGCCAGGGATGCCGGGGATAGCGGCCGCGCAGGTCGGAACGCACGGCTGCGTAACTGCCGCGCCAGAACCCGGGCAAATCGCGCGTCACCTGCACCGGCCGCTGCGCCGGCGACAGCAGTTCCAGCACCAGCGGCACCGCGCCCTTGGCGATCGAGGGATGGCTGTTGAGCCCGAACAATTCCTGCAGCCGCACGGCAATCGTCGGCCCCTGCTCGGCTTCATAATCGATCGCCAGCATGGTGCCGGTCGGCGCCTCGAAATGGGTGGGCGCCTCGCGCTCCAGCCGCGCACGCAGATCCCACGGCAATAGCGACAGCAGCGCGTCCGAGAGATCGCCTGACGACAAGTCCTTCAGCGAAGTCTTGTCGTAGAGAACGGGCTCTAGCCACGCCTCGCTTGTGGCAGCGAGCGCGTCGTCGGACAGATCAGGCCAGCTTTCACCTTCCGCCTTGCGCAGGAACATGACGCGATCACGCCATTGCTTTAACGCCTTTGACCACGGCAATTTGTCGAGACCGGCCGCGACCAATCCGGCCGCAAATGTTTTTGCGGTTTCCGCCGAGGGCTGCAGCGCCATCGGCGCCTCCGACAGCGTGATGGCGTGCAGGCTGCGCTTGCGCCGGGCACGGAGCGCCATCGCGCCACGATCGAACGTGATCTCCTCGGCGTTCTCGATCTGGTCGGCGAAGCGCAGTTCGATCTCTTCCTGCGCGATCGGCGCCGCCAGCAGAATGCGGCCCTGTGCGGCCGTGCCGGTCAGTTCGGCGACCGCAATATAGGGCGCGCGTGCCAGCGACGAGGTCTGCTCGACGGCCGCACCCCTGCCGTTGGCGAGCACAAAACTGCCGTTGCCCCGGTTGCGCGCGACCCGGTCGGGGAAGGCAAATGCCAGCATCACGCCGGTGCTCAGATCACCGTCCGCTTGCGCGGACGAAACCGGCGCTTCGGCCGCCACCTGCGAGGCCCAGCGCTGCGCCAGACTGCGCGCGCTGGCGGCACGGGGCGAACGGTCGCGGCGGAATTGATCCAGCCTGTGATCGAGATCGACGCCGTCGCCGCCGAGGCCGCGCTCGGTCAGGACAGCGGCGATGTCGGCGGCCTCTTCGCCCGCGCCAGCGCGATGCGAGTCCACGATCATGCGCGCCAGCCGCGGCGGCAGCGCCAGTGCGCGCAGGCTCTTGCCTTCCGCGGTGATCCGGCCGTCGCCATCGAGCGCGCCGAGTTCGGCAAGCAGACTGTTGGCCTCCTTCAACGCAGGCGCCGGCGGTGTATCGAGGAATGCCAATGTCGCGGGATCGCGCACACCCCATTGCGCGAGGTCGAGCACCAGCGAGGACAGATCGGCCGAGAGAATTTCAGGCTGCGTGTAGGCGGCGAGCGATGCCGTCTGCGGCTCGTCCCACAGCCGGTAACATACGCCGGGCTCGGTGCGGCCGGCGCGGCCGCGGCGCTGATCGACCGCGGCGCGCGAGGCACGCACGGTTTCCAGCCGGGTCAGGCCGATGTCCGGCTCATAGCGCGGCACCCGCGCCATGCCGGAATCGACGACAATCCGAACGCCTTCAATGGTCAGCGACGTCTCGGCAATCGAGGTGGCCAGCACCACCTTGCGCTGCCCCTTGGGCGCCGGCTGAATGGCGCGGTCCTGCACGGCGGCATCGAGCGCCCCGTACAGCGGCACGATCTCGACGCTTGCGTCATGGACCCGTTCGCCGAGAAAATTCTGCGTGCGGCGGATTTCGGCGGCGCCCGGCAGGAACGCCAGCACCGAACCGGGATCGGCGCGGAGCGCGGTTGCGATCGCGTCCGCCATCTGCCGCTCCAGCGGCGCATCGGCCTTGCGGCCGAGATAGCGTGTCTCCACCGGAAAGGCGCGGCCTTCACTGGCGACCACCGGAGCATCGCCCAGGAGTTTGCCGACCCGCGCACCGTCGAGCGTCGCCGACATCACGAGGATGCGCAAATCCTCGCGCAGACCGGTCTGCGCATCGCGCGCCAGCGCCAGCCCCAGATCGGCATCGAGCGAGCGTTCGTGGAATTCGTCGAACAGCACGGCAGCAACGCCGCTCAGTTCGGGATCGTCGAGAATCTGGCGCGAAAAAATTCCCTCGGTGACGACCTCGATCCGGGTCGCGCGCGATATCTTCGAGCCGAAGCGGACGCGATAGCCGACGGTCTCGCCGGCGCGTTCGCCGAGCGTCCGCGCCATCCGTTCTGCACTGGCGCGCGCCGCGATCCGCCGCGGCTCCAGCATGATGATCTTCTTGCCCTTGAGCCAGGGCGCGTCCAGCAGCGCCAGCGGCACCCGCGTCGTCTTGCCCGCGCCCGGAGGAGCCACCAGCACCGCGGCATTATTGTCCGTCAGCGTGCGCGTCAGCTCAGGAAGAGCCGCGTCGATCGGAAGGGGCGTGTCGAAGGTCAGGGGCAAGTTTTTCACTCATTCATCATGCCCGGCCTTGCCGCCTTCGCTAAAGCTTCGGCGGGCCAACCATTCGTGGCCACGTCGAAGCTTTAGCGGAGACGGGTGCCGGGCATCCACGTCTTTCTTTCTCGAACGGTCAGAAAACAAGACGTGGATGGCCGGAACAAGCCCGGCCATGACGGAAATAGCGGTGGCGCAGTTCAAGAAGCCATCAAACGATGGTCTCGGATCTCCGTCCCACGCTGTCATATGTGAAGCCGTGCGCCGCCATGTCCTCGGGGCGATAGATGTTGCGCAAATCCACCACGACCGGCTTGGCCATCTCGCGCTTCACGCGCTCCAGGTCGAGGGTGCGGTATTGCACCCATTCGGTCACGACAACCATGGCGTCAGCGCCGCGCAGGCAGTCATAGGGGTCTTCGCAATATTCGATATCGGGCAATTCCTTGCGCGCCTGTTCGATGCCGACCGGATCGTGGGCGCGGACCTTGGCCCCCATGTCGAGCAGCCCGGTGATGAGCGGAAGCGAGGGCGCCTCGCGCATGTCGTCGGTGTCGGGCTTGAAGGTGAGGCCGAGCACCGCGACCGTCTTGCCGCGCAGGCTGCCACCAGCCGCGTTCGACACCTTGCGGGCCATCGCGCGCTTGCGGTTGTCGTTGACCCCAAGCACGGCTTCGACGATGCGCAGCTGCACGTCGTGATCGAGTGCGATCTTCACCAGCGCGCGGGTGTCCTTTGGGAAGCACGAGCCGCCGAAGCCCGGGCCGGCATGCAAAAACTTCGCGCCGATGCGGTTGTCGAGCCCGATGCCGCGCGCGACTTCCTGCACGTCGGCGCCGACCTTTTCCGAAAGATCCGCGATCTCGTTGATGAAGGTGATCTTGGTGGCGAGGAACGCATTGGCGGCGTATTTGATCAGCTCCGCGGTGCGCCGCGCCGTGAACATCAGCGGCGCCTGGTTGAGCGACAACGGCCGATAGATATCGCCGAGCACCTTGCGCCCGCGCTCGTCCGAAGTGCCGACCACGATACGGTCGGGGAATTTGAAATCGCGGATCGCCGCGCCCTCGCGCAGAAATTCCGGATTGGACGCCACCACCACATCGGCTGACGGATTGACCTCGCGGATCAGCCGCTCGACCTCGTCGCCGGTGCCGACCGGCACCGTCGATTTGGTGACCACGACCGTAAAGCCCTTGAGCACCGCGGCGATCTCGCGCGCGGCGGCGTGCACGTAGCTCAAATCCGCGTGACCATCGCCGCGCCGCGACGGCGTGCCGACCGCGATGAACACGGCGTCCGCTTCCGCGACCGGGGCGCTCAGATCGGTCGTGAAATCCAGCCGTTTGGCCTTCACATTGGAAGCCACCAGCGCGTCGAGCCCAGGCTCGAAAATCGGGATCTCACCGCGCCGAAGCGCGGCGATCTTGTCGCCGTCCTTGTCCACACAGGTAACCTGGTGACCGAAATCGGCAAAGCAGGCGCCGGATACCAGCCCCACATAGCCCGTGCCAATCATGGCAATTCGCATGGAAAACAGCCTGTTTTTGATGGTTAACGGTCACCCGGATTCTGCCCGCCTCTTAAAGCATTTGGCGGCAAAGGGGAAACCGGAAAAGCGCCGGAGAACGGCAAGAACCGGCAAAGAAACCGGCAAGAAACCGGCATGTCATTTGTATGAATAAAGGAGAAAGCAACGGATCGGGCCGATGATGCGGCGCCAACGGACCAAAACAGGACATCCATGACACCAAACGGCACATTGCCTGTCGCCGAACGCGCCACGTCTTTCGTGGCCGGACGCGTAGATTGGGTCGACTATGCCAAGGGCATCTGCATCGTCATGGTCGTGATGATGCATTCGGTGCTTGGGGTTGAGGCCGCAGCGGGCCAGACCGGCTTCATGCATTGGCTCGTCATGTTCGCCAAACCGTTCCGGATGCCGGATTTCTTCCTCATTTCAGGCCTCTTCCTGGCGGTCGTGATCGACCGCGACTGGCGCACCTATCTCGACCGCAAGGTGGTGCATTTCGTCTATTTCTACGTGCTGTGGGTGACGATCCAGTTCGGTTTCAAGGCGCCGTCGTTCGCCGCCGGGACCGGTTGGGCCCATGTCGGCTATCTGTATCTGGAATCCTTCATCGAGCCGTTCGGCACGCTGTGGTTCATCTATCTGCTGCCGATCTTTTTCGTCGTCACAAAACTGACACGCAGCGCGCCTCCGCCAGTGATCTTTGCCGCGGCCGCGTTGCTGGAAATGGCGCACGTCGCGACCGGCTGGACCGTGATCGACGAATTCTGCGCGCGCTTCGTCTATTTCTATGCGGGTTATTGGCTGGCTTCCTATGTCTTCGCCGTGTCGGACCGCGCGCGGGCGCAGCCCGCACTGGCACTCGCGGGTCTGGCATTGTGGGCCTTGATCAATGGCGGCCTGGTCATTGCAGGCTACAGCGACTTGCCGCTGGTCTCGCTCGCACTGGGGTTTGCCGGCGCCGGCGCCATCATCGTGATGGGCACGCTTTTGGCGCGAATGCGCTGGCTGAATTTCCTGCGTTTTTGCGGCGAGCATTCGATCGTGATCTATCTCGCCTTCTTCCTGCCGATGGCGGCGACAAGGGCGCTGCTGCTGCGCAGTGGACTCCTCGACGTCGGCACGATCTCGCTGATCGTCACCGTCGCAGGCGTCGTCGGCGCGCTGGCGATCTGGCGGCTGGCGCTGGCGCTGCATGCCAACTTCCTGTTCGATCGCCCCGGCGCGTTCTGGATCGCGCCGAAAAAGGCGACCCCGGTGTTGCAGGCGGCGGAGTAGGTTTCGCACCCTGCCACCCGCCTGAATGGCAGCTGATGACAGCGTGGAAAATCGCCCGCCGAGGCTGTCAATCCGCGCAAAAATCCCTAAGTTTCGGCCATGCCGAAAACAGCCCCCAAAGCCGACAAACCCGCCCCCGCCAAAGCCGCAGCCAAGTCCGAGACCAAGTCTCAGACCAAGGCTGAAACCAAAGCGCCCGCCAAAGTTCCGGGCAAGGGCGACCATGTCTTTCTGGTCGACGGTTCCTCCTACATCTTCCGCGCCTATCACGCGCTGCCGCCGCTGAACCGCAAATCCGACGGGCTGCAGGTCAATGCCGTGCTCGGGTTCTGCAACATGCTGTGGAAGCTGCTCCGCGACATGCCCGAGGACAATCGGCCGACCCATCTGGCGATTATCTTCGACAAGTCCGAGATCACGTTCCGCAACAAGCTTTACCCCGATTACAAGGCGCACCGGCCACCGGCGCCGGACGACCTGATCCCGCAATTTTCCCTGATCCGCGACGCCGTGCGCGCGTTCGACCTGCCCTGCCTCGAGCAGGGCGGCTTCGAGGCCGACGATCTGATCGCGACCTATGCCCGGATCGCGGGTGAGCGCGGCGCCACCACCACCATCGTCTCGTCAGACAAGGATCTGATGCAGCTCGTGACCGACAAGGTCGTGATGTACGACACCATGAAGGACCGCCGCATCGGCATTGCCGAGGTGATCGAGAAGTTCGGCGTGCCGCCGGAGAAGGTGGTCGAGGTGCAGGCGCTGGCGGGTGATTCCACCGACAACGTGCCGGGTGTACCCGGCATCGGCATCAAGACCGCGGCGCAATTGATCGTCGAATATGGCGACCTCGAACAATTGTTGTTCCGCGCCGGCGAGATCAAGCAGCCGAAGCGGCGCGAGGCGCTGATCGAGAATGCCGAGAAGGCGCGGATTTCGCGCCAGTTGGTGCTGCTCGACGACAAGGTCGAACTCGACGTGCCGCTCGACGACCTTGCGGTGCACGAGCCGGATGCACGAAAACTGGTCGCGTTCCTCAAGGCGATGGAGTTCTCCACCCTCACCCGCCGCGTTGCCGACTATTCGCAGATCGATCCGTCCGACGTGGAAGCCGATGCTGCCAGCAAGAGTGCTGCCGCACCCGCTACGGCCAGGGCGGCCGGCGGCGCTACCGGCGACCTCTTTGCCAGCCCGCCCGCTACGGCAAAGCCGGGCGCTGATAAGCAGGACAAGGCCGCGAGCCCCAAGGGCACGCCGATTTCGCTCGCCGCGGCGCGCGCCGAGGCCGCGAAAAAGCTTCCCGTCGATCGCACCAAGTACCAGACCATCCGCAGCCTTGATCAACTCAAGGCCTGGATCGCACGCGCGCATGATGTCGGACACTTCGCGATCGACGCGCAAGCCAACATTGACGATCCGATGCAGGCCGACGTCTGCGGCATTGCGCTGGCGCTGGGACCGAACGACGCCGCGTACATTCCGCTCGCGCACAAGCAGTCCGGCGGCGGTTCAGGGTTGTTCGACGCCGGCCTCGCGCCGGACCAGATCAAGCCGAGCGACGCGCTGGCCGCACTGAAGCCGCTGCTGGAATCAGCGGGCATTCTGAAGATCGGTTTCAACATCAAGTTCAACGCCGTGATGCTGGCGCAGCATGGCGTCACCCTGCGCAATGTCGAAGATGCGCAATTGATCTCGTACGCGCTCGATGCCGGGCGCAATGCGCACGGGCTGGACGGGCTCGCCGAGCGCTGGCTTGGCCACGCCGTGATCAGCTATGGCGATCTTGTCGGCAGCGGCAAGAACAAGCTCACTTTCGACCAGGTCGAGATCGACAAGGCGACCGCCTACTCGGCCGAGTACGCCGACGTGATCTTAAGGCTGTGGCGCGTGATGAAGCCGCGCCTCGTCGCCGAGCGCATGAACGTGGTCTACGAGACGCTGGAACGGCCGCTGGTCAGCGTGCTGGCGCGGATGGAGCGGCGCGGCATTTCGATCGACCGCCAGGTGCTGTCGCGCTTGTCAGGCGAATTCGCCCAGACCGCTGCACGGGTCGAAGCCGAACTGCAGGAGATCGCGGGCGAGCCGATCAATGTCGGCAGCCCCAAGCAGATCGGCGACATCATCTTCGGCAAGATGGGCATCACCGGCGGCACCAAGACCAAGACCGGCGCCTGGTCGACCTCGGCGCAGATCCTCGACGAACTCGCCGAACAGGGCCACGAATTCCCGAAGAAGATTCTGGAATGGCGGCAGGTTTCTAAACTGAAATCGACCTACACCGACGCGCTGCCGGAATATGTCCATCCGCAGACCCATCGCGTTCACACCACCTACGCGCTGGCCGCGACCACCACCGGGCGGTTGTCGTCCAACGAGCCGAACCTGCAGAACATTCCGGTCCGGACCGAGGACGGCCGCAAGATCCGCCGCGCCTTTATCGCCACCCCCGGCCACAAGCTGGTGTCGGCTGACTATTCTCAGATCGAGCTGCGGCTATTGGCCGAAATCGCCGACATTCCGGTGCTGAAGCAGGCGTTCCGCGACGGGCTCGACATTCACGCCATGACGGCCTCTGAAATGTTCGGCGTACCGATCAAGGACATGCCGAGCGAGGTGCGCCGCCGGGCGAAAGCGATCAATTTCGGCATCATCTACGGCATCTCGGCGTTTGGCCTCGCCAACCAACTCGGCATCGCGCGCGAGGAGGCCTCGGCCTACATCAAGAAGTACTTTGAGCGATTTCCGGGCATCCGCGCCTACATGGATGCGACACGGGATTTCTGCCGCGCCAACGGCTATGTCGAGACCCTGTTCGGCCGCAAGTGCCATTACCCCGACATCAAGGCGAGCAACGCCTCGGTCCGCTCCTTCAACGAGCGCGCCGCGATCAACGCCCGCCTGCAAGGCTCCGCCGCCGACATCATCCGCCGCGCCATGATCCGGATGGAGGATGCGCTGGCCGAGAAGAAGCTCTCGGCGCAGATGCTGCTGCAGGTTCACGACGAACTGATCTTCGAGGTGCCCGAGAAGGAAGTCGCGGCGACGCTGCCTGTCGTTCAGCACGTGATGCAGGACGCACCGTTCCCGGCCGTGCTGCTCTCGGTGCCGCTGCAGGTGGATGCGAGGGCCGCGAATAATTGGGACGAGGCGCATTGATTCTTACCTCTCCCGCACTTGCGGGGGTCGAGACGAGCGAAGCTCGCTCTTAGGTCGACGCGCTCTTGCGCGTCGGGTGGGGGAAATCTCTCGCCGAACTCGCGCGTCCGTTGCTGGGCGACACCCCCACCCCAGCCCTCCCCCGCAAGCGGGAGAGGGAGTGCACTGCCGTTCGGATTGAATTGCCCTCCGTACAATTTCCGAAATGACATCGCGGCTTGTTGCGCGCTAGAAAAGTGCGAATTCCCTCGCGAGTCCCCTCATGCCCCACACGTCTGCCCTGCTCGGCTTCGCGCTCGTCTCGCTCGGCATGGTGCTGACGCCGGGGCCGAACATGATCTACCTGATCTCGCGTTCGATCACGCAAGGGGCGGCGGCGGGGATCGTGTCGCTTGGCGGCGTCGCGCTCGGGTTTGTGTTCTACATGCTGTGCGCGGCGTTTGGCATCACGGCGCTGTTGTTCGCCATTCCTTACGCCTATGACGCGCTGCGGTTCGCGGGCGCCGCCTATTTGTTGTGGCTGGCGTGGCAGGCGCTGAAGCCGGGCGGCCGCTCGCCGTTTCAGGTGAAGAAGCTGCAGGTCGATGGCCCGTGCAAGCTGTTCGCGATGGGCTTTGTCACGAATTTACTGAACCCGAAGATCGCGATGCTTTATCTGGCGCTGCTGCCGCAATTCATCGATCCCGCTGTGGGCAGCGTGCTGACGCAGTCGCTGGCGTTGGGCGCGATCCAGATCGTGATCAGCGTCAGCGTCAACGCGATGATCGCGCTGGCGGCCGGATCGATCGCGCTGTTTCTCGGCACGCGGCCGAGCTGGCTGCTGTTGCAGCGCTGGCTGATGGGCACGGTGCTGGCGGGGCTGGCGGTGAAAATGGCGTTCGAGGCGAGGAAGGCGTGAGCCCCGCTCGTCATGCGCGGGCTTGACCCGCGCATCCATCGCCTGCGCCCGCAGGCAGATCAGTTTGCTCAAGAAGGATGGATTGCCGGGTCACAAGCCCGGCAATGACACCGATATCCTCAATCCAGCTTCGCTTCCATCCCGCGCTTGGTCGCCGGGCGGGCCATCAACGCGTTGTACCAGCGCTCGACGTTGGGGAAGTCTTTCAACTCCACTTTGTGGCGCGGGTGGCGCCAGGCCCAGCCGAGGATTGCGAAATCGGCGACCGACAGCGCATCCGCGACGAAGTCGCGGCCGTCGAGCCGGCGGTCCAGCACGCCGTAGAGCCGGCGGGTCTCGTCCATGTAGCGCTTCAAGCCATAGGCGCGGTCGGTTTCGTTCTCCAGCGCGATGAAATGGTGCACCTGGCCGGGCATCGGCCCAAAGCCGCCCATCTGCCACATCGTCCATTCATAAACCGGGATACGCTCTGCCAGCGGCTCGGGCAGGAACTTGCCGGTCTTCTCGCCGAGATAAAGCAGGATCGCGCCGGACTCGAAGATGCTGACCGGCTTGCCGTCCGGGCCATCAGGGTCGACGATCGCGGGAATCTTGTTGTTCGGGCTGAGTTTGAGGAAGGCGGGCGCCATCTGCTCGCCCTTGCTGATGTTTACCGGGATCACCTTGTAGGGCAGCCCCATTTCCTCCAGCGCGACCGAGATCTTGCGGCCGTTCGGCGTGTTCCAGGTGTGCAGTTCGATGGTCATTTACGGTTTCCCCCAATAAAGCTTGGACTTCCCGTAGCGCGGAAGCTTGCGGCCTTACAACCGCCGTTTCCGAGGGGGCTTCCCTGCGCCCGGCGGGGGCCCGGCACATTGCCGCGCCCTGTTGATTTGGCCAGATCGGCTCTGGAATGTGACTGTAAGCACCGATAGATTGCCGCCCGCCTCAAACCTTTGGGAATACGCCTTGTCCAAGTCAGCCTCCCGCGCCCGCCTCGCCGAGATCATCCGCAAGCGATCGTTCGGCCGCGGAGAGATTACGCTGGCCTCGGGCCGCAAGAGCGACTTCTACTTCAACCTCAAGCCGACCATGCTCGACCCCGAGGGTGCGGCGCTGCTGGCGGAATTGACCTACGAGGCGCTGAAGGACGACCAGCTCGACTACGTCGGCGGCCTGGAAATGGGCGCGGTGCCGCTGGCCGGCGCGATCGCGCAGCTGTCTTGGATCAAGGGCCATCCGATCGCGGCCTTCTTCGTGCGCAAGAAGCCGAAGGAGCACGGCGCCCGCCTCGCGGTCGAGGGCCTCGCCAAGGGCGAGAGCCTGCAAGGCAAGCGCATCGTGATCGTCGAGGACGTCACCACGACCGGCGGCTCGGCGCTGAAGGCGGCCGAGGCCGTGCGCGAAGCCGGCGGCGAGATCGTGCTGGTATTCACCATGGTCGACCGCGAGGAAGGCGCGACGGAAGCGTTTGCCGAAGCGGGCATACAGTTTCGATCGCTCTACAAGGCCAGTGAATTTTTGAAGAGCTGATTTCGACCGCTCCCTCAGTTGTCATGCCCGGGCTTGACCCGGGCATCCATCAATCTTCGCAAGAGCTTTACTCCAAGAAGATGGATTGCCGGGTCAAGCCCGGCAATGACGAGGAGCGCCCGCAATTCTTTCCCGCTACCGAGCGCTTGCTCATAGCTCGTTTACCATCCCGGATTATGGTGAATCCGCTGACGCCTGTCGCGCGTCGGTGCTTAAGTTTTGCGTTGGGTGGAGTTAGCGTTGCGTACAGAGTTGGTTTTTTCGCGCATGCGGCGCCGCGCGACCTCTATTGTCGCCGCCACGCTTGCAGCCTCTTTCATGCTGGTGCCCGGCAGCGTATCGGCCGAAGGCCTGTTCGACATGTTCTTTGGCGGTGGCCAGAAACAGCAGGCGCGGCAAGCCCCGGCACAGGCGAATTTCTTTGCTGATCCGTTCGGCCTCAATCAGCCGCCAGCCCAACCCGCCCCGGCGCCGCGCGTCGCCGGCTCCGGACCCGCCTTCTGCGTCCGCAGCTGCGACGGCAAGTATTTTCCGCTGACCACGCGCGGCAACGCCACGCCGGTTCAGATGTGCCAGGCGTTCTGTCCCGCCAGCACCACCAAAGTGTTCTACGGCGGCAATATCGACAGTGCCTCGGCCAGCAATGGCGAGCGCTACGCCGACAGTGAAAACGCCTTCGCCTACCGCAAGGCGCTGCGCGCCGATTGCACCTGCAACGGCAGAAGCCCGTCGGGCCTCGCGCCGGTCGACCTCGCGCTCGACACCTCGCTGCGCTCGGGTGACGTCGTCGCCACCACCGACGGCCTGGTGGCCTATACCGGCGTCCGCCTCGGCGCCGAGCAGACCGCCGAATTCACGCCCGTCGCCTCTTATCCCGGCCTCACCGCCAGCGTCCGCGCGCGGCTCGGTGAAATGAAGGTCGCGCCTGTCAGCGCTGAAATGGTCGGTGAAACCGTGATGCCCGAGACGCGAAACGAGATCGCGATGCCGGCGACGGTGGTGCCGAAGAGCACAGCACCCAAGGCAGCGAAGCGGGCGGAAGTGAATTAATTGGACATCGCAGACCCTCATGGTGAGGAGCGCGTCTTCGCGCGTCTCGAACCATGAGGCCACAGACGGGCCTACATCCTTCGAGACGCGGCCAAGTGGCCGCTCCCTCGGTGAGCGCAAAGCGCTCATCCGGGGATGAGGACAATCGACATCACCGCCCGACGATCACCCCGATCACGTTCGGCGCCGACAGATATTTTTCCTCGATCGCCGCACGCGCCGCGGCGCGGTTTTCCGGCGTCAGCAGGCCGCGCTTTTCGGCGAGGATCATCCAGCAATAGCCCCACCAGTCCGACAGCATGCCCTGGTCGTCGACGAGGTCGTAGCCCTGCTCGGCGGCAAAGATCCGCGCATGGGCCTCATCGAGCGAATCGAGCCAGGCGTGATCGGCGATCGAGAACAGGTCGTCGCTGAAATCGTCGGTCGTGTAACCCCACACCGACATGCAGACGGCGTTGAACTCACGGTCGATGGCGTCGTCGTCAACCAGTTGGCGGCGCGAGGCCTGATGTAGCCGCGACAGCGAGCGCGCAAAATCGGCGATACGGGTGAGCGCGAATTGATCGAAGGCGATGGTGGACATGGACATGTAGTCCTCGATACCAGTGATAGACCATAGATATTGTGTCGGCACTGCGCCGAATCACAATGATATATCAAGTACTTGCTAAAGTGTTCTTAATTTGTTCCATGACCGCGAATTATCCGAACGGAGGGTTAGCAAAGACCATTCACTGCGACGAAGCGCTGGAAAACAGATTGATCACAACGACCCCGGAGACGATCAGGCCCATGCCCGCAGAGCGCGGCCGTATCCAGCTTCTGGCTCTGGAACACCCAGGCGATCGTGGCGATGAGGACGACGCCAACGCCCGACCAGACGGCATAGACCACGCCGGTCGGCAGGCTTCGCAGGGTCAGCGACAGAAAATAGAACGCCACCGCATAACCCGCGACCGTCACCAGCGACGGCAGCGGCTTGCTGAAACCGTCCGACAGTTTCAGGAAGGTTGTCGCCACGACTTCCGAGAGAATCGCGATGCCCAAATAGAGATAGGTCATGCCGCCTGCTAGCAGAGGCATGTGATGTTTTGACGACTCGGGCGGCCCCCGTATCCTTGGCTACGACGACGGCGGATCCGATGCCTGTTTCTCCCTCCTATTAGTAGAGGGGCAAGATTCAGGAGCATCGAGAATGGAACCGGGCTTCATCCAGCGAATCATCGGACTTTATGGCGCGAAGGGATTTGTGACGTTCGATCAACTCAATGAACTGCTGCCGTCGGCAACGACCAAGGCGGAAGATATCGAAGCGATTATGCAGGCGTTGAGCGACGCAGGAATAAACGTTGTCGAGGACAACTCGTAGCCAGGTGCATCGGCGGAACCATTCTCTCTGGAGGGCTGGCTTCGTTGTCGCTCACATCGCCGACAGCATCCTGCCGCCGCAATAATTGGCGTAGAATTTTCCGCCGCATTGCCGCTTCATCGCCGCACACCGGGCGGCGGGCGACGCATCCTTCGCGACGCTGAACGAGCAGCCCAACCCATCGGCGCTTTTGCCCGCCTTTCCGGCGGCGAACGCGGCGCTGGTGGCGCTGATGCAGCACACCAGAAGCGTCGCGGCGGCGATCTCGATGATCAATCTCATGGCGCGTCCTCCCCTCAACTGGCGCGATATCATCGCTTTCAAACGCCATTCTAGCACCGAAATCGGCGTGCCGATGCCTCCAAATCGGCCCGGTCCTTGCATAAAAACATACCAGCGCGGTGCACAACAAACGTCTGGATGGTTTCGGTTGTGGCGCAAGGCGCGTATCGTTTTGTGAGTCTGAACTGCAGGGATTGACGCGTTGCAAGAACAAGCATTCGCAGGGAGTTTTCCGGTGCCGGGCCAACCGATCGACGAACTGGCGCTTTCCGAAATCAAGGGCGCGATCCTCGCCAAGCTGCGGCTTGCCATCGGCAAGGACACCGGCATGGCGACCAAGCGCGACTGGTACAAGGCCGCGGCGTTGGCGCTGCGCGACCGCATCGTGCACCGCTGGCTGACGGCCGAGAAGGATAATTACGACGCCGGCCGCAAGCGGGTCTATTACCTCTCGCTCGAATTCCTGATCGGGCGCCTGTTCACCGACGCGCTGAACAATATGGGCCTGCTGCCGCTGTTCGAGGCGGCGCTGGGCGATCTCGGCGTCGATTTGTCGGATTTGCGCAATTGCGAGCCGGATGCGGCGCTCGGCAATGGCGGCCTCGGGCGGCTGGCGGCCTGCTTCATGGAAAGCATGGCGACGCTGGCCATTCCCGCGATCGGCTATGGCATCCGCTACGATTTCGGCCTGTTCCGCCAGATCATCGCGCAGGGCTGGCAGCAGGAATATCCCGACGAGTGGCTCGGCTTCGGCAACCCCTGGGAATTCCAGCGCTCCGAGGTGGTCTATCAGGTGCATTTCGGCGGCCACGTCACCCATGTCGCGGACAAGGGGCGCGAACGCGCGAGCTGGCATCCCGGCGAAACCGTGCAGGCCGTCGCCTACGATACCCCGATCGTCGGCTGGCGCGGCCAGCACGTGAATGCGCTGCGGCTGTGGTCGGCGCGCTCGCCCGATCCGCTGCGGCTCGATGCCTTCAACACCGGCGACTATCTCGGCGCGGTGGCCGAGGAAGCGCGCGCCGAATCGATCTGCAAATTCCTCTATCCGAACGACGAAAGCGCCGCGGGCCGCGAATTGCGGCTGCGTCAGGAGTATTTCTTCGTCTCCGCCTCGCTGCAGGATCTGGTCAAGCGGCACCTCGCCGCCGATGGGCAGTTGCGCAGCCTGGCGCAAAAGGCCGCGGTACAGCTCAACGACACCCATCCGAGCCTTGCCGTCACCGAGCTGATGCGGCTCTTGGTCGACCTGCATAATTTCCGCTGGGAAGAAGCCTGGAAGATCACGGTCGCGACGCTGTCCTACACCAACCACACGCTGCTGCCGGAAGCGCTCGAGACCTGGCCGGTCGAACTGTTCGAACGGCTGCTGCCGCGGCATCTTGAAATCATCTACCGCATCAACGCCGCGCATCTGGCGCTGGCCGAGCAACGCGCTCCCGGCGATATCGACTTCCGCGCCTCGGTGTCACTGATCGACGAGCGCTCCGGCCGCCGGGTCCGGATGGGACAACTGGCCTTTGTCGGCTCGCACCGCATCAACGGCGTCTCGGCGATGCATTCCGACCTGATGAAGGAGACCGTGTTCCACGATCTCAACCATCTCTATCCGCAGCGCATCACCAACAAGACCAACGGCATCACCTTCCGGCGCTGGCTGATGCTGGCCAATCCGAAACTGACCCGCCTGTTGCGCGAGACCTGCGGCGAAGCCGTGCTCGATGATTTCTCGCAGCTGCAGCGCCTCGAAGACCATTGCGGCGACAATTCGTTCCAGCAGCAGTTCCGCGACGTCAAGCTCCAGAACAAGCTGGCGCTGGCGCGGGTGATCGGCGAGCGCCTCAGCATCAAGGTCGATCCGTCGGCGCTGTTCGACGTCCAGATCAAGCGCATCCACGAGTACAAGCGGCAGCTGCTCAACATCCTCGAAGCGGTTGCGCTGTATCAGGCGATCAAGGATGAACCGCAGCGCGACTGGGTGCCGCGGGTGAAAATCTTCGCCGGCAAGGCGGCGGCGAGCTATCGCACCGCCAAGCTGATCATCAAGCTGATCAACGACGTCGCCGAAATCGTCAACAGCGATCCCGTGGTCGCGGGCCGATTGAAGATCGTGTTCCTCGCCAACTACAATGTCAGCCTGGCCGAAGTGATCATCCCGGCGGCGGACCTGTCCGAACAGATCTCGACTGCCGGCATGGAAGCCTCCGGCACCGGCAACATGAAGCTCGCGCTCAACGGCGCCTTGACCATCGGTACGCTCGATGGCGCCAACATCGAGATCCGCGACCATGTCGGCGCGGAAAACATCGCGATCTTCGGCATGGAAGCCGGCGACGTGATGGTCCGGCGCCGCCAGGGACTGGATGCCTCCGACGTGATCCGCCGCTCGCCGCGGCTGTCGCGGGCGATCAGCGCGATCGAGAGCGGCGACTTTTCGCCCGGCGACCCCGCCCGGTTCGAGGCGATCGGTCACACGCTGCGCCAGTTCGACCACTACATGTGCGCCGCCGATTTCGATTCCTATTACGAGGCGCAACGCGGCATCGATGCGCGCTGGCAGGTGATCCCGGCGTGGACGCGGGCCTCGATCCTCAACGTGGCGCGGATGCCGTGGTTCTCCTCCGACCGCACCATCCGCGAATACGCCGAGGATATCTGGCACGTGCCGGTGCTGCCGACCGCGCCAGTGCAGGAGCAGGATGCTCAGCGCGGCGTGTCGGGTTGAATTTCTCCCAGTCGTCATGCCCGGGCTTGACCCGGGCATCCACGTCTTCGTTTCTCGTAAGCAAGGAAGACGTGGATGGCCGGACATAGGCAAGCGGAAGCGACGCCGTCCTTCGGACGGCTACGCCCGGCCATGACGTAGGGAGCCATTACCTGTCACGTCATTGAATTCGACCCAGTTGCGGTGATACTGCACGGCAGTACCCGGGGAATTCCATGCTCACCAAGACACCGCATCTTTTCGACGACGCCACGCAGGTTACCGCCGGCGACAGCCGCTGGCAGGGCAAGACCAGCGAGGATTACTGGGCCTTTGTCGGCCCGTTCGGCGGCTGCACCGCGGCCACCATCCTGCGCGCGCTGATGGACCACCCGCAACGGTCGGGCGATCCGTTGTCGCTCACCGTCAATTTCTGCGCGCCGGTCGCGCAAGGCGCCTTCGATCTCGACGTGCGGCTGGTCAAGGCCAACCGCTCGACGCAGCATTGGTGCGTGGAGATGACGCAAGGCGGCGGCGAGGTGGCGACGCTGGCGACCGCCGTGTTCGCCGAGCGCCGTCCGTCATGGTCGCACCCGCAGGCGCCGTTCCCGTCATCAAAACCCTACGAGCAGACGCTGCCCTACGGGAAGGTCGCCGCTCCCTGGGTCAAGCAGTATGATTTCCGCTTCGTCGAGGGCGAACCGGGCTGGGGCTCGTCGTCGGCGGCGGAGCCGAATTCATTCTCGAAACTGTGGATCGGCGACCGGGTGCCGCGGAAGATCGACGCGCTGTCGCTGATGTCGATGTCGGACGCGTTTTTCGGCCGCATCTTCCACGCCAGGCGCGAACTGGTGCCGTTCGGCACGGTGTCGATCACGACCTATTTCCACGCCGACGCCGACGATCTCGCCGCCGAAGACATCACGCGCGTGCTGGCGGTGGCCGACGCCAAGATTTTCCACAAGTCTTATGGCGACCAGAACGGTGAATTGTGGTCGCCGAACGGACGGCTGCTCGCAACGACGACGCAAATCGCGTATTTCAAGGCGTAAGGGAACAATCCCGTTCGAGTCTGCGTAGGGTGGGCAAAGGCGCGTTTGCGCCGTGCCCACCATTCATCCACAGTGACGTCTTGAATGGTGGGCACGCTACGCTTTGCCCACCCTAAGCATTCCGAATATGAGGGCGGCTCATGTCCGAACCCGACGCCAAAAATATCGCCCTGCTCGGCATTCCCGTCGAAATCGGCGCCTCGCAGGCCGGCACGCTGATGGGTCCAGATGCACTGCGGACCGCGGGCATCGCGCGCGTGCTCGACCAGTTGGGATTTGCCGTCGAGGATCACGGCAATCTCGCGATATCGAAGGTCACGCCGGACGGGCCGGCCCCTGCCAACGCCAAATTCTACGATGAGGTGAAAACCTGGATCCGGCTGCTCAGCGAGCGCGCCTACCACCTGGCGCATTCCGGCGCCATCCCGATCTTCATGGGCGGCGATCATTCGCTCTCGATGGGATCGGTCAATGGCGTCGCGCGCTATTGGAAAGAACAAGGCCGGCCGCTGTTCGTGCTGTGGCTCGATGCGCATGCCGACTACAACACGCCCCACACCACCATCACCGGCAACATGCACGGCATGTCCTCGGCGTTCCTGTGCGGCGAAGGCGGGCTTGACGATCTGCTCGGCGATCAGCCGCGCGCGTCGATCACGCCGGATCAGCTCGATTTGTTCGGCATCAGGTCGATCGATCCCCTGGAGAAGAAGCTGGTCCAGGACCGCCGCGTCGCCATCGCCGACATGCGCGCACTCGATGAGTTCGGCGTCGGCGTGCTGATCCGCCGCGTCATCGAGCGCGTGAAGGCGAAAAACGGCGTGCTGCATCTCAGCTTCGACGTCGATTTTCTCGATCCGGCGGTCGCGCCGGGTGTCGGCACCACCGTTCCCGGCGGCGCCACCTACCGCGAGGCCCATCTGATCATGGAACTGCTGCATGATTCGGAACTGGTGCGCTCGGTCGACATCGTCGAGCTCAACCCGTTCCTCGACGAGCGCGGCCGCACCGCGCGCGTCGCGGTGGAGCTGATCGGCAGCCTGTTCGGCCTGCAGATTACCGACCGCCGCACGCCGACAAACGCGATGCTGCAAGGACGATAGCTGGAGCGGCCGCATCAAGAACAAGCATTCCGTGAAAAAAAAGGGCGACCTTGCGGTCGCCCTTCTTCATTTCCGGGAATGACGTTCGGATCACTCCGCCGCGAGCTTGACCTCAGGGGCAGCAGCGCGGACGTCGGCGTCGACCTGGGCTTCGAACTTGGCAAAGTTCTTCTGAAACATGCCGACCAGCGCGCGCGCGGTCTTGTCGAACTCGGCCTTGTCCTTCCAGGTGTTGACGGGGTTGAGAATGTCGCTGGGCACGCCCGGCAGCGCCGTCGGCACCGCAAAGCCGAAATACTTGTCGGTGCGGAATTCGACATTGCGCAAGCTGCCGTTCAGCGCCGCGGTCAATAGCGCCCGCGTCACCTTGATCGGCATCCGGCTTCCGGTGCCGTATTTGCCGCCGGTCCAGCCGGTGTTGACCAGCCAGCAATCGACATTGTGCTTGGCGATCAGCTCGCGCAGCATGTTGCCGTAGACCGACGGATCAAGGGGGAGGAACGGCGAGCCGAAGCAGGTGGAAAATTCCGGCTGCGGCTCGTTGCCGAGACCACGTTCGGTACCGGCGACCTTGGCGGTGTAGCCGGACAGGAAGTGATACATCGCCTGCGCCGGGGTCAGCTTTGCGATCGGCGGCAGCACGCCGAAGGCGTCGGCGGCCAGCATCACCACGTTCTTCGGCTGGCCGGCACGTCCGGTGCGCGAGGCGTTCGGGATGAAATCGAGCGGATAGGCCGAGCGGGTGTTTTCGGTCTTCGAACCGTCGTCGAAGTCCGGCACGCGGGTGCGCTCGCCGAGCACGACGTTCTCCAGCACCGCGCCGAAGCGGTTGGAGGCCGCGAAAATCTCGGGCTCGGCTTCCGGCGAGAGCTTGATGCATTTGGCGTAGCAGCCGCCTTCGAAATTGAAGACGCCGTCCTTGCCCCAACCATGCTCGTCGTCGCCGATCAGCGTGCGCTGGGGATCGGCCGACAGCGTGGTCTTGCCGGTGCCGGACAGGCCGAAGAAGATCGCCGTGTCGCCGTCGGGACCGACATTGGCCGAGCAGTGCATCGGCAGCACGCCCTTGGCGGGCAGATAATAGTTCAGCGTGGTGAACACGCTCTTCTTCATCTCGCCGGCATAATAAGACCCGCCGATCAGGACGATCTTGCGGGCGAAGTCGATCGCGACGACGTTCTCGGACTTGCAGCCGTGGCGTTTGGGATCGGCGCGGAAGCTCGGCAAATCGATGATGGTGAGCTCCGGCACGAAGCTGGCGAGATCGGCCGCTTCAGGGCGGATCAGCAGCGTGCGGATGAACAGCGAATGCCAGGCCAATTCCGTGAAGACGCGGGTCTTGATCTGGAAACTCGGATCAGCGCCGCCATAGAGGTCCTGCGCGAACAGCGACATGCCTTCGGCGTGCTTGAGGAAATCGGCGTAGAGCGCGTCGAACTGCTCTGAGGTGATCGACTGGTTGCCGGCCCACCACATCTTCTCGGTGGAGGCGTCGCGCACCGTGAACTTGTCCTTCGGACTGCGGCCGGTGAACTCGCCGGTGTCGGCGCACAGCGCGCCATCGGCGGAGAGCACGGCTTCGCCTGACGACAGCGAATATTGGTAGAGCTGCGGCGCTCCGAGGTTCCAGCGAACCTCTTTGAGTTTCTTTAAGCCAAATTTATCGGCGCCAAAGGCACCGTTACGTAGACCCGTCTCTTGCACGAAGAACCTCCTCGAACCCGCGTATCTCGATCGCGCGAATGCCGCTAAACGCGCTTCTGTCGCGGTGACCACTGAATATAGCCTTCCGGCTCCGGTCCGGCGACCTAATACTTGGCAACGCCGTGCTTGCCAAGCCGATCCAACGCGTTTTGGTTTATTCCAGACAAGGCCTTGATCTAGATCAAACACTTGCTGCGGCGCGGGGACGGTTGTGCACGCTCAACGCGCGACCATCAGCCGCGCGATAGCGCTACCATTCAGTTATTGCGTCGCACAATCTGATTTAGCGGGCCGCACCCTCGCCGATCAGCGCAAACGGCGCCCAGAATGCCGGATAGGCATTTCGGGGCGACGAAGCATCGTTGAGATAGGCCAGCATCGACTGGCGCAGCGCCTCGGCCCGGCCAAGCTTCGGGTCAGCCTTGAGGCGATCGAAGGTCGATGTCGTCAGCCGCGTCGCGGCCGCGGAATCCACCGCCCAGTGCGACACCAGCAATGCACGCGCGCCGGCATAGAAGAACGATCGCGCCAATCCCGAAAGCGCTTCGGCGCCGGGCTTGTCGCCGGCGATCGTATTGCAGGCTGACAGCACCACCCAATCGGCGTTGAGCTTCAACTGCGCCACTTCGCTCGACGTGAGCAGGCCGTCGTCGAATTCGGACGGCTGCTTCGGAATACTGAGCACAAGCGAAGGCTCGGCGATCCCCTTCACGTCACCGGCGACGAGACCGTGGGTCGCGAAATAGACGATGCTGTAATCGGCGAGCCGGGCGCGCTTCACATTGGTTTCGCTGGCGTTCTCGCCGAGATGAATATCGCTTTCGGAAACGCCGAGATCCTTTGCGACCGCATTGAGTTCGTCGGCGGTATCAGGCAGCTGCGACAGCACGCGGGAGAGCCGCGCGCGATCGACACCGGCGCCTTGCCAGAAGTCGGTATAGGCGACGTTGGTGACGCCGCGCGCCGCGGACTTGATCGCCGCCGGCTTGGCTGCGCCGCGCTTGTCGCCGCTGCTATCCTGCAACGGATTGAACAGCGGATCGCCGAAACCGGTCATCGGTTTGGTGGTTTGATCCTTGCGGGCAACCAGCCGCAGCGTCTTCAGGCTTGCGACCGACGGCAACACCGACACCGCGTGACGCTTGAGCAGCCAGGCGGCATCGCGGTAACCGTCGAGTTTTTCCGGGATCGCTACCGGCGGCTTCTCCGTCACCAGCAGATGAAACGGCAGCGCCGTCAACGCGCCGGTGGGAACAATCAGAAGGCTGCGCTTGTCCTTTATCCGCGTCTCGACGCGGCCCAGCAGGTGGTTGTAGAGCCAGTGGGCGGATTCGAGGTTGAACAGCGTGGCTTTTCCGGACGAATCGCTGGCATTGGCGATATCCAGTCCACGGCGGAAATCGGCGACCAGCTCACGCAGCCCTTCCGAGCCACGGCCTATGGGAGACCAGTCAACCCCTTCGCGCGTGATCGCAATGGCGTAGCTGTCCTTTACCGTGGCCGTGAGAAGCACCATCGCCTCGTCGCCTGATAACAGCGACTGAATCTCCTTCACCGTCATTGGCAGCGGATTCGACAGCGCGGCGTAGTCGGGAAATTCCGCAGACAAGGTCTTTTGCAACGACGGGCGTTCGGTCGAAATGGCGGCAAGCCTGGCCTTGGTCCGCTGCTCGCCAGCAAGGTCTCGCTTCGATCGCTCTTTCGAGACCGCCGCCACCAGAGCCCTGTCCAGCGCTTCCGTTTCCGCGGCGAGATCCTGGTCCCGTCGCACCAGTTCGGCGAGCCGATCGTTACCCGCGGCCAGCCGCACCGCCAGCTTGTTGACGGCTGACGCCGCCGACGACTGGGTGCCGCGCTGGATCGCATTGAGCATCGCATCCAGCGCTTGGTCGGTCGGTATCAGTTTGTTGCGCTCCGCGTCCGCCAGCACCGGAAGGACGGCGCGGAGGTCGCCGCGCCCGCTCGCGATCAGCCGCAGCGCCAGCGGCAACGCCTTCTCCGGGTAGCCTGTCTGAGCTTGGAAGAGCGCCAGATTGTTCATGGATCTGGCGGTATCCGGATGATCGGGGCCAACCGCGCGTTCACGGATCGCCAATGCCCGCTCGAAAAGCCGCTCGGCATCACGGACGCGGTCCGTCGGCCCATCGTAGAGTTCCGCCAGATTGTTCAGCGAACGCGCCACGTCGGGATGATCGGGGCCGAGTACTTTCTCGCGGATCGCCAGCGAGCGCTTGATCAGCGGCTCCGCTTTGGCGAAGTGGCCCTCGACCTTCTCGACCTGGCCGAGATTGTTCAGAAGCGTCGCGACCGCCGGATGCTCCGGACCCGCCGCTTTCTCATAGATCGCCAGCGCGCGCCTGAACAAGGGCTTGGAGTCGTCATGGCGGCCCTGTTTCTCGTAATGGGTGCCCAGATTGTTCAGGGACTGCGCGACGTCGGGATGCCCTGACCCCAGCGACCGCTCACGGATCGCCAGTGCCCGCTTGAACAGCGGCTCAGCTTCGGCGTAGCGCTCCTGGCGCTGATAGAGCGCAGCGAGATTGTTTAGCGCCGCAGCGATCTCCGGCGACTCGGCGCCAGCCGTCTTCTCCAGGATCGCAATGGCCCGCCTGGACAGCGGCTCGGCTTCAGCGTCCCTGCCCTGACTGCCATAGAGCTGCGCCAGGTTGTTCAGCGCAGCTCCGACGTCGCGATGCGCGGGGCCGTATTTCTTTTCCAGGGATTCGACCTGCCCCTGCGCCAGCGCGACAGCTTCGGCATATTTTCCGGCGCGGCTGAGCTCGTTGATTTTGGCGCTGACCGCCGCGGTCTCGCTTTTCTGCGCCGACGACGGCGCGCTGAGACACGTGCTTACGAAAAGCGTGAGCCCTGCAAGCAGGACCACTCGAGTGCGGGAATTCATGATGCGGACTTAACCTTTGGCCACTTCGCGCGGGAGTGTGGATTAGGTCGCGCGAACGGCCGCCGCCGTTCAAATTCCGGCTGCTCAAGGACTCGTGGGCGCCTTGGCCCGGGCCTCGCCCGCGAGCCGGACGAGCATCTTGCGTAGGGCGGTCCCGTTGGTGACCCGTTCTGGGAAATCCAGCCGCAGCGTGGCGGAGCCCGCCTGCATGTCCATGCCATCGGGGTCGCAGCCGGTGCAGGCCCAGTCGGCGCTATCGGCCCCGAGCAGGCGCGTGGCGTAGAGGTTCATCGCCTCACGGTGGTCCTCGTTCATGTGCTCCACGGCGCCCTGCTCGGCTTCCAACAGCCCCTCGGCATCGCTGATATCGGTCAGGAACTGCTGGGGTGTCAGGTCGATGATCCGGCCAAACCCGGCGACCAGATGGGCGCCTGTTGGCACGATCCGGAAGAACGAAAAATCCTTAAAATCTACAAAGACTTCCGCGGACGGATGGGCGTTGAGGTAGCGCCGGCGGAGGATCTCGGCCTGGTCGCCCGCGGCCTCCTCGGCCCGCCCTGCCAGCATGATCCGGGCGCCCTCCAGCGGGTCGCCGGCGGCGCGCTCGTCCAGCATCAGCGAGACCCTGCTATCGGCCAGAATATTCTTCGTATGCAGCGCCAGCCGGGAGATCAGCAGGATCGGCGAGGCATCGGAAGCGCTCGCGATATTGACCAGCGAGCAATAGGGATCGCCGCTGCCGGCCATCAGGGTTGCGAGCGCGCCCTGCCGGCTCCGCCTCAGCAGCGAGCGGGCCAGTTTGGAAGGGTTAAAATCAGCGGTCGGTTGCATCGTTTTCCAGCCATCTTATTGCAAAAAGGGCCTTTTCTCAGGCCTTGAGGGTGCTATATGGGTGCTACGCATCGTCCGCGGAACGTTTTCGCGGAACTCGGTCACACTTCAGCCCAGCTTGCATTGCTCGTTGACCGCGTACGAAGCCCATTTATACGGCGCACGGCTGATTTGCCCGCCGTTTAAGCCACTTCTCTTTCGAAAGCAGGCTCATGCCCACAATCGCCTTGGTCGATGACGACCGCAACATTCTCACTTCCGTCTCGATTGCGCTCGAAGCCGAAGGCTATCGCATCATGACTTATACGGATGGTGCGTCGGCGCTCGATGGTTTCCGCACCTCGCCGCCGGACCTTGCGATCCTCGACATCAAGATGCCGCGCATGGACGGTATGGAGACGCTGCGGCGGCTGCGGCAGAAGTCCGATCTGCCGGTCATCTTCCTCACCTCCAAGGATGAAGAGATCGACGAATTGTTCGGCCTCAAGATGGGCGCCGACGATTTCATCCGAAAGCCGTTCTCCCAGCGTCTGCTGGTCGAGCGCGTCAAGGCCGTGCTGCGCCGGGGGCAGCCCAAGGATCCGACCGCCGCTCCGAAGGAGCCGGATGCACGTGCACTCGACCGCGGCCTGCTGCGAATGGATCCGGAGCGTCATACCTGCACCTGGAAGAACGAGCCGGTGACGCTGACGGTGACCGAGTTCCTGATCCTGCAAGCGCTGGCGACGCGGCCCGGTGTGGTGAAAAGCCGCAACGCGCTGATGGACGCCGCCTATGACGATCAGGTCTATGTCGACGACCGCACCATCGACAGCCACATCAAGCGGCTGCGCAAGAAGTTCAAGGTGGTGGACGACGATTTCGAGATGATCGAGACGCTCTACGGCGTCGGCTATCGCTTCAAGGAAGCCTGATCTGCACTTTTGGTCTTTTTGTTTGAGCATGATCTTTTCGGAAAACCGGTGTCCACTTTTCCGGATCATGCCCGAGCGGATCGTTAACTGACGCCTTGGCGCGTCTGGGGTAGGATTGAGCGCGCAAGCAGCGCTTTGCAGGGACAGTCGAGACAACCGGCAGTTTTAGCCATTGCTAGATCGAACGCAGCCTGACCGAGGCCGGAACAACGAGGATGCATCTGCGTCCCTCGATCGGGATTACGTTGCCGACGACAAGGCGCAGAACCAGGGCTGGTGGCGGCCACTGGGCTGGCTGCGTCGCGCCGGACAATTCTTCTTTGCGCTCTCTTTCTCCAGTCTCACCCGCCGTATCGTCTCCCTCAATCTGGCGGGCCTCGTCGCGCTGGTGGCGAGCATCCTCTATTTGTCGCAGTTCCGCGCCGGCCTGATCGATGCGCGTGCACAGAGCCTACAGGTGTATGCCGAGATCATCTCCGAGGCGATCGCGACCTCGGCCACCGTCGAGGGCGGCACCATCACCGTCGATCCCGACCGCCTGCTCGATCTGAAACCCGGTGAAAGCTATGGCGCGCCGGACGAATATTCCGACTTTCCGATCAACCCGGAGCGCGTCGCGCCGGTGCTGCGCCGCCTGATCGCGCCGACCAAGACGCGCGCACGGATTTTCGACCGCGAAGGCGGGCTTATCCTGGACAGCCGCAATCTGTTTGCCCGCGGCGACGTGCTGCGGTTCGAACTGCCGCCACCGTCGGCCGACAAGCCCAATATTGCGGAGCGGACGCTGACCGCGATCCGCACCTGGTTCAATCGCGGCGACCTGCCGATCTATCGCGAACTCGGCCCCGAGGGCGGCAAAGGCTATCAGGAAGTCGCGCAATCGCTGGGCGGCCAGAAGAGCAGCATGATCCGCGTCAATGAGCGCGGCGCGGTCATCGTGTCGGTCGCGGTGCCGGTGCAGCACTTCCGCGCGGTGCGTGGCGCGCTGATGCTCACGACCCAGGGCGATGACATCGACCAGATGGTCGGTGCCGAGCGCTGGGCGATCCTGAAAATCGGCGGCGTCGCCTCCGCCGTCATGATCGTATTGTCGCTGCTGCTGGCGAGCACGATCGCAGGTCCAGTGCGGCGCCTCGCCGACGGCGCCGAGCGCGTTCGCCGCCGCATCCAGACCCGTGTCGAAATTCCCGACTTCACCCGCCGCCGCGACGAGATCGGCCATCTCTCCGGCGCGTTGCGCGACATGACCAACGCGCTCTATAGCCGCATCGAGGCAATCGAGATGTTTGCCGCCGACGTCGCCCATGAGCTGAAGAACCCCCTGACCTCGCTGCGCTCGGCGGTGGAAACGCTGCCGCTGGCGCGCAATGAAAACAGCCGCGCGCGGCTGCTCGCCGTCATCGAACACGACGTCAGGCGGCTCGACCGGCTGATCTCAGACATTTCCGACGCCAGCCGCCTCGATGCCGAACTGCAGCGGCAGGATATGGCCCCGGTCGATTTCAGGCGCTTGCTGACGACGCTGACCTCGGTCGCCAATGAAACCAAGCTCGGCCACGACGTCTCCGTCGAGGCGCGTTTCGAGGGCCGCGGCCCGACCGATACCTTCTCGGTGCCCGGCCATGATTCGCGGCTCGGCCAGGTGATCTCCAACCTGTTGTCGAACGCTCAATCGTTCTCCCACGCCGGCGGCAAGGTGCGCATCGTCTGCCGCCGCGTCCGTTCGGAAATCGAAATCGTGGTCGACGACGACGGTCCAGGCATCGGCGAGGATGCGCTCGAGCGCATCTTCGAGCGCTTCTACACCGACCGGCCGCATCAGGGTTTTGGCCAGAATTCCGGCCTCGGGCTGTCGATCTCCAAGCAGATCATCGAGGCCCATGGCGGGCGTATCTGGGCGGAAAACCGCGCCGGTCCGGCCGACGCCGACGGCAACCCGATGGTATCGGGCGCGCGCTTCGTGGTCAGGCTGCCGGCGCCATGACTGAGAATGCCAGCGTGCACGCCTCCGCCGTGCTGGTTGGCGACCGCGCCGTCCTGATCCGCGGGCCGTCGGGTTCCGGCAAGTCACGGCTGGCCTTCGACCTGATTCTGGCCGGCCGTATCGGCCAGGTTCCACCGGCCATTTTGGTGGGCGATGACCGTGTCCATCTGGGCACACTGGCCGGAGAATTGTGGGTCCGCCCGGCGGCCGAATTGGCCGGCCTGATCGAAATCCGGGGCCTCGGGATTCGTCGCTGTGATTGCGTCAGCGAGGCGGTAGTCGGTCTGGTTGTCGATCTCGCGGCTGGTGACGCAGAACGGTTGCCGCCGCCCGAAGTCCTCGTCGTCAGCCTTAATGGTGTTTTGATACCGAGAATCCCTGTCGGAACCGGCTTTCAGCCCCTTCCACTGGTTGTCGCCGCGCTTACGACAACTCAAAGTTCACCTTCCGGTAATAATACGGCCGATTGTGTGAAGGGGTTTAGTAACCATATAAGCCCCACTATCGCGACCGAATAAGACCGGCGCAGGCTCCCCTCTCTTGCCACCGATTTCCGGGAGAATAGCCAAGATGCCCTCTTGCGCGGGGCCTCTGGATGGTCAAAGTGGCGCGTTCGTGCGGTGCACCAAAAGCACCCGCGAGGAGTTTCCGATGATTGGTCTAGTGCTTGTGACCCATGGGCGCCTTGCCGACGAGTTCAGGGCGGCGCTCGAACATGTCATGGGTCCGCAAAAACAAATTGAAGCGATTACGATCGGAGCCGAGGACGACTCCGATTTGTGTCGAAGCGACATTATCGAAGCGGTGAATCGCGTCGACAGTGGCGACGGAGTTGCTATCCTTACCGACATGTTCGGTGGCACCCCCTCCAACCTGGCGATCTCCTGTATGAGCCGCCCCAAGGTGGAAGTACTCGCAGGTATCAACCTTCCCATGCTGGTGAAGCTTGCCAAGGTGCGTGAAGAGCGCTCGCTTCCGGACGCCATCGCGATGGCTCAGGAAGCCGGCCGCAAATACGTCACCATCGCCAGCCGCGTACTCGCCGGCAAATGAGCGACGAGGCCCCGCCCGGAAACGACGTCGGGCCGAGCGTGCCAGCCGGCGCCATTTCCCGCGAACTTCTCATCATCAACAAGCGCGGACTGCACGCGCGCGCGTCGGCCAAATTCGTCCAGATGGTCGAGCGTTTCAACGCCGAGGTCTGGGTGACGCGCGGCAACGAGACCGTCGGCGGCACCTCGATCATGGGATTGATGATGCTGGCCGCAGGTCCCGGCACCACAGTGACGGTTTCCGCCACCGGCCCCGAAGCGCAGGCCGCGGTCGACGCGATCGCGGGTCTCGTCGCCGACAAGTTCAACGAAGAAGGCGTGTGAGCGCTTGCTCTTGTAGGGTGGGCAAGGGCGCGTTTGCGCCGTGCCCACCATCCAGACCATCGTCGTGAAGGGTGGGCACGCTTCGCTTTGCCCACCCTACGAATTACAGATCTCGAAATCTCAAAACGGATTGGTGACGATGCCGCCGTCGGCGCGCAGCGCGGCGCCGTTGGTGGCGCTGGAGGCTTTTGAGCAGACGTAGCAGATCAGATTGGCGATCTCCTCGGGCTCGGCGTAACGCTGCAACAGCGAGGCCGGCCGCCGTTCGCTGAAGGTGCGCGCGACGAGGTCGTCGACGGTCGCTCCCATGCCCTTGGCACGCGCAGCCAGGCGCACCGGCGCCATCTCGACCCAGGTCGGCCCCGGCATGACCGAATTGACGGTCACGTTGGTCGCCTTGGTGAGTTCGGCGGCGCCGCGCGCGACCACGAGCTGGGCGGCCTTGGAGAAGCCGTAGTGGACCATCTCCTTGGGAATGAAGACGCCGGATTCGCTGGAAACGAACACGACGCGGCCCCAATCCTTGTTGTCCAGCATCCGCTTCAGATAATGCCGGGTCAGACGCACGCCGCTCATCACGTTGACTTCGAACATCCTGGTCCAGTCGGAATCCTCGATATCGAAGAATCCTTTCGGCTCGTAGATGCCGAGATTGTTGACGAGGATGTCGACTTCAGGAAATTGCGCTGTAAGCGCGGCGCAGCCTTCAGCGTTACCGAGATCGACCGCCGCCGAGTGCACCTCGGCAGCAGGCGCGGCTTGCCGAACCTTTGCCATGGCTTCTGTGACGGCGGCCTGCTCTCTTCCGTTGACGATGACTTCCGCGCCCATCCGCGCGAGCCCGATGGCGGTTGCGAGCCCGATGCCGCGCGTCGAGCCGGTGACCAGCGCGGTCTTTCCAGTCAAATCGAGATTCATGCGTTTCCCCAATTCCCTTTTTATTTCTTTTCCGGCGGCACCACTATCACGTTCCAGATCGTGGCGGGGCCCGCCCCCCCTGAGAAAAACCTTCGCGTCGTAATCACCATGCGCTCGCCATTGGCGGCATGGTCCTTCATCCATGCCTCGCATCTTTCGAACTTCCAATCGCCGGTCTCGCAGATCCCGATGAAGCCGGATCGCTTGGCCTCTTCGAGCGAGGTCAGCCCCGACGACCACGGCTCGTACGGCGTCAGGACCGCCGGATGATCGGCGCTGTAGAATGTAACGGGGTGGCCGATATCGCTGTAGGCCGCCACCACGGGCAAGGCTGAGAAAAACCGCCGGTGCCAGACTTCCGTCAGTTCGCGGGCGAGTTCGGAGCGCGCCCGGTAGCTTGCCCCCTCGTTGCGATGCTGGCCGGCATCATAGGAAGCGATCTGCGGCGATGCGATCAACACCACCAATGTAAGTACCAGCCAGGTCGCGGTCAGCCGAAGCAGCGCCAGCTGCCGCACCCGCAGCGCCGGGATCGCGATCAGCGCCAGCGGCACCAGGAAGAACAGCGGGATGCCCCAATCGGTCTTGATGTAGACCTGGAACAGCACCGCGCCGAGTGGCGGCCCGATCGCGACCACCGCCTGGATCAGCCAGACATTGAGCGCCTGCGTGGTGTTCACACTGGCATTCGCACCGCGCGACCAGAACGCAAAAGACGGCTTGCGCCAGCGCGACGGCCACGCCAGCGCCACTCCCGCCAGCACCACCGGCAACGCCAGCAGCGCCAGATTATGGCCGACATAACCGAGCGCCAGGTTGTCGATCATGCGGCGGTCGGTGAGCGAATAGATTTCGCCGGCATAGGTGAGCGGGACGAAATTCACGTCCCTCAGCCAGATCAAATGCGGGACCATCGCCACGGCGAGCACGAAGATGGCCACCCACGGTGCCGGCGAGCGCAGGAATTGCAGGCGCAGCGGATGGATCAGCGCGGCGAGGCCGATGGCGCCGATCATGGTCAGCGCCCAGTATTTGGTCATCAGCGCCAGCGCGCCGGCGATCCCAAGCAACCATCCGGATTTCACGCTGCGCTTCTCGAACGCGTCGAGATAGGCCAGCACCAGAAGCGGCAGCGTCACCAGCTGCAGCAGGTCCGGATTGTACTTGAAGCCCTTGAAGTTGAAGATCGGATAGAGCGCGAGCATCACCACGACGAGGAAGGCGCGGCGGTGATCGACCACGCGCAGCGCCAGCAGCCAGCAGATCACGAGCCCCAGGCCCAGCGTCGCCATCGCCAGCGCATAGGTCGCCCAATCGGTGACCGGAAACAGCCTGAACCAGGCGCCCGCCACCCATCCCGACAGCGGCGGATGCTTGCCATAGCCGAGCAGGAACTTCTGGCCCCAGCCGAACGCCTCGGCGACGTCCATATGGATGTCCTGGCCGGTCTTCAGATTGACCAGGATCAGCGTCCAGAGCGCGGCATGGACCACGGCAAAGCCGCTCACCAGCCACAAAGCGCCCTTGGGGTCGCTGGCGCATGAGGCCAGCCATGCCGCCAGCCGCCGGACGGACAATCTGCGCCTGGAACGCGCGGCGGCGGGTAAAATTGATGCAGTCGACATGGAGGAGTGCGTAGCGCGTTTTTGGCGCGCGTGGAATCGGCTTGGCGTGAAGAATGCCCCTTAAAATACAGCAATATGGTTGCCGCACGGGGATGTGAATGCTATCCCGCGACCCATGACAACTGCCCCGATTTCCAACATCCGCAACTTCTCCATCGTCGCCCATATCGACCATGGCAAATCGACGCTGGCCGACCGCCTGATCCAGACCACGGGCGGGCTGACCGATCGCGAAATGGCGGGCAAGGAGCAGGTGCTCGATTCCATGGATATCGAGCGCGAGCGCGGCATCACCATCAAGGCGCAGACCGTCCGGCTGAAATACCGCGCCAAGAACGGCAAGGACTACATCTTCAACCTGATGGACACGCCGGGCCATGTCGACTTCGCCTACGAAGTCTCGCGCTCGCTGGCGGCCTGTGAAGGATCTCTGCTGGTGGTCGACGCCAGCCAGGGCGTCGAGGCGCAGACGCTCGCCAACGTCTACCACGCGCTCGACGCGGGTCATGAGATCGTGCCGGTGCTCAACAAGGTCGACCTGCCCGCCGCCGAGCCCGAAAAGGTCAGGCAGCAGATCGAGGACGTGATCGGCATCAGCGCCGCCGACGCGGTGATGATCTCGGCCAAGACCGGGCTTGGCATTCCCGACGTGCTGGAAGCCATCGTCACTCGCCTGCCGCCGCCGAAGGGCGACCGCAACGCGACGCTGAAGGCGCTGCTGGTGGACAGCTGGTATGACGTCTATCTCGGCGTCGTCGTTCTCATTCGTGTCGTCGACGGCGTGATGAAGAAGGGCAGCCGCATCCGAATGATGGGCAACCAACGCCGCCTATGACGTCGAGCGCGTCGGCTTCTTCACCCCGAAGATGACGCAGATCGACGAACTCGGCCCCGGCGAGATCGGCTTCATCACCGCCGCGATCAAGGAAGTCGCCGACACGAGAGTGGGCGATACCATCACCGACGATCGCAAGCCGATCACCGACATGCTGCCGGGCTTCAAGCCCGCGATCCCCGTGGTGTTCTGCGGCCTGTTCCCGGTCGATGCCGACGACTTCGAAACGTTGCGCGCGGCGATGGGCAAGCTGCGGCTCAACGACGCCAGCTTCTCGTTCGAGATGGAGACCTCCGCCGCGCTCGGCTTCGGCTTCCGCTGCGGTTTCCTCGGGCTGTTGCATCTGGAAATCATCCAGGAGCGCCTGCAGCGCGAATTCGATCTCAACCTGATCGCGACCGCGCCGAGCGTGATCTACAAGATGCACCTGACTGACGGTCAGGAGATCGAAATCCACAATCCCGTCGACATGCCCGACGTGGTCAAGATCGCCGAGATCCAGGAGCCATGGATCGAAGCCACCATCCTCACCCCCGACGAATATCTCGGCAGCGTGCTGAAGCTTTGCCAGGACCGCCGCGGTTCGCAGAAGGAGCTGACCTATGTCGGCTCGCGCGCGATGGTGAAGTATGATCTGCCGCTCAACGAGGTCGTGTTCGATTTCTACGACCGGCTCAAATCGGTCTCGAAGGGCTACGCCTCGTTCGATTATCATCTGACCGACTACAAGCCCGCGGATCTCGTCAAGATGCAGATCCTCGTCAACCTCGAGCCGGTGGACGCATTGTCGATGCTGGTGCATCGCACCCGCGCCGAAGGCCGCGGCCGCGCCATGGTCGAGCGGATGAAGGAACTGATCCCGCCGCACATGTTCGTGATTCCGATCCAGGCTGCGATCGGCGGCAAGGTGATCGCCCGCGAGACCGTCCGCGCGCTGCGCAAGGACGTCACCGCGAAATGCTACGGCGGCGACATCACGCGCAAGCGCAAGCTTCTGGAAAAGCAGAAGGAAGGCAAGAAGAAGATGCGGCAGTTCGGCAAGGTCGACATCCCGCAGGAAGCCTTCATCGCCGCGCTGAAGGTGGATAGCTGAGGCGCGCTTCGCGCACTTTGCCCGCTGGCTCAACGACCTGCGCCGCCCAAACCCTGGCGGTGAGATGCGAAAACCTGTGACCGGCCATTCGTCCGCCGCCTTGCTCTGCCGCGGCGGATAGGTCACCATCGTCCCGCGCACACAAAAAATATCACAAGCGCGAGGAAACGCATGAGCAAGCCCGCCGGTTTCTCCCAGTCCGGCTCCTCCTATGGCTGGATCGTCGTCGGCGCAGGCGCGCTGATGACCTGTGTCGGGTTCGGCACGATGCTGTCGCTGGCGGTGTTCCTGCAGCCGATTGCGACGGATACGGGCTGGTCGGTCAGCGGCGTCTCGGCGGCGGCGACGATCGATTTCCTCGCCATGGGATTTGCGGCGTTCTTCTGGGGCGCATTGTCCGACCGGTTCGGCACCCGCATCGTGGTTTTGGCCGGCGCGGTGCTGCTGGGCATCGGTCTGGTCGGCGCGAGCCAGGCCGCGAGCCTCTGGCAATTCCAGTTTTTCTTCGGCGTGCTGATCGGGATCGCTGCGGGGAGTTTCTATGCGCCGATGGTCGCGGTGGCGAGCGCCTGGATCGAACATCGCCGCAGCCTTGCGGTGGCGCTGGTGTCGGCCGGCATGGGCGTGTCGCCGCTGACGATTGCACCATTCGCAAGCTATTTGATCACGACCTATGACTGGCGCACGGCGATGCTGGTGATCGGCATCGCATCCTGGGCGCTGTTGATCCCGGCATCGTTCCTGGTGCGTCCGGCGCCGGAAGCCGCTCCACCTGCGAGCGGCGGGACGGACGCGCCGGAAGTGCAGTGGTCCGTCGGACAGGCGTTGCGGACCCCGCAATTCATCACGCTGGCGCTGGCGCATTTCGCCTGCTGCGCGGCGCATTCGGGGCCGATCTTCCACATGGTGAGCTACGCGATGATCTGCGGCATCGCGCCGCTGACCGCCGTCACCGTCTACAGCCTTGCCGGATTCTCCGGACTTGGCGGCCGGCTGCTGCTCGGCGTCATGGCCGACCGCCTCGGCGCCAAGCCGGTGCTGGTCGGCGGACTGTTCGTGCAGGCGATGTCGGTCGCGACCTATCTTGCGGTCGGCCAGCTCGGCGAGTTCTATGCGCTGTCCGTGATCTTCGGACTCGCCTATGGCGGCGTGATGCCGCTCTATGCGGTGCTGGTACGCGAATATTTCGGCGCGCGCATCATGGGCACGGTGTTCGGCGCGGTCTCCGCCTTTGCCAGCCTCGGCATGGCGCTGGGACCTTTGGCCGGCGGATGGGTGTTCGACACTTTCCACGCCTATAACTGGCTCTATGTCGGCTCCTTCGCGATCGGCATTACCGCGGTCGCGGTGGCGCTGAGTTTCCCGTCGGCGAAGCGGCCATCGCAGCCGTCGCTCGATCTCGGACGCGCCGCGGCCTGAGATGCGTATTCTCCGCCGCCTTGATCGGGGGCGGCGGATGGGCCACCATCGCCCCTCGCGCAAACAAAACAAGACAATGCGAGGAAGCGCATGAACAAGCACCCCGGCCTCGACCTCGTCGAGCGCGCGCGCATGCTGCAGCCATTGATCGCACGCGACGCCGACGAAATCGAGCGGACGCGGCGGCTGACGCCTGACGTGACCACCGCCCTGATCGAGAACGGGCTTTATCGTTCGTTGCTGCCGCAGAGCCTCGGCGGCGCCGAATTGCCGCTCGAGATATTCATGCAGATGCAGGAGGAAATCGCCAAGGCCGATGCTTCCACCGCCTGGTGCCTGGGCCAATGCAGCGTCTGCGCCATGACCGCCGCCTATCTCGATGCCGATGCCGCCAGCGTGATTTTCAACGTCGCGCCCGGCATCCTTGCCTGGGGCGCGATCAAGCATGAAGTGCAGGTGGTGCCCGGCGGCTACAAGGCCAGCGCGCGCTGGGATTTTGCCAGCGGCTCCCGGCAGGCGAGCTGGCTCGGCGCCCATGTCCGGGTCGTCGAGGCCGACGGCAGCCCGCGCCTCAAGGCGGACGGCTCGCCGGAGATCCGCACCATCCTGTTTCCGGTGGCTGATGCCACGATGTACGACGTCTGGGACGTCATCGGTCTGCGCGGCACCGGCACCGATTCCTATTCGGTCGATAATCTCTTCATCCCGGACAAATTCGCGGCGCTGCGCGACGACCCTGCGGCGCTCCGCGAGAACGGCCCGCTCTACAAGCTCTCCACCAACATGGTGTTCAGCATGGGCTTTGCCGCGACCTCGCTCGGCGTCGCGCGCGCGACGCTGGATGCCGCCACCGATCTGGCGCGCGGCAAGACGCCGCAAGGCCTCAAGGCGATGCGCGACAACAACGCCGTGCAGGGCCTGATCGGGCGCACCGAGGCGACCTTGCGCGCCGCGCGCGCCTATCTCTACACCACCGCGGCGGAAGTCTGGCGCGACCTGGCGCGCGGCGACGCCCTCACCGAGCAGCACCGCATCGCGCTGCGGATCGCCGCGACCTGGACCATCCATCAATCGGCCTCCGTGGTCGACACCGCCTATCACATGGCCGGCGCCACCGCCGTCTTCAGCGCCAACAAGTTCGAACGGCGCTTTCGCGACATGCACGCCATCGCGCAGCAGATCCAGGCCCGCGATACCCATTACGAGGATGCCGGCAAGGCGATTCTTTTCGCCAATCTCGACACGCCGCCGACGGCGCGCTGATGGGGCTTGCGAGGAAAATGGCCGGAACGAAAGCTGCAAAAAAGCAGCCCGCGAAAAACCCGGCTTCCGCCGTCGAAGCCGTCTTCGCCGCCTATCCCAAACCGGTCAAAGCCAGATTGCTGGCGCTGCGCCGGCTGATCTTCGACACCGCGAAAACCACCAAGGGCGTCGGCGCGCTGGAAGAGACGTTGAAATGGGGACAGCCGAGCTATCTCACGGCGGAGACCAAGAGCGGCAGCACGATCCGGATCGACCAGGTCAAGACCGAGGCCGGCCAGTACGCGGTTTACTTCCATTGCCAGACCAATCTGGTCGAGACGTTTCGCGAGCTTTATCCGGAGCTGCGTTACGAAGGAAACCGGGCCATCCTTCTTGGCGCGGAGGATAAGGTGCATGAGGCCGAGTTGCGCCACTGCGTGGCGCTGGCGCTAACCTATCATCTGGGGAAGCGGAAGGGCGCAGGAGCGAAGTAACTGATCACCGTCATTGCGTCGATCGAGTCGAGCTTTGCGCTGAGCCAGGTGAAGTATTCGATCGCGCTGCCGGTGTGAGGCGTGAGACGCGCATCGCCGCCCCAATGCTGTCGTCCTCCGCGAAAGCGGGGGACCAAGTACGCTGCGGCTTTTCGGTTCTATCATTGACGTCTCTGGAATACTGGATCACCCGCATGCGCGGGTGACGACAACTGAATATGACGTTGCGATCTCGCGACGCATTGCGCCCGAGCTTTGCCAGAAACTTCCCGCCCTCTCATCAAGAGGGCGCAGGGAAGACCGGGTGCGCGCTGCACCCGCGGTCCCGTGTGCGGTTTGCACTAAGTAGGCTGCACACGAGCATACAGGGCAGCGGAGAACACCCGGCCTTCCCTGCGCAATGGCTTTACGGCTTATGCCGTGATCTCCCCGGAGACGAGTTCTTGGTTGACTCCGTCGCTGCCGTTCCCGCTTACGCTTCTCCGACAGCTTGACGCCAGCAACGGGCGCCAGGACCACACGGTTTGCCGTACGCTTATCCACGCCATCGTCGAGGCGTAAACCAGCGTCCACCGCAACCCGTCCAACGTCCGTGACGACGGCCGACGCCCTTCTGAGTAGGACGGGATGGCCGAATATATGCACCTGATTGTCATTCTGGTAAACAGAAATATTTTTGATTTCTGGGCTTGACACGAGTTCCGTAAATCGGAATTGATTTGCCCGTCGGGTCGTTTTGTCGCAGGCATGCGTTCATTTGTGAGAAGCGAACCGCGCAAAAGGTCGGCTCCCTCCCCCCTTGCGGGGGAGGGCTGGGGAGAGGGGTTCACACGGGCAGTCCCGATGACGCCACCCCTCTCCCTAACCCTCCCCCGCAAGGGGGGAGGGAACCGACCGTTCGTGTGGATGGACCTTCCCTTACGCCACCAGCGCCGCATCCACCTCGGCCGCTTCACCGCGCTGCGCCTTCAGCAGGCTGATGATCTCGGCATTGGGGCGGGCGCGACTGAACAGAAAACCCTGGCCTTCGTGGCAGCCTTCGTTGCGCAGGCAGCTCAGTTCGGCTTCGGTTTCGACGCCTTCGGCGGTGATGGTGACGCCGAGGCCCTTGCCGAGGCTGATGATCGAACGCACGATCGCCTGCGCGTCGCGGTTGGAGCCGAGGTCGCGCACGAACGACTGGTCGATCTTGATCTTGTCGAACGGAAAGCTGCGGAGATAACTCAGGCTGGAATAGCCGGTGCCGAAATCGTCCATCGAGATGCGGACGCCGAGCGCGCGCAGCGCATGCAGCGTCGCCAGCACCTGGCTGCTCTTTTCAAGCACCAGCGTCTCGGTGATCTCGAGTTCGAGCCGCGTTGCCGCCAGACCGGTTTGTTTCAACGTTTCCATCACCATCGACAGCAGATTGCCGACGCGGAACTGCAGCGGCGACAGATTGACCGCGACACGGACGTCGTCGGGCCATTGCGCCGCATCCATGCAGGCGCGGCGCAGCATCAAGCCGCCGACGGCGTTGATCAGGCCGGTCTCTTCGGCAACGGGGATGAACTCGCCGGGCGAGATCATGCCGCGTTCGGGATGCGGCCAGCGCACCAGCGCCTCGAAGCCGGTGACGCGACCGGTCGAAAGGTCGACCAGCGGCTGATAATGCGGCCGCAGCAAATCGTTCTCGATCGCGTGGCGCAGCTCGATCTCGATCTTGCGGCGGGACTGGGCGCGGGCGTCCATTTCGGCTTCGAAGAAGCTGAACGTGCCACGGAACTCGTTCTTGGCGCGCGACAGCGCCATGTCGGCGTTCTTCAGCAATCTCTCGGACTCGTCGCCGTCGCTCGGCGACATCGCGATGCCGACGCTGGAGCCGATCACCACCGAATGGCCGTCGAGCAGATAGGGGTCGCCGATCGCCTCCAGCAGGCGCCTGGCCAGCAGCACGGCGTCTTCGGGGCGCGTCACCCCGCTCTGGACGATCGCGAACTCGTCGGAGTTGAGGCGCGCCAGCACGTCTTCCTCACGCAGCGTCGATCGCAGGCGCTTGGCGACACCGCGCAGCAGCTTGTCACCGATGCCGTGGCCGAGCGTGTCGTTGACCGCCTTGAAATTGTCGAGGCCGAGCACCAGCACCGCCACCTTTTCCGCACTGCGCCGCGTATGCAGCAGCAGATCGTCCATCTGCTGACGCAACAGGGTGCGGTTCGGCAATCCGGTCAGGCCGTCGTGCTGGGCCATGAAGGCAAGCCGCGCTTCGGCACGTTTGCGTTCGGTGATGTCCATCAACGCCAGCAGTACGGCTGGCTGGTCGCCGTAAACCAGCTGGCGCGAATAGATCGCCAGATCAATCAGCGCGCCGTCGGCCCTGACATGCTTCCAGGTCCGGGCCGCCTGTTCGTCGCCGCTCCGATCGCCCGCCCACGGCAATTCCGGATCGAACGCCTGCAGACTGCGGATCGTCAGTCGCTCGAACTCGGAGCGGCTATGGCCGTAGTGCTGGACCGCGGCGTCGTTGACGCCGAGAATGCGCTCGCCATCCAGCGAACAGACGATCATCGGCACCGGGTTGCTGTCGAACAGCAGGCGGAATGACGCCTCGCGCTGTTTCAGCTCGGTAATGTCGACGCGCAGACCGATGACGCCGCCGTCTTCGGTGAGCCGCTCGTCGATCAGGATCACGCGGCCATCGGCCAGCGTCTGCTCGTGACGATCGCCGGGCTGGTGAAGCCTGGTCAGACGCTCGGTGAGCCATTCCTCCTCGCGGCCGATCGCTTCCGGATAATCGCCGCGCTCGACGCCGACGCGGATGGTGTCCTCCAGCCGCGCGCCCGGCCTGAACAGGTCGGAGCTGCGGGTGTAGATCTCCGCATATTTCTTGTTCCAGAGAATGTAGCGGCCTTCGGCGTCGAGAAACACGATGCCCTGGGGCAGGATGTCGATCGCCTCGCGCAGCCGCTCATGCGATTTGCGCGCGTCCGCAATCGCAGCCTCCGCCTCGGCGCGCGTGCGCAGGATTTCGCTGCGCTCGGCGGGACCATGGCGGCGATTACCTGAAAGCTTTGGGCTGGGTTTTACCGGTCGACCGAACAGGCGAGCAATCGAAGTCCGCTTTGGTTGCTTGATTGTCTTTTGCCTTATCTTCGGCATTGCTGCGCCTCGCCCGCCTTCTGCGTGCAATGTTCTCCGATAAGTGTCTGAAAAAATGGTATCTCTTGCCGGTTCGAAGCGCCCCGTGCCCGGCTCTCCGATGCCCGCTAAAAAGGCTGGTTCACGCTATGCGTGTGTTGCTGCAACAGGCGCGCGAGACCAAACGGGAGTGCGCACGCAGAATCTCATCCAGCGCACGAAGAACACGCGACACGCATTCGGATTGCACACGGAATGCGCGAAATCTCGCGCCGGCGCATCAATATGCGCCAATGGTCGGCAGGGTTATTGAAGCGTTAAGCCGGCGCTGATCCTCGCACAGTGCAAGCTGCCTGAAGAGTTTAGGCCGCGCGCACCGTGTCGAGGAATTTGCCGACTTCCAGCCGGAGGCGGTTGCTTTCGCCGGACAGTGACTGGGCCGAGGAAAGAACCTGCGCGGAAGCGGAGCCGGTCCGGCGGGCGCCCTGGTTCACATCGACAATGTTGGTGGCGACATCGGAGGTGCCCACTGCGGCCTGCTCGACATTGCGCGCGATCTCCTGCGTGGCGCCGCCCTGCTGCTCCACGGAGGTCGAGATCGTCGCCGCGATCTGCGAAATCCGGCCGATGGTGGCGCCGATCTGCTTGATCGCCAGCACCGATTCCTGGGTCGCCACCTGCATCCCGGCAATCTGGCTGCTGATTTCCTTGGTTGCATTGGCGGTCTGCGCGGCGAGCGCTTTCACTTCCTGGGCGACCACCGCAAAGCCCCGTCCCGAATCACCCGCGCGCGCCGCCTCGATGGTGGCGTTGAGCGCCAGGAGATTGGTCTGTTCGGCGATCGTCGTGATCAAATTGACGACGTCGCCGATCCGCAAGGCTGCCTTCGACAGCTCGTTGATGCGGGCGTCGGTCATTTCCGCCTGATTGACGGCTTCGCCGGCGATCCGGTTCGACTCCTGGACCTGACGGCTGATTTCGGCGACCGAGGCGGTCATTTCTTCCGTCGCGGCGGCGACCGATCTGACGTTTGAGGAGGCTTCCTCAGACGCCGCCTCCACCCTGCCGGAGAGCTGCTGCGTCTCTTCGGCGGTCCGGCTTAGACTGGTCGCCGAGGCCTCGAGCTCCGTCGAGGCCGAGGATACGGTCTGCACGATCTCGCCGACCGCAGCCTCGAATTCGGCCGCGAGTTTCTGCATTTCCGCCTTGCGCTGGGCATGCGCTTGCTTTTCGGTTTCCGAACGTTCCGCGCGCAGCCGGTTCGATTCCAGCATGTTGTCCTTGAAGACCTGCAGCGCGCCAGCCATGTCGGCGATTTCGTCCGAACCGCCGGTCGAGATGCTGGTCGCCAGATCGCCCGAGGCAATCGACTTCATGCTGTTCTGCAGATGCACCAGGCGCCGCACCACGCCGCGCCCGACATAGTACCAACCGATGACCAGCGCCGTTAAAAGGCTGACGAGCGCAAGACTGATCAGGATGATGCGTCCCTGCCCGATCTCCGCCTCCGATTCACGGACCGCGGTGGCAGCGCCCGCTTCGCTGCGCTTACGCAGGCTGGCGACTTCCTTCTCGAACTCCTGGGCGAGCGTGCGGTTCTCCGTCACCACATTGGCGCCGGCCTTCGCGGCCACCAGTTCGCGTTGCTTGAGCTCGAAAATGTTGCCGGCGTCCTTGCCGGTCTTGACCAGCTCATCGACCAGTTTCGACGCCTCGGGATTCTTGAAGGTCGCGGCGGCCTTGCCAAGGCGGCCCGCGGTCGCCGTGAAGCGGTCCTTGACCGGCGGCAGCAGGTCGGAGGACGGCAGGTCGGCGGCCTCGACCAGGATTCCCAGTATCAAATTGGATTCCGCGCGCAACTCCAGGATGGCTTGCAGCGACGCCAGTTCGTTGTCGGCCAGCGCCGACAGCGTCTTCTGAACGACTTCCAAATCCTTGTTGTCGGCCGCGGTCTGCAGGCCCATCGTCAGGCTGAACCCGGCGTCATCGGCCATCGGCGCCAGTTTTTCGGCGAGCTTCTGATGCGATTTGCGCAGGCTCGCGACCAGCGCGTCGCGCGCGGCGGCAATGGTCTGGCGTTCGGTGACGGATTGCAGCAGCCGGTCGAGATTGACCAGGATGCGATCGGCGGTCTTGCTGACTTTGGCGACGTCATCGGGAGCCAGCGCGCCGATGCTCTGCTTGAGCTCCTGACGCGCGGCGGTCAAGATTTTGGAGGCGTGATCGCGCTCGGCCTGATCGGTCGCGGCGAGCAGGCGGGGTGCCGCGGCGGCGACGTCGCCGGCGGCCCTGGCGACCTCGGAGGCCCGTGTGATCTCAGGCAGGCTCTTCTCGGAGATCGCGCCCAGCGAACGCCCGAGGCTGTCGTAGGAGATGATCGCGCTGCCGCTTGCGAGCACCGTGAGCGCGGCGACGACGCCAAAGGCCATAAACAAGCGACCACGAAGGCCGAGGCGATACCACGACATGCCAGCGTTCATCGCAAAACTCCAAATAACAAATAACAACGGCAAAATAGCGCCGCGAGCAGCGGGGCGTTACCCGGTGCTCGCGGCCTGTTGTGCTTACGATCCGGTCTTCTCGAGCCGGTCGACCGCCTTGAAGCTGCCGTCCGCCTGGATCACGGTCAGGAACACCTCATTCGAGCCGCGGTTGCTGGTGGGACTGTAGGAGAGTTTGAAGCCGCCGAGATCGAGGCTGCCGGCCTTTTGCACGGCGTCGATCATGGCCTGGCGGGTGAGGTCGCCATCAACCTTCTCCAGCGCGGCGGCAATCGCACGGCCGACGAGGTAACCCTCGAGCGAAACGAAGCCGGGCTGCGCGTCGGGCGCGCTGGCCTTGAGCGAAGCATGGTAGCGGCCGACCACCGGGATCGCCGCGTCCTTCGGGAAAGGAACGACCTGCGTGATCACGACGCCGGTGCCGGCAGCGCCGAGTTCCTTTGCCAGCGCGTCGGAGCCGACAAAGGAGATGTTCACGAAGGTGGCGTCGAGCTTGATCTGCTTGGCCAGCTTGATGAACTCAGCCGCGGGCTTGTAGGGGCTGATCATGATCACGGCCTGGGGCTCGGCCTTCTTGATGGCCAGCAGCGCGGCCTTCACCGCCACCGTGTTGCGTTCGAAGGTGCCTTCGCCGGCAAGCTGCATCTGCCGCTTTTCGAGCGCCTTCTTGACGCCGGCAAGGCCGGCCTGACCGAAAGCATCGTCCTGGTACATGATCGCGATCCTGGTCGCGCCGAGATCCTTGGTCACGCGTTCGACCATGGCTTCGGTTTCCTGGAAGTAGCTGGCGCGAATATTCATCACCAGCGGCTTGTGCGGCTCGCGCAGGAATTCGGCGCCGGTGAAGGCACCGATGAAGGGCGCGCCTGCCGCCGTTGCGATCGGCTGGGTGGCGGCGGATGTCGGGGTGCCAACCGCGCCGACGAGCGCGAACACCTTGTCTTCCTCCAGCAGCTTCTTGGCCGCTTCGATCGACTTGGTCGGCTCATAGCCGTCGTCGACGCTCTTGAGCTCGAGCTTGCGGCCCTTGACGCCGCCGGCCTTGTTGATTTCAGCGAAGGCTGCTTCCAGGCCGATCTTCATGCCCTGGCCCAAGGCCGAGGCCGGGCCGTCAAGCGCCGCGGCCTGACCAAACACGATCTTGTCGGCCGACACGCCGTTTTCGGCGGATGCGGGAATGCTGGTCGCGAGGAGAACGGCCGACGCAGCAAGGAAGGCGTTGAACGGAGTAGCTCGCATATGAATTTGTCCTCTGGCGGGTGTAATGGTCGAACGGATCTGCTGGCCCCCGTCATCGTTGGCATGACGACACAGCAACACTGCGTTGCGATTGTGAGCCAGATAGCTTCAGAACAGATTAATGATTGACCGGTGCGTATTTGTACGGTTGCGGGTTCGAGGCGCGGTTCACGGCGGGGTTGCACCTGTGAAAACACCGCCGCACAAGGCGATCGACGCCCAACCAAAGACTCGGGAAATACCCAAAGCAGAATCGCCACTTGCGCGGATCAGCGACAAGTGTCCGAAAGTTCGACGGTGATCAGCAGGGTTATCGAAGGGTTAAGATGATGATCGCCTGATCGCGCGACGCCGCCGGCGACCGCACTTCGGCACTCTACCCTAATTGATTTGAATCCGCGTATTGCGCGGGCCGTTACGCTGCACCAGCGCGAACAGCGCCGCCGCATGCGACGGGTGCAGCCTGACGCAGCCATGCGAAGCGGGGCCGCCAAGCCGGCGGATATCCGTGGTGCCGTGGATGGCGAAGCCGTAGTGGAAGAAGATCGCGTGCGGCATCGGCGAATTGTAATATTTGCGCGAGAAGTAACGCCGCGACATCCATTGCGGACGGAATACGCCGCTCGGCGTGCCATAGCCGCTGCGGCCGGTCGAGACCGGCCAGCTGTACCGCATCGCGCCGTCGATGCTGACCGCCATGCGCTGCGATGATTTGTCGATCTGGACCACGACAGCGGCGCGTGCCGGGTTCAGTGCCAATGCCGACATGACAACCGCGGCCACAAATGACAGCCCCAATCGAAATTTCATAATGACGCCCTGCCGTCAAAAAATGCTCTCTAATGGCGGCATGATGTGTTTTGGAAACGCGCCGTTGTAAAGAGCGGCGGCCCGCCGGGCGCAAAGGGTCCGAATTAATCTTAACCCGGGGCGACCGGGATAGCGTGGAAATGCCGCGTGCAGATGCTGTGGGAGATCAAACAATTGCGATTGGCGCGGTTGTCCCGCGCGGCCGATTCCATGTTACGTCTTGGGCAGCTAGAGTGATCCGATGACACCCCGCCTGATTCTGATCCCGCTCCTGGTCTTGATCGGTCTCGCCAATGCCACCATGGCATCGGCGCAGGACAAGGGCAGCGTTGACCCCAAGCCGCTGCCGCCGCTGGCCAATCCAAACGATCCCAACATTGCCGCCAAGGAATTGTTCGGCCGCAAGGTGCTGCCGGCGACGACGCCGACGCGGGTGCTCGGCTTCTACGCCCATGGCTGCATCGCGGGCGCGGAGGGACTGCCGATCAACGGCGACGCCTGGCAGGTGATGCGGCTGTCGCGCAACCGCTACTGGGGGCATCCCGACATGGTCGCGCTGGTGAAGCGGCTGGCCAACAAGGCGCACAAGGATGCCGGCTGGCCCGGCATTCTGGTCGGCGACATGTCGCAGCCGCGCGGCGGCCCGATGTTGACAGGCCACGCCAGCCATCAGGTCGGGTTAGATGCCGACATCTGGCTGACACCGATGCCGAACCGCCGGTTGTCGCGCAACGAGCGCGAGGAAATGTCGGCGGTCATGATGGTGCGCTCCGACCGGCTCGACATCGATCCAAAGGTGTTCACACCAGGCCATCTGGTGGTGATCCGCGCCGCCGCGCAGGAGCCGACGGTGCAGCGCATCTTCGTCAATGCCGCGATCAAGAAGGCGCTGTGCCGCGAGGCCAAGGGCGATCGCGGCTGGCTGCACAAGGTGCGACCGATGTACGGCCACGACTATCATTTCCACATCCGCATCAAATGCCCGCCCGGCGCCGGCGAATGCGAGAGCCAGCCCGATCCGACCGAAGGCGAAGGATGCAGCGCCGGCGACCTCGCCTTCTGGTTCAAGGATTCGGTGCTCCATCCGAAACCGCCGCCCGTCCCGCCAAAACCAAAGCCGCCGATGACGATGGCGCAGCTCCCGCCGGCCTGCAAAGCGGTGCTGACCGCTCCGGACGCGAAGCAATAACCGGCGGTGCGGAGCCTTTGCGCCGCGCCAACAATGCTGTAAGGTTCGCCACGCGATCTTCCTGATGGACCGTAAGTCTCAGGAAAATGACCGGAACGGCGCTTCCGATTGTCGCATCCCTGACCCAACCAACGCCTGATTTGCGCGCGCCCACCGCGCCGCGGACTCGCACGGAGCGCCAACATGTATCGTCTCGCCGGAATTCTTGCCGCCTTTTTCATTCTGTTCGGCGCGATCCATTCGCCTGCTGCCGCGCAGGACAAGACGATTACCGTCTTCGCCGCCGCCTCGATGAAGAACGCGCTCGACGACATCGACGCCGCCTATACCGCCAAAACCGGCGTCAAGGTCACCGTGAGCTATGCCGCGAGCTCGGCACTCGCAAAACAGATCGAACAGGGCGCGCCGGCCGACGTCTTCATCTCCGCCGACACCGACTGGATGGATTACGCGATCGGCAAAAAGAACATCAACGAACCGACCCGGGTCAACCTGCTCGGCAACACCATCGTGCTGGTCGCGCCGAAGGATTCCAAAATCGACAATGTCAGCATCGGTGCGGGCTTCGATCTCGCCAAGCTCGCGGGTGACGGCAAGATCGCGACCGGCGACGTCAAATCCGTGCCGGTCGGCAAATACGCCAAGGCCGCACTCGAAAAGCTCGGCGCCTGGCAGGCGGCCGAGCCGAAATTCGCGATGGCCGACAGCGTGCGCGCGGCACTGACGCTGGTGGCGCGCGGTGAAGCCGTACTTGGCATCGTCTACTCCACCGACGCCAGGGTCGAGCCCGGCGTCAGGATCGTCGGTACCTTCCCGGGCGATTCCCATCCCGCGATCATTTATCCCGTCGCGGCGACCACGACCGCGAAACCGGAGACCTCGGATTATCTTGCCTTCCTGCGCTCGACCGCAGCCAAGAACATCCTCGAGAAATACGGCTTCAAGTTCCTGGTCAGCCCCTCGACCTGATGTTCGATATCTCGCCGACGGAATGGACGGCGATCCTGCTCAGCTTGCGGGTCGCCATCATCGCAACGCTGGTGGCGACGCCGTTCGGCATCGCGCTGGCGTGGCTGCTGGCGCGGCACAATTTCTGGGGCAAGTCGATCCTCGATGCGCTGGTCCATCTGCCGCTGGTGCTGCCGCCGGTCGTGACAGGCTATCTGCTGCTGCTCACCTTCGGCCGCCGCGGCATGGTCGGCGCGTGGCTGGCCGACAATCTCGGCATCGTGTTCGCGTTTCGCTGGACCGGAGCTGCGCTGGCTTGCGGCGTGATGTCGTTTCCGCTTCTGGTGCGGCCGATCCGCCTCTCGATCGAGGCGATCGACCGGCGGCTTGAACAGGCATCGAGCACGCTCGGCGCGGCACCGTGGCAGGTGTTTGCGACCGTGACCCTGCCGCTGGCACTACCGGGCATCCTCGCCGGCATGGTGCTCGGCTTTGCCAAGGCGATCGGCGAGTTCGGCGCCACCATTACGTTCGTCTCGAACATTCCCGGTGAGACCCAGACGATTTCCTCGGCGATCTATTCGCTGATCCAGACGCCCGACGGCGACCGCGCGGCGGGGCGGCTGGTGCTGATCTCCATCGTGATCGCGATGGGCGCGCTGATCGCATCCGAGTGGTTCGCACGGCGCGCCACGCAGCGCCTGCACGGGAACTGACCATGCTGCGCGTCGAGGTCACAAAGCAGCTTGGCGAGTTCTCGCTGGAAGCCTCGTTCACCAGCGAGGGCCGCGTCACCGGCCTGTTCGGCGCGTCCGGCGCCGGCAAGAGCTCGCTGATCAACATGATCGCGGGCTTGCTGCGGCCCGACCGCGGCGTCATCACCCTCGACGGCGAAACGCTCGACGACACCTCGACGGGCGCGCACGTGCCGCCGCACCGCCGCCGCATCGGCTACGTGTTCCAGGATGCGCGGCTGTTTCCGCATCTCGACGTGCGGCAAAATCTCGACTACGGCCGGCGCATGAACAGCCTCGCCGAGGACCCGGCGCAGCATGCGCGCATCACCGATCTGCTCGACATCGGCGGCTTGCTGGATCGCCGGCCCGGAAAACTTTCCGGCGGCGAGCGTCAGCGCGTCGCGCTCGGCCGCGCGCTGTTGTCGAAGCCGCGATTGCTGCTGCTCGATGAGCCGCTGGGATCGCTCGATGAAGGACGCAAGGTCGAAATCCTGCCTTATCTGATCCGACTGCGCGACGAGGGCATCCCGATGGTCTATGTCAGCCATGATGCAGCGGAGCTGCGCCAGCTCGCGACGCAGATCGTGATGCTGCGCAACGGACGCGTCACCGCGCTCGGCGGCGTGAAGGTGCTGACGGGCAGCACGCCTGCTTGATGTCGTCCGTGATCCAGATCACATCTGAACAACGATAAAATCGAAAAACGTCAATGTTTATAGTCACTTCCTGAACACCTGTTCAGAAAAATCTTTCGAACTATTTTCGCGGACGACACGTCTCATAAGCGCATCAGGCAATCACGCCTAGCACAATGGAGACTACAAATATGTTCCGTAAAATCGCTCTTGCAGCCGCTGCCGCGATCGCTCTGACCGCTGCTGCTGTTGCCCCGGCTTCGGCCGGTGGTAAGGGTGGCCACGGTCATGGTGGTCATCACGGTCATGGCCATCACGGCCATCATCATGGTCATCATCATCACGGTCATGGCCATCATCACCACCACGGTCATCATCACCACGGCCATCATCATCACGGCCACTTCTACATCGGCGGAAGCTGCTGGCGGACGGTGTGGACCGACTTCGGACCGCGTCGCGTCTACGTCTGCGGCCGCTATCTGTAAGCTGACGGCCATCGCAAGAAGGCCTCAGCCGAAGGCTGGGGCCTTCTCCCTTTTGCAGGGTTCGCCGTGACGAAGTCTGGCGAAGCAACGTTTTAGCTCACGCGCTTGCCTGCACGGTGCGCACCCAGCACGTCACGCAACGCCTGGATCTTCGGCGAGCCCGCGCCCTTGCGCCAGATCAGGTAGGTATCCGCCCTGTTCTCGCCCGGCGGCAACCGATGAACTCTCAGGCGCTTGCTCTCGGGAAACGTGGTGAGAACGCTTTTCGGCAACAGCGCAACGCCCATTCCCGCCACCACACATCCAAGCATCGCATGGTAGGAGCCGAGCTCGATCGTGCGTTCCGGCATCTGGTCGCGAAGCGCGTACCAGTCCTCCAGCCGCTTGCGATGCGGGCAGCCGTGCTCGAAGGCAATGATGGTTCTCGGAAAGTATTCTGTCTTGCCTTTGCTCTTGCCTTGACCGATCGCCGGCATGCCGGCCGCGGAAACGATCACCGGCTCCTCCTCGAACACCGCGACCTTTTCGAACAAGGCGTCCGCTATCGGCAACGTCACCAGCGCGGCATCGAGCTCGCCGGCCAGGATGGCCTTTGAAAGCGTCGGCGGATTGCCGGTGCGCAGTTCGAACTCCACCTCCGGATAGAGACGATGATATTCGCTGACCGGTCCCGGCAAGCGAACGGCCGCGGTGCTCTCCATCGCGCCGAGGCGAAAGATTCCCCTCGGCCGCGGATCCTGCACCGCGTTGCGCGCTTCATCGGCCAGTGCGAGCAGGCGGTCCGCGTAATCGAGCAGCACCTGACCGGCCGGTGCAAGATGCAGGCGCTTGCCCTCGCGAATAAAGAGCGCAACGCCGATATCGTCCTCGAGCTGGCGGATCCGCGTCGTGACGTTGGATTGGACGCGATGCAAATGCTCCGCCGCGCGCGTCACGCCGCCCTCGCGTACGACCGCACTGAAGATCTTCAGGTCGGACAAATCCATACATCTCTCCACGGGATCATAATTATCATAATTATTCATTTTATGTGATGTACGTCCCGCCGTAAAGAGGTCCCACCGCAGCGCCCCGGAAGACCCGGCGGCGCAAGCCGCGATCTATGGAGGTCACGATGGCAACAGAGCATGCAATCCAAGGCGACCCGTCCGACATTCGCCGAGCCTCGCCGGTCGCGCTTCTTCTACTGACGGAGCGGATGGTCCGACAGGCGCGAACCGCCAGAGCTGCGGCTATCGGTAACACCGTCGCTCGGGGGTTCGCGGCTGCCGCGCGCGGCGTGCGCCTGCTGTCATTGGCCGCCTGTGACGCGTTCGCCTTGCGCGACACCCTCATGCCCGCGCGCAGGCGCGGCCGAACGCACCATCTCAATCACCATCAGTGACAACGAAACGACGACGCCACCGGCATCACCTTTGAAAGAGAAACGATCATGCGGATCACCATCATGAAACTGGTTCGACTAGAGCCTTTTCCGTTCCGATGGAATCGGAACGGGGCTCTAGATTCTTGTTTTGACGCGTTTCCTTCACGCGAACCGGTATCCACTTCGCTCGAAAACGCTCTAGACACCGGCTCTCTCGCCCTGAACGCCTTTCGTGCCCTGCGAACGGCCGGCGCAGCACTTTGGCGCTGGCGGCAGCAGCGGCTGGCGGCGGCGGAGCTGCACAGCCTGAGCGACCACTCGCTGAGGGATATCGGCATCGCGCGAAGCTACATCGACGAACAGGTGCGCCTTGCCGCCAAACGCTACGCGCGGCCGCGCAACTCAACCAGATTGACCTGATTTCACATCACCAGACCTGAAACGGAGAAACCATCATGGCCAAGGCTTACTGGATCGTACGCGTCAGCGTTCATCAGCCGGCGCGGTACCCGGACTACCTCGCCGCGGCGCGCCCGGCCTTCGAAAAGTTCGACGCCAAATTCATCGTGCGCGGCGGCGCGTACGAGCTGATGGAGGGACAGGCACGCGAGCGCAACGTCGTGGTCGAGTTCGCGGATTTCGCAACGGCGACCGCCTGCTACCGCAGCGACGAATATCAGAAGGCAAAGGCGATCCGCCAGGCGAACGCGGATACCGACTTCATCATCATCGAAGGCGCCTGACGATGAAAGTCTGGATATTCATGCTGGTGGTGCTGGCGTCCGCCTCAGGGGTGACTCGCTAAACGATTTCGCGTGCCCGCAAATCCGCGATCGCGGCCGCGTCGTAGCCGAGCGAGGCCAGCACCTCGTCGGTATGGGCGCTGAGTTCGGGCGCCATGCGGTCGAGCTTGCCGCCGCCATGGGCGAGCTGAAACCCGCTGCCGGCAAAACGAAGCCGGCCGTAGGGCGTGTCGATTTCCTGAATCGCGCCGCGCGCTGCGATCTGCGGGTGATCGATCACTTCCTCGACCTTCCAGATGCTGGCGCAGGGCGCGCCGGCCGCTTCCAGGATGGTCTCCCACTCGCGCGGGTCTTTCTTCGACAGGGCGTCCTCGATGATGGCGCGCAAGGCCGGCTCGTTTTCCTGCCTCGCGAACCAGTCGACGAAGCGCGGGTCTTCCAGCGCATCGGCACGGCCGAGCGCCTTCATCAGCGACTGATACTGTTTCTCGCTGTTCACGGCGAGCAGGAGATAACCGTCGCCGGCCTTGAACAGATTGGCGGTCGGCCGGCGGCTGACGGCCTGATTGCCTGACAGTTGCTGGCGATGACCGGCAACCGCGTAATCCGCCACCTGACCTGAAAGAAACGCCAGCGTCGCCTCCAGCATGGAGACGTCGACCATCTGCCCCTTGCCGGTATGGGTGCGCTGGAACAGCGCGCTGGAGACACCGAACGCCGCGGTCGAACCGGACAAGACGTCGCAAACCGCGAAGCCGGCGCGCGTCGGTCCGGTCTCGGCGTGGCCTGTAATGGACATGATGCCTGATAGGGCCTGGATCTTGCCGTCATAGCCGGCGCCGAGCCGTGCCGGACCGGTCTGGCCAAAACCCGAAATCGCGCAATAGATCAGCCGCGGATTGATCGCCGAGAGCGCCGCATAGCCGATGCCGAGCTTGTCCATCACGCCGGGACGGAAATTCTCCATCACCACGTCGGCCTGCGCCGCGAGCTGCTTGACGATGGCGATCGCTTCCGGCTTTTGCAGGTCGAGCGTCAGGCTGCGCTTGTTGCCGTTGATCGCCTGCCAGCCCGGCGCGAGACCGCGCTCGGCCCATTCGCGGGAGAGCGGCGTGCGGCGCATGTCCTCGCCCTCGCGCCGCTCCACCTTGATGACGTCGGCGCCGAGCAGCGCGAGCTGGTAGCTGGCATAGGGGCCGGCCAGCACCTGCGTGAAGTCGAGAATCTTCACGCCTTCGAACGGTCGGGTCAATGGGAGGTCCTCCTGACGATTCTTCCCCTCTCCCCTTGTGGGAGAGGGTGGACGCGACGCGCAGCGTCGCGGACGGGTGAGGGGTTCTCTCCTCACGGCAACATTTCGAGATGAGGATAGAGACCCCTCATCCGGCGCCATAGCCGATGCAAAGCATCGGCGTTCTAAGAACGGCGGCCGGAGGCCGCCTATGCCACCTTCTCCCACAAGGGGAGAAGGGAAGTAGCGCGACCGTCCTCCGAAATCACGCCGCGCGGTTGCCGCGCGCGATTTCTTTCTGCTTGTCGAACTCGGCGCGGCGCCGTGCCAGTTCTTCCGGGCTCATCTGCGCGATGTTGTTGTAGTCGAGCTTCCAGGAGGCATCGTCGCTCCAGCGCAGCGGCGATTGCATCGTGGTGCGCGCGCCGGACGCGGTTTCGAGCAGGCGCAGCGCCAGTTCGAGCGTCTCCGCCTGCGAGGCCACGTCCTGCGGCTTGCCGGCGGAGTTGCCGAGCGGAAAGTCCGAAAACAGGAAGCGCGGCACGGCGGCGTGTTCGACGATGTCCTTGGCGCAGCCCATCACCACCGTGGCAATGCCGCTCTCTTCGAGATGGCGCGCGACCAAAGCCGAAGTCTGGTGGCACACCGGACAGTTCGGCACCAGCACGGCGACATCGACCTTGTCGGCGAGGCAACGCTCAAGAATCTCCGGCGCGTCGGTGTCGATGGTGACGCGATGGCTGCGATTGGTCGGCGCACCGAAGAAGCGCGGCGCCACCTCGCCGATCCGCCCCGCGGCTTGCGCCTTCAGAAGCTGCGGTAGTGGAAACCAGGTGCCGCTGTCGGTTGCTGACGTGTGCTTGCGGTCATAGCCGATATGCGAGATCCGCAGATCGTGCTGTTTCGAAGTATCGCCGTCATACACCGTGTAGAATTTCGCGCCGCCGTTATACGCGGCGCCCGGCCCCTGATCGCCCTTGGTGGGATCATATTGCGCGGCGGTCGTAACGATGGTCACCCGCGATTGCGCCAGCGGCTTTTTCAGCGGCTGGAATGGCGCATCGACGTAATGCGCCCAGCGGTAGGGCATGGTGTAGCCGATCGCCGCGTAATAATCGCGGGTCCGCTGCATATAGGGGACCGCGGAATCGTAGTCGGGCGCAAAGCCCAGTTGATCGTCGGACGGACCGGACATTGTTGTGTCTCCTGCGTTTCCACCGTGAGGGCGCTGATCTGGCTTGAGCACTAAGCTAGTGATAGTCAGCCTGTTCCTCAACAGCGGATATTGCACGAGCCGACCAAAGACCATGCGCGCCACGGCCGGACAGCAGGCCTTAACCGCGGGCTGGTATCTTGTTTTGCCTGTGCGGGTGCCGGCAACGCGGCGGCGCGGCGCGCGCCTAGTCCTCCTCGGCCGGCTCACCAATTCTGCACGGGCGCAAGGCATCGCCGCCCTTGAGCACGATGATCGAGACCGCCGCATGATTCTGCCGGAAATCGTTGAGGCGGAAGATTCCGGCGGCGTAGCGTTCGCGCAGGCCTTGTTCCACCCTGGCGTCGATCGGATCACGGAAGATTTCGCGCGCACGCATCAAACCCAGATCACCATAGTCGCGGTACAGATTCGAGGTGTGCTGCAAGCGCGAGGACAGATACCAGAACATCGCCGAGCGGTATTCCTTCAAGGCGTCTCTCGGACAGGACAGCGGCGTACAGACACGCAAAGCCAGCGTGATCTTGTCGGGGTCAAAGTTGGGGAAACGATCATCGATCGAGCGCCCGCCGCGGTCGCGCGAGCCGCGCGAGGGAATCGCTTTCGTTCCAGCGACATGCTGTCGACCGTAGCAGGCCGGCGCCGTCTTTGGCTCGGACATGTATCTCTCCACGCGAGCGAAAACACCGAAGCCGATCATCGCGACGCCGCCGACGGCCAGACCTGTGGCAACCGCGCGCCAGCGGGTGAAGAAGCCCGAAGGCAAGCCTTGTTCGAGCATGCTCATCCGCATGCGTTCTTGCTGGGTTGAGCAGGGCCTACGACAGGCATCGGGGGCATCCCGCGCGGCGGCGGCGGACTTCCGAAGACTCCCGGCGTTCGGTTTGACATGAGCCGGGCAACATCGCTGGCCGGGATGTAACCGTCGGCTTCGAGCGCGACCAGTCCTTCCTTGAGTTGCGGATCGATCCGGGCGCTGGGCATGCCGGCCGCGTCTTGCTTGTAATCGATCGGCCCGCCGGCAATCATTGCCGATGGGCTGCCCGCCTGTATTTGCCATTCTTCACGCGCCTGAACGACCAGCTTGGCATACTGCCGAACCGCCTCGTACAAATGATCCCGGTGCGGCTTCTGACAGAAGCGCTGCGGCTGTTCCCTGGTCAGGCACGCCACATAGGCGCCGCCGCGCACGACCCGGTGCTCGACGACATAGAGGCTATCGAAAGCTGCGTTCCTCTGCGTCGCGGTCAATTCGGCCGTAGCGGCGCGGTCGGTGCAGATGCGATGAACCCGCTGCAACAGCGCGTCACCGCCGCCGGCCTGCTCGATCGCCGCCGCTGGGTTGCCGGCGTTGGCGGTTTCGACGAAACCCCGGTCGAGCGCTTTGCCCGCCTGCTTCATGAAGTAGACACTGGCGCCTCCGACGGCGAATGCCAGTGCGACTCCGAGCGCCATGCCGCCGACCTGCTTGACCAGCGGCGGCATCCCGCCGCCGGAAGACGCCGGGATCGGTCTCGACGCGTCAGGCTCCGGCTGTATCCCGCGCCGGCCAAAACCGCCATCCTGTCGACTCATGGTCTTTCCCTTTCGATCAGCGGCGCGCGCGCTGCTTGCACAGGCGATCCAGGTCGCCGGCGTACATGGTTTTGTCGGTAGAGCCGTCGCTCTGCGCCAGACCCGAAGTCGGCGTGATGCGGGATGGATTGAGCAACAGGGTGTAGCGGATAGCATCGAACGGCAGACCAAAATGATCGGCCCAGTTCTGCAACGACGTACACAATCCCTGACGGTTGCTGACTTCGCCGCCGGTCGGGTCCACGGGGCGCGCGAAACTGGGAGCGCCGAACGCGCCGATCCGGAAGCCCGCCAGCGAGCCCGGTTGAGCGTCGGATACGTCAAAGGCCGCATAGCCCTCAAATCCGACGCGGGGCGCCGATCCAGGCGTCAAGCCTTGCAGGCGCCAGCGGATCGGCTGATCGGCGATAATGACGACCGCATCGCGCGGAGCCTGTTTGAGGTCGAGTTGAAGAATCCGATAGCCGTCCTGATCGACAGCCTGTCGCGCCTGCGACGACGTTCCCCCGCCACCCGGTTTTGTGCTGTCGAATGCGACCGCGATAATCTGAAGCGATGCGGTCGTGCCGGAGGCCATTTCCGGCCTGCCGGTCAGCGCCCTGAGCCTCGCGATCTGCCGCCCGCGTTCCTTATCCAACACCGAGGTGACGATGCCTGGCTTCGATGCCGGCTCGTCGCGGGGACCGGCCTGCTCCAGAATCTGCTGAAACCTGTCATTGTTGCGACCGGCGACCGAGCCGAGCACGTGCCCGTACGTCATCGTCAGCACGACAAGCGGCGTGGCGATAAAACCGAGCACCGTGAACCAGACAAGAAAGCGAATGACCTGATCAAGCAGTGGCGGTCGCGGCGGCGGATCTGTTTGCGTCACACTCATCAACGGGCCCGATGGCCGCCGGGGGAGCGCGACCTTTCCGGGCTCAAACTTACACGGAGAGGTTGAAAGGCTTTTTTGAGTACCAGACTAAAAGTCGCTCGATCCCGGCCATGTTTGATTAACGGGTTGTGTCTTTTCGAGACGACACCTCAGACCCCCGCGACCTGCGACCATATCTCGGCGAGCTTGCGCCTGAACCGCTGCATGCGCGTCAGGGGCACGGCCACTTCGTCATCCTCGGGCAGCCGCAGGCCGATGACACTGACCCGGCCGCCACTGATGCTGCGCGCGACCAGGACGATGGGATCCAGCACCAGCTCGGCGCCTTCCTTTGGCGCGTGGTCGAGATGGATGTCGAAATGATCCGCCAACGTCAGCTTGGCCTGCTCTTCACCGACCGCAACGCCGTAGATCGCAGCGAGTTCGCCCAGCGTGTGTTCGCCCGACACCGTGAAATCGCCGAGCAGATGCGGATCGGGCGCCGCGCTCGGCGCCATGTCGACGAAGAACCGATCCAGCGCCTCGGCCTTTTCCGGCGGCGCCAGCAGATAGATGTAGTCACCGGGCGCGATAGGATCGGCCTCGATCGGCGAGAGGATCCGCTGGTCGCGGATCACCAGCGTCGGCTTCGACCAGGACGGGATCAGCCCGCGACGGAAATACAGGCTCTTTGAGCGCACGGGATAGCCGACCAGTTGCTGCTCGAGCTGGCCGGGCAGATCGAGCTCGACGCGGCGCGGGCCACGGTCCGCGCGGGGCAGCGCCACATGCAGCAGCCGCGCCGCCGGCGCCAGCGTCCAGCCCTGCAGCAGCAGCGAGATGAAGACGACGACAAAGGCGACGTCGAAATAGAGATAGGCTTTCGACAGCCCCACCAGCATCGGGATCGATGCCAGGAAGATCGCCACCGCGCCGCGCAGGCCGGTCCAGGCGATGAAGAGCTTTTCCCGCCAGTTGAAGCGAAACGGCGCGAGACAGAGAAACACCGCCAGCGGACGCGCCAGCAGCATCAGCACCAGCGCCACCAGCACGGCCGGACCGATGCTGCTCACCAGCCGCTGCGGCGACACCAGCAGGCCGAGCATGACGAACATCACGATCTGCGCCAGCCAGGTCGCGGCATCGAGGAACGTCACCACCGAATTATGCGCGCGCGTCGGCCGGTTGCCGATGATGATGCCGGCGAGATAGACCGCGAGAAAGCCGCTGGCGTGCGCGATCTGCGCCGCCCCGAAAATCACCAGCGCCGCGGTGGCGACAAAGGGCGCATGCAGGCCTTGCGGCAGCGCCACGCGATTGAGCCCCACCACCACCAGACGGCCGCCGATCACGCCGACGACGGCGCCGAGCCCGGCTTCACGGATGAATTCCAGCGCGATATGCACGGCCGAGCTTTGACCGAGCGAAATGTACTGGACCAGCATCAGCGTGAGGAAGACCGCGAAGGGATCGTTGGTGCCGGATTCGGCTTCCAGCGTCGCACCCACCCGGGGGCGCAGCCGCAGGCCCTGCGCATGCACCAGCAGGAACACCGCCGCCGCATCGGTCGAGGCCACGACGGCGCCGACCAGCAGCGACTCGCTCCAGTTCAGGTCGAGCACATATTTGGCGAACGGCGCCGTGACCAGGGCGGTGAGCAACACGCCGACCGTCGCCAGCACCGTGGACGGCGCCAGCACCGCACGGATGCTTTGAAACCGTGTTTTCAGACCGCCGTCGAACAGGATCAGCGCCAGCGCCACCGACCCCACCAGATAGGTCGAGCGCACGTCGTCGAAGCTCAGCTGGCCGGGCCCGGAATCGCCCGCCAGCATGCCGATCAGCAGGAAGACCAGCAGCAGCGGCGCGCCAAAGCGCAGCGCCAGCAGGCTCGAGAGAATTCCGGCCATAATCAGGACGGCTCCGAGCAAAATCGCCAGACTTACTGAATCGAGAGAAGCCATAAATTTAGGGAAGCCTCGAATCTAGAGAAGATTTGCACCTCTGCAACGTTGGGCAAATACTTGCAATTGCATCCTTATCGTCGCCACAGTTGAACGCCAACCCATTTCTCCAGATAGCGGCAATGTGCCCGGTTTATCGGCCTAACTTGCCCTTGCGGACGTCTGGTATCGATGGCATCCGCAGCGGGCTTGTGGGAATCTGCCAGCGCTTCGAATCAATTTTGCATGATGGGGCGGCTTGATAAGCAAGCTGGCCCCGAACGAGATTTTGCCGATGGATCCGAAAGAGATTATCGAGTTGCTGCACACCACCGCGCGGTCGCTCGGCGCGGAGGTCACCTCGCCCTGGTTCTATCTGCAATTTGGCCTGATCCTCGCCGGCGCAGGCATCGCCTATGCGAGCGACGCGGCGATTCGTTCGCGGGTCGACATGACCTCGTTCGCGATGGGCTTGCCGCTGCCGCTCAGGCACTTCGCCCGCGTGCTGGTCTTCAGCGCTTCCACCGCGGTGTTCGCCGTCCTGATGATCGCCGCCCGCATCACGATGTACCACTCGACCTGGCCGAGCCGCAGCTATCTGCTGGCGGTCTGCGCCAAGCTGGCGCTGGCCTGGCTGGTCATTCGCCTCGTGACATCGGTCATTCGCAACGAGTTCATTGTCCGCCTGGTGTCGCTGTCGGCGTGGCTGGTCGCAGCGCTCAGCGTCGTCGGCCAGCTTCAACCGACCCTGGACTTGCTGGATTCGGATGCGGCCTCGATCGTGCTCGGCGGATTGCGGTTGACGCCGCTGGTCCTGATCAAGCTCGGCGCCCTGCTGATCGTGGCGCTGTGGCTGACCAACATCGCCAGCAATTTCGTCGAAAGCCGCATCACCCGCTCCGCGGACCTGACGCCGTCGATCCAGGTGCTGCTGGTGAAGATGATCCGCATGGGCCTGATGGTGCTGGCGATCATCATCGCGCTCAGCGCCGTCGGCATCAATTTGTCCGCGCTCGCGGTGTTCTCCGGCGCGGTCGGCGTCGGTATCGGTATCGGCCTGCAGAAGATCGTCGCCAACTTCATCTCGGGCATCATCCTGCTGGCGGACAAATCCGTAAAACCCGGCGATCTCGTCACCATCGGCGACAGTTCGGGCCGCATCAGCGCGATGAAGACGCGCTACATTTCGGTCGCCGCCGGCGACGGCCGCGAATTCCTGATCCCGAACGAGGATCTGGTGACCCAGAAGGTCGTGAACTGGACCTATACCGACAAGAACACGCTGGTGAAGGTGCTGTTCGGCACCAATTACGACGCCGATCCGCGGCTGGTCTGCAAGCTCGCCATCGAGATCGCCGCGGCCGCGCCCCGCGCCATCAAGAACAAGCCGCCGAACTGCATCCTGACCGAATTCGCCGAGGCCGGGATGAAGTTCTCCCTGACCTTCTGGATCGCGGACCCCGACGGCATGGACACCGTGAAGAGCGACGTGATGCTGGCGCTGTGGGACGCCTTCAAACGCGAGGGCATCCGGGTTCCCTATCCGGTGCGTGAAATCCGGGTCCGGGGCGGCGCGCTGCCGGTCGAATCCGTGGTTGAGGTTTCCAGCTGAAATCAAGCGTTTAGATGCCCTCCAGCCCGCCAACCTTGGCTTGCACTGCTGGCCGCGATCATTAAATTAGGCGGCAAATCAGCCTTTGACGCCCTCAATTCCGAAGCATGACCCGCCCATGAGCTATATCGAAGCAACAGATACCTCCTTGCGAAAGACCGGACAGATCAAGCTGCATGGCGCGAGCGGTTTCGCCGGCATGCGCAAGGCGGGCGCCCTGGTCGCCAAATGCCTCGACGAGCTCACCGACATCGTCAAGGAAGGAATTCCCACCTCGCGGATCGACGAGTTCGTCCGCGATTTCGCCTTCAGCCATGGCGCCTATCCGGCGACGCTGATGTATCGCGGCTACCGCTATTCGACCTGCACCTCGATCAATCACGTGGTCTGCCACGGCATGCCCGGCGACCGCGCGCTGAAGGAAGGCGACATCGTCAATATCGACGTCACCTTCATCGTTGACGGCTGGTATGGCGATTCCAGCCGCATGTATGTGATCGGCCCGATCGCCCGCAAGGCCGAGCGGCTGATCGAGGTCACCTATGAGGCGATGATGCGCGGCATTGCCGCCGTTAAACCCGGCGCTACCACCGGCGACATCGGTCACGCCATCCAGAGTTTTGTCGAGCCGCAAGGCATGAGCGTGGTGCGCGATTTCTGCGGCCATGGTTTGGGGCGCATGTTCCACGACGAGCCGAACATCATCCATATCGGCCGGCCCGGCGAAGGCGTCGCGCTGAAGCCCGGCATGTTCTTCACCATCGAGCCGATGATCAACCTCGGCAAGCCGCATGTGAAGATCCTGTCCGACGGCTGGACCGCTGTCACGCGCGACCGCTCGCTGTCGGCGCAGTTCGAGCATTCGGTTGGCTTAACCGCTGATGGCGTCGAAATCTTCACGCTGTCGCAACGCCACGCCGAGAAGCCTCTGGCCAAGGCATAATTGGCCCGGCGCGTAACCCTGCCCCGCAGGCCGAAGGCCATCGTCTTCGATATGGACGGCCTGCTGATCGACACCATTCCCGCCTATGTCAGCGCCATGGTAGAGGCCGGCCATGATGTCGGACACGTCGTCTCGAACGACGAAGTCCTGTCGCTGGTCGGGCTGCTCGGCGCGGAGTTGGAGGCGCAGCTTCGTGCCGACCATGGCGCGGCGTTTCCACTCCCTGCCTATATGGCGGCAGTCTCGGCACGGCTTGGCCCGATACTGAACGCCGGCGTTCCCTTGAAGGCCGGCGCTTCAGAATTGCTGAAAGCGCTGGCACGGGCGGACATGCCGATGGCAGTCGGGACCTCGATGACGCGGAAGGAAGCGCTTCATCATCTGAACCGTTGCAAGGTCGAACATTTCTTCCGCAGCGTCGCCGCGCGAGACGACGTGGCCCGCGGCAAGCCGCATCCGGACGTTCACCTGAAGGCGATGTCGTCGCTGGGGGTAGAGGTCAGCGATTGCCTGATCCTCGAGGATTCCTTCAACGGCGTGCGCGCGGCGCATGCGACCGGCGCCATGGTAATCATGGTGCCGGATGTGGTAGCGCCGACGCCGGAGATTGCGGCGCTTTGCATCGGCGTGGCCATCGACCTGCATCAGGTCGAGGAGATCATCGGGTGGATGGAAACCCCGGCCAACTGATTTCCTGCCTTTGCGGCAGTTGATGATTGCAACGCACGAAATACTGGATTCCGACGCCATGAGGACGATGGCCAAGATCCTAGTTGCAAGTCGTTCTCAATATCCTGCGGCAAGATGCCGGTCCTTTAACTTGAATCCCTGCGGAATACGCCGCGCGCGACGGTGTAGAACTCACGCGGACGCTCTCGGTCGGGGCCTCCGACGGGCGATCAACCAAGGGAGCAAGAACAATGTTCGAGATTTCACGCAGAGATCTGATTCTCGGAAGCACAGGGGCCGCGCTCGTTTTCGGCCTCAAGGGACCGGTTTCGTTCATCGATGCGGCGCACGCGCAGCGCGCCGCGGACAGCCTCAAATACAAGGTCGGCGACATCGAGGTGTTCAGCCTGCATGAGGGCTCCGTCGAGCGCACCGTCACTGAAGCCATGGTCAAGAATGCCTCGCTCGACGACGTCAAGAAGGCGCTGACCGCGGCGGGCATCGGGCCTGACAAGATCGACAACCCCTTTACCGTCACGGCGATCCGAACCGGCGGCAAGGTCGTGCTGTTCGATACCGGCTTCGGCGGCAACGGTCCGGCCACGGTGGGCAAACTCGCCGACAACATGAAGGCCGCCGGCCTCGATCCCGCGACCGTCTCCACGGTGGTGATCTCGCATTTCCATGGCGACCACATCTCTGGTCTGTGGGTGAAGGAGACCAACGCGCAGGTGTTCCCGAACGCGGAAATCATGATGCCCGAGGTCGAGTTCAAGTACTGGACCGATCCGGCGCTGGTGGAGAAGCTGCCTGAAGCCAACCGTCCGATGGTCAAGCGCATCCAGGCGACGTTCCCGACCTGGAAGAACATCAAGCAATATAATGACGGCGCCGACCTCGCGCCCGGCGTCAAGGCGATCGCCACGCCTGGCCATACCGTCGGACACATGTCGTTCCTGGTGGCCTCGGGTGGACAGCAGCTCTTCATCCAGAGCGACGTCACCGGCATGCACCAGCTGTTCGTCAGGAATCCCGGCTGGTTCTCCAGCTTCGATGCGGATGGGCCGAAGGCGGAAGCCACGCGCCGCGCTCTGTTCGATCGTATCATCGCCGAGAAGGGCATGATCGCCGGCTATCATTTCGGCTTCCCGAATGTCGGCACCCTGACGAAGGATGGCAACGGCTATGCGTTCGCGGCCGTGAAGGCCTGATAGCGGGCAGGTTCGAAACAAGTGCAAGGCGCCGCATGTCGTGCGGCGCCTTTTCTCTATCCGAAATCCGCCGCCGCCCCGCACTTCAGAGTTGCAAAAGCTGGCCGGCACGGCATGCTTGATGCCGATGCCCGCCAAGCCGCGCGATCCCAATGCCGAGCCCGCCGAGACGCCGCATTACCACGGCCATCGCGAGCGGCTGCGCGAGCGCTTCTACAGCGCCGGGCCGGACGCGCTCAGCGATTATGAGCTGCTGGAGATGGCGCTATTCCCCGCCCTGCCCCGGCGCGACACCAAGCCGCTGGCCAAATTGCTGCTGAAGAAGTTCGGCTCCTTTGCCGAAGTCGTCCACGCGCCGGAAGCGCGCCTGCGCGAAGTCGAGGGGATCGGCGATGCGTCCGTCCACCAGATCAAGCTGCTCGCCGCCGCAGCGAGCCGGGTGGCCAAAGGCGAGATCAAGCGCAGCATCGCGCTGTCGTCCTGGAACGACGTGATCGGTTATTGCCGCAGCAGCATGGCATTCGCCGACAAGGAACAGTTTCGCCTGCTGTTCCTCGACAAGCGCAACCAGCTGATCGCCGACGAGGTGCAGCAGACCGGCACCGTCGACCACACCCCGGTCTACCCGCGCGAGGTGATCAAGCGCGCGCTGGAATTGTCCGCGACCGCACTGATCCTGGTGCACAACCACCCGTCCGGCGATCCGACGCCGTCGCAGGCGGACATCCAGATGACCAAGGCGATCGTCGACATCGCAGCTCCACTCGGCATCTCCGTGCACGACCACATCATCGTCGGCAAGAACGGGCACTCGAGTTTGAAGGGGATGCGGTTGATTTAGCCCGCAAGCACGCCGCAATGCGTCATGTCGTCAACCTTAAGTGCGCCCCTATCGGGCGAGCGCGCCGCGTTGCTCCCGTGGTCCCGGATTGAGGACCGCGCCGCTGACTTTGCCGGTGGTGTCTCTGACGAAGGCGATCCGCGTATGATCGCCACTCTCGACCTGGAATTCATCCTTTGAGCGGACCGCCACCGGCGTCGCCTGGCCCTTGTCGAAATCGAGGATCGACCAGGTGCCGGTCGCTTCAACAACAAGCTTGCCGTCGGCGGCGCGGACCTGCAGCTCGACACTGTGCGACGGCGCCGCTTCCCGGGCAAAGGCGATCACGAGTGGATCGGTCTGCTTCTGACGGATGATCTTGAGCTTGATCGGGGCATTGAACGGACCCGAGATTCGTCGAAAAGCCGCTTCCAGAGCCAGGCCCTTGATCGACCGGTCGTCGATCGCGGTGATGAGATCTCCGGCCATCACGCCAGCTCTCGCGGCGGGGCCCCCGTCAACCGGCTTGATCACCCTGATGCCATCCGTGTCAGCCACCACGGACTCAAGACCGGTCCAGCCGTAGCCGTCGACGAGAAGCGCAGTCTGTTTGTCCAATGAACTTGTGGATCCGCCGAAGTCGTAGCGTCCGGCATACTCCGTAAGCTCGCGCGGATTCAATTGCGTTGACGCGGTGGGTGCGGAGACTTCCGGAACCTTCAACGCCGCATAGGGCAGACGGCGGATCGCGTTGAAATAGAATCCGTTTACACTGTGCTGCGGTCGCTGCATCATCATGACAAGGATCAGCTTCTGGGCCGGGTCGACCGAGAAGAAAGTGCCCCAGCTTCCCTGCCAGTTGTAGCTGCCGACCGCGCCGGGGATCCAACTGAAATCCGGGTTGGTGCGAACCGCGAAGCCGAGCCCCCAACCGGTCCCATAGGCCGGACCGGCCTCATGTCCCGCGAGATGGATGTCCGGAGGCAGCGAATTTGTCGTCATCAGCCGGACCGTTTCCGGTTTCAAAATACGCGCGCCGTCGAGCTCGCCGCCGTTGAGCAGCATCTGGCAGAAGCGCAGGAAGTCCGGGACCGTGGAGACGATACCACCACCGCCGGAAAAGAATGTTTGCGGTTTGCCGACGTCGCCATCCGTCAGGGGTGCGGGCTGCGCGCCCGGCAGGGCGACGAGGCGGGAGAGTTTATCTTCCGGCACGTGGAAGCCGGTATCGACCATGCGGAGCGGCGCGAACAGGCGGCTTTGCAGAAACTGGTCAAATGGCTGGCCCGACACGGCTTCGATGACACGGCCAAGAACGTCATAGCCGATGGAGTATTCCCAGACTTCGCCCGGCTGGTGCACAAGCGGAAGAGTGCCGACGCTCGCGACAAAGGGCGCGATCGTCTTGTCGCGCCGCATCGGCGCCTTGACGCCGTAGAGCGCATGTATCGCCGCATTGCCAAACCCGGGATCGGCATAGTCGGGGCTTGCATAGACGAGGCCGGACGTGTTGCGCAGGAGATCGCGGATGGTCATCGCCCGCCTGGCCGGTTCAAGCTCGATCAGGGTCGCATCTCCGGTCACCGGATCCTTCTTGACGACCTGCATATCCCTGAGCTCCGGCAAATATTGCGCCACGGGAGCATCAAGCTCGAGCTTGCCGTCATCGACCAGGATCATGGTCGCGACGCTGGTGATCTGCTTGGACATCGAGCCGATGCGAAAGATCGAATCCGGCCGCATCGGAATTTTCCTGTCGTGGTCCGCAAAGCCGGTGGGCTGCAAATAGGCGAGCTTGCCGCCGCGGGCGATCGCCACGACAAAACCGGAGGGATCGCCCTTCCTGGTCTGCGACTCAAACCAGGAGGTCATGCGCGCCAGCCGCCGCGCCGAAAAGCCGAGACTCTCCGGATCGCCGGCGGTCTGCAGATCGTCGGCGATCGCCGTTCCCGCCAGACAGAGTGTGAGCGCTGCCACGCATGATGCCTGGATGAGTTTCATTGGGGAGCTTTCAGACGATCCCAGACCGGGATTCCCATACTTTTCCCGGAGAACCTGCCCGATCGTCTTGGTTCCTTCTCGCCAGATCCTGAAATTCGGTTGGCCGATTTCTCAGTCCGGCTTGCCTATTCCTGAACTGGTGCTCGCTTTCAGCGGGATCAATGCATTCCTCGCCATGGCAAGATGCCGGAATTCGGTTGGGGTCAGATCGGTGGCGGCCTTGAACGCGCGGTTGAATGGCCCGATCGACTGGAAGCCGGTGTCCATCGCGATCGTCAATACCGGCACCTCCTTCTGTCCGGGGTCGGCCAGCGCCGCCTTGGCTTCCTCGATCCGGTAGCGGTTGAGGAACGCATTGAAATTGCGGTGACCCATGCCTTCATTGATGAGCTGCCGCAGCCGGTATTCCGGCACGGCAAGCTCGGCGGACAGCACGCCGATGGTCAGCCCCTCGCGCCGATAGGCGCGATCGACCGCCATCAGCCGCTGCAGCCGGCGCACCAAGGCCGGCTCGACGACAGGAGGCTTGTCCTCCGCTTCTGACGCGACGGCGCTGATGTCGCCGAGGATGCCGCTGCCGTCGCCGCCCCTCCACCATGTCTGCTCGCCATGTCGCAAGCGTCTGCGCCACGGCCAATAGAGCAAGGCCAAGAGACACGACCTGCACCGCACGGTCGAGCGCCTGTCCGGGCATCGGCCACTCGACGGCTCCGCCGGCGACGAGCACTTCGGTGCCGGCCATCGCGGCCCACAGGGCGCCATGCCAGCGCCGCAGCTCGAAGTCGTCATCGAAGGCCGCACGCGCCCAAAGCCAGAACAAGACCGCGCTACCGGCCGTCAACGCCAGCAGAAACAGACTCCACCATTGCCAGGGCCGCGGAAAATTCGGCGCCGAACAGATCGCGGAAGCGGCGGCGCTGATCGCGACCGCCGCGCCGAGGCGTGCGACCGTGCTGTCACGGAGATCCCGCAGCCCTACAGCCGCGATCAGCAGCGACAACCCCACCGTTGCGCCGCGCAAACCGAGATCGAGCGATAAGAAACCGCTGCTGGCCACGACCGAAAACACTCCGGATGATTTTGTCGATGCAACGCCTTATGCGTCTCGCCCGTTACTCAAGCTGCGCCGACGGAACATTTGCACATCATCGTTCAATCCGCCAAGCGGTCGCGGAACGCAGAATCGTGATCGAACATGATCGTCACGAACGGCCACCATCTCATTTCCGGGATCCAGCCAAATTGTGATGCGGGCCCTTGCCAGCCGTCGGGCAGGCTCTAAGCTTTGATGCGATTGCGACCGCCGGCATGGCGGCACGGGGGGCCGATGAACCAGGACGAATTGCTCGCCCTGATCGACCAGATCTATGGCGCGGCGGCCGATATCGACCGCTGGCCCGCGGTGCTGCAGACCATCGCCGATGCGTTTGGCGCCGGCGACGCCTCGCTCAGCGCGGTCTCGCAGCGGGACGTCCCGTGGCTGGTGGCTCCCCGCACCGATCCGGCATTCCTGCAAAGCTATGGCGCCTACTACCATCCGCTCAATCTGTTCTGGCAGCGTGCGGCGAGCCTGCCGGTCGGGACCGTCGTCACAGACCGCATGGTGCTGCCCAGGGAGACGCTGCACGCCAGCCAGTTCTTCAACGAATGGTCGCGGCCGCAAGGGTATCTCTCGGTGATGGGCGCGACGCTGCTGGCCGACGACGACTGGCGCGTCGAGTTCGTCGTTCCCGGTAGAGACGAATTCGGACCGGAGCAGCTGAAACTTTATGAGGCGATTGCACCGCATCTGAAACGGGCGGTGCAGTTCAACCACCGCCTGCAAGCCCTGGCGCTCGACCGCCATTATTCGTTCGCCGCCCTCGACAGCATCGGCCAGGGCGTGCTCGTCGTCGATTTCAGGGCGCGCGTCCTGTTCGCGAACCGGGCCTGCGACAGCGCGTTCGCCGATGGCCTGCGGCTCGACGACGGCATGCTTTGCGGCGGCTCCTCGGCCGAGACCGCGCGTCTGCATCTGGCGATTGCGGCCAGCGCGCAGGCGGGCGAGGATGACGCACGGAACTCGGTGCCGATTTCGCGAGGCGAGTTCAAGAGCGCGTTGTCGCTGCTCGTCATTCCGCTCCGATCCGAGATCGAGGCGATCGCAAGATATAACCGGGCGGCAATCATTTTCGTCACCGATCCGGACAAAGTGGTGTTGCCCGACGACAGGCAATTGCAGAAGAAGTTCGGGCTTACCCCGGCGGAAGTCGGGCTGATTCGTGAATTGACCGGGGGCAGCAGCCTTCAGACCGCTGCGGACCGACTCGGTATCAAGATTGCGACGGCGCGGACCCATCTGCATCGCATCTTTGCGAAAACCGGCACGACGCGTCAGGCCGAACTGATGCGCCTGATGCTGACAAGGGAGCCTTGGACACGGCCCGGCAGGAACTAGCAACCGCAGCGCAGCGGCCGGAGCAAAGCCGGTATTCAATCGAAGACGGCCTAATTCACCAGCAGAACTTCGCCGACACGGTCGATGTCGTAGCCGGCAAGTTCTGTCGCATGCTCACGGAAGGCCGCCGACCGCAGGAAGCCGAACAGGCGCTGCGGCCCAGGCAGGAAGTAATCGCGCTGCCGCACTCGGCATCTCCGTACACGACCACATCATTGTGGGCAAGAACGGGCATACGAGCCTGAAGGGGTTGCGGCTGATCTGATAGCTCGCAGCACGAATGCGCGCACCAATGTCCGCTTCCAAGCGTGAACCGGACCGAGTTCGGATATGCGGCCATGGCCGAGTTTGACCCCGATTCGGATATCAGTCGATTCGCCGTTTTGCGCCGATACTGGAGGCTAAGCAGACGCTCGGCAGACTACCGGTTTCGTTCCTAGATTGAGGATTTGTCGAAAGCAGCAAGTATCTGGTCGAAACGTCCCGCAATCGCGCTGCGCAACTCCGGATGCGTAAGGATGTAGAGTTCATTTTCTCGGATTGCCGCTAAAACGCGGCGGGCCACAATTGTTGGATCCAATCCGGCGTCGACCAGGGCGGCCATTTGTGGGTTGGCTGGCTCGTCGAGGCGAGCGCCGAAGCGTGGCGGGCGGTTTCGAGCGCTCGTCGCAATTCGCGTACGCACGAACGCCGTACATAGCACGCTCACCCCGATTTCAGTGCCGGCCAACTCGGCAGCGAGCGTCTCGGTCAGGCTGATCACCGCGGACTTTGAGGCATTGTACGGTGCTATTCCGGGCGGACCAATTAGACCTGCCATGGACGCGGTATTAACGATATGGCCGCCCTCTCCATGCGCCTTGATATGTGGTAGGAACGCCTGAACGCCGTAGATTGCACCCATCAGATTGACGCCGATGATCCAATCCCAGTCCACCGGGGCTATCGACTCGATGGGTCCCCCTACGCCGACACCCGCGTTGTTGCATACGACATGAACGTTGCCGAAGGCTGCGAACGTTTGGTCTGCGGCGCGCTGCACCGATGCGCGATCTGACACGTCGCATACGACTCCTCGTGCCTCAACACCGGAAGCCTTGAGGTTCTCCAGCGCGGCATCCAGGGCTCGTTCTTCAATATCAGCGAGCATTACCTTTAGCTTTGCTTCGGCAAAGACACGCGCTAAGGCGAGACCAATGCCACTGGCCCCGCCGGTCACGAAGGCTACCTTTCCTTCAAGATCTCCGATCATCTCTCCCTCCTGCCTCTCCATTACTCAAATACTGAGACGTTAAAGTCGTGTCTTGAGCGCCGTCAGGCCGACCACCACCACCATCCACCCAGCATGATCCGGTTTCGCAGTTCGATCGTGCGCTGGGCCAGAGGCGGAAGCGTCTTGACCAGTGCGAGAGCTCTTTTGAGATGCGCCGCCGCCTCTATATTATTCGATGCAGCGGTCGCGCATTGCGACGCCGAAATATATAGCTCCACTGCCTTTTCCGTCAGACCCGCTTCGGCGCAATGGCGGGCGAGGGTTTCGGGCTGGGTCCTTCGTATTTCGGGGAAGTCGAGTTCGAGGACCGCGGCGATGCGCTCATGCAACTGCTGCCGTTTCTCTCGGAGCATCGTACTGTAGGCGGCATCCTGCACCAGCGCGTGCTTGAAGGTGTATTCCGCTTCCGGCGGCGTTCCCCGCCGGAAGATCAATTCGGCGCGCTCAAGCTGCATCAGCAAATCGTCCAGTTGCCACTTCGCAAGCTGCGCGACGGCACTGATCAGGTCGTAGGAGAAATTGCGGCCGAGTGCGGCCCCGACTTGCGCCAAATCGCGCGTCGGCGCCAGCCGGTCGAGACGGGCGAGCAAGGACGCGTGCAACGTCGTCGGGATCGCCGTCGGGCTGACGAGGCCGGTCGCGAGGTAGGCCTTCCCGGCTTCCCTGACCAGGCCGCTCTCCAGGACCGTTTTGGTCAACTCCTCGACGAACAGCGGAACTCCATCGGTACGATCCAGAATCTGATCGGCGATCTCCTTCGGCAGCGCCTTGCCGCCCGTCAGATGACCGATCATCTTTGCACATTGCTCGGGCGGCAGCCGGCCAAGGCTCAGCAGATCCACGTGACGACGATTGACCCACGTTGGGGCAGGCTCCGGACGCAAGGTGGCGATCAAGAGTACCCGCAAGCCCGATATCCGGTCGACGAGGATGTCCAGCAAGTCTCGCGTGGTCGGATCGCTCCAGTGCACGTCCTCGAAGACCATCAGCACCGGCTGCTGCGCGGCCAATCCCGCTGTCAGGGCAAGCTGCGCGTGAAGCGTCTTCTCCTTGCGCAACTGTGGCGTCAGTTCGAGGGGTGGGTAGCGGTCGCCGATCGGTACGCTCAGCAATTCGGCGAACAGAGGTACGGCCTCACTCAAATCGAGGGTTGCGCGCGTGAGCACTGCTTCGAGCTTAGCGAGGCGCTGCTCATCGGTGTCGTTTCGGCGAATGCCCGCTGCGCGCTTCAACTGCGTGATAATCGGGTATAGTGCGCTATCCTGATGGTGGGGGGAGCAGAAATATCGTAGGCGCGCGTTCGGCTCGTGAGCCAATCGTTCCAGCAGGGCTTGGGTGATCCGCGACTTGCCGACGCCCGGATCTCCCGACAACAGGACTACGCGACCTTCTCCCGCCTTTGCCTGCTCCCAACGCCGCGCGAGAAGCTCGGTCTCGTCCTCGCGGCCGATGAGCGGCGTGCCGGCGGCGCGTAGCGCCTCGAACCGGCTGTCTGTCGCTTCGCCCGCCACGACGTGCCAGGCCTGAACGCTCTGGTCGAAGCCCTTCAGGGCAACGGCGCCGAGATCGCGGTACTCGAAGAGGCCACCTATCAGATCGCGGGTAGCCGACGCGATGACGAGGCTACCCGGCTCTGCCAATGCCTGGAGCCGGGCCGCGAGGTTCGGGGTCTCGCCGACGACCGCCTGCTCTAGAGCCGCGCCCGTCCCAATGAGGTCGCCAACCACGACCAACCCGGTTGCGATCCCGATCCTTACACTCAACGGCACGCCGGCGGCTGTCTGAAGATTCGGCACGGCCTCTATGAGTGAGAGGCCCGCTCGGACGGCGCGCTCGGCGTCGTGTTCGCTCGCCTTCGGATAGCCGAAATATGCGAGTACACCATCCCCCATGTACTTTGCGATGAAACCGCCGTGTCGGCCGATCAACTCCGCGCAACATCGGTGATACGTCCCGATGACCGCGCGCAGGTCCTCGAGATCGAGTCGCGTCGACAGCGTGGTGGACCCGACCAGGTCGCAGAACATGATGGAAATCTGGCGGCGCTCGGCATCGTCATGCCGCATCGGCCCGGACGGCGCGGAAGGGGATCCGGCGCGAAGGGCACCTGGCAGTTCGGCAATCCCCGCCAGCAGCTTTCGGCGATGACCGAGCGAGACACCGAGTTCCTTCAAATCCTGATCGGTCAAATGGACCAAGACGGAGAGGTCGATATCGTTCTCGGCAAAACGGACCGCGTACTCTGGCATTCCGACGGTCGTCAACCAATCTGCAACCGACGTTTGGTGGGGCATCTGGACCCCTTCATGCGAACCTGAACTTAAGGACTTTACCAAAACCTCAGATACAGGTCAGTATCTCTCTGCCCAAGGGCCGTCGTCATTTGGAAGGTTTCGGTTGCGGCGCGCTGAATCGAATCTCGGTCACTGACGTCGCACAGCTCGGAGCATTGGGCCCGGCCGGGCAGCAACTAGCAACCGCAGCACAGCGGCTAGAGCAAGCCAAGTAATTCATCGAAGCCAGCCTAATTCACTAACAACACCTCGCCGACACGGTCGATGTCATAGCCCGCAAGTTCTTTCGCATGCTCGCGGAACGCCGCCGACCGCAGGAAGCCGAACAGACGCTGCGGCCCGGGCAGGAAATAGTCGCGCTGCCGCAGCACCAGATCGAAATTCTCCCACGTCAGCGGCAGGAATTCGAGGGCGGCGGCGAGCGCGACCGACCTTGTTGCGATCCCGCAATCGGCGCGGCCGGAGCGCACCGCCTGCGCGACGTCGGTTCCGGTCGGGCAAGCCGGCTTCAACAAGCGCAGATCATGCGCTGCAAGGCCGGCGCGGGCCAGCAAGGCGAGCAACAGCAATTGCGCGCCGGCGCCGAGCGGACGCTGCGCCATCCGCGCGCCGGACCGCGCGACCGAAGCGATGTCGCTCAGCCCGAGCGGATTGCCTGGGGCGACCAGAATGCCTTGCTCGCGCCGTGCAAACGCAATCACGACGGCATCGTGCAACCCCGGCGCGCCGGCAACGGTTGCGATATTGACCTGCTCGTCGTCTTCGTGGGCATGCAGATGGATCGCCGCGGCCATCACCTCGCCGCGCGCCAGCCGCCGTAATCCTTCTTCGCTGCCTTCCGGCAGGCTCGCGAGACCGCAGCGGCTCTCGCGCAGCGCCCATTCCAGCAGGGGATCATGACTGCCACCAACGATCGGGGGAGCTGCGACATGGGTGAGCGCCGCCGGCGCGATCAGGCCGGCCGTCACCCAGCGGTCAAGCGCCGCGCGCGGAAACAGCCATCGGCCGGTCACCTTGGTGCACGGCACCGCGCCTTGCGCGACCAGCTCGTAGAGCTTGCGCTCGGACAGCCGCAGGTACGTCGCGGCCTCGTCGGTGGTCAGTAAATCTGCCATGGCAAGCACAGATATGCATAAATATGAATAGATTACGAAGTTTGACCATAACCGCGGCTTCTGCACAAGATGCGCAGAGGGATGGATTTCGATGCCGGGCGATGTTTCTGCGCTTCAACTGGTGCTGACCGGTGACCCAGCGCTGCTGGCTATCGTGCGGCTGTCGCTCATCGTCAGCCTTTCCGCGGTCGTCCTTGCCGCCCTGATCGGAATCCCCTTCGGCGCAGCGCTGGCGCTGATCCAGTTTCCCGGCCGTCAGGCCGTCATCATCGTGCTCAACGCGCTGATGGGCCTGCCGCCGGTGGTGGTCGGGCTGGCGGTTTTCCTGGCGCTGTCGCGTGCGGGTCCGCTCGGCTCATGGGGCCTGCTGTTCACGCCGAAGGCGATGATCATCGCGCAGACGGTGCTCGTGGCCCCGATCATCGCAGCCCTCACGCGCCAGACCATCGAAGATCTGTGGCTCGAATACCGCGACGAACTCACCGCGATGAATGTCGGCCCGGTCGGCCGGGTAGCGACGCTGATCTGGGACGCGCGCTTCAGTCTCGTCACCGCATTGCTTGCCGGGTTTGGCCGGGCAGCGGCCGAGGTTGGCGCCATCATCATTGTCGGCGGCAATATCGACGGCTTCACCCGCACCATGACGACCGCAATCGCGCTGGAAACGTCCAAGGGCGACCTGCCGCTGGCCGTCGGGCTCGGCATGGTGCTGATCGTAATCGTGATCGCGGTCAACGCGCTGGCCTGGACCGCCCGCCGCGCGGGCGAGCGAATGGCGGGGTGACCATGCGCGCGCCAGTTTCCGATCTGCCGATCAGGTTCGAGAACGTCACCGTCGCCGCCGGGACGGTGACGATCCTCGACGGCATCGGCCTCACGCTGAACCCGGGAACGCCGACCATTTTGATCGGGCCAAACGGCTCAGGGAAAAGCACGCTGCTGCGCACGGCGATGGGACTGGTGCGGCCATCACAGGGGCGCGTGACGTGGGGAGGACGGGAAGATGTCCCGCCAACGCGGCGCGCCATCGTGCTGCAGCGCCCGGCCATGCTGCGGCGTAGCGCAAGCGCCAATATCCGCTATGCCTTGCGTGCGTCTGATGTCGCGCGGACGGAACAGCAAAGCCGTATCGATGAGCTGCTGGCGCTGGTCGGGCTCGGACAATTGGCGGATCGTCCCGCGCGCCGGCTATCAGGCGGCGAACAGCAGCGCCTTGCGCTGGCGCGCGCGCTCGCCCGCGATCCCGCCATCCTTTTTCTGGACGAGCCGACCGCGAGCCTCGATCCCGCCGCCACCAAGGCGATCGAGGACATCGTCCACGCAGTGAGCCAGCGCGGCATCAAGATCGTCATGGCGACTCATGACCTCGGCGAGGCCAGGCGGCTGGCGGGCGACATCGTCATGCTTCACCGCGGCCGCGTGATCGAAACCGGTCCGGCGGCAGCGTTCTTCAACACACCACAAACCGGCGAAGCGAGAACGTTCATCGCCGGCGAACTGCTCGTTTGACTGATCTTTGGGAGGACATGAGATGCTTACTCGCCGCTTGCTGATGGCGATCGCCGCCAGCGCTGTTTTTGCGACCACCGCCTTTGCGCAGGACAAATCGATCCTGGTGGCGTCGACCACCTCGACGCAGGATTCCGGCCTGTTCGGCCACCTGCTGCCGATGTTCAAGGCCAAGACGGGTATCGACGTGAAAGTGGTTGCACAGGGCACCGGCCAGGCGATCGATACCGGCCGCCGCGGCGACGCCGACGTGCTGTTCGTCCACGCCAAGGCGGCGGAGGAAAAATTCCTCAGCGAAGGCTTTGGCGTCAAGCGTTACCCTGTCATGTACAACGACTTCGTCCTGGTCGGCCCGAAAAACGATCCTGCAGGCATCAAGGATTCAAAGGACATCGTCGCCGCGTTCAAGGCGCTCAAGGACAAGGGCATCGACTTCATTTCGCGCGGCGACAAGTCCGGCACGCACCAGGCCGAGCTCAATCTCTGGAAGGTCGCCGGCATCGACATCGTGACGGACAAGGGCCCCTGGTACAAGGAGATCGGCCAGGGCATGGGCGCCGCGCTCAACACCGCGGCGGCTTCAAACGCCTATGTGCTGACCGATCGCGCCACCTGGCTTTCGTTCAAGAACAAGGGCGAACTCGTCATCGAGGTCGAAGGCGACAAGCGGCTGTTCAACCAGTATGGCGTCATGCTGGTGAATCCGGCGAAGCATCCGAACGTCAAGAAGGAATTCGGCCAGCAGTTCATCGACTGGCTGGTCTCAACCGAAGGCCAGAAGGCGATCGCCGACTTCAAGATCAACGGCGAGCAGCTGTTCTATCCCAATGCCAGCGATCCGGGCGCCTGATGCGCATTCGCCTTTTTGCAAGCCTTGCGGTTCTCACGTTGATGTCAGCACCAGCCATCGCGGAAGATCAGGTGCTGCTTCATGCAGCCGGCAGCCTACGCGGCGCGCTAAGCGACGTTGCGGCCAGCTTCGAGGCCGCAACCGGGACCAAGGTGAAGGCAAAGTTCGGTGCATCGGGTTTGCTGAAGGACGAGATCGCCGGCGGCGCCAAGGCTGAAGTGTTCGCTTCCGCCAACATGGAACACCCGCGCGCATTGGCTCTCGCCAAACGCAGCGGCCCGGTGGTGCTGTTCGCGCGCAACAAGCTGTGCGCGCTGGTGAAGCCGGGTCTCGCAGTCGAACCCGCGACGCTGCTCGACCGGATGCTCGACGCCGGGATCAAGCTTGGCACCTCGACGCCGCGCGCCGATCCGTCAGGCGACTATGCCTGGGAGGTGTTTCGCAAGGCCGACAAGATCAAACCCGGCGCCTACGCCCTGCTCGACAAGAAAGCCCTGCAGCTCACCGGTGGGCCGACCAGCCCCCCGGCACCTCCGGACCGCTCGATCTATGGCAATTTGCTCGCACAGGGCGCCGCCGACATCTTCCTGACCTATTGCACCGGCGCGCTGGCGGCGCAGAAGGAAAATCCGGCGCAGCAGATCGTCGGCCTTCCCGACGCGCTGGCGGTCGGCGCCGATTACGGACTGACCGTGATCAACGACGCGTCGGCGCCTGCCTACAAATTCGCGCTGTTCTTTCTTTCGGCCGAGGGCCAGCAACTGCTCGCCAAGCACGGGTTTGCCGCGCCGGGCGCGGCGCCGTAGGGATGGATTGAACATGCGCCGCATCGCTCTGCTCGGCATCACGTTCCTTGCTATGCTCACACAAGCGAGCGCGGCCAACGACGGCTGCGAAAAATTCGCATGGTCGCTCGCGCGCGCGGACATGGTTTGCGGCATCCGACAAGGTGAGCGTCGTGTCCGGCGCAACGCTCGCCGCATTTCCGAAGGCAGCCATTGCAATTAGTCTGCGGCCGGCCGGTGAGGCCGTATTCGAAATGCCGTCGGAGCGAACGCCGCGGATCGAACGATGGTTTGGCGGCTCCGTTCGATTTCCGGCGACTGAGCGGCCAGGCATCTATCAGGTGACCCCTTCGGAGGACGCGTGGATCGATATCATTCAGGACGGACGCTATGCACGCTCCGTCGGCAGCACCGGGCGAAGTGATTGCCCGGAATTGCGGAAGAGCCTGCGCCTGGAGCTTGGCGCCACCCCGTTTACACTGCAGGACAGCGGCGTCCCATCGGATGCGATCGTCATCGCAATCAGCCCGAGCGAATAGTTTTCTGCGCGGCGATATCGAGGCCTCGACCAAACGCCTGCCGCACAACAGACTTTGCCCGATTAGCCGCCAGCTTCGCCATCAGCGGAAACCTCGCGGCCGGCCCTGTCCCTGCCGCGAAGGTGAAGCCTGTCGCCGTCAAACGACAGGGTCCACTTCTGTAGCTCGTCCATTCCCACCGCCTGCCGCTCAATCTCAAACGTGGAGCCGTTCAACCACTTCCCCTTGGTCGCAAATACGCCGCCGACGATCGAGTCTGCCTTGCGATACAGACCATCAAGTCCAATCGGACCGATAAACCGGCGTGACGGCTGGCTCGGATCGGATGCGTATAACTCGAGGTCGTAGTGCGGGCTTGGATGAGCGAGGATCAGCGATATCGATTTGACGTTCAGCGCATTGGCCGAAAACTTGTAGGTACGTCCCGAGACCGCGGCTGCGGTCCCCGGCGTTTCGCCAGTTTCCGTCGCCTTCTCGGTCGATATCTCGCGAATCTTGTCCGCGAGCCGATTCGAGGCGGTGGAATCCGGGGGCAATGCCGTTTCGGATTTGACGGCGCCAGAAATCAGATCAGCCAGCCTGCCTAACGGACAAAAATCCCTGGCGGTGGTCACCGCGACGATATCAAGCCGGGGCAAAACCATGATGAGCTGGCAATGGTATCCGTTCGCCATGTAGACGTGCTTGTCGGGAAGCGCCCAGAACAAATTGGAATACCGCAGATCCGGCGCTCTCGGCATATTCATGTTCACGGTGGCGTGGCTCACCTTGTCGATCCAGCCGGGTGGAAGCAGCGATTTGTCCTCCCACTGGCCGTTGCGCAAATACAGATAGCCGATCTTCGCCATGTCGCGCGGCAGCAAGGCCAGACCGTATCCGCCGGTCGAGTTACCCTGGGGATCACGCCACCAGTTCGAGACGGTGATCCCGAGCGGCCCGAACAGCTTGGCCTTCGCATAGTCCGCGGCGCTCATGCCGGTGAGCTTGGTGATGATGCCGGACAACAGGTGCGTGCCGCCGCTGTTGTAGTTGAAGGCCTCTCCCGGCGCGCTCGACATCGGACGATCAAGGATGAATTTGATCCAGTCCCGCTGGCGGCTCATTTCGATGACCGAATCCGGACGCCCGTCCAGCGGCTCCTTCCAGTCGACTCCGGAAGTCATATCCAACAGGTGCTGAACCGTGATGGCTTTCTTTCTGTCGTCGGCATCTGCGACGCTGCGATCGCCAAAGAAATCCAGCACCGGATGATCGAAGCTATCAAGCAGACCATCCTTGTTGGCAATCGCCGCCAGCGTCCCGACGACCGCTTTGGTCGAAGAGTTTATCCGGTGCGGAATGTCGGCCGTATATGGCGCGTAATAGGCGTCCAGCACGATGCGTCCACGCCGAACCAGCAACAGGCTGTCGAGGCTGCGGGTTTTCCCGAAATCGAGCAGGTCGGCGAGCGCCATCGAATCCATGCCCTGCTCTTCCGGCGTGGATGTTTGCCATTGCCGGGTTGGCCAGACCGACGCTGCTCCGCCTTGCGCAAATGCGGCATCGCTGGAGATCGAAGCGGCCAGAGCGAGCATGCCGAGCGTGGCCCTTGAGACGGCAGATCGTATGTTTGGCATGAACGCTTCGCCAGTTGATTGCAGGCTCAATCATTTGCGACCAGGGATCGGAATGTCAATCACAGCTGCGCACCGCAACCGAGGTCGACACCGGAGCTACATTCGTCAGCCGGTTACCCACCTTGCCGATCTGCGGAAGAATGCCTATGACCGGACGGTCAGTGTTCCCCTAGGCGGAAGACCAAATGGACCGCATCGACGCGATGAAAGTCTTTGTCTCCGCCGTCGACGAGGGCAGCCTCGCCGGTGCGGGCCGGCGCCTGCGCCGGTCACCGGCCGCCGTGAGCCGCGCGATCGCCTTCCTCGAGAACCATGTCGGGGCTGAACTGCTTCATCGCACCACGCGGTCGCTGAAGCTGAGCGAGGCCGGCGAGCGCTATGTCGTTGCCTGCCGCCGCGTTCTCGTCGAACTCGAGGAGGCCGATCTCGTAGCCGGCAGCGAACGCTCGGCGCCACGCGGCACGCTGACCCTGACCGCGCCCATCATCACCGGTGAAGATATTCTGCGCTCGATCCTCGAAGCCTTCATGAACGAATATCAGGCGGTGTCGGCGCGGCTCGTTCTGCTCGACCGGCCGGTGAACCTGATCGACGAGGGCATCGACGTCGCGCTCCGCATCGCGCATCTCGCCGATTCGAATTTCGTCGCAGTGCGTGTCGGCGAAGTCCGCCGCGTGATCGCGGCGTCTCCGGGATATCTGGCGCGGCATCCCGTCATCCGCGAACCGGCTGATCTGGCAAAGCACCGGATTGTCGCCATGACCCATTTCGGGCTGAATTCCTGGAGCTTCCCGCCGCTGAACGGATCCTCCGTTCCACGGGTGGTCCAGTTCGCGCCGCGGCTGGTCGTCAACACGGTTCGCGCGGCGATCGCCTCGGTGACGGAAGGGCACGGGGTCACGCGGCTGTTTTCCTATCACATCGCCGACGAAATCCGAGACGGCCGGCTGCAACTGCTGCTCGGCAAGGACGAACACCCGCCGCTGCCGGTTCATTTGCTGGCGCCGCAGGGACGTCTGTCGGTGCCGAAGGTGCGCGCCTTTGTCGATTTCGCCGCGCCGCGCCTGAAGCGGTATTTCACCCGGCTCTCGAACGAGGCCGACAAGAACGCCAGCGCCATTCGTTCGCGCAGCGGAAGAGTGCCTTCCGAATAACGGGCATTCGCACCGAAACCCGGAAGAATTAGCCTGATCTCCATCGGCGCCACACGGCCCGACGGCAAACCTGCCGCGTCACAGAGATCAGGAGGCTACCATGGGTAAGGAACAGAAAGTCGTCATCATCACCGGCGCGTCGCAAGGCATTGGCGCGGATCTGGTGAAGGGATATCGCGACCGCAACTACCGCGTCGTCGCCAATTCCCGTTCGATCAAGCCGTCCAGCGATCCGGATATTCTGGCTGTTGCCGGCGACGTTTCCGACCCGGCGACCGCGCAGAAAATCGTGTCGCAGGCGCTCGAGCGGTTCGGCCGCATCGATTCCCTGGTCAACAATGCCGGCATTTTCGTCGCCAAGCCGTTCACCAGCTATACCGCCGAGGATTTCGCGTCGGTGGTTGCGACCAATGTTGGAAGCTTCTTCCATCTGACAAAACTCGCCGCGGCCGAGATGCTGAAGCAGGGTTCGGGTCACATCGTGCAGATCACGACCAGCCTGGTCGATCACGCCAACAGCAACGTTCCCTCGGTGCTGGCCTCGCTGACCAAGGGTGGACTGAACGCCGCCACCAAATCATTGGCGATCGAGTACGCAAAGCGGGGCATCCGCGTCAACGCCATCTCCCCGGGTGTCATCAAGACCCCGATGCACAAACCTGAAACGCACGAATTCCTGGCCAATCTGCATCCGGTCGGGCGCATGGGCGAAGCCAAGGACATCGTCGACGCCGTGCTGTTCCTGGAAGGCGCCGCCTTCGTCACCGGCGAGATCCTGCATGTCGATGGCGGCCAGAGCGCCGGTCACTGACAGCCATTCGGAACAACGCCAGCAAGGACAATGAACATGCCCATCGTCACCATCCAGATCACCCGCGAAGGCACCGAAGGCGGTGCCGACGCGGCCACACGGGAAGAAAAGGCCGCACTGATCAAGGGCGTCAGCCAGTTGCTGCTCGACGTGCTGAAGAAGCCCTTGGAGTCGACCTTCGTCGTCATCGACGAAGTCGACACCGGCAACTGGGGTTGGGGCGGGCTTCCCGTGCTCGACTACCGAAACAAGCGTGCGCGCGAGCGCGCGGCCTCCGCAGGCTAGCGGGAGGGATGTTCGATACCGTCGTCAGCGATGGCCCGTGTGGTAATTGGCGGCTGAAAGCGACCGCCAACTGAGGCGGCCCTAACGGCCGCCACCACTGCCCGGCGGGCGGGCGATACGACCACCGCCGCCCATTCGGTCGCTCGTGTTCGATTTGCTGCTTTTGACGGTGGTCCGGTCTCGCGGCCGAGGATTTCATTGTCCGATACTTTGCTCTTCGTCGGGTTCCCGACAATGTAAATTCCGATCCCGCGCGACTGCGCATGGCCCGCGGTTGCGGTGAACATCATTGCGCCGCAGACCAGAGAGAGCGCGCCGCCGCACACAGCGGGCCGATAAAACGGATGGTCATGAAATTCCCTCCCGGCGGCACGGGCGCCGGTAATGGCTCCGAGGCCACGACCGTAGAGGGTTGCAGCGCTAATGACAGAGCAATCTTGCGCAATGCTGAGGAATCAACCTGCCAAGGGCGTGCAGTGGCGTTTGCGCCATAGTACCGTTGAAGTCCTGCAGGGAACGCTCGATACCGATCGCGAGCACGGTCTTTCTCGCGATGCGCGTGCTCCACACCGGGCGACAGGATCGCAGGGTAAACGCACGCGCGCGGCCCTCATATGACAATTCGATTGATGTCGAAGCATTGATGTCGCGATCCCTGTTATGATGATTGCAGTCGCCGGATCGAACCGGCGCTGCATTCACAGGAGAACAACATGGCAGCAATCGACAACGCCAACCAAAGCCTGGTCGTCACCGCGTTCTGGGAGGTCAATCCCGGCGAGGAAGCGGCGGTCGCTAGTCTACTGAAAGATTTTCTGCCGCAGGCGCAGCGCGAGCCCGGCGTGAAAGAATTCCAGATCCATCAGAACCTGGCCGAGCCGCGGAAATACTTCTTCTATGAGGTGTTCGCGGGCGAAGCAGCATTCGCCGATCATCAGCAAACGCCGCACTTCAAGAACATCATCGTCGGTCAGGCGATTCCAAAACTTGCGAAGCGCGAACGGTCGCAGTTCCGCTTCATCTAGCAACCGCGAAGGAACTACGCTCCCTCTCCCGCTTGCGGGGGAGGGTTGGGGTGGGGGTCTATCCACGAATCATCGTTTCGAGAGAGCCCCCACCCGCCGCGCTTCGTGCGTCGACCTCCCCCGCAAGCGGGAGAGGTGCAGCGAGCCAGCCGCCGGACCGATTCAACTTATCTGCTAGTTTGAGGCCGGCGCGTCGCTGCCTGCTTCGGCGGCGCGCCGCTTCAGTAACTCCTGCTCGCGCTTGTTGCCGGCGAGACTGGCAGCGGCCTCGAACGCGGCGCGCGCTTCATCGAAGCGGCCAAGCTTGTGCAGGAGATCGCCGCGAACGCTTCCCAGTAGATGATAGGTCTTCAGCGCGGGCTCGTGCGCGAGACGGTCCACGATCGCAAGCGCCGCTGCCGGTCCCTCCGCCATGCCGACCGCAACGGCGCGGTTGAGTTCGATGATGGGCGAGCGCACCAACGCGGCCAATTCCGCGTAGAGTTCTGCAATGCGCGGCCAGGGTGTCTCATCGGGCGCCGACGCTTGAGCGTGACAGGCGATGATCGCCGCCTGTAACGCGTAGAAGCCGCCGGCGCCGCCGAGTTCGTGCACCCGCGCCAGTGCCGACATGCCGCGGCGGATCTGGAGCTGGTCCCACAGCCCGCGGTTCTGGTCCATCAGCAGGATCGGATCGCCGGCTTGATCGGTGCGCGCGGCGATGCGCGAGGCATTTAGCTCCATCAGCGCCAGCAGGCCGTGCGCCTCGGATTCCTGCGGCGCGATCGAGGTCAGCACGCGCCCCATCCGCAGCGCGTCATTGCAGAGCTGCGGCCGCAGCCATTCGTCGCCGCGAGCCGCCGTATAGCCTTCGTTGAAGATGAGGTAGACGACCTCGAGCACGGAAGCGAGCCGTTCGGAAAGCTCCTCGCCGCGCGGGGTCTCGTAAGCGAGCCCGGATTCCGACAAAGTCCGCTTCGCCCGCACGATCCTTTGAGCAATGGTCGCCTCCGGCAGCAGGAAGGCGCGCGCGATCTCGTCCGTGGTCAGGCCGCAGATCATACGCAGCGCCAGCGCGGCGCGGGCCTCACGCGACAGGCGGGGATGGCACGCGGTGAAGATCAGCCGCAGCAATTCATCGCCGATATCGTCGTCGAGCGCGCTGTCGAAATCGGGCATGGCCTGCTGTTCCTGCTCCATGTCCCGCGCCACGATCTCGTGCTTGCGGGTGAGCATCTGGCGGCGGCGCAGATGATCCAGCGCCCGCCGCTTGGCGATCGCTATCAGCCAGGCGCCGGGCTTTTCCGGAACGCCCGTCACCGGCCAATGCTCGATGGCCGCCAGCAGCGCTTCCTGCGTCAGGTCCTCGGCCAGCGGTACGTCGCGCAGCATCCGCGACAGGCTGGTGAGCAGCCGCGGCTGCTCGATGCGCCAGACCGCGACGACGGTGCGATGGATGTCGGCGGCGGTCATCGCCGCCGACGGTGCGTGCATGGTGAGGGCCTCAAGAGGCGGCCCGCGCACTGACCGAGCAGGCCGCCTCCCAATCCGCCGTCACAAAAGCGCGGACTTCGCACGTGCCCTCCCAACCCGGCATGTAGTCGCGGTGGACCTGCATGAACTCGACCGCCTTCTCGATCGCCTCCTGCTTGTCGCGGAGTTCGAAGATCGCATAGCCGCCGATCACCTCCTTGGCTTCCACGAACGGCCCGTCCACGACACCAAGCCTGCCGTCCGTGATCCGCACTTGCGCGCCCAATGTGCGAGGTTGTAGCGCACCGCTGGTTACCATGCGGCCGGCCTTGATTTCGCGTTCGGCAAGCTTGTGCACGGCCGCCATCAATTCCGGCGTCGGCGGTGTGGGGTGGACAGGCGTAACGATGTACATGAAGCGCATGTGAAGAACTCCCTTGTGAACTAGCCACCGCTGTTCCTGGTTAGCGGCGGCCGGGATGGCGAACGGCGACGATCAGGAACACTCGCCCGGCGCGCCGTCGAAGAACGCGCGAATCTCGCACGTCCCTTCCCAGCCCGGCATGTGATCGACGTGGAGCTGCATGAATTCCTTCGCCAGCGCCACCGCCTCTTCCTTGCTGCGCAGTTCTGATATCGCGTAGCCGCCGATCACTTCCTTGGCCTCCACGAACGGGCCATCGACGACACTGAGCTTGCCGTCGGTGATGCGCACCTGCGCGCCCATCGCGAGCGGCATCAACCCGCCGGTGTCCAGCATGCGGCCGGCCTTGATTTCCCTGTCGGCGAGCTTGTTCATCGCCTCCATCATTGCTGCCGGCGGCTCGGCAGGCGGATGGGACGACATGACGATCGACATGAAGCGCATGAAAAACTCCTGTTTGAGGCGAGCCGCAGGCACCCAGCCCGCGGAACTGTCCCGCTATTTGAGACGACGAACGGGATTGCCGGGAATCGACAGGGATTTTGAGAATTTTTCGAGAGGGCCAATGGACGCGGCAATCCGGGATCAGCGCCGTCTCGGCAACAATACCGGCCTTAACCGGCGCAAAACAGCCGGTTTCGATCCGCGCCGCCGCGCAAATAGGTCGTCAACGCCAATGTTTCCGCTTCGGTCAAATCCTGGCGCAAGGAGACGCCGGGGAATTCCCGCGCCATCATGGCCTTTGCCGCCTCGGGCTGCTCGCCCTTGACCAGCACGGTGAGATATCTTGCAACCGCCCTGACCTCGCGCCGCTCCTGAACGGTCCTGGGCTGCGGCAGCTTCGCCGGCGATCCGGCCATCAGGTCCTCGAGCGCGACCCCGGCAAGCCGGCGCTGGGCGGGATCGGGATCATCGACCGTTGGGCGACCCGCGTAGGTCAGTGCGGTCAAATAATAGTGCGCGGCCGCGATGTAGTCGCGGATCGCGGGCAGCATCGGCTTGTCATTGCGCAGCGGCATCAACCTGACGTCTCCGCCGGTGGCGGAAGCGAGATAGCAGCGCCAATGCTGCAGGGCGGAGAGGTTGGACACCATGATGCCCGCGCGCAGCCGGCGCAATTTCTCGGGCGCTATCTTGACGAAGGCACGTGGCTCCTCGCCTGCGGCCCGACGCAACAAAAGCATACCGTCGTCGACATCCACCCGACCCTCGGCCATCCAGGCACTTGTTGCGCTCACGCTGCGCGCGCGGATGATCGAATCGCCACGCGGCGAGTCAATTCGGTTCGCCGCTGTGCTGATATCGCTGAGCAGGAGTTTGTTGCCGGACTCAAAAGTCTGTCCTGTGCCGGTGGCGCGGGTCGAACCTGAAAGCGCGAGCCGTCCGGTGGCAATCAGCGGAGCATCGCTGCAGAGGTTTTCCTTGGCGCAATAGCCGGGATCGATACCGTAGAATCCCATCATGCGGTTCTCGAACCGCCCGTCACTCTCGATGATGAGAAGCTCCTCCATCGGCACGATGGTGCCGTCCCGCCACAGCGGCGGAAAGGCGACGTTGTCCACCGCGATCCACCAGGCCGCAAGGTGGGACGGAACCGATGACTGCGCCGAAGCCGATCCAGCGGCCGTCAAAACCAGGAAAGTAAGGGGCGCAATCAGCATGCGCCTGACATAGCGGAAGAGCGACATGACCGTTTCCTGCGGTTCCCGGCCCGCCGCGGTTCAGCTTCCACACGATTGGACCGCGTACGCGGGACCTGGCGACACCAATTGGTGATCGCTGTGGCTTAGTGGTTCGAAGAAAGGCGGCGACAGCCGAAAGGTTCCACCGGACCCTCCTGTCGCCGGGGCCGGCGCGGATGGTGCCTACTGCCCCCGGATCATGATCAGGGGATCGGCGCTGTCAGGCACCCGCCGCCATTGCGCATTGTCGTCGGCCTCGAACTGCCAGGTCTGGCCGCTGGCCGACATCAATATCATCCGGCCGTGATCGAGCCGCCACTGGTTGGGCGCGAACGCGGCCACCGCAGGATCGCAGCGCGGCTTCAAAAATACCTGGAAATTATCGCCTGTCGCCTCGGTGTTGGTGAGCGTCAGGCCGCAGATCGCCTTGCCATTGCCGCGCACCATCGACCAGTCGCCGATCATCTGGTCCATCGATTTGGCGAGCGAGCGGGCGGCTGCGAGATTCTGCAGGATGTAGACGCCTTCGCCGGTCCGCAGCCCTTCGAAAATGCCGCTCTCGACCTCGGTGAAATCGATCACCGGCTGGCCGGCGGCATCCTGCATCCGCACGATGTCGCCGAGGCCCTTGATACTCCAGGCGGTGATATCCTTGGTGAAGGGCAGCGCCGCCGCACAGCTCGGCTCAAGTTCGAGCTTCAGGCCTTGCGATGTCGCATCGGATTTGAGCGTCACGACGCAGGTCTTGCTGCGCTCGGTGGTCGCAAGCTCCCACTGGCCGACCATGTCTTTCTGCAGGCTCGGAGCCGCCTGCGACCACGCGGGCGATCCAGGAACAAGCAGAGCGGCGAGCAGCGCTGATAGCACCGCAACCGCGACACCTGGGCGGCAGGAGCCTTTTCCGTTTCGATTAAATCGAAACGGGGCTCTGGATTCTTTATTTTGACGCGTTTTCTTGACGCGAACCGGGACCACTTCGCTGGAAAACGCTCTGACTTGCATCAGCGCCCCTTCACCGGTGTTTCCGGTACCGGCGTCAGCGGTGCCTTGCCGGCAAACCAGTTCTTGATGTTATCGACCACGAGCTGATCCATCGCATTGCGCGTTACCACCGAGGCTGAGCCGATATGTGGCAGCAGCACGACATTTTGCATCGCCTTCAGTTCATCCGGCACGCTCGGCTCCTTGGCGAACACGTCGAGGCCCGCGGCCAGGATCGTCCCCGACTTCAGCGCCGCGACCAGCGCCTCTTCGTCGACCACGGAACCGCGCGCGACGTTGATCAGCACGCCGCGCGGACCGAGCGCCTTGAGGACGTCGGCGTTGATCATCTTCGCAGTAGAGGCGCCGCCGGGCACGATCACGATCAGCGTATCGACCGCCTTCGCCATCTCCATCAGGTCGCCATAGTGCTTGTAAGAGACGACCGATGACGGATTGCGCGAATGATAGGAGACCGGCACCAGCGAAGCCTCCAGCCGGCGGCCGATCGCCTGGCCGATGCGACCCATGCCGACGATGCCGACCTTGCGGTCGCGCAGCGAGCCGACGCTGAGCGGATAATTCTGCGTCTGCCACAGGCCCGAACGCAGATAGCGATCAGCCTTGACGAATTCGCGCAGGGTCGAGATCAACAGCCCCATCGCAACGTCGGCGACCTCTTCGGTCAGCACGTCGGGCGTGTTGGTGACCACCACATTGTGTTCACGCGAATAGTTGCAGTCGACGTGGTCGTAGCCGACGCCGAAGCTGGCGATGATTTCGAGCTTGGGAAAATGCGACAACGCCTTGGCGTCGGCCGGCACCGAATGATAGGTCACCGCCATGCCGCGGGTCCTGGCCAGCACGTCGGGCGTCAGCCGTTCGAGATCCGCCCGGCTCTCCGCCTTGTGCAGTACATATTGATCGGAGAAGCCGTTTTCGAGGATCGGCCTGATTGGCCCATAGACCAGCAAATCGATCTTTTCGGACGAAATATTCCCGGCAGCCATCAGTTTTCCTTTCGAAGCGCGCTTTCATGCCAGCGCCGCAGTACCAGATGCGAAATTAGCGCCAGCAGGCCATAGATGACAATCCCGGCGACGGAGAGCAACAGCAGAGCGGCGAACATTCGGGGAATGTTGAGACGGTAGCCGGACTCGGCAATACGGAACGCAAGGCCCGAGCCTGCGCCCGCCGTGCCAGCCGCGATTTCGGCGACCACTGCGCCAATCAGGGATAGTCCGCCTGCGATCCGCAATCCACCGAGAATATAGGGCAATGCTGCTGGCAATTTCAGGTACCGCAGCGTCTGCAGCCGCGACGCGCCATAGAGACTGAACAGGCCGGCCAGATTGCGGTCGACCGAATTTAGCCCGAGCGTGGTGTTGGACAGCACCGGAAAGAAGGCGACGATCCAGGCGCAAACGATCACCGCGGTCTGTTGCTGCAGATAGATCAGCAGCAATGGTGCGATCGCGATCACAGGCGTGACCTGCAGGATCACCGCGTAGGGAAACAGCGAATATTCCAGCCATTTCGATTGATTGAACAACAGCGCCAGCGCGACGCCGCCGATGGCGGCGGCGATGAAGCCTTCCAGCGTGGTCAGCAAGGTGACGCCGAGGGATTCCGACAGCACCGGCCAGTCCGCGACCAGCGTCTGGAACACCGCTGATGGCCCAGGCAGCACATAGGGCTGGATGTCGTTGACACGCACCACCAGTTCCCACAACGCGATGCCGGCGGCGAGCACCACGACGGGTAGCAAAAAGCGAACAAAATCCCGTGAAGAACTCATGCGCTTGTTTGCCCCGAATAGGAAGGCACCAGCGCTTGAGAGACCTCGCGGCAATACGCGGCATAGCTGGCCGACATCCGGAAGTCCTCGACCCGCGGCTCCGGCGTGTCGATACGAAATTCGGCGCTGACGCGCCCGGGCCGTGACGACATCACGACCACGCGCTGCGACAGATACACCGACTCGAACACCGAATGGGTGACGAAGATGACCGTCATATTCAGCTTGCGCCACAGCTCCAGCAGATCGTTGTTGAGACGGAAGCGCGTGATTTCGTCGAGTGCGGCGAACGGCTCATCCATCAACAGGATATCCGGACGGGTGACCAGCGCCCGCGCCAGCGATACCCGCATCTTCATGCCGCCGGACAATTCGCGCGGGTATGCAGCGGCGAACTCCGACAGGGCCACCTGCGCCAGCGCCTCATTGATCCGCCTGTCCGCTTCCGTCGCCGGCATGCCGGCAAGCTTCAGCGGCAGCCGGACATTGTCCTGCACGCTGGCCCACGGCATCAGGGTCGGCTCCTGAAACACAAAGCCGATGGCATGACCCGCGCGGGTTTCGTTCGCGCGGCGGGAAACGCCGACCACACCTGAACTCGGCGTGGTCAGTCCCGCAATCAGCCGCAAGGCGGTGGATTTGCCGCATCCGGAGGGGCCGAGCAAGGAGACGAATTCGCCACGCCTGACGTCGAGGTCGAGCGGTCCAAGCGCGGCCACGCCGTTGTCATAGACCTTGGTGACGGCACCAAGGCGCACCGCCATCGCATCGGCTTCAGACAAAGCGGGACCGGCCATCACGCCTAGTTCTTCGGCCGCAGATTGAGGCCGACGCCCTTGTTGATGAAGCGCAGCGTATAGGCCTGGCGGTAGTCGATATCGCGGCGAACCACGCCGGCGCGCACCATCTTGTCGAAGAAGCTGGCGACGCGCGCATCGGTCATGGCGCCGATGCCGTCCTTCAAGGTGTCGCCGGAATCGACGATGCCGTATTCCTTCATCTTGGCCGTGGAATATTTCAGCAATTCATCGGTCATCTCAGGATTGAGCTTCTTGATCATGGCATTGCCCGGCGTGTTGTCGCCGTAGAGATAATTGTACCAGCCGATCATGGACGCATCGACGAAGCGCTGCACCAGGTCGGGCTTCTTGTCGACGATCTCGGTGCGGGTCTCGATCAGGGTCGAATAGGCGTTGAAGCCGTAATCGGCCAGCAGCACGACGTTCGGCTTGAAGCCTGCGGCTTTTTCGACCGCGTACGGCTCGGAGGTGACATATCCCTGCATCGCGCTTTGCTTGTTCACGATGAAAGGCTGCGAATTGAAGGTGTAAGGTTTGACCTTGCTCTCGCTGAACCCATACTCGGACTTCAGCCACTGGAAATAGCTCGTGATGCCTTCCTTCGACACCAGCAGGGTCAGCGGTTTGAGATCCTCCAGTTTGCCGATCTTGAATTCCGGGTGGGTCAGGAAGACCTGCGGATCCTTCTGGAAGATGGCGGCGACCGCCACCAGCGGCACCTTGTTGGTGACCGCATCGAAGGATTGCAGCGTGTTCGCGCTCATGAAGAAGTCGAGCTTGCCGGCGATCAGCAGCATACGGTTGTTGCTGTTGGGGCCGCCCGGCACGATGGTGACGTCAAGCCCGTAATTCTTGTAGGTGCCGTCGGCGACCGCCTGGAAGAAGCCGCCATGCTCGGCTTCCGCGACCCAGTTGGTTCCAAACGAGACCTTGTCGAGGGTCTGCCCGCGCGCTGGCGCCAGCACGGCCACCAGCGCCAACAGGGCTGCGGTTAACGTTCGCGGCAAAAAGGCCGGGTTCATGGTTGGACTCCGTCGATCATTCTGGCCCATGATAAGGAGGGTGTGGACGTGGATCACGCCCCCAAGGAGGGAGATATCGTCCCTGGTTGACTAACAAACTACCCTGCAAATCCATTCAAAGAAACGCTTGGCTCGATGACTTCGCCTGTTCCGCCCCGCAACTGGACCGACATCCACTGGCCCGATATCGCAGCCAGCGGCCCCGAGCGCTGGATCGCGGTGCTGCCGCTGGCGGCAACCGAACAGCACGGCCCGCATTTGCCTCTCGGCACCGACGTCATGATCGGCGAGGCCTATCTGGCGCGGGTCGGCGAGTTGCTGCCGGCGAGCGTTCCGGTCACGTTCCTGCCGCTGCAGCCGGTTGGGATTTCCACCGAACATATCGACTATCCGGGCACGCTGACGCTACCCACTGAGGTCGCGCTGAAGAGCTGGATGGCGCTCGGCGAAAGCGTCGCGCGCGCCGGCGTCAAAAAGCTCGTGATGGTGACGAGCCATGGGGGCAACAGCGCGGCGATGACGATGGTCGCGCAGGATCTTCGCGCACAGCATGGACTGCTCGTGGTCACCACCAGCTGGTCGCGCTTCGGCGTCCCGGATGGACTGTTCCCGGCGGAAGAACTGCGCCACGGCATCCATGGCGGCGCGGTCGAAACCTCGATCATGCTGGCGCGATATCCGCACACCGTGCGCCAGGACGCGATCATCGATTTTCGCCCGAGCAGCATCGCGATGGAAAAGGATCACCGCTGGCTGTCGGCGCATCGGCCCGTACCATTCGCCTGGCAGGCGCAGGACCTGCACGGCAGCGGCGCCGTCGGCGACGCTACCCAGGCCTCCGCCGAAAAGGGCGAAAAGCTGCTCGATCACGGCGCCCGCGCGTTCTGCGAGTTGCTTGAAGATGTCGATAAATTCGACGTGAAGAGGCTGGCGAGTGGCCCGGATTATATCCTCTAAGCGACTGTATTGACTGCCGAATAATCTCCGATCCGGATTCCCCAAACTTCGTTCGAACCGGAATCGGGATGGCACCGTCCAACTGGATGCGGACCACGATGACCGCCTTAAGGCTGCTCTCTTGGTTCCCTGTCCGGCATGGCGCCTCATCCACCCTGTGCCGAACCCGACCCGCCCGGCTGTCCCCCCGGGCGGGTCACTTTTTTTGAGCCAACCATCCCACCGCTGTTGCAAAACTGTCATGTAGCAATGCCATCCAAGGCGGACTCCATCGCCATATTGTTGCGAATTAATTGCAACTGGGATGGGGTGTATGGTGCGTTTTTCCGACCTGGCTTTGAGCGGACGAATCGGGAAGAAGCCGACCGGGGGCGGCGGGGTTGATGACTTCATTTCTTGGGTGGCGGCGGGCGTTCAAATCTGCAGTGATGGTGCCAGACCGCACCCCGCTACGCGCGGGAACAGGCCGCATCATGGGTTCGTACCGCCAATCCCTGCAGCATGTTTTGGCTGGCGCCGCCGTCGGTGCCATGACGCTCGCCAGCCCCGTCCTGGCGGCCGATATGTCGCTCAAGGCGCCTGCGCTCAAGGCCGTCTATCACTGGACCGGGCTCTATGTGGGCGGTCATGTCGGTTACGGCGCCGGCAGCCTCGGCCCGGGCACCAACACCGAGCCCTTGCAGGGCGTGTTCTTCCCCCACAGCGTGACGGGACTGACCGGCGGCTACCAAGCCGGCTACGTCAGGCAGCTGGCCAACAAGGTCGTGCTCGGTGTGGAGGCCGACATATCGTTCGGCAGCCCGGTGGACATTCCGCGGCTCGCGCCGGCTCCGTTCAACAGCACCATCGATTACATCGCAACCGCGCGCGGCCGGGTCGGCTACGCGATGGGAACGTGGATGCCTTACGTCACGGGCGGCCTCGCGTGGGGAAGCACCCACGTCAACCTCAATGACCTCGGAGCAATCATCCCGCCGAAGCGGTACCTCACGCATGTCGGCTGGACCGCCGGGCTGGGCATCGAGGTGGCCGTCGGCGGCAACTGGACCGCCAAGGCCGAATACAATTACGTCGATCTGGCGCGCCGGACCTATGACCTGACCGACGTCGGATTGCCGCGCGTCAACGTCGATCCCAACGTTCACTTGTTCAAGCTCGGACTGAATTACCGGCTGTGGGAGACACCGCCTTGGGCGGGGCCCACACCGGTCGATGGACGCACCGCGCTTGCCGAGCCGAAAAACTGGAACGTGCACGGGCAGACCACGGTCATCGCGCAAGCCTATCCGCGCATGCGCTCGCCCTATGAGGGCACCAACAGTCTACCGGGCGGCGGCCAGGGCCGACAAACATGGACTGCGGATGTGTTTCTCGGCTGGCGGCTGTGGCAGGGCGGCGAGTTCTATTTCAACCCCGAACTGGCGCAGGGTTTTGGCCTCAACAGCACGCTGGGACTTGCCGGCTTCCCCAACGGTGAAGCCCAGAAAGGTGGCGCGCCCTATCCGAAATATCGCCCGCAGCGCTACGTGTTTCGCCAGACCTTCGGCCTCGGCGGCGAGCAGGAAGATGTCGCCGACGGTCCGATGCAACTCGCGGGCAAGCGCGACATCGACCGCGTCACGGTCACGGTCGGACGTTTTGCGGTTGGCGACTATTTCGACGGCAATTCCTACGCCAAGGATCCCCGCGTCGACTTCATGAACTGGGCGATGTGGTCGTCCGCGGCTTACGACTTCCCTGCCGACCTGCCCGGCTTCACCCGCGGCGCGGTGGTCGAACTCAACCGCAAGGACTGGGCGCTCCGGGCCGGCCTGTTCCAGGTCCCCAACGCGCCCAACAGCGACGTCCTCGTGTTCAAGTCCGGCGGTGCCGTAGTGGAATTCGAGGAACGTCACACGATCTTCGATCAGCCCGGCAAGCTCAGGCTCGGCATTTTCGGCAATCGCGGCAACACCGGCAGCTACCGAAACGCGCTGGGGATGGCAGCGGCGGACCCAACGCTCGACATCAACGACGTCATCGTCGGCATCCGGCGTGAAAACACCAAGTACGGATTCTACATCAACGCCGAACAGCAGATCATCAGGGACGTCGGCCTGTTCGCCCGAGCGAGCTGGAACGACGGGCGCAACGAAATCCTGTCGTTCACCGATGTGGATCGCAGCGTCTCCGCCGGCTTGTCGGTCAAGGGCAGTTATTGGGGCCGGCCGAGCGATACGTTCGGCATCGGCGGCGCCGTCAACGGATTGTCATCTGACCATCGCGACTTCCTGGCGGCGGGCGGCCTCGGCCTCCTGATCGGCGACGGCCGGCTCAACTACCGCAATGAAAGTATCTTCGAGACCTACTACGCGTTCGCGATCGACAAGACCTTCACCTTCACCGCCGACTATCAGTTGATCGCAAACCCCGCCTATAATGGCGACCGTGGCCCGGTCTCGATCTTCTCGGGCCGTTTGCACGGCGAGTTCTGAGCCTCGACGTCAGAAAACTCGGCATCGCGCCATCACGCCTGCTCGTCGGCGGCCCCATCGTCGATACGTGTCGCCAATGTCTTGTCGATACGCCGGCCATCGAGATCGACGATCTCGAAGCGCCAACCCTGCGCCTCGACCTGCTCACCGACAGTCGGAATTGCGCCGAACTGCTGGAGCAGGAAACCGGCCATGGTCTGATACTGCCGCGACGACGGCAGGGTGATCTGGAGCAAATTCGCAAATTCGACCGCCGGCATCCAGCCCGAGATCAGATACGAGCCGTCGTCCCGCTTCACCACGGCCGCTTCGGGCGGCCCCTCTTCGGTATGGAAGCCGCCGACGATCGATTCGAGAATGTCGGCACTGGTTACGACGCCCTGGAAGACGCCGTATTCGTCATGCACCAGCCCCATATGCACGGGGGAGTCACGTAGCACCGCGACGACGTCCCTCGCATCGAGGAATTCGGGAATGATCGGGGCATCCCGGACCAGCTTGCGAATATCAGGTGCCTCTCCCGACAAATAGCTGTCCAGCATGTCCTTGGCTTGGACAATGCCGAGCGCCGCATCCGGATCCCCGTCGAACACCACAAAACGGGAATGGTTGCGACCGGCGAGCGCCGCGAAAATGACATCAGGCGGATCGGCCAGATTGATCATGCTGACTTCGGGGCGGGGTGTCATGACGGCGCCGACCGGAAGATCGCCAAGCCGCATGACGCCCGCGATCATTTCCTTTTCGCCGGGCTCGAGCACACCGGCATTCTCGGCCTCGACCACCAATGTGCGGATTTCGTCTTCGCTGACCTTGTCTTCGGCTTCACCGCGGTGGCCGAGCAGCCACAACAGCCCCTTGCCGGAGCGATCCAACAGCCACACCAGGGGTGACGAAATCTTCGAGAGCAGCATCATGTAGGGCGCCACGCGCACCGCCACCGATTCCGGGTCGCGCAAGGCGATTTGCTTGGGCACCAGTTCGCCAATGATGAGTGAGGCGTAGGTGATGACACTCACCACGACGCCGACGCCGATCGCGTCAGCCAGGCCTTTCGACAATCCGGATTCGACCAGCAGGTTGGTCAGGCGCTGGCCCAGCGTGGCGCCGGAAATCGCACCTGAGAGCACGCCGATCAGCGTGATCCCGATCTGGACCGTCGACAGGAACTTGCCGGGATCAGAAGCCAGCGCGAGTGCACGGCGGGAACCCGTGACGTTCTTTTCGACCAGCGCGGCGAGCCGTGCTGGCCGCGACGAGACAATGGCAAGTTCCGACATTGAAAGCAGGCCATTGGTGATGATCAGGACCGTTACGATCCCGAGTTCCAGATAAAGCATTGTCTCCCTTTTTACGGGTGGTCATTCCAAGATGGAGAGAGGCTTTATCAGAGCAGCGGCCCTGCGGCGAGTTATCTGTCGTCCCGAAGCCAATCTCCGTCGTCGTCCCTGCGAACGCAGGGACCCATAACCACAGGCGGTTGTTGCTGAAGGGAGGTGTGTTTAGCTCCGCGCTCAACCGGTAAGCCGCGGCGTATGGGTCCCTGCGTTCGCAGGGACGACACGAGTGGTATCCTCACCCCACCGGCCGAAACGAATCCGCCCGGGCCATATCCCAGGCGTCGCGGAAGCGTGGATCGCTGGTGCCGTCGATCAGCTCGCCCGGGCGCAGCGACGGATAAAGTTTCGCGAACGTCAATGTGTCGTTCGTGGAGGATCGCTGCGAGAAGTGGATCGGCCGCAACTGCTGCGGATGGTCGAGGCCGGCGGCGGCGAGAAGTTCGGACAGGGCGTGCAGGGTGGCGTGATGGTAGGAGTAGACCCGCTCGCTCTTGAGTGGCACCACCAACGCGCGGGCGCGGAGCGGGTCCTGGGTGGTCACCCCCGTCGGACAGCGGTCGGTATGGCAGCTCAGCGACTGGATGCAGCCCAGCGCGAACATGAAGCCGCGCGCCGAATTGCACCAGTCGGCGCCGATCGCCATCGCGCGCGCCATGTCGAAGGCGGTCGCAATCTTGCCGGCGGCACCGATGCGGATGCGGTCGCGCGCATTGATGCCTACCAGCGCGTTATGGACGAAATTGACACCCTCGCGCATCGGCATGCCCAGATGGTCCATGAATTCCAGCGGTGCTGCGCCGGTGCCGCCTTCATTGCCGTCGACCACGATGAAATCAGGGTAGATCCCGGTCTGCAGCATCGCCTTGCAGATGGCCAGGAACTCCCAGGGGTGGCCGATGCATAGCTTGAATCCGGCAGGCTTGCCGCCGGACAACCGCCGCATCTCACCGATGAAGCTCATCATTTCGAGCGGCGTCGAGAACGCGCGGTGAGTGGCCGGCGAGATGCAGTCTTCGCCCATCGGCACGCCCCGGATCTTTGAAATCTCTTCCGAGACCTTGGCCGCCGGCAACACGCCGCCGTGTCCGGGCTTGGCGCCCTGGCTGATCTTGAGTTCGACCATCTTGATCTGGTCGTCGGAAGCAATGCGCGCGAACAATTCGGGATTGAAGCTGCCGTCGCGGTTGCGGCAACCGAAATAGCCGGATCCGATTTCCCAGATGATGTCGCCGCCGTTCTCGCGGTGGTAGGGACTGACGCCGCCCTCGCCGGTGTCATGCGCGAATTCGCCTTTCCTGGCGCCTGCATTCAACGCGCGTACGGCATTTGGACTAAGCGCACCAAAACTCATCGCCGAGATGTTGAACACCGAGGCCGAATACGGCTTGGTGCAATCCGGACCGCCGATGGTAACGCGAAACTGCTCGACGGCGCGAGCCTTCGGCGACATCGAATGATGCATCCATTCATAACCGTCGCGATAGACGTCTTCCTGGGTGCCGAACGGCCGCTTGTCGAGCTGCATCTTGGCGCGCTGATAGACCAGCGCGCGGGTATCGCGGGAGAACGGCATGCCGTCCTTCTCGCTCTCGAAGAAATACTGCCGCATCTCCGGCCGGATCTCTTCCAGCAGGAAACGGATGTGCGCGGAGATCGGATAATTCCGCAGCACCGCGTGGCTCTCTTGCGTGAGGTCGCGAATGCCGAGAAGGGTAAGCCCGCCGAAGATCACGATGGGAATCAGCAGTATTTCCCACACCTTCAAATTATGATCGAAGATGCCGATGCCGATCAGCAGTGCCGTGACGACCGCGCAGATCGTCAGCACGATGTAGCGTGGCGAGAACGGCATCAACAGCGTTTCCATGACATTCCCTCAGCCGGAAAATATTCTTGCGGAATTGTTCTTGTCCGCCAGCAGCTTAATCCAACCATTGGAATAAGCACCATACGATATACGGTCCAGCCGTCGCGAACGTGACACAGGATCGAGAAAAGATTTGCCGATGCCGGCGGTGGTTGAATCAATTGATCGGAAACGGCTTTTGCAGTGCAGCGCAACGGTCGTGCCTCAGTGGCTGTGCAGCCGCATTTCTCCGGGAATCTTGCCCTGTTGCGGGCCATCGTGGGCCAGCCACGCATCTGTCGTGGCAATCGCGCGGTCGATGTGATCGGCGGTGCGCGAAAAATCGTAAGGTGATCCTACCAGCGGGCACAGCGGCGGCACCACGAAATATTCGATGCCGGGGTCGAGGCCCTCCAGCTCGATGACCAGTTGTCGCGCGATCAGCAGCGTCAGCGCGTGCAACGCATTGGCGACCGCGCCGACGGGAGGTGCCTGCGTGGCGCAGGCGTGCCCGGTCGGCAGGATGATCAGCCGTTTGGCGCCTTTCTGAACCGCGACCTGGATCGGCGTGTTGCTGGAGATCGCACCATCGGCGAGATAGTAATTCTTGTAGGGGATCGGCGCGAAAGCGCCGGGGATCGCGGTCGAAGCAACGATCGCTTCCGAGGTCGAGCCTTCCGACAGCACAACGCTGTCGCCGGAAATGATGTCGGTGGTGACGATATGCACCGGCACCTTGGCGTCCTGCAGATTGCGGTAGGGAATGTGGTCGTCGATCAGCTTGCGGATGCCGTCGTGGGAAATCAGGAAATCGCGGCGCCACAGAAAGCTCAACACCGTGCGCCAATTCATCGGAAACACGTCATGCCGCGTCAATCCGCGCCAGATGTCGCCCAGCCGCTCCACGCCCTTGAGCGTCGGGTCGCCGGCATAGAAGGCGCCGTTGAGGGCGCCGACGCTGGAGCCGACCACCATATCGGCGGAAATTCCATGGGCGGCGAGCGAATGCAACATGCCGACCTGAATGGCGCCAAAACTGCCGCCGCCGGCGAACACAAAGGCAGTCTTCACCGGACCGATCTGATCGCGTACCGACAACACCTGGCTCCCTGATCGCCGCGTCGGCACAGGCCGCATGGCGCTGGGAGGGTTATAGCAGCGCGGGAATGGGATGGGCTACTAACAGAGCCGTCATTGCGGGCGATGGAGCGACGCTCTATCCCCACGTCGTCCCGGCCTTGAGCCGGGACCCATAGCCACCGGCGGCAATTGGTTTGCACGCTGGTCGCTTTTTCCTTTTCAACAACGCGGGCCGCAGCGTATGGGTCCCGGCTCAAGGCCGGGACGACACCGTTAGCGCTCGACGAACGCCTTTTCGATCACGAAGTGACCGGGCTGGTTGTGGCTGCCTTCGAGGAAGTCGCGGCTCTCGAACAGCTGGCGCAGTTCTTCCAGCATCCCGGGGCTGCCGCACATCATGATGCGGTCGGTCGCGATATCGAGCGGCGGCTGGTGGATGTCGTTGAACAGCTGGTCCGAGGTGATCAGGTCGGTGATGCGGCCGCGATTGCGGAACGGCTCGCGGGTCACGGTCGGATAATACAGCAGCTTCTCGGACAATAGCGGTCCGAACAATTCGTCGTCGCGCAGCTTCGCGACCAGTTCCTCGCCATAAGCGAGTTCGGAAACCTGCCGGCAGCCATGAACCAGAACGATGGTTTCATAGCGCTCATAAACATCAGGATCCTTGATCAGGCTCGCGAACGGCGCGAGCCCGGTGCCGGTCGACAGCAGCAGCAGGCGCTTGCCCGGAATCAGATTGTCGGTGATCAGCGTTCCCGTCGCCTTGCGGCCGACCAGGATCGTGTCGCCTTCGCGGATCTTCTGCAGCTTCGAGGTCAGCGGCCCGTCCGCGACCTTGATCGAGAAGAACTCGAGTTCCTCCTCGTGATTGGCGCTCGCCATGCTGTAGGCGCGCAGCAGCGGCCGGCCCTCGACCTCGAGGCCGATCATCGCGAACTGCCCATTCTGGAAACGGAAGCCGGAATCGCGGGTGGCGGTGAAGCTGAAAAGCGTATCGGTCCAATGACGGACAGAAAGAACTTTCTCTCTATAGAACGCGCTCATGTGTTTTCGTTTTTCCTGACGTCTTGGTGTAGAACAAATCAGTTTCTTGCCGGTTTTTCGGGTCTCGAAGAGCTAAAAACCCCCAAAATCATTGGCGATTTGACGTTTCAATTGCGCCAAAGCGAGAGATAGTCAAGATCGATTGCCGCACAACTGAGAACTCGGAATGGCAGTCGGTTTATTTTGCAGAAAGGTTCGATTGGTCTTCGTTAACGTAAGACGATACACGCAATTAACTTGCTGAAATCGACGCCGATCTGGCAATAAATTGCTACGGAATTTTAGAACGCGTCAAAAGAGACCGCATGCGAAACGTGAGCGAATTTCGACAAGGTAAACCGGGCTTTTATCCGGACCAGTCGATCTATGCCGAATTCGCCTGCGCCGAGTTCGGATTGAGCTTTGGCGATCTCGACGGCGGTTCGGGGCTGCTGTTTATCGTCGCTTCAACGAATAAATCGCTGCATTTCGGCGCGGGCCGCTGCTCGTGGTATCCGCAGAACAACGCCACCGCCTCGACGCTGGCTTCCGACAAATACTTCACTGCGAAAATTCTCGCGCAGGCCGGCGTGTCGACAATCGAGGGCGAGTACTTCTTCCTGCACGATCGCTATCGTGCGCATCGACCATTGGGCCACGAGCGCGCCGACGCGCTGGCGTATTTTCGGGAATTGGGCGGATCCGCCTTCACCAAACCGCTGACGGGATCGCGCGGCGATTTCGCACAAAGGATTCATGACGAAGCTGCGCTAAGCCGGTATCTCGACGACGTCGCGAAGTATTACGACGCGGTCCTGATCCAGCCGATCGTCGAAGGCATCGAGTTCCGGATATTCCTGCTCGACGATGATGCGCTGTACTGCGCGCGCAAATATCCGCCCTTCGTCCGCGGCGACGGCGTCCACACGCTGCGCGAATTATTCGCTGCCCATAACCATGCCCTTCGCGCCCGCGGCCTCTCGCCGGCTTCGCCCGGAGAGCGCGACCCATCGCTAGAAGCCGTGCTGGCGAAGGGCGAACGCCGCGACATTCCCGGCCGGATGAATCTGAGCGCAGGCGGAACGATGGTGCTCGAAGAAGCGCCTTCCGAAGCAGCGGTTATGCTGGCGAAAAAAGCCGCCCGCGCGCTCGGGCTTCGTGTCGCAGCCGTCGATCTGTTCGCCGGCATTGGCGGCGAGCCCGGCGCGGCAACCGCGATCGAGGTCAACTCCAATCCGTCGATCCGGCTGCTGGAAGAATCCGATCGCGGCGACCTGATTCTCAAAATCTGGCATCACACGTTTCACACGATGGGACTGCTCGGTGTTTGACCTGCCGAAATATGGCGACGGCATCTGCCTGGCGCGCCTGGCCGAACTACTCGACGCGCTCGGGATCGATCGCGCACGGCTGCAGCGGAGTTCGGTCGTGGTGACCGGCTCGAACGGCAAGGGCAGCACGGCCGCGATGTGCGCCGCGATCGGACGCGCCTATGGCCTGCGAACCGGCCTCTTCACCTCGCCTCACCTGCTGCGCTTCAATGAACGTATCCGGGTCGACGATGCCGAGATCGGCGATGATGATTTTGCTCGGTGCAAGCAAAGGGTTGCGACCGCCATCGCCGCGATTTCGCAGCAGCGCGGTGAACAATTCGGCGCGTTCGAAGCGCTGTTTGCACTCGCCTGTCTGCATTTCGAGGAGAGCGACTGCGAGTTCGCGGTGTTTGAGGCTGGCATCGGCGGCCGCTACGATCCCGTCCGCCTGGTTGGCGCACTTCAGACCTGCGTAACCTCGGTCGATTACGAGCATGTCGAACTGCTCGGCAACTCGCTGCAGCTGATCGTCTCCGACAAGAGCGATGCCTGCGCCAGTAGCGGCACCATCATCTACGGCGAGAACTGCCGGGGCCTGCGGCGCCATCTGCTGGAGTATAATCGCTCTCGCGGGATCACGTCGCTGTTCGTTCGCGACGAGATCGGCATCGACGGCGAGTCCGCGTCCCCATCGGCAGCGCGGTTCGATTACCGGTTCGGCCATCACGATTATCGCGGCATCGGGATGCGCCTTCTCGGCGCGGTTCAGTTCAACAATGCCGCGATCGCCATCACGCTGTTCCTGCTCTGGCTGCAGGGCCGGCAACCGCACAAGGCGCCGGAGCGGATTGACCAAGCCATCCGGGCCGGCCTTCGCGAGACGCAATGGCCCGGCCGTCTCGAAATCATCGCGCAGTATCCATTGACGGTGATCGATGTCGGCCACACCCCCGACGGCATCCGGCAATCGCTCGCAAGTCTCAAGGCGATCCACGGCGCCGATGGCTGGATTCTCGTCACCGGCGCCTCCGGCGACAAGAAGACCGATGAGATCGTAGGCAGCCTGGCGCCGGCGTTCGATACGATCATTTGCACGGCGGCGTACCACAAGGGCGCGAAACCGCAGGACATCGCGGCAGCGGCGCGGCTCGCCAATCCCGCGGCGGATGTTCAGGTCGCCGCGACGATCGGGGACGCGGTGCGGCTGGCCGGTGCGTTGGCGGCGTCGCAGAAGCGCAAAGTATATGTCGCGGGCGGACTGTTCCTGGCGATCGAATACGCCACAATCGCCCGCGGTGGCTGCGCGCAGGATTTGAAGTTCTTCTGAGGCCTGGATTTTACAGATCTGGCGGGAGGCGCAACACCACGAGTGCAATCGGTCGCCCGATATGCGATCAACTGCATCAAGAACGATCAATCCGAGGGAGGGAACGCCATGAACGCAACCGTCAATCGCCAGATCCTGCTGGTGGAAAAGCCGACCGGAAAACTCGGGCCCGAGCATTTCAAGATGTCGGAGGGCGCGGTGCCGGAGCCGAAGGACGGCGAGGTGCTGGTGCGGGCCCGCTATATCTCGCTCGACGCCGCCAACCGCGCATGGATGCACGGCGCCACCTATCGCGCCGCGGTCGAGGCCAACACCGTGATGGCCGGCGGCGGCATCGCCGAGGTCGTGTCCTCGAAGGCTCCGGGCCTTAGCCCCGGCGACATCGTGTTCGGCGATACCGGCTGGCAGGATTACGCGGCGGTGCCCGCAAAGCATTTGACAAAAATGCCCCGGATGGAGCCGATGACGCATCTGCTCAGCGTCTACGGCATCGCCGGCCTCACCGCCTATTTCGGCCTGCTCCATGTCGGCAAGCCCAGAGAGGGTGAGACCGTCGTGGTCTCGGCCGCCGCCGGCTCGGTCGGCTCGATCGTCGGCCAGATTGCAAAGATCAAGGGATGCCACGTCGTCGGCATCGCCGGCGGCAAGGACAAGTGTAACTGGCTCACCAGCGAACTCGGCTTCGACGCCGCCGTCGATTACAAGGACGGCGCGACCTACAAGGCGCTGCGGGCAGCGGCGCCGAAGGGCATCGACGTCTATTTCGACAATGTCGGCGGCGACATTCTGGAGGCCTGCATCGCGCTGATGAACAACCGCGGCCGCATCTCCTGCTGCGGCGCGATCTCGCAATATGATGGCGTGCCGTCAGCAACCGGCCCGCGCGGCGTGCCCGGCCTGATCGTGGTGAAGCGGCTGATCATGCAGGGCTTCATCGTGATGGACTACATGAACGAGCGCGACCAGGCCCTGAAGGACCTGCAGTCCTGGGTCGCTTCCGGCAAATTGAAAGTGCAGGAAGACGTCATCAACGGTCTGGAAAACACGCCGCAGGCGCTGATTGGTCTACTGGCCGGCGAGAACCGCGGCAAGCGGATGGTGAAGGTGTAATTCCGACTCTTGTTGGGAAGATGCGTCGCGTTGTGGGCTGCATACATCGCTAAGCTCCGGTCAGGTGCATGAACTCGTGAGATCACTCTCGCACCTGCCCGGCTTGCATCAGGTGTCGTGATGATTGAGGCGCATGCTCGTCCCGGGTTCATGGAAATCGACCTGACTTCCGAGCAGGGATCGGCGCTTCAACGTGCCGTCTCGGACCGCTATGGGTCGAAGATCGCGCAGTCGGCGCGCCTCGCGCGGCGAATTTTCCTGGTTCGCTCGCCGTGGGCACCCGGCCTCCGCTTTGTCGGCGCCGAGACATGGCCCCAGGCGCCGCACGGAGCTTTATCCGATCCGATCTCATTCAGCCTGAGCGGATCGGGGGAAAGGCTCGAAGAAGCGTTCGTATCCTGTGTGGGCGAGGGAATCGACAGGCTGGCGCAAATCGAGTGTCCAGGGGACGTCACGACCGTCGCTGATTTCCCCGCGGTAAAGCGCCAGGTGCCAAGCAGCGTTGCTGCGGCGATCGAGCAGGACATGGCCGATCAGACGCTGGCGAAATCCACGCCGCTCGCATGGGCAAGAGGAAAACTGCTCGATACGGAACACGCCTTCGATAGCTGCCGTGATGTGCTGATTCCGGCCGACTGGTGCTTTCGGCGTACGGATGCAAGCCTGAAGCCTCGCACAGCGCTTAGCGTGGGCGTCGCAGCCGGCCCGACGTTTGATTGGGCAGCTTCGCGAGCGCTCCTTGAATTGATCGAGCGCGATGCGGCGAGCCTCTGGTGGCAGGGCGGGCGCCGCGGCAAGGCGATAGCGCTCGATGATCCGGCGATGGGTGAAATTGTGCGGCTGATGCGCGCTTTGCGGCAACAGACGGACGATCGCACCTCATGGCTGCTCGACATCACCACCGACGTCGGAATTCCAGTCATTGCCGCGTTGTCGTGCGACAAGGATGGCCGGCAGCTGGCTTACGGATTATCCGCCCGGCTTTCGATCGAGGAAGCCGCGCGCGGAGCAATTCTGGAGCTTTGTCAAACCGAGCTGGCGATCCTGTTCGCCAGGATCAAGCGGGACGAAGCCGGCGAGCAAATGCTCTCGCCCAGCGATCGCGCTCATGTCGAACGTATCGCGGCTATTCACGCCGAATGTGACCTCCTCCATTCCATCCATCTGAGGGTGTATAATGATACCCCAGCGACGGGATCCGAGCTTTCGCTTGTCGGGGGAGCGATGGCCAAGTCCGGAATTGAGACAGTTTTGGTCGACATGACCCGGCCGCAATTCGACATTCCCGTCGTACGCGCGTTAGCTCCGGCGCTGCAGCCGATGCCATCCAGAATTATGACGGATCGGCTGGTGCGTGCGTGTCGCGACCATGGCGGGGGCGATCGTTACACTGGAGGCCTGACGTTGATGGAATAGCCAAGGGTCAATGGAACCGGCCTCGTTAGTATGATAAGTCGCGGGTGATCAGCGTTGAGAACCGTGGCAGACACATGGGGCTACGAAGCGGAGCGCCAACAGGCGAAAGCGGCGGTGGTGCCAACAGCCCTACCCTGCACGTTCGTTTGCTTGGCAAATTGTCGTTGCTTGTCAACGACAATGAGATCGAGCTGCTGAGCCGCAAGACCAAAGCTTTGCTGGGATATTTGGCGCTGACCGAAGCCCAGGAGGAAAGCCGTGATCGCCTGATCGGCCTGTTCTGGAGTGAATCGTCGGAGGAGCGCGCGCGCGCTTCGTTGCGGCAGGCTCTCCACGAAATCCGCAACGCCTTTCTGCCCAGCGGGTTTGAAGGATTTCATACCGACAAACTTGTTGTCGCACTCGATCGTACGCAAATCCGGGTCGATCTGATCGATGTCCTCAAGGATGCGGTCAACGGATCGCCAAATCCCGTATTGCTGCAGCAACAAGACCTGATCGACCATATCCTGGCCGAAGTCGAGAGTAGTGATCCTGCGCTCCAGACGTGGGTGCTGGCAAAGCGGCAGACCATCCGCGATCAGCTCATTCGGCACCTGGAGACTGCACTTCGCGGGCAGACCAAGGTCACCGGGATAGGTCGCGATATCGCGGTAGCGATTATCAATCTCGACCAGACCCACGAAGAAGCGTGTCGATATTTGATTCGCGCGCATGTTGCAGACGGCGCGATCGGTAGTGCTCTCAGGGTATACAAGACATTGTGGGACCTGCTGGAAGCAGACTATGACGTCGAGCCGACCCAGCAGACTCAGGACTTGATCGCCGAGGTAAAAGCAGCGCTGCCGTTCAGTGGAGCCTCCTCAAACGCCGCCGACGCGCCGATCCCGCAACCGGAGGCCCCCGCTGATATCAAGCCGGCAACGGAGCCGCCACGGTCTGCTTCGCCGGCGGGGCTGGATGTCGACCAGCTGTTGGCGGCGCGCGAACCCAGGCTCATTCTCTCGGTGGGCCCGTTTGTGCTGTCGAGCCACGACTCGAAGCGAGACTACATGGCTCAGGGCTTCCGGCGCGAGTTGATAGCCTGCTTCGTCCGCTTTCGCGAATGGCACATCCGCGACTGGACCAGCCCGCCGACAGACCACGTACCGGAAGGCCCAAAGGATGAATTCATCCTTGACGCAGGCGGCTTCGAAACCCGGAAGGCGCTGCATTTGGTGCTGACGCTGCGCGACGGCACGACCGGAACCTATCTGTGGAGCGAAAGCCTCACATTGACCCTCGAGAATTGGCACCAGGCCCAACAAAATCTGGTACGTCGCATCGCTTCCGCCCTGAACGTGCATGTTTCGGCGGAACGGATGAACCGGATCACGACGCGGCAAGTCCAGGACCTGAAGGCATACGACATCTGGCTGTTCGGCCAGGCGACATTGCTCGGCTTCGACCCGCAGCGATGGGATAATGCAGCGGATCTGTTTCGACAGGTCGTGCGACAGATGCCTGATTTTGCACCGGCTCATTCCAGCCTCGCGCAATTGAACAACTCCTATCATATCGTCAAGCCGGGAACTGCGCGCGACGCCAAACGAACCATGCAGGCGCTCGCTTATGCGCAGGAAGCGGTGCGCCTCGATCCGCTCGATTCACGCAGCCAGCTTTGTCTTGGATGGTCGCATGCGATGGCGAAGCATTACGAGCAGGCGATGATCTACATTCCGCTCGCGCACGGACTGAACGACAACGACCCTTGGACGCTGGTTTCGGCAGCCAATTGCTACGCATTCTGCGGCCGCGACAAGGAAGCGGCCGAAATTGTTGAGTCAATGCTGCAACGCAAGGCAACGGTCGCGCCAACCGCGCTGCAATGGGCGTATCACACAGCCGTCCGTTTCATGATCGGAGATTACGAAAGCTGCGTAGCGGCGGCTGATTTCGCCGGCGATCTCAACGCAAACGTCCCCGGCCTGAAGGCTGCCGCGCTTTACCACCTCGGCCGCGAGCAAGAAGCCGCGGCCGAGCTCAATCGCTTCTTCAGCATCGTTCAAAGCCGCTGGTCGGCGGAACAGCCGGCCACGCCGGCGGCCATGACGCGCTGGTTCCTGCACCTTTTCCCGATCGCGAAACCAGAGAGTTGGGCACGGTTGCGCGACGGCATCGAGGGTGCCGGCGCGCCCACCGAAGGCCTGTTTCATCACCAATGGTGATGACACGGCACGCGGCGCTCATCCGCAGTTTCGAATCGAATAATCTCCAATGCGAGCAGCATGCAGGTCGAGCAGACCCGCCTTCCTCATTTGCGGTAACGGGACGCTGAAGAAATCTTCGTAAAACCGCGGCATCGGGTAAAGCGCGTCCTTCTTGTTCAGGTCGGCCTCGGTGTCCTCGATCATCGATTTTGGCGGCAATTTTATCACCGCGGTTTGCGAACTGTATTGAACGATTTCCAGACCGACCATATCGTCTGGAAACTTGATGATCAGTCCGATATCCGCGGCTTGCGCCAATAGTTCTTCCATGGTCCGCGGTATCGCCGGCGCCGGCCTCTCTGGGGCAATGTAATTTTTTCCGGTCGCCCAGGACTTCACAAGCTTGCCCCAAAGGATGTCATCGTGGATCTCCAGTTTGGTGCCCATCACTATCTCCGATCTATCGATGAATTCAGATCAACGCATGCCGTCAGGCCAGCGCCGTCGACCGAACTGGCCAAGGTGGACGCTCAGCCGCAATTGCGTATCGAATAATCGCCGATCCGCGCCGCATGAAGATCGAAGAGTTGATCTCTGGAAAGCGCGGGAAGCGGGACCTGAAAGAATTCCTCGTAGAATTCGGGCATCGGGTAGACCGCACCGGGCTGCTCCAGCTTGGCCTCGGTGGCTTCCACCATCGCCTTCGGTGGCAGTTTGATCACAGCGGTTTGCGGGCTGTATTGGATCACCGCCAATCCGACCATTCCGTCCGGAAACGTGATGTGCAGGCCGACGTCGCGGGCGGTCTGCAACAGATCCTCCAGCGTTCGAGGGATCGCGATGGCGTCGCGATCCGGATGGATATAATTACGCCCGGTCGCCCATGATTTCACCAGCTTGCCCCACAGGATGTCGTTGTCGATCACGAGAGTATCACCCATGTCTATCCTCCATTGTTGACTAGATGTGCGGTTTGGTCATTGAGGCGGATGTTCGTCACTGCGCGGTTCAAGGATTCCGTTTGACTTCATGAACGTCAGGAGATCGTCGAAGGTTACGATCTCCGGTATTTTGGAGATCGCCGCCGCCGGAGCTCCAAGTCTTTGCAACGGCCCCAGCTGCGCCTTGAGTTCCCGCAAGGGATTGAATTCAGAATCCGCGACCATCAGCGGATATTTCAGCATGGCGCCCACGACCGTCTCCGCAATGATGATCGAGCCGAGCGGTCCGAGACGCAATCCGTGGTGCTTTTTCTTGGCTTCGTACAGAACGAAGAACGGCAGCGGCGGATCCTGCACGATCGCAGCGATGTCGTCGTCAGTGAATTGTTCTGATATGCCTCCCGGATCGGCTGTCTTCTTCAGCCATTCCGTCAAACCGGAAATGTGCTCATCATACATCGGAAGAAAATTGGAAAGCTCGGTACCTTTTTCGGCGCTTCTGAGCCGCAGTTTGTCGATCAATTTGGGAACCGACCAAACCCTGGCAAAGACTGAACTCACGAGATCGCGATTGGGCAGTCCGGCGATGTCGCCACGCCCATCTCGGTTGGGCATCATTGGCGCAAAATAGAATCCGCTCTTTGCAAGCGACGAGAAATGAGGAAGGAGCCGGCGGCTGTGGTTCACAGGCTCATGGCCGTTGACCTTGAAGAACCGCTCCCAATTGACGATCCAATCCTCGGTCAGCGGGACGAACCCCGGAGAACGCCGCGAGTTGAACTGCATCGCTCGACCGGCGTCGAGCGGCTCGTCTAATGCATCCTTCACGACGTATGTGTCGCGAAACATCGCGTGCCCGCAGCGAAAAGCTCCGTGAGAAAATTCAACGGGAATCTTGCCGAACTCCGCCGCATCGTCGGACAGAAGATTGCCGGGATTGATCTCGGGCAGAAAATAGTATCGGTAAACGGAAGAATCGAGCAGCTGATAGAGCACGTCCTTGATGATGATCTTTCGGTAAATCAAGGTCAGGACGAAACGCGCGCAAATGAAGTTGCGATAGGCATCCGGCGCGGTCGATGGTGGAAGCACGGAATCGATCTGATCCAGTATGAAATTGTGCATCCGATGAAAGAGAAGGGTCATCTGGGCGATAAGCGCCTGATCCTCATTGCGGGCGTCGGCTATCAGCGCCTCCGTGCGCAGGCAACGCGGAGCGCCACCGGGGTTCGCTAGTCCGTCGTCCCTGACGTCCACCGGCATCGCCCGGCCGACATCCGCAAATGGCGTGTTGGCCGTAGATCCGGAACGGGTTTGCGCACGACCGCAACGCAACTTTGTGCGCGGCATGAATCCACGGGATTGCATGCACACCCGGCTGTATTCGTATGCATGCGGACTGATATCGGGACCCCCGCCGTAAATCGTATCCAGGGTCAGAGGCTGCTGTCTGGTATTTTGAAACCCGAAGCGGCGGCCCTGTGTGGCGGCGAGCGAGATGGACGTGTTCACCATGTCATGGGTGATGAGCTGCAGAAGATAGGTGTATCCGGACGGGATGTTCGGATTGTCCTCGGGCTCCGGATCGTTGACTTTTTCCCGGTTGATGCGAGCGGCCAGCTTGCGCATGAGGATGCGCAGATCGGCCGGGTTCTTGCCTGCCCCGAATACCGAGGAGTCGGACAGCGGAAACAGATTTCGCATGCCGTCAAGATTGCTGTCGGCACCGAGCTCTCGGGGGCCGCCCTCGAGCTCGGGGATCACTGAAAGATTCACGCCGTGCATGGGTTGTGTCCTTCCTGGTTCGAAAGCGATTAGGCCACGGCAGCGTCAATTCAGCGTCAAGAGGCGGCAAAGCAATGAATTTGCTGCTCTTTTATCGACGGTATTCACCGGCGAACTCGCACTGAAAGACGTGCACCGGCTGGCACATGTTGCGAAACTGCTGCATGCCGGAATCCTGCAGCGGCAATCGGAGGCCCGCCTGCACGCGCTTCGCCACCTCGTCCGTCATCGCGATTCCGCCCGGGGGAGCCACGGCTTGCAGCCTTGCCGCGACGTTGACGTCGTGGCCATAGATGTCTTCCGGATCGGCAATGATGTTGCCGCAGCTTAGCCCGATGCGGAAGACGATCTGTCGATCGGCGGACATGCCCTTGCAGCGCTCAGCCATGCCCTGCTGTATCTGGACGGCGCAACGCACCGCATTCAGCGCGCAGCGGAATTCAGCGAGAACGCCGTCTCCCGTCGACTTCACAAACCTTGCGCGATGTTCGGCAATTTTCGGGTCAAGTAACTCCCGGCGATGCGATTTATAGAGCAGATAGGTACGCTCCTCGTTCAGGCTCGTCAGCCGGGAATATTCGACGACGTCTGCTGCAAGCACCGTTCCCCACCTGCGGTCGGGAAAGTGCGGAACTGGCTCGATTGCGGGCAAACTGGTAACCGCAGTGAAGTGCTCTACACGCATCTTCGACTCCATCTGTTTGCGCTTCCCATTCCGTTCGAAACGTTGCTGCGATGACCCGCAACTCGTCTCATTGTTCGGATTGACGACAATCTGGCAGGCCTGCGTCATCCGAGCGTTAGCTGACGGGAAGCAGTGCCGATTGGCCGGGAAACGTCGATTTTGACGCCTCCTTTGCGCTCCGACACCGATTGGAAGCGGCCAAGCGACCTAATTCCGCGTCCGGCCCAAACGGCTGCCGGGCCGCGGGACGCAACGAGAGGGCAGCGATCCGCTTTCGCGTCGCGTCCAGCGATTGATGTGATCCGAGCTTCAGGTGCAGGGCGAGCCTGTGCGGTCCGCGCGGGCGCGTGTTGAACGCTCGGCTGTCCGGAGTGCATTCCGGCTCAACTCGAGCCGTGTCTATTCTACGTCGAAATCAATGCGCGGCACCCGGCGTCTGCGGCGCCGCCTGCCCGCCCGCTTTCTTTCGCTTCCGCTCGCTGAGCCAGTTCTCGAACCGCTGCACCACGACAAAGAACGTCGGCACGAACAGCACCGCGAGGCAGGTCGAGGCCAGCATGCCCGAGAACACGGTGATGCCGATCGATTTGCGGGCGTTAGCGCCGGCGCCGGTCGCCAGCACCAGCGGCACCACGCCGAGGATGAAGGCAAACGACGTCATCAGGATCGGCCGGAACCGGGCGCGCGCCGCCTCAACAGCGGATTCCAGCAGCGGCTTGCGGTCGCGCACATGCAGTTCGAGCGCGACCTCGACGATCAGAATGGCGTTCTTGGCCGACAGCGCGATCAGCAGGATGATGCCGATCTGGGTATAGAGGTTGTTCTCGATCCGCAGCCCCGTCAGCACGATCATCGGACCGAGTAGCGACAACGGCACCGCCAGTATCACCGAGATCGGCGCGAACCAGCTTTCATATTGTCCGGCCAGCACGAGATAGACCAGCAACAGCGCGAGCCCGAACGCCCAGTAGATCTGGCCGCCGACAACCTTCTCCTGGTACGACATCGCCGTCCATTCAAAGCCGGTGCCCTGCGGCAGGGTCTTGTCGGCGATCTCCTCCATCAGTTTCATCGACTGGCCCGAGCTGTAGCCCGTGGCCGGCAGGCCGATGATGCTTGCGGACGGATAGAGATTGTACAGGCTGATCAGCGAGGGGCCGACCGAGGGCGTGATCTTGGCGACCGTGCCGAGCGGGATCATGTCGCCATTGCTGTTACGCACCATCATGTTTTGCATGTCGCGCAGGGTGAGGCGGTACTGCGCGTCCGCCTGGGCGTAGACCTGGAAGGTGCGGCCGAACTTGTTGAACTGGTTGACGTAGGTCGAGCCCATGTAGGACGACAGCGTCGAGAAGATCTGGTCGGTCGTGACATGCAGGGTCTGGGTCTTGACCCGGTCAACCTCGACGTCGAATTGCGGCACCATCGAGCGGAACGACGAACTGACGCGCTGCAGCGCGCTCTGCGTCTGCGCGTTGGAGACGATGGCGCCGGCAATCGCCTGCAGCTTGCCGTAGTCGGCATTGCCGTCGCGTAGTTGAACCTGCATCGCAAAACCGGCGGCGTTGCCGATGCCCTGGATCGGCGGCGGCGGAACCACCAGGATGCGCGCCTCCTCGATGACGGACATTTTCTCGTTCAGGCCGACGAACAGCGACCGCAGGTCCTCGCCCTCGCCGCGCGCGCTCCACTCCTTCAGGATCAGATAGGCGACGCCGGCATTGGCGAGGCTGGAAGAACTATCGAGCGCCGAGATGCCGGAGATGCTGATGACCTGATCGACGCCCGGGTGCTTGCTGGCGATGTCGCTGACGCGGGTGAGCACTTGCTGGGTGCGGTCGAGCGAGGCGCCGTCGGGCAGTTGCACGGCGACCAGGAGATAGCCCTGATCTTCAATGGGAATAAACCCGGTCGGCACCCGCGACAGGCCGTAGCCTGCGCCGCAGATCAGGATGAGGGCTGCGATCACCGAGATATTGCTGTGCGCAACCAGGCGGCCGATCAGCCGGGCATAGGCGCGTTCGACCCGGTCATAGACCGCGTTGAAGCCGCGGTAGAAGAAATTGCGCTGTTCCGGCGGCGCCGGCCGGCGCAGCCACAGCGCGCATTGCGTCGGCTTCAGCGTCGCGGCGTTGATGGCGCTGAGCAGCGCGGTCGCCGCGATCACCAGCGCGAACTGCGAATACATCCGCCCCGTCAATCCCGGCAGGAAGGCCGACGGCAGGAAGACCGAGATCAGCACCAGCGTGATGCCGACGATCGGCGCGAACAGCGCGTCCATCGCCGATATCGCGGCGTCATGGCCGGACATGCCCTTCTCGATGTTATGCGCCGCGCCCTCGACCACGACGATGGCGTCGTCGACCACGATGCCGATCGCAAGCACGATCGCGAACAAAGTCGAGATGTTGACGGTGAAGCCGAGCGCCGCCATCGCGGCAAAGGCGCCGATGATCGTCACCGGCACGGTCGTCGCCGGCACCAGCATCGCCCGCCAGTCCTGCAGGAAGATCAGGATCACGATCAGGACGAGGAAGCCGGCCTCGATCAGCGTCTTGTAGACCTCCTTGATCGATTCGGACACGAACTTGGTGGTGTCAAACGGCGTGTCGTACTTCACGTCCTGCGGAAACGCCTTGGCGAGCACGGCCATCTTTGCCTCGACGGCCTTCTCGACCTCGAGCGCGTTGGCGCCGGGCGACTGGAACACGCCGATGCCGGTGGCGGGCTTGTTATTGAGCGAGAACACCTGGCTGTAGGTCTGCGCGCCGAGCTCGACCCAGCCGACGTCGCGGACGCGGGTGACATCGCCGTTGCTGCCGGTCTTGACGATGATGTCCTCGAACTGGCTCTTGTCGCTGAGCCGCCCATTGACGTTCAGCGTGTACTGGAACGCCTGCCCCGCCGGCGTCGGCGGCGCACCGATCTGGCCCGCGGTGACCTGCTGGCTCTGCTGCTGGATCGAGGTGACGACGTCCTGCGGCATCAGGTTGCGCACCTGCAGCTTGTTCGGATCGAGCCAGACCCGCATCGAATACTGGCCGGCGCCGAACACCGTGACGTTGCCGACGCCGGGCAGACGCGACAGTTCATCCCTGATGTTGATGGTGGCGTAATTGCTCAGGAACAGGCTGTCATAGGTCGCATTCGGCGACGTCAGCGTCACGAACAAGAGAATCGCCGTCGATTTCTTCTGCACGGTGACGCCCTGGTTCTGCACCGATTGCGGCAGCTGCGACAGCGCGCTCGACACCCGGTTTTGCACCAGCACCTGCGCGAAGTTGAGGTCGGTGCCGATCTTGAACGTCACGGTCAGCGAATAGGTGCCGTCGGCGCCGCTGTAGGACTGCATGTACAGCATGTCCTCGACGCCGTTGACCTGCTGCTCGATCGGCAGCGCCACGGTATCGATCACGGTCTTGGCGCTGGCGCCGGGATAGCGCGTCGTCACCTGCACCGTCGGCGGCACCACATCAGGGTATTGCGCCACCGCGAGGCGAAACAGGCACACCCCGCCGATCAGGATCATCAGGATCGCGATGACGTTGGAAAGGACGGGGCGCTCGATGAAAAATTTCGAAATCATGGCCGGTCCTTATTTGGTGGGCGCCGGCGACGCTTCGATTTTCTTGACCTGCGGGTCGACCTTCTGACCGGGGATCGCGCGCAACAGCCCCGCCGTGACCACCCGGTCGTCCGGCTTCAGGCCGCTCTCGATGACGCGCAGGTCGCCCTCCAGCGGCCCGGTCTGCACCTTGCGTTGTTCGACCACATTTTCCGCGTTCACGACCAGCACGTAACGGCCCGCCTGGTCGCTGCCGAGCGCCACGTCAGGCACCAGCAATGCGTTCACCTGCTCATCGAAGGGCACGCGGACCCGGACGAAGAATCCCGGCAACAGCGCCCGGTCCGGATTCGGCAATACGCCGCGCACCGCGAGCGTACCGGTCGATTGATTCAGGGTCGGCGAGACGTAGTCGAGGTTGCCCTTGTGCGGAAAGCCGGTCTCGGTCTGCAATCCGACCTCGACCGGTAGCTTCCGGAGTTCTTCGACCGAGATGCCCCTTTTCCGGGCTTCGTCCCGAATCCGCAGCACGTCCTGTTCGTTGACGTTGAAATTCACATAGATCGGGTCGAGCGCCACGATGTTAGCGAGCTGTGTCGGCGATGATACGCCGACCAGTTCGCCGATGGAGACCAGATGCGCGCTGACGATGCCATCGAACGGCGCCGTGACATTGGTGTAGCCGTAATTCATCGCCGCGATTTTGGTGTTGACCTGGGCCTGCTGCAGGTTTGCCTGCGCGTTCTCGCGCGCCGCCGTCGAAGTATCGAGCGTTGCCTGCGAGACCGCCTGTCTTTGCACCAGATCCGACTGCCGCTTGAAATCGGCTTCGGCCTGCTTCATCGAAGCTTCCATTCCGGTTTGGGCGGCCTGCGCCTGATCGAGCTTCAGCTTGTAGGTTTCAGGTTCGATCGTGAACAGCGTGGTGCCTGCCTTCACGAAGGTGCCGTCTTTATAATTGATCGATTGCAGGAAGCCCTGCACGCGCGCGACCAGATCGACGTTCTTGATCGGCGCGGTATTGCCGGTCGCCTCCAGATAGCGCGTGATGCTGCGCTGCACCGGCACGGCAACCTCAACTTTCGGCGGCGGCGGCGGCACAAAAGTATTTTGTTCGCAGGCACTTAAGACACCGAATGCGGCAATGGCGAAGACCGCGCGACACGCAATGGCGCCTCTCTGTCTGAAGGTGTCATGTGGTTTGCTGCATGCCAGCGAACGCTCAGACTTCATTTGCGTGCCTCAATACGTTTGTTCTTGTAAAGCGCGTTCTATTCAAATTATGGCGTTCGACCATCCCATAAAAATAGCAACAATCCACTTGCAGGGGAACCCGAAACCGAAAATGATGCCGCGCGCGAAATTTTCTTCGCTTTCTCGTTCATGATTTCACTTCTGTTGAAGCGGCGGCTCCAGCGACTACAAAAAGGATTTATTCAAATGATCAACACGTTGACACGTGCCGCAACACTCGGGGCGTTGATGACGGCAGTGACATTCGCAGTTGCAGCACCGGCATTTGCGCAGGCGCCGAGCCAGGCGCAGCGCGATGCGATCAAGACCCAATGCCGGTCGGATTATATCGCGCATTGCTCCAGTATTCCGCCGGGCGGCGAAGCTTCGCTGCAATGCCTGCAGAAGAATATGTCGAGCCTGTCATCAAGCTGTCAAAGCGCGGTGCGTGCCGTGCAAGCGCCGGCAGCTGCCGCGCCCGCGGCCAAGCCCGAATCCGCTCCGGCCGCGGCCGGTGCAAAGCCCGCCACCACGACCGCGGCGCCCAAGGCCGATTCCAAGGCTGACGCCAAGCCCGCAGCTGCGGGGCAGCCGTCCAGCGCGCAGATCTCCGCGGTCCGCAGCGCCTGCCGCTCCGACTATCCAAAAGTCTGCGCTGGCGTGCCGACCGGCGGTGCCCCGGCGCTACAGTGCCTGGACAAGAACAAGGCAAAACTTTCACCGGCTTGCGAAAAGGCGGTCACGGCGGCCGTCGGCGGTGGTGGCGCGCCGGCGGCGGGCGCCGCTCCCGCGGCGGCGGCAGCTCCGGCAGCGGCAGGCGCTGCTGCTGCACCGGCCGCGCCCACCGTGATCGTGCTGCGACCGATGCGGCCGCGCGAAGAGCTGATGGTGCTGCGGTCGGCCTGCGGCGCCGATGTCCGCACGATCTGCGGTAGCGTTCAGCCGGGCGGTGGCCGCATCGTGCAGTGCCTCGCCACCAACGCGGCTTCACTGTCGCCCGCCTGCAAGGACGTGCTGAGCCAGTTCGCGGCGCGCTAGTGACCCGTGCGATCCGATCACGCCGTGAAGCGGCGTGGTCGGACTATGCGTGCGCGACGGTACCGACGAACTGCTGCAATTCCGGCGTTCGCGGCGCGGCAAATACCTCTTTCGGAACGCCCTCTTCATGCACCCTGCCGTGGTGCATGAAGACGAGCTTGGTGCCGACGTCCCGGGCGAAACGCATTTCGTGCGTAACCAGAATCAGCGTCATGCCTTCGCGCGCCAGCTGCTCGACCACGCGCAGCACCTCATTGACCAGTTCCGGGTCGAGCGCCGAGGTGATTTCATCGCACAGCAATACTTTCGGCCGCATCGCCAGCGAACGCGCGATCGCGACGCGTTGCTGCTGGCCGCCGGAGAGCTGGTTCGGATAGGCGTCCATCTTCTCGGACAGTCCGACCTTCGCCAGCACCTCGGCCGCGGTGGCGCGCGCCTCCTTGGCCGACACCTTGTTGACGACGGTCGGCGCCAGCATCACGTTCTCGGCGGCGGTCAAATGCGGAAACAGATTGAACTGCTGGAACACCATGCCGACATGGCGGCGCAGCTCGCGCAGATTGGTGGTGGAGCCGCCGACCTCGATGCTGTCGGCGATGATCGCGCCGGACTGATAGGTCTCCAGGCCGTTGATGCAGCGGAGCAGCGTGCTCTTGCCCGATCCGGAGCGGCCGATGATGGCGACCACGTCGCCCTTGGCGACCTCGAGCGAGACGCCCTTCAGCACCTCGTTCGGACCAAAACTCTTTCTGACGTCACGAATGCTAACGAGCGACATTGAGGCGGCTCTCGATTTTTTTCGCCCACCAGGACAGCGGGAAACACAGGCAGAAATAGATCAGCGCAACCAGCGAATAGACCACGAAGGGGCGGAAGGTCGCGTTGTTGAGCATGGTGCCGGCCTTGGTCAGCTCGACGAAGCCGATGATCGAAGCCAGCGCGGTGCCTTTGACCACCTGCACCGAGAAGCCGACGGTCGGAGCAACCGCGATCCGCGAGGCCTGCGGCAGGATGACGTAACGCATCTGCTCGATGTAGCTCATCGCGAGGCTGGAGGAGGCCTCCCACTGGCCCTTCGGGATCGACTCGACGCAGCCACGCCAGATCTCGGCGAGAAAAGCGCTGGTCCAGAACGTCAGCGCCAGGGTCGCAGCCATCCACGGGCTCACCTCGATGCCGAAAAGCGCGATGCCGAAGAAGAACAGGAACAGCTGCATCAGGAGCGGCGTACCCTGGAACAGCTCAATGTAGATATTGGTGGACCATTCCAGCGCCGGGATCCTGGAGGTCCGCATGAACAGCAGGATCAGCCCGACAACGCCGCCGCAGACAAAGGCGATCAGCGACAGCACGATGGTCCACTGCGTGGCGATCAGGAGGTTCGACAGGATGTCCCAGAGGCTGAACTGCAACATGGCTCACTTCGCCTTGAACAGGATGCGGCCGAGGCCGCGCAGCAGCGAACGTGTCAGCATGGCGAGCAAGAGATAGGCCAAAGCCACCAGCAGATAGACTTCGAAGTTGCGGAAATTGCGCGAGGCGATGAGGTTGGCGGCATAGGTCAGGTCCTGCGCCGAGATCTGCGACACCACGGCGGAGCCCAGCATGACGATGATGATCTGCGACGACAGCGCCGGATAGATCTTCTCGAACGCCTGCTTGAGGACGATGTGGCGCAGCACTTCCCATTTGGTCATGGCAAGGCTGATACCGGCCTCGATATGGCCTTTCGGCACCGCTTCGATGCCGGCGCGGATGATCTCGGTCGAATACGCGCCGAGATTGATGGTCATGGCGAGGAATGCCGCGGTCGATTCGCTGAGCTTCAACCCGGCGGCCGGCAGGCCGAAGAAGATAAAGAACAACTGCACGATGAACGGCGTGTTGCGGATCACCTCGACATAGGCCGCGACCAGGCTGCCGAGCCATTTCGGCCCGAAAGTGCGCGCCGATGCGCCGGCGGTGCCGACGGCGATGCCGGCGACGGTCGAGACGACCGTCAGAACGACGGTGAACAGCAGCCCCCACAGCAGCACATCCCAGTGAGGCAGCAATTCACCGAATTGGAGCTTGTAGTTCATGACGGGCCGGCCCCCGCGACCAGGTCAAAAGCCCGGCGGCAAGGGTGCCTTCAGCCACTTCTCGGACAGTTTGGCGATGTCGCCGGACGTCTTGGCCTGCGCGATGATCTCGTTGAGCTTGGCCAGCAGCTTCGGCTCTTCCTTGTTGAGCCCGATGAAGCACGGGCTGTCCTTGATCACGAATTTGAGCGCGGGCGCCCGGGCCGGGACCTTCTCGGCAATGGCGGCGGCGACCGTATTGCCGGTCGCGATCAGGTCGACCTGTCCGGATACGAAGGCGGCAATGGTGGCGTTGTTATCCTCGAAACGCTTGATGGTGGTGTCGGCCGGCGCGAGCTTGGTCAGCTCCTGCTCCTCGATGGCGCCGCGGGTGGCGCCGATCGTCTTGCCCTTGAGTTCGTCGGCCGATGCGACCTTGATTTCCTTGGTACCGAACACGCCGGAGAAGAACGGCGCATAGGCGACGGAAAAGTCGATCACCTTCTCGCGCTCGGCATTCTTGCCGAGGCTGGAAATCACGATGTCGGCCTTCTTGGTCTGCAGATAGGGAATCCGGTTGGCGCTGGTCACGGCGATGATCTCGACCTTCACCCCGAGCGCCTTGCCGATCAGGTTGGCCATGTCGATGTCGTAGCCCTGCGGCTTGAGATCGAGCCCGGCGGAGCCGAACGGCGCAAAATCCTGCGGCACTGCAACCTTGATGACCTTGGCCGCCATGATCGAGTCCAGCGCGTCGGCATGGGCCGGCGCGGTCAGCGCGGCGGTGGCGACCGCGAAAGCCGCGGCAAGCATCGATTTCTTGAGCAACATCCTATGTCCCCTGTGCATCGCGACACCGGCGGGTCGGTTTGGCCGATGTCTTCGGATCCCCTTCGCAGTGCGGGACCCTGCCCGATGCTCAATCATCAGGCAATGCCTCGAACTGCTCCTAATTTTATCATCGACTGCCCTGGAATTAGGCTGCGATGGGTGACAGATTCACGCCCAAATGATACACGTCCTGCCATTCGATGCAGGGTTGTGGCGTGCTTGCTCGCCACGAAACGCGAGGATCAATTGAACCAACCTCACGGATCGCGCGACATAACAAATCGTCATCGCGATCTGATACGCGGTGTGCCAATTGACCTTTGCCCTGCCGATACGATCAACGTCCCGATGATCAATTTTCGACGTGCGGAAATATTTCCTTGGAAGCCGGCTCGACATGATCGGCACAGAATGAAAGCCATCCGGCTCTGATCTCCGCCATTGGTTCTCCTGATCTCGCAACAAAGAGGGCGCTTCAATACGGCGAGATCGAGAAGCAAGCGGGCGGCCTGCCTGACGTTTTTGAGAACAACAATCATCAACCAACACGAGGAGGAAAAACAAATGCTACGTGCCATCCTGACTGCAGCCACCCTGTTGTGTGCATCGCAAGCGTTCGCGCAGGAGATGACTGCCGCGCAGCGCGACGCTTGCATGGGCGATTACGAGAAATATTGCAAAAGCGTCACGCCGGGCGGCGGGCGGATCATCGCCTGTCTCGCCAAGGAGAGCGACAAGCTGACACCTGCTTGCAAGAAAGTGTTGCAGGCGGCGGAGAAGAAGTAGACGCGCGGTCTGAGACGTATCCGCAGCACCTTCCAGAAGAAACCTGAGCACCAACCAAGATAAGTCCGGGAGAGAAACATGCGTTCATTTCTGCTCATTGCCGCCGCCCTGCTCGCCATTGGCACCGCCATGACCTTCGAGTCGACCGATGCCAACGCGGCTGTCTGCGCCGACGGCGTCGTTCGCGCCGGCTGCGCGGGACCTCGAGGCGCGGTCGTCGTCAAAAAGCCGAAGCCGGCGGTCGTGTGCCGCACCGTGATCGTGAACGGCGTCAAGGTTCGCCGCTGCACTTGATCGAAGCTGATCCGGCTCAAAACTAAGGACATCTGCACCTGCCGGCCGCTGCCTGCCGTCATTGGCGGCGCAGCGGCCGACTTTTGGCAATTCCTGTTTTGCTTTTGCCGGATCGCAATTGATGTGCCAGCATCGGCGGCTTCGAAGCGTTCGAAGGCCGTGAACCCGGAATGAGTAGTTTTTCAATCGCATTGCCAGTCTGGGCCCGGGTACTCCTGCTGGCGGGCGTTGCCGGCATCGTCCTCGGTGCCGGCCTCATCGCCTATCGCTTCTACGACAGACCGACGGTGCTGAGCGTCGCGGTGGGGTCGTTCGACGGCGAAGCGGCCAAGGTCGCGTCGGTCATCGCCGCCCGGCTGGAAGCCACCAAGTCCGCGGTCCGTTTGAAGATCGTTCCGACCGAGGACGTGCTCGATTCCGCAAAAATCTTTGCCGAGGGGAAAACCGACCTTGCCATCGTGCGCGCCGATGTCGGCGATCTCTCGCTGGCGCGGAGCGTGGCGCTGGTCACCAAATCGGTCCTGATGATCCTGGCCCTGCCGGGATCGCAGGTGACCAGCATCGAGAAGATGAAGAGCCACACGGTCGGCGTGGTCGGTGGCGAGATCAACCAGAAGATCGTCGAGGCCCTGAAAAAGGAATATGACCTCGGCGACAAGGTGATCTTCAGGAACATGGCGCCGGCGGATACGCCGCGCGCGATCCAGTCGAAAGAGGCGAGCGCGTTCGTGCTGGTCGTCCCGCTCAGCGAAAAGTACCTTTCGCTGGTGAGGCGCTTCTTCCGGGGCGGGCATAATTCCTTCCCCACCCTGATTCCGGTTGAATCGGCCGGCGCCATCGCCGATGTCGAAGGCGCCTATGAGAGCTTCGATATTCCGCAAGGCACGCTGCGCGGCAGCCCGCCGGTGCCGGACGCCGACCTGACCACGCTCCGCGTCGCGACGTATCTGGTGGCCAACAAGAAACTCGACCCGGACACGATCACGACGCTGACCCAGGCGCTGGTCACTGCCCGCAACGATCTTGTGCGCGACCAGCCGCTGCTGGCCGGGCTGACGGCACCCGATACCGACCCCGGCGCCTACATCCCGGTCCATCCGGGGGCCGCTGCCTACTATAACGGGACCCAGCAAAGCTTCATGGACAAATACGGCAACTGGATTTACCTGACGCCGATGGTGCTGGGCGCACTGGCCTCGATCTTCGCAACCGCGTGGCGGTTTCTGGGCGGCCGGCAGGAACCGGCCGAAACGACGTTGCGCAGCCTGTTCGCCTTGCCGCGGCGGATCAGGGAAGTGAAGAGCGAGGCCGAACTGACCGAGATCGAAAACCAGGTCGACCAGGCACTGGATGCCGAGATGGCGAGCGCGATCAGAAGCGAGAACGCGCAGGATATCTCGACGCTGGTTTCAATGGCGCATCGGCTGGAAGATTCGATCTATCGCCGCCGGCAAATGCTGGCGGAGGGGCCGGCGAAGCAGAACTAGTTCCGGGCGGCCCCACGGACAGGGTTGACCCGGACCAATTCCGGCAAAATTTTTGGTAGCGCCATTCCCCGGTCCGGTTTAGGGTGGCTCCAACTAGTAAGTATACTGTCAATTAGGGAGGGTACCGTGCGCATCGCCGTCATCGGCGGAGGCCCCGGCGGTCTCTACTTCGCCTATCTCTGGAAGCGGCGTCATCCGGACGCAGAGATCGACCTGTTCGAGCAGAACCCCGAAGGCGCGACCTGGGGTTTCGGCGTCGTGTTCTCCGAACAGGCGCTGGAATTCTTGCGCGCCGACGACCCCGAGACGGTCGATGCGATCGCGCCGCGGATGGAAAGCTGGAAGAACATCACGCTCAATTTGCGGGGCGAGAGCGTGGAGATCGACGGCGTCGGCTTTTCCTCGATCGGCCGGCTCGAATTGTTGACCATTTTGCAGCAGCGCGTGCGCGCCGCCGGCATCACGCCGCGCTACGATACCATCATCCAGTCGCTGGATGAACTCAAAGGTTATGACCTGATCGTCGCCGCCGACGGATTGAACTCGCTGGTGCGCCGCGGCTTCGAAAAGGAGTTCGGCGCCTCGGTCTCGCATTCGACCAACAAATTCGCATGGTACGGCACCAGCAAACGATTCGCCACGCTGTCGCAGACCTTCGTCAAAACCGACCTCGGGTCGTTCAACGCGCATCACTACCGCTATGCGCCTGCCATGAGCACCTTCCTGGTCGAATGCGACGCAGCGACCTGGCAGGCCTACGGTTTCGAGCACAAGACCATCGAACAATCGCAGGCGATCTGTGAAGAAGTATTTGCCGATACGCTCGACGGCCATTCGCTGGTGTCGAACAAATCGGTGTGGCGGAATTTCCCCTGGATCTGGAACGAGAACTGGTCGCACGGCAACATGGTGCTGATCGGCGATGCCCTGCACTCGGCGCACTTCTCGATCGGCTCGGGAACAAGGCTCGCGATCGAGGACGCCATCGCGCTGACCAAGGCGCTGGAGGCGGAAGCGGACATTCCCGCGGGCCTTGCCCGTTACCAGAGCGAACGCAAGCCAATCGTGAAAAAGCTGGTGACGGCGGCGCGCACCAGCGCCGACTGGTACGAACATTTTCCCGAACATATGAAGCTCGATCTGATGGATTTTGCCTACAGCTACATCACCCGCTCTGGGCGGATCGACGATTCGCGCCTGCGCGCGATGTCGCCGGCCTTCATGGCGCGCTTTGAGGCAGCAAAGAACAGCGGGAGCCGTGCATGATCGACGATCAGGTACCCCTCGACAATCCCGGTGCGCGCGAGATCGGATTTACGATTCCCGAGCGCTACAACGCCAGCCGCATCCTGTTCGACAATCTCGTGCACGGCCGCGGCGAACGCCTCGCACTGACCGGGCCAGCCGGCACGCGCAGCTATGCCGAGCTGTGCCGCGAGGCCTCGCAATGGGGCCACGGCTTCCAGTCGCTGGGGCTGAAGCGCGGCGACCGCATCCTGATGTTCCTCGACGACACGCCGGCTTACCCGGCCGCATTCTTCGGCGCGGTACGCTCCGGCTTCGTGCCGCTGCTGATTAACACCCTGACGCCGCCGGACCTGCTGCAGTTTTATCTCTCGGACGCCGGCGCCGCCGTCGCGGTCACCGATGCCGAGTTCACCTCCCGATTCGACGCTGTTGCCTGCAAGGACACGCCGCTGCACACGCTGGTCGTGGTCAACGGCACCGCCGGCGAACACGCCGTGCCGAAGACGCTTGCCGCCGATACCTGGCTTAAGGCCTTCCCCACCGAACTCGCGGAGGCTGATACGCACCGCAACGAGATGGCGTTCTGGATGTACTCGTCGGGCTCGACCGGACGCCCCAAGGGCATCGTGCATCTGCAGCACGACATGGCCTACAGCGAAGCTGCGTTTGCGCGCAACGTGCTCAAGCTCGGGCCCGACGACGTCTGCTTTTCGGTACCCAAGATTTTCTTCGCCTATGGCTTCGGCAATTCCATCACCTTCCCGTTCTCGGTCGGCGCCGCCACGCTGTTGCTGCCCGGCCAGCCGAAGCCCGCCGCGATCTTCGAGGCGATCGGGCGCTACCGCCCGAGCGTGTTTTTTGGATTGCCGACGCTCTACACCTCGCTGACCAAGGCCGACGGCGCAGCGGCCGCGGACTTTTCATCGTTGCGGATGGCGCTGTCCGCCGCCGAGGTGCTGTCGGGTGAAGTGTTCAACGGCTGGAAGACGCTGACCGGCCTCGAGATCATCGAGGGCCTGGGTTCGACCGAGGCACTGCACATCTATCTTTCCAACCGGCCCGATCACAAGAAGCTCGGTGCGGCCGGGCTGCGTGTCCCCGGTTATGAAATCGCGCTTCGGGACAAGGACGGCCGCGACGTCGGCGACGACGAGGAAGGGATCATGTGGGTGCGCGGCGATTCCAACACGCCGCTGTACTGGAACCGGCCGGACAAATCAGCCGAAACCATTCGCGAAGAGGGGTGGATCTACACCGGCGACCGCTTTGTCCGCGATGCTGACGGTTTTCATTTTTTCCGCGGCCGCGCCGACGACCTGATCAAGATTTCCGGCCAATGGGTCTATCCGCTCGAAGTCGAGCTGTGCCTTGCCGAGCACCCCGAGGTCAGGGAATGCGCCGTCTTCGCCGCCGAACTGCCGGACCGTCGCATGACGCTGAAGGCGGTGGTGGTGATGAACAAAGGCGGCTTCGACGCCGACAACGCGACCAAGAAGCTGCAGGATTTCGTCAAGGCAAAACTGCTGCCTTACAAATATCCGCGCGAGGTGCGGTTCATTGAGGAACTGCCGAAGACCGGTACGGGAAAGATCGACCGGCAGGCTTTGTTGAGGATGTAGCGCGTTGCCACACCAATGGTGTCGTCCCGGCCTTGAGCTCAGATGTGCAATTGCACATCTGAGATCGCGCTTCGCTTGTCCGGGACGACGATGGATGATGCTCAACCCGACTTCCCCAAATGCTCGAGCGCGTCTTCGGCGCGCAGCGGCACCCGCGAGGCCTCGTTGTTGAGATCGACGAGTTGCGTCATCAGCGCCAGCAACACCTTGCGGTCCGCGGGCTTCAGCGGCTGCAGCATCCGCGCCTGCGCGCGCTCGACCGATGGCATGATCTCGCGCAGCGTGGCCGCGCCCGCCTTGGTCAGATAAAGCAGTTTGACCCTCTTGTCTTCCCGCCCGGCCTTGCGCTCGACCAGGGCTTTGGATTCCAGCCGCTCGATCACGTTGCCGAGCGTCGAGCGGTCGAATGCGATCACCGCCGAGAGCCGCGTCGCGTCGATGCCGGGATGGGTGTGGATCGAAACCAGCGCGGCATACTGCACCGGCGTCAGGTCGAAGGCCTTGCATTCCTCGACAAAGATCGCGACCGCGATCTGCTGCATGCGCCGGAACAGATAGCCAGGCGCCGCGTAGACGGCGTCCATGGTAATGGGCGTGGGCTTACTCGGCATCGGGCTGCTTGTCCGGTGCGGCGTCGGCGAACGCCTTGATTTCCTTTGCCGCGGCTTCAGCCTTGAGCAGGCGCGGGAAGATCGAGACATCCACCCCGAAGCGCCGCGCGTTGCCGAGTTGCGGCACGAGGCAGAGATCGGCGATCGTCGGCGTTGCGCCGAAACAGAACGGCCCCTTTTCGCCGGTGGCCAGCGCCTCGCAAGCCGTCAGTCCCTCGCGGTTGACCCAGGCCGCCCACTCCGTCACCTTTTCCTCGGGTAAACCGAGTTGCCGCAGCCGGTTCAATACTTTCAGGTTCTGCACCGGGTGGGTGTCACAGGCCAGCGCCATGGCGAAGGCACGAACTTTTGCGCGACCCAGCGCATCGCCGGGCAACAGCGCCGGTTCGGGATAGGTTTCATCCAGCCATTCAATGATCGCCAGCGATTGCGTGAGTACGGCGCCGGCGTCGTCCTCCAGTGCGGGCACGAGCCCCTGCGGGTTGATGGCGAGATAGGCCGGCGCGCATTGTTCGCCCTTGCGAAGGTGATGCGGCAAATGTTCGGGTCGCAGCCCCTTCAGATTCAGGGCGATCCTGACCCGGTAGGCCGCGGCACTGCGGAAATAGCCGTGCAGCTTCATCGGTACCTCCCCGTAAATCTGTCGTTGCGGTCTACGCCGTCATTGACGCTACCCATATTGTAAGTATGCTGTCAATAAATGGACGGACAAGAACAACGGGAGGCTAGCCATGGAAGCCGTGCAGAAGACCCCGGAACGCGAGGCGTTCTACAAGAAGATCGACGGCGAGAACCTCTCCGCACTCTGGAACGTGATGGGCGATCTGATCACACCGGAGCCGCGCAGCGCCTGCCGGCCGCATCTGTGGAAGTTCGACCAGATCCGCGACTACATGACCGAGGCCGGCAAGCTGATCACCGCCAAGGAAGCCGAGCGGCGGGTGCTGGTGCTGGAAAATCCGGGCCTGCGCGGCCAGTCGAAAATCACGACCTCGCTGTTTGCCGGCGTGCAGATGGTGGTCCCCGGCGACGTCGCCCCGGCGCACTGCCACAGCCAGTCGGCGCTGCGTTTCGTGCTCGAAGGCAAGGGAGCGGCAACCGCGGTCGACGGCGAGAAGACGCTGATGGAGCCCGGCGATTTCGTCATCACGCCGTCAATGACCTGGCATGATCATTCCAACGAAACCTCCGAGCCGATGTTCTGGCTCGACGGACTAGACATCCCGATGGTGCAGTTCTTCGATGCGTCCTTTGCCGAGGGCTCGAACGAGGACCAGCAGAAGATCACGCGACCTTCCGGCGACAGCTTTGCCCGTTACGGACGCAACCTCCTCCCCGTCGACGAGAAGCGAAAGTCGAAGACATCACCGATCTTCAACTATCCCTACAGCTACACCCGCGAGGCGCTGGAACAGGCCAAGATCCGCAACGAGTGGGACGCCTGCCACGGGCTGAAGCTGAAATTCTCCAACCCCGAAACCGGCGAATTCGCGATGCCGACCATCGGCACCTTCATCCAGATGCTGCCGAAGGGTTTTAAGACGGCGCGCTATCGCTCCACCGACGCGACCGTGTTCGCGGCGATCGAGGGCAAGGGCCGCACGCGGGTCGGCGAGCAGGCGTTTGAGTGGGGCGCGCGCGATCTGTTCGTGGTGCCGAGCTGGCAGTGGGTCACCCACGAGGCCGATGTAGACTCGGTGCTGTTCAGCTTCTCCGACCGTCCGGTGCAGCAGAAGCTCGACCTGTTCCGCGAAGACCGCGGAAATGCGTGAGGGTGATGAAATTGTAGGGTGTGCAAAGGAGCGTTAGCGACGTGCCTACCGTCAGGCACCGTGCGCACAATGGTGGGCACGCTTCGCTTTGCCCACCCTACGTTTTCCCACGCGCGACCACTCACCGCCAGTGCAGCAGCCGCGCTTCCAGCAAGTTAATCCCCTTCCCGACCACCAGCCCGAACACCGACAGGATCACGACGCCGGCCAATAACTGATCGGTCTGCATCAGATTGCCGGCCTGCAGCACGAAGGCGCCGATGCCGTACTGGGCGCCGATCATTTCCGCGCTCACCACCAGCAGCAGCGCCACCGACGCCGTGATACGAAAACCCGCGAGGATCGAGGGCAGCGCGCCCGGCCAGATCACGCGGCGCACGATCAAATGGAACGGCACATTGAAACTCTGCGCCATCCGGATCAAATTGCGCGGCACCGCGTCGACGCCGCTATAGACCGAGATCGCGGTGGAGAAGAACACGCCGAGCGCGATGGTTGCGATCTTCGGCTCCTCGCCGATCCCGAGCCACAGGATCAGCAGCGGCAGCAATGCGATCTTCGGAATCGGAAACAGCGCCGAGATGAAGGTGATGCCGACGCCGCGCGCCAGCGTCGACAGCCCGATCCCGAAACCGACGATGACGCCGGCAGCCGTGCCAAGGATCCAGCCCGATCCGATCCGCATCACCGACCAGGACAGATGCTGCCAGAGCGCGCCTGATAGCGCGAGCTTGTAGATCGCAACCGCGATCGCCGAGGGCGGCGGCAGGAACAGCGCATTGACCCAGCCGGCGCTGCCCGCGAGTTGCCAGAACGCGATCACCAGCGCGAGCGCGATCCAACCGGAATAGCGGCCGGCACTCGGCGTAAAGCCCGCGCCGCGAAACGTCACCGGCCGCGACCCTGCCTTGTCCTTGGCCTCGTCCTGCGTTCCCTGCGGCGCGCGGTCAAGCATGCTGGACCTCACGCTCGGCGTCGATCGCCTCCTCACGGATCAGCGACCACAGATCGTTTTGGATCGCGAGCAGTTTTCCGCGGGCATTGATGTCGCCGCGCTCATCGCGCGTCATCGGGATGGTCACGACCTCGCGGACGCGGCCGGGACGACGCGACAGCACCACGATGCGGTCGGCGAGCCGCACCGCTTCTTCGAGATTATGCGTCACGTAAGCCGCGCCCATCGAACCATCGGCGAGCAGGCGGATAAAATCCTCCATCAGCAGTTCGCGGGTCTGCGAATCCAGCGCCGACAGCGGCTCGTCCATCAAAAGGATCGCGGGTCGCACCGCGAGCGCCCGCGCAATGCCGACACGCTGGCGCATGCCGCCGGACAATTGCTTCGGGTAGGCGCCGCGAAAATCGGTGAGCCCTGTGCGGCGCAGCGCATCGTCGATCACGGCGCGGCGCTCGCTTATCCCGAGCGCCGTGTGCACCAGCGGAAATTCCACATTGGCTTCCACCGTACACCAGGGCAGCAGCGCAAAATCCTGGAATACGAAGGTCAGCGGGTTGAGGCTGCCCACCGGCGGCGCGCCGCGCAGCTCGGCCTGGCCCTCGCTCGGCCGCAGCAATCCCCCCAATATCGACAGCAGCGTGCTCTTGCCGCAGCCGGATGGCCCGACGATCGCAACCACCTCGCCCGCGCGCACCGTGAACGAGACGTTGTCGAGCACGTCCAGCGTACCGAAGCGGTGGCTGATATGGTCGGCGATCAGGTCCATTTGGTCCTTATATCCCGAAGTTGGTTTTCGCCGTCATGGCCGGGCTTGTCCCGGGCATCCACGTCTTATCGGTACAACTGCAAGGAAGACGTGGATGGCCGGGACAAGCCCCGCCATGACGAAGGTGCCCGTCAATCCGCCTTCACATATTCCTTGGCGATGATCGCATCCACGCCGAATCCCTTGTCGACGAAACCTTGTTCCTGCAACCAGCTGATCTGGTTGGCGACGTTCTTGACGTCGAGTTTGCCGTCGGGATCGATATAGGCGCAATTGCCGACCACCTGCTCGACCGGCAGGATGGTGTATTTGGCAATGATCTCCAGCAGCGGTTTGGTCTTGTCGTTGATTGCGGCCTTGCCGTCCTTCACGGAGGCCAGGATCACGTCATGATACTCGCGGTCGGCGCGGACCAGCGCGCCCAGCAATTTCGTCACCAGCGCCTTGTTGGTCAGCGCTTTCGGGGAAGCGAACACCGCACCGAGTTGCCACGGCGTCTCGTCGCCGACCCAGCCGAGCAGTTTGGCGCCATCGGAATCGATCAGCGTGCGCGCGGTCGACACCGGCAGCAATGCCGCATCGACGGTCTCGCCCTTCAGCGCGGCGGCGGCGTTCGACAGCGACTGCAACGGCAGCACCTTTACGTCCGCAAGCTTGAAGCCATATTTGTCGGCGAGCAGTCCCAGCGAATAATGGAAGCTGGAGCCAACCTGCGTCACCGCAATGCGCTTTCCGGCGAGATCCTTCGGCGCCTTCAGCCCGGCGGCATAGGCGTTGTTGCTGGCGAAATAGCCGATCAGGGGATAGCCGGCCTTCTCACGGCTCATGCCGCCGATCACCTTCAGCGTGCCCTTGCCCGCCAGATTATAAAGCCCGGCCGTGAACGCGGTGACACCGAAATCGACGTCGCCCGAGGTGGTCGCCACCGCGATCGGCTGCGCCGCGTCGAAGAATTTCAGTTCGATGTCGAGGCCGGCCTCGCGGAAATAGCCCTTGTCCTGCGCGATGAACACCGGCGCCGACGAGGACAGCCTGAGCACGCCGATCCTGGCCTTCAGCGCATCATCGGCCCGCGCGATGCCGCCTGCTGCGATCGCCAGCAGGGCGGCCATAGCGAGCCGTGCAAATCCCGTCATTCCGTTTCCTCCGTAACTTCTCTTACAACCCTTCGGGCACGTTCTGGCCGCGGCCAATAAAAGCGCCCTGTTGTTGCAATGCTTGTTGCAACTTTGCAACGGCAATGTCGCGTGGAATCGTGTTGCCTGACAGCGCCAGGTCGGCGGCGATCCCAACCGCCTCGCCCATCGCAAAGCAGGCGCCGGAAACCCGCGCTGCCGACTGGCCGTCATGGGTCATCGAGGCACAGCGCCCGGCCATCAGCAGATTGTCGATACCCTCGGGCACCAGCATCCGATACGGCAGCTCGTTGTAGCCGCGGGATTCCGGGATCGGCGGGAACTTGAAGACCACATCGCCCGCGACATGGGATTCCATCGGCCAGCCATTGACGCCGATGGAATCCTCGAACGAGGCGCAGCCCAGCACGTCCTCGCCGGACAGCATGTAGCCGCCGACGACGCGGCGGGTCTCGCGGATGCCGAGCTGCGGCGGCAGATCGACGATGTAGGATTGTTCGAAGCCGGGCACGGTGCGCAGGAACTCGAACGCCTGCACCGCCTGGCGGCGGCCCTCGATTTCGCCGCGGGTCATATCGTCAGGCTCGAGGCCGTTCACCGCCGTGCCGTCCTCGCGCGCGAGCTGGGTGAAATTCACCCGCCATTCGACGGCGTGGCGCTGCGGCCGCACGATCGCGGCCTTGCGCGGAAACTTGTGCGTGCCTGCGGCCTCGGCCTTTTCCATCAGCGCCGGAATGGTCCGCCAGGCGTCGCCGGCTCTTTCGGGATCGATGCCGTTGAGGCGGAACATCATCGAGGGGTAGAGCATGCTGCCGGCGTTATCGCCGACCTCGAACGGCGCGCCGGCCCAGGCCGCGAGATCGCCGTCGCCGGAGCAATCGATGTAGATGCCGGCGCGCACCGCCTGCCGGCCCGCCTTGGTCTCGACCATGAGCGCGTCGATGCGCCTCTCGTCATGCATCACCACGCCGGCGCCGAGCGCGTGAAAGAGAATGTCGACCTTGTGCGCGGCCAGGAGATCGTCGGCCGCGATCTTGTAGGCCGCGGTGTCATAGGCCTGCGCGAAAATCTTGCCCAGGATCAGATGCGGCGCGTTGAGCCCGCCGAGCCGGTCGATCCGACCAAGCAGTTCGGTGGCAATTCCCTGCACCACCCGATGCATCTCGCCATGGACATTGGCATGCAGCCCGCAGAAATTGGTGACGCCGGCGGCCGTGCCCATGCCGCCGAGGAAGCCATAGCGTTCGATCAGCAGCGTCCGCCGCCCGGCACGTGCGGCGGCAACAGCGGCTGCGATGCCGGCAGGCCCGCCGCCCAGCACGGCGACATCATATTCGCCATAGAGCGGAATTTGGCGTGCAGGCTCGGTGATGGTTTTGGAAGGCAATTCAGGGTTCCCGGATGAGGCCAAGGCATCATGCCTTGGCGAGGGCATTTTGGCTATGTGTCGAACGGTTGAAATCAAGACGGAAGATATTGCTCCGACGGTACAAAATTGAGAAGGTGGCGACGAAAGGATTGACCGTTTTGAGATTACTCGCGCCCCTTGTGCTTGGCCTCCTGTTCGTCATCTCCACCGTGCAGGCGGAAGTGGAACAGAATTGCCGCTTCGTTCCGGTCAAGACCGAGCGCGAAGCCTGCTATCAACGCCAGGAGGCTGCGCTAGCCGAAAAACGCAAGCAAGCCGTTGCTCGCGACGCCGCGATGACGTCATCGTCGCCGGAACAAATGAGTGCAGACGATGCAGCGCTTAGAGCCACACTGCGCAGCATCTGCCGCGGCTGCTGACTATTTGCTACCCCAATTCGCCGCGCGCTTTTCTGCAAACGAGGCTAATCCTTCCGAAGCCTCCGATGTCCGCCGCCGGTCCGAATGCAATTTGACCAGCCGCGCATAGGCCTCGTCGTCGACGCTCATACCGCCGAATGAACTCTCCAGCGCCAACGCCTTGGTTTCGGCCAGCGCCTCGGGACCATTGGCCAGCAATTGCTCCACGACCTTGGCACCCGACGCTTCAAGCTCCGCCAGCGGCACCACCTCATGCACCAGTCCAATGCGGCGCGCGTCCTCGGCGCCGAAGCGCTCGCCGGTCAGCGCGTAGCGGCGCACCTGACGGACACCGATGGAATCGCAGAGCTGCGGAATGATGATCGCGGCCGTCAACCCCCAGCGGACTTCCGTGATCGAGAACAGCGCGTTATCGGCGGCAATCACCACGTCGCACGCCGAAATCACGCCGGTGCCGCCGCCGAAGCAGCCACCTTGCACCAGCGCCACCGTCGGGATCGGCAGCGTATTGAGCCGCTGCACCGCCTCGAATGTGGCGCGCGACACCACCTCGTTCTCTTCAGGCGATTTCGGCCGCACGCCATTGATCCATTTCAGGTCAGCGCCGGCCTGGAAATGCTTGCCGTTGCCCTTCAGCACCACGACGCGCAGGTGAGGCTTCTTGCCGAGTTCATCCATCGCCGCGAGCACGCCGTTGATGAGCCCGGCATCGTAGGCGTTGTTCACTTCCGGGCGATTCAGCGTGACCGTCGCGACGCCGCGTTGATCGAGATCCCACAAAACCGGATTGGCAGACATTGACGGCCCTTTTTGGTTGCAGCAGTTTCATCAGGCAATATGCCGACACACCGGCAATTGATCTATCCCTTTCCGTGATGCCTGCGATGCAAACGGCATCGGCGGTTGCGCTGCGGTGCAAGCTTGTGGAAACTGGTGCCTCACGGTTCCCCTCAGCAGGACATCAACTCGATGCGGATATGCGTTTTCGGTGCGGGCGCCGTCGGCAGCCATTTCGCGGTGCGGCTGGCGCTCGCCGGACACGACGTTTCCTGCGTGATGCGCGGCCCGCACCTCGAAGCCGTGAGGGCCAACGGCCTGACGCTGCGCGCCGGGGAAGCCGAGTTCAAAGCCAAAGTGAGCGCCTCCGACAACCCCGCTGATCTCGGCCCGCAGGATGTCGTGATCAGCACGCTGAAGGCAACGGGCGTAAGCGCGCTCGCCGCCGGTCTGCAACCGCTGTTGCGCGATAATACCGCCGTGGTCTTGGCCCAGAACGGGATCCCCTGGTGGTACGATGTCGGGCTTCCTGCAAAACATCCGCCGACGCCCGATCTTGGCTTCCTCGACGCGAACAGCCAGTTGCGTACCGCGATACCCAAGGAACGGATTATCGGGGGCGTGATCTATTCATCCAATGAGATCATCGCGCCTGGTGTGGTCGCGAATCTCTCGCCTGATCGGAACCGGCTCCTGATCGGCGAATGCGACGACCGCCACAGCGAGCGGATCGCGCGGCTTCGCACAGCGCTCAATGAATCTTCCATCGAATCGCCCGATGTCACCGAGATCAGGGAAGCGATCTGGTCCAAGCTTTTGACCAACATGTCGATGTCGGTGCTGTGCCTGCTCACCGGCCAGACCGCCCGCGGCGTCCGGGACGAGCCGGCGCTCGCCGAGGTGATCCCGCGCTTGCTGGATGAAGCCAACAGCATCGCCCAGAGCTGTTACCCCGACGTCAAGCGCGTCACCCGCTCCGGCCCCGCGCCCGCTCACAAGCCATCGATCCTTCAGGATTTTGAGCTCGGCCGCGCCATGGAGATCGACGTGCTGGTCCGCGCGCCCGCCGCATTCGCGCGGGCGGCAGGGCTTTCGACACCGATGCTCGATTTGATGGCGGGACTCGCAATTCGCCAGGCGCGCGACAAGGGGCTTTACCAGGGCTGAACACCGCGCGCGGAACGTACTGAAGTCAGCTAGAGGGAAGCTTCAACATGAACATCAAAGGCAAGGTCTGTGTCGTTACCGGCGCCGCAAGCGGCATTGGCGAAGCGGTCGCGCGTGCTTATGCCGAGGCCGGCGCGCGCGGCGTTGTCGTCGCCGACCTGAAAACCTCGCGCGACCGGCTGGCGAAAGTCGCCGGTGACATCGACGGATTGGCTGTCACCGCCGACGTCGGCCTTGAAGAAGACGTCAAGGCGCTGATCGCGGCGGCCGAGGACAAATATGGCCCGGTCGACGTGTTCTTTTCCAATGCCGGCCTGTCGCGCAAGGGACAGGAAAGTGCGTCCGACGCGGACTGGGACGTCAGCTGGCGGGTCCATGTCATGAGCCACGTGTTCGCGGCACGCGTGCTGGTACCTAGCATGCTCGCGCGCGGCTCGGGCTATCTGCTCAACACCGCATCCGCCGCCGGCTTGTTGGCGTCGCTGAATTCGATGCCCTACGGCGTCACCAAGCATGCCGCGGTGGCGCTCGCCGAACATCTCGCCATTCAATATGGCGACCGCGGCATCCGCGTGTCGGTGCTTTGCCCGCAATCGGTACAAACCGGCATGACGACACCCGGCCCGAGCGCCGCGCGGGTCGACGGCGTGCTGCAGGCGCCCGAAGTCGCCCGCATGGTGATCGAGGCGATGGAAGCCGAACGGTTTTTAATTCTGTCGCACCCGCAGGTCGCCGAATACATGCTGCGCAAGGCGTCCAGCCGCGAACGCTGGCTGGCCGGCATGCGGCGGCTGCGCGACAAGATTTACGGAGCGCCGCAGTCTGGCTGAATGCTCAATCTATTTCCCGGGCGCAAACGGCGCCAGCAGGCCGCTATAGTCCTTTGCGCCCGGCAGCGCGTAGGAACCGCGCCGCGATGTGGTGAGCTTCAGGCCGACCAGTGCCTCGGCCTGCTTCACCGCGGCCGCGACGCCGTCGACAACGGGGACACCGAATTTTTGCGAAAGTTTTGATGCGAGATCGGCCATCCCGGCGCAACCGAGTACGATGGCTTCCGCGCCCTTTTCCAGCGCCCGCGCAATCTCGGCGTCGAGTTTCTCTTCCGCGCCGGAGCCCGGCTTCTCGAGATCGAGCACCGCGACATTGCAGGCGGTGACATGCGCCCGTTCCGCAAAGCCGTAGCGGCGCACCAGTTCTTCAAGAGGCACGATCGAACGCGGCAGCGTGGTCACTACTCCGATGCGTTTTGCCAGTTGCCCCGCGGTCACCAAGGCGGCCTCGCAGATCCCAACCACCGGAAACGGCGCGACCGATCGCGCGGCGTCGAGGCCGGTGTCATCGAAGCAGGCGATGATGCCGGCGTCGGCATCCCTTGCGTTCAACAGCGCCTGAATCAGGCCGGGAACGGCGAAGGCTTCGTCATAAAATCCCTCGATCGAAACTGGCCCCATCGCCGACGTCACGTCGACGATCTCGGTGCCTGATGCCGCGACCGCGCGCGCAGCCTCGCCGATGGTTTTCGTCATGGACGCGGTGGTGTTCGGATTGACGATGAGGATCTTGGCCATAGGCCTGATTAGCATCCGCTGCGCGCTTCGCCAACGCTATCCTGCGCCGATCTTACCGGCCCACGCCGCGAACGCATCCAGCACCTCGGTCATCACCTCGCGGTCGTTGCGCCCCGAGCGCGCCAGCACGTGAAAAGAGTGGTCCGCTTCCTTTACCAGGTGCAGCGTCGCCCGTTTGCCCAGCCCTTTGACGACGGGTTCAAGCAGGCTCAATTCCGCCAGCGCGTCGCGCGTCCCCTGCAGGAACAGCATGGGTACTTCGACCGCGGCAAGATGCTTGGCGCGGTCGCTGGACGGCTTCCCCGCCGGGTGCAGCGGAAAGGCGAAGAAGGCGAGCCCGCGAACGCCCGGCAAGGCATCGATCGCCTGCGCCTGCGAGGTCATGCGCCCGCCGAACGACTTGCCGCCCGCGATCAGCGGCAGCCCGGCGCAGCGTCGCGCCGCTTGCGCCACCGCAGCCCGCACGGCGGCGTGCGCCACAACAGGCGCATCCGGCCGCTTGCTGCCCTTTTCCATGTAGGGAAACTGATAGCGCAGCGTCGCGATGTCGCGGTCGGCAAGACCTGCGGCAATCACTTCCATCGAGGCATGCGCCATGCCGGCGCCTGCCCCATGCGCGAACACGTAACACGCGCGCGCCTGCGGCGGATGGATCAGCAATGCGGACACCGGGTCCGCAGAGGCGATTTCGATTTTGAGCGGTTGCGCGGTGGCGGCTTTCAAATCGGCGATCCCGGGATATGCTATCGCTTGATTCTACATTCAGGGGCGGCGCGTGCAAACGCGTTCGGCGAACCCACCCGGCGGATTCGAAACGGCACCTTCCGCTGCAGCAAAACGGCACAACGCACGAAATCGGCTTTATGGACAGCCAACTTACGCTACTATAAGATGGCGAAATATTTGATCGCACGCCAAGGCTGAGTACGTGTTTGGCGATTTTTTAATGAGATACGCATATTTCGCGCTCAGGCGGCGCAATTGAACAAAGGGCTGATCATGCGGGGCAGGACAAAAATTGTTATCGCAGCCTTGATCGCCGCCGCCGGCTACGTCGCCTTCAAGGATGACATCGCAAAACTCTGGGAAAACCTTCACGTCAGGATCGCGGAGTACCCGCAGCCGAAGAAGACCGTCTGGCTCGACCAGGGCATCAGCAAGGAAAAACTCAGCTGGTTCTACCACGCCGACCAGGGAACGCGGACCTTCGGCATGCCCTATGAATGGTTCATGGCGCTGGAGCAGCCGACGATTCCGTGGCTTGTCTTCACCGAAGCTGGCCCGTTGAGCGACCCGGCCTATCTCGATCGCTACGGCTTCATTCCGGACACCATCATCCCTGGCAAGAAGGCGCTTCCGATCGGCATTGCGCAGGGCGGTCCGATGCTCGACCCGTCGGGCGCGCCCTGGCGCAATCCACGCAGCAAGCAGGACATGACCGGCGTCGGCCTGACCTGCGCGGCCTGCCACACCGGACGGTTCACCTACAAGGACACCGCTGTCATCGTCGACGGCGCGCCGGCGCTGACCGACCTGTTCAAGCTGAAGCAGGGAATGGGCGTGGCGCTGCTCTTTACGCGACTGATACCCACGCGCTTCGATCGGTTCGCCGAACGGATCCTGGGGCCGGACTCGGCGGTCGCGGATCGCGAGATCCTGAAATACCAGATCGACCAGGTCCTCACGCAATTGAAGGCCGTCAAGAATCTCGAGGAGGCTGTCGCTTCCCAGAGCGTCCTCGAAGGCTATGGCCGGCTGGACGCGCTGAACCGGATCGGCAATCAGGTGTTTTCAATCGACCTGAAGAAGCCGGAAAATTACGCGGGCTCCTCGGCGCCGGTGCATTACCCGCGGATCTGGAACACACCGTGGTTCGATTGGGTGCAGTATAACGGCTCCATCATGCAGCCGATGGTGCGCAATGCCGGCGAAGCGCTGGGCGTATCGGCCGAACTCAATCTGCTCGACCCGTCGAAGGGCCTGTTCAAATCGAGCGTCGACATCGACCGGCTCAACGAAATGGAGCAAATGATCGCCGGCGATCCGCCGAGCCTGGAAAAAGGCTTCTCGGGCCTGAAGTCACCGCGCTGGCCGAGCGACATCCTGCCGGCGATCGACGAAAAGCTCGCCACCCAGGGCGGCGAACTCTACAAGGTGCATTGTCAGGAATGCCACCGACCGCCGGTCTCGACCAAAGCGTTCTTCGATTTCAACAACAAGGATTGGTGGACCAGGAACGAGGTCGGCCAACCGGTCCTCAAGATCGAAAACATCCCGATTGAGCATATCGGCACCGATCCCGCCCAGGCCGCGGACATGATGAGCCGAACCGTCGCGATCCCCCCGCATCTGGGTATCGACAAGAGCGATTTCGCTGACGCGCTCAGGCTCCTGGTCGCAAAGACCGTCAACGTCATTTACGACCAGCGAAAACTGGACGACAAACAGCGCAACGCCATGAACGGCAACATGCCCAACGAAATCCAGGGCAAGCTTGAGTACAAGGTCCGCCCGCTCAACGGGGTTTGGGCGACCCCGCCCTATCTTCACAACGGCTCGGTTCCAAACGTCTACGCGCTGCTGTCCCCGGTCGAGGAAAGGCCGAAGAAATTCTATCTCGGCAACCGCGAGTACGATCCGGTGAATCTCGGCTACAAACACGACAAGCTCACCAACGGCTTCGAATTCGACACCTCGATCCGCGGAAACTGGAACACCGGCCACGAATTCGCTGACAAGCCGCCGAAGACCAAGGGCGTGATCGGCAAGAAACTGGCTCCCGACGAGCGCAAGGCGATCATCGAGTACCTCAAGACGCTCTGAGACATGATGCCGCGCAGGCCGAACCGACTCCGGCCGCGCTGCAACACGCTTGCGGAAACGAACGGGCCGCGACCGGGCGCAACCCGCCCATGCGATGGCGCGATTGACGCTTCCAGCGCTTTGGTCTGATGTAGGCACAGCTTTCGTCTTCATCGGGAAAAGCGCATGGCTGCGGGCAAGCAAGATCAACAACAACGTCCGGCCGAGGTTGATGCGGTGTTTGACGCCGTCATCGTCGGCGCCGGTTTCGCCGGCATGTACATGCTGCACCGCCTGCGCGGGCTTGGCTTCACCGCACGGGTATATGAGGCCGGTGGTGGCGTCGGCGGCACCTGGTACTGGAACCGCTATCCCGGCGCGCGCTGCGACGTCGAGAGCATGCAGTATTCGTTTTCGTTCTCGGAAGAACTCGACCAGCAATGGGACTGGTCGGAGAAATACGCGCCGCAGCCGGAAATCCTCGCCTACGCCAACCATGTCGCCGACCGCTTCGATCTGCGCCAGCACATCCGGTTCGACACCCGCGTCACCGCCGCGACCTTCGACGAAATTGCAAAAGGCTGGCGCATCGAAACCGACCGCGGCGACAAGGTGTTCGCCAAGTTCTGCATCATGGCGATCGGCTGCCTGTCGGCGGCAAACCATCCGCCCTTCAAGGGACGCGAGGATTTCAAGGGGCCGGTCTATCACACCGGCGAATGGCCGCATGAAGGGGTCGATTTCACCGGGCTTCGCGTCGGCATCATCGGCACAGGTTCATCGGCGATCCAGTCGATCCCGATCATCGCGCAGCAGGCCTCCGCGCTTACCGTATTCCAGCGCACCGCGACCTATTCCGTGCCAGCCTGGAACGCGAAACTGACGCCGGAATACCGCCAATCGATCAAGGCCGATTATCCGGCGCTTCGGGCGAAAGCGCGGGCGCGGCCAACCGGCTTCTATTTTCCCTTCAACATGAAGCCGGCGCTGGAGGCTTCGCCAGAGGAACGCGAGCAGAAATATGAGGAAGCCTGGGAACGCGGCGGGCTGCCGTTCCTCGGCGCCTTCGGCGACCTCTTGTTCGAGAAGGAAGCCAACGACACCATCGCCGAATTCGCGCGCAACAAGATCCGCGGCATCGTCAAAGATCCCGCGACCGCCGAGCTGCTGTGCCCTTCCAACGTGTTCGGCTGCAAGCGTCTGTGCGTCGATACCGGCTATTTCGAAACCTATAATTTGCCGCATGTGAAACTGGTCGACGTCTCCAGGACGCCGATCGAACGCTTTACGAGCAAAGGCATCGAGGTCGACGGGTCAGAACATCAATTCGACGCCATCGTCTCCGCGACCGGCTTTGCCGCGATGACCGGCTCGTTCGACAAGATCCGCATCACCGGCCGCAACGGGCAGACACTCGCCGAGAGATGGCGCGCCGGCCCCCGCGCCTATCTCGGTGTCGCGACCGTGGGCTTTCCCAATCTGTTCACCATCACCGGGCCGGGCAGTCCGTCGGTGCTGGCGAGCATGATCCAGGCGATCGAGCAGCATGTCGACTGGATGGCCGACTGCATGGCGCATATCCGCGACATAGGTGCCGATACAATCGAGCCCATCGAGCAATATCAGGATGAATGGGTCGAGCACGTCAACGAGGTTTCAAAAATCTCGCTGCGGTCGACCTGCAGCTCCTGGTATGTCGGCGCCAACATCCCCGGCCGGCCGCGCGTCTTCATGCCCTATATCGGCGGCTTTCCGATCTACGTGCAGAAATGCAACGAGGTCATGAGCAACGGTTTTGAGGGTTTTGTGATCGACGGCGCCGACCCACACAACGAAGCACCGCGCGTGCGATTGACCAAGCGCTGGCGCGTCCCGCTCGACATCGACGTCATTTCGCCGGCGGCGGTCGCCGCCCGGCGCGTACCCGTGGTTTGAGGCGTTTACTCTGGCGCGCTTGCTCTGAAGCGCTTATCTGGAGACCACCAACCGCAATCGCGGCTTGATCGTCTCATCGAGTTCGGCCTTGAGTTCGTGCACGCGCGGATCGTCGGAACGCGCGGCACACACCGAGTATTGATTGACCGAACGCACCAGCGCGCGTCGCTCGTCAGCCCGTTTCGTCACCTGCGGGCTGGACAGCCTCAGGACCATTTGCCCGAGTTGCACCAGCAACTCGTCGATCGCACGGTCTATCGCGGCAACTTCCTTCATCGCGCGTCTCCTTTCAGAGGAGCAATGAACGGCGAAGAGAGCCGTTCCTCGCACTCAGGCCTGATGGATAATCAGCCGTAAACGGGGAACCAGCCTACCAAGGCGCGCGCTAATTCTGCTTGATGGAATTCTTCGCAATTTAGCAAACTCGGCGGCATTCCCGTTCGATGCTGCGTCGCCAAAAATGAGCGGGCGGGGCAGCTCGGCGTCCGGCCATGCGGCAAACGTAATTGCGGCAGCTTTGCGCGCGACCTAAGGTGCGGCCTGTCCAATGCGAGGCATTCTGCATGGTTACGCCGCTCGATCCCGTCATCGCCCAGATCATTCCGCTGTTACCGCTGCGCGACCCCACCACGATGACGCCTCAGAGCGCGCGCGATGCCCTTCGCGCGCTGGCGGATGCCCGTGCCGCAGTGCCGCCGCCTCCGGTCGCGAGCGCAGAAAACACCAAGGTCAAGGGTGCTGCCGGTTTCCTTGCCGCGCGGGTCTATCGCAATACAGACGAGAAATCGCCGACGGTGGTGTTCTTCCATGGCGGCGGCTGGGTCGCCGGCGATCTCGAAACCCATGACCGGCAAGCCCGCCTGCTTGCGATCGAGACCGGCGCCGTGGTTATTTCAATCGACTACCGGCGGCCGCCCGAGGTGCGCTTTCCCGGCGCGTTCGAGGACGCATTCGCCGCCGTCAAGGACATCGTCGAACGCATCGCCGAGTTCGGCGGCGATGCGAAACGCGTCGGCGTCGCCGGTGACAGCGCCGGCGGCAATCTGGCGGCGGCGACCGCAATCGCCTGCCGCGATGCCGGTATCAAGCTCGCAGCGCAATTGCTGGTCTATCCCGTTACCGACGTGTTCGGCAGTTTCGCGGATATCAAGGAGAACGCGCGGTTTCCCTCCCGCGCGGAAAACGCCGAGGGCTACTTCCTGTCGCGCGCCGTCATGGAATGGTTCTGCGGCCATTATCTCGAGCGCGCCGCTGACGGCACCGACTGGCGCGCCTCGCCGCTACGCGCAAAAAATCTCGCCGGGCTGGCGCCCGCGATCGTCACCACGGCATGGTTCGATCCGCTCCGCGACGAGGGCAAGGCCTATGCGGATGCGCTCATCGCCGCCGGCGTCGCCACCAAATATTATGACGGGCCAGGCCTGATCCACGGCTATTTCGGGCTCGGGGAAGCCTCCGAGGCAGCTAGATGCGAAGCGCAGAACGCCCGCGCCGATTTCAAGGTGCTGCTGGAAGCAGGCGCATAAGCACAGCGGGCCTTGTCAGCGCCATCGAGCTAGGCAACTATCCCGCATCATCGGGCCAGCGTCACGTGCGGCCGGGGCGTTCGGACGTCAAGATCCGACCAGGGAGGATAGACATGCTCGCATCCATCCGCTTACACGGCGTTGCCGTCGCTGCATTGTTGCTCGCATCCATCTCCGGCGCATTCGCCGAAGGCCCCATCGCCACCAAGGCTGAGGAGACGGGTTTTTCGAGCACAGGGCTCGCGCGCATCGATGCCTATCTCAAGAACGAAATTGCCACGGACAAGATTCCCGGCGCGATCATGATGATCCAGCGCAACGGCAAGACCGCCTATTTCAACAGTTTTGGCGTTCGCGATCCCGGCACCAAGGCGCCGATGACGCCGGATACCATTTTCCGCATCTATTCGATGACGAAGCCGATCACGACGGTGGCGGCGATGATGCTGGTCGAGGAAGGCAAACTCCAGCTCGACGAGCCCGTGTCCAAATACATCTCGGCTTTCGCTGACGTGAAAGTTGGCGTCGAGAAGAAGGGCGAGGACGGCAAGATCGGCCTCGATCTGGTCGCTCCCAGGCGACCGATGACGATCCAGGATTTGATGCGCCACACCTCCGGCCTGACCTACGGCGTCTTCGGCGATGGCGCCGTCAAGAAGCTCTATCGCGAGGCAAACCTGTCCGAGGGCGATCCTGACAACGCGCAGTTTGCCGAACGGCTGGCCAAATTGCCGCTCGTCTATCAACCCGGCTCGACATGGGAATACAGCCAATCGACCGATATCCTCGGCCGCGTGATTGAGGTGGTCACCGGAAAATCGCTCCTTCAGTTCATGAAGGAGCGCCTGTTCGATCCGCTCGGCATGACCAATACGAGCTTTTTTGTCACCGACGCGGCCAAGCAATCGCTGGTGGCCGAACCGTTTCCGAGCGACCGCAAGATCGGTCCCGGTGCTGACATGGGCGACCCGCGCGTCGTGCGAAGGTACGAGTCCGGCGGCGGCGGCCTGATGTCAACCATCGGCGATTATTCGCGTTTCGCAGCGATGCTGGCCAACGGCGGCGCGCTCGACGGCAAGCGATACCTCAGCCCGAAGACCATTGCCTATATGGGCTCGAACCATATCGGGCCGGGATCAGGCGTGACCCCGGGCCCCGTCTATTCGCCGGGACCCGGCTTCGGATTTGGCCTCGGCTTCGCCGTTCGCACCGACGCCGGCGTCAGTCCGATCGAGGGATCGGTCGGCGAGATGAACTGGTCAGGCGCCGGCGGCACGACCTTCTGGGTCGATCCGAAGGAAAACATGTTCGTCGTCTTCATGTCGCAGACGGTCGTGCACCGCGGCCGGCTTCGCGTCGCCCTGAAAAATATCGTCTACGGCGCTTTCGAAAAATAGGAATTTATCGAGCGACCGCCAGGCCAGATGCCGCTTGCGCAGGGCGCACGGAGACGCGCGCCTTGAGCCTGAATCCAGAGCTGCGGTCTGATTCAAACAGAACAGATCATGCCCTAGGGCCGATCGACATTCATTGCCCCCAAATCATTGCTGCGGCGAGGTGGATGAAGCCGGCAAAGTGGGAAGATCGTCTGTCGTAGCGTGTGGCCAAGCGCCGGAAGTGCTTGAGGCGACAGAAGCAGCGCTCGATGCGATTGCGCTGTTTGTAGGCCATGGTGTCGTGCGGGATGATGATCCTGCGGGTTCGGTTGGACGGGATGACCGCTGTTGCGCCCATATCAGCGATGATCGCGCGCATGGCGTTGCTGTCATAGGCTTTGTCGGCGAGCACGGCATCGCCGTTCTGACCGTGAAGTAAGGCAGGCGCCTGGGTGACGTCGCCAGTCTGGCCGGCCGTAATGACGAAGCGGAGCGGGCGACCGAGCGCGTCGGCCAGCATGTGGATCTTCGTCGTCAGTCCACCTCGGGAGCGCCCCAGCGCCTGATCTTTGGCCCCCCTTTTCCGCTCGCTGCCTGCTGATGGGCACGAACGATGGTGCTGTCGATCATCAGATACTGATTGTCACGGTCCGCCGTCAGGGCTGTGAACACACGTTCCCAGACGCCCGCATGGCACCAGCGGCTGAACCGCCGGTGCACCGATTTCCACTTGCCGTACCGCTCCGGCAGGTCGCACCAATGCGCCCCAGAGCGCAGAACCCACAAACATCCGTTCACGAACAGACGGTTATCCGCGGCCGTCCGGCCAGGGTCGCCACCCTTGCCCGGCAGCAGTGGTGAAATCTTTACCCACTGCGCCTCGTTCAGCTCGTATCTTCTCGTCGCCATCATCCGCTCCGTGCAAATCACGGAACCCTATGAATCAGCGATTACACCTCTTGGGAATCCTGAATGTCGATCGGCCCTAAGCCGCCCGCACGCCGGCCAGGAAGCTCGACACTTCGTCCTGCAGCGCCTTCAGCTTGCGGCCGAGCCGGTCGCTGGACTGCAGCACCATCTGCGCTTTCTCGCCGGTTTCCGTCGTCGCCGTGGTGACGTCGGTGATGTTCTGCGAGACCTGATTGGTGCCGGCCGCGGCCTTCTGGACGCTCGAAGCGATTTCCTGCGTCGCGGCGCCCTGCTGTTCGACAGCGGCCGCAATCGAGGACGAAATCTCGTTCACTTCCATGATCGTCGCGCGAATGCTCTGGATGTTTTCGACCACCTGCTGGGTCTCGGCCTGAATGGCGTTGATCTGCGCGCTGATCTCTTCGGTCGCCTTGGCGGTCTGGCTGGCGAGCGACTTGACCTCGCTGGCGACCACCGCGAAGCCCTTGCCGGCTTCGCCGGCGCGCGCCGCCTCGATGGTGGCGTTGAGCGCCAGCAGATTGGTCTGTGACGCGATGTCGTTGATCAGGCCGATCACTTCGCCGATCTTGTGGGCGGCAATCGCGAGGCCCTGGACGGTCTCGTTGGTGCGCTGGCCGTCGGCGGCGGCCTTGTCGGCGATCTGGGCGGCGTGACCGACGCGCTGGGTGATCTCGGAAATCGACGCGGAAAGTTCTTCGGCGGCCGACGCCACCGTCTGCACGTTCGACGACGCCTCCTGGGAAGCCATCGCCACCGCCTTGGAGCGGTCGCTGGCCTGGCTGGCGGTATGGGACATCCCTTGCGCGGTACCCTGCATTTCGCTCGCATCCTTGATGACGTCACCGACGACGGCCTGGACGCTGGCTTCGAACTTGCTGGCCAGATCCATCATCGATTTTCGCTTCTCGGCATCGGCCTCGGTCTTCAGCTGCGCCTGCTCGGCGTGCATCTTGGTCACCGCCTCGGCATTGTCCTTGAAGACGCGCAGCGATTTGGCGAGCGCGCCGACCTCATCCTTGCGCTGCGTATAGGGCACCTCGAAAGCGGTATCGCCGGACGCCAGCCGGTCGGTCAGGTCAGTGATGGTCGTGAGCGGGCGCGTCACGCTGCGGCCAATGAAGAACGAGCTGATCAGCACCAGCGCGAACACGGCCAGACAGACCAGCGCGAACATCTGGGCGGTCTGCTTGAACACCGCATCGACGTCGTCGAGATAGATGCCGGTGCCGATGATCCAGCCCCACGGCGTGAAGCCTTTCACATAGGAAATCTTCGGCACCGGTTGATCGAAGCCGGGCTTTGGCCAGAGATAGCTGTAGAAGCCGGCGCCCTTCGACTTCACGACGTCGACGAATCCGATGAACAGCCGGTTGCCGTTCGGATCCTTCATTTCGCCGAGATCCTTGCCGTCAAGCTCGGCCCTGATCGGATGCATGATCATCTTCGGCGACATGTCGTTGATCCAGAAATACTCGACCTTGTCGTAACGCAGGCTCTTGAGTTCCTGGATCGCGGCCTTTTGAGCGTCTGCCTGCGGCAGCTTTCCGTCGGTTTCCAGCTTCTGGTAATGGGTCAGGATTCCGTAGCCGATATCGATCATCTGCTGCGTCTTGACCTGACGGTCCGTCATCATCTGCCCGCGCATGGTGTAGAGCGCGATCGGGGCCATCACGACCATGCCGGCGAGGCTGAGACCAATCATGACGGCAAGCTTGAAGCTGATGCGGGAAAAGAACATCGGGTCAAATCCTGGGCCTGGGACGGGAAAACGACTGTTCCAATATAGACAGGACTTGTTAGCGAACTTTTAAGCATGCGCTGGGCGGCAGCGGGGACTCGGTTGTATTGATATTGTTGAGCTTTGTGGTCGCCCTGGAACTCCTGAGTACCCGGCCGGACTTGCCGTCTCGCGCAGGCAGCCAGGGGTGAGGCGTGTTTTCGGGACCGATCGCTCAAATGGAGTGCTTCGGCTTGCGTGTACCGGGCGTCTTGATCTGGTCGAGCTCCGCGACAAGCCAGGCAACGCCCGCATCCATCATTGCAACCTTTGGGAGAACCGCATTGATGGCAAAGTGCGGCAGCGCGATCGGCGCCTTGACGGCGACGATTCCAAAGCGCGGACCGTGCATCTCGACGAACCGTCGCGGCAACGCCGAGACCAGATCGGTTTCAGCCAGCACGCCGAGGGCAAAGGTGAAGTTCGGCACCGTCAATGCGACGCGGCGCGACAATCCTTGCCGGGCGAGTTCGACATCGACGAAGCCATAGGCATCCCCGGTATGCGAGACGACGAGATGCTGCATCTCGCAGTAATTCCGCAAGCGCGGTGCTTTCTGAAACGGGTGGCCCGCGCGCGCGGCGATGACAAACTCTTCCTGGTAGAGCGTTTGCTTGTGGAAGCGCGCCGGCACATCGTCGAACGGGATCACGGCGATATCCATGTCGCGCGCTTCGAGATCGGCCAGCGCTTCCTTCCACGCGAGGTCGGGCGTGGGCTGGCCCTGCGTCGGCAAAATCTGGCGGATGCCGATGTCGATTCCCGGCGCGGTCTTCCGTAACACTTCGAGCAATGGCGGCAGGAACACCGCCGACGTTCCGTCCGGCGCGCCGATGACGAAGCGGCGCGTCGATCGGGCCGGATCGAACGGCGCGCTGCTCGACACCACACCCCGGATGCGCGTCAGGATTTCGGAAACGGGCGCCGCGAGTTCGCTGGCCCGCGCGGTCGGCACCACGCCCTTGGGCGTCCTGAGAAACAAGGGATCATCAAGCAGTTTACGCAGGCGTCCAAGGCCATGGCTGACCGCCGATGGCGACAGGTTCAGCCGCTCGGCGGATCGCCCGGCGTGGCGCTCCTCCATCAGGATTTCGAACAGCACCAGCAGGTTCAGGTCGGCTCTGGATAGATCAGTCTTATTCATCATATCGGTGAAATCATATCATTTTATTCACCTCTGATGAAGTGGCAAATGCACCCCGCCGGACACGGATCCGGTCGAAATCAGATCGGGAGTGCTCACATGTTCGGATTCTTGCTCAGGACACGACGGCCATTGGACCAAGGTAAGCCTTCTGCTTGCCCGCTCGCCGGCCTATCGAGACGCGCGGCGATGACGGCCGCGCTGACGGCATCCCTGTCGTTCCGGCCATCGGGATGCCTGGCCAATTCAGCCGCCAGCGCGGGACAGCCGGTCGCGGAGCTGATCCAGCGCACCGAAGCGCAAGCGGTCGCCTTCATGCGCGGCGAAATGGACGAATGGTCCAGGATGGTTCGTATCGCTGATGATTTCACGCTGATGCAGCCGTTCGGCGGCCCGGCCAGCCGCGGCTTTGATGCCAGCCCCGAACGTCTGGCACAGCTCGCCAAGTACTTCAGAAACGGCGACGCGAAACTCGAACTCGTGCAGAGCTACGCGTCCGACGGTCTGGTGGTCCTCGTGATGATCGAGCGTCAGCATGGTGAGGTCGGCGGTCTGCCCGATCAGGACTGGTCACTCCGCGTCACCCAGGTCTATCGCAAGCATGGTTCGGAATGGCAGCTGGTCCATCGCCATGCCGATCCGCTCGTCCAAAACATCGGCCTGGAGGCAGCCGCGGCCATCGCCCGCGGGGCACGGCTCGGCGAAAAGTCCTGAGGCCGTCGCGTCTTTAGGCCGCCCGGACCGAACTCAGGAACTGGCCGACCTCGCGCTTGAGCCGGCTGCTTTCGCCGGACAGCGATTTGGCCGCCGCGAGCACTTGGGAAGAAGCCGATCCGGTCGCGCAGGCGCCCTGCTGAACATCGGCGATGTTGGAAGAGACCTGCTGGGTGCCGTGCGCGGCCTGCTGCACGTTACGGGCAATTTCCTGCGTCGCCGCGCCCTGCTGCTCGACGGCAGCCGCGATCGCGGACGCAATTTCGGACATCCGCCCGATCGTATCGCCGATTTCCTTGATGGCGCCGACCGATTCCTGCGTCGCCGCCTGGATGCCGTTGATCTGCTGGCTGATCTCGCCGGTCGCCTTGGCCGTTTGTTCGGCCAGCGCCTTCACTTCCGAGGCCACGACGGCAAAGCCGCGTCCCGCCTCGCCCGCCCGCGCCGCCTCGATGGTGGCGTTCAGCGCCAGCAGATTGGTCTGCCCGGCGATGGTGTTGATCAGCTCCACCACATCGCCGATCCGGGCGGCCGCTTTCGCCAGCTCGCCGACGCGATCGTTGGTTCGCTGCGCCTGCTCCACCGCTTCAGAGGCGATCCGCGCCGAGTCCTGCACCTGACGGCTGATCTCGTTGACCGACGATGCCATTTCCTCGGTGGCGGAGGCGACCGACTGCACATTGGTGGAGGCTTCTTCGGAGGCCGCCGCCACCGTGGTGGCCAGTTTCTCCGAACGGTCCGCGTTCGATGTCAGCGTCCCGGCCGATACTTCAAGCTCGCTCGAGGCCGTCGATACGATCTCGACGATCTCGCCGATCATCGATTCGAAGTCGCGGGTAATCGTGTCGACGCGCTGGCCGCGCTGGATCTTGGCGTCGGCCTCTACCGCCACCGCCTCATCGGCGGCCTTCTTGGCGATCAGGGCTTCCTTGAAGACCTGCAATGAACCTGCCATCGCGCCGATCTCATCGGCGCGCTCGATCGTCGGGATGGTCACGTCATGGCGGCCGGCGGCGAGGTCACCGACGACGTCGGTCAGATTGGCGAGCGGCGTAATCACCCGGCGGCGCAGCATCATTGTGACGCCGGCGAGCACGCCGAGCAGTGCGACAACGGCAAGGCCTGCCAGCGCCAGCATCGTCAGGGCGCCGTCGCGCGCGGCGCCGGCGCGTTCGGCGGCTTCAGCCAATGCGGCATCGCGCACGACAAAGAAACTCTGCACCGCGGGCACGATCGTGGCGGCGAGCTCTTCGGAATTGATGGCGTACTTGCCGTCGCCGCGCGCGGCCGGCATTTCCTTCTCGAGCCATGGCGCGGCCTTGCCAAAGTAGAGATCGACCGCGTCCTTCATGGCCTTTGCGAGCCGTGGCGGACTGCCGATCTGATCCACGCCGGCCTCGATCCGTTCGCGATCGAGATCGACGCGGCCCTGGCCACGGTCCATCATGGATATTTCGACCGCGGTCAGCGGACGGCGCGTGCTGATCGCAAGCGACATCGTCGCGGCCCGGCCGCCGGCACTGATCCGCAGGTCCTGCGCCGTGCGGGCGACGTTCAACAGCGCCGTCAGCGAAGCGTCGGCGCTCGCCACCTGGTTTTCAAGCCGGTTCAAGACCGGTTCGATGATCGCAACGACCTGCCCGATACCGGGCAGAAAGCCTTTGACCACGGCGGCATCGCGCCCACTCATGGGGGCCGCGAGCGCGCGGTCCGTCGCGGCGCGAATCTCGTTCAGCTTCGCCGCCGCCTGGTTGAGGCCGGCGATGATGGTGGTGCTATCGCTGAGGGTGCCGACGGCCGTACGGGCATTGGCAAACGCCGCGTCCGCCAACTGCGTGGCCTTCGCAATCGCCTCGCGCTGGGCCGGCGTCGCGGGCCCCTCCTGAAACAGCGGGCTGACATAGGGCGCGCGATGCGCGGCGACCTGCTGACCAACCGCCAGCACCGCGCCGAACGCTTCCACGGCCTTGATCGCTTCGGACTTGTCGGCGAAGGTACGATATTGCGGAACGAGAACCTGCGCGCCAAGGACGACCGCCAGGATCGTCACCGAGAGCATTGATACCGCAAAGAGCCGACCGATTCGCATGTTCTGTTTCCGTTGCCGTGTGAGCGGCCAAAATACGCAAGCAGGACTAAAGCGGGCTTAATGGACGAACGGTATAATTACGAGAACGGGGTCCGCGCCGCACCGGCTCGCATGAACCCGGTTGAGACGAGACGCGCCGGTGGCGACGTCAATGACGGCCGTGAGCAGACTTGCCTGGCGCCAGGTGCCGATAGAATAGCTCTATAGCTGCTATGTGCAGGCTTCGGTATCGCGATCGGGTGGCGTCGGCTAGGAGTAGAGGACGGGTTGGTGCACCCGGTTTCGCCGCGCATCACGTCATTCACACGATCTGTCGATAGCCATGGAGTAAACCCGATGCGACTGCCAGCGATCATGGTTGCAGCTGTTCTGATGACCGTCCCCGCAAGCGCAGCCGAGCTGACCGGGACGCTGCAGAAGATCAAGGAAACCAACCGGGTCGTCCTCGGCATCCAGGAAGCCTCGGTGCCCTTCAGCTACCTGGACAGCGATCAGAAGGTGATCGGATACGCCGTCGATATCTGCATGAAGATCGTGGACGCGGTGAAGCAGGAGCTCAAGCTCTCCAGCCTGAAGGTCGAGACAAGCCCGGTGACGTCGTCCAACCGCATTCCGCTGATGATGAATGGAACGGTCGATCTGGTCTGCTCGTCCACCACCAACAACGCGGAGCGGCAGCGCCAGGTGGCGTTCACAAACTCGCATTTCCTGTCGGCGACCCGCTTTGCGGCGAGGAAGTCCGACAACATCACCACGATCGACGCGCTGAAGGGCAAGCCTGTCGTTGCCATCTCAGGCTCGACCAACATGGTGCAGCTCACCCAGGCCAGCAGCGCCCGAAACCTCGGCGTTGCAGTGCTGGCCGCCAAGGACCAGGCCGAAGCGTTTCTGATGCTGGAGACCGGCCGCGCCGCCGCCTACGTCCTCGATGACGTGCAACTCGCCGTCGCGATCGCCAGGTCGAAGGACCCGTCGGCCTACATCATCAGCGAAGAGGCCTTTTCGAAGGCCGAACCCTACGGCATCATGCTGCGCAAGGATGATGCCCCGTTCAAGGCCGTGGCGGATCGCGCCACCGCGAACCTGTACCGCAGCCCCGAGATCGATGTGATCTACAAGAAATGGTTCGAATCGCCGGTGCCGCCGAACGGCCTCAACTTTCGCAATCCGATGCCTAAGGTTTTGCGGAGCGCCTTCGCAAATCCGTCAGACAGCGCGGACCCGGCAAGCTACGAGCGCTGAGGGCGCGTGCGGCCGTGGGCTGAATTAAACTGGCGATCCCGGCATGACTCGAACATGCGACCTACGGTTTAGGAAACCGTCGCTCTATCCGGCTGAGCTACGGGACCGCGAACCCGCTGAATCGGGCGGGTATCGCGATTCCATACCAGAGCGGAAGCCTGATCGCCAGCCTGCGATTGCGCTTTGATTTGCAGCGCGCGACCGCAGGATTCCCGGTGATTTTTGCTGCTACACCGTCGAAATGCCGTCGATCGGGCTGACATCGCCGACGAACCGCAGCAAGTCGGCCATGGTGAAATCGCCCGGCGTCTTCGAGGGCAGCGTCGGCTTCCAGCTCTTGCCCTTGAGCCACAGATACGACTGGTGGTCGCCATGCACGAGGCCGACGAAGACTTCGGCGATGATCGTCGCGCCCACCGGTCCGAGTTTTTCGCCGCCGCCGCGCTGCTCGGCCTCTTTCAGGATGTAGTACCAGAGCGGCGTGTGCTCGTGCAGGCCATGCTTCTTCGCCACCGCGCCGTCCGTGCCCTTGGCGATCTCGGCCGGCGTCAGCGGGTTCTTGATCCGCATCGCCTTGGCGACATCCTGTCCCGACGGCAATCCGAGCAGCACGCCGCGCTTCAAATTGCGGAACGGCAGGCTGCCGCCGCCGCCCGGCAGCGTATGCAGTGCCGGCACCACGAACGGATCGAGCTTCCGCGAGGGATTGAGCCTGACGTCAGCGGGATTGGTAGCCAGCACTTCAAAGTAGCGCCGCCAGTCGATGATCCAGTTGCTGGACAACAGCGGGATCGGTAGCGGCGGCACCGGCGGATTGGGCGCGAGATCGCCGATGATGCCGCCGGAAAGACCGGTGAAGCTGAACAGGAGTTCGAGTGAGGCCGGAACGATTCCGCCCGGACCGGGCGTGAAGAGACGGTTGTGGCTGTAGATCTCCCGCACCATGCTGTGGCCGAGCCGGAATGCCGCCCCGGAAAACTCGACCGGCATATAGGGTGTCTTCTTGAAGCGGTAGAAGCGGCGCCCCTGTTCGAGGATTTTCGCAACGATGCCCTTTTCGGTGATGCGCTCGACGAAATCGTGCAGCACCATCCACTGATAGTGCCAGGTCACGATCTGGCGGGCCTCCGCAAAGATCTCGCCAACCGGCGTGCCCTTCGCCGCCAGCTGATCGCACACCTTGTTGTGGAATTTCAGCATCGCCAGATGGGTCTGCGCGACCACCAGGTTTTCGTCGTTACGGTGGTCGCCGATCAGCGCAAAGCCTTCAGGATTGCGTGGCAGATCATTGCGAGGCGTGATGGTTACATTGCCGATCGGCACACTGATGGTCTTGCCGATCAGGAGTTTCGGACCGGGCGTCTTGCCGTCGAGATCGCCGGGATTGCGTGCGTAAAGCTGCCGGCTGCCATCCGGACCGAGACCATAGACATTGTCCAGATCGAGCGCGGGCGTGCGGAAATTTTCCACCGCGTTGGGATCTGCTTCCTTTTCGCCGAACGACGTCAGGTCAAGCGTGATGTCGTGATCGACGAACTGCCCGAGATAGGTGAAGCCGGCCGGCACCTTGGTGTTGTTCCCGGCGGGGTCGCCGGGGTTCGGGTCTTTCATCGCGTCGGCGAGTTCCTGCAGCGGTTTGTCATCGACCGCCAGCGGATCGAGGGTCGGAAACATCCGACCGAACATGCCGGGATCGTCGTGCCCGGAAAGCGTATCGAGAAATTGCCTTGTCGGATGACGGCCAGCTTTGCCATGGCCGGGCTGGACATTCACTTCTGTTGCCATCGCTTTCTCCAATCAGGAAGTACTATGAGGAGAGGGGCGCCAGTTGAGTCGTCTCAGTTCCTTAAAATGCGATTCGAAATTTCAGCATTGCCCCTCTGGGTGAGTGGCAACACCTATAAACCTATAGATTGCGGCAGATTGTTGCGTGGTTCACACTTGGCGGCTACTTGGCTGCGTCAATAGCGCTCAGGCGGTCTCGAACTCTCTGCGGATTTCGGCGTCGGTGTAGAAACAGATTCCGCCGTCGAGATCGCGAACCAGCCACTCGCCGAGATAGACGATCTGTGCGCCGCTTTGCCGCTCGTGCCGAAGCTCGAATTGTCCGTCGTCGCTGCGTTGAAGCGAGCAGCTGGACTGCACCCAGCTCGGCCATTCGTACAGCGGCTGCCCGGTGAACTGCCAGGCGATCAGTGCCGTATTGCTGGGACGGGGTTTCAACGTGAGTGTGCTGTTCACAACGATCTCCGAAAGGGTGACTTTTCGTAATCTGACAACGCGCGGAAGCCATGAAGGTTGGGCGCGGTTCGCGGAACTTCGCCACGAGTCGGCCGCTTTTCCTATGCGTCTTTGGGATAGTCCGGGATCATACGGGCATGTGGCGGCAGCCGCGGCGGCCGCCCTGCCGGGCGGCCGCCGGATCGCGTCCCGAAAAATCAGGAAGATGAGAACCCGTCCTACGCCTTGATGTTGTTCTCGCGCACGACCTTGCCCCAGGCGCTGACCTGCTTGGCGAAGAACGTGCCGAAATCCTTGGCGTCGGCCAGCAACAGCGTCATTTGCTGCGTCTCGCGCAGCTGCGCCGCGACCGCGGGCTCGCTCAGGATTTCGCGGACCGGCTTCGCGAGGCCATCGATGACATCAGGCGGCGTGCCCTTGGGCGCAAAAATGCCCCACCAGGCCAGCGTCTCGGAATCGGGGTAGCCGGCTTCGATCCCCGTCTGGGTGTCCGGGAGCGATGGCATCCGCTCGCGCCCGAGCTGCAGGATGGGACGAAGCGTATTGGTCCCCAGCTGCGCCATGATCAGCGCCGCCGATCCCGCGATCAGGTCGACGTGTCCGCCGAGCACGTCGTTCATGGCCGGTCCGCCGCCACGATACGGCACATGCGTGATTTCCACGCCGGCCTGCTTGGCGAGCATCGTCATCGCCAAATGACCGAGGGTACCGATGCCGACGGATGCGTATTTGATCGAGCCGGGCTCCTTTTTCGACGCCGCAACGACATCGGCAAACGTCTTGAACGGCCGGCTGGCGTTCGCCGCGATCACGTAGGGCGCGGTGCCGACGAGAAACACCGGCATCAGATCCTGCTCGACATCGACCTGCGGCTTTTCGAGAATGGATGGGATCACCGCGTGAGAATCGAAGGTCACGAGAAACGACGAACCGTCAGGCGGGCTTTTGGCCACCTGCGCCGCGCCAAGCGAACCGGCGGCGCCCGACTTGTTCTCCACCAGCACGACACGGCCGAGCTTGGTCTGCAGGTGAGACTGCAGCAGCCGCGCCAGCGCGTCGGTGGATCCTCCCGGCGGAAATGGCACCACCAGCGTCATGTTCTTCGCCGCTTGCCCCAGGGCCAGCGACGGCGCGAAGGTGAATGCGGCCGACGCCGCCAGCATGGTACGTCGCGTGATCTTCTTCATTTCTCTCCCCCTGATTGTTGCTGCGCTTGTTTTTTGTTTCGCAGGTTTATTGATTACCGAAGCCCGATCCCGGCTTTTTGTATTCCGGCCGCGGCGGGCTGAAGATATCGAGCACGCGAGCGCCCTCCGGCCCGGCGCGCATGGTGTGCGGCACGTTTCCCGGCGTGCGCCAGAAATCGCCCTTCTTCACGTTGATTTCCTCATCGCCCTGCACCCGCACGGCCGAACCTTCGAGCAGCACGCCCCATTGCTCCTCGGGGTGATGATGCAGGGTGCCTTGCGAATGCGGCGCCAGCGTCACCACCGACAGCATGGCCTGCTCACCGGCGAAGATGCGCGTGGTGAGACCCGGCGCGAGATCGCGAAACAGCCCGTCATCCGGGTTGTCCAGATTGTGAAACTCGTCCCTCTGACTCATCGTCGCTTCCTCAACCTTAGTTGTCCCAATGTCCGTTGCGTCTCGATCATGACTTGCCGTAGGAGCCCTGATAGCGGCCTTCGCGGATCGCCACCAACGTTTCCTCTTCCCGCCTGGTCTGGGCGCGCACCGCCTCGAGCAACGAAGGTGCGATCGCGGCCGGAAAGGACACCACGCCGTCCTCGTCCCCTACCACGATATCACCCGGCGATATCACCGACCCGCCGATCGAGACCGGCACGTTGATTTCGCCGGGGCCGCTCTTGTAGGGGCCTCGATGAATGACCGAACGGGCAAAGCATGGGAAATCGGACGCGGCGAACGCGGCAACGTCGCGGATCGCGCCGTCGATCACATAGCCCGCTGCACCCCGATACTCGGCAATGTTCTTCATGATCTCGCCGACCAGCGCCCGGCTCTCGTCGCCGCCGCCATCGACCACGATCACGTCGCCCGGTCCAACCAGCTCAAGCGCCTTGTGAATGGCCAGATTGTCGCCCGGCCGGGTGCGGACGGTGAAGGCTGCGCCCACCAGCCTGCCGCTGCGATGGAACGGCCGCAGCCCCACGGCGCCCGGCAGCCGGGCAAGGTTGTCGCTGATGATCGATGTGGACGCGCTCCTGAATGCCTCGATCAAGTCAGACGCCGGCTTTGGTACGCTATCAATGGCAATGGTGACGCTCATGCAGTTGATTTCCCTTGATGCTTCTTCTTGTTCGCGGACATCTTTGATAGCGCCAAACCCAGGCAATCAAATACCTTTTTACACAGATTGATATGCCCAAATTCTATTCCAATGGGCTGTTTTGCATCGGGATCGCGTAAACTCGCCGGGGAAATCCGGCGGCGGATCGAACGGATTTTCATCGGATGTGAGCTCGCCCCTTCATTGGTGCACGATGTTCGGCGAAACCGCGCCGGGCCGGCGCTTTGAATAAATGGCAAAGTCCTGCCACAATGCGTCAACAGGGGTGACTGCGACACAAGCCGCCTCCGGCCGGCTTGCGCCCAATGGGCCAAACCCCTTTCGCGTTGAATTTCCAGAACAAATTCCAACGAACCGCAGCTGAGTTCCATCGATCTCAGGCAAGAAATCAGCGCTGGAAAATCGCCGGGCTCCGGGGGTGACAAGGCCTGTCAAAATGGCGACAATCCGTTTAATCCATGACCGCAAATCAACTTTGGAACTCGCGTTGTTGAGGAAACTTCGTCCGTGATTGCGTTATCACCGCTGCCCGCTATCGCAGCCGTCGCCGGCCTCGTGGTGCTGGGCCCGGTGCATGCGCATGCGCAGTGGTGGCGCGGCACGCCGGTCGATTTCGAATCTTGCGCTGATGTCGCCGAGAAGGCGAAGACCAGGGAAGACAGGACGTCAGCGTTGGCCGAATGCAACGCGAAGTTCGCCGGCCGCCGCAAGCCCGGCGGCGGCTACACCTATTACGACTTCATGCAAGACCGCACCTTCGACATCGCGGGACCCAACCCGACGCCAGAAGAGCAGAAGAAGATCGACCAGCAATATACCGCCTATCTCGAAAGCCAGCGCCGCAGCAGCATCGCGGCGGCCCTTACGGCCAAGCAACAACTGCAGCAGGAGCAGGAATCGCAGCGCGCCGTGCAGCAGGTGGCGTTGCGAACCGAAGTCGAAAAAATCCCGGTGCCGGTGGCAAGCCCGGTCAAGCAGGCCGCGCGCCTCAAGGCTTCCAACTGCAAGAAAGATTCCTTCTCCTGCGAATGGCCGCGACTGTCGCAAAGCATCGACGATCTGAAGAAGCTGTTCGGCGCGACGCCGAGCAACCCGACGCCGAGCAAGCCGAAGCGGGGCTGAAGCCTCGCCGTCGTCCCGGCGAACGCCGGGACCCATACGCCGCGGCCTGTCGGCAAGAACACAGGCGTTAGATATCTTATAAAACAATGATGGCCGCGGCGTGTGGGTCCCCCGATGCGCAATTGCGCATCTGAGATCGCGCTGCGCTTGTCCGGGACGACAGCATCAATCCGCAATCACCCTCGCATCGACACGATCAATTCGCAGGCGCGCGCTTGCTCCGGCGCGGCGGCTTCGTCACTGGCGCGACCGGTCTATGGGCCCGCGCCGCGGCCGCCCGCTGCTCCTGCAGCCGCGCCTCATAGCCCGGCGACGGCGTCGCAACGGGCGGCACGGCATACGCGGGAAGCACGGATAGCCAGCCAAGAAAGGCGGCGATCGCCAGAGGGGCTGTTCGTGTCGGTTTCATGCCGCCTCTCCCAGTGAACGCTCCCAGGCAAAACTCGCGCAGCACCGGCGCCATTTCAAGGCAACCGACAACTTCAGCTGCGGATCTGATCCGGTGTCAGCCCCGGCGAACCCTGGCCGGCGGCCTCGGCTTTGCGGATCAGTTCGACGACCCGGCGCGACAGCGGCACGTCCAGCCCGCGCCGCTCGGCGATCTCGGTGATGACGCCCTGAAAATAATCGATCTCGGTGCGGCGGCCGCGTTGCAGATCTTCCCACATCGAGGAGCGCGCTTCGGGATCGATCTTCATCGTCCGTCCCAGCACGGCTTCGAACATCATATCCGGCAAACGCAGTAAATGCGGCATCCAGCCCGGCGGCAGCGGCGTCGGCGAAACCGGCTTGATGCCCTCTGCGCGCATCGCCGCCAATCCTTCCGTCACCTGGTCGGCAAACAACCGCCGCCAAGGCCGCTGCGCGAGTTGGCGGCGCAGCGGCAGATCGGCCAGCGCATTGAGCGCGTTGTTGAGATTGAGCAGCAGCTTGCCCCATTGCACGCCGTCGATATTGCCGGTCGGGCGCATGTTCAATCCCGGCACTGAAAGCTTTTCGGCGGTACCGTCGGCGTCCTGTTCGATCACGATGTCGCCTGACGTCGCGCGGTGAAACCGCCCCTCGCCTGCGGTGATCACATTGAACGGCACCATGCCGCCGAGCACGCGCCGGCTGGGCAAGCGATTGCGCAGCACCGCAACATTGCCGACGCCGTTCTGCAGGCTGACGACAATGACATCGGACGGCGCATTCCTTGCGATGATATCCGCCATCTCAGCTGTATCGGCGCTCTTGACCGTGACCAGCACAACGCCAGCATCCGCAAAGATCGACGGATCATCCGACAATTTCAGCGCCTTCGCTTCGATCGTCCGGTCAAAACCTTCGAAGCTCGTCGGCCGCAGGCCTCTGGCCTCGATCTCGGCGATCACGCGCGGGCGTGCCAGCAAGGCAACACGACGGCCGCCGGCCGCCAGCAAGCCGCCGACGAAACAGCCGATGCTGCCCGCGCCCGCCACGCCAATCGTTCGGCCTGCGTTCATCTTCAATGGTCTCTATTGCCGGCCCTTCGATAGCAGAACCGGCACCCGGTGCCTACCGAAGGCGCAAACGCTTGTCCGGGCGCGCCTTGTAACCGTCATGGGCCACCGTTATGTTTCGCCCGGGGGCTGACACGCTGCAGGAGACCACCATGGGTTTACTCGACATACTCAACGGCATGCAGAACGGCCCGCGCGGGCCCGGCAACCCGAACGCGCAATCCGACAGCAAGGAGGGCATGTCGCCGATGACCATGGCGATCCTGGCCCTGCTGGCCTGGAAAGCCGTGAAACATTTCGGCGGCAGTCAGCCGGGTGCAGCGCCGTCGGCGCCTTCTGCCCCGCCGAAACTGCCCGGCAACGTAACTGCGGGCCTGCCCGGCGGCCTGGGTAACGCCATGGGCGGAGGCGGCCTCAGCGATCTGATGAAGGGCGGCCTCGGCGGCTTGCTCGCCGGCGGTGCCGCCGGCAGCATCCTCAGTGGCGGTCTCGGCGACCTGCTCAAGCAGTTTCAGGAGAAGGGCCAGGGCGACGCGGCGAGTTCATGGGTCAGCAACGGACCCAACAAAGAGATCGCACCGGGCGATCTCGCCAGCGCGCTCGGCGCCGACCAGATCGAATCGCTGACCTCGCAGACCGGTATGTCGCGCAATGATCTGCTGCAAGGTCTCAGCCAGTATCTGCCTGACGTGATCAATCACCTGACGCCGGACGGAAGGCTGCCGGACGAGAACGAAATCTCAGGCCGGCTTTGATACCGCGGCGCGCTCGCGCGCCGCATTCTCCCTCATAGAACATTGCAAAGGACCATCGCCATGGGTGGCATTATCTGGGTCATTGTCGTCGGCTTTGTCGCCGGAATTATCGCGCGCCTGCTTTCGCCCGGTCCCAACAATCCGAGCGGCTTCATCCTGACCACGGTGCTCGGCATCGCCGGTGCGTTTCTCGCGACCTTCATCGGCCAGGCGATGGGCTATTACAGCGCCAGTCAGGGCGCCGGCTTCGTCACCGCCACCATCGGCGCGCTGATCGTGCTGTTCATCTGGAACCGACTGGTCGCCAGCCGCGTGATTTCGGATCCGGGTAATCGATAGAAAAACTATCCGTCGTCCCGGCGAACGCCGGGACGACGAATAATTGCCCAGCCTCACAAAACCAAATGCATCCCCGCATCCATGCGGACGAACTCGCCGGTCATCTGTCCCGACGCCGGCGAGGCGAGGAAGCAGACGAGCTGCGCGATATCGTCAGCCGTTGAGGCCGTCTTCAGCGGCACCTTCGCAATCACCGAATCCCGCACCACCTTGGCGCCGGCTTCGCCACGGCCTTTCGTGAACCAGGGCGTATCGATGTAGCCGGGGCACACGGTGTTGACGCGGATCAACGGCGCCAATGCGCGCCCCAGCGATTGCGTCATGGTGTTGAGCGCGCCCTTGCTCGCGGCATAGGCGACCGACGAGCCCCCGCCGGAAATGCCTGCTACCGACGACACGTTGACCACGGCGGACGCCCGCCCGGCGGCTTTCGCGCCGGCCTCGAGCTGCGCGCGCGCGGCGCGGATCATCTGGAACGGGCCGATGGTATTGACGGCGTAGATGCGCTGGAAATCTTCCGCCGTCAGATCATCCATCTTGTCGTGCGGCACATGCTTGGTGGTGCCGGCATTGTTGACCAGCACGTCAAGCCGTCCCCAGGACGCGGCGGCCGCGGCAATCTTCTTGCAATCCTCGTCGCGCGAGACGTCGCCCTGCACCACGATAACTTCGGCGCCCGCCGTGCGGCAGAGGTCAGCGGTCGCTTCGGCCTCGGCCTTGCTGTTGGAATAATTGACGACGATGCGCGCACCGCCCTTGGCCAGAATGGCCGCGGTCGCAGCCCCAAGGCCGGATGCCGAACCCGTTACGATCGCGTACAAACCATCCTTCGACATCCGCATTTCCTCGTTTTGTTTTGAAACTTTGTTCGAGCCTGTTTCCGCGTCTACCATATCTCGGGGCAAAGTCCCTGCAAATCGGGGAAATCCGTTGCGCGGAATTTATTCTTCGCCTGTCGCTCTGTATGCCGTCGCCGCAGGCGGCCCTGCGGGCAGCGCTTGTCAGGGCTATGGCTTTTCCGCATCATAAAGCGCAAGAAAAGACCGCACCTGAAGCTGGCGGAACGCCGGGCCCAGTGCCAATAGACTGAGCCAATCAAGATGAGGAACGCTGTGGCGGAGAGTGAGAACATCGTTGCCGAGACCGCGGAGAAGATCTTCGCCGATCTCGCCGACGCCCAAACCATCAATCGCGACAAGAACGGCGCGTGGAAGGCCCCGCTCTGGCAGGCGCTGAGCGAGTCCGGCCTGCCGCTGTCCTGGGTGCCGGAGGATTGCGGCGGTTCGGGTGCGAGCCTTGCCGAAGGCTTTTCCGTTCTCAGCGCCGCCGGACGTTTTGCGGTCGCGGTACCGCTGGCGGAGACCATGCTGGCGGGATGGCTGCTGGCGCAGGCGAAGATCTCCTCGCCCGACGGCGAAATGACGGTCGCGCCCGCAAGCCCGAAAGACCGCGTCACGCTCAACGCCGATGGCAGCCTGTCGGGCAAGGCCCGCGGCGTGCCGTTTGCGAAGGCCGCGAAACATATCGCGGTTGTCGCCAGCGACGCCAAGGGGCTTTCGATCGCGCTCGTTGAAGCAGCCAAATGCCGGATCGATTCCGGCCTCGGCCTCGGCGGCGACCACAGCGACACCGTGACCTTCGACAAGGTGCAGCCGGTGACGACCAGGCCGGCGCCGAAAGGTTTTGAGCAGACCCATCTGATGCTGATGGGCGGCGTCGCCCGCTCCCTGCAGATCGCCGGCGCGCTGGAATCGATGCTGGAAATTTCCGTGCGCTATTCCAACGAGCGCGTCGCCTTCGAGAAGAAGATTTCTAAATTCCAGGCGGTGCAGCACAATTTGGCGCGGCTCGCCGGCGAGTCGGCAGCGGCGCTGGCCGCGGCGACCTCGGCCGCGGACGCCATCGCCAACGCCACTTCATTCAACGACGAAGTGTTCCTCGAAGCGGTATCGGCGAAAATCCGTTGTTCGGAAGCAGCCGAAAAGGGTGGCGGCATTGCCCATCAGGTGCATGGCGCGATCGGCTTCACCATCGAACACATCCTGCATCGCTACTCGCTGCGGGCGCTCGGATGGCGCGACGATTTCGGCTCCGAAAGCTACTGGGCGGTCGAGCTCGGCAAGCTTGTGGCGAACCGCGGCGCCGATGAATTGTGGCCGCTGGTGGCCTCGCGCTGATCTTCATAACCGTTTGCCTGCATAGAGACGCACCATGACCGCAGCCCTCCGTTTCGATCCGATCCGCCTGCCGCCCGAATGCGAACAGCTTCGCAAGGAAGTGCGCGCCTTCCTCGCCGAGGAAATCGCCGCCGGCACCTTCGATCCGCACCAGCCCAACCGCGAAGACACCGACGCGCCGGAATTCTCCCGCCGGGTCGGCGCCAAGGGCTGGCTCGGCATGACCTGGCCGAAGAAATATGGCGGCCATGAGCGCTCGTTCCTCGAGCGTTATGTGGTCACCGAAGAGATGCGCGTCGCCAACGCGCCGACGCGGCGCTTCTTCGTCGCCGATCGTCAGAGCGGCCCGGTGCTGCTGAAATACGCGCCCGAGAACATCAAGATGGACATCCTGCCGCGCATCTGCCGCGGCGAGGTCTGCTTTGCGATCGGCATGAGCGAGCCCAACTCCGGCTCCGACCTGTTCGCGGCAAAAACCCGCGCCACCAAGACCGACGGCGGCTACCTGATCAACGGCACCAAGATCTGGACCTCCTCGGCCCACATCGCCGACTACATGATCGCGATCTTCCGGACGTCACCGCCCACGAAAGAGAACCGCCGTCACGGCCTGACGCAGTTTCTGGTCAAGATGAAGCAGCCGGGCATCGAGGTGAACCCGATCCAGCAGATCACCGGCCAGTACGAGTTCAACGAAGTTGTCTTCACCGACTTCTTCGTCCCCGAAGATCACGTGCTCGGCGAAGTCGACGGCGCCTGGAAGCAGGCGACCTCGGAGCTCGCCTATGAGCGTTCGGGCCCCGAACGTTTTCTCGAAACCTATTACGTGCTGACCGAACTGGTCCGTGCGGTCGGCAAGAACCCGGATACCCGCAGCGCCGAGGGCATCGGCCGCCTGGTGGCGCAGTTGCACACCATGCGGCGCATGTCGGTGTCGGTGGCGGGCATGCTGCAGGCCGGCAAGGAGCCGGTGGTTGAAGCCTCCATCGTGAAAGACATCGGCACGGTATGGGAGCAGGCGCTGCCGCACCGGGTGCGCGACCTCGCGGCGTTCGTCGAGGAAACCGCCACCAACCGCGAGACGCTGGAAAACCAGCTCTCGTTTGCGATCAAGACCGCACCAAAACTGACGATCCAGGGCGGCACCACCGAAGTGCTGCGCGGCATCATCGCCCGCGGGCTGGGTTTGCGCTGACGCGCGGCCTTGCTTGCGCTCATTCAACGAGGAAACAAAATGACAAAATACACGGATATCGGCGTCGAGAAGCACGGCCATGTCGGCCTGATCGAAATCCAGCGACCGCCGCTGAACTTCTTCGACATCTCGCTGATCAACCAGATCGCGGACGCGCTCGAGGAATTCGACAAGGATATCGAGATCCGCGCCTCGGTTCTCGCCGCCCAGGGCAAGGCGTTCTGCGCCGGCGCCAATTTCAGCGATCCGAAGCGGCAGGAGCAGGAGGCCGCCGAAGCGGCAGCAGCCAAAAAGGGCGATCCCGCCGACAGCCTCGGTTCGATCAACAGTCTTTACCTGCACGCGGTGCGTATCTTCCGCGCCAAGAAGCCGGTCGTCGCGGCCGTGCATGGCGCGGCGATCGGCGGCGGCCTCGGGCTTGCGGTCTCCGCGGACTTCCGCGTCACCTGTCCCGAAGCGCGCTTTGCCGCCAACTTCACCAAACTCGGTTTTCATCCGGGCTTCGGGCTCACCACGACGCTTCCCGAACTGGTCGGCAAGAACAACGCCGAGCTGATCTTCTACACCAGCCGCCGCGTGACCGGCGAGGAGGCCACCAAAATGGGCCTCGCCAATATCTGCGTGCCGCAGGATCAGGTGCGCGCCGAGGCCATGAAGCTCGCAGCTGAAATCGCCGAATGTTCGCCGCTCGGCCTGCTCTCGACCCGCGCCACTATGCGCGCCGGTCTCGCCGACCGCGTGCTGGCCGCGACCAATCACGAACTCGCCGAACAGTCCCGCCTGCGTGCCACCGAAGACTTCAAGGAAGGCGTCAAGGCCACGGCCGAGCGAAGGGTCGCGAACTTCAAGGGGCGGTGAGGTCGAAGCTGCAGCTTCAACAACAGTGTCGTCCCGGCCTTGAGCTCAGATGCGCAATTGCGCATCTGGGGACCCATACGCCGCGGCTTATCGGTGTGAGCACCGGCGTTAGATACCTTACTTCACAACTAAAGCCGCGGCGTATGGGTCCCGGCGTTCGCCGGGACGACATGCGGTGAGGGCTTACGCCTTCCCCACCACCAGCGCATCGACAATCGTCACGCCCTGCCCCTCCGGATGCACCAGCACCGGATTGATCTCGATCTCTGACATCTCACTCGCATGCTGCGCCGCCAGTACCGAGACCTCTGAAATCAATCGCGACAATGCAGCCACATCGGCCTTCACCGCGCCACGAAACCCGTTCAGCAGCGGCGCTGCTTTCAGCGCCCCCAGCATCGCCGCCGCCTCTTCCGCACTCACCGGCGCCGGCCGGTAGATCACGTCGCGAAACAGTTCCGTCGTGATGCCGCCGAGGCCGACCATGATGACCGGCCCGAACACCTTGTCCGTCAGCGTGCCGACGATGATCTCGACGCCCTTTTTGGCCATCGGCCCGACCAGCACGCCCTGGATCGCGGCATCCGGCCGGTGTTTTCGCGCGTTGTCGAGCAGCATGCCGTAGGCCGTAAACGCCTCGCCCTTGGTCGTGACGTTGACGCGGACGCCGCCGACCTCGCTCTTGTGCGGGATGTCGCGCGACTGGATTTTCATGACCAGCGGAAAGCCCGCACGTGCGATCGCGGCATCCAGTTCGCCTCGATCGGTCACCAGCATTTCGTCCGGCAGCGCGATGCCGGCATCCCGCAGCAGCGACTTGCTGTCGAACTCCGACAGCGCGGTCGATTTCAGATGCGCGGATAAATCGCGCGCCGGCAGCGCCGCCACATCCGCCGGCGGCGCCAGTTTGAAATTCGCGAGCTCGACAAGCCGCCGCATCGCGACGCCGACATGCGTGAGGCCCGACAGCACCACGACGCCGGATTTCGCGAGTTCTCCGCGCGCGAACGCCGACGGCAGCGTGTAGGAATAGAACACGATCGGCTTGTTCTGCGCCAATATCACCGGCTTCAGCTCGGCCTCCTTGAACCACATCCGCACCTCGCTCGACAGCGACAGCACCACCAGGATGGCGTCGACTTCGTCGGAGACGGCGAGCAGATCGATGGTCTTCTGCAGGCCGCCGCTGCTGACGCCTTGCGCGGTAACATCGACCGGATTGCCCGCGGCGCCATAGGACGGCATCCACTTCCTGATTTCGGTTTGAATCGACGGCGACAGTTCCGGGACTTTGAGCCCCTGCATCGAGACCGTGTCGGCGCCCCAGATTCCGCCGCCACCGGACACGGTCAGGACAGCGACGCGGTCGCCCTTCGGCAGCGGGTTCGTCGTCAGCACGGCTGCGATCGTCACCGCTTCGTCGAGATCGTTGGAGACGATAAAGCCATATTTGGCGAACAACGCGTCATAGGCCGCGGACCATCCGGCCATGCTGGCGGTGTGCGAGGCCGCGGCGCGCTCGCCCGCGCCGGAACGCCCGACCTTTGTGACGATGACGGGTTTTCGCATCTCCGCGGCGCGGCGCGCGGCGGAGAGAAACTTGTCGACGTCGCGGATACCTTCGATGAACAGCAGGATCACGTCGGTGGAACGGTCCTGCACCATGTAATCCAGAAATTCGCCGGCGCCGAGATCGCTTTCATTGCCGGCGCTGACGCAATAGCTGATCGCAACGCCGAGCGCCTTGGCGCGATGCTTGATGGCAAAGCCGATGCCGCCGGATTGCGCGACGATGGCGATACGCCTTGTGGTCGCGACAACAGGCACATGACCCGGCTTGACGTCGACCGTCGGACTGAAGGTGGCCGCTACCTTCTGCACTTCACTGAGGAAACCTTCGGCATTGGGACCTGAAATCCGCATGCCGGTGCGCTTCGCAATCGCGACGATCTTCTCCTGCATGACAGCGCTGTCGCCGCCTTCCTCCGCAAAGCCCGAGGAGATGATGACGGCATTCCTGACGCCGACCGCGGCACACTCCTCCAGCGCGCCCACCACGGCGCGAGCGGGAATGATGATGATGGCGAGATCGACCGGCGCGCCGACCTCGGCGATGGCCTTGTAGCATTTCAGCCCGTCGATATCGGGATAGTTCGGATTGATCGGATAAATCCTGCCCGGATATTCGTTCTTCCGCAGCATCGACAGCAGCCGCCCCGGAATCTTCTCATGATCGCGCGAGGCGCCGATCAGCGCGATGCTGTCGGGCGCGAAGAAACTGTCGAGCGGGTGCGGCATGATTTACTCCGTCATGGCCGGGCATAGCCGTCTGAAGGACGGCGTCGCTTCGCTCGCCTATGCCCGGCCATCCACGTCTTTCTTGCTGTTGGACCTTAAAGACGTGGATGCCCGGGACAAGCCCGGGCATGACGACTGAGTGAACGCGCGTCAATCACACGGTAAGACTAAACCTCACCCCGCAGAGATCAAACCCGTCCCCGGCCACCTTGCAGCCCTTGGCCCTGGCCGCCTCGCGCACCTTGGCGATATCGGCGACCTTGAACGTCAGCCCGCTCATCAAATCGGCTGGCCCCTTGACGAAGTGGAAGCTGGCATTGGGCAGTTTCAGCTCCGGCTCGCCCTTCGCGTTCCTGCTGACGGAGACGCCGATGATCTTGCCCCAATGCGCGGCCAGCACCTCCGGTTCGGGGCTTTCCATCTCGACGTCGGTCAGCGCCAGCGTCACATCCTTGGCGATCGATTTCTGCCAGTCGGGACCAGCCGGCGGATAGGTTCCCAGAATGTCGTCGCTGCCTTCGGTGTGGTTGAACTCGATGAAGGCGGCGCGGCAATCGCGCGGGTGCAATTGCACGCCATGGTACGGCGCGTGCGTGATCACGTTCGCGGTGCGCACGCCCATCTCGTTCGCGCGCTTGCCATAGGCATCGGGGTCATCGCAGCAGAAGATCGCCATATAGCCGCCGCGGCCGCCATTCTTGTCGATGAAGCGGCCCGCCGCGGTGCCCGGCTGGAACGGCGCCACCACTTCGAGCAGGATGGTGTCGACCGGCAGCAGCGCGTTCTCCAGGCCGTATTTGGCGACATTGCCGTCGCGGAAGCACTCGTTCAGCCCCATGATCCCTGCAATGTCCGAAATCACGGGCTCCAGCTTCGGCGCCACCAGGCAGATCTGCCGCAGCCTCATATAGCCGGCCATTTCACTACCTCAGTGGTTCTGGAATACGGGCTTGCGCTTCTCGACGAACGCCTTTGCCGCTTCCTTGTGATCTAGGGTCTCGCCCGAACGCGAATGGTGGATCGCCTCGGCGTCAAAACATTCTTCCAGCGACATCGTCTCGGCATTGTTGATGTTGCGCTTGATGTAGCCGAGCGTGATCGACGGGCCCTGCGCCAGCGACAGCGCCAGATCATACGCGACCGCCTCGACTTCCGCGTCGGGCACCACCTTGGTCACCATGCCGAGATTGTAGGCTTCCTGCGCGCTGAGCACCGGCGAGGTCAGGTACAATTCGCGCGCCTTGGCGCTGCCGAGCATTTGCGTGAGGAAATACGTGCCGCCGTAGTCGCCGGACAGTCCGACCTTTGCAAACGCTGTTGTGATCTTGCAGGACGCGCTGGCGACCCGGAGGTCGCAGGCAAGCGCGATCGAGAGCCCGGCGCCGGCCGCGGCGCCATCGACCTGCGCCACCACAGGCTTTTGCATCTGGTGCAGGATGCGCGAGACTTCCATGCCGCGGCGGAGATTGACCATCTTGGCTTCGAACGACAGCGGCGCCCGGCCCTCCGCCATCGATTTGACGTCACCGCCGACGCAGAACGTGCCGCCGGCGCCCTTCAGCAGCACCGCGCGCACCTCGTGATCCTCGGCCGCGCGGCGCGCCGCCTCGACGAGGCCGCGCGTCATGTCCGGATTGAGCGCGTTGCGCCGGTCGGGACGGTTCATGATGATGGTGAGCAAGCCCTGGTCGAGCTGCTGGAGGACCATTTCGTTCTGGCTCATGTGCGGGTTCTTTCGTGGTTATTGGTTGGCTTCGTCATTCCGGGGCGATGCGAAGCATCGAACTATGATGTGCAATTGCACATCTGAGAATCTCGAGATCCCGGATTCGCGCTAATGCGCTCCGGGATGACGGCCTTTCGGCCGTCACTTCTTAACCAGCGGGCAGCGCGACAATTCCAGCGACTGGAACGCCTCGTTGCCGGGAATGGTCGCCAGCAGCTTGTAGTCGTCCCAGCGGCCTTTCGATTCCGACGGCTTCTTGACCTCGAACAGGTACATGTCGTGCACCATGCGGCCGTCCTCGCGGATCTTGCCGTTCTTGGCGAACATGTCGTTGATCGGCGTCTCCTTCATGATTTTCATGACGGCCGCCGAATCGGTGGTGCCTGCGGCCTTCACCGCCTTCAGATAATGCGTGACGGAGGAGTAGACGCCGGCCTGCGCCGACGTCGGCACGCGCTTGATGCGTTCCATGAAGCGTTTTGAGAACGCGCGGGTCTCGTCGTTGAGGTCCCAGTAAAACGCTTCGGCAAGCAGCAGGCCCTGTGCGGTCTCGAGCCCGATGCTGTCGATATCGGTGACGAAGGCGAGCAGCGGCGCGACCTTCTGGCCGCTCTTCGTAATTCCAAACTCGGCGGCCTGCTTGATGGCGTTGATGGTGTCGCCGCCGGCATTGGCCAGGCCGATCATCTTGGCCTTGGAAGATTGTGACTGCAGCAGGAACGAGGAGAAGTCGGACGTGTTGAGCGGATGCCGCACGCTGCCGAGCACCTTGCCGCCGGACTTCGTCACGACATTGGCGGTGTCCTTTTCCAGATCATGTCCGAACGCATAGTCCGCGGTCAGGAAGTACCAGCTGTCGAGGCCCTGCTTGACGGAGGCCAGGCCGGTCACATTGGCCTGTCCGTACGTGTCGAACACGTAGTGCACGGTCAGGGGACCGCAGGCTTCGTTGGTGAGCCGGATCGAGCCGGGCCCGTTGAAGATCACGATCTTGTTGCGCGTCTTGGCGATCTCGCCGGCGGCCAGCGCGGTTGCGGACGCCGCGACGTCGAACAGCATTTCGACGCCCTGATTGTCGAACATGTCACGGGCGATGTTGGCGGAAAGGTCGGCCTTGTTCTGGTGGTCGGCCGCGATGATCTCGATCTTGCGGCCGAGCACCTCGCCGCCGAAATCCTCCACCGCCATCTTCGCCGCATATTCGCTGCCGGGCCCGGTGATGTCGGCGTACAGGCTCGACATGTCGAGGATGCCGCCAAGCTTGAGCGGCGGCTTGGCTTGCGCCAGCGCAGCCGTGCTCGACATCGCCAGAACAGCAGCGAAAATGCCTGTGACAACCCGCTTCATGAAGGCCTCCCTTTTTTGCGTGCCGCATTACCTGCGGCTTTGAATTTCACTCGGCGCGATCATGCCGCATGGCACCCATAGCGGCAAGGCGCGTGCGAAGCGTGTCTCGCATGCGTTTTTCCGTTAAGCGGAATGGAGTCTCACAAAGTTCGTCATGCCCGGCCTCGCGCCGGGCATCCACGTCTTTGTTTCACTAGGGCGAGATAGACGTGGATGGCCGGGGATAGGCGAGCAAAAGCGACGCCGTCCTTCAGACGGCTATGCCCGGCCATGAAGCGAGAGAGCGCTAGGCATGCTATAATCAGCGCATGTCAAATTCCAAGCAACCGGGCACTAAGGTCAAGAAAACACGCTTCGTGATTGGCCGCGACGACTTTTCCAAGATCTGTGCCGTCGAGCGTATCCGGCTAACGCCAAACATGAAGAAGCGAGCGGCTGATGCGGAGCGAAAGGGATTGTCGGCGGAAGAGTATCGCCAGACCATTATGCGCGCTTACCGTAAGGCCTGAGCGTCCACGGTCGATGCGGAATGAATTTAAATCTGAACTATCCCAACAACCCTTCCCCGGCGCGTGGGTCACATTTTCGGATCGCAATTGAGGCACAAGATACACAAACACGCTGGACAACGAGCAGCGTCATGACCCATCAGGCATTGCATTGCGGATCATGGGTCATGACCTGTCTCATATTCCTGTCCACCGCAGCTCCCGCCAACGCCGCCGGCTGCATTTTCGAACCGCAAGGCGAAGGTCGCGTCGCCGCCGTGATCGACGCGCGCAGCTTTCGCCTCGATGACGGCCGCGAGGTCCGCCTCGCCGGCATCGTGCCTTCGGCCACGGACAAGGCGAACGGCGCGGCAGCCCTGTCATCGATCGTCACCGGGCGCGATGTGACCCTGCACGGTGACGACGACGCGCCGGACCGGTATGGCCGCCAGTCCGCCTTCGTATTCCTGCCGGGTTCCGAGACGACAGTACAAAGCGAACTGCTGCGCCGCGGAGAGGCGCTGGTTTCGACCGAAATGGCCGTCAAGGACTGCGCCGCGGAACTGGCGGCCGCCGAGGCCGAGGCGCGGCGCGCCAAAAGGGGAACCTGGGCCGATCCGGCGGCCATAAAAAACGCGGAAAGTCCCGGCGATATTTTGGCCGGGATTGGGCGCTTTTCGGTGGTCGAGGGCAAGGTTTTGTCCGTGCGGCAGGCAGGGGCAACGACCTATCTGAATTTTGGCCGGAACTGGACTCGGGACTTTGCTGTGACTATTTCAAGGCGCATGATGCCGGCGTTCGAGGCGGCCGGGCTCTTGCCTAAGTCCTTCGAAAATCGACGGATTCGTGTCCGCGGGTATGTCGAGGCGCGGGGTGGGCCACGGATCGACGTGCTCCGGGTGGGGCAGATTGAAGTGCTGGGTGGGAATTAGCTCGTTTCAGAAGAGAAGAGTGGGCTGACGTGACGGAGCGTTCAGGACGGCGCGAGGGAAGTACAGGCCGCCGCCTTTTGGCTGCGCTGGCCGTGCTGTGCGCTGCTTTGACGCTGTCGGCCTGCGGCAGTGTCGGCGGCCGGTTGGAGACATCAGCGCCGACGGCAGCCACAGCGCCGGCGAAGCCGAACCGCACCGTGGCGCAGACACCCGCGAGCGAGCGCGAGCATGAGCGCATCCTCTCCTCCTATGGCGGCACCTATGACGATCCGAAGCTGGAAGCGCTGATCAGCAAGACCGTCGACCGGCTGGTCGCGGCCTCCGACCGTCCCGACCAGGCCTATCGGGTGACGATCCTGAATTCCGGCGCGGTCAACGCGTTCGCACTGCCGACCGGTCAGCTCTATGTGACGCGCGGCCTGATCGCACTCGCCAGCGACACCTCGGAATTGTCTTCGGTGCTGAGCCACGAAATGGCGCATGTGCTGGCCAAGCACGCCTCGATCCGCGACGACAAGGCAAGGCAGGCGGCCGTCGTCACCCGCGTCGTCACCGACATGAGCAACGATCCGGATCTGACCGCGCTGGCGCTTGCGAAAACGAAACTGACGATGGCGAGCTTCTCCCGCGCCCAGGAGTTCGAGGCCGACGGCATCGGCGTCGGCATTTCGGCGCGCGCGCATTTCGATCCCTACGGCGCCTCGCGCTTCCTGAGCGCGATGGAGCGCAACGCGGCGCTGAAGGCCGGCAAGACCTCGCTCGATCCCCGCGCGCAGGACTTCCTGTCGTCGCACCCGGCAACTCCGGAGCGCGTGCAGAATGCGCAGAACTCGGCCCGGCAGTTCTCGTCACCGGAAGGCGGCGAGCGCGACCGCGAGACTTATCTCGCCGCGATCGACAACATCGTCTATGGCGAAGACCCCAGCGAAGGCTTTGTGCGCGGGCGGCGCTTCCTGCATCCCAAGCTCGGCTTCTCGTTTGCCGCCCCCGACACTTTCACGCTCGACAACACCGCACAGGCCGTGATCGGCGTCCGCGAAGGCGGCACGCAGGCGATGCGCTTCGATGTGGTGCGGGTGCCGGCGGAGCAGTCGCTCGGCGATTACCTCAATTCCGGCTGGATGGAAGGCGTCGAGAAGGCCTCGACCGAAGACCTCACCATCAACGGCTTCCCGGCGGCGTCAGCCTCGGCGAGCGGCGACCAGTGGCAGTTCAAGGTCTACGCGCTGCGCTTCGGCAGCGACGTCTACCGCTTCATTTTTGCCGCAAAGCAGAAGACCACCGAAAGCGAGCGCAATGCGCGCGAGACCGTCAACTCGTTCCGCCGCCTGACGCTCGAGGAGATTCAGGCGGCACGTCCGCTGCGCATAAAAGTCATCACCGTGCAGCCCGGCGACACCGTGGAATCGCTCTCGCACCGCATGTCCGGCGTCGACCGCCCGGCCCAGCGCTTCCGCATCCTCAACGGCCTCGACGCCAACGCCCAGGTCAAGACCCGCGACCGCGTCAAGATCGTGGTGGATTGACGCGCGAAGCGCGCAACACCAATCTCTCGTCGTCCCGGACAAGCGAAGCGCGATCCGGGACCCATAACCACCGATTTGCGTTGATTCACGTCGCTGTGGCTCCAGCGATTCAAAACCACACGCTTTCGTGGTTATGGGTCCCCGCCTGCGCGGGGACGACGTGGGGATAGATATCGGCTTGACCGCACACCACGGGGCGCACTGTCAACTCACGCGCCTCAGTGCTTGCTCGGCTCAAGCACCACGACCACACCCGTCATCTCAGGTTCATGCGGCCTCAGACTCGTGAGCGTCGCATCGCTCCAGTCGGCAAGACTGACGACTTCGCCGCTTTGAGCCTCGGTCTCCGGCGTCCCGGTAGGTTCGAGAACCTTGAGGCCGCGGGTATCGAGAAAGAACGTGTGGTTCCCGAACAGATTGTTCAGCTGCGGGACCGCCGGATGATCGTCGGGAAGAACCTCGGCCTGGAACTGGCTCAGGGTTTGTTTAACCTGTGTCGAGCTCAACTTCATGATCTGCTCCATCTAGTGCGCGATTTTGGTCTGTCTCGATGTTCCCCTCCTTCTGCTCCCGCGTGCATCAGATCAGCCCGAGGCAAGGCAAATCCAATTCGTTCCCGGGCGTGCGATCGTGGATGGGTGCGGCCGAAGCTCTGTTTGTTGCCAGCCACATGCCTCGAATGAATCCGCGCAGGAAACGTTCCCGCCATCACGTCAAATTTGCAGAACGCCCTCGACTCGCGAGCGCGCTCCTCTCAAGCCGCAACAAGCCGCTCGATTTCGGCAACCGGATGCGACGTCAGTTCCTTTGGAATTTCCGCGGTCACGCGCGCGATGACCTCCGCGTGGAGAGCCTTGCGAAGAATGCCCAGCACTTTCGGCGGAGCGATAATCACAAGCTTCTCGAAAAGATTGGCGTGAGCATGACGATAGAGCGCGTCGGCAAGCTCGCCGGCAAACCGCTCCTCGGCAATGTGGTGCCAGTCTGTTTCTTCCATGGCGCTCCGGGCCGCACCAACACTTGCGTTGGACCGCCCCGGACGATCGGTACCTTGTTCGCGCGTCGGCGGATTGTCGCGCTCGATAATCCTTTCGACGACAAGCTGGACCCGATGCGCAGTGCCTTTGTTGCGCAGGAAGAGCGCCTTTTGACCGTCGCCGACGAGGATAAGCGCGTTGTGGGGAACATGGGTTGCGGGTTCCGTGGCCATTCTTGCTCCAATCGGTTGCGTTGATTGACAACGCCGGAGCCAAGATAGGTTTCCGCAAGGAGATACCGGGGTCGACATCGACATCGCGTCAAATGAGCACGCGATCGATCTGCACCGGAGACTGCATAAGATCTCCGTCGTCCCGGACAATCGAGCGTAGCGAGCTCGATCCGGGACCCATAGCCACCGATGCTGATTGTCTGTTCGGCGCTGTAGCTCCAGCGTGGCGGCCACGCAGATTCGTGGTTATGGGTCCCGGATCTCGCTTCGCTTGTCCGGGACGACGTGTTGATGGATTTTCGGCTGACAACAAAAACAAAAAGCCCGGTCTCTCGACCGGGCTCTTCGTAATTCAATCTGCAAGCAGCGACTTACGCCGCCTCGTCCGCAACGGCAGCATCGTCACCGTCGGCGTCGGCCTCATCACCTTCACCGTCAGCTTCGCTACCGGCTTCGGTCTTGGCGCCGCGGCGCGGGCTCTTGGCGAGCTGGCTCTCGATTTCCTTGACCGCTTCGGTCTCGGTCGAATGCTGGACGACGGCGATTTCGCGCGACAGGCGATCGAGCGCCGCTTCATAGAGCTGGCGTTCGCTGTAGGACTGTTCGGGCTGCGAGTCCGAGCGATAGAGATCGCGCACCACTTCGGCGATCGCAACGATGTCGCCCGAATTGATCTTTGCTTCGTATTCCTGCGCCCGGCGCGACCACATCGTGCGTTTGACGCGCGCGCGGCCTTTGAGCGTCTCGAGGGCCTTCTTGACCAGCGCCGGATCGGACAGCTTGCGCATGCCGACATTGGCGACCTTGGCGGTCGGCACCCGCAGCGTCATCTTGTCCTTCATGAAATTGATCACGAACAGCTCAAGCTTGGCGCCTGCGATCTCCTGCTCCTCGATCGCCAGGATCTGGCCGACCCCGTGAGCGGGATAGACCACGAATTCATTGGCCTTGAAGCCCTGACGCTGGGTCACGACCTTCTTCGGCTCCTCCACGCGCGGGGCGGCGGCCTTCGGAGCCACAACAGCGGCCTTGGGCGCAGCAACGGCAGCCTTGGGAGCAGCAGCGGCAGCTTTGGGGGCAGTCTTGGCGGCAACCTTCGAGACAGTGGCCTTCGAAGCTGTCGCTTTCGCGGCAGTTTTTGCAGTCTTATCTGGCATTGAGCTTCTTTTGTTTTTCGAGGACTTTGTGGCTGCAGCCTTCTTGGCTTCCTTTACAGACGCCTTGGCACGGCCTTTGGTTGCGCTGCGGCTGGCCGCGGCGGCTTTTTTCGAAGTCTTTGAAACACTCTTTTTACGCGTTTTCTGTGACACAGCCTGCGCGCGGAACTGCCACGCCCCTGTTCGATGTTTTTACGGAACCACCGGGAGGGCCAAAGTTACGCAAGGCCGGATCCGGCTTGTAATGTGCCCAATATAGCACATTTTCCGCAAAAATCAATGATTTACGCCCTGTTTCGGACCTTCGCAGGGACCTTTCGGTCATAAGTCCGTCAACAAGGTTAAATCGGCAGGCTGTGTATGGGTCTGGTGGCTCCGAATTAGGTTCAAATTAGGTCCGGAGCGGTCTCAACTGGTCTGGAAGGCGGTTCCGCGAATCAGTCCCCGCTACCGGGTTCCTTGGAAAAATATTTCTCGAACTTGCCTTCCACACCCTCGAATTCTTTCGCGTCCGGCGGCTGGTCCTTCTTCTGGGTGATGTTGGGCCAGGCCTTGGCGTATTCGGTGTTGACCTCGAGCCACTTCTCCAGGCCCGGCTCGGTGTCCGGCTTGATGGCGTCGGCGGGACATTCGGGTTCGCAGACGCCGCAGTCGATGCACTCGTCGGGATGGATGACCAGCATGTTCTCGCCCTCGTAGAAGCAGTCCACGGGGCAGACCTCAACGCAGTCGGTATATTTGCATTTGATGCAGGCATCAGTGACGACGTAAGTCATCCATAACTCCGAAAGAATTGGCTCCGAAACGATCAAGTTTTTCCGGGGTTTGCGTAGCGCATGAACTGCGCAGCCGCAAGGGAAGAGCAAGGCAACGACAAGCAGGCCGCAGCGCCGGAAAGCTTGGCTATTCAAGCGCCCGGCGGGCTCGTTTGCAGATAGTCATTCCCTGCGGTTCTGCAAATCCTCGTAAGTCACGCGCGCGGCCGCGGCATCGCCCCGCCGCTCGGCAAAGCCTGCGACTTTCAGCACCCGCACCGAATTGTCGAGCCCGATGGTGACGACGTCGCCGAGCTTCACGGCATGTCCCGGAGCCTTCTCGCGCACGCCGTTGATGCGGACGTGGCCGGCCTCGACCAATGCGGCAGCACTTGTGCGGGCCTTCACCACCCGCGCATGCCACAGCCATTTATCGAGACGCTGTCGATCCAATGAGGACCCTTTTAGGGATCAGCGATCCTTGTTGCCGGCGAGCTGCTCCTTCAGCGCCGCCAGTTTTGCGAATGGCGAATTGGGATCGATCGGCCGGTCGCGCTCGCGCGGCGCGGCGCTGGTGGCGTATTGCCGATGCGACGGCCCAGAGTCGCGCTTGTCGCGGCCGCCCTTGTCACGCCCGCCGAAATCGCGGCCGCCTTTATCGCGCCCGCCACCCTTGTTGCGGTCACCCTTGTTGCGATCGCCGCCGAACTTCTCCGGACGACCGCCGCCCTTGTTGTCGCGGCGGTTGTCATTGTCGCGGCCCTTGCCTTCAAAGCGCTCGCGCGGCGGACGGTTGTCGGCACGCGCCTCCTGCGGCGCGCCCTCGGCCGGCGGCGTGGCGTTGGCGTCAGCAGGCGCGCCTTCGCGCGGCTTGCGGAACTCGCTGTGACGGCGGCCGCGGCGATGACGCTGCTCGCGTCCGGGCGCTGCAGCCTCGCCGCCTTCACCGGCGGCAGCCGCGGGCGCAGCACCGTCCTGCGGAGCGTGCGCGCGATCGTGCTGATGGCCATGACGACGCTGGCGGTTGCGGTCGTGGTGCGGACGGCGTTCTTCCGAACGGCCACCGGGCCGCCAGACTTCCACCATTTCGGGCACGACAGGCGCATCGGGCTCAGCGGCAGCTTCTGTTGGCGCAGCGTCCGCCGGGGCGGCGTCGCTGGCGACGGTCTCTGCCGTGGCTTCAGCAGCAGGCGCTTCTTCAGGCGCGGCGGCCACTTCGGGTGCTTCTACGACCGGCGTTTCCACGACCGGTGCTTCCACGGCTGGCGTTTCCACCGGCGCAGGCTCTGCGGCGGCTTCGACAACGGGTTCAGCTTCCGCCACAGGCTCCTCGGCCGACGCCGGCGCGAGGGTGACCTCAGGCAGCAAGGCGGCCGATGGCGCGGGGTCGCCGGAGACCGGCTGGGCGACGGTCTCGTCAGCGGTTTGCGCGGGCGCATCTGCAGCGGCTTCGGCCGGCGCGGCCGCATCGGCCACAGCCTCGGCGCCCTCAACCGGCGCGGCTTCCACCACCACCGGTTCAGTCGCCGCGACCGGCTTCGGCGGCAGCGGGGCGCGGCGCTCGGAGCGATAGCCGAGCGCGCGCAGGATCGAGGCGAAATCTTCGCCGGCCGATCCCGTCAGCGAGGTCATCGCCTGCGTCACCACAAAGCTGCGGCCGTCGAACGCGCCGGCGGGTTTTTCGCCCGGCGAACTTTCACGCCAGGCCAGCGCAGGCCGAATGAGATCGGCAAGACGCTCCAGAATATCGACGCGCACCGCGCGCTCGCCGCACTGGCGATAGCCGAGCACGCGATAGGCGTCGCGCGCCAGCGCCTTGTCGACCGCGAACGAAGTGCGGCCGCTTGAGGCCAGATGCTGCGCACCCGACAGCGCCGACATATCGACATTGTCCTGCTTCTCGGCCCACAGCAGCGACGCCAGCGAGCGCGCCGCGGGTTTTAGCAGTCCCGGGAAATAGATGTGATAGGCGCCGAAGCGCACGCCGTATTTGCGCAGCGTCGCGCGCGAGGGCTGGTCGAGATCCTTCATCTCGGCGGTGATCTTCGAACGCTCGAGCACGCCGAGCGCCTCGATCAACTGGAACGCGATGCCGCGCGCGATGCCGGTGATGTCCTCGGCCTTGGCAAGCCCGAACAGCGGGCCGAGCAGCTTCTCGATATGCGTTTTGAGCCACAGGTCGAGCCGCGTCTGCACGGCTTCGCGCGCCGCGCCATTGAGGCGATCGTCGGAAATGATGCGCAGGCGCGGATGCAGCGCGTCGTCGGCCGCGACGAGTTTAGCCACCGCATCGCCGGTCCAGCGGATGGTGCCGTCTGACGTCAGCACGAACGCGTCGTCGGGCGCTGCGGCGAGTTTCTCGGCGCGCGTCTCGATCTCGCCGGCCAGCACCTGCTGTGCTGCCGCCTGCAACGCCTTGGCGTCGCTTCCGGCCTCCGCCGCATCTGGTGCAAAGGTGAATCCGTCGAGGCGGCCGATCACATGGCCTTCAACGATCACTTCGCCGGTCTTGCCGATTTCCGTATTCAAAACACTGTTCTCCCGCAGGCGGCGCATCAATACACTGGTACGGCGGTCAACGAAACGCTCCGTTAGCCGATCATGCAGCGCATCGGACAATTTATTTTCGACCTCGCGCGTGATCCCCTGCCAATGATCGGGGTCACCCAGCCAGTCCGGCCGGTTGGCGACGAAGGTCCAGGTGCGGATTTGCGCGATCCGGCCCGACAGCGTGTCGATATCGCCGGTGACGCGGTCGGCCTGGTCGACCTGGGCCGCGAACCATTCGTCGGGAATCCGGCCCTTTTTCATCAGGAAACCGTACAGCGTGGTCACCAATTCTGCATGGGCGGCCGGCGCCAGGCGCCGGTAATCCGGGATCTGGCAGGCCTCCCACAGCCGTTCCACCGCTGCCGGCCCGTGCGCCATTTCCCGCACATCGCCGTCGCGTGCCGCATGATCGAGCACGCGCAGATCCTCGGCAATTGGCGCGCGGGTCAGCACTTCGTGCTGCGGCGAGAGCGCCAGCGAGACCTGCAGGCTGCCGAGCGAGGCGAAATCCAGCTTGGAATTGCGCCACTGCAGCATTTTGACGCTGTCGAACGTGTGGTTCTGCAGCGCGTTCACCAGTTCCGGCTCGAACGGCGCGCAGCGGCCCGTGGTGCCGAAGGTGCCGTTGCGCGTGGCGCGGCCGGCGCGGCCCGCGATCTGTGCAAACTCGGACGGATTCAGGCGGCGGAACTGGTAGCCGTCGTATTTGCGGTCGGAGGCGAACGCGACGTGATCGACGTCGAGGTTGAGGCCCATGCCGACGGCGTCGGTGGCGACGAGATAATCGACGTCGCCGTTCTGGAACATCTCGACCTGCGCATTGCGCGTGCGCGGTGACAGCGAGCCCAGCACGACGGCCGCACCACCATGCTGGCGGCGGATCAACTCGGCGATCGCGTAGACTTCATCGGCGGAGAACGCGACGATCGCGGTCCTTCGCGGCTGGCGCGTGATCTTGCGGTCGCCGGCGAATTCAAGCTGCGACAATCTGGGCCGCGTGACGATCGACGCGCCCGGCAGCAGCCGCTCGATGATGGGCCGCATCGTCGCTGCCCCCAGCAGCAGCGTCTCGTCGCGGCCGCGGCGGTGCAGGATGCGATCGGTGAACACATGCCCGCGTTCGAGATCCGCCGCGATCTGGATTTCATCGACCGCGAGGAACGACACGTCGATATCGCGCGGCATCGCTTCCACCGTCGACACCCAGTAGCGCGGGTTCTTCGGCTTGATCTTCTCCTCGCCGGTGATCAGCGCGACGCTCTCAACGCCCGCGCGCGCGGCGATCTTGTTGTAGACCTCGCGCGCGAGCAGTCGCAGCGGCAGGCCGATGATCCCGGACGAATGCCCCAGCATCCGCTCGATCGCCAGATGCGTCTTGCCGGTGTTGGTCGGCCCCAGCACCGCGGTAACGCCGGCGCCGGGAGCGCGTTCATGTCCAAACGTGGACGAGTAGGAGAAAGCCATAATTTGCAGGTGTTTCTTTGATTCTCAGCGGCGCCGCGCGGTTTGTTATGTGTGTCAGTTTGCGACGGTGATGCGGTCGCGGCTTAAGCTCTGGAACGAGTCTAGAACGAATCGCGAAGGAATCGCTGACTCTTACTTAAACTGGCTTCGTTCACCGCAACATCCAGCGTTAGCGCTCATGATGCGGCACTAGATCAAGTTTGCCTGGGGTCCACAAGGCGGGGTTTTCAAGCGAATTCCTTAAAAGTTGAGAGGGCTCGGAGTCGAATCAGAAAGGGTGAAGAGTCAATGGGATTCCTCGCTTGTCATGCCCGGGCTTGACCCGGGCATCCATCAACAAACATGGCCCTTATCCGAAGCGGATGGATTGCCGGGTCAAGCCCGGCAATGACACAGGGACCCGAATGCACTCCGTTGTTCCTGCCGTTACTGCGTCTTCGCCACCCGGGGCGGCGCGGCTGTGGTGACAAAACTCGTGGCTTCCAGCATCGCGGGGCCGAACGGGGTCGGGATCGTCATGCGGAACGGAACCAGGATGCGGGTGCCGGCGATCGGCACGAAGGCGATCTCGATGTTGCGCTGGGCGGCGAGGTGCTTGATCACGGGCCGATCGGGGATATAGCCCGCGATCGGCGTGAAATAGACCGCGCAGACCACCGCCGGCCCATGATAGCCGCGCTCGGCCTTCACATTTTCCATGCGCTTGTAGTCGAGCTTGAGGTCATAGCGCAGCCGGCCGTCGAAGATGCCGGTGCCGGTGCGGCAGGCCTCCGGCGACAGCGGATCGCCCGTTCCGGGCACGCGGATCATCGCGCCCGTCATCGGATCGAGCACGTTTTTGCGGTGCGCTTCGGTCACGACGATGCGGTCCGGATCGACCGGCGGCTCCGGATCGATGGTAAAATCCTTCACGCCCCCGTTCGCGATCACGAGGCGGATGGTCTCGGATTTCTTCGAACTCGTGGTGGTCGCGGTATAGGCGTTGGCGACCAGCGCCCCACCCACGACGCGGCCCTGGGAGGCGCCGGAACCCTTGCCGCCCGAAAACGCCTGTAATAGCCCGGTGGAACCGCCCTGCGCGGAGGCGGAAAACGCATCATCGCCGATTTCGATGGTCCAGGTGCCCTTGCCGACGGGAATGCCCGCCAGCGACGCCTCGTAATGGGCATCGAGCCGGCCCTGCGCGGAGGCATCCAGCGGCGCCAGCCACAGCAGCGCCCCGGCCGCAAGACTGCCCAACAGGCCGAAACGATGCGAAATGGCACGTGTGGTCACGTAACTGACGGTCCTGCTGGCGCGAGCTCTTGTTTATGTAATCAGAAATATCCGGCAATCAACGCGTGGCTGGTTTCTCGCGGTGGCTCAATCCGCGGGGAACAGGGATGTGGGCGGGGATTGCGCCCTTTATATGGTCCTAACGCCTTGATATCCTTAAACCCTTGTAATGGCTTCCAAACCGCCAACGCCACCCTCTCGCGGGTGCGCAAAATCTTAAGCGAAACCCCGCAAAACCTTGACGCCTAGGGCCTTCAGCCCTATACGTCCGCGGTTCCTGGAAATGGACATGATTTTGGACCCCCGCGCGGCGCCATGATGCGCTGCCAGGTTGCGGGGATGGAAGAGGATTTTGTGCGATGTCTCGGCGCTGCGAACTGACGGCCAAGGGCCCGCTGGTGGGTAACAAGGTGAGCCACTCGAACATCAAGACCAAGCGGCGCTTCCTGCCGAACCTGGTCAACGTCACCTTCATCTCGGACGCACTCGGCCGCAACGTCCGCCTGCGCGTCTCCACCAACGCGCTCAAGAGCGTCGACCACAATGGCGGCCTCGACGGCTACCTCCTCAAGGCCAAGGCCGACGTGCTGTCGCCCCGCGCGCTGGATCTCAAGCGCGCGATCCAGAAGAAGGTCGGCAAGCCGGAATACGTGAAGAAGGCGAGCTAAGGTTTAGCTCCGCTTCATAGCGGTTGAGAGTTTTGAACGGCTGGGTCGAAGGACCCGGCCGTTTTTGTTTTTGGAAAGTACCGGAGAGCATCGACAACTACCTCTTGGTTGATCCTGTAGGGATGCAATCTAGACACGAATCATAGCTAATTCCGAGATGACTGACCGAATTGTACGACAGGTTGCTCCGAAACCAGACGACGCGAATCAGAGGAAACTCTTCTCTGAGTTTTCCGCTCGCCCCAACCTCGTGCTGTTAGGCGCTCCGGGTGCAGGGAAAACGCATCTCTTTACAGAGGCTGCAGCGGGAAACGGCACCCGTGTCACAACTCGCGATTTTCTGAATATTCCGTCATTTCCGTCTGACGTGGCATTGTTCATCGATGCGCTTGACGAGCGTCGCGCGGGGCGGGGCGATCAAGGCACCATTGATGCCGTAGTAAGGAAGCTATTCGAGGTAAAGCCGAAGAAGGTCCGCATCTCATGCCGAGAGAGCGATTGGCTAGGCGAAACGGACCTTGCTGCGTTTCAACCGTACTTCGACCAATCAGGCGGTTGTGTTGTGCTCACACTTGAACAACTAACACTGGACGAGCAGTGCGCCGTGCTCACTGCTCAAGGCACGCTCGATCCAAATGAATTTCTAAAGCAAGCTCGTGAACGAGACCTAGAAGACTTGCTCGTCAATCCACAAAATTTGCTGATGCTGGCGAAGGTCGTCGTTGGCGAAAATTGGCCACGCCATCGGACCGAGCTATTCGAAAAGGCGACTGAAATTCTGTTGTCCGAACATAATCCTTCGCGTTCCCGTGCGGGTGACGGTGTTTATGGACCACACGAGCTTCGAGGACCGGCAGGCGCTGTTTTGGCAGCACGACTGATTAGTGATGTCGGCGGCGTCAGCCTGACTGAAAACCAGGTCAATGACGATTATCCAAGCTACCGAACTTCGCCGTTTCAGAATCTTGAAAAGGTGCGGGCTGCACTGGGACGACGCGTCTTCATTGGAAACGGCAACGAAGCCGCCGACTACACCCACCGTACAACAGCGGAATATCTCGGCGCACAGTGGCTTGCGCAGCAAATAGCGAGTGGCCTTCCGATAGGACGCATTCGTGCATTGATCGGTGTAGACGGTCATCCAACACCAGAATTACGGGGCTTGCATGCATGGCTGGCCGTCTTGTGCCCGGCACATGCCAATGAACTGATCGATGCCGACCCTTACGGCGTCCTCACCTATGGCGACGCAGCGACTCTACGCCCCTCACACCGTAAACGATTGCTGGCCACACTTGCCCAATTATCTGAAACCGACCCGTGGTTTGGCCGGGAAGATCGCACGGCCCCTAATCTTGGAGCGTTGGCCAGCACAGATTTAGCGAAGAACTTCCAACACATTCTGCGCTCGAAGGAAGCAAACTTCGCACTCAAAAAACTTGTTCTGGGCGCACTGGCTGCCGGCTCAGCTTTCCCGGGATTACACAAGGAACTCCTCGGTTTCTTCTTGAATGCCAAGGAACCATACACCTTGCGCAGCCTGGCTTTCGAGACCCTTAAGAAATCGGGTCTCCCTGGCGTTGCGGCCATCAAGAAGGCTTACCGGAAGCTGGGGAAGTCCGATTCAGACATTCGTCTTCGCGCTGAAGTTATACGAGGTTTGTATGAGGAATTCACGGCTACCGAAGTCACAAACATCCTAAACGATGCCCTCGAGTGCAAAACTGATCTCCCCGGCGGAGTGCTGTGGTACGTTGCGCAAACAGTTTCGACACGCGATATACCGGCGATTTTTGCAGGCGTCGACATGCGCGATCGCGTTGTCGACCCCGACACGAGGGCGGCCCGAGCCGAGCGCCACAACGCTCATGATGTAAGCTCTGCGCTCGCACGTTTCCTTCTTAGATTCCTACAAGAATCTACTGCACCTATTTCCGCAGCATCTCTTTGGAAAATGTTGTCAATCCACGCCGCGCTGGGCGGATTACACGCCGGCAGTGAGGGAGTTCAAAAAGAACTTTCGCAGCATCCTGAGCTCTTGCGCGCCCTTTTTGAAGAGGCCATGGATGAACTTGGTACAGACTCGTTGGACTATGGGGCGCTGTGGAGGTTCCGCGAAGCGACTATGCAGTCTGCGGACGAGAATCTAGTTGCGCAATGGATGGCCGAACGAGCCCAAAGCGCGAAAGACCCTCCAACCAAACAAGCCTTTGTTTACCAAATGGCAATTGGACTCGCGATCAGCGCGACGAACCCAGCGCTTTTTGATCAGCTTTATGCATTCGGCGAAACGCGGTCAGACCTCGCCTCGGTTCGAGCACTCAATGTCGCTTCAGTCATTGAAGATTGGCGACGCCAATCGGCAGCACGGCGCGTCAAACGCCAAGCTGACGTTGAAATGAGCACTGCAGATACACTGCAGATGTTTAGCCGGGACCAGGATAGGATTCGGCGCGCAGAAGACCCCGGTTGGTTGACGTGGCTCGCAAAAATTTATCTTGATCCGAACGAAGGGAGCGAAGATGACGTTTCGCCACGGGTAAAACTCGAGCGACGAATTGGAGCCAATAATGTCCCGATCGCGTTGGCTGGCTTAAGAGCCGCGCTGGGAAGAAACGACATCCCCAGCGTCAAGGACGTGGGCCGGGCAGTTGTAAAGAACAGCTATCCTTATAGCTGGTACGTCCCGATTGCTTCAATGGACGAACGTTGGTCTGTCCAACCTAAGTTGTCGGGCCTTTCGGACGATTTGCTGAGGAGACTAATCGCGATCAAGCTTGTGATGCACACCGAACGCCGGGTCGAAAATGTAGTTAGCCAAAGGGAACATGCGTGGCTTACTACAGCACTACATGAACGACTAGATTTAGTAACCAGTGTTTACCACCAAATCGTAAGCATGGCTCTTGAGAAGAACGTCAAGATAATCTCTGGCCTATATGAACTTTTGAACGATGAAGCCTTTGTTAGCGTCCGTCAGGATATCGTCCTTAGGCTGCTCAGCAAATTTCCTGCGGCGCCCATTGAACATCTCGAGCAGTTGCTAAAAGTCGCAGTTTCGTTGCCGGAGATCGGGCCACAGCTGAACAAGCTCGCAGAAACGGCCTTAGGAAAAGGACAGAAACTCGACAGAATTCAACGCGAACTTTGGCTGAGCGCAGCCTATTTGATCAATCCAACTACATACGTTGGAGCCTTTCGGCGCGCGGCTCATAAACCAGGAATCATTTGGCAGCTTCGATCATTGCAGAGCACTCAAAGACGTCGCAACTTCTCCGACTTGAGCATAGACCAACTCGAAACGATCATAAAAGCTGCTGCGCAACACTTTCCTCAGGTCCCGCACCAATCAGGATGGGGCGATACGAATCCTTGGGATGGCTCGCAATACATTCATGCATTGATAAATCATGTCTCGTCGCTGGCAACCAAGGATGCAGCGACACTACTGAAACGATTAGTCCACCTAGCGTCGTTGACGACCTATCAGGACTTAATCAAGCACGCGATCTCAAATCAGAGCGCGCGGCTCCGAGAGCTTGAGTATCAGCAACCCGATTGGCAACGGACAGTGTCTGCGTTGCTCAATGGTGCACCCGCGAACCATGCGGACCTACAGGCCTTGGTACTCGACCATTGCCGCGACCTCAACAACGAGATCACAAATCGTAACATCGACGTATACAAGCAGTTTTGGAATGAAAAATCGCACGGAAGAATTTCGTCGCCTCGATCGGAAGAAACTTCGCGCGACATTCTTGTCGGGATGCTTCGAACTCGGCTGCACCCACTTAACATCACCGTAGAGCCAGAGGGCCATATGGCCGCCGACAAACGCGTTGACGTGTCGGTCGCCCTCGATCATCGCAAAACCATGATGGAATGGAAACGGGATTACCACCCCGATGTGTGGCATGCATACGAGACTCAGCTGGATCGTCTATATACACCCGACCCTGATGCAAGCGGCTATGGCATCTATGGCATCTTCTGGTTCGGGTCACGACGGCCAAGAAAGATGCCCGCTAGACCAGATGGTGGGCCGCAGCCGCAATCCGCAGCAGAAATGAGACAAATTCTTTCCGAAATGATTTCCCCTGAAAAGCGTGAAAGATTGGGCGTCATCGTCCTTGATCTTTCCGGGCCGCCAACCAGCCGCGCACCTAGCGGGAAGAAGCTAGTTAAGAAATTTAAGAAATCGGCCGCCAAGAAGACTAAGTCAAAGATCGCAAGACGGTCGAAAAAGAAACTGGTTGGAAAAAGAAGCGGCCATTATTAGCTTCGCGAGAATCTGTCGCCAAACGCCTGCCAAGGCAGAGACGCCGTCGAATAAAATAAGGAGAAGCGCCGCGAACTCGGTGTTCCCGATGTTGCGTCGCCCTCGCCACCTTACGAATCTCTTGCTAAACTTCCGGCTGCATTTTCTCCGGGACACCCCTCATGACACCCAGAAACATCGTCATCTGCTGCGACGGCACCGGCAACGAGATCTCCGAAAACATCTCCAACGTCCTGAAGCTCTATCGCTGCCTGCGCAAGACCGAGAAGACCGAGCCGCGGCAGCTGGTGTTTTACGATCCCGGGGTCGGCACGCTGGCGCGGCCGGACCCGTGGCACAAGCTGAAGCAGGATTTCAACGCCATCCTGGGGCTCGCCACCGGCTATGGGCTCGATGACAACGTGCTCGCGGCCTACTCCTTCCTGGTGCAGAACTGGCGCGAGGGCGACCAGATCTACCTGTTCGGCTTTTCCCGCGGCGCCTACACCGTGCGCGTGCTGGCGGGGCTGATCCACAAGATCGGTCTGATCACGGAGGAGCAGGCCAATCTCGCAGGCTCGGGCCTGATCGCCTACAAGCAGTTCTCCAGCGACGAGGCGCCGAAGCTGCGCGCCAGGTTCAGATCGGCCACCGATGCCGCCGCCGCCGAGGATGCCGAGCCGCCCTCGCCGTTCGACAACGCCGCGCAGTTCGCGCGCATCACGTCCACGCGCTGGCCTACCATCCGCTTCGTCGGCGTCTGGGATACGGTGGCGAGCGTGATCGTGCCGCGGGCCGACCGGTTCTATCTCCCGAGCCTGGAAGAACTGGCCTGGACGCTGGCGAACCCGAGCGTGCAGATTTTCCGGCAGGCGATCTCGATCGACGAGCGGCGCTGCATGTTCCGGTTAAAGAAGTGGGACGCGCCGCAGACCTACAAGCCGGTCCGCTTCAACGACATCAAGGACACGCCGCAGGATATTCTGCAGGTGTGGTTTTCAGGCGTGCATGCCGATATCGGCGGCGGCTATCCCGAAAAGCAATCCGCCCTCTCCAAATATCCGCTGCTCTGGATGATCGACGAGGCCGAAAAGGCCGGCCTGAAGTTCAACCACGCCAATGTCAACCAGCTCGCCTGGGGCATTCCGCGCAAGAACAGCCCGTTCTCCTATGTCGCGCCTGATGTGCGCGGCGAGGTGCATAATTCTCTTGTTGGCGCGTGGTGGATTCTCGAATTCCTGCCGAAGAGCGCGAAGTACCGGGAATGGCCGAAGCGGCAGGTGTATCTTGGGTTCTACATTCCGGATGCGGAGCCGAGGGTGATTCCGGAAGGTGCGGTTGTGCACGAGTCGGTGGTGAAGCGGATGGCCGAGGTGAAGGATTATCGCCCGGTGAACCTGCCGGAGAAATACGAGACGTGGCCGATGCCGGTGAAGGCGGAAGCGGTGGAGATGCCGGCGGAGGTGTGAGGCACACTGAAGCCACGCGAACGGCGCGTTCCCTCCCCCCTTGCGGGGGAGGGCTAGGGAGAGGGGTGGCGGCAGCGGGACTGCCGGTGTGACGCTTCACCTCACCGCGCGTGCGGTGACGAGACAACAGCAATCCCCTCACACACCGCCGATGACGCCACCCCTCTCCCCCGCCCTCCCCCGCAAGGGGGGAGGGAGCCGACCGTTCGCGCGGCTCGCTTCTCGCAAACAAGCCGAAACTGCGACAAAACAACCCGACGGCCGCGCCCGGCGTAGCCTTGGCGGAGCCGGGGCAAATCACTTCCGATTTACGGAAATCGTGTCAAGTCCTAAATTTCCGAAAACCAAAAATATTTCCCTTCCCTTCCACCCCAAATCACCTGCACATCAATACCCATCCCGTCCCACTCAGAGGGGCGTCGGCCGTCGTCATGACGAGGGGCGGGGATGCGGTGGACGTTGACGTTGCGATTGACGGTCGCGGCTGAGGCGTACGGCGAAAGCGTGTGGTCCTGGCGCCCGTAACGGCGTCAAGCTCCAAGGAAGCTAACGCTTCCGAGGAGTGACGGTGGCAATAGAGGCCGTCTCACCGGGGAGAGCGCGTTATAAGCCGTAAAGCCACTGCGCAGGGAATGTCGGATGTTCTCCGCTGCCCTGTATGCTCATGTGCAGCTTTCTTAGCACAATCGCACATGAGACCGCGGGTGCAGCGCGCATCCGGCATTCCCTGCGCCCTCTGGATTTCGGGGGCGGAACGAAATTGAAAACCTCGGGCGCAATGCGTCGCGAGAATGCGAAGGTGTGTTTGTCACCACTCGCGCCATACGAACGGTCGGCTCCCTCCCCCCTTGCGGGGGAGGGCTGGGGAGAGGGGTCCACACGGGCAGTCCCGATGACGCCACCCCTCTCCCTAACCCCAAGAGCGAGCTTCGCTCGTCTCGACCCCGCAAGGGGGGAGGGAACGCAGTTGGGCTCGCGATGACAGAGGTGCAAAAATCCCTACCCCACCTTCCCCATCAGTGCGTCGCCAAACGCGGCGCCCCAAATCTCCGTAGTTTCACTGAGTAGCTTGCCCAATGGACTGCTTCGCTTCGCTCGCAATGACGGGGAGAGGCCCGCCACACACCCCGAATTTTACCGACTGTTCAGCTATTCCCCATACCCTTTTCGCCTGTGCCAGAATTGGCTTCGAACGCTCAGGACGAGCGATGCTAGAACAATCCATCGCCGATGAGGTCGAGGCGGCCATCAAGGCCGGCTCGGCGCAAAAACACCTCGAAACCTTCCGCCGCGTCACGGACCTGTTCCTGACCTCGGCCGACGGCTTCAATGGCGAACAGATCGAGCTGTTCGGCGACGTGCTCGAACGGCTGATCAGGACCATCGAGCTGCGCGCCATCGCCGACGTCAGCGCGCGCATCGCGCTCGCCGAAATGAGCAGCCAGCTCGCCTCCGTGAAGCAGGCGCCGCATGCCGTGATCCGGCGCCTCGCCCACAACGAGGACATTTCCGTCGCAGCGCCGGTGCTGACCGAATCCGCGCGGCTGTCGGCGGAGGATCTGGTCGAGCTGGCGCAGAGCAAAAGCGAGGCGCATCTGCTCGCAATATCCGGCCGCTGGTGGCTCGCCGAGATCGTCACCGACGCGCTGCTGGCGCGGCATTACCCGAGCGTCAGCCGCAAGCTGGTCGCCAATCCCGGCGCCAAGGTTTCCACTGGTGGTTTTGCGGTGCTGCTGGCGCAGGCCGAACACGATCCGGAGCTGGCGGTCGAGACAGGCATCCGCGTCGACCTGCCGGCGCATATCAGGCGGCAATTGCTGCGCGACGCCACTGAAGCCGTGCGCACGCGGCTGCTGTCGCGCGCGCCGCCGCATCTGTTCGAGGAAATCCGCGGCGCCATCGCCGCCGCCGCCGACGGCGCCAGCCGCGAAATGTCCCGCGTGCGCGATTTCGCCTCCGCCAAGCGCTACGTGACGCTGCTCGCCAAGAACGGCCAGCTCAACGAAGGCGCACTGATGAGTTTTGCGAGGCAGCGCAAATACGAGGAGACGGTGGCGGCACTCGCCGAACTGTCGCGCTCCGGCATCGACGTCATCCGCCCGCTGATGCAGAGCCTGCGCGATGAAGGCCTGCTGGTTCCCTGCCGCGTCGCAGGATTGAGCTGGGAAACCGTGGCCGCCGTGCTCGACAGCCGTTTTGCGTCAGGGAATATGGGCCCGCACGAACTGGCAATGGCGAAATCGCAATACGCCAAGCTGACGCTGGACAACGCACAGCGCATGCTGCGGTTCTGGCAGGTGAAGGCGACCGATGCGCCGCCGGGAATGAATTGACGGATGCGCGCAAGGCGCATCCGTCATCCCGGAGCGGTGCGAAGCACCGAATCCGGGATCTCGAGATTCTCAGGTGCGCAATTGCGCACCAAAGTTCGATGCTACGCATCGCCCCGGAATGACGACGTCACGCCGCGCGGATCAGACTCGCGTCGAGGTGCTTCAGCCGCGGCATCACTTCCTGCTTCAAGAGCCGCAGCGAATGGTGCCACGCTTCCGGCTTGTGCTTGTAGTCGAAGCCGAACACCAACAGCGTGCCGAAGCCGCCGACCTCGTGATAGATCTTCTCGATCTTCTCGGCGCAGGTCGAGGGCGAGCCGACGATCCAGTTGCGTTTGGCGCAATAATCGGCGGTGACATCCGAGTCAGGCACGTCGGGCGCGTGCTTGAGGTAGTCCTTGAAACCGAAATGCCCGAGCAGGGGGAGAAAATACTCGGTCATCATCCGGCCCATCATGTCGCCGACCGACAGCCGCCAGGCTTCCTCGTCGGTGTCGGCGATGAACACCTCGCGCACCAGCCGCCAGTCCTGCCGGTTCGGCTTGCGGCCGGTCTTGGCGGCGCCGATCTCCACCGATTCCCAGTGGCTGCCGACATAGGCCGGGTTGAGGTTGAGGCTCATCGGGATATAGCCGCGCTCGCCCGCGAGCTTGAGCGTATCCGATCCCTTGGAGAGGCCGGCGACGCCGATCGGCGGATGCGGCGCCTGCAACGGCTTGAGGTGCGGCTTGAGGAAGTCGAACATCACGTCGGGCTTGTTCACCGTCCAGAACTTGCCCTTGTAGGACCACGGCGCATCCTCGGTCCACATTTTGAGGATGATCTCCAGCGCCTCGCGGGTCATGTCGCGGTTCTGGCCACTCATTCCGTCGACGTTGAACATCGCCCAGTCGCTCGGCAGGCCCGACGCCGCGACGCCGAAATTCAAGCGGCCGCCGGAGAGATGGTCGAGCATGGCGACGCGGTTGGCGAGTTCGGCGGGGTGGTGATAGGGCAGCAAAAAACCGCCGGGGCCGAGGCGGATATTTTTGGTCTGCAGAAACGCCTGCGCCAGGATCAGGTCGGGCGAGGGGTGCGGCTCCCAGGGCGCGGTGTGGTGCTCACCTATCCAGGCTTCCTGATAGCCGAGCTCATCGAGCCACCGCAGCGTCTGCAAGTCCCAGTCGTGACCCTCCTTCAACCCGCACTCCGGCGGATGGGACGGCATCGTGAAATATCCGATCTCCATGGGGCGTCCTCTCGCTGTTTTTTCAAAGCGCGTCTGTCGCGCGCAAGCCAGAGCATAGCACGCCGGGCGTGTGGCCGAGATATGACGAAACCAATGGGCAGAAATTCGCGCGACGTGCCGCTTCGATACTTACCGCGTGCCGAACGTGGTGGCGCCGAACAGCGCTTTTTGCGTCGAGGGTTGCGAGCGCCAATATTGCGGCGGTGCAAACACTTCGCCGCCGAGTTCGGCGGCGGCGTGCCAGCCCCAGCGCGGGTCGTAGAGCATGCCGCGGGCCAGCGCGACCATGTCGGCCTTGCCGGAGGCCACGATCTCCTCGGCCTGTCTGGCTTCGGTGATCAGGCCGACTGCGATCGTCGTGAGGCCGGTCGCCTGCTTGATGGCTTGCGCGAATGGCACCTGATAGCCGGGGCCGAGCGGAATTTTTTGCAACGGCGAAACGCCGCCCGAGGACGCGTCGATCCAGTCGACGCCGCGCTGCTTCAGCGCCTTGGCGTATTCGATGGTCTGCGCCAGATCCCAGCCGCCGTCGACCCAGTCGGTCGAGGAAAGCCGCAGGCCCACCGGCTTGTCGTGCGGAAACGCCGCGCGCACCGCGTCGAACACTTCGAGCGGAAAGCGCATGCGGTTTTCCAGCGACCCGCCATATTGATCGGTGCGCTGGTTGGAGATCGGCGACAGGAATTGATGCAGCAGATAGCCGTGGGCGCTGTGCACCTCGATGGCGTCGATGCCGAGCCGCTCGGCACGCCTGGTGGCAGCGACGAACGCGTCGCGCACCCGCGCCAGTCCCGCCGCGTCGAACGCCTTTGGCGGCGTCTCGCTCTCCTTGTGCGCAATCGCCGACGGCCCTTCCGCCCGCCAGCCGCCTTCGGAAACCGGGATCAGCTGGCCACCGTCCCAGGGCGTGTGGCTCGACGCCTTGCGGCCGGCATGAGCGAGCTGGATCATCACGGCCGCCTTGGAGCGCTTGCGCACCGAGGCCAGGATCGGCTTCAGCGCGGCCTCGTTGGCGTCGCTGTAGAGGCCGAGGCAGCCCGGCGTGATCCGGCCGATCGCCTCGACCGCCGTTGCCTCGATGCAGAAGATCGCAGCGCCCGACAGCGCCAGCGAGTTGATATGCGTGAAGTGCCAGTCATTGGCGTCGCCATCATCAGAGGAATACTGGCACATCGGCGCCACCATGATGCGGTTGGCGAGTTTCAGGCCACGCAGCTGGATCGGGGAAAACAGGTTGCTCATGTGGGATGTCCGGACCGGGAGGGAAGGATGCTGGCCTCTAGCGTAGCGAGCCGTGCCCCTCCCCTCAACCCGCCGCCAGCGCAACCCTCCCCCTTACTGCTTGATCCCTGCGGCCTTGATCAGCTCAAAATTGGCCGCGATCTCGCGCTTGAGAAGTGCGTCCATCTCGCCAGGGGTCATCGGCATCGGCTCGATAGCGAGCTTTTTCAGACCCTCCTGCGTCACCGGATCAGCCAGCACCTTGGTGCCTGCCGCATGCAGTTTGTCGACGATCTCGCGCGGCGTCTTCGACGGCACCAATACGCCGAACCAGATCGCGCTGTCGGCATCCTTCAATTCGATGTCGACCGGGCTCGGCACGTCGGGCAGCTCAGCGGCGCGCTTGGCTGTCGATACCACGAGCGCACGCACCTGGCCCTCGCGGATCAGCGGCAGCGCGGTTGCCAGCGGGCAGAAATAGAAATCGATCCGGCCGCCAAGAATATCGGCGATCACCTCGCCGCCGCCGCGATAGGGAATGTGGGTGGCCTCGAAGCCGGCGGCGAGCCGGAATTTCTCGGAACTGATATGGACCGCGCTGCCGATACCGACCGAACCGTACGAGATCGATCCGGGCTTCGCCTTGGCGTCCGCGATGAAATCCCGGATGGTTTTCCACGGACGCGAATTCGGCACGATCATCACATTGGCGGTGGAGCCGATCATCAGCACCGAGGCGAGGTCGCGCGCGGCATCGAAGGCCAGGTTCGGAAAGATCGCCGGTGCAATCGTCAACGCGTTGGAGTTGGAGAGAATGCTGTAACCGTCGGGATCAGCCTTCGCCACCAGGCCCGAACCGATCGTTCCACCCGCACCGGCGCGATTCTCGATCACGATCGGCTGGCCGAGCTCGACCGCCAGCCGGTCGAACAGCAACCGCGGCACGACGTCGGCCGCGCTGCCCGCCCCAAAGGGGATGGTCGCCTTGATCATCCGGGTAGGCCAGGTTTCGGCCTGGGCGGCAAAGCCCGCGAAAACGATCGAAAGGATGAAAACTACGCGAATGGACCTGGTCATCAAATGCTCCGGTTTCACTGCCCGCAGCGCTGCAAGAACCGTTCCGAAAACAGCGTTGCGCAGTGCCCCCGCCAGCCTCAATCCACCAGCGTGAACTGCAGCAGCAGATTGCGCTGGATCATCGAGAAATTGTCGTCGGAGATCAGCGTCAGCACCGTATCGCCCTCGTCAGTCACATGGGCGTCGATGCCTTCCAGATTGTCGATCTCGCTGCCGAGATCGGCGTTGAAGATCGTGGGACCGTCGATCACGGCACCTAGGGCGATTGAATTTGGCGCGATGCGCCGGATCCGGACGCCGATGCCGCCGAGCATGGAAAACTTGCGCTCCAGCAACAGCAATTGACCCGAGGGCAGCAACACCGCGTCGCTGACGTCGAAATTCTCGGTGCGGCGGATGCCGAACTGGCCGGGCGTCTTGCCGCCGATCAAAAAGCCCATGATGTTGCCGCCGGCATCTAACCCGCGTTCGGAGATCGCGATCAGCGTCCCCGCCGGGGCAAAGCCGTTCGGCACCATCACCAGCGCTTCGATCCCCTTGTTGAACGGCAGCTTGCGCGCCGCCGGCGGCAACGGCAGCGGCTCGCCGAGCGAGCGCGTAAAACCCTTGGCGAAATCGAACCGCAATAGCTGATTGACGCGTTCCAGGCTGACGTAAACGTAAGAACCATCGAGTGCGAGCGCCTCGGTATCGTACCAGCCGCGCGCGGTGATCGGCTTGCCATCAGGACCGAGTATCGGGGAGGCTTCGACATCGTCGAGGCCGGTCATCTCGCGGCCCTTGTAGACGATGCGGCCGGTAAACCAGCCGCCCTTGTCGCTGATGGCGATGAAGCGTTCACCCTTGGCATCGAGCCGCAGCCCCGACAGGCCGCCGAAGCCGCGAAACCGCGAAGTCAGAATCAAGCCGCTGCGATATTCCAGCGAGCCAAACCGCACATGTGAGCGGTCGCGGGTATCGAACGACGGAAGCGGCCTTGCATTGACCTCGATCGAGACCGGCGCGGTGACCGAATATTCATCGGGGATGGCCGGCTTCGGCGGCCGCTGAACTGCGGTCTGCGCATGCGCGACGGCAGGCAGCGCCGCGGCCGAGAGCGCCGCCGCTGCAGTTTTCAGAAAGCGACGGCGGCTGCCAGGTGCGCGCATACTCTCAGGAATGCAGACGGCGTGGCCGGCGCGTTGTCGTGGGCGCGGCGCCGTGGGTCTCGCTGAAGAGCTCGGCAAGCTTTTCGGTGATGGCGCCGCCGAGTTCCTCGGCATCGACGATGGTCACCGCACGGCGATAATACCGCGTGACGTCGTGACCGATACCGATCGCGATCAGTTCGACCGGCGAACGGGTCTCGATCTCCTCGATAATGTGACGCAGATGCCGCTCGAGGTAATTGCCTGGGTTGACCGACAGGGTGGAATCGTCGACCGGCGCGCCGTCGGAAATCATCATCAGGATCTTGCGCTGCTCGGGACGTCCGAGCAGGCGCTTGTGCGCCCAATCCAGCGCCTCGCCGTCGATGTTTTCCTTTAAAAGCCCCTCGCGCATCATCAGCCCGAGATTTTTTCGCGCGCGGCGCCAGGGGGCATCGGCGGACTTGTAGATGATGTGGCGCAAATCGTTCAGCCGGCCGGGATTGGCCGGCTTGCCGGCGGCAAGCCACGCCTCGCGGGATTGCCCGCCTTTCCAGGCGCGCGTGGTGAAGCCGAGGATCTCGACCTTGACGCCGCAACGCTCCAACGTCCGCGCCAGAATGTCGGCACAGGTCGCCGCCACCGTAATGGGCCGGCCGCGCATCGAACCGGAATTGTCCAGAAGCAGCGTCACCACGGTGTCGCGGAAGGTCGCTTCCTTCTCGTGCATGAACGAGAGCGGATGATAGGGATCGGTGACCACGCGCGAGAGCCGCGCCGGATCGAGGATGCCTTCCTCGAGATCGAACTCCCAGGCGCGGTTCTGCTGGGCCATCAGGCGGCGCTGCAGCCGGTTGGCGAGCCGGGCGACGATGCCCTGCAGATGCGCGAGCTGCTTGTCGAGATAGCTGCGCAGCCGTTCCAGCTCGTCATGGTCGCACAGATCCTCGGCAGCGATCACCTCGTCGAACTTCGGCGCAAAGGCGTGATATTCCGGCCCGCGCGGTTCATTGGCGCCGCGCGAATTCGGCCGCGTCGCCTCGCCCGGGGTCTCGTCGTCGCCGAGTTCGCCATCATCGAAGGTGTCCGACGTGGACGCCTGCGCGCTTTCCATCGCGCTCTCCGACATCTCGTCGGTCGAGGCCTGGGCCTGGTCGGCGCTCATTTCCTGCGCGGCGTCAGAGTCGGGCGAGCCTTCGGCGCCGGACTGATCGTTCTCGCCGTCCTGGTTCTCCTCGTTGTTCTCGTCGTCATCGGCATCAGCGTTGCGATCGTCGCCAAGGTCGAGCGCCGACAGCAGATCGTGCACGAGGTCGCCGAACTTGGCCTGATCCTCGGTAACGCGGCTCAATTGATCGAGCCGCGCGCCGATCTTGTCTTCCAGCACCGGACGCCAGAGGTCGACCATTTTCTTGGCCGCCGTCGGCGGCGCCATGCCGGTCAGCCGTTCGCGCACCAGCATCGCCAGCGCATCCGACAGCGGCGCGTCGGCGCGGTCGGTGATCTCGTCGAATTTGCCGCGATGGAAATGATCGTCGAGCATCGCGGTGAGGTTTTTCGCGACACCGGCCATCCGCCGCGAGCCGATCGCTTCGACGCGCGCCTGCTCGACCGCCTCGAACACGCCGCGCGCCTGCGGATTGCCCGGCATCAGCTTGCGGTGGACCTTGGGATCGTGACAGGCGAGTTTCAGCGCGATCGAGTCGGCATGGCCGCGCACGATCGCGGCATCGCGTTTCGTCATCTTGCGCGCAGGTTCGGGCAACCGGGCCTTGCCCGGCGCGAGACCCGGACGTTCGGCCGCGAACGTTACTTCGAGCTCGGGGGCTCTTGCGATCGCGCGCAGGCACGACGTCACCGCGCGCTTGAACGGCTCGGTCGGCGCTTCCTTGGATCCGGTGCGAAATTTGGAGTTGGATGTGCTCATAGCGCTTTCGTGAACCAATGGCGCGTCACGCCTTCAGGGTAACCCTCGATCGAACCGAATTCCTTATAACCGCAGGCGCGGTAGAAACCCGGCGCCTGAAAACTCATCGTATCGAGATAGGACCGCGTGGCCCCAAGTCGTCTCGCTTCGTCTTCAATCGCCTTGATCAGCTTTGTTCCAAAATCCTTGCCGCGAAGTTTCTGCTCCATCCAGAACAGCTGTATGAACAGCACCGTGGTCCAGACTTCGCCTACGATCCCGCCGACGATCTTGTCGCCTTCGCGCAGAGAGATGGCGAGGCGCTTGTATTTCTGCTTCCCCATCTTCTCGGTGTTATAGCCGATCAATCCGCCGAGCACCGCCTTCTTGGTCTTTCCAATGGTGCGCTCGACGGAAATTTTCGGCATGGGCTAGCTGAGCGCCACGTTGACCGAACTCTCGGCCAGCTCCGCGTTGAAGCAGCGCTGGTAGAACTCAGCCACCAGCGGCCGTTCCAGCTCGTCGCACTTGTTGAGGAAGGTGACGCGGAACGCAAAGCCGATATCGGAGAAGATATCGGCGTTCTCGGCCCAGGTGATTACCGTACGCGGGCTCATCACCGTCGAGAGGTCGCCATTGGCGAACGCGTTACGGGTGAGATCGGCGAGCCGCACCATCTTGTTGACGATGTCGCGGCCTTCCTGCGTGCGATAGTGCTTCGCCTTGGCGAGCACGATTTCGACTTCCTCGTCATGCGCCAGGTAATTCAGCGTGGTGACGATCGACCAGCGGTCCATCTGGCCCTGGTTGATCTGCTGGGTGCCGTGATAGAGGCCCGACGTATCACCGAGACCGACCGTGTTGGCGGTCGAGAACAGGCGGAACGACGGATGCGGCTTGATCACCTTGTTCTGGTCGAGCAGCGTCAGGCGGCCGGAGACTTCCAGCACGCGCTGGATCACGAACATCACGTCGGGACGGCCGGCGTCATATTCGTCGAACACCAGTGCGATGTTGTGCTGCAGCGCCCAGGGCAGAATGCCGTCGCGGAATTCCGTGACCTGCTTGCCGTCGCGCACAACGATGGAATCCTTGCCGACCAGATCGATACGGCTGATGTGGCTGTCGAGGTTGACGCGCACGCAAGGCCAGTTCAGCCGCGCCGCAACTTGCTCGATATGGGTCGATTTACCGGTGCCGTGATAGCCGGTGACCATGACGCGGCGGTTGTGCGCGAAGCCGGCAAGAACCGCGAGCGTGGTGGCGCGATCGAAGCGGTAATCCGAATCGACTTCCGGCACGTGCGGGTCGACTTCGGAATAGGCCGGCACTTCAAGATCGGTATCGATCCCGAAAACCTGCCGCACCGATACCTTCATATCGGGGATACCGACGGGCTCTTGAGTTTTGGTCATGGCGGCGGTCGTCATCAATCCTCCGAGGTCCCGGGCATTCCCGAAACCAGATTTGTTGAATGGCTGCGGATGGGTGCTGGCTGCGAACCTAGCAGAGAGCAACGGCCGGCAGAAGCCCGCCGCGCAATGAAAGTTCCGCTGCCTTATCATTGAGATAGGCACTGAACTCGATTTTTGGAGGGCAGCCCTGCGAATCACGCCGTACTTTTGCCCGGCGGACGGGTCAGCCGCCCCGGAACCGGTGCCTAGGGACGGCCCTTCCCGGCCCCCTGGCAAGTTGTTAGGTCTTGGCCATCAGCCAAACCACGCGACCGCGACGGGAATTTTGTGGCCTCCTTCCTCGATCCTCTGATCGCTTTTGTCTCGGCCCATCCGGGACTTGCTTACCTGACGCTGTTCCTCGCCGCCCTGCTGGAAGCCGTTCCGGTGGTCGGCTCGCTGGTGCCGGGATCGACCATCATCCTCACCTTGAGCGCGCTGGTGCCGGGCGGCGAACTGAAATTGTGGGCGGTGCTGGCGGCGGCGATTGCCGGGGCAGCACTCGGCGACGGCACCGCGTTCTGGGTTGGCCATCGCTCGCAGCGCGAGATTCTCAGCGTCTGGCCGCTGAAGAACTATCCAGCCGTGGTGGCGCAGAGCGAAGCCTTCTTCCAAAGCCGCGGCGCGCTTGCGGTATTCTTTGCGCGCTTTGTGCCGCCGATCCGCGCCTTCGTACCGGTCACGGCGGGTGCGCTGGGCATGCCGCCGCTGCGGTTTTACGGCGTGAATATTCCAGCCATCCTGGTCTGGGCGATGGCGCATGTGCTGCCAGGCGTATTCGCAATCTCCGTGCTGCACGAATATTTCGGGCCGCATCATCACGGCACGGCCAAGCATCTCTGGATGCTCGCGGTGCTGGGCGGTGCGCTGGTTGCGGCGCTTGCGGTCTGGATCATCCGCCGCCGCCAGGGCGGCGGCGTGATCGAACCGGCCAAGCCGGTCAAGTAATCCGGGCGCGTCCCGGGGCGGGGCCGACATAGCGCGCACGCGGGCGAATCAGCCGCTCCTGGCGCAATTGTTCGCTCGCATGCGCGATCCATCCGACCGTGCGGGCCATCGAAAACAGCACCAGCTCATGGCCCGGCGGCAGGCCCAGCGTGTGCACAAGCACCGCCAGCGCATAGTCGATATTGACGAATTCGCCGGTCGCTTCCGCAATGCGTTCCGGGATTTCGTGGGTCAGTTTGCGCTCGGCGCCCGAGCGCGCCAAAGCCTCCAGCAAGGCCTGCGCGCGCGGATCTCCGAATTTGTAGACACCATGGCCGAAGCCCGCGAAACGCTCGCCCAGCGCCACCCGCTCGCGAATCAGGGGCGCGACGTCGCCCTTGGCCAGCGTCTTGAGCAGCTGCGCCGCCAGCACGCCGGCGCCGCCATGCTTGGGACCTTTCAGGGCAACGAGGCCTGCAATCATCGCGTCATAGAGGTTTAGGCCGGTCGACGCCGCGCAGCGCACGGTGAAGGTCGAGGCGTTCAATTCATGATCCGCCAGCAGCACCAGCGCGCGGCGGATCAGATCGGCGGCGTGCTTGTGATCGGGCGCCCAGGCCCTGGCGATCTGCAGGTGCAGCGGTTGCGGCGATGTCTTTGCGTTCAGCATGGTCGCGACCACCAGACGCAGTATGCGGCCGCCGACCATTGCGCGTCCCTCGGGCGCGCGGGTAAAGGCGCGCGGATCGGCAACGGCCGCCAGCGCCAGCACCGCAATGGCGCGATCGATCGCGTTGGCGCCGCGGGTGGCCTCGGCCACCGCGCGCATTTCATCCGAGATCGACGGGCAATTATCTGATGCAAACGGGTCGACGCCGGCGACGTCCCATAACAGCGTCGCGGCGTGTTCGAGCGTATCGCGCTCGGCGAGATCGACGCAGTTGACCCCGCGATAAATCGGGCCGTCCTCGGTGATGGTCGCGATCGCCGAATCCATGACGGGCAAATCGGCATCGAAACTGCGCATCCCGCGCGGCTCCGGCGCCGGCGCCCGCCGCTCCTTCAGCGTGCGAACGTCCTCGGCCCGGTAGCGATGGCTGCGCGAATCGGCCGACGGCTCGGAGCGGATCAGGCCGCGGCTGACATAGGCGTAGAGCGTCGCCTGCGAGATCGCGAGTTCGGCGGAGGCCTCGCGGGCCGAGAGATAAAGGCCGGCGGATTTTTTCATATTGATTTACATAATCAAGATTGATCAATCTGTCGAGAGGGACGACCTTTGCGGTGCACAAAGGAGATCCGACCATGAACATGCAGCTTTCAAAGACCCCGATCGGCCTCGATGGCGTCCCCGCAGCCGAAACCGTGCTGAGCCATGTCGATGGCGAGCGCGGCGAACTGATCATTGCCGGCGAGCGCGTCGGCGAACTGGCCCGCAAGACCGGGTTCGAGGGCGTGACCGCCCGGCTCTGGAGCGGCGGTACCGGCCAGCCGGTCGGCGAGGCCGCGGTGCGTGCCGCACTTGGTGCCGGGCGCGAACGCGCCTTCGCCCGGCTGCCGGAACTGCTCGGAATCACCCGAGGCCTGTCGATCGTCGACGGCTTTCGCGCGGCGATCGCGGGCCTGCGCGCGGAAGCGGGACTGACGCACGAGGCCACCATTGTCGGCGCATTTCCTGTCATCGCAGGCGCGCTGGTGCAGCGCGCCAAAGGCAATGACCTCGTGATGCCCGATCCGACCGCGAGCCATGCCGCCGACACGCTGTCGATGATGCTTGGCCGCAAGCCCGACGCGCGCGAAGCGGCGGCGCTCGATGCCTATTTCGTCACGGTGTGCGACCACGGCATGAACGCCTCGACCTTCACGACGCGCGTCATTGCCTCGACCCATGCCGATCTGTTTGCGGCGGTGACGGGCGGCTATTGCGCGCTGACGGGGCCGCTGCATGGCGGCGCACCGGAGCCGGTGCTGGAAATGCTCGACGCCATCGGATCGAGCGAACGCATCAAGCCGTGGGTCGACAGCGCACTGGCGCGCGGCGAACGGCTGATGGGCTTTGGTCACCGCGTCTATCGGGTGCGCGATCCCCGCGCCGACGTGCTCAAGGGTGCGATCGAGCGGCTCGCCGGCGGCGGCATGGATCTGCCGTTCGCGGGCGAGGTCGAGGCCTATATCCGCGACGCCTTGAAGCGGAAAAATCCGGACCGGCCGCTCGACACCAATGTGGAGTTTTTCACCGCGATCCTGCTCGACGCGCTGAAAATCCCGCGCCAGGCGTTCACGCCGATCTTTGCGGTGGCGCGCGCCGCCGGATGGACCGCGCATGCCCGCGAACAGCAGCGCACCGGGCGGCTGATCCGGCCGAGCTCGGCGTATATCGGCCCGATGCCCAAGTGACTCGACGCAGATATCTGCGCGTGTCGCCCCGGCCTTGAGCCGGGGCCCATACGCCGCGGCCTGTATTGTTGAAAAGGGAAGATCACGACCGGCGTGTAAGAGAAAGACCGACGGTGGCTCTGGGTCCCGGCCTTCGCCGGGACGACAAACAATTACGCGCCGCGCACGACGGTCTTGAGATAATTATACGCCTTGATGATTTCGATCAGGCGATCCTCGGTGGAGCGGTCGCCGCCATTGGCGTCGGGATGGTGCTGCTTGACCAGCAGCTTGTATTTTGCCTTCACCGTTTCCAGCGTCGCATCGGGGCCGAGCCCCATCACCTGCAGCGCCTTGCGCTCGGCGTTCATCACTTTTCGGGTTTCGGGCTTGGTCTCGCCGGCAGCGCCTCCCGGACCAGGCCGCCAACGGCCGCGGCCGTTAAGCTCCGAGAACATGCTGAACGGATCGGAAGCCGCGTCGATATCGGGCTCGGCGCCGGCCTTGCCCTTCTTGCCGCCGTTGGCGCCCATCTTCCAGGTCGGACGATGGCCGGTCAGCGCATCCTTCTGGTAGCGCGCGACCGAGTCGGCGCTCATGCCCTGGAAGAAATTGTAGCCCTGATTGTATTCGCGGACGTGGTTGAGACAGAAGTGCCAGTACTCTTTCGAGTTCTCGCGGCCCTTGGGCGCGCGGTGCGGGCCCTTGTTCTTGCACTCCGGCCATTCGCACATGGCGGATTCTTCGCGCGCCTGCGCCTGCTGCTTCGCGCTCAGCTTGTTGGGCTTGATGCGAATGGAGTCGAAGAATTTGGATGAATCGATTGGCATGGCTGACTTTGACTACGCAATGCCCAAGGCTTCAAGTCTTGACATTGCGAATACCCCTGTTTCGATCTGGCATTGACGAAAAACGGTCCCGGACGTAATGCCGCCGTCATGAGCACCAAGGACGATATCATAAACAAGTTGCGTGAAGCTTTCGTACCCGAAAGCCTCGACGTAACAGACGAATCACATCTGCATGAGGGCCATGCCGGCCACAGGCCGGGCGGCGAGACGCATTTCCGGGTATATATTGTGTCGCCGGCCTTCGAAGGGAAGAGCCGGATCGAACGTCATCGCATGGTCAATGCGACGCTCGAGGCGGAACTGAAGGGGTCCGTGCACGCGCTGGCGATCAAGGCGCAGGCACCCGGGGAAACTACGGGCCGCTGATTTTATCACCCCCTGCCACAGATGTAAGCGTCCGATGACCACGCTGAAGCTCATTGTTTTGGCCGGACTTCCCGGTTCCGGGAAGAGCACGCTGGCGGAGGGGCTTTCCCGGCATTTTTCGCTGCCGCTATTGTCGGTCGATCCGATCGAGGCGGCGATGTGGCGCGGCGGCCTCTTGCGGGATCAGACGGGGATCGCGGCCTATGAGGTCGCGCAAGCCCTGGCAGCAGAACAATTGCGGCTCAATCATTCCGTCCTGATCGACGCGGTCAATCCGGTCGAGGCCCCGCGCGCGGCGTGGCGAAAGCTTGCGGCAAAATATCGCGCGGATTTGAAGATCATCGAATGCATCTGCGTCGACCCCGCGATCCACCGCCGCCGTATCGACGCCCGTATCCGCAATATCGACGGGATGGCCGAGATCGACTGGGCCAGGGTCGAACAACGGCGCGCCGAATATGAAGCGTGGACCAATGCAAGGCTGACGCTGGATACCTCGGCAGAGCCGCCGGAACGGTTGCTCGCGGAAGCGATCCGCTATCTGGCCTGAGCGTGCACCATGCCGATGCGAAGATCGGCGCAGGACGGTGGCAGCGCGTTCATCTTTGTGAGACAATCAGTCGCGCGGTGGTGCGGTTTCCATGCGAACGCGGGGGCGGACTGAACCCCGGATGCCATCGCCATGTGATGGGGTCGTCCGATGCGCTATTGGGCACATCAGGGGTTGGCGGCAGCCGTTGCGGCGTTGATGGCCACGTGTTCCATCAAGGCCTTCGCGCTCGACATGCCCGGTCCCGCCGCTCAGGAGGTGCTGGTGAAAAGCATCCTGGTGACGCTGAACGACGCGGTCGCCGCTGACAATTTCACCATCCTCCACGCCAAGATCTCAAAACCGTTTCGCGAGCAGTTCCCACCGGAAAAGCTGCGGGCCGTGTTCAAGGACCTGGTCGAGAAGCACGCCGTGTTCGACGCCGTGGTGGCGCAAAAGATGATTCCCGACGAGGACCCCAGGATCGACGAGCAGGGCGTGCTGAAACTGAAAGGCCGCTTCCAGACGGCGCCTAAACAGCTGAAATACCAGCTTGGCTTCATCGAATCCGAAGGAGCGTGGAAACTCAGCGGCGTCGCGATCGATATTGAATAGTACCGGATTAAAACGCCGTACCCGCCCGCCTCGGCTTCTGTTCCTCGGCCTCGCGCGGCACCGGCACGATCCGCAAGGCGGTGATGCGGTTGCGCTCGCGGCGCAGCACGCGGAAGCGGAAGCCGTGGAAGGTAAAACTCTGGCCGCGCTCGGGGATCGAACGCGCCTCGTGAATCACGAGACCCGCGATCGTGGTCGCCTCCTCGTCGGGCAGATGCCAGTTCATGGCGCGGTTGAGATCGCGGATCGGCACCGAACCATCGACCACCACGGAGCCGTCGGGCTGGGCGCGGACGCCGGCCACCACCACGTCGTGCTCATCGGAAATGTCGCCGACGATTTCTTCCAGAACGTCTTCCAGCGTCACCATGCCTTCGACTTCGCCATACTCGTCGACGACGAGCGCGAAGTGGGTCTTGCGGCGGCGGAACGCCTTGAGCTGTTCGGACAGAGGCCGCATCTCCGGCACGAACCATGGCGGCAGCATGATGGCCGCAACGTTGATACGCGAGGTATCGCCATCAGAGGCGCGGATCGCGCGCAGCAGATCCTTGGCGTGCAGCACGCCGATGATGTTTTCCGGCTTGTCGCGCCACAGCGGGATGCGGGTGTATTCGGTCGCCAGCACCTCGCGCACCAGTTCGTCCGGCGGCAGATCGGCGTTGATCAACACCATGGCGGTGCGGTGGACCATGACGTCGGACACGGCAAGGTCGCCAAAGCGGAAAACATTGTGAATGTATTCGGCCTCGCCGCTTTCGATGCCGCCATGCACGGCCGATTCCTCCACCAGCCCCTCGATCTCGGAGTCGGTGAGGATTTCATGCTGTGAAGATTCCTGCACGCCGAGCATCCGCAAGATTCCGCGTGATGCGGTGTTGAGGAGCCAGTTCAGCGGCCAGAAAACCAGATAGGACAAATAGAGCGGATACGCGATCCATTGCGAAACCGGCATCGGTTGCCTGATCGCCAGCGTCTTCGGCACCTGCTCGCCGATCACGATATGCAGCGAGGAGAACACCAGGAACCCGGCGAGGAACGACACGAAGTGCAACGTCGCCTGCGACATTCCGAGCGGGATCAGCAACGGCTCGAGCAGCGCCGCAACGGTGGGCTCGCCGACCCAGCCGAGGCCGAGCGAGGCCATGGTAATGCCGAGCTGGCAGCACGCGAGATAGGCCTCGATGTTGCCCATCATGCTGTGCAGCAGGCGCGCGCCGAAGCGGTCCTGCTCGACCATCGCCCTGATGCGAAACCCGCGGCTCTTCACCAGCGCGAACTCGGCCGCCACGTAGAACGCGTTGGCGGCGAGCAGCAGGAACGCAAGCAACAGATTGAACGCGGTCGAACTCATGCCTGCCTCGCGACGGCACCAGGCCCGCGCGACGGCTCCATGATGCGCCCTGACAGTCCGGTTCTCATTCCGACAGCTTCTGTTGCAGGAAGGCGTGAACCGATGCCGGTTCGACGTCGTTTGCGATCACCGCGCGCCCCACAGCCTCCAGCAGGATGAAGGTGAGCTTGCCGCGCTTGACCTTCTTGTCCTGCGCCATCAGCGCCATCAGCGTATCGGCATCCGCCAGCCCTTCCTGGGTGAAGCCGGCGATGTCCTGCAACCGGGTCGGCAGGCCGACCGAAGCCAGATGACACTCGACGCGTGCGGCGTCGGCTGGCGAGATCATGCCGAGGCTTGCGGAAAACTCCGCCGCCAGCACCGTGCCGATGGCAACGCCCTCGCCATGGAACAGGCGATCGGAAAAGCCGGTTGCGGCCTCCAGCGCGTGACCGAAGGTGTGGCCGAGATTGAGCAGCGCGCGTTCGCCGGTTTCGCGCTCGTCGCGCGACACGATCGCGGCCTTGGCGCGGCACGAGGTGGCGATCGCATGCTCGCGCGCCGCGCTGCCGGAGAAGATGCCGGAGTGATTGGTCTCGAGCCAAGCGAAGAAGGCTTCATCACCGAGCACGCCATATTTGGCGACTTCGGCATAGCCGGAGCGGAACTGGCGCGGCGACAGCGAGTCCAGGACGGAAGTATCGGCGATCACAAGCACCGGCTGATGAAACGCGCCGAGCAGATTTTTTCCCTGCGGCGAGTTGATGCCGGTCTTGCCGCCGACGGAAGAATCCACCTGCGCCAGCAGCGAGGTCGGCACCTGCACGAAATCGACCCCGCGGCGCAGGATCGCCGCCGCGAAGCCGGCGAGATCGCCGACCACGCCGCCGCCGAGCGCGATCACGAGGTCGTTGCGCTCGATTTTGGCGGCGATCAGCGCCTCGGAGACCTTCTCCAGTCCGGCGTAAGTTTTCGACCCCTCGCCTTCCTCGACAATGACATGCGACGTCGGGATGCCGGCCGCGGCCAGCGACGCTTGCGCTGGTTCGAGCCAGTGCTTGGCAACGGTGCGGTCGGTGACGATGGCGGTGCGCACGCCCGGCCGCAGCGCGGCAACGCGCGCGCCAAGAGTCTGCAGTGCGTCGCGGCCGATGACGATGTCATAGGCGCGGTCGCCGAGCGCGACGTCGACGGTGATGGGATCGGAGTGTTTCAGTGGTGCCGTCATGAGGTCGCGCGTATCCCGTCCGTTGTAGCCGTTACTGTCGTCGTTGACTCTTTAGTCGTTGACTCCTGGGCCGGCGGCGCGACGACGCCGCACAGCCTGGCGCGCAAGGCGTCGAGGCATTCATCGACAATCCGGTCATGCGGCACGTCGCGCGACAGGATCGTGAGATCAGCCCCCTGATAGACCGGTTCGCGGGCTTCGAGCAGGCGGGCGACCGTCGCAACCGGATCCTCGGTCTGCAGCAGCGGCCGGTCGGCGCGACGTTTGACGCGCTTCATGATCACGTCGATGTCTGCCTTGAGCCAGACCGACACCGCTTTGTCGGCGATCCGCTTGCGGGTTTCCTCGCGCATGAAGGCGCCACCGCCGGTGGCAAGCACCGCCGGGCCTCCATCGAGCAGCCGGGCGATCACGCGGGCCTCGCCGTCACGAAAATAAGGCTCGCCATATTTCGAAAAGATTTCGGGAATCGTCACCCCGTCATGGGCAATCTCGATCTCGATATCGGCGTCGAAAAACGGCAACCGCAGCCGCGCCGCCAGCCGGCGGCCAATGGTGGATTTGCCGACGCCCATCATACCGACAAGCACGACCGAACGCCGCCCCAGTGCCGCCGCGATCTCGGCCTCCTGGGGGGTGCTTGCTTGTGCCGGTATGGCGGTCTCGGGCATCCCAAACTCTGTCATCAGCGGATTTTCCGCGTTTCTGCGCCACCTATACTACCCCCGCCGATACCCATGCCAGAGACTCTTGCAACGGAGATTGGAACATGTAGGTAGTCAGGCGCGTCCAACCCCGATGATTTCAATGGTTAATTCGCGGCCTAAAGTCACTTTCAAGCCCGCCCTCAAGGCGCCCTGATGCCCAGTCTGTTCCGCTTTTTGACGGTCGTCGGCATTATCGCCGGCATCGGCTATGGCGTGGTCTTCGCGCTGGCGAATTTCGTCAATCCGAAGCCACGGGAAATGACCGTGACCATCCCTCCGGATAGGTTCCTCAAGAAATAGGCACTATGGTCTCAAGGATGGGCCCCAGGAACACTTCCAAGACCACTTCGAACAAGACCACTTCGAAGACGAATTCAGACCCAAAGCTGACCAACCTGTTCCTCGACATGCTCGCGGCGGAACAGGGGGCGGGCGACAATACGCTCGACGCCTATCGCCGCGACCTCACGGATTTCTCCGAGTTTTTGGGCCGCGCCGGCCAAAGTTTTACCGGTGCCGAGACCCAGACGCTGCGCGATTACCTCGCCGACCTCGACACGCGCGGCTTCAAATCGTCCAGCGTGGCGCGCCGGCTGTCGGCGATGCGGCATCTGTTCCGCTTCCTGCTCAACGAGCGAATCCGCAGCGATGATCCCGCCGCGATCCTGTCCGGCCCGAAACGCGGCCGCGGCCTGCCCAAGGTACTGTCGATCGCAGACGTCGACCGCATGCTGACGCGGTCCAAGGAGCTCACCGAAACCGACGCCCCGCCCCAGCAGCGGCTTCGCGCGCTGCGGCTGCATTGCCTGCTCGAAGTGCTCTATGCCGCCGGCCTGCGCGTTTCCGAACTGGTGGCGCTGCCGCTGTCGGCGGCGCGCCGCGACGCCCGCATGATCGTGGTGCGCGGCAAGGGCAACAAGGAACGGCTGGTACCGCTGAACGAGGCGTCGCGGCAGGCGATGGCTGATTACCTCGCCGCGATGGAAGCGCTGAAGCCGGAGAAGAAGAAAAACGCCCCCGCCTCGAAATGGCTGTTTCCCTCCTTCGGCGAAAGCGGGCATCTGACGCGACAGCATTTCGCGCGCGACCTCAAAGAGCTCGCATCCGCCTCGGGGCTGGCGCCGCGGCTGGTCTCACCGCATGTGCTGCGTCACGCCTTCGCCAGTCACCTCCTGCACAACGGCGCCGACCTGCGCATCGTGCAAACGCTGCTCGGCCACACTGATATTTCGACCACGCAGATCTATACCCATGTGGTCGAGGAGCGGCTCAAGAGCCTGGTGCGCGACCTGCATCCACTGGCGGAGAAGTAGACTTCCGCGTATCCAGCAAGTATGCCGCCTTGACTTCGACGCCTTCTCCCCCGAAACAGCCTCACTCTATCGCCACCCGCCATGGGCCTCCGCCCAGAACGTCAGCTAAATCGTTGAAGAGACTAATCTTCTTTCTCAAAGACGAAACCACTTCGCCCGCAGCTAAGTTCCTCCCTATATTGGTTTGATGCCGGATCAGATGCGCAGCTACCTCGACTTCGAAAAACCCGTCGCCGAACTCGAGGCCAAGGTCGACGAGTTGCGCGCGCTGGCTGCGACCGGCAGCGACATCGGCGATGAGATTGCGCGCATCGAGGACAAGGCGTCGCAGGCGCTGACCGACCTCTATGCGAGCTTGACGCCGTGGCAGAAGACGCTGGTGGCGCGCCATCCGCAGCGGCCGCACTTCACGGATTTCATCAACACGCTGATCACGGAATTCACGCCGATGGCGGGCGACCGCAAGTTCGGCGAGGACGAAGCGCTGATGGGCGGCTTCGGCCGCTTCCGCGGCGAAGCCATCTGTGTGGTCGGCCAGGAAAAGGGTGCCACCACCGAAAGCCGCATCAAGCACAATTTCGGCATGGCGCGCCCTGAAGGCTATCGCAAAGCCGTTCGCCTGATGGAGCTGGCCGACCGGTTCGGCATCCCCGTGCTGTCGATCGTCGATTCGGCCGGCGCCTATCCCGGCATCGGCGCCGAGGAACGCGGACAGGCGGAAGCCATCGCGCGGTCCACCGACGCCTGCCTGTCGCTCGGCGTGCCCAATGTCGCGATCATCACCGGCGAGGGCATGTCCGGCGGGGCGATTGCGATCACCACCGCCAACCGCGTGCTGATGTTCGAACACGCGATCTACAGCGTGATCTCGCCCGAAGCGGCATCCTCGATCCTGTGGCGGGACGGCACCAAGGCCCAGGAAGCCGCCACCAGCATGAAGATCACCGCCCAGGACATGCTGCGATTCGGCGTCATCGACCAGATCCTGAAAGAGCCCCCCGGCGGCGCCCATCGCGACCCCGCCGCCATCATCGCCTCCACCGGCGATGCCATCGCCCAGGCCTTCAACGACTTCCGCAACCTCGATGCGGATGCGGTGCGCAAGCAGCGACGGCAGAAATTCCTCGATATCGGCCGCAAACTGGGCTGAACGGCTTCGATTCTTCACTTTTTGGGGAAATCGAGGGGCCGCGAGCCGCGACAGCCGCAGTCCCATCGCAAGATCGCCGATTTTTCGCCAAATCGTTGAATTTGGCCGCAATTATGCCCCGACCGTGTTCTTTAAGATCTGTTGACCATGCCCGCCAAGGTACCGGCTTGTGCGGCGGGTTCGAGTTGCGACAAATCGGCCTAAAGGGTAAGATTTTATACATCGGCTTCAGGGCATGACGCTGTGGTTGGGGTGCGAAAATTGCCCGATGGGTGTGGAGCTTAGCTTTTGATTTATCGCTCGCTGGTTCGCGCGCTCATCACGTCGGCTGCCCTCGCGGCCAGCGTCATGCTGGCCGGCTGCAACAGCGACGAGATTTCGCTGGCCAACAATGCCAAGGCCAACCAGCCGGTCCCGCCAAAGCTGATCCAGGCCATGGTCGAAAAGGACATGGACCTGAATTCGCCGATCCTGGTCCGGTTGTTCAAGCAGGAAGCTGAACTCGAAATCTGGAAACAGGATCGCGCCGGCCGCTTTGCGCTGCTGAAGACCTATCCGATCTGCCGCTGGTCGGGCGATCTCGGACCGAAGATCAAAGAGGGCGACCGCCAGGCGCCGGAAGGCTTCTATTCGATCTCGCCGGCGCAGATGAATCCGCAGTCGGCTTATTACCTGTCGTTCAACACCGGCTATCCCAACGCGTTCGACAAGGCGCTCGGCCGCACCGGATCGCAGCTGATGGTGCATGGCGATTGCTCCTCGCGCGGCTGCTACGCGATGACCGACGAGCAGATCGCGGAAATCTATTCGCTGGGCCGCGAGTCCTTCTTCGGCGGCCAGAAGTCGTTCCAGCTGCAGGCCTATCCGTTCAAGATGACGCCGATCAACATGGCGAAGCATCGCAACAATCCGAACATGCCGTTCTGGAGAATGATCAAGCAAGGCTACGATCATTTCGAGGTGACGAAGCGCGAGCCGAAGGTCGATTTCTGCGAGAAGAAGTACGTGTTCGACGCCATCAGGGCGCCCAACGCCACGCGCGACCCGGTGTTCGACGCGTCGGGCAAATGCCCGGCCTATGCGATCCCAGAGGAAGTCGCCGACGCCGTGCGTGACAAGCAGCAGGCCGAGGCCGCTGAAACCGCCAAGCTGATTTCGAAGGGCACGCCGGTCGCGCGGCTCAACACCGGCATCGACGGCGGCATGCACAAAGTATTCGCCGCGCGCGTTCCTGAAGCCAGCACCGGGCTCTCGGAAGGCGGCGACAGCCAGGGACTGGCGGCGCTTTCGCTGGCCCGCGCCCCCGGAACCATCCCCTCCCACGTCAACCCGCCGCGCGCGCCTTCCGACAATCTCCTGCTCGGCGCGCCGCAGGAGCCGAAGCTTGCGGCGGTCGCCAGCGCGCCAACGGCCGGACCGACAGCCTCCACCCCGGCCCCGACACGGGTCGCCAACGCCGCGCCGGCCACGCAATCCGACGGATGGTTCTCCAGCCTCGCCCGCAAGGTCGGCATTGGCGGCGGTGATGCGACCGCGAGCACCTCAAGCACACCGCAGCCCGCGCCCGCGAAGCCGAAAGTTATTGAAGCCAAGCGGTCCGAGCCGCCGCCGCGTCACGAAGCCGCGGTACCCAAGACCTCAGCGCCGAAGGCCGAACCCAAGCAGGCCGCAGCCCGGCCGCCGCTGAAACCGTCGGTGACCGATACGTCGGCGCCAGCCGCTGCGGCAGCTCCCGCGCAGGTCGCCGGATCCGCGCCGATCGTCTCGTCGAACTCGTTCGACAGCCGCTTCGGGGCGATGAAGTAAGCCTCCAAGCCGCAGAAGCGTAGGGTGGGCAAAGCGAAAGCGTGCCCACCATTCAACCTGAACTTATCGGGAGAGAAGATGGTGGGCACGGCGCTTTCGCGCCTTTTGCCCACCCTACGAATCCGCGTTCACGGATGTCAGCGCACGATGACAAGCAGCTCAGCCGTATTTGCCGTGGCAATGCTTGAACTTCTTGCCGGAGCCGCAGGGACAATCCTCGTTGCGGCCGACTTTACCCCAGGTGGCGGGATTCTTGGGATCGCGGTCGGCGGCGCTGACCTCGGGGACCAGCGAGGCATTGGCGAACGCCATCTCGTCTTCACCGGTGTCCGGATTGAGCTTGTGCGCTTCCATCACCGGCAACGCCGGCTGCTGCTCTTCCGGCGGAACGATCTCGACGCGCATCAACTGCGCCGTCACCGCCTCGCGCAGGTGCGCGATCATCGCCTCGAACAGGCTGAAGGCTTCCGACTTGTATTCCTGCAACGGATCGCGCTGGCCGTAGCCGCGCAGGCCGATGACCTGGCGCAGATGGTCGAGCATCACGAGATGCTCGCGCCAGAGATGATCCAGCGTCTGCAGCAGAATGGTCTTTTCGACGTAGCGCATCACGTCGGGGCCCCATTGCGCGACCTTGGCCGCCATGCGCTCGTCGACATGCTTCTCGATGCGCGCCAGCAATTCCTCGTCGGCGATGCCCTCTTCCTTGGCCCATTCATCGACCGGCAGGTCGACGTCGAGCACGCGCTTCAACTCGTCCTTGAGGCCGGTGACGTCCCACTGCTCGGCATAGGCGTGCTCGGGCACGTGCTTGGTCACGACGTCTTCGACGAAGGCGTGGCGCATGTCGGCGACGGTCTCGGCGACGCTGTCGTCCTTCATCAGGTCGACGCGCTGGTCGAAGATCACCTTGCGCTGGTCGTTCTGGACGTTGTCGAATTTGAGCAAATTCTTGCGGATGTCGAAGTTGCGCGCCTCGACCTTCTGCTGCGCCTTCTCCAGCGCCTTGTTGATCCAGGGATGGATGATCGCCTCACCCTCTTTGAGGCCGAGCCGCGTCAGCATGGTATCGAGCCGGTCAGATCCGAAGATCCGCATCAAATCGTCTTCCAGCGACAGGAAGAATTTCGAGCGTCCGGGGTCACCCTGACGGCCGGAGCGGCCGCGCAGCTGGTTGTCGATGCGCCGCGATTCGTGGCGCTCCGAGCCCATAATGTAGAGCCCGCCGGGCTTGGTGATGGTCTTGGCCGGCTTCGAACCCTTAGCGGGTTCGATTTCGACGACGTCCACGGCCTTCAGCACAATCTCGCGGAAGCGCTCGATGTCGGCCTTGATAAGTTCGATCTTGGCGGCCTTCTCGGCCTCGTCGGTGATGTGCGCGGTCTCCTGCAGGATCCGCATCTCGAGCGAACCGCCGAGCTTGATGTCGGTACCGCGGCCGGCCATGTTGGTTGCGATTGTGATCGCGCCGGGGACGCCGGCTTCCGCGACGATATAGGCTTCCTGTTCGTGGAAGCGCGCGTTCAGCACCGCAAACAGTTTCGCAGGCTTGCCCGCGCGCGCCGCGGCATAGAGCTTCTCCATGCCGGATTCCGAACCGAAATCGATCTGCTTGTAGCCGTGGTTCTTCAAATAGTCGGCCAGCACTTCCGACTTCTCGATCGAGGCGGTGCCGACCAGCACCGGCTGCAGCCGCGCATTGGCGCGTTCGATCTCGGCCAGAATCGCGGCGTATTTCTCGGTCTGCGTGCGATAAACCTCGTCGTCCTCATCGAGGCGCGCCACCGGCACGTTGGTCGGGATTTCGACGACCTCGAGCTTGTAGATGTCGAACAGTTCGTCGGCTTCGGTCAGCGCGGTGCCGGTCATGCCGGCGAGCTTGGCGTACATCCGGAAATAGTTCTGGAACGTGATCGAGGCCAGCGTCTGGTTTTCCGGCTGGACCTGGACATGCTCCTTGGCTTCCAGCGCCTGGTGCAGGCCTTCGGAATAGCGCCGGCCCTGCATCATGCGGCCGGTGAATTCGTCGATGATGATGACCTCGCCGTCGCGGACGATGTAGTCCTTGTCGCGATTGAACAGCGAATGGGCACGCAGCGCCTGATTGATGTGGTGGACCACCGAGACGTTCTCGACGTCGTAGAGCGACTCGCCCTTGAGCTGGCCGGCGTCGCGCAGCAGGGTTTCGATCTTCTCCATGCCGGCTTCGGTCAGCGTCACCGTGCGCTGTTTCTCGTCGACGTCGTAGTCGGTCTTGTCGAGCTTGGGCAGGAAGGTGTCGATGGTGTTGTAGAACTCCGAGCGGTCGTCGAGCGGGCCGGAGATGATCAAGGGCGTGCGCGCCTCGTCGATCAGGATCGAGTCGACTTCGTCGACGATGGCGTAGAAGTGGCTGCGCTGGACCATGTCCTCCAGGCGGTACTTCATGTTGTCGCGCAGATAGTCGAAACCGTATTCGTTGTTGGTGCCGTAGGTGATGTCGCGCGAATAGGCTTCCTTGCGCTCGGCATCGTCGAGGCCGTGGACGATCACGCCGACGGAAAGGCCAAGGAAATTATAGATCTGCCCCATCCATTCGGAGTCGCGGCGGGCGAGGTAGTCGTTGACGGTGACGACGTGGACGCCCTTAGCCGCAAGCGCGTTGAGATAGACCGCAAGCGTCGCGACAAGCGTCTTGCCTTCGCCGGTCTTCATCTCGGCGATGTCGCCCTCGTGCAGCACCATGCCGCCGATCAGCTGGACGTCGAAATGGCGCTGGCCGAGGGTGCGCTTGGCCGCCTCGCGCACAGTGGCAAATGCCGGAACCAGGAGGTCGTCGAGCGTCTTGCCGTTAGCGAGCTGCTCGCGGAATTCGGCGGTTCGGGCCTTCAGCGCCTCGTCCGACAGCGCGGCGAGCGTGGGCTCGAGCGCGTTGATGGCGCTGACGCGGGACTGGTATCCCTTCACCCGCCGGTCGTTTGCGGAGCCGAAAAACTTGCGGGCGAGCGCGCCGATCATGCCGAGTTCCTGTCTATGCCGTGTCTTGCTATGCCGTGTCTTGCGTTGCGGCCGTGACGTGATCCACCAAGTTGCCTATCAACTCACCGTGACGCATCGCGGCAAACGCCCCGATCCGGGGGTCATCCGCCAAGTGAGTGGGATTCAGGCAAGCTAAGGTTCAACGGCAAAAAGCCCAGTAAAATAAGCGCTATCGCCATCGATTGGTTCCGGCAGAGATATGGCTGGGCTTGAGCCTTGTCAACGCCGCCAAGATGTCAAGGAATTCATCATTTTGACAGACTTTTCGCGTTGCCAAGGTGCCATGATTGGGCGAGTGTCCCGCCGCCTCACACATACCCATCTTTAAGACAAGGATTTTGCATGACCTCCCCGTTCCCGGAAACGAAGACCGGCCTGCGCTTCGGCTTGGCCTCCTTGAAGGTTTCCTTGGCCCTGACGACCTGCATGGCTGCGGTTCTGGCCGCCGGCCTGCCGGCCCGCGCCCAGGACAACCCCGTTCTGGCGAAGGTTAACGGCGTGGAGATCCGTCAGAGCGACGTGGCGCTGGCCGAAGAGGAACTTGGCCCCAGCCTCGCCCAGATGGACCCGGCGACCAAGAAGGACAACGTGCTGGCCTTCCTGATCGACCTCAAGATCGTCGCCAAGGCCGCCGAGGACAAAAAGGTCGAGAATTCCGAGGACTTCAAGCGGCGCATGGCATTCACGCGCAGCCGTCTTTTGATGGACAGCCTGCTGGCCACCGAAGGCAAGGCGGCAACCACCGAAGAGGCCATGAAAAAGGTCTATGAGGAGGCCTCCAAGCAGATCACCGGCGAAGCCGAAGTCCACGCCCGGCACATCCTGGTCGAGACCGAGGACGAGGCCAAGGCGATCGCGGAAGAGCTGAAAAAGGGCGCCGATTTCGCTGATCTCGCCAAGAAAAAGTCCAAGGACCCCGGCGCCTCCGACGGCGGCGACCTCGGCTTCTTCACCAAGGAGCAGATGGTGCCAGAATTCTCGGCCGTGGCGTTCGTGCTCGAGCCCGGCAAGATCTCCGATCCCGTCAAGTCGCAGTTCGGCTGGCACATCATCAAGGTCGAGGAAAAGCGCAACCGCAAGGCGCCCGACTTCGAGCAGGTCAAGCCCCAGATCGAAACCTACGTGACGCGCAAGGCGCAGGCCGATTACGTGGCCAAGCTGCGCGAGGCCGCCAAGGTCGAGCGCATGGACAAGCCGGCCGAGCCGGCGGCGAAGCCTGCCGAGGCTGCCAAGCCTGACGCCTCCAAGATGGCGCCGGCGAAGAAATAAAATCGACTTCGCCGTCCGACTTCAGTATTTAGGCATCATGCCCGGCCCACTCAGGTGTGCCGGGCATCCATGTCTTAGGGCCTTCATCAACGGATGCTGAAGACGTGGATGGCCGCGAATCCCAAGGCGCCTCGCGCTGCTGGATCCGGCCACATCGCTTCCAGTCTTCCTGTCGATAAGGCGCCCCCATGTCATCAGCCGTTTCCCCCCTCGCCCCGACCGAAGTCCCCGACATGCCCGTGATCGCGGGCGTGCGGCTTGCCACGGCTGCCGCCGGCATCCGCTACAAGGGGCGCACCGACGTACTGCTCGCGATCATGGACAAGGGGACGAATGCGGCCGGTGTCTTCACCCAATCGAAATGCCCAAGCGCCCCGGTGGAATGGTGCCGCGCCCAACTCAAAGGCGCAGGCTCTTCCAAGGGGCTTGCGCGCGCGCTGGTGGTGAATTCCGGCAATGCCAATGCCTTCACCGGCAAGACCGGGCGGCAGGCCACGACCTTGACGGCGTCGATTGCCGCCAAGGCTGTGGGGTGCAAGCCAAATGAAGTGTTTCTCGCCTCCACCGGCGTGATCGGCGAGCCGCTTGACGCCACCAAATTCGACGGCGTGCTGGGCACGCTGGCCGACAGCGCTACGCCGGCGGACTGGATGGGCGCGGCCCGGGCGATCATGACCACCGACACCTTTCCGAAGGTCGCGACCGCGACCGTGAAACTCGGCAAGGCCAAGGTCACCATCAACGGCATGGCCAAGGGCGCCGGCATGATCGCGCCTGACATGGCGACCATGCTGTCGTTCGTGTTTACCGACGCGCCGCTGTCGTCGGCCGTGCTGCAAGCGCTGCTCAAGAGCGGCGTCCAGGATACCTTCAATGCGCTGACCATCGACAGCGACACCTCGACATCCGACACGCTGCTGGCGTTCGCCACCGGAACGGCCGCCACTGCCGGCGCGCCAAAAATCACTCGCGCCGGCGATCCGAGGCTGAAAGCCTTCACCAAGGCGTTCCGCGCGGTGCTCGCCGATCTTGCCGAGCAGGTCGCCCGCGACGGCGAAGGCGCGCGAAAACTGGTCGAGGTCATCGTCGAGGGCGCGACCACCAACATCTCGGCGCGCCGGATCGCGATGTCGATTGCGAATTCGCCGCTGGTCAAGACGGCGATCGCCGGCGAGGACGCCAATTGGGGCCGCGTGGTGATGGCGGTCGGCAAGGCCGGCGAGCCCGCCAACCGCGACAAGCTGTCGATCTCGTTCAACAGCATCCGCGTCGCCAAAAACGGCGCGCGCGATCCGTCTTACAACGAGGCGGAGGTTTCCGAGGCGATGAAGGCTCCGAAGATTCAGATCAAGGTCTCGCTCGGCCTCGGCAAGGGCCGCGACCGCGTGCTGACCTGCGACCTCACCAAGGAATACGTCGCCATCAACGGCGATTACCGGTCGTAGACACGTCGTCATTGCTCGTCATTGCGAGGAGCAAAGCGACGAAGCAATCCATCTGTTCGATCGTGCGGAGGCATGGATTGCTTCGCTTCGCTCGCAATGACGGGATTAGCCAGTTGAGCGTTAGCTGCTGATCCGCGCGTCGGCGATCGCCTTCTTGAACAACGCGTTCATCGCTTCCGCAATGCCCTGCGTCGGGCTGACCTCGAAATACAATCCGGTCGAGGCGCAGCTCTGCATGTTCTGCGCGATCTGGCTGTTCGGCGACGGCCCGTAGGGCCCGGTATTGAACGGCGCGATCCACGTGTTGTACCAGGCGTTGGTCGGCAGCGCGAGATAGGTGGTGTAGAGCACGGCGATCTTGATGCCGCGAGCCTTGATCGCCGTGCAGAGCGCCGCGTTGAGCGGCGACTGGCAGCGCCCGTTGCTGGTGGTCGGCTTGATGCACCCTCCCGGATTATACTCGTCGGCGACGCCATCAGACACGAAGAACAGATACTTCAGCGGCGCCGAGGAGGTGCCGGCGCCGGGCGCGCTGATCGCGCTGTTGATCGCGGGCATGATGTTGGTGAACTGGGTATCCTGGTCGTTGTTCTCATTCTGACCTTTGACGGTCATCAGGTCGATGTTGCCGGCCGCGCTCTTGGCGCTCGACAGGCTGGACGACAGTGAAAACAGGGCTCTTAGCCCGGCCGAGCTCGCAGATGCGCCGAAATCGTAGATCGCCATCCGGAACTGGCTCGAATAGGTCTGGGTCGCGGCCGCGGTGTCCATCAGCTGCTCGGTCGCGCTGCGCAGCACGTCGATCCGCGTGGTCACGCCGAGGGTTTTTGCAAGCTTGTAGTAGTTGTTGTTGTTATTGAGATCGTGACAGGCAAACGCACACTTGTCCGACGTGTTGTTGACCATCTTGCTGACATCGGCCGGCGTCGCGCCGACGCCCATCGACGGCGAATTGTCCATCAGCAGATAGAAATCGATATAGAGCGGCATGCTGGTGGTGGCGGTCGACGTGCCCGTCACGGTGACACTGGTCTTGCCGATCACGCCGAGGAACAGCATCGGAACCGTGGCGGAGAACTGAACCTTCGAAGTGATGATGTTCCCGGCCTTGGTCATTGCCGGCGTCATGCTGCTGAGTGTGTAGCCGACCACGCCGTTCATGTTGGCGTTGAAGATATTGGTGGCATCGGTGACGCCGGCCGGGATCGGCCCATCCGAGGTCATCGATCCCGCGGCGATGAAGCCGGGCGCGCTCTTGGCGACCGAGCCCACGCTGGCCGCGTCGATCGCCGCCTGCAATTTGCTGCGCAGCTGGGTGGCCCGCGAATAGTCGACCGCACATCCAACCGCCGATATGATGGGTAGCGACGCGATCGCAAATATCACGGCGATATTGCCGGAGCGATCGCGACGAAAGCGGTTGAGCAGAGAAGTGAAAGCGCGCATAGGATGCCTGTTCTGGGCTGGTCTTGCGCACATCTTGTCATCGAGAGATTAACTTATAACTTATAAGCATCGATCCTTCGCTACGCTGAACAAACCGTTTGGCCTCGCGACGATTGCTGGTTAATGAATGGCGTGCGGCGCTCCCGCGGTTTTCTGATTAGTTCTTGTGCATGACTAACATCAAACTCACCCTCGTCGTCGCCTGCGCGCTGATCGATGCCGACAAGCGCGTGCTGCTGGCGCAGCGTCCGGCCGGCAAGACGATGGCCGGCCTCTGGGAATTCCCCGGCGGCAAGGTCGAGCCCGGCGAACGCCCCGAGCAGACGCTGATCCGCGAACTGCATGAGGAGATCGGCATCGACGTCAGCGAGCCATGCCTGGCGCCACTGACCTTTGCCAGCCACGCCTACGAGACCTTCCATCTCCTGATGCCGCTCTACATCTGCCGGCGCTGGGAAGGCCAGGTGATCGCACGCGAAGGCCAGCAACTGGCCTGGGTGCGCGCGGGCAAACTGCGCGACTACCCGATGCCGCCCGCGGATATTCCGCTGATCCCGCATCTGCTGGATTTGCTGTTGTGAGGTGACGGCGCGGTCAAATCCCTCGTCGTCCCGGCGAACGCCGGGACCCATACGCTGCGGCGATCATTTTGCGAAAGGTATCTAACGCCAGCGCTCTCACCGATGGGCCGCGGCGTATGGGTCCCCCGATGCGCAATTGCGCATCTGAGGTCAAGCCCGGGACGACGGCAGTGTTTGTCGTTGCACCACGATCCAAACACACCTTCGCATTCTCGCGACGCATGCGCCCGAGCTTTGCCCAAATTTCCTTGCCCTCGAAATCAGAGGGCGCAGGGAAGACCGGGTGCGCGCTGCACCCGCGGTCTCGTGTGCAATCGTGCATAAGAACACGCACACGAGCATACAGGGCAGCGGAGAACACCCGGCCTTCCCTGCGCAATGGCTTTACGGCTTATAACGCGCTCTCCCCGGTGAGACGGCCTCTATTGCCACCGTCGCCCCTCGGAAGCGTTAGCTCCCGCGGGACTTGACGCCGTTACGGGCGCCAGGACCACACGACTTCGCCGTACGCATCAGCCGCGACCGTCAATCGCAGCGTCAGCGTCCACCGCTTCCCCGCCCCTCGTTGTGACGATGGCCAACGCCCCTCTGAATGGGACGGGATGGCGATAGATGCGCACTGATTTGGGTCGGACGACAACAGAAATATTTTTGATTTACGGAAATTTTTGACTTGACACCAATTCCGTAAATCAGAAGTGATTTGCCCGTCGGGCAGCCGGGGCTTTGTTCGACAGGCCGGATAGCAGCACCAAAATCCATGAGCTCATATCTCACCAACGTAAGGCGCGGCATCATTTGATCAATCTGCAATGTTGGTCGCCGCTATGGCGAAACGACGGTAACCAGCCATCGGACCGGAATACAGGAGCTGTCTTCCTTGACCGATCGGACCATGCCCCTCACGGTCGCCGAGCCAAAGGTCAGCGTGGCGACCTGTCCTCGATATTGGGCGTAGCGGCTGCGTCGGGCCTCGGTGGGGTCATTGGTTTCGATCTGCTGCACGTATTCCGCCAATCCGTTCATGAAACACAAATCGTGACCATGTGCTGAAACTGTAAGCACATGCAGTTAACGATTATCCGGCAGCGCCGCAGGCATCGTCCAAACAAATGCTGAAATAAGCCGGTTGCCATCTCGCTATTTGGGCAAATGAGACTATATGTAGAGTATCATCGCGCGCCCCCGGCAGTTATCGATGACTGAGAGCGTTGCGCTCCCGCCTCAACCAAGCAGGCGGTCCATTGTCAAATTCCCCAACATCCGACTTCCGTGAGCGGCTGGTGCCTCCGGTGCTGCTGCCGATCTGTTTCGTCATGCCGATCGCCGCCGCGGTAATTTTTCAAAGTTGATCCGTCTCAGCAAGATCGCAGAACAAAACCCATCGGAAGGTCGCAATGGCCAACAAAGCAACTGTCAGGAACGCGTATGGCGTGCCGGCCATGTTCGTCGGATCGAAAACGGGGAGTGATGACGCTGCCTTCGTTTTTGTCAGGGTTGGAAATGAGGAGCGCCGCATGCGATGGGCCGAATGGGATGCTCTCCCGGCATGGACCGGGCCTCGTCCCTCCTGGGGACCGAAGTCTGGCGCCCCAACATCCAACCTCGACCAAACATGACGGTCTTCCAGTTTCATTGTTAGAGGTTCGGCAGCTTCTTTCGGCAAAAATCGATACTGCTCAACAGCCCCGGCTCGAACCTCCCGGTCCGCGCCGGGGTTCTTCTTTCCCGGAGGCCGGGTACGGAGATTAGGCTCATCAAATGCTCACAGAGGAATCAAAGGCGCTAAAGCTGGGGCAGCCTGTCTCCTGGAACGGCAGCCGCAGGCACAAAGGAACGGTTCTATCGGTCGATTGGAGCGGCGTTGAAATCGATTGGAACGACGGCAAATGTGAGTATCGTCATCACACCAACATGGACGATATTCGGCACGAAACGGGCACTTGAGACCACCGCGACAGACGGGTCTCGTTGTTCACGCAAGTACAGGCATTCGGAACTGCACTATCTGCGACCACATCGCGCAACAGGCTTGGTAGGTCGCCATCAATCGGCGTCCGTGATCTTTCCCTTGTCGGCAAAAGCCTTGCATTGGAGGCGGCCCCGCCGGCGGAAGGAGAGTAAACAGACCGCGGCAGGTTGTAATCGCGTGATGGAGTAGCCACCTAAGGAACACTCAGCGTCCGATCCGCATTAAGTCCGGATACGCGACGCCTTAGCCATGCCAAATCCTAACGACGATAGCGGCCAACGGCACGTCGCCCTGACGTGCGCGTCATGGGTCAGGACATCCTATGCCTACCGAACATGCCGCCGTGCGGGTCGTCCACAAGCCCTGGGGGGCCCGTGATCTGCTCCCCTGGAGCAATATTGACGGGTCTGGCGACGCGATCGGCGAGCTGTGGTTCGAGCGGGCGGCCGAGGATGCGCCTGCCCCGGCCTTGCTCCTCAAGCTGCTGTTCACCAGCGAACCCTTGTCGATCCAGGTTCATCCGGACGACACCTACGCGCGCGCGATCGGGATGCCGAACGGCAAGAGCGAGGCATGGTATATCCTCTCGGCTGAGCCCGACGCGCAGATCGGCGCTGGGCTAAAGCACCAGGTAACGCCACAGCAATTGCGTGCGGCCATCCAGGACGGTTCGATCGCCGAACTGATGCACTGGCGACCGGTTGCGAAAGACGACGTGATCTACATCCCCGCCGGCACCATCCACGCCATCGGCGCCGGTATTGTGCTCGCAGAAATTCAGCAGCGCAGTGACGCGACATTCCGCCTGTTCGATTATGGCCGGCAGCGCGAATTGCACGAAGACGACGGGGTAGCAGTCGCTCACCCGTGGCCGCTTCGAACGCCCTGCAATCCGACGCGCCTTACCACGGAACGAACGGTTCTCGTCGCCAGCCGGCATTTCGTTCTCGAGCGCGTTGAGCTGCCCGAGGGTTCAAGCTGGGCGCTGCTCGCCGAACCGGAGACCTGGATTCTCGTTCTCGGCGGTCACGCCGCCATTGGACTGGCCGCGGCCTCGATCGGGGAAGCCATCTTCGTTGCCGGCGGCCGCACCAGCATCGAGGTCGGCAGCGATGGATTGAGTGCCTTGATCGCGTATCCGGCGAGCCGGCCGATCGATTCCCTGTTGCAAAGGCTTGGTGAAACTGCGGGCAACGCTGCCAATCCGGCTGCTCCTGCCAATCCGCAATTTGAAGGCGCCAAGGAGGCGCGAACATGACGCCGCTTCGCCGCATCGCCATCATCGGAAATTCGCTGCCCCGCCGCTGCGGTATCGCCACCTTCACGACCGACCTGGAACGCGCGCTTTCCAGTTCACGGCCGGATCTGGAGGTCAGCATTGTCGCGATGAACGACCACGGGCAAGCCTACGACTATCCCGCTTCGGTTGCCTTGCAGATCAAGGATGACACCATTGAAGACTATGTGCGTGCCGCGGCGTTCCTGAATGCCGGCCGGTTCGACGTCGTCTGCCTGCAACATGAATTCGGAATCTTCGGTGGCGAAGCCGGCGGGCACATCCTCGAGCTGCTTTCACGCCTCAGCATGCCTGTCATCACCACGCTGCACACGGTACTGGCCAAGCCGACCGCCGCCCAGCGTGCGGTCATGGAGCGCATCGTCGATGCTTCTTCGAAGATCATCGTGATGGCCAACAAGGGCCGCGAGATGCTGCGCAGCGTTTATCGCGTACCGGACACCAAGATCGAGGTGATCGCGCACGGCATTCCCGACTTTCCGTTTGTCGAGCCCGACGCGGCAAAGGCCAAACTCGGATTCAGCGACCGCTCCGTGATTCTGACGTTCGGCCTGCTCTCCCCCAGCAAGGGCATCGAGGTCATGATCGACGCCATGCCCTTGATCCTGGAACGCCGCGCGGACGCGGTCTATGTCGTGCTCGGCGCGACCCATCCCAATCTGGTGCGCGACCAGGGCGAAGCGTATCGCGAGAGCCTGATGACGCGCGTGCGCGAACTTGGCGTCGAGAACCATGTCGTCTTCCTCGACCAGTTCGTCGATCAGGCCACATTGCTAGAGTTCATTTCGATGTGCGATGTCTACGTCACGCCCTATCTCAATGAAGCGCAGATGACGTCCGGAACGCTGGCCTACAGCTTCGGATTGGGCAAGCCGGTGGTGTCGACGCCCTATTGGCACGCGCTGGAGCTGCTGGATGACGGCCGTGGCGTCATCGTTCCCTTCGGCAACGCGGTCGCGATCGGCAAGGAAATTGCGCAATTGCTCACCAATGCCCCGCGTCGGCAGGCAATGCGCGAGCGTGCCTATTCGATCAGCCGATCGATGACGTGGGAGCGCACGGCCGAATGTTACATGGCCACTTTCGAACATGCGCGCCATGGGGACTGGCTCAAGGTGGTGGCGCGTACCGGGCCGGTCGCGATCGCGCACAGCCCTGCGGCATCAGACATGCAATTGGATCACTTTCTTTCCATGTGCGACGATACCGGCCTGTTCCAGCATGCGGTGCATTCGGTGCCCAATCGCGCCCACGGCTATTGCGTTGATGACAATGCCCGTGCGTTGTTGCTGGCGTGCGCGCTTAACAATCCGGGCGAAACGCGCTTGTCCGAAGTTTTGACGGCCCGTTTTGCCGCCTTCGTGCAGCATGCGTGGAATCCGGACACCAGACGCTTTCGCAATTTCATGGGCTTCAATCGAACCTGGCTCGAAGATCGCGGCTCCGAAGACAGCCATGGGCGAACATTATGGGCGCTAGGTGAGTGCGCGCGCAGGGACGCAAGCCCGTCGCGACGCCGATGGGCGGCCGCCTTGTTTGCCGAGGCATTGCCGGCCGTCGAGGCTTTCAGTTCGCCCCGCGCACTGGCTTTCACCCTGCTGGGTCTGGACGGCTATTGCGCCGTTGTTCGCGATGATGCGCGCGCCCGGGAAATCCGACATTGTCTCGCCGACAAGTTGATGGCGGGGCTCGCGTCGGTCGAGACGCCGGACTGGACCTGGTTCGAGGAAGGCCTGGCGTATGACAATGCGCGCCTGCCGCAAGCCTTGATGCTGACAGGCATGGCCACGCAAAGCCCCATTTATCTCGCTGCCGGATTGCGATCCCTGCGTTGGCTGATGACTCAACAAACGGCTTCAACAGGACATTTCCGTCCCGTCGGCACCACCGGCTTTGGCGAACTGCGCCAACCGCCGCGCGCGTTCGACCAGCAGCCGGTAGAGGCAGCGGCGACGATCGCGGCCTGCCTGACCGCCTGGCGCGCGGAGGGCGACGCGGAATGGAAGACGATCGCAAGCAACGTTTTCGCCTGGTTTCTCGGCCGTAACGATTTGTCGATCGCCCTGGTCGATCCCGAGACCGGCAGTTGCCGGGACGGACTGCATCCCGACCGCGCCAACGAAAACCGCGGCGGCGAGTCGGTCGTGTCCTATCTGCTCGGTCTTGCCGATATTCGCCAGCTTGCCCGCGTCAATGTCAGCGTGACACCCCCCGTGGCGCTTCGCGCCATCGGCGCCTGAGTCCAGTTTCCCCCCAACGAACCGAGGACATCTTGTTGCAAGCCACTTTCCTGCATCGGCAAGCACTCTATCTGCGCCCCGACCCGGCACGCGTGATCGTACGCCCGTTCAAGCCGACGACTGAACCGCGCGACCTCAACCCGACCGACAAGACCCGCGCCAACCATATCGTCGAGCGCGTGCTCGCACTCGATCCGCAAGTCACAGCCAGCCTGTTGGCCGACGTACTGGAGAACTTCCAGGGCCGCCATCGCAACCTGCTGCAGGAATTCGAGTTCCGCGCCGACGAGATGGAAGAGGCACTGGCGGCTCACGGCGCTTTTTCCAGCGTGCAGCGCCAGTTGATCGGCGCTTATTTCCTGAACGAATACTCGTTCGAGGCCTCGGCGCTGTTCAATCCCAGCATCGTGCCGCATCCCGACCAGTCAGGCGCGCCGAAGGGCGGTCTCCGCTTCGTGCTCAGCCTCCGGGCCGTTGGCGAAGGCCACGTGTCTTCACTGACATTTCGCACCGGCACCATTGCCGCCGACGGCAGTCTGGCCGTCGATCCGACCGCGCGGCTGGCCTCCAGTCCCCGGGTCGGACGTCGCGTATCCGGACCATCAGGCGAAGAGGTTGAGATCACCTTCAAGGAGGAACAGGATATCAGCGAGCGCGTGATATTTCCGGTTACCGCATCCCAATCCCAGGGCATCGAAGACGCCCGCTTCGTCGAATTCAGCGATGGTGACCACAAGACTTACTACGCGACCTTCACCGCCTATACCGGCAGAGCGATACGATCGGAGTTGATCGAGACCAGCGACTTCCTGTCATTTCGAATGTCGCCGCTGCAGGGGACCGCGGCCCACAACAAGGGCATGGCGCTATTCCCGCGCAAGATCGACGGCAAGTACGCCATGATCGCGCGTCAGGATAATGAGAACCTCTATCTGATCTATTCGGATGACCTGCATCAGTGGGACGGCGGTCAGGCGATCCTGAAACCACAATTCCCCTGGGAGTTCGTGCAGATCGGAAACTGCGGATCGCCGATCGAACTGGATGAAGGGTGGCTGCTGCTCACCCACGGCGTCGGGCCGGTCCGGAAATATTCGATCGGCGCGGCGCTGCTCGACAAGAAAGACCCGTCCAGGGTGCTGGCGCGTTCGGTAGAGCCGTTGCTGCATCCCGAACAGTCGGAACGCGAAGGCTATGTTCCCAACGTGGTCTATACCTGCGGCGCGATGCGCCACAATGACCAGATCATTTTGCCCTACGCCATATCCGACACCTACTCCAACTTTGCGACCATCAAGATCGCAGCCCTGCTGCAAGCAATGTCCTGATGGCGCGGAGAAGCCGTTCGTACGGGAGGCCTACTTCGACGTCCGCTTTTCTCGTCAATCTGCTCGGCCGCTCTTCCCTGCAGCGTTTCGAACAATTGCCCGGTTACCGGTCGGCGCTCATGCGGTCGGCCCTGATCTCGTCTGATTCCTCAAAGGTCCGATGTTCGATGATGACATAGCGATTGCCTGCGTCATCCATGGTCGTAAATCGGCGAACCACGCTTCGGGTCATCGGGTGCTCCTTCGCTTCGGCCTATCGATCTATCATTCGCAACCGCTTAGCCTTCCACCCTTATAGCCAGATTCGGTGCGGCTGAGATCGGAATTGACCACGCCGGGTCGCGCGAGCGTGTAGAGTGGATAGATACCCACGGTGGCGGGTTCGGGGATGAAGTTGCATCGCGTGGCTGGCCTGCCTACTTCGTCTTCCGCTTCACCGCCGCTTCCAGACTCGCCTTCGCCGAACCCGGCCGCAACGGTTTGGGCTGGCTTTCATGCGGCGCCCAGCCGGACAGCCAGATCACGTCGAAGGTGGCGCGGATGCGGCCGTCCGGATCGGCAAAGCGCTCGCCGTAGATCTCTGCCATCCGCAGCAGCGTGGCGCGGCGGGTGGGTGCCCGCCGCCGCTCGACCAGGATATTGGTCGCGCCCATCCTTCTCAGATCGGCCATCAGCGCCAATGCGCTGTCGTAGCGCACTATGAGGCGATCGACGTCGGTGACCGGTAGCGCAAAGCCCGCGCGTTGCAGCAGCGCGCCGACATCGCGCAGATCGGCAAACGGTGCGACGCGCGGCGACACCCCGCCCTCGCATTCGGCCTCGGCCTCCGCAAAGGACTGCCGGAGTTCGGTCAGCGTATCGCCGCCGATCATCGCCGCGAGCAGCAATCCATCCGGCCGCAGCGCGCGCCTGACCTGCGCGAGCACACCGGGCAAATCGTTGACGAATTGAAGGGCGAGCGCAGAGACCGCAAGATCGAGCGATTCCGGCGCGAGCCTCAACGTTTCCGTTTCATCCGGATCGATTCGGGTGACGGATTTGAAACGATCGGCGACCGGTTTGCGCAGCAATTCGCCCGGCGTCCAGATTTCGGCGGCGTCGGAAAAATCCCGCGTCACCGCCTGCAAGCGCTCTTCGAGGTCTTCGGTGACGCGATCGAGCAGGAACGTCGCTGGCCCAAGGCGCCGCGCACGATCCTGCCGCGCGCGCAACAGCGCGCGATCAAACAGGATGGGTGCGGCGGTCGGGTTTTGAGCCATGGCGGTTGGTACGCTGATTGGCGCGTCTCTGGCAATCCGGTGCCGGCGCCGAGACATCACCACCACGCTCCCTTGCCGCATCCCCAGCGCCGTCTTCTGTGGTGCAGATCACATCTCACGCTTGATCCCCGTCACATAAGGAGCGTGCCTTCACGTGAAGGTGACCGCTGGGGCTTCCTTGCAAGGGAGTTTGCAGCTTCATTTCAAGGAGAATGGCAATGGCAGTTTTGGGACTGGAACGCTTTAACAGATATTTCGGCACGCAACTCCTGGGGGCCGACGAGGGTGACAGCATCTTCGGCTTCGGTGGCAACGACCGCATCTACGGCGGCATGGGTGTCGACTACATAAGTGGCGGCAATGGCGACGACCAGATCTACGCGGAAAGTGGTGCACGGCCGAACGTCTTCGAGTTCTGGGGCAACGACACCGTCAGGGGTGGAAACGGCAACGACACCATCAGCTATTACCACTCAGTGGACCCCGTGACGATCTACGGCGATCACCAGCAGGCGTCGGAGGCCAACCTTGAGGATGGCAACGACACCATCTGGGGCGGCTGGGCGCGCGATACGATCATTGGCGGTGGAGGCGATGACACGATCATTGCCGGTCGTGGCGACGACTACATCATCACGGACTACGGATACGGCACCACGCCGGGCTACTACGGCACCAATACCGTATGGGGCGGCGCGGGCCAGGACACGGTCATCGTCAGTGGTTGGGACACGCTCGTGATCAACAGGGGCGACAGCAATCCCGTCGACGGGGCGCAAGACATCGTCGCGCATTTCGACCGCGCGCATGCTCATCTCGAGTTGCCTGGCGATGCGACCGCGTCGAATTACGACGAAACCTATATATCGGGCCGCGGGTTCGACGCTGCGCTCAACATGGCCAATTACATGTTGAAGTCGGTGGACTATGTTTTCATCACGGATGGCCAGAACGGCTACGTGTTTGCCGATACCGATGGCGATACGCGAGCCGACATCGGTGTCACGATGGCCGGGCTGACATCCACCGATCAGTTCAGTCACTATCACATCACCTGAGACCTGAGCGGCGTATCGGGAGCGGCGGCTCGTCACTGGGCTACCGCTTCCGAACGTTACGAGACTCGATCGTCCGCAAGGTCGCCGATCGCGGCTGGAGGCCTTGTCGATGGTACTGCCTTGGCGCTAGCCTCACCCCATGGACGCCGAGGCATCACCACCACGCTCCATTTCCACCCATTTGCGCGGCGTGCTGAACGCGGCGCGCGGCGTGTTCGCGCATATTCCAAGGCTGGCGCTCGACATCGCGCTGCCGACGCTGTGTGTTTCCTGCCGCGAGCCGGTCGATGGCGAGGGCGTCTGCGCGGAATGCTGGGCCAAATTGTCGTTCATCGAACCGCCCTTCTGCCCGCGGCTCGGCATTCCCTTTGTCTACGACCCCGGGCCCGATCTGCTGTCGATGGAGGCGATCGCCAATCCGCCGGCCTACCAGCGCGCCCGCGCCGCCGTGCGCTACGACGATGTCGCGCGCACGCTGGTTCATTCGCTGAAGTACCAGGACCGCACCGATCTGGCGCCCGCGATGGGCCGCTGGATGGCCCGCGCGGGCCGGGAATTGCTTGGAGAAGCCGACGTGCTGGTCCCGGTTCCCCTGCATTGGCGACGTGGCTGGAGCCGCCGTTACAACCAGTCCGGCGCGCTGGCGCGGGTGATTTCGCGCCAAACCGGGGTGAAACTAGCCTCCGAGGCGCTCCGGCGGGTCCGGGCGACCGAACAGCAGATCGGGTTGTCGCGCTCGCAGCGCGCCAGCAATGTGCAGGGCGCGTTCAAGGTAGCCCCTGACCGCAGCGCCGACATCCAGGGCCGCCGCGTGGTCCTGATCGACGACGTCCTGACCTCCGGCGCCACCACCGACGCCTGCGCCCGTGCCTTATTGCGCGCCAAGGCCGCGCAGGTCGACGTGCTGGTATTCGCGCGGGTTGTGGACACCCACCGGGCTCCCATATAATTCAATGACTTGCCATTCCCGGAACTTGCGAACCAGAGCGCTCCATGACCGCTGCCATTGAAATCTACACCCGCCCGGGCTGCGGTTACTGCACCGCGGCCAAATCGCTGCTGACGCGCAAGAATGCCGCGTTTACCGAACTCAGCGTATCCAGCGACCCTTCCTATCGCGAACAGATGTACGATCGGGCCGGCGCCGGCTCGACGTTTCCGCAGATCTTCATCGGCGCAACCCATGTCGGTGGCTGCGACGAGCTTTACGCGCTGGACCGCGCGGGCAGGCTCGATGCGTTGCTGGCGGGAGAAAAGGCCTCGTCATGAGCGCTGCCACGACCTTCACCGCCGCGATGGTGCAGATGCGCACCGCCCTGCTGCCGGAGCCGAGCCTCGAGCAGGGCATGAAGCTGATCCGCGAAGCGGTGGCACAGGGCGCTGATTATGTGCAAACCCCCGAGGTGAGCAACATGATGCAGCTGAACCGCAAGGCGCTGTTCGAGCATCTGGCGAGCGAAGAGGACGACAAGTCGCTGAAAGCCTATCGCGCGCTGGCGGCGGAGCTGAAGATCCATCTGCATGTCGGCTCATTGGCGCTGCGCTTCTCGCCGGAGCGCGCGGTCAACCGTTCGTTCCTGATCGGGCCCGACGGCAATCTGCTCGCCAGCTACGACAAGATCCATATGTTCGACATCGACCTGCCCGGCGGCGAGAGCTATCGCGAGTCCGCCAATTACCAGCCGGGCGAGACCGCCGTGATCTCGGACCTGCCATGGGGCCGGATCGGGCTCACGATCTGCTACGACGTGCGCTTTCCGGCGCTCTATCGTGCGCTCGCCGAAAGCGGCGCGTCGTTCCTCACCGTGCCGTCGGCCTTCACCAAAAAGACCGGCGAGGCGCATTGGCATATCCTGCTGCGCGCCCGCGCCATCGAGACCGGCTGCTTCGTGTTCGCCGCCGCGCAATGCGGCATGCATGAGAACAAGCGCGAGACCTACGGGCATTCGGTGATCGTCGCGCCCTGGGGCGAGATCCTCGCCGAGGGCGGCGTCGAGCCCGGCGTGTTCCTGGCCGAGATCGACCCTTCAAGGGTCGAGACTGCGCGGAAAACCGTGCCGTCGCTGCAGCACGGACGTCGCTTTGGCATCGCCGATCCCAAGGCCGGCCCGGAACATCTGCATCTGGTCCGGGGCTCGGCATGATCCGCTACAACCTGCGCTGCGAGCGGGGCCATGCTTTCGAAAGCTGGTTTCAGAGCTCGACTGCCTATGAGAGCCAGGAAAAGCGCAGGCTGGTGAGCTGTCCGTCGTGCGGCTCGGTCAAGGTCGAGCGTGCCATCATGGCCCCGCAGATCGTCAGCAAGAAGGGCCGTGAAGATTCGCGTCGCGTGCCGGCTGCGGAAATCGCAGGTACGGAAGGTGCGGCGCCTGAGGCCACGCCGCTGTTGATGGCGCAGGAGCTCGAACTGCGCGCCAAGATCAAGGAATTGCGCGATCACATCACCAAGAACGCCGACAATGTCGGCGAGCGCTTCCCCAACGAAGCGCGCAAGATGCATTACGGCGATATCGAGCACCGCCCGATCTATGGCGAGGCGTCGCCCGACGAAGCCCGCGCCCTGATCGACGAAGGCGTCGAGGTCTCGCCGCTGCCGGTGCTGCCGGACGATCGGAATTGATTTCCGCTACCTCATGGTGAGGAGGCGCGCTTGCGCCGTCTCGAACCATGAGGCCCGTGGCCCATCCTTCGAGACGCCGCTACGCGGCTCCTCCAGCGACAACGGCGAAGCCGTTGCGCGGGGATGAGGACCGCGCTACGCCGCCACCAGCAGCGCCACACCCGCCACGATCAGAACGATCCCGGCCAGTTCACGCGCCGATAGCGGCTGCTTGAACGAGTAGTACGCCACGCCCTGCGCGAACAAGACCTCGACCAGCGCAAGCGTGCGGACATTGGCGGCCGCCGTCAGCGCGAACGCCAGGAACCAGAACTGCGAGGCAAACGCGCCCATGAAGCCCGCCAGCATCGAGGGCCTCCATAAGCCCAGGATTTTCCGGAGCACGTCGGGCGCGCGAAACAGCAGATAGACCGACAGCACCAGCGTCTGCACGAACAGGCCGAACACCAGCGTGTAGGACGCCGCCGTCACGAAGGAGACGCCGGGCACCGCAATGACGGCACCGCGAAAGCCGACCGCCGACAGCGCGAACGCCGCGGCGGCGCCAAGGCCGAGCAGCGTCGGCTTCAGATCCGCAAAACCCTTGCCCCCAGCCGGCCGCAGCGCCGCGATGACGACACCGGCGGTCGCAATCAGGATCGCGACCACCTTCAGCACCGTCAGATGATCGGCCAGAAAGATGAAGCCGAAGATCGCGGTCTGGATCGCCTCGGTTTTCAGGTACGCCGTGGTCACCACGAACGAGCGGTCGTTCATCGCGAGCAGCATCATGCCGGTGCCGACGATCTGGCTCAGCGCGCCGAGCAGCAGCCAGGGCCAGAACGCCGCCGTCGGCCACGAGATATGGTCGCCGGTGACGGTCACGACAACCGCAAAGAAGATGATCGAAAACGGGAAGCCGAACAGGAAACGGATATTGGTCGCGCCCCAGGTCCCGAGCGGCCCCGTCAACGACCGCTGCATCGCATTGCGCGCGACCTGGCCGAGCGCAGCAACAATGGTGAAGGGAATCCAGAGCGAGGCAATCGTGAACATGAAAATACCGGCGGAAGGGTGCCGCACCGTGCCGGTCGCAACGGGTGCGGTCAACCGAATCGGCGCATGACAGGATTGCGATTACGCCGAAAAGCCTCAACTCCATCGTCGTCCCTGCGAACGCAGGGACCCATAGCCACCGGCCGCCGTTTTGCGGGAGACATCAGCCATTTCGCGCTATCGATAGATCACGCGGTATGGGTCCCTGCATTCGCAGGGACGACGTGGAGAGAGGTCTCGGGCTAACGCGGGCCACAGAGCGAAGTGCGACAGGACTGCGATTGAGCGGAAAAGCCCAACTCCATCGTCGTCCCTGCGTTCGCAGGGACGACGATAGACTTTTACATCTCCTCCGCGACCACCATGTAGTTCACGTCCATGTCGGACGAGATGCTCCATTTGTCGGCGAGCGGGTTGTAGACCACGCCGGCCTGTTCGGTGATGGCGAGCCGGTTGTTGGCCAGATGCTGCGCGAGTTCGTCGGGGGTGACGAACTTGTTCCACTCATGGGTGCCGCGCGGCAGCCAGCGCAGCACATATTCGGCGCCGACGATCGCCAGCGCAAAGCTCTTCCAGTTGCGGTTCAGTGTCGAGAGCACCATCATCCCGCCCGGCTTGAGCATCGCCGCGCAGCGGTTGAGGAAGACGCCGACATCGGTGACGTGCTCGACCACTTCCATCGCCAGCACGATGTCGAAGCGCTCGCGAACGTCCATCTCCTCGGCCGTGGTGCAGCGGTAATCGATCGACAGATGCCCCTTGTCGGCATGCAGCTTGGCGGCGGCAATGTTGGTCGCGGAGGGATCGATCCCGATCACCTGCGCGCCCAGCCGCGTGAACGGCTCGCACAACAGGCCGGCGCCGCAGCCGATGTCGAGGATGCGCAGGCCGCCGAGGCAATTCAGGCTTTTGACGTTACGTTCGAACTTGCGACAGGCGGCGTCGCGGATATAGGTCAACCGCAGCGGATTGATCTTGTGCAGCGGGGCCATCTTGCCCTTGGGGTCCCACCACTCGTCTGACAGTTTTGAGAATTTCGCGACTTCGGCCGGATCGACCGTGCTTCCCGATGCGCCGGCGTGATTTGTTTGCATGGCCATGATTTACGCGCCGGCCGGTCGTGCCGTGATGGCATTGCGAAATGCCAACGGCGAAGCAATGGTGTCGAGGGTCTTGCCGCCCTCGCCGACCCCCAGGACGGTCACGTCGCCGTAGTTGAAGATGCGACCGAGAATGCTCTGGTTGACGTCGACGCTCTCGACCTTGTCCACGCTCATCTCGAACGTTTGCCGCTTAACAAAGCCGGTCTTGTGGATGACACGGAAATTCGTGACGTCGGTTTCGGTGGTCCAGCGGTGGAACCAGGCGGTAGCCGTCTTGTAGAGCGCGAAAATGGCGACAATTGCCGCCAGCGACCAGAGCGCCAACACCAGAGGTCCAGACGGGATCATGCCCGAGATCACGAAGAGCGCGATCGCCACGAACCAGCCCACAATCGCCGGCAGGAAGAATATCCAGTGCGCATTGGTGGAATACAGCACCTTCTCATCCGGCTGCAGGATATCGTCGATATAACGCCCCATAACCTGACCTTGCACCTGACCTAAATGCGCCCGACCCGAATTAACCCGCTACCACAGCATTTTGCGCCATTTTAGACCGAAAATGCACCCGGATGCTTGCCCCGGGACGCGCCGCTATGTATACGCCGCTTTCGGCCCGGACGCTCCATTTTCGTGCGGGCCACCATACTTATCCTCACAGGGAATGCACGCGTCGTCATGGGCCGCCTCGTGATGAAATTCGGCGGTACATCCGTCGCCAATATCGACCGAATCCGCAACGTCGCGCGTCACGTCAAGCGCGAAGTCGATGCGGGGCATGACGTCGCCGTGGTGGTGTCGGCGATGTCCGGCAAGACCAACGAGCTGGTGGACTGGTGCCGCGACGCCTCGCCGATGCACGACGCCCGCGAATATGACGCGGTGGTCGCGTCCGGTGAACAGGTCACGTCCGGGCTGCTGGCGATCGCGCTGCAGACGATCGGCATTCAGGCCCGCTCCTGGCAGGGCTGGCAAATCCCGATCCGGACCTCGGACGCGCACGCCTCGGCGCGGATCCTCGAAATCGACGGCACCGAGATCATCAACCGTTTCAAGGACCGCAAGGAAGTCGCCGTCATCGCCGGCTTCCAGGGCATCAATCCGCAGACGGGCCGAATCACCACGCTGGGGCGCGGCGGTTCGGACACTTCGGCGGTGGCGATCGCGGCCGCCATCCATGCCGACCGCTGCGACATCTACACCGACGTCGACGGCGTCTATACCACCGACCCGCGCGTGGTTCCCAAGGCGCGGCGGCTCGATAAGATCGCCTTCGAGGACATGCTGGAACTGGCCTCCCAGGGCGCCAAGGTCCTGCAGGTGCGCTCGGTGGAACTCGGCATGGTGCACAACATGCCGGTGTTCGTCCGCTCCAGCTTCGACAAGCCCGAGGATATCGACCCGCACGCCACGCCGCCGGGCACGCTGATCTGCAGCGAGGAGGAAATCATGGAAAACCACGTCGTCACCGGCATCGCCTTCTCCAAGGACGAGGCCCAGATTTCCGTGCGCCAGATCGAGGACAAGCCGGGCGTTGCCGCCGCGATCTTCGGACCGCTCGCGGACGCCAACATCAATGTCGACATGATCGTGCAGAACGTCTCCGAGGACGGCAAGACCACCGACCTGACTTTCACGGTGCCGGCCTCCGACTATGCCCGCGCCAGGGACACCATCGCCTCGGCCAAGGACAAGATCGGCTATAAGCGGCTGGACAGTGCCACTGACGTCGCCAAGGTTTCGGTGATCGGCAGCGGCATGCGCAGCCATGCCGGCGTCGCCGCCCAGGCGTTCACCGCACTTGCCGCGCGAAACATCAATATCCGCGCCATCACCACCTCCGAGATCAAGTTCTCGGTGCTGATCGACGCTGCCTATACCGAGCTTGCGGTGCGCACGCTGCACACGCTCTATGGGCTCGATCAGGCGTAGCTCCCGATTCGTCCAGGCGGGGATCGCGGCCTCATGGTTCGAGACGCGCTGCATTTGCCGCGCTCCTCACCCTGAGGGTCTAAGTCGCCTTCTGGTCGGCTAATAGACCTCATCCCCGGATGAGCGCTTTGCCCTCACCGAGGGAGCGGCCCACTTGGCCGCGTCTCGAAGGATGAAGCCACGGTATCAAGGGGCACTCTGGAACGATTTTCTCTTAGCGCCCGCAGCATTGGCCTGACACAGACGTTATTGCTACTGGCAGGCGTTTTGCTTGGCAAAGCAAGCCTTGATTGGCTATACGGCCTGACAGGTGGGCTGCCGCAAACTGTGCCACAGTTTGGCGATCCCGATTCGACCGGGAACGATGGTTTTGGTGGCGGCTTGCGGCGGCGCCGAATGAATAAAATTGTTGCTATTGTTGAGTTTCACGCCAGCGCCCGGCCACCCGGCACGCTGGCCTCGCGGGGGAGGATTTTGGCAGATGCGGAGCACGTCGGGAGGCCCCCGCGTCTTGTTGAGACGGCTCCGCGAAACCATGGCGGAGCAGGTCTCCGCCCAGGAGCGGCTGGACAAGATCGTGGTCCTGATCGCGGCCAACATGGTGGCCGAGGTGTGCTCGACCTACGTGCTGCGCGTCGATAACACACTCGAACTCTACGCCACCGAGGGTCTGAACCGCGACGCCGTCCATAGAACGGTTCTGAGCGCGCATGAGGGCCTGGTCGGCCTGGTCGCCAGCGAGGCCACCCCGCTCAACCTGTCCGACGCGCAAACCCACCCGGCGTTCTCGTTCCGCCCGGAAACCGGCGAAGAAATCTATCATTCGTTCCTCGGCGTGCCGATCCTGCGCGCCGGCAACACGCTCGGCGTGCTGGTGGTGCAGAACCGCGCCAAGCGCACTTACGTCGAGGAAGAGGTCGAGGCGCTGCAGACCACCGCGATGGTGGTCGCCGAGATGATCGCCTCCGGCGAGTTGGCGGCGCTGGCGCAGCCCGGCGCGGAACCTGCGGCGCGGCATTCCCTGCACAAGGCCGGCGCGATCCTGTCCGACGGCATCGCGCTCGGCCACGTCGTGCTGCACGAGCCGCGCGTCGTCATTACCAATTACATTGCCGAAGACCTGCCGAAGGAAATCAAGAAGCTGGACGCGGCGCTGACCAAGCTGCGCGCCGATCTCGACCGCATGCTGGAGCGCGGCGACGTCGCCGAGGGCGGCGAGCACCGCGAGGTGCTGGAAGCCTACCGCATGTTCGCCAACGACCATGGCTGGTCGCACAAGCTGCACGAGGCGGTCGCCACCGGCCTCACCGCGGAAGCCGCCGTCGAGCGCGTGCAGTCCGACACCCGCGCGCGCATGCTGCGTTCGACCGATCCATACTTGCGCGACCGCCTGCACGACCTCGAGGACCTCGGCCACCGCCTGATGCGGCAACTGGTCGGCCAGGACCACGCGCCGTCACGCGAACAGCTGCCCGACAACGCGATCCTGATCGCGCGCGCGATGGGCCCGGCCGCCCTGCTCGACTATGACCGCAAGCGCCTGCGCGGCCTCGTGCTGGAGGAAGGCACCGCCAATTCCCACGTCTCGATCGTGGCGCGCGCGCTCGGCATTCCCGCGGTCGGCGAAATCCCCAACGCGCCGGGGCTCGCCGATCCCGGCGACGCCATCATCGTCGATGGCACCTCGGGCTCGATCTATGTGCGCCCTTCGGCCGAGATCGAATCGGCCTATGCCGAGCGGGTGAGATTCCGCGCGCGTCGGCAGGCGCAATATTCGGCGCTTCGCGACAAGCCCTGCGTGACCAAAGACGGCCAGAAGATCGAGCTGATGATCAATGCCGGCCTCGTCATCGACCTGCCGCATATCGACGACACCGGCAGCGCCGGCATCGGGCTGTTCCGCACCGAACTGCAATTCATGGTCGGCCAGAGCCTGCCGCGCACCTCTGACCAGCTCGCGCTGTATCGCACGGTGCTGGATGCGGCGGGATCAAAACCGGTCACGTTCCGCACGCTCGACATCGGCGGCGACAAGGCGCTGCCCTACATGGAGACCGTGATCGAGGAAAATCCCGCGCTCGGCTGGCGCGCGATCCGGCTCGGGCTCGACCGGCCCGGCCTGTTGCGCGGCCAGATTCGCGCGCTATTGCGCGCCGGCGGCGGCCGCGCGCTGAAGATCATGTTCCCGATGATTTCGGAAGTCGCCGAGTTCGATCAGGCCAAGGCCATCGTCGAGCGCGAGCTGACCTATCTGCGTCAGCACGGCCACGCGCTGCCCGAACGCATCGACGTCGGCACCATGGTCGAAGTGCCGGCGCTGCTTTACCAGATGGACGAGCTCCTGAAGAAGGTCGATTTCATCTCGATCGGATCGAACGACCTGTTCCAGTTCATGTTCGCGGTCGACCGCGGCAATGCCAAGGTCTCCGAACGGTTCGACACCATGTCGGCGCCGATCTTGAGGGCCTTGCGCGACATCGTGCGCAAAGCCGATGCGGCGAAGAAAAGCGCCTCGCTGTGCGGCGAGATGGCGTCAAAACCGCTCGGCGCGCTGGCGCTGATCGCGCTTGGTTACCGCTCGCTGTCGCTGTCGGCGACCGCGCACGGCCCGGTGAAAGCGCTGATCCTCGATCTCGATGCCAGGAAGGCCGAGGCCGTCATGATGCCGCTGCTTGATGCGCCGGCCGGCAGCGTCTCGATCCGGCAGAAGCTGACGGAATTCGCGGAAGCCGAGGGGTTGTCGTTGTAGCGAGGCTCTGCCCCCGCAACGCCCCCTTCCCTTTGCGCCATTGAGAACTCCGACATGTTACCCGAAGCCAAACTCGATATCCTGCTCGCCCATCACGCTTCGCTCGAGGCGGAGCTGCTCGGCCAATTGAGCTCGGAGAAATACGTCCAGATCACGCGCGAGCTCGCCGAGCTCAATCCGCTGATCGATGCCGTCAAGGCCTATCGCGCGGCGCGCGCCGAGATCACAGACACCGAAACGTTGCTGGCGGATTCCGCCGCCGATCCTGACATGCGCGGCATGGCGGAGGCCGAGCTCGAAACGCTGCAGGCGCGCGTTGGCGAACTCGAGCAGAAGATCCGCGTCGCGCTGCTACCGAAAGACGCGATGGACGACCGCAACGTGATGCTGGAAATCCGCGCCGGCACCGGCGGCGACGAGGCCTCGCTGTTCGCCGGCGACCTGTTCCGGATGTATGAGCGTTTTGCCGCGCTGCAGGGCTGGAAGGTCGAGGTGATCTCCGCCAGCGAGGGCACCATGGGCGGCTACAAGGAAATCATCGCCGAAGTGCAGGGCCGCGGCGCGTTCGCCAAACTGAAATTCGAATCCGGCGCGCACCGCGTGCAGCGCGTGCCCGACACCGAAACGCAGGGCCGCATCCACACCTCGGCGGCTACCGTTGCTGTCTTGCCCGAGGTCGAGGATGTCGATGTCGACATCAAGAACGAGGATTTGCGGATCGAGACCATGCGCGCACAGGGCGCCGGCGGCCAGCACGTCAACAAGACCGAATCCGCGATCCGCATCACCCATATCCCGACCGGCATCGTGGTCATGATGCAGGACAGCCGCTCGCAGCACAAAAACCGCGCCTCGGCGATGAACATCCTGCGCTCGCGCATCTATGACGCTGAACAGCAGCGCATCAATGCGACCCGCGCGGCCGACCGTCGCGAAAAAGTCGGCTCGGGCGACCGCTCCGAGCGCATCCGCACCTATAATTTCCCGCAAGGCCGCGTCACCGATCACCGCATCAACCTGACGCTCTATAAATTGCCGCAGGTGATCGCGGGCGAATCGCTGGGCGAATTGATCGACGCGCTGACGACCGAGCATCAGGCCGCCCAGCTCGCCGCCCAGGGCGCCGCGGCGTGAGCGCTTCGTCGTCCCGGTTATGGCCGCGGCGTCCCAACAATCTCCGTGTCGTCCCTGCGAACGCAGGGACCCATAACCACAGGCGTTCGTTGTTGCGCGAGATGTCAACGTCCACCGCCCACACCGAGAGGCCGCGGCGTATGGGTCCCTGCGTTCGCAGGGACGACGGATGGATGGATTTTTGCGGGGTCGTCAGGTGACCGAATCCTTCGCCGGACAAACCGTCGAGACCGCGCGGCGCATACTCACCGCGCGCTTCAAATCCAATGCGATCGAATCCGGCGAAATCGATGCGCGGCTGCTCGTCGGTGAAGTGCTTGGCCTCGATCTGACCGGCCTGATCACGGCCGCACAGCGGCGGCTTACGGCAGACCAATCACTGCGGCTGGAAGATTTCGCGCATCGCCGCCTGCACGGCGAGCCAGTCGCGCGTATTCTCGGCCACAAGGAATTTTGGGGGCTGCCGCTAAAACTTTCGGCGGCGACGCTGGTGCCGCGGCCTGACACCGAGACGGTGGTCGAGCTGGCGCTGGAATTATTGCGTGCTGGCGGTGCGCTCAGCCGCAAATTGCGTATCGCCGACCTCGGCACCGGCTCCGGGGCGATCTTGCTGGCGTTGTTGTCGGAGCTGCCAAACGCGCACGGGTTCGGCACCGACATTTCGCCAGCCGCCCTGCAGACCGCCGATACCAATGCCGCGTCGGCGGGGCTCTCGGATCGGACGACGTTCATCGCCTGCGATTACGCGTCCGGATTGACCGGGTCGTTCGACCTGATCGTGTCCAACCCGCCCTATATCCGCTCGCTGGATATCGCCGGTCTCGCCATCGATGTCCGGGAATACGACCCGCTGGCGGCGCTCGATGGCGGCGCCGACGGGCTGGATGCCTACCGCGCGCTGATCCCCCAGGCCGCGCCGCTCCTGGCGCCGGGTGCGGCCCTGGTTGTGGAGGCCGGGGAGGGCCAAAGCGGGCAAATCCAGGCCCTGATGGCGGCGGCGGGGCTCATCCCGGCAGGCGCCCCCAAGGCCGATCTGGCGGGCATTCCGAGGGCGGTCGCGGGCGGCAAAATGCCCCGATAAGGCCCTATTGGAACGCAAAAAAACCGCTTGGAATATTGCCCGGGAGCGACTACGTTCCGCTCACAACATCGGTCCAGGGTTGCCGCCCCCGTAATAACGGGTGGGGGCCTGAGTTCTCGAAACGAGAGCCCGCCGAGTGAAAGGTTCCAAAACGCAGGTCCAATCGAGCGCAATAGCCTGAGCTGTGCTGCTCTCGACCGCAAAGCGAACGAAAGCCTGATATTGCGCTTGAATACCTACGCAAGAAACAGTCACGCAAAACAGTTACGTAGAGCCTGTGCTCCAGCGGCTGTTGAGCTTGTTTCGGTCGGGCGTGTTTCTGTTGGGCTGGTTTTGGCAGGCTAAGTAATTTGGTCCGGCTGGCTGTGAAGGCCGGCGGTTGGGGAACGCGTCCTTGTTGAACGCGAGGGTTGGCGAAATCGACGTCATGAATTTGAACGACACCGTGAATCGGTGCGCACAGTCGTGTGCCCGGTCCGGTGAGGCTACGACGGCAACGGCATAACTTCAGGGCTGGAATAAAGGCAAGACATGAGAAACGGTCAGAACAACAAGCGGATGCGTAACCGGAATAACAACAATAATAACAACAATAATAATAACCGGCGCGGTCAAAACCCGATGACCCGGGTGTTCGAATCGAACGGACCCGACATCAAGATTCGCGGCACCGCCTCCCACGTTGCGGAGAAATACGTCCAGCTGGCGCGTGACGCACGCTCATCCGGCGACCCGGTTGCGGCCGAGAATTACTACCAGCACGCCGAGCATTATTTCCGCCTGATCGCTGCCGCCCAGGAACAGTTCCGGCAGAACCAGCCGCAGCCGCGCACCGAAAACGAAATGCCGGCCGAGGAGCACGAGGACGAGGGCGAGAACTTCAACCATTTCGGCCAGGAGCCGGGCTTCGTGCCGCAGCAGCAACAGCCGTTCGTGCCCCGCGAGAACAATCAGCAGCGCGATTTCCAGCCGCGTGAGGGGCAACCCTTCCAGCGCGACCGCGACCAGCAGCCGCGCGAGCATCATCGCGAGCAACGCGAACATCGTCCGCAGCCGCAATATCAGCCGCAGCCCCAGCCGCAGCCGGTGATTGCCGATACCGGCGGCGTCGACCGTCTGCCGTCTTTCATCACCGGGCCGCAGCCGCAGGTGAACGCCGCGCCCGGCGCCTTCGAAGGCAATGGCGGCGGTGAACGTTTCCCGCGCCGGCGCCGCCGGCCGCACGGCCCGCGTCCCGACAACGCAGCCGCCGCGCCGGTCCCGAGCGAAGATTTCAATCCGGGGAATGAGTAGGTAGCGTCAGCGCTATCTGCTGTTTTCAAAGGGTGGGCATCGCGCAAGCGTGCCCACCCTTTTTCATGCCCGCGTCGTTGACGACGGCACCAGCACCGGCGGCAGCGACGGAATCAGGCGCGTGCGTTCGCGATGCGCGGGAATCGCACGGTAGACCTGCTTGGTCGCCTCCACGATGTGCACGCCGGCGAACGGCAGCGACAGCGCCGCACCGACGCGCTCCCACGCCATCGCCGAACGCAGGAACCAGCCTTTGCCTACCGGCGGCAGGAACAGCGCCTCCCCCCACGCCGTCGGCGTGAACCAGGTCTGCCGCAGCAATTGCGTGATCTGCGCGCGCGAATAGGGCCGGCCATGGCCGAACGGCGTGTTGTCGGTGCGGGTCCACACGCCGCGGCGATTGGGAATCACCGCAATCAGGCGCCCCGACGGCGCCAACACGCGCCACACCTCGCGCAGCAAACGTTCCGGATCGTCGGACATTTCCAGCGCATGCACCAGCAGGATGCGATCAACGGCTGCGTCCGGCAACGGCATCGAGAATTCATCGATCAGGGTCGCCAGCGCGGGCCGCGCCGTCGGCCATTTCAGCACGCCCTGCGCCGCAGGCATGAACGCGATGCAGCGTTCGGAATCTTCGCGAAACAGGCCGAGATAGGGCGTGGGATAACCTAGCCCAAGTACGCGAAGCCCATCCGCATCGGGCCATCGCGCCCGGATGCCGCGATTGATCAGCTGCCGCGCCACGATGCCGAGGCGGCGCGAATAGAAATCGCGGAGGTCGATGACGTCGATGGTCATGGCTCAATCTATCATGCCGCTGTTCCACGCGGGGTGCGGAAATTTGCATTGCCGCAGGAGCGTTAACGCCATATTTCCTGCCCATATGTGGCGTGTTAGAGCTTGATCGGGAAAGGCGCGCTCCGCACTTCGATGGCGGGACGGGCCCCGGTTTTCCGAAGAGATCATGCTCAGGCAAGAAATCACTCATACTGTTCGTGGAGATACCATGGCTTCGGAAATTCGTACCTTTACCTGCCTCAACGACAATTTCGGCTATCTGATCCACGATCCCGCGACCAAAGCGACCGCCTCGATCGACGCGCCGGAAGCCGGCCCCATCCTCAAGGCGCTGGAACGCGAAGGCTGGACGCTGACCGATATTCTGATCACCCATCACCACCACGACCATGTCGGCGGCGTCGCCGAGCTGAAGCAGAAGTACAATTGCCGCGTCGTCGCCCCGCACGACAGATCCGCTGCGATCGCCAATGTCGATCTGCGCGCCGCCCATGGCGACGTCATCAAGGTAGGCAGCCTCCTGGTCCGCGTGCTGGAAACGCCCGGCCACACGCTCGACCACATCTCCTATGTGTTCGACAGCGAAAAAGCGCTGTTCGCCGCCGACACGCTGTTCTCGATCGGATGCGGCCGGGTGTTCGAAGGCGACTATCCCATGATGTGGGATTCGCTGCTGAAGCTGCGCGCGCTGCCGGATGATTTCAAACTCTATTGCGGCCACGAATATACCGCCTCCAACGTCAAATTCGCGCTCACCGTCGAGCCCGACAATGCCGCGCTGGTCGCGCGTGCCGCGGAAGTGACGAAGTTGCGCGCGGAGAACAAGCCGACCATTCCGGTGCTGCTCGGCGAGGAAAAGAAGGCCAACGTGTTCCTGCGCGCCGACGAGCCGTCGGTCGCCGCCAAGCTGCACATGAAGGGCGCCAACGCCGCCGACGTGTTCGGCGAGTTGCGTGAACGCAAGAACAAGTCCTGATGACGTTCCCGGCAAGTACTGCCGAGACAAGTGCCGCCGAGATCATCGCGCGGCTCGCGCTGAAGCCGCATCCGGAAGGCGGGCATTATCGCGAGACGTTTCGTGATTCCCGCACCGATGCCAGCGGCCGTTCGCGATCCACCGCGATCTATTTCCTGCTGGCGCGCGGCGAGCGCTCGCACTGGCATCGCATCGATGCCGTCGAGGTCTGGCATTACTATGCCGGCAGCGCGCTGACGTTGAAAATCGCCGACGATGACGGGCAATGGAGTTTTAGACTAGGCCCCAATCTCGCGGCAGGCGAGCAGCCGCAGGCGATTGTGCCACCGCATACCTGGCAAGCCGCCGAGAGCACCGGCGACTGGACATTGGTCGGCTGCACCGTGGCACCGGGATTTGATTTTGCGACATTCGAGATGGCGCCGAAGGATTGGGAGCCGGAGTGATTTTGTAGGGTGGGCAAAGCGGAGCGTGCCCACCATTGAGCTACAATCGCGGATCGATGGTGGGCACGGCGCAAGAGCGCCTTTGCCCACCCCTACGGGCTTCGCTTCCAGACCATATCTTTTGCCGCGATCAGGCCACCGCCGGCGATCAGGATCGCGGCAATCGCGATCGTGGCGCTCGCCGTGGCAAAGCCCGCGAGAATCAAGAACGCGGTCGACAGTAACGGCGTCGCATACGATGCCGCACCCAGCACCCGGATGTCGCCGCGTTTCATGCCGATGTCCCAGGTAAAGAACGCAGCGCCGACCGGACCGACGCCGAGTGCGACAATGGCAAGCCATTGCCCTGACGTTTCCGGCCAGACCGTGGTTTCGACCATGCCGTGGACGAGAGCCGCGAGCAGTGCGGTGGCGAGGCAAAAGCCGGCCACCGCGTCGGTCGGCACCGCCTTGAGCTTGCGCGACATCACCGAATAGGCCGCCCACACAAAGGCGGCGACGAAGGCCGCGGCCAGTCCCGGAATCTGGGCCGGCGTAAAGCCGCCGCCGCTATTGCCTGACAACAGCAACACCGTGCCGGCGAGACCGAGCAGCGCGCCGATGATGTGATGCGCCGCCAGCCGCTCGCCGGGCAACAGCGAGGAGAACAGCACGATCAAGAGCGGCCAGAGATAATTCAACAGCCCGGCTTCGGCCGGCGGCGCAAAGCGCAGCGCCAGGAAATACAGCGCGTGATAGCCGAACAGCCCGCCGACGCCGACCACCCACGCGGTCGGCGATTGTCGCAACGCGGCGAAGGCTGCGGGCCGCCAGATGAAGCTGATGAAAGCGACCGCCGCCCCGATCGCGAACGTCATCGCCGCGAGCTGAAACGCCGGAATTTTCCCGGTCGCAACCGTCAGGACCGACAGCAGCGACCACATCAGGATCGCGGTCAGTCCGATAAGTGTGGCGGTACGGGGAGTCATCTTGGCACGGTGCGAGATTTTTCCGTCATGGCCGGGCTTGTCCCGGCCATCCACGTTTTTCTAACGTCGTTGTAAAGACGTGGATGCCCGGCACAGGCCGGGCATGACGACTTTCTTGATACGGTGGCTGCCAGCGATCCGGTGGGACCCCGGCAATCACACCATGTACTGCCCGCCGTTGATCGTCAGCGTCGAGCCGGTGATGGCGCCGGCCTCGTCGGCGGCGAGGAAGACCACCGCGCGGGCGATTTCTTCGGGCTCGCCGAGGCGATTGACCGGGATCAGCGGCAGGATGCTCTTCTCCAGCACGTCCTTTGGCACCGCCTGCACCATTTCGGTGTTGATGTAGCCGGGGCAGATCGCGTTCACGGTGATGCCGCCCTTGGCGTTCTCCAGCGCCAGCGCCTTGGTGAAGCCGATGTCGCCGGCCTTGGCCGCCGAGTAATTGACCTGGCCGAACTGACCCTTCTGGCCGTTGATCGACGAGATGTTGATGACGCGGCCGAACTTGCGGGCGCGCATGCCTTCGATCACCTGGCGGGTCATGTTGAACAGCGAGCCGAGATTGGTGTTGATGACTGCGTTCCACTGCTCAAGCGTCATCTTGTGGAAGGCGCCGTCCTTGGTGATGCCGGCATTGTTGATCAGCACGTCGACCGGACCGAGATCGGCCTCGACCTGCTTGACGCCGGCCGCACACGCGTCGAACGAGCTGACGTCCCATTTGTAAACGGGAATGCCGGTCTCCGATTTGAATTTCTCAGCCGCGGCGTCATTGCCGGCATAGCTCGCCGCAACCTTGTAGCCTGCCGCCTTCAGCGATTTGCTGATCGCAGCACCAATGCCCCTCGTGCCCCCCGTAACCAATGCAACACGTGCCATGCGTAGTCCTCCTTGGTGGTCTTTTTACGAGCCGGAATTGTCCCGGTCTTTTGACGAAGCCTGCTCTTCAAAGTGCGGCGCGTTTACTCACTCGATAACGCACCAGAGATGAAAATGCCCGGCGCAAGACCGGGCATTTCAGTTTTATCGATTTGAGCCGTGGTTGACAGATGAAGTTTTCATCAACAACGCATCCTAACTGCCTTTAGTTCAATCGCATGCAACGCACTCAGTCGCGTGCAATGCACATGGCGATGCCCATGCCGCCGCCGATGCACAGCGTGGCGAGGCCCTTCTTGGCATCGCGCTTCTGCATTTCGTGCAGCAGCGTCACCAGCACGCGGGCGCCGGAAGCGCCGACGGGATGGCCGATCGCGATCGCTCCGCCATTGACGTTGACCTTGGACGTATCCCAGCCGAGGTCCTTGTTGACCGCGCAGGCCTGCGCTGCGAACGCCTCGTTGGCCTCGATCAGATCCAGATCGGCGATGTTCCAGCCGGCCCTCTTCAGCGCGGCGCGGGAAGCCGGGATCGGTCCGGTGCCCATGATCTTGGGATCGACGCCGGCCTGGCCCCAGGAGGCGATGCGGCCGAGAACTTTCTTGCCTTCCTTGGCCGCCTGCTTGGCGGTCATCAGCACCACCACGCCGGCGCCGTCATTGATGCCGGACGCGCTGCCGGCGGTGACGGTGCCGTCCTTTTCGAATGCGGGCTTCAGCTTGGCCATCGCATCGACGGTGGCGCCATGGCGGGGATATTCGTCGGCGCTGACGATGATGTCGCCCTTGCGCGACTTGATGGTGACGGGGACGATCTCGTCGTTGAACTTGCCGGCCTTCTGCGCGGCCTCGGCCTTGTTCTGCGAGTGAACCGCGAACTCGTCCTGCTGCGCGCGGGTGATCTGGTACTGCCGCGCGACGTTCTCGGCGGTGTTGCCCATGTGGTAGCCGTTGAAAGCATCCCACAGGCCGTCCTTGATCATGGTGTCGACCAGTTCGAGGCCGCCCATCTTGACGCCGCCACGCAGATATTGCGCGTGCGGGGCCATGCTCATGGATTCCTGGCCGCCGGCGACGACGATTTCCGAATCGCCGTTGAGCAGCGCCTGATAGCCGAGCGCAACGGTGCGCAGGCCCGAGCCGCAGAGCTGGTTGACGCCCCAGGCCGGGCTTTCCACCGGGATGCCGGCCGCGATCGAGGCCTGGCGGGCGGGATTCTGGCCCTGCGCCGCGGTCAGGATCTGGCCCATGATGACTTCGGACACGCGGCCCGGCTCGATGCCAGCCCGCTCCAGCGCGGCCTTGATGGCAATGGCGCCAAGATCATGGGCCGGGGTGGTGGCGAACGCGCCGTTGAAGCTGCCGACCGGGGTGCGGGCGGCGCTGACGATGACGACATCGTCTGACATGGACATCTCCTGTGAGCTTGAGGTTTCTCGACGGCGGGCGGCCGGATGGCGGGCCTGTCTCTTGGGACTATCCTGTTAACCTAGGCATCCTGTGTCAATCGGCCAGAGGGGAAAATCACGCCGCGGCGCATTCAAAATAGCGTCTCTGGCAGTTTCCATAGCAGTACCCATGCCTTGGAATTAACCGTGCCGCACAAAACGGTAGCCGAGCCGCATTGAAAATGCTTACTTTGCTGCGTTGCGTTGCTCGTCTGCCCGCCGGCGATGCCCGTCGGGTTCCCCGCTCTCGGTATGGATTGTGTGAGCCCCATGGCCATGGCCAAGTCAGAACAACCCACCACGATCAAGAAATACGCTAACCGGCGGCTCTATAATACCGGCACCAGCACCTATGTAACGCTCGAGGATCTCGCAGCGATGGTGAAGGATGGCGAGGATTTTCTCGTCTATGACGCCAAGACCGGTGACGACATCACCCGCTCAGTGCTGGCGCAGATCATCTTCGAGCAGGAAAACAAGGCGGGGCAGAATCTGCTGCCGACCACGTTCCTGCGCCAGTTGATCCGCTTCTACGGCGACAGCATGCAGATGGTGGTTCCGAAATATCTGGAACAATCGATCGACACGCTGACGCGCGAGCAGGAAAAGTTCCGCAAGCAGCTCACCAACACGTTCTCGGGAACGCCATTCGCGCCGCTCGAAGAACACGTCCGCCGTAACATGGAACTGTTTCAGCAGACGTTCTCGATGTTCAAGCCGTTCGTGCCGCCGCGCGGCGGCGTGACGTCAGCCGAACCCGAGAAAGCGCCGGAGCCGGCGGCCAACGAAGACAATATCGACGACCTTCGCCGTCAGATGAAAGACATGCAGGACCGCCTCGAGCGCATGTCGAAAGAGCCGAAGAAGGAAGAGTGAGACGCTTCGGCGCTCGCGCTGTTCTCTCCACGAGTCGTCCCGGCGAACGCCGGGACCCATAACCACAAATCTTTGTCGTTATGCAAAGGCGTCTACCACATCGCCTCATCGATAGGCCGCGGCGTATAGGTCCCGGATCGCGCTTCGCTTGTCCGGGACGACGGCTGATAGTTCAGCGCAAGAGGTTTCAACTCGCCGCCGGCAACACCGTCTCGGCCGGCACGGCCCACGGCCGCTCCGGTGACGCGAGGCCGATCAGGCGGCCCTGGATATAGTCGCAGCCCCATTCGCGCAGCATGACCGCGGACTCTTCGTCCTGCACCCATTCCGCCACCGTCTTGATCTGCAGCCGCCGCGCGAGATCAATCAGCGTCTGCACGAAGGCGCGGTCATCGGCCGAGCGCGCGATGTTCTGCACGAAGGCGCCGTCGATCTTGACGATGTCGACGCCGAGCTTGCGCAGATTGCGGAACGAGGTGTAGCCGGCGCCGAAATCGTCGATCGCGATCCGGCTGCCGAAATTCTTCAAGCGGGTGACGAAACCCCTGATGTCGTCGATATCCTGGATCGCCACGGTCTCGGTGATTTCCACGATCAGCCGTTCGGCCACGCCCGGATGCGCACGCATCAAGGATTCGATCGAGGCCGACCAGTCCGGATCCATCGTGGTGTCGGGTGAGATGTTGAGGCTGAGCTGCACGTTGGGTGACGCCGCGAGTTCGGCGACCGCGAGTTCCAGCACGCGGTGATCGACCAGCCGGATCAGGCCAAGTCGTTCTGCGACGGGGACGATATCCGGTGCCAGCAACGCCTGGCCGTTGTCCTGCTCCATCCGAACCAGGCATTCGTAGAACGCCGGCTGGCGCGAGCGCGCCTCGACCACCGGCTCGAACGCGGTCACGATCCGGCGCTCGTTCAGCGCGGTGACGATTTCATCGGTGACGCGGATGTTGACGCGGCGCTGCGCGTCGCGCTCGACATTCGGCTTCCACAGCGAAAATGATCCGGCGCGGCGGCTCTTGGCGCCATCCAGCGTTTCCTGGGCGCGGGTGACCGCCTCATCGGCGCTGCGGGCGTAACGCGGGATGCTGATCGCGCCGATCGACGCCGTTACCGACACCGGTCCTGATACGGTCGGCACCACCTCGTCACGAATACCGGCGAGAAACCGCTCGGCCGCGACATTGGTGTCGTCGACGGTGCAGTTGCGCAAGATCAGCCCGAACTTGTTGCCGGAGAATCGCCCGAGCACGTCGCCGCCGCGCAGCCGCGCACGAATGCGTTTTCCGACTTCCGCGATCACGCCATCGGCAACATCGAAGCCGAAAGCGTCGTTGATGCGCGCCAGATGGTCGATGCCGATCAGCATGAAGGCACAGGACGAGCGGAAGCGCGCGGCTTCCTCGATCGCCTCGGCGAGCGCGGCGATCAAATGGGTGCGATTGAGTTCGCCGGTCAGCGGGTCGTGCCGCGAGAGCCGCACGAGTTGCTCGTCGCGGGCGCGGCGCTCATTGTCGACGCGGACGACGCCTTGCGCGCGCGCCGGCTTGCCGTCGGCGCCGGCGAACCAGCAGCCGGTTTCCTCGATCCAGATCACCGGCGCGGAGGTCGAGGCCCGCACGCCATATTCGACCCGGTAGGCGACACCCTCGCCACCGCGTGCCGGGGCCGTGTGACCCAGCGCGTCTGACCGGATCGACCCTTTCGGCTCGATCAGCTTGGCGAACGCGGCGCCGCTCGCCAGCGCTTCCGGGGCGATGTCGGTAAAGACGGAGGCGGCGTTGCCGCTCCAGGCGATGCTATCAGCGGCGACATCCCAGACGAACGTGGCCTGCCCGAGCGAAGCGAGGATGCTGGAGGCTTGCGGGACAGCAGACATCAAAGTCGCCTCGATTCGGGACAGGCACGGTGATTCTGGCTAGCCTGAGGATAGTGGTTCTATCGAATCAGAGGCTAGGCAAAGTTCATAAATAATCTGGAAACCACGTTTTACGGCTGTCGCAAACCTTGAGGGAACCAACCAGGACGCATCGGCATAGGCCTTGCGAGGAGCAGATCAAAGTAGGGTGTCACGTCCCAAAACGTGACAGTTTTAGCCGGTTCAGTGCGATGCTCGATACCGAACGATCAGAAGATATTTTGGACGTAGACGTCTCCGACGCCGACGCGCCGGCCTGTGTCGCGCTCGTGCCGGTGACCCAAACGGTGCACTGGTCGCGGAAAGCGACCATGGCGCGACCCGACCCGACCTTTCTGACTCAATTGATCGCGACCGCCGACCAGGCCCCACAGACGCGCTGCATGCGACGTGCCTCGATCGAGGATGCGCAGGCGGCCTATGGCGCACACCCGCAGGAACGCCGCAGCGTGGCACGGCGGACCCGGCAGGTCATCTGAAGCAAGCAATCTGATCCGACGACCGGTCAGCGCGGCGGCTTGTCCGGGGACGGTGTCGCACCGCTACCCGGCTGTATCCCCGGCGAGGGGACTTCCGGCGAGGCCGCATGGGGCGCGACTTCAGGCGCGGGCGCCGGTTCCGGGCGATCCAGCAACACTGATTCAGCGACCGATGCCGCGGGCGGCGCTGTCGCTTGTGCCGGCGCAGGTTCAGGCTTCGGCTCGGCCACTGGGGGCTCGACCTGCGGCTCGGGTTTTCTGGTGCCCTTGGCGGACACCGCCGGCGCCGCGACCGCGCGACGCCGCGTGCGCAAGGCAAGACCGGACAGGAAGTCGACCAGCGCGAGCGCCGTCAGCAGGAAATAGGTCGAGGTGCCGAACTTCGGCCACAGCACGAATTCGGCAGCGGCCGCACCGAACACGATCAGCGACAGCAGATGGTCGGTGAGATATTTCGCGCCGGGACGCGCGCCTTTGATGACTTCGAACATCAACAGGAAGATGCCGACAGCGATCAGGACGTCGCTCAGCGTCACCTGCCATTCCACGCCCGACATCAGCGTCAGCTTGAAAAGCGTAACGCCGAAGGAAACCTCCGGCATCAGGAAGGCGATGATGTTGTAGATCGCGAGCGGAATCAGGAGTAGCGGAAATCCGACCATGGACATCGGCAAGGCCTTAACTAAAGGAAACTTGAACGCTCCTGAGGCGAAGCATCGCGCTTCGCCACCGGAACCGTCTTACCCCATCCGTTGGCCGAATTCAGGCAGGCACGGCTGAATCGCCGCGCCAAGCCTGGGCCCGATCAGGATTCCTTCTTGGCCTTCAGAACCTGCCGGCCCTTGTACATGCCGGTCTTCAGGTCGAGGTGGTGCGGACGGCGCAATTCGCCCGAATCCTTGTCTTCGGCATAGGTCGGCTTCTTCAGGGCGTCCGCCGAGCGGCGCATGCCACGCCGCGAGGGCGATGTTTTTCTTCTGGGAACGGCCATAACGGTCCTCTAGGGGTGTTGTCGGAGGGCATCGTGCTAGGTAGCGGACCGCCCAGCGCTTCAAAGCACGGGCTGCGATGCCGATAAGGCCGCGCTTATAGAGGAAGGGATGACGTAAAGCTAGGCTTTGCCAAGGTTAAATCGGCCGAAAATTGGCTCAAAATGCACGATTTTCGCTCCAGCACCGCTGCAGCGCGGATGCATTGGCCCGGGCCATGTAGGTGCCGGCCAGACGCCGCACCCCGGGACCGGGATTACGGGCGCTGCGCCTGACCGGATTGGGCAGGATCGCCGCCAGCAGGGCCGCCTCGCGCGGCGACAAGGTCGCAGCCGAACGGCCGAACGCGTATTGGGACCCTGCCTCGGCGCCGAACTGCCCGGAGGGGCCGAGTTCGGCGATATTGAGGTAAATCTCGAGAATCCGCTGCTTGGACAGCACCAGGTCGATCCACATCGCCAGCGGCAGTTCCAGCGCCTTGCGGACCACGCTGCGGCCCGGCCACAGGAACAGGTTCTTGGCCACCTGCTGGGTGATGGTCGAACCGCCGCCCGACTTCTCACCCTCTTCGTGATCCTCGATCGCATCCTGCAGCGCGCTCCAATCGACCCCGCGATGGGCGCAGAATTTGGCGTCCTCGGAGCCCACCACCGAACGCGGCAGCGCCGGCGAAATGGCCTTGAAATCGATCCATTGCCGCGACACCGGCGCGCCCTTGAGCCAGCGCCAGGCCATCAGCGTCGAGACCGGATGGCCGGTGCGATAGAACGGCGTCACCAGATACGGCAACAGCAGCAGCACCAGCAAAATCAGCAATAAGATTCGGACAAAGCGCAAATTCGGATGCTTCCGGTTCAGCCGAGCCGGCTCAAGGATCGGTCAACAGACCCCTTAATAGGTGACATCACCATGATATTTCGTGGGTTTTCCAGCACTTTTAAGGCGGCTCAAGCCGGGAAGCGGAATTGACTGACGCCGTGCCATCAACGATTGTCCGGCAAAATTGATCTGGAGCCTTTCTTAAATGACGACCGCCACTGCCGATTTTACCAAACGATTGGATCAGACCGCCGAAGATACCGAGGCCCTGCTGGCCAAGCTGCTGTCGGATACGCTGTTATCAGACGAGATCGCGCGGCCGAAGCGGCTGATGGACGCGATGCGCTATTCAAGCCTCGGCGGTGGCAAGCGCCTGCGGCCGTTTCTGGTGGTCGAGAGCTCGGCCGTGTTCGGTGTTCCGCGCGACGCGGCGTTGCTGGCGGGCGCCGCGCTGGAATGCATCCACTGCTATTCGCTGATCCATGACGATCTGCCGGCGATGGACAACAGCGACCTGCGCCGCGGCCGTCCGACCCTGCACAAGAAGACTGACGATGCCACCGCGATCCTCGCCGGCGACGGTTTGCTGACGCTGGCGTTCGACATCGTGACCCGCGACGAGATTCATTCGGATCCCACCGTGCGCCTGCTGCTGACCCGTGCGCTCGCCCGCGCCTCGGGGATCGGCGGCATGGTCGGTGGACAGATACTCGACCTCGCCGGCGAAGGCCGGTTCGGCGACCGCGAACCGGTCGACGTGGCGCGACTGCAGCAGATGAAGACCGGCGCGCTGCTGCGTTATGGCTGCATCGCGGGCGCGATCCTCGGCCAGTCCACGCAACAGGAATATCAGGCGCTCGACGATTACGGCCGCGCGCTCGGCGAGGCGTTCCAGATCGCCGACGATCTGCTCGACGTCGAGGGCGACGCCGCAGCCCTCGGCAAGCCCGCCGGCGCCGATGCGGCGCTCGGCAAGACCACCTTCGTCACCCAGCTCGGCATCGACGGCGCCAAGCAGCGCGTGCGCGACTTGCTGGCGCGCGCGGATTCCGCGCTGTCGATCTTCGGCGCCAAGGGTGACGTGCTGAAGGCCGCGTCGCGCTTCGTCGCCGATCGCAAGAGCTGACGTGCCATCGCAGAAGAAGGAACTCGACGAGCTCGTCGACCGGTTCAGGAAAAAGCCGGTTCTGCTCCGTGTGGTCTATGGGCGGCCACGCACCTTCATCGCGATCGCGGTCGGTATCGTAGCGTTCTTTTTGCTGCCGGGCTCGCTGCGGCTGGTAACGCGGCTGCTGGTTAGCTGGGACATCTTCGTCGCGCTGTATCTGACGCTGGTTTTCACCATGGTGTTTCGCAGCGGCATCTTGCACATCCGCCGCAACGCGGCGCTGCAGGACGACGGCCGCTTCCTGATCCTGCTGCTGACGGCGCTCGGCGCGTTTGCCAGCATCGCGGCCATCGTGTTCGAACTCGGCGCCTCCAACCGCAGCGCGCTGGGACTGGTGCTGGCGACGGTCACCATCGCCCTGTCATGGGCGGCGGTGCACACCGCATTCTCGTTGCACTACGCGCATGAATATTACCGCGGCGGCAAACCGGGCGGCTTGCAGTTTCCGAGCGGCGACCAGCATGAGGACGCCGATTACTGGGACTTCGTCTATTTCTCGTTCGTGATCGGGATGACCGCGCAGGTTTCCGATGTCGGAATCACCGACAAGGTCATCCGCCGCACCGCGACCGTGCACGGCATCATCTCGTTCGTGTTCAATACCGCGCTGGTTGCGCTGATGGTCAATATCGCCGCGAGTGCGATCTAGGGTGCGTACTCATAAAGGCGGTTGCTGCGAGTCGGCCAGGGTCCGGGGGCCTACGACGCTGGCTCCGTTCGGAGCGCGCGCACCGCAGCTCTGATCATCGCAACGATTTCGAGCTTGGCGTCGCCGTCGTCAGGCTGACGCCACGCGCTCTGGATTGCGACGACCACCTGCTCGGCCGGATTGACGACGATAATCTGGCCATAGTCGCCATTCGCCGAAAAGACACCGTTGCTGACGCCGCCCGGCAAGGGCGGCATCGCCCACCAGTGGTAGCCGTATCCCAACGGCGAACCGGGCATGAGCCGGCCGAAGCCGGTGGACGCGCTGTCGGGCTGTCCGGCGAGATCGCGCCAGCCGGGCGGAAGGACCCGCCGCCCATTGAAGGCTTCGCCATCCTCCAGCACCAGCTGGCCGAAGCGGCCGAAGTCGCGCAGGCGTGCGCTGACGCCAAACCCGGCGAGCTCCAGGCCGCCCTCGGACTCGAGTTGCCAATGCCCGTCGGCCTCCATGCCGGCAGGTCCCCAGATCTTCTCAGCGCAGTAGTCGGCCAGGGGCCGGCCCGTAGCGGCCACGACCAGCGCGCCGATCAGGCAGCTCTCGCCGGTCGAATAGTTGAAGACGGCGCCCTGCGGATGAGCGCGCGGCAGTTTGCATAGCAGGTCCAGGACGGAGCCTGGCCGCCGGCTCACCATGGCCCTGCCGAGGCGATAGTCCTCTGAGCGTCCGTCTGCATCGCTTTTCTGGCGCCAGGCCACACCGGAGCACATCCGCAGGAGGTTACGAATCGTGACGCCCTCGTAAGCGGAGCCGCGCATCCGCGGCAGGTATTGCTCGCAGCGATCGTCAAGACTGCCGATCGCGCCATCGTGGAGCGCAGCCCCGACGAGCGTCGCCGTGATCGACTTCGCGGTCGACATGTTGGCCCACCGGCTCTCCGGGCCGTTGCCCATGCCGTAGCGCTCCAGCGCGATCTCACCACGCTTGAGGATCAGGAGTCCGGCCGTGCGGCGGCGGGCCATGTGGTCGCTGAGGCCGACGCTGACCCCACCCACCTCGAAGGTCAGGTCCGCGAGCGAACGGGCGTGCGGTGGCAGCGGCCGCACTGCGTCGCCGCGCCGGATGACGCGGTGCGGCCAGACCTGGTCCTGGTTGCGGAAGGTCGGCGCCTGGTTTTCCGGTGTCGTGTTCCAGATCTTCGGAGCCGCCCGCTCCGGATCGGTGTCATCAGCGGCATTCGTCGGTGCAGGATTGGCCATGGACACATCCTCGTTCGTTGAGACGACGCCAAATCGCCCGGGGACGGCGCGTTTGCAAAGCAAATCAAGTTGGTTTGACCTGGTCTTGTCCCGCTGGCATGCTGACGGCCTACCGTAGCGGAGACATGGCGTAGCGGAGACATGGCCACGTCAGGGGATGTGCGAATGTCCGCTTTGGGTCACGATCGACAAAACTCAAAGTGAGCATAACGCGTCCGCTTTCGCGGCCAGAGCCCACCTGCCGACGATGATTCAAGGCCCCTAGATCGAGGGGCCGAATCATGCTTCTGCGAACTCACCGACAATGAGTGGTCTGCTATCAAGTCGTGCGATCAGGCTATGGCTGCGGGCTAATGAGTCCGCGTCCTGGTCAGCGGCATATCTGGATATTGCCGCCGCTTGGATAGGGGCCGCCCGCCTCAAACGTCCTGTACTCGACGCGACAACCGGTGTTCGCGGAACGGCAGCCGCCCTGATCGCACACGACCTGGCCAGATGCCCGGCCGGATGCCTGAGGCGATGCTTGAGGCCTGGGCGCGCTGACCTCGGGCCGCGGCCGTTCCCGCACCGGACGCTCGGGGCGATCATCGGTATCGCGCTTGGCCACAGGCTTGTTGGCGCGGCGCTTTTCGCATTCATTGTCGTCGTTGAGCACCGAACCCTGGGCGCAAGTGATCTTGCTGCAGCGGTCGCCGTCGGCCCTGAAGCCATGTTCGCAGACCGGCGGACAGACGCGTGACGGTTTCAGCTTGATCGCATCCAGCGCGTCGACGCTGGCCACTTTGGCATCAAGCCTGGTTCCTGCGTAGCGGTTGAACAGCGTCAGCGAGCGCTTCGAAGCCGCGTTCCAGTCGCCATCGGCAGCGCCGGTCAGGCAGCCAACACGGCGCAGTTCGGCCTGCACCGACTTGGTGATGTCAGCCGGGGCCGCTGCGGGGGGCAGAGCCGCGAGATTGACGGCCTTTTCCTTCACAGCTTCCTTGGCGGGCGCGGGTGCTTCAGCCGCGAGGCGCTTTTGTTCGGCCGCCGCAGCCTGGTCCTGCGCAATCTGCTTGGCCTTTTCGGCGGCGATGCGCGCCTGCTCGGCGGCCCTGACATCAGCCTCGGCCTTCGACTGCTCCGATCTCTGAGCCCCTTCGGCGACGAGCCGTGCCCGTTCCTGCTCGGCCAGCCGCGCCTTCTCGGTGGCGGCGATGCGGATTTCCTCGGCGGCGATCTTGTCGAGCTGCAGCTTGGCGAGGCTGGCATAGAAGCCGTCGGGATATTGCTTGAGGAAGGCATCGAGCGCGTTCTTGTTGCCGAGTTGCAGCGCCAGTTCGTAATCGCGGCGGGCTTCGGCCTGCGCGCTGAGCGCCGGCGCGGGCGCCGCGGCGGCGGGCGCCGGTTTGGCAGGGGCCGGCACCAGCGGCACGTCTTCGCCGCCCAGCGAACCATAGACAAACGGCTCCTGCCGGTTGCCGGTGGTCTTGAGCACTTCGTCGCGGACGAATCCGAAAGCGCGGCGCACGTCGAGCCCCGGGGTTGCGATATGGCGCGACAGCGCGGCTGTGAACGGGCTGTTCTGGCCGTCGCCATCGGCCGCGGTGAATCCGGCCTTGGCCGAATAGGCGATCAGCACGTTCGGGCTGCTCGGCTCCACCTTGGCGAGGCCCTGCCCGATCGCGCGCGAGGCAACCGTCCGCTTCATGGTCTTGGCAAACGGATTGTCCCGGCAGGCGTCGAGAATGACGAGCCGCAATTTCTTGGCCGGCTCGATCGCGATCAGCACGCGATCCAGCGAGAGGGCCTCGTCGTAAACGTCCGTGTCGCGTTCCAGTTTTGCATCGACCGGAATCAAATAGTTCGAGCCGTCCACCTCGATGCCGTGGCCGGCGTAATAGACGACGGCGATGTCGGCGTCCCGGGCACGGTCGGCGAAGTCGCGCAGCGCGCGCCGGGTTTCGGCCGCGGGCAGATCGCGGCGGGAATCGACGACATCGAAGCCGGCCTCCTTCAGCGTCGCGGCGATCTTGGCGCTGTCGTTAACCGGATTGGCAAGCTGCGGGACATTCCTGTAGGCGGAATTGCCCAGCACCAAGGCGACGCGCTTCTCGGCAAACGCCGGCTGGCACACAGCCAGCAGCGCCGCGGCGGCGAGCACCCATCGATGCAATTTTAGAGATCCAGACCTGATCATGACGCTTCCGGAGCCTCGCACTTTCGCACCGGATATACCTATCATAAGCATAGGGCCGGCTTTGTGAGTTGGGTCACGAACCGCATCGACCCGGATCGCGCCGCCATTTTACCGCCAATCCGGCAAACAGGCCACGGGTTCGCCCGTTGGCAGGTCATGTTTGACGCCGGGCTCATGCGGCCGGCTTCGTCCCGCCAATTGCTACGCCTATTCCGGGCGTTCAGCGCGGGACAACGTGACCCTGGTACTGCGGCAAATCGTCGGTGATGGAGAACCAGGACGCTTTGGAACCCACGAAGATGTGCGCGGTCGGGCGGATCGAGGGAGCATCGACCAGCGTCCCCATCGCGACATGGACGAAGGCGCCGTCGCGCACCACCGAATAGAGCAAGGAGCCGCATCGCCGACAGTGCGCGTTGTGGCCGGCATCGTCGCCATGGATCATCACGATATCGTCACCCGCGGTGATACTGAGCCTGTCGCGCGCGATGCCGGCAAACGGCTTGAACGCCGACCCGGTGGTCCGCCGGCAATTCGAACAATGGCAATTGAGGGCATATTCGAATGAATCGGCCACCGCGTAACGCACCGCGCCGCAGAAGCATTCTCCGGCCAGAATGCGAGCATTCGAATTCGCTGAACCCGTCATGATTCAATTCCCTGCTGCGGTCTTGAACTCATCGATAGCGCAATGCATCTGTTCGTGGCTTACTTCAACTCGAACAATCCTGCATCCTGGGGAGGACTATTGTGAGCGAAGACCGATCGAGCGTCGAAGCCGTCGTCCAAAATTATTTCGACGGCCTGTATGAAGGCAATGCCGACAAACTCGGCGCGATCTTCGATCCCACCGCTGATTTGCGCTGGGTGGAGAAGGGCGAATTGCAGGTGCTGACCGTACCGGACTGGCTGGACCGCGTGCGCAAGCGCCCGTCAGCCAAGGCCGAAGGCAAGCCGCGCGAGGATTTCATCGTCACCATCGACCGCTCGGACGAATCCACCGCCTTCATCAAGGTGCGCTGCCAATTGCCGCCGCGTTATTTCACCGACTATCTGGTGGCGATGAAGCTCGCCGACGGCTGGAAGATCGTCTCAAAATCCTATCGCTACGATCTGCGCGAGTGACGGCTGCTTAAGCCTGCATAGGAGAACGCGCCGTGAGCTACGACCGTTCGACCGTCGAAGCCGTGGTCCAGCATTATTTCGACGCCGTCTACGAAGGCGACGTCGACAAGCTCGGTGCGATCTTCCACCCCTCCGCCGATTTGCGGTCGCTGGAGAAGGGCAGACTGAAGGTCCTCGCCATGCCCGACTGGCTGGATTACTTCCGCAAGCGGCCGTCGGCGAAGGCCGAAGGCAAGCCGCGCGAGGATTTCATCGTCACGATCGACCGTTCGGATGAATCCACCGCCTTCATCAAGGTGCGCTGCCAATTGCCCCCGCTGTATTTCACCGACTATCTGGTGGCGATGAAGCTCGCCGACGGCTGGAAGATCGTCTCGAAGGCCTACCGCTACGATCTGCGCGGGTAGTCTCCCCCGTCCGCGGGTCCATCCGACCGGATTGACGTCCAAGGGGTTTCCCTGCGAATTGGGGAGATCATGGACACCAAGTTTCAGATCTTTTTGATCCTGCTCGCCGTGCTGGCGGGCACCGCCCTGCTGGCGCGGCGAATCAATGTCGCGTCGGCCATCCTGATGATGCTCGTCGGCATCGTGCTCGCCTTCGTGCCGGGCATGCCGTCGATCGAACTGCCGCCGGAACTGGTGCTGCTGGTGGTGCTGCCGCCGCTGATCTATTCGGCCAGCGTCGCCATGAGCTGGCGCGAATTCAAATTCAACCTCCGCCCGATCACGCTGCTGGCGGTCGGCTGCGTGATTTTCACCGCTTTCGCGGTCGCCGCCGCCACGCATTACCTGATCGGGCTGCCATGGACCGTCGGCTTCCTTTTGGGTGCCATCGTCGCCCCGCCCGACGTGGTGGCGCCGCTGGCGATTGCCCGCAAGCTCGGCATGCCGCGCCGGATCCTCGTCGTGCTCGAAGGCGAGGGCCTGGTCAACGATGCGACCGCGCTGATCCTCTATCGCTTCGCGGTCGCGGCGATCCTGACCGGCATGTTCTCGCTGCCGAAGGCCACCGGCACCTTCGCTGTCATCGTCGTCGGCGAGTTGCTGTTCGGTCTCGCGGTCGGCTGGCTCAGCCTGCGCATGCGCCACCGCGCCCGCGATCCGCAGGTCGAGATCACGCTGTCGCTGATCACGCCCTATCTCGCCTTCTGGATACCGCACCATCTCGGCGGTTCCGGCGTGATCGCCACCGTCGCCTGCGGGCTCTATATGAGCTGGAACGGGCCGCTGTTGATCTCGTCGGCGACGCGCCTGCAGGGCATCTTCTTCTGGGACCTCGTGATCTATCTGGTCGAGGGTTTTCTGTTCTTGCTAACCGGCTTCCAGATGCGCTCGCTGTTCGAGAAATCGAAGGCGTTCCCGCTGGACGAAATCCTGTTCGCCACCGCGCTGGTCACGGTCATCGTGATCGTCGCGCGGTTCGCCTGGGTCTTTCCTGCCATCTATCTGCCGCGCCTCTTGAACCCGCGCCTGCGGGCGCGCGATCCCAGCCCGCCATGGCGAAACACCTTCGTGATCGCCTTTACGGGCGTGCGCGGCGCGGTGTCGCTTGCCGCGGCGCTGGCACTGCCGCTTGCGCTGCCGAATGGCGACGCGTTCCCGCATCGCGACCTGATCCTGTTCGTTTCCTTCGGCGTCATTTTCATCACCCTGGTCGGACTGGGGTCAGGCCTGCCGCTGCTGGTGCGGTGGCTCGGTCTGGCGCAGGCCGGCCGCAGCGAACACATCGCCGAGCACGAAGCCGAAATCGCGGCGCGGCGCGAGGCGCTCAATGCCGCGCTCAAATCGCTCGATGCCATCACCAACGACCGCGAATTGACCGACGAAGTCGTCAAGCTGCTCCGCGCGCGGCACGAATCCCGCACCAACCAATTGCCCGATTCGTTCAATCCCGACGTGGAGGACGCATCGGCAGCCGGCACCGACCTGACACGCGAGCTGATCGCGACGGAACGTAAATTCATTCACGCCTTGCTGCGCGACGGCAAGATCACCGACGAGACCCGGCGCCGGATCGAGCGCGACCTCGACCTGGAGGAAGCGAGTTTGAGCAACCGCGAATATCGAAGGATTCCGTTGTAGGCCCGCATCCATCGACACGTCGTCCCGGCCTTGAGCCGGGACGACACGTCACTCCGCCGCAACGTTCCGCCCGGGACCACCGACGAAACCTGCCGCATCGCCGAAGCGCTCGATCATCACGGCGGTGAGGTCTTTCGTCTTGCTGGTGACGCAGGCACCGGAGCGTACGGTGTAGCGGTCCTGATACCGGGCATGCGGCGGCGCCTCGCCCTGCTGCAGCGCGCGGGCGGCCTCCATCACAAGTTTGCGGAAATGCATGATGCCCAAATCGGTCGGGCCGAGATGTTCTCGCGTCCGGTCGGCTATCGGGCCCTGGCTGTCCTGCACCGCAGCATCCTGTTCGGAAACGCCCTTGATGCCGGTGTAGCTTTTCGTCTTCTGCAGCTTGCGATCGATCAGATAGTCGTTGGCCTTGTTGCGCAGCGGAATGTAATTCTCGTCGACTTCCGACATCACGCCGTTGCCGCGGTCATAGCCGTCGCGCTCTGCCTGCGTCAGCGGGCGCTCGGGATTCCACGCATAGGTGTAGATCCAGCAGCTGGTATCGGTCACCGGTACAAAACTCTGACCAAAAATGTTCTCGCCCGGCATCGAGCTCGGCGCATAGGCATGCACCGGCATCAGGAATTGGGCGATGCGCCAGTAGATGTTGTCGGACCCGGTGAGCCGCCCACCGGCGACGGTGAGGCCGGCCGCGTGCGGGCTGATCTTGATCACCGGACGCGGGTCCTCGGCGATCCAGCGCATATGGTCGGTCGCAACCCGCGTGAGCGGATTCACAAAATGCTTCTTGATGTCGAGGATCTCGTTCTCTTCCTTCTCGAAGCTGAGATGCGCGAAGGTGAAGTGCGCGGTGTCGATCGATCCTTCGAGCGCCTGCACCCAGTTGCAGTCCTGCCATTTCTTGGTGACGTAGCGGTGCGAGGCCGGCACCAGCGCCATTTCCAGCGCCGGCAATTCCGGCATCTGGTCCGCCGGGCCCATATAGGCCCAGATCATGTCGCCCCATTCGCGCACCGGATAGGATTTGATCCTGATCAGGTCCTTGGCATTCAGATCGGGATAGGAGGTCGGCATGTCGACGCAGTTGCCATCGGTGTCGAACTTCCAGCCGTGATAGACGCAGCGGATGCCGCACTCCTCGTTGCGGCCGAGCCAGAGATTGGCGCCGCGGTGCGGGCAATACTGATCGATGACGCCGACCACGCCGCGCGTGTCGCGGAACGCCAGCAGTTCCTCGCCCATCACGACGATCTTCTTCGGGGTGCCATCAGCATCAGGCAGTTCCGCCGACAGCAGTACCGGCATCCAGAACCGGCGCAGCAATTCGCCCATCCCCGTTCCCGCCCCGCTTTCGGTCAGGAAGGCGTTGTCTTCCGCGCGGAGCATGGCGTGACCTCCGGGGGCTTGTTTTGATTTTGGCTGAGATTGACGCAGGTTGTGTGGGGCGTCAACGCGATCATCGATATTATAGATTGCATTAGTCAAAACACACAACGAAGATGCATTTCGCCATCAGCCCTCGAGGTTTAATGACAATTCGCAGGTTCAATCACGTCTTCTTACCTAGCTCGCAAGGAACAGGAAGTCTCCCAATCATCGAGCTGACAACGACGGAAATCGCCCATGCTGCGATTCGCGAGATAGTGCAGATTTCGCTTTCCGCTGCTCCGTTTGACTTGTTTGTTGATCAATTGCTCGTTCCCTCCGATGCTTGGTTTCGATGGGTTAGCCCGTTGGGACAGATTCGGGAGACCAAAACAGCATTATCGGGATTGTTTGGACGCTTTGTTGCACGCGCGTACTTGGCTCGATATTGCCAATTTCGATACTTCGAACCGATCCGATCCGACACGCAGACACTTTCGGGCTGGCCTAGCTTTACAGTTAAGCGCGTTGACAGCGGCGACTTGCCGGATTGGATAGTCGCCACCGCAGGGGGAGCAAACTCTATCGCAATTGCCGAGGCTAAGGGATCGCACAATACGAGCGGCTACAGTGCCCCACTGAGCGCGGCCAAGACTCAAGCGCGACGAATCGTGATAAAGTCAGGAACGACAACGCTGGCAGTCAAGCGCTACGCGATAGTAAGTCGATGGTCCGTACAGGGAATTCCTAACCTCAACATGCCATGGCTTGCGGTAGATGACCCTGAGGAGGGTGAACGTCCGCCGAGTCCAGATGAGCGGAAACTACTAGCAAGGAGTATTGCACTTGGACATTTCGCCGCGATGGCGGAGGGTCTTGGTGCCACTGCAATTTCGATGGCCCTGCATCAAGCGAAACAAGGCAGTCCAGGCAGTTTGCAACTGCCCGAGCAGGAGCTGGTCCAAGTCGAGCGGGAGGATGCAAGCGCGAGAATAGTTCTGGGCGCGGCGGTTACTAATTCAGGCATCATACCATTGCCCCGCTACGGAGAACTTGAAGAGTTCCGTTCTTCCCTGCAGACGGTTTTCGGAGGCAAAGTAATGCTGCTGACAATCGATGGCGCAACGCTCAAGCAAATCGATGCTGGCACATTTCCGACCGAAGCGGAGCAACCTAAGGAGCCAGTCGGCGAGCCATCATTTTGGACGGAGGAACGACAACATTTTGACGGAACCGAACTGATCCCAATGAGTCTGGTATCGCTTTCAAGACCGCCGACAGCAGATCAGTTGGGGGGTTAGATTTCCAGCAGACAAGCGTTCTGACGGGTTCTCGACGCTTACTGCTCGTCGTCAACACCGTGTCACACCGGCTGCTCGCCCTTCACGGTCACGCACCTGAACGGTAATCCCACATCGCGCGGTGCCAGGAGCAGAAGCTAATCAACAGGATTGGCCCGCAGCTTAGCGTCAACTCGCGCCTTTCAAATGGTACCGACCATCACCATCGTGGCAAACGGGGAGATCGGTTCCGAGTTTTTTCTTCAGCTTGTGTACGATTGCGTGTGGGGCCTTAAAGAACTTGTTGTAGGAAGGACTCTCAGTCGTCTCTGGTCCGTGGGAGAGCAGAGTAAGGAAATCAACTTCCTGCTGAGTCAATCCGATCCTCTGACCGTCAGCATCAACGGCGGCCTTCTCGTGACCAATGATCTTCCACTTCCCGACAATCTTGGTTTCCTTTCGCCCTAGAGAGATGATTGATTCTCGCTCCAGCACTTCCTGGGAAGTGTAAGTAGCTACAAATCGCCTCATCCAAGAATACATACGCATATGTTTCCGCGAGTCATCACCCTGCAGATCAAACGCATCGTCGAATCCAACCGTAATAAGTTCCTCAAAAGCCGTATCAGAGAGAGTTAAGAAGGAGAACGCAAAGAGCAGCCCGCGCTTGTCCGCGCTTGCGAGGTAAATCATCTCCTTCAATTCATGAAGGGGTTGGTTTTCCGATACATCGACAAATACCACGGTCTTCTTGTTGGCTTCGCCGGTGCGATAAATATCGTAGAGGTCTGAAATACGCCTGACTAACGTGACATCTTTAAAGCGACCCAATTTTTCGTGGGTGCTCGGGAGCAGAAATGACGTAGCGCGTTCGTCATGCGAGACAACGAAAATTTGGAACTGCCTGGTATCTTCAATTTTGACCAAGGGAAGCGGTTTGCTGGCTTCGCTCACAGTGGCCCCATCTTGGATAGTTTCGAAAGGGTATCGATAATCGAAGTGAGCTTACTGGCCCCCGCGAACGCAAGAATAAACGCTAAGATGATTAGTGAGCCAACCCACGCCCCTCCCAGCCAGATGGCGAGCAGCGACGCGAGAACAGCAAATACAAATAAGCCGGCCCTTAGGTAAAGTTCGGTCATGAGCCACCCGCTGGTAGATATGGCTCACGATAGACTTACAACTCTTACTTATGCGTAAACGCCGTAAGTTGTCATCTTAACTTGCTGAAAAAGGTATCTAGATACTTCAACCTCACACCGGCCGCTCGCCTTTCACCGTAACCCGCGTACCCGACCTTGTATGCGGCCAGTAATCCCACATCGCGCGGTGCTGGGCGCAGCGGTTGTCCCAGAACGCGATGGCGTTTTCGGTCCAGCGGAAGCGGCACTGGAACAGCGGATTTTCCGCGTGCTGATAGAGATAGGCGAGCATCGCATCGCTCTCGTCGCGGGGAACGCCGATCAGGAAACGCGTAAAACCGCGGTTGACGTAGAGCGCTTTCTTGCCGGTGACAGGATGCGTGCGCACGACCGGATGCTCGGCGCAGGGATATTCCGGACGGTCAGCCACGCCGTAATTGGCATAGAGCCCGCGATAGGTCTGCTCGCCGTCATGCAGCGCGGTGAGCCCGTCGAGATAGGCCTTCATGCGGTCCGACAGCGATTCATAGGCCGCATACATGTTGGCAAACAGCGTGTCGCCGCCGCGCGGCGGGCACTGTTTGATGTAGAGGATCGAGCCCATCGGCGGCTCGACGTCGCAGGACACGTCGGTGTGCCAGCCCTCGCCATTGGCGCGCGGTGAATCCTTGTCGGCGTAGATCTTCATCAGCGCCGGGTCCTCGCCCTCATGTGGCGCCGCCGGATGGATGTGCAGCTCGCCGAACTGCCGGCCGAACGCCAGATGCTGCTGCGGCGTAATGTGCTGGTCGCGGAAGAAGATCACGAGGTTTTCGGCGAGCGCACGATGGATTTCGTCCATCGTGCGATTCGACAAGGAGCTCGCAAGATCGACGCCCGAAATCTCCGCACCGATGATCGGGGTCAGCTTCTCGACGCCGATGGTCTCATAGGGCTCGCTCTCGCCGGCGATGTGCCGATAGCGGGGGCCCTGCTTGCTGGAGAGTGAACTCATCGGCGTTTCTCCCAATCATTATTGATTGGAAGCATCGTAGCTCAGGCGCGGCGAAGTGCAATGCAAGTAGCTCGTCGTCCCTGCGAACGCAGGGACCCATAACCACAGGAGCACGTTGTTGTGAAAGCTGGAGCCACAGCCCGGCATAACCACAAAGCCCTGTGGTTATGGGTCCCCGCGTTCGCGGGGACGACGTGTGGAGAGCGGCTACTCCGCCGCCGTCACCGGCGTCTTCGCTCCCGCCCCATAACGCTGGTCGATGTAATCGATCACCAGCGCCTTGAAGTCGGCGGCGATGGAAGGGCCGCGCAACGTGCGGAACTTCTTGCCGTCGACGAACACCGGGGCGGCCGGGGCTTCGCCGGTGCCGGGCAGCGAGATGCCGATATTGGCGTGCTTGGATTCGCCGGGGCCATTGACGATGCAGCCCATCACCGCGACGTTCAGGGCTTCGACGCCGGGATACTGCGTCTTCCAGCCCGGCATCTCTTCCCTGATGAAATCCTGGATCGAGCGCGCCAGTTCCTGGAACGTGGTCGAGGTGGTGCGGCCGCAGCCGGGGCAGGCCGCGACCAGCGGCACGAAGGTTCGAAAACCCATGGTCTGCAGCAGTTCCTGCGCGACCTGGACTTCCAGCGTGCGATCGCCGCCGGGTTCGGGCGTCAGCGAAATGCGGATGGTGTCGCCGATGCCTTGCTGCAACAGGATGCCGAGCGCCGCCGAAGACGCCACGATGCCCTTCGATCCCATGCCGGCCTCGGTGAGGCCGAGATGGATCGCGTAATCCGAGCGCTCCGCGAGCACCTCATAGACCGCGATCAGATCCTGCACGGCGGAAACCTTCGCCGACAGGATCATCTTGTTCTTGGGCATGCCCAGCTCTTCGGCGCGCGCCGCCGACAATAGCGCCGACTGCACCATCGCCTCGCGCATCACCGCCCGCGCATCGCGCGGGTTCGGCAAGAGCATGTTCTCGTCCATCAGCTTGGTCAGCAGTTCCTGATCGAGCGAACCCCAATTGGCGCCGATGCGGACCGCCTTGTTGTTCTTGTTGGCGATCTCGATGATGTCAGCGAACTGGGTGTCGCGCTTGTTCTTGAAGCCGACATTGCCGGGATTGATGCGGTATTTGTCGAGCGCTTCGGCGCAGGCCGGATAATCCGCCAGGAGCTTGTGGCCGATGTAATGGAAATCGCCGATCAGGGGCGTGGTGATGCCGCGCTTGCGCAGGCCGTCGCGGATATGCGGAACGGCGGCGGCGGCCTCGTCACGGTCCACCGTGATGCGGACCATCTCCGAGCCGGCGCGCGACAAGGCTGCGACCTGGGCGATGGTGCCGTCGATATCGGCGGTGTCGGTGTTGGTCATCGACTGCACGACGATCGGCGCACCGCCGCCGACGGCGACATTGCCGACCATGACCTGGGTGGTTTTATGCCGGGCGCTGGGGCCGGCGACGTCGTCTTGCGGCGGTTTTTCGGGCTTGTTCATGGCGTCTCGAATATCAGGTTTTGGTGACATTCACCAAGGGGACGGGAATGGGCCAGTCGGCCGCATCCGAATTTGAACTTTATCTCTGTATTTTCAATGGCTTAATCCGGCCATTGCGGTTCGAGGTGGGCGATCAACACTCGGCCTCCCCTGTCAGCTATATTGGACAGGAATCGCCGGATTGAAAGAGCTGCTTGCGCCGGGCAGCCCGGCTTTTCATCCGTCGCCGCACACCCTAGCATTGTTCAAATTAACGGGAGGTCAGCATGTCGGAGCTCATCAGCACGGTGGAACTTGCCGGCATCCTCGATCAGCCCAACCTGCGGCTGTTCGATTGTACGACCTATCTCGAACCGGCGCCCGCGGGCAGCGACGTGCCCTATATCGCGGTGCCCGGCGACCAGACCTTCGCGGCCGGCCATATTCCCGGCGCGGATTTTCTCGACCTGCAGGGCGAATTCTCCAAACAGGGTATCGAGCTTCGCTTCATGATGCCTGATATCGCGCAGCTCGAGGCGGCGTTCGGGCGGCACGGCGTCGGCCCGGACAGCCGCGTCGTGCTCTATTCCATCGGCACGCCGATGTGGGCGACGCGGTTCTGGTGGATGCTGAGATCGCTCGGCTTTGACAATGTCGCCGTGCTCGATGGCTGCTTCGACAAATGGAAGGCCGAAGAGCGGGAGATCGAGACCGGCGCGCCTAAGGGATACAAGAAGGCCAAGTTCAAGGCGAAGCCGCGGCCCGGCTTTTTCGTCGGCAAGGACGAGGTGCTCGCTGCTGTCAGGGATCACAGCGCCGTCGTCGTCAATGCGCTCGGCCCGCAATTCCACAAAGGCCTGGAGCCGAGCCGCTATGGGCGGCCCGGGAGGATTCCCGGCAGCTGCAACGTATCAGCCGCAACCTTGCTCGATCCATCGACGCGCGTTTTCGTGCTGCTTGCGGACGCCGAAGCGAAATTTGCCACGCAAGGCCTGCGCAAGGACAAGCAGGTAATCGCCTATTGCGGCGGCGGCATCTCGGCCACCATCGATCTGTTCCTGCTGCACCGGCTCGGCTACGACGACCTCACGCTCTACGACGCCTCGATGGGCGAGTGGGCCAAGGACGAGGCGCTGCCGATCGAGACGGATTAGGGCCAGTCGTCATACCCGGCCTTGTGCCGGGCATCCACGTCTTTGCCCGCCATTAAGCAAGAAAGACGTGGATGGCCGGGATATAGGCGAGCGCAAGCGACGCCGTCCTTCAGACGGCTATATGCCCGGCCATGACGGGTCAATCACACCCTCACACGTTCGGATCCGGCGCTACTTCCGCCCTTGCCGCTTCCGGCCGGTTGACGAGATAGAGCCCGGCGATGACCAGCAGCGCTGCGACGCCAAACGCGATCGTCAGCGTGTCGTGCAGGATGAAATACGCGGCCACCACGCCGAACAGCGGCGTGATGAAGGTGAAGGCCGACAGTTTGCTGGCCGAATAGGTTTTCACCAGCGCAAACCACAGCAGGAACGTCAGGCCCACGACCCAGAACGCCTGATAGGCCAGTAGCGCCAGCGACAGCGGTCCGGGAACGTGGGTGATGGTTTCGCCGGAAATCCACGCAGCCAGCGCCAGGATCGGGATCGAGATCGCCACCTGATAGCCGAGGCCTTTTTCCGCCGGCGCCTTGATCAGCGCGGTCGCCTTGACGATCAGCGTCGTGGTCGCCCACAGCGCGCCGCCGGCGACGATCAGCAAGTCGCCCATCAACACATTGGCATCGACATTGGCCTGGGGGACGCCGATCGCGAGCGCCACGCCGGCGAAACTCAAAGCGAGCCCGCCCCATTGCGAGGCGCGCAGGCGTTCGCCGAGAAAGACATAGGAGCCGAGGGCTACGAAGAACGGCGCCGTGTACAAAAACACCGCGGCCCGCGACGCCGACGTCAGCAGCAGGCCGCGATAGATCAGCACGAATTCAATGCCGAAGATCATGCCCGCAATGACGCCTGGCCACAGCGTGCCGTCGCGCTCGAAGAATCTGACGCCGCGAAACCAGCCGATGATCAGCAACACCGGCAGCGCGCCAAGCGAGCGGACCAGGGCCTGCAGCATCGGCGGCACGTCCGGCAATACCAGCTTCACCGCGATCTGATTGAAACCCCAGCTCAGGCACAGCATCAGCATCAAGGCGATCGCGCCCGGGGTGAGGGCACGCCCGGCGGCAGAAATCACAGGATTGGACGACATTTATCCTCGTGGCCGGCTTGGCGCCGTGTTGGTTACTGGCATGATCCCGAAAGGTGGCCTTCCGGTTTTCGGATGAGGACCATGCCAAAAAAATCTAAGAAGCTTTCTGACAATGCGCGCAGGTGCCGGCAATTTCGACGACGGAAAGCTTTGGCGCAAAGCCGGACGCGCGCGCCGCCGCATTGAGGCTTTGGGCAACCGGGGCTGCGGGAATTTCGCCGACCGAGCCGCAATGGTCGCAGATCAGGAACGCCACCATCGCGGTCGCGTCATGGTCATGCGCGCAGGCAAGGAAAGCGTTGCGGCTTTCGATGCGGTGGACGAGGCCGTTCTCCATCAGGAAATCCAGCGCGCGGTAGACCGTGATCGGCGCCGGCCGCGGCATCGTCTTGGCGAGTTCGTCGATCACCTCATAGGCCCCGAGCGGACGGTGGCTGGACAATAGCGCCTGCAGCACCTGACGCCGGATCGGGGTGAATTTCTGCGCCCGCTTGGCGCAAACCTGCTCGGCATGCGCGATCGCGTCCGCGGCGCAGCGGCCGTGATCGTGGTCAGGTGCGGGAAAGGTTGGTTTTGCCAGGGTCATTGCGTCGGGTTTGTAGCATTTTGGCGGCCAATCCCAAAGCCCGCTGGTTCCGCAGACACCAGCCATGTTCTGAGGGCGGAGCTGGTAACTGCTAACCCGGCATGCGGAATTCATAAGCAAGCTTATAATATCCAAAGCTTATGGAGGCTGGCGATGCGCGGTTCCGTGGATATGAACTTCCTGTTTACGCTCGGCGAGGTGCAGCGGATGATGCGCGCCTATGCCGACAAGCAGGCGGCGCGCTATGGCATCACCCGCGCGCAATGGGCGGTTTTGGCCAAGGTCGAACGATCCGAGGGCCTGAAGCAGACGGAACTCGCCGAACTGATGGAAATGCAGCCGATCACGCTGACGCGGCTGATCGACAAGCTCTGCGACAATGGCTGGATCGAGCGCCGCGGCGACGAGACCGACCGCCGCGTCAACCGGCTTTATCTGAAGAAGGCTGCGCGCCCATTGTTGGGCAAGCTCTCCGGCTTGCGCTCCGAACTCACCGCGACCGCGCTGGACGGCATCAACCCCGCCGATGCCCACCGCCTGCTGTCGCAACTCGACCTGATCAAGGAAAACGTTCGCAACGCGGTCCAGAATCCGCCCAGCGAACCGCCCCGAAAGGAGCAGCGTTATGGCTGATCCCGTGCTCAAATTTCCCCCTGAACAGAAGGCCGCCGAACAGAAGGGCGCCGAACCGACCCCGCGCCCGAAACTGGCGTCGGAGCCGCGCCGCCGGCTGATGGCCGGCATGCGCCGCTATCGGCGCTTCCTGCTGCTGGTGGTGCTGCCGCTGGTGTCAGCGACGGCCGGCATCACCTTCTATCTCAATGGCGGCCGCTACGTGACCACTGACGACGCCTATGTCGGCGCGCAGAAGGTGCTGATCACGTCGGACGTGTCGGGCAAGATCATCAACGTGACCGTGAAGGAAGGCCAGCAGGTCTCGACCGGCGACACCCTGTTCCAGATCGACCCGGTGCCGTTCCGGCTGGCGGTGGCGCAGGCGCGCTCCAAACTTGACGACGCCAAGGTCAGCCACGACACCCTTGTCGCCAATGTGAAGCTGTACGGACAGACCATCGAACTGGTCAACGCCGGCATCGCGCTCAAGCAAAAGGACGTCGAGCGCAAGAATTCGCTGGTCAAGAGCCAGGCCGGCTCGCAGCTCGATCTCGACAACAGCGCCACTACCCTGGTCACCGCACAGGCGCAGCGCCAGCTCGTCACACAACAACGTTCCAACGCGCTCAACCAGCTGCTCGGCGATCCCGAGCTGCCGCTCGAAGCGTTTCCGGCCTACATGCAGGCCAAGGCCGCGCTCGACGACGCCCAGCGCAACCTCGATTTGACCACCGTGCGCGCGCCGATGAACGGCGTCGCCACGCAGGTCGAACAGATCCAGCTCGGCCGCTTCGTGATGGCGGGCAGCCCGGTATTTTCAATCATCGACGTCGCCAACCCCTGGGTCGACGCCAATCCGAAGGAATCCGACTTCACCTATGTGGCGGTCGGCCAGAGCGTCACGCTCGACGTCGACGCCTTCCCCAACCATGTGTTCAAGGGCACGATCGGCTCGCTCTCGCCCGGCACCGGCGCGCAGTTCGCGATCCTGCCGCCGCAGAACGCGACCGGCAATTTCGTCAAGGTGGTGCAGCGCGTCCCGGTGCGGATCTATTTCGACAAGAACGACAAGTTCGTCCGCAAGCTCAAGGCCGGCATGAGCGTCTATGCCAGCATCGACACCAACCACCGCCGCTCGCTCGCGCACCTGCTCGGCCTCTCGCCGGCCGCGGCTAACCACGAAACCGACTGACCATGCCGGCGCCGGGCCCGACAGCAGCTGCGGTTCCCGGCCTGCGCCGGAACATGGTGACGATCTGCGCCATGACGGCGACGATCATGCAGGCGCTCGACACCACCATCGCCAATGTCGCGCTGCCCTACATGCAGGGCTCGCTGTCGGCCTCGCAGGACCAGATCAACTGGGTGCTGACTTCCTATATCGTCGCCGCCGCGATCATGACCGCGCCGGTGGGATGGATCGCCAACCGCTTCGGCCGCAAGCGCATCTTCATCATCTGCTCGGGCGGCTTCACGATTGCTTCCGTGCTGTGCGGCCTGGCGCAAGACATCAACCAGATGGTGCTGTTTCGCCTGCTGCAGGGCGTGTTCGGCGCGGCACTGGTGCCGCTGTCGCAGGCGGTGATGCTGGATTCCTACGCGCTGCATGAGCGCGCCAAGGCGATGGCGATCTGGGGCATGGGCGTGATGATGGGTCCGATCATGGGCCCTTCACTGGGTGCCTGGCTGACCGAAACCTATTCCTGGCACTGGGTGTTCTTCGTCAATTTGCCGTTCGGCATCTTCACCGTGCTCGGCCTTGTCATCTTCATGGACGAGACCGGAAAGGACCAGGACCTGCGCTTCGACTGGTTCGGCTTCACGGCGCTCGCGATCGCGATCGGATCGCTGCAGCTGGCGCTCGACCGCGGCGAGCAGCTCGGCTGGCTGGAATCCAACGAGATCGTCGCCGAATTCATCATCGCCGGCATCGGCTTCTATTATTTCCTGGCGCATTCGTTCACGACCTCGAAGCCGTTCATCCAGTTTGCGCTGTTCAAGGACAAGAATTTCGTCGGCGGCTGCGTGTTCATGGCGGTCATGGGCCTGGTGCTGTTTTCGACCATGGCGCTGTCGTCGCCGTTCCTGCAGAACGTGATCGGCTATCCCATCATCACCGCGGGCGTGCTGCTGGCGACCCGCGGCTGCGGCACCTTCGTCGCGATGATGCTGGTCGGCCGGATGATGCGCTTTGTCGAGGCGCGCAATTTGATCATCACCGGCCTCAGCATCACCGCTATTTCGCTGTTCTACATGACGGGGTGGACCGACCAGACCGGCGTCACCGAGATCGTCGTGATCAGCGTGCTGCAGGGCTTCGGCTTCGGGCTGGTGTTCGTGCCGCTGTCCACCGTGGCGTTCCTGACGCTGCCCAATCATTTGCGCACCGACGGCACCTCAATGCTGACGCTGATGCGCAACGTCGCCAGCTCGATCGGCATCTCCGTCGTGATCTCGCAGCTGACCGAGGGATCGCGGCGGGTCTATGCGGGGCTGTCGGAAAATATCAACCCGTTCAACCACGCCCTGCAGATGCCCAATGTGCGCGGCATGATCGATCTTGGCACCGACACCGGCCGCGCCATGGCCGACGCCATGGTCAAGGCGCAGTCGCAGATCATCGCCTTTTCGCAGGACTACCAGCTGGTGATGCTGTTCGTTCTGGTCTCGATCCCGCTGGCCATCATGATCGGTTCGACCAAGGCGACGCTGCGCGCCCAGTCGGTGGCGCCGGACCATGCGGTGATTGAATAGAGACTATCTCGCCTCGCCGGGTTTGGCCTGCAGGCACAAGTACATGCCGCCAAGCGATAGTGCGCCGCCGATCAGATGGACGATCGTCGGCGCCTCGCCGAGAAAGACGATCGACAGCACCGCACTGACGACCGGGCCGAGGTAGAGGCTGAGCGACGTCGATACCGCGCCGAAGCGCGCGCCGAGAAAGGCATAGGCTGCATAGGCAAACAGCCCGGGGACGAGGCCTGCGAAGAGATAGACCAGCGCGGCGCGGCCGGTGAAGGCGGCTGATGGCGTCTGCCAGATTTCATGGAGCGCAAACGGCAGCGAGAACAGCGCGCCGGCCGCCGCGAACAGGCCGATCCGTGCCAGGAAGCTGACGCCCTGGCCGACGCGATTTTGCATCAAGGTGTATCCGGCCCAGCCCAGCATCGCGAGCAGCGCCAGGAGATCGCCGGTGGAGAGGCCCGTCCCGACTGAGGCCTGTCCCTTGGTGATGATCAGGAGCGCGCCGGCCAGCGCGACCGCCATGCCGATGATTTGCCTGCGGGCGATGGATTCCCGCCCCGTGGCAAAGGAGAACAGCAGCACGACGATCGGCGAAAGCGCCATGATCAGCGCGAGGTTGATCGCCGACGTGGTGATCCCGGCGACATAGACCGGGCCGCCGCAGATGAACATGCCGAGAAAGCCGGCCAGCGCGATGCCCGGCCACTGCCCGCGCAACGCTGCGGGCTTCTCGCGCAGCGCCATCACGACGACGGGCAGCAGGCCAAGCGCCACGATGCTCCAGCGAAAGAACGCGATCGAGAACGGCGGAACGCTGCCGGCCACGCCGCGCGCCAGGATCATGTTGGAGACCTGGGCGGTGGCGACCAGCAGGAAGCCGAGCAGGCCCAGCACTTCGTGGGTCCGTGCGTCTGTTCCGGTTTGTGGTTCGCCCATGGTCGATCGTCTCTGATATCAACGGCGGCGCGATCACGCCCCGCCGTTCCTATCAGCTACCACACCGACCCGCGTTGCTCTACCGGCAGCTGAAGCTGGCGGCCTGCGTCACCGGCCCGCTGCCGTTCCACGTCGTTTTCAGCGGATAAACGCAGATCGGATAGCTGATGCTCTTGTCGCGCGAGGTCAGCAGGATGTCGCCGGGCGCTTCGGCCTTCTCGACCCAATCGACCAGCGCGGTGAAGAACTGGTCCTGATCGCGCGTCGGCGTCTGGTTGGCGTTGCCGGGCAATTTCGGCATCGGCACGGTGTCGTTCTTGCCACCGACCGTGTAGGCCCGGCCCTGCGAAGAGTGCGCGACGCCCGGCACCAGGTACATCCGCATGAACTTCGCCACCTCGGCGGGCCCGCCCATCTGAGCCAACACGCGCTCATGATAGTTGATGTTGCCGGCGGGCGGGATCGCATCGTCGACGAGGCCGGTCCAGATCACCACCTTGCGGCCGAGGTCGCGCAGTTTTGCGAGATCCGCCTTGTCGGTGACGAGGTTGCTGAACAGCGTCGGCTGCAACGCGACGTTCTTGGCGACGGCATCGGCCAATCCGGCATAATCGAGTTCGAGCCATTTGTTGCGCACGGCTGTCGATCCGTTGGTGATCGGCACTGCCGCGGTCGCGCTGGCATCGGCGGCATAGCTGACGTCCTGCATCGCCTGGGCCACGGCGTCCGCACCGGCGCTCGTGATCTGGCCGCCAATCCCGGTCCCGCGGGTGAACGCCCACCAGACCTGCTTGGGACCGAGCGACTTGCCGCTGCGGCTGTCCGGCGTCTGGGCGGCGTCGAAACTGCCATCCGGTGTGGCGCCGTACCAGATCCGGTTCAGCGCCATCGCCTCCTTTGCGCTCATGCAGGTCGCGGCATCCGAATTGCTGCCGGTCACGCCGTCGCCGGTCGCACCGGCACACAGCGCGGCGGCATCGCGTGCGGGGTTGTAGTTGCAGGCAAAGGGATCGAGCAGGAAGCCGAGCCCGGCGGTGTCGCAGGTGGCGACGGCGCGCTGGTTGGCGGCGGCGACCTTGGCGGCAAAGGCCTTCGCCGCGTCCTTGTTCACTGACGTGAAGCCGAGTTCGGTCTTCATCACGATCTGCGGATACAATCCGGATGTTCCGAACTTCGCGATATTCGGCGCGGGCTGCGCGATCAGATAGCCGTCGTAGAGTTCAGGATATTCCTGGAAGACCTTCATGCCTTGCCGGCCGCCCTGGGAATGGCCGTCGTAATAAGTGTATTTGGGCGCCTTGCCGTAATAGACGTTGACCAGCGCCTTGGTCTTGTTGGCCTGCTCCACCATCGCGCGCACCGAGAAGTCGCGCAGCGACTCGGTATTGAGCTTGCCGTCGGAGAGGAATGTGAACGAGCCGTCCTGATACCAGGGCTGCCCGGCATCGGTGGTGCCCGAGGCATAGCCGATATTGGCGTTGACGATCGCCGGAACCTTGCTGCCGATCTGCCCGGCGATGCGATGTCCGCCGCCGACCCAGCCGCCGCCGCCATAGTTGCGGATGCGCTCGTTCCAGTTGGCAGGCGCCGGCAGCCAGACCTCGATGCCGATGCCCTCGGAATACGAGCGCGCGGTCTTGTCCTTTTCGGCCGTGGCGCCGGGGCCCACCAGCAGCTTCACCAGGCAGATGTCAGCCGCCGCCGTCACCGGCTGCGGCGCATCGGGCGCCTTCAATTCCTCGCCCTTCTTCACCTGACGAACCGCAACAACGGTCGTCTCGGCGTCAGGCTTGAATGCCGTCTTGATGCCATCGTCGCAAGGGAGTTGCTGCGCCAAGGCAGGCGTGATCTGGCCGCAGGCAGCCAGCAACAGGACCGCCCAAATGCGGTTGCCCGGTGTGATCGACATCGTTTTCGCTCCCCTGATTTTTATGTAACTGTCGCTTATGCGGATGGCTGATCGATCGCGCCGCCGAGAAAGAGCTGGCCGACGCGGGGATTGCTGAGCACCTTGTCGGCCCTGTCGACGAGACGGGTCTGGCCGAGTTCGAGCACGATGCCGTAGTCCGAAATTTCCAGCGCCGAGCGCGCGTTCTGCTCGATCAGCAGGATGGAGACGCCGCGGTCGCGCAGATCCTGCAGGATGCCAAACGTCTGCCGGATCATGAGCGGGGAAAGCCCGATCGACGGTTCGTCGACCAGCATCAATTGCGGATTGAGCAACAGCCCGCGCGCGATTTCGAGCTGCTTCTGTTCGCCGCCCGACAGCGTGGACGCCTGCTGCGTCGCCCTCTTGCGCAGAATCGGGAATCGATCGAGCGCGGCTTCGATGCGCGCCGGCAGATCGGGGATATCACGTCCCGCGACCACGGCACCGAGCTCGATATTGTGGCGCACGGACAATTCCGGGAAGATGTTGCGGCCCTGCGGCACGTAGCAGATGCCGGATGTGAGCAGTTCGCGCTGGCTGAGGCCGGTGACGTCGCGGCCCTTGAACATGATCTTACCTTCGCGCAGTTTGAGCAGGCCGAAGATCGCCTTGAACACGGTGGATTTTCCGGCGCCGTTCGGCCCGATCACCGTGGTGATGGTGCCCGCCGGCACCGAGAAACTGGTGCCGTTGAGGATGGTCATTTTGCCGTAGCCACCGATCAGGCCTTTAACGTCGAGGATGGGTTCGCTCATCCGTGTTCCCTCATCCACCGGTTCAGTGACCGAGATACGCGTCGATGACGGCGCTGTTGGCACGGATTTCAGCGGGCGTACCGATCGCCAGCACCTTGCCTTCCGCCATCACCACCACGCGCGAGCACAGCGACATCACGAATTCCATGTTGTGCTCGATCACGACGAAGGTGGCGCGCTTCTCGCGGTTGATCTCGGCCAGCCGCGCCTTGAGATCGCCGAGCATCGTCAGATTAACGCCGCCGGCCGGCTCGTCGAGCAGCACCAGCCGTGGCCCGCCCATGAAGGCCATGGCCGCATCGAGCAGTTTCTGCTGGCCGTAGGACAATCCACCGGCCAGTTCACCGGCGAGATGGCCGAGCTTGAAAAACTCGATCATCTGATCGGCCGCCTTGCTGAGGCCCGCATCCGATGGACCCAGCAGCCGCGACAGCATGTTGCCCTGGTGCTCCTGGCCGGCGAGGATGAGATTTTCCCGCACCGACAGTTTTGGAAACACCTGTAGCAATTGGAAGGTGCGGCTGACGCCGAGCCGGTTCAAATCCGACGGCCGAAACCCGGTGACGACCTTGCCATCGACCTTCACCTCGCCGGCACTCGGCTGCAACTGGCCGAGAATGCAATTGAACAAGGTCGACTTGCCGCAACCGTTCGGGCCGATCAGGCCGAGGATTTCGCCTTCCTGCACGTCGAAGCTGACGCCATCGACCGCTTTGATGCCGCCGAAATTCTTTTTGATGTCGCTGATTTCGAGAACCGCGGTCATGGCGCCGGCTCCAGTCCTGACTTCGCGACCGCGCGCAGTGCGGAGGCGGCCTTGGTGCGGCGCTCGGTCAGATAGCGATCGAGGATGCCCAGAATGCCGCTCGGCGAATAGATCAGCAGCAGGATCACCGCGACCGCGTAGAGCATCAGATAATAGCCCTGGGTGAAGCGCAGCCATTCGGGGAGCAGCACCGCGATCATCGCGCCGAGGAACGGGCCGAAGAAGAAGCCCGAACCGCCGACGATCACCATCATCAGGAGATCGAGCGAAAGAGAAAGGTTGAACGGGACGGGATCAATGTACTGCGTCAGCGGCGCATACAGCGTGCCGGCGACGCCGCCCAGCGCCGAGCCGATCGCAAACGCCATCAAGGTGTAGCGCCGTGTGTCGATGCCGAGCGAGAGCGCCCGCACCGGGTTTTCGCGCAGGGCTACGAAGGCGCGGCCCCAGGGCGAGCGGATCAGCCACCAGGTCGCGAACGACACCAGAGCCAGCGAGCCGAGGCAGACATAGTAGAAGGGCAGCGGCCGGTTGGTCGGATAGCCAAAAATCGTGGGGCGCGGAATATTGCTGATGCCGTAGATGCCGTTGGTGAGCCAGCTCTCGTTGCGGAACACCAGGAAGGCGAGCGTGGAAAACGCCAGCGTCACGAAGGCAAGATAATGGTGCCGCACCCGCAGCGCCGGATAGCCGAGGATCCAGCCGATCGCGAAGCACAGGACGATGGCAACGCCGAGCCCCGCGATCAGTGGCATCCCGTTCGCGGTCATGATCGCCGCGGAATAGGCGCCGATGCCGACAAAGGCGCCCTGCGCCAGTGAGACCTGGCCGGCATAACCCAGCGTCAGGTTGAGCCCCATCGCGGCGATGGTCATGACAGCCCATTGGCTCAGGATGAACAGGCCGTAGCGATTGAGGTACATCGGCGCGATGATCAGGGCCGCGATCACGACCACACCGAGCGCGACGCGCCAATATCGGTTGAGTATGCTCATACCGTACGCTCCTCGGCGCGGCCAAGCAGTCCCTGCGGACGAAGCAGGATAATGAGAATCAGCAAAACCATCGGCACGGCCGCGCGATACTGCGTCGAGACATAGGCGGCGGCGAGATTGTCGACGACGCCGATCAGCAAGCCGCCGGCGATCGCGCCGCGCACCTGGTTGAACCCGCCGACGATTGCCGCGATGAACGCCGCCTGGCCCAGCACTTCGCCGCTGGAAAATTTGGCCAGATAGATCGGCGTGATCAGCAGCGAGGCCAGCGCCACCAGGAAGGCATTGATCAGGAACGTCAGCAGGATCATCCGCTCGACGGGAATGCCGATGATGCGGGCGACGGTCGGGTTCTGTGCGGTAGCCTGCATCTGATGGCCAATGGACGTGCGGTTCAACAGCATGGTCAATCCGACCACCGCGGCGATGGCGAGCGCGAGAACGCCGACGCTTTGCAGCGCGACCTGGCGGCCGAGGATCGAGATATCACCAGCCGGCACGATGGAGGGAAACGGCGAGGCTTCGGCGCTGAAGAACTGTTTCACGGCTTCCTTGATGCCGATCGCCAGCGCCATGGTCGCGATTGCCAGCGGCAGCACACCGTGGCGGAGCATCGGGTCGACCAGCAGCATCTTGAAGCCGAGGCCGAGCAGCAACAGCGACAGCAGCATGCCGATGACGATCGCGAGCCAGAACGGCGCGCCGACGTGCATCGCTGCCAGCATCAGGAACGCCGGCAGCATGACGAATTCGCCCTGCGCGAAGTTGATGGTCTGCGACGTCTGCCACAGCAGCGTGAAGCCGACCGCGACGATGGCGTAAATCGCCCCCGTCGCCAGTCCCGCTATCAGAAGATCAAGCAGATTGGACATGCTGGCCTCTGACCTTCAAAGCCCATGATTAACCGGAACAAGCCTCCACGTCATTGCGAGGAGCTTTTGCGACGACGCAATCCAGCCTTGCCTTGCGATTCTGGATTGCTTCGCTTCGCTCGCAATGACGAGAGAAAGAAGCCGCTACCTCAGTTCAGCTTCGGCAGCACCTGCTTGATGACCTGCTTGCCATCGACGATCTCGACCAGGAAACCCTGGCGATCGATGTCGCCGTTCTTGTCGAAGGTCGCGTCCATCAGGATGCCGGGCTCACTGGCCGCCTTGATGGTGAGGCCATGGAGGTTATCGGCGAACGCCTTGGAATCGACCTTGCCCATCTTCTCGGTGGTGGCCTTGATCATGTAGATCGCCAGATAGCCCTTGAGGCCGTTATGGTCAGGCACGTAATTGTACTTCTTGACGAACTTTTCCCGGAACGCCTTGATCAGATCGACCGGCGCGTCAGTGGTGAGGCCGACATGGCCGCGGGCGCCGTTCGCAGCATCCCCCGCCAGTTCGACCACCTTCTGGCCGACCAGCGTGGTTTCGCCGATCAGGGGCACGGTGACGCCCTGGCGCTTCAGCTCTTTCAAGATGCGGGCGCTTTCCTCTTCGTTCAGATAGATGAAGACCGCGTCGGGCGCAGCAGCCTTGATCTTGCTGACGTCGGCGGCGAAATCGGCCTGACCGGCTTCGGTGGAGAGGTCGGCAGCGACCTTGACGCCGAGCTTGGCGAATTCCTTGGTGATGACGTCGCGTCCGCCGCGGCCGAAATCATTATTCACCCAGACGATCGCAACCGATTTCGCCTTCACCTCGTCGTTGATGTATTTGGCGACCTTCGGCATCGAGGACTGCTGACCGAACGAGGTGCGGAACAGGAATTTGTTGCCGCCCTGCGTCAACTCGGCGGCTTCGCCGCCCATGATCTGGGCGATGCCGGCTTCGGCCGCGAGCGGCGCCGTGACCTTGACCGATCCGGAATAGCCGGGGCCGAGCAGGACGTAAGGCTCGCCGTCGAGCGCCTTCTGGACCTGGGCGCGCGCCACGCCGGGGTTGGATTGCGAATCGGCGTGGGTGACTTCCAGCTTGCGGCCGAGCACGCCGCCCTTGGCGTTGACTTCCTCGATCGCAAGATCGATGCCGTTCTTCCAGTTGGTGCCGACCGTGGCGCCGCCGCCGGACAGTTCGGCCACATTGGCGAGCTTGATGGGGGCGCCGGACTGCGCCAATGCCGCTGCAGCCGTCATGGTCGCGAGCAGGATACCTGCTAAAATTCCTGATTTCATTTCCATCCCCTGTTGTTTTGATCTTTTGATCTTGTCGACGCGAGCCTTGTCGTCGGCTACGCGTCCGATGTCGCAGAGTAGCGTCTTGCCATCACGGCGTCGAATGCATTTCCCATTTCGACGATCGACGGCTTCATTCCCGTGAACAATTCAAAAGCGTCCGCCGCCTGATGGATCGCGAGGTCGCGCCCGGTCATGACCTCGGCGCCCCTGGCTTTGGCCGCGGTCAGCAGCGGCGTCCAGAGCGGCGAATAGACCGCGTCGGCCACCCAGACGTCGCGACGGAGCAGCGCCTCCGGCACCGGCGTGCCGCGATCCGGCAGCATGCCGATCGGCGTTCCGTTGACCACGCCGACGGCACCCCGCAGCGCGTCTTCCACGGTTTGCGCAATCCGCACCGGTTGGCGACCGCGCAACTGTGCCGCGATCTGTTCGGCCTTGGCACAGTCGGTATCGAAGATGCTGAGTTCGGCGACACCGAGCGCGGCGAGCGCGTTAGCAATCGCCTTGCCGACGCCGCCGGCCCCGATCAGGGCAACGGGGCCATGACCCGATGCTTTCACAAGATTGCCGACCGCACGCTCAAAACCCGTGGCGTCGGTATTGTACCCGACCAGTCTTTTGTCGCGGACGACCACCGTATTGACCGCGCCGATCTCGCGCGCAGCCGGCGACAAATCGTCGAGCAGCGGAATCACGGCTTCCTTGTAGGGAAACGTCACGTTGACGCCGGCAAATCCGATGCGCTTGATGTTGTCGAGCAGCGTGCGCAGTTCAGCCGAGCCTTGGCCCGCGACCTCGATCAGTTGATAGTGACAACGGATACCGAGAGCAGCGGCCGCCTCTTCGTGCATCGCCGGCGACGCCGAATGCGCAATCGGGGCCCCGATCAGGCCGGTGAGAAACTTTTGACTGATCGAGGGCGGGCGTTTGGACACGTCGCTATGGTCTCGCAGTATCAACATGGGATTGCGCGGCTTAGAGCACCAAAACCGCGCAAACGATACCGCCTTTGCCAGATAACACAATTACCCATTTATTCCACAAACATAACTTGATGTTATTTTTTTCGGCCGCGCGATGCCGCCACCGCCGGACTTTTCCGGCTCGGCTCCAGTGCCCGCATTTCCGACCGCAGGCATTCGATGAAATGCTCGACATGCAGCGAGAGCGAGGCGCCTCGTTTCACCGCGATGTAGGTGTCGAACCTCGTGGGCTCCACGATCCGAAGCATTTCCACGCCGGGGTAGCCGCCATGCGCGACGGTGAACTGATCGATGACGGCAATCCCGAGCCCCGCCTTGACCAGCGCGCAGACCGTGGTGCCGAACCGCGCCCGGATCGTGATGTCGTAGGACAATTTATTGCGCGCGAAGATCTCGGCCATGATGCGCCCATAGGGATCGTTGGGGTCGATGCCGATCAGGGGGTAGCGGATGATCTCCGCGGCAGTGACCTGCTTTCGACCCGCCAGTTCGTGTCCCTGCGGCACGATGCAGAACAACTCACCCGACGCCAGCGGCATGAAATCGAGGCCCGGATGATCGAGCCGATAGCTCATGGCGACGCAATCGCCCTTGCCGAGCAACAAATAGTCGATCGCCTCCTCGATCTTGAGGATGTTGATGTCGATGTGCAGATCGGGATAGCGCCGACGGATGCGCTCGATCGCGCGCGGCACCATGATCTGGGAAATGCTCGGCACCGAGCCGATGCGCAGTTCCGACAGCGTGCCACGCCCGATCTTGGAGATGATTTCGGTGAGGTCGTCGACCTTCTTGTAGACGCCGTTGATGTGCTCGAAAATATTATGCGCTTCGGAGGTCGGGAAGTAGCGCCCGTTCTGGCGCTGGAAGAATCGGATGCCGAGCGAGCGCTCGGTATATTTCACCAGCCGGCTGATGCCCGGCGCCGACACGTTGAGCAGTTTTGCCGCCCCGCCGATCGTGCCCGTGATCATCACGGCCCTGATAACCTCGACCTGGCGCAGCGTCATCATATGCAGAAACTCCGACGGTGAACCTGAGAGATACTCCCATGTTCGATCGACGCAAATGACCTTATCAATGCCTTCTCAGGCTCGTTGTCAGAGTTTGGCCGCGGCGATCACCGCCTTGGCAGCATCCAGCGCGCGCTGGGCGCGGTCCTTATGGCCCATGGTTTTGGCCAGCTCGACGGTCGGGACTTCGAGGCTGACGGTGATATCCGCCGGCATGGCGCGCGCCAGCGAGACGAGGTCGATGCCGCCCTCGCCGGGAAACATCCGCTCATGGCGGGCGGCGTGGATCAGTTCTTCGTTCGTGGCGGGCCGCTCGGCCGGGCCGTCGCATAACTGCCAGTAATGCAGCCGGTCGACGGACACGCGCGCAAGTTCGGCGGTCGAACTCCTCGACCTGTCGAAATGCAGCGCATCGACCAGGATACCGGCATTGGCCTGCCCCATCGGCGCGACGATGCTGTTTGCTGTCGCCAGATCCGGGACATAGGTCCAGGGCATGAATTCGAGATCGGCCGTCAGCCCGTATGGGGTGGCGGCCTCGCAAAACCTCGCAAAGCTATCTCTGAACCGGGCGAGATCAGGATCGTAACCCGCGACCAGGATGTGCTTGGCGCCGAGCCCCGCGCCGGTCTCGAAGAACGCGGAAAAGCTGGCAATGTCGGTCTCGGGCCTGAGCGCGACCACTTCGAGGTCGGCTACTTTGATGCCGGTAGCGTCCAGCCGGGCCAGTGTTTCGTTCAGGCTCGCTTTGTCGTCCAGCGGATAGGCGATACCGCCGGGCATCGCGGGCAGCAGGCGAATCCCGACGGCGTCATAGCCGCAGCCAGCTGCAATGTCGATCAGCGCGGGAGGCGCCAGATCGAGGACGGTCAGCGCGGCGAGTGAGAACGACGGCATTATTCAAAGTCTGCGATACGGGCGTCGAGTGCGAACATGCCCTGATAGACCTCCGGCTCACCGCCGCCGAACAAGTCCGGCGTCATTTCGGTTGCTCGACGCAATGCGCCACCAAGCGCTGTCTCGTCAAGCGCCTCGATGATCACAAGGCCAGCAAAAATCCCTTCATCCTTCCGCATGCCCTTCTCGACCGTCGGCACCGAGGTGCGCGCCAGATCGGTCGTGCCGATCTGCACCGCAGCAATGCCGTCGAGTGCGACGAGCGCGTCCGCGAAGGCTTGCAGTTTTTCCGGCAGACGTTCGACGCGCAGTGCGGCGATGGTCGATCCCTCGCCGCGACCCGCTCGGGCCGTCATGACGCCGCCGCCGCGAATGAAATTGCCGAGCCGGGGCATGGTGCGTTGCGACCACGGCGTCGGGGCGTTGAGCCGCGCCAGATAGGCCGGGCCGTCGAGCACCTCGGGGGCTTCCAGTTCGTAGAGAATGAAGAACCTGGCGATGTCAGTTCGCGCGGCGCGGAACACGCGAACGCCCAAAAATCCCTTGGTCGTCACGCGCTCGGTGGTGTGCTCGCGCGTCAACCAGTGCCGGTAATCGGTCAGATGATCGGGCTCGACGTCGCTCCAGATCGCCAGAAAGCCTGCGCCGCGCATTCTCTATCTCCCCTTTAAGCCGTGCAGCGAGGCCGGAACCGCGTCCGGCAGCTTCCCGAGCCTTTGAACGGCGGCCAGCATCGCCGCAATATAGCCGTATGGGCCGAGACCGCAGATCACGGCGGTGGACGCGCTCGACGTGATCGAATGCCGGTGCAGCTCGTCCCGCGCATGGATGTTGGAGATATGGACCTCGATCTTGGGGCCTTCGAATATTTTCAGCGCGTCGATCAGCGCGATCGAGGTGAACGAATAGGCCGCCGGGTTCATGATGATCGCGTCATAATTGCCGTGCGCCGACTGGATCCAGTTGACCAGTTCGCCCTCGAGATTGGACTGGTGAAACGAGACCGTGACCCCGAGATACTTTGCTACTTCCTCGCAGCTTGTCTCGATCTCCTTGAGCGTGGTCGGGCCATAGATATGAGGCTCCCTGATCCCCAAAAAATTCAGGTTGGGTCCGTTCAGGATCATGATCTTGGTGGACATTGAGCCTCCCCCTTTACGCGCCTGATATGCCGCTTCTAGCCGGCAAGCCACTTGGCCGGGACCGTCACCAATGCCGGGAACAGCACCAGCAGAAACAGCACGATAAGCTGGGCGATCATAAACGGCCAGACGCCCTTGATGATATCTTCCATGCTGATCCTGGAGACGCCGCAAACGACATTCAGCACGATACCGACCGGCGGCGTAATGAGGCCGATGGAATTGTTGATGATGAACATCACGCCGAAATAGACCGGGTCGATGCCGGCCGCCTTGACGATCGGCATCAGGATCGGCGTCAGGATCAGGATCGTCGGCGTCATGTCGAGCGCGGTGCCGACAATGACGACGACGACCATGATCGCGAACATCAAAAGCGTCTTGTTGCCCATGAAGGGTCTCAAGAGGTCCACGACCTGGCTCGCTATCTCCGACACCGTGATCAGCCAGGAAGACACCAGCGCCGCGGCGACCAGGAACATCACGATGCTGGTGGTCAGGGCCGCGGAGACAAAGATGCCATACAGCTGCGAGAATTTCAGTTCGCGATAGATGCAGGTCGTCACGAACAGCGAATAAACCGCGACGACGACCCCGGCCTCCGTCGGCGTAAAGATGCCGAAACGCAAGCCGACGATGATGATCGCCGGCAACATCAGCGCCCAGAAGCCGTCGATCACGGCGTGGGCAACTTCCCTGAATGACGCCCGCGGCGGCGGCGTCAGGTTTTCCTTGTGGACCACCCACCACCAGGCGACACACAAGCCGGCACCCAGCATCAGCCCCGGAAAGATACCGGCGAGAAACAGCTTGGAGATCGACACGTTGGCGGCGACGCCGAAGATAACGAAACCGATGCTGGGAGGAATGACGGGACCGATGACGCCGCTCGCAGCCACAAGTCCGGCCGCGTATATCTTCTTGTGCCCCGCCGCAACCATCATCGGCACCAGCACGGCTGCGAGCGCCGCGGCATCGGCCGCGGCGGATCCTGATAGCGATGAGAGGATACAGGCCGCGAGGATCGTCACATAGCCGAGCCCGCCGCGGAAATGTCCGACCGCAACGAGGGCGACATTGACGATGCGCCTGGCCAGCCCTCCCTTGTTCATGATCTCGCCGGCGAGCATGAAGAAGGGAATCGCCATCAGCGGAAAGCTGTCCGCGCCATTGATGATGTTCTGCGCCACGATCTGCGAATCGAACATGTTGATCGTGCTCATCAGCGCGACGCCGCAGATGATCAGGGCGAATGCGATCGGCATGCCGAGCGCCATGGCGCCGAGCAACGAGATGGTGAAGACCGCGATGGTCATGTGCGGCGCCCCCGCGATGCCATCAGGCTTCCTCCTCCCTGACGGCGACCAGGTCCGATTCGCCGGCCTGGCCGGACACGACGCGGTACAGATCGTAAAGCAGCACGATGCCGGCGGAGACACCGAAGACGACACCGGCGAAATAGAAAATGCCGAGTGACAGGCCGGTTGCCGGCGCACGGTCGTCGAGGTTGATGATGGTCTGGCGCCAGCTTCCCGTCAGCAACAACCAGTCGGCAAACAGCATCAGGCAATAATTGACGATGAAGCAGATCCGTTTGCCTGCAGGGGACAGCATCCGGACCAGGCTGTCGACGCCGAGATGCGCGTGCTCGCGGACCGCCACGATGGCGCCGAGAAAGGTGAGCCAGACCAGCAGCCAGCGCGACAGTTCCTCCGAAATGGTAATGCCGGAGTTGAAGCCGTAGCGCAGCACGACATTGCCGAACACCAGCACGACCATGGCCGCAAGGCACAGCGCGATGACGAATTTGAGCATCGCGCAGTACAGGTCGAGAATGCGTGCCATCGGCGCCGTTCTTGAGCTGGAGTGGTTGCAAGACCGATCGAGACCGGCCCTGCTTTTTGCATATCAGCCGCGCATCACTTGACCGTTTTGCGGATTCGATCGAGCTCTTCGTTGAACAGCTTCACTGTTTCCGGCTTCAGGCTTGCGGAAACCTTTTCGACCACCGGCTGGACGGCCTTGCGCAGGCGCTCCAGCTCCTCCGGAGCCACGGCATTGTATTGCATTCCCTTGGCCTGCAATTCGGCGAGAGCCTTTTCGGTCTGCAGCAGCGTCTGTTCCTTCTGGTAGCCGCGGCTTTCCTCATAGGCTTCTTGCATCATCTTCTGCTCGGCCGGCGTCAGCTTGTCCCAGAATATCTTGCTGACGAGAATAATGTTCTCGGTGAAGGTGTGGCCGGTGGCGGAAACATATTTCTGAACTTCATAGAATTTGTTGGACAGGATGACGGTGTAGGGATTTTCCTGGCCGTCGACCGTGCGCGTTTCCAACGCCGAATAGAGTTCGCCGAACGCCATCGGGATCGGATTGGCTTTGAAGGCGCTGAACGATTCCAGATAGACCGGGTTCGGAATCACGCGCAGCTTGAGGCCGTTGAAATCCTCCAGCTTGGCGATCGGGCGCTTGCTGTTGGTGACGTTGCGGAAGCCGAGCCCCCAATAGCCGAGCGCGACCAGCCCGCGCTGCGGCAGCACATCCATCATCGCCTTTCCGAACGCACCCTGGACCAGCGCATCAGCCTGATCGGTGGTAGAGACGATGAAGGGGAAATCCAGCAGGCCGAATTCGGGAACGACCGTTGCGAGCGACGTGGTCGAAGCCGACAGCATCTCCTGCGTTCCGCCGCGCAGCGCCGACTGCTGCTGCAGTTCGTTGCCAAGCTGGGAAGCGGCAAACTCGCGAACGCTGAGCTTTCCGCCGCTCTTTGCCAACAGGATTTCGGCAAATTTCTTCACCCCAAGGCTGACGGGATGGTCGGTGTTGTTGAGATGTCCCCACCGGATGGTCCGCGCCTCTTGCGCGGAGGCAGCGCCGACCAGAAGCGTACCGGCGAACAGCGCCGCGGACAGACCTGTAAGCAGTCTCATTCATTCCTCCCTGAAACGATCCGGCGTCAGGCCCGCAGCTTGTTGCCGCGAATTCTTGTCTCAGCGCCGTCTTTTCGGTGGAAACCACATAACGAAATCATTGTCAAAGGATAATCACAATAATATATGATATATCTGATTTCATCATATGATCGTCGCATGCGGTAAAGCGGCCATTCGCGGTTATGTTGCCGGCGAATCGCCAGAGCCATGCCGGGCCCAACAACGGGATTAAGCATTGTCCATCCTGGAGCATCCCCAACCACCGATGTCAGCCGGCGACAGCGGCTATCACCGCATTCGCTCCGACATCATCTTCGGCGTGCTCAACCCGTCGGGACGGCTCAAGCTCGACTCGATGAAGGAGGATTACGGCCTCAGCGTTTCGACGCTGCGCGAGATCCTCAACCGGCTGGCTTCGGAAGGCTTTGTCGTTGCCGAAGGCCAGCGGGGCTTCGAGGTAGCTCCCGTCTCGATCCAGAATTTGCGCGAGCTCGCACAGCTGCGAATTCTGCTCGAACATCACGCGATGACCGAATCCTTCCGGGCCGGCGACATGGAATGGGAAGGCCGCGTGGTGTCAGCGCATCACAAGCTGGCGGCGACCGAGCGCGCCATCCTCACCGCGGGCGACGACCCCGAGCTTCGCAAGCGTTACGACGGCGAATTCCACCAGGCCTTGATATCGAGCTGCGGCTCGCGCGAACTGATGCAGACTCACTCGGTCGTGTTCGACAAATACTTCCGCTACGCCCTGCAATACCGCGGCAGCGCCACCATCGCGCAGCATCAGGCGCTGCTGGACTGCGCGCTGAAGCGCGACATCGAGGGTGCAAAGTCGATCCTGACCCAGCATATCAACAGCTGCGTGGCGCATGCGCTGGCGATCGGGACGCTGAAGTGAGTTGTTCGGTCGAGTTGTTGTGACCGGCCAAACAGATAACCGCCGGTGGGATGCCGAGACCGATTTGCTGGTGATCGGCGCCGGCGCGGCGGGCATGACGGCAGCATTGGTCGGCGCGCTCGAAGGCCTCCAGGTCATTCTGTGCGAAAAGTCCGACATGGTCGGCGGCACCACGGCGACCTCGGCGGGAACGGTGTGGATTCCCGGCAGCCGGCAGAGTGAGGCGGCCGGCGTGCCCGACAGCATCGAGGCCGCGAGAACCTACCTTGCGGCGATATTGGGCGATGACGCCAATGATGCGCGGCTCGCCGCCTTTCTCGCCACTGGGCCCGCGATGCTCGATTATCTCCAGCAAAGAACCAGCGTGGCCTTCGTGCCGCCGCCGGTGCATCCGGACTATCACGCACAGCCCGGCGCCGCGCTTGGCGGCAGGGCGCTGGGTGCCGTGCCGTTCGACGGACGAAAGCTCGGCGATGACTTCGCGCGGGTGCGGCCGTCGCGCCGTGAATTCATGGTGCTCGGCGGCATGATGGTCGGCAAGACCGACATTCCGTCGTTGCTGCACCCGTTTCGCTCCCTGGCAAATTTTTCGAACGCGGCTCGCCTGCTGGTGCGGCAAGCGCTGGACCGGATCAAGCATCCGCGTGGCACGCGCCTGATCATGGGCAACGCGCTGGTGGCGCGGCTGCTTTACAGTTTGAAGCAAAGCACGGTCGAAATCCGTTACCAGACGCAGCTCAGCGAGCTGATCGAGGACGATGGCAGACTCATCGGCGCGGTGTTCACCACAAACGATCGCGAGATCAGCATTCGCGCGCGACGGGGCGTCGTGCTGGCGGCAGGCGGCATCGGCTGGAGCAGCGAATTGCGCAACCGGCTGTTTCCGGACGGCACCCAGCGCTATTCGATGTCCCCGGACAGCAACACCGGCGACGGCATCCTTGCGGGCGAACGAGCGCATGGCGAGATTGCGCAGGACATCAGGAGCCCGGCGCTGTGGATGCCGAGCTCCGTGATGCCGCAGGACGACGGCCACCTCTCGGTGTTTCCCCACATCATGCTCGATCGCGCCAAGCCCGGCCTGATGGCGGTGAACAGTGCCGGCGTTCGCTTCGTCAACGAAGCCAATTCGTATCATGACTTCGTCGACGGCATGCTGCGGGCGCACCAGACGGTGCCCAGCATCCCGGCGTTCCTGATCTGCGACCGTGCTTTTATTCGCGATTATGGTCTTGGCCTGATCCACCCCGGGACGCGCGACCTCTCGCGTTTCATCAAGTCAGGCTATCTGTTCACTGGTAGCAGCATCGCTGCACTGGCGCTGCAAATCGGCGTTGATGGCGGCGCGTTCGCCGGTACCATCGAACGGTACAATCGCTTTGCCGAGACCGGTGTCGACGAGGATTTCGGCCGCGGCACCAGCGACCTCAACCGCTTCAACGGCGATGCCGGGAACAACCCAAATCCCTGTCTGCGCAAGATCGGCCCCGGTCCGTATTTCGCCGTCGCAGTCTGGCCTTCGGACCTCGCCAGCAGCGCCGGATTGCGCACCGACGCCAACGGCCGGGTGCTGACGTCTACAGGGCAGCCGATTCCCGGCCTCTATGCCGCCGGCGCCGACGCCGCCTCGATCTTCCTCGGCACCTATCCCGGTCCGGGGACCATGATCGGGCCGGCCATGGTGTTTGCATGGCGCGCGGCGATGGACATCTCAGGCAAGTCGAACGAGCTGGGCGTTACTTGATCGGCGGACGCGGCAGCACGGCTTCGCCGGCTTCCATCCGGTAGACATAGTCGAGCGAATACCAGGGCGAGCCGACGTCGGTTGCAGTCGGATGCGCCTCGTCATGCCGCACGAACTCGCCGATCAGCGCCTTGGTCACGCCGAACTGCACGTCACTGTCGATATGCGGGTCGGCGGGATCGTAGACCTGCGAAATCAGCACCTTGAATCCCGGCTTGAAGATCAGCGCATGCAGATGCGCCGGCCGATAGGGATGCCGCTGCTGCGCCTTCAAGAGCCGCCCGACCACACCATTGGTCGGAATGGGATAGCCGACCATCATCACCGAACGAAACGCGAAGCGTCCGTCGGCATCGGTCGTGAACTTGCCGCGCAAATTCATCTCGGCCTGTTCAGGATCCTGATTCTCGTACAGGCCGACCGGCGAGGCATGCCAGATATCAACCTCGGCGCCCGCAATCGGACGACCGGCGTGATCGACGACGCGCGCGGTGACGAACAGCGCCGCGCCCGGCGTGTCGGACCGGACGATCGAGCCGCCGTTTTCGACGCGCGGCGAGTTCAGCCGCCAGAACGGCCCGAGCAGCGATTGCGCCGTCTCGGTGTTGCCCTGATCGCCATTGTTCAGCAGGCATACCAGCGAGGAAACGCCGAGCGAGCCCGCGATCAGGATGACTTCGTTGTGCGTGTCTGTCGTTTGCTTGCCTAGCTCCACGAGGATAGCGGCGGCTTCGCGGAATTCGGCTTCGGTCAGCCGGACATCACGGACAAAGCCGTGCAGATGCTTGACCATCGACAGCATGATCTCGCGCAACCGTGGATCAGAGGTCCGCTCCATCACGGCAGACGCTGCAACCGTGACATCCTGCTCGCGCCCGATGATCATTCCGCGCTCCTTGCGGCCGCGACGGCGCCGCGCTTAGACGTCGAAGAACACCGTCTCGTTGTCGCCCTGCATGTGGATGTCGAGCCGGTAGACCGCGTTGCCGTTACAGTTGGCCTGCTGGGCGATCAGCGTTGCGCGACGGTCGGCCGGCACCAGCGCCAGCACGGGATCCGTGGCATTGCCTGCCTCGCCGCTGAAATAAATCCGCGTGTACAGATGCAGCAGCATGCCGCGCGCGAACACCGCGAGCGCTAGATGCGGGGCCTGCGGCTTGCCATCGGGATCGGGCACGATGCCCGGCTTGATGGTGTCGAAGGAATATCCACCATTGCCATCGGTCCCGCAGCGGCCAAAACCCTTGAACGACGAATTGGGCAGCGCGCGCTTGTCCTGCGGATCGGAGAAGCGGCCTTGCGCATCGGCCTGCCAGATCTCCAGCATGCAATCCACCATCGGCTTGCCGTCGCCGTCGAACACCCGGCCCTCGACGCGGACGCGCTCGCCTGACGTATCCGCCGTCACGAGATTGTTCGAGAAAGCGTCGTTCCAGTCATACTGGCCGTTCGACGTCAGGCCGTAGGCGAAATACGGGCCGACGGTCTGTGATGGGGTAACGCCTTCCGGCTTGCTCTGCGCCTTGGACACTTACTTGGTCTCCATCGGCGTGGCGTTGCGCCCGCGCAGCACAATGTTGAAGCGATAGCACAGCGCCCAATCCGGCTTGGTATTTTCGAGGTCGAAGTCGGACACCATCCGGTTGCGCGCCTTCTCGTCGGTCACCGAATTGAAGATCGGATCGAACGGGAACAGCGGATCACCGGGGAAATACATCTGCGTCACCAGCCGCGAGACGAAGGAATGCCCGAATACCGAGAAATGGATATGGGCCGGACGCCAAGCGTTGTGATGGTTGCCCCAAGGATAGGCCCCGGGCTTGATGGTGACGAAGCGGTAATAGCCTTCGCTGTCCGAGTGCGTGCGGCCAGCGCCGGTGAAATTCGGATCGAGCGGCGCGGGGTGCTGGTCGACGACATGGACATAGCGGCCGCAGGCATTGGCCTGCCACAGTTCGACCAGCGTATTGGGGACGCCGCGGCCGTCTTCATCGAGCACGTGGCCATGCACGATGATGCGCTCGCCGAGCGGTTCGCCCTTGCCCTGGAGCGTGAGGTCGTTGTCGTTTTCGCGCACCGTCTCGTGGCCGTAGACCGGCCCGGTCAGTTCCGACAGCGTATGCCGCATCGGGATCAGCGGCTTGGTGGGCGAGCGCTTCACCGTGCTCTTGTAGGCCGGCGACAACCGCGGCGGATGCGCCACAAGGCTTTGCAGCGGATAGGACAGTGTCATGACGAATTCCTCCCTGGCCTGACCGGTCGCCGCGCCGCAGATCCATTATATGACATAACTAATTTGGGGAAGGACGTTTTTACGTCCTCCCAAACCATTGCATCAATTGATCTTTTCGATCGCCATCGCGACGCCTTGGCCGACGCCGACGCACATAGTTGCCAAGGCAAGCTTGCCGCCGCGCTTCTCCATGCCGTGCACGGCGGTCATGGCCAGCCGCGCGCCGCTCATGCCGAGGGGGTGACCGAGCGCGATGGCGCCGCCATGCGGGTTGACGAAATCGGCATCGTCCTTGACGCCGAGTTGCCTGAGAACGGCGATTCCCTGCGAGGCGAACGCTTCGTTGAGCTCGATCAGATCGAAATCGCTGATCTTGATGCCGAGCCGCTCCATCAGCTTCCTGGTCGCCGGCACCGGCCCGATGCCCATGATGCGCGGCGGCACCGCAGCCGACGCTAACCCAAGGATGCGCGCCCGCGGCGTCAGGCCGTGCTTCTTCACGGCAGCTTCCGAGGCGAGGATCATCGCGGCCGCGCCATCATTGACGCCGGACGCATTGCCCGCCGTCACCGTGCCGGGATTGCGCACGATCGGCTTCAATTTCGTCAAACCTTCCAGCGTGGTTTCGGGGCGCGGATGTTCATCCTTGTCGACCGTGATCGGACCTGCCTTGCCGCCGGGCACCGACACCGGGGTGATTTCTTCGGCGAAATAGCCGGCTGCGATCGCAGCGCCCGCGCGCTGCTGCGAGCGAATTGCCATCGCGTCCTGGTCGGCGCGCGACACCTGGAATTCCTCGGCGACATTCTCGCCGGTCTCCGGCATCGCATCGACGCCGTACTGCGCCTTCATCAAGGGATTGATGAAACGCCAGCCAATCGTGGTGTCGAAAATATCAGCGGAACGTGAAAACGCTTCCGGCGCCTTGCCCATCACGAACGGCGCTCGCGTCATCGATTCGACGCCGCCGGCAATTGCGAGATCGATCTCGCCTGCGCGGATCGCGCGGCCGCCGGCACCGACCGCATCGAGGCCCGAGGCGCAGAGACGATTCAGCGTCTGGCCAGGAACCGAGTCGGGCATACCAGCCAAAAGAAGCGCCATGCGCGCGACGTTGCGGTTGTCCTCGCCAGCCTGGTTGGCGCAGCCGAAGAACACCTCATCGACCGCTTTCCAGTCGAGATTGGGATGCTTCGCCATCAGGGCCTTGATCGGGGCGGCGGCCAGATCGTCGGCGCGCACCTTGGCGAGCGAACCGCCAAAACGGCCAATCGGGGTCCGTACGGCATCGCAAATGAATACATCACGCATTGAATCTCTCCCTGAACGCCGCGTTTGGGCCGTTGACCCGCTGGATTTGATGGCGAGTTTTAGGAGCGGCGCTGCAAGAGGTCAATTGAGGCGGTTGCAAAGCAGACGATCTGTTCCCTCCCCCCTTGCGGGGGAGGGTTAGGGAGAGGGGTAAACCACACGCACTGCCGTTGCCGCCACCCCTCTCCCCGGCCCTCCCCCGCAAGGGGGGAGGGAGCGGATGGAGCGGGTCGTGTGGTCTTTTTTCCGGGCGTGGAAAACCGGGATGAAACGACCAAACCAATAGGACCAGACTTCAAAATTTTGTAGTTTGCGCCCCGCAATGACGATCCAGCAAAACATCCCCGCACCCCCGCCCCCCGAGGCAACTCCGGCCGCCGACGCGACAGCGCGCGTCACGCCGATGATGGAACAGTACCTTGAAATAAAGGCCGGCCATCCCGGGCTGCTGCTGTTCTACCGGATGGGCGATTTCTATGAGCTGTTCTTCGAGGACGCCGAGATCGCCTCCAGGACGCTCGGCATCGTGCTGACCAAGCGCGGCAAGCACCAGGGCATGGATATACCGATGTGCGGCGTGCCGGTGGAGCGCTCCGAGGATTATCTGCATCGCTTGATCAATGCCGGCCACCGGGTCGCGGTGTGCGAGCAGACCGAGAATCCCGCAGCCGCACGCGCGCGCGGCAACAAGAGCGTGGTGAGCCGCGGCGTGGTGCGGCTGGTTACACCGGGCACGCTGACCGAAGACACGCTGCTCGACGCCAAGACCAATAATTACCTGCTGGCGATCGCGCGGGCGCGAGGATCTGCCGGAGGCGACCGCATCGGCCTTGCCTGGATCGACATCTCGACCTCCGAATTCATGGTCACGGAATGTTCGACTGCAGAGCTTGCGGCGACCTTGGCGCGGATCAATCCGAACGAAGTCATCGTCACCGATGCGCTGTATGGCGATGCTGATCTGGGGCCGCTGCTGCGCGAACTGCCGGCGGTGACGCCGCTGACCCGCGACGTCTTCGACGGCGCCACCGCGGAACGACGACTGTGCGATTATTTCGCGGTCGCCACGATGGACGGTCTGTCCGCGATGTCGCGGCTGGAAGCGACCGCGGCGGCCGCCGCCGTCACCTATATCGATCGAACACAAGTTGGAAAGCGCCCGCCGCTGTCGCCGCCGTCGCGCGAAGCCGCCGGCACCACCATGGCGATCGATCCGGCGACCCGCGCCAATCTCGAATTGACCCGCACGCTGGCGGGCGAGCGACGCGGCTCGCTGCTCGATGCGATCGACTGCACCGTCACCGCCGCCGGATCGCGGCTATTGGCGCAGCGCCTCGCAGCCCCGCTCACCGACAGCGCTGCAATCGCGCGGCGGCTGGACGCCATCGCCACTTTCGTCGCCGACAGCTTTGCGCGCGAGGATATCCGCACCACCCTGCGCGCCGCGCCCGACATGTCGCGCGCGCTGGCGCGGCTGTCAGTCGGTCGCGGCGGCCCGCGCGATCTTGCAGGCCTCCGTGACGGCATCCTCGCCGCGGACCAGGCGCTGGCGCGGCTGGCGCAACTTGATGCGCCGCCGCCGGAGATCGCTGCCGTGATGGAGGCGCTGCGCCGTCCGTCGCGCGATCTTGCGCGCGAATTCGAGCGGGCGCTGGCCGAACAATTGCCGCTGATCAAGCGTGACGGCGGCTTCGTCCGCGAAGGCTATGAGCCCGCGCTCGACGAGAGCCGCAATCTGCGCGATGCCTCGCGTCTCGTGGTCGCCGCGATGCAGGCCCGCTATGCCGACGACACCGGCATCAAGGGCCTGAAAATCCGCCACAACAATGTGCTGGGCTATTTCGTCGAAGTGACGGCGCAGCATGGCGACAAGCTGATGACGGCGCCCTTGAATGCGACCTTCATCCATCGCCAGACGCTGGCCGGCCAGGTGCGCTTCACCACCGCCGAACTCGGCGAGATCGAAGCCAAGATCGCCAATGCCGGCGACCGCGCGCTCAACCTCGAACTGGAAATCTTCGAGCGGCTGTCGGTCATCGCGCTTGCCGCCAGCGACGATCTGCGCGCCGCGGCGCACGCCTTTGCACTGCTCGATGTCGCAACCGCGCTGGCAAAACTTGCGGTCGACGACAATTACGTGCGGCCCGAGGTCGACGGCTCGCTCGGTTTTGCCGTCGAGGGCGGCCGCCATCCCGTGGTCGAAGCCGCGCTGAAGCGCGACGGCCAGCCGTTCATCGCCAATGCCTGCGATCTTTCGCCCGGGCCGAGCCAAAAATCCGGCCAGATCTGGCTGATCACCGGCCCGAACATGGCGGGTAAATCGACCTTCCTGCGCCAGAACGCACTGATCGCGCTGCTGGCGCAGATCGGCAGCTACGTGCCGGCCTCGCGCGCGCGGATCGGCGTCGTCGACCGGTTGTTCTCGCGCGTCGGCGCCGCCGACGACCTCGCACGCGGGCGTTCGACCTTCATGGTCGAGATGGTCGAGACCGCCGTGATTTTGAATCAGGCCAGCGAGCGCTCGCTTGTGATCCTCGACGAAATCGGCCGCGGCACCGCGACCTTCGACGGCCTGTCGATCGCATGGGCAGCGATCGAGCACCTGCACGAAAGCAACCGTTGCCGCGCGCTGTTCGCGACCCATTATCACGAGCTGACTGCGCTCTCAGCAAAACTGCCGCGGATGTTCAACGCCACGGTGCGCGTCAAGGAATGGCAGGGCGACGTCGTGTTCCTGCACGAGGTGCTGCCCGGCTCGGCCGATCGCTCCTACGGCATCCAGGTCGCAAAGCTCGCCGGCCTGCCGCCGGCCGTGATCGCGCGCGCCAAATCAGTGCTGGCAAAACTCGAAGCCCAGGACCGCGGCCAGACCGCGCGGGCTCTGGCCGATGATCTGCCGCTGTTCGCGGTGCCATCGCGCGCCGCCGCCGAGCCGGCACCGCCGAGCGAGGCCGAGCAATTGCTCGCCGCCGTAAAGGCGCTGCATCCGGATGAGATGTCGCCGCGCGAAGCGCTGGATGCGCTCTATCGGCTCACGACGCTGGCGAAAGAACGCAAGGCTTGAGGCGCGCCGCGAAAGCGTTCGCGTGGATCGCGCTGGTGTACGGCGCGCCGCCCGTGCTGCTGTTGATCTCCGGGCTGTTTGAAGGCGGCTGGCGGATAATCGTGTTTCTCGGATTGATCGCGCTGCCGCTGTTGCCGCTGATCCTGATGCAGGATTCACGCGACTGGCGGACGCCACCGCCCAGCGTGCCGCTGGCGGTGGCATTTGTCTCGCTGGTGGCGACAACGCTGCTGTATTTGCGGCTCTTCGGCGTCATTCAGTGGAGACTGCCCTGGTCCGCAGCCGGTTAGCCAGCCGCCTCGGCGAACGGCTGGATCAACTTCAGCGTAGCGGCCAAGCGGATGCTGCGCTTGCCGGCCAAGGCGGTCGCCTCCATTTCGGCACCGTTGGCGTCGCAGCGGCCCAAGAAACCGATGCCGACTTCATAACCGCCGAACAGCGGATGCTCGGCCTTCGCCGGGGTGTGTTCCTGATTGACGAACTCGCCCTTCCAGCGGCCGTTCGCCGAGCTATAGGCGCCGAGATAATAGAAGAACGCGTCGCCGCCGAGAATGCGGCCGTCGTGCAGCAGCATCACGCCGGTATGCCCGCCGGCAAGACCATCCAGCATCCGGATGTTGATCGAGTAGAGTCCGCTGATGATACCACCGTCGCCGACCCTACCGGGCGGCGGAACGTCGTCGTTGCCGAGCGGCGTCATCACGGCGCGAAACACCGAACCTGTGTCCTCCACCACTTCACCTGCGAAGCGATAGGCCTCGCCCTCCGCCCTGCCGCGGATGCTGAGCGTGACCTGGTCGGAACTGACCAGCGATCTAGGGCGGGGCGACGGGCTGTGGCGCCGGGTCCTGAGCCTGGCGACGATTTCGCCGTCCACGATCTGGTAGCTGCCGAAATGGGCGAATGCCGTATTGCCGCCAAGCATCGTTCCGGCATTGGCGTACAGCACGCTGCGGCCGGAACCCTCATTGATGTCGTACTCGACCTTGTACAATCCCTCCACCGCGCTGCCCCAGTTCTGCTCTGCCAGCAACCTAGCGGGTCTGCCGGTGGCGGTAACCATCAATCTTCAGTTCAGCGACGAAATGCCTGATACCGCCGCCTACGTCTCTCGCAACCAGACCTCACCAACCGAGTGATCGGAACGCTTGCGGAGCACGACATCGGCACGTGTGCGGGTAGGCAGAATGTTCTCACGGAGATTTGCGCGATGATGCTCACGCCACAGCCTGTTCGCGACCTCGCGCGCATCGCTTGGTGGCAAATCCCTGTAGTGGTGGAAATATGAGGCGGGCTGCTGGAAGGCGGTCCGCTGCAGACTGAGAAAGCGCTCGACGTACCACGACTGGATATCGGCCTCGTCAGCGTCCAGGTAGATCGAAAAGTCGAAGAAGTCCGAGACGACCATGGGCGCCGTGCCGCGCGCATGCAGCACGTTGAGGCCCTCAAACATCAAGATGTCCGGATGCCGAACGACCTGATGCTCCGAAGGCACGATATCCCCGATCAGATGCGAGTACCCTGGCAGTTCGAGATCGCCCCTGCCCGCTTTCACCGCCGACAGGAACCGCAGCATTCTCGGCAGGTCGTAACTCTCAGGAAAGCCCTTCCGTCGCATCAGCCCTCGTTCCTCCAGAACCCGGTTGGCATGCAGGAACCCGTCAGTGGTAACGAGTTCGACCCGGCGATGGTCCGGCCACCGCGCTAAAAGCGCGCAAAGCACGCGGGCAAACGTGCTCTTGCCAACGGCAACACTGCCCGCCAACGCGACGATATAAGGCGCGCTGTGCGGTGCGCGACCCAGGAACGCACTCTTGACATGTGCAAGGCTACGCGCCGCGGTGAAATGAAGGTTCAGCAGCCGAGCTAGCGGCAAGTATATGTCGGCGACTTCGTCTGACGTGATCGGCTCGTTCAGGCCGCGAAGCGCCGTGAGGTCCGCTTCGGAGAGCGTCAGCGGTGTGTTGAAGCGTAACGCTGCCCACTCGCTTCGTCCGAAGGTCATATATGCCGAAAGCTCCTCGGATTGGCTCATCGGTTCCGTTCTCGGCAAAGGTGGACGCACTCGCCAATCTGGCCGCAGCAAATCCATGTTGCAACCCGGATTACGGAAGGGATCGTCACCGCGCCACCTTCCTTCGTCCCTTCCACCAAAGCGCCAGATTCCAGCTGACGCAGGTCGCGAGCCCGAGGCTCAGTCCGATCACCGAGCCGAACTGCAACGCGGCAACATGCAACACCGCAATGGCAAGGCCCAATCCGATCAGGCCCCAAGCGCTGTTGGCGAGCACGGCCGCGGTCGGCGGGCCGCCGATGCGAGGATGCAGGATCAACATCATGGAGGTGAACACGATCGGAAACAGCGCGATGATGCCGCTGATTTTCGGGCCGACCCAGCCTGACGTCGTGACCACGGTCGCAACCAGTGTCGCAACCAGCGAGGCGCGCAGGGGGATGTCGTACCAGCGCCGCGCGACCGGCGGCATCTTGACGTGACGGTAGCGCGCCAGCAGCGGCACACAGATCGCAAAGGCGATGGCGTTGACGATCAGGCCACCGGCCAGCGTCCAATGTACCGCGCGAATGATCGAGGCAAGCGCGATCCACACCGCGACCGCAGCAAGGCAACTGACGACCGCGCTCCGGCGCTGCGCCAGCACGACATAGGTCAGCCCCATAAAGATCGTCGCGGCGTTGATCGGCAGGCTAGCCAACGCGCCTTCGGCGATGAAGGCCGCGTCATGATCGAGCGCGAGAAACACATAGGACGGCCCCGCCGAAATCGGCAATGTCGCGATCAGCGCGCCGATCACCGGGCCTGACTTCTCGGTGATGATCGACGCCGTCACCACGAACGCCGCTGTTATCACCATGCGCAGGACGAGCGTCAGGAGGAAGATGGATTCGGGGGACATTATGTGCCGTCGTCCCGGCGAAGGCCGGGACCCATAGCCACAATTATTCGTGTGGCGCGAAAGGCATCGAACATCGGTTCTCGAAACGAGGGGCCGCGGCGTATGGGTCCCGGCTCAAGGCCGGGACGACACCATATTGCAGGCTCACACCCGCTTCATCGACACCGCGACCTTCGGGCCGTTGCGGATGGTCTGATAGACCACGCAATAGCGCTCGGTGAGCTTTAGCAAGAGATCTAGCTTGTCCTGCGGCGCGTCGGTTTCGACGTCGAAGCGCAGGCGGATTTCGGCGAAACCGACCGGGGCTTCCTTGTCGACGCCGAGCGTGCCGCGGAAATCCAGATCGCCCTCGGCAATGACGTGGCCGCTCTTGAGCGGAATTTCGACCGCGGTCGCGACCGACTTCAGCGTCACGCCGGCGCAGGCGACGAGCGCTTCCAGCAGCATGTCGCCGGAACACAGCTCAAGCCCGGAACCGCCGGTGGCGGGATGCAGGCCTGCAACGGCCAGCGCGCGGCCGGTTTCGACCTTGCAGGTCAGGCCTTCATTGTCGATCGAGCCCTTGGCCTTGAGCGTGATGACGGCGGCTGAGGGATCGGACTTGTAGCGTTCCTTGATCGGGGCCTGCATCGCACGGAGTTCGGCGGCGTCCATTTTTTTCTCCCGGATTTTTTGCTCTTTGTTTGCGCATGATCTTTTCGGAAAACCGGTTCCCACTTTTCCGGATCATGCGGCATTTAAAGCCTTATGGAGCCCAAGTCACCACCCAATGTCACCACCACATCGCCTCGCCCGCGGTCGATTTGGCATCGGCGTCGGGCACGTTGCGGTCGAGCGAGCGATCCAGCGCGGTCAGCACGCGGCGCTTGAAATTGTCGAAGTGCGGCGAATTACGGTCGCGCGGCCGCGCCAGATTGACCTTGATCTCTTCGAACAGCCGTCCCGGCCGCGGCCGCATCACAAGCACGCGATCCGCCAGCACCACGGCCTCGTCGACGTCATGCGTCACCAGCATGAGCGTTGGCCTTGTATCGTTCCAGAGATCGAGCAGATGGTCCTGCAGGTCGCGCCGCGTGAAGGCATCGAGCGCCGAAAACGGCTCGTCCAGCAGCAGCACTTCCGGCTGCGGCACCAGCGCGCGGGCAATCGCGACCCGCTGCGCCTGCCCGCCGGACAATTCGCGCGGCCAGGCGTTGGCCTTGTCCGCGAGGCCAACCCGGTCCAATGCACGCGCGACCTTTTCGCGCCGCGCGGCGGCGGACAGCTCAGAGAGGCCAAAGCCGATATTGTCGGCCACGCTCAGCCACGGCAGCAGCCGCGGCTCCTGGAAGATGATGCCGATTTTTGCGTGCGGGGCAGTAATTGCAATGTCGTCCAGCGTCACCGTGCCCGTGGTGGCACGGTCGAGGCCGGCGATGGCGCGCAGCAAGGTGGACTTGCCGCAACCGGAGCCGCCGATGATGGCGACGATCTCGCCGAGCTTAATGTCGGCGGAAAACCGCTCCAGCGCGTGGACGCCGTTCGGATAGGTTTTTCCAACGCGATCTAGCGCCAGCATCAAGCCGCTCCGCTTCTGCCGCCGAACGCATCCTGCCAGCGCAGCAGCGGCGCGGTGGCGATCTCGATCAGCCAGTCGGTGGTCTTGCCCAGGATGGCGAAGATCACGATCGCGGCGACGATCTGCGCCGGCTTGCCGAGCTGCTGGCCGTCGATCAGGAGATAGCCGAGCCCTTCGGACGCGCCCATGAATTCGGCGGCGACGACGAACATCCACCCCAAGCCAAGGCCGACGCGCAGCGCCACGACATAGGCGGGCAGCACCGCGGGCAACAGGATGCGGCGTATCATCGCCGGGCCACTGAGCCGGAACGTGCGGCCGACCTCGACGATCTTGCGGTCGACCGAGAGGATCGCGCCCATCACGCCGAGATAGACCGGAAAGAACACCCCGACCGCGATCAGCGCAACCTTCGAGGTTTCGAAAATGCCGAGCCAGAGGATGAACAGCGGCACCCAGGCGATCGACGGTATAGCGCGCAGCGCCTGCACGGTCGGATCGAGCAGCCGCCGCGCCAGGCCCCAATAGCCGGAGATCGCGCCAAACAACGTGCCGGCGACGACACCGATGACAAAACCCGAGGCGACGCGGCTCAGCGTCGCGATGATATGGCGCGAGAGCTCGCCGCTCCTGGCGAGTTCCACCATGGTGGCGAAGATTTTGGTTGGCGGCGGCACCAGCCGGCCGTTCGACAGGCCCGCCCAGACCGCGATTTCCCAGGCCACCGCGAGTCCCACCGGCAGCAGCAGCCCCAGCGCCGGCCCCGCATAACGCCGCAGTCGCGCCGACGACGCTTTCGTCTCGGGCGTCATCGCATCGGTCCGTTCCAGCGCTGGCAGTTCAACGGTCATGGCCATAGCAAGAACGCGTCTTTCGAGGGATTGCAAGGTGGCGGGTTATGGTGCGTCTTTATCCATTCGTCGTCCCCGCGAACGCGGGGACCCATAGCCACCGGCCTTGGTGGTGGAAGAAGGTGATAGACGCCACGAACCATAATGACGGCCGCGGCGTATGGGTCCCTGCGTTCGCAGGGACGACACCAATACTTCCTTCCCTCAATTCGTCGGCAGCGGGACCCGATCGTCGATCAGCGCATCCAGTGTCGCCTTGACGTCGACCGTGGCGGCAACGACCCCGGCCTGCTGCAAAGCAAGGCCGGCGGCGAGGATGGATTCGCGCTGCGGCGCGCCGATGCGGCTGTGGGTCAGTTCGGTGCGCTCCTTGAGCTGCTTGTCGACCACCGCGTCCGGCAGCTTGGTGATGCCGATGAACGTCTTCTTCAGGTCGTCGTAATTGGCCAGCGAATATTTGCGCGCCTCCTCATATACCGCGAGCACGCGGCGAACCGCGTCCGGATGGTCCTTCAGGAACTGCTCGCGCACATTGAGGATGCCCCAGGTGTTGGCGTCGGGCTTGCGGAAGAACAGTTTGGCGCCCTCCTCGACTTCGGCCTGCGCCATCATCGGGTCGAGCCCCGCCCAGGCGTCGACGTCGCCGCGGATCAGCGCGGTCTTGCCGTCGGCGTGTTGCAACAGCACCGGCGTGATGTCCTTTTCGGACAGGCCGGCGCCGAGCAGCGCGCGCACCAGGAAGATGTGCGGATCGGTGCCGCGCGTCACCGCAACGCGCTTGCCCTTGAGGTCGGCAATGCTGGCGATCTTGGAATCTTTTGATGTCACCAGCGCGGTCCATTCGGGGCGCGAATAGACATAGATCGACTTGATCGGATTACCGTTGATCTTGGCGACCAAAGCGGCCGAGCCCGCGCTCGATCCGAAATCGATCGATCCGGCGTTGAGGAATTCGAGCGCCTTGTTGGAACCGGCCGACTGCACCCAGACGACGTTGATGCCGTCCTTGGCGAATTCCTTTTCCAGGAGGCCCTTCTGCTTGAGGATCATCGACACCGGGTTGTAGGTCGCCCAGTCGATGCGAATTTCCTTGAGCGGGTCGGCGGCGAAGGCCGCACCGGGCAGCAAGGTCGAGGCTGCGATAACAGCACCAAACGCGCGCCGTGAAATCCTGAACATTCCCTGGTCTCCTCATATCCCCAAAAACTGTCTTTTGTTTCAATGAGTTAAGGTCAAAGGTCAACGAGAAAATAGCTGCCGCGAAAGCTGCGCCCTGAGAACAGGTTTGTCCAAAGCAGCACGAATCCAGCATAGAACTACTGCTGCCTCACAATCATCCGTGACAGCGTCTGCGCGGTCCGATATCGGGATAGATCATGGACAGCGTTGTGACCGAGGACCGCCCTGTGGCGGATGATCGTTTTGATACCGCGCGGATCACCGCCGCGATCGATGCGCTCGCCGAGAAAAATGCCGGCCGCGAGGACGTGTTTCGCACGGCGATGGCGCAATTGCTCAAGGCCGAGATGATCGCGGCACGCGCCACCGCGCAGGCCGTGCTGCTGAAGGACCGTCACGGCCGCCGCTGCGCCGAGCGATTGTGTTTCGTGCAGGACGAGATCATCCGCATTCTCTATTCCGCCGCGACGCGGCACCTCTATCGCTCGCATGTCCGATCGGGCGAAGAGCGGATGTCTGTCGTCGCCACCGGCGGTTATGGCCGCGGCCTGATGGCGCCGGAATCCGACATCGATCTGTTGTTCATCCTGCCCTACAAGCAGACGGCCTGGGGCGAGCAGGTCGCCGAAGCCATTCTCTATTGCCTGTGGGACATGGGGCTGAAGGTCGGCCACGCCACGCGTTCGGTCGACGAATCGGTCCGGCAGGCGCGCGGCGACATGACGATCCGCACCGCCATCCTCGAGACCCGGTTCCTGACCGGCGACCAGCCGCTCTACGACGAACTGGTCGCGCGCTTCGACAAGAACGTGGTGCAGGGCACCGCCGCGGAGTTCGTCACCGCCAAGCTCGCCGAGCGCGAAGAACGCCATCGCCGCGGCGGGCAGTCGCGCTATCTGGTCGAACCCAACGTCAAGGACGGCAAGGGCGGCCTCCGCGACCTGCACACGCTGTTCTGGATCGCGAAATATGTCTATCGCGTGCGCGAGACCGATGAACTGGTTGAGCGCGGCGTGTTCGACGCGCAGGAATACCGCACCTTCCGCCGCTGCGCCGATTTCCTTTGGTCGGTGCGCTGCAATTTGCACTTCGTCTCCGGCCGCGCCGAAGAACGGCTGTCGTTCGACATGCAGCGCGAGATCGCGGTCCGCCTCGGCTATACCTCGCATCCCGGCATGCAGGATGTCGAACGCTTCATGAAGCATTACTTCCTGGTCGCCAAGGACGTCGGCGACCTCACCGCGATCCTGTGCGCCAAGCTGGAAGACGAACAGGCCAAGCCGGCGCCGGTCTTGAGTCGCGTGGTGGCGCGGTTCCGGCCCGGCATCAAGCGGCGGCGGGTGCCCGACTCTGACGACTTCATCATCGACAACAACCGCATTAATCTCGCCGCACCCGACGTCTTCAAGCACGATCCGGTCAATCTGATCCGGATCTTCCGTCTCGCACAAAAGAACAACCTCGCCTTCCATCCCGATGCGATGCGCACGGTGACGCGCTCGCTGAAGCTGATCAACACCCAGCTGCGGGAAAACCCGGAAGCCAACCTTCTGTTCATGGAGATCCTGACGTCCGACAACGCCGAGACCGTGCTGCGGCGCATGAACGAGACCGGCGTGCTCGGTCACTTCATCCGCGCCTTCGGCAAGATCGTGTCGATGATGCAGTTCAACATGTACCACCACTACACGGTGGACGAGCATCTGATCCGCTGCGTCGGCTTCCTGCAGGACATCGAGCGCGGCGGCAACGACGAATTCACCGTCGCCAGCGACCTGATGCGAAAAATTCGTCCCGAGCACCGCGCGGTGATCTACATCACCACGCTGTTGCACGACATCGCCAAGGGCCGGCCCGAGGATCATTCGATTGCGGGCGCCAAGGTGGCGCGACGGCTGTGCCCGCGGCTCGGCTTCAACGCTGCCGACACCGAGACGGTGGCATGGCTGATCGAAGAACATCTGACCATGTCGACGGTGGCGCAGTCGCGCGACCTGTCGGATCGCAAGACGATCGAGAATTTCGCCGCCGTGGTGCAATCGGTCGAGCAGATGAAGCTCTTGACGATTCTGACCACCGCCGACATCCGCGGCGTCGGCCCGGGCGTGTGGAATGGCTGGAAGGCGCAATTGCTGCGCACGCTGTATTACGAAACCGAGCCGGTGCTGACCGGCGGCTTCTCGGAAGTGAACCGCGCCCAGCGCATCGCGGTGGCGCAGTCCGAATTCCGCGCGGCTTTTACCGAATGGCCGGAGCAGGAGCTCAACGCCTACATCGCACGGCATTATCCGGCCTATTGGCTCAAGGTCGAACTACCACGAAAAATCCGCCACGCGCGTTTCCTGCGCGCCAGCGAACAGGCCGGCCACAAGCTTGCGATCAATGTCGGCTTCGACGAAGCGCGCGGCGTCACCGAACTGACTATACTCGCGACCGACCATCCCTGGCTGCTGTCGATCATCGCCGGCGCCTGCGCGTCAGCGGGCGCCAACATCGTCGACGCGCAGATCTACACCACCACCGACGGCCGCGCGCTCGACACCATCGCGATATCGAGGGAATACGACCGCGACGAAGACGAGGGACGCCGCGCCACGCGAATCGGCGAGATGATCGAGCAGGTGCTGGAGGGCAAATTGCGCCTGCCCGAAGTGGTGGCGCGCAAGGCGGCCGCACGCGGCAAGGCGCGACCATTCGTGGTCGAGCCTGAGGTGACCATCAACAACCAGTGGTCGGACCGCTACACCGTAATCGAGGTCTCCGGCCTCGACCGCCCGGGCCTGCTGTACCAGCTGACGACGGCGATCTCGAAGCTCAACCTCAACATCGCCTCCGCCCATGTCGCGACCTTCGGCGAGCGCGCCCGCGACGTGTTCTACGTCACCGATCTGCTCGGTGCGCAGATCACCGCGCCGACGCGGCAGGCCGCGATCAAGAGCGCGCTGCTGCACCTGCTCGCGAGCGAGGACAACGCCGCCCAGCCGGCGGCGTAATCCGTCGCTCTCCTCAGAACTGGGTGATCGGCTCCAGCTTTTCGCCCTTGCGGAACGCGCGCAGCGGCGCGGTGTCGGTATAGACCCGCTCCTCGATGATCTTGCCATTCTTGATGCGGAACTTGTCGACGCCGCGCCATTCGAACCTGACGCCGCCTACGTTGCGCGTGGTCTGCCATTCGATGATCACGACGTCGCCGCGCGAGGTCCAGTCCAGCAATTGCCAGACGAAATCCGGCGCCGCCGCCGTCTGCACTTCCATCAGCCGGTCGAGTTCGTTGCCCGCCACGCGCCGGCCCACCAGCGGCGTATGAAGCGAGCCTTCGGGGTGCCAGAGATCGAGAAAGGCTTTTCCATCCCGCGCCGCCCAGGCGGCGGCAAATCGCGTCACAAATTCCTGAATTTCTGCATCAGTCATTGATCGTCTCCGTGGTTGAATGTGGGGAGACGCTAGGGGTGTCGCGCAAGTCTGTCTGGCGGTTTGCGGACCTGACATATGCATCGTCATTGCGAGCGCAGCGAAGCAATCCATCTCACCGCGGAAAGGAAGAATGGATTGCTTCGTCGCGGAGCCTGTCATCGGGCGCGCATTCGCGCGACCCGTTGGCTCCTCGCAATGACGGAGACAGATCGTAGGGTGGGCAAAGCGAAGCGTGCCCACCATTCGCGATGACAACGCAAGATGGTGGGCACGGCGCAAGAGCGCCTTTGCCCACCCTACGTTCTGAATCACACCTTCAGCCTCACGCCCTCATGCTCCAACAACCACCGCTTCCGCTCGAGGCCGCCGCCATACTTGACCAGCGCACCGTTGGCGCCGATTAGGCGGTGACAGGGCACGACGACGCTGATCGGGTTGGAGCCGTTGGCATGACCGACCGCACGCATGGCTTTTGGCGCGTTCAGCTTCGCTGCCAGTGCGCCGTAGCTCATCGTTGTGCCCGCAGGAATTTTTGGCAATGCGGTCCAGACCTTTTGCTGGAACGGCGTGCCCGCAACGCGCCACTTGATCGCGTTGAGGCGATCGAGATCGCCTTTGAAGTACCCTGTCAGCGCCACCCTCAACTCTTTCGGTGACCGCGCCTCCTCCAGATCGACTGCGCCATACTGCAGCCGCAGCAGCTCCTTCATGCGCGGCTCGTGCTCTTGCCAGTCCAGCGCGCGCAGCACGCCGCCGGAATCGGTCACCAGCAACGCGGTTCCGATCGGCGTTTGCAGCCGGTCGAGATTGAAGGTTTCAGGCGGCTTCACGCTCATCGATTTCCCCTGACAGCACGGGAGGCCGGACGCCCGCAGCCCACAGATGCAACGCCGCATAGGCGCGCCATGGCCGCCAGCGCTCGCTGCGTGTCAGCAATTCCGCAGGCGACGGGCGACGCCCTTCACCGTCGGTCATCGCGCGGAGTAAACCGATGTCGGCGGCGGGGAACGCATCGGGTTCGCGCAGCTCGCGCATCGCGATGTATTGCGCGGTCCATTCGCCGATTCCCGGCAGCGCCCTCAATTTCACGATCGCATCCTCAAGGCTGGCGCCGCGGCTGAAGATCGCGGGATCGGCGGCAATTGCCTGCGCGAGCGAGGTCACCGCCATCGCCCGCGCACCGGATATCCCGAGCGTTGTCAGATCGGAGCTCGCAATCCGAGTCGCAAGGGGAAACAGATGGCTGAGACCCTCGCTCTCCGTCATCGCAGACGGCAGCGGATCACCAATGGCCTGCACCAGTTTGCCGAGCAGTTTGGTCGCGGCAGGAACCGTGATTTGCTGGCCGAAGATCGCGCGCACCGCGAGTTCGAAACCGTCCCATGCCCCGGGGACGCGCAAGCCCGGCCGCGCCGCGACCAGCGGTGCCAGCACGGGATCGAGTGCGAGATGCGCGCCGATCGTATCGGGATCGGCGGCGAGATCGAACACCCGGCGAACCCGCGCGATGATCTGCGGCAAGGCCGCCATGTCGGGAAAGCGAACGCGGACGTCGATCCGGTTCTTCGGCGCGGGCACGACGCTGATCACGCCGCACTTGCCGCCGATCGCAATCGTGCGGCGATAGCTATCGCCGGCAACGATCTCGACACCGGGAATGGCGCGGGCGGCGAGGAACGACAGCATCGCGTCCCAATCATAGGGCGGCCGATACGGAAGACGAACCGACAGCGCGCCGGCTTCACGCCTGATCTTGTCGCGGGAACGCCGTAGCGCGGCCGGCGGACGCCCGAACAGCTCCGAGAAGGTTTCGTTGAAGCGGCGCACGCTGTTGAAGCCGGACGCCAGGGCGACCTCGGCCATCGGCAACGACGTTTCGTGGATCAACTGCTTGGCAAGCAGCACCCGTCGGGTTTGGGCAACCGCAATCGGCGAAGCCCCGACATGTTGACGGAACAGCCGCCGCAATTGCCGCCCGCCGACGCCGAGCCGACTAGCCAGACCTTCTACATCGTCGCCATCGAGCCCGCCGGATTCGATCAATGCCAGCGCACGCGAAACCGTGTTGGAGCTTCCGCGCCAGAATGCGAGGTCAGGCGACACTTCCGGCCGGCAGCGCAGGCAGGGACGGAAGCCGGCCTCCTGGGCTGCGGCCGCCGAAGCATAGAACGACACGTTCTCGAATTTCGGGGTGCGCGCCGGACAGATCGGCCGGCAATAGATGCCGGTGGTTTTGACACCGACAAACAGCCGCCCGTCGAACCTGATATCCCGGGTCGAGATCGCGCGGTAGCAAGCGGTACGGTCCATATCCATCAGGAAATCATCCATCATCGTGCAGGGCATGTCCCGCGCTATGCGCGCGGATACCCGCTCAGTTCTCGAAAATCAGGCAGGTCGTGGTGCCCTGGGCAAGCAAACGTCCCTTGCTATCGGTGATGCGCCCTTCCGCGGTGCCGACCCGCCGGCCGCAGCTGAGCACAATGCCCTCGGCCCTGATCGTGCCGGTCTCGGGCGTAATCGGTCGCACCAGCGAGATCTTGAACTCCAGCGTCGTCGATCCCAGACCTTTCTCCAGGGTCGACTGAATGGCCAACCCCATGCAGCTGTCGAGCAGCGTAGCCGAGAAGCCGCCATGCACGGTGCCGGCCGGGTTGAGATGGTCGTCGCTCGGTTCGGCAGTGATGACCACGCGCCCGCTCGCGGCTTCGGTGACATCGTAGCCCAGTGTGCGCGCGATCGTGTTGAGGGGCAGCGAGCCATCGGCGAGCCCCTGGACAAATTCCAGGCCGCTCATTTCCTTGCGCCTCATGGCGCTGACGGTGCCGTATGTTCTGTCGGTACGCATTCCCGTTGATTCCTCGCGCTGTCGCTCGATCGAAGCATCTGATATCGCGCCCCGGCTGTCTCGCGGTTTTCGGACCTCATCATTTTCTGCAAAATATCGGCACGCCGCCGCACTTTTCACGCTGAGCGTGCTAGCGTCCACCCGAATTCCGCTGTCGGTTGGGGGGCCGCCATATGAACATGATCGCCAATTGTCTGGTCGCGGTGGTCGCCGCGCTGCATGTCTATTTTCTGGTGCTGGAGATGTTTCTCTGGACCAAGCCGCTGGGGCTGAAGACCTTCCGCAACACGATCGAGAAGGCAACGGAATCGGCAGTGCTGGCCGCCAATCAGGGCCTCTATAACGGCTTCCTCGCCGCCGGCCTGGTCTGGGGCCTGATCCATCCAAACCCGGGCTTCGCGTTCCAGATCAAGGCATTCTTCCTGCTCTGTGTGATCGTGGCCGGTGCCTATGGCGCCGCGACCGTGAGCCGCCGGATCTTGTATGTGCAGGCGGCGCCCGCAGCCCTGGCATTGATCCTGCTCTGGTTGGCGTAAACGCCTGGCCGTTCTGGCTGCGCCGCTTCGTTCAGAGAGGAACTGGCGATGTCGTGTTCCGCACGGCATCGTTGTCCGTTTTCGGTATCAGGTGCGGGCTCCAATGCCCTATGTGGTGCCATTCGGAACGTGAACATGTCGATTGGATTCATTTTGGGCAGACTGCAATTGCTGCCCTCGAATTAACCTTGCCCTCGCCAGCCAGAAATCCCGGGCCGTTTCAGCTTGCGTCGCCTTGCATTGCAGCATCCGTTCCGCCACTATTCCAACCAGCGATGGCGTCCACCGGGTCATATTAAGTCCCAAGACAAGATCATCGGCTCAATCAACACATGAGGAAACGAAAAATATGAAGAATGGTATTTTCCATTTGGTCACCGGCACGGCGCTTGCGATCGCCCTGTCGGCTTCGTCGGCCTACGCGCAGAAGAAATACGACACCGGCGCGACCGATACCGAAATCAAGATCGGCCAGACCGTGCCGTTCTCTGGCGCCTATTCCGTCTATGCCAATATCGGCAAGACGCAGGCCGCCTACATGAAGATGATCAACGACCAGGGCGGCATCAACGGCCGCAAGGTCAACCTGATCCAGTATGACGACGCCTACAGCCCGCCGAAGACGGTCGAGCAGATCCGCAAGCTCGTGGAGAGCGACGAAGTCCTCCTCACTTTCCAGGTGATCGGAACCGCGGCGAACGCCGCCGTGCAGAAATATCTCAACGGCAAGAAGGTGCCGCAGCTGTTCGCCGCCACCGGCGCGTCGAAGTTCACCGATCCCAAGAACTTCCCCTGGACCATGGGCTACAACCCGAACTACTTCGTCGAGGGTCGCATCTACGGCACGTACATTCTGAAGGAACATCCGGATGCCAAGATCGGCATCCTCTACCAGAACGACGATCTGGGTAAGGACTATGTCAACGGGCTGAAGGCCGGCCTTGGCGACAAGGCGGCAAAGATGATCGTGGCCGAGGCTTCCTATGAAGTCTCCGACCCGACCATCGATTCGCAGGTGCTGAAGATCAAGGACGCCGGCGCGACCCTCTTCTATAGCGCTACGACGCCGAAGCAGGCGGCGCAGGCGATCCGGAAGATCCATGAACTCGCCTGGAAGCCGGTGCACATCCTCGACATCAACGCCAGCCCGGTCAGCGCCACGCTGCAGCCGGCGGGCCTCGAAGCGTCGAAGGGCGTGATCAGCGTCCAGTACGGCAAGGATCCGGCCGATCCGACATGGAAGGGCGATCCGGGCCTGCAGAAGTATCTCGACTTCATGGCGAAGTACTTCCCGGAAGGCGACAAGATGAACACAGTCAATACCTACGGCTATTCGACCGCGCAGCTGCTCGTGCAGGTGCTCAAACAGTGCGGCGATGACCTGACCCGTGAAAACGTCATGAAGCAGGCGGCCTCGTTGAAGGACGTCGTACTCGACCTCGGCCTGCCGGGCATGAAGATCAACACCGGCCCCAACGATTACCGCGTCAACAAGCAGCTGCAGATGATGAAGTTCAACGGCGAGCGTTGGGAACTGTTCGGCCCGATCCTCGAGGACGCCGGCCCGGCGGGCTAGCATCAACTTCCATCGATACGAACGATCGGCGGCCTCTCGAGGCCGCCGATTTGTTTTTGTAGGGTGGGCAAAGGCGCGCACTTCGCGGCGTGCCCACCATCTGCTGGACCGTCACCTTGAATGGTGGGCACGCTTCGCTTTGCCCACCCTACGCATCCGCTACGTCGGGATTTCCCCAAACGTCTTGCCAACGGGCAGCGCCGCGTGCCGGATCAGCCGCGAATCCTCGACCGCCGCCTGCCGGTGTTTTACGGCTTCCCGATAAACGGGGTCGCGGATCATCTCGGCGAAGGCGGCGACACTTGGGTATTCGGCGATGAAGCAATGATCCCAGCGCTCTTCCGCCGGCCCGATCAGCATCAGTTCGAACCGCCCCTGCCAGACGATGCGGCCGCCGAGCCGTTCGAACACCGGCCCGCTGTCCCGTCCATACGCCGCATAGGCTTCCGCGCCTGACGCCTTGCGGCCGTCGGGATAGGCAGCCTGTTCCCGCAACCGGACCAGATTGAGCATGTGGATCGGGCCCGGCCGGTCATTGGCCCGAAATTGTGCGAACACTTCCTTGGTCGGATCGATATGGCCCATAACGGTTCCCTTATGCTGACATGCCGTCTTTTATCACGCACCGCCGCACCTCCTAATCCCGCGTTAACCTCTCCGTAACCGACCCTTAAACTGCGGACGTTAGCTTGCATCGGCCGTGGTGTGAGCAGCGTTGACGTATGGCGTGGGGACGGAAAAAGAGCGGCGGCCGCAAGGAACCGCAATTCGGGCTCGCCGCCGCGCTGAGCGAATTGCGGCTGTCGCCGCAGGACCGCGTCACTGTAAGCGAAGACAAGCCGAAGAAATCTTCTGCGAAGCGCAAATCCGAGAACGAAAACGACGAGCCGCCGCGCGAACGCAAGCCCCGCGCAGGCCGTAGCGGCGCCAAGCGCCGGTCGACATCGCGGGGCGGATTCCGGATCGGACGGCTGTTCTATTGGGGCGCGGTGCTCGGCCTGTGGGCCGCGATCGCGGTCGTCGGCGTCGTGATCTGGGTCGGCGCGCATCTGCCGGCCATCCAGTCGCTGGCGATCCCAAAACGTCCGCCGACCATCCAGATCGTCGGTCTCGACGGCAGCGTGCTGGCCTCGCGCGGCGAAATGGCCGGCGCCAATGTCTCGCTGAAGGATCTGCCGCCCTATCTGCCGAAGGCATTCATCGCCATCGAGGACCGCCGCTTTTATTCGCATTACGGCGTCGATCCGATCGGCATCGCGCGGGCGGCGGTCGCCAACGTCATGCATCGCGGCGTCTCGCAGGGCGGCTCGACACTGACCCAGCAGCTCGCGAAGAACCTGTTCCTGACCCAGGAACGCACCGTCACGCGCAAGCTGCAGGAAGTGGAACTCGCGATCTGGCTGGAGCGCAAGCATTCCAAATCGGAAATCCTCGAGCTCTATCTCAACCGCGTCTATTTCGGCTCCGGCGCCTATGGCGTCGAGGCCGCGGCGCAGCGCTATTTCGGCAAGTCCGCCAGGAACGTCACGATCGCGGAAGCGGCGATGCTGGCGGGCCTCGTCAAGTCGCCGTCGCGGCTGGCGCCGAACCGCAATCCGGAAGGCGCGGAAGCGCGCGCCCAGATCGTGCTCGCGGCGATGGCGGATGCCAAATTCATCACAGATGCGCAGGCGCAGGCCTCGATCGGCCATCCCTCCTACAATGTGAAACCGGTCGGCGCCGGCACCGTCAACTACGTCGCCGACTGGATCGGCGAAGTGCTCGACGATCTGATCGGCCAGATCGAACAGAGCATCGTGGTCGAGACCACGATCGACCCCAAACTTCAGAGCGTGGCGGAAGCCTCCATCATCGACGAACTCGCCGCGAAAAGCGTGAAGTTCAACGTCACCCAGGGCGCGCTGGTGGCGATGACGCCAGACGGCGCGGTGCGCGCCATGGTCGGCGGTCGGAACTATGCCGAGAGCCAGTACAACCGCGCGGTTACGGCCAAGCGCCAGCCCGGCTCGGCCTTCAAGCCGTTCGTCTATCTGACCGCGATCGAGGCGGGATTGACGCCTGAAACGATCCGGCAGGATTCGCCGATCGATATCAAAGGCTGGCGGCCTGAGAACTACACCCATGAATATTTCGGATCGGTGACGCTAACCCAGGCGCTTTCGATGTCGCTCAACACGGTGGCGGTGCGGCTCGGCATCGAAGTCGGCGCCAAGAGCGTGGTGCGGACCGCGCATCGGCTCGGCATTTCCTCCAAACTCGATGCCAACGCCTCGATCGCACTCGGCACCTCGGAAGTCTCGGTCATCGAGCTGGTCGGCGCCTTTGCGCCATTTGCCAACGGCGGGCTTGGGGTTTCCCCGCATGTCGTGACCAAAATCCGCACCAATGAAGGCAAGGTGCTGTATGCGCGGCAGCCGGATCAGCTGAGCCAGGTGATCGAGCCGCGGCACGTCGCGATGATGAACACCATGATGCAGGAGACGCTGCTGTCGGGCACCGCGCGCAAGGCGGAGCTTCCGGGCTGGATGGCCGCCGGCAAGACTGGCACCAGCCAGGATTTCCGCGACGCCTGGTTCATCGGCTACACCGCAAACCTCGTCACGGGCGTCTGGCTTGGCAATGACGACAACTCGCCGACCAAGAAGGCGACCGGCGGCGGCTTGCCAGTCGAGGTCTGGACCCGCTTCATGCGATCAGCTCACCAGGGCGTGCCGGTTGCGAACCTGCCGAAATCACAAGCCGGCGGCGGTGGCCTGCTCTCAAATCTGTTCCCAGCCTCGCAGGTCAGCGCGCCGCCACAGCCATCGTATCAGCCATCCGCGCAGACGCCGGTGCCGCTTGCTCCGGTCCCCTCAGGCGGTGGCTATCGCCAGCCACCGACGCGCACGTCGGCGCCGCCACCGAATCCATCGGCCCGCCCTGAGGCGGCTGCGGGTCTGGATGGATGGCTGATGGACCGGGTGTTCGGCGGCAGGTGACAGCGCGCGCAGTCAGCTGTTCCGCTTTCATTCGATCACGTCGTCAGCAATAGCCAGCACCGCCGGCGGTATCGTTAAGCCGAGCGCCTTTGCGGTTTTGAGATTGATCAACAGTTGAAATTTCGTGGGTTGCTCGACAGGCAGATCGCCGGGGCGAGTTCCCCTGAGAATTTTGTCCACATAGTCCGCTGCTCGGCGATACCTGTCCTTTCGGCTGGAGCCATACCACATCAGCGCTCCCGCGAGCACGAAGTCACGAAGACCGGTCATTGTCGGCAGCCGTAGCCTGTTGGCTTGATCGACAATTGTCACCCGGATGCTGCTGGTGAGAGGGTCCTCGATGACAAACAGGCTTGTTACGCCGTCCGCAACCAGCGCGTCCATGCGAGCCGCCGTTAAGTCCGCCGGCCTTCTCACCTCCAGGAGTTCAAGCCGGATGCCCTCGTGATCCGCGGCCGTCCTTAACTCCTTCAGGGCCAACGCGCTGTAAGGCGTATCAGGATTCAAAAGCACGCCGACGACCCGTTGGTTTGGAACACACGTCAGCAGCAGTTGGAGCTGCTTGCTTTTGAAGTCCGCGGACTGGCCGCTAAGCCCGTCAGATTGCCGCCCGGCCGCGCAAGATTTTGCACGAGACCCGCTCCGATCGGATCGCCGACAGTTGCAAAAACAATAGGGATGGTAGCGGTCGCGGCCTTGAGTGCCTTTGGTGCAAGCGTTCCCCACCCCGCCACGAGGACGTCCGGCTTTGTCTGCACCAGTTCTTCGGCAAGGCCGGCTAGCCGCCGGGGCTCGCCCTCGGCGGAGCGATGTTCGAGGTTTAGGTTCTTTCCCTCGACATAGCCGAGGTCTCGCAGCGGCCCGGTGAATTGAGAGATTTCTTCGTCCGCTTCCAGGGTGAGAAGTGCCACCCGATGCATTCTGGACTGCGCCAGCGCCGCAAGGGGCCACGCCTGCGCTGCACCAACAACAAGGCCAATAAATTCACGGCGTTTCATGGGCGCGCCCAGGAGCCACGACCATCATTCTATTCGCTCGCCTCAGCACCTCCAACGTCCGATTTGGGGCAAAGCCGCTTGATTTTTGGCTTCAATGCCGGTGTTGCGTTGGCTCGAAGTCCGGGAGCGATCGGTGGCGCTTGGACTCCCGGATCAGCGCTTCCGCATGCTAATCCTCGACCCCGTAACGGTGCAGATCGTTGCCGTGGGTGTCGAGCCAGGACTTGGCGCGCTCGACGTGGCCGCAGACTTTCGCGACGACCCGCCAGAACCGCGCCGAATGGTTCATCTCGACCAGATGCGCGACCTCATGCGCGGCGAGATAGTCCAGCACAAAGGGCGGCGCGAGGATCAGCCGCCAGGAAAACGACAATGATCCGGCCGAAGTGCAGGAGCCCCAACGGCTCGATTGATCGCGGATCGACACCCGCTTGACCTTGACGCCGAGTTCTTCCGCATAGGCCAACGATGCCTTGTGCAGATCCTTGCGCGCTTCACGCTTGAGGTAATCATGGACGCGGCGGTCCATGTGATCGGCGCCGCCGGCGACGCAGAGAACTTTCTCGCCGCTGTCGCGGGTTTCGGTCCACACCGTGCCGCGCTCGCCGGCACGATGCACGATGCGGTGCGGAACACCGCGGAGCGGTACCACTGTGCCAGCTTGAAACGGCGCCGCCTTCGGCAGGCGGCCGAGACGTGCGGCGATCCATCCGCCATGCAGCTGCGCAAAGTCCTTTGCTTCCGCCAGCGTGCCGCGCGGCGGCATGGTCAGGATCGCCTCGCGATCGGTCGGATGAATGCGTAACGTGTAGCGGCGCGCGCGGCGGTGCCGGCGCAGCCGAATCGCAAAGAATTGCGAGCCGTGTTTGACCAAAAGAGTCGCGGGTTCGGCGGGCCGCCGATAGAGGAGGGCGCGAGTAGCCATGTCTGACAGTCCGGGGGGCAAGAGTTCGCCCGGATTCTGCCATAACCGCTGCCACTCAAGCCGCCACTGAAACCGTTCGGCGCAAAAACAAATCATTTGCCCAATATACAGGGGCTGGACTCTATTCCGCCCCTACCGGCAGGGGCTGGAACCGAAAATTTTTGGCTGAATCCAGCCTCACTCTTCGTTGAAAAAGTGAAATTACACTCACTTCTTCGGCGACGTGCGAATCCGAATTCTTTTAATCGATTCAGCGACTTAGTTGAGCCGCCAAATCGACGCTGAAATCGACACTATTCAGCAGCCCCAACCAATTTGTCTGATGCAGCGACCAATTTCGGCTTGGTATCGGCCGAAGACAGCATGAAATCGGAAATGCGCGGCACGATTTCAGAGCGGAACCGCGAACCGTTGAACACACCGTAGTGCCCGACGCCCTTTTGCACGTAATGCACGCGGCGATGATCGGGAATCGACGTGCACAGCGAGTGCGTCGCTTCGGTTTGTCCAAGACCGGAGATGTCGTCGTTCTCGCCTTCGACCGTCATCAACGCGACGCGGCGGATCTTCGACGGATCGACCAGCTTGCCGCGATGGATCATCTCGCCCTTGGGCAGCGCATGCTTGACGAACACGACGTCAACGGTCTGCAGGTAATATTCTGCGGTCAAATCCATCACCGCGAGATATTCGTCATAGAATTCGCGGTGCTTGTCGACCAGATCGCCGTCGCCCTTCACCAGATTGCTGAACAGCGCCTTGTGGGCGTCGGTGTGGCGATCGAGATTCATCGTGATGAAGCCCGAAAGCTGCAGGAAGCCTGGATAGACGTCGCGCATCACGCCGGGATGCGGGAACGGCACCTTGGTGATGACGTGATTGCGGAACCATTCGATACCGCGCTCGGCGGCGAGATTGTTCACGGAGGTCGGATTACGACGGGTGTCGATCGGGCCGCCCATCAGCGTCATCGACAGCGGCACGAAGGGATCGTTGGCGGCTTCCATCACGGAAACCGCTGCCACCACCGGCACCGAGGGCTGGCACACCGCGATGACATGCATGTTGCCGCCGAGCACGTGAAGCATCTCGATCACGTAGTCGACATAGTCGTCGAGATCGAAGCGGCCTTCCGCGAGCGGCACCATCCGCGCGTCGGACCAGTCGGTGATGTAGACCTCATGCGTCGGCAGGAAGGCTTCGACGGTACCGCGCAACAGCGTCGCGTAGTGACCGGACATCGGCGCCACGATCAGCACCCGCGGCTGCGGGCTGCGCAGCGGCCGCGTCAGCTTGCGATCGAAATACAGCAAGCGGCAGAACGGCTTTTCCCAGATCGAGCGAACCTCGACCGCGGTACGGACGCCGTTGACTTCGGTCGTGTCGAGGCCCCAATCCGGCTTGCCGTAACGGCGCGTGGTGCGCTCGAACAATTCGCAGGCCGCGGCGATCGATTTGCCAAATTCAGTGTGCGACCACGGGTTAAGCGGGTTCTGAAACAGGATCTTCGTGGCATCAGTCACGGCCCGTGCCGGATTGAGCGACGCGTGGCCCATTTCGTACATCCAGTACATCGGCGTCGTAAGCGCCGGACTGCCTTCGGCCACTAGCGGCGGTGCACCACCAAACTCACCAATCGGCATTGAATTCTGATCCCCTGTTTTGCGCCGCAGCATAGTGCCGGCTGCGCAATAATGCGTCAATGCACACCTCCGTATATATACGTACCGAAATGGCCAAAAACCTCAGAAATACACGGGAATTTGTGACTTATTCACCACCACCGAGCAAAGAACCGTGGTGTTTGGCGCTGCGCAAAAGGGCAAGAAAGATCGCAAATGACGCGATAAACAGCACCGCGTTGATCGCGAGCGACCACACCATCAGGTCGGTCCGGAACACGTGGTCGATCAACAGCGCGCGCATGCCCTCGAACACGTAGGTCGGCGGCAGCGTCCAGGCGAGATATTGCAGCCAGACCGGCAGCACCGACACCGGGTAATAGATACAGGCGAGCGGCATCAGGCCGAACATCAGGGTCCAGACGATGCTCTCGGCGCCGAGGCCATTGCGCAGCACCAGACCCGACACGAAGATCCCGATCGACCAGCTGGTGAAGATCAAATTGCAGAAGAACGCGATCAGCGGCAGGCCGATGGCGAAAAAATTGAAGTCGAAGCAGAACAGCGCCAGCAGCGTCATCGGGATCACGCCGATCGCAAGCCGGATCAGGCTCATCACCATCAGCGAGATCAGGAACTCGATCGGCTTCAGCGGGCTCATCATCAGATTGCCGAGGTTGCGCGCCCACATCTCCTCGAGGAACGAGATCGAAAAGCCGAGCTGGCCGCGGAACAGGATGTCCCACAGGATGACCGCGCCGATCAGCGAGCCGCCGGCCTGGGCGAAAAATCCCGACGTCTGCGAAATGTAGTTCTGCAGGAAGCCCCAGGTGATGATCTGCAGCGCCGGCCAGTAGATCAGCTCCAGAAGCCGCGGCCAGGACGACATCAGCAAATACCAATAACGCAGCACCATCGCGTTGATACGGTGCACCGAAATCCCATGATGGACCGCAACCCCGCTCATGGCGCGCCTTCCCTCACCCGTCCGCGCGCGACGTCGAGGAACACTTCTTCCAGCGTCGCGCGGTTGTAGCGGGCCATGATCTGATCGGGGCTGTCGTCATCCTCGATCCGGCCGCGCTTCATGATGATGACGCGGTCGCACAAGCGTTCCACTTCCAGCATGTTGTGCGACGCCAGCAATATCGTCGCGTCATGTGTCTTGCGGTAATCCTGCAGGTGCTGCCGCACCCAATCGGCCGTATCCGGGTCGAGCGAGGCCGTCGGCTCGTCGAGCAGCAACAGTTCAGGCTGATTGATCAGCGCTTTCGCCAGCGCAACGCGGGTCTTCTGCCCAGCGGAGAGTTTTCCGCTGGCGCGGTCGAGGAATTCCTCGAGATCAAGATCGGCGGCAAGCTGCGCGATGCGCTCGCGCAGGTTCTCCACCGCATAGAGCCGGCCGAAGATGGTGAGATTCTGCCGCACCGTGAGCCGCATCGGCATGTCGACATAGGGGCTTTCGAAATTCATCCGGCCCAGCACTTCGGCGCTTTGCTCGGGCATCGGATGTCCCAGCACCTGGATACGGCCCGACGTCGGCAGCACCAGCCCCATGATCATCGCAATCGTCGTGGTCTTGCCGGCGCCGTTGCCGCCGAGCAGGCCGGTGATGCTGCCGCGCGCGATGCGAAATGAGACGTCGTCTACCGCGCGGGTGGTCTTGTAGAGTTTGATCAGGTGCGCGACCTCGATCGCGGATCCTGCCGGATCGGCTGCGGGCAACGGCATTGGCGCGGCGTCGTTATTGACCATTTGGGCCTGTTCATTGGGCCATCAGGGCTGATAGCGCAAGGGTTCGGAGTGCCTGGCGGCAAGCGGGCCTGCATGGTTCGAGACGCGCGGCTCTGCCGCGCTCCTCACCATGAGGGTGAAAACTATCGCCTCATGGTGAGGAGCCGCGAAAGCGGCGTCTCGAACCATGCAGGCCCCCGACCGGACGGAATGACTGCGCGAATTTGTGATCGCGGCGCCACGCGGCTAAAGTTGCGGAATGACTGAAATTTCCGGCTCCGATTTTCGCCATCCGCTCCGCCATGTCCGTCTCGATACAATATTGCGGCTGCGCTGGCTGGCGGCGCTCGGCCAGCTCACCGCGATCTTCATCGTGGCGCACGGGCTGGAATTCGACGTTGCCATTATTCCTTGCGTCGCCATTGTCGGCCTCTCGGCGCTGGTCAATCTCGCACTGCAGATCGCGTTCAATCCGATGCAGCGGCTGGAACCGGTCTACGCGGCCGCCTTGCTTGCGCTCAACATCGTCGAACTTGCGGCGCTGCTGTTCCTCACCGGCGGGCTGCAAAATCCGTTCTCGTTCCTGTTCCTGGCCCCCGTCCTGATCTCGGCGACGGCGCTGCCGATCCGGCTGACGATTGCACTTGGTGTGCTCGCGGTCGCCTGCGCCTCCGCACTGGTGTTTTTCCATCTGCCGCTGCCGTGGGACAGCGACGACCCGCTGGTGCTGCCCCCTATCTACCTGTTCGGCGTCTGGCTCTCGATCCTGGTCGCGATCGGCGTCACCTCGCTCTATGCGTTCCAGGTCACCGAGGAGTCCCGGAAACTGTCCGACGCACTGGCGGCCACCGAACTGGTGCTGACCCGCGAGCAGCACCTTACCCAGATCGACGGCCTTGCCGCCGCTGCCGCGCATGAACTCGGCACGCCGCTGTCGACGATCTTCCTGATTTCGCGTGAGCTCGAAAAGACCGTTGATGGCAACGAACAGCTCGCTGGCGACCTCAAGACCCTGCGCGAGCAGGCGCAGCGCTGCCGCGAAATTCTGGCCAAGATCACCCAGCTCTCCTCCTCCGGCGCACCGTTCGATCGCATGCCGCTGTCGACGCTGATCGAGGAAACGGTTGCACCGCACCGCGATTTCGGCGTCGCCATCAAGGTGCGGCTAGCGGTCGCAGCGACGCGTGAGCCGGTCGGCGCCCGTAACCCCGCCGTCCTCTATGGCGTTGGCAACATTCTGGAAAATGCGGTCGATTTCGCCCGGACCACGGTCGAGGTTAACGCCTGGTGGAACGCCGAAACGGTCGAGATGATCATTTCCGACGATGGCCCGGGCATCGCACCCGACATGCTGAAACGCATCGGCGAACCCTATTTATCGCGGCGGCGCGGCACCGATGAGGACCAAAGCGCGCGGACCGGCCTTGGGCTCGGCATCTTCATCGCCCGTACCCTGCTGGAGCGCACCGGCGCCAAGGTCTCGTTTACCAACCGGACCTTTCCCGATCACGGCGCTGTGGTACAAATCGTCTGGCCGCGCGAACGGTTCGAGGCGGACGACACGGCGCCGGAAACCGACTCCTGGAATGGTTCCAGCGACCGCGAATGACAGCCTGATCGACTATTGAGGGCCTTGGCAGCGCCGTCAGGTAACGCCATATCGTAGTTGTCTGTTTTGACGCGTTTTCTTCACGCGAACCGGTACCCACTTCGCTCGAAAACGCTATAGTGCACCTGCAACCGGGGGATACCCGACTTTGAACGCCATCACCGAACTGAACGATCTCACCGACCGCTCGCTCCTGATCGTCGAGGACGACAAGCCGTTTCTGGAACGCCTGTCGCGCGCGATGGAGAGCCGCGGCTTCGCCGTGACGTCGTGCGATACCGTGTCCGACGGTCTGGCCCAGATCGGCCGTTCCGCGCCGGCTTTCGCCGTCGTGGATCTGCGGCTCGGCGACGGTAACGGGCTCGACGTGGTATCGGCGCTGAAGCGCAAGCGCCCCGAGGCGCGCGCGATCGTGCTGACCGGTTACGGAAACATCGCCACCGCCGTCACCGCGGTGAAGATGGGCGCGGTGGACTATCTCTCGAAGCCCGCCGACGCCGACGACGTGGTCGCAGCGCTGCTCGCCAGCGGCACCGAGAAATCCGAACTGCCGGCGAACCCGATGTCGGCGGACCGCGTGCGCTGGGAACACATCCAGCGCATCTACGAAATGTGCAACCGCAACGTCTCGGAGACCGCTCGGCGCCTGAACATGCACCGCCGCACCCTGCAGCGGATTCTGGCCAAGCGCGCGCCGCGGTAACAGCAGCTAGCCAATTCAAAATTGGTCGTCGTCCCCCGCGAAAGCGGGGGCTCCAGTACGCCGCGGCCCAACGATTCAATCACGGCCGTCTCTGGAATACTGGGCCGTCCGCACGTTCATCTCTTGGACCCGTCATCCCCGTGCAACGGCTATGCCGTTGTCGCTGGAGGTGCGTGTTCTTGCGCGCCTCAAAGGACGACGGCCGGACCAGGACATCTGCGCATTGCAGCAATCTTGCGGACTTGAGAAGAAGATAGAGAAAGCAACGGGATAACAGCACAGATGCTGCACGGCTCATTGCTCAACTGGAGGATGATGTTTTCCAATCTTTCTCTCAATCGAAAGTTCGCCACATTGCCGCGACAATGGAGTTGGTATAATCTCCCGCTGCTCAGCTGATTGATACACCGGCTTTCGTTCGCCCCTTTCGTTGCGTTGCAAGAAAAGGAAGCACAGCATGCCGATTACCTCGCTGAAGGTTCTATCGACCGTCCTGCAACTGCATGGGCCCGGCGCAACGATCCAGAGCGATCATCAGGGCATCGAGGCGCTCCTGAATGATCTGCGTGGGCAAAATGAGGTAGCACCGACCGAGGTTTACTTCAGACGCGGTTTTGCTCGCGGCCGCGGAGGGTACGGCGGTTTTCGTAAAGGCGGAGGATACTACGGCGGTGGCGGGTTCCGCAGGGGCGGATTTATCCGGTACTAGGCTTCTTATATCCGCTAACTAGCCTTGCTTCGTAGTTTCCTCGTGCCACCCGGTATCGGCATGTCGGCTGACGATACTAATCCTTTGCCAGATGCTTTGGGCTTCAAGGAGCAGCCGATCTCGCAGATGCTTGTCAAGGTTGCCTCGCGATGCAACATCGACTGCTCCTATTGCTACTGGTTTCGCGACGCGGCGGTTTATGACAAGCCGAAGCTGATGAGCGACGAAGTGCTGCAGCAGTTATTGCTGCGCATAGAGGAGCATGTCGCCAGGTATTCCCTCATCGATTTCCCGATCATTCTGCACGGCGGCGAACCCCTGCTATGGGGAGTCGAGAATTTTCACCGCATTGCCGAAGCTTGCGAAGGCATCTCGTCACGAACCGGCTGCGACATACCGATAGCGGTGACTACCAACGGCGTGTTGATCGACGATGAATGGCTGGACTGTTTCGAGGCTCGCAACATTTCGGTCGCGATCAGCCTGGATGGGCCCGAACACATTCACGACATTCATCGCCGGACGTTTCAAGGCACCGGCACCCATGCCGCGGCGGAACGGGCCGCGCGGATGCTTGCATCGCGCGACATCGGCATGACCGCCCTCGCCGTCTGCAATCCCGCTTACCCGCCAAAACAGTATGTCGAGTTTTTCGCGGAATGCGGAATTTCCAGCTACGACATCATGATCCCCGACGCGACGGTGGATGAGACCCCCGCGTCCGTTGGCTCGTTCTACAACGGCCTGTTCGACCTGTGGCTGGAGGCCAACCGGACCAAACCCACGGCCGACATCCGGATCATCAGCGACATGATCACCGCCATGCTCGGCAACAATTCGCCGACCGAGGGCGTCGGCTACAAACCGATCGAACTCTGCACCGTCATGACCGACGGTTCCGTCGAGGCGCACGATGTGTTGCGGATTGCCGGCGACGGCCTCACGCGGACGAAATTCAACATTTTCGAACATGCGATCGACGACGTCCGGAACGAGCCGCGCTGGAAAGCCGCGCGCGAAGCCTCCATCAACCTTTCCGAGAAATGCCAGCGTTGCAAATTCATGAACGCCTGCGGCGGCGGCTATCTTCCGCATCGTTTCTCCAAAAAGAACGGCTACGACAATCCGTCAGTCTACTGTGACGACCTCTATTCGATGTTTGAGAACATGCAATCGGTGCTGGCTAACCATCTTTACGTCAGCAAGCCGGACGGGCAACGCCTCGACGTGCGCGACGTACTGGCTGGCGCCTGATCCGTCCGTCACACTCGCCCGCCGTCGACGACATAGTGCTGACTGGTGCACGCGCTCGCTTCTTCCGAGGCCAGGAACACCACGACCCGGGAGATGTCGTCCGGATAGAGCTTGCGCTTGAGGCACTGCGCCTTCATCAGGTCGGCCTCGCCTTGCGGCGTCACCCATTTTTCGATCTGACGCTCCGTCATGATCCAGCCGGGAACGACGGCGTTGACGCGGATATTCCAGGCGCCGTAATCGCGCGCGAGCCCGCGCGTCAAGCCAAGCACGGCCGACTTCGAAGCGGTGTACACCGGCATCCCGCCCTGCGCGGTCATCCAGGAGATCGATCCGAAATTGACGATAGCGCCGTCTTTCCCGGCTTGCATGTCCGGCAGGACGGCTTGAGCGGCAAAGAACTGGTGCTTCAGGTTGACGGCAATTCTGTCATCCCAATATTCCGGCGTGACGCTCTCGACCGAATGCCGGTCATCATGCGCCGCGTTGTTGATCAACACGCGAATCGGCCCAATGCCGGCCCTGATCCGGCCGATCGCGGCGCGCAATTGATCGATGTTGGTCACATCGCAATATTGATATCGAACTGCAAAGCCCTGTGCAGCGAGTTCATCGACCAACCGCGTCGAAGGATCTCTGGCGATATCCAGAAAGCCGACTTTGGCCTTCTGCCGCGCGAAGGCACGCACGATCGACGCGCCTATGCCCGACCCACCGCCCGTGACCAGGACAGACTTGCCCTCGAGATCTGGATAGATTGCAGCCATCAAATGATCCACCGTTGCTGGACGCCGGCGTCGATGCCGGATTCCATTTTGATTTCGAAGCCCGCTGTGCAGCGACAGATAGACCACAACTACTCGCGTTCGTCATCTCGGCACAGCTCGCAGCGGCGGCATACCGGTTGTGCGGCAATGCGGGTTTGCGAAGGGCGCACATGATTCAGATCAATGAGCCACCAGCTTCGAAGCAAACGCCCGCACCCTCGATTTTGCTGCCGCGCACACAACGCATGCCTTGAGACGGCAAGCGCCTTGACAGTTGAAATGTTTCGCGCGCACATTCTTACACTAAGTAAGAATGACGACAGGGACGGAAATGCCGGAGCAGCCGAGAAGTCGGCGGCAGACGCGTGCGGCCATTCTGGGGCATCTGCTTCAGTCGGGCGGCATGTTTCGACCGCCTTTGGCCAAAGCCGTGCGCCTCTCCGAGGCAAGCCTGTCGCGTATCCTGTTTGATCTGAAGGCGGAGGGCCTGATCGAGGAAGTGAGGCGGCCTGCGCCTTACTTCGGTGGCCCGACCGGTTTGGTATCACTCGACAGCTCGGTAAGGCTGGCCGCCATCGAGCTGACCGGCCAGCGGCTGACCGTTGGGGTCGGCGGGCTTTCCGGCGAGCTGCATTATACCGACCGTCTGCCACTGCCGAAATCGCCAACCGTCAAATCCGTCAGCCGGCTGTTTCAGCAAGCGCTGCAGTTACTGCAGCACTGGACGCGGCAGCATCGGGTTCAGCTCTCGCAGATCGGCGTTTCGGTCCCGGGGCTTGGCCGATTGAGCGAGCTCGTCAATCCGATCATTCCCTGCGACGTCAAGCGCGTTCGCGGCATGCTTGCCGAGATGTTTGCGGACGTGCCGGTCGCGATCACCAATTCGGTGGTGGCGCACGCCACGTTTCATCGCTGCCGCACGGAAGATTATCCGTTTACCGGCCCGCATCTGTTCGTCTTTGTCGGCCAGGGCGTCGCAGGCGCCTGGATGGACGACCCGATCGAGGCCGATGCGTTGCAGCCGGTCGAGCTCGGCCACATGGTGTTCGACGACGGCGGTCCGCCCTGCCGCTGCGGCCATCATGGCTGTGTCGAGGCCTATACGTCGCTTCCGGCACTGGCCGGGCTTCTCGGTGTTGGCGAGCCGGAACTGCTGCAGCTCGGCGACGAGTGGGTGAATGTAATCTCGATTTCCGCCCGCATGCGCCAGGAACTGCGTCGACGGCTGTTCCGGCTTGGCCTTGCGATCGGCAATACGCTGAACGTCAAGCCTTGTGCCGGCGTGGCCATCAGCGGCTGGCCGTCTGTTCTCGCGGAAGCAGATCGAAAGGCGTTGATCGACGGGATCGATGCCTGCGTGATGGGCGGGCGGAAATTCGCCCAGGTATCACTCGCTTTCGTGCCGCCTTCGAGCGGCAATGATCCGAATGCCGCGCTGGCCTTTGCAGCCTGCTGTCTGGCTTGCCGCGGCGGCATGCCGGCCTCATCGGCGGAGGCCGCCTGACAAGCAATGAACGGCGCGGCCAACGCGTCAAGGTTTTGAAACCGGGAGGAACGTACCATGCCAATGATCACAAGGCGCCGTCTGCTCGCTGGATCCACGGCCGCGCTCGCGCTACCGACGTTCGCCCGCGCGCAAAGCGCGACCAAGCCGCGCCTGACCGCCATCTCACAATGGTCTGCCGGCAGCGATGGCGCGGCTATCACGGCGCTCGGCAAGAAATTCGAGGAGAAGGGCGGGATTTGGCAGCACTCGCCCGTCCCCGGGTTCACCACCGAGATGATGAACAAGCTGCGCGCCCAGATCATGGCCGGCGATCCGCCCGCCTGTTCGCAGCTCAAGGGACCCGAGATTGCGGCCTGGTCGAAGATCGCCCCGACCGTGAGCCTCGATGAGCTGGTCGCTGCCGCCGGCTACGAAAAGGTCGTTGCCCCGGACCTTGCGAAACTTCACAAGCCCGGTGGCAAGTGGATTGCGCTGCCGTTGCAGATCTACAGCACCAACATGCTGTTTCTGTCCAAGCGCGCGATGGACAAGGCCAAGGCCGACAAGATCCCCGTCACATGGGCAGACTTCAACGACCTGGCCGAAAAAATGAAAGCGGGCGGAGTCGCCTATCCCATCGCCAACGGCGGCACCCGCCCCGATGACGGGCAGAAATTCGAAGCCTCCCTGGCAGGCATCAGTCCCGCCGCATACCGCGCAGCCATCATGAACCTCGACAAGAAGGCCCTCGAGGGCCCCGAGATCAAGGCCGCCTTCGTCCAGGTGCGGAAGATCGCCGACTGGATGGACCCCAACGTCGGCGCCCAGCACTTTTCGACCAACCTGAAGCGCTTCGTCGACGGTGACATGGGCATGATGATCATGGGCGGGTGGGCGCAGGGTGTGTTGCGCAATGCCGGTTTCAAGTTCGAGGACTTCATGATTGCGCCCGGCCCCAGCGACAACGGCAAGCCGGTGTTCCTGTTGAATGCCGACGCGTTCATATTCTGGCAGCGCAAGGAGCCCGACCTGCAGGCCGGCCAGGCGCTGATGGCGCAACTCGTCATGGATCCCGCCGTCCAGACCATGTATTCGCAGATCACGGGATCGATACCCGTGCGTACCGATGTCGATCTTTCCGGCGAAGGCTGGTCGGACGGTCAACGCCGAACCGCAGCAGCGCTGAAAGACGCGATCGCCAGCAATCAGGCGGTTCTCAGCGTCGCGCACAACATGGCACAGGAAAACGGCCTGACCGCTGCGTTGATCGACGTGATCACGGAGTATGTGAAGAACAAGACGATCAAGCCGGAGCAGGCGGTCACCCGCCTCGCCGAGGCCGTCGAGAGCGCGCGTTGAGAGACGCCGCGGCACCGCGAGCAGGGCGCCCGACGACACCAGAAATGGTGCGCCGGCTGCCCGAGTATCTGACGATCTGGGTACCGCTGCTGTTGTCGGCCGCGCACCTCGTTTCGTTTTCGCTGTGGACCATCTGGATCTCATTCACGCCGTCCACGCTGGTCCCGGTGTCGGGCTGGGTCGGTTTACGCAACTACACCTCGGTTTTGGCGTCGCGTAACTGGCAAGTCGCCTTCGACAATCTGCTGCTGTTCGGCAGTGCGTTCGTCCTGCTCAGCCTGGTGACGGGTCTCATACTCGCGATCCTGCTCGATCAGCGCATTCGCGGCGAGAACGCACTGCGATCCATCTTCCTCTACCCCCTGGCGGTATCGTTCGTGGTCACCGGCACGGTCTGGAGCTGGCTGCTCAATCCCGGCATCGGGATCCAGAAGCTCGTCCACGATTTCGGCTGGACTTCCTTCCGGTTCGATTGGCTGATCGACCGCGACATGGCGATCTGGACGATCGTCATCGCTGCGATCTGGCAATCCTCGGGCTTCGCCATGGCGCTCTTCCTCGCCGGCCTCAGGTCCGTCGATGCCGACCTGATCAAGGCGGCGCAGATCGACGGCGCCGGACCGGTCCGGATGTACCGGCGCGTCATCCTGCCGACGCTCTGGCCGATCACCATAACTGTCATCGTGATCCAGCTGCAGTTCGCCATTTCGACATTCGACCTCGTCCGCGCGCTGACCAACGGCGGCCCTGGAATCGCGACCCAGTTGCCGGCCCTTGTCGTCTACGACCTGATGTTCCAACGCAACCTGCTCGGCCGGGGGGCGGCGGCGGCCGTGCTGATGTTGCTGATTCTTCTCGCGGTGCTGCTGCCGTACGCGGCATGGCAATATCTTTGGCGAAGGCGGGCCACCCATGCGTGAGCGAACGTTGGCGCCGAGCCGTTTGCTGATCTATCTCGTCGTGTTGCTGGTCGCAGTGGCGTATCTCGTGCCGCTGATCGTCGTCGTGCTGAATTCGCTGCGCAGCAATGAGGAAATCGTCCAGACCTCGATGATCGGCTGGCCGCGGCAGTGGGCCTTTGGCAACTACCTCACAGCCTGGTCCGACTTCTGCGTGGCGCAGACCTGTGTCGGCATCCGCCCCTACATGTTGAACTCCGCGCTCGTCACCATCCCCGCGACGATCTTTTCCACCCTGCTTGGTGCGGTCGCCGGTTACGCGGTTTCGCTCTGGCGCTTTCGCGGCGACAACTGGATCTACGGCATCGTCACGCTGGGCATCTTCCTGCCGCAGCAGATGCGCTTGCTGCCCTGGACCATCGTGCTGCGCGATACCGGCCTGATGAACACGCTAACGGGCCTGGTGCTGATCCACACGATCCAGGGACTCTCCTTTACCGTCTTGTTCTGCCGAAACTACTACGTTGCCATCCCGCAGGAGTTGATAAGGGCCGCGCGCATCGATGGCGCGGGGTTCTTTCGTATTTTCTGGCGCATCATTCTCCCACTCTCGCCGCCCATCCTGGTTGTCACCGTGATCTGGCAGTTCACGCATATCTGGAACGAGTTCCTCTATGGCGTGACATTCACGACCGGCCAACAGCAGCCAGTCACCGCTGCGCTGATCGCGCTCTCGGCCGCGGTCGCGGATATCCCGCATCATGGCGTGCAAAGCGCCGCGGTGATGATCGCGGCCCTGCCCACCCTGTTGATCTATCTGATCGGTGGCAAATACTTCGTACGCGGCCTTACCGCCGGCGCCGTGAAATGAAGGGGAAGTCGTTGAAGGGGAAGTCATGGCAGCGTTGAGCATTCGTGCCCTGTCGAAGCGGTACGCCAATCTGGAAGTGTTGAAGGGGATCGACCTCGACATCGAGAGCGGTGAATTCACCGTGCTGGTCGGGCCATCCGGCTGCGGAAAATCCACCTTGCTCAACATCGTCGCCGGACTGGATCGCCCGAGCGCCGGGACCGTGGAAATCGGCGGGCGGGTCGTCAACGACATCGCGCCGAAGGACCGCGACATCGCGATGGTGTTCCAGTCCTATGCGCTCTATCCGTCGATGACGGTGCGCCAGAACATCACGTTCGGCATGGAATGCCGCCATGTTCCGAAGGCGGAGCAGGAGAAGGCGGTAGCGAATGTCGCGCGGCTGCTGCAGATCGAGCCGTTGCTCGGCCGCAAGCCGTCGCAATTGTCCGGCGGCCAGCGCCAGCGCGTGGCGATGGGGCGGGCCCTGGTGCGCGATCCCCTGCTGTTCCTGTTCGACGAACCGCTCTCCAATCTCGACGCCAAGCTGCGCGTCGAGATGCGGATGGAGATCAAGCGGCTGCACCAGCGCATCGGCGCCACCATCGTCTATGTCACCCACGACCAGATCGAGGCGATGACGATGGCGACGCGGATCGCCGTCATGCATCACGGCGAGGTGCAGCAATTCGCCGATCCGGATACGGTGTACCGCTATCCGGCCAATTTGTTCGTCGCGCGCTTCATGGGATCGCCGCCCATGAACACAATGCCGGCACGGCTGGTGGCGGAAGATGGCGGGCCGGTGGTGGTGATCGGCGCCGGGCGGCCGGACGAGGTCCGCCTTCCCCTGCAGGGGTACGATGCGGCCGCAGCCTTTGTCGGCCGCGACGTGGTGCTTGGCATCAGGCCGGAATGCATTGCCGAGGGCGGCCGCAGTTTTTCGGGCGCATCGGGCGCCCCGATCGTCGTCCAGGCGCCGGTCGAGATGGTCGAACCCACCGGCGCGGAGACCATCGTGTTGCTGCGGCTCGGCGGGGAGCAGGTGCTGGCGCGCATCACGCCGGACATCAGGCCTGAGCCCGGTAAGCTTGCCGCCTTCGCGCTCGACACGCGACGGATCTGCCTGTTCGACCCGGTGACGGAGCGCCTGATCGCATGACCCATGCCCTTTACCCCAGCCTTGCAGGCCGTGTCGTGTTGATCACCGGCGGCGCCAGCGGCATCGGCGCCGCGTTCGTCCGTGCGTTCGCGGTACAGCAGGCCCGTGTCGCTTTCCTCGACATCGACGCCGCCGCCGGCGAAGCGCTGGTGCGCGAGGTGACGGACGCGTCCGGTTCCGCGCCGCTGTTCGTGCCCTGCGACTTGCTGGATATCGACGCCTTGCGCGCCGCGTTGGCCAAGGTCCATGCTGCGCTCGGCGATGCCGCGGTGCTGGTCAACAACGCCGCCAACGACCAGCGCCAGGTGCTCTCAGAAGTGACGCCTGAAGAATTCGACTGGTCGATCGCCGTCAACCTCAAGCACGTTTTCTTCGCCGCACAGGCGGTGGTGCCGCAGATGCGGGCGCAGGGCGGCGGTTCGATCATCAACATGTCGTCCGTGGCATGGACGCGCGGCGCACCGGGGCTGCCGGTCTACGCGGCGGCGAAAGCGGCGATTGTCGGTTTCACCAATTCGCTGGCCCGGTCGGTCGGCCCCGACCGCATCCGCGTCAACGCCATCGCACCCGGCATGGTGATCACCGAGCGCCAGCGCCGGCTGTGGTATCCGGACGAGCAGAAGATCGCCGAACTTCGCACGCGTCAGGATATTCCCGACGCGGTGACGCCCGACGACATCGCGCGCATGGCATTGTTTTTGGCGTCCGACGAGAGCAGGCGCATCACGCGCCAGTGCTTCACGGTCGATGGCGGCCTAGGCTAGCAGGGAATCCACATCGTCGATCGACGCTCGTTTTGCAAGGCAGGAGAAAACAGACATGGCAGGCATTCTTGAGCGCAAGGTGGCGCTGGTAACGGGCGGAGCTTCGGGCATCGGACGCGCGACGTCGCTGGCAATGGCGCGCGAGGGCGCGCGGGTGGCGGTGGCCGACCGCACCGAGGAAAGCGCGGCCGGCACCGTCGCCCTGATCAACGCGGCCGGCGGTCAGGCCATTGCGATCGGCGGCGACGTCACTGCGGAAGCCGACGTGGCCGCGATGGTCGCGCGCACCGTGGCGGCCTATGGACGGATCGACTGCGCGTTCAACAATGCCGGCGTTGCCGGCGGATCGGTTGGCCCCGGACGCCAGCGCCTGCACGAACTCAGCCAGGTCTCGTTCGACACCATGCTCGCGATCAACCTCACCGGCGTGTGGCTCTGCATGAAGCACGAGATCGTGCAGATGCTGGCGCAAGGCGGTGGCGGCGCCATCGTCAACACCGCCTCGATCGCCGGGCTGATTGGTCTTGCGACATCGGGGCACTATGTGGCGGCAAAGCACGGCGTAGTCGGGCTGACGAAGACCGCGGCGATCGAATATGCGCAGGACGGCATCCGCGTGAACTGCGTCAATCCCGGCTATATCACCACACCGATGACCAAGGAGGTGGTGGAGACGCGGCTCGATGCCACGTTGGCAAAGGTGCCGATGAACCGCATGGGCGTGCCCGAGGAGATCGCGGAAGCCGTGGTCTGGATGTGTTCCGACAAGGCGTCGTTCATGACCGGCGCATCGCAGGTCGTCGACGGCGGGTACTTTGCGGCGTAGGATCGGCGAAATACCGGGAGGCTTTGTTGAAAGTCTGGCAGGTCGCACGCGAATGGTCGATCGACGCCATGGAACTGGTCGACCGGCCCGATCCGGAACCCGGCCCCGGTCAAATCGTGGTCCGGATGCGCGCGGCATCGCTGAACTATCGCGACCTTATAACCGTGACGGGCCAGGGCGGCGCGTACAGGCTTCCCCTGATTCCGTTCTCCGACGGCGCGGGTGAAGTTGCCGCCGTGGGACCAGGCGTGAGCCGGGTCGCGGTCGGGAATCGCGTGTGTCCGATGTTCTTTCAATCATGGTTCGACGGCGGGCCTTCGGCCAGCGGCCGCCGTCTCGCACTCGGCGGCACGCGCCCGGGCGTGCTGCAGGAACTGCTGCTGCTTGACGCCGAAGGCGTCACGCGCGTCCCCGATCATTTGAGTTTTGTGGAGGCCGCCACGTTGCCATGCGCGGCACTGACCGCCTGGCGGGCGCTGTTCGACGAAGCCCATCTGCGGCCCGGTCAGACCGTCCTGGTGCAGGGCACCGGCGGGGTTTCGATTTTCGCGCTGCAGTTCGCCAAGATGGCGGGGGCCACGGTCATCGTGACGTCGTCGAGCGACGAAAAACTCGAACGCGCAAAAGGGCTGGGCGCGGACCATACGATCAACTATCGCGCGGTCGCCGAATGGGGCAAGGCCGCCGCGGACTGGGCCGGCGGCGGCGTCGATCACATCGTGGAAGTCGGCGGCAAGGACACCTTTCAGCAATCGCTCGAAGCGGCGCGCGTCGGCGGCACCATCCTCGTGATCGGGGTGCTGTCGGGCTTTTCCCAGCAGGTCTCGATCCCTGCCCTGTTCAGCAAGAATCTGCACGTGATCGGACTCTCCGTCGGCAGCCGAAAAATGTTTGAAAACATGGCCGCCGCGATCGGGCAGAACCGCCTGAAACCCGTGATCGACCGAACGCTCGATTTCACCGAAGTGCCGGACGCGCTGCGGCTGATGCAGCAGGCCGGCCATTTCGGCAAGATCACGATCGCGTTTCCGTAGGCTGAGGTATCCCTTCCACCTCGTCGCAAGACGGGTGTAGTCTGGTTCCGCAGGGCGTCCAGATGGATTGCAAATCCGCGACGTAGCGCACTGTGGAGGAAGCATCATGAAATTTCCCCGCCGCACATTCTTGCAGCTGGCCGTGGGTGCTGCGGCGCTGCCGGCCTTGCCTCGCACTTCGTGGGCGCAAGCCTATCCGTCCCGGCCGGTACGCATCGTCGTCGGCTTCGCCGCCGGCGGGGCCACCGACATCCAGGCGCGCCTGATGGGTCAATGGCTGTCGGATCGCCTCGGCCAGCAATTCATCATTGAGAACCGCGCCGGCGCCAGCGGCAACATCGGCACCGAGGCGGTCGCCAGGGCGCCCGCGGATGGCTACACATTGCTGCAGATCGTGACGCCGCATGCGATCAATGCAGCGCTCTACAGCAATCTCAGTTTCGACTTCATCCGCGACATCGCGCCGGTGATCTGCTCCGCGCGACTGGCATATGTCGTCGTGGTGCATCCGTCAGTCCCCGCCACGACGATCCCGGAATTCATCGCCTACGCCAAGGCCAACCCTGGCAAGGTCAATTACGGGTCGGCTGGGCCCGGCACCCCGCAGAACATTGCTTGCGAACTGTTCAAGATGATGGCCGGGGTGAATCTGGTCCACGTCCCGTACCGCGGCGGCGCGCCTGCGACCACCGATCTGGTCGGCGGCCAGATCCAGGTGATTTTTGCTCCGATGTCCGAGTCGATCCAATACATCAAGGCGGGTACCCTGCGTGCGCTCGCGGTAACGACCGCGAAGCGTCTGGACGTGTTGCCGGATGTTCCAACGGTGGCAGACTTCGTGCCTGGTTATGAGGCCAGCGGCTTTGCGGGCATTGGCGCGCCGAGGGACACCCCGGTCGAAATCATCGACATGCTGAACAAGGAGCTCAATGCCGGTCTCGCCGACAGCAAAGTGAGAGCCCGGATCGTGGAGCTGGGCGGCACAGTGCTCGGAGGCTCGCCTGCGGAATTCAGGACGATCATCTCGGATGCCACCGAAAAGTGGGCGAAGGTGATCAAGTTCGCGGGCATCAAGGCTGAATAGGACCGGTCGCACTGGACTCCAAACCTGCGTTCGTGAGGCCGCACGACCGCACTTCCGTGTTGAGCCGAGAGTTGAGCTGACACGAACCTCTGCATTTGGTGGCAGTCGTTTCGCAAACGAACCGGACGCAATTGTACCGGACCGTGCACTTAGATTTGAATCGCCTCCTAACAGCCGGCCGTCTATGGTGCGCTCATGTCGCGCTTCGTGCTCTTCTTGATTGCTGTTGTCCTGTCGCTCCTGCCGGTCGTCGCGCCGGCTGCCCCGGCTCATAAGCGGCCGGCGCCACGCTGGCAGGGCTACGGCTTCCTGCCGGGCTACCACCAGCCTCCGAACAACAGCCGCCCGGCTTACACCCAGAGGGCCGCGGTTTTGCGCGCCGCGCGCCGCAACCAGCGTCCCTGGTATATCGATCCGGTCCCAAGTTATTACGGGTACGATGGCGCCTGGCACTATTTCGGCCGGCCCGGCTTTTACGGCGGCCGCTACAATGGCGGCAGTTTTGGGCCTTGCTGGACACGGACGCCGGTCGGAGCGGTCTGGAACTGCGGCTGATCAAGTCATTGCCTGCAAACCCCGTCCGCTGTCGGTCAAGTGCCAGGGAATACACGTCCCCTGCCTTGAGTCGTCCACATTGACGATGGATAAGCAGCCGGATTATGGCGCCGGTTTATTGAACAATGGGCATTTGGGGGACGATGACGCGACGCGCCGTTGGTGGATTGGCCGCAGGCTTTCTGCTGCTGGCGGCGCCGGCGATGGCCGCCGAGTCGCCGGCTGACCTGATCTCCGGCTTTCGGCTCAAGCATGGCCAGGTCCGCGTCGTGCGCGATGCGACCCTCGACCGCATCGCGATGGATCAGGCGCGAGCGATGGCGGCGAAGAATGAGCTTAGCCACGATGTACTCGGCCCGTTCACCAAACGGGTCGCGCCGGCGGGTGCGGGTCGCGCCGCCGAGAACATTGCCTATGGATACGAGAGTTTCGAGAAGACGCTTGGCCAGTGGATCGACTCCTCCGGGCACCGCAAGAACCTGCTGTTGCAGAATGCCTCACGCGTCGGGATCGCGAGCGCGAGAGATGCCAGCGGCAAGCGCACCTACTGGGCCATGGTGATCGCCGGCGATTACGAGCCGAAGCGCCCCAAGGGCAAGAACAAGAAAGAGACGGAGCCGCTCGTTGCTGTGAAACGGGATGCCGCACCCGCATCCAAGCCAAAATCAAGCGACTGCCGCATCAAGATACTCAGCCTTTGCATTTGAAGCGGAGCCCGGCGGCGACAGTTGCCGCAAGCCTGGCACGAAGTGGAATACTTCGAGTCGAGCCGGCAGGAGAAATCGCACCAGGTCGCCTCAACAAACCGGCCGCTGCGCGATAGGATCGCCCGGTCATTCGAAGGCCACGTCCATGGCAATTGGTGCTTCCCCGCGTTTCGGTCTCCGCTTCACCGCCGGCGTGATTTCGGCGATCTGGACATTTCATGCCGCGCTTGCGGCGTCGCCGATGCCCGACCAGGTGTCGCTCAGCGAGCAGGCGATCCATTGGAGCACCGTCAAATACGCGACCTCCGAACAGAACGGTTTCGTCAACGGGTCGCTCGACAAGAACACCATCGTCGATCGCAAGTTCAAGGGCCGGGTGCTCGAGAACCGCTATCTGAAGGTCGTGCTGCTGCCCGAATTCGGCGGGCGCATTCTCTCGATCATCTACAAGCCGACCGGCCATGAGCAGCTTTATCGCACCGAAGTCGGCGTGCCCTACGGAATGGGCGAAGGCAATTTCTATTACGACTGGCTGATGGTGTATGGCGGCATCTTTCCTACCTTTCCGGATGCCGAGCACGGCAGGACGTGGTCGAAACCCTGGGATTTCAAAGTTGTGAAAGAGAGTGCCGACGAAGTGACGGTGTCGATGTCGCTGACGGATAATTTCGAATATGCGGCGGCACCGGAGAAGTTCGAGAAGGGATCGAGCGGCATCGAAGCGACTTACTTTGTGACGCTGAAAGCCGATCGTGCCGCGGTCGATGCACGCCTGGTGCTGAAGAACTCAAGCGACAAGACAATCCCGTACGAGTACTGGACCTGCACGACGCTGGCGCCGGGATCGGATCCGAACAATCCGAAGACCACCGGCGGCGCCGAGATCATCGCGCCGATCGCGGCCTACCGCACGCCCGCCTGGTCGAAGAATATAGCCGACGGCGACGCGGGTGCCGGCTCGGGCACCAGCCGTTTCGAAAAGCTGCGCCACTTCAAGAACTGGCCGACGATGGGCATCGCCTATGCGGCGCCGGACATGCAGGGCGGCAATTTCTGGGGCGTGATCAACCACGACAATCAAGAAGGGATCATCCGCATCGCGGACAACACGATCACGCGCGGCCTGAAAATGTGGACGTGGGGATTTCCCTCGTTCACGAACGAAACCGACCAGCGCAAGGATCCAAACCCGGCGCGGCCTTACGTCGAGTTATGGGCGGGGGTGTCGGACGAGTTCTTCCACAGCGCCGAGTTTCCGGCGCGGAGCGAGGTGTCGATTCCGGAGACCTACAGCCCGACCGTCGGCATGAGCAATGTGACGCATGCGAACGCGAGTATCCTGATCAATCTTGTCGCCGAGGCGTCCGGTGCCACCCTTCAGTTCTTCAGCATTGAACCTGTGACGCCGCTGCGCATCATCATGAACCGCGGCGACGCTGTCTTGTTCGACGATGCCGTGACGGCCGACCCGAAAAACGGGAATCGCATCTTTGCGCCGATCTCCGCAGGCAGCAGCGACGAGCCGGTCCAGCTGACGATCACGACCGCGGCAGGTAAGGAACTGATTGCGGCTACAGCCAGGGTGAAGTGACGCGGAAGGGGCCCGCGCCCTCACCCGCTTGCGGGGCGATATCAAGAGATGGATACCGGCGATGTGAATCAGAGTCCTTCGACGCCAACCAGGCGGGCCGAACTGCAGGCGTCCCGGATGCTTTTCAATCCCTGATAGGTCGGACCGTTATAGAACGCCTCCCAGGCGGCGACGGAGGGAAATTCCAGCAGCACAATCCGGCGCGGCTCCCAGTCCCCTTCGTAGACCTTGTGAGGGCCCCCGCGCGCCAGATATCTGGCGCCGGCCGCTTCCAGCGCCGGCTTCACGCCCGACATGAACTCCTGGTATTGCGTAGCGTCCCTGATTTCGACATCGAAGATCACGTAAGCAGGCATTCCATTTTTCTCCCTGTTTACCGACAGCTTAGCGGCAAGCGCGGCGGTTCGAAAGCCGTCCGGACCCATGTCCGCATTTGCCTGGTTTCACCGGTTTTGCTACCGCCTGCCGTCTGCTAACGAGTACGGCAGTGCCGGCATCTTCAAGTGCCGGCGTTCAGCAATGGAGGCGCGAGCAATGATTGAAACAATTGGCATCATCGGGGCGGGTACGATGGGTAACGGCATCGCGCAGGTCTGCGCCGCGGCGGGGCTGAAGGTCACGATGATCGACATCTCGGATGCCGCAGTGGCGCGGGGGATGGCGACGCTGACCGGCAGCCTGGAGCGCCTCGTCAACAAGCAGAAGATGACCGATGCCGACCGGCAGGCCGCGTTGGCGCGCATCACCGCGACGACGGACAATTCAAAGCTTGCCAATTGCGACCTCGTGATCGAGGCCGCGACCGAGCGGGAAGACTTGAAAATCAAGATCCTCAAGGACCTTTGCGCGACGCTGAATCCGCGCGCGATCGTCGCGACCAACACTTCCTCAATTTCGATCACCAAACTCGCTGCCGCGACCGACCGTCCGGATCGCTTCATCGGCATGCACTTCTTCAACCCGGTGCCGCTGATGGCGCTGCTGGAGCTGATCCGCGGTTTGCAGACCTCCGACGACACCCACGCCCTGGCTGAAGAATTTGCAAAGCGGGTCGGCAAGGTGCCGATCACGGCGAAGAACAGCCCGGGCTTTGCAGTCAACCGCATCCTTTGCCCGATGATCAACGAGGCGATCTTTGCGCTGCAGGAAGGCATCGCCACCGCCGAGGACCTCGACGCCGGCATGAAGCTCGGCTGCAACCACCCGATCGGTCCGCTGGCGCTGGCCGACATGGTCGGCCTCGACACCATGCTGTCGGTCATGGAGGTGTTCTATGAAGGCTTCAACGACCCGAAATACCGGCCCGCGCCGCTGCTGAAGGAAATGGTCGCCGCCGGCCATCTCGGCCGCAAGACCGGCAAGGGATTTTATAATTACGGCAAGTCCGCTTAGGCGGTTCGGCCTGCGCCAACGCCGATGGTCCGCCTGCCGGCGGGCCATTGGGGGGGCTTGGCCAGCGACAACTTTCAAGCTCTCTCCGCAGACTTCTCCGCGTGACATCGGTCACAGCGGCTATCCGTGTCACCGCCTAGGGTTTGCGAACGGCAGCAAGTCCTTCAGCCGGGACAAGGGAGAGACGAACATGATCGCGACCGACCACGAGACCCGCGAACTGACTCTGCAGGAACTCGATATCGTTGCCGGCGGCGGACTTGCGACCCCGAAAGGCAGCATCATCATCTTCGGCTACGGCATCCAGTGGAACGATCGCAGCATCTGCATCGTCACGCCGACCCAGGACACCATCATCAACCGGCCGCAGTGAACGCGCGCGTCTCTTAAAACTCCGAATGTCCCTGCGGATCGACCAGCCGGTTGATCCGTTGCGCCGCGGCCATCGCAAACCGCACCGTCATCAGTTTGCGGGTCGGCGCCGCCAGGCGATGCTCGGGCGCCTCGCAATGCAGATGGGCGCCATAGGCATCGGCAACGATCAGGCCGGTGCCTTCAGGGAAAATCTCGCACGGCAGATCCTGCGTGAACGCGAAGAACAGCCGGTCGCAATGCATCCGGTAGTCCTGCCATTTCTGGTCGGCGCGCAAATCCTCCACCGACGATTTGATTTCGACGATCCAGATCTCGCTTTTCTCGTTCAGCGCCACCAGATCGGCGCGCCGCCCGGACGGCAAAGGCAGTTCGCTGATGCAGGAAAAACCCAATGTTCGCAGCATCCTGGCGGTACCGCGCGCGATCGCGAGCGCGGTCTCCGACTGGCGGCGGTCCGGCGGCGGTACGAGGCTGACCTGGCGGGCGGGCGATTCCATGCTCCCTAGCCTATCCGATTCCGCGGCGGTCGCCATCCGGGGTGCGGCGCGGAATGCGCCGCAAATTCGTACCCAAGGCGCCTTGATTTGGACCACACGCCACCGCGAAGCCGAGGGAACCTGGGTTCCGAGGGACGGAACACATGGAGGAGAAACCATGAAGCAACGCTTCAGGGCTCACGGCATCACGCTTCGCTCACTCGCCTTCGCTCTCGCGACCCTACCCCTGTCCGCCGGCCTGTCACAGGCCATCGCCAAGCCCACGGTCGAAGTCGCGTTCGTTCTGGACACCACGGGCTCGATGGGCGGCCTGATCGAAGGCGCCAAGCGCAAGATCTGGTCGATCGCGACGGCAATCGTCGATTCCAATCCCGACGCCGAGATCCGTATGGGCCTCGTCGCCTACCGCGACATCGGCGACGACTACGTGACCAGGAAGGTCGAACTCACCCGCGACATCCAGGATCTCTACGCCAATCTCCTGGAGCTGAAGGCCCGTGGCGGCGGCGACTGGCCGGAAAGCGTCAACGAGGCGCTCGATATCGCCGTCAACAAGATGCAATGGACCGACGGCGGCGACGTCAGGCGGATCGTGTTCCTGGTCGGCGATGCGCCGCCGCACATGGACTACGCGCAGGACACCAAATACCCGGTGACGCTGAAGGTGGCGAAGCAGAAGGACATCATCGTCAACGCGGTGCTCGCCGGCAACGCCGTCGACACCGAACGGGTGTGGCGCGATATCGCCCAGAACGGCAATGGCCGCTTCATTCCGATTCCGCAGGACGGCGGACAGGTGGTCGTGATCGAAACGCCTTACGACGAGGACATCATCATCCTGCAGCGCGAGATCAACGGCACCGTGATCCCCTATGGACCGCGGGCGATGCAGAAGCGCACCGAAGACAAGACTCTGCAGTTGTCGAAGGTGGCAGCCGCAGCACCTTCGCAGGCCTCCGAAATGGCGAGCTTCATCAACAAGCGTTCCAAGGCGACGTCGGAAGCCGTCACCGGCGACGGCGATCTGGTCGCCGACGTTTCGGCCGGCCGCAGCAGCTTTTCCTCGATCAAGGAGGAAGACCTGCCGGACAATCTGCGCGCGATGAAGCCCGAGCAGCGCGTCGACGAAGTCAACAAGCAGATGCACCAGCGCAAGGCGCTCAACGAGAAACTCGGCGCATTGGTGGCGAAGCGCGACAAATACGTCGCCGATGCGCGCGCCAAGGCGCCGCCGAAGGCGTCATCGTTCGACCGCGTGGTCGAGGATACGCTGAAGGCGCAGATCAAGCGGTAAAGCCGGCGCCGTAATCCTTGCGTGTCGTCGCGGCCTGGTGCCATCGCGCACCGGGCCGGGACGGCGGGCCTTGGGGCGGGATGCCGGCAACCGATTAAGCCTTGCCGAATCTTTTGCTTGGCGGGAGGCCAAAAATCGGCAATCTGCCGCCATGACCCAGGAAAATCAGAACCAAAATCAAGACCAGAATGAAACTCCGCCGAAGGCCGGCGCGATCATCGTTCCGGTGACGCTGTTCGAGCAGAACTGCACCATCATCTGGCACGAACCTTCGAAGAAGGCCGTGGTGATCGACCCCGGCGGGGACGTGCCAAAAATCCAGGCAGCGATCCAGCAGACCGGCGTCACGGTCGAGAAGATCTGGCTGACCCATGGCCATATCGACCATGTCGGCGGTGCGGCCGAATTGCGCGACGCGCTGGGCGTGAAGATCGAAGGGCCGCACATCGCCGACAAATACCTGCTCGACAATGTCGTCTCGAGCGGCGAGCGTTTCGGCATGACCGGCGTGCGCAATTTCGGGCCGGACCGTTGGCTCGACGAGGGCGACCAGGTCTCGATCGGCGATCTGACTTTCGACATCCTGCACTGCCCCGGCCATTCGCCGGGCAGCGTGGTGTTCTACAACAAGGAATTGCGCTTCGCCCATGTCGGCGACGTCTTGTTCGCCGGTTCCGTCGGCCGCACCGATCTGCCCGGCGGCAGCCATGCCACGCTGATCAGCTCGATCAGGGAAAAGCTGCTGCCGCTCGGCGACGATGTCGGCTTCGTCTGCGGCCATGGCGCCGGCTCCAGCCTCGGCCAGGAGCGGATGACCAACCCGTTCCTCACCGGCGAGATGTGAGCCGCAACTAATTGCGTGAGGCTGCGCTACTTCATCAGCCCCGCAGCGGTCAGCGCGCGGGTGATGACACTACCGACATCGATGCCGCGACGCCGCGAGGCATCCTGCGGCTTGGCGCGCGGCCATAGTACCGTCGCCAGATCCGGCTCCGGCGCGGGCACTGGAACGGTCATCGCGATGGCGCGCTCGCGCGCAACTCCCGTAGGCGCCTTTGCGGGGGTCTTTGGCGCGGTCTTCTGTTCGACCTTGGGGGCGCGAATCCGTTCGGTCAGGCCGAAGAAATTCGCGATGTGATAGGACGACGAAATCCCCGCCTCGATCAGGAACGCGCCTTCCGCGCCATACGGTTCGTCATTGCCGCTGATGCCAAGCGGTGTGCCGTGGGCCATGTCGGTAATGGTGTAGGATTCGACGATGGTCTCGCCATCGGCATTCCACCAGACGTCGCGTGGATGACCGTCGACTTCGCCTGACGACATCGGCTCATGCGGCAGCCCGTGCAGATCGAGCCACTGCTTGACGATCTCATCGGCATTGGCCGGGTTCACGGTACGATCGGCGCTGCCGTGCCACACCGACAATTTCGGCCACGGGCCCTTGTGCGTGGAAGCGTTGCGCACGAGGTCGCCCAGTTCGATTGCCGGACGTGACGGCGACTGCATCATGCCGCTCAGCGCTTCGCGCACATTGCTGGCAATGCCGAAAGGAAGGCCGGCGATGACGGCGCCGCCCGCGAACACCTCCGGATAGGTCGCGAGCATCACCGAGGTCATGGCGCCACCGGCGGAGAGCCCGGTCACATAGATGCGGCGTGAATCGATGTTGTGATCGCCGACCATGCGCGCGATCATTTGCCGGATCGAACCGGCTTCACCACCATCGCGCGAAATGTCTTCCGGATTAAACCAGTTGAAACAGGTGTTGCCATTGTTCGATGCCTGTTGTTCGGGCATCAGCAAGGCAAAACCGTAGCGCGTCGCCAGCGTCGACCAGCCGGTGCCGAGATCGTAGCCGGCCGCGGTCTGGCCGCAGCCATGCAGCACGACGACCAGCGCCGGCGCAGGCGAGAGGTGTTCCGGTACGAACGAGAACATCCGGAGCGCGCCCGGATTCGGGCCGAATTCGTTAATTTCCACCAGTGGGCTGGGCCCAGCGCTCCTGCCATGCCCGGCCAAGCCACTGAAGGCGTTCAGCTTCGGAAAATGGCGCAGGAATTCGACGTTCTTGACGAGGGACAAACTGCAGCTCCTGGGGAGGGTCGTTCAGCTAACGACACACCAAACAGATAGTTGCTGCAGTGCAAAATAAAAAGACCGTGCACTGTCGTTCCCCAGAATTGAATTTTCGTTATCGACGTTAATTTGTCATCCCGGAGTCTCGAGCCGCGATCCCGGAGTCGCGAGCCGCGATGCCGAGGTCGCGTGCCGCATCCATGTCAGGAATGCGGCACATGCCACGATCGACAACGCGAACAGCGCGCACGCGACAAGAAGGGCCGGTCGCGCCGCGCCCGCGGCTTCGATCGCAAAGAACACCGCGCCGATCGCGGCAACACCGGCAGCGTTGGCGATCTGCGCCATGGTGCCGTACATGCCGGAGCCCGCGCCCGCACCCGAAGGTTTTACGGTCGATAGTACCGCGCTCGACAACGGCGCCATCACTAATCCCTGGCCGTAGCCGAAGATCGTCAGCACCAACGCCAGTACAATGGCTGATGGCGCGCTGACCCATTCGATCACAGCCACCAGCGCGGCAAGGCCGGCGAGCTGCACCGCGCAGCCCTCGATCAGCACCAGCGTGCCGCGATGCTTTGCGCGCACGCCGCTGTGGCGCGACGCGATCACAAAGGTCAGCGCCAGCGGGATGAAGACGAGCCCGCCCTGCAGCGGTGGAATCTGCAACGCCTTCTGCATGAACATGGTCATGACCAGATAGAACGACAGATTGGCAAAGAAGAAAAAGAACACGGCCGATAGCCCGCGCATGAACGCGGGGTCCGACAGCAGCGAAAGATCGATCAGCGGCATGCCGCCGTTTCGCGCGACGGCGTGTTCGAGCCGCAGGAACGCGGCGATGATGACGATTCCGGCTGACATCACCAGCCACACCCATGGCGACCAGTGCAGATCATGGCCGAACAGCAGCGGGCCGATCAGGCACAGCAAGCCTGCGAACAGCACGATGGTGCCGGGAATATCCAGCCGCGTGCCCGCGCGCCGCGGCGCCACCGGCATCAGCTTTACAGCAGCGGCAATGATGACCGCGCCAAACGGCACGTTGACGAAGAACACCGCGCGCCAGCCGAGGCCGGCGAGATCTGATGTCACCAGAATGCCGCCGAGCAGAAAGCCGGCAGCTCCCGCCAGCCCCAGCACGATGCCGTAGATGGCAAAGGCGCGGCGGCGCGAGCTATCGGCAAACAGCAAGTGGATGGTCGCAAGCACCTGCGGCACCATCAGCGCCGCAGTGGCACCCTGCGCCAGCCGCGCCAGGATGAGTTCGGGACTGGACTGCGCGAGCCCGCACCACAGCGAGGTGACGGTGAAGCCGAACACACCCGATATGAACACGTTGCGCGTGCCGTAGATGTCGCCAAGCCGACCACCGGTAACCACCAACGTGGCGTAGGCGATCAGATAGACCGCGATTACGGCCTCGATCTGCGCTGCGCTCGCCCTCAGTTCGGCTGCAATGGTCGGGATCGCGACGTTGACGATGAAGGCGTCGACCCCGAACATGAATTGCGCGGACACCACGATCGCGAGCACCCACCAGCGGCGCCAAGAATCGACGGGGTTATCGACGGAGTTATCGACGGGGTTATCGACGGGGTTATCGACGGGGTTTGTGACGATCTGGTGCATTGGCGGCGGCCTGTCCGAAATCTGTTGCACGCATCCGTTACAGCTTTCGGTCATGCGAGCGATTACTCGGGAGGTAAGAGTCCCGCGAATTTGGCCCGATTGCTGCATGGCATTCCGGGCTTCCTCCAGTTTTTCAGGCATTTGCGCGTTCGGGACGGCCTTCAATGTACGACTATGACATGCTGGTGATCGGGTCCGGCCCTTCCGGGCGCCGCGCCGCCGTGCAATTCGCCAAGCTCGGCAAATCGGTGCTGGTGGTCGAGAAAGGCCGCCGGGTCGGCGGCGTTTCCGTGCATACCGGGACCATTCCCTCCAAAACCCTGCGCGAGACCGTGCTCAATCTGTCCGGCTGGCGCGAGCGCGGCTTTTACGGCCGCTCTTACCGGGTCAAGCAAGACATCGCCGCCCAGGACCTGATCGTGCGGTTGCAGAAGACGCTCGATCACGAGGTCGAGGTGCTCGAACATCAGTTCAGCCGCAATTTGGTGCGGACCGCCGCCGGCGAAGGCCGCTTTGTCGGCCCGCATCAGATCGAAGTGACGGCGGCGAACGGCGAAACCCGCACTGTGACGGCCGCGCATATCCTGATTGCCTGCGGCACGCGGCCGTTCCGTCCGGATTACGTACCGTTCGACGGCAAGACCGTGTTCGACTCGGACGAGATCATCGACCTGCCGAAACTACCGCGCAGCCTCGCCGTGATCGGCGCCGGCGTGATCGGGGTCGAATACGCCACCATCTTCTCAGCGCTCGACGTCGCCGTGACCCTGATCGAGCCGCGCCCGACGTTTCTCGACTTCATCGACAAGGAACTGATCGAGGAATTCATGCACGAGCTGCGCGACCGCAACGTCGCATTGCGCCTCGGCTCCGCGGTGAACTCGATCGAGCACAGCGCGGGTGGCGGCATCCAGACCAAGCTCGCCGATGGCCGCGTCGTGACATCGGAGATGCTGTTGTTCGCGGCCGGGCGCGTCGGCGCCACCGACCGGCTCAATCTCGGCTCGGCCGGGATCGAGGTCGATCACCGCGGCCGCATCACGGTCGATCCTTTGACGCTGCAAACCTGCGTGCCGCATATCTACGCGGCCGGCGACGTGATCGGATTTCCGAGCCTGGCCTCGACCTCGATGGAGCAAGGCCGGGTCGCGGCCTGCCATGCGCTCGGCATGGAGCCGCTGGCGCCGCCGGAATTCTTCCCCTACGGCATCTATTCGGTGCCGGAGATTTCGACCACCGGACTGACGGAAGAAGAGGTGCGCACCCGCGGCATTCCCTATGAGGTCGGCGTCGCGCGGTTTCGCGAGACGTCGCGTGGCCACATCATGGGGCTGAACAGCGGCATGATGAAGATGATCTTCTCGACCAAGACCCGCCGCCTGCTCGGCGTGCACATCCTCGGCGAAGGCGCCACCGAGCTGATCCATATCGGCCAGGCCGTGCTCAACCTCAAAGGCACGATCGACTATTTCATCCAGAACACTTTTAATTACCCGACGCTGGCGGAAGCCTACAAAATCGCCGGGCTCGATGCGTGGAACAGGATGACAAGGTAGCGTCGACGCACTCCCCTCGTCATTGCCTGCGACAAACGCGAAGCGTTTGCGCAAGGGAGCGAAGCGACGAAGCAATCCATCTATCCGTTTTGCCGTGCCATGGATTGCGTCGCTACGCTCGCAATGACGGTCCTGGCTACTTCCGTAGTTTCTCTTTGAACGCGATTTCCTTTGCGCGCGACCAAGCAGCGACGCTGCCGTTTCGCCAAGGATCGTTCATGAAATTCGCATCGAAGCTGCTCCTTCCATTGATGGCCGGAGCGCTTTTCGTTTCATTCGCCGACGTCGCATCGGCAACAAAACCGTGGCCGCCGGGCGTAGCGACGCCGGTCCCGATTGCCGAAGAGAGCCAATCCCCGCCCCCGCGCGCGCCCCGGCAGATCTTTCCGGAAAAGCGCGTCCAGCCACTGACGCCCGAGATCGAAGCGTCGCTCATTCCAAAGGACAGTTTCAAGGAATGCGATGTCTGTCCTGAAATGGTGGTGGTGCCGAAGGGCTCGTTCATGATGGGCACGCCCGCCGATGAGCCGGACCGTTTCAAGGGCGAGGACCCCGTTCATCGCGTCAGTCTTGCAAAACCGTTCGCAGTCGGCCGCTTCACCATTTCGTTCGACGAATGGGACGCCTGTCTCGCCGATGGCGGCTGCGGCCGCGACAAGGGCGACGACAAGGGTTTTGGCCGTGGCCGCATGCCGGCGCAGGGCATCAATTTCGTGGCCGCGAAATCCTATCTGGCGTGGCTGTCGAAGACGGTCGGCCGCACCTACCGGCTGCCGAGCGAATCCGAGCGCGAATATTTCACCCGCGCCGGCACCTCGACGCCGTTCTGGTTCGGCAACGCCATCACCGCGCAGGATGCCAACTACAAGGCATCGATCCCCTATGGCGCCGGGCCGCGCGGTGCTGACAGCAAGGGGCCCGTGGTGGTGGATTCTTACGCGCCCAACCCGTTCGGCCTTTATCAGGTGCACGGCAACGTGTTCGAATGGACCGAGGACTGCTTCAACAAGCGCTACAACGAAGACACGCCGGTCGACGGCTCACCCTGGCTCGAGGGCAATTGCCAGCGGCGCATGCTGCGCGGCGGCACCTGGGACTGGATGGCCAACATGGTTCGCGCGGGCTATCGCGAAAACGGCATCGTTGACGGCGGCGGCTATAGTTTTCGCGTGGTGCGCTCGCTGAACGTGCCGGTGCAGTAAGGCAATGATCAGCCCAGCCATCGAGATGGTTCGGTCATGAAATAACAGGCGACGCCGCTGAGTACGGCGCCGCCTGCGGGTAGCTGATTCATTGGAGACTGGAGAGAAGAGCCCGGCTCGACCGCCACAGAAGGACCGGGACCTTCGCGTTCTGTTCTGGAATGCTGATGCTAGACGTAGTCAAAGTTCCTTAAGCCTTTATGCATCGCCCTCCGTAGAACTACGATGGAGTCTTCCGTCAGGAATGCGCAGGTTCGAGCGAACCGGTGAGCGAGGCGCGTTGCGACAGCTCGATCCAGTTACCGTCGGGATCGCGCACCATCGATATCCGTGCCGTGGTCCCGAGCGTCACCGGCGCGCGCGCTTCGCGGCCGCCATGGGCCAGCACATGGGCGTGCTCGCGATCGACCTCGAACACCTGGAACGTGATGTAGCGCCAGCCCTTGCCTTCGAAGGCCGCATCATGCGGCGCGTCGGCCGCGGGCGCGACGATCAAGACGGTATCGCCCGCGAGGAACGTCAGCGCGCCATCGGGCGCGTTCGCCGCGCCCTGCGGTAAGCCCAGCGCCTCCATGTAGAAGCGGCGATGTGCCGCGACGTCGCGCACGCCAAGGCGAATGCCGATCCGTTCGATGCCGTACATGCCGCGCGGCACCAGCACGACGCGGTTGCCTTCGGGATCGGCCATTGGCTGCGGCGCAATGAGGCAATCGCGCGCGATCAGCAATTCACGATAGCCCGACGGCGGATTGTCCGGCAGCGGTTCATAGACCTGATTGATCTTCAGGACCGAGCCACAAAGATCGTGGCGGTGCTGCTTGTAGCCGCGGCGGATCGGCTGCGTGTGGTCGAACGGCAGCCCGATTTCATTCTGCCAGAAGGCGAGCGCGGCGGGAGCGTGATTGGTGGCAAAGCCGACGTCGATGCGGGGTTTCGCCAGATTCATTGGATGAGACCGCGATTCATGGTGATCCCTCAGGCAAGCAGGAATCCTGATAATTCCGGCCGACGGTATGTCAGCCAAACTTGCGCGACAACCATGCACCAGCGGCGGGCTTGGAGGATTGCCTTGCCTTGCCCCACCCCGTAGTTTGGACCTGAGCAATTCCAAAGAACAATAAATCCGGAGAGAAAACCCCATGGCGCGCCTCAAATTCGGAGCCTTTCTCGCCCCGCATCACCCGATCGGAGAGAATCCGCTGCTGCAATTCCGCCGCGACCTTGATTTCGTCGAGCAGATCGACACGCTCGGCTTCGACGAGTTCTGGTGCGGCGAGCACCATTCCTCGGGCTGGGAGATGATCGCCTCGCCGGAAATGTTCCTGGCCGCCGCCGGCGAGCGCACCAAGCGCATCAAGCTCGGCACCGGCGTAGTGTCGCTGCCCTATCACCATCCCTACAATGTCGCGCAGCGCATGGTGCAGCTCGACTGGATGACCGGCGGCCGCGCCATCTTCGGCTCCGGTCCGGGGGCGCTGGCCTCCGACGCGCACACGCTCGGCATCGATCCGATGACGCAGCGCGACCGCCAGGACGAAGCGATCGCGGTCATCCGCCGGCTGTTCAAGGGCGAGCGCGTCACCGCCAAGAGCGACTGGTTTCAGATGAACGACGCCGCGCTGCAATTGCTGCCGCTGCAGGAAGAGATGCCGTTCGTGGTGGCGTCGCAGATTTCGCCGTCGGGCATGACGCTGGCGGGCAAATACGGCATCGGCATCATCTCGCTGGGTTCGATGTCGACACAGGGCCTGATGGCGCTGCCGACGCAATGGGGCTTTGCCGAGGACGCCGCCAAGAAGGCCGGCACCACCGTGAGCCGCGCCGACTGGCGCGTGCTCTTGAGCTGGCACATCGCCGAGACCCGCGAACAAGCCTATCGCGAGGCCGGCCAGGGGCTGATGAAGTGGCACAACGAATATAATGTCGGCACGCTGCAGCGGCCGGGCCTCGAGCCGTTCAAATCACCCGAGGACGCGCTTGAGAAGACTGCGGGTGGCGAAGCCGCCGCTTCCACCATCGGCACGCCCGACGACCTGATCAAGACCATCAAGAATCTGATGGCGGTTTCCGGCGGCGTCGGCACCATCGTCGGCTTCGTGCATGACTGGGCCAATCCGGAAAACACCCGCCGCAGCTGGGACATGGTGGCGCGCTACGTGATCCCGGAGATCAACGGCTACGTGAAGGGACTGCGCGAGTCGCAGAAATTCCTGGTCGAGAACCGCGCGGTGTTCGAGCGCGCAGGGCAAGCCGTGATGGCCAAGATCATGGAAAACGACAAGGCCGCCGCGGCCCTCGCGGTCACCGGCCCCGGACGTGTCGCGATCCCCACCATCAATGCGCCGGACCTGCAAAAGGAAGCTGCCAAGCGCAAGGCTTGAGGCGATACGCTATCTCGCCGTCATTGCGAGGAGCAACGCGACGAAGCAATCCATCCGTTATGCCGCACGATGGATTGCTTCGCTTCGCTCGCAATGACGAAGTTGGCGGCTTTGCCAAATGGTTGATTCAAGACGCCGCTACTTCGCGTAATAGCTCTGCACGGTTTCCCACGCCACGGTTTGCAGGAATTTCGCGGTCGGCGCATCGATGCCGGCGATATACGGGTTGCCGACCGGCGAGCGTCCGGTCAGTGATGCAAACACCACGCAAGTCGCGAGATAGGTGCCGGCCAACGACGGATGGCGCTTGTCCGGCGCATAGAGGTTGAGCTCGGGCTGCTTGCTGATGGCGAGTGCGAAGGCAAGGCCTGCGGGTATCACCAGCGCATTGTTCTCGTTGCCGGCAATCGTGTAGGCCTCGGCCAATTGCGCCGTCATCTCCGGCTTGTCGGCATAGGCCCAGGACATGAAGAACGCGGGCTTGGCGCCCTTGGCGCGCGCGATGGTGCTGTTCTTCTTCGCATAGTCGGTGAATACGGTTTTGAGCGTGGGATGGATCGGGCACTGGCTGCAATCCATCATGACGGCGACGTCGAACAGCCGATCGAGCTTGTTGAAGACGACGTTGTTGTTCGGGTCGAAGGAATAGCTGCCGATCGCATTGGGCCGGAAATAGCTTTCGATATCGTGCCAGTCGAAGCCGGAACCGCCGATCGTCACCATGGTGTTGCGATAGGCCTGCAAATTCTCGGGGTCGGCGGCCTTTTCCATCAACGACAGATGACCCGGCAGGCCGTTATTATAATAGAAGAAGCTGTTGCCGATGAAGATTCCGGTCTTGGGGAAATCCGGACCGAAGCTGGTGATGGCGGGCCTGGTCTGTGCCTGTACGGCGATTGGTCCGGCGACGATCGCCGCCAGCGTGACGGCAATCACACCCAATAGTCTCGACATATCAGTTCTCCCTGCCCGGCTTGATTTTGCCGCACCCTAGCACGGCCCGCGGCTTTGTGGCGCGGTTTGGATGAACCGGCGCGCCACCCGCAGCTAACGGCTTTGCACCGACGCAACAAAGCGTTATTTTCCGGCCTTGGTTATGCCGATGATCCCACGCATACTGGGCCAGAGCCAAACCGGAGCAATCGCGATGTCGATGCAGAATGTGGCTTCTCCCGCGCTTCCCTTCACTCCGCCGAAGCGTAATTCACTCAAGCACATACCTGGCGACGAAGGCTGGCCGGTGATCGGAAAGACACTGGAGGTGCTCGCCGATCCCAAAGGGCAGGTCGAGCGGATGCACGCCAAATATGGCCCGGTCTATCGCAGCCACGTGTTCGGCGAGACCAGCATCAACCTGCTCGGCCCCGAGGCCAACGAACTGCTGCTGTTCGACCAGGCCAAGCAATTTTCCTCCACCCATGGCTGGGGTCCGATCCTGGGCCGGCTGTTCCCGCGCGGGCTGATGCTGCTGGACTTCGAGGAACATCGTTTGCACCGCCGTGCGCTGTCGGTCGCGTTCAAGTCGGGACCGATGAAATCCTACCTCACTGATCTCGATCGCGGCATTGCCGTGCGCGTCAAGCAATGGAAGGCGCAACCGGGCGAGATGCTGGTCTATCCCGCGATGAAGCAGCTCACGCTCGATCTGGCGGCAACATCGTTTCTCGGCGCCGAGATCGGCCCCGAGGTGGACGAGATCACGCGCGCCTTCGTCGACATGGTGGCGGCGGCCGTGGCACCGATCCGGCGCCCGCTGCCGTTCACGCAGATGGGCCGCGGCGTCGCGGGACGCAAGCGGATCGTCGCTTATTTCTCCGAGCAAATTCCGATCCGCCGCGCGCGAGGCGGCGGCGACGATTTGTTCTCGCAACTTTGCCACGCCACCCATGAGGACGGCGCGCTGCTGTCTACCCAGGACGTCATCGATCATATGAGTTTCCTGATGATGGCGGCGCATGACACGCTGACGTCGTCGTTGACGTCCTTTGTCGGCGAGCTTGCCGCGCATCCAGAGTGGCAGGCGCGGCTGCGCGAGGAAGTCAAAGGGCTCGGCATCGAGGCCAACGACCCCTCGAGCATCGACAATCTTGAGAAAATGCCGCTGAGCGAGATGGCGTTCAAGGAGGCGTTGCGGAAGAAGCCGCCGGTGCCCTCGATGCCGCGCCGCGCGGTCCGCGATTTCACCTTCAAGGGCTATGCAATCCCGGCCGGCACACTGGTCGGCGTCAATCCGCTGTTCACCCATCACATGGCCGATATCTGGCCCGATCCGGACAAATTCGATCCGATGCGCTTCTCCGACGAGGCGCAGCGCAACCGTCATCGCTTCGCCTGGGTGCCGTTCGGCGGCGGCGCGCATATGTGCCTCGGGCTGCATTTTGCCTATATGCAGGCCAAATGCTTTGCGCGGCATTTCCTGCAGAATCTCAGCGTCTCACTGGAGCCCGGCTACAAGCCGGACTGGCAGATGTGGCCGATCCCGAAGCCAAGGGATGGATTGAAGGTCGTGCTGAAGGCGGTATGAGTCGAACCGTCATTGCCGGGCACAGCCGTCTGAAGGACGGCGTCGCTTCCGCTCGCCTATGACCCGGCAATCCATCAATCTTGAACGATTCTTTCAGATGGATGCGCGGGTCAAGCCCGCGCATGACAAGGTCATTCCACAAACGTCGTGAGCTGCGCGCCTTCATCGGCGACGAATACCGCGATCAATTCCGCAGGCTCTGTCATGCTGGCATTGGCCGAGACCAAGTGCACGGCACCGGGCGGTTCGAAGAACGACTGGCCCACCTTGAACGTCTCGACCACGCCGCCGGCAAGCTGCGAGCGGATTTCGCCCTTGGTGACATAGGCGGTGACGGAGCCGGCATGCCGGTGCGCACGGGTGAACCCGCCGGGCCCGTAGAACACGCGCACGATCGTCACCCGTTTGCCCGGCACGTTCGGCAGCGCGTACGAGCCGATCGGCTCGACGGTATCGAGCGGCGAGCCTGCGGCCGCAGCGTTCGAACATAGCGGCTCGATGATCGCCGAGATCACATCCATCGTGGATGGCAGCGTCTTTCCGATCACGAAGGCGCAGGCGAGCCCGGCGATCACGGCGAGATAAAACGGCCGCCCTTGGCGGCTGGCGGGTGACAAACCAAGTGTTGCAGACATTTCTTCTTCTCCTTCCACTATCTCGTCGTCATTGCCTGCGACAAACGCAAGCGTTTGTGCAAGAGAGCGCAGCGAAGCAATCCATTCTTTCCTATTGTGGCGCGATGGATTGTTTCGCGGACCTTGTCATCCGGCGGCTGCGCGCCGACCCGGTGGCTCGCAACGACGGCAAAGTCCCCTATCCCTGATCGAATGCCTTGCGCAGCGCGACATAGCCCTGCTGCTGCTGGCTCCAGTTGCGGCCGCCGGTGATGGCGCCGTCGACCACGAGATCGTGGCCGTTGATGAAAGAGGATTCGTCGCTGGCGAGGAACACCGCGGCATGCGCGATATCCTCAGGCAATCCGGCGCGCGGGATCGGCTGCGCGGTCTTGTAGACCTCACGCATCACACCAGGGGTCTTTTCGGCGGCTTCCACCGAAAGGCCCAGCGCCTTGCCGAAGATGCCGGTCGCGATTGCACCCGGCGAGATCGAATTGACGCGGATGTTGGATTCGCCGAGCTCCATCGCCGTGCATTTGGTGAGGTGGATGACGGCGGCCTTGGCCGCGCCGTAAACCATCGATGACGAGAAGCCGGCAAGCCTGCCTGCGATACTGCCATTGTTGATGATGCTGCCGGAGCCTTGCCTGCGCATCTGGGGTGCTGCGTGCTTCATGCCGAGCATCACGCTGCGCACCAGCGTCGCCATCGCCGCATCGAAGCGATCGACCTCAAGGCTTTCGATGCCGCCGGTCTGGGCCGGGCCGCCGGCATTGTTGAACAGACAATCGATCCTGCCGAACTTATCCACGCAAAGCGCGATCAGCGCCTTCATCTGCTCCTCGACCGTGACATCGGTCTGACGAAAGATGCAGGCAGCGCCGAGTTTTTTCGCCAGCGCCTCGCCCTCCGGCGCGCGGCGTCCGGCGATGACGATCTTCGCGCCCTCGGCGACAAAAATCTCCGCCGTATGCAGCCCGATGCCGCTGGTCGCGCCCGTGATCACCGCGACCTTGCCGTCCAGCCGTCCCATTTCACCACCCCTTTGCGAAACCTGAGAAATCCTAGTTGATGATCGCGGACTGGACCATGGTCCGGAACTGATTGCGCAGCATGATCCGCACGCCGTCATCGACCTGCACCATGTAAATCGCGATCAACTGTTCCTTGGGGTCGATCCAGAACAGCGTGCCGGCGTTGCCGGCCCAGCCATACTCCCCGAGCGAGCCCGGCAGGGCGGCGTCGCCGACGCTGGTGCGAACCTCGAAGCCAAGACCAAAACCCAGCCCCGGCGGCCGGCCCGGCCGCGCCAGAGTATGATCCGCTGTCATGAAATCGACGGTCTTGTTGCCGAGCAGGCGCTTGCCGGCGAATTCGCCGCTATCGGCGAGCATGATCGCAAAGCGCAGATAATCGTCCATCGTGCTGGTGAGGCCGCCGCCGCCGGATTCGAAACGGGGCTTTTGCGCCACGTCGAAGCGCGGCGTCATCGGCGGCGATTCGGGCATTTGCCAGGGCTGTGCGGCGCGATTGAGCTTGTCTGATGGCACCGAGAAGCCCGTGTCGGTCATGCCGAGCGGCGTCAGGATGCGCTCGTTCAGGAATTCGCCCAGCGTCTTGCCCGAGACGACTTCGACCACGCGTCCCAGCACGTCGGTCGACACCCCGTATTCCCAGCGCTCGCCGGGGGAAAACCGCAGCGGCAGCTTCGATAATTTCGCGACAAACTCCTCGTTGCTGGCATCACGGCCGCCGATCCTGGCCTCGATATAGGCCGCATTGATCAGCGATTTGCCGCGCGTGCCGTAGATCAGCCCGGAGGTGTGCCGCAACAGGTCCTGCACCGTCATCTCGCGGGCGGGATCGGTCAATTGCAGCACTGCCTTGTCGTTCTCGGTGGTCTCCTTGCCCACCTTCATGCGGCCGATTTCCGGAATATATTTCGAGACGGGATCGCTGACCTGCATCTTTCCCTCCTCGACCAGCATCATGGCCGCGACCGAGACGATCGGCTTGGTCATGGAATAGATGCGGAAGATCGAGTCCGGTCGCATCGGGTCTTTCGCCGCCCGGTCGCGGAAACCCATGGTCTTGTGCCAGGCGATCTTGCCGCGCCGCGCCACCAGCATCACGGCGCCCGGCACCAGCCCGGTTTCGACGTATTTCTGGGTCACCGCCTCGATGCGCGCCAGCTGGTTGGAGGACAGGCCGACGTCTTCGGGCGTCACGGCCATGGGGAGCACCGGGTCCGCCCAACTGTTCCCGGTCGCTGCAAGGATAAAGAGAGCCGATGCGCCGAACGCGCGAATGAGACGGTTCATCCATTCCTCCCGTTTTTGTTGATGCCAATATTCCCGCCCGCCGGGAACAACGCAAGCGAGCTTATCGCGCTGACTTCGCCATGGCAGAACCGCCTTATCGTTGCCAGCGGGCTCGAAATCCCCGGTTTCCGTCAGGGTCGGCCTTATTTTGGATTCGCTGATCACGTGAAGTGACAACACCGATGACGAAATTGATCGACGAGTTCAGGCGCGGCTGGCAGGGAATTTCCCAGCCCTCACTGCTGTTCAGCACCGCTTTTGCGGTCTGCTGCCTCGTCTTGGCGACCCTGGCGCGGTGGGGACTGGCCCAGATCCGTCCCGACGTGTTCTTCACGCCGTATTTTCCGGCTGTGTTCTTTGCCACCGCCTTTGGCGGCTTCCGAATCGGGATCGCAACGGCGCTTGCCGGCGGCACGCTGGGCGTCGCCGTCAATTTCAGCGACGCCGTGGCCGATTCCGCCCGCCTGGCGCTGCTGCTAATTTTCTGGGCGGTCTGCGGCATCACGATATGGGGTGTCGAGCACTACCGGACCCTCGTCGCGCAACAGCGGCAGATCACCAAGCGCCTGATCGAGGAAGAAGAATACCGCAAACTGATCGTCGAAGAGCTGCAGCACCGGCTGAAGAACAAGACATCGACGATCCACGCCGTTCTGCATCAGGTCTTGCACGAAGAACCGCAGGCCTGGAACAGCATCGATCACCGGATCCGCGCGCTGTCGGCAACCGACGACCTGATCGCACGGATCGATGGCAGCGGCTGCGATATCAAGGACTTGCTGCGCTCCGAACTCGGGCCTTACGGCCATGTCCGGTTCAACCTGAACGGCGATCCGCTATTCCTTCCGGCCAAGCTGGCGGTCAGCCTGGCGCTGATCTTTCACGAATTGGCCACCAATGCCGGGAAGTACGGCGCGTTTTCCGCTGCGAATGGCATGCTGCAGGTGTCGTGGACGGTGTTAGACGACAAACTCAATGTGGCCTGGCTCAAGATCACCTGGGACGAAACCGAGGGGCCCGCGGTCGAAAAAATCGGAGCGCCAGGCTTCGGCACCAAGCTGTTGCAATCGGCACTCCGCTCGTTCGACGGCAGGACCGAAGTCAGTTTCCTGAAGACCGGCGTTCATTGCACGATGCAGTGTCGCATCCCCGCGAGCTGAACGCGGCTGCACAACCTAAAGGCACAATTCGCAGTTACTGCAAGCGGCCGAAGTCTGAATTGAGATTCTGTTAATGACGATTGCGGCCGTATGGTCCGAAAGCGCCAACTTGTAGGAGTGTCGCGGTTTTTCACAGTTCCACTTAACCAAAATTAGAAGGGACTTTGGCAAGCTCCGCGGCATGCATAGTCCCTATAAACATGATCTTCAGGCGGCCGCGACCGAGGCCGGTAATGAAGACACTTTTGATACCGAATTGAGCATTTTGCGGGACATCCTCAGATTGCTTCCGACCGCCGTGACGGTTCAGGACGAGCAAGGCGAGTTCCTGCTGGTGAACGACGCCGCCGCGACGTTATTGCAGATGGCCGCGGCAGCGCCTGCGCCCTCGCAATTGAGCGATCGCCAGGAGACCTGTCTCGAATTGCTCCGCAGCGGCCACGCGGCCACACTGGAAGAGGCCGTGACATCAGGTCCGGCCAAGCACGTATTTCTCACCTCACACCGGCCGATCCAGATCGCCGGACGCAATTTGCTGCTCTCGAATTCCGCCGATATCACCGAACAGAAGGCGTTCGAGGACGCGCTGTTCCGCTCGGCCTATTATGACGAACTGACGGGACTGCCGACCCGGCGGGTGATCGAACACCGCGTCAACACGCTGCTTTCGCGCGACAGCGCCCAAGGCCATTCGCAGCAAGGCCGTTTGCAACACGGCAATGTCCAAGGCCACTTCGCGCTCGCGTTTCTCGACGTCGACAATTTCAAGCACATCAACGACTATTACGGCCACGCGATCGGCGACGCCTTGCTGGTCGAAATGGCCAAGCGGCTGGGCATGGATTTGCGCGAATCCGACATCCTGTCGCGGATCAGCGGCGACGAGTTCATGCTGCTCCTCAATCCGGTCCAGAGCGAGAGCGAAGTCGCGGAATACATCCATTTCATCCTGCAACGGTTGAAGGCGCCGTTCTTCATCGACGAATCGGAGATATTCGCCTCGACGTCGATCGGCGTCAGCCTTTATCCCGAGCACGGCAAGACCTACGACGCGCTGCGCCAGAACGCCGATATCGCGATGTACCGCGTCAAGAACGGCAGCAAAGGCGGGGCAGCGTTCTTCGACTCCAGTATGGAGCGCGAGGCGCTGGCGCGGATGAAGGTCGAGCAATCGCTGCGGCTGGCGATCCTGGAAAAGCGCTTTTGCTGCGCGTTCCAGACCAAGGTCGATATCCGCACCAAGGCGATCACGGGCATCGAAGCGCTGGTGCGGCTGAGGGACGATGAGGGCGTGATTCAGGCTCCCGGCACCTTCATCAACCTCGCCGTCGAACTGGGGTTGATCGACGAACTGACCCATCTGGTGCTGGCGGAAATCGTCAAATCGATCGACCTGATCAACGAGACCTTCGGTCCCGATACCACGATCAGCATCAACGTCGCGGCCAAGCAGGCCGGCAATCCCGAATTCATGCGGCCGTTCGCGCAGGCGCTGGAGGCCACCGGATTTCCGAAGCGCTTCATGATCGAGGTGACCGAAGACGCTTTCGTCACCAAGACGCATTTCCAGGATGAAATCCTGCCGATCTTCCGCAAACTCGGCGTCGGCATCTCGATCGACGATTTCGGCATCGGCTATTCGTCGCTGTCGGCGCTGGCCGACATCACCGCCGACGAAATCAAGATCGATCGTTCCTTCATCACCGACATCCATCTGCGGCCGCGCAGCCAGGGCATTTTGCGGGCGATCGAATCGCTGAGCGATGCGCTCGGCATGACTGTGGTCGCCGAAGGCCTCGAAACCTTCGAGGAACTGGCCTATCTGCAGGCCGCGACCAAGATCCGCTATGCTCAGGGCTATTACTTCTCCAGGCCGATCTTCCTGGAAGACCTCAGGCCGGCCGCACCGCTCGCCAGCGAAACCCGCGCCAGCCTGTCGAGCCGCCCGGCGCAGGAAACCCGCCCGGCGTTTTCCCGCGCCAGCGGCTATCGCCGCTGAGGCTGCCCAGCGTCCGCGGATCGCCCCGCCGCCCCCGATCTCGAAAGTTGTATAAGACGAAAGATACCACTCTGCGCACCGCGCGGCCGGACATACGCGCAAACGGTGCTTAGAGGGCCGGATTAAGCCTTAGGTAACCGGATTTCCTAACGGCTTATGACATGAGCGCATCGTATGTAGTTCCCGGGGAGAAGGGGGAATGCGCGTTCTGTTTCACAACCTAAGGGATACCGTGTCCCGAGCCGCGGCGGCCAGCCGGCGTCTCGGCACGACGATCCGTGGTCCGGTGCTGTGGCTGACCGTTTGCGGCGCGCTGCTGGTTGCGGCGATTTTTGCCGGCACGATCATGATGGTCGCGGAATTCCGCGAGCGCGCGCTGGCCAACAGCGAACGCGAACTGCAAAACACCGTCCTGCTGCTCACCCGTCACTTCGACCAGCAATTCGAGGACTCCGACACCATCGCCGCCGACGTGATAGCGCGGTTGCACGTTCCCGGCATCGCTTCGCCGCAGGCGTTCCGGAAATTGATGTCGAGTTCGGAAGCTCACGAAATCCTCAGATCCAAAGCCGGCGTCCTGTCCTATCTCGGCGACATTTCGATTTACGACGCCGACGGCGACATCATCAACTGGTCGCGGCCGTTACCGACGCCGGCCCTCAACATCGCCGAGCGCGCCTACTTCAAGACCTTCAAGTTCAGTCCGCGATCACCGTCGATCCAGACCGAGGCGCTTCGCAGCCTTATCAGCGGCAGCCTGAACACGGTCGTTGCCCATCGACTGACCGGCGAAGATGGTGTCTTTCTCGGCGTGATGACGCGGCGCATCGATCCTTCCAATTACGTGAAGTTCTTTGCTTCCGTTGCGATCGGAGCGGACGCTGCCGTTTCGATGTTTCACACCGACGGCACCCTGCTGGCGCGACATCCGCGCGCCGAGCACCTGGTCGGACAGAAATTCAGATCGGCGCCGCTGCTGCAGCGTGTCCTGACGCATGGCGGTCAGCAGACGCTGCGCGTCAAAAGCCCGATCGACAGCAAGGACAGGCTCGGGTCCGCGGCCCCGTTGAGCCGCTTCCCGATCATCGTCGTCGCGACCAATTCGATGACCGCCGCGCTGGCCGATTGGGAGGCCCAGACCAGGTTCCTGGTCAGCGCCGCCATCTTGTCGGCAGCGACGATCGCGTTGATCCTGTTCCTCATCATCCGGCAGATGACCCGGCAAAGCAAAGAGGCGCAGCAGCGGCTGGAATCGGAACGGCACCGGCTCGACACCGCGCTCAACAACATGATCCAGGGCCTGGTGATGTACGACGCGTCTGCGCGCATCGTCACCGTCAACCAGCGCTACATCGACATGTTCAACCTGTCGCCGGACATCGTGAAGCCCGGCTGTCATTTCTACGACCTGATCCAGCATCGCAAGGACAGGGGAGCCTTTAGCGGTGACGTCAAGGAATTCTGCTCCAATGTCTTGCGGAATATCGCACAGGGCCAAATCGATCAGAGCATGATGCTGTGCCCGGACGGGCGAAGCTTCCTGGCCATCAGCCGGCCGCTGGCGCATGGCTGCTGGATCGCCACCATCGAAGACGTCACGGAGCGTCGCAAGCTGGAGCAGGAACGCGACCGCAACCATGCCTTCCTGAGCCAGATCATCGATCACATCCCCTCGCAGATCACCGTGAAGGGCGCCCAGGATCGCCGCTACCTTCTGGCCAACCGCGTGGCCGAGACTCAATTCGGCATTTCCCGCGACAGCATCATCGGCAAGACCGCCTTCGACATATTTCCGCAGGCGTCCGCCGAGATCGTCACGGCCGACGACGACAAGGCGCTGCGATCCGCCGACGGCCTGTTCAAGGACGAGCATCTCTGGGAAACCCAGGCGATGGGCCGTCGCTACATCACCTCCAGACGGCTCGGAATTCGCAATCAGGCCGGCGAGCCCAGCTACATCGTCCATGTCGTCGAGGATGTTACCGAGCGCCGCCGCGCCGATGAAAAGATCGCCCATCTTGCGCATTACGACGCGCTGACCGACCTGCCGAACCGGGTGCTGTTCCGCGAACAGATCGAGCGCGAGTTGCAGAAGGCCGTCGGCGGCGAGCAATTCGCGCTGCTCTATATCGATATCGACGAGTTCAAGGGCATCAACGATTCGCTCGGGCATCATGTCGGCGACGAACTGTTGAAGGCCGTCGCCTCCCGCATCAAGGACTGCCTCAAGCCGACCGACCTGATTGCGCGGCTCGGCGGCGACGAGTTCGCCGTAATCCAGACCGCGGCCGGCGACCGCGACAACGTCATCGAATTCGTCGCGCGGATCCAGGAGGCGATCCGGCAGCCGCATCACTGCCTCGGCCATCACCTCTCGACCGACGCCAGCATCGGCATCGCGCTGGCGCCGCAGGACGGCACCGATCTCGACCAGCTGATCAAGAACGCCGATCTGGCGATGTACGGCGCCAAGGCCGGAGGACGCCGCACCCATCGTTTCTTCGAACCGGTCATGGATGCCCGCGCCAAGGCGCGGCTGACCATGGAGCAGGACCTGCGGCAGGCGATGGTCGATGGTGGTTTCGAAATTCACTATCAGCCGCTGCTCGATCTCGGCAGCAACGACGTGGCGGGCTGCGAGGCGTTGCTGCGCTGGCGCCACCCCGAGCGCGGCATGGTCTCACCGGCGGAATTCATCCCGCTGGCGGAAGATATCGGCCTGATCAACGAACTCGGCGATTGGGTGCTGCAGACGGCGTGCATGGAGGCCGCAGGCTGGCCATCCCATGTGCGGCTGGCCGTCAACGTTTCGCCGGTCCAGTTGAGATCCCAGACGCTCGCACTTCGGATCATGGGGGCGCTTGCTTCCTCCCGCCTCCCGCCGGACCGGCTGGAGATCGAAATCACCGAAGCCGTGCTGATCCATGACGACGAGACCGCGCTGGCGATCCTGCATCAGCTCCGCGACATCGGCGTGCGCATCGCGCTCGACGATTTCGGCACCGGCTTCTCCTCGCTGAGCTACCTGAAGCGCTTCCCGTTCGACAAGATCAAGATCGACCGCTGCTTCGTCAGCGACATCGAGGTCGACGGCTCGGAGACGATCGTGCAGGCGGTGGTGAACATCGCGACCTCGCGCAACATGATCACGACCGCCGAGGGCGTCGAAACCGAACAGCAGAAGGCCCTGCTGAAGAGGCTCGGCTGCACCCAGATGCAGGGCTATCTGTTCAGCAAGCCGCTGCGGGCCTCTGACGTGCGGCGATTGCTCGGCGTTGGCAGCGAAGCCGCGCTCGCCTCGGCCTGACCCGCGATGTCAACCCGCGCGACCCTACGCAGCCCAGCGGCCCCGATTGTTCTCGGCGAGGATGGGACGGATCAGTCGCCCAAAGCGCTCAGCTTCCTCGTCATGGAGATAGCCGGACAGGCAGAACGAATGGCAGCCAGCATCGATGAATTGCTGCAGCGTATCCGCGCATTGCGCGGGATTGCCGACGACGGCGATGCCGGCACCCGGACGAACCTTGGTGATGCCGGTCCATAGATGCGGCAGCAGCAGGTCGCCATGTTCGCGGGCAAGCTGCTGCACGCGCTGGTTCGCCTCGGATTTATTGTAGAGCGTCTTCATCTCCTGCTTCTGCCGTTCGGTGGCATGGCGCACCAGCTGATCCGCGGCCTCCCAGGCGTCCGCTTCGTTTTCACGGCAGATCACCTGCAGCCGCATGCCGAAGCCGATGTCGTTCTCGCGGTCATAGGCGCGGGCCATCTGCCTGATCTCGGCGATATTGCCGGCGATCCGCTCCGGCAGGTCGCCCCAGAACAGATGCACGTCGGAATGCTTTGCGGATAACTCCCAGGCCTGGCGCGAGCCGCCGCCGAGATAGAACTTTGGAAACGGCTGCTGCAAGGGACGCGGCCTGATATGCGCGCCCGACAGTTTGTGGAACTTGCCTTCGAAGGTCACGGGGCCGCGCGTGGTCCACAGCGCCTTGAGGATCGAGACCTCCTCCTCCATCAGCGCGTAGCGCTCCTCCTTGGCGTAACGCACGCCCTCGCCTTCGACCTCGCTCTCGTTCTGGCCCGCGATCAGATTGATGCAGATACGCCCGCCCGACATCTGGTCGAAGGTCGAGATCATCTTGGCCAGCAGCACCGGATTGATGTAGCCCGGCCTTGCTGCAATCAGCGGCTTGATCGCCCGCGACCGCGCCGCCATGAACGCGCCTGTTATCCACGCCTCCCAGCACACCGAGCCCACTGGAATCAGCAGATACTCGAACCCGGCCGCTTCCGCCGCCTGCACCACGCGGTCGCAGAGTTCAGGCGAGCCCGGGATCTGCGCCTCCATCAGCCCATAGGCCGTGGTGTCGCCATGCGTGGGCAGATACCAGCCGAATTCGAGCGGACGCATCGACGCTTCTCCCTGCAAACGCCGGTCTATCCGGCTCGTGTTGCTCATCAGTCTAGCGTCCCCCGGGCGCACACCGCAAATCGGGTTCCGGACGACGCATCGTGATTTGATTCAATTCAGCTGACGGCTTTTTGATACCCATGACATCAAGGGCGCGCTACAGATAGCACCCATGTCACCGGTCTCACTCCTTCTGAATATTGTCTGGATCGTGCTTGGCGGCGCGTGGATGGCATTCGGCTGGCTGGTGGCCGCCGTGATCATGGCCATCACCATCATCGGCCTGCCCTGGGCGCGGGCGGCGTTCAATATCGCGGCCTACACGCTGTTTCCGTTCGGGTTCAGGGCGGTGTCGCGCGACCTCCATACTGGTGAGGAGGACATCGGCACCGGACCGCTCGGCGTCGTCGGCAACATCATCTGGCTGGTGCTGGCGGGATGGTGGCTGGCGCTCGCGCATGTCGTCACGGCGGTCGTGCTGGCCGTGACCATCATCGGCATTCCCTTCGCCTGGGCACACCTCAAACTGGCCGGCATCGCGCTCTGGCCGATCGGCAAGATCATCGTTCCGGCGTAGCGATCTCTCCGATCGATCCGGCGCGGGTGCAAACCTGAGCCTAGGCGGCCGTCTCGGCCGGCGGCTTCAGCCGCTCGAATTCATCGTCGCTGATCTCGGTCTGGGCGACCAGCACGCTGCAGCGCAGCCGCTTGACCAGATAGCTGCCGACGGAACCGAACCACCGCGCCAGCGGCCCTTGCGGGCGATGCCCGACGACCACGAGATGCGCGCCGATTTCCTCGGCCACCTCCGCGATCTTTTGCCCGGCATCCCCCACCTCCAACCGCGAGGTCGGCGTAAAGCCCACCGCCTTCAGCCGTTCCGTGCCTTCGGCCAGGATCGCCTTGTAGTCTTCGGTTTGCAGCTCGATCGGAATGGTGAGCCCGGCCTCCGGCGTCATGATCGAGGAAACCTCGACAACCGCCAGCAGGAACACCTCGGCACGGCACATTTGCGCGAGCTTGGCGCCCTCCCGCAGGGCGCGCCGGCCCTCAACGGACCCGTCATAGGCCAGAAGAACCTTCTTATACATCGGACGTCCCCATCGATGGTCGAGAAGATCAACGAACCAAGACTAGCACCAATCCGGCAGAACGGATCAGATTTTTGACGGGGGATGAGGGTCCGCGCCTTGCCACCTTAGTCTCAGCTGTCCCCGCAAGGCGCGAACCCCTTGCACCCGCAGTTCGGCTGCATGGAGCCTTGTTACCCGAAGCTGGATCGGCGAGCCGGATACTCCCTCAAGTAACGGCGCCTGTTCCAGGGCGGCACATCATTTCGGATCAGAAGAACACCCCGGGCAGGTTTGGCAACACCCGCCGGCGGCCGGCTTGACAACCGGAAATTGCCAGCCTCTCCGAGGCAATCAATGTCCGACCACACCCTTCAATCCGGCATAGATCGATCCAATTGCAGTAGCAGCCGCACCGGCGAGAGGTCCGACGGTCCGCAACAAATCCTGCATGAGACGCGCTCTTCGACGAAGCTGCTCCTCCCCAACATGAGGTCCGAGAAGGCGAGCAAGCCTGAATGCGGCTGGGTTTGGACGGCCACCGCGCAACAGCGTGTTTGGCAGCACCTGGAACACCAGAACACTCAAGATGTTTCCGGTGATGAATGCCAGGCAGATGCTGGCCATATACTCCGCAACTTCACGCCACTCCACTTGCGAAGCTGGAAGGATGGGTACGCCGTCGTTGACACCCGTTATGACAAGCATGAGAGCGACGCTGACCGCCGCAGCGAGTACTCCTAACAGGAATGCTCCACGTAATCCCAGCCGACTTATCGTATAGGCGAGAAAACCAAAAGGAACAGGAATGATGACGGACGCCAGGCGCAAATAGATTGGCTGGATGTTGAATACGATCGTTACAAGGACATGAGAGATAACCAGCAAGAAGACCGGGGCGAAGATATATAGAACTGAATAGGTAACAAAGCAGCGAAAAGGATGCTTGATTCGCTCGAGCTTGGCGCCCGTTCGATCAAGCTCTTGCTGCAACTTGTCAAACTCGAAGACGAGTTCTTGAATTTCCAGGAGTACCGGGCGAACGATTCGAAGATCTCGTGAGCAATGCTTGCAAACGATCGCTTCGTGTTTGACGGTTTCAGCGCAGAAGGGACATTCCATCAGCTTCGGCTACGCTTCTTGGCGCGCATAAGGGAGTCAATTTCTTCCCTCATCCTGAAAAGCTCGTCGCGAGCGCCATCTATTTTTCGTGCGAGGTCATCTCGCTCCGCGATCAACGACGCCGGCACGCCGACGTCGCGAGAGCAGGAGCTGCAAACAAGAACGGAAGGCTCAATTTCGAACGCGCAATATGGACAATTCATTTTCATCCAATCGAATGTTGAATTCAAATGTAGCCACGAAGCCGATACGTTCCCTGCGCCCGTCAGGGCATGACCTTGAGCTTGATGATTTTGGAGAACGCTCGGCCATCCGAGTCTTTGATCCCGAACTGTATAAAGTGCTCGCCCGGCGGCAGCTGCGCGTCAGGAATGTCTATGCCCGATTGTTGAGCGAACGGCCTAATTCGAGGGGTCAGGTCAACTGTTGGGTTCTTGATATACGTTGCCCGAAATGCATCCAGGTCGATGGCCGAACCGCCGAACGTTCTAAACTTCAACTTTAGATGCATGGGCGCGCGAAGCGCAGCCTTTTCTTCCATATCAAGCTCGATCTTCGGGCCGCGCGTAATGCCGCGGTCAGACGGAGGGGGCATTTCTTTCGGAGGGGGCAGTTTCGCTTCTTCCTCCGTGACAATTACAGTCTTGGCGAAACTTGGCTGCCCCGTCATCGCCACAAGGCAACTTGCCATTGCGGCGGCAAGCGCGGCTCGCAGGGTCATCTGACAAGGCATTTCCAAACCTTTCTCCGGTCGCTGATCCCTGGCTAGCCTCGAAGGAGCCGGCTCCCGAACGGACCCACGGGTATCATAACACTCTCGCGGCAAGGATTGTCGCGCGCCCTTGGGGAGAAGCTGATAGCATTGGTCTCGTATTTGCTGTTGTAAGAGGTGGGCACACCATGTCGGCCAGCAATAATCGTTTGATAGAAGTTTTTTCTCGCACAATCGCTTTTTCAATTCTTGCATTGGTAGCATTGTTTGCCAATCCCGCTCTTTCACAATCGGGGAATCCAGCGCTCCAAAGGTGCCGAGAAACGGTTGGGAGACCAATCGTAATGCCTTGCATGAGAGCGGGTGGAAACCTTGAATCATGTCGAGCTCTCGCAACTCCAAAGGTCAGAGCATGCGTTCAAGCCGCTATGGGCAATGCGGCAGGACGACCACACGGCTCACCTCCAGGACAAAAGCGCTCAGCAGCAGGGCCGGCAGTCGGTCGGGCGAGAGCACTCATTGAACAGGGAAAGTTCGCGGCGGCAATCACCGAGCTTGATCAGGCGGTCAAACAGGATCCCCAATTTGCATTTGCGTTCGCTTGGCGCGGCACGGCCAGGAGCCGAATGGGACAGTTCAGCGAAGCAATGCCAGACCTGAACGAGGCGTTGCGACTTGATCCTCGAAACGTGCTCGCGCTCGTCCAGCGCGGATACGGCTTTTTCTTGTTGAGGGATAATGGAAAGGCGCTGGCCGACCTAAACGCTGCTGGAGAAATTGACCCCGCCGCGCCCGGGCCTTATGCTTTTCGAGGCTTGGTCTACTCGGATATGGGAGAGCAGGAGCGAGCTCTCACAGACCTCAACAAAGCCCTCAAACTGAATCCGGACTTTGCGGTGGCCCACGGGGGAATCGGAGGCGTCTACAACAAGCAACAGGAATACGAGAAAGCTTTGTTGGCATTCAACAAGGCCCTCGCGCTCGCTCCGCGACACGTGCCGAGCCTTAGCGGAAGAGGCTTCACCTATTTCAGCCTTGGCGAATATGATCGAGCAATCGCTGACTTGAATGAATCGATCAAACTCATTTCCAAATTCTCGAGGCCCTACGTAAATCGCGGCCGATCCTATCTTGCCGTTGGCAATTTGCCGGCTGCGATAGCGGATTTTAATGAAGCGCTCAGGCTGGAACCAAAAAATCTGACGGCTCTGCTTCAACGCGCTCTTGCGTTCGAGCGCTCGCGAGAGCTGGAGAAGGCGCGCACTGATCTTCAGGCTGCACTCGGCATCGCCCCATCGCATCCTGTAGCCGTGGCAGGCCTCGAGCGGATCGATACGAAGCTCGGTGCGACGCGTCCATCAAATGAGCGGTCGGGCGGCCGCATCGCATTGGTAATCGGCAATTCCAAATATGAAAGTTTCGATTCGCTCGCGAATCCGAAACGAGACGCGGAACTGGTGGCGGATGCGCTTGGAAAATCGGGCTTCCAGAGCGTGAAATTGTTGACCGACGCAAGCCGGGAGACGCTCTCGGCCGCCCTCCAGGCTTTTTCCAATGACAGCAAGAATGCCAACTGGGCCGTGGTTTATTTTGCCGGGCACGGCATTGAGCTCGATGGCAGCAACTATCTTGTCCCCGTTGATGCAAAGTTTGAAACCGACGCCGACATTCCCAAGGAAAGCGTGGCCCTCGATCAAATCCTCAACGCCGTCAGCTCGGCTGATAAGATGCGCCTTGTGGTCCTGGATGCATGCCGGGAAAATCCGTTTGGTGAAAAGAAGTCACTTTCAGTGGGGAGGGGTCTAGCGAGGATCGAGCCCGAAAGCGGAACACTCGTCGCATTCGCGACGAAGCACGGTCATCTCGCGACAGATGGCGCAGGGGAAAACAGCCCGTTTACGACGTCTCTCATTCGACGAATGGATGCTCCCGGACTGGAGATCAACCAATTGTTTCGTATGGTCCATGATGACGTTTACACAAGCACGGGAAAGAAGCAGGAACCTTTTACGTATGGGCAATTGTCGGCGCAGGGCTTCTATTTCAAGGCGAGATAGATCCAAATTGCGTTGCAACGCGCCGGCCATCTGCAGGCCCGATGGACCATCGGAATGTCTAAGACCCGGATAATTGACCCGCCATAGTCCCGGCCGGCTTGGCGCGCTTTCGCGGTCCCGGCACCATTCGATGAACGGTTGCCTTAGGGCCCTGCTTCCCGAAATAGCCCCAAAGGCCGTTGCCGATGCCGGACCAATCGGCTAAATGAAGCCCCACTGCACCCGTAGCTCAGCTGGATAGAGCGTTGCCCTCCGAAGGCAAAGGTCACACGTTCGAATCGTGTCGGGTGCGCCAATAAAGTGCACCCCAATATCCTTGTTCCCCGGGGTCACGCAGCGGAGTGATGAGTGACCCGGAATGGCTGAAGCTGATCTAGACGCCGTAATCCGGCAACTCGCCAAAGCACAGAACAAGAGCCTGATGGCCGCCGCCAAAAAGCGGCAGGGCCTGTTTATGGCCAAGGCCGCCTCGGCCAAGGACAAGGAAGCCAAGGCGCGGTTCAAGCTGCTGGCCCAGAGCGCGATGCTGCACGGCACGGCGGCGGCGAAACGGCTGCAGAACTCCGCCGACAATGCCGCCGACAGCTACGCGCGGGCGGTTAAATACGCGGCGGAAGAAATCGCGGCGATCGCCAAGAAAGCCGAGAAGGCTGAGACGAAGGTCGAGAAGCAGCCTGCGAAGGCCGCGAAGAAGGCCAACAAGGCCGCCAAGAAAAAGGCCAGAGGCGGCTAGCCGCGCAGCATTTCCTTCAGCTTCAGCACCGCGCTGTCAGGCGTGGTGACGACCGGCCGGCCTGAGGCTTTCGCGACCATCTCGGCGGCGGGCGCCATGCTGTATTGGGCCAGCGCGATCAGGTCGCAATCGCGCAAGTCCCTGGACGCCTCCACCACCAGACGGTCATGCGTGGCGCGATCGCCGCGATCGAGGGCGGCCATGGCACCATCAGCCAGTTTCGGCACCAGTTCGATTGAAGCCGGAAATTCCCGCGGCATCGACACCAGCGTCGGCGGGAACGAGGACAGCAGACCGATTTTGCGGCCCCTGGTGACGGCCTGCTCGATCATCGCCTCGTTCGGCTTGAGCACCGGCATCGGCGCATGCGCGCGTGCCACCGCTTCGATGCACGGACCGAAGGCGGAACAGGTGAACAGGATCGCATCCGAACCGGTGCCCGCCGCGTAGCGCCCAAGCTGCAGGAAGCGCTCGGTCATGGCCTCGGTGAGCCCCCCATCGCGCGCCAGATCGGCCGACAGGCTGTCGTCCAGCAAATTCATCAGCTCGGCGTCAGGCCAAAGTTTTGCAAACGATGCCTCGATTGGCACAATCGAGTGTTTCAGGGCGTGGATGAGGGTAATGCGCATGCTGATCAGTGTGGCGGCGACGCGATCGGTGTCAACCCGGCGCGCCGCCATTGTCCCCGCCAGCGCCGGGGCGAGAGGCGATTAACGCCGATTCGACCTTGCCGGGCCGCCCCGCCGGGCGAACCCCCAAGCCCATTGAACCTGTCGCCGACGGTCTCCGACCAAGAGGCTCGTTCGGAGATAATACGATGGCGCTTGCCCAATCAATCGACGCCTGCATGACCTTCGCCGCCGGGATCCTCGCGGCCTATTACGGCTGGCGCCCGGTGCCGGCCGGCCCGAAGCATCTCGAATGGATCGCCTGGCAGGAACGCTGGGGCATGCCCTGCCGCATCGCCGGCGTCTTCCTGATCATCACATCACTGATACAGATCCTGGCAAAGGCATTGTGATCTGCGCGACGGTTCGGAGATTGTCCATCGCAGCCTACGCTGACGCTGAACACGGACTGACGACGCCGGCACCTTACACGTTTGAATCGTGGCGCGGACGCCGGCGCTGATTACGTTGTAGCTGGGCGGGGTCGCGATCCCTGCGGGTGCGATTCTTGAAACGGTGACCGACGACGATGAGGGCGCCTTGACGACGCCCGGCGCCATCGGGCGCTGCAGGCAAATCCACTTCAGCCGGCTGATTATCCTGACTCACGGCTTCGAGCGCCGCGAGAAAATCGCGGCCCGCGGTTGTGATTTGCCATCCGTCGTCGTCACGCAGCACATAGCCTGCGCCAAAGATGTCGATCGCCGGAACGCGTCGGGCCAGGCGCTTGATGCGCGCGTCCCAGTCCGGGCCGCTGGCGGAGAGAATAATGATGTCCCGCTTGAGCGAAGCAAGCGTGGCCCGGCCGCTGCCGTGACTGGCCAAGACCTTAAGAATAGCAACCTGTATGCTCACGCCAACGCCTCGGACCGCGACGGTTCTTTTTGTTCTGTGCGATCGGAGGCGACAGTATTTCCTCGTTGAGGCGCCCGTCCAGCAACCGCGGCCAGTTATCCGCAGCCTTGAGAAGGGCTTACGCATGCTTTCGCAAGCAGCCGCCTCCGCAATTCCGCGGGGCGGCATGCGCGGGCTTTCACGCAGCCTTGCGCACGCCGACGCGACGTTCGGGCCGCGCTGATGACATCGGCTCCTCCTCGCTGTGTACTTTGGTGATGTACTAAAGGCTCGGCACCTCTTCCGGCGCGATCGCCTGCAGGCCGCCGAAGCGGCGTTCGCGACGATGGAACGCGCCGAGGGCTTCGGCAAGATCCTGCGCCTCGAATTCCGGCCACATCCGTTCGGTGAAGTGCAGCTCGGCGTAGGCGCCTTCCCAGAGCAGAAAGTCCGACAACCGCTTTTCTCCGCTGGTGCGGATGATGAGGTCGACGTCGCGAAGGTTTTTTTCGCCGGTGATGAGTTCGGCGAGCCTCTCGCGGGTGAGATCGATAATGCCCGCCGCGCGCGTTGCGGCGTTGAGGATGGCGTCGCGGGCCGAGTAATCGATCGCGATGCGCAGGTGCAGCGCGTCGCCGGCGGCGGTAGCCGCTTCCGCGCGGGCGATGGCATGGGCGATGCCTTCGGGAATGCGATCGCGGCGTCCGATCACGGTGAGACGAACGCCGTTGCGGACCAGCGCCTCGACCTCGTTGGCGAGATAGAATCGCAACAGCGCCATCAGCGCAGAGACCTCGGTCTTCGGCCGACGCCAATTATCGCTGGAGAAGGCATACAGCGTCAGGGCACCGACGCCCTGCCCTGGCGCCGCCTCGACCACGCGCCGGATCGCTTCGACGCCGGCCTCGTGGCCGCGCAACCGTGACATCCCGCGCCGCGTCGCCCATCGGCCATTGCCATCCATGATGATGCCGACATGCAGCCGTGCGTCGGGTGTGGCTTCGAGTTTGGGGGAGAGGTTACTTTGCATTACAAAGTCTCCGATTAAAAAAGGGGATCGCGGTCAGACAGGCAGGATGCCGAGCCGGGCGATGGCGGTGTCTTCCTTGCCGGCGGCCTTGGCGGCGTCGCGCACCAGACGCTCCAGCACGGCGAGATAATCGAGGAAACGGCGGCGGCCGCTCTTGGTCAGGCGGCAGGTGGTGTGGGGACGGTTGCCTTCGTAACCTTTGGTGACCTCGACCAGGCCCGCCTCCTGCAGAACCTGCAGATGCCGGCTGAGATTGCCGTCGGTGAGGCCGCAGAGTTGCTTGAGGTCGGCGAAGGCCAATCCCTTGGGATGAGCCATCAGCGAGGTCAGGAGCCCGAGCCGCGCCTTCTCGTGGATCACGCGATCGAGCCCGTCATAGGAGAACGGCGCGCTGTTGGCTTCAGTCTTCGGCATCATTCTCTCCGGACGCAAAATGCAGCAGCGCGGCCATCAGGAGCTGCCCGACCGCGAATGGCACGCCCATCATCCAGGGTGACAGCAGATGGTTTTGGCTGGCGAGCAGCAGGACCGTAAAGCCCGACAGGAAATACCAGGCACCGCCGAAGGCGATGCTGCGCGGCAGTGTGCGCACCGAGGCGAACACGCCAAGGCTGACCAGCACCTGACACAGCCCCGGCAGCATCCACAGCGTTTCGGGCGCGAACTTCCACAGCATGATCCCCAGCAGCAGGCCGGCGACGCCGGGTGGGAGAAATTGCTCGAACGCCTGCTGGATCATGGCGTCGGCGAGACCCGAATGATGCCGGCGCGAGCGCGCCAGCATCTCGATCCAGATCAGCGCGCCGGAAAACAGCGCGGCGGCCGCCCAACCGGCGAAGAACATGACCGGTTGCCCGGTCGGATCGTTGAGCCAGAGGAATTGCACGATCGCGGTAAGCAGAGCGATGCCGCCGGTGGCGGCAACCGTTGCCGGACCATAGCCGCGAAACGCGGTGCCGGCCGCAATCTGGCTACGGATCGCCAGGATATCAGCCAACGCCTTGTCGAGGTCGCGCATCGCCCACCTTACTTTGTATCGCAAAGTATACCGGATTACAAAGTAGATGCAAGCGGGATGCGCGAAGCCGCGATTGCGCGGTTACCTCAACAGCTTATTGGCGTGTGACACCTGGCGGCGGCTTCAGACCTTCACCAGGCTCTCGAAGCCGCCATAGATCATCCGCTTGGGGTCGAACGGCATCGACTTCATATCGCCCATCGATGACTTGAGCCTGGGATCCGCCATGACCTTGGCATTGATCTTGTCGCGCTGCGCGCGTGACTTGTAGGTGATCCAGGCGAACACCACGGTCTCGCCCGGCTTCTGCTTGACGCTACGCGGAAACGACGTGAGCTTGCCGACCTTGACGTCGTCCGCAACCCATTCGCGGTAATCCAGCGCGCCGTATTCGCGCCAGATCTTGCCGGCCTTGGTGGACATCTTGCGATAGGCCGCGATGTTCTTCTTTGGAACTGCGACGATGAATCCGTCGACATAGGCCATGGGTTTTGTTCCCTCTGTTTGTTCGCGTCATTGCGAGGAACGCAAGCGACGACTTCTGTTAGGAGTGGCAGCAGGATGCCTGAACCGGCGCCGGTGTGTATTGGTCACGTAGCCGCACCCAATCCATCGGATATGGCAGTTCCTCCTCGTGACGACCGAGCGGTGTCAGGTCGAGATAATGATAGGCGGCGTTCATCATGTCGAGGCCACGCGCGAAACACGAATAGGTGTGGAAGATGTTCCCGGCCTCGTCGCGATAGAACACGCTGATGCCGGGCGCTTCCTCCGTGCCGAAGCGGGTGGTGCCGAAATTATACCTGTTGTCACCCGACTTGAGCGCCTCCGGCGTGAACGACACCTCGTAATCGTAGTTGAAATCGTTACCCCCCGACGACAGCCAGTCGAAGGTCCAGCCCATCCGCGCCTTGAACGCGGCAAGTTTTTCGACCGGCGCACGCGAAATCGCGACCAGCGTGGTGTCGCGCGCAGCGAGATGCGGAATGATGCGCTCAAATCCATCAGCCCAGAACGAGCAGTGCTTGCAACCTTCGTTCCAGTCCGGCGCGAACATGAAATGCTGTACCACGAGCTGGCTGCGCCCCTTGAACAACTCGGCCAGTGTCATCTGGCCGCCGGGCCCGTCGAACACATAGTCCTTGTCGACCTTGACCCAGGGCAACGCGCGACGTTCCTCACTCAAGCGCTCGCGCGCCTGCGTCAGTTCCTTCTCGTGCGCAAGATGGGTTTTGCGCGCGGCGATCCAAGCTTCGCGCGAGACGACGATATGCGGCTGCATAGGCGGCTCCTGTGTTGATCGTTCAGCTCACAAATTGTTCGAGCTTGCCGAGCAATTCGGTCCAGCCCTTCTCATGGCCGTCGCGCGCGGCCTCGTTGAAGAACTGCTCGTGATGCAGCGTCAGCAGCGTGCCGGCGCCGTCCGGCTTGAGCGAAATGGTGAGCTGCGATTCGCGTTCCGGCGTCGAATGCCAGGCCCAGCTCATCACCAGCCGTTCGTTCGGCACGATTTCGCGGTAGACGCCGCCGGCCTGAAAATACTCGCCGTCGGTGGCATAGAAGCTGATGCGGTAGCGGCCGCCGACGCGCAGATCGGTCTCCGCCTGCACCGAGCCTTCCCTGACCTTCGAGGGCCCGAACCACGCCGCTAGTTTTTCCGGGTCGGTCCACGCGGCGTAGATTTTCGCCGGCGCCGCATTGATACGACGCTTGAGGGTGAGGCTTGGGCTGGTTGCGGGACCGGTGTCGCGGCGAGATTCTGACTGGATGCTTGACTGGGTGGCCATGGGTCTTCCTCCACAAAAGCTGCAAGACGGTCGAGATTGTCGGACCAGAAGCGCTGGTAACGGTTCAACCAGTCCATCGCCTGCTCCATAGGCTTGGCGGTCAACCGGCACGCCACGGTGCGGCCGGTTTTCTCGCGCGCGATCAGGCCGGCATCCGACAGCACGTCGAGATGCTTCATGATCGCGGGCAGCGACATCGCAAAGGGCTGCGCCAGTTCGCTCACGGAAAGGCTTTCGCGGTCGCCGAGCCGCGCCACCAGTGCGCGCCTCGTCGGATCGGCGAGGGCTGCGAAGGTACGGTCCAGGACGTCTTCTTGATACTTAACCATATGGTTTAGTATATGCGCAAAAGATCGGGCGTCAAGCGCCTGCTGCTGGTTTTCCTGATCAGTAATCCCGATAGACCCGGCCGCGCCGCGGCTGCTGGTTCAACGCCGCGCGCGGATTGACGTTGCAATAAACGCCGCGCCCGGCGGCGGAGGCCATGCACTGCTGATAGGTCTGGTAAGAACAGTCGCCGGGAATGCCGACGCCCCGGCCCTGAACGCAATAGGGGTCATCGTAAGCAGCGGCGGGGGTCGGGCCACCCACCGTGGCCGATCCCGCCGCCAGTAAAACCAACATGGTCAGTTTCGCGTTGCGCATGATGGAATCCTCCTCCACGGCAATTATACCGCGTCACCGGGTCGCCTCAGTTTCAAAACCTCGCGACCCGGAGAAGGTTCCCGAGAGGCGCGTTACTGCACCTTCTCGATATTGGCGCTGTCGATCACTTTCTTCCACTTTTCGGTTTCTTCCACGATCATCTTGCCGAACGCGTCGGGCGGCCCGATCAGCGGCTCACCGCCGAGATCGATCAGCTTCGCCTTGATCGCAGGCTCCGCCAGCACCGCATTCACTTCCTTGTTCAGTTTCTCGATGATTTCCTTGGGCGTGTTCTTCGGAGCCCCCATGCCGAACAGTGCGCTCGCCTCGTAGCCGGGAATGGTGTCGGCGAGCACCGGGACGTCGGGCAGCAGCCCGGACCGTACCGTCGAGGTCACCGCCAGCGCGCGCAGCGAACCGGCACGGATATGTTGCAGGATCGAGGGCATGTTGTCGAAGATCACCTGAACCTGGCCGCCGAGCAGATCGGTAATCGCGGGCGCGGCGCCGCGGTAGGGCACGTGCTGCATCTTGGCGCCCGACATCATCATGAACATTTCGCCGGACAGATGCACCGACGTGCCGTTGCCCGATGACGCCAGGTTCACCTTGCCCGGATTGGCCTTCACATAGGCGATGAACTCGGCAACCGTCTTCGCCGGCACGTTATTGTTGACCGTCATCACGTTCGGCACGCGATTGAACGCCGCGACCGGCGCGATGTCGCGAACGACGTTGAATTTCAGGTTGGCGTACAGCGACGCGTTGATGTAGTTCGCCGGATTGACCAGCAGAAGCGTGTAGCCGTCCGGTTCGGCGTTGATCACCGATTCGGTGGCGATGTTGTTGCCGGCGCCGGGCTTGTTTTCGATCACGAATTGCTGGCCGAGCCGCTCCGACAGCCGCTGGCCGAGCAGGCGCGCAATGATGTCGGTGGCGCCGCCGGGCGGATATCCGACCACCCACTTGACCGGCCGCGTCGGATAATCCGCCGCCAGGGCAGTGCCGATCGAAGCGGTCATCGAAAGGCCGATTGCCGTCAGGCAGATCGCGGTACGGCGTGAGATCATGAGTTATTCTCCCTGGGGGCCCGGGTTCACCCGGGCCGTTTCTATTGAACTGAGCAAGGGCCGCGTTGTAACAAACAAACATCCATGCGACCAGTGCGACGCAACGCCCTCAAGGCGCGACCAAAGGATTAGGCATGTCCGTCAAGGTGAATGCGCTCGATCATCTCGTGATCAATGTCTCCGACGTGGCGCGCTCCGCCGAGTGGTACCGGAACATCCTCGGCATGGAGATCAAGGTGTTCGATCCGGGCCCGGGCAAAACGCCGCGGACCTCGCTGGTGTTCGGGAACCAGAAGATCAACGTGCGGCCGCGCGATGCCGACAAGGTCGAATGGTTCACCGCCGATCACGAAACCGCCGGCAGCGACGATCTGTGCTTCCTGACCGCGAGCACGCCGGACCAGGTGGTCGCGCACCTCAAAACCAACGGCGTCGCGATTGAGGAAGGCCCGGTCGCCAAGCAGGGCGCGCGCGGCACGCTGCGTTCGGTCTATTGCCGGGATCCGGACGGGAGTTTGATCGAGATTTCGTCGTATGAGGATGGTGGGGCGTAGTCCTCGGCGTCATTCCGGGATGGTGCGTTAGCACCAGACCCGGAATCTCGAGATTCCGGGTTCACGCTTCGCGTGCCCCGGAATGACGACGACTCGATTTGATCATCCCACCATCCAATGGCAGAACTGCTCCCAAGCAATAACCAATGCAGCGGTCAGCTGCACCGGGAGGACATATGTCTATTTCACAGGCAGTGCCGGGCGTCGTCGGACCATTTGCAGGCCTCGACGTGCCGTGGCTGCTGCGGATGCGGGCCGAGAGCCGCCGCGACCATCCCTTTCTGATCTGGGCGCCGTTCGAGGCCCCGGCGCGGAGCTGGTCCTACAGCGAATTTCACGAACGCGTCGGCGCGCTGGCGGCGGGCCTGGTCAAGCGCGGCATCAAGCCCGGCGAGTACGTGCTTATCCATCTCGACAATTGCATCGAGGCGATGCTGGCGTGGTTCGCCTGCGTCGAACTCGGTGCCATCGCCGTCACCACCAACACCCGCTCGGCGGCCGCCGAAATGGAATATTTCGCCGGCCATTGCGGCGCGGTGGCTGCGATCACCCAGCCGGCCTATGCCGAATTGATTTCGGCCCATTGCCGCGACCTGCGCTGGATCGCCGTGATCTCGCATGACGCCGGCGCGGTGCCCGCGCAGGGCGCCGCACGCGGCGATAGTTTCGAATCGTTGTTCGCCGACAGCGCCGACCGGCCGCGCCGCGCCACCGACCCGCTCGCGCCCTGCAGCGTGCAATATACCTCCGGCACCACGTCGCGCCCGAAGGCGGTGCTGTGGACGCATGCCAACGCGCTGTGGGGCGGCAAGATCAACGCCGCCCATGAGGATCTGCATCAGGGCGACGTGCACCAGACCTATCTGCCGCTGTTCCACACCAACGCGCTGGCCTATTCGATGCTGGCTTCGCTGTGGGTCGGCGCAACCTGCGTGATCCAGCCGCGGTTTTCCGCAAGCCGGTTCTGGAACGTCGCGCTGGAACATGGCTGCACCTGGACCTCGACGATCCCGTTCTGCCTGAAGGCGCTGCTGGAGCACGAGATTCCGAAGCATCACAAATTCCGGCTCTGGGGCACGGCGGTGAACGATCCGCCGCCTTTCGCCGCCTTCGGCGTCAAGACCATCGGCTGGTGGGGCATGACCGAGACCATCACCCACGGCATCGTCGGCGAGGTCGATCAGCCCAACACGCCGATGTCGATCGGCCGTGCGGCGCCGGAGTACGAGATCCGCATTACCAATGACGACGGTTCACCAACGCAGGTCGGCGACACCGGCAATCTCCTGATCAAGGGCATTCCCGGCCTGTCGCTGTTCTCAGAATATCTGCACAACGACAAGGCCACCCGCGAGAGTTTTGACGAGCACGGCTATTTCATCACCGGCGACCGTGTCACGCTGCTGGAAGGCGGCTTCATCAAGTTCGGCGACCGCGCCAAGGACATGCTGAAGGTCGGCGGCGAGAACGTCGCGGCGTCCGAGATCGAACAGGTGGTCGCGCTAGTGCCCGGCGTGCGCGAGGCCGCGGTGGTGGCGAAAAAGCATCCGATGCTGGACGAGGTGCCGGTCGTGTTCATCATTCCGCTGGAGGGCGTCGCGGCCGCGCCGGCCGAACTGCTGCACGATGTGATGGCGGCCTGCCGCAATGCGCTGGCCGACTTCAAGGTGCCGCGCGAGGTCATCTTCGTCGACGAGATGCCGCGCTCGACGCTGGAGAAGGTGGCGAAGGCGGAATTGCGGAAGTTGCTGGAGTGACGTGCTCTCACCCGTACCCGAACGCGATCGGGCGGAAGGCCTGCAGCAGGTGCTGGTCGAGCTTGTCGCCCATCTCTTCCATCACCCCGAACGCCTTGACGTGGGTGAACTGCAGCCGGTAGGCGCGCTTCTCGACGAGTGCCGCGTAGATGTCCACGATCGTGGTCAGGCGCACGATGTCGCTGATCTCCTTGCCGGAGAGGCCGTCGGGATAGCCGGTGCCGTCGAGGAATTCATGGTGGTGTAGCACCACATCGAGCATTTCCGGCGGAAAACCGCCTTGCGCCGCCAGCGCCTCATAGCCGCGGCGCGGATGCTGGCGCATCTCGTGCATTTCCTCCGGCGTCAGCGGATCCGGCTTGTCGAGGATCGCGACCGGGATGAACGCCTTGCCGACGTCGTGCAGCAATGCAGCGCGGGCGAGACGGCGCTGGTCGTCCTCGCGCATGCCAAGGTGCTGCGCGAAGGCGACCGCAAAGCCGGTCACGAACAGGCAGTGCCGATAGCTGTCGGTGTGGTGGCAGCCGACCGTCGTCAGCCATTCACGCAGCGAGGTGTGCTTGATGGCTTTCAGTATCTTGTTTTCGGCCTGCACGATGTCGCTGTATTTCAGCGGCTCGCCGGCCCGCATGCCGTTGAAAATCCTGACCATGACGCCGTGCGCGGCTTCGACGCCGCGGTTCAGCGCCTTGCCGCGGTCGGTCTCGTTGTAGGAGCTGTCGTCGGGGAACGCGGCCCGGATGCGCTGCAGGATGCCCTGCGCGTCGAACGGGCGCGCGATGGTGTCGGTGGCGCCGAGCGCCCAGGCCTGCATCGATCCGTGATGCAGCGCGTCCGCCAGCACGAACAGCCGCGGCATTTCGCGATAGGCCTCGGTGCGCAGCTTGTTGCGCACCATCTGCACGCTCTCGGCCGAGCGCAAATTGATGTCGACCACGATGCCGGAGAGATCGCGCGCCGGCGCGTCGGGGATATCCGTGGTGGCGATCATGTCCACCTGGCCGACCGACTGCAGAATGCCGGCCAGTTCGCTGCTTTGATCGCTCCGATCCGACGCCAGCAGCAGCCGGCGCTTGGACGGAGTCTTGTTGGTTAATGCTGTCATAGGACCCCAGGGCCTTGCGGTGATGACCGTCCGCCAAGCTACCGGATAAGGAGTTCCCTGTGGCTTAAGACGTATCGTGAATGTTGATTGATCGGGATCGATAGAATTTTAGGGATCGTCGGACTCCGTCATCAGCGCGAGCGAGGCAAACCCTGATGATGCACGCTGGCTCGGCATCGGCAGTAAGTTCCCTCCCCCCTTGCGGGGGAGGGTTAGGGAGAGGGGTGGCGTCATCGGGACTGCCCGTGTGAACCCCTCTCCCCAGCCCTCCCCCGCAAGGGGGGAGGGAGCAGACCGTTCGTGTAGCGTGAGTGATGGCCCTCATAAGAAGCAAACACACCTTCGCATTCCCGCGGCAGGTTTCGCCCGGGTTGTTCAAATCTTCCCGCCCTCTCAATTCAGAGGGCGCAGGGAATGCCGGATGCGCGCTGCACCCGCGGTCTCGTGTGCGATTGTGCGAAGAAAGCTGCACACGAGCATACAGGGCAGCGGAGAACATCCGACATTCCCTGCGCAGTGGCTTTACGACTTATAGCGCGCTCTCCCCGGTGAGACGGCCTCTATTGCCACCGTCACCCCTCGGAAGCGTTAGCTTCTTCAGGGCTTGACGCCGTTACGGGCGCCAGGACCACACGCTTTCACCGTACGCCTCAGCCGCGACCGTCAATCGCAACATCAGCGTCCACCGCATCCCCGCCCCTCGTCGTGACGACGGCCGACGCCCCTCTGAGTGGGACGGGATGGCGATAGATACGCACTGATTTGGGCCCGACGACAACAGAATTATTTTTGATTTTCGGAAATTTTCTACTTGACGCAACTTCTGCAAAACGGAATTGATTTGCCCGTCGGGTTGATTTGTCGCAGGCGAAACCGCAAAATTGCGCCTACGTGCGATGCATCTCAATCGGGTTTTGCAATTCAGACAGAAGGAACTACGGTGGAGAATAATGCAATCAGCCGTGGTCGATTTGGATGAATGTTGTTGGTCGGGTCGAAAGTGTTTGGCGCTATCCTGTGAAGAGCATGCGCGGCGAAGTGCTGCCGGAAGCGTATGTCAGTTTCTCCGGAGTTTTGGGCGACCGCCTTTACGCGGTCCATAACTCGGCCGCTCCCACGGCATTTCCATATCTGACGGCACGGGCTCGCCCGGACATGCTGCGCTATCGTCCGTTTTTCCGCGAGCCGGCGCGTTCGGTGCTGCCGAGCAACCTTGCCGAGGCCGAGGCGCGCGGCCCTGGCATCACCCCGCTTTTTCCGGGCTTTGAGGATCTGGCTGTCGATGTCGAGACACCATCGGGAGAAGTTCTCGGGGTTGATGATGACAGGTTGCTCGGCGCGCTGGCCGACGAATCCTCGCCGGGCGAACTGACCATGCGACGATCGGATCGCGCCATCACGGATTGCCGACCGCTGTCGCTGCTTGCGACCCGGACGATCGACGGCATTGGCCGCGCGGTGGGCGTGAGGCTCGACAAGCGTCGCTTTCGCGAAAACCTCTATCTCGATCTCAACTCCGGTGAAAGCTTTGCCGAAGACGCCTTCGTCGGCCGGCGGCTGCGGATCGGTCCGAAACTGACAGTCCACATCCTGGAACGCGATATCCGTTGCCGCATGATCAACATCGACCCGGAGTCGCTCGAAGAGAATTCCGAGATCTTGCAGTATGTCGCCAAGAACCATGACAACAGAGCCGGCGTCTACGCCGCTGTGCTGGTGGAGGGACTGGTTCGCCCGGGTGACGAGATCGTTGTTGAGGATTAGTCACGGCGCCGGGCGGTTCTCTTTGGCCCGGAGATCCATACGAGATGGCGGATTAAAGCGAATCCGCCCTACGGCCCTCCGCTCGCGGCACAGAGCTTGGCTTCAACCCATATTCGTCTCAACCGCGAGAGCGGCGACGAAGCGGTCGAGTTCTTCCTCGGTCGTATAGAGCGCGGGGCTGACACGAATGCACTGCCCCCTGGCTACGCCATCGCGGCGCACGGTGAGAACCTTGTGCCTGTCGCGCAAGGCGACAACCAGCGCATTGTTGTCCTCGCGCGATCCCTTGTTCCTGACCCGGAATGAAGTGATCCCTGCGGCCAACCCCGGCTCGTCCGGCGTCAGCACCTCGATGTTCGGCAACGCCCGCGCCTTTGCCACCCAGCGGTCGCGCAGATAGCGCAGACGTGCGGCCTTGGCCGCCGTGCCGATGCTCTCGTGCAACGTCAACGCCAGCGGAAGCGTCAGGATGGTCGCAAAGTTCGCGGTTCCGGTATGGACGCGCGTGCGGATGTCGTTCGGATCGAAACTGCCATCGCCATAGTGCCGGTCGATCGCGTCCAGACGGCCTTTCCGAATATAGAGGAAGCCAATGCCGACCGGCGCCCCGATCCATTTGTGCAGATTGAAGCCGATGAAATCGACGCCGAGATCGGCGATCTGAAAATCGACCTGCCCCCATGAATGCGCGGCGTCGAGAATGACGTCGATGTTCTTCTCCCGCGCCATCGCGGCGATTTCCTTGACCGGGATAATCAATCCGGTGCGATGGCTCAGATGGGTAAGCAGGATCAGCTTCAGCTTCGGCGTTTCGCGGATGGCTTTGGCGTAGGCATCGAGAATGGCCTGCCTGGTGGCGGGTTCCGGCAGCGCGATCTTGAAAACGCCGACGCCGCGCCGCTCTTTCAGCCACTCCATTGCGAATTGCATCGAGTCGTAGTCGAGATCGGCGTAGAGAACTGAATCGCCGGCCTGGAGGCGGTTATAATTGACAATGAGATTCTGCAGCGCCTCGGTCGCCCCCCGGGTGATGGCGATCTCATCCTTGTCGACACCGGCCGTACGTGCGAGCGCGCTGACGACCGCGTCGGAATCCGCGCCGAATTTGGTGCGGGCGTAGGCGGTATTCTGTTGATTGATCCTCTCCGTCTGGCGAACGAATTCAGCAAGAACCGGCCTGGCCATGATGCCCCAATAGCCGTTCTCCAGATTGGCCATGCTGCGATCGACGTCATAGAGCGACGCGACTTGCTCCCAGAACGCCCGGTCCTGCGCGATGCTGTCGCCAGTCCGCGTGAACGACGGAAGTGACGATGCGCCATTTTGCGCGCTGGCGCTGCTGGCCGTGACGATGGCCGCCGCCGTGCCACCCAGCACGCCGCGCCTGGAAAACTGCGGGGTCCGGTTCATGATAGCCTCCCTCGGATCAGGGGCGCTTGATCTCAATTTGAGACGACAGCTTCATGACATGCACGTAGGGCGGGTTCGCTTTAACCCGCCGATCCATACGAGATTGCGGATTAAAGGGACGTCGCTCTACCAGCTTCAATTTAGCACAGTCAGCCGGCACGTGGTCTTGATTTCGGCGAAAGAGATGCCGAAGTTTCGCAGGCATCAACGTCAGGAATGAATCATATGGCCACCTTTATCCTCATCGCCGGAGGCTGGCAGGGCGGCTGGGTCTACCAACAGGTGGCCGAGATACTTGCCGCGCACGGGCACACAGCCTTGCCGATCACGCTTTCAGGGCTCGGCGATGCGCCCGCCCCGACGGCCAATCTTGAAACTCACATCGGTGAGGTGGTCAGTGCCGTGAAGTCGCAGCAGGGCGACGTGGTCCTTGTCGGACAATCCTACGGCGGAATGGTCGTGAGCGGCGCAGCGGATGCTGTGCCATCGCAAATCCGGGCGCTGGTCTATGTGGACGCCTATGTGCCTGATTCCGGCGACTCGGTCTGGTCGCTGACGACGCCGCGGTTTCGCGATATGTTCATCGCGGGCGCGAAGGCCGACGGACTAAACTGCGCGCCGCCTCCCACCCTTGACCCGCGATGCCGGCCGCATCCGATGGGGACGTTTCTGCAATCAATCAAGCTCAGCGGACGCTGGCGCGAGGTGCCGCGCAAGACCTTCGTCGGAGCGCATGGATGGCAAGGAAGTCCGTTCCTTGACCTCTATCAGCGCCTGAGCGGCGAGCCGGAGTGGACGACCTTTGCCTTCGATTGCGGGCACAATGTAGCACGGCTGCAGCCCGAGGCTTTGAGCGAGATACTGCTGGCTCAGGTCGCGTAGGGCGGGTTCGCTTTAACCCGCCGCTTTGTGCGAGATGGCGGATCAAAGGGAATCTGCCCCACGGCCCTCGGCTCGCTCGCGAAGGCGATCTATCCATTCGCCTTCGAAGCCAACCAATGCACGTTCAACCGGCCAACCCGGCGCTGTCTCGATCAGATGCAACAGGGTCCACGCAAGTCCGAAGCAACCGTCTGGACCGAAGAGTTTCACCAGCGCGCAAGCCTCTTCATCCGTGACAGGCGTTTGAACCTTCGACATCTGCTCCTCAAATGCTTGCATCGTTGGAACGGTAGCAACCGCAGAGCTCGGAAGCGGTCCAAGTACGAGAAGCGCGCTGATCGCTTGCTGCATTTTTCTCTCCGCTACCACCCATAGCTCGCGTAGGGCGGGCTCTCTTTAACATGCCATCTCGCAATCGTGCGGCGGATTAAAGAGAACCCGCCAACGGCGCTTCCCCCGTCATTGCGAGCGAAGCGAAGCAATCCACACTTGTTTTCTTGGCTGCTATGGATTGCTTCGCTACGCTCGCAATGACGGTTGCGGGAGCTTCGCGCCAACAATGCAAAAAAATCCGCCGGAGAAATCTCCGGCGGATCGTTGTTGTCGCGTAACCTGAGGCAGTCCTACGCCTTCATGTTCGCCTTTACCGCCTCCGCCGTGATCGGCAACGCGCGGATGCGGGCGCCGCAGGCGTTGAAGATGGCGTTGCCCAATGCAGGCGCGATCACCGTCACCGCCGGCTCGCCGACGCCGGTCGGCTTTTCGCCGTTGGCGATGACGTTGACGGCGACTTCCGGCACCTGGCTCATCCGCAAGGGCGTGTAGGTATCGAAGTTGGTCTGCTCGATACCGCCATCCTTCAGCGTCGCCTTTTCATACATCGCGAGCGAAAGGCCCCACAATGCTGCGCCCTCGACCTGGGCGCGTATGTTGTCGGGATGCACCTGCATGCCGACGTCGGTGGCCACGGTCAGTTTCTTGACCTTGACCTCGCCGCTCGGCGACACCGCGACATGGGCCACGCAGGCGGTCCAGCTGGCGGTGGCCCGTTCCTGCGACGACACGCAGGCCACGCCCATGCCTTCACCTTTCGGCAATTTGACAGTGCCGTAGCCGGCCATGCCCATCGCCGCGAGCAGGGTGCTGCGCAGACGCTGCGCCCCACCATCGTTCTTGCCTTTGCCGTCGAGCAGGGAGATCCGGTACTCGGCGGGATCCTTGCCGGCGGCGTGGGCGAGTTCGTCGATCATGCTTTCGACCGCCCAGAAGGTCCAGCCCGGTGCGACCGACCGCAGCTGTCCCGACGGGGTGGCGTTGTGCGCCATCTCGTTCTTGATGGCGCGCACATTGTGATTGGGCACGGAATAGAAGAAATCCGCGCCGTTCACGGTGAACGCATCCAGCGGCCCCTTCTTGTCGACCGAAGGCGACAGGAAATCCGGGATGCCCCAGCGCTGGGTCGGCCAGGCGCTGACCACGTCGTGATTGAGCGCGATCAGCTTGCCGTCGCCGTCGAGGCCCGCCTTGACCTTCTGGAAGGTCAGCGGCCGCGAATAGTCCATGGTCATGTCGTTTTCGCGGGAGTAGATCACCTTGACCGGCTTGCCGACGGCCTTCGCCGCCTGCACCGCGGGCACCATCATGTCGGCGTCGAGACGCCGGCCGAAGCCGCCGCCCAGCCACATCTGATGCATCACGACGTACTTTGGATCGATCCCGGCGGCGCCCGCCGCGATCGCGCCGGAGCGCGTCGCGAACTGGTTGCCGGAATAGATATTCAGGATGTCGCCCTTGAACTCCGCGGTGGCGTTCATCGGCTCGAGCGGCGCGTGGATGTTGATGCTGGTGGTGTACTCCGCCTCCAGCACCTTCGCCGCCGTGCCGAACGCGGCCGCGGTGTCGCCGTCCTTGACGAAGAACTGCCCGGAATCATCCAGTTTCTGCAGCCGCTTCGCCTCTTCGAGCAGCGACTCGCTCGACAATTTTGCGTTCGGACCACCGTCATAGGCGATCTTCAGCGCTCCCGCCGCTTTCTTCGCATTGGCATAGGTATTGGCTACCGCCACCACCCAGCCAGTCGTGCTGCCGGTCTTGTCGTCGAGCGTCACCGCCTTGATGAAGCCCGGCACTTTCTTGGCCGCGGAATCATCGACCGATTTCACCGTGGCGCCAAAGCGCACCGGCGGGGTCACCACAGCGCCGTAGACCATGCCCGGCACATTGACGTCGATGCCGTATTTGGCCGTGCCGTTGCTCTTCGGGGGAATGTCGAGCTGCGGCACGGAAACGCCGACCATGGTGTATTGATCCGGCGTCTTGAGCTTGATCGCCTTGAGCTCATCCGGCGTGAAGGTTTTTGTAATTTTGCCGCTCTTGACGATGTCGGCAAAACTCATCGACTTCTTCGACTTCGGATGCGACACGGTGGAATCGCGCACCACCAGTTCGCCGGCGGGAACGCCCATGATCGTGGCCGCCGCCTGCGTCAGCGCGATCCGCCCCGCGGCGCCCGCGCGGCTCATCGCATCGAAGTTCATCATCGTCGACCAGCTGCCGCCGGTGATCTGCGCGCCCAGGACGGGATCGTTGAACTTCGGATCGTTGGAGGCCAGCTGAACCCGCATGTCCTTCCAGGACGAGCCGAGCTCTTCGGAAACGATCTGCGCCATGGTCGAGGCGATGTGCTGGCCCATATCGGCCTTGCCGCACGTCACGGTGACCAGGCCATCCGGCCCGATCGAGTACCAGACGCTGGGATCGAATTTGGCCGGTGCCGCCAGCGCCTGATCGGCGCCGAGCAGGCCGGGAACGGCGGAGTAGCCGAGCGCAAGGCCTGCGGCGGCGGTGCCGACGAGGAAGGAGCGGCGGCTGAGGTCGGCGGGTTCGCCGGAGATCTTTTTCACGTGCGTATTCATGTGGGCCTCCGCTCGGTGCCGGCGTTGGACGCGGTGCGCATGTCGGCGGCGGCGCGCAGAATCGCCTTCTGGATGCGGGAATAGGTCATGCAGCGGCACAGATTGCCGTCCATATGCGCAACCACTTCTTCCTTGGTCGGATTGGAATTCTTGGACAGCAGCGAAGCCGCCTGCATGATCTGGCCGGACTGGCAGTAGCCGCATTGCGGTACCTGCTCGAGGATCCAGGCCTTCTGCAGCGGGTGATCGCTCTTGGGGCTGAGGCCTTCGATGGTGGTGATCTTCTTGCCGACGGCGTCGCTGACCAGGGTCTGGCAGGACCTGACGGCTTCGCCGTTGACGTGAATCGTGCAGGCGCCACACAGGCCGGCGCCGCATCCGAATTTCGTGCCGGTCATCTGCAATTGCTCGCGGATGACCCATAGCAGCGGCGTATCGCCCGCCGCTTCGACGGACATATTCCGCCCGTTGATATTCAGATTTGGCATTTGCGCTCCCCTTCCGGTGTTGGAAGCCGCTTACGGCGGCAACTCACTGTTGGGCCAACCCTTTGCTGGGCATTGGCTGACACCCACCGGGTCGATGTCAGTCGGCGCGCAGAATGATCCCGATCGGAATTAGAGGCAATGCAATTTGGAATCGTTCGAAGAGAATAAAATTTTGAAAAATCCGGTTGTGCGCTGCGGCAAGGTCTTGCGCGCGCCATTGATTTGGAATGCGCCGGCGTGGGCACGGTCCGCCATTTCCGCATTTCCCAACCGCTGACGGATCGCGCTAGGATGCCGAAATTACGCATGATTGTTTTGGGAAAATCGCAATGCCGAAGATCAACCGTGGCGACGTCAACATCTATTACGAGGTGCATGGCAGCGGCCCACCACTGCTGCTGACCCACGGTTATTCCTCGACATCCGGGATGTGGCAGGGCCAGATCGAGGCGCTGTCGAAACATCACAAACTTGTGTTGTGGGACATGCGCGGCCACGGCCAGTCGGATTATCCCGATGATCCGGCAGCCTATAGCGAAGCGTTGACGGTGGCCGACATGGCAGCATTGCTCGACGAGATCGGCGCGGACAAGGCCGTTGTCGGCGGGTTGTCGCTCGGCGGATACATGTCGCTGGCGTTCTATCGCAACCACCCCGAGCGCGTGCGGGCGCTCCTGATCATCGACACCGGACCCGGCTTCAAGAAGGACGATGCGCGCGAGGTCTGGAACAAGCGCGCCCATGGCACCGGCGACCGGTTCGAGCGCGAGGGACTGGACGTTCTGAAATCCGCCAGCCGCGAACGCTCCAGCGTCAGCCATCGCGACGCGTCGGGACTGGCGCGGGCCGCGCGCGGCATGCTGATCCAGCGCGACGCGCGCGTGATTGAATCGCTGCCCGACATCAAGGTGCCGTCGCTGGTGGTGGTCGGCGCCGACGACACGCCGTTCCTGGCCGCATCCGATTACATGGCCGCAAAAATTCCGGGTGCGAAGAAGGTGGTTGTTCCGGCCGCCGGCCACGCCGTCAACATCGATCAGCCGCAGGCTTTTATCGAAGCGGTGCTGCCGTTCCTCGATGGCCTCGATGCAAAGGCAAGCGCGAGGGCCGCGACATGAAGGCGATTGCCGCGGCTTCTCTGCTTCTCGTCGCCAGCGCCGCACCTGCGCTTGCGCAAAAGCTGCCGCCGTTCGGCGGCCCCTACCCGCCCCCGTTCACAGAAACCCTGTCGAACACCACGCCGCTCGCATTCGGCATGGATGCGATGGAAGCCGAACGCGCACTTGGAACGCCGCTCAATTACATCAAGGGACGGCCGGGCGATGAGGTGTTCCTCACGTTTCGCGATCTCGGCGGCAGTGGATTGTTTCCGAGCAAGCACCGGCTCTATCTGCAATTCCGCAAAGGCCGGCTGGCGGGCTGGAAGGGCGACTGGGGTCACAACTGGATGTGGCAGTAACCGCCGCCTTCCCTGCAACAGGCTCCGTGCAACCCTTCGACAAAAAGCAACTGTTCAACAAAAGCAACACCGCAACAAAAAGGATAACACGTGGGACAGGATATTACACTGACGGCTTCGGACGGTTTCAAGCTCGGCGGCTATCGCGCCGATCCGGCGGACGCGCCCAAGGCGGCCATCGTGGTGATCCAGGAGATCTTTGGCGTCAATCACCACATTCGTTCGGTGTGCGACCGGCTGGCGGGCGCCGGCTATGTCGCGATCGCGCCGTCGATCTTCGACCGCATCACCCCGAATTTCCAGAGCGGCTATTCGCCGGACGAAGTCGCGAACGCGCGCAAATTCGTCGCCAATCCGGATTGGGCGGCGATGCTGCTCGACACCCAGGCCGCGATCGATGCGGTCAAGAGCGTCGGTCCGGTCGGCATCATCGGCTTCTGCCTCGGCGGCAGTATCGCGTTCGCCGCCGCGACCAAACTGACTGATCTATCGGCCGCGGTCGGCTATTACGGCGGCGCCGTCGTCCGCTTCGCCGACGACAAGCCGAAAGTGCCGACGCAACTGCATTTCGGTGAAAAGGACGCCGGCATTCCCCTGACCGACGTCGAGACCATCAGGACCAAGCGACCCGACGTCGAAGTCCATGTCTATCCCGGCGCGCAGCACGGCTTTCACTGCGACGAGCGGGCCAGCTACGACAAGACCAGCGCCGACATCGCCTGGCCGCGCAGCCTCGATTTCTTTGCCAGGCATTTGAAGTGACGACGTAGTCGTCATTCACCGCCGTCGTCCCGGCCTTGGGCCGGGACGGCAATGACTACTCGCCCTTGACGCCGGTGGCTTTCACCACATCCGCCCAGCGCGCGGAGTCGCGGCGCAGGGTGGCTGCGAAGGTTTCCGCCGTGCCGCCGACCGGCATCAGGCTGACCGTCTCGAGCCCTGCTACGCCCTCGGGGGATGCGATGATGCGGGCCAGTTCCGCGGACAGTTTCGTGACGATGTCCTTGGGCGTTGCAGCGGGCACGAAGACACCGACCCAGCCTTCGGCCTCGAAGCCGGGGAAGCCGAGTTCGGCCATCGTCGGCACGTTCGGCAACTGGGTCCTGCGCTTTTCGCCGCCGACCGCCAGCGCCCGGACCTTGCCCGCCTGGATTTGCGGGCCGGCCGTGGTCAGATCGACGAAGCCTGCGGTCACCGTGTTGTTGAGCAGATCGTTCACCAGCGGCGCCGCGCCACGATAGGGAACATGGGTCATGTCGATGCCCGCGTTCTTCTTCAGGAGTTCGCCGTAGAGATGCGACGTCGTCGCGTTGCCGAACGAGCCGTACGGCACCTTGCCGGGGTTTGCCTTGGCGTGATCGATCAGTTCCTTGACCGTCTTGATCGGCTGCGCCTCGGGGACCGTCAGCACGATCGTCGACAGCCCGACCTGGGTCACCGGCGCGAGATCCTTGAAGACGTCGTAGGGCAGTTTCGCAATCAGGCTCGGCGCCTGGATGATCTGGGTGATGGCAACCAGCACGGTGTAGCCATCGGGCTGCGCCTTGGCGACGTAATCATTGCCGACCACACCGCCGCCGCCCGACTTGTTTTCGACGACGACGGGCTGCTTCCACGCTTCCGACAGTTTGTTGGCCAGGAGGCGTGCCGAAACGTCGGTGGCTCCGCCCGCGGGATAGGGCACCACGAAGGTTATTCGCCGCTCCGGATAGGACTGCGCCGCCGCCCGGTCGGCGGACACGCACACCGCCGTCATGGCGATGCCTGCGATCATTGCAGCTGAAATGGCGGTGCGCACGAGCTTGATTGGCAGCCGGATGCTCATCTTATCTCCAAGTGATTTTGATAGGTTGATTTCGCTGGATTGCTTTGACGGCGGCTTATGCCGCTGGCCTGTGAGAGGCAAGTTCCGATCCGGCGCTTCGCGCCGAATGCGCTGATTCACCACAGCCAGCCAATGACACTGATAACGGTAATGCCGCTGCACGGAATGATCGGACAGCGCCGCTAGAACCAGCGCTCGCCGACCAGCACCGTATCGCCCGGGCTGATCGAGGTACCGGGCGGAACGACGTAGCGCGCGGTTCCCGAACCATCGGTGTGCGTGACCGTGACCCGATCCCGCCGCGCGCGCGGCGAAAAACCGCCGGCGATCGCGACCGCGCTCTCGACGGTCATGTTGGGCACGTAAGGATATTGTCCGGGCGCCGCCACTTCGCCGAGGATGAAGAACGGCCGATAGGCTTCGATCTCGACCGCGACGGAGGGATCACGGATGAAGCCGGCGCGCAGTTTGGCTGCGATCTCGGCCGCGAGTCCGGCGGGCGTGCGGCCGCGCGCCGGCACCGAGCCGATCAGCGGTATCGTGATCGAGCCGCCGGCATCGATCGCGTAGGTATTGGTGAGGCCTTCCTGGCCGTAGACCACGACGCGCAGCCTGTCGCCGGCATCGAGATGATACGACGTGTCATATCGGACCGGTTCCGCATAGGCGACGGGCGCTGCGACAACGACGGGCGCGGGCGCGTAAACCTGACGCGGCGCTCTCGCAAAGGACGCGCGCATCGCGCTGATGGCGCCGCCGCCGCTATTGTCCACGACGGCAACCGGCGCCGCGCCATAGGTGATGGCGTCGAGATCGGCTTGCGGCGCGACCGCGACGGGTCCGGCCGTGCGCATGCACCCCGACAGAGCGAGCGCGGCCATCATCGCAGTGATCGAAAATCGAAACGCGCGCGCAACTCGCACCGGAGCATCCTCAAAGCGAGACAGCTCTAGTCTTGCACCGGTTATGGTTAACAAAGCGTTTTTTTGGGGTGCGGTGCCGTAACAGAACACAGCGAGCAGACCACCGTCATCGCCTGCGACAAACGCGAAGCGTTTGCGCAAGGGAGCGAAGCGACAAAGCAATCCATCCTATCCCGCACGGAGAGATGGATTGCTTCGCTTCGCTCGCAATGACGGCCTAGGCGGCGTTCACACCAACGCCGATCGGGCACGACACGCCGGTGCCGCCGAGCCCGCAATAGCCGGCCGGATTCTTGGCGAGATATTGCTGGTGATAGTCCTCGGCAAAATAGAATTCGCCTGACGGCGCGATCTCGGTGGTGATGGCGCCAAGACCCTTGGCTGCCAGCGCCTTCTGGTACATCGCCTTCGACAAGTCGGCGGCTTTGGCTTGCGCATCGCTGCGCGTGTAGACCGCGGAACGATATTGGGTGCCGACATCGTTGCCCTGGCGCATGCCCTGCGTCGGGTTGTGATTTTCCCAGAACGTCTTCAGCAGCGCCTCAAAGGAGATCTTCTTCGGATCGAACACGACCAGCACCACTTCGGTGTGACCGGTGCGGCCCGAGCAAACTTCTTCGTAGGTCGGATTGCGCGTGTGGCCGCCGGCGTAACCGACGGCGGTCGCAAAAATGCCCTCGCCGAGCTGCCAGAACTTGCGTTCGGCGCCCCAGAAACAGCCGAGCGCGAACACCGCCTGCTCGAGACCATCAGGATAAGGCGGCTGCAGCTTGCGGCCGTTGACGAGATGGGTTGACGCGGTCGGGATCGGCGTGGCGCGGCCCGGCAGCGCTTCGGCGGCACTCGGCAACGCGGTGGTCTTGCGCATGAACAACATGGATTGCCTCCAGGCGGAACATCGGCTGGCGCGCAAACGACGACAGCCGGCTGACTTCTATATAAGGCTTTACGCGGGTTACCGCAGCTCTGTTACGCAGGCCTCCATTACGCAAGCCTCCTACGCAAGCCTTTGCAACGCCGGCCTTTGCCGAACCAAAGCCTGTCAGTCCCGCGAATAGCCGATCAGCGGCTTGCGGGGCCGGAACAGGATCATCAAGAGAATGCCGAACACGCCCAGCACCGCGAAAACCGGCTGGTCCAGCAGGACCTTGATGACGCTATTCCAGAGCCAGGGCGCGGCCCCCTCGACCGACGTGCGAAACGCCAGCTGGCTGGACTGGTGGATGTCGTTCCAGAACTGCCCGAACCGGGTGAAACGCAGAGTCTGGTCGGCGACATACCGTGCGCCGTCATAGACCATGAAGATGAATCCGCCGGCCAGGAGCAGCAGGCCAATTAGCCGGAAGAAACCGCGGATCATGCGTCACCTTATACCTGTCGGGCCCGGAAGGCCGTCAGCCCAATACCGGGCTCCCCTAATAAATTCAACCTCGTCAGCACCTTATGCGCCATTTCCGGCCGCATTTTCCGATTTTTGGAGGGTCCAGAAAGCGTTGACGGTGCAGAACCAGCCCTCTATAAGACCCCCAATGGCGGCGGGCGCAATCCCGCCGCCGCTGTTCTTTGAGCCGCGCCGCGGTGGGAGCATTTTGGCTCCCGAGCATGGCGACCTCAAGGACACCCTGAAACACACCAGCGCAATTTGAACGGCCGGCGCGCTCAAGCCCGACCACCCGAGCGATGACAGCCGAAGGATAGTAGAGAACATGGCAAATACCACTTCCGCCAAAAAGGCGACCCGCAAGATTGCCCGCCGCACCATCATCAACAAGTCGCGCCGCACCCAGATGCGTGGTGCGGTTCGCACCGTCGAAGAAGCCATCAAGAGCGGCGACCGCGATGCAGCGTTGAAGGCGATGGCGCGCGCGGAACCGGAACTGATGCAAGCTGCGCAGCGCAACATCATTCACAAGAACAACGCGAGCCGGAAGGTGTCACGCCTGACGCACCAGATCGCCAAGCTCGCGAAATGAACTGACGAAAAAAAATATTCGTCAAAGAAGCCCGGCTTTGGCCGGGCTTTTTCTTTTTCTAGTTCGATTGTCCCGTTGCTGCACAGCAGAGCGCGTGTCATATTTCTTCGGCCCCGTAGTTTTACGCGGTGCAGTTTGTTGCAACGGCAATGCTGTGCGCAGACGCGAGATGCACAGCGAGTTTTGCTGCGCGAGATTCAAAAACACTCCCGCTGTTTGCTGAAAAAGCCACGCGAGAGTTACCCTAAAAAAGAATCGCGAAAAACTTCGTCTCGCTAATCACTTATCCACATAGCGACTTCAAGCGGTTTGAAAAATGGTCTGCGCAAGCGCGATTGTAACGGTTTCTTAAAATTTTTCTCGAGTGCGTCGAAAATTGTCACGATGAGCAAGCGCGCGCGAATCTGTTCACGAATCCAAAACGTTGCTTTCGAGTGTCACAATTGCAACCCGGCCACACAGCCGAGGACTCGGTCACACACGTCGATTCACGGATTGTCAGAATTTCCGCTTGGTGTACATCTAGTGTCGTTCGCGACGCCCGCGGCTCTCCAGACCAGCGCGGTTTGAGACCCAAGGGTGGACGTGCAAATCGGCGGCGGTGTGCGCGTTAGCGACGCTTTCCAAGCGATGCTAAGTAGGTAACTCATAGCAATATGAGAATGGTTGTTCTGTGTCTAAATTTCTCAGGCGTGGCGTGCATGTTCGCGTGTCGATGACTAGGGAGATAAGGCAAGTGTTGGCAACCGCATCGTTGGAACGCGTAGTGCGTGAACGTGTTGAAGACGACAGACTGAGGTTACGCGGCGGCGCAGCGCCGGGCATTCGATGTTCGGTAGCGGCAGACTGACTTTGAAAAACACTTTCGACATGACAACTCGCCGCGTTCTCGCGGCGAGAGGGGGAGGCACTATGCTTTACGGAATCGCGGCATTAGACGGACGCATTTCACAACAGACCGTATTGGTTGTTTCAGCCTTCTTTTCCAACCATTCCTCGGTGCGAACTCCGGACGGGCCGTCGAGTACGCGCTGACCTCACGGGAAACCTTCTTCTCCAACTGACAATCTGACCAGCGGCGGTTCGCGCCGAACGGTCGATCCATGTCCGGAGTTGAAGTCCCGTTTGAGGTCGCGCCTTGCAGCACCCCTGTTGGCAGGAACCCTGCAAGGCGATTCAGCAACGAACATTACTCTTTCAGAGAAGTTATCAGGCAATGACGAATATCGAACAGGATCGCTGGTCGCGGGTGAAGGGTCGGTTGCGGACGACGGTAGGCGAAGACGTCTATACGAGCTGGTTCGCGCGCATGGATCTGGAAGGCGTGCAGGACGAGAACGTCCATCTGTCGGTTCCGACCCGGTTCCTCAAGAGCTGGATCCAGGCGCATTACGCCGATCGCGTTCTCGCCTGCTGGCAGGCCGAGATGCCTGAAGTGCACCGGATCGACCTCACCGTGCGCACGGCGATGCGATGCGCCGCACCCGCAAAGGAAGCTCCCGCGCCGGCCGATCAGCGCCGCGTCGAGCATGCCAACGGTCGCCCCGCGCCCGAGTTGCGCGCCACCGCGACCGCGCCGGTGTCCGCGAGCCATGATGCGCTCGGCGGCTCGCCGCTCGATCCGCGTCTCACCTTTGCAAGCTTCGTGATCGGCCGCTCCAACACGCTGGCGCATGCGGCGGCACGCCAGGTCGCCGAAGGGCGCCGCGGCGATCCCGTGATGTTCAATCCTCTCTATATTCACGCCGGCGTCGGCCTCGGTAAAACCCATCTGCTGCAGGCCGTCACGTGGGCCGGCAATTCCGGCAACGAGCGCAAGGTGCTCTATCTCACCGCCGAGAAGTTCATGTACGGCTTCGTCGCGGCGCTGAAGACGCAGACGGCGCTGGCGTTCAAGGAAGCGCTGCGCGGCATCGATGTGCTCGTGATCGACGATCTGCAGTTCCTGCAGGGCAAGTCGACGCAGGCCGAGTTCTGCCATACGCTGAACGCGCTGATCGATGCCGGCCGACAGGTCGTGATCGCGGCCGACCGTCCGCCGTCCGATCTCGAAAGCCTCGATGATCGCGTGCGCTCGCGGCTGGCCGGCGGCCTCGTCGTGGAAATGGGTTCGCTCGGCGAAGAGCTTCGGCTCGGCATCCTCAAATCGCGCGTCGCCGCGGCCCGTGCCCATCATGCGAGCTTCGACGTGCCGGAACCGGTGCTGGACTATCTCGCGCGCACCATCACTCATAACGGCCGGGATCTCGAAGGCGCCATCAACCGGCTGCTCGCGCACTCCAAGCTCAACGCCCAGCCGGTGACGCTGGAAATGGCCGAGCGCGAGGTCCGCGACCTGATCCGTCCGCAGGAGCCGAAGCGGATCAAGATCGAGGACATCCAGCGCGTGGTGGCCCGGCAATATAATGTCAGCCGTTCGGACCTGTTGTCCTCCCGGCGTACCGCCAACGTGGTTCGCCCGCGCCAGGTCGCGATGTACCTGGCCAAGACGCTGACGCTGCGGTCGCTGCCCGAGATCGGCCGCCGGTTCGGCGGACGCGACCACACCACGGTGCTGCACGCCGTGCGCAAGATCGAGGCACTCGTGTCCCGGGATACCGCGCTGTCGGAAGAGGTGGAATCGCTGAAGCGCCAATTGCAGGAATGAATTCTTCTTCGCCCTGCCTCCTGAGGGGGCAGGGAGAAGGTTTTCCTACCGCAAAACGTGGGGAACGGCAGCGCGCTCCCTGCCACTTGCCCTTGCGCTTGGGCTCTATCCGCGCCACCTTGCGGTCCCCCCGAAGGTTTGATCAAGTCCCATCTTGATCCGGCTTTCGGGTTTCAATGGCCGCGGCGCGCCTTCAGGGCCGCCCGGCTTTTCCATCTAAGGGATCAGGCGGGTATTGCAATGAAGGTCACCGTCGAACGCGCGCAACTCCTGAAATCGCTGGGCCACGTCCATCGCGTGGTCGAGCGCCGCAACACCATCCCGATCCTCGGCAACGTGCTGATCCGTGCCGAAAACGCCAAGCTGTCGCTGAAGGCGACCGACCTCGACCTCGAGGTGACGGAAACCCTGGCGGCGGAAACCGGAACCGCCGGCTCGACCACCGTGCCGGCGCACATGTTCTACGACATCGTCCGCAAGCTGCCCGACGGCGCGCAGATCGTGCTGGAAGCCGACGGCGACCGTTCGGTGCTGGCGATCCGCGCCGGCCGCTCGCGCTTCACGCTGCAGACCCTCCCCGAAAGCGATTTCCCCGATCTGGCCGCCGGCGACATGACGCACTCGTTCTCGCTGGCCGCCGCCGACGTCAAGCGCCTGATCGACCGCACCCAATTTGCGATCTCGACCGAAGAGACCCGCTATTACCTCAACGGCATCTATCTGCACTCGGCCGGCAGCGCCAAGGCTGCGACCCTGCGCGGGGTAGCGACCGACGGACACCGGCTGGCGCAGATCGATCTGGTGCTCCCGAAGGGCGCTGTCGGCATGCCCGGCGTGATCGTGCCGCGCAAGACCGTCGGCGAGGTGCAGCGGCTGATCGAGGACAATGAAGCCGAAGTCTCGATCGAATTGTCGCAGGGCAAGATCCGCTTCACCCTCGGCAATGTGGTGCTGACCTCGAAACTGATCGACGGCACCTTCCCGGATTACGGCCGCGTCATTCCGCAGAACAACGACAAGGAACTGATCGTCGACAAAAAGGATTTCGAGGCCGCGGTCGACCGCGTCTCGACCATTTCGAGCGAGCGCGGCCGCGCGGTGAAACTGGCGTTGTCGGCCGGCAAGCTGGTGCTGTCGGTGACCAATCCGGATTCCGGCAGCGCCACCGAAGAACTCGAAGTCGAATACGCCTCCGACGCGCTCGATATCGGATTCAACTCGCGCTATCTGCTTGATATCGCCGCCCAGATCGAAGGCGAAGTCGCGGTGCTGCGGCTGGCCGATCCCGGCTCCCCCACGCTGGTGCAGGACAAGGACAACAAAGGCGCGCTCTACGTGCTGATGCCGATGCGGGTGTGAGGGATTACTGTCATTGCCGGGCTTGACCCGGCAATCCATCAACTTCGAAAATGACCTATTGGGTGTACATTCTCGCAAGTAAGCCCGGTGGAACGCTATATATTGGCGTGACAAACATCTGGTGCGGCGCGTTTACGAGCATCGAGAGGGCTTGGCAGATGGCTTCACCAAGAAGTACGGCATCAAGACACTGGTTTATTTTGGGCCGCACGATGCAATAGCCCCTGCGCTGCAACGAGAAAAGAACATCAAGCATTGGTCGCGAGAGTGGAAAATCGACCTGATTATCGCGAGCAACCCCGACTGGCGAGATTTATACGAAGAGATTGTCCGCTAGCGCGGACGATGGATTGCCGGGTCAAGCCCGGCAATGACAGGTCACCATGACGCCCTCCCGCATCCACAAGCTGACGCTGACGCACTTTCGCAATTATCGGGCGGGGAGCGTGCAGACGCGCGGCGACGTCGTGGTGCTGGTGGGGCCGAACGGCGCGGGCAAGACCAATTGCCTCGAGGCGATCTCGTTTTTGTCGCCGGGGCGCGGATTGCGGCGCGCGACGCTGGAAGATGTCGCCGACAATCAGGGCGACGGTTCCTGGGCGGTCTCCGCCGAAGTCGAGGGCGCGCTTGGGCTTGCGACGCTGGGCACCGGCATCGATGCGCCCGGAAATGAAAACAGTTCTACCGGCCGGCGCTGCCGGATCGACCGTGAGCCGGTCGGCTCGGCCACCGCGTTCGGCGATCATCTGCGCATGGTGTGGCTGACGCCGGCGATGGACGGGTTGTTTCTTGGCGCCGCCTCGGAACGGCGGCGCTTCTTCGACCGGCTGGTGCTGGCGATCGACAGCGATCATTCCAGCCGCGTGTCGGCGCTGGAGCGTTCGCTGCGCTCGCGCAACCGGCTGCTCGAAGTGCGCAATTACGACGACCATTGGTGCGACGCGATCGAGCGCGAAACCGCCGAGCTTGCGGTCGCCGTCGCCGCCACCCGCGGCCAGACCGTCACAAGACTCGCAGCGATGCTGCGCGAGCGCGGTGCGGCTTCCGCGTTTCCGTCGGCGCAGATCATGCTCGACGGCTGGATGGAGAATGCGTTGGTGAACGAGCCCGCGACGGCCGTGGAAGATCGTTACCGCGAGATCCTGCGCGCGAGCCGCCCCCGCGACGCCGCGGCCGGCCGTACGCTGGACGGTCCGCATTTGACTGACCTGCAAGTGGTCTACGCGCCGAAGAACATGCCGGCGCGCGATGCCTCCACAGGAGAACAGAAGGCGCTGCTGATCGGGCTGGTGCTGGCCCATGCCACGCTGGTCGCCGAGATGACCGGCATCGTGCCGCTGTTGCTGCTCGACGAGGTCATCGCACATCTCGATCCGGGCAGGCGCAAGGCGCTGTTCAATGAGCTGGAAAAACTCGGCGCGCAGGTCTGGATGACAGGCGCCGATCCGGCTGCATTCGCCGATATCGGCACGTCCGGCGAGGTTTTCGACGTGGATTCCGGCCAAGTCTCCCGTCGCGCCTGAGCCCGGTTGAACCTCAACGCCCACCCGCGCGACTAGACTCCAGCAATCGCGCCACGCCGCGCGGCCATCGCTGCTGCGCCTGTCAGGCATCGGCAATATCCGGAGATACCCATGTTTGGAACGACGCGCGGGACGCTGGTCCCGGCACGAAAACATCTGTTTGCTTTCACCCTCGCGGTGATCGCCTGCGTGCCGGTTGCCGCCAGCGCCGACCCCGACATGCTCGATGTCCGCACCCTGCCGCGGCTCGAGGGCGCAGTGGAACAAACGGCCAGCACCAAAAGCCATCAAATAACCTACGACGTTCCGACCGCCGCCGTGGTCACGACCGCAGCGGTGAAGCAATTGTTGGTTGCCGACGGCTGGAAGCAATTTGTGCGCCCACTCGAAAACAGCAAGTCCTCGTCGAACTTCAAGAAGGGACGGCTAGGACTGCAGGTGTGGGTCTCGGCCAAGCCCGATCAATCCACCATCGGTTACAGCGCCACCAGAGCCTATATGGACTTGCCGTTCCCGCCAGGTGCTGCCGACATCATGTTTGACGAGTGGCGACCCTATCTCGGCTGCATCGTCCCGACTTCGTTCGACGCAACGCTCGACTTCTTCCGCAAGGAGATGGAAGCGAGCGGCTGGAAGCCGCTCGAAGCTGCGGAGGCGGCCGCGCGCTGGCCGAACGCGCAGCTCAGCGCGACGATCGAGAATGGCGTGCGCGCCTATTACGCCCATGATGACCGCTACGACCGGCAGCTGCCGGTCATGCTGACATTACAGCGCCGCGACGACGGACGGACCGGCGTGGAGATACGGGTCGCGCCATTTGCGTTGCCCGACACGCTGGAAGCCTATTCCGAAATAGCGGGCCTGCCGAGGCCTAAATCAACCAACACCGAGCGGAGCTCCGGCGATTCCAATTCGGCCCGGCGCACGGTGGAGCTGGCGGTCATTGCCGAAATTCCCGCAACACTGGCCTTCTATCGTCGCGAACTCGCGGCACGAGGCTGGACCGAAGAAGCCAGCGGCGCTGTCGTCACGGCTGATAAAGTCACGTTGAATTTTTCCTCGGCCGAGCAAACCGCCACGCTGGAGCTCAGCCGCCGATATGATCTGACGATGATCAATATTGTCACTCAAATGAAGGAAGCGGTCCTCGCGGCGGCCAGGGCCAAGAAGGAAGCCGACGCGGCCCAGGCCGCCAAGCTGGCGGATGCGCCGCTGCGCGCCCTTGCCGACAATTCGAAGCCCGTGCCGCTGCCGGAGAATGCCGAAGAGGTGCAGTTCGAAGGCGCCAAAGGCCGGATCGATTTCTATTCCCCCTCGAGCGTGAGAGCGGTCGCGGCGTTTTATCGTGAGGCGCTGCAGGCCCAAGGCTGGAAGGAAAAGCCCTCGGTCATCAACGATCCCCGCATGGTCGTGATGGAGTTTTCCAAAAGCGGCAACGCGATGTCGTTCACCGTCATGCAAATGGGTCCGAGGGCGAAGATCATGGCCTCTGGATCGGGTCTGGTGACGGCCGATGCCAGGATGGCCGCCAAGCCCGTTGCGGCAGCACCCGCTCAGGCCTCTAACGCTGCCGGCGCCAAAGCGGCGGCGGTGCAGGTTCTCGAAGCCGACGCCGATCCCGACGCGCCCTTTCCGGTGCCAAAACAGCATAGCGCGATGAGCACGTCGGCGAGCGGAAATCTGCCTGGCAGCGACGCCCGGTTCCGCAGGCAACTTGACGCCAGCATTCCCGCAGAACTCGATGCCGTGCTCGCCTTCTATCGTCGCGAACTCGGCAAACGCCGCTGGAAGGAATCGGCCGAGCGCGCCGTCGTGCAGGCGGACCGCGTGCAACTGGCATTTACCTCTCCCGACGGCCCGGCGATGCTGAAGCTTGGCCGCAGCCAGGATGAGACGTCGGTCATCCTCTCGCAGAAATATCCTGATGTCGCCGCGAAAGCGGACCTCGTACCGAAACCGGGTCAGGCCAAGCTGATGTTCGGCAACATCGGTGGAAGCGAAGCGGCCGTCACCATCAACAAGCAGACGATCAAGGTCGCCGCTGGCGCAGGCGGGCTGCAATCGCCGAAGCCCCCGATTCTCGAATTGCCGCCGGGCAAGTACCGATATTCGGTGAAGGTCGCGGGCCGGCCCGCCCGAAACGATACAATCGAGGTGACCGCCGACGACGGCTGGAGTCTGATCATTCCCCCGAGCGGAGAGGCATTGTCGCTGCAGATGTATTGATACGAACGGAATGGAGCAATCCTCGCGCGGCTTGCTCCATTCCGGCCAAATCGCCCGACGCGCCTGAGCCGGCGGGCGTCCGGTTGAACCTCGACGTCCACCCGCGCGACTAGACTTCAGCAACCGCGCCATCGATGCGCGGCCATCACTGCTGCGCGTCAGGCGTCGGCAAATACCGGAGATACCCATGGTTGGAACGACGCGCGGGATGCTGGTCCCGGCACGGAAACATCTGTTTGCCGTCACCCTCGCGGTGATCGCCAGCGTACCGGTTGCCGCCAGGGCCGATTACACCGCTGACACCATGGTCGATGTCCGCACCCTGCCGCGGCCCGAAGGCGCCGTGGAAAAAACGGCCGAGACCAAAACCCATCACGACAAAACCTATCGATTGACCTACGACATTCCGGCTTCCGTCGCGGTCACGGCCGCGGCCGCGGCGACGAAGAAATCGCTGGCCGCCGACGGCTGGGTGGAATATGTGCGCCCGCTCGAAAACACCTCCTCGTCGGCCTTCAAGAGAGGACGGCAAGGACTGAATATGAGCGTCTGGCAGGGCAAGCAATCCACCCTGTCCTATAATAGCTACATCCCGATTTACGCGAACGTGCCGTTCCCGCCGGGTGCTGTCGACATCCTCTACGACGAGCGGCGGCCCTATCTTGGCTGCATCGCCCCGACCGGGTTCGACGCAACGCTCGACTTCTTCCGCAAGGAGATGGAAGCGATCGGCTGGAGGCCGCTCGAAGCCGCGGAGGCGGCCGCGCGCTGGCCGAACGCGCAGCTCAGCGAGACGGTCGAGAACGGCGTGCGCGCCTATTACAGCCATGATGCCAAGAATGGCCCTCATCAGCAGCGGCCGGTGATGCTGACGCTGCAGCGCCGCGACGACGGACGGACCGGCGTGGAGATCCGGGTTGCGCCATTTGCGATGCCGGAAAAGCTCGAAGCCGCTGACGACGTGTCCGGCCTGCCGATACCGAAGACAACCCAGAGCCTGCGCGGTTCCGGTGATTCCAATTCGGTCGACCGCAGCCTGGACATTGGCGTCGTTGCCGAGCTTCCCGCAACGCTGGCGTTTTATCGCCGCGCGTTTGCGGCGCGGAGCTGGACGGAAGAGACGCGCGGCGCCGTCGTCACCCCGGACAACGTCACGCTGAATTTTTCCTCGGCCGAGCAAACCGCCACGCTGAAGCTCAGCCGCCGATATGACATGACGATGGTCAATGTCGCGACTCACATGAAGGAAGCCGCCCTCGCCGCGCGCGCCAAGGCCAAGAAGGAAGCCGACGCGAAGTTTCTCAGCGATGCGGCGACAATGGCAAAGGAGATCATCGCGGCGGACGAAGTGCGGCGGGTGGCCCAGGCTGCCAAGCTGTCGGACGCGCCGCTGCGCGCCCTTGCGGACAATTCGAAACCCGTACCGCTGCCCGAGAACGCCGAAGAGGTGAAGTTCGAAGCTGCAGATGGCCGCCTCGATTTCTATTCCCCCTCGACCGTGAGAGCGGTCGCGGCGTTCTATAGCGGCGCGCTGAAGGCTCAGGGCTGGAAAGAGAAGCCCTCGCCCATCAACCATGCCGCTATGGCCGTGATGGAGTTCTCCAAAGGCGGCAAGTCGATGTCGTTCACTGTCATGCAGATGGGTCCGAGGGCGAAGATCAGCGGCTACGGGTCGGCGCTGGTGGTGGCCGACGCCAAGATGGCCGCCAAACCCGGTGCAGCAGACGCCGCTCAGGCGTCCAGCGGCGCCAAGGCGGCGGTGCAGGTTCTCGAAGTTGACCCCGAAACCGATGCCGACGCGCCGTTTCCGATGCCCAAGCAGCGTGGTTCGACTGTCTCCCGCGGAAGCGGAAAGCTGCCGGGCACCAACGTTCCATTCCGCAGGGAGCTCGAAATCAGCGTTCCCGCGGATCTCGCCTCCGTGCTCGCCTTCTATCGTACCGAGCTTGGCAAACGCGGCTGGAAGGAATCGGCGGAGCGCGCCGTCATGCAGGCAGACCGCGTGCAATTGGCATTTGCTTCGCCCGATGGGCCTGCACAGCTGAAACTCGGCCGAGCCAAGGACGAGACCACGGTCAGCCTCGCACAGAAATATACCGAAGTCGCCGCGAAGGCCGGCGTGATCCCGAAACCGGGTCAGGCCAGGCTGGTGTTCGGCAACATGGGCGGCGGTGAAGCCGCGGTCACGATCAACAAGCAGACCATCAAGCTCGCAGCCGGCGCCGGCGGGCCGCAATCGCAGAGGCCCCCGATGCTCGACCTGCCGCCGGGCAAATACGCCTATTCGGTGAAGGTCGCAGGCCGTCCGGCACGCAACGATACGGTGGAGGTCACTGCTGATGACGCCTGGGGCCTGATCATCGCCCCGAGCGGCGAGGCATTGTCGCTGCAGATGTATTGATACCTATCGCGGCGTGCTCGCGGGGGCTTGCACCCCGGCACGCCGCGGCAGGTCCGTTGCAACCTGCCATTTTCTGCCGCGACTACGTCTCAAAAACAGGCACTTCGAGGCCCGGAATCATCCTTCGAATCGTCCTTTTCGGAGGCCGCCGAATCGCCCTTCGAGCGCCTTGAAAGAGCGCCAAAAAACACTATTTATTCAATAGCTTGTTGATGGAGACTTTGCGCTAGGCGCATCGCCTCTTTCATGGCACAAATAGAGCAATCAGCGCCTCATATTGCGCAGCTGATTCGGGACACCTCGAAGGCCTTACATGACAGAACCTGCCCGGCAGACACCTGCCGACACTGAGCATCCCATTCCGATTGAATATGGCGCGGAATCGATCCGGGTGTTGAAGGGCCTCGACGCCGTGCGCAAGCGGCCAGGCATGTATATCGGCGACACCGATGACGGATCCGGCCTGCACCACATGGTGTACGAGGTCGTCGACAATGCGATCGACGAAGCGCTTGCCGGTCATGCCAGCGCGGTCGAAGTCGTGCTCAATGCCGACGGCTCGGTGACGGTGCGCGACGACGGCCGCGGCATTCCGGTCGACATCCACAAGGGCGAAGGCATTTCCGCGGCCGAGGTCATCATGACCCAGCTGCACGCCGGCGGAAAATTCGACCAGAACTCCTACAAGGTCTCCGGCGGCCTGCACGGCGTCGGCGTCTCCGTCGTCAACGCGCTGTCGAGCAAGCTGCAGCTTCGGGTCTGGCGCGACGGCAAGGAGCATTACATCGAATTCGCCCACGGCGATTCCGTTGCCCCGCTCAAGGTGGTGGGTGAAGCCAATGGCAAGCGCGGCACCGAGGTGACGTTCTTTGCGTCGTCCGAAACCTTCACCAATGTCGAGTATGATTTCGCGACGCTGGAGCATCGCCTGCGCGAGCTCGCGTTCCTGAATTCCGGCGTCAATATCGTGCTGTCCGACATGCGCCACGCGGTCGAAAAGCGCGAGGTGATGCAATATGCCGGCGGCGTCGAGGAATTCGTCAAATATCTCGACCGCAACAAGAAGGCGATCGTGCCCGCCGCGATCATGGTGCGCGCGGAATTGAACGACATCGGCGTCGAGGCCGCGCTGTGGTGGAACGACAGCTACCACGAGAACGTGCTGTGCTTCACCAACAACATCCCGCAGCGTGACGGCGGCACCCATCTGGCCGGCTTCCGCGGCGCGCTGACGCGCCAGGTCAACGGCTATGCCGAGGCCAACGCCAAAAAGGAAAAGATCGCGCTGACCGGCGACGATTGCCGCGAAGGCCTCACCGCGGTGCTTTCGGTGAAAGTGCCGGACCCGAAATTCTCGTCGCAGACCAAGGACAAGCTGGTCTCCTCGGAAGTGCGTCCGGTGGTCGAAAACGTCCTCAACGAAGCGCTGGCGGCGTGGTTCGAGGAACATCCGTCCGAGGCCAAGGTCATTGTCGGCAAGGTGATCCAGGCCGCCGCCGCGCGCGAAGCCGCCCGCAAGGCGCGCGAACTGACCCGGAAGAGTCCGCTTGGCGGCACCTCGCTGCCCGGCAAGCTTTCCGACTGCCAGGAAAAGGACCCCGCCAAGTCAGAACTGTTCATCGTCGAGGGTGACTCCGCAGGCGGCAGCGCCAAGATGGGCCGCAACCGCGAATTCCAGGCGGTGTTGCCGCTGCGGGGCAAGATTCTCAACGTCGAGCGCGTTCGCATGGACAAAATGCTGTCCAGCGAGCAGATCGGCATTCTGATCGCAGCACTCGGCACCGGTATCAGCGACGATTTCAGCGCCGACAAGCTGCGCTACCACAAGATCATCCTGATGACGGACGCCGACGTCGACGGCTCGCATATCCGTACGCTGCTGCTGACGTTCTTCTACCGGCAGATGCGCGAGGTGATCGACCGCGGCCACCTTTATATCGCGCAGCCGCCGCTCTACAAGGTGGCGCGCGGCAAGTCCGAGCAGTACCTGAAGGACGAGCGCGCGCTGGAGGATTACCTGATCGCAACCGGCCTCGACGATTGCGTCTTCAAGCCGGCCACCGGATCGGAGCGTGCCGGCCGCGACCTGCTGTCGCTGGTCGAGGACGCCCGCATCATCCGCGGCATCCTGCATAATCTGCACAGCCGCTATAACCGCATGGTGGTCGAGCAGGCCGCGATCGCCGGCGTCTTGAGCCCGAAGATCACCAGCGACATCGGCACCGCCAACGCCGCCGCCGATTACATCGCCAAGCGGCTCGATGCACTGACCGACGAAGTCGAGCGCGGCTGGATTGGACGCTTCACGGAGGGTGAAGGCTTCCTGTTCGAACGCACCGTCCGCGGCGTCAAGGATGCCGCCATCATCGACGACGCGCTGCTCGGCTCCGCCGACGCCCGCAAGCTCGACGATTATGCAGCGAAACTGCAGGAGGCTTATCCGAAGCCGGGCGTGTTGCGCCGCAAGGATGCCGAGATCGCCATCCACGGGCCGGTCAGCCTGTTCGAAGCGGTGACCGATGCCGGCCGCAAGGGCGTCACGCTGCAGCGCTACAAAGGCCTCGGCGAGATGAATCCGGAGCAGCTCTGGGAAACCACGCTCGATACCAACGAGCGCTCGCTGCTGCAGGTGAAGATCAAGGAGGTCGACGAGGCCGACGACATCTTCACCAAGCTGATGGGCGACGTGGTCGAGCCGCGCCGCGAATTCATCCAGGACAACTCGCTCAGCGCCAATGTCGACGTGTGATGCACGGAGTTCCAGTGGCGCCCATCCAATACATCGTTGAAGGCGGCCACCGGCTTGCGGGCACGATCGAGCCGTCGGGCAACAAAAATGCGGCGCTGCCGATCATCGCGGCGGCGCTGCTGACCGACCATCCGGTCACGCTGGAGAACGTTCCCCGGATTCGCGATACCGAGACGCTGGTCGAACTGATCCGCTCGGTCGGCGCCTCGGCCGAATGGGTACAGCGCAACACGCTGAAGATCCACGCCAAGGAAATTCGCGCCGCCGATCTCGATCCTGAACTGTGCGCGCGGATCCGCGCCTCGATCCTGCTGGCGGGCCCGCTGCTGGCCCGTTGCGGTGAGGTGGCGCTGCCGCCGCCCGGCGGCGACGTGATCGGCCGCCGCCGCCTCGATACGCATTTTCTGGCCTTCGAACAGCTTGGCGCCACCGTCACGGCGACGCACCGGCTGGAGTTTCGCGCCTCGCGGCTGAAGGGCGCCGACGTCTTCCTCGACGAGCCCAGCGTCACCGCCACCGAAAACGCGCTGGTCGCCGCGGTCGCCGCCCACGGCACCACGCACCTGCGCAACGCCGCCTCCGAGCCGCATGTGCAGGACCTCGCGAACTTCCTGGTCGCGCTCGGCGCCAAGATCGAGGGCATCGGCACCAACACCATCATCATCCACGGGCCGGCGACGCTGGGCGGAACCAGCTACGCGATCCAGCCCGACCATATCGAGGTGGGCTCGCTGATCGGCCTCGCCGCCGTGACGCGCTCACCGCTGCGCATCGCCCGCGCCGGCGTCGAGCATCTGCGCTCGGTCCGGATGGGCTTTGAGCGGCTCGGTATCGTCTGCGGCGTCGAAGGCGACGATCTCGTGGTGCCGTCCGGCCAGACCATGAAGATCCAGGACGATTTCGGCGGCCATGTGCCGAAGCTCGAAGATCAGCCATGGCCGGCGTTTCCCGCCGACCTGATGTCGATCGCCATCGTCACCGCGACGCAATGCGACGGCGTCATCCTGATGTTCGAGAAGATGTTCGAATCGCGGATGTTCTTCGTCGACAAGCTGATCTCGATGGGCGCCCGTATCGTGCTGTGCGACCCGCACCGGGCCATCGTGGCGGGCCCGAGCCGGCTGCGCGGGGCGTTGATGACGTCGCCCGATATCCGCGCCGGCATGGCGATGCTGCTGGCGGCGGTGGCCGCGGAAGGCACCTCGACCATCAACAATGCCGACCAGATCGAACGCGGCTATGAGCGGATCGAGGAACGGCTCAACGCACTCGGCGCCAGGATTACGCGGGTGCCGGCGCGAGATGGTGGATAGAGCGTTTTCAAGCGAAGTGGACGCCGGTTCGCATAGCAATCAAGTTTGCGCAGATTGCGTAGACTTATCTGCGTAGAGAACGCGTCAAAACCAAAATCTACCGCAGCCACCGTCACTTTTTCGACCCGCCGCCGTGTTAGTCCTGATCCATGACCTCGCTCGACAAAATCGACGCACACGCACTCGCGCCTGCCCCGGCGGCGCGGACGCGCGGCCGTGTCGCTGAGGAGTTCGCCGAAACACTGAAGCTTGCAGTGCCGCTGGCGCTGACGCAGCTTGGGCAGATCGCGATGATGACGACCGATCTGGCGTTCATCGGCCGGCTCGGCGGTGAAGCGGTCGCTGCGGCGGCCCTCGCGCATACGGTCTTCTTCGTGATCTTCACGTTCGGCCTTGGCTTGGTGTCCGCCGTGGCCCCGCTGGCGGCGCAGGCTTTCGGCGCGCGCGACCCGCGCATGGTGCGGCGCGCGCTGCGCGTCGGCCTGTGGGCGGCGGTGTTGATCTCGGTGCCGCTGATGATCCTGCCGTTCCGCGGCGAGGCGATCCTGATCGCGCTCGGCCAGGCGCCGGCTGCCGCAAAGCTCGCGCAACAATATCTGTTCGGCCTCGCCTGGGGCATTCTGCCGGCGCTGTGGTTCATCGCGATACGCGGCTTCATGAGCGCCGTGAACCGGCCCGAGCCGGTGCTGTGGATCACGCTGGCCGCGATCCCGGCCAATGCGCTGCTGGTCTATCCGCTGCTCTACGGCAAATGGGGCCTGCCTGAGCTTGGGCTGTTCGGCGCAGGCCTTGCGACCAGCATCGTCAATCTCGGAACGTTCCTCGCCGGGCTGTGGTTCACCGCGCGCCGCCGGCCGTTCCGCAAATATCACGTGCTCGGCCGCATCTGGCGGATCGACTGGCCGTTGATGGGCAAGCTCGTCGTCATCGGCGCACCGATCTCGATGGCGTTCATGCTCGAATACGGATTGTTCGGCGCGGCCGGCCTGCTGATGGGCCTGATCTCAACCACCGCGCTCGCGGCACACCAGATCGCCCTGCAGATCGCGGCCATCCTCTACATGGTGCCGTTCGGGATCAGCATGGCGGCGACGGTCCGGGTCGGGCATGCGGTCGGGCGCCGCGACCGCGACGCCGTCAGGCGCGCTGGCTATGTCGCGATCCTGCTCGGGACGGCGTTCATGGCGACGATGACGCTCGCCGTGATGCTGGGACGGTTCACGATCGCCGAACTTTTCCTCGGCGAAGCCGTCGACGCCACGGCGACGCTGACGGCAACGCTGCTGCTGGTCGGAACCACCTTTTTCATCACCGACGGTATTCAGACCGTCGCCAACGGCGCCCTGCGCGGGATGAACGACACGCGTATACCCCTGTTATTCGCAACCCTCAGCTATTGGGGGATCGGCTTTACCTGCGCCTGGGCGCTCGGATTTCGGACGTCGCTTGGCGCCGGTGGCGTCTGGGTCGGATTGTCTGTCGGCACCGTCGTGTTTGCTATTCTGCTGATCTTGCGCTTCCGCCTGCTGTCGAACAGATTGGCGCTGCAATGACCGTTCGTGAAGTCACACCCACCATCGACCCGAACACACTGCCCGGCGCACAGTTCGCGGATGCTTTCCGTATCGAAATCGGCGATCGCGCCCTCAATGCGCGACAGGCGGCCGAGCGCATGATGGCGCGGCAGCCGCGATGGGCCGAAGCGCTGCTGACCCTGCGCAACATTCTGGTGGCGCCGTTTGGCCTCAAGACGTCAGGCGCCAGTTCGACTCCCAGAGAAATGGTCGGAATATTCCCGATCGTGAGCGAGCGGCCTGACCGGCTGGTCGCCGGCTTCAACGACAAACACCTGGATTTCCGCATCGTCGTGGACGTCGCGACATCAGGCGCCGCCCGGCAGGTCACCGCGACCACGCTGGTGCTGACGCACAACTGGCTGGGGCGGACCTATCTGGCCGTCATCATGCCGTTTCACCGGCTGATCGTCCGGAGCCTGCTGCGTCAGGTTGCGGCCTGAAGCGGGCACATAAGCGGGCCTCACGGACCTGTTGTCCGGCGTGAACCTGTTGTTCCGAACCTGCGACTGAAACCGGGAGACCGCGGCTGACGGCCGTGGTCTCACGACCCTTTGCGTCGGCGGCAGCTTCTGCCTGCAGCCACTTGCGCCCCCGCGTTCGGAGACCCTCATGCGTCTGGCAAAGTTCTTTCACCGCCCGCCGGGCGATGATGATCGCGGTCTGGTGTTCCACCCCGGCGGCAAGCCCACAGTCGTCGGCAAGTATATGAACGAGGCGCCGGGCGCGCGGAAAAAAGACGAGTTCCTGCGCAAGGAATATTCCAAACCCAAGACCGCCGTCGCCACGTTCCGCCGGCAAGTCGCCGAACTCACCGCAGCCGGCTATATCGAAACCACCCACACGGATTACATGCTGCGCAATCTGCTGCCGGATCCGCAGCCCAAGCCCGACTGGCAAAGAGGCCTCGACGATCTGATGCTGGCCGCGCTGGGCGAACCGCTCGACGTGCAGGCCAAATATTTTGCCGCGCTTCAGGATACGCCGGCGGCAAGCCAGCCGCTCTATCTCTGGCTCGCCGCCCACCACGGCTATGCCGACGATCAGGACAACAACCAGATCATTGCGCTTGCCGAACGCGGCCGCGACACCATCGCCGCCCACCGCGCCGCCAGGACGCCGCACTATTTCTGGTCGATGGAGGATCGCGACCTCGAGGCCCGAATATTGGAGGTTCTGAGCTGGGCGCATCTGCGCGCCGATAATCCAAAGGCCGCGCTGGAGGCGATCGAAGAGGCCTGCCGGGTCGACGCAAGCCAGGACCGCGGCGTGCAGCTCGCGACCATTCTGGTCGAGCATTTTCCGGAGCGGCAGGACGAGGCTTTCGATGACGCCTACAAATATCACGAGTTTGGCGGCTACGAAGACATCATCGCGCTGCCGGCCTATGCCGACTATGTCGCACGGAGAAAACGCAAATCGAAATCCGACAAGGGTTGGCGTTGGCACACGAAGGAGCCGGCAAGCGAAAGCGACCTGTTGCAGGCCGAGCAAGCGCTCGGCGCCAGCCTGCCGAAGGACTATCGGGAGTTCCTCACGACATACGGCTCGACCGAATTGCAGGTCCGGCTGCCGGAAGAATCAGCCGAACTGTGCTTCTACCGGCCGACCGAACTGGCGACCCAGCGCGACAATCTGTTCAACTACATCACGCGCTTCGAGAAGGATCCGGAAAAGGTCGACGCGTACTTCCGCGAGCAGTACGGCGTGGCCGCGCGCGACCTGCTGCCGGTCGCCGCGCCCTCGCAGCACAGCCGCTGCCTGGTGATCAATCTTGGAGAGGGCGAACGCTTTGGCTGGTGTTTTGAGTGGGACCATGACGGCTCGTGGGAGCTGGAGCAGGCCGCACCCAGCTTTGATGTTGCGCTCAAAGCGCTGACCTCCGGCATCGAGAAGCGCGATGCCGCCATGCTCGCTTTTCTCGGCATCTATCTCGACTGACCATAGCGTTTTCCTACCAGCGGCGTTGCGCTCGCGCGTTCGGAGATTCCCATGTATCTGGCAAAATTCTTTCACCGCCCCCCGGGGGACGACGACAGGGAACTGCTGTTAATTCCCGGCGGCGATCCGATCATTCTGGGCATCCTCATGCGTGAGGACCTGGAACCCGGGGAAGACCAGTATTTGCGCGAGGAATTTTCCGACATGGAAACCGCCGTCGCGGCGTTCCGCCGGCTTGCCGCCGAACTCGTCGCGGCCGGCTACATGGAAATCACGCACACGGATTACACGCTGCGCAATCTGCTGCCGGACCCGCAAGCCAAGCCCGACTGGCAAAAGGGGCTCGACGACCTGATGCTGGCGGCGCTGGGCGAATCCCTCGAAGCGCAGGCGAAACATCTTGCCGCGCTTCGGGACACGCCGGCGGCAGATGAACCGCTCTATCTCCTGCTCGCCGCCAACCACGGTTACTTCGACGACCAGGACGATGAAGGGATCATCAAGCTTGCCGAACGTGGACGCGACACCATCGTGGCCCGCCGTGCGGCCAGGACTCCGTATTACGCCTGGTCCATCAGGGAAAGCGACCTCGAGGCCCGCACGCTGGAAGTCCAGAGCTGGGCGCATCTGAGCGCCGATGATCCAAAGGCCGCGCTGGAGGCAATCGAAGAGGCCTGCAGGGTCGATGCAAGCGTGGACCGCGGCGCGCAGCGCGCGATGATTCTGGTCGACCACTTTCCGGAACGGCAGGAGGAAGCTTTCGATTACGCCTATAAGTATCGCGGGTTTGGCGGTTACGAAGAGATTATCGAGCTGCCGGCCTATGCCGATTATGTCGCGCGGCGCAAGAGCATATCGGAATCCGACAAGGGCTGGCGCTGGCACAGCAAGAAGGCCGTGAGCGAAAGCGACCTGCTTCAGGCCGAAGAGGAACTCGGCGCCAGGCTGCCGAAAGAATACCGCGAATTCCTCGCGCAGCATGGCGAGAGCGAATTGCAGGTCCGGCTGCCGGACGCTTCGGCCGAATTGTGCTTCTACCGCCCGACGGAACTGGCGACCCAGCGCAGCAATCTGTTCAACTTCATCGCGCTCACCGAGGACGATCCGAAAAATATCGATGCCTACTTCCGCGAGGAGTACGGCGTGGCCGCGCGCGACCTGCTGCCGGTCGCCGAACCCGCCCATCACAGCCGCTGCCTGGTGATCAATCTCGGGCAGGGCGAGCGCTTCGGCTGGTGCTTCCTGTGGGACCATGACGGCGCCTTCGAACTGGAACAGGCGGCGCCCAGCTTCGACGCCGCATTGAAGGCGCTGACCGACGGCATCGCAAAGCGCGATGCCACCACGCTCAATTTTCTGGGCGTTTACTTGGACTGACCACGGGCGGCGGCTTTGCCGACCACTCCGCGACGCAGCGATCGAGATCGCCGATGTTCTGGCGCATCTGCTCCAGCGAAAATCCGAGCGCGAAGAAGCGCTCGGCGGCATCGCCCGGCAGGCCGCGGATCAGGCCATCGCGGCGGACAGAGGCTACCTCCTCCGCGTAGCCTTGCAGCGCGAATTGCACGGGGTCGATCACCGGCGGGCTGACGCCGCTGCGCAATGCGGCCGCCGACGCGCGCAGATGCGCGTCAATCGCCTCGCGCACGCCGGACAATGGCGTATCCAGCCGCGCCTGCACGTTCGCAGGCAATGCCACCAAACACTCCCGTCCGATCATCACGACGTCATGACGCAGCCGCAGGATGGTCCGCAGCAGCGGGCCGGTGTCCGGCCCCGAGGACAGGCGCGCCGCACGCTCGCGCTCGGCTTCCTGCCCCATCGCATGCAAGGCCGTCACCGCAGCACCGATGCCGTCCTGGATCCGGTGCGCCGCGTCGTTGTCGAGGCCATGCGTCAGGCCAACCAGCAGTTCAGAGAATGCGCCCGCGATCAGTTCGATCAGGCGCGCCGCATTGGCGCGGATCTGACGATGCGCCCGCGACGGCAATACCAAAAAGGAAGCGGCTAGCCCGGTGGACGCGCCGACGGTGACCTCGATCAGGCGATCGATCACGGAATCCAGCGGACTGGTGTGGTGCATCTCCGGAATCAGCAATACGATGACACCTGTCACCGTGGCCGCGGTCAGGCTGGGGTTGAGCGATCCGAGATAGGCCAGCGGAGCTACCGTGAGCACCAACAAGGCCAGCAGGGCCGCTTCGCTCGAATGCGGAATCAGCACCGCAAGCGCTCCGCCGTAGATCGCGCCGCCGATCGTCCCCAGCATGTAGTCCGTGGTCGCCTTCAGCGACCGCCCGACGCTCATCTGGGTGACGATGAGGGAGGTCAGAACAGCCCATAGCGGCAGCGTCAGATGCAGGGCGTTCGCGATGGTGTAGGCCACAACCGCCGCCACCGTCACCCGGATAGCCAGCGCCAGTTGCGTCCGCCGCGACCGAACGCGGGCCGCCACGCGCTTCAGAAAGCCAGCCATGCGCTCCATTCCGCAATCTGCAGGCGATCCTGCCTGTAAATGAGCTTTAGCATAGCTGGTGCCCGCGACCCGGAGACGGCTTGAAAGGTGGATTCAGCCCGCCTACCCTGCGGGCCAAAACGAGGAAACACGATGGCCAACGAAACCGCAACGCTCGCCTCCTATGTCGCCAATCTGAAATTCGAGGATATTCCGCCGGAGGTATTGGCGCGCGCCAAGGTGCTGACGCTCGATTTCCTCGGCAGCACGATCCGGGCGCGGCGCGACGCGGAATCCACCGCCTCGCTGCTGAAGATGCTGGAAGCCCTGGCGCTGGACGGCAAGGGCGAATCCACCGTGTTCGGCGACAGCAAAACCTGGACCCCTGCGGTTGCCGCCCTGCTCAACGGCGCACTCGGCCATTCGCTTGACTTCGACGATACCCATGCGGATTCCTCGCTGCATCCGAGCGCGCCCGTCGTGCCGGCAGCATTCGCGGTCGGCGAGATGGTCGGCGCGTCGGGCCGCGACGTGCTCACCGCCATCGTCGCCGGCTATGAAGTGTGCTGCCGGCTTGGCAACGCGCTCGACCCCACCTCGCATTATGCGCGTGGCTTCCATCCGACCGCGACCGCAGGAACCTATGGCGCGGCCGCTGCCGCCGGAAAGCTGTTCGGCCTGTCGAAGGACCAGATCGTCTCGGCGTTCGGTGTTTCCGGCAGCCAGGCCGCCGGCTCGCTGCAGTTCCTGGTGAACGGCGCCTGGAACAAGCGCTATCAGGTCGGCGCCGCCGCGATGAACGGCGTGATCGCGGCTACCCTGGCACGAAACGATTTCGTCGGTTCGAGCGAGTCGGTCGAAGGCAAACATGGCCTGCTCGTCGGCTACAGCGACAACGCGCATCCGGACAAGGCGACCGCCGGCCTCGGCAAGACCTATGAGACGCTTCGAATTGGCGTAAAGCCCTATCCGAGCTGCCGCTACACCCATGCCGCGCTGGATGCGCTGATCGCGATGCGCCGGGAGCACAATCTGACGCCGGACCAGATCAAGCGCGTCGAGATCGGCCTGCACCGCAACGGCATCACGCTGACCGGCGACGCCGCCACCAAGCGTCACCCGACCTCGATCGTCGGCGGGCAATTCTCGATGTTCTTCACCGGCGCGCTGGCGCTCGACCAGGGCCGCTTCGGCTGGGACGATTACGAGCGGCTCGGCGACGCCGCGGTCAATGCGCTCGCCGACAAGTTCGACGTGGTGCAGGACGATCGCCTCGAGATCGGCCGCACCCATCCCTTTGGCGCGCGCGTCTCCATCACCACCGACGATGCCGTACATGAGCGGCTCTATGCCGACCCCTCCGGCGAGCCGGATTCATTTCCAGACGCGCAGGCGATGCAGCAGAAGTTCCTCACGCTCGCCCGCCCGGTGCTGAACGGCCGCGCCGACCAGCTTGCGGATGCGATCCTCTCGCTCGAGCGATTCGATCGCGTCGCGAAGGCCACGCAGTTGGGAAGGCAGTAAGCAGAGCTAGCGCCATGTCCGCGGACTTCCCTCTCCCCTTGTGGGATCGAGACGAGCGAAGCTCGCTCTTGGGGTGGCTTCGCGAAGCGAAGACGGGTGAGGGGTTCTCTCCTCACCGCACAGCTCGCGTTGAGGATAGAGACCCCTCATCCGGCGCTTCGCGCCCACCTTCTCCCACAAGGGGAGAAGGAAGAATCTCGGCACCGCTCAATTCGTTCCTGCAAGCTTTCCCTTGTCGCCGGTCGCCGCGACGACGTCCGTCACCAGCCTGAACACACCATCCGCCTCCGGCGGCCCGTTCGGCGAACGACCGAGTCGCACGATGACGAGCTTTTCGCTGGGGATGATGATCACATATTGTCCCATCGTGCCCTTGGCGAAAAAGGCGTCGCGCGGCCAGCCGTGCCCGGTGCGATAGCTGGCGCCAAAGCTGTCGCCGAGATTGGTCCAGAAGCCGGCGCCGATGCCGACCCAGGCTTTCGGCGTCGGCGAGGCCGAATACTTCACCCATCCCTCGGGCAGGATGCGCTTGCCGCCAGCCACACCGTCATTGAGATAGAGCTGGCCGAAGCGTGCCCAGTCGCGCGCGGTCGCCAGCATCTGGCTCGATCCCTCCGCATTGCCTGCGGCATCGAACTCGATGGTCACGTTGCGCATGCCGAGTGGTGCGAACAATTCGGTCTGCGCGAACCGCAGCATGTCCGCCGCTTTCCCGCCCGCCGCGTCGCGGATCAAATGCGAGAGAATGACGGTATTGCCGTCATTGTAATTCCAATGGCTGCCGGGCAGCGTTTCGAGTTGAACGCTCTCGGCATATGCAGCCATGTCTGATTCCATGAACTTCATCCGGTTGACCGGCTCGAACACTGAGCTGAGCGAAGCCTGCAGCGAACTGCCGAGCGCCAGCCCCGCCGTGTGACGCAACAGATGATCCACCGTAATCGCACGCCTGGGATCGCCGGCGCCTTGCCATGCCGCAACCGGCGCGGACTGATCGAGCGTCATCGCGCCCTTGCGCACGAGAATGCCCGTCAGCGCCGATATCACCGACTTGGTCGCGGAGAAGCCGAGGATCGGCGTGTCGATGCCGTAACCTTCGGCATATCGCTCGGCGACGACGCGGCCATCCCTAAGCACCACAATCGCCTTGGTCGCACGCTTCGGCGGCTGCTCGGGCTCGGCAAAGGCGCGATCGAGCGCGGCGGCCAGTTGGGGATTGGCTGGCGTGACGACCGAAGGCCCCGCGATATCGGGCAACAGCGCCTGTGATGATTTGGCATCGATCGATGGCACAGCGATTTCGGCGACCGCACCGCCGTGATCGAGATAGCAGCCAAGACCTTCGCGGTAGACCGCGTGGCTGCGGCCGAGGCCGAGCAACGTCACGGTGGTTTCCTTCCGCGCCCGATCGACACGATAATCCATCGCCCAGGTGATCAGGCTGACGCCGGGCATCGCGGCGGTGGTTTCGCGAAGAATCCGGTCCGGCTGCTGGCCGGACACGAAGGTCTCCGTGCACAGTATGTTGGCGACAAAGCCGGTGGCAATTTTGGGAACATCGCGTGCCCTCGCCGCGGAGAGCGCCAGCGCGCCGAGCGCGGTGGTGGTCGCGAGGATGAGCAGCAGGTTTCGTCGGATCATATTGGCCTCCGGCATGACGCATGAGCGCGTGCCGGCGATGTTGACGAAGGGGCTGCTGGCTGCTCGCCGGATTTGAAAATCGGGCTGGCCGAAACTGACGGGCGTCTCGCCGATTTCGGAATTATGTAGAACTTACAACAATTTATGGATCAAGCCGCCGAAGCGTTCTGCCGCCTATACTCGGTCGGGGTCACGCCGGTGATGGCCTTGAAGGCGCGGTTAAACGGGCCGAGCGACTGGAAGCCGGCATCCATCGCAATGGTGATGACGGGGACTTCGGCCTGCGTCGGGTCTGACAGCGCTGCCTTGGCTTCCTCGATCCGATGGTTGTTGAGGAAGACATTGAAATTACGGTAGCCGAGCCGCTGGTTGATCAGCCGTCGCAATCTGTATTCGGGTATTCCAAGTTTGGTCGCGAGCGTGCCGATCGTGATGTTGTCGTGGCGGTAGATGCGCTCATCGGCCATCAAGCGCATCAGCGCATCGACCAGCTTTTGGTCGTGCGCATCCTCCGCCGCGACCGTCTGAACCGGTGCAATCGTTACCGGCGCGACTTGAGATGCCACGGGAAACAGCTCGGCACCATCCACGCGCATCATCGCGTAGCAGATCGCCGCCACCACGCCGGCCAGAACGGCTGAATTCACCGTGTTGACGACCTCACTACCGGGCATGAATATCTGCAGCACCGCGTTCATGCCGCCATACAGCGCGGATGCGCCGACGATGAAGCCGCGAACGCCACGCCGGCGCTCGACCAGATCCGCCGGCCATGAGGCGATCGTCTGCGCCACCGCCAGTGCGATGAATCCGAGCGCCACCAGATTGACCGCGACGATGGCAATCCGCGCGCTGAATGTCGGTCCGGTCCACATGCAATTGACAAAACTGAACGCGGTAACTCCAGCCCATATCAGCGCATGCCACCAGCGCAACCTGAACGCCTCGTCGAACAGCGCACGCGTGAACAGCCAGAACACCACGACATTGCCGGTCGACAATGCGATCAACGGCGCATACGGAAGGGAGACCGGCGACGACCAGCCAATCGAATAGCTCACGGCGTGCGCGGCCGATCCCAGGGCAAACGCCGCGGCCAGCCGCCCCGCGAGCACGGTGCCGAACCCGCGAAACAGCGATGCCGCGAGCACCAGCAGCAGCGCCACGATGGCGCCGCGCAAGGCGATGTCGATTGTAGAAAGCAGCATCGATCGGCCCAGAAGCGCGGTCAGCCGCGCAAGCTGCTTTTAATGCAGATCGGCGCACGATTCAATTTTTGCAAGAGTGTCGGCTTACCGCCGTTTCCTCGATGCGTTCAAGCCGGGACCGACGATAGTGTGTTTGGACGACGCGGGACAAGTGCTGCTATGATCGCCGCAAATGCAAAGGAGCTTCTCATGAGCTGGCAGCCTTCCAACGATCCCGTGCTCGGCGATCCCAAAACCTGCGACGCGCTTGACCTCATCATCGTGCCGCGCACCCGCGATCTCGGCGATGGATTCGTGGTGCGGCGCGCGCTGCCGCATGGCAAGCGGCAGATGGTCGGTCCCTTCATCTTCTTCGATCATTTCGGCCCGATGCAATTCATCGCCGGCAACGGCATGGACGTGCGGCCGCATCCGCATATCGGGCTCGCCACCGTCACCTATCTGTTCGACGGCAGCATCATGCACCGCGACAGCGAGGGCAACATCCAGGAGATCCAGCCCGGCGCGATGAATTTGATGACCGCCGGCCGCGGCATCGCACATTCCGAACGCACGCCCGACGTGCAGCGCCGCGACGGCCAGAAGATGCTGGGCCTGCAAAGCTGGATCGCGCTGCCGGCGGGCTCGGAGGAAATCGCGCCGTCGTTCCAGCACTACGCCGCCGACAGCCTGCCGACAGTCAAGGACGGCGGCTTCACCGCGCGCATCATCGCCGGCAGCGGCTTTGGCGTGAAATCGCCGGTCACGATGGTATCGCCGTGGTTCTATACCGAGGTGACGGCCACCGCCGGCACCAGCGTGCCGCTCGACCCCGACCACGAGGAGCGCGCGATCTATCTCGTCGACGGCGAAGTCGAGATCGCCAACGAGCGCTACGAGGCGCCGCGCTTGCTGATCTTCCGGCCCGGCGACCGCATCACGGTGAAGGCGATCAAGCCGACGCGGATGATGTTCCTCGGCGGCGACGCGCTGGAGGGCCCGCGCCATATCTGGTGGAATTTCGTTTCTTCCAGCAAGGAGCGGATCGAACAGGCCAAACAGGACTGGAAAACCGGCCGTTTTGCCCATGTTCCCCAGGAACACGAGTTCATTCCGCTGCCGGAGTGAGCTATCCCTCCGCTAACAACTCCACCGCCCGCGCCTTGCCCGCGCGGACGCTTTTGAAAGCATGACACCATGAACGCGATGCTCGCCAGCGATTTGCCCCTGCCACGGATCGGGCGCGGCAAGGTCCGCGATATCTATGCCGTCGGCGACGACCGCGTGCTGCTGCTGACCACCGACCGCATCAGCGCGTTCGACGTCGTGATGGCCGAAACCATCCCGATGAAGGGCGCGGTGCTGACCCAGATCAGCGCCTGGTGGTTCCGCCAGCTCGCAGACGTCGTGCCGCATCACATGATCAGCGCCGATGCCGACGAGATCATCGCACAGGTGCCGGCGTTGAAGGCGCACCGCGCCGACATCGCCGGACGCGCGATGCTCTGCCGGCGCACCACCGTGTTCCCGGTTGAGTGCGTGATCCGCGGCTACATCTCGGGATCTGCCTGGAAGGAATATGCCGCATCGGGCACGCTGGCCGGCGAGAAGCTCGCGGCGGGGCTGGTCGAGAGCGAGAAGCTGGAACCCTCGATCTTCAGTCCGGCGACCAAGGCCGAGACCGGGCATGACGAGAACATCACGGTCGCGCGCGTGCGCGAGATCCTGGGCGCCGACGTTGCGCAGACGCTGGAGGGCATGGCCCGCACCGTCTATGATTTCGGCGAGAAGGTCAGCCGCAAGCAGGGCATCATCATCGCCGACACCAAGTTCGAGTTCGGCCGCGACGGCGACGGCCGCATCATCCTGATCGACGAGGTGATGACTCCAGACAGTTCGCGGTTCTGGGCGGTCGATGTCTACAAACCCGGTCAGCCGCAACCGAGCTTCGACAAGCAGCCGCTGCGCGATTACCTCGACGCCGAGCGCCGCGCCGGCCGCTGGAACGGCGACGCGCCGCCTCCACCACTGCCCGCTAGCGTGGTCGATGCCACCAGCAAGCGCTATCTGGAAGCGTATCGGCGTGTGACGGGGGCGGAGCTGAAGATTTGAGGCCGCCGCACGGTGAGATTGCCACAGCACCGCGCCTCTCAAACGGTGTCGTCCCGGCGAACGCTCAGATGCGCAATTGCGCATCGGGGGACCCATAACCACAGGGCGTTGTTGTTTGACTCGCTGTGGCTCCAGCCAATGCAAAACCACGTCCTGTGGTTATGGGTCCCGGATCGCGCTCGCTTTGCTCGCTTGTCCGGGACGACGGTGGTGATGGCGTTGCTCACAGCCTCACGCTAGGCTCCTCCCAAAATCGACAATTGGGAGGCACGCATGTCCGAAGAAAATTCAGTCTTGGTCGAACGCGATGGACCGGCGACCATCGTTTCCATCAACCGTCCGCATTGCCGCAACGCCGTCGACGGCGCGACTGCGCGCAAGCTCTACGATGCGTTTCTGGCGTTTGACGCCGATGAAGCGGCATCGGTTGCGGTGTTCACCGGCACCGGCGGTTATTTCTGCGCCGGCGCCGACCTCAAGGCGGTGGCGGCGGGCGATCCCAACAAGAAGCGCGAGATCGGCGGCCATGACTCGATTGCGCCGATGGGGCCGAGCCGGTTGCGGCTGTCAAAACCCGTGATCGCCGCGGTCGAGGGATTTGCGGTCGCCGGCGGCATGGAACTCGCGCTGTGGGCGGACATGAGGGTCGTTGCCGAGGACGCCACCTTCGGCATCTTCTGCCGCAGGTTCGGCGTGCCGCTGATCGATCTCGGCACCATCCGCCTGCCGCGGCTGATCGGCCATTCCCAGGCCATCGACCTGATCCTGACCGGGCGCCCGGTCGGCGGGCCGGAGGCGTTGCGCATGGGCCTTGCCAATCGCCTGGTGCGAAGAGGCGAAGCCGTTGCACAGGCGATCGCGCTGGCCAGGGAAATCGCGGCCTTCCCGCAGACCTGCATGCGCGCCGACCGGCTCTCGGCGCTGCGGCAATGGGACCTCGCGGAGGAAGACGCCATCGCCAATGAAATGCGGGGCGGGCTGAAGGTGATCGCCTCGGGCGAGACACTCTCAGGCGCTGCACGATTTGCGTCCGGCGCCGGCCGGCATGGCGCGTTCGGCGGAGACGCAGCGAACGACTGACGGCGCCGTCACACGTCCCCTGTCACAAGAATAACGTTGTGATCTGTGTCTGCGGTCTCTACCACTGGCAGGGGTGCCGGGGGCAAGCGGGGCGTGGTCAGTCGATCTCTCAAAGGCGAGCCGGAGTTCATTCGGAAGGCCTTCAACGACATTCTCGGCGGCAGCGCCGCCAGTGTCCTCACGATTACATTTGGCCTGTCGTATTCGCTTCTGATTTTTACAGGCCCGCTGGCGCCATATCTGTCCTACGGACTTGCCGCGACCTTCATCTCCTCGGCGATTCTCGCCGCTGTCATCGCCTGGGGAAGCACCTTTCCGTTCGCGATTGCGGCTCCCGAGAGTTCCACCGCGGCGATGACCGGAATATTGGCGGCGTCGCTGGTCGAGCACGTTGTCGCCAGCGATCCCTCGGCATCGCTGCTGGCCCCGGCGCTGATGACGCTTGGGCTTTCGGCCATTGTCACCGGCATCGTGCTGTGCGGCTTCGGGGTGACGCGGATGGGCCGCGCGATCCGTTATGTGCCCTATCCCGTCGTGGGCGGGTTCCTCGGCGCCACCGCCTGCCTGATCATCCTGGGGGCGATCCGCGTCATCACCGGCCATCGCCTTCAGCTGACGACGCTCGATCAGTTCGCCAACATCCTGACCCTGTCCGAACTGGCGGCGGCCTGCGCCATGGCGCTGGCGTTGTATCTGACCTGGCATCGCACCCGCACATCGTTTGGCCTGCCGGCCATGCTGGTCGGGGGCGTGGTCGTTGGGCATATCGCCTTCTGGCTGGCGGGATTTACCTCGGCAGAAGCGCAGACCTCGGGATGGACATTTCAACCACCCCCGACCGTCAGCATCATGCTGCCGTGGAGCACGGCCGAAATGGCCCGCTATCCCTGGCATGCCGTGCCGGATCTGCTCGGCAATCTCGTCGCCGTCATTTTCGTCACGGCGTCGAGCACGCTGTTCAACACCGCGGGCATCGAAGTTGCGGCGCACCGTGAAGCCAACCTCGAGCGGGAATTGAACGTCACGGGCCTTGCCAACATCCTGTCGGGCGCATTCGGCGGCTACACCGGCTGTATCTCGGTCAGCCGCACCATCCTCAACTTCAGCAGCGGCGGGACCGGCCGGCTCGCCGGCCTGACGGTGGCCGCGATCTCGGTGCTGATGCTGGCGGTTGCTCCGGTTCTGCTCGGCTACATGCCGAAATTCGTGCTCGGCGGTCTGCTGATCTATCTGGGCGCCGATCAGCTGCACAAATGGATCATCGAATCGCGGCGGCGCCTGACCAAGACCGAGTATGTCTCGCTGCTCGCGATCATCGTCATCATCCTGCAGTGGGGCTTTGTCGCCGGCGTGCTGATCGGCGTCGTGATCGGCTGCGCGACATTCGCGTTCACGGCCGCGCGGATCGATCCGATCAAATTCAGTTTTGACGGCTCCGAATATCGCAGTTCGCTGGACCGTTCGCGCGACGATCAGACGGTTCTGACGGCCCATGGCGGACAAATCCAGGGCCTTAACCTGCAAAGCTATCTGTTCTTCGGTTCCGCCAACCGGCTCTACCAGCACGTCAAGGCGCTGCTCGGGCAACGTCCGGAATGCCGCTATCTGGTGTTCGACTTCAAGCTGGTTACAGGGTTCGATTCATCGGCGGCCTACAGCTTTGCCCAGATCAAGCGCAGCGCCGACGAGCGTCACATCGAACTGGTGCTGGTTCATTTGCCAAAACTCGCCGAGAAGGCGCTGCGGTCCAGCGGATTCATCGCCGGCCGGGTTCGTATCGTACCTGAGCTCGATCGTGCACTGGAGCAATGCGAGAACGAGATCATCGCGAAGCATCAAGGGCACGAGCAGGAGGAAGCCAATCTGCGTGACTGGTTCACGCAGATTCTCGGAACCCCGCGCGACGCCGTGGCGCTGATGCATCGCTGCGAGCGTGTCGAGATCGATGCCGGAGAGATCATTGTCAGCGCCGGCGACGCCGCCGATTCCATGCATTTCATTCTGGACGGCCGCGTTGGCGTCATGGTTCCGGTGAACGAAGGAACCACGCGGGTACGCAGCCTCGGCCGCTACACGACGATCGGCGAGATGGGCCTGGTGTCGCAGGCGCAACGCAGCGCGACGATTCAAGCCGAGGTCGCGAGTGTCCTGTACGTCCTCAGTGCGCATCAGTTTGAAGCGCTCAAGATCGACGATCCCTCGCTCAGCCAGAAGCTGCTGACCTATTTCGTATCTGTCATGGCCGAACGGCTTACTTTTGCCAATCGCACCATTGCAGTGTTACGGCGATAGAACGCTGCGTTTAAGCTTCCTCCACCCGGATTGGCGCATATGACGGCACTGGCTGACGCGAAGACCTTCTCCACCATCAACTATCGCCTGCAAAGTGGCACCGTGATGCCGGAGGTGACCATCGCCTATGCCACGCTCGGCACGCTGGCGCCCGATCGCAGCAATGCCGTGCTGGTCACACATGGCAACACCAGCGGCCCGCACATCATCGACCCCGGCGGCACGACGGGCGAAGGCAGCTGGAGTGAGATCGTCGGCCCCGGCAAGGCCGTCGATACCAACCGCTATTTTGCGATCTGCCCGAACATGCTGGGCTCCTCCTACGGATCGACCAATGCCGGGAGTATCGACCCCGCAACCGGCAAGCCTTACGGGCCGCGATTTCCTGACATCAATGTCAGCGACATCGTCGGCACGCAGCGGCTGCTGCTCGATCATCTCGGCATCGACAAAGTGGTTGCGATCGTCGGCCCGTCCTATGGCGGCTTCCAGGCGCTGCAATGGGCCGTCAACTATCCCGACGCGATGAAGGGAATCGCCGCCGTCGTCACCTCGCCACTGGTGCCGCGCGAGCGATCCGAGGGCAATGTCGCGCGCCTGCTCGGGGCGCTGTCGAAGGACCCGAACTGGAACGGCGGCGATTATTACGACCGCGGCGGCGTCGTGGAGACCATGACGCAGATCCGCATGGCGACGTTGAAGACCTATGGCATCGAGGCCCGCCTGAAAGCGACGATGTCCGATCCCGCGGAGATCGAGGCCGCGATCCGCGACGAGGCGGCGCGCTGGGCCGAGGGATTTGACGCCAATTCGCTGATCATCCTGGCCAAAGCGCTCCGCGGCTTCGACGTGACGGCGCAGTTCGCCCAGATCAAATCGAAGGTTCTGTTCGTGCTGTCGCGGACGGACAAATTGTTTCCGCCTGACATCGCGCCCGGCGTGATGCAGGGACTGAAGGCCGCCGGTGTCGATGCCGATTATTTCCTGCTCGACAGCGAACTCGGCCATTCGGCTTCAGGCCTCGACGCCCATAAATGGGCGCCGCGGCTGAAGCAGTTTATGGAGAGTCTGTAGCCCGGATGCAGCGAAGCGAAATCCGGGCTTACTCGCAAGCGAACCTAACTCTCCCGGATTGCGCTACGCTCCATCCGGGCTACGGACCCTAAATCCCCGCCATCATCACGTATTTGATCTCGACATATTCTTCCATGCCGTGATGCGAGCCTTCGCGGCCGAGGCCAGACTCCTTGACGCCGCCGAAGGGGGCGACTTCGGTGGTGATCAGTCCGGTGTTGACGCCGACCATGCCGGACTCCAGCGCTTCGGCGACGCGCCAGACCCGGCCGAGATCGCGCGAATAGAAGTATGAGGCGAGACCGAACGGTGAGGCATTGCACAACGCGATCACGTCTGCCTCGTCCTTGAAGCGGAACACCGGCGCCAGCGGCCCGAAGGTCTCTTCGTGCGCAACCAGCGCGTCGGGCTTGACGTTGGCGAGCACGGTCGGCTCGAAAAAGCTGCCGCCGAGCGCATGGCGCTTGCCGCCGGTGACGATTTTCGCGCCGCCCTTGACCGCGTCCGCGATGTGTTTCTCGACCTTGTCGACCGCTTCCATGTTGATCAGCGGGCCCTGCACCACGCCGGCTTCCGTGCCGTCGCCGATCTTCATCGCCGCGACCTTGGCCGAGAGCTTTTCGACGAACTGGTCGTAGATCTTGTCCTGGGCGTAGATGCGGTTGGCGCAGACGCAGGTCTGGCCCATGTTGCGGTACTTCGAGACGATGGCGCCTTCGACGGCGGCATCGATATCGGCGTCGTCGAACACCACGAACGGCGCGTTGCCGCCGAGTTCGAGGCCGAGCTTCTTCACGCCGACGGCGGCCTGCTGGTACAGGATCTTGCCGACTTCGGTCGAGCCGGTGAAGCCGACGAAGCGCACCGCCGGGTGCTCGCAGAGCACCTTGCCGATCGCCGAGGAATTGCCGGTCAGGATGTTGAACACGCCCTTCGGCACGCCGGCTTTTTCGGCGAGCGCCACCAGCGCCAGCGCCGTCAGCGGCGTTTCGTTGGCGGGCTTGAGCACCACCGTGCAGCCCGCGGCCAGCGCCGGCGAGACCTTGCGGGTGATCATCGAGCAGGGGAAATTCCACGGCGTGATCGCGCCGCAGACGCCGATCGGCTGCTTGATCGCAAGCAGCCGGGCATCCGCACGCTGGGTCGGGATGGTTTCGCCATAGACGCGGCGGGCTTCCTCGGCGAAAAATTCGACATAGGCGCCGCCGATATCGACTTCGCCGAGCGCCTCCGTCAGCGGCTTGCCCTGCTCCGAAGTCAGGATCAGCGCGATGTCTTCGCGGTTGGCGATGATCAGGTCGAACCATTTGCGCAGGATGTTGGAGCGTGCCTTGGCGGTCAGCTTGGCCCAGGCCGGGAACGCGCGCTCGGCGGCTTCGACGGCCTGCGTCGTCTCCGCAGTGCTCATGACCGGAATTTTTGCCAGTTCAACGCCGTTGACCGGATTAGTCACCGGCTTTGACGCCTTCCCGGTCCAGGCGCCGTCGATATAGCACTGCTCACGCAGCAGCGAGGGATCCTTCAGGCGGTCGCGCAGGGAGGGGGCGGATTGCGAAGCGCGTGCGGCGACGGGCGGGTTCATGGCGTAACTCCTCGGAGTTTTCTTGGGATTTTTTGGGGTACTGATCCGAGTATAGGCCTATTCAGCAGGCATTGCATCGGCCGCAAAGGCAGGGCTGATGCTCGTCATTCCGGGGCGCATCGAAGATGCGAACCCGGAATCTCGAGATTCCCCGAGGCGCAATTGCGCCCCTGAGGTCTGGTCCTTCGGACCATCCCGGAATGACGGTCTCAAATTCAGACCGCGCCCATATAGGTTTCGCGGCGGCCGATCATGCGTTCCGCGGCGGCCTTGGCGTCGGCGCGCGAGGACGTCGCACAGGTGCGGTATTCCAGATCGGGCAACTTGGCGGCGCGGCGCGAGAACCAGGATTTGGAACCGACCTGCAATTGCGCCAGAGCGACGGCGACATTGTCGACCGCCTCGAACGAGTGCAGCGCGCCGGTACCGGCAATACGGACCTCATAGATACCGGGGCTGATCGGGGCTTCGATGTTCTCAGCGCGTCCGGGGCGCGGATATCGTTTCCATTCACTCCAGGTCGAGATCATCGCGGCATCCTCGCAATGGGAAAAACTACAACCATTTTCATCAAATCATTCAGTTCGGGGGCAGCGTTTCCGCTGGAATCTGAATGTCTTACTGCAAAGAATCAGCACCGGGAATCATTATGGAATCAACTTATCGTTTGCGCCCGGACCGGTCACCGACATTGCCGCTGATCCACCGCGAATTGTGGCGGAGTGTTGCAGTTTTGTGCCGCTCTCCTCCCTCTCCCTGCGCAAGCCATCAACCCATCACGAGATCGCGACATCAACGGCAAGGCGCCGCGAGCGCTTGCGGGATTGCAACGCCGGGGGGAAGATCGCGGCACTCCATAACAACAAACGGGAGGTGACCCATGCAAAGCAAAGCTCAGATCGACCAGGTTCTGCGTCAGAAATCCGAGGCCAAGGAGATTCCCGGCGTGGTCGCCATGGCGGCGACCGGCAGCGAGGTGATCTATCAGGGCGCGTTCGGCAAACGCGACCTCTCCAAGGACGATCCGATGACCGCCGACAGCGTGTTCTGGATCGCCTCGATGACCAAGGCGATCACGTGCGCCGCCGGCATGCAGCTCGTCGAGCAGGGCAAGCTCTCGCTGGACGAGCCGATCGGCAAGCTGCTGCCTGATCTGGCCTCCCCGCAGGTGCTGGAAGGCTTTGACGCCAAGGGCGAGCCGAAACTGCGCGCGGCAAAAAAGCCGATCACGCTGCGCCATCTCATGACCCACACCGCCGGCTACTGCTACGACGTGTGGAACGGCGACATGGGGAAGTATCAGGAGAAGACCGGAACCCCGAATATCTTCAGCTGCCTGAATGCCGCGCTGAAGGGGCCGATCATGTCCGATCCCGGTACGCGCTGGGAATATGGCATCAACATCGATTTCGTCGGCAAGGCGGTGGAAGCCGCGAGCGGCAAGCGTCTCGACGCCTACCTGCGCGACCATATGTTCGCACCGCTCGGCATGAGCGACACCAGTTTCAAGATTACGGACTCCCAGCGCCAGCGCCTGGTCGGCATGCATGCGCGCGGCGAGGACGGCTCGCTGGCGCCGATCCCGTTCGAGCTCGAACAGAATCCGGAATTTCACATGGGCGGCGGCGGCCTCTACAGCACGGCGGCTGACTACATCAAGTTCACCCAGATGATTCTGGGCAAGGGCAAGGGCAACGGCAACCAGTTGCTGAAGCCGGAGACCGTCGCGTTGATGGGCCAGAACCACATCGGCGATCTCACCATAGGCAAGATGCCCACCATGGCGCCGATGTATACCAACGACGTCGATCTCTATCCGGACATGGTGAAGAAGTGGGGGCTGAGCTTCCTGATCAACACTGCCAAGACCGCGGAGGGCCGCAGCGCGGGCAGCCTCGCCTGGGCCGGCCTTGCCAACACTTATTTCTGGATCGATCCGGCGCGTAACGTCTCGGGCGTGATCCTGATGCAGTTGTTGCCGTTCGTGGACGCGAAGTGCCTGGAAGCCTTTGCGGGCTTCGAGCGCGGCATCTATGCCGGGCTCGATGCAGGGAGTGGCCAGAGGGCGGCTTGAACGCGAACTGTCGGGACGCAGTCCGACCCCGCCCCACCCACAAATCGTCATCCCCCGCCTTGTGCGCAATTGCGCACTGGAGCGGGGGAGCCAGTACGCCGCGGCCTCTCGGTGCTATAATTGACGCCTCTGGGATACTGGATCCCCCGCATGCGCGGGGGATGACAACCACGGGTGTGAAACGATGACCGAACCAACCGCCAGCTACGTTTGCGGCACCGCCGATGCGCCGTTGCTCGGCGACACCATCGGGCAAAGCCTCGATCATGCGGTGCGGCGCTGGGGCGACCGCGAGGCGCTGGTTTCGCCAAGCCACAATGTCCGCTGGACCTGGAAGGAATTCGCCGAACGCGTCGATGCGCTGGCGGCCGGCTTTCTCGCGCTCGGGCTCGAACGCGGCGCGCGGATCGGCGTCTGGTCGCTCAACCGGCCGGAATGGACGCTGACGCAATTTGCAGCCGCCAAGGCGGGCATCATCCTCGTCACCATCAACCCGGCCTATCGCCTGAGCGAACTCGAATTCGCCTTGGCGAAGGTCGGCTGCGCCGCGATCGTGACCGCGACCGCGTTCAAGACCTCGAACTACATGGAGATGCTGAACGCGCTGCTGCCCGAGCTTGCCAAGTCGACGCCCGGCGAGTTGCAGGCGGCGCGGCTGCCCAAGCTGCGCGCGGTGATCCAGATCGGCGGACCATCCGCGCCCGGCACGATCGCGTTCGAGGACGTGACGCGGATGGGCAGCGCGCGGCACCGCGAGACGCTGGCGGAGCTGGCCAAAACGCTGCAGTTCGATGATCCCGTCAATATCCAGTTCACCAGCGGCACCACAGGCTCGCCGAAGGGCGTCACGCTGACGCACCACAATATTCTCAACAACGGCTATTTCGTCGGCCGCGCCATGCGCCTGACCGAAGCGGACCGCATCTGCATTCCGGTGCCGCTGTATCATTGCTTCGGCATGGTGATGGGTAATCTCGCCGCGGTGACGCTCGGCGCCACCATGGTCTATCCCGGTGAGGGTTTTGATCCGCTGGCGACGTTGCAGACCATCGAGAAGGAGAGATGCACCGCGCTCTATGGCGTGCCGACCATGTTCATCGCCGAACTCGATCATCCCGAATTCTCGCGCTTCGATCTGAAATCGCTGCGCACCGGCATCATGGCCGGCGCGCCCTGCCCGGTCGAGGTGATGAAGCGCGTCAACAATGAGATGAACATGGGCGAGGTAACGATCGCCTATGGCATGACCGAAACCAGCCCTGTCTCGTTCCAGAGTTCGACGGATGAGCCGCTGGAACGCCGTGTCTCCACGGTCGGGCGGATTCATCCCCATGTCGAGGTCAAGGTCGTCGATCTCGAAGGCCGCATCGTGCCGCGCGGCCAACGCGGCGAACTCTGCACCCGCGGCTACAGCATCATGCTGGGTTACTGGGACGAGGCCGAGAAGACATCGGACGTGCTCGACGCCAATGGCTGGATGCACACCGGCGACATCGCGATCATCGACGCCGAGGGCTATTGCAACATCGTCGGCCGCATCAAGGACATGGTGATCCGCGGCGGCGAGAACCTTTATCCGCGCGAGATCGAGGAATTCCTCTATCGCCATCCCAAGATCCAGGACGTGCAGATTTTTGGCGTCGCCGACGAGCGCTATGGCGAGGAGCTCTGCGCCTGGGTTCGCGTCAGACCCGGCGAAACGCTGACGGCCGACGAGGTCCGCGCCTTCTGTCACGGCCAGATCGCACACAACAAGATCCCGCGCTATGTCGAGTTCGTCGATGAATTTCCGATGACGGTGACGGGGAAGATCCAGAAATTCCTGATGCGCGATGCGGTCGAGGCGCGGCTGGGATTGAAGGCGGCCAAGACGGCGTGAATTGGAGATCGCGTCGTCCCGGCGAAGGCCGGGAGGTGGATATAGCTTCACGTTCCCGCGGCGCCATGCGCCCGAGTTGTACATGTCGTTTCACGCCCTGGAAAATAGAGGGCGCAGGGAATGCCGGATGCGCGCTGCACCCGCGATCTCGTGTGCGAATTGTGCAAAAGAAGCTGCACACGAGCATACAGGGCAGCGGAGAACATCCGACATTCCCTGCGCAGTGGCTTTACGACTTATGACGCGCTCTCCCCGGTGAGACGGCCTCTATTGCCACCGTCGTCCCTCGGAAACGTTAGCTCCCGCAGGACTTGACGCCGTTACGGGCGCCAGGACCACACGCTTTCGCCGTACGCCTTTGCCGCGACCGTCAATCGCAACGTCAACGTCCACCGCATCCCCGTCCCTCGTTGTGACGATGGCCAACGCCCCTCTGAGTGGGACGGGATGCGGCGGATGTAACCGGTGATTTGGGGTTGGCGTCAAGGGGTATTTCCGAAAAACGGAAATTAATATCGGCGGCAGCGCAGTATGGACGTTCTCATCATTCGTCATGGCCGGGCTTGTCCCGGCCATCCACGAATTGCTTCATCGCCGCAAATAAAGACGTGGATGCCCGGGTCATCTAGCGCGAAGACGCGCTTCGCGCTTTAGCCCGGGCATGACGGGCTGAGAGGTCACGTCCCCCCAAGAAACTCTAAACCGGAAGCCCGTTCTTCTTCGCCAGTTCCTTCAACGACACCTGCGGCCGCGCCCCGATGTGCTGGATCACTTCGGCCGCCGCGAGCGCGCCGAGGCGGCCGGCGTTTTCATGGCCGGCGTTGCGGACGAGGCCGAACAGGAAGCCGGCGGCGAACAAATCGCCGGCGCCGGTCGTATCGACGAGTTTCGTGATCGGGAAGGCCGGCACGGCGACGACACCGTCGCTGGAGGCCACGACGCAGCCCTTCTCGCTGCGGGTTACGATGCCGAGTTTGGTGTCGGCGCGCAGCTGTTTTAGCGCGGCATCGAAATCCGGAGTTTCGTACAGGGATTGCAGCTCAGCCTCGTTGGCGAACACGAGATCGACGGTGCCCTTGCGCATCAGGTCGAGAAACTCGTCGCGGTAGCGGCCGACGCAGAACGAATCCGACAGGGTCAGCGCGACCTGGCGGCCGGCGCCGTGCGCGATGGTCGCCGCCTTGACGAAGGCGTCCTTGGCGTTTTTGGGATCCCAGAGATAGCCTTCGAGATAGATGATGCTGGAGGCTTCGATTTGCGCCGCGTCGATATCATCAGGCATCAATTCCTGCGCCGCGCCGAGATAGGTGTTCATGGTGCGCTCGCCGTCCGGCGTCACCAGGATGTAGGAGCAGCCGGTGGCGGGGCCGCCGCTTGCCGCTTTGGTTTCGAATGCGACGCCGGCGGCGCGGATGTCATGGGTGTAGAGGCCGCCGATCTGGTCGTTGCGCACCTTGCCGACATAGGCGGCGCGCGCGCCGAGATTGGCGATGCCGACGATGGTGTTGGCAGCGGAGCCTCCGGACATTTCGGTGGCCGGGCCCATATCGGCGTAGATCGCCGTGGCGCGCGCCTCGTCGATCAGCGCCATGCCGCCCTTGGTCATGCCATGGCGGCCGAGAAAGGCCTCGTCGGTCTGCACCAGCACGTCGAAAATCGCATTGCCGATCCCGAGAACGTCATATTTTGCGTCGGCCATCTCACCGTCCTGTTGCAGCCATCATGAAGGGCGGGGCCTATCACGGCCGGCGCAAGGCGTGAACCCATAAATGGCGTGAATCGATAGATTCAGATTGGCCGGCCGATGTCCGCCTCGCGCGCAGGACCGACACAGGCCGGGCATCGCGCCAGGTCCGCTTTGCCACCATAAGGGCGCTATCGCAGCGGCATGACAAAGGTGAAGCGGGTTTCCTCAGCCGTCGACGTCACCGTCAGCGAACCCTCGTGCGCCTTTGCGATCTGCGACGCGATGTGGAGCCCGAGGCCAAGCCCCTGCCGGCTGGCGCGAACCTCGCCGCGGAAGAACGGCTCAAACAGCTTCTCCATCGCGGCCTCGGGTATCGGCTCGCCGCCGTTGGCGACCGACAATTTGAACAGCCCGTCCTCCGTCACGGCGCGGACGCGCACAGGTTCGTTGGTCGCGCCGTGGCTGAGCGCGTTTCCGACCAGATTGGAAACCAGCTGTCCAATCCGGATTCGATCGCAATTCACGGGTGCGTCGATGGCATACTCGACTTCGATCTGGCGTCCCGGCGACGACAGCCGCAGTTCGTCGATCACCTGATGCAGCATCTGTTCCACAGGCGCGTTGGCATTGCGGTCCAGAATAATGCCGCCACCGAGCCGGCCTCGCGCAAAATCGAGCACGTTGTCGATCAGCCCGGCCATCCGCATCACGGTGGTCTCCAGCATCGCCAGGATCTGGTGCTGCTTTTCCGTCGTCGCGTCCCGTCCCAGAATGCGCGCGCCGGCGCTGATCGATGCCAGCGGGTTGCGCAGGTCATGTCCCAGCACCGCGATGAACTGCTCGCGCAATTCGGAATTCTCGCGCTCGCGCGCAAGGCCCATAGCGGCCGTGTCGCGCGCTTCCAGAAGTCCCCGCTCATATAGCCTTCGATCGACGGCCTTGATCAGGGCAATCCGCGTGAACAGAGTTTTTCCGCCGGCGTCCCGGCCATCGGTGGCGCTCGCAATCATCTGCAGATGCTCGCCGCTTGCTGTCACCATGTCGATGGCGAAGCCATCGAAGAAGCCCTGCATCCGCAACAGCGGCGCGATGTGGGTTTCGTAGTAGATGCGGCCCGCCATGTTGAGGAAGCCAGAGAACGGCTTGCCGATCATTTGATCTGATGTGTGGCCGGTCCAGCCGATGAGCGTCCGGTTCACACGCGCGATACGGCCGTTGGCCAGCAGCGTGACATAGCCGCAAGGGGCGTTGTCGAACATGTCCTCGAAATCGTCGATGCGGGGACTGTCCACCGCGCCGCTCAGACGAACGTCTTCATGGCGGCGATCACTTCATCGGGCGCGCTCAAATTGGGACAATGCCCGGTCGCCTCCAATATGATGAGTTCGCTGCCCGGAATTCCGCGGTGAACAAACTCTCCGACCTCCTTTGAGGCGATGATGTCCTCGCTGCATTGTAATATCAGCGTTGGAATATCGATTTTGGCCAGATCGGCGCGATTGTCCGATTTGAAGGTGACGCGGGCGAACGCCTTGGCGATTTCGGGATCGGTTCGGCAAAAGCTGTTGGTCAGCTCTTCGCCGAGTTCAGGGCGATCGGGATTGCCCATGATCGCCGGCGCCATCTGGGCCGACCATCCCATGTGGTTGGAATCAAGAAACTGGAGAAGCTCCTCGATCTGCTGTTCGCTGAATCCGCCAATGTAATTGTCGTCGTCGATGTACCGGGCGGAAGGCCCGACCATGACAAGCTTGCCAAACATGCCGGGCGCCTTCTGCACCGCCAGCGCGCCGATCATGCTGCTCACGGAATGCCCGACGAAAATGGCTTCCTTCAGGCCGAGTTCGCGGCCGATCTCGACGACGTCGTCGGCATAACCGGCAAGCGTGGCATATTTCGACTTGTCGTAGGCCGTGAGGTCGGAGCCGCCGGCGCCGACGTGATCGAACAGCACGGTCTTGAAGTCCCCGGCGAAGGCCGGTTCCACGAACCGCCACATGTTCTGGTCGCAGCCAAAACCGTGGGCGAAGACCATCGCCTTCTCACCCGTCCCGCGGACGCGGACGTTATTTCGCGCAACGACGCTCATATCCTGCACCGGTCTGAGCCATTTTCGCCGCGAGGCTATCACCATTGCTTCCGCGCGCGCCACTCACGCCGGCGGACAGCCATCGAATGAGTTAGCGCTGGATTGCATGGAACCCGAGACTCAAGGCGGTCTGTTGGACACCGGTGTCCGGATCGCTCATCAGGTCAGTCATCCAGTCGCGAACGATACAACTTCAGATGGGCCGACCGACGTCCGCCTTGGAGCGCCGAACGGACTCAAAGCCGGACCCCAGCGCCATCGCCGCCGGCTTTCTCATCCCGCCCTGACTTGCACATGCACACCCCATTTGGTCCAGTATAGCGAGCGCATCGAACCAGCGCAGGGAGCAATGAGTGGCGGCGCAGTTCAACATCGATGCCTATAGCGACGCGCTCGTCCTGCTGGGGACGGCCGGCATTGTCGTCCCCATGGTGCGGCGCTTTGGGCTTAGCCCCGTGCTCGGCTTTCTGGCCGCGGGCGCGCTGCTCGGCCCGCTCGGACTGGGCTCGCTGATCCACGCGTTCCCGTTCTTGTACTGGCTCACCGTCGTCGATGCCAAGAACGTGGCCGGCATCGCCGAACTCGGCGTTGTCTTCCTGCTCTTCCTCATTGGCCTCGAGCTGTCCTACGAACGCTTGAAGGCGCTGCGCCGCCTGGTGTTCGGCCTCGGCAGCCTGCAGTTCATCCTGACGACCGCCGTGCTCGCCGGAATCGCGGCCCTGTTCGGCAACCCGTCCGCCGTATCGATCATCCTCGGCGCCTGCCTTGCGTTATCCTCGACCGCGATCGTCATCGAGGTCCTTTCCAACCAGGGCCGGCTTGGCACCACGGCCGGCCGGACCAGCTTCGCCATTCTGCTGGCGCAGGATCTGGCGGTCATTCCGGTCCTGGTCTTCATCTCCATCCTGGGCAAGGGCTCGAGCAGCTCGGTCGTGACCAGCCTCGCCCTCGCGCTGGTCAATGCCACCGTCGCGGTTGTCGCGATGGTCATCTTCGGACGTCTGCTGCTGCGGCCGCTGTTCCGGCTGGTCGCGGCCACCGGCGCCAGCGAATTATTTGTGGCGGCCACCCTGTTCGTCATTATCGGCACCGGCGTCGCCGCCGCCGTGGCCGGCCTTTCGATGGCGCTGGGCGCCTTCATCGCCGGATTGCTGCTCGCCGAGACGGAATTCCGCAAGGCCATCGAAACAACCATCGGCCCATTCAAGGGACTGCTGCTTGGCTTCTTTTTCTTTACCGTCGGCATGAACATCGATGTGCGCGAAGTCGCACGCGAACCATTCTGGCTCGTTGCCTCCGTCATCGGCCTGATCGTAATCAAGGCCATCCTGCTCACCGGCCTCGCCCGGACCTTTCGGCTGCCTTGGCATGCGGCGATCGAAACCGGCCTGCTGCTGGGCCCCGGCGGCGAGTTCGCGTTCGTCGGCATCGGCCTTGCCACCTCGCTCGGCCTGATCAGCGCCAATGTGTCGAGCTTCACGCTCGCGGTGACGTCGATCACGATGGCGCTGATTCCGGTGCTGGCCCTGGTCGCACGGCGGCTGACGCCGAAGTTTCGCGAGCCCAAGGCAATGGATCCGGAGCTCAGCGTTGCACCGAGTGGAGGCGCCGGGCACGCCATCGTCATCGGGCACGGCCGGGTCGGTGAGGTCGTCTGCTCCCTGCTGGGCCGGCACAATTGTACCTATCTCGCCGTCGACAACGACGCCGATGCGGTCCCGGCCCAGCGCAGGAGCGGGCGCGAGGTCTATTACGGCGACGCGACAGACCCGGAATTTCTGAAGAGCTGCGGCGTGATGAAAGCAAAGGCCGTCATCGTAACGGTGGCCGCCAAGGACGCGATCGACGAAATCGTTCATCAGGTACGCGCGCTGAGGGCGGATATCGTCATCGTCTCGCGCGCCCGCGATGCCGACCATGCGCGCCACCTTTACGAGATCGGCGTGACCGACGCCGTGCCCGAGACCATCGAAGCCAGCCTGCAGCTGTCGGAGGCGGCGCTGATCGGGCTGGAGCAGGCGATCGGACCGGTCATTGCCTCCATCCACGAGAAGCGCGATGAATTCCGGCGCGAGCTGCAGCAGGCGGCTGCAAAAAGCCCCGCCGAAACCACGCGTGCGATCCGCCCGAAAAGCTTTCGATCGCCGAGGGCAGGACTTTAGCGACAGCGTCGCCAGGTCCGCTTTGTTTCGTTCGCGTCATTTTGACCGCGCGTCGGCGGATTATTCAATGACTACGTCGGCGGTCGCAAGCAGCGTGTCGGGAACCGTTATCCCCAGCGCCCGAGCTGTCTTGAGGTTCACTGTGAGTATCAGGCGGGTCGGCTGCTCGACCGGCAGGTTGGCCGGCAGGGCGCCCCCGAGAATCTTGCGCACAAAGTAGGCTGTGCGGCGAGAGATCTCACCCAGCGGCAGGCCGTAGCTGACGAGCCCCCCGGCGGCCGTTATGGCAGCAGTGGCGGAGATGACGGGGATGCGATGTTCAAGCCCCCTGGCGGCAATCGGTTTGCCCAGACTGCTGGTGGCAGCATCCGGGATGACGAGGATCGCATCCGGCTTGCGCACGAGGATGGCTACGAATGCGGCATCCAGCATGGCAGGCGTGCTGACTTCGAAGGAGCGCAGCGAAAGCCCGATAGGGCCGGATTGGTCTCGAAGGACGCGCAGCATGGCCAGATTTGATGGATTTCCGGGGTTGTGCACGACCACGACATCTGCCGCCTGGGGAAGCAGAGCGCGCAGATATTGCAGGAGCTTCGTAGCGCTATCCTGATTCAAGGTTGCCAATCCGGTGGTGTTGCCACCCGGACGCGCAAGGCTGGCCACGATCCCCGTGCCGACCGGATCATTGATCCCCATCATCACGATCGGAATCACCGTCGTCGCGCGTTGTGCGGCCTGCACGGCCGCAATCGTGTTGCCGAGGATCACCTGCGGCTGCTTTGCCACGAGTTCCCGGGCCAACGACGGAAAGCGACTGTAGTCACCCTCAGCCCAATAGGATTCGAAAATGTAATCCTTGCCTTCCAGCATTCCGCTTTCCGTCAACGCGCGTTTGAATTCGTCAACAAGCGCGAGACTGCCTTCTTTCGATCCGGCAGCAAGAAAGGCCACGCGTGCCGGCGCTGCACGCTGTGCCCGTGCCGCGAATGGCGAAACCAACACGCATGCGGCACTGGCCATTCCGATGAACTCGCGCCGCCTCATAAAACCCCCTGAAGGAAACGCGTCATCGACGGCCAGACCATAACAGTTTGTGGCCGGACAGCGAGGGAAACCAACCGGTCATGGGTTGCTGCGTTCAAAGGTCCGCCAGGGCTCCAGGCTGACCTCATCGTGCAGGGGCGGAATGCCCGCCGCACCCTCGACAGCGGACATCCTCAGACGCGCCGGGGCTAGCGCCAGCACCGCAAACCGCTGCTATAGAGCAGTCATGATCCGCTCCTTCCTCACGGTATCGACGGGAACGCTGGCCTCGCGCCTGCTCGGATTCGTGCGCGATTCGCTGGTCGCGGCGCTGCTTGGCGCCGGCGCTGTCGCGGATGCGTTCCTGGCGGCCTTTCAACTGGTCAATGTGATCAGGCGGCTGCTTTCCGAAGGCGGGCTGAACGCCGCGCTGGTGCCGGCGTGGCTGCGCGTGCGCGAGACCGGTGGCGCGGTGGCGGCGGCCGCCTATGCGGGCCGCGTGCTCGGCACCGTCACGGCCGCCTTGCTCGTCGCCACCGTGCTGCTCGGACTGTTGATGCCGCTGGTGATCATGGCGCTGGCGCCGGGGTTTTCCGGCCATCAGACGCTGCAGCTTGCCGTCGACAATGCCCGCCTGATGCTGCCGTACCTCGCCTTTGCCGGGCCGGTGACCGTGATGATGGCGCTATTGAACGCGCAAGGCCGTTTTGCACTCACCGCGTTCTCGCCGCTGCTGTTCAATATCGCGCTGATCGCGGTCATGGCCGTGCTGCTGGCATCGCGCTCCGATGCGGTGCTTGCCGCACAGATCCTCGCCGCCACGGTCGGCGTCGCCGGCCTGCTGCAACTGTCCATCCTGGTGCTGCGGCGTGGCGGCAACATCGCAACGCCGCTTCGGGTCTCGTTCGATGCGGAAATCCGCGGCTTTCTCGGCAAGGCGATCCCCGGCATGATCGCGAGCAGCACGCCGCAATTATTGATGGTCGCCGGCGCGATCGTCGCGTCGTCATCGCCCTCGGCGGTGTCGTGGCTCTATTTCGCCAACCGCCTGGTCGAACTGCCGCTCGGCATTGTCGGCGTCGCCATGGGCACGGTTCTGATTCCGGAAATGACGCGCGCGTTGCGCGGCGGCGATCAGGCCGCGGTCGCGCACGCGCAATCGCGCGGCCTCGAACTCGCGGTCGGGCTGGCATTGCCGGCGATGCTGGGGCTGATCGTGCTGAGCGAGCCTGTCGTGCGCATGCTGTTCGAACACGGCGCCTTCACCGCCGATGACACCGCGGCAACGTCTCGCGCCCTGATGTGGCTGGCGCTCGGGCTGCCCGCCAATGTGCTTGTCAAAGCGCTGTCGCCGGCGTTCTTTGCGCGCGAGGACACGCTGACGCCGCTGCTTGCGACGCTCAAGGGCGTGCTGTTTGCCATCGTCCTTTCCGTCCTGCTCGGCCATTGGTTCGGCGCCGGCGGCATCGCCGCCAGTCTCGCGATCGGGGCATGGAGCACGGCCTTCAGCTTGATCCGCAGGGGCGGCGAAACCTTTGGATTTTCGATCGACGCCGCCGCGCGGCGGCGGTTGCCCGGCATCCTTGCCGCCGCGCTGGCGATGGGCGCGGCCTTGTGGCTGGCGACGCGGTTCACACCCGCGCTCACCCAGGGGTCGCACGGCCTGGTACAGGCGATCATCCTGCTCCTCCTGATTATCGCCGGGATTGCGGTTTACGGCCTGTTTTTGCGGCTTTTCGGCATCGCCGGCTGGCGCGAGACGGTTAACGCGATCCGGCAGAAACGGCCCCGCGACTTGCGCGACTAAGCCTTAAATGGCAAACGAGCGCGCCAAACCGACAATTCGCAGGAAGCATTACCATGGCCATGGTTGAACGGGTTTTTTCAGGCGTCCAGCCGACGGGCAATCTGCATCTCGGCAATTACCTCGGCGCGTTCGTCAACTTCGTGAAGTTGCAGGAAACGCACAACTGCATCTATTGCGTCGTCGACATGCACGCGATCACGCAAGGGGTCGACGTCTGGGGCGGTCCAGCCGAACTGACGCGCTGCACCCGCGAGGTGACAGCGGCCTTTATCGCCAGCGGCGTCGATCCGAAAAAGCATATCGTATTCAACCAGAGCCAGGTCACCGGTCATGCCGAGCTCGCCTGGATCTTCAATTGCGTGGCGCGGATGGGATGGCTCAACCGCATGACGCAGTTCAAGGACAAGGCCGGCAAGGATCGCGAAGCGGCCTCGGTCGGGCTTTACGATTATCCGGTGCTGATGGCCGCCGACATTCTGGTCTATCGCGCCACCCACGTGCCTGTCGGCGAGGACCAGAAGCAGCATCTCGAACTTTCCCGCGACATCGCGCAGAAGTTCAACAACGACTTCGCCGACTCGATCCGCGGCCATGGCTTCAACGACGGATTGTTCTTTCCGCTGCCCGAGCCCGTGATCACCGGGCCCGCGACGCGGGTGATGAGCCTGCGCGACGGCACCAAGAAAATGTCGAAGTCGGATTCGTCTGACAATTCGCGGATCAATCTGACCGACGATGCCGAGACCATCGCGGCGAAGATCCGCAAGGCCAAGACCGATCCGGAACCGTTGCCGTCGGAGGAAAAGGGGCTGGAAGGCCGGCCCGAGGCCGACAATCTCGTCGGCATCTATGCGGGCCTGTCAGGCCTCAGCAAAGCCCAGGTGCTGGCCGAATTCGGCGGCGGGCAGTTCTCCAACTTCAAGAACGCGCTGGTGGAACTTTGCGTCACCAAACTCGCGCCGATCGCCTCGGAAATGAAACGGCTGGTCGCCAACCCCGATCATGTCGATTCGATCCTGATCGACGGCGCCGAGCGCGCCGAGGCGATCGCCACTGAGACCATGAAAGCCGCCAAGGACATCGTCGGCTTCATCCGCAAGCGGTAGAATCTGGCGCGATCACCGGATTCGCGACGGCGCTTGTCTGATACGGCTGCGCCGTGGCAGCATGCGTCGGTTTGGCGCAGCACCGGGACATGCATGACCACCCAGCGACGAAGCTACGAGACGGGTCACAAGCCAAAATGTCTCGTCATCGTTGACGACACTGCGGAGTGGGACCGCGCGGTTTACTATGCCAGCCGCTGGGCGATCCGGGTCGGCGGCGGCGTGGTGATGCTGCGCATCATCGAGATCGAGGACCAGAACCAGCAATGGCTGGGGGTTGCCGACATCATGCGCGCCGAAGCCGAGGACGCCGCCAATGAGGCGCTCGACCGCGCCTCCGGCCGCGCCAACGGCATCGCCGCGATCACGCCGGAGCGGGTGATTCGCGAGGGCAATCCGACCGAACAGATCCTCGACGTGATCGACAAGGACGTCGATATCTCGATGCTGGTGCTGGCGGCCAATCCGGGCGCCGAAGGCCCCGGGCCGCTGATCGCCATGATCGCACAGGCCGCCGGCTCGTTCCCGATCCCGGTCACCATCGTTTCCGGCGACCTCAAGGACGCCGAAATCGACGCGCTTTCCTGAGCGAAATGAGGGAATTGCGACCAAGAAGGGCTGGTCTGCGCCCCTTGACCGTGCGCCGGCCGTCGCCATCTGCTAAAGGAAACCCACGCGCCGGCCTTGAACCGGCGACGCCGGAGAGATCAGATGTTTATCCAGACCGAAGCGACCCCCAATCCCGCCACCCTGAAATTCATTCCGGGCCGTACCGTGCTCGACACCGGCACGATGGAATTCGCCAACCGCGAAGCCGCCGCGCGCTCGCCGCTGGCCGAACGGCTGTTCGACGTGCAGGGCGTCAAGAGCGTGTTCTACGGTGCCGATTTCGTCACCGTGACCAAGGACGACAGCGACTGGCAGCACCTCAAGCCGGCGATCCTCGGCGCCATCATGGAACATTACATGTCCGGCGCGCCGCTGCTGGCCGACGGCACCGCCGGCAATGACGAGGCGCTCGACGAGGAAGAGGAATTCTTCAACGAGGCCGACGCCGATACCGTGGCGACCATCAAGGATTTGATCGAGACGCGGGTGCGCCCCGCGGTCGCCAATGACGGCGGCGACATCACCTTCCGCGGCTTCAAGGACGGTGTCGTCTATCTCAACATGAAGGGCTCCTGCGCCGGCTGCCCGTCCTCGACGGCAACCCTGCAGCACGGCATCCAGAACCTGCTCAAGCACTTCGTGCCCGACGTGGTCGAAGTCCGGCCGATGTGAGCTGGCTGCGTAGGGTGGGCAAAGGCGCATTTGCGCCGTGCCCACCACCTATCGACGAGCCGTTATTTTGAATGGTGGGCACGCTCCGCTTTGCCCACCCTACGAAGTCATCACCTGCCCGGGCCCTCCCGGGCATTCACATTTTTGAGCGGTTACAAAGCCGTGGACGGCCGGGTCAAGCCCGGCCGTGACAGTGAGAACACCGCGCCTTTTATCGCGAAAAATGTTACCAATCGTCCATGTTAATCCTAGCCATCGATACCGCGCTTGATGCCTGCGCCGCGGCCGTGCTCGATACCGACACGACGAAGATCATCGCGCAGGAATCGCTGCCGATGAAGCGCGGCCACGCCGAAGCCCTGATGCCGCTGATCGCGCGGGTGATGAAAGCGTCCACCATCGCGTTCACGTCGCTCGACCGTGTCGCCGTGACCAAGGGGCCCGGCAGCTTTACCGGATTGCGTGTCGGCCTGTCGGCCGCCCGCGGCATTGCGCTGGCGGCCGGCAAGCCGGTGGTGGGATTGACGACGCTGACCGCTTACGCGGCGCCTTTCGTCGGCGAGAACAGCGAGCATCCGATCATTTCCGCGATCGATGCGCGCCACGATCATGTGTATTTTCAGGTGGTCAGCGGCGACGGCGGTTCGCTGGTCAAGCCGAAAGTGGCGCCGATTTCGGAAGCACTCGACGCCTCCCGCTTTGGCGCGCCGCACCTGGTCGGCAATGCCGCGAAAATCCTCGCCGACCGCTGGCCATCCGATGCGCCGCCGCCGTTCAGGATCGACGCACAGCCGGCGCCCGACATCACCTGGGTGGCGTGGCTGGGCGCCGCGGTCAGCCCGGAAATGTCGCCAGCCAGTCCGTATTATCTGCGCGCGCCCGATGCCAAGCCGCCAAAGGACCCGTTGCCGCAAGCCTCGCAGCCAGCATCATCATAATGGCCGTGAGAATCGCCTTGGGATCCCTGATTTCCGAATGGTGGCGCGGCGGCACGCCGGTGATTGAGCCGGCCAGCCAGCGCGACGCGGCACGGCTGGCGCAGCTGCATGGCGCCTCGTTTCACCGCGGCTGGGGTGAAGGCGAGTTCGAGGCGATGCTGACCGAGCGAAACACGCTGGTGCATCGCCTCCGGCAGGGGCGCAAGGTGATCGGTTTTGCGGTCTCACGCATGGCCGCGGACGAAGCCGAAATATTGTCGATCGCGATCGATGCCGGCGAGCGTGGCCGCGGCCTGTCGCGCAATTTGCTGCTGACCCACCTTGGCCATCTCGCCGGCCGCGGCGTGCGTTCCATCTTCCTGGAAGTGGAGGAAAACAATCAACCGGCGCGGCGGCTGTATGAATGGGCCGGATTCGGCGTCGTTGGGCGCCGCGAACGCTATTATCAGCAGCCCGGCGGGGAGCAATTGAATGCACTTCTGATGCGGCGCGACTTGTCGTAAACTGCGGGCGGTGGCAAAACACCCCCTGTTCTCTAGAACCTGTTCGGTTCTGACGGGATCAGAACCGAACAGGCTCTAGCTCTTTGTTTTGACGCGTTTTCTTTACGCGAACCGGTACCCACTCGCTTGAAAACGCTATGAGGCCCGAGACCATATGCCCGTCCTGAAATCCCCGCCCGCGCACAAGAATACCGGTATCGAGGCACGCTGCGCCGCCACCGGCATGCGCATGACCGAGCAGCGCCGCGTCATCGCGCGGGTGCTGGCGGATTCGGTGGATCATCCCGACGTCGAGGAACTTTACCGGCGCTGCGTCGAGGTCGACGACAAGATCTCGATCTCGACCGTGTACCGCACCGTAAAGCTGTTCGAGGACGCCGGCATCATCGAACGGCATGATTTCCGCGAGGGCCGGGCGCGCTACGAGCAGATGCCCGACAGCCACCACGATCACCTGATCAACCTGCGCGACGGCAAGGTGATCGAGTTCACCTCCGAAGAGATCGAGAAGCTGCAGGCCGAAATCGCCCGCAAGCTCGGCTACAAACTGGTCGATCACCGGCTCGAACTGTATTGCGTGCCGCTGGACGAAGATAAGTCGTCATAGCGTTTTCAAGCGAAGTGGGTACCGGTTCGCGTGAAGAAAACGCGTCAAACAAAATGCAGATTCCACAGCTCATCATTTTCGATTGCGACGGCGTGCTGGTCGACAGCGAGGTCATTTCATGTCGCGCGCATGCGGAGATGCTGACGCGTCACGGCTATCCGATCACGGCGGACCGGGTGCTGCAGCGGTTCCTCGGCGTCTCCGATCGTGAGGCGCGCCTGACCATCGAGGCCGAACTGGGTTGCAGTCTCCCGGACGATTTCGAAGCGCAGATGAAACAGGCCGCGCTGCAACGATATGCTGACGAGCTCGGAGCAATTCCCCATATCGGCGAAGCGCTTGCCGCAATCGACCTTCCGAAATGCGTGGCATCGAGCGGTACGCCGGAGAAGATTCGCCATGGCCTGACCTGCGCCGGGCTCTACGACGTCCTTGCGCCCAACATCTTTTCCGCCACGCAGGTCACGCGCGGCAAGCCTGCCCCGGATCTGTTTCTGTTCGCTGCCGAACAGATGAATATCCGGCCGGCTCAATGCCTTGTCATCGAGGACAGCGTTGCCGGCGTCACCGGTGGCCGGGCCGCCGGGATGACCGTGCTTGGCTTTCACGGCGGCAGCCATTGCGGCGCAGGTCACGCTGAATTGCTGCGTGACGCAGGCGCTGCGGTCACTTTCGGCGATATGCGGCAATTGCCCGATCTGATCGAGCGGATTGGGCCCGATCAGGCATAGTCATTCCGGGACGTGCGAAGCACGACCCCACATTCAGGTTCCCTGAACCGCCGAGGATGAAGCCGCGTGCAAACCTTGAACGCCAATTTCGATCTCATCATTTTCGATTGCGACGGCGTGCTGGTCGACAGCGAGGTGATCTCGTGCCGCGTTCACGCCGAGGTGCTGACGCGTCACGGCTATCCGATCACCGCCGAGCAGGTGCGTCAGCGATTTCTCGGGCGCACATCGCTCGATGCAACCACCGAAATCGAGCGGGAACTCGGGCGGCCGTTGGCCGAAACGTACGAGCATGAACGGCAAACGACATTGTTTACAGCGCTCGCGGAGGCTGTTGAACCAATCCCGCATCTTCACGAGACGCTCGACGCCATCGACCTGCGCAAATGCGTCGCCTCCAGCGCCGTGCACGAAAAGATTTTCACGAGCCTGTCACGGGTGAAACTGTACGAGCGCTTTGCCCCTCATATCCTTTCGGGATCGCAGGTGCGCAACGGCAAGCCGGCACCGGATCTGTTTCTGCTCGCGGCGAGGCAGATGGAAGTCCCGCCGGCGCGATGCCTCGTGATCGAGGACAGCGTGGCCGGCGTCACCGGGGGCCGGGCCGCCGGGATGACCGTGCTCGGCTTTCACGGCGGCGGCCATTGCCGTCCGGACACCGCGGATACGCTGCGCGCGGCGGGCGCCGCGGTCACTTTCGACGATATGCGGCAATTGCCCGATCTAATTGCGCGGATTGGGGCCGATTAGGCCCGGAATGATCGGCGCAAGTCGCTGGATTTTCGGCCATTTAGGCTATAATTGACCCGGTAGACGGGCGCCGCATGGGCGCCCGCGCCAACTCCGCATTCAGGTTCCATGAAGCCGCCGCGCAAGCTGCATATCAAGTCATATGGCTGCCAGATGAACGTCTACGATGCGCAGCGCATGGTGGACACGCTGGCGGGCGAAGGCTTTGTCGAGACCGACAGCGCCGAGGATGCGGATCTCGTCATCCTCAACACCTGCCACATCCGCGAGAAGGCTTCCGAAAAGGTCTACTCCGAACTCGGGCGCCTGCGTGTCGCCAAGGATGAAGCCGCGCGCCAGGGACGTGAGATGCGCATCGCGGTCGCGGGCTGCGTCGCGCAGGCCGAGGGCGAGGAGATCATCCGCCGCGCGCCGACCGTGGACGTCGTGGTCGGCCCGCAGAGCTATCATCATCTGCCGCAGCTACTGGCGCGTGCCAAAAGCCACGGCCGCGCGCTGGAGACCGAATTCCCGGTCGAGGACAAGTTCGGCTTTCTGCCGCCGCCGAAGCCCGCGGCGATCCGCGCGCGCGGCATCTCGTCGTTCGTCACCGTGCAGGAGGGCTGCGACAAGTTCTGCACCTTCTGCGTGGTGCCTTACACGCGTGGTGCGGAAGTCTCCCGGCCAGTTGCAAAAATCATCGACGACGTGATGCGGCTTGCCGACAATGGCGTGCGCGAGATCACGCTGATCGGGCAGAACGTCAACGCCTATCACGGCGAGGGCCCGGACGGACAGACCTGGCCGCTTGGCGCGCTGCTCACTCGCCTCGCCGAAATCCCCGGCATCGTGCGCCTGCGCTATTCGACCAGCCATCCCCGCGACGTCGATGATTCGCTTCTGGAAGCGCATCGCGACCTGCCCGAACTGATGCCGTTCGTGCATCTGCCGGTACAATCCGGCTCCGACCGCATTCTGGCTGCCATGAACCGGAAGCATACCGCCGATGATTACCGCCGGGTCATCGACCGATTTCGCGCCAGCCGCCAAGATATTGCATTTTCATCGGATTTTATCGTCGGCTTCCCCGGCGAAACCGAGGGAGAATTTGCCGCCACCCTCGCGCTTGTCACGCAAATCGGATACGCTGGGGCTTATTCGTTCAAATATTCGCCGCGGCCCGGCACGCCGGCGGCGGACATGCGGGAGACGGTGTCAGCGACAGAAATGGACGAGCGATTGGGGCGGCTTCAGGAATTGATCGACAGCCAGCAATCGGCCTTCAACAAGGCCATGATTGGCAAGACTGTCGACGTGCTGTTCGAACGCGCGGCCCGCAACCCCGGCCAGATCGTCGGCCGCACCGCCTATCTGCAGCCTGCGCATGTGATGGCATCGCCGGATATCATCGGAAAAGTGCTGCCGGTCTCCATCGACAGCCTGGAGCGCTACAGCCTGCTCGGCGAACTCGCTGGCGCCTCCGCGCGCCCCACTTTATCGACGCTTTCACCCACGACCGATTCTTCTCAAGTCAACGCGGGAGCCTGAACCCTTGCCCAAAAGCGCATCGGATTCATCTTCGCTTGCTCCCAGCCGCAAATTTGATCGCGACATGCAAATACCGCCCGAAACCCAAGTCGTCATCGACTTCGACGACAACCGCGCCGCTTCCGCGCTGGTCGGCCCTTACGGGCAGAATCTCGCGCTGATCGAACGCCGACTCGGCGTCGTCGTGGATTCGCGCGGCAATCACATCACCATCGCCGGATCGCGCGACGGCTGCGACGCGGCGCGGCGCGTGCTCGAGACACTCTACGCCCAGGCGGTGCAGGGACAGGATCTGGCGCAGGGCGACGTCGAAGGCGCCATCCGCGCCGTGATCGCGCAGGGATCGCTGTTTGAATTCGATGCCAAGGCCGCCAAGAACGCCTTCGAGACCATCAATCTGCGCAAGCGCCCGGTGCGGGCGCGAACCGCCGCGCAGGATTCCTACATCCGCGCGCTGAAGCGCCACGAAATGGTGTTCGGCGTCGGCCCGGCCGGCACGGGCAAGACCTGGCTTGCGGTGGCGCATGCCGCGCAATTGTTCGAGCGCAAGGAAGTCGATCGCATCATCCTGACGCGGCCCGCGGTCGAAGCCGGCGAACGGCTCGGCTTCCTGCCCGGCGACCTTCGCGAAAAAGTCGATCCCTATCTGCGGCCGATCTACGACGCGCTGTATGACCTGATGGACGCGCGCGTCGTCGAGCGCGCGCTGCAGGGCGGCGAAATCGAGATCGCGCCGCTCGCCTTCATGCGCGGCCGCACGCTGACCAACGCCGTCATCATCCTGGACGAGGCGCAGAACACCACCTCGATGCAGATGAAGATGTTTTTGACCCGGCTTGGCGAGAACAGCCGCATGATCATCACCGGCGATCCCTCGCAGGTCGACCTGCCGAATGGCCAGACCTCGGGACTTGCCGAGGCCGTCAAGCTGCTCGACGGCGTCGAGGGGATCGCACAGGTGAAGTTCACCGCCGAAGACGTCATCCGCCATGAACTGGTGGCGCGGATCGTCGCCGCCTATGAGGGCTTGCCGCAAAAACCGGCGACCGGCAGATCCTGATGGCCAGACCTTTGGCTTTGGGCCCGCAGCAGGCGGGCCCGGGCCGCAACCAAAATGCTGGACTACAAAACCCTGGAACGAAATTGTCTTCCGTCCACCCCGTAACCGAAGTCCTCGTGGTCGCCGATTGCTGGCAGACCGAGCCCGACGCCGAGGCGGTGATCCATCGCGCCATCAACGCGGCCGCCGAAATCGCCGATGCCGATGTCGGCGAAGCGGAACTGGCAGTCATGCTGACCGACGATTCCGGGATTCGAACCCTGAACAGCAATTGGCGCGGCATCGACAAGCCGACCAATGTGCTATCGTTTCCGGCGTTGCAGCCGACCGGTGCGGGAACGCCCGACGATGCACCGCGCATGCTCGGCGATATCGCCATCGCCTATGAGACGACGCGCAAAGAGGCCGACGACGAACAAAAACCGTTCGATCACCATCTCAGCCATCTTGCGGTGCACGGCTTCCTGCATCTGATCGGCTACGATCACGAAAAAGACGACGACGCCGAAGCCATGGAGGGTCTCGAGCAGGAGATCCTCGCGCAGCTCGGCATTCCGGATCCATATGCGGATCGCGATCCCCATGCGGACCGGGAGCGGATGGACTGACATGCCGGACTCCGACCCTACCCACGACAATCCGCGCAACACGCCCAACCTTCCGGCCGTGGTGCAGGATGGCGAGGTGCTGCGCCCGACAGCGGAAAACTGGCTGACCCGCGCGATCCGCACGCTGTTCGGCTGGAAGCCGGGATCGGTCCGCGCCGATCTGCAGGTCGTGCTCGATGCCTCGACGCCGGACGAGGTCGGCTTTTCCGCCATCGAGCGCACCATGTTGCGCAATATCCTCGGGCTGCACGAACGGCGCATCGCCGACGTGATGGTGCATCGCGCCGACATCGTCGCGGTCAAGCGCGACATCCCGCTCGGCGAATTGATGAGCCTGTTCGAGAGCGCGGCGCATTCGCGCCTCGTCGTCTACAACGAGACCCTCGACGACCCCGAAGGCATCGTGCACATCCGCGACCTCCTGGCGTTCATGACCGCGAAGGCGCGCGTCGGCGACACCACCAAGGCGAAGCGCAAGAAACCCTTCCCCGCGGGCCTCGATCTGCGCGCGGTCGACCTGGCGCAGCCGCTGGCGGACGCCAACATCATTCGTAAGCTGCTCTACGTGCCGCCGTCGATGCGGGCGATCGACCTTCTGGCGCAGATGCAGGCCTCGCGCATCCATCTGGCGCTGGTGGTCGACGAATATGGCGGCACCGACGGGCTGGTGTCGATCGAGGACATCGTCGAGCAGATCGTCGGCGAAATCGACGACGAGCATGACAGCGACGAGCCGCCGGCGATCGTGCGGCAGGCAGACAATTCATTCATCGCCGACGCGCGCGCCAGCCTCGAGGACGCCCGTTCGGTGATCGGCGAGGACTTCATCACCGGCGAGGCCGGCGAAGAGGTCGCAACCCTTGGCGGCTATCTGGTGTCGCAGGTCGGCCGCCTGCCGGTGCGCGGCGAAGTCATTTCAGGGCCCGGCACTTACGAGATCGAAGTGCTCGACGCCGATCCGCGGCGGGTCAAGCGGCTGCGCATTGCGGTTCGCAAGGAACGGCCCGCCCCCCGCACGCAGCGCGAAAGCCGCCGCCGTGAAGCTACGCCCGACGCCAATGCGCCGCAGGCCAATGACAATGCGCCGCCATCGTCCAGCGATGGAGCCGGCTCGCAGTGATATCAGCCAACAAACTTCGCACCGCCGGTCTTGCGATCATCCTGGCGTGGGGATGGAAGCGCGCCGCCCTTGCTCTGGTGGCCGGCGCATTGTCGGCGCTCGCTATGGCGCCGTTCAATGCATGGCCGGTGCTGTTCCTGACCTTTCCGGTCGCGGTCTGGCTGATCGACGGCGCCGGTGCAGGGCGATGGCGCGGTGTGCCGGCGGCGGCGATGTCGGGCTTCTGGTTCGGGCTCGGCTATTTCGTCGTCGGACTTTACTGGATCGGTTACGCCTTCCTGGTCGATGCGCCAACGTTCGCCTGGCTGATGCCGTTCGCGGTGCTCGGCCTGCCGGCCTATCTCGCACTGTTCACCGCGGCAGGCTTTGCGCTGGCGCGCCTGCTCTGGACCCGCGACGCTTCGCGCCTGCTCGCGCTCGCGATCAGCCTGACGATAACAGAGTGGCTGCGCGGCCATCTGCTGTCGGGATTTCCCTGGAATTCGTTCGGCTACGCGCTGTCGGAACCGCTGGCGCTGGCCCAGACGGCATCGCTGATCGGGCTGTGGGGGATGACGTTCCTCACGGTGGCGATCTTCGCAAGCCCGGCGGTCCTGATTGATGGCACCTCACGGGGACGAAAACCATGGCTCGCGCCGGCGGCGGCGCTCGGCCTGCTCGCGGTCATGGCCGTGTTCGGCGCCGTCAGGCTGTCGATGCAGCCGACCGTGCTGACAAAGGTTAAGCTGCGCATCATGCAGCCCAATCTGCAGCAGGACGTCAAATTCAATTACGCCGCCAAGGCGGAGGTGATGCAGAAGTACCTGACGCTCTCCGACCGCGCTTCCGGACCACAATCGACCGGCGTGAGCGATGCACAGATTTTGATCTGGCCGGAATCGGCGTTTCCGTTCTTTTTGACCCGCGAAGCCGATGCGATGGCGCAGATCGCCGAGTTGCTGCCGAGGGGCACCGTGCTGATCACCGGCTCGGTGCGCGCGCCCGACCTCCCGCCGGGCGTGCGAGTCACGCGTGCCTACAACTCGATATATACAATCGACCATGACGGCAGCGTGCTGTCGGTCTATGACAAGCTGCACCTGGTGCCGTTCGGCGAGTATCTGCCGTTCCAGAGCCTGATGGAAAAACTCGGCTTCGTGCAGTTAACGAGGGTCCAGGGCGGGTTCATTCCGGGCACCCGCCGCCGCAACATGGAAATACCGAACGCCCCGCGCGCGTTGCCCCTGATTTGCTATGAGGCGGTATTTCCCGGAGATATAACGACGGGGGACGAACGCCCGGGCTGGATCATCAACGTCACCAATGACGGCTGGTTTGGAATTTCGACCGGCCCCTATCAGCATCTGCAGCAGGCGCGCCTGCGCGCCATCGAAGAAGGCCTGCCCGTTGTTCGTGCAGCAAATACAGGCATTTCTGCCGTGATCGATCCGTCGGGGCGTATTGTCGCACGGCTCGGCCTTGGCATTGAAGGCGTGCTGGACGCCAACCTGCCGACGGCTTTGTCGCCGACGATTTACGCGCGCATTAGAGATATTCCAGCAGGCATGATGGTGGCTGTTGCGTTGCTGCTGGTCACCCGGCGCCGCTTTGCGAGGCGAAAAGCCTAAAGTTTTTCATATTGCCGGTGTTGCGGCCGCCGCAAAAACTCAACCTGCTCCAATCCACTAACTAGTTGACAGACCGACCGCGCAATTCGCATTCTGGGTTCCGCAACCAAAAACAAGAACCAGTCAGTTCATTGCTCAAATTGTCCGCAGTTCAACCCGATCCTCCGAGCAGGATTTGACGGTACCGGCGCCTGAGGCATAGTCCGCTATGCCTCATTCCCCGGCGCGTAATCCCAGGAGTGTTGGAGATGTCCACCAAAGCGCCAGACCCTGTTGACAAATATGTCGGCAGCCGCGTTCGCATGCGACGCATCATGCTGGGCATGAGCCAGGAAAAACTCGGCGAGGCATTGGGCCTCACCTTCCAGCAGGTTCAGAAATACGAAAAGGGCACCAACCGGGTCGGCGCCAGCCGCCTGCAGCGGATCTCGGAAATCCTGCAGGTGCCGGTATCGTTTTTGTTCGACGGCGGGCCGAGCGGTGCCGTCAATGCCGACGGCTTCGGTGAATCCGGTTCGCCCGCCTACGTTTCCGACTTTCTCGCCACTTCCGAAGGCCTGTCTCTGACGCGGGCGTTTACGCGCATTACCGACGCCAAAATGCGCCGCAGTATCGTCGAACTGGTCGAACAGATCGCCGCGCGCGAAGGCCCCGACCAGCGTTGATTTCAGCTGCCATAACCGGATGTTCCGATTGACGCGCCCGCCGGCGCGAGCGCATGACATTTGGCTGAAATTGCTTGGACCGAAAATCCTTGGGCCGAAATTCCTTGAAGGCAAAGCGCTGATGACCGGAACCACCACCAATCCGTTTGATTCCAGTTCGATCCTCGACGGCATCCGCCGCTGGGTCGAAATCGAGACGCCGACCGAGGTGCCCGCACAGGTCAACAAGCTCGCCGACCTCGTCACTGACGGCTACCGAGACCTGCCCGCGACCGTCGAGCGGATCGCAGGAAAGAACGGATGCGGCGATCATCTGGTCGCGCGTTCGTCATGGGGGCAGGACGCGCCGGGCATCCTGGTGCTGAGCCATCTCGATACCGTGCATCCGCTGGGATTCATCGAGCGGCTGCCGTTCAAGATCGAGGGCGACAGCGCCTTCGGTCCCGGCATTTATGACATGAAGGGCGGCGCCTATCTCGCCTACCATGCCTTTCGTCAGATTTGTGCCGACAGCGCGCGCTCTACGCTCGGCATCACCCAGATGTTCGTCTCCGATGAAGAAATCGGCAGCCCGACGTCGCGTGCCCTGATCGAGACGGAGGGGCGCAAGGCAAAATATGTGCTGGTGACCGAGCCCGCCCGCGACGGCGGCAAAATCGTCACCGGGCGCAAGGGCGTCGCGCGCTTCGAAGTCTTCATCAAGGGCGTGCCGTCGCATGCCGGCACGCGGCCCGAGGACGGCCGCAGCGCCATCCGCGAACTCGGCAACGTCATTCAGACGCTGGAGGCGATGAACGACCTCAAGCGTGGCGTGTCCGTCAATGTCGGCGTCGTCAGGGGCGGCACCAAGCCGAACGTGATCGCGGAGGAGGCCTATGCCGAGGTCGACATGCGCGTGCCCGGCATTGCCGATTCCGAAGAACTGGTCCCAAAAATCCTCGGCCTGAAATCACGCACCGAAGGCGTCAGCGTCACTGTCACCGGCGAGCTGAATCGCCCGCCTTACGAAAAGGGCAACGCCGGTGCGGCGCTCTTTGAGCACGCCAAGACGCTGGCGGCCGAAATCGGTTTCGATCTGGTCGACACCTTCACCGGCGGCGGCAGCGACGGCAATTTCACCGCACCCCACACGGCGACGCTTGACGGCCTCGGGGTCGACGGCAAGGGCGCGCATACCCATTACGAGCAGATGTACATCTCCTCGATCGAGCCGAGGGCGCGGCTGCTGCACCGGCTGTACCAGACGCTGCGATGACGGTCTCACCCCGCGACATCGGCGATCGCGACGCGCCGGCGGATGACGGCGCCGCCGCGCATGCGCACGGCTCGTTCTTCGGCCGCCGCAAGGGTCACAAGCTGCGCATCCATCAGGCCGACCTGATCGACAATCTGCTGCCGCATCTGGCGCTGGATATCGGGACGCCCGCGCCCGATGATCTCACCGACATCTTCGAGTCGAAGCCCGACGCCGTCAGGCTGGAAATCGGATTCGGCGGCGGCGAACATCTGATCGCCGAAGCACAGGCGTTTCCCGATATCGGATTCATCGGCTGCGAGCCCTATGTCAACGGCATGGCGAAAATCCTGACGCAGATCGAAGCCCACAACATCGGCAATATCCGCCTGTACGCCGGCGACGCCGCCGAACTGCTTGCATGGGCGCCGCCGCGATCCCTGGCGCGGATCGATCTGATCCATCCCGATCCCTGGCCGAAGCGCCGGCACTGGAAGCGGCGCTTCGTGCAGGACGCCACGGTGGCCGCGATGGCCCGCATCATCAAATCAAATGGCGAGTTTCGCTTCGTAAGCGACATCGATGATTACTGCGCATGGACGCTGGCGCATCTGTTGCGTTCGCCGGATTTTTCCTGGATGGCAGAACGCGCCGCCGACTGGCGCGAGCCGTGGGCGGGCTACACGATGACGCGCTACGGACGGAAGGCCGAGCGTGAGGGACGCGTTGCGGCGTATTTGAGGTTTCGGCGGGTGGGATAGAAAATGCTCTCCATCGTCATTGCCTGCGACAAACGCGCAGCGTTTGCGCAAGGGAGCAAAGCGACGAAGCAATCCATACTTGCTTTGTGGCGCGGTGGATTGCTTCGCTTCGCTCGCAATAACGGCCCAAGCTCAAACCGTCGGGCGGGTCTTCCAGAAGCCGACGACGCGCTCGGCGGTCGTGGGCATCAGGCGCGCGAAATTCATGCGGGCGCTTTCGATATCGGCTGATGACGCCGTCCGGTTCGGGCCCAGCCGCAGCAAGATCAAAGCACGCACGGTGGCCCATTCGAGGCCGACCGCCTTGCCGGCGATCAGGATCGGATCGTAGCGGTCGCCGGCAATCAGCCGGTCGAGGGTCGCGATCTTCACGCCGGTCATCGCCGCCAGCGCAGCGACGGATTCCTCGTATTTGTTTGCCTTGGCGAAATTGAGCAGCGCACTTTCGACCAGTTGGCCCTCGCGATGCAGCGACAGGATCGTGCGCTGCGCTGCCTCGAAGTCGCGGCCGCTGTCGGTTCGTTCGACAGCGCCGGAGATTTCGTTGATCGCCCGCTTGATCGCCACCTGCCGCGCCGGCTTGACGACTGTGAACAGGCGGCGGCGGACCACATCGATCGTTCCGGCCAGAAGGTCCTTCAGTTGTTCGCCGGAGAGATCGTCGCGCTGGCCGATCTTGAGCGTCAGCACGCCGTCCTGGCTGGCGCGCTTGATCAAGGTCGAATAGCCGTCCGACGAGAACGCTGCACCGGCATTGCCCGCCGCGCGCCTGACGACATCGCGGTCGCCGCGGCGCACGATGACATCGGTAAGGTCGGGAGAGAGCGTCGGCCGATCCGACATCGCCAGCAGATGGCCCTGCCCCTTCACGCTGGCGATTTCGACCAGGATCTGTTCGTCGATGACAGGCGAGCGCCGCAGCAGCGGGCCGGCAATGGCAATTTCGTCCTCATGGGCGAGCTGCCCGACCAGCCCGCGCGGCGCGTTGACAAGCAGCGACAGCCGCTCGGCGAGTTCGGCCCGCGCGGCAAGGTCGGCATGGGGGACCAGGCTGCTCAATACGCCGTCGAACAGATCGACATGATCGGCGCCGAAATTGGCAGCCCCCTGCAGGAATAATTCACTGATCCGGCGCGCGGCGTCGGCGCGGCGCTTGGGATCGCCGCCCCTGACGATGTCGTCCAGTCCTGGGATCAGCGTTGTCGCTGGCGTCATAAACCTATCCAAACCGGCCGAATTGGCTGGTTTTCGGCAATCTAGGTACCGTTCGTGAATGAAGGGTTAGGCTTTGGCCCGCCCGGACAGGACTCAAAATCTCCCTTAACGGGGCGTGCAAGGCCTTGCCGGATTGCGGAAAAACCGCTATATCCGCCGCAACTTATGGTTCTCATACGATCGCGTATTGAGAGTGGGCCCTTCGGGACCCGCTCTTTTTTATTACCTGAACGAGCCCAGCCCAGAAGGGGCTGCACGGCACGGTTCAGGGAACCGGCCGGATCCGGGTTAGACCCGGCCTAACCTCATGTAAGTAAAGACGCTTTTGACCCTGGACATGACCGAGCCAACTGCTGTTTCAGAGGATCTTGACCTGCTCGCCGAGCCGCGGCTCGTGGTCGAGCCGGGCGTCGCCGCGCGAGTTTCCGCCGTGGCAGGACCGGTATTGCAGGGCATGGGCTACCGGCTGGTACGGATCAAGATTTCCGGCGAGGCCGGCTGCACGGTCCAGATCATGGCCGAACGGCCCGACGGCACCATGCAGATCGAGGATTGCGAGGCGATTTCGCGTGCGCTGTCGCCGGTGCTGGACGTCGCCGATCCGATCGAGCGCGCTTATCGGCTGGAGATCTCATCGCCCGGCATCGATCGTCCGCTGGTGCGCCGTTCGGACTTCGAACGCTATGTCGGTCATCTCGTAAAGGTCGAGATGGCGCTCGCCCATCAGGGCCGCAAGCGCTTTCGTGGCACGCTGCAGGGCGTCGAGGGCGACGCGGTGCGGCTTCATCGCGATGACATCCGCGCGGAAGAAGATGCGGACGTGCTGCTTGTCATGGAAGACATCTCCGACGCCCGTCTGGTGCTCACCGACGAGCTGATCGCCGAATCGATGCGCCGCGGCAAGGCCGCCGAGCGCGAGCTGCGCCAGAATCTCGGGCTCGAGCCGCCGCCTCCGCCGCACGCCAAAAAAAGCGATCCGGCCAAGAGCAACAAGCCGAAGCCCAAGACACTGAACAAGACACTGAAACCGCTGAAGAAGCCGTTACCGAAGAATACCAAGAAACATCGCCTCGCCGCGCAAGGTTTGCCCGGCGGCGAATTCGATCCCACCGAAGGAGACTGAGCCATGGCAGCTGTCAGCGCCAATAAACTCGAACTGCTGCAGATCGCAGACGCGGTTGCCCGCGAAAAGTCGATCGACCGCGGCATCGTGATCGCGGCGATGGAAGACGCCATCGCCAAGGCGGCCCGCGCCCGCTACGGCAGCGAGACCGACGTTCACGCCGAGATCGACGCCAAGAAGGGCGAGCTCCGGCTGTCGCGCCACATGCTGGTCGTCGACGTGGTCGAAAATTCATCGAACCAGATTTCGCTGGCCGATGCGCAGCGCGCCAATCCGGGCGCCCAGGTCGGCGACACCATCGCCGACACCCTGCCGCCGCTGGAATATGGCCGCATCGCCGCCCAGTCCGCCAAGCAGGTGATCGTGCAAAAGGTGCGCGAGGCCGAGCGCGACCGGCAGTACCAGGAATTCAAGGACCGCATCGGCGATATCGTCAACGGCATCGTCAAGCGCGTCGAATATGGCAGCGTGATCGTCGATCTCGGCCGCGGCGAAGCCATCGTGCGCCGTGACGAGATGCTGCCGCGCGAAGTGTTCCGCAACGGCGACCGCGTCCGCGCCTATATCTTCGACGTCCGCCGCGAAACCCGCGGGCCGCAGATTTTCCTGTCCCGCACCCATCCGCAGTTCATGGCAAAGCTGTTCGCGCAGGAAGTGCCGGAAATTTATGACGGCATCGTCGAGATCAAGGCGGTCGCCCGCGATCCTGGTTCGCGCGCCAAAATCGGCGTTATTTCGCGGGATTCCTCGGTCGATCCGGTCGGCGCCTGCGTCGGTATGCGCGGTTCGCGCGTGCAGGCGGTGGTGAACGAACTGCAGGGCGAGAAGATCGACATCATTCCGTGGTCGCCCGATATCGCGACCTTCGTCGTCAATGCGCTGGCGCCCGCCGAAGTCGCCAAGGTCGTGATCGACGAAGACCGCGAGCGTATCGAGGTCGTGGTGCCCGACACCAACAACCAGCTGTCGCTGGCGATCGGCCGCCGCGGACAGAACGTGCGGCTCGCTTCGCAGCTGACCGGCTGGGACATCGACATCCTCACCGAGCAGGAAGAATCCGAGCGCCGTCAGGCCGATTTCGAGAACTCGACGCGGGTGTTCATGGAAGCGCTGAATGTCGACGAAGTGGTCGGCCAGCTGCTGGCGTCGGAAGGCTTCACCTCGGTCGAGGAACTCGCGCTGGTCGACGTCAAGGAACTCGCCGGCATCGAGGGCTTCGACGAGGAAACCGCCAACGAACTGCAGAGCCGTGCAAAAGAATACCTGGAACAGCTCGAGACCGAGCTGGAAAACAAACGCAAGGAACTCGGTGTGGATGACGCTTTGAAGACGGTACCCGGCGTGACCTCGAAGATGCTGGTCAAGTTCGGCGAGAACGACATCAAGTCGGTCGAGGATCTGGCCGGTTGCGCCACCGACGATCTGGTTGGCTGGACCGAGCGCAAGGAAGGCGCCGAGCCGACCAAGTTCCCCGGCATTCTCGACGCCAACGAAATCTCGCGCGACGATGCCGAGCGCATGATCATGCAGGCCCGCGTCATCGCCGGCTGGATCACCGAGGCCGACCTTGCCAAGCAGTCCGAGGCGGCGGAAGCCACCGAAGACCAGACGGCGTAAGGAGATGCCCCGCGCATGCTCGCCATGGCTGACCCCGATCTCGACAACGGACCGCGGACCGACAAGTCCGCGACGATGCGGATGTGCGCGGTCACCCGTGAGGTGCGCCCGATCGACGAACTGATCCGGTTCGTGGTCTCGCCCCAGGGCGAGGTCGTTCCGGATCTGAAGCGCAAGCTTCCCGGCCGCGGCCTGTGGGTCTCGGCATCGCGCCGGACCGTTGCGGAAGCGGTGCGGCGTAACCAATTTAGCAGGGGTTTCAAGCGCGACATCCGGGCCGCTGCGACCCTCCCCGCCGACACCGAGGCTTTGCTGGTTCGAAGCTGCACCGAGGCGCTGGCGATGGTCGCCAAGGCCGGCCAGGTCGTCTCCGGTTTCAGCAAGGTCGAGGGCGCGCTCCGGGACGGGGAGGCCCAGGCCCTTATCCACGCTTCCGACGGGGCGGCCGACGGAATCCGCAAATTGGACGCGATCGTGCGGCAAAAGCGCGGAAATGCGGATGAATCGGCGGAATTTCCGATCGTCAATGTTCTGACGTCGGCAGAATTGGATTTGGCACTGGGGCGGTCAAATGTGATACATGCTGCCCTGCTCGCGGGCCCGGCGAGCAAGACGTTCCTGTCGCGCTGCCAGATCCTGGTCCGATACCGGATGGCCGAAGACGACAAGACCGCCCGAGCGGCCAGAAATTCTGACTAACAAGACTTGCTTTAACGACTGTGCGAATGCGCACAACGCAACAAGATTAGGACTGCTGAATGGTTGATACCAAAACGCCTGGCGACAAGACTTTGAGTGTCCCGACCAAGACCTTGACGCTCAAGCCGCGCGTCGAGACGGGCACCGTACGCCAGAGCTTCAGCCATGGCCGGACCAAGCAGGTCGTGGTCGAGAAGCGCGGCAAGCGCCGCCTCGGCGGCGACGCCCCCGCCGGCGAAACCCAAGCGCCCGAACCGGTGGTCGCCAAGCCTGCGCCGGTCGTCGCCAAGGCACCGAGCCGGCCCTCCGCGCCAGCCGCACCCCGCGCCGGCTCCGGCGTGGTGCTGCGCACGCTGACCGAGGATGAACGCTCCGCGCGCGCCAGCGCCCTGGCCGACGCCAAGGTCCGTGACATCGAGGAACGTCGTCTCGCCGAAGAAGAAGCCAAGCGCCGCGCAAGCCGCGAAGGCATTGAGCAGGCCGAGCGCGAAGCCGCCGAAGCGCGCCGCAAGGCCGAGGAAGAACGTCACCGCATCGAAGAGGAAGCCAAGCGCAAGGCGGAAAGCGAAGCCAAGAAGCGATTTGGTGAAGCCGAAGCCAAGACCGCGACGACGACCGCACCCGGCACGACCACCACCACCACCGCGCGTCCCGCGGCCCGGCCGACGGCGTCCGCAGTGCCGCCCGCGCGCGCGCCGGGCGTCGCCGCCGACGCTTCCGATGAGGATGAAGGTCCGCGCCAGATCCGCCGTGGCCCCGGCGGCGCCATGCGCCCCGCCGTGCCGCCGAAGACGACCCACAAGCCCGGGCCGCAAAAGGAACGCGGCCGCCTGACGCTGGTCACCGCCCTCGACGCCGACAATGTGCGCGAGCGTTCGATCGCCTCGTTCCGCCGCCGCACCCAGCGCCTGAAGGGACATGCCTCGAACGAGCCGAAGGAAAAGATCATCCGCGAAGTGGTGATCCCGGAAGCCATCAACATCCAGGAACTCGCCAACCGCATGTCGGAACGCGCGGTCGACGTCATCCGCCTGCTGATGAAGCAGGGCGCGATGCACAAGATCACCGACGTGATCGACGCCGACACCGCGCAGCTGATCGCCGAGGAATTGGGCCACACCGTCAAGCGCGTGGCCGCGTCCGACGTCGAAGAGGGCCTGTTCGACATCGTCGACGATTCCACCGACACCGAACCGCGTTCGCCGGTCGTGACCGTGATGGGCCATGTCGACCACGGCAAGACCTCGCTGCTCGACGCGCTCCGCCATGCCAACGTGGTTTCGGGCGAAGCCGGCGGCATCACCCAGCATATCGGCGCCTATCAGGTGACCTCGCCGGAAAGCGGCAAGAAGATCACCTTCATCGATACGCCCGGCCACGCCGCGTTCACCGCGATGCGTGCGCGCGGCGCCAAGGTCACGGATATCGTGATCCTGGTGGTGGCGGCCGATGACGGCGTCATGCCGCAGACCATCGAGGCGATCAACCACGCCAAGGCGGCGAAGGTTCCGATGATCATCGCGATCAACAAGATCGACAAGCCCGACGCCAAGCCGGAGCGCGTGCGCACCGAGCTGTTGCAGCACGAGGTTCAGGTCGAGTCGTTCGGCGGTGAAGTCGTCGACGTCGAGGTGTCAGCCAAGAACAAGACCAATCTCGACAAGCTGCTGGAAATGATCGCGCTGCAGGCCGAACTGCTCGACCTCAAGACCAACGCGGAACGTCCCGCCGAAGGTACTGTGATCGAAGCCAGGCTCGACCGCGGCCGAGGTCCGGTTGCGACCGTGCTGGTGCAGCGCGGAACCCTGCGCATCGGCGACATCATCGTGGCCGGCGCCGAAATGGGCCGCGTCCGCGCCCTTATCAACGACCAGGGCGTCAACATCGACGAGGCCGGACCTTCGGTTCCGGTCGAGGTGCTCGGCTTCAACGGTCCGCCCGAAGCCGGCGACCGCCTCGCGGTGGTCGAGAACGAAGCCCGCGCCCGCCAGGTCACGAGCTATCGCGCCCACCAGAAGCGCGAAAACGCGGCTGCCTCGATTTCCGGCATGCGCGGTTCGCTCGAACAGATGATGTCGCAGCTCAAGACGTCGGGCCGCAAGGAATTCCCGCTGATCATCAAGGCCGACGTGCAAGGTTCGCTCGAAGCCATCCTGGGATCGCTGGAAAAGCTCGGCACCGACGAAGTCGCCGCCCGTATCCTGCATGCGGGCGTCGGTGGCATCTCCGAATCCGACGTGACGCTGGCGGAAGGTTTCAACGCCGCCATCATCGGCTTCTCGGTTCGCGCCAACAAGGAAGCGGCGGCCGCGGCCAAGCGCAACGGCATCGAGATCCGCTATTACAACATCATCTACGATCTGGTCGACGACATCAAAAAGGCGATGTCCGGCTTGCTCGCACCGACGCTGCGCGAAACCATGCTGGGCAATGCGCAGATCCTGGAAGTGTTCAACATTTCCAAGGTCGGCAAGGTCGCCGGCTGCCGTGTCACCGACGGTACCGTGGAACGCGGCGCCAACGTTCGCCTCATTCGCGACAACGTCGTTGTGCACGAAGGCAAGCTCTCGACGCTGAAGCGCTTCAAGGATGAAGTGAAGGAAGTGCAGTCCGGTCAGGAATGCGGCATGGCGTTCGAGAATTACGGCGACATGCGTGTCGGCGACGTCATCGAGTGTTATCGCGTGGAGACGATCCAGCGGAGCCTGTAAGTCTGAACCTTACGGCTTCGTCGGAAGACATTGTACTAGTTCGACGTCATGCCCGGTCAAAAGCGCGAAGCTAAGTCTTCGCACTAATGTATCGGGCATCCACGTCCCAGAGAATTCAGCAGCAAGAACGACGTCGATGGCCGGGAATAGCCCGGCCATCAGCAATTATTTTCGAGAGACGGCCATGCCCCGCCACCACAGCAAGAGTTCCGCCCCCGGCGGCTCGCAACGCCAATTGCGCGTCGGCGAAACCGTGCGCCATGCGGTTGCCGATATTCTGGCGCAAGGTAGCGTGCATGACCCCGATCTCGAGGGGCACATCATCACGGTTCCGGAGGTGCGCATGTCACCGGACCTGAAGCTTGCAACCGTCTATGTGATGCCGCTCGGCGGACGCGACACCGATGTCGTGCTCGCGGCGCTGGCGCGCAACAAGAAGTTCCTGCGCGGCGAGATTGCGCACCGCGTTAACTTAAAGTTTGCGCCTGATCTTCGCTTTCGCGTCGACGAACGATTCGATGAAGCGGAACGGATCGAGAAATTACTGAGAACACCTGCGGTGCAAAGAGACCTCGCACCCGATTCGGACGACAAGTGATGATTGTGAGCACTGCCAACAGCGTGATCGGTTCGGAAAACGCCGAATCGCATGACGTGGAAAAAAATATTTTTACCGAGGCCCGCAACGACGGCAACAGCCGCGTTGGCGAAGAGGTACGGCGCGGCGACGATATGCGTCGCGGCAATAACGATCCGCGTCAGAAGCATCAGGGCAAGCAACGTCAGAACAATCAGCCGCGCCGCGACAAGCGCGACGTCCATGGCTGGGTGATTCTCGACAAGCCGATCGGCATGACCTCGACGCACGCGGTCGCCGTGCTCAAGCGCCTGTTCCAGGCCAAGCGCGCCGGCCATGCCGGTACCCTCGACCCGCTCGCCTCCGGCGGTCTGCCGATCGCGCTCGGCGAAGCCACCAAGACGGTCCCGTTCGTGATGGACGGCCGCAAGCGATATCGCTTCACCGTGAGCTGGGGCGAGGAACGCGACACCGACGACACCGAGGGCCGGGCGACCAGGACCAGCGATCTCAGGCCTTCTGCCGATTCCATCCGGGCGCTGCTGCCGCAATTCACCGGCCTGATCGAGCAGATCCCGCCGCAATATTCCGCGATCAAGGTCCAGGGCGAACGGGCCTATGATCTGGCCAGAGACGGCGAAACCGTCGAACTGAAGCCGCGTCCGGTCGAAATTCACGAATTAACCCTTGTAGAACATACGGATAGCGGCCAATCCGTGTTCGAGGCCGAGTGTGGCAAGGGAACCTATGTCCGGGCGCTGGCCCGCGATATCGGCCGGATTCTGGGCTGTTTCGGCCATATCAGCGCCTTGCGACGGACCCTGGTCGGTCCATTCCGCGAAGCGGACATGATTCCGCTGGAACAGTTGGAGGCTTTGTGTAATAGAGCCGCGTCGGGCGAGGGCAGCCTCGCCGACGCGCTTTTGCCCGTTGAGACCGCGCTGGACGACATCCCGGCACTGGCCGTCACACGGGCTGATGCGGCAAGGCTCCACCGGGGCCAGGCCGTTTTGTTGCGCGGACGGGATGCGCCCAATTGTAGCGGCACAGTCTATGTCACGGTGGCAGGCCGGCTTCTGGCCCTCGCCGAAATTGGCAATGGCGAACTCATCCCCAAGCGTGTGTTCAACCTGACCGGACTGACAGCCAGTTCCGGTCGTAACGATGAGAAAGTTTGACGATGTCGATTACCGCCGAACGCAAAGCGGAAGTCATCAAGACGAATGCCAACAAGGCCGGCGACACCGGCTCGCCCGAGGTTCAGGTTGCGATCCTGTCGGAACGCATCAACAACCTCACCGGGCACTTCAAATCCCACGTGAAGGACAATCATTCGCGCCGGGGTCTTTTGAAGATGGTCGCCACGCGCCGTTCCCTGCTTGATTACATCAAGCGGAAGGACGAGGCGCGCTACAAGGCGCTGCTCGAAAAGCACAACATTCGTCGTTGATCCCAGAGTACGCGCGCGCCTGTTGCGCGCGTTTTCGTATGGTCTTCCGGAAGAAACCCGGACTCCGGATTTTCGGAGACGATCATGCGCAAGGGCATGAAGAAACTCATGCCCAATAGACGTCCAGCAGCAATCCGGCCGCTGGGCAGGGCAAGGTGCCCGGACTACCGAGAGGATGGACGCCATCCGAAATATAAAGACCATGGCAGGATCGCCGGATGCTGATCTCGTGTTGCGATCAGTGTCTCGCAATCTTGCGCATGGTCTTTGTGTTTCAGGCGCCCCTGCTTTCGCGAAACCATGAAAGAAATCGAAATGTTTAATGCTCATTCAGTCGAGATCGACTGGGGTGGACGTCCCCTCAAGCTTGAAACCGGAAAGATCGCCCGTCAGGCCGACGGCGCCGTATTGGCGACCTATGGCGAGACCATCGTGCTCGCTACGGTCGTCGCGGCCAAGAACCCGCGCGAAGGCGTCGACTTCCTGCCGCTGACCGTCGACTACCAGGAAAAGACCTATGCCGCGGGCCGCATTCCCGGCGGCTATTTCAAGCGCGAGGGCCGGCCGACCGAAAAGGAGACCCTCGTCTCCCGCCTGATCGACCGTCCGATCCGTCCGCTGTTCGTCGACGGCTGGCGCAATGAAACCCAGGTCATCGTCACCGTGCTGTCGCATGACATGGAGAACGATCCCGACATTCTGGCGCTGGTCGCGGCCTCCGCGGCGCTGACGATCTCGGGCGCCCCGTTCAAGGGCCCGATCGGTGCGGCCCGCGTCGGCTTTGCCAACGACGAGTATGTGCTCAACCCCACGCTCGACGAAATGCTCGAGACCCAGCTCGACCTGGTCGTCGCCGGCACCGCCGACGCCGTGCTGATGGTGGAATCGGAAGCCAAGGAACTCAACGAAGACATCATGCTCGGTGCTGTCATGTTCGGGCACCGGCACTTCCAGCCGGTGATCAAGGCGATCATCGAGCTCGCCGAGAAGGCCGCGAAAGAGCCGCGCGAGGTCAAGGTCGTCGACGAGAGCGCGCTCGAGAAGGAAATGCTCGGCCTGATCGAGCAGGAGCTGCGCTCGGCCTACGCTATTCCGATCAAGCAGGACCGCTACGCGGCGGTCGGCAAGGCCAAGGAAAAGGTGATGGCTCACTACTTCCCGGAAGGGCAGGAGCCGCAATACGACAAGCTGCGCATCGCCGGCGTGTTCAAGGAACTCGAATCCAAGATCGTCCGCTGGAACATCCTCGACACCGGCAAGCGCATCGACGGCCGCGATTCCAAGACCGTGCGCAGCATCATCGCCGAGGTCGGCGTGCTGCCGCGCGCCCACGGTTCGGCGCTGTTCACCCGCGGTGAAACCCAGGCGATGGTCGTGACCACGCTCGGCACCGGCGAGGACGAGCAGTACATCGACTCGCTGTCAGGGACCTACAAGGAGCAGTTCCTGCTGCACTACAACTTCCCTCCCTACTCGGTCGGTGAAACCGGACGCCTCGGCGGCACCAAGCGCCGCGAAATCGGCCACGGCAAGCTCGCCTGGCGCGCAATCCATCCGGTCCTGCCGCCGCACCACGAATTCCCCTACACGGTGCGCGTGGTTTCCGAGATCACCGAATCCAACGGATCGTCGTCGATGGCGTCGGTCTGCGGCGCTTCGCTGGCGCTGATGGATGCGGGCGTTCCCCTGAAGCGGCCGACCGCGGGTATCGCGATGGGCCTGATCCTGGAAGGTTCGCGCTTTGCAGTCCTGTCCGACATCCTCGGTGACGAGGATCATCTCGGCGACATGGACTTCAAGGTGGCCGGCACCGACCAGGGCATCACCTCGCTGCAGATGGACATCAAGATCGAAGGCATCACCGAGGAGATCATGAAGGTCGCACTCGGCCAGGCCAAGGATGGGCGTATCCACATCCTCGGCGAAATGTCGAAGGCGCTCACCAATGCCCGCGCCGAACTCGGCGAATACGCGCCGCGCATCGAGACCTTCAAGATCCCGACCGACAAGATCCGTGAAGTGATCGGCACCGGCGGCAAGGTGATCCGCGAGATCGTCGAAAAGACCGGCGCCAAGGTCAACATCGAGGACGACGGCACCGTGAAGGTCGCCTCCAACGACGGTGAGGCGATGAAGGCCGCGATCAAGTGGATCAAGTCGATCGCCTCCGATCCAGAGATCGGCCAGATCTACGAAGGCACCGTGGTCAAGGTGATGGAGTTCGGCGCGTTCGTGAACTTCTTCGGCGCCAAGGACGGTCTCGTCCACATCAGCCAGCTCGCCGGGGCCCGGGTGCAGAAGACCTCCGACGTCGTCAAGGAAGGCGACAAGGTCAAGGTCAAGCTGCTCGGCTTCGACGATCGCGGCAAGACGCGGCTGTCGATGAAGGTGGTCGATCAGGCGACCGGCGAGGACCTCGAAGCCAAGCAGAAGGCGGCGGAAGCCTCGGCGCCCCGCGAAGCGGCCGGCGAGTAAGCGCCTCGACATCGAAAATCAGAAAAGGGCGGCTTCAAAGCCGCCCTTTTTATTTGCCGCAGATGTGATCGTGCGCTCTTACGCCGCAGCGCCTAACCCATTTAAAATGAAACCGGAATGGGGCTGACTTCGCAGCTGGAAGCTGGACCCGTTACGATCGTCCGAACCGAGCAACAGGCTCGTCACGCAGGGAGAGACTTATGTCCGCACTTTCGCGCCGTCATTTTTTCAGCGCCGCCGCCGGCCTCGTTGCCGTCGCGGCGGCACCGCGTGTCGTCTTTGCCCAGGCGCCCGCCGCGACACCAGCGGCTGCCCCGGCCGCGGCAGGCCCGTTCACGCTGCCGCCGCTCCCTTACGCCTTCAACGCGCTTGAGCCGCATATCGATGCCAAGACCATGGAAATCCACCATGGCCGGCACCATGCCGCATACGTCAACAATCTGAACACCCTCGCCAAGACCAATGCGCAGCTCGGCACCAGCAAGGTGACGGATATTCTCGGCAATCTGAACGCCCTGAACGACGACATCAAATTCGGCGTGCGCAACAATCTCGGCGGCCATGCCAACCACACCATGTTCTGGGAAATCATGGCCCCGGGCGGCGGCAAGCCGGAAGGCGAGGTGCTGGCCGCGATCGACAAGGACCTCGGTGGCCTGGAAAAATTCCAGAACGACTTTAACGCCGCTGGCGGACGTCAGTTCGGCTCCGGCTGGGTGTTCGTGACCGTTGCCAAGGACGGCAAGCTTGCGATCGAAACCCGCCCCAACCAGGACAGTCCGATCATGGACGGCAAGCGCGCGCTGCTTGGCAACGACGTCTGGGAGCACGCCTATTATCTCAACTACCAGAACCGCCGCGCCGATTATCTCAAGGCGTGGTGGAACACGGTGAACTGGACCAAGATCGCGGAGCGCTATGCCGCGGCGAAGGCCGGTACGCTCGGCGTCTGATCGCGCTGTTCATTCCAAAGGTAAAAGGGCGGCTCGTGAGCCGCCCTTTTTTTTGTCAGTGTTGCGCTCGTCCAGTGCTCAGGTGATCAGAAACGATCGGCGTTCATCACCTTGGTCCAGGCCGCCGCGAAGTCCTTGGCGAACTTCTCTTTCGAGTCCGCGCAGGCATAGACCTCGGCGAAGGCACGAAGCTGCGCGTGCGAGCCGAAGATCAGGTCGACGCCGGTAGCCGTCCATTTGACCGCCTTGGTCTTGCGGTCGCGGCCCTCATAGACGTTGTCGCCCGACGGCTGCCACTCCGTGCTCATGCTGAGCAGATTGACGAAGAATTCGTTCGTCAATGTCCCCACCTTGCTGGTGAAGACGCCGTGCTTCGATCCGCCGGCATTCGCGCCGAGCACGCGCAGGCCGCCGACCAGCGCGGTCAGTTCGGGCCCCGTCAACCGCAGCAATTGCGCCCGGTCCACCAGCGCTTCCACGGGCGCCAGGAACTGATGCTTCTTGCCGTTGACGTAGTTGCGGAAGCCGTCGGCACGCGGTTCGAGCGGGGCAAAGGAAGCAACGTCGGTTTGATCCTGCGACGCATCCATGCGCCCCGGCGTGAACGGCACCTTGACGTCGACGCCGGCGTCCTTTGCGGCCTTTTCAACCGCCGCGGAGCCGCCGAGAACGATCAGGTCGGCAAGCGAAACCTTCTTGCCGAACTCCTTCTGGATCGCCTCGAGCTTCTGCAGCACCGTGTTCAGCTCGGCGGGCTGGTTGACCTCCCAGTCCTTCTGCGGGCTGAGACGAATACGCGCGCCATTGGCGCCGCCGCGCTTGTCGGAGCCGCGGAACGTCGATGCCGACGCCCATGCGGTCGAAACGAGCTGCGACACCGACAGGCCCGAGCCGAGAATCCTGGTCTTCAGCGCGGCGATATCAGCATCGCCGATCAGCGGATGATCCACCGCCGGAATCGGGTCCTGCCAGATCAGCGTTTCCTTCGGCACCAGCGGGCCGAGATAACGCACGACCGGACCCATGTCACGGTGCGTGAGCTTGAACCAGGCACGCGCGAACGCATCCGCGAACTGGTCCGGGTTTTCGTAGAAGCGCCGCGAAATCTTCTCGTAAGCGGGATCGAAGCGCAGCGACAGGTCGGTGGTCAGCATCATCGGCACATGCTTCTTCGACTTGTCGAAGGCGTCCGGGATCGTGGCTTCCGCGCCCTTCGCCTTCCACTGCTTGGCACCGGCCGGGCTCTTGGTCAGCTCCCATTCGTTCTCGAACAGGTTCTTGAAGAACAGATTGCTCCACTGCGTCGGCTGCTGCGTCCAGGTGACTTCGGGACCGCCGGTGATGGTATCGGCGCCGATGCCGGTACCATGCTTGCTCTTCCAGCCGAGGCCCTGATCCTCGAGAGCGCCGCTTTCCGGGTCCGAACCCACCAGCGACGGATCGCCGGCACCATGGGCCTTGCCGAAGGTGTGGCCGCCGGCAATCAGAGCAACGGTCTCTTCGTCGTTCATGGCCATGCGGAAGAAAGTTTCGCGGATGTCTTTCGCCGCCGCGAGCGGATCCGGGTTGCCGTTCGGGCCTTCCGGATTGACGTAGATGAGGCCCATCTGCACGGCGCCGAGCGGTTCGGCGAGCTGGCGTTCGCCGCTGTAGCGTTCATCGCCCAGCCAGGTGCCTTCGGGGCCCCAGAACAGCTCTTCGGGCTCCCAGACATCGGCGCGACCACCCGCAAAACCAAACGTCTTGAAGCCCATCGATTCGAGCGCGACGTTGCCGGCGAGAATCATCAGGTCGGCCCACGAGATCTTGCGGCCGTATTTCTGCTTGATCGGCCACAGCAGCCGGCGTGCCTTGTCGAGGTTGGCGTTGTCGGGCCAGCTGTTCAGCGGCGCGAAGCGCTGCTGGCCGGCCCCGGCGCCGCCGCGGCCGTCCGTGATGCGGTAGGTGCCGGCGCTGTGCCACGCCATGCGGATCATCAGACCGCCATAGTGACCGAAATCGGCCGGCCACCATTCCTGCGATTCCGTCATCAACGCGGTCAGGTCCTTGACCACGGCATTGAGGTCGAGGGTCTTGAATTCCTTGGCGTAATCGAACGCCTCGCCCATCGGATCGGACAGGGTGGAATTGCGGTGCAGAACCGAAACGTCCAGCGCGTCCGGCCACCAATCGCGGTTCGAGTGTCCGCCCTTGCCGCCCGAGAACGGGCATTTTGTTTTGTCGTCCATGATTGCCTCCTAAGGGCCGCTTCCTGTCAGATTGGAAGCACTCTAAGAGCCGCTTTCCATCAGGGGAAGTTGATTTTAATGATCGACACGATAAGATATTCTGATGATACAGATGACGCTCAGACAGCTTCGCTATTTTGATGCGCTGGCCCGTCACGGCCATTTCGGGCGCGCGGCGGAAGCCTGTTCGATCTCGCAGCCGGCCCTGTCGATGCAAATCAAGGAAATGGAGCAAGCGCTCGGCGGCGCGCTGCTGGAACGAAGCGCGCGACAGATCACGCTGACGGAATTCGGCGAAGAGATCGTCCAGCGTGTCCGCGACATCCTGCGCTCGGTCGATGAACTCGGCGACTTCGCGCGCGCGGCGCAGGACCGGCTTGCCGGACGGCTGCGCATCGGCATGATCCCGACGATCGCGCCTTATCTGTTGCCGAAAGTGATCGAGAACCTCGCGCGCATGCATCCGGAACTCGACATCCACGTGCGCGAGACGCTGACGCCGAAGCTGATCAAGGAGGTCGTGGAGGGCCGGCTCGATACGGCGATCGTGGCATTGCCGGTATCGGAGCCGTCGCTGACCGAGGTCGCGTGCTTTTCCGAGAACTTCCTCTTGGTGCGGCCGGGCGAGGACGAGGGAACGCCGGTGCCGAGCCACGAGACGCTGCGCGAGATGCGACTATTGCTGCTCGAAGAGGGGCATTGTTTCCGCGACCAGGCGCTGTCGTTCTGCAACATGCAGTCGCCGCCGCGCGAGGTGCTGGACGCAAGCTCGCTGTCCACGCTCGTTCAGATGGTCGGCGCCGGCATCGGCGTCACCCTGATTCCGGAAATGGCGGTCACGGTGGAAACCCGCTCGGCACAGGTCTCGGTCGCGCGGTTCTCTAATCCGCAACCGTCGCGAACCATCGGCATGGTGTGGCGCAAGACAAGCCCGCTGGCCGCACAGCTGCAGCAAATCTCGGAAGTGGTCTGCCTCGCCGCCGACGCCTTGCGCGAACAGCGCAAGGCGAGACCCTCGTTGCGGAAATCGCGGGTGTGATAAGCGGCGGCCTCACGGCCGCGCTTTATTTTTTGCTGGCCATTTATCTTGCTAGCCATGCCTCCTGCTGCCCAACTACCCCAAAGACAATTGAGCAGGGTGGCTGGTGACTCTCCGCGATTCGCGCGAAATCGCCGGCCAGTCGACCGCACGAAATAAAGTTGACCAACATATCGCTCGACGTTGATCCGTTCGTCCTAGGCGTAGTGCATTGCCAATTCGCGTCAGACGCGCAATGAAGATGGCATTGTCCGCCCCCGGCGATGAAAGGTTCCGCCATGATGCAGCTTTATTGGTCGCCCCGCTCGCGTTCGTTTTCCTCGCTGTGGCTGTTCGAAGAGACCGGGCAACCCTATCAACGCGTGCTGACGGACATCTCGACCGGCGCGCAGCGCAAGCTCGAATATCTTGCGATCAATCCGATGGGCAAGGTGCCGGCGCTCCGGGATGGCGAGGCCACGCTTGCCGAGGCCGCAGCGATCGCGGCCTATGTCGCCGAGCGCTATCCGGAAGCGAAGCTGGCGCCGCCGCTCGGAGATCCGCTGCGCGCAAAGTATCTCTACTGGCTGTTCTTCAGCCCCGGTTGTATCGAGCCTGCGATCGTGCAGCTCGCGACCAAGATCGAGATGAATCCGGTCGCGGCCGGCTGGGGCGATTCGCAACGCGTGATCGACGTGCTCGACAACGCACTGGAGAAAGGTCCGTGGATTCTCGGCGACAATTTTTCCGCAGCCGACATCATCATTGGCTCCGGGCTGAATTTCGCCGTGCGGCTGTTCAAGATGGTGCCGTCACGGCCCTCGTTCGACGCCTACATCGATCGATGCGCGGCGCGCCCGGCGTTCCAGCGCGCAGAGAAGATCGCGGCGGGATAGGCGTTCACGACTGTCGTCACCGGCAAATGTCGTAGGGTGGGCAAAGGCGCGCCTTCGCGCTGTGCCCACCATCTATCGATAGAACGTTGGCTTGGATGGTGGGCACGCTTCGCTTTGCCCACCCTACGGACCCGCGCTTGGGGGTCACGCATCCATGCGCTTGAACACCAGCGTGGCGTTGGTGCCGCCGAAGCCGAACGAGTTCGACAGCACGGTGCCAAGCTTGGCGTTGTCGATGCGCTTGCGCACGATCGGCATGTCGGCAAACACCGGGTCGAGCTCGGTGATGTTGGCGCTCTCGCACACGAAACCGTTGTTCATCATCAGCAGCGAATAGATCGCTTCCTGGACGCCGGTGGCGCCGAGCGAATGTCCAGTCAGCGCCTTGGTCGCCGAGATCGGCGGGCATTTTTCGCCGGTGCCGAACACCTTGCGGATCGCCTCGATTTCCGGCGGATCTCCGGCGGGCGTCGAGGTGGCGTGCGGATTGATGTAGTCGATCGGCGTCTTCACGGTCTCCATCGCCATCCGCATGCAGCGCTCGGCGCCTTCGCCCGACGGTGCCACCATGTCGTAGCCGTCAGACGTCGCGCCATAGCCGACCACTTCGGCGTAGATGCGCGCGCCGCGCGCCTTGGCATGCTCAAGCTCTTCCAGCACCACCACGCCGGCGCCGCCCGCAATGACGAAGCCGTCGCGGCTGACGTCATAGGGACGCGACGCGGTGGCGGGCGTGGCGTTGTATTTCGAGGACATCGCGCCCATGGCGTCGAACAGCACCGACAGCGACCAGTCGAGTTCCTCGCAGCCGCCGGCGAAGATCACATCCTGCTTGCCGATCTGGATCGTCTCATAGGCATTGCCGATGCAATGGTTGGACGTCGCGCAGGCCGACGAGATCGAATAGTTCACGCCCTTGATCTTGAACCAGGTCGCCAGCGTGGCTGAGGCGGTCGACGACATCGCCTTCGGCACCGCGAACGGCCCCACGCGCTTGGGACCCTTGGTCCTGGTGATATCGGCCGCTTCGACGATGGTTCGCGCGGACGGGCCGCCGGAGCCCATGATGATGCCGGTACGGACGTCGGAAACTTCGGTCGGGCTGAGACCGGCATCCTGGATCGCCTGCTCCATCGCGATGTGATTCCACGCCGCGCCCTCGCCGAGAAAGCGCATCGCGCGCCGGTCGATGACATCGGCGGGATTGAGGGACGGAGCGCCCTGCACCTGCGATCGGAAGCCGAGCTCGGCGTATTTTTCCGCGCGCGTGATCCCCGATTTCGCCTCATGAAGGCTCGCAAGCACTTCCTGCGTGTTATTTCCGATGGATGAGACGATGCCCATCCCCGTGATGACAACCCGCCTCATGATCGCCTCGTCCTGTCGTTTGCGTTTTGTGTGATGGCCGCCGTCAAACCGAATGCCGCCTTATTGGAGAGCCGGTAACTTACGCTCCCGGCAATGCGGCACCCTGCTTTAGCAGCCCCACCCTCAGATCCTTCGCGCGATAGATAATCTCGCCGTCGGCCGAAAGCCAGCCGTCGGCGATACCCAGCCAGAGCTTTAGACGCATCACGCGCTTGATATCGACGTTGTACACAATCTTGCGGACGTTCGGCATCACTTGACCGGAGAACTTCAGTTCGCCGAGGCCCAACGCCCGGCCGCGGCCCTCGCCGCCGGTCCAGCCGAGATAAAAGCCAACCATCTGCCACAGCGCGTCGAGGCCGAGACAGCCCGGCATCACCGGATCGCCTTTGAAATGGCAGCCGAAGAACCAGAGATCCGGGTTCACGTCGAGTTCGGCACGAACGATGCCCTTGCCGTATTCCCCGCCGGTTTCGGAAATTTCGGTGATGCGATCGAACATCAGCATCGGCGGCAGCGGCAATTGCGCATTTCCCGGGCCGAACAGCTCGCCACGGCCGCAGGCCAGCAAATCCTCGTATTCGTAACCGCCGCGGCGATCCAGCATCGTTTCAGCCTCTCTAAGATGTCCCGATGAGCGCTTTCGAGCGAACCGGACCGGTTTCCCGCGGGAGAATGACCGTTTCCCGCAAATTGGCGCTACTTAGGGTGCCACCGGCAAATGTCCCTGCCGAATATGCATATGTGGTCCGCGCGCTCTGTAACATAGGCCTTGGGGGCGGCAAAGCACTGGATACGGGCTAAAAACACCATGTCCCATCGTGGGTTCCGCCTTAACCTTGGGACCGTTCTAGTTGCGAAAAACTTGCATCTAAAGGATTTCCTTTTATATTGGGCAAGAATATTGCCCAAGTTTGTCAGCGTGGTACCGAAGTGGAAATGAACGACCAGGTCTCGACTGTGAACGACGACGCCGCTGACTTAGCCGCGATGGATCCGGCCGCCCGTGCCGCCGGACATCAACCGGCGTTGACCGGCTGTCCCTGGCATGACGTCAACGAAATGCTGCAAGCTGCAGGCCTGCGGCCGACCCGCCAGCGGATGGCGCTCGGCTGGCTGCTGTTCGGCAAGGGCGCGCGGCATCTGACCGCTGAAATGCTGTACGAGGAAGCGACCCTGGCCAAGGTGCCGGTCTCGCTCGCCACCGTCTACAACACCCTCAACCAGCTCACCGATGCCGGCCTGCTGCGTCAGGTCAGCGTTGACGGCACCAAGACCTATTTCGACACCAACGTGACGGCGCATCACCACTTCTATCTCGAGAACAACCACGAGCTGGTCGACATTCCCGATCCGCATCTGGTGCTGTCGCGGATGCCGGACGTGCCCGAAGGCTACGAAATCGCCCGCGTCGACATGGTCGTGCGGCTGCGCAAGAAGCGCTGAGCTTTTTCAGCTCGTCGTCCCGGCCTTGAGCCGGGACCCATAGCCACAAATGTTTGTTGTTTAGGGAAGGCGTCTACTCTCGCGCCTCATCGAGGATTGGTAGGGTGGGCAAAGGCGCGCTTGCGCCGTGCCCACCATCTATCCGGAATATGATCGAAATTGGTGGGCACGCTCCGCTTTGTCCGCCCTACGGCAGAGCGAACCTGCCTCAATCCACCTTCTCGTCGGCGTAGACGCCCCACAGCCGCTGCTGTTCGATCCAGCCGTCAAACCCGTTGCCGATCACGCGGCACCAGCCGGCGGCGCATTTCTTGACCTGGGCAACGACGCCGGCCTGCAGGCGCGCGGCGACCGCGCTGGACGGATCGGCGCGATCGTAGAGCGGCGCGAGTTCGTCCTTGGTCTTCATGGTGACGACGGCGGTGCGGCGGCCCGACAGCAGGGAGTGATAGACCCAGCCCTCGGCGCCTTCGGAATCGCGCACCCGGCGCCAGTTCTCGAATTCAGCTGTGATTTCGACCGGCAGGCCGGAGCGGGTGTAGACCCAGGCGACGTCATTGTCCTTGGTCGGGCCGGCTCTGACGTTCACATGATCGGACTTGAGGCTGACATAACGCGGCACCGGGAGGCCGCTGGTGGTGGAGCCTGCTTCCTTGGCTGAAAAACCTGTGCTGACCGACGCGCCCAGCATGCACCCTGCCAGCACCGCCATCGAACAGAAACGCCCCAACGCCATCAACTCGTCTCCTGCCGAAAACCTCTCAACTCGAATTCTTCGAGTTGAAACAATCCACTCAACGCCTGAAGCCCAAGACCCTTAAGCCCAAGACCCTTAAACCCAAGATCCTTAAACCTAGGTCCCCCTGTGCCCGCCTTGGTCGCAACTCGGATTGCCGTTCCCGAGGGGTTCTTGTCTTGGCCCGGCCTTCTGCTAGAGAGGACGGAACGCTTGAGAACCAGAACGCCCGAATTTCCCTGATTACCTTGACCCTTCCCTTGGCGGCCCCAAGGTAAGGACCGGGGAACCCGAGGAAGCTTTCAGGAAACCAAAGGAAACGACCAGGTAGCCGTTCGAACCGCGCAGCGATTGCAGTGTCGAACAACCAGGTTAATGAGGCCTCAACGGCGAAGCTTCTGACTCGTCAAAGGTTGGGCGAGCCATTGCCTCATGAGAGCAGGACATGTCGGTTAAGAAAAAGCCTCTCGTCGTGGTCACCCGCAAACTCCCGGACTCGATCGAGACCCGGATGCGCGAACTGTTCGATGCGCGGTTAAATCTCGACGATACGCCGATGACGCCGGAACAGATCGCCGAGGCGGTCCGTACCGCCGACGTGCTGGTGCCGACCGTGACCGACCTGGTCAACGAGGAAATTCTCAAGCAGCCCGACTGCAAGCTGCGGATGATCGCCAATTTCGGCAATGGCGTCGACAATATCGACGTCACGGCGGCGCATGCGCGCGGCATCACCGTGACCAACACGCCGAAGGTTTTGACCGAAGACACCGCCGACATGACCATGGCGCTGATTCTCGCGGTGCCGCGGCGGCTGATCGAGGGCGCCTCTATCCTCACCGACGGCAAGAACTGGCCGGGCTGGTCGCCGACCTGGATGCTCGGTCATCGCATCGGCGGCAAACGCCTCGGCATTATCGGCATGGGCCGCATCGGCCAGGCGGTGGCGCGCCGGGCGCGCGCCTTCGGCCTGCAGATCCACTATCACAACCGCCGCCCCGTCGCGCCCGTGATCGCCGACGAATTGGGCGCGACCTATTGGGAAAGCCTCGACCAGATGCTGGCGCGGATGGACATCATCTCGGTGAACTGTCCGCACACCCCGGCGACGTTCCACCTCTTGTCGGCGCGGCGCTTAAAACTGATCCGGAAAGAGGCCTATATCGTCAACACCGCGCGCGGCGAGGTGATCGACGAGGACACGCTGATCAAGCTGATCGAAGGTGGCGAGATCGGCGGCGCCGGGCTCGACGTCTACGAGCATGAGCCCGCCGTCAATCCAAAACTGGTCCGGCTGGCAAAGGCCGGCAAGGTCACGCTGCTGCCGCATATGGGCTCGGCCACGATCGAAGGCCGCGTCGAGATGGGCGAGAAGGTGATCATCAATATCAGAACCTTCCTCGACAACCACAAGCCGCCGGACCGCGTGCTGCCCAGCATGCTGTGAGGCGGCCGCCGAGGATGATGTGAGCGAAGCCCACGCATCGCTGCTGAACCGTCTCGCCGCCACCATCGTCGCACGACATCCCACGCGGATCATTCGCGTCGCGATCGATGGCGTCGACGGCGCGGGCAAGACCACGCTGGCGGATGCGCTGGCGCCGATCGTGGCAGCGCAAGGCCGCCCCACCATCCGCGCCTCGGTCGATGACTTCCATCATCCCCGCGCCGTTCGTTATGCGCGGGGGCGCTACTCGCCGGATGGCTTTTATCTCGACTCGTACGACTACGATTCATTTCGGACGCTGTTGCTCGATCCATTGAGTCCCGGTGGCTCCGGTCGATACGTCGCAAGGCGTTTTGATCTCGACGACGACCGGCCGTTCGAACCGGTCACGCAGCAAGCGCCGCCAGCCGCCGCGCTGATCGTTGACGGCATCTTCCTGCACCGTCCCGAGCTTCGCACCTATTGGGATCTCTCGGTATTCCTGAAGGTCGACTTCAATGTCTCCGTGCCGCGCGGCGCGCAGCGCGGTACGGATTTGGGCGCGTCCGATCCGGCTTCGCCGTCCAACCAGCGCTATGTCGGCGGGCAGCAGCGATATCTGAGCGAGTGCGACCCGGAACAACGCGCCGCTATCGTGATCGGCTACAACGATTTGCGCGAGCCGCAGATACTGAAGTGGCCTCGGACATAGCCCGGCGCTCGGCTCGCCCGGACACGCCGTTTCAGCCTGGCACCTGGGGAACAGCGCTCAGGTTCGGTCTCAGGCATTCTCCAAATCACAGGAAACAAACGCGGTGGTCGCGCTCACCTGCCAGATGGAGAACTGCCATGAATACCCAGAATGCTCAGATCGATGCGCTTTCCGACGAAGAGCTCAACGCCGTCTCGGGTGGCAAGGACCGGGTTCAAGTGACCAAGGAGCAGTATGAAGAGATCCTCGAGGTCGAGTTCATGTTCGCCAGCCTCAAGAAGTAAGCCCGAATGCCCTCAGCGGATTAGCAAGACGCAGTCCTCCGCCTTGGAAAATACGAGTACGGCGGATCAGGCCTCATGGCCGATCCGCCGGACTTGTAAAGTATGTAACTTCCCTCCAGCGGAAGCTACGCCGTCTTTTCTTTCCGTCTCTCGCGCTTGCGCCATTCCCCGACAAACGAGACGAACGCGCCCAGCGCCGGCGGCGGCTGGCGGCGGCTCGGGTAGTACAGAAACGGTCCGGGAAACGGCGCGCACCAGTCGTCGAGCACGCTGACCAGCGCACCAGATTTGATGCCAAAGCGTACATATCCTTCAAACGTCAACCAGAAGCCGATCCCATCATGGACGGCGCGCAACGCGAGGCCGAGATAGGTCGCGACCAGTTTTGCCGGCGGCGAAACCACCACGACACGTCCCGCCTTCTCGAATTCCCAATCCAGCATGGCGCCGCTGCCGAAGCGGGTGCGGATGCAGGCGTGATCGAGCAGATCCTTCGGCTGCATCGGCTTGCCGTGTCGCGCCACATATTCCTTCGATGCCACCACCGCGTAGCGCTGCGGCGCCCCGAGCGAAACCGCAATCATGTCCTGTGCCAGATGCTCGCCGTAGCGCACGCCGGCGTCGAAACCGCCGGCGACGATATCGACGAATGCACTCTCGCCGACGATCTCCAGTTCGATCTGCGGAAACTTTGCAAGAAACGGCGCAACCATCGGGGCCAGCACGAGGTCGATTGCCGGCGGCGGCGCATTGATCCGCAGACGGCCCGAAGGCACGCCGCGCAGGCCGCGCACCTGATCCAGCGCGTCGCCGACATCCGACATCGCCGGCCCGACCCGGGCCAGCAGCAACTCGCCGGCTTCGGTCAATGCGACGCTGCGGGTGGTGCGGTTCATCAGGCGGACGCCAAGCCGCTCCTCCATGTCGCGCAGCCGCTGGCTGAGACTGGAGACGGAGACGCGCTGCTCGATCGCGGCGCGCCGGAAATTCCGGGTGCGCGCCACGGCGACGAAGGCATCGAGATCGCGGAGGTCAAAATCCTGCATTGTTCGATATACTGAACAAGCTATTCAGCATTGTCCAGCTTATCGCTGTAATCGCGTTCGGCCATACCAGCCTCGTCAACCCGGCGCGGGAATCCCCGCCGCCAACACGAGGAGCACCACCATGGAACACCGCAAACTCGGCAAGACCGGCCCCGATGTCGCCGCCATCGGTCTCGGCTGCATGGGCATGTCGGACTTTTATGGTCCGGCCGACCGCGGCGAGAGCATCAGCACCATCCACGCCGCGCTCGACGCCGGCATCACCCTGCTCGACACCGGTGATTTCTACGGCATGGGCCACAACGAATTGCTGATCCGCGAGGCCCTGGCCGGCCGCAGCCGCGGCGATGTACAGATCAGCGTCAAGTTCGGCGCGCTACGCGATCCGGCGCGCGGTTTCATCGGCATGGACGGCCGCCCCGCAGCGGTGAAGAATTTCATCGCCTATTCGCTGCAGCGCCTCGGCGTCGATCACATCGACATCTACCGGCTGGCGCGGCTCGATCCGGCGGTGCCGATCGAAGACACGGTCGGCGCCATCGCCGACATGATCAAGGCCGGCTATGTCAAACACATCGGCCTGTCCGAAGTCGGCTCCGACACCATCCGTCGCGCCCATGCCGTGCATCCGATCGCCGATTTGCAGATCGAATACTCGCTGATCTCGCGCGGCATCGAGGCCGACATTCTGTCGACCTGCCGCGAGCTTGGCATCGGCGTCACCGCCTATGGCGTGCTGTCGCGCGGCCTGATCAGCGGACACTGGTCGAAGAACACTTCCGGCCAGCAGGATTTCCGGCAGATGAGCCCACGCTTCCAGGGCGCCAATCTCGACGCCAATCTGGCGCTGGTCGAGCCGCTGCGCACGGTCGCCGCCGAACTCGGCGTGTCGGTGGCGCAGGTCGCGATTGCCTGGGTGGCGGCGCAGGGCACCGATATCGTGCCGCTGGTCGGCGCCCGCCGCCGCGACCGCCTGACGGAGGCGCTCGGCGCGCTCGACGTCAAACTAACGCCGGCTCATCTGGCCGCCCTCGCCAAGGCATTCCCGCCGAATGCAGCCGCCGGCACACGCTATGCCGCCGAGCAAATGACGCATCTCGACAGCGAGAAAAAGCAGGCCTGAACGCAACCGCACGAGTTCCTGCGCCCCCACTCGCCGGCGCGCGAGGGCTGCGTGAGGAAAATCACGGTAACTCATCAAGCCTGTCTCTAGCCTCCTGTAGCAGCCGAAGCGGATGGCCCCTTCGTCTCGCGACAGGAGAAGACAGATGAAGAAGTCCGACATTAACGCAGTCGAGCCTGCGAAGCCCGCGCTCGAAGCACCGGTCCAGCTCACCCCGGAACAGCTTGAAATCGTCGCAGCCGGTTTCAGGGCTGCGATCAACCGCGGATCGCTGGGCGATATCATCAAGGATATCACCATCTTCGGCAGATTTCCGACGCCGACGATGCCGGTACCCACAAAGACGGTTCTATTCTGAGTCGATCAAGAGACGAGATGGCGTTCGGCGCGTCGTGCGTCGGACGCCATCCCGGACGCCTTTTCATTTCAGGATAGACGCAGCTCACCCGGCAGCAGCGAGATAGAGGGATTCATGTCCAAGGATTTAAAGAAGCAGATCGACTGCCCGAGTTCGCAGGCGACCGACGAGGGCGCCCGAATCTTTGGCGTAATCACCGGTACGCCGGAGCAGCACCGGGTCGGATATCTCACCGAGACCGTGCCAATCTCCGAACAGGTCCTTGCCCTTGCGGGAGATGCCAAGCCCACGGAACTGTTCCGCATCGCGGCACCCTGCGCGGGCGCCAGCGGCGGCTGCAAGCATTTCAAGGGCAACACCTGCAGCTTGGCCAAAAGGATCGTTGAAGGCGTCCCCGCCGTCGTGAACGCGCTTCCCGCCTGCGAAATTCGCCCCACCTGCCGCTGGTTCCGTCAGGAAGGCAAAGAGGCCTGCTTCCGTTGCCCGCAGGTCATGACGGATAAATCAAACGCGTCTGACTACGAGAAGCAGATTGCCGACATCGACTAACGCGGACGTCGGCCAGGCATCATTGATGCGCACTTAGATCAGTGATCGTGGGCGCATCGCCATTGAGCGGGTTCGCCGGATCACGCCGGTAGCGCAGGGTTTCGAACCGCATCGCGCGGGCGTCCACCATCACCAGCCGTCCGACCAGGCTATCGCCAAAGCCGACGATTTCGCGAATCGCTTCCAGCGCCATCATCGAGCCCAGCATGCCCGCAAGCGCCCCCATCACGCCGGCCTCGGCGCAGGCCGGCACCGTGCCCGGCGGCGGCGCCTCCGGAAACAGACAGCGATAGGTCGGATTGAACTCGCCGTCGGCGCCCCGTTCATGGGCGCGGATCGTGGTCAGCGATCCGTCGAACTGGCCGAGCGCCGCCGTGATCAGCGGCTTGGCCGCGAGGAAGCAGGCGTCGGAAACCAGATAGCGGGTTTCGAAATTATCTGACCCGTCGAGCACCAGATCATAGCCGCCGATCAGCGACATCGCGTTGCCGGCATCGAGACGCGCCGCATGCGCCTCGAAGTTGACATGGGGATTGAGCGCGTCGATCTGCTGCGCGGCGCTGTCGACCTTGCGCTTGCCGATATCGGGCGTGGTGTGGATGATCTGGCGCTGCAAATTGGACAGCGAGACAATATCGTCGTCGACCACGCCGAGCGTGCCGATGCCGGCGGCGGCGAGATACATCAGGACCGGGGCGCCGAGACCGCCGGCGCCGATCACCAGCACGGACGCCTCCTTCAGGGCGGCCTGGCCGGGGCCACCGACCTCGCGCAGCACGATGTGGCGGGCATAGCGTTCGAGTTCGTCGGCGGTCAGCATGGTCGTGTTAAATCCTTCCACGTCACGTCTTTAAACCCTCATGGTGAGGAGCGCGAAGCGCGTCTCGAACCATGAGGCCCCAGTCGGGCCTTCATCCTTCGAGACGCGGCTGACGCCGCTCCTCAGGATGAGGGCAAAGTGCAGTTAGCCCCCTTGAACCGGGGCGCTGTTGTTGCTGACCAAGCAGATGTGCTTAGTTGACCCGAGGTCAATGATCGCTCCAATATTCCCTCCCGATTCCGAGTATTCCCTGGGATTTGTCATGAGATCGGTGTTTTCAGCAACATTGATGGTCTCGGCCGCCATTTTCGCGAGCCTGGGATCGTCAGCTCAGGCCCAGTTGACGCCGCCCTCCACGGCCGGCGCCAAGCCGAAGCCGGTCACGACGGTGCCGATCCGCCCCGCGCTGCAGAAGCCCGAGGAGACCGCCAACGCGATGTCGCAGGCCGAACGACTGGCGGTGCAATCCGACCTCGCCTGGGTCGGCCAGTACAATGGCGCGATCACCGGTGACGTCAGCGAGCGCATGGTCAAGGCAATCAAGGAATTCCAGAAGAGCCGCAACGGTAAGGAAACCGGCGTACTCAATCCGCAGGAGCGCGGCGTCCTCGCCGACACCGCCAGGAAGCGGCAGGAGAATGTCGGCTGGAAGATCGTCACCGATCCCCTCACCGGCGTGCGGCTCGGCATTCCCTCGAAGCTGGTGCCGCAGCAGGCCAGCGATGCCAACGGCACCAAATGGACCTCGCCGACTGGAACCATCCAGATTCAACTGGCGCGGCGCAAGGAAGCCAGTCCCACCACGGCGAAGCTCGCCGAGCTGGAAAAGAAGGAAGCCCAGCGCAAGGTCGACTACACGGTGGTGAAGCCGGACTTCTTCGTGCTCTCCGGCCTGCAAGGCCTGAAGAAGTTCTATGTGCGCGGCACCTTCAAGGGCGATGAAGTCCGCATCCTCACCATCCTCTACGATCAGGCCACGGAAAACACCGTGGAGCCGGTGGTGATTGCGATGTCGAGCGCATTCAACGCGTTTCCAACCGGCCCGCAGGTCGCAGGTCCCCCGCCGCGCAAGACCGTGGAATATGGCACCGGCGTCGTGGTCAGCGACGACGGCGCGATCATCACCGACCGCCAGATCACCGACGGCTGCGTCGCGGTCGCGATCGCGGGGTTCGGCAATGCCGACCGTGTGGCCGAGGACAAGGAGCATGATCTCGCTTTGCTGCGGATCTATGGCGCGCGCGGACTGAAGCCGCTCAACCTCGCGAGCCCGGCCTCGAAGACGGCGCTCGACCTGACCGGCATTGCCGATCCGCAGAACCAGGGCGGCGGCGGCGCGGTCAGCAGCGTCAAGGCTTCGGTCGCGCAACTTGGCGGCAGCAGCGACGTCGCGTTGTCGCCGCCGCCCGCGCTCGGCTTTTCCGGGGCGGCCGCGCTCGACGGCGACGGCAAATTCGCCGGCATCGCGCTGCTGAAGCCGGTGGTCGTTGCAGGTCCGGCGAACGGCGCCGCACAGGCGGTGCTGGTGACATCGGATGCCGTGCGCGATTTCCTCAAGGCCAATGGCGTCACTGGCGCCAGCGGATCACCGGACGCAAAAGCATCCGTGGTGCGCGTGATCTGCGTGCGGAAGTAGACTGACGACGTCAGTGCGTATCAGGCAGCCTTGATGTTGCTGAGGAAAGTTTCGACGTGGCTTCGCATCGTCTCGGACTGCCGCGATAATTCGCTGGAAGCCTGCAGCACCTGATGCGCGGCGGCACCGGTGTCGCCGGCGGCCTGCTGAACGCCACTCACGTTCGACGAGATTTCGCCGGTGCCGAGTGCAGCCTGCTGTACGTTGCGGGCGATCTCCTGGGTCGCCGAGCCCTGTTCTTCCACGGCACCCGCAATCGCGGAGGCGATCTCGCTCATTTCGTTGATGGTCGCGGAGATCCCCTTGATGGCAGCAACGGCTTCGCTCGATGAAGCCTGGATCGACGAGACCTGCGTGCTGATTTGGTCCGTCGCTTTCGCGGTTTGTTCGGCGAGACTCTTGACCTCGGCCGCCACCACCGCGAAGCCGCGGCCGGCCTCACCGGCGCGCGCCGCCTCGATCGTCGCATTGAGCGCCAGCAGATTGGTCTGGCTGGCGATCTCGCTGATCAGCTTGACGACGTCGCCGATGCCGGCCGCGTCCTTGAACAGGCCCTGCACCGTCGCATTGGTGCGATCCGCCTCACCCACGGCCTTCTGCGCGATCGAGGCCGACTGCGCGACCTGACGGCTGATCTCGGTAACGGAACTGGCCAGCTCCTCCGACGCAGCCGCGACGGTTTGCACGTTCGTCGAAGCTTCCTCGGTCGCAGCCGCCACCGCGGTCGCCTGGTTGCTGGTCTCTTCCGCCGTCGCCGTCATCGACGACGCGGTCGCCTGCAGTTCGGTCGAGGCCGACGACACCGACCTCAACACGGTCGATATATTGGCGTCGAACGTCTGGGTCAGCTCATTGACCCGCGCCGCCCGCGCCACGCGCGCGCTGATGGCTTCGGCTTCTTTTTCGGCGAGCTCCTTGGCCTTGATCATGTTCTCCTTGAAGATCAGGACCGCCCGCGCCATCAGGCCGATTTCGTCCTTCTTGTCGGTCGCCGGGATCGCGACCGAATGATCGCCGCCGGCAAGTTGGCCCATGGCGCCGACCATCTTCAGAATCGGCGGCACGATCGAACGGTTGGTCAGATGCACGACTGTCGCCGCAACGCCGATGCCGACACCGAGCAGCACCCAGAGCAGCGTCATCAGGAAACTGGTTTCGGCGAGAACCGCCGCACCGTCGCGTTTCAGATTGTCCTGTTGGCGCGCAACCATCCCGCCGGAACGCGATCCGGTAGCGTCCTTTGTTCCCGCGAAGATATCGAGCAGTTTGTTGGCTCGGGGAGCCGCCTCGTTGGTCAGGAACCACTGCGCCATGTTCCAGCGGTCCGAGGCTCGGATCTCGAACATCTTCTGCGGCATCGGCGCGAACCTGGCGCGGGCATCGACCAGCGCGTCAAACGCCTTCTGCTGCTCGCCTGTCATTTCCGCGCGTCGCTTCGAGAGCGCCTCGAACTTTGTCTGGTTGAGCGCCCAGAGATCCTCAAACTCCTTCTTGAAGGCCATGTCCGCGGTCAGCAGATAGGCGCGGATCGCGCCGATCGCCATCGCCATACTGCCGCGCATGTCTGCAAAACCGATCAACAGGCTCTTGCGCGCATCCGTCGAAGCAATGCCGCCCTCCTCGTCGATGATCGACGTCGCCTTTTGCAGCATGAGTTTCGCCAGCGGCGCGGCCTCGGTGGCGAGAATCTTTGCTGCGGGTTGCTCGTCGATGGTGTGGGCAATTGCTTCGGCCTTGTCCTGCGCGCTACGCAGTTCGTCGAGCAGTGGCTTGGCCTGCCTCCAGTCCGTCTTGTTCTGTTCAGAGGTCCAACGCGTCGAGAGGCCATCCATCTCCGCACCATGGCGCTGAATGTCTTTCCAGAGCAACACGCGCTCGGCCTTGAATGTGTCGTTGCCGGTGATCAGCCAGCCGCGCAGTGAAGCGAGTGAGGCATAAACCCCGGCCACCACATCATTCGCGGCCATCGCGGTCGGCACGCGAAGATTGACGGTCCGCTCGGTGGATTCGTTGACGTTGCCAACCTTGACGATGGTGATGACGACCACGCATGCAAGCAATGCGCAGAGCACGCTGAAGCCCAGGATCAGACGCCCACGAATATTCAACTTCAGAATTGCCATGGCGAACTTCCTCCAGGATGCAGGCGGACAACAACCGTCGGCGCATCAGGGTGGGCGTTAACCATGAAGAATGGAGAAACAGGCGGCCCGTACTAGTACGCAATTTCCCGCCGCAACGACGGAATCGCACGAGAATATTTGCGCTATTTTCAACCACAACGAAGCTGCGGCAATCTTCGAATCCGAGAAATTGCGTCCGACGATTTGCTAAGCCAGCCCGAACCTCACGCCGGCGCGCGCAAGCCCGCCTGCGATGCCGATCGGTGTGCCGTCGGCGCGCCAGCACGCCGCGCCCGACATCCGGCCGTCGTCGTGGAATTGAATGGCGTTCATGCCACCGGCCACCGTCGGCACCGCCTGCACTCTGTGGCCCATCGCAGTGAGTTTGCCGCGAACGCTTTCCGGCACCGCCGATTCCACTTCGAGCGCATTGCCCTCGGTCCAGACCCGCGGCGCCTCGACGGCTTCCTGCAGGCTCATGCCATGGTCGATCAGATTGATCAGCGCCTGCATCGCACTCGGAAAGATCCGCTTTCCACCGGGCAGGCCGAGCGCATAGACCAGCTTGCCGTCGCGCAACGCCATCATTGGCGACATCGAGGTGGTGACGCGCTTGCCGGGCGCCAGTGACAGCGCATGGCCGGGCCGGGGATCGTAGAGGTTCATGTAGTTGTTCGGCACGGTGCCGAGACCGGGGATCATGATCTTGGCGCCGAACAGATTGTTGATGGTCTGCGTCGTCGCGACCACGTTTCCAAACGCATCCGCCGCCGTCATATGCGTGGTGTGGGCGCTTTCGAGCTGCGCGACGCCGGCACCCCATTGCTGTGCGCGGCCGGGATCGATCGCACGGCGGCGTTCCCCGGCATAGCCCTTCGACGTCAGCTGCTCCACCGGCACGTTGATGAAATCAGGATCGCCGCTGGCGGCCGCGCGATCGGCAAAGGCGATCTTCAGCACTTCGGCGAGGTAATGGATCGTCTCCGCGGAGCCGAAGCCAAGCCTGGCGATATCGTAGCCTTCCAGAATGTTGAGCATCTGGGTGATGTGCACGCCGGAGGCCGCGGGCGGCGGCGGTCCCTGAATTTCCCAGCCGCGATAATCGGCTCGGATCGGCTGGCGCTCGACCGTTTTGTAGCTGGTGAGGTCTTCACGGCTGATGAAGCCGCCATGCGCTTTCATATAGTCGACCAGGATATCGCCGAGCGGTCCCTGGTACAGCGCCGCTGCGCCGTGCTGCGAAATGTGAGTCAGCGTCTGTGCATATTCCGACTGCACCACGCGCTCGCCGGCCTTCAGCGGCGTCCCCTTGGGCAGATAGACCGCCGAGATCGCCTTGTCCTTCAGCATCTCAGCCGCGCTGTCGCTGATGCATTCGTGCAGATAGGGTGTGGCGGCATAGCCCCGCGAGGCGTGCTTGATCGCGGGCTGCATCACGTCGGCAAGGCTCATGGTGCCGAATCTTTGCAGCGTCTCGCACCAGGCTTTCAGCGAGCCCGGCGTCGCCACCGCTTTCAGACCGTTGAGATTTTCGTTGCCAACGGTGTCGAACACGTCATGCGCCGAACCCGGTTTCGATTTGAAGGTGTCGGGACGGACCGACAGCGGCACGGTGCTCTGGCCGTCGATGAAGCGATGGCTGCCGTCGGCGAGGCGAATATGTGCCATGCCGCCGCCGATGATGCCGACCATCATCGGCTCGACCACCGTCAGCGTGAACAGCGTCGCGATCGCCGCATCGATGGCGTTGCCGCCGGCGGCCAGCATCTCGGCGCCCGCGCTCGAGGCCAGCGGATGATTGCTCACCACCATGCCGCGGCTGGAAGTCGCCGGCTGCTTCTGACATTGAAAAGTGGTGGCCGCGCGATCCCGCCAATTGCTGGTCATGTTGTTTCCCGTTTCTTTGTTGTTCTACGGCAGGGGCGCGTTGCGCGTCTTACTTCTGGCATTTCGGGCACCAGAAGGTCGAGCGGCCGTTCTGGACGAAGCGCCGCACGACGCCGCCGCAGCGCGCGGTCTGGCATTTCTCGTCCTCGCGGTCATAGACCTGGAACGAGTGCTGGAAATAACCGAGTTCGCCTGAGGTCTGGCGATGGTCGCTGATCGAGGAGCCGCCGGCCTTGATCGCCTGGTTCAGGACATCGTGGATTGAGCCCACCAGACGCTTGGCGTGTTCGGTCGGTTCGGCCTTCTTCGTCGCCAGGGTCGCAGCGAGCCGGCGCGGCGACAGATGGGCGCGATAAAGCGCTTCACAGACATAGATGTTGCCAAGTCCCGCCACCACGCGCTGGTCGAGCAAGGCGGCCTTCAGGCTGGTTTTCTTGTTGTGGCAGGATTGCGCCAGCATTGTTGCGTCAAATTCATTGCCGAGCGGTTCGGGACCGAGCCCTTTCAGCAGCGGCTCCTCCTCCAGCGCGTTGCGGGCGATGATCTTCATGTAGCCGAAGCGGCGCGGATCGTTGAACACGACAGAGGCGCCCGATGACATGTGGAACACGACGTGATCATGGGCGCGGTCTTCGCTGCGCGGGAGATGGAATTGGCCCGGTGTGTTCTTGCCTGTGCTGTTGGCAGCGTTTTCCAGCACCCGAAACGAGCCCGACATGCCCAGATGCATCAGCAGCACGTCGCCCGAGGTCAGGTCCGCCATCAGATATTTGGCGCGGCGGCCAAGGCCGGTCACGGTCTGGCCCTCCAGCCGCGCGATAAAGTCCTTTTGAAAGGGAAACCGCAGATCTTTCCGCCGGGCTTCCGCCTTGACGATTTTTGACCCCTCCATGGCGGGTTGCAGGCCGCGGCGGACGGTCTCAACTTCGGGTAATTCAGGCATGCAGGTATTCACCTTATGAAGGTGACGTGATAGCGCCATTGCGGCGGGCGCGCTATGGTCAGGCCATGGAGATAAGTTGATGGATCGGCCGGACCAAACGACGCATTTTGGCTTCAGGGACGTCCCCCTTGGGGACAAGCAGACGCTGGTAAACGACGTGTTTCACAGCGTGGCGTCGCGCTATGATTTGATGAACGATCTGATGTCGGCGGGCCTGCACCGGGCCTGGAAAGACATCATGATCAATAAGCTCAATCCGCCAAAGGGCGATGCGCCGTTCGCGCTGCTGGATGTGGCGGGCGGCACCGGCGATATTGCGTTCCGCGCCGCCAAGGCGGCAGGCACCGGCTTCGGCGCCACGGTCTGCGACATCAATACCGAGATGCTCGGCGTCGGCCGCAACCGTGCATTGGCGCAGCATCTCGACCAGCAGGTATCGTTCGTCGAGGGCAACGCCGAGGCGCTGGAATTTCCGGATCGCGCGTTCGACGCCTATACGATCGCGTTCGGCATCCGCAACGTGCCGCGGATCGATGCCGCGCTGAAGGAAGCCTACCGCGTGCTTAAGCCCGGGAGCAGATTCCTGTGCCTTGAGTTCTCCACCGTCGATGTGCCCGGGCTCGACCGGCTCTATGACTTCTTCTCGTTCAAGGTGATCCCGCCGCTCGGCCGCGCCGTCACGGGCGACGCCGACTCCTACCAATACCTCGTCGAATCGATCCGGAAGTTTCCGAGGCCGAGCGCCTTTGCCGAGATGATCAGCACCGCCGGCTTCTCGCGGGTGAAATGGGAAAGCCTCTCCGGCGGTATCGTGGCGCTGCATTCGGGCTGGCGTTTGTGATTTCTGCGGCGACCCACATCGCGCGGCTTGTCCGCGCCGGCTTTGTGTTCGCACGCGAGGGCGTGTTCGGCGTTGTCGATCCGAGCCTGGTGCCGCCGCCCGGGCAACTTGCGCTCAAGCTGGCGCGGATCATCGAGCGGCCCGGCGCCAAATCCGGCCCGCGGCTGTCGCGGGCGCTGACCCGGCTTGGTCCCGCCTATCTCAAGCTCGGACAATTCCTGGCGACGCGGCCCGACGTGGTCGGCGTTGCGATGGCGCGCGATCTGGAAGCCTTGCAGGACCGGCTGCCGCCGTTTTCACAGAGCGAGGCTGAGGCCGTCATCGCGACATCGCTGGAACGCCCTGTGGCGCAGGCGTTTATGAACCTCGGGCCGTCGGTTGCCGCAGCTTCCATCGCGCAGGTGCATCGCGGTGAAGTCGAGCGCGACGGCGTGCGCAAGGCCGTTGCCGTCAAGGTGCTGCGCCCCAATGTCGCCGCGCGTTTCCGCCGCGACCTCGCTGATTTCTTCTTTGTCGCGCACAATGCCGAAGCGCATTCGGCTGAAGCGCGCCGGCTGCGGCTGATCGAGGTCATCAACACGATGTCGCGCTCGGTCGCGATGGAGATGGATCTGCGGCTGGAAGCGGCCGCGATGTCCGAGATGGCGGAGAACACGCGCGACGATCCGGATTTCCGCGTGCCGGCGGTGGATTGGGACCGCACCACCCACAACGTGCTGACGATGGAGTGGATCGACGGCATCGCGCTCAACGACCACGCGCGCCTCGCACAAGCGCAGATCGACCTGCCCGATCTCGGGCGCAAGGTGATCCAGAGCTTCCTGCGCCACGCGCTGCGCGACGGCTTCTTCCATGCCGACATGCATCCCGGCAATCTGTTCCTCGATGACACCGGCCGGCTGGTCGCCGTCGATTTCGGCATCATGGGCCGGCTTGGCATGAAGGAGCGGCGCTTCCTCGCCGAAATTCTTCTGGGCTTCATCACGCGCGACTATCGCCGCGTCGCCGAGGTGCATTTCGAGGCCGGCTATGTGCCCGGCCATCACTCGGTGGAGAATTTCGCGCAAGCGATCCGCGCCATCGGCGAGCCGATCCATAACCGCATCGCCGAAGACATCTCGATGGCGAAGCTGTTGACCTTGCTGCTCGAGGTCACCGGGCTGTTCGACATGCAGACCCGCCCCGAACTGATCCTGCTGCAAAAGACCATGGTGGTGGTCGAGGGCGTGGCGCGCGGTTTCGACCCCAAGCTCGATATCTGGAAGGTCGCCGATCCCGTGGTGCGCGAATGGATCGAACGCAATCTCGGACCCATAGGGCGCATTCAGGGCGCGGTGTCCGGCGCGGGCGATCTTGGCCGCGTGCTGACGGGCCTGCCGGCCATTGCCACGCGTTCGGTGGCGGTGCTGGAGCAGCTGGAAAAGATGACCCGGGAGGGCGTCACACTGTCGCCGGAGACGATTGCGGCGCTGGGCCGGGCCGAGGGGCGCAAGAGCCGCTGGCGCACCGTGGCGCTCTGGATCATCGCGGCGACCTTCATCGGGATTCTGGTGGCTGTCCGGCAAATGTGATTGCAATGCATGCACTGTATGCTAGCGTTGAGATCATGCCTGCCTGGAGCCACCCATGGCCAGCCTCACCATCCGAAAGCTCGACGACGCCGTAAAGGCCTATTTGCGGCTGCGATCGGCCGGCAACGGCCGTTCCGTGGAAGAGGAAGTCCGGGTCATCCTAGGTGACCTGATCCAAGGCCGCCCCGAATTTCCCACTTCGCCGTCTGCCGCCATGGCGTCGCCTGCAGAGGCCTCCGCCGGGGCCCCGGCGATCGCCCACGCGGCGCATCAGGCCAGCGTCACGCTGATCATCGGCGGCGGCATCGCCGCCTTCAAATCGCTCGAACTGATCCGGCGGCTGAAGGAGCGGCGCATCGAGGTGCGCTGCGTGCTGACCAAGGCGGCGCAGCAATTCGTCACGCCGCTGTCCGCGAGCGCGCTGTCGCATGAGCGCGTCTATACGGACCTGTTCGACCCCGGCAGCGAATTCGATGCCGGTCACATCCGCCTGGCGCGTGAATGCGATCTGATCGTGGTCGCGCCGGCGACGGCCGATTTGATGGCGAAGATGGCGCATGGCCATGCCGACGATCTCGCCAGCGCGATCCTGCTGGCTGCCGACAAGCCGATCCTGCTGGCGCCGGCGATGAATCCCTTGATGTGGAACAACGCCGCCACCCGCCGTAACGTGCTGCAGCTCCGCCGCGACGGGGTCACCATGATCGGCCCCAATGCCGGCGAGATGGCCGAAACCAACGAGGCCGGCGTCGGACGGATGTCTGAGGCCGTGGAAATTGCCGCTGCCGCAGTCGACATCCTGCGTCCGCCGCGCCCGCGTCCGCTGTTGGGAAAACGCGTGCTGATAACAGCGGGCCCGACCCATGAGCCGATCGATCCGGTGCGCTATATCGCCAACCGCTCGTCGGGCAAGCAGGGGTTTGCGATCGCCGCCGCGGCGCAGGCCGCGGGCGCCGACGTGACGCTGGTGTCCGGCCCGGTGGACTTGCGCGATCCCGCAGGCGTTACGGTGATCCGGGTGGAATCGGCGCGCGACATGCTGCATCGGGTCGAGGCCGCACTGCCGGCGGACATCGCGATCTTCGCCGCCGCCGTGGCAGACTGGCGCGTCGCCAATGAAGGCGAACAGAAATTGAAGAAGACATCGGCCGGCATGCCGCCGCTGCAGCTGGTCGAAAATCCCGACATCCTGGCTACGATTTCAAAAATGAAGGACAAGCGCCCGCCGCTGGTGATCGGCTTTGCCGCCGAGACCGAACATCTGATCGACAACGCAAAAGCCAAGATCGCGCGCAAGGGCTGCGACTGGATCGTCGCCAATGACGTGTCGCCGGCAACCGGCGTGATGGGCGGCGACCGCAACACCGTGCATCTGCTGACGCGGGGCGGGACAGAAGTCGGCGTCGATAACATTGCAGTGGACAATATTGAAGTGGACTCTTGGCCGGTCATGACGAAAGAACAGGTCGCGACCGAACTGGTGGCGCGGATCGCAAAATCACTGGAGAAGAATTCGTGAGCGCAACGGTCAAGGTCGACATCATGCAATTGCCGCACGCCAAGGGCCTGGCGCTGCCGGCCTATCAGAGCGCGGACGCGGCGGGGCTGGATCTGCTGGCGGCGGTGCCGGCGGAAACGCCGTTGATCCTGCCACCGGGCAAATATGCGATGGTGCCGACGGGGCTGACCATCGCGTTACCGTCCGGCTACGAGGCGCAGGTGCGGCCGCGCTCGGGCCTTGCAGCAAAGCACGGCGTCACCGTTTTGAACTCCCCCGGCACGGTCGATGCGGATTACCGCGGCGAGATCAACGTGATCCTGATCAACCATGGCGAGGCGCCATTCCCGATCCGGCGCGGCGAACGCATCGCGCAGATGGTGATCGCGCCGGTCACGCAGGCGCAACTGGTCCAGGTCGACACGCTATCGACCACCGACCGCGGCGGCGGCGGTTTCGGCTCGACCGGACGCTGAGCCACTTCAACTCCGGCTGAGTTGGTACGGCCCGGCAGCTGCCGGGCCGTGAGGGCGCTTGGCGCAAACGTCGATGTCCCTCATACTGCGCTCCAATAATTCGCAATGCCGGGGGACGCCATGGAGAAATTAATCGTCTGCGCGGTGTTCGCTATCCTGTCGGGCACGCTACCGTCGAATGCTCAACAGAACGTCATCCTGTTCGTCGCTGACGGTCTTCGAGCCGCGGCTGTCACGCCCGAGCGAGCCCCCACATTCGCCCGGATACGGGACACAGGTGTCAACTTCTCAAACAGTCATTCGGTCTATCCGACCATTACGACGTCGAACGCCTCGGTGATCGCGACCGGTCATCTGATCGGCGACACCGGAGATTTCGGCAACGTGTTCTACACCGGTTTTCCGGTTGCCAGCGCAGCCGGAACCATAACGCCTTTCATCCAGAACAATGCGGTGTTGAGTGAGCTGAACCAGCATCACGGCGGAAATTTCATTGCCGAGCGCTCGATCATGGCGGCGGCGCGTGACAAGGGCTACCTCACGGCCGCCCTCGGCAAGGTCGGGCCGGTGGCGATCCATGACCTCACCCAGCTCGACGGCAAGACCACGATTTTCTTCGACGACGATACCGGCAAGAAGGATGGCATCGTGTTGCGGCCGGATCTCGTCGAGATGCTCAAGAAGGCCGGATTGGCGCTGGAAACACCGGGGCGTGCGCAACGCGAGAATCCCGGCAAGTCCACCAATATCGTTCAGCAGAAATACTACCGGGACATCGTCACGAAGGTGCTGCTGCCGTATTTCAAGGAGAACAAGAAGCCGTTCATGCTGCTGTATTGGTCATCCGATCCGGACGGCACCCAGCACTCCCAGCGCGACAGCGTCAATGAACTTGTTCCCGGCATCAACGGTCCGACCTCGCTTGCCGCAATCAAGGTGGCCGACGGCGATCTTGCGGCGATCGTCGCTGCGCTCAAAGAACTTGGGCTCGAGGCCGACACCAACATCTTCATCACCGCCGACCACGGCTTCAGCACGGTGTCGAAGCAAAGCAAGACCAGTCCGGCTGCAAAACTGAAATACGACAATGTGCCCGAAGGGCAGTTGCCACCCGGCTTTCTTGCCATCGATCTTGCGCACGCTGTGGGCCTGCCGCTGCATGAGCCCTCTGCTCAAGGCGCTGGCATCGACTACAGGAGCGGGAAATACCCGCGCCGCGCCAGCGCTTCGATCGGCAACGATCCGGCCAAACCCGATATCGTGGTTGGCGCCAACGGCGGCAACGATCTCATCTATCTGCCGCAGGACAACGCCAAGACCCTGGTGAGGCAGGTGGTCAAGGCGCTCCTGGCGCAAGACTACACCAGCGGCGTCTTCGTTCGTGATGACCTTGGACCGATTTCAGGAACGCTGCCGCTGAGCAGAGTGGGCCTCAAAGGGGGAGCGCGAACGCCAACGCCGGCCATCGTCGTCAATTTCCGCTCCGAAACGACGGGGTGTGATCAGCCGCTGTTTTGCAGCGTGACCGTATCCGATACCACCCTCTTGCAGGGGCAAGGCCATCACGGCAGCTTTAGCCGCGCCGACACCGGAAACTTCATGGCGGCCATCGGGCCTGCGTTCAAGGCCGGCTTCAACGACACGGCTCCGGTCAGCAACGCCGATATCGCTCCGACACTCGAGAAGATTTTGGGTGTCACCCTCCCGCCGGTCGGCAAGCTGCGCGGCCGCGCGCTTACCGAAGCACTTCCCGGCGGGAAGCCCGCCCGGCCGTGGCGACAGGACATTGTCTCCAAGCGAGGCGACAACGGCCTGCGCACCATCGTCAACATGCAGTTTGTCGGCCTGACACGCTACTTTGACGCCGCTGGCTTTCCAGGACGCACTGTCGGATTGAAGGTGCCGGCGAGTGCGAGGTGAATAGGTGCTGTAGCAAGCGATGAGACGGGACCGCCGTTCCCCTCAAGACGGAACGCTGTCACGTCGAAACGACTGGATTTATGATCCGGTGGCATTTGCGCCAACGGTCGCAGGTGGCGGCCTCTTCCATTTCCAACCAGTGGCCTGTTTCGGCCAGCACCCAGGAGCGTTATCCGCCCATTTTTGCACAGCCAGATTCACGTTCACGGTCTGGACTCTTACCCACGGAGTCGCGTTGGGGATACTCTCACTCGATTCGTGCACGGCTGATGTAAAGCGCCGGGCCTGAAGTCGTGCGTTCTGGGGCAAATCATGTCGGGCGTAGTCGCGGCGATGCGTCGAAACCTGCTGTCGTGCACCTCACTGGCACGTCACGGCATGATCGCGCTCGCCTCTGCCTTATCCCTCGTATCGGAACCGGCCTTGGCCGGCGATTTGCCGCTCTCCGAGGTGATTTCGGCCTGGCTCGACCTCAATCAGCAGGAATTCGCGGTGCTGACCACAGCATTGTCGCTGCTCGGCTTTACCGTCGTGGCGGCGATCCTGTTAATGCGCACCCGCGTCAAGGCGACCCGCACCGAGGTCCGCCTGCGCCAGGACATCGCCGATCTGCAGGTTCAGGCCGACCGGTTGCGGGCGCTGCTGTTCGCCGAGCCGCAAGTCCTGATCTCCTGGGCCGCAGGCGACAGCCGGCCCCAGATCAGCGGTGACACCGCGCTGTTGATCTCGCAGGAAGCGTTGCAAAACTCGCCGCAGCGGATCCTCGCCTTTGGAACCTGGCTGCCGCCGGAACCGGCGCTGCAGATGGACCATGCCGTCGATGCGTTGCGCGAGGCCGGCGAAGGCTTTCTGCTCAACCTCTCGACCTCGAACGGCCGCGCGATCGAGGCGATGGGCCGCGCCATCGGTGGCCAAGCCGTTGTTCGGATTCGCGAACTCGGCGGGTTGCGCCGCGAACTCGCCGAATCCAATCTGCGCTACAAGACGCTTCAAGAAGAGACTGAGCTGCTGCGCGACTTCGCCGCCGCCGCGCCTTGGCCGATCTGGGCCAAGAGCCCCGAGGGCAATCTGCGCTACGCCAATACGGCCTATGTGCGGGCGACCGAAGGAACCAGCGTCGCCGATGTCGTCCGTCGCAACCTCGAACTTTTGGAAACCGACCAGCGCACCGACATGAGCCGGACCTTGAACGACAGTTCCAGCTTCAGCGCGCGGCTGCCGATCGTCGTCAGCGGCGAACGGCGCATCTATGACGTGCAAGCCCTGAAGCTTGGTGGCGGCAGTGCCGGCATCGCGATCGATGCCAGCGAGGCGACCCAGCTGCGCGCCGCGCTGCAGCGGATGGTGGAGGCGCATCGCCGCACTCTCGACCAATTGTCGTCGGGGGTTGCGGTATTCGACGCCCAGCGCCGGCTTGCCTTCTACAACGAATCCTACCGCCGGCTGTGGGGCCTCGATCAGGCCTTCCTCGACGGCCAGCCCGACGATTCCAGCGTGCTCGACCGGCTGCGCGCCACGCGCAAACTCCCGGAGCAGCCGGACTTCCGGGCCTGGAAAGCCAAGCTGCACGAGGCCTATCGCGCGGTCGAGCCGGAGACCTACACCTGGTTCCTGCCCGACGGCCGCGCGGTCAGCGTCGTCACCACGCCTAACCTCGAAGGTGGCGTCACCTATCTGTTCGACAATGTCACCGAAAGCCTCGATCTGGCACGGCGGTTCGACGGGCTGACGAGGGTACAGCACGAGACGCTCAGCAATCTCGCCGAGGCGGTCGCGGTGTTCGGCAGCAATGGCCGGGTGGAACTGTTCAATCCCGCCTTCGCCAAGATCTGGAAGCTGTCGGAAGAGCAGCTGCGCGAACAGCCCCACATCGAGACTGTGGAATCCTGGTGCAAGCCGCTGTTCGACGACGCCCTGACGTGGCGCGCATTGCGCGAGGCGATTACCGCGATCGGCAACCGGGCGCAGGTGGCGCTGAAGCTCGAGCGCAAGGACGGCAGCGTGCTGACCTGCATGACGATGCCGCTGCCCGACGGCGCCACCATGCTGACCTTCCAGGACATCACCGACACCGAGAATGTCGAACGCGCGCTGCGCGAACGCAACGAGGCGCTGGAGACCGCCGACCAGATGAAGGTCGACTTCGTCCACCACGTGTCGTACGAGCTGCGCGCCCCGCTCACCACCATCATCGGCTTCGCGCACTTTCTGAGCGATCCCTCAACCGGCCCGCTGACGCCAAAGCAGGCCGAGTATCTCGACTACGTCACCAAATCCACCAACGCGCTGCTGGCGCTGACCAACAACATCCTCGATCTCGCCACCATCGACGCCGGTGCGATGAAGCTCGAGCTCGGCCCGGTCAACATCGCCAAAGCCATCGAGCAGGCCAGGGAAGGCATTCAGGACCGCCTCGCCACCGACCGCATCGAACTCAAGGTCGACATCGATCCCAGCATCGGCGACTTCACCGGCGACGAACGCCGCGTGGTGCAGGTGCTCTATAATCTGCTCGCCAATGCTGTCGGCTTCTCGCCGCATGATGCAACGGTCAACATCAGCGCGCGGCGCAACGAGCATCGCGTCATCTTCACCGTCACCGATTCCGGTCCGGGCATCCCGCCCGACGTCAAGGACAAGGTGTTCGACTGGTTCGAGAGCCATTCCAACGGCTCGCGGCACCGCGGCGCAGGGCTCGGCCTGTCGCTGGTGCGCTCCTTTGTCGAACTGCACGGCGGCAAGGTGCGGGTCGATTCGGAACTCGGCAAGGGCACGACGGTCACGTGCGACTTTCCGATCGACCAGAACGCCCATCGCAACGCCGCCGAATGACCGTATCAGCGACATTCTCGCTGGCGCTCGCGAACGAGACCGCGACCGCGCAACTGATGGCCGATCTTGCGCTGCTGGTTGGACCCGGCGATGTGATCACGCTGTCGGGCGATCTCGGCGCCGGCAAGACATCAGCCGCGCGGGCGATGATCCGCTATCTCGCCAGCGACGAGACGCTGGAGGTTCCGAGCCCGACGTTCACGCTGGCGCAAAGCTATGACCAGCCGTTTCCGATCGTTCATGCCGATCTCTATCGCATCAACGATGCGAGCGAGCTGGAGGAAATCGGGCTGTCGCCGCTGCCCGAGGGCGCGCTGGCGCTGATCGAATGGCCGGAGCGCGCGGCGGACGCGCTGCCGGACGACCGCATCGACATCGCCTTCAGCCATCGTCCCGCGCTCGGATCCAGTGCGCGCGCCGCCGAATTTACCGGCTATGGCAAGGCGGCGGCGCAGGTCGAAAGGCTCAAGGCGCTGCGCCAGTTCCTCGAGACCTCAGGCTTTATGGGAGCGCAGCGCGAGCGCATGCCGGGCGATGCCTCGACGCGCTCCTACGCGCGGCTGCATCTTGACGGCACCGCCATCCTGATGAATTCGCCGAAGCGGCCGGACGGCCCGGCGATCTATGACGGCAAATCCTACAGCGCGGCCGTGCATCTGGCCGAAGACGTCAAGCCGTTCGTCGCCATCGCCAACGGCTTGCGCGAACGCGGCTTCTCGGCGCCGGCGATACGTCACCAGGACCTCGATGCCGGTTTCCTGATCACCGAGGATTTCGGCCACGCTGGTATCGTCGAAGGCGATCCGCCGCAGCCGATCGTAGAGCGCTACGAGGCCGCGACCGACATGCTGGCGGCGCTGCATCGCGAGCCGCTGCCGGACATCCTGCTGCTGACCTTGCAATCGACCCACGCCATCCCCGTGTTCGACACCGAAGCGTGGCTGGTCGAGATGGGGTTGATGCTCGAATGGTACATGCCCGATCGCGGCGTCGAGCCAAGTCAGGAGCTGCGCGACGAATTCGTCGCGATGTGGCGGGAGTTATTGAAGAAGCCGGCTGCCGCGCCACGGACCTGGGTGATCCGGGACTTCCATTCCCCCAACATCATCTGGCTCGATGATCGTTCCGGAATCCTGCGGGTCGGCATCATCGATTTCCAGGACGCCGTGCTCGGACCTGCCGCCTATGACCTGGTGTCGCTGCTGCAGGATGCGCGGATCGACGTGCCCGAAGCGCTCGAGCTGACGCTGCTGACCCGCTACATCAAGGCGCGGCGCTTAGCCGACAGCAATTTCGATCCCGCCGGTTTCGCCGAGCTCTACGCCATCATGTCGGCGCAGCGGAATACCCGCCTGCTCGGCACGTTCGCGCGGCTCAACCGGCGCGATGGCAAGCCGCAATATCTGCGTCACCAGCCCCGGATCTGGACCTATCTTACTCGTTCATTGGCCCACCCGGCCCTGGCGGATTTTCGCGAATGGTACGCCGCCAACGTGCCGCCGCCGGGCTCCTGATTTACCACTTGTTAGCCACCCCTGCTTTAATCTGGCGAAGGCTATGCTCCGCGCGTGCGAGCGGCTGTTTCAAATCCGGGAATATGGCGATGGCGACATCAGAGCGGCGCAAGGGAGATCGCGTCACATTCGAGCGCGGCTATCCGGCGCATATGATGGGCATCGACGGCACCTGGCGGCGTGAATGCGTGATGGAAGACGTCTCCGAGACCGGCGCCAAGCTGACGGTGGAAGGCTCCGTCGAGGGTCTGCACCTGAAGGAATTCTTCCTGCTGCTGTCGTCCACCGGACTGGCCTACCGCCGCTGCGAACTGGCCTGGGTCAATGGCGACCAGATCGGCGTCAATTTCCTGAAGCAGGGCGACAAGAAGAAAAAGGCGGCCGGCAAGCGCGGCGCGGAGACCGCCGAAGCATGAGCCCCGCCGCGCCCAAATCCTCTTACAGCCGTCGTCTTACAGCCGTCATCTGCAATGACTATGGCCTCACAGTCGCTGGATCAGCCGAATCACCGTGATATGATCCGAAGCGCTGATCCGTTTCGAGAACTCCAGGAAATGTCCGTCACGCCCAAGAAAGCCATGGTCCTCGCCGCCGGTCTCGGCCTGCGGATGCGCCCGTTGACCGATCACATGCCAAAGCCGCTGGTGCGCGTGATGGGCCAGCCGCTGCTCGATCACGTGCTGGACAAGCTGGCCGGCGCCGGTGTCAGCGAAGCCGTGGTCAACGTGCATTATCTGCCCGACCAGATCATCGAGCATACGGCGTCCCGGACCCGCCCCCGAATCACTATCTCCGACGAGCGCGATCAGGTGCTCGGCACCGGCGGCGCCGTCGTGAAGGCCCTGCCTTTGCTCGGCACAGAGCCGTTCTTCCATCTCAACGCCGACACCATGTGGATCGACGGCGTGCGGCCCAATCTGACGCGGCTGGCCGAAACCTTCGATCCCGCGCGCATGGATATCCTGCTGTTGATGGCGCCGACGACCAGCAGCATCGGCTATGCCGGCCGCGGCGATTACTCGATGCTGCCGGACGGTGCACTGCGCAAGCGGCGCGAACATCAGGTGGTGCCGTTCGTCTATGCCGGCGCTGCGATCATGTCGCCGTCGCTGTTTACAGATGCGCCCGCGGGCGAGTTCTCGCTGACGAAATTGTTCGACCAGGCCAACGAGCAGGAGCGGCTGTTCGGCCTGCGGCTCGACGGCGTCTGGATGCATGTCGGAACCCCCGACGCGGTGCAGGCCGCGGAAGAGGCGTATCTGGAGAGCGTGGCGTAACTCTCGTAGGGTGGGCAAAGGCGCGCTTTGCGCCGTGCCCACCACCTCACCCGACTGCTGACTCAAGATCCCGAAAACAACCCCATGCAAAGTATGCTTGGGTGGCAAAGGCGCCCTTCGCGCGCACAAGGGTGGTGGGCACACTTCGCTTTGCCCACCCTACGATCCGGCAAATGCCGGAACCCATGACCATTGCCAGATCACTCCCTATATTGCCCTGACCTCGAATCAGGCAGCCCATGCGCGTTTTCAGCGTTCCCGTATCCGTGCCGCTCTTGCGAACCGTTATCGCCGCACTGGTCGACGGCCGGCTGGTCGATGGTTTCGAGGCGCGCAACAATCCGCTGAACCTGGCGCAGGCGACGCTCTATCTGCCGACCCGGCGCGCCGGCCGGATGGCGCGGGAGATCTTTCTCGACGAGATGAAGACCGATGCGGCGATCCTGCCGCGCATCGTGGCGCTCGGCGATATCGACGAGGACGAACTGGCGTTCGCTGAAGGCTCCGAACAATTCGGCGGCGTGGCGCCGCTCGACATTCCGCCGCGGCTCGGCGAGCTCGAGCGGCGGCTGACGCTGGCCCATCTGGTGGCGGCGTGGGCCAAAACGCCGGTCTCCGCGCCGCTGGTGGTCGGCGGCCCGGCCTCGACGCTGGCGCTGGCCGGCGATCTGGCGCGATTGATGGACGACATGGTCACCCGCGGCGTCGACTGGAATGCGCTCGACAAACTGGTGCCGGACCAGCTCGATCGATACTGGCAGCACTCGCTGGAGTTCCTGCGCATCGCGCGCAAGGCGTGGCCGCAGCATTTGCACGAAATCGGACGGATCGAACCGGCGGCGCGGCGCGACCTTCTGATCGACGCCGAGGCCGCGCGCCTGACTGCGCACCACAAGGGCCCGGTGATCGCGGCGGGTTCAACCGGCTCGATGCCCGCGACCGCAAAGTTCCTGCACGTCGTCGCCAAACTCAAACAAGGCGCGGTGGTGCTACCGGGACTAGATACCGATCTCGATGACGCGGCCTGGCAGACCATCGGCGGCATCAGAGACGCGCACGGCAAGTTCACCACGCCGCCGGCCTCGAACCATCCGCAATTCGCGATGCATGCCCTGTTGGACCGATTCGGCATCACGCGCAGTGACATCGAGATTTTGGGCACACCTGCGCCTGATGGACGAGACGTGCTGGTCTCCGAAACGATGCGGCCGTCGACGGCGACTGAACAATGGCATGACCGACTGGAGCAGCCTGACATTGCCGCGAAGATTTCGGGCGGCATGAAAAACCTCGCGGTGGTCGCGGCGCCCAATCCGGAGATGGAGGCGCTGGCGATCGCGGTCGCCATGCGCGAAGCGCGGCATCTGGGCAAATCGGCCGCGCTGGTGACGCCAGACCGTGCGCTGGCGCGGCGCGTGATGGCAGCGCTCGGCCGCTGGAATCTCGAATTCGACGATTCCGGCGGTGACGCGCTGATGGATACCTCCGCCGGAATCTTTGCGCGGCTGGTGGCGCAAGCCGCGGCGAAGGGGCTGGAGCCCCCGACCTTGCTGGCGCTGATGAAGCACCCGCTGTTCCGGCTGGGTGGTGCGCATGGTGCGCTGAAACACGCCATCGAGGTGCTGGAGCTGGCCCTGCTGCGCGGCACGCGGCCGCAAGCCGGCAGCAATGGCCTCGCGCGCGACTTCGATCGCTTTCGCGCTGAACTCAGGAAATTGAAAGACGGCGAGACCTCCTCGCTCCACGCGTCCGAGCAACGCGCCAGATTGCGCGATGACGAACTCGATCGCGCGCGAGCGTTGATCGCGGCACTGCAGCAGGCGCTGTTGCCGCTGGAAAGCATGGCGTCGTCACAGCCCTATGACTTCGCCGAACTGGCGTATCGCCACCGCGAGGTGTTGATCGCCCTGTCATCCGATCAAACCGAAACCGCCGTCGTGTTCGAGGGCGCCCAGGGATCCGCACTGGCCTCGGCGTTTGCCGATCTGTTGGGTGAACAGAAACCCAGCGGGCTGATGGTACTGCTCGGCGATTATCCCGAATTGTTCCAGACCGCCTTCGCCGACCGCATGGTGCGGCGGCCGGAATCGGCGAGCGCGCACCTGCACATCTATGGCCAGCTCGAAGCACGCTTGACCGAATCCGATCGCGTGATCCTGGGCGGGCTGGTCGAAGGCGTGTGGCCACCGTCACCGCGGATCGATCCGTGGTTGAGCCGGCCGATGCGGCATGAACTCGGGCTCGATCTGCCGGAGCGGCGCATCGGGCTGTCAGCGCATGACTTCGCGCAACTGCTCGGCCACACCGACGTCATCCTGACCCATTCAGCAAAAGTCGGCGGCGCACCGGCGGTGGCCTCGCGCTTCCTGCACCGGCTGGAGGCCGTCGCCGGCGAAGAACGCTGGAAACAAGCCACGCGGACCGGCGAGGACTATATCCGCTTCGCCGCCGAACTCGACCGGCCGACAAAGATAGAGCCGATCCCGCAGCCCGCGCCAAGGCCGCCGCGCGCGACGCGCCCGCTGAAATTGTCGGTGACGGCGATCGAGGACTGGCTGCGCGATCCCTACACGATCTACGCGAAATACATTTTGCGGCTCGATCCGCTCGATCCCGTCGATATGCCACTGTCCGCTGCCGATCGCGGCTCGGCGATCCATGAAGCGCTCGGCGAATTTACAAAAACCTTCGCCGACACATTGCCGGCCCAGCCTGCGCTCGCACTGCGCGGCATCGGCGAGAAATTTTTTGCGCCGCTGATGGAGCGCCCCGAGGCGCGGGCGCTGTGGTGGCCGCGGTTCCAGCGCATCGCCGCATGGTTCGCCGACTGGGAACTGGCGCGCCGCGATCACATCCAGCGGATCGACGCCGAGATCAGGGGCGAGATCGGCATTCCGCTCGACAACGAACGAACCTTCATCCTGTCCGCCCGCGCCGACCGCATCGAGCAGCGCGCCGACGGCCGCTTCGCGATCCTCGACTACAAGACGGGCCAGCCGCCGACCGGCAAGCAGGTGCGGATGGGACTGTCGCCGCAGCTCACCCTCGAGGCCGCAATCCTGCGCGAAGGCGGCTTCAAGGATATAGCTGCGGATTCGTCGGTCGCCGAACTCGCCTATGTCAGGCTCAGCGGCAACAACCCGCCGGGCGAGCACCGTTCGCTGGAACTGAAGATCAGGAACAACGACACGCCGCAGCCGCCGGACGAGGCGGCGGATTATGCGCGGCTGGAGCTGGAAAAACTGATCCGCAAATTCGAAGACGAGAACCAGGCCTACACTTCGCTGAACCTGTCGATGTGGTCGAACCGCTACGGCGCCTATGACGATCTCGCCCGGATTAAGGAGTGGTCCGCGGCCGGCGGATTGGGGATCGAGGAATGGTGAAGGCTCCCCGCATCATTCCGCCGAATGTGCGCGATACCCAGGCGCGCGCGTCCGATCCGGCGGCGTCCTCGTTCGTGTCGGCCAATGCCGGATCGGGCAAGACCCATGTGCTGGTGCAACGCGTGATCCGGCTGCTGCTTGGCGGCGTGGCGCCGGAGAAGATCCTTTGTATCACCTTCACCAAGGCTGCCGCCGCCAATATGGCGGAACGGGTGTTCTCGACGCTCGGCCATTGGGTCACGCTCGACGATGTTTCGCTGGATGCCGCAATCAAGGAAGCGGGAATTGCGAATCCCAATGCAAAATTGCGGAAGTCGGCACGGCAGCTCTTTGCTTGCGCGCTGGAGACGCCCGGCGGGCTGAAAGTGCAGACCATCCACGCGCTATGCACGCGCCTGCTGCAGCAATTTCCGTTCGAAGCCAACGTGCCCGCGCGCTTCGCCGTGCTCGACGACCGCGACCAGAACGAGATGATGGAGCGCGCCAACCTCACGGTGTTTCTGGAGGCATCGCGCCACCCCGACAGCGCGACCGGCCAGGCGCTCCGGATGGCGATGGCCAGTGCCGCCGACGTCACCTTCAAGGAGGTGGTGCGCGAGGCCTGTCTTAGCCGTGATCATTTCATGGCATGGACGGATACTGCCGGCAGCGCGCACGCCGCGGCGAGGCAGACTTCCGCCGCGCTGGGTGTCGACCCCGAGGATCGTATTGAGGATGTCGAGCGCGACATCGTCGATGGACCGAACCTGCCGCGATCTGAATGGGAGGCGATCGCGCGTGTTCTCGACACCGGCAGCAAGACCGACCAGGATCAGGCCGCCCGGCTTCGTTCAGGACTGATGTTCTCCGGCGCTGCGCAGGTCGAAGAATATCTCGGCGTGTTTCTAACCGAGACCGACCGCACGCGCCGCAAATCGGCGGTGACGAAAAAATTCGTCGACAACAATTCTGTCGTTGGTCGCCTGTTCGAATCCGAGGCTGATCGCATCGCCCCTCTGATCGAACGTCGTCGCGCGTTAACAGCCCGCGACCGCACCGAGGCGCTGCTGCACATCGCAACCGCTTCTGCCGCGAATTACCGGCGCGAGAAGCTGGAACGTGGACTGCTCGATTATGATGATTTGATCGACAAGACGCTTGAGATGCTGGACCGCGTCTCCTCCGGCTGGGTCCATTACAAGCTCGATCGTGGCGTCGATCATGTGCTGATCGACGAGGCGCAGGACACCAGCCCGCGGCAATGGGACATCGTCGCGCACATCATTTCCGAGTTTACGTCCGGCGCGGGTGCGCGTGATCGCGTGACGCGCACCGTGTTCGCGGTCGGCGACGAGAAACAGTCGATCTTTTCGTTTCAGGGCGCCGCGCCCCGCGAGTTCGACCTGCGTCGGCGAGCGCTGAAGAAGAAATTCGAAGATGCCGGCCTGAAATTCGATCCGGTATCTTTCAACTATTCGTTTCGTTCCGGGCCGGCGATCCTGCATTCGGTCGATCATGTTTTCCGCGAGCAGGAGATATTCCGCAGTATCCACGCGGTCGAGAACGGATACCCGATCCATCATGCGCTGGAAGACGCAGGCCCGAGCCTGATCGATCTCTGGGAATTGGCCATAGCCGACGACAGGCCTGACATGGAAGGCTGGCGCGCGCCGTTTGACGGCGTCTCCGTGACCAGTCCCGAGGTAAAGCTCGCCCGGCGGATTCAGGCCGAGATCAAAGCGCTGGTCGAAAGCGGCACCATGACCGGCAGCGCAGGTAGCCGCCGTCCACTGCGATATGGCGACATGCTGGTGCTGGTGCGCCGGCGTGGCAATGCGTTCGATGCGGTGATTCAGGCGTTGAAGCACGCAAATGTCCCGGTCGCCGGCGCCGACCGACTCAAACTGACTGAGCACATCGCGGCCATCGACCTGATGAATTTGGCGGACGCGCTGTTGTTGCCGCAGGACGATCTGGCGCTGGCGGTGGCATTGAAGAGCCCGCTGTTCGGTCTTACCGACGACGATCTGTTCAAGCTGGCCTGGCAGCGAAGGGGATCGTTGCGTGCGGCCCTGAGCGCGCGCGCTGCGACCGACGGACTGCTGAGGGACGCGCTTTGGCGGTTGGAGCAATGCGAGCGACGCGTCGTCAACGCGACGCCGTTTGCCTTCTATTCCTGGCTGCTTGGCGGCGACGGCGGCCGTGCACGGATCCTGAACCGGCTCGGACATGAAGCCAATGATGCGCTCGATGAATTTCTGGAACTTGCGCTGAGCTACGAGCGCAAGGCGCCTGCCTCGCTGCAGGGCTTCATGGCGTGGCTGCGTGCGGCCGATACCGAGGTCAAGCGCGACATGGAAATCTCGCGCGACGAAGTTCGCGTCATGACCGTGCATGGCGCCAAGGGCCTGGAGGCGTCTGTGGTGTTCCTGGTCGACACCACGACATCTCCCTCGGATACGCAGCGGCTACGGCTCATCAACCTGCCGCAGGGCAATGCTGGTCTGCACGCCCCCGGAATCGTGGTTTGGGCCGGCCGCAAGGCCGAGGATCCCCCTGCCCTCGTCACCGCACGGGCGGCGATGCTCGGCGATACCGAGGATGAATACCGCCGCCTGCTTTACGTGGCGATGACGCGCGCGGCCGATCGCCTGATCGTCGGTGGTTGCATGCCCGGCAACAGGAAGGATGTTCGCCCCTCCTCCTGGTATGATCTTATCAGCAAGGGCCTCGAACGTTCCGAATTGCAGCTCGAGGAGATCAAGACATCGAGCGGCGTCGTGAAACGCTATTCTCGTTCCGAGAAAGTCGCGCCTGCCACGGGATCAGTTGCGCCGGCAAAGACGCCATCGATTGATTTTCCATCGTGGTTGCTGACCCCGGCGCAGCCGGAGCGTCCGGCGGAGGGTTTGCTGCGCCCGTCCGATCCCGCTGACGACGACAGCCATCCGGTGCGGTCAGGCGAATCGATCCTCGTCCGCGCCAAGGCGCTCAAGCGCGGCACGTTGGTACACCGGTTGCTGCAGTCGCTGCCCGATATCGCCGCCGAACGCCGCCGCGAGGCCGCGCTGTCGTACCTCGTGCGAAATGCCGATGGCTGGACCGAGGACGAGCGGCTCACGCTGGCGGAAAAAGCGCTCGCGCTGATCGCGGATGCGCGCTTTGCGCACGCCTTTGCGCCGGGCAGCCAGGCTGAGGTCTCGATCGTGGGGCGGCTGGATCGGCCCGGGCAGCCACCGGCGCTGGTTTCCGGCCAGATCGACCGGCTGGTGGTCACGGAGCGGGAGGTCTTGATCGTCGATTACAAGACCAACCACGCCCCGCCCAAAACCCCGGAGGAGGCGCCGCGGGGCTATGTCCGCCAGCTCGCGCTCTACCGGGCGGTGCTGGCAAAACTTTATCCCCAGCTGCCGGTCCGGGCCGCGCTGCTTTGGACCGAAACGCCTGATTTGATGGAGATTTCCGCCCCCGCGCTGGACGCGGCGCTGGCATCCTATCATCTCGGCGTGACCGCGCTTGACCCGGCAGGATCGCGTTCATAGGTTTGCCCATATCCTGACGGGCGCGATTCTCATCCGCGCCGCTGTTTCCAACCGAACGAGGTATTCCCATGGCCGTTGGCAAGGTTTCTGACGCCGATTTCGAAGCCGAAGTGCTCAACGCGACCGGGCCGGTGGTCGTCGATTTCTGGGCTGAATGGTGCGGGCCGTGCCGCATGATCGCACCCGCGCTCGACGAAATTTCCGGCGCCATGGGCGACAAGGTCAAGATCGTAAAGCTCAACGTCGACGAGAGCCCGAAGACGGCCTCGAAATACGGCGTGATGTCGATCCCGACCCTGATGATCTTCAAGGGCGGCGAGATGGCCTCCCGCCAGGTCGGCGCCGCGCCGAAGGCGAAGCTGCAGCAGTGGATCACTGCCGCGGTCTGATCGGCTTCGACCGATTGTTATTTGAAACGGCCGGCTCACCGCCGGCCGTTTTGTTTTGATCCCGTAGCCCAGATGGAGCGAAGCGTAATCCGGGAGGGCCGGCCGCGGATACCGAGCCCCGCATCCGGGCTACGAACTTATCTGATCCACCCCGTCGCCAGCGCGCTAGCCAGCTCAAGCTGGCCGTTCTGCCGCGCCAGGGCCGCCATCGCCTCATGGTCGTAGGGCACATGGCGGAACGTCACGCGCCAGTTGCCATCGGCCAGTTCGAGGATCGCGTAGCGCGCATCCGGCGTGCCGGCTTCGATCACATGCGGAAACGGATGGGTGTCGCGATAGCCGGGTGAGCCGACGCTGCCGGGATTGACGATTCTGCGGCCATCGCCAAGCCGGACGGTGCGCGCAACGTGGGTGTGGGCGCAGAGGATCAGCGGCTGCGTGATCCCTTCGGCTTGCTTTTCGATCGCATCGAGCGAGGCCATGCAAACGGTGCCGTCTGATATCACCGTGTCCAGCCAATAGACCTCGTCATGCGCCGGCGTCGCGTGGCAGAGAAACACCTGGTCGCGATAGACGCGCGTTGGCGGCAGCGCGCGCAGCCAGTCGAGATGGGTCTTGTCGAGCTGCGCATGGGCGGGCCGGTCCCAGGAACCCATCTTCTCCGGCGGCCGGTCGATCAGATAGCGATCATGGTTGCCCAGCACGTGCTCCGCATCGAGCGCCATTAGCGTATCCATCGTGCGCCGCGCATCAAGCGGACCGCTCGCCATGTCACCGAGATTGACGATCTCTTTGACGCCCTGCGCGCGGATGTCGGCGATGACAGCCTCCAGCGCGAGATAGTTTCCGTGCACATCGGCAATCGCAGCACATCGCATTATTCATCCCAATCACTATCGCGGGGAACGACCCCGGATTAGCAGCGCGCAAGCGGTGCGCTGCTAATCCGGGGTCCATCCCGTGGGTCCCGGCTCTGCGCAGCGGCACTACGTGCCGTACCGCGTCCGGGACACGAAAATCTCATGCAGGCGGCGTGCCATTGCGGGCCAGCACGTGGCCTGCGAGATAGAGCGATCCCGTGATCAGGATGCGCGGCGGCACTTCGTAAGCAAGTTTCGACAGTGTTTGAAGCGCGGCTTCGACACTGGCGGCATTTTCCACGCGCATGCCCAGCGCACGGGCGGCATCCGCCAGCCGGTCCGGCGGCATCGACGCGGCCATCGAGCTCGCATTGTCGCGCCCGGGGATCGGCACCGCCATGATATGGCGCGTCAGCCCGGCGAAATTGGCGAGGAACGCGCCCGCGTCCTTGTTGGCCATCATGCCTGTTATAACTACCAGCGGCCGCGACACCCGCTCTTCGAGATCGCCCAATGCAGCCGCGGCGACGCGCCCGCCTTCGGCATTGTGTCCGCCATCGAGCCAGATCTCGCAGCCCTGTGGGCCCTGCTCGACCAGCGCGCCGGAAACCAGGCGCTGCATCCGCGCCGGCCATTCGGCGTTGACGATGCCGGCCTCGAAATGGGGCATGCCGATCTTGAAGGCATCGAGCGCACGCAAGGTCGCGATGGCGAGCCCGGCATTGTCGAACTGATGCCGGCCGAACAGTTTTGGCGCCACCAGATCCATCAGGCCGCGATCATCCTGATAGACCAGCCGGCCGCGCTCGACGCTGACATGCCATTGCTGGCCGGCCGCATGCAGCGGCGCGCGCAAGCGGCGCGCCTGCGCCTCGATCACATTCATCGCTTCCGGCGCCTGCTCGGCGCAAACCACCGGCGCATTGCGCTTGATGATGGCGGCTTTCTCCCCGGCAATCTCGGTCAGCGAATTACCGAGGAATTCCGTATGATCCATGCTGACCGGCGCTATCACGCTCGCAACCGGCGCCTCGATCACATTGGTGGCGTCCAGCCGTCCGCCGAGCCCTACTTCCAACAGCACGACATCGGCCGGATGCTGTGCAAACAGACAAAACGCCGCCGCCGTCTCGATCTCGAAAATCGTGATCGGATCGCCCGCGTTGGCGCGTTCGCAATCCTTCAGCACGGCGCACAATTCATCGTCATCGACCAGCACGCCGCCACCGCTGCGGCCAAGACGAAAACATTCGTTGAGCCGCACCAGATAGGGCGAGGTATAGACGTGAACGCGCAGGCTAGCTGATTCCAGGATCGCGCGCAGATAGGCAATGGTAGAACCCTTACCGTTGGTGCCGGCGACATGGATCACCGGTGGCAGCTTCCTTTCAGGGTGATCGAGCCGCGCCAACAGGGCCTGCATGCGATCGAGACTGAGATCGATGCGGCTGGGATGGAGCGCCGACAGCTGCGCGATCAATTCGTCGAGCGAGGGCTGCGGTCTGTCGGCGGATACGTTCACGCGTGAGGTGCGGCCGGCACCGCTTCCGGCGCCGAGACGATCTGGGCCGGGTCGGTAACCTGCGGCACGGCTTTCGACGCAACATCAGGCGCCGGCGACTTCGTCAGCAGCCGGCACAGCCGCGCCAGGGTGGGGCGCATTTCGTGGCGGTGCACCACCATGTCGACCATGCCGTGGTCGCGCAGATATTCGGCGCGCTGGAAACCTTCCGGCAGTTTCTCGCGAATGGTCTGTTCGATGACGCGCGCGCCGGCGAATCCGATCAGCGCACCGGGCTCGGCGATCTGCACGTCGCCCAGCATGGCGTAGGACGCGGTGACGCCGCCGGTGGTCGGGTTGGTCAGCACAACGATGTAGGGCAGTTTTGCTTCGCGCAGCATCTGCACGCCGACCGTGGTTCGCGGCATCTGCATCAGCGACAAAATGCCTTCCTGCATCCGCGCGCCGCCGGAGGCTGCGAACACGATGAACGGCGATTTCTTTTCGACCGCGAGCTCGAGCCCGCGCACGATCGCTTCACCCGCGGCCATGCCGAGCGAACCGCCCATGAAATCGAAATCCTGCACGGCCACGACGACGCCGGCGCCTTCGAGTTTGCCGTAGCCGACCTTGATGGCGTCGTTCAAGCCGGTCTTGGCGCGGGCATCCTTGATGCGGTCGGCATATTTGCGCTCGTCGCGAAACTTCAGCGGATCGGCGGTCACGTCAGGCAGCGCGATATCGTACCAGGTCTCGTTGTCGAAGATCGACTTCAGCCGCGCCACCGCGCCCATGCGCATGTGATAGTTCGAGCCGGGAATGACGAATTGGTTGGCCTCGACATCCTTGTAGAACACGAGCTGCCCGGAATCCGGGCACTTGATCCACAGATTCTCCGGCGTCTCGCGGCGCAGGATGCTGCGGATCTTCGGCCGGACGACGTTGGTGAGCCAATTCATGTTTCGCTCCGAAATGCGGTTGAACGCATCGACCTTATATTCTGACGCGCTTTCTTCACGCGAACCGGTATCCACTTCGCTCGAAAACGCTACGCTCGATATATGGCGGCCCCGGCCTGACCCGGCAAGCCGCAGGTAGCGCCTCAATCTACGCCAAAATGGCCTATTCTGCGGCCTGCTTGGCGCCCCTAACGCCCTGCGCCAGGGCGGCAACGAGGTCGGCCACGGCGGGTACGGTCTTGGCGGTGGCGCGCCCCTCGGCGTCGAGGCTGCCGCGCAGGGCATCGACCAGGGCGGTGCCGACCACGGCGCCATTGGCGTTCTCGGCGATCGCGCGCGCGGCATCCGGCGTCCTGATACCGAAGCCGACGCAGACCGGCAGTTTGGTGTGCCGCTTGATTCGGGCGACGGCTTCACCGACCACGTGGGAATCGGCGCTGGCGCTGCCAGTGATGCCGGTGATCGCGACGTAATAGACAAAGCCCGAGGTGTTCGCGAGCACCGCCGGCAGGCGCTTGTCGTCGGTGGTCGGCGTCGCCAGCCGAATGAAATTGAGCCCGGCCTTCATCGCCGGCAGGCACAGCTCGTCGTCTTCTTCCGGCGGCAGATCGACGATAATCAGACCATCGACGCCGGCGGTCTTCGCGTCGACGAGGAACTTGTCGACGCCGTAAATGTAGATCGGATTGTAATAGCCCATCAGCACCAGCGGCGTGGTGTCGTCGTCCTGGCGGAAGCCGCGCACCATCTCCAGCGTCTTCTTCAGGGTCATGCCGGCTTTCAGCGCGCGCAGGCCCGCCGCCTGAATCGACGGCCCGTCGGCCATCGGATCGGTAAAGGGCATGCCGATCTCGATCATGTCGGCGCCGGCCTTCGGCAGCGCCTTGAGGATGTCGAGCGAGGTTTTCGGATCGGGATCGCCGGCCATCAGGAAGGTGACGAAAGCCGAGCGGCCCTGCTTGGCGAGTTCGGCGAAGCGTGCGTCGATACGGGTACTCACTTCTTCTCACCCTTCAAGATTTCGGCGACCTGCGGGATGTCCTTGTCGCCGCGGCCCGAGAGATTGACGACCATCAAATGATCCCTGGGCCGCTTCGGCGCGAGCTCCACGACCTTGGCGATGGCGTGTGCCGATTCCAGCGCGGGGATGATGCCTTCCAGCCGCGACAGCAATTGGAACGCGGCGAGCGCCTCGTCGTCGGTGGCGCTGAGATAGGTGACCCGGCCGTTTTCATAGAGCCAGGAATGCTCCGGCCCGATGCCGGGATAATCCAGTCCCGCCGAGATCGAATGCGCGTCCTGGATCTGGCCGTCGTCGTCCATCAGCAAATAGGTGCGGTTGCCATGCAGCACGCCGGCCCGGCCGCCCGCGATCGAGGCCGCATGCAACTGCGTCAGGCCATGGCCCGCCGCCTCGACACCGAAGATCTCGACCGAGGGATCGTCGAGGAAGGGATGAAACAGCCCCATCGCATTGGAACCGCCGCCGATGCAGGCGACCAGCGAATCCGGGAGCCGGCCCTCGGCCTCCTGCATCTGCTCGCGGGTTTCGTCACCGATCACGCACTGGAAGTCGCGCACCATCATCGGATAGGGGTGCGGCCCCGCGATCGTACCGATACAATAGAACGTGTTGTGCACGTTGGTGACCCAGTCGCGCAGCGCCTCGTTCATCGCGTCCTTCAGTGTGCGCGTCCCTGATTGAACCGGGATCACCTTGGCACCGAGCATTTCCATGCGGAACACGTTGGGTGCCTGACGCGCGACGTCGACCGCCCCCATATAGACGATGCATTCCAGCCCGAACCGAGCACACAGCGTCGCGGTGGCGACGCCGTGCTGGCCGGCGCCGGTCTCGGCGATGATGCGCTTCTTGCCCATCCGGCGCGCGACCATGATCTGGCCGAGCACATTGTTGACCTTGTGCGAGCCGGTGTGGTTGAGCTCCTCGCGCTTGAAATAGACTTTTGCGCCGCCGAGATGCTCGGTCAGGCGCTCGGCGAAGTACAGCGGCGACGGCCGTCCGACATAGTGCTCGAGAAAGCCCTTCATTTCCGCGGCGAACGACGGATCGGCCTTGGCGGCGATGTAGGCCTTCTCCAGATCCAGGATCAGCGGCATCAGCGTTTCGGCGACGAAGCGGCCACCGAAATTGCCGAAATGACCACGCTCGTCGGGGCCGGTGCGGAAGGAGTTTGGCAGGGGATTCGACTGACCTGGATTCATCGGACCATCAATTCTTCGGTGGCGCGCGCGGCGCGGATAAAATCGCGGATCATGTCGGGATCCTTGACGCCGGGCGAACGCTCGACGCCCGAGGACACATCGACGCCGCCCGCACGGGTGACGCGAACGGCCTCGGCGATGTTGGAAACGTTGAGCCCGCCCGAAACCATGAACGGCAGTTCGAGGTCGAGCTTCTCAAGCAGGCTCCAGTCGAACACAGCCCCTAACCCGCCCGGGCGGGTGGCATCCTTTGGCGCACGGGCGTCGAACAGGATGCGGTCGGCGACTGCAGCATAGCCCGCGAGCGGCACGAGATCGGCCGCGGTCTCGACCGGAAGCGCCTTCATCAGCGGCAGGCCGAATTTCGCCTTGATGTCGCGCAGCCGCGCGGTGGTTTCCTTGCCGTGCAATTGCAACATGTCCGGCCGCAGGGTCTCGACGATATTCTCGAGCGTCGCGTCGTCGGCATCGACCGTGAGCGCCACCTTGACGGCGCGGCCCTTGGCTTGCTTGCCGAGCTCGCGCGCGGTCTCGAGGCCGACATGCCGCGGCGACTGAGGGAAGAACACGAACCCGACCATGTCAGCGCCAGCCCCGAGCGCGGCGTCGAGCGTCTCGCGCGTGGACAGGCCGCAAATTTTGACGAGCAGGGACATGGTCTCTCGGACGCGGCTTTCAAGCCGCCAAATGCGGGTTGGAACTGAGCTGTTTGGGCGGGTTCTACAACGTCGCGCCCTGCTTGTCTCGCCCGGCGGCCCCGTAAATGCCGCGCGGGGCCGGCCCTGCAAGCTGCGGCACGGCACCCCGGGAGACCGCCGCAGCGGCGCGCAGATCGGCTATTTCCGACCGCGCCCGCCGGGCCTCGGCCTCGTGCTGGCGTGCGGCGCGGCGCCAGCGGCGCTGGCGGAACCAGGTCGCCATGCCGCCCGCCGCGACCCCCAAAATCGCGACCGCAATGATCACCACGAACAGCGGCATCGACACCGCGAGCGACGGATTGACGGAATCGAACGGATCGAACGACACCGTCACCGAATGACGGTTGGCGACCGCAAAGACGATGAAGATGACGCCCAGGGGAATGACGACCAGCGCCGAGAAGAATTTTCGCATGACCATCTCTCGCAGTGCGGACTCTCGAAGCAGCTGACATCGGCGGGCATGTGTCCCGCAACACGGCACCCGATAATCAGAACCCGGTGGGGTCTTTTACTTGACGCGTTTTCTTCACGCGAACCGGGGTCCACTTCGCCCGAAAACGCTATGGTTACGCGCCGGCCTCGGGCGAACCGCCCTCGCGGTTCAGCCGCTCACGCATTTCCTTGCCCGTCTTGAAAAACGGAACGCTCTTCTGATCGACCGGCACATGCGCGCCGGTGCGTGGATTGCGTCCTGCGCGGGCTGGACGATGCTTGACCGAGAAAGCGCCGAAACCGCGGAGCTCGACACGGTCGCCGCGCGCCAGGGCAGCGACGATCTCATCGAGAATCGCGTTCACAATGTTCTCCACATCCCGCTGATAAAGATGCGGGTTGTGCTCGGCGATGCGCTGAACAAGTTCGGATTTGATCATCGAGACTGGGGTCCACTGTCGTGCGGACTTCCATTTCCGTGAAAATGCCTTGAACTGTCAAGACGCTAAATCAATTTTGGGCCACGCGAAATGACGTGACAAATGGCCCGGAAAGGGGTTGTCGCAACACCCGCAATGCGGGAGGACCGCGCCAAACCTCGCTTGCGCGGCTTCAATTGGAGGCCGCGGGCCGCCACAGTGCCAGCATACCGTCCAGTGCCAGCTGGTCGACGGCTCCTGTGACGCCGGCCAGCTCGATCTGACGCGCGATCGCGCTCAGGCCGAGCGCATCGAGGCTCACTGACGCAACTGCGCGCAGGAAAGTCATGTCGCCGAACCGCGGGGTCAGCTTGAAATCGCGCACCGGCAGATCGCTCTTGATCTTCTTCTCGGCGACCAGCCATGCCACCGCGGTTTTCTCGTCGCCGAGCTGATCGACCAGCTTCAGCTCGACCGCCTGGCGGCCGGTGAACACGCGTCCGTCCGCGACTTTTTCGAGCAACGCCTCGTCCATGCCGCGCCGCGCCTTCACGAGGCCGCGGAACCAGGCGTAAGAGTCCTTCACCAGCGCGTCGAGCGCCGCCCGCGCCTCGGGGCTGGTTGGCTCAAAGCCGTTCGGCGCCGCCTTGAGCGGCGAGGATTTCACTTCCTCGACCTTGACGCCGACGGTCTTCATCAACTCGGTGAAATTCGGAAACTGAAACAGCACGCCGATCGAGCCGACCAACGAGCTCTGCTGGGCGATGATGTGATCGGCCGCAAGCGCCCCGATGTAACCGCCTGAGGCGGCCAGCCCTTCGACCACCACGACCAGCGGCTTCTTGGCCTTCAGCCGCGTCAGCGCGTCGTAGAGCTGCTCGGAGCCGGCGGTGGTGCCACCCGGCGAATTGATGTGCACGATGACGGCCGCCGCCGACGACTTCTCCAGCCGCTCCAGCGCCTCGACGCGCTGCTGATCGCTGCGAATGAGGCCCTCGATATTGACGCGGGCAATCGAGTTGGACACCGACAGCGACGAGCGGCCGGCCGGTGTCGCGAGCACACCGACGACAACGACCGCGGCAAGCACGACCACGGCCGCCACCAGGCGCCAGAACGTCAGCTTGCGGCGTATCCTGCGGCGATCGACGATCACGTCCGAATCGAGCGACATCGAAATTCTCCTGACGTCAGCAGCGCGTTTTGCCTTCGCAGCGTCACCAGCACGTTATCCAATTACATCAATTGCGACGCAATATGAAGAAAACAAGGCCCGTTAGCCTGCGTTTGTAGCCCGGATGGAGTGCAGCGCAATCCGGGGATAGGTCGACCCGCAGGCAAGACTGCCCCGGATTTCGCTTCGCTCCATCCGGGCTACGCCCTCCCACAAGGGAAGAAGGGAAAAGAAAAGGCCCCGGTCGAAACCGGGGCCTGGTCTTTGCGAACAGGGAAGCTGCGCTTACTTGTCGCGGTTCTTGAGCGCGGTGCCGAGAATGTCGCCCAGCGTCGCTCCCGAATCGGAGGAACCGTACTGCGCGATGGCTTCCTTTTCTTCGGCAACTTCCAGCGCCTTGATCGAGACCTGCACCTTGCGGGCCTTCTTGTCGAACTGGATCACGCGGGCATCGACCTTCTCGCCGACGGCGAAACGCTCGGCGCGCTGATCGTTGCGATCGCGGGCGAGTTCCGACCGCTTGATGAAGGTGGAGAAGTCGGTCCCCGAGATCTTCACCTCGATACCGGCTTCCTTCACTTCGAGCACTTCGCAGGTCACGACCGCGCCCTTCTTGACGTCGCCAGGCTCTGCGAAGGGGTCGCCTTCGAGCTGCTTGACGCCGAGCGAGATGCGCTCCTTTTCGACATCGACGTCGAGCACCACGGCCTTGACCATGTCGCCCTTCTTGAAGTTGTCGATCACCTGCTCGCCCGGAAGCTTCCAGTCGAGGTCGGAGAGATGGACCATGCCGTCGACGTCGCCGTCGAGACCGAGGAACAGACCGAACTCGGTCTTGTTCTTGACCTCGCCTTCGACGGTCGCACCGACCGGGAACTTCTCGACGAAGACTTCCCAGGGGTTGCGCATGGTCTGCTTGAGGCCGAGCGAGATGCGGCGCTTGACCGAATCCACTTCGAGAACCTGCACTTCGACTTCCTGCGAGGTCGAAACGATCTTGCCGGGGTGCATGTTCTTCTTGGTCCACGACATTTCCGAGACGTGGATCAGGCCTTCGATGCCCGGCTCCAGTTCGACGAACGCGCCGTAGTCGGTGATGTTGGTGACGCGGCCGGTGAAGCGCGCGTTCAGCGGGTACTTCGCCTCGATGCCCTGCCACGGATCGTCCAGCAGCTGCTTCATGCCGAGCGAGATACGGTGGGTCTCGTGGTTGATCTTGATGATCTTGACCTTGACGGTCTGGCCGATGGTGAGCACTTCGGTCGGGTGATTGACCCGGCGCCAGGCGATATCGGTGACGTGCAAGAGGCCGTCGATGCCGCCGAGATCAACGAACGCACCGTAATCGGTGATGTTCTTGACCACGCCGTCGATCACCTGGCCCTCTTCGAGGTTCTGCACCAGCTCCTGGCGCTGCTCGGCGCGGGTCTCTTCGAGAACCGTGCGGCGCGACACCACGATGTTGCCGCGGCGGCGATCCATCTTGAGGATCTGGAACGGCTGCGAATTGTTCATCAGCGGCGCGACGTCGCGGATCGGGCGGATGTCGACCTGCGAACGCGGCAGGAAGGCCACCGCGCCGTCGAGATCGACGGTGAAGCCGCCCTTGACCTGGTTGAAGATGACGCCGTGAACCTTCTCGTTGTTGTTGAAGGCCTTCTCGAGCTTGCCCCAGCTCTCCTCGCGGCGCGCCTTGTCGCGCGACAACACGGCTTCGCCGAGCGCATTCTCGATCCGGTCGAGGAACACCTCGACTTCGTCGCCAACCTTGAGTTCGCTGTCGCGGCCGGGTCCTGCGAATTCACGCAGCGCCACGCGGCCTTCGGTCTTCAGGCCGACGTCGATGACGGCCATGTCCTTTTCAATTGCAACTACCTTGCCCTTGATGACGGAGCTTTCCTGCAAATTGCCGCCGGCGAAGGACTCGTCCAGCATCGCAGCGAAATCGTCGCGGGTAGGATTATAAGAAGCAGCAGTCGAAGCCATTTGTTCTCCAGATGCGGGTATCGCCGGCCATTCGGGTTAAGGGGCGTATCGCGCGTGAAGTGTCAGGGGTCCGCAAACCCTAACGACCGCCGTTTGCGGGAAATCGCAAATAGCGGGCCGGCAGCATGCCTGCACGTTCGATCCGTTGATTTATCCGGAGCCTCGAAGCGTATCGACTTCAGGAACCTGGAGCGGGCTTTCCTCCAATGACGGCAGGGGCTCAAACCGCCTGCCGGCCCGCTCGGACAGCCCTGATCTTATCGATGGCGGCCCGGATGGCCGGTGATATAGCCCCAAGGGGTCTTTTCGGCAAGCGGAAATGCCCGATTTACGAGGCTTTAAGGCTGGCGGGCGCTCGCCATGAGCCCATGTTTTCAACGCCTTGTTCACCGCAGGACGCAAAAGGCCCGCAGTGTCAGGCGAGATGGAACCCGACCTTAAGCGCCGCCCCCCAACGATGGCACGGTTCAAAAACAGGGGGAGTGTCACCATGAAGAGCCTGATCGCGATGACCGCCATCGCCGTCTTTACCGTCGCTACGGCCGTTGCCGGCAAGCCGGCCTATTTTGCGACCGACAAGGCGATTGCCGCGGCCAAATCGAAGCCCGTGCAAATGGCCGAACAGCGATTGCCGTTCGACCGCGACCGCTCGAAAAACTGATCCGAAAACGTCAGCGCCCGGCGCGGACGGCTTCGACGATCGCGATCGCGGCGCGAACGCCGCCTTCGATATCGAGATTGGAATTGTCCAGGACATGCGCATCGGGGGCCGCCTTCAGAGGCGCCGCCGCCCGATTGCGGTCCCGCTCGTCGCGCTTGAGAATATCGGCCAGCACCAGCGCTTCGTCCGCCGCTTCGCCGCGCGCGAGCGCTTCCAGCGTGCGGCGGTGGGCCCGCACCGTTGGGTCGGCGACGACGAAAATCTTCACCTCCGCATTCGGGCAAATCACGGTGCCTATGTCGCGCCCGTCGAGCACCGCGCCCGGCGGATCGGCCGCGAACTGGCGCTGAAAGCTCACCAGTGCTTCCCGCACTGTGGGAATGGCTGACACCACCGAAGCGGCATCGCCGATCCGCTGCGACTTCAGCTCGGGATGGCCGAAGTTTTCCGGATCGAGCGCCATCGCGGCGGCGACAGCGCGGGCTTCGTCGGTGAGATCAAATCCCTGGTCCAGCAGCATTTTGGCCACGGCGCGATAAATCACGCCGGTATCGAGGTGGCGATAGCCGTAGTGCTGCGCGAGCCGCTTGCCCAGCGTGCCCTTGCCCGAGGCGGCGGGTCCGTCGATGGCGATGATCATGAGCGCCATGTGCGACAGAGCGGCCATGGCGGTCAAGACCGTGCGTCAGAGGTGAAGGGCCCACCGCTCCGGGAGACGGCCGCCTCATCGCCAGGGAAACCTGCATTCCGCGATGCGGACATAGGCGCGCCGGATGCGTCCAAATGTGCCTCGCCCCCGCCGCAGCCCGCCTCTATCCTGAGACCAGCCGGGGCATTCCATCGCATCTGCGAATCGCCCGATTCAAAAAAAAGATACGGCCGGAGGGATACGATGAGCACGATTTCACGACGTCAATTTATTGGCACCGCCGCAGCAGCCTCGGCGATCCCGCTGATCGGGAGTTCGGCGCATGCGCAGACCGACTGGCCGATCAAGCCCATCAAGATCATCGCCGGCTATCCCGCCGGAGGTCAGACTGACCTGTTTGCACGGACTTATGGCGAACATATCCGGGCCACCACGGGGCAGAATGTGGTGGTGGAAAACAAGGCCGGTGCCTCGGGATCGGTCGCGGCGGTCGAAGCCAAACGCGCCGCGCCCGACGGCTACACGCTGATGTTCACGATCTCGACGACGATGATCATGAACCGCGTTCTGATCAAGGACATCGCTTACGACACCGACAAGGATTTCATTATCGTTTCGATCATGCCGGCAGGCAGCCTGCCGTTCGTCGCCGCAGAAAAGACGGGCGCCAGGACTCTCGCGGAATTTGTCGCCTACGCGAAGAAGGCCGAGAAGATCAACATCGGCACCTATGGCGCAGGGTCATACGCGCACATGGCGGTCGCCGAAACGAACAAGCAATACGGTCTCAAGATGGAAGCGGTGCACTATCGCGGCGAAGCGCCGATGTGGACCGATCTGGCCGGCGGATTCATCGATGGCGCGCACGGCAGCTACTCCGCGGCGTTGTCCGTGCTGCAGAGCGGCCGCGGCCGTGCGGTCGCCGTCTCGCGCAAGCGCATGTCGACATTGCCGGACGTTCCTTCCTTTGCAGAGCAGGGCACCACATCGCCGATCTTCAAGCTGACCGGCTTTCAGTGCTGCGCCGTGCCGACAGGAACGCCGCCGGAAATCGTTCAGAAGCTGTCAAAACTTCTCGTCGAGGGCGGCAAGACTGAAAAAGTGCTGCAGCTGATGAAATCATTCGGCGTCGACGACACCGCGATGACCTTCGAGGAGACGCAGAAACTGTACAAGGAAGAAGCGCCGATCTGGCTCGAGGCGGTGACCAGTCTCGGGCTTGCGCCGTCCTGAACCGCGCGAGCCTCCGCCTTATGAGAACTCCGCCCCGAGCCCGCGCATCATCGGGATGAAGTCCGGAAAGCTGGTGGCAATGAAGCTGGTGTCGTCGATCTTGACCGGCTTGTCGGCGGCAAGCCCCATCACCAGCGCCGACATCGCGATGCGATGATCCATGTGGGTGGCGACAAGGCCGCCGCCGGGCACGTGCCCCCTGCCTTCGACGATCAGATCATCGCCCGCGACCTCGACCTTGACGCCGTTGACGCGCAGCATGTCGGCGGTCGCCTCCAGCCGGTCGGATTCCTTGACGCGCAGCTCCTGCAGGCCGCGCATGATGGTGGTGCCTTCGGCAAACGCGGCCGCGACCGCGAGCACCAGATATTCGTCGATCATCGAAGGCGCGCGCTCCGGCGGCACCTCGACACCACGCAGTTTTGAAGCCCGCACGCGCAAGGTGGCCATCGGCTCGCCGGCGTCGCCGCGCACGTCGCTCTCCTCGATGTGAGCGCCCATCTCGCGCAAGGTCGTGAGCAGGCCGGTGCGCAGCGGATTGGTCATGACGTCGGAGAAGACGATGTCGGAGCCTTCGACAATCAGCGCCGCGACGATCGGGAACGCTGCGGACGAGGGATCGGCGGGCACCACGACATCGGCGCCGTGCAGTTCGGGCTGTCCCGTGAGCGCGATCTTGCGGCCATGGCTGCCTTCGCTGGTCGAGACGATCTGCGCGCCAAAATGCTTCAGCATCAGTTCGGTATGGTCGCGGCTCGCCTCCTGTTCGATCACGGTCGTGACGCCCGGCGCAGCAAGGCCCGCCAGGAGGACGGCCGATTTGATCTGGGCGGAGGCTACCGGCGTCCGGTACAGGATCGGCACGGGATCGCGGGCGCCATGCAGCGTCAGCGGCAGGCGGCCGCCTTCCTTGGCCTCGCCGGTCCTGGCGCCCATCAATTCCAGGGGATCGAGGATCCGCCGCATCGGCCGCGAACGCAGCGAGGCGTCGCCGTCGAAAACCGCCGAAATCGGGCAGCCGGCCACCGCCCCCATCACCAGCCGGCAGCCGGTGCCGGAGTTGCCGAAATCGAGCGGGCTCGCGGGTTGGGCGAAGCCCGCCACCCCGACGCCCAGCACCTGCCAGGCAAACGGGCCTGTTCGTTCGACCTTGGCCCCCAGCGCCTGCATCGATTTCGCCGTATTGAGCACGTCTTCGCCCTCAAGCAGGCCGGAAATCGTGGTCTGGCCGACCGAAAGCGCCCCCAGGATGAGGGCCCGGTGCGATATCGACTTGTCGCCTGGAACCCGGACTTTACCGGTCAGGGAACCGCTGGAGCGGGATTCCAGCGGGGTCGGGCGGGCTGCAAGCCGGTCTGAATGGGTCAAGATTGTGTCCTCTCGCGCAGGGCGGCAGGTATCACATAGGCAAGCCAGCGTCACGCGGCCGTCTCATGCGCGCAAACCGCTATTGACAGCGGCCTAGCAACTAGCCAAGTGAAGCACCGTTTTTCAGAAATTCCCAGGACTCCACACGTGGCCAAATCCGATCTCGGAACCAAACGCATTTGCCCGACGACGGGTAAGAAGTTCTATGACCTGAACAAGTCGCCGGTGATCTCGCCCTATACCGGTGAGGTCGTGCCGATTGCGCCGATTGCGCCGCCCCGGGCCGCCCGCGGCGATGCTGCACGCGCTGCCGCCGCAGCGAGCGCCGCCGCCGATGCGCCGGAACCGGCGGAGGCCGAGGAATTGGTCTCGCTCGAAGAGGCCGATGCCGAGGAGAACACCGGCAAGGTCAAGGCCGTCGTTCCCGAATCGGAAGACGACATCGAAATCGACGAGACCATCGAGGGCGACGAAGACGACGATTCGACCTTCATTCCCGACGAGGAAGAAGGCGATGAGGACGTCACCGACATCATTGGTGACGTCGGCGGCGACGAAGAGACTTGAGATCGGCCCTGAACTGTGGTTCAGGGTGCCTGCGCGTCGCCCAAGGCGCGCGGATCGGTTAAGGGGCCATAGCTCAGCTGGGAGAGCGCTTGCATGGCATGCAAGAGGTCGGCGGTTCGATCCCGCCTGGCTCCACCACGCTTCGCCCTTCGGGCTACGCGTGGCGCAGCCACGACGGAGCCTGAGGGGCGAAGCGTGGTGCCCGGCATAGCCCGAAGGGCGACGACGGGCTGGAGAGACAAACCGAGACCATCTACCATCCGGGCTCGCCTTTCGCGTGAGCACCCATGTGGTACGTCTACATCCTCCGCAGCATTGATTTTCCCGAGCAGGAATACATCGGCGCGACTTCAGATTTCAAACGGCGGCTGCCCGAACACAACGCCGGCAAATCCGCCCACACCGCCAAGTTCAAGCCATGGCAGTTGATCTGGTACTGTGCCTTTCGGAACAAGCTTAAAGCGCTGGAATTCGAGAAATACCTCAAATCCCACTCCGGCCGAGCCTTCGCCAAGAAGCGCCTCTAACCGCCAGCCCCCTACTCCCCCAACGCCGCATTCAACTTATCCCGCAGCGCCAGCAGGTCATTCTTCATCGCCACCAGTTCCCCCACCGAGCACGCCGAGCTCGCCAGAATGCCCTGCGGCACCGCCCTGGCTTTTTCCCGCAGCGCCTGGCCTTTCGGCGTCAGTGCGATCAGGACCTGGCGCTCGTCCTCGGTGCTGCGTGTGCGGCGGATCAATTCGGCGGCCTCCATCCGCTTCAGCAGCGGGGTCAGCGTGCCGGAATCGAGGAACAGCTTCTCGCCGATATCCTTTACGGGCACGCCGTCACGCTCCCACAGCACCATCATCACGAGATATTGCGGATAGGTCAGCCCGAGCTTGTCGAGCAGGGGCTTGTAGACGCGGTTGAAGGCGTGCGCCGTGGAATACACCGCAAAACAGATCTGATTGCCGAGCAGCAGCGGATCGACCGCCGGTTTCCTAGCCATTTGCACCTCGCCAAGTGGGGACGCCCGTGATCATTTAGGGCCGCGGACGAGCCTAATCAATTGCATACAATTAAATTGCGGACCTCTTCATTTTTTCTATTGTGCACAATCTAATTGTGTGCAATACGATTGCCATCGAAACCAAACCCAAGGGAGACCAACATGTCCGTGAAAGTCCTCTACAAGACCACCGCAACGGCCACCGGCGGCCGTGACGGCACCGCCTCGACGGCTGACGGCGCCTTCAGCGTCAAGCTTGCGACCCCGAAGGAACTCGGCGGCGGCGGTGGCGCCGGCAACAATCCCGAACAGCTGTTTGCGGCCGGCTATGCCGCCTGCTTCATCGGCGCGATGAAGGCGGTTGCAGCTCAGGGCGGCGGCGTGAAGGTGCCCGCGGACGCCTCCGTGACCTCCACCGTCGGCATCGGCCCGCGCTCGGAAGGCGGCTTTGGCCTTGATATCGACCTCGCCGTTTCCCTGCCCGGCCTTGCCCGCGTCGACGCCGAAGCACTGGTCCAGAAGGCCCATCAGGTTTGCCCGTATTCCAACGCCACCCGCGGCAATGTGGATGTGCGCCTGACCGTGGTGTAACGACCGCGTCGAACGGCCCGCTGCGACAAGCCGCGGGCCGTTTTCGCGCGCCTTCTGTCTCCGCATGCGCCTGTGCGCGCGCGGGCATTGCCGACGCGCCCGAAGACCGCTAGCTCAGGAATTCCATTACTTGAGCGAAGGTTTTTTCCATGAGTTCTCCGGCTCCCGGCGCGATGACCGGCCTGCGCGTGATCGATCTCACGCGCGTGCTCGGCGGCCCCTATTGCACGCAGATCCTCGCCGACCACGGCGCCGACGTGATCAAGATGGAGCCGCCCGCCGGTGACGAGGTGCGCGACTGGGGCCCTCCGTTCCATGAGGAGGACGCCGCCTATTTCGTCGGCATCAACCGCAACAAGCGTTCGATCGGGCTTGACCTCGCCTCCGAGGGCGGCCGCGCCGTGTTGTTGAAGATGCTGGAGACCGCCGACGTCCTGATCGAGAATTTCAAGCCGGGCACGCTCGACAAATGGGGCATCGGCAACGACGTGCTGCGCGCGAAATTCCCAAAGCTCGTGCATTGCCGGATTTCCGGCTTTGGCGGCGACGGCCCGCGCGGCGGCAATCCCGGCTATGACGCGATCATCCAGGCCATGACCGGCATGATCGCTGCGACCGGTTCGCCGCAGAGCGGCCCGATGCGGATCGGCGTTCCGCTCGTCGACATCACCACCGGGCTTTATGCCGCGATCGGTATCCTGATGGCGCTGTCGGAGCGGCAGCGCTCGGGCCTCGGCCAATTCCTCGAGACCACGCTGTATGAAACCGGCCTTGCGATCATGCATCCGCACACCGCGAATTATTTCATGCATGGCAAGCCGCCTAGTCTAACCGGCAACGAGCATCCCAATCTCGTGCCTTATGCGATCTTTCCGACCCGCACCGACAACATCTTCATCGGCGTCGGCAATGACGGCACCTTCCGCAAGCTTGCCAAGGAAATCGGCAAGCCGGAACTCGGCACCGATCCGCGCTTTGCCCGCAACAAGGACCGCATCGCCAACCGCGATGCGTTGCGCGCCGAACTCGCCGCGGTGTTCAGCCAGCACGATGCCGCGCCGCTGTGCGACCGCCTGCTCGCGGCTGGCCTGCCGGCCGGGCCGGTCCAGTCGATCGACCAGGCGCTGACCGCCGCCCACACGCTTCACCGCGGCGATGTCATCGAAAAGGACTGGTACAAGGGCGTGGCCTCGCCGATTCGCCTGGAGCGAACCAAGCCGAGCCTGCGCCGGACCCCACCGAAATTCAGCCAGCACTCCGCCGAGGTGCTGGGCGAGTTCGGCTACTCCAAAAGCGAGGTCGAGGCGATGGTCGCCAAGGGCGTGGTCTGCGGGTCGGAGCGGAAGCGGTAAGCCGCATCTCCATCGTCGTCCCTGCGACCCGTCTCCGCCAAGGCTTCGCCGAGGTTGTGGCATGAGGCCGCCGAAGCTTTAGCGAAGGCGGCACGCAGGGACCCATAGCCACCGGCTTTCGTTCTGCGATGGGCCTTAGCGATCCTGCCTTTTCGCTACATCACGCGGTATGGGGCCCTGCGTACGCAGGGGCGACGGTAGGGTTGAGTCCGTCGGCCTCAGCCTATTTTCCGGCTTCCCTTGGCGCCCGCTTCCCCCCTACGCTGCTTTCGCTTATACGGTCATTTGTACGTCATCCGGCGCTGCTATCGCGCGAAACGAAGATGATGACCCAACCTGGAGGGAATTACATGGCATTTCGACAATTCGGCGTAGCGGCGAGCGTGACTGTCGCGCTTGCGCTCGCCACGCCTGCCTACGCTGCGACCGAGATCCAGTGGTGGCACGCGATGACCGGCGGCAACAACGACATCGTCAACAGGCTTGCCGAGGATTTCAACGCCAGCCAGTCCGACTACAAGGTCGTCCCCACCTTCAAGGGCAGCTATCCCGACACCATGAATGCCGGCATTGCGGCGTTCCGCGCCGGCACCGCGCCGCACATCATCCAGGTGTTCGAGGTTGGCACTGCGACCATGATGAGCGCCACCGGCGCCATCAAACCGGTCTACCAGCTGATGAAGGATGCCAACGAGCCGTTCGACCCCAAGGCCTACCTGCCGGCGATAACCGGTTACTACTCGACGTCGAAGGGCGACATGCTGTCGTTTCCCTTCAATTCGTCGTCGACGGTGATGTGGATCAACAACGACGAGCTGAAGAAGGCCGGCATCGCCGCGATCCCGAAAACCTGGCCGGAGGTGTTCGATGCCGCCAAGAAGCTGAAGGCGGCCGGACACACGACCTGCGGATTCTCCAATGCGTGGGCGTCATGGGTGCATATCGAACAGTTCTCGGCCTGGCATAACGTGCCGATCGGCAGCAAGGCCAACGGCCTCGACGGCTTCGATACCGTGCTGACGTTCAACTCGCCGCTGCATGTGAAGCATCTGCAGAACCTGATCGACCTGCAAAAGGACAAGACCTACGACTATGCCGGCCGCGCCAACGCCAGCGAGAACCGCTTTGCGTCCGGCGAGTGCGCGATCTTCCTGACCTCGTCGGGCTATTACGCCACCGCCAAGAGCACCGCCAAGTTCGACTTCACCTCGGCGCCGATGCCCTATTACCCCGATGCCGCCGGAGCTCCGCAGAACTCGATCATCGGCGGCGCTTCGCTGTGGGTGATGGGCGGCAAGAAGCCTGAGGAGTACAAGGGCGTCGCCAAGTTCTTCACGTTCCTGTCCGACACCAACCGTCAGGCCGACCTGCACCAGAAATCCGGCTACCTGCCGATCACCAAGGCAGCCTACGAAAAAACCAAGGCGGACGGCTTCTACGAGAAAAACCCCGTCCTGCAGACGCCGCTGAAAGAACTAACCAACAAGGAGCCGACCGAGAATTCGCGCGGCCTGCGCTTCGGCAACATGGTGCAGATGCGCGATCTCTGGGCCGAGGAACTCGAAGCGGCGCTGGCCGGCAAGAAGACCGCCCAGGAAGCCCTCGACGCCGCGGTCGCGCGCGGCAATGCGATGTTGCGGACGTTTGAAAAGACGGCCAAATAGTATCGGCGAAGACTCCCTCTCCGCCTTTCGGAGAGGGAGCACCTCTGGCATCACAGCGTCCTGAATGGAAAAGTCGGTCGTCTTCAACAACAAGCTGCTGCCATATCTGCTGCTGGTGCCGCAGCTCATCATTACATTCGTATTCTTCTACTGGCCGGCGAGCCAGGCGGTCTTTCAATCCTTCAAGCGCGAGGACGCGTTTGGCCTGACATCCGAGTTCGTCGGGCTGGAAAATTACCAGTCGCTTTTCGCCCAGCCTGAATATTACAAGTCGATGCTGACGACGGTGATCTTCTCGTCGCTGGTCGCGGCGTTGTCGCTTTCCATTGCGCTGTTGTTCGCAACCCAGGCCGACAAGAACCTCAAGGCCGCCGGCACCTACAAGACGCTGATGATCTGGCCTTATGCGGTGGCGCCCGCGGTCGCCGGCGTGCTCTGGATCTTCATGTTCCATCCCTCGCTCGGCACGCTGGCGCGGCCGCTCCGCTGGATGAATTTCGACTGGAATCCGCTGCTCAACGGCAACCACGCCATGACCCTGGTGGTGATGGCCGCGGTGTGGAAGCAGATCTCCTACAATTTCCTGTTCTTCCTGGCCGGCCTGCAATCGATCCCCAAGAGCGTGCTGGAAGCCGGCGCGATCGACGGCGCGGGTCCGATGCGGCGGTTCTGGACCATCGTCTTTCCGCTGCTGTCGCCGACGACGTTCTTCCTTCTGGTCGTCAATGTCGTCTACGTCTTCTTCGACACGTTCGGCATCATCGATGCGGTCACCGGCGGCGGCCCGGCCGGCGCCACCACCACGATGGTCTACAAGGTGTTTGCCGACGGGCGGCTCGGCGGCGATCTCGGCGGCTCGGCCGCGCAGTCGGTGGTGCTGATGGTGATCGTGATCGCGCTGACCGCGGTCCAGTTCAAGTATATCGAGCGCAAGGTGCAATACTGATGGTCGAGCACCGCCCGCTCAACGACATCATCGCCTACGCGATCCTGACGCTCGGCGTCTTCATCGTCGCCTTTCCGGTCTATCTGGCGCTGATCGCATCCACCCACGACGCCGCGACCGTGGTCGGCGGCAGCATGCCGCTGACGCCCGGCAGCCAGGCGCTGGAAAACTACTACCGCGCGATATTCGTCGGCGGTTCGCGGACCAGCCGCGAGCCGGTCGGCAACATGCTGATGAACTCCTTCATCTCGGCGCTCGGCATCGCGATCGGGAAGATCTTCATCTCGATCCTGTCGGCCTACGCCGTGGTGTATTTCCGCTTCCCGTTCCGCAAGACCGCGTTCTGGATCATTTTCGTCACGCTGATGCTGCCGGTCGAGGTGCGCATCTATCCGACCTACAAGGTGGTCGCCGACCTCAAGATGCTCGACACCTATGCGGGACTGATCATGCCGCTGATCGCGTCCGCCACCGGAACGCTGCTGTTCCGGCAGTTCTTCATGACGGTTCCTGAGGAATTGCTGGAAGCATCGCGGATCGACGGCGCGGGTCCGTTCCGCTTCTTCTGGGATACGCTGCTGCCGCTGTCGGTAACGACGATCGCGGCGCTGTTCGTGATCCAGTTCATCTATGGCTGGAATCAGTATCTGTGGCCGCTGCTGATCACCACGCAGGATTCGATGCAGACCATCGTCACCGGCATCAAGAAGATGCTGTACACGACCGACGAGCTGGCTGAATGGCAGCTTGCGATGGCGACCGCCATCCTCGCGATGCTGCCGCCGGTCGCGGTGGTCGTGTTCATGCAGCGCCTGTTCGTGCGCGGACTGGTCGAGACGGAAAAGTGAGGAAGCGAGTGGCGCTGGTGACCCAAGGCAACGTAAATGGCTAACGTAACGCTGCGTAACGTCCGCAAGACCTATGCCGGTGGCTTCGAAGCCATCAAGGGCATCGAATTTGACGTCGGCGACGGCCAGTTCTGCGTGCTGGTCGGACCTTCCGGCTGCGGCAAGTCCACGCTGCTGCGGATGGTCGCGGGGCTCGAGACGATAACCGGCGGCGAGATCGATATCGGCGGCCGTATCGTCAACCAGATCGAGCCGGCCGACCGCGACATCGCGATGGTGTTCCAGAACTACGCACTCTACCCGCACATGAGCGTCTTCAACAACATGGCCTACGGCCTGCGCAACCGCGGCATGCCCGAGCCCGAGATCAAGACCCGCGTCGAGGAAGCCGCGCGCATCCTCGAACTCGGCGCCATGCTCGACCGCAAGCCGCGGCAATTGTCCGGCGGCCAGCGACAGCGCGTGGCGATGGGGCGCGCGATCGTGCGGCAACCGAAAGTGTTTCTGTTCGACGAGCCGCTGTCGAACCTCGACGCCAAGCTGCGCATCGCGATGCGGGTCGAGATCCGCAAGCTGCAGCGCCGCCTCTCCACCACGGCGATTTACGTCACCCACGATCAGCTCGAGGCGATGACGCTGGCCGACATCCTTGTCGTGATGAATGCCGGCCAGGTCGAACAGATCGGCAATCCGCTCGACATCTATCAGAAGCCCGCGACCACCTTCGTCGCCTCGTTCATCGGCGCGCCACCGATGAACCTGATGCCGCTGCGGTCCGATGAACTCAAATCGCAACTGGCCGGCGACGTCAGACTCAACGAGGCCGCCATCCTCGGAATCCGTCCCGAGGACTTCGTCATTTCAAATGAGGCCGTCGGCGGCGGTGTGGCACTTGGCCTCACCGTCGAGGCGATCGAGCACGTGGGGGCCGAAACCTTCATCTACGGCGCCCGACAGAACGAGACGCAAGCCGTGGCTGCCAACCCCGGGGAACTGCCGCCCGGCGAGGTGATCGTGCGGATTCCCGGCGCCATCGGCCCCGCCATTGGCGAGCGAATCAGGGCGGTGGCGCCAGCAGACAAACTGCATCTATTTACCGCCGATGGCCGCAAGCGGGTGGGTGATTAACCCTGTCATTCCGGGGCGGCGCGGCCGATTTACGCAGCGCCTGGAGCGGCTTGAACCCTCCCCAAATCACCCCCATATTGCTGTTTGACCGGTCAGCAAACCCGCCGGCCGGTCGCATGGGGTGCCGCAAGGGCCCCTCAAAGTCGCTTCGAGAGGACTTTGTAATGTCTCGTGTTCCATCGTTATCCAGTCCGTTCCTGCTTGGGTTCGACGAAATTGAGCGTGCGCTCGATCGCGTCGTCAAAGGCGCCGACGGCTATCCTCCCTACAACATCGAGCGCTGCGACCGCAGCAATGGGCAACCCGAACGCTTGCGCATCACGCTGGCGGTCGCCGGGTTTACCCGTGACCAACTCGATGTGACCATTGAGGAAAACCAGCTGGTGATCCGGGGCCGTCAGCAGGACGACAAGGCCCGGCAATACATCCATCGCGGCATCGCCGCGCGCCACTTCCAGCGCACCTTCGTGCTGGCGGAGGGGATGCAGGTGCTGGGCGCGGATCTGAAGAACGGGCTGTTGTCGATCGACCTTGCCAGGCCGGAACCTGAAAGGGTCATTAAGACAATTGCTATCAATGAGCACGAATAATGGAACGAGGAGCGGACTCGACCGCTTAGTCTCATAGAGGAGTCGAGACCATGAGTGATGTGAGTGTGACGTTCGAAACTGAAAAGGTTTCCGTTGAGGCACTGGCCCATCTTGGTGAGGGCCATATCGCCTACGTAAAGCAAGTCCGTTCCGAGGACGTGCCCGGGCTGTTTCCGCAGGCGCCGAAGATCGCGCCAGGACTGAAACTGTTCGCGCTGCATGCCGCCGACGGTACCCCGATCATGCTGACCGACAGCCGCGAGGCGGCGGTCGCCAATGCATGGAGCAACGAATTGCAGGCCGTCAGCGTGCACTGACCCGGCCTAACCGGTGTCGGCTGATCCGACGCTTGTCGGTATCAACTGACGCAGCGGTGGCTGCTGTCACTGGCGCAGGCTTGGTAGCGGTCGCGTAGACCGCGATGAGAGTTCGCAATACGCGGGCATGTTCCTCGGATCGGGGACGGCCCGCGTATTTTTTTGGCCGGCGTAATTCGCCAGCGTCAGTTCGGGAATGAAGGGTGTTACGCCGCGCTCGCCGGCGGCAGCGCCAGTACCGAATAGATCGCCTGGGCGTCGCGCGAGGCGCGCAGTTTCTTGGCGACGTCCTGATCGCGCAGCAGGCGGGCAATCCGCGCCAGCGCCTTCAAATGATCGGCGCCGGCGCCTTCCGGTGCCAGCAGCAGGAATACCAGGTCGACCGGCTGGCCATCCATTGCTTCGAAATCGATCGGGCGCTCAAGCCGGGCGAAAAACCCGAACAGCTTTTCAAGCTTGGGCAGCTTGCCGTGCGGTATAGCAACGCCGTAGCCGACGGCGGTGGTCCCCAGTTTTTCGCGCTGCAGCAGCACTTCGAAGACCGCGCGCTCGTTCTGCCCGGTCAGGGTCGCCGCCCGCGCCGCAAGTTCCTGCAACGCCTGCTTCTTGCTGATGACTTTCAACGCGGGGAGTATCGCCTCGGGTGCGACCAGATCGGTAATCGTCATGGGGCGTTCCGAGGTGAATTAAGCCGTCAGGGTGCGAAATGGGTTCGAGAACTTCAGCTTCAAGAATTGGGCGTCAAGAAGATGAGGTGGGAGGCGGGCTTAGGCCCGGGTCCCGATTGGTCGGCTTCTACTCCAACGCATGACCGGTGCCAACTCCCACGGGTGAGTTCCCGCACGCTATCCTTAAAGGGCGGCGGACCATAGGGAGGGGCGCTTTGGGCGTCAATGCTGTCAGCCATGCTTGTCAGGGGGTAACGGCCGGGGGATCGACCCACCCGACATTGCCGTCCGTGCGCCGGTAAATGATGTTCACCCGGCCGCTCGAGCCGTGCTGAAACACGATACAGGCCGCCCCGGTCAGATCGAGCTCCATGACAGCTTCGCTGACCGATAGCCGCTTCAGCGACTTGGTCGCCTCCGCAATGATCACGGGGCTGTATTCAGAGACCTCGTCGTCGCCCTCCGGGGCCTCGATGATGTAGCTCGGCGCGTCCAGACCCCCGCCGTTCAACTCCGCGAGCGCCGCCGAAGCCGCGTAGGTCTTGCGGGCCGAACGGTCCTTCAGCCGGCTCTTGTAGCGGCGCAGGCGCTTCTCGATCATCACCAGCGCCTGGTCGGCGCTGGCATAGGCGTCGGTGGCGTTCGAATCGGCTTCCAGCGTAATGCCGGAATCGAGGTGCAGCGAACAATCGGTACGGAAGCCGAAGCCATCCTTGCTCAGCGTGATGTGGCCGGAATAATTGCCGTCGAAATATTTTCGCAGGACCTCATCGGTGCGCTCGCTGACGCGGGAACGAAGCGCTTCGCCGACGCTGATGCTTTTCCCGGAGATTCGAAGGGTCATTTGATGCCTCGCTTGATGCCTCGTCCACTCTGTCGGGAAACCGACACTATCGCGATTTGACGCGAACGCAATCAGGCCGGCGCCGTATCACGGGACCGGTCGGAGGAAGTGGCCGGGGCTGAAAGTGCGTTACCGAGCATGCTCTGTTTGTCACGGCGGCGCTGCACCGAGGAAGGAATTCGCATCGCTTCGCGGTACTTCGCGACGGTGCGGCGGGCAATATCAATGCCCGACTCGCGCAATCGTTCCACGATCGTATCGTCGGAGAGGATCGCGGCCGGGGCTTCCGCGTCGATCAACTGCTTGATGTGGTGGCGGACCGCTTCGGCCGAATGGGCCTCGCCGCCGTCGGCCGAGGCGATCGAGGCGGTGAAGAAATACTTTAGTTCAAAGCTGCCGCGATTGGTCGCCATGTATTTGTTGGCGGTAACCCGTGACACCGTCGATTCATGCATCTGGATCGCATCCGCCACCGCCTTGAGGTTCAGCGGCCGAAGATGCGCCACGCCATGGGTGAAGAAGCCGTCCTGCTGGCGCACGATTTCGGTCGCGACCTTCAGGATGGTGCGGGCGCGCTGATCGAGCGCGCGGACCAGCCACGTCGCGTTCTGCAGGCAGTCGGTGAAGTAGGATTTGTCACCGTCTTTCCGGATCGTCTTCGACAGCTCGGTGTAATAGACCTGATTGACCAGCACGCGCGGCAACGTGTCGCTGTTGAGTTCGACATGCCAGCCGCCGTCCGGGCCCGGCCGCACATAGACGTCCGGCACCATGGTCTGGGTGCGGGCCGAGCCGAACTTCAGGCCGGGCTTGGGATCGAGCCGGCGGATCTCGCCGATCATGTCGGTGATGTCCTCGTCGTCGACACCGCACAATTTGCGTAAAGACGCGATGTCGCGCTTGGCCAGCAAATCCAGATGTTCGACCAGCGCCTGCATCGCGGGGTCGTAGCGATTGAGTTCGCGAAGCTGGATCGCGAGGCATTCGCTCAAATTGCGCGCGCAAACGCCGGGCGGGTCGAACTTCTGCAGCACCGCAAGAACCGCATCGACATCGGCTTGCGCCGCGCCGAGCCGTTCGGCGGCCTGCCCGAGGTCCTGCGGCAGATAACCGGCGTCGTCGACCAGATCGATCAGGTATTGTCCGATCATGCGCTGCACCGGACCGGGGAAAGCCACCGCCAGTTGTTCGGCGAGATGGCTGCCGAGGGTAATTTCGGCGGCGACAAAGGCTTCCAGGTTGTAATCGTCGTCGTTCGACGCGCCGCCGCCCCATTCGGTGTAGGCGGTGGGCGCGGCATCCTGCGCCACCCGGGCGGCCGCCTCGGCGGGCTCCTCGGAGAAGACGTTGTCGAGCGGCGTATCCAGCGTCTGCTCAATTTCTGTGCGGCTGCCGAGATCGCGGTTCAGCCAGTCTTCCTGGCCGGCCTCGAACTGGCCGGGCTCAAAACTGTCGCCATTGGTCCCGCCGGCCATCTCGCCCGGCTCGGTACCGCCCTCGTCGCCAAAGCTCTGGGAATCACCGGAATTGGAGAATTCAGCCTGTTCCGGGACCGGTTCACCCCTGACCGGCGCTTCCGGCCCGTCGCTGGCCCGCTCGAGCAGCGGATTACGCTCCAGCTCCTCCTCGACGAAGGCCGAGAGATCGAGGTTCGACAGTTGCAGCAGCTTGATCGCCTGCATCAGCTGCGGCGTCATGACCAGCGACTGCGACTGGCGGAATTCTAGTCTCTGCGTCAGTGCCATGGAGGCGAGAACCGATCCACTGAAAGTTGGTCCGATTCTTGCTTATCCTAGTCCAAAGCCGATGTACACGGCTTGACGTCTGCTAAAAAAGGGCTAGAGGCGGAATTCCTCGCCAAGGTAAAGACGGCGTACATCCGGATCGTTGACGATGTCGTCCGGGCTGCCTTCAGTCAAGATTTCCCCGGCATAGACGATGTAGGCGCGGTCGGTCAGGCCAAGCGTTTCACGCACATTGTGGTCGGTGATCAAGACGCCGATGCCACGATTGGTGAGATGGCGCACCAGGTCCTGAATGTCGCCGACCGCGATCGGATCGATGCCGGCGAACGGCTCGTCGAGCAGCATGTAGTTCGGACGCGTCGCCAGCGCGCGTGCGATCTCGACGCGGCGACGCTCGCCGCCGGACAGCGCGATCGACGGCGATTTACGCAAGCGCGCGATGTTGAATTCATCGAGCAGCGAATCGAGTTCGGCCTCGCGCTTCTTCCTCGAGGGTTCCACCACCTCGAGCACCGCGCGAATATTCTGTTCCACCGTGAGGCCGCGGAAGATCGACGCTTCCTGCGGCAGATAGCCGATGCCGAGCCGCGCACGCTGATACATCGGCAGCTTCGTGACGTCATGGCCGTCGAGTTCGATGGCGCCGCGGTCGGCCTTGATCAGCCCGGTGATCATGTAGAACACCGTGGTCTTGCCGGCGCCGTTCGGCCCCAGCAAACCCACCGCCTCACCGCGGCGAACATAGATGCTGACGCCGCGCACGACCTTGCGGGTGCCAAAGCTTTTTTCCACGCTGTGCACGGCCAGGTAGCCCGGCCGCTGGATCAGACGGGGCGCAGCGGCGCCATTGGTCCTGGATTGGTTCTTTGGGGCTTGGGTCTTGGGGGCCTGCGCGCGCGGGCGCGATTCCTCGTACGGTGGTTCCACCGCGTGCTCCGGCGGCTCGGGCAATTCCAACCCGGTCAGCGGGACGGCACGCGCCATCGGCGGCGCATCGCGCACCGGGTTCGTCAGCATGTCGCCAAAGGAATCGCCGAGCGCGGTGATGTCCTCGCGCGAACGCGCAAATCCTGCCGGCCCGCGTTTTGCGGGGCGTCGACGGAACATGCCGAGTAAATCCACCATCCCGCTTCGCTTAGCCTTTCACGGTGATCCCGCGCCACCCGCCGGCGAATCGATCCGCCTGCAAAGCATGAATGAATGGATGTTCCCTGCCCAGTGGAACACCTTGCCGCGCCCGACCAGTAGATACAGCCTCGGAACCCCGGCTTCAACCACGAGCGCCCAAATTAATACTTAAGACATTGATTTGTCTTATTTTTTGCCCGGAAACAGCGAAGGCATGGCCGGCTTCGCAGCACCGCCAGCCGGCGCCGGTGCCGACCCCGGCCCACAACCCTGTGACCCCTGGTCGAACATGCCCTGCACCTTGCCGCTGTCGGATTCGACCCGCGACACGCCGGTGGTCATGTCCACCTTCAGGCGGTCGCCGCGCAGCACGTTCTTGCATTGGGTCAACACGATGCCGCCGGTCATCGTAATCAAATTGGCCTTGGTATCGAAGATGGCGGTCTCACCGGTCACCACCTGATCCTTTTGCGTGACGACGACGCTGCCCCTGGCTTCCAGCCGCCGGATCGATGAACTGCCGCCGGGTCCCGGGGTCGCAGACTGCATCGGCGCTGACTTGGCAGCCTTCGCGTTGGCGGGAGGCGGCGTGGCCGGCGCCGCCGGGCCCGAATCGTAGAACACGACAAGCGTTTTCGACGTCATGGTGGTGTCGCCCTGCACGACTTTCACGTTGCCGGCAAAGGTCGCCTCTTTTTTCTTGTCGCGCATCTCCAGCGACGCGGCTTCGATCTGGATCGGCTGATCGCGGTTCTGCGAAAAGCCCTGCATCGCGTTGGGCACGCCCGACATCGCGCTTTGCGCAAGAGCGGCACCAGGCGCGATCAGCGCAAGCGCCAACGCCGCCAGAGCCAGACTGCGCGAGAAGAACATCTTCATGAAAATCATTTCGTGCTGGAAGATTTGCCGGAGACGGATCGCGTCTTCGGCTGTGGAGCAACGGGTTCGGGCGCTGGCGCAGGCTGAGCGGGCGCAACGTCATCACCCAGTTTGTCCAGATTCATCACGACATTGCCTTCGAACCGCACCACCTCGCCGCTGTTGAGGATTCTGAGCCTGTCCGCGACCAGCGTTCCGTTCAGCAGTTTGACGTCGACATGTTCATCCGAGGTTACCGTGCCCTTGTTGATGTCGATATAGGCCTGCGACAGGCGGGCTTCATAGCCGGTGGAGGATTGCAGGAAGATATCCTTACGCAGATCGAGCAATTGCTGCTTGCTGTCGTAATAGCCGGTGCGGGCATCCATCGTCACCGTGCTCTTGTCTTCCAACATCACCTTGGCGCGCGGCGCCTTGAGTTCCATATGGTCGGGATCGGTCAGATCCTGGATCGCGGCCTTGGCCCAGACTTCGTACGGCCGCTGGTCGGTCGAAAAGCCGGCGAGATGCGGCGATTCCATCGTAATCTTGGTGCCGGAAACAACCAGGTTACCGATATCGACCGGGAGCTTCGGCAGCAGCATCCGGAACGGGTTGAAAACCGACACGGCGACGATGCTCGCCATCGCCAGCACCACTGCCGACGGCACCGCGATCCGCAGCATCCGTACCATCCGGCTGTGGCGCGCCGCGCTGGCAAAGCGCGCCTCCATTCCGGCGACGTAGGCTGGGTTCTGTGACGAGTTCACCGCTGCTCCAGAGCGAGGTTAGCCCGCCATTGTAGCCGGGATTGCCTCACGATGCAGCCCGGACCTCGCTTTACCAGTGTGACCGAAACGGGGCGTAAACACCCCCCAAGCACCCCGGGGACTGCTTCAAATCGCCCCGGTTCAGGAATGCGCGAAAATATCCTCGAGCTCCCAGCCGCCGAGGTCGAGCCTGGCCCGGGTCGGCAGGAAATCGAAACAGGCCTGCGCCAGTTCCGTGCGCCCCTCGCGCGCCAGCATGGTGTTGAGCCGTTCACGCAGGCCATGCAGATGCAGGACATCGGAGGCGGCATAGGCGAGCTGCGCCTCGCTGAGGCTGGCGGAACCCCAGTCGCTCGACTGCTGCTGCTTCGACAGGTCGATATTGAGCACCTCGCGCACCAGGTCCTTCAGGCCATGCCGGTCGGTATAGGTGCGGCTCAGCCGCGAGGCGATCTTGGTGCAGTAGACCGGCTGCGGCATCACGCCGAAGGCGTTGTAGAGGGCGGCCAGATCGAAGCGGGCGAAGTGGAAGATCTTGATGACCTTGGGATTGGCGAGCAGCGCCTTCAGGTTCGGCGCGTCGCTGTGGTCCTTCGGGATCTGGATCACGTCGGCGGTGCCGTCGCCATTCGACATCTGCACCACGCAAAGCCGGTCGCGATGCGGGTTGAGCCCCATGGTCTCGGTATCGATCGCAACCGAATCCGTGTAGCGGGAAAGATCCGGCAGATCGCCGCGATGCAGGCGGATGGTCATGGCGTTGGGAACCTCTTCGAATCGGCAGAGCGTAAAGTCCTAAGGTAACGTCGAAATCGCCGCCAAACGAGGGTCCGGCCCGCCAAATCGCGTACTTTATGCGGCTTTTCCAGAATCGGCGGAGTTGCGTCAATATGGCCGCGACCACAAAGGGGGTGCCTTGATGAAAGCCGAACAGCAGCGATTGCCTCGTTTTGCCGTGCTGATCGATGCCGACAACACCTCGCCGCTGATTGCCGGCGGCTTGTTCGAGGAAGTCGCGAAATTCGGCGAGGCCAGCGTCCGCCGCATTTACGGTGATTTTTCCGGGCCGCACCTCAAATCATGGTCCGAGATCCTGCAAAAGCACGCCATCGATCCGTACCAGCAGTTTGCCTACACCAAGGGCAAGAACGCGTCTGACATCGCGCTGGTCATCGACGCCATGGACCTGCTGCACAGCGGACGGTTCGACGGCTTTTGCCTGGTGTCGTCAGACAGCGATTTTACGCGCCTTGCCTCCCGGATGCGCGAGCAAGGCGCCGATGTTTACGGATTTGGCGCCCAGAAGACGCCGGAGAGTTTCAGGCAGGCGTGCCGCAGGTTTATTTACACGGAGAATCTTTTGCCGGCGGCGGCGACGACCTCAAACGCGGAGACGCCATCCAAGCCGGTTTCCCTCCAGCCTCGGAGTGCGGCGATTCCAATATTGAAAAAGGCCATTTCGCAGATCGAGGGCGAGGACGGATGGGTTTCGCTGGGGCAGGTGGGCACGCAACTTTCAAACCTGTTCTCTGATTTCGACCAGCGCTCATACGGCCATAGCAAACTCATCGATCTGGTCCGGAAGACGGAAGCCTTCGACGTCGAAAGGATCGATAGCGGGCATGTGCGGATCAGGGCCAAGGCAGCGGCCAAGAGTCCGAGAGGCAAAGCGAAGTAGTTTTTCCCGCCCTGATCGCGTTTCGACAACCTCTCGCCCGATTTCGGCGCTTGATCATCCCCCGCCCGCCTCGGCTTGCGCCGTCCGCGTGAATCGCATCTGTCCCAGCCCATATGTTCCCGGCCATGCGGCGTCCGTCCGGCGCGCCGCACGGCATCGCTCCCGACGAAAGAATGTCATGACCGAACAGACCGCGGCGGCGCCAACCGAGGAACAACCGGAGCAGGAGCGCGGCTTTTCGCGCTACCAGTCATTTCTCATTGCGCTGCTGGCGTTCGCGCAGTTCACGATCATTCTCGACTTCATCATCATGTCGCCGCTCGGCGCCATCCTGATGCCCGCGCTCGATATTACCGCCGGGCAATTCGGCGTGGCGGTTTCGGCCTACGCGTTCAGCGCCGGCATTTCGGGCATCCTTGCGGCCGGCTTCGCCGATCGATTCGATCGCAAACGCCTGCTGCTGTTTTTCTATGCCGGCTTCACGTTGGGCACGCTGCTTTGCGCGGTGGCGCCGAACTATCATTTGCTTCTGCTCGGCCGGATCGTGACCGGACTGTTCGGCGGCGTGATTGGCGCCGTGGTGCTCGCGATCGTCACTGATCTGTTTCCGCTACACCTGCGCGGCCGTGTGATGGGTTTCGTACAAACCGCCTTCGCCGCCAGCCAGGTGCTCGGCATTCCGGCCGGACTTTTTCTCGCGAACCACTGGGGCTGGCACGTCTCTTTCGGCGCGATCGTCGGCCTGTCACTCGTCGCGATGGCCGCGATCCTGCTCGTGATGCGGCCGGTGAACGCGCATCTCCAACTAAAGCAGGACAGGAACGCGTTCCGGCACCTGATCGCGACCATCGGACAGCCGCGCTATACGCTGGCTTTCGCGGTGACGACGCTGCTGTCGACCGGCGGCTTCATGCTGATGCCGTTCGGCAGCGCCTTCACCGTGCATAATCTCGGCATCGATATCCTGCATCTTCCAACCATCTATCTGGTTTCCGGCGTTTTCAGCATTTTCATCGGGCCGCTGGTCGGACGGGCGAGTGACGCTTTCGGAAAATTCCCGACCTTTGCATTCGGCAGCGCCGTTTCGGTGGTCATGGTGCTGATCTATACGCATCTCGGCCACGTCAGTTTGACAACCGCGATCGTCGTCAACGTCCTGATGTTCGTCGGCATCTTTTCACGCATGATCCCGTCGCAGGCGCTGATTTCAGCGATACCCGACGCCAGCCAGCGCGGCTCGTTCAGCGCGGTCAGCGCTTCCCTGCAGCAACTCTCCGGCGGGCTCGGGTCAGTGTTCGCCGCAGCGATCATCGCGCAAAACCCGGACGGCACGCTCCGGCATTTCGACTGGCTGGGATACGTCGTGGTCGCGACCTCGATCCTCTCGCTGATCATGATGTATTTCGTGCAGAGGTCGGTCGCGAATCAGACCACCCGGCGCATGGTCTGAGGTTTGGGCGTCGGCCGGCGACAGCGATCGTGCAGCGTGGGCTGGGGCATTCAGATCATTGTCCGAGCAGCGGATACGACGCTGCGTGGCAAGCCGAGACGCAATATCGCGAAAACAACCCCATGCAAGGAAAGGGGCCAGGGTCGGCACGCGGTCTGCGGACCAGCCGGTCCGCCATTCAGCGATCTCTTGGGCTTGGGCAAATGGTGCCCAGGAAAGGACTCGCTGGTTTGACCTGCAAGTAATTGATTCGTATCGTATTTTCATGATGCCGTCGAGACATTGTTACACAATCTTGAAACGCACCAAAATAATTCCGCAAAACGGGCACTTGTACTCCGATTCTATCAAATTATGTGGCAGTATGTCGGCTTGAGAATCAGGTCGGTGCTAGCTGTGCGGCTATCGGAGATTTCGATGTTCAACCACAATCACTACGTGCCCATTCTGAAGTGGAAGATGGGTGAGTATCAAGCGCTGAGCCGGCTAACTGATCCGGTGAAGGCTAAGATCACGCCACTCCTCGAAATTCCGCCTGTCGGATTCGACTTCGAAACGCAGACGAAAAAGGAAACGCTCGATGCCCACATCGGCGACTTCGGGAAGCGGCTGAAGTCCAAGTGGCAGGCGCGTCCCTGCTTCGTTGATCTCAAGTATGTTGCCACGAGTCCCCTGTGCGCTGGAGGCAAGCACTGCGTCGAGGTGCTCTTCGAAACCGCCCGCGCCGAGGGCTGCGTTGCAATCCCTGTCGTTAGCTTCAATAGCGACCCCGCATATGTCGCGGCCGTGGCCAACGTCGCGAGGCAAGACCGCCATGGGGTCTGCCTGCGGTTGTATCTGACCGACTTCGACAGGCCTAACCTCGGAACCGATATCGAGAATTTGCTCCGCCCGGCCGCTGATGGGTGGGGAGATTGCGACCTCGTTATCGATCTTGAATCGCAGAGCTACGTCCCGATGACGGTCTTCGTGACCATCATGCAGACCTTGATGTCGAAGGTGCCTGCTCTCAATCGGTGGCGCACCATCACCATTGCCGGAACGTCTTATCCCGCGACGGTGGCGGGCATGCAGTCGCCCTCCTTCATCCCGCGCATGGAATGGCAATCATATCGCGCGCTCTTGCCCACGCTGGGGCCTCTTGGTCGAATTCCCGCATTCGGTGACTATGCCGTGGCCCACCCCGATCCGGTCGAGTTGGACATGAGGTTGGTCAAGCCGTTCGCGAAGATGCGCTACACCGTCACCGACCACTGGTATTACGAGAAAGGGGCACAGGTCCGCACCCATGGGTTTGGACAGTTCCAGACGATGTGCGCCAATCTGGTCGCTCAGCCGTTCTTTGCAGGCGCAGGCTTCTCGGCGGGAGATGCGTATATCGCCGACTGCGCGGCCGGCAAGGTGACGACCGGCAATCTCTCTACGTGGGTCTGGGTGTCAACGAATCATCACCTGACGAAGGTGGTCTCTGACCTCGCCATCGCTCACGGGCTTTCAGTTGCTGCCTGATAGTGACCCTCAGCTCATGGAGCGGCATGATCTCGACGAGGTGCTTGTAGAGAGCTCCTCTCGGCTGCCTGAGAAATTTCGCCGAGGCTCCGCTCTTCTGGAGGAGCGCGACAAGTTCGTCTCGCCAAAGCAACTCAGCCAAAGCCAGCGCATCGATGGCCGGGTTCATCTGGATCGACCGTGCTGTCTCGAAGTCGATGCCCCCGCGCGGTCCGCTGCACACGACCTTGATGCCCCACCACTCGGGCACGTACAGCTTGGCTTTTTCAACATGCCGTTCGCCGACCACGAGCGTCGCCCGGTCAAGCACCTTGCTGTAGACGTCCACTTGGGTGGGCAGCCGAGCCAAGGTGTCGGCATCGCTCTTGATCTCGTAGCCGTGCAGGAAGCCGTTGACGACGGCTATGTCCACGCGGACGGTCCCGTGCCGCAACCCGAGTTCGTCAAGCACCAGCGTATTGGGTTGTCCATGATGCTCGCGCAGCACACGGTTGTGAAGCGCCTGCCGCACCTCGCGGTCTCGCATTCTGGTCCCGCCCTTCGCCGGGCCGTCAGGAGTTGTCCGCTGTGTTGAGGCAGAAGGCATGGTCAAAGTGTAATGCGCGACTGGCGACGTTGGCCACAGAGCGGTGGTCATCATGGTCAAAAACCCTGCGCGAGAGTCTATTTCGCCACAGGTGGCGTATTACGTTCTTAACGTGGTGTTTACTAGTGCCATGTAGGCTGGGGCTATGAGCAAGCAAGTCATATCATTCCGGCTATCCGAGGCGGAACTTCAGTCGCTTGACCTCGCCTGTGCCCGGTTTGGGGAAAGCCGCTCGCAGGTCGTAGCTCGCGCCATCCGCTCGCTGGTCGAGGAATATGTCGAGGACGGGAAAACCGTCACGCGGCGTCCCTACTGGCTGGCAGACATAAAGGGCGATTGAGCATGCAACAGCTCAACCCCAACAATCTGCTCTTGGCTGCAGTGGTCGTCATCCTGGCTGTGCTCGCTGTCAGCTACGGCTACAGGTTGGAGATCAGTCAGTCCGGACTCAGATTTGAAACCAGCGCTGCGACGGTGCGGCCATGAGCCCGGCCTAAGCGAGCGGATCGTCTTCTTCCGGCTCCGGCTTACCTTTCTCGACAAGCTCCTTGAGGAGTTCGTAGTCGCCGTCCTTCAGACCGCCACCATACTTGTCGAGCAGCTTTGCATAAAACTCGTGAACGTCGGTGTCGTCGATGATCCAGCCGACTTGCGCATTCTGTCCGGGAATTTTGACGAGCCGCTCCACCTGAGCAATGGTGAACTGATCGAACGTGTCGAGCTTCCCGATACACACGTGCGTAGACGCGAAACTGCCGCTATTGCTCAAGCGATTAATAGCGAGATCGGCCTCGACCTGGCTGGCGATCTTAATGTCCGGGAAGCAGTCCTTAAAGAAGTCGGAGATCTTCGAATAGTAGATCAGCGACGACTTCTTTTTCGTCTCCCATTCCTCCCGTAGGAACTCATTGAATACGCCTTCGGATAGCTGCGACCGATAATCTTTGTCCTCCGACACAAGGTAGAGATCGGTCCCCTTATCCACCGTCACCAGTAAGGTTTCCCAATTCACGGCGTCGCCAAGGCTCTCGTTCTTCCCCGGGGGATTGCCGAGTCGAACGCGTCTTAGCGCATTCAAATAGTGATCGTCATCGAACTCGGGCTTCGTCGCTTTTTTGAAAAGGCCCGTTACGACCTCATCCGCCTTTAGAGACGTATCCTTCGCATCGGCCATTATCTTGCTGACCAGCTCAGCATGCAGCTTGTCAGCCTTCTTCAACAGGGTGCGAAGTTCATCGTATTCCCCGTAGTCCTTCGAGAATGCCGGGAAGGACGCATTGAATCTCGCCTCCCTCAGTTTCTTCATTGCATCGGAAATCTTGCCACCGCGATTGCGCCAAAACTCGTCCTCAACTTGCTTCGGAACTATGAGACTGATCTCTTTGTTCTTAACCAACGCGACAAGCTTCTTCAGCTCTTCAATGTCCTCGCTAGTCAGGTGATAAAACGATAGCAGGACGTTTGTATCGATAAAGAGCGTGATCATGTGACGACTCGTTTGGTCGATCGGCAGTGAAGGGCATACGCGAGCGCTTTTCAAGAGTTCGCGCAGAAGTTTAGCGCCTCAGGGGGACCAACATTCGAACCGGCCACACTCACAACCTCGAATATTACGGGCCCGATCCAAGCCGGATCGACCTGTCGCACTTCGTTTGAGAGAGCTGAGCCATGTTTGGATTCAAGCCACTCTCGTCGATGCAGGAGCGCCAGTCGTATTTCGACAAGGCGTGGAAATTGTTTCTTGGTGGCGCAGGTTCAGATCGATAGCGGGAATAGGCCCGTTTGGGCCAAGCCCCCACGGGCCGTCCCGGAGCAAGGCGGGAGCCCTCGGCCGGCCAAGTGTGACCGGTCTGCGGTCCGACCGGCCCGCATTAGCGATTCATGGGCATGGGCAAATGGTGCCCAGGAAAGGACTCGAACCTTCACGGCCGTTAAGCCACTGGCACCTGAAGCCAGCGCGTCTACCAATTCCACCACCTGGGCCCGGGCGGGTTGATAAGGATCAGTCGCGCGCTTGTCAAATTGATGAATTGCGACCCAAATACGCTGTACAGCGACGGCGGGTTGGCGTATCGCGAATCCGCTAAATGTGCCCACGATCTCTCGAATTTGACCGCAGACCCGCAGGAATGGACGCCATGGCATCGAACCAGGAAACGCTCGTCACGATCTTCGGCGGATCGGGCTTTCTGGGGCGAAACGTGGTCCGGGCGCTGGCCAAGCGCGATTATCGCATCCGGGTGGCGGTGCGGCGGCCAGAGCTGGCCGGGCATCTGCAGCCGCTCGGCAGGGTCGGCCAGATCCACGCCGTGCAGGCCAATTTGCGCTATCCGGCCTCGGTCGAGGCCGCGATGCGGGACGCGCAGGTCGCGATCAATCTGGTTGGCATCCTGGCCGAGGGCGGCGCGCAGTCCTTTGACGCCGTTCAGGCCAAGGGCCCCGAGACGATCGCCAAGGCGGTTGCGGCCGCCGGCGGGCGGATGGTGCATGTCTCCGCGATCGGCGCCGACGAAAACTCGCCGTCGGGCTACGGCCGCTCCAAGGCCGCCGGCGAACAGGCCGTACTGGCGGCCGTGCCCTCCGCCACCATCCTGCGGCCGTCGCTGATGTTCGGCCCCGAGGATCAATTCACCAACCGTTTTGCCGCGCTCGCCCGGATGTCGCCGGCGCTGCCGCTGATCGGCGGCGGCGAGACGCGGATGCAGCCGGCCTATGTCGGCGACGTTGCGACCGCGGTCGCGGAGGCCGTCGATGGCAGGGCAAAGCCAGGCGCGACCTATGAGCTCGGCGGGCCGGAAGTGCTGACCATGCGCGAGATCATGGAAATCATTCTTAGCATCACCGAACGTAAACGTGCGCTGGTTTCGTTGCCGTTCGGCCTGGCGAAGCTGAACGCGCTGTTCCTGCAATTCGCACCGGGCGCGCTGAAACTGACGCCGGACCAGGTCGCCATGCTGCGCTCGGACAATGTGGTGTCGGACGCGGCGAAGGCCGCAGGGCTGACTCTGGAAGGGCTCGGCATCGCGCCCGATTCGATGGAAGCGATCGCCCCGCAATACCTCTGGCGCTTCCGCGCCGCCGGCCAGTTCCAGAGGAAGGCCGTGTAACTAGTCGTCCCGGCGAAGGCCGGGACCCATAACCACCGGCGGAAATGGGTTGCAGACGCTGGTCGTTGTCTTCCTTTTTCAACAATACCGGCCGCGGTGTATGGGTCCCGGCCTTCGCCGGGACGACCCACGGATAAATTATCTGCCCAGCGCCAGCGCGATCAGGCCGACCGTGCCGGCGATCACGCGCCACCACGCGAAAAACGTGAAGCCGTGGCGCGTGACGTACGTCAAAAAGGTCTTCACCACGATCATCGCGGTGATGAAGGAGACCACGAAGCCGATCGCGACGACGCCGATGTGGTCGGTCGTCATCTCGCCGCGGTTCTTGTAGAAATCATAGGCGAACGCACCGATCATGGTCGGGATCGCCAGGAAGAACGAAAATTCCGCCGCCGACCGCTTGTCACCGCCGAGCAACATCGCCGCCACGATGCTGGCGCCGGAGCGCGACACACCGGGAATCATCGCCACGCACTGCGCGATGCCGATCCACAGATACATCATCAGCGGATACCGCGTGGCGTCGTCCTCGTGCGGTTTGAGTTCGAGCTGATCGACCCACAACAGGACTGCGCCACCGACGATCAGGGAGAAACACACCACCCACGGATTGAACAAAAGTTCCTTGATGTACTTGCCGCCAATCAGGCCCACGATCACCGCCGGCAGGAACGCCACCAGCACACCGATGACGAAGCGCCGGTCGTCGGGATTGGAGAACATCCCGAGCGCGACCCGCCATAATTTGCTGAAGTAGAGCACCACGATCGCGAGAATCGCGCCGAGCTGAATCAGCACGACAAAACTCTGCCAGAAAGCGCCCTCACCAAGGCCGAAGAAGCGTTGCGCCAGCAGCAGATGGCCGGTCGAGGAAACCGGTATGAATTCCGTCACACCCTCGATGATGCCGAGAATCACCGCCCGCACTGCATCTGACATCATGATTGGGTCCGTTCCGATCGAAATCCAGCCGAAAAAGCCGCGCCCTTCTCGCCTATTCGAACCCATCTCGCAATCGCAAAAAAACGGCAAACACCGGTTGCCTCGTATGCAGGCTCGGCTATAGCGTTTCGAGCGAACCGAGGTCGGATCGCACAGCAATCTGCCTTACGCAGATTGGTAAACTTATCTGCGGCAGGAAAACGCGTCGAAACAAGAGATTGCGGCCTCCCTTCTGATTTCAATCGAGACCCGAATAGGCTCTAGTGTCTCCGTTTGATGACGCGGCCTTAAAGAGATTGAGGGTTTTTTAAGCGCCTGCGAACTAACCCCGAGGCTTCCTGATCCAAGGACCAATTCAAGGACTTCATGTACACGCTGCACCATCATCCGTTCTGCCCGCATTCGCGTTTCATTCGCCTGATCCTCGGCGAACACGGCCTCGATTTGCGCCTGGTGGAAGAACGGGTCTGGGAACGTCGCGAGGCGTTTCTCGCGCTCAACCCCGCGGGCACCACGCCGGTCCTGATCGCCGAAGGTTATCCCGCGATACCCGGCGTCGGCATCATCGCCGAATATCTCGATGAGGTGCATGGCCCCAGCGCCGACGAGCGGCGGATGCTGCCGATCTCGATGGGCGAGCGCATCGAGGTGCGCCGCCTGATGGCATGGTTCAACGAGAAATTTTTCGAGGAGGCCTCCAATCCGCTGGTGACCGAGCGGATCTACAAGCGCTTCATGAGCGAGGAGAATGGCGGCGGCGCCCCGGCGGCTGACGTGATCCGCGCGGCCAAGGTCAATGTGCGCTATCATCTGGCCTATATCGGCTGGCTGGCGCAGACCCGGAACTTCCTTGCCGGCGACCGGCTGACCTACGCGGACCTCGCCGCCGCGGCGCATCTTTCGGCGATCGATTATCTGGGCGACGTGCCATGGAGCGAGGACGACGCGGCAAAGGCGTGGTACGCGCGGGTGAAATCCCGCCCGTCGTTCCGCCCGTTGCTGAGCGAATGGCTGGCCGGCGTGCCGGCGTCGCAGAGCTACGTGGACCTCGACTTCTGAACAAGGTCAAACTCTCCGGCGAGGACCTCAAGGCCGCGCTGGCGCATGAAGCGCGCGCGCTCGGCTTCGATGGCATCGGCGTCACCGGTCCCGAAGCGATCGCGCAGGCCGGCATGCATTTTCGTGAATTCCTTCAGACCGGCGCCCATGGCGACATGGACTGGCTCGCCGCCAGCCCCGAGCGCCGTACCGATCCGCGCGTGTTGTGGCCCGGCGTGCGCTCGGTGATCATGCTCGGCGTCAATTACGGGCCGGATGAAAATCCGCTGCACATTCTCGAACAGCGCTCGCGCGGCGCGATCTCGGTCTATGCGCAAGGTGACGACTATCACGATTTGATCAAGAAGCGCCTCAAGGCGCTGGCGCGATGGCTGGTCGCGATGTCGGGCGACGAAGTCAAAGTGTTCGTCGATACCGCGGCCGTGATGGAAAAGCCGCTGGCGCAGGCGGCTGGATTGGGCTGGCAGGGCAAGCACACCAATCTGGTGTCGCGCGAGTTTGGATCATGGCTGTTTCTCGGCGCGATCTACACCGCCTCCGACCTGCCGCGCGACGAGGCGGACGCCGATCGTTGCGGCTCCTGCCGCGCGTGCCAGGACATCTGCCCGACCGCGGCATTCCCGGCGCCCTACAAGCTCGATGCGCGCCGCTGCATTTCCTATCTCACGATCGAGAACAAGGGCCCGATCCCGCGCGAGTTCCGCAAGGCAATCGGCAACCGCATCTATGGCTGCGACGATTGCCTCGCAATATGCCCGTGGAACAAGTTCGCGCAACAGGGGCGCGAAACAAGACTAGCTGCCCGCGCGGAGTTGCGTGCGCCGGCACTTTCGGAATTGGCCCGGCTCGACGACGGCGCGTTTCGCGCGCTGTTTGCGAAATCGCCGGTCAAGCGCATCGGCCGCGACCGCTTCATTCGCAATGTGCTGATTGCGGTCGGCAACTCCGGCGATGCCTCACTCGCGCATGAGGCTGAACGACTGCTTGACGACGAAAGCGCGCTGGTGCGGGGCGCGGCGGCCTGGGCGCTGTCGCAGCTGATGCCACCTGCGGCCTTTGCCGAACTGGCGAGCCGCGCCACGGCCGGCGAGACCGACGCGACTGTTCGCGCGGAATGGATGGATTGCGCCCTGCCCGCTTGATTTTATCGCGCGGTTTCCGTCATGTTCGCCGGTCATGACAAACCAGCCATTTTTCGCCAAGAACGGCGACGCCTTCATCCCCAATCCGGTTTCGAACGGTCCATGGAATCCGACCTCGATGCATGGTCGTGTCGTGGTCGGTCTTCTGGCCCATGTGATCGAGGAGCGTCACGGCTCCGACGAGTTCGTGCCGGCACGACTGACGGTCGACATGTTCCGCCTGCCGGACATCCACACGCCGGTGGAGGTCACCACGCGGCTGGTCCGCGAGGGCCTGCGGATCAAGGTGGTGGAAGCCGAGTTTTTCTCCGGTACCACCCGCATGGCACGCGCTTCCTGCCAGTTGTTGCGCCGGACGGAAAATGCGCCGGGCAATGTCTGGTCGCCGTCGAACTGGGACGCGCCGCTGCCCGAAGCAATCCCGGCGCCGACCGACCCAAAGCTCGGCATGAACGGCAAATGGACGACAAGGCCGATCACAGGCCACATGGGCTCGCTCGGCCCGCGGCGGCTATGGATGAGCGAGGTGCGCGAGCTGGTCGAGGGCGTGCCGATGTCGCCCTTCGTCCATGTCGCCACCGGCGCGGATTTTGCGAGCCCGTTTGCCAATGCCGGCGATAAGGGCCTCGGCTACATCAACAGCGACGTCACATTGTATCTGCACCGCCTGCCGGTGAGCCGATGGATCGGCTTTGACGTCGTCAACCATCACGCCAGCGACGGCGTCGCTATCGGCGAGTGCTGGCTCTATGACGAAAAAGGCCCGATCGGCACTTCTACGGTGGCCGCACTGGCGCAGAAGAAGCCGATGACGAACGTGCCGCCGCCGTAATTCTTCGTCGTTCCGGGGCATCGCGCAGCGATGAACCCGGAACCTCGAGATTCCGGGTTCGATGCTTTGCATCGCCCCGGAATGACGTCTGCGCCGTCACTCCACCAAATGCCGCGCCATCTCGGGCCGCGCCTTCAGCGCCGCGCCCTGCTTGGCGACGATCTTGGCAATCCGCTCCGGCGCAAAATTCAGCTGGACGAAAGCCGGCGCGGTGTTGGCGACCTCGTGGTATTCGAGAATCCTGCCGTCGCGCAGCCGCATGATCGAAACGCCCTCGAACATCGCCCGCGCGCCCCTGGCCTCCGGCAGGGTCGAGCGGTAGCTGAACGTATAGCGCGCATAGAGTGTCTGGCCGTCGCTGACGGGGCTGTGCATGTCCCAGCGAAAATCGGTGGCCGTGCGATAGAACCAGTCGTCGATCAACTCGGCGATTTTGGCGCGGCCGGCGAACGCGCCGTAGAACACGTCGTGATAGACGCCGTCTTCGGTGAACAATTCGGCGAACGCCTTGCCGTTGTGCTGTTCGACGCGATCGCAGAACGCGCGCAGCAGCTCCGATGTGTTCATGGGGGTTCTCTCCCGGCCGTTGTCATGCCCCGCGAAGGCGGGGCATCCAGTATTCCAGAGAGCGCGTGATGAATCGAGATGTCACGGCGTACTGAATCGTCCGCCTGCGCGGACGATGACACCACGGGTGGAGACGAAAAATTACCCGATCTCCGCCACGGCGGCGATCATCCGGGCGATGTCCTGCGGTCGCGACAGGCGGTGATCGCCGTCCTGGATCATGGTCAGCACCACGTCCTCGCTCGGCAGCCGGTGCGCCAATGCGAAGGCGTGCTGCCACGGGACGTCAGGATCCTGCGCGCCCTGCAGGATGCGGACGGGGCAACCGACCTCGATGGCGCTGCCGAGCAGAAGGTGGTTGCGGCCGTCCTCGATCAGCGCGCGCGTGATCGGGTAGGGCGCGCCATCACCATATTGCGACGGCCGCATCCAGACACCCTTGGCCTGGATCTCCTGCTGAATTTCGGGCGTAAAGTTGTTCCACATCAACTGCTCGGTGAAGTCGGGCGCCGGTGCGATCAGCACCAGTCCCGCCAAGCTCGCCTGGCTCGCTTGCGATGCCGCCTGGCTCGCTTCCCGCTTTGCAATCTCGCGCGCCAGCAGCAACGCCATCCAGCCCCCCATCGACGAGCCGATCACGACCTGGGGGCCGCGACAAAACCGCGCGAACACGGCAACGCTCTCCTCCAGCCAGCGCCCGATGGTGCCGTCGATGAAGGCGCCACCAGATTCGCCATGGCCGGAATAGTCGAACCGGACGCAGGCGCGGCCCTGTTCGGCGGCCCAGGCATCCAGCGCCAGCGCCTTGGTGCCCTTCATGTCGGAGTTGAACCCACCCAGCCAGATCAGGCCGGGAGCACCTCCAGCCCGGGCCCGCACCGCGATTTTGCGCTTGTCCTCGCCGCTACCCACCTCGATGAAGGCCGGTTCCTGATCGTTTACCGCTGAATTGGTCATGGATTCGCTACCCTTGCCCGCTGCTTTGTCGGCGAGCCCACTTCTTGGGTCAACCACCGGTCAAGGCCGGCAAACCCACAGGCACAATATCGGGCTGTCCTTGCAGAACGTGCCGTTGCGCTATATTTGCCGGGCGTGACCAAAATGCCTCGCATTTGACGGTTTTCGAGCGCAGACAGCGAGTTCGCTTGCTCAGCGCCGCGTATTGCTTCAAAATATAGCCTTCCTTCACAGCATTGGAGAATTACCCATTCGCCGTCCCAACAGAGCCCCGCCCGCTGCAGCCAAAGACGGGCCGCGCACCAATGATGAAATCCGCAACGCGCAGATCCAGCTGATCGATCAGAACGGCACCAACCACGGAACGGTCGAGACCGTGGTAGCCGTCAAGATGGCCCTTGAAGCGGGCATGGATCTTGTCGAGATTTCGCCGAACAATAATCCTCCCGTTTGCAAGATCATGGACTACGGGAAGTTCAAATATTCCGCGCAGAAAAAAGCCGCTGAAGCCCGCAAGAAGCAGAAGGTCGTCGAGATCAAGGAGATCAAGCTGCGGCCGATGATCGACGATCACGATTACGACGTGAAGATGCGCGCGATGCAGCGGTTCTTCGAGGAAGGCGACAAGGTCAAGATCACCCTGCGCTACCGCGGCCGCGAGATGGCCCACCAGGAGATCGGCACCAAGCTCTTGGACAAGGTCAAGGCCGACGTCGCCGAGTTCGCCAAGGTCGAGCAGGACGCGCGATTCGAAGGCCGCCAGGTCGTGATGGTACTGGCGCCGCGCTGATCGGCGAAACGCGTTCAATCGATAGCGAAACACGCCCTCGGAGTTGCTCCGGGGGCGTTTTCAATTGGCGTCACGCTTCGACTTCCACATCCCGGCGTTCGCGGCCCGAAATCATGGCGGCATCGATGCACGCAATGATGTGCCGGCCGTAGGCGCCGGTAACCGGCACATCCGTGTCATGAACGATCGCCGCCGCCATCGCCTGCCATTCCCTGACGACGGCGTTCTGCATCCACGCGGGATCATGGGAATTCGGAACGTCCGTCCACTTTCCATTCTGTCCGATGGCAACCCCGCGATCGAAGTCGATCCGCAGCGTTCCGCGCTCGCAGACGAGGTCGAGATCGAAGGTTCCGCCGCCGTCCCGGAAGCCGATGCTGGCCACCTGGGCGAATCGGCCGTCGGTAAAGCGCAGCAGCATCATGGCGCTGTCATCGGCTTTTTGATCGTGAAACGACGTGCTGACCGCGGCCGAAACCGACCCGACCCGGCCATTCATCAGCCAGATCAGCTGGTCCAGCGCATGGATCCCGGCGGTCAGCAGCATGCCGCCGCCGGTTGAGGGATCGAGGTGCCAGCCACGGCGGTTCTGCTCCATCCAGATTTTCTGCAGTGAACTCGACCCTGTGACGGGCCTGCCGAGTTCTCCGCGATCCAGGATTTCGCGCGCGACGAGGCAGGGCCACACGAAATGCATGATCTGCCCGACCATCAGTTTGCGCCGGCCGGTTTCGGCCGCCGCAATGATGCGGCTGCATTCGGCGACCGACAGCGCCATCGGCTTTTCCAGTAATACGTGCTTGCCGGCCTGCAGCGCAGCCACCGCCAGCTCGCAATGCAAATGATGCGGGGCCGTGATCGCGACGGCGTCGACCGACTTGTCGCCCAGCATCGCGCGCCAATCGCCATATGGCCTGCCGCCATGTTCGGCGGCGAAAACTTCGGCGAGCGCCAGTTCCTCAGCGCACACCGCGACGATGCTGACATCCGGAACGGCCGCAATCGCGCGCGCATGAAAGGCGCCGAAAAATCCGGCGCCCAGAATACCTACTCCCAGCATCAGACGTCCCTTGATCGAGCCGCGTCTTTCGCGCGTGCCATCAAGTTACAGCCAATGCGGCGGATACGGCAAAAATCAGCTGCGCGTGGCCTGCCAGGTGCCGCTGCAGCGATCGCCGGTGATGATGCCGCTCCATGAGCCGGCGCCGCTGGTGCCGGCGAGCCGACCGCCGCCGCTGGCCTTGGATGCGCCAACCGACACATTGACGGCAACCGCGCCGCCACGGCTGATCGAGCCGGAGACCCTGCCCCCGCCTGCCGATGACACCCGGGTTCCCATCACCTGGAACGGGACGCTGTAGCCGGAGCTGCAATTGCCCCGGGTGGTAGCGAACACCACGTTCCAGGTGCCGTTGTAGGCGCCCGAGGCTCTGGCCGCGTCGGCGGTGGAGGGCACCGCGGTCACGGCAAGCACCGCGAACACGGGGAGCCAGCGCAGGGTCGAAAAGTGGGAAAAGGTGGGGAAGCGGGAAATGGAACGATGAAATCTGGTCATTTTGGTCCTGTTTCGGCTGAGACTGGGATCACATCAACGACTTCGTCACAGCACAGGGTTTACCGGTTCAACGTTGCAAACATGCGTCTGGTCTGCCATAAGCCCAGCCTTCATCGCCCGGCTGATTAAGGGCTGCCGTGTCGATGACCCCGTGCGGGTGGTTTCGTTTTCGAAAAAACCTGAGCACTTTCAACGCTCTAACGAGCATTTTAAGCCGCAGAAGCGCCCCTCGGGGCGCGTTTTCCTGTGGCCATAGGAGAGCCAAATGCCCAAGCTGAAGACCAAGTCAGGCGCTAAAAAGCGCTTCAAGGTGACTGCCACCGGCAAAGTGATGCACGCCCAGCGCGGCAAGCGCCACGGCATGATCAAGCGGACGAAGAAGCAGATTCGTCAGCTCCGCGGCACGCGCGTGCTGTTCAAGACCGACGGCGACAACGTCAAGAAGTACTTCTTGCCGAACGCCTGATCGCGCTCGCATTTCCGATTTAGCCGGCCGCGTGCGCGCGGCAATCCGTCACCTGATTTCAGATTTTAAGGATAGCAGTCATGTCTCGCGTCAAACGCGGTGTGACCTCTCACGCCAAGCACAAGAAAGTCTACAAGGCCGCCAAGGGCTTTTCCGGCCGCCGCAAGAACACCATCCGCGCCGCCAAGGCCGCGGTCGAAAAGGCCGGGCAATATGCCTTCCGTGACCGCAAGCGCAAGAAGCGCACGTTCCGCGCGCTCTGGATCCAGCGCATCAATGCCGCGGTCCGCCCGTTCGGCATGACCTACAGCGTCTTTATCAACGGCCTCTCGAAGTCGGGCATCACGGTAGACCGCAAGGTGCTGTCGGATCTCGCCATCACCGAGCCGGCGGCGTTCCAGGCGATCGCTGAAAAGGCCAAGGCTGCGCTCGCAGCCTGAGGTTCCAAGGTACCTGAAAAGGCACCCGACTTGAGCTGTCAGCGAGCCCGTGCAGGGCTCGCGGCTCTCAGCGCTCGCTGCGAGTAGCGCTGGGCGACTTTCGCCCGGCAGAACGCCGCGAACGAAATATACATCGTTCCCTCTTCGTGGCTGAACTTGCGGTCGCAGGCATCCTTTTCGCGCTGATAGGCCTTTTTCTGCTGCGCCTTGAGGCGGGCGAGGAAGTCGCCCTCGCATCTCTCTTCAACCGCATCGGTGAGCCCAACGTCACCGGTGGCCCCGCCTGAGCAGGCCGAGGCGATTTGCATGGCACGGTTGCAACTCGCCGCCTTCATCGCGGTCAAGACGTCGTCCCTCGACTTCGCCGGACAGTCCTCGGCGGCGGCGGGTGCGGCAAACGACAGAACGAGGGCCAGAACGGCCACCCCAGGTCCAAAACGCATCAATTGCTCCTTCTCGAACTCCCCGTGAGTAGAGCGTGCGGGATCGAGGGTTCAATGCCGCCTGCTCCAGTTACGGGCTTTTTGCTTGACGTTTTAGCCCGGGAGCGGCGACAACCGGCGGCCTTTTGCGAAAGAGATTTGACCGTGTCCGACCTCACCACACTCGAACAGACCATCCTCACCGATATCGCTACCGCCGCCGACGAAGCCGCGCTCGAAGCGGTGCGCGTTGCCGCGCTCGGCAAGAAGGGATCGATCTCGGCGCTGCTGGCAACGCTCGGCAAAATGTCGCCGGACGAGCGCAAGACCCAGGGCGCCGCGATCAACGTCGCCAAGGACAAGGTCACGCAGGCGCTGACCGCGCGCCGCGATATCCTGAAATCGGCAGCCCTCGACGCCCGCCTCGCTTCCGAGACCATCGACGTCACGCTGCCGCTGCGCGACGCGGTGGCCGAGCAGGGCCGCATCCATCCGCTGAGTCAGGTGTTCGAAGAGGTCAACGTCATTTTCGCCGACATGGGATTTTCGATCGCCGAAGGTCCCGATATCGAGACCGACGATTACAACTTCACCAAATTGAATTTCCCCGAAGGCCATCCGGCGCGGGAGATGCACGACACGTTCTTCTTCAACCCGAAGCAGGACAATTCGCGCATGCTGCTCCGCACCCACACCTCGCCGGTGCAGGTGCGCACCATGCTGAACCAGAAGCCGCCGATTCGCGTGGTCTGCCCCGGTCGCACCTATCGCATCGACTCCGACGCGACGCATACGCCGCAGTTCCATCAGGTCGAAGGCCTCGTCATCGACAAGGGATCTCATCTCGGCCACCTCAAATGGATCCTGCATGAGTTCTGCAAGGCGTTCTTCGAGGTCGACCACATCAACATGCGGTTCCGCCCGTCGTTCTTCCCGTTCACGGAGCCCTCGCTCGAGGTCGACATCCAGTGCCGGCGCGACAAGGGTGAAATCCGGTTCGGCGAAGGCGAGGACTGGCTGGAGATTCTCGGCTGCGGCATGGTGCATCCGAACGTGCTGCGCGCCTGCGGCATCGATCCCGACGTCTATCAGGGCTTTGCCTGGGGCATGGGCATCGATCGCATCGCGATGCTCAAGTATGGCATGTCCGATCTCCGTCAGCTGTTCGATAGCGACGTCCGCTGGCTCAACCATTACGGCTTCAAGCCCCTCGACATCCCGACGCTGGCGGGGGGATTGAGCACGTGAGCGCGCGCGAACTCCGAAAGAATTCCACCGATGCTGAACGCATGCTCTGGTCTGAACTGCGCGATCACAAGCTGAACGGCATAGGCTTCCGGCGCCAAGTGCCGATCAAGAACTACATCGCCGACTTCGCCTGTCATACATCAAAGCTGGTGGTCGAGCTCGATGGCGGGCAGCATTTTTCAGATCAAGCCGAGCAGGCTGATGCCGCACGCTCAGCCGTTATCGAAGCGAGAGGCTTCAAGGTCCTCCGATTCAGCAACCACGACGTGATGACAAATCGCGTCGGTGTTCTCGAAACAATCGCCACTGCCATTGCGGAGAGAGCCCCCACCCCAACCCTCCCCCGCAAGCGGGAGAGGGAGCAGACCATCCGCGTGGAGAAATAGCAGCCATGAAATTCACGCTCTCCTGGCTGAAGGAACATCTCGACACCGACGAGCCGCTGGAAAAGCTCGCCGACAAGCTCACCATGATCGGGCTTGAGGTCGAGCAGATCGAGGACAAGGCCAAGCAGCTTTCGCCGTTCTCGATTGCGCGGGTGATTTCGGCCGAGCAGCATCCGAATGCGGATCGCCTGCGCGTCTGCATGGTCGACACCGGCGCAAAAAACGAACAAGGCTTGGGCGCTCCGGTGCAGGTGGTCTGCGGCGCGCCGAACGCGCGCGCCGGCCTGATCAGCGTGTTCTCTCCACCCGGCACGTTCATTCCCGGCAAGAACATCACGCTCGGCGTCGGCACCATCAGAGGCGTCGAGAGCCGCGGCATGCTGTGCTCGGCGGCCGAGCTGCAGATTTCCGAAGACCATGACGGCATCATGGAGCTGCCGGCCGATGCGCCCGTCGGTGCGCCCTACGCGCAATGGGCCGGGCTCGGCGATCCCATGATCGAGATCAACCTGACGCCGAACCGGCAGGATTGCACCGGCGTGCACGGCATCGCCCGCGATCTTTCCGCCGCCGACATGGGCAAGTTCAGGGATCCCGGTATCCGCCCGATCAAGGGCGAGTTCCCCTGCCCGGTGACGGTGACGGTAGAAGACGCAACGCTGTGCCCGGGCTTTGCGCTGCGGTTGGTGCGCGGCGTCAAGAACGGCCCGTCGCCGGAATGGCTGCAGAAGCGGCTGACCTCGATCGGATTGCGTCCGATCAACGCGCTGGTCGATATCACCAACTTCATGACCTACGACCGCGCCCGGCCGCTGCATGTGTTCGACGCCAAGAAGGTGACGGGCAATCTCACCGTGCGCCGCGCGCGCGACGGCGAGAGCCTGGTGGCACTCGACGGCCGCACCTACGCGCTCGATCCCGGTATCTGCGTGATCGCGGACGAGCACGGCGTGGAGTCACTGGCCGGCATCATGGGCGGCGAAGCCTCCGGCTGCGACGAGAACACCACCGACGTACTGATCGAATCGGCGCTGTGGAACGAGATCAATATCGCGCAGACCGGCCGCAAGCTCGGCGTCAATTCGGACGCGCGCTATCGCTTCGAACGCGGCGTCGATCCGGCGTTCATGGTGCCCGGGCTCGAGCTCGCGACCAAAATGGTGATGGAACTGTGCGGCGGCACGCCGTCGGAGAACGTCGTCGTCGGCAACCCGTTCGGCGAAGACCGCGTGATCGACTTTCCGCTCAGCGAGGTCAAGCGCCTCGCCGCCATCGAGGTGCCGCTGGTCGAGATGAAGCGCATCCTCAGCCATCTCGGCTTCATGGTGGCCGGCAGCGGTCCAATCGTGAAGATCGCTGTGCCCTCCTGGCGCACGGATATCGGAGGCAAGGCCGATATCGTGGAGGAGATCGTGCGCATCGTCGGCGTCGACAAGGTGCCGATGACGCCGTTCGAGCGCGGTGACGCGCCGCGCAAGCCGGTGCTCACCACGATCCAGCTCCGCACCCGCCGCGCCAAGCGCGCGCTGGCCGCCCGCGGCATGGTCGAGGCCGTGACGTGGTCGTTCATTTCGAAACCTGCGGCCGAATTGTTCGGCGGCGGACAGGCCGAGCTCGCGCTCGCCAATCCGATCGCATCGGACCTCTCCGACATGCGGCCGAGCCTGCTGCCCGGCCTGATCGCCGCCGCGCAGGCCAATGCCAATCGCGGCTCGTCCGATGTCGCGCTGTTTGAGGTCGGCCAGGTGTTCAAGGGCGACAAGCCGGAAGACCAGCTGGTCGCGGCGTCCGGCGTGCGCCACGGCTTTGCCTCTGCAAAGGGCATGGGGCGGCACTGGTCCGGCTCGGCGGAGGTCGATGCGCTCGACGCCAAGGCCGACGCGTTTGCGGTGCTCGCGGCCGCAGGCGCGCCGATGCAGGCGCTGCAGATCGTACCTGGTGGTGCGAGCTGGCTGCATCCGGGACGTTCCGGCACCATCCAGATCGGTCCGCAAAACGTGCTCGGCTATTTCGGCGAGCTGCATCCGCGCACGCTGGAGGCGCTCGGCGCCGACGGGCCGCTGATCGCGTTCGAAGTGATCCTCGATCGCGTTCCCGACGCCAAGCAGAAGCCGACCCGCGCCAAGCCCGTGCTTGAACTTTCCGCGTTCCAGCCGGTGTCGCGCGATTTTGCCTTCATCGTCGACCGCGCCGTCAAGGCGGGCGATATCGTGCGCGCCGCGCAGGGTGTCGACAAGAAGCTGATCACGGGCGTGACCGTCTTCGACGTCTACGAGGGCAAGGGCATCGATGAGAGCAAGAAGTCGGTCGCGATCGCCGTGACCATCCAGCCGCGCGAAAAGACGCTCACCGACCAGGAGATCGACGCCGTGGCGGCGAAGATCGTGGCCGAGGTCACCAAGAAGACCGGCGGCACCTTGCGCGCATGATGCCGAACGGCGTGAGCGGTTCGGACATCACGCCCAAAAACACGTTCTAGAAACAGAACATGAACCTCGAAGGCCTAATCCCCGCCAGCGTCAGCCTCACCGCCGCAATCGCGATCTGCGCGATTGCGTTCGTGTCCGGCTTGGCGCGCGGCTTTTCCGGCTTCGGCTCCGCGCTGATCTTCATGCCGCTGGCGAGCAGCATGGCGGCGCCGCAGTTGGTGGCGGCGCTGCTGCTGATCATCGATTTCATCGCGGCCGCGCCGCTGGTCCCGAACGCGTGGAAGCAGGCCGACCGCAGGGCGACCGCGGTGATGGTGTTCGGCGCGCTGATCGGCGTTCCCATCGGCACCTATTTCCTGAGCCGGCTCGAGCCGGTCACCACGCGCTGGATCATTTCCGCCTTCGTGTTTGCGCTGCTCTTGCTGCTGCTTTCCGGCTGGCGCTACCGGGGCAAGGACCACGCAAGCGTTTCGGTCGGTATCGGCGGCGTGTCCGGCTTTTGCAGCGGGCTGGCGCAGACCGGCGGGCCGCCTATCGTTGGTTATTGGCTCGGCCGGCCGATCGCCTCCAACATCGCACGGGCGAACATCCTGCTGTTCTTCGGCGCCTCGGATTTCTTCTCGGTCGTCAGCTACAGCCTGACCGGGCTGATCACGATGCAAGCGATCAAGTTCTCACTGGTGGTCGGGCCCATCTACGGCATCGGCGTCTGGCTCGGCGCCTCCCTGTTCGGCCGAGCCAGCGAGACATTGTTCCGCGCGATCTGCTACGCGCTGATCGCGATAGCCGTCATTGCCGGCCTGCCGACGCTGGATGGTATCCTGCGCTAGGGCGTGGACTCGGGATAGTGGATGCGGCCGGGCTTGCCACTGGTTCGGCCCGGTCGCGAACGACCCATAGCGGCTGTTGCCCGAAGCACCGGAAGCGGACAACGCACACCAGATTTGATCGTATTCGTTAGGCAGCGATACTGCGTTCGACGTGCTGCGCCAGTTTATCGAGGGTCTGATAACCGTATTCGACCGCGCCGAATCCGATCCCCGCGTCGCGCTGAACCTTCGTCGGATGCAACTGCCGCAAAGTGATGACGGTCTTGCCGTCGCTCTGCTCATCGAACGTGATGGTGGTGCGGAATATGCCGGGATCGTTGTCTTTGTCGGCGCCATGATCGATCTCGATCAAATGCGGCCTCTCGATGCGCCGGAATCGCATCCGGTTCGTATATCGCTTGCCGTCGGGCGCGATCATATCGAACCGCCATTCGCCGTTGACACGAATATCCATTGACTTTGTCTCGACCTTAAAACCGGCCGGACCAAACCATTGCGGGAGATGATGCGGATCAGTCCAGGCGGAGAAAACCAGCTCTCGCGGCGCGTTGATCACGCGCGAGAGGACGATCTCTCGATCGAGTGCCCACGTGGACAGCAGCGTATCATTTTGACTTGCGTTTGCGGACATTGGACTTCTCCCTTTTCTTCAGTTTCTCGACGTACATTTCCAGTCGATCCAGTCGTTGCTCCCAGATCTCTCGTTGGGCCGCCAACCAAACCTCGACGGTTGCGAGAGCTTCCGTCTGCAACGAACACATCCTGACGCGACCGGTCTTCTCGGACGTAACGAGGCCGCTGCTCTCCAGAATGCGGATGTGTTTCATCAGGCTCGGCAGCGCCATTTCGAACGGCTTCGCCAGCTCTCCGACGGATGCCTCGCCATCACATAATCGCATGACGATCGCACGACGGGTCGCGTCGGACAGGGCCCCGAAAACGTGGTCGAGCTGCATTGATTGGTTAGCCATAAAGCTAACTATAGTGGAGACACGAACGTGTGTCAATAACAGTTAGCCATACGGCTAACTATTGGTGAGCATAGCTTTATGAGTTCGCGGGCTGGATCACCAGATCGCAATAGGCGTAGCCATCGCGCTCGACGCGCTCGGCCGTACTGACTGAAAGACGATGTGAAAACATCGGTCCCGCCACCACGCAGGTGTGGAATTCGCCGTTCTCGCCGCAAGGATCGACGCTATCGGGCAGGTCCGCCAACAGCTGCACATCGAATTTGCGGCCGGCGAATTCGGCCGCGAGCTTTTTCATGTCGACGGTCGCAAGATAGGCTTCCAGCCCGCATTCCATCATCGCCCGCGCCAGTTCGGGCGTCGGCCGGTCCCAGAGTGGAAAGATTGGTGTGATGCCGGTGCCGGCGAGTTTCGCTTCGCGATAGGCGCGAATGTCGCGCAGGAACAAATCGCCGAAGATCATATGCGTGACGCCGTCAGCGACCGCTTGCGCGACCGCTTCGCCCATGCGGGCCTCATAGATCTCGTTCGGGCAGGGATAGGGGATCGGCACGATCCGTTGCGGCAGGCCTGCGGCTCCGCATTGCGCCTGCAGGATCTCCTGCCGCACGCCGTGGATCGAAACGCGGCCGAACGTCTCCGTCACGGTCGTCAGCGCGCCCACCACATCGAATTCGCCCGCGCGCCGCACTTCGTGCAGCGCAAACGCGCTGTCCTTGCCGCTCGACCACGAGATCAGCGCCTTCGGTCGCGCCATCAGTTGAACTGCGAGGATGGCATTGCCGCCTTCGGCTGCGGTGCACGCCGCCGCTGCTTCGGTGGCGGCGCCGCCGGTTCGGGATCTCTCAACGCGCCAATCCTGCGCAACGCCGCTTCGGCCGCACGCTCCCCGCTTTCCCAGGCACCGTCGATCGTGCCCCACAGCGTCTCGTGCGTGGCTTCGCCCGCGAGATACATGCAGCCGAACGGCTCGGTCAGAACCTTTCGCGAGGCCTGCGCGCCCGGCCCGGCCGCGGACATCGCGCCAAGCGCGAACGGCGCGGCGTTCCAGCGCGTCGCGCTCGATTTCTTCACCGCCGCCGCAACTTCGCTGCCGTACAGTTTTGTCAACCACTCCACCGCAAATGCGATCATGGCCTTTTCGCCCTGCGCGGAGAGATCGCGGCCGAACGAGCCTGCGACGTCGATCGAACACAGCGAAGATGACCCCATATTGGCGTACAGCAAGGCGGTGCGCGTCGAGTTGCTCTGCTCGATGATGATGTCGTCGCGGGCTAATCCCAGCGGATTACCCGGCATTTGCAGCGCAATGCGGTCATAACTGCCGAGGCTCAGTTTGGTGGCGGCATCCAGCGTGCGTTTGGGAATGTCGGGCGTGAATTTGATGTTGCCCGCCGCCAGCACGTTGCTCGAGACCGTCACGACGGCGGCGCGCGCGACAATCTTGCCGGACGGCGTTTCCACCGCAACGTCGCGGCTGCCCCAGGAAATCCGGTTCGCGGGCGTCGACAGCGCCAACGGCACCTGCTCGCCGAGTTTCGTGATCAACGTCCCCAGCCCCTGACGGCAGGCGATCGCGGTGTTGCGATCCTGCGCGCGGACCTTGTCGACAACAGAGATATCCTTCAGGTCCTTGCCGGCGAAATTGGCGCCGAGGACGAATTCGGCGGTGCCCGCCCAGTCGCCGAGATCTTTCGGCAGCGCCGAGGCGCAGGAGACGTCGAGCCGGCGCGAGGCATCGTCGATGGCGCGGTTGGCGCGCACCAGTGCTGCAAGAAACTCCTCGGTCTCGCCGGCGCGGGCGTTGCGGCGGCCGACGCGGATTTTCTGGCCCGACGGCGCGGTGATAATCTCGAGCCCGGCGGATCGCGCGAGCTTGATCATCGGGTTGGTTTCGGGATTGTGCATCCAGCGCGCGCCGCGATCGAACGGCACCTCGAAGGTGGTGGCATCGGTCTGGCAGCGCCCGCCGATCTGGCTAGCGGCTTCCACCACGATCACCTTGCGGTTCGCCGCCATGATCCGCCGCGCCGCAGCAATGCCGGCGGCGCCGGCGCCGATCACGACAATGTCAGCCTCGCGGGGCAGCGGCGCGGCCCCTGCCCGCCCACCGAAAACCGGCATCACCGCCAGGCCAGCGGACGCCGAGAGGAAATCGCGGCGAGTCATTGTCATGTCATGGTTTCCGGGGCCTTGAAGCAAAGAGAACAGCTAGCGAACTCTGCCGCATCTCACCGTGCGCAGCAACACTCATGGTAAATCAATCATGATTGACCCGCTTCACGCATGAACTAAATTGAAACGGCTTGCGACCATGCTAATGGAACATAAAAGCGGTCAAAGAACCGCGGGGGGATTTCATGGGCGTAATGCTCGATACGATTGGCCAGTTGATTGCGGGCTACCTGCAGAAGGAAGTCCCGGGCTATGAACCGTTCACGCCCAGTGACCCCGAGCATCTGCGCGGCGTCATCGAGCCCGGCGACGTGCTGCTGGTCGAAGGCAACAACCGCATTTCCGGCATCATCAAATACCTCACGCAATCAACCTGGTCGCACGCCGCGCTCTATGTCGGCCCGATCGACGGCGCGACGGAACCGGACGGCGAACCTCACGTCCTGATCGAGGCCAATATCGGCGAAGGCGTGACCTCGGCGCCGCTGTCGAAATATTATCCCTATCACACCCGCCTCTGCCGTCCGGTCGGACTGTCCTATGAGGACCGCATCACGGTGTGCCGCTACGCCATCAACCGGATCGGCTTCGGCTACGACACCAAGAACATCGTCGACCTGGCGCGATATTTGTTCCCGCTGCCGGTGCCGCAGCGCTGGCGGCGGCGCCTGATCGCGTTCGGTTCCGGCGATCCCACCAAGATCATCTGCTCGGCGCTGATCGCGCAGGCGTTCGACGCCGTGCGATATCCGATCCTGCCCAAGATCACGCGCGCCGCCTCGCGAAAGGCCCGGCGCGAGATTCTCCACATTCGCGATTCGTCGCTCTACATGCCGCGCGATTTCGATATCTCGCCCTATTTCGAAGTCGTCAAACCCACCATCGTGCATGGCTTCGACTATCTGGCCTTGCATTGGGCCGACAAGCAGAAGCCGCTCCAGGAGGTAGCGGGCGAATTCGGTGTGTTTCCAGAAGTCGGGTCGCCGTCGCTTGTTCCTGAAGAGATTGACGAAACGGCGCCGCTTCCGGTTTCGTCTGAAGAAGTGATCGAGGTCGCGGTAGCGACCGAGGTCACCATAGAGGCGGTGACCGAGGTCACCGTGCAAACGACCATGGTCGAGCGCGTGACCGTGTCGGAGCATTACCTCACCGTGGAATATGTCGCGGCCCGCCCACCGCAACGCCGCGCCCGTCGGCGCAGCAAGGCGTTCGAGGCGGCTTAGAATCGTAGGGTGGGCAAAGCGAAGCGTGCCCACCAACTCAACCAGTAACGAATGGATAGATGGTGGGCACGGCGCAAGCGCGCCTTTGCCCACCTTACAATCTAAAACCTGCCCGCCAACGTCAGCCGCACCGCGAGCGGCTCTGCCGGATGCACATGGCGATCGACAACACCGTCGATCGGCTCGCCCGGCAACCGCGACAGATAATAATACTCGATCTGGTTGGTCTTCGCGTTGAACAGATTGAGCACGTCGAGCTGCAGGCGTATGCCGCTGTCGAATCTGTAGCCGGCGCGCGCATTGAAGATCAGCGATGACAGCGAACGCACACTGTCGTCCTCGATCAGCGGACGCGGACCGAAATAGCGTCCCTTCAGCGCGCCGAACCAACCGGTTTCATTGCCGAAGGTGACGGCGCCGCTCGCAATCCAGGCCGGCGCGCCGGGGATCCGGTCGCCCGCGACATCGAAATCGGTAAAGCGGGCGCGCGTATATGCAACGTCCAGATCGAACGTCAGCCACGGCACCGGCTTGTACTTGTTGGTCCACTCCACGCCGACTCGGCGGCTCGGCCGGCTGGCCTCGGTGGTGCCGGCATCGCCGACGAACAGCAATTCGGAATCGAAATCGAGCATAAAGACCGCGACCGAACTTGTGAGTCCTTCAACCGCCTTGGTACGGATTCCGATCTCGGCGCCCTTCGACCGCACCAACAGCGGCACGCGATCCTGCGGCGTCACCTTGTCGATGGGATCGACCGTGATCGTCGCGCCGCGGATGTCGTTGCTGTGCAGGCCATAGCCGGCATTGCCGAAAAACTCCGTCTTGTACCAGGGGCCGAGCACGATGCCGGCCTTCGGGCTCGCGATCGAAGCCTGCGCATTGCCGGAGTTTTCAGGCGTGTCGCTCAGGACGCGCCCGGCAAAGACATCCTCGCGAATGCCGACGGTGGTACGCAGCCAGTCTGTCCAGCGCGTGGTGCTGTCCATCCAGACGCCGACATTGCCTTCCCTGACGCGGTCCTCGCGCACGGTCGAAAGCCAGCCTCGCTTCTGCGTCTTGAACAGGCCGACATGGATATCGTCATAACGGCTCTGCAGGCCGATTCGTGTTTGCGTCTCAAGTCCGCCGAGGCGCCAATCGAAGGCGTGCCGCGCATCGAAGCCGCCGAGGGTACGACTGTCGAGCTGGTTGAACTGGTCGCCATTGACGGGGTCGTCGAGGAAATAGGTGAAATTGTTGTAGAGCTGCAGGTTGGATCGGACGACATAGGCGTTGATCTTGCTCTGCCCGTATTCGCTCGAATGCGTAAAATTGCCGGACAGGCTGAAGCGGCTGGCCACACCGCCGTCGGTCGGATCGAGCGCACCGAAGCGGCCGATCACGCCCTGGTCGACGGCGCGCTGCGCCACCTGGTCGGTCGAATTCCAGGCGTTGGAATAGGCCATGGCGGTCAGCGTCAATCCGTCGGTCACGGTACCCTGGCTGTAGCGCATGACGCCGTTGATCTTGCGCACATCGTCCGGCACGTCCCATGGACCGTTGTACTTGACCCCTTCGATGGCGGAGAGCAGCGTGCCCGCACCGACCGCGACTGAACCGGCGGCTACCCCGCGCCGATACCCGAAACTGCCAAGCGTGAGCTCCGCCAGATTTTTCGGCAGCTTTGTGAGGTAGTCGATTTCGACCGACCCGGCGGAGCTGAAGTCGCCGACGTCGGCAAAATACGGACCCTTGCGGACATTCAGCGACTGTATCAGCTCAGGGATCAGAAAGTTGATATCGGCGTAGCCTTGTCCGTGGCCATGCGTCGGCATGTTGACCGGCATGCCGTCGACCTTGATGGACAAATCAGTGCCGTGGTCGAGGTTGAAGCCGCGCAGAAAATACTGGTTGGCTTTGCCCTCTCCGGAATGCTGGGTGACGATCAGCCCGGGCACGGCCTCCAGCGCCTCACCGGGCCGCAGAAACGGAACGGCATTCACTTCCGCGCCGCTGATACGCACGGCGCTGGCGGCGGCGGGCTGCAGGGCAGCCGCGCCATCGGATGACGTGGCAGGCCCCACGCCGCTGGCGCCCGCGGTTGCCGGCTGGTTCGAGTTGATGGCCGTTCTGTTCTGCTCGCCACGATTTTGCGACGGTTTTGACCGGGCGGCCCGCTTGGGCGTCGGGTCTGATGCGGTGATGGTGACAGGCGGAAGCTGGCCAGGTAGAGCCGCCCGCTCCTGCGCCTCGGCCGGGAGCATCAGGACAGCCGAAGAAGCTGTGGCGGAAAATATCCGCAACAAGATCCTACGCACCTGCCATGCCCCCGCACGTTTACTGCTACAGTCCGAGCGACTGCGCTACACCCAACCCGGCGTTCTCACGCTAGCAACGTCAGTATGACGATACAATAAAAATATCATACCGAGAAACCCCACGGACATCAGGATGCAACGGATCACCATCACGATCGAAGACGATCTGCTCGCCGAGATCGACGCCGCAGCCGAAGCCCGCGGCTACCAGAACCGCTCCGAGATCATTCGCGACCTCGCCCGATCAGGCCTGCAGCAAAGCGCCGAGGACGCCGCGCCGTCGGGGCAATGCGTCGCCGCGCTGGTCTACGTCTACGACCACGCCGCGCGCGACCTGTCGAAACGGCTGGTGCAGAATTTCCACGGCCATCACGATCTGTCGCTGGCGACGCTGCACGTCCATCTCGACGACGACAGCTGCATGGAGGTGACCGCGCTGAAGGGCGCCTCCGGCGAGGTCCGGCATTTCGCCGACCACATCATCGCCGAACGCGGCGTGCGTTACGGCCGCGTGGTGATGATCCCGACGGCAGCGGACAGGAAGCCGCGCAAGGGTGGGCACAAGCACGGATGAAGTCCGTAGCCCGGATGGAGCGAAGCGCAATCCGGGACTCGCACAGGCAATGCAACTGCCCCGGATTTCGCTTCGCTCCATCCGGGCTACAATATCGCCAGTTCACGCCGCCTTCGCGGCCGTTCCGCACGGCAATCCGGCACGCGCCATGCCGCCATAGAGCTGCTCGTCCGGCATTTCCGATTTCAGGATTCCGCGCACCGCGACCAGTTTTTCGATATCGATGCCGGTCGCAAAACCCTTGCTCTCACACAGGAACACGAGGTCCTCGAACACGACATTGCCGGTCGCGCCCGGTGCGAACGGGCAGCCGCCGAGGCCGCCCAGCGATCCGTCCAGCACGCGCGCACCGGCATCGAGCGCAGCGGAGGCGTTGGCGATGCCCATGCCGCGGGTGTCGTGCAGATGAATGCAGACCGGCTTTGGTCCCGCGATCTTCACCACGGCTGCCGTCAATTCCCCGACCTGCTTCGGCCCGGCATAGCCGACGGTATCGGCGACCGCGACCATGTCGACGCCGGCCTCGAACAGCTTTTCCGCGATCTTGATCACCTCCTTCGGGTCGACGGCACCGACGATCGAACAGCCCAGCGCCATCGAGATCGCGGCGTTCACGACAGGCTTGTGGGCGGTTGCGTCACGCAGCTCGCAGAGCCGCCTGACGTTGGCGATGGCGGATTCTCTGCTGCGGTTGGCATTGGCCTGGCTGTGCTCTTCGGTCGCCGAGACCACGGTGGCCACTTCAGCCACCCCTGATTCCAGCGCCTCGTTGACGCCGCGCTCGTTCAGCGTCAGCGCGATGCCATAGGCGCCCGGCAGTGACGCGATGGTCGCGATGATGTCGCGCACATCGGTGAACTGCGGAAAGGTTTTTGCGGGCAGGAACGAGCCGACCTCGAAATGTCGCACGCCGGCGGCGTATTCGTCGCGGATCCAGCGCTGCTTGGCTGCGGTGGACGGAAACTTCTTCACCAGCTGCAACCCGTCGCGCAAGCCCACTTCGCGCAGAATGATCTTGTTGTCGGGATAGACGTCCTGGAGACGGGTCATGGCGGCCTCACGCAGCGTTGTCGGTTGAAGTTTGTTTGTTCAGTTCGGCTTTGACGGCCTCGGTATCGGCGCCAAGATCAGGCACATGCAAGCCTTCGCCGATATTGCCGCCGTTCCATTCCACCGGCAATGCGGGCACGCGGAACGGCGCCCCATCGGCGTTGAAATTGTTGACGAGCCCGCCGGGCCGCAGCACATGCGGGTCTTGCAGCAAATCCTCAGGGCGGTTGATCGGCGAGAAGCAGATGTTCAGCGCGTCGAGCCTGGCCGACAGCTCAGTTACATTCCAACCTCTGACCACCTCCGCGACGCGCGGAATGATCCGGTCCCGCGCCATGATCCGCTCGGTGGTGTTGGTCAACCTCGGATCGTCCAAAAATTCCTGCAAGCCGAATTCACGGCAGAAACTCTGCCAGTGACCTTCAGTAACGACGCCGATGAAGATGCGCTCGCCGCCGGCGGTGTCGAAAATATCGTAGATCGGCCAGGCATGCTCGCGCTCCGGCATCGAGCGCGGCTTGCGGCCGGTCATTTCATACTCAACCATGTGCTGGGCGACGAGGAACAGGCAATTCTCGAACAGCCCGATCCTGATATCGGCGCCATCCTTGTTGCCGCCACGCTTCTGGTAGAGCGCGGCCAGGATCGCGATCACGCCGAACATGCCGCCCATGATGTCGTTGGCGGAAGAACCGACGCGCTGCGGCTTCTCGCGCGTCCCGGTCATCGCGGCGAGGCCCGACATCATCTGCACGACCTCGTCGAGCGCCGGACGGTGCTCGTAGGGGCCGGACAAGAATCCCTTGTGGCCGGCCACGATCAGATGCGGATGCTTGCGGCGCAACTCCTCGGTACCAAGGCCCTGCTTTTCGAGCGCACCGTCACGAAAATTCTCCACGAACACGTCGGCGCTGGCAAGCAGCCGGTCCATGGTCTCGCGGTCCTCCGCCTTGGCGAGATCGAGCACGACGCTGCGCTTGCCGCGGTTGAACAACGGGAAGAACGAGACCCCCATGCCCCCTAAGCTGCGGGTCTTGTCGCCGACCGGCGGTTCGACCTTGATCACCTCGGCGCCGAGTTGCGCGAGGATCATGCCGCAGGTCGGACCCATCACCATATGGGTCATCTCGACGACCCTCACGCCCTCGAGCGGCAGTCCCGTCCCGGTCATGGCTTCTCCCTTGCGTCGTGTCTTGGGGATCAGACTAAGCCTTCAGGACTTCTCGGGAAAACATAATCTGCCGAACCGTGCCGTTACGGCTGCATAACGCAAATGCACGGGCGGGATCGCTGCCGGCGTTCCTAACCCGGGTCTGCCCAGGTCTTCTGCACAGGTCTTGCCGAAGCCCGATTGCATCTCTACCTCTCGCGAGGGTTTTTCGAGCGAAACAGAGGCCATCATGCTGGACGCCGCCGTCAAGGCGCTTTCCCAAATCCTGTCGCCGCCGATGCGCACCATTCTGTGGCGCTCGATCGGGCTGGCGCTGGTGCTGATCACCGTGCTGGCAATCGGACTGCAGCGACTGCTGAGCTGGTTCGCCGAATATGGCGAGGTCTGGGCAGAAGGGCTGCTCGGGCCAGGCTTCCATACGCCGCTGAACATCCTGGCCTGGATCGTCTCGATCGCGGCCGGGCTCGGCGTCGTACTCGGCGGCATCTTCCTGATGCCGGCGATCACCTCGCTGGTCGCCAGCGTATTCGTCGACGACGTCGCCGACCATGTCGAGCGCGAGCATTATCCGGCAGACAAGCCCGGCTCCGCGCTGCCGCTCGGGGTCGCGATCCCCGAGGGCATCAAGACGGCGCTGCTGACCATTCTGGTCTATCTGGTCGCACTGCCCTTCGTGCTGTTCGCCGGGGCCGGCTTCCTGATTTTCTTCTTCGCCACCGCCTGGCTCTTGGGCCGGGAATATTTCGAGCTCGCGGCGATGCGCTTCCGCTCGCCCGCCGAAGCCAAGGCGATGCGCAAGGACAATGCGGCGACCGTGTTCACGGCGGGGCTGATCATCGCCGCCTTCGTCTCGATCCCGATCGTCAATTTGGCGACGCCGCTGTTCGGCATGGCCTTCATGGTTCATATGCACAAGCGACTGAGCGGTCCCCGGCCCGAGCTGATCGAGCCGTCGCGGCGCACGGGGATGCCGGTGGTCTAACCCCTCATGGTGAGGAGCGCGGCTTCGCGCGTCTCGAACCATGAGGCCCCGATCTCGCCCGTGGCCATCCTTCGAGACGCCGCGTTGCGGCTCCTCAGGATGAGGATGGAGCGAGCGGACGAGGTCTAAACCGTCTTCTCCGGCCAGCGGCAGAGATCGTTGATCAAACACACATCGCAGCGCGGCTTGCGGGCGAGGCAGATGTAGCGCCCGTGCAGGATCAGCCAGTGGTGGGCATGCAGCATGAACTCGGACGGGATGATCTTTTCCAGCCCGAGCTCGACCTCGAGCACGTTGTTGCCGGGCGCCATCCCGGTGCGGTTGCCGAGGCGAAACACGTGGGTATCCACCGCCATCGTATGCTCGCCGAAGGCCATGTTGAGCACGACATTAGCCGTCTTGCGGCCGGCGCCGGGTAACGACTCGATCTCGGCGCGGGTGCGCGGCACTTCGCTGCCGAACTCGGCGATCAGTTTTTCCGACAACGCGATGACGTTCTTGGCCTTGTTTCGAAAAAGCCCGATGGTCTTGATATAATCGCGCACCGTGTCCTCGCCGAGTGCGAGCATCTTTTCCGGCGTGTCGGCGATCGCGAACAGCGCGCGCGTCGCGCGGTTGACGCCGGCGTCGGTCGCCTGCGCCGACAGCACCACGGCGACCAGCAGCGTGTAGGGGTTGAGATGTTCGAGCTCGCCCTTCGGCTCCGGATTGGCTTTCCGAAAGCGGCTGAACGCCTCGTGGACCTCGGCTGAGGTCCAGGGTTTTGGCTTTGGTGATCGCTTCGCCACGGGTTCGGCGGACGCTTTGGCCGGCTTCCTGGCCGTGGCCTTTTTGGCTGTTTTCCTTGCTGTTTTAACGGGCACGGATGGAACGCTTGATTTTTTGGCAGCTTTTGCGCGGATGATTTTGGCCATGATCCGGGTATACTGATCCGCGATGACCGCAAGCAACGACTTTGATCGGGATGTTGACCAACCGAAGCTGTTTTCGGCGCGGCTGACGCCGCATCGTTCGCTCAACCGCACCGGCTTCCTGGTGCTGATGGCGTTCCTGTGTGCGGTGAGCTTTGTCGCGGGCGTTGCGTTTCTGTTGATGGGCGCCTGGCCGGTGTTCGGATTCTTCGGGCTCGACTTGCTGGTGATCTACTGGGCGTTCCGGGTCAATTTCCGCAGCGCCAATGCGTCGGAGGAAATCACGGTGACGCCGTCGGAGCTGCGGGTGCGCCGGGTCAGCCATCGCGGCCATGTGGTAGAATGGGTGCTCAATCCGCTCTGGGTGCGGCTCGACCAGACCGGCGACCCCGAATTCGGCATCGAGCGGCTTTACCTGGTCTCGCGGGGCCGCTGCGTCTCTGTCGGGCATTTTTTGGGGCCAGACGAAAAAGCAAGCTTTGCCAAAGCCTTACTGGCTGCATTGCAATCGGCCAAACGCGGTATCACGTACAATCCTGTAACGTGACCTCCTATCGGAAATCGGGTGGTTTGGACGTCGGATGAGCCCTAAATCTGATCCCATGATGACACTCGCCATACATGACCAGCGCCTGGCCAAGCCGGGCCCCCAGAACGCCGCGCTGCGCGACTACGACTCCGTGCGCCGTGCGATCGCCTTCATTTCGGAACACTGGCGCGCGCAGCCGACCATCGAAGCGATGGCGGACGCCGCCTCGGTGACGCCAGATGAATTGCACCTTCTGTTCCGCCGCTGGGCCGGGCTGACGCCAAAGGACTTCATGCAGGCGCTGACGCTCGACCACGCCAAGGGGTTGTTGCGCGACTCGGCCAGCGTGCTCGACGCCGCGCTCGACTCGGGCCTGTCCGGTCCGGGACGGCTGCACGATCTGTTCGTGACGCACGAAGCAATGTCGCCGGGCGAATGGAAGAACGGCGGCGCCGGCATGACGCTGCGCTACGGATTCCATCCCTCGCCGTTCGGCACAGCCATTGTAATCGCCAGCGGCCGCGGCCTTGCCGGGCTTGCCTTCGCCGATCCCGGCGAGGAGCCGGCATCTTTCGCCGACATGAAGCGGCGCTGGCCGAACGCGACCTATGTCGAGGATCGTGACGGCACGGCCGGCCTCGCGCAGCGCATCTTCGACACCAGGATGTGGCGGCCGGACCAGCCGCTGCGCGTGGTCCTGATCGGTACTGATTTTGAAGTGCGGGTGTGGGAGACCTTGCTGAAGATTCCGATGGGCCGCGCGGTCTGCTATTCCGACATCGCCAACAAGATCAAGAATCCAAAAGCCTCTCGCGCCGTTGGCGCCGCGGTCGGCCGCAACCCGGTGTCGTTCGTGGTTCCCTGCCATCGCGCACTCGGCAAAGGCGGCGCGCTCACCGGCTATCATTGGGGCATCACCCGCAAGCAGGCGATGCTGGGCTGGGAAGCCGGGCAGGTAGGGCTGCACTAGACTGGCAGGATGGGGTAGAGCCAACGGGTCGCGCGAATGCGCGCCCGATGACGGCGAAACCCATCCTAAGCCGTCATTGGCGTGAGATGTGCGCATGTAAAAAATGTGAGGTGACAGGCGGCGACGCGAACCCTAGCATCGCCTGATCAGGATGGTGACCGCGGATTTTCATGACAATGCAATTGCTGCGGCTATCCTGTCTTGCACTCTCTGTTCTTGCGGCTGCATTGGTTGCCGGATTCTTCTACGCCTATCATTGCTCTGTCATGCCGGGTCTGGCGGCAACCGATGCCGTATCGGCGATCAAGGCGATGCAGGGCATCAACGCGGTCGTCCGCAACGCCGTTTTCGCGTTCAGCTTTTTCGGCACATTGGCGTTCGGAGCTCTCGCGACCCTCCTGCTGATCGCTGCCGGCGGCTGGCCGCTGGCGCTGACCGTTCTCGGCACGACCATTTATGGCCTCGGCGCATTCTTCGTGACGCTGCGTTTCAGCGTGCCGTTGAACGAAGGTCTCGCAACCGTCGTACCGACCACGGAGAACGCCGCCGCGATCTGGCGGGCCTATCTCGACCCCTGGAGTTCTGGAATGCGCTGCGCATGGTCATGTCCGTGCTGACGCTGGCGGCATTCACGGCAAGCCTCGTCATGTTGATCTCACGCGCGCCGGGCGGCGGCCTCCGGTTCCCCATGGCTGATATGTCGACCAAGCGGAGCACCCGGCCGGAACACTGACGGCGCGCCTCGATTGACGATCGCGTATCGATCGCTCACAACCACGCTCGGGGTAAACAGCGAAAGGCCCGTCGATGCAGAAACGCCGCCCGGTGATGCTAGCGATATTGGATGGTTGGGGTTGGCGGGAGGATCCGGCTGACAATGCTGTTCGTCAGGCCAAAACATCGAATTTCGACCGCCTGTGGAACGCGGGTCCGCGCGCGTTCCTGAGGACGTCGGGACGGGATGTCGGGCTGCCCGACGGACAGATGGGTAATTCCGAAGTCGGGCACTTGAACATCGGCGCGGGCCGCGTGGTGATGCAGGACCTGCCACGGATCAACGACGCCATTGCGTCCGGCGAAATCAAGTCCGCGAAGGCGCTCACCGCCCTGATCCAGGCGCTGAAGCAGAGCGGCGGCACCTGTCATCTGATCGGACTGGTGTCGCCGGGCGGCGTCCATTCGCATCAGGACCACGTCGCCGCACTGGCCGCGATCCTCGCTGAACACGGCGTGCCGGCGGTCGTACACGCACTCACGGACGGACGCGATACGCCGCCGAGATCAGGGGCCGATGATTTGAAGCGGCTGGCCGCGGCGCTACCGCCACAGGTTCCGATCGCAACCGTTGTCGGGCGATATTATGCGATGGACCGCGACAAGCGCTGGGAACGGGTTGGCAAAGCCTATGACGCCATCGTCGAGGCTGAAGGTCCGCATTTTGCCGACGCGCAATCGGTCATGTCAGATGCCTATGCGCATGATGTCACCGACGAGTTCGTCGTGCCGTCGGTGATCGGCAATTACGCCGGCATCAAAGACGGCGACGGCGTGCTGAGCTTCAACTTTCGCGCTGATCGCGTCCGCGAGATTCTTGGTGCGATGCTCGATCCGTCGTTTGACGGCTTCCCGCGCAAACGCAGCGTCAAGTTCGCCGCCGCAGTCGGCATGACGCAGTACAGCTCTGATCTGGACCGGCTGATGCAGACGATATTTCCGCCGCAGGCGTTTCCAAACATCCTGGGCGAAGTCACATCAGCGGCAAACCGGACGCAATTGCGGATGGCCGAAACGGAAAAATATCCCCACGTCACCTATTTCCTCAACGGTGGACGGGAAGAACCTTTTCCCAGCGAAGACCGCATCATGGTGCCATCCCCCAAGGTCGCGACCTATGACCTGCAGCCGGAGATGTCAGCTGCCGAGCTTACGGCGAAGGCGGTAGAGGCGATCGACTCCGGCAAGTACGATCTGATCGTGCTGAACTACGCCAACCCGGACATGGTCGGCCACTCGGGAAACCTGGCGGCCGCGATCAAGGCGGTGGAAACCGTGGATGCCGCGCTCGGGAAAATCTCGGAGGCGATCGAGCGATCCGGCGGCGCGCTGCTGGTGACGGCCGATCACGGCAACTGCGAAATGATGCGCGACCCCGTCACCGGCGGTCCGCATACGGCTCACACGACGAACCCGGTGCCCCTGCTGCTGCAGGGCGGCGGCGGCGCGACATTGGCGGAAGGCCGGCTCGCGGATATTGCGCCGACACTGCTCGACCTGATGCAGTTGCCTAAACCGGCCGACATGACCGGCATGTCGTTGCTGCGCCCGAACAAGCAAGGCTAGGCGTGCAATCGCTTATGCGACCCTTGGCGAGCGGAGACGACCGATGGAATGCACGATCCGGCCGGCGCATGAGGATGACGCCGACGAGATAAGCGCGGTCATTATCCGTACACTGCGCGAAACCAATGCGAAGGATTATACAAGAGAGATCATCAAGAGGATCGAGCACGGCTTTAGTCCGAACGCCGTGCTGGAACTGATCGGCAAGCGCACCGTCTTTGTCGCCGCGATTGGTAGCCGTGTCGTGGGAACGGCAAGCCTCGATGGAAACGTGGTCCGCACCGTCTTCGTGTCCCCTGACGTTCAGGCCCGCGGTATCGGCGAGCTGCTGATGGCCGAGGTCGAGCGCACGGCATGCGAGAGAAACATCCCGACGTTGGCGGTGCCTTCTTCAATCAGCGCCGAAACGTTCTACGGGCAGCTCGGGTTCAGGGTCGTGCGCGATAGCTACTATGGTGAAGAGCGCACCATCATCATGGAGCGATCATTGCAGGACCGTCCGTAGGTCTGGTCGGCTAATTCAAGCTATGCATTCGGCACGTCGTCGAATTTCAGAAGTCGCCGAGGCCCAGCACATCGGCCATTGAGTACAGGCCGGGCGTCTTGCCCTGCGCCCACAACGCTGCCTTGACCGCGCCTTGCGCAAACATCGTGCGATCCTCGGCGCGGTGGGTCAGCTCGATGCGCTCCATCGCACCGGCGAAGATCACGCTGTGTTCGCCGGTGACCGTGCCGCCGCGCAGCGCCGCAAACCCGATATCGCCGGCCTTGCGCGCGCCGGTAATGCCGTCGCGTCCGCGCGCTGAATGCAGATGCAGGTCAATGCCGCGGCCCGCGGCGGCGGCCTCGCCCAGCATCAGCGCCGTGCCCGACGGCGCATCGACCTTGGCTTTATGATGCATCTCCAGAATCTCGATATCGAAATCGGTATCGAGCGATTGCGCCACGCGTTTCACGAGGGCCGCCAGCAGGTTGACGCCGAGGCTCATATTGCCTGATTGCACGACGATGGCACGGGACGTCACGCTCTTGATGACGGCCATATCGGAGCTCGACAACCCCGTGGTTCCGACCACGTGCACCAGCTTCCGTTCGGCGGCGATCGCCACATTGGCGATGGTGGCGGCTGGAACCGTGAAATCGAGAATGCCGTCGGCGTTGGCCGTGAGCGCCCAGAGGTCGGCAGAGAGTTTGACGCCATTTTCGGGCAGGCCAGCGAGGATGCCGGAATCCTTGCCCAGCAGTTCCGAACCCGGCGCTTCGAGCGCACCGGCAAGAACCGCGCCCGGCGTCTCCGAAATAACGCGCGTCAGCGCGCGGCCCATCCGGCCGCCGGCTCCCGCTACGATCAAACGCATGTCGGCCATGGCTTCACCTCTTCAAGCCCTATAGCGGGATGGGGACATTCCGGCAACCGATCCGGCCGTTTTGGCCGCTATTTCCTGGGTCCGAAATGCAGCCCGTGCGACGCATCAGGCTCGCTACGCGGCGAGAAACCGCAACGAAGATAGAACTTCGCAGCTTCCTCGGTGTCCGTGCGCAGCCGGACCTGGCTGAAGGTCGGCCTGGCATCCTTCAGCAGATGATCGACAATGGCGCGTCCGATCCCCTGCCCCCTGTAATCCGAGTGTACGTACAGGTGCCGCATGCGCCCGGTCGCGGGGTCGTTCACATAGGGGTCTCGATTGAGACCGCCGACGCCAACCAGCATGCCATCGGCAAACGCTCCGAGCATACGCTCACCGGGCTGACCGAACGCGTTGGTCCCGCTCGTGCACTCCGACACCAGCCGCTCAATAAATCGAAACCCCTGCCGCGCGGCATCCGCCCTCAGCCGCTCGATGCCGGGGGGCAGTTCGTGCAGCCGCGTTATCTGGACTCGGTCGTTCACGCGGAAAGATCAGGGCTGCGGGCCGTCATAGCCCTCGATCACGATGAGTTCGGCGATCGAGTGCGGCTGCCGAACCTTGAGGTTGGCCTGGTATTCCGGTGAGTTATAGCAGGCCATCGCCGCGTCGTAGCTGTCGAACTCGATCACCACGTTGCGCGAGCGGCTTTGGCCCTCGACGCCGGTGAACTTCCCGCCGCGCACGACATATCGCCCGCCGAACTTCTTGAAGATCGCGAGATTGGCCGCGGCATAGGGCTTGTAGCCCTCGTCATCGTGAACGTCGACGCGACCGATCCAGTATCCCTTGGCCATCTTGCTCTCCCGTTTCTTGTCGCGCTGATTTGACTACGCCAGCGCCTGCGCGATTTCGGTTTGAATGGCATCCGCGGCAGCTTTGGGATCGGCGGCCTCGGTGACCGGCCGTCCCACCACCAGGTAATCCGCGCCGGCGGCAATGGCGCGCGCCGGTGTCATGATGCGCTTCTGGTCGCCGGTCGCACTGCCCGCCGGCCGGATGCCCGGCGTCACCAGGTTCATCTGGTGGCCGACGATCTTGCGCAAGGAAGCCGCCTCTTCCGGCGAGCTCACCAGCCCGTCGACGCCGAGCACCTGCGCCTGCTGCGCCCGCGCCTCGACCAGATCGGAGACGTTGAGCCGATAGCCGGCGGCATGAAGGTCGCCGTCGTCATAGGAGGTCAGCACGGTGACCGCGAGGATTTTCAGGCTCGAGCCCTCACGTGCTTCCACCGCCGCCTTCATGGTCTGCGGATAGGCGTGCACGGTGAGAAAGGTCGCGCCCAGTTTTGCGACACTCTCGACGCCGCGTGCAACGGTGTTGCCGATATCGTGCAGCTTGAGATCGACGAACACCTTCTTGCCCGCGCCGGACAATTGACGGACCAGCGGCAGGCCGCCGGCATAGGCGAGCTGATAGCCGATCTTGTAGAACGTCACGCTGTCGCCTAGCCGCGCCACCATCGCTTCGGCCTCGGCGACGCCGGGCAGATCAAGCGCCACAATCAACCGGTCTTTCGGAGCGATACTGGCAGGCTGCATGTCACCTCACATCATGCGTTGGGAATGGTCGATCAGCTGCCGCACCAGCGCTTGCAGCGCCTCGACATCGGCAGGATGTTTCAGACGGTCCATCTCGTCATAGGCCTGGTCCGCGAACGACAATGCGAGCTGGTTCGGAACCACGCTGGCGTGGCAGGCCGTCAGAATCAGGCGCAGCGCCGCCAGCGCGCGCGTGCCGCCGAGCCGCCCGCCCGAGGCCGATGCGATCGCAAACACGGCGCCGCGAAACACCTGGCCGCGGGTTTCATGCGTATCCTGCACCCGGCTGATCCAGTCGATGGTGTTCTTCACCAGCGCCGGCACCGACGAGTTATATTCCGGCGTCACGATCAGGACGCCGTGGTGGGCGCCGATCATGCGCTTCAGATTGACTGCGTGCTTCGGCACGCCAGACTTCGCCTGCAGGTCGCCGTCATAGATCGGCAGCGGAAAATCCGACAACGAAATACGCGTCACCTCGGCGCCGGATAGCGCCAGCTCATGGCTGGCGGCGGCCGCCAGCCTCGCATTGAGCGAGCCTGATCGAAGCGATCCCGGGATCACGAGGATTTTCAGCGCGGACATATTCTATAAATCGCGGTTCGGGCCAAACCCGCCGCGAGAATGCCGCAGGCGGTATCAGCCCTTGCGATACACCCAGACCCGGGCGGGCGGAAGGTTCATCCAGATCCGCTCGGAAGCTTCTGTGGACACGCCGGGCAGCGATTTCGGGATCGGTGGCGCAACCGAATAGGTGAACTGCACGAAGGGCGCTCCAGGTGCCAGCGCCGTAAAGGCGTCGCGGATCAATTTGAGGCGCGTCAGCATCGGTTTTGTGACCAGCGGCAGGCCCGAGACCACGGCCGAGGCCGGCACGTCGAGAACCTTCAACAGCGAATCGCGAAGTTTATAGGCGTCGCCCTGCACCACTTTGGCGTGCGGATAACGGTCGCGCAGCAGCGCGCAGAAGCCCGGATTATACTCAACCAGCACGAGACGCTTCTGATCGACGCCATGTTCGATCAGCGCATTGGTGATCGCGCCGGTGCCGGGGCCAAGTTCGACGACCGGTCCTTTCGAATCGACGTCGACATATTGCGCCATGGTGCGCGCGAGCAGCTTGCTGGACGGCATCACCGCGCCCATGTGCAGCGGCTTTTCGATCCATGAACGGAGAAAACGCACCTCGTCGTCAAGACGGAGAGGTTTCTTCAACGCACGCACGGACGATTGCAGAGGCATGTCGCTACCAGGCGGGACCGCGAACGGCGGTTATGTCAGAAAACAGTCATAAAGAGGTATAGGTCGCAGCTCTTATGGTCAAGCAAAAGGCTCACTGCGGGGCAGCGCGGCTACCGAAGAAGTCCTTGACCTTAGTAAAGAAACCCGCCGCTTCTGGCTGGGTCGCACCCGACGACAGCTTTTCGAACTCGGCCAGCAATTCCTGCTGCTTCTTGGTCAGATTCTGCGGCGTTTCGACCATCACCTGCACATACATGTCGCCGGTCTGGCGCGAACGGAGCACCGGCATGCCTTTTGATGCGATGCGGAATCGCCGGCCGGACTGTGTTCCCGACGGCACCTTCACCTTGGTCTTGCCCTTGTCGATGGTCGGCACCTCGAATTCGCCGCCAAGCGCGGCCGCCACCATCGAGATCGGGACCCGGCAATGCAGGTCGGCGCCGTCGCGCTGGAAGAATTCGTGGGTCGCCAGCGACAGGAAAATATAGAGATCGCCGGGCGGTCCGCCGCGGACGCCGGCCTCGCCCTCGCCGGCGAGGCGAATGCGGGTGCCGTCCTCGACGCCTTGCGGAATGTTGACCGAGAGGGTCCGGTCGCGCGTCACCCGGCCCGAGCCCGCGCAGGAGGGACAAGGGTCTTCGATCATCTGGCCGCGGCCCTGACAGCCCGGACAGGTTCGTTCCAGCGTGAAGAAGCCCTGAGCCTGCCGCACCCTTCCCTGCCCGCCGCACAGCGAACAGGTCTTCGGCTTGGTGCCGGCCTTGGCGCCGGTGCCGGAGCAGGATTCGCAGGTGACCGAAACCGGAATCTCGATCTGGGCGGTCTTGCCGAGGAAGGCTTCCTCCAGCGTGATTTCCATATTGTAGCGCAGGTCGGCGCCGCGCTCGCGGCCGCCGCCACCGCGCCCGCGTTGTCCGGCCATGCCGAACAGATCCTCGAAAATATCCGAGAATGACGAGGCGAAGCCGGCGCCGAATCCGGGCCCGCCGCCACCCATGCCCTGCTCGAACGCCGCGTGGCCGTAGCGGTCATAGGCGGCGCGCTTGTCGCCGTCCTTCAGGACCTCATAGGCTTCGTTGATTTCCTTGAACTTCACTTCGCTGGAAGCATCGCCCGGATTCTTGTCCGGATGCCATTTCATCGCGAGCTTGCGAAAGGCCGCCTTGAGCTTGCCGTCGTCCGCTGACCGCTCGACTTCCAGGGTTTCGTAATAGCAGCGCTTGGTGGACATCCGTCAGATCCGTCCGAATTTCGTCTTCATGCCGCACGAGTGCATCGTTGAGGATGCCGCCTTGCGCTTAACGAAAAATGACCCCCACCCATCGAGACGCAGCCGGCGCTCTTTGGTGTGAGGGTCATGATCGAAAGCCCGCTTACGCCGACTTCTTGTTGTTCTTGTCGTCGTCGACCTCGGTGAACTCCGCGTCGACGACGTCATCCTTGGCCGCATCCTTCTTGGCGTCGGCTTCGGCCTGCTGCTTGTACATGGCCTCGCCGAGCTTCATCGAAGCCTGCGCCAGCGTGTTGGTCTTGGCCTTGATCGCCTCGGCATCGTCGCCCTTCAGCGCTTCCTTGAGGTCGCTGACGGCGTCCTCGATGGAACGGCGCTCGCTCTCCTCGACCTTCGAACCGTGTTCGGCCAGCGCCTTCTCGGTGGAATGCACCAGGCTGTCGGCATGGTTCTTGGCGTCGACCGCCTCGCGGCGCTTCTTGTCCTCGGCCGCATTGGCCTCGGCGTCCTTGACCATCTTCTGGATGTCGGCGTCCGACAGGCCGCCGGAGGCCTGAATCCGGATCTGCTGTTCCTTGCCGGTCGCCTTGTCCTTGGCCGAGACGTTGACGATGCCGTTGGCGTCGATGTCGAACGTCACCTCGATCTGCGGCATGCCGCGCGGCGATGGCGGAATGCCCATCAGGTCGAACTGGCCGAGCACCTTGTTGTCGGCCGCCATTTCACGCTCGCCCTGGAAGACGCGGATGGTGACGGCGCTCTGGTTGTCCTCGGCGGTCGAGAACACCTGGCTCTTCTTGGTCGGGATCGTGGTGTTGCGATCGATGATGCGGGTGAACACGCCACCCAGCGTCTCGATGCCGAGCGACAGCGGGGTCACGTCGAGCAGCAGCACGTCCTTGACGTCGCCCTGCAGCACGCCGGCCTGGATCGCCGCACCGATGGCGACGACTTCGTCCGGGTTGACGCCCTTGTGCGGCTCCTTGCCGAACAGCTGCTTCACCACTTCCTGAACCTTCGGCATGCGCGTCATGCCGCCGACCAGCACCACTTCGCCGATCTCGGCGGCGGTGAGGCCCGCATCCTTCAGCGCCTTGCGGCACGGCTCGATGGTCTTCTGGACGAGATCGTCGACCAGCGCCTCGAACTTGGAGCGGGTCAGCTTCATCGTCAGATGCTTCGGACCGGTCTGATCGGCCGTGATGAACGGCAGGTTGATCTCGGTCTGCGTGGTCGAGGACAATTCGATCTTGGCCTTTTCGGCGGCCTCTTTCAGGCGCTGCAAGGCAAGCTTGTCGTTGCGCAGGTTGATGCCCTGCTCCTTCTGGAACTCATCGGCCAGATAGCTGACGAGACGCATGTCGAAGTCTTCACCGCCGAGGAACGTATCGCCGTTGGTGGATTTCACCTCGAACACGCCGTCGCCGATTTCAAGAATCGAGACGTCGAAGGTGCCGCCGCCGAGGTCGTACACCGCAATGGTGCCGGTCTTGGTCTTGTCGAGGCCGTAGGCGAGCGCGGCCGCGGTCGGCTCGTTGATGATGCGCAGCACTTCAAGACCGGCGATCTTGCCGGCGTCCTTGGTGGCCTGACGTTGCGCGTCGTTGAAATAGGCGGGAACCGTGATGACGGCCTGCTCGACCTTCTGGCCGAGATGGGCTTCCGCGGTCTCTTTCATCTTCTGCAGAATGAAAGCGGAGACCTGCGAGGGCGAATAGGTTTTGCTGTCGGCTTCGACCCAGGCGTCGCCGTTCGAAGCCTTGACGATTTTATAGGGGACGAGCTTCTTGTCCTTCTCGACCATCGGGTCGTCATAGCGGCGGCCGACGAGGCGCTTGACCGCAAAGAAGGTGCGCTCGGGATTGGTCACCGCCTGACGCTTGGCAGGCTGGCCGACGAGGCGCTCGCCATCATCGCTGAAAGCGACGATCGACGGGGTCGTGCGCATGCCCTCTGCGTTCTCGATGACTTTAGCTGTCTTGCCATCCATTACGGCAACGCACGAATTGGTGGTGCCGAGATCGATCCCAATGACCTTTCCCATGGTCCTCATATCCTTCTTTTTGCGGCAGGTTGGCTGGGCCCTGGACGGCGCACCTAACCGAACCCCCAACGATCAATTACTCGCGATATTGCGACGGTGAGCCTCATATAGGAGGGGGGGTCCTGCCCGCAAGGACCGAACGCAACCTTAGGGCCTGAAAATGCTGACGTTTGAAAGATTGTGTCAGCTCAGGGCAGGTCAAGGTTCAGGCCCTCAGCCGTGTTAACAAATCGGCAAGGAGGTGAGCGTGCACTCATCGCCACGCCCGAAAATCCGCCTCGTTCATGATCGCCGCCAGCGCGGTATTTGGCCGCTGCGCGGACCTCACCAGCCATCCGGCTCGCCGCCGAAAACGCCTGAAAACGTTTGGCAAGCCGCCATATCGCGCGAAAATTCCGGTGTTTCGGAACGTGATGAGGGAACGGACGCCGCCCCTGCCCTGTTGCAGGGACATCAAAACCGCTAAAAGCGGGCTGACTAAACCAAGCCCTCGAACCCTTGAGGGCTGCGCTGGCCGACCATTGAACGGCCTCAATGTAAACCCGGTAGAACCCTTCATGAAGCCTGTTCGATACCTCGCTGCGGTTGCCCTTACCATCGCCGCGACCTGCGCCGCGTTCGCCGCCGATCCGGTTTTTCCGCCGGGCGCGCGGGTCGGCATGACGCCGCTGGTCGGCCTGGTCAAAGCCAGATCATTCGTCGGCTTCGAGACCGAGGATCAGGGCGTCAAGGTGCTGGTGGCGGACCTGCCCGCCGAGGCCTATGGCGAGGTCGCCAATGCTTTCAAGGCAAATCCCGGCGGCACCGGCGGCATCAAGCCGGAGAGCATCGAGACCGCGGCGGGGCTCGCCTATTATACCGCTGAGAACGCCAAGGACGGCGCCACCAATGTCCGGCGCTACTCGATGATCGTGCCGGGTCCGACCTTCTCCGGCTACGTCGCCGTGCAGGTGCCGGAGAATGCCTCCAGGATCTACACCGACGACGCCGTACGCCAGATGTTCGCTTCCGCCGTCATCCGAAACGAAGTTCCGGTCGATGAGCAGCTCGGCCTGATGCCGTTCAGGATGGCCGAGCTCAGCAATTTCAAGACGGTCCGCACGCTGGCGCCGGGCGCAGCCCTGATCATTGCCGATGGCGACGAAAAAAGCGGTTTTGAAACCGCGCCCTTCATGATCGTCGGCCTGGTCGGATCGGCGCCTGCGCAGCCCGACGACCGCGGACGTTTTGCCCAGCAGATGGCGACGACGATTCCCGGCGTACGCGACGGGCGGATCACGATGTCGGAGGCGGTCCGCATCGACGGCCAGCCCGGATACGAAACCCGCATCGAAGCCACCAGCGGCAAGGACAATACGCCGGTGACGATCGTGCAGTGGTTGCGGTTCGGCGGCCAGAATTCGCTGCGCATCATCGGCAGTTCACCTCGCGACGGCTGGACCACCGCGTTCACGCGTTTCCGCGCCGTGCGAGACGGAATTCGCCCGCGCTAAACATGATCCGTTCGGTGCCGAAGATTCAGCCGCACGCCGCCGCCTAAAGCCGCTTTACGCTCTGCCTGCGACCTGATTTGCTGGTGTTGACCTCTTTGACAGGGAGATGCACCATGTTTCATCGCAGGCAAATTCTCGCGGGCTTTGGCAAAACGTTGGGCACGGCGGCAATGGCGACCATTCTTTCGAAGGCAGTTTTGGCCGCGTCGATCAAACCCGACAATGCGTCGGCGTTGCTGGTGATCGACGTTCAGAACTGCTTCCTGCCGGGCGGCAGCCTTGCAGTGAAAGATGGCGACCAGGTCGTTCCCGTCATCAACCGCGTCGCCAAGAGCTTTGCCAACGTCGTGCTGACGCAGGACTGGCACACCGCTAGCCATGTCTCGTTCGCCACGACGCATTCCGGCAAGAAGCCGTTCGAGACGATCGACCTGCCCTACGGCAAGCAGGTGCTGTGGCCCGATCACTGCGTGCAGGGCACCGAAGGCGCCGCGCTGTCAAAGGACCTCTCGATTGCCCATGCCGGCCTCGTCATCCGCAAGGGCTCCAACAAGGACGTCGACAGCTATTCGGCTTTCACCGAAGCCGATGGCAAGACCACGACGGGGCTTGCCGCCTATTTGAAGGCGCGCAAGGTGGAACGCGTGTTCTTAGCCGGTCTCGCCACCGATTTTTGCGTGGCATGGAGCGCGCTCGATGCCCGCAAGGCCGGCTTTGAAACCTATGTCATCGAGGACGCCTGCCGCGGCATCGACACCCAGGGCTCGCTCGCGAAGGCCTGGACCGATATGGGCGCAGCCGGCGTCAAGCGCATTCAGTCGAGCGATATCGCTTAAGCTAGGACACCCTCTCGCGAGAGAGTCGCAATGCCGGATTTAGGCGCACCCCTCGCGTTCGAAATGATCCGCCGTGCACCCTCACAACGCACGGCGGGCCTGATCACGGGAATAACGGGCTACCGCGAGACCGCGCTTGGCCGGTTTTCACAACGTGAAGCCGCGCATCTGATTGTGCCGCTGATCATCAGCCTCGGCAGCCCGTTCCTGATCGCGCTGGGCCGGGAGCCCGATGCGGCCGACCGGCAGCCCAGCTTCGCCGCGGGCCTCTACGCCGGGCCTGTTCATATCGAGTCCGATGGCGGGGCGGAATGCGTGCAGGTGGATTTTACGCCGCTCGGCGCTTATCGCTTCTTCGGCGGTGACGTCGCAGGTCTTGCCGCGCGCATGGTCGACATGTCAGACGTGCTCGGCCGCGACGGCCGGCAACTGCGCGAGAGACTGGGCGCGACAGCTTGCTGGCAACATCGCTTCGACCTGGTCGAGGATTTTATCGCCGGCCGCGCCAATCATCTGCCGTCGCCGGAGATCGCGTTTGCCTGGCGCCGGCTGGCGCTGACCGCCGGTGGCGCGCGGATCGCGACGCTGGCCGGCGAAATCGGCTGGAGCCGCAAACATCTGGTCGAGCGCTTTCGATCCGAGCTTGGCCTCGCGCCCAAATCAATCGCGCGCATGATGCGCTTTCACCGCGCCTGCCGGCTGGCACGCAGCGGCACGGCTCCCGGCTGGGCCGGGATTGCCGCCGAGAGCGGCTTTGCCGACCAGGCCCATCTGGTCCGCGAATTCGGCGAACTGGCGGGCGAGACGCCGACGGCCTGGGCGAGGCGGCTGGCGCTGATCGACAGCCGGCTGACACGCCCGAACGAAGCGCTTTCGGGCTAAAGCGTTTTCCAGCGAAGTGGATACCGGTTCGCGGCAAGAAAACGCGTCAAAACCAGGAATCAAGAGCCCCGTTCCGATTCAATCGGAACGGGGCTCTTGGTAACAAATCTTCAAGCCGGCGCCGCGCTGTATCAGCATATTGGCACGGTGACGCCGAACGAAGGAATTTGTCATGACCAATAGCAACGACGCGCAGCGCATTTATCCGACGATGCGCTGCAGGGATGCCGAGGCGATGATCCGCTGGCTGAAGGACGTGCTTGGTTTCACCGAGCATGTCGTTTACCGCAGCGACGGCGTGGTACAGCACGCGCAACTTGCCTGCGGCGCTTCGCTGCTGATGCTCGGTCAGGCCCGCGACGATGAATACGGCAGACTGGTTGGCGACATCTCTGGCCGCCGCACCGACGCGCTTTATGTCGCCGTCGAAGATCCTGACGCGTTGTGCGCCAAGGTGAAGGCATCAGGCGCCAAAATCGAAATGGAACTGCACAACACCGACTACGGCAGCCGCGATTTCGCCTGCCGGGATCCGGAAGGCAATCTCTGGAGCTTTGGCACCTACTGGCCGAAGGCGCATGAGAAGCCGATGGACGCGTAAGTCGGATCGGCTCTTTCGTCTCAGGTCGTGATGTCGGCGGCAGGCGCCGCCTTGGCGCCGCCCTTGGATACGCCGACCAGCGCCGGACGCAGCACGCGCTCGCCGATCATGAAGCCGGCCTGCACCACCTGCACCACAGTGCCCGCCGGCACCGATGCGTCAGGGACTTCGTACATCGCCTGCTGGAAGTTCGGATTGAACTTCTCGCCCGACGGATCGAATTTCTTGACGCCGTTTTTCTCCAGCGTGTTGAGCAGCGACCGCTCGGTCAACTCGACGCCTTCGATGAACGCCTTCAGCGCCGGATCGGCCGAGGCCTTCATTTCAGCGGGAACCGCATCCAGCGCGCGCTGCAGATTGTCGGCGATGTCGAGAATGTCGCGCGCGAAGCCGGTGATGCCGTAAGCCCGCGCATCGGCAACTTCCTTGGCGGTGCGTTTGCGCAGATTTTCCATCTCCGCCAGCGTGCGCAGCATCTTGTCGCGCGCTTCAGCCGCTTCCTTCGTCAACGCCTCGACCGATCCTTCCTCGGGATCATCAGGCATGATGTAGGGCTTTGAGACCACGGGCTCGCTCGGCGCCGCCGCGTCATCATTCGGCCGGTTGGGATCGGTCATAAGTCTGCCTTCTCAAAAGAACCGTTCGGTTAAATGGGGATTTGCTGCCCGGGATATCGTGCTTTAGCGGGCGAAAATCAAGCGTTCCATGGCGTTTTCGAGCGATGCCCGCACCGACCTGATCCGGGGTGGGCCCGGTTCGCGCCGGGAAAGGCGTCAAAACAACAAAGCGAAGCTTTTTTCGGGCCGTATCAACCACCGAGCATGCGGCTGACGATGCGCGCGGCATAGTCCACCGTCGGAATCACCCTTGCATAGTTGAGCCGCGTCGGCCCGATCACGCCGAGAACCCCGACGATGCGGCCGGCGGCGTCGCTATAGGGCGCGATGATGGTGGAGGAACCGGACAGCGAGAACAGCTTGTTCTCCGATCCGATGAAGATCCGCACGCCCTCGGCGCGCTCGGCGCGACCGAGCAGATCGATGACGCCGCGCTTGGTCTCGAGATCGTCGAACAGTGATTTCACGCGCTCCAGATCTTCCAGCGCGTGCAGATCCTCGAGCAGATTGGCATGACCGCGCACGATCAATTGGCGGTCCTCGCTTTCGCCGCCGGACCAGCTCGCAATGCCGGCCGCGATGATTTTCTGCGTCAGCTGATCGAGTTCGGCGCGGCTTTGCGTCAGCGCGGTTTCGAGTTCGAGGCGCGATTCGGCAAGCGTACGGCCGCGAATCCGGGAATTGAGGAAATTGCTGGCTTCCGTCAGCGCCGACGAGGGAACGCCGGGCGGCAGGGTCAGCACGCGGTTCTCGACCTGGCCGTCTTCGCTGACCAGCACCACCAGCGCGCGTTCCGGCTCCAGCCGCACGAATTCGATGTGCTTCAGCCGCGAATTGGATTTCGCCGTCAGCACCACCGCAGCGGCGCGGGTCAGGCCCGACAACCGCGTCAGGGCCTCGCCGAGCGCCGCCTCGACCGATTGCGCGCGGCCGACGGAGGCAAGCTGGGTCTGGATCGACTGCCGCTCGTCTTCGGTGAGGTCACCGACCTGCATCAGGGCGTCGACGAAGAAACGCAGGCCGAGTTCCGTGGGCAGACGGCCGGCCGAGGTATGCGGCGCGTAGATCAGGCCGAGCTGTTCGAGGTCCGACATCACATTGCGCACCGAGGCCGGCGACAGCGGCATCGCGATCAGGCGCGAAATGTTGCGCGAACCGACCGGCTCGCCGGTAGCGAGATAACTCTCGACGATTTGACGAAAAATGTCGCGCGAACGCTCATTGAGCTGGGCCAGCCCGGCATTCGGCGCAATCAGGCCAATCGGATCGTGGTGGGCCACCAATTACTCCCTCGACTTGACCTCTAATCTGTCTATCCGGAGGGCCGGTGACAAGCACGCATTATACCCCAAAGAGGTACCAAAGGCCTTGCCGCTGCCCGCTCCCCCTCCTACAAGCACCGCGAACCCGCTTTTGCTTGATTTTTCGGAGGATTCCCCATGCGGCCAAGCCGCCGTGCGCCCGATGAGCTGCGCCCCGTGTCGCTGGAACGCGGCGTCGTCAAATACGCCGAAGGTTCCTGCATGGTGAAATTCGGCGATACCCATGTGCTGGTCACGGCCACGCTGGAAGAACGCCTGCCGCCCTGGCTCAAGGGTCAGGGCCGCGGCTGGGTCACTGCCGAATACGGCATGCTGCCCCGTGCCACCCTGGAACGCACCCGCCGCGAGGCCGCGGCCGGCAAACAGGGCGGCCGCACCGTCGAAATCCAGCGCCTGATTGGGCGCTCCTTGCGCGCGGCGGTCGACCTCGAAGCGCTCGGCGAGCGGCAGATCACGGTCGATTGCGACGTGATCCAGGCCGATGGCGGTACCCGCACCGCCTCGATAACAGGCGCCTGGGTGGCGCTGGCCGACTGCATCTCGTGGATGAAGAACCGCAACATGCTGAAAGCCAATGTGCTCCGCGACAATGTCGCGGCGATCTCCTGCGGCATCTATCAGGGCACGCCGGTGCTCGACCTCGATTATGCCGAGGATTCCGAGGCCGATACCGACGCCAATTTCGTCATGACCGGCGACGGCCGCATCATCGAGGTGCAGGGCACCGCGGAGAAGACGCCGTTCTCGCAGGACGAGTTCCTGGCGCTGATGGCGCTGGCGCGCAAGGGCGTCGCGCGTTTGGTGGACTTGCAAAAGATGGCCGTCGCGTAGTCTGATTGATCATGCACCGTCGAATCACAGGCCGCCTGGTGATCGCGACCCACAATCCCGGCAAGCTTGCCGAGATGCGCGAACTGCTGGCGCCGCATGGCGTCGAGGCGATCTCCGCGGGCGAACTCGGCCTCGATGAGCCCGAGGAGACCGGTGAGACCTTTCGGGCCAACGCGGCAATCAAGGCGATCGCGGCCGCGAAAGCCGCGCAGCTTCCGGCCTTCGCCGATGATTCCGGCCTCGTGGTCGAAGCGCTGGACGGTGCGCCCGGAATCTATTCGGCGCGCTGGGCGGGCAAACCTGCGGATTTTCTGGCGGCCATGACGCGGGTCGAACGCCTGTTGCAGGAGCGCGGCGCCAAAACGCCAGACAAACGCAAGGCGCATTTCGTGTCCGCGCTGTGCGTCGCCTGGCCCGACGGGCACGTTGAGGAGGTCGAGGCGCGGGTCGATGGAACCTTGGTGTGGCCACCGCGCGGCACCGAGGGTTTCGGTTACGACCCGTCGTTCCTGCCGGATGGACACGGCCGCACCTTCGGCGAGATGGCCAGCATCGAGAAGCACGGGCTGCCGCCGCTGGGGCTCGGCCTGTCGCATCGCGCCCGCGCCTTCGTCAAACTGGCGGAGATCTGCCTTGGCTAGCTTCGAGCGCCCCGAGATCCTCAAGACCGGCAAAGCGGCTTTCGGCGTTTATGTGCACTGGCCATTCTGCCTGTCGAAATGCCCGTATTGCGATTTCAACAGCCATGTCCGGCATGCGCCGATCGACGAAGCGCGGTTTGTCAGCGCCTTTACGCGCGAGATCGAAACATCAGCCGAGCGCGCGCCGGGACGCGAAGTCACCTCGATCTTCCTCGGCGGCGGCACGCCATCGTTGATGCAGCCGCAGACCGTTGGCGCCATCCTGGATGCGATCGGCAAACATTGGCGCGTCGCTGGTGACGTCGAAGTGACGCTGGAGGCCAACCCGACCAGCGTCGAGGCGACGCGCTTCCGCGGCTATCGCGCGGCCGGCGTCAACCGGGTCTCGCTCGGCGTGCAGGCGCTGGATGATGCGTCATTGAAAGCATTGGGCCGCCTGCACAGCGCGCGCGAGGCGCTGGATGCGGTGGCGATCGCGCGGCAATCCTTCGATCGTTACTCGTTCGACCTGATCTACGCCCGCCCCGACCAGACGCCGCAGATGTGGGCCGACGAACTGAAGCTGGCGATTTCGGAAGCCGCCGAACATCTGTCGCTCTATCAGCTCACGATCGAGGAAGGCACACCGTTCTTCGGATTGCACGCGGCGGGCAAGTTGAAGACGCCGGATGAGGCCGTTGCCCGCGCGCTGTATGACGTGACGCAGGATGTTTGCGCCGCGCAGGGTCTTCCTTCCTATGAGATTTCCAACCACGCGCGGCCGGGCGCGGAGTGCAAACATAATCTCGTCTATTGGCGCGGCGAGGAATATGCCGGCATCGGTCCGGGCGCGCATGGCCGCCTCGACATCGATGGCGAAAGACACGCGATCGCGACCGAAAAGCGTCCCGAAGCCTGGCTGATGCGGGTCGAGACCAACGGCCACGGCTTCATCACCGACGACGTCCTCAATTCGGAAGAGCGCGCCGACGAATTTTTGCTGATGGGGTTGCGGCTTGCGGAAGGCATCGATCCCAACCGCTACGCCGCGCTGTCGGGCCGCACCCTCGATCCCGGCCGGATCGCCGTGCTGCGCGAAGAAGGCGCGATCATCGTCGACGCCGATGGCCGGCTGCGGGTGACGCAGGCCGGTTTTCCGGTGCTCGATGCGGTCGTCGCGGATCTCGCCGCGTAAGGGTCTGATAACGTAAAGCGCAGTGTTTTCGAGCGCTGAGCGCCCGGCCGTGGTAGATTTGTCCAGCGATTTTGCCCCAACCGCCATTTGCATGACGATCGTGAACGACCGGACCATCACCCCGCCGATCCATGATCCCGAACTCGACCGCCGCGTCAAAAGCGCCGGCGCGAGCAAGACGGTTTATGCGCTGGTCACATCAGAGACCGAAGCCGCGAAAAATTTCATTCTCGGTAATGCCGTCACTGGGCCGGACGCCGCGCGGCGTCATCATCTCGAACAGTTCCGCGACGCCTGGACCGGAAAACAATTTGCCATCCATGAAGCCTTCATCGAGCGCTGGATGGCGTGGGCGGTGCCCGTGGTCGCGATCGATGCGGCCGGTTTTCCCTGGCGCTATCCGACCGCCGGCGGCAGCGAGGCGCTGTTTCACGTCATCACCGCCTATGGCAACCGCGCCCGCGTCGAACAATTCAATCCCGAGGTGCACGTCTTCGCCGGCGAGTATGAAGGCTACAAGGCCTATGCCGAGGCCTGCGGCATCGCCGTGATCGAACATCCGCGGAGCCATTGGCAGGCCGTCGCGCGCACGCTGCCCACCGATGCCCTGTTCTGCCTGAGCCAACCGTCGGCGATCGACGGCAATGTCTGGCCGCACGCCAATGATTTTCTGGCGCTGCTCGCCGCCGCCGAAAAACCCCGCGTGCTGCTCGACGTCACCTATGTCGGCTCGATCGCCGATGCGCCTGCCGCAAGAATTGCCAGCGACAGTCCGGCGGTGCAGGCGCTGGCGTTCAGCCTGTCAAAACCGTTCGGGGTCTATTACGACCGCATCGGTGGCATGCTTTGCCGTCGCGCCATGCCGAGCCTGTTCGGCAATCAATGGTTCAAGAATCTCACTTCGCTGCAGCTCGGCTTGACCTTGCTGGAACGTCACGACGTGTTCGATCTGCCGCGTCGCTACAAGCATGTCCAGCGCGAGGCGGCGATTCAAATCGGCCGCCGCCTCGGGCTGACGCTCTTGCCTTGCGACGTCAGCGTGCTGGCCCAAGCAGAAGCCAACGCCACCGACCGCGCGCTGGCGGATTTCCTGCGTCGCCCGGCCGGCGATCCCGCTGCACGCTTGCGGCTGTGCCTGACGCCAACGATGGCCGAGATGATCGGCACCGCCGGGCCGATCGCCGCTCCTGGAGGCGCACCGTGAAAAACCTGGTCGTCCTGACGGATGCAAAGGAGATTCACCGCCACGTGCACGGTCTTTGGCGCAGCGCGCCGATCCGTGCCTCCCACACCGACGGCGGCTTCATCCACGACATCGTCGAGCAGTTCACGAGCCTGCCGCGGCTGTTCTGCGACTCCACCGACGACCGATTGGAGCGCGCGCATTTCTGTTCATGGTGGGGCGTCACCATGAACCGCGCCTACGACAATCCCGCGATCGAGGACCTCTACCGGTTGCACGAGATGTTCCACGCGGCCTTCATGCCCTACTTTCCCGGCATCGGCTTCGATGCCTTCCACCGCAAGATGGAAGACAATGAACTGAAGGCCAGCGTCTGTTCGGAAATCCGCGTCTATTTCGAACTGCCGCATTTGCGCGAACAGGCCTTTGCGCATCCGATCTATGCCGATCGCTATTTGTCCGATCCTGCGATGCAGACGCTGTGGGCCAAGAACAAACCCGTTGCGATCGAAACGCTGCAGGAAGCGCGGCGCGACGTGATGTTCTCAAAGCCCGAACACGAGATGGATTTGACGGAGCGCTGGATCCGCCGCTTCGCGCTGCAGAACCGTCAATGGTCGACCTGCTGGTACGATCGGTACCTGGAGATCGAGAGCCACATGTTCGAATTCCAGATCAAGGCGTTGCGAGGTGATCGTTCGGGCGCGATCGCACAGCACGCCGCCTGGATCGAGGCGCAGGCCGGTCAGGATGCCGACGACCACATCCCCTACCGCCAGGAAGCGGCGCTGTTCGCCAACATCTATTGGAGCAACCGGCGGCGTTACGAGGCTGAATTCGCGAACGCCAAGAAAGCTGAATAAAGCTTAAGCGCCAAAACTCTTCGGCGAGCCCGCAACCGGCGCGCTGCCGCCCTGGCCCACCTTCATGACCGCAAGCCCGCGTTCATTGCTGCCGTCGGAGCGGAAGCGGAACAGCCCGTCGATGCCGGCAAAGCCCGACGGATTGGTCAGCGTTTCCGGCGCGAAACGTTGCGGACCCTGCGTGCGCGACAAGGCGGCGACCAGCGCCACCGCGTCATAGGCCAGCGTCGCGGTGCGCACCGGCTCGCCGCCATATTTGGTGCGATAGCGGCCGGCGAAACTTCGAAAACCCGACGGATCCGGTGCCGCATAGAGACCGCCCTGCAGCGCCGGGCTCGCGAACACCCGCGGATTGTCCCAAAGGCCGGTGCCGAGCAACTGGATGTTGCGCAAATTCACGCCTGCCGCGGTGAGCGCATCGGCCGTCGCCACCACCGAATCGCCGTCATCGGCCATGAACAGCGCATCGGCCTGGCCGAGCGACTGCGAGACGGTGCGCACGGCGGCCGAGCGGTCGGCGCCATATTTCTCGAACGCGACGATGCGGCCCTTGCGCGCCGCGGCCTGCTTGAAGGCGGCTTCCACCACATTGCCATAGGCGTTGTCGGGTAGCAGCGCCGCAAAGGATTTCTTGCCGATGCCGGCCGAGTAATCGACGATCCGGTTGACGTCGGATTCCGGCAGGAAGCTGAGCAGATAGACGCCGCGCCCGGCCACGCTGGAATCGGTCGAGAACGCAATCACGGCCACGCCCTTCGCGCGCGTCTGCTGCGCGACCGCGGGAACCGACTGCGCAAACAGCGGGCCGAGGATGATCTCCGCGCCTTCACCGAGCGCCTGCTGGGTCGCCTGGCTGGCGCCTTGCGGGCTGCCGCCGTCATCCTTGATCAGAAGCTGGATGTTGGGATTCTGGAATTCGGCCAGCGCCATTTCGGCGGCATTTTTCATCGACTGCGCGGCGACGCCGGCGTTGCCGGCGGCCGAGAGCGGCAGGATCAGGCCGACCTTGACCTGCCCGGTGCCGACCGCGAGCGGTTGCTGCTGCGGGCCCGCCGGCCCGGCTTCGGGTTGCGGCGAGGAGAACGGGTTGGAAAACTGGCCAAAACTCTGCTGCACGCTGGAGCAGGCGCCAAGCAGCGGCGCGCCGAGAATAAGGCCGACCGCCGTCCGCCGGGTTGCCCCTGACGGCTGAGGTTTGCGAATGAGCGGGCCCACCATCGTATCTCTTCTCTTGACCGACCTTGATCGGCCAGTCCTTGAACCTCAAGGACTTGAACCCAAAGGACCTGAACCTTAAGGCTCCAACCTCCGGAATAAAGGCGGGCGGATTCAGGCATATTGTCGGCGAATAGTTAACCAAAACAAAAGGATTATGGTCCGCGGACTCAACGCCGATTGCGGATACCTGCTCCCTTCCCGTGATGCGTAGCACCAACGTTGCCGCCGCGCTGTGGCGCCGGAGCTACTACCGCTGTGTTCCGGTTCTGATCTTATCAGAACCGGAACACCCGGTCTTTGTATTGACGCGTTTTCTTCACGCGAACCGGTATCCACTTCGCTTGAAAACGCTTTAGATTGGCATTATGCGCGCAAAAACCCGCTCCAACTACGGGCCTGAAGCCGAACCGGGTTCCGTGATCAGGACATTTTCGATCGGCGGTCATGTCCTGACCGCCCCAAAGCCGGTTCCCGGGCTTTATCTGGTGGCCACCCCGATCGGCCACCTCGGCGACATCACGTTGCGTGCGCTTGAAACCCTGGCCGGCGTCGACATCATCGCCTGCGAGGACACCCGCATCACCCGCCGCCTGACCGAGCGCTACGTAATCTCGGCGCAGCTCAAGCAATATCACGAGCACAACGCCGCGATGGCGCGGCCAAAGATCCTGGAAAAGCTGGCGCAGGGCGCCTCGATCGCGCTGGTCTCGGACGCCGGGACGCCCCTGATATCAGATCCCGGCTTCAAGCTGGTGCGCGAGGTCTGCGCCGCCGGCCATGCCGTGATCGCGGTGCCGGGCGCCTCCTCGGTGCTGACGGCGCTATCGGTCGCAGCATTGCCCACCGACCGGTTTTTCTTCGAGGGATTTTTGCCCGCCAAGCAGCAGGCGCGCCGCACGCGGCTGGCAGAACTTGCCCGGATCGACGCCACGCTCGTCATGTTCGAATCCGGCAACCGCATCGCGGACACGCTGGGCGATCTCGCCGGGATCATGGCCGAGCGCGACGCCGCGATCTGCCGCGAACTGACAAAACTGCATGAGGAGATCGCGCGCGCCCCCATAGCGGAGTTGGCAAAGACCGCCGATACGCTGGAGACCCGCGGCGAATTCGTGCTGGTGATCGGCCCGCCCCGGGCGGATGCGCTGGTCATGACCGAGGCTGATCTCGATGACCTGCTGCGGTCATCGCTCGCGCGCGATAGCGTCAAGGATGCGGTCGCCCATGCCGTCGAACTGTCCGGCCGGCCGCGCCGCGAGGTCTATGCCCGCGCGCTCGAGCTTGCGAAAGCAATTCGGGATGGAGAGGACGATGGCGAAGACTGACGGCGCCACGCCGCCCGACGCGTCCACAAAACTCGCCGCGCCCGAGCGGGTCGCGGCGTTCCAGACCGGGCTTTCGGCCGAGACCCGCGCCGCCGCGTTCCTGATGGCCAAGGGCTACCGCATTCTCGCCAAGCGTTTCAAAACCCCCTATGGCGAAATCGATCTCGTCGCCAAAAAGCGCAATCTGATCGCCTTCATCGAGGTCAAGGCGCGAGCCCGGCTCGACGACGCCGCCTATGCGGTGACGCCGCGCCAACAGGCCCGCATCATCGATGCCGCGCAAGCCTGGCTGATGGCGCATCCCGAACATGCCGAATTCGAGCTGCGATTCGACGCCATCCTGATTGCGCCGCGGCGTTTGCCACGCCATCTGTTAGCGGCATTCGACGCCAGCGTATAAGACCTCCCTCGAGAAAGCCGGACCCGCCCCATGAAATTGAATGTCGCCGTCCAGATGGACCCCATCGCGCGTATCAACATCCGCGGCGATTCGACCTTTGCCTTGTTGCTGGAAGCGCAAAAGCGCGGCCACGCGATTTCCTATTACACGCCGGACCAGCTCTCGCTGCGCGGCGAGGAGCTGGTGGCGCCGGTGCAGGTGCTGACCGTGCGCGACGAGCCCGGCGATCACTTTACCCTCGGCGAGCCCAAGCGTACGGCGCTTGACGCTTTCGACGTCATACTTCTCCGGCAGGACCCGCCGTTCGACCTCGCCTACATCACCTCGACGCATCTTTTGGAGCGTATCCACCCCAAGACGCTGGTCGTCAACGATCCCGCCAGCGTGCGCAACGCGCCGGAAAAACTGTTCGTGCTGAACTTTCCGCAGCTGATGCCGCCGACGCTGATCTCGCGCGACATCAATGAGATCAATTCGTTCCGCGACGAGCATGGCGCCGTCGTCATGAAACCGTTGCACGGCCATGGCGGCGCGGCGGTGTTTCGCGTGATGCCGCAGGACATGAATTTTGGTTCGCTGTTCGACATGTTTTCCGTCACCTTCCGCGAGCCCTGGGTGATCCAGCGCTTCCTGCCCGAGGTCAAACACGGCGACAAGCGCATCATCCTGGTCGACGGCGAATTTGCCGGTGCGGTCAACCGCGTGCCGGCCGCCGACGATCTGCGCTCCAATATGGTGCGCGGCGGCGCCGCCCAGGCCACCGACCTCTCGCCGCGCGAGCGCGAGATCTGCACCACGCTCGGACCGCATCTCCGCGAACGTGGCCTGCTGCTGGTCGGCATCGACGTGATCGACGGCAACCTCACCGAGATCAACGTCACCTCGCCCACGGGCATCCGCGCCATCGCCCGGCTCGACGGTCCTGACGTCGCTGCGATGGTTTGGGACACCATTGAGGCGAAGCGGGCCAAGAAATAATCTTCTCAATAATTGTCGCGCGTTATGCGTTTGCACATTTCGTACGCGCGGCTTTCGCGTGGCTAATCCCACTTGCCAATTTCAGGGCGCGGGAGCAGCCTGTAGCCGCGGATGAATCTGTCCGGGCGGCAACGCCAAATTCCATAAAAAGTGGAGGAAGACCCATGACGATGGACGTATCGCGACGGTCCCTGCTTGCTCTTGGTGCAGGACTTGGTGTTGGCCTCGGCGCCTCGACCATGCTCGGCGGCAGCGCGCTGGCGAAAGCGCCGAAACTCGGCACGCAGACGCCCTACTGGCACCGCTTCGTTCTCGGTGACGCCGAGGTGACCGTGGTCTCCGACGGCCCGCTGCCGCTCGGCCCGCCCAAGGGCACCTTCGTTGGCGTGTCCGACGACGAAGTTAAGAAGATGCTGACCGACAACTTCCTCGACCCCGAAAATGTCGTGCTCGAGCAGAACTCGCCGATCGTCAACACCGGCGACAAGCTGATCCTGTTCGACACCGGCATGGGCACTTCGAAAGCGTTCGGCCCGACCACCGGCCGCCAGCAGAAGAGCATGGCGGAAGCCGGCATCAAGCCCGGCGATATCGACGCCGTGGTGTGCTCGCACGCCCATATCGACCACATCGGCGGCCTCGTCGGCGCCGACGACAAGCCGCTATTCCCCAACGCGCAGGTCTACATCACCCAGAGCGATTTCGATTTCTGGACCGATGAAGGCAAGCTCGGCAGTCCGCTGAAGGATTTTGTGATTCATGCCCGCAAGAATTTGATGCCGGTGCGCGATCGCATCGTCTTCATCAAGGACAACCAGGAATTCCTGCCCGGCGTGACCGCGATCGCGGCCCCCGGCCACACGGTCGGACACACCATCTTCATGGTGAGCTCGAAAGGAAAATCTTTTGCCTTCCTCGGCGACCTCACCCACCACCCGATACTGCTTCTGGAAAAGCCGCGGATGCAATTCTCCTACGACTCGGATCCGAAGCAGGCGGCGGACACACGCGTGAAACTGCTCGACATGATCGCGGCCAACAAGACCCCGGTCATGTCCTATCACTTCGCCTGGCCCGGCTTTGGTCACATCGGCAAGACCAGCGAAGGTTTCCATTACTATCCGTCGGCGATGGTGATGAACCTCTGAGCCGGAGGAGCGTTCGGGGGCGCGCTTCGGCGCGCCCCTCTTCCATCCGGATTTGCGAGAACGATTCGCAAGCCGCACGCCTTGTCCTGTTCGTGCATCCCGATCGCGCCTCGTTGGCGACAACGAGGAATCGCGACAAGCCAATCCACGTCTCTCCATCTGTTCGTCCGTGACGTCAATCACGGCGCGCGCGCCGACAATGCGGCATCGTCTGTTCCCGATGGGATGGCTCATCGCGGATGGGGACGCACACGCTCCCGTTTCCGCTCACTCGGAACAGGAGAATTGAATGTCTAACCTTTATGGCACTTATACCTGGCGCACGCGCTACGGCCTCGACGATTTCGTCTCCGATACGTTGCGCGGCGGCAGCGGTGACGACGTCATCCGCGGCTATGGCGGCGCTGATACTCTTTACGGAAACGGCGGCCATGACGAGATCTATGGCGGCCGCGGCGACGACTGGATCAGGGGCGGCACCGGCTGGGACACGTTGAGCGGCGGTTCCGGACAAGACACCTTCGAGTTCTACAGGGGCCATAGCGGTCCCAGCTACGACCAAGCCGACGTCATCACCGACTTCAATACGAACGAGGACTCGATTCTCTTCCAGACCAGTTCGCCCCGCGGCTCCCAATCCAACTATCATGAATTCCTGTGGACTGGCGACGACCTCGGCAGCGACGAGGCCAACTTCAACGAGATGAAGCAACTGGCCCAGGAAGACTTCAACGACGACAGCAGCCTCTGGTTCGTGTTCGGCACCAACGGAACGGACGGCTACCTGTTCGCCGACCTCGATGGCAATGGCACGATCGACACCAGCATCGAGCTGCCCGGTCTGAACTCGACCGGCGACTTCGCGGCCACCAACATCTTCTGAGGTGAGGCCTGATACCGGTGCAATGACGCCGAGATGACGGCGGGCCAGCCTGGCCGGCCCGCCGTTGCCTTCGGGACCACGGGTCGTCTTTTCGGTGGGCGCTTTGCGTCGACCTTCGGCCGCGCTGCCTTCATCATGCCAAGCCGCCGCTCGGTCGGCTGCCGGGCTGGAGTTGATGTTATATCGCGCTCTCGTCCCCGTGCTGGCGCTGGAAAGGCTGCACCGACGATCGTCGGGACGGCCGCGATCGAATAGCGTAAGGGGGATCAGCGAACCGCCTCTTACCGCGATGCGGGGAGCGCCCCAAGGAGAGTCACGATGACCGACCAACCGAACCCCAAGCCGGGCGACCTCGTCTATGAAGACACCGGAGCCGCCGCCCCGCTGGTCTATTTCGACATCGTCGGCGCCTACGGCACCATGAACGGCTCGGTCGAGATCGAACTCGCCACCCGCATTCTCATTCCCAAGACTGATGGTTCGACCGAGGTAAAATTCATCTCCTCAGGCCGCCTGCGCTGCAGCCAGAACGCCGCCGTCAATTTGCGCAACGGCCTCGATGCCGCGCTGAAGATGCTGGAGCAGCCGGCGGCGAATGTGGCGGTAGTTGCGGCGAGTAAGCTGAACTAAGGCTCGAAACCTCCGATTTTGGTGCGATAGCACCATCGCCCTTAAAATAAATAACGAATCGCTATATATTTTAAGAACGACTATGATGCGCTAGATTCCCGGTCGGAGGCTCCGATGGATATTCAGTTTGAGGGTTGGGCCCGGAAGCATGGCCGCCTGAGCATCGCTTCATTCGACCTGACCAAAACGACGGCAGGTCCGCCTGGCACGGACTTTTCAAAGGAAGAGCCGCTCATCGTTCTCTCCGGCGACGGTGGGGTCGTCGAGCGCATAACGGTGAACTGCCACACCAACGTCCGGCTTGGCGGTGACTATCAGGCGATGGTCACCCTCTCGAAGAAAGAGATAGCCCGGCTCTATTATCTGACGCACCAGATGGAAGTGGACGGCCTGATCAGAACGCTGCCCATCGCGCGATGAACTGGCTCCCTGCCATAACCCCCATGTTCCCGTAATGTTCTTGCACATCCCGCCCGGTTCCGCTACCCTCGGTAGAGGCAAGGGGTCGGCATGGTTCAACGGGTTTCTACCGTAGCCTTTGAGGGGATCGAGGCCCGCGCGGTCGACGTGCAGGTGCAGGTCGCGCCCGGGCTGCCGGCGTTCGCGATCGTCGGTCTGCCGGACAAGGCGGTTTCCGAGGCGCGCGAGCGGGTCCGCTCGGCGTTGATCGCCTCGGGGCTGGCGCTGCCGGCGCGCCGGATCACGGTCAATCTCGCGCCGGCCGATGTGCCGAAGGAAGGCAGCCATTACGATTTGCCGATCGCGCTCGGCCTGATGGCCGCCATTGGCGCGATCCCGCCGGACGCGCTTTCAGGCTTCACCGTGCTCGGCGAACTCGGGCTCGATGGATCGATCGCGCCGGTCGCGGGCGTGCTGCCGGCGGCGATCGGCGCCAATTCGCGCGACGAAGGCCTGATCTGTCCCGCCGCGTGCGGGACGGAAGCGGCCTGGGCCAGCCCGGATATCCAGATCATCGCGGCAAAATCGCTGATCCAGATCGCCAACCACTTTAAAGGCACGCAGTTGCTGTCACGCCCGCAGCCGAAAGTGCACGAGCGCGAGGAAACGCTCCTCGACCTCAGAGACATCAAGGGCCAGGAAAGCGCCAAACGCGCGCTGGAGATCGCAGCGGCCGGCGGACATCATCTGCTGATGATCGGCTCGCCCGGCGCCGGCAAATCGATGCTGGCGGCGCGGCTGCCCTCGATCCTGCCGCCGCTGTCGCCGTCCGAACTTTTGGAAGTCTCGATGATCGCCTCGGTCGCCGGCGAAATCCGCGACGGCGCATTGACGGCGCGGCGGCCGTTCCGGGCGCCACATCATTCCGCCAGCATGGCCGCACTCACGGGTGGCGGCATGCGCGCCAAACCCGGTGAGATCTCGCTGGCGCATCAGGGCGTGCTGTTCCTCGACGAATTGCCGGAGTTCGATCCGCGCGTGCTGGACTCGCTGCGCCAGCCGCTGGAGAACGGCGAGGTCGCGGTGTCCAGGGCCAATCACCGCGTCACCTATCCGGCGCGCTTCATGCTGGTCGCGGCGATGAACCCGTGCCGATGCGGCCACGCCTATGAGCCCGGCTATTCCTGCAAGCGCGGCCGGATCGACCGCTGCACAGGGGATTATCAGGTGCGCATTTCAGGGCCGATGATGGACCGCATCGATCTGCGCATCGAAGTGCCGGCGGTGACCGCGGCCGACCTGATCCTGCCGCCGCCAAGCGAAGGCTCGGCCGAAGTCGCCGCCCGCGTCGCCGCCGCGCGCGACGTTCAGCTCGCGCGTTACGCCGCCGCCGGCATGCCGCATGTCCGCACCAATGCGGAAGCGCCGGCGTCGCTGCTGGAAATCATCGCGCAGCCGGATGCGCAGGGACAAAAGCTGCTGCGCGACGCCGCCGAGACCATGAAGCTGACCGCGCGCGGCTATCACCGCGTGCTGCGCGTCGCCCGCACGCTGGCCGATCTCGACGGCGCGGAAAAGATCGGCCGGCTGCACCTGGCGGAAGCGTTGTCGTATCGCGCATTGGCCGACGATGCGCGGCGCGCGGCGTAATCGGCTCAGCAAAAGGTCCGTAGGGTGGGTGGAGCGCAGCCATACCCACCAGCTTCGTCGCCAGCCATTGATGGGTATCGCGGAGCCTGTCATCGGGCGCGCATTCGCGCGACCCGTTGGCTCCACCCATCCTACAAGATCTACATACCGGACGATCACCTCTTGCACTCGGGAATCAGAAAGCCGAAACAATCGAGTTGCGGTTGTTGCCTTAGGACTGTGCCGGACCCGCAGTCGCCAAGTCGTCACTCTGGCACCACGTAAGCCGTCCCGGCGGGCCGCCTTTTAATCTTGTCGCGACAAAATGACCCGACGGGCAAATCAGTTCTGATTTACGGAAATCATGTCAAGTCCCAGAATAAAAAATATTTCTGTTTACCAGAATGCAAATCAGGTGCATATGGTTGGCCATCCCGTCCTGGTCAGAAGGGCGTCGGCCGTCGTCACGGACGTTGGGCGGGTTGCGGTGGACGCTGGGCTCACGTCTGACGACGGCGTGGATCGAGCGTACGGCAAAACCGTGTGGTCCTGGCGCCCGTTGCTGGTGTCAAGCTGTCGGAGAAGCGCAAGCGGAAACGGCAGTGACGGAGTCAACCAAGAACTCGTCTCCGGGGAGATCACGGCATAAGCCGTAAAGCCACTGCGCAGGGAATGTCGGATGTTCTCCGCTGCCCTGTATGCTCGTGTGCACTTTGTTTTGTGCAAACCGCACACGGGACCGCGGGTGCAGCGCGCATCCGGCATTCCCTGCGCCCTCTTAATTTGGGCGAATGATTTTAAAAAACTTCGGGCGCTTTGCGCCGCGAGATCGTGAAGTCATGTTTGCGATGACCTATCCTCGTCGTCCCGGCGACCGCCGGGACCCATACGCCGCGGCCCATCAATGAGAATGCCGGCGTTCGATACCTTTCGCAAAATGACTGCCGCGGGGTCCCGGCGTTCGCCGGGGCGACACGTGGAGCGAGCGACATCGCGGCTCATAAACCCCGTAGTAACGAGTTTTCTTTACCCTCTGCCAACCATAAGCCCCTTGTCGCGGGCTTGTGCTGAGTGGGTAGTGTCATGTTGCGTTTCAAGGTTTTGGCCTCGGTGGTTCCGCTGGCCGTCGTCGCCCTGTTCGCCCGCGGCGAGTTCTCGACCGGTCCGCGCCCCTGTATCGAGATTGCGGGCGCTTCGGTCCAGATCGCGGCCCTGTCCTGGCAGGCCGAACGTCACGTCAGTTTCACCAGCGATCCCGGCCGCGCCACGGTCCGCGTCCAGATCTCCGACAGCGCGGAAGCGGCGGACTTCACCGTCATCGACGACATCGACAGCACCGAGCGTGGGGCCTGCGAAAGCCATTCGCCGCCGCAGCTGGTCGCGATTTCCAGCTCGCCATCGCCGTCCGAGCCCGTCATCTATCTCTCGACGGAGGGACCCGCCGATTACCGCATCTTCGTGCGCTCGAAGAGTTTTTCGGCGCGCGATGCCGCCGCCCTCATCGTCAGCGCCCGCGGCGCACAGCCTCGCGTCGTGGCCGCCTCGCTGTGAGTTAACACTTCATCAACCCTGTTTTTATCGCACCCGCGAAAGGCAGCGAGCCTCAAACACTTTTCAAGGTCGGCGACGCATCGTCTCTCGGGACGCACCGGGCGAATCGAGCCGCCTCAATTCGAGCAAACAATCTCAGGGTAACTGACGATGGGGCGGACTTACCGGATCAAACTATACTTCCGCCGCTTTGGCCGCCGGCATCCCTGGGTCAGCTTCACCCTCCGCTCGTTCATCGTCTTTTCCGCCACCTTTGGCGGCGCCTACGGCTTCATTACCGCAAGCCGCTCGGAAATATCCGGCTACAATCCGCACACCTTTGCGATCGGCATCAGTTTCCTGTTCGCGATCGCCTGCGTCGCGCTGGCCGCCCAGAGCGCCCGGTTTCGCTTCCTGCGCAAGAAGATGCAAAAGGTCGCCTTGCACAATGAAGCGATGGCGGACCGGAATTGGGAGTTGCAGGAAGCCGAGCAGCGCACCCGCCGCCTGTTCGAATCGCAGGGCGACCTGATCATCCTGCGCGACACCGACGGCTGCATCACCTTCGTCAACGATGCCTATTGCGAACTGGCGCAAGCGCCGCGCGAGGCCCTGATCGGCAGCACCGCTACGCTCGAAGTTCTGGAACAGGGCGACAGCGTGCTGGAATGGAACGGCACGCGTATCCATGACCAGAAGATCACGGGTCCCGAGGGGCCGCGATGGATCGCCTGGCGTGAAGCGCTGGTGCGCAACGACGCCGGCGGGCCATCCGAAATGCAGAGCGTCGGCCGCGACGTCACCAACCGCACCGAGAGCGAGCGCGCGCTGGCCGAGGCCCGCGACCAGGCCGATGCCGCCAGCCGCGCCAAGTCGCGCTTCCTCGCCATGGCGAGCCACGAGATCCGCACGCCGCTGAACGGCATCATCGGCATGAGTGGCCTGCTGCTGGATACGCCGCTGACGCCGGAACAGACCACCTACGTCAAGGCGGTGAAGACCTCCGGCGACGCGTTGCTGTCGCTGATCGAGGAGCTGCTGGACTATTCCAAGATCGAGGCCGGCAAGATCGACCTCGAGCATCGCGCCTTCGCCCTGCCGGAGCTGATCGAGGGCATCACCGAATTGCTGGCGCCGCGCGCGCAGGCCCGCAAGCTCGAGATCGCCGCCTATATCGACGAGCGCCTGCCGATGGAAGTGGTCGGCGATGCGGCGCGGCTGCGCCAGGTGCTGCTCAATCTTGCCGGCAACGCGATCAAGTTCACCGCGACCGGCGGCGTCGCATTGATTGTCGAGCCCGGCATCCGTCCGGGTGAGGTCAGTTTTGTGTTGCGCGACACCGGCATCGGCATCGCGCCCGAGGCGCAGGAGCGCATCTTCCGCGAATTCGAGCAGGCCGACGACCGCATCGCGCGCAGTTATGGCGGCACGGGATTGGGCCTCAGCATCAGCGACCGCATCGTCAAGCGGATGGGCGGCCGCATCACGCTGGAGAGCAAGCCCGGTACCGGTTCGACGTTCGAGGTGACGATCCCGCTGCCGGCCTCCGATTCCGGCTCGCCGAAGACGTTTGCCGCACCCGACCTGACCGGCCAGTCGATCATGCTGGTGTCGCCGCAGAGCATCGAGGCCTCATTGACCGCGCGGCGGCTGCAGCGCTGGGGCGGCCAGACCTGCATGGTTTCCGATTCCGACGTCGCCCAGGCGCTGTTGCCGGAGCGCCCCTGGCACGCCATCCTGATCGATCACGCGCTCGGTACCAAAACCATCGAGGCGTTCGGCGAGGCCGCACGGCTGCACGCCACGCAGCGCATCGTGATGTTCACGCCGGCCACGCGGCAGGAGCTGCAGCCATCAGCGGCATCCCCCTTCACCGGCTATCTGGTCAAGCCGCTCCGCGCCGCTTCGCTCGCGGCGCGCCTGACGGCCACGCCCGAGATCTCGGCGCCGAGCGTCGTCAGCGATGCCATGACCGGCCTGGACGAGCCTGCCCCGACGCCGGCGCCGGCGAGCAAGGGGCTTTCGATCCTGGTCGCGGAAGACAATGAGATCAACGCGCTGTTGATGCGCTCCTTGCTGAGCCGGCTGGGGCACCAGGCCGTCATCACCACCAATGGCGAAGAGGCGCTGGAATCCTGGCTGTCGGCCAAATCGGCCGGCGCCGGCTATGATCTGGTGCTGATGGACATCCAGATGCCGCAGCTCAACGGCATCGAAACCACCAAGCGGATGCGCACGCTGGAATCCGGCCTGCCCGGCCGCCGGACGCCGATCCTGGCGCTGACCGCCAACACGCTGGTGGAAGATCGTTATGCCTGCTTCGAAGCCGGGATGGATGGCTTCCTGATCAAGCCGCTCGATCGCGAGAAACTGGCGGAGGCCATCGCAGGCCTGGCGGCCTCGCGGCACATCCCGGCTTGATAAGTTTGTAGGGTGGGCAAAGCGGAGCGTGCCCACCATCAAGAGCAAGGTCGTGACGGTGGGCGCGGCGCAACGCGCCTTTGCCCACCCTACGAAGCTGGCTACAGCCGCCGCAGCGCGACGGTCTCAACGACGTGATCGGCGCCCTTCTTGAGGATCAGCGTCGCCCGCGGCCGCGTCGGCAGGATGTTGTCTTCGAGATTGGCAAGGTTGGTACGTTCCCAGATCGCCAGCGCCGTCGCCGTCGCTTCCTCGTCGGAGAGCGGCGCGTAACGATGGAAGTAGGACCGCGGATCGGTAAACGCCGTGTCGCGCAACGCGAGGAAGCGCCGCACATACCATTGGCGCAGCACCGCCTCGTCGGCGTCGATGTAAACCGAGAAGTCGAAGAAGTCGGAGACCACAGGCACCGCCTTGCCGTCGCGCGGCAGGCGGCCGGTCTGCAGCACGTTGACGCCTTCGACGATCAGGATGTCGGGGCGGTCGACCTCGATCCACTGGTTGGGAACGATGTCGTAGGTCAAATGCGAATAGACCGGCGCGCGTACCGGCCGCCGGCCGGCCTTGATGTCGCTCAGGAACGACAGCAGCATCGGCAGGTCGTAGCTCTCGGGAAAGCCCTTCTTCTGCATCAGGCCCTGCCGCTCGAGCACGGCGTTCGGAAACAGAAAACCGTCGGTCGTCACCATTTCGACCTTGGGCCGCGGCGACCAGCGCGCCAAGAGCGCCTGCAGCACGCGCGCGGTGGTGGATTTGCCGACCGCGACCGAACCCGCGACGCCGATGATGTAGGGCACCTTGCGGTCGCGGATGCCGAGGAACTGGCGCTGCGCCTGGTAGAGCCGCAAGGTCGCATCGACATAGATCGACAGCAACCGCGACAGCGGCAGGAAGATGTCCTCGACCTCCTGCAAATCGAGGCGGTCGTGCAGCGAACGCAGCCGTTCGAACTCGCCCGGCTCCAGCGTCATCGGCGTGTCGTCGCGCAATCGCGCCCACTGCTCGCGCGTGAAGATCCGGTAGGGATTGTATTGCTGGTCCGTCGCCCGAATGTCCATGGCGTCGCCTCTTGCTCAATCGCGCTTGCGCGCGGCTTTTTCTTCCAGCCCGGACTGGTTGGTACGTTGCCCGAGCGCGGTCTCGACTTCTTCCAGCGTCACGCCGCGCGCTTTGAGCAGCACCAGCAAATGAAACAGCAAATCGGCGCTCTCGGCGATCAGGTGGTCGCGATCGTTCTCGACCGCGGCGATCACGGTCTCGACCGCTTCCTCGCCCAGTTTCTTGGCGCAGTGCTCGGCGCCCTTGTCGAGCAACTTGCGGGTGTAGGACGCCTCTCCCCCCGATGCGGCCCGGGCATCGATGGTGGCGGCCAGATCATGAATGGTGAAACGTGGCATCAACTGAACTCAACACGTGCGCCGGCTGAAGGCCCGCGCCATCCCGATCACGGACTTAGCACTTTTGTGACGGGGAGTCGTCAGGGATCGAGCCGCATCGGCAGCCCGGCGCGCACCATGTGCTCCTTGGCTTGGCGAATGGTAAATTCGCCGAAGTGGAATATCGAGGCCGCCAGCACCGCGGTGGCGTGGCCCTGGCGGATGCCGTCCACGAGGTGGTCCAGGTTGCCGACGCCGCCGGACGCGATTACCGGTACGGGAACGCTGTCGGCGATGGCCTGCGTCAGCGGCAGGTCGAAGCCCTGCCTTGTGCCGTCCCGATCCATCGAGGTCAGCAGGATTTCGCCGGCGCCGAGCGAGACCACTTCCTGGGCGTATTCGATGGCGTCGATCCCGGTCGAATTGCGCCCGCCATGGGTGAAAATCTCCCAGCGGTCCGAGCCGCCGGCGCGCTTGACCCGCTTGGCGTCGATCGCGACCACGATGCACTGCTCGCCGAACTTTTCGGCGCCCTGCTTGACGAATTCGCGGTTGGAGACCGCGGCGCTGTTGATCGAAACCTTGTCGGCGCCGGATCGCAGCAGCGTCTTGATGTCCTCGATGGTCCGCACCCCGCCGCCGACCGTCAGCGGCATGAAGCAGGCCTCCGCCGTCCGCCTGACAACGTCGAGCATGGTGCCGCGGTTCTCGTGGGTGGCGGTGATGTCGAGGAAGCAGAGCTCGTCGGCGCCGGCGGCGTCATACGCGATCGCCGCTTCCACGGGATCGCCGGCGTCGCGCAGATCGACGAAGTTGACGCCCTTGACCACGCGGCCGTCCTTGACGTCGAGGCAGGGGATCACGCGGACCTTGAACATCTTGGTCTCCCTAGGCCGCGCTGCGCGCGTTGCGGATCAGCGTCAGCGCCGCGGCAGGATCGAGCCGGCCGTCATAGAGCGCGCGGCCGGCGATGGCGCCTGCGAGCTTTTTGGCGCGCGGCTCCAGCAGCGCCTTGACGTCCTCGATGGAAGCAAAGCCGCCGGAGGCGATGACGGGAATGGAGATGCTCTCGGCCAGCGCTATCGTCGCGTCGAGGTTGAGGCCCTTGAGCAGACCGTCGCGCGCGATGTCCGTAAAAATGATCGCGGCGACGCCGGCGTCCTCGAACCGCTGCGCGATTTCGAGCACGGTCACCTGCGAGGTCTCGGCCCAGCCTTCGACGGCGACCTTGCCGTCGCGGGCGTCGAGACCGACCGCGACGCGGCCGGGGAATTTTTTTGCGGCGCTCTTCACCAGTTCCGGGTCGCGCACCGCCGCGGTGCCGATGATCACGCGCGCAATGCCCTTGTCGAGCCAGGCCTCGATGGTCTTGAGGTCGCGAATGCCGCCGCCGAGCTGCACCGGCATGCTGACCGCTTTGAGCATCCCTTCGACCGCCAGCGCGTTCATCGGCTTGCCGGCAAAGGCGCCGTCGAGATCGACGACATGAAGATATTCAAACCCCTGCTCGGCGAAGGCGCGCGCCTGCGCCGCGGGATCGAGGTTGAACACGGTTGCCCGCGCCATGTCGCCCTGTTCGAGGCGCACGCACTGGCCGTTCTTCAGATCGACAGCGGGGAAAAGGATCACGGCTTCCATTTCAAAAAGTTCGAGATCAGACCCAGTCCGAAACGCTGGCTCTTCTCCGGGTGGAATTGCGTACCGATCGCGGTGTCCTTGCCGACCATCGCCGTCACCGGCCCGCCGTATTCGGCGCGCAGCAGCACATCCGCTTCATTGGAGGCGTTGAGGTGATAGGAGTGCACGAAATAGGCGTGGCGGCCCTTCGGCCCGAGCGGCAGGCGTTCCAGCACCGGATGCTCGCGCACCATGTCGAGCGTGTTCCAGCCCATGTGCGGAATTTTCAGATTCTCCTCGCGCGGCGTGATCTTTTCGACGTCACCTGCGATCCAGTTGAAGCCGTCGGTGGTGACATGCTCCTTGCCGCGCGTTGCCATCAGCTGCATGCCGACGCAGATGCCGAAGAACGGCCGCGCCTTGGACCGGACGGCTTCCGTCATCGCCTCGAGCATGCCGTCGACGGCATCGAGGCCCCTGCGGCAATCGGCGAAGGCGCCGACGCCGGGCAACACGATGCGATCGGCGCGAAACACCGCTTCGGGATCGCGCGTCACCATGATCTTCGGCGGATTCTCCATGCTCCGCGCGGCGCGCTCGAACGCCTTGGCCGCCGAGTGCAGATTGCCCGAGCCATAATCGATGATCGCAACGCTCATCGTGATCCTCCCGGCTCGGGAAACAGCCCGATGATGCCGCCCTGCGGCATCGGCGGCGGCTTCGAGAATGCCTGTCCCGGAACGTTGCGGGTCGGCGGCGGCCCGCCGCGCTCGACCGCCCATTGGTCGTTGGTGAGGCCGCGCTGCCTTGCGGTCCAGCGATCGAAGAAGCGCTGCTCGGCGGCTTCCTCATCATCGGCTACCACGATATCGAGCTGCCGCCATTTGCGCCGCGAGAACGTCCAGCGCCGCAGGCTGGCGGCTTCAAAGCCCATCAGAACCGCAATCAGGAAATTGGCGAACAGGACGGTACCAGCTCCGGCGCCGAGCGCCCTCAGGCCGAATGCGATCGCAACGGTCAGTGCGATCCAGCCGATCAGCGCCAGCCACAGACGATGCCAGACCAGCCACGGCAGGCTCACCACCGCGGCCCAGAAATGGAAGCCGTCACGGACGAAAATAAACCTGTCCGTCGCCACCAGATCGGCGCCGCCATTGACCGGGGCATGCACTGTATAGACCGGCATCGTCACTCTCCGCCGCGAACCAGATCGAGCTGATTGGTCAGTCCGATCAGCCTTTTAGTTCAAGCATGGACCGTTTCGGGAAAACCGGTTCCCACTTTTCGCCAGCGGGGCCCTCCGGGTCCAGATCATGGTCCAAAATCAGCCGCCGAGCTGACCCTTGGTGGATGGCACTTCGCCCGCGGTTTTTGGATCAATCGCAACCGCCGTCCGAAGCGCCCGGGCCAAACCCTTGAAGCAGGATTCGGCGATATGATGGCTGTTCTCGCCATATAGGGTTTCGACGTGCAAAGTCACGCCGGCGTTGGTCGTGAACGCATTGAACCATTCGCGAACCAGCTCGGTGTCGAATTCGCCGATCTTGTCGCGCGGAAAATCCACCTTGAACACCAGCACCGGCCGGCCCGAAATGTCGATCACGACGCGCGACAGCGTCTCGTCCATCGGCATGTGGATCGAGGCATAGCGGGTGATCCCGGCCATGGTGCCGAGCGCCTGCTTCACGGCCTGCCCCAGCGCGATGCCGACGTCCTCGGTGGTGTGGTGATGGTCGACATGGAGATCGCCATCCGCCTTGACCGTGATGTCGATGCGCGAATGCCGGGCCAGGAGGTCGAGCATATGGTCGAAGAAGCCGATACCGGTCGAAACCTTGGACACGCCGGTGCCATCGAGGTTTACCGCCACCTCGATGTCGGTCTCCTTGGTCTTGCGCTTGATGGTCGCTATGCGCATGAAATGTGCTTTCCTTTGCCTCTTCCCGGCCGAAAACGCGGCCCTTTTAACAGGCCAAAGTCGCCTTCGCCACTGCGGGATCGTGCTTAAAAGGCTCAACTTCCCCCTATAGTGACCAAATTCGGCCGATTGTAACGGCGCGCTCGAGCCCCTAAATCTGGTCGGACACGAGGTATTCCATGCAAGCATCCCCCAACGAGCCGTCGGTCTGGCACGGCACCACCATTTTAACGGTCCGCAAGGGCGGCAAGGTGGTGATCGGCGGCGACGGCCAGGTCTCGATCGGCCAGACCGTGATCAAATCCAACGCCAAGAAGGTCCGCAAACTCGGCAAGGGCGACGTCATCGGCGGCTTTGCCGGCGCCACCGCTGACGCTTTCACCCTGTTCGAGCGGCTGGAGAGCAAGCTGGAGCAGTATCCGGGTCAATTGACCCGCGCCGCGGTCGAACTCGCCAAGGACTGGCGCACCGACCGCTATCTGCGCCGCCTGGAAGCGATGATGATCGTCGCCGACAAGGACGTCTCGCTGGTGCTGACCGGCACCGGCGACGTGCTGGAGCCGGAGGCCGGCGTGATGGCGATCGGCTCCGGCGGAAATTATGCGCTGGCCGCCGCCCGTGCGCTGATTGATACCGACAAGGATGCCGAGGCCATCGTTCGCCGCGGGCTCGATATCGCCGCTGATATCTGCGTCTACACCAACCGCAACGTGACCATCGAGGCACTGGGCGGCTGATCGATGGCGGCTTACGTCTTTCGCCCCATGACCTCAGCGGATCTGCCGCTGACCCGGCAATGGCTCGCGCATCCCCATGTCCGGGAATGGTGGGGCGATCCGGACGAGCAATATGCGCTGGTCAGCGGCGATCTCGACGAGCCGGCCATGGATCAATTTGTCGTTTCGACAAACGGCGCCGATTTCGGCTACATCCAGTGCTATGATCTTACCGCCTGGAATTCCGGCTTCGGCACTCACCCCAAGGGCACCCGTGGCATCGATCTCTTTATTGGTGAACCCGGCATGATCGAACGCGGCCATGGCTCGGCACTGATTCGGGCCTTCGTCGACGCGCGGCTGGCGCACGGCGCGCCGCGCATGGTCACCGATCCCGACCCCGCCAACCACCGCGCTGTGCGCGCCTATGAGAAGGCCGGATTCAAAAGAGCCCATATGGTCGATACACCAGATGGTCCCGCGCTGCTGATGGTCCGCAATCCATGACCACAGGCAGCGCCGCCGCACGGCCTCCCCTCGCCAGCAGTGTTACGGCCTGGCACTGGCTGTTGATGGCCGCCGGCATCCTGGTGGTGCAGGCCTTGATCCTCTATGCGATGGGCCGCCTGCCGATCTGCGCCTGCGGCTACGTCAAGCTCTGGCACAGCGTGGTGCAGAGCTCGGAGAATTCGCAGCACATCGCCGACTGGTACACGCTGTCGCATATTCTGCACGGCTTCCTGTTTTATGGCGCGGCCCATCTTCTGTTTCCACGTCTCGCATGGCCCGCACGCCTGATACTTGCGATGCTGGTCGAAGGTGCTTGGGAACTGGTCGAGAATTCGAGTTGGATCATCGATCGCTATCGGACCGGCACCATCTCGCTGGACTATTTCGGCGACACCATCGTCAATTCGATTTCCGACAATTTCGCCATGATCGGCGGTTTCCTGTTGGCCAGGAAGCTGCCGGTCGCGGCCACTGTAGCGCTGGCATTGGCGTTCGAAATCGTGTTGGCGCTGCACATTCGCGACAATCTGGCGCTGAACATCATCATGCTGCTCTACCCCTTCGAGGCGATCAAGCAATGGCAGGCCGGGCCGCCGATAATCTAGGCGGTTTGTTCGCCTTGCCGAGAACGAGATTTCACCCTAGCTAAAGCCGATGACCAACTTTTCTCCCCGTGAAATCGTCTCCGAACTCGACCGCTTCATCGTCGGCCAGGCCGACGCCAAGCGCGCCGTCTCGATTGCGCTGCGCAACCGCTGGCGGCGGCTGCAGCTCACCGGCAGTCTGCGCGAAGAGGTGCTGCCGAAGAACATCCTGATGATCGGGCCGACCGGCGTCGGCAAGACCGAGATCGCGCGACGGCTGGCGAAATTGGCCGGCGCCCCCTTCATCAAGGTCGAAGCCACGAAGTTTACCGAGGTCGGTTATGTCGGCCGCGACGTCGAGCAGATCATCCGCGATCTCGTCGAGGTTGCGATCTCCCAGACCCGCGAGCGCAAACGGAAAGACGTGCAGGCCCGCGCTCAGCTCGCGGCCGAGGAGCGCGTGCTCGACGCACTGGTCGGGCCGGCTTCGAGTCCCGCCACCCGCGATTCCTTCCGCAAGAAGCTGCGCGCCGGCGAGCTGAACGACAAGGAAATCGAAATCGAGACGTCGTCATCGGGCGGCATGCCGATGTTCGAAATCCCGGGAATGCCCGGCGCCCAGCTGGGTGCGATTTCGATCGGCGATATCTTCGGCAAGATGGGCGGACGGACCAAGACCCGCCGCCTGACGGTCGAGAATTCACACGAGACGCTGGTGAACGAAGAATCCGACAAGCTCTTGGACAGCGATCAGCTGGTGCTGGAAGCGATCAACGCGGTCGAAAACAACGGTATCGTGTTCCTCGACGAGATCGACAAGATCTGCGTGCGCGACGGCCGCACCGGCGGCGACGTCTCGCGCGAAGGCGTGCAGCGCGACCTGCTGCCGCTGATCGAAGGCACCACCGTCTCGACCAAGCACGGCGCGGTCAAAACCGACCATATCCTGTTCATCGCGTCCGGCGCGTTCCATATCGCAAAACCGTCGGACCTGTTGCCCGAGTTGCAGGGCCGGTTGCCGATCCGCGTCGAGCTGGAAGCGCTGACCCGCGACGACATGCGCCGCATCCTGACCGAGCCGGAGGCGTCGCTGATCAAGCAATATATCGCGCTGATGCAGACCGAAGGCGTCACGCTCGACATCACCGACGGCGCCATCGACGCGCTGGCTGACGTCGCGGTGGCCGTCAACTCCACCGTGGAAAATATCGGCGCGCGGCGCCTGCAGACGGTGATGGAACGCGTGCTCGACGAGATTTCCTTTGCCGCCCCGGACCGCCACGGCGAGACCATCAAGGTCGACGCCGACTACGTGCAGAAGCATGTCGGCGATCTCGCCAAGAACGCGGATTTGAGCCGGTTTATTTTGTAGTATCAAAGCAAAGATTGTCGTCCCGGCCTCGAGCCGGGACCCATAACCCCGGTCGTCCATTGTTGAACGAAGCCATCGACCATCGTGCTAAGCAACGACGGCTGCGGCGTATGGGTCCCCCGATGCGCATTGCGCATCTGAGCTCAAGGCCGGGACGACAATGATGAATTTGCGGGTCCGGGAAAACCCCTGGCGCTTGATGCTGGCCGTCAATGCCGCCGTGTTCGTCGGGGTATTCCTGCACAAGATCGCGCTGCCCCCTTTCGTCCCCTATATCCATCTTCTCGTCGATTATCATTTCGGCTTTACCAAGCGCGCGCTGATCGGCGCCATCGTGGCGCTGTTCACCGCGAAAGTGCCGGTGTGGCTGGTGTTCGCGATCAGCGGCGCCGTCTGGCTCATCACGGCGGGCCTGTTCGTGCGACTGTTCAAACGGACATTCGGTTTCGACGACGCGCATCTGCCGCTGTTCGTGTTCATGGCCGGCTCGCCGTTCTTCCTGAAGAATTTCATGCACACGCTCGGGCATTTCGACATCTACGGATGTCTGTTCGCAATCGTCCTGTTGCTGATTCCGGCGCGCTCGCTGTTCTATGTGCTGCTCGCCACGCTGTTCTCGATGATCCTCGTGCTGATCCATCACATTCATCTCCTGATGTATGTGCCGACCATCGCGGCCATCGTGGTGCTGCGTTATTACCTGGCGCGGGAGGCAGATCGATTGGAGATCGTCACTGGCATCGCCGCGCTCGCGGCCACCGGTTTGCTGTTCGTCGCCGCACAATTTCTTGGTACCATGGCAGTGCCCGAGGCTGACTTCGTCAGCTACCTGCAGAGCCGCATGGCCGATCCCACCCGCACCAATCTGCTGAGCTTTGCCTATATCTGGTACCAGCCGCTGGCGAAGGAGGTTGCCGACACCTGGGCCCGCCTGCCGCATAATCTTCTGGGGTTTCCCGTTTTCGCGCTGTTGCTCTGGTTGCACACACCGCTGTGGCGATATTTTTCGAGTTCAATCGCAGCCCTCTCGGCCAACGTTCACCGCCGCATCGTCATCGCGGCGATCACAATCATCACGCTCGGCTATCTCGTCATGTTTGCGATGGTGTTCGACTATTCGCGCTGGATTTCGAACTGGGCGGTGTGCCTGTTCCTGCTCCTGCACGCGATAAAGACCCTGCCTGCCGCGCGCGAGGTGGCGCCGATATCGACCGATGATCGGAGGACCATGGTCTTCGGCTGGATCGTCACGCTGATCCCGCGCGTCGGCATCGTGCGGCCGTTCTGAATTCTACAGTCCGTAGCCCGGATGAAGCGAGGCGCAATCCGGGACAGGTCTGCAATCTGAGAGACAGTTCCCGGATTTCGCTTCGCTTCATCCGGGCTTCTGTAACGGGCCTCGATTAGTCAATCCCTTTTGCGTCATCCGCTCGCCGGGAACTTGCTTCTGTACGGGATCGGCGCAAGGGCCGTCGCCTGATGGGGTTCGTAAGAGGATAGGTCGGCCAATCTACGGAAGCGTGATCACATCGTTCGATGTGTCGACATCCCGGATGTCGGCCTGACCTGATCCATCGTCCCGGCGAAGGGACTTCGCTTCGGGAAGGCTGGTGTCGTGACCCGCCCGAAAACCTGTCGTTTTTGCTCCTAAGCCGTTGCAGCGTTAGCCTTGGTGGCCGGATTGAAGGGCGCACCGTCCTTGAGTATGCGATGCATGATCACGGCGAGCTTGCGGGCCAGCGCGACCTTAGCCTTGTTCATGCCGGCCCGTTTGGCGATCCGCATCGCCCAGCTCTTGAGCTGCGAACATCCCTTGATCGGCTTCGTCAGCATGATGTGAGCGGCCTGGTAGAGCGCCTCGCGCACGGAAGCGTCGCCGATCTTGCTGATCCGGCCCGATCGGTCGGTCTCGCCGGACTGGTGCTTCTTCGGCGTCAACCCAAAATGCGACCCGGCTTGCTTGGAGGATGTGAACCGCGCGGGATCATCGATCGCTGCGGCATAGGTCAGTGAGATGATTGGCCCCACCGCAGGCGTCGACATCAACAACCTGGCCTTGGCATTCATCAGCGACATCCTGCCTGCCCGCTTCTCGAAGGCCTTGAACTCGCTCAGCAGGACGGTCCGCACCTTGAGCAGCGCTTCTGCGATCACTTCCAGGTTGGGATGCCCCTTCACCAACTCGTTGATCCGTCCAGCAAAATCTGTTCCCGTCGTTTTGCCGACCTTCAGCCCAAAGCCGCGCAAGATCCCGCGCAGGCTGTTCTCGACGTCCAGAAGCTTGCTCTGAACCAGCTTGCGCGCCGTCAGCAAGGCTCTCACTTCCTGCGCCGCCACCGACTTGCAGTGAACCGGCCGGAACCAGCCCAGCCGCATCAGTTGCGCGATCCCCCGTGCGTCATTGCGGTCCGACTTCACTGGCATCGCCTTGAACGCGTCGTGCACGTGCCGCGTCTCCAACAGCTCAACTGCGAGCCCAGCCTGCTTCATCACCGCGTACAGCCATTGCGACAGCGGCCCAGCTTCCAGCCCGATCCGGCCCAGCCCGATCCCGAGCGAGGTGAACCAACCGATCAGCGCCGCCGGCTCGCTTGCCACCTTGCTCTCGCGGAAAATCTTGCCGTTCCCATCAACAACGCACACGCTTGAGCATTCCAATGACACGTCGATTCCTGCATAATACTCCATGGTCGTCTCTCCTTGATGCTTGGAGCGAGGTCCATCCTCGACTCCGTAAACACCATCCATGTGAGGGACGACCGCCCGCCTTCCAAGCAAGCCGCGCGAAGCGCGCACCCAACAGCGCCGTAGCAAGCGCGGCTTGCTTGGAAGGCAGACCGGGGCCCGTTACCCCATCTACGAAGCTAGCGAACCCTGCGTACCCGCACGTACAGCGCGCCCTCGCCGCCGTGGCCGATATGGGCCTCCTCGAATCCGACCACCAGCGAGCGGAATTCCGGCAGGCTGAGCCATTGCGGCACCTGACGGCGCAACACGCCGCGCTCGGCCTCCGAGCCGCCCACTTTGCCCTTGCCGGTGATGACGAGCACGAAGGTGAGGCCATCGCTGTGCGCGCGCTGCAGGAAGGTCAGCAGCACGCGGTGCGCGCGGATCTGCGTCATGCCGTGCAAATCGAGCCGGGCGTCGATATCTTTCCGGCCACGCGAAAGCTGTGAGCGTTCACGGCGTCCGATCGGCGCCAGCGGTGGCGGCTCCGGCCGTGACGGAGGAATGAGCCGTGGCGAAGGCATCGCCTTCGGTGATGCAACAGGCTTGGCAGCGACACTGGCTTCCGCCTCCGGCGCGGCTGCCGGCGGCTTCACGGTGCGGTGCCGCTTTCGCAGCGGCTTGACCTGCTTGGCCACGCTTTCCCACAGCGCACGATCTTCCTCGCTGAGGCCGCGCTTGCGCCGCGGCGGCATTGGTATTTCGGGGATCGAGCTCGACGTCCGGCGTTTCATTGACGGTGGTGGCGGAAGCGGCGGATGTGGCGGTGGCGGACCGGTTCGGAAGCCGGTTTGACACCGGGCCGGGCCGCCGGCAGCGGCACCGGTTTTACCACGGCGGCCTGCGCGGCGGATGTGGGTGCGGTCGCGGGCGGTGTTGCAGCGGGAGTGGCGTTCTTCGGATCCTTTAGTGGATCAACCTGCGGAAACAGCTTTGCGATTTTTTCCGACGGCCGTTCGTCCGGCACCGGCAGCTTGCGGCCCAGCGCGGAGGGATCGAGGCTCTTCGGCAACAGCATGACAAAACGCATGGGGTGGCGGAAGCGGCCTGCTACCTTGCCTGCATCGGCTCCGGCGCCGAGATAGAGATCGGCGCGGGCGGGCCCGACGATCGCAGACCCCGTGTCCTGCGCGATCATCAGCCGCCGAAACGGTGTCTTGGACTTGTCGGTTTCGATCGGCAACTCGCCCTCGATGAAGAACGGCGTGCCATAGACATGCAGCGCCTTATCAACCGCGATCGAGCGGCCCGGCGTCAGCGGCACACCCTGGGCGCCGACCGCTTCGTCCTTGTCGGAGAGGTTTACCTCGCGGAAGAACACGTAGGAACGGTTCTGGCGTCGCAACTCGTTGGCGCCATCGGGGTTCGCCGTCATCCACTCCCGGATCTTCTGCATCGACATCTGATCCCTGGGAATGATGTTGCGTTCGATCAGGATGCGGCCGACCGGCGTGTAGGGATAACCATTATGCGCATCGTAATTGATGCGAACCGTCGAGCCATCATCGAGGCTGACCCGCGCCGAACCCTGGATCTGCGAGAACAGCAGATCGGTCTGGTCCTTCAGAAAGCAGATTTCGAGGCCACGGCCCTCGATCGCACCGTCCTCGATCTCGGCGCGATCGTAATAGGGCACCAGCTTGCGGCGGCCAATCTTGCGAAACACCTTGCCCCCGTTGGGCAAACCGACCGAGCTCTGCGTGACGCCGCGAACGAACAGATTGGACGGCCGGCGATAGACCGGCACCTTGTAGACTTCGTTCTCCGTCCGCGAGCCGTCGACGATGGGCTCGTAATAGCCGGTGACAAAGCCCTCGGGCTCGCCGAGCCGCGATATCCGCAAGGGCAGAAAATGCTCCTCGAAGAACGCTTTCGCCCTGGCGCCGTCGGTTAGTTCGAGACCCCTGGCGACCCGGCAGGGATCGCGCAGCGAGGTACCAATCGCCTTCGGTTCGGATGGTGGTTTGGTTTGCGCTGCTATCGGCTTGCAGCTGTCGCGAAAGGTCTTGTAGGCGGCCAGATGGTCGTCTTCGCGCCAGCCGGTGATGTCGGACCAGGCGACCGGCGAATATTGCGTGTTGGTGATCTGTAACGGCAAATCCAGCTGCGGATACGGAAGGTGACGTTCGGATACCGGGTGCGGTGGCGGATGTGCATGCGACCGCGCCCGACGCGCGGCGGATGCGTCCAGGGGAGCCAGTGACAACGTGATAGCGATCGCAGCCAGCGCCAACCTTGCAAGAGACCTTACAAGGCTGTGCGCGCTAGCTGGCGCTTCCGGTGCCAACCAACTTCCAGTTCGGATCGCGGGAACTCGTGTCGCGGGCAAATGTCCAGACATCGGTGATATCGGCGACCTTATCCGGCGTTCCATCGACAATGGCGCCGGTCTTGTCGCGGGTGACCGAGATCATCTGCGACACGAACCGCACCGTCAGCTGTGCCGCCTTGTCGCGGGCTTCCGCACCCACCAGTTCGGCCTTGTCGATCGAAACAAACCGCGTTTCGGTTTTCTGCTCGTGCTTCTCGCGATCCTTGATCACGGCGTCGAAACTCTCATAGACCTCGCTCGACAACAGATCCTTGAGCGCGCGGCGGTCGCCATTGGCAAACGCCAGCACGATCATCTCGTAGGCGCTGCGGGCGCCGGAGAGGAAGTGACGGGGATCGAACGAGGAATCCTGCGCCACAAGCGCGTCGAGGCCTTGCGCCAGCGGCGTGCCCGCTTCCGCAATGCCCTTCCAGCGGTCGGTCGCCGGCGCAACGTCCGCGGTCGGCGCCAACGGCGTCTGATCGATCACGGCACCGGGCATCGGCACGACGTTGTTGTCCTGCGTACGCTGCACGACGTTCGGCGCGGCGCGATCATAGGGCGGCCGTTCGCTCCCAGTGCGCTGTCCGAGGACGCTGCGCAGGCGCAGGAAGATGAAGACGGCCAGCGCCAGGAAGATGATAGTGTAAATATCCACGTCGTATTCGCTTTCTGGTTCTAACGCCGGCAACGGGTCCGGCGGTCGAGGGTTCCCTCATGAGCCCGGGAACGGCAGAGATTACATCTTCAATCGAGACTGCAGCATGTAGGCATGAAACTTTGCCCGGCCAATGGCGCGTTTTGGCGCGGGTGAATTGTAGCGCGTTTTGGCCGCGAGGGGAAATCCGATCATTTCCGGAAATCACGCATATTCAATTGTTTAGGATGACCCCAAAGGGGCTCGCTGGGAGGCCGGCCGCGCGCTATTAGCCATATCTGTCACAAATGGCGGTTGGCCGGACCCGCCTTCAGGCCGTCGTCCTTGTGGAATAAGGCGGGGCTATGATAGCCACTCGCCCGGCAAAGGCATTTCCGCCCGCCGAGCGAATTCAGACGATAACCCGGGCTCCGCTCGCCAGCGTTTTTAGGAGAGTTTCATGACCAACGGTAACGGCGCGCCCGCAGAGCAGGCCCCTGCCCAGCTCAACGTATTGGCGCAGTATACCAAGGACCTGTCGTTCGAGAATCCGAACGCCCCGGGTTCGCTGGCGCCTCAGCAGCAGCAGCCGGCCATCAACATCCAGATCAATGTCGGCGCCAATAATCTTTCCGAGAGCGAGTTCGAGGTCACGCTTTCGATCGAGGGCAAGGCGGAAAATGCCGGCAAGCTCATGTTTTCGTTCGACCTCGCCTATGCGGGCGTGTTCCGCATCGTCAATGTGCCGAAGGAAAACCTGCACCCGCTGGTCATGATCGAATGCCCGCGGCTGTTGTTCCCGTTCGCACGCGAAATCATTGCCACCGCGGTACGTGACGGCGGGTTCCCCCCGCTGATGCTCGATCCCGTCGATTTCGTCGGCCTGTATCGCCAGAACATGGAGCGGCAGGCGGCAGAGCAGGCTGCCTCGGGCGCAAAGCCCAGCTAACAGGGGCGCTCAGCGGCTAAACGCCGCTGCCGCGTTTCAGGTGGCTCCCAGAAACTCGTTCCAGATCGGCTTGTCGCCCAGCGTGGCGACAAAGGCCCGGTGCGCCTCGCGGTCGGCATCCGTGATTCGGGGTGCGAGCGGCGTCTCGCGCTGCCGGCGCGGCATGTCGCCGGTCCGCTCCGCCCGCGACTCGCGGGTCTCCGAGGCCAGGATCAGCTGCGACTGCCGTGCGCCGATCAGGTCGATATAGACCTCGGCCAGCAATTCGGAATCGAGCAGCGCACCGTGCTTGGTGCGGCGGGAATTGTCGATCGAATAGCGCGAGCAGAGATCATCGAGCCTGTTGGACACGCCGGGATGCTTGCGGCGCGCCAGCAGCAACGTATCGACCAGCCGATCGCGTGCGATCGCCGGCCGTTTGATGCGGTCGAGTTCGGCATTGATGAAGCTGATGTCGAACGATGCGTTGTGGATCACCAGCGGCGCATCGCCGATGAATTCCAGGAACTCCTCGACCACTTCCGTGAACAGCGGCTTGCTGGACAGGAACTCGGCGGAGAGGCCGTGCACGGCGAACGCTTCGGCCGGCATGTCGCGCTCAGGATTGATGTAGACGTGAAACGTTTGCCCGGTCGGCATGCGGTTGTAGATTTCGATGCAGCCGATCTCGACCAGCCGGTCGCCGCGCAGCGGATCAAGGCCGGTGGTTTCAGTATCGAGAACGATTTCGCGCATGGATCTTCTCTAAAGCGTTTTCGAGCGAAGTGGGTACCGGTTCGCGTAAAGAAAACGCGTCAAACAAAAAGACCGGGCCGGAGACAGGGCGAATCAGGTCCGCCGCTGAGGCATCTTAACAACCTCGGCCAGAATGTCGCTGATACGGGCGCGCACGGGGTCGAGACCATGTGAGGTATCCACCACGAAATCGGCGCGCTTGCGCTTTTCCGCATCGGGCAGCTGTCGCGCCAGAATGGCGTCAAAACGCGCCTCGTCCATCGTGCCCCGCGCCAGCACGCGTTCTCGCTGCATTTCGGGCGTCGTCGTCACCACCACGACCGCATCGACGCGTTTCTCGCCGCCGGTCTCATACAGCAGCGGGATGTCCAACAACACCACCGGCTTGCCCGCCGCTTCCGCATCCTCGAAGAATTTTTTTCGCGACGCGCCGAGCATCGGATGGACGATCTGCTCGAGCTGCTTCATGGCGGCAGGATTGTGCACCACCTGGGCGGAGAGCCGCGCCCGATCCACCTTGCCGTCGACTGTGGTGCCGGGAAACGCGGCTTCGATCGCGGGCGCCGCCTCGCCTTCATAGATTTTGTGAACTTCGGCATCCGCGTCGTACACGGGAACGCCCGCCTCCGCGAATAACTTCGCAGTGGTGGATTTTCCCATTCCGATCGAGCCGGTCAGTCCAAGGATCAGCATTCAGATCGCCGTTGTTTGAGAGTCAAACACTAAGCAACCGCTCACCGCGCAAGAATGCGAGCAGCGGCAGCAGCGGCAGGCCGAGGATGGTAAAATGATCGCCTTCAATGCGCTCGAACAAATGCACCCCGAGCCCTTCCAGCTGATAGGCGCCGACGCTGGTCGTTACCGCCTCTCCCGCCTGGTCCAGATAGGCCTCGATCTCGCCTTTGCTTAGCGATCGCATCGTCATGTGTGCAACGCTGACATCGGCGAACAATATCTTGCCGTCGCGGGCAACGGCAAATGCCGAGTGCAATTCGTGGCGCTTGCCGGCGAGCAGGCCCAATTGCTCCGCTGCTGCGGCGCGGCCCGCGGGTTTGCTGAACAGCCGGTCTCCAAGCGCCAGCGTCTGGTCGGCGCCAACAACGTATCGGCCGGGTTTTTGCTGCGAGACCCACAGCGCCTTTTCCCGCGCCAGCAATTTAGCGATTTCGCCGGGTGCCGAAAGCCCGGAGCCCATCTGCACGGCGCGCTCATCGATATCGGCCGGAACAGCTTCAAAGGCGATACCGGCGTTGGCGAGCAGCATCTGCCGCGCGCGGCTCTGTGAAGCCAGGACTAGCGGGTCTTTTCCAAGCCAGATGCTCATGGTCGACGATCGTTGTTTTGACGCGTTTTCTTGACGCGAACCGGAGCCCACTTCGCTGGAAAACGCTTTGGTTTCATTCCGGAAGCCGTTGCCGCTGCCGGTCGGTGAAAAGTTTCAGGATCGCGGCCGCGGTTTCCTCGATCGACCGCCGCGTCACGTCGAGCTGCGCCCAACCGAACTTGGCACTGAGCCGCCGCGCGTACGCCACTTCATCGGTGACGGATTGGCGATCGATATAATCGTCATTGCCGGAATCGGCGCCCATGCTCAGGAGCCGGTTTTGCCGAACCTGAATCAGGCGCTCCGGCGTCGCATGGAGGCTGACCACCAGCGGCTTCTTCAGCGTCTCCAACTGATGCGGCGCCGGAATGCCCGGCACCAGCGGAACATTCGCCGTGCGGATGCCGCGGTTGGCGAGATAGATCGAGGTCGGCGTCTTTGACGTACGGGATACACCGACTAACACGATGTCGGCGTCTTCGAGGCCTTCCACATGCTGCCCGTCATCATGGATCATCGTGTAGTTCAGCGCGTCGATGCGCTTGAAATATTCGGCATTGAGCACGTGCTGGGCGCCGACGCGCCCCGTGGTAGCCGCACCGAGATAGGCTTCGAACAATTGCATCACCGGCCCGATGATCGACAGGCTCGGGATGTTGATGTCCTTGCACTTGGTCTCGAGCCGGCCAACCAGATCCTTTTCCAGCAGCGTGAAAAGCACGATGCCCGGCGCCTCCTCTATCTCATCGAGCACACGGTCGAGCTGCTTCTGGCTGCGCACCAGGGGATAGACATGTTCGACCGCGCTGACGTTGGCGTACTGCGCGGCCACCGCGCGCGCCACGGTGATCAGCGTCTCACCGGTCGAATCGGAGACCAGATGAAGGTGAAAATAATTGCCGGTCGTGGGCACCAAAACCCCTGTGTATCCTGTGAATCCTTGTGGACCTTAGCCCAGAGATTTGGCCCTGGATCGCCCTCTCGGGGATAACCCGGCTTTTTCTACACAGGCCTCCCAAAAGGATAAGTCAGATCCCTGATCCGAACGATAGTGAGAATATGTGGATTTGTCTCTGCATAAGCTGCCGACAATTCGGCACAAGCATTTGATGCAAGGGGCGTTATTCGAACAATCCAATTCTCTTGCGGAAATGGTGATGGATGTGAACAAGCCGGGAGAACTGCGGGACGGTTTGTTGTGAGTCCAATTCACCGCTACTTAGACTCAAACCTAAGATTCTATAAATATTAGTTTAGAGAAGCGGTGCATGAGGATATGTCTCCGTCCCACGCTGGCGGAAGCTTTCAGGGCAATGCTGAGAGCTTCTGAACGTTCCAAGCGGCGATGACGACGAGGCGACGCGCGATGTACGAATGGATCACGATCACGGCTTACCCGTGGATCAAGGCACTGCATGTGATTGCGGTCATCTCGTGGATGGCCGGCATGCTCTATCTGCCGCGGCTGTTCGTCTATCATTGCGAGGCCGAGGTCGGATCGAAGCAATCCGAGACCTTCAAGGTGATGGAACGCCGGCTGCTGAAGGCGATCATCAACCCGGCGATGATGATCACCTGGCTGGCCGGGCTGTATCTGGCCTGGCGCGGGCATTGGTACATGTCCGGCTGGTTTCACGCCAAATTCGCGCTGGTAATCGCGCTGTCCGGCGTCCACGGCTTTTTTTCGCGCTGGGTGAAGGATTTCGCCGCCGACAGGAATACGCGAGATCAGAAATTTTATCGTATTATCAATGAGGTACCGACTGTTCTGATGATCGGGATCGTAATTCTGGTCGTGGTCAAGCCGTTCTAGGCGGCCTTTTTGGCGCGAGGAGTAGTTCAGGCCTGCTTGCGGAGCGCCGGGCGATTTTCTATATTAGCCAAATCCCACCCCACGCAGGCGGATGTGGTTGTGTCCCGGTCTCCTCGTTGAGCCGGCCACCGCATCAGGTTTGAAGCCTCACCGGCGCTTTCCTCGCTTAGACCTGCGGACCTTCCGTTTTTCGTGTCCGCTTTTCCTAAAAGCCTAGCACCCCTCCTCTAGTTATTCTCCACAGGACCACCCCAATGCGGGAAATGAAACTCCAAGACCTCAAAGCAAAAACGCCGGCCGAGCTCGTCTCGTTCGCGGAAGAGAATGGGGTCGAAAACGCCAGCACCATGCGCAAGCAGGAGCTGATGTTCGCTATCCTCAAGCAGCTCGCGATCCAGGAAACCGACATTATCGGCGAGGGTGTCGTTGAGGTTCTCTCCGACGGTTTTGGCTTCCTGCGCTCGCCCGACGCCAATTACCTGCCCGGCCCGGACGATATTTACGTCTCGCCCTCGCAGATCCGCCGCTTCGGCCTTCGCACCGGCGACACCATCGAAGGCCATATCCGCAGCCCGAAAGAAGGCGAACGCTATTTCGCGCTACTCAAGGTCAACACGCTCAATTTCGAAGACCCGGAAAAATCCAAGCACAAGGTCAATTTCGACAATCTGACGCCGCTGTTTCCGGACCAGCGCTTCCGCCTCGAACTCGAGGATCCGACGCGAAAAGACCTTTCTGCAAGGGTTATCGACATTGTCGCCCCGATCGGCAAAGGCCAGCGCGCGCTGATCGTCGCGCCGCCGCGCACCGGTAAAACCGTGCTGATGCAGAACATCGCGCACTCGATCACTGCCAATCATCCTGAATGCTACCTGATCGTGCTTCTGATCGACGAACGTCCGGAAGAAGTCACGGACATGCAGCGCTCGGTGAAGGGCGAGGTCGTCTCGTCGACCTTCGACGAGCCGGCGGTGCGTCACGTCCAGGTCGCCGAAATGGTGATCGAAAAAGCAAAACGGCTGGTCGAACACGGCCGCGACGTCGTGATCCTGCTGGACTCGATCACGCGTCTGGGCCGCGCCTACAACACGGTGGTGCCGTCATCCGGCAAGGTGCTGACCGGCGGTGTCGATGCGAACGCGTTGCAGCGGCCGAAGCGCTTCTTCGGTGCCGCCCGTAACATCGAGGAGGGCGGTTCGCTCACCATCATCGCGACCGCGCTGGTCGATACCGGCAGCCGAATGGACGAAGTCATCTTCGAAGAGTTCAAGGGCACCGGTAACTCCGAACTGATCCTGGATCGCAAGGTCTCGGACAAGCGGACCTTCCCGGCGATCGACATCTCGCGATCCGGCACCCGCAAGGAAGAGCTCATCACCGATCCGCAGCTGCTCAAGAAAATGTACGTGCTGCGCCGGATCCTCAATCCGATGGGCACAATGGACGCGATCGACTTCCTGCTCGACAAGCTCCGCAACACCAAGAACAACTCGGAATTCTTCGATTCGATGAACACCTGATCCATCAGGCGAGGTTGGGGGAAGGGCGCCTCGTGCAGATGGGGCGCCCTTTTCGTTGCCCGGCATGTTGCAGCATGGTTCGCCGGGCGTCCGGGAACCGGCTTTCAATTAAGTATTTGATATTGCTTGGATTAGAAGCGGGTAGGCTACGACACCCAACCAAGCCGTCTTTCTCGCAGCAAAATTGCTGCACAAATGCTGCACCAAATCGGTTCTCGCGAGCGCTGTTTCCCCGTCCTGAGTGGATGCCGTCCCACAGCTCAAATTGCGTTGCCTTTTCAAGCACTCCTGCACAAATAGGCGATGCATCCACGGGATCAGACCATTTTTGCGCTGTCGTCGGGCCGGGCGCCCAGCGCGATCGCCATTGTGCGGGTGTCGGGGCCGGGAGCGGGTCCGGCGCTGGTCGCGTTGGGTGGCAAAATCCCGCCAGCGCGGGCGGCGACCCGGATGCTGCTCCTGGACGCCAGCGGTCAGCCATTGGACGATTCGGTGGTGCTCTGGTTCCCCGGGCCGGCCAGTGCCACCGGCGAGGACGTCGCCGAATTTCATGTCCATGGCGGACGGGCGGTGCTGGCCTCGATCTTTGCGGCGCTGGCCGCCCAGGATATGCGCCCCGCCGAACCCGGTGAGTTCACGCGGCGCGGGTTCGAAAACGGCAAGCTCGATCTGACCGAGGCCGAGGGTCTCGACGATCTCATTCACGCCGACACCGACCGGCAACGCCGCCAGGCGCTGCGCCAGCTCAAGGGCCTGCTCGGCGACAGAGCGCGCGACTGGCGTGCGCGCATCATCGAGGCGTCAGCGCTGATCGAAGCCGGCATCGATTTTTCGGATGAGGGCGATGTGCCCGCGGAATTGATCGCGCCGGCGCTGGTGAAGATCAAAACCCTTCTGGGCGAGATCAAGGAAGTCCTTGCGGCACAGGGCCAAAGTGAACGGCTGCGCGATGGTCTCGTGGTGGCGATCGCGGGTCCCCCGAATGTCGGCAAGTCAACCTTGATGAATCAGCTGGCGCGGCGCGAGGTGGCGATCGTATCGCCGCACGCGGGCACCACGCGCGATGTCATCGAGGTGCAGCTCGATCTCGACGGTTATCCGGTGACCGTCATCGACACCGCCGGCATTCGCGAGACCGACGATCCGGTGGAGCAGGAGGGTGTGCGCCGGGCGCGGGTTCGCGCCGCGGAAGCCGATCTGGTGCTGTGGCTTGCCGACCGGGCGGACGCGAGAATCGATCACGCTGGCACCGCGCCGGTCTGGCGCGTGCGCAACAAGATCGACCTGGATCCGGCCAGTCGGCCATTGGCCGAGGTTTCGGGCCGGGGCGAGTTTGCGATTTCGGCCAGGGGCGGGGATGGGCTTCCCGAACTGATCGCGGCCCTGGTCCAGTTCGCGCAGGATTATTTTGGCACCAGCGAGGGCGGATTGATCAGCCGAACCCGGCAGCGGCAGCTGCTGCAGCAGTCGGCGGTTTCATTGCAGCGCAGCATTGGTGTGGTCGGGGAGGGCGAGGAACTGGCGGCCGAGGAACTTCGCGTCGCCGCGCATTCCCTTGGGCGGTTGCTTGGGCGTGTCGATGTCGAGGACATACTCGACGTGATCTTCAGGGAATTCTGTGTAGGAAAGTAATATTTCTTTATTTTAGTATTTGGTTCATTTCATGACTGGCCTGTTTCACGTGAAACACTGGCGAGGCGCTAATGGAATCCGCTGTTTCACGTGAAACAGATCCAATCCATACAATTTCCCGCAACTTCCGCTTCCGAGATTTCTGACTCCGCGATAGAAGTCCGCCATGATTTCGCGCCCAGATTCCTTCGACGTCATCGTCATCGGCGGCGGCCATGCCGGCTGCGAGGCCGCAAGTGCCGCTGCCCGGATGGGCGCAAGGACCGCGCTGCTGACCCACAGCTTTGCGACCGTCGGCGCGATGTCCTGCAATCCTGCCATCGGTGGTCTGGGCAAGGGTCATCTGGTCCGTGAAGTCGACGCCCTCGATGGTCTGATGGGCCGGGTCGCTGATGCCGGTGGGATCCAGTTTCGGATGCTGAACCGTCGCAAGGGTCCTGCTGTTCGCGGACCGCGGGCCCAAGCCGACAGAAAACTCTATGCGGCAGCGATGCAGGCGGCGATCATCGAGACCGCCAATCTGAGCGTGATCGAAGGCGAGGCGGACGAGCTGATCGTTTCCAACGGGCGTGTCGCCGGCATTCGTCTCGGCGATGGCCGCGAGCTCGCCTGTGGTGCCGTCGTCATCACCACCGGGACCTTCCTCCGTGGTCTGATCCATCTCGGCGAAAAGAACTGGCCGGCCGGGCGGGTCGGCGAGGCGCCGGCGATAGGGCTTTCGGCTTCGTTCGAACGTGCGGGCTTTACGCTTGGTCGTCTCAAGACCGGTACGCCGCCGCGGCTGGATGGCACGACCATCGACTGGTCCGCGGTCGAAATGCAGCCCGGCGACGATCCGCCGGAGCCGTTCTCGGTGATGACCGACCGGATTACGACCCCACAGATCCAGTGTGGGATCACCCGCACGACGCCCGCGACCCATGAGGTGATCCGGGCCAATGTGCATCGCTCGCCGATGTATTCCGGCCAGATCAAGAGCAGCGGTCCGCGCTATTGCCCCTCGATCGAAGACAAGATCGTCCGCTTTGGCGACCGCGACGGCCATCAGATCTTCCTGGAGCCGGAAGGCCTGGACGACTCCACTGTCTATCCCAACGGCATCTCGACCTCGCTTCCGGAAGAGGTGCAGCTTGCGATCCTCTCGACCATTCCAGGTCTCGAGCGGGTCAGAATGGTTCGCCCGGGCTATGCCATCGAGTACGACCATGTCGACCCCCGGGAACTGGAGCCAACGCTACGGGCGAAGCGGCTGCCGGGGCTGTTCCTGGCCGGGCAGATCAACGGCACCACCGGCTATGAAGAGGCCGCGGCACAGGGGATTGTTGCGGGGCTGAATGCGGCACTGTCCGCCGGCGGCGGTGATACGATCGTTTTCGACCGTGCCGACGGCTACCTCGGCGTGATGATCGATGATCTTGTGACCCGCGGGATATCAGAACCCTATCGTATGTTCACATCACGGGCGGAGTATCGCCTGACGCTGCGGGCCGACAATGCCGACCAGAGGCTGACCGACAAGGGGATCGCCTTGGGTTGCGTAGGGCAGGCGCGTTCGCAGCGCCACGGCGCCAAGATGACGGCGCTCGAGGCCGCGAAGTCGCTGGCGAAGTCGCTGACGATCACTCCCAACGAAGCCGGCAAGCACGGCCTGGCGCTGAACCGGGACGGCCATCGCCGCTCGGCGTTTGAGCTTCTCGCCTATCCTGAGATCGAATGGTCAGCGCTGCAGGGTATCTGGCCCGAGCTATCAGCCATTGACCCATCGATCGCGGTCCACCTCGAGATCGATGCCAAATATGACGTCTATCTCAAGCGTCAGACCGCTGACGTCGACGCCTTCCGGCGCGATGAGGGCCTGGTTCTGACCGACATCGATTATTCTGACGTGCCGGGCCTTTCTAATGAGGCGCGCTCCAAGCTTGAGGCGGCCCGGCCGCGGACCATAGGGCAGGCGGGGCGGCTGGATGGTTTGACTCCGGCTGCGCTTGGTATTCTGGCGGCATATCTACGACGTGAGGCCCGGCGGAAGACTTCGAGGGCGACAGCTTAAAACGTTTCACGTGAAACGGGGGCCGCATGGTTCGAAACGCGCGGTTCCGCGCTCCTCACCATGAGGGTCTCACACCTCATCCTGAGGAGGCCGCGAAGCGGCCGTCTCGAAGGATGGGCCACGGGCTCGCCCCCTTCGCGAGGTGAATTGCTTCGCTTCGCTCGCAATGACAGCTTTAACCCGACCGCATCCAAGCGAATCGCCATGTGCCCACTCGATCGAGATCAATGACGACCTCCGACAAAGCCGCCGCCCTCGCCCTCACTCCCGTTTCACGTGAAACAGAGGAGCGGCTGGATCGCTATGTCGACCTGCTCCGGGAATGGCAGGCCAAAACAAACCTCGTGGCGCCATCGACGCTTCCACATCTCTGGACCCGTCATATCGCCGACTCGCTGCAGCTGTTGACCTTGGCCCCCAGCGCGACCAAATGGGTCGATCTCGGCAGTGGCGGCGGCTTTCCCGGCGTGGTCCTGGCCTGCGCTTTGGCGGAAACACCGGGCGCCAATATTCAACTGGTCGAACGCAACGCCAAGAAAGCCGCGTTCCTGCGCGAAGCAATTCGTGTGACTTCGGCGGCCGGGACCGTGCATCTCGCTGACATCGGGGATATCGTGGATAGAATCGCAGGGCCTGTCGATTGTGTCACTGCGCGGGCGCTGGCTCCGTTACATCAGCTCATCGGTTTCGCGGAACCGCTTGTAGGAAAGGGCGCAAAAGCGTTATTTCTAAAGGGCCAAGATGTAGAGGCTGAATTGACCGAAGCCACTAAATATTGGAATATTGAGCCACAACTTCATTCCAGCCGCACCGGCGGACACGGCTGGATCGTCGAACTCGATCGTATCGAGCGACGCAATCAGGCCGCACTGGGCACTGGGGTACGAACGTGATTGATGAGGTATATCAAGAGGATAGGGCGCCCGCAGCGGCTGGCCATCCGCGTATTTTGTCGCTTGCCAACCAGAAGGGTGGCGTCGGCAAAACTACCACAGCGATCAATCTTGGCACCGCACTCGCTGCGATTGGCGAGCGCGTGTTGATCGTCGACCTCGATCCCCAGGGCAACGCCTCCACCGGCCTCGGCATCGATCGCCGCGACCGCAATTGTTCAACCTACGATGTGCTGATCGGCGAAGCCCCGCTGCGCGAAGCTGTCGTTGTGACCGCCGTGCCGCGTCTGCATATCGCCGCTTCCACCATGGACTTGTCGGGTCTCGAATTGGAGCTGGGCACGACACCCGGCCGCGCCTTCCGCCTGCGCGACGCCATCGCGGCGCTGAACAACGATGCGGCGCCCGGCGCTGATTACACCTATGTGCTGATCGACTGTCCGCCGTCGCTCAACCTCCTCACCGTCAACGCGATGGCGGCGTCCGACGCGATCCTGGTGCCGCTGCAGTGCGAGTTCTTCGCGCTCGAAGGTCTGTCGCAATTGCTGCAGACCGTGGAGCAGGTGCGCTCGACGTTGAATCCGAATCTGTCGATCCACGGCATCGTGCTGACCATGTTCGACTCGCGCAACAATTTGTCGAACCAGGTCGTCGCCGACGTCCGGCAGTTCATGGGCGCCAAGGTCTACAACACCATGATCCCGCGCAACGTGCGCATCTCCGAGGCGCCGTCCTACGGCAAGCCGGTGCTGGTCTACGATCTCAAATGCGTCGGCAGCGATGCGTATCTGAAACTCGCAACCGAAGTGATCCAGCGCGAGCGCGAGCTCAGGACGCATTAGCGCGAAATCGTAGGATGGGTAGAGCGCAGCGAAACCCATCGCACCACGACGAGCTTGATGGGTTTCGCTGCGCTCTACCCATCCTACAAGAAAAACAGTTTCTAATTCCGGAGTAAGTTGCGTGAATCCAAGGGAGCTGGCGATGGCCGACGAAGCGCGTTCGCGACTGGGCCGCGGTCTTGCAAGTCTGATCGGCGATGTTGGCGGCGAGGCCGCGCACGTCGAACGCCCGCGCAATCAGCGCAAGGTGCCGATCGAATTTCTAAAGGCAAATCCGCGCAACCCGCGCCGGACATTTGCCGATGCCGAACTCGGTGAGCTCGCGGCTTCCGTCAAGCAGCATGGCGTGATCCAGCCGATCGTGGTGCGTCCCGTGAAGGGCGCCACCGATCGCTACGAGATCATTGCCGGCGAACGCCGCTGGCGCGCCTCGCAGCTGGCCGGGCTGCATGAAGTGCCGATCGTGCCGATCGAGGTCAGTGACAGCGACGCGCTCGAGATCATGATCATCGAGAACGTGCAGCGCGAAGACCTCAATGCGATGGAAGAGGCGCAGGGCTATCACGCGCTCGCGGAAGAATTCAAACGCAGCCAGGAAGAGATCGCCAAGGAAGTCGGCAAGAGCCGCAGCCATGTCGCCAACATGATGCGGCTGACGAAGCTGCCGGCAGAGGTGCAGGCCCTCATCTCCACGGGTGAACTGTCCGCCGGCCACGCCCGCGCGCTGATCGGCGTGCCCGATCCACTTGCCTCCGCAAAGCGTATCGTCGCCGAAGGCCTCAACGTCCGCCAGGCCGAGGCGCTGGCGCATGAAGAGGGCGTGCCGGAGCGCAAGCCGCAGAAAGCCCGCAGTAGCGGCGGCAAGACCAAGGACCCCGATACGATAGCGTTGGAGAAACGCGTCAGCGACGCACTGGGTTTGAGCGTGACCGTCAACCACCGCGATCCCGGCGGCAGCGTCCAGATCAGCTACCGCAACCTCGAGCAGCTCGACGAAGTGATGCGGCGGCTGGCGAAGGGCGGTTGAACATTATTTTGTCGTCCCGGCCAAGCGAAGCGCGAGCCGGGACCCATACGCCGCGGCCCATCGGTAAGAGCGCTGGCGTTAGAGACCTTCTGCAACAATGACTGCCGCGGTGTATGGGTCCCGGCGTTCGCCGGGACGACGAAAGAAACACTTACCCCCGCCGCTTCGCGTTCGCCGCGATCGACAGCAGCGCGCGTTGCGCGATCGCGGCTGCCAGCGTGGCCTGCTTGCGCATGTCGAATGCGGCGGTCGCGAGCTGGTCGATAATCGCGACCAGCCGCGCGGCGCTGAAATTCCGCAATGCAACTTCAACCGCGCCCTTGCGCGAAAAATGCAGCCGCGGATACCCGCTCTCCAGCAACGTCGAGACCGGCGTGCCTTCGGCTACGGCTAGCGCCGATTTGTGCAGCCATGCGGCCTGGCGTTGGGCTGCCGAAATGATCACACCGGGATAGGTGCCGGCGATCATCGCTTTGGCGAATTCGCTTTCGACCAGATCAGGCTTTCCCGCGAACGCGCCATCAACGATCGGATCGAGCTTCAGCTCGGATGCGTCAGCGACAACCGCCATCACGTCGTCGATCGACACCTCGCCCTGCCCGTGGGCGTAGAGCGCGAGCTTGCGCAATTCATTGCGCGAGGCTTGCCGGTCGCCGCCGAGCAGTGCGGTCAACACGGCGCGGGCGTCGGGCGCGATGCGCAGGTTGGACGGCCGCAATTCGTCATCGATCAGCTTGGCAAGGTCGCGTTCGGTGTCGGGATAGCAGGCGATCACGACCGCGGTCTTGGCGCGCTCGCAGGCCTTGCGCAGCGGCGATTCCGGCCGCAGCTCGCCGGCCTCGATCACGATGCGGCAATCCCTCAGCGGCATCTCCGCCAGCGTGTCGATGCCGCCGGCAAAACTGCGCGAGCCGGCACGCACGCGGATAGCGCGGCGGCCGCCGAACAGCGGCACCGTCATCGCTTCATCGACCAGCCGCGACGGTTCGGCCGACAGTTCGTCGCCGTCCATCCGCACCATTGAGAATGGATCGTTGGGATCGTCGACGGCGGACGCCAGCAATGCGTCGGCGCGTTCTCGCACCAGGCCGGCGTCCGGGCCGTACAGCAGAATGATGGGACGGCCGGAATCAGGCCGGACGAGAAAAGCGTCGATTTCTTTTCCGCGAAGCGCGACCATTGAATTTCGACCAATCCGAGCTGCGTCATCCTGAAGTGCGAGCCCTTGCGAGCCTCGAAGGATGATTGTGAGCGATGATGTGGCCATCCTTCGAGGCGCGCAAGTGCGCGCACCTCAGGATGACGTCAAGTGTGTGGAGAGATCAGGTGCCGGCGACGAAGAACGACGCCAGCCGGGTCTGGATGTTCTCGGCGATCTCGTTGGCGGAGCGATCCTCGGCGTCGCGAAAGGCGCGGGCGCGGGCGAAACGCTGCATCTGGCCCGGGATGTCATAGGACACGCGGGAGAAGGTCGTGCCTGTCATGACAGATTTGTTCGTCGCCAGATCGATCAGATTGTACTGCGCGTCGATGCCGTAATTCTCGCTCGACGGCAGCGCGGTGGCCGGATCGAGGATCAGCGACGAGCGGCTGGTGGAGAACCGCAGCACCAGCCGATGGGTCGGCGGCATGCCGGTCGCATTGCCATAAAGCTTGAACGCCAGCTGGTTGCGGATTTCGACCTGAATGCGGGCCTCGCGGGAGGCGTTGTTCTTGTCGACGGGCGGGATTTCCACGCCCATCAGCTTTTCGCGCAGGCCGGGCAAGCCGTCGGTGCGTTCGGCATACATCGGCTGAAAACAGCCGGCCGTCAGCGCCGCCAGAGCGACAACCGCCAGCAGCCGAGCGGCGATCCGGGTCCTAGCCAACGACATTCACGATCCTCATGGGAACAACAATCACCTTGCGGACGGCTTTGCCGCCCAAGGCCAGTTTTACCGCATCAAGGGCCAGAACGGCAGCCTCAATTTCCGGATTTTGGGCGCCCCGTGGCACGGTTACATCACCCCGTTTTTTGCCATTGACCTGAACCACCAGCGTCACCGTGTCTTCAACCAGCAAATCGCGTTCGATTTGGGGCCAATTGGCCTCCGAAATCAGCCCGGACTGCCCCAATACCGTCCAGCACTCCTCGGCCAGGTGGGGCATCATGGGCGCGAACAGTTGAACAAGGATGACCGCGGCCTCCCGGACCGACCAAGAAAGATCTGGGCTCAGGTCCGGCGCCGGCTGCCCCTCGCGCCCCAGCACCTCGGCCAGCGCATTGGTGAACTCGCGGATATGGGCGAGGCAGACGTTGAAATGCAGCCGCTCGATGCCGTTCGAGACCTTGTCCAGCGCGCCATGGGCCGCCTTGCGCAGGCCCAGCGCATCGTCGCCGAACGAGGCCGGCCGGGCGGCCGGGGCCGTTTTGGCGATCTCGGCCGCTTCGTTGACCAGCCGCCACAGCCGCTGCACGAAGCGCGACGCGCCCTGCACGCGCTCGTCGCTCCAGATCACGTCGCGATCGGGCGGTGAGTCCGACAGCATGAACCAGCGCGCGACGTCGGCGCCGTAGGTCGCGATGATGTCGTCGGGATCGACGGTGTTCTTCTTCGACTTCGACATCTTCTCGATCGCGCCGATGGCGACCTCTTCACCCGTCGTCAGCAGCAGGGCGCGCTTGCCATTGCCGCCGGTCTCGACCTTCACTTCGGCGGGCGTGACGTAGGAGCCGTCGGCCTTTTGGTAAGTCTCGTGCACCACCATGCCCTGCGTGAACATGCCGGCGAACGGCTCGTCCATGCCGATATGGCCGGTCGCCTTCATCGCGCGGGTGAAGAAGCGGCTGTACAGCAGATGCAGGATCGCGTGCTCGACACCGCCGATATACTGGTCGATCGGCAACATCCGGTTCACGACATCAGGCGTGGTCGGCGCGTTCTCGTTCCAGGGATCGGTGAAGCGCGCAAAGTACCAGGACGAATCCACGAAGGTGTCCATGGTGTCGGTTTCACGCTGGGCTTTGCCACCGCATTTCGGGCAGGTGACGTGCTTCCAGGTCGGATGATGGTCGAGCGCGTTGCCGGGCTTGTCGAAGGTCACGTCCTCCGGCAGCACCACCGGCAGGTCGCTGTCCGGCACCGGCACCACGTCGCATTTCGGGCAGTGGATCACCGGGATCGGACAACCCCAATAGCGCTGGCGCGAAATGCCCCAGTCGCGCAGGCGGAAGTTCACCTGCCGCTCAGCCACCGGCATGTTGCCGCGCAGTTCACTTTCCAGCCGCTTTGCGACCTCTTCCTTGGCCTGCTCGATGGTCATGCCGTCGAGGAAGCGGGAATTGATCATGCGGCCGTCACCGTCATAGGCGGTATCCGTGATCACGAACGTCTTCGGGTCCTGGCCTTCGGGACACACGACGGGCGTGACGCCGAGCGCATATTTATTGACGAAATCGAGGTCGCGCTGGTCGTGCCCGGGGCAACCGAAGATCGCGCCGGTGCCGTATTCCATCAGCACGAAGTTGGCGACATAGACCGGCAGCTTCCAGTTCGGGTCGAACGGATGCACCGCGCGGATGCTGGTGTCGAAACCCTGTTTTTCGGCGGTGTCGATGATTTCCTGGGCGGTGCCGATGCGTTTGACCTCGGCGATGAACTCCGCGAGCCTGGGATTCTTCGCCGCCGCCGCGATCGCCAGCGGATGGTCGGCCGCGATTGCCATGAACTTGGCGCCGAACAGCGTGTCGGGCCGCGTCGTGAAAATCTTCAGCTCGGACTCGCCGGCCGGCGTCGTTGCCGGATCCAGCGCGAAACGCACCAGGAGGCCCTCGGAGCGGCCGATCCAGTTGCGCTGCATCAGCCGCACCTTGTCGGGCCAGCGATCCAGCCCGTCCAGGGCGTCCAGCAGTTCCTGCGAGTATTTCGTGATCTTGAAGACCCACTGGCTCATCTCGCGCTGTTCGACCACGGCGCCGGAACGCCAGCCGCGACCGTCGATCACCTGCTCGTTGGCGAGCACGGTCATGTCGACCGGGTCCCAGTTCAGCTTGCGCTTCTCGCGCTCGGCGAGCCCGGCGCGCAGCATGTCGAGAAACATCTTCTGCTGATGCTTGTAATAGCTGGGGTCGCAGGTCGCGAATTCCCGGCTCCAGTCGAGCGACAGTCCGATCGACTGCAGCTGCTTCTTCATCGCGGCGATGTTGTCGTAGGTCCAGGCCTTTGGCGCGACCTTGCGCTCGATCGCGGCGTTTTCGGCCGGCAGCCCGAACGCGTCCCAGCCCATCGGGTGCAGCACGTTGAACCCCTTGGCGCGCATGAACCGCGCCAGCACGTCGCCCAGCGTGTAGTTGCGGACATGCCCGATATGGATGCGCCCGGACGGGTAGGGGAACATCTCGAGGACGTAGTATTTCGGCCGGGAATCGTCGTTTTTGGAGGCGAAGATCGCCTTCTGATCCCACTGGCGTTGCCAGCGCGGCTCGGAGTCACGGGCGTTGTAGCGTTCGGAGGTCATGGAATCGCTGGGCTTTTATGGATTCGGGGCCGTCTAAAAGACGGCGGACTAGGCCACAAAAGCGGTTGCGGGGTCAACGGGTTGGCGCAGATCGGCAGGTCCCCTGGTGCGTCTGGAGCCGCATGCCGGCGGGCCGGTTGAGGGGCATTTAACGAATTCATGGGAACCTGCCTATGAAAAGGGCACCAATTCACCGGTAGGAAGCCATCAAAGCCGTGACCGCGGGATTCGACGAGCTCGATTTCGAGTACGCGACGTCGGTCGCTGAAACGGCCATGCGCTCAATGGCCGAGCATCGCGTGCCGCCGACGCCGAACAATTTCCATGTCTGGTTCAATTATACGCTCGGCACGCCGCCGGTGCTCAAGCGCGCGATCGATATCCTGATCGGCAACAAGCGCAAGTTCGACGCCCAGACCAATCGCGAAATCCATGAGAGCTATATCGGATCGAAGGCCACCGACGAGGCGGTGGCCTATGAAGTCTCCCAGCAATTGCATTCGGTGATGGCGTCGGCCAAGCAGTTCCTGACCACGGCGATCGCCGACAACCGCACGCAAATGGCTGCCATCAACGATGTCACCGAGCGCACCGAGGCCGGCGTCGATCCCAAGCTGCTGATCGAGAGCCTGATGAGCGAACTCGCCAAGGCGACGACGCGCGCCACCAAGCTCGAAGTCGGCTTCGTCGAGAAATCACGCGAACTGGCGACGATCCGCGATTCCCTGGTCAAGTCCGAGGAGCGGGCCAAGACCGACACGCTGACCGGCCTGCCGAACCGCCGGGCACTGGAGGAGTTTTTCCGCAAGGCCCAGCTCGCTGCGATGGAACAGGACGATCCCGTGAGTGCGCTTCTGATCGATATCGATCACTTCAAGCGCTTCAACGACGAGTTCGGTCACGGGGTCGGCGACCAGGTGCTGCGCCTGATGGCGAAGGTGTTGCGCGAGGCCGTGCGGGACATCGATTTGCCGGCGCGCTACGGCGGCGAGGAGCTGATCGTCATCCTGCCGAACGCTGGCCTGACGACGGCTGCCACGATTGCGGAACGCATCCGGCGCCTGGTTGCGGAATGTCACATCTCCCGCCGTTCGACCGGCGAAGCGCTGCCCGGCATCACCATCTCCATCGGTGTGGCGCAGTTCCAGGGCGGCGAATCGATGTCCGACCTGATCGAGCGCTGCGACCGCGCGCTCTATCAAGCCAAGAAGACCGGCCGCAACCGGGTCGTCACCGAGGCTGAACTCGTGCCCGAGCAGCGGGTGGCGGGCTAACCCGCCAGCGCCATCCCGGCCTGATCCACCATCCGCGCAAATCCATGCTCGACCACGGTGTTGCGGCCGCGGTGTTTGGCGGCGTAGAGGGCGGCATCGGCCGCCTCGATCAGGTCGCCCGGGCGCTGGGTGTCGTTCGGCAGCGCGCCGGCCACACCGATGCTCACGGTGACGGTGTGATGGCTGCTGGTGTTGTGCGGTATTTTCAGGTCCAGCACCGCGGTGCGCACCATCTCGCCGATCGCCAGTGCCTTCAGCGAATCGGTGTTCGGCAGCAGCAGGCAGAATTCCTCGCCGCCATAGCGGCCGGCGAAGCCCATGGTGTCGGCGGCGATACCGGCCAGCGTTTCGCCGAGCCTGGTCAGGCAGGCGTCGCCCTCGGGGTGCCCATAGGTGTCGTTGTAGAGCTTGAAGTGATCGACATCGATCATCAGCAGCGACAACTGGCTGTTGTATTGCTGCGCCTTCATCCACTCGAAATCCAGACGGCTCTGAAAGCCGCGGCGGTTGGCAAGACCCGACAACATGTCGATCGATGCGATCACGGTGAGGCGGTCGTTGTTGGCAAGGAGCTCGCGCTCGCGCTGGCTGAGCTGGGCGGCCATCGCGTTGAAGGCGCGCGCCAGCGGCATGAATTCAGCAGGCAGTTTGTTGCGCGCGACGCGCGCCGACCTGTCGCCTTCGCCGAATCGCTTGGCCATGCCGGTCATCACCTCGATCGGGTTGATGATCAGCTTTTCCGCGCCGATCAGCGCGCCCAGCAGCACGAACAGGCAGACAAATCCCAATTGAAGATAAGCGTTGCGGATCTCGCGATTGATCGCTTCGGTCACCCGGGTTTCGTCGATGCTGACGATCAGGCGGGATTGCGTTCCGGAAATGCGCGAGAAACTGATCGTGCGATTCGAGCCGTCGGAGGCGGTGAATGAAAGCGAGCCGGTCGGTGCGTCGGAGCTCAAGGCCTTCTCCGCCGCGGCGGACATCAGCGGCACCGAATCCAGCGGCCGTCCGATCATGCTGGTCTGATCGGTGGGCGCGGCGAGGACGACGCCGGCGCTGTCGACCAGCAACGACGAAATTCCCGGCCGCCCGCCGAGATTGGTCATGATCTTCGACAGCCAGTCGATATTGATGCCGGCAACGACGACGGCATCTTCCTCGGGATTGATGGCAGACACCGGATAGGCCGCCATCATCATCGGCCGGCCGTTGGTCTTGCCGAACAGGTAGTCGCTGAAAACGAAGTCGCGGCTTGCCTGCGCCTTCTTGAAATATTCGCGGTCGCCGATTTGCAGTCCCACCTGAATGTTCAAGGTCGAGCACTGCACGAGGCCGTCCTTGGACGCGATCATGATGCTGCGGATCCAGGGCAGGTTGCTCGGCAGGCTGGCGCGCAGGATTTCGCAACTGCGACCGATGCCGCTGGAGGCGCGGATATAGGCCGCCGATTTCAGCATCGTCTCGACGGAGGAGACCACTTCGCGCTGGGTATCGGCGCTGTGCTGGGCGATGTTGAGGAATTCTTCGGTGGCAAGGGCGATTTGCTTTGAGCGGGCATGTTCGAGCGAACGGACGCGTTCCAGCATCAAGGGCGCCACCAGGATCAACGCCAGCAGCACCAGCCGCGTCCGGATCCCCAGAAGCTTCTTGAGTTTCACTCGGTTGCGGTTGAAAATAACGCTAGACATATTGGCCCCTACCCCGCGTGGCAGGGTAAAGCGAAGGATTCAAAAAGCCCTTCCCGAACTTGGTAAAATCCAAGGAAATGCCGTAAATGTACGAGCCACAGTTCACATGACGCCTCCGACGACCAGCTCGCTAACCGAACCTTTACCTGGCGGTCTTGCCACCGTGGAGCAGGACATCGCGCGCGCTTGCAAGGAAGCGCGCCGTGATCGGGCGACGGTACAATTGATCGCGGTGTCCAAGACGTTCGACGCGTCGGCGATTTCGCCCATTATCGACGCCGGACAGCGCGTATTCGGCGAGAATCGCGTGCAGGAAGCCAAAGCGAAATGGCCTGGGTTAATGTCCGCTTACCAGGGCCTGACGCTGCATCTGATCGGGCCGCTGCAATCCAACAAGGCGAAAGAGGCGGTGGCGCTGTTCGACGCCATTCATTCTGTCGACCGCCCGAGCATTTGCGAAGCGTTAGCCAAGGAAATCAATTACCAGAAAAAGCAGCCGGAACTGTTCGTCCAGCTCAATACCGGCGAGGAGCCGCAGAAGGCCGGCGTCGCGCCTGGCGAGGCCGATGCGTTCATTGCGAACTGCCGCGAGAAATATGGCCTGCCGATTTCCGGATTGATGTGCATTCCACCGGTCGACCAGGCGCCGGCACCGCATTTCGCACTGACCGCCAAGATCGCCGTGCGCAACGGCTTGAAGAATCTGTCGATGGGCATGAGCGCCGATTTTGCGATTGCGATCCAGTTCGGCGCCACGCATATCCGCGTCGGCTCGGCGATCTTCGGGCATCGGTAATTTGTCGTCCCGCCCTTCGCCGGGACGACACTGAGTATGAAGCCGCCTACTCGAACCCCACCGATACTTTCCCCAGCACCCCAAAATCAACCGCGCAGAAATCGCCGGCCTGGATCGGCAGCGGCGGATGGCAGGTGCCTGTGGTGACGACCCGGCCAGCTTTCAGTGTCACGCCGAGCTGGCGCAATTCGTTGGCCAGCCATGTCAGCGCCAGCCGGGGATCGCCCAGCACGTTCTTGCCATGACCGACGAATTGCTGGCCGCGTAGCGTGGTGACGGGTCGTTCCTCGACCAGATCGCGCGCGCGCCAGTCCGCCTTCGTGGCCGGGCCGAGCACGAACAAATGCGCGCAGGCGTTGTCGGCGATGATCTGGGCGTCACCGGCACTGACGAAATCCGAAAAGCGCGAATCCGGAATCTCGATCGCCGGATGCAGCGTGTCCACGGCATCGAGCACCTGGCTCACCGTGTAGGGCGTCGATCGCGACGGCAGGTCGTAGCGCATGCGAAACGCAAATTCCGGCTCGGCAACACGCATTTCGTTGCCGGCCATCGATGCCGTTCCGCCGTCTGATATCACGGTCTCGGCGAGAATGCGTCCGGCCATCGGACCATCGACATTGATGTGCTTCTGCCCGGCCTCGCTGGTGGCCGCGATCTTCCAGCCGAACAGATGGGTCGTCGAAAATCTCTCGATCGCGGCCTGGATCGCATAGGCCTCGATGCGGTCCTGTGGCCTCAGCCAGGCGTCGAGCGCGTCAAGCTTGGTGCCGGCGCGCCAATGGTCGTGCAACGTCTGCGATGCCGACGCAATCTGATGTCTGTCCTGCATAATCCCCGCATCCTGAAAAGAAGTTCATCCAATAATAATCTTGGTTTGCGGCCCCATCCGCCGCAGCAACCGAAGCATCGCAGACTTTGTCATCGAAACGCAGCCTGCCGTGGCGGAAAAATTCGTGCGCGCCAGATGGAGGAACACGGCGCTGCCGCGGCCGGCAATGCGCGGCGCGCTGTTGTGATCAATCTCGACGATGAAGTCGTAGAGGTGATCGTCGCGCGTGAGGCGGTCGCCGGCCTCCTCGCGCATGAGCCGTATCGGCTGGTTGTAGTGGCGGTCCTTCGGGTCTTCGCACCAGCCGTCCTCGGGCCGGATTGGCCGGACCGGCAGAAAGGTTGGCGGGCGCGAGTGGCGGTCGGCGCGCCACCATAATTGCAGTGGCCGGTAGGTGCCCCGCGGGGTGCCGCCATCGCCTTCGCGCTTGTTGGCGAGGATGCCGCCGCGGCCAAGTGCCACCGGGATGGTCCAGCCGTCCGCCGTCAGCCAGCCCCGGCGTGGGTCGCCGGCGGCGCGGCGAACCCTGATCGCCGAGAGCGGCCGATCACGCGCTTCTGTCTCACAAGTGATTGAAAAATTGGTGTTTCCCATGCCAAACGTCCAAATCCTGGGGTTGCGTCCCCGGCCGCAATTGCTCTATTTGACGCCCATTACAGGACATTCATCCAACAGCCCCTCGAATCTGGGATACACTGCGGTTCGCCTTGTGAAATTGTAACAATCTCCTACCTGATTCCGTACCCGATGACCGAGGTTCGCCCGCGAACCAGCTTCGTCATCGACCAACCGACCAAGACCGGCTTGAGACGCTCCCACTTGTGTCCGCCGCCTGCCTCTAGAGGATCGTACCTATGGCCAATGCCCGCAAGATCCTGATCGTGGATGACGATACCGATCTGCGCGACACGCTGGTTGAGCAATTATCACTGCATGAGGAGTTCGAAGCCTCCGCGGTCGATACCGGGGCAAAGGGCGCCAGCGCCGCCAAGGCCAATTCCCCCGATCTGGTGCTGATGGATGTCGGGCTGCCCGATACCGACGGTCGCGAAGTGGTCCGCTCCCTGCGCAAGGGGGGCTTCAAGGCGCCGATCATCATGCTGACCGGCCACGACACCGATTCGGACACCATTCTTGGCCTCGAATCCGGCGCCAATGACTACGTGGCAAAACCGTTCCGGTTCGCCGTGCTGCTGGCCCGGATCCGGGCGCAACTGCGCCAGCACGAGGCCAGCGAGGACGCGGTGTTCTCGGTCGGCCCCTACAGCTTCCGGCCCGGCTCCAAGATGCTGACCGGCGCCAACGCCCGGAAGGTGCGGCTGACCGAGAAGGAAACCGCGATCCTGCGTTTCCTGTACCGGGCCGGCCAGATGCCGGTGTCGCGCGAGACGCTGCTGCAGGAAGTCTGGGGCTATAATTCGGGTGTCACCACCCACACCCTGGAAACCCACATCTACCGGCTGCGGCAGAAGATCGAGAAAGACGCTGCCAATCCGGAGATCCTGGTCACGGAAGCCGGTGGCTACAAGCTGGTGCCGTGATACGATTCGCCCCACGAATCGTACCTCCCTGGGCATCACCGGTTCCGTATGTCGATCGAAGATGATGTAGCTCTGCTCGAGCGCGTCCCGACACTGCGCCTGTTGGGAACGACGGCGCTGCGCATGCTGGCGATCGGCTCGGAGCAGCGCGAATTCGGCCGCGGCGACCAATTGTTCAATGCCGGCGATGAGGCGGACGCGGGTTATATCGTGCAGCGCGGCGCGTTCCGGGTCGAGGACGGCGGCGCTGAAGTTATCGCAGGCCCTGGCGCCCTGATCGGCGAGCTGGCGCTGATCGTGGCGATGAAGCGGCCGTCGAGCGCGATTGCGATCGAAAATTCCACCGTGATCCGGGTGTCGCGCAGCCTGTTTCAGCGCGTGCTCGAGAGCGACCCTGCTGCGGCGCGAGCGCTGCGCGACGAACTCGCCACCCGCACCAGCCAGCTTGCCAGCGATATTCTTATGGCCGGCGCCAAGCTTTCGACCTGATGATCGCAATCAGACCTCCAGCGTCACCGTAACCGGCACGTGATCCGAGGGCCGCTCCCAGCCGCGGGCGTCGCGGGTGATGCGGAAATCGCTGACGCCATCCTTCAGCGCCCGCGAAACCCAGATGTGGTCGAGCCTGCGGCCGCGGTCGCCGACGGTCCAGTCGGCGGCGCGGTAGCTCCACCACGTGTAGACCTTCTCCGACATCGGAATGCGCTCGCGCGCGACGTCGAACCATTCGCCATGGGTCTGCGCCGCCAAGAGCTTCTCGCATTCGATCGGGGTGTGCGAGACCACCTTCAACAGCTGCTTGTGCGACCACACGTCGTTCTCATGCGGCGCCACGTTGAGGTCGCCGACCAGGATATGCCGGTCGTCGCCGCGCGGATGCAGCGGTTCGCAGGCTTTCATCTCGTCGAGAAATTTCAGCTTGTGATCGAACTTCGGATTGAGCGCGGGATCGGGGATGTCGCCGCCGGCCGGGACGTAGAAATTATGCAGCACCAGCGGTTTTGCCAGCTGGGCTTTTTCGCCGAATGCCACCGAGATGTGCCGCGAATCGATGTTGTCGCAGAAGGTGCGGATATCCTTGGTCTCGAACGGCAGTTTCGAGACGATGGCGACGCCGTGATAGCCCTTCTGTCCGTTCAGCGCGACATGCTCATAGCCAAGGCGCTTGAAGCGCTTCAGCGGGAAGGCATCGTCGATGCATTTGGTCTCCTGCAGGCAGAGCACATCAGGCCGCACCGATTTGAGGAATTTGGCGACGATGTCGATGCGCAGGCGCACCGAGTTGATATTCCACGTTGTCAGGGAAAAACGCATGAGAATGGTTTAGCAGTCTTTTCTCTCGGTCATGGCCGGGCTTGTCCCGGCCATCCACGTCTTTCTTGCTTAATGGAAGCCAAGACGTGGATGCCCGGCACAAGGCCGGGCATGACGACGTCGCTTTATCTCGACGGCATGAGGTATGAGGTTAGCCCGGCGGCACCGAATAATTGGTGAAATCGATCTTGAACAGGCCGGGATCGACCTTCTTCGACGTATCCAGATTATAGACCGCGACCGTGGTGTCGTAGCCCTGCGGGTCGGTCACGGTCCATTGCTTGAGCTGGCCGTCCTTGGTGCCGACCATCAGCATCAGCCGGCTGGTGCCGATCAGCGCCTGCTTCTCCTCGATGGTGACGCTGATGAAGACGTCATCGGCGGTGACGCTGACGACGTTGGTATCCTTCAACAGATCGATACGGTCCGACAGCAGGAACCGGAGCGGCGTCTGTGACAACGGATAGATGTCCTGGGTCGCGAGCTTCTTGTCGCGCACGGCGAGCGAGGATCCGTCGGCAACGATCGCGATCTGGCTCGGCGCGTCATATTCGAAGCGCACCTTGCCCGGCTTCTGGATCACGAAGTCGCCCTTGGTCTTGCTGCCGTCCGGCCCGACCTGGACGAAATTCCCGACCAGCGTCTGCAGCGACGACAGATACGAACTCACCCTGGCGGCCTGCGCCTTCTGGTTGGCATCGAAGGTCGCGAAAATATTGGCGGGCACGTTGCGATTTGGATCGGGGATCACGGGATTCGGCGGCGCTTGCATCGCCCCCGCCTTCGGCGGCGCCTGGGTCGCACCCGTCGTCGCCGGACCCTTCTGCGAATCCTGCGCGCTCAGCTGCACGCCGCCGTCGCGGGCCTTGGGTGCGGGCTTTGGGACCGGAACGTTCTGCGAAAAGCCTGATGTCGCTGCGCCGGCAACGGACATGGCGATCACAAGCGCCAGTCCGTAACGGACGCCGCGATGGGTAAAGTCGTGTGTCATCAGGTATTTCGAATCTCTATTCAACGGATCGTCCCACTGCCGGTGGTTTTATCGCGCTTTCGACCAAAGGAGATATCGTTTTTCCGTGAGAATTATTACGCCAAATTCAGTTCGTTAGTGGGCCCAATCGCTTGAAATCGCTCTAGAAACCGCTCTCTTCTTCCTCGACCAGAATTTCGCGTTTGCCGGCGTGGTTGGCTTGGCCGACGATGCCTTCGAGTTCCATCCGCTCCATCAATGACGCCGCGCGGTTGTAGCCTATTTGCAGCCGGCGTTGAATGTAGGATGTCGAGGCCTTGCGGTCGCGTTTGACGATCGCAACCGCCTGCTGGAACAGGTCGCCGCCGCCGTCGCCGCCCATGCCGGTGGAATCGAACACCGCGCCGTCCTCGCCCTCGGCAGGCTCTTCCGCCGTAACGGCTTCGAGATATTCAGGCTGGCCCTGCGTCTTGAGATGGCGCACCACCTTCTCGACTTCCTCGTCGGAGGCGAACGGGCCGTGCACGCGGCTGATGCGGCCGCCGCCGGCCATATAGAGCATGTCGCCCTGGCCGAGCAGTTGCTCGGCGCCCATTTCGCCGAGAATGGTGCGGCTGTCGATTTTCGACGTGACCTGGAAGGCGATGCGGGTCGGGAAGTTCGCCTTGATGGTGCCGGTGATGACGTCGACCGACGGACGCTGCGTGGCGAGGATCACGTGCAGGCCCGCGGCGCGCGCCATCTGCGCCAGCCGCTGCACCGCGCCTTCGATGTCCTTGCCGGCCACCATCATCAGGTCGGCCATTTCGTCGACGATGATGACGATGTAGGGCAGCGGTTCGAGGTCGAGCTTTTCGTCCTCGTAGATCGCCTTGCCGGTTTCCTTGTCGAAGCCGGTGTGCACCGTGCGCGTCAGCTCCTCGCCCTTGCCCTTGGCTTCGACGAGACGCTGGTTGTAGCCGTCGATGTTGCGGACGCCGAGCTTGGACATCTTCTTGTAGCGCTCTTCCATCTCGCGCACCGCCCATTTCAGCGCGACCACGGCCTTCTTCGGATCGGTCACGACGGGCGTCAGCAGATGCGGGATGCCGTCATAGACGGAGAGTTCGAGCATCTTGGGATCGACCATGATCAGCCGGCACTGATCCGGCCGCAGCCGGTAGACCAGGCTGAGGATCATGGTGTTGATGGCGACCGATTTGCCGGAGCCGGTGGTGCCGGCGATCAGCATATGCGGCGTGCGCGCCAGGTCGATGATGATGGATTCGCCGCCGATATTCTTGCCGAGGCAGAGCGGCAATTTGGCGTGCGACTCGTCCTTCAGCGACAGCAGCTCGCGCAAATAGACTTTCTCGCGGTGCGCGTTCGGCAATTCGATGCCGATGGCGTTGCGGCCGGCCACCACGGCGACGCGTGCCGACAGCGCGCTCATCGAGCGGGCGATGTCGTCGGCGAGGCCGATGACGCGCGAGGATTTGATGCCGGGCGCCGGCTCGAGTTCGTACAGCGTCACGACCGGACCGGGATTGGCCTTGACGATCTCGCCGCGGACGCCGAAGTCGCCGAGCACGCCTTCCAGCGCGCGCGAATTGGCTTCCAGTTCGCTCTTGCTGAGCGGCTGGCGATCGGAGGCTTTTGGTGCCGTGAGCATCGAGACCGCGGGCAGTTCGAACTTGTCGGATTTCCGCGGCGATGCCTTTGGCGCCGCCTTCTTGCGCGGGGCGCGGGCGACGGGGGCTTCCTCTTCCTCTTCCTCGTCTTCTTCCTCTTCCTCGTGGCCGTAATCTTCCTCGGCCTGCGGGGCAATCGATGGTGCCGGGCGGCCGCCGAGACTGGGCTCCTGCCGCTCGAACGAGGCGGTGCGGGGCTGCGGCGCGCTTGCGACCAGCGAACGGTAAGCCGTGGACATCAGCCAGCCGAGCCGGGCCTTGGCGCTCATCAGGGCATGATAGACCCAGCCGAGCGAGACCGAACTGCGATCGCGCTCTTCCTCGAACGGCGCGTCGTCGTCCTCGATCGGTGTCAGCTCTTCATCGTCGCGCGGACGCGAACCCCAGCCGCTCGCAAACAGGAAGGTGGCGCACATCGCCGCAAACAGGATGATGCCGAGCACCAGGCGGTAGATGAAACCGGCGGGCCCGAAGATTACGGCCGGCGCACGCACCAGGGCATCGCCGACAACGCCGCCAAGCCCGGTCGGCAGCGGCCATGCGCCGCCGTTCGGCCAGCAGCTGGCAAAGCCTGCCGCAATGATGGTGCAGAGGATCCAGCAGGCCAGGCGCAACGCTTCGCGGTCGAAGGTGCGATGGGTCAGCATGCGCCAACCCCACACCGCGACGGGCAGGATCAGCATGATCGCGCCGAGCCCGAGAATCTGCATCAACAGATCGGCGCCGATCGCGCCGGGATAGCCGAGAACGTTGCGGATCGCACGCGAGGTCGCGTGGCTCAAACTCGGATCCTGCACCGACCACGTCATCAGCGCCGCGGCAGCGACGCCGGAGATTGCGATCAGGCACAGGCCTGCGACCTCCCGCAGGCGCCGCGCCAGCGCGTCGCGGATCGAGGCCGGCAGATGGCCGACCAGGGGAATGACACGTTCGATCGCTGGCATGCTCATGGGGCCCTGCGATTAAGCCAAAGTTTCGACCAGGCGGTGCAACGCCTCGGCCGTTGATTCACTGTCCGATACCAGCGCCAGGCGGATATAGCCGGCGCCGGGATTGCTGCCGTCGTTTTGCGGACGCGACAGATAGGTTCCGGGGATCACGCGCACGCCGGCATCGCGATAGAGCTGCACCGTCGCAGCCTCGTCGCCGCCGCGGTCCGACACATCGAGCCAGACGCAGAAGCCGCCGGCGGGTCTGACGTAGCCGTAGCGATTGCCGAGGATCTGATCGGCGAGATCGAACTTGATGCGATAGAGCCGGCGGTTTTCCTCGACATGCGCCTCGTCGCTATAGGCGGCGACCGCGACGTGCTGCAGTGGCACCGGCACCTGCGGGGCGGCGACATTGCGCAGTTCGTGAAACACGCTGAGAAATTTCTTGTCGCCGGCCGCAAAGCCGACGCGCATGCCCGGCAGGTTCGATCGCTTCGACAGCGATTGAAACGCCACGACGTTGCTGAAATCAGATCCTGCGCATTCGAGCACGCTGCCCGGCGCCACTTTGGTGTAGATTTCCGAATAGCACTCGTCGCTCAGGATCATGAAGCCGTAGCGATCGGCGAGTTGCACCAGACGGGTGAAGTAGTCGCGCGAGGCGACCGACCCTTGCGGATTGGCCGGCGAGGCGATGAACATCGCAACCGTGCGCGCCAGCGTCGCCTCATCGAGCGCATCGAGATCCGGCAGGAAGCCGTTGGCGAGCGTGGTCGGCAGGTAGATCGGTTCGCAATTGGCGGCGCGCGCGCCGGCGCCATAGGCCGGATAGAACGGGTTCGGCATCAGGATCGCCGGCCTGCCCTTGCGCGGGCCGACATAGCGCGCGGCCGTGATCGCGGCAAAGAACAGGCCCTCGCGGCTGCCGTTCAGCACCAGAATTTCACTCTCGGGATCCATTGCCCGGGGCAGTTGGAACCGGGCCGATAGCCAGTTCGATACCGCCCGGCGGAATGGCTCGATGCCCTTGGCGATCGGATAGCGGCCGAAATCGGCGATGTGCTGGGCGAGGACCGGCCCGACGAAGGTCGGGACAGGATGCTGCGGTTCGCCTAACGACAGCGCGATCAATGGCTTACCGGGTTGATAGGGAGCCAGAAGCTCGGCGGTCCGCAGAAACGGCGAACGCTCGGCCTGACCGGCAGCGGGGACACTGCCGGCGCCCTGCGCCACGCCGGAAGAGGCGGTCATTGCCATGTCTAAAACGCCAACACTTTCAATTGCGGTCGGGGGACGGACGGAGCGACCGGCAGCGGATCAAACCACCATAGATACGGCGAGGTTAAGACGCGATTAACCATCGGCGCCAGCGTGGAATTTGGCGTGATTTTGGGGGCGGTCAGGGCGGCGGTTCGGGCCCCACCCACCGATGTCGTCACCCGCGAAAGCGGGTGACCCAGTACGCCGCGGCTTATCGGTTCAATCATTGGCGCCTCTGGAATACTGGATCACCCGCTTTCGCGGGTGATGACAGCTGAATGTGTGGCCGCGATCTCGCGACGCATTACGCCCGAGCTTTGCCAGAAACTTCCCGCCCTCTCATCAAGAGGGCGCAGGGAAGACCGGGTGCGCGCTGCACCCGCGGTCCCGTGTGCGGTTAGCACAGAAATGGCTGCACACGAGCATACAGGGCAGCGGAGAACACCCGGCCTTCCCTGCGCAATGGCTTTACGGCTTATGCCGTGATCTCCCCGGAGACGAGTTCTGGGTTGACTCCGTCGCTATCGTTTCCGCTCACGCTTCTCCGACAGCTTGACGCCGGCAACGGGCGCCAGGACCACACGGTTTTGCCGTACGCTTAATCCACGCCGTCGTCAGACGTGAACAAGCGTCCACCGCAACCCGCCCAACGTCCGTGACGACGGCCGACGCCCTTCTGACCAGGGCGGGATGGCGATAGATGCGCACTGATTTGGGTCGGCCGACTACAGAAATATTTTTGATTTACGGAAATTTTCTACTTGACACGATTTCTGAAACTCAGAACTGATTTGCCCGTCGGGTTGTTTTGTCGCAGCCTCCGTCATTGCGAGCGCAAGCGAAGCAATCCATGCCACGGCTTGGAGCAATATGGATTGCTTCGCTCCGCTCGCAATGACGATTGTTGATCTACCGCTGCGGCAACCGCTCGAAACTCGGCATGCCTTCGGGGACGTGGTGATAGGGCTGCTTGTCGACGGTGTAGATCGCGATCTGCGGGCCGTCGAACAGCGAGGGGTCGTCGAGCGTGCCGACCTTGACGACGACACCGGGCAATCCCGGTGGCCGCGTCACGACATGGGTGCCGCATTCGGCGCAGAATTCCCGCGTCACCGCGCGTTCCAGATCGGTGCGCTTGAACTGCTTGGGAGTCTCCTTGGTGTACTTGAAACCCGCGATCGGCATCACCAGGAACATGTTGGTCGAGCCGCCGGTAATATACTGGCATTCGCGGCAATGGCACTGCGCCTTCATCATCGGGTCGCCCTCGGCCTGATAGCGCACCTTGCCGCAATAGCATCCGCCTTCGAGTTTCATGACGTCCTCCCCGTTATCGTTGCGGTCAATTCTGCGCCGCGTGCAGGATTTGGCAATGCATTTTTAGCCCTGGTTTCTGTTCCATCGTGATTTCTGCCATTCCCGGATTAGTTTGTGCACGACGCCAAAGGCGATCCCACTGGCAGGAGCATGTGATGGACGAGGACGGTTTTTGGAAGATCGTGCAGCGCGCGCACGATAATTCGGGCGGCGACATGGATCAAAAATGTGATGCGCTGCGCCAGCAAATCGCAGCGCTGCCGAAGGACGAGGCGCTTGAATTTGCGCAGCACTTCGATGCGATGATGGACAAGGCTTATTGCTGGCCGCTGTGGGGCGCAGCTTACGTCATCAATGGCGGCTGCAGCGACGATACCTTCTCCGATTTTCGCGCTGCGTTGATTTCCAGGGGACGTCAGGCATTCAAGCGCGCGCTGTCGGATCCGGACTCGCTGGCGGACGACGGTTTTGATGAACTGGACTGGTTCTACGAAGGCTATCAATACGCCGTCACCGACGGCGTCGAAGCGGTTGCCGGCAATCCACCGCAGCGGAGTGCGCCGGCTCAGCCATCCGGAACCGAGTGGCAGGAAGACGAGGTCTACGACCTGTTTCCGAAACTCAGTGCGAAGTTCGGCTGACAGTTCGAGCAACGTAAGCGCTGCGGGGCTTTCGCTGCAGTTTGCCTATGGTGTTCTCGGCAGTCTCACGAGACTCTGCATTTCAAGAGCAGATTTGCCCTGAATTTCCAGCTGACCGCTCGCAGCCATGGCATCGATGCGTGCCGCCAGGACGATATCTCCGACCTGAAGGACTTCATCGTCCATCTCTGCAGCCAAAATCTCTCCGACGATCATCGCTACCTTTTGCCAGTCGTTCGTTGCGTAAGAGATCAACCGCTCGTCGAAGAAGGAGATTGGCGCCGATACAAGCTCGCCACCTTCGATCACACGCAGCGGCGCGTTTTCGAAGCGAAGCCGCTGCCAGAGATCCCGATATCGCTGCCGTTCGGTCGCCGGCAAAGGTTCGGCCAAATCCCAAAGCTTCTCTTGGCGTATCGTGTTCGCGTTGATCAAGCCGAGACTCATGGGCAAGGCGGGCGGTCGAGATAAGCCATTCTCCGGTGGGCAGGCTATTCTGACTTCGCTCAGGTCGACTACTTCGCACGGTGCGTCGTGCATTCGCCACAGCAACTCGAGAAAGCCGGCATATTCCATGGCCGATCGCCGCGACAGCCAGGCGACCTTTCGGCGGCCAGGGGAAAGCGCCTCGCGCCAGAACGCCTCTGTTTCGGGAGCGATTCTGTTCCATCCCGTCCAGCCAAGTTCATCCTCAACCCATTTCGATCGCAACGGCAATTCGAGAGGATTTATTGGCCCGAAGCTGAGGCAGTCGAACGAGGATATGACCTGATCGTCGCGGCCGGCATCTTCCAACGCCGTTCTCAGGCTCTTGGCGCCGGAAGGCGTGAAAACGACGTGGAGTAGGCCGTGCGTCATCGAGAGTCCTCGGTGGAGGCTTCCGATGCCATGGTCCGAGTTGAGCGTCCACTCAAGTTCGATTCAATTTTCAGATAGCAACAAAAAGAAAGGGGCTCCAACTTGCGCTGGAGCCCCTCAACGGTCAGGGCATTGCCGGGTATGTGCCCGAACCGGAGTTGTGGGTGCGACCCCTTGGGATCGCACCCCGGGAGAACTCACATATTGTAAGCGCGCTCGGTGTGCTCGGTGACATCGAGGCCTTCACGTTCGGTCTCGACGTTGACGCGCAGGCCGACGATGACATCGACGACCTTGAACAGGATCGCTGAACCGATGCCCGACCACACCAGCGTGGTGCAGACGCCCCAGAGCTGCGAGACCATCTGAGCTGCGAAGTCGTATTCCGCGATTTTGCCGATGGTGTAATCCATGACGCCGGTACCGCCGAGCGCCGGGTTCACCAGGATGCCGGTGCCGAGCGCGCCGACGATGCCGCCGACGCAGTGGACGCCGAACACGTCGAGCGAGTCGTCATAGCCGAGCGCATTCTTCACCACGGTGCAGAAGAACAGGCAGACGATTCCGACCACGAGACCGAGCACGATCGCGCCCATCGGACCGGAGTAGCCGGCCGCAGGCGTAACCGCCACGAGGCCCGCCACCGCACCCGACAACGCGCCGAGCACCGAGGGGTGACCCTTGACGATCCATTCCGCGAACATCCAGGCCATCGCCGCCGCTGCGGTTGCAACGAAGGAGTTGGTCATGGCGAGCGCGGCGCCGCCGGAGGCCTCTAAGTTCGATCCGGCATTGAAGCCGAACCAGCCGACCCAGAGCAGCGAAGCGCCGATCATGGTCATGGTCAGCGAGTGCGGAGCCATCAGCTCCTTGCCGTAACCGACGCGCTTGCCGATCAGGAGCGCACCAACGAGACCGGCGATGCCGGCGTTGATGTGCACCACGGTGCCGCCCGCGAAGTCGATCGCACCCTTCTTGAAGATCCAGCCCTGGTCATCCCCGAACGCGGTCTTCGCCGCATCGAAGGCGGCCTGCGCAGCGGCCTTGTCCGTCGCGGCTTCGAAGGTCTTGAGCGCGGCAGAGATCGCGTCCGGTCCAGCCCAGTACCAAACCATGTGCGCGATCGGCAGATAGATCAGGGTTACCCAGAGCGGCACGAACAGCGCGACAGCCGAGAACTTCATGCGTTCGGCGAAGGCGCCGACGATCAGTGCGGGGGTGATGCACGCGAAGGTCATCTGGAAGCAGATATAGATCAGCTCGGTGATGTTGACGTCGGCGGAGAAGGTCGCCGCCTGAGCGTCGAGGATCGTCTTGCCTTCCGGCGCGATCTTCAGGAACGCCTTGGAGAAGCCGCCGATGAAGTCCGATCCGCCGGTGAAGGCGAGGCTGTAGCCGTAGACCGCCCAGATCAGGGTGACGATGCAGACGGTGTAGAAGACCTGCATCAGGACCGAGAGCATGTTCTTGGAGCGGACCAGGCCACCATAGAACAGTGCAAGGCCGGGGATCGTCATCAACAGCACCAGCACTGTCGACGTGAGCATCCAGGCGTTGTCGCCCTTGTTGACAGTGGCTTCCGCGTAAGCGGAGGTTGCGGCGAACATGCCGACGGCCAGGGCCGTCAGTCCCGCGCTATAGGGACGTTTGAACGTCATTTGTTGTACTCCTGAGTGTCTGGGTTGAGCGCGAGATCAGAGTGCCGCGGCATCCGCCTCACCGGTGCGGATGCGAACCGCATGGTCGAGGTTGATGACGAAGATCTTGCCGTCGCCGATTTGTCCGGTTTTTGCTGCCGAGGTGATGGCGTCGATGGTCTTGTCGACCTGGTCCGAGGCCACAGCGACCTCGATCTTGATCTTGGGCAGGAAGCTCACCGCGTATTCAGCGCCGCGATAGATTTCCGTGTGGCCTTTCTGCCGACCATAGCCTTTGACTTCCGTCACCGTGAGACCGTGAACGCCAATGGCGGTCAGGGCGTCCCGGACTTCTTCGAGTTTGAATGGCTTGATGATCGCCATAACAATTTTCATGGGTCCTATCCCCGCTAGGCCCGGTTCAGACAGACCGGGCGTTCTCGACTGAGGTTCACCACGCGGAGAAGTTCACTTCGCGGGCACAGCCATGACCCTTAGAATCAAATGCCGTGCCAGAACGGCGGATTTCCCTAACGGTTTATGAATCCGGGGCTTTTCGGGGTTTCAGAGAGGGGAACCAAACTGCGCTATTCCGTCGCGCTTAAAAAATAGGCATGTCTGGTCAAGGCGCGGGCACGCCAGACTCCGGACATAATCCTGCCCAGTGCGAGGGCAGGAAGGCGGTATCCAGATGGGTAGTTCTACTGAAGCGCCTCGCCATGCTGCGAAATATCCAGGCCTTCGAGCTCCTGCTGCAGCGACACCCGCAGCGGCACGAACGCGCTCACCAGCTTGAGCAGCACAAAGGTGACGCCGCCCGACCACACCAGGGTGACGCCGATGCCGTAGAGCTGGGTCACCACCTGCTGCGGGTTGCTTTCGATCAGGCCGGCGCTGCCGCCGATGGCTGACGTTGCAAACACGCCGGCGAGCAGGGTGCCGGTCATGCCGCCGATGCCATGGACGCCGAACACGTCGAGCGAATCGTCATACTTGAAACGGTGCTTGAGCCAGGTGCAGGCCCAGAAGCAAACCAGACCCGCCACCACGCCGATGACGATGCCGTGCCACGGTGCGACGTAGCCGGAGGCCGGCGTGATCGTGCCGAGGCCGGCGATCGCGCCGGAGATCATGCCGAGCACGGAGGGTTTGCGCCGCGTCGCCCATTCGATCGCACCCCAGGTCAGCGCGCCGGCGCAGGCAGCCAGATGCGTTGCGGTGATGGCCATCACGGCGCGCGAATTCGCCGCCAGCGCCGAGCCGCCGTTGAAGCCGAACCAGCCGACCCACAGCAATCCGGTGCCGATGACGGCGAGCGACAGGTCGAACGGGGAAAGATTGTCGCTGCCATAGCCGTGACGCTGTCCCATCACCTTGGCGGCAACCAGACCGCCGATGCCGGCGGACAGATGCACGACGAGGCCGCCGGCAAAATCCAGCACGCCCATGGTGGCGAGGAAGCCGCCGCCCCACACCCAATGCGCCAGCGGCACATAGACGAACATGAACCAGCCGATCGAGAACAGCAGATAGGCCGAGAACCGCATCCGGTCGGCCACCGCGCCCGCCACCAGCGCCACCGTGATGATCGCAAACGTCATCTGGTACAGCACGAACAGTATTTCCGGAATCGTCTTCGCCGCCGGGTGGACACTGTCCATGGTGACGCCGATGAGGAACCAGCGGTCCAGCGTGCCGATCCAGGGACCTTCGCCGACGAACGCCAGCGAATAGCCGAAACACACCCAGAGGATCGAGATGATCGCGACTGCAGCGAGGCTCTGCGCCATCGTCGCCAGCACGTTCTTCTTGCGCACCATGCCGGAATAGAACAGCGCCAGGCCGGGTATCGTCATCATCAGGACGAGCGCGGTGGCGACGATCATCCACGCGGTGTCGGCGGCGTTGATGGTCGATGTCTGCGCAAGGGCCGGCGTCGCCGGCCAGACGTTCATCGCAAGAATGCTGAGCGCAGCGATCTTCGCTGCACGAATCGAGAGTGCCCCCATGGAATTTCCCCGGCCTGTTGTCGTTCTGTTGTCGTTTTTTGTTCGCGCGTCAGGCGTCGTTGCCCGCGCGCGTTGAACTGAAATGAAAACTTTAGAGCGCGTCGCTGTCGGTCTCCCCGGTGCGAATGCGAAGGGCGTGATCGATCGGCGTCACGAAGATCTTGCCGTCGCCGATCTGGCCGGTGCGCGCATGCGCGGTGATGACCTCGACCGCCTTGTCCGCGACGTCGGAGGCGACCGCGATTTCGATGCGCAGCTTGGGCAGGAAGTTCACGACATATTCGGCGCCGCGATAGATTTCGGTGTGGCCTTTCTGGCGGCCGTACCCCTTGACCTCGGTGACGGTCATGCCGTGCACGCCGATGGCCGTCAGCGCCTGGCGCACCTCGTCAAGCTTGAATGGTTTGATGATCGCGACGACGAGTTTCATGGTCAGGCCTTCATGTCTCTTGGGATGCACTCTTGGAAGTTTCTTGGACGGTCTTTTAGAGGGTGTTTTTGACGATCTTTCTGACGTTCTTTCGGCGGGTTCGGCGGGCTGGCCGCCCGGCGGCTCGCTGCCAAAATCCAAATCTGGCATCTTTCTATGCAAATGGCACAAAAAACTTGCAGGTTTAAGGGGAAAACATTTGCAGCCGGTGACCTCGGTCACTGTACAGGGAATATGATCCTCCGACAGAATGGGTTTTTCGCCAGCCGCCCCGCCGGCTTCCCCCGTTTCCACGACCAAAGGGATTAAAAATGTCGAACCGATCGTGGTTTTATGCAGCGAATGGCCAGCAACAGGGGCCCTTTCCGGAAGCCCAGCTGCGCGATCTCATTACACGGGGCACGGTCAGGGCCGACACGCTGGTCTGGTCCGAGGGAATGTCCGGCTGGCAGCGCGCGGGCGAAATTCCCGGCCTGATGCCGGCGGGCGGCGCCACGCCGCCGGTTGCTCAACCGGGCGGCCCGCCGCCGATGAGCAGCGGCGCTGGCGGTTATGCGGGCGGAGCCGGTTACGGCGGCGGTCCTCTGTCGATCGATTTCGGCATCCTGGAGTTTGTCTGGCGCAGCCTCTTGATGATTATCGGAATGGTGTTGGTGATCCCGGCGCCGTGGGTCCTGGTCTGGTACCTCAACTGGCTTGTGCCGTGCATCAAGGTGCCGGGCCGGCCGAATCTCAGCTTCACTGGCAATGCGATGACCCTCGTGCCCTGGTATTTCGGGGCGATCGTGCTTCTCATCGCGGTAGCCCTCCTGGGCAGTGACGTGCTCAGCAATCTGGCGAACCTCGTCCAGTTTGTTCTCTACTGGCTTTTCCTGAAATGGTTCATCGCGAACCTAGCGTCCAACGGGCAGCCGCTCGGGCTCAGCTTCACAGGTTCGATCTGGGCCTATCTGGGATACTCGATCCTCGGGGTGCTCGCCATCTTCACCATCATCGGCTGGGCGTGGGTTTATACAGCGATGATGCGTTGGGCTTGTCGCAATATCCAGGGCACGCAGCGTGAAGTCCTGTTCATCGGCACCGGGCTGGAATTCCTGTGGCGCGCGATCGTGGCCGGAATTGCCTCGATCTTCATCATCCCGATTCCATGGGTGTATCGATGGATGTGGCAGTGGCTGGCGTCGCAGACGGTGTTGGCCGAGCGAGGCGCGCAGCCGAACGGGTAAGGCGTGATCGCTCGAAAACGCTATGCCCGACGCTGGCGGATCGAGCCTTCCTGGGCCACCGACGCCACCAGCGTGCCGTCGGGCTTGAAGATCAGGCCGCGGGCCAACCCGCGGCCGCCCTGTGCGCTGGGTGAATCCTGCGCGTAAAGCAGCCATTCGTCGGCGCGGAACGGCCGGTGAAACCACATCGCGTGATCGAGGCTGGCCGGCATCACGTTGCTGTCGAACAGCGTGCGGCCGTAGCGCGCCATCACAGCATCGAGCAGCGAGAAATCCGACGCATAGGCCAGTGCGCACATGTGTAGTGCCGGATCGTCGGGGAGTTTTGCCGCGGTACGGATCCAGACATTGATGCGGCCGTCGTCGATCTTCTCGCCGAAATAGCGGCCGAGTTCGACCGGGCGCAACTCGATCGGCCGGTCCATCTCGTAATAGCGCCGGATGAACTCCGGCATCTCCTTGAACACCGGCTGCTTGGCGACTTCCTCGGCGGAGAGTTTTTCCGGCGGCGGCACGTCCGGCATCTTGTCCTGGTGGTTGAAGGCGCCTTCCTCCTCGGCATGGAACGAGACCATGATCGAGAAGATCGCGTTGCCATGTTGAATGGCGGTGACGCGGCGGGTCGAATAGCTCTTGCCGTCGCGTAAGCGCTCGACCTGGTAGATGATCGGGACCTGCGGATCACCCGGCAGGATGAAATAGCAATGCAGCGAATGCGGCAGCCGGCCTTCGACGGTGCGGCACGCCGCCACCATCGCCTGTCCGATCACCTGGCCGCCGAACACCCGCTGCCACGCGGTTTTCGGGCTGTTGCCGCGAAACAAATTCACCTCGATCGGTTCGATGTCGAGGATCGAAATCAGGTCGGTCACGCTTGCGGACATGGCGGCACTTTCGGTTGCTTGGGTCATTCCGGGGCGCGCGTCTTCGCGTGAACCCGGAATCCTTGGATTCCCCGATGTGCGATAGCACATCTGAGGTTCGATGCTGCGCATCGCCCCGGAATGACGGGATAAAGCCCTTGTTTCTCACCTCTGTTTCACCCAGCTAATATCAGGTAGCAAGGGTCGTCTGAGGGCGTAACCGGGTTAAGGATTGCATGCCGGCACAGCGAAGTATTGTCATCTGCGGCGGCGCCTTTGCGGGGCTGGCGCTGGCGCTGGCGCTGCGTCAGGGCCTGGGCCGCGATATTCCCGTCATCGTGGCCGATCCGGCGCTGGCCTCAAAGCCGAGCCGCGATCCGCGCGCCACCGCGATCGTCGCCGCCTGCCGGCGGCTGTTCGAGGCGCTCGGCGTCTGGGGCCAGATCGCGCCCACCGCGCAGCCGATTCTCGACATGGTCGTCACCGATTCCAAGCTTGAGGACGCCACCCGTCCGGTGTTTTTGACGTTCGCCGGCAATGTCGAGCCCGGCGAGCCCTTCGCGCATATGGTCGAGAACCGCTATCTGATCGATGCGCTGGTGGCGCGCACCGAGGCCGAGGGCATCGAGCTGCGCGCGACCGCGGTTGCCTCGTTCGATTCACGCCCTGACGGCATCGACGTGACGCTCGCGGATGGCACGATCATCGAAGCCAGCCTGCTGGTCGCCGCCGACGGCGCGCGCTCAAGACTGCGCGAGCGCGCCGGGATCGCCACCCATGGCTGGGACTATGATCAATCCGGCATCGTCGTCACCGTCGGTCATGAGCGCGATCATCACGGCCGCGCCGAAGAACATTTTCTGCCCGCGGGACCGTTCGCAATCCTTCCCTTGACCGGAAAGCGTTCGTCGCTGGTGTGGACCGAGAACCGCACCGAAGCCGCGCGCATCACCGCGCTCGACGAGGACGAATTTCACGGCGAGCTCGAGCAGCGTTTTGGTTTGCATCTCGGCGAGGTCAAGGTACTCGACAAGCCGCGCGCATTCCCGCTCGGCTATTTCGTCGCGCGCTCCTTCATCGCCGAACGCCTGGCGCTGATCGGCGACGCCGCGCATGTGATCCATCCCATCGCGGGGCAGGGTCTCAACATGGGACTGAAGGATGTCGCAGCGCTCGCCGAAGTCGTGGTCGATGCGGCGCGGCTCGGCATGGATCTCGGCCAGGCCGACGTGCTCGAACGCTACCAGCGCTGGCGCCGCTTCGACACCATGGCGATGGGAGTTGCGACCAACTCGCTGAACTTCCTGTTCTCGAACGAATCGACGCTGCTGCGCACCGTGCGCGACATCGGATTGGGCCTGGTCGATCGCGCGCCGCCGCTGAAAAGCCTGTTCATCCGCCAGGCCGCGGGATTGTCAGGTGAAGTGCCGCGGCTGCTGAAGGGCGAGGCGTTGTAGTTTCGGGTCGTCGCCCGGATGGAGCGTAGCGAAATCCGGGAAAGCCTATCACGCTCAAGACCGTCCCGGATTGCGCTGCGCTCCATCCGGGCTACGCTCAGTACACCCTAATCGATCTTCCTGGCCTCTTCCGGCAGCATGATCGGGATGCCGTCGCGGATCGGGTAGGCGAGTTTGGCGGAGCGGGAGATCAGTTCCTGGCGGGAGGCGTCGAACTCCAGCGGGCCCTTGGTGATCGGGCACACCAGGATTTCCAGCAATTTCGGATCGACGGTGCTGTCGAGGCGTTCGGTCGAATTCATTTGTGATCTCCAGCTTGGCCGGTCCCTTAGCACACCAAACTTGTCATCGCGAGGTGGCTATCCGCAGCATTTCGTCGAGCATGGCCTGTTGCTGCGCTTTCGGCAGCGGCTGGTCCGACAGGGCAAAACCGAGAAACGCCCAATAGAGGATTTGCGCGCGGGCGCGGGCCACCTCCGCGGACAATCCGGACTGCGTCAACAGGCTCTCGACATAGCCGAGCCTGCGGCGGTCGATCGCCTGCACCGCCGCCCGCGCCGCGGGATCGACGCTGGCCCAGGTGCGGACCGCGTTTTCCAGCGCCAGTCTTGCGCCGAACACCCGGCGCAGCAGCACCTCGAGCGGATTCCCGTCCTTTGATGCGGCCTCGACCCCGGCGATGATCTGTTCGGCGGCGATTTCGCGCCATTGCTTGAGGATCTCGGCATGGAACGCGGAAATATCCGCGAAATGCCAATAAAAGCTGCCGCGCGACACCCCCATCGCCTTGGCCAGCGGTTCCGCCTTTAGCGCCGTGAAACCGCTTTTCGCCAGCGTCTTCAGGCCCCGGTCGACCCAATCCTGCCCCGAGAGTTGATCGCCCATGTTCCCGTCCTGCGACATCCTTCCATACACTACTGTATTGACAGTCGCCAAGCGCCAAGTCATAACCATACATAACTGTATGGAGCTTTATCCGATGCGCGATATCATTCTGCAATGCGCCGGCGTCGCCGGAATAGCGGTGTCACTGATCCACGGCGTGCTCGGGGAAACCAAGGTGTTCGCCAAAGCGAGCATCCAGCCCGAGAGCCTGCGGACCCTGATCCGGCTGGTGTGGCAGGCCGGCACCGTGGCGTGGATCGGCGGCGCCGTGCTGCTGATCGCAGCTCCGTCCCTAGGCTCCGAGAGCGCACGGCACTGGATCGTCATTACCGTGATCGCGATCTACGCCTTTGCCGCCGCGGCGAATGCGTGGTGGTCGCGCGGACGCGGTTTTGGATGGAAGGCGCTCACCGCCGTGGTCGCACTGGCGGTGGCGGGATACTAGGGCCGATCGACATTCAGGATTCCCAAGAGGTGTAATCGCTGATTCATAGGGTTCCGTGATTTGCACGGAGCGGATGATGGCGACGAGAAGATACGAGCTGAACGAGGCGCAGTGGGTAAAGATTTCACCACTGCTGCCGGGCAAGGGTGGCGACCCTGGCCGGACGGCCGCGGATAACCGTCTGTTCGTGAACGGATGTTTGTGGGTTCTGCGCTCTGGGGCGCATTGGTGCGACCTGCCGGAGCGGTACGGCAAGTGGAAATCGGTGCACCGGCGGTTCAGCCGCTGGTGCCATGCGGGCGTCTGGGAACGTGTGTTCACAGCCCTGACGGCGGACCGTGACAATCAGTATCTGATGATCGACAGCACCATCGTTCGTGCCCATCAGCAGGCAGCGAGCGGAAAAGGGGGGCCAAAGATCAGGCGCTGGGGCGCTCCCGAGGTGGACTGACGACGAAGATCCACATGCTGGCCGACGCGCTCGGTCGCCCGCTCCGCTTCGTCATTACGGCCGGCCAGACTGGCGACGTCACCCAGGCGCCTGCCTTACTTCACGGTCAGAACGGCGATGCCGTGCTCGCCGACAAAGCCTATGACAGCAACGCCATGCGCGCGATCATCGCTGATATGGGCGCAACAGCGGTCATCCCGTCCAACCGAACCCGCAGGATCATCATCCCGCACGACACCATGGCCTACAAACAGCGCAATCGCATCGAGCGCTGCTTCTGTCGCCTCAAGCACTTCCGGCGCTTGGCCACACGCTACGACAGACGATCTTCCCACTTTGCCGGCTTCATCCACCTCGCCGCAGCAATGATTTGGGGGCAATGAATGTCGATCGGCCCTAGAGCCTTTTCCGTTCCGCTGGAATCGGAACGGGGCTCTAGATTCTTGCTTTGACGCGTTTTCCTGACGCGAACCGGTGCCCACTTCGCTGGAAAACGCTTTAGGCACCTTCCTGCACCGCCGTGGAAACGGAGATGCCCATGTTCTGGGTAGGAGCAAGGAGCAAGGAGCAGGCCCATGGATGATCGGGTCAAGGTCACCATCGAAAATGGTGTTGCCGATGTGTCCGGCGAGGGCCGCGCATTCTGTGCCGGGCTCAACGTCGAAAGAATGGCCGCGGTGGCAAACGGCGGCGCTCTGTTGCCGTTCGCCGGGCTTGACCGGCGCACGCACGGTGTCGCGAATTTCGTGCAACACATCGTCTGGCTATGGCGCGAGCTACCCGTCCCGTGATCGCGGCCGTTCACGGCATTGCGCTCGGCGGTGCCGAGTTGGAGCAACCCGTGAATAGGAACTGTCGCAGCGAACGCATTAACGCCAACGCTGCAGCAACCCCGTATCACCACGGAAAAGTTCCGTACTACTACGGCAGCGCTTCCTCGCTAGTCCCGCTTTCGCTCAGCACAAAAGTAGTTCCGCGCGCGGTTCCGGATCGCGCGATTCAATCAATCAAATGCCCACTAACGGGCAGATAGATCGAGATCTTCCGTAGAATCCCTGATGTATTCAACCATTGTACATTCACTCTTTACGTGCGGATAACTACGCCCTCGGAAGCTGCAAGAAAATTAAGGAGTCGAATAGCCAGCGCGGGTAACCATGGTGAGGTACAACCATGGCCGAATGACATGTTCCGCGTTCTTAGCTGCCTTACGGTCGAACACGACTGGCGATTTGTTCTCCTCGCCGGCCTCGTTTGCTTCGTTGCAAGCGTCGTCGCCATCCATATCTTTCATCGCGCGATCTCGTCGCAATCGAGGACGCGGCTGATCTGGATTGCAATTGCGGGCGCCGCGATCGGGTACGGGATCTGGGCGACGCACTTCATCGCGATGCTCGCCTACGAGCCCGGCGTTGCGACCGGATACGGCGTGGCCTTGACGGCACTGTCGCTCGCCGTGGCAATGATACTGACTTCCGGCGGGTTCGGCTTCTCCGCCAATGCGCCCGGCCGGTGGCGCGCACCCATCGGCGGCGGAATCATCGGCGCCGGCATTGCCAGCATGCACTATCTCGGCATGTGGGCGCTTGAAGTCCCGGGCCGGGTCACCTGGTCGCTCGATCTCGTGTTCGCCTCGATCATTGTCGGCATGGCGTTCGGTTACGCGGCGCTCGCGTTCGCGGTCCGCTACAAGGATTTGTGGGGAACATTTGTCGCGGCGGTTTTCCTGACGCTCGCAATTGTCTCGCATCATTTCACGGCAATGGGCGCGGTAGAGATTGTCCCCGATCCGACGCGGACACCTGACGAGATGTCACTTTCACCCGCCTTTCTCGCCGTGGCGATTGCGGGCGTGGCTCTGTCGGTGCTCGGGATGAGCCTGGTCGGCGTGCTGGCGGATCGCCGCCTCGCCAACCGGACGCGCAAATTCGAGGAAATCATCGATCAGCTCTCGCTCGCGCGGCAACAGGTCGAAGGCTCGCAAAGGGAACTGCAGGAGCAGAAGCTCAGGCTGGATTCGGCGATCAATAACATGGGCGAGGGCCTCTGCATGTTCGATGCGGAGAAACGGCTTGTCGTCTGCAACGATCGTTACGCCAAAATGTATCAGCTGCCGCCGGAACTGTTGCGGGCGGGTACGTCACACCGGGAAATCATCGAGCATCGCATCAGCAACGGCATCCTCAAGGCCGGCACCAATGACAGCGCCGCAAAGGTGATGTCGGCCCTGAATGCGCTGCCATCCAACGTTCCGGCAAGCCGTGTCGACGAGCTCGCCGATGGTCGATTGATCTGCGTGACGAGGCAACCGATGCCCGGCGGCGGCTGGGTGGCGACGCACCAGGACGTCACCGAGCAGCGCAGGTCCGAGGCCAAGATCACGCATATGGCCCATCATGACGCGCTGACCGACCTGCCAAATCGCGTCCTGCTGAGGAAGCGATTGGAGCTCGCCCTTTCCATCACGCGCCGGGGTGGCGCCGACCTCGCGGTGCTCATGCTCGATCTTGACCGCTTCAAGGAGGTCAACGACACGCTGGGGCACCCCACGGGAGATGCGCTGTTGCAAGCCGTCGCCGCGCGGCTGCTGGGGTGTGTCAGGGAAACGGCGATGGTCGCGCGACTGGGCGGCGACGAGTTCGCCGTCATTGAGTGCGTGGAAAATCCGCTGGTGGAAGCCGTGTCGCTCGCCGAACGCATCAAGGCCGCGCTTTGCGAGCCTTTCGATCTCGGCGATCACCGGGTCACCGTCGGAACCAGCATCGGCATTGCCGTCGCGCCACGCGACGGAACCGACTCCGATGAGATTCTCAAGAAAGCGGACCTAGCATTATACTCCGCCAAGAACGGCGGGCGCGGCTCCTTCCGCTTCTTCGAGCCGGAACTCGACGAACTCATGCATGCCCGCCGCAACCTCGAACGGGATATGCGCAGCGCGCTTGCCAATGACGAGTTCGAACTGCGCTACCAGCCGATCGTCAATTTCAAGAGCGGCAAGATCGGCGGCTTTGAGGCCTTGCTGCGTTGGCATCATCCCCAGCGCGGTTGGGTGATGCCCGGCGACTTTATCCCGCTTGCGGAAGAAACCGGCTTGATCGTGCCGATCGGAGAGTGGGTGCTGCGGACGGCGTGCGCGGAGGCGGCAAAATGGCCGGCCCATCTCAAGATCGCGATAAATCTGTCTCCGGCTCAATTCAGAAGCAAGGATCTGGTTCGGGTCATTGTCAGCGCCCTGGCGAGTTCGGGAATTGCGCCACCAAGACTTGAGCTCGAGGTGACCGAAACGGCCATCATGCACGACAGCGAAGCCGTGTTCGCTGCGCTCGGTCAGCTGCACGAACTGGGCGTGCGAGTTGCCCTGGATGATTTCGGCACGGGCTACTCATCGCTGAGCTTCTTGCAAAAGTTCTCGTTCGACAAGATCAAGATCGACCGCAGCTTCGTCAGCGAGCTGACCAGCCCACAGGAAGAGTCCCGCGTCATCGCGCGTGCGGTGGTTCGATTTGCCGTAAGCCTCGGCAAGACCACCACGGCCGAAGGCGTGGAAACCCAGGAGCAATGGGACATCCTCCGCGGAGAGGCATGCGTCGAATCGCAGGGCTATTATTTCAGTCCGCCGGTAACGAGCGCCGAAGTTGCGAAAATGGTGCGCTCGCGGGCCAAGGCAGCGGCGAACGCGGCGTAGCCGGCGCGGGTTTACTGCAGTCCCGTATCGCCGCCGCTGGTGCGCTTCTTGGCGAGGTCCATCTCGGTCACCGCGATCAGGATTTCCGCGCGCGTCTTCAAATCGGGCGCTTCCAGCATCGCCTGTTTTTCGGCGGGGCCATACGGCGACATCATCGCCAGCGCATTGACCAGCGCCTCGTTGGGCGCGCTCTCGATGCCTTCCCAATCCACTTTCAGATTGTTGGCGTTGAGAAAATCGGTCAGCACCTCGAGCAGCGCCTCGCGGTCGACGGCCGCTTCGCCCTTGCGCGCGGTGAAGTCGTCAACGAAGGGAAAGAAATCCACCTTGCATTGCCGGTACGCGGTCAGCACCGTCAGCTCTTCGACCACCCGAAAGCGCGAGACGCCGGTGAGTTCGAGGATGTAGCGGCCGTCGCCGGATTCGGCGAGCTGGGTGATGCGGCCGACGCAGCCGACCTTGAACAGCATCGGCCGGGTCTCGTCCTTGCTGTGGGAAATATCCGGCTGGATCATCCCGATCAGGCGGTGGCCGTCGCGCAGCGCGTCGTCGACCATCGCAAGGTAGCGCGGCTCGAAGATGTTGAGCGGCATCTGGCCGCGCGGCAGCAGCAGTGCACCCGGCAGCGGAAACACCGGAATGATTTCGGGAAGCTCGCCGGGTCCGCGGTATTCGGCATTGATCGGCATCTGCGGCCCCGGCTCTACTGCATGAGAGGTCTATGTCTTGTGCGTATTCTTAATCCAAAACCGGTGTCCACGGTTGCGGAATACGCAACTCACGAGAACAGGATCGTCGACAGCCGCCTGCGTCCATCCACGGTCGCTTCGTCGGCGCCGCCCCACGCTTCGAAGAACTGCACCAGCTGCTTGCGCGCGCCATCCTCGTTCCACTTGCGGTCCCGCTTGACGATTTCGAGCAGCTGGTTGGTCGCTTCGGCACGGTTGCCCTGGGCGTTGAGCGCGGTTGCCAGATCGAATCGGGCTTGATGATCGAGCGGATTTGCGGCGACTTTCTGTTCCAGCTCGGTGACCGGGCCGACCGATTGCGCCTGTTCGGCGAGATCGATCGAGACCTGCACGGCCTTGACGGCGGCGTCATTGCGTTTGGATTCCGGCACCATCGCGATGGTCTGCTTGGCCTGCTCGATGGCACCTGTCGTCACGTAGCATTTCGCGAGACCGGCCAACGCGGCGATATTGGTGGAATCGATCGACAGCACCTCGGCATAGATCTGCGCCGCGGCAGCCGCATCGCCTTCGGCCAGCACGGCCTCGGCCTCCTGCAGAATTTCGGCAATATTCGGTTCGCCCGGTGCGGCCATGCCCTTGGTGAGCTTGTCGATGAAGGCGGTGACCTGGCTCTCTGGCACCGCGCCCATGAAGCCATCGGCGGGCTGGCCGTTGACGAAGGCGATCACGGCCGGGATCGACTGGATTCCCATCTGGCCGGGGATCTGCGGATGCTGGTCGATGTTCATCTTGACCAGCTTGACCTTGCCCTTGGCGGCGCGGACGGCCTTTTCGATGATCGGCGTCAACTGACGGCACGGACCGCACCACTCCGCCCAGAAGTCGATCAGCACCGGCTGGCGCTTCGATTCCTCGATGACGTCCTTCACGAAGGTCTGGGTGGTGGTGTCCTTGATCAGATCGGGTACGGCCTGCGGCGCGGGGCCGCCGCCCTGCTCAATTATCGTCACGATGTATCCTCGCCTGATGTCTTGAGAATTGGTCTCGAAAGCTGTCCCAGAGAATGGCGCCCTTCTAGCACGGAAGGGCGCGAAGTTCTCATCCGCTAGATGGCGGCTTGGTCACAAAATTCAATCGGCCCCGGCCGCGGCGTGCCGCCCCGAACGATGGGCGGCCTGCCCATCACGTGTCCAGCCGGCGCGACGAATTTACCGGGAGGGCGGATCGGGGGGATCCGGGCGGAAGTCCGAATCGCCGGGATTCCCGACAATTTGACCAGGGAATTCGCGCTGGGGAGATCGGGGAACCGATTACCGCGGTTTGGGCGCCGTTTCGGACCGATTCTCGCCAATAAATTAAGAAAATCGGGCTATCCCGGTGGCTTCGGCCGCGTTCGCACTGTTGCATTCACGGCCTGCATTTGGCATAGCTCTGCCGTTGCCGGCGAGCGATCGCCGACATCTCGGATGCGGGTGTAGCTCAGTGGTAGAGCACGACCTTGCCAAGGTCGGGGTCGAGGGTTCGAGCCCCTTCGCCCGCTCCAAGATTTCTCGCATGCCAAAGCAATGATTGAACGACAAGCCGCCGTCAGGCGGCTTTGTCGTTTGTGGCGGCGGGCGACCTGCCGCCGCGGCCTGGTTCTTTCCACCGAACCTGCATGCCATCTTCTGATACCAAGCATTGCAGCGTCGTCTTGTGCCACGCCGCGAGGATCGTGACACGAGCGGAGCTGGCAATTGTTTGAACGGGGATATCGGCAGCGCCTTGAGGCGGACCTGGTCAAATGGGTCGCAGACGGCGTGATTTCGGGCGACGCGGCGCATTCCATCCGCAAGGCGCGGTTTGGCGAAGAGGCGACCTCGCGCCTGCCCGCCATCTTCGCGATGCTTGGCGCCTTGATGCTGGCCGCCAGCGTCAGCGCCTTTGTTGCCGCGAACTGGCAGGAGATTCCACGCCTGGTCAGGCTGGTCGGCATCCTCTCGCTGATTGCGGCCTGTTTTCCGATCGCCCTTCTACTCGGCCGGCGCGGGATTCCATGGGGCTCCGATGCCGCCGTGACATTCGCCACGCTGTGCTTTGGCGCGGGCGTGGCGCTGGTCGGCCAGATGTATCATCTGCCGGGCGATTGGCCGGCTGGCGCTATGCTGGTGGCGATCGGTGCTGTGATCGCGGCCGCGCTGACGGGTAAGAGCGGCCCGCTGGTGATTGCCTTTGCGGCGATGGCGGCCTGGACGCTCGGAAGGTTCGACGACGCGCAATGGCGCGAAATCCATTGGCCGTTTTTCCTGCTGTTCGTTCCGGCATTTGCGTTGGCGCTGGGCCGCGAAAATCGCCTGGTGGCGCATGCTGCAGCACTGGCGCTGGGCGTCTGGCTGGCCGCACTGATGTGGGCGCCGGCGGATCGCCTGATCCACGGCGGCATTGTGTTCGCGGTAGCCTACATCGCGATAGGGCTGCTGGCGCTGGACCGGGACTGGCCCGCCGAGTTCCGGGCGCTCTTGCCATGGGGCGGTTGGGCCTTCGGCGTGTTTCTCTGCTTTGAAATCGAACTCGTTCTGGAAAAATCAGAACGCTTCGCGCACGCCATCGATGCGCATGTCGGCCTTGCCTATGCCGCCGCGGCGCTCGCGATCGCGGCCCTCGCGGTACTGGCACGGGGCAGGGACAAGGGGCGGCTTGTGATCATCGCGGCCTGCGCCATTGGCTTGACGATTCCGCTGATGCTGGCGGGCGGCCCCGCAATTCCGAGCCGGGTGCTGATCCCCATCGCCGTGCTCGTCAGTGCGGTGGCCTTGATCGCAGGCGGCCTGCTGGTCGGCCTCAGGACATTTGTCATGGTCGGCTACGCGGTGTTCGGCGTTTCGATATTGATCCTGCTCTGGCGCACGGTCGGCACATTGCTCGACCAGTCCCTGTTCTTCCTCGCCGCCGGCGTGGTGCTGATGGGCCTCGCCTTGGGGGCGCGCAAACTCGCAAGCTGGTCAAGACGTGCCAATGAGCAACCCTCAGGGAGTGCGGCCTGATGAGTACCGTCGACAGCTTGATCGGGCGCGTGCCGTTGCTTCCGCGCTACATCCTCGCCGCGCTGCTGCTCTGCGGACTGATCCTCGCGATGGTCTATCAACGCGCGGAAATATTGCGAAACGGCCAGGAAGTCCGGCTCGAGATCGTGCCCGTCGACCCGCGCGACCTGTTTCGCGGCGATTATGTCGTTCTCGATTATCGAATCTCGGCGGTTGACCTGCCGAAGAACACAACGACTACCTTCACACGGGGACAAAAAGTATTCGTGACCCTGCGGCCGAACGAGAACGGCAAGGTAAGGGCGGTCGCCATCTCTTCCGAACGGCCGGCCGTATCCGGAACCGATATCGTCATTGCAGGTAAGGTGACCGCGCCGTCGGTCTGTCCGTTCAACGAGAACGGAATCAGGGATTGCAAGACTGGAAGCGACGCCGCGCTCGTGAAATACGGGCTCGAAAGCTATTTCGTGCCGCAGGGCGAGGGCAAGAAGATCGAGACGACCGAAAAGGCGCGGCTGGAGGTGGTCGCGGCCGTGACGCCTTCCGGCCAGGCCGCGATCAAGCGGCTGCTGATTGACGGCAAGCCCGTCTATGACGAGCCGCCCTATTGACGGGCGGCGCCCTGCCCGCGGTATGCTTCTCTATTCGAAGAGAACGTGGCAACCTCTAGTACCCTAGGTTGCATGTTCATTTCATGCCGCGGGCGAGGCATGTCCCATGAGCCGAAAAATCATCCTGCTGTCCGACGGCACCGGTAATTCTGCGGCAAAAGTCTGGCGCACCAATGTCTGGCGCACGTTCGAGGCGCTGGATCTTTCCGGCAACGACCAGGTCGCGTTCTATGACGACGGCGTCGGCACCTCGTCGTTCAAGCCGATGGCGATCCTCGGCGGTGCGTTCGGTCTCGGCCTGCGCCGCAACGTCATCGCGCTCTACAAGTTTGCCTGCCGGAACTATCGCGACAAGGACGACGAACTGTTCGGCTTCGGCTTCAGCCGCGGTGCCTTCACGATCCGGATCGTGATGGGGCTGATCGACAGCCAGGGGCTGGTCAAAGCCGATAACGAAGCCGAACTGCATAGTCTCGCGAGTGCGGCCTACCGCGCCTATCGCCGGGATCGCTATCATGACCTGAAGCTGGAAGCGCCCTACCAGTGGTTCCGCAACAAGTTCGGCCCGCACTACCCGCCCAAGGAGGTTCGCAGGAACGTCAAGGTCAGGTTCATCGGCGTTTGGGACACGGTTGCCGCCTACGGCATGCCGGTCGACGAAATGACCCGCGGCATTCATAAATATCTCTGGCGGCTTGAACTGCCGGGCAAACATCTGCCCGCGAGCGTCGCGCGCGCCTGCCAGGCGCTGGCGCTCGACGAGGAACGCACCACCTTCCACCCGCAGCTCTGGGACGAGACCGCCGGCACCAATGGCGGAGCGGCGCTGGCCGATCCCACAGCAAAGCGCTTCATCAAGGACGAGCGTATCAGCCAGGTCTGGTTCGCCGGCGTGCATACCAATGTCGGCGGCGGCTACCCCGACGATGCGCTGGCCCACATCCCCTTCGTCTGGATGATCACCGAGGCGCAGCGATGCGGGCTCAAATTCAAGTCGGATTATGCGGGCCAGCCGCCGAGCCCCGATCACATGATATCAGATCCCGATACGTTCAAAAACGCGATCTCGAAGCGAGACAAGGACGGACGGCTGTACGATCCGCGCAAGGGCCTTGGCGGATATTATCGCTACGGGCCGCGCAAGCTGGTGCCGGCCTTCTATCCGAAGAAGCTGGAAGAAGACGAGGTCGACGTCGTCAGCGCCAAGATTCACGAAAGCGTCTTCAGGCGCATCGAGAACAACGCGCATGGCTACGCGCCGGTCGGCCTGCCGCCATATTACGACGTCGTCAAGGATGACGGCGAGGTCGTCGCGCCCGACAAGTTCAGCATCGCGCCCGCCACGCAACCCTTTGAGACGAGCGCCGCCGCGGCGCAACGCGCGCTGGCGCAGGAGCATGTCTGGAACTGGGTCTGGCTACGCCGCATCACCTATTTCGCCACCGTCGGCGCGACGCTGTGGCTGCTCGTCTTTCCGCTCCTCAGCAGCGCGCAACGCTACGATGAATATACCAGTCCGATCCGCTGGGTGTCCCACCTCGTACGGTTCGTCGGCGGATTCCTGCCGGACTTCGCGACGACCTGGATCGACGGTTACGCGCGCGCGCCGGGCTGGTTCGCCTTGATCGCTGTCCTGGTCACAGGCCTGCTGGTTCTGTCCTCGAAGATCGCGGCCCGAACGTCGAACCTGATGGCCTCGATCTGGCGCAAGTCGCCGGAAGCGCCGCAAGGGCTCCCCGACAACTGGATCTATGATCTGCGCAGCAGCCCGCTTTACATCCGCATCCAGGACACTTTGAAGCAAAAGATTGCTCCGGGCTTCTTCGCGGCGGTGTTCGTCTATCTCGGATTTGCGCTTGTCAGTCACCTTGCTTACGACGGCTGGGACATGGCCGGATATACCTGTGTGCATCGCGATTCCGATCCGAAACCCGCGGTGCTGGCCGTCAACCAGACCGCGCGCGTCGAATTCAAGACGTCGGATTTGTGCAAGGCGACGGGCATCCTGCTGCAGCATCGCGGCCGCTATTATGTGACCATTCAACCCGGCGGCAAAAGCGGCGAAGACAAGCAATGGTTCAATGGCCTCGCCCGCATCGGCACGCCGGTCGGGGGCTTCTCCAGCAAAGAGCGGCCGCAATGGTACGAGCGTGTCTATCTCTCGCTATTGCTGCCGATGCGGCGGGAATTATCCAAGGACTGGTTCCGCATCGTGCTGCGTTTTGGCGATGTCGGCGGCGAAGAAGACTCCTACGAGCCCGATCCCTATGACGACATCATCCAGTTCAATATCACGCCGACGATTGCGCCCAACGGCAAGGAAGAACTGTTCGTCTTCGTCAACGACGCCGTGATCGGCATTCCCGGTCTTTACGATTTGCTCTACCGCAACAACCGCGGCACCGCCGTGCTGTCGGTAACGCGAAGAAGGTAACGGGACGGTCGCGCGAGGTGGATCGCGATTTCGGCGATCCGACGTCGCCGGCAATCCGAGTCACGCTAAATTGACCGAGTCTCGTCGCGGACGCGCCAGATCGAACAATTGATGCCCGCGCCCAACGAGCAGCTGGGCCACGGCAGAGCTGTCCCACCGAGAACCAACACACGCACGACCTGCGGCTTTTGTGGAAGTCCGCCCATCGGGCGCGCATCGTTCGATCCGGGCGTCACGTTCGCTTGCAATAAATATTGCGGTGCAGCGCGCACTTCGCAAAAAGTCCGAAAACAAAACCCGACGAAGAAAATTTTGCACTCAATCTAATTTCGTCTGACAGGGTAGCGCAGCCCACGCTTTTCTCCTGCAATGGATGTGCTACCATTTTACGGTCTATTCCACCTCACCTGACCAAGTTCGCCTCTCGAACGTTCAAAATAATAACAGGCGCAGCCCCCAAGGCTGCATAGGGAGTGACGCGATGAAATCGGCTTTCCATCGATCTATTCTTGCGCTCACGGCGATCGTCGTCGTGGCGGGGGCCAGCCAGGCCAACGCGCAGCAGAAGGCGCTGAAGAAATATGAATCCGGCACCAAGGAATTCTGGACCAACCCGCCGCCCGACTGGTTCCTCGGCGACGAGACCGAGGCGCAGAGGGGGCAGGCGCCGCCGTCCGGCCCGCCGACCGGCGCATCGGAGGCCGAACTCGCCAAGCTGATCCCGAAGATCAAGTTGCCGGCGGGCTTCAAGATCGAGGTCTACGCCTCCAACGTTCTGGAGGCGCGGCAGATGGCCCGGGGCGACAAGGGCACGCTGTTTGTCGGCTCCTTCAGTCTCGGCAACGTCTACGCGATCAAGGACAATGGCGGCAAGAGAGAGGTCAAGACTGTCCTCAAGGGCCTCACCATGCCGACCGGCCTCGCTTTCGTCGATGGCGCGCTCTACGTCGTCGCGATCAACAAGCTTATCAAGTACGAAAACGCCGAAGCCAATCTCGACAATCTCGGCGCCGGCAAGGTGGTGTATGACGACATGCCGTCCTACGTCGCGCATGGCTGGAAATACATCGCGGTCGACAAGGAGGGCTGGTTCTACCTGCCGTTCGGACCTCCCTTCAACATCGGCATCCCGCCCACCAGCCTCTCGCAGATCCGCCGCGTCGATCCCAAGACCGGCAACGCCGAAATCTGGGCGCTCGGCGTCCGCAACAGCGTCGGCGGCGACGTCGATCCGCGCACCGGCCGCTACTGGTTCACGGAAAACGCCCGCGACTGGATCAGCGACGACATGCCGAGCGACAAGCTCAACATGATCTCGAAGATCGGCGAGCATTTCGGCTATCCCTATTGCCACCAGGGCAACATGCCGGATCCGAAATTCGCGATGGGTCACAAGTGCTCGGAGTTCACGCCGCCGGTGCTCAATCTCGGCGCGCATGTGGCACCGCTCGGCATGAAGTTCTACACCGGCAGCCAATTCCCCGCCGAGTACAAGAACAACATCCTGATCGCCGAACACGGCTCCTGGAACCGGAAAAAGTACCAGGGCGCCCGGATCAAGCGCGTGATCGTCGGTCCCGACGGCAAGAACGCCAAGCAGGAAATCTTTGCTTCCGGCTGGCTCGAAGGCGACCAGGGCTATCTTGGCCGTCCCAACGACATCATCATCGACAAGGACGGCTCGATCCTGGTGTCCGACGACTGGGCCGGTGCGATCTATCGCATCAGCTACGCCAAGAAGTAGGGCTTTAACGATCAGGGGCTGCGGTTGCTCGGGAACGAGTGACCGCAGCTTCGCGTTTTGGAATGGAACATGCTCGTCATGCCCGGACTTGATCCGGGCATCCATCAAACAAGATTCTCTTGAAGGCCGATGGATTGCCGGGTCGTAGGCAAGCGGAAGCGACGCCGTCCTTCAGACGGCTATGCCCGGCAATGACAGCGGAGGATTTGAAATGCGGAATGCGTTAGCCGGAAGCCTGCTTGCAGCCATGATGATCTGCGGCCCCACCCATGCCGCCGATATCGCCGCCGGCAAGGCGAAGGCCGAATTGTGCATCGGCTGTCACGGCGAGAACGGTATTTCGCAGATGGAGAACATTCCCTCGCTCGCGGCGCAGCCGGACATGTTCATCCAATGGCAGTTGGTGTTCTACCGCGCCGGTGCCCGCAAGAACGAGCAGATGCAGCCGATCGTCGAGCAGCTCAACAACGAGGACATCCGCAATCTCGGCGCCTATTTCGCGCAGCTGCCGCCGCCGAAGCCGCCGGCCGACGACAAGCCGGATCTGTCGAAGAAGGGCGCGCAGGCGGCCGTGGGCGGGCGTTGCGCGGCTTGCCACCTGCCGGACTACGCCGGCACCAAAGCGGTCGCCCGCGTCGCCGGGCAGCGTCAGGATTATCTCTCAAAGGCGCTGCACGACTACAAGTCAGGGGTGCGGTCCGGCGGCGGCATGGCCGCGATGGCGAGTGTCGCCTATTCCCTGAGCGAGGAAGAGATCGAGGCGCTGGCGCATTATCTGGCGCATTTGTAATTGCTGTCGTCCCTGCGAACGCAGGGACCCATACTCCGCGGCCTCTCTACTTTAGGCAGAGCGCGTAGGTCTGATCCAACAATTGACATCGGTGGTTATGGGTCCCTGCGTTCGCAGGGACGACACCGTGCGTGAAGTTCACCCCCGCTGCTTCTCATACGCCTTGAGGTGCGTGTAGGCGATGCGCAGTTTTGGCACCGGAATTTTCGCGGCGTCGGCGCGGGCGACGAGATCGCCGATCACGTGATCGGCCTCGACCGGGAAGCCCGCCTTGACGTCGCGGAACATCGACGCGGTCATGGGCGAGCCTTCCGCGGTCAGCAAACCCCGCGTGCGCTGGAAGAACGGCCCGCCCGGCGCAAAGCCTTCCGCTGACGCAACCGCGCTGGTCTCATCGAGCATGCCGAGCAGGAAATCCCTGCCGCCCGTCACCGCCAGGATGTTGCCGACGGATGTGCGCATCAGGCAGGTCGAGGCCGCGAGCGAGGCGAGGAACACCCACTTCTCCCACATGTCCTGCATGATGTGCTCGCTGGCAACCGCGCCAATGTTGCCGCTGGTGAAGATGTCGGAGATCGCACGGACGCGGTCCGACATCTTGCCGTCGCGTTCGCCGAAATTGAGCGACTGCATCGGCGCCAGCTGCACCACCTCGCGCGCCTCGTTGAGCGTCGCGGCAATCGCGCAGAGGCCGCCCAGCACACGCTCCGCGCCAAATTTTTCGTCGAGCACGTTCAAGTGCAGCATGCCGTTGAGCAGCGGGATGATCGAGGTGTTTGGGCCAACCGCCGGCGCAAAGGATTTTATGGCGTCCTCGAGGTCGAACGCCTTGCAGCTCAGCAGTACCACGTCGAATTCTTCGCTGAGCTTGTCGGCCTGCACCGTCGGCGGATTCTTCAGCGTGACGTCGCCGGCAGGGCTCTTGATGACGAGGCCGGCGGAGGCGAGTTCAGAGGCCCGCTTCGGCCGCACCAGGAACGTCACGTCGCGCCCGGCCTGAAGCAGCCTGCCGCCGAAATATCCGCCGATGGCGCCGGCGCCGACCACGAGAATGCGCATTGCTTAGCTCCGTTTGTTCTTGCTTACTTCATCTAGAGAGCCGGAGATATCACGGTCCTCGTCATGCCCGGCCAGTAGCGCGAAGCGCGTCTTCGCGCCAGGTGTGCCGGGCATCCACGTCTTAACACCGCAACAGCAAGCAAGACGTGGATGGCCGGGTCAAGCCCGGCCATGACGAATTGGTGAGGTGAAGTCGCTACCACTTCTCCCCGAACGGACGAATCTCCAGCTCGAACGTCCAGGCGCTGCGCGGCTGCTGGTAGAGCTGCCAATAGGACGCCGCGACCGAGGCCGGCGGCATCAGCAAATCCGGATTGTCGAGGGCTTCCTTGCCCCAGAGCGCTTCACGGCGCTCGCGCACCCAGGCGGTATCGACGCCGGAATCGATGATCAGATGCGCAACATGGATGTTTTTGGGGCCGAGCTCGCGCGCCATCGATTGCGCTACCGCACGCAGGCCGAATTTGGCGCTGGCAAAGGCCGCAAAACCGCTGCCGCCGCGCAGGCTCGCGGTGGCGCCGGTGAAGAAGATATTGCCCTGGCCGCGCGGCAGCATCAGCCGCGCCGATTCCCGGCCCGCCAGGAAGCCGGCCCAGCAGGCCATTTCCCAGACCTTTCGAAACACGCGGTCGGTGGTCTCCAAAATCGGGAAATTGACGTTGGCGCCGACATTGAAAATGCAGACCTCCAGCGGCGCGTGCGCGTCGGCGTCGTTGAGGAAGGCAGCGACCTCGTCTTCCTTGCGCGCATCGAGCGAGCGCGCCACGATCGACCCGCCTGACGCCTCGATCTCCTTCTTCAGCGGCTCCAGCTTGGCGCCGTCGCGCCGGCCGGCGAATACGGTAAAACCTTCGGAGGCGAATTTCTTGGCGATCTCGCCGCCGATGTAGTCGCCGGCGCCGATGACAGCGACGGTTGCGTTGCGTTTTTGCATTGGTCGTTCTCCACAGTCCTCATCCTGAGGAGCGGCGCCTTCGCCGCGTCTCGAAGGATGGAGCCAAAAGCCGGCCTGCATGGTTCGAGACGCCGCGCGAAGTGCGCGGCTCCTCACCATGAGGGGTAGGGACCTACTTCCCCGAAACCATCTCCTCGACTTCGCGCAACTGTTCCTTGCCGAAGAACATCTCCTTGCCGACAAAGAACGTCGGCGAACCGAATGCACCGCGCTCGACCGCGGCCTGCGTGTTCTCGATCAGCTTTGCCTTCACATCGGCGTCCTGCGAACGGACGAGGAGTTTCGCCGCATCGAGCCCGGATGATGCCAGCGCCTTTATGGCGACTTCCGGATCGTCCATCTTCTTCGGCTCGACCCACATGTGGTGGAACGCGGCCTCGACATACTTTTCAAACACGCCTTCCATCTGCGCCGCGACGGCGGCGCGCATCAGATTGAGCGTGTTGACGGGAAAGAACGGATTCCAGGTGTAGGGCTTGACGCCAAAACGCTTGACGAAGCGTTCGGTCTCGATCGCGTGGAACTCGCGCTTGTTCTTGACGCCGGCGAGCGTCTCGGCTGGCGACTTGTTGTTGGTGGCTTTGAAGATGCCGCCGAGCAGCACCGGGACATACTCGAATTTCGCGCCGGTCCGCTTTTCGATCGCCGGGATCGCCTCGTGGCTGAGGAAGGCGTTGGGGCTGCCGAAATCGAACAGGAACTGCGGATTGGGGCTCACGGCATCCTCCCGACGGCTTCTTATATGATTACTATCATCCAAATGAGCCTAGCCGGTCGATGCTGCGAGATCAACAGATAGAGCGGGCTGACGCCGTCAGCCCGCTCTATCGTTTTCGAGAAGTCATGTTCCCTGCACGGCCTGGTCGCTGTAGGCGAGCTTGACGATGTGGTCGCGCACATCCACCGGCCAATCCGCGATCAGTCCGGCAAAGCGTCGCCGGTCGTCGGCGAACAGGGCGCGCGAAGCTTCCTCGAAATTGACGAGGTTGCCGGCCATCGCAGACATGAAGTGGTAGGCCGCATCGCGCGCCGCGCGCAGGCGGTCACGATCGCCGCTGATGCGGCGGGCTTCATCCACCAGCTTGCGCAAGGCGACCGACGCGCCGCCGGGTTGGGTGTTCAGCCATTCCCAGTGCCGCGGCAACAGCGTCACCTCGCGTGCCACCACGCCGAGTTTGGGCCGGCCGCGGCCGCGCGGCTCCGTCGGCCCGGACTCGGGAGCAGGGGCCGCGGGTTCGGTGCGCGGAAGCCTCGCAACGATTTCGTCCTCGCTGCCGCGCAGGTCCAGATCGAGCGGTCGGCCGCTGCTGTCACTGAAGATGTGGACCGAGCTAGCCGGCCGGCCGGCACGCTTGATGGCGAGGGCCACCTGGGCAAGAGAGCCGGTAATGAAGCGCCGCTCGCCCTCGAAGGCGGTAAAGCTTTGGGTCATTTTGCGTTTCCGAAACAGCCACATGGCATATTTATACCCGGGTATATTTAGTCTGTCAATATTACCCGGATAATTTGTGGTTCCTTGGTACCGCCGCCCGTTTGTCTAGGGGCAGCAAGTCGCAAAACCGGGCAAGGCCTGATAGGGGAACAACCGAAATTCCCGGAGGGACAGCCATGCTGACGGTGCACCATCTCAACAACTCCCGCTCACAGCGCGTGCTGTGGCTGCTCGAAGAGCTCGCCGTGCCCTACGAGATCGTGCGCTATCAGCGGCAGGGCGACATGCGCGCGCCGAAAGAGCTGCGCGCCATTCACCCGCTCGGCAAGTCGCCCGTGATTACCGACAACGGCAACACCATCGCGGAGTCAGGCGCGATCGCCGAATACATCATAGGCACTTATGGTAACGGCAAGCTTATTCCTCCAGCGAACACGCCGGAGCGGCTGCGCTACACCTATTGGCTGCACTATGCGGAAGGCTCCGCGATGTCGCCGCTGCTGCTGAAACTGTTGTTCACGCTGATGCCGAAGCGCGCGCCGGCGCTGCTACGACCACTGGTGCGCAAGGTCTGCAATACGGCGCTGACGACACTGGTCAATCCGCAGCTCAAGCAGCACATGGATTATTGGGAAGGCGAACTGGCGAAAAGCGAATGGTTCGCCGGCAACGAATTCTCCGGCGCCGACATCCAGATGAGCTTTCCGCTGGAAGCCGCCGCGGCGCGCGGCGGGCTGGAGATCGGACATCCCAAGGCGATGGCGTTCCTCGAACGCATCCATGCCCGCCCGGCCTATGCGCGCGCGCTGGAAAAGGGCGGGCCGTATGTGGTGGGACGCTAACCTCTCCCGCGCTTGCGGGGTCGAGACGAGCGAAGCTCGCTCTTAGGTCGACGCGCGAAGCGCGGCGGGTGGGGGCTCTCTCCACACGAACAGTCTGAATCGCGGAGGCACCCCCACCCCGGCCCTCCCCCGCAAGCGCGGGAGAGGGGGAAGATTCAAGGCCCCACCGCCGCGATCACTTCCTTCACCAATCGCGCGAGCCCTCCGATATCGCCGGTCGGATCGAAATTGTCGCCGAGACGCACGACGACGAGACGCTGTGACGGCATGATCATGATGCGCTGGCCGAGATCGCCGGCCGCAAAGAACGCGTCGCGGGGGATGCCTGCCCGCACGCGGCTCTTGGCGCTTTCATGCTCGCTGCGATTGGTCCAGAACCCGGCGCCGTAGTCGGTGTCGAGCGTGGCGGCGGCCGAGAAATCCACCCAGTCCTCGTGCAGCAGGCGTTTGCCGCCGACAACGCCGTCATTGACAAACAGCAGTCCGAACCGCGCCCAGTCCCGCGCGCTCGCGAACATGTAGGTCGATCCCTGCAGCGTGCCCGTGGCGTCGAATTCCAGCGTAACGTTGCGCATGCCGAGTGGATTGAACAATTCGCGCCACGCAAACGCCAGGCTCTGCTCCGGTCCTCCGGCGGCATCGCGAATAATCCGTGCCAATAGCTGCGTCGTCGGGCTGGAATAGGCCCAGCGCGTGCCCGGCGTGGCGACAAGCGCAGCCTTGACCGCGAAGCCGGCCATGTCGTCCCGCAGATAGACCATCTCGCTGAAGCTGCTGGTTTCGTCGAGCGCCAGCCCGGTGGTCATGCGCAGCAAATGCTCGACCTCGATCTCGCGCCTGAGATCGCCGCGCCATTCCGGTATCGGCGCGGGCATCGAGGGCGTGACGAGGCCTTGCTGGGTCAGCACGCCAATCAAGGCATTGGTCACCGACTTGGTCATGGAAAAGCCGGGCAGCGGTGTGTTGACACCGATGCCGCTGGCGTAGCGCTCGGCGATCACCTTGCCGTCATGCACCACGACGACAGCCTTGGTGCGCCGGAACGGCGGCTCGGCCGGCTCCTCGAAGACGTGATCGAGCGCGGCCTTCAATGCGGGACTGGACGGCGCCACGACATCGGGGCCGGCAATCTCGCCCAGCAGCGGCGGCGATTTCGGTACCTTCAACGCATCGATGTCGCTCCTGAGGATATACGGCTCCTTCGTTCCGTGCCGCAGCACACAGCCGAACCCTTCATGATAGACAGCGCGGCTGCCAAACATCCACGCCGCCGACGCATCGACACTCATCGCCGTTTGATCAACGTGGAATCGCAGCGCCGTGCGCAGGCGGCGCAGTCGGGGACGCTCGATGGTTTCCGAAAACACGGTTTGCGGATCGAGCCCGGAGACGAAGGTCTTGGCACAGACATTGTGCGCGACCACGGCCGTGGCGACACGGATCGCGCGATCGGGACGGTAGATGATGCAGGCCCCCGCCGACACGGTCAGCAGCAACGCGACAGCGGTCCAACTTCGCCAGCCCACACGACTCTCCGCGGCCCGTTTCCAGCGCTACGACTTCGCTGCGGCGACCGAGGGAAGCGCCTGCACGGTGACGCCGGGCGGCGGGACGTCGTCATCGGGAACGAAGAAGTCCGGCATCAAAGGTACCGACTTGTCGACGCGGTAAGGCTCGAAGTCGCGCACGCCGCTGGCATAGAGCACCTTGTCGTCGATACAGAACTGGCCGGTGAACTCGCGGGACGGCTTGGTGAAGATGACGTAAGCGGCATCGCCCATGATTTCAGGCGTTCGGCTGGCGCGCATCATGGCGTCGCCGCCGAGGAGATTGCCGACCGCGGCGGTCGCGATCGTGGTGCGCGGCCACAGCGCGTTGACGGCGACGCCTGCGGATTTCAATTCACCTGACAGCCCGAGCACGCACATGCTCATGCCGAACTTCGCCATCGTATAGGCGGTGGAATGCTCGAACCATTTTGTCTTCATGTCGAGCGGCGGCGACAACATCAGGATGTGAGGGTTGGCGGCCTTCTTCAGATGCGGAATGCAATATTTCGACACCAGGAAGGTGCCTCGCGTATTGATGCCCATCATCAGGTCGAACCGCTTCATGTCGGTCATCTGCGAATTGGTCAGGCTGATGGCGCTGGCATTGTTGACGCAGATGTCGATGCCGCCGAACTCGGCGACGGTCTTTTCAATCGCCGCGATCACCTGCGCTTCGTCTCTGATATCGCACAGCACCGGCAGCGCCTTGCCGCCGGCGGCGCGCACCTCGTCGGCGGCGGTGTAGATGGTGCCCTTGAGCTTTGGGTGCGGCTCCGCGGTCTTGGCCGCGATCGCAACATTGGCGCCGTCACGCGCGGCGCGCAGCGCAATCGCCAGCCCGATGCCCCGGCTGCCACCGGATACGAACAGCGTCTTGCCTTTGAGGGATGTCATGGGACGACTCCATTGTGGACCATAGTCGGGGACGCGCGGCTAGATGGGCTCCCTCCCCCGCAAGGGGGGAACATACCGTTGTTCGCGGCGACACTTCAGCACATCAATCCTACGCCGTCCGCATTATCAGGCAAACGGGCGGTTGTGGCTTTACGTCACTGCCCCGCCGCTTCCGCGCCGCGGGTGCGCGGATCGGGTGCGCCCAGCAGGCCGGTAGGCGTCACGGCGATGGAATTGGCCGAGGTCTGGCCAAGTGGCACGATCACCTGATGCCCTCGGGCCTTCAGCGCGTCGAGCGTCTCTTGTGGAAAGCCGCGTTCCGCCCGCACTTCGTCGGGCATCCATTGATGGTGCACGCGCGGCGCCGCCACGGCGGCCGCAACATCCATCTTGTAATCCAGCGTGTTCACGACGACCTGCAGCACCGCTGAAATGATCCGGCTGCCGCCGGGCGTTCCCGTCACCAGCACCGGTTTGCCGTCCTTCAGCACGATGGTCGGCGACATCGAGGACAGCGGCCGCTTGCCGGGGCCGGGCAGATTGGCCTCAAACCCCACCAGCCCGAAGGCGTTGGAGGCGCCGGGGGCGGCGGTGAAATCGTCGAGTTCGTTGTTGAGCAGCACACCGGTGCCGTCGGCGACCAGGCCGACGCCATAGGGGAAGTTCAGCGTGTAGGTGTTGCTGACCGCGTTGCCACTGGAGTCGACGACCGAATAATGCGTGGTGTTGCTGCCCTCGCGTTGCGGGGTAATTTTCAAGACATCGGCCGATGGCGTTGCGCGTTCCGGGTCGATGCTAGCGCGTTGCCTCGCCGCGTAATCCTTGGCGAGCAGGACTTGCATCGGCGCATTGACGAAATCGGGGTCACCTAGATAGCGGGCACGGTCGGCATAGGCGCGCTTCATCGCCTCGATCATGATATGCAGCGAAGGGGCCGAGCCCTGCTTCATGTCGGACATCGGAAAGCCTTCGAGGATGTTCAGCGTTTCCAGCAGCACCGTGCCGCCGGACGACGGCAGCGGCATCGAGACGATGTCGTAGCCGCGGTAATTGCCGCGCACCGGCGCGCGGAGTAGCGCCTGATACGATTTCAGATCGTCCGGCGTCATGATGCCGCCGGCATTGCTGACGGCCTTCGCCAGTTTTTCGGCGACCGGTCCTTCATAGAAGCCGCGCGGGCCCTGTTCGGCGATCGCGGTCAGCGTGGCCGCCAGATCAGGCTGGATCAGCCGGTCGCCGTCACGCAGCTGCTCACCATCGGCACGGGAGAAAGACTTGGCGGAATTCGGCCAGCGCGCCATCCGGCGATACATGTCGGAGAGCGTGTCGGCCATGTCGTCGGCGACGATAAAACCGTCGCGGGCCAGTTCGATCGATGGCTGGATGATCTGTGCGAGGGTGAATTTGCCGGAGCCGTATTTCTCCAGCGCCAGCGCCAGGCCCGCCACGGTGCCGGGCACGCCGATGCCGAGCGCCGAATTGCGCGATTTATCGGTGTCGGGTTTGCCGTCGGCGCCGAGATACATGTCGCGCGTGGCGGCTGATGGCGCGGTCTCGCGATAATCGATCGCGACGTCTTCGTTGCGCTCGGCGGAATGTATAACCATGAAGCCGCCGCCGCCGATATTTCCGGCGCGTGGATAGGTCACGGCCAGCGCAAAGCCGGTCGCGACCGCGGCGTCGACCGCGTTGCCACCCTGCCGCAAAATGTCGGCGCCGATACGGGCCGCGAGTTTTTCCTGCGCCACCACCATGCCCTGTTGGGCGGATACGGCGCGAACCGTGGCAAGGTCCGGCGGTGTATAGAGGCGGCGTTGGTCCTGCGCATACGCCGTTGTGCTTGACGCAACGACGAGCGTGATGGTCACCAGCGCGCTACGCCACTTATTCGTGCAGAAAATCATCCAAAATCCGCCGCAGTTGGAGCCGGTGTGATGCCTGGCAATAGCACACGCATGATAATCGCATGCTATATGGGTTCGAATTCGACGGGCAAAACGCCTTGTCGTGATCGATGAAGGAAATTCCTGGGCATGACGGTGATTTCTCCGCAGGCATCTGGCGCTGATATCCCAGGAAAATATCCGCCCCGCGCCGCCGTCGTCAGCTGGATCTTCTTCGATTGGGCAGCCCAGCCCTATTTCACGCTGATCACCACCTTCGTGTTCGCGCCGTATTTCGCAGGCTTCGTCGCGCCGGATCCGGCGACCGGGCAGGCGCTGTGGGGATTTGCCACCGCGGCCGCGGGGCTGATGATTGCGCTGATGTCGCCGATCCTGGGCGCGATTGCCGATGCCAGCGGCCGCCGCAAGCCATGGATCGCGGCATTCGGCTTGTTGCTGGTGATCGGCTCGAGCCTGATGTGGTTCGGAAAGCCCGGCGATCCCAGCATCATCCCGACACTGCTGCTGTGCTATGCGATCGCGAGCGTCGGCGTCGAATTCGCCACCGTGTTCAACAACGCGATGATGCCCACGCTGGTGCCGCCGGACAAGATCGGACGGCTGTCCGGCACCGGCTGGGCCACCGGCTATGTCGGCGGCATCCTCAGCCTGATCCTGGTGCTCGGTTTTCTCGCCGCCAATCCGCAGACCGGACGCACGCTGTTCGGCTTCATTCCACTGTTCGGCCTCGACCCGGTGACGCATGCGGGCGACCGCATCACCGGACCGCTGACGGCGCTGTGGTTCATGCTGTTCACGCTGCCGATGTTTTTGCTGACGCCGGATTATCCGGCAAAGCTGCCGGTGCGCGCGGCGTTGCGCGAAGGTTTGAGCGAGCTGAAGCAGACGCTGCGCGAATTGCCGAAGCAGAAATCGCTGGCGACGTTCCTGCTCGCCAACATGATCTATACCGACGGGCTGGTGTCGCTGTTTGCCTTCGGCGGTATCTATGCGGCGGGCACGTTCGGCTGGCACACGATCCAGATCGGCACTTTCGGCATTGTCGCTGCGATCGCGGGCGTGTTCGGGGCCTGGCTCGGCGGCAAGCTCGATGATCGCGTGGGGCCGAAGCGCGTCATCGCGATCAGCTTGCTGGTGCTGCTGCTGGCGCTCGCCGCCATCCTGCTGGTGGACAAGGATTCGATCCTGTTCGTGAAGGTGGCGCCGCCCGTGCCCGGCGGACCATTATTCGCCGGCGCTGCGGAGCGCGCCTATCTCATCCTCGGATGCCTGATCGGCGGCGCCGGCGGTCCACTGCAGGCGGCGTCGCGCACGTTGCTCATTCGGCTCGCGCCGCAAGATCGCATCGCGCAATGTTTCGGGCTGTTCGCGCTGACCGGAAAGGTCACCTCGTTCGTCGGACCGCTGCTGATCGGCGTTGTCACGGCGGTGACTGCGAGCCAGAAAGCGGGGATGGCGCTGCTGGTGGTGTTTTTTGTCGTCGGGCTGGCGCTGTTGTGGCGGGTGCGGGAGAGGTGAGGTTGCCGCGCTCTCTCACCACGTCGTCCCGGCCTTGAGCCGGGACCCATAGCCACCGGCTTCGGTAATTTGGAAAGATATCAACTCCGACCGCTCGCAATCGAGAGGCCGCGGCGTATGGGTCCCGGCGTTCGCCGGGACGACAGTAACTAATGCCTGAAATGCCGCACGCCGGTGAACACCATGGCGATGCCGTGGTCGTCGGCGGCCTTGATCACTTCATCGTCGCGCATGGAGCCGCCGGGCTGGATGACCGCGGTGGCGCCGGCCTCGATGCAGGCCAGCATGCCGTCGGCAAACGGGAAGAACGCGTCTGACGCGACCACCGAACCCTTGGTCAGCGGTTCAGCGAGCTTCAGCTCAGCCGCGGCGTCCAGCGCCTTGCGCGCGGCGATGCGCGCGGAATCGACCCGGCTCATTTGTCCCGCGCCGATGCCAACGGTGGCGAGATCCCTGGCGTAAATAATGGTGTTGGACTTGACGTGCTTGGCGACACGGAAGGCGAATTTTAGATCGCGCAGTTCGGCGTCCGTGGGCGCGCGCCTGGTCGCGACCTTCAGCACCATGTCCTCGATCACGGCGTTGTCGCGGCTTTGCACCAACAGACCGCCGGACACCGTCTTGGCGGTGAGGCCCGGCTTGCGCGGATCGGGCAGGCCGCCGACCAGCAACAGCCGCAGATTCTTCTTTGCGGCGACGACAGCGATGGCTTCCTCGGTCGCGTCCGGCGCGATAATGACCTCGGTGAAGATTTCAGTGATGGCGCGCGCAGCGTCGGCGTCGAGCGTGCGGTTGACTGCGACGATGCCGCCGAAGGCCGACGTCGAATCGCAGGCCAGCGCCCTTTTGTAAGCGCCGAGCAGATCGCTACCCTCGGCAACGCCGCAGGGGTTGGCATGCTTGACGATGACGCAGGCGGCGGTGCGAGCCGGGTCGAACTCGGCGACGCATTCATAGGCCGCATCGGTATCGTTGATGTTGTTGTACGACAGTTCCTTGCCCTGGAGCTGGCGCAAGGTCGAAACGCCCGGCCGCTTGTCGGGCGTGGCATAGAACGCCGCGGTCTGGTGCGGATTCTCGCCGTAGCGCAGCGACTGGATCAGCTTGCCGCCGAAGGCGCGGAAATCCGGTGCGTCGTCTTTCAGCTGAAGCGCGAACCAGTTCGAGATCGCAGCGTCATAGGCGGCGGTGCGGGCGTAGGCCTTTGCGGCGAGACGGCGACGCAGTTTCAGCGACGTCGCGCCGTTATTGGCGGCGAGCTCGTCGAGCACGGATTGATAGTCGCTGGCTTCGACGACGACGGCGACGTCGTCATGGTTCTTCGCCGCAGCGCGGATCATCGCGGGTCCGCCGATGTCGATGTTCTCGATGCAGTCTTCGTATCCGGCGCCTTTGTCAACGGTCGCCTCGAACGGATAGAGGTTGACCACCAGCAGATCGATCGGCGCGATGCCGTGCGCCTTCATCGCATCCGTGTGTTCCTTGTTGTCGCGGATCGCGAGCAGGCCGCCATGTACCTTCGGATGCAGGGTCTTGACCCGGCCGTCCATCATTTCGGGGAAACCGGTGAGGTCGGATACGTCGCTGACCTTCAGCCCGGCCGCCGCGATCGCCTTCGCGGTGCCGCCGGTGGAGACGAGATCGACGCCGTGGCCTGCAAGCGCGCGGGCGAATTCAATCAGGCCGGTTTTGTCGGAAACGGACAACAGAGCGCGGGTGACGCGGCGGGGATGGTCAGTCATGGGCAAGATCCTCGGTTAAAGGGGGTGCCCAGGCGCGCGGCAGCTAGTCCCGCGCTTCCCGATGGTACTCCATCCAAGGTCGCCAGTCGCGCGAGCAGGGCTCGGTTAGCAGTTTTCGGCGCGTTTCACAACGGCAGGATCGGTCGTTTCTACAACGGCAATTCCGGCTCGCGCCGGGCGTTGCGCCTTGCGTTGGTGGCCGCGGCCGAGGTCGAGGAACGCACAAAATTCCAGCGGATCGAGGTGGCCTGCCGTGAATCTTGTCGGATCACGATCTGGGCGGTGCGGCGGGGGCCGTCATTGCCGGCCAGGAACACGCTGTCCTCGAGGTCGACCTTGTCGTCGAGCGCCTCGAAGGTCCAGACGTCGCGGTTGGGCAGCACCAGCATGACGCCGCGGGCGTCGGAAAGCCGGCTCGCCTTCACGGACGGGTGCAGATGAAACCGCAATGCAAAGTCGGTGCCGTTGCCCTTGATGCGCGAGCCCGGCGCCGGCGACAGCGTGTCCTCGCCGTCGAGCCGCGCGCCGTCAGGCGCCATCATCAGCACGCGGCGGTGCACGACGCCAAATCGCGGCAGATAGCCGTCATGCGATGTGGTCAAGAGATCGCCGTTCTCCACCGCTTCGCGATAGCTCTCCACATTGGCCGGGCCGCTGGTTACCGGCGCGCCCTGCAACAGCCGCTTCATCGCCGAGATCTCGACGAACTGGCACGACGACGTCTCGTGATAGGTCAGGGTCGAATGCGCCGCGGTGCTGCGCGCAAAGGCACGCCAATTGTCGCGGCCGGTCGACGGCATTCCGCAATTGACGACGATCCGGCTCGGCCCGGAGGACAATTCGAACGCCAGGCAGCCGGCATGCGCGTCCTGGCTGATATTCGGCGGCGGCGGCGCGCCGGTGTCCATGATGACGGTGGTGGCGCCGGCATCAAGTCGCTGAAAGCCGGTATGCGGCATGTGCGCCATCGGCACGCCGTGGGTGTCGTCATAGGCCAGCAGCGTCGCCACCAGATCGTTCGGCGCGTTGCTCATGCCGTTGAACAGCGCAAAGGCGCCGTCGCCATGGCGGAAGAAGCGCAGCATCGGCATCATGCGGTCGATCGCGTTCAAGAGCGCCGGCGGCGGCGCGATGTTACGCGCGGCAAACGTCTGGCGCAGCGGCAGCATGTCGCTGAGCAGTTCGACCAGCGCGCCGGGATTGCGCGAGATGTGCCCGCCGTCGGGGAGAATCTGCCGCTGCAATTCGTCGGACAGCCGCCGGCTCGCGGAGCGGATATGTTTTGCCTGGTTGGCGAGGCACAGCGAGGCGTAGCACAGCGCGATCAGCACCTGCACCCGCGGCACGCCGTCGGCGATGTCGAGCATGGTGTAGCGCAGATAGCGGATCTCGCGGGTCAGCCCGCGCAGATATTTGCGATAGAATTTGCCGTCGGTATCGCCGAGCACCAGCGGGGCCTGCGACAACAGCGAGATGACGCGGCGCGCCAGCACGTCAGCGCGGCGCTCGAGCGGCCGCTTGCGTCCCGGATTCGAAATCCAGTCGTCGACCAGCGAACGGGCGTTGGCGCGGGTCAGCGCGGTATCGGCCGCGCGCAGATGGCGCAGCCAGCCGAAGCCGAGCAGCGCCACTTCCCAATCTTCCGACGGCGGCTCGAGATCGAAGATCGAGCGGCCGTGGCAGGTCACGATCTTGCCGGCGAACACGAAACGGCCGGCATAGATTTCGGCGGCGCGGGTGGCGTCGGCGGTGCGCAGATCATGCGGCGCGATGATCAGCCGGTCGGCGCGGCCCGGCCACAGCCGCGACAGCCCGACGGTACTGCCGCTGGCGCGCGCGATCACGCCCCGCGTAAAGCGGCTCGCGACCAGCGTCGTAATGCGTCTGCGTTGAGCGACCGACACGCCTGACCTTGATGGGAGGAGATCTTGTGGCGAATCCTTTGTAATCCGGAAACGCGCCCAAAACACCATCTTGAAAGTGCGCGAATCACCCGATGGTCGCGAAAAACAGGTGCAAAATCAGGATTTAACCAGCCGCGCGGCGTAAAATCCATCCAGTCCGCCAAGCCGCGGGTCGTCGTGGGGCAGATGGCAGGGCAGGGTGCGCAAATCGCCGTCGGCCGTGACGATCTCGGCAAGGCCTGCGACTTCGCCGGCGTCGACCGGCGCGCGGCGCACGCCTGATTCGGTCGCGAGCAGCGCCGCGACCGCCTGCTCGCCTTCCTCCGGTTCCAGCGAACAGGTGCAATAGACCAGCGTCCCGCCCGGCTTGAGCAGGGCGACTGCCTTTTTCAGCAAGCGGAGCTGCAACGCGCTCAGTGCGGCGATGTCGGTTTCCTGGCGCAGCCACGCCACATCAGGATGGCGCCGGATGGTGCCAGTCGAGGTACAGGGCGCGTCGACCAGCACGCCGTCGAACGTGCCGTCGCCGCCCGGCCATTCGGCGCCATCGGCCACCACGTCATTGGCCTGCAGCGACAGCCGCGAAAGATTGTCGCGCAGCCGCGTCATCCGCGGCGCCGAACGATCGACCGCGGTGACGCGTGCGCCGCCTTGTGCGAGCTGGGCGGTCTTGCCACCGGGCGCGGCGCAGAGATCAACGATGCTCTTGCCGTTGAGGTCGCCGAACAGCCGCGCCGGCAGTGCGGCGGCGGCGTCCTGTACCCACCATTGCCCCTCGGTGAAACCGGGCAGCATCGTCACGGAACCTTGCAACAGGGTGCGCACCGTCCCGGTCGGCAGCGTTTCGCCGTGCAGACGGGTCGCCCATTGTGGCGCGTCCGACTTCACGGTGATGTCGAGCGACGGTTCATGGCCGATCGCAATGGCCATTTCGCGCGCGGTGGTCTCGCCATAGGCTGCGATCCAGCGCGCCAGCAGCCACGGCGGAATGTCCAGCGTCTGCGCCTTGACTTCGTCGATCAGCGGCTGGCCTTCGCGCGCACAACGCCGCAGCACGGCATTGACGAGCCCGGCATATTTCGCGGCGCGTCGGTCCGATTGCACCAGCCGCACCGAAAGGTCGACAGCGGCGTGATCGGGCACGTCCATCCAGAGAATCTGCGCAGCACCGATCAACAGCGCGCTTTGCGCGCGCGGCGCGTCGGTCGGAACGCCGCGATTGAGCAGGCGCGACAACAAATGACCGAGCGTGCCGAGCCGCCGCAATATCGTTGCGACCAGCCGCCGCATCAGCGCGCGGTCGCGATCGGCGAGCGATTTCAATCCGGGGTGGGCGCCGGCGCCGTCGAGCTGCTCGTCGAGGGTGCGGTGCTTGTGCAGCACGCCGTCGAGAATGTCGGCCGCTATACGCCGCGCCGCGAGACCGGGAACTTCGGCAGGAACTGCGAATCTTGAAGGGGGCATGGAGAAGGAATATCTCGGAAGGTGCTGAACAGGGTTTCGGCGCATGCCATCGAAGTGAAGAACTTGGAAATGAAAAACTGCTTTGGCATGCGAATATGCCAAATGTAAGAATCGCACCGGCGATTTCTTGATTGTGATGCCGGCGATGCGTTCGCCGCTGTGCTACGAGATCGGCCGCAGGAAAGTTTTGCCGGAAATTTTGCCATGACCGACGATGCCCGATCACCGTCTGCAGTTCTTCCCGGCGCCGCCCCCGGCAAGTTGCTGACGCCGGCCGCCCAGCGTGCACTCGCCGAGGCCGAAGCGCGCCGGAAAGCTGCCGAAGCCACCACCGCTCCGGCGGCACAGAAGGAATTGCAGGGTCCGAAGGGGCCCGAACCCACCCGTTACGGCGACTGGGAGCGCAAAGGCATCGCTTCGGACTTTTGAGGCGATTTGGTCCTTGCCGGAATAGCCGACTCAGCCCACCATATTGGGAATATGTACCCATATAAAAGAATAAATACTTATCGGTCCCCGCATCGAAGTGGCTGGCGGCGCCGGTTCTCGGCGGCTTGGCCCTGGGTCTTCGTGATCGCCGTCGCCGCGGGGACAATGCTACCGCTGCGGCATTGGGTGCATTGGCCGTTTCCGCGTACAGGCGATTCCTGGGCCGACAGTCAGGCGGTACGCGATGCCGAGACGATCTGGAAGAGCGCCGGCCGTCCCGATGTGCGGCACGCCGTCGACGTGATCCGCATCGTCGATGGCGACACGTTCGAGGCGCGGGTGCATTTGCCTGATGGCCTTGCGCTGAACACGCGGGTCCGCCTGCGCGGCATCGACACGCCGGAATTGAAGGCGGCCTGTCCGCAGGAATTGCAGATGGCGGAAGCCGCTGGTGACGCGCTGCGCGGCCTGCTCCGCGAAGGCGCGGTCACGATCTCGAATATCGGACCGGACAAGTATGGCGGCCGGGTGTTGGCCGACGTGGCGACGAGGAAGACCACCAGTGTCTCGGCAGCGTTGCTGGCCGGTGGTCATGGGCGCAGGTACAGCGGCGGTCATCGCAACGGCTGGTGCGCGAACGCGGGCAAGTAAGAAAAGAAAAAGCCGCGCAAGGGCGCGGCGCTTGGTAGTTTGTCATTCCGGGGCGACACGGAGTATCGAACCCGGAATCTCGAGATTCCGGGTTCACGCTTACGCGTGCCCCGGAATGACAAAGGTCGCGATCAGCGCGTCACCGTCACCTGCGTGCCGACCGAGACGCGCTGGTACAGATCGGTGATGTCAGCGTTGAGCATGCGGATACAGCCATAGGAGACAAAGCCGCCGACCGAACCCGGCGCATTGGTGCCGTGGATGGCGTATTCGCCGCCGGCCAGCGTCATTGCCGCGACGCCCATCGGGTTGCTCGGCGAGCCGCCGGGAATGACGTTGGGCATGTTGGGCTTGTCGCGCTTCACCTCGGCGGGCGGCGACCAGGCCGGGTTCTGATACTTGCCATCGATGCGGGTGGTGCCTTCCCACTGCTTGCCGGCGCGGCCGACGCCGACCGGATAGCGCACGGCGCGGCCCTGATCGAGAATGAGATAGAGGCGGCGCTCGCTGGTCTTCACGACGATCGTGCCCGGCGTGTAGTCGCCGCGGACGCCGACTATCTCCGGCCGCGCTTCTGCCGCCGACGACATCAAAACGCCCATCCCGATGGTGGCGGCCAGCGCCACCGCAATCCTCATCGACATCAATTTCTCCCGCCCACTCGCCCCCATCAGGGGGTCCTCAATGCCAACGCAAACCTATCAGAAATAGGGGTTTGCCGTCTCACCCACGCATTTTTAACCGCGTGTCTTAACCGGATGGTTTCCAAGCCGGCCGTGAGACCCGTTTCGATGGCGGAACCAAAGGAAATGTTCGAATTAAAGTAAATGACTAGAAAACAACACTCGTCAGGAAACGTCCCGGGGAGCGGTCACCACCCTGACGATTGCGTGAGCCGGCCAGGTCCGGGCGGTGTACCCACGAATTGCCAAACGCTCCGCCGCCGGTGGCGCTAGGCACCAGCCCCCCGAACATGACGAAAAATTAAACCGGGAAACCCGAACGCGGCGTCGCGACGACGCGGCTACTGGCTGCGGCCCATTTCCGGGGCGCAGGAGTTCGTCCCATGCGAGCGCTGGTTGAGACTATTTTGCTGCGCCGAGGCGTCCGCGCCGGCGGCGGTCGCCTCACAGCAATGCTGGCCGCATTGCTGCTGGGGCTATCAGCGCTTTCGGCAACCGCCGTGGCGCAACCCTCCTACGATGTGAGGGAGGAAGTTCGCGACGAACCGGTGCAGGCCGAAGCCCGCGCGGTGCTGTCGCAGTATGGACGCTTCGTGCAGCACGCCCGCTTCGGCGAGGTGTGGGTGCCGACGGTCACGCCGCAAGGCTGGCATCCCTATCCGCCGTGCCAATGGGTCAAGACCAAACAATATGGCTGGTACTACGACGACAAGACGCCGTGGGGCCAGATCGTGCACCACTATGGCCGCTGGTTCTGGGATCAGCAGATCGGCTGGGCCTGGGATCCCGGTTCTCAGTTCAGCCCCGGATGGGTGGTGTGGCGATCCAGCCCCGAATGGACGGGCTGGGCGCCGATGCCGCCGGACCAGGCCTTCCAGAACGTCTCGTCCGATCAACTCAACAACAGCGATCAGTGGATTTTTGTCGAGACCGCCAAGTTCAACAATGGTTGCGACGCGGCGCAGATCGCGCCGGTCGAACGCATTCCGGTAATTCTGCGCCAGACCAAATGGATCACGGCGTACGAATTCGTCGACGGCATCGTCGTCATTGTGCTGCCGCCTTATCTGATTGGGCCGTTCGTCCATATGCAGATCGGATTCGGTCCGTGGCCGGCGTGGTTCATGGTCCAGATGATGAAGAATTCCAATTTCGTGTGGCAGAAGACGTTGAACGCCAACGTCGCGAATGTCTGCACGCCGTCGAACGCGAAGTGAGGGAGCAATCATCATGACCCTCGCTCGGAAAATCTCGATCAACACCAGGGCGATGCTCACGCCGATGTTCGCCGCAGTGCTTGCCGTCCTCGTGTTCTCCGCATCGACGCCATCAGCGTTCGCGCAAGCGCCCGCGCAGAACTCCGTTCAGGACTCTACCAGCGCTGTGCCACAGCAAAGCGCGGCGAAGTTGCAGGACGAATTCCGCCGCGTGCTCACGCAATACGGCCGCTTTGTCCAGCACGCCAAATACGGAGAGGTGTGGATTCCCACGGTGACGCCGCAGGGATGGCGTCCGTATCCGCCCTGCAACTGGGTCAAGACCCGCAAATATGGCTGGTACTACGACGACAAGACGCCGTGGGGTGCGATCGTGCATCACTATGGTCGCTGGGTGTCGGACGCACAGCTTGGATGGATATGGACGCCGGGTGCGGAGTTCAGCCCGGGTTGGGTTGTCTGGCGCACGTCGCCGGAGTGGGTCGGCTGGGCGCCGATGCTGCCGGACCAAGACGTCCAGACGGTTTCCATCGCCGACTTCAACAGCGCCGCCTACTGGACCTTCGTCGAGACGCAGAAGTTCGCGCAAGGCTGCAACGGCGCGGCGCCGCCGCAGCAGATCCCGTTGCTGCTGACAGAGACGACCTACGTCATCGACGTCAGGCTCGTCTACGGCATCACGATCATCGTGTTGCCGGGATACGTGGTCGGCCCGTGGATCGACATCGACATCTTGTTCTCGCCGTGGCCGGCCTGGTTCCTGGCGCAGAATTTGATCGACTGGAATTTCATCTGGAACAACCTCGCCGTCATGAGCGCGGTGGCTCCGGACTGCCCGCCGGTGAGTCCAAAGCAGGGCGGCGGATACAAACCGCTGCCGGTCCACAACCCCGTGTCGCCGCTGCCGCCGCGTCTCGATCAGCCGATCGACAATAGTCCGCCGATCGTCGTCGTGGTCCCACCACCGCCGGTGTGCCCGCGCGGCACGGTGCTGGATCATGGCATCTGCCGGTTGCCGGATTTCTGCCGACCGGGAATGGTGCGGGTGGGCAATCTGTGCGTCTTCCCGACGAGACCCGATCCGTTGCCGAAGCCGCCGGTGACCGAAAATCCCTGCGCCGGGCTTAGCGGCATTGCGCTGCGGCGCTGCCTCCACGCGCACCGGCCACATGGCGGAGACGGCAAACCGCCGGTGACGGGCCCGGTTACGGGTACCGGCGACGGCCGGCCGGTCGGCAATCCACCGTCGTCGAACGGCGGCCATACCGGACACAACCCGGTTGGCGGCGCATCCGGGGCAGGCAAACCCGATGTGCGGATTCCGAACGTGATCCGTCCCCACGGTTCGGGTGACAATGTGCGGATCAAGGAGCCGGTGCAGTTGCCGAACCGCCTGCCGCCATCGACTTCAGCGCCGATGCGGCCAAATCCCAGTCCGGTGGTGATCGCACCGAGCGGCGGCGGCCTCAACAAGACGACCGTCGGCGCTGCGCCGCCGATCGCGCCCCGGCCACTGCCGGTGACCGTGCCGGAGAGGAAGACGCTCACGCGGTGAGAACCGGTTGATCGTAGTGAATTGAAGTTGAATCGGTCTGGCGGCAGGCTCGCTGCACCTCTCCCGCTTGCGGGGGAGGTCGACGCGCTCGTCAGAGCGCGGCGGGTGGGGGCTCTCTCCACTCGAACAGTCCGACTCGCGGCGACACCCCCACCCCAACCCTCCCCCGCAAGCGGGAGAGGGAGCGCAGCTCCTGCGCGGTTGCCACTTAGCCTGACTTTTTCCGCCGCTACGCCCCCGCGCCCTTCTTGTTCTGCCGGTTGTGCACGAGGTCGTCGACCACGGCGGGATCGGCCAGCGTCGAGGTGTCGCCGAGGCTTGACGGTTCGTCCTCGGCGATCTTGCGCAGGATGCGGCGCATGATCTTGCCGGAGCGGGTCTTCGGCAGGCCCGGGGCGAACTGAATGAGATCCGGCGAGGCGATCGGGCCGATGTCCTTGCGCACCCACGCCACCAGTTCCTTGCGCAGCGCCTCGGTCGGCTCCTTGCCGGTCATCAGCGTCACATAGGCATAGATGCCCTGGCCCTTGATGTCGTGGGGATAGCCGACCACGGCGGCTTCCGAGACCGCCTCATGCGCGACCAGCGAGCTTTCGACTTCGGCGGTGCCCATGCGGTGGCCGGAGACGTTGATGACGTCGTCGACGCGGCCGGTGATCCAGTAATAGCCGTCGGCGTCGCGGCGGCAGCCGTCGCCGGTGAAGTACTTGTTCTTGTAGGTCGAGAAATAGGTCTGCTCGAAACGCGCGTGGTCGCCATAGACCGTGCGCATCTGGCCCGGCCAGGATTTGGCGAGGCAGAGATTGCCTGAGGTTTCGCCGTCCAGCACCTTGCCGTCGGCATCGACGATCTCGGGCACCACGCCGAAGAACGGCCGCGTTGCCGAACCCGGTTTGAGTTTTGTCGCGCCCGGCAGCGGCGTGATCAAAATGCCGCCGGTCTCGGTCTGCCACCAGGTATCGACGATCGGGCAACGCTCGTCGCCGACCACGCGGTGATACCATTCCCAGGCTTCCGGATTGATCGGCTCGCCGACCGAGCCGAGCAGACGCAGACTCTTGCGCGAGGTTTTCTTCACCGGCTCGTCGCCGCCCTGCATCAGCGCGCGGATCGCGGTCGGCGCGGTGTAGAAGATGTTGACCTTGTGCTTGTCGATGACGTTCCAGAACCGCGAATTGTCCGGATAGTTCGGCACGCCTTCGAACATCAGCGTGGTCGCGCCGTTCGCCAGCGGTCCATAGAGGATGTAGCTGTGGCCGGTGACCCAGCCGACGTCGGCGGTGCACCAGTAGATGTCGCCGTCGTGGTAGTCGAACACGTATTGATGCGTCATCGACGCGAAGACGAGATAGCCGCCCGAAGTGTGCAGCACGCCCTTGGGCTGGCCGGTGGAGCCTGACGTATAGAGGATGAACAGCGGATCTTCCGCGTGCATCGGCTCGCACGGGCATTCCGTCGTCACCATCTTGGCGGCCTCGTGATACCAGAAGTCGCGGGTCGGGTTCATGTCCACAGCGCCGCCGGTGCGCTTGACGACGACGACCCAGTCGACGCCGCCGCTCTTGGCAATCGCGGCATCGACATTGGCCTTCAGCGGCACCTTCTTGCCGCCGCGCAGGCCTTCGTCGGCGGTGATGACGACCTTGGACTGGCAATCGGTGATGCGCTGGGCGAGGCTGTCAGGCGAGAAGCCGCCGAACACCACCGAATGAATGGCGCCGATCCGCGCGCAGGCCAGCATCGCATATGCCGCTTCCGGGATCATCGGCAGGTAGATGGTGACGCGGTCGCCCTTCTTGACGTTCCTGGTGCGCAGGATGTTGGCCATCTTGCAGACTTCGTCGTGCAGCTGGCGGTAGGTGATATGTTTGGACTCATTGGGATCGTCGCCCTCCCAGATGATCGCGGTCTGGTCGCCGCGCTTGTCGAGGTGGCGGTCGATGCAGTTCCAGGCGACGTTCAGGACGCCGTCCTCGAACCATTTGATCGAAATATTGCCGGGGGCGAAGGAGACGTTCTCGACCTTGTGGAACGGCTTGATCCAGCCGATCCGCTTGCCCTGTTCGGCCCAGAAGGCATTGGGGTCGGCGACCGAGTTCGCATACATCGCCCGATACTTGGCGTCGTCGATGAAAGCGCGCTTCGACCAGTCTGCCGACACGTCGTAAATCTTCTCGGACATCTTCCCCTCCGCTGATTGCGAGCCCTACCCGTAAGCGGTCGCAAGCCGTCTTGATTATTACGATGATTAGGCGTCACAGGGGGCCCGGACAAGGCGGAAACATCTGCGACCTTGGTCGGTTCCAGCGCTCGCCCGTGCCCCGGCCAGCCCGTTCCGGCCATCACTTTCGCGTTTTGGCGCGACCCAAAATCAACGTTATCGCGCGAATGGCTCCCATGACCGGTATCTAATAACCGGTAATCGCGGAATCGGGACTCGCAAAGGGGTTCGTTACCCCCTAAATGGCGTTTCCGGGGTGACAGGGCCCCGCCGGAACCAAGCCGTAGCAAGCGGCATTACCGGAAGAACAGGCGGAGCAGGACAACGACGGTCATGATGGATCAGGTGAATTTCGAGGCTACGCGGCCCAATTCCGCTGATCCTGCCGTCGCTTTGGCAGAAGCGCTTGGCCAGTTGCCGAAAGCGCCGCTGAAGGCGCCCGCCAAGATCCCCTCGCCGAAGGAAAAGCTCGCCAAGCATGAGCCAAAGATTACGGTCGAGTCGCTGGCGCAGGAACTCGGCCTCAAGCTCAGCGACCAGAACGAGCTGACGATCCGCCGCATCAAGCGTGGCAAGACTTATTCATTTGTTCGCGCCAACGGCACGGCGATCCGTCATGCGGGCACCATCCGGCGCCTGAACTCGATGGCGGTGCCGCCGGCCTATCAGCGGGTGCGCTATTCGCCCGATCCGACCTCGCATCTGCAGGCGGTCGGCGTCGATGCCGCCGGCCGGCTTCAATACCGCTACCACGCCGATTGGGAAAAGGTCCGCGAGCAGCGCAAGGCGCATCGCCTGGCGCGCCTGGTCGCGGCGTTGCCGAAGATCCGCCGCAACGTCTCGATGCATCTGTCCGGCGACGAGCCGACACGCGAGTTCGCGCTCTCGGCCGTCATCGAACTGATCGCCCGCACCGCGATCCGGCCGGGCAATGAATCCTACGCGCGCTTGAACGGCACCCGCGGCGCCACCACGCTTTTGAAGTCCAACGTCACGCTGGAAGACGACAGCTTCGTCCTGACCTTCAAGGCCAAGGGCGGCAAGGCCGTGCGCAAGGAATGCGACGCGGCCAAGCTCGTGCGCGCGATCGGCATCCTGCGCGGCGTGCCGGGCAAGCGCATGTTCCAGTATCGCGATAATTCAGGCACCGTGCGTACCGTCTCGACCACGACGGTGAACGGGTTCCTGCGCGAGATCGCCGGCATCAAGATTTCGCTGAAGGATTTTCGCACCCTGATGGCGTCGGCCGTGGTGCTGGAATCGCTGTCGCGGATTTCACCAGCGGCCAGCGCCCGCGGCCGCAAGAAGCAGGTGCTGGAGGCGGTTCGGGCCGCGGCCGACGAATTGTCGAACACGCCGGCGATCTGCCGCAAGAGCTACGTGCACGACACCATCGTCACCGCCTTCGAGGACGGCATCCTCGAACGTTTCGCGGCGACCATGAAGGGCTACCGCTCGCAGTCGAAGCGCGAAGCGCTGCTGGCGCAGGTCGTGACGGCGGCTGCTGCGGCGTAACTTCCGCTTGTCATGCGCGGGCTTGACCCGCGCATCCATCTTCAAAAGGGCTTTCCGACGTTTGATGGATTGCCGGGTCATAGGCGAGCGGAAGCGACGCCGTCCTTCGGACGGCTATGCCCGGCAATGACAGATTGTGAGCGCTACTGCCCGCCCACCCTTGAGGACATCTTCCGTTCATCCGCGGCAACCGGCTGCGCGTCGCGCGCCTCCTCGTCGGCAATATGCGCATCCGACAAAAACACGATATTCCGGCCGCCACGCTTGGCGTCGTAGAGCGCGTCGTCGGCCCATTTGGCGACCATCTCCGGCGCGGCGTTTTCCTGCGCGAACGCGACGCCGAGGCTGATCGTCACTACGCAGGTCGAATCGTTGGCGGGATGGATTCCGGGATTGACGATGCCGAGCGCCTCCACCGCGCTGCGGATGCGTTGCGCGATGGTCCAGGCCAGATCGGGCGTGGCATGCGCGAGAACGACGAGGAATTCCTCGCCGCCATAGCGGAACACCGCATCCAGGCCCAGCCGGACCGAGTCCTCGATCGTATCAGCCACCCGCCTGATGCAGGCGTCGCCAGCGGCGTGGCCGGCGGTATCGTTCAAGTGCTTGAACAAGTCGATATCGGCCATGATGAACGCGATGCTGGCTTTCGGAACCGTCGGGTCGCGCCAGAGCCGGTCGATCAGATCGGTCGCCGAACGGCGATTGCCGAGCCCGGTAAGCGGGTCGCGCGTCGCCAGTATTTCCAGTTGATGGTTGGCGCGCCTCAGGGCGTCGCTGCGATACTGGTTGCGCAAGGCCAGCAGGAAGGCTTTTTGCCCGAGGATCGATTGGGTCTTCCGCGCGATCGTCGCCGCATACATGCCCATCGCATAGAAGATCGACGTTCCGATTGCTTCCTTGGATTCGATCGCGGGATTGAAGATTTCAAAGCCGAAGAAGATCCCGATCGAGCAGATCATCAAGGACAGCGTCCAGACATAGTCGACGCTGAACACCACGATCGCGATCGTGTTGACGTACATGATGCAGGTGAGGAAGCGCTCGTAATTGCCACCGGCCGCGACCGCGAGGAAGCCGTAAGCAATCATGACTGATGTCATCAACAGCAGCAGCGACAAGCCTTCGACCGCGGCACTGCGCGGCTTTCTCCAGACCAGGTAGGCACAGCCGTGCATCGCCGGAACCAGCAGGCCGCTGATGATGGTGGTGTGCATGAGGAAGTCGGGCGCGAGCAGGTAGCTGATGGGCACGAACGCCATGCTGATCAGCCCGACCCAGACCATCCAGGCGCGCGCGATCTTGCTGCGTTGCGGCCAGTCCTTCCTGCGATAGGCGCGAACCATCTCCGGAGAGAACCGGATGTCGCGCGTGCGCTGGGACAGCAGCCGCTCGGCCTCGGCTTCGAGCGCCGGCGTCACGAGCACGTCCGCCGCATCGTCGCGCGGCGTCGCGTTCAGGCTGCTGGAACCCGACCTCAAGGCGTATCTCTCCCGCTGGCGTGCTTGCCGCACGCCCGGGAGTAAGCGCCCGAAATGCTAAATTTCTCCTGCAAAAGCGATCGGGGAGGATTACGGGATAAGGAATGGTTAAGTTCCTACGAGAAGGTTCAATATTACCTTCAGGTAAGGGTCCCGATACTGTGCATGGGGTTGTTTTCGCCATTTTGTGTCGACCCCGCCAGGTTTCGCCCATAGCGCGTCGGCGCTGCGCGGCCGCTACGATGCCCCTACAATCCGCCCATCTTGCAGACCATCTTCCATTCGTCCGCGGTGACCGGCTGGACCGACAGCCGCGAATATTTCACCAGCGCCATCGCGGCGAGCTTCTTGTCGGCCTTGATCGCGGCCATCGTCACCGGGGTCTTCAGCGGCTTGTCGGCCTTGATGTCGACGCAGACGAACTTGCCGGTCTTGTCGGTCGGATCGGGATAGGCCTCCTTGATGATCTCCGCGATGCCGACGATCTCCTTGCCCTCGTTGGAGTGGTAGAAGAAGGCGCGGTCGCCCTTCTTCATCGCCACGAGATTCTGCCGCGCGGTGAAATTGCGCACGCCGGTCCAGGCTTCGCCCTTGGCGCCTTTCGCAACCTGCATCTCCCACGACCACACCGAGGGCTCGGACTTCACCAGCCAGTACGCCATTTATTCCTCCGCCTTGAAGGGCCGCGTCAGCAGGCCTTCGATCGCGGCATCGATCGTCACCTTGCCGGCCAGAATCGCCGCGACCGCATTTGATACCGGCATGTCGACATTTTGCGAAGCCGCTAGCTCGATCAGCACCGGCGCGGTGAAAGCGCCCTCCGCAAGCTTGTCGCGCGCCGGCTGCTCGCCGCGCCCGAGCGCGATGCCGAGCGCGAAATTGCGCGATTGCAGGCTGGAGCAGCTCAGGATCAGATCGCCCAATCCGGAAAGCCCCGCCAGCGTTTCGGCGCGCGCGCCGCAGGCGCGACCGAGCCGTGCCAGCTCGCTGAAGCCGCGCGTGGTCAAGGCGGCCAGCGCCGAGGCGCCGAGCTTGCGTCCTTCAACGATGCCGGCCGCGATTGCCAGCACGTTCTTCGCCGCCCCGCCGATCTCGACGCCGCGAATGTCTGTCGTGTGATAGGGCCGGAAGGTGGCTGAGCCGAGCGCCTGCACCAGCGCGCTTGCCAGCGCTTCGTCCTTTGCCGCCAGCGTCACGGCGGTCGGCTGGCCGCGCGCCACGTCGTCGGCGAAGCTCGGTCCCGACAGGATCGCAGGTATCGCGTCGGGGGCGGCTTCCGCGATCACTTCGGTCATGAATTTATGCGTGCCACGCTCGATGCCCTTGGCGGTGGCGATAACCGGCGTCGCCTTCTTCAGATGCGGCGCCAGCGCCAGGGCCGCTTCACGCAAGTTCTGCGCGGGCGTTGCGATCAGGATGATGTGGGCGCCGGCCGCGGCCGCGATGCGGTTGGTGATTTCGATGCGCTGGTCAAGGCGCATGCCCGGCAGCCGCGGATTGGCATGCGCCATCTTCATTTGCGCGGCGTTTTCGGCGTTGCGCGCATAGAGGATGACATCGCGGCCCGCGCGCGCCGCGACGGCCGCAAGCGCCGTGCCCCAGGCGCCCGCGCCGATCACCGCCACGGTGTTCTCAGACGGCATCTCTAAAATCCCGCCCTGGTGTTGGCGTAGCCCGTTGGCGCCGCGGCATTGGCATCGAGCAGCCAGCGCGCGCGGGGCGGCGCATCCATCGTATCGGTCAGCCCGAGCGCCATCCGCTCGGCGCCGGCCCAGGCGATCATCGCGCCGTTGTCGGTGCAGAGCGCCGGCGGTGGAATGATCAGCGTGGTCTGCGCTTTCGCCGCCACATCCTGCAGGGCGTCGCGGATCGCGTGATTGGCGGCGACGCCGCCGGCCGCGACCAGCGCGCGCGGCGGACCGAACTGCTCGTGGAACAGCCGCAGGCCGACGCTCAATCGATCGGCGGTGGATTCCAGCACCGCGGCCTGGAAACTGGCGCAGAGATCGCTGACATCCTGCGGCTCCAACGGCATCATCCGGCTGGCCTCGTTGCGCACGGCGGTCTTCAGTCCCGACAGCGAGAAATTCGCATCCGGCCGCCCGAGCATCGGGCGCGGAAGCGCAAATCGCTTCGGATCGCCGCCGGCGGCCGCGCGCTCTACCTCCGGCCCGCCCGGATAAGGCAGCGACAGCATCTTTGCGACCTTGTCGAAGGCTTCGCCCATGGCGTCGTCGACGGTGGTGCCGAGCCGGACATACTTGCCGACGCCGACCACGGCGACGATCTGGGTGTGGCCGCCCGAGGCAAGGAACAGGCAATAAGGAAACGCCAGCGCGCAAGTCAGCCGCGGCGTCAGCGCGTGGGCCTCGAGGTGGTTGACCGCGATCAGCGGCGTGTCATGCACCATCGCGATCGCCTTTGCGGTGGTGAGGCCGACGATCACCCCGCCGATCAGGCCGGGACCCGCAGCGGCCGCGACCGCCGACAACTGCGCGTAGCCGATCCCGGCCTCTTTCATCGCGCTATCGACGATGCCGTCGAGCAGATCGACATGGGCGCGCGCCGCGATTTCCGGCACCACGCCGCCGAAGCGGGCGTGCTCGTCGGTCTGCGAGCGCACGATATTGGACAGGATCCGGCCGCTGCCGTCGCTCGCCCGCTCGATCACCGCCGCCGCGGTCTCGTCGCAGGTGGTCTCGATACCCAGCACCAGCATCGGCGTGTCGTTATCCAATTTGATCCCTTGCGTATCAGGTCAAAACAACGCTTCCGTAACCCGGTAGCATTACGAGGTCGCTAGGTGCAATCGCCGGTTAAAGCCGAAACATTTTGCGCCAAGGCTTTTTCTTGCGCCAAGGGTTGTGCCAAGGGTTGCGCCAAGACATTTTTGGAGATCTGAGGCATGGCCGTTCTCGTCACGCGCCCGCATCCGGACGATGAGGCCACCGCCACAGCGCTTCGCGCCAGGGGTTTCGAAGTGCTCCGGGCGCCGATGCTGCGATTTGAGGCGGTGCCGTTCCATGACGATGCCGATGCCCGTTACGGCGCCATCATCGTCACGTCAGCCAATGCGCTGCGCGCCATCGCGCCGCATCTGGCCGATAGCCGGCTGTTGAAATTGCCCTTGTTCGCGGTCGGCGAACACACCGCTTCGGCTGCCCGCGACGCCGGTTTCAGCGAAGTGATTGCGGCCAGGGGCGACGCCGGTGCGCTGCGCGATCTGGTGCTGGGAGCTGTGAAATCGAAGCAACTCAAGAAAGCCAGCACGCTGCTCTATCTGGCCGGCGCCGATCTCGCGCGCGATCTCGCGGGCGAATTGGGTGAGAAGGGGTTTACCGTCGTGACGCACACGACCTACCGGATGATTCCGGCGTCCAGCCTGCCGCAGGAAATATGTGACGCTTTCGTGGCGAACCGGGTTGAGGCGGTACTGCATTATTCTCGCCGCAGCGCGCGCGCCTTTTTGAACGCGGCGCGGTCGGGCGGCGTCGAAATATCGGCGCTGGCGCTGCCACAATGCTGCATTTCCACGGCCGTTGCCGCCGTGTTGCGCGATGCCGGCGCGACGCAGGTCACGGCGGCCGCCCAGGCCGACGAAAATGCCTTGTTCGAGGCTTTGAGCCGTGCTTTGCGGACCCGATTGGCCTAACCCCGCCCGATTCTGATAGGTTCAGGGTAACTCACGCTAAGGGAACCGCTGCGATGGTCGACGACAGGCCCGAAAATCAGGGATCACTGCCCGAATCGGAGCGGCCCAAGCGCGAGCCGCCGACGATCGATCTCGAGGCGAGCGAAGTGACCAGCGAGACCGCGAAAGCAGGCGATACAACGAGGGCGGATACTGCGGCGCCCGAAACCGCGACGTCTGAGGCCGCGGCGTCTGAAGCCGCGGCAGCCGACACCGAGACTGCAACCGCGGCGGAACCAGCGCCGCAACCGGTGCCTGCGCCGGCACCGGTCTCGCCCTGGATCGTTGCACCCGTCTCCGGTGCGGTGGCGGCCGCGCTCGTGATCGGCGTCGGCTGGATGCTGGGCTGGCCCGCCGTTCAGCCGGCGGCAGCGCCTCCTGCGCCGCAACTCAACGCCGCGATCGACGGTCTCACCACGCGTGTCGCAGGTCTGGAGACGAAGACCAGCAAGCCTCCCGCGCCGGTGGCCGATCCCGCTTCCCTGGCGCGGATTGATACGCTGGAAAAATCACTCACCGCGCTGCGCGGTGAACTCGCAACCGCGCGCGCGCAGAACGAAAAGCTTGCGTCCGCCGTCAACGAGGTGAAATTGGCGCCGCGTGCCGACGGCACTCCCGCACCCGCGCCCGATCTTTCCGGGATCAACGAACAGATCGCGAAGATCGAAAGCGCCGTACAGGCGCAGGCCGCGGAGATTGCACAGCAAGGCAGCAAGATTGCCGAAAGCAAGCCGGTCGAGACCAAGCCTGCCGACGATCAGCCGCTGCGCCGTTTGGTGGCGGCCGCCCTGCTCGATGTTCTCGTTCGAGCCGGCGATCCCTATCCAGCGGCATTGACCACGGCGAAGGCACTTGCGCCCAACGCCGACGTGCTGAAGCCGCTCGAACCGTTCGCGGCCACCGGCGTGCCGAACGCCGGCAAGCTCTCGGGCGAATTGCTGACGCTGGTGCCGAAATTGTCGCCGGCGGTACCGCAGGACACCGCCACGACGGGTTCGGGCATCGTCGAGCGTTTGCAGGCTGGCGCCGCCAAACTGGTCCGCATCGAACGCACCGATACCGCCGGCAATGACCGCGGTGCGGTGGTGGCGCGGGCGACCGCGGCGGCGTTGCGCAACGATGCCAATGAGGCGCGACGCGAATTGAAAACGCTGGCGCCGGCCGACCGCGCTCCGGCGCAAGCCTGGCTCGACAAGGCCGACGCGCGCGATGCCGCGCTGGCCGCCTCCCGTCAATTTGCGGCCGACGCCATGGCCGTGCTCGGCAAACCGGCACAATAGGGAATCCGATGGTCCGGATCATTCTGTTTCTGTTGTTGATCGCGCTCGGAGCATGGGGTGCGGCCTGGGTTGCTGAACAGCCCGGCGACGTCGTGCTGTTGTCGGGCAATCTGAAGATATCGACCACGTTGCCGAGGTTCGTGGCGGGGCTCGGCATCGTCATCGTCGTTGCTGTCATGCTTTGGGCCATCCTGCGCGGCTTGTGGCGCACGCCGGCGCGAATCCGCAAGAATCGGCGTGAGAAGCGCCAAGCGCGCGGCCGCCACGCGATCACGCAGGGATTGCTCGCGATCGGCCACGGTGATTCCACCGCCGCCCGCGCGCATGCGGAAGTCGCGCGCCGCCATGCGGCGCAGGATCCGCTGGCGCTGCTGCTGGAAGCGCAATCGGCGCAGCTCGATGGCGATCGCGAAGGCGCGCAGCGCGCCTTCCACGCCATGGCCGAGCGCGAGGATACGCGGCTATTGGGCCTGCGCGGCCTGTTCATCGAGGCGCAGCGCGCGGATGATCCCGTCGCCGCCGTGATGGTCGCCGAGGAAGCGCTGAAACTGTCGCCGTCTTCGTCATGGGCGTCGCATGCCGTGCTCGGGTTCTGCTGCGCCAAGAGCGACTGGACCGGCGCGCTCCGCATTCTCGACAACAATCAATCCTCGGGGCTGATCGACAAGGCGACCTATCGCCGTCACCGCGGCGTGCTGTTGACGGCACGCGCGCTTGAGCTCGAGAAGGTCGATCGCGATCTCGCGCGTCAGAGCGTAATGGATGCGGTCAAGCTGGCGCCGACGCTGGTGCCGGCAGCGGTGCTCGCGAGCAAATTTGAAAGCGAGGCGCACCAGGTGCGGCGGTCGATGCGCCTGGTCGAGACCGCGTGGCTGGCGCAGCCGCATCCTGATCTGGCCGACGCCTATGCGCATGTGAAGCTCGGCGATTCCGCGCGCCAGCGGCTGGTGCGCGTCGAAACGCTGGCGGCAAAAGCGCCCGGCCATATCGAGGGCGCGCTCGCGATCGCGCGCGCCGCGATCGACGCCTCCGAATTTACCAAAGCGCGCGAAGCGCTGGCGCCGTTCGTCACCGCGCCGACGCAGCGCGTGGCGCTGCTGATGGCGGAGATCGAGCGCACCGAACATGGCGACAGCGGCCGGGCGCGAGCATGGACCTTGCGCGCGGTGCGCGCGCTGCACGATCCGGCCTGGACCGCGGATGGCTATGTCAGCGATCGCTGGCGGCCGGTCTCGCCGGTCACCGGCCGTCTCGACGCGTTCCAGTGGCAGACGCCGGTCGCGGCCTTGCCGTCCGACAAAGGCCCCGCCATCGAATCCTCGCCGTTTGAAGAGGCGATGCTGGCGACACCGCGCCGCGCGGTCGTGCTCGAGCCGCCGGCGCCAGCCCCGGTCGAAAGCGCGCCGGCGGAACCGGCGGCCCCCGTCGCGCCGGAGCCTGTTGTCGCGCCCGCAGCTGCGGCCGCCCAGGACAACGCGCCGCCGGCCGCCAGCGTCGAACCGGAACCGGCCCCTGCTGCGGAGCCGGCACCGGCACCGGCACCGCCGCCCGCCCAACAACCGGCCCCGGCCGTTGCCGCGCCGCTGTTTCGCGCCCGTCAGGACATTCCGAAGGCGGTTCCGGCGCCGATTCCGGCCGTGATTCCCATTGTCCGGGCGCCGGATGACCCGGGAATCGACGAAGACGGCCCGCCGGACGAATTCGCCCAGCAAATCGGCCCGCCCAAGGCCCAGGCCGGCGGTTGGCGGGGATTTTTGTCACGCTGGGGCGGGGAGTAGGCTTCCGGAGCGTTTTCCAGCGAAGTGGATGCCGGTTCGCGTCAAGAAAACGCGTCAAATCAAGAATCTAGAGCCCCGTTCCGATTCAATCGGAACGGAAAAAGGCTCTAGCGCTGCGTTTTTCTTGCCAAGCCGGGCGCTGCCCGATATCAGGTGGCACGCGTTTTCGGCCCAGTTGCCGAACGCTGCGTCTGGTCCGCCGCAATAGCTCAGTTGGTAGAGCACGTCATTCGTAATGACGGGGTCACAGGTTCGAGTCCTGTTTGCGGCACCACTGACTTAGCCGGGTTTCGGCACCTTCAGCAGACCGCCGGGGTAAGGCTGGGGTAAGTTCCGGCAGGAAAAATATCGCGTCCCAACTGCATTGACGAACAACGGCTGACAGGTTTGGCGTGTGGCATGCCTATTGCCCTACCTAAGATATATTCCATAATCCATAATCCATACCTATGCGAACCCAATTCCCGCTTTGGAGCAGCGCTCTCGTTTCGACCCATGCGAACATGGTTACCAAAGGCCTTAACGAGGTCGTATAGCGAATGCGCTCGACCCGGGGGCCGCGCGCGGCGGCCGGCACGAGCTACGGGGTAGCACCCTGTGATGCGGTGTTCTGGGAAACCGCTCTGCCCCCGAGCTTATCCATCTTCTCTTCCCGGAATGCGGCTCGAAAAATGAAAAAGAATTCCGTAAATTCGAAATTCCTCCGATATCGGCCGAGCAGCCGCCCTCTTCTCTCGACCCTCTGTAGTTGTGCAGTACACAACAACACCGTAAGTCTTCAGGGTTTCGACAGCCAATAAGACCATAGGACCACCGCCGTGAAGATATTGCCGCCGAACCTCCCGCTCTACCTCTATAGGTACCGATCGTTGGCCGGCACCGCTCGGCGCGCGCGCGAAATCGAAGCGCTTACAGCACCGCACATCTGGTGTTCGGATTTCGATCACCTGAACGACCCGATGGAGGGATTTTACAGCCCGACCCCCGCGTTAAAACGCGCTGAAGATTACGACCAGATCGTCGATGACTTGTACGACGAGAAAATCAACGTCGGGATCGCTAGTTTTAGCGATACAAACGAAAACGAATTGATGTGGGCTCACTATGCTGACAACTATCGCGGAATATGCATCGAGTACTATCCGCAACGTCTCTTGGACGCTTTGAACAATCGCTATTACCTCGTGCGCGTCGGGTACGGTGACAGCCCTCCGCGCGTAACGACTAGCGATGCCGAGGATCGCCAGACAGCGGTCCGCAAGCTACTCGCACATAAGAAGTACAACTGGGTTTATGAGCGTGAGTGGCGCGTGCTCGGTCCGCTCGGACGCGCGAAAATTACTCCGGATTGCATTCGACGCGTTTATCTCGGTTCACGCATTCCGCTCCAGACTAAACGCGCAATACGTAATGCCTGTTTCGATCACATGATTGATGTCTACGCAGTAACAGTCGATGGCTACCAGCACAGTTGGCACCCACTTTAGCCACATGCCGGCACGCGCTCATTGCTTTTCACATAGGGGGACGACAATGGATATTCAGAAGCTGGTCGAAACCGAGGTCGCGAAAATTCCTCAAAACATGAAGCCAGTTTTTGAGCGAGCAGCGCATGAAGACACCGACCAGATAACCATGACGCTAAGCTATATGGCTTTCGCCTATGGGAAGGCCTTCACGAACTACGCTGAAATCGCCTTGGATGACTGGCCGAAGAAGAGCTACATCATTCAGCCGATGGTTTACTTAGCTCGGCATTCGATGGAGCTATATCTTAAATGGGCCATCGGAGCATACAAAGAGTTCACCGGTGACGACAGCGAAGAGACAAATCACCACGGGCTGGTTAAACTCTGGAATAGCCTCATCAAACTAATGCAGAAGGCAGGCGCTCCAACAGACACGCAGCTTTCCAAGCAGTGTCTGCGATTACTAAATCATATTCACCAGACCGACCCTGACGGGGAACAGTTTCGTTATCCGCACAGTAAAGCCGGCGAAAAGTACGAACTTGCCAAGGTTGATTTGGAGGAACTAGTAAAGGCACATTATCTGGTAAGCGAGTTTGCAGACGGTGCTGTTATGACGATCCCCGATCTGGCCGAGGAAATTGGAGACGATGAAGAAGCAGGCCAGTAAACACCGGGCCGTCAGTAATCGCTGAGGCTCGGACCGTTTTGCACTAGGGCGTGATAGTACTCATCCGAGCCTTCGAAATAGTGCTGGCATCCTTCCATCACATCTTTCAGTTTAGCGATAGTTACGACGCCGCTGGCAAATTTGAACTTCGCGCCGTCCTTGTTAGTCGAATAGCGAAACGCGACTGAGCCCTTGTCGAGGCAATGGAAGTCTTGAATAAGCAAACCGACGGCTTTGTCGGCTTTGCCTCCGGCTTGAGGATTCAGAGCATCGTTTAGCTGCTCAAACGCCTTCCAGAGTTCCAGCAAGTTGTGGTCCTTGTCGTCACTCAAATAGACCTCTACGTGGCAGCCGTACTCCGAGATAATTTCCTTCATAGCGACCTCCAGGCCATGACGGTAATTGAACATCATCGGATAGATCAGATAATTGACATCGAAGGGCTCGCGCTCACACTCTTCGGCCAGCAGCTTTCCTGCCTTAAAATAGCCGCGCCACAGATACATCGCGCGTTCGTAAGGGTCGTGCGAGATATCCGCATCGGTTGGCTTTGAGATGTGTTGCGTAACCCGGTCGCCATGCTTGGGCCAGCGGTACTCTTTATCAAGCAGGCTAAGGAAAGAATCGGCCATGATGCGCCTATTGTCGTTACAAAGCTCGGGAGCCAAGCTAACAAGCATCCGAAGACGACGTTGGCCGGTTGGCGACCGAGTTGTGAGCTAGATTTTGTCGGCGTCAAGGAGCCGTCTCGGGCGAGACCGCGACAGGCTGTGAGGTGTAGATAGCTTCGATCAAGATATGGGATTATTGCCAAAAAGGTCCAAGCGCGGTCAGAAGCGCAATGGCTCCGAAGTAACACCCTACGCCGTTGTCCGGCGGCGACCGCAAGGCACTGACGAAAGAACTCGGCAAGAGCCGGGCGATGGCAACCATCCTCGCCAGCCGTCTTGTGTGTGCAAAGTGCAAGGCCGTGAGCAAACGCCCATCAGCGACGCTTCTTCAGCTTGCGCCACGCTCGCGTAACCGATCCGCGTAACATAGGATAACAATGACACTTCTCATCACACTGGCGGGGGCGGGTTACGCTTTAGCATGCTCAGACATGAGGATCAGCGTGGAGAAGAATGGAGTTTTCACGCCCCTAGACGAAACATTCAACAAGCATATCGTTTTCCGTTCTGGCGGCATCAATGCAAACATCAGCTACACCGGCGTTGCAAGATGGACAATAAAAGGCCGGACGGTGAACCTGTACGACGTGATCTCCGACGCAGCCATCGAAGCCGCAGACGATGAATTAGGTTTTGGACCATTTACGCTTAAAATCGTAGACCGGATTTTGAAAGAGCTTGAGGCACCCGAATTACAGCGCTTTCGTAAGTCGCTCGAATTTGAGCTTCACATAACGGGTTACCATGAGAAAATTCCGTTTCCGTTCGTCGCCGTCTTGTCCACCTATCGCAAGGCAGCGCCTTGGTCTGTTACGTCCGATATTCAGTATGAGTATCAGTTTCCTTGGATAAGTGTCTATTTGAAGCTGGCCGAGACACCCGATGTCGTTTTCGGGGGAGCGGACCATTTCTTGACCTCGCAGGAGAAGCGCACGATCTTCGAGGCGGCGTGTAACGGTGCCGACGCTTTCAACATGGCGCGCCTCTCTGCCAAGTTGACTGAGAACGTCTCGCGGCGAACGACCGCTGTCGGACCGAAATCCGTTTCGATTGTTTTGCCAACGCAAGGATTTCTCGATACGAATTTTTGGGAGAGATCACCGACCGGAATTAATGCGTTTGTTCCGAGGATCATTTTCGCAGGCGGCGGAATGATGGGGCCTTCGGTATTTCCGGTCGAGATGCAATTGACGACGAAGGGGCATCTTCCAAAGCAAGGCTTGTTCTTCAAATCGGTCATCGCTAACTCGTACAAGAAGTCCGAGCGGCGGCGAACATTTCGTCACCGAGGCGGCAAGGCTATTCCCGGGATCATGGGCCTAATCATGCTTGCGTTTTACGGGAAGGTTCCAGACGGCTATGAAGACTTTGGCTTTGGAGAAACGGACGCGTAATCTTTTATTCACCTGATGTGGCGACAGTCGCATCCGGCTTTGCGTATTATGGGTCACCTTCTGGAGCCGTCGCCGATCCTCAACCCGGCGACGGCTTTTGCTTTGACTGCTTCAGCCTCGGCCTTTGCTGCCCCGGTTTTCTGGTGATCCACCGAAGCAAGCCTTGAAGCGCGGTCGCAAATCACATAGGGAGGATTTTGGGTCTGGTTTCTGCACCGACCATACAAGCATTATCCACGGGTTGTCCCCATGGCTTCCGCTCGCGAAATGCACGCTGTTAGCAGCGATCCAGTCAAAGTCCGCAATCTTGCTCTTGGTCTGCTCGCTCTAACAAAAACTGCCGAAAATATTTTCAAGGAATGGGAATTGACATTCTTGCGGGATATTGCCGAGCAATCGGAGGCGGTTATCGCGCTCAGTCCTAAAGAGCGCAAAGAGTCCAAATTTAGTGCGCGGCAATCCGAAGCGCTGCTTGCGTTGCGTGACTTTCGCCTGACATCCAGGCAGGCCGAAAAGCTATTCGAAATTCGCGATAGCGTTACTCTTCACCGAGACATCAAGGGTGTCAGCGTTCGCAACCTTATCGTGCGATGCAACGAAAATCGGCTTGATCTCGACGAAGGTGATGAAGAGTTTCTCGTGGAGCTTTGGAAGAGCGGAGCGACCGAACTCCGCACTCCCGCTCTGATGCGGCTCAGGAGATGCAGCGTCCAACTCGGCGAGCTTGAAAGCTACATGTAAGACGCCGGAGGCGTCGAGCATAACGACTTAGTCGATTTTTATCTCCCCGAGCAAAACTTGCGCGAGCGATTTGTCTGCTTCCATCCCGAGCGAGGCAGGCACACGAGCACTCGAAGCAGCGGCCCGGGCCGTTCGGTGACCTATTCGCGCCGTCACGTAACCATCACTCACTTCGTATTCGCCGCGACGGCCGAAGCCCTCAACCGGCATCCAATGCTTGGGATCAGCCATATAGGGGCACTCCGCCTAGTCGTAGGCCGTGCATCCCTATGCGGCGTTTACGCCAACATGAGGGCGCGGGCCACCGCTTGCTCGCCTAATAGACGGTCCCGTCTAGGTTGCGCGGCATGATCGACTGGACCACCTTTCCTGTACGGGACGGCCTCACCGCTCTGGCACTGATCGTCGCCGGCTTGAGCCTGTATATCTCGTGGAGCACCGCTCGGCAGACGAGAGCGGAGAAGTCGGTCAATGCGTGGATCACGCTCGCGCGCCTAAACACCGAGTGGTGGATCGCAACATTGAACGTCAAGAATGCCTCCCCTCTCGGCATCCAGATTGAGAAACTTGGCGTTGATCCCCCGGATTATCGGCTCGCCCACCTTTCGGAGGGAAACGCGGAAGGCACGTCCCTTGATTTGTCGATAATGGTACAAGGCTTCGCGCTTGCTTTCGATCTTAATGTTCCGCCCGGCGAAACACTGGAACGAAAGTTTTTGCTATATCAACCGGCACACAGTCGGCGCATAAGCACAAATGTCACTGTGATGTACTGGACGTTAGAGGCAAAGCAGCGCTGGGTTTTATTGCGAGTGAAGGTGCAGACCCGAAGCAATCTGTGATCGGCAGGTAGCGCCGCGTGGTCAAGACCATGCGCCCCTGGTCGGTCACGCCGACCGGGGACGATTTTGGTCGAGGTGAGCGTTTCACTCACAGCCGAATTGTCGGGGCTTCGATTGCGCCGCGATAGTTGCTCTCCATGAGCTGCTTTTGGGCGATCATGAAGTCGGTCCTGACGCCAAAGCCAGTCGGATGCAGATGGATATATCCGCCTCCAGTGACGGCGGCGAGGTCGCTCTCGGTGACTTCGCGAAGTTCGGTCTGATTCCCGCTAGACATGGCACATCCTCCCTTTAGCTCGACCGGCGCGATCATTCGCCCCGTTCCGTCGAGGTCGGAAAAATGCCCCATCTTGCAATGATGCGCTGTTCCCCAGGTGACAGCCAATGCGTGACCAGCATCACGGAGCGCCCCGCATATCGCGTTTATGTCGGCAAAGCAGAGCGCGCTCATGCACCTGCTGCCATGCTTGTCCGAACATGGAGGCGCCACATGCTGAAAACATACCTGAAGGTGAAGAGCGCCGGCCTTGTGGCGTTGCTCAACCGCCGGCTCAGCGAAGTGCCTCCCAAGCAACGTGACGAACTCGCTCGGAATTTGAAGGATGAGGCCGACATCTATCCGCGGCCGTTACTCCTGATATTCGCGTTGGTTTCGTGCGCGTTTGCCGCGCTGGCGATATTTGCTGCTATCGACGCGCGGAAATCCGGAAACTGGGTACAATTCACGGTAACGGCTCCGGGAGCGATCTTCTTTGCGTGGTGCGCGTGGGCATGGTTGCGGCGATGAATTGCTTGCGCCTGGTGATAGCATCGACGTCTTCAATATTCATCGGAAACGCTATGCCGCGGTGACAGCATTCGACGCTCATGGCAACAGTGGTACGGGCGGTGTGATCTTTCTCCCGGATACTCTTCGCATGTGCTCATGATCAGATTTGCCGGTTCGTTCCTTCCCAGGCCAAGGTTTGGGTGACCATCGGAAGCTACTTCCGGCATTTTCCACTGCCCATCCCGCGCCGTTAACCCTCCATTAACCATGTCGGCGCACCCTGCGTCGTCCCTTCTGGAAACGAGTGTGCGGCTAGAAGCCGTCTCCGCTGTCCCGGTGACGGCTTTGCCATTCCGAACCGTGGAGTAGAGCCATGTCTGAACCGGGCAAGGTGCAACTGGGGGTAAATTTGCTTTCCGCATTCACATCGACAATTGCCGTTGCGCTGGTCTTGGGCTTGCCAATGGCGGTCGCTATTATCTGGCTTTGCTCCTGATTTCTTCGCCTGGCCAGAGGGCAAGGCAGTGTTCGACTGGTGGAAATCGAAAAAGCCTTCGACGAAGTCCGCCGACCAGAGACGCGTTGGCGGATCGCACGCGATCCTCGAAGAAATACGCAGTCGCGTTCCGCGATACCTCGATGATGCCGATAACGGCAAACTGATCTATCCGGCCTGCAAGCGGGCGCTTTCGGATCTGGATGGCGATATCGGCTCGGTTTGGGATCACACCCGACTCGAAGCGATGCGATATGTCACGATGGTGCCAGGTGCGCAATTCGAGTTGCTGACCGGTGCGGACCGCCAGATCGAGATGATGAACGCTTACTTGTTTCAGCGCCCTCACGACGAGACCGTGATCGACTTCACCGGAACTGCGACGACCGATTTTGCGATTGCTATCTTGGCCGGCCTCAATTGGCTGACACATTGCGCCCAATTGTCCGGCGTTGAACTAAGCAAGCAGTCCGGCACGATTCGTAACTTTCGAAAGATTGTCACGTTGGCGCATCAATGGTGGCTCACCGAGGGAGCCGGTGAACGCGCCCGCCAATTGCTTGATAATGGCGAGCAGCCACCGCTGATGTTCTATTTGATCTGGAACGACTATACGCAACTCGCAAAACACGTCGCGGCAGCCACCGTATTTGGATCGTCCGCCAACCGTGCAGCAAAGCTGGTTGCACTTCCCGCCGGCCTCATTCCCCGTTTTGAGGCCGCTCAAGATCCTCTGGAACTGGCCGACGACGCAGCGCGGCCCCGCTAGTGGTTTGATTGGCTGCATTCCCTAAGGTTCATACCAGCTTTGGCGAGGCCGGAACCAAAGGATCTGGAACCCCGATGGATTGCGAGCGTCAGGATTTACCTGACGTCCGTACGGCCAACCCGATGCCTGGCAGACCAAGGTCAGGCTGGTCCGATCCGTTAAATCCCGTAAGGCTGGTCCGGGTTCAATTTGCTCCGGCGGAACGATATGCGCACAGCTGTAATCGCTGAGTTGGCTGACAGGCTTTCCTCCGGTTCAGGACGAAGGAACGAGGGCATATGGCTGTTCGCCGCGCTGGTGCTGACCGCCGCCATCCCGGTGCTGCTTCTCGGGGGATGGATCGCCTACATCACCGCTGACCAGGAACGCAGCTACGCGCGCAAGGCGGCCACCGAAGCGCTGACCCAGGTCGCGCATCAGATCGAAGCCGAAATTTCGCGTGAGATGCAGGTCGCGGAAACGCTGGCGAGTTCGGCCGCACTCGACAGCGGCAATTTGGGTGATTTCTATCTGGAGGCAACGCGGATAGTGGCCGCCCGCCCGCTCTGGGAGACGGCCGCGCTGACGAAGCCGGATCAGGAGCAGGTATTGAACGTGCTGCGCCCGCTCGGCGCGCCGCTCGGACCGGTCATGGACGGTGAAAGCTTCAACGCCGCCGTCCGCACGCGAAAGCCGGTCCTTGGCGGACTTGGTCCGTATCAGGCTGCGATCGGCAAACAGCTGGTGTCCCTGCGTGTCCCGGTGATCCGCGATGGTGAACTCCGTTACATCCTGACGATCGGGTTGTTGCCCGACCAGATCGGCACCATCCTCGGTCAAGCCGGACTGCCGGCCGGATGGGCCGGCACCGTGATCGATGCCAAAGAGCGAATGGTGGCGCGCACGCCCGACACGAACACCGCCAAGGCAGATGCGAAAACGCCCGCAGTGCAGGAAGCCATTGCCCGCGGCGGCGCGAATTCGCGCAACACCAAGACCAGTGAGGGCATGGATGTCGAAACCGTCCATCGCGTGCTGGCCGGCACCGAAGGATGGTCGGTGCATGTGGGGGTTCCGCTCGCTGAACTGAACGCTCCAGTGTCTCGCTCCTTGCGCCTGTTGTTTGGCGGAACCGCCGCAAGCGTCGGGCTCGCCATTGCACTTGGTCTGGTGATCGCGCGTGAAATTGCCCGCCGGCGTCGCATGGAGGCGCTCGAATCGGCGGCGGCTTTGCTGGACAGCGAAAAACGCGGGGCGCTCGCGATCGACGCCGCCGAACTCGGGACCTGGCGCTGGGATCTGCACACAAACGAGTTCAGCGGCTGCAGCCGCTTTTGCGCATTGCTGGGCCTGCCGGCCGCGCGATCGGGCGAAACAAAATGGCCTGCCGACGGCATTTTCGCGAAAGTCCAACCATCGCATCGGCCGGCGCTGGCCTCGTTTGGTGCCGCGTGCCTGGAGAGCGGCAAGTCGAGCAGCGTCGCATTTCAGATTCAGTCCGACGACCGCGGTGAGTACTGGTTGCGCGCGGCAGGGAGAGCTGAAGGGCGGCCCAACCATCGCCATGTGATTCACGGCGTGCTCGCCGACATCGACGTTTCCAAGCGCGCGGAGGCGGAGCGCTCGCATCTGCTGCGACGGCTCGCTTCCGCCCAGGAAGAGGAGCAGCGCCGGATATCACGGGAACTGCACGATCAGATCGGCCAGACGGTGACAGGGTTGTCGCTGGGCCTCAAGGCACTCGAGCAGGGGCTCGCCAGAGGAAACAACGGAGCAGCGGCGACCGAGCAGGTACGATGGCTGGAACAGCTCGCGGCGCAGATAGGCCGTGATATTCATCGCACGGCTTCGGACCTGCGGCCGACGGCGATCGACGACCTCGGAATCTTCAAAGCGATCGAGGCCTACGTTGCGGAGTGGCAGGAGCGTTATGGCGTTCGTGTCGATGTTCAGACGTTCGGGCGAGACGACCAACTTCCCGCCGATGTGGCGGCGGTGCTGTACAGGTTGGTTCAGGAAGGCTTGAACAACGTCCTCAAGCATGCCCAGGCCAGCAAGATTAGTCTCGTGCTCGAAAAGAAACCAGAAGGGTTGGCGCTGGTTCTTGAGGATGACGGAGTAGGTTTCGATCCGGAAACCTCGCAACGCAATGTGTCTGATGGCCGGGCGCCCGGATTGGGCCTTTCCGGCATGAAGGAACGCGTGGCGCTTCTCGGCGGCAAGATTGCCGTGGAATCCGCGCCGGGAAAAGGCAGTACAATCTTTGTCCAGATTCCGCTGGAAGAGCTGGTGAGCGTCAGATGACCCGCATTCGCATTGCCCTCGTCGATGATCATCCTGTCGTGCTGGCGGGCATTCGCGCGCTGCTGCTTGACGTGCCGGACGTCGAGCTCGTGGGTGAGGCGAATACGGGAGCGGCGGGTTTGAAGGCGATTTGCGAATGCTCCCCGGATATCGCGGTGATCGATCTGTCCCTGCCGGATTTCAGCGGCATGGAACTCGCGCGTCGCCTGAGCAAGCGGTGTCCGGCAGTGAAGATCATCGCGCTGACCGTTCATGAGGACCGCGCCTATGTCCACCCGGTGCTGGACGCCGGAGCGAGGGGATATCTGTTGAAGCGATCGGCCGGCGACGAACTGCTTCGCGCCATCCGGGCCGTCAACCAGGGGTCGCTCTACCTCGATCCGGCGATTGCGGAAAAGGCATCGGCGAAAGTGCCCGAACTCGCGTCGACGGGCGAGGACGATGGCGGTGAGCTCAGCCCTCGCGAAGAGGACGTCCTCAAACTCGTGTCTCAGGGATTCAGCAACAAGCAGATCGGCGGGCAACTCGAAATCAGCGTCAAGAGCGTGGAGACCTACAAGGCGCGCGCCTCCGAAAAGAAGGGGCTGCATAGCCGCGCGGATATCGTTCGCTATGGCATCAAGCAGGGCTGGCTTGCGACGCCAAATTGATCGCCTGTAACAGGCGTGAAGTCACGTGGCATTTGCTGTCCATGAGGCAACGCGCTGCGCCGCGCATCATCATCGTGGAGCGGTCTTGAGGTCACTCATCGGCACGCAGCTCTTCTTCCGCCGTTGATTCCTCGGTGCTCCCTGCACCTTCAAGACCTTGCCGGCCGAACACGAGCCGTCGTTGACATAGATCGTGGTAAAGGGATCCATCATCAGCGGTTCGTAGGAATGGAGCTTTTGGGCATAGGCCGGTTGCGCAACGAACAGCGCCGTCAGAAGCACGCGCCTTGCCAGTCGGCCCAAAACAGACGCAATGCATGTGCCGTCCTCGATGCAACCGTTACATGCGCTCACGGGCACTTCAGCGGTCCTTTTTTGAGGCTGAACGTCTCCGCCGTTGAGGGAGCGTTCGAGGACAGGCCGTGAATGATGTCGGTCACTGGTATGAGATGACGGGCGTAGACTTCTTGAAGTCTTCGAATCATGTCGATGTTTTCTGCCGACGCGTTCAAGCGAAAGCCGCCATTCGTGCAAAGCACGAACCCGTCGGTGGAAAGCCGTTCGAGCGCCTTCGCTGTTTCGGTCTCGCTGGCGTAGATGCGGGCTGCGATATCAGTCACTCCCCAGTGCTCTCCGGGGTTTGACCAAATGAGCAGCAGGGCTTCGATTTGCGCGACCGAAGCGATGTACTTCAGGATGAAGTCCCGAACCTCGCCGGGGACGTATTGGGCTGCCATGAGTTGGGCCGAGCTTGTGCGTGCAAACGAGAGAGGATTCCCTGGCGGCAGATCGTAGTGCGATTGCCAGAGGATAATTCAGCGATCATTCAGCCGGCGAGTTTGGGACCGTCGGCGTGGCTCGCGTCTCCAGGGATCGCTCCGCCCGCGCCGCCTCGCCCTCATACTCGTCGACCAGGGTCTGAAGTTTAGCTGCAAATTTCGGGTCGGCTGCGCCGACTGCCAGGCGCTTGAAAAACATCGCCCGCTCCCGCAATTGCTTGCTTCCATATGGCTTGATCAACTCGCAGTTGGGTCGGCCCACCGTCGCATTCCCCATTCTTCCGTTGCTGCGCTCGGCGCCATTCTAGAGCGCAACCAATCGTGCGGGCGTCAGGAAAAGCCTGTCAGGCGGCAGTTGCCTCATCAGCGGGATGGGAACTGCTGCCAAGGCAGCTCCCGAGATGTTCATGGCAATGGAGAGGACCCCGCAGCGGTCTGTGGAACGGCTCCGCTGCGTGAATCATTGTTGCAGATCAGGCAGACGGCTCTGGACGTCAACCGTCCGTCGACGCCTAACCGTTCGTAGCGGTGTGGCGTTCTCTCCAAACATGGAACGCAGTAAGCCAAGGGTGGACTCTTGATCGTCTTGCCATCCAGCATTTCAAAAACCCCGATCGTGAAAAAATTTGTGTAGGTCTCCCGTTATTCTTCGCTTTCGTCGGCCCCACCCGAAATCGCGACCACGACCACGAAGCCAATGGCACCCGCCGAGATGAGAGCATTAAGCCTCAATGCCGCCGGAGGAACTCCCAGCCCGTACCAGACCAGCAGCATCATCAACAATGCGGCCACGCAGGCACTTCCGAGGTAGATCGTGAGTGCAACAGCCAGCTCTATGATCCTCATCGTCGGCTCACGGCTATCTCGGATGCGGCGTTACCCTGAATAGTAGAATGACGATGATCTTCGGAACGTCAGGAAATTCCTGTCAGGTCTGCCGGCGGATAGTGCACTAGTCATTTCTAAAGCAATTCGCGGTAATGACGCTGGACGGTTCCGAGATCCGATCTGATCCAGCGGCGATAACCCTGCTTAAAGCGACCGAATCCGATCGGGTTGCTTGGCACATCTTGGAAGTACTGGGGGTTCGAATGGGGCATCACTCGCGGCGGGTGTGCGGAGCTTTGTTGTTGGCTGGCCTCGCGCCGTTTCTTGCTGGTTGCGATGAGCCGAGGGCTGCGCAAGCCGCGGCAAAGATCGAGCCCGAAGTGGGCGTCATTGCCGTAAAGCCGCATCCGCGTGCCCTGGTGCGCGAACTGCCCGGCCGCATCGCGCCCACGCGCGTTGCCGATGTTCGGTCCCGCATATCGGGCATCGTGGTTGAGCGGATGTTCCACCAGGGCTCCGAAGTAAAGGCCGGCGATCCTCTTTATCGAATCGATCAGAGACCGCTCGAAGTCGAACTGCGGGCGAGCGAGGCGTCGCTGGCCAAGGCGACTGCCGCGCTCGAACTGGCTTTGCATCAGGAGAAGCGAACGACGCTGCTCGCGAGTCAAAAGGTGGTCTCTGAAGCCCAGCATGAGAAGGCGGTCGGAGGCTTGCGTCAGGCCGAAGCCGACGTCGCGGCCCGCAAGGCCGACGTTGCCCGCGCACGGCTCAACCTGAATTACGCAACCATCCGCGCTCCCATCGATGGCGTGGTTGGCGCTGCACTTGTCAGTGAAGGCGCCTTTGTCGTCCAGAACGAATCCAGTCTCGCCACGATCAGGCAGCTTGATCCGACCTACGCAGACTTCACCCAATCGGTTACCGAGATGAACCGGCTTCGCCGCGCGTTTGCCGACGGCGACCTGGATCGGATCGCGCCCACGACAGCCAGGGTTCGCCTCGTGCTGGATGACGGAACCGGTTATCCAATGCTCGGCAAATTGCTGTTTTCGGAATCCAAGGTCGATGCCCATACCGGGCAGGTGACAATGCGGGCGGAGTTTCCAAACCCGAGACGAGAATTGCTGCCGGGCATGTATGTCCGGGTTCTCATCGAGCAGGGGGTCGACGCCGACGCCATCACGGTGCCGCAACAGGCCGTCCAACGCAACGCCGGGGGAGGCAGCGAGGTCTTTGTGGTCAGGGACGACGGTCATGTCGCGGTGCAGCCGGTCCGTCTTGGTGAGGCGCAGGGTGGCCTGTGGCTGGTAAACGAGGGTCTGCGGGAGGGCGACCGGGTGGTGGTCGATGGATTTCAAAAGCTTGCGCCCGGCGACAAGGTCAGGCCGGTGCCTTTCATCAATGAAACGGCGTCGGCCGATGCCTCCCTGGGGCGCCGATAACTCACGCCTATTCAGAGAAACGGTCGCACGCCCTTGCGTGACCTATCTCACATAACCCTCCGCGGTCCTCGCCTAGTTTTCCCGCCACCAAAAACGGGAGACACACATGCGCAAATTCATTCTGATCGCAGGCTTCGTTTTGGCGTCTGCCAGCACGCAGGCCGGGGATAACCGGAGCCTCTCGCTGGCCGGCAGCGATACGCAAGCAACCGCCGCACCGGCCAGGACCAGCGCGCCGCCGCAAATTGCCGAAGTTGCCGAACCGCCGAAGGCCGAAGCCCCGCGCGCGGCCGAGGCGCCCAAAGCGGAAACTCCGAAATATGTCGAGCGTCCCGCGATCGTCGAAACCAAGCTTGACCGGTATCGCGACGAGCCGCGGTACAAGGATGAGCCCCGTTACAAGGACGAGCCGCGATATCGCGACGAACCGCGCTACAAGGATGAGCCGCGATATTCGGACTCGCGTCGATATGATGATGGTCCGCGATACGATAAGCCCCGCAGGTCACGCTACTGGACCGAACGGCGCATCATCAACGCGCTGCATCGACACGGCATCTACTGGTAATTCCAGAAAGCAAAACGCGCCCGCGGGATTGAGCCGGGGCGCGTTTTTGTTGTGGGCCGACGCCGACGGCGCCGCGCCTGCCTACTCCTGAGCCGTCTGCACCACGCTGGCGATCGGGCGGCTGGCGACGGTCGGGACCTTGAGGTCCTTGACCAGCATCGCGTCATACTCGGCCAAGGTCTCGAGCTGCACCTTGGCCTTCATCAGCACGACCTTGTAGCCACCGGCCTTGAGGCGGCGCAGCAGCGTCGGCAACGCCGTCGCGGTGTGCTTTTGCAGATCGTGCATCAGGATGACGCCCTTGCCCTGCTTGTCGAGCTTGGACATGACGTTCTGGATCACCTGATCGTGGACCGCTCGATTTGAAGTCGTTGGAATCGACGTCGACCGAGAACATCGAGATGTTTCGCGTGCCGAGATAGGTCAGCGTGGATTGGGTGTGTCCGAGCCCGGGGAAGCGGAAGAACGGCGCGGGTGCAGCGCCGATCGCCATCTTCACGGCGCTGAAGCCCTTCTCGATCTCTTCCTTGGCCTGCGCTTCCGTCATCTTCTTGCTGTCGAGATGCGCGTGCGACCAGGTGTGCGAGCCGACGGTGTGGCCGGCGACGAAAACCTGGCGGAGGATTTCCGGATGGTAGGTGGTGTGCTTGCCGACCGGGAAGAACACCGCCTTGGTGCATTCGTCCGCAAGCGCCTTCAGCACCGCAGGTGTGGTCGGCCACGGACCGTCGTCGAAGGTCAGCACGACCTCCTTCTCGGTCAGGAAGTCGAACTGCTTGTATTGCAGGAAGCCGAAACCCGGTCCGCCCGTGGTGTCGATGATGACGGTGCGGCTGACGCCGAGCGCATCGGGATTGGCGCAAACCGGTTTTGCGGCCACCGGCGCAGCAGGTGCGGGCGGCGGGGCCGGCTTCGTGAGCGAAGCCGTTACCTCGACGTCATCTTTTGGCTTGGCGGCGGCCGGCAACGGCTCGGCCTTGCGGGCGGCGACAGTCTGAGGGGCCGCATCAGCACGCGGCGAGGAGGTCCAGAACCAAACACCGGCGATCACAGCCGCCGAAACAACAGTGGCCAGCATCAGGCCTAACGCATTACGCATCGCTACACTTTCCACATAACGCAAGGGACACAACGCAACGGGCCATTAATGCCAATAAGGTCTTAACGCCTCCCCAACACGGCGCCGGGAGTTCAGGAAAATTAGGGGCTTATCTCTGTGTGATGAACGTCACAGCGGGTGCGGGAACCTCGGTGCATGGTTCGGTCATCAACAAGGGCCCCGCATCCGCGGCGCCAATGGGAGCCGAAAATGACCGCTTTCTTCACCACCGTTCGCAACGTCAGTGTCGTGCTGGCCGTTGCCGCCTCGCTTTCCGCTGTGACTTCGACCGCGAGCTATGCCTTCAGCGAAGAAGCCCGCTCGCAGTGCACGGGCGATGCCTTCCGCCTTTGCAGCTCTGAAATCCCGAACATTCCGAAGATCACCGCCTGCATGGTCAAGAATCGCGGCAATCTCTCCAGCGGTTGCCGCGCTGTAATGGACCGCGATTTCGCCGCGCAGAAGTCCAGCAAGGTCGCCGCGCAATAATCCCATTCCGCCTCGGCTCTCTCGAAAAGCGCTTGCGTCGATGCGACGCAGGCGTTTTTTCCGTTTCCCCGCCGCCAACTTCCCGCATGCAACCGCTTCCCCCGAACCGGGTCCGGGCTGGCTTTCGCCTGAAAACGCGATAGAAGGCGGGGATCGTTTATTGCTGTGTGTGAAGGCAACTAAGATGACCAGATTTCTTTTCGTTATTCCCTTGGTTCTGATGACCTCAATGGCTTCGGCGCAGCAGCAACAGGGCCATGACGCCTGCGCCCGCGACGTCTCGCGCTTCTGCCGCGCCCAGATGAATGACGGCGACATGGTCGTGCTGGCGTGCCTGCAGCAGAACCGCGCCCGTATCAGCAAGGGCTGTCAGCAAACGCTGGCGAGCCACGGGCGATAATTGCGCTTCGTCTTTCCCCGATGCGCAATTGCGCATCTGAGGTTCGACGCTTCGCATCGCCCCCGAATGACAGCGGATAGATTCTACGTACTGCTCCCCGCGACGGTCGCGACCGGCAATACCTCGTTGGCGGCGCGGTCGGGCGTATCTTCCTTCCAGCGCACCGATCCGAACGGCCGCTCCAGCATGCGGCGCACGCGGATCGGCTCGGGTCCGAGGTGGAAGTCGATCGCGCGCTGATGCAGCGCGCGTTCGGATTGCGTCGCGCGGTTGCGCTGGCGCAGATAATCCAGCCAGGTCGGGCAGTGATAGCGTTCGGTCCACAATTCGGGATCGGCGATGTCGCGCGCGATCGACCAGCCATAGGCGCCGTTGCGCTGGCGGCTCAGCTGCACTTCCTGCATCACATTGTGGAACAGCCGGGCGTTGTCCTGCGCCACGCGATATTCGATCTCGACCACCAGCGGTCCGCTGCGTCCGGTCAGCGACAGCCGCACTTCGGGATCGGCCAGCACTTCGGTGGCAGCCTCGTTGCGCGCGCCGACCGGCGGCATGCGCAGCCAGATGCCGAGAACAGGCGAAACCAGCATCAGGCCTGCGGAGACCAGCAACGCGGCCTCGACGCCGGCGTAGTCCGTAAGATGGCCCCAACCCCAGCTTCCGACCGCGATGCCGCCGGCGATCGCGGCCTGGAACGCTGCCAGCGAGCGACCCGCGACCCAGCGCGGCGCCGAGAGCTGCACGCCGATGTTGAACAGCGCGACCGCCAGCATCCACACGCCGCCGGCGAGCACGAGGGCCGCTGCGGTCAGCGCCGCGTTGGTGCTGAACGCCACCGCGGCGATCGCGCCGGCCATCGATATCGCGCAGGCGCGCACCGCGGCTTCGCCGCTCAGCCGCTTGCGCACTTCGGTGATGTTGAGCGCGCCGATCACGGCGCCCATGCCGAAGGCGCCTAACATGATGCCGTAGGTCTGCGCGCCGCCATGCAGCAGATCGCGCGCCACCAGCGGCATCAGCGCAGAGACCGAACCGCCGATCAGGCCGGTGACCAATGTTCGTATCAGCACGATGCGGATCGACGGCGAGTTGGCGATATAGCGCACGCCGGAGACCATCGCGCGGTTGAGACGCTCGCGCGGCAGGCGCGACGGCTCGTGGGTCCGGTTCCAGAGAAACAGCACGACCATCAGCGGCAGATAGAGCACCGCGTTGACTGCGAACGCCGCGACCGCACCCGCGGTCGCGACCACGATGCCGCCGACCGCCGGTCCGAAGCTTCGCGCGATGTTATAGCTGATGCCGTTGAGCGCGACGGCCTGCGGCAGCGTTTCCGCCGGTACCTGCTCGCTGACCGAGGCCTGCCAGGCCGGCCCGAACAATGCCATGCCGCAGCCGACGATGAAGCACAGCGCCAGCAGCACATTCGGGGTGACGAGGTTGAACCACGCCAGCACGGTCAGCGCGGTGGCGCCGACCAGTGCGATCGACAGCGAGACCAGCGCCACGACGCGCCGGTCGTGCATGTCGGCGATGGCGCCGGCCGGCATCGAGATCAGCATGATGGGGAGCATCAGCGCGGTTTGCACCAATGCGACCTTGTCGGCCGAGGACGTCATCTGCGTCATCGCCCAGGCCGCGCCGACGCCCTGGATCAACAGGCCGAGGTTGGACACCAGGCTGGCGAGCCAGATCCGCCGGAATACCGCGTGCCGCAGCGGCGCTGCGATGCTGTCGGCGGCAAAACGCGAGCGCTTCGGCTGGTCGGTCATGGTCCGTTCCGCCTGTCCCCTGTCACCGGTTTGATTCCATTTGATTTTAAAGTGATGCCTGCGAAAACCCTGCCCTGTCCAGTAGTTACACCGCCCTCGGTGGTGCTAGGACACAGCTAAAGTACTGAAAAGTAACGGAAGGTCACAAAATGAGCCTATCGCGGCGATCGATCCTGAAAAGCGCCGGCGCGCTATCTTTGCTCGGCGGCCCCTTCGGATTTCAGGCGTTGGCACAGGCTGCGCCGGCCGTGCCTGCCGCCGCCGAGATTCCGCCGATCCTGTTCGTGCACGGCAACGGCGATCATGCCGCGCTCTGGATCACCACGCTGTGGCGGATGGAGTCGAACGGCGTGCCGCACGAACGGATGTTCGCGATCAATTTCACCGATCCCCTGGCGCGCAGCGATGACAAGGTGGAGCAGCCGAACCGTTCGTCGACCGAAGACCAGCGCCGTGAACTTGGCGAGGCGATCAAGGAACTGAGGCGCCGCACCGGTGCGCCGCGCGTCGCGCTGGTCGGCAACTCGCGTGGCGGCAATTCGATCCGCAATTATGTCAAGAACGGCGGCGGCGATGTCAGCCATGCCGTGCTCTGCGGCGTTCCCAACCACGGCGTCTATGACTGGGACGACGGTCTCGGCGGCGAGTTCAACGGCCGCGGGCCTTTCCTGCGCGGCCTCAACGAGGGCGAAAACGAAGTCACGGCGGGTACGGCATTTCTGACGCTGCGCAGCGACGGCATCGACAAATTCGCGCAGGCCGACGGCCGCTTCGTCGGCAAGCCGGGCACGCCAACCGGCGTGACCGCAGAAGGGCCGGCGCTGAAAGGCGCAACCAATCTGGCGCTCGGGGCCATCGATCATCGCGAGACCGCGTACCATCCGCGCGCGTTCCGCGAGATCTACAAATTCATTGCCGGCCGCGAACCGTCGCGTCTCGATATCGTGCCGGAAGCGCAGGTCAGGCTGAGCGGGCTGGTGACGGGCACGCCGACCGGCGTTCAGACCAACCGTCCGGTATCCGGCGCAACGGTCGATGTCTATCGCGTCTCCGCCGGGACCGGCGAACGCAATGGCGGGCCGATTCATTCTTCGCAGACCGGCGCCGATGGCCGCTGGGGTCCGGCGCAGGTCGACCCCAGCTGGTATCTCGAAATCGTGCTGACCTCGCCGCACGCGACCACGACGCATTTTTACCGTTCGCCATTCCCGCGCTCCTCCGACATCCTGCATTTGCGGGCCGCCCGGCCGCTCGGATCTGCCGATTCCGGTGCCGGCGCTGTCGTGCTGATGTCGCGGCCGCGGGGCTATTTCGGCCTGCCGCGCGACGTGGTGCTGGTCGACGGCAAGGAGCCCAAGGACGTGAAGCCGGGCGTGCCGACCGATTCGGTCACCACCTTGCGGCTTCCGGCCGAGGAGGCTAGCCGCGCCGTGGTGGCGCTGTTCAACCAGGAGCGAATCGTGGCGCGGGCCTGGCCGGCAGCGGAAAACCGGATTGCGGTAGCTGAGCTGACTTATTAGCTGTTTCTCGACCATTAACGGTGCCGGCGCCTTTGTCATGCCGGGATCGGAGACATAGATAGATCTTGGATTAGATCTTGGCCCGCATGAGCGCAGCGATATGCGGGGCTTTGGCACCATCCCGGATATCGCTTCGCTCATCCGGGCGACGAAAGTGGCGCCTATGAGCATTGCCGAAGCTTACGACATGCCGGTCGCGCAGCCGCTGGTGCCACCGAGCCCGCCGCGTGCGCCTGACGACATGACGATGCTGCGGCGGATCAAGGCGATCCGCGAGAACGTGATCGGCAGCTGGGGCCAGCGGGCCTATGAAGAGGACATCGTCCGCGGCCGTTTCTTCAGGCGCAGCACTTTCATTCTCAACACGCCGGACGCCATCCGGCATGTCCTGGTCGACAATTACGAGAATTATACGCGCACGCCGGCCAGCTTCCGGGTGCTGCGGCCGCTGGTCGGCGACGGATTGTTGACCGCCGAGGGACGCGCCTGGAAACATCAGCGCCGAACGCTGTCGCCCGCCTTCACGCCGCGCGCGGTGACGACGCTGGTTCCGCACATGCTGGCCGCGACCGACCAGACCATCGCCAAGCTCAGGCCCGCCAGCAATGCGCCGGTCGATTTGCGCGAAGCGATGCAGCGGATGACGCTCGAGATTGCCGGACGCACGATGTTTTCGTTCGGTATGGACCGCCACGGCGCCGCCTTGCGCAATTTCGTGACGGAGTATGGCGAGCGGCTGGCGTCGCCGCATTTTCTCGACATGCTGCTGCCGCCGCGCTGGCCAAGCCCGCAGGATTTCGCGCGCGCCCGCTTCCGCAAGCGCTGGACGGCCTTTGTCGGCATGCTGATGGAAGAGCGCCGCGCCGCCGGCAAGACCGAAGGCGCCCCGCCGCGCGATCTGTTCGACCTGATGGGCGCGGCGCGCGATCCCGAAACCGGCGAGGCCTTCACCGACGAACAGCTCGGCGATGAAGTCGCAACCATGATTCTCGCCGGCCACGAGACGACTGCCACCGCGCTGTTCTGGTCGCTCTATCTTCTGGCGCTCGACCCAACGACCCAGGAACAGGTTGCGGCCGAGGTGCAGGGCGCGAGCGTCAATGGCGAGCTCGCCACCGTAAACGGGGCGGTTGACATCGAGCGGTTGAAATTCACCCGCGCGGTGGTCGACGAGACCATGCGGCTTTACCCGCCCGCTTTCCTGATCATTCGCGCGGCAGCCGGGCCGGATACGATCGGCGGCATGCCGGTGAAGAAAAACGACGTCGTACTGATCGCGCCGTGGCTGCTGCACCGGCATGAAAAACTGTGGCGTGATCCGAACGCGTTCGTGCCCTCGCGGTTCATGACGGGGACGCCGCCCGATCGCTTCGCCTATCTGCCGTTCGGTGTCGGCGCGCGCGTCTGCATCGGCGCGCATTTCGCGCTGGTGGAGGCGGTGCTGGCGCTGGCCAAGATGATCGGCGCGTTCCGTGTCAGCATGGTCGACAAGGCGCCGGTGATGCCGGTCGGCGTGGTGACGACCCAGCCTGACCGCTCACCGCTGTTTGCCATCGTGCCGCGGTAATGCGCATGGCGCATTGCCTGGCTTGGAGGCTCGCTCAAACTGCTCTAGGCTGCGATCATGAGTGACGTCAAAGCGCAATTTTCCATGCTCAATCAGACCGCCGATCCCGCGGTGGCTGATGCGATCCGGCTTGCGGTCGAGAACGGCCAGGATCATGAGCTCAACCGTATCAATGTGCTGGATTTTGCGAAACGCACCGGGCTGGACGAAGAGCGGGTGATTTCGGGCTTTCTGCACGCGTCGCGGCTTGGATTGTTCGACCTGACCTGGAACGTGTTGTGCCCCGGTTGCGGCGGCGTGCTCGGCGCCCACAGCACGCTGAAATCGCTCAGTCCGGACGACTACCATTGCGGTCTTTGCGCCTGCGGTTACGAAGCCTCGGTCGACGAGCAGGTCGAGGTGGCCTTTACGGTCAGCCCACGGGTCAGGCGTATCGCCGCGCATGATCCCAATACGCTGCCGGTCTGGGAATACTACAAACAGATGTTCTGGAGTTCGGGCATCGATTTCGACGCGGCTGATATCGCGACGCTGGCCGACGAAGTCACGCTGGACACGCTTGAACTGCCGGCTGGCGAGAAGGCGGTGCTGTCGCTGCAACTGCCGAAAGAATTCATCATCGTGTTCGAACCGGTGACGCATTCGGCGGAGTTCATCGACGTTCAGGGCGAGCCGACCAAGGAGCGCCAGCAGCTGTCGCTGGTCTACAACAAGACCGTGACGCCGACGGGCGGAACCAGGACCCTGCGTCCGGGACCGCTGCGATTGTCGCTCGACAATCAGGCCGATGTGCGCACGTTGCCTACGGTCTTTATCGCTGGTGATGTGATGCACCATCTGATCGGCAAGCGGAAGCCGTTTCTCACGGCGAAGCGGATGCTGTCGAACCAGACCTTCCGCGACGTGTTCAAGGCCGACAATCTCAGCGTCGATCAACGCCTCAAGATCACGTCGCTGACCTTCCTGTTCACCGATCTGAAAGGATCGACCGCCTTGTACGAGCGGGTCGGCGATCTTGCCGCGTTCGACCTAGTGCGCGCACATTTCCACGCGCTGCTGGAAATCATCTCGTCGGAAAAGGGCGCCGTCGTCAAAACGATTGGCGATGCCGTGATGGCGACGTTCATCAAGCCCGAACATGCGATCGTTGCGGGCTTGCGCATGCGCTCAGCGATGGACGCCCTCAATGCTGCGCGCGGCACCGAGGACCTCGTCGTCAAGATCGGCATTCACGAAGGCCCGTGTCTTGCCGTCATGCTCAACGAGCGGCAGGACTATTTCGGCCAGACCGTGAATATCGCCGCCCGTGTGCAGAGCCTGTCGACCTCGCAGGAAATGCACATCACCGGTCCGGTGATCGAGTCGCCGGCGGTTGCTGGCATCCTCGAGCGGGAAGCGATCAAGCCGATCCAGAAACAGGCGGCGCTGCGCGGCATCGCCGACAAGATCGTGGTGTACGAAATACCGTAGCGTCCAGCCGCCGTCATTGCCTGCGACAAACGCGAAGCGTTTGCGCAAGGGAGCGAAGCGACGAAGCAATCCATCTCCCGGAACTCGCTATGGATTGCTTCGCTTCGCTCGCAATGACGCCGTTGGGCCGCAGATTGCCTAAACGTAATGCTTCCCCGGCAGGCCCCGCGCATTGCGCGGCCTGATTTTCCACGCCATATAACCGCTATCAATCTTCGCTCCATAGAGGTGTCGATGCTCGACGGACTTCGCCAATTCATCGCCGACATTGTCTCCCCCGATGCGAATAAGGATCGGGCGTTCGACGATACCGGGTATCTTCTGGCGGCGACGGCGCTGCTGGTTCACGTCGTCTCGCTCGACGGCGAGCCGACGGCGCTGGAGAAGCGCAAATTGCACAGCCTGATCGAAAGCCGCTTTGAGCTCGATCCCGGCACCGCGGACCGGTTGATTGCCTCGGCGACGCGGGTCGAAGGCGACGCGGTCGATCTCTATCATTTCACCAGCGTCATCATGCGTAGCGTGAATGAGGAGGGCAGGCTCCGCATCGTCGAGATGATGTGGGAAATGGTCTATGCCGACGGTGACGTCACCGAGTTCGAGGATAACGTGCTCTGGCGCGCGGCAGATCTGCTGGGCGTCTCGTCGCGCGACCGCATCGATCTCAAGCACCGTGTCGCGGAGCGGCAAGGAAGCCCTGAGGGCAAGTCTCAAGGCAAGCCGCTCGCGGGCGCGTCGAAGGCGGCCGACGCGACAACATAAGCGCTGTGCCTAGCCGCAGATGACGAAACTTTAATGTGGAGCGCGGCCCGCGATCCCGACGCGCGATAGACCCTGAAAATACTGGACTTAGATCCAGCAAACGCGTGCCTTTGCATGGCGATATGCTTGCGGGGTGGCTTGCGTCGCACCACAAGCCTATGCTCTCGTTCTCCCGTTGGGCGGCATTTCCGTAATTCATTTTAAGAGCATTCGATCGTGACTGAGCGTGTGGCGCTGATTACCGGTGCATCGGCGGGCATCGGCACCGAACTGGCGCGCGTGTTTGCTTCCAGGGGCCATCGCGTGGCGCTGGTGGCGCGGCGTGAGGACCGGTTGACGGCATTGGCGGCTGAAATCACCGCGGCCGGCGGTGCGGCGCCGATCGTGATTCCCTGCGATCTCACCCAAACGGGGGCAACCGACCAGATTGCCGACGCGCTGACGGCGGCCGGCGTCGAAGTGGAATATGTCGTCAACAATGCCGGCTTCGGCGTGTTCGGCAAGGCAGTCCAGCGCGATCGCGCCGATCAGCTCGACATGATCACGGTCAACATCCGCGCGCTGACGGATCTGTCGCTACGGTTTGCCGATCAACTGATCCGCCATCGCGGCGGCCTGCTCAACATGGGCTCGGTCGCGGGTTTCCTGCCGGGCCCGGGCATGGCGGTCTATTACGCGTCCAAGGCCTATGTGTTGTCGTTCACCGAAGCCATGCGGGCGGAACTGGCGCCGCGCGGCGTGCGCGTGACGGTCGTGTGTCCCGGTCCGGTGCCGTCGGAGTTCCAGGCCCGCGCCGGTTTTGCGCCTGGATTTGATTCGGTGATCCTCAACGTCCTGCCCGCCGATGTCGCCAAACAGGCCTATGACGGCCTGATGGCCAACAAGCGCGCGGTGTTGCCCGGACTTGGCATCAAGATCGTGCCGTTCCTGCTCAGGTTCTTCCCGCGCTCGTTCATCTTGGCGGCGGTCGGCCGTTTCCAGCTGCGCAAGCGCTGAAAAGGCGGCGTGATACGCCTCACAGACGCTCTGGCCCGCGATTTGCTTACAGATATTTGCAAATAACTGCAGGCCCGCATGAACTCACCTGAAATTAAGACTCACTTAGGTATGGTTTTGGTTTGAGGTCCTGAGCACGTCGATGTCGTTCCGGTCGCGAAAAAAAGGCGAAAACGTCCAGCCCTTTCCGGGGCGAACGGCGCTGGCTGCCGCGCCGGAAACCCTGCTGCCTCCTCTGCTGCCGGTCCTGATCGTCCTGCACCAGGAGAGCTCGACGCCGGGCCGGGTCGGCAACGCGCTGCGTGCGCTGGGGCATACCCTCGACATTCGCCGCCCTAGGTTCGGCGATCCTCTGCCGGAGACGCTGGATCTGCATGCCGGCGCGGTAATCTTCGGCGGCCCGATGAGCGCCAATGACGGCGACGAATATGTGCGCCGGGAGATCGACTGGATCGAAATTGCCCTGCGCGAGCAGCGGCCGTTCCTCGGCGTCTGCCTCGGCGCCCAGATGCTCGCCAAACAATTGGGCGCGCCGGTAGCACCCCATCCGCAAGGATGTACCCAGATCGGCTACTACCCGATCCGTCCGACCGAGGCCGGCCACGCGGTCTGCCCGAACTGGCCGGATCAGGTTTACCACTGGCACCGCGAGGGGTTCGAGCTGCCGGCCGGCGCCGAATTGCTGGCGGAGGGCGACGACTTTCCGGTGCAGGCATTCCAGTCCGGCCATGCCTTCGGCTTCCAGTTTCATCCGGACGTGACCTACGCGATGATGCATCGCTGGACCACGCGCTGCGAGACAATGGATTTGCCGGGTGCGCGGGCGCCGCATTCGCACTTCGCCGATCGAGCGGTGCACGACGTCGCCGAGCGCGCGTGGCTGCAGCAATTCATCGCCGGCTGGCTCAAGCGCATGCCGATGTCGATCATGTCGGAAGCGGCCGAATAGCCGCCACGCGGAATTTCCTCGCGCCTCCACGCGCCTTTCAAAACCATCAGATGTGCTAATCTGTCCGCATGGCGTGGCCGGAAACGCGCGCGCGCGAAATTCAACAACAGAAAACAACAGGGAGATCGCCGTGACCTACCAACACATTCTGTACGAAGTGAGCGACAAGGTCGCGACCATCACGCTCAACCGGCCGGACCGCATGAACGCCTGGACCGCGATCATGGAGCGCGACGTGCGCCATGCGATGGAAACCGCCGCTGCCGACGACAATGTGCGCGTCATCGTGCTGACAGGCGCGGGTCGCGCGTTCTGCGCCGGCGCCGATATGGAAGGGCTGAAGGGGATCGATCCCAACGAAATCAGGCGCGGCGAGAACACGCCGTTCGACATGAACCGGCGCGCCGACTGGCAGACGCGTTACGCTTATTATCCGGCGATTCCAAAACCCGTGATCGGCATGCTGAACGGCGCCACCGCCGGCATCGGCCTCGTGCATGCGCTGTATTGCGATCTGCGCTTTGCCGCCGACAACACCGTGTTCACGACCGCGTTCTCGCGCCGCGGGCTGATCGCCGAGCATGGCATCAGCTGGATGCTGCCGCGAATCGTCGGCCACGCCAACGCGCTCGATTTGCTGATGTCCTCGCGGCGCGTTTCCAGCGAGGAAGCGCTGCGCATCGGCCTCGTCAACCGGCTCTATGCGCCGGATCAGTTGCGTGAGCAGACCTACGCCTATGCCCGCGACCTCGCCGATTTCGTCTCGCCCAGCGCGATCTCGGTGATCAAGCGCCAGCTCTACGACGTGCCGTTCCAGACGCTCGCCGAGGCCACCATCGACGCCAACCGGGAAATGCAGATCGCGCTCAAGGGCAGCGATTTCAAAGAGGGCGTGGCGAGCTTCATGGAGAAGCGGCCGCCACGGTTTACGGGGAAGTGAGGGGGAGTAGCCCGGATGAGCGAAGCGATATCCGGGACTTACGCGCAGGCCCCGCATATCGCGGCGCTCATGCGGGCTACGTCGTAGCCGAAGCAGGTACAGATCTGTGTGTGTTGAACCAGCCCGTCGTCGCCCTTCGGGCTATGCCGGGCACCACGCTTCGCCCATCAGGCTCCGGCGTGGCTGCGCCACGCGTAGCCCGAAGGGCGAAGCGTGGTGGAGCCAGGCGGGATCGAACCGCCGACCTCGTCATTGCGAACGACGCGCTCTCCCAGCTGAGCTATGGCCCCATCGCGGCCGCCCAAACTGAGAACAGGCGACCGACAATCGGCGCCATTTACAGTCCGGCCCAAGGTCAAGTCAAGAACGGTTAAAGCGCCGATTCCGGGGTCTTTTTGATGGGAACTTCCCTTGTTTGCGGGGGGATGAACCGATATCTAGCAGGGTACCCCACCTGCGAGCCCCCTCCATCATGCGCGCTGTCCTCGACATCATCTCCATCGTCCTCGACCTCTATATCTGGCTCTTGATCGCCTCCGCCATCCTGTCCTGGCTGATCGCTTTCAATGTCGTGAATACGCGCAACCAGTTCGTCGCGGCCGTAGCCGAATTCCTTTACCGGATCACCGAGCCGGTGCTGGCGCCGATACGCCGGATGCTGCCCAGCCTGGGCGGCCTCGATATCTCGCCGATTATCCTGATCCTGATCATCATGTTCATCCAGCGGGTGATCGCCTACTACATCTATCCCAACGTGATCTGATCGAGGGCGCCGCGAATTGATGGATCCTTGGCGTTATTCCACCGAGGGCATCAGTGTGGCGCTGCGGGTCACGCCGCGGGGCGGGCGCGACGACATCGACGGGATTGAAACGCTCGCCAACGGGCGTTCCGTGGTCAAGGTGCGGGTTCGCGCCATCGCCGAGGGCGGCGAGGCCAACCGCGCGGTCACCGAGTTGATGGCGAAGGCGCTTGGCGTGCCCAAGGCCAGGGTGAAAATCCTGTCGGGCGTGACATCGCGCCTCAAGCAGGTTGCCGTCGACGGCGATCCCAGATCTCTCGGCGATACCTTGCGCAGGCTGACCGCAGTCAAACCGGATACGAAGGATTGAGATGACCGCCCGCATCATCGATGGAAAGATCATTGCAGCAGAGCTCCGCGGCCGCGTCGCCGGCGAGGTTGCGCGGATCAAGGCCGCGCATCAGATTACGCCGGGGCTCGCGGTGGTGCTGGTCGGCAGCGACCCGGCGAGCCAGGTCTATGTCCGCAGCAAGCACAAGCAGACCCAGGAAGCCGGCATGGCGTCGTTCGAGCACGTGCTGCCCGAAGACGTCGCGCAGCCGGACTTGCTGGCGTTGATCGCGCAACTCAATCGCGATCCCGCCGTGCACGGCATTCTCGTGCAATTGCCGCTGCCGAAATCGCTGCATACCGAAACAATCATCAATGCGATCGACCCCGCCAAGGATGTCGACGGGCTGCATCCGAACAATGCCGGTCGCCTCGCCGGCGGTTTTGCCGCGCTGTCGCCGTGCACGCCGCTCGGCTGCATTATTCTCACCAAGAGCGTGCATGCCTCGCTCGAGGGCATGAACGCCATCGTGATCGGCCGCTCCAACCTGGTCGGCCGTCCCCTGGTGCAGTTGCTGCTCAACGAAAACGCGACGGTGACGATCGCGCATTCGCGCTCGCGCGATCTCGCGCAATTATGCGCCCGCGCCGATCTGGTCTATGCGGCTGTCGGCAAGCCGGAAATGGTGCGCGGCGACTGGATCAAGCCGGGCGCCACCGTGATCGACGTCGGCATCAACCGCATGCCGGCCGCTGATGGCAAGACGCGCCTGGTCGGCGACGTCGCCTATGCCGAAGCGCTCAACGTCGCCGGTGCGGTCACGCCGGTGCCGGGCGGCGTCGGGCAAATGACGGTGGCGTGCCTCTTGGTGAACACGCTGCGCGCGGCGTGCGCGATTCACGGGCTGCCGAAGCCGGCGGTGTGATGGCATAGCCGTCATTCCGGGGCGATGCGAAGCATCGAACCCGGAATCTCGAGGTTCCGGGTTCGCGCTGGTGCGCGCCCCGGAACGACAGCAGTCACCCCGCCGCGTTCTCGATCAACCGCCGATAAAACCGGATCATGTCGGCATAGCCTTCCAGGCTGAGGCGTTCGTTGGTGCCGTGGAAGCGCTTCAAATCATCCGAGTTGGCGCGCACCGGCGAGAAGCGGAAAATCTTGTCGGTGATCCCGGCAAAGTGGCGCGAATCGGTCGCGCCCACCATCAGTCCGGGCGCCACGATGACGTCAGGAAAAACCTCGCGGATGGTACGGTTGAGCATCTGGAATGACGGGCTCGCGGTGCCCGTCACCGGTGGCGGATCGGTGTTGCCGGGAAACGGTTTGATCGAAATGCGATCGTTGCGGATCGTGCTGCGCACATGGTCGGTGACGCTCGCCTGGGTGTCGCCCGGGATCATGCGGAAGTTGACGGTGGCTTCGGCGTTGCCCGGCAGCACGTTGTCCTTGTCGCCGGCATGGAAAATCGTCAGCGCCGTGGTGGTGCGGATCGTCGCCTCGCTCGGCCCGTTCTTCTCGAACTCGCGCAGCAACAGTGGCTTGAACAGCCACAGGTTCGACAGCACCACGCGGTTGAACCCGTTCATCTCCGGCGCCAGGGTGTCGAACATTTCGGCGACCGTGCCGCGGATATGCATCGGCAGGCGGTGGTCTTCGAGCCGCGCCAGCGCCGCGCTCAGCATGCCGATCGCGGTGTCGCGCGGCGGCATCGAGGAATGACCGGGCGTTGCCTGCACGCTCAAGACCAGCGAGGCGTAGCCCTTTTCGGCAACGCCGATCAGCGCCGCCGATTTGTCGAGGCCCTTGATCATGCCTTCGGTGATCAGGAGGCCCTCGTCGACGACGAAATCGAGGCGGACGCCGCGCGAGGCCAGCAACGCTGCGATGGCCTTGGCGCCGGCGGTCCCGGCAGTTTCCTCGTCATGGCCAAAGGCAAAGTAGATCGTTCGCTTCGGCCGGAAGCCGCCCTTGGTCATGGTCTCGGCGGCCTCCAGCATCGAATAGAGGTTGCCCTTGTCATCCCAGGAGCCGCGGCCCCAGATGAAACCATCGGCAATGACGCCGTCGAAAGGCGGTTGCTGCCAGTCCTTTTCGGTGCCGGGTGCGACCGGCACCACGTCCTGATGCGCGAGCAGCGCGATCGGCGGCGTTTTGGGGTCGGAGCCTTCCCAAGTGTAGAGCAGGCTGTACTGGCCGACGATCTCGCGCTTCGCCGCGGCGTGGAACGCCGGAAAGCTCTTCTCGATATGCGCCTGCATGCCGCGCAAGGCCTCGGCGTGCTGGTCTGGCTTTTCGTGGCTCGAAATGGTGCGGAAGCGGATCGCCTCGCTGAGGCGCGCCGCAACGGCTTGCGCGTCAACCGCTACGCGCGGAATGGCCGCCACCTGAATTTGCCGCGAACCATGGCTGATGACGTTGAACGCCAGCACGCCGGCGAGGATCACGATAACAGCGATCAGGAGCAGCGCGAGGTTGCGGATAATTCTGATCAGCCGTCGCATGGGACTCTCCGTCATGGCCGGAGCAGCCGTCTGAAGGACGGCGTCGCTTCCGCTCGCCTATGTCCCGGCCATCCACGCCTTTCTTTCTGCGCGTGACCAAAGACGTGAATGCCCGGCACAAGGCCGGGCATGACGAGATTTATCACAAAGAATTGGTCCCGGGGCGCTAACCGCCTACTTCTTCCCCTGCGCCCGTTCGATGCCTTCGATGATCAGCCTTTGGGCGTCGTTGGCATCGCCCCAGCGCAGCACCTTGACCCATTTGCCGGGTTCGAGATCCTTGTAGTGCTCGAAGAAGTGCTGGATCTGCTGCAGCGTGATGTCGGGAAGGTCGTTGTAGTTCTTCACCTTGTCATAGCGCTGCGTCAGTTTCGACGTCGGCACGGCGATGATCTTCTCGTCGCCGCCGGCTTCGTCTTCCATCAGGAGCACGCCGACCGGCCGCACGCTCATGACGGCGCCCGGCACGATCGCGCGGGTATTGGCGACCAGCACGTCGCAGGGATCGCCGTCGCCCGACAGCGTATGCGGGATGAAGCCGTAATTGCCGGGATAGCGCATCGCCGTATAGAGGAAGCGGTCGACCACCAGCGTGCCGGCCTCCTTGTCCATTTCATATTTGATCGGCTCGCCGCCGACCGGCACTTCGATGATGACGTTGACGTCATGCGGCGGATTCTTACCGATTGAAATGGCGTCAATGCGCATGGAGGGCTCCGTGGTTGCTTGGCGCAGTCGTGTTTCGACTGGCTGGATGGTCATGCCTGGCAAATGCGCCAAGCGCGGGTTCCGCGTTGGATCCCCGGCGTATCCATCGCATGCAGGCGGCTTTAGAAATGATGGGACGCAAGGTCAAGCCATACTGAAGGCGCGAGTCGCGCTTTCGTCTGATATGACGATCAGCCCAAAAAATCGGCGTTTCAGGCTTGACTCAGTTGGTCCAGGCGAAGGCGACCTTGTCGAGCGATTTGGGCCCGAACTTCTCCGACGAGCGGGCGACCATGCGGCCGCCGAGCGCGCGATAGAACTCCGTCGCGGGATCGTTGTCGGACAGTGCCCAGATCACCATGCTCTTGAGACCGCTCTGCAAGAGATCGCGGCGGGCGGAGGTGAAGAGGCGGCGGCCGAAGCCGAGACCCTGAAATTCCGGACGCAGATAGAGCTCGTAGATCTCGCCTTCGAAATGCAGGCTGCGGGCGCGGTTGCGGCCGTAATTGGCATAGCCCGCGACCTTGTCGCCGAACACCAGCACGCTGACGCGGCTGCCCTTGCGGATCGCGCTGTCCCACCATTGCGGGCCGCGACGGTTGATCAGCTTTTCAAGTTCGGCGCCGGGAATGATGCCCTGATAGGCCGAGCGCCAGGCTTCGTCATGGGTGGACGCCACCGCGGCTGCATCCGCAGCTTTGGCCGGCCGAACCTCGATCAGGGTTGTGCTCATGACCCAATCAAAGCAAGTCAGCGCGTTGTCTTCAAGGTCCATCGTTAATTATCGGTTAACCTGTGGATTTTCTGCATCAGTTTACCGTCCGGCTGTACCGAAAGAGGACAGGAAGCTGAGTTTACCGGCACTTGGCTGCTACGGAGCAGGGTAAAACCAGGCCCAAAACAATCGCCGAGAACGCTTCCAGCAATCCGATCACGGAAAAATGCGCCGAATCTGATTCGCCGGTATTCTGTTGGCGAATTCGCATTTCCTTCCCAAGGACTACCGTCCCAACTGCCTTTCCCAAGCGCGCGTCAGGCCAATTCATGCATCCGGCTAAAGTGTTAATCGCAGCGGTTGTGCTAGCCGCGCTCGGCATCGAGACCGGCGCTGCGCAACAAAACCTTGGCGCGCAAGGCGCTGAGGGCGAGCCTTATCGCCGGCAGCAATGGCTGGTGCCGTCGCCCGATCTGGGTCCCCCGTCGCATGCGCTGTTGTTTCGTCCGCCGGGCGCCGGCCCGTTTCCGCTCGCGCTGATTGCGCATGCCACCACCCAAAACGTATTGCGTCGCGCGCAAATGCCGCAGCCGGAATACCGTGCGCTGGCGGCTTGGCTGGTGGCGCGCGGCTTTGCCGTTCTGGTGCCGGAGCGTCCAGGCCATGGCGCCACGGGCGGCAAATATCTCGAAGACCAGGGCGGCTGCGACGAGGCTGATTACGCCAGGTCAGGCCGCGCCACCGCTGATGTGATCGCGGCGGCAATGGGCTTCGTGCGCAAGCAACCGTTCATCCGGTCAGATGGAATAATCGTGATCGGGCACTCGGCCGGCGGCTGGGGCGCGCTGGCGCTCGCCAGTGAAGACCCGAAGGACGTTGCCGCCATCATCGCCTTTGCGCCCGGCCGCGGCGGCCGTGCCAATGATTTTCCGGGTCAGGTCTGCGCGCCGCACACGCTAATGGCCGTCGCACGGGAATTCGGCAAAACCGCGCGCGTGCCCGTCACATGGCTGGTGGCCGCCAATGACAGCTATTTTTCGCCTGTTCTGTCGCGGCAACTGGCGGACGCGTTCCGCAACGCCGGCGGCAAGGTCGATTTCCGCGTGCTCGGGGCCCATGGCAGCGAAGGGCACTGGCTGCCGGAAACCGAAGCTGGTGTAACAAGCGCTGCCAATGAACTCGATCGCGCCCTGAAGCTGCGCGCGCCGAACCCGGCCAAGAAACGATGACGCAACGATGACGCTGTACTTCGCGATCAAATACCTGCACGTGCTTGGCGCCATCGTCATTCTCGGCACCGGCAGCGGCATCGCGTTTTTCATGCTGATGGCGCATCGCAGCGGTGACGCTTCCTTCATCGCCCGCACCGGGGCGACGGTGGTGATTGCCGACATGCTGTTCACGCTGACGGCGGTGCTGCTGCAGCCCGTCACCGGCGGTCTCTTGATGATGCTGTCATCGACGGGATTTGGCGAACTCTGGATTTCGGCCTCGCTCGGGCTGTATGCGTTGGCGGGGCTGTTCTGGGTGCCCGTGATCTTCATGCAGATCGAGATGCGCGATCTGGCGCGCGTCGCCGCGGCTGCGAATGCGGCGCTGCCGCCGCGCTATTTCGCGCTTTTCCGGCGCTGGTTTCTGTTCGGTATTCCAGGCTTTGGTTCGGTCATGGCGATCCTGTGGCTGATGATCGCGAAGCCGGTTTAGGTGGGGCAAATGAACGCGGAAATTTCATCGCGAAGGATTCTTATCCTCGGCGCCTCCGGCCTGATCGGGCGGTTCGTCACCGATGATCTGCGATTGCGGGGCTTTCAGGCGATCGGGGTCGCGCGGCATTTCGAACCGTCACAAAAGATCGGCGCTTCCGACGTTGAGCTTCCGATCATGTCGATGGATGCAGCCTCGCTGGCGCGGCTGATCCGCGAGCGCGAGATCGATGTCGTGGTCAACTGTCTCGGCGTGCTTCAGGACGGGCCGGGCAGCGACACCCGCGCGGTGCATCGCGATTTCGTCGAACGGCTGCTGGCGGCGATCCGCGACAGCGGCCGCGCGGTGCGCTTCGTTCACATCTCGATCCCCGGCACGGCCGATGACGACCGCACCGCCTTCAGCACGACCAAGCGCGAGGCCGAGCGGCTGATTGCTGCGTCCGGTATTCCCTATGCGATCCTGCGGCCGGGCTTTGTCGTGGCGCCTGCGGCCTATGGCGGCAGTGCGATGCTGCGGGCGCTGGCGGCGTTTCCGCTGCAATTGCCCGGTGACGAATCGGCGACGCCGTTCCAGTCGGTGGCGGTCGAGGATGTTTCCGCGACCATCGCATGGATTGCCACGCGCGACATCGGTGATCCCGCAGCAAACGCCGTGACCTGGGACCTGATGCAGCCGCAGCCGATCACGCTCGGCAACGTCATCGATCAATTCCGCTGGTCGCTCGGCACTTCCCGCATGCCGCGGATCACGCTGCCCGGTTTCCTGCTCAATCTCGGCGCCAAATCAGGCGATCTCGCCAATAAACTTGGCTGGATGCCGCCGATGCGCTCCACGGCGATCGCCGAACTGCGCCGCGGCGTCACCGGCGATCCCGCTAGCTGGATGGCGGCGACCGGCATCGCGCCGAAGACGCTGGCGCAGGCGGTGGGCGGGCATGCCGCCACCATCCAGGACAAATGGTTCGCGCGGTTGTTCCTGGTCAAGGCGCTCGTGATCGCCAGCCTTGCGGTGTTCTGGATCGTTTCGGGCTTCATCTCGCTGGTGATCTCGTTTGCCGCCGCCGCCGATATATTGCGGGCGCACGGCTTTCCGTCATGGCTGGTCGCGCCGATGACTGTTATCACCAGCCTGATGGATATGAGCATCGGGGTGTTGATCGCCTTCCGCCGCACCGCCGCGGTCGGACTGATCGCCGGCATCGTCGTCGCGCTGGGCTACATGGTCGGCGCTGCAATCCTGACGCCGGATCTCTGGATCGAGCCGCTCGGTGCGCTGGTCAAGACCGGACCTGCGATCGTGCTGATGTTCGTGGCACTGCTCACTTTGGACAACAGATGACGGCATGGCCGGACGATGACGTGATCCTCTACGACGGCGTCTGCATCTTCTGCTCGCGCTGGGTCCGCTTCGTCGCCACGCGTGACGTTGAACGCCGCTTTCGCTTCACGCCGATCCAGTCCGGCTACGGCACGCGGCTGGCGCAGGCCTTCGGCATCAACCCCGACGATCCCGACACCAACGCCGTCGTTCATGGCGGCGTCGCATATTTCAAGTCCGACGCGGCGCTGACGGTGCTCGGCGCGCTGCCGGGCTGGGGCTGGGCGCGCGCGCTGTCTGCGGTGCCGAAGCCGTTGCGCGACGGCGTCTACAGCCTCGTCGCGCGCAACCGCTACCGGATTTTCGGCAAGTATGAGCAGTGTTTTGTGCCCGATGCTGATATGCGCGCGCGGGTGATGGAGTAGCCAGCGATGCTGGTGGAGTGCGGGCGGGTGTCGTTGACTATTCTAGGATGAAGCTAGGAAAATGACGCCTCATAGCTGAGCGGCGAAAGGTGGACAAAGTTTGCAAGCGGTGGCGCCAGCTCGAACATCTTTGGGCGCATCGAGAAGTCGAAGACCCGACACAAGCGAAACGCCTCAGGTCGTTCGGAAGAGAACGAGAGTTCATTTCTGGTTATATAGAACGGTGTCGTATCTGAACCTACGGTGGTCTTCACCTCCAGAAATCGCTCTTTGCCCTTCTCGTCGAAGGACATGATATCATAACCAGCGCCGTCACCGTCCTCCTCTGAGATCCAGCGTATTTTCTTCGCGAGATCTGGCCGGTCGAGCCGCTCGAGTCTCTCGCGCTCGAAATGGAAGACCAATTCTTCGCCGTCGCGTCCAAGCTTGCGGTTTCTAAAATCGCGCTCGACAGGATTGAACTTCCGGACAAGGCGCTCGACGTCTTCTCGTTGCGGCGTGACGGGCAAAAGGGTCGGAGGCATGTCAACGAAAAGCGCGGGACGCTCTGCGAAGCCATTGACGGCACGCTCCGGATGCAGGGTGTCCGGGTTTCGCAAAATGTAACGTTCGATCGCGGGGACAATCGCGGCCTGATGATTTGCGGCAGGAAGATACCCTCGAATCGTCGGTAATCCGAGCTTTTGAAGCACTGCCGAGATGTTCTGGTGCTTGAACTCAATCGATCCCTTGCTTCGGTCGATCTTGTCGCGAAGTAGTCGACTGTGCTGCGCCTTGTTGTACGGACTGCCGCCGCGCTCTTCGTCGAGCATCAAGAAATAGTCGGAGATAATGAGGTCTAGCTCACCCTCCGTCCAATCCGTGCGTTCGCCAGCGGCCATGCCAGAAAAATGAACCAAACGATTGTAAGCGTCCAGCCTGTATCGGACGTTAGGTCTTGCAGGCTTCTATCACTTCCCCCGCCGCCCGCTCGCCCGAATCCCTTGCCCCATGCGCGGTCGTGAAAAACCCCGGCGAGGTCGCCTCTCCTGCAAAGAACAAGCGTCTATCCACGGGCGCTGCCAGCACCGCGCGGTCGCCGGCGTGGCCGGGCAGGGCGTGGGAATAGGAGCCGCGGGCGAAGGGGTCGTGGGCCCAGCGCGATTCCGCGAGCGGCCTCAGCTTGCGGCGGAAGTCGTTGCCGAGAAAGCCGGCGATCTCGTTGATGCTTTCGGCGGCCAGCGCGCCGGGGCCGGCATCTTCCAGCGATCGCGCGAAGCGGCCGCCGAAAAAGCCTTCGATGCAGGGCTGGCCGAACGGGCGCAGATGATAGGTGCCCATCGCGGTGCGCATGGTGGCGCCACGCAGGCTGCCGTCCTTCGGCAGGTCATCGCCATCGCTGAGCGCCAGCATCACCTTGTCGGCAAGACCAAGCGGCAGGCCGCGCGCGGCGTCGAGCTTTGCGGGCAGGGCTGGGTGAAAGCGGAGGGCTTCATCCGCGATCAGGTTGGTCGGAACGGTGACGATCACTCTGTCTGATATCAGCGTGCCCTGCGACGTCTCGATACTAATGCGTTTTGCCGAATGGTCGATCAGCGTCACCGCGCAGTTGAGCGCAAGCGGGATCGAGGCGCCGTAGGCCGCGACCAGCGCGCCATAGCCGCGGCGGACGCGCCAGTTGATCTCGGTGTCTTCATAGGCGTCCATGTCCAGGATCGAGACCTGATCCAGCTCGCAGCCGTTGACGTAGGTCGAGATGGCGTCGATCATCGGGTTCCAGCGATTGCCGGGCTCGAGACAGAGATCGGCGGCGCTGTCGCGGCTGATCTGCAGGGCCTGATGTGCGGCTTCCTCGGCGCGGTCGTAGAAGGCGTCGAGCGCCTTCAGGAACTCCGCCCGCTGCTCAACCGGAAACGCCTTGTTGTGGGCCTGCTCGCGCCAGGGCGGGCGGTTCCGGTCGATTTCGAACTTCAGTTGCTCGGCGATCGGGACGAATGAATTTTCATCCGCCGAGTGCAGCCAGCCGCAGCCGAGGTCGAAGGTGATTTCGGGCGAGGCCGCTATCGTATGAGCACGGCCGCCTATGCGGTCGCGCGCTTCCAGCACGACACAGGAGAGGCCGGATTGTTTCAGCGCATGCGCGGCACCGAGGCCAGCGGCGCCGGCGCCGATGATGGCAACATCGACTTCGGAGGGGAGGGTCGTCATGTCCGAGCCTCTAGCACGTTCGCCAGGGGGCCTGAAGCCGGTCCGCAGAGGGCTCCCGGTCCGCGGCAGGCAGGGGAGGGATGCGGTTTTCGCATCGATCAGCCGATTTCGGCCATTGCCGGCGGGCGATGCGGCATCTTTGCGAATAAGAGCGGCTTGTTTCTCCCCCTGTAGTTGTGTTGAATAGGTCATTCTCCCTAACGTCATTTCAGATCCGGATTTCAGCCATGGCCGAATTCGATCCCGCTACGGCGCGGAAGAGAACCGCGATCCTTGTCGTTCACGGCATCGGCAGCCAGCGCGCGCTGGAAACGGTGCGCGGAGTGATACGGGGCGTCTGGCTGGACGAGAAAAACCCGGCCGACAAAGGCAAGCGGATCTGGACGCATCGTGAGCGCAGCGACGATATCGATTTGGCGGTGATGACAACGAACGAGGTGCCGGAATCAAAAGACAAGCGCATCGTCGATTTTCACGAGTTGTACTGGGCTCACCTGATGAGCGAGACCAAGGCCGTCGCGGTCCTGCTCTGGCTGTATGAACTTTGCCGGAAAGGCCCGATCATGAAGGTCGGGATGAACACGCTTTGGTGGGCGACGGCGATCTTTCTGTGCCTGATGAATCTCTCTTTCGCGGCACTGGTGCTGCGGGGCGTTTTCCTGTTTTCGCAAACCAGTGCCCAGATGATGCTGGTGGCGCCGTTCCTGCTGATCTTCAGCAGCATGCTGTTCGGCCTCTATGTCGCATATCGCTGGAACGCCACCCGGCTGATCAGCTTGCTGAAAAAGGCCTGTTTGATTAGCGCCGGGGTCATCATCGTCTATCTCGTCATCGAGACCTTCTGGCCCGGCAACTCGAAGATACCGGACGTTGCCGAACTCCTGACCGTGGTTGCGCTTCCAACAATGGTCGCGCTGCTCGCCACCGTTCTTGTGATGGGACGAAAGGGGGTCCGCGCGTTTTGGATCGCGCTAGGGATTTCCCTCGCCATCTCTGTGATTTTCATTGCCGTCGACCGCTACTGGCACCCGAAGACAGACTTCGCGGAAACCCTGATCAAGGCGTGGCCTTGGGGGATGAACTCGCCGTGGGGCCCGGTCATGGCGTGCGCGGTCGTCGGAGTATATCTGGCTGCCAATGCCGCATTCCTGCAGCCCTATCTCGGCGATGCCGCGCGCTATTTCCGGAATTCACCCGGCAACGTCGCGGTGCGCCGGGCGATCAGGAAGGAAGCTGTGGATGCGATTGCGCGCCTGCACACCAGCGGTCGGTATGACCGGGTCGTCGTCGTCGCGCATAGCCTCGGAACCGTCGTCGCCTACGACATGCTGCGTGCCTATTTCAGCCAGGTTTGCGCCGAGCTGCCGCCTGTCGAGGAGCTGGGTCCGGATTTTGACGTCATTGATAGCGCCACATGGCAGCCGGAAGACGCCAAGGCATCGATCGCGGACAAGAAGGCGTTGCGCGCCATGGCGCGCGACACGATTGCAAGCATCGCCACTGCTGCGGCGAGACATGCAACCCAGGACCAAGAGCCCAAGACTTCGCAGTCCACGACTTCGCAATCGAAGACTTCGCGGTCCAAGACTTCGCAGCCTAAAACCTGGCTGGTTACCGACTTCGTCACGCTGGGAAGCGCGCTGACCCACGCCTATTTCCTGATGTGTCAGGAGCAAAAGGACGACGCGACGTGTGAGGCTAGAAACGGCGATCCGACGGGTCAACCCGAGCCCGACGCCGGGCTCAAGAGCGATTTCGCCCGGCGCGTCGGGGAAAGAGAGTTTCCGACTTGCCCGCCGAAACGGCTCGATCGCGACGGCTTGCTGACCTTCACCAATCCGAAGACGCACAGGAAGCAAATTCACAACGGCGCGTTGTTCGGACTGACCCGGTGGAGCAACATCTATTTTCCCCGGCGTCAGCTGTTCTGGGGAGACGCCATCGGCGGGGCGCTATCGCCGATCTTCGGCTATCACATCGTCGATCTCGCGGTCTCGACCAGGAAGGCGGGGGGTGACGACTTCTTCACCCACACGGCCTATTGGGACGTGCGTCGTGCGCCCGACACCTGTCAGGCGCCGCATATCGTCACGCTGCGCAAGGCCATCGATCTGGCCGAAGATGCCACCGCCGCCATCGACCTGGTCGATGAGGGCGACGATCCGAGCGCGCACGACGGGATTTGACGCTAGAGCGTTTTCCAGCGAAGTGGACACCGGTTCGCGTAGCAATCAAGTTTACGCAGATTGCGTAGACTTATCTGTGGTAGAAAACGCGTCAAAACAAGAATCGAGAGCCCCGTTCCGATTCCATCGGAACGGAAAAGGCTCTAGTCGCTTACGCGGGCGGTGCTTAAGCCACCGCCTCCTTGGCCTTTTCCGCGCGCTTGCGGTCGTTGGCGTCGAGGAACTTCTTGCGCAGGCGGATCGACTTCGGGGTCACTTCCACGAGCTCGTCGTCCTCGATATAGGCCAGCGCCTTTTCCAGCGTCATGCGGATCGGCGGGGTCAGGCGCACCGCTTCATCCTTTGAGGTGGTGCGGATGTTGGTGAGCTGCTTGCCCTTGAGCACGTTGATCTCGAGGTCGTTGTCACGGGTGTGCTCGCCGACGATCATACCCTTGTAGACCTTCCAGCCCGGCTCGATCATCATCGGGCCGCGGTCTTCCAGCTTGAACATCGCGTAAGCCACCGCTTCGCCCTGGTCGTTGGAGATCAGGACGCCGTTGCGGCGGCCCTGGATGTCGCCCTTATAGTTGGCGTAGCCATGGAACAGGCGGTTCATGATCGCGGTGCCGCGGGTGTCGGTGAGCAGTTCGCCCTGGTAGCCGATCAGGCCGCGCGTGGGCGCGTAGAACACCAGCCGCAGGCGGTTGCCGCCGGAGGGACGCATCTCGATCATCTCGGACTTGCGTTCGCTCATCTTCTGCACGACGACGCCGGAATGCTCCTCGTCGACGTCGATCACGACTTCCTCGATCGGCTCCTGCCATTCGCCGGTGACTTCGTCCTTCTTCAGCACCACGCGAGGACGCGACACCGAGAGCTCAAAGCCTTCGCGGCGCATGGTCTCGATCAGGATCGCGAGCTGCAATTCGCCGCGGCCGGAGACCTCCATCGCATCCTTGTCGGTGGCTTCCACCACGCGCAGCGCGACATTGCCTTCGGCTTCGCGCAGCAGGCGGTCGCGGATCATGCGGCTGGTCACCTTGTCGCCTTCGGTGCCGGCGAGCGGTGAGTTGTTGACGATGAACGACATCGACACGGTCGGCGGATCGATCGGCTGCGCCACCAGCGGGGTTTCAACGGTGGGATCGCAGAAGGTATCGGCGACGGTGCCCTTGGTGAGGCCGGCGATGGCGACGATGTCGCCCGCTTCGGCTTCCTCGAGCGGCGTCCGCTCGATGCCGCGGAAGGCGAGGATTTTCGTGATACGCCCGCTTTCGATCTGCTTGCCGTCGGCGCCGAGCACCTTCACGGCCTGGTTCGGCTTGATCGAACCCGAGGTGATGCGGCCGGTGATGATACGGCCGAGATAGGGATTGGCTTCGAGGATGGTGCCGATCATCCGGAACGGGCCTTCTTCGACCGTCGGCGGCGCGACGTGGCGCAGGATCAGGTCGAACAGCGGCTGCATGCCGGCTTCGTGCGAGGCTTCCGGGCTGTCGCCCATCCAGCCCTGCTTGGCTGATCCATAAAGAATCGGGAAGTCGAGCTGTTCTTCGGAGGCGTCGAGTGCGGCGAACAGGTCGAACACTTCGTTGATGACTTCGGTCGGGCGCGCGTCGGGACGGTCGACCTTGTTGATGACGACGATCGGCTTCAGGCCGACTTTCAGCGCCTTGGAGACCACGAACTTGGTCTGCGGCAGCGGGCCTTCGGCGGCGTCGACCAGCACCAGTGCGCCGTCCACCATGTTCAGGATGCGCTCGACCTCGCCGCCGAAATCGGCGTGGCCGGGGGTGTCGACGATGTTGATGCGGGTGTCTTTCCACTGCACCGAGGCGGCCTTGGCCAGAATGGTGATGCCGCGCTCGCGCTCCAGGTCGTTGGAATCCATCGCGCGTTCGACCACGCGCTGGTTGTCACGGTAGGTACCGGATTGCTGCAGCAGCTTGTCGACCAGCGTGGTTTTGCCGTGGTCGACGTGGGCGATGATGGCGACGTTACGAAGGTTCATGGCTCTTCTTCTGGTCGTGCAATGGCTGGAGCGCGATCTCGCCGGAAAACCGGGACCCACTTTTCCGGATCGTGCTCAAAACCTGAAATGCGAAAGGGGCAACGGCCTCGACCTTGGCCCCAAAAAGGAAGCCCGGCCAAAAGGACCGGGCACACCTTACGCGTTGCGGCGCAATATAGTCAGAAAACGCCAAAAAACAATGATTTGTTTGGCATTTGGTTAGCCGATTTTCGGGCAAATGCCCGCTTAATTGCCCTTTTCGGGGTCCGGATAGACCCCCCGCAAAACCTCCTCGAAATGGCCCTTCACCGCCTCATTGCAGAGGCAAGACCGGATTCGCAGCGCATCGGGGTTGCGGACCAGGATCGAGCCGCGGCGGGTCTCCACAATGCCCTCGGCCTTGAAGGTCTGGATCACCCGGCTGGTGTAGCTGCGGCCGACCCCGAGCAGGGTCGCCAACTGCTCATGCGTCAGCGGCACCACTTCGTCGCCATCGGTGCGTTCCATCGCCGAAATGATCCATTTCGCCGTGCGCTGCTCGATCGAGTGGATCGCGTTGCAGGCGGTGGACTGGAAAATCTGGGCCAGCATGCAGTCGGCGTAGCGGGCGAAGATGTTGCTGAGCGTCGCCGATTGCTTCTTGGCGGCCTCGAGCTTTCCGACCGGCAGCCGCACGAACGGCCCGGCGAACTTGACCATGATCCGGGTATAGGCCGGCAAGAAACCCTGGCTGACGATGCCGCCGACCGCGCCTTCGCGGCCGATCAGGATGGTCTCGACATCGCGGCCATCCTCATTAGGGACCAGGTAAGAGACGAGGCTCGGACCGCAGGGGAAATGCACGATCTCGACGTCATCGCCGGGGCTGTAGAGCACTTCGCCGGCATTGGCATCGATCTCGGCAAGGTTCGGCGCGACCAGCGCGAAATCGGCGGCGTTCAGACGACGCAGCAAATTGTTGAACGGCCGTGCGGCCGGCTCCTCGCGTCGCGCCTGCATCCAAGGTTCCTCTGTTCCCCAGGCGCACAATAACGAAGCTGTGCGCGTTTATATGTGCACTAGTGAACAGACAGCATAACTACGGTGTGGTGGTTTCAGTTCCGGAACCGATGGCCGCGCTTCAAGGCGTCGTCGGACCTCCTTCCGGGGCTTCGGCCCGGCAATCGGACAAAAGATAGTGAACCTGGGACAGACGAGTACAATGCAACCCGTCGCCGACGGCATGCCCAATGACGCCCTGATCGTCGAGGACGACCCGATCATCGCACTCGATTTCGAGGACACGATTCTCGGCTTTGGGGTGAAAACGGTTCGTACGGCCCAAAGCGTGGCCAAAGCGCTCGCCTTGATCGCCGAACGGCCACCGGATTTTGCCCTGCTCGATGTCAGCCTCGTCCGTGAAAAGAGCTTTGCGATTGCCGAACGGCTGGACGCGCTGAAAATTCCCTATGCCTTCGTCACCGGTTATGGCGCCGAAGTCAGGCTTCCGGCAGCTTTTGCAAACACGCCGCGGCTGGCGAAGCCCTATTCGACCGAGGCGTTGCTCGCGCTGCTGAACGTCAGGCGCTGAGCCCAACCAGCGCGCCTGATCTATCGGCGGCGGATGGCGTCCGCTTCCGGGCCGCCCGAATGGTTCACCCGGGGAGTCGGTTCTGACTGGATCAGAACCGGCTCGCGCTTTTTGTATTGACGCGTTCTATTCACGCGAACCGATTCCCACTTCGCTCGAAAACGTCACGTACGCTTCGGATCGAGCGTCGTCGACCAGAGTGCGACGTCGGCGCGATCGCGCAAGGTCACGATCATCTGTCCGGTCGCGCCGTCGATCTTGACGTGGCCGAAGAACTGCATGCCGGCCGACGGCGGCAGGTTCTGCTTGTCCGGCCCCGGCGCCTTGATGAACTTCACCTCGGGACCAAACGTGTTGTCGAGTTCGTTCGGCCCGAACGTGCCGGCATGCAGCGGGCCGGCGACGAATTCCCAGAACGGGTCGAACTCCTGGAATTGCGCTTTGTCGGGATTGTAATAATGCGCGGCGGCGTAGTGCACGTCGGCCGTCAGCCACACCGTGTTGACGACGCCTGATGTCTTGATGAAGCGCAGGATATCGGCAATCTCGAGTTCACGGCCGCGCGGCGGGCCGTCCCCTTGCGCGAACGCCTCAGAGCCCTTTTTGTTGGTTGCATCGTCATAGACGATGATGCTGAGCGGCATATCGGAGGCAATCACCTTCCAGGTCGCGCGCGAGTTCAACAGTCCGCGCTTCAGCCAGGCGAGTTGATCCGGTCCGAGGAAATGGCTTTCGGGGCCGTAGCTGTCTTGCAGGTTGGCGCCATTGGGGCCGCGATAGCTGCGCTCGTCCAGCATGAATACGTCGAGATGCGGGCCGTAATTGAGCGTGCGGTAGAGCCGGCCCGGCTCGTTGAGGTTTTCGCGGATCGGATACATTTCGTGGAACGCGCGGCCGGCGCGGGCGGCGAGCAGGCTGATGTCGCGCTCCTTGTATGAAGCCGGCAATTGCTTCGACAGCGACCAGTTATTGGTGACCTCGTGGTCGTCCCATTGCACGAAGATCGGCACCTCGGCGTTGAAGGCGCGGACATGCTCGTCCATGAAATTGTATTTATGGGCGGCGCGGAACTCGTCGAGCGTCTCGGCCACCTTGGCCTTTTCTTCGATGGTGACGTTCTTCCACACCTTGCCGTCGGGAAGCTTCACTTCGGATTTGATCGGGCCGTCGGCATAGACGGTGTCGCCGGAATGCAGCAGGAAATCCGGGCGGTGCTTGCGCATGGTGGCGAAGGTGAACATGCCGCCGTCGTCGGGATTGATGCCCCAGCCCTGTCCTGCGACGTCGCCGCCCCAGACGAAGCTGACATCGCGGCGATCGGCCGGCGCGGTGCGGAAGCGGCCGACAACGGCTTCGCTCGCGATGTCGATATGCGACAGATCGCGAAACCGCACGCGGTAGAAGATCTCCTGTCCCGCGGGCAGGTTTTCCAGCAGCATCTTGGCGGTGAAATCGCTCTCGGGCAGCGCGGCGATCGGCGGCAGCGCCCGCGCATTGGCAAACGACTCCGTGGTCGAGACCTCGACCATCATTTGCGAAGGACGGTCGGCGCGCGCCCAGACCACGCCGCCATCGGCGCCGACATCGCCGGATTGCACGCCATGGCTGATGACCGGCCGGTCGCCGGCGCGGCTGAGATAGGGCATCGCGATGACGCCAAATCCCGTCGCTGCGGTGGAAGAGAGAAACTTTCGACGAGAAATTCTAACGGTCATGCGAGCCTCTTTGCGCGTCTGACATAACGAGTATCGAGGGCTCCGTCATTCGGGTTCGATGCTTCGCATCGCTCCCGAATGAGGGATCCTCTCGTCGTGCGAGCTGGCTTTAGGAAAATTCCATGACGGCCGAATTACAGGAATGCCGGCTCAGGCGCCGGCGGCCCGGAACTGCGCGCTGGCCCGTTGCAGGTTCTGCGGCATGCTCATCAAGAGCGCTTTGCGGTCGGCGACCGCGTTGTGGAACTGCTCGAGCGCGATGTTGAAGGTGGTCAACGCGCCATCCTCGACGGCGCCGTGCTCGAAGCACTCCAACATATGGCGCAGGATGCCGTCGGCCTCCGTCTGCATCTGGTCGAGCTCTTCGATTGAGTCGCAGTTGCGTGCCGCGGCGAGTAAATCGAGCAGCCGGTCGCGCTGCGAGTTGCTGGCAATGCGCTCGTCCTTCTTCAGGTAGCCCGCGAACCATGCGCCGGCAGAGCCCATTGCCGAGAGCCCCATCAGGCCCCACCAGATGAAATCGCTGTAGCGTTCGAAGAAGGTTTTTTCCTCGCCATCGACAAAGGCGGCCGCGCCGGGATGCGCCGGGATATTGGCATCCTTGTCGGTGTCCGGCGTCTCGATCTTGGCGGCGAGCGGAAATTCGTTCTTCAGCGTTTGCCTGATCGCAAACAGCTGCCGGGTAAAGATCGCGATGGTGGAGTCGGACACGCCCTTCCGCGCCACGATGTGATGCGAGAAGCTGATGGTCTTGACTTCCTCTTCCGGCTTGGCCGGCGCGCCGCCAAAGGTCCCGGCGGGAATCTCGGAAGACTCGTAGGCCGGATGGTTTTGCGCGATCGCTTCCGCCGAATCGATCGCCAGGAAGGTCGGCGTGCCGCCGTCGCGCATCGAAGCCGCGATCGCATCGGACGTTATCTTGCTGTTGAGCGGGCCCGCCGCGAGATAGACATCCGCCTTCTGGTTGCGGATGGCCTCGACGGCCTCAGTGACCGGAAACTGGACGATCTCGACCTTCGCCGGATCGAGGCCGTATTGCTCCAGGATCACCTTGAGCAAATTGACATTGGCCTCGGTGCGGCCGACGACGCCGACGCGATGTCCGGCGAGCTGCGTGATTTTCGTGATCGCGGGCGCAGCCTTCTTGCCCTTGGCCTTGGCTTTACTGGCGGGTGGCACCCAGAGCACCACGACGTTCTTGCGCAGCGTCGCCACCGCCTGCGCGTTCTTCGGCACGTCGAGGTCGCCCCGGATGATGGCGAGATCGGCCTTGCCGTCGCCGAGCAGCTTGGCGCTCGCCTGTGCGCTGTCAGTCTGTGTCGGACGCAGCCGAATTGGACCGTGGGGCTGGTTGTTGAGGGCTTGCGTCAGTGCCTGAACCACCTTGAGGTCGTCGCTGTTGGCCGGGCCGACCGCGATCCGCAACGTCACCGGCCGCGTCGCAATGTGATAGCCGGCCGCCGCCACGCCGATGATCGCCAGAACGCCGGCCAGCATCACGAATGCCAGCCGTCGTCGCGCCGAACGGGGCGAGGGGGGAGGCAGTGCTGCTTCGGCGGGATGAGGGCCGTCGGTCATCAATTCCTGAACAATCGTTTGAGGTTCGATCTTCGGTTGCCAACGTGCTTACACCGGGCATTCTAGCAAATTCCTCGCCGGACCGTGGTGACATCTCCGTCATGGTTACCGGCAGCCGAGCGGCCATTGGACGCGCCTTTCCGTCTTATTTTGGGCGGGGATCCAAGGGCGCCTGCGGGTGTTAGGGTAAGGCTGGTCAAAAACGCGGAGGCGATCATGGCGGAACGGCTGTCGGCGGAAGCGAGAACAGCATCGCTTGCGGAACTATCGGGGTGGTCGGAGGTATCCGGCCGCGAGGCAATTGCCCGGACGTTCATCTTCAAGGACTTCAACGAAGCCTTCGGCTTCATGTCCCGCGTGGCGCTGGTGGCGGAGAAGAACGACCATCACCCGGAGTGGAAGAACGTCTACAAGACGGTGGAAGTGGTGCTGGCGACCCATGACGCCGGCGGCGTCACCAGGTCGGATATCCAGCTTGCCAAGGCGATGAACGGCATCGCAAGGCAGCTTGGCGTCGCCTGAAGCGTGGGAAAGCGATCTTGCGTCGGCGGCCCGACATCACCAATTTCTAGACAGCCAGCCGCGGCGATCCGCCGCGCCTGTCTTGAGGGAGCGCCGTCATGGCAACGTCCGAACACAGCGTGGGTTTTGAACCGGCCGATCGGCTGGCGCAGGACCGCGAAAGCGTGCGCCGGCGCTTCTGGAGCAAGCTGAAGCGGGTGGTAGCGAAGCTTCCCTTCGCCGAGGACCTGCTCGCGGCTTACTATTGTGCGTTCGACAAGCAGACGCCGCGCCATGTGCAGGCGGCGCTGCTCGGCGCCATCGCCTATTTCGTCCTGCCGTTCGATTTCGTTTCCGACGTGCTGCCGGTGCTCGGCTTCACCGACGACGCCGCTGTCCTGGCCACCGCCATCCGGATGGTTTCCAGCTATATCACGTCGGAGCACCGCGACGCCGCGCGGGCTGCGCTGAAGCGAGGCGTCGGGAAGGACGACGACGCGGAATAGTCCCGCGTCGACGTCCGCCACCGGGTATCGCTTGCGGCGATCCCGATGGCGTCTGAGGCTTCCTACTTCGAGGCTTCCTACTTCTGCGATCCGGAGCGAACTTGCGCGCGCGCGTTGCGCTCGGTTTCCCAGGCCTGGAACTGCTTGAACAGCGTCTCGCGGTCGGCATCGGTCTTGATGTTCGCCGCGGTAGTGGGGCTCTGCTTCAGGAAGTCATCGAACCGGGTACGCGCGACCGCTTCGACGTTGTGCGACTTCAGCCACTGCTCGGCGACCGGCAGCCGCTGCCAGTCGGGTAGCGGCGCCGACAGCGAGACCTCCCTCCACTTCGGATGGAAGGGCGGGTTCTGGAACGTCGGGAATTTTGTGAAGAACGCATCCACGAACTGCGACAGCTTGCGATAGCGCTCGGTGTTCGGCGCCCAATTATAGGCCGCGAGCACCGCCGGCACCGCGATGGTGTCGACGCGATCGTCGCCCGAAATCAGGTTGGGATAGTCCTTCGATGTCAGGCTGGCGGGCAGATAGTCCTTCTGCAGCGGCTTCTCGTAATTCACCGGCACCAGATGGAAGCGGTCGTCCTTGAACGTGCTGACCGACTTGTACGGTTTGCCGCCGCACACGATCACGGCGTCGATTTCGCCGGCCTTCAATTTCTCCAGCGCGATGCGTTGCTCGACATAGACCACCTTCGGCTTCATCCCGAGCCGTTCGAACACGGTCAGCGCAGTGACGAACGTGCCGCCATTGGGAAGGTCGACGCTGACGGTCTTGCCTTCGAGGTCCCTTAAGCTGCGGACCGATTTCGACGCGATCACGTGCATCTCTTCATTGTAGAGCTTGGTCACGTAGGTGAACTGCTTCTTGATATCCTTCGCAAAGCCCTTGCGTTCGAGATAATCGAGCGTGTCGGAGCGGACGATGCCGAGATCGACACCCTGCAGGAACAGGATGTCCGCCACGCTCTGCACGGAACCGCGCCCGACGATGGGCAGTACGCGCAACTTGTTGCCATCGTCGAGCACGGAAGCAAGGTCGGCACCGAACTGCACATAGGTGCCGCCGATCGTCCCCGACATCAGCGTTACCGTGTTCGAGTTCAGGCTCTGCTTGGTGGCGACAGAACCGAACTGGAAAATAGCCTTCAGGCTCTCGCTGACCTTGGCCGGGTCGTACTCGGTTTGCTGGGCTTGGGCCTGGGCCTGGGCCGTCAGGCCGCAAGCCATCATGATGGCAAATACTGCCATTCCAAACAGTCGTCGCATTTGTCGTTTCCCTGCGTGATGTCAGATGTCGCGTGATGCGCGGTCGTGAGTGATGCGTGCCGGTGGTGACCGGTTCTGAAGATGCCTAGTTTTGAAGCTGGCTGAGGCGCCGCTTGGCGTCGGACGAGCCGAGCTGGGCGGCCTTCTGGTACCAAAGCCGCGCCATCGCCGGATCGGGCGTGATGCTGCGCATGTCCTGCTTGCCCAGCACCTGCGGGTCGTAGGTCCCCGCCAGCATCAGCGCGGCGTCGGCCTCCTGCGCGTCGGCCGCACGCTCGAGCAGCAGCCGGGCGGAGGTGATGTCGCCGATCGCGAGCAGGCCCTTCGCCCGCTTCAACAGGACAGCCAGTTCATCCGGATCGATGCGCCGTGCCGCCGGGGCGGGTTCGGGGGCCGTCGGCTCGATCGCCACAACCTTGGTCTTGATGGCGCTCTGGTAGGCCGCGGTGATTTCGTCGCGTGACGGTGAAGCGGACGCCAGCGCAACGGACTGGACACGCTGGGCGGTTGCCGCTTCCGGCGTTGCCGGCGGTGCTTCGGGACCAGCAGGCTGGGCCGCGACGCGTGGTGCCGGCGGCTCGGCGTCCTGTTGTGCGGCGCCTGACGGGGCCGGCGCTGCGCTGGCCAACGACGCCTTGGCGTTGACGATCACCGCGCGTGTCGAATCGAAGGAAAGCAGCGCAAGACCGGCGGCCACGATGGACAACGCAAGCGCACCGGTCACGATGCGCGATGCGCGCGCTCTTCGTTTCTTGCCGCCAGCGAAGGAGTATTCGGGCGGTTCCTGATAGAAGGGCAGATCCTGATACCGCTCTTCCGGTTGATAGCGTTCATCCTGCCGGTGGCGCGCATCCTGCTGACCGGCGAGAAAAAGCGGCACCGGGTCGTCTGCCAGATGATCTTGCTGGACCGGGTCGGGCCTGCGTGCTTCTGACCGCAGAAATTGATGCGTCTCATACAATCCGGGATCATGAATCGCTTCGCTTAGTCTTGCGAACGGATCTCCAGATTGAACCTGCCTTGTACTTTCCACCATGGCGATGCTTCCCCGCTACCAAAACGCAACGACGGGAGGCCGGCATCTTTTTCTTGTTGTTATCGGTGTCCGGGAACCCGCTTACTGGGCGGTCTATTCGCATGCCGAATGGGATGAAAAAACGACGCCGGCCCGCTCGAATCGGGAGACATTTTGTTCTGATTGCGGCGAGCTGACGCAATTCAGAGATTTAAAATTGCATATCGTTAACGCACAACCGCCTTGGATAAAGGCATTTTCAGCATCGCACGCCGAGCAAGGCAGGCGCACCAATTGCCAAAACGGGCCGCGTTGCGCGCGGCCCGTTCGATGTTTCGCGGACGATGATCGCTAGAAAAGAAGAGACGTTGAATGAAGCGCGACCGCTGTCGCGCAGCATCACGGATGCAGAATCACCTTGCCCATCGCCTTGCGGCCGGCGAGCACTTTCAGCGCTTCGGCGGTTTGCGCCAGCGGGAAGGTGCGGTCGACATGCGAGGAGATCTTGCCTTCCGCGGTCCACTTCACGAGCTTCTCCAGATTGGCGCGGTTCTTCTCCGGGTTAAGCCGGGCCCAGGCACCCCAGAACACGCCGCGGATATCGCAGCCCTTGAGCAGCGCCAGGTTGAGCGGCATTTTCGGAATGTCGCCGGCGGCGAATCCGATCACCAGGAAGCGGCCTTCCCAGGCGATCGAACGCAGCGAGGCCTCGGCGTAGGTGCCGCCGACCGGATCGAAGATGATGTCGACGCCCTTGCCGCCGGTAAGGCGCCGCAAGCCCTCCTTGAGATCTTCCTTGCTGTAGTTCAGGCCAAGCTCGGCACCGTGCGCTTTCGCAAATTCGAGTTTTTCATCCGACGAGGCGCAGGCGATCACCTTCAGGCCCATCAGCTTGCCGAGCTCGCAGGCGGCGAGGCCAGTGCCGCCGGCGGCGCCGAGCACGGCCATGGTTTCGCCGGGCTTGAGGCTGGCGCGATCTTCCAGCGCATGCAGCGCGGTGCCGTAGATGATGAAGATTCCGGCGGCGCGATCGAAGTCCAGATTGTCGGGAATCTTCACGATCGAGTTGGCCGGCAGCGCGATCTTTTCGCGCGCGCCATTATGGCCGCAGGAGGCCGCCACGCGGTCGCCGACCTTCAGATCGGTGACGCCACTGCCTACGCTTTCGATCACGCCCGCGACTTCGGCGGCCGGCGAGAACGGGAACGGCGGCTTGATCTGGTACTTGCCCTGGATCATCAGGATGTCGAAGAAATTCAGGGCAGCGGATTTGATCGCGATCACAGCCTCGCCCGGTCCGGCGACGGGATCGGGCACATCGGCCAGCACGAGGTCGTCGGGCTGGCAATATTGCGAACAGAGAATGGCTTTCATGGACACACCTGATTTTCGGACGCACAAGGAAAGGCTGAATGCTTCTTGCCGGATTTGACGCCGGGCTACAATCCGATTCGGTGCTTAGGACGCGCATAGCTATCCGCCCGTCATTGCGAGCGAAGCGAAGCAATCCAACGTGCCGTAAAAAGAAAGAATGGATTGCTTCGTCGCTTTGCTCCTCGCAATGACGGAGAAAACAGGGAGTGAAACAATGTTTGAAAAAGGCCTGCTGGCGGGAAAGCGCATTCTGGTCACCGGTGGCGGCTCCGGGCTTGGCGCCGCGATGGGGCGGCGCTTTATCGAGCTCGGAGCGGAACTCATCATCTGTGGCCGCCGGCTCGAATTGCTGGAGGCCACGGCAACCCGGATGCGCAATGAGCTCAGTGGCAAGGTTTCCGTGGCGCGCTGTGATATCCGCGACGGTGGCGCGGTCGATGCGATGATGGATCAGGTCTGGCGCGAGGCGCCGATCGACGTGCTGATCAACAACGCTGCCGCGACTTTCCTTGCGCAGACCGAACATCTGTCGTTCCGCGCGGCGGATGCGATCCTGGGGCCGACGCTGCACGGCACGATGTATTGCACGCTCGCGGCCGGCAAGCGCTGGATCGAGGGCCGTCATAAAGGCGTGGTGCTGAGCATCCTCTCGACCTCGACCATCACCGGCCGCGCCTTCACGGTGCCGTCGGCGATGGCGAAGTCAGCCATTCTGGCGATGACGAAGAGTCTGGCGGTGGAGTGGGGGCCGAAGGGCGTTCGCACGGTCGCGATCGCGCCCGGTGCGTTTCCGACGCCGGGCGCGTCAGGCCAGCTTCGTCCGGAGGGCCGCGACGAGGGCTGGGCGCACCGCAATCCGCTCGGCCGCGCCGGCGAGCACAGCGAACTCGCCAACCTGGCGAGCTTCCTGATTTCCGACCAGGCCGGCTACATCAATGGCGAGATGGTGGTGCAGGATGGCGGCTCGCATTTGCGCAGTTCCGGCGCCGAGGACCTGCTGCAATGGACCGATGCGCAGTGGCAGAAGCAGCGCGAAGGCCGTACCAAAGGCTAACTCTGCAAGAGGCGCGCGATACCTCCAACATGACCGTGGATACAGCGGCTGGATAGCTCGTAAGTACCTTCCCAAAAAGGCATTTCCCGGTTATCCATGGTTGACGGCCCGACCCGTCGCCGGGCCATCTTCCAGTCACAATGATGAGGGAACCAGTTGTCCGTGCGGCAGATACTGACATCCCTTGTTCTGAGTGCGTTGCTGTGCGGGGCTTCCAGCCTTGCGCAGGCGCAGAGTGCTGCGCCGAAGGGCGCCAAAGACGCGGCCAAGCCTGCGGCAACGGAGAAGCCCGCGGCGGCTACGAAGTCTGCGGCCAAGCCTGAGTCGGCGGCAACCGCCGCGGCCGGTGGCGCGGAGCCGACCCTGATCGGCCAGTTCGGAACCTGGGGCGCCTACACGGCGATGCCGAACGGCAAGAAAGTGTGCTTTGCGCTGGCCAAGCCATCCTCGTCGAAGACCAATCCGCCTAACCGTCCGCGCGATCCGGCCTATGCCTTCGTCTCGACGCGCCCGGCGGAAAAAGTCATCAACGAAGTCTCGGTCATGATCGGCTACGCGTTGAAGCCAGGCTCGGAATCCTCGCTCGAGGTCGGCGGCGCGTCGTACGCGATGTACACGCAGGGCGACGGCCTCTGGATCAAGAATGCCGCCGAGGAAGAGCGGATGGTCGATGCCATGCGCAAGGCCGCCGACGTCACCGTCAAGGGTGTCTCGGCCAAGGGCACCGAGACCACCGACACCTTCTCGCTGAAGGGGCTGTCACAGGCGCTCGACAAATTGGCGCAGGATTGCCGGCGTTAAGCAATTTTAGGCCGAGAATGGCGTTGTTTGTGGGCCCCGGAAGGCCTATTTGAGTGCTACCTTGTAGGGTGGGCAAAGGCGCATCGCGCCGTGCCCACCATTAACGCTTGCGGTGGGCACGCTTCGCTTTGCCCACCCTACGTATCCCAAGAACAGAAACACGATGACCGTCGCTTCAATCGAGAGCAGTTCCTCGGCTCAGGCTCCCCTCGAAAAGATTCCGCTCGAAACCTATGTGCCGCCCGCAAAACCGTCGCTGATCGGGCTGTCGCGCTCCGAGATCGCCGACCGGCTCGGCGAGATCGGCGTGCTGCCCGCGCAGCGCAAGATGCGCACCCAGCAGCTCTGGCACTGGATGTATGTCCGCGGCGCCAAAGATTTCGACGCGATGACCAGCATCTCCAAGGAAATGCGCGCCCAGCTGGTGCAGCATTTTACCGTCGATCGTCCCGAAGTGGTCGCCGAGCAGGTCTCCAACGACGGCACCCGCAAATGGCTGCTGCGGCTGCCGAGCGGCAATGCCCTCGAGAAGGCGCATGAAGTCGAGTGCGTCTATATCCCCGAAACCGATCGCGGCACGCTCTGTGTCTCCTCGCAGGTCGGCTGCACGCTGACCTGTTCGTTCTGCCACACCGGCACGCAGCGGCTGGTGCGCAACCTCACCGCCGGCGAGATCGTCGGCCAGATCATGGTGGCGCGCGACCGGCTCAACGACTGGGCCGATCGCGAGACCCCGACCGGCAGCCGCCTCGTCACCAATGTGGTGATGATGGGCATGGGCGAGCCCTTGTATAATTTCGACGCGGTGCGCGATGCGCTGCTGATCGTGGCCGACAATGAAGGCATCGGCATTTCCCGCCGCCGCATCACGCTGTCGACCTCGGGCGTAGTGCCCAACATCGTCCGTGCCGGCGACGAGATGGGCGTCATGCTGGCGATCTCGCTGCATGCGGTGCGCGACGAATTGCGCAACGAGCTGGTGCCGCTCAACCGCAAATACCCGATCGCCGAATTGCTGCAGGCCTGCCGCGATTATCCGGGCTCGTCGAACGCGCGCCGCATCACCTTCGAATATGTGATGCTCAAGGGCGTCAACGATTCCATGGACGACGCCAAGCTCTTGGTGAAAATGCTCAAGGGCATTCCGGCCAAGATCAATCTCATTCCGTTCAACCCGTGGCCGGGCACCAAGTATGAATGCTCGGACTGGGACCAGATCGAAAAATTCTCCGAGTATATTTTCAACGCCGGCTATTCCTCGCCGGTGCGCACGCCGCGCGGCCGCGACATCCTCGCCGCCTGCGGCCAGTTGAAATCGGAAACCGAAAAATTGTCCGCGCGCGAGCGCCAGGCGCTGCGCGCGATGGCGATGACGGATTGAGCGTGATGCGCGGTCTCTCTGTTTTCGTCATTGCCTGCGACAAACGCGAAGCGTTTGCGCAAGGGAGCGCAGCGACGAAGCAATCCATCCATCCGTTATGCCGAGAGATGGATTGCTTCGCTTCGCTCGCAATGACGGTGTCGCAATGGCGCTGATCGGCCGCTTCTTCGTCATCTTGTTCGGATTCCTGTTCGCCTGCCTGGCGGCGGGGATGATCGTGGTCGGCGCGGTGCTGTATCCCGAATTCAGCGATCTCGGCGCAGGGCCGATCGATCAGGGCGCGATCAATGTCGTGCTCGGGTTCGGCTTCATCTTCATCTCGGGCTTTGCGCTGTTGCCGGCGCTGATCGTGGTTCTGATCACGGAAGCGTTTTATGTCCGGGGCGTGCTGACCTATGCGATCGGCGGCGCGATCGTCGGCTGCGCCTGCTATCTCGGTCTGGTCCCGTTCGATCCCGAAACGATGCGCTTTGACGGTATCGTCCGCCGCCATCTCGAAATCATGACCGGGGCAGGCATCGTCGCGGGTCTGGTCTACTGGATGATCGCCGGGCGCACCGCCGGCGCATGGCGCGAGCCGCCGAAACCTTTGCGGCCGCCACCGCCGCTGCCGGCGCATTCACGGCCGCATCCGTGAGCCTTTTCAAGACCCATCCCCTCGGCTAAACACCGCGCCATGAACCGGACCGGACTTTTCATCGCGCTGGGGCTGGCGCTCGTCATCGGACTGCTGTTCGGGATTTTTCCCGAACTCGATCTCAAACTGGCGGCGTTGTTCTACGATCCCGCGAGCCATTCGTTTCCGTTGAAGCAGAGCTGGATCGCGGGCATCGCCCGCGACGCCGCGATGTGGATCGCGTGGGCGCTCGCATTGCCGTCGCTCGCGGCCATCGTGGTGAAGATGGTGCGGCCGGATTTGCCGATGTTCATTCGCGCGCGTACCGCCGTATTCCTGCTGAGCACCATTTTGCTGTCTGCGGTCGTTCTCACCAACCTCACCTTCAAGACCTATTGGGGCCGGCCGCGGCCGGTGGTGGTCACGCAGTTCAATGGGCCGCAGGAGTTCGTGCCGTATTGGGATCCGCGCGGCACGTGCGGACGCAACTGCTCGTTCTTCTCCGGCGAGGGCGCCACCGCGTTCTGGGCTTACGCGCCCGCGGCGCTGACGCCGCCGGCATGGCGGCCCCTGGCCTATGTGGCGGCGACCCTGTTCGGGATCACGACCTCTGTGCTGCGGATGGCGTTTGGCGGGCATTTCTTCACCGATGTGGCGGCCGCCGGCCTGGTCAGCTTTCTGGTGATCTGGCTGGCCCATGGCTGGCTATACCGCTGGCCGTGGACCCGGGTCTCGGATGCGGCCGTCGAGGCCGCACTGGCACGCCTGGCCCGGCCCTGGAACCGTCTGACCAAGGGCTCGCGCCAGCCGGGCTGATCAGCCCCCGGCCAGCTGCTGCATGGCGCTATTAAACACGTGCCGACAAGCGCAAAGTTTGATATTCGCGCACCCAAAGCCGCAAACGACATCCACCACTTCGACCGATTGGAAGCACGATGAGCACGATCCTGAAGAGCCTGCCCAAAGGGGAAAAAGTCGGCATCGCTTTTTCGGGTGGCCTCGACACCTCGGCGGCGCTGGTGTGGATGAAGCAAAAGGGCGCACGCGTCTTTGCCTATACCGCCAACCTCGCCCAGCCTGACGAGGCCGACTACGAGGAGATTCCGCGCAAGGCGCTCGAATTCGGCGCCGAAAAAGCCCGCCTGGTGGATTGCCGCACGCAGTTGGTGCACGAAGGCATCGCCGCCATCCAGTCCGGCGCCTTCCACGTCTCGACCGGCGGCAACACCTACTTCAACACCACGCCGCTTGGTCGCGCGGTGACCGGCACGATGCTGGTCGCGGCGATGAAGGAGGACGGCGTCAACATCTGGGGCGATGGCTCCACCTACAAGGGCAATGATATCGAGCGGTTCTATCGCTACGGCCTTTTGACCAATCCGAGCTTGCGGATTTACAAGCCCTGGCTCGACCAGCAGTTCATCGACGAACTCGGCGGCCGCGCGGAAATGTCAGCGTTCATGACCGCCAACGGCTTTGCCTACAAGATGAGCGCCGAAAAGGCCTACTCGACCGACAGCAACATTTTGGGCGCCACCCACGAGGCCAAGGATCTCGAGAGCCTCGACACCGGCATCAAGATCGTCAATCCGATCATGGGCGTGCCGTTCTGGCGCGACGACTGTGCCGTCAAGGCCGAAAAGGTCGTCGTGCGTTTTGCGGAAGGCCAGCCCGTCGCGCTGAACGGCCAGACCTTCGCCGATCCGCTGGCGCTGTTTCTTGAGGCCAACGCCATCGGCGGCCGGCATGGCCTTGGCATGAGCGACCAGATCGAGAACCGGATCATCGAGGCCAAGAGCCGCGGCATCTATGAGGCGCCCGGCATGGCGCTGCTGCACATCGCCTATGAGCGCCTGGTCACCGGCATCCACAACGAAGACACCATCGAGCAATACCGGATCAGCGGCATGCGCCTCGGGCGGTTGCTCTATCAGGGGCGGTGGTTCGATTCCCAGGCCCTGATGCTGCGCGAGACCGCCCAGCGCTGGGTGGCGCGCGCCGTTACCGGCGAGGTCACGCTCGAGCTGCGCCGTGGCAACGACTACTCGCTGCTCAACACCGAAAGCCCGAACCTGACCTATCAGCCGGAGCGGCTGAGCATGGAGAAGGTGGAAGATGCGGCGTTCACGCCGGCGGACCGTATCGGCCAGCTGACCATGCGCAACCTCGACATCACGGATACCCGCGCCAAGCTGAAGCTTTATTCGGACACGGGCCTGCTATCGAGCGGGGACGGTTCCGAGATCTTCAAGCTTGGTAACGACAAGAGCTGAATCTGCGGGGCCGGATTTTATTTGGCACCGCTGCACCGCTGCGGCCCGCCGTTACATAGCTGTCATCCGGGGTGGATAGAACTGGTCACCTTCACTCCTTGCTGAGCAATGGCTGTCGCTGTCCCGCAGGCAAGCACGCGCGGAGCCCGAGATCTTGATCAAGCCAGTCACCATCATCACCCTCGCCGCCGTGCTCTCGGCATCGCCGGTCGTTGCCCAAACAGTCTATCCGATCGACCGCTCCGAAATCCTCTCCGGCGCGCGGTTCGACTTCAAGGTTGAATTTCCTGACAGGGTCGACCAGTCGAAACTGAAGGTAACGGTCAACGGCGAGGACCACGCCGCCGTGTTCGGCCGGGCCGCAACGTTTATCGAGCGCGAGGACGGCAGGGACCAATCCGCGCTGATGCTTCGCGACGTCGAGCTGGCAAAGCCCGGCCCGGTCGTCGTCGAGGTCAGCGACGGCACGAAGAGCCGCAAGGTGACGTGGACGGTCTACGACACCGGGCCGCGCAAGGCGAAGAACGTGATCCTGTTCATCGGCGACGGGATGTCGCCCGCCCATCGCGTCGGGGCGCGGCTGCTTTCCAAGGGCATTGCGGAGGGCAAGAGCCTCGGCAAGCTTGCGATGGACGACATGCCGCATACGGCGCTGGTGGCGACCGCCGGCTCGGATTCGATCATCACCGATTCGGCAAACTCGGCCAGCGCCTATTCCACCGGCCACAAGAGCGCGGTCAACGCGATGGGCGTCTATGCCGACCGCACCAGAGACGCGTTCGACGATCCCAAGGTCGAAACCGTCACGAGCCTTGCCCAGCGCCGGCTCAAGATGAGCATCGGTATCGTCACCACCACCGAAGTCGAGGACGCTACGCCGGCGGCGATGGTGGCGCATACGCGCCGCCGGGCTGCCTATGACGAGATTGTCGAGCAGCTTTTCGCGGCGAGGCCCGACGTGTTGCTGGGCGGAGGCAGCGCGAACTTCCTGCCGAAATCGGCGGCCGGATCCAAGCGCAAGGACGAGGTCGATTATATCGCCCGGTTCCGCGAAGCCGGCTATGCCCTGGCGACGACCGCCGGCGAACTCAATGCGCTGGCGGCCAAACCCGAGACGCGCCAGTTGCTCGGGCTGTTCGCCACGGGAAACATGGATGGGGCGCTGGATCGCAAATTCCTCAAGGGCGGCGGCGTCAAGAAATTTCCCGAGCAGCCCGACCTGACCGAGCAGCTCCAGGCCGCGCTGAACGTGCTGTCGAAAAACGAGGCCGGCTTCTTCCTGATGGTGGAATCCGGATTGATCGACAAATACGCGCATGCCCTCGACTTCGACCGCGCCGTCTACGACACCATCATGCTCGACAATGCGGTGCGCCTCGCCCGCGACTGGGCGAGCAAGCGCGGCGACGACACCCTGATCCTGGTGACGCCGGACCATAACCACCCCAACGCACTGGTCGGCACCATCAATCACGACATGAGCACGACGTCGGAAGCGCCGATGCGCGAGCGCGTCGGCGTCTACGAAAAGGCCGGCTTCCCGAATTACCCGGCGCCCGATGCCGACGGCTATCCGTCGCGCGTCGACGTCAGCCGGCGGCTCGCCATCTTCTCGGCCAGCCTGCCCGACCATTACGAGACCTTCCGCCCCAAACTCGACGGCCCGAACGACCCGACCATGAAGGGAGACGATAACGGAACCTTCAAGGCCAACGAAAAGTATAAGGGCGTTCCCGGCGCCGTACTGCGGCCCGGCAATCTGCCGGCGATGATGAACGCCAGCGTGCATTCCGGCGAAGACGTCATCCTGACCGCGACCGGGCCCGGCAGCGAACGGGTCAGGGGTTCGATGGACAATACGGAAGTCTTCCGCGTGATGGTCGACGCGCTGGGGCTCGCCGCGACGAAATAGACTCTGATAACCGGAGCGCGCGTCAGGAAAGCGGTGGAGCTGAGAAGATCAGCTTCACGCAGCTTCTAAAGATCAGGATCTGCCGTTCCAGCCGGCTCGGATCGTTCAGCGTTTTCGACATGATGATGGCACCATCGACAATGCACGACATCATGTCGGCGAGATCGTCGAGATCGATCGCCTCCCGCGGTGGATGGACGGCGGCGATGCCGTCGAGGATGTAGCGGAAGCGCGCGTTCCAGTCGCGCACCGACTGCGCGGTGAGTTCGCGCACCTCGCGGTCGAACAGCCGCTCCTGATAGCAGACGCTGGCAATCAGGCAGCCGGGATGCCCGTTCGGCAGATCGGCCATCACTTCGGCGAGCAGCTTCAGCGAGATCAGGAACGCCTGCAGCGGATCGTCCGAGAGCTGCCGGCCGCGCGCGAAGATGTCGTCGAACAGCTGGTCGTTGGTCTTGACGTAGCGGCGCAGCATTTCGCGCGCGAGCGCATTCTTGTCCTTGAAGTGATAAAAGAAGCCGCTCTTGGTGAGGCCGGCCTCCGCGATCACTTCGTCGATCGACGTGGCGCCAAATCCCTTCGCGAGTACGGCCGCTTCCGCGATCTCGAGAATTCGCTCGCGCGTCGCTTCGCCTTTTCCCATCGCGTGTCTCCAGAAACTGTACTTGCGGTACGGTTTTGACTCCGCGCACTGGCGCCGCGATTTTGCTAGCACCGCGCAACCGTCTGATTTCCTAGCAGTTTACAGCCCGACATTCAGCCGCACCACGAGCCGTCTAGGAAACCGCGACACTATGCGGCACCAGTTCCGCCAGACCAGGGCGCGCCGCGCCAGACCTACCATCAGCGCCTTTTGCCGATCACGGAGATATTGCAATGACAAAATACCGATCCGATCTGCCGCAACGCGGCGGCGGCATTTTCCTCACCGATGGCGGCATGGAAACGACGCTGATCTTCCATGAAGGGATTGATCTGCCCCATTTCGCCGCCTTCGTGCTGCTCGACAGCGAGGTAGGCCGGGGCACGCTGAAGCGATACTACCAGGCCTATATGGCGGTCGCGCGCGACCATGGCGTTGGCTTTGTGCTGGACAGCCCGACATGGCGGGCCAACCCCGATTGGGGCGCCAAGCTCGGGTACGATGCCGCGGCACTCAGGGCGATCAACATTCGCGGGATCGGGCTGCTTGAGGAGCTGCGCGCCGAATGGGAAAAGCCGATGACGCCCTGCGTCGTCAGCGGCGCCATCGGCCCGCGCGGCGACGGGTACAAGGCCGGCAACATGGATGCGGCCGAAGCCGAGGCCTATCATGGCGCGCAGATTGCGGCCTTCGTCGAAGGCGGCGCCGACATGGTGACGGCCTATACGCTCACGAACATCAATGAAGCGATCGGCATCGCGCGTGCGGCCAGGGCGCAGCAGATTCCGGCGGTGATCTCGTTCACGGTGGAAACCGACGGCCGTCTCGTCAACGGCGAGACGTTGCGCGAAGCGATCGAGGCGGTGGATCGCGCGACGCAGGATTCGGTTGAATACTTCCTGGTCAATTGCGCGCATCCGACGCATTTCGAACAGGCGCTGAAGGCCGACGAGGCCTGGGTCAAGCGCATCCATGGCGTCAGAGCCAATGCATCGACCAAGAGCCATACTGAGCTGGATGAGTCTGCAACGCTCGATGCGGGCGATCCGCAGGATCTCGGCCGGCGCTATCTGAATCTTCGGCGCTCGTTTCCGGCGATGCGTATTCTGGGTGGTTGTTGCGGCACCGACCATCGTCACGTGGCGGCGATCTGTGACGCCTGTCTGCCGCCGCGGGCGCTCAGCGCCTAGAGCGTTTTCCAGCGAAGTGGACACCGGTTCGCGTAACGAAAACGCGTCAAAACAAGAATCTAGAGCCCCGTTCCGATTCCATCGGAACGGGGCTCTAATTTAGCACCAAAACAAAAATGGCCGGGATTGCTCCCGGCCATTTTCATATGATGCTGACCGATCTCAGCGACGCGGCGGCGCGGTGCCGGGCGGGGGCGGCGGCAGCGCCGCCTGGCCGCCATTGAGCAGCGGGGTGATACGGCGGACCGTGACGCGCCGGTTGATCTCGCTCGGTCCGTCCGTCTGCTCCTTCGGATACTGCTCGCCATAACCCTGCGAGGTCAGGTTCTCCGCTGGCACGCCGAACTGCTGCGTCAGCAGCGTTGCGGCGGATTCGGCGCGGCGGTCCGACAGCGAGAGATTGTCGATGTCGGAGCCCACCCTGTCGGTGTGCCCTTCGATCAGGAACACCTCGCGCGGGTTGGCCTGGATCGCGCGGTTGAGGCCGTCGGCGATCGCCTGCAGCTTCGCCGCCTGGTCCGGCGGGATCTCCCACGAACCGGTTGCGAAGTTGATCGAGTTGACGTCGATGCTCGGCATCTGCATCCGGACATTGGGGCTGTAGCGGATTTCGTCGAGCGAGTAGCGCCGGTCGATCCGTTGTACCGGCGGCGCCACCATCGTGTCATAGATCACTTCCGGGGTCGCTTCGTCCGCGCTGACGATGTAGCGGTCGTAGGGCATGTTGACCACTGGCGGCGGCAGGTCGACATAGAAGCCGCCGACCGCGCGCGGATCGCGGTAGCTGTTGTCGATGATGATGACCTCGCGGCCCCGTTCGTCGCGGCGGATCCGGCGCAGCAACCGCCCGTCATTGCCGACCACGGTGATGATCCGGCTGCCGTCCGGCCGGATCACGATGGTGCGGGTTTCGCCGCCGACGGTCTCGGTCTGGATGTCACGCGCACCATAACGGAAGCGATAGAGATCGTTGCCGCGGACGTACTGCTGGCCGCTCGGGTCGCGGATGATGATCCGGTCCGGCTCGGTGTAGATGGTGCGACCGCCTTCGATGGTTTCGCGCCGCTGGCTGTGCATGTTGGCGATGGTCGCGCCGACCACGGCGCCGGCCACAACGCCTGCGCCGATCGCGAGTGGCGTCATGTTTTCCCGGCGCGGCGGTGGCGCTGACGGCAGTTGCGTTGTGACCGTGGGTGCGGCCCGGAAGGCCGGTGCAACCGTCGGCGGAGCGTTTTGCGATCTGCCGGGCGGTGCTGTTGCGGCTGCCGATCCAGGGACGGTACTTGGGGCCGGGGCGCCGGCGAGAGGTGCGGGCGGAATGACCGGGCGTCCCTGCTGGCCGGGTGTCGGCGCTGCGGCTGATGGGGGTGCGCCGGCAGGCGGCGTCGTTCCGGCGGCGGGCGGTGCGCCCGCAGGCGGGGTCGTTCCGGCAGCCGGCGGTGCGCCGGGTGGCTGACCGGGGCGTGGCGGCTGAGCACCTGGAGGTGTCGTCGTTGCGCTACCCGCGGCGGGCGGCGTTGTTGCGCCAGGACGCGAGGGCGTCGTTGGTGCCGCGCCAGCCGGAGGCGTCGAAGGCGTTGCAGCTGCCGGAGGCGTGGTCGGTGATGGTGTAGCGGTCGGCGTTGGGGTTGCGCCCGGCGCTCCCGGCACACGCTTGGTGCCGGCCGGAGGCGTGCCCGTGCCTGGACGCGGTGGTGGCGCACCCGGAGGTGTCGTCGTTGGGCTGCTTGCCGCGGGCGGCGATGCGGTCGGCGCAGGCGTGGTGGTTGCCGCCGGCGGAGGCGGCGTACGCGCGGGCGGAGCCGCAGCGGGTGGCGGCGTTGGTGTCGGACGCGGAGGCGGAGCCGCAGCCGGCGGCGGTGTCGGACGTGGAGGCGGTGCAGCGGCGGGCGGTGCCGGCGGAGCCGGTGGCTTCGGCGCAGCCGCCGGTGGCGGCGCGGGAGGAGGTGTCGGCCGCGGCGGCGGCGCGGCAGCGGGCGGTGCCGGCGGCGGTGCGGGACGCGGCGGAGGCGCCGCAGCAGGCGGCGGAGCCGGCGGAGGTGCCGGGCGTGGAGGCGGAGCCGCAGCCGGTGGCGGCGCGGGTGGTGTCGGTGGCTTCGCGGCCGGCGGCGGCGCGCCCTTTGGCGGCGCCTTGGGCTTTCCGTCGGGCCCAAGCTCTTCCCTGGCCTGTGCGACGACCAGTGGCGCGGTTTGCGCGTGCGATGCGGATGTCGCGATCTGCGTCACCGTCAGAGCGGTCGTGGCAAGCAGCACGATGCGAAGGTTTGTCATGATGTACTTGGTCCCTGGAAAGGTTCTGGCAGCAGAGGAATCGTTTGGCGGGTCGATCAACGGCTAATCGTTAGGCCGGATTGTGGCGGGCTGGAAAGCGCGAATGCCTTTTATTTCGAGGGCGCAACGGGTTGCATGCGCAATTGTTCATTGCGTATTCAGGCGACGCTTTCAAATCAAAGTCAAATTGCTCCCTGTGGCCGATCTGTGGCCGGATTAGGCGTCGAGGGTCCGTTCGGCCCGCGCACCGGCAACTCGTCCGGCGTCTTGCCCGGCAGTTCCTGCGGCGGTGGCGGAGCGCCCGGCTCGCGCATTGGTGGCGGCACCTCCGGACGGGGGTTGCCCGGAGGCTCTTCGCGCGGCGGCTCGGTTGGTTTTCCCGGCGTCGGCGGCGGGATTTCGGGAGGTTCGATCGGCATCTACATCGCGACCTTGCGATTGTCGCCGATCTCGGGCCTTGTTCCGGTCACCGCGGCTGCAGCCATTTTCACATAGCTGATGACGGTGCCCGGTGATCCCAGAATTCGGCATCGTCAGGCGTAATCTTCAACACGCGGATGTTCGGGTCCTCAGCCGAATCCCACCAGGCTTTCGCCTCCGTCGAGAACAGCTGCTTGATCTTGGTGCGGTCGTTTGAAACGACGGCGGTGCCCGTCACCGAGACGTAGTTCTGATCGCTGGCGTCGGCGAACGACAGGTTGATGCCGGGATTTTTGGCGATCTCCTCATCCTTGTGGCGCCGCGCGTCGGTCAGGAAATAGACTGCGTTGTTCTCGCGCTCCAGATACGCGCTCATCGGCCGCGCGCGCAGTTTGTCACCGTCGCGGGTGACCAGCATCGCAAAGCCAATTTTTTTCATCAGCTCCCAGACGCGATCGATATCGCGTGCATTATCATTGGCCATATTTCGCTCCATTACTGCCTTGGCGATAACGGAACTGCTGCCGTGATGTTCCCAACGTAATCGGAAGGGAACCACCTCATCCGGGCGTGTGGCAGACCGCCTCGATGTTGTGGCCGTCGGGGTCGAGCACGAAGGCACCGTAGTAGTTCGGGTGATAATGCGCGCGAATTCCAGGCGCGCCGTTGTCGCGTCCGCCGGCGGCCAAGGCGGCCTTGTAGAAGGCGTCGACGGTGGCGCGGTCCTTGGCGAGGATTGCGACATGCACCGGCTTGTTCAATCCGCCTTCGCCGCCGATCCAGAAATCCGGCTTGCCGCCAGCGCCAAAGCCGGCGGCGGGATCGTGGCCGGTCTGTTCCTGCGTCACTTCCATGACAAGCACATAGTCGAGCGGCGCCAGCGCCTTCACATAGAACGCCTTGGCGCGCTCATAATCCGAAACCGGAAACCCGATATGGTCGATCATCGAACTCTCCCTTGGCTAGAAGATGGTCGGTTCAGCGGCGCACCAGCAGCGTGTTGCTGCGGGTCTTGCCGGTCTCGGCATAGCCACGCGCGCGCATGTCGGCGATGCAGTCATTCTGCCATTCATTCGATGACAGATGTTCGATCACCACCGCGCGCGGCCATAGCGATTGCGGCGCGTTTTTGAAGAAGCCGGTCAACACGCGGTCCTCAAAGCCTTCGACGTCGATCTTCAGCGCATCGGCATGCGAGACGCCGGCTTCATCGAGGATGCGCTGCAGCCGCAGCGATGGGACCTTGATCGCCTTGCTCGAGGCCTGCCCCGACACGATGTGGCTGGCGCCGAGATTGTCGCCGTCGGTCTCGATCATCAGCTCGCCATCGGCGGGACCGGCGGCCGCGGCCACCAGTCTGGTCTGGGCAAAGCCGGATGCGGCATTGTTGAAGGCGAGCCTTGCATGGGTGACCGGATGCGGCTCGATCGCGATCACCCTGCCGCTGGCGCCGACATGGCGCGCCAGCGCCAGCGCATAGGTGCCGACATTGGCGCCGACATCGACGAATACGCCACCAACAGGCGTATGAGCGCGCAAAAAATCCAGCTCCTCGATGTTGTAGTCCGGATTGAACAGCGCGCCGCGCTCGGTGGCGCTGGCCTGGTGATAGAAACGAAACGATGCGCCCTGGTATTGCACGTCCACCGGACCCGCGCGCAGCACATTGACCAGCCGCGACAGCATCGGCCGGAACGCGCCGCGCTTCAGCCGCGAGCGGTGCGCCAGCGCAATGATCGCGGCCTGCGCGGCATTCGGTGCGAACGCGCCGAACGGCGCGGGCGTGGGGTCGTTGTCGGGCTTCAAACTGATATCCTCGATGGAAAGCGGCGCATGCATAGCGACTTTTAGCGAGGACTCCAACTCTCGTCGTCCCGGCCTTGAGCCGGGACCCATAACCACAGGAAGAAGTTTTGCGAATGGTCCCTGCTACCGAGCTTCATCGACAGATCGCGCGGTATGGGTCCCGGCTCAAGGCCGGGACGACAGCTAACGTCACGCCGCCTTTTTCGGTGGCTTGCGTTGGCGCAGGAAGCGGCCGAGCAGGCGGCGTTTGCCCTTGCGCGGGATCAGATCGACGTCGCTGACGAGCTTGGCGCCGCCCTTGCGCCGTTCCAGCACGATCTTGCGGCTATGAAAGGCTTCCAGCTCGGCGCGATGGGCCACGCTGACGATGGTTGCTTTAGGCAGCTCCTTGATGACGATCTCCATCATCTTGTCCTGGCTCTTTTCGTCGAGCGCGGAGGTCGCCTCGTCCAGCACCACGATGTCGGGGTTGTGCAGCAGCAGCCGCGCGAACGCCAGCCGCTGTTTTTCGCCGCCCGACAATGTCTGGTCCCACGGCGCCTCTTCCTCGATCTTCTCCTTGAGATGATCGAGGCCGACCTTGTGCAGGGCTTCGCAGAACTGTTCGGATCTCCAGTCCTCGGCGGCGCCGGGATAGGCGATCGCACGGCGCAGCGTGCCGGAAGGAATGTACGGCCTCTGCGGCAGCATGAAGAGCCGGCGGTCGGGGTGGAAATTGACGCTGCCGCCGCCCCATGGCCACAGCCCCGCAATCGCGCGCACCAAGGTGCTCTTGCCGGTGCCGGATTCGCCGGCCACCAGCAGGCGCTCACCGGGCTCGATCACGACTTCGGTCTCGCCGACCACGGCGGTACCGTCGTCGAGCGTTACCGAGAAATCGTTGAGGCTGAGCATGGCCTCGCCCTCCGTCTCGCCGCGCTTGATGCGGCCGAAGCCGTCGCCGCGCTCGGCCCGCTCCAGCCCGTCGAGCGACATCATCAGCGAGGCGATGCGGCGTGCGCAGGCGTTCCAGTCGGCAAGCCGCGGATAATTGTCGACCAGCCAGCCGAACGCGGTCTGCACGATGGTGAAGGCGGAGGCCGCCTGCATCACCTGTCCGAGCGACATGCTGCCGTCGAGGAATTTCGGCGCGCACAGCAATAGCGGCACCACGGGCGCAATCAGTCCCGACCCCTGCGACACCAGCGTGGTGCGCATGTGCTGGCGGGCGAGCTGCGACCATTGCCGCAGCACATTGGAGAAGTTCTTGTCGAGACCGTCGCGTTCTTCCTCCTCGCCGCCGAGCAACGCGATGCTCTCGCCGTTCTCGCGCACCCTCGTCAGTGTGTAGCGGAATTCGGCCTCGGCCTGGTTCTTGTCCTCGGACACCTGCACGAAGCGGCGGCCGATGGCCATGATCGAGCCGGAGGCGATCGCGGCGTAGACGACCGCGGCAATGACGAGAAAGCCGGGTATCGTCACAACAGATCCGCCGAGCGTCACCGTCAGCGCGCCGCCGATGGTCCAGAGCACCACGATGAAGGTCGCGGCGGACAAAAACGCCGAGGTGACGCCGGCGACGAAATCAACCGGCGAGTCGGTGGCGATCCGCAGATCCTCGGCAATGCGGTGTTCCGGATTCTTGTGGTCGCCGCCGACGAGGTTGAGCTGGTAATAGCGGCCGCTGGTCAGCCAGCGCGTCATGACGGAGCTGGTCAGCCAACCCCGCCAGCGCCGCTGGATACCCATCCGCGCGAACACCTGCGCGACGCCGAGCAGCACGCTGCCGATCGCAAGCGGGAAGAACACCGCGGAGAGATAGAAGACGGTGGCGGATTCGCGCTTCTCGATGGCGTCGAAGATCGCCCGGTTCCAGACATTGATGCCGTACTGGAATCCGACATTGACGACGATCAGGATCAACAACCCGATCGAAAACACCCATGCCAGCCGGTCGCCGCCTTTGCCCCAATAGCCGCGCGCGCTGATCCAGAATCGCTTCAGCAGATAATCTTTACGCGCCTGCTCGGCCTCCTCCGGCGACAATTCCGGGTCGGGTTCGACCACCTCCGGCGGCGGCGGGGCGACTTGATCGCCGTCTTCCGCGACCACATCGATAATCTCGGCCTTTTCCTCCGATGACGCTTCGGCAGCGGATTCCTTCTTGGCAGGCGGTTTCTTCGAGGAATCGGATTTCTTCGAGGACGGCTCGGACTTTACGGCGGGCTTCGCATCGGACTTGCTATCAGTCTTGACCATGGCCCGGTAACGCGAAGAAAATCAAAAGGTTCCCTGACTGTTGCTTCCCTCCCGTGATGGCCGGGCATAGCCGTCTGAAGGACGGCGTCGCTTGCGCTCGCCCATGTCCCGGCCATCCACGTCTTTCTTGCAAGTTGCTGCCGAGACGTGGATGCCCGGGACAAGCCCGGGCATGACGAAGAGTGAAATCGCAATTCCTAAGGCACGGACCTTGCTCACGACGCTCGCGTCGCGGCGGCGCGTTTCATCATGCGCCAGCGGGCGACCGCGTGCAGCACGCGCGAAAGCTGCTCGATCGAGTAGGGCTTTTGCAGCAGCTCCAGACCGTCGCTGCCGCTTTCTGACAGGCCGTGGCTGTAGCCGCTGGTCAGCACGACCGGCAGATCGGCATGGTAACGGCGGATTTCCTGCGCCAGTTCGATGCCGGTCATGCCCGGCATCACGACGTCGGTGAACACCACGTCGTAGCGGTCGGCGCCAGTCGCCAGTTCTTCCAGCGCGTGCGTGGCGTTGTCGACCAGGGTTGTGCCGTAGCCGAGTTCGGCCAGCGCGTCGGTGGCGAATTTCCCGACCTCGATATTGTCTTCGACCACGAGCACCGACATGCCCCTGCCGTCGAGCGGCGGAGCATCTTCCACCGTTATCTGCTGCGGCTTGCTCTCACCGGTGGCGCGCGGCAGGTACAGCGTGAAAATGCTGCCTTTTCCCACTTCGCTGGCCACCACCACTTCGCCGCCGGATTGCCTGGCGAAACCGAACACCTGGGACAGGCCGAGCCCGGTACCCTGGCCGACCTCCTTGGTGGTGAAGAAGGGTTCGAAGATGCGGCCGTACTGCTCCTGGGGAATGCCGACGCCGGTATCCTCGACGGAGACGGCGACATAGCCGGTGGGTTTCTGGCCGGCGCGATTCTTGCCGGTGGAATCCTGGTAGCGCGGAGTTGGCGAACCTGCGACGTCGTTGGGCAATTCGGTTGCCGTGTGCACCGTGATGGTCAGCCTGCCACGGCCGTCCATGGCGTCGCGGGCGTTGACCGCCATGTTGATCATCGCGGTTTCGAACTGCCCGGCGTCGGCATTGACGACGCATGGTTCGGTCGGCCCATGGATCTCGATCTCGATCCGCGATCCGATCAGCGTCTTGATCATCTCGCTCAGCATCTGCACGTTTTGGCCGACGTCGAACAGTTCCGGCTTGAGCGTCTGGCGGCGAGCGAACGCCAGCAGCTGGCTCGTCAGTCGTGCCGCGCGCGTGACCGTGTCCGAGATCGCGTCGATGTAGCGCAGCCGGCGCGGCTCCGGCAGGTCCGGCCGCCGCAACAGATCGACGGAGGCGCGGATCACGGTGAGCAGATTGTTGAAGTCATGCGCGACGCCGCCGGTGAGTTGTCCCAGCGCCTCGAGCCGCTGGCCATGCTTCAGCGCTTCCTCGGCCTCCTGCCGCTTGGCCGCCTCGGCATAAAGATGCCGCGTTCGACGCAGCGCGAGAGCGAGCAGGAAAAACAACAGGGCGGTGGCCGGCGCGCCGAAGATGAGGTGCTGGCTGATGGTGGAGAACCAGCGCTCCCGGATTGCCGACGTCTCAAGGCCGGCGCTGATATAGATCGGATATTCGGCGAGCCGCTGGTAGCCGAGGCGGCGCTCGATGCCGTCGGTCGGCGACGTCACGGTGATGAGGCCGGCCTTGGGGTTCGCCGCGATCTGCTGTCCGACCGGTCCTGAGAGGTCGAGCCGCGCTTCCTGATCGACGGTCGGATAGCGCGCCAGCACCGCGCCATTGGTCAAGGCGAGCGCAAAGAAGCTGCCGGGCTCGCGGCCGATCCGGGCGTAGAATTTCTCGAAATATTCCGGGAGTACCGACGCCTGGATCACGCCGGCAAAGCTGCCGTCCTCGGTTTGCCGGCGCCGGCTGAAGCCGAAAAACGGCGCGCCCTGATAGGGCGGCCGTGGCGTCAGCGCCTCGCCAATATAGGTTCCGATGTCGCCGGCGACATGGACCTTGAAATAATCCCGGTCCGAGAAGTCGATCTCGGGCGGCGGCATGACGAGGCTGTTGACGAGCGCGTGGCCCCTGGCGTCGAAGATCCAGGTCGATTTCACCTGCGGCAGCGACCCGACAAGCTGCTTCAGCCGCTGATGCAGCGTTTCCTCGCGGGAAGTAATGCCGACGTCCGGAATGCCGCGGATGATTTCGCCGATTTCAGACAGGCTGCGGTCGATGGTCTCGAACACTTTCAGCGCGTGCTCGTGCACGACATCGAGCGACCGCTCGATTTCCCGGTCGGCGGTCTGGTTGATCGAGATCCAGGAAACCGCGGATGCAAAGATGAAGAGCGCCAGCGGGAGGGCCAGCGAGGCCGCCATCATCCATTGCAGCAATCTCAGCGAATTGCGTTGTGCGGTCTGCACGGGCGCTCCTGCTCCGGAGCGAATCTTACGTCAAACCTGTAACGGAACAAAGCGGCGCGGAAGCTGAAACTTTGCGCGGTGTCGGCCCGGCCCGTTGACCGGGATACTCGGCACAAATTAGCTAAATTTGCCGCTCCACCAGCTTCAGCTTGAGTTCGGCGATGGCTTCCGAAGGGTTGAGACCCTTCGGGCAGGCCTTGGCGCAGTTCATGATGGTGTGGCAGCGATAGAGCCGGAACGGGTCTTCGAGATTGTCGAGCCGCTCGCCGGTGGCTTCATCGCGGGAATCGGTGACCCAGCGCGTCGCCTGCAGCAGCGCGGCGGGGCCCAGGAAGCGATCGCTGTTCCACCAATAGCTCGGGCACGAGGTCGAGCAGCAGGCGCACAGGATGCATTCGTAGAGGCCGTCGAGCTTTTCGCGGTCCTCGTGGCTCTGCTTCCATTCCTTCTGCGGCGTCGGCGTGGTCGTCTTCAGCCACGGCTCGATCGAGGCATATTGCGCATAGAAATTGGTCAGGTCAGGCACCAGGTCCTTCACGACGGGCTGGTGCGGCAGCGGGTTGACCTTGACCGCGCCGTCTTTGACGTCGTGCATCGACTTGGTGCAGGCCAGCGTGTTCTGGCCGTCGATGTTCATGGCGCAGGAACCGCAGACGCCTTCGCGGCAGGAGCGGCGGAAGGTCAGCGTCGGATCGATGTGGTTCTTGATCCAGATCAGGCCGTCCAGCACCATCGGACCGCATTCGCTGGTATCGATGTGATAGGTGTCGACGCTCGGATTCTTGCCGTCGTCCGGATTCCAGCGATACACCCGAAACTCGCGCGTCTCGGTCGCGCCCGCCGGCTTCGGCCAGGTCTTGCCGCCGGTGATCTTGGAGTTCTTCGGAAGCGCGAATTCAACCATCTATCTTGCCTCTGCGGTTCAGTTCATCATTGCCGGGACAAAAGCGCGAAGCGCGTCTTCCCACTAGAATCCGGCAATCCATCTACTTCGAAGAAAGATGGATGCGCGGGTCAAGCCCGCGCATGACAAGTAGAGATCAATACACCCGCGCCTTTGGCGGGATGTACTGCACGTCGTTGGTCATCGTGTAGTCGTGCACCGGGCGGTAGTCGATCGTGGTCTTGCCACGCCCGTCGATCCACGCCAGCGTGTGCTTCATCCAGTTCTTGTCGTCGCGCTCGGCGAAATCCTCGCGGGCGTGGGCGCCGCGGCTCTCGGTGCGGTTGGCCGCCGAGTCCATCGTCACGACCGCCTGAACGATCAGGTTGTCGAATTCGAGGGTTTCGATCAGGTCGGAATTCCAGACCAGCGAGCGGTCCGTGGTCGCGACGTCGCCGATGCCGCCATGCACCTTGTGGATCAGGTTCTGGCCTTCGCTCAGGACTTCGCCGGTGCGGAACACCGCGCAATTGCTCTGCATCACATGCTGCATGCTGTCGCGCAGTTTTGCGGTGGGCGTGCCGCCGGAGGCGTAGCGATAATGATCGAGCCGGCCGAGCGCCAGATCGGCGGAGCCCGCCGGCAGCTCCGGCTGCTTGCCGTTGGCCGTGAGTTTTTCGGCGCAACGCAGCGCCGCGGAGCGGCCGAACACCACGAGATCGATCAGCGAGTTGGAGCCGAGCCGGTTGGCGCCGTGCACGGAGACGCAGGCGGCTTCACCGAGCGCCATCAGGCCGGGCACGGTGGCGTTGTCGTCGCCGTCCCGCTTGGTCAGCACTTCGCCGTGATAATTGGTGGGGATGCCGCCCATATTGTAGTGCACGGTCGGCGTGATCGGGATCGGCTCGCGGGTGACGTCGACATTGGCGAAGATCTTCGCCGATTCGGAGATGCCCGGCAGTCTTTCCTGCAGCACCTTGGGATCGAGATGATCGAGGTGCAGATAGATATGGTCCTTTTTCTTGCCGACGCCGCGGCCTTCGCGCATTTCGATGGTCATCGCGCGCGAGACCACGTCGCGCGAGGCAAGGTCCTTGGCGGACGGTGCATAGCGCTCCATGAAGCGCTCACCCTCGGAATTGACGAGATAGCCGCCTTCGCCGCGGGCGCCTTCGGTGACCAGGCAGCCCGAGCCGTAGATGCCGGTCGGGTGGAACTGGACGAATTCCATGTCCTGCAGCGGCAGGCCGGCACGCAGCGCCATCGCGCCGCCGTCACCGGTGCAGGTATGCGCCGAGGTGCAGGAAGCGTAGGCGCGGCCATAGCCACCGGTGGCGAGAATCGTGGTCTGGGCGCGGAAGCGATGCAGCGTGCCGTCGTCGAGCTTGAGCGCGATCACGCCGCGGCAGACGCCCTGGTCGTCCATGATCAGGTCGATGGCGAAGAATTCGATGAAGAACTCGGCGGCGTGGCGCAGCGACTGGCCGTACATCGTGTGCAGCATGGCGTGACCGGTGCGGTCGGCGGCGGCGCAGGTACGCTGCGCCTGCCCCTTGCCGTAATCCAGCGTCATGCCGCCGAACGGACGCTGGTAGATCTTGCCGTCTTCGGTGCGCGAGAACGGCACGCCCCAATGTTCGAGTTCGTAGACGGCGTCAGGCGCGTTGCGCACCATGTATTCGATGGCGTCCTGGTCGCCGAGCCAGTCCGACCCCTTGACGGTGTCGTACATGTGCCAGCGCCAATCGTCCTTGTGCATGTTGCCGAGCGAGGCCGAAATGCCGCCTTGCGCCGCGACCGTGTGCGAGCGGGTCGGGAACACTTTTGTGATGCAGGCGGTGCGCAGGCCCGCCTCGGAGCAGCCGACCACGGCGCGCAAGCCCGCGCCGCCGGCGCCGACCACGACGACGTCGTAGGTATGGTCTTCGATCGGATAGGCTTTTCCGTTGGTCGCAGGACCACTTCCTGGACCGCCACTGCCGTTGGTGGCCTTGCCGTTACCTTCAGAGGCCGGATTCTTAGAAGCCATGGGTTAAACTCCCGATGACATTTTGAGGATCGCGTAAATGGAGGCGAGCGCCACCGCGATACAGAAGAAATTATTGGCCATCACGCTGGCGAGCTTGACCTTCTCATTGTGCACATAGTCTTCGATCACGACCTGCATGCCGATCTTCATGTGCCAGGCACTGGCGAGGATGAAGAGCAGCATGATGATGGCGATTGGCACCGAGCTGAAGATTTGCTTGGCGCCGGCCTGGTTGCTGCCGAGCAGCATCAGCACCACCACGATGACAGGCACGATCAGCAAGGTCATCGCGACCGCGGTGAGGCGCTGACGCCAGAAATCGGAGGTACCGGAATGCGAGGAGCCGAGGGCGCGGACGCGCGCGAGAGGCGTGCGCATGGAAGGCGACTTGGGCGCGTTCATCGTCCGCCTCCGATGGTCATGTAGGCGACGATCCAGACCAGGATGGTCAGCGAAATACCGCCGATCAGCGCGCCCCAGGTCAGGGCCTCACGCTCATTGGCCTTGAAGCCGTAGCCGAGGTCCCAGACCAGATGCCGCAGACCCGACAGCAAATGATGCATCAGCGCCCAGGTGTAACCGAACACGATCAAGCGTCCGATGAAGCTGCCGGTAAAAGCCTGCACATTGGCGTAGGCGCCGGGGCCGGAAGCGGCGGCGATCAGCCACCAGGCCAGCAGCAGGGTTCCGAAATACAGCGCCACGCCGGTGGCGCGGTGGACGATGGACAGCGCCATCGTCAGCGTCCAGCGGTAGGTCTGCAGATGGGGAGAAAGCGGTCGTTCGATCCTGGCGGTCATCGGCGGCTTTGAAGTTGGCGGGACGTGGTGCGGCCCATCGGGGATCGCGTTAAAGCAATTCTATTTACGTAGTCGAACCAGCGAGCGCAACGATCAAATGCCACGAAATCGAACGGTCGTTCATTACTAGATCAAGGATGAAACGAGGGCGATCAGCGGCTTGGTATACCACGCTTGCGCTCGCGCACGGAAAGAACGAATCATTGTTCGTTTGTTGTGATGAGCTGTCGCCGCCTGCGTGTATAAAGGGGTCGGCGGAGGCGTGACCGGCGGCCCGAAGTCGTGGAGCGGACGGCGTCCCTTCGCGGCCGTTCCCGAGCGCGTTCACGCTATTCCGGCAGAGCCGACCGGATATGCGAATCCAGCGCACGCCCTGGCAGCGCACCCTCGGCCCAACCTTGCATTTCAAGCCCTGCATTTGATCGCAACAGCTGCCGCTGGCGCGGCAATGGTCGCGCCCCGATTCGTCGGGTAACGCTGCATTGTTCCTCAACGCGCAGGCGGGATGGTGATGGCCGGACTTAATCTCGTCGAGCTTGTCGAACTGGCGCTGATGCTGGTTGCGGTCGGCGCGGTGTCGGGGTTTTTCGCCGGCATCTTCGGGATCGGCGGCGGCGCGATCCTGGTGCCGGTGTTCTATGAGTGCTTCCGCCTTGCGGGCGTTCCGCTGGAGGTGCGGATGCCGCTCTGCATCGGCACTTCGCTCGCGATCATCATCCCGACCTCGATCCGTTCGTTTCGCGCCCATCACGCCCGCGGCGCGGTTGATCTGGGCGTGCTCAAATTGTGGTGGCTGCCGATCATCATCGGCGTCATCGCCGGCAGCATCACCGCGCGCTACGCGCCCGAGCGGCTGTTCAAGATCGTCTTCGTCGGCGTGGCATGGTCGGCCGCCGCGCGCCTGCTGCTGTCGCGCGACAACTGGAGATTCGGCGACGACGTCCCAAAGGGTCCGCTGATGCGGCTCTATGGTTTCTTCATCGGCCTGCTGTCGACCCTGATGGGGGTCGGCGGCGGCCTGTTCGCCAATCTTCTGATGACGTTCTATGGCCGTCCTATTCACCAGGCGGTCGCGACCTCCTCGGCGCTGGCGGTGCTGATCTCGATCCCCGGCGCGCTCGGCTACATCTATGCCGGCTGGCCCGCGGCGGCGCGCTATCCTGACGTCACCGCGTTGCAGCTGCCGTTCGCGATCGGCTTCGTCTCGCTGATCGGCACCCTGCTTGTGATGCCGACCAGCCTTCTCACCGCGCCGCTCGGCGTGCGCGCGGCGCATGCGATGTCAAAGCGCAACCTGGAGATCGCGTTCGGCTGCTATCTCTTCATTGTCGGCAGCCGGTTTGTGATAAGCCTGCTGTAGGAAGCATTATCGACATGAAGCGGCGCGTTCGCGCGCCCCTCAGCGATTCAACGCGACTTCCCGGAATGCCTTGACGAGCGGGGCTTCCAGCTTGCCGTGCATGGAGCCCAGAATTTCATAGGCTTGCGCACGTGGCATCGCGGGGCGGTACTGGCGAAATTCGATCAGCGCCGCAAAAATATCGGCGATGGTCAGGATCCGGACCAGGTCGGAAATGCTTTCGGCGCAAAGCGCATCGGGATATCCGCTGCCGTCGAGATATTCATGGTGGTGCCGGACCGCGTGCAGGATTTCCGCCGAGATGCCGCGCGTCCCCTTCAGGATGGTGTGCCCGGCCGCCGGATGGGTTTCGATCAACGCGCGTTCGCCCGGCTCGAGGCGGCTGGGCTTGTCGAGCACCGCGAGGGGAATCTTGGCTTTGCCGATGTCGTGGAACATCGCCGCCGAATACAGCCGCTCGATGTCAGCCTCGGCCAATCCCAGGCTCAGTCCGAAGGCGACCGCCGTTCCCGTCACCAGCAGGCAATGCTGATAGGTGCCCTCATGGTGGCGGCGGACGACTTCCAGCCATTCGGAGAGACCATCCTCGGCAACGCAGTGGGAAATCTTGCAGGCGGCCGATTTGGCGTCCGCGACGTCGATCGGCTGGCCATGCAGCACCGCGGCGAACATCAGCGCCAGCGAGGCGGCGCCTGCCGAGGCCGCGCCGCGCGCGCCTTGGCCGGTTTCCCGGCCGCCGGCGTCGTCAGTGAGCTCGATCGAACCGGGGTCGATCAGCAGCGCGAGCAGCGACCGCGCGGTGACCGGGTTGAACAGCACGTGCGTGGCGCCAAGCGCATAGGCCTGCGCCGCAAACAGCCGCGCCTTCTGATCGATGATGAAGATCTTTCGCCTGGCGCCCTTGAATTTCGCCGACAGCTCCTTGAGCGCTGTGATGTTGTCGGCGTTTCGAAGATCGACGCTGACGATGGCGGCGTCGCAATTCTTCGGGACGTTGTGTTCCTTGCGGAGCAGGGACGAGCTGACGCTGCACTGCGCCCCCAGCAGCATGCGGAGCGTCGAGATTCGATCCGGTTGATCTGCGACGACGTGCAACAACATCGGTAACATCACCTGGAAGGCGGTTTGGCCTGATCGCCATCGCTTCCGAAAACCAAACCGGCTCGCCGTTTCAAAACGACCGTAATATTACGGGAGTTACAACGAGCCATTCGTCACGCTATCCGCGAAACGGAATTTTTCGGTTAAGTGGCAATGCCCAAAAATCGTTCACATGCGCCGCGCGCCATGGAACTCGGCCGTCGTGGAACCCATCATCGCGGCTTCGTCGGCGCCGGCACAGGCGCCGCCTCATCCGGACAGGGAATGGCTCTATTTTGCGTAAATCTTTGCGTAAGTATCCCGCAGAATATTCTTCTGCACCTTGCCCATCGCGTTGCGCGGCAATTCATCGACGACGAAGACGCGTTTCGGCATCTTGAACTTTGCAAGACGCCCGTCGAGCGCATTCAGCACCGAGGCTTCGCTGATATCGGCGCCCTTGTTGCAGACCACGACCGCGGTGACGCCTTCGCCAAAGTCCGCATGCGGCACGCCGATCACGGCGGATTCGATCACGCCCGGCATGGCGTCGATCTCGCTCTCGATTTCCTTCGGGTAGACGTTGAAGCCGCCGGAGATCACCAGGTCCTTGCCGCGGCCGAGGATGTGCACATAGCCCTTGTCGTCGATCTTGCCGAGATCGCCGGTGATGAAGAAGCCGTCGTCGCGGAACTCGGCTTTTGTCTTCTCCGGCATCCGCCAGTAGCCCTTGAAGACGTTGGGGCCCTTGACCTCGATCATGCCGATGCTGTCGCGCGCGATCTCCTTGCCGGTTTCGGGATCGGTGACGCGCAACGAGACGCCGGGCAGCGGCAGGCCGACGGCGCCGGGCACGCGGTCGCCGTCATAGGGGTTGGAGGTGTTCATGTTGGTTTCGGTCATGCCGTAGCGCTCGAGGATGGCAAAACCTGTCCGCGCCGACCATTCGCGATGGGTGTCGGCGAGCAGCGGCGCGGAGCCGGAAATGAACAGCCGCATGTGTTTGGCGGATTCCTTCGTCAGCGCCGGGCTCTGCAGCAGCCGCGTGTAGAAGGTCGGCACCCCCATCAGCACGGTTGAGCGCGCCATCAGCTTGATGATCAGTTCGGGATCGAGCTTCGGCAGGAAGATCATCGAAGCGCGCGCGAACAGCGTGACGTTGCTGGCCACGAACAGGCCGTGGGTGTGGTAGATCGGCAGCGCGTGGATCAGCACGTCGTCCCTGGTGAAGCGCCAATAATCGACCAGCGAGAGCGAGTTCGAGGTGAGATTGTCGTGCGTCAGCATCGCGCCCTTGGAACGGCCCGTGGTGCCCGACGTGTAGAGGATCGCAGCGAGGTCGTCGCTGGCGCGGGCGACCGTTGCAAACGAAGCATCCGCCTTGGCGGCGGCGTCCGTCAGCGAGCCCTTGCCGTTGGCATCGAGCGTTTCGACCTTGGCGTTGACCTTGGCCGCGATCGCGCCGATGCCCTCCGCCTTGGAGGGATCGCACACCACCAGCGACGGCTCGGCGTCGGTGATGAAATACTCCAGCTCGTTCAGCGTATAGGCGGTGTTGAGCGGCAGATACACCGCGCCTGATCGTACCGTGGCAAGATAGAGGACCAGCGCCGGCACGGATTTTTCGGTCTGCGCCGCCACGCGGTCTCCCGGTTTGACGCCCCTTGAGACCAGCACATTCGCCATCTGGCCGGCGCGGGCGATCAGGTCGGCATAGCTGATGCGCGTGCCGTCGAGCATCTCGATCGCGAGCCGGGAGGGATCGTCGAGCTTGTCGAACAGGCGGGAAAACAGGTTGGCGCTGGCGGTGGTGTTCATGCAACATTCCCTGAGGGGCATCAGGTGGCTGGATTAGCAAAAAGGCCCCTCAAAAAGCAACGGAGACAGTTTGCATGTCAAATAATGGGAAACGCGTGGCCTGGGTGACGGGCGGCGGCACGGGAATCGGTGAATCCGGCGCGGAGCATCTCGCGGCGGACGGCTGGATCGTCGTGGTCTCGGGACGCCGCCAGGCCGAGCTGGACCGGGTCGTGGCCAACATCACCAAAAAGGGCGGCAAGGCCGAGGCGATCGCGCTCGATGTCAGCAGCAGGGCCAACGTCAACAAGGCGGCGGAACAGATCCTCGCCAAGCACGGCCGGATCGACCTCCTGGTCAACAGTGCCGGCGTCAACGTACCGAAGCGGAGTTGGGCGGATGTGGAACCGGAGGGCTGGGACAAGGTCGTCAATATCAACCTCAACGGCGTCATGTTCTGCATGCACGCCGTGCTGCCGGCGATGCGCAAGCAGCAGGATGGCTGCATCATCAACGTCGCGTCCTGGGCCGGTCGTCATGTCTCGAAGATGACGGGCCCGGCCTACACCACGACCAAGCATGCGGTGCTGGCGCTGACCCATTCCTTCAACATGGACGAATGCGTCAACGGGCTGCGCGCCTGCTGCCTGTCGCCCGGCGAGGTCGCGACCCCGATCCTGAAATCGCGCCCGGTGCCGCCGAACGAAACCCAATTGGCGAAGATGCTGCAGCCCGAGGATTGCGGCCGCACCATCGCGTTCGTCGCCAGCCTGCCGCCGCGCGTCTGCGTCAACGAGATCCTGATCAGCCCGACACACAATCGCGGCTTCATCCAGACGCCGGCGAGCAACGATTGATTGCGTTCCCTGTAGCCCGGATGGAGCGAAGCGCAATCCGGGACAAATCCGTCAGCGGATGCGGCAGCCCCGGATTACGCTTCGCTCCATCCGGGCTACGGGTCTTGAGTGACGTCAATCGTGCTCGTATACTCACCCTCTCGCGCGACTGGCGATCGCAGATGGGGCACCATCGGGAAGCGCGAGGTATTCAGCCGCGCGCCTGGGCAATCGGAGAAGTCCGATCCACCTTCTAAGAGAAGGAGCGCCCATGTTGACGACCATCCAGATCGCCGGATTGCAGACGTTCGGGTACCACGGCCTGTTCGAGGAAGAACGCAGGCTCGGCCAGAAATTCACCTTCGACATCGACGCGACGCTGAAGGCGGCGCCGACGCACCGGGACGACAGGCTGGATGCCTCGATCCGCTACGATGCCGTGGTGGATGCTGCCGTGAGTCTTGCCGGCGCGACGAAATATCAAACGCTGGAAGCGCTCGGTGAAGCCGTTGCGATCGGCCTGCTGCGGCGCTTTGCGTTGATCGACGCCATCACCGTCGGCGTCGCCAAGTTCAGCCCGCCGATCCCGCACACGCTCAGCAAGGTCGGGATCACGGTGCGCCTGGTGCGCGCCGATCTGGCGGATCGGCCGGTGGAGCAAGCAATCGAAGCGTTTGTGATTGCGTGAGTTGCTGTCTCGTTCCCTCCCCCCTTGCGGGGGAGGGTTAGGGAGGGGGGTGGCGGCAACGGCAGTGTGTGTGGCTTACCCCTCTCCCCAGCCCTCCCCCGCAAGGGGGGAGGGAGCCGACCGTTCGCGCGGTTCGCCTCTGCAAGTGAACGCAGCAGCTGCGACAAACTGGCCCGACGGGCAACTCACTTCCGATTTGCGGAATTCGTGTCAAGCAGAAAATTTCCGAAAATCAAAAATATTTCTCTTTCCTTCCACCCCAAATCACCTGCACATCAATAGCCATCCCGTCCCACTCAGAGGGGCGTTGGCCATCGTCACAACGAGGGGCGGGTCGCGGTGGACGCTGATGTTGCGATTGACGGTCGCGGCAAAGGCGTACGGCGAAAGCGTGTGGTCCTGGCGCCCGTAACGGCGTCAAGTCTTTCGGGAGCCAACGCTTCCGAGGGGCGACGGTGGCAATAGAGGCCGTCTCACCGGGGAGAGCGCGTCATAAGCCGTAAAGCCATTGCGCAGGGAATGTCGGATGTTCTCCGCTGCCCTGTATGCTCGTGTGCAGCTTTCTTTTGCACTATTCGCACACGAGACCGCGGGTGCAGCGCGCATCCGGCATTCCCTGCGCCCTCTGGATTGAGAGGGCGAAAGTTCTCTGCAAACCTCGGGCGCAATGCGTCGCGGGAACGCGAAACTATTTCCACGTCATTGCGAGCGCAGCGAAGAAATCCATGCCGCCACGCAAAGAAAGAATGGATTGCTTCGCTTCGCTCGCAATGACGTCCCCCATTACCGGATGCCCCCCACGTTCCACCCTCCCGAAAGTTTCAGCCATCACGATAAATTATCCGCCGAAACTGCCCGAAAAACCTCCCGTAGCTCGGCCAACGACGACGAAAACGGTCAACCGACCAGCGTCGTTGTTCTCAGCACCGGCGGCCCTCCGCCGGAGACCTCAATCATCGGGAGAAGATCCATGTCGAACCGTATCGCTTATCTGACCGCCGCCGCCTTCAGCGTGCTCGCGCTCACCGCCACTGTGTCCGCGCCGGCAAGCGCGGAAGAAAAGACCGTGATGGTCGGCGGCGCCGCGATGTTCCCCTCGAAGAACATCGTCCAGAACGCCGTCAACTCCAAGGACCACACCACGCTGGTTGCCGCCGTGAAGGCCGCCGGTCTGGTCGAAACCCTGGAAAGCAAGGGCCCGTTCACGGTGTTCGCGCCGACCAACGCCGCCTTCGGCAAGCTGCCGGCCGGCACCGTCGACACGCTGGTGAAGCCTGAGAACAAGGCGACCCTGACCAAGATCCTGACCTACCATGTCGTGCCCGGCAAGCTTGCCGCCGCCGACCTCAAGGACGGCATGAAGCTCAAGACCGCCGAAGGCGAACAGCTGACCGTGAAGCTCGACGGCAGCAAGGTCTGGATCGTCGACGCCAAGGGCGGAACCTCGATGGTCACGATCTCGAACGTCAACCAGTCCAACGGCGTGATCCATGTGATCGATACCGTGCTGATGCCGGCTTCGTGATCTCCGCGCACGCCTGATTAGTCCCAACGGGATGCGTGGATAGGCGAGCCGGGGCGACCCGGCTCGCTTTTTCGTGAACTCGATAGGCTCCCTGCATCGATCTGATAGCATCTGGGCAGTAACGAAAACCCGGTTCCCGGCGTATAAACCGGTAACCCATTGCAACGACGGAACAGGCCATGTCGAGCATTGCAGCCAGCGACGAGCAAGCCAGCGCCAAAGCAGCCACCAAGGCCAAGGTCATTCAGCCGGCCTGGGTGCGGGCGCTGCACTGGACTAACGCCTTTGCGATGGTCCTGATGATCATGTCGGGATGGAAGATCTACAACGCCTCCCCGCTGTTCGACTTCACCTTCTCGGACAGCATCACGCTGGGCGGCTGGCTCGGCGGCGCGCTGCTCTGGCACTTTGCCGCGATGTGGCTGTTGATGGTCAACGGCCTGATCTACCTCGCTTTGGGGCTCGCCACCGGCCGCTTCCGCAAGAAGCTGCTGCCGATCACGCCGGAGGGCGTGCTTGCCGATACCAAGGCGGCGCTGACCGGCAAGCTGTCGCATGAGGATCTGACCAAATACAATTACGTGCAGAAGCTGCTCTATGCCGGCATCATCGTGGTCGGCATCCTGATCGTGCTGTCGGGTCTGGCGATCTGGAAGCCGGTGCAGCTGCAATACCTGACGGCAATGTTCGGCGGCTACGAAGCCGCCCGTTACGTCCACTTCTTCTGCATGGCCGCGATCGTCGCCTTCATGGTGGTGCATGTCGTGCTCGCGTTGCTGGTGCCGAAGAGTTTGCGCGCGATGATTATCGGTCGCTAGAGCATGATCCGGAAAAGTGGGAACCGGTTTTCCGAAAAGATCATGCTCAAGTAAGAGACTCCTTGGAGAAATATCATGGGCCGCTTGCGTAACCTTTTAATCCCCGGCGTCGACAAGACCCTGCTGGTCCGGGACGCCGTCAAGACGATGCCGGACCTGACGCGCCGGCGCTTCATCTCCGGCGGCGCCAGCCTTGGCGCGCTGACGCTGCTCACCGGCTGCGACGTGACGGACCAATTTTCGGCCGAGGAGATGCTCAAGCAGGTCTCGAAATTCAATGACGCTGTGCAGGCGTGGATGTTCAATCCCGATGCGATGGCGCCGACCTTCCCGGAAAGCGCGATCACCAAGCCGTTCCCGTTCAACGGTTATTACAGCCTCGACGAGGCTCCCGAGATCGAGGCCAAGGACTGGAAGCTCGAGGTGCGGGGCCTGGTCGAGAACAGGAAGTCGTGGACGCTGGAGGAGCTCTACAAGCTGCCGCAGGTCAAGCAGGTCACGCGCCACATCTGCGTCGAGGGCTGGAGCGCGATCGGCAGTTGGACCGGCACGCCGCTGCACGATTTCCTGAAAATCGTCGGTGCCGACATGCGCGCCAAATATGTCTGGTTCCAGTGCGCCGACAAGGACGGCTACAATTCGCCGCTCGACATGCGCAGCGCGCTGCATGCGCAGACCCAGATGAGTTTCAAGTTCGCCGATGAAATCCTGCCGCGCGCCTATGGTTTCCCGATGAGGATTCGCGTGCCGACAAAGCTCGGCTTCAAGAGTCCGAAATACGTGCTCTCGATGGAAGTCACCAACGACTACAAGGGCGGCTTCTGGGAAGACCAGGGATACAATTCGTTCAGCGGAAGCTAGCTTCGTCGTTTCGTAGGGTGGGTGGAGCGCAGCGATACCCGCCATCCTGGCTGTCACACCGGCGGTGGGTATCGCTGCGCTCCACCCACCCTACGCGGTCGTCTTCAGCCGCTTCTGAAACGCGCACAAGACCGCGCCGGTCGCCAGCATCGCCGCGGAAACGTTGAGCGCGAACGAAAGACTGCCCACCGCGTCGGTGATCGCGCCGACCACGATCGGCCCCAGCGTCTGGCCGATGCCGAACGAAATGGTCATCGCCGCGATCCCCATAGGCCAGGTGGATGGCGGATAGTTGAAGCGCACGAAGGCGGTGGTCGATCCCACCACCGCGAAGAACGCAACACCGAACACCAGCGCCGAGATCGCCAGCAACAGCGGCGAGTGCCCGAAGATCGGCAGCGCCGCGCCGATCGCGTTGACGCCCAGAATAATTGCGGTGGTGAGACCGCCGCGATCCAGCGCCAGCACCCGCCGCCATACCCAGGGCGTCGCGAACGCACTCATCCCGATCAGGCTCCAGAACAGGCTCTGCGCCGCCGCTCCGCCGCCGCCATCGCGGACATAGGCGATCATGAAGGTCATGTAGGCGATGTAGCCGGCGCCGAACAGGAAGTAGCCGATGAGATAGGCCAGTACCGGTCCGACCGAGAATCTGGCTGGTGCCGCGCTGTCGATATCAACGCCACCGCCGAGCGGCGCCAGCAGCAGCGGCATGATCAGGAGGGCGGAGAGCAACGTCATCGCCCACCACACGATCCACCACGATCCCGGCCCAAAACCTTGCAGCACGAACGGCGCGATCAGCCCCGACGCGAGGATACCGAGCCCGGGCCCGGCGTAAAACAGGCTGAGCAGGAAATTGGCGCGATCGGGGCGCGTCTGTGCGATCGTGGCCGCCAGCGCCGCGCCGCCGACGAATCCGCCCGCGGCGCCGATGCCCGCCAGCAACCGGGCAAAGCTCAGCACGAAAAAATTGCCTGAGACGGCGCAGAGCGCCAGCGAGATGACGGCGGCGAGCGTTCCCCAGCGCACGGTTCGCGTCAGCCCAAACCGCCGGATCATGCGCGAGGCGAGCAGCGCGCCCGCGAGATAGCCGACGGCGTTGATGGTGTTCATGAAGCCGGCCGCGGAATAGGACCAGCCCAGCGCGTCGCGCATGTCCGGCAGCACCAGGGCATAGGCGAAGCGGCCGATTCCAAGACCGATCGTCGGCGCCAGCGACAGAACGAGGATCAGCCACGCGGGATGCGCGGTGGACGGTGGTTGAACGGCGGCCTTCACAGGATACTCCGGCAAGGCGGCGATTGTGACAGGCGGCTGCCGGCTTGCACAGCCGCGCAGGGAGCAATGGTGTCGTGCCGTTTGCGCAACATCAGCCGACCAGCACCAGCGCTACGCCGACAACCGTCAGCACCGTGCCGGCGACGATGCGCGGTGTGATCCGTACGTGGTGCAGCACCATGGCGCTGAGCAGCAAGGTGACGAGCGGATAGATCGCGGCGACGGGTGCGACCAGCGTGATCGGGCCGTTGCGCAATGCGGCGAACAGCGACAGCAGGCTGAGGCCGTTGCAGATGCCGGTCATGGCGAACCAGAACCGGCCCGGCCATGGCGCTGTCACGACGAAGCTCCCCTTGCGGACGCGCTGCACGGTCAGCACCACGAAGGACGATACGACATAGCCGATCAGGCAGGCCCACAGCGGGCTCGGCCAGATCTCTAACCCAAGCTTGACGATCGGCGGCACGACGCCGCGCAGCAGCGCGCTGGCGAGCGGCAGCAGCAGCGCCCAGCTCCGCCAGTCGCCGAGATCGCGCGGCCGGGTGACGGTGATGATCACGGCGCCGGCCACCGCGATGACGAGGCCGGCGAATTGCAGCGGGTGGAGCGGCTCATGCAGGAGAACGACGGCCAGCGAAACCGCGAACAGCGGCGCCAGATTGCCGAGCGTCGAGGTGACGACCGGGCCCAGCGCGCTGTTGGAGGCAAAGGTCAGCAGGGTCAGCATCGCCGGAAATACCAGCCCGATCGCGGCGAAGATCGGCAGGGCCCGCCAGACCACGGGCTCGCCGGCCAGCAGCAGGGGCGAGACCAGCAGGAACAATAGCGTGAACGAGGGGACGCTGATTGCGGCCCCGGACAGCGGCTCGACCGTTCGCAGCCCGAATTGCGCCGTCACCACGCCCACGCCCAGGAAGCCGGCCGAGGCGAAGGCGAACAGGATGGCTGGGGTCATGAGGTCGAGATGTCCGTCTTGGGGCGGGCTTATCAGCCTTTGTGGCCTGTCCAAGCCGCCTTGCCAATCCGCCCCGGGCGTTTTAGCACTCCCGCGGAATTCCTCCGCTGTCTGCCCGGACTCGACCCGGGCATCCATCGTCTTCAAAGAAGCTGGATTGCCGGGTCAAGCCCGGCAATGACAACCAAACAAGCTCCGAGGTAACTGATCATGGCGACCCATAAACTGCTGCTTCTCCCCGGCGACGGCATCGGCCCCGAAGTGATGGGCGAGGTGCAACGCCTGATCGACTGGCTCAACGCGCAAGGCATCGCCCGTTTCGAGACCGAGCAGGGGCTGGTCGGCGGTTCCGCCTATGACGCCAGCAAGCAAAGCATTACGGATGCGACCATGGCGCTGGCCACGGCGGCCGATGCCGTGATCTTCGGCGCGGTCGGCGGTCCGAAATGGGACGCGGTGCCTTATGACGTGCGGCCCGAGGCCGGATTGCTGCGGCTGCGCAAGGATCTCGGTCTGTTCGCCAATCTGCGCCCGGCGGTGTGCTATCCGGCGCTGGCGGAAGCCTCCAGCCTGAAGCGCGAGATCGTCGAAGGCCTCGACATCATGATCGTGCGCGAGCTGACCGGCGGGGTCTATTTCGGCGAGCCGAAAACCATCACCGATCTCGGCAACGGCCAGAAGCGCGCCGTCGACACCCAGGTCTATGACACCTACGAGATCGAGCGCATCGCCCGGGTCGCCTTCGATCTCGCGCGGAAACGCCGCAACAAGCTGACCTCGATGGAAAAGCGCAACGTCATGAAGTCAGGCGTGCTCTGGAACGAGGTGGTGACGCAGGTGCACGCCCGCGAATACAAGGACGTGACACTGGAGCATCAGCTCGCCGATTCCGGCGGCATGAACCTCGTCAAGGCGCCGAAGGCGTTCGACGTCATCGTGACAGACAACCTGTTCGGCGACATGCTGTCCGACATCGCGGCGATGCTGACGGGGTCGCTCGGCATGCTGCCCTCGGCCTCGCTCGGCGAGATCGACGCCAAGACCAAGAAGCGCCGCTCGCTGTTCGAGCCGGTGCACGGTTCGGCGCCCGATATTGCCGGAAAAGGCCTCGCCAATCCGATCGCGATGATTTCCTCGTTCGGGATGGCGCTGCGCTATTCGTTCGACATGGGCGCGCTCGCCGACAAGGTCGATGCGGCGATTGCCGCCGTACTCGCCAGCGGCCTGCGTACCGCTGACATCAAGTCCGAGGGAACGACGGCGGCCAGCACCACGCAGATGGGCGATGCGATATTGAAGGAATTGCAGAAGCTGCACGCGTAGGCGACGGCGTTGCCAGCACGAAAAAAGCCCGGTCGAGAGACCGGGCTTTTGCATGAAGAGAACTGGCTGCGATCAATACAGCGGGAAGCGCTGCGGATAGCCGCCCATGTCCGACGGCGGGTTGAGCGGCTGACGGTCGATCGGGCGATTGAGATTCTCGCGCGCGAATGACGGGTAGCCGAGGTCCGGCGGGAACGCGTAGTCCTGGAATTTGCGGTCGCCCGGCAACACTTCGGTGCCGGCGTCGAGCCAGGAGCGCGTCGTGACGTAAACGCGGGTGTTCGGACCCTGCTGGTAGACCCGGTTGGGGCCACTGCGTCCGTAGTACGGGCGCCCGTCCTTGTCGTATTGAGCCCTGGACTGGGCGCTGGCTTCGGTCGCGGCGACCGCAACGAGGGCGGCTGCAGCAAGCATCACCACGAGCTTGCTCGCAGCAGGGAATTTAGGGGTCATCGCATCCTCGTCATTCTCAGCCCGTTGGGGCCGATCGCCAAATCGGGTTGGCGCTCATTGTAGCCGCGGCAGGGTGGGCGTCACTAGGTCAATTGCGCCACACCGGACCACAATAATGCCGGCACTGGCGAAAAAGTTTCATGAAAACCAGTATCTTGGCGCGGTATGGCAATTAGAAGGCGCCGCGCAATTGCGGGTTGTCTCGGCCAGTCAGCCAATCTGCCGACAGGGCCGGCGCGGCTGATGTCGCGCAGTCCGCGCGCCTGAGTTCGGCGCGGGCGAATATTTCCGCCAGTTTGGGGTCGTTTCCGGTGCTCAGCGGGGTCAGCCGGTTCAGCATGCAGGAGATCGCGGCCCGGCGGGCCGGCAGATTGTCGCCCTGGCACGACCAGCCGGAGATACGGATATTGGAGTCGCTGACGCGCTTCATGAATCCGAGGCAGCCGCGGGCCGCCTCAGCGCCGCTGATCAGGCGCAGCAGGGTCACGGTACCGAATTTGCTGTCGATCAGGCCCGCGGCTTCCAGCTCGCGCAGGCCGCCCGGGTCCATTCGGGCAGCGATCTCCGCGATCGCGGGGCCGGCATGGCCGAGTTCGCCGCCCGGGCGATAGATCTCGAGTTCGGCGACCGGCCTTTTGTCGGCGCCGCGCCACTGGAAGACGTCCCGGCGGCCGCCCTTCGGGTGCCGAAAAATCTCGTAAGCCTCTGTTTTGTCGTGCGGATCAAACTGGCTGACGGCAAAAGCGCGCGACGAGCGGTCGACCAGGCTCCAGGCGCCCTTCAATGAGGCGTCCCTGGCTGAGGGGTCCATCGCCGCGGCATCGGGCAATTGTTCCCACAGCGCCATGCCGCCCATGGCGAGCAGGGCCAGGGTCACTACATACGCAACCAGCCGTGCCAGCGTACCGCAGACCTCGTCCGCAAAGCTGGTCAGCGCCGGATGGATTCTCGTCGTATAATGGGACTTGTAATGGGACTTGGCCGGTTCGGCCGAAAAGGACTGCATCAAACGCCCAAACGCAACGGTCAAACGTTCTTGCAAACGTTGTACTGAGGGTGTTTCTCGCATAGAAGCGCTGCCTCTTCCCTTTCCGCCGCGGGCGGGGGGACGGCATTTTTCGTCGGAGAGTGAACGATGGGTTACAAAGTCGCGCTGGTCGGAGCGACCGGCAATGTCGGGCGGGAAATGCTCAACATTCTCGACGAGCGCAAATTCCCCGCGGACGAGGTGGTGGCGCTGGCGTCACGCCGCAGCGTTGGCGTGGAAGTTTCGTATGGCGACCGCACCCTGAAGTGCAAGGCCCTCGAGCACTACGATTTCTCCGATATCGACATCTGCCTGATGTCGGCAGGCGGCGCGGTGTCGAAGGAATGGTCGCCGAAGATCGGCGCCGCCGGCGCTGTCGTGATCGACAATTCGTCGGCCTGGCGGATGGATCCGGACGTGCCGCTGATCGTGCCCGAAGTGAACGCCGACGCCGTGACCGGCTTCACCAAGAAGAACATCATCGCCAACCCGAACTGCTCGACCGCCCAACTCGTGGTGGCGCTGAAGCCGCTGCACGACAAGGCCACCATCAAGCGCGTCGTAGTCGCGACCTACCAGTCGGTGTCGGGCGCCGGCAAGGATGCGATGGACGAATTGTTTTCGCAGACCAAGGCCGTCTACACCAACAGCGAACTGATCAACAAGAAATTCCCCAAGCGTATCGCCTTCAACGTCATCCCCGAGATCGACGTGTTCATGGAGGACGGCTACACCAAGGAAGAGTGGAAGATGATGATGGAGACCAAGAAGATTCTTGATCCCAAAATCAGGCTGACCGCGACTTGCGTGCGCGTGCCGGTGTTCGTCGGCCATTCGGAAGCCGTCAATATCGAATTCGAGAATCCGATCACAGCCGATGAAGCGCGTAACATCCTGCGCAATGCGCCGGGGTGCCTCGTGATCGACAAGCACGAGCCTGGCGGTTACGTCACGCCTTATGAAGCCGCCGGCGAAGATGCGACCTATATCAGCCGCATCCGCGAGGACGCGACCGTCGAGAACGGGCTGTCGCTATGGTGCGTTTCCGACAATCTGCGCAAGGGTGCGGCGCTGAACGCGGTGCAGATCGCCGAATGCCTGATCAACCGCAAGCTGATCAGCGCGAAGAAGAAAGCAGCGTAATCCCTAGACGCTGCCTTGCATCTCGCTGACGGCGCGGAATTCCTTCGCCGTCGGATCGAGCACGAACAGCGAGCCTTCGGCGACGCCGAAATAGGCGCCGTGCAGATTCATCTCGCCGCGATCGACCAGCGTGCGGACGAACGGAAACGTCATCAGGTTTTCGAGTGAGCGGAAGATCGCGGCTTTCTCGATCCTGACGGTGAAATCCTGCATCGATTCGCGTTCGCGTTGTTCGACGACTTCGCCCGGCTTGATGAACATCGCCATCCAGCGGCCGATGAAATCGCCCGGCGACAGCGGATCGATCTTGTCGATGAAGGCCCTGATGCCTCCGCACTGGGCGTGGCCGAGCACCACGATATGCTTGATGCGGAGCACGTTGACCGCATATTCGAGCGCCGCGGATACGCCGTGGGCGCCGCCGTCGGGCTGATAGACTGGCACCAGATTGGCCACGTTGCGGACCACGAACAGTTCACCCGGGCCGGCGTCGAAGATCACCTCCGGCGAGACGCGGGAATCGCAGCAGCCGATCACCATGACAGCGGGCGACTGGCCACGCTCGGACAGTTCCCGGTAGCGTGACTGTTCTGTAGGCAGTCGTTGCGAGGTGAAGGTCCGGTAGCCGTCGAGCAGATGTTGCGGAAATGCGGTCATGGCCCTTGCCTAACCATAGACCGATGACCGGAACAAGGCTTTCGGCGGCTCGTTTGAAATGATATCGCGTGGGGTACAAAAAGCCCCTTAGGAAACCAGCCCATGATCCGTCCGCGCCGCAGCCTGTTGTTCATGCCGGGATCGAATGCGCGGGCGCTGGAAAAGGCGCGCAACCTTGCCGCCGACGGTATCATCCTCGACCTTGAGGATTCGGTGGCGCCGGACGCCAAGGCGCTGGCCCGTGACCAGATCGCCAACGCGATCGCGGCCGGCGGGTTCGGCAAGCGCGAGGTGCTGATCCGGGTCAACAGCCTGGATACGCCGTGGTGGATCGACGACGTCACCATGGCCGGCAAGGCGCGGCCCGACGGCATTCTGGTTCCCAAGATTTCCAGCGTCGCCGATCTCAACGCCATCGCCGATCGCCTCAGCGACATCGGCGCGGATACCTCGATCCGGGTCTGGGCCATGATCGAGACTTCGCGCGCGGTGCTGGACGCGGACAAGCTCGCCGCGGCGTCGAGGGATTCGGAAACGCGTCTCGCGGGCTTTGTGTTCGGGCCGAACGACATTTCGCGCGAAACTCGCATCCGGATGCAGCCGGGCCGGGCCGCGATGATCCCGATGATCATCCATTGCATCCTGGCGGCACGCGCGCATGGGCTCGAAATCCTCGACGGGCCCTACAGCGATATCAGCAACGTCGACGGCTTTGCGGTTGAATGCGCGCAGGGGCGCGATCTCGGGTTCGACGGAAAGACGCTGATCCATCCGAGTCATATCGAGGCCTGCAACGCGATCTTCACGCCGCCGGCCGAGGAAGTCGCGGAAGCCCGCAAGATCATCGCGGCGTTCCAGCAGCCCGAAAACGCCTCCCGCGGCGCCATCCAGCTCGACGGCCGCATGGTGGAACGGCTGCACGCCGACATGGCCAAGCGTACCATCGCCATTGCGGACGCGATCGCCGCGATGGGGCATTAAGTTTTTTACCCTCCCCCTCCAGGGGAGGGTAAGTCAGCGAGCCCAAACCTCTCCGTCGCCCATGCATAGAGACTGCCGGGAATCGGCCTCTGCCCGCCGCGGCCTTTCGGCGAGATGTGCAGCCCGATGATTTGGGGATCGGCGAGCAGCGCTGAAAAATCCGTCTGCTCGAAAAACAGTTTCGGCTCGGCGTGGACCGCATAGAATGATTGCTTCGGCAATGCGTGCTGCAATTCGCCTCCGCGGCGCGCGAGTGCGGTGAGCGCAGCCGGGCCAAAGATCGCAACACGGATATCGGAGAGGCGTTTCGATTTGCCGCTGAGCTGCCGCAGCATGAAGGTCAGGCGATGGCGCAGCGCCAGCCAGTCCGGCGTCAGCTCGTCCTGCTTCATCAGATTTTCGAACGCCGTCACAATCGGATCGTTCGGCGGCAGATACAAAACCGAATTGCCGAGCTGGCGCGGCCGCTCCCAGGCGAAATAGGGTTTTGCAGGATCGAGCTCGACCGGCCTCAGCAGCAGGACATCCGCGTCGAGCCACAGGCCGGCCTTCTCCGCCATCAGCCGCATGCGGAAGAAATCGCTGAACTGCAGAATGGTCCAGTCGCGCCAGCTGCCGTCCGGCTGCGGCGGGCGAAGCCGCTCGGAAAAGGAATGCGGCAGGATCGCTTCGGCCTCGGCGTTGCCGACGCCATCGGGCAGGCCGGCAAGCGGGTCGAAACTGTAGACGGTGACCTTGTGGCCCGCTGCGACCTGCGATCGCAGGCATGTCAGCCGGAGCGCATCGAGCGGGCCATGCCAGAAGGTGACGACGTCAGGCCGCATCGGCGGCGCCTCACTATTGTCGAGCGAGGCGGCGACCCGCGATCAGGCCCAGGCGCGCTCTTTCTTGGCCTTGGCCTCGTAGGTGTCGATGGAAGTCTTCTTCTCCATCGTCAGGCCAATGTCGTCCAGACCGTTGAGCAGGCAATGCTTGCGGAACGGGTCGATCTCGAACTTCACGGTGCCGCCGTCGGGGCCGCGGATTTCCTGGGCCGCGAGGTCGATGGTCAGCGTCGCGTTGGCGCCGCGCTCGGCGTCGTCGAACAGTTTGTCGAGGTCGTCCTGGGTGACGCGGATCGGCAGGATGCCGTTCTTGAAGCAGTTGTTGTAGAAGATGTCGCCGAACGAGGTCGAGATCACGCAGCGGATGCCGAAATCCAGCAGCGCCCACGGCGCGTGCTCGCGGCTCGAGCCGCAACCGAAATTGTCGCCGGCGACCAGCACCTTGGAATTGCGGTAGGCGGGCTTGTTGAGGATGAAGTCCGGATTCTCGCTGCCGTCATCCTTGTAGCGCTGTTCCGAAAAAAGACCCTTGCCAAGGCCGGTACGCTTGATGGTCTTCAGGTACTGCTTCGGAATGATCATGTCGGTGTCGACATTGATGATCTTCAGGGGCGCAGCGACGCCTTCCAGTGTGGTGAACTTGTCCATCGATCGTACTTCCCGGCTGAAATGAGGGGATAGGGCCGTTGATTTATCGCGAAATCGGCCCCGGCAAAAGGCCAATTTGCGCAATCCTACCCTGCTACTCCTAACCCGTTCCTACCCCGCTTGGGCCTCGATCGCCTCCATATCGGCATCCGACAGCCCGAAATGGTGGCCGATTTCGTGAATCAGCACGTGCCGGACGATGTGGCCCAGCGTTTCCTCATGCTCCGCCCAGTAGTCCAGGATCGGCCGCCGGTAGAGCCAGATCATGTTGGGCAGGCGGGCAACGTCGTTATTGCTTTGCTGCGGCAGGCCGAGGCCCTGGAACAGGCCGAGCAGGTCGAACTCGCTTTGCGCCTGCATTTCGTCGAGGACCTCGTCGGTCGGGAAATCGTCGACGCGGATGATCACCCCCTCGCAAAGGGTTCGAAAGCCCTTTGGCAGGCGCCCGAAAACCTCATGCGCCATGGCTTCCATTTCGGCGAGCGACGGTGCTTTTGCTTCCTTCCACATCGTGCCTGTTTAGCGCGTGTTCCACCGGCGCGCCTACTCATTTTGCGCGCCTACTGATTCTGAATATCATCGCAAGGTTGACCTTGGCGCGGCAATCGGAGACCGTACCGCCCGATAACAGGCTTTGGGTGGGCGGAATGAAGCGGATTGCGACGGCGGCGGTAGCGGCGATTTTGACCGGATTCTTGTTGCCGGAAGGCGGCGCACAGGCCCAGACCGCACCGTCGGGGGTGCGCACCGCGCAGGCAGCGAAGCCGGCCGCCACCGATGCGTCAGCACAACGCCGGCGGCCGCTCCGCCGCGTGCCGATCTACCGGCAGGAGCAGTGGGAACCCGATGTCTATCCGCGCTACAATCCGGGGCCGAATGCGGTGCGATCTTGCACGGCGACCTATGTGCAGGAATACCGGCCGAGCGGCACCGTCATCACGCCGCGCATGAACTGCTACTGGCGCCCCGGTTAGCGCCTGCGCGCTAGCTTCCAAATCGATCAGCGTTCCAAATATATCTGCGCCGGCGAGCCATGAACGAGAATGGCCGTCGCCACGTGCGATGTCGAAGCGTTCATGTTTGAAATCATGACGGGCTCATGGTGCGGAGTGTCTGCAGCGATGCAACGGCAGTCTGCGCCGGTTTGACGCGCCGCTGAAATCGATCGGAACCGATGTACACGCTCCCTGTTCATCTTCGTGGCGCAGTCATTCAGTTCGCATTCACCTCCTCAGCATCAAGCTGTGAGCTGCGTCGCGGCGCTGCGGCTGCTTGTCGAGCACCGCTCGCCACGAACGTGACATCCCCCGCGTGAGCATAAGCTCATCGCTGAAGGACCAAGGAGACTATATATGCAGGTGATGAAAGTTCTGGGGCTTGCCGCCATTGGCGCCATGCTCGTTATAGCCGCTCCGACTGAGCGCGCTAACGCGTTGTCGCTGAGCAACCCCGGCGCTGCAGCCGCCGTCCAGGAGGATGTCAAGCCCGAGACGACAGAGGCGGGATGGCGGCATCGCCATCATCGCTGGCATCGTCATCACCACCATCGTCGGCATCATCATCATCGTCACCATCATCGCCGCTGGTGATCGCGAGTTTGCGGATTTGAAGTGAGCAGGCCCGTTCATCGCGGGCCTGTTTTCACTTCAAGGTTACTGCCATGAAACGGGCGCCATTGCTGCCTGTTATTTGACGATCCTGAATCAGAAGAGGTAGATCGTCATGAAGACCTTGATCGGAGCAGCTGCTGTCGCGGGCGCTCTGGTGTTTGCCGGCCCGGCGGCGGTCAATTCGGCAGCCGCGGCATCGCCGCAAATGAAGCAACAAACCGCCGGCACATCAGGTGCGACCGACTTCAGCGCGCAACGCTATTACGGGCGCCATTACGGCTACGGCTATTATCGGCCGTATTATCGCCCATACTACCGGCCGTATTACGGACCCCGCTACTACGCGCGGCCCTCTTACTACCGGCCATATCCCTACTACGCTCCGGCGCCGTTCACGTTCGGCTTCGGGTTCGGGCCGTACTGGTGACGGACGCGGCCATCGCGCTCAGAAGATGAGCGCGATGGCGATGGCCCCAAGCAGATCAGGCGGCGCGAATGAGATCGAGGAAAGTGTTGACGTCGGCGCGCAGCTTCTCCGACTGATGGCTGAGGTCGTCAGCCGCCGTCAGCACTTCCGACGCCGCGGCGCCGGTCTCGTTGGCGGCGTCGTTGACGCTGCCGACGTTCGAAGATACCTCGGTCGTTCCCTTCGAAACTTCCTGGATGTTCTGCGCAATGTCGCGGGTGGCAGAGCTCTGCTGCTCGACCGCGGCAGCGATCGCCGTGGCGATCTCGTTCATCTGGGCGATCGTCGTTCCGATCGTCTTGATGGCCGTCACGGCGTTGCCGGTCTCCTGCTGGATCGCGGCGATCTGGGCTGAAATATCCTCCGTCGCCTTGGCGGTCTGGGTGGCAAGCGCCTTCACTTCGGTGGCGACGACGGCAAAGCCCTTGCCGGACTCGCCGGCGCGCGCCGCTTCGATCGTGGCGTTGAGCGCCAGCAGGTTGGTCTGCGATGCGATGTTCTGGATCAGCGAAATGACTTCGCCGATCTTCTGTGCCGCTTCGGCCAGGCCCTCGACGGTCTTGTTGGTGCGGTCGGTCTCGGCGACCGCAAGGTTGGCGGTCTGGGACGCCTGCGCCACCTGGCGCGAGATTTCGCTGATCGAGGCATGCAGTTCCTCGGTCGCCACGGCAACCGTCTGCACGTTCGCGGAGGCGACGTCGGAGGCGTTGGCGACGGCGGTGGCCTGCCGGCTGGTTTCCTCTGCCGTTGCCGTCATGCTGCCGGCGGTGGCGTGCATCTCGGCCGACGCAGCGGTCAGCGTTTGCAGGGCTTCGGAGACCTGGACGTCGAAGGTTGCGATGTAGCCTTCGATGGCGCGCTGCCGGGCTTCCTTGCGGATCTGCTCCTCGCGCTGTTCGGCTTCGAGGCGGCGCGCCGTCATCGCGTTTTCCTTGAAGACGGTGAGCGACTTGGCGAGACCACCAACCTCGTCGGTCCGGTTGGCGCCAACGATCGAAATATCGAGATCGCCTCCGGCAAGCTTGGTCATTTCAAGCGTCATCCGCCGCAATGGCTGGGCGATCTGGCCGAACGCGATCCAGCCGAGGATGGCAAAGGCCAGCAGCAGGCCGACAATCGCCCCGACCACGAGCAAAAGACGGGTGTAATCGGCGCTGGCGACGCTCGCGTCGCGCGCGCCGCGCATGGCGTCCGTATTGATGGTGATGAGTTGCCCCACCGCCGCGATCGCGGTCTGGCGATGCTTGGCCGCGACGTTGCGCGAATAGGCGAAGGCGTCTTCCAACTTGCCCGCGGCCGCCAGTTCGAAAACCTTGGCGCTGGCGACCCGGCGGTCCTTGACGGCAGTGCGCATGGTGTCGATCAGCTGACGCTGCTCGGGAGCGGTGGTGACGGTCGCCAGACGATCGATTGCTTCCAGCGTGGCATCGGTGGCCTTGCCATAGGACTCGACGTTCTGGCTGATCGCCTTGGCGTCGGTGCCGGAGAGGATGACGTTCTTTTCGCTCACCGCGGCGCTGTTGAAATGGCTCTCGGCCTGCAGGCTGTATTGCACCCGCATCGCGTTGCCGTCGACGAGGCTCGCCGCCGTCGCGGACAGGTTGCTCAGCGCCATCGAGGCCTGGACGACGATCCCGACTGCCACAAGGGCGACGATCGCGGCTGGCACCGCGATCTTGGCAATAATGGGCAGGTTTTGAAATCTGGCGAACATTTTCTCGAGTCTCTCTGGAGGAAAATTTGCGCGGTCGAACCGTTGCGGCGGCCCCGGGGACCGCCCGTGGCACGGCGCCGCGTCGAATCAAGCCCTCGACACGAGGGGATCCTAAAGGCAGCTATCGATTTTCTGATTGGTTAAGGGGTAGTTTACCAGCCGGCCCTTAGCAAAGTGTTGACGCTGTCTGTAACGGGCTCCTTGAACGCGGTCCTGGCAAGACCCGGCGACCCAGCCCTACCCAAAACCCTTGGCCAGCAAAACGATACCGTCCGCACCGGCTTTGCGGTCCGTGGTTATTTCCAGATACTCCGGCGAGTCCGACCAAGCCCGGAATGCGGCCTCGTCGGGAAACGACATCAGCACCAGCTTGTCGCGATCCCACACGCCCTCCAGCACGGCCGGCTCTTCATCCGCCGCCAACAGCCGGCCGTTGAATTTTTTGAACACGTCGAAGAAGCGCGCCTGATAGCGGTCATAGGCGGCGCGGTCGGTCATTTTCAATTGCACGATCACATAGACGGTCATGTCCAATCCTTCTCGCGAGCGAGTTCAACATTACCTATGCTGGCAAATCCAAGCTGAAACAAAACAGGCGCCCCCCGGGGGCGCCTGTTTTTTGCATGCGATGACGAGCGCGTAGGCTCAATCCCAGTCCTTGCCCTTCCAGGGCTTGATCTTCCACGGCGTCAACGCTTCCAGCCGCCATTCGCGCCAGTGCTCCGGCGGCCAGTTGCTGAGGCGCCTTGTGTCCTTGGGTGTAGCGGGGACGAGATCGACGATGCGCGAGACGTTGCGCCGGCTCTGGCGCGTCGCCTCGCTGATCATATCGACATATTCTGGTTTATCGGCCACGTCCGGCTCCTCGCGATGATCATTCCGCAAGCAGCCAGTCTGCGCCCCGCGCCTTAACGAGGCGTTGCCGGAACGCCTCGATGTTGAGGCAACGCGCGTTAACGCCACTCCCTGATGTCGACGAAATGCCCGGCGATCGCAGCTGCCGCGGCCATGGCCGGCGACACCAGATGGGTGCGGCCCTTGAAACCCTGCCGGCCCTCGAAATTGCGGTTCGAGGTCGAGGCGCAGCGCTCTTCAGGCGACAGCTTGTCGGGATTCATGGCCAGACACATCGAGCAACCCGGCTCGCGCCATTCGAAGCCGGCCTTGATGAAGATCTTGTCGAGGCCTTCAGCTTCCGCCTGCTCCTTCACGATGCCCGAGCCCGGCACGATCATCGCGCTGACATGACCGTTGACGGTCTTGCCTTCGGCGACCTTCGCCGCCGCGCGCAAATCCTCGATGCGGCCGTTGGTGCAGGAGCCGATGAACACGCGGTCGAGCTTGATGTCGGTGATCTTGGTCCCCGCGGTCAGGCCCATGTACTTCAGCGCGCGATGCTTTGAGAGCCGCTTGGCTTCATCGGCGATCTGGTCGGGGTCGGGCACCATGCCCGTGATCGACACCACGTCCTCGGGCGAGGTGCCCCAGGTGACGATCGGCGGCAGCTTGGCCGCATCCAGCCGGATCTCGTGGTCGAAATGCGCGCCTTCGTCCGAGCGCAGGGTATCCCAGTAGCGCATCGCCGCGTCCCACGCCTCGCCCTTCGGCGACATCGGACGGCCCTTGAGGAATTCGAACGCCTTTTCATCCGGCGCGATCAGGCCGGCGCGGGCGCCGCCTTCGATCGACATGTTGCAGACCGTCATGCGGCCTTCCATCGTCAGCGCGCGGATCGCATCGCCGGCATATTCCAGCACGTAGCCGGTGCCGCCGGCGGTGCCGATCTCGCCGATGATGGCCAGGATGATGTCCTTGCCGGTGACGCCGTCGGGCAATTTGCCGTCGACCACCGCGCGCATGTTTTTTGCTTTTTTCTGGATCAGCGTCTGGGTTGCCAGAACGTGCTCGACCTCTGATGTGCCGATGCCGTGCGCCAGCGCGCCGAACGCGCCATGCGTCGAGGTGTGGCTGTCGCCGCAGACGATGGTGGTGCCGGGCAGCGTAAAGCCCTGCTCGGGACCGATCACGTGAACGATGCCCTGGCGCTTGTCGTGCTCGTTGAAATACGTGATGCCGAATTCCTTGGCGTTGTCGGCCATCACGCGCATCTGCTCGATGCTTTCAGGATCGGGATTCGGCTTCGAGCGGTCGGTGGTCGGGATGTTGTGGTCGACCACGGCCAGCGTCTTCTCCGGCGCGCGAACCTTGCGGCCGGTCATGCGCAGGCCTTCGAACGCCTGCGGCGAGGTCACCTCGTGCACCAGATGGCGGTCGATATAGAGCAGGCAGGTGCCGTCATCGGCTTCGTGCACCAGATGGTCGTTCCAGATTTTGTCGTACAGCGTGGTGGGGTTGGACATGAGCGTAAGCTCCAAAAATGATTCTGTGTGAGCGGTCAGCGCGGTTATCAGCGCAAGCAACGGGCAGTCAGCGCGGCATCAAAGGCCGCAGCTAAGCTCTGACGTCGCCGAGGTCGCAAAGCGTCCGAAGAAACGGCCGGGCAGGCGCGAGCGGTCGTCGATCACGAAGGGATCGACGCGCCGGCCTGCAAAGCTGGTTTGATCTGGAACCATTCTAGCCTCATAGCACATGAGGTATCTAAGCGCGATATGCGTTTATATCCACCGTCATTGCGAGCCGTTGCAATGACGAAAGGCTCAACAAAAAAGCGCGGGGCAAAACCCCGCGCTTTTGGTCACATCCCCCTGCAGGAGACGAATTACTCGCCGACGGCGGTCGCGCGCTCGGTCTTCTCGACGATGCGGGCCGACTTGCCGCGCAGTTGGCGCAGGTAATACAGCTTGGCGCGACGCACCTTGCCGCGGCGCACCACCTTGATCGAGTCGATCATCGGCGACATCACCGGGAAGACGCGTTCCACGCCTTCGCCGTAGGAAATCTTGCGGACGGTGAAGCTCTCATTGAGCCCGCCGCCGGACCGGCCGATGCAGACGCCTTCATAGGCCTGCACGCGGGTGCGCTCGCCTTCGACCACCTTGACGTTGACGATCACGGTGTCGCCGGGGCCAAACTCGGGGATCGACTTGGTCGCGGCCAATTTGTCGAATTGCTCTTTTTCGAGCTGTTGAATGATGTTCATTGAAATCTCCATCGGCGGCGCGCCCAGCCAGTCCAGCGCGGGCTGCGCGAACGTCCATCTATCCTGCTGATTGCTGCGGATTTGGCGCCCGTATAAGGCATAGGCGCGCGCTTGTCACCCGTCTGTCGTGCTTTTTGGGCGTTTTTGGCGCGCCTTAATCGCCCACAAATCCGGCCGCCGCGCCCTGGTCAGGGCTTCAGCCTCGGCCTGACGCCAGGCGGCGACTTTGGCATGGTCGCCGGAAACGAGGATTTCCGGGATGGTTCGGCCCTCGAACTCCTGCGGGCGGGTATATTGCGGGTATTCCAGTAGTCCCTCGGAAAAGCTCTCCTCGGTCCCCGAGGCCTGTTTTCCCATCACCCCCGGCAAGAGCCGGACACAGGCGTCGACCAGCACCATGGCGGCGACTTCACCACCGGACAGCACGTAATCGCCGATCGAGACCTCCTCGAGCCTTCGGGCTGCAATGACCCGCTCGTCGATGCCCTCGAACCGGCCGCAGACGATCACGGGCCCGGGACCGGCGGCAAGCTCGATCACCCGGGACTGGGTCAATGGCCGACCCCGGGGGCTCATCAGGAGCCTTGGTCGATCGTTTGAACCGGACTGGCCGGTATCGGCGGCGTCGATGGCGGCTGCCAATACGTCGGCGCGCAGCACCATGCCGGGCCCGCCGCCAGCCGGGGTGTCGTCAACGCTGCGGTGGCGGTCGGTGGCCGATGCCCTGATGTCGCGCGCTTCCAGCGCCCACAGCCCGGAGGCCAGCGCCTTGCCCGCCAGGCTGACGCCGAGCGGGCCCGGAAACATGTCCGGGAATAGCGTGAGGATGGTGGCGCGCCAGGTCATTTGAAATAGGTCATACAATAACCGATCACGTAAGCGTCGGAACGTCGTCGCCTTCAATTTCCTTGGGCAGTTCTATCACGACGCGGCCGCCCGCAAGGTCGACCGTCGGCACCACGGCATTGGTGAACGGCAGCAGCATCGTCGGGCCCTGCGGTGGTGCGATCTCGATGATGTCGCCGGCGCCGAAATTATGGATCGCGGTGACGCGGCCGAGCGGTTCGTTCGCGGCGTTGACCGCGGCGAGGCCAATCAGATCGGCGTGGTAATATTCGTCGTCGTCGGTCTCGGGCAGCTTGTCGCGCGCGATATAGAGCTCGATGCCGTTGAGGCGTTCGGCGTCCTCGCGGGTGGCGACGCCTTTGAACGTGGCGACCAGATGGTCTTTCGCCTCACGGGCGTGCGTCAGTTCGAACTGACGCGCGCCGTCCTTGGTCGTCAGCGGGCCGTAATCCCTCACGGCCAGCGGGTCTTCGGTAAACGTCCACAGCTTCACCGCGCCGCGCACGCCATGCGCGGCGCCGATCCGGGCGACACAAATCGGTGCTGCCACCGCCCCGCGCCGCTAACGCTTATGACTTCGCGGCGGCTTCGGCAGCGGCCTTGCGCTCCTTGCGCGGCACGGCCTTTTCCGGGTTGTTGCGCGCGGCACGCTTCACGACACCGGCGGCATCGAGGAAGCGGGTGACGCGGTCGGACGGCTGCGCGCCCTTGGCGAGCCAGGACTTGACCTTGTCCATGTCGAGCTTCAGGCGGGCTTCGTTGTCCTTCGGCAGCAGCGGATTGAAATGGCCGAGACGCTCGATGAAGCGGCCGTCGCGGGGAAAGCGCGAGTCGGCGACGACGACGTGATAGACCGGGCGCTTCTTGGTGCCTGCGCGAGCGAGGCGGATAACGACTGACATTGTATTCTCCGTAAGTTTGGTTTGATGAGAGTGAATTGATCGCGATTATTTCTTCTTGCCGGGGAAGCCGCCGAGACCCGGCAGCGTCGGCTTGCCGCTGAGGCCTGTCAGCCCCGGCAAATTCGGCAGGCCTTGACGCAAGCCCACCGGAATATCCTTCGGCAGCGCGGGCATGCCGCCCGGGCCGGCGCCACCAGGCATTTTCTCCGCCAGCGCCTTCATCTGTTCGGCCGACGGCATGCCGCCGCCGCCAAATCCCATCGCCTGCGCGATGCCGGCCATCGGGCCGCGTTTGCCCGAACCCATCGCCTTCATCATGTCGGCCATGTTCCGGTGCATCTTCAGGAGCTTGTTGACTTCCTCGACCTTGACGCCGGCGCCGGCTGCGATGCGCTTCTTGCGGCTGGCTTTCAAAAGGTCGGGGCTCTTGCGTTCCTGCCGCGTCATCGAATCGATCACCGCGACCTGGCGCTTGATGATCTTGTCGTCGATCCCAGCGTTGGCGATCTGGTTTTTCATCTTGGCAATGCCCGGCATCATGCCCATCAGGCCGCTGATGCCGCCCATGTTCGCCATCTGAAGCAATTGCTCGCGCATGTCGGCCAGGTCGAACTGGCCCTTGCGCATTTTCTCGGCGACGCGCGCCGCCTTTTCAGCGTCGATATTCGCCGCGGCCTTTTCGACCAGCGACACCACGTCGCCCATGCCGAGAATGCGGCCGGCGATACGGCTGGGGTGGAAATCTTCCAGCGCATCGGTCTTTTCACCGGTGCCGATCAGCTTGATCGGTTTTCCGGTGACCGCGCGCATCGACAGCGCGGCGCCGCCGCGGCCGTCGCCATCGACCCTCGTCAGCACGATGCCGGTCAGGCCGACGCGCTGGTCGAACGAGCGCGCGAGATTGACCGCGTCCTGGCCGGTCAGGGAATCCGCGACCAGCAGCACTTCATGCGGGCTGGCGACGGTTTTGATTTCCGCGGCCTCCGACATCATCTCTTCGTCGAGCGTGGTGCGGCCGGCGGTGTCGAGCAGCACGACGTCGTAGCCGCCGAGCTTGGCGGCTTCCAGCGCGCGTTTGGCAATCTGCGCCGGCTTCTGGCCGGCCACGATCGGCAGCGTCGGAATGTCGAGATCGCGCCCGAGCACGGCGAGCTGCTCCATCGCCGCGGGGCGATAGATGTCGAGTGAGGCCATCAGCACCTTGCGCTTGTCGCGCTGGGTCATGCGGCGGGCGAGTTTTGCGGTGGTCGTGGTTTTGCCGGAGCCCTGCAGACCGACCATCATGATCGCGACCGGCGGCACCGCATTGAGGTCGATGGTCTGGCCGTCGGCGCCGAGCGTGGCGACCAGTTCGTCATGGACGATCTTGACCACCATCTGGCCGGGTGTGACCGACTTGACGACGGTGGCGCCGATCGCCTGCTCGCGCACGCGGTCGATGAAGCTTCTGACCACGTCGAGCGAGACGTCGGCCTCGAGCAGCGCGCGGCGCACCTCGCGCATCGCGGCATCGACGTCCTTCTCGGACAGCGCACCGCGGCCCGTCAGCCGATCGAGTATCCCACCGAGCTTTTCCGACAGATTGTCGAACAATGCCGTTATCCTCTGTCCTGCCTCAGGACGAATTTCCAAACACGATTACGCCCGAGGGCGCATCGCGCTGTCGGGCGTTGGCCTCCGGTCTCAAGGGCCGGGCGGCGGGTCGAAAAGTACGTCTTTCCGAGAAGTGCCGGGGTTAAACGCCCGGGAGCCATCAAAGTCAAGGGCAAACTAGCCCGAACCGGCCTCGAACGCCGAGTTAAGTCATTGAAACAAAGAAATTTTATGCCGATTTACCGGCGCGAAGTTGCGCGTTCCCTCTGCTGCGGGTTCCAACTTGGTCAGGGCACGCCATATAACGCCGCGTACCCTTCGCTCCCGCTCTATGTGATCGCGCCCGTGCCCATTACCCGCCGCCGTGTCTTTGCAGTGCTCGCCGGCCTCGGTCTGGCCGCCGGCGCGCCATCTGTCTGGATGTCCCGCATGAAAACCTATGACGGCCCCGTCTCCGACCATTTCGACGGCCTGACCTTCTTCGATCCGGATGGTTCGCCGCCGAAATCACTGGCCGAGGTACTGCGTTGGCAGTTCGGCGGCCGTGGGCAGCGTGCGAGCTGGCCGGATTGGGTGCCAAGTGCGCACGCCGATACGCCGCCGCCGCGTGTTGACGGCAACAAGGTGCGGCTGTCGTTCGTCGGCCATGCGAGCTGGCTGATCCAGACCGGCGGCCTCAATATTCTCGTCGACCCCGTGTGGTCGATGCGGGCCTCGCCGTTCAGATGGGCCGGGCCGAAGCGGCACAACGATCCCGGCATCGCCTTCGACGCATTGCCCAAGATCGATGTCGTGCTGGTGTCGCACGGCCATTACGATCATCTCGATCTGGCGACGCTGTCGAGGCTCGCGAAAACATTTTCGCCGCGCGTGATCACGCCGCTCGGCAATGACGTTACCATGCGCGACGCGGATGAAGCGATCAAAGTCGAGGCGTTCGACTGGAAGGATCGCGTCGAACTCGGCAACGGCATCGCCGTGACGCTGGTGCCGACACGGCATTGGTCGGCACGCGGGCTGTTCGACCGCAACAAGGCGCTGTGGGCGAGCTTTGTGCTGGAGACGCCGGCCGGCAAACTCTACATCGTCTGCGATTCCGGCTACGGCGACGGCAAGCATTTTCGCCGGGTTGCCGAAGCACATGGCCCGCTGCGGCTGGCGATCCTGCCCATCGGCGCCTATGAGCCGCGCTGGTTCATGCGCGACCAGCACATGAACCCGTCGGACGCCGTGAAGGCGCTGGCCGATTGCGGTGCGCAGACCGCGCTGGCGCATCATCACGGCACGTTCCAGCTTACCGACGAGGCGATCGACGCGCCGGTGATCGCGCTCGGCGAAGCGCTGGACGAAGCGAAGATTCCGCGCGAGCGGTTCGCCACGCTGAAGCCCGGACAGGTATTCGAGGTTTAACGTCTTGTCGTCCCTGCGAACGCAGGGACCCATAACCACAGCAAGACGTGATTATGTCGAGCTGTGGCTCCAGCCTTTTTCAACAATGGACGGCGGTGGCTATGGGTCCCTGCGTTCGCAGGGACGACATCGCATTTTATTCCTTCGGCTTGATCGCCCAGGACACGCTCACTGAAACCGAGAGCGTCTCCTCGCCTTGCGCCACCGGTGCGCCGGCGGCCATCGGCGCGGCCACCTTGCTGCGGAACACCGGCACGGCCGCGCCTTCCTCGGAAATGCTGATCGGTTCGCCGAGCGTGACGCCGGCGGCCTTGGCGTAGATATCGGCCTTGCGGCGCGCGTCCGCGATCGCCTTCTCGCGGGCCTCGTCCAGGTGCTTGGACGGCTGCGTTACGATGAAATTGATGCCGCCGATCTCGTTGGCGCCGGCGCCGACCAGCACGTCGATCACGCTCGCGACCTTGGTCACGTCGCGGATCTTGATCGTGACGCGGTTACTGGCGCGGAACCCAACGACGCCTGGCCGCTCCACGGTTTTGGACGAGGTCGCATATTGCGGCTGCAGCGACAGCCGCGATGTCTGGTAATCCTTTTCGTCGATCCCGGCACCTTTCAGCGCCAGCAGCACCTTGCCCATCGCCGCGTTATTGGCGTCGGACGCCTCGCGCGCGGTCTTGGCGTCGGTGGCAACACCGCCATCGATCTGCGCCAGATCTGGCGGCACCGACACATTGGCTTCGCCGGTCACGGAGATCGTGGGCGGCGGCACCGTCTGGGCCAATGCCGGCGTGGCCAGCAGCACGGCTGCGGCGATAACAAACGCGAGCGGATGCTTCATGTCTCTCACTTCAGCGGCACATAGACGTTGATCACCAGCTTGTCCTCCGCGGTCTTCAAGGGATCGGTGATGTATTCCTCGACGAAGGTGTCCTTTGCTTCAAGTTTCTTGTCGTCGAGGTGATTGGTGATCGCCTCGTAGGTGTTGTCCATGTTGTCGTAGGAGCCGCGATGGACAAACTTCAGGGCTTTGCCCTCGGGCGATTTGCCGATGCTCATGTCCTTGGTCAGGTTCTTCGGCTCCTGGTCGACTGGAATTTCGGCAAGGAACGTAAAGCCGCTGTCGTCGGTCGAGGTGTAGACGATCATCGAATTGCCCGCGGCCTTGATGCCCTGCTTCTCGAGCAGCGCGTTCAGCGCCTTGAACGAATCGATCAGCGTGTCGAACGCCGAGTCCCAATTGGCGGTGCCCTTCATGACTACCACCTTCCTGGGCTCCAGCGTGAACTGCTCACCGAAGGGATCGGCGGTCTGGACGGCCGCAGGGGGCGTGGCCGGCGTCTGGGCGGCCGCGGGTGGCGGTGAGGGGGCAACGGACGGGCTTGCCACCGGCGCGGGGGAGGTTCCCGGTGCCGGGATCGCGGATGCCGCCGGTGAAGGCGTCTCCGCCGGGGCAGGGGACGCTGAAGCGGCGGGCGCCGGTGGCGCTGAGGGGCTGGCGGCTGGCGCCGGCGATTGCGCCAGCGCAGCGCCGCCCCACGCGATTGCCGCTGTCGCGACCAGCGCGGCCACGGCCGCGCGGAAAGGGCTGATACGGTTCATTTCAGGCATTCTCCATCCATCCCCAGGCGGTCGCGGCATGTCCCCGCTCACGACCACAAAGCGCCGCCATCCCTAACACGCAAGGTCCGCCTTCGTCCCATGACAGATGCGTCATGGACCCCTGCGTACTAGGCAATCGGCCATCATTCGCCATATAAGACGGGCAGAAATTGGGAAATTCCATGAGCGCGCTGGCCAATCACGCATTCGCCAAGATGAACGGTATCGGCAACGAGATCGTCGTGGTCGATCTGCGCGACAAGCCGGCCAAGGTGACGGCGGAAGAAGCGCGCGCCGTCGCCTCGCCCGCCGGCGTGCCCTATGACCAGTTGATGGTATTGCAGCCGCCGCGGCTGGAGGGCACCGAGGCCTTCATCCGCATCTACAACAATGACGGCTCCGAGGCCGGCGCCTGCGGGAACGGCATGCGCTGCGTGGTGCGGCGGCTGTTCGAGAAGACCGGCCAGACGGCGGTGACCTTCGAGACCCGCTCGGGTCTGCTCAATTGCTGGCAGGGGCCGCAGCCCGATCTCTACACGGTCGACATGGGCGCGCCGAAGTTCGGCTGGCAGGAAATTCCGCTCGCCGAGGAGTTTCGCGACACACGTTACATCGAACTGCAAGTCGGGCCGATCGACGCGCCGATCCTGCATTCGCCGTCGGTCGTCAGCATGGGCAATCCGCACGCGATCTTCTGGGTCGACGACGTCAACGCCTATGATCTCGAGCGCTTCGGGCCGCTGTTGGAAAATCATCCCATCTTCCCCGATCGCGCCAACATCACGCTCGCCCATATCGTCGATCGCGACCACATCACGATGCGCACCTGGGAACGCGGCGCCGGTCTGACCAGGGCCTGCGGCTCGGCCGCCTGCGCCACCGCGGTCGCGGCGGCGCGGTTGAAGCGCACCAACCGCATCGTCGAATTGTCGCTGCCCGGCGGCAAGCTCTCTATCGAATGGCGCGAGCGCGACGACCATGTGCTGATGACCGGCACGGCAACGTTCGAATATGAAGGTCGCTTTGATCCGGCGCTGTTCGCCAGCGTCGCGTAAAGATGAGCGTCGACGTTCTCACCTTCGGCTGCCGCCTCAACGCGTTCGAATCCGAAGTGATCCGGCACGAGGCCGAGAGCGCGGGCCTTTCCGATACCATCGTGATCAACAGCTGCGCGGTCACCAACGAGGCGGTGGCGCAGGCGCGGCAATCGATCCGTCGGCTGAAGCGCGAGCGGCCGGATGCGCGGATCGTCGTCACCGGTTGCGCGGCGCAGACCCAGCCCGAAATGTTTGCCGATATGATCGAAGTCGATCGCGTCGTCGGCAATGACGAGAAGATGCGCGGCGAAGCCTGGCGCAGCGCGCGTGCGGCGTTCGATTCCGGCTTCGGCATTGCGGCCAGCGAAAAGATCGCGGTCGCCGACATCATGGCGGTTACCGAGATGGCGCCGCATCTTCTGGAAGGCTTTCAGAGCGGCCTGCCGCGGGTGTTCGTGCAGGTGCAGAACGGCTGCGACCATCGCTGCACCTTCTGCATCATCCCCTACGGCCGCGGCAATTCGCGCTCGGTGCCGATGGGCGCTGTTGTCGGGCAGGTCCGCGCGCTGGTCGAACGCGGTCATGCCGAAATCGTGCTGACCGGCGTCGATCTCACCAGCTACGGGGCTGATTTGCCGGGCACGCCAAAGCTTGGCCAATTGACAAAACAGATTTTGCGGCATGTGCCGGAGCTGAAGCGTCTGCGGATCTCATCGATCGATTCCATCGAGGCCGACCGCGACCTGCTCGACGTCATTGCGGATGATGCGCGCCTGATGCCGCATCTGCATCTGTCGCTGCAGTCCGGCGACGATCTGATTCTGAAGCGGATGAAGCGGCGGCATTCACGCAGCGATGCCATCGAGTTCTGCGCGCAGGTGCGGCGGCTACGTCCGGACATCGCGCTCGGCGCCGACATCATCACGGGCTTTCCGACCGAGACCGAAGCGATGTTCGCACGATCGCAGGATCTGGTGGATGAATGCGATCTCACCTTCCTGCACGTGTTTCCCTATTCCAAGCGCCCGGGCACGCCGGCTTCGCGGATGCCGCAGGTCGCAGGTGAGGCGATCAAGGAACGTGCAAAGCGATTGCGCGCGACCGGTGAGGCGGCGTTGCGGAAGCGGCTGGCGACGGAGATCGGCGCAACGCGACAGGTGTTGATCGAGAGTGGCAGGCAGGGGCGGACGGAGCATTTTCTGCCGGTGGCGATTGCAGGTGAAGCCCCGGGCGCGGTGCAGGCGCTGACGATGATCGGACATGACGGCGCGCGGCTGACGGTGTGATGCTTTCTTCCTTCTCCCCTTGTGGGAGAAGGTGGCGCGAAGCGCCGGATGAGGGGTCTCTATCCTCAAACTCGAGTCTTACCGTGAGGAGGCGACCCCTCATCCGTCTTCGCTTCGCGAAGCCACCTTCTCCCACAAGGGGAGAAGGGAAGAGTCACTCCCCGTTCCACCCGCAGGCCCTGAGCCGCTCGCGCATATGCTCCGGCGCCGGCGCCACCACGCGCACCGGTTCCTTGTTCCTTGAAATCGGAATCACGATCTCGCGGGAATGCAGATGCAGGCGCGGCTCGCCGAAGCGGGGGCCGTTGCCGTAGATGTTGTCGCCGACGATCGGCCAGCCGGTGGCCGATGTGTGCACGCGCAATTGATGGGTGCGGCCGGTGACCGGTTCCAAATCGAGCCAGGCAAGGCCGTTGCCGCGGCCGCGCACCTTCCAGTTTGTGACGGCTTTTTGACCATCCGGATCCGGCTTCTGCCACCAGCCGCGCTCGACGTTGAGCCGGCCGAGCGCCATGTCGATGGTGCCTTCATCTTCGGCAGGCCCCCCTTCGACCACGGCCCAGTAGGTCTTGCCGATCTTGCCGTGCTTGAACAGCAGGCCGAGCGAGGCCGTGGCCTTGCGATGGCGTCCCAGCACGAGACAGCCGGAGGTATCCTTGTCGAGGCGGTGCGCGAGCACCGGCGGCCGCGGCAGGCCGAAACGCAGGCCATCGAACGAGGTTTCCAGATTGGCGCCCCCCTTGGGGCCGCGATGCACCGGCAGGCCGCAGGGCTTGTCGATGACCAGCATCAGCCCGTCCCGGTGGAGCACGCGGGCCTGAATTTCTTCCGCGGTCAGGTTGGGGACATCAAGGGATGCCCCGCCAATTTCAATGGGTTGGTTGTGGCTTTCGTTCATGGCGCGAAACCGCTAACACACGTCCGACATGAGCGATACCACTCCCGGAACTCCCAAACTGAGCTGGTGGCGGCGGCTTTCGAGCGGCCTGAAGCGAACCTCGAGTTCGATCGGGTCAGCCGTTGCCGACCTCGTCACCAAGCGCAAGCTCGACCGCGCCATGCTCGATGATATCGAGGATGTGCTGCTGCGCGCCGATCTCGGCACCGAGGTCGCGGTGCGGATCGCGGATGCCGTCGGCGCCGGCCGCTACGACAAGGCGATCTCGGCGGATGAGGTCAAGACGGTGGTCGCGACCGAGGTCGAGAAGGTGCTGGCGCCGGTGGCCCGGCCGCTGGTGATCGACGCCGCCCAAAAGCCGTTCGTTATCCTGGTGGTTGGCGTCAACGGTTCCGGCAAGACCACCACCATCGGCAAGCTGGCGGCGAAACTCAGCGCCGAGGGTCGCAAGGTGATGCTGGCGGCGGGCGACACGTTCCGTGCTGCCGCGATCGAGCAGTTGAAGGTCTGGGGCGAGCGGACCAAATCGCCTGTTATCGCGGGCGCGCAGGGATCGGATTCGGCGAGCCTAGCCTTCAATGCGCTGACGGCGGCGCAGGAGCAGAAGACCGACGTGCTGCTGGTCGACACCGCCGGGCGATTGCAGAACAAGGCCGAGCTGATGAAAGAGCTCGAAAAGGTCGTCCGCGTCACCAAGAAGGTCGATGCCTCGGCCCCGCATGCGGTGCTGCTGGTGCTCGACGCCACGGTGGGACAAAATGCGCTGTCGCAGGTCGAGGCTTTTCATCGTACCGCAGGCGTCACCGGCCTTGTGATGACCAAGCTCGACGGCACCGCGCGGGGCGGCATCCTGGTGGCGCTGTCGGAGAAATTCAAACTGCCGGTGCACTTCATCGGCGTCGGCGAAGGCGTCGACGATCTGGCGCCGTTCACCGCGCGGGATTTTGCGAACGCGATTGCAGGGATCGAGGCGTGACCCCGAAAAGTGGCAGCCGGTTTTCGGATAAGGTCATGGCTCAAAGGAAGAGCGTGAATTAATGGACAAAACCCAGCCGCATCCGCTGTTCAAGCTTGCGACCGAACTCGGTCCGCTGATCGTGTTCTTTGTCGCCAACGCCAAATTCGGTCTGTTCGTCGCCACCGGCGCCTTCATGGTGGCGATCATCGCGGCGATGATCGCGTCCTATGTGGTGACCAGGCATGTGCCCATGATGGCGATCGTCACGGCCGTCATCGTCATCGTGTTCGGCACGCTGACCCTGGTGCTGCATGATGAGACCTTCATCAAGGTCAAGCCGACCATCATCTACGGCCTGTTCGCCGCGATCCTCGGCGGTGGCCTGTTGTTCGGCCGTTCCTTCATCGCCGTCATGTTCGATCAGGTGTTCAACCTGACGCCGCAGGGCTGGCGCATCCTCACCATGCGCTGGACGCTGTTCTTCTTCGCAATGGCGCTTCTGAACGAATTCGTCTGGCGTACCCAGTCGACCGACTTCTGGGTCGGCTTCAAGGTGTTCGGCGTGATTCCGCTGACGATGATCTTTGCGATTGCCCAGATGCCGCTGACCAAGCGCTACCATCTGGAGCCGGCCTCGCTGGAAGCCAGCGAGGCGGACGCGGGAGATGTGAGGAAGGGTTAGCTTTTCTCCCTCTCCCGCTTGCGGGGGAGGGCCGGGGTGGGGGTGCTTCCGCGAGTCACCTGTTCGTGTGGATAGAGTTTCCCCCACCCGCCGCGCTTCGCGCGTCGACCTCCCCCGCAAGCGCGGGAGAGGTTAGGCGAGCGGTCTCAGCTCTTCTGCTTGGCGATCACCTGGTCCTTGATCTTGTCGTAGGTCGCCTGCGGGACGATGTTCTTGTGCACCAGATCGTCCTTGCCCTTGTAGGGACGGCCGGCGACGATCTTGGCGGAATAGGCCTTGCCGATCCCAGGCAGCGCTTCGAGCTGGTCGACGGTCGCCGAATTGATATCGAGCAGTTCGGCCTTCGGAGCCGGCGCCATCTTCGACTCCTGGGCCTTCGGCGCGGGAGCCATCTTGCTGTCGGATTTGGTCGCGGGCTGCGCGGTCTGGGCCATCGACGGGGTTGCCGTCATCAGGCCAACCGTGAGCGCAGTTGCGAGAAGAGAAGCGAGCGTGAAATGACGCATAGAAGTGTCCCTCCAAGGACGGTTTAAGTAACGCCATCAAGCTAGCTTCGAATTCGTGGCGGCGCCATGGCCGGCAAATGAACGGCAGATAAAAGCTGGAAATTATTTGGAGCCAATCATTCAGTCGTCATTCCGGGATGGTCCGAAGGACCAGACCTCAGGTGCGAAATTGCGCACCGGGGAATCTCGAGCTTCCCCGATGTGCAATTGCACATCTGAGGTTCGCGTCTTCGACGCGCCCCGGAATGACGACTACGTCGTCACCGCAACGCCTTCTCGATCTCTGCCTTCAGCACGGTATCGACATTGGCCGGCGTCACCGGCCCGACCAGCTTGTAGACGATGGTGCCTTCGCGGCCGACCACGAAGGTCTCGGGCACGCCATAGACGCCCCATTCGATCGAGCCGCGGCCATTGCTGTCGGCGCCGACCATGCTGAACGGGTTGCCGTAGCGGCCGAGGAAGCGGCGGGCGTTGTCAGGCGAATCCTTGTAGTTGATGCCGACGATCTGCAGCCGCTTGTCCTTGGCCAGAGCGGTCAGCAGCGGCATCTCGTCATGGCATGGCACGCACCAGGACGCCCAGACGTTGACGACGCTGACCTTGCCCTTGAAGGCCGCCGGGTCGAGCCCGGGAATAGCAACGCCGTTGTCGACCAGGCCTGCCAGCGCCGGCAGCGCGGTTTGCGGCGCCGGGCGACCGATCAGGGCGGATGGAATTTTGGAGGGATCGCCGCCGTGCAGCCGCATCAGAAAAAGGCCGGCCACCGCCATGAAACCGATCAGTGGCAGCGTCACCAGCCAGCGCCGGCTTTGCCGCGGTGCGTCAGATGCCGCCGGCCCGCTCATCGGATATCCGCCGCACTGCGGCCGGAGCGCCTGGTGATGCCGCTGGCCTCGAGCTCGCGCAGGCGCGCCTTCTGGCGGCGAAAATCGATGGCGATCCAGGCGATCAGGATAGCGACCACCGCGGCGACCAGCGCGTAGGACGTCACGATGAAGGAGGCATAGGGACCGAGTGCCATCGCGTCACGCGGCCTGTTGGCTGGCTTGCATGATCTGCAAGCTGCGCACGCGGCGGCGCAGGATCTCGTTGCGCATCGCCGCCAGATGCAGCGTGACGAACAGCAGCGAAAATCCAACCGCCATCACCAGCAACGGAATCAGGAAGGCGCGGTCGAGCGTGGAGCCTCCCATCCGCAGCACCGAGGCCGGCTGATGCAGCGTGTTCCACCAGTCGACCGAGAATTTGATGATCGGCAGATTGAGCGCGCCGACCAGTGTGAGGATCGCCGCCGCCCGCGCCGCCCGCGACGGGTCGTCCACCGCGCGCCACAGCGCGATCAGGCCGAGATACATCAGGAACAGGATCAGCACCGAGGTGAGCCGCGCATCCCATTGCCAATAGGTGCCCCACATCGGCCGGCCCCACAGCGAGCCCGTGACCAGCGCGAGAAATGTGAAGGCGGCGCCGATCGGGGCGGCGGCTTTCGCGGCGACGTCGGCGAGTGGATGCCGCCACACCAGCGTGCCCAGCGCCGCAAGGCTCATGACGCCCCACACGAACATCGACAGCCAGGCGTTGGGCACGTGGATAAACATGATCTTGACGGTGGCGCCCTGCTGATAGTCGTCGGGCGCCATTGCTGCCTGGTACAAGCCGATGAGCAACAGGATCGCGGTCGCGCCCGCCAGCCACGGCAATATGCGCCCCGTCAGCGACAGGAATTTGGTGGGGTTGGCGAGGTCGATCAGCGTCATGGGCATCCTGATAATCGTCGGCGGCGGGGCAGGCAATGCGGCTTGGTCTGTTCCATCAAGTGTTGATCGGCATGCGTCAGATTATCTAGTCCAGCCCGTGCCGCAGGCTGGCGGCTGCGGCAAACGGTCCGATCACGAAACTGACCAGCGAGATCGCGCACAGGATCGAAAACGGTGTTCCAAACGGCAGCGGTCCCGATATCGCGGCCTGCGACGCTGCGACGCCGAAAATCAGCACCGGGATCGACAGCGGCAGCACCAGCACCGCGAGCAACAACCCGCCGCGATGCAGCGTCACCGCCAGCGCGGCGCCGATCATGCCGATAAAAGTCAGCGCCGGCGTTCCCACCAGCAGCGTCAGCGCCACGGCCGAGGTCGCGGTGGCGTCGAGATTGAGCATCAGCCCAAGCACGGGGGTAGCTAAGATCAGCGGCAGCCCGGCGGCGAGCCAGTGCGCCAGCGCTTTCGCAGCACAGGCCAGTTCCAGCGGCGTCCGGCCCATCACGATCAGATCGAGCGAGCCGTCCTCGTGGTCTGATGTGAACAGGCGGTCGAGCGTGAGCAGACTGGCCAGCAGCGCGCCGAGCCAGAGAATGGAGGGCCCGAGCCGCGTCAGCAGCGCCAAATCGGGCCCGAGTGCAAACGGCATCAGCACAGTGACGGTGAGGAAGAACAGCACGCCGATCAGCGCGCCGCCGCCGACGCGCAGCGCGATCCTGATATCGCGTCGAATCAGCGCGGCAAGGGCGGTCATGCCGGCGCTCGCAATGGCTGCATGCGATGTGCACTCCGCTGTGGCGGCGTACACCGGTAGCTCCCTCCCCCCCTGCGGGGGAGGGCGGGGGAGAGGGGTGGCTCCGGAAACAGTGTTTGTTGGAAGCACCGGTTGTCCGAGGTCGAACGGAGAGAGCGCGTCGTGGGATACCCCTCTCCCTGACCCTCCCCCGCAAGGGGGGAGGGAACGGCGAGAGCCGCGTGCGACGAGAGATGCTGGAGCAACGTCATGCCGGCCCTCCCATCCGCAATTCGCCCGCCTCGATCCCGAGCGGCGCGTGGGTGGCCGCGACGATGATGCCGCCGCGCGCGAGGTGGTCGCGCATCAGGCCAGCGAACAGATCCTGCCCGGCGGCATCGAGCGCCGAGGTCGGCTCGTCCAGCAGCCAGACCGGCCGCCGCACCGCGAGCAGCCGGCCGATCGACAACCGCCGCCGTTGGCCGGCCGACAGATACGCCGCCGGCAGATTCGTGGCGTGCGCGAGCCCCACTCTGGCGAGGCTTTCATGGGGATCGCTGGCGTCCCCGCCCAGAAAATCCCGCCAGAATGACAGGTTTTCAAGCACGCTGAGCGCGGGTTTCAGTGCGTCGCGATGGCCGAGATAATGGGCCTGCTCGGGCAGCGTCAGTTCGTCCGCGCCGCCTTCCAGCGCGACCGATCCGCCTGCCGGCACCAGCAAGCCCGCGATCAGCCGCAGCAGTGACGTCTTGCCGGAGCCGTTGGGGCCGATGACGGCGAGCGCGTGGCCAGATGCGGCCTCGAAATCGAGCCCGGAAAACACCGCGCGCCCACCCCGCACACAATCGATCTGGCGTCCTCTGAGCCGCATCTTGCCTCGTTACGGCCCTTCAGAAAACCTTGGGGTACCGCATCAGAATTTTTGGGTCGCGCAATGCTGCAGCACGATCGTGGTTGTGGCGGCGCATCTAGAAAGATTCTATAAGCCCGGAACTTGATGCAGCACACAACCGGCGGCCGCAAGCCGGTAAGCCGACCGCGCTGACGGTGTTTAAATACCCTTTGCCGGGTATAACTGAGAATTGGGATTTCCTGACATGACCTCGCTCGACAGCTTCAAATGCCGCAAGACCCTCAAGGTCGGTGGCAAGACCTACGTGTATTACAGCCTGCCCGCCGCCGAGAAGAACGGTCTGAAGGGAATTTCCAAGCTCCCCTATTCGATGAAGGTGCTGCTGGAAAACCTGCTGCGTTTTGAAGACGACCGTACGGTCAAGAAGGCCGACATCATCGCGGTGTCGAAATGGCTGAAGACGCGCAAGCTCGAGCATGAAATCTCGTTTCGCCCCGCACGCGTGCTGATGCAGGATTTCACCGGCGTGCCGGCGGTGGTCGATCTCGCCGCGATGCGCAACGCGATGCAGGCGCTCGGCGGCGATGCCGAAAAGATCAACCCGCTGGTGCCGGTCGACCTCGTCATCGACCACAGCGTGATCGTCAACTTCTTCGGTGACAACAAGGCGTTCGGCAAGAACGTGGTCGAGGAATACAAGCAGAACCAGGAGCGCTACGAGTTCCTGAAGTGGGGCCAGAAGGCGTTCACGAATTTCTCGGTGGTGCCGCCCGGCACCGGCATCTGCCACCAGGTCAATCTCGAATACCTCGCCCAGACGGTGTGGACCCGCAAGGAGAAGATGACCGTCGGCAGGAAGACCGGCACGTTCGAAGTCGCCTATCCCGACACGCTGGTCGGCACCGATTCGCACACCACGATGGTCAACGGTCTGGCCGTGCTGGGCTGGGGCGTTGGCGGCATCGAGGCGGAAGCTGCGATGCTCGGCCAGCCGCAGTCGATGCTGCTGCCCGAAGTGATCGGCTTCAAGCTCAAGGGCCAGATGAAGGAAGGCGTTACCGCCACCGACCTGGTGCTGACCGTGACGCAGATGCTGCGCAAGCAGGGCGTGGTCGGAAAGTTCGTCGAGTTCTACGGCCCCGGCCTCGATTATCTTTCGGTCGCGGACAAGGCGACGATCGGCAACATGGCGCCGGAATATGGCGCGACCTGCGGCTTCTTCCCGGTCGATGCCGCGACCATCGATTATCTGAAAACCTCGGGCCGCAAGGCGGACCGTGTGAAACTGGTTGCGGCCTATGCCAAGGCGCAGGGCCTGTTCCGTACCGCCAAATCGGCCGATCCGGTGTTCACGGAAACACTGACGCTCGATCTTGCCGACGTGGTGCCCTCGATGGCCGGACCGAAGCGCCCCGAAGGCCGCGTCGCACTTCCGGCGGTCGCCTCGGGCTTCTCCGCGGCGATGACCACCGAGTACAAGAAGGCGGCGGATGCCTCGCATCGCTACGCCGTCGAGAACCGCAATTTCGATCTCGGCCATGGCGACGTCGTGATCGCGGCGATCACCTCATGCACCAACACGTCAAATCCGAGCGTGCTGATCGGCGCGGGCCTGTTGGCCCGCAACGCGGCCGCCAAGGGCCTGAAGGCCAAGCCATGGGTCAAGACCTCGCTGGCGCCGGGCAGCCAGGTGGTCGCGGAATATCTTTCCAACTCCGGACTGCAGCTCGATCTCGACAAGGTCGGCTTCAACCTGGTCGGCTTCGGCTGCACCACCTGCATCGGCAATTCCGGCCCGCTGCCGGAGGATATTTCGAAGTCGATCAACGACAATGGCATCGTCGCCGCCGCCGTGTTGTCGGGTAACCGAAATTTCGAAGGTCGCGTGTCGCCGGACGTGCAGGCGAATTATCTCGCCTCGCCGCCGCTGGTCGTCGCCTATGCGCTGGCCGGCACCGTGACCAAGGACCTTTCGGTCGAGCCGATCGGCGAAGGCAAGGACGGCAAGCCGGTGTTCCTGAAGGACATCTGGCCGACCACCAAGGAAATCAACGCCTACATGAAGAAGTTCGTCACCGCGACGATCTTCAAGAAGCGCTACGCCGACGTGTTCAAGGGCGACACCAACTGGCGCAAGATCAAGACGGTCGAGAGCGAGACCTATCGCTGGAACATGAGCTCGACCTACGTGCAGAACCCGCCCTACTTCGAAGGCATGAAGAAAGAACCGGAACCGATCGTCGACGTGGTCGATGCGCGGATTCTGGCGATGTTCGGCGACAAGATCACCACCGACCACATCTCGCCGGCCGGTTCGATCAAGCTGACCTCTCCGGCCGGAAAATATCTGTCGGAGCATCAGGTGCGTCCGGCCGACTTCAACCAGTACGGCACGCGGCGCGGCAACCATGAGATCATGATGCGCGGCACGTTTGCGAATATCCGCATCAAGAACTTCATGCTCAAGGGCGCTGATGGAAACATTCCGGAAGGCGGATTGACCAAACATTGGCCCGACGGCGAGCAGATGTCGATCTACGACGCGGCGATGAAGTACCAGGCCGAGCAGGTGCCGCTGGTGGTGTTCGCCGGCGCCGAATACGGCAACGGCTCGTCGCGTGACTGGGCGGCGAAGGGCACCAGGCTGCTCGGCGTCCGCGCGGTGATCTGCCAGAGCTTCGAGCGCATCCATCGCTCCAACCTCGTCGGCATGGGCGTGCTGCCGCTGACCTTCGAGGACGGCCAGTCCTGGACGTCGATCGGGCTGAAGGGCGACGAGAAGGTGACGATCCGCGGCCTGCAGGGCGATTTGAAGCCGCGCCAGAAGCTGACCGCGGAAATCGTGTCCGGCGACGGTTCGCTGCAGCGCGTTTCGCTGCTCTGCCGCATCGATACGCTCGACGAGCTCGACTACTACCGCAACGGCGGTATTCTGCACTATGTGCTACGCAAGCTTGCGGCTTGAGTTCTGTTTTGAGGCGTTTCTTCACGCGAACCGGTATCCACTTCGCTTGAAAACGTCTTGAAACGCGGATTTGTGATCGGTGCCTCACTGCTACGTGAGTAGCGACCGGGAAGAAGGCGGCCTATGAAAAGGCCGCTTTCTTGCGTCTGGGGTGCGCGCTTAGGGATAGAAAATCATGCCCCGTACAAATACGGATAGAAATCGCCAGGACCGGTTCGCAGTATGACAGCGATGATGGCCAATAGTTCGATTTCGCGATGGTCGAGTGCGCTTGGCGTCTGTGCCATTGTCGCGATTATCCGTCCCGCTCATGCCGACCCGCGCGCGGTCGTCGAGCTGTTCACCTCGCAAGGCTGCTCGTCGTGCCCGCCGGCCGACGAGATCATTGGCGAGCTTGCCAAGGACCCCAACGTAATCGCGCTGAGCATGCCGATCGAATATTGGGATTATCTGGGCTGGAAGGATACGCTGGCGGACTCGCGCTTCAGCGCGCGCCAGAAAGCCTATTCGCAAATGCGTGGCGATCGCGACGTCTACACGCCGCAGGTCATCGTCAACGGTTCGGCGAAGGTGGTCGGCAGCGATCGTGCAGGCATCGACAGCGCAATCCAGCACACCCAGAAGGCCGCCGGCGTGATGTCGGTGCCGGTGACGATGACGTTGTCCGGCAAGCACATCAACGTGTCGGTGGCGGCGAGCAACGCGCCGACTTCATCGCAGGGCGAAGTCTGGATTTGCTCGGTCTCGAAGGCGGTGCCGATCTCGATCGGGCGCGGCGAAAACCGCGGCCGCCAGGTCACCTACTACAATGTGGTGCGCAACATCCTGAAGGTCGGGGACTGGAACGGCAATTCCGGAAGCTGGACCGTTCCGCTTGAAAACATCTCCCGCGATGGCGTCGATGCCGCGGTCGTCTATGTCCAGGACGGCAATCGCGAAAAGCCCGGCCCGATGCTGGGCGCGGCCTATACGCCGCTGCGCTGATTTTCACTGAAGCGTTTTGAGCGTTCGTAGATGGGGTAACGGGCCCCGGTCTGCCTTCCAAGCAAGCCGCGCTTGCTACGGCGCTGTTGGGTGCGCGCTTCGCGCGGCTTGCTTGGAAGGCGGGCGGTCGTCCCTCACATGGATGGTGTTTACGGAGTCGAGGATGGACCTCGCTCCAAGCATCAAGGAGAGACGACCATGGAGTATTATGCAGGAATCGACGTGTCATTGGAATGCTCAAGCGTGTGCGTTGTTGATGGGAACGGCAAGATTTTCCGCGAGAGCAAGGTGGCAAGCGAGCCGGCGGCGCTGATCGGTTGGTTCACCTCGCTCGGGATCGGGCTGGGCCGGATCGGGCTGGAAGCTGGGCCGCTGTCGCAATGGCTGTACGCGGTGATGAAGCAGGCTGGGCTCGCAGTTGAGCTGTTGGAGACGCGGCACGTGCACGACGCGTTCAAGGCGATGCCAGTGAAGTCGGACCGCAATGACGCACGGGGGATCGCGCAACTGATGCGGCTGGGCTGGTTCCGGCCGGTTCACTGCAAGTCGGTGGCGGCGCAGGAAGTGAGAGCCTTGCTGACGGCGCGCAAGCTGGTTCAGAGCAAGCTTCTGGACGTCGAGAACAGCCTGCGCGGGATCTTGCGCGGCTTTGGGCTGAAGGTCGGCAAAACGACGGGAACAGATTTTGCTGGACGGATCAACGAGTTGGTGAAGGGGCATCCCAACCTGGAAGTGATCGCAGAAGCGCTGCTCAAGGTGCGGACCGTCCTGCTGAGCGAGTTCAAGGCCTTCGAGAAGCGGGCAGGCAGGATGTCGCTGATGAATGCCAAGGCCAGGTTGTTGATGTCGACGCCTGCGGTGGGGCCAATCATCTCACTGACCTATGCCGCAGCGATCGATGATCCCGCGCGGTTCACATCCTCCAAGCAAGCCGGGTCGCATTTTGGGTTGACGCCGAAGAAGCACCAGTCCGGCGAGACCGACCGATCGGGCCGGATCAGCAAGATCGGCGACGCTTCCGTGCGCGAGGCGCTCTACCAGGCCGCTCACATCATGCTGACGAAGCCGATCAAGGGATGTTCGCAGCTCAAGAGCTGGGCGATGCGGATCGCCAAACGGGCCGGCATGAACAAGGCTAAGGTCGCGCTGGCCCGCAAGCTCGCCGTGATCATGCATCGCATACTCAAGGACGGTGCGCCCTTCAATCCGGCCACCAAGGCTAACGCTGCAACGGCTTAGGAGCAAAAACGACAGGTTTTCGGGCGGGTCACGACACCAGCCTTCCCGAAGCGAAGTCCCTTCGCCGGGACGATGGATCAGGTCAGGCCGACATCCGGGATGTCGACACATCGAACGATGTGATCACGCTTCCGTAGATTGGCCGACCTATCCTCTTACGAACCCCATCAGGCGACGGCCCTTGCGCCGATCCCGTACAGAAGCAAGTTCCCGGCGAGCGGATGACGCAAAAGGGATTGACTAATCGAGGCCCGTTACAGAAGCCCGGATGAAGCCAACGGGTCGCGCGAATGCGCGCCCGATGATAAACTCCGCGCAATCCGGGACAACTATCTCCGTTCGCGCCATCCCCGGATTACGCTTCGCTTCGCTTTATCCGGGCTACGATGCTGAAGATTCTGGGCTGAGGGCCGCGGTGCAACTGGCGAAGCCAGAGCCCCGCGCGGCATTTGCTTGAGCGTCCCCCAAAAGAAAAAGGACCAACTCTCGTTGGCCCAGTGCGGGAGAAAGCTCCCCTGCGAACAGACCCGATCCCGACGGCCCCGGGGGGCTGGGGGCTGAGGAATCCGGAACCGAAAGGACCGGGTCAACGCAGGATTCACTTGTCGCAAGCCAGCGGGGCGGGCGATGGGCGGAAGTGGGGCAGCAATATGATTCCTCTAACGTTCCCGTGACTCGGCATTTCCGGTGTTGCCGGACGGCCCGTCACGATTTTCCGCCGCAATTTCAAAGGGCCTTGCGGTGCCCGGCGGTTAGCGCGATCATGTCATTGTCATGATCCCGACCCGAAGGGCCGCGTCAGCGCAAACCAGGGACCGGTTTTTCGGAGCAAGATCATGCCGGAGACGACAGGAGGCGCTCGATGAGTTCGATGTCGGAGGACACTGATCCAAGCGGGAGTCGCGCGGTGGCGCGCACCGCCACTGCCAGTCCGCTGCCGAGTAGCGTTACGTTCAATCGCCTGGAGCTCAATCGCATCCTCAATCTGTACGGCCGCATGGTCGCCGATGGCGAGTGGCGCGACTATGCCATCGACTTCTTGAAGGACCGCGCGGTGTTCTCGGTGTTCCGCCGCGCCTCCGAAGTCCCGATCTATCGCATCGAGAAGGATCCGCGGCTGGCGCGCAAGCAGGGCATGTACAGCGTGATCTCAGCGACCGGGCTGATCCTGCGCCGCGGCCATGAGCTTGAGCGCGTACTGCTGGTGATCGATCGCAAGCTGGCGGTTGTCTAGCGCGGTCCTGTAGGCCGTTGGCTCCATCCGGCTACGAAGCTTTCGAATCCGCCGGCACCGTCGTGGCGCCTTCGCCGAGCGCGCGCTGCATCATCACCGTGTCCAGCCAGCGTCCGAATTTGAGACCGACGCAGGGGTGCGTTCCGATCATCTGGAAGCCGGTCCTGGTGTGGACGCCGATCGAGCCGGCGTTGGCGGAATCGCCGATGACGGCGATCATTTGGCGGTAGCCCCGCGCTTCGCATTCGGCGATCAGCCGCTGCAGCAGCAACAGGCCGATGCCGCGGCGGTGGGTCGCCGGCTGCAGATAGACCGAGTTCTCCACCGTGAAGCGATAGGCCGGCCGAGGGCGGTAGGGGCCGGCATAGGCATATCCGATCACCCGGCCTTCCACCGCGGCGACGAAATACGGGAAACCCCCTTCCATCAGCGCACGGAACCGCCGGGTCATCTCGGCGAGATCGGGCGGGATCAGCTCGAATGTCGCGGTGCCGTAGCGCACCGCGTGCTCGTAGATTTCGGTGACGAAGGGGAGGTCGGCCTCGGTGGCGGGCCTGATTTCTGGCGTAGACATGGTGACAGATTATTTTTGCTAGCCGCAAAAGAAAAGCCCCGGCCGCGAGGCCGGGGCTTCAATTCTTTGGCTGGGCCAGGAGCGCTAGTTGCGCTCCCGGGAGCGCTAGTCGCGCTGGCCAAGCAGCTGCAGCAGCAGCGTGAACAGGTTGATGAAGTTCAGGTAGAGCGAAAGTGCGCCGGTAATCGCCGCCTTTTCCGCAATGTCACCGCCCTGCGAGGCATAGCCGTAGATGTAGTCGTTCTTCAGCCGCTGGGTGTCATAGGCGGTGAGGCCCGCGAACACCAGCACGCCCACCACCGAGATGATGAACTGCAGCATCGAGCTGCCGAGGAACATGTTGACCAGGCTCGCGATGATGATGCCGATCAGGCCCATGAACAGGAACGACGCCATGCCGCTCATGTCACGCTTGGTGGTGTAGCCGTAGAGGCTCAGCGCGCCGAAGGTCGCCGCCGTGATGAAGAACACCCGCACGATCGAGGTGTGCGTGTACACCAGGAAGATCGACGACAGCGAGACGCCCATCAGCGCCGCGAACGCCCAGAACAGCAATTGTGCCGTCGCGGGCCTCAGCCGGTTGATGCCAAACGAGATCGCGAACACCATGACCAGCGGCGCGAGGATAAACAGCCACTTCAACGGGCTGACATACATCGCGTAGCCGAACGGCGTCAGGAACTCCCTGCCGAACTTGGCGACGCCGGCCGACTGATCCGGGGTCACCGCCATCATGTAGACGCCGAGCGCCGCCAGGCCGGTGATGGCCAAGCCGATCGACATGTAATTGTAGATGCGCAGCATGTACGCGCGCAGACCGGCATCGACGGCCGCGGCATCGACGCGTCCGGCGGCCCGGCCGAAAGGAGAAGCGTAGTTACGGTCTAGGTCCGACATGGTCGAATTCCCGTTGGTTGCCCGGCGGATCGCAAGGGGTTTGCGTCGCCGGTTCGAATATCTAGCCCAAAGGCCGCGATTTGCTGACATTAATTCGGTGTCATCAAACCGGCCTCTGTCCCAGGCTGGTATGTGGGAAACTAACACATTCGCTGCAAGCTTCCACGCGCGGCTGAATGTCGCTCTAGATCGCTATTTTCCAGCAAAAGCAGCGTTAACGCGGCTTTGCCGCCCGCTACAAATTGTCACAAATTTCGCAGCACGCTGGCCGGCTTCTGGTTCAGGGCCAGCAACGTGCCGGCGAGTCCGAGGCCTACGGTCACGATCAGGGCCGCAGCGACAACGCCGGCGGCGCTGCCGGCCTGCCAGATGAAGCTCAGCGTCATCAGCCGGGTCACGATCAGCCAGGCCGCGACCGAGCCTGCGATCACGCCGAACACCGCCGTGGCGAGGCCGATCATCAGGTATTCCAGCGCGTAGGCGCCGAGCAGCCGCACCCGCGTCGCGCCAAGGGTCTTCAGGATGACAGCGTCATAGACCCGGTGGCGATGGCCGGCGGCGAGCGCGCCGCCCAGCACCAGGATGGCCGAAATCAGCGTCACGGCGCTGGCGCCGCGAATCGCGAGCGTGAGATTGGTGACGACGGTGCCGATCGTGTCCAGCGCCTCGCGGACCCGCACACTGGTCACCATCGGGAATGCGTCGGCCACCTGCTTGATGATCCGGGCGTCGCCGGCCGGATCCGGGTGCGCCTCGGACAGGGTCGCGACATGGGTGTGCGGCGCGCCCTTGAAGGCGTTGGGCGAGAACACCAGCACGAAATTGATGCCGAGGCCCTGCCAGTCGACGTTGCGCAGATTGGCGATCTTCGCCGGGATGTCGCGGCCCAGCACATTGACGACGATCTCGTCGCCGATCTTGAGCTTCATTCCGTCGGCGATCTTTTTCTCCATCGAGACCAGCGGCGGCCCGCGATAGTCCGGAGCCCACCAATCGCCCTCGACGACTTTCGAGCCCTTGGGGACGTCGGCCGTATAGGTCAGGCCGCGGTCGCTCTGCAGCACCCATTCGGTATCCCGCGTTGGCTTGAGCTCGTCGGCCTTGATGCCGCGGGCTGCGACGATGCGTCCGCGCAGCATCGGCACATCCTCCACGGTCGATTGCGGCGCTGTCTGCTTGAGAAATGCGCCGAAGCGATCGGCTTCCGAGGTCGGGATGTCGATGAAGTAGAACGAGGGCGCGCGGTCCGGCAACGCCGCCAGGAACTGCCGGCGCAGATTGCCGTCGATCTGGGTGATGGTGACGAGGACGGCGAGGCCAAGGCCCAGCGACATCACGACCGACGGCGTCAGCGCGCCGGGGCGGTAGATGTTGGCAATCGCCAGCCGCAGCATGGTGATATCGGATCGCGGCAGCCGGCGGGCCAGCGCCATCAGGCCGGCGGCGACGCCGCGCAGCAGCGCGAACACCGCGACCGACGAGGCGACGAACACGGCCGCGATGCGCTTGTCGTAGGCAAGGCCGATGGCGACCGCGATCAAAAGCGCAATCACGACGGCCATCAAGGCGAGGTATCGCCAGCGCGGACGGTGCCATTCGCGGGCGACTTCCTCGCGGAACAGCGCCGCCACCGGCACGTCGTGCACCCGTCCGAGTGGCCACAGCCCGAACGCGAGCGCGGTCAGCAGGCCGTAGATGAAGGACAGTGCGAGTTCGTCGAGATGCAGCGCGGGAATCACCGGCAGCGGTAGCAGCTTGCCGAACAGGCCGACGATGACGAACGGCAGGGCCGCCCCGGCGACGAGCCCGATGATGGAGCCGATCCCGGCCAGCACGACCACCTGGGTCAGGTAGATCGTGAAAACGTCGCGGCCGGTGGCGCCGAGCGCCTTGAACGAGGCGATGACGTCACGGCGGCGGTCGATATGGCTCTTGACGGCGTTGGCGACGCCGACACCGCCGACCAGCAGCGCGGCGAGGCCGACCAGCGTCAGGAACTGGGTGAAACGGCTGATGGTGCGTTCGAGTTGCGGCGAGGCGTTGGCGCGGCTGCGGATCCACCAGCCCGCCTCCGGCAGCGCGGCCCGCACGCTGTCGATCAGTTGGGTCGCGGCGCGCTCGTCGGCCGCATTATCAGGCAATTTCAACCGGTAGATCCAGCGCACCAGGCTGCCGGGCTGCAGCAATCCGGTCGCGCGCAGACTGGTCTCGCTGACCAGGACGCGCGGCCCGAGCCCGACATTGCCGGCGAGCTTGTCCGGTTCGGCGCCGACCACGCTGCGGATCTGGTAGTTGGCGTTGCCGATGCTGATGCGGTCGCCGATCTTGAGATCGAGCCGCGCCAGCAGCACGGAATCCACCGCCGCGCCGAATACGCCGTCGCGCTCGGCCAACAAGTCCGCCACCGGCATCTTGGGATCAAGCGTCAACTCCCCGAGCATCGGGTATTTGCCGTCCACCGCCTTGAGTTCGACCAGCGCCAGCCTGCCGTCGCCGCTGCGGGCCATGACGCGCAAGGCGGCGGCAACCGAAACCTCGCCGCGGGCGCGCAGGAAGGCGATCTCCTCTGGCGTGGCTTCGCGCTGGATCAGCGAGAATGCGACGTCGCCGCCCAACAAGGTGCGGCCCTCCCGGCTCAGGCCGTCGCTGAGGCTGGCCGCGACCGAGCCGACGCCGGCAATCGCCATCACGCCGAGCGCGATGCAGGCGATGAACACGTAAAAGCCGCGCAGGCCGCTGCGCAATTCGCGAAGCGCGTAGCGCAGCGCCAGCGAAGACGCGCGGCTGCCGCCAGCCGCTTCCGACGCCATGGTCATGAAGTGGATTGTCCGTCGATGCGGCCCGAGCGCAGCCGCACCACGCGGTCGCAGCGTTGCGCCAGCGAGGTGTCGTGCGTCACCAGCACCAGGGTCATGCCGCGCTCGGAATGCTTGGTGAAGAGCAGGTCGACGATCTGCTTGCCGGTCGCCTCGTCGAGATTGCCGGTCGGTTCGTCCGCGACGAGGATCGCAGGATCCGGCGCCAGCGCGCGGGCCAGCGCGACGCGTTGCTGCTCGCCGCCGGAGAGTTGCGTCGGATAATGATGCAGCCGATCGCCGAGGCCGACCGAAGTCAGCTCCTGCTCGGCTCGCTTGGCCGCATCGGGATTGCCGGCGAGCTCCAGCGGCACCGCGACGTTCTCCAGCGCCGTCATGGTCGGGATCAGATGGAACGACTGGAACACGATGCCGACCTGGCGGCCGCGGAAGCGGGCGAGGGCGTCCTCGTCGAGGGCATTGAACGGCGTGCCTGACACCACCACCTCTCCGCTGTCAGGCCGCTCCAATCCCGCCATCACCATTAGCAAGGTCGACTTCCCCGAACCTGACGGTCCGATCAGGCCGATCGCTTCGCCCTGTGCCACACGAAGGCTGATATCTTTCAGGATATGAACGCGTGCCGCGCCCGTGCCGAGCGAGAGATTGACGTTGGAAATGGAAATGGTGTCCGGCTCCAGGCCGGTTAGTGAAGAGGGTTCGATGAGACTGTCCATGGATCGGTCATATGGCAATTCCGCCGCCGGGGTCGAGGGCCGGATAGGCATGTTCGTGCACATACTCGTGTTGATTATGGCCTTGATGACGACACAGACGGTTTTTGCGCAGACCCCGGTCACACCCCCGGTAAAGCCTATCAAGATGGTCGTGCTCGGCGATTCCCTGAGTGCCGGCTATGGCCTGGCGGCGACCGGGGCGTTCCCCGTCCGCCTGCAAAAGGCGTTGGAAGCCAAGGGGATAAAGGTCGACATGATCAATGCCGGGGTGTCCGGCGACACCACGTCAGGCGGCCGCGACCGGCTCGACTGGTCGGTGCCGGAGGGAACCGAGGCCGTGATCCTCGAGCTCGGCGCCAATGACGCCTTGCGAGGTACCGACCCGGCCGTCACCCGCGCCGCGCTCACCGATATCCTGACCCGGCTGAAGGCCCGCAAGATCGCCGTCCTGCTGTGCGGGATGCTGGCGCCGCCGAACTATGGCAGCGAGTATGCGGCCCGCTTCAACGCGATCTACCCGGAGCTTTCGAAATCCTTCGGCGTGCCGCTCTATCCGTTTTTCCTGGAAGGCGTCGCCGCTGAGGCCAAGCTCAACCAGCCGGACGGATTGCATCCGACCGCTGAGGGCGTCGACATCATCGTGAAAAATATTCTGCCCAGTGTCGAGGCATTTCTTGGCGCGATGGCTGCGCAACGCAGCTGAAAATACAGCAGTGAATAACCCTGCCCGTAGTTTTCCCCGTAGCTTTCCGGTCCAGTGGCGCCGGCTGCTTCGCAGGGTCATATAACTCAGGTAGAAATTGGTGATCGGTGATTCGTCATCGGGTTTCAGCATCGGGAGTCAAGCGATGCCGCGTTTGTTTGCTGGACTGGAAATTCCGGCCGAGATTGGCCAGACCCTTTCCAATTTGCGTGGCGGCCTTCCGGGCGCACGCTGGATCGATCCCGAAAATTATCACGTCACCTTGCGTTTCATCGGCGACATCGACGGCATGTCGGCGAATGAAATCGCCTCGATGTTGTTTCGGGTCAACCGCAAACCGTTCGAGGTCAAGGTGCAGGGCCTGCAAAGTTTCGGCGGGCGCAAGCCGCGGGCGGTGGTCGCCTCCGTCGAGCCGAGCCGGCCGCTGATCGAATTGCAGGCCGAACTCGAGCGGATGATGCAACGCATGGGGCTCGATCCCGAGGGACGCAAATTCACCCCCCACGTGACGCTGGCGCGGCTGCACGACGCCTCGAGCCAGGATGTCGCCGACTATCTGTCGGTGCGCGGCTATTTCCCGAGCCGCACCTTCATGGCCTCGCGCTTCGTGCTGTTCTCGTCGCGCGCCTCCACCGGCGGCGGTCCGTACGTGGTCGAGGATTCCTACGCACTGAGTGCGTGAGGCGTTGCCGGTAGCCCGGATGGAGCGAAGCGAAATCCGGGGCTAGTTTCGCCAACGGGTGGAATCCCGGATTGCGCTGTGCTCCATCCGGGCTACGGGTCTGGACAGCCGCGCATACCTCCACCACCAATTCACGGCTTGCAATTTTCGCACGCTTGGGGCCGTAAGGTGAGCCATGCCGTCGACCACCCCACCCACCTCGTTCCGCGCCCATTATCAGGGCCTGGTCACCTCCGGAGCGATCGAGGCCGACCCGGCGCAGGCCCGTGCCGCGGACGCCTTTGCGGCGCTGGAAGACCGGCTGTCCAGCTACAAGCCGCGGCGCAAGCAAAGCCTGCTCGGCCGGCTGTTCGCCGACAAGGACGAGCCGCCGCCGCGCGGGCTTTACGTCCATGGCGAGGTCGGCCGCGGCAAGACCATGCTGATGGATCTGTTCTTTCAGCAGAGCGCCATCGAGCATAAGCGCCGCGCGCATTTCCACGAATTCATGGCCGAGGTGCATGAACGGATCTACGGCTACCGGCAGGACATCGCGCGCGGCGAGATCGCCGACGGCGATGTGATCGCGCTGACCGCGAACGCGATCTTCGATCAGGCCTGGCTGCTGTGCTTCGACGAATTCCACGTCACCGATATTGCCGACGCCATGATCCTGGGCCGGCTGTTCACAAAGCTGTTCGAACTCGGCACCGTGGTGGTGGCGACCTCGAACGTGGCGCCCGACGACCTCTACAAGGGCGGCCTGAACCGCGCGCTGTTTTTGCCTTTCATCGCGCAGATATCAGATCACATGGACGTGCTGCGGCTCGATGCGCGCACCGACTTCCGGCTGGAAAAACTCGCCGGCGTGAAGATGTGGCTGGTGCCGGCGGACGACGCCGCCGGTGACGCGCTCGACAAGGCCTGGCGCAAGATGACCGGCAACGCGCCCTGCAAGGCGCGCGATATCGCAATCAAGGGCCGCATCCTGCGGGTGCCCTGTTCGTCGCACGGCGTCGCCCGCTTTACCTTCGCCGAACTCTGCGAGCAGCCGCTGGCGGCGTCGGACTATCTTCGGCTGGCGCACGACTATCACACCATCCTCGTCGACCGCATTCCGGTCATGGACTACGCCGAGCGCAACGCCGCCAAGCGTTTCATCTCGCTGATCGATACGCTCTATGACAATGCCGTGAAGCTGATGGCGTCGGCGGAAGCCGATCCGGTGTCGCTGTATCTGGCAACCGACGGCAACGAGGCCAACGAGTTCAAGCGGACCTCGTCGCGGCTGATCGAAATGAGTTCCGAATCCTACCTGGCGCTCCCGCACGGGCGGAAGGATTCAGCCGCGAGCGGCTCCAGCACCGGCCTGGTCGAGACGTAGGTCGCTCCGGCGTCACTGCAAGCGAAGCAATCCACCCTTCCGCACGGGGATAGATGGATTGCTTCATCGCAAGTGCTCCTCGCAATGACGGTTGGGAACGCCCGTGGCATACCTGATCGAAATGAAGGCAAGGCCTACAATTGGGCACGCCGCGACTTGAACGTATCATTCGAAAGGGATAACCAGCCTCCCAGTTCACTCTCCATCCTCCTCTACGTCTCAGAAGGACAAATTTCCCATGGCGCGCGACAAGATTGCTTTGATTGGCTCCGGTCAGATCGGCGGAACGCTGGCTCACCTCATTGGCCTGAAGGAGCTCGGCGACGTCGTCATGTTCGACATCGCCGAGGGCGTGCCGCAGGGCAAGGCGCTCGACATTGCGCAGTCGTCGCCGGTCGACGGTTTCGATGCGCATCTCACCGGCGCCAATTCCTATGAGGCGCTCGACAATGCCAAGGTCTGCATCGTCACCGCCGGCGTGCCGCGCAAGCCCGGCATGAGCCGCGACGATCTCCTCAGCATCAACCTCAAGGTCATGGAGCAGGTCGGCGCCGGCATCAAGAAATACGCCCCCGACGCCTTCGTCATCTGCATCACCAACCCGCTGGACGCGATGGTGTGGGCGCTGCAGAAGGCCTCCGGCATGCCGCACAAGAAGGTCGTCGGCATGGCCGGCGTGCTGGATTCCTCGCGGTTCCGCTATTTCCTCGCCGACGAGTTCAACGTCTCGGTCGAAGACGTCACCGCCTTCGTGCTCGGCGGCCATGGCGACACCATGGTGCCGCTGACGCGTTACTCCACCGTGGCCGGCATTCCGCTGCCCGACCTCGTCAAGATGGGCTGGACCTCGCAGGCGCGGATCGACGAGATCGTCGATCGCACCCGCAATGGCGGCGCCGAGATCGTCAACCTGCTGAAGACCGGTTCGGCCTTCTACGCTCCGGCGGCTTCCGCCATCGCGATGGCCGAGAGCTATCTGAAGGACAAGAAGCGCGTGCTGCCCTGCGCCGCCTATCTCAACGGCGAATACGGCGTGAAGGACATGTATGTCGGCGTGCCGGTTGTCATCGGCTCGAAGGGTGTCGAGCGCATCGTCGAGATCGAGTTGGCCGGCAAGGACCGTGAAGCCTTCGACAAGTCGGTCGGCGCCGTGCAGGGGCTGGTCGACGCCTGCAAGAAAATCGCTCCCGATCTGCTGGGCCGGTGATTTTGTTGAGCTTTCGCCCTGGAAACGGGGCGAAAGCATTTTCGGGGTTGCAGTTCCTTTGGTATATGGTATGCCAACTACCAATATCGGCGGGCTGTAGAACTTGCCGCATAAGGTTTGGGGAGCGTCCAGATGAATATCCATGAGTACCAGGCCAAGGCGTTGCTGCATGAATTCGGGGTGCCGATTTCGCGCGGTGTGGCAGTCTTGAAGGCCTCGGATTCGGAAGCGGCGGGCCAGGGCGCTTCCCGGCCCGATCTGGGTTGTGAAAAGCCAGATCCACGCTGGCGGCCGCGGCAAGGGTAAGTTCAAGGAAGCTTCCGCTGGCGACAAGGGCGGTGTGCGCATCGCCAAGTCGGTCGCCGAGGTCAACGAGTTCGCCAAGCAGATGCTGGGCGCGACCCTCGTCACGATCCAGACCGGCGCCCACGGCAAGCAGGTCAACCGCCTCTACATCGAGGAAGGATCCGACATCGACAAGGAGTTCTATCTCTCGATCCTGGTCGATCGCGAAACTTCAGAAGTCTCGTTCGTGGTCTCGACCGAAGGCGGCGTCAACATTGAGGACGTCGCGCACAACACCCCTGAGAAGATCATCACCTTCTCGGTCGACCCGGCCACCGGCATCATGGCCCATCACGGCCGCACGGTGGCGAAAGCGCTGCAGCTTTCCGGCGATCTTGCCAAGCAGGCCGAGAAGCTGGTCGCGCAGCTCTACAAAGCCTTCACCGCCAAGGACATGGCGATGCTGGAAATCAACCCGCTCGTCGTCACCAAGCAGGGCGATTTGCGCGTGCTCGACGCCAAGGTCGCGTTCGACGACAACGCGATGTACCGCCATCCGGAAGTCGCGGTCCTGCGCGACGAGACCGAGGAGGACGCCAAGGAAATCGAGGCGTCGAAATACGACCTCAACTACGTCACGCTCGACGGCACCATCGGCTGCATGGTCAACGGCGCCGGTCTCGCGATGGCGACGATGGACATCATCAAGCTCTACGGCATGGAGCCCGCGAACTTCCTCGACGTCGGCGGCGGCGCGAGCAAGGAAAAGGTTGCAGCCGCCTTCAAGATCATCACCGCCGATCCGAACGTGAAGGGCATCCTCGTCAACATCTTCGGCGGTATCATGAAGTGCGACATCATCGCCGAGGGCGTGGTCGCGGCCGTCAAGGAGGTCGGTTTGAAGGTGCCGCTGGTGGTTCGCCTCGAAGGCACCAATGTCGACGCCGGCAAGAAGATCATCCGCGAATCCGGTCTCAACGTGCTGCCCGCCGATGATCTCGACGATGCCGCGCAGAAAATCGTGAATGCCGTCAAGGGAGGCTAGCGATGGCTGACCGTCTCGCCGCACCGACTGCCCTGGAGGAACACCGCAAGCTCGCCGTGTTTGCCGGCGAGTGGAGCGGCGAAGAGATGGTCTATCCCTCGCGCTGGAACGCGGGCGGCCCGGCGACCGCGCATGTCAAGGCGCGGATGGATCTCAACGGTTTCTACCTGATCCAGGACGCCGTCCAGATGCGCGACGGCAAGGAAACCTTCGCCACCCACGGTGTGTTCACCTACGACCGCGAGGACCGGCACTACAAACTGTTCTGGCACGATTCGCTTGGCTACTACTCGCCGGCGCCGGCCTCCGGCGGCTGGACCGGCAAGACGCTGATCCTCGTGCGCGGCTCGCTGCGCGGCAATGCGCGCCATGTCTACGAAGTCGTCGACGACAACAACTACACCATGAAAATCCAGTTCTCGCCTGATGCCGAAGGATGGGCCGACGTGCTCACCGGCACGTATCGCCGAATCCACTGATCCCGTTTCCGATCACCCAGGGAAGTAACATCCATCATGTCCGTTCTGATCGACAAGAATACCAAAGTCATCTGCCAGGGTTTCACCGGTAAGAACGGCACGTTCCATTCCGAAGCCGCGATCGCGTACGGCACCAAGATGGTCGGCGGCACCTCGCCGGGCAAAGGCGGTGCGACGCATCTCGGTCTGCCTGTTTTCGATACCGTCGCCGAAGCGCGTGAAAAAACCGGCGCAGACGCGAGCGTCATCTATGTGCCGCCGCCGGGCGCGGCGGATGCGATCTGCGAGGCGATCGATGCGGAAATCCCGCTGATTGTGTGCATCACCGAAGGCATCCCGGTGCTCGACATGGTCCGCGTCAAGCGTTCGCTGTCGGGGTCGAAGTCCCGCCTGATCGGACCGAACTGCCCGGGTGTCATGACCGCGGGCGAATGCAAGATCGGCATCATGCCGGCCAACATCTTCAAGCCAGGCAGCGTCGGCATCGTCTCCCGTTCGGGCACGCTGACCTATGAAGCCGTGTTCCAGACCACCCAGGAAGGCCTCGGCCAGACCACGGCCGTGGGCATCGGCGGCGACCCGGTCAAGGGCACCGAATTCATCGACGTGCTGGAAATGTTCCTTGCCGACCCCAAGACCACCTCGATCATCATGATTGGTGAAATCGGCGGTTCCGCCGAGGAAGACGCCGCCCAGTTCATCAAGGACGAGGCCAAGCGGGGCCGTATGAAGCCGATGGTCGGGTTCATCGCCGGCGTCACCGCCCCTCCCGGCCGCCGCATGGGCCATGCCGGTGCGATCATCTCTGGCGGCAAGGGCGACGCCGGTTCCAAGACCGCAGCGATGGAATCGGCCGGAATCACGGTCTCTCCGTCGCCGGCAAGGCTTGGACACACCCTTGCCGAAAAATTGAAGTCCTAATTCAATTCTTGGTTCTTTTGGGCGGGAAATTTCGCGCTAAATAGGTTAGAGGTGCTTTAACTCGCTGGTCCGGGCCTCCGGACCGGCCAAAGCGCCGTTTTCCACGCGCGAAGCCAAAAATTACCAGGACGCCATCATGTCTCGCCAGGACGCGAATGCCGCATTTGCCCTTTCCTCCTTTTTGCAGGGCACCAACGCCACCTACATCGACGATCTCTACGCCCGCTACGAGCAGGACCCCGCTTCAGTCGATCCCGACTGGCAGGAATTCTTCAAGAGCCTGAAAGACACCCCGGCCGACGTCCAGAAGAATGCCGAGGGCGCCTCCTGGGGCCGCGACAACTGGCCTTTGACGCCGCGCGACGAACTGACCTCGGCGCTGGACGGCAACTGGGCGCAGGTCGAAAAGGCTGTTGGCACCAAGCTGGCGGCCAAGGCGCAGGCCAAGGGCGCCGAAGTGGCGTCGGCCGACATCAACCAGGCGACGCGCGATTCGGTTCGCGCCCTGATGCTGATCCGCGCCTATCGCATGCGCGGTCATTTCCACGCCAAGCTCGATCCGCTCGGTATCGAGGCCCAGCGCGACCGCGAGGAGCTTGATCCGCGCACCTACGGGTTTGCCGAGGCCGATTTCGACCGCAAGATCTTCCTCGATCACGTGCTCGGTCTGGAATACGGCACGCTTCGCGAAATCGTCGCGATCTGCGAGCGCACCTACTGCCAGACGCTCGGCGTCGAGTTCATGCACATCAGCAACGCGGCGCAGAAGGCCTGGATCCAGGAACGCATCGAAGGGCCGGACAAGGAAATCAGCTTCACGCCGGAAGGCCGGCGCGCGATCCTCAACAAGCTGATCGAAGCCGAAGGCTTTGAGAAGTTCTGCGACATCAAATTCACCGGCACCAAGCGCTTCGGCCTCGACGGAGCTGAATCGCTGATCCCGGCGCTGGAGCAGATCATCAAGCGCGGCGGCAATCTCGGAGTGAAGGAAATCGTGCTCGGCATGCCGCATCGCGGCCGCCTCAACGTGCTGACGCAGGTGATGGGCAAGCCGCACCGCGCGCTGTTCCATGAATTCAAGGGCGGCTCCGCCAATCCCGACGCGGTCGAAGGCTCCGGCGACGTCAAATATCATCTCGGCGCCTCGTCGGACCGCGAGTTCGACAACAACAGGATCCATCTGTCGCTGACCGCCAACCCGTCGCATCTGGAAATCGTCGATCCCGTCGTGCTCGGCAAGGTGCGCGCCAAGCAGGACCAGCACGGCGATCCGCCGGACATGCGGATTTCGGTGCTGCCGGTGCTGATGCATGGCGACGCCGCCTTCGCCGGTCAGGGCGTGGTCGCCGAATGCTTCGGCCTGTCCGACCTGAAGGGCTACCGCACCGGCGGTTCGCTGCACTTCATCGTCAACAACCAGATCGGCTTCACCACCTATCCGCGCTACTCGCGTTCCTCGCCCTATCCGTCCGACGTGGCGAAGATGATCGACGCGCCGATCTTCCATGTGAACGGCGACGATCCGGAAGCCGTGGTGTTCGCGGCCAAGGTTGCGATCGAATTCCGGCAGAAATTCCACAAGCCCGTCGTGATCGACATGTTCTGCTACCGCAGGCATGGCCATAACGAAGGCGACGAGCCGATGTTCACCCAGCCGGTGATGTACAAGAAGATCGCGTTGCATCCCGGCACGGTCGAGATCTATTCCAAGCGGCTGATCGCTGACGGCGTGTTGACCGAGGGCGAGGTCGAAAAGGCCAAGGCCGACTGGCGCGCCCGGCTCGATGCCGAGCTCGAGGCCGGCTCGGGCTACAAGCCCAACAAGGCCGACTGGCTCGACGGCAAATGGGCCGGCTTCAAGTCCGCCGATCAGGAAGAAGACGCTCGTCGCGGCGTTACCGGCGTCGATACGGCTATCCTGAAGGATATCGGCCGCAAGATCACCAAGGTGCCCGACGGCTTCCGCGTTCACCGCACCATCCAGCGCTTCCTGGAAAATCGCGCCAAGGCGATCGACAATGGCGTCGGCATCGACTGGGCAACCGGCGAGGCGCTGGCGTTCTGCACGCTGATGCAGGAAGGCCGGCACGTCCGCCTGTCGGGGCAGGACTCCGAGCGCGGCACCTTCTCGCAGCGCCATTCGGTGCTGATCGACCAGGAGGATGAGAGCCGTTACACGCCGTTCAATCACCTTGGCCCCGATCAGGGCCACTACGAGGTGATCAACTCGCTGCTTTCGGAAGAGGCGGTGCTTGGCTTCGAGTACGGCTATTCACTGGCCGAGCCGAATGCGCTCGCGATGTGGGAAGCCCAGTTCGGCGACTTCGCCAACGGGGCGCAGGTGCTGTTCGACCAGTTCATCTCCTCGGGCGAGCGCAAATGGCTGCGCATGTCGGGTCTCGTCTGCCTGCTGCCGCATGGCTATGAAGGGCAGGGACCGGAGCACTCCTCGGCGCGGCTCGAACGCTTCCTGCAGATGTGCGCCGAAGACAACATGCAGGTGGTCTATCCCACCACGCCGGCGAATTACTTCCACGTACTGCGGCGTCAGCTGCATCGCGAAATCCGTAAACCGCTGATCCTGATGACGCCGAAATCGCTGCTGCGCCACAAGCGGGCAGTGTCGCGGCTCGACGAGCTCGGCAAGGACGCCACGTTCCACCGCATCCTCTACGATGACGCCCAGATGCTGCCGGACGAGAAGATCAAGCTGGTGGACGACGACAAGATCCGTCGCATCGTGCTGTGCTCGGGCAAGGTCTATTACGATCTCTACGAGGAGCGCGAGAAGCGCGGCATCGACGACATCTACCTGATGCGCGTCGAGCAGCTGTATCCGGTGCCGTTGAAGGCGCTGGTGCATGAACTCGCCCGCTTCAAGAACGCCGAAGTCGTCTGGTGCCAGGAAGAGCCGCGCAACATGGGTGCCTGGCACTTCATCGAGCCCTATCTCGAATGGGTGCTGAACCAGATCCACGCGCCGAACAGGCGTCCGCGTTACGCCGGCCGCGCGGCGGCGGCGGCCACGGCCACCGGTTTGATGTCGAAGCATCTGGCGCAGCTCAAGGCGCTGCTGGATGACGCGCTAGGCTAGACCACCATTCAACCGTCATGCCCCGCGACCTGTCCGCCGTAGCTCAACGAGCGAAGGCGGAAGGCGGGGATGGCGGTTACGATTTATGACCGCTTAAGGGTACTGAGGAAAAACAGACCATGACTGATATTCGCGTTCCGACGCTCGGCGAGTCCGTGACGGAGGCCACCATTGGCCGCTGGTTCAAGAAGGCTGGCGATGCCGTGGCGGTGGACGAGCCTTTGGTGGAGCTCGAGACCGACAAGGTCACCATCGAAGTCCCGGCGCCTTCAGCGGGCGTGCTGGGCGAGATCGCCGCCAAGGACGGCGAAACCGTCGCCGTCGGCGCGCTGCTCGGACAGATCAATGACGGCGCGGCAGGCGCCAAGCCGGCGGCCGCTCCCGCAAAGGCAGCTGCGGCGGCTGCCCCGCCGCCTGCCGCTGCCGCCGCACCTGCTGCGGCGCCAAAGGCCGCACCTGCGGACGCGCCGCTGGCGCCGTCGGTGCGCAAACTCTCCGCCGAAAGCGGCGTCGATGCCGCGACCGTGCCCGGCTCCGGCAAGGATGGCCGCGTCACCAAGGGCGACATGCTGGCTGCGATCGAGAAGGCGGCTTCCGCGCCGACACCGGTCAATCAGCCGGCTGCTGCCGTGCAGGTGCGAGCACCGTCGCCCGCCGACGATGCCGCCCGCGAAGAGCGCGTGAAGATGACGCGGCTGCGCCAGACCATCGCGCGCCGCCTGAAGGACGTGCAGAACACCGCGGCGATGCTCACGACCTTCAACGAGGTCGACATGAGCCACATCATGGCGATGCGGACACAGTACAAGGACGTGTTCGAGAAGAAGCACGGTACCAAGCTCGGCTTCATGGGCTTCTTCACCAAGGCTTGCGTGCAGGCGCTCAAGGACATTCCGGCCGTCAATGCCGAGATCGACGGCACCGATCTGATCTTCAAGAATTACTACCATGTCGGCGTCGCCGTCGGCACCGACAAGGGCCTCGTCGTGCCGGTGGTGCGCGACTGCGACCACAAGTCGATCTCCGACATCGAAAAGAGCATCGCCGATTTCGGCCGCCGCGCCCGCGACGGCCAGCTCAAGATCGACGAGATGCAGGGCGGCACCTTCACCATCACCAATGGCGGCATCTACGGTTCGCTGATGTCGACGCCGATCCTGAACGCGCCGCAGTCCGCTATTCTCGGCATGCACAAGATCCAGGAGCGGCCGATGGCGATCGGCGGCAAGATCGAAATCCGCCCGATGATGTATCTGGCGCTGTCCTACGATCACCGCGTCATCGACGGCAAGGAAGCGGTGACCTTCCTGGTTCGCGTCAAGGAGAGCTTGGAAGATCCGGCGCGCCTGGTGCTGGATCTCTGAGGCACGGCGCGTTCGAATGCCCGCTCCTCGGCGGGTATTTTGAGCGGTGTAGTGAGCGCGTGGATCAATGGGGGCGAATGTGACGGATCGTGTTGTTGTCATCACCGGCGGTAGCCGCGGCATCGGCCGCGCCACCGCGCTTGCCGCGGCGGCCCGCGGTTTTCGGGTCGTCGTCGGATACGCCAGTAACGAGGCGGCGGCGAACGAAGTCGTTAGCGAAATCGAGCGCAAGAACGGCAAGGCCGTCGCGGTGAAATGCGACGTTGCCGAGGAAAGCGACATTCTCGCGCTGTTCAAGGCTGCCGATCAGTTCGGTACGTTAGGGGCGCTCGTCAACAACGGCGGTATTGTCGGCCAGAGCGGCGTGCGCGTCGACGAGATGTCGGCCGAGCGTATCCAGCGCGTGATGGCGGTCAACGTCACCGGCTCCATCCTCTGCGCGCGCGAGGCGGTGAAGCGGATGTCGACCAAGCACGGCGGCAAGGGCGGCGTCATCGTCAATCTTTCCTCGGTGGCGGCCAAGCTGGGCGCGCCCAATACCTATGTCGATTACGCGGCGTCGAAGGGGGCGGTCGATTCGTTCACGGTTGGGCTCGGCCACGAAGTGGCCGGCGAGGGGATTCGCGTCGCCGCGATCCGGCCCGGGCTGATCGATACCGAAATTCATGCGGCCGGCGGCGAGCCGGATCGCGCGCACCGGCTGGCCCATATGGTGCCGATGAAGCGCGTCGGCACCGCGGAAGAAATCGCTAACGCCATCGTCTGGCTGATGTCGGACGACGCTTCGTACGTCACCAGCGCCATCCTCGATGTGTCGGGCGGCCGGTAATACCTCAGAACTCAGTACAGGACTTCAATCATGGCTTCCTACGATCTCGTCGTCATCGGCACCGGGCCGGGCGGATATGTCTGCGCGGTGCGCGCGGCGCAACTCGGCATGAAAGTCGCCGTGGTCGAGAAGAATGCGACACTGGGCGGCACCTGCCTCAACGTCGGCTGCATGCCGTCGAAGGCGCTCTTGCATGCGTCCGAGATGTTCGAGGAAGCCGGGCACTCTTTTGCGAAGATGGGAGTCAGCGTTTCCGAGCCGAAGCTCGATTTGCCTGCGATGATGAACTTCAAGCAGCAGGGCATCGACGGCAACGTCAAGGGCGTCGAGTTCCTGATGAAGAAGAACAAGATCGACGTCATCAACGGCACGGGCAAAGTTCTTGGAGCCGGTAAGGTCGAAGTGTCAGGGAGTGACGGCAAGGCGCAGACGGTCGAAACCAAAAACATCGTGATCGCCACCGGCTCCGACATCGCGCGGCTGAAGGGCATCGAGATCGACGAGAAGCGCATCGTGTCGTCGACCGGCGCGCTGTCGCTCGAGAAGGTGCCGTCGAGCCTGCTGATCGTCGGCGCCGGCGTGATCGGACTCGAACTCGGTTCGGTGTGGCACCGGTTAGGTGCGAAAGTCACCGTGGTCGAGTTTCTCGACCGCATCCTGCCCGGCACGGATGGCGAAGTGGCAAAACAATTCCAGCGTATTCTCGAAAAGCAGGGCTTTGCGTTCAAGCTCGGCGCCAAGGTCACCGGCGTCGACACGTCAGGCAAGACGCTGTCAGTCAAGGTCGAGCCAGCGGCCGGCGGTGCGTCCGAGGCCATCGAAGCCGATGTGGTATTGGTCTGTATCGGCCGCGTGCCCTACACCGAGGGCCTCGGGCTGAAGGAGGCCGGTATCGCGCTCGACAATCGTGGCCGCGTCGAGATCGACGCGCATTTCTCGACCAGCGTGAAGGGCGTCTATGCGATCGGCGACGTGGTGGCGGGTCCGATGCTTGCGCACAAGGCCGAGGACGAAGGCGTGGCGTGTGCTGAGATCATTGCAGGGCAGGCCGGCCATGTGAATTACGACGTCATTCCGGGCGTTGTGTATACCACGCCGGAAGTGTCATCGGTCGGCAAGACCGAGGAAGAGCTGAAGCAGGCGGGCGTGTCTTACACGTCGGGCAAATTCCCCTTCACTGCCAACGGCCGCTCCAAGGTCAACCAGACCACGGACGGCTTTGTGAAGATTCTCGCAGATGCGAAGACCGATCGCGTGCTCGGCGTGCACATCATCGGCCGTGAGGCCGGCGAAATGATCCATGAAGCCGCTGTTCTGATGGAGTTTGGCGGTTCCGCCGAGGATCTGGCCCGGACCTGCCACGCGCATCCAACCCGCTCGGAGGCCATCAAGGAAGCCGCGCTTGCGGTCGGCAAACGGGCCATCCATATGTGATCGATACCCGGCACACGTCGGGTCGAGATGACCCGGATGTTGCGCCGTCTACTTAAGCCTTTATGGGTTCTGCTTGCGGTCATCTTCCTGATCGAAGCATGGCTGTGGGATCATCTCGAGCCGATCGTCGAGCGCGTCGTTGCGTGGATTCCATTCCGCGCGTTCAAGCGATGGCTGGCCGAGCGTGTCGCTACGCTGTCGCCGGCGATGACGTTGATCGTATTCGCGGTGCCGGTGATCCCGCTGTTTCCGCTCAAGCTGGTCGGGCTGTGGCTGCTGGCGAATGAATATTGGATCAGCGCGATCTTCGTCATCGTTCTCGGAAAATTCGTCGGCGTCGGCGTCACTGCCTTCATCTTCGATGTGACGCGGCCGAAGCTGCTGAAGATGCAGTGGTTCAAGAAGATTTATGAGTTCATCATGATGCTGCGCGCCAGGGCAGCTGCATTGGTCGAGCCGGTCAAGCGCCGGATCGCCGAGATGCTGCGCGGCGACGGCGAGGGCTGGTCAGGTCGGATGCTGAGGCTGATCCAGCGCTTTCGCAAACGCGTGCACGAAGCGCGCTAGCGCCGGCCGGCTCCGCCTCTCCCGATGGGAGAGGCGGGCAAGCTACATCAAATGCACGGCATGCGGCGCGAACAGGCCGATGAAGGTGAAGCCAATCCCGATCACGGCGAGCAGGGCGGAACCCCAGGCCAGCACGATCATGCCGGTGATGATGGTCGCCGATGCCAGCACGATGCCGATCTGGAACGCGGCCGAGGCGACTTCGTAGTGATGGTATTTGGCCATCGCTTCGTCGCGCAAATGTTCGGCATGCTTGGCGCGCTTCATGAGTTCTTCCGAGCCCTCGCCGGTTTCCGGCTCCGAGCGATAGCGGGCCGCCGTCTTGGTCCAGTCGTCGATCTGCTTTTGCAGCGCCGCCTTTGCGGCCGGATCGGAGGTGACCCCGAGGCTCAGCTTGGCGTGCTCGGCGGTGGCCTGAACCGTGGTGCGGCGGATGCTCTTGGCCTGGAAGAACGCCCAGAGGTTCGACGCCTCGACATTCTTGCTGATCGATTCGGTCTGCGCGCCCTTGCCGAGGGTCTCCGACAGCGCAAGAAACAGCGCAATGACGGCGATCAGCAATGCGATTCTCTTGTTGGAGCTGGAAGCGTGCTCGGCGTGCTCCGCATGCTCCATGCTTTCATGTGCGCCCATGATTCCCTCCTGCCAGGTGACCTGCTTACGATTGCCGGAACCATTCGGCCAGCGCAAGGGGCGGGCAGGGGAAGTGCACGATGTGACGATAGTATGTCAGAGCGCCGGCGTTCAGCGGCGCGGGTGCGCGGTCTTGTACACCTCCAGCAGCCGCTCGCTGTCGATGCCGGTGTAGACCTGCGTGGTCGAGAGCGAGGCGTGGCCGAGCAATTCCTGGATCGCGCGCAGATCGCCGCCGCGCGACAGCAGGTGGGTGGCAAATGAATGCCGCAGCGCATGCGGCGTCGCGCTGTCGGGTAGGCCGAGCGCGCCCCGCAGCCGCTCCATGGTCAGCTGGATGATTCGCGGGCTGAGCGGCCCGCCGCGAGCGCCCACGAAAATCGGTCCCTCCGGCTTAAGCTGATGCGGGCAGACGGCCGTGTAATCGGCGATCAGCGCCAGCACGTTTTGCAGCACCGGGACCATGCGGGCCTTGTTGCCCTTGCCGGTCACGATGATGACGTCGCCTTCGCCGGGCCGCGGAACGTCACGCTTTTTCAGCCCCAGCGCCTCGGAGATGCGCAGGCCCGAACCGTACAGCAGCGCCATCACGGCGGCGTCGCGCGCCCAGATCCAGGGGTCGCGATCCTCGCCGGCGCGTTCGTCGGCATCGGCAAAACGCTTGGCGGCCGCCATCTGGATCGGCTTCGGCAGGCTCTTGCCGATTTTCGGCGCACGGATCGCCGAGAGCGCGCCGACCTTGCCCTTGCCTTCGCGCTCCAGAAAACGACCGAACGAGCGCAGCCCCGCCAGCGCCCGCATCAGCGAGCGGCCCCCGATGTCGTCGGCGCGGCGCATCGCCATGAAGGCCCTGATGTCGCTGGCTTCCAGCGCTGCAAACCCCTTGAGCGTAACTTTTCGGCCCCAGTGCTGGCTGAGAAAAATCAGGCATTGGCGGAGGTCACGGGCGTAGGCCTCCAGCGTCTTGGGGGACAGCCGCCGTTCGGCGCGCAGATGCGACAGCCAGCGCGTCATCTCCAGCGCCAGCGTCGCGTCGGCGCAATCGAGTTCGATCGGTTGAAGTGACGGAACAGGCTTGGTCATGGACTATGGGCGCCCTGATTCTCCTGATTATATCGCACCTCTTTCGTTTACCGTTCGCTAACTTGCCCCCACCAGCGCCGGTGCCACTGGTCCTCGCCGTCGCGCGCCCTTAACTTGAGCGCCTCTTAACTTGAGTCCCTGCACCCCTTAAGCCTGATTCCCGATGGACCATTCGACGCGCAGCACCAGTTCCTCCTCCACATCGACACGCGTCGTCGATGTGCTGGTGCCGGTTGCGCTCAATCAGGCCTATTCGTATCGCGTGCCGCGTGGCATGGAGCTGAAGCCCGGCGACGTCGTCTGCGTGCCGCTTGGGCCGCGCGAGGTGGTGGCGGTGGTGTGGGCTGACAACACCAACCCCGATCCGCGCCTGCATAACCGCCTAAAGGATGTCGGCGAAAAGCTCGACGTGCCGCCGCTGAAAGAGGAACTGCGCTCGCTCGTCGACTGGGTCGCCAATTACACGCTTTCCGCGCGCGGCATGGTGCTGCGCATGAGCTTGCGGATGGGCGAAAATCTCGGCCCCGAACGGATGCGGCTCGGCGTGCGGCTGGTCGGTGAGCCGCCACGGCGCCTGACGCCGGCGCGGCGGCGCGCGATTGACGTGCTGTCGGACGGCCTGCTGCACGGCAAGTCCGAAGCCGCGCGGGAAGCCGGCGTAAGTTCGGGCGTGATCGACGGGCTGGTCGACGAGGGCACGCTGCAGATCGAGGCGATGCCGCCGCCGCTGGCACCGCCAGCGCCCGATCCGTCGTTTGCCCAGCCTGAATTCTCCCGGCAGCAGCGCACCGCCGTCGATGCAATGCGGGCGCTGGCGGCGAGTGGCAGCTTTCACGTCGCGCTGCTTGATGGCGTCACCGGTTCAGGCAAGACCGAAGTCTATTTCGAGGCGATCGCCGAAATCATCCGCCGCGGCAAGCAGACGCTGATCCTGATGCCGGAGATCGCGCTGACAGGACAATTTCTCGACCGCTTCGCGCAGCGCTTTGGGGTGCGCCCCTTGGAATGGCATTCCGAGCTGACGCCGCGCACCCGCGCCCGCAACTGGGCGGCGATCGCAGCGGGCGAAGCGCCGGTCGTGGTCGGCGCGCGCTCGGCATTGTTTCTGCCCTATGCGGATTTGGGCTTGATCATCGTCGATGAGGAGCACGACCAGGCCTACAAGCAGGATGACGGCGCGCATTATCACGCCCGCGACATGGCGGTGGTGCGCGCGCATATCGCGAAAATTCCGATCATCCTGGCTTCCGCCACGCCGTCGATCGAGACCGAAGTCAACGCGCGCAAGGGGCGCTATCAGCGCATAGCATTGCCGTCGCGTTTCGGCGGCCAGCATATGCCGCATATCGAGGCGATCGATTTGCGCCGCGAGCCGCCGCCGCGCGGCCGCTTCGTCTCGCCGCGGCTTGCCGATTACATCGGGCAGGCGATCGAGAAGCGCGAGCAGGCGCTGTTGTTCCTCAATCGCCGCGGCTACGCGCCGCTGACATTGTGCCGCGCCTGCGGGCACCGTTTCTCCTGCACGATCTGCGACGCCTGGCTGGTGGATCATCGCTTTCGCCAGCGCCTGGTCTGTCACCATTGCGGCTTCTCGATGCCGCGCCCGAATATCTGCCCGCACTGCGCGGCCGAGGAATCGCTGGCTGCCATCGGCCCCGGCGTCGAACGGCTGCAGGAGGAGGCGGCGCAACTGTTTCCGAACGCGCGCACCATGGTGCTGTCGAGCGACCTGATCACCTCGATCGAAACCATGCGCAGCGAGCTGAACGAAATCGCCGAGGGCCGCGTGGACATCATCATCGGCACGCAATTGGTGGCGAAGGGACATAATTTCCCGCGGCTCAATCTGGTCGGTGTCGTCGATGCGGATTTGGGCCTGAGCAATGGCGATCCGCGCGCTGCCGAGCGGACGTTTCAATTGCTCAACCAGGTGATCGGCCGCGCCGGGCGCGACCAGGGCCGCGGCATCGGTTACCTGCAGACCCATCAGCCCGATCATCCCGTGATGAAGGCGCTGGTCGCAAGCGATCGCGAGGCGTTCTATGCCACTGAGATCGATCAGCGCGAACGATCGGGCTATCCGCCATTCGGCCGGCTCGCCAGCCTGATCATTTCCGCCGGCGACCGGCCGACCGCCGAAGGTTTTGCGCGCAAGCTTGCCGCCATCGCGCCGATCGACGAGCGCATCCAGGTGCTGGGTCCTGCCGAAGCGCCGCTGGCAGTGATCAAGGGCCGCTATCGCTTCCGGCTATTGGTGAAATCGCTGCGCAACGTCGATCTGTCGGACTATTTGCGCGAATGGCTTGCGGCGGGTCCGAAGACAAAAGGCAATCTCAAGCTCGAGGTCGACGTCGATCCGCAGAGTTTTTTGTAAAAGCCCATCATTGGCGGGTGGCAGTCTACGTCAGCCGTTCGACCACAGATTGGTCGTGTATCCCTGCTCGACAAAGGCATCGATTTTCGCCGCTTGATCCTCGTCGGCGCCGGCCCTCGCCGCGAAGACTTTTCCGAACGAGATGCGCTTGGGCTCCGGCCAATGCTCGGGTTGCCAGAGCTTCGACCGGAGCACCGAGCGCGCGCAGTGGAAATAGCTGCGTTCGATGTGGATCCGGATCGCCAGCAGCGCCGGGCGGCCTTCCTTGCCAAGTGTCGCCAGCAGTTCGGCATCGTCAAAGATCTCGGCCCGGCCCGAGAGCCGCAGCGTCTCGCCGGTCCGGGGTCGCAGGAAAATCATCCCGATCCGGCCGGTCTCGATGATGTTCTGCAGGCCGAACGCAAGGTTGTTGCCCGCCCGTTCCGGAAGCAGAACCGTTGTTTCATTTTCGACGCGGACAAACCCGGGCTCGTCGCCTTTCGGAGAGACCTCGATCGGCCCGTCGCGGCCGGCCGTGGCCATCAGCCCAAACGGGCACGTTTGCAGGAAGTCGATCGCCTGTTCGTCGAGATAGGGGGCGATCTTGGCCTTGGTGGTCGCCCGGGGTTCGGGAAGAACATTTCTCAGTTGTTCGACGGTTTTGATCTGGCTCATGATCGATCTCGTCAGTGCTGGTTCAAGGGCTGCGGAGGGCTATGCGATTGTTGCCTTCGGAAACCTAGCACGATCCTCCTGCCACCGTGGTGGCCAGAGTGGCTGCGCGCCGCGTGGGCGAGGTAGCAAGTCGGGCACGGCCAAATAAAAAGCCTGCCGTCATTTGCGACGGCAGGCTCTTATCGGTGCGTGAAAGATTCCGCGAACGTTACGCTACGCAACGCTTACCTCGTCTGTTGAACCGGAAACGGCGCTCGATCAGCGCTTAGGAGACGACCTCGGCGGTGATGCGGCCGATGCCCTTGGCGCGGGTCAGTCCGACCGCGCTGGCAGCGCCGGTCGAAAGGTCGAGCACGCGCCCCTTAATGAACGGGCCGCGGTCGTTGATGGTGACGATGACGCTGCGGCCGCCATGGGTCACCCGGAGCTTGGTGCCGAACGGCAGGCTGCGGTGGGCCGCGGTCATGGCGTTCTGGTTGAAGCGCTGGCCGGACGCGGTCTTGCTGCCGGATTCATTGCCGTAAAAGGAAGCCATGCCCGAGAAGCTGCGGCCGGTGCCTGAGCCGATCGAGGCGTTGGCGTCCTGCCAGTTGCTCTTGGCCTTTTGGGCGTGGTGGGAATGGTGATGGTGGTGACGGTGGTGCCTGGATTTGGCCGAAGCTTCGGTAATGCTGCCACCGGCCAGGAGAGTTGCGGCAATCAAAGCGAACGCTGTACGCGACCGGACGAGAGTTCCCGGCAGCAGGTTCTTCGTATTCAACATATAAATAATCCCTCAGACAGTATTGCCACAAATGTGACAAGTGGAACCCCCGTTCCCGTGTGTGAGATGGCCGTTTGATTAGGCAATGAGGCATGAATTGGGCAGTAATCCTCGTTTCTCTCCCGCTGACATATCTTGTTACCAAGATCAACTAATCGAATGGTAGTTATTAATACATTGCTTTAACGAATTTTTAACCACTCCAATACTTGGAGTTACTGATGAGTTAAGTGTTCGTTAGTGTTCGCGCCGTTACGGCAAGTAAACGGCGTGGAACCGGATTCGGGTTGTTCCGGAGATACATGGCGCCCATGCAAATACGGGCGGAACGTTTGAGCTTGTCGCTGACGCGCCGTGCCGGCGCGGGTTCGTGGCGGCAAAATCGTGACGGCTGTTTCGCTGCGAACTGGCGCAAAAAAACTGACCTGGAAACTGACCTTGGAAAATTGGATTAGAGGCCAACTAAAATAGTCGTGCGACAAGGCATCGCCCGCGCGCGCCGTCATGTTGCACCTGCGCGCTTGCTATGTTAGCAAAGCCGCGATTTTAACGATCCCGGCACCTCTCGTGCCGGTCGAAAATCGAAGTCCCGCTTGAATTCCAAGGGCTTGGATCGCTAGGCGCCGCTTTCGTGGCGACGGTTTTTCCCTTGCGAGTTTGACAGCAAAAAAGAGCGTCTCTGTGGCTGCTGAAGATCCGTCCGTTTCGGGAGTGTCAGGCCGTTATGCAACGGCCTTGTTCGAGTTGGCGCGCGACGAGAAATCGATCGACGCGGTAAAAGCCGATCTCGATAGATTCGAGGCCATGCTGGCCGACAGCGCTGATTTGAAGCGCCTGGTCCGCAGTCCGGTATTCTCGGCAGATGCGCAGTCGAAGGCGCTCACCGCGATTCTCGACAAGGCCGGAATTTCGGGCACTTCTGCCAAATTCCTCAAAGTCCTGACCGCCAATCGCCGGCTGTTCGCCGTCGGCGACGTGATCCGCGCCTTCCGCGCGCTGGTGGCGAAGTTCAAGGGCGAAGCTACGGCAGACGTCACCGTCGCCGAAGCGCTCAGCGACAAGAATCTCGACGCTCTCAAGACCGCACTGAAATCAGTGACGGGCAAGGACGTCGCGCTCAACGTGAAAGTCGATCCCTCTATTATCGGCGGCTTGGTGGTCAAGCTCGGCAGCCGCATGGTGGATAGTTCGCTTCGCACCAAACTCAATTCGATCAAGCACGCGATGAAAGAGGCAGGCTGATGGACATCCGCGCCGCGGAAATTTCCGCGATCCTCAAGGACCAGATCAAGAATTTCGGCCAAGAGGCTGAAGTTACCGAAGTCGGACAGGTGTTGTCCGTCGGCGACGGCATTGCCCGCGTCTACGGCCTCGACAACGTCCAGGCCGGTGAGATGGTCGAGTTCGAGAACGGCACCCGCGGCATGGCGCTCAACCTCGAAACCGACAACGTCGGTATCGTGATCTTCGGCGCCGACCGCGAGATCAAGGAAGGCCAGACCGTCAAGCGCACCCGCGCCATCGTCGATACGCCCGTCGGCAAGGGCCTGCTCGGCCGCGTCGTCGACGCGCTCGGCAACCCGATCGACGGCAAGGGCCCGATCCAGGCCACCGAACGCAAGCGCGTCGACGTCAAGGCGCCCGGCATCATTCCGCGCAAGTCGGTCAACGAGCCGATGGCGACCGGCCTCAAGGCGATCGATGCGCTGATCCCGGTCGGCCGTGGCCAGCGCGAGCTGATCATCGGCGACCGCCAGACCGGCAAGACCGCGATCGCGCTCGACACCATTCTGAACCAGAAGCCGCTCAACGCGCAGCCGGACGAGAACATCAAGCTGTATTGCGTGTATGTCGCGATCGGCCAGAAGCGCTCCACCGTCGCCCAGTTCGTGAAGGTGCTCGAAGAGCAGGGCGCACTGGAATACTCGATCATCGTTGCGGCCACCGCTTCCGATCCGGCGCCGATGCAGTACATCGCACCGTTCACCGGCTGCACCATGGGTGAATATTTCCGCGACAACGGCATGCACGCCGTCATCATCTATGACGATTTGTCCAAGCAGGCCGTCGCCTACCGTCAGATGTCGCTGCTGCTGCGCCGCCCGCCCGGCCGCGAAGCCTATCCCGGCGACGTGTTCTACCTGCATTCCCGCCTGCTCGAGCGCGCCGCCAAGCTCAACAAGGACCAGGGTTCGGGTTCGCTGACCGCGCTGCCGGTCATTGAGACCCAGGCCAACGACGTGTCGGCCTACATTCCCACCAACGTGATTTCAATTACCGACGGTCAGATCTTCCTGGAAACCGACCTGTTCTTCCAGGGCATCCGTCCGGCTGTGAACGTCGGTCTGTCGGTGTCGCGCGTCGGATCGTCGGCGCAGACCAAGGCGATGAAAAAGGTCGCCGGCAAGATCAAGGGTGAGCTGGCGCAGTACCGCGAAATGGCGGCGTTCGCGCAGTTCGGTTCCGACCTCGACGCCTCGACACAGCGCCTCTTGAACCGCGGTTCGCGCCTGACCGAACTCCTGAAGCAGCCGCAGTTCTCGCCGCTGAAGATGGAAGAGCAGGTCTGCGTGATCTGGGCCGGCACCAACGGCTATCTTGATGCGCTTCCGCTCAACAAGGTGCGTCCTTTCGAAGACGGCCTGCTGTCGCTGCTGCGCGGCAAGAACGTCGAGATCCTCAACAGCATCCGCGAAACTCGCGATCTCAGCGACGACACCGCGGGCAAGCTGAAGGCGGTTGTCGAGAGTTTCTCCAAGACGCTTGCATAATTCGTCATGGCCGGGCTTGTCGTCGCAAGTCGGGTTTACCCGACTTGCGCAAACTAAATCGAAGACGGAACTCGTGAAACGAGTTCCTACGCCATCCACGTCTTTTGGCGTGGAGAAAAGACAAGACGTGGATGCCCGGCACGAGGCCGGGCATGACCAACGAGGGGTTCGCGGCCGGGCTGAAAAGCAGGTCGCAAGGGTGAACTAAGAATGGCTTCACTGAAAGACATGCGGGTCCGCATCGCCTCCACCAAGGCGACGCAGAAGATCACCAAGGCCATGCAGATGGTCGCAGCCTCCAAGCTGCGCCGCGCGCAGACCGCCGCCGAAGCGGCACGGCCCTACGCGGAAAAAATGGACGCGGTGATCTCGAACATCGCAACCGCAGCCGCGGGTTCGCCCGGCGCGCCGGCGCTGTTGGCCGGTACCGGTAACGATCAGGTTCATCTGCTGCTGGTTTGCACCGGCGAGCGCGGTCTGTCGGGTGCCTTCAATTCGTCGATCGTCCGTCTAGCGCGCGAACGCGCGCTGTCGCTGATCGCCCAGGGCAAAGAGGTCAAATTTTTCTGCGTCGGCCGCAAGGGCTACGAGCAGCTCCGCCGCCAGTTCGACAAGCAGATCGTCGAACATCTCGACCTGAAATCGGTGCGTCAGCTCGGCTTCATCAATGCAGAAGACATCGCCAGGAAGGTCCTGGCGCGTTTTGACGCCGGCGAATTCGACGTCTGCACGCTGTTCTATTCGCGCTTCAAATCCGTGATCTCCCAGATCCCGACCGCGCAGCAGATCATCCCGCTGGTGGTTGAAGCGCCGGCCGCGAATGCCGGTCCGTCGACGTCCTACGAATATGAGCCGGAAGAAGACGAGATCCTGACGCGCCTGTTGCCGCGCAATCTCGCGGTGCAGATTTTCCGCGCGCTGCTGGAAAACAACGCTTCGTTCTACGGCGCGCAGATGAGCGCGATGGACAACGCCACCCGCAACGCCGGCGATATGATCCGCAAGCAGACCCTTATCTACAACCGCACCCGTCAGGCCCAGATCACCAAGGAGCTGATCGAAATCATCTCCGGCGCCGAGGCACTCTAGCCATTCGCGCGACACCCTGACGGACTTCCAGAGACAGAATTCGAAGGAGAGAGTTTTATGGCCGCAGCACCAGCAAACCAGACCGGACACATCGTCCAGGTCATCGGCGCCGTCGTCGACGTGCAGTTCGAAGGGCATCTGCCCGCCATTCTGAACGCGATTGAGACCACCAACAATGGCAACCGTCTGGTGCTTGAAGTCGCCCAGCATCTCGGCGAATCCACGGTGCGTACCATCGCCATGGACACCACCGAGGGCCTGGTCCGCGGCGGTGAGGTTACCGATACTGGCGCGCCGATCATGGTGCCGGTCGGTGCCGGCACGCTCGGCCGCATCATCAACGTGATCGGCGAACCGATCGATGAAGCCGGTCCGGTGGTGTCGGAAGGCATGCGGCCGATCCATGCGGAAGCGCCGAGCTATACCGACCAGTCCACCGAAGCTGAAATTCTCGTCACCGGCATCAAGGTCGTCGACCTCTTGGCGCCCTACGCCAAGGGCGGCAAGATCGGCCTGTTCGGCGGCGCCGGCGTCGGCAAGACCGTGCTGATTCAGGAACTGATCAACAACGTCGCGAAGGCGCACGGCGGTTACTCGGTGTTCGCCGGCGTCGGCGAGCGTACCCGCGAAGGCAACGACCTCTATCACGAGTTCATCGAGTCGAAGGTCAACGCCGATCCGCACAATCCCGATCCGAGCGTGAAGTCGAAATGCGCGCTGGTGTTCGGCCAGATGAACGAACCCCCGGGCGCCCGCGCCCGCGTCGGCCTCACCGGCCTGACCGTCGCCGAGCATTTCCGCGATCAGGGCCAGGACGTGCTGTTCTTCGTCGACAACATCTTCCGCTTCACCCAGGCAGGCTCGGAAGTGTCGGCGCTCTTGGGTCGTATTCCTTCGGCGGTGGGTTACCAGCCGACGCTCGCCACCGACATGGGCGCGCTGCAGGAACGCATCACCACCACGCACAAGGGCTCGATCACCTCGGTGCAGGCGATCTACGTGCCGGCCGACGATTTGACCGACCCGGCACCCGCGACCTCGTTCGCCCATTTGGACGCGACCACGGTGCTCAACCGCGCGATCTCGGAAAAGGGCATCTATCCGGCGGTGGATCCGCTCGACTCGACCTCGCGCATGCTGTCCCCGCTGGTCGTCGGTCAGGAGCACTATGAGACCGCGCGTATGGTTCAGCAGGTGTTGCAGCGCTACAAGTCGCTGCAGGACATCATCGCCATTCTCGGCATGGACGAACTCTCCGAAGAGGACAAGATCGCGGTTGCCCGCGCCCGCAAGATCGAGCGCTTCCTGTCGCAGCCGTTCCATGTCGCCGAAGTGTTCACCGGCTCGCCCGGCAAGTTCGTCGACCTCGCCGACACCATCAAGGGCTTCCGCGGATTGTGCGAAGGCAAGTACGACCATCTGCCGGAAGCGGCGTTCTACATGGTCGGCAACATTGAAGAAGCCGTCGAGAAGGGCAAGAAGCTGGCTGCCGAGGCAGCCTAAGCTTGATGTGTCATTGCCGGGCTTGACCCGGCAATCCATCACGACAAAGTTTTTGCTGATGGACCCGCGGGTCAAGCCCGCGGATGACAGCGGAAAGAACGGAAAGATCCATGGCCACCTTCCACTTCGATCTGGTTTCCCCCGAAAAACTCTCCTTCTCCGGCGAGGTCGATCAGGTTGACGTCCCCGGCGTGGAAGGCGATTTCGGCGTGCTGGCCGGCCATGCGCCGGTTGTGGCGGCGGTCCGTCCCGGCATCCTGACCATCACCTCCGGCGGCACGCATCAGAAGATGATCGTGCTCGGCGGTCTCGCCGAAATGTCGGAGAAGGGCCTGACCGTGCTGGCCGACGTTGCCACCTCGATTCAGGACATCGATCGGGCCCAGTTCGCCGAGACGATTGCCGAGATGGAAGCCAAGCTCGCCGAGAAGGAAGGCTCCGAACTCGACCACGCGATCGAGCGGCTCGATCACTTCAAGAGCATCGAGCATCAGATCAGCTCCACGGCGATGCATTAAGCCCCGGGGTCCCGCTCCGGGGCGCAATGAAGGCCCCTGATAACACCAGCGCTCGTCACACCGTGACGGGCGCTGAATTTTTTGCGGAAGTATTTCCTTCGAGAGCCACCCCGGCTGTCCGGGGAGCCGCTATAGTTGCGCCCGGGAACTACTAACGGCATTCTCCCGTACCAAAACGTGGTTCGGGGCTTTTTTTTATGAAGCGCAAGATCGCGGCGATTTTTGCAGCCGATATTGCCGGCTACAGCCGCCTGATGGCCGAGGACGAAGAGGAAACGCGCAGACTTGCCGATGCCGCGAGTGGATGGAGCGCGGTCGCCGTAGGCGCCGCCAGGCGGCCTGGTCTGGGATTGAAGCAAGCCAGTGAGCAAGCCGCAGTCAACGAAGCCCTCAGCGACTGTGCCAAGCGCGACAGCGATTGTCGCGTTGTCGCGATCGGGCCGTTTACGGTCGGGCCCAATTAGCGGCCGATATCAGCTCTGGCGCTTCGTCCCGCGCAGCATGGCCGGCAATCCGGCCAGATCTTTCAGTATGAAATCGGCGAGCGCGGCATCGGGCCAGCGTACATGGTTGCGGCCCCAAGGGCCGCGTTCAAGTAAGGCAGTCTTCATGCCAAAATTCCGTGCCGGAATGACGTCGTTATCGAGACGGTCACCGACATAAAGCACTTCGGCTGGATCGAACTCGGACAATGCGCGGGTCTTGGCGAGGGTCTTGCGATAGAAATCAAGCGAAGGCTTGTCGACACCGAGCTCCGCCGAGGTCGTGATCAATCTGGCCTCCAGCCCGAACGACTCGAGCGCCGCCTTGGCCGTGGGCGGCTGATTGCCGGCGATACCGACAAACCAGCCGTCTTGCGTCAGTTCGGACAGGCAGGGCTTGGCGTCGGCGTAGAGATCGCGCGCTTCAATCCTGAAATCAGTTCCGGTTTGCTTGCGCTCGGCGGCGGCGGCGCGGACGTCAAAACCCGGCCGCAGCCGCTCGAAGATCAGGCGGTAATTTTCGCCTTTGGCGATGATATCGTCGAGCACGGCCAGAAACTCGGCCCGATCGACGCCCATGGTGTCGGCCCAGCCGTGGAGCAGGCGCGTTTCGTCGATCAGCGTCTCGCCAACGTCGAAAAATACTGCACGGATCGGCATAGGCACTTTCTCAAGTAGGCGCGGCTGCAAATCGAGCGAACACCGTGGCGACGGCCATGTACACCTCGCGCCGGAACGGCACCACGAGACCGGCAACGCGGTCGAGCCGTTCCCAGCGCCATTGGTCGAATTCGGCCGGCTGCCCGTTGCGCGGCGTCAGCGGGTCGATCTCGTCGTCGCGCCCGGTGTAGCGCAGCGCGAACCATTTCTGCCGTTGGCCGCGGAACTTGGCGAGGCGATGCGAGGGAGGACCGTCATAGGGCGGAAATTCGTACGTCATCCAGTCGGTTTCAGCGAGATGCTCGGCGCTGACCGCGCCGGTCTCCTCCCAGAGTTCGCGCATCACGGCATCGCGCGGGTTCTCGTTAGCGTCGATGCCACCCTGCGGCATCTGCCATTCAAGGCCGGGGAGGATGATCTCGGGTCCATCGTCGCGGAAGCGCCGGCCGATCAGCACCTGACCGGCGGCGTTGAACAAGGCGATCCCGACATTGGGGCGGTAGGGTTTGTCTGACATGGCGTTCTCGAGCGAAGTGGGCACTGGTTCGCGTTGAGAAAACGCGTCAAAACTAGACAACTACAAGCCCGCGAGGCCGGAAAATTCCTTCACCACGCGCTCATAGACCGGCCGCTTGAACGGCACGATCAGGCTCGGCAGGTTCTTCATCGGCTCCCAGCGCCAACTGATGAACTCGGCCTTGTGGCCGCCGCCGGGGCTCGCGACATTGATCTCGCTGTCCTTGCCGGTGAAGCGGACCGCGAACCATTTCTGGCGCTGCCCGCGGTAGCGGCCCTTCCAGGTACGGCCGGCCACGGTGCGCGGAATGTCGTAGATCAGCCAGTCGGCGATCTCGCCGAGTTTCTCCACCGATCGAACGCTGGTTTCCTCATAGAGCTCGCGCTTGGCCGCCGCCCAGGTGTCCTCGCCGGGATCGACGCCGCCTTGCGGCATCTGCCAGACGTGCGTTTCGTCGACATGCTCGATGCCTCCGGCGCGGCGACCGATGAAGACCAGCCCCGCTGCGTTGATCAGCATCATGCCGACGCATGTCCGGTAAGGCAGGTCTTCGTAGCGCGCCATTCCGTCGATTTTCCTTGCAGGTTTCCTACACACAATTCGAGCGAGCAGGCGGGCGGAATCCGGCAATGCCGGATTGGCCCCATCAGGTTGATCCCTAGCCTGATTTTGATTTCAGCATCGCCGTTGTCAATGGCACAAGCAGGATGCCGCGGGTCTCGAGCGTCTTGATCCAGGCGGCGAGCCGCTCGATCGAAATCGGCAGGGCAGAGGCGACGCCGACGGCCAGGCCGCGTTCCTTGGCCAGGGTTTCGAGCTTGAGCAGCGTCCGGTCGATCTCGGCCGAGGTCGGCACCGCGTCGATGGTGAAATCGGCCTTGGTGAAGGGTATCGCCTGCCCCGCCGCCAATGCGGGGGCGGCGCTGCGCGGGGTGGAGCCGTCATCGAGATAGCCGAGGCCGCGCTTGGCCGCCTCGCGGATGATCGGCTGCATCACGGCGTCCGTCGCCACGAAGCGCGCGCCCATGAAGTTGGCGATCCCCGCATAGCCCTGGATCCGGCTCATATGCCAATGCAGACGGTCGATATTCTGCTCGGGCGCCAGTGTCGTCAGCAGGGTCTGCGGGCCGGGATCGTTGTCGGGATAATCGAACGGCTCCATCGGGACCTGCAGCAGGATCTCGTGGCGTTGCGCCCGCGCGCGCTCGGCGAGTTTCGTCGGGTCGGCTCCGTAGGGCGTGAACGCCAGCGTCACGGCGGGCGGCAACTTCATGATGGCATCAACCGTCTTGGCGGCGCCGACACCGAGGCCCCCGACGACGATGGCGATCACCGGCATTTTGGCGGCCTTGGCGCGGTCGGCGTCGGCGGCATAGACCGTAAACGGCTTCAGGCCGTCGGCAACCACCGGAATCATGCCGTAGCGCGACTTCTCCAACAGGCGCGGATCGATGCCGGCCATCGCAGTTGCGGGCGCTGTCTCGGCATCGTTCTTGTTGCCGGCATCGCCGCCGATCACGACGTCCTGCCGCTTGCCGCTGGATCCGTCGATGATGGTGACGGTCTTGTTCTCGCCGGCCGCAGCCTGTTTGGGCGCGGATGTCGCAGCCTGCCCGGCGGGACCGGACGCGGCCGCGGTGGCTTTCTCGTCAGCCACGGGCGTCTTGCGCATGGCGACGTGCGCGACCGGCTCGCCGCCAAAAGGATTGTCCGTAAACAGGGCGATGGTGGCAAAGCCGACCAGGAACAGGCCGAGCAGGACGGCCAGCGCCTGCATCGCGGTGAACGGCAGCCGGAACCGGCGCTTCTTGCGCTTGGTGTCCTGTCCGAGCGGCGTGCTCAGCTCGTCGGCCGTTTCCGTCATGAACCTCCCCGAATCAACCACGCCGACGATACCACGATGGACCTGATTCGAGCGCTCGCGACCCGCTCAAAAGCCGTCCACCCAGGGATGGCGCGGGGATCTAGCGTTTTCGAGCGAAGTGGGACCCGGTTCGCGTAGCAATCGAGCTTGCGCAGATTGCGTAGACTTATCTGCGGTAGAAAACGCGTCAAAACAGGGATCTGGCACCGGCAACAAAAAGGGCGGCCCGAAGGCCGCCCTTTTCACGGGAATTGGCGTGGTTCGATCAGTTCGCCGCCTTGGTGGCGGGCTTGTCGATCGCCGCCTTGTCGCCGGTCGCGGGCGCCGCGGTGGACTTGATGCCGTGCAGCAGGTCGGCCGCGGTCTTCAGCGCCTTGTCGTCCTTGGCGTCCGGCGGCACGTAGGATTGCGAGCCGGTCTTCTCGTCGCCGTCGTTCTTCAGATGGCCGCGGAGCGAGGCTTCGCCCTTGGTGTCGGTACGCGACTTCAGCTCGTCAGGGACGTCCTGCAGCACCTCGATATCGGGAACGATGCCTTTGGCCTGGATCGATTTGCCCGACGGCGTGTAATAGCGCGCGGTGGTCAGACGCAGCGCGCCGTTGCCGCTGCCGAGCGGGATGATGGTCTGGACCGAGCCTTTGCCGAACGAGCGGGTACCGATCAGCGTCGCGCGCTTGTGGTCCTGCAGCGCACCCGCCACGATTTCGGAAGCGGAGGCGGAGCCACCGTTGATCAGCACGATCACCGGCTTGCCCTTTGTCAGGTCGCCGACATGCGCGGCGCGGCGCTGGGTTTCCTCGGCATTGCGGCCGCGGGTCGAGACGATCTCGCCGCGCTCGAGGAAGGTGTCGGAAACCGTCACCGCTTCCTCCAGCAAGCCGCCGGGGTTGTTGCGCATGTCGATGATGAAGCCCTTCAGCTTGTCGGCGCCGATCTGATTCGTCAGATTGCCGATCTCGCGCTTGAGGCCCTCGGTGGTCTGCTCGTTGAAGGTCGTGATGCGGATATAGGCGATGTCGTCCTGTTCGACGCGGGCGCGCACCGAACGGACGCGGATATTGTCGCGCACCAGCGTGACTTCGATCGGATTGTCCTGGCCCTTGCGGATGATCTTGAGCCGGATCTTGGTGTTGACCGGCCCGCGCATCTTCTCGACGGCCTGGTTGAGGGTGAGACCCTGCACGGCTTCGTCGTCGAGATTGGTGATGATGTCGTTGGCCATGATGCCGGCCTTCGACGCCGGCGTGTCGTCGATCGGGGACACGACCTTGATCAGACCGTCTTCCATCGTGACTTCGATGCCGAGGCCGCCGAACTCACCGCGGGTCTGCACCTGCATGTCGCGGAAGCTCTTGGCGTCCATGTAGCTGGAATGCGGATCGAGACCGGCCAGCATGCCCGAGATGGCGGACTCGACCAGCTTGGAATCGTCTGGCTTCTCGACGTAGTCGCTGCGCACGCGCTCGAACACATCGCCGAACAGATTGAGCTGGCGATAGGTGTCCGAGGTCGCCGCACGCGCGACCGATCCCATCAGCACAGAACGAGGCTGCGTCACGAAGAGCGTCAATGCTGCGCCGGTGGCGGCGCTGAGGAGAATTACTGAAGTCTTGCGCATCATCCGCGAACCTTTTCGCCTTCATTTGCGGCCCACCATGGGCCTGGATCGATTGGAGTGCCGTCCTTACGGAACTCAACATAGAGCACGGGTTGACTCGCGGTGGTGGCGAGAATCGATGCAACCTGGGATGTCGACCCCATGGTCGCGACCGGCTCCCCCGTAAGTACAAACTGGCCGATGTTAACCGAAATGCGCTCCATCCCGGCGATCAGGACATGATACCCGCCACCGGCATTGAGGATCAAGAGTTGTCCGTAGCTGCGGAACGGCCCGGCGTAAACAACCCAGCCGTCACACGGGGTTGTGACCTGGGCACCGGCCCGGGCTGCCAAGGAAATGCCTTTTTCGACGCCACCCGCGCCGTCGGAACCGCCAAAATCGCGAATCTTGCGGCCATTGACCGGCAGGGCGAACAATCCCTTGGCGGAGGCAAAGGCGATCGCCGGGCTGAGCCGGGCAGGATCCTTCAGCGCCCCCAGATTGGGCTTGCCGCCGGGGGTCACCGGGGCCCCCTTCAGGCTGGCGGTGGCGGCCGCCTTGGCGGCGCTTTTCAGGTCCTGCTCCAGTTTGGCGATCAGGCCCTGCAAACTGTCGACCTGTTTGGACAGCGAGATGGCGCGGGCGGCTTCCGCTTCCATGTCCTTTTCGATCGCGCTCTGCTTGCGCTGCCGCTCCTCGACCAGCGCCGCCATCCGGATCTGATCGTCTTTCAACTTGTCACGGTCGAGCGCCAGCGCATCGCGCTCGGTGGCGATGGTCTTGCGGAGCGCGACGAGTTCGCCGAGATCGTTGGCCAATCTTTCCGCGCGACCGCGGAGCTCGGGCACAACAGATCCGAGCAGCATGGCGGTGCGGAGCGATTGCAGCGCGTCTTCCGGTCGGACCAGCAGCGCCGGCGGTGTGCGCCGTCCGGCACGCTGCAGCGCCGCCAGCACCTCGATGATCTCGGCGCGGCGCGAGTCGAGGGAGCTGCGAATCTGCTGCTCCCGGCTATCGAGCGGACGCAGCCGCGCTTCGGCGTCGCCGATCCGCGTTTCCACGCCGCGCACCTGGGCGGCGATGTCGATCAACTGCGCGTTGAGCTTGCTGCGGTCCTGCCCGATCGCTGCGATATCGGCTCTCAGCTTCTGCTGCAGCTCGGCGGCCTTCTTCTGCTGCTCGCGCGCGGCTTCCAGTTCCTGCTCGCGTTCCTTGATGGCTTCGGGGGAGGGCGCGGCGGCTTGTTGGGCAGGTGACTGTTGGGTCGGCGCAGGCTGAGCGGGCGCCGTCACCTGCGCGGCCGCCGGCGAAAGCGAAAGACCGATCAGGCTTGCGGACAACAGCACGACGCAAAGCGGAACACGCGACGCCAACGGACCAACATGGCCGATGGCGTCAGGGCGTACTTGAATGTCCCGTGTTGTGTGCATCCAGTTATTCAGCGCTCTCTATTCACGCTACCGTGCCTAAGCGCGGTGATAGGGGTGGCCCGACAGAATCGTCGCGGCCCGGTAAATCTGTTCCAGAAGCATGACGCGGACCATTTGATGCGGCCAGGTCGCCGAGCCGAACGCAATGCGCAGTTTGGCTCTGCGCTGCAAATCGGGCGAAAGTCCGTCCGCGCCGCCGATTGTGAAAATTGTGTTGGCGACCGCCTCATCCCGCCAGCGGCCGATCTGCTGGGCGAAGCTTGCGCTGTCGATGCTCTTGCCGCGTTCGTCGAGCGCCACCAGCACGCATTTCTCCGGGATCAGCGCAGTAATCGCAGCCGCCTCTTCGGCGATCCGGGTCGCCGCGTCGCGCGCGCGGCTTTCCGGAATTTCATGAATCTCGAGGCCGCGAAAGCCGAGCTTGCGGCCGATGTCCTCGAAGCGCTCGCGATAGCGTTCGGCCAGTTCCCGCTCGGGGCCCTGTTTCAGCCGGCCGATTGAAACGACGACGATCTTCATTCAAAGCATGCCGCGCCGAAAAAAAGCGTCAAATCGTTTACTCGCGCGCCAACGGCGCGCGCACGCGACATGCGCTGCAGCCGATTTGCATCGGCTCAAAAACTCAGATCGCCTCGGCCGCCGCCGGGTTTTGCGTCCACAACCTTTCCAGATTGTAGAATTCGCGCACCTCGGGTCTGAATACGTGCACGACCACATCGCCGGAATCGATCAGCACCCAGTCGCAATTGGGCAAGCCCTCGACATGAATGCCTTTGATGCCGGTTTCCTTCAGGGCTTTGGTGACGTTTTCCGCGATCGCGCCGACGTGCCGGTTGGCCCGGCCCGTGGTGACGATCATGTAGTCGGAAAAAGCCGATTTGCCGCGAAGGTCGATGGTGACCGTTTCTTCCGCCTTCATATCGTCGAGGCGGGAGAGGATCATATTCAGCGTCTTGTCGGCGTCGGGTTGCGCCTTCAAGGCCGCAGCTTTGGTCGATGTTTTGCGCGCGGTTTTTGCAGCAGGCTTTGCAGCAGAAGTCTTGGAAACCTTGGGCAAAACAGACTTGGACAATACAGATGTGGCCAGGGACCATTCCTTTCACTGTATCGCGAACGCCGAATCTTGGTGTCCACGGGCTATATTAGGCATGTGGGGTTAACGGTTTCAACATTCCAGTGAGACCCCACCCTCACTTCGTCCTCCAGCTTCCGTCCGAGTTCCGAAGGCCGGTCGAAGACAGGTTCAGTTTCATGCCGGTAAGGAACGCCCAGGCGGGCGTGCGCTGTTCCGCCAACCGGGCAGCCTGATTCTCGGGCACCCGGTACCGCGCCAGCGCCTGTGCGGCAGGGGCGGCAAGCGCCCGGAAACTCTGTGGGGGGCGGTCGATCACAGCGATCGGCACCTCGGACGCGATGCGCCGCCAATCCTTCCAGCGATGGAACTGCGCGAGATTATCAGCGCCCATGATCCAGACAAAATGCACACCGGAGACGCGGCGCCGCAAATGGATGATCGTGTCGATAGTATAGCGGGTGCCGATGACAGCTTCGAGACAGCTGATATCGATGCGCGGATCGTCGGCGACTTTCCGCGCGGCATCGGCGCGTTCGGACAGGTCATGCAGCCCGCCATTATCCTTCAGCGGATTGCCCGGTGTCAGCAGCCACCAGACGCGATCGAGCTTCAGGCGCTTCAGCGCGAACTGGCTGATGGCGCGGTGCGCCGTGTGCGGCGGATTGAACGAGCCGCCGAGCAGGCCAACGCGCATGCCGTTGGTGTGGAACGGGATCGCTTGCGAAGCGGATTGCGGCGGCATCAATGCCGCCACTGCGCGCGCGAGGGTTTGCTCGAAAGCGTTGTTGAGGTCACGGCCGCGTCTGCCCGGTGCCGCGCACGCGATATTTGAAACTGGTCAGTTGCTCGGCGCCGACAGGGCCGCGGGCGTGGAATTTGCCGGTGGCAATGCCGATCTCGGCGCCGAAGCCGAATTCGCCGCCATCGGCGAATTGCGTCGATGCGTTGTGCAGCACGATCGCCGAGTCGACCTCGCTCAGGAATTTCTCGGCGGCATCGGCGTCTTCCGTCACGATCGCATCGGTGTGGTGCGAGCCGTGATTGTGGATATGCGCGATCGCTTCATCGAGCCCATCGACAACTTTCGCCGCGATGATCGCGTCCTCATATTCGGTGTCCCAGTCTTCGTCGGAGGCGGGTTTCACCCTGCTGTCGACGCGTTGCACGGCGGCGTCGCCGCGCACTTCGCAGCCGGCATCGATCAGCATTTCGACCAGCGGCTTCAGGCTGACAGACGCACCGGCGCGATCGACCAGCAATGTCTCGGCGGCTCCGCAAACGCCGGGGCGGCGCATCTTGGCATTGAGCACGATCGATTTGGCCATTTCGAGCTTGGCGGTGTGATCGACATAGACGTGGTTGACGCCTTCGAGATGCGCAAACACCGGCACGCGCGCTTCGGCTTCGACGCGCGCGACGAGGCTCTTGCCGCCGCGCGGCACGATCACGTCGACGCCGCCGTTCAGGCCGGTCAGCAGCAGGCCGACGGCGGCACGATCACGGGTCGGCACCAGCGTGATCGCGGCCTCGGGCAGACCGGCTTCGCGAAGACCCTGCACCAGGCAATCATGGATCGCGCGGCAGGAACGGAAACTGTCGGAGCCGCCGCGCAGGATCACGGCGTTGCCGGACTTGAGGCACAGCACGCCGGCGTCGGCGGCGACGTTGGGACGGCTTTCGAAGATCACGGCGATGACGCCAAGCGGCACCCGCACGCGCTCGATGGTCATGCCGTTGGGGCGCTGCCAGCTTTCGGTGACGGCGCCGATCGGATCGGCAATGCCGCGCACGGTCGCGACACCCTCGGCCATCGCTTCGACCCGGGCCGGCGTCAGCGTCAGGCGATCGATGAAGGCCGAGGTCGCGCCGCCGGCGCGCACTTCGGCGACGTCCTCGGCATTGGCAGCGAGGATATCAGGCGCACGGCTGCGGATCGCGGACGCGATAGCGTCGAGCGCCCGGTTTTTCTGTTCGGGCGAAGCCAGCGCCAGCACCCGCGCAGCTGCGCGCGCGCGGGCAGCGAGTTCGGTCATCAAAGCGGGTAAATCGGCGTTGCCGTCGATGGCTTTCAGCGGCGCGGTCATGGCGGTCCCAAACATCAGGCAGGTATCAGGTTAAGGCCATGTCCTAGCACGGAAATCCCGCATTTGCGAGGTGCGGACCCGGCATGGCTGGTGGGCTGGGCAGGGTGGAGAGGTCGGCCATTGACCTAGAGCCCCGTTGGGCTCTAGGTCTTTGTTGGTCGCGTTTTCTTCACGCGAACCGGTGCCCACTTCGCCCGAAAACGCTTATTTCGCCGGAATGGCCCCGGCCGGCCCCACCACCAAATCGTCGCGGTGGATCATCTCGGCCCGGCCGCTGATGCCCAGAATGGCCATGACATCAGGCGAGGAGCGGCCTTTGATCTTGTCGGCGTCCTCGGCGTCGTAGGCGACAAGGCCGCGGCCGATCTCATGGGTGTCGGGACCGCGCACCACCACGGCGTCGCCGCGGGCGAACTGGCCGTCGATCCGGATCACGCCGGCCGGCAGCAGGCTCTTTCCGGCGCGCAACGCGGTGACCGCACCGGCGTCGATGGTCAGCGTGCCCTTGGGCTCCAGCGAACCCGCGATCCAGCGTTTTCGCGCCGTGACGGGGTTGGCTGGCGTCAGGAACCAGGTGCAGCGTCCGCCGTCGGCGATGGCCTGCAGGGGATGTTCGATCTTGCCCGACGCAATCAGCATGTGCGTCCCGGCGGTGGTCGCGATCTTCGCCGCCTCGATCTTGGTGTACATGCCGCCGCGCGACAGCTCGGATTCGGCAGCCCCCGCCATCGCCTCGATTTCCGAGGTGACGGATTCGACGACCGGAACCAGTTTGGCATCGGGATTGGCGCCGGGCGGCGCATCGTAGAGGCCGTCGATATCGGACAGCAGGATCAGCAAATCGGCGCTCGTCATGGTGGCGACGCGCGCGGCGAGGCGGTCGTTGTCGCCGTAGCGGATTTCGTTGGTGGCGACGGTGTCGTTCTCATTGATGACGGGCACTGCGCGCCATTCCAGCAGTTTGGCGATGGTCGAACGGGCGTTGAGGTAGCGCCGGCGCTCCTCGGTGTCCTGTAGCGTCACCAGGATCTGCCCGGCCCCGATGCCGTGATCGCCGAGCACTTCCGACCAGATCCGCGCCAGCGCGATCTGTCCGACCGCCGCAGCCCCCTGGCTTTCTTCAAGTTTTAACGGCCCGCGCGGCAGCTTGAGGCGGCTGCGTCCGAGCGCAATCGAGCCCGATGAAACCACCAGCACGTCGCGGCCCTGGCCATGCAGCTTGGCGATATCGGCGGCCAGTGCTGATAACCAGGACGAGCGCACCTCGCCGGCGTCGGAATCGATCAGCAGCGACGAGCCGACCTTGACGACGATACGGCGAAAATTCTTGAGCGCGGGGCGGGCCATGGATCAGGTCTTCGAATGCTGTGGAAGGAGGCTGTTTTGCAGCAGGACGGGGGCCGGTGCAAGCGACCCGGCACCGTATGAGCCATGTTTCAATGGTGGCCGCAGTCTGGTGTAATGGGGCAAATCTTGCGGGGGGAAGGTAATGGATCGTCGCAGTTTTTTGACGGGAAGCATCGGATGGTCGTTGGCAGCGGGTGCCGGTGAGGCGTTCGCCCAATCCGGTCCCCTGACGAGGATCATCTTCCCGTTCGCGGCCGGTGGCAGCGGCGACATGTTGTGCCGCCAGCTGGCGCAATATCTTCCGCCGCTGATCGACCGCAGCGTCATCGTCGAGAACCGTACCGGCGGCGACGGGCTGATCGGCATCCGGGCCGTGAAGGGCGCCGCCCCCGACACCACCACCGTCCTGGTCACCACTGGCCCGACCATGTACCTGCTGCCGATGGTGGAGAACCAGCCGAGCTACGACTCGGCGAAGGATTTCATCCCGGTCTCACAGATTGCCCGCTTCGAATTCGTTGTGGTGGTGAGCCCCTCGATCGGCGTGACGGACTTCAAGCAATTGGTGGCCTGGATCAAGGCCAACCCCTCGAAAGCCAGTTACGGCGTGCCATCGAGCGGCACCATTCCGCATTTCACGGGATGGCAGCTCGAAAAGGCGCTCGGCCTTTCCATGACGCGTGTGGCGTATCGCGGCTCGGCACCGATCATCACCGATCTCGTCGGCGGGCACATCCCATTCGCGGTCACAACGCTTTCGGACACCATCACGCAGCATCGGGCCGGCGGCATCCGCATCGTGGCGGTGAGCGGCCCGGCGCGCTCGCCCTTCCTGCCCGACGTTCCGAACCTGAAGGAGGCCGGCGTCGATCTGGTGGCGGACGGCTGGTACGGCATGTGGCTGCCGGCGGGCAGTTCGCCGGATTTCGCCAGGAAGCTGAGCGCTGCTGCAGCGGAAGTGCTGGCCAAGCCTGACGTCAAGGAGAAGCTGAATGCTGTCTCGCTGATTCCGGTCGGCTCAACTCCGGAGGATCTGACCAAGGCGCTCGCGGCCGACACCGCGTTCTGGCAGCCGATCGTGAAGGCCACGGGTTACAAGATCACGAATTGAGGCTGGCGCTCGGATATCGGCCTGAGGATTCGTTCAGGACTGCCCCTCACTTCGCTCCGGCCTTTTCCAGGATGGCCACCATCTCGCGATAGCCGCGACCTTTCGCGAGTTTGAGCGGTGTCGCGCCACTGCCGTCCGGAATGTTCACGTCGGCGCCGGCCTCGACCAGGGCGCGCAGCGTCTCGGTGTGGTTTTTGCCGCCGTCGCCAAGCACGATGGATTCGATCAGCGCGGTCCATTTCAAATTGTTGACATGATCCAGCGGTGCCTTCGCGGCGATCAGCATTCGCACCACCTCAGCATGGCCAAGATGTGCGGCCGCGATCAGGGCGGTCCCGTCGTAGCGGCTGGTGACGGCCTTCGGGTTGCCCCCGCCCTCGATCGCGATTCGAAGCATCGGCACATCGTTGGCGACCGCCGCGATCGTGATGATGTCGTAACGGTCGGCTTCAAGCTTGTTCGGATCGGCGCCGAGCCGGATCAGAGCGCGGGCGGCATCGTGCTTTTTCAGGTAGACGGCAACGTGCAGCGGCGTTCGCTGCCGGCTGTCGACCGCTTCCCTGTTTTCATTTGAGCCGATACGCCGTTCGATTTCGGCGATGTCGCCGCGGGCGGCCGCGGCATGCAGGCCGCTATAGGCGCGCACTTCCGGCTCGGTCGGTGCGATCTGGGCGAAGGCGGATAGGGTGGTAACGAGCACGAGAAGCAGGACAGCGAGGACATGCATGGGAGAGCCTCCCGGCGCTATTGCGTTGCAATCCGCTTGCGGATCGCGGCCAATTCCGCTTCGTCCCAGATGCCGATCAGGACGCCGTTCTTGACCTGAAGCTGGTTCTCCGCGTAGGCCGCGATCTTCACGTTTGGCGTGGTAATGTGCATCTTGGGATGCAGCGCCCAGTCGAACAGCGCCGCTTGCAGCCGCGCGATCACGTCAGCGCATGCGGGATCCTCGCCGCGATCGGCGAATTCCTGTGGGTCGCTTTCGAGGTCGTACAGCATCGGGCGGAAGCCTGAGGCCTGAACATATTTCCAGCGGCCGTCGAACACCATGAACAGGCGGCATTGCTCGATCGGCTGGTTCAGCTTCAAGCGAACGTCCTGCATGCAATAATCATATTCTGAAAAAACCACCTTGCGCCAATCGGCGGGCGCTGCGCCGTGCAGCAGCGGCATCAGGGAGCGGCCTTCGAGAATATGATCCGGCGCCTTGCCGCCGAAATACTCGATGAAGGTCGGCGCCAGATCGATCGCCTCGACCAGCGCATCGCTGATAGTGCCGCGCGTCGCGTCGGCCTCGTGCGACGGATCGATCACGATCAGCGGAATTTTGGCGGATTGATCGTGGAACAGATCCTTCTCGCCCATCCAGTGGTCGCCGAGATAGTCGCCATGGTCGGAGGTGAACACGATCATTGTGGTGTCGAGCAGGCCGCGGCTCTCCAGGTATTGCATCAGCACGCCCATCTGGTCGTCGATCTGCTTGATCAGGCCCATATAGGTCGGGATGACTTTTTCCCGCGCCTCGTCGCGCGCCATGTTGCGGGAGTACCGCATGTCCATATAGGCGGCGAACACCGGATGCGCTTCCTGGCGCTCCTTCTCCGAACGCACCGCCGGCAAGATGTCGGCCGCGCTGTACATGCTGGCGTAGGGTTCGGGCGCGATGTAGGGCCAGTGCGGCTTGATGTACGACAGATGCAGGCACCAGGGACGTCCGTCCGCTTCGGCTTCTGTGATAAAATCCATCGCGCGGCGCGTCATGTAGGGCGTTTCGGAATGCTCTTCCGGGACGCGGGCCGCCTTGTCGGCGTGCACCAGTAGCCAGCCGTTCTGCAGCGCGCCATCGTCATCCGCGCCTGAATTGGCCCAATGCTCCCAGGGGTTGGTGGCCTCGTATCCCTGCTCACGCAGATAATTGTCGTATCGCGGGCGAGGACGGTTGTCGGGATGCAGGCCGTCGTCGCGCTCGTAAGGCTCAAAACCGCATTCCGAGACGTGCACGCCGATGATGGAATCCGGCGCGATCCCGAGCGCCTTCAGGCCTTCGATGTCGGGCGCCATGTGGGTCTTGCCGACCAGCACGTTGCGGACGCCGATCTTGTTCAGGTGATCGCCGAGCGTGGGCTCGCCCACCCGCAGCGGCCAGCCGTTCCAGTGCGAGCCGTGCGAGCGCATGTAGCGGCCGGTGTAGAACGACATCCGCGAAGGGCCGCAGATCGGTGACTGCACATAGGCTTTTGAAAAGCGCACGCCGCGTTTCGCCATCGCATCGATGTTCGGCGTGGTCAGCGTCGGGTGGCCGGTACAGCCCAGATAATCATAGCGAAGCTGATCGCACATGATCCAGAGGACGTTCTTCGGCTGCGGCATGCTTCACACAGGGTACGATTTCAATCGTCCGATGCTGCAATATCGAACGACCGATTGCAAACCGCGTTGCGCCGCAAACTCTAGAGCCTTGTTCCGATTGAATCGGAACGGGCTCTAGATTCTCGATTTGACGCGTTTTCTTGACGCGAACCGGTGTCCACTTCGCTGGAAAACGCTTTAGCTCTGCGGCGTCGCCGGGGTCCAGGGCTCGGCCTGTGCCGCGCCGCCCTTGGCCTTCAGCGAAACCGGGGCCTCGCCGATCACCTCGACCAGCGCCTTCAGCGCTTCCGGCATGCCTTCGCCGGTCACCGCCGAGATCAGCAGTGGCGTCTTCTTCGCAGCGCGCTTCAACCGGTCCTTTTGCTTCTTCAATTCGTCCGGCGTCACGGCATCGATCTTGTTGAGCGCGACGATTTCGATCTTCTCGGCGAGATGGCCCTCATAGGCATCGAGCTCGGTGCGGACCGTCTTGTAGGCCTTGCCGGCATGTTCGCAGGTCGCATCGATCAGATGCAGCAGCACACGGCAGCGCTCGACATGGCCCAAGAATCTGTCGCCGAGCCCGGCGCCTTCATGCGCGCCCTCGATCAGGCCCGGAATATCCGCCAGCACGAATTCACGGCCCTGCGCGTTCACGACGCCGAGCTGTGGGTGCAATGTGGTGAAGGGATAGTCCGCGATCTTCGGCTTTGCCGCGCTGACCACGGAGAGGAAAGTCGACTTGCCGGCATTGGGCAGGCCGACGAGACCTGCATCCGCGATCAGTTTCAGCCGCAGCCAGATCCAGCGTTCCTCGCCTTCCTGGCCGGGATTGGCGTTGCGCGGCGCGCGGTTGGTGGAGGATTTGAAATGCGCGTTGCCGAAGCCGCCATTGCCGCCCTCGGCCAGCACGAATTTTTCGCCGAGCGTAGTGAAGTCGTGGATCAGCGTCTCGCGGTCTTCGTCGAAAATCTGCGTGCCGACCGGGACCTTGAGCACGATCGACTTGCCATTGGCGCCATGGCGGTCCTTGCCCATGCCATTGGTGCCCTTCTGCGCCTTGAAGTGCTGCTGATAGCGATAGTCGATCAGCGTGTTCAGACCATCGACCACTTCGATGACGACATCGCCGCCGCGGCCGCCATTGCCGCCGGAAGGACCACCAAACTCGATGAACTTCTCGCGGCGGAACGCCACGCAGCCGTTGCCGCCGTCGCCGGAGCGGATATAGACCTTTGCTTCGTCAAGGAATTTCATAATGGCTTCTATGGCGTTTCGAGCGAATTGCGCAGCGGATCGCGATGCAATCAAGTTTACGCAGATTGCGTAGACTTATCTGCGGCAAACGCGTCAAAACGAGCGCTGGAGCCTCGTTCCGATCAATCGGTGCAGAATAGGTTCTAGGTAAGGCAGGGGGGCCGCTGCGGCAACCCTTAAGCCGTCAAACATTACCGAAAAGCCTTAATTTTCGGGACTTTTTGCCGCCTTGGGCGATATTTCGGCCTCCCAAGCGGCTTATCGCTCCAACCAGCGCATATCGGGGCTCGCGGCGATCGAATGAGACGACGCGATCAGGTGGGCCGCTTGCGGATCAAAAACTTCTGCATGCCCTCCAGCACCAGCTCCTTGCGCTGATTGAACACGGTCGAACGCAGCGTCACCACGCCGGTGCTGCGGCCGGGGACGAGCTCGGTTACTTCAAGCGCGGGATAGATGGTATCGCCGGCATAGACCGGCTTGAGGAACCGACTCGACTGTTCGAGAAATCCGATCAGCGATTCCTCGACAATGTAGGGAAACAGCCCGGCGCCCGGCGCGGTGTGGACCAGGGTCTGGAAACCATGCGCGAGCAGGTCCGGCATGCCGCGGGCGCGGCAATATTCGACATCGTAGTGGATCGGGTGGGTATCGCCGCTCGCGGTCTGGAACGCGGCGAACACGGCCGAGGTCTGGGTCCGGCTCGGGATCACGAAGCGCTCGCCGAGCTTGAAATCCTCGAACCAGCGCTGTTCAGGCACCATACGATGCTGTGCGGGGTCGAAGTCGGTCATGACGGGCTCCTGCGGAATGGGATGGTTGCAGGAATACCGGTAGCGCAGAGGTCGTACTGCGACAATTGGTTCGGTTCGACAGTCCCGAACCGGGCTCCATTCTATCTTTGCATGGGGTTGTTTTCGCGATTTTGTATTCCGGGCACCGGCGGTGTACCGCTGATGCTCTGGACATCACCGGCGTCTACGTCTTTAAAACAGCAACGCACGAATAATACGGAAGACCGGCGCAAGCCGGCACTCTGAGGAAATGTCCCTGTTCGCAAAACCATCCACCTATGACGAGCGTTCCGCGCGGTTGGCCGGCATCGGATTGATGCTGCTGTCGATCTTCATGTTCTCGTTCGGCGACGCGCTCGGCAAGTTCATGGTCGCGACCTATTCGGTCGGGCAATTGCTGTGGCTGCGCGCCTGCGCGGCGCTGCTGGTGCTGCTGCCGATCATCTGGAGGCAGCGCGCCGAATTCACGCGCCTGGAACGGCCCTGGTTGCAATTGCTCCGGGTGACGCTCTCCACGCTGGAAGTTGCCGCCTTCTTTATCGCGACCGTCTATCTGCCGCTCGCCGACGTCATCACCTATTATCTGGCGGCGCCGATTTTCGTCACGGCGCTGTCCGGGCTGGTGCTGGGCGAGCGCGTCGGCTGGCGGCGCTGGAGTGCGATTCTGATCGGCTTCGCCGGCGTATTGATCGCGCTGCGGCCATCGGCACAGACCGTGAGCTGGCCCGCAATGATCGCGCTCGGCGGCAGCTTTTCATTCGCGTTGCTGATGCTGATCACGCGCTCGCTGCGGGCGACGCCGGATATCGTGCTGACGACAACGCAGTTTGGCGGCACGTTCCTGCTCGGCGCGGTGATGTCGCCGGTTGGTTGGGTAACGCCGACGCTTGGCAGCCTCGGCATGTTCGCCGCCGCGGGAGTGATTTCGGTGTGCGCGCTGCTGTGCATCAACCGTTCGCTGAAGCTGGCGCCGGCCAGCGTCGTGGTGCCCTATCAATATTCGATGATCGTGTGGGCGGTGATTTTCGGCTTCGTGGTGTGGGGAGACGTGCCGTCACCGGCGACCATCATCGGTGCCGCGATCATCATCGGCGCCGGACTTTACATCTTCCTGCGCGAGCAGAAGCTGGGGCGCGAGGAGACGGTGGTTAATCCGCCGGCGTAGCTCCATTGTCGTCCCGGCCTTGAGCCGGGACCCATACGCCGCGGCCTCTCGATGTAAGAAAGCTGTTCGCCGACTTTCGCTCCACCACAAACGCCTGTGGTTATGGGTCCCGGCTCAAGGCCGGGACGACGGTGGAGAGAGCGTTACCGCTCCCGCCGCGTCGAAGTGCCCCAGTTCTTCAGCGACGACCAGACGCTGCGCGAGAGGCGAAAACAATCGACCGGGGTCGAGGATCCCAGCGCCTCGAAACGGTGCAGTTCGACGCCGCTCCACTGGAAGCCGCATTTCTCCAGGATGTTGCGCGAGGAGGGGTTGGCGACGCGGGCGCCTGATATCAGGTGCTCGGCATCGAACTCCTCGAAGTGAAAATCGATCACCGCGCGCGCGGCTTCGGTGCCAAAGCCCTGGCCCCAATGCTCGACGCCAAGCCAATAGCCGAGTTCCGGCGCGTCCGGCTCGCGCCAGTCGATGCCGACCATGCCGAGCGGCGAATGGTTGTTCTCGATCAGGAACACGGTCGCGCGGCCGCCGCCCAACGCGCGCACGAATTCGACGGCGTGATCCCGCGAGTACGGATGCGGCAGGCGGCGGGTGTTCTCCGCAATGCGGCGATCGTTGGCGAGGTAGGCAATTGCTTTTACGTCCGCGAGCGTCGGCCGGCGCAAGGTCAGCCGTTCGGTCTCGAGGACGCAGGGACTCGCTTCACGCAATATCGGGGTCGGAATATCCTGCAACATGTCGGGCTCCTGAAATGCGAAAACATACGCAAACAAAAAGGGAGGCCGGTTTCCCGCCTCCCCTTGGAGCCTTTTTTGACTCCGCCGGTTCAACAGGACCCGGCGGACTCATGTTGTCCACCGTCTATTCGGCCGCCTCCGCCATCGGAACAACCGATACGAAAGTGCGGCCATTGCCTTTTGCACGGAACTCGACGTGACCTTCGATCTTGGCGAACAAAGTATGGTCGGTGCCCATGCCCACATTAAGGCCGGGATGCCAGGTGGTGCCGCGCTGACGCGCGATAATGTTGCCGGGGATCACGTGCTCGCCGCCATACGCCTTGATGCCAAGGCGCTTGCCTGCTGAATCACGTCCGTTCCGCGATGAACCGCCTGCTTTTTTGTGAGCCATGGCCCGTCTCCAACTTCGCCGTAATCTGGATCAATTCCTTGACGGAATCATTTCACGCTTTGTCACGCATCAAATCCTGATGCGCTGATATCACTTCTTGGCTGCGGCCTTCTTGGCCGGAGCCTTCTTTGCGGCGGGCTTTGCCGCAGCCTTCTTGGCGGGAGCCTTCTTGGCCGCCGGTGCCTCGTCGCCCTCGGCGGGCGCCGCGACAACCTTTTCCTTCTTCGGCCGCGGGCCGATCGAAGGCTTGGCGTTATCGGCCAGGATCTCGGTGATGCGAAGCACCGTGAGCTCGTCGCGATAGCCGCGCTTGCGGCGCGAATTCTTGCGGCGGCGCTTCTTGAACGCGATCACCTTGGCGCCGCGCTTGTGGTCCAGCACTTCTGCCGCGACCGAGGCGCCGGCAACCGTGGGCATGCCCAGCACCGGCGTGTCACCGCCGAGCACCAGAACTTCGCCAAGTTGCACGATCGTGCCGACTTCGCCGGCGATCTTGCCTATCTCGAGTACATCATTCGGAACGACCCGGTATTGCCGGCCGCCGGTTTTGATGACTGCGAACATCGTTTTATTCCTTCGTGTTCGATCCCGGCCTCGGACGTCGTCCCCACAGGGTCATGTCCGGGTCGGCTTTTTGGTCAGTCGTTATGGGTACGATTTTCGCACGGTCGGGGTGTGATCCCTCAAATTCGCGCAAAAACAAGCGGCGCGAGAAATCCCGCGCCGGATGCCGGGACTTATAGCCGCTGGCAGCCCCGAGTCAAGGCAAAGGAGCCCAAAAACCGGGCCAAATGAAGGATTTGGATCAGGAAACGGCGAATAGGCGGCCCATTCACGGCTCGCCCTTCGCCATTGGCCACTCGCCCGAGTGAAACCAATGGGTTCCCCGCCCGTTGTGTCAGCGAAATCCGGTTGGGCTAAGGGCAAAAATGGCAGAAGACACAGTCACGACAACGGGCATCGCCCGCCACGGCGCAGGCCGTCTACCGTCCGTCGAGGTCGACAGCTTTAATATAGAGCTGAAGGACGATGACGGGTTCCTCGGTGACCGCGCCAGCAAGGGCGCGTTTCGCAAGATATTGGATACGCTGCGCAAGCCGCTGAAGAAAAACGGCGACGATCCGTTGGGGAAAAAATCCACCGACGAGATCGCCAAGGGCGACCTCGACGAGGCGCTGGTGGGCGACGATCTCGCTGCCGCCGCGCTGGTGCATGGCGCGATCGAGGAATTCGCGCAGGAGCTTGCCTATGTGACCGGGCGCTTCCTCAAGACCAAGGCATGGGCTGATACCGAGCGCATCGTGGTCGGTGGCGGATTCCGGCAAAGCCGGGTTGGCGAACTCGCGATCGCCCGCACCGGGCTTCTCCTCAAGGCCGAGGAATATGACGTCGATCTGGTGCCGATCCGTTTTCATCCGGATGACGCCGGCCTGATCGGCGCGCTGCACCTGGCGCCGTCATGGATTTTCGAGGGCTATGACAGCATCCTGAGCGTCGACATCGGCGGCACCAACATCCGCTGCGGCGTGGTCGAGACGCGCTGGAAGAAGACGCCCGATCTTTCGAAGGCCGAGGTGTGGAAGTCCGAACTGTGGCGGCATGCCGACGACGAGCCGACGCGCGAGGGTGCGGTAAAACGGCTGGTCAAGATGCTGAAGGATCTGATCTCTGAAGCTGAAACAGAAGGCCACAAGCTGGCGCCGTTCATCGGCATTGCCTGTCCCGGTGTGATCAACGGGGACGGCTCGATCGAAAAAGGCGCACAGAATCTGCCGGGCAATTGGGAGAGCAGCAAATTCAATCTGCCGGCAAGTCTCGTGGAAGCCATACCGATGATCGGCGATCACGACACGGCGGTGTTGATGCATAATGACGGCGTCGTGCAGGGGCTTTCCGAGGTCCCTTACATGCAGGATGTCGAACGATGGGGCGTGCTGACCATCGGCACCGGTCTCGGCAATGCGCGCTTCACCAATCGCAGGAAAGAAAACGGCAGGGGCGAAAAGGCCAAAGACAAGGGCGACAGCGACAAGGACGACAAGAAAGCAAAGAAGGGTAAAGATTAACGGGCGCGTTCGAGTGCGGTTAACGCCGGCACACATCGCGCAAAAACCCTTGAAAACAAGGCTCCGGAGCGATCTTCCCGAGTCCAGCGCTGCGCGCGATGAGAGTTCGCATCACGCGCGGTAAGGTTGACTGGTTAGGTTAAGACCGGGATCGCGTTGCCCTTTCCGCGCGCGCCGCTACCGTCAAATCGTCGCTCCAGCTGACCGGCGAAGCCGCACTTCCCGGCCAGAATTTCAAAGTAGCGGCACGGGGCCGTCAGTGTTTTGTCGCGTCTGGCGGCCCCACCTTTATCTCCCACTCATAGCGTTTTCGAGCGAAGTGGGTACCGGTTCGCGTGAAGAAAACGCGTCAAAAAAAGAATCATTTCCAGCCGATCCGCTGAAAGAACGCCGCGATCTCGGATGCCGCGCGATCGGGATCTTCGCGATGCGCGAAGTGCCCGACGCCTTCAAACATCGCAAGATCGAGATTTGAAAAAGTCTCGCCGAGCCGATCGGTCCAGGCGTAGGGAAACAGCGGGTCGTGTTCGGCCCAGCGAACGCAGGTCGGCAGATCGATCGGCGCGAGCCTGGGCGCCTCGCCCTTCAGCATGCGGATCCGCCCGGCATGCGCGCCGCGATAATACGCAAACCCGCCGGCGAGGTTTCCGTCTTTGAGGAAATTATCGACGAAAGCTTCGAGCACGTCGTCGAACGCTTGGTTGCGATGGCTCCAATGTTTCAGGAAATAGCCGATATAGGCGCGGCAGCTCTCGCGGCTGGCGCCGATCAGCATGGGTGCGATCTCCAGCTGGTTGAGCGACTGGTACCAGATATGGTTCAGCCGGTCCGGCTCCGCCATCCGCCGCCCGATGCCGGGATAGAGAAAATCGAAGAAGAACAATCCGGCGATGCGTTCCGGCGCGGCGCGTGCCATCGGCTGCATCAGCCCGCCGCCGACGTCGTGGCCGACAATGCCGGCCTGCGCGAGGCCGAGCGCGTCCATCAGCGCCAGCATGTCGGCGGCGTGCTGATCGGGACCGTGCGGCCCATTCGGCTTGTCGCTGTCGCCGAAACCGCGCAGGTCGGGCGCATAAAGCGTGAAGCGATCGGCGAGCTGCGCCATGACCGGCTCCCAAGTCAGCCAGAATTCGGGCCAGCCATGCAGCAATAACAGCGGCTGCCCGTTCCCGGCGCGGACGACATGGAACGCCGCACCATTGGCACGAATCGTCAAATGCTCCATTTTTCGGCTCCTTTTTTTGGGTCCTGGGTCCGCTTGGGGACCAGCGAAAATCTTGCCCCCGCGCCTTGTCTGGCCCGCCGTCCTCGCCTAGAACTCGCCCCGACCGCGGGCTGAGGAATCACCCCGAAATGGCGCCTGGAGAGGTGGCAGAGTGGTCGAATGCACCGCACTCGAAATGCGGCATAGGTGCAAGCCTATCGGGGGTTCGAATCCCTCCCTCTCCGCCAGACCTCAGTTTCACGATATTTCATTCAGTCTCAAACTGATCAGTAAGCCATTCTTAAAACGGTGGTTTACGCCGAAATCCATTTCAGGTCGGCTCAGTTGGGATCGACAAATCTCACGCCTAAATGTATGTAAGAGTGTAGGTAACGGCGAGGGACGTTTCATGGCGCGGGGTTACGGCAAGCTGAACGCCAAGCAGGTCGAGAAGCTGACTAAACGTGGCCTCTATGGTGATGGCGGCGGTTTATACCTGCAGGTTGCCAAAGGCGGCAGCAAGTCGTGGCTATTTCGGTTCAAGAGCGACGGCCGCAGCCGATGGCATGGGCTTGGTTCGGCGCGCGATGTTACCCTTGCGGACGCTCGGATCAAGGCCGGGGATGCTCGCCGCCTCAGACTGAATGGCGGCGATCCCATCGATGCCAAGCGCGCGGTGAAAGCCGCGGCTCGTGTTGATGCCGCGAAAGCGATTACGTTCGGAACGGCTGCCAAGCGGTTCATCAAGGCGAACTCTCCAGGCTGGAAGAACGCGAAGCATTCGGCGCAGTGGACGATGACGCTGCTCGGCATCGATCCCAACGGCAAATCGACCAAGCACGATTACTGCAGAGCCATTCGCGATCTCCCGATTTCAAGCATCGACACCACCTTGGTGTTGCGGATCATTGAGCCGATTTGGGCAACGAAGACTGAGACCGCGAACCGTATTCGCGGTCGCATCGAGACCGTGATTGACGCTGCCAAGGCCAAGGGCGAGTTCAAAGGCGAGAACCCAGCGCGCTGGAAAGGTCATCTGGATAATTTGCTTCCCGCAACCTCGAAGGTCCGGAAGGTTCGCAATCATCCTGCGCTGCCATACCAACAGCTATCTGCTTTTATGCGCGAGCTACGCAAGCGCGATGGTGTCGCTGCCGCAGCTCTCGAATTTCAAATCCTGACTGCGGTCCGACCGGGTAATGCCGTTGCGGCGAAAAAGGATCAGATTGATCGTAAGGCGGCGGTCTGGACCATCCCGGCTGTTCTGATGAAGGCCGATACCGAGCATAAAGTCCCACTCAGTCAGGCTGCTCTCGACGTATTGGATCGCATGGAAGCTCTCAATGAAGGCAGCGAGTACATTTTTCCCAACTCGAAGGGCAAGCCGTTGAGCGACGCATCCGTTGCTGCCGCAATCGATAGAATGAACGAGCAAGGGCGGCAATGGGTTGATCCGAAGTCAGATCGCGAGATCGTGCCGCACGGCTTTCGTTCTTCATTCCGGGACTGGGCTGCCGAGCATGGTTACGACGATGCGGCTGCCGAGGCTGCACTCGCGCATAAAGTTAGCGATGATGTGATCGCGGCATACAAGCGAACCACATTCTTCGAACTTCGCAAGCAGATGATGAAGGACTGGGCCGACTACTGTGCTCGGCCTGTCGCCGGCGATGACAATGTCGTGCCACTGCGGGCCTAGCGATTTGGCCTGCGGATGAAAAGGTGAGTGCTCGCAGCGCAATCGACGCGCCGCGAGGTCTGGCGGTCCGGTGCGCCGAGTAACAGTAGCCAACTGTGCGCTTACTTTTAGCTGACCGTGCGTTACATGTAGCTAACGTGCGTTTACATGTAGCCGACTGTTAGTACCAATGGCTAACTCGGGCTATGCTTCCTCAAGCCTTCATCACCGGCTCCGCTAAGATTTTTTTGACGGTCCCTGGTCAAAAATGGCAATCGTTTCAATCAAACCATCAACCTGCGCCGGTGCTTCAAAGCACGGCAGATACAAGGTTGTTTGACGGCGTTGGCGACACGCGGTTTGCTGCCCCGGCGCAAGACAAACAGTGTGATGAAGACATGAGCATTTGTACGCTGAAGAGCGGGCGGCGACATTATGTCAACCATTTGCCGATGCCGAAACTGCTTCGAGGGCACGTTCTTGGTTCTTATGGCTTTAGGCGCGCGCACGACCATGACCCGCCGCTGACCGAATGCCATTGCGATTTCGGTGGCAATCCGAATGCCGGAAAAAATAGGTCCTATCGAGTGCGACGATGAGGAAAGAGCCGCCAGATCGGAAAATCCAACTCAGAGAGATTGGTGCGCTTGAAAAAAGGATCGCGACGCGAGGACTGCTCGATCAGACCCGCGATGATTTTCTGATTGACGCGTTCGCGCTTGGCGTTGGCAGAAGCAAACGAGAGTTGCGATCCGACGTTGAAGAGATCGGCCGAAACGCAGTGATGGTGGCCGCGATGTTCCTGCGAACAATACCCTCGGAAAGGGAACTGGCTTTGCGAATGCTGACTGTCCTCAAGAACGTGGACAACGTCGCGAAACCGCTGCGCACCAAGGACGCGTCGGACTTTGCGTCGGCCTTCGTTAATCCCGTGCCAGGACCGGGGCAGCAGTTCATTTCAGCCAACCAAGTATGGACAAAAATTAACGAGCTTGTGAAGGAGCTGCACGAACTACGGCAGCGTGCGGAGCATTTCGAGCTGGTGGAACCTTTGGCCGGTCGCTCAGAGATGCTGGCGCGCGCATTTGTAATGCAGATGCGCGAGTTCTACGAACGTCGTACTGGTCGGCGCGCTCCGAAAGCGAGATCAGGCAAGCTCGTAGATTTGATGCAAGCGGCCTGGGACGACCTTCAATTTCCTGCAATACCCGAAACTCGATTGGGTCATATTCTGGAAACTTTACCGCGTTAGGTCGCCGTTTTTTTTCGGTTTAACGCGTCAAGCGGGTCCGTCACCGGAAGATACGATCTGAGCCATCTTGAACAAGGGATGGCTTGAATGGCCCACGTTACTCACAATGACCAACGTTCGCGCATTGCTCCGGATCGCCTCTGCTGGCGACTTCCGGAATGGATCCAGCTGACCGGCACCTCGCGCCCTACGCTCTGGCGTCAGATTAAGCGCGGCGATTTGAAAATTGTTCGCGTCGGCACCATGCCGATGGTGCCGCGCTCTGAGGCCGTCCGCCTCGGCTTCATCAACGAATAACATCAACAGAAAGCCCGGTGCGTGTGGTGCGCGCCGGGCTCAATATTTTGGAAACATCATGTATCACATCTATACCAGTGACCAAACACCGGCACAAGTTATCGCCGACGAAACGGCATCGCGGCCGAGCGAACCAGCGCGGCCGACTGCCGTGCAGTTCCTTGATGCGCTGTTCGCTCATATCGACGAGCAGATGATCTATCTTTGCTCGTTTCCCAACGAGCGCCACGACGAGACGCAGCCGAGCGAGCGCCATCTGTTGATGCGCGCGTCGGGCCAGATGGCGTCATCGTTCATCACCAAATGGGACAAGTCTGGCCGCGGCATGTTCGTTTGTGTCTCCGCTCTGAAGGCAGGATCGCAAAAGCGCAAAAAGGAAACCATCGCTCAAACGGTCTGCTTGCATGCCGACATCGACTTCAAGGATGTCGATCTGCTCGGTGCCGAGCCGCTCAACGATGTGTTGCGCCACCTCGCACGCCTGCGCATGCAGCCGAGCATCACTGTGTCGTCTGGCAACGGCGTCCACGCCTACTGGCTGCTGACCGAGCCGCTGGATACGCAAGCGAACTTGGACCGCATCGAGGCTACGCTGCGCCAGCTCGCCGACCTCGTCGCGGGCGATCTCTCGGTGTGTGAGGTCTCGCGCGTGCTGCGTTTGCCTGGCTCGCACAACACCAAGAACGGAGCATGGCATGAGGTTGTGATCACGTCGTTCCACCCTGCGCGCCGATACGAAATCGATGATATGGAGGAGTGGCTGAGCGAGCAGTCCCCCGTCATGCTGCGCCGCAGCCGCGAACGCGCAAAGACTGCTGGCGAGTATATGATCGCCCCAGAACGCTCGCGCGTTGAGACCGAGCCTGACTTCTTTGCTGAGTACGCCAAGCGCGTCGGTTTCAAGCCCCCGGTCAACGTGGAGCAGCGCTTGCGCGCCATGATGTACATGGCTGGCGGCGACAACTCTATTCACACCACGCAGCTCTCGGTCACGGCATCGTTGCTGAATGCCGGTGTGCCTATTGATGGTGTGGTCGAGCGTGTGCTGGTCGCGACGCGGTTGGCGGCCGGTGAATATGGTGCTCGCTGGAATTGGCGCCGCGAAGAGCGAAAAGTTCGTGGCATGTGCGAGACATGGCTGAAGAAGCATGCGTCGCGCTACCGCAAGCGCCGGGAGGCCCCGTGATGGAGATGGCCATGGATGGCAACGGCAAGGCCGGTTCCGACAATGTCGTGGAGTTTCCGCGGGCAGTCGGAGTTCCCAAAGGCGAGCTTCACGTCGTGATCGGCGATGCGGTGCTGGAGCACATGCGCGCGCTCGGTGAAGCGCTGATCATCACCGAGAGCAAGGGCGAATGGCTCTATTCCGGTGGCATCTGGGAGATGCGTACCGACGTAAATGCCTGGTTGGGCATGCGTATTGAGGCGGCGTGCGAAGCCATGGGCGTCACGAACACCAATAAGCTGACCTCAGAAGCTCGCAACCGTATCTTGCGTCGACCGGAGCTGTGGCGCCATGGTGAAATCCCATGGGATCAGCATGGCAAAATCCCGACGCGTTCTGGTCTGGTCGATCCCATGACCGGCGAGCTGGAACCTGCGCGGCCCGATCACCTCTGCACGTGGCGTATCGAGGTCGATTATGATCCGGCGGCCGAATGCCCGTGGTGGCTGACTATGATCAACGACATGTTCGGCGACCGGCTTACCGATGAGCAGGCGGCCCTGGTCCGCGTCGTGCAAGAATGCATGGGCGCAGCGCTGATTGACAAAAAGCCGCGCTCACTGTCGAAAGCGTTGGTTTTCTGGGGGGTCCAGAACCTCGGCAAGTCGGGACCTCTCGACGTCGTCGCTGGCCTGTTCGGTGGCAGCATTGCCGCGCCCATCGGGTCTCTCGAACAAGCCCACGGCTCGATGCCGTTTGTCAAACGGCTACCGTGGGTTTTGCATGAAGCCTTCGGCGGCGCCTGGCACTTGTCCAGCGTTGTGAAGTCGATCATCACGCAGGAGCCTGTCCAGATCAACGTGAAGAACGGCCCAATGCTGACGCAGACCGTGCGCGTGCCGATCTTCTGGGCAACCAACTTCCAGCCGCAGTTCAAGGAAGCGACGCGTGCGATTGTCAACCGCATGATCGTGATCGAGGTCTCGCGCCGCTTCGACGACAGCCGCCCGGTCGGCGCTGCTGCTGAAGCCCGTCGCCGTGGCTACGCGAAGCCCGGCGAAATGGTTGTCGCGACCGAACTGCCGGGTGTTCTCAATTGGGCAATTGCAGGACTTCGCACAGCGCTCCAGCGCGGTTCTATCGAGACCACCACCGGCATCGATGCGACGGCTGACGCGATCCATCGCGACAGCAATCTCGTTGCGGGTTTTCTGGAAGATTGTGTCGAATTTGATCCCATGGCCCGTGTCCGGGTCTCTGACTTCTGCCTCGCTCATTCGGCCTGGTTCGTGGAGCAGAAGGGTGAAGATCGGCGTATGCCGACCAACGACGGCATTGGCAAAGCCTTGAAGGCCATCGGCGACGGTCGCATCGGTATGGACGCTGAAATGCGCGACAATCGCAGCCGTTACTATTGCGGCGTTGCTCTCAACAATATGGGGCTCGAATATCACAAGGCTGCTACGGAGCGCCGCTTGTTCGAGGGCAAGACTGTGATGGCGTCAACCTCGACCGCCGAGGTGAATTCCCTCATCCCGGCGAACTGGGATCAAAAGGAGAGCGTCGAGAAAATGCGTTCGTGTCACGAGCGTGTCACCGCCGAGTGTCGCACGTCACCGATTGCGCGTGACGCGTGACGCGATCGAATGGTTCGGTCGATTGCGCGTCACCACCCGCGTCACCGGCCGAAGCGATTGAAAGCGCAAGTAATTTCCGAGTGGGTGACGCGAGTGACGCGCTCTTATTGGTATTTAAGAGGAAGAAAGGATGGAAGGTATCCGCGGACGACTACGGCAGGTCTGTCGGAATAGGACATTTCTCGCGTCACCCGCGTCACGCGTCACGGCGTCGTACCAGCTGGCGCGAGCGGGTCCTTCCCGACCCTCCGGCAGTGCGGGTCGCGCTCGCGCCCGCGGTAGGGCTAGGGCCAGCAATTTACAAAGAGACAACGACAACAGAAGGAGTTGGATATGAAACTGGTTTCCGCGTTCGGAGCGGCTGACATGCTGGAACTTGACCGACAAACGGTCCGCCGCGCATTGCGTCAAGTGCCGCCGGACGGCTACGAAAACAAACAACCGCGTTGGCGGATGAAGACAGTCATTGTGGCCGTGGACCAGCATTTTGGCCGGCACGTCACCGCGCCTGCTTACACGTCGTTGGACGCTCTCTTTGAGGAGTTCGATAACGGCTGCAAAAGCCTTGCCCTGCTGCCTAACCTAGCAGCCCGACGCCGCGACGCCCGCCGCCTTATGGCTTTGTTGGTCGAGGTGGACCAGGCGATGCGGGCAGATGCTCGCACGCGTCGTGAGGACGAGCTGCGGGCTTCCTTGCGCTGTGATGAGCATTTCCGGCTCGCGATGCGCAATTTCGAAGTGCCGTGTGAATGGACGCTGGATCAGTGCTGGGCGACCCTGGCGCAGGGAATGGCGCAATGAAAACGCTCGCCGCCGACTGGACCAGCTGTCCGCTCATGCGACGTAGCTTGCAGACCTTGCGTCGGCTCGGCAAGGATGGTGACGCCGATGGCTCAAGCGGCCGAGTGTGGTACGATCTAAAATCTCTCACTTACAGGCACACTCCCGCAGCAGGTTTCCGCATGGCGGTGAGCCATCGCAGAACCTCGTTACGGTTAGCAACCGTGACAGGGTAGGCCCGAGCTTCCACGACTTTCGCGGCTCCCGGACTGATATCATTCGTAGTAACTATTAGGCCGGCGTATGCACTCTCAGCATGCACATCGGCCCAAAGTGCCTTCACGACAACTTTGCCGATCTTGCGCTTCTCCCGCTTGCATTGGACGATCAGGACCGGCGGGCTACCAGGCTTGGCGTCTGCGTTCCAGGCACGCACGTCCACGCCTCCGTCATCGCGGCCGGGTCCGAGTTCGACGTTGTAACCGTTCCTTACGAGCCACTCCGCGGTGAGCCCCTCGAATTGACGCCAATTGATCTCCTGCAAGACTTCAGGCTTTGCCGACAGGTAGTTGACAAAGCGCTGATCGAAGAAGCCGCCCGTGATCGGGAGCTGTTCGCTTTCGAACAGCGAGGTCAGGGCAACCGGATCACCTGTTCGCTCGATGCGCGTGAAATAGGGGGACTGCGCCAGCTCGACTGACATTACGGCCAAGAGATCGTCCATGATCGCTTTACGACGCCCGCCGATTACGTTTTCGAGATCGGTATTGAGGGCGTCGTGGTCGAGCTTGCCAGTCTCGTTGCGGCGGTGGAGGTGGTGCAGGGCGACCGCCTCGACTTCGAGCATCGCTTCTAAGTTGAGCCGCGACATCCAATCTGGTCCCAACTTTCCGATCAGGCGCTCCCCGAGGGTCGGCATCCCCGGCTGGTCTGCCGCGCCGAGCGCGAACAGTAGGTCCCCTACCGTGTCCGCATACTCGTCGCTCCCAATGCGCAGTAAGTCGTCTTCTCCAGTGAGGGCGATTTGAAAGGGATGATCCTTGTCGAGGTGCTCGATAAGCTGCTGCCTACTAAGCGCGAGACCAGAGCGCTCACCAGCGTCCTCGCTCAGCGCGACGGCGAACGAGGATGCAAGCATGTTTATGTGTCCCATGACCGACCGATTATAGCAGACCGTGGCGCAACGCCAGCGCAGATGAATGCGTAACCAAGCGCCGAAGTCTGAGAGAAGGCCAGACATCACCACCCGGCTCGCGATCCCGCCACGTTGTTTCTTTTCTTTGGGCTCGCGAGCGAGCCAATATCTGTCTTTTGCTCCAATTCGGTCTGAACCCGACAACGCGACCACCTTGACAAGTTTTCGCGGCCCACGTTGATTTTGTGCATCGCGAGGCGGGGGGGGGCTTTGGTGGTGAAAATGTTGTTCTGCAATATCGGCTGGATGAGCCGCTATGAGGGCCTAGTAGAGCCGGACACGATTGTAGGCGGCGGAAAATGGGTCGATCGCCACAAGACCGGCCTCGAAGTTTGCAATTTTTTGGCTTGCCCCGATGGAAATGTCTACGGTCACGTAGAAACCGTTCGAGGAAGCAAGGAACGACAAATTCGCATTGAAGCCATCGGTGGGAGCGGCGATTATGTCGATGGCGTGGACGTCGTATGGACTGCAACTGATCGGGACAAAGGTGGCCGCAGGGTTATTGGCTTCTATCGACAAGCAAGAGTTTATCGTCGACGGCAAAAGTTTGCTAAGCCGCCTACTCAGCAACATGCACGAGATAGGATTGTGACCTTTCGGATCGTTGCCTTGGCGAAGAATGCAATTCGTCTCGATCTGGAAGATAGAACATTGGTCATGGGCCGGGGGCGCGGCTGGATGGGGCAGACGCCGTGGTGGGTACCATCATCTCAGACATGGCCCGGGGTTCGCAAGTTTGAGAGACAAACGCGTACCCTGTTGGACGGTTTGTCGCGTCCCGGCAAGACGAAGTTGAACAAGAGCAAACCAGGGTTGAACAGCGCCGGTGCAACTGGTGATGACTACTTGCGATATGTGGAAGCACACGAGGTGGAGATCACACCGAGACACAACATTCTACAGGCCAAGTTCGAACGCTTCATTGCGAGCGATGGAGCAACCGAACTTCGGCCCAACGTCGCGAGCGTTGATCTGCGCTATCGCGATGCCGCTAAAGGGCAGGTCTTGGTGGAAGTCAAACCTTGCGAACGACCAAGCGTTCGGTACGCAATCCGAACCGCAATTGGTCAGTTACTCGACTATAAGCAGCGGGCGAATGAAGAGGCGTCGCTTCTGATCGTACTTGAGATAAAGCCGTCGGATGAGGATTGTCTCCTCGCGACGTCCAACGGCTTCGGCATCGCCTATCTCATCAAAACTAGGTTCGAGTTTCTATGGCCGATGGTCAAGACGGCGAGCTGATGGGCGGCGCTGGGATATGCCCCTACGATCCAACCACCACGCCTTCCTGATCGTTGTGAATGGGGGTGCCGGTGCTGTTCACTTCTCGGTACCGAAACGCGTTGGCCGTTTCGGCAAAGAACGCACCATCCTCCTGTCGTCTCATTTGGATCTCCTTGATCGGGTCGTCGCTAGGCTAGAAAAATTACCGTGCCTTTTTCTCGAACGAGGGCGCGCAGTTTCCTTCCGCTCAGCCGTGATCCGCTCCAGCAACACGCTTGCGGGTTCGTCGTTCGGGTCTTGCGGCACAAGTTCGCCACGAAATGCTTTGGCGAGTATGGCTTGGTCGAGGTGATCGATTAGCTTGCGGGCGCTTGTGGCTTCAGAAGCGAGCCGGTCAATCCAAGAGAACGCAACGCCAATAACGCGCACAATTTCGCGCTGCTCGTCCATGCTCGGTCGCAAGAACGGAAGTTCTTGAAGTTGAGTGCTGTTGATGTTGTTAACGCCGCTCGTTGACTTTGCGAGCCGCTCAACCAATTCTCGGACCGTTGTTGCTTGAAGATAGAGTTGTGCGTACTCTGGAATGACAAGGTTGGCGTCAAGTCTTAACCGAATTAGATATCCCGCAAACAACATTCCCACCGCAGCATCATCGACTACCGCTGAACGACCAACGAGATCAAGGCTCCCATTTGAACGGATAATGAGGATATCGCCTTTCTCAAGACGTAGCTTCCTTAACTCGTCGCTGGTGAAGTCCGCAGACTTAAGATCATCGATCTGTAACTTTCCAAGTTGCACATTGGGAATGCGGAGAACTCCGACAGCGCCGCCCTCGTAATCGCACTTCTTTGCAGTACCGTAGCGAATATCGACTAATTGCTGGCCCAGTGTGGTGCTCTCACAATCGAAACGGCGTCCCGTTCGATTTCTCCAGTTTTTCGTCAGTTCGCCCCGAAACGCTGCCGCTAGGATCGCCTGCTTGTACTTCTCAACAAGCCGAGGAATGTGATCGAGACGTTCGCGAGCGCGTCGAGATTTTGCAGACAGGCTGTCGATCGTCGCCACGATCCGCCGCTGTTCGGGAAGCGGCGGGAGAGCCATCAGGGATTTGTTTAAGGCCGCCTGGTTGATTTTTGGCAGCACGGTCCGGCCCTGCTCATGAGCGATCACCTCTCGGAACTCGGGTGACGTTAGCCAGTAGAGCAAATACTTCGGCTCTGCCGTATCCTTTGTCCAAAGTGGGTACATGTCCGCACTACAGACGCCGTCGAAATCCACGAGGACAGATTTGAGCAGATACGGGCGTATCTTGGTGAAGAGTATTTGACCGGGGTAGAAGCGCTGCTTGGAGCTAATAACGGCATCGGCGCGGACGGTCGAATATGGAAGCAATTGGCGGTTACCCGAACCGATGTGGTTGGGCGCGATATGAGGTAAATCCGGTACTTTCGATGGTGAGACTAAGTTCTGTGCAATTTCCGCAACGTCTTCAAAACGGACGCATGCCCACCCTTTCGGCAGAGGCCAACTCTCAAACCGCTCTTGGGTCATTCCGCGGCTTCCCCAATAGATGCGATCTCTTGCACGCCTTCTTGCTCTAATTCATCAGAGAGAGTGTCAACCTCTTCGAGTGCCGCCTTCAGGTGACCGATGATCGCGGCAGCGATGTCTTCCGGCTCTGTTAAGTGTTCCTCGGCATCTACTTCCGTATCTCGGAGCCAAGCGATGTCAAGGTTGTCATTTCGAGCCTTGATCGCGTCCCGGCTGAAGCAGCGCCAGCGACCTTCCTCGCCCTGGTCCTTGCGCTTGGCTCCGCCGTTTGGATCGTTGCCGTAAATCTTCTCGAAATCCGCAAAGTCTTGCACCGTGAGCGGACGAGTTTTGCCAAAAGCTGGAGCATCAGCCCGCATGTCATAGACCCAAACAGCTTTAGTATTAGCTTTGTCGGTCTTTCCACGCTGAAGGAACAGCAGGTTGGTCTTGACACCCTGCGCATAGAAGATGCCGGTTGGTAACCTTAGGATGGTGTGCAGATCGCACAGGTCCATCAGCCATGAACGCAGGCGCTGCCCTGTATTGTCCTCAAACAGAACGTTATCGGGCACTATCACCGCCGCCCGCCCACCCGCTTTCAAGCCGCGCACAACGTGCTCGACAAAGGCCAATTGCTTGTTTGATGTGTCGGCGGTGATGGAAAAGTCTGGGCGCGTTGGCCGCCCGCCGCCTTTCTTAGTTCCGAACGGTGGGTTGGTCAGGATTAGGTCGGCCTTGGGTAGGCGCTCGCCATCAGGGCTGAGTGTATCTCCTACAGACACGCCTGTCCCTTCGATGCCATGAAGCATCAGGTTCATCAGGAGCAATCGATGGGTATCAAGTACGAGTTCCAGCCCGACGAAAGCCTGCGCTCGTTGGAATGCTTGCTGCGTTGGCGTTAAGTTGAACAGGTCGTCTGTGGCGTCCTTGATGTAGCGGTCTGCGGCCACAAGAAAGCCGCCCGTTCCGGCTGCAGGGTCCTGAACAATTTCGCCGGGCTGTGGTTTGAGAAGACGCACGGCGCAATCGATCAAGGGACGGGGCGTGAAATATTGTCCTGCCCCGGATTTCTTTTCGCCAGCGTTTTTTTGCAGAAGTCCCTCATAGAGGTCGCCCAATCCTTCGCGCCGGGCAGAGAACCAATCCAGCTTGTCGATTTCCGAGACCAGCGTTCTTAGGTTCGCTGGCTTATGCAAAGAAGTCTGCGCGTCGGTAAAGATGTCGCGCACCATACCCGTACCGCTGGTGCCGAGCTTGAGCAGTAAGGCTCGGTAATGGGTAAGCAAGTCTTCGCCTTCGCGTTTAGTCAGGTCGCTCCAGCGATATCCCTTGGGAAGAGCGTCCTCGCGCTTCGTTTCCTGCATCATCTTTAAGAAAAGCAGAAACGTAAGCTCAGTTACGTAGGCTTGGTACGTGATACCGTCATCGCGTAGAACGTTGCACAGGCCCCAGAGCTTCTGCACGATATCGCGTGTCACGTGCCGGTCGGTCATGCGGATTTGCTCCAAAGTTCGCTATTTATGTCGCCCAGGATGGCGTCAAGTTTTCCATCGAAGATGCGGTTCAACCTGGTGAACCCACCAGTGTCCTCGCGAAATTGCTCTTCATCTAGCACAGCACGATCAGCAACGCCCACCTGTGCAACGGCCTTGCCAATACGTTCAAGCCATTTGCGTTGCGGCTCGGTCCAGTTGCCGCGCTTCACAATCCGATCCATCGCCGCCTTGACGCGTTCCGTCCACGGGACCAGCGGGTCACCAATTGCAGCCTGTCGGATGAAGCCGACAATCGATGCCGCAATGTCCTCATTCTTCGTTTGCTTCCATGCATTGCGTAGCGCGGCTTCGGAGAACCCTTGGCGGTCAAGCTCCATTCGGACGGCCTTTAGTGTTTCTCTGGTCAACTCCCGTGGACGCTGCACGACAGCTTGTAAAGCCGCGACCTTGTTGATGTTATCCCGGATAAACTGAGTAAATGAACTGAGGAAGTCCTCAGGCCGGACCATCGCCGCCCCATACCCGATTGTTGTGGAAACAATCTTGTCCGGGTGTTCCGAGATCGGCAGCGGAATTGGTCTTCCGCCTTCCGGCTTCCAATCCAAGATCGGGCCAATTCCTGGCTTGTCTTTGAACCAATTAGCCATTGCGTCCAGAGGTTCATTCCGGAGACGAGTGGCAGTTTCTTGGACCGTTTCGCCCGCCAAGTTCTGGAAAGCCTCTTGCGCGTCGGCGGTTAACTTACCGATCCTTCGGCCCAATTTGACAAGTATCTCATCACGCAATTGGACCCGATGGGCAGGATCGGTAACGCGTGCGAATTGTTCAAGCAGCTGTGTCAATGTAATCGTGGGATTGACAACAACCGGCTTCATTGCGGTCAAGGGCTGCAATGCGTCGTAGATACCGACAGCATCGAAGATGCGGAACGTTTCCTTCGTGATTTCGGGGCAGAGCCGTGTCGCGCGGCCCAGCATCTGCTCGTACAAGATACGGCTGTTTACGCGGCGAATGAAAACGAGGTTCACTATCTTCGGAACATCAATCCCTGTCGTCAGCAGATCAACTGTGACAGCCACCGTCGGCATGGCATCGTTCCGATAGCGCCGGATCATTTTGCCGGGGGCATCAATGCTCCCGGTAATCTTTGCCACTGCCGCATCATCGACTTCCCCATAGCGGTCGAAAAAAGCCTTCTTTAGCTCGGCGACAACAATGTCTGCATGCCCATCGGTCGAGGCAAAGATCAATGTCTTACCCGGCAGCGACGGATCGATGTGTTTAGCTAACTCTTCACATACGACCCGGTTGAAGGAACGGGTGATCACTCGGCGATTGAAGTCCTCGATCTCGAAATCGAGGTCATCAGGGGCATGGGTAAGATCAATTTCCCCGGTGATTGGGTTCAGCAAAGGCAGTTGATCACCGCGCGCGAAATGAATGCCGTCGCGCGATAACTCGGTTTCGATGCGTAGGGGCGGTTCGTGGTCGATCAGAAATCCGTCGATCACTGCCTCTCGGTATGGATACATGAATATCGGATCGCCGAATATTTGGGCCGTGTGCAGCGCTGGCGTTGCCGTTAAACCAATCTTTACCGCGTCGAAGTGCTCCAAAACCCGTCGATATTTCGATACGTAATCTGCCTCGTTGCGGAACGACATTTCGGCATCAGACAACTCGCGGTCGAGCAGATAACCGCGATGACATTCATCGACAACAATCAGGTCATACTGATCGACAGGCGGCACATCCTCATTTTCATTTGCAAATAGCACACGCTTTACCAATCCTTGGATGGTGCAGATGTGCACTTTCGTCGCGGTCTCGGGGAAGATGTCGCCGAGTTCCTTCAAGCCAAAGATGTCTGCAAATGTTCGAGCGCTCACGATCCGTGTTGTCTTGAATTCGTTGGCTGCCTGCTCGCCGAGCGCATGACGATCAACGACGAAACAAATTCGACGGAAGCGCTTCGTCTCCAGCAGGCGATACAGAAGGGCAATCGCGAGCTTCGTCTTGCCCGTTCCAGTCGCCATCGCCAGCAGCATGGTGCGGTTGGCATCATTGGCGAGAGTATTCTCGACGGCGTGGATGGCTCGCTTTTGGTAATCGCGAAGCGGAAAGCCAAATTCAATCGGCAGTGATGCAAGGCGTTCTTGGGCAGCCTGCCGGTCGATATTGAGCTGCGCCATCAATCCTTCGGGCGTCGGCCAATCAGTGAGGGCCCGTCGATGATTGGTCGGATTGCGCGCATCGCGAAACCAGATGCCGCTCTGCGTCTCGACTTGCTTGAGATACGGACGGCCATTGGTCGCAAACAGATATGGCACACGAAACGGCGGCTCCTTGGTGCCGCCAGTGCTAAATCGCCATGGACCGCCCTCGGGAAGTTCTACACCGTCAATGGGGTTAAACGCTTGAGCGTAGCGACCTGTCTGGTCGATTGCCGCTTGGACATTCTTGCGCTTACGCTTGGCTTCTACCAGGGCGATGCATGTCATGCCGACGAAGAGCGCATAGTCGGCGGGACCGTTGGAAGTGGGCCATTCGGCAATGGCAATCGATCTGCCCTTGACTGGTCGAGCACCCTTCGCATACCGCAGGTTTACGGTGTCGGCGTCCCAGCCGCGTTGCCGTAGTTGTTCGTCGATGAGCTGACGTGTGTCGGCTTCGTCGAGATCGATGGCATCTGCTGCGGCGGATGCGGATTTGAGAACTTCTTGCTTTTCGGACGCTGGACTGAAGGTTGCAGCTGCCTGCCATTCGACCAATTGTTCGGCGAGTTCGCCGTGTGTCCTGAAAACAGTGCCGCTTTCCGCCAGATGACTTAGAGGTATTTCAAAGCGCTCTTCGAGTGCATCTGATCGGTCGATGTGATCGCGAGCAGCAGGTTCAGTGTACCTCGGAGAAATGGTCCGTTGTAACCGAGCAAGCAGTTGCCCTAGCTCGGCTTTGGCGGCTTCCGCCTCGGCCGCCAATGTTGCATAGATGTCTCGCTCCTCGATGACACCTCGAACCCCGTCTTCAGCAAGCAACCGCGCGGCCTCGGCTTCTTCTGCTCGCTCCCTTGCGCGTTGCGCGTCTGTTAGCGCAGCTTCTTTCTCGGCTCTCAGCCTCTCTAGCTCGATCATAAGTTCGGCGCTTGCATCGACGGGAGCGTGCGGCGGTTGAAACGGGCCAGGCTTCAAATTCTGATCATCGAACGTGCGGTAGAACCAGATAGCCAGCTGACGCGCCATTTTGAGGCACGAGAGTGCGGTGGCATGGTCACCGTCGCGATCATGGGTCGCCGCATTCCCCAACTTACGGAGCTGATGGAATAGGTCCATGACCGAGGAGGGGTAGTTCCCCTCTATCCGGAGCCGCCGAAGTAGGTCTGCTTGCAACTCCCGCGCATCGGTTAAGAGACCGGATCGCGCGGCTAACATTTGGGCCAGCACTTCACCGAACTGGCGAAGCAAAATCAGTGCGACGACGGGATCGTCCGAGAAATAGCGCTCGCTCCCCGCGCCTATCCGGTCCAAGTCCGGGTATCGCTTGGCAAGGAAGCGGAAATTGGCTGATTTCGGCTGCCTGTTGGCATTCATTCGTTTGGCCGACCGCCCCCAAATCCGGCTTGAAATCCCCCCGTCAACAGGTGGGCCAGTTTACGTGTGACGGTCCAGAATGCTCGACTTAAACGTCGGGTTCAATACGAAACCGCTCGCAATCTTAACGTTTAGGTCTAATTGCTTAGCTGATCAGTTGGATTTCCGCATTAGGAGCGCCAAGCTCTGGTGGCCGCGCCGTTGCGTTAGACTGGCCTGATATTCGACAGGCCGGCATAGGGCTAAGTGATGTCCTAATTTGATCTGCTTTGCCAACTTGGTAACTTTGACCATTTGTTCTCAAAGCGATGTGGGGCCGTCCAATTGAACCCGCCGGTTCGACTTTTCTGATTTGGGTGTTCTTCGCCATATTGATTGACTAGGCCATCCCACTCGCTTTGACTAAGAATAAAAAATCGATCATTTGCGCGCGTCGGGCAGACCAAGACGAGGATATAAAACAAATTCTTGCGTGGTGCCTTCGTCCCACCGCCCGGCCATGACGTGGGCTTAGCCAGCCCCTTTACATCAACCCAGAACTGCTTCCCGGTCTCTTCGTGACCCACCATCAAGTCAGCGGCCTTTGTAGCGTGTCCCATTGTGAACGAGACCACATATCCGTTCCGCTCAAGCTCCGCCGCGACGAGAAACTGTGCTGCCCACTGAGTAGTCATCCCCCACCTCGATATTCAACGCACCATAGGCTCTTGCGACCATATTCATGCTGATAGGAAACGAGGATCACCTTTAGCCCATCCAAAATGAAGGGTGCGCCCGTCAGGCAATCGCTTGCTCGCGAGTTGCCCAGGTTGCGCGGCCAGAGCAAACAGGTTGAGAAACGCCGGCATAAGCATCGAACCATTTGTTTTCCGGCGAGAAGGAGTGGACGATCATCGCCGCGTCATCGGTCTTAAAACGCTCGGCTTCGATGACGGCGGACGCTGTGCGGTGAAACAATTGATACTGGACTTCATCCGGAGGTGGGCACTTAACGCCGAGCAAATCGCACAAGAACGCCAACCGCTGTCGCTTTCCGGGAGATGGGTCCACGTACCAATCTTTGATTACCGGCCCGAACGTTTCATTGACCTTGCCTTCAACGGCAACGGCGATTGTGCGATTGTTTGACTTTACCAGAGCGAAAACATCCGTCTGGCTGTCTCTGCCAGTATCGCGAAGAGATACCTTGTGCTCTGGGAGCGCAATTAGCAGTTCAGCGTTTGATCCGAATAGCGCCGCGACCTCCGGCGGCAATCCGTCTGCGGCTTCCCAGCAATGCGCGAGTGTTCGCGCAGAATAGCCAATGCGCCACTGCTTTGCCGGATCAGCGAGAAGAGCTTGCCAGCTTTCAGTCCCTGATGTCGGAATATACAGTTTTGACATAATGATTGTCCCCCGCCACTCCGGAAGATGCCAGAAGGCAACGCCGTTTGCTATCGTGTAAGCTAACAATGTGCTGGCCGGATTAGGATTTAAGCAAATAATGGATCACCGGCTGGAGCCTTCGATCAGGTGGCCGCCCGATGCCAATGCAGCCTGGCGACTTCAAGGATGGCTGGGGAGCGGTCGGCCCAATCATGGCCTCCGCGCGTGAAGCAGCGGACCCGCGCGCCATCCCGGCGCACCATCACCCGGTAGCCGTCATGCTTGATTTCGTGGACCCACAGCGGGCCGGACGGTGGTGGCCGCGCCACCTTCGACGGCTGGCACGGTTCGATGAAGCCGAAGGCCGCCGCTGCTGCTGGACCATGACCGGAGGATAAGGCAGCGGGCGACGGGCGCAATCCGCGAGAAAGCGCCTGCGCGTTAACCCTCAACCTGCGGCGGTGTGGTAGTGCTCCTGTTAGGGGGCTGCTGCAATGGCCAAAAAGGTAGACAAATTCGATCCTGAGGACGGCTTGATCGTCAGCGAAGTCGGCGCTTGGGCAACTGAAAAGCACGAGCGGCTTCGCAAGTATGTCGATGCGTCACGGGGCGCGCGGGCTAAGTTTCTGCCGCCACGAGGCACCGGCGGCGCGACCTACATAGATTTGTTTTCAGGCCCCGGCAGGTCGGTGATTGAGAAAACGTCGAACTTCATCGATGGCAGTCCGCTTATTGCCTACAAGGCAGCACGACAAAGCGACACCCGCTTCTCCGAACTCTACCTAAATGATATCGACCCGGACAACACGGCAGCGCTGGACAGGCGTGTCAAGGCGCTGGGGGGAGCCGCGCGCATCTACACCAAGCCAGCCGAGCGGGCTGTTGACGACATCGTTGCCTCCGTGAACCCGAGCGGGCTGCACTTCGCATTCCTCGATCCATATAATATTGAGACGTTGCCATTTTCGATCATTCGAAAGCTGACATCGCTGACACACATTGACCTGCTTATTCACGTCAGCGTGTTCGATTTGCAACGAAATCTTCGCCGGTATGTTGCACCAGAGGCTCCACAGTTGGATGCCTTCATGCCCGGCTGGCGTGATGCCGTTGATGTTGATGTAAACAGGCCCGATCAAGCGGTACGACACTCACTGTTGCAGTATTGGCTCGGCGAGATAAGGCGGCTCGGCACAAGTCCGGCAGAGGGCATCGAACTGGTGTCGGGACCGGGCGGCCAGCGATTGTACTGGCTCGTTTTTGTCAGCGCGCACGAGTTGGCGCGTCGGTTGTGGGACGACATCAGGAACGTGCACGTCCAAACGCGAATGGACCTCTGAAAGGCGCATCGGCATGGCTGACACCTCAATCGAATGGACCGACGCGACGTGGAACCCAGTTGCGGGTTGCACTGTGCTCTCGCCCGGCTGCACCAACTGCTATGCAATGCGGATGGCAGCGCGGCTCGATGCCATGGGTATGAAGAAATATCGCGGGCTAACGCGCAAGAGTGGCAAGCGGGCGGTCTGGACTGGCAAGGTGAGGCTAGATCACGGCGCGCTTGGCATTCCGGCAGGCTGGAAGAAGCCGCGTCGAATTTTCGTGAACTCGATGTCAGACCTGTTTCACGAAGCGGTGCCAGCCGAGTTCGTCGCCGCCGTCTGGTATACGATGCAGACAACGCCGCAGCACACCTATCAGATTTTGACCAAGCGACCGGATCGGATGGCGGCGATTACCGCCTCGCTGCCGTTGCTACCAAACGTGTGGCTCGGGACCAGCGTCGAGAGCGCCGACTATCTCGGGCGCATCGACAATTTGCGCAAGGTCGCTGCCGCCGTCAGGTTCGTCTCGTTCGAACCGTTGCTCGGATCGGTGGATCGCGCCGATCTGCGCGGCATCCAGTGGGCCATCGTTGGCGGCGAGAGTGGCCCGCGTTCGCGTCCAATGGCCGAGCAGTGGGTCGCTGAGATTGAAGCCGCCTGTCGCAAGGCAAAGACAGCGTTCTTCTTCAAGCAGTGGGGCGGCGTTCGCAAGAAGAGTACCGGCAGGCACTATCGCGGGCGCACGTTCGATGAGATGCCGCGACCCATCGCGATGTCTTGATTAGCAAGACCCCGCGCGTCTGCGTGCTACAGCGCGACCATGGTCGAACCACTGCGCTCGGCGGTCCTTCGTCACGGCGATGCTTATCTGGATGGAAACAGTGCAGCGGCTACATCGCGAAAAATCTGTTCTACCAAATCGTCGTACTGCGAAATGATAGCGGCAGGTTTTACAGGTATCATCGGATACCGAGCGTAACTTATAACGCTCAGTTCGGCGAGATGGGGTAGGTCTTTGGCTATCTCCGGTCGGTCGGTCAGACCATACTTGATCGCGTACGCGTACAGCGCTGCCAGATCGTGATTGTGCGGCTGCGGCCCAACTGGTTGTTGAACGCCGCGTTGCCCGAACGAAACAATCGCTGCCTTCAACGCAAGTTCGATAGCGTGAAAGACGAGCGCCCATTTTGGCCAGTTCGGCTGACTATTGATCATGACCGGCATCGGCATGGCCGCGTTGCGAAACTGCCATGCGCGTGCGAACAGTTCTTCCGGATGAAACGGTAATTGCGGTTCGCTGAATGGAACCCTGTTCGCCATTAGTCTTCCCCTATTTGGTACGCAGCCACCTTGTCTTCTTTATCGGCCCCACGAGCCACGATCCTGAGCGCGTCATCCGGCAACGGCCGCTGCAAAGCCTTTGCCTCACCCCACGGCGCGCGCGTCCATACATCCCGCTCTTCGTCCGTCGTCAGGATCACTGGCATTGCCTTCGGATGGATCGGCTCGACCACCGCATTCGGCGATGTCGTCAGAAACGCATAGACTTGATGTGGTCCGGGTACCGGCTTCGACTTGGTGCCGCGATCACCGTTAAACGTCGTCCAGATGCCCGCGAAGGCAAATAGCGGCCGGTCTTCGTTAAGCGCGAACCAAACCACGTCTTTCTTTTTGGTCTCAGGGTTCGGTTCCGGCGCATATTCGGCAAAGCTGTTGGCCGGGACGAGGCATCGGTTCTCTGGTTTGAGCCAGCCGCGCCAGTGCGGTGATGACGTGTTGCGGATGTTTGTGACCGGCGGGCCTCCCGTGCGCGGAGGTGGCGGCATGCCCCAGCGCATCATGGTCAGCTCGCGGCCAGTGTCGTTTTTGCGGACCACTGGAGCCGGATAGTCCGGAAACACGCCAGGCATCGGCGGGAGGTTGCCGACGTAGCGATTGACGACGCGGAACAGCGCAGCAATTGCGGCTTGGTTCGTCGTGATGCTGTAGAGGTTGCACATCGGTCGCTACGGCTAGGACCAGAACAGTGCGAAGTAGATCACGTATAGCCAGCCCAGAATACCGTGGATGATCGCCCAGAGGATCGACTTGTTGGTGGTGTAGCTGATGGCGATAGCAAGCGCGCTGCCAAAGCCTATGCCGTATTTCGTGCCCTCTGATCGCACCACGTAATAGCGACTTCCGTTCATCGTCGTTCCCTCATCAACATTCACCGCTCGCCCGGCCACCACGTTGACGGCGGATCGTCGGCTGAAATCTTGTTCGGTCGCAACGCTACCAGATGACTGCGCTTATATGGATAGCCTCGAATTTCCGAGCAGTCCTTGCACCGCATGTAGCGTTCCAATTCATGGATTGGCGTCGTCTTCGGCCGTCGCACGATATTCAGCGCAACCGCCTGATGCGTGTTGCAGCCAAGGCATTTGACTTCAAGATAGCGGTAACCGGCGTTGAGCGCATCACCTAGTGCGGGCGACGGCTGCGCAGGACCTTGAAAGCCGAGCATGCGATTATTCCAGGCTACGCAGGCGAGCCGGTCGGCTTGTTTGCGCGCTTCCGTCGCCCGCTCGGCAGAAGCCCGAACCGATGCGCCGTAGATGGTTTCTCGGGATTTGGTGCCCATATAGGACATCAAAGCGCGTTATGGACCCGCGCGCAAACTATCAAGCCCTTGGGCTTGTCGCGACGCGAAACCACTGTGCGTCGTGGCTAAGTATTGTTTGAATTTGCATCAAGGGTTCCGCCCGACTACTAATTCGGTAAAGCGCGGATCGAGCTGCCGTACTGCAAGGCGAATCGTGAATTACATGGTTCATAATCTATTTGGATTTGGCGTGAGAACGCCGCTGCATCTCGCGAACGTTGGAACGCCTGCGAAGGGTCAATCCGGGGAGGCCACGCGGGCGAGCTTACAGGCGTATGTTGATGGTAGCGGGACGGGTGACGCGAGGGCCCTTATCATAGCTGGATATATAGCTGCCCCTGACACTTGGGCGGCTCTTGCCAACGAATGGCGGGCACACCTGGAAGACCTGAGAATGTCGTGCTTCAAGATGTCTGCGACGACCTTGCGCCCGGAGATCGGCGCATCATTTTATCGCATTATCGAGAAGCATAATGTGCTTAGCGGAATTTCCATAACGGTCGATACCGCGGCACTCCGCAAGGTCGTGCACGAAGTTGTGCCGCCGGAAGAGATCAAAGCTCAAAAGCTCGAAAATCCCTACTTCTTTGCAGTGCGTGGGTTGGTCTTGGGCTTGGCTGCGTTGCATCATGAGATTGGAATTTCAGCATCGGTTGATTTTGTTTTTGATGAAGACACTGAAAAGGACGGCTTCTTATCGGTGTGGCCGTTCGTGGTGAAAGACGCCACAGAAGAGATCAGAAGAATGCTGGGCGCGACGCCCGTGTTCGGGCGGGATCATCTATTGATGCCGTTGCAGGCTGCCGATCTGCTTGCGTATTGGATACGACACTGGCATCTCGCGGGCCGTCAGGAAACGAAGATGTCATCGCCGTTTCCGTGGCAACCAAAGAAGCGAATGAATTACTTACACATGCTAATCGGAGAGAAAGAAGCGCGAACGAGTTTTGAGCACGCCAAGAGAGTAATGCCATTTGCGGAGGTGAGAGCGCGGAGAGGCACCAACTTGAGCCTTCCCGATCCCTCATCGCCACTTCAATGGGCTCATTAAAAATAAGCCGACAATGCTGCATTCCATTACTGAGCGCGACGGCTTTATTGGAGAAGTCTGACAGGACTTTTGGCATTCACTGGAATAGGCTTATGCAATTTCGGCGGCGTACTTACGGTGCGTGCCGCACGGCTCGCTCGCCCAGTTTCTGGTCCGATGAACTTTGGTCAGGTGATCTGCCATGCAGAAGTCCGCTATCACGATGATAAGAAATGCGGAGCATACATACGATCCACCAGGACGTTGTATTTATTGCCCGTCAAAAGGCGATCCAAAATTGCACCGAGAGCATATCATCCCGAAGAGGATGCGTGGGAGACTCGTGTTTCGAAAGGCCAGTTGTGCAAAATGTGGGTCAGAAACTCACGCATTCGAAGGGCGTGTGATCAGTCGATTATTTGGCGCTGCTCGTCACGTAACCGGAATGCAGCCTACTAGAGACGGTTCATTGAAAGTGTTTTCCAAGCGCGGCTCCGGAGAACAGCAACAAGCATTTGAAATTCACGACGACCTAAACGAATTCATTGATAGCGATGTCCCGCCAGATGAACATCCCGGCGGATGTGTGGGATACGAGCTGCCTGACCGGGCAGGAATTATGAGAGGCGAACCGCTGAGGGACGATGATGAGTTCGTTATGACGGGTCCAAAGATTTACGTTCCTCATGATTTCCAGCAGCGAGGCCGGGCTCTTGGATTGGCAGGCCGCAGCATCATAATAGGCGGAACGAGCAAGCAACCATTCACGACCGAAGATTTCGGACGATTCCTAGCTAAGATCGCGCACTCCCATGCCGTGGCAGTTCACGGTCTAGGCGCATTCGTCCCATTCTTAACGGATGCAATTCGCGGGATAAGGCCGATGTACCTATCTCATTATATTGGCAAGATTGATCCTCGCGTGCCGCTAAAGGACTACAATCACCTTCACGTCCTTGAGGATGGCTTTGTTCGTAGCGGTAATCGACAGTTGCTGGTCGTGAGAGTGAGATTACTTGCTGTGGATGACTATCCCGCATATGAAGTCGTCGTCGGCGAAAAACCTCTGCTGAATTATTTGCCGAGGTTAGCGGTATGATCAAGCCGCCTGACAAGATGGAATGGAATACGGCAGCTCTTTCAGCCAAGGGGCGGACCTATCTTGATGATAATCTCTCATTTGAGAAGATCGCGGCCCAGGTGATCAAGTACGCAACGGTCATTAGCACCTTGATTGAGCCTTACCACGATGCTCCTCACGGCGAGGAAGATGGGCGCCAGATCATCTTTGTCGTTCACGTAGGGCTGAAAACGTGTGACCTACTGTACAACGCTCCCGATGGCATGCGCGGTCGATACTGGCAAAGTCCTGACCACGGTTTCGCTGCAACCAAACAGCTCATCGCTGGCTTGACGCCGAAGCTGATATCTTGCGCCGATGCACACCGCCCAATGCCTCCCGACGGAGTGGGGCCGATGAGTGCCGAGTGCATCAAGGTTTCGCTTGGGAGTGTTTCAGCAAAGATGTGGCCTCGGGAATACGACGGCAAATGGCTTTTCGAGGACGATCAGCTCGATGTGCCGCGCTGGAAAAACAACGAGGATCGCGCCAAAACTCACGTTGGATGGTGGCGGCAGTCTCCGATCAGCGGCGACCTTGAAGTTAAAGGTGCCCTTATCGGGATCGATAAGACCGAATACATCCCGCCACGAAAGCGCGACCGTTCTTGGCAGATTTACACATACGGTTTTACCTGAATTCAAAGCGTCGAGCGCCCGTGCCTGCTCTGAGTGTATGTTGAGGTGTATGTAGATAGAGCAATTGATTAAAAAACTTAGAAAGTACAGTGAGATAGTCACCTATTGGGCGGACTCCCTCTCCGCCACATTAAAACGGCTTTGAGAAAGCCCCGTAAAATAAGGCCTTTTTGCACAACCGGAGCTGCCGGTGTAGCCCCTAGGTGTAGCCCCAAGGGTGGCTCGTAATCTGTCACGGCGCGGGTCCCCGTGGCAACAGTTCTCTTCAGCACATTGTCGAGGCCCGGGTTGAACCGGGCCACGAAGCGTCGTTCTGAGGACCTCCTCAGGAGCTACTTCCCGAAGCCAGCAACGGGCTGCGAAAAGGACGACCGCGGCTGAGGGCGCAGTCGCGCCGTGCGGAGATTCAAAAGGAATTTTCAGAGCCGAAGGCGCTCAGCCCCTCGCGGTCTCACCGTACACTTCCTCCCGAACCACTCCGCGTCGGCTTTCTCGTGGCGGAGTATGAGGCACCAGACTTCGAGGCCCTCGCGCCTTACAAGGGTTCGCACCGCACGGAGCACGGATACTCGATGCTTCTTCTGCACCCTTTGTCTTGGATAGACGTGTCGGCATAGTTCCGAAGTCGAAAACGACTGGCTCGGATGCCTGTCCCATAGCTGCTTCAGTCGAATTGCGACCGTTCCCAATCCTCTGCTCACTCGTGCGTCCCACGTTAAGTGTTTCCCAACCCTAGCGAGTTGCCAGTAAGTAGCACAGCTGTTTGATCGCTCGATAATGGGCGCCGATGCTGAGCAATGGGGGGAGAATGCTACAACTGATCCGAGACACGGAGTGCCAGACCTTCAAAACCTTCGAAGAAGCGGGGCACTGGTTGCTTGCGCAGGCCGGCGTGAGAAGCGTGCGGACAAAGCGGCTTGGAGGAAGATGGGCGCTTTGCGAGGACCTCGCAGACGGTCCTTGCTCAGTTATGGCTACAACCAGCGTGGACGACACTAGGCCAATTCAGGCCCGGCTCCTGCAGTTGTTCTGCGAAGAATGGTCCACCGCATTGGGCTTTGAATTGGCCGGAATGCCGATCAAAAGCCCTTCGCCACGGCCATCGCTGCGAAGTTCCAGGCTGCCATCGTATATGATCAGCGAGCGGGCGCATATTGCAACCTTTGGTTATTGACCTCACCTGCCTATTCAGTACTCCCTAAAGAATGAACCCTTCTGACTTCGACTCTATAAAACCCGGCAGCGTCGTCCTGGGACTGGATGCCGCTGGCCCTGCGGATATCGTTCAGGTCTCGGACTTTGGTCCGGACGCCAAGAACATCACATTCCGGGCGGCCGGTCGTGTCGGCGAACGGCTGCTCTACAGAGGCGAAGAAGCCACTCTTGAGCTGGTCAAGCAGGGACGATCGTACGCCTTTGACGCAGACGGCAACCTTTTGCGTCTTGCCTCAGAAGCCTATCGCATCCGCTTGGCACATCTCTTCGATCCGTATCTGGCTGTCAGTGCATCGCAGATCGAGGCCCTCCCTCACCAAATCACTGCCGTCTATGGCGAAATGCTGCCACGCCAACCGCTTCGATTCTTGCTTGCCGACGATCCGGGTGCAGGCAAGACGATCATGGCCGGCCTGCTCATCAAGGAGTTGATGATCCGCGGCGATCTCGATCGATGCTTGATCGTTGCGCCGGGCAGCCTCGTCGAACAATGGCAGGAGGAACTGGCTGAGAAGTTCGGTCTGGGTTTCGACCTGCTGACAAGAGATCAGATCGAGGCTTCGATCACCGGTAATCCTTTTGTGGAAAAGCACCGCTTGATCATGCGGCTGGACATGGCCGCGCGGTCGGACGAGTTGAAGACTAAGTTGGCCGCGGCACCGGATTGGGACCTCATCATCTGCGATGAAGCCCATCGCATGGCAGCTTCCTATTTCGGTGGTGAAGTGAAGGAAACCCAACGTCACAAACTTGGTAAGTTGCTGGGCACGCGGACACGCAACTTCCTTCTTATGTCGGCTACTCCTCACAACGGCAAGGAAGCCGATTTCCAGCTTTTCATGGGCTTGCTGGACGCAGACCGCTTCGAGGGGCGATTTCGCGAAGGAGTTCACAAGGCCGACGTGTCCGACATGATGCGACGGCTTACCAAGGAAGAACTATACAGGTTCGACGGCACACCGCTGTTTCCGGAACGCCGTGCCTATACCGCCAGCTATGCACTGTCGCCGGTGGAGGCCGATCTCTACCAGGCGGTCACAACCTACGTGCGCGAAGAGATGAACCGCGCAGATCGAACCGGCGACGACAAGCGAAGGTCGAGCGTGGGCTTCGCGTTACAGATTTTGCAGCGGCGATTGGCGTCATCTCCCGCAGCCATTCATCGCTCGCTTGAGCGGCGACGCAAGCGGCTGGAAGAGAGATTGCGGGAAGAGACGTTAATGCGGCAATCCGGTTCCGCTTCTCTGCGGCGCACCCCCGAATTGCCGAGTTACGACCCCGACGACGCCGATGAAATTCCAGGCGCCGAGGTTGAAGAGGCGGAGGATCAAATTGCCGATCAGGCAACCGCAGCTGCAACTCTGGCTGAGCTGGAAGCCGAAATCCTTACCTTGAAGGACCTCGAAGGGCGCGCTCTTCGCCTCAAGCTGTCTGGCCTAGACGCCAAGTGGCGTGAACTGGAGTCGATCCTCGATGAGCCGATGATGCTGGATCAGGCAACAGGCCTTCGGCGAAAGGTCCTGATATTTACGGAGCCGAAGGACACACTTGAATATCTGCAGCAAAAGATCGTCGCCCGGGTCGGCGATCCGGCAGCGGTGGTTGTCATCCATGGCGGCGTTGCCCGTGAAGCCCGTCGCGCTGCCATTGCAGCATTCAATTCTGATCCGGTGGTCCGCGTCATGATCGCAAATGATGCCGCCGGCGAAGGTGTAAACCTTCAGCGCGGTGCGCACCTCATGATCAACTATGATCTTCCTTGGAACCCCAACCGACTTGAGCAGCGCTTCGGCCGGATTCACCGTATCGGTCAAACAGAAGTCTGCCATCTATGGAATCTCTGCGCGGCGAATACGCGCGAGGGCGAAGTCTATCGTCGCTTGCTTGAAAAGCTGGAGGAGGCGCGCACCGCTCTTGGCGGCAAGGTCTACGACGTTCTCGGCGAACTCTTTGAGGGCCAAGCCTTACGGGACCTCCTCGTTGACGCAATTCGCTACGGTGATCGCCCCCGAGAAGAAGGCCGAACTACTTCGGAAGGTGGACGGGGCGGTTGATGTCGAGGCGATTGAAAAGCTCGTCGCTGAACGCAAGCTTACGTCCGAAGGCATGAGTGCCAGTTCCGTCGCTGAGGTGCGAGAGCAGATGGAGCGTGCACAGGCACGCCGGCTTCAGCCGCATTTCGTTGGCGCATTCTTTCGTGAAGCCTTCACCTTGCTTGGCGGGCGGATTGCGGAACGTGAAAAAGGTCGTTTCGAAATCCTTCGTGTGCCCTCGATCCTCAAGGAGCGCGACAGGCTGATTGGCCGATCTGATCCCGTGCTCGATCGGTACGCGCGGATCACGTTTGAGAAGGCGCTTATCGTTGGCAAACCGCAGGCTGAGCTGGTTGCGCCCGGGCACCCGCTTCTGGAAGCGCTTGTGGATGTCGTTCTCGAACGTTTCCAACCTTTGTTGTCCCAAGGCGGCGTCCTTGTGGACGAAGCCGACGAAATCCAAGCGCCACGATTGCTCGTATATCTTGAACACGCCGTCCGTGACGCGCGGACAGGTCGCTCAGGAGAGCCGCACACGATCTCGCAGCGGCTTCAATTCCTCTTCTTGAAGGAGGACGGGACTGCGACCGACGGTGGCCCGGCACCTTATCTCGATTGTCGACCCATTACGCCCGAAGAGCGCTTGGTCGTTGCAGATTCGATTTCCGCGCCGTGGTTGGCGGGAAACGTGGAGACGCAGGCGCTGGGCTATGCGGTGCGAGCGCTAGTCCCGGAGCACTTGAATGAGGTCCGTTCGCGCCGGATTGCCGAAATTGACAAGGTTGAACGAGAGGTGCGCGCCCGACTCAACCGGGAAATCAACTACTGGGATGCCCGGTCCGCGCGATTGCGGGAGGAGGAGCGTGCCGGCAAGGAGCAGCGTATCAATGCGCAGAACGCGGAAGCGACAGCAGCGCGGCTCGTGGAACGGCTCCATCGTCGTCAAACTGAGCTAGATCGAGAACGTCAGATCTCAGCCTTGCCTCCCGTTTTGAAAGGTGCCGCCCTCGTGATTCCCGGAGGTCTCCTGAGGGTGCAAACCGCAAGCACGCCTGCGGCGCAGCCGGATGGCTTCTCGGAGGATCCGGTGGCCCGCGCTGAAATCGAAAGGCTGGCCATGGATGCGGTGTTTGCGTCAGAGCGTGCTCTTGGTCACGATCCTCGTGACGTATCGGCTGAGAAGAAAGGTTGGGACATCGAGAGCCGCGACCGCAAGGCGGGTCATCTTCGCTTCATTGAGGTGAAGGGAAGGCAGGCCGACGGTCGCGAGGTCATCGTGACCAAGAATGAGATACTCGCATCACTGAACGCGGCTGAGGCCTTTATTCTTGCAATTGTTCAGGTCGATGGAGGCTTCGCGCGAGAGCCGGTCTACGTCAGGCGCTTCTTTGGCAGGGAGCTGGGCTTTGCAGAAACGGCCGTGGTTTTTGATATTGCAACATTGATGGCATCGGGTTTGCCGCCTGGATGAGATAACTATCAACGAAGGGAAGTAACGCTGAGCATGAAAGCAATCGTAATTCGGGAGCCATATGTCAGTCTCATTCTCACGGGTGAGAAAACATGGGAAATGCGCAAGGCTGCCTGTCGCTATCGAGGACCTGTCGCCTTGATTAGCAAGGGCAGCGGCACTGTCGTGGGGACAGCCGAGATTGTCGATTCGCTTCCGATTATCGAATCCCCCGAGGCATACGCTGAAGCTGAGCCAAAGCACTGTGTTCCTCCGAATCTACAACCACGGGCGTTTTCAGATGGCTGGCGAACCCCATGGGTGCTGACCAAGGGACGTCGTCTGGCTTCTCCGGTTCCTTACAAGCATCCTTATGGAGCGGTAATCTGGGTCAGCCTTGAAGAGAATGTAGCGGCCCAGGTTAGCGCTCAACTTGAGCAAGAGACCCCAAGCTCGGAGCCTTGTATGGCGCACGAGACACCGGAGAAGGTCGAGCTTCCTTCTGGCTCGATGCGGTCGCACACGGTAGCCTTGAATGAGGCCCTTACTCTCCCGCAGCGCGCTTTGAAGGAAAATGCTGTTGGAAGAGGCGATTTGTCTGACGAGATAAGAAAGGTGACCGTCACCGGCGGAAATATCCGCAATAATCATATTTATTTGCCGCTGGATTTCTTTCCTCAGGAAGTCATTGGTGGCAACAACAAGTTCGAATCAGCTGCGCGGACGATTTCGGTGACCTTCAGGCCCGGTCAGGCAATCGAGACCGATATTGACCGTACAAAGAGAATCTTGCGGGCGCGGAGTGCCGTTGGCGAGTTTTTCGCTGCAGCGGATGTCGTAGAGGGCGACGTGGTTTGTATCCTGAAAACCAGCCACTTCTGCTATGAAATATCGAAAGAGGCCAATGGCTGACATACCGCAGCGCGTGCGCAAGAAGCTGATCGAAGTTTCTATTCCCCTTGAGGCAATAAACGTAGCCTCGGCTCGGGAAAAATCGATTAGGCACGGACATCCGTCTACCTTGCACCTGTGGTGGGCGCGGCGTCCGTTAGCGGCGTGCCGGGCGGTGTTGTTCGCGCAGTTGGTGGATGATCCATCAAGCTGGCCCGATCGTTTCCAAACCGAGGAAGCTCAGGATATCGAACGGCGACGTCTACATCGCGTCATCGAGGCGATGGTGCCGTGGGACGCTTTGAACAATGAAACGATCCTGAACGCTGCACGCTGGGAAATCGCGCGTTCAGTCGCATGGGGCCTCGGCGAAGAGCCGCCGCCCAAAGGCGATGGCGGGGCAATCCTCAAGTATCTGCAAACCAATGCACCTCCGGTCTATGACCCATTCTCTGGTGGAGGCTCTATTCCACTGGAAGCGCAACGCCTGGGGCTTCGCGCGTATGGTTCGGATCTCAATCCGGTCGCGGTCCTCATCGGGAAGGCGCTGGTAGAGATCCCTCCGACATTTGCCGGTTGTCAGCCGATCAATCCGATTTCTCGTGATGAGGCAAAGAATGGCTCGCTTCGTGGCTGGAAGGGCGCGCAAGGTCTGGCCGAGGACGTGCGCTATTACGGCCAGTGGATGCGTGACGAAGCCGAAAGACGTATTGGTCATCTCTATCCGAAAGCAACGTTGACTGACGGCTCGGAAGCCACCGTTCTCGCTTGGATTTGGGCCCGCACGGTACGCTCGCCCGATCCTGCGGCAAAGGGCGCGATGGTCCCTTTGGTCTCGACCTTTATGCTATCGACCAAAGAGGGAAAGAAGGCTTGGGTCGAGGCGGTAATTGACCCGAATGCTCCTAGCGGCTGGAGATTTGAAGTGCGGACAGGCGCACTGTCGAAGTCTGACGAGGAGCGCCTTAAGAAGGGTACGAAATCGGCTAAAGGGGCTGCCTTTGTTTGCGTTCTGACTGGATCTGCGATCGACCGGAAGTACGCGCAGATCGAAGGGAAGTCTAATCGATTGGGCCAGAGATTGATGGCTATCGTTGCAGAGGGAAGACGAGGGCGACACTACATAAGCCCCGAAAATGCGGTCGAGGAAATTGCAAAAGACGTTAATAACTACCCTCAGGTTGGCGATACCCGAAATACCTTCCTTGGTGAGTCCACTCCGACCCGCGCGATGATAACAGGCGGAGTATGCTCCGCCTACGGACTCCGGACTTGGGCAGACCTTTTCACAGCAAGACAGCTGCTTGCCTTGAACACGTTTGTAGAGTTGATTGACTCTACTAGAGAACGAGTTCGTTTGGACGCATCGGCTGGCGGCCTAGCGAGCAGCGCAGAACGTCTTCGTAGCGGCGGTCGCGGCTCCGCCGCTTATGCAGATGCTATCGCTACTTATCTGGGCTTAGCTATTGATCGGGCAGCAATGGCCGGCAACAGCCTAGTTCGATGGAATGCTGTCGGAGAAAAGGCGCAGCACGCCTTCGGTAGACAGGCGTTCGGAATGGTTTGGGACTTTGCTGAGCCCAACTTCTTCGCTGACGCGACTGGAAGCTTCTCATCGTGCTATGAAATGGCCGCTAATAGTCTCATGTTCGCGAATGTCACTCCTGGCAGCATTTCCGCTCTTGCCGCCCAGAAGAACGGGTACCCTGCTCGGCCTGTCGTTATTTCTACTGATCCACCATACTATGACAACATTGCTTATGCGGAACTCTCTGCATTCTTCTATCCGTGGCTACGGAGATCGGTATCGAGCATATGGCCAGATGAGTTTCGCCGACTGACGGTGCCGAGGGATGATGAGCTTGTTGCGGCTCCCTTTAGGCATGGAGGCAAGAGCGAAGCTGAGACATTCTTCATGCAAGGCATGGGCGACGCGCTCAAAGCGATGCAAGACGCAGCGTCTGACGATCAGCCGCTGGTCGTCTATTATGCTTTCAAACAATCTGAGGCCGCAGAAGATGGCGTTACCTCTGCAGGCTGGGCCTCCTTCATACAAGCAATTGTGGATGCTGGATTAGGAATTGACGGCACTTGGCCCTTGCGCACAGAGATGGCGACTCGCATGGTGGGCCAGGGAGCCAATGCTCTCGCCTCTTCAATCGTCTTGGTCTGCCGAAAGCGCGCTCTGTCCGCCTCAGTCATAATCCGCGCGGATTTCATTCGTGCGCTCAAACGCGAAATGCCGAAGGCTATTGAAGATATTCGACGGGCTGGCGTCGGCCCGGTGGACATGCAGCAATCAGTGATCGGGCCCGGTATGGGCATCTTTACGCGCTATTCCAAGGTGCTTGAGGATGACGACAATCCTATGCCGGTGAAGACGGCGCTGTCGTTGATCAATCGTGTCTGGGAGGAAATTGATCAGGAGCTTGATGCCGCCTTCGATGCGGAAACACAGGTAGCGCTCGCTTGGTTTGCGACCTACGGCTTTGACGCGCGAGCCTCCGGTGAGCTTATTACACTCGCCAATGCCAAGAACATTGCCTCCGACACGCTCTTTGAAACTGGCGTGTTCAAAGATTTGAGGGGCAAAGCGGCGCTTACACCGCGCGACGAATTACCGAAGGGTTGGACACCTGCCACAGACAAGTCTCTCACCGTTTGGGAGTGCGTTCAGCATACTGCTCGCGTACTAAGCGCGGAGGATGGTGGTGGAACGGCGGCGGGACAGCTTGTTGCTGGGATGGGTTCCAAGGCGGCGGAAGCTCGGGCGCTTGCCTATCGCCTGTTCGAAATCGCTACGCAGAAGGGGTGGGCCGCCGAAGCGCTGATCTATAATGAGCTGGCGCAGGAATGGCCAAAGCTCGAGGATCTTGCAGCGACGGCTGACGCGCGACCTTCACCTGTAGCAGAACAGGCGGAACTCTTTTGATCGGGCGGGAGGATCGTATGTCGGCCGAAAAGGAAACGCTGCAACGAGTTCAAGGTGGCCTTTATCACCTTCAAAGGGGACTGGCTCCGTTCGTTGAAGCGCGCATGAAGACGGTTCATGGCGCAGGCTGGCTGAATTATGCAAGTCGCGCTTCCGGTGGGGCGCCAAATGCTCCGCTGGATGCGTACGGTCTCGTCAAGACGATGATTGATCGGTGGCGCGAGACCTTTGACGATGCGTTTGGTCGTGGTGACAAACACAAAGCGCGCAATTTCGCGTCCATGGCACTTGAAGCACGAAACGCCATCTCACATCTCGCCATTGGCCTGCAGGATGATGAGGCGTTGCGATACATCGATGCTATGCATCAGCTTCTCAAGCTTGTGAAAGCGCCGGCCGCTGAGGTTGCTGAGCTAAAGAAGTTGTACGATGCGCAACGCCAGTCGGGATTGGCCAGAGCACCAACCCCGGATGCGACCGTCCCGCCTTCTGCGGCCTCCAAGCCTACCCAAGCTACGTTGACTTTGCCGCAAGCGAATCCGCCTGAGGACCGTTTAGGCAAGGCGCTTAAGCCTTGGATTGAAGTTGCGCTGCCTCATCCAGATGTGATCGCGAACAGATTCAAAGAGGCTGAGTTCGCTGCGGACCTTTTTGCGGTGGATACGGGTCACGCAAGCGACGCTTACTCTACTCCCACAAACTTCTTCGGCATCACGTTCCTAACTGAAGGACTGCGGAGGGTGCTAACCTCGGCGGTGCAGCGTCTGGGCGACACTGGTGGCGATCCTGTGATTGGTCTTCAGACGTCGTTCGGTGGCGGCAAGACCCACACGATGCTCGCGATTTTTCATTTGGCGCGCCATCTCAGTGAAGGTGGTGACCCCGGTCGTCTAGCGGGAGTGGCCGAGATCGTGGAGAAGGTCGGTGCACAAACGTTGCCGAAGCCTAAGATAGCGGTCTTCGTGGGCTCGGCTGACGGGCCAGATGTGAGTTTGAAGATAGACAAGGGACCCAAAGTTCACACAGTTTGGGGTTACATAGCTTGGCGACTTGCGGGGGATAAAGGGTTGGCGCTCGTCGCTGAGGCCGAGGCGGCCCGGACCAGCCCGGGCTCGCGAGTTCTGGTTGAAGTCTTCAAACTTGCCGGGCCGAGCGTTATCCTTCTCGACGAACTCACGATGTTTGCCCGACAACTTGATGATGATCGGTTCGAAGCCTTCTTGTCCTTCATTCAATCGCTGACTGAAGCAGCGAAGATGGTGCCTGGTATTTTGATTATTGGTTCTTTGCCGGAAAGCGATGCTGAGGCAGGAGGCGAGCGCGGAAAAGCCGCACTGCGGCGACTTGAGAAAGTTTTTGGTCGTGTGCAGTCGCCATGGCTGCCAGCTTCCGGTGATGAGACCTACGAAATCATTCGCCGTCGCCTCTTTCAGGCGCTCGACTCCGAAGGAGAGAAGGCGCGGGAAGAGACCGTGAAGGCCTTCCACGATTTGTACAAGAAGAACGCAGCGGAGTTTCCGCCAGAAGCGAAAGAGCAGCGATATCTGGAGCTATTGCGTCTTTCTTACCCAATTCACCCCGAGCTTTTCGATCGGTTATCGAAAGATTGGGCAAGTCTAGAGAAATTCCAGCGAACACGAGGCGTTCTCCGTTTCATGGCCAATGTGGTAGGTGTTCTCTGGCACTCACAAACACATGATCCGATGATCACGCCAGCCCGCATTCCCGTGGCGCATGAGCGTGTTCGCGCAAGCGTACTGTATCCGCTCGATCCCCAATTCGGTTCCGTGGTTGACAAGGAAGTCGATGGTGACGGTTCTTTACCCAACCGGATGGAAGCAAATCCGTCACGCAGGATTTCACAGTTGCGAGCAGCCACTCGTTCCGCGCGGGCGGTTTTTCTATGCTCAGCGCCATTGGTGGGGCAGCCAAATGCAGGACTTACCGGTCAAGGTCTTCGGCTGGCGTGCGCCGAACCTGGGGATCAGCTTGCCATCTTCGGGGAGGCGCTTCGGGAACTTAGCGAGCGAGCCACCTACCTCTATGAAGAAGCCGGTCGCTATTGGTTCTCGACGCAGCCCACGCTGAATCGTCTCGCGGATGATCGTGCTAAGGCGTTAGCAGATCATGACGTCGACGAGGCCATTGCCGATGTCCTTCGCAAGGATGCGTCTACCAAAGGCGGATTTGATCGCGTCCACGCGGCACCGGACGACCCGGTGACGATTGACGAAGCCCAGGCCTTGGCTCTCGTGATACTCGCTCCTGCCACGCCCCATGCTGGAAAGGGACCCTCGAAATCGGGCGCGACGGATGCCGCGAGCGACGCCTTGATGCGTTGTCGTTCATCCCAACGGCGGTTCCGAAATACGCTCGTCTTTGTGGCGGCCGACGAAGCCGGCCTCGGAACAGCCCGAGACGTCATGCGCAAGGCGATGGCGTGGAAGCAAATTGTCGAGGACAAACGCCTGCACGATGCCATGACGACTGCGCAGATTGCAGACGCAGAGGATAAGGCAAGGACAAATCGGGATTCTGCCCAGAAGGCCGTTCGTAGTGCGTGGAGCCATGTCCTCTACGGCGTTAAGAGCGAAACAGCGGGCAGGGCGTTCGAACTAGAGCACAGCTTGATCTCGTCGCGCGACCGAGCCGCCATTCCATCCGTTGTCTACGATAAGGCGAAGGCGGACGGAATCGCGCTGGAGAAGCTGGGGACGGAACGCCTTTGGCACGCCCTGAAGCCGATCTGGCCAGAGGACAAGGAGCAACTGCCTGTATCGGAACTCACCGATTGGTTTGCGTCCTACGTTTATATGCCGAAATTGCGTGATCGCGTGGTCCTGGAAACGTCAATCAGGGATGCCGTCGCAAAGCTGGATCCTCAGTTCGGTTACGCCGACGGATTTGACGAGACGAGTGGAAAATATCGTGGACTGATCTGGGCGAAGGACCCGCCCCAGCCGTTTCCTTCAACGGCGGTGCTGGTCAGTGACGCCGCCGCGAAGAGGCAACTCGCCGAGAAGGCAGCTGCTGACCACCCTGCACCCGCCGGAGCGCCTGATGCACCAACGGGCTCACCGAGCCCATCCGACAGTCCCTCGGTGCCTGCGCAGCCCCGCAAGTCCCGCCGGTTCTATGGATCGATCGAACTCGATATGGTGCGACCGGTGAAGGCCTTCGACGCGGTTCTAAACGCCGTCGTCATGGAGCTTCAGCGAACCCAGGGAGCGAAGGTGAAGCTAACGCTGGAGATCGAGGCGGTGGCTGACGAGGGATTTGCTGACAACGACGTGAGCGTGGTGAGGGACAACGCCCGGCAGCTCAAGTTCAAGGCGGAATCGACTGGGTTCGAGGAGTGAAACGGCACGGACGTTCATAAGAGCGACTTCATAAATGTAATCAGGTGGTTACATAGAAAACTAATTCCGGTAAAATTCTCGAAAATTCCATTTTTGGCTAACCCCCTTTGGCAATTCTTCCTCTAATTGGCGCGGCCCGCCGCGTGTGCGTTCGGCTCCGCGAGTCCAGGCGCCTGGGCCCGTCGCAGTGCTAGGCGCACATCATCTGGATCGGCCAGAACAACATGTTGCTCTCTGGCTGGCCGATTCTCCTCATAGAAATCAAGATTGAGCCGCTTAAGCAGATAATAGAGAAGCGCAAGACGGGTCTTAATTTCGATGCGCCCGCCCTTCATCCCGAAATCCTGCGCGACGACGTGCTTCTGGTCATCGGACAGGCCGGGATGAGGCTTCAGCGCGACAGTTACAATTTCATTCCAGACCGCGTCCCGCTCAGGCGTTGCTTCCGCCGGCGCGGTTGCCCGCGTCTTCAAGAATCGGGGCAGCAGGAAATCTTTAAACGAGTGATCGATGTGGCAGAATGCCCGGACATGCCAGCGCTGCCCGTCGTGAGCGACCGCATGGGGCGATATCCAGCGCCACGTCGCCTGCGGACGGCTTCCGGATAAAGACTGGTACCGAACTTCCAGCGCCTGATGTTCACGAATCGCCGCGAGCGTGTGCCTCAGCACTTCGGGATCGACATGGCGGCGCGGCATCGGGAGCGTCTCGAACGGAGGAGGGCGGGATACCCAGCTCTCTTCACGGCTGACGGCGCCCTCGGCGATCATTCGCAACTGCGACAGGTAGCGGTCGGGGTCCGGTTTCAGGAAGCGCGGCGTGAAATTCTTTGCCGCGAAATACCGCTTTTCACTGCGGTCATAGACGACGTTATCTGGCGCCAGTTCCTGATACTGGCTCAGGTCCTTGGAAGCCTGCGGCACGGAGACGCCGAAGTAGCGGGTGATGTCGGCCCGATTCAGCCGACCCTCCCAGAAGAGTTGGAATTCGATGAATTCGAGGCGCTGCTCAACGCCCCAGCGCAGATCGGCTGCTTCCTTGCCCATGAGACCCTGTAGATACGGATAGAAACTATATTGACCGCGAAAGGCGATCCGTATAGTTTCTTAGCTAACAGACGGAGAATCGTCAACGGCGAAAGCCGAGTTACCCACAACAGGCCCGCGGGCCTGATCCATGGAGACTGCCCAAATGGTTGCGAAATTTCACTTTTTCCCTCTCGGCAATGCCGATACGCTCCGCCTCGACCTCGCAGACGGCCGCAAGGTGCTGGTCGACTACGCCGACATGCGCTGCGCTGACGACGATGAAGACCTTCGCTGCGACCTCCCGTCGGCGCTCCGGCGCGATCTGGCGAAGGCGCGGCGCAATCACTACGATGCCGTTTGCATCACCCACCTCGACGACGACCACTGCTGCGGCTTCGGTGAATTCTTCTGGCTTGAGCATGCGAAGGTGTACCAGGACGACGACCGCGTCCGCATTACCGAGCTTTGGGTGCCTGCCGCGGCGATCTGCGAGGAGGGCCTTGATGGCGATGCGCGGCTGGTGCGCGCGGAGGCCATTCACCGGCTGAAGCAAGGCAAGGGCGTTCGGGTGTTTTCCCGTCCCGAACGTCTCAAGGAGTGCTTTGCGAAGCTGGGCATCGACGTCGAAAGCCGCAAGCATCTGATCGTCAACGCCGGCAAGCTCGTGCCGGGCTACACCAAGGAAGGGCCGGCGCAGGCCGAGTTCTTCGTCCACAGCCCGTTCGGCTGGCGGCAGGACGAGCAGACGGTGATCGACCGCAACCAGGACTCCATCGTCATGCAGGTGACGTTCCGCGAGGGCGGCAACGACACCTATGCGATCCTCGGGTCGGATGTCGATTACGAGAGCATTTCGACGATCGTGCAGGTAACGCGCGGGAAGGGCAACGACGACCGACTGCTCTGGGATTTAATGAAGCTCCCCCACCATTGCTCGTATCTCTCGCTCGGCCCGGACCGGGGAACGGATGAGACCAAGGCCGTCCCGAACGTGAAGTGGCTGTTCGAAACGCAGGGACGGAGCGGCGGAATCATCGTATCGCCCAGCTGGCCAATCCCGGCGAAGGGATCGAAGGAAGATGATGACGTGCAGCCGCCTCACCGGCAGGCCGCCAATCACCATCGCCGCGTAACGAGCAACATCGGCGGCCAGTTCACGGTCACGATGGAGTATCCGTCGAGGGCAAGGCCCGCACCGTTTGGCTATGAGATCACCGCCTACGGGATCGCGATGATCATCGCGGCGCCGATGGTCAGCACCTTCGCCGCAGCGAGCACGCCGCGGGCCGGCTGATGACCATGGAATCCTGGCTGGCCACCTTCGAGGAGACGATCGACGGCTCCGGTTTCCGCCATGCGGCAGCCGGAGCCGTTGCGGACTTTATGCGCCGCTACGGCGCGCCCGCCGGCGCCTTTGTGGAAGGCCGCCGCCGCGGCGGGCAGGAACTCGTCATTCTCAATCTTCTGACGGGCGCGCCGCAACGACCCGTCTATCCGATCCTGCATAGCGAGCGCGTCGGTGTCCTATTCGCGCGGGAGAACGCGCAGCCCCTTGTCACGATGTTGCGCGAGGACTTTCCCGACACCGAACACCAGCAGCTTGTGCCCGAGGGCTTCCCGGCCACGATCTGCATCGACGATCGGCCCTGGGCCGAGGCGCGGTTGACGTGGACGCCGGCGGAACTGATCGAGCGGATCGTGTCTTGGTTTCGCCGGGCAGGGCGCGGCGAGCTGCACGACGCCCGCCAGCCGCTCGACCCGGTGCTGATGGGCAGCCCTCTCAGTTTCTTCATTGCCCGGTCGGTGCTCGATGCCGGCCAGGCGCAGGACCTTATCGCCGAGCATGATCCGGGCGACGGCGCGATTCTGCGCGTACGCAAAGCGGAGCCGGGCGAACTTCCGTCCACCGCCGAGCCATTCTGCATCGTTACCTACAAGGTGCCGCCCGAGCACATGAAGCGCCTGAAGTTTGCGCCTCATAGTCTTGCCAGCCTTGCGGCGATGCTCGGCGAACGCCGAATCAATCTATTCGATGATCTCAGGACGCGGCTTGGCGCCTGGATTGCCGAAGGACCTTCCGCGGCATGGCGTCTCAATGGCCGTTTTGCCGTGATCGTGGAAATGCCGATCGTCTCGCCGCGCGGGGTGCAGCAGGACGGGCTGGATCACCGCGCCTTTGTCACCGCGCGCAGCGCGGGCGACATCGCGGTGGCGCTCGGCATCGCGCAACCGTCCCAGGGACTCGGAAAGGTCGGCTACGTAAGAATGATCGGGGGGACGACTCCCGACGAGGCGACTATCGCGGCCATAGAGGTACAGATCGCCGAAGTGCATCTCGCATTCGAGGCTGACTTCGCGGCGCGGCTCACGGGCCGCAGCTCACCCGACGAAAGGAACGCGATTCTCGCCGGCGCGGGCGCCATCGGCTCGCATGTCGCCGATGCCCTTGCGCGCGAAGGTCGCTTTCGCTGGACGGTGGTCGATGATGACCGGCTCCTGCCGCACAACCTTGCGCGACACGTTGCACGGGGAGACGCGGTGACCCGCCCCAAGGCGAGAATTCTCGCGGACCACATCAACGCCACTCTTGCCGGGCCACCGCGCGCGACGGCGATCCCGGCCAATCTCTTCGCGGCAGGAGACAAGGGCGCCGCAATTGAAACCGCGCTTCGCGGCGCGGACCTGATTATCGACGCGACGGCCTCCGTGGTCGCCGCGCGGCATCTCTCGGACCATGCGGCGCCGGGCCGGCGGGCGAGCGTGTTCTTCAACCCGGCAGGCGATGCGGCCGTGCTGCTCGCAGAACCCGCGTATCGCGCACTCACGCTGCGCGACCTCGAAGCTCAATATCTTGGGCTTGTGCTGCGAACGGAGCGTCTTGCCGATCATCTCGGCAGGCCGGCTGAAACCATCGCCTACACCGGCGCGTGCCGCGCCATCACCAACCGGATTCCGCAATCGCAGGCGGCAATCCTGAGCGGCTTGACAGCTTCCGGTCTGACTGCCGCCATCGACGGTGAATCGGCGGCGATCCGCATCTGGACTCTCGCGCCCGATGGCGGGGTCAGGGTCGAGACGATGACACCCGAACCCGTCGCGCGCTTCCAGGCGGGCGCTTGGGAAATCGCCATCGACGAGGGGCTCGTGCGGCGCGTCCGCGCGATGCGCGACGCCCGCGTTCCGTCCGAGACCGGCGGCGTTCTCTTCGGCCTCGTCGATATTCCCGCGAAGTGCATTCACCTGGTCGATGCCTCCGCCGCGCCGCCGGACAGCGACGAGCAGCCGGGCAGTTTCGTCCGCGGAGTCGACGGCGTCGAGGAGCTTATGGACAGCGTGCGCCGGCGCACGGCTGGGCAGGTGCGCTATGTCGGCGAATGGCATTCGCATCCGCCGCGCTCATCGGCAAGGCCAAGCGCCGTCGACGGCAAGCAGATCGACTGGCTCGCGGCGCTGATGGGGATGGATTCCATGCCGGCGCTGATGCTGATCGCCGCGGAACACGAGCTGGCGGTGATCTTCGTCGACCAGCAGGCGGAGCGGTTGCCGCAGCGACGCGCGGCATGAGGGGTAGGGATGCAGATGACGAAATCGACGATCGGCCTTGCCCTGTCCGGCGGCGGCGCGCGCGCCATGGCCTTTCATCTTGGCTGCCTGCGCGCCCTCAACGATCTCGGAATCCTTGAACGGGTGCAGATCCTGTCGACGGTCTCGGGCGGCAGCGTCATCGGCGCGCTCTATGCGGCGAACGACGAGCCTTTCCCGGCTTTCGAGGCGCGCGTACGCGCGGCGCTTGCGCGTGGGCTCGCAGGCCCCGCGATCCGGACGGCATTCCGGACAGGGGAGGGTTTGAAGGCCGTTCTTTGCGGCATGCTCGTCGGAAACGCCAACCTGTTCTTCGTTGTGTTCACGTGGCTGTTGTGGCTCGGTTCGTTTCTCCTGCCCGCCGGGGTGCGGCCCCGCTGGCAGATGGATACCTGGCACCTGCCGTTCCGCCGCTTTGCGAGCCGCACCACGATATTGCGCAGGGCAATGGACGACGAGCTGTTCAAAGGGAAGCGCCTCCGCGACCTGCAAGGCCGAAGGCCGCTCCTAATCGTCAACGCCGCCGAGTTGCGCACGGGCTCGGCGTTTTACTTCACCCCCAACGACTCAGGGTCCTGGCGGCTCGGCCGGCTGGCGTGTCCGGATATCACGCTCGCGCATGCGGTGACTGCCTCGGCGGCCTATCCGATGTTCCTGCCGGCGCTCGATGAAGAGCTGCCCTTCGACAAGCGCGACGGCACAAGGCGCTCCGAGCGCGTGAATCTCACCGACGGCGGCGTCTACGACAATCTCGGGCTCGCGCCGCTCTGGCCGAACCGCGATCCGTCCATCAGCCTCAATGTGGAGCCGGTCGACACGATCATCTGTTGCCGGGCGGGATACGGGCTGCGCCACGACCCGCCGAGCCAGTTCATGATCGCGCGTCTGAAGAGCGCCATCGCCTGCATCCACGACCGGGCCCAGAACGCGGCGATGAAGCGGCTGTTCGAACTGCGCGGCGCAGGCAAATTGCGCACCGTCGTCCTTCCCTATCTCGGGCAGGATGACAGTAGGCTCAAGCACCGGCCTCCCGGTCTGGTCACGAGAGAGGAGGCCTATGCCTATCCCACCGACTTCTCGGCGATGAGCGAAGAATGGATCGAGCGCCTCGGTAGGCGCGGGGAGCAACTGACCAAGGCGCTGATCGCGGAGCATGCCCCGGAGCTGGCGGCCGAGCCACCGTCCGGGGCTTCTGCGGAAGCAGGTGAAGACAACGAAGGACGGCGGCATGCCTCAATCGCTTGCTCGCCTTAGCCCCCGAAGCACACAACGCAACGTGAACTGGTTTGGCGGACGCGCGGCTTTCCAGCCGGCTTTTCCGACTGATTCATCGCACGGTCCGCGGCAGCGGCCAAAGATGTAGGCGAGGGAGTCGTAGTACCCCGCGAGACACGTCCCGCTAGAATCATGCCCGCATAGATACAGCTGCGATTGACATCATAACTATATCCGTATAGTTTCTATACTCATTATGAGTAGCTGAATTTCATAGGGGCGACCATGACCGAACCAACAATGACCTGTCCGTCTTGCTCGACCGAGATCAAGCTGACGGAGTCGCTTGCGGCTCCGCTCATAAGGGCGACACGCGAAGAATATGAGGCGAAACTTTCTCGCAAGGAAGCTGACGTTGCCAAGCGCGAGGCCGCCTTGCGAACGGAGCTGGGGCAGATTGAGGAAGCCAGGCGATCGATTGAGGATCAGGTCGCGGAGAGGCTGAAAGTGGCGCGGGCGGCCATAGCCGCTGAAGAAGCAAAGAGAGCTCAGGTAGCCGCAGCTGCAGATCTTGAATCAAAATCAAGAGAAGTTGCCGACCTCCAGGCTCTCCTGGGGCAGCGGGATGCGAAGCTGCAGGAAGCGCAAAAGGCGCAAGCCGAGTTGCTGCGCAAGCAGCGCGAGCTGGACGACGCGAAGCGCGAGCTCGATCTCACGGTTGAAAAGCGAGTCCAGGATTCAATCAACGAAATCCGCATGAAGGCAAAGACGGAAGCTGAAGAAGGCTTGAAGCTCAAGGTCGCGGAGAAGGAGCACCAAATTGCATCGATGCAACGCCAGATCGATGATCTGAAGCGTAAGGCAGAGCAAGGGTCGCAACAATTGCAGGGTGAAGTCCTTGAACTCCAGCTTGAAGCAACGCTTCGATCTCACTTCCCCTGGGACACCATCGAGCCGGTTTGCAAAGGAGAATTCGGCGGGGATGTAACGCAGCGTGTACATGGAACGCTTGGTCAAGCCTGCGGATCAATCCTCTGGGAAACCAAGAGAACAAAGAACTGGACAGACGGCTGGCTTGCCAAATTGCGCGCTGATCAGCGCGCTTCCGGCGCCGAAATAGCCATCCTTGTTTCCAGCGCGCTTCCGAAGGAGATTGAGACCTTCGGACCGATCGACGGCATCTGGATCACAGATGCTCAGTTCGCTATCCCGCTTGCCGTCGCACTTCGCCAATCGCTAATCGAAATCTCCGGCGTGAGGCACGTTCAGGAAGGGCAGGAGACGAAGATGCAGCTCGTCTACCAGTACCTCACCGGCCCGAAGTTCAAGCATCGCGTTGAAGCCATCGTCGAGAAGTTTTCGGATATGCAGGCTGACCTTGACAGAGAGCGCAAGTCAATGATGCGCCTGTGGGCAAAGCGCGAAGCACAAATCCATAGTGTCATCGAGTCCACCGTCGGAATGTACGGCGACTTGCAGGGCATAGCGGGTAGGGCCCTTCAGGAGATCGAAGGCCTTCAAGTTCCATTGCTGGAGGTGAGCGTTCAACAAGACGGCGTCTGAGCCGCCTTGACATGCAACGAAGTATATCGGCGATAGAATGCATTTAGCATTTAAGCTCCGGAACACTGAGGAGGGGACGACTTGATCGAAGCGATAAGAGCAGCCACTTCCGCGCTGGCTCAATTCCTGGAGCTGAAAATGCCCACCCTGTCGCCAGATTGGTGGGAAAAGCACGTCGTGGATCGGTTGAGCTTTCAGCAGCAACGCGCCGTCGAGGAACGCGGATACAGAACCCTACGTCAGCTCGACTTTGCCGCATTGCTGCGGGTGCTCGATCAGAACTGGTACGAGTTTTCGAACACTATGCGCTTCCCTCGTGAAGGCAGGAGTTGGGTCAAGGAATTGCAGACCGTGCGGAACAAGTGGGCGCATCTGTCTTCGGAGGCTATGCCGGCCAGCGAGGTGTATCGTGATGCCGACACTCTCGGCCGCTTTCTTGAAATGATCAGCGCGGACGCGGTTTCACTTGATGCCGTCCAGTCGGTCAAGGCGTCTGCGCTGGCGGCAATGACTCCGGACCGGAACGCTCATGCTGCGAAGGCCGCTGACGAGACTTTGCATGCTGCGCCGGGGGCTAAAGACGTCGTTCCGGCTGCCGTTTTATCGGGTTTTAACGTGGGCGACCTCGTCGCCCTGCGTTCAAATCCAAGCCTCCACATGCCGATTCTGGAGGTCATCACCGGTGGACCAGAGTGTCGGTATAGAGTTTTTGAGAACAACACGAAGGCAACCTATTACGAAAGCCAGTTGCAGGCGATTGCGGCGCAAACGGACGAGCGCGAAGCGCTTTCTGTGAAAAGCCTGCACGCGCATCTGACCAGCCTGCAAATTCTCTCGCCCTCGACGGCAAATCTCTTCTCGCTGCGGTCCGGCCGAGTGCAGTTTGTACCCTATCAGTACCGGCCGGTTCTCAAACTCATCCGCGCAGATCGGCCTCGCCTGTTGGTTGCCGATGAAGTCGGCGTCGGCAAGACAATCGAGGCGGGACTCATAATTAAAGAACTGCGAGCGCGGATGGACATCAACTCCGTTCTTGTCATCTGTCCCAAGGCGCTGGTCGCCGAGCGGAAATGGTACGCCGAGATGAAGCGGTTCGACGAGCACTTCACGGCTTTCGACGGGCCGCTGCTTCGGCATTGCCTGAAGGAAACAGACCTTGAAGGCGAATGGCCCGAACAGTATGCGAAGGCCATACTCCCTTTCTCCTTGTTCGACTCCGACCTTGTCTTAGGCCAGGGCGGACGGGCGAAGGACCTGGGGCTTCTCAACCTCAATCCGCCGCCACAATTCGATCTGGTCATTGTCGATGAGGCGCACCACATCCGCAACAGCGAAACCTTCCTTCACCAAGGCGTGCGGTACTTCTGCGATAACGCCAAGGCGGTCGTGCTATTGACGGCTACCCCTGTCCAGCTGGGCAGCGAGGACCTTTTCACTCTGCTTAACGTGCTGCGGCCCGATCTGGTGATCGATCATGCCAGCTTTGAGCAGATGGCAGAGCCGAACCGGCATATCAACAGCGCTGTCCAGCATTGTCGGATGGCCAAAGCCGACTGGCAGCAGGAGGCGCGCAATTGTCTCGCCGAGGTTGCGCAAACCGAATGGGGACGGATGTTCCTTCGCGAGGCGCCGGCGTTTCAAGCGGCCTACGATAAGCTTCAGGACAGCGGTCTCGGGGATGCGGACCGGGTCGCGCTCACTCGGTCCATCGAAGAGCTTTATACCTTTAGCCCTCTCATCAACCGAACACGGCGCCGGGACATAGGCGAGTTCACAACGCGCAAACCGGAAACTGTGACGATCGACTTCACAGCCGAGCAAAGCCGCCTTCATAACGGCTTGCTCGACGTAATCGCACGTATACTCGGCCGCTGCCACGGGCAGCAGAATGTCAAGTTCATGATGACAACAATTCGCCGGCAGGCAGCAAGCTGTCTGTACGGGCTTGCACCGATGCTCTCCGAAATCCTAGCCGGCAAACTGGACCGCCTCGAAGCGATGGAGGCGAGCGACAGCGATGCCGATATCGACCTCAATTTCATCAGCCAGGTCCGCGAAGATATTGAAGACCTGATCAATCAAGCGCGCAATCTCGATCCCCGCGACGAGAAGGTCGAGGCATTTATCAAGACGCTTACTGAAAAGAACCGCCTTCCCAATAACAAGGCGCTTGTTTTCAGCACGTTCCGCCACACGCTTCGCTACCTTGCTGAGCACACCCAGCGGGCTGGACTACGCTACGGCCTTGTTCACGGCGATGTCCCCGATGATGAGCGGGCTGATCTACGCCGCCGCTTCGCGTTGCCGAAGGAAGACGGCCAAGCGCTCGACGTTCTGCTCTCTTCAGAGGTGGGCTGCGAGGGCCTCGACTTCCAGTTCTGCGACTTTCTCGTCAACTACGACCTGCCGTGGAACCCCATGAAGATCGAGCAGAGGATCGGCCGCATCGACCGTTATGGCCAAAAGAGCGAAGCGATCGCGATCATCAACTTTATCACACCGGGAACGGTCGATGCCGACATCTATCAGCGGTGCCTGTGGCGTATCGGCGTATTTCAGCACGCGGTGGGCGGCAGCGAGGAGATTTTGGGCACAATCACGCAGGAACTGCATGACATCGCCGAGAGCTTCACGCTCACGCCTGAAGAGCGCACCCAGCGGCTTCAGCAGCTCGCGGACAACGGAATCCGCCAAGTCCGCGAAGAGCAGGAGCTCGAATCAAAGCAGTCAGAGCTGTTCGGCCTGAATGTGCCCAGTCAGTCCTGGCGGGATGATATCGCAGCCGCAGAGACCTATTGGCTTTCGCCTGCCGCGATCCAGCGCTGCGTTGCGAGCTATCTCGTAGCGCGCCTCGGAGGCGACGGGGAGTACATTCTGGGCGAAAAGCCGCTTAAGACCTTGCGGCTTAGTCAGGAAGCGCGAAACAAGCTGCTCGACGACTACAAGCGGTTACCGCGCTCAATCGACCCAGTCGCGCGCGAGTGGGAGAAGTGGCTCAAGGGTGCGCAGCCGCTGTTATCCGTGACCTTCGAGCAGGAAGCCGCCGCCGAAAACCCGAAAGCCGTTCACTTAGCCGTTGTGCATCCGCTGGTCCGCCAGGCTGCGGGCTACCTGGACCTTTCCGAGACCAAATACTGTGCCCTCACGGCGCAAAGCAATGCGGTGAGAGCAGGAACGTATCATTTTGGCCTGTATCGATGGACGAAGCATGGCATCAAGCCGGACGAATCTCTTGTCGCTGTCGCGGACGACCCGCAGCTTGAAGCGGCGCTGTTCAACCTGTTGCAGTCCGCAAGCGAGACCGGCACAGCGCCGCTGCCGGATGCGGCGGCATGCGATACACTGGATGGGCGTCACCACGCGAAATGGTCCGAAGCCCAAGCCAACCACATGGCGCAGAACCGGGAACTGGCGGACCACCGCGTTCAGAGCCTGACAGCCAGTCATCGCGCGCGCTGCAAGACCATCGAGGATCAGATTGCGCGGGCGACCAATGAAAAAATCCGTTTAATGAAGGAGAGCGAACTGGCGCGCGCCAATGCCGATTTTAACCGTCGTATCAAGGAGCTTAATCTTGCGGCGGGAAGCGGGGACATCCGGACAGCGCCGGTCGTTTTCGGGACGATAGCGGTGACGCAGGAAGCCGCAGCATGACCGTCACAAAGCAAGCGGGCGCGATCATCGGCCATGAGCAGGACATCATTGAAGAGGTGCGCCGCGACAGGGAGGACCTTGCGCGGGTTTTGAAGAAGCACACAGGAATCCGGAAGATAGTGGAAGAGCTCTATCCGGACAGTGCTCATTTTATTTACGAACTCTTGCAGAATGCAGAGGATACGGGCGCCAACGACGCCAATTTCATTCTGTCGGACACGAGTCTGATCTTCGAGCACAATGGCCGTCCTTTTGAGAAGAAGGATATCTACGGGATCACCGATATCGGAGATGGAACGAAGGGCCAAGACGACGACAAAATCGGCCGGTTCGGCGTCGGCTTTAAGGCCGTATTTGCCTACTCTGAAACGCCCCACATCTGGTCGCCCACGTTTTCCTTCAAGATCGAAGATCTGGTGCTGCCAACGACGATTAAACACAGCCACGATCTCGGGACTAAGACCCGATTCGAGTTTCCCTTCAACAATCCCAAGAAGCCAAAGGAAAACGCCTACGCTGACGTTGAAGACGGTCTGCGCAACTTGGCTGAGACTGCCCTTCTTTTTCTGTCCCATTTGCAATCCGTGGGATGGAAGACCGGCGCAGGCGCATCTGGTCAGATTTTGCGTATTCACCATTCCGACAATCACATTGAGGTTCTCAAGGAGAGCAACGGCGAGCCGACATCCAGCCTGCATTTCCTGAAATTCGACCGGCCGGTTACCGGGCTGGAACGACAACGCGTGGCGGTCGCCTTTGCGCTCGACCTCCTGCCGACAGTGCAGCGGTTTGATGCAAAGCTGCCTCTGGCCAAGCAGTTCAGGATCGCCGAGACGCGGGGTGCGGTGGCAGTCTACTTTCCGGCCGAAAAAGAAACGTCAGGCTTGCGCTTTCATATGCACGCGCCTTTCGTGCCTGAACTCAGCCGCGCCAGCATCAAGGACACACCCGCTAATTTGCCGCTGTTCGAGCAGCTTGCCGAACTTGCGGCAGCGGCTCTGCACGACATTCGCGACCATGGCCTGCTCACGGCAGAATTCCTTGCCGTGCTGCCCAACCGACATGAGCAGATACCTCCGCGCTATGAAGCCATACGGCAGACCCTCATCGAGGCGATGAACACTAAGCCTCTTACGCCGACGCATGCCAAAGGGCACGGTCCGGCCCAACACCTGCTCCAGGCCAAGGCCTCGCTAAAGGACCTCCTTGCCGAGGGCGATATTGAGTATCTGGTCGATTACGACAATGAGCCACCGCGCTGGGCTGTTGCGGCAACGCAGAAGAATACGAACATCGACCGCTTCCTCGGTTCGCTCGCGATAAAGGACTGGGGCATAGAGGAGTTTGTCGAGCTTTTGACGAATAGAGTCGCAGAGGGCACGCGGTATCTTTCCCATCCTCCGTACCATGCGTCCGAGCCCGATCAGGACTTCATGGCGTGGCTTGCTTCAAAGCCCGTGGAATGGCACCAGCAGTTCTATGCGCTCCTCTACACAGAGCTCGCGCCGGAAGGCGATTTGTACCGTCTCAAAAATTGCCAGATCGTTCGACGCAGCGATGGCAGCTTCAGTACAGGCGACAAATCCTTTTTTCCCAGCGATGGTGTCGAACACGATGAAGTCCTGCCGCGCGTTGAATCAGCCGTCTACAGCTCCGGCAAAAGCAAGGTGCAGCAGAGCAATGCAAGAAAGTGCCTTGAGGAGATTGGCGTCCGGATTGTCGGCGAGGCGGAGCAGATCGAGGTCATCCTTGATCAGCGATATACAAAGGAAGCCGAGATTCCAGACGAGAAGACCTATTTAAGGGACCTGAAGCGGTTCATCGCCCTTGTGGAGAAGGAGCCCAACCGGGCCAAGTTGTTCAAAGACTACTACATTTTTGAGTGCAAGGACCAATGGTGCAAGCCTTCCGAGGTTTATCTCGACGCACCATATCTCGATACGGGCCTTAGCGCTTACTACGATGCGATGGGTGAAGACGCAGAACTGTATGCGCTCGCCAGCCATTATCAGGACTGTGGCATTGCCCCCAAGAGATTGATTAAGTTCATCGAAGCAGTCGGTGCGCAAATAAGGCTTGCTGTGCAGGAGAAAACAGTAAACGGGCATCCTTTCGAGCGCCAATTAAAGGCAGACTGGTATAGGGCGTCTGTCCGAAGAACGAACTCGGAAGTCGATGAAGATTGGTACATAAAAAATCTATCACGCCTGCTCGAACGCCCAACTAACGTTCGCGCAAAGGTGATCTGGGACACTGTCCGAGCGGCTGAGCCTGAGATCCTGACCGCGCGCTACCGACCGAACCAACAATACGCAACCCGAACAGCGCCATCTTCACTGATCCTTCTGTTACAGAAGAGCCCGTGGGTGCCACAGCGCAACGGATCTTTTGTCCGTCCCGCAGAGGCCTCTCGCGATTTGCTTCCCGAGGGCTTTGCTTTCGACTTTGGCTGGCTGTGGCTGAAAGCCATTCACTTTGGCGACGAAGTAGCGAAGAAGTCAGAGGAACACCGCCGACGGCAAGCCGTCGCCGTAGAGCTTGGTTTCTCGGACGATGCAACCTTAGAGCGGGCGAGGCGTTTTGCCGCCCTGCCATCTGAAGATCAAGAGCGGATTCTGGCCGATCAGGATTGCCGAGGTGTCGAAATGCCCGAGCATGAACCCGCCAATCCGGAACGTCGCGCCGAGCGCGTCGCCACGCAAGCCTCCGCAGCGCCGGACAGGATCACGGAGGAGCGCACGCGGTCTGTTTCGGTCGGGCGCGAAGCGGTCAAGGAAGAGGCTGCTCAGTATCTTCGTCAGCAATACGCAAGCGACGGCGATGTGGTCTGCCAGATCTGCCAAGGGCCGATGCCGTTCAAGCTCGATGATGGCACGGCCTACTTCGAGAAGGTTGAATTTCTGCCCGAACTGAAGAAGCGACACTACCAGAACTATCTGGCGCTTTGTCCCAATCATGCCGCCATGTTCAAGGAAGCGAACGGCTCCGCTGAATTCATGCGCGATATGTTCGTTGAGCTGTCGGGCAACGAGCTTGAAGTTGTTCTTGCGCAAGAAGACGCCACGATTTACTTCACGCGGACCCACATTGCGGATTTGAAGAAGGTCATAGAGGTTGATCAGGGTGACCGTACGCCAGCCACGCATGCAGATGATTGATCAGCGCGCGAAAGCTCTCCCACCGACCTCAGCGATCTCGGAGGTTAACTTCGAGGCGATTTCACGCCACGGATGCCGAAGTTGCAGACGCCATTTCGACCAGGGGCTCGCTGGACGGCTCTCCGAAATCTTCCACTGTAAAGCCTGACCTTCGACCTTTGGCGCCATAACCTTCGATAGCCCGGGCCAGATGAGTCAAGTTGCCGAATCGTATCGGCATGGTAGGACAGCAAGGTCGCCTTCTTAAGGTGAAGTTGATTTCGAAGAAACCTCCGTGACCCAACGCGCAGACTTATGGCCCGGCAGAGACCGGTATGGTCGTCCAGCGACATCACTACGATAACCGAGCGGCGACGAAGGACAGCATCAGGAAGGAAATCACCGTCGATCGATACGCAGTCTTTGTTGGCAGGTTGAGTTTGTCAAACAGGATGTGATTACGTTTTTGAGCGTCGCTGAGAAGTTTGGCGTAGGAAATTACCTCATAGTAGGCGTTGCGTTAAGGGTCTCGTTGTAGCCCTAGACTAGGCAACCCGGGTCGCTGAAGTGCGGTCCCTGTTTAATAAGACGTCTGTATCCAGTCGATTTGACCCGTCGTCATATAGACTATGGCGCCCCGGCGGGCCCCGATAGCATGCAAATACTGACCGAGTTGTTGCCTGTAGGCGGTTCGGTTGGCATCCCTGGGGGCGACGTCGCTCTTCCAATCGAACGCGACCCTGCTGCCGTCCTCGGATGTTGCGACCGCATCGGCTCGTCCTGCGATCAACTGGTTCGGGCCCGTTGAGGCCGTTCCATAAATGGGAAGTTCCGCTGTTAGTTGACCTCTAAAGGGTTCGATCTCCGGAAGGCGAAGTGTTCGCAGCGCTGTGTTCGCCAATTCATCCGGATTTGGCGCGCTGCTGCCACGCGACTCCGAGGCCAACTGTTCCAGAAGCTGTCTTGCCCGGGAAATCGTGGCGCTGAGATTTTCGTCCAGTTCGCCGGTAATCAACTCTTCCATAAGCTTGTGCAGGACCACACCGCGCAAGCGGCTGCCCTCGACGGTGGGAGGGGGTCCAAGCGGCTCTTCCGGGCCTGGTTCGGGAGGAACCTGGATGGGTACAATATCCGGATCACCATCGCTGGGTCTGATCCACCGAATGATCGGCGAAGCCTCGACGAGCCGAATTTGTTCGGCGGCGAAGACTTCCTCACTTTGCGGATTTTCGACGGTATCGGCGGCCGCCGCCGACTTGCGTGGAAGGCGGGCGATATTTAATTCCGGCACCTCGCCGAGCTGGAAGTCCAGCAATTTAGCCCAGGACGCGTCGTTGCTCCAAGAGAAGTCCGGCACAATCAGCAATTCCATCGCCCGCGTGCATGCGACGTAGAGAAGGCGAAGATTTTCATTGCGCTTTTCGATCTCCTCAGTTTGCAGGGCGTCGCCAAGACTCGGGGGGATGATTTGGCCGAGCGCCCAATGCAGGCTTTCGTCGCTTCGCCGGTATACGAACTTTTCGGCGCGCCGCGGCATCGACGCGCGGTTTATCGGAATGACAACGGGCCACTCCAGCCCCTTGGAGGAGTGAACCGTCACTATTTCGATGGATTGGCCATCGGCCTCGATCATGCCTTCAGCATGTCCAGTACCGCTCGACCATTCTTCGTCGATATCGCGGGCGAACTGAACGAAGCCACGCACGCCGTAGCTACGAGCTCGCTCAAGCAGGCCATCTATGTTTGCGAGCGATCTGACGGCCTGATCGGTGCTGCGGGCCATGATTATCGCCCGCACCCGCAACCTTTCGATGGCTTCGGCAAGAAGGAGCGCGGGGGCAGTACCGTGCACGCGGCGTTGAAGATCGCTCAGGATGGTCAGGACGTCGCGCGCGACCCCATGCTGGATCGCTTCAGGGGCAATTCGAAGGGAGAGCCCGACGGAGTCATGCTCGGCATCCGACGGAGGGAGGCCTTCGGTGATATCGAGCAACTCCTGTTCGGTCAAACCAACCAAGGGCCCACGTAGGAGCGCTCCAAGAGCCAACGTGTCCCGTGTGTCGGCCAACGTCCTCACTAACGCCACAAGATCCTGTGCTTCCTGCCTTTTGAATAGGTTCTTGCCCGCTTGGGAAGCGAAGGGCAGGCCTGCCTCTTCGAGCGCTCTTTCATAGCGCCAGAGATCGGTCGAAACCGGCGCCAGCAGCGCAATGTCACCAGGAGTCAACCGTCGCGTCTCTCCATCGTTTAGCTTCAACTCGACGTTTCCGATCAATCGAGCGCAGACTTCGGCGACTGCACGAGCCTCTTCGTCACGCGAACTGTCAACTCTCGTGTCGGGCGGCAGTTGGAGCGATACTTTTGTAACGCAGGGAAAGCCGTGCTGCGCGGGAGTGCGGGTGCCCTCCAAGGCTACATATCCGGCCTCTTGCGCCGATAGGCGCCTCTCGAAGCAGCGATTAACGTGGTCCAGAATTTCACCGCGCGACCTGAAGTTGGCCGTGACCTGCAGGAGGTTGGCAGGAAACTGCGCCTCGATCGCTCGCCGCACCGTCAGGTAGGTCGCGAGATCGGCTCCACGAAAACGATAGATGGCCTGTTTCGGATCCCCAACCAAGAACAGGTGGCCCGGTTTAAGGAGTCGCTTATGCCAGCCCTCCGTGCCATCGGCCGTGCCGCAAAGCAAAAAGATGATTTCGGCCTGCACCGGATCGGTGTCTTGGAATTCGTCGACCAGAATTCGGGAGAATCGCTCGCTCGCAGCGGCGCGTACCCACGGACTTGCGCGAAGCACATCGCGGCAGGTGAACAATAGATCGTCGAAATCGAGCACGGCCGCTCGCCTCTTGAAGGCCTCGTATTCTGCCAACACGTGGTCGAGTTCGACGGACAGTGACCCAATGATGGCGTTCGCGATCCGGCCCATCAGCGTCCCGTAAGCATCGCGGCAGCGCGCGAAATGACTTTCCGCCTCGTCAGCGAGACGGTCGCCTCTCTCCTTGCCTCCAACCTTTCTCCAAAGCGACCGGCGCCTGTAATCGCGGAGGTCCAAGGAAGCCTTCCGCATGATTGGCAGAGCGGCAGGATGTGCCAATTCCCAAAGCTGTTCGAAACCAGGCAGTGGATCGAAGCGTCCTTCGAAATGCAACGCCAGCGTCTCGAAGGCGACGATGTCCTGATGGGCATCAGGAGGCGCGCCGATGCGATCGCACCAGCGCCGGAATTCGCGGACGCTTTCCAAGAAATCAAGGTCGGCCTTGGTTTCGAGGTCGGGAGGAGGAGGACAAGCCGTCCTGTAACGTCGGCGGAATTGGGCGAACCCACGCAACAGTTCTTCTGCGCCCCTCGGGTCCCGTCGCGCTACCGACGCCACCGGATCATCACCGGGAGTCGGCGTGTCGAGCCGATCGCGCCACCACTGATCGAAGGTTGCGTCGAAGATAAAATCCGCTTGCTCGCTATCGAGGATTTCCGCACCCGGATCGATCCCTGCTTCCACTGAATACGTCCTTAGGAGATCGTGGCAGAACCCATGAATCGTCGAGCAAGTCAGCTCGTCGAGCCGTGCGGCGGCCTTGTGCAGGGCAGTCTTCTGCGCCTCCGCCGGGCCGTTGGGCAGACACAGCAGCAGTTCGTCGGGGACGGTATCGGACAGCAGCAAATCGAGATATCGTGCGACGCGTTGCCGAAGCTCACCGGCCGCAAGTTCCGTGAATGTGATGGCCGCTATCGATGCTGGACTGATGCCTGTACCCAAAAGCATGATGACGCGGCCGGCGAGCAGGGATGTCTTGCCCGTGCCAGCGGCAGCCTCCACCAACAGCGTGGAATCGAGCTCGGTCAGCGCTCTTGAGCGCGCGGCTTTATCGCTCGTCGTCACGGCACGCTCCAATAGCGAGAGACGCCCTTGCCGGCTTTGTCGAAGGCGATGAGCTTGCGACGCTCGTAGCCGGGCGAGGCCGGCAACGCTAGGCGCAGATCGTTCGACTGATCGAATGAAAGACGTCCGGGTACCGTCGATCCATTTCGGAGCATCGCGACGGCCTCGTTGATGAAGGCAGCGATCTGTTCGACCGCGGCGTCGAGGTCGTTCAACTTGGGGGCCTGTGGCTCGCCGACCAGATAAAGAAGGCGAGCAATGATTCGAGTTTCTTCCTCAAGCAGTTGGCGGCACGCGAGCCCATAGAGTGCACGTTGTAGTTCCGCGCCCCCGCCTATCACTATACGCGCTGCGTTCCTGGGCGCCTCGCTCGTCTTGTAGTCGGTCACACGCACCGCCGACGGCGCGCTCCGCAGGTCCAAGCGATCGATAGTTCCACGCAGACGTATCGGCGTATTTGGCACCGTAACGGGAGCAGTCGCATCCCAAGGCAATTCTCGTCCGGCGACGAAGCCAGCAGGTTGGCCGAAGGGAACTTCGGTCCAACTGCGCGTACCATCTTCCGCGATGTCCTTTCGCCGGAGCCCCACGGAGGCCAAAGTCGCGGCGAAGTCGACCGTGTTGCTCCACAATAGTTTTGGCGGCACGGGACGTTCTAATGGCCAATCCTCGTGCACGGTTTTGACCGCCGCCCTTAGAGCTTTGTCTATCTCCTCCTCGGATGCTTTGGCGTAACCGGGATCGGGCTCAAGGGTATCCACCGCGCGACGTAGCAGGTCATGAACCAGCTTGCCGAAATCGTCGGGAGCGATGGAAAGCGATCGTTCCCGTTCTTGAGGCGTGCGTAAACCCAGGCCGTAGCGCCAGACGAAGCCCAAAGGATCTCTTAAGAGCTGTTTCAGAGAGGTTGCCGATTGGACACGTTCGATAGCCTTCACGACGATCGGATGATCAGCGGAAAATTGTCCGTCGTGGGGCGTGAGGTTGTCGATGTGCCAGTTGCGCCAGCACGCTTGCGCCGACTTGAGTCTCGGAACTCTCGCCGCATCTCCGGGACGCGCTGCTAGTCGATCCGATTCGCTGAACGCGTTCTCCGGGATGCGCGCTCTGGACAGTGGGATCTCGGAATAGTTCTGCAGCAGCGGACTGCGCCCTACGCGGCTACCCTGAGCGCTACGACGGCTCCGCGATAGGACCACGTCGCCGGTCGCTGCGTCCAAAATCACCTCGAAGTGCCGGCGGTCAGCGCGCGCGATGGGATCGTCGAATTGATCGGCAGAAAGCACGTGGCCAGGCAAGAGAGGGTCGTCGCCGGTTTGTCGTGGCCAGCCTCGATTCGTCAGACCAAGCAAACGGACATGCGGCCGTGGGGCCGCTGCAAGATCTCGCGCGGGGGCCCAAGCGATAGAATCGGCGGCGTCCGTTTCCGACGCGAGCCGGATACCACGCAAGGAGAGTTCGATCGCATCCACGGGAGCCGACCGAGCGGCAGCCTCCCAGATTTGCAAGGCGCGCCCCCGCAGGAAGAGACTAGCTGCCGCGCTTGATGCTGCAATCCCTCTGGAAAGTAGATCCAATAGCGGCAGCACGGCCTCAGCCCCGGCGATCGAGCCATCCTTCTGAGCGGCTGCCGAAAGGGCGCGGCGCCAATCCTCCACCTCGACCAATGTCGCTCCACGCGGCAAGGAGGACATCCATCGGTCCGGCAAAACATCAAGCGGCACTCCCGTGCCCCGGCAAAGTGAGACAAGCCTCCGCATGCGTTGCTGGTTCAGCCCGTGCTGCAAAATGTCCGCCAATGCGGCGCACCGCTGGCCATCGCGCGTCGCAAGCGCGGGAATGCCATGCACGAAGTGCACTCGCAGACCGGCATCGGCGGCTAAGGCGAATACGTGGTCGTCCCAGGGAGCAGTGCTCGCCGACGCAATGGCGATCTCGGAAGGCCTTGCCGTGCCAGATGAGAGCAGCCGCCTTGCCCAGCGCAGTGCCTCGACCACCTCGTGCCGCGGGTCCGCGCATGAGATCGCTGCAGGCGAGCTCAAGGGTCGATCCGGGCCGCTGCCAGTCAGCGAGCCGGTAAACCAGTCGGTCTCGGCCTTCGGCGGTGCCCGCCATTCCAAGGAGACGACCTGTTGGAGCGCCATTATCAAGGGCTGCCAAACGGGCGGGATGAAAGAAAGGCTTTCTATCGTCGCTGGCCCGATCAGTCGCGACGCGCGCTCTATTCGCTGTAGTGCTGCGTTGCGAAGGTCCCGGGGGATCAGCATCGCCTTGGGCAAATAGCTTCTCACGCGCGCTTCGATGAGCGCCAATTCGCCAATACGCAACTTTCCGGGGCCGTTGGTTTCGAGTAGTTCGACGTCCGCGTTCCATACCTTGCGCAGGCTGCCTGCAACGGCCCGGGTCATGCCGGGCAGCGTTCGTACAGACTCTAGTTCGACGAAATCGCCGTCATCGAGCGCCCGCTGGATCGCCAGATCGAGTTGTTCCGTCGAGACGGGAACGGTGAACCCGCCGGCCAGCCGCGCAGCAAGCTGCGGCAGCGTCATGATCTGTAGACCGCATTCGTTGGCACGAGCCGCCGCAGCGCGCCGCATCTGGAAGGCGAGCGAGCCCTCGATTACCGTTGTCCGGATATCAAAGGTACGCATGCCATTCACTCGAACTATCTCCCCATCGACTGCACTAGATGGCTAAGACGATTTGTTTGGGACGATGGATATCTTCGGCAGCAAACCCAGATACCGAGACGCCGAGCAACCTAACCGCTTTCTGCATCGGAAACAGCATCTTTAACAGATCGACCGAAACGTTCTGCAATTCATCGCGGCCGCCGACCGCGTTGGCCAACGTTCGGCTCCGCGTTATCAATTCGAAGTCAGCGAACTTTACCTTGAGAGTGACGGTCCGACCGTGGGTGTCCTTTTCTTCGCAATGTCGCCACACCTTGTCGATCAGCGGCTGTAATTCCGTGACCATGGCATTCAATTCGGAAAGATCATTGGGGAAAGTATTTTCGGCGCCTATTGACTTGCGCACCAGATCCGCTCTGACTTCACGGTCATCGACTCCTCTGGAGATCCAATAGTAATATGCGCCAGCCTTGCCGAAGTTTTCCTGCATGAAATCCAGCGACTGGTTGCGCATGTCGAGACCGGTGTAGAGGCCGAGGGAATTCATTTTAGCGCTCGTCGCAGGCCCTATACCGTGAAACTTGCCGACGGGCAGGTTTTCGACGAACGCCAGGCCCATTTCCGGCGTGATGACGTACTGGCCGTTCGGTTTGCGGTGGTCGGAGGCGAGCTTCGCCAGAAACTTGTTGTAGGAGATTCCAGCGGAAGCGTTGAGATCGGTCACCTCCTTGATCTTCGCTCTGATCGCCAGCGCGACATCACGGGCCAGCGGAATCCCCTGCAGGTTCACCGTCACGTCGAGATAGGCCTCGTCAAGCGACAGGGGCTCGATGATCGGGGTGTGTTCAGCAAAAATCTCGCGGATCTGCTGGGAGATCGCCTTGTAGACCTCGAAACGTGGCTTCACGAAGATCAGGTCAGGACATTGGCGCTTTGCGGTCACGGACGGCATGGCCGACCTCACGCCAAATTTGCGGGCCTCGTAGCTTGCCGCCGCGACGACGCCGCGCTCGCGGAATCCGCCGACCGCGACCGGCTTGCCGCAGAGATCTGGATTGTCCCGCTGCTCGACCGACGCGTAGAACGCGTCCATGTCGATGTGGATAATCTTGCGCTGGCGGCCTTCGTTCATTGCACTCTGGTGAAGAGCCCCCTCCGTCCGCAGGAGCATGGTGGATCCGGGGACGGAATCTTTGAGGAGTACGCAGTAAAAAACCGCCGGGGGGCGGGGATCGACAACCTCCACGCAGCAGCCCGAAGGGGGCATTGACAAATCAAAACGGCCGGGAACAAATATAGAACAATATCGTAGCGGCTGCAATCGGCAATCCAGTGTCCTGCCCGCCACGTCCTTGCGTTCGATTCAAATACCGAAGGCCCGAGGGCGCTGCGGATGAAACGGCCAGATCTGCCTGTCTATTATTACCACGACCATTTTGTCGAGATGCTCGCATTCGTCAGAGCTACCTACGGCTCGATCTTGACGGATGAGCATGATGCCTTCGTCACGCGTTTCCAGAATCTTTCCAAGGACGCGCAATGCCTGTTGATACGGATGGTCAATCGGCGGGGCGCGATCTTCAATCGGTCGCTGTTCAGGTACGCCGAGATTTCAGATCTGGAACGTGCGGCTGACGACTTGCTGGCGTGCGGCCAAGCGAGATTGCTGATAGAGGAGGACTACTCCGCGTTCGTCGCGTGCCTGCCTAAGGACGTCCTGGTCACCGGTGCAAAGGCGGCTGGGCGGACGGACATCCGCGCCTCATGGCCGAAAGCGAAGCTGACCGATTACTTCTTGGCACACGTTCCGTTCAAGCTTGCAGCGGAGCATTGTGGGGCGGCAAAGTTCATCGCGTTGGATGACGTCCGGCCGCTCGAATTCCTGCTCTACCTGTACTTTGGCAAGACTGAGGAGGACTTGAAGAAGTTCGCGCTTCGCGATCTGGGCATCATGCGCACCAACAAGGCCACTTCGTTCATGGCCCGTTTCACTGATGGCGACGAGGCAAGGGCCTGCTTCCATTATAGCCAGCTTCTCGACCGGCTAGAGGTAAAATCGCCGAGCATCTACCGAAGGGCAGTCGCCGACATCTTCGGCGGTCCAGATTGCCCAAGCGATTATGCCGTCGATCTCCGCAGCCGTGCCGCTTGGCAGGTTGGTCAGTTCTTCGAGAAGCTGGGCGAGACCGATCTTGCCAGGCAGCTTTATCGCGCAGGCTCGTCGTCGGAATGTAATGAGCGGTTGGTCCGCCTCCTCTACAACGCCGGCAACAAGGCAGACGCGGAAGATCTGCTACGTCGGATGATCGACGATCCTGCGAGCGACGGCGAATTCTTGTTCGCTTCGGATTTCTACGCTCGCAAATTCGGCGGTCGCCGGACTGGATCGTGCACCGAGCTGCTTCGCGCCGGCGTCACCCTCACCGTCGACGACGTTCATCGCGGCAACCCGGAGGCTGGCGTCGTCGGTGTGATGCGCCGCAGAGGCTACCGGGTCTTTTTCACGGAAAACACACTTTGGCATTCGCTGTTCGGCTTGCTGTTTTGGGATGAACTATTCGAGTCCGAGTTGCTTCACAGCAGTTTCGATTGGGTGCCGCATTGCCTCAAGGATCGGAGCTTCGCGCGTAAATTTGGCGCCCACATCGATGACAAGCTGGACGCCGTCCGATCCGGAAGTGCTCTCCATCTGCTGCTGCGCACGATCGCTGCGAACTGGGGTCGTCCGAACGGTATCTTCGCCTGGGATCGTGTCGACGTCGATGCGCTGCGGCTGCTGCTATCGGGAGCCAGCGGGGAAGGCATCGCCGCGATTGTCCGCTCGTTGTGCCAGAACTTCCGCGACATGCGCGACGGATTCCCGGATCTCATGCTGGAGAAGGAAGGAACGGTCTCCTTCATGGAGATCAAGGCCGAAGGCGACGTCATCCGCCGAAATCAACTCACACGGTTGCGACAGCTTGGGAACGCCGGCATTCGTGCGGAAATCGGGCGGGTCGACTACCGCTTCGACCCCGAGCAGGATTACGTCGTGGTCGACGTCGAGACGACGGGCAGTTGGTCGTCCGGCGATCGGATAACGGAAATAGGCGCGGTGAAGATCCGAAACCATCAAGTCGTCGACGAGTGGCATTCCCTATTGAATCCACAGCGGGCTATTCCTGCAAGAATAACGCAGATCACGAACATCACGAACGAGATGGTTCGCGATGCGCCGGTATTCTCGGAAGTCGCGGACAGCTTTATGCAGTTCATGGGCGACGGGATATTCGTCGCCCACAACGTCAATTTCGACTACGGATTCATCAGCCATGAATATGAAAGGCTCGGTCGCCGCTTTCGATTTCCAAAGCTCTGCACCGTCCCGGGAATGCGTCGGCGTTATCCCGGGCATAAGTCGTATAGCCTTGGGAAACTCTGCGTGCTCTATGGGATCGAACTTGAAACGCACCACCGTGCGCTGTGCGATGCTCGTGCGACAAGCTATCTCCTAAATCTCATCAATCAGAAGCGTGAGGTAGCCGAACCGTCAGTGTTTGAGGACGCGGCTTGAACGCGTGAGCGCATAAACTTCGAACGGCCAGGCGGAAGTAGCTTTCGTGTTGCCGGCTCAACCGGTCGACATGCAAAGTAGTAGCGTTCTTGACGGCGCCAAGGGTCGGGCCGCTGCTTTCGCGCCGAGCGGGCAGCAGGCAACGAAGGACGGCATGCCGATCAGGTCTGCTGTGGCGACAATAGATCCAACGTCCTTTGGTCCGGCTTTCCGCCGTAGAACTTCGCGATGGCTGCAGAGAATTCCGGATCCGACGATACTGCACTGAACAATGTCATCGAAGATTGGAATTTCATGTCGTCCGGACTGCCGAGGATTTCGCGGACCGATCGGCCCTCAACAGCCCTGACGAGCGCCGTGCATTCTTTAAGCCGAGATCCCAGGACGGTATGGCTAAGATAGGCGACGGCTTCTTCGCGAGAGGCGATCGCGAAGCGATGGGCCATCGCGCTATGTCCAAGTCCGGCAAGCTGCGGGAAGATGAACCACATCCAGTGGCTTTGCTTCTGACCGCGACGCAATTCGGTAACGACTCGCGCGTAGATGGGCGCCTGCGCATCGAGGAAGCGCTGGAGATTGAAGGGATCAGTCATGCGTCGGCCTCTTTTCAGGCTGATTCACGAATCGGGCGAGCCCATCGAGAAGCGGTCGCTGGCCCTCAAGGATCTTTGCACGCGCCGCTGGCAGGTCGAACCACTCGGCACGATCGATCTCGGGAAAACTCCGCATCCGTCCACTTTTCGGCGGCCACTCCATTTCGAAAGTGTTGCTTCTTATGGTCAGGACGTCGACATCGCCTTCGACAGCGAATGCGATCACCAGCTTGCCGCCACGCTGTCGGATTTCGCCGAGCGGATCAAGCAAACCCGAGAGGGCGACGCCAGTCTCCTCCAGGAATTCTCGGCGCGCAGCAACTTTGGCGTCCTCGCCTTCATCCAACTCGCCCTTGGGAATTGACCAGGCCCCTTCATCCTTCTTGCGCCAATATGGGCCGCCTGGATGCACAATGAGCACCTCTAGATTTGTACCGGCGTGCCGGTACATCAAAACTCCCGCGCTCGAAACTGATCGGCGTGACTTCAGAGGCAACATGGTCACGGAGCCGATCCGGCTTGGTCTTCCTTGACGCCGCGGGCGACGATTCGAAGCGCACCGTCCGGCAACGGCCGCTGCAACTTCAGGGCCTCGTCGACAGGCGCCGTCATCCAGGACTCGACTTCGTCCGGGGTCGTCAGGATCACCGGCATCGCCTTCGGATGGATCGCACCGACCTCGGCGTTCGGCTCCGTCGTGAGGAACGCGTAGAGGTCGTTGTTGGTCTCGCCTTCCTTGACCTTTCGGACGGACGTCCAATTGCTCCAGATACCGGCGAAGCAGGCGAGAGGACGGGTCTCATCGAGCGCGAACCAGATATCGCCGCCCTCGGCCTTTTTGAACTCGCTGAACGAGTTGAACGGCGCCACGCAGCGGTTTTCGGCTCCCAGCCATCGTGTCCAGTGCTTGCTGTTCACGTTGCGGATGTTGGTCGTGCCGCCGTCCGGCTCCATCCGTAGCAGTTCCGTGAAATTGACGGTCTTGCCCTTGGCCTGAAGCTTTTCGGCCCGTTTCTTCGTGGCATCCATCAGCGCCTTTGACGACGACGGCATTCCCCACCGCGCCGTCGCGAGTTCGCGGCCCTCGGCCCCGTTGCGCACGATCGGTGCCTTGTAATCGGGAAAAACCCCTGGCATCGGCGCCAGATTGCCGACGTATCGGTTAACGACGCGAAACAGCGCGATGATGGCGGCCTGGTTTGTCGTGATCGAATAGAGATTGCACATCGGTCAGGCTTCGGTTCGGGGGTGGCGCGGCTGCCACGCCAATTGTAGCAGAGTCGCGGATGGACGCCGGCCCGCCTTGACGCATTTGCGGCAGCGCAGCCGGCTGGCGAGATCGTGCACAAAGGTGGTCGGCGGATGCTTCATCGCCGCAAGGTCGACGTCGCTCGGTGTCTTGCAGCGCGAGCACCTGATTTCTAGCCAGGGGAAGCCTCCATTCACGGCCTGGTCGATGGTGGGTGACGGATCGACCGGTTCGCCGTCGCTCCACATCCGCTCGTTCCAGCTTTCGCAAAGCAGCCTGTCAGCTTGCTGGATCATCGCCTCGCCTTTGGCCCGCATCTCCGCCGATTGGGCGGTCAGGATGTTTGCCATTGCCCGCGCCTTGCCGAACTCTTTCGCCAGAGCCTTGCGATCGCCGCCCGACAGCGGCGTAGGGTGATATTTCGGGGCCATCCGGACATCCAGGCGCAAAGAGATCGGATCGGCGATCCGGAGCGGGTTACGGCGTCTCGAACGCCGGCCAGCACCCGTCTTCCTCATGCCTGCCGGTGCGCTGCTGGCAGGTGTTGTCGAGCAGCCGCTGCGCAACGTCCTTCCAGACCGCGTTGCCACCATACAATCGGACTGCATCGGCGGTCTGGATTTCCACGGTGCGCTCGCAGCGGCTGCAGGAGATGCGCAGCACGTGACGTTGAATCTCGGCAAGACGCCGTTGCCGCATCTGGGCTCCGGTCGCATCGGCGCGAGGATCTTTGAGTACCGATTCCCAATATTCGGCCGGGAGGGGCGCATCCGAAGCCGCAGCGGAGGGGCTTGGCCTACGGGCGGCTTCGGCGGCCAGCTTTTCCATCTGTTTAGGGGTCGGCATGCGCCAGCTCGCGGGTCGGTCGGTCATTCCGAATTAGAACATAAAGAGAACAAAAGTCGAGTCCGCTCAAGCCCGTGTACGAGAAAAAATCATCCTGCGGGGAGGGGCGCGGTGTCGGAACCAAGCCGGGCCGTTCGTCTTGAATCCGGCATCAGTATTGGAGTTCCCCCGTCATGGCCCCCCGCGCTAACTGGAAAGGCTTCCTGCGTCTTTCCCTCGTCACCTGTCCGGTCGCGCTCTATCCGGCCACGTCGGAATCCGAAAAAGTCTCCTTCAATCAGCTCAATCGGAAGACCGGCCATCGCATCAAGTACGCAAAGATCGATGCCGACACCGGCGAGGAAGTCGCCAACGAGGACATCGTAAAGGGCTACAAGGTCGACACCGACACCTTTATCGAGGTGACCAAGGAGGAGCTCGAAAACGTCGCGCTGGAATCGACGCGAACTATCGAAATCGACGAGTTCGTCGACCGCAGCGAGATCGACCCGCGATATCTGATCCGCCCCACTATCTCGTGCCGGACGGCAAGGTCGGCCATGACGCCTTCGCCGTCATCCGCGAAACCATCCGTGAGATGAACAAGGTTGCGATCGGACGGGTGGTGCTGACCAACCGTGAGCACATCATTGCCCTCGATCCGCTCGACAAGGGGCTGATGGGAACGTTGCTGCGCTATCCCTACGAAGTTCGCTCCGAGAAGGAGTATTTCGACGATATTCAGGACGTCAAAGTCACCAAGGACATGCTTGATCTCGCCAAGCACATCGTCAACCAGAAGGCGGGTCACTTCGAGCCGGACAAGTTCGAAGACCAGTACGAAACCGCCCTGATCGACCTCATCAACAAGAAGCGCGCCGGCAAACCTATCACCGCGAAAGAGCGACCGCGTGGCGAGAACGTCGTCGATTTGATGGACGCGCTGCGCAAGAGCATTGGCGGCGCAAAGGCGGTAGAGGACTCCAAGCCGGCCAAGAGGGCACGCAAGGTCGCCAGTGGTCAGAAAGAGATGCTGATGCCGATCGCCGGCAAGAAACCAGCGAAGGAGGTCGCAGCGAAGAAGCCGGCCTCCAAGCCGCAGCGGAAGTCGGCCTAGCTGTCGTGAAACACCCGGTGACGCCGGACGGCGCTACTTCGTGGTCCGCGGCAGTCTCTGGCGGATGGCGAATCCCGGTCCGACGAAGCCGAGCGAGCCGAGTTCGTCGGTCGGCTGATGGAACCCGGCGGGCGGTACGCGGCGCCAGGAAAGCGACCCATCCGGACGCCGAAGCAACGGCGCATCGGGCGGTGGACGAGGTCAAGCAGCCGCTCGGCGAGCGCGGTCCCGTGTGGTGGGGCGACGAGTCGCCAAATCTCAACCGGCACGTGGCGAAGAATACACGTTATGCCGAGTGGTATGCGAAACTAGCTCGCTCCGACCAGGGAGGAATGTGAATTGCCAAAAGCCGCTATTTTCGATTTGGACGGCACGCTACTGGACTCGGTCGATCTCCACGCGCTGGCATGGCAGGAAGCTATGCTCAAGTTTGGCCACGATGTGAGTTTCGAACAGGTGAGAGGCCAGATCGGCAAGGGCGGAGACAAGCTTATTCCCGTCTTCCTGTCCGACGATGAACAACTGGACCACGGCAAGGACCTGGAAGAGTGGCGCGGCAATCGTTTCAAGACCGAGTATCTGCCGCTTGTGCGTCCCTTCTCGGCGGTTCCGGACTTGCTCCGGCGCGTGCGCGACGCTGGACTTCAGATCGCAGTTGCATCCTCAGCCAAGAAAGATGAGGTCGAGATGTACCTCGACATCGCAGGCATCGCCGACCTGGTGCATTTGAAAACCTCTTCCGACGACGTAGAAGAATCGAAACCAGCGCCTGATATCTTCGAGTTCGTCCTCAAGAAGCTCAAGCTCGAAGGCGCCGACGCCGTCGCGATCGGTGACACGCCCTACGATGCCGAGGCAGCGGGGAAGGCTGGCATAACGACCATCGGCGTGCTTTGCGGCGGGTTCGCTGAGAGTTCGCTGAGGCAAGCCGGATGCGTCGAGGTGTATCCGGGGCCTGCTGCGCTACTAGCCCTTTTCGAACATTCGTTGCTGCGCAAGTAGCCAGACGTCGCGCCTCAGATCCTGCGCCGTTGCTCAGCTCTTGAGTTTCCCCGCAAAATAGGAGTGATATGGCAGCGCTGACAAAGACTTCCAAGCGATCGACGTTGAGCGCCGGCATTCTGGCCTACCGGCAAGGCGCTCGGGGGCTCGAGGTCCTGCTCGTTCACCCCGGCGGTCCGTTCTGGCGCAAGAAAGATGGTGGCGCCTGGTCTATTCCGAAGGGTGAAATCGATGCCGCGGAAGACCCAGAGCAGGCCGCGCGACGTGAATTTGCCGAAGAACTCGGCAGCAGCGCCTCGATTGGTCGGCTGCAGGCCTTAGGGGAGGTTCGCCAGCGAGGAGGGAAACGCGTGATCGCATTCACCGGCGAGGGCCATTTTGACCCCACGGCACTGGCGGGCAACACGTTCGATATCGAATGGCCGCCCCGAAGCGGTCGGCGACAGAACTTTCCCGAAGTCGACCGCGCGGAATGGTTCGATATCGAGTTCGCACGAACAAAGATACTCTCCGGGCAAGTGGAGCTTCTCGATCGTCTTTTGGCGATGACGGGTGAGAGCGCAGGGAAATGACGTTCAAGATTGGAATCATTTCGGACACGCATGGCCTGTTGAGGCCCGCGGCAGAACAACGCCTGGCGGGCGTCGACCACATCGTTCACGCCGGGGACATCGGGCGCCCCGAGATCGTCGACGCGCTTCGCAGGATCGCGCCCGTCACCGCCATCCGTGGAAACGTGGACAGCGGCGAGTGGGCCCACGAATACCCCGATACGAAACTGGTGCGCCTGGCGGGAACGTCGATCTACATTCTGCACGACCTGAAGACGCTGCAGGTCGACCCCGGCGCCGATATCGACGTGATCATTTCCGGACATTCCCACGTAGCGAAGATCGACACGGTCGGCGGCGTTCTCTATCTGAATCCCGGCAGCGCGGGACGGCGACGCTTCAAGCTGCCGATTACGCTTGCGATGCTCGAAGTCACGCCTGAGGGCATGCGACCGGAAATTCACGACCTCGGAGGCGACTGAACACACGACCGGGGAGGGGAATTCACAGCGGAGGAGGTGAAGGCGTTAATTCGTTCCGTTTGCCGGTTACACCCGAAGGGAAGCGCTATTTGCGCGGACGTTCTCGTTCGCGCACGACATCCTTCGCCCGCTTGTCGGACCTGAGCCCGAGGTAGACGGGTTGGCGCAGGTCGCCCTTGCTCGTCCACTCCGCGAATTTCACCTCAGCAACCAACGAGGGCTTTACCCATGTCGTGGCGGCCTCGTCCTTCACTTTGGAAGGGAAGGGTGATTTAGGGACCGTCAGCTTCACGAGCTTGGCATGGAGGTCTTCCAGGACCTTGTGGCTGAAGCCAGTGCCGACATGTCCGATGTAGCGCCATGCGTCGTCTTCCCGTACGGCGAGGACCAGGGCGCCGAAGAACGGCCTGGTGCGCCTGGGCGCTGTGAAGCCGGCGATCACCACTTCCTGTCGCTTTGTTGTCTTGATCTTCAGCCAATCCGAGGTCCTGTTTCCGGACGCATACGCGCTGTCGGCGCGCTTCGCCATGACGCCTTCCAGACCCTTCCGCTCTGCCTCGGCGAAGAATTTTGTTCCGTTCCCTTTGCGGTGATGGCTGAAGGCGATCAGCTTGTCGCGCGGTAGAATCGCCTTTAGCCGCTTCTTGCGCTCGAGGAGAGGCTGCTTGCGCAAGTCGACTTCGTTTTCAAACATGAGATCGAAGGCGCAATACAGGAGCTTCGCCTCATGGCGCAGCGCGTTCTGCAGCAGCTGGAAATGCGAGACGCCGTCCTTTCCGATCGCCACGAGTTCGCCGTCGATCACAGCGTCGCCCTGCACGCCCTCCAGCGCTTTGGCGACCTCCATATAGCTGCGGCTGATGATCTTGCCATTGCGGCTGTAAAGGGCAACCTTGCCCCGCCGGATTTCCGCGATCATCCGGAAGCCATCGTACTTGTCCTCGAAAACCCAGCCGGGATCATCGAACGGCGCGTCGGTGAGCGTGGCGAGCATCGGCTGCAAGCGCTTGGGCAGGGTCGACGTCCGGCTCATTCGAGGCCAATCCTTAAGAGCACGTTGCGAAATGCACGGACGTCCTTCAAGGATGAGGGAACGCTTTGAGGCCGCGTCGTGTTCCACAGGCGTCGGGGCGCGCGAGCTGGACGATTTCGGTAAGGGCGGATCAGACCGATGGCCAGAAAATTGAAGACCTACCAGACCTCGCTGGGCTTTTTCGATCAGGCGATCGCCGCGCCATCCATGAAGGCGGCTCTGGAGGCGTGGGGCGCCGATAGTAACCTCTTCCACCAGGGCGCGGCAAAGGAGAGCCACGATCCGGAGGTCGTCGCAGCGACCATGGCAAAGCCCGGCGTCGTTCTGAGGCGCCCGGTTGGAACCGACAGACCCTTCAGCGAACATGCCGAGCTGCCCACCGATCTTGGCGGACGACGGACAAGCGAAAGCCACCCGAAAGAGCTTAAGGACGAAAAGCGTTCCTCTCGCCCCGTCGACAAGGCGGCGGAGCGAAAAGCCGCTCTCGCCTACGAACGGGAGCAGAGGCGCCGCGAGCTTGAACGAGCGAAGGAAGAGGCCGCCAGGCAAAAAGCGCGTAAACGCGGTCAGCAGATGGTCGACGAGGCGCAGGCCGCGTTGGACAAGGCCGAGCAGGAACATGCGAAGCGGGCTGCCGCCATCCAGGCCGAGGTCGAGACTCTCGAGAAGAAATCGCAAACCGAAGAAGCCCGCTGGGACAAGGAGAAGGAGCGATTGGAAGCTGCGCTCCGGCGCGCGCGGGGGTAGCTAACCGATCTTGGTCGGCAGCACTCACGAGCAGCGCGCCAAGCGGTTAAGTGGACCGGCACGACGTAGAGCTATGGCAGCTTGAAAATAGCGACGTTCACGCGCAAACAGTAAGGCGGCTGGGTTGCTCAAAATTGATTAGGCCGTGTACCTATAAACCCGGCGACGTCATGTGACCGGTGACTTCCGCTTTGTCCTATAGCGACCAAGTTCGTGGGGCGTGAGAGCAGCGAAGCCAAGCTCGATTGGGTTTTACGTCGGAACGGCGATTTCGCAAACTAGCCCTTCCGCGCGCCAATCAAAATGCACCTTGCCGCCAAGTGGGCTGATCGTTCCTTCGATGAGGCGGCTACCAAAGCCCTTGCGTTCGGGCGCATTTATCCTCGGACCGCCCAATTCGGTCCAGCGGAGCATTAGCTGTCCATCCTCGGTGCGCGACCACGCCAATCCAATCCAGCCTTTCGCGTTAGATAGCGCTCCATACTTAGCAGCGTTGGTCGCTAATTCATGCAAAACCACAGCAATCGCCTGCGCAGTGGTGGGTTCTAAAACGATTTGCAGACCCTCCATCACAATCCGCTTGTCGTGGCCTTCTTGGAGATAAGGGGCGAACTCCTGCTTGGCGATCGCCGAGACCTCGGCTCCTATCCACCGCGTTTCAACAAACAGCGAGTGAACATTTGCCATCGCTTGGATGCGCCCGCTGATCACTTCCTTGAGGCCCTCGGAAGTGTCCGACTGAGAAAGATTAATGATTGCCTGTACGTTCGCGAGGATGTTCTTGCTTCGGTGCTCCGCCTCGCGAGCCAGAATGCCAATTTGCTCCTGAGCTCGCTTGTGCTCGGTAATATCTCTAGCAATCTTAGATGCACCAATGATGTTGCCATGGGCATCCTTGACAGGAGAAACGGTCAGCGAAACGACGATTGAGCTACCATCCCTACGTCGCCGAACAGTCTCAAAATGGTCGACGCGCTCACCTCGCCGAATGCGAGTTAAAATCTCGCGTTCTTCGTTTTGTCGGTCCGGCGGGATCACAAGCGTTATAGGCTGGCCGATCGCCTCGGCGGCTGAATAGCCGAAGATGCGCTCAGCCCCCCTGTTCCAGCTTGTAATAATGCCGTCCAAATTTTTGCTAACGATCACGTCGTCGCTATTTTCAACTATTGAGGCCAGCAGATTGGCCAAGCGCTCGGCACGTTCCGAGGCCGGCTCGTTGACCGGAGATTCCCGTTGAAGTCCCGCTTCTCCTTTGATCGCCAATAGGACCCCCAAACCCAGATGCTGCACTGCCATTGGTGTGCCAATCATAGCACCGAAAGCAAGGGCAAGAAGGTGTCCATTGGGACGGTTTCAGCGGAAATTGTCGGTCTCCTTCTACTCGGTAAGCGCCCAAGGGGCTGCCCTGAAGCGTTGCGTCTGGACAGACCGCCGTGATTCAAACTCCCGAACTGTGGCTCGACTCATGCGCTACGAACTCACCGATGGGGAATGGGCTGCCGATAGACCGCAGTATCGGGGGGAGCCGAAGGAACGGCGACGTACCCTGAGCGTTAGGGATTCGTGGGAAAAGTACGAGTACACTGCCCGCCGTTGCTCAGCTTCGGCGGGCTTTTTGTGAGTTGCGTTGTGATTAAGCGTTTAGAGATGCCGGGGTTCATTAAACCCCAGCTTGCCACCCTGAAGCCGAAGGCTCCGAAGGGGGACCAGTGGATTCACGAAATCAATACGACGGCTACCGCGTCCAGCTGCATATCAATAGCGGTAAAAAGAAGGTCTTCACCCGCAATGGGCTGGACTGGACCAAACGCTTTTCAACCATTTCCGGTGCCTTCGACATTACCGGTCAAGCCATCATCGATGGTGAGGTGGTCGTCATCCATGAGGGACGCACCAACTTCTCCGAATTGCAGGCCGAACTCGCCGCAGGACGCCAAGACCGGCTGGTCTACTATGCCTTCGATCTTCTCTGGCGAGACGGAGATCTCCGCAAGCTTCCCCAGCTTGAACGCAAGCAACTGTTGGGGGACCTGATTGGTGAGAACGACGTCGGACTGCCGGTCCTTTACAGCGAGCACCTCACCGGCGACGGGCAGAAGATGTTTGAGCATGCCGTCAAGCTTGGCTGGGAAGGCATCATCTCGAAGCGGGCCGACGCGCCTTACCGATCAGAGCGGACTGAGTCCTGGCTGAAAATCAAAACCGTGATGAAGGGGAAATTTCCGATCATCGGGTTCATCAAGGATCCCACGGGGGTCGCCGCGCTCTACCTTGGCAAGCGGGAACGCAAGGAGCTGGTCTACATGGGTAAGGTCGGGGCGGGGTGGAATCGCACGACCTCAAGCCAAATCCGCAAGGCGCTCGACGCCGTCGAGAGTCCAGAGTCCAAGCTGACCAAAGCCGTAAAGAAGCCGAAGGCGACATGGGTAGACCCGGTCTTTACGGCGGATATCGAGTACCGCGACGTCACTTCGGAAGGCTTGCTGCGACAAAGCTCGTTCAAGGGCCTCAAGAGGAACGCGGCCTTGAAAAGTGTTTTTCACTACATGAGCGAGCCGTTTCCCCACCTTATGGAATACGCGGTGCAAATCGCGTGGGATTATTTGGAGAAGACCGGTCAGATTGATGACGGGGCATTCACCAGCCGTTTTCTTATGCGGACCGTAGAAGACATGATCCTCACAGGTGAACGGCGACGGCCGCTGTTGTAGAACCGCGCGATCGCGGCTTACGAGCGACTGAACCGAAATAGGGAAGTGGCGGCTTAGCGTCCTAGCTGCGCTGCACCGAAATTCGCCTGCATCCGCTCTCGGGCATTCTTTCCTACCCGAAAGGCGCGCGCGGGCTCGAGGTTCTGCTCGTTCACCCCAACGCGCGCAAGCACGTGGAGGCTGGGCCGCTGAAGCGTCGCGCCGGGTGCGCCTTACTTTTTCTGATCGGACACTAAATTTTCTAATGCCTTGGGCGGTTGTAGCCCGGGAGATCGAAGCCAATTGTTGATGCGTGATGCCGTTTCGGCTTGTCGGGCGCGCCGTAAAAGCAATTCCCTGGCAGTGCTTCCGGGAGGTTGTCTTTCAGCTGCTTCTTTAAATTTGATCGCCTCTTCTTTCAGCCTCTCTTCAAAGGTCGAACTGTGTTTGATGCGCCGCCTCTTTGCCATGGCGCTGTCCTCCCAGCTAATGGTTGAAAGGGGCCATAATTTGAAGAAAGCTCGCGTTACTCGTCTGTCCGATATCCGACTAAATCCCGGGCGAATAATGGCTAACGTTCGACGCTTGCCAATCTAGCCTTGGACGAGTTCATGAAATGTCGCGGTGATCTCCGCAGCGGAATAGGGCTTGGGCACAAAGTGCGCGCCCTCCGGCAGGTCGCTCGCTGGGATGCGGGCGCGGCCTGACGTCGCCACGATCTTGATCGGCGGCCAGCGTTCTCTGACGAAATGGGCAAGCTTCAGCCCGTCCATTGAACCCGGCATGTTTACGTCGGTGAAGATGAGGCGAATATCGCTGCGGGCCGACAGAATCGCGATGGCCTCGTCTGCATGGCCGGCCTCGAGGACGTCAAATCCGGCCGCCTCGAGGGACGCTCTGGTGTCCATCCGGATCAGAAATTCGTCCTCGACAATGAGCACAACAGGGCGCTTGCAAGCGCTGGGCGCATCTGACCGACGTCCGTGCTTGGCAGGGGCAAAGTGCCTTAAGTGTCGGATACCCGACACTACCGCTAGACGTCAAACACAGTCTCGGCGAAGTCGTTCCGCAGGCGAGAGCAAATTAGTCGAGAGGGCCCAGCAACTCCTCGTACCGGCGCTCGATGCGAGCGTAACAGTCGCACGAGACGTCCTGCAGTCCCTTGGCGTCGACGATGGAGATGCGACCTCGGCCGATTTGAATGAGACCGGCATTCTGCAGTGTGTGCGCTCGACCAGATTAATGGTTGTGCGCTGCACCCCGAGCATTTGCCCGAAGAATTCCTGGGTCAGGCGGATATCGTTGCTGCCCAGTCGTCTCCTGCACTGCAGGAGCCAGCGCGCAGCCCGGTTTTCGACTTGGTGTAGGGCCTGACAGGCGGTCGATTGCTGCGACTGGGCCAGCAAAGAGAGATCGAACAGGGCTACGATTTTTCGAAAGCTTTCGCTGGCCTGTCCGACACGGTGAACTTCCGCAGCATGGATTCTCACGGCTTCACCGGCGACTTGCACGACCGAGTCTGCGAACGAGGTCGTGATGCCGTGTATGGTCGACGATCCGATCATGCCTTCGCGCCCGACGATGGAGGTCTCGGCGGTCGCGCCCTGCTCGGTGGTCGCGAGAACGGAAACGATGCAGGAGCGCGGGAAATAGGCGAACTCGATGTCAGATGAGGAGCTGTGGAGCAACTCGCCATGTTCAACCGTGATTGTCCGCATGTGCGGTTTCAGCAGGGCCAGCGCTGAAGCATCTAGCTTGCTCGGGAGGTGATTTTCAGCGGCCACGAGGAGCTCCAGCGCGAGTTAGGCGGGAGCTTCAACTCTCTCTGTCACCGATGCCTGACGATCCGGCGATAGACCCATAATGGGCGCAAGTAACGGCAATAGCTAATTAATTCCGGGTTGATAGTCGGGTACCAGACAGTTCGGCGGATATATTTGGGAGAGAATGTGTTCGTAACTCTGATTGAAAGTGCCGGCGCAAAATGCGGCCACACGGAAACCAAGACGCTGCCCGCCGATCCGCTCCGGTCCGACGCCGCGGGCTGGATTAATGGTGAATTGCGGCCGCCTAGGTGAGGGCCGCCTGTAGTCGCCTCGCTACCGAAAAGACCTGAGCGACCTCGTCCCACGTGGCCTCTAGTTGCCGATGAAGCCGAAGCCTCCACCGTGTCGGCTTATCGCCACCAAAACCGGCCTCGAGGACGTCAAAGCCGGCCATCTCGATGGCCGCTCTGGTATCGATCCGGACTAAAAGCTCGTCCTCGACGATAAGCACAGTCCTTGCGAGCGCTGGGCTGCATCTGACCGACGTCCGCGGCTGAGCAGGGCAAAGTGCCTGAAAGTGTCGGGTATCCGACACTGCCAGTAGACGCCAAACCCAGTCTCGGCGGACTCGTTCCGAAAGCTGGAAGAAATTTAGTCGAGCGGCCCCAGCAGCTTCTCGTAGCGCTTCTCGATGCGCTCGTAACAGTCGCATGCCGCGCAAGAGCTCGTAGTTTCTCGCGGGAACGATCGATGATGATGTTGCGCTTCGCGTGTTCGGAGAACAACGGCAGCGTCGTGATAGCGGTCCCGTCCGATCACCTGCGACGCGGCCTCAAGGGTTCGCCTTACCTTTACTGGCACGGCGCGTTAAGGTGCTCAGCAAGCATTATATCCATGAAGGCCGTTCAAAGTCGGCACGATGAACGTGGAGTTGGTGTTGGCGCAGCGCAGAAGACATTCCTGCCAAAGACATTCCAGGAGAGCTGTGTGTTCTTCTGAGGCAGGAAATCGCTCGTGATGGGGCGTCCGGCGAGCGTCGGTAATCGTCTTCTCGCCGCGTTGCCATCGGCAGACCTCGCTTTGCTCGCCCCTCTCCAGAAGGTGTCGCTTGAACAGGACGCCGTGGTGATACGAGCGGGAGATCGACGCGACCATGTTTACTTTCCCCATAGCGGTGCCATCACCTTCATGCTCAGCCTTCCGAACGGAGAAACGATCGCAACTGCGGTAATCGGCCGCGAGGGAGCGATCGGCGCATTATCGGTGCTGGGACCCTCTTTCATGTCGTCCGTGACCGCGGTCGTGCGGGTGGGCGACACCGCATCGCAAATCTCCGTGTCGCGGTTTCATGCAGCCTACATGAAGAGTGGCGCAATCAGACATGTAGTCGAGGCGCACACGCGGTCGATACTCATGCAGTTCCAGCACGTCTCAGCCTGCAACGGACTGCACTCGGTCGAGGCCCGCATGGCCCGGTGGCTGCTTCACCTGCACGATCGAACCGAGGACAAAAACATCCTACCATTCACGCAGGAGACGCTTTCGCAGTTGCTCGGGGTGCGACGAACGACCGTGACGCAGGTGATTGCCAAACTCCGCGCCTTAGGTGCCATCAGATCCGTTCGGCGAGGCTTGGTCGAAATCGACAGGGCGCGGCTCGAAGAAGCAACCTGTGAATGCTACGACATCATACGCGGTGCAACCGATCGGATCGTCCCGCATGAAGTCGTGGGTGCGCACCCGCATTTTGCGTCGGCCGACACACTCCACGGTGTATGATCGTTTTCAACCTTACATAACCGCCCGGCCACGAGAGCTCAAGAAATCCGCAATGTTTCGGGGAAACGGCGACGGCCTTCTCCAGGTCGTCAGGAGCGAGGCGCCAGGCGGCCAGGCTCGTGTTTTTCGACGGGACGTGTTCAGATAAGGATGGTGGTAGTTCCGGCAGCGAGCTTCATCATGGGCGCCACGCCAGACGAGGAAGTAGCTTCTCCTCGGGAAGACCAGGTTCGGGTGGTCATTGCTGAGCCGTTTGGGGTCGGACGCTTTGCGGTGACCCGAGGCCAGTTCGCCGCATTCGTCGCATCAACCGGCCACAAGACGGACGGCGACTGTTATCGGACGTCTGAACCGAAGCGAGAGGCTGAAAGCAATTGGCGTTCTCCGGCTTCGCGCAGGACGACCGCCAAGCGTGCATGTCGGCACCGCCGGCTATGTCTACCAGCAGGTCACCGGCGACAGCGGCGCCGGCGCAAAGCTTGGCGATTTCAAGGGCCACTCGGTCGGCATCGGCCCACAGATCGGCTTCTTCTTTCCCGCGTTCGAAGGATACACGGGCTATCTGAACATCCGCGGCTATTGGGACATCGCCACCGAGAACCGGCCGACGGCCCAATTCGCGATGGTCACGCTGAGTTTTGCGCCGGCCGTGCCGGAGAAACCAACGACGCCGCGCGGACCGAGGCATTCGAAGTAGCTCGAAAGCGATGCCGAGGCGGGGCCATCTGGACCCATGTAGGTGCGACGCCCCGGTGGACATCGACACAGGACAGCGGACTCAGAATTGGCCGGCCGTAAGCGACGAGCCCCGTGCCTTAGCCAGCGGTCGCTAGTGGCATCACCTCCCGCAGGAGCAGTCGGCCCGTGAGGCCACCGATCCGGACTTCAGGATCGCCTCATCGCTACTTTGTGCGAACTGACGGGTGTTGCGCTTTCCGAGGCATAGGAACGCACAGGCCACTGATTGGAGCTTAACGGTGGCCAAGCCGCTTCCGCGAACTCTGCGCTGGACGCGATCTCCAGCAACATCGCCGTTCGTTGGCGACCGCCGGTGCGGTAGGCAATGAAGCGTGCGACGAACTCGGAAGCCGAGCGTGGCAAAAATCCAAATCCAACGGCTCTCACCAGCTCGGAGTGAACCTCTCTATTCGCGTCGTCATCCCAAAGCTCACAATAAGCGAGCATGGTGCTGTCTTCGATGAGAGGGACGGTGGCGATCAATTGCTTGAATATTTCCGAGGCTTCGTCATTCCGGGAATCGCGTATCTTTATCGAGCGCCAAATGGCGGCGGCCTCGAAGACTTCACAGAGGACAATTCGACGCCTTTCGCCAGCGGGCGTTGTCGCCCGTCGGCTTGTTGGTGGCCATGTCCAATCCTCTCACGGTAAGAACTGATTTCCAACCGCAGGCGCCGCCGCTGGTTCCGGACAAGGGCGTGTGGAAGCGTGCAAGGCTCCAAGGGCGTCAGGCGCGGGCGGATCCGACGGTGTCGGCCATTGTGGCGCCCCGCGTCCCCATCGGCTGCGGCGAGCCGGTTGTCGTGTCGCGAGCGGTCTGATGCTCCATTTCGGCGTCGAGTTCGGCCCCAGCAGAATGACGATGGCCGAGATCCAGAGCCACGTCATGAAGCCGATCACGGCGCCGAGGGAGCCGTAGGTCTCGTTGAACTTGCCGAAACTCGCGGCATACCAGGAGAACAGCGCGGAGGCCGCGAGCCAGAGCACCGCGGCCACGGCGCTGCCCCAGGTGATCCAGCGCCATTGCGGCGCCTCACGGCTGGGCCCGTAGCGATAGATGAGCGCCAGCGCCAGCGCTACCGCGACGAACATCGCGGGCCAGCGCGCGATGCGCAGCATCAAGTCGGCGGAGTTCGACAGGCCGATGAAATTGAGGACGACCGGGATGACCACCACTGCGCCCAGCGCCGCGAGCACGAACAGGATCCCGGCGAGCGTGAAGGACAGCGAAACGGCGTTCAGCTTCAGGAATTCGCGCTTCTCCTTCTCGCCGTAGACGATGTTCAGCGTGTCGAACAGGGACTTCATCGCGGCGTTGGCGCTCCAAAGCGAAACCAGAAGCCCGATGACGAAGGTCGTCCCCAGCGTCCCGGTGCCCTTCGACGCGACCCGCGTGAGCTGGTCCCGGGCGACGTCGAGCGCGCCACCGGGCAAGATCCCGGAGAGCTGGTCCAAGTGCCAGCCGATGGCGGTCGGATCGGAAAATAGACCGTAGATCGCGACCAGCGCCGCGATCGCCGGGAAGATCGCCAGCAGGCTGTAGTAGGTCATGCCGGCCGCCAGCGCCAAGACGCGGTGTTCGGAAATGTTGGAATAGACCCGCAGCATATCCTTCCACCCGCGGGCAGGCATTTCGAAAGGCGAACTCGCCAGCCGGCCGCGATCGTCCCGGTCCCGGGTCTCGGCGGCTACCTCGCACGGCGCTATGTCGCCTGACCTGTCGCCCAAACGACTTCTTCCGTCGGAGGCTTTGCGAGGGCGGTCTTCCGCTGGCGCCAAGAATGCCGTCAGGGTTGCCACCATCAGCAGAACGGACCCCGAGATGACGGTCCACTTGTCCAGCCGGGCCGGCGGTCCTTCCCGATCGGCTCCTGCGGAGTCGCCTGCGTTGTTAGCTACCATCGCCATGGCTTCGTCTCTGCGGGAAACAGCCCGTCAGCGCTGGACTGACTTGAGGCCTGCTCACGCCGGGAACGACCGTCTCGGCGGAACGTTCCAACGCGCCCGATGCTGCGGCCTGGTTTGAAGAGGCCAAAGCGAGACGGCTATTCGAGTTCGATTTGCGTCTGAACGGACCGGACGATCCTGTCGAACGCAGCCTTGGCGGACTGATCGTCGGTTGTCCATTCCATTGTCCAGTTCGGTCGCCCGTTCAGCGGCCTGAAGGTAGCGATGTCGTAGGCACCGCCTTCGCGCGACAGCGACGCTGCGAGTGTGGGGTGATCATGGACCAGGGACCAAACCCTCGCTTCGATATCGCGCCGACCAGCCTTGACGGGGTGCAGTTCATATTTCTGCTGAAGGTCACTGGCGATCCGGTCGAGGCGGTTAAAGCAAGCCACGGACACCTTGTTCTCCTTGCCCGCGATCCCGAAACCCCAATTGGCATCCCGGCGTGGCGTGGGCCCGAATATGAAAAGGTCTTCCAGATCGCTGCACTCTTCGTGCTGGCGAGCGGCGGCCAACATCATCTGCCGTAGTTCCTCTTCGCTTCTTCGTTCCTTGCCCACCTGCTATCTCCCTGGATTCAAGAAACTCCATGTCCCGGGTGCGTGCGGGAGTCTGCGCGCTCAACGGAAAAAAATGTGGCCCTTTGCAGCCGGTTGGCAAGCGGACAATGGGTCGCGCCCCGACCAGTCATTGGGGGCGGCAAGACTGCGCCCCGGCACTGTCGTAGCGGAGCTAAGGCTCGCAGCCCGCTGTTCAAAGACAAGCGCTCGCGCGGATAGCCAAAGGCGATGGTCTCGATCCCGCGCTGAAAGCAATCAGCTTGAGGAAGCCGAAGAACTGGAATCCGCCATCAGATTGGAGATGGAGGCATCACCGGCGCATCACCGATGCAGGCCGGTCCGATCTAGATCCGATGGAGAGCAAGGCCGTGGCACCCAGGCCGCAGCAGGCCCAGATAACCGCGTCGGAACCGCCGCCGGCAACGCCTCGTCCTGCAAGCCTCATCGTTTCCGGACCGGATCGCCTTCGCGTAGAGCGGCGCGACGTCGCCGGCGACAGACCAGACCACGGCAGACGGCCAACGCCTCCTAGACAGACGTGGTCGCGTTCGAGTTTTGCGGCGCTGATCAGTGACTAAATTAATCGGTAGCGTTTGCAGTCGGCCCCGGCGCTTGCAGTGCATCAGCGATTGAACTCGTCGGCGTCTCCGCGCGGAGCTATGCCCGTGACACGCTGCACGAACTGCGGTGCGCGTATCTCGCTGCGCTCGCGCGGCGGCGGGCGCTCGGAGGGATCCCGGCCCACCTTGGCCCGTAGCTCGACCAGGTCGGTGAAGATGTCCGCCTGGCGGCGGAGTTCGTCCGCGATCATCGGCGGCTGGCTGGCGACGCTGGAGACCACCGTGACGCGGACGCCGCGGCGCTGCACCGCCTCGACCAGCGAGCGGAAATCGCCATCGCCGGAAAGCAGGATCATCTCGTCGACATGTGGGGCGAGTTCCATGGCATGGACCGTGAGCTCGATGCGCATGTCGCCCTTGACCTTGTGGCGCCCGGAGGCGTCGACGTATTCCTTGGTTGCCTTGGTCACGACGGTGTAGCCGTTGTAGTCGAGCCAGTCGACCAGCGGCCGGATCGAGGAGTACTCCTGATCCTCTATGATGGCCGTGTAGTAGAACGCGCGGAGCAGCGTGCCGCGGCCCTGGAATTCGCTCAGGAGGCGCTTGTAGTCGATGTCGAATCCGAGCGACTTGGCGGTGCCGTAAAGGTTGGGGCCATCGATGAAGAGCGCAATCTTGGCTGGTGAGGACGACATTTTGCGCGCTCGAATTGGTCCGGTGCGGCGTCGCGGCCGTACGGGCTCCGGTTATGGGTACTGAAGCGATCCGAAGTCGCGGTGGGGCGGCTTGTCAGTCGCCGCTCACACTGCTCACCCAATATCCGGGCGGAAGCAGACGCGCTCTCATTCATCGGACATGCCCGAGGCATGCCATCAATGGAGCCAATTGTAGCACGAATGTCTGATGCCCGACATTAATTTTCAACGTAGCGATGCGGATCGTTTGGGTTTCAAAATCGTTTTTCAGTAACAGTTGAACCTGCGCCACGAAGCAAAGACAGACGATAGCAATGCCGGATCAACTTGCCCTTTTTGAAATTCGCCTGAGAAAACGCGGCCGGGCTTTTCGGTGGCAAGTCTGCACGACCGATGGTCGCGCCGTCTTGCAGGGCTCGGAAGGCAGCCGGACCGCCGCCAGGTACCAAGGTCATCGCGCGCTCTTTCTGATGCTGGTGGCTTCGGCCTATCGACCGCCCCGGTCCAGGCATGCCGGCGGGAGCCATTCGCGACGAAGCCGTTCATCAGCCAGTTGATGGGGGGCGCGTATTAGAAAGCTCCAGCTCCAATCCGTAATTTTACGGAATCCAAATCTCGCGGCGACTGTGTTGTAGTGTCAGGGCACCGGGCAGACGACATTTCAATCAGCAATCGATATTCCGGTGGGCCGCAGGCCGATTGGCTGCGGCCATTTATTTTTGGGTTCCGCTTGCGAGCCTGATCTACGGCCATCCGCTTATCGGCCGGATCAACTGTCCCCCGGGGGCTCTCTGAAGCGCTGCCGATAGTCGTCCTGCTACCGTTTTCAGTTGCCCCTAAACGCTGCCCCGGGAGCCGGCTCCCACGCCGTGTCGATTGGCGCCGCCGAACGTGCAGCGCGCGCCGAAAGCTGGCGGTCCGGCGCCGGGTGTCTGCGTAGTATCTTCTGGTAGACCCGGACATAATCGGCCGCCATGCGGGCAGAAGAGAACCGGTCCTCGAATCTGGAACGGATGATCCTGCGGTCGAGCGCCAGCAAATGGGGAATGGCCCGCACGGCCTGGTCGACGTCGGATACGATGCATCCCGTCACCCCATCTTCGACGATCTCCGGCACCGACCCGCAGCGAAATGCGAGCACCGGCGTGCCGCATGCCATCGCTTCGATCATGACCAGGCCGAACGGCTCGGGCCAGTCGATCGGAAACAGCAACCCGGCCGCTTGGCCGAGAAACTCGCTCTTGGCATTCTCGCAGATCTCGCCGACGAACTCGATTCCCGGCCCCTCCAGCATCGGGGCGACCACGTCCCGGAAGTAGGCATCGTCCGCCTTGTCGACCTTTGCCGCGATCTTGAGCGGAAGACCGGCCTGCCGCGCAATCGCGATCGCGCGGTCGGGCCGTTTCTCAGGCGAGATGCGCCCCAAGAAAGCAAGATAACCGCCTCTCGGCTGGAAGTTCGGCGTCAGCAGATCGAGCGGCAGTCCATGATGGACGGTTGCGACGAAGTTCGCGCCCGACAGCGGCGTCCGCTGCGCGTTCGAAATCGAAACCAGCGGCATGTCGGAGAACCGGCGGTAGAACGGCATGTGGTCGGCGAGGTCCTGCCTGCCGTGCAGGGTGGTCAACGCCCTGCCGCGCTCGAAACGGAAAAGCGGGAAATGCAGGTAATCGATGTGGAAATGGAGGACATCAAACTCGCTGGCGCGCTCGGCTACCTTGTCGAGCATAACCATATGGTGGGGCAGGGGATCGCGGACGCCCGGATCGAGGCGCAACGCGCGCGGGATGCAAGGCACCAGTTCGGCGGAGGTGATGGAGTCTCCGCTCGCGAACAGAGTCACCCGATGTCCTTGCCGGACGAGTTCCTCGGTCAGGTATGAAACGACCCGCTCCGTTCCGCCGTAGAGCCGAGGCGGAACGCTCTCGAATAGCGGAGCGATCTGCGCAATTCTCATTTGCGTCTCTCCGTCATCGCCCCGGCCGTTCACCGATCGGCAGGAGCGTTCCATCGAGCCGGGCGCTCAGTGCGCTCCTAATCTTTTGCAGCGCACGAACTTCGATCTGGCGAATCCGTTCGCGCGACACGCCGAAGGTCGGGCCAAGTTCGTCCAATGTCTTCGGCCGTTCCGCCAAGAAGCGCGCTTCGATGATGTGACGCTCCCGGGAAGTCAGGGCAGCCAGTGCGTCTTCGAGTGCGGAACGGACCCGTTCGCGATCGACTCTTTCGGACAACAGGCTTTCGGGGTCTGGCGACGGATCAACCAGGTAATCTTGCATTTGCTCCGAGCCGTCCTGCTGGGTCAGCGGCAAGTTAAGCGAAATGTCGCCGCGGATCCTGCCATTCATCTCGACGACCTCCCGGGGAAGGACCTGCAGCTGTTCGGCGATGTAACCAACCTGGTCCGGCGACAGGTCGGCTTCCTCGCCTGCCGAAATCTGGCTCTTGAGTTTCCGGAGCTTGAAAAACAACTTCTTCTGGGCCGCCGTGGTGCCGATTTTCACTAAGGACCAGGACTTCAGAACGTACTCATGAAGGGTCGCCTTGATCCACCACATCGCATAGGTGGCAAGCCGGACGCCTTTTTCGGGCTTGAACCGCTTGACCGCCAGCATCAGGCCGACATTCGCTTCCGAGATCAGGTCGGCGACGGGAAGGCCGTAGCCGCGATATCGAAGGGCGAGCTTTGCGGCCAACCGAAGGTGACTGGTCACCAGGCGATAGGCCGCTTCGCGATCGCCGTCCTCTCGCCAACGGCGTGCGTACATCGCCTCGTCGGCCGGATCCAGCAGCGGAAACTTGCGAATGGCGGCGAGGTAGCGGGGGAGCCCGCCGTCCGCGTGAAGCGGAGGCAGATTCGACACGATTGAAAGGGTGCTCATTTCCAATTCCTCCTTAGAGCAAAGTGGGGTTCGAGCTACGGGCATGGGCTTGGGCCCTGACGGCGCCCTAAGTGCCTCATGCAGCCGGCGACCACAAAATGTCGTGGCGCCCGAAATGTTCCTTCGAGATTTGAATGACGTAGCGAATTGCGGCGGGACCGGTTATGCGGCGTGTGCTGGCGCTGGCATGGCATTATCCGCCGGAACGTTCGCGCCCTGAGCGCCAGCAGCTCAGGCTGGACCTCGTGCTGGAGCGAAGGCCTGCCAGGCATGCCTTCGGTGATTGCCTGGTCGATCAATATTCGATCCACGTCCAGGCCATCAGGTTTCGCCATCCATGCTCCCATCCGCACCGCCGCCATGGGCGAAGTCCAGCCTTTCTCGCCGCGGCGATCGGTCCGGACGAACCGCACCGGAACGGCCTTGCCGTAGCTGTCCTGAAGGGCACCTAGTCCGAGCCACCCGAAGGTTTCGTCCCAGAAAGCCTGCTTCATTTTTGCGGTGCCCGCTCTGGGGTGGTCTGCACGACGGACGGAAAGCCGCTGACGGTTGGCGCAAAGGATCGCGGCCCCGAGCGTCGAAGAATTGAGCTCAACTGTCACGAGTGGGTCGTCGTCACCGATCCATTCCATCAGCGGCTCGAAAGACGGGAAGCCGCGCCGCTCGACGATAAAGACGTAAACCCCTTGCTGCGGGCTGTTCTCGTGATCATGGCGCCGCCGCGCCGGCCGCGAGCTACCGCATCCCGTGCGAATGCCGGCGGGTTCAGCGATGGTCTTTCGATCATTGTCGTTCGCGGCAGTGCGCCTCTTGGGAGCTAAGGCCAAGCAGCATGGTTCATCCATGCTCTTGCGACCAGTCCGTCAGGTCAGGAAGAGCACCCCTTGCAGATGTCCGGGACAATGTCTTCGGCGCGGAAAACCGGGTTCCTGTCGCCGGCACGGTTGGACCTTGTGCTTCGACCGGACGGTATCTGCTGCGGTGCCTCCGTCTGAACGACGGCGTTCGAGCCGCTATGCTGCTTCAGCTTCGTTCGCTGCGCAGCGGCCGCTTCGCTTGCGCTGAAGAGCGTGGCGAACGCGATAAAAGCTGCGAGTACACCGTGCATCGTTCCTCCGCCACATCCTCCTGAAAGCAACGTGGACCGCCTAACAGCCATCTCCCTGCGGGATCTGGCGCCAGTCCTACAAAGGCCTTGGCGGCGGTGGATTTAGGAAAGCGGCGCCGGCGGTCAAGAGGTGCGAATGCCCGGGACCAGAGGGCCGCGCTTGCTCGAGGCATGGGTTTCGACTGCGTCAAATGTCGGTCACTCGATAAGTCCGGGTGCGAACGGGTACGGCCGCACGCTTGATGGCTTTACCGAAGCCACTCCCGTGTTGAAAATTGTAAGACGCGCGCCGGCCGGGATCTTGAAACCAAGCCGAACGCTTCTAGTTCTTTTAGTGTCACAAGCGTGACGCCGGATGCCGTCAGGGTCCGGCCAAGGCCGCCGGAGAATGCGCCGGCGTTGCTCTTTCCATGTTGCTCAAAGGAGGATGTGGTTATGAGAACCTACGATCTGTCTCCGTTTTGGCGTTCGAGCGTCGGGTTCGATCGCCTGTTTGATCTCGTCAACGACACGATGAACGACAGCGATGATTATCCGCTGTATGACATCGAGCGTATCGACGAGGACCAGTACCAGATTTCACTGGCGCTGGCCGGCTTCGGCTCGGAAGAGATCACCATCACCGCGAAGCAATCGACGCTCACCGTCGAGGGCCACAAGGCGAACAAGGGTGATCACGACTATCTGTATCAGGGAATCTCAATGCGGCCGTTCCGCCGCGTCTTCAACCTGGCGGACTTTGTCCAGGTGAAAGACGCCGCCTTCGAAAGCGGTATGCTGAAGATTGCACTGGTTCGGGAAGTGCCGGAGGCGATGAAGCCGCGTCGCATAATGATCGAAGTCGCCAGCAACGAAAACCAGCAAATCGAGCAGAAGCAGGCGGCCTGACGGAGTTCCGTTCAAAGTGTCGAACTGCCTGTGCGCGGCGCCGCCGCGTGCAGGTGAGTTCTGTCCAGCAAAACTATGGAACAAAGGAGGACAATTATGGCACTACGCGATCTGATACCGTGGAACAACGGCTCTCGTGATCTGAGCCTGAATCGCAATGAGCCCAATCCGTTTCTCGTGCTTCACCGCGAGATGAATCGGCCGTTCGACGATACGTTTCGCTCGTTCGATATCGCCCCGTTCAGCTCTCAGGCAATGGGATGGCCGAGCGTCGAGGTCAACGAGACTGACACGGAGGTTAAGGTCGTCGCCGAACTTCCCGGCCTCCAGGAGAAGGACGTCAATGTCGAACTCGGGGACGGCCTGTTGACCATTAGCGGCGAGAAGAAGAACGAGACCGAGGACAAGGAGCGACGCTTTACCGAGCGCTACTACGGGCGCTTCGAGCGTTCCATCCCGATCGATGACGTCGACCAGGACAAGGTCGTGGCGTCGTTCAAGGATGGCGTTCTCACCGTGACGCTGGCGAAGTTACCGAGCGAACGGCAGAAGGTGAAACGAATTGCCATCAACGGCAAGTAACCGCGGCGCGGGCGGGCGCTTGCGGCCTCGTCCGCACCGGCGGTTTGTCATCCACCAGTTCAGTCGTACCGCGGCTGATCTCAGAATGAGAGTGAAAGGAGCCATGTAAGGAGTTGCAGCCATGAACACAGTCTGGAAAAAAGATATGATCGCTGATGTGGTAGGTCTTGTGATCGGCCTGGGCCTGTTTTTTTCGCCTTGGGCCGTGGGATTCTCCACTGAAAGCCCGATGAACTGGAATGCCTGGCTAAGTGGCATCATGATCGCCGCGCTTGCTGTAGCAGCGCTGGCACTGTTTGCCGAGTGGCCGGAGTGGCTAACTCTCGCGGCCGGCGTTTGGGTCGCGGTGTCGCCATGGGTGCTGCATTTCTCGTCTAACGCAACCGTCACACCGCTCCACGTCATCGCCGGAATTCTGGTGGCGGCTGCTGCGGCTTTGCGACTCTGGTATATGCACCAGAGCTATCCCCGTGTGACAGCCTGATACTTGGCAAGGGAGGCCTGCACGGCCTCCCTTGTCCTTTGCCGCACGAATGCTGCGCTTTTTCTCTCTTCTCCGCAAAGATCGCGCGATACGCCCGTCATGCTCTCTGATTTTACGACCACCGCCTTTGCAACTCTATTCGTAGCGATCGGACCGATCGATACGGCAATCGTGTTCGGTGGTCTGACAGCGGGTGTTCACCGGCCTGAACGGTTTCGGTTGGCGTGGCAGGCCGTGCTGATCGCCGGAATTGTCCTGTTGGGTTTTGCACTCTTCGGCAACCGACTGCTAGGCGCACTACGGGTTTCGCTGGACGCCTTTCGAGTTGCGGGTGGCATCTTGCTCTTGTTGCAGGCCATCCAGATGATCTTCGCCCATCCCTCGGGCCTATCCTCGCTCACCGCACTTGAACGGCGCGAGGCATTGGAGCCAGGCGACATCGCGATTTTCCCCTTGGCGTTTCCGGTCATCGCCGGACCGGCCGGCCTCACGGCGGTCGTTCTACTTATGGGGCAAGCCGCCGGTGATCCGGTCGGCTCAATGATAGTACTGGCAGCTATGCTACTTTGCCTTTTGCTAACGTACTTCGGGATGATCTTCACCGACGTCTTGCACCGGGTGCTGAAGGCTACCGGCTCCAATGTGTTGGCGAGACTTGCCGGCGTTATTCTGGCCACCCTTGCTGTCCAATTCATATTTGACGGTATCAGAGGTGCTCGGCTTGTAGCAGGCGCTTGAGAAGACCCCGCCTATCCCGTTGCGGGCGTGGGGCGCCTCGGATCAGCGACCAAGAGGACAGGTATTGTCGATGCCTTTGATCGCGGAGACTGGCCGCCGGCCGTCTCGTCGCCACAGAGCAGGCGACCCTCGTCGTCCGGATGAATGCGGCCCTGCTCATTTATCATTCTGGTCCAACAAAAATGAGACGGTGCATTCTATTCCATCGGAGCCAAACGTTCGCTCGAATCGCCCGTGCAACATATGTGGTATCGATTTCTCGAGAAACTCTGAACCGAAGCCCCGCCGGGCCGGCTGGGGCGCGATGGGGCTCGTCCGCTCGCGCCAGCGGAGTTGGAACTCATTTTCATTGCCTCTATCATGAGCGTCCCACGATATGTCAATATGACCATTCTCCATGGAGAGGGCGCCGTGTTTAACGGCGTTTGTGGCGAGCTCGTGTATTGCCATCGACAACACCTCGGCCTGTTTTGCCGGAATCGAGATCGCGGGGCCGCGCTGCTTGAGGTTCTCGCCCTCGACAGCGCCGTGCACTGAGAGCTCCTGAGAGAGTACCTCGCGGATATCGATCGTGCTCGTATGGCTCCGGCTTAACAAAGCATGAGTGCGCGCAATCGCAGCCAATCGGTCCTCAAAAGCTTTTGCAAACTCGTCAAGGTTCTGGCTCTTGGCGCGCGTCCTCCGCGCGATGGCTTGGATAGTCGCCAGCATGTTATTGATGCGATGCTGAAGCTCGTGACCGAGCATTTCCTGCCTGAGCGCCCGCTCCGCCAATTCTCGCTGGATCCTCACTCGGTCGATAGCAGATGCCAACAGATTGGCGTAGTTCTGAAGAAAATCGATATCGTCCTGCTCGAATTTCCGGAGCTGCCGCGAGTCCACCTCCAGCACACCGAATGGGCCGTCCTCACCGCGAATAACAACATTGACGGTGCTCCTGACGCTATGCTCGATCAAGAGCTTGGGAATTTCGAACCGAACCTCCCTCTGGGTATCTTCGGTAATCACCGGCTGGTTCGTGTGCAAGGCATAGCCAGCCGGCGAGCCCTCATGCGCGGGTATTTCAGCATGCCCTACCACGCCGGGGTTCCAGTTCACCCCGGCGCGGACGAGCAAATTCTCCCCGCCTGGGACGAGCTCCAGCACTTTCACTAGCTCAACATCGATGGCATCAGAAACAAGCCTAGTTGCCTCTTGTAGAAGACCATCTATGTCGTCGCTCCGCAAAGCTCGCTTGCCGAATTCGGACAATGTGGAGACTTGTCTCCGGAGCTTGTTCGCTTCCGAATGGGGCACTTTCGCAGTCTCCCATCGTAAATCGGATAAATGCTTACCGCCCGCTGCGGGTTCCAATGACGATCTCTTAGCAGTTTAGCCAGAGGGGTGAACCGATCTGCGCCAGATGAGAGGTTAGAGCGTTGCCGCGCCAACAAGCGGCACCTTGCTGGCCGCGTTTACCTTGCCCGACAGAGGCAGCGGAAAGACGCTGGGGCGCGCGCGGACATCAATGGATTTTTGGCCCGCTGCCAAAGTCACTTCTGGTTGGCGCCGGCCTCAGAAAATCTGATCGATCCACAAGCTATCGCGCCGGCGGCGCTGAAAGCATCGACGCTTAGCTTCGTCGCCCGCGGCTGAATTCAGCCGCGAAACGTTTTCCGACAGGCAGCTGCTACAGCCATCCAATCTCGCAGCAGTCCCCTGTCCTCCTTTGAGAACGCGGCCCGCCGCTTAAGATCATCCAGAGTGTCGCCGGGATGGCATCGCTCGTAATCCTGACGGATCAGCGATTCCAATTCTTCGTGGCTAGATGATTGGAGATCGTGGTTGGAGGTGATCGGCCGCACTACGAGCATCCCAAAAGGCGTTCTGCGTATACGGTTAAATTAGGAAGAGCGAGCGACTCTTCAATCCTCAGAGGAAACCGCACGCAAGCTCTTGGGATCAGTGCGGAGCAACTTCCACTTTTGGCTATCGCACAGTTCCGGAGCCTCGCGAGCGTGCTTTTCGTGCGCTCAATGGAGCGCATGTCCCAGAGATGAGCAGAGCTGCCGGTGGACTCCCGCAGAGCTGCGTCCGCGCAAATTGTGCAGTCCTGATGTATTAGTATGCAATCCTCGTGTCGGTAGAACGAGCCCTTTTGGGGTAGCCCCAGTGCGCATCAGTAGACCGATCGCCTACATTGTTCTTTACGTCGCGCTGTACGCTGCGTTTGGCGTGTCGTCGCCCTTTTGGCCAAAATTTTTCGAAACGAGAGCTCTGACTCCCCAGCAAATCGGTCTGATACTAGCAGCTGCAATGTTAGTGCGCCTTGCCGTCGGCCCAGTGGTAGGAATGCTGGCCGATCTTTTGGGGTCATTACGCCTTCTGCTCGCGACCTGTGCTGCCCTGGCAGCCGCTACGGCCGCCGCATTCTTGTTGGCAAATACGTTTTTGCTATTGTTCCTTATAGCTTTAGTTCAAGCTGCAGCACTTGCCCCCACGACGTCGATTGCCGACGCGTTGTCAGTTAACGCAGCAAAGCCTGAGATCGCAGGAAAGCCTTTTGAATATGGCTGGATACGCGGCTCTGGATCGGCGGCATTCGTATTGGGAACGCTGACTATCGGGCAAATAATCGGCCAAGACGATCTCACCCCGATCATCTGGATGAATGTGGCCCTACTGGCGGTCGCAGCTGGGGTAACAGCCCTGCTGCCCCGTGTTAATATTCAGCCCAAACCTTATGAAGGCGGCCTGACCGCTCTCGCTGCCCTGCATGGGCTTCTTAAGATCTCGCAGTTTCGCATCCTGATTTTAGTTTCAGCTCTGGTCTACGGGAGTCACGCGATGCACGACGCATTTGCTGTGATCAGGTGGAGCGCTGCAGGCATCGATACGCCGATCATAAGCGTCCTATGGTCCGAAGCCGTAGCGGCAGAAGTCATCGTGTTTTTCTTAATTGGTCCATCGTTACTCGACCGGCTCGGCGCGCGTGGAGCGGCTGCTCTGGCAGCCGCAGCTGGGATCATACGCTACATGGGTTGACTTTCGCCCTGCTTCATCTTGCGTGCATGCGTATGATGGCGACACTCGTTCCAGCTAGGACAGCCGGAGCGGCTCAAGCCCTTTATGCCTTTGGCTCAGGGTTGGCGACTGCCGTACTAACTTTGTTGTCAGGAATTCTCTTTGCCAGGTTGGGAGCCGCGGCCTTCTTTCCAATGGCCCTTCTCTGCGGCGTCGCTCTCCCGTTCGCGTGGTTTGGCTTCCGGGACCGGTCTGACGAGGCTGTTTGATCCAGCGGGACGCTGGGCGAATGGCAGCCGCAAGTGACTGGGCACGCTGAGCTGCGGTCGAATGTCACTTGTTTGCGAAGTCACCGACCCGCACTAGTCTTGCGCCTTCGGATAGAAACATCAAGATATCGCCCGCAGCGGCATTGCGGCACGCGCACCGCCTAGACAGCCCTTAGCCCCTCCTTGGGCGTTTCCTGCATCAGCGCATCGAGGTCGCTTTGCTCGAGCGTTTCCTTTTCCAGTAGGGTCAGTGCCGCCCGGTCCAATATCGCGCGGCGGGCCATCAAGAGGCTCTGCGCACGCTGAAATACCCGATCAACGATGGCGCGAACCTCATGGTCTACTGCGGCGGCGGTCTCTTCGGCATATTCGCGCTCGCGCGCAGGATATGGCCGGTCAGGCCCGGCGAGGAAATTGCCTGGCTCGCGGTCGTAGGCGATGCTGCCGAGCTTTTCGGACATGCCGTAGCGCGTGACCATACTGCGGGCGATGTCGGTGACGCGGCGAAGGTCGTCGGCCGCGCCCGTCGACAGATGCTCGAAGACGATCAATTCCGCTGCGCGGCCACCCAGCAGCACCGCCATCTTGTTCTCCAACTCTTCCTTGGTCATCAGGAAGCGATCCTCGATCGGTCGCTGGATGGTATAGCCGAGCGCCCCGACCCCCCTTGGAATGATCGATACCTTGTGAACCGGGTCGACGCCCGGCAATGAAAGCGCGATCAAGGCGTGGCCCATTTCGTGATAGGCGACGATCTCCCGTTCCTTGGGATTGAGCAACCGGTTGCGTTTTTCCAGCCCCGCGACCATGCGCTCGATGGCATTATTAAAATCGGTCATCGCGACCGCATCGGCCCCGCGGCGAGTTGCCAGCAGCGCGGCTTCATTGACAAGGTTGGCGAGGTCGGCGCCAGTGAAACCAGGCGTCATCGCCGCTACGGCCTCAGCGTCGAAGCCGGGCGCGAGCTGCACCTTTTTCATGTGCACCATGAGAATCTCGGTGCGGCCCTTCCGGTCCGGACGGTCGACCAGCACCTGGCGGTCGAAGCGGCCTGCGCGCAGCAGTGCGGGATCGAGGATCTCAGGGCGGTTGGTGGCGGCGAGTATGACGAGGCCCGAGCGTGAGTCGAAGCCGTCGAGCTCGACCAGGAGCTGGTTGAGGGTCTGCTCTTTTTCGTCGTGGCCGCCGGAGAACGCCCCTATGCCGCGGGCGCGGCCGAGCGCATCCAGCTCATCGATGAAGATAATAGCGGGGGCCTTCTGGTGCGCCTGCTGAAAGAGATCGCGGACCCGGGCCGCACCGACGCCGATGAACATCTCGACGAATTCCGAGCCGGAGATCGAGAAGAACGGGACCTTCGCCTCCCCGGCAATGGCCTTCGCCAACAACGTCTTGCCGGTGCCGGGCGGTCCGACCAGCAGCACACCCTTGGGCATCCGGCCGCCGAGCCGGCCATACCCCGCCGGACTCTTGAGGAAATCGACGATTTCGCGCAGTTCGTCCTTAGCCTCGTCAACGCCGGCAACGTCGGCGAACGTCACGCCGGTATTGGATTCGACGTAGATCTTCGCCTTGCTCTTGCCGATGGCCATCAGCCCTCCGCCAAAGCCTCCGCCCTCTGCGGCGCGCTTGCCGATGTACCACCACAGGCCGAAGAACAGCAGCACCGGCATAACCCATGACAGCAGGTCGCGCACAAGGGTGCTCTCGACCTGACCAGTGAAGAGGACGCCGGCTTTCTCGAGCTCCTGTGCGATCCCAGGGTCAACGCGCGTGGTAACGAACTGCTTTTGTCCGCTGGGCAAAGGCTCTTTCAACGTGCCCTGCAAAATGCGATCGGAGATCCCGACCGTCGCAACCTTTCCCTGCTTCAGCAATTGCTGATATTCGCTGTAAGGGATGACGGCGACCTGGCTGGCTGCCGAGACGATGTACTGAATCAGAAGGATCGCGGCGACTGCGGCGATCGCATAGCCGACGTTGAAGCGCGTGTTATTCTTCATGCCGCGAACCGCTCTCGATGCGATCGGACTCCGAACGGATCCAGAACTCTCATATTCACATCTCGCTTGACAATCTCAGCGTGCTGCAGCGCCACGGTCGGCCCGATCCATTCGCGGGATCCAGGCCACCGCGTGACAGCAGATGAATTAGGAGCGTGCGATTAGGTTTCAAGACCTGAGCGACGAGAGCGTGCAACTAGCCGGTCCCGCTTTTCCTGCCGGCCCTTCTGGGTCCGCATGGCGCGGCCGGCCGCCGCGATGTGGGCAGGGTAGCCGTCGTGCTTGGGTTGGGCGCCGCTGTCACTTCCCTCTTCAGTAACGGCTCAAGTTTCCCAGGCCGAGGCGCTCCGTTTGAAAAAAAATCCGCGTAATGTCGCGAACGTGTCGTTGTCGAGCGCTCGCGAATTTCAACCTGCCTGAAATCGAAAGCGATTGCGAGTTCGTGCCGCCGATGGCTCGAACGACAACGGCACGCCCCACGTCTTCTTGTCTTTTCCAATACTGTTCACGAGTCGCACTAAGTTACTCACCGCCGTGCTGCTTGCTCGACCAACTGATGCAGCGAATAGGGCAGTTCGCCGCCGCGATCGGCGCAGCGCTGGCTCAGTTTTTGTGCTATTTCTTCGGAAACGTCACGAACCCAACCCTCCGCGAGATTAAAGCGAATGATGCGTACCGGATTGCTGTACTGGCCCTCCAACAAATCCTCGATGACCGCTTCAAGACCGGTGTCTTCGACGTTTGTCTCTCGCCAAGCACATCCCATTGCACCGAAGTCATCGAGGACGAGATAGACGTCCTGGTCCATGACGGGGACAATCGATGGTGACTCACGCATTACCCCACTCCACGCAACCAAAAGCGATTCAAAAGACGGGGGCGAGAATGGTTCCTTCAAGGCAAGGGGCTTTGTCATCAGTGGCCAGGGCAGGAAGACGTGGGGTTAAGAATAGCCGCGAGGGGTCCCTGGGCGAGTGCCAAGTGAATGCCGGTCTGGGATGACGTGGTCCCGGCGAGGCGAAGCTCCTGCCGTGCTCGCTTTGACCCGAGACCGGGATGGCGACGCATCTGCTTGAGATGCGACAAAAAGCTCGCGCGGCGCGGCTTGACGAAAACAACGTGCGCTCTAAGTCGTTTTTCGTCCGGCGGCTTCAAGTCCGGGCCGCTAGTGACATCGCCGATTCGGATTGCCGGATGCAACGCGTTTCACCCGCTGCATACAGAGCATGAGCGCGACTAGCGCGCCTTGCGGTGCGGAAGAAAGGAGAAAGCCGCACGGTGCCCGACAATCAGGCGGACTGGTTTGTCGGACGCCGAAGGACACAAAGAGGGTACCATGAGATCGTTCAAGCGCGGCGCGCGCTTTTTTCTGTCCGTTGTTCTGGCGACTTTGATCGGTCCAGCTGCCTCCCTGGCCGCGGAGACTTCCCCACCCCTTACCGGGCTTTGGATCACGACCCCGCATCCCGAATTCTCGCTGAAACCAGGCGAGGCCGGATCAATCCAGGTCTCTGTCCGAAACGCACATCAGCCCCCGCAGCGGCTGGGGTTAAGCCTTGAGGGTCTTCCGGAAGGCTGGGAAGCGGCATTCAAGGGCGGTGGAAGACAAGTCTCGGCGGTGATGGTAGGCCCCGACGAGACTGAACGCCTTACGCTCGAACTGAAGCCACCCGCCGGCATCTCCGCAGGCACTTTCGCGCTCAAGGTCAACGCCAGGCAGGACGGGCAGACGATTTCATTACCTCTGAGCGTCAGACTTTCGGAAGCGGCCTCCGGAAAGCTCACGCTCGAACCTGAACTGCCTGCCCTGCGCGGTACGCCTCGTTCGACCTTCAGCTTCCGGATCAAGGCTACCAACGGCGGCTCCGATCAGTCGCTTTTTAACCTGTCGGCGCGAACGCCCGAGGGTTTCCAGGCAAAATTCAAGCGAGGCTACGGCTCGGAGGAAATCACCGGGCTACCGATTAACGCAGGGAGCTCCGAAAACATCACCCTCGACATTGTGCCTTCACGCGCCGCGCCTGCCGGTCGTTATCCTATCGCGGTGCGTCTGTCGGGCGGTGACAAATCCGCCGAAACCGCGTTGAGCTTGGAAGTCACCGGCGAGCCGCAACTGCGAATGGTCGGCCCGCAGGAGCGTCTCTCCGGCGACGCCGTTGCGGGAGAGGAATCGAACTTCACCTTCTCGCTTGTCAATGGAGGGTCAGCGCCCGCGACCGACATCGAGATGTCCGCTTCGCCACCGTCAGGCTGGAGCGTCACCTTCGAGCCGAAGCAGATCGGAAGCATCGCGCCGAACCAGACCCGAGAAGTGAACGTAAAAATCAAGCCTTCCGAACGGGCGGTTGCCGGGGACTACATGGTCACGCTGCGCAGCGGCGGCGGCGGGCTGTCCGAATCGGTGCAGTTTCGAACGACAGTGCGAACCTCAACCATTTGGGGCGTTGCCGGGCTCGGCGTCATAGCCGCTGCCGTGCTGGTTCTCGGCGGCGCCGTGATGCGGTACGGACGGCGATGAGCGACGAATTCGTTATCGAGGCGAGAGGCCTTGCCAAGCAATATGGTCCGCATGTCGCCGTGGACGGCATCGACCTGCAGGTCCGCGCCGGTGAGGTTATCGGTCTACTTGGCCCGAACGGCGCCGGCAAGACGACGACAATTCTGATGTTGCTGGGACTGACCGAAGCCACGCGCGGGAGCATCCTGATCCTCGGCAAGGACCCGTTGCGGCGGCCGCTCGAAGTGAAGCGCGATGTCGGATATCTGCCGGATTCCGTCGGCTTCTACGAGACTATGACGGGCCGCGAGAACCTTACCTACATGGCTCGGCTTGCCGCCATCCCGCGCGGGGTAGTGGGTGAGCGCATCAACAGCTCGCTCGCCGCCGTTCACCTGCTCGAGGTTGCCGACCGTCCGGTCGCCACGTACTCGCGCGGCATGCGGCAGAGGCTCGGCATCGCCGAACTGCTGATGCGCCAATGCCGGATCGCCATCCTGGACGAGCCGACGTCCGGGCTGGATCCGCAGTCGACCCAAGAGCTGCTTGACCTGATCCAAAAGCTTAGCCGCGGCGGCATGACGATCCTGCTGTCATCGCATATGCTCGACGTCGTTCAGACCGTGTGTCACCGGATCGCGCTTTTCAACAAAGGCAGGATCGGCTTCTTCGGAACGATCGAAGAACTGGCGGCCAAGATCGGCGGTGGCACATATGTCATCGACGTCGAGGCGGAGGGAATCGATCTGTCCGCGCTCGCTACCACCGTCGATGGTGTCAAGAACGTCATGGCGGTGAACGGGCATTGGCAATGCGAGGCCGTGCGGGACGTTCGGCCGCAGCTCGCGCAGCGGATCGTCGCCGCGGGTGGCGCGCTGCGCAACCTCGACCTGCGTCGGGCTAGGCTCGACGAAGCCTATGGCCGGTATTTCCGGGAGGTTCACCAATGATGGTGCGTGAGGGATCTCCATTCCGCGGAGTCGGCGTCATTGCGCTCAAGGAGGCGGCCGATCATTTGACCAGCGCTCGCATGCACCTGATCATGGGTCTGGTGCTGCTGACGGCGATCGGTGCGGTCTATGGCGCGATCGGCCGCATCAAGGATACCACGGCCGAGGACGCCTATCTGTTCCTGAAGCTCTTCACGGTGGCGCGCGAGCCGCTACCGTCATTTGCCGCGTTTCTCGGCTTCCTGCTACCGCTGGTAGCCATCGCGCTTGGTTTCGATGCGATCAATGGCGAATACAACCGCCGCACCATGAGCCGGCTGCTGGCACAGCCGATCTATCGCGATGCCGTGCTATTCGGAAAGTTTCTCGGAGCACTTCTTGTCATTGCCATCGCGCTACTCACGCTGTGGCTGCTGATGACCGGGCTCGGTATTCTGTTTCTCGGATTGCCACCAACGGCGGCTGACGTCGTTCGTAGTCTGGCCTATCTGGCAGCGACGCTTGCCTGCGCCGGCGTTTGGCTTGCGCTCGCCATCGCATTTTCGGCCGTCATTCGGTCACCGGCGACGTCGGCGCTTGCCGCATTATCGGTGTGGCTCATTCTCACGGTCTTTTGGGGAATGATCGCGCCGCTGCTGGCCGGCCTTATCGCACCAATCGATCCGCTCGATCCTTCTACGGTGCTTGCGCAGTTCGAAGCTCAGCAATCGATTGCGCGGCGCGGGTTTTCGACCAGCAGACGGCTGCCGTCCCCCGGCCCGCATCGGAAGCGAGTGCAGCTTTCGGCAGGACCACTCCATGATCGCACTCCGGCGGATTGCGCATCCGCGCGTGTTGCTGCCGGCCTGCGGCATGATTTTCCTGCTGCCGCTCGTGCTTTCGCTGCCCACTCTTAACGCGATTGCCGCGGCTCCGAGCGAGAGATCGACGCTGTGGGAGGCATGCCGCAACAAAGACGGTGAGGCAGCGCTCGGCGCCTGCATGGCGATCATCAACACGCGCGGCATACCGATCGGCGAGCGCGCCGCCGCTTACTACACGCGTTGCTACCACTACATCCTAGTGCACGACTATCGGAATGCGCTCGCGAGCTGCGATAGGTCGCTTGAAGACAATCCATCCCTCGTCGACGCTTGGCTGAACCGGAGCACGATACGCAGCGGGTTTGGCCAGTTCGATCTCGCGATCAAGGACGCGACCCGCGCGCTCGCTCTGGCCAACACCAATTCGGATCGCGCCGGCGCGCTGCGCAACCGCGCTGCGGCCTTTGTCCGGCGTGGCAAAATTGCCGAGAGTCAGGCCGATCTCGACCAGGCGGCGAGGCTGCAATCGGGTGATGTCTACAACTTTATCAACCGGGCAGACTTCCTGCTGCAGGTCGGCCGCCCCGATGAGGCCCTTCATCAAATTGCGCGGGCACGCGCCACCCGGGTCACCACGACCTTTTCACAGCAGAAGATGCACGCTGACATTGGCCTGCTGAACGGTAAAGCCCTGGTCGAGCTGAAGCGCTATGCGGAAGCTCTACCTGTGTTGGCTGCGCTGCTCAAGATCGACGCGAACAACTCCGAAGCGCATGCCCTCAAGAGTGTGGCACTGGCCCGAACCAACAATGTCGGTGCGGCGCGGGATGCGCTGGCCACCGCGCGACGGCTGCCGCTGTCCAGTCCGGACGCCGCCGGTGTGTTCCGCGAGGCGGAGCAACTGGTGCGCGAACTAGACAGCGCGATGGCGCCGCGTCTTGAGAATTCCGCGGAGCCGGCGCGAGAGCGGAGCAACCGGGTCGCGCTCATCATCGGCAATACCACCTATCAGAACGTTGCACCGCTCACGAATGCCGGCCGTGACGCGGAAGCGCTCGCGGCAGAATTCGATGCGCTTGGCTTCCGCAAGGTGACGCTCCTGCGCGACCTCTCGCGCGCACAGATGTTCGCGGCGCTGAGAGCATTCGCAGCGGACGCCGAAACAGCCGACTGGGCTGTGATCTATTTTGCCGGCCATGGGCTCGAGATGGGAGGCGTCAATTGGCTCGCCCCTGTAGATGCGCAATTCAAGACCGATCGCGATGTTCGCCTTGAAGCGGTGTCGATCGATGAGTTAAGCGCCGCGATCGAGGGCGTGCGGGGCTTGCGGCTGATCGTGCTGGACGCCTGTCGCAATAATCCATTCGCACCGCAGATGCGGTTCACCAACAGCACGCGTTCGCTGGGGGCAGGCCTGGCGCGCGTCGAGCCCGAAGGTGGTACCATGATCGCTTATGCTGCGAAAGCCGGCCAGGTGGCGCATGATGGGGACGACGGTAACAGTCCGTTCATGAAGGCGCTGCTCAAGCGATTGAAGCAGCCGGGTTTAGAGATATCGATGCTGTTCCGCTTCGTTCGCGACGACGTGATGGCTGCGACCGGGCGCCAGCAGGAACCGTTCGTGTATGGCTCGCTGCCGAGCGAGCCCTTCTACTTCCGCAGTGCGGCAACGGCCAACCGGTAAGGCCGGGGATTGAAGGGTGCCGGGCGGATGAAACGGAAGAAAGCGTTAGACGCTGCCGGACCGCACACGAAAGCGTAAGCGCCGTTGAGGGGCTGTCGAGGGGGAGCTTTGACCTTGGCTGTGTGAAAACGCTGGGCTTGATATGATCCGCGCAGGCTCGGATGAGGCGCTTCACAAAAAGCCCGCAGAAATGCGGGCTTTTTTCCCCTACGCCGGCTGGCCCACGCTTTCCTGGCATCAGCATTGGCGACCCGCGCCGGAGTTCGGCGCGCCCGATAGCAGGCGATAATTGCGGCACGATGTCCGGCAACGGGCGAGCGTCTGTGCTTCTCCGGGCAACCCGGCTTTCATGGGCCTGCTGTCAGTCGTGCCGCCCGTTCTCGCTCAAAGCCGAATCGATCATTGTCGCAAGATCGGAAATCAAGAACGGTTTGCGCAGCACTGGTTTGTGAGTGAACATTTCAGGCCGTCCTTCGGGACCGTAGCCGCTGACAAATATGAACGGGAGACCGCGCGCAGCAACGATCTGGGCTATTGGACTAACATTGAAGCCCGCGACATTGATATCGAAAACCCCTAAGTCGAATGCGGACGTCCGAGCAAGCGGCTCGGCAATCGCAACACTGCCGGCTTCGGCGGTCACTCGATGCCCGAGCTCTTCGAGCATTTCGACTATCATCATTCGTATTAGGGCCTCGTCTTCGACTAAAAACACCGAGGCGCCCTGCATCAGCTTTGTCCTGGCGAAGCCGCGTTGAGAAGCTGAGAGACCGCGGTCACTAGTTGTGCGGGCGCGAATGGCTTTTCAAGGAGGATACTGTGGGGCACACCGTGAGACGCCCAGTCACCGGCGGCAGCACCCGTCATATATACGATCGGAAACTCAGGTTCGATATGCCGGGCCTGCTTCGCGGCTTCCCAGCCGTTCATGCGCCCCTTCAAATTGATATCGGTGACCAGCGCCCGGTAGTTCATCACTTTCCCCTTGAGCAGGGTCACGGCTTCTTCGGCCGACGGTGCAATTGCCGTTTCAAAGCCAGCTTCTTTCAAAGCGTCCTCAACTATCACTTGATTGTAGGGTCGTCCTCGACGATGAGGACGACAGGAAGCTCTGAATTTGCCACTTTTTCCCGCCCATCGAAAGTTCCATGCACAAACGTCGCCGGGACCGGGTAGTTCCGCATGAAAGTCCAAAAGTGAACATACCGGATAGTCCGTATTCTTACGGTAGCTCCATTCAACCCCCATTCACGATGAAACCTATATGAGCTTGCGCCGGGAGGCATGAGGGACAGGATGGGCACCGATGCCGATACCACCGCATGAGTTCGATCCTTTCGCCATCGTCGTTGACTGGCTCGATGCCTGTCGGCTCGGCGATCTCCACGCCTTGGTCGATATGTACGACGAGCGGGCGACGCTTGAATGCAGCTGCGATAGGGTGACCTTAATCGGACGGGCATCGATCGCTGCTTACTAGGCACCCAAGCTTGCGATGGCGTCTACGGCAGCATTCGCAATGAATGACCTGACGCTTACAGCCGACGGCGTTTGCCTCGACTATCGCAACTACGAAGGCAAACTAGAGCGCTCGCTGTTCCGGTTTACAGCCTCAGGAGAGATACTCCACACCGAGTGCGCCGCGATTAACCAACGTTGCGCGGCCTGAACGTCATTTTGCGCTGGCGTTCCCAGACACGGCATACGGCGCGGCTGCCGGCGCGCGAAGGCGAAAGGCTCAACTGCGTGGCCCGGCATCCCGCAACTTTGATCTGATGGTGTCGAGTTAATGTGTGGCCATTTAGGCCGCGTCGGTTTGACCGGACCAGTGGCACTCCGGTGCGCGATACGTTAGTCAGCCAGCCCATTTTGCTTGTCGGGCGCGCAGGTGAAATTGAATGTGCCGGTTTGAACTAGACTCGCACAGAGCGCTGACAGCAACCGATCGAATCAGTTTGATTTTTGCTTCACGTAACGACCGGGCGCTGGCTCGATGATGTGATAGCTCGCGCTGCCGGCCTGCACCGGGGCAGGAGTCCTCCCGCTCGAATGCCGCTTCATCCAGGAATCCCAGTCGGGCCACAGCTTCCGGCTTTCTCGTCTGCAGCTCCTAACCAACTTTCGATTCGCAGCCAAGGTCATCATCACCCAGTGGCTCCGTTTGTTGCGGGCGGGTGGATTGATGACGCCAGCAACGTGACCACTCGCGGCGAGAACGAATCGGACGCTCTAGCAGGCATCATATGTCGCGCGAATTCTCAAGAGCGATGTGGACTTCCGAGGAAGCGGCGGCCCTCATGTGCTTCGTCTGCTTTGGGGATCAGGCTGGAGCACGCGGTCAAGCGACGCTAATGACAGAACGGACAAGCACGTTGTGATATAACAGCAGCCGAAACGCAAGCCGCCAGTCGCATGTGCTCTGACGCAAAGGATGCCTGTACTCCCCTGGCGCTCCCCGAATGACGCGTCGAAAGTCAAAACCAGCAGAATGAGCCGAACTTCGTGCAGCAACCTCAACCCTGCATAGGTTGAGGTGCGTTGCCGCTGGAGTGAGCGGATCTTTGCCGGAAATTCCCAGATTTCGGCGTCGCTGTCAGTTGGGGAAGGGCAGTGGGAGCTTCTCGTCGCCGGCGACTATGGACCGAACCGGCTCAAGGCGGGGTGGAAGTGCTCAGTAGAAATGTAATCACCTTTTAAAAAACGGCCCGCGCTGGGCGGGCCGTTACTTTCCACTCTTTACCGCAGCCCGCCACCGTAGAGCGCGCGTTCCTTTCGGACCTCATCGGCTCCGTAGGGCTTGCTTGTGGGGTCAAACGACTTCCAGCCTGACTTGCGCCACGCCGCAGTCCGGTCACGCAAGTTGACCGCGGACTCATTCAGCAATGCATCCAGCCGCGTGCGATCTGCGTCTGCTACCCTGGCGGATACCAACGTGCCGCCGCGTCGGACGCCCTCGGCATAAGTGTGAGCGTCTTCTTCGGATACCCCAGCTTGAGTGAGCGCTCCGACGATGCCGCCGCTTGCCGCACCTGCTGCCGCGCCGACCGCCGTTGCCGCCAGCCAGCCGGCCGCGACAACGGGCCCAAGACCGGGAATGGCCAGCAGGCCCAGACCGGCCAGCAAACCGGCCGTGCCGCCTAGCCCCGCGCCGATTGCTGCACCCGTTCCCGCTCCCTCCGCCCGGTCATCGACGCCGTCACGGTCGCGATCCACCTTCTTGTCCGTGCTGAACCAGCTGTCCGAGTTGTTGGCGACAATGCTGATGTCTGAGTGCGGTACGCCGGCTGCTTCCAGTCGTTGAACAGCCGCCTGTGCGTGGGTATGAGTGTCGTAAAGACGAGATATTGTAACGGTCATGCTCAGTTTTCCTTATTTCGCAGTGTTGACGTTGCCCTGAAAATCGACGCTCACCGCAGTGGCCGCGCCGCCTTTGCTGGCCTTGCCACGCCAAACGCCGTTATCGTCCTTCTTCAGTTCGGTCACGTTGGTGAAGCCAGCGTCTTCGATCTTCGACTTGGCTTGCCCCTCGGTAAAACTGTTGGCGCCGGCGACGGGAGCAGCGGCGTTGTTTTGGCCGGCTGAATTGACCGCGTTGTTGCCCGGTCCCGACTGTGCCGGCGGGTTTTGGGCGAAAGCAGTGGTGATTGCCAGCACTGCGATGCTAGCGGCGAGAAGGGTCTGTTTCATGATTCCTCCAGTGAGTTAGAAAGCGATTGAACCGTCCACCACACCTTAGGTTCCATGGTGCGGCAATGCCTCGCTATGACTGACCCCAGTGCAACGGGGCCTTCAATTTAAAATTGTGGGCGACAAGAACCGCAGAACAAACAAAGGCGCACGATGGCAGCTAACTCAGGATTATTAGAATCCACACAGTTCTACGGCATCCAAACCCTGGTGGGGTCTCATGACCAAAGAGAAGCTGCTCGCGGATCTTTTCTGCTCTGGCAAAAATGACAAAGACGGCGCAGTCACCGAACTGAAAGCTGCATTCGAAAAGCACCTCGCGGAGACCGAGAGCCAGATCGAATGGCTAGCCCACAATGCTCGTGGGGGCTTTGCAGGTTGAACCAAGAGATCGCATATAGGGGCAGTCCTAAGGGAGGGCGCATGAATAAGTCGATGCAAGGCTACGTTCGCAGCAACGTACCCCTCGTATTTCTACAAAAGTAGTCCGTCGAATGACCCCTGGAGGGCTTCCTGGAAATTTCAGCGGAGGATGGCGTGCTCCGTATCTCTATGAGTAGCGGAGCAGCCAGGAGTAGCGAAGCCAAAGACCCCAGATTGATTTGGATCAGTTCATTGGTCAAAAATAGCCAGCCAAGACCCTTAGTGATGGAACGATTATTATCGCCATCTCTTGACTCTACGCTACCGGGTGGGACGTCCCCCCGCGTTCTATCCGATGAAAAAAGACGGCTCCAGTCGCTGCCCCGCCACTGGGGCCGTTTTTTGCCTTATCGGAGGCTTACTGAATGTTATCGAGGTTGAAACACTTACCGGCTTTGCCATTTCAATCGTGTCTGTACCCATTTCTTCTCCATCCACGACAGAACTCTAACAAGAGGCTTTTGCAAAAACGGGATATCTTGGGCAATTAACAGCAGCCCGAGAGGCAGCATCCAGAACCCCAAGACAGGCAAGAAGCTGAAGATGCCGCCCAAAATGAGCAATGCTGCAACGGCCAGCCGAGCCGCGAATGAAGAAGGTTTGCGAAGCCACCGAATGAACTGAGAGACCCGTTTCGGCACTCGCTGATTGATCATTTCAAAAAATCTGTTCAATTCAGCCTTCGTAGTTGGCATTTTTGTCATGCTTTCTTACTCAGCTAACTAACAGTTGATCAACGGCGACCACAAGCAACGCGGTGCACCAATAGGGGTTCCCGCGGGGGCCTCCGGCCTGTACCCATGCACGCCATCCAGCCACCATGGGGAGACGATGCCGGTTCGCGAACTCCACAATCCGTGGGCCCGCTGGCATCCAAACGGACCCCAAGGCAGACAGTAAGAGCACGCGCCCTAGAAGTAGTCGCCCTATCGCAAGAACGGTCCGCTCTGTCGTTCAATATCCGGAGCTACTCCAGGGCGCGCAGGAATAATCGAATTCCAACTCCCGAACCTGCCACCAAACCACTTTTCGATGCCGCCCGTCCGATATCTTGCCGACTGACGGCACCCCAGCGAGCGTACCAGGGTTTAATCCTCGATCAGGTGGTCTCACTTTTCGTGGCGGGCCGTCGGAAAGAGACACTAGGCAAGCGGCGATATCCTCGGCGCCGGGGACCGACTGTTGAAGAAGCAAGGCATCCGCCGATTGGAACTCTTACGCCCCCTGTGTGTTCAGCAGGTAAATCACTGGGAGGTTTACCTATGTACAAAGTCTTATCGTTCGTTGGGACAGCCACGCTCGTGTTGGCTATCTCGACCGCTAATGCAACCGCGAAAGACAAGCCGAGCCAAACCTTCATCAAGAAGGCAATTGAGGGCAATTTTGCCGAAGTTAGCATGGGTGACCTCGCACAGAAGAATGGTCAAAGCGAGGGCGTCAAGACGTACGGCAGGATGCTTTCCGCCGACCACGCCGCTGCCAATCGAAAAGCTATGGATGCTGCTAAGGGATTAGAAGTTAGTCCACCAGCCGGACCAAATCCGAAGCAAAAAGCTGACTACGAGAAGATGTCAAAAATGACCGGGGCCGCCTTCGACAAGATGTTTGCAACCCACATGGTTGCCGATCATCAGAAAGATATTGCCGAGTACAAGAAGGCCTCTAAGAACAAAGATGCCGCCGGGGAATATGCTTCTGGGCAGATCGAGACATTGCAAAAACATTTGGACGCCGCGAAATCTCTGAAATCGGCGAAGTGAGTTTTGACGCACGTCGCCAGATCCCGGTTAGCCCTAAAAAGCACTATCGACTGGATGCTGATCCAAGCCACTTCGCTGGCCAAGGATCTCGAGACCCTTCTATGCTCGCAGGCTTCATTTCGTGAAAGGGCCTTTAGGCGCTTGCCTGCGCGAGGAGTAGCCAGGATATAGGCTGACTAAGCGGGCGCTCAAGTGTAAGCGCGTTAAGTCTTCGCGTTTTCCTTGTCGGCTGTAGGTACAGCCCTCAGCGCGGGCGATTTCGCCTTCGGGCTTGGCGCGTCAACAACCAAGCTGTCAAATTCCTTCTCAGGAGTCGCTTTTATGACTGGCTCTTTCGGCAGGCTATCAGCAGGCTCATACCATGGCGGCTTTTCAATCGCACCTCCCTCCAGCGCCCGCGCCATCAATTGTCCGATCTCTTCACCGGTCAAAGGAACGAGCGCACCGTCGTCGTTTCTGTAAAGCTGAGGGCAGAAATACAGCGCGTGTATTCGCGGATCATAACCGTCGACAATAAGGAAGTACTCCGTTTTGCCGAACAGCTTCCGCCTTTTTACGAGCTTCCGCTCTTGAGTAGTTAGTGCGACCCTGAGCTTGTCGCGTTCGTGGCCCACGATGGTGGCTGCTTCTAACAGAACGAGCCAATCTCCCGTCCTGGTATTATCGGGATGAATTGGGACGAGATTACCGCGCGTATTGAAGATGCTCATCCCAAAACCCTCCGGCCCAAGTGCTTCAGCAAACTCCGTCATCGCGCTCTGGTTCCCAATGATGCAAATCATCAAGTTGCGCTCGCTCCACTTGTCGAAGTCTCGTCGGGAACAATCGGCGGTTGTCAAGGTGATCCATGCGAAGCACAGTTGCACGTCGAATTGATATCGAGCGGACGGCACTTAAAGCCGTGATCAGAGGCGCGCTGAAGAATTTTATTGTGGAATCGGTCGGTAGATCCACTCGCGCCAAACGGTCAGCAACGCCGCCATGATCACAGGGCCCAGAAACAAACCGAACAACCCAAAAGCAGCGAGGCCTCCGAAGATTCCGACAAAGGCGAGAAGAAACGGGAGACGCGCCGAGCCGCCGACCAGGGTTGGCCAGACGAAATGATCGCCGGCAAGCATGACGATCGCGCCCCAGCAAAATACGGCTGCGGCCGCGAACCCACTGCCGCCGCTGGAGACCAGGACCAACGCCGCCGTTGTGAAGGCGAGCCACGCGCCGAACGGCAGCATCGCGAATGCCGTCGTCAGAATCGTAAACATCACCGGATTCGGAACGCCCGCGACGAAGTAGCCAACGCCGATCAGCAATCCCTCGCCCACGGCGACGAGAACCGTGCCGTTCACCGTGCCGCGCGTGGCATCGACCATTTTCTCGACCAGCCCCTCCCCGGCATCGCCAATTAGGCGTTCACACGTCTCGAGGAAGCGGCTCGCGACGGCGCGACCGTTACGGAGCAGAAAGAACAAGGTCAGGAGCGAGAATAACAACAGAAACAGCCGATGGAGCAGCTGTCCGCCAAACGTTTTGAAAAATTCCGACGCATTGTCCGCATTGACCGTTTTAAGCAAGGCGGTGGCCGCTTTCGGATCCGAGAGGTTGGAGCGCCACCATGATTGCAGACTATCCGCGGCAACCGGCAGACGAGCGACCCAATCCGGGACGTCAACCCCGCTCTCCTGGGCCTGCTTGAGCCAACTCACGAGCACGTCGCCCTGCTGCGCGATTTGGTAGACGGCAAGCGACATCGGAGTGAACAGGACGAGCGCAACGATTACGGTAAAGATGAACGCAGCCAGGCTGGAGGGACCGGAGGAAAAGCGTGCCGCAAATTTGAGGTACAGCGGCCACAGGGCAACCGCGAGAATCGTGGCCCAGATCAGCGCCGGCAGAAAACCCGCGGCGGTCCACACCGCAAGACCAAACAGGACCAGAGCAAGCACGACCCGAGCGTTCATGCGGGCGCCGGCGCCCAAAGGAAGTGGCTTTCTCTCCGTTCTGGCAGACGCTTCTTCGATCCCCTCGGACGGCCGTCTTTTGGACGGGGCTGAACCCACTCTCCCTGGCATCGCTTGTTGCGCCTCTGTTGTCATGACAGAACTGCCAAGACGGTCGCTCGGTTCCCGCTGGGAAAACGTGGCACACCGCCGAAAGACCGGCGCGCGACTTCAAACTGATCTAGTCTCGTGATCTAAATCGACCGAAGGTGCCTGCCTCGACTACCGAAACCATGAAGCCAACCCCGTAAGGCTGGTTTTCCGGGCAGGAAATGCACACTGAAAGCTGCCGTTCGGTCAGCCTTACGCGGCTTGATTCCCTCACCCGCTTTCCTCGCTTACACCGAACGGGCTGATCCATGTCGGGAACAAGTGGCAATCTGGCACGTTCGTACTTCGTGGGCATAACGAGGGAGAAGAACATACCAGTACTTTTTCTTTGGGCTGTTCCTGCTGTCGTCGTTTTAGGTGGCGCGAGCTACCTCCTGCTTCGAGCCGTTCACTAGTACTGTTTTGATAAAACTTAGACACCACTGGAGGAAATCATGAAGAAGCTTCTGCTTTCGACCGCTGTCGTCGCCTTTACCGTCACCTCGGCGTTCGCGCAGACCACCGAATTTTACGTCGTGAGGGACGCGACGACCAAGAAGTGCACCATTGTCGACAAGAAGCCGACCACGACCACCACGACCATTGTCGATAACGGGACGTTCAAGACCCGGACCGAAGCCGAGACCGGCATGAAGTCCATCAAAGTCTGCTCCGAAAACTGATCGTTAAGAACGCAGACCCTCGAACGGGCCACCAAGTTTCCCACTTGCCGTCTGTCGACTTCTCTGCGCAGCCCTGCCGAGCCCCCACTCGGCAGGGTTTTTCATTGACTCCGCGCAATTCAGCGGAACACCGCGCCTCGGTTCTTGTTGTGGTTAAGAATTTACAAAGAGGCGTATCAATGAAACGTAACCTGTCAGCTATCGCAGTCCTGCTTCTCTTGGCGACAGGCGCTCGCGCAGAGGAAGCGACCACGTCGAGCGACAAAGCGAACACCCCGACGGAAGACTGTTCGAAGCAGGTGTGGCCGCATTTCACCCCGTCATGTCTCCGCAATGCCGGACAGGCAACGAACGTTCGCCTGGTTTCTACGGATCGCCGCTAACGCCGGGAATATTCGGCAATCGGACTTGTTGGCTCCTCACAATACAACTTTGGAGAATGATGTTATGAAGAAAGTAGTACTGGGAGGTCTGTTGATTGCCCTCGTAAGTTCAACCGGCGCGTTTGCACAAAGCGGTGCCGCGACCGGTGCGGCAACGGGCGCTGTCGGCGGCGCTATTGTGGGCGGCCCGGCCGGCGCGGCGGTCGGCGCAACCGTTGGAGCAGTCGCTGGCGGCATTTCGGACGAGACGCGGCCGCGCTTCCGCACCTATGTGTCAGGCCAGAAGCACAGCTCGTATCGCTATGACCGAGACGTCCGGGTTGGCGCTGATCTGCCCTCGAGCGGTGTGACGTACTACGAAGTGCCGCGCGAGTACGGCGTCACCAAGTATCGCTATACTGTTGTCAACGATCGGACGGTTTTGGTCGATCCGGGTACTCATCGGATCATCGAAGTCATCGATTGATATATACGGCCCGCTTCGGCGGGCCGTACGGAAATAATGTCTGTTCCTACCTCGAAACCCGACTTCACACGGCACTTCCGAGAAGTGGCCACAAGCGGACTCTTGCACCGCAGCAAGCGTTATTCGATCACCTCGTCGGCCTGCCCCAGCAGCGCAGGCGGCACCGTGATGCCAAGCTGCTTCGCCGTCTTCAGGTTTAAGACGAGTGTGAACTTGTCGGCCTGCTCGATGGGTAGATCACCGGGCTTCGCTCCCCGCAGGATTTTGGCGACTTGACCGCCGGCGCGGCGCGCCTGCTCATCGCTATCGGTATAGTATGACATTAACAGCCCGCCCCGCGTCCACACCGGCGTGGGGCCGAACGCCGGTTTACCGGTCTTTGCGAGAGAGGCCACAATTTGGGGAATGCGAGCCACCAGTCTTGGATCAACGGACATAAAGAACGCGCTGACATCGTCGCGTTGGCCTGACGCAATGACGCTCTCGACGTCCGCAGTCGTCGGCACCTCATACATGGAAACCGCGAAGCCCAATTGCTCGGCTGTCTTTTGCACCGCAGCCCGCTCAACTGGAAACTGGACAGCCGTGTCCGTAAGACCAATGAACCCAAGCCGCGTCAGGTTTGGCACCAGCTCCTTAAACAATTGAAATTGCTTGCCCATCAGGCTCTCTAACCCACCGATGGCGTTCTGGACGTTGCCAGTTGTCATGCCGCCCGGCCTAGCATAGCTCTCTACCCAGCCGTATTCGACGGGATCGATTGCAATGCCCGTGAAGACCACCGGCGCGTTCGGTACTTGCCGGTGGATTGGCTTAGGGCCACTACCCACGGCGACATAGACGCGGGGCTTCAGGTCAGCCAGATCCTTGATGATGTCCGGCCATCGCGAGTAGTCGCCGTCGGCGAAGCGCAGCGTCATGATATAGTCCTTGCCTTCGATGAAGCCAGCTCGCTTGAGACCCTCGCGGATATTGGCGCTCCTTGCGTTTGCAAGCTGCTCAGCAAACGCGACTATGACCGCGACAAGCGGCAGGTTCGCAGTCTGCTGCGCGCGTGCCGCCAGCGGCCACGCTGCCGCTCCGCCGATCAGTCCGATGAACTCGCGTCGCTGCATGGCCGCCCCAGTTGAGGAGAGAACATCGTAACGGCGCAAGCCATCGCTTGGATAGGGTTTAGAGGCGGTTTTGTTACTGCAACATGAGCGGGGCCGAATGACCATTGTGGGTCAGACTCCGACGTCGCAGTGAGGGTGCGGAATGTCTTGAACGGACAACATCGGTCTGAAAAGTGCCAGCCGGTGACGGCTGCATGTCGATTCGACCATGAGCTAGCCGAGTCGTTCGGGGGGTTATTACAGAGACGGCAAGGCGCAAAATTGGGACGACGGTAGCCGAGCCCGCGCGGCGTCGCCGGCCGCGACCGGTCCGCCGGACCGTACCACACCCAGCACCCCACATTTGAATGGAGGGCCCGTTTCATCCGACGAGAGCACCTGCCGTTTCAAGCCCGCCTGGAAGCGGTCGATGAGGACACACGGCGTCCGGAGGCCGGTCAGCTCGATCATCGCCATGGGACCGAGCTCAATTAGCGTCCCGAGCGGCATCCGCTCGAGGTCCAGGCCGGTTGTGGTGATATTCTCACCCAGGTCACCCGCTGCGACCGCGAACCCCGCTTCCGAGAGGGATCTAAAGAGCTCGGAAGGGATCAGGTGGACCTGTCTGAGATTGGGTACGCGGGGCCGGCGGCGGGCCAGATAACGGTGTCGGACAAATCGACCTGCGTGTGCGTCGCCTTCGACGCCATGGCCTTCCAACAGCACGATCCGATCCCGAGTGGGCTTGCTGAAGCGGTGACCGCGATCGGCGGCGACCGCGACCACACTGCCCTCCAATGAGCGCGCGTCCGGCTGCGACATCAGGCCGCCCGGGCGAGCGAACGCCGCTTCTGACGGAGGTATCGCGTGATTTCCTGAAGAGACATCGCGTTGAGGACGCGGTCAGCGGGGACACCGCCCTTCCGGGCCATCGCGACGCCCCACCGCATGTGGTCGAGCTCGGGGATTGAGTGCGCGTCCGGATTGATACTGAGCATGCAGCCAAACTCAAGCGCAGCCTGGTGCCAGCGCCAATCCAGATCGAGCCGCCATGGATGAGCGTTGATCTCGACAACGACGTCATGCTTGGCGCAGGCACTCAGCACTTTCTCGATGTCGATTTCGTAGCCTGGCCGCCGCTGGAGCTGGCGCCCGGTCATGTGTCCGATGATGGTAGTATGAGGATGCGAGATGGCCCGAAGCAGGCGCAAAGTCTGCTCTTTGCGGTCCAATTTGAACCGGCCATGGACACTCGCCACCACGAAATCGAAGCCTTCCAGCACGTCGTCCCCATAGTCGAGCGATCCGTCCGCCAAAATGTCGGGCTCGATGCCTTTGAGGATCCGAAAATCCTTGCCAAAACGTTTGTTCAAGCGGTCCGCTTCGCGGTGCTGCTGCGCGATCTCCTCGACCGAGAGACCGCCGGCATAGTGCGCGGACTTTGAATGGTCGGCGACCCCAAAATACTCGAAACCGCGCTGGAGCGTAGCTTTGGCCATTGTCTCCAGGGTTTCGGTGCCATCGGAGGCGTCCGTGTGGCAGTGAAGGATCCCGCGTAGGTCCTGGTTGGTGACGAGCTTCGGCAACTTGCCCTTCAGAGCCAGCTCGACCTCGCCGCGCCCCTCCCGGAGTTCGGGATCAATGAAGGGCAGCCCGAGGGCGCGATAGATCTCGGTTTCGTCGCCGGCGATCAGGGAGCGCCCCTTGTGCAAGCCGTCGGCCTCCAGCCGCATTCCCTTCTCGGCAGCCAACGCCTGGAGGTGGGCGAGGTGAGCGGCAGAGCCGGTGGCGAAGAGGAGGGCGGCACCGAAGTGCTTTCGGTCGGTCAAGCGGATCTGCAATCCATCGGCCCCGGACGCCTTCGACGTTTTAGCTACCTTGGGTTCTTCTGCGACGATCGTGAGTTCACCGACGAGTTCGCAACCTCGGCGGAAGTCGCCCGCGACTGTAACGCGCTTGAGCTCGGGCCGGGCCTTGTGGAGCGAATCCTTGGCGTGTGCGAGAAGAGCAGCGGCACGATGCAGATGGAGGCGGCCTTCTCCGCTTTTTGCGATCGCCAGGTTCTGCAGGATCTTGGTCTGCAGCGCAGCGCCTAGTCCTTTGACCTTCTTGATGCGGTCGTGCTTGGCCGCGGCTTCCAGCTCGGCGAGCGAGGCGATGCCGAGATCCTTATAGAGACGCAGCACTTTTTCGGGGCGGAGACCCGGCACGGCAAGCAGTTCGAGCACGCCCTCGGGGACCTCCTTCCGGAGCTTTTCAAGACTCGGATGGGTACCCGATTTGCTAAGCTTTGTAATGATGTCAGCTATGGCATCGCCGACACCGGGTATCTCCGTAAGCCGGTCTTCGGCGACGAGCACATGCAGAGGTACAGCGAGCGCCGTCAAGCTATCGGCGGCGCGCCCATAGGCTTTGGCCCTATAGGGGTTGCCGCCGCGCAACGCGGTTCGCTGCGCGTACTCTCGCAGGAGACTTGCTACGGCGCGAGCGTCGAGGGAGGGCACTCAACGAGCCTCCCGTCCGGCATTCTGGCGCGTCGGCGGGTCAAAGCGACCTTGAACAGTCGAACCGACTCCCGCCCCACCGTCGACAGATCGCTCAAGCTTCTGCGCGGCCCGAAAGTCCTCGATGTGCTGCGTGTTCGGGCTATAAGCGGCTTCTTTCTTGAGCAGATTATAGATGCGGCCGGCCATCAGCTGCAGCCGCTTCATCCTGCCATGCGGCATCGATCGCGCCTTGCAAAGAGCGCGGACGGCGTAGGCCCGGAAGTAGTCAAATGCGTCTGACATATTGGTAAAACGCCAGCTCCGGCCTTTAGTTCTGTCGGCGGTCGCGGGAATGCGTAGTCCGGCTTGCTCCGGGTTGTCGTCGGGAACTGGCGGGCTGCCCTGAGACGATTCTTGAAGCCCGCGCATAGGCGGCTTTTGTTTGGAACTCCTCACCGCGGCAGCTTGGCGTCCCCGGACATTGCGGAAGGCCGGGTGGGCTGAGGTGTATCAGGGCCTTGCTGCGCTACTGTGCTGCTTCGAACGATCTCTGCTGCGGGTCGGAGTCGTCGCGTCTCCTCCGCCGTTGCTCGGCTCTCGATTGATCTGCAAAATGGAAGCGATATGGCTGCGCTGAAAACCGCCTCCCGGAGATCGACAACGAGCGCGGGCGTTCTGGCCTACCGGCAAGCACCCGCGGGCTTGAGGTTCTGCTCGTTCACCCCGGCGGCCCGTTCTGGCGCAAGAAAGATGGTGGTGCCTGGTCCATTCCGACGGGCGAAATGGATGGCTGTGATGCTCCAGAGCAGGTCGCGCGTCGCGAGTTTGTGGAGGAACTCGGCCCGAGCGCTTCGATTGGTTCACTCCGGCCGCTGGGGGAGATCCGACAGCGCGGAGGCAAGCGCGTTATCGCATTCGCCGGCGAGGGCCATTTTGACCCGGCGGCACTCATCAGCAATACCTTCGATATCGAATGGCCGCCCCGAACTGGTCGACGGCAGAGCTTCCCGAAGTCGACCGCGCGGAATGGTTCGATATCGATTTAGCGAGGACCAAGATGCTGTCGGCTCAGGTGGAGCTTCTCGATCGTCTTTTGGCGATCGCGGCTGAGAGCACCATCAAATGACGTTCACGATTGGAGTCATTTCGGACACGCATGGGCTGTTGAGGCCCGAGGCGGAACGAGCGCTGACGGGTGTCAATCACATCATTCATGCCGGCGACATCGGGCGCCCTGAGATCGTCGATGCGCTTCGTCGGATCGCGCCCGTCACGGCCATCCGCGGAAACGTGGACAGCGGCGAGTGGGCCCACCAATACCCCGACACGAATCTCGTGCGCCTGGCGGGAAAGTCGATCTACGTTCTGCACGACCTGAAGACGCTGCGGGCCGATCCCGCCGCCGGAATCGACGTCATCATCTCTGGGCATTCCCATGTGCCTTCAAGCTGCCGATCACGCTTGCGACGCTTGAGGTCACGCCTGAGGGCATGCGACCGGAAATCCACGAACTTGGAGGCGACTGAGTGCACTTACAGCCGATGAGGCGAATGCGGTAATCGTTCAGTTTGCCGGTTGCGCCGGAAGCGAACGCTATTTGCGCGGACTATCTAGCTCGCGCACGACATCCTTCGCCCGCTTGTCGGACCGGAGCCCGAGGTAGACGGGCTGGCGCAGTTCGCCCTTACTGGTCCACTCCGCGAATTTGACCTCGGCAACCAGCGAGGGCTTGACCCAAGTCGTGTTGGCCTCGTCCTTCACTTTGGTAGGAAAGGGTGACTTCGAGGCCGTCAGCTTCACAAGCTTGGCATGGAGGTCTTCCAGGACTTTGTGGCTGAAGCCGGTGCCGACATGTCCGATGTAGCGCCATGCGTCGCCTTCCCGCACGGCGAGGACCAGGGCGCCGAAGAACGGCCTGGTGCGCCTCGGCGCCGTGAACCCGGCGATGACTACTTCCTGTCGCTTTGCCGTCTTGATCTTCAGCCAATCCGGCGTCCGGCTCCCGGACGCATACACGCTGTCGGCGCGTTTCGCCATAAGGCCTTCCAAACCCTTTCGCTCGGCCTCGGCGAAGAACTTCTTACCGTCCCCCTTGCGGTGAGAGCTGAAGGCAATGAGTTTGTCCCGCGGCAGAATCGCCTTCAGCCGCTTCTTGCGCTCGAGGAGAGGCTGTTTGCGTAAGTCCGCGGCGTTCTCGAACATGAGGTCAAAGGCGCAATACAGCAGCTTCGCTTCATGGCGCAACGCGTTTTGAAGCAGCTGAAAATGTGAGACACCGTCCTTTCCGATTGCCACGAGCTCGCCGTCAATCACGGCGTCGCCCTTCACGCCCTCCAGCGCTTTGGCAACCTCGATATAGCTGTGGCTGATGATCTTGCCGTTACGGCTGTAGAGTGCAACCTTACCCCGCCGGATTTCCGCGATCATCCGGAAGCCATCGTATTTGTCCTCAAAAACCCAACCTGGATCGTCGAACGGCGCGTCCGTGAGCGTGGCGAGCATCGGCTGCAGCCGCTTGGGCAGGGTCGACGTCCGGCTCATTTGCGGGCCAGTCCTTCAGAACTCGTTGCGTAGGGCATGTACGTCCTTCACGGGGAACGCTCCAGGGCGGCGCCATGTTCCGCAGTTCGGACCACAGGGCCGCGAGCGCAGGGTATCGGTGCGGCGATATCGATGGCCAGAACACTCGAGACCACCAGACCGCTGGGCTTCTTCGACCAGGCCATCACCGCTCCGTCAGGCGGCGCTGGAAGTAGTCCTGGACCTAAGGCCTTGCGCCTTCTTGCGAAGTTCCCCTGGCTCAGAACCAGTTTTCAGACATTCGCCACAAAGCTCGGCGACACCTCGGCGGCGCAACTCGAGGCTACTGTGACCCGCTACTCACTGGATGAACTACGTCAGCGCTATGTTATTGAGGGCAGGCCGCTGGAGGCGAGCCTCGAAGAAATCCTGCGCGCCGACACCCGCGCGGGAGCGCGCGCTATCCTTGCTTCGATTGAAAAGCGCCGCTTTGAGAACCGGTCTGAAGGGCAGCGGCTTCGCAAGATGCTGCGCTTTGAGACGCTCCTATGGGACGAGGGGAAGGATGCCGTTGCGGGCGTCGACGAGGCCGGAATGAGCCCGCTCGCGGGGCCCGTCGCCGCAGCCGCGGTCATCCTGAAGCCCGGCACGCGCATCACCGGTATCGACGACTCGAAAAAGCTGGATGCGAGTTCGCGTGAGGCTCTTGCGAAGGAAATCAAAGAAAAGGCGGCTTCATGGTCTGTCGCGTTTGTCGAAGTCGAGGAGATCGACACCATCAACATTTACTGGGCAGGCATTCTCGCAATGCGGCGGGCTGTTGAAGGCCTGGGAGTAGTCCCGCAGCATCTCCTGATCGACGCGAAACGTTTGAAAGAGATAGCGATCCCGCAGCAGGCGATTATCCGGGGCGACGCGAAATCCGCCAGTATTGCGGCTGCCTCCATTCTTGCGAAGGTCTCGCGCGATGCGCTGATGCGAACGCTCGACACGCGTCATCCCGGTTACGGCTTCGCCGATCACAAGGGTTATCCTGTTCGCGCTCACTACAATGCCTTAGCTCAGCTTGGAGCGTGCCCTGCTCATAGACGTTCGTTTGGCCCTGTTCGCGAGGTCCTTGGCTTGCCGCCGCTACCGCCCTGGCCGTTGGCGTCGGAACGCGCCAGTGTCACGTCAGGGCCTGAGGCATAAGGCTTACAGCCGCCGGTGGGCCAGATAATGGTGCCGGACAAATGGGGCTTGCGGGTGGGTCGAATTCGGCGAAATGGCCTTCCAACAGCACGATCCGATCCGAGGGCTTGCTGAAGCGGCATGCCGCCCGAGCGAACGGAGCGCCGCGGAAACCCTCACCTCACCACGTCCCACTGGAACGTGTCAGCTTAGTCCAGCGAGTGTCAACTATTTCCCTGGGGTTCTTGCACGGAAACGCCGCGCCGGGTCGGTTGTATGGTCAACCTTTCTGTTTTTCTTTTGCACTTTTTCCATCGGAGCTCTTAGAGCGTTCTTCGAAGCGATCAGCGCCCTTAGCTAGGTCGTGCCCCATCCTGCTCTCGTTTTTCGCTTCTTCCTTAGCAGTCGCCTCGCGCAAGTCCTCAGCGGCCCGCTCCCCCGCTTTTGATGATCTTCGTTCGTCATCCATTTGATGCTCCTTCCCTGTCATCGCTCTCCAGGATTACTTCTTTGTCTATCCCAGCTAAGCCGTAATAATTTCCAATCAGTTCACTTGGCCATTGTTCCAGTTCGGTTGAGGCTCGTGCGCTTCCTGGCGTAAAGGTGACCTCAGTCCAGAGGCGCGCGGTACGTTTGTCGGTCGGCCAACCACTTCCGGTCTTCCCCCGTCAACGGACATCGCTGGATCGCCTCGGCTCCGCTTCGTGACAAAGCGGCATTAGTTGCGACTAGCCAAAATCTATTGGTATGCGTCGCTACGGCCTCGGTTTATCCAAGAGCATTCATATGATCACCCCCGGTAACATAAGCAAGGTAGCGTTCTTGAGCTGCGATGCGCACTTTTGCACAGCTGCCAGGCGCGGGTCCAATTCCTCTACAAACAGAGGCGGGGCGCAGCTTTGATGTCCTTCCTGTGGCGGGCTGTATTTGCGGCGAATGCCGGATCGATTGGGCCGATGCACACCTTGCGAATGAGTGGAACATCGGCTTCTTCACAATGTTGTAATCCCGCTGCACCCCTTTAGCCTATGGAGCCACTATGACCCCAACTGAGCCCCCCGAGAATGCGACCGGTTCGGACGGCAAAGAGAGCGGAGCCGAAGCGCTTACGCCTGGCGGCACGCTTGAAAAACAACCCGAAGCGAAGCAGGACACGCCTGCGGGTCTCAGCGAACCGAGTTTGAGCACGCCTGCACCGCCAGTAAAAGCAAAGACCAAGGGCGTTGCCGATATTGTATTCATGGTGGATAGCAGCGGAAGCATGGCGCCTTGCATCGATGCGTTGCGGACGAACATCGAGGCGTTCATTGATTCCCTGAGCAAGGGCGAAGCCAACAACGCCCCGCCGATTCGAGACTGGCGAGGAAAGGTGGTGGGTTATCGCGACGTCGAAGCGGCCCAATCGGAAGGAATACCGTGGATCGTAGACGCCCCTTTCGTGCGGGATACGAATGAGCTGAAGGCGCAGTTGGCGGCGCTTAAGGCGGAGGGCGGCGGCGACGAACCGGAGTCTCTTCTGGATGCTTTGTTCAAGGCAGCTTCGATGGAAGCCAGTCCAAAAGGATCCCAAACGGAAGATCCGAACAAGTGGCGGTATAGAAGCGATGCAGCGCGCGTGATCATCGTTTTCACGGATGCGTCGTTCAAGGAGACAATGAGCATTCAGGAGGCGAAGGGCGGCTCCTTGCAAGATGTTGCAAACGTCATCATGGCCAACCGGATCATTCTCAGCTTGTTCGCCCCGAATTTCGAAGGCTACGACCGGCTCAGTCAGATCGACAAATCGGAGTGGGAAGTCGTCGAGTACGAAGGATTAAGTCCTCAGGAGGCCTTGAAGAAATTCACTTCTGATCCCGTGAGTTTTCGAACCACCCTCAAGCAGCTGGCGGCCAGCGTGTCCCGTTCGGCGGAGACGGTTGCTCTCTAGAGGAGAGAGCCGATGTTCCGATGGCAAAAAAGCTGAAGGTTGGCGACGTTATCCGGGGCTACCACATTACCAAGGTCTTTGGGCCCGGGATGATGGCGATCTCGTACGCGGCCACTTCCCCGACCGGCGGGCTGGTTTTCTTCAAACAGTACAAATCGCCGGCGCCGTCGGTAGTGTGGTACGATTCGTTTGTCGCATATCAGCGCGAGTTGTCGTCAAGGGTGAAAACTGGCTCTGCATCTCGCTTTGCGGTGGCACAGTTGGATGCGTTTGAGGAAATCTGGGGCGGCCCCTGTTATTTTCAGGCTTTTGAGTTTGTGGAAAAGGGAGACGATTTACAGAAGATTCTCGATGCTGAAGCAGAGAAGCATCGAAAATCAAGAATATCTCCAATCCGAAATCCGTCAGTTTGGGCTAGGCATGTGACGTGGGCTAAAGTGTTGATGGCGGGCATCGAGGCCCTCCACCAATCAAAAATTGCTCATGCCGATCTGAAGCCCGCGAATGTTTATTTGATCCAGGATCCCACGATCAAGGCCGGTTATCAGCTTAAACTGATCGACATGGATTTCTCGCTGTTGACCGACCACCGAGCGCCTTGGCACGGCCATCAGGGATACATCGGGAGCGATAACTACCGCTCTCCAGAGCACCTTACGCGACGTCAGGTGCCTGATACGCGATCCGATATATTCACCTGTGGGCTGATTCTATCCGAGTTGTTGACCGGTCGACATCCCTACTGGAGCGAAGACCAGGGCGAGTACGCAAAGAAAGTGCTCGGTCACGAATCTCAACCTCTGCCACTTGCCGGAATCATGCCATCGCCAGCCCAAAACGCTGCCGTAAGCCTGGCACTGCACCGATGTCTCTCCCCCAACGCCGTTGAGCGGCCGACGGCAGCTGAATTGCGCGAGGTGCTTAGCGGAAGAGCATCAGAGGGAAGGACGAGCGACAAATCTCCGCAGTCATCACCCACGAAGCGCCACGGCGACACAAGAGAGCCCATCACATCCAAGTTTCTGGAGCTCCAGCATTCCGGCGGTCGATCCTTGCGAATTGGCGTCCGGACCGAACTAACCCGCTCCCTTCTGGAGCAACTGGGTCCGGAAGCGCATTTTTGGGACGTGAAGCAGTGCGTGATCGATCGCAACTCTCAAGGCCAATGGGTTCTGACCCCGGCTGAAGTGACAGTCAATGAAACGCTGCTTAACGCCGCGGCGGTCACGCGGCCCGTCCTACTTAGCGCCGGCGATTCGATAGCTGTAGGCCGGCAGGCCAAAGGCGTCATCAAAATGCCGCTCACGGTCCGGGGCGTCTGAGATGCTCCCGGTTGACTCACTCAATTTAGAAGGCGAACTAGCTGGTTCGTGCGACACTTCAATAAAATCCGACCAGGCCAGTGCTCCGACCTCCGTGTTGGCGTCGACCAGCGCGCCACTAACAGAAGCGGATGTTGAGCGGGCGCCTCGTCCCTTTCCCGCCGTCGTCGAAATCGAAGATCTGGATTGGGAATCCCTTCGGGGATTTATCGGCGGTGGCGATATCAGGGCGCGGATTGGGAGTACCGTCGCGCGCATGGAAGGCTTCCTCGACGGGCCGCCAAGGCCAATGTTGTTCGATGCATACCGCGGTTTTGCTCATGATAGGGTAATCCACCTAACCAGCGCCGGCGACACTGCCCTTTGGATCATCGGTGATCTTCATGGCGACCTGCTGGCACTCGAAGCAGCATTGGCTCTCATCCGTAACCATCCAAAACATGGGTCGGCAAATGCCCGGATCATTTTTCTGGGCGATCTATTCGACGATGAAGGTTTCGGTCTAGAGGTTCTTCTTCGGGTCTTTGAGCTTGTTATGACCAACCCCGCGACCGTTTGCATCATTGCCGGAAATCACGACGAGGCTCTGGGGCACGACGGTACCCGCTTTACCTCGACTGTATCCCCGTCAGATTTTTCCGAGTTCTTGAACAGCGCCCAGGCCGACGAATCGACCATTCGCGCCGGCAAGTTGGCTATTCGACTTTTCCAAAATGCGCCGCGAGCCCTCTTCTTTCCGGATGGGCTTCTAGTGGCGCACGGAGGGTTCCCGTTGGCGGACCTTCATCCCCGGCTGCAAGAAACGGGTGATTGGAATGCCCCATCTTGCCTTTCGGACTTTGTCTGGGCAAGAGCGCATCCAACCGCGAAAAAAAAGCTGCCAAACCGCTTCACCCGGGGCAGTCAGTTCGGACACGAAGATTTTGCGGCGTTCTGTTCAGTAGCTGCCTCCCTGGGGCGACCCGTCACGCACATGGTGCGCGGGCACGACCATGTCGAAGAGCGCTACCAGGTTTACCCGGCCTACAAAGCCTACCCCATTCTGACGACGGTTGCCTTATCCAGGCGGCTTTCCAGAGAGTTTCTGGGCACCGCTGAACGTTTTCCGACAGTAGCCCTCTACACTGTAGATTCGTTGCCGCAGGTGTTTCGGCTGCATATCCCGGCTGACCTTGTTCGCGAGTTTTATCCCGAAGCGTCTGAGCCTCCAACTGGCGATGATGCATCATGAGTGCCGTAGTCTTGCGATGCGACAATTGCGGCACCTCGCAGTCCGGGCTGGGACTGTGCGAGGCCTGTCACGAGGGGCAGGTTCGGTACTTTTGCAAGAACCACGACCCCGGGCGCTGGCTGAACGGGTCGAGATGCACTCAATGCGGGGCAGCATACGGTGTAGAAGCAAGCCCACCGCCAACCCGACCGAAAGCGGGAACTGTCCGAACCGGCGGCACCCGGAAAAGGCCAGTGTCGGACGTTCCGGCTCCGGCCGCGCCCCCTCCCAAGAAGCGAGGGCCATGGGGCTCGAGACCCGCTTCTTCGGAGGAAATTGCTCTAAGCGAGGAATTGTTAGCACGGGCACGGGCGGTAGAAAGATTACGCCGGCTGCTGGGTGGGTTCGGTTACAGCCGCCCGGTGCGGGATTCCAGCGACTATACGTATGGTCCCTCTGCGCCGAGGTTAGCCGGGGGCTGTTTCAGAGTGATCTTGCTGTTCGTGTTTTTCTTCCTGTTGCTTTCATTGCTTGGCTCAAATTTGGGAACGATGATGCTCGGCTTTTAGAATGTTCATTGGCTGCACTTGCCTTATGGCAACGATTGCCGAAGAACCTCTTATGACCGGCCTTGGAACATCGTCTTTACCACATAACGCGGAAGCTGCGATTTCGACCCACAGTCTCAGTGAACATGAAGCAGACATTCGACCCCGTCCGTAGCCAGCGCCTCCATTTTAGAGCTCAACCTGCGCAGGGTCAGGCTCTGAGGTGAGAAAGGTGACAGGCTGACCAACGGGCAAGAGACCCGGCGCACCGGCTTGTCGCCCTATGGGGCGGTCATCCCCTGCCTAACTTCGCCTGCTCGGGAAATCGAACAAGCCCAGACACTTCCACTGGATCGGATCGATTTTACGGAGACCTATCCAGGTAGGCTATCGAGTCATTATCCAGAAGTCCGGCGGCACCATGTCACCCGTTATAAAATGGCCGGCTGATTTGGTCTGCGCCTTCGACCATTAGAGCAGAAACGATCTTCGCGAGCTGCCTGGGCCAGGCACCACCAGTCTCTTGGCCCGTGCAGAGCACGGACGCCGGTCGACGATCGAACGCGCAATTGTTCGCGGTGTATCCCTTGGGGAAAGTGATCGTGGTGCCGCACAGCCGGACCGAGCCTTGGCGGTGCCGCGACTGCTCGCGAAGCGCCCGGCAATGGCGAAAAATGCGCCCGTCGAAGCGATATTTCGGGTCCGGCCCGTTCCGGCTTACATCGCTGGTCGGAAACCCTTAGTCCGATCGTGAGAGCCGCGACACGAAAAAGCCGGGCGATGGGTTCGTCCATCGCCCGACTCAGACGATCAAGCAGCCTTCCGCGTCTTACCGATAGTGCCGGTCTTGGCGGCTTGACTGAACAACTCGTCCAGTTCCCCGGCACGGACAGCGGCGATCAGGGTATCGATCACGGTCGGGAGCTTGTCTTTGGACGGGACGGCGATGCCGGCCTTGCCCTTCTCGAACTCAATGGGCTTGGCTCCGAACTTGATGGACATCACCACTTGCCCAGCAGGATCGGCCTTCCACCAAGGCCGGACGGCCTGCTGCTTGGTAGTGGCCTGTCGCTCCCCATTGACCTTTGTCCATCGCTGGACGGTCCGGACGTGGTTGGGGTCGTTCAGGAGCAGCTTTTGCTCTTCCAGTTTGGCGACGAACTTGGCTCGGCGCTGCTGAACAGGATCGTTGGTCGTCCTAGGGAGAGCGGTGAACGAGAGAGACTTGAGGACTGGCATCGAGGTTCTCCATTGTTGGACAAAACCTCGCGGATCCTAATCACGTGCATGACACTGTACATGCTGGCCTCCGAGGATAGCTGTGCCCAGGAAAGGATTACGCCAGTTAATTACCAGATCATTGAATTGATAGGCCTTTTTGAACCGGCTGGTAACATGTTGCACACCGCTGTTACACATAAATCGTCACCCGATTGCGGCAGATATCTTTCGCAACTTAGGCCTGCTTGTGTGTTATGAGCGACGGTACTTTCAAGGGCTGGGGTGAAGTAATGCTCGATATCAAAAAGCTTGGGGGCGGCAAGCCTCCGGGTGGCGGAAATATCATCGATCCAAGAAAACTTTTTGGGACCTTGGCCAGAGACCCGCGCTTCCGACGTCCTTCTGATGAGCAAGGTGAGGTTCTCGACAAGTGGTTTGCGGTGCGCACGCAGATTGACAATACGCTCAAAATGAATACGGGTGCCGGCAAAACTCTGGTCGGACTGTTGGCGCTGCAAAGCTCGTTGAACGAGGGAATTGGTCCCGCCGTTTACGTAACGCCCGACGTGTATCTTGCGAAACAGGTAATTAAAGAAGCCAAAGAGCTGGGCATTTCTGTCACGGACGATCCGCGGAGCCCCGTCTATTTATCAGGCAAAGCCGTCCTCGTAATCAACGTGTACAAGTTCATAAACGGACGTTCGGTCTTTGGGGTCGGCTCAGAAGGATCTAAAATTCCTATTGGTTCACTTGTCATCGACGATGCTCATGCCTGCCTCGCCGTAGTTGCAGACCAGTTCACGCTACATCTGTCTGCCAAACACGCTGCTTACCCTGCACTCCTCAAACTGCTGCAAGATGATTTGAGGGCCAATCAGAATCTGGGCTGCTCGATGTTCAGTCGGGAGACCCCCAATCTGTCATGCTGGTCCCGTACTGGGCGTGGCACGACAAGCAGGCGCAAATTGTGAAGATCCTGCATTCACACCGTGACGATGACGACTTGATGTTCGTTTGGCCGTTGCTAAAAGATGTGCTTGCGCTTTGCCAATGCGCAATCGGAGGACGGGGTCTTGAAGTTTCACCGCGTTGCTTACCGATTGACGAGATTCCAAGTTTTGTCGGAGCTAAGCGGCGCATCTACATGACCGCGACCCTTGCAGACGATGGTGTCCTCATCTCTCATTTTCAAGCTGATCCTAAGAGCGTCACCGCCCCAATCAAGCCGAATGGTGTCGGGGAAATCGGTGATCGGATGATTCTTGCCCCGCAGGAGATCAATCCTGCAATTACCATGGATGAGATAAAGCAACTGGTCGCCGACGTATCTAAAACATACAACGTCGTAGTAATCGTCCCCTCCGGTAAACGTTCGCAATATTGGAAAGATGTCGCGGCTCAAACTTTGGACGCCTCGAATATTGAGGCTGGCATCGCGAAATTGAGAGCCGGCAATCACATTGGACTCACCGTACTCATCAACAAATACGACGGTATCGACCTTCCGGGAGATGCTTGCCGCCTCCTTGTGATCGACGGACTTCCAGAAGTCTTCGGGTTGATCGATCGAATCGAAATGGCCGCTCTCGAAGGCACCGAGATGCAGTTGGTTCGCCAGATACAACGCTTAGAGCAAGGTATGGGACGCGGCGTTCGATCCGGTGAGGATCATTGCGCCGTACTATTGGTCGGCTCTAGGTTAACTCAGCGCATTCACCTTCAAGCGGCGCGATCTAAGTTTACGCCCGCTACCTTGGTGCAGCTAGACTTGTCGCGCGAAGTTGCCGAACAGATCGCGGGGCAGCCGATTGCTGCCCTTCGGCCGGTCCTGGACTACTGCATTATGAAAAACCCGGACTGGTGGCGAACCGGTCGAGAGCGCCTTGCTAATGCTGTTGAAGGGCCAACGAGTTTTGTTGACCCAACCGTGGCATCGGTACGATCAGCATTTGATTTGGCAAGGGGCCAGATGTTTGACAAGGCATGCGCCGCGCTGCAGCAGCCCATCAACGACACCAGTGAGCGCCGTTTGAAGGGATATTTGAAGCAGCAGTTAGCCGAGTACGAGCATCATCGCGATCCGACAGCCTCGCAAGAAATCCAGCTATCCGCTTTTCAAGATAATCGTCGCACCTTAAAGCCAATTAAAGGTATCACATACACCAAGCTATCGCCGCCAGCTGCCGAACAAGCAACAGTTGCTGCGGCATTTATGAAGAACCGCTTTCTCGATGGTAACGATCTCGTTCTTTTTGCCAACGCGTTAGCAGACGATCTTGATTGGTATGAAGAGGACTCAAAGCGATTTGAATCAGCAATTCGAGATTTAGGTTTTCTGCTTGGATTTGGCTCGCAATGCCCAGAGCTGGACATTGGTAAAGGCCCGGACAATCTTTGGGCGATTGGAAAACTTCGCTTCTTCGTCATCGAAAGCAAGAACGGAGCAACCTCTGGGATAATCGCAAAGTCGGACTGTAACCAACTTCTCGGCTCCATGGAGTGGTTCGCGCAGGCTTACGATGAAAGCTGTGAGGCAACGCCCATTATGGTGCATCCAGAGAGCAAGTTTGATCGGTATTCATCACCTAACGCCGACTTCCGAATTATTGATAAAGAAGGACTCCCAAAACTTCGCACCGCCATTAGGGATTACGCAGTTGCGATCGCGTCCTCAGCGGGGTTGTCTGATGTTTCCAAGATACGCGAAAGGCTCGACAAATTCGGCTTATCCGGTCAGAAATTCCTTGAAAGCTTCTCTCGGACCGCCACGAAAGACAAGTAACAACGTGATAATTCAAGTTTGGTGAAGGATCGAGATGGCTTCCCTCCCCCACTGGCGAACTCTAATCAGTCCGCGCGGCGACGCAATCTTGATAGTGTATTGCGAGGGACTTGCGCCTTGCAAGAACTTGCAGCGCTACAGCTCCCCAACATTCCAGCCCCCGTTCGCGAGCTGGCTTCAGTTTGCCAACCAGTCTTGCCTTCTCAAGCTGCTCGAATATTGAGCTGGGGAGTCCGTTCGCGGGCAGCGGAGGTAGTTCAAGTGAGAGGCTTGGCCAACTGATGATAGAATTACCCTTCTATCACCAGTCCGTCCAAGCCCCTGCCTGCCAATGACAATTTTCTGGTCGGCATGTACGACCTTTCCCGACTGATTACAGTTCAGCGCCTTGATGCCGATAAATAATCGGTTTGGAGGGCACGATGGGTTTGGGAAAACAAGCGAAGACACTCAGCAAGGGTCAGACCGAGGCCGTCCTTGGCTACTTAGCCAAGACCAGATGGCCAAAAAGAAACCGCGTGATCTTCCTGCTTTCAGCAAAGGCCGGACTGAGGGCCAAGGAAATCGCCGGTCTTACCTGGATGATGGTCAACGACTCCCAGGGAGAAATCGGCCGGACGCTCTGCTTGCTCGATTCAGCCAGCAAGGGAAAATCCGGTCGGTGGATTCCATTGAGCGATGAAGTCAGGGACGCGCTCATCGATTATCGGAACGAGGTCAATCTGAGGGTCGGCACTCACGTCATCAGGACTGAGCGGGCACTCTTGACGTCGCCCCAGGCCATCGTGAACATGTTTCAACGATGGTATCAGCACCTTGGCTTCGTGGGTTGTTCGAGCCATAGCGGCAGGCGTACGTTCATAACCAATGCTGCGCGCAAAATATCGACAGTGGGTGGTTCGTTGAGGGATGTGCAACTATTGGCCGGTCATTCCAATTTGCGAACGACGCAGCGGTATATCGAGCCCAACCCCGAAGCGCAGGTCAGGATAGTGGAACTTGTCTAGCGCGTGATGGGACGATGTCCGCGTTTGACCCGGGTCAAGCTGATTCCGCCGTCACCACGATAATTGCCGCGCATAGCAATGCCCCTTGGCGGCGGTAACTGTGCGGATGAGCGCAATCGAAGTACATCGAGTCGCCCTGGCCGAGCGTGTAGTCCTCCCCTTCCAGGTTCAGCACAAGCTCGCCATCTAAAACGTAGATGATCTCCGCGCCGGGATGTTCGTGCGGCTCCGACTGCTCGTCTTCCTCCCCAAACTCAACGTAATAGCCGTTGAGCTTTCGATCGCTGACAGGATAGTCGAGCGACTCGAAGCAGTAAGCGGGCGAGGTCTGCCCTGCTTTCTCCGGAAGACGAATGCGATCCGCCTTGCGCACAAGAGCATGAACGGGCCGGTCGCTGTCCTCTCTGAAAAAGTGATCGAGCCCGACGCCAAACACCAAAGCGATTCGCAACAAGGTCGGTAGCGTCGGAAACAGATGCCCTCGTTCAATTTTCGACAGCATCGCCGGCGAGAGACCGGTGTGCTCGCTTAGCTGGACCAGCCCCAGCTTTTTGCGCAGTCGCAGCCGGCGGATCTTTGGACCGATGGCATAGCCCTCAAGGGCCGTGGTCAGGGTTTCCGACAGCATCTTTCCTGCCTCATTTCATCCCAGTTCAAAGATCGGTAACATTTTCTATCCTTAGGAAAACTACTTTTCATATCACGTCAATGTGCTCTTGAAGAAAAGCAGTTTTCCTACCATTCAACAAGGTGCGAGGCAAAACACGTGTTGTCCCCTTCCTCGAAAACCGAACGCCGGCAAGCCGGCCCCATCCCGTCACAGGAGCTAAAGATGAGCAGAGTAGGTATTGTGTCGAAGGCCGCGGTCGTTCTGGCCGTTGCAGCTTTGGCGATCGGCAGTAATTTCGCGCGCGCCAGCAATCAGGACATTGTTGACACGGCGGTCGGTGCCGGCCAGTTCAAGACGCTGGCGGCAGCGCTCAAGGCGGCCGATCTGGTTGCTACCCTGAAAGGTCCCGGACCGTTCACGGTGTTCGCACCGACGGACGAGGCATTCGCCAAATTGCCGGCCGGCACGGTGGAGAACTTGTTGAAGCCCGAGAATAAAGCGAAGCTGACGGCTATCCTCACTTACCACGTGGTGCCGGGCGCGGTGAGGGCCGAGCAGGTGACTAAGCTGGACCAGGCCAAAACCGTCAACGGCGCAATGGTGAAAGTCACGACCAAAGGCGGCAAGGTGACGATCAACGACGCCACCGTCGTAAAGGCTGATACCGCGGCCTCGAACGGGATCATCCACGTCATCGACAAGGTCATCCTGCCACCCCAGAGCTGATCGGCCATCTATCCCCGGTCCGCTTTGCTCCAAAGCGGACCGGCACCTTATCGACAAGGTACCCCACAGAGATGCGATCGCTGCTGCTCATCCGAGAACTGACGTTCTTTCGCCGAACAACAGCGAGGAAACCCGATCGAATGAAAATGCGCGCGGCCGAACTCGGAAGTTTATTTCTGTTTGTTGCGCTCGTTCTGGGTGGCGGCCTTATCATCGGTTTCGCTACCGCCCCCGGTGCATGGTATGCGGCGCTAAGCAAGCCGACTTTCAGTCCGCCTAACTGGATCTTTGCCCCGGTTTGGAGCACGCTTTATATCATGATCGCGATCGCTGGGTGGCGTGTTTGGAGAAAAGGCCGCAACAGCCCACCAATGAAGCTGTGGTGGGGGCAGCTGGCCCTGAATTTCATTTGGTCACCCATCTTTTTTTCAGGCCATCGCGTCGATATCGCCCTTGGCGTAATTATGCTGCTGTTGATAACGATCATTGGCTTCATCATGATAACGCGACGACAAGATAAGATAGCATCTCTCCTGTTCGCGCCTTACGCCGCGTGGGTGGCGTTCGCTTCGGTTCTTAACGGCGCGATCTGGCTGTTGAACTGAACAGGAGGCACGATGCGCCACCGCGTCATTATCCGTCAGCGACAAAATGCAGATGGCTCGCTATGTATTGTATGCGCCGGCCGGCCGCGATTTCAACCCGATTTGACGCCCAAGGCAGATACTCGAACTTGGGGTGTTCTAGGCGATTACCTCACCGATTGTCGTGAGAATTTCCCGGCAAGTTGGTTCGCGCGCGCGAAGCCCTCGCCTGTCGGCCGCGACTGATGCCACAGATAGGGCGCTGGAAGGCCACGAGGCGACACGTCTCAAAAATCAGGAAGCATTGCGAACGGGCGATCGGACTTGGCGTTAATACAATGGGCATACGACAACTGTACAATTTAGTTACATCGTCAGTGACGCCCTGCTTGTCGGGAGTTGTTGCTCGACCTCCGTTTTGAGTCAGTCACTTCGGTTTAACGTTCAGCCGGATCCGCCGGTGCACCCCGATGAACGGACATCCCGAGAACGGCCCGGTTGCGTTACGTGCCAACCGCAGACAATTCACACCCGGAGTGTGATTTCGCAAACAAGCCCGCCTTTGCGCCAGTCAAAGCGAACTTTCCCCTTCTGCTGGACGATCATTTGTTCGATGATGCGGCTACCGAGGCCCTTTCGTGCAGGTTCCTGCGTGACTGGACCACCCGTCTCCATCCAGCGAAGACTCAACGGACCGTCAGCCGCGTGTGACCATTCCAAGCGGACTTGGCCGTTGGGCGTGGATAACGCACCGTACTTTGCGGCGTTGGTCGCTAACTCATGCAACGTTACTGCAATTGCCTGAGCGGCGTCTGGCTCCAACATGATTGGTGGGCCATCTATGAACGTTCGCTTCCCATTCCTCTCGGAATAGGGAGCTAATTCTTGTTTCGCAATCGCCGATATCTCGGCCCCAATCCAACGCGTTGCAGCGAAGAGCGAGCAAACATTCGCCAAAGCCTGAATGCGCCCTGCAATTATCTGTTTGAGCCCTTCCGGCGAACTTGATTGCGAAAGATTGACCGTTGCCAACGCGTTCGCAAGCAAGTTCTTGCTGCGGTGCTCGGCCTCCCGCGCCAAGGTCACGATCAGCTCCTGACTTCTCTTCTGCTCGGTAATATCTCTCGCAATCTTTGAGGCGCCTACGATATTGTCATGGGCATCCTTGACAGGAGAAACGGTCAACGAAACGACGATTAAGTTGCCGTGCTTGTGTTGTCGTATAGTCTCAAAATGGTCGATGCGCTCACCCCGTCTGACGCGCGTTAGAATCTCCCGTTCTTCGCTTTGCCGATCCTGAGGTATCACAAGAGTAATGGGCTGACCAATTGCCTCACTGGCAGAGTAGCCGAAGACTCGCTCCGCACCGCTATTCCAGCTTCTAATAATGCCATCGAGATTTTTGCTGACGATCGCGTCGTCGCTAGAGTCGATTATGGAAGCTAGCCAACGTAATCGCTGCTCGCTTTCGCGAAGCGCCGCTTCGATTTCCTTAGGTTTGGCCGCCATTCCCATCGCGTTTTTCTGCCTCACAGCCAACCCCATGCAGCCCGCCTCTCGGCATCACTATAGCACTTGTAGTCGAAAACCGGAGGTCTCCTTTGGTCGATCATGATTAGAGCTTTGCATCAATCCCTCTCCAAGGGCTGGGGCTTACTCGAATCTTTTGTCATGCTGCGTCGAGGTGCTGCCGGCAAGGAACGGATAAGCCTTCCAACATCAGCGCGCACAAAGCGGTTGCGGTCGCGATGCTTAGCTGCGAAGGGCCTGATCTGTAAGCGCGTGACTTTCCCGGTGGTTTCAGCGCGATCCGACCGCCTGATAGTCAAGCAAGCCAGATTCCCACCGTTCTTCCGACCCTTGGCATCGCAGGATTAAAGAACCTGCAAAATACAATATCTGCTCAATGGAACGGCAAAATCGTTCGGCGATACCTTGCCCGAGATCGATCTGGAACTTGGAACCAGGCTGTGCGTTCTGGATCGGCTGGGGAAAATGATCGTGACGAACCAATCACATAGTGGTTTCAGACCTAACCGGCCGGAGCGGGCCAAACTCCGGGCGTTGAGATGCGAAGCGACGCCCCGGACACCCGCCTGGATAAGCACATGATGGGCTTTCCATCGGGCAGTCTTGCCCCACGTCCGCAGCGGATACGAACCTACCTGACCCTGTTCGCCCTTGCACTGGTTCTTCCCGTGCTCGCGCTTTCGTTCTTCGGGCTGAATCAGATGGCCGCCATCGAGCAGTCTCAAATTGAGCGCCGCGTCATGCAGATCGCCCAGAACGTCCGCTTCGTGGTGGACAGGGAGCTTGATCGCGCGCTGGTCACGCTGGAAACTCTCGCAACGTCATCCGAGCTGCGGACGGGCGACCTGGGCGCATTTCATCGTCAAGCCGTTTTGGCCTTAAAACCGGCAAAAGCTGCGATTGTTCTCATTGACCCGTCCTATCGACAGCTTGTCGATACGCTTAAGGATTATGGGGCCGAGCTTCCACCGACGGCTGACCCCGTAACTGCGCAGCGTGTCATCGACACCGGCAAGGCTCAGATTTCCGATCTATTCAAAGGATCCATCAACGGTCTGCCCGTGTTCAACGTTGAAGTGCCGGTGTTCGATGACCAGAAACGTGTCCGTTACGTGCTGATCATGTCCTTCCAGGCTGCCTACATCGCCGATGTGCTGACCGAGGTGAAGCTAGACCCGATGTGGCTTACCGGCGTCACTGACAGCCACGGCATCATTCTGGCCCGATCGCAGAAACAAGACGAGTATGTAGGCAGACCGCTGCCGTCAGAGCTGTTCGAGCAGACGAAACATGCTGACAACGTCTATCCCGCGACCAACATCGCCGGCGAGCGCATCTTGCGCGCCACCGTCAGGTCCGAAAGAGCGCCCTGGTTCGTGTCCGCGACCGTGCCACTCTCTCACGCGCAGGAGCCTTATAACAGAAGCCTCTCGTTCGCCGCCCTGTTAGTGGCGATGGCGCTCATCCTCGGCGGAGCACTGGCATATATCTTCGTTAGGCTAATGGCGCTGCCTCTGGATGCAGCCACCCGGGCAGCAGCATTAGTTGGCAGAGGAGAAGACGTGCACGCCGCGCAAACGTCGCTGGTCGAGGCAAACGTACTCACCGAGACGCTGGCGAAGGCATCGAAGGAATTAAACGAGCGCGCGCGGCACACGGACTTTCTTATGCGCGAGCTTGCGCACCGCGCAAAAAATCAACTCGCTGTGGTCAAGGGAATGGCCCTTCAAACGGCCCGCCAAAGCGCGACAGTAGACGAGTTCATCGGTCATTTCGATCGGCGAATCCAAGGATTGGCACAGTCCCAGGACCTCCTTCTGCGACAAAACTGGCGGGGCGCATGGATACAAGAATTGGTTCGGGCTCACCTCGAACCATTCGGCGCGGAGAACCGCGCCCGCATTGAAGGGCCGGACGTCTTCCTCGATACCACGGCCGTGCAGAATGTCGGCTTTGCTCTCCACGAACTGGCGACTAACGCTTCAAAGTACGGCGCCTTGTCGAAGGACGAAGGCCGGGTGGTGGTGATCTGGAGGCAGGCGCAAGACGGCGCGACCTACCTCGAATGGAGTGAGCACGATGGACCCGTAGCGCGTCAAGCGCGGGATGGATTCGGCCATCGGGTCATGACGGAGCTTGTGCCGCGCGCCTTGAACAGCTCTTCAAAACTCGATTTCACACCACAGGGCGTCCGTTGGGAGCTCACGATACCGGCAGCCCATATCGTCCGGACGATCAGATCACATCACGACCTGGTCGATGCAACTGCGGAGTAAATGGATTGAACAAACTGCAACTAAAAGTGCTTATTGTCGAGGACGAGTTCTTCATTGCTCTGGACGCCGAGGAACAGGTCAAGTCGTTAGGTCACACGGTGGTCGGCACGGCGGTGTCCGCTGAACAGGCAATCCAGCTCGCAGGCCAGGAGAGGCCTGACGTCGTGCTCATGGACATCCGCCTCGCCGGGCCCACTGACGGCATAACCGCCGCGCTGGAAATCCGCTCTCGGTACGGAGTGGAGGCGATTTTCGTCACGGCGAACACCGATCCATCTACGCTCGCCCGGGCTCAGTCCATCGATCCGGTCGGGGTACTGCAGAAGCCACTAACGAAGGACAGGTTGGCGACACAGCTCGCTCGGTTTGCAAAAAAGCAATAGACTGAGGAGCACATGCGAAGCTGGGGGTTAACTCGCAGGTTTTCTCAATCGTTGCAGACAGAGTTTTGTGACTGCCGACTTCGGGCGCGGATAGAGCCGGGCTCAAACGGAGAGCGGAGAACGTGATATCGTTGAAGCAACCATGGACAACGAAAGATTCATTCGTCGCACGGCCATATGCGATCCGCCGATCTTGTCTGCCAATTTGACCAGCTTGGCCTTGCGGGTTTGCTACAGGGCCAGCAAGAACCATTGCTTCGCTGCTCACTAAAGCCGAAGTCCACGACCTCAACCGTGCGCAAAATTACCCGCGACCTTACGAAGACGTGTCCGCGCCTTGTCGACCGGTTTCCGCTGGGGGCCGCGCACTACCGCTTCGCGATCCGCGGACATCGCCGCGTCAAGTCCAAAACGTATCAACAGCAGGCTCAAAAGCGGGAGGTCAAACATTATGTGTAAGGGGGAGCCTTATTGTGAAAGACGCGCCGCCGTGATCTCGATTTTTGGCTGATATCTTTCCATGGTGCGCCTCGACAATGGTGTGCGCGATGGAGAGCCCCATGCCCATGCCAGCCGGTTTGCTGGTAAAAAACGGCTCGAATATCTCTTTTAGTTTGTTTCCGGGAATGCCCGGCCCACGATCTGACACGGATAGCTCGGCGAACTCTCCGACGCGCGAGGTCCGGATGCTGATAGCACGGTTTTCGGCAGGCATATCCTTCATCGCGTCGATCCCGTTCACCACAAGGTTCAGAATGACTTGTTGAAGCTGAATGGCGTCACCAAGGATGGGGAGCGAATTGGGTGTGATCAAACTCGTCAGTTCGGTCTTTCGCGCGACAGCCAACGTCGAAAGAAATCCAACGGTTTCCCGCGCGACATCGTTCAGGTCGAGACTTTTCAGTTCGAAAGGTGTCTTTGTCAGCAGGCTTTTCATCCTCCGAATGACTTCGCTGGCGCGTCGGTCGTCCCGTACAATATCGTCAACAATCTCGTTCAGTTCCACGATATCAGGGCTCGGAGATTTCAAAATGGCCTGAGCGGTTTCGGCGTTGGTCAAAATAGACCCCAGGGGCTGGTTAATTTCGTGAGCAAGCGAAGCCGTCAGTACGCCTGCGGTCGAGAAACGATTGACATGTGCCAGCTCCGCCATGCGCTGTCGGGCCTGCACTTCGGCAAGTTGACGACGGCGACGTTGATGCAGCAGGGCCGTGATAAACCCGGCCTGCAAGAGCATAACGGCAGTAATCAGCGATATTTGCCAGGAATAACGCCGCCACACGGTCGGCTCCCGAAACAAGATTTCACTCCCCGGTGGCAGACGACTTTCACTGATCTTCCACCGTTGAAGCTCGCGCCAATCGTATTTCGCCGGTGCAAAATCGCTTGGTGGCGTCTTGATATCACCCGGCTTCTCCCCGCCGAGGATGCGCATCGCCACCTCCATGGCTCTACGGCTTCCACCAAGTGCCGAATGCATGGGGCCACCGACGATCTCCTGACCGAAGAACGCGTCATCATGGGTAAAAATAGGCGCGTTAGCGGAGGCATAAAGCCTGGTCAGCGCCCGATCCCCTTCGTGTGCCACGCCAGCAGCATCAACTATCATTTGATACCAGAAGATTGCAGAATGCGGAGGCAGCGAAGCGGTTTTCTTCAACACTTCATCGTATGACAAGTCGTCGTACCATCTGATTTCGATACGCCCATCCAGTGGCTGCAACTCCCGTCGCATTTCTTTCTGCCAATATTTTTCATTCGGCGAGTTGCCATTGATAACAGCGACGACTTTTGTGTCCGGGGAAATATTCAGGAAGCTATCAAATAAAACCCGAAAGTCATGTCTGACCGCGACAACGGTGTCGTTTTCGGTCAAGCTCTGATACTGCACACGACGCTGTTCCAGAACCGTAAATAAAATGGGAGTAGTTGGGAACAGATCGCGTCGATGACGCTGAAAAAAACCTGCCGACGGTGCGCCGACGCTGATGATCAAATCCGGCGGTGTGCCCGCGTACAATTCTTTGATATATTCGAGGAATAGCTCCTCGGCTCTCGGGTCTCCTGACCGAGCTGCGACCAGCGAATGTTCTTGTACGTCGATTGGCCAGCGCGACTGTCGATCAAGTTCGGCTCGAATATCCTTCGCATAAGCATTCCATGGACGAAACTCCCGCCCCACCGAATGCAGGATCAGCACTCGTTTAGGCTCTGGAGCAGCCGCCTGACTTTGATACAGCGTTGCCAGCAATAAAGCGACGACCAGCGCAGCGGTGACGGTCCGCGCATACAAAGATCGCCATGGCAAGGTAACCAGCCAGAAGTGCATTGCCGTCCTGCTGCCCCAACCGTAACATCCTAACGGCTCGGCAAGGTCATTAACAGTAGTGCTGCTTCGGAGTATGTCCGCTTAGGATCATTCGCGTCGGTTTGGCCGGACCACGGCGACTTGCGGTCTACCCCGGTGAACGGGCATTCTCAGGATAGGCAAGCATATCTCAAAGGTGCCGAACACGGAAATAGCCCACCCTATTCAATCACCTCGTCGGCGCGGACGAGCAGCGAAGGTGACATGCTTATGCCGAGCGCCTTCGCCGTCTTGAGGTTCAAAACGAACTCGAATTTGGTAGGCCGCTCTACTGGGACATCAGCCACGCGGTCTCCGCGCAGTATCCGATCTGCAATTTGAATGGCCCGTGGGAAATACTCCTCCTGCTTTGGCCCGTAGCTCATCAAAATCCCATCCTTCGTCGGGGAACGAAGGAATGTCATGGTCGGAAGGCCGTGCAATTGCGCGGCTGTTGCATATCTGGCCGAGGCCGTGACAAAACCCGGAAATGTTAGCAGGATGATCCCGGTCCGCTTGGGTCCAGCAAGGATTGAAAAGCTCTTTGCGAAGTCATCCGTAGTCGAAGTTTCCAGAACAATAGTTTCGATGCCCAACGCACGGGCCGCCTCAAGGGCGACGTCTAGCTGGGTACGACCCATTGAAGGCTGCCAAGCAAACGCTATGCGTTCAATGCCCGGTATTGCCTCCCGCATCAATTCAATCCATTTGGTAGCTAACGAGGGCAGGTCCAAGAAGAGGCCGGTTACATTGCCGCCAGGCCGGGCAAAGTTTGCTACCAAGCCCGTTTGAACAGGGTCGGTCTCCATATCGATGGCAACTATCGGTATGGTCTTGGTAGTTGCAGCGGCCACGCGGACCGCATCCGCCCCCACAACCACCAGTACGCCCACATCCTTTTCTATGAGGTCGCGAATTACCGCCGAAAGGTGTGCCAGATTTCCCTCGCCGGAACGCGCCAGAAACGTTTCGCCCTCAACATAGCCTAAACGCAGCCATTCCTTGCGCAGTATCGCGAAGGTCACATGGCTTGGGCTGATCGTAACCGGGTGCACATATCCGATTTTGCCCTTTCGGGTTTGCGCCTGAAGCGGCTCGACCGCGAGCGGACACGCGGCAGCGGCTCCAACAAATAGTGATATGAACTCGCGACGTCTCATGCCCACCAAGCGAACCGGTTCCCAACGAAAATATCACACCCAAAGCGCGATGTCTGTGTTTCAGCGCGAGGAAAAGCGAATGCGACCATGTCGCCTATGGTCAGCACGGGGGTTTGACTGGACCACGTCGACTTCTGGTCTAACCCGGTGAACGGATATATCCCATTCTGCTTGGCCCGCACACTTGAGGCGGCCCAGTAAATGAAATCAACCTCGCGCCTTAGGCTTCAGGGTGCAGAGGCCAAAGACGGTCCATCACAAAGTAGGTGAACGAGGTAGACCACGCGATCAGAAATAGACCATTGATTCCTTCGATACCTGAAATCAGACGGAGTGCGCCAGCCGGATAAACGTCCCCAATCCCCATTGTGGAATACGATGTCGCAGAGAAGTAGAGAAAATCCGCGAAGTGCTCTTCGACCTGCCCCTGCAATGATCCGAAGCCAGCTTTGTAAATGACAAAGAAAGCCCCAGCATACAGCCATACCTCAATCGTATGTGCCACAAAGCAGCCGAGCACCACGACTAGCACCTTGAGACGAACCGCTATTGGCAGACTGGGGACATAGGCCGACATCAGCCGCAGCACCTCGTAGTGGACAAGAATGTTGACCGTTACCAAGAATGCAGAAATTGCCATGGCTGCGAACATGAGTGTTTTCGCTCCTAGCGGTCGCGCCTCTTTCGTCGTGGAAGGCGCCAGAATTCTCGCCGCGCGGGTTTGCGGCCAATGCCGGATAGCAATGGTAACAGCACTCTTGCAGGTGAGTAAGCGTCGTTATCCCACGTCTGTTGTGGGTCCAAGCCGAAAGTGTCACCCTCAAAATGCGACTTCCGCTCTACCCCCTGAAGGACATTGTCGTCGACTGCACAGATCTGAACTGAAGACTGGGCCAATAGCACCCCGGGGCAGGGGCAGCCGATTTAGGGTTCCCCCGCAAGGAGAACGCCGGCGACCGTGAATTTTCGTTTGACTACAAGAATCGAGGTACCCTTTGCCGAACGAGGTCAGGGGAGCACTCTCCTAATGCCGCGACGATGTGACCCTGAGGCCTTGACGACAATAAAAAACGGAGTGGGCGCTGTCGACGATCCGGGCAGGAAATGCCATCTCAGTTTCGGATGCACCCGACGGCGTAAGCCGGCGGGACTCCAGCATTACGCGTATCCTACCCTCGCTTATCCAGAGAGACGCCTAGGCTGGATGCTTTTACGGCAGTCGCCGCGACCGTGCGCTTTAATGCTCTCGCAATCTTATCGACTCCGGCTTTCTTTTTCGCCATGTCTTTCAGCTTGTGAACTTCAGTTGCGGTCCATTCACGGCGAACCACAGCTTTTCTTGTTTGCCATTCTCACTCCAAGATTTAAGGAGTGGCGTTCTTTTATATCTGGATTGCAAACGCGCGAAAGGTGACTCTGTCGAGCACATTTGCTTCTGATCTATCAGAGGAAGGGAGGAGTGCTCCCGTGTGGTGCGAGGACTGATATTTTGCACCAGAGGCGGTCTCAAACCATAAATATTCCGACATCTCAGTATCGGCGCACTGATGAACGCGCCCCACACCTTTCCGAACAGGTGAGTACGTGTGGAAATCCCGGTGGACTGAGACACTGGTCGGCGCGTCCGGGCTACCCTGCCTAACGTGTCCTTGGACTAAACGACCCAAGCAGGCACGGTCGGTCTCGTTGGCCAAGGGCCGCCATTCGCCCCTCTGTCGATGACACGTTGATTAAGTGTGACGGCCGTCACATCGCGCCGCCGAGCTAACTGCGATGTTGCAATCACGGTTAGGGGATGGCCCCGCCGCCAACAAGGACCAAGATCATGAACAAGAATTATAATGGCGAGTTGTCGGCAGACGATCTCAACGGCGTTTCCGGTGGCAATCCGGCGGCAATTTTTTTTGCAGGATGGCTCGCCGGCAAGACACTCGACTCGATGGGCGACGGAAAATCGTGGCAGGATTTAGCCAAAGGCTATGCTCAGAAGAAGGCTGCCGGGGCGAAGTAACTTCCCCGCCGCATAGGCGGGGCCTGTGGTCTCGCGGTCACGCACTTGAGTTGGTGCGGGCCGCGCTGCGGACGGCCGCCCGCTCTCGGTTGACCCCAATCCGAGGTCGACCTTCACCGGGGTTGCCTGTTTCCATCGTCACTAGTTGAAGAACGCACTGGTCGATATTGCGTAGAAGCATCTTGGACCGCGATGATGTTTCCAATGTTCAGCACTGTTTAAGAACAACCGCGATTACCACAACCAATTACCACGACGATCCCGACAAGGATCACAATAACGCCGAAGATACCATATCGGAACATCACAGCGCGCATATCAATCGGACGTGGATCCCCGCCAGCCGCGTAAGCTACTCCGAGTGATAGCAACCAGATGCCGGCGGACGGTAGAATGGGCCACCAAACTCGTTTATGAGGCGGCGATAGCCCAAGAACGTTGTCTACGATGAAAAACACGATCACGAACGGCAGGACGACGAGAATAAGTGGGATGACGGCCGTCCTCATGTCCAGCATGGCCGACCATCCTGTGCGCCCGTAAGAGGACGTAATGGAACCCCTACAAACTCGTCGCACGAATTGGGCAACCCGCATTGAGGACCCGTTTTCCCTTCTTGGACAGGTTCTACAATTCCCGTCGAGCCTCGTTGTACTTCTGCGGTTTGACTGGAGCAATGTTAGTACAGTTGCCGTTTAAGTCATTCATATTCGGTGGATCACCAGCGAACCGCCGCCAGCCTCCCCCGACAGGGGAACTCTCGTCAGCACTTTCGTATTTCCACCGTTAACGCTGTGCAGATCATCAGAGGCGTTCTGGAAAGCCGAAGAGACCCGATGGTAAAGCAAAAGGCATCGCTGGTCGTGATGAAGCTCGAGTGGTAAGAAAATCGCAAAACAAGTGAGGTGCAGCGTGCTTCGGCGTTTCGGCCCGGGTTACTTGATGGCGGCATTTTGGTTCGTCTCGGGATGCGCGCTAATCCTACTCGTTTTGAATGGGCGGCCTCCTTGGCAGCCAATCTTCGAACACGAAAGAATTTTCATCGGGGCCGGGATGTTTATCTGGGCGCTGGTGTTTTACCGACTCCTGATTGAGGTTTGCAGTCGTGGACCGTGGCCGAGATCTTCGGTTGCGGCTTGGCGGCCCCTCGAGACCGCCGAGACACCATTTCGCTCGCTCGAGCCCATGAGCGGGGCGCCAGTCGTCTTCCGGATTTCGCCCTGGCCGTGGGTCAAGCAGTTCGGCTATTTTTTCGGGTTGCCGGCGCTGGGGGTCAATCTCCTAATCAGTCTGTATGCCCCGTCGCCATGGCTGCAGCTGCCTCCCATCGAACTATATGGGATAGCTCTAAGCACGATCCCTCTTTCAGCGCTCTTTGGGGGATATTTCCTGATGCATTACCGGTTGCTGCATTTCGGGATCGGCTCGCGGGCCTGCAGCTTCCGGATCGCTGCTCCTGGATCTGATATGAAAACGATTGTCTGTCATTACGAGGGATCGTTTCCGCTAAATTTGATCGCAGGGATTTGGGTACGGGAGAAATTATCACCGTTCTTGCGGTGGAAGGAATTGCACTACGGAACAACGTTTAAGGACGGCGACGAGATGCACCTTGGCGTGACGACCCGCTATGCGAGTTGGACGGGTGTTTCTGACCTCAAATGGGAGCTGGTGCTCGACGAGCTCAGCAAGCGAACCGGCGTCGCAATCGAGCGACACACGAACGGGGGCGCAGTCGCGCGAGTTGCCACTAGTTAAGAACCAGATCTCCGTCGTGACGGGCAGCCGTCGCTTTCGGGGCTAAGGGCGATGGCCCGGTCCGATGCGCGGAGGCGAGCGACGATCAACTATCCACGTTTCACGAAAAGGAAAATTCATTCGCCAGCGTTTGCCGCTGCGACGAGGCGATCGAGTGAAGGGAATTTGTTGCGTGCATGAGTTTGGTTGTGGCAACTTCTCGGACAATCGGCATGTCCGTTCAATGGTCGGGGGGTGTCTCCAAACCGAGGCGATGACCCGAAACGGACGTCGGCAGCTCGCATTCACTAGCGAGGGGGCGTCAAGCCCCTATCCAAGTTCGGGGGAGATCCGCTACGATGTTTCCCCATTAAGGCACGCAAATTCATCGGGCTTCTCGGTGGCGCTGCGACGTGCTTGCACAGTCTGAAACGTATCGGGTGGTAGCTGTTGTGGACATCATTTACTGGCTCCTCATCATTGTGTTGTTGGTCGTCCTTGCTCTCGCCGGCGTACTAAGGCCAACCGGCCTGGCAGGCCGCACCCGCGCGCAAAACGAGGAGGATCGCAACCGCTCCATTGTCGGCAGATGGCTTAAAAAGCAAGATCGCAAGTAATAGCGACTTTGGGTGAGAGGCGCAGTAAGCAGTCATGGCGTTCCGCCAGACGAACGCAAAGACCGCGAGAAGGTCAATGCTGCGGTTCGTGACGGGCTGAAACGCGGCCCTCTCCTTCCGGACCAGCACGGGGCCGATGGCAACCGAATAAGCAAATGCCAGGCTCAACGAAAATTTTCTTTAGAGGCGATATGCGGTCGTCGTGTTCTGCGCCCACAACAAATGCGCCCATTCAATCGAGATCCGCGACATCGGAAGGTCACGCAAACGCTGGTCACGTCTTGGTCGGGAACGGCAACAAAGCGCCATGGATGATAAGCCGCCCGACCTGGAATCGCTGTTCGCCTGCGTGCCGCACGCAGTTGGAGGGCTCCGCGGGAGCTAAGAGGCTTTGCGCCTTAATGGGCCAAGGCCGCATGGTATGCTTGGGATAGTTCGTCGCGAAAGACCGCGTCAGGAATGCATCGATAGCACTAGGAGGATCGGTGCAATCACGTGGCTGCGCGCTCGCGCCCGCGGCGACCTGGGATTTTCCTGCGCTCACGTTTGGGAAGCTGCGATAGTAGCTTGTAGTCATTCCGCCGAGTCACAAAGCTTAGCAGAGCATCTTCGTCCAGCTTCGGCTCCGGAACTTCGTTGACTGGGGGCACGATGGCGATGTCCTTGTCCGCCCGCCGCGCTCTGTGTTCAAAGAATATTTCTCCCGCAACGCCGCTGGCTACCAATGCGATGGCGATCAGCGAAGCCATGCTTTCTATGCCCTTGAACCAAATCATACTGGCCACAACCTCAACAAAAAGACCTGTAAGCAGCACATAACCGGCGGCGCGCGCACGGCTCAAATTGAGGTCGTATTTGGAAAAGTTTCTCCCTAGGTGGCTTTCTACGTTTGCTTGAATGGTCATTGACGATCCCCTGTTTGCCTTGAAGGCAGTCCCACTGCCCTGTACGTGATGTAATCCTGACCAAAGCAACACGCTGTGATGATGGTCACACAGCATGCGCGAGTGGATTCAACCAGAAGCTGACCCAAATCGGGGGCAGAAGGCTAATCAGGAAACGTCCAGTCGGCGACTCGCTAACACGGAGGGCGCTCGGAAAGCGCCGTTATCGATGCCGGCCAAAGTGATCTGATCTCAAAAGAGGTTGCGCCGCATCAGTTGGCTGAGTGATATATATCACAGATTGAAACTCCCGGCCGGCATACTCGTGTTCAAAGGGCGCACAAAGTCTCACGACGTCGAGTTTGGAGAGATGCATGAATTGCCTGAATCGATTCAATCAAGCCGGGTTTTCGCTGTGGTGGACGCTGTGGTGGTTGCAGGCGATATTTTGCGCTTGGGCCGTGACCAAGCTGTTGGGATTTCTCCTGCATAGCAATGGACTCAGCGAGCTCAGCAGCATGCTGTCCGACATTTTCATATATGTCGTAATCCTTGCGGCGGTTGTGCAAGGCACGTTGTGGCTTTTCCGCCCGGTGAAGTCACGTTGATCTCGCGAGTGAGGCTGTGAGGCATTGGTAGAAGCGTTCACGGCAACTGCGGCCAAGGTCAGCTTCGGGTCTTGGTCGTGTAAAAACACCCTTCCCAAGGAAGTCGGTGAGAAGCCAGGACCCGTTCGGTCTCAGGCCACGATCGCAGCCATCAGCGGCTTGGTCCCGACGATGTTGATGACCCGTGTCAGATTATAGGCCAGAACGGAGAGAGCCATCTCGGCGGCTACTTTTGGAAGCGTTTTGGTGACGAAGTGTGTCGCTCCCATGCGGGCCTTCATCGTGCCGAACGGATGCTCGACCGTCTCGCGACGCTGGCGCATGGCGAGCGGGTTCGCATCAAGGCGCTGCTGCACGGCATCGAGCAGGTGCTCATGCTCCCATCGTGGAATCCGCCGCTCTGGCCCTGTCGTGCACTGGGACTTGAGCGAACAATTTTGACAGGCGTTGGTCCAGTAACGCCTTATCCGCTTGCCATCTTCCTCGCTAGTGAAGTGATATGGCAGTTGCTCTCCGGCCGGACAGCGATAGGCGTCCTCCTCTGGCAAATAGACAAAGTCCTGCTTGCCGAAGCGCCCATCCGATTTGGCGCCCGACGTCTGCGGCTTGGGCAGAGTTACTGTGATGCCGGCCTCGTGGCAGGCGAGGATCTCCACGCTGCTGAAGTAGCCGCGATCGGCAACGGCCTCGAGCGTCTCGGTCTTGAGAACAACCTTGGCCTGCTTGGCCATATTGGCCAGTTGGGCCCGATCTGAGCCGCTGTTCGTGACCTCATGCGTCACAATCAGATGATGCTCGGTATCCACGGCGACCTGCACGTTATAGCCGACGACGCCGGAGCCGCGCCCGCTCGTCGCCATCGAACGGCTGTCGGGATCGGTCAGTGAGATTTGCTGGTCAGGCGAAGCAAGCATCTGCTTCTCGTAAACGGCAAGCTTGCCCATTTCCTCCTTCAGCTTCGTCAGTTTCTCGGTAAGCCTCGTTACCTTCGCGGCCAGTGCCTCCGTCGGCTCCTGCCGGTCGGCCGTGTCAAGTTGGCTCAGATAGCGTGCGACGCTCTCCTCCAGCTGGGTACGCCGCCGCTCCACCTTCGCCCGCGTGAAGTTCTTGTCGCGATTGTTCACGGCCTTGAACTTGCTGCCATCGATGGCAACGCTCGCCGTCGCCAGCAGACCCATCTCGCGGCAGAGTTCGACGAAGCGCGCACATACCTTGCGCAGCGCCAGGCCGTTGTCTTTGCGGAAGTCCGCGATCGTCTTGTGATCAGGTGCGAGCCGACCCAGCAGCCACATGACCTCGACATTGCGCCCGGCCTCTCGTTCGAGCCGCCGGCTCGACTGAACCCGGTTCAGATAGCCGTAAATGTAAAGCTTGAGGAGAACCGAGGGGTGGTACGATGGCCGGCCTGTCGCTGCCGGCTCCACCCCCTCAAAGCTCATCTCAGCCAAATCCAGCGCATCGACAAACACATCGATCACGCGAACAGGGTTGCTATCGTCAATGAAATCATCGAGGCATTCGGGCAATAACGTCGACTGCCCACGGTCCGCCTGCTCAACGAAGCGCCTCATCAGCTTCCCCCGCAGAATCACGAGAGAATCATACCAAAGCAGCCGCGTTTTCACACAACCAGGGTCATTTGCGGAGGTTAGCACTTACGCGAGCGACGTCCTCTTTGCCCCCAGCTTGGTGGGGTAGCCGATTTAGGATCCCCCTCAAGGAGAACGCCCGCGACCTCAACTTTTCGTTCGACTACAGAGAAATCTAGTACCTTTGCCGTTACGAGGTCCGGCAAGTGCTTATCGAATATCGAGACGGGGGCAATCTCGGAGGTAAGTTTAAAATGAGCTGGCTCTGCGAGCCGGACGCAAAATAGGCTGGCGGGGAGCGAACGATACTTTACTCAGGCTGCGACGCCGAATTCCCCATTTCCGCAGCTATGCTGTATGCACGCAAAGTAGTCCTCTAACTCGGACAACGCACGGCGTTCCCACTCATTAGCCTGACCCAGCAGAGACCAGCTTTGGCAGGGCCGAAACGCTGCGGTTTGTCGGTATAAAGATGCTATCGCGCGGTATCGGCGGACGTTTTTTAGAATGGCCTCCCCGTTCATGGCCTGAGCTCCTTCATCATCCCGTTGGTTGGCCAGAACGTGCGTCACAACGATTTTGAATTCGTTACTGGCCGTTGCAGAGATGCAGAATGGTTTGCGGATTCTTGCCGATCTCTTGGGATGATTCAGGGAACGTTATCTCTCTTCCCGTCTCCAACACGAGCGCTTCATCAGGCACGCTTTGTTCCGGCCAGTTGACCTTTAGATGCATCAATTCGCAAGTTGCCACTCGGAACCATCAACCCTGACGTCGGTTTTTCCGTCGGGGCTAGTACACAGGCGGAAAGAGGAGACTCGTATGAACATGAAACGACTGATGCTCGCCGGTTGCTCTGTCATTGTCCTTGGCGCCGGCACCGCATGGGCCGGGCCCTGCGACACGGGCCGTACCGCCAACAAGGACGCGGGTTCGGGTCCCGCGTCGCAAAGCAGCAGCCAGACCACTGGCATGAGCACGGACGCGCAGCATCCGCCAACCCAGACTATGAATCGTGCGAGCGGCGACGTTGCCGCTTCATCGCAAGATGCGCAGCGCCAGATGCAGGGTCAGCCCACTGCCGCGCAACAGGCCGAAGGCGCCAAACCCGGTAGCCCGTTGAATTCCCAGGACGCACAGCGACAGATCCATGCCCAGCCGTCGGTTAGCATGCAGCCGAAGGGCGAAGGACAGACCGTAGATAAAGACTGCTAAACGTCGCGCATTTGAACCAGAAGTAAGCTTTGGGCTTGCATAAAAAAGGGCCAGCCTGACGGCTGACCCTTTTAATCTGCATCTCAATAAGCGTCAGTAACGAGAAGCCGCAGCGTTGCCCCAACCGAACCGGTAGTTCAGGCCGGCCTTGATCGTATGCTCGTCGTTGCGGAATCCGACAGCGGTGACAACGCCAGCAGCGCTGGTGAAGAGAGCGTTCCGGGTACCGAAATCGTAGTACTGGTATTCGATTTTGCCCGACCAATTCTGAGTGAACAGGTATTCGAGACCGCCGCCAACGGTGTAGCCGTCGCGACCGCCGCCGTCGTTTGAAAAGGTGCCGCCGCCAAAACCGTTGGTGAGGCGGGAGTCAGCCCAGGCGTAACCGCCCTTGACGTACACCAGCGCCGGACCCCACGTGTAGCCAAGGCGGCCGGTGACCGAACCTAGTCCGCGGTTGACGAAGGGATTGTTGTTCGTGTCGAGGAAGCTGTAGTTCGCTTCAAGGCCGAGTACCCAGTTCGGTGAGAACTGGTGATCGTAACCAGCCTGCACGCCGCCCATGAACACACCGTCGTTGCCGTTGGTGCCGGTGAAGCCGGGGGCAAGAATGTTGTTGTCGCCACCGAATGCGCCGCCGACGTGACCACCGATGTAAAAGCCAGTCCAGTTGTAAATCGGGGAGGCCATCATTGGGGCTTTAGTGTAGGGACGTGCAGCCATGTCAGCTGCCGATGCTGTACCTGCCAGGGCGGCAAAGGCGACAGTAGCGAGGAGGAACTTTTTCATTTTGTTCTTTCAGGTTTCACAGTCTGTGTTTGACCTAACGCGCAACGCGCAAAATTTGCTGTAGCGCGGATGACACACAGCGAGCCATAATGATTGATCAGTGCCCAGTCCGTTCGGAACCTTAACAGCAAGCAGTCGAATTTGCGGAAGTCGGCATTCACTCGACCCAACGCCGTGAACAGACATTTCTCAGGCATATCTGAAGAGTGAAAATTTGGGTACCTGGCCCCAGCGGGCTGGGGGTAGGCGTTTTAGGGTTCCCCCGCAAGGAGAACGCCCGCGACCATGAATGTTCGTTCGACTAAAGGGATCGAGCTACCCTTCGCCGTACAGCGTCGGGAGCATCTGTCGAATGCGGCGAATCTCGACGATGGTTGCGAGACTCAGATGCTTGCCGGATGCAGGGCCGGGAGTTGGTCCTACCACACCCAACACGTCCGACGGTGTAAGCCGCCGGACACCATTCCGTGTATCGCTATCAGCGCGTATCCAGAGAGATACCGAGGCTAGATGCTTTCACGGCAGTCGCTGCGACCGTGCGCTTTAATGCTCTTGCAATCTTATCGACTCCGGCTTTCTTTTTCGCCATGCCTTTCAGCTTGTGAACTTCAGTTGCGGTCCATTCACGCCGAACCACGGCTTTTTTCTTGTTTGCCATTCTCATTCCAAGATTTAAGGAGTGGCGTTCTATCTATTTTATATCTGGATTGCAAACGCGAAAGTTGTTTCTGCCGACACATTGATCAAGATCTATCAGAGAAGGAAGCAGTGCTCCCGTGTGGTGCGGCTACTAATATTTCGCGCCAGAAGCGGTAGCAAACCATAAATATTCCGACATCTCAGTAACGGCGCACTCATGACAGCGCCCCACGCCCTTCCGAATAGGTGAGTACGTGTGGAAATCCCGGTGGACTGAGACACCGGTCGGCGCGTCTGGGCTACCCTGCCTGACGTGTCCTGGAACTAAACGACCCAAGCAGGCACGGTCGCTAAACAAAGCCTGGCGAGAGACGGGAAAGCTTTAAACCGTAAAAGGGTGACGATTAGTCGGATCGGTCCGTCGCCAACTTCGCGCAGACAAGCAGAGGATAACGGGGGCTCACCGCACTTGCCGGTCCCGACCAGGAAGCTGGTCCTTCTCGATCCGATGATACCGAAAGATGCACGGATCATTTTGCTGAGGAGCAAAGTGATGTCCTCAGCAACCGCACACAGGATTGTTGATGACGGATGATTCTAGATGTTTATCCCTATGGCTAATCCCGCCCGAAGGGCGCTCACCCGAACGAAGTGAGGGTGAACTGTTAGACATCAAATCAGGTGACTTTCCTGTTCCGTTTGAGAGGGGCCCGGTAGAATCAAATCTGCTCAAGCCTGAACGAGCCGACTTCCGGATCCATGTGCACTATTTTCATGACCAGGTCCGGACGAGCATGATTGCTTTTTGTACGAAACAACCCTGAGGACCGCGCCTCTTCATCTGCAACGGCAACTACCAAATGGACAATTCCATCCAATTCTTTCCTCGACCAGTTGAGATCATCGAAGAAGGCTCGTTTTGCTTTTATGAACCAATCTCCCCAGCTCGGGCGCTCGTAGAAACGCGAGCCATCGGCCCCTTCCAACTCATGAAGCCAAAGACTGATTGCTACAATCCTGCGCTCTTCTGATCGTCCTGAGATAAAGTAATTCGGATTCTTAAGAGTAATCCCATAAGTCCCAAACGCTGCAGTACGAGTTTCTTCGTCGGACAATTCATCCCCCTGTGCTCTTTGAGCAAATCTGAGGGCTTTGCACGTGCTTTGCAAGCGTCAAATGGGGTGCCCTCTTCCGTAATCACGCGCTATGCAAAATATATTTTTTATCGCCGAATTCTGCGACCCCGGAAATTATAAATACATTGCAGGTCTTGTATCTCGATGGATTGGCCACTTGAACGCGCCTGCAGCATAGGACGAAATCATGCGCGCTGCATCAAGCCGTATATGGTTCTCTACATCCACTAACCAACCAGTCAACCACTCGAATAATCAACAAGCAGATCATTCAAGGCATGCCGATCAATCAATCGATGACCGGCAGACCGACCAGCACGATCTGGACAAACGACCGCAAGCGACACCTTATCCTGCGACCGATACAGCGCCCGTCTCCCCGGTAACACACCGAGGATATTCCGGACGAAACGGTTTCCAATCAAACCTAGTCGCCGGGTATTCCCAAATAATCACGGATCGCGTTCAGGACGGATGGTCATGCCATCTGATCACCGTCATGTTTTCTCAGGTATTCGGTCCACGAGCCGCCGTCCTGGACAAGGTGAAGGACCAGGTACAGCGCATCTACTCGACCCTCCTTACCCGTGTTCATAGGAAGCCAAGGACGGCTCCGACCGACGAGCTTCCCATCTTGGTCGGCGCGTTGGATCTTCCAGTTTACAAGCGAGATCGGTCATTGGCACCATCGTTTGCCCGCAACAACGGCTTGCACTTCCACGGCATCGTTCTCTTGCCTCCGAGGTCTCGTTTGAAAGAACCGCTTGTCGATCATTTCCGAGATAATCCGGAATTGTATGTTGGTGAAGCGAAGCAAGTCGAACGGGTCGATGTAAAGCCGGTCACACATGACCATGAGTGGGTCGTCGACTATGTCTTGAAGACCGTCCTTAACGGGCGCCTGTCACTCGACGATGCCATCCTCGTGTTGCCGAGGGCACGAGCTGAGCTTCACACCGAGGTTGCCCGCTACTCCGCCGCTAGCACGCCGCTGGCCAGAAGCTCCGCCGTAGATTGTTCTTGACCCGGATGGTTCAGGACAATTTCCTCCCAGTCGCCCCTTCGCCAACTGAGTACGGCGATGGATTTGTCTACGTATCGATAGAATGCTGGATCAGCAAATCGTGGCTCGTCCGTGATGTGCAGCGAAAGGACCTTAACCGTCGTTTCTCCCGATGGCCGGTACGCGCTTAGCATTATTCGATGCGGTCCAAGGCGGCCGCTCGCCGATAGTTCTAGGCCGCCGTTTAGACGTACGGAACGTCCGCCAAGGCCAGATAGCTTGCCTCCTTCGACCAGGATGATGCCGAGTATCTTCGGCACGAGCCGCTGTAGGGCCTCGTCGCGGTTAGCAGAGCCTTTACCCAACGCAACGCTTTCGCGGACGATTGTGGTCATTGGTAGTTCCTTCCTGCAGCTGTTCGCGGGCAGTACTAAAGCTAAGAAGTAACGAGTCGATTGGGTGATCGCCGACGCGTGAACGCTAAGCAGCTTCACGTTCTTCAGGGAAACACGCGTCCACGATACCGCCGTGATGACGGCTTTGACTCGGCGTCTTTCCACGCCACCTCTGGCTCTTTTGCATAACCCGCTGGACCGTGAACGCATATCCCGGTAGGCCACTTTTGGTAAAGGACGCTTCCACGCTCAACACGCGGGAGGCAAACCCCGCTGCTTTGTACGATGTTTCATGGAGGTAGAGGTATCCGCCGACAAGTTCGTTCGGATCGCTCTCCCTGATAATCCAACACTTCGAAATATATACTCCGGGCCGCCCGGCTAACGGATGGAGGTCCTGCCACCCAAAGGTGGTCGGATGGCAAATCAGATGAATGGCCTTCATGATCGTCTCCGAGGTAATTCGTTTCATGCAGTCGGTATTGCTGGTTACGGATAAGGCGAGCTCCGCGAGCCCCCTACGATATCGAGCTAGCAATGCAATAGGGATGCCAAGAAGGTTCGTACCGACCGCAGATATGCACGGCCTTTCGTCCCGCCTTCGAGATTTTACCGAGTAAAACCGGTAAAATCATCTTAGCAGTCCGGTGCTGGAGCGGGACCACGTGAACAAGCCCTTATTTCAGAGCAAGGAACGCCGCGAAGGGCGCTTCACCCCAGATTCGTTCGATTTCGTTAAATCCGGCTTCCTTGAGTGCCTCTCGCAGTTCGGCCTCGCTCATGCAGGTCATCTGTCCGCGCAGCTGTCGCTCTTTCTCGATGATCTGTTCGGCCGTGAAGCCGCGCTCCAGTTTGTGATCATAGTAAGAGAAGGTCACGACGTCTTGGAGACGTGCTGTGCCCGCTAACGTCTTCTCCGCGATCATGAGCGCGCCGCCCTCAATCAGACTATCGTGGATGCGACGCAGCAATGCCCGTTTGTCCGCGGGCGGGATGAATTGAACCGTGAACTGGCTGATGACCAGCGAGGCGTTCTCCAGCTTACAGGTACGCACGTCTCCAACCCCGCACTTGAGGTTGGGCGCTCGATGCCTCCGCCAGAGCATCTCAAAGCTGGGCTCGCAGTCAATGCCGATGTAAGTCACACGTTCGCGTGAGGACCGGTTCAGGCGGCTGATTTTAGCCAGCGTCCGACCTGACGAGCACCCGATGTCGTACACGTTCGTGCGCGGCTGGATGAATCGCCGCGAGTCCCGCAATACTCGTTTGACCAGACTGGCGTACCCAGGGATTGAGTCCCCGATGTGCCGGTCGAAGGTCAAAGCGTGTTCGCGGAACGAGAAATCTTCGATGCTCATTTGGTCGTCTCCGCATAGGGAACTAGGATTTTCTGGAAGATGTTCTCCGCGATCGCCTCGGTAACGAACGGCGGCACCATGCGGCAGATGCGCTCCGCCGCTTGGCCGAGCGTGCCCGAAAGTACGAAGTCGTCAGGTAAGCCGGTCAGGCGCTTCAGTAGGGTAACGTGAACTTGCGGTCGTGCTCGGGGTGGATCGCGCCACCAAGGCCGCTCGGCTGTTGCCCGGTAACCGTCAAGGTCGGTGCAGGTAGGTCGTAAGAACAACGCGTCAGCGTGAAGTTGCGCGTGACCGACAGCCCAACGTGATTGGGCCGCAACAGGCGAGGCGGGTTCTTGGGTAGCTTGGCCGAGGCGGTCGCGATCGAGGTCGTTAGCGCCGAAGTCAGCCACGGGCGGACGTCTTCGGCCGACTGCTCCAGGTCAGCGAATGCGTCTCTGACCGTCACCCCGGTATGGGTGGGGTTGGGAAAGAGCCGCGAGACCGCGACTTCGTCCCTGACTTCGATCGCCTCGGCGACGTCTTTTCGAACGCCGAGGATGAACAAGCGGCGCCGCTTCTGCGGCACCCCGTAGTCGCTCGAAGACAAGACGCGCGCAGCAACGACGTAGTCTGCACCCAGCATCTTGAGGATGGCTTCGAAGATCGGCTTTCCGCGCGAGGCAAGGGCGGGTACGTTCTCGATGACCACCACTTTCGCTCGGGCGATCAGGGCAAACCTGACGAAGTCGAAGGGAAGGAGAGAGATGTCCTTCTGGGCCCGGTCCGAGTAGGCTTTCATGATACCGGGTTCGGTCAGCCCGTTGCCGGCCGTACTAAACTCGGAACAGGGCGGCGAACCGTCGAGGATGTCGAGCTCGCCGACCGCCAGCCCGACCGCGCGCAGCAGGGCGACCACTTCAGCGGGGTCGCGAAGGAGATCCCGGATGTCCCGGGTATCGACAATGGTGTCCGGGAAGTTCTTCGAATAACTCCGGGCCGCTTCCGCCACGAACTCGCTGATCGCCCGGACGTCGCCGCCGGCGAGCCTGTATCCGGTCGACGACCCGCCGCCGCCCGCAAACAGGGAAACTACCGTGAACAGCTTGCGCGAGGATGCCGCGATGACGTCGGCCATCTTCAGTCGTCGGACGTTGCCACCGCGCGCTTGGATGACGCTGGCTTTTCGCAGGCCAGGCAGTTCAGCCAACTCTTTAGAATACTGTTCCGGCTTCCCGCGAACCTCCGCGGCCCAGCGCTTGCAGAGCGCGGCGAACGTCGTATACCGCGCCTCAAACCGGTTGATGATCGGGTCGTCGACCAGGGTTTGGAACAGCTCATGGACGCCGCCCCCCTTCTGCAGCTTGACGCCCTTGGTAACCAGCCCTTTCGGAAGGCGTGCGAAAGCATCGGCGAAGATCGCCCGGATAACCGGTTTTTCCGATGACGACAGGTCGTCATGCGAGAATTGGCGGAAGTACCGGCGGACCGAAGCTGCCCTGGATGGGTCGATCAGGCGTTTGCCGGCGGCTTCAGCGATCCGGTTTGCAAACCAGAAAGTGTCCGGTGAATTTTCCGAATCGGACTTGGCGTACTTCTGGTCGCGAGCATCGTCGAAGTGCGATTTGAGCTCAGCGTCGGAACGTCCCGAGCGCTTCAGCCTCGCCATTTCAAGGATATCTTCACGGGTGTTTCCGTAGTGATCGTCGAAGTTCCAACCCGTTGCGATTTCGCTTTCCGAAATTTCCGGTACCATGTGGACAATCGGATACGTGACTTCGATTTGGGTCTTCTTCGAGCAGCCATGTTCGATCAGCAAACGCAGGAAAGTGGCTCTTAAGCCGGCGGTGGGTACTCGAACGATCCTGAGCGGCCAGCCCATGTGACGTGCGATCGCCTCGGCAGCGGGTCGTTCAGTCGAGGGAATGCCGTCGAGTTCATAGGTGTATGAGACCACGTCTTTGCCAAGTTCTTGGCAGACGTAACCAACCGTGAAGCTGTCCGCGCCGCCGGATAGCAACAGGGCGACACGGCTGGAAGAGCTTTGTGCGAGGATCTCGGCCCGCAGAATTTCGCGCAGGTTCCCACTCATCGGACGCTCGGCCTCTCGTGCCAGTTTTCATCGCCGATGTGTGTCGACCAGCCGTCGGCTCGCGCGTCCGCGAACAGCTGGCACTTGATGCTGCAGTCCGGAAAAAAGAAATCGGCGAGCTCGACAACGCTGCCCGTATCAGACGGAAAGGTCATCATGGGCAGGGGCCTAAAGCTCCCGCGTTTGGCCACCACAACGACGTCACGGTCGGTGATCTCGGGCTGGTTCAAGGCGGCAACGAGGAAGACGCCGTAGAACGTGTTGAAGCCCAGGAGCGGCATGAGTTTGTGCTCGAATGTGCCGAGCATCCGTATCGGGACGATTGCGGTGAGTCCCGCGTTGTCAGCCGGTTGGGGACGGTGGAGGCACTCATCAAGCGTGTCGGGGCGAGCGTAGTCGTTTGCAAAAATACGTCCGTGTTCCGCCGTAAAACGCACTGCGAACAGCTCAGCCGCGCCATCGCTGACCGTCGGTGGCGCGGCCGATTCCCGCGCTATCTCAGGAACCTTCAGTGCCGCGCGCATTTTAATCACGTCTTCGCGGGTCGTGTCATGATGGCCCGCTAAGGCGGCTACAGCCCGTTCAAGACCGACCTGCTCGATCAAAAGGCAGATCTGGTAGATAATCGAGTAATGCGCCGGCAAGTGGCGCAAGACCTCCGGCAGCAAGAGGGTCTCGGCGTTGCGGCCGATCTTCCCCAGCATCGCCAATTTGCCGTTGACCTTCAGTCGCGCGAGAACATCGTTTTCAGAAAACACCCGCTTGACGACCAAGCGCGTCAGAAAGACATCGAGTTTCTCGCGGTCTTCCGCAAAGGCGCTTAGCGCCCTCACAAGGAAGGCGCAGGCCAGCACGACAAATTCGGCGGCTTTAACCCAATGCTCGGCAACCCGATCGGCGGCGGCCGTTGCATCTGACTCGGTAGGGTGAGGGGCCGTGTCGTTCCGCCTCACAGCGTCAACGATAAGCTGGGCTTGCCCCACGGCGTCATTCGCGAGGCTCATCGCTTGCCCCCACTCCTGGTGGCCAAGCCGGGTCTCGGAACGCCTTCCTCAACGAGCTTGCGAATGTCCTCTTCCCTCCACGCGGTCAGACGATTCCCAAGGTAAACGGGAGTCGGAAAACGGCCGGATCTTACTCCCGCCCACCAGGTAGAGCGGGAAACTGGTATCGGACCGTTCGGACCGATGATAGAAACCAGTCGGCGCAGTCCCGATGAGGGTGGCGCGTCTCTTTTGGGGTTGGTCAGCAAAGTGTTCATGTAGTCCTCCAATGCGAAAAGAAGTTTGCGGCTTCATGCTCGAAAGCATGACAGAACCGATACTCGTTCGCTTGGTGCCTTAGGGGACTACACGGCAAACCGTGTTAGGAGCGTGTGATCCGTGTTTCATCGGCTTTTGGAGTTTGTCTGGACTCGTTATTCCCACTATGAAATTGTCGAGCCCTGTACGTTCACAACTGGCGACGGTGAGCGTTGGGAATTCGGACGTCGGATAATCACAATTGCCAAATCCGGCGATGAATATTATCCACTCAAAGATTATCCCTATCTCTACAGGGCTTTTGCCAACGTCAGAAACGATCAACTACTACTTGATTTTGTGAAGTTGTACGGACCTTTGACGGACGAAGGGCTCACGCCGTCTTCACCGAAGCCGCATTTCACCAGCAGTGTTCTGATGCTTGATGGGAGGAAATTGAATGAGGTCGTCTATGTTCCCGGGGATCAGATCGATCGCTGCTTGAAAGAGGCTTCTTGGTGCGCCCACATTTTAAGGTATCACGCCAAGAAGTCGCCTCAGTTGCACGCGTCAATCAAAGAATTGGAAGTCAGGCCTAGTCTCTGCACATTGGAAATTGAGGCAGATCCGGTAAATGGCGTTCGGATGGTCCTTGAACCTAAGTGCCTGCTCGACGCTATAAAATTGCAATTGCTAGAAAGCATCAGTAACGGAGTAAACACTTTCGAGTGCGCAGCCTGCGGTGATTGGTTCAGCAAAAAGTCTGGAGCAAAGTTCTGCAGCGAGAAATGCAAGGATAGTTATCACAACGCGAAAAACAAAAAGCAAAGGGCAGCCAAACTCAACGTGCTACGAAGCTAGAAAATCGTTCCAGGCTTCCATCAATTGTCGGCGCTTTTCGAAAAGATCCCCGCGACGGTACGCGGCCTCAGTCTTATCCTTTATCGAATGCGCTAGCGCCATTTCGCAAACTTCGCGTGGAAAGTTTGTACATTCAGCCGCCCAATCCCGAAAGGCTGATCGGAAGCCATGCGCGGTGAACGCTGCTCCCATTCTGCGCAACATCATCAAGAAAACCATGTTTGACATTGGCGCATCAAAGCTGCGGCTGGGAAAGACGAGCGCGGACCCGTCCGTGCTGCCATGAACGCTGCGCAGCAAAGTCAAGGCCCTTGCTGCCAACGGCACTCGGTGCTCCCGGCCGGCCTTCATCCTGTCTGCGGGAACAGTCCATACAGCTTTCGCCAGATCCACTTCATTCCATTCAGCCTTCAGCACCTCATTCGTTCGGGCCGCCGTCAAGATCAGGAATTCGAATGCTAAGCGGGCAAACAGATTGGTCGGAACATCGGGAAGCTTCCGAACGAACAGGGGAACATCATTGTATGGGATCGCAGCGAAATGGCCGCGCTTTTCCGTTTGTCGGGGCAGGCCCTTGCCGACGCCGTCTACGGGGTTGTCGCCGCTTCTATAACCTGCCGCCTTCGCCCAATCCAAAACTGTTGCAATACGCCTGCGAATGCGCCGTGCAGTCTCTGCTTTCGAAAGCCAAATTGGCGAGAGTGCCCGCAGCACGTCGGCAGTCTCGATCTGGTCAACGCGCTTATCGCCCATCACGGGGAAGACGTAGGTCGTCAGGGTATTGGTCCAGGCCGAGACGTGCTTTTCATTTTTCCAGCTCGCTCGGTGTTGCGCTATCGTGCTGGCTGCCGCTTCCGCAAATGTCGGAACGGCTTTGGCTTTGCGCCTCTCTTCGATAGGGTCGCCGCCCTCTCTGGCGACCCGACGAAATTCGAGGGCCTTTGCGCGAGCTTCTGCTAAGGAAACGACACGCAATCCACCGAGACCGATGTCACGGCGTGTGCCTCGCACCACGATCCGAAGGACCCAACGTTTTGCACCCGAAGGGTCGACGACCAGGTACAACCCGTTGCCATCTGCATATCGGCCAGGGGCAGCGAGGCTGTTTATTCGGACCGAAGTCAGGGCCTTTTGGGGATGCTTCATGTGGAGGGTTATACCACATTCCATACCACAAAAAGATCTGGATTTTGGCGGATTCTTCTGGACTTAAATGGACGCAAAATACGGGCAGGTGATTGGGATCAATGATCTAAATGAAGTTGGCTGGACTAAGCTGGACTGTAACTATAAGTCCTCCCTCTCCGCCACCCTTCGCCTGTCCGGCCCGGAGACATGGGTAACAGGTCGTACCTAAGACAAGGGTGTCTCCCGAAGCTCCATAGGAGCGCAGGGAGGCTGGTACCGTGTGGTACGTTTATTTCCCTGAGCTCAGCAATTGCGATGTCTTCGGGTCGACCGACGATCTTCGGCGTCGCGTCACGTCACACAATGACGGTCATGTCGTCTCCACGAAGGCTTATTTGCCCGCATCTCTCGAACCTACATTGCCGTCGAGACGGAGGCTCTCGCCATGTCTCTTGAGCGATATTTCAAATCGCGCGCGTGCCATTCGGAAACTCCAGGTTAGGCCTCGAAATGGCGACTCCAACCTAGCGGGCAAGGTCTGAGGATGTCCGCTTTACCACCTCGCTACCTATTTTCCGCTCGATCGCTCTCTCCAGAGAGCGGGCTATGATGATAGCCGACCGTTCGTCAAGATGTGCTCCATCGGTCCATCGGATCTCGTCGGATGGATAGTCCAATGATAACCATTTGCCGTGGTCGTGCCCAAAGGCCTCTGCCATCGCTGACCGGCCCGTTGTCATATATCGAGACCGCGCGAATGCGGGGCCCAGAGGAAGTTCGTAAAAGAACACCGAAATGCTTTGCTTCTCGAGCGTTTCCACGATGTGCTTCAATTCGGCTACATGTCGACGGATGATCTGATCGTGATCCGGATTGTTCCACTCAGCCAGGATTGCAGCGAGCGCAAGCGGGTTGTATTCGGGGGCTGGCGGCTTTCGTAGAATTGCCTCTTCCAAAGCCGATTGCCGAAGAAGCGCAGATTTGTCATCTCTGTCAAAGCGCCGCCAATCGTCGAGCTTTTGCTGGTACAACGCGGCTAATGTGCGAAGGGGCCTGAAAGTCATTGGTGCGCGCGCAGGCTCCGCGTTACTCGTGCGGACCTTCTCAACCATTGCCTGGTCGATACCGCGAGAAAGAGTATTGGTCTCGATAGCTATGAGCCGCGGCCGAACAGCAGCAGCCGCCTCAATCATTGCTGCCCCGGTCAACGGAGATCCACCAGGCAGCGCCAGATTTCGAACGTAAAGTTTACGAAAAAATTCTTCGTGCAATCGCACGGTGAACGAACTGCCCGTTAACGCGATCGGAGCAACTGGACTGTTGAGATAGCGATCGGCAATCCTGGACTGTATTTCATCCGTCGTGGTCGCGGGAAAGTCCGGGATGTCATTGAGGAATCGAGGAGCTATCCAACACATTGCCAATACTGCGGCACATGCAGCGCTCGCCTTCACGAACCATCTCATCGAGGCAGTACGGTCCATGTCCAACCTAGAACTGGAAATATATGAACGCTGTGTCGGGGCCAGCTTCGATTAGCATCAGAGCTGCCATCGCGCCATACACAATGGGATCCAGGTTGCCCCGGAGTGCAACGAGCCTCTCCGAGGTGATAAAATGCTGTATGAGAACTGGAAGCGCGTAGATCAGCGCCAGACTTCGGTAAATGCGCGCAGGGCTAGGCACGGACTGATCGATAAACATACCAGAAATGTAATCCATCGCATGCTCGAAATTCGGGAGCTTGAAAAAAACCCATAAGAAGGAGACGCATAGAAAAACAACAAGCATGCGAGCCGCAACGATCACGCGACGCAGGGCGGCAATCGCTGCAAGTTTTTCTATCAAGGGCAGGAACGGACGCTCGATCACCAGAAGGAGGCCGTGCATTAGCCCCCATGCCAGGTAGCTCAATCCGGCGCCGTGCCAAAGACCACCCAGGCCCATCACGATCATTAGATTGAGGTACGTCCGCCCTTTACCATCGCGGTTGCCGCCTAACGGGATGTAGAGATAGGTGCGGAGCCAGGTTGACAGCGAAATGTGCCAGCGCGTCCAAAATTCAGCAAACGACTGCGAGATATAGGGCAAGTTGAAATTGATTGGCAGGCGGTAGCCGAACAGCAGCCCCAGCCCGATCGCGATAGCGGAGTACCCGAAAAAATCGGCATAGATTTGATAGCTATAAAGGAACAAGCAGAGCCAGCGGTCGCTGCTTCGAAGCGCATGGTATAGAGGAAAATCCATGTTGGTCGTGAGCGTGTTGAGGTTGTTCGCGACAAATAGTTTGAAGAAGTAGCCGGTGACAATCCATCTGGCCGCCTCGACGAACGGCACTTCGTTGATAAACTTCGGCTGGATTTGCGGCAGAAAGTTTTCCGCCCGCGTGATAGGCCCGGAGACGAGCTGCGGGAAGAATATAATGTAAAGGAACACGTCCCATTGGGAGGGGGCAGGGCCGGTGCGTTTCGTCATGTCCACTAGCAAGCTGATGTTGTGGAAGACGAAGAACGAAATGCCTATTGGGAGCGGGAGTTTCAGCAAGATGTCAATCGCGCCAACATCCGAGAGTGCCGGTGAGGAGGGATCGACAAACAGTAATTTGTATTTGAAAAAGGCTAATAACGCGAGGTTGAATGCAATGCCGGCCGGCAGCCACAATTTACGTCGAACCATGGCCTTCAAGAGAAAGAAGTAGGTTCCGAAGACCGCTATCGCGAGCAGGGCCAGCAATTCCGGTTGCCCGAATCCGTAGAAGAACAGGCTTGCAATTACCAGGATGTAGACCTGATACGGGCGAACGAGTGGCCAGTAATAAAGGGCAAATACCCCAGACACGAACACCGCAAATTGCCACGACGTGAAAGTCAAAGAGTTAGCCTCCAAGCAGGGGTAGTGATGGGCAAACCCCATCATGTCTACCAAGCGGTCGCGGGGGCGTCCCGACGTAGGAGCTTCGGAAATTGCGCTGGTCGAGGCTGCCTGGCTGAATGCGAAGCCAGTCTTCCAACTTCTTCGAGATGCCTGCGGTTGCGAACGAATGCGTCCAATGAATTCCGCGCAATCGAGCCGGTTCGACGAGCCCATCGCGAGCAAGCTGGTTAAAGTCCAGCTTCAACCCGCCGTGCAAACAAGCTCGCTCGCGTGGTCTTCCACCAAATGCTCTCATCTGCTGGACTACACCCTATGGTAAACTATATGTGTGCCTAGATCGATATCGCGACTACCACGAAAACATTCACGGTATCAAACGTCAAACGAAGGCGCGTGAGGCTGTTTTCGCATGATTCATGCGGAGCGGTGGATCTGATTTGATACCGCGGGGGATATTCTGATACTGCGTTTTTTCGCAGCCAGCTCATAAACTTTTTGCTCGCGCGTTCGCCAGTGACATCGCAGCTCCACCAAGTCTCAAAGCTCCTTTCACTCACGCCGTCCCGGCATCCCGCCGCCAATATCGTTACGCACGCGCGACATACAATTGCATCGACCCGTCGCACGCTGAAGGTCTGCTAGCGCGCGCTTTGTCTCTCGGCGGCTTCCAAAATCACCTCAAGCCGGGTGCGCGGGCAGCCCGGCCGGAGGCGCGTCGGGCAAATCACTTCTGGTTTGCGGAAATCGTGTCAAGTCCAAAAATTCCGAAAATCAAAAAGATTTCTCTTCCCTTCCACCCCAAATCACCTGCACATCTATGCCCATCCCGTCCCACTCAGAGGGGCGTCGGCCGTCGTCATGACGAGGGGCGGGGATGCGGTGGACGCTGATGTTGCGATTGACGGTCGCGGCAAAGGCGTACGGCGAAAGCGTGTGGTCCTGGCGCCCGTAACGGCGTCAAGCTCTGAAGAAGCTAACGCTTCTGAGGGGTGACGGTGGCAATAGAGGCCGTCTCACCGGGGAGAGCGCGTCATAAGTCGTAAAGCCACTGCGCAGGGAATGTCGGATGTTCTCCGCTGCCCTGTATGCTCGTGTGCAGCTTCTTTTGCACAATTCGCACACGAGATCGCGGGTGCAGCGCGCATCCGGCATTCCCTGCGCCCTCTCTTGTTCGAGAGGTGCGAACGTTACGTACAAACCTTGAGCGCATCGCGCTGCGGGATCGTAAATCTGTGTCCGCCTTCCGCAGCGCGGTGAGGAGGAATTGGGTAATCAGTACGTACCTATCCAGATCGTCTCAAGCCGCACAGCGGATGAGCAGTGATGAGTAGTAGAGGCGACGCGCCTTGTTGCCAAAAGATGAGTGTGTCGCGCCGATCAGTTGAACGTGCCGCGGCAGCAGATCGCCGGTTGGAGCCGCGCTACCCTTCTGACAAAGCCAATCAAAGCGCCGTGCCGCCGGGGAGGGGAGAGCTCGCAGTCGGAGAGATGCTGCGCTGCCCGCGCATGACAGCGTCCGCGAAAATGAGACGCTTGGATATTGGCGGCTTGGGCTTTGATCGGCAGCTTTCCTGAAGGCGCCCACCAGGGGCGCGTTAGGAGACGCACATGAGGAAGGTCCGGCGTGGTTGCCGGATTCGCTCTTCCGCGTCAGAGGGAGGACAACAATGCGCAAGTCTTTGCTTGGCGCCGTCGCGGTGGCTGCCCTTATGCTGCCCGGCGCAGCTCTCGCCCAGACCGGCACCATCAAGATCGGCATTCTGGTGGCGCTGGAAGGCGCCTTCGCGACCGGTGGCCAGGATGGTGTCCGAAATGTCGAACTGGCTCTCAAGCAGGTGAACAACACCATTGCCGGCAAAAAGATTGAAACCGTCGTCGCTCCGACGGATACCAAACCCGACACGACGGTCCGCATGGCTCGCAAGCTTATTGAACAGGACAAGGTCGACTTCATCATCGGCCCGCTTTCCGGCTCGGAAGGCATCGCCATGCGCGATTTCGCCAAGACCATCCCCGACAAGGTGGTGATCAACGGCATTTCCGGCGCGCTCGAGACGACATGGGTCGATCCGGCGGCGAACTTCTACCGCTTCAACCTCGACGGCTCGCAATGGGGCTACGGCCTCGGCGGCTACGTCGTGAAGACGAAGGGCTGGAAGAAGGTGGCAACGATCGCCGCCGATTACTCTTTCGGCTACACGAACTTCATGGGTTTTGCGGTGGATTTCTGCAAGTCGGGCGGCGACATCGTCCAGCGGTTCTGGCAGCCGCTCGGCCAATCGGATTTCGGCGGGATCATCGCGCAGCTGCCGGACAATGTGGATGCGATCTACCTGGGCCTTGGCGGCACGGATGCGATCAACTTCCTCAATCAATACCAGCAGGCCGGTGAAAAGACCCGCCTGATCGGCGGCACCATCATGGCCGACCAGACGGTTCTGACGGCGAAAGGTAAAGCGAAAGACGTGCTGAAGGGCACGCCGACCTCCGGCCCCTTCGCTGCCGACAATACCGACCCGGCATGGACCTCGTATGTGAAGCTCTATCAGGACACCTTCCCCGCCGCCCAGCGCCTGCCGTCGCCGTCGCTGTTCGGTCTCGGCTACTACGTCGCCACGCAGGCCGCCATCAAAGGGCTCGAAGCGGCCGGCGGCGATCTGTCGAACGGGCAGGCAAAGTTCAAGGAAGCGCTCAACAAGCTTCAGCTCGACAGCCCGATCGGCAAGATCACGCTGAACGAAAACCGGCAGGCGACCGGAACGGTGTTCGTCAACGAAGTGGTCGATGGACCGGACGGCAACTTGACCAGCAAGATGGTGGCCAAGACCGAAAACGTGAACCAGACGCTCGGCATGACCACGGCCCAGTTCAAGGCCCTGGGACTGCCGGCACGCGACGCGGTTGACTGCGCCAAGCTGCGCGCGGGCGGCTGAGCGCGCCTGCTCCTGATGTCATCTTCGGTGGCCGGCGCTCTCAGCCGGCCATCGCCTCCTTCGGGAATTCCGCCATTGCGGACTCCATGCGGCGGAAACGCCGGGAGTGTCTTTCGATGACTCTCATCGACTATCTCACGCGCACCCATTTCGCCGAAGCCGCGATCGAGGATGCGCTTCCCGAGGAGGTGGGGCCGCTCGCTCGGGCGCTGGTACTCGTTGACAACGAACCGGGAAGCGCGGCCGTTTGCGCGCGCGTGCAGGAGTCACTCGGCCAGACGGTGATCAGCCTGGCGCGGACCGATCGTGCCAGCCCTCATGCAGACGCAACCGCCAGGATTATGAGCGCCATGAGCGACATCCGGACCGGCACGCTCATCGCCGTGGGTGGATCTGCGGCCGTCGGGCAGGCGCGTCTCGTTGCGGAGCATGCGTTGCGGCGCGGCGAACGCCTGACGCTGATCGCGGTTCCTGCCGGCCTTTGCGATTTCGGATTGGCGCGGCGGGTGCGCCTGGGGGAGGGCCAGCCGGTCACCTGCCCGCGCCCCGACCGGGTCATCGCCGATCCGACGGTGCTTGAGGGAGCGTCCTCACGGCGCCTCGCCGCCGCAGCCATGGAGGTGCTGGTCCATGCCATCGAAGCCTATGCCAGCCCCGTCTACCACCCGCCGGCAGACGCGCTTGCGCTGGAGGCCACAAAGCGGCTCACGCGGTGGCTACCGGTGGCGCTTGCTTCGCCCAGTCACCGCGAAGCGCAGCGCGAATTGATGGCCGCGGCATTGACGGCCGGGCTCGCGCTGGAAAAAGCGGTTGGCGGGGTCGATGCGCTTGCGCATCCGATCAAGGCTGAACTTGGCCCCGGCGTCCTGCAAGGCGATCTCCATGTGCCGTTGATGGCGGCCATGGCCGACTTCAACACCGAAGCGGTGGGGGATCGATACGCCGCCATGGCCGAAACCTTCACCAGAACAACGCCAGAGCCGCACTTGAGCACAGCAATCGGAGCGTTCGCCCGCGCCATCGGCCTGCCGACCTCCTTGCGGGAGATGGGGATCAATCCGGCTCAGTTCGACCGTTTTGCGGAAATGGCCGCGAACGACCCCGGAGCCCTTGCCAATCCCCGGCGACTGACCCCAGGCGACTGCCGCCGCATTCTCGAGGCCGCCTGGTGAGCACGAACGAGCAGCACAAGGCGTGGGGCAAACGGCCTGGACCGCTGGCGGCCGGGGCAATTTGCCTGTTGTCACAACGCGATCTCCTTATACATTCTTCCCAAACCGCACACAAAGATGGGCGGGGAGGAAACCGATGAGTATTGCTCACGCGGTCGCACATGGTGCGTTCGGGCGCGCTTGCCTCTATGAGCTGGATCGGCCGATGGTGCCGCATGCCCATCGCGAAGGGCACCTGATCTTCCACGTCAGCGGACCGGTCGCCAGCGTGGTTGTCGATGGCAGGATCCTGCCGCTCACGCCCTTCAGCGCAACGGCAATCAGCCCATGGCAACCGCATTATTTCGCGCCGGTTGACCGCCGGGAATCAACGCTGACGCTCGTGCTCTACATCCGCCCGGGCTGGTTTGTTGAGGCGAGCCACACGGCCTTCGAAATCCTGCGCTTCGGCCGCTCGACCGTCGAAATGAGCGACCACATCACCCGGCTTGTCCTGGAAACCGCACGGCTTCTCGCCGACCATGGCGGCTGCGATGGCTCTTTCGAAGACCGGCTCAGTGCCCTCACCCAGGCGGCCTTCGATCAAACCTGGCAGTGGACGAGCGCGGCTGACAGGCCGGCTGCCCATTGCTCGGGACTGCGGGATTTCCGCCTGAGGCGCGCAATCAGCCTCCTGAGCGAGAGGCTCGGTGAACCCGTCGACCTTGCACAGATTTCGCGGAACGCCGGCCTTTCGCGCCCGCATTTCTTCAAGCTGTTTCGCGAGCAGATGGGTCTGCCCCCGACGATCTTCCTCAACGCCCTGCGCATGGAGCGCGCGATCGATCGATTGGCCGGAGGCACGGAAACGGTTTCTGAAATCGGGCTCGATCTCGGCTTTGCGACCCCGGCGAGCTTCTCGCGGTTCTTCATCGCCAATGGCGTCGTGCCGCCGAGCGCCTACCGGCGCAGCGTCGCGGGTCTCACACACTGAAAAAGAGGTGCCACACTCCAAAGAAGAGACGTTCGGGCTAGAGAAAAGACGTTCGGGAAAGGACAGGCCGGCAACTTCCATCTAGCCTTCATTCCAACGGTGGCGAAGTCCGCCACGGGAAGCTGTTGGGCCGTTCTGAGATGGACAATTTCATCAAGCGCTATCCGCTCTGGAGCCTGATTTTTTTCCTCTTGGCCGCAGCGTTCCTGTGTCTTGTGTTCGCCCCCTGGCCACCCGAGCTGGTGGCGGTTTGGGGCCGCAAGCAAATCTTCCTGAACGCCCTTTTGGGCGGCGTCACGCTTGGCGCGCTCTATTTCCTCGTAGCCGCCGGCTTCACGCTGATCTTCGGCCTGATGCGCGTCGTCAATCTCGCGCATGGCTCGTTGTTCCTGATCGGTGGATATGTTGGCTACGAGGTCGCGACCGCCTCGGGTTCGTGGCTGCTGGCATTTCCGATCGTGTTCATCGTCGTGGGGCTGATCGGGCTCCTGATGCAGTTCTTCATCTTCTCGAAAATGGAAGGCGAAGAGCTGCGCCAGACGCTGGTCAGCATCGGGCTTTCGATCGTGTTTGCCGACCTCATGCTGTGGTGGTGGGGCGGGCAATCGTATTCGATCCTCGCTCCGCAGTTCCTGCAGGGGCCGATGGAATTGCCCCTCGTGAGCAACATCAACGATGCGACCGGCGTGGTCACCTGGCTGCGCTACCCGTCCGTGCGCGTCTGGATCCTGGTCGCGGCAATCGTGATCGGCATCGCGATGTGGCTCGTTCTGAACCGCACCGCGCTCGGCATGCTGATCCGTGCGGGCGTGGACGACCGTGAGATGCTGGCCGCGTCCGGCGTACGCATCCACCTGGTGTTTCTGGCGGTGTTCGGCTTCGGCGCCGGGCTTGCCGGCATTGCGGGGATCATCGGTGCCACGTTCCAGTCGCTGTCGCCGGGCGAGGATACGCGTTTCCTGCTGGCGAGCCTCGTGGTGGTGATCGTCGGAGGCATGGGGTCGATCGTCGGCGCGGCTTTGGGCGCGCTGATCATCGGGGTGGCCGAGCAGATGGGGTTCGTCTACGCGCCGACCTATTCGATCGTTCTCACCTTCCTCATCATGGCGGCAGTGCTGGCGTTTCGGCCGCAGGGCCTTCTGGGAACGAGGCGATAGGCCATGTCGGTTGCCGATCAAGCCCCTCGTTTCGCCAGCCCCGCCGACCAGCGGATGTGGTCCGAGCGCATTCCCGCCCCCTGGTGGATCCTTGGGTTAGTCCTGCTGTTGCTGCCGATCGTGGCCAACAATTTCTGGCTGTTCCAGATCATGGGCTGGACTTTCATTCTGGGCATGATCGGGCTCAGCCTGATGTTCCTCGCCGGCTATGGCGGAATGGTGAGCCTGCTGCAGATGTCGATTGCGGGATTGGCCGGCTACATGGTCGCAATCCTTGGGCCGTCCGGCGCGGCCAATGTCAGTCTCGGTCTCTCCTGGTGGATCGTGCTTCCGGCCGCCTTCCTGATCGCGGCGCTCTTCGCGACGATGTGCGGCGCGCTCGCCGTCCGCACGGATGGCATCTACACGATCATGATCACGCTCGCGATCGCGGCGGCCTTTTTCTATTTCACACGACAGAACTACTCCATCTTCAACGGCTATTCCGGGTTCAACCTCGTGTTGCCGCCGAAGCTGTTCGGTGTGAACTGGCGCGATCCCCTGCCTTTCTACTACCTCACACTCGCCTGCGCCGCGCTTTGCTACGGCGCAGTCGTCTATCTCGCGCGCTCTCCCTTCGGGCTCGCGCTTCAGGGCGTGCGCGACAACCCGCGCCGCATGGCGGCACTGGGTTTCAACGTGACCGCCCATCGCGTGGCGGCCTACGCCCTGGCGAGCGTTTTCGCCTCCACGGGCGGCATTCTTCTGGTCTGGCAGAATGCGCAGATCGCGCCGGGCACGATCGGTATTTCCTCCGCGATCGATGTACTCGTGGTCGCGGTCGTCGGCGGGATGCGCCGTCCGCTCGGACCGTTTATCGGCGCTTTCATCTACGTGTTGCTGCAAGTGTTCTCGACCGACATTCTCGGCTTTTTCGGGTTCTCGGCGGATCGCTTCAAGCTGATCATCGGGATCGGCTTCCTGGCGATCGTGCTGTTCTCGCCGGATGGCGTGCTGGGTCTGTGGGATCGCTGGCGCACGAGGATAGCGGCGCGCAAGGTCGCGACGACGGGAGGCGGGGCATGAACGCGCCCGTTGTGTCTTCCCGGATGAACTTGCCCGGAACCGGCAATGCCAGCTCCGGCAATGCGCTGGAACTGCGCGGCATCACCAAGATGTTCGGCGCGCTGGCCGCAATATCGGACGTGACGCTTTCGGTGAAACCGGGCGAAAGGCGGGCCGTTCTCGGCTCGAATGGCGCGGGCAAGACCACGCTGTTCAACTGCATCACCGGGGATTTTCTGCCCAGCGCGGGCCTGGTCCGGTTTTTTGGCGAGGATGTGACGGTCTTCCCGCCTCATGAGCGCATCCGCCGGGGTTTGCGCCGCACCTACCAGATATCCTCGCTCTTCACCGGACTGAGCGTAATGGACAATGTCTATCTGGCCTGCTGCGGTGTTTCGCGAAACCGCTTCTCGCTGGTCCGGCCCCGTCCCGACGATGCACTCGTGCAAGCAGCGGAAATGCTGGTCGAGGCTGTGCACCTGACCGCCGATAAGGACCGCTTGGTCGGCGAGCTGGCCTATGGCCAGCAGCGCCAGCTCGAAGTTGCGCTGGCGCTATCAGGTGCGCCGCGCTTCGTGCTGTTCGACGAGCCTGCGGCAGGGCTGTCGCCAACCGAGCGCGCCGAACTGGTGACGATCTTGACCTCGCTCCCGGCGCATATCGGCTTCATCATTATCGAACACGACATGGATGTCGCGCTGCGCGTCGCCGAAAGCGTGACGATGATGCACAACGGCCGGATCTTCAAGGAAGGCCGGTCCGACGAGATCGAATCCGATCCGGAAGTTCAGGAGCTTTATCTTGGAGGCGGTCATGCCCGCCACTGACCGCCGTCATCAGCTACGCGGCACGCTGCCGGCGCTCCAGGTCAGCGGGCTGAACCTCTATTACGGCCGCTCGCACGCGCTGCAGGGCGTCGATCTGACCTTGCAGGATGGTGTGCTCAGCCTTGTCGGCCGCAACGGCATGGGCAAGACCTCGCTGTGCAAGGCGATCATGGGCCTGGTTCCGGTGTCGAGCGGCTCGATCAGTGCGTTTGGCGAGGAACTGGTCGGCCGTTCCACCACCGACATCGCCCGGCTCGGCATCGGCTATGTGCCGCAGGGCAGGCGGCTGTGGCGGTCGCTGAGTGTCGACGAGCACCTGCGGCTGGCGCAGCGCGGGCCGCGCGGCGGCTGGACGCGGGAGCGGGTCTACGACACCTTTCCGCGGCTTGCCGAACGCAAAAACAACGCCGGCTCGCAGCTCTCCGGCGGCGAGCAGCAGATGCTGGCGATTTCGCGGGCGTTGCTGCTCAATCCGCGGCTCTTGATCATGGACGAGCCGACCGAAGGCCTTGCGCCTGTCATCGTCGCTCATGTCGAGGACATGCTGGTGCGGCTGAGCGAGGAAGGCGACGTCGCCATCCTCGTCATCGAGCAGAACATCGGCGTGGCAACCGAGATCTCCGAAACGGTCGCGATCATGGTCAACGGCCAGGTCAATCGCGTCATCGAGGCGGCGCGGCTGGCAGCCGATCGCGACCTGCAGCAGCGCCTGCTCGGCGTCGGTCGCCATGGCCATGAGGGGATCGAACCGCCGCCGGCTTCTGCGAGCGAACCCGGCGGCCGCCGGGCCGCAGCGGCGCCGACACGCACCGATGCGCCGATCCGGGTCTATTTGTCGAACCCGGTGCTGCCGACCCGCTGGAGCGCCGATGTTGCGGCAGCGCGGATCGAGGGAGCGGCGCATACCCTGACGCGCATGCCGGTCGCCGCCGCGATCGCCGCATCCGAGCGCAAGGTCGGGCGCAGCGTAGGTGGTCTCAACGAACCGTTCGTCGCGGTGGCCGGTACGCTCGACACCAAGGGCGAGGAGCTGCGCTTCATCGCCGACATCATCAAGGCGGCGGGCCTGCCGGTAAAGCTGGTCGATCTGTCGACCACGGGCCGGATCTCAGGCGCGGATGTGCCGCCGCTGGAGATCGCGCTGCATCACCCGCGCGGTTCCGCCGGGGTGTTCAATGCCGACCGCGGCGCTGCGGTGGCGGCGATGGCGGAGGCTTTCGAGAGCTGGGTGAAGGGCAAGTCCGGCCGCGACGGCGTCAGGCTGCTCGGCCTGATTTCCGCCGGCGGCTCCGGCGCCACGGCGTTGGCGACGCCGGCGATGCGGGCGCTGCCGGTCGGCGTGCCGAAGCTGATGATCTCCACCGTCGCGTCCGGCAACACGCGGGCGTATGTCGGCCCCTCCGATATCATGATGATGTATTCCGTCACCGACGTTCAGGGACTGAATGCGATTTCGCGACAGGTGCTGGCGAACGGCGCGCAGGCGATGGCCGGGATGGCGAGGGCACGGCTGGAGGCGAGCAAGGCGCCGCCGCCGCGCCGCCACGCCGTCGGCGAGCGGCCGCTGGTCGGCCTTACGATGTTCGGCGTCACCACGCCCTGCGTGCAGCAGGTCACGAAACTGATTGGCGACGACTATGAATGCCTGGTGTTCCATGCCACCGGCATCGGCGGCCAGTCGATGGAGAAGCTGGTCGATGGCGGCCTGGTGCCGGCGGTGATCGACGTCTCGACCACCGAAATCGCCGACCTGTTGTTCGGCGGCGTGTTTCCCGCGACCGAGGATCGGTTCGGCGCCATCATCCGCACCCGAATTCCCTATGTCGGTTCGGTCGGCGCGCTCGACATGGTCAATTTCGGTGCGCCCGACAGCGTCCCCGAGCGCTACCGGACGCGGCTGCTTCATCAGCACAATCCGCAGGTCACCCTGATGCGGACACAGCCCGACGAGAATGCCGCGATGGGCCGCTGGATCGGCGAGCGGCTCAATCTGATGGAAGGCCCGGTGCGCTTCCTGCTGCCGGAGGGCGGGGTCTCGGCCCTCGACGAGGCGGGCAAGCCGTTCTTCGACACTGCGGCGCGCGAGGCGTTGTTCGGCGCGCTGGAGGCGAGCGTGCGGCAGACGGCGTCGCGTCAGCTCGTTCGCGTTCCGCATCATATCAACAGCCCGGCATTTGCGGCCGCGCTGGTACAGCATTTTCGCGCGCTGCAAGGCGCACGGCCGCGCGCACGCGCCGCAGGCCGGTAGGGGATCACAGCATGGCAGCGATCGATCGGCAGACCCTTCTCACCAGGTTCCACGCGATGATCGCGCGCGGCGAACCGATCGTTGGCGGCGGCGCCGGCACTGGCCTGTCGGCCAAATGCGAGGAAGCCGGCGGTATCGACCTGATCGTGATCTACAATTCCGGCCGTTTCCGGATGGCCGGGCGCGGTTCGCTGTCCGGCCTGATGCCGTATGGCGACGCCAATGCGATCGTGATGGAGATGGCCGCGGAGGTGCTGCCGGTCGTGAAGAAAACTCCGGTGCTGGCCGGCGTCTGCGCCACCGATCCGTTCCGCAGCATGGAGCGCTTTCTCGACGAGGTGAAAGCCGCCGGGTTCTCCGGCGTGCAGAACTTTCCGACGGTCGGACTGATCGACGGCAGCTTTCGCATCGGGTTGGAGGAAACCGGCATGTCCTACGCGCTCGAAGTCGAGATGATCGCGTTGGCCGGAGCCAAGGGCCTGTTGACGACGCCCTATGTGTTCTCGGCCGACGATGCCGCAGCGATGGCGGGCGCGGGGGCCGATATCATTGTCTGCCATTTCGGGTTGACCGCCGGCGGCGCGATCGGGGCACAAACCGCACTGAAGCTCGAGGATGTTCCGGCCATGCTGGACACCTGGGCGGCGGCGGCGCTCGCGGTGAAGCCCGATGCGATCATCCTCGTGCATGGCGGCCCGGTCGCAGAACCTTCGGACGCCGAATTCGTGATCAAGAACTCGCGGCATTGCCATGGCTTCTACGGCGCCTCCTCGATGGAGCGGCTGCCGGTCGAAGTCGCGATCCGTGAGCAGACCCGGAAATTCAAGGCCATCAGCCGCAGCTGAACGGACCATGCGACAGCACTTTGTGAAGGGAGAACAGATATGTCAGGCCAGCTGATCGGAGCGCTCATTCTCTGGCTGATCGTCGCGATCATCGTGATCGCGATCGTCGTCTATCTGGTGAACTGGCTCTACCGGCGCTCGTCGAAGGAAGCGGCGTTCGTCCGTACCGGTCTTGCCGGCGAGAAAGTGGTGATCGATTCCGGCGCCTTCGTGCTGCCGTTCATCCACGACATCACGCCTGTCAACATGAACGTGCTGCAGATGCGGGTGCATCGCGGCCAGGACGACGCCATCATCACCCGCGACCGGATGCGGGTCGACATCGACGCCGACTTCTACGTCCGCGTCCGCGCCACCGCCGAGGCGGTGTCGCTCGCGGCCTCGACGCTCGGCCGGCGCACCATGCAGCCGGAGACTCTGCACGAGTTGTTGTCAGGCAAATTCGTCTCGGCGATCCGTTCGGTTGCCTCCGAAATGACGATGGAGGACATGCACGAGCAGCGCGGGGTCTATCTCGCCAAGGTCAAGGAGGCCGCCGCCGAGGCGTTGGCCAAGAACGGGCTCGAACTGGAATCGGTGGCGCTGACCAATCTCGATCAGACCGACCTGCAATATTTCAACGCCTCGAACCGCTTCGACGCCGAGGGCCTGACCCATCTGATCGAGCAGATCGAAGGCCGGCGCAAGGCACGCAACGACATCGAGCAGGATTCGATGATCAAGATCCGCTCGCGCAATCTCGAGGCCGAGAAGCAGTCGCTCGAGATCGAGCGCGAGAGCGAACTGGCGCGACTGGAGCAGCAGCGCGACGTCGAGGTGCGCCGCGCCGTGCAGCGCGCCGAAATCGCCCGCGAACGCGCGATGCGCGACACCGAGGCCGAGCAGGCCCAGATCACCGCGCGGGAGGAAATCGAGAAGTCGCGGATCGGCAATGAGCGCGCCATCAGCGAGGCGCGGATTGCCTCCGAGCGCGACGTCCGCCAGCGCGAGATCGAGCGCAGCCAGACCGTCGACCAGGCCGAGATCGCCGCGCGCGAGACGGTGGAGAAGTCGCGGATCGCCAACGACCAGCTGATCAAGGAGGCCCGCATCGCCGCCGACCGCGAGATCCGCGAGCGCGAGATCGAGCAGTTGCGGGCGCTGCAGGCCGCCGAGATCGCCGCCCGCGAATCCACCGAGCGCGCCCGGATCGCGCAGGAGGCATCCGTCAGCACTGACCGGATCGCCAACGAGCAGCGGATTTCCAGCCTCGACATCGCGAAGCGGCGGTCTATCGAGGAGGCTGACATCGCCGCGCGGCTTGCCACCGAAACCGCTGAGATCGCCCGCAACAGCGCGATCATCGCCAGCCGCCTCGCCGCGGAGGAAAAGCGGCTGGCGCGCGAGATCGTCCGTGATCGTACCGTCCAGCAGGAGACCATCGCGGCGAAGGAGCTGGTGGAGTCCGCCCGCATCGTCCAGGAGGAGCGGGTCCGCGCGCTGACCATTACCCGCAACCGGACAATCGACGAGGCCGAAATTGCCGCGCTGCATGCGGTCGAGGCGGCCCGGATCGAAAACGAGAAGGAAATCGCGGCGCATCGCATTCTCGCCGAACAGGAAACCCGGTCGCAGGAGATCGCACGGACCAAGACGCTGGAAGGCGCCGAGATCGCCGCGCGTGAGGCGACTGAGACGGCTCGCATCGCACAGGAGCAGGCGGTTGCCGCCTCGCGCATCGCCTCCGATCTCGAAATCCGCAGCCTCGATATCGATCGCAACAAGGCAATCGAGACCGCCGAAATCAAGAAGCGCGATGCGGTCGAGGTCAGTCGCATCGAGGCCGAGCTTGCGATCGACAGGGGGCGGATCGCGGCGTCGAAGAGCCGCGAAGTGCTGCAGATCGATCAGAAGAAGACTGTCGAGATCGCCGAAGAGGAGCGCGTCATCGCGATCTCCGCGCGGAAGATCGAGCGGGTCGATTCCGACCGTGCCGTGCGTGCAGCCGAGATCAATGCGCGCCAGGAGGTCGAGAAGGTCGACATCACGCGCGAGCGTGAGCTGGAAGTGGCGCGGCTGGAGCGCCGCAAGGCGCTCGAACAGCTCGACATCGCGCGCAACCAGGCACTGCAGGAATCCGAAATCGCGGCGCGCGAGGACATCGAACGCGCGCGCATCGCCTCCGAGCGCGGCCTCGACGAGGCCCGTATCGGCCGCGACCTCGACCTGCGCAAGCTCGAGGTCGGTCGCGAGCGTGAGGTCGAGAGCGCTGTCATGGACAAGGCGATCGCGATCTTCGAGAAGTCGCTGCTGGAATCCGCAGCCCAGGTGAAGGCGGAGATGGCGAAAGCCAAGGCGGTTGAGGCTGAGGAGATCGTCAAGACGGTGCGCGAAAGCGAGGACGCCAAGCGGCGTACCACGGTCGAGATCATGCTGGCGAGAAAGAACGCCGATGAGAAGCGAATTGGAGCCGAGGCCGATGCGATCCGCGCTGCGGTCGACGCCGAAGCGCAGAAGCTGCTCTACGAAGCCGAGAACGCGCTCACGGACGAGGCGCGCTACGGCCTGTTCCGGCGCCGGCTGCTGGACCGGATCGAGGGCATCGTCCGCGAAAGCGTCAAGCCGATGGAGAAGATCGAGGGCATCCGCATCCTGCATGTCGACGGGCTCGGCGGCATGGCCGGCAATGGCGGCGGCAGTTCGCGCACGCCGACCGACGAGGTGATCGAATCGGCGCTGCGCTACCGGGTGCAGGCGCCGTTGATCGATCAGGTGCTGAAGGAAATCGGGATCGAGGGCGGCAACCTCGCCAAGATGGGCGGGCTGATGCGCGAGGCCAGCGACCTGCAGCGCGTCGGCAAGGAAGCCCTGCCGCCCAAGCCGAAGGACGGGCCAGCCGTCGCGGAGGCGGGGCCTGGCGAGCGCAAGCCATCGGGCCGCGGCGACAAAGGCAAGGGCAAGGAGTAATCGGATGGCCCGCGTCTATGTATCCAGCGTCATCAATGCGCCGGCGGCCAAGGTCTGGGCGCGCGTGCGCGACTTCAACGGCCTGCCGAACTGGCATCCTGGCATCGCGGAGAGCCGGATCGAGAACGGCGAGCCGGCCGACAAGGTCGGCTGCGTCAGGGCGTTCGCGCTGCGCAACGGTGACCGGCTGCGCGAAAAGCTGCTCGGCCTGTCGGACTTCGACATGGTCTGCACCTATTCGATCCTGGATTCGCCGATGCCGCTGACCAACTACGTCGCCACGCTGCGGCTGACTCCGGTCACCGATCAGGACCGCACCTTCATCGAATGGAGCGCCGATTTCGACTGCGCACCGGAGCTGGAAGCAGACCTGGTCGGCGGCGTCGGTGGCAATGTGTTCCAGACCGGTTTTGACGCGCTCAACCGCGCCTTCGGAGCCTGAGCCATGCCGCGGGTGGTTCGCAGCACCATCATCGACGCCCCGGTCGAGCGGCTGTGGGCGGTGCTGCGCGACTTCAACGGCCATGAGTCCTGGCATCCGATCGTCGCCAAGAGCACTATCGAGCGCGGCTATCCGTCCGACAAGATCGGCTGCATCCGCCGCTTCACGATGCAGGACGGCGCCGAACTGCGCGAGCAACTGCTGGCCTTGTCGGACCTGGAAATGACCTTCAGCTACTGCCTGCTGGAGACGCCGATTCCGCTGTTCAACTACGTCGCCCATGTCCGGCTGCTGCCGGTCACCGACGGCAATCGCAGCTTCTGGCATTGGGAGGGCCGGTTCACCACGCCGGCCGGGCGCGAGACAGAGCTCGCCGACCTCGTGGGCAACGAAGTCTATTCAAATGGCATCGCGGCGGTCCGCCAGCTGCCCGAACTCGCAAGTTAGGAAACGCCATGCCCGTCAATGTCCGCATCGTGCAGGGATTGCAGGAAGCCGCTGCTATCCTGGCCAGCGACCGCGGCGCGCAGCTGCTCGGCGGCGGCACGCTGCTGGTGCGCGATATCAACGAAGGCGTAATGACGGAAGGCACGTTGCTGCGCGCGGTGGATCCGGCGCTGCTGGCGATGAACACCGGCGGTGCACGCGTCGAACTCGGCGCCGGCGTCACCATGGCGATGGTGCTGGCCAGCCGCGACCTGTCCTACCTGCACGCGGCGGCGCGCGGCATTGGCGGTCCCGCGGTGCGGACCACGGCGACCATCGGCGGCAATCTGTTCGCCGCGACGCCCTATGGCGATTTCACCACCGCGCTGCTGGCGCTCGACGCCGTCGTGACGCTGCACGCCGGCTTCGGCGGCGCGCGGGTAATGCCGCTGGAGGAGATGCTGGCGAACCGGGCGCGGGGCGGGGTGGGACTGGTCGCTTCGGTCGGCTTCAGCCGCCCGGCCGGCGCCGATGCGTTTCGCTTCGTCAAAGTCGCCCGGGTGCGGCCCAAGGGCGTCTCGGTGCTGTCGATCGCGGCGCATCTGCCGCAAAACGGCGGACGGATCAGCGGCGCGCGGATCGCCTACGGCGCGATGGGGCCGACGCCGCTGCGCGCCAAGGCGGTCGAGCGCGTGCTGGAAGGCCGCAGCCTGGACGCCGCCACCATTGCTGCAGCGAAGACCGCGGCGCTCGAGGGCACGCAGCCCGCGACCGATGCGATCGCCTCGGAATGGTATCGCCGCGAAGTATTGCCAGTGCATCTCGGCCGGCTGCTTGCCGGCGAGACATCCTGAAGGAACGCAGAATGGCCCGGATGCCTGTACAGTTTCGTCTCAACGGCTCTGATCGTGCCGTGTTCGTCGAGCCCGCGGAAACGCTGCTTGGCACTATCAGGCGCGGGCTCGGCGATTTCGCCCCGAAGTTCGGTTGCGGCCAGGGCACCTGCGGCGTCTGCACCGTGCTGGTCGACGGCGAGCCGCGACTGGGCTGTCTCACGCTCAGCGTGACCTGCGAGGGGCGATCGATCGAAACCGCAAGCGGGCTCGCCGATGGGCCGACGCTGCATCCGCTGCAGGCCGCCTTCATGGAGCATTTCGCGGCGCAGTGCGGTTTCTGCACGCCCGGCATGCTGATGGCGGCGAAGGCGCTGCTCGATCGCAATCCGAACCCGACACGTGTCGAGGTGGTCGAGGCGATTGCCGGCAATGTCTGCCGCTGCACCGGCTACGAGCCGATCATCAACGCCATCCTGGCCGCCGCGCAGCAGCGCGGCGTCCGCCGCGCCTGAGGAGATCCCGATGCTGGAGTTTCGCAAGGATCTGTTCGCCGACGAGCGCGACGACAATCTCAACGTGATCGGCAAGGGCGAGCAGCGCCAGGACATGCTGGGGCATGTCACCGGCCGCACCCGCTTCTTCGACGATCACGGCTTTGACGGCCTGCTGCATCTGAAGGTCGTGCGCTCGCCACATCATCACGCCCGGATCCGGAGCATCGACGTGACGGCCGCGGAGCGCGCCCCTGGTGTCAAGCGCGTGTTCCGGGGACAAGACGTTCCGCTCAACAAGAACACGCTGCTCAGTCTGATCGATTTCGGCAAGGACGATGAGCCGACGCTGGCGGTCGACAAGGTGCGCTACAAGGGCGAGCCGATCGTCGCCATCATTGCCGACAGCGAGGCGGAAGCCCTGGCCGCGGTCAAGCTGGTTCGGGTCAGTTACGATCCGCTGCCCACGGTGTTCGACGTGCAGGAGGCGCTGAAGCCGGGCGCGGTCGTCGTCAACGAGACCTATCCGGGAAACTATTTCGAGTATCACGACAAATACGACCATCAGAAGCTGCGCTTCGGCGATGTCGAGGCGGCGTTCCGCACCGCCGATCACGTGCTCGAGGAGCGATACCAGATGTCGCCGATCGAGCACGCCTCGACCGAGACCAACGGCACCATCGCCGCGCCCGAAACCAACAACCGCTACGTCGTGCATTCCTGCGCGCAGGGCCTGTTCTTCTCGCTCGGCACCACCGCGAAAATCCTTGCGCTGGAATCCAACCGGCTGCATTTCATCGGCGGTACCGTCGGTGGCGGATTTGGCGGCAAGGTCGACTCGCTGACCGAACCGCTCGCGGTGCTCGGCGCGATTCTCACCGGGCGGCCGGTCCGTTACGTGCTGGGGCGCGAGGAGGAGATGCAGTTCGCCTCGCCGCGCGGCGCCGAGCGGCACGTCATCAAGGACGGCGTGATGCGCGACGGCCGTATCGTCGCGCGGCAGATCACTTCCTATTTCGATGCCGGCGCCTATACGCGGCTGACCAGCTATGGCGTGGTCAAATGCGTAGCGCACATGCCGGGGCCCTACACGATCCCGAATGTGCGCGGCGACGCCTATTGCGTCTTCACCAACCGCGTGCCGGCGACCGCGATGCGCGGTTTCGGTGTCACCGGGGTGGACTTCTCGATCGAGGTACAGATGGACAAGCTGGCGCATCTGGTCGGCATCGACCCGATGGAGTTCCGCATCCTCAACGCCTATCGCGACGGCGACATGAAGGCGCATCGCCGCGTCGCGCACAACACCGCGCTGATCGAATGCGTGCAGGTCGTGGCCGAGAAGGTGAACTGGCCTTTGAGCGAGACCGCGCGGCGCGCTTCGTCGCTGAGCGGCGGCGGCGGCCCGCGCGCGGCTATACCGCCCACGGTGACCGATGAGAGCGGCCGGATCGGCCGGCCGGAGACGCGGCAGGCGCCGCCACAACTGACGCCGGGCGCGGCACCGCTACCGGCGCATCAGCCTCGGCCCGCCGTGCCGGTCTATCAGCCGCCGCCGGCGCATCAGCCGGCAGCAGCACTGCCGAATTATCCGGCGCAGCCAGCTGATGGTGCGCCCTTGCCGGCTCCGGCGCCGCCGGTTCCGAATGCGCCGGCGCCACCACAACACGGCGCGGCGCGGTTCTCGTCGGTGTTCACACGGAGGCGCTGAGATGGCACGGCATCAGGGGCGTGGAATGGCGTCCATCAACTACCCGATCGGCATGAATCTCGGCGGCGATCCCAGCCAGGCGCTGGTGCATGCCAATCCGGACGGCAAGTTCACGGTGGCGCTGTCGGCGATCGATCTCGGGCAGGGCATGAAGCAGGTCAGCCGGCAGATCGCGGCGGAGACGCTGGGCGTGCCGATCGAGGACGTCTATGTCGACACCGCCGACAGCGACACCGGTCCGCACGACATGGGCTCGTTCGCCTCGCGCGGCACGCATCGCGTCGGCAACGCGGTGATCGTCGCCGCAAAGGAGGCGCGGGGCGTGCTGCTGGAGGCAGCCGCCGAGGAGCTCGAGGTCAACGCCGACGATCTGGTCACCGACGGCAAGGGCAACATCCACGTCCGCGGCGCGGCGTCGAAATCGATCACTGTCAAAGCCGCGTCGCAGGCGGCGCAGTTCAAGCAGGGCAAGACGATCTCCGGCCGCGGCATCTTTCTGATCCCGCTCTCGACGGTCAATCCGGAAACCGGGGAGATGTCGCCGGTCACCGCCTATGCCCATGCCTGCCTCGTCGTCGATCTGGAGGTCTGCGACGAAACCGGTGACGTCAAGGTCAACAAGCTGACCAGCGCCTATGAACTCGGCCGCGCGCTCAATCCGAAAATGGTCGAGCAGCAACTGGTCGGCGGCGCCTGGATGGGCATGAGCCACGCGCTCTACGAGACGCCGGAGCCGTATTATCCCAACCCCGAACATGGTGGCCGCGACTACAACGAATATCTGATGCCCGGCCCCGGCGATATCGCGCCGCACGACATCACGGTGCTGGAGCGACCGGCGCCGGACGGCCCGTTCGGCGGCAAGGGCCCCGGCGAGATGTGCGCCAATCCGGTGCTGCCGGCGGTCGCCAACGCGATCTTCAACGCCATCGGCGTGCGGATCGATACGCTGCCGATCACGCCGGAAAAGATTCTGCGTGCGCTGAAGGCGCAGGGCGGCGCGCGGCCGCAAGTCCGGCGCGCATAGGGGGCATCGGGATGGCGGTGCGCGGTAGTGTTGGTGGGATCGATCGGCCGGAGAAGCTCGCCGAAGCGCTGCGCGCGGCCTATTACCTCGCCGATGACGGCTTTGCCACGGCCGGCTACCTCGCGCTTGCGCTCGGCAAGCCGTTGCTGCTGGAAGGCGCGCCGGGTGTCGGCAAGACCGAGGCCGCCAAGGCGATCGCCGGAATCATGGGGCGGCAGCTGATCCGGCTGCAATGCTATGAGGGCATTGATTCCGCCGCCGCGCTGTACGAGTGGAACTACCCGCGCCAGATGCTGGCGATCCGCCAGGCCGGCGACGAGCCGATCGACATCTATCGTGACGATTTCCTGATCGAGCGGCCGATGCTGGCGGCGCTGCGCCGGCCGGAATCGACCGTGCTGCTGATCGACGAAATCGACCGCTCCGATCCCGAGTTCGAGGCGTTCCTGCTCGAATTCCTGTCGGACTTCTCGATCTCGATCCCGGAGCGCGGCACGCTGCGCGCGCATGAACGCCCGGTGGTGATCCTGACCTCGAACCGCACCCGCGATCTGCACGAAGCGCTGCGGCGGCGCTGCGTCTATCACTACATCGCCTATCCGGACCCCGAGCGCGAGGCGCGGATCATCATGATGCGTTCGTCCTCCGTCGCCGAGGCCACCGCGCGCGCGATCGTGACGGCGGTCGGGCGGTTGCGGCAGGAGCCGCTCACCAAGCCGCCCGGTGTCGCCGAAGCGATCGACTGGGCGGAGGCGTCGACGCTGCTGGCGAAAACCGGCGCGCCGTGGCCGGACGCGTTCCGGCGCGCGATCGGCGTGGCGCTGAAGGACGAAGAGGATCTTGCCTTCATCGCGCCCCGACTTGACGCCATCATCGCGGAGATCGCGGCATGACGTTATCAGCTCTGCCGCGCGCGGCCCGGCCGCTGCTGGACTTCATCGCGCTGCTGCGCCGCAACGGCTTTCCGGTCGCGCCGGAACAGGGCCTGGCCTTTCTGCGCGCGATCGAACTGCTGGGCCCGCGCGATATCGAGGACATCCGCCGTGCCGGCGTCGCCACACTGGCGCCGCCGTTCGAGCGGCAACCCGATTTCGACATGCTGTTCGACATGCACTTTCTCGGCCTTGCCGGCGTGCTGTCCGATCAGGTCGCCGAAAGCGACGAGCAGCTGGAAGTTCAGGACGAGGGCGCCGGATATGACGCGCCGCTGTCGGACGAGACAAACGAAACCGGGCAGATGGCGACCTCCAGCGAGGCGCTGTCGCGGCGCGCGCTGCGGCCGGACGATGAGAGCCAGCAGCTGGCGCGTTTCAGCCGGCATCTGCCGGCCCAGCTGCCGCGCCGCCGCGGCTATCGGATGCGCTCCGCCAAGCGCGGTGGCGGCTTCGACCTGCAGCGCTCGCTGCGGGACGCCATCCGTACCGATGGCGAGCTCGTCCGGCTGCGCCGCCGCGAACGCCAATTGCGGCCTCGCGCTATCCTGCTGCTGATCGACGTGTCGGGCTCGATGAAAGCGCGCTCCGACGCGCATCTGCGCTTCGCCCATGCGCTGGTCAATGCGGCGCCACGCGTCGAGGTGTTCACGTTCGGCACGCGGCTGACGCGGCTGACCCGCGCGCTGCGGCTGAAGAACCGCGAGCAGGCGCTTGCCGTCGCAGCCGACCTCGTCGCCGACTGGGACGGCGGCACCCGGATCGGCGATGCGCTGGCCGCCTTCCTCGCGGTGCCGCGCTTCGCCGGCTATGCCCGCGGCGCGCTGGTGCTGGTGCTGTCCGACGGGCTCGAGCGCGGCGATCCGGCGCAGATGATCCGCGCGGTCGGCCATCTCGCCGCGCGCGCCTGGCGGATCGACTGGCTGACGCCGCTTGCCGCCGCGGCCGATTATCGCCCGGAGACCACAGCATTGCGCGCGGTGCTGCCGCTGCTCGACAGCGTCGCCAATGGCGCGACGACGGAGCGGCTGTGCCGGCATGTTCTCGATCTCTCACGACGGAGGGCCATCAGATGACTAAGCCTGCGCCCGGCTGCGTCGATGCGCATCATCACATCTGGCGGCAGCAGGATCTGCCCTGGTTGCTCGGTCCGATGCAGCCGCGGATCTTCGGGCCCTATGAGCCGATCCGCCGCGACTACACTATCGCGGAATATCTGGCGGATGTTTCCGCCGCGGGCGTCACGCGATCGGTTTACGTGCAGGCGAACTGGGCACCGGCGCGCTTTCTCGATGAGGTCCGCTATGTCAGCGACGCCGCTCGGGAAACCGGCTGGCCGCACGCCATCGTCGCCTATGCGGATTTCACCGCGGAGGATGTGCGGTCGCAACTGGAGCAACTGGCGGCGTTCCCGCTGGTGCGCGGCGTCAGGATGCAGCTGCACTGGCACGACAATCCGCAATACCGCTTCGCTTCGGTTCCGGATCTGGCACGCGATCCGACGCTCCGTCGCAACATCGCGCGGTTGAGCGAATACGGCTGGGCCTTCGATCTGCAGGTTTTCGCGCCGCAAATGGCCGGTGCGGCCGAGCTTGCCGATGCCTGTCCCGGCGTCAATTTCGTCCTGCAGCATGCCGGCATGCTGGAGGATTTGTCGCCGACCGGCCTTGAAGCCTGGCGTTCCGGCATGACGCTGCTGGCGCAGCGGTCCAACGTCGTATCAAAACTGTCCGGCCTCGGCACCTTCCTGCATCGCAACGACCCGGCGCATATCGGTTTCGTGGTCGGCGAAACCGTGCGGCTGTTCGGTGCCGGACGCTGCATGTTCGGCTCGAACTTTCCGATCGAAAAGCTCTGGACTCGCTACGAAGCGTTGTTCGATGCCTATCGCGCTGCGACGCAGTCGCTGTCCGCCGCGGACCAGCAAGCGATCTTTCACGATACCGCCGCCGGCATCTACCGGCTGGCCTGATTTCAGAAAACAACAGGATTCAACGAGGGGAAAAAATCACATGGCGCTCGAAATCAAGATCCTGGACTACGGCGACATCGAACTTGAATCCAGCTTCCTCGTGCTGGGACGTGATTGCGGGCGCACCAGGCGGGTATACACATACGGCTTCCTGATCCTCGGTGGGCCGTGGCCGATGGTGGTCGATACCGGCTATCGGCACAACCAGATCATGGAAAGCCTCGGCATGCGCGGTCTGCAGCACCATGAGAACATGATCGAGAACCAGCTCGCCAGGCATGGCATGCGGATGGGCGATGTGCGCTACGTCATGCACACCCATCTCCACATCGACCACGCCGGCAAGGACGAGTTGTTCCCGATGAACACGACGGTGCTGCTGAACCGGCGCGAACTGGAATATTCGGTGTCGGGCCTGATGCATCCGCAATATCCCGCGCCTGACATCAAGCACCTGATCGACCGGCTGCACACCCGCCACGCGCTGCGGCTGGAAGATCTCGAACTGTCCGGCCCGATCGAGGTCTGCCCCGGTGTCACCGTCGATGCGGCGGGCGCTCACACCGAGGGCTCGATGAACATCCATGTCGAGACCGCCGAGGGCCGCGCCACCATATGCGGCGACGTGATCTATGATTTCAACGACCAGATCGTGAATCCCTTCCACGAACTGCATCACAACGAGCCGCGCACCACTGGCAACCACGGCAACACCAAGCGCGAGGAGAAGGCGGCGATCAAGCGGCTGCTTTCCGGTTCGCGCTTCCTGCTGCCGGTGCATGACAAGCCGGCGAAGATCGAGCACGGCCAGGTCGTGGCGCGGCTCGACATGGCGGTGCCGGGACCGACCGTGCAATCGCTGCCGTCACGCAATTGGTTTGCAGCGTGAGCGGCGGCTTCGGAGACCGGCGATGACCACGCATATCGCGCTGCGGCCATCCTTTGCCGAACTGATCGACCTGTGGGCGCCGGTGCGGCAGGCCGGCACCGGATTCCAGTTCACGGAAGGTCCGGTCTGGCACCCGAAGGCGCATGATTTGCTGTTTTCCGATATGCCGGGCGACGTGCGCCGCCGGCTCGACGGGCAGGGCGTTCGCGAGGCGATGCGTCCGTCCAACAAGTGCAACGGCATGACCTATGATGCCGGGCTGAACCTGATCGTCTGCGAGCATGCCACCTCCACGCTGGTGCGCGAACGCCCCGACGGCCGGCGCGAGATTTTGGCGTCGCATTTCGACGGGCTGGAGCTGAATTCGCCGAACGACGTCTGCGTGAAGTCCGACGGCGCGATCTATTTCTCGGACCCGTGGTACGGCCGGATGCCGGTCTACGGCGTCGAACGGCCGCGCCAGCTCGGCTTCCAGGGCGTCTATCGCGTGCCGCCACGCGGCGGCGAGCCGCAATTGCTGGTCGACCGCTATCTGTTCGATCAGCCGAACGGGCTGTGCTTTTCGCCGGATGAGCAGCGGCTCTACGTCAACGATACCGTCAAGCATCTGATCCGCGTGTTCGACGTCGATGCCGGTGGAGGTCTTGGTAACGGGCGGGTGTTCGCCTCCAACATCGTCTCGGCTACCGAGCCCGGCGTGCCTGATGGCATGAAATGCGACGCGCTCGGCAATGTCTGGGTGTCGGCGCCGGGCGGAATCTGGGTCTACGCGCCGGACGGCAGATTGATCGGCAAGCTGCGCATTCCCGAACTGGTCAGCAATCTGACCTGGGGCGGGCCGGATTGGCGCACGCTCTACATCACCGCGACGCATTCGGTCTATGCGGTGCCGGTGAAGGTCGGACCGCGCAATGAGCCCTATATGCGCGCCGGCCAGAACGCGCCGGCCGCAGCCCGGCCGGCACCGGCTCCGGTGGCCACCGTCAATCGGCCCGCAGCCCAGCTCGCAGAGCCGGGCTACGCGGTCGATCCGACGCGCTGCGCGCTGATCATTCAGGACATGCAGAACGACGTCGTGATGGACGGCGGCGCCTTTGCGTCATCAGGCTCGCCGGCGCATTGCCGCGAACAGAACGCCATCGCCAACGCGAAGCGGCTCGCGGAGGCCGCGCGTGCGCGCGGCGTCATGGTGATTCACGTCTGGTTCGTGGTGGAGCCGGGCGCTCCCGGCGTGACCGCGAATGCACCGCTGTTCGAAGGGTTGATCGACGCAAAAGCACTGGTGCGCGGCACCTGGGGCGTTGCGCCGGTGCCGGGGCTGGAGCCGCACGCAGGTGACCAGGTGGTCGAGAAGATGCGGATGAGCGCCTGGGAGGGCACGAGGCTGGAGGCCATGCTGAAGGCGGCCGGACGCGATTTCGTCATCGTCACCGGCGCCTGGACCAATATGTCGATCGAGCACACCGCCCGCACCGGCGCGGACAAAGGGTTCTACATGATCGTGCCGGAGGATTGCTGCTCGACGATGAACGCCGAATGGCACATTGCCGCAGTGAACTACGCGATCCAGAACGTGGCGATGGTGACCCGCGCCGACGATCTGATCGCCGCGATGTCCTGATCGAGGGTGGCAAGCTGCCGGGCCTCGCCGTCGCGAGGTCGCGCATGCTCCGCGTCTTACCGTTCAGACCATCCTGCGTCGCTAATCGGTGTGCGCTTGGGAATTCTTGCGTCAATTATAGAGCGAGCCGTCGCCGAGAACCGATTGCCTGAAGCGGGTGGTGAGGATGCCGCCGTCGGCCGGCGGCAGCACGAAGTAAAGCGCTTCTGGATTGATCTTGACCTGCGCGAAGACGGGCCCGTTGCCGTGGTGTGCGAGATCGCGGATCTCGGTAACTTCAGCCATGGTCCTGACGATCCGCGATGTCCTGAAGCCGGCGGCCGTTGCGATCCCGGCGAGATCGACGCCGGCTGCCGTGTGGGTCTTCTGCATTCCAGTCTCGCCGAAGCGCTCGTTATCCAGCACGGCAATGGTGAGATTCGGCGGGTTCTGGACGGCGATCGTGGCAAGCGCGCCGAGGCTCATCAGCAGTTCGCCGTCGCCGGTGATGACGAGCACCCGGCGCTTGGGCTGCGCGATGGCGAGACCAAAGCCCATCATGGCGGCCGCGCCCATCGCGCCCCAGAGCGGGAAGTTGTTCGGGCTGTCGCCCGCGGCCGAGATATCCCAGTTGGGGGCGCCGAGCCCGGCAACGACCAGGAGATCGCTGCGATCGCGCAGCAATTCATTGACGACGTCGCGGCGATGCAGCAGTTCGTTGGGAACGTTCATTTGCGGGCAAGCTCCTTGAAATTCTTGGCACCGAGCACGCGCTGTCCGATCAGGACGGCGGCGGGCCGCCAGGTGTTGAAGGCAAGGTTGGCCGCGCCGGAAACGGTCGAAGCGACCAGATGCGGCTCATCGGCGCGCGTTACGATCACACCCATAGCCTCGAGCACGGCTTTGGTGCCCTGGCCCATCGGGACCTGCCACGGGTTGAACTCCCCCCATTCGCCGCGCATCGTCACCAGCATCAAGAGCGGCATGCGGCAGATCATCGGCAGCGACAGCATGTTGATGCAGTTGCCGACGCCGCTCGATTGCAGCAGCAGGACGCCCCGTTCTCCGCCGAGCCAGGCACCCGCCAGCATGGCGATCCCTTCCTCTTCGGTGGTCAGGGTGATGACGCGGGCTTGGGGATCCGCCTCGAATGCGCGGATGAGGCGGCTGTGGCCCGCATCCGGCACCATTCCGACCTGGCGCACGTCAGCGTCCTTGAGGACGCGGTACACTTCGTCGGGCCAGGTCGGCAGTGCGACCGGCTCTTTCTTCTGCAGATCCGCCACGGAGCAGCTCCCCCTTTTCTCGATCGCGACACGCGTTGCCGGGATAGTACGACGCCGTTTCGATGAGAAGGTATGCAAAATTGAAAAACAGCCGGTCGCGCCAGCCCGGCTCGCTGCACCGCCATATCCGGCGCGTCGCTATTCTCGCGCCAACTCCGGCAGCACGTGGTAGCGAGCGATCTCATGTGGAAACTCGCCGCGGTTGGCGAGCAGGACAATGCCGGCTTTGTGTGCCGGCACGAGGCCGACATAGGCTGTTGCGTTATTAAGTCCGCCCGGCTTGTCGACGACGACCACGTCGTTCAAGTGGATGTTTTCCCAGGCCATCGCCTGTCCAAACTTCTCGGTCACGCGAAATGCCTCGCGCTGCGTCATCTGCAACGCTTGCCGCAACTGCGGATCGATTGCCTCGCCATCGATGAAGGCAGCCAGAAAGGTGGCCACGTCGCGCGCCGAGGTGAACATCTGGCCAGTCCCGGGGAAATCGTAATAAGTCTGCTGATCTCCAGGTGGACCAATCGCCATGCCCGTCTCGGCGTAGCCCTGCACGACGCGTTTCATCAGCTCCGGAGCCATGATGGCGCGACGGTCTGGCCCGCGCGCGGGAAGGAACGTCTGGTTCATGCCGAGCGGTTTCAGGATACGCGCCTCGATAAGTTCACCTATCGGTCGACCGTAGCGACGTTCGAGCGCGAGCTGCAGCAGCACATACCCCGCATGTGTGTAGATGCGCTGCTTGCCCGGCTGCTCGCCTGATTGCGGCGTCCATGCGTTGAGCGCCTCGAAGAACTGCGGCAGCGTAAACGAATCGTTCGGCCATGGCGGATGATCGGTCGGCAGCAGGAGTCCGGACGTATGCGTTGCCAGTTCACCGATCGTCACGCTTTTGATGTAGTCGCCGCCCAGCTCGGGGACATACCTGCTCACGGGGTCATCGAGACGGAGTTCGCCGCGAAGCGTACCCAGCGCGACAAGGATTGCCTCAAACGGTTTGCGCACTGACGCTACGTTGAACAACGTGTCTGATGTGATCGGCTGCCCTGTCGCTTCGTCGGCGACGCCGTAGTTGAAAAAATCGGTGTGACCCGCAGCGTAGACGGCCACGGCGAGACCGCCCGGCTTCCCCACGGTCTCCGGCGCCAAATAGGCCGTGACGACGTGCTGAATTTTGGCGTCCATGCCGATATCCGCAACCGACCCGCCCGCCAGCACGAGCAGCAGGACGGTAAAAATGATCAGGCCCGTCGATCGACGATGTCGCCAACAGCGCGCGGAGCTTGTCACCATTATGAGCATCGTCTCGTTGACGCCGATGGACCTTTTTACCCGCGCGATTCCGGCGCTTATCGGGAAGCGGCCGTCAACTTGCTGTGAGTTGTCGAATTCCTTAGGCTCAGGAGATCGCAATGATCTCGAGCTCGTGACCGGATACGCCGGCGACATCGCCGACAGCTTTGCCCATCAGGGACCTTGCCACCGGAGACACGAAGGAAATCGAGCCGGCCTTGGGGTCCGCTTCGTCCTCTCCCACGATATGATATTTCTGCACGCGCCCATCCTCGCGCCTGAAGGTCACCGTGCTCCCGAAAGCAACGGTATCAGTGGACGCAGGAGGGGTGATTAGCTGGGCCGTCCGAACTCTCGCCGCAAAATAGCGCGCATCGCGCAACGGGGTTGCGGCTTGCCGCCGCCGCTCGTTGACGTCTTCGACCTGCTGCGCCGTCTCGTACGCCTCGCGAGCCTGTTGCAGTTGAAACTCGAGCGCCTTCAATCCCGCTTCCGTAACCAGGTTCGGATGGGGAGAGATCGGGCGGTCGGGGAGCAGCGTCTCCGATGCGGTTTCGGCACTGTCTTCCTTGGTGAAGGCAACGCTCAACTCGGCCTCCTTTCGAGTGGGATATGCCAGGAGATGGAATTGTAACACAACGCTCGGCGGTTTTTGCGTATCACATATCGCGGAGCGGATGGAACCTGGTTGCCTCTTTTGGGGTACCGCCTCTTCTGGAGGCCGCTCGATGCTGGCGCGAAGCGGATGCCAGCCATGGAAACATCGCAGGAGCCCTCAGCGCCACCCGAGCGCGGGCGCCACGTGCGTCAGAATCGATTCAATGACATGGGCATTGTAGGCCACGCCGAGCTGGTTAGGGACGGTCAACAGTAACGTGTCGGCCTCATTGATCGCCTCGTCCTTCCTGAGCTGCTCAATCAGGACATCAGGCTCTGCCGCATAGCTGCGGCCGAAGATCGCCTGCGTCTCCGGAGAGATAAAGCCGATCTGGTCATCCGCGTCTCCACCGCGGCCGAAGTAGGCGCGATCACGATCATCCATGATGGCGATGATGCTGCGGCTGACGGACACCCGTGGCTCGCGCGCATGGCCTGCCTCCTTCCACGCCGAGCGATAGGCCCTGATCTGGGCGGCCTGCTGGATGTGGAAAGCCTCGCCGGTTTCGTCGTTCTTGAGCGTCGAACTCTGCAGGTTCATGCCCAGCTTCGCTGCCCATATTGCCGTGGCGTTCGAGCTGGCTCCCCACCAGATGCGATCCCGCAATCCTTGGGAATGCGGTTCAAGACGCAGCAATCCTGGCGGATTTGGAAACATCGGACGTGGATTGGGCTGCGCGAAGCCATGGCCGCGCAGCGCGTCAAGAAAGACCTCGGCATGGCGCCGGCCCATGTCGGCATCGGTCTCGCCCTCGGCCGGTTGATAGCCGAAATACCGCCATCCATCGATGACCTGCTCGGGCGATCCTCGGCTAATTCCAAGTTGCAGGCGCCCGCCCGAGATGAGATCGGCCGCGCCGGCGTCTTCCACCATGTAGAGCGGGTTCTCATAGCGCATGTCGATGACCGCCGTGCCGATCTCGATGCTGTTGGTTCTCGCGCCGACCGCGGCCAGCAACGGGAAAGGCGAGGCGAGTTGGCGGGCGAAGTGATGAACGCGAAAATAGGCGCCGTCGGCGCCCAATTCCTCAGCCGCGACGGCCAGATCGATCGATTGCAGCAGCGTGTCCGCCGCCGAGCGGGTCTGCGATTGCGAAGAGGGCGTCCAGTGCCCGAACGAAAGGAATCCGATGCTTTTCATGCGGGTCATCTAGGCTCTCCCTGCCGATTTGCCACCGCTCACTGTGAGTGGGACTGCCCTTGCACGGAGCGTCCAAGAACAGCGGCTCGGTGAACAACGATGGAAGTGCCAGATCGCAGGCTGGACCGAAAGTGTCCCTGGATGCTACGGATTACAGCACAAGGCCAGTAGGCCCTTGAAATTTTTCTTTTTGCGGCGCGCAGGATCGGTGATCAGGACTGCCAGCATGCCCGTCGGCGAACTCTTCATCCTCGGCTTCTTCGGCAAAACCATCCCGGCATGGCTGCGGGAATTTGCGGCCAATTACGGCCTGGGCGGCGTGATCCTGTTCGACTATTCCTGCCAGACGCAAAAGTACGACAACAACATCGAATCGCCGGAGCAGGTGCAGCGTCTCTGTGAAGAGATTTCGCAGCTACCGTCGCAGCCGATGGTGTTCATCGACCAGGAGGGCGGGCTGGTGCGGCGGCTCAAGGAGAGCCGGGGGTTCAAGCCGCTCCCGAGCCCGAAGGAATTCAACCATCTCGCTTTGAGCGAGAAGCGGGAAGTACTTGCCGCCAGTTTCGCCGAAATGCGCCGCCTCGGCATTCACTACGACTTCGCGCCCGTCATCGACGTCGATTACAACCCCGACAATCCGAACATCGGCAAGATCAAGCGTTCCTGGTCCGCCGATATCGGCGAGGTGGAGGCCAATGCGCTGCTGGTGAGCGAGGTCGCGCGCGAGACGGGCATCGGGCTTTGCCTGAAGCATTTCCCCGGCATCGGCGGCGCGGTGGTGGACTCGCATCAGGAGTTCATGGACATTTCCGACAGTTTGCGCACCGAACAGGAAGAGCTGTTCTATTCGCTGGCGCCAAAAATGTTCGGCGATGCCGTGCTGGTCAGCCACGCCATCGTCAGGCAATGGGACCGCGACAATCCGATGACCCTGTCTGCCGCGGGCCTTGCCCGGTTGCGCCGGCGGCTTCCCGATACGCTCCTGATCACCGACGACATGCAGATGCAGGGGCTGCAGAAGGCGTTGGGCACGCGGCAAGCCAGCCTTCAATCGCTGAAGGCCGGTATCGACATGCTCTGCATCGGGAACAATTTGTTCGATCAGGAGCTGGAAATGGCCGCCATCGCGCAATCCGTCGAGCAATCCGTGGGCGATGGGACGTTAACGGGTTCCGCCGTTAAGGAATCGATCGCCCGGGTAGGGCGGCGAAAGGCGCTTTTGGCGGCCTGACGGCCCCTGGAGGCTGCTATGCGTACCGGCGCGCCGGTTCCCTGCCAATGGCGGGTTGCCTTGCGAGGCCGTTGAGACTACAAGCCTTTTTTCCAACGGGAAGACAGGCGATGGCCCACAATTACGCAATCAATGACGACGTGCACCACCAGCTGCAGGGGCCGCAGGGCCGCGCCACCGTCAAGGAACGCAGCATCTACACCATCGTCACCTGCCTGCCGATCGAGGCCGACGGCCGCCCGCGCTACCGCATCAAGAGCAAGACCGAGAACGTCGAGCGCGTCGTGACCGAGGAGCAGATCAGCCGGCTTGGCTGATCCGCCGCCATTCTTCATTTGGACGGCTGTTTGTTTGGACGGTTGGCGCGCGCCCGCATCGCGTTGTCGTGCGCGGCGATGTCGCCATCGCCGTCCGCCTTTTCCTGATTTCGTTATTATTGAAGTCGCGCGTCGGTCATCGCGCGGCCACCGGGACCTGCACCTCGCAAATCGGTGAAGCCGTGGTCGCCTGCGATCACAGTGTTTCTACGGCTCTTTGTGAAGCAATTCACACGCTGTTGCCGGCACCGGCGTTAACGACGGCGCATGACAACGCGGCGGATAGCATACTGGTGGTTCAGGCTCGTTGCCTCGGGACGCTTCCTCGAAAAGTTCCTGAGGCTCCCGCGCAACTGATCCGCGTCGAGGTTACGTCCGATCCGTCGCTTAACGGAAACAGCGACGAGTTACTTCATCGAAGCCGCGCCTGCGAATTGCCGCTGAGGTCCATCACACGCGGTTTGTTGCTTTGCCGCGTGGCTACCTGGTTTAAACAGTCCGGCGGACGGGACCATAACGAATCAAATTGGGTGCATTAGAGAAACAAATACTCTTTATGAGGGATCAGGCGCGGGGCCAACGCATTTCTACGGGCCGTAAAACTACGGAGTCTTGATCTAACGGCATAATACTCCCTCAATTGAAGGCCAAAAATCATCGCGTTGGTTCAGTTTCTGGCCCACTTTGCCGGTTCCCCGTATTCTTACTGGTTAAAAAATTAACCACTGGCGGCAATGGAATCGATAAATTAGTTATATGTCGCAGCAAGACCATCGAGCCGGTGATTCGCACTTTCCGCAGTGGATGGAAACCGTCACGCCTCTCGAGAGCAATCTTGAAATCGTCCAATTATCCGTCGCGCGCGCTCGCGCAACGGAAGAAGCGGAAGCTTCGATCGCTCGCCAGTTGAACGGACCGCTGACGGCGCTGCTGCTCTACATGAACGAGATCAAGCAGCACAGCCACCAGTTCTCCGAGGCGCCCGGCAATCGCGTTTACCTGCAACAGGTCGTGGACAACGCGGTTCAACAGCTCGAACGCGTCTGTGTCGTGGTGAAGCAGATGTCGGACAAGCATCCCTCCTTTGCTTCCGAATCCGATCGCAAGCAGGGGCGGGAGAGCCAGGCCAGCCGCACCAAGGATGGCGGTCGCACACCGGGGCTGATGTTCGCCTCGGAGTCCGGCCAGAAGCCGCTGACCAAGCGCGAGCGCGAGGTGCTGAGCCTGATCAGTGAAGGTTGCTCCAACAAGCAGGGCGCCTTGCGGATGAACATCAGCCCGAGGACGTTCGAGAGCCATCGCGCCGAAGCGATGCGCAAGCTCGGCGCCCGCAACACCGCGGATCTCGTCCGCAAGGCGTTGTTGCAGCCAGCCTGATTATTTCATTTGCTTCAGAATGAAGGCGAAGCGCACTGCGCCTGCAGTGAAAGCGCCGCCATGCTGCAGGTTCACAAAGGCCGATTGTAATCGCGACAGGGCCGACGAGGCCGGACCAGAGCGTGGTCCGGAACAGCGGGAGCCGGTTTTCCGAGGAGATCGCGCCAGGTTGCCGCTCAGCAGAGGTCTTCCGCGAAAGAGCGCATGCGGGGCGCGGGCCGGGTCGCGATAACAGGTTTTGGCTCTTCCGGGATGATGGTGATCACCCAGGCCGCCGGAACACTCGACTTGTTTTCCACGATCGATCGAACGTGGCCGGTGACGGCCGAGCCGGCCGAGCGGAAGGTTGCGGTTCTGCCGTTGAACTGGGCGATACGAAAGCGCCGCACTTCTTTCTGATCGCTCGTTTCGAACGTGAACATGAGGGGGCTCCTTGGTCCACGCGACTATCGCGATTCAACGTTATCCGTCTGTGAAAATCGTAAACCGTAGTAGTACGGCAAGCCGCGTGTGCGGCGCGCGGGGCCGTCCCGTCCGGACACCGCAAGACCGGTCGGATGCAGCCTCGGCGTTCGCCGATCCGCTTCGCGTCTGATGGCCGTGAGGATAGAGGACGAGGCGGCGATCGATGGCGGCCTTCAGCCTGACGCAGCGCGCCCGGGCGCGATGCTATTCAGCCGCGCTGGGGAATACGGCTTCCATCTTGGTCTTCAGCGTCGCCGCGTTGAACGGCTTGACGATGTAGTTGCTGACGCCCGCCTTCTTCGCGGCGATGACGTTCTCCGTCTTCGATTCCGCGGTTATCATGATGAAGGGCGTGTTTGAGAATTCCGGGCTCGCGCGGACTTCTTTCAGCAGGTCGTAGCCCGTCATCGGCTCCATGTTCCAGTCGGAGATCACGAGACCGTATCGCTTGCCCTGCATCTTGGCGAGCGCCGCCGAGCCGTCGCTGGCATCGTCGACGTTCTCGAATCCGAGCTGCTTGAGGAGGTTGCGGATGATGCGGATCATGGTGCTGTAGTCATCGACCACCAGGATCGGCATCGACAAATCAAAAGCCATGTATTTACTCCGCGCAGCTAGCAAACCGCCGAACACGGGTGAACTCGCGTGGCATTCGAAATCGTCTCGATGCTCTTTCCCGAACCTGCACCCGTCAGCACCGTGACAAGTATCAGGGGTCATTGAACAGCGCGTTAATTCCCGGCCGAATAAATCCCGGGCAAATGCCAAGCCGGCCGTAATTATACGGTGAGTTCCCGCTGGCCGGATCGCAGGGCGCAATCTTCACGCGCATCGCCGGGCCGGCGCCTATCAATGGGTTCGGGCACCCGCCCCCCCATGGACGGCGGCCAAGGGTCACGCTGCCGCGCAATGGATGCGCGGATGCAGCAGGCGGTCGTACTGGGTCTTGACCGTCGCGTAGCACTCGCAGGAGGTCCTGATCAGGCCGTCCAGATTGGTGATCTCGATATGTCCGCGGCTGTAATGGATGAAATTCGCCTGCTGCAGCGTGTTGGCCACCAGCGATACGCTGTTGCGGCGCGCGCCGATCATCTGCGCCATCGCTTCCTGGGTCAGCACGAGCTTGTCGCTGCCGGACAGGTCGCGGGTATGCAACAGGCAGCGCGCCAGCCGGGACTCTACCGTGTGCGAGGCGTTGCAGCCCGCAGTCTGCTGGATTTGCGCGTAGACCGCTAATCCGTGCCGGGCCAGCAACGTGCGGAGCGTCGCGCTTTGGTCGGCCGCCGCCCGAAGCTGATCGAGGTCGATCGTCGAGGCCACGCCGGGGACCAGCACCAGCGCGCTGTTCAGCGCGGTTGGATCGCCGAGGGCGGAGAATGCGCCGAAGATGCTGTCGCGGCCGACCATCGCGATCTGAACGTGCTCGCCTCGCGCGAGCTTGACCACCAGCGAGATCACGCCTCGGTGCGGCAGGTAGGCGCGCTTCAGCGTCTCGTCGACTTCCACCAGCACCAGATCCTGGGTGAGGTCGGCGGAGCGCAAATGCGGGCGGATCAGTTCAAAATCGTCCGCAGTCAGCGAGGACAAAAATCCATTCGGGGAACGAGGGGCTGAATCCAAAGCAGTCTCCTGCCTTACGGTCAAAGCCGGTCTCAGGGTGCCAGGCACCAAAAATATGCAATATGCGCCGTCAAATGCGCCGTCAAAAATGCCCGTTCATCTTGCCATGAATCGCCGGCGGGAAATATCGGCAAATAGCCGCACTTTGCTGCTGCCTTGGATCGGTTGGCGCCACTTCGTCTGGTGGCCGTCCGAAGGCGCTCGGCCCTGAGAATGGAGGCCGTGGCGTCGCCCGGCATCGAGGACCACGGACGCCGACAAGGCTGTCGCGGCCCACCGTTGCGACCTCCAGCGTCTGACCCTCGGAAAGGCTGACCACCCGCTGCAACGACCCACTGCGGGGCAGCTCGACCCTGCGGCCGAGGCGTGCCGGCCTTGCTCGGGACCGCCCCTCGGACCGGTTCGACGGTCTCAAGTTACAGCCAGGGACTGGAACTCTGCGGTGGGCAGAGCCGGTAACGGTCGATTGGGAGGGCTGCGCCCGCACTCTCAATCCTGGCCCAACGCGGGACTTGAACGGTCTCGCGTCAGCGATGCCGCGGCGTGGCGGAATAGCCCCGAGCTTGCTCAAGGGTTGTGGAACCCACCCTATACACTGTGGAGGGCAGACAGACCCGGCGATTTACGACGGAATTACGAATAGTGCTCTGATTCGCAAGGCAAAACTGCTCGGGAATGCCTTGATGCGCTGTTGAGGGTGCTTGGCGAGGCGCGTGCTGTCGGGCGGGGCTTGTCTTTATGTGTCTCTTGCAGCGCGTCCGATACGGCGGAGGAGGCCGTCATGCGTCGTATTCTGGTTGTCGATGACGACCTTCATACCCGCCTTGCGATACGCGCCTGGCTCAAGCAGTGCGGTTTCAGGGTCGCGATCGCGGACGGCGGTCCTAACGGCCTCGCGGCACTCGATGACGCAACTTTCGACCTGATGATCGTCGATGTTTTCATGCCGAACATGCGCGGTTTTGAGCGCGATCAGGATATTTCACCAGCGCGCCCCGACAGTACCGTTGATCGCAATTTCCGGTTACGCGTTCTCCGGCCCGGAAACGGACAATGTTGCTTGCCTAAAAATGGCTCTCAGCCTCGGTGCGACCAGGTGCCTCCACAAACCGTTCCGGCCAGCGACATTGCTCAGCGTGATCGACGAATGTCTGTCGGAAGCCGAGCCGCACCGAAGATACGCCGTCACCCTTGCCGCCGTCACAGCCGCGCCCTCGGAACAGCGGGGTGCAACGGCATCGTCGAATACTTCGAAAGAGAGGATCGCTGCGGGCTGAGCTGCCAGCAAGACGTAACAACTTCGCGTCGAACCAGAAAAGGGCGGCGGTTGCGCTCGTATTGCGACTGGGGAGCGATTGAAGACAGATAATCTGCTTCGGGGGGCTGGAATGACACGGGTACTCGTTGTCGACGACGATCCGATGGTGTGCATGGCCATTGAGATCTATCTGGAGCGTCACGGCTTCGAAGTGACGATTGCCGCCGGCGGCGAAGCCGGGCTTCGCGCTCTCGAAGATTCCAGCTTCGACCTGATGATCGTCGATATCTTCATGCCGCATATGCGTGGTTTCGAATCGATCCGGATCTTCCACGAGCGCGCGCCGGCGGTTCCGCTGGTCGCGATGTCGGGATACGCGTTTGCCAATCTCGACGCGCCGGCACCGGACTTTCTGCGAATGGCGCTCGAACTCGGCGCGGCGCGCTGTTTGCGCAAGCCGTTTACGCCGGCGGCGCTGGTAACGGTGATTAATGAATGCCTTGCCGAAGCGCGGTCGCGCTATGCGGGCGTCGCCGAGTCGAGATAGCGATCCAGGCTATCGCCGCCTTCGGACGCGGTCCGACATTATCTTTGCCGTAGTGTCGGTTCGATTGGTGCCGCCCTGGCGCTTGCCGGCGGCTTGATCACCGTGAATGCAGAACTCTGCGATCACTCTTGCTCGCGGAAGCGAGCCGCACGCGATCGTCGCGACACTGCCGCCGTCCGCGTCGGTAAGAATCTGTTTACCATAAATGATGAAGCCGCGACTTTTTCCGCCGTCGCGTAGTCGTACGGACATGCAAGTTAACCACTGGGTAGCGCTGCGAGACCAGTGTGGCACGGACGCCGAATGAAAGTTGCGGCGTTGCGTCAACAGCGTTCATCCAGAAGGATATGAGTCATGTCAGGTATTGTTCTCTCGTCGTCGGTTCGCCAGAACCTTCTCTCGCTGCAGTCGACCGCCGATCTGCTCGCGACCACGCAGTCCCGCCTTTCGACCGGTAAGAAGGTCAACTCGGCGCTCGACAATCCGACCAACTATTTCACCGCCGCCTCGCTCGATAGCCGCGCCGGCGACATCAACAATCTCCTCGACAGCATCGGCAACGGCGTGCAGGTCCTGCAGTCCGCCAACACCGGCATCACCTCGCTGCAGAAGCTCGTCGACTCCGCCAAGTCCGTCGCCAATCAGGCGCTGCAGACCACGGTTGGTTTCTCGACCAAGTCGGCGTTCACCTCCGTCGATATCGCGGGCGCAACGGCCGACAATCTCGTCGCCGCTCAGGATCCGGTCAGCGCCGCGTTCGTCGGTACTTCGGCTCCGCAGCGCGCTGCGTATACCAGCACGACGCTGACCGCGGGCACCCAGCTCACGACGGCCGCCCCGGTGGGCAACGCGACCGGTTCTTCGCTTCTGTCGAACCTCGCCCTCACCACTGCGGTCGCTGCTGCCGACACGCTGATTGTCAATGGCAAGACGATCACCTTCCAAGCCGGCGCGAATGGCCTCGTCGGGACCGGCAACGCCTATACGATGGGCGTCGATACCACGCTCGACTCTTTGGTTGCGGCGATCGACACCCTGTCGGGCAATACGTCCAGTGCCTCGACGGCAACGGGCGGCGTCATCACCCTGCACACCGGTACGGCTTCCAACCTCGCCGTGAGCGGCACAGCGCTCGCCAAGCTCGGCATCAGCAATGCGAACCAGAGCGTTGGCGCTCGTGGCGGTGGCGCCGTGACGGCTGGTACCTTGGCCGGCACCACCAAGCTGAACGTCGGCGACGGCTCGGCAGCTTCGTTGTCGAACGGCTTTGCGGTCGGTGACACCCTCACCGTCAACGGCAAGACGCTGACCTTCGTGGCGGCGAACACGGTCGGCAGCGATCCGAACACGATCAAGGTCGACAGCGACGTCACCGGCCTGCTGGCGAAGATCGACGGCCTGACCGGTTCGTCGACGCCCTCGACCATCACCGGCGGCGTGATCACGCTGAACACCGGCACGCTGAGCGACCTGGCGATCACCGGCAGCAATGCCGCAGCTCTCAGCGCGCTCGGCCTGGCCGGCGGCGTGACGCAGGCCCGTACGCAAAACCCGGGCGTTCTGGACGGCGCGACCCTGCAGATCGGTGCGACGGGCGGCGGCACTGCCACCGACATCGTGTTCGGTGCGGGTGCTGGCCGCATCAGCTCGCTCAATCAGCTGAACGATGCTCTCGCGGCCAACAATTTGCAGGCCACGTTCGTGTCCGGCAAACTGTCGATCACCACGACCAACGAAGCGGCGTCGGCCACGATCGGTGCGATCTCGGGTACCGCGGTTGGCGCTGGCCAGGCGTTCGCTGCCGGCACCACGGCGCCGGCTCCGGTCGTCGACGCGGCGGCCAAGCTGACCCGCGACAATTTGGTCACCCAGTACAACAACATCATCAATCAGATCACCACCACCGCGCAGGACGCGTCCTTCAACGGCGTCAACCTGCTCGGCGGTGACACTCTGAAGCTGACCTTCAACGAAACCGGCAAGTCGACGCTGAGCATCCAGGGCGTCAACTTTAACCCGGCCGGCCTCGGCCTTGATGCCCTGAGCTCGGGCGCCTTCAAGGACAACGCTGCGATCAACGAGATCGTGACCTCGCTGAACGGCGCGTCGTCCACGCTGCGCTCGCAGGCTTCGGCCTTCGGTTCGAACCTGTCGATCGTGCAGATCCGTCAGGACTTCAACAAGAACCTGATCAACGTGCTGCAGACCGGCTCGTCGAACCTGACGCTGGCCGACACCAACGAGGAAGCGGCGAACAGCCAGGCGCTGTCGACCCGCCAGTCGATCGCGGTGTCCGCGCTGGCGCTGGCCAACCAGAGCCAGCAGAGCGTGCTCCAGCTGCTCCGCTAAGTTCGGCTGCGAAGACAACGATCAAGGCGGCGGGGAAAACCCCGCCGCCACCATCGAATCCAAATTCCTGAATCCCGGATGGCGGCGTATTCGCCGCGCATCTTCTCGAAAGAAGTTTCGCAAACGTCGCGGGCAATACCCGCACGTCTTCGAACTGGAGCAGATTGTGCCGTTACGCGTCGAGTTGAAACCGTTTGAGCGGATCGTGATCGGCGAAACCGTTCTCATCAATTCCGGCACTCGCACGTCGTTCCTGATCGACGGCGAGGCGCCGATACTTCGCGAGCGCGACACCGTCACCGCCGAGACCGCCAATACACCCGCCAAGCGGCTCTATCTCTGCGTCCAGACCATGTATCTGAAGAGCGATATTCCGAAATACCTGCCTGCGTATCAGGGCTTCCTGCGCGATCTGCGCAACAGCAGTCCCGGCGATCGCCTGGCGATCGATGCCATCAACGCGCACATTTCCAGCGGCGCGCTCTACAAGGCGCTCAAGGAAATCCGGAAACTGACCAAGCGTGAGGACGCACGGCTGGCCGCTTGATCCGCGTCGGTTTTGCCGCGCGACGCAAGATGCGTCCGTTTGCTCATCGAACAATCATCAGACAGATTTTTTGCGAAAGTATCGGCTCGGATTTTGACGCGTCGGCTAACGGCGTTTTGCCGACACCATCGCGCTATCTGCGCCGCATTTTACGACAATTTATTGGGGTTATCCGTAGTTGCACGGACAGTGAAATTAACGTGGTCGTGAAATCCAAAAGGGTATGCCTAACAGACGACCGTTACATCGATAGTTGAGGGGCAGGCTCTGATGGATGATCTTTTGCGGGAATTCCTGACAGAGACCAACGAGAGCCTGGATACGGTCGACAATCAGCTGGTGCGGTTCGAGCAGGATCCGAGCGACGCGAAGATTCTGGATAACATCTTTCGCCTGGTGCACACGATCAAGGGCACCTGCGGCTTCCTCGGCCTGCCGAGGCTGGAAGCGCTGGCCCATGCCGGCGAGACCCTGATGGGCAAATTCCGCGACGGCATGCCGGTCACCGCCGGCGCCGTCACGCTGATCCTGTCCTCGATCGATCGCATCAAGGAGATCCTCGCAGGTCTCGAAGCCACCGAGAACGAGCCGGAAGGCAGCGACGAGGACCTGATCGAGAAGCTGCATCTGTTGGCGGAAGGCGGGGCGCACGATGCGCACGCTGAGGCCGAAGCCGTCTCCGTGGAAGCGCCGGCGCCGGTCGTAGTCGCGCCCCCCATACAGCCCGCGAAGACACAAGAGGTTGCCATGGGCACGCTGGTCGAGCAGGTGCTGGAACGGCCGCTGCGTCCGGGCGAAGTCTCGCTCGACGATCTCGAACGCGCCTTCCGCGAGACCGAGATCGAAGTCGTACCCGCGCCCGCAGCTGCTCCCAAGGCAGTAGCTCCCGCACCGGCGCCGGAAGTCGCCAAGGAATCCAAGGTTGAAGCCAAAGCGGAGCCCAAGGCAAAGCCGGCCCGAAAGGCGGCAGCCGCCGCCGATGTCGGCGACGTCCAGGAAGCCGACAAGATCGCCAACCAGTCGATCCGCGTCAACGTGGACACGCTGGAACATTTGATGACCATGGTCTCCGAGCTGGTGCTGACCCGCAACCAGCTCTTGGAGATCTCCCGCCGCAACGAGGACACCGAGTTCAAGGTGCCGCTGCAGCGCCTCTCCAACGTCACCGCCGAACTGCAGGAAGGCGTCATGAAGACGCGGATGCAGCCGATAGGCAATGCCTGGCAGAAGCTGCCAAGGATCGTCCGCGACCTAAGCGGCGAACTCGGCAAGCAGATCGAACTCGAGATGCACGGCGCCGACACCGAGCTCGACCGCCAGGTGCTGGACCTGATCAAGGACCCGCTCACCCACATGGTGCGCAACTCCGCCGATCATGGCCTCGAGACCCCGGCCGAGCGGGCCGCCTCCGGCAAGCCCGAGCAGGGCACCATTCGCCTGTCCGCCTATCACGAGGGCGGCCACATCATCATCTGCATCGCCGACAATGGCCGCGGGTTGAACACCGAGCGGATCAAGGCCAAGGCACTGCAGAACGGGCTCGTCTCCGAGGCTGAACTGGAGAAGATGACCGAAGCCCAGATCCACAAGTTCATCTTCGCGCCGGGCTTCTCCACCGCCGCCACCGTCACCTCGGTCTCCGGCCGCGGCGTCGGCATGGACGTGGTGCGCACCAATATCGACCAGATCGGCGGCACCATCGACATCAAGTCGGTGGCCGGCGAGGGCTCTTCCGTCACCATCAAGATCCCGCTGACGCTGGCCATCGTCTCGGCCCTGATCGTGGAAGCCGGCGGCGACCGCTTTGCGATACCCCAATTGTCTGTGGTCGAGCTGGTCCGCGCCCGCGCCAACTCCGAACACCGCATCGAGCGCATCAAGGACACCGCGGTCTTAAGGCTGCGCAACAAGCTGCTGCCGCTGATGCACCTGAAGAAGCTGCTCAAGATCGACGACGGCTCCTCCTCCGACCCCGAGAACGGTTTTATCGTGGTCACGCAAGTCGGCAGCCAGACCTTCGGCATCGTGGTCGACGGCGTGTTCCACACCGAAGAAATCGTGGTCAAGCCGATGTCGACAAAACTGCGTCACATCGACATGTTCTCCGGCAACACCATCCTGGGCGATGGCGCCGTGATCATGATCATCGACCCCAACGGCTTTGCCAAGGCGCTCGGCGCCGCCGGCTCCTCCGCCCAGGGGATGGCGGACGAGAACGCGGCGGCCCACGCCAACACCGGCGAACAGCTGACCTCGCTCTTGGTGTTCCGCGCCGGCTCGACCCAGCCCAAGGCGGTGCCGCTCGGCCTCGTCACCCGGCTGGAGGAGATCGCCACCGACAAGATCGAACTCAGTAACGGCCGCTACATGGTGCAGTACCGCGAGCAGCTGATGCCGCTGGTGCAGATGAACGGGGTCAACGTCCAGACCTCGGGCGCCCAGCCGATCCTGGTGTTCGCCGACGACGGCCGCTCGATGGGGCTGGTGGTCGACGAGATCATCGACATCGTCGAGGAGCGGCTGCACATCGAAGTCGCCGGCTCCAGTGAGGGCATTCTGGGTTCGGCCGTGATCAAGGGCCAGGCCACCGAAGTGATCGACGTCGGCCATTTCTTGCCCATGGCGTTTGCCGACTGGTTCTCGCGCAAGGAGATGCGCCCCTCGGTATCGGCGCAATCGGTGCTCTTGGTCGACGACTCAGCCTTCTTCCGCAACATGCTGGCGCCGGTGCTCAAAGCCGCCGGCTACCGGGTGCGGGTTGCCCCCAATGCGCAGGAAGGCCTCACCGCGCTGCGCTCGGGCCAGACTTTTGATGTGGTGCTGACCGACATCGAGATGCCCGACATGAACGGGTTCGAGTTTGCCGAGACGATCCGGGCCGACCAGCACTTAAGCGCAATGCCGATCATCGCGCTGTCCTCGATGGTCTCTCCGGCGGCGATCGAGCGCGGGCGGCAGGCCGGCTTCCACGATTACGTCGCCAAGTTCGACCGTCCGGGCCTGATCGCGGCGCTGAAGGAACAGACCGCTGGCGAAACCCGGCGCGCGGCATAAAGGCAAGACATCATGACAACCAAGACCGACACCATCGAAGGCACCGTGGTCGAATACGTCACCGCATTGATCGGCGGGCAGCTGTTCGGCCTGCCGATTTCCCGCGTCCAGGACGTGTTCATGCCGGAGCGGCTGACCCGCGTTCCGCTGTCCTCGGCCGAGATCGCCGGCGTGCTCAACCTGCGCGGCCGCATCGTCACGGTCGTCGATATGCGCGCCCGGCTCGGGCTGCCCAAAAACGACGACGGCAAGCCGCCGATGGCGGTTGGCGTCGACCTGCGCGGCGAATCCTACGGCCTCTTGATCGACCAGATCGGCGAGGTGCTCCGGCTGCCCGACGACAGCCGCGAGGAAAACCCCGTCAATCTCGATCCCCGCATGGCCAAGCTCGCTGGCGGCGTCCACCGCCTCGACGGCCAGCTCATGGTCGTCCTCGATGTCGATCGCGTCCTCGAAATCGTGCCCACCACACTCGCAGCATAGAACGATCGGCATAAGGAGGTCGAAAAATGAAAACATGTCTTGTTGTCGATGATTCCAGCGTCGTTCGCAAAATCGGGCGTCGCATCCTGGAAGAGATGGGCTTTGAGATTACCGAGGCTGAGGACGGCGAGAAGGCGCTCGAGGTCTGCAAGCGCGCCATGCCGGATGCCGTCCTGCTCGACTGGAACATGCCCGTGATGGACGGCTATGAATTCCTCGGCCATCTGCGCCGATTGCCCGGCGGCGATGTGCCCAAGGTGGTGTTCTGCACCACCGAAAACGGCATGGATCATATCTCGCGTGCGCTGAATGCCGGCGCCAACGAATACATCATGAAGCCGTTCGACAAGGACATCGTCGCCGACAAGTTCAAGGAAGTCGGCTTGATCGAAGTCACCGAACCGACACCCGTCTAAATCCTTTTCCGCTTGCCGTTGAGAGGCCACCCGTGACCCCGCCAGACTATGAGTATCTGCGTAAGCTCCTGAAGGATCATTCCGGTCTCGACCTGTCCGCAGACAAACAGTACCTGATCGAAAGCCGCCTGCTGCCGCTGTCGCGCAAATGCGGCCTCGCCGGCATCAGCGAACTCGTGCAGAAAATGAAGGGCGGCGCGCCAGCGATTGTCGCCCAGGTGGTCGAAGCCATGACCACCAACGAGACCTTCTTTTTCCGCGACAAGGTGCCGTTCGATCATTTCCGCGATTCGATCATGCCCGAGGTGCTGAAGGCACGAGCGGCCCGCAAGAGCATCCGGATCTGGTGCGCCGCCGGTTCGACCGGGCAGGAGCCGTATTCGCTGGCCATGTCCTTGAAGGAAATGAGTGCGGCACTTGCCGGATGGCGGGTTGAAATCATCGCGACCGATCTCTCCCAGGAAGTGCTCGAGAAATCCAAGGCCGGCATCTACAGCCAGTTCGAGGTCCAGCGCGGCCTGCCGATCCAGATGCTGGTCAAATATTTCAAGCAGAACGGCGAGCTCTGGCAGATCAATGCCGACATCCGCGCCATGGTGCAGCACCGGCAACTCAATCTGCTGCACGATTTTTCGCAGCTCGGAATGTTCGACGTCATCTTCTGCCGCAACGTTCTGATCTATTTCGATCAGGACACCAAGATCAACATCTTCGGCCGTCTTGCCAAGTCGATGGAAGCGGACGGCTTCCTGGTGCTGGGCGCGGCGGAGACGGTGGTAGGCTTGACCGATGTCTTCAAGCCATTTCCGGACAAGCGCGGGCTCTATCGGCCGAACGCCGCGCGTGCGGCAACGGCAGCGATGCCGAAAATCGCGGCAATGGCGGGGCGTTGAGGAATGTCGGAAGAGAGCAAGGCAGCCGAGCGCGTCACGTTCAGCCGGGGTTACGACGTCTGCATCATGGCGATTGACGGAACCTGGCGCCGGGATTGCCAACTCAACTCGATCTCCGATACCGACGCCACGTTGACCGTGGAAGGCTCCATTCAAGGCCTCAACCTCAAGGAGTTCTTTCTGCTGCTGTCGTCGACCGGGCTCGCCTATCGCCGCTGCGAATTGGTGCGCGTCAACGGCACGGACATGGATATTCATTTCCTGAGGGGCAAGCACGCCAAGAAGCGACCGGGCGCGACGTCGAAGTCCGATGAGATGATGTCCTGAGCGGTTAGCTTCCGCACCGAACCGCCGGTCAGGCGGTGAAATCGCCCATTGTGGAAAAGCCGGAGCAACGTCCCGGCACGGGATGGCGGCAAACGCCCGCCCCACAGGCTGGCCGGTTCGATGTCTTCAATTTTCAGATGGCCGTATTGGGCGGGCTGCTGCGTTTACGCGCTGAGAACCGAAAGCACCGGCGGACTCCAGACATAATCGCTGGCGCCGTGCTCCGGTGTATTGGACGGTGTCAAGGGATCGAGCAGCGAGTGGAGGGCGATGGCAAGATTGGCGTCACAGGCCCTCAACGCCACGGTCGCCCTGACATAGGGCGGCGTCACGTCATCCAGCACAACGACATTGGTGGAGATGTCCTGGCTACCGGACGCGGTTTCGCGGGCGATCTCCTGTTCGATCAGCCTCAGGCTCGCCTGGACATGCTCGATCAGGGATATGACATCCGATACCACCGAGCGGTACGCGTTACCTCGGTCGTCAAGTTCGATCGCGATGCCGCCGCCTTGGGGGTTCTGCATAACTGCACTCCTCGGGCTACTTTTTAGGTGCGCGTTGCTACTTGTGCGTTAAGCGAACGTCCCGTACAAATACGGGGGCGTTTTGATGCGGTATGGAGTTGAGTACCGATATCGAGTGCGCGTCACGTTTCACCATGCATGGAAGATGAAACATGGCTGAGAAAGCCCACTCCCGCGGGGAGATCTTTGTAGTCGATGACGACCCCGCCGTTCGCGACACGCTTTCCATGGTGCTGTCGGCGGGCGGTTATCAGGTCATCTGTTTCGCCGACGGCGCGGCATTGCTGGCCGTTGCAAGAACCCGGACGCCGTCCTGCATCCTGCTCGACGTGCATATCCCCGGTAAATCGGGCCTCGACATCCTGAAGGAACTGCACGGCGAGGACTATCCCGCGCCGATCTTCATGATCTCCGGGCAAGGCGACATCTCGATGGCCGTCAGCGCCATCAAGAGCGGCGCGCTGGACTTCATCGAAAAGCCGTTCCGTGGCAGCGAGATCGTCGCACGGCTCGACGAGGCGATCGAGGCGTACGCGCGCCGGCAGGCGGAAAACAACTCCGCGTCCCGGATCGCGACGCTGCATTTTCCCGGACGCGAACCGCTCACCCGCCGCGAACGCGAGGTGCTCGAGCAGTTCACCGCCGGTGCGTCCAACAAGGAAGCGGGCAGGCACCTCGGGATCAGCCCGCGGACCATCGAGGATCACCGCGCCAACATCATGAAGAAGCTCGGAGCACGCAACGCCGCCGACCTGGTGCGAATCGTGATGACCACTTCGCGTCAGGCGTGAGTGGACAGCGCAGCTTTCGCGAGAATGCGCGGCAGCTGTAGGCCGCTAGAGCGTTTTCCAGCGAAGTGGACACCGGTTCGCGTCAAGAAAACGCGTCAAATCTAGAATCTAGAGCTCCGTTCCGATTTAATCGGAACGGAAAAGGCTCTAGTCGCCGAGGGCCTTGCGGATCATGATGGCCATATCCGATTTGCGGTAAGGCTTGGCCAGCAGCAGCACGCCCTCGTCGAGCCGGCCGTGGTGGATGATCGCGTTTTCAGTATAGCCTGACGTGAACAGCACTTTCAGCCCGGGTTTGATCTTCAGCATCTCGTTGGCGAGCTGGCGGCCGTTGAGGCCGGGCATGATCACGTCGGTGAACAGCAGGTCGAATGGACGGCCGGCGTTGACGATCGCGAGCGCCTCCGTCGCGTTTCCCGCATCCAGCGTGACGTAGCCGAGCGAATGCAGTTGCGTCAGCACGTAATTGCGCACCAGCGCGTCGTCTTCGACCACCAGGATCGACTCATTGCCGCCCTCGACCGTGGGCCCGTGGCTCGGCACGGTCGCAAGCGACGTGCCTGAGGCCGGCGGCAGGTACATCTTGATCGTCGTGCCGTGGCCTTCCTCGCTGTAGATCATGACGTGGCCGGTGGATTGCTTGACGAAGCCGTAGACCATGCTGAGCCCGAGGCCGGTTCCCTTGCCGGGCCCCTTCGAAGTGAAGAACGGATTGAACACCTTGTCGAGGATCGCTGCCGGAATGCCGGTTCCGGTATCGCTGACCGCGATCATCGCGTAGCGGCCCGGCCGGACGTCATTGTGCGTCCTGGCGTAATGCTCATCGAGTACGACCATGCCGGTTTCGATGATCAGCTTGCCTCCGTCAGGCATCGCATCGCGGGCGTTGAGGGCGAGATTGAGGATGGCGGTGGCCAGTTGATTGGGATCGACGATCGCCGGGCAGGATTCGTCTTCAAACACCGATTCGATCTCGACATGCTCGCCGAGCGTACGCTGCAGCAGTTTCGCGGTGTCGATGATCAGCGTATTGACGTCGGTTTCCTGAGGCTCGAGCGGCTGCTTGCGGGCGAATGCCAATAGATGCTGGGTGAGGTCGGCGCCGCGCGACGCGGCTTCGTCAATCATCCTCGTGATGGCCGCGAGTTGCGGCTCGTCCTTGACGGCGTCGGCCAGGATTTCGATCGTCCCGGTGATGACGGTCAGGATGTTGTTGAAATCATGCGCGATGCCGCCGGTGAGCTGGCCGACGGCTTCCATCTTCTCGGACTGCCGGATGCGGTCCTCGGTGGCGATCTTCTCGGTGAGGTCGCGTATGAAACCGTTGAACACGAAGCCGTTGCGGCGCTTTAGCGCGGTGACGCTCAGTTCGACCTTAATCTCCTTGCCGTCGCGGCGCACCGCGTCGATCTCGAGACGGCGGCCGAGGATCACCCCTTCACCGGTGCGCAGGAACCGTTCCAGGCCGGCCGCGTGCGCGTCGCGATGGACGTATGGAATGATCAGTTCGCTGAGTTTTGCTCCGACCGCTTCATCACGTGTCCAGCCGAAGATATTCTCGGCTTGCGAATTCCAGTCCGCGATCGTGCCCTGATCATCCATCTGGACAAAGGCATCGAGCGCCGTGTTGATGATCCCGCGAGCCAGCTGGGCGCTTTCACGCAGGGTTTCCTGCGCCCGGCGGGTCTCGGTCATGTCGCGGCCGACAAAGAAGAACCGTCTCACCGGTTGGGACCAGACCCCGAGCCAGGACAGCCACACTTCGCGTCCGCTCTTGTGGAAGCAACGCGTGTCCGCAATCGTCGGGCGTTGCCCGCGCCGCAGGGCGCGCAATTCCTGGCGCGAGTTCTCGAGATGATCGGGATGGATGAAGTCTTCTCCACTGCGGCCGATCATCTCGCCGGGCGAATAGCCCAGGATGACGGCGCAGCTCGGGCTGATCTGGACCACGGATCCCTGTGAATCCGTCACCATGATCAGGTCCTGCGAAGTCTCGAAGACGCGGCGAAGCTCCTCGGCCTGTTGGCGCAGCGCCAGCCGGGTCTTGTTGCTGTCGGTAATGTCGCGGGCAACCTTCGATATGCCGATGGTCGCGCCCGACGACGCCTTGATCGGCGAAATGCTGAGCGAAACCTCGACCGGCGTGCCGTCCTTGCGAAGACGCGTGGTTTCGTTGTGCTCGATGCTTTCGCCCCAGCCGATCCGGCGCAGGATGTCCTGCACTTCGGGCAGCCGGCCGGCGGGCATCAGGATCGCGATGTTCTTGCCCGCCGCTTCCGTTGCGCTGTATCCGTACAGACGTTCCGCAGCCGAGTTCCAGCCGGTGATCGTGCCGTCGAGCGAGGTCGTGATGATCGCGTCGTTGGACGATTCGACCGCCGCGCTGAACAGGCGCTCGCGCTCGGCGTGGTGGTCGCGCGCCGCGATGGTGCGGCGATGCTCCTGAACCTCCTGCTGCAGTGCTGCGGTCTTCTCGTTGACCTCCTCGATCACTTTCGCGAACGCGCGCGCCAGCACGCCGGTCTCGCCGCGAGCGTCAACCGGAATGGCGACTTTCCCGTTCCGGGAGGCGCCCTGTACGGCGGCGGTCAGGCGAACGATCGGCCGGGTCAGCGACCTCGCGATCAGCAGGGCCAGCACGGCCGCGCACAGCACGGCGATCGTTCCGACCAGAAGGGAGGTGTTTCTGATGCTGGCGGCCGGCGCCATGATCACGGCGTTGGGGGTGGATTCGATCACGCCGACCCATTCGGTACCAGCCAGCAGAGCAGGGGCAAGAGCTATCCCGCCCGAGCGGGCCGCGTGATCCGGTGCAATATCGGCGATGCCCCGGGATGTCCCCGCCTGCGACGCCAGATGGGGAAAGTCGGCTTTCCAGTCGTTGGGCGTGCCGAGCAGCGTGCCGAACTCGCGTGAACGATCGGGATGAATGAGATAGTCGCCCTGCCGGTTGACGACGTAGATCGTCTCGCCCGGCAACACCGACGACCGCACGCGGTCGAATGCCCGCCGCATATCGACATTGATCATGAAAATGCCGAACAGCTTGCCGTCATCGGCGAAGACCGGCGTAGCGATCCGAATCGTCGGCCTGTGCCTCTCCTCGATCAGTCCGTCGCGGCGTCCAAGATCGAGCGGCGAAACGTAGATTTGTCCGGGACCGAGCGCGAGCGTTTCCGTGAAATAGTTTCGGTTGCCTCGCTTCTGCAGTCCTTCTTCGGGAACGATCCGAACCGTGTCGTTTGCTCCCATGCGGTCGACGCGGACGATCTCACGGCCGTCGTCATCAAAGCTGAAGATCCGCAACATCGCATAGGTGGGTTTGGCTTCGAGCTCCGCCGCAAAGCGGGTTGCTATCCGGTCGCGCCATGTCTTTTCGGAGACGCCATCCACCGGATCGATGCCGCCCGCCCGTCGGGCGCGGACCAATCCATGCAAGGCCGCGGCCGAACGAAAGCCCGCGACATCTCCGGTCGCGCTGGCTGCGTGATATTCGAGGTCGGTCGCCACTTGCCGCGAATGCGTCTCGATGCGGTCGCGGGCGCGCAGCAGCAGTGCCTGTTCCAGGTTGCGATAGCTCAGCCAGCCGACCGCGGAAACCGCGAGCGCGACCAACGCAATCATGGCGATGGCAAGCCTGGTTGTGAGCGTCATCTTTTGATTCGTTCGCCCTCCAGTTCATCCCGGGCAAGCGGCTGGGCGAACCCGGCAATGCTATTTCGCATTACGGGCAGGAAGCAACTCCGCCGGGGGCGTGGGACGAACTTGACGACAGGCGTTTGGCGGCCTCAAGGCAGCTCGTGACCGTCGCCAGCAGGGCCGCCGGTTTGAACGGTTTCTGCAGACTGGAGACGGCGCCAAGCTTGGTCGCCATGGTCAGGAAGTCGGGGGCGGCGCCTTCTTCCGAAGATATCGGCCGTCCCGAGATCACGACGATCGGGATCAGTGGCCGCAGCTGGTGAGCCAGCCGCATGGTCTCGAACCCGTCCATTCCCGGCATGAAGATGTCGAGAAACAGCAGATCGAAATCTTCCTTTTCGAACAGCGAAAGCCCCTTACGGCCGTCACCGGCGGTGACCACGCTATGGCCTGCGCGCTCGAGCAACAGGCGGACGGTGGCCTGAACCGCGGTATCGTCGTCTACAATCAGTATTCTTGCCAAAAGAAGGTTCTCCGGGCGCCCGCTGGAATCAGATCAACGGCAGGTTGCGATTTTCGCTGAAACCTTGTTCTCCTGCAACGGTTTCCCGGCTGCAGATGTTCCTGCCAAAAACCGTATATCGCCTGTCGTCGGGTAGACAGCGCAATTTGCCGCCGCAACGGAGCCGTTTCGTCCTGATGGCGCGGGTTAATCTGCGGCGTTCAGTCGCTCAGATATTCCGGATACCGTGCCCGGATCTGGGCGAGTTCGCTGAGCGTTCCCGACAGATGGGTGCGCAGATGCTTCTGCGCCCCGTCCGGATCGCCGGCGTCGATCGCTTTGGCGATCAGCCTGTGGTGCCGCACGATGTCCTGCGCCTTGCCGGGGGAGGGCAGATGCAGCCGGCGCAGCCGGTCGATATGCCCGCTGCGGCTGCGCACCAGCGTCCAGATGTCCTGCTTGTCGGCCGCCGTATAGAGCAGGGCGTGGAATTCATTGTCGGCGGCCATGAACTTTTCGAACTCGCCGGCCTTGGCGAATTGCTGTTGGCGCACGATTGTTCCATTCAGCTCGGCGACGAACGCTTCGTCGTGGCTGATCGCCAGCCCGCGCACGATCTCCAGCTCGACCGCCTGCCGCAAGAAATGCGCCTGCTGGGCCAATCGCACATCGACCCGGCTGACCACGGTCGCATATTGCGGGAACACGTCGACCAGGCCTTCCTCTTCCAGCCGCATCAGGGCGTCGCGGATCGGCGTCGAACTGATTCCGAACTGCCCGGCCAAAGCGGCGCGCGACAGCGGCGATCCCGGCGGCAGTTCCAGCGAAATGATCATGCCGCGCAGACGCTCGAAAACCTGGGGCGCAGCCTGCCGGTCGCGATCGAGCCGCTCGGGGGAACGCGGTGCGGCGCGGCGGGCGGCGATTGGCGTTGGCCCCATCGGAACAGCGGTCCTTTCAAAAGGCGCTTGCCTCAAATACACTAATACATTAGTGCATCTCCCTTAGGGCGTCAATGCGTAGAGACCGCCGGAGGAAACAACGATGAAGAGCATGATGTGGCGCGCCGCCGCAGGCGCAATCGCGGCACTCGGAATGGCGCTGTCAGGCGCGCCCGCCCTGGCGCAACAAAAAAGCGAGATCGCGCTGTCGCGGCAGCCCGGCATTTTCTACATGCCGTCGCACATCATGGAAAAGCAGAAGCTGATCGAAAAGCACGCCGCGGCGCTCGGCGTGCCCGGCGTGTCAACCAAATGGATCAATCTGAGCGGCGGCGGCGCGCAGACCGACGCGCTGCTTGCCGGCGGCGTCGACATCCTCAACACCGGCACCGGCAATCTGCTGTTGCTGTGGGATCGTACCCGCGGCGGCGTCAAGGGTATCGTCGCGACCTCCGCGCAGCCGATGACGCTGATCAGCCGCGACGCCCATATCAAGTCACTGAAAGATATCGGCCCCAACGACAAGATCGCGGTGCCGACCGTCAAGGTCTCGACACAGGCCATCGTGCTGCAGATCGCCGCCGCCGAACTGTTCGGCGCCGATCAATGGTCGAAGCTCGATCCCAACACCGTGCAGCTCGGTCATCCCGACGCCTATGTGGCGATGACCAACGCCCAGCACGAGGTGCGCAACCATTTTGCGATCCCGCCGTTTACGTTCCTCGAACTGAAGAACGTGGCCGGCGCGCATGTCGTGCTGTCGTCGCCCGACGTGATGGGCGGGCCGCTGAGCCAGGCGCAGTTCTTCACGACCACCAAATTCGCCGACGCCAATCCGAAGATCGTCCAGGCGGTGCGCGACGCCACCAAGGAAGCGCAGGACCTGATCCGCAGCGACACCAAGGCAGCCGTCGAAATCTACAAGGAAGTCACGGGCGACAAGACCAGCGTCGAGGATCTGCTGGCCTGGCTCAAGGAGCCCGGCATGATGGAGTGGAACCTGCAGCCGCAGGGCACCATGAAATTCGCCAACCATCTGTTCAAGGTCGGCACGTTGAAGACCCAGCCCAAGGCATGGACGGATTACTACCTGCCGATGTCGCATGACCTGAAGGGCAACTGACGCGATGACGGCGCTTCTCGACGTCAGCGACGTAACGCTGCGCTACAAGACCTCGAGCGCGGTGGTGACCGCGACCGAGCGGGTCAGTTTCACGGTCGATCGTTCCGATCGCTTCGTGCTGCTCGGTCCCTCCGGGTGCGGCAAGTCGACATTGCTGAAAGCGGTCGGTGGCTACATGACGCCGAGCGAAGGCAAGATGCGGATCTCGGGCCGCGAGATCACGGAGCCCGGCGCCGACCGCATGATGATCTTCCAGGAGTTCGACCAGTTGCTGCCCTGGAAGACCGTGCTTGAAAACGTCATGTTCCCGCTTCTGATGACGCGGCGGCTACCGCGCAAGGAGGCCGAGGTTCGTGCCCGCGCCTACATCGAAAAGGTCAGCCTCACCCGCGTCGTCGATTCCTACCCGCATACGCTGTCGGGCGGCATGAAGCAGCGCGTTGCGATCGCGCGCGGCATGGCGATGGAGCCGGATATCCTCTTGATGGACGAGCCTTTCGCCGCGCTCGATGCGCTGACGCGGCGCACCTGCCAGGACGAATTGCTGCAGCTCTGGGCCGAAACCAAGTTCACCGTGCTGTTCGTCACCCATTCGATCGCGGAAGCGATCAAGATCGGCAACCGCATCCTGCTGCTGTCGCCGCATCCCGGACGGGTCAAGGCCGAAATCGTCGACGTCGATCAGGTCTCAAGTGAGGACGGCAGCGCTGCCCGGCTGGAAAAGCAGATCCATGATCTGCTTTTTTCGAATGCCGACAACGAAGTCGCAGCGGCGCACTGAGAGGTACATGCGATGGGTGAAGCGAGAATCCTCCTGCGCGATACCGCCGCAGTCGCCGCGTCAGTGGAGGTGGAGCGTAAGCTCTCCGTCCTCGAATTGCTGTGGAACGACGGCTTTGTCCGCAAGGGCGTGATCATCCTGTTCCTCGCGATGGTGTGGGAAGCCTACGGCACCTACCTCGACAATCCGCTGCTGTTCCCGACCTTTCACGACACCATCATGACGATGTGGGAAAAAGTACGCGACGGCACGATCCCGATGCGCGCCTGGGCGTCGCTCAAAGTCCTGTTCATGGGCTATGCCGCCGGCATCGTGCTTGCCGCCATCTTCACCATTCTCGCGATTTCCACCCGCATCGGCACGGATTTCCTCGAAACCGTGACCGCGATGTTCAACCCGTTGCCGGCGATCGCGCTGCTGCCGCTGGCGCTGATCTGGTTCGGGCTCGGCAATGGCAGCCTCGTCTTCGTGCTGATCCATTCGGTGCTGTGGCCTGTGGCGCTCAACACCCATTCCGGCTTCAAGAGCGTGTCGAACACGCTGCGCATGGTCGGCCGCAATTACGGCCTGCGCGGACTGCCCTACGTGGCGCGGATCCTGATTCCGGCGGCGTTCGGCTCGATCCTGACCGGCCTGAAGATCGGCTGGGCGTTCGCCTGGCGCACGCTGATTGCCGCTGAACTGGTGTTCGGCGTCTCATCCGGCCAGGGCGGGCTCGGCTGGTTCATCTTCGAAAACCGCAACCTGCTTGACATACCTGCTGTCTTCGCCGGCCTGTTGACGGTGATCATTATTGGCTTGATCGTGGAAAACCTGATCTTCCGCACCATCGAGCGCAACACCGTCCAGAAATGGGGTACGCAATCATGAGCAGCAAGAACAAGACCCCCGACCAGCTTCGCAGCGCGCGCTGGTTCGCGCCCGACGATCTGCGCGCCTTCGGCCATCGCTCCCGCGCGATGCAGATGGGCTACGCGCCGGAGGAGTGGAAGGGCCGCCCCGTCATTGCGATCCTCAACACCTGGTCGGACGCGCAGCCCTGCCACATGCACTTCAAATCCCGTGTCGACGACGTCAAGCGCGGCATCCTGATGGCCGGCGGTTTTCCAATGGAGCTGCCGGCGCTGTCGCTGTCGGAATCGTTCCTGAAGCCGACCACGATGCTCTATCGCAACATGCTGGCGATGGACGCGGAGGAATTGTTGCGCGGCCATCCCGTCGATGGCGTCGTGCTGATGGGCGGTTGCGACAAGACGACACCAGGCCTTTTGCTTGGCGCCACCAGCATGGGCCTGCCGACGATCTATCTTCCGGCCGGACCGATGCTGCGCGGCAACTGGAAGGGCAAGACGCTGGGCTCCGGTTCGGACGCCTGGAAATTCTGGGACGAGCGGCGTGCCGGAAAAATCTCCGACAAGGATTGGGTCGATGTCGAGGCCGGCATTGCCCGTAGCTACGGCACCTGCATGACCATGGGCACCGCCTCGACGATGACCGCGATCGCCGAGTCGATCGGCATGACCTTGCCGGGTGCATCCTCGATCCCGGCCGCCGACGCCGGCCATATCCGCATGGCCTCGGAATGCGGCCGCCGCATCGTCGAGATGGTGTGGGAGGATTTGACGCCGAACAAGATCCAGACCCGCAAGGCCTTCGAGAACGCGATCACGGTCGCGATGGCGATGGGGTGCTCGACCAATGCAATCATCCATCTGATCGCGCAGGCCCGCCGCGCCGGTCAGGACATCGGGCTCGATGATTTCGAGATCGCCAGCCGCAAGGTGCCTGTCATCGCCAATGTGCGTCCGAGCGGCGACAAGTACCTGATGGAGGATTTCTTCTATGCTGGCGGTCTGCCGGGCCTGATGAGCCGCATCAAGGAGCATCTGCACCTCGACGTCATGACCGTGACCGGCCAGACTCTCGGCGAGAACATCGCCCGCGCCGAAGTCTACAACGACGACGTCATCCGCACGGTGCAGGATCCGATCTATGCCGAGGGCGCGCTCGCGGTACTCAAGGGCAATCTCGCGCCCGATGGCTGCGTGATCAAACCGTCCGCCTGCGAGCCGCGCTTCCTCAAGCACGCCGGGCCGGCGCTGGTGTTCGACGATTACCCCTCGATGAAGAAGGCGATCGACGATCCCGATCTCGATGTGACCGCGGATCACGTCCTGATCCTGCGCAATGCGGGGCCGCAAGGTGGTCCCGGCATGCCGGAATGGGGCATGCTGCCGATCCCCACAAAACTGGTGAAGCAGGGCGTGCGTGACATGGTGCGGCTGTCGGATGCGCGCATGAGCGGCACGAGCTACGGCGCCTGCATCCTGCATGTCTCGCCGGAATCCTATATCGGCGGCCCGCTGGCACTGGTGAAGAACGGCGACCGCATCACGCTCGACGTCAACGCCCGCACCATCAACCTCGATGTGCCGGAGGCGGAGCTTGCAAAGCGCCGCGCGGAATGGAAGGCGCCGGAGCGCCGGTTCGAGCGCGGCTACGGCTGGATGTTCACCAAGCACATCAAGCAGGCCAACGAAGGCTGCGATTTCGATTTTCTGGAGACTGGCTTTGGCAAGCCGGTGGGAGAGCCGTCGATTTACTGACACTGTCGTTCCGGGTTCGCTTCGCGCCCCGGAATGACTGGAGCGAAGACTCGATACCAACCAAAAAAACATCCCAGGGAGGACCACCATGAGCATCACACGACGCAACATCCTCGCCGCAGCCGGCGCCACCGCGGCCACCACGCTTCTCTCGCGTGCCGCAGGTGCGCAATCATTTCCGTTCGCGATGAACCAGCGCTATCCCGACCCGTCGGTGCAGATCCTCGATCCGAGCTTTGCAAAATACCGGATCTATTCGTCCACGATCGAACAGGTCGCTACCGGGATGCGTTGGGCCGAAGGCCCGGCCTATTTCCCCGAGGGCGGCTATCTCCTGTACTCCGACATCCCGAACAACCGGATCATGAAGTTCGACGAGAAGACCAACCAGACCAGCGTGTTCCGGAGCCCCGCCAACTATGCCAACGGCAACACGCGCGATCGCCAGGGCCGCCTCGTCACCTGCGAGCATTCGGTGACCCGCCGCGTCACCCGCACCGAGAAGGACGGCAAGATCACGGTGCTGGCCGACAAGTTCGAAGGCAAGCGGCTGAATGCGCCAAATGACGTCGTGGTGAAGTCCGACGAGAGCATCTGGTTCACCGATCCCTTGTTCGGCATCAATGGCGAGTGGGAGGGCAACAAGGAAAAATCCGAACAGGCCACCACCAACGTCTACCGCATCGACAAGGACGGCAAGATTTCGGCCGTCATTACCGACATCGTCAATCCGAACGGCCTGGCGTTCTCGCCAGACGAAAAGAAGCTTTATGTCGTCGAGTGGAAGGGCTCCCCCAACCGCAGCATCTGGGCCTATGATGTCAACGCCGACGGCACGCTCGGCAGCCGGACCAAGCTGATCGACGCCGCCGACCAGGGCGCGCTCGACGGCTTCAGGGTCGATCGCGACGGCAATCTGTGGTGCGGCTGGGGCAGCAACGGTGCATTGCAGGCCGAACCGACCGAGATCGGCGGACGAAGAGTCTTCCAGCTCAAGGGCAAGTCCGAAGACCTCGATGGCGTGATGGTGTTCAACTCCGCCGGCAAGCCGCTCGCCTTCATCCGGCTGCCGGAGCGTTGCGCCAACCTCTGTTTCGGCGGCCCGAAGAACAACCGCCTCTATATGACGAGCTGCCACTCCGTGTACGCGCTTTACGTGGAAGCGCATGGCGCGGTGTGATTGATTACCCGTCATTCCGGGATGGTCCGAAGGACCAGACCCGGAATCTCGAGATTCCGGGTTCGCTTCGCGCCCCGGAATGACGGAATAACTGGGATGATGAAATCATGACAAAACTGAGCGACGCCACCCGCAACAAACTCAAAACCGTCTCCACCGCCACCGTCGCCACCGCGCTGTTCAAGCGCGGCTTCCGCATCCAGATGATCCAGGATGTGCATCCGCTCGGGCCAAATCAGCCGGTGCTGGTCGGGGAAGCCTTCACCCTGCGCTACATGCCGGCGCGCGAGGACCTCAACAAGATCGAGGTGTTCCGCGACCGTGCCCATCCGCAGCGCAAGGCGATTGAAGACTGCCCGCTAGGTGCGGTGCTCGTGATGGACAGCCGCAAGGATGCGCGGGCGGCTTCGGCCGGCGCGATCCTGGTGACGCGGCTGATGAAGCGCGGCGCGGCCGGCGTCATCACCGACGGCGGCTTTCGCGATTCGGCTGAAATCGCCGCGCTCGGCTTTCCCGCCTACCACCAGCGGCCGAGCGCGCCGACCAATCTGACGCTGCACCAGGCGATCGAGATCAACGTGCCGATCGGCTGCGGCGACGCGCCGGTGTTCCCCGGCGACGTCATTCTCGGCGACAGCGACGGCGTGATCGTGATTCCCGCGCATCTCGCCGACGAAATCGCCGACGAGGCGGTCGAGATGACAGCGTTCGAGGATTTTGTTACCGAGGAGGTGCGCAAGGGCCGTTCGATCCTCGGCCTTTATCCGGCAACCGACGAGCAGACGCCCAAGGATTTTGCGGCTTGGCGCAAGGCCAACGGACGGTAATATGCCGCCGGCTGGCACCGAACGCTTTTTCTCCAACAGTGAGTCCACATCATGCTGATGTTCAACAATCTGATCGACGGCGAATGGCTGTCCGATGGCGCCCGCGCGCCCAACGTCAACCCGTCCGATACCAAGGACATTGTCGGCCAGGCCGTGCGCGGCACGCGCGCGCAAGCCGAGGCCGCGATATCAGCTGCAAAGGCCGCATTCCCGGCCTGGTCGCGATCGACGCCGCAAGTGCGCTACGACATCCTGAAGAAGGCGTCGGACGAGATTCTCGCGCGCAAGGACGAACTGGGCCGGCTGCTGTCGCGCGAAGAAGGCAAGACGCTGCCGGAAGGCATCGGCGAAGTCGCGCGCGCCGGGCAGATCTTTGCGTTCTTCGCCGGCGAATGCCTGCGGATGGCCGGCGAGAAACTCGCCTCGGTGCGCCCCGGCATCGACATCGAGATCACGCGCGAAGCGCTCGGTGTCGTCGGCCTGATCACGCCGTGGAATTTCCCGATCGCGATTCCAGCCTGGAAGATCGCGCCGGCGCTGGCCTATGGCAACACCGTGGTGATCAAGCCCGCCGACCTCGTCCCGGGCTCATCGTGGGCGCTGGTCGATATCCTGCACCGTGCCGGTTTGCCCAAGGGCGTGCTCAACCTCGTGCTTGGACGCGGCTCGGAAGTTGGCGCTGTCCTGCTCGAACATCCTGATGTCGCGGCCATCAGCTTCACCGGCTCGGTCTCCACCGGCCAGAAGGTTGCCGCGGCCTGCATCGCCTCGCGGCCGATGAAGAAGTTCCAGCTTGAAATGGGCGGCAAGAATCCACTGGTCGTTCTCGACGACGCGGACCTGAAAGTCGCCGTGGAATGCGCCGCCAACAGCGCGTTCTTTTCCACCGGCCAGCGCTGTACCGCCGCTTCGCGCCTGATCGTCACATCAGGGATCCACGACAAATTCGTCGAGGCCCTGACCGAGCGGATGCGCGGCCTGAAGATCGACGACGCCGTCAAGGCCGGCACCGATATCGGCCCCGTCGTCGACCAGAGCCAGCTTGATCAGGATCTCAAATATATCTCGATCGGCAAGGATGAGGGTGCAAAACTCGCCTTCGGTGGCGAGCGGCTCAACCGCGATGCGCCCGGCTTCTATCTGCAGCCGGCCTTGTTCACCGACGTGAGCAACAAGATGCGGATCGCGCGCGAGGAAATTTTTGGGCCGGTGGCCGCGGTCATCCGGGTCAAGGATTATGCTGAAGCGCTGGCGACCGCGAATGACACCGATTTCGGCCTGTCATCCGGCATCTGCACCACAAGCCTGAAATATGCCAGCGACTACAAGCGCAACTCCGAAGCCGGCATGGTGATGGTCAATCTGCCGATCGCCGGCGTCGACTACCACGTGCCGTTCGGCGGCCGAAAAGGCTCCAGCTTCGGCGCCCGCGAACAAGGGCGTTATGCGGCGGAGTTCTATACGACGGTGAAGACGGCTTATACGTTGCCTTGATTTCCGTCATGCCCGGGCGTAGCCGTCCGAAGGACGGCGTCGCTTCCGCTCGCCTATGCCCGGGTATCCACGTCTTAACGGCGTTTGGCGAAGAAAGACGTAGATGGCCGGGTCAAGCCCGGCCATGACGAGTCCATTGTTGCGTCTAACGCGATCATCACTCCGCCGGATGGCGCGCGATATTTCCCACCGATGCCTCGCCATGCTGCGTCAGCGGCCGGTTACCGGCCAAGGCGCGCAGCAGCACGTAGAACATCGGCGTAAAGAAGATGCCGAACGCCGTGACGCCGATCATGCCTGAAAACACCGCAACCCCCATGGCATGACGCATCTCGGAACCTGCACCGGTGGAGATCACCAGCGGCACCACGCCCATGATGAAGGCAAGCGAGGTCATCAGGATCGGCCGCAGCCGCAGGCGGCTGGCTTCGATCGCGGCTTGCACCGGCGTACGTCCGGCGAACTCCAGCTCGCGCGCGAACTCCACGATCAGGATGGCGTTCTTGGCCGACAGTCCCACCAGCACGATCAACCCGATCTGGGTGAACACGTTGTTGTCGCCCCTGGTGAGCCAGACGCCGAGCATCGCCGCCAGCAATCCCATCGGCACGATCATGATGATCGACAGCGGCAGGGTCAGGCTCTCGTATTGGGCGGCGAGCACCAGGAATACCAGCAATAGCGCCACCGGAAACACGATCAGCGACGAATTGCCGGCAATGATTTCCTGATAGGTCAGGTCGGTCCACTCGAACGCGATGCCCTTCGGAAAGGTCTCTGCCGCGATCTTCTCCACCGCTGCCTGAGCCTGCCCGGTCGAATATCCGGGCGCCGCACCGCCATTGAGGTCGGCGGTGAGGAAGCCGTTGTAACGCATGGCGCGCTCCGGCCCGGCGCTCTCCTTGATTTTCAGCAGCGCCGACAGCGGCACCATCTCGCCGGTGTCGGAGCGCACCTTCAACAGCCCGACGTCGTCGGCGCGGGCGCGGAATTTTGCGTCCGCCTGCACCCGCACCGAATAGGTGCGGCCGAACTTGTTGAAGTCGTTGACGTAGAGCGAGCCGAGATAGATCTGCATGGTGTCGAACACGCTGGTGACGGGCACGCTGAGTTGCCGCGCCCGGGTGCGGTCGATATCGGCATAAAGCTGCGGCACGTTGACCTGATAGCTGGAGAACAGCCCGGCCAGCTGCGGCGCGGCGCCGGCCTTGGCGATGAACGCCTTGGTGGCATCGTTGAGCGCCTCATAGCCGAGCCCGGCCCGATCTTCGATCTGCAGCTTGAAGCCGCCGATGGTGCCGAGCCCCGCCACCGGCGGCGGCGGGAACATGGCAATGAAGGCTTCCTGGATCGCGGAAAACTTGCCGTTGAGCTGGCCGGCGATCGCGCCCGCGCTGAGATTGGCGGCCTTGCGCTCTTCAAAAGGCTTCAAAGTAACGAACACGATTCCCGAATTAGAGCTGTTGGTAAAACCGTTGATCGACAGACCGGGAAACGCCACGGCGCTTTCGACGCCCGGCAGTTTCAGGGCGATATCGCCCATGCGGCGGATCACCTCTTCGGTGCGGTCGAGCGTCGCGCCGTCAGGCAGTTGCGCGAAACCGACCAGGTATTGCTTGTCCTGGCCGGGGACAAAGCCGCCGGGCACCGCCTTGAACAGGCCAAAAGTGACGCCGATCAGCGCGACATAGGCGACCATCACGATCGCGCGCCGCGAGATCACACGCTTGACGCCGCCGCCATAGGCCTCGGAACTGCGGTGGAAAAAGCGGTTGAAGCGCTGAAAGAACCAGCCAAGCACGCGGTCCATGCCGCGAGTCAGCATGTCCTTTGGCGCGTCGTGGGATTTCAGCAGCACCGCCGCCAGCGCCGGCGACAGCGTCAGCGAATTAAACGCCGAAATCACCGTCGAGATCGCCACCGTCAGCGCGAACTGCTTGTAGAACTGGCCGGTCAATCCGGTAATGAACGCCAACGGCACGAACACCGCGATCAGCACCAATGCGATCGCGATGATCGGTCCGGTCACTTCCTGCATCGCCTGATACGCCGCTTCCTTTGGCGTCAGCCCCTGCTCGATGTTGCGCTCGACGTTCTCGACCACGACGATGGCGTCATCGACGACAATACCGATCGCCAGCACCAGTCCGAACAGGGTCAGCGCGTTGATCGAGAAACCAAACACATGCATGACGGCAAAGGTGCCGATGATGGAAACCGGCACCGCGATCAGCGGAATGATCGACGCACGCCAGGTCTGCAGGAACAGGATGACCACCAGCACCACGAGGGCAACGGCTTCCAACAGCGTGTGCACCACCGCCTCGATCGAGGCGCGAACGAACTGCGTGGGGTCATAGACGATGCTGTAATCCATGCCGTCGGGCATGTTCGCCTTCAGCTCGACCATCATCTTGCGGACGGTGTCGGAGATCTGGATCGCATTGGAACCCGGCGACTGGAAGATCGGCACCGCGACCGCGGACTTGTTGTCCAGCAGCGACCGCAGCGAATAGTCCGCGGCACCGAGCTCGATCCGGGCGATGTCGCGCAGCCGCGTGACTTCGCCATTGGCGCCGTTCTTGACGATGATTTCGCCGAACTCCTCCTCGGTCTGCAGTCGTCCCTGCGCGTTGATGGAAAGCTGCAAATCGAGCCCGACTTCGCTTGGCGACGCGCCGACCACGCCGGCGGCGGCCTGCACGTTCTGGGCGCGGATCTCGCGCACCACGTCGGAAGCCGACAGGCCGCGCTCGGCGACCTTCTGCGGATCGAGCCAGACCCGCATCGAATAGTCTCCGGACCCGAACAGCTGTACCTGGCCGACACCTTCGATGCGCGCCAGCCGATCCTTGACGTTGAGCACGGCATAGTTGCGCAAATAGGTCATGTCGTAGCGGCCGTTCGGCGACAGCAAATGCACCACCATGGTGAGGTCGGGCGCGCTCTTGATCGTGGTGATGCCGAGGGTGCGGACTTCGGCGGGCAGCCGCGGCTCGGCCTGCGCCACGCGGTTCTGCACCAGTTGCTGTGCCTTGTCGGGATCGGTGCCGAGCCGGAACGTGACGTTGAGCGTCATCAATCCGTCGGTCGTGGCCTGGCTGCTCATATAGAGCATGCCTTCGACCCCGTTGATCTGCTCCTCGATCGGCGTCGATACCGTTTCGGCGATGACCTTGGGGTTGGCGCCCGGATATTGCGCGCGCACCACCACCGTCGGCGGCGCGACTTCCGGATATTCCGAGATCGGCAACGCCGGCAGCGACAGCAGGCCCGCCACAAAGATCAGGGTCGACAGCACGCCCGCAAAAATCGGTCGATCGATGAAGAATCTGGAAAAGTTCATGACACTGTCTCGCTGATGTCGGCGCTGCGAAGCGCAAGGGTCCCGGCGCGGCCGACCGTGATCCGACCCCACTGGTTCACTTCTGTTGTTTTTGGATATTGCCCGGTGCCCTCGTAAGAGCACCGGGATCAGATGGCTAGCGCTGCGCCAGCTCGGTCGCAGGAGAAGCAAAGCCCATCGCGACCACCTCGGGCGCGACCAGCGCACCGGGACGCACGCGCTGCAGTCCCTTGACCACGATGCGCTCGCCGGCGTGCAGGCCGCCGGTCACCACGCGCATGCCGTCGATCGATACGCCGAGGGCAACTTCGCGATATTCCGCCTTGCTGTCCTTGTCGACGACCATCACGAATTTCTTGTTCTGGTCGGTGCCGACGGCGCGCTCGCTGATCAGCAACACCGGCTCGGCTTTGGGCTGTCCCATCAGCAGCCGCGCGAACTGGCCGGGCATCAGGCGTCCATCGGCGTTGTCGAATACCGCGCGCACGCGCACCGTGCCGCTGCGCGCATCGACCTGGTTGTCGATCAGCTGCATCCGGCCCTTGTAGGGCGTGCCGTCGGAGGTGCCGGTCCCCATCTGCACCGGGATGCGCCCGATCTCTGATGGCGTCGATTCATCCGCCAGCGTCCGCAACGCCCGCGTCACCACCTGCTCATCGGCATTGAAGCTGGCGTAAATTGGATTGACCGACACCAGCGTGGTCAGCACCGGCGTGCCGGGTCCGGCGGCGATCAGATTGCCGACGGTGATCTCGAGCTTGCCGACCCGACCTGTGACCGGGGCCCGTACTTCGGTGTAGCCGAGATTGAGCTTTGCCGTTTGCAGCGTCGCCTCGGCCGCCTTCAGATTGGCTTCGGCTTCGCGGTAGGCGTTGACGCGACCGTCAAAATCCCGCTGCGAGATCGTGCGCGAATCCGTCAATTGCTGGCCGCGCTCGAAATCGCTCTTGGTGAGGATCAGGCGCGCCCTGGCCGCGGCGACCTGGCCTTCGGCGCGCGCCACATCGGCCGCGTAGAGCGACGGATCGATCAGGATCAACAGGTCTCCCTGTTTGACCAGCGCACCCTCCGTAAAGTGAATTTCCTGGATAGCGCCTGCGACGCGGGAGCGGATTTCGACCCGCTCGACGGCTTCAAGCCGGCCGGAAAATTCGTCCCAGGGCACGGTCTGCCGGGGTGCGACGACGGAGACCGAGACCGGCAGGGCCGTCGGCGCGGCTGCGGCCGCCACGGCCTGCGCGCTGCCACCTCGGCCGCTCAGGAAGGTCGCGCCGGCGGCGATCGCCAGGGCGGCCAGAACCAGCCCGGTTCCAACCAAACGTTTGTTTTTGATAATATTTTTCATGATGACCCCAGACATTCGGCGCTGTTCCCCGATTTGAAACAGACGGGAGCTGGTATGACACCCGATCCACGTCTACGTTGCAGCGCACACATTCATAACGCTCGGTATAGATGGGCCATCGACATCCCCTGTCAAGTCACTTATCTAACGATCGGTAGGAAATTGGAGGAGGACCCCCTCATGGCCATGGGACGGCCCCGCGAATTCGATGTCGACAAGGCGCTCGACCTGGCGCTCCAGGTGTTCTGGAGCAAAGGCTATGAAGGCGCGTCGATCGCGGACCTCACCGAAACCATGGGGATCACCAAGCCAAGCCTCTATGCCGCGTTCGGCAACAAGGAAGAGCTGTTTCGCAAGGCGCTCGACAAATATGTCGATGGGCCCGGCGGTTACTTCCAGGTCGCGCTGGCCAAGCCGAACATCCGCGCCGTGGTGGAGCACCTGTTGTATGAAAGCGCCGACGCTGTCACGGGTCTCGACCATCCGCCAGGATGTCTGGCGGTCCAGGGCGCGCTGACCTGCGGCGATGCCGCCGAATCCATCAAGCAGGAACTGGTGTCGCGCCGCGCCAAAGGCGAACAGGATTTGCGCCATCGCTTCGAACGGGCGATCGCCGAAGGCGAGCTACCCGAGGGATCCGACGCCGCCGATCTCGCGGCCTATCTCTCCGCGATCCTGCAGGGCATGGCGGTGCAGGCGGCTGGCGGAACCACGCGGGAGCAAGTGCGCAAGATCGCCGAGATGGCGCTGCGCACATGGCCGCCGCCGCCTGGTCTGGCGACGGTCTGACGCTGCAAGCGCGCGGAGAAGGTTACACCTCCGCGCTCTCGGCCAATCCCACCGCCCACAGCGCAAACGCAGACACGATCGCGATTTCGTCGAGGCGGTTGAAGCGCCCCGACGCGCCGCCATGGCCGGCGCCCATGTTGGTTCGCAGCAGCACCGGGCCGCCGCCCTTCATGGTCGCACGCAATCGCGCGATCCATTTCGCCGGCTCCCAATAGGTGACGCGCGGATCGGTCAGTCCGCCCATCGCGAGGATCAGCGGATAGTCCTTGGCTTCGATGTTGTCGTAGGGCGAATAGGACAGGATGGTTTGAAAATCCTTTTCGCTCTCGATCGGGTTGCCCCATTCCGGCCATTCCGGCGGCGTCAGCGGCAGCGTGTCGTCGAGCATCGTATTCAGCACGTCGACGAACGGCACCTCCGCGACGATGCCGGCGAACAATTCGCCGGCGCGGTTGGCGACCGCACCCATCAGCATGCCGCCGGCGCTGCCGCCATGGCCGACGATGCGCTTTGCGCTGGTGTATTTGGCCTCAATCAATGCACGGCCCGCCGCGGCAAAGTCGTCGAACGTATTGGTCTTCTTTTCGCGCTTGCCGTCGAGGTACCAGCCCCAGCCCTTGTCGGCGCCGCCTCTGATATGAGCGATGGCATAGACAAAACCGCGATCGACCAGCGACAGCCGGTTGGCCGCGAACGAGGCCGGCATCGCCATGCCGTAGGAGCCGTAGCCGTACAGCAGCAGTGGCGCGTTGCCGTCGCGCACGAGATCCTTGCGATGCAGGATCGAGACCGGCACCTTGGCACCGTCATGCGCCGTCGCCATGATGCGGGTGGTGACGTAGTCGGCCGGGTTGTGGCCGGACGGAATCTCCTGCCGCTTGCGCAGCACTCGCTCTCGCGTCGCCATGTCGTAATCATAGACTTCCGACGGTGTCGTCATCGACGAATAGGAAAACCGCAAATTGGTAGTTTCGAATTCATAGCCGCCCATCGTGTCGAGCGAATAGGCCGCTTCATCGAAGGCGATGGCGTGTTCTTCGCCCGATGTAAGGTCGCGGATGATGATCGCGGGCAGCGCGTTGGCGCGCTCCAGCCGCACCATGTGCCCGGCGTAAAGCTCGACATCGAGCACATAGATGCCCTCGCGATGCGGGATCAAATCGCGCCAGTTCGCGCGCTCCGGCGCCGCCAGCGGCGCGCTCATCACCTTGAAGTCGATCGCATCATTGGCGTTGGTGAGGATGAACAGTTCGTCGCCGCGGTCGGCGATCGAATACTGCACGCCTTCCTCGCGCGCCGCGACCAGCCGCGGCGGTGTCTCGGGATGCGCCAGATCGATCAAGCGCTGCTCGGACGTTTCGTGGTCGCCGCCGGCGATCACGCAAAAGCGTCCGCTGGAGCTCTCATGCAGATGGGTGAACCAGCCGGAGTCCAGTTCCTCATAGATCAGCGTGTCGTCCGCCTGCTTGGTGCCTAAGCGATGCCGCCAGACCTGCATCGGCCGGTGGTTGTCGTCAAGCTTGACGTAGAAGAAGCTTTGTCCGTCCGTGCTCCAGACCACGCCGCCATCGGTTTCCTCGACGAGGTCGTCAGAGTCCCTGCCGCTGGCCCAGTCGCGCACCCGGATCGAAAAGTATTCCGAGCCCTTGGTGTCGGCGCTCCAGGCCTGCAGTTTGTGGTCGGGCGAATGCCGCGCACCGCCGAACTTGAAATAGCCGTGGGATGCCGCCAGCGCATCGCCGTCGAGCACGATTTGCACGTCGCCGCCATCGCGCGGGGTGCGGCCGAACATCTCGTGCTGGCCGCCCTCGCGGAATTTGCGCAGGTAAGCGAACGGGCCATCCGGCGATGGCACGCTGGAATCGTCTTCCTTGATGCGCCCGCGCATCTCCGCGACCAGTTTCTTCTGCAGCGGCGAGGTGTGGCCGAGCAGGCTCTCGGTGTAGTCGTTTTCGCTTTCCAGATATTGCCTGATGTCGCTGTCCAGGATCGAGGGATCGCGCAGCACCTCCTGCCATTTGGCGTCCTTTAGCCACGCATAATCGTCCGTCACCGTGATGCCGTGGGTGGTGAAGGAATGCGGGCGGCGCGGCGCCACCGGCGCCTGCAGTGAACGGCCTTTGGTCGTCGATTGGGTCAAGCGATCCTCGTTTCAGTCGGTATTGCCAATTGCTCAATTGTCATGCGCGGGCTTGACCCGCGCATCCATCAAAAAGAAAGCCTTCTTCAAGCTGATGGATTGCCGGGTCAAGCCCGGCAATGACGGCAAGAGGCTGTTGGGCATTATATCGGGTCGAAAGCGCGAATTGCCAGACGGGATTGCTTTGGGCGGACGTTGTCGGCTAGCTATTGCGCAGCCGCGCGGCGGCGTTGCCGCCCGGGATGCGGTTGACGGCGAGCACCACCGCAAAGGTGATGATCAGCATCGCGATGCCGAGCACCGCGATCGCGGCGAGGTCGCCGCTTTCGTTGAGGTCGTAGATCAGCACCGACAGCACCTTGGTCTGCGACGTAAACAACACGATCGCGGCCGACAATTCGCGCATCACGCCGATGAAGATGAAGCACCAGGTTGCGATCACGCCGGTGCGCAGCAGCGGCGCGGTGATCTGGCGCAGCGACTGCAGCCGCGTCGCGCCGAGGATGCGGCTGGCGTCTTCGAGTTCGGGGTGGATGGTCGCGAACGCCGCCTGCAATTGCTGATAGGCCGACGGCAGGTTGATGGTGAGGAACGCCAGCAGCAGGATCCACAGCGTGCCGTACAGCACGAAGGGCGGCCGCGTGTAGCTCAGGAACAGGCCGACGCCGAGCACGATGCCGGGCACCGCGATCGGCGCGGTGGCGAGAAAGCCGAGAAAGCGATGCCCCGAGATTACGCGCCGCGTCGTGACATAGGCGATGACCAGCGCCAGTAACGTCCCGATGGTCGCGGTCGAGGCGCCGAGGATCACGGTGTTCTTGAGCGCGAGCTGGGTCGACGACAATTCGGTGAACACGAACACGATGTTGTGCAGCGTCGCGGTCGCGGGTGTCACCAGCGTGGTCGCGTTCGGCGAGAAGGCGGCGTTGAGCAGCGCCAGATAGGGCAGAAACACGGGGTTGAGCAGCACGATCAGGCAGAACGCCAGCGCCAACCAGCGCCAGCCCTTCATTTCGACCTGGCGCGGCGCGCCATATTTGCCACCCACCACAGAGTAGCCGCGGCCGCCGAGCAGGAATTTCTGGCCCTGCAACAGCAGGATCGTCAGCAGCAACAGCGGCACCGCGGCCGCCGCGGCGAGTTCGGGCTTGGGCGGATACTGGAACAGGCTCCAGATCTTGGTGGTCATGGTGTGGAAACCGGCCGGCAGCGCCAGGATCGCCGGCGATCCGAACAGCGTCATCGCCTGCAGGAAAGCGATCAACGCGCCGGCGACCAATGCGGGCAGCGCGAGGGGGATCGTGACGCGCCGCGCCGTGGTCCACGCCTTGCCGCCGAGAATGGCGGAAGCGTCCTCGAGCTCGCCCGGCATGTTGTCGAGCGCATTGGCGACCAGCACGAACACAAACGGAAACGTGTAGCAGGAGATCACGAAGATGATGCCGGTCAGCGAATAGATGTTGAACAGATGCACGTCCGATCCGGCGCCGGTCAGGAACCGATAGAGCTGGTTCAACAGCCCGCTGTTGGGCGCGGCCAGCAATTCCCAGGCTACCGCGCCGAGAAACGGCGGCGTCACGAACGAGGCGGTGACCAGCGCGCGGATGGTCTGCCGTCCCGGCATGTCGGTGCGCGAAACCAGCCAGCCGATCGGGGCGGCGATGATGCAGCAGATCGTCGCCGAAATGGTCGCGATGATCGCGGTGGTCGCTAAGGGATCGAGGAAATCCGGATCGGTGAACAGCTTGATGAAATTCTGCAGCGTCGGGTTGCGCGCCTTGTCGGTGAAGGCATACACCGCCAGCCACGACATCGGCATCACGATCAGCACGATCATGACGGCCGCGAACAGCCACAGGATAGGTTTGGTCCAGTCGAGTTTGGCTTTGGTGGGGGCGGTGTCGGCGGCGAGGGTCATTCTGTCAGCAGATCCGATGTTTCCCTCATCCTGAGGAGCGGCGTCTTCGCCGCGTCTCGAAGGATGATCTGGCACATTGTGGCCTCATGGTTCGAGACGCCGCTTTGCGGCTCCTCACCATGAGGGTCGTCATCACACCCGAAACAACCTCGCATACTTCGTCTTGATCTCTTCCGTCATCGCCTCGACGCCAACAGCGTCTTCCTTCATCAGCTTGATGTCGGAAAGCTTGCGGCGCCCCGGTTTCGACTGCACCTGCGGATGAGCCGAATATTGCGCGGTGTAGTCGACGAAGAATTGCTGGGTCTCGCGCGTGTGCAGCCAGGCCTGGAACAGTTTTGCCGCGTTCGGATGGGGTGCGGTCTTGAAGATTGCGGTCGGCCCCGAGATCGTCGGCGTGCCCTCGGTCGGATATAGCGGCTCGACCGGCTGGCCGGCCTCCTTCAGAAGCACGACGCCGTATTCATTGCCGTCGGCCATGACAGCACGTTCGCCGAGCGCGAGCTTCTTCGGTGGATCGGTCGAGGATTGCACCTGCATCACGCGCTGCTTCGATAGTTTTTCGAGATAGCCCCAGCCCAGCTCACGCACCAGCTGGAAGGTCGCGGTCATAATGGTGCCGCTATAGGACGGATGGGCCTTGACCATCTTGCCCGCCCATTTCGGATCGAGCAGGTCCGCATAGCTCCTCGGCGCATCCTCGGGCTTTACGAGGTTGGTGTTGTAGGCGATCGACGACAAGTAGATGCGCGAGGTCGCGGACATTCCGTCGGGATCGCGATAGGTTTCCGAAAAATGCCTGGCAACGTCTTCCGGCAGGAACGGCATCAGCCAGCCGTTTTTCTTCCAGGTGATGATGTGCGAGGCGTCCGATGTGTTGATGATGTCGGCGGCGCGGATGTTGCTGGCGAATTCCTGGTCGACTCGTGAGAATAGCCGCTCCGAGCCGGAGCGCTCGATCTGCACACTGATTCCCGGATAAGCCGCCTCGAACGCCTTGCCGAGCTTTTCGCCGACCGGCAGGTCCATCGAGGAATACAGGACGACCTTGCCTTCCTTTTTGGCCGCTTCGATCAGGCCCGCGTTGATCGCGACCGGTTCCGGCGCCTGGGCGCGAACGGGCGACGCGAACACGGTGCCGAACGCGAGCGCGGTCGAGCCCTTTAGGATGCTGCGGCGGTTGATATTCCTGTGCATCATTTCGGCTCCCTCTCCGTCATTGCGAGGAGCATAGCGACGACTTGTCCGCCGAAGCACGAAGAGCGAAGGCGGAAGCAATCCATCCATCCGTTATGCCGTGCCATGGATTGCTTCGCTGCGCTCGCAATGACGGTCTCCATCAAACACGGAAAATCTTCTGGTAGCGCGCCTTGATCTCGTCGCTCTGGGCCTCGGCGCCCGCGGCGTCTTCCTTCATCAGCTTGATGTCCGCGAGCGGCTTGCGTCCGGTATGTTCCTTCACCTGGGCATGCAGCGACCGCAGGCCGCCGGCGTCGATGATGATCCGCTGCGCGTCCGGCGTGAAGCAATAGTTCTGGAACAGCTTTGCCGCATTGGGATTCGGCGCCGCCTTGAAGATGCCGTTGGGTCCGACGATGAACGGCGTGCCCTCGGTGGGGTACACCACCTCGACCGGCTGGCCGGCTTCCTTGAGCAGGAAGATATTGTACTCGGTGCCGTCGGCCATCACGCTGCGCTCGCCGAGCGACAGCTTCTTCGGCGGATCGGTCGCCGATTGCACCTGCATGATGTTCTGTTTCGCGAGCTGTTCGTAATACTCCCAGCCGATGTCGCGAACCATCTCGAAGGTCGCAGTCAGGATCGTGCCGCTATAGCCGGGATGCGCCTTGACGATCTTGCCCTTCCATTTGGGATCGAGCAGGTCCTTGAAACTCGCCGGCGCGTCTTCGGCCTTCACCAGTTTGGTGTTGTAGGCGATCGGGCTCAGCGTGGCGCGGAAGCCGGCAAACGTGCCGTCGGGATCGCGGTGCTCGGGCTTGTAATGCCTGGCGACGTCCTCCGGCACGTAAGGCAGCAGGATGCCCTGCCGCTTCCATGCCAGGAGATGCGCGGCGTCGGACGAGTTCGCGATATCGACGGCGTGCACGTTGCTGGCGTATTCCTGGCCGATGCGCTGGAACACCCGTTCGGCGCCGGTGCGTTCGACGCGTACCTCGATGCCGGCGAACTTTGCCTTGAACGCGGCCGCGATCTTTTCGGATACCGACAGATCGATCGAGGTGTACCAGACTACCTTGCCTTCTTTTTTCGCCGCTTCGATCAGTTGCGGCGTGATGGCTTCCGGTGGCGGCGCCTGTGCGCGCGCGGGGGAGGCGAACACGGTTCCGAATGCCAGCGCCGTCGAGGCTTTCAGCGAGCCCTGCAGCACCTCGCGCCTTGAGAGTTTTCGCTTCATTGCATCCTCCGCCTCTTGTTCTCTGTCGGCTGATGGCTCGTTATCGGCTGAGCGCCCGGCAGCGGTCGGGCGGCAGCGTGAGCCAGACTTCGGTTCCCTTGGCGACATTGTTCGCGGTCGGCGTGGTGACGCGCAGCGAGGTGCCGTCGGCCACCTCCACCATGTAGTCGCGCGCCACGCCGAGATAGACCTGCCGCGTGACCGTGGCCTTGATCGCATTTTGCGGCGCCGCGGGCGTCTGCGTCGAAAGCTGGATATCGTGCTGACGGATCGCAACCGGTGCGCTCTGGCCTGATGTGAGCGGCGCACCGACCACCTGCAGCGTCGCGCCCGCGAACGAGACATGATTGCCGTCGCGCGCGGTGCCTTTGATCACGTTGCTGGCCCCGATGAAGCGCGCGACGAATTCGGATTCGGGACGCGCATAGATGTCCTCGGGCGTGCCGAGCTGGTCGATCTTGCCGCCGTTCATCACCGCGATCATGTCGGCCGTGGTCATCGCCTCCGATTGGTCATGGGTGACGTAGATCGTGGTGTAGCGATACTCGTCATGCAGCCGGCGGATCTCGAACCGCATCTCTTCGCGTAAGTTGGCGTCGAGATTCGACAAGGGTTCGTCGAGCAGCAGCGTTTCCGGCTCCACGATCAGCGCGCGCGCCAGCGCCACGCGCTGCTGCTGGCCGCCGGAGAGTTCGCCGGGGTAACGCTGCGCCAGCGCCTCGAGTTTCGTCGTCGCCAGGATCGCGGCGAGTTTCTTCGCGATGATATCGCGATCCAGTTTGCGCAGGCGCAAGCCGTAGACGATGTTCTCGGTCACCGTCATATGCGGCCAGAGCGCGTAGCTTTGGAAGATCATCGACATCTTGCGCTGTTCGGGCGGCAGCGTCCGCGCCGTCGACGACACCAGCCGGTCGCCGACATGGATCTCGCCGTCGGAGGGTTCTAAAAAGCCCGCGATCAGCCGCAGCGTCGTGGTCTTGCCGCAACCCGATGGTCCGAGCAGACAAACCAGCTGACCGTGATCGATCCGCAGCGAGACGTTATCGACCACCGCGAGCGACCCAAATCGCTTGGTCAGGCCGCGCAATTCGACGGACGCCAATCGGAATCCTCCAACGTTTCTTGCGCCGGAGTCTGCGCCCGGCTTTCACTGGCATACAGTATAAGCACTAAATGCGAGGCGCGGGAAAGCCTTCGCTTCAGAAGTTAGTTGGATTGAATCCAAGCGCATCGCCTCGAATCTCTCTCACATTGTGAGAGAGATGGCGTCGAGCGCGATTTAAAATGCTGCATATGGTTTCCGTCATGGCCGGGCATAGCCGTCTGAAGGACGGCGTCGCTTCCGCTAGCCCATGTCCCGGCCATCCACGTCTTTCTCGCGTGAGGTTGGCCAAGACGTGGATGCCCGGCACAAGGCCGGGCATGACGGTGTGTTGGATATGACGCGTCCTACGCGCTCACACTTTCGCCGAGCCATTCGATCGCGGCTTCGGTTCCGCCCTTGCCGTGGGGGATGTTGAGGGCGTTGAGGCCGACTTCGATGACGCCGAGCGTGCCCAGGATCATCGGCGCGTTGACGTGGCCCATATGCGCGATCCGAAATGCCTGGCCGGAGAGGTCGCCAATGCCGGTCCCAAGCACCACGCCGCATTTTTCCTTGCAATAGCGCTGCAGCGCGGCGGGGTCATGGCCGTTCATCGTCACCGTCGTCACGGTGTTGGAGCGCTCGTTTGCTTCCGCGATGTTGAAGCCGATGACCTGGCCCTCGGCCCAGACCGCGACCGCGCGGCGAACCGCTTCGGCGAGCAGCCGGTGGCGCAGGAAGGCATTTTCCAGGCCTTCGGCGTGCAGCATATCGATCGCCTTGCGCAGCGCGAACAGGAGATGCACCGGCGCGGTGCCGGCATATTTGCGGTAATGCTCGCTGCCATCGCGCTCGGTCCAGTCCCAATATGGCGTGCGCAGGTTTGCCTTCTTGTGCACCTCGCGAGCGCGGTCGTTGGCGGCGACGAAGCCGAGGCCCGGAGGCGTCATCAGGCCCTTCTGCGAACCGGACATCGCGACATCGATGCCCCAGGCGTCCATCTCGAACGGTACGCAGCCGAGCGAGGCAACCGTGTCGACCATGAAGAGCGCGGGATGACCCGACGCCTTGATCGCCTTGCCGATCGCTTCGACGTCGTTATAAGCGCCCGAAGCGGTATCGATCTGCACGGCGACGATGGCCTTGATCTTGTGCTCCTTGTCCAGCTTGAGGCGCGCCTCGACTTCGGCCGGGCGGATCGCGCGGCGCCAGTCGCCTTTCAGCACCTCGACCTCAGCGCCCATCGCGGCCGCGGCATTGCCCCAGCCGATCGCGAAGCGGCCGCTTTCCAGCACCAGCACCTTGTCGCCCCGCGACAGCACGTTGGAGAGCGTTGCTTCCCACGCGCCATGGCCATTGGCGATGTAGATGTAGGAGTGGCCCTTGGTCGCGAACAGCTTGGAGAGATCGCCGAGCAGGCCGTGCGTCAGGTCGAGCATCTCTTTGGAATAGATATCGAGCGCCGGACGGTGCATCGCCTGAAGCACTTCGTCGGGCATGGTGGTGGGTCCGGGGATGGCCAGAAATTCCCGGCCCGCGCGAACGGTCATTTTTCTTATTCCTTATCGGTGGAACGCGGAATCAAGGCGCCCGAGGTTTGGTAGGACTGGAGCACGACAATAATCGATTGAAACCGTCATTGCGAGCGTAGCGAAGCAATCCAGGGCCGCAAAAAGACTTGATCGCTTCCTGACGTTGCTCGTTCGCGCAATTGCTCCGAGTTTGTCGCGTGCAATGGCGGCAAATGGCAGCTTATTTTCCCATTGCCCCCGCGATCGCATGCCAGATCTGATCCTTCAGCTCGGTCGCCGGCGGGCTCGGGATCGTCACGGCGGGGCCGTCGCGCTTGCGGCACGCCTCGACCAGGCGCAACACCCAGATCTCGCCGTCGGTGTAATAGAGGTCGCCGCCGCCATTATAGCCCGCAATCGTCGGCCCGATGCCGGTCACCTGGTATTTCGCGGTCACCATGCCGGCATTTGCGAGGTCGGTGCTGAGCCGCGCGCGCTCGGCGTCGAGATCGGCGCTGATGTGATGCGTCACCGCGCCGGTGTATCGGCTGACGCCGACGCCGCGGTCTTGCGTCGCCGCGCCGAGCCACACCGGGCGTTTTTCCTCGCCCTGGTCCAGCACCTTCCAGTAGCGCACGTGGTTGCGGCGGTCGGCGCTGGCGCCGATCGGCTTTTCGTACGCCAGATCCTCGCGGCGTTCCTGATAATAGAGATTGCTGACCGGCGCATCCTTGTAGGGGCGGTCGAGCAGCACGGAGCCTATGATCTCGATCGATGATTTGAGCGTAATCGGATCGGCTGGATACCAGCCGGCCTGATGCATCGCGCAGGCCACGTCACTGATGTCGCCGATCAGGCCGACATTCATGGGATCGCCGGGAATGCCTTGTCCCGTGCGCGTCACCATCGGCAGATCCGCAAGGCCCTTCTGGTGCTCATAATGCGTCCACAGCCCGGGCAGGATCAGATAGGCGAGCAGGCCATAGCCGCAAAGGATGAACAGGGTGAGCGTAACCGCGCGGCGCAGCCCGCCGCGATGTTTTGGCAGTGGTCCATCAACTTGTTTGCGCGCCACAGCGTTGCTCGTTGAGTTGCGGCACTTCTCCCTCGCCCCGCACTTCGCGGGGAGAGGGAGGCTCCTAGCGTTTGGTCTCGCGGCAGCCCGCGGCTTCTGCCTCTTCGACCGAGCAGAACCAGCGCGTGCCCTTGCTGATCTTCATCTCGATCTTCGCATACCAGCGGCTGGTGGGCTGGTGGAAGATGCACTCGCCGGAGCGGTTGACGTTGCCCTTGATGGTGCAGTCGGGCGACGGCGCGACCGATCCGGAGGCTGATGCCAATAGGATGGTGATGGCGTTCTCGGGCGGCTTGACGGCGCCGAGAATGGCGGTCTTCTTGTTGCGCGCGCGCCAGTCCCACGGCGCGATGAAGGCGCCCTGCCACATGCCGGCCTTGGCCTCGCGCGCCGCCTTTTCATCCGCCTCATAGTCGCGGGAAATACGCGTGAACGCCAGTGCCCAGCCGTTGGCGACCAGCCATTTCTGGACGTCCTCGCCGCCGACCTCGCACCGCGCCACGGTGCGGCCGCGGCGATCGACGCTACGGGTACGGCAGGTCCAGCTCTTGTTGCCGAAATGCTTGATCATTTCGTCACGCGCGGCGACACCGCAGGTCCAGCGTTCGCCCTTGTTGTTGAGACAGAGCTGGTCCACCGCCGGCGCGTCGATGCCGCCGAGCCGAATGCGGGTATTGCCGATCTGAAGCTTATCGCCTTCGCGGATTTTCGGGACGCCGCTGATGTCGGCGGCGTGCGCCATCGTGGGCAGCAACAACGTCAAGACGGCACAAAGCCAAATCTTCCAGATATTGGACTTCCAAATCCTAGACTTCCAAATCTTGGACTTCATGGGCAATCCCGGCGCGGAAATGTGCACAATCATTGCGCGGATTGTGCGGACATTGAGGCCGGCTTGCCAGTGCTCTGCGACCGCATGGCTTTCAACTTCCCGTCAGAAATCGGCGCTTTCGACTCTTCTCAGCTTACGAGTTTGCGCGGTGCCGCATATCCCTCTTTCGTGGGATATGCGCTGTTATGCGCCTTTCCCCCGCATCATCACCCCCCGTGCCAGCGCAAGCCCCATCAGCACGAAGGCCGAGGTCACCTCGGGGCCGCCGACCAGGATGCGCGTCGGGGTCTTCATCTTGTTCCACTCATAGGCCTTGAAGGGACCGTGGCGACCACCTTCGCCGGCAGCGGCGACGATACAATGCAGCGCAGGCGTAAAACTCGACGCGTCGGCGCCGAGATGCGCCAGCGCCATCAGGGCCAGCGCCGCGTCGAAGGCGTTCATCTCGTGGGTGATCAACTCGCCCTCGACATAGGCCAGCACGCGGCCGCGGATGAACTCGAAGGTGTTTTCGGGATCGATCGCCATCCGCGCCGCCGGCGGCAGCGCGATGAAGGCCGCATAGCAGCGGCCGAAATAGGCGCAATATAGCTCCGGCAGATAATAGATATGCGAGCGCGGATTGGAAAACGCGCCGCTTTCCACCAGCCGTTTCTGGAAGCCGATGATGCGGTGAACCGTCTCCAGCCGTGACGGCGTCTCGATGATCTTCCAGCGGCTGAGGTTGCGGAAGCTGACCTCGAGGATGTCGAGGTTGAGCGTGGGATCGAGGTCGTTGCCGTAGGGACGGTCGCCGGCGAGGTTGTCGATCCAGGTCACGACGCCGCCCTCGTACTCGACATTGTCGTTCAGCGGCACCGTCACGCGCGGCTCGTTGGCGCCGCTGCGGACCTGATAGCCGGCGTAGAAATCGAGTAGCGGCTGGTCGAGGATCGGATCGGTCGAGCCGGCCTGCGTCGCGGCCGAGAACGAGCACGCCGTGGTGTCGCAGTCCGGCACGTAGATGCCGAAGCCGAGATCCTGCTTGATCTGGGAAAAGAACTTTGAAAAGCGCGGATGCGGCAGCGGCGCCAGTGCGGTGATGACGCGCACGGTGGAGCCGTCATGCGAGGGCACTTCCTCGGCGCTGGTGGCGAGGCAAAAATCGACCATCTCCGAGATGGCGCGGCGCGACGCAGCGGTTTGGTCCACGGAGGCGAGGCCGGTTTCGACATAGCTGAGCAGCGCCTCGGTGAAGAAGGCGTCGTAATAGGCCGAGCGGTGCCGGATCTGCATCGGCTCCCACATCGGCTCGGCGATGCCGGTCCATGGCGGGTTGATCAGGGCGCGGGCCGGCGAATGCGCGATGAAGATCCGCGCCAGGCTGAACAGCAGGGTCGAGTTCTTGTAGCCGCGCGAGTTGAGCCCGCTCAGCGCCATCAGCATTTCGCGCCCGCCCATGTCGGCATCGCCGAGCAGGTTGAACGCGGCATAGGTCGGGATGAAGCCGTTGCGGGCAAACGAGCGCAGCAGATGCGTCCCGCAGGTTCGGATCACGCACTCGATCTCGACGAGGTCGGGCGCTTTTGCCGGCGCCACCGCCGACGCCGGCTTGGGGTGACGGATCTCGATGCTCTCCATCAGTTCGGCGATGGGTTGACCGACCGCTTCCCAGTCCGGCGCGTCGTCGTCGCGGGCGCGGGTCAGCGCCTGGCGCAGCGACTGCAGGCGGCCTTCGTCGCGCAGTTGCGGCAAGCCGGTACGGCGCAGCAGCGGACGTAGCGCGGGGTTGCCGAGCGCGGTCCGATAGAATTTTCCGAGATGGGGGTCGCCGCCAGCATAGTTCAGCAGCAGGGGATCGCAGACGTCATACAGCGACGGCCCGTCCTTGCGGGCGGTCAGCGCGCGGTAGGCGGCGCCGGCGAAATATTGAAAGCCCATGCAGTCTCTTTTCGCCGGAACCGTGAACCGAGGGCCGTCGAATCTACCGCCGGCCTGCAAGCCATTGAAAATGATACAAATCAGCGGGAATTACAAATGTGACTGATGTCACAGAGAATGTCCCGATTTGGTACCATCATCTCCCAGGGGAACGTCATGCGCCAAAGGAGGTTGCCCGCAATGGCCGTGCGGGTTAAGGGTTTCTTTGTTGCGGTGCCGCAAATTGCCACAATCCGACGGCACACCAATTCGCAACCCCTCAAACCTAAACGGCACTGGCGCGACTAACTGGCGCGCCCTGGTCAACGATTGGGAATTGAAACAATGGACGGTAGCAAGCCAAGCATCTCTCGCCGCTCGGTCACCGTGGCCGCCGCTTTGGTCGGCCTGGTGTCACTGGCGATCGGCGCCCATGCTGCGCTCAACAAGCGTTCGCTCGATGCCGCCAAGGCAATCGCGACCGAACAGAATTCCGACGTCGCTACCAAGACTTCCCGCGTCGCACTGGTCATCGGCAACGGCCACTATCCCGACGCCGCGGCGCCGCTGGCGCAGCCGATCAACGACGCCCGCGGCCTGACCTCGGCGTTGCGCGGCAAGGGCTTTGACGTCGACGTGGTGGAAGACGCCACCAAGGACGACATGGCCCGCGCCATCGGCCGGCTCAAGTCCAAGATCAAGCCCGACAGCGTGGTGATGCTGTTCTTCGGCGGCTACGGCGTCCAGGTCGGCCGCCAGAGCTACATGATCCCGGTCGATGCCGCGATCTGGAAGGAAGCCGATGTTCGCCGCGACGGCGTCAGCATCGAGGCCGTGCTCGACGCGATGAAGGAGCAGGGCGCCAAGGTCAAACTCGTCGTGGTCGACGCCTCCCGCCGCAATCCCTATGAGCGCCGTTTCCGTTCCTACTCGCACGGCCTGGCGCCGATCTCGGCGCCCGAAAACGCGCTGATCCTGACCTCGGCGACGCCGGGCAAGGTGGCCGACGATTCCAAGGGCCAGTACAGCGTGCTGATGTCCGAGCTGCTGAACAACCTCGCCGCACAGGCCGGCCTCGAAACCGCCTTCAACAAAACCCGCGTGACGATCTCCCGCGCCAGCGAAGGCGAGCAGGTTCCCTCGGTGTCGTCGTCGCTGCTCGAAGACGTCAGCCTCGGCGGGTAAACACCCCTTGTCATGCGCGGGCATAGTAGTCTGCTTTGCGCAGACTACGTAAACTTGTCTGCGCTCCCGCGCATCCATCAAGGAAAATTTCTCTGAAGATCGATGGATTGCCGGGTCAAGCCCGGCAATGACAGCGTGCGGTTACTTCGCGTCCGAGGCCACCATCACCGGGCGCACCGGATCGCCTTCGCGCAGCAGGGCGCCGGCGCGGGCGACCACGATATCGCCTTCGACGATGCCCTCGCGGATCTCGACCTGGCCCTGTGACATCAATCCGGTTTCCACCCGCCGCGTCTCGACGCGCTGGCGCTTCACCACCTGCACCACCGTGCCGGCATTGCCATAGAGGATCGCGGTCAGCGGCACCGAGATGCCGCAGCTCTGGCCGGTCTTGATCTGCGCCCGCCCGGAGGAGTTGACCAGAAGCCGGCGGTTGGTGGTGACGGCGATGAACACCTGGGCGAGCTGGCTGTTGGGCTCGACCGTGGTCGACAGCCGCCGCACCCTGCCATCGACTTCGCCGGCGCCGATCACCTTGATCCGTGCATTCTGGTTGATCTGAAGCTTGGCGATGTCGCGGGTCGGCACCAGACCGACGAGGTCGAATTCGCTGCGGGCGATGATCGAAAACAGCGCCTCGCCCTTGCCTGAGGCCATGGCGCCGACCGCGGCGGTCGAGGCCGAAACCAACCCGGCGACAGGCGCCTGCACCAGCACCGTGCCGCCTTCCGGCAACGTCAGCCGGGCCAGCGTCTGGCCGGCGGTGACGGTATCGCCGGCATCGATCAGCACTTCGGCGACCTTCAGCCCCATGCGCTCGGGCCGCACTTGGGTTTCCTCGCGCGCGATGATGGTGCCGGACACCTCGACATTGTTGCCGAAGCAGGACTTGGCGGCCTTGAACACGGTCACCGCCGCGCCCTTTGGCGCCGTTTCCTCGTCGGCGGCGAACGCCGGCGGCGCGGCCAGGCTGAGCGCCCCCGCAAGCATCAGGGCAGCCAGCTTGAGGTCGCGCGCGGTGATCATCGGCGTTTCATTTCCAGTTTCGGGCCCATAAATACCAGAAATGGATACCAGATGCCCGACCGGCGCGCCAAGCGGCAAGAAGACCCAAACCGCCGCTCAACCGCGTGCCAGACTGACCAGCTTCGCCGTCGGCTGACCGGCCGCCAGTGACACGCCGGCGAGTTCATCGGCGCGGGCGATGTGGGCCGCGATCACGGGGTTGATGATGGCGGCATGGGTCATGGCAAGCATATGTCCGGCATCCGGCAGATGGCGCAGTTCGGCGCCGTCGATCACCGCGGCCAGCCGGCGGACGATGCGCTGGGTCAGGTTCGGCGATTGCCCGCCGGACAACAGCAGCGTCGGCACCCGCAACGAGGCCGCCGCCATCGTCACGTTCTCTTCGGCGAAGGCGGCGGCGAAATCGTACGGCAGCCGTTCGGCATGTTCGATCATGCGGATGCGCGCGGCCGGCGACATGTCCTCGCGCGGGCCGGAGCCGCACCAGAACTCGGAAAACTTGTCGATCGCCTCCAGCACTGACCCGTTCCAGATATCCTGGCGCACCTCGGCGGCGAGTTCGGCGAACTGGTCGTGCAGCCGCCGGTCCGGCGCGCTTTCAAGCAGCAGCGTCGGCAGCACCGGCTCGATCAGCGCGAGGCTCTGGACGCGATGTTCATACGCAGGATCGGTCGCGATCTTGAACGCGATGGCGCCGCCATAGGAATGGCCGACCAGATGGATCGGCCCATCGGCCTGATCGAGCGTCGCGCGCAGGCATTCGACTTCCTGCGCCAGCGTCAGCGGCAGGTCGAAGGTAACCGCATTATTGCCATAGCCGATCAGATCCGGCGCGACGAGCTTTGTGCCGGGCCCAAATTCGGCGCCGAGTTTTGCCCATTGGCGTCCCGAACCGAGCGAGCAATGCAACGCGACGACGCAAGCGGTGGCGCTTTTGCGTGAAGATACTGGAGTCAAAATATTCATCGAAGCATCCTTGTGTGGAGTTCGTTTCGGAAATGACTTTCTCTCCGTCATAGCCGGGCATAGCCGTCTGAAGGACGGCGTCGCTTACGCTCGCCTGTGCCCGGCCATCCATCTGCTTCGAAGGACTCTTGCGAAGGGTGATGGATGCCCGGGTCAAGCCCGGGCATGACGAGGGTGAGCGAGATGCAAGAACGTGAATCGTCATCGCTTCGTGATCACCACTTCGAGATATTCGCTCGGCACCACCATGCTGCCGTTGGTGGCGCGGTTCATGCGGACGATCAGCGCGTGCAAATCGTTGTGCAGCTCTTCCTGCTTGGCCGGCTCGAGCGCGGCGAACGCTTTCAGCACCGGGCCGTAGAACGTCTTGAACACGTCGAGGAAATGCTCGGCCGAGCGGTAGCGGAAATTGAACAGCCGCGGTTCGGCCTTGATCGAGGCCGCGCCGGCGTCGAACATTTCGGTGAGCCGCGTGCGAGTGCCCCACATCGCCGGCGATTTCGCGCCCGCGGGCGGCGGCAGATGCTTGCCGAGCGTCTTGAACACCTGGCCGATAAAGCCGTCCGGCGTCCAGTTGGCGAGACCGATCTGGCCCTTCGGCCTGCACACGCGCAGCAATTCAGCCGCCGCCTTGTCCTGGTTTGGCGTGAACATCACGCCGAAGGTCGACAGCACCACTTCAAAAGAGTTGTTGTCGAACGGCAGGTTCTCCGCATCGGCTTCGCGAAACTCTATTCCCATGCCTTCGGCATTGGCGCGCGCCCGGCCGCGCTCCAGAAGCGCCGGCACGTAATCGGTCGAGGTGACGTCGCACCAGCGGCGCGCGGCGGCGAGCGAGGCCATGCCGTTGCCGGCGGCGACATCGAGCACCTTGGCGCCGGCCTTGAGGTCCATCGCCTCGCACAGCTGCTCGCCGACGATCTGCAGCGTGGAACCGACGATGGCGTAATTGCCTGACGACCACGCCGCCTGCTGCCTGGTCTTCAGCGCGGCAAGATCGGGGGCGGGGGTGGCGGTTGAAGCCGGCATTGTGGCGGTAGCCGTGGTGGCCATGCAGTTTCCTCCTCTGTGGCATGCGGTCACGGGGGTGACATCGCTGAACCGAACATGCCGCTCGGCGGACCTAAAGACTCTGAGACGGGGCTGATTTTGCCTTGAGGCCACCCTGATTTTTCTGTGAGGCGGGAATCTGTGAGGTAAAACACGTCATGGCTGACTTGAGCGCGCTAATTGAGCGCCCCCGCCAGCAAAACCCGGCAAAACCGGGCGACAAGCGGGTCCGATCAACCGGTCACGGGGATCCTCGCGTGCAGTTTCACTTTTCAAACCATGTGCTCGACAGCGCCGTCCGCGAATTGACCCGCGATGGCCAAATTGTCGCAGTCGAGCCGCAGGTGTTCGATCTCCTGATGTACCTGGTCGAGCACCGCGACCACGTCGTTACCAAGGACGATCTGATCGAGAGCATCTGGCACGGCCGCATCGTCTCCGAATCCACGTTGACCAGCCGCATCAACGCCGCGCGCACCGCCATCGGCGACAGCGGCAAGGACCAGGCGCTGATCCGCACCATCGCGCGCAAGGGTTTTCGTTTTGTCGGGGATGTCAGCAGCGGTGCACTTGCACCGCGACCCGCGCTCAGCGGCGCCCTTTGCGCCGCAAAGCGCGAACCCTGTCGCCGTCGCCGCGCCTCAACCAGCGCCGTCGCAGCCGACCCGCTTAGCCGAACCCGCCCACATCTCCCAGCCTACGCTCGACCGCCCCGCCATCGCGGTGCTGCCGTTCACAAACATCTCCGGCGAGCCCGAGCAGGAATATTTTTCCGAAGGCATTTCGGAGGACATCATCACCGCGCTGTCAAAGCTGCGCTGGTTCTATGTCATCGCCCGCAACTCCTCTTTCGTTTACCGCGGCCGTCAGGTGCATCTGAAGCAGATCGGCGAGGAGCTCGGCGTCGACTATGTCGTCGAGGGCTCGGTGCGCAAGGATGGCGACCATGTGCGCATCACCGCGCAGCTCAACGATGTCGTCACCGGCAGTCATTTGTGGGCCGAGCGCTACGACCGCAATCTCGCCGACGTGTTCGCGGTGCAGGACGAGATCACGCAGGCCGTGGTCGCCGCGATCGAGCCGCAGCTCTATGCCGCCGAGAATTTCCGAAGCCAGCGCAAGACGCCCGACAATATGGACGCCTGGGATCTCGTGATGCGCGCGCTGTCGCATTACTGGCGGGTGACGCGGTCGGACAATCTGGTGGCGCAGGCGCTGCTGGAAAAAGCCATCGCGGTCGATCCCGGCTACGGCCAGGCGCTCAGCCTGCTCGCGGCCTGCCATATGTTTGCGGCCCATATGGGTTGGGAGGACATGCCGACGGCGGTGCGGGCGGCGGAACGCGCCGCCTTGGCGGCGATCCGCGCCGACAGTGAGGATGCGTGGGCGCATTATGCGCTGGCGAGCGTCTATCTGTTCAACCGCCGCTTTGACGATTGCATTGCCGAGTTCGAGCTGGCGCTGCGGCTCAATCCGAATTTTTCGCCGGCGCGCGGCATCTATGGCGTGGCGCTGTCCTATCGCGGGCGCTGGGAGGACGGTGACGCCGCCGCCCGGCAGGCGCTGCGCTTTTCCCCGCGCGATCCCTTTGCCGGCATCTATTGCGGCGTCGCCGCCTATTGCCAGTATGTCGGCCGCAACTACGAGGAGGCGATCCGCCTCTCCCGCGAATCCCTGCGCCAGCGCCCCGATTTCGTCGGCGCCCACCGCGTGCTGACGGCCTCGCTGGGCATGTCCGGCTTCACCCAGGCGGCGGCTGCCGCGCTGGAAGGCCTGCGGAACGTGCAGCCCAACATCTCGCTGGCGTGGCTATCCACCGAGATGCCGTATGAGCACGAGGTGGAGAGGGAGCATTATCTGGAGGGGTTTAGAAGGGCGGGGCTGGGGTAGGGGTGGCTAACGGCGGGGGTCACGCCGCTTTCGTCAAAGGCCGCGCGCGCTCAATACGTTTGCGTTCACGCGGTGAGTGCATCGCTTCCTATAGATCGCTTCGCCGCTGCACATTGGACGCGCAAGCATAGACCGCCAGCCCGTAAAAGCTGGCGGTCCATGCATCCTCACTCCGCACTCACCGCACCGAACGATCTCACCTCACAGAATAAAGTCCGCCGTCGTGAACTGGTGGCTGTTGGTCGAGATGATCTCCATGTCGGTCGCGCCGCCGTTGATGTTGAAGAACACGTGCTGGCCGTCGTCGTGGGTCTCGAACCAGAACTTGCCGGCCTGGGTGGTCGCGCCGCTGGACGAGAACGTGAAGGTGCTGTTGCCGTTGGCGGAATTGCCGTCGGCGTCCATGAAGGACACGTCGATCTTGTCGCCCACCTGGAAGTCGGTGATACGGTCCGCGGCGCCGACCGCGCTCTCGTTCTCGGCGCCCAGGCCGACGAAGTAGACGAAATTGTCGTTGCCCGTGCCGCCCGACATCACGTCGGCCTTGCCGCCGCCGTAGAGCGTGTCTTCGCCACTGCCGCCGAACATCGTGTCGATGCCGTGCAGGTTGGACGCGACAGCGTCATTGTCGCCGACCAGATAGTCGTTGTCGCTGCCGCCGCTGATGCGGTCCGCGCCGGCGCCGCCGAAGATGTGGTCCTCGCCCGACTGGCCGTTCAGGTTGTCGTCGCCTGCGCCGCCGTCGATCGTGTCGTCGCCGGAGCCGCCGAACACCTTGTCGGCGGAGTTGCCGTCCAGGATGATGGTGTCGTTGCCGCCCTGGCCGTTGACGTTCTTGGCGGCGGTGCCCGTCAGCTGGAAGTGAAAGTTGTTGCCGCTGCCGAGATTCAGAAAACCGTCGCGCGCGTCGTCCTGGGTCAGTTCGGATTGTTGTTCGGCGTAATCCAGCTTGTTGAAAGGCTTCCAAGGATAGATCGGCATGGTCGTGTTCCCTCTGTGTCGGCCGCCCGGAATGGGCTTGCCTGTGACGGAGAACATCGCAGGGAAGGCCGGCCGGCGCTGTTCCCTGGGGAACAGGCGGCGCATGGGGCGGTTCGCGGTGCGCAATGATGTTCAAGCTCGCGCGACACGCATGGTCGGCTCCCTCCCCCCTTGCGGGGGAGGGTTGGGGAGAGGGGTGGCCACAAGCGAGACTGCCCGTGAGAACCCCTCTCCCTGACCCTCTCCCGCAAGGGGAGAGGAACGGAAAGCGCGCGGCAAATTGGCGCGACGGGCAAATCACTTCCGATTTACGGAAATCGTGTCAAGTAGAAAATTTCTGTAAATCAAAAACATTTCTGTTGTCGGGCGACCCAAATCAGTGCGCATCTATCGCCATCCCGTCCCACTCAGAGGGCGTCGGCCGTCGTCACGGACGTTGGACGGGTTGCGGTGGACGCTGGTTTACGCCGAGACGATGGCGTGGATAAGCGTACGGCAAAACCGTGTGGTCCTGGCGCCCGTTGCTGGCGTCAAGCCGTCGGCTAAGCGTGAGCTGAACCGGCGGTGACGGAGTCAATTAGGAACTCGTCTCCGGGGAGATCACGGCATAAGCCGTAAAGCCATTGCGCAGGGAAGGCCGGATGCTCTCCGCTGAACCTGTATGCTCGTGTGCAGCCTTTTCTGTGCTAACCGCACACGGGACCGCGGGTGCAGCGCGCACCCGGTCTTCCCTGCGCCCTCTACATTCGGGGGCAAGGTTTTCTGGCAAAGCTCGGGCGCAATGCGTCGCGAGAATGCGGCCCCATATTCAGTTGTCATCGCCCGGCTTGACCGGGCGACCCAGTATTCCAGAGACGTCAATGATAGACCCGAGAAGCCGCGGCGTACTGGATCCCCGCCTTCGCGGGGATGACAGCCCGTTTCATAACGTCTGCCGTGCCGCGGATCGCCTAGTGGCAGGTGGTGGCCATCACGGGGTGGCCCGGATTGGTGGTCCGATCGACGTACTTATGGCAATGCAGCTTGAGATTGGATTTGATCGTCGGCAGCTGCGGCTGAACGCGGGGCGGCGTCGGCATCGGGCGGTTGATCACGGTTTTCGAGCCGGCGAAGTTGGAATTGCCGATCATCCCGGCCTGCGCGACCGAGGCGGTGGCAAGGCTGGCTGCGGCGGCGGCAAGGGTGATGACGGATACATAGGTGGCGCGGGAAAGCATCGGGAAGCTCCTGGTGTTTGGGGACTGTCCAGGCCGCGACCTCGAATGCGAACTGACCGCCGTTTGTCGCATCCAGCGGGAAACGGGTTCTATGCGATGCGGATAAGGGATGGTGTTTTTTGTGCGTGTCAGTTTGGGAATCGGGCCGGTGTCGCACAGGCAGTCTGCTCCCTCCCCCCTTGCGGGGGAGGGTGGGGGAGAGGGGTGGCGGCATCGGGACTGCCCGTGTGGCTCACCCCTCTCCCTAACCCTCCCCCGCAAGGGGGGAGGGAACGCAGCATTTGCTGCGCGGCGCTATCGGACTCAACCGCCCAATTACGACTTCTTCTGCCTTCGCGCCGCAGACGCCGCGTCCACCACGTTATCCACCTCTTCCCGCCAGCTCGTAATCTCCGCCGCAAGAATCGGATGGTTAAAACCCTTCAAATTGAGATCATCAATCGGCCGGCCCTCGACCCATTGCTCGACCATGCCGTAGACGCGCCTGGACACCACGATCTGGTTGGCCTTGGCCTCGTCGCACAGGCGCGAGGCGAGGTTGGTGACGCTGCCGATCGCGGCGTATTCCAGCCGCTGCTCGAAGCCGATCTGGCCGAGCGTGGCGTAGCCGAGCGCAATGCCGATGCCGAAGCCGAGATTGTGGCCGCGGTTGCGCCACTTCTCGGTCAGCGCGCCTACCGTGTCGCGCATTTCCACGCTCATCTTCACCGCGCGCTTGACATGGTCCTCGAACTGGATCGGCGCGTTGAACAGGATCATCACGCCGTCGCCGGCATAGCGGTCGAGCGTGCCTTCGTACTTGAAAATCAGCGCGCCCAATGCTGCATGATACTCGCGCAGCACGTTCATCGCCTCTTCCGGCTCGGTGGTCTCGGTGAACGAAGTAAAGCCGCGCATGTCGCAGAACACGACGGTGACTTCGCGGCGGTGGCTGTCGAGCAGGCCTTCGTGGCCGTCGCCGGAGGCGATCAGCTGCGCCACCTGCGGCGCCAGGAAACGCTCGAGGCGGCGGATGCGTTCGATCTCGCCGAGCTGGGTTTCGACCCGCTCCTCCAGCGACTTGTTCCAGTCCTTGAGCTGGTCGGTCTGCTCCAGCAGCTTGTCGGCCTGCTCGCGCACCGTGGAGTTCGCCATCTCCAGTTCGCGGCTCTTGTGGTCGACTTCCGAGAATAGCCGCGCGTTGCGCATTGCGAGCACGCTCTGGTGCGCAAAGGTTTTCATCAGGCCGATCAGATTGTCGGAAAATTCGCCGGCGTTTTGCCGCAGCACCACCAGCGATCCCAGGATGCCCTGCTGGTCGACCAGCGGCACCACCAGCACCGAATGAAAACCGGCCTCGACCACGACGTCGCGCAGCGGATGATCCGCCGTCGCATCGATATCGGGGATCGCAATCGGCTCGCCCCGCGCGGCGGCTTCGCCGAGCGGCGAATTGTCGGCCTCGATCGCCAGGTGCTTGCCTTCGGCCGCCTTGTCGATGCCGATCGATTCAGTGAGGTTGAATTTGCGGTTCGCCGCGTCATAGGTGTAAATCAGCACCGCATCGGCATGGGTGATTTCGAGCGCGCGGGCGGCTACCGTCGGCAGCACCGCGTTGAGGTCGAGCGACGACGACACCGCGCGGCCGACCTCTTCCAGCACTTTGAGCTCGTTGATCGACTGCGCGAGATCCCGCGTCCGCTCCTTCACCTTGGCCTCGAGGCCGGAATAGGTTTCCGCCAACTGGCTCGCCATGCCGTTGAACTGGTCGGCGAGTTCTTCCAGCTCGTCCGATGTCTTCACCTCGATGCGGTGGCTGAAATCGCCGCCGCCGAGGCGGTGCGCGCCGGCGCGCAGCGCGTTGATCGGCACCAGCATCCGCCGCGCCATCACGGTGCCGGCGATGATCGCGGTCACGAGGCCCATCGCGATCAGAAGCGCGATGCGCAACAGTTGCTCACGGATCGGCGTCAGCGCCTGCGCCGTCGGCTGCTCGAAGAACACGAACCAGCCGATCCGCGGCACCGCGCTCACCGTCGTCAGTACGTCGTTGCCGGCAATGTCCGTGCCCTCCGACAGCAGCGAGCCCTTGATGGCGGCGACCTGCGGCAGGCTTGAGACGTCCTTGCCGATTTCGGGGCCCTTCGACGAACTCGCCAGCACCTGGCCCTTGCTGTCGACGATATAGGCAAAGCCTGTCCTGCCGACCTCGGTATCGCCGAAGAAATCCTGCAGGAAGGTAAGATTGATTTCGGCGACGGTGACCTGGGAATCCGAATGCGGCAACGAGATCGAGGTGAACGGCCGCCCGTCCCGGAAATAGGGCGTCGCAAAGCTGGTGCCGCGGGAAGCGGACTCGGTGAAGCGCAGGTCGCGGGAGAAATCGGCGTTGCTGCCGTAGTGGACCGTCTGGCGCGTGAGGCGGAGCTGCTCGCGGCCCTGGGCCGAGAGCAGCGTCAGCTGGCTCACATAGGGTACCTGGGTGAGCAACTGCGCATAGTCGGCGCGGCGGTCCTCGATCTTGTAGGAAGAGGTCCGCGTCACCCAGTTGATCTGCCGTTCGAGGTCCGACATCGATTGCTGGATGCGCTTGGCGGTGGCTTCGGCCTTCTCCGACATGCCGTCGGTCAGCGAAGACTTGATGCCGCGATAGCTGATCCAGATTTCCATCGCGCCGTTGACGGCGAGCACGAACACGACAAGGCCGACCAGCGCGACGACGTATTTCGCGAACAGGCCCTCACGCAGAAACCGGACTTTCTCCTTGACGGCGCTCACATCCACAACCCTCGAGCGCCACGCATCTTGCGCGCGCATCGGTTTTGCCGTTGGCGGCATTCCCCGGCCGGGAGCCGCCGCGGTTGGGCCTGTTTAGCACGATTTGGGGGGCCGAGCAGGTGGCCTATCCCACACATGGTTAGCCCCGACTTTGGGCGGATAACCGGGATTCTCGTCATGCCCGGGCATGGGCGAGCGGAAGCGACGCCGTCCCTCGGCCGCCTATGCCCGGTCATGGCGGACAAAACTCAGCGATTAAACAGCTGCCGCAAGACGTCGTTCATCGGCTGGCTGTCAGCCTGCGGAGCACCGTCATTTTGCGCCATCGGGGCGGCGGGCGCCGCGGGCTCGGCATCAGCGGGCTGCTGGCCCGGAATCGGAATGCTGCGCGGGCTGTTCGGCCGCGGCGCGGCTTGGCCGGCACTCCCTTGAGCGGGTCTGCCCTGACCGCCTTGACCGCTATTCAGACCCTGCTGCAGCAGATTGCCGATGGCCTCGCCCAGCTGGCCGCCGAGCGGATCGTTAGGCCTGCCGCCGCCTTGGCCACCCTGTCCCCCCGGCTGGCCGCCGCCGAGCAGTCCACCCAGAATCCCCTCAAGCCCGCTGCCTTGCTGGCCACCCGGTCCGCCCGGTTGTCCACCCGGGACACCCTGTTGTCCGCCGAGCAGGCCGCCGAGGGCGGAGCCGAGGCCGCCGCCATTGGGGCCGAACAGGCCCTTGCCCATTTCCTTGAGCTTGGCATAGGCGGCGTCGGGATTATCCAGAATGCCCTGCATGTCCGGATAGATTTTCGGCGCGCCCCACGGCCCCTCGATCATCACGGGAATACCGAACCCGACCGGCTCGTTGGCGCGGCCCTGGCCTTCGGTGGTCATCACGAGCTTTGGTTCGACGCGGAACCCGATCTGCTTGGTGTCGAGCGCAATGGTGCCGACGCCCGTCATCCGCACCAGCGGGCCGATCAGATTGAGATCGGTAGTGACGGCCTGCCCCTTGTCGATCTTGAACGACGCCGAAAGCTGCGACAGATCCGTCTTCAACTCCTGCCCCTCCTGCCAGCCGGACAGGGTGCCGGAGGTAAGTGAGCGGATCATCTGGGCGACGTTGAGGCCCTTGATGGCGCCGTCCTGGAACACAACGAACGCGGTGCCTTGCAAGCCCGCCATGATCGCGCGCTGGCTGTTGCCGGTGGAACGCACGCTGATCTTGGTTTGCATCTTGCCGTCGAGCTTGTCGAAATCGGCCAGACTCTTCAGCAGCGGCAGCGCGCGCACGCCGGTGAGGTCGGCGCGCAGCGCAAACGAAGGATTGGCGGTCGAGGCATCGATGGTGAGATCGCCATTGGTGTTGCCGTCATAGGCGCCGAGATTACTAACTTGCGTCTTCAGCACGCCGCTGTTGAGCGTGACGTCGATCGCCGCCGGCGCGAAACGCGCGTCGCCGATATTGAGCGCCGCCGCGGAGATCCGCGCCTGGGCGTCGACATAGTTGAGGCCATTGAGATTGATCGTCGCATTGCTCCAGGGCTGCGCTGCCGAACCGCTGTCACCACGGCCCATCGCGACATCGAGCCGTTGGAAATCGAGATCGAGCTTCACCAGCGGCTTGCTTGCGGTATCGACCGAGGCCCAGCCATTGAACGCGCCGTCGCCGAGCGTGCCGGTCAGGCCGTTGATCATCACCACCGGGCCGTTGAGCCGGACTTCCGCCTTGCCCGACAGCTGCCCGTGCAGGATGCCGGGCGCGTCGATCTTGAATTCGGTCGGGATGTTCTGCCGTTCGAGCGGCGGTGCCGGAGCCACCGCCTTGATGTCGAATTTCAGCGCGTGCTCGCCGGCGCGCGCATTGCCGGTCGCCCGGATCTTGCGGTCGGCATCGATCGTCATGTCGGCGTTGATGGTCTCGATCCTGTTCTCGACGCGGTCGCGCAGATTGGAAAACACGATCGTGCCGCCGGTGACGCTGACATGCTCGACCGTAAAGGCCTCGCCCTTGATCGCGGCGGCCGGCTTCGACGGCGGATTGATATCCTTGATGCGTTCGCGCTGCAGCGGCAGGTTCAACACCGGACGAACGATGACAAGTTCGGTCACCTGCGGTTTGCCGGACCACAGGCTCGCCAGTGTCACGTCTGCCTGGATGCTGACCGCGGTGAGGCGGTGGTTGATGTCGCGATCTTTCGGATCCTGAAGCGCAACGTCGTTCAGCGTGATGTTGAGCGACGGCCAGAGCCCGACCCTGGTTCCGCCGTTGATGGTGAGCTTGTAGCCGGTCTCGCGCTCGACCCGTTCCTGGATCTGCGACGTCATGAAGCCGGACGGGATGCCGATCACGAGCAGCAGCCCGATGATGACGATCACGGCGCCAATGGCGGCCCCGGCGAATTTCAATGCTCTCATTTCGACTTTCCAGGCCGGGCAAACGGCTTCGGTTTCGGCCGCGCCCGATGGGGCACAGCCGGACAAGCGAGCTTATCCCGGAAGGGGACATCGCTCAAAGAAGCCAAAATTATTCCAAGCCTGCTGCAATGCTATGTGACTTATGACACACTTCGGTCGGGGTGAATCTTGCTAGGGCCTTTGGGGACGGTTTTGGGATCGAACTGGAAGGCAAACCAATGAGCAAACAGGCCGAATTTGCGGTCATTTTGAAGATGAACCCGATGTTCGCGGACCTTGGCGCCGACGAGCTGCAGCGAATCTCTGGACTCTGCCACACCCAGCAATTGGGGCTCGGCGAGATGCTGTTCCAGAAGGGGGACCCCGGCGACGCCCTTTACGGGGTCCGCCGCGGCCAGATCCGGATCGAGACCGGTGCCTCCGACGGCAGCCGCCTGACCCTGAACTTCATGGGTTCGGGCGATCTCTTCGGCGAAGTCGCCGTGCTCGACGGCCAAAGCCGCACCGCGGACGCCACCGCTGGCGAGGCGACGGAACTGTTCGTGCTCCGGCGTGAGGATTTCCTAGCGTTCCTCGAACGTGAGCCGAAAGTCGCCATCAAGATCATCACGCTGCTGTGCCAGCGCATCCGCTGGCAGAGCGAGCGGATGGAAGAATCCATGCTACAGCCGCTGCCGGTGCGGCTGGCGCGAAGGCTGGTGGCGCTGGCTGCCGATTTCGGATCGGAAGTGCATATTTCGCAGGAGCAGCTCGGCGTGTTCGTCGGCGCTGCGCGCGAAAGCGTCAACCGTCAACTGCAGGCCTGGCGCAAGGACGGCATCCTGGATCTGCAGCGCGGACGCATCCTGCTGCAGAACCTGAACAAGCTGACGACGGTGGCGCGCAACGAGTAGCCAAGCCTCACTTCGCTGCGGGCGACATCGCCGGCGGGACCGGCGGCGGCCCCTTGGCCGGGGGCGGTGCGGTGTGATGGCCGCCCGGCGGAACATCGTCGCTCTCGGCTTCCGAGGCCAACAGCAGCTTGCCGTAGCGCCAGATCAGCGCGCCGAGATCGTCCATCATCATGAACATCGCCGGCACGAACACCAGCGACAGCACTGTCGAGAACAGCAGGCCGCCGATCACGGCAAGCGCCATCGGCGAACGGAATTCGCCGCCGGCGCCGAATGCCAGCGCTGACGGCATCATGCCGGCCGCCATCGCGATGGTGGTCATGATGATGGGGCGGGCGCGCTTGATGCCGGCGTCGATGATCGCAAAATCCCGCTTGTTGCCTTCGCGGATCGACTCGACTGCGAACTCCACCAGCATGATGGCGTTCTTGGTGACGATGCCCATCAGCATCAGGATGCCGATCCACACCGGCGTGGTCAGCTGCTTGCCGGTCAGCAGCAAGGCTGCGATCGCGCCGCCGATCGAAAGCGGCAGCGAGAACAGGATGGTGATCGGCTGCAGGAAGGTGCCGAACAACAGCACCAGCACGGCGTAGACCATCATCAGGCCGGCGGTGATGGCGGTGGCAAAGCCGTCCGACAGTTCGGCCAGGCTTTCGGCGTCACCCGACGGGCTTACCTTGACGCCCTTGGGCAGGCTCTTCATCACGGGCAGGTCGTAGATCATCTTGGTCGCGTCGCCCAGCGCCGCGGTGCCGACGAGGTCGGCTGCGACGGTGGCCTGCCGTTCCCGGTCGTAACGGTTGATGCTGGTCGGGCCCTGGTCGAGCTGGATGTCGGCGACGACAGACAGCGGCACGCCGCCGCGCTCGCCGCGCTGGCCGAGCGGCACCCGCAATTGCTGCAGCATCTGCAGGTCGCCGCGCGCGCTGTCCTCGAGCTGGACGCGGATCGGCACCTGGCGGTCGCCGGCGTCGAACTTGGCGAGCGCCGGGCCGACGTCGCCGATGGTGGCGACACGGATGGTTTGCGACAGGCTTTCAGTGGAGACGCCAAGCCGTGCGGCCAGTTCGGCCCTCGGGCGAATCCGAAGCTCCGGCCGGTCGAGCGAGGTTTCCGAGATCACGTTGGCGATGATCGGAATTCGCTTCATCTGGGTCGCGAGTTCGTTGGCGACGTTGCCGACGATGTTGCTGTCGATGCCGGTCACGACGAGCGAAATCGCACGCAGGCCGTTTTCATCGAGGAACCAGAACCGGATGTCAGGGACGTTTTCCAGTTCCTTGCTGATATCGAGCTCGAGCAGGCGCTGGGTGTGCTTGCTGTCGCGATCTTTCTTCGGCGTGTAGTTGATGATCAGCGCGGCGCGCCGCACTTCCTGCGTTCCCGGCGGCACCCGGCCGCCATCGACGAAGATGCTCTTGATCTCCGGGCGCTTGCGCAGGCGCTGGACGATTTCCTCCGTCACCTTCTCGGTGTAGGCGAGTTGCGAGCCTGGCGGCAGTTCCATCGCCAGCAGCGAGCGTGCGGTGTCCTGCGCCGGCAGGAAGCCCTGCGGCAGCAGCGTGATGCTCCAGATCGAGGCGGCGAATATCGCAAGTCCGGCCAGCACGGTGATGAAGTAGTGTTTCACCGACCATGTCACGAGCCTGGTGTAAGCCTTCAGCAAGCGCCCGGGCGGCGGGTCCTCATGCGGGTGATCCTTGAGGAAGTAGGCCGCCAGCACCGGCGTGACGAAGCGCGCCGCCAGTAGCGAGAAGAACACCTGCACCGACACGGTGATGCCGAATTGCTTGAAGAACTGCCCGGCGATCCCGGACATGAAGCTCGCCGGCGCAAAGATCGCGATGATGGTCAGCGAGATCGCGATCACGGCGAGGCCGATTTCGTCGGCGGCTTCCAGCGCCGCGCGGTAGGGCGTCTTGCCCATGCGCATGTGGCGGACGATGTTTTCGATTTCGACGATGGCGTCGTCGACCAGAATACCGGTCGACAGCGTGATGGCGAGGAAGCTGACGAGGTTGAGCGAGAAGCCGAGCAGATCCATCACCCAGAACGCCGGGAAGATCGACAGCGGCAGCGAGATCGCGGCGATGATCGTGGCGCGGATGTCGCGCAGGAACAGCAGCACGACGACGACGGCGAGAATAGCGCCCTCGAACAGGGTCGAGATCGCCGCCTCGTAATTGCCCTTGGTGAAATCGACCGAGGTGTCGATCATCTTCAGGTCGACGTCGGGATAGGCCGCCTTCAGCGCATCGATGCGTTTTTGCACGGCGGCGGCGACCACCACGTCGCTGGCGCCCTTCGAGCGCTTGATGCCGAGGGCGACCACCGGCTCGCCGTTGAAGCGGGCAAAGGTCCGGCGATCGGCGATGGTGTCGGTGACGGTGCCGAGGTCGTCGAGCCGCACCTCGCCGCCGCCGAACAGCGGGATCATGGTGCCGGCGAGTTCGTTCAGCGTCTTGGCGCCGGCCAGGGTGCGGATCGCCTGGTCGTTGTTGCCTATACCGGCGCGGCCGCCGGCGAGGTCGACATTGGTGCCGCGCAGGATCTGGCTGACATTGACGGCGGTCAGCCCCGAGGCCTGCAACCGGTCGGGATCGAGCGAGACCAGAATCTCGCGCTCGACACCGCCGATGCGCTCGACCTGGGCGACGCCGCGGACACCCTGCAGCGCGCGTTTGACGACGTCGTCGACGAAATAGGAGAGCTGCTCCGGCGTCTTGCCCGGAGAGATCGCGGCATAGGTGACGATCGGCAGGCCGATCACGTCGACGCGCTGGATCAGCGGCTCGGTGACGTTTTGCGGCAGGCTGGCGCGAACGCGGGTGACGGCGTCCTTGATGTCGTTCAGCGCGCGGTCGGTGTTGGTTTCGAGCGCGAACTGGATCGTGGTCAGCGACAGGCCGTCGGTGATCGACGACGAAATGTGCCGCACGCCCTCGACGCCGGATACGCCGTCCTCGATCGTCTTGGTGACCTGAGATTCAAGCTCCGAGGGCGCCGCGCCGAACTGCGAGACCGCCACCGAGATCACGGGGATGTCGGCGCTCGGCAGCCGCGTGACTGCGAGCTTGGTGAAGCTGACCCATCCCAGCACCAGAAGGATGATCGAAAAGACGATGGACGGAAGCGGGTTCCGGATCGACCATGCCGAGATGTTCAAAGCCATTATCTTGTCCGCGTGCGCTCGAGTTCGTCGGCAAACATGGTCTTGATCTGGTCACCGTCATGCAGCGAGGTGCCAGCATCGGCCACGACGGTTTCACCGACGGCGAGGCCTTCAAGAATTTCGGTAGAGGTGTCCGACGTCAGGCCGACCCGGACTTTTCGCGTCTCGATCCTGTTGTTCTCCTTGACCACCTGCAGGGTCAGGCGGTCGATGGCGGTACGCGGAACCGCGACACCACAGCTGCGCTTGGCGTCGATATTGGCGCGGGCGAACATGCCGACCTTGAGCGAGGGATTGTTGTTCAGCGAAATCCTGACCTTGCCGAGCTGGGTGGCGCGGTCGATCTGCGGCGAGATTTGCCGGATCTTGCCGACCAGATCAGGCGCGTCGTCGCGGCTGATCCGCACCGTGGCGCCCGGATTGAGCTTGAGCAGATGGACGCTCGGCACTTCGGCCTCCAGCTCGATCTCGTTGTTGACCGAAATCCGGAACATCGGTCCGGCCTGCGGCGAGGCCGGCGCGCCGACGGCGGTCCTGACTTCGGTAACGAGGCCTGGGCCAGGCGTGCGCAGCGATATCGGTCCGCTCCGGCCACCGCCCGGCGCTCCCGGCTGCTGCGGCGGCGCGGTCAGGCGTGCCAATTCCTGATTGTCCGTCACCATGTCGCCTTCGCGGACGAAGACATCGGTGACCCTGGAGCCTTCCTGATCGACGCCGACCTGCGCTTCGCGGCGCGGCACGATAAATCCGGTGACCCGCACCATGTCGGAGAAGCAGGCATTGGTGGATTTGGTCACGATCACCAGCGCCTGGCTGGGCGTATCCTTGGGCTCGGGACGGGAGCGGTGCTCGAACCAGTAGTAGAAGCCACCCACAACAACAACGAACGCTACTCCGAGCGCAGGTTTGAGGTATTCGGAGAGTTTCATCGCCGGATCAGTCCAGACTGGAAGTCAAATGAAGCGGGGTGCATCCGGTTCACCAAAAAATCACAATGAACCCAAAACAAAATGCGTCCCGCAAGGGTGCTGCGGGACGCATTGTAGCCGGAAAATCTAGGTCAACGCCACGCCCTACTTGAACAGGCTATTTGGACGCAGTGGCCTTGTTCTCCATGTTCACAACCTGCACGCGGCGATTGGCTTCGGCCATCGGCTGGTTCGCGTCCTTCAGCTTGCTCTTGCCGTAACCGACGGTCACCAGATCGGTGCCGTTGATGCCGTATTTGTCGACCAGATAGCGCTTGATCGCGTCGGCGCGCCGCTCGGAAAGGTCCTGGTTGTAGCCTTCGCCGCCGGCTGCGTCGGTATGACCGGCGACCACGAAGGTCGAGCCTTTCAGGTCGGAACTGGACAATGCGCGGCCGAGCGCCTGAACCGATGCCAGCGATCTCGGGCTGATATCGGCCGAGTTGTAGTCGAAGTTGATTTCCAGATCGATCTTCGGCTTGTCCTTGACGATCGCGGCGATCTCTTCACGCTCGGTGAACGTCAGCGACCGCGTCGAGCGGCCGCGGATCTTCTGGACGAATTGCCCTTCGGCGGCGGCTGCGGCCTGGTCAACCTGCTGCGGACCAACCGACAGGCCGCGGGTCAGCGGCTTCTTTTCCGGCGCCAGCGCGCGGAGAATCTGATCCTCGGTCACGTTCTTGTCCTTGGCCTTCTCCTCGGCAACAGCACCCGTCATGCCAAAGCAGAGGGCGGCGCCGAGCGTCGCGATCGAAAGGATTCCGGTCAGGGTCTTTGTTCCAGAGCTCTGTGACATTACCAGTCCCTCCTGCGCGTGGTTCCAAAACGTGATTCAAATGAGCTGCCGGACCAATCCGGTCGCGGCCTATTACGGTTAGTCTAGCCGCCCGCCTGCCGGTTCGAGGGGGCCGCCGCTTAGCGTCAAATAATCGTCACTGTACCCCGTAGTCGGCGAATTCCTTAACGATATTCGGATCCATCGCCTTGGCGTTGCTGATATCCAGATCGCCTTCCGGGATCGAGCCGTTGCGCTTCTTGGCAATGCCCCTTCCGTACAGCGAAGAGGTCAATCTCGGGTTGATCTTCAGCGCGGCGTCGAAGTCAGCAATTGCATTCTTGGTCTGCCCGCTCTTGAGGTTGACGAGGCCGCGGCTGTCCAGCGCATCGACGAAATTCGGCCGCAGCCGCAGCGCCTCGTTGCAATCCTTCAGCGCGGCCTGCAGGTCGCCGATGACCGTGCGGGCCCAGCAGCGGTTGTTGTAGGCTTCCACATCCTTCGGGTTGAGCCGCAGCGAATTGTTGAAGTCCTTGATCGCGAGTTCGTAGGCGCCCTTGCTGGCATAGACCTGGCCCCGACGATACAGCGCGGCTCCATCGTCGGGGTTGTCATTGAGCCTGGCGGTGAGGCTCTTGATGGTCGGATCATCGGCGAGCGCCGCGATCGCCGTGTTGCCCTCGGGCGGCTTGGCTGGCGGTGCGGGTGGCGGAACCGTGACTTCGATCTGTTTTGGCGGCGGCGGTACTACGGTCGGCGGCGGTGCGGTCGGCGGCGGTGCAGGCGTCGCAATGGCCACCTGGGCGGGCGGAGGTGACGGAGCGGGCGTCGGTGTTGGCGTGGGTGGAGCCGGAGGAGCGATGGCGACCGGAGGCGGAGAGGGGGTGACAACCGGAGGCGGGGCCGGCGGCGGGCTCGAAGGCTTCGGTCCTGCGCCACCACCCGGGATGAAGGAGAAATCCTCGGCCAGCGACGACGAAATCCACGGCACCTGTTCCTGGCGCGAGGCGCGGGTGACGCCGACCCGGGTGCGATTCAAAGTTTCCTCGGCCATCAAATCGGGGGTGCGGATTTCCTTGAGCAGTTCCCGCACGAACAGGCTCCGATCGCTGCCATTATCCGAAATGACCGACGAAAGGGCGGCCGAGTACATCACCAGAGAGCCGTTCGGCGCAATGACCGGCGCAAGTCCGGCGGAAAAACTGCGGAACCGGCGCTCGAACGGATTGCGCCTGGAGGCGTCGACCAGGGCGATCTTGACGCCGGCGCCGCGGCTGTTGATCTCGCCCAGCACCATTTCGAGGCTGAAGCCGTCGCGGCGCACGTCGGCCTCGGCCCAGATCTGCGCGTCGACCGGGATCATGTAGCTCTGGCGGTTCGCCTGGATGCCGAAACCCGAGAAGAAGATCAGGGCGACCGAGCCGGGCTTGATCTTCCCGTACAGGCGCTCGAAGGCCCGGCGCATGCCGTCGCCGGTGAGGTTTTCGCCGATATCGACGTTGAAGCCATCGCGCTTGAGTTCTTCGGCGACGTCGCGCGCGTCGTTGATCGGCTCTTTCAGCGGCGCTTCGGCGTCCGGATATTTCGAATTGCCAATCACCAGCGCAAAACGCTCGCCGGCCCCGAACGACGGGGCGATCGACGCCACGGAAAAAATCAATGTGAGCAGCAATGCAAGGCGGATTTTCATTCTCACCGCAGTCCAGCCAAAAAAGCGCCGATCCCAGCTTGCGCCGCGGCGACCATACTCCACGCAAACCGCATTATCAAACGAGCCCCGCAGGCCGTCAACCACTTGCGAAGGCGACGTTAATTGCGACAATTCACCGCGATGAACCCTTGGGGATTCCTTGGGGATTGAAGGGGAATAAATCCCGTTCGTCGTGAAATTGCGGTGCGTGATCATCCGGTGGTTGCGTAAGCCCTCCCGGAGCCAGCCATGCCCCTGGTGCCGGTCAGCCACCGGCGGTGTAACCGGTTTCACATTGGGTGTGCCGCCCTGTTATGGGTGGTCATTCGCACGGCCGGTTTGACCTTTGCGGATGACGATGGCTTGTTGTGGACGTCGGCCAAAACTCAAACCTCAAGAAAAGTGACACCGATGGGAAATGCCTACGAAATCTACGCACTGCGCTATGCGACGATGTCGCCGCGCACCCCTCATCTGAACTTCCTGATACCGGATCCGCACGACACCACCGCGCAGGACCTCGACTACTTCGTCTGGCTGATCCGCGGCCACGGCCGCGAGATCCTGGTCGATACCGGTTTTAACGCCGAGGAAGCCAAGGCGCGGTCGCGCAAGCTCAACCTCAATCCGGTCGATGCGCTGGAAGCGTTCGGCGTCAAGGCGTCAAGCATCAAGGACGTCGTCGTCACCCATCTGCACTACGATCACGCCGGCAATCTCGACCGCTTCCCCGGCGCCCGGTTCCATCTGCAGGATCGCGAGATGAGCTACGCGACCGGGCGCTGCATGTGCAACGGCCTGATCCGGCATCCATTCTCCGTCGAACACGTCACGCTGATGGTGCGCCATGTCTATGGCGAGCGCGTCACGTTCCATAATGGCGATGGCGAGATCGCGCCCGGCGTCACCGTGCATCGCGTCGGCGGCCATTCCGATGGTTTGCAGGTGGTGCGGGTCGAGACCGCGCGCGGGCCGGTGGTGCTGGCCTCGGACGCCGCGCATTACTACGCCAACCTGCAGAAGCGCAGCCCGTTTCCGATCGTCTACAATGTTGGCGACATGGTGCAGGGCTGGGAGATCGTTGAAAAGCTGGCCGGCCACCCCGATCGTTTCATTCCCGGCCATGATCCGATCGTGAGCGAAATCTATCCGCGCGCCAGCGACAAGGTCGATGCGTTTGCCTTGCACCTTGCGCCGTCGCGATCATTCGTGAAGTAGGATCAAGCCATGATCGACCGTTTTCCCGGCCTCACGCCAACCCGCAGCCGCGCCGTCGTTCACGATGATCTGGTGCTCACCGTCGCGGTCGCGCCCGATCCTGTAACGCCCTCGATGTACGAGCAGAGCGTCAAGGCGCTCGCCCGCATCGACGAGAGCCTTGCCCTGTGCGGCTCGAACAAGAGCAAGATCCTGTCGGCGATCGTCTACATCTCCGACATGAAGCGCAAAAGCGAGATGAACCGCGCCTGGGATGAATGGGTCGACACCAGTAACCCGCCGATGCGCGCCTGCCTCGGCGTCGAGCTCGAGCCGCCGCATATCGTGGAAATCGTGGTGACGGCGGTGAAGTGACGCCATCGGCGTCATTCCGGGGCGCGCAAAGCGAGAACCCGGAATCTCGAGAACTAATACGCTTCCTTCGCGTCGGCCTCCGCGCTGGTCTGCACGAGGTCGAGGCTTGCCTCGATCTTGCCGAGCAGCGCGGCCAGCGCCTTTCGCTCCGGCGCGGAGAGGCACGACAAAATCTCCTGTTCCCGGCGCAGCAGGCGCGGGATCAGCTCCTCGTACAGCGCCTTGCCTTTCCCGGTCATGCGCAGCCGGAATTCGCGGCGGTCCTCTTCGTTTTCGACGCGCTCGATCATCTGCCGTTTCATCAGCGTGGTGACCGCGCGGCTGATGGTCGATTTATGGGTGCGGGTGCAATGGGCGATGTATTGCGCGCTGCAGGGCTCAACGCGGAAACCCAGCGTCGCCAGTACGCGCCATTCCGGAATGTCGAGCCCGTACCGCGCCTGATATTCGGCCGAGAGCGCCGAGGAGACTTCCGCCGCCAGCCGGTTCAGCCGGAACGGCACGAACTTGAAGAGGTCGAGACGTCCGCCGTTTTTTGCGACCTTTGATGGCGTTCCGTCCTTATCGCCGTCTTTGCGCGCGTCGCTGTCGGGCGCGGATCGGGATCGGGCGCTGTTCTCGCTGGACGACGCGTTGGCCAAAATCGCTCCAATTTCAGTTGACGCCGGGGGCGCCAGCGGGTTTAAGATAGTTGCAGATGCGACTAATTTAGCAAGTCCGCGCACCCTTGGCCAGAGTAAACCTTCCAATGGTCCAGACCAAAACCCAATTCGGCTACCGCAGGCACCCCGACCAGAATCGGGCGGGTGCTGATGTGGCCGAACATCCCGTCGTGGTGGTCGGCGCCGGGCCGGTCGGGTTGTCGCTGGCGATCGATCTGGCGCAGCGTGGCCAGTCCGTGGTGCTGCTCGACGATGCCGACCGGATCGGCGAGGGTTCGCGCGCGATCTGCTTTTCCAAGCGCTCGCTGGAATTCTGGGATCGGCTCGGCGTCGGTCAGCGCATGGTCGACAAGGGCGTGGTCTGGAGCGTCGGCAAGATCTTTCACGGCGCCTCGCAGCTCTACCAGTTCAACCTGTTGCCGGAGGAAGGCCACAAGCGGCCCGCCTTTATCAACCTGCAGCAGTTCTATGCCGAGGCCTATCTGGTCGATCGGGTCCAGGAGCTTTCTGGCATCGACCTGCGCTGGCGCAACAAGGTGACCGGCCTCGAACAGCGCAACGACCATGTGCTGCTGACGATCGAAACGCCTGACGGACCGTACCGGCTGCATGCCGGCTTCGTCGTCGCTTGCGACGGCGCCCGCTCGTCGTTGCGGCAGATGGTGGGTGCAGAATTCGCCGGGCAAGTGTTCGAAGATCAATTCCTGATCGCCGACGTCAAGATGACAGCGGCGTTCCCGACCGAGCGCTGGTTCTGGTTCGATCCGCCGTTCCACGCCGGACGCTCCGCGCTGTTGCACAAGCAGCCGGACGACATCTGGCGCATTGACCTGCAGCTGCATCCTGATGCGGATCCTGTCGTCGAGAAGCGCCCGGAGAATGTACGGCCGCGGATCGCGCGCATGCTCGGCCACGACAAATTCGATTTCGAATGGATCTCGCTGTACAAGTTCCAGTGCCGCCGGATGGAGAAGTTCTTGCACGGCCGCGTGATCTTTGCCGGCGATGCCGCGCACCAGGTCTCGCCGTTCGGCGCCCGCGGCGCCAATTCAGGCCTCGAAGACGCCGAGAACATCGCCTGGAAACTCGATCGCGTCTTGCGCGGGTCGTCGCCGGAAGCGCTGCTCCAGAGTTACCACACCGAACGCAGCGCCGCGGCAGACGAGAACATCCGCGAGTCCACGCGCTCGACCGATTTCATGGCGCCGGTGTCGCAGCAGGAGGCGCGGCTGCGCAAGGCGGTGCTGTCGCTGGCCAGGGAAACCGAATTCGGCAAGCGCATGGTCAATGGCGGACGGCTGTCGGTGCCTTCCACCTATGACACGCCGCTGTCGACCGCCGATCACGATGCGTGGCGCGGCGGCCCGCGACCCGGCGCGTCGATGCCGGATGCGCCGATTGCGGCAGCGAGCGGCCAGCCGATGTTTCTGACCGAGGCCTTCGTCGGCAGGGGCGCGCAATTCACATTGCTGGAATTTGGCAACGGTGCCGCGATCGATGCGCCCGAAGGCGTGGAAACAATTCGTATCGGCGGCGGCGACGGACTTGCCGACACCAGGGGCCTTGCGGGTACGCGCTACGACGCCGAGCCCGGCACCACCTATCTGCTGCGGCCCGACGGCTATGTCGCCGCGCGCTTCCGGCATCCGACCCGGCCGGCGCTGGATGCGGCGTTGGCGCGCGCGGCGGGTCTCAATCGAGGACTGTCATGACGCTGTCCACCAGTTCGAATTTCGCAAAGCCCGACGACGCCTTCCGCGCCATCGTCGAGGCGCATCGCGGACTGAGCGAGGCGCAGAGCGCCGACCTCGACGCCGCGCTGGTTCTGGTGCTCGCCAACCATATCGGCGACATCGCGGTGCTGAACGAAGCTATCGCGCTCGCCAAGCGGCGGATGCTCGACGCCAGCCAGCAGCAACAGCAGCAACAGCAGCAACAATAGAATTATGAACATGTGTCATTGCGAGCGCAGCGAAGCAATCCATCGAGCACCAAAGCAAGTGTGGATTGCTTCGTCGCTTCGCTCCCCGCAATGACGGGGGATAGAGTTATCGAAAGGGACTAAATTAATGGCCAAGGGTTTCGCATCCACCACTGACATGGCGGAAAAGAAGATCACTTTCTCCGAGATCGGTACTGATCTCTACGCCTTCACCGCCGAAGGCGATCCGAATTCCGCGATCATCGTCGGCGACGATGGTTGCCTGGTGTTCGATGCGCAGTCGACGCCGGCGATGGCGAATAAGGTGATCGAGCGGGTGCGCACCGTCACCGACAAGCCGATCAAATATGTCGTGCTGTCGCATTACCACGCGGTGCGTGTGCTCGGCGCTTCCGCCTACAAGGCGCAGGGCATCGTCGCCTCGGCGGAAACCCATCGCCTGATCGAGGAGCGTGGCCAGCAGGATTGGGATTCCGAATATGGCCGTTTCCCGCGCCTGTTCCAGGATGCCCAGAGCATTCCCGGCCTGACGTGGCCGACGCTGACCTTCGAGGGCGAGATGTCGATCTATCTCGGCAAGCGCGAAGTGCGCCTGATGCAGCTCGGCGCGGGGCACACCTCCGGCGACATCGTGGCCTGGGTACCCGATGCCGAAGTGATGTTCTCCGGCGACCTCATCGAATATCACTCGGCCTGCTATTGCGGCGATGCGCATTTGCGCGAATGGCCGACGACTCTTAACGAAATCCGCGCCTTCAATCCCAAGGCGATCGCGCCCGGCCGCGGCGATGCGCTCAAGGGGCTTGCGACCGGACGCGATGCGATTGCGATGACGCGCGATTTCGTCACCTCGCTCTACGGTGCGGCCGAGACCTCGGTCGCCCGCGGCCGCAACCTCAAGGAATCGATGGCGGCGACGCGCGAGGTGATGGACCCGAAATTTTCCAGCTTTGCGATCTATGAGCACTGCCTGCCGTTCAACGTCTCGCGCGCGTTCGACGAGGCCTCGGGAATCGACGATCCCGTGATCTGGACCGACAAGCGCGATCAGGAAATGTGGGCCGCCCTGCAAGGCGCATGATCCCGAAAAGTGGGTACCGGTTTTCGGACAAGATCATGCGCAAGATGAAGGAGGATGACCATGAATATCAACACCTCGCCTGACGCGATTTCCCGAGGCACCGTTGGCGTGACGCCGGGCTACATGTCCGGCTTCGGCAACAGTTTTGAGACCGAGGCGCTGCCGGGCGCGCTGCCAATGGGGCGCAACTCGCCGCAGCGCTGTGCCTATGGCCTCTATGCCGAGCAGCTTTCCGGCTCCCCGTTCACCGCGCCGCGCGGCACCAACGAGCGGTCATGGCTGTATCGCATCCGCCCCTCGGTGAGGCACTCGGGACGTTTTGAGAAGGCCGATGCCGGGCTGTGGCGCACCGCACCGTGCCATGAATATGAATTGCCGATCGCGCAACTGCGCTGGGATCCGGCGCCGATCCCGAAGGACGACACCACCTTCCTGCAGGGCGTGCAGACCATGACGACGGCAGGGGACGCCAACACCCAGGCCGGAATGGCGGCGCACGTCTATCTCATCACCAAATCGATGGTCGACCAGCATTTCTACAATGCCGATGGTGAGATGATGTTCGTGCTGCAGCAGGGCAAGCTGCGCCTTGTCACCGAGTTTGGCCGCATCGACGCCGAGCCCGGCGAGATCGTCGTGATCCCGCGCGGCGTCAAGTTTCGCGTCGAACTCACCAACGGCCCGGCGCGCGGCTATCTCTGCGAGAACTATGGCGGCGCCTTCACGCTGCCCGAACGTGGTCCGATCGGCGCCAATTGCCTGGCCAATTCGCGCGACTTCCTTACTCCCGTGGCGGCCTATGAGGACAAGGACACGCCGACCGAATTGTTCGTGAAATGGGGCGGTTCGCTGTTCAAGACGACCTTGCCGCATTCGCCGATCGATGTGGTGGCGTGGCACGGCAATTACGCACCCTACAAATACGATTTGCGCACCTTCTCGCCGGTCGGCGCCATCGGCTTCGACCATCCCGATCCGTCGATCTTCACGGTGCTGACCTCGCCGTCGGAAACCGCAGGCACCGCCAACATCGACTTTGTGATTTTCCCGGAGCGCTGGGCGGTCGCGGAAAACACCTTCCGTCCGCCCTGGTATCACATGAACATCATGTCGGAGTTCATGGGGCTGATCTACGGCGTCTACGACGCCAAGCCGGAAGGCTTTGTCCCCGGCGGCATCAGCCTGCACAACATGATGCTGCCGCACGGCCCGGACCGCCAGGCCTTCGATCACGCCAGCAACGGCGAATTGAAACCAGTGAAGCTCACCGGCACCATGGCCTTCATGTTCGAGACCCGCTACCCGCAGCGCGTCACCGCGCATGCAGCGAAGTCGGCGACCTTGCAGGACGACTACGCGGATTGCTGGCAGGGACTTGAGAAGCGATTCGATCCGAACAAGCCGTGATTTTGTTCCCTCTCCCCTTGTGGGATCGAGACGAGCGAAGCTCGCTCTTGGGGTGGCTTCGCGAAGCGAAGACGGGTGAGGGGTTCTCTCCTCACGGTAAGATTTCGAGAGGCGGATAGAGACCCCTCATCCGGCGCGCTGTGCGCGCCACCTAAGAGCGAGCTTCGCTCGTCTCGGCTCCCACAAGGGGAGAAGGAAGAAAGGACGAAGCACAAAGTGACCACCCACCCCAACGATCCCAAACTGAAATCCTTCATCCCGGTCGATCCCGCGTCGGATTTCCCGATCCAGAATCTCCCCTATGGCGTGTTCTCCGCCAAGGACGGGCTCGCCCCGCGCGTTGGCGTCGCGATCGGCGACTACGTGCTCGATCTCTGGCAGCTCGCGCAGGATTGCCGGATCGACGTCGTCGAACCCGGCGTGTTCGCGAGCGCATCGCTCAACGCCTTCATGGCGCTCGGGCCCGAGGTGTGGTCGCGGACGCGGGCGCGGATCAGCGAGCTGTTGCGCCATGATCATCCCGAACTGCGCGATAATGAAAAACTGCGCCAGCGCACGCTGGTGCCGATGGCGGATGTCACGCTGCATCTGCCGATCGCGGTGTCCGGTTACACCGATTTCTATTCCTCCAAGGAGCACGCCACCAACGTCGGCGTCATGTTCCGCGGCAAGGACAATGCGTTGCAGCCGAACTGGCTGCATATGCCGATCGGCTACAATGGCCGCGCATCCACCGTCGTCGTCAGCGGCACCAGGGTGCGCCGGCCGCGCGGGCAGCTGAAACCGCCGACCGCCGACGTGCCGAGTTTTGGGCCCTGCAAGCGGCTGGATTTTGAGTTGGAAATGGGCGTCGTGGTCGGGCAGGCGTCAGCGATCGGCGAAATGCTGATGGAAAAACAGGCCGAGGAAATGATCTTCGGATTCGTAATCCTCAACGACTGGAGCGCGCGCGATATCCAGCAATGGGAATATGTGCCGCTCGGCCCGTTCCAGGCCAAGGCGTTTGCGACCTCGATCAGCCCGTGGGTCGTGACGCGCGAGGCGCTGGAGCCGTTCCGCGTCCAGGGTCCCGCGCAGGATCCGCAGCCGCTGGAATATCTGCGGCAGGCGCAGCCGAACAATTACGACATGCAGCTCGACGTCGCCCTGCGCGCCGGCTCCATGAACGCGGCGGCAAATATCTCGCGGACCAATTTCAAATACATGTACTGGTCGTCGGTGCAGCAATTGGTGCACCACGCCTCGTCCGGCTGCGCCATGAATGTCGGCGATCTCTTAGGGTCCGGCACCATCTCCGGCCCGGAAAAGGATCAGCGCGGCAGTCTTCTGGAGATCAGCTGGAACGGCACCGAGCCGGTTGAATTGCCCGGCGGCGTCAAGCGCACGTTCCTGGAAGACGGCGATTCGCTCGTGATGCGCGGCTGGTGCCAGGGCGACGGCTACCGCGTCGGTTTCGGCGAAGTCGAAGGCACGATCACGCCGGCGGGGTAATGCTCTCTCCACGTCATTGCGAGCGAAGCGAAGCAATCCATCGAGCCGTGAAGAAAAGCATGGATTGCCTCGTCGCTTCGCTCCTCGCAATGACGGAGGAGAGTTCAGCGCTCCTGCGGCGGGATATCCCTAAGCCGCGCCGAATGCGCCGCGCAATCTTCGACGCTGTATTTCAGATGCACGCGCTTGTCTGACGGCGCCTGCTTTACAACGCAGACGCCCGGCCGCCATTCCTGCGCGGGCCGGATCGGCCGCGGCACAAATCCGCCGCCGCAGTTCGGGCACACATTGTGCAGCTTGTTGTCGGCACAGTCAGCGCAGAACGTGCACTCATAGGAACAGATCCGCGCTTCCGTTGCGTTCGGCGGCAGATCCGCGTCGCAATATTCGCAGTTCGGCCGGAGTTGCAGCGCCATGATCGTCTCTTCGCGTTGATTCGAACGGGATCATCGCAAACTGGCTGTCGAAAGCGAATGGCGAATACCCCTCGATTTCGGCCATCTCCCGCAAAATTCTATCGCGCCAATTCCTTTAACGGCAGCTTTGCGCTTTCCTTCAGCCGGTCCAGCACGATCGACGAGCGCACATGCGCCACGCTCTGGTGCGGCATCAGCACGTTGTTGACGATGTCAGACAGGCTCTTGAGGTCGCGCAGTACGGCCTTCAAGAGATAATCGGCATCCCCCGTCAGCGAATAGGCTTCCTGAATCGCGTCGACGCGGCCCACCAGCGCGCGAAACTTCTTGGCGTTGTCGGGCGAATGCGTCGCCAGCGTGATGTGGATGAAGGCGATCAGGTTGAAGCCGAGCGCCTCGCTGGCGAGGTCGGCGTGATAGCCCGCGATGACTTTCTCTTCTTCGAGCCGCATCCGCCGCCGCGAGCATTGCGACGCGGACAGGCCGACGAGGTCGGCCAGCTGCTGGTTGGTCAGCCGACCGTCGTCCTGCAGCGCGGCCAGCATTTTGAGGTCGAAAGCGTCTACCGGGATCATGCGCGAAATGTCCATTTGATGCACGAAATGTGCATGACTATAGCCAATCCTGCCGCCATTTGCATGCACATTGCGCCTGATCTGGCGGAAACTCCATGGATCAAATCGAGAAGGAGATTCCGCGATGGGTCCATTTCCGCACGACGCGCCGGCCGCTACCATCAACGCCGACAATCCGATGGGCACCGACGGTTTCGAGTTCGTCGAATACGCGCACCCGAAACCGGAAGAGCTGCACGCGCTGTTCAAGCTGATGGGCTATGTGCCGGTCGCCCGCCACAAGACAAAGAACATCACGGTCTATCGCCAGGGCGACATCAACTACCTCGTCAACGAGGAGCCCGGCACCCACGGTTTTAATTTCGTCGCCGCGCACGGCCCCTGCGCGCCGTCGATGGCGTTTCGCGTGGTCGATGCCAAGCAGGCTTACGCGCGCGCGATTTCGCTCGGCGCGGAGCCCGCGGACATCCCGTCAGCGCAGAAGACGCTCGACGTTCCCGCCATCAAGGGCATCGGCGGCAGCTTGCTTTACTTCGTCGATCGCTACGGCGCCAAGGGCTCGGCCTATGACAGCGAGTTCGAATGGCTCGGCGCCAAAGACCCGCGTCCCGCCGGCGCCGGTCTGTTCTATATCGACCACCTCACCCACAACGTTCATCGCGGCCGTATGGATGTCTGGACCGGCTTCTACGCTAAGCTGTTCAACTTCCGCCAGATCCGTTTCTTCGACATCGAGGGCCGCGCCTCCGGCCTGTTCTCGCGCGCGCTGACCAGTCCGGATGGCAAGATCCGGATTCCGATCAACGAGGACGCCGGCGATTCCGGCCAGATCGAGGAATATCTCAACACCTACCGCGGCGAGGGCATCCAGCACATCGCCTGCGGCGCGCGGGACATTTACGGCACGGTGGAGACGCTGCGCGCCGACGGTTTGCCGTTCATGCCGTCACCGCCGCTGACCTATTTCGAGAAGATCGATGCACGGTTGCCCCGGCATGGCGAGGACGTCGCGCGCCTGCAGCGCGACGGCATTTTGATCGACGGCGAAGGCGTCGTCGAAGGCGGCCACACCAAGGTGCTGCTGCAGATCTTCTCCGCGAACGCGATCGGGCCGATCTTCTTCGAGTTCATCCAGCGCAAGGGCGACGACGGTTTTGGCGAGGGCAATTTCAAGGCGCTGTTCGAATCGATCGAGGAGGATCAGATTCGCAGGGGCGTGTTGAAGGTGGATGCGGCGTAGCTCACGTCGTCCCGGCGAAGGCCGGGACTCATACGCCGCGGCCAATGTTGTTGGAAAAGAAAGACAACGACAAGCGCGCAAAACAATTTCCGCCGGTGGCTATGGGTCCCGGCTCAAGGCCGGGACGACAGCGGGGGTTACCTCCCCGCCTTCCACGCGCTGGTCAGCTCCCCAATCTCCGCCTTCTCCGCATCCCGGATCGCCGATGGTGTCCGCGAAAAACGCGGTGCCGGCGCAGGCTGGGTCACGCCGTGGCGCTCGACAAAGATCTTCCGTGCGGCGTTGTGCGGATGCTTCGGCGCTTCCGCCATGGTCAGGATCGGTGCGAAGCAGATGTCGGTGCCTTCCATGATCTTGCACCAGTCTTCGCGGCTCTTGCTCTTGAACACTTTTGTCAGTTTTTCCTTCAGCGCCGGCCAGGCGTTGCGGTCCATCTGGGCGTCGAAATCGGCGTCGGTCAGGCCGGCGTGTTCGCGCAGCAGCGCGTAGAATTGCGGCTCGATCGATCCGATCGAAACGAAATTGCCGCAGGAGCATTCGTAGACGCCGTAGAAATGCGCACCGCCGTCGAGGAAATTCTGATCGCGTCCTTCGGTCCAGCGGCCGATCGCCGTCATGTCGAAGAACATCGACATCAGCGATGCCGCACCGTCGCACATCGCGGCATCGACCACCTGGCCCTTGCCGGACTTCGACGCTTCCAAGAGCGCGGCGAGGACGCCGACCACGAGATAGAGCGCGCCGCCGCCGAAATCGCCGACTAGATTGAGTGGCGGCACCGGCTTCTCTTTGGTGCCGATCGCGGCGAGCGCGCCTGACACCGAGATGTAATTGATGTCATGGCCGGCGGCCTGCGCCAGCGGGCCTTCCTGGCCCCAGCCGGTCATGCGGCCGAATACCAGCCGCGGATTGCGCGCCATTACGACGTCAGGCCCGAGCCCCAGCCGCTCCATCACGCCGGGACGAAAACCCTCGATCAGCGCGTCGGCGTTGGCGAGCAAATCGAGCACGCTCGCGACCGCGGCCTTGTCCTTCAGATCGAGTTCGACGACTTTGCGGCCGCGGCCCGCCACCGATTTCAAATTCTTCCTGGCGCCGACGCGGTCGAGCGTCACGACCTCCGCGCCCATGTCGGCCAGCATCATGCAGGCAAACGGACCCGGGCCAATGCCCGCGAACTCGACGATGCGAAAGCCTGCGAGCGGGCCGGAGGCGCGAACTGCGGATTGGGCGGCGGGTTTGTCGAGCACGTCTTGTTCTCCCAAAGAGGTATTTTTAATTAGCTGATTAGCTAAATTGTCTCGCCTCCGGCTGCGCGTGGCAAGCATTCTTTGCTCAAGAATCCGACCAAATGCAGAGCGGCGCGCATACCCATAGCGTTTTGAGCGAAGTGGGTCGGTTCGCGTGAAGAAAACGCGTCAAAACAAAGCGCAGAGCCCGGTTCTGATTTAATCAGAACCGGGCTCGCACGCGCCGCTTGCATGGGAACTTGTGTCTAGACGTTATTAGCCCGCCGCGGTCACCGCGCGCTGCGCCATTACCTTGACCAGGTTGGCACGATAGGCCGCGGAGCCGTGGATATCGGCGAGCATGCCGCTGTCGGAGACCTTGACGCTGTCGAGTGCGCCCGCGGACCAGTTCGCCTTCAACGCCGCCTCGATCGCCGGTACCCGCATGACGCCGTTCTGCGATGCCCCGGTTGCCGCGACCCTGACATCGCCGGCCTTGGTCTTGGTCACGAACACGCCGGTCAGCGCGAAGCGTGAGGCGGGATGGCGCATCTTCTCGTAACCGGCCTTGGCCGGCACCGGGAACGACACTGCCGTGATGATCTCGCCGTCTTCCAGCGCCGTCGTGAACAGGCCCTTGAAGAAATCATCCGCCACAATCGAGCGCTTGTTGGTTTTCACCGTGGCGCCGAGCGAGACCAAGGCCGCGGGAAAATCCGCCGCCGGGTCGTTGTTGGCGATCGAACCGCCGATCGTGCCGCGGTAGCGGACTGCGGGATCGCCGAGCACTGAGGTGAGATAGGCGATCGCCGGGATCGACTTCTTCACGTCGGCGCTTTGCATGATGTCGAAATAAGTCGTGGCCGCCTTGATGGTGAGCGTATCGCCTGACGCTTCGATCCCGATCAGTTCCTTGATCTTGCCGAGATCGATCACGTCGGACGGCGCAGCCAGCCGCTGTTTCATCACGGGAATCAGCGTATGGCCGCCGGCGAGATATTTCGAATCCGAGCCTTTGCCGAAAAGCGCCACGGCTTCGTCGACCGAAGAGGGGCGATGATAGATTGTCTCGTACATGTTTGTGCTCCCTCAACCGTGAATGGCGTGCCAGACGCGATCGGGCGTCGCCGGCATTTCGAGTTTGTTGTTGCCGATCGCATCCGTGATCGCGTTGATCACGGCGGCCGATGCGCCGATCGCCCCGGCCTCGCCGCAGCCCTTGACGCCGAGCGGGTTGCCCGGACACAGCGTCGTGGTGTGGTTCAGTTTGAACGACGGCAGATCGTCGGCGCGTGGCATGGCGTAATCCATGAACGACGCCGTCAGCAGCTGACCCGAACTGTCATACGCTGCGCCTTCGAGCAACGCCTGGCCGATGCCCTGGGCGAGCCCGCCATGGACCTGGCCTTCGACGATCATCGGGTTGATCAGCCGGCCGAAATCGTCCGCCGCCACGAAGTTGACGAAGGAGGTCTTGCCGGTGGCGGCATCGACCTCGAGTTCGCAGATATAGGCGCCGGCCGGGAAGGTGAAGTTGGTCGGGTCGTAGAACGCGGTCTCCTTCAGGCCGGGCTCCATGCCGTCGGGCAGATTGTGCGCGGTATAGGCGGCGAGCGCGACCATCGGCAGCGCGATCGACTTGTCGGTGCCGGTGACCTTGAACTCGCCGTTCTCGATGACGATGTCGTTCTCGGAGGCTTCGAGCGCATGGGCTGCGATCTTCTTCGCCTTGGCCTCCACCTTCTCCATCGCCTTGATGATGGCGGTGCCGCCGACGGCGAGTGAGCGCGAGCCGTAGGTGCCCATGCCGAACTGCACCTTGTCGGTGTCGCCGTGGACGATCTGCACCTGGCTGATGGGAACGCCGAGGCGCTCGGCGATCAGCTGGCAGAACGTGGTTTCATGGCCCTGGCCGTGGCTGTGTGATCCGGTCAGGACTTCGATCGTGCCGACCGGATTGACGCGGATCTCCGCGGACTCCCACAGGCCGACGCCGGCGCCGAGACTGCCGACCGCCTTCGACGGCGCGATGCCGCAGGCCTCGATGTAGCAGGAGAGGCCGATGCCGCGCAGCTTGCCTTCGGACTTGGCCTTCGCCTTGCGCGCCGGGAAGCCGGCGTAGTCGATCGCCTTCATCGCCGCGTCGAGCGAGGCGCCGAAATCGCCGATATCGTAGGCCATGATGACAGGCGTCTGATGCGGGAACTGGGTGATGAAGTTCTTGCGGCGCAGTTCCGCCGGATCGACCTTCAACTGCCGCGCCGCCGTCTCCAGCAGCCGTTCAACCACGAAACTCGCTTCGGGCCGGCCCGCGCCGCGATAGGCGTCGACCGGGGTGGTGTTGGTGTAGACGCTGATCACCTCGGCGAAGATGTTGGGGATGTTGTACTGGCCCGACAGCAGCGTCGCGTAGAGATAGGTCGGCACCGACGACGAGAACAGCGACATATAGGCGCCGAGATTGGCATAGGTCTTGACGCGCAAGCCGGTGATCTTGTTGTTGGCATCGAGCGCCAGCTCGGCATTGGTCAGGTGATCCCGGCCATGGGCGTCAGTCAGGAAGGCCTCGGTGCGATCGCCGGTCCACTTCACCGGACGCCCCACCTTCTTGGAGGCCCACAGCGCCACCATCTCCTCAGGGTAGATGAAGATCTTGGAGCCGAAGCCGCCACCGACGTCGGGCGCCACCACCCGCAGCTTGTGCTCCGGGGCGATGTTATAGAACGCCGACAGCACGAGACTGGGCGACATGCGGATTCTGCGAGGTCGTGTAGAGCGTGAAGTGCTCTTCCGCCTCATTATATTCGCCGATCGCTGCCCGCGGTTCCATCGCGTTCGGCACCAGCCGGTTGTTGGTGATGTCGAGCGAAACCACGTTGGCCGCCGCTTTGAACGCGGCTTCGGTGGCGGCCTCGTCGCCGATCGTCCAGTCGTAGATCACGTTGCCGGGCGCTTCAGGGTGAAGCTGCGGCGCGCCCTGCTTGATGGCGGCGCGAATATCAGCGGCGGCCGGCAGTTCTTCGTAGTTGACGACGACGGCTTCGGCGGCGTCCTTGGCCTGGTTCTTGGTCTCGGCGATCACGACCGCGACCGCCTGGCCGACGAAGCGCACGATCTCCGGCGCCATCGCCGGCCATGCGCCCATCTTCATGCCGGTGCCATCCTTCGAGGTGATGGCCCAGCCGCAAATCAGATTGCCGACCTTGTCGTCGACGATCTGCTGGCCGGTCAGGATGCCAACCACGCCCGGCATGTCCTTCGCCGCTGACGTATCGATGCTCTTTACCTTGGCGTGGGCGTGCGGACTGCGGATGAAGTGCGCGTGGGTCAGGCCCACAATCTTGATGTCGTCGACGTAACGACCCTTGCCGGTAATGAAACGGCGGTCTTCCTTGCGCACAACGCTTGCGCCAATGCCTTCAACGCCCATGTCCTGTCCTCCCGACCGGAATTATTGTTCCCGCCATTTCCATCGAAACGCGGTCTTGGATTCAGTCTTGGTGGCCTGCGGCAGCTATTCGGCCGCCTGCGAGACCTTCATGCGTCCGGCCGCGTCGAGCACCGCCTTGACGATGTTGTGGTAGCCGGTGCAGCGGCAGATGTTGCCTTCCAGCTCCTGCCGGACGGTTTCCTCGTCGAGCTTGCCGCCATGGCGATTCACAATATCGATCGACGACATGATCATGCCCGGGGTGCAATAGCCGCACTGCAGGCCGTGATTGTCGCGGAACGCCAATTGCATCGGGTGCAATTCGTCGCCCTTCGAGATGCCCTCGATGGTGGTGACGTTGGACCCGGCGGCCTGGCCCGCCAGCACGGTGCAGGATTTGACCGCCCGGCCGTCGATATGGACGACGCAGGCGCCGCATTGGCTGGTGTCGCAACCGACATGGGTGCCGGTCAGGTTCAGGTTTTCGCGCAAGAGATGGACGAGGAGGGTCCGGTCCTCGACGTCGGCTGAGACAGCCTTGCCGTTCACCGTCAATTTGATGGTAGACACGCGTGATACCTCCCGATGTTTTATAATTATTCCAATTAGAAACACGGGCGAGGGAACTTGCAACTAGGATTTTGGTCGCCCCTGTCATTGTGATGACATCCTCGCGGCGACGCGGTGTCGGTCAGCCGATTCTTCGGCCGTCTTCCAGCGCGAGTCGAGCTGCAGCCAAAGCGCACGCGTGGCGGAAGGTAGATCGACGGGGTGAGGCCTCGTCCACCCCGCATGGCATCATACTTTCGGAGACCGTCCGGGCCCCAAAGGGGGACCAAGGCAAAAAAAGTATGCCTCCAGCCCTGCAACCCAAGGGGAATGCGGCCGGAATTTACGCACCCTTATCCATTGTGCCTTAGTTTTGCGCACTGGATCGGGGGCAGCGCCTCCCGATCCGGGTTTTCAGAATGAAAACGGGGGGCTTGAGGTGGGATTTAAGAAACGTACGGGCTTGTTCTCGATCAAACTCCCAACCCTTCGATTCCGCGCCAAGATCATGCTTGGCTTTGCCGTGACGCTGGCCATCTCGGCGGTCAGCATGGGCATTGCCTATATGGGATTTGAACACGTTTCCGGAGGCGTGGACGCCTACCGGCGCAGCGTGCAGGAAGCCGATCTGGCGCGCGACATCGACCGCGAGCTGATTTCCTATAGTTCGCTCGCCCGCTATTTCGTGGTCACGGCCAAGGAAGAGGATGGCAAGGCGGCGCTCGCGGCTGAAGCCAGCCTGAAGGCAGCCATTATCGCCTCGATGAAGGGCACCACCGATCCGGGCCGGCTCGAACAGCTCGCCAAGCTGGAGCGGGAGTTCCGCGGCTTTGCCAAGATCTTTGCCGACGTCGTCAAGGTCAAGGACGAGAGCGCGCGGATCACCCAGAACCAGCTCACACGCAGCGGCATGTCGCTGCACTACAAGCTCGACGATCTCCCGAGCAACGCCGAGGAGTCCGAGCAGCAGGTCATCAGTCTCGGCGCGAAGAAGGTCTACGAGCAGTTTCAGGCCGTCACCACCGCACTGGTCAACACGTTCGTCATCAATGCCGACAAGGCGGTGGCCGCCAGCGCGTTGGCGCGTCTGAAATTCGTCGAGAATTCGCTCAAATCGATTTCCTCGAAGACTGAAAAGGTCGTGGCTGACCTCAAGGAGGTCGCCGGACTTTTAGATGCCTACCGGGAGGCGCTCGCCAAGCTGATTCACAATGCCAAGGAAATCGACGACCTGACGCTCGATATGACGGATTCCGTCACCGCGATCAGCAAGGGCGCCGCGGTCATGAAGTCCAGCCTGCTGGCCGATCAGAAGCGGCTCGAGGCCGAGTCGAACGCGAGCATCGGCGAAACCGAACGGCTGATCCTGATCCTGGCGGCCGGCGGCTTCCTGCTCGGCTGTATCTGGGCGTTCTTGCTCGGCAAGGGCATTTCCAAGCCGATGACCGCAATGTGCAAGGCGATGCGCGAACTCGCCGCCGGCAATTTCGACGTCGTGCTGCCCGGCCTCGGGCGCAAGGACGAACTCGGCGAAATGGCCGGCGCGGTCGAGGAGTTCAAGGTTCAGGCGGTCGCCAAGGCCGAACGCGACGCCGCCACGCAGGAGGCGCAGAACAAGGCGAGCAGCGCCGCGCGCCGCGCCGAACTCATTCGCTTTGCCGACGAATTCGAGGCCGCGGTGGGCGCCATCGTCTCCAACGTTTCGGCCTCGGCGGTGCAGCTGGAAGCATCGGCGGGAACGCTGACGCGAACGGCGGAAACCACCCAGAGCCTGTCGAGCCAGGTCGCCGGCGCTTCGGAACAAGCCTCCGGCAACATGCAATCGGTGGCATCCGCGACCGAGGAGCTTTCGGCCTCCGTCGACGAGATCGGCCGCCGCGTCAAGGAATCCAGCCAGATTGCGGAAGCCGCGGTGCGCCAGGCCGAACAGACCGATAACCGCATCGGAAAACTGTCGCGCGCGGCACAAGAGATCGGCGACGTGGTCAAGCTGATCACGGCGATTGCCGAGCAGACCAATTTGCTGGCGCTGAACGCGACCATCGAGGCGGCTCGCGCCGGCGATGCCGGCCGCGGCTTTGCCGTCGTCGCCTCCGAGGTCAAATCGCTCGCCAGCCAGACCGCGAAGGCGACCGACGAGATATCCAATCACATCTCGGGCATGCAGGGCGCGACCCAGGAATCGGTCGCGGCGATCAAGGAAATCGGCGGCACCATCGGCAAGATCTCCGACATCGCCACGACGATTGCTGACGCAGTCGAGCAGCAGAGTTCTGCGACGCAGGAAATCGCACGCAGCGTCCAGAACGTCGCGCAAGGCACCGAGGAAGCCGCCGCCAGCATCATGCAGGTCAACCGCGGCGCGACCGAGACCGGTACGGCCTCGGAAGAGGTGCTGCATTCCGCGCGCACGCTGTCGAGCGAAAGCACCCGGCTGCGCGAAGAGCTCGACCGCTTCATGGCGAACATCCGCGCGGCGTGAGCGCACGAGTGAAGCAGGGCGCATCGGCTTGATTTAGCCAATACTCTCGCCGCGCGGCCAGTCGGCTCCCTCCCCCCTTGCGGCCTTGCGGGGGAGGGCTGGGGAGAGGGGTGGCCACAAGCGAGACTGCCCGTGAGAACCCCTCTCCCTGACCCTCTCCCGCAAGGGGGCAAGGGGAGAGGGAACGGAGAGAGCGCGGCAAATTGGCGCGACGGGCAAATCAGTTCTGATTTACGGAAATCGTGTCAAGTAGAAAATTCCGTAAATCAAAAATAGTTCTGTTGTCAGCCGACCCAAATCAGTGCGCATCTTTGGCCATCCCGTCCTACTCAGAAGGGCGTCGGCCGTCGTCACGGACGTTGGACGGGTTGCGGTGGACGCTGGTTTGCGCTGAGACGATGGCGCGGACTAAGCGTACGGCAAAACCGTGTGGTCCTGGCACCCGTTGCAGGTGTCAAGCGGTCGGGTAGGCGAGAGCCGAACGGCAGCGACGGAGTCAACCGAGAACTCGTCTCCGGGGAGAGCACGGCATAAGCCGTAAAGCCATTGCGCAGGGAAGGCCGGGTGTTCTCCGCTGCCCTGTATGCTCGTGTGCAGCCTTTTTAGTGCAAACCGCACACGGGACCGCGGGTGCAGCGCGCACCCGGTCTTCCCTGCGCCCTCTGTTTGAAGAGGGCAAGGAAATTTCTGGCAAAGCTCGGACGCAATGCGCCGCGAGAACGCTAACTCATATTCGGTGTCATCGCACGGCTTGACCGGGCGACCCAGTATTCAGAGACATCAATGATAGAACCGATAAGCCGCGGCGTACTGGGTCCCCCGCTTTCGCGGAGGACGACAGCGTTTGTGGAGTTACGTCTTATCCGTCGCAATGACGTGGGGAACCGCGCCGCTAAATCCGCACGGTTCCCCTGCCGCAATGCGGGAACCATGCCCCCACGCGGACGTTGTCTCCCATGGCGGGCATCATGTCTGCCTTAATTCGGGCCAAAGAACCTTGGGGCTGGGGCGTTCCGGGTGTTTTTTCATTGGTTCAATTCCCATGGGTGTGCAGCTGACAGGGAAACGTTCGGCAGCGAATGATTCCGCCGCCGCAGCCGTGCGGCAGGATAATGATCGCGTCATCGAAACTTCCATTCCGGCGCGGCTCGATGATCTGCGCTGGAGCGGGTTTCATACCCGCGTCGTGCTGGCGCTCGGGATCACCTGGATTCTGGATGGGCTGGAAGTCACGCTCGCCGGCGCCTTGTCCGGTGCGTTGAAGGAAAGCCCGACGCTTCGGTTCTCGAATTTCGATGTCGGGCTGGCCAATAGCGCCTATCTCGCCGGCGCCGTGCTCGGTGCGCTCGGCTTTGGCTGGCTGACCGACCGGATCGGCCGCAAGAAACTGTTCTTCATCACGCTCGCGGTCTATCTCACGGCGACCGCGGCAACCGCGTTCTCTTGGAGCGTGGGAAGTTATGCGCTCTTTAGATTCCTGACCGGTGCCGGGATCGGCGGCGAATACACCGCGATCAATTCGACGATCCAGGAGCTGGTGCCGGCGCGCTATCGCGGCTGGACCGATCTCGTCATCAACGGCAGCTTCTGGATCGGGGCTGCGCTCGGCGCGGTCTGCGCGATCGTGCTGCTCGATCCGGCGTGGTTCGGCCCCGATATGGGCTGGCGGCTCGCCTATATGACCGGCGCGGTCCTCGGGCTTGTCGTGTTCGTGATGCGGATGTGGATTCCGGAAAGCCCGCGCTGGCTGATGATTCACGGCCGTCCCGATGAGGCGCACGCGATCGTGGATGCAATCGAGAAGTCGGCGGGGCAGGTACGGGATGAGACGAAGGGAGTCCTGCCGAAGATCAGATTGCGGATGCGCAGCCATACGCCGCTGCGCGAAGTCGCGCATACCCTGTTGACGGTCTATCGCCAGCGTTCGATGGTTGGCCTCGTGCTGATGGTCGCGCAGGCGTTCTTCTACAACGCGATCTTCTTCACCTTCGCGCTGATCCTGACCGATTTCTTCGGCATTCCGGCCAACCATGTCGGCTGGTATATCCTGCCCTTTGCGGCGGGTAATTTTCTCGGTCCGCTGCTGCTGGGTCGATTGTTCGACACGCTCGGCCGCCGCAAGATGATCACGCTGACCTATGGCGTGTCGGGCGTACTGCTGGCGCTGTCGGGCTATCTGTTCTCGATCGGAGCCCTGACCGCGCAGACGCAGACGATCGCCTGGATGGTGATCTTCTTCTTTGCCTCGCCCGCGGCGAGTGCGGCGTATCTCACCGTCAGCGAGACGTTCCCGCTGGAGGTGCGCGCGCTGGCGATCGCGCTGTTTTATGCGATCGGCACCGGAATTGGCGGCGTAATTGGGCCTGCTTTGTTTGGTGCATTGATCGATACCGGATCGCGCACGAGTGTTTTCGCCGGCTACCTGTTGGGGTCGGCATTGATGATCGTTGCGGCAGCCGTGGCGTGGCGCTACGCCGTCGCCGCCGAGCGCAAGTCGCTCGAAACTGTCGCACGACCGCTAGCCTTTGTGGAGTAGGATGAGATGAACGAGGATCTGTTGGAAATGCCATTGGAAGATGAGATCGTTGGCGAGGAGGAGGGTGCGCCGGAAACCGTTCCGGTGCCGCGCTCGCTGGTGCCGCATTTGAGCGAAACTGCTGTCCTGCTCGATATCGACGGCACGCTGCTCGAGTTGATGCCGACGCCGCGCGAGGTCTGGGTGCCGCCGGGGCTGTCGAAGACGCTCAACCGGCTGTTGGCTCGCACCAACGGCGCGCTGGCGCTCGTCAGCGGCCGCTCGCTCAACGATATCGACTTGATCTTCGCGCCGGAGCAATACCCGGCCGTCGGCGGCCATGGCGCGGAAATGCGCATCGATCCCGACAACGAATCGGTCGACTCCCACGCGCCGCCGATGGACAGGGAATTGAAGCGCCGTCTTGCGGCGATTGCCAAGCTCAGCCCGGGAATTCTTCTCGAGGACAAGGGCTATTCGCTGGCGCTGCATTATCGTCTGGCGCCGCATGCGGAGAAGGCAATCTACGCGGCGGTGTCGCTGATCAGGGCCGATTTGCCGAACGCGCCGATCGAGATACTGCCGGGCAAATGCGTCTGCGAGATCAAGCATTCCGGTTTCACCAAGGCGACCGGCGTACGCGAGCTGATGACGCGCGAACCGTTCAAGGGCCGCCGTCCGCTCTTCATCGGCGATGACGTCACCGACGAAACCGTATTCGGCATTATGCCTGATTACGATGGTCTCGCATTCTCTGTCGGTCGCCGCGCGCAAGGCGTGCAGGGACATTTCGATTCGCCGAGCGATGTTAGAGAGTTTCTAGCGCATCTGCTCGACGACGAAAGAGACGCAGCGCTGCCATGATCAGCGCACGTTTGCAAATGGCGCCGGTTTTAGAACACAGTTCCCTGACGCATCACCATCATCTCGCGGAAAATTTTCTTTTTCGTGAGTTCAGGTGAGTTCCGTCGCGGCTAGCCCGAATTTGGTTTCAATTCGTTGAAAGGTTGGCCAGGAACCATATTGATGAATGGTTGTTAATTCGCGGGTGCAGCAACAGGAGGGGACCTGTGAACCTCGTCGTCGTCTCGAACCGCGTTGCGCGCGGAAAGCCCAATGAACCCATGACCGGTGGCCTCGCGGCGGCTTTATTGCCGGTTGTCGAGAAGTCCGGGGCGATTTGGGTAGGTTCCAGCGGCCGGGTCCGTGACGGGAACCAGAAGGAACCTTTCGCCGAAATTGAAGCGTTGGGGGCGGGCGCGCTTGCCATGCTCGATCTGCCGGCGGCGCATTACGGTGGATATTACGAGGGCTTTGCGAATTCGGCGCTGTGGCCGGCGCTGCATTCCCGCGCCGACCTGATTCGCGCTTCCCAGGACGACTACCTCAGCTATCGCGAAGTGAACGCCTTCATGGCGCGTGCATTGCTGCGCTTCAAAAAGCCGGACTCCGCGTTCTGGGTTCAGGACTATCATTTTCTCGCGCTCGGTGCCGAGCTGCGCGATCTCGGCGTGACGCAGCCGATCGGATTCTTCCTGCATACGCCGTGGCCGACGCGCTCGGTGATATCAGGCGTGCCGCATCATCGCGATCTGATCGAGGCGATGCTGGCCTATGATCTGATCGGATTCCAGACCGAAGAGGACTGCGAGAATTTCCTGTCCTACGCGCAGTCCGATCTCGGGCTCGCCGTGCATGACGGCGTCGTCGTCTCGCGCCACGGCCGGACGCGCGCCGCGGTATTCCCGATCGGCATCGATCCGCAGAAATTCGCACAGCAGGCCGCCAAGGCGATGACGCATCCGGACGTGTCGCGGCTGCGGCGCAGCCTGAATGGCGAGAAGCTCGCGATCGGCGTCGACCGGCTGGATTATTCCAAGGGGCTGATCAACCGCATCAAGGCGTTCGACCGGATGTGGACGCTGCATCCGCAGCTTTTGCGCACCGTGTCGCTGCTGCAGATCGCAACCCCGTCGCGCGGCGCAATCGAAGCCTATGGCAATCTGCAGAGCGACGTCGCGAGACTCGTCAGCGACGTCAACGGCGTCCACGGCGAAGTCGACTGGACGCCGATCCGCTATCTCAACAAGGGCTTTGGCCAGGCTGTGCTCGCGGGGCTTTACCGCACCGCGCAGGTCGGCGTGGTGACGCCGCTGCAGGACGGCATGAACCTGGTCGCCAAGGAATACGTCGCCGCCCAGAATCCCGCCGACCCCGGCGTGCTGGTGCTGTCGAAATTCGCCGGCGCGGCCAACGAACTCGACACCGCATTGCTGGTGAATCCGCACGATATCGACGGCATGGCCCGCACCATCGCGACCGCGCTCTCGATGCCGCTGACCGAACGGCGGATGCGCTGGGAGGCGATGATGGAAAAGCTGCGCGGCGGCACGATCCAGCAATGGTTTGCCGATTTCATCGACGCGCTGCAGGAAAGCCAGCTCGATAGTGGCCCTTTGGAACCTGTCACGGCTGATACGCCGACCCGGTTGCCGCTACGCTCCGTCAATAACGGCGCGCGGTATCATTAGAGACTTCCACGAACAGCTCAGTAGCAATAGGAGACGCCATCCAGCACCGGGCAGCGTGCCCGGCGCGGATCGCTCGGATTCTCCATCGGCACCACGCCGTTGCCCTTGCCGACGAACACGCCTTTTCCGACGATGACGGACGATTTGTTGCCGACGATGACGCTCGGATGCGGCGAGGCCAGGCTCGATCGCGTGCCGTCGGCCCAGATGATCGTTTCCCCCGAAAGGATGCCGCGCCTTCCATCGTCGCAACTCACATCGACGCCCTGACGGGTGCAGGATTGCGCCAGTGCGGGAGCCGCGGCGCCCGCGATCAGCGCCGCTGTCAGGGTGGCGAATGAAAGCGCTCGCGTGATCATCATGCCGTTCTCCGCCCATGGTTGCCCTATGGTCGTCGGCGATAACCTGATTCCGGTTCAAGGCCCAGCGCCAAGCGGTTGCCCTCAGTGGACATAAGCGACAAATTATCCAATAAATTCAAACAATTGGGGAAATTTCAGCGCGCGCGCCCGCGGTCCCTTGCAAAATGTGTCCTGGCCCTTCAAGAGAGGGCCTCCGGAGAGATGGCCGAGTGGCTTAAGGCGCACGCTTGGAAAGCGTGTGTGCGGGAAACCGTACCGTGGGTTCGAATCCCACTCTCTCCGCCAAAGCCATATCCGCTACCATTCGCAGTCATTCAAAAATGCTTAGAAAGGCCGGTTCCTGGGGCCTTATTCAACTTTACACGTTTGTGGTCCTTCGCCATAATCCGCATTGTAACTGTGGACGTGATTGTGGACTTTCGGTATGGCGAGGTCTATCGGCAGACTTACCGCCCTCAAGGTTGAAAAGGCTAAGCGGCCCGGCATGTATGCCGATGGTGGTGGCCTCTATCTGCGCGTCACCGAGGATGGCACCAAAAACTGGGTCTACCGCTTCATGCTCAGTGGCAGGCCGCGCTGGATGGGCATGGGGCCGCTTCACACCATCGGCCTTGCCGAAGCACGAAACCGGGCGGCGGAGTGCCGAAGGCAACGGCATGACGGCATTGACCCGATAGAGGCGCGCCGCGCCGGTCGGCAGCAAGCCCGCCTCCGTTCAGCCAAAGCCATTACATTCAAGGAGTGCGCCTCAAAGTACATCGCCACCAACCGGGCTGGCTGGCGTAACGCGAAGCATGCAGCACAATGGGAAGCGACGCTGGCGACATATGCCGAGCCCGTCATCGGCGCGCTGTCGGTTCAGTCAATCGATATGACGTTGGTGCTGAAGGTGATCGAGCCAATCTGGACGACGAAACCGGAGACGGCGGGCCGCTTGCGGGGGCGCATAGAAAGCATCCTCGATTGGGCCCGGGTGCGGGGATACTGCGAGGGCGAAAATCCGGCTCGGTGGCGGGGCCATCTCGACAAGGTACTGCCTGCGCGGTCCAAGGTGCGGAAGGTCGAGCACCATGCCGCGCTGCCTTACGCCGCCCTGCCGGGCTTCCTGATGAGTTTGCGAGAGCAGGAAGGCATTGCCGCCAGCGCGCTCGAATTTGCGATCCTGACGGCCGCTAGGACGGGTGAGACGCTGGGAGTGCTGTGGTCTGAAATTGACTTGTTGGACAAGGTTTGGACCGTTCCGGCTGGACGGATGAAGGCCGGACGAGACCACCGTGTTCCGTTGTCGACCCGGTCGGTGGCCATTCTCGGCACCATGAAGTCACTCCGCCACGTCGATGCGGGTGACGCCTATGTGTTTCCCGGCGGCAAGCGCGGCAAGCCGCTTTCAAACATGGCTTTTCTTATGCTGCTGCGCCGCATGGGTCGGGATGACCTGACAGCCCACGGTTTCCGATCGTCGTTCCGGGACTGGGCGGCAGAGCGTACGAACTTCCCTGCCGAGGTGCCCGAGATGGCATTGGCCCACACGGTGAGCGACAAGACCGTAGCGGCGTATAATCGTTCCGACCTGTTCGAAAAGCGTCGGCGGCTGATGACTCAGTGGGCGTCATTCTGCACGGCACCGGAACAAACGAGCCAAGGCAACGTCGCCCCGATACGAAGGTCGCGCTGACCAACCGCCCTCGGCCGTGTCGATACGCCCTTTGCGAAAAATTCGATACTGTGGTATCTCTTGATCAGTGAATGGGCGATGCTCGCCCTTTCTATGTCCTTGTGCACGCGCACGAGTCGATCAACGCCAGCCTCTGCCACGCAGGCATGCTTAGGCGTCCTACCGCAAGCGAGCCGCAAGCGGTTTCCTCTGTCTCAATATCTGGCAGCGCCTGCCGGAATGGGTCTCCTCACGGAGCTTGTTCGCGCATGGTCAAAACGGTCGGCGATTTACCTGTAAATCCACTGTTGTCGGAAGCGCCGCGTCCGGAACTTAAACCGCTGACCGTCACGGTCGCCACGGCGTGCACGTTGACTGGTTTGGGTAATACGACAGTGTGGGGGCTGGTCCGCGATAGAAGACTGGAAACGGTTCGCATCGGGCGGCGGACGCTGATTACCTTTCGGTCTTTGGAGGCTCTAGTTGCTCCCCTCTCGGAGCCAGACCGACAGCCACACCGGCGTGGGCGGCCTCGCAAAGTAATTGGTGGGGTCAGGTCATGAGTGCCGCCGACATCGCTCATACTCTTGGTGAGGCTCGGCGCGAGGGCAATGGCTGGCGCTGCCGCTGTCCGTTGCACGGCGGAAGATCGCTTGTCATCCGCGACGGTGAGCAGGGTCGCTTACTCGTGACGTGCTGGTCTGGCTGTGAGCGCCGCGACGTGCTCGGTGAAATACGTCGGATCGGACTACTCGACTACGGCCCGTCCGAGCGTCAAGGGCAGCCGAGAATGTTACCCCGGAAGGATACTTCCGCACACAAAGCCGCCTGCACGGCACGAGCCATCGGCATCTGGGACGCGTCACAACCGATCAAAAGTACGCCCGCCGAACAGTATCTGTTAGGTCGAGGCATTGTGCTGAATGACTTGCCGGTCGAGGTGAGCACTAGCCTTCGTTTTCATCCGCATTGCCCGCACCCTAGCGACGTCAGGCTCCCGGCAATGGTGGCGCTGGTCGAGCGCGTGGGTGTTGGACCGTTGGCTATTCTTCGGACCTACATTTGCGCCGATGGGTCCGGCAAGGTGAACATCGAGCCAGGCAAGGCAAGCCTTGGACCCGTCGGTGGTGGTGCTGTGCTGCTCGGAAAGCCGAGCGCCGGTGAAAGGCTGGCTGTGGCCGAGGGGATCGAGACGACTCTAAGCGTCATGCAGGCGTGCGGGCTGTCCGGTAGAGCAGCGTTGTCGGCCAATGGATTGAAAAATCTTGTTTTGCCGCCAGCGGAAACAAATGTGCTGATCTGCAGCGACAATGATGCCAGCGGCGTCGGCCAACAGGCCGCCCGCGCAGCTGCCGAGCGCTTCGTGCAAGAGGGCCGCCGCGTCAGTATTTCGATCCCGCCGACGGTCGGCACCGACTTTAATGATGTCTTGCGCCAAGTTCCCTCCGCTCAAGCTATTGAGGAGGCCCGCCATGTCGCGTGATGGTGCTCAGGCGGTTAAGGCAATCGTTGCGAAAGCTGATCGCCTTGGGGCAGAGCCGCCCCGCCCGCTGATCCGCGAACTTCCTCCTGCTGACCCCTTTCCGGTTGATGCTCTAGGTGATGTTCTTGAAGCTGCAGCCAGAGCAATAAACGACCGTGTGCAGGCTCCGATGGCAATCTGCGGGCAATCGACGGTCGCAGCGGCCACGCTCGCGGGGCAAGGCCATGCCGATGTCGAATTGCCGACTGGGCAGGTAAAGCCAATATCGAATTTTTTTGTCAGCGTGGCTGCAACCGGTGAGCGGAAAACCGCCACCGACAGCGAAGCGCTATGGCCATTCCGGAAGCGTGAAACAGCGCTACGTGAAGACTATGACCAAGCCCTGCCTGAATATGAGAACGCCAGGATCGCTTGGGAAAAGGCGCGGGAACGTGGTGTGAAGGGTGCGAAGGGTGATCGGGCGGCGATCAAGGCCGCGCTGGACTGCCAAGGTCAGCCGCCTACGGCTCCGCTATCGCCGATGTTGACTTGCCCCGAGCCGACATATGAAGGGCTCTGTAAGCATCTCGTTGGCGGTCAGCCGAGTATCGGCATTTTTTCCGCCGAGGGCGGACAGTTCATCGGTGGTCACGGGATGACGCCGGAGGCGATGCTGCGAACCGCTACAGGTCTTTCGTCCCTGTGGGACGGGGAAACGATAAAACGTGTTCGGGCGGCGGACGGCGCAACCATTCTTCCCGGTCGGCGGGTCGCTTTGCATTTAATGGCTCAGCCCGACGTGGCGGCGATGATGTTGTCAGACCAACTCCTCCTGAATCAAGGCTTGCTGTCTCGTTGCTTAGTCACGGCACCGGAGTCAAACGCCGGAACCAGATTGTGGCACGAACCTTCTAATGATTCCGATGCGGCGATGAAGCGGTATGGCGGGCGCATCCTCGACATGCTGGAGAAGCCGCTGCCCCTCGTTTCAGGCAAGACCAACGAGCTTTCGCCCCGCGTACTGCGGCTAGCACCTGATGCTCGAAAAATGTGGATCGGCTTCGCGGACAATATCGAAGGCCAAATCAGACCCGAAGGTGCGCTCGCCACGGTGAGGGGCCTTGCCAATAAGTTTCCAGAACACGCGGCTCGTCTCGCTGCGGTACTGGCGTTGGTTTCTGATATCGAAGTGACTGAAATCTCACCGGAGCACATGGCCGCCGGGGTGACGCTTGCGCAACATTATGTTGCCGAAGCACTGCGCATGTTCGAAAGCAGTCGAGTTAGCCCTAACCTAGCTCTCGCGCAAAAGCTCTTAGGGTGGCTCCATCAATCATGGAACGAGAGGGTGATATCGCTGCCCGATATTTACCAGGGCGGTCCAAATCCGATCCGAGACAAAGCAACCGCCGCGAAGTCCGTGGCGATACTTGTAGATCATGGCTGGCTTCATCAGATCGAAGGCGGTGCCGAGATCGCAGGCTCACGTCGCCGCGAGGCTTGGCGAATCATAGGGCGTTAGGCGATGGCCGGTTTTGCGAAATTTGACCCCCGAGCCTTTCTCGAAAGCGAGAAGACCGTAACCGATCATGCCGGGGCACAACAGATCGCACAGCATACGACGCCTTCCGCGTCAGAAACTTTAGCAACTTTAGCAACTTTAGCAGCCCCGACCTCGGCGAGAGATAATCCGGATGCGCTGCAATCTTCGGCGATTGATAATCACCTCCGCCAAGACAGCCCCAAATCTGGCTTGTCAGCAGCTAAAGTCGCTAAAGCTGCTAAGGTTAAGTCATCCGTCGCGGCGGAGGCCACGTGGGGCGAGGACGAGGAAGAGCGGGCGGCCATCGCGGAGCATGACGGCGGCGCTCCACGGGTCTGGGCTGAGGCGCTGGCGCGGCTTGATCCCGCCCGTGCACCCGGTGACGTCTCGCCGAAGCGGTGGCTGCGCTTCATAGATGACTGCGGACGCTTCCTTGATGAAGGTTGGGCAAAACGTGCGGATGCGCTTGGCTGGGGGCCGCTCGACCTGTTCGGCTGCGACCGTGTCAAACCGATTGCAAGATTAGATCGGGCTGGACTGTTGTGGTTGACCGACGGTCGAAAACTGCTAGCCCTTACCGCCGACACTGCCGCCATCGCCACGGCCAGCGGCGGCAGCCTTACCTTCCGACGGTGCTTGAACGAACCCGGTCGTTCACTGGCTTGGGAACTCCAAGCATGAACCATGGGCCCGTTACCATCAATTCGTCTGCCGACCGCATGCGCCGCCACCGCCAACGGCGGCGCGACGGGCTTCGTTGCCTGACGATTGAGTTACGCGAAACGGAAATCGAGGTGCTGATTGGCAAACAGTTGTTGCGGGAATGCGACCGTGACGATCCAGTTGCAATAATCAAAGCGCTCTATGAATTTTTGGATCATGGTCTCAGAACGTGACCCGTAACCCAACCGAAAATGGTGCATCCTTGGTCGGAACGGTCGAAAAGCACGAATGTATCGACGTGAACGAACTGCATAGGGCGCGCATGTTCACCGAGAGGACGCGAACCTTTCCTTCGGCATGCTTTAGATGTGGCTGAATAAACTTACCGTCGACCGCTGGGCTGTCAGTCTTGAGTTCAGGAATCAGCAACGGCAGCTAATTCCCCTCATCTGGAGCCAGTGTAATTTCGGCGGGTTGCGTCCGTGGTTTCGATGCCCGCTCTGTGCATGTCGCGCGGGGAGCCTTTACAAGGCCGGGCTGCTTTGTGCCTGTCGAAAATGTTGCGATCTACGTTATGCGTCACAGCGTCGAGGTGAAAAAAGCCGCCGTTATCTTCAAGCCCTCAAGCTCCGGCTTCGGCTTGGTGGAGTAGCATCTCTCGCCGAACCCTTCCCTGAACGGCCGCGGCGGATGCACCACAAGACGTATAAGAGATTGAAATCCTACGCTGAATGGTTTGAGCGAGACCTTCACGACAGTCGCTTCAAATTACGCAAGACGGATTATTCGGTTCTCGTTCTCAAATAATTTAGGGAGATTATCGACAGGCTGTCTGGCGCGGGTCATATCCCATTAGTGCGCGCCGCCAACATGAATGTCGGCTTCCCGGGCTGCGCTTCAGGAGGATACGGTCCGCTGCCGAGCGATAGGCCCTCAGAGTATCTCAGGACACCGTGAACGCGCTTGGGGCCGCTCCCGCTGTTTGGGGAGCGAGGCGATCCAGGGGCCGTTCAGGGGCTCTACAAGATCCAGCAAATGGGACTTCACCTAGGATTTAACTCGAAAAGGCTGGAGGATAGCCGCAGCCGCCGGTTGCCTGCCGCCCCCACCACCCCTTAATGTGACAGGCATGAGGGCTTTGACATGAGCAACTGCACGTCAGCCGACTCTCACAGGGTCACGGCAGGACACGAGGTCGACTTGCGGCACTTTTCTAACGCTGGCGCCAGGCGTGCATCAGCTGATCAGAGAGCGGCTTGAGGAGGTAAGACATCACCGTGCGTTGGCCCGTCTGAATAAAGGCTTCGACCGGCATGCCGGCGATCAGCTTCAAGTCGCCCAGGCGAACGAGCTCCGCCTCGGGAACGGCGATGCGGGCCACATAGAAGCTCGCCCCGCTCTTTTGATCAACTGAGACGTCAGCGGACACGTTATTCACTTCGCCGTGGAGTTGCGGAGTTGTGCGCTGGTTGAAGGCCGTGAAGCGCAGCAGCACCGGCTGACCGACAGACACGCGGTCGATCTCATGGGGGGCGATACGCACCTCGACCACGAGCGCGTCGTGAGTGGGGACGATGAGCATGATCTGCTCGCCGGCGCTGATGACGCCGCCGACGGTGTGCAGGGCGAGCTGATGCACTGTGCCGTCCTGCGGCGCGCGGATATCGATGCGTCTGAGCTGGTCCTCGGCGGCCACCCGTTTCTCGACCAGTTCTGAGGTTTTCGCGCGAATCTCCGCGAGTTCCCGTCCCACCTCGCTGCGCAGGTCCTGATCGACTTGCATGATCTGCAGCATGGTTTCGGTGATACGTCCCTTGGCTTCGGCGGTGGCGGCGACTAAAGCGCCCCGTTCGCCATGCACGCGCACCCCGTCGCGCTCAAGCGTCGTAAGGCGCGTGATCTGGACCAAGTTCTTGCGCCACAGGTCGCGCACGCCCTGAAGCTCCTGGTCGATGAAGGCGGTCTCGCGGTCTTTCGCCTGGATCTGCTCTTCGAGTCCGCGGATCTGCTCCCGAAGCTGGCCGACGCGCTCGTTGAGCTGCGCCTTCTTGCCGGCGCGCGCGGCGCGGCGCAACTCGAACAGCTTGTGCTCGCCGACGATCAACCGATTGACGTCCGGATCGGCGACGCGCGCGGCAAGGTCCGCCGGAAAGTCGAGACGATCCTGATCGTCGCGCTCCGCCTCGAGCCGCGCCCGGCGCGCCGCCAGCTCGTCGAGGCTTTTCACAACGATCAGGAGGTTGGCCCGCGTCACCGTCTCGTCGAGGCGCACGATCACGGTGCCGGCCTTCACCTTGGCGCCCTCGCGGACGTTCAGTTCGCCGACCACACCGCCGGTCGGATGCTGCACCTTCTTGGTGTAGCTATCGACCACCAGCGTGCCGGAGCCAATGACGGCGCCGGCCAGTTCCGTGGTCGCGGCCCAGCCGCCGACGCCGCCGGTGAGAACGATGACCGCCGCGAGGCCAGCGCGCAAATGCTTGCGGATCGAGAGCGGGACCACGTTCACCGGCTCGCGCATCATGGGTTCGCCCCCTCGGCCACGACCTTGAGCGGCACCGGTGCTGGCCGCGGCTGCATCATCTTGGCCAGCAGCGCGTCCTTGGGACCGAACGCCTGCACGCGTCCTTCGGCCATCACGGTCAGCTGGTCAACGCCGGCAAGCACGCTGGTGCGATGCGCGACGACGATGATAATGCCGCCTCGCGCGCGCACGCCCATAATGGCTTGCGTCAGGGCCTGATCGCCGTCGGCGTCGAGATTGGAATTGGGCTCGTCGAGCACGACCAGGAAGGGATCGCGGTAAAGGGCGCGGGCGAGCGCGATGCGCTGCCGCTGTCCGGCCGAGAGCGCCGTGCCGCCCTCGCCGATCTGTGTGTCGTAGCCGTTAGGCAGTCGCAGCACCATCTCGCTCACACCGGCGGCGCTCGCAGCGGCGATCATCGCCTCCGCATCGGGCTCCGGCTCGAAGCGGGCGATATTCTGCGCCACCGTGCCGGCGAATAGTTCGACGTCCTGCGGTAAATAGCCGATATGGCGGCCGAGCGCCTCCGAGCTCCATTGTTCGAGCGCGGCGCCGTCCAGCCGCACCTTGCCGCGTGCCGGCGCCCACACGCCGACGATGGCGCGCACCAGCGACGACTTGCCCGACGCGCTCGGGCCGACGATGCCGAGCCCCTGTCCCGGCTTCAGCGCGAAGGAGGCCTCCTGTACCACGACGTTCTGCTCGCCCGGCGGCGCCACGGTGACGGCCTCGACGGCGAGAGACTGGCACGGTGGCGGCAGCGGCGTCTTCTTCTCCTCGGCCGGAAGTTGCGCCCAGTGCTGCTGCAGACGGTTCCAGCTCTGCCGGGCGGCGACCATGCTTTTCCAGTGGGCGATGGCAAGTTCGACCGGAGCGAGCGCGCGGGACGTGAGGATCGCGCCCGCGATGATGATCCCGGCACTTGCCTCCTGCTGAATAACGAGATAGCCGCCGACGCCGAGCACTGCCGATTGCAGCACCATGCGCAGCACCTTGGAAACAGAGCCGAAACCGCCGGCGATATCGGCGGCGCGCCGCTGGGTGGTCATGTAGCTTTCATTGGCCTCCGCCCAGCGCGCAGCAAGGCGTCCGCGCATGCCCATGGCCTGCAATACCTCGGCGTTGCGGCGGCTGGCCTCGGCAAGGGCATTGCGCTGCGCTATCTGGTTGGTGGCTTCCTTCGTGCGCGCACGCGTCAGCCGGTCGGTGAGCAGGGTCAGGGAAACGAGCACCAGCGAGCCGATCGACGCCGTGAGCCCGAGCAGCGGATGAAACAGGAAGCAGATCGCGAGATAGAACGGGATCCAGGGCAGGTCGAACAGCGCGGTCGGGCCGAGCCCGGAGAGATAGCTGCGCACCTGATCGAGATCGCGCACCGGCTGCAGTCCGTCGCCGCTTGCCCGCGCCTTCAGCGGCCAGCGCGCGACGATGTCGTAAGCGCGGGCAGAGAACGCGCGGTCGAGCCACTCGCCGATGCGGACAAGAATGCGCCCACGCAGAACGTCGAGAAACGCCTGGAACAAATAGAGGCCGCTGACCAACGCGGCCAGGCCGATAAGCGTCGGCACGCTGTGGCTCGGCACCACACGATCATAGACTTCCAGCATGAAGAACGAGCCGGTCAGGTACAGCACGTTCAGCATGGCGGTGATCAGGCCAAGCCCGACCAGCACGCCCCGGCAGGCCTCGAGCGGTGAGGGCAGCCCGTGCGTGTACGGTGGGCGGCTCTCGCGCGCGGCCGTCGCGGGCGCGGGCGCTCGCCGCCACTTCCAGACCAGTACCATGAGCATCAGGGCAGCCGCGACGAACGGGCCCATACCCACGGAGAAACCTACTGGGTCGGCGGCCAGTTCCTCAGGAAATGCGAGGGCCTGGCGGCACCAAGTGGCTGCGGCCTGGGGGAGATGGCCGCACCAGACGGCAAAGCTATCAGGCACCGGATCTACTCCGCGGAAGGACGGCGAAATCAAGCTCATCGACTTTCATGCAACCGTCGTCCACCCGATGTGCGATGAGAGTTGCCGGCTGTGCGCAAGGGCGTACAGCCGGCGAGCTGGAAGTTCAGATCGTGATGACGCCATCGTGGTTACCGTCGATCCTGATGGAGAAATTGCTGGAGGCTGTATCGCCATCGGAGTCGGCGATCCGGACGGTAAAATCGAGCTTTTCGTCGGGTGCTGGCTGTGCCTTAACCAGACTGAAGCCGCCGATATCGAAGGTGTTATTGTCGTTGCCGGAAACGCCATCCGCGTTGCTGATGTTTTCGATCAGGACGCGGTCGTGGGTTCCGCTCGTCGTCCACTGCACCTTGTCGCCGGTGCTCAGGCCGGTGATTATCAAGTTGCCGTCGGCGTCGATCGTGGCGACCGGAGTAAATTGCGTACTGCCTGTCTTGACGACGAAGTCGGTGAGCGCGAACGACGCGATGTTGACGTGCGTGTCGTTGGTGAGCCCGTCGACAAAATTCACCCCCGGTTCCGCGGCGGTGTTGAAGGCCGAGATCTTGACGGTGACGGGTCCGACGCCCGGATTGCTCTGATTGACGGTGAAGGACGCCACGTTCGCATTGAAGACGTTCTGAAAGGCGATGTTGGCTTCGACGTCGGCCTCGTTCTGGTCCAGATTTGGCACCAGGAAGTTAGTGTTCGCCCCCGTGACGTAGGTGATGAACGCCCCCTCGTCGGGGTTGATCTGGTTGCCGTTGACGCCGAACGAGGTGGTGCTGCCGGCCTGGCTGATATTGAGCACGTCCTTGGTCGTGATGTTTCCGCCCTGGGATTGATTGAGCGGATCCTGTCCGATCACCACGATCTGGGTAGAGGTCGGATCGCCGAAGGTCATGAACAGGTTGCTGCCGGAGGGCGCTCCGGCGAAGCCGAAGTTCAGCTCCGCGGACGGAGCATTCTGGAGGACATCGAAGGTGTAGTTGCCACCGGACAAGGTGAGCTTGAAGAAATCGATGTCCCCGGCGTTGTGTGTACCGCTGCCATCAACATCCTTGAAGTAGGTAGCGACAGTATTGCTGTTCGTCAGGTCCCTGAGCAGCGTTACCTGCGCGACTGTGCCGTCCAATATCGTCAGGGTCGCTGGGGAGCTCGTGATGCTAAAGGCTGCCGGGTCATCCGCTCCGACCACCCCACTGAGCGTCTTGGTCGCGGTGCTGCCAGCCGAGAAGTCCATCTGACTATCGGCGACGGGCCCGATGGCCGGCGCATCATCCTGGAACTGCACGGCATCGCCGATGCCGGTCGAACTCGTCGCCGTGTCGCCGTCGCCATCGGTGACGGTCACCACCGCTAGCAATGCGCTGTCGGTGATCGATATCGATTCATCGGGATTGGTCGCGTCCGGGTGCTTCAGCGAGGCGTATTGCGCCACACTGACGACCCCGCTCGTGCTGTTGATCGCGACGGCGAACGCCGCCGCCCCAGCGGCTGAGCCGATGCGGCCGATCACCAGGTCGCCTTCCTTGAAAAGGAAGATGCTGGTGCCGCCGGTCGTGTCGAGGCCGGAATCCACCCCGGCGGCGGACACCGCCAGCGAGAACGCCGTCGTTCCGCCCTCCTGGTCCGCGCCGAACGCGCTTCCGGTCGAGCTAACGACAGGGGTCGCATCCTGGGCATAACCGGTGGGGCTGAGGTCGCTGCTGAGATTGGTGACGCCGGTGAACAGCGCTACCACCGCCGCGGCGGTCGTGTCGTCGGCATCCGCCTGGTTACCTGCGGTCTCGTCATGCGCCACCGTCGCCGCACCCTGCGCAATCCCTGCCGTCGGTCCGTCATCCTGGAACTGCACGGCATCGCCGATGCCGGTCGAGCTCGTCGCTGTGTCGCCGTCGCCGTCGGTGACCGTCACCACCGCCAGCAATGCGCTGTCGGTGATCGACACCGAGTCATCAGGATTGGCAGTGCCCGGGTGCTTCAGCGAGGCATATTGCGCCACGCTGACGACCCCGCTCGTGCCGTTGATCGCTACGGCGAACGCCGCCGCCCCAGCGGCTGAGCCGATGCGGCCGATCACCAGGTCGCCTTCCTTGAACAGGAAGATGCTGGTGCCGCCGGTCGTGTCTAGGCCGGAATCAACCCCGGCGGCGGACACCGCCAGCGAGAACGCCGTCGTTCCGCCCTCCTGGTCCGCGCCGAATGCGCTTCCGGTCGAGCTAACGACAGGGGTCGCATCCTGGGCATACCCGGTGGGGCTGAGGTCGCTGCTGACATTGGTGACGCCGGTGAACAGCGCCACCACGCCTGCGGCGGTCGTGTCGTCGGCATCCGCCTGGTTACCTGCGGTCTCGTCATGCGCGACCGTCGCCGCACCCTGCGCAATCCCTGCCGTCGGTCCGTCGTCCTCGAAGTGAACGGCCGTGCCCACCACGGCGCTCGCCGCGTTGGGTGTGGAAATGCCGAAGCCGCCAATATCGAAGGTGTTGTTGTCGTTGCCGGAGACGCCATCCGCGTTGCTAATGTTTTCGATCAGGACGCGGTTGTGGGTTCCGCTCGTCGTCCACTGCACCTTGTCGCCGGTGCTCAGGCCGGTGATTATCAAGTTGCCGTCGGCGTCGATCGAGGCTTGCGGAGTAAATTGCGTACTGCCTGTCTTGACGACGAAGTCGGTGAGCGCGAACGACGTGATGTTGATGTGCGTGTCGTTGGTGAGCCCGTCGACGAAATTCACACCCGGTTCCGCGGCGGTGTTGAATGCCGATATCTTGACGGTGACGGGCCCGACGCCCGGATTGGTCTGGTTGACGGTGAAGGACGCCACGTTCGCATTGACGACGTTCTGGAAGGCGATGTTGGCTTCGACGTCGGCCTCGTTCTGGTCCAGATTTGGCACCAGGAAGTTTGTATTCGCGCCGGTGACGTAGGTGATGAACGCCCCCTCGGTGGGGTTGATCTGGTTGCCGTTGACACCGAACGAGGTGGTGCTGCCGGCCTGGCTGATATTGAGCACGTCCTTGGTCGTGATGTTTCCGCCCTGGGATTGATTGAGCGGGTCACGTCCGATCACTACGATCTGGGTAGAGGTCGGATCGCCGAAGGTCATGAACAGGTTGCTGCCGGAGGGTGCTCCGGCAAAGCCGAAGTTGATCTGCTCGCTGACCGCGACCTTGAGATTGCTGCCCAGGTCAATGGAGTCATCGGGGTTGGTGGCGTTAGGATGCTGCAATGCCTCGTATTGAATGCTCCAGAACTTGCCGCCGCTGACCGGGCTCCCGGTCTCCTCGAGATAGACCGCGAAGGCGATGGCGCCAGCCGCAGTCTTGCCGAGCACGATGTTGTCATTCGCGGTGTCCGTGAACAGAAGGATCGCTTCGCCGTCGTTGGTGAAGAGACCGCTCGAGTCACCGTCGAGCGCTCCGCCGTTCGCATCTGTGAAGGAGATGTTGCCGACCGCGCCCGTGACGCCGCCGATGGAGAAGACGTTGCCGGTGCTGGCCGCTTGGTTAATCGCGGTGGCCGGGCTGGCGCCCAGTGCCGTCAGCCGAGTTGAAAACGCGCTCGGCAGGGCGGTGTTGGTATCGTCATTCTGCAAGCCAGTGGTTTCGTCGAGAGTAACGGTCGTGCCGGTAAGAGTGACGGAAAGTGCCATGAGAACTCTCCTGCAAAATTACGTGGTGAGATTTTGGCTTCTGAAATTCCATATGCCTGCTGCCGCGATCCGTCCGCAGCCGCGAGGGTGCGTCAGTATCTGGCAGCCTATGGAAAGGAAATGGGACGTAACGGGAGCTCGTCTCTACTCCGCGTTCGCCCCTACCACCCTGCTTGGGTGGTCAGTCGAGGAGAGAAGCACCGGTGAACGAATGATGAAACGCTTCTGCATGCTATGCTCCCTCAATGTGCTGCAACGGCCGCAATTGCGAGTGGAGAAGCAACGGGAAGACACTGACGCTGAAATCGCGCAAACCACGACATCTAAGCGGCGTTTCCGCACGCGTGTGGTAATCCAACAAAATCGGTCAAGCTAATCTATTGCGTAATTAACGGAAGTTGGACTGACGAGAGTTCCCAGTAAATGGGTGCAGAAGGGGTATAACCTTCGGGTTATGCCGCATCCACGCCCCATCTTGTGGGACAAACCAACGTGTGGATCAGTTATAAGCTTGCGTGTGCGCGTATCGTTCATCAGCGACCGAGGTTAAGGTTGGGCGCCTAGCCATTGGGAAGGCGATCTGCTGTCGGGGGCAACAACAGCTACATCGCGACCTTAGTCGAGCGTGATATATTGGCCGGCCAAGGTGGCACGTATAGCCACCCTCTCGCGAGTCGATTATTCAAGTGCGTTGCTGCTCAAATCCCTTTGTTTCCATGTACCGCATGTTCGGGCCAGTAGAGGAGATCTCAAGGCGTTGACTGACGTCAAGATCCCGGCCTTTCCCAGCGCGTGTCTTCGTCGTACGATGCGTCCTCTAAAAGCTCCGGCGCGAATTCCTCGCAAAGCAATGTGGCGAGCTGAGCCAATGTGTGGGCTTGTCCGGCAAACCATGCGGTTCGTGGAGACGAAGCCAGCTCGGCAAGCTGTTCGTTCCATCGCACGCGCCTCCGTCGTCCGTCATCAATGTGCGGTGATCAATTCGCGAATCTTGTCGATTTTGCATTGTTGCACCGGTTGAACGTAGGGGAGCCGACCAATCGCTGGGTAAACGTAAAAGTAGAGATCTTTGATCTTCAGGGAGATCAGAAGATCATCGTGGTGGACGATCCAATTGCCTAATCCAGGCGCCGACGATGTCCGATCCTCGATCACTAACGCCAAAGATAGATTATCGCCGAGGCATTAGCTATGCCGGCGGTCTGGCCGCAATTGGACTGATCTATTTTGCCCTGGCGAAAGGCGGCCTTGCTCTCGCCTCTATTCATCCCAATGCAACGCCAATTTGGCCGCCAACGGGTGTCGCGCTGGCGGCGGTGCTGTTGTGGGGATATCGGACCTGGCCCGCAATTTTCGCGGCGGCAGTGATCGCCAATGCGACGACCGCCGGTTCGGTTGCCACCGCGATTGCGATTGCGACAGGTAACTCCCTTGAGGCAGTTGTTGGCGCTTATCTGATCAATCGATGGTCGAGCGGATATAGTACGTTTTCGAGGCCAGATTCTGTCGCGAAGTTTGCTCTGATTTGCATCGTGATCGCGACACCGATCAGCGCCACCATTGGACTGACCAGCCTGGCGACCGCCGGGTACATCGAACAAGCGAATTTCGCGAACGCCTGGGTCACATGGTGGCTGGGAGACGTGACCGGCGCGCTGGTCATTGCCCCCGTTATCGTGCTTTGGGCGTCAGGCCACTCCCATGCCTTCAACCGCAATGATTTCTTGGAGACGGTCGGCGTCCTCGTAACAGCGGCGGCTGTTGGACTCATTGCGTTCAGCCCCCTGATCGAGCAAACGCCGAGCCGAGATCCGCTGGGTTTTCTGGCGATCCTGCCAATGTTGTGGGCGGCGTTGCGCCGCGGTCCACGTGACACCGCAACAGTTGCGCTGGTGCTTGCGGGCATCACGATTTGGGGGACGTTCACGGGCGGCGGCCCCTTCACGACCGCGGATCTCAACGTTTCATTCCTGCTGGTATTGATGTTCTTGATCAGTATTACCGTTCCAAGCTTGTTATTAAGCGCAGACGTCGAGGTGCGCAAGAAAGCGGAGGAGCGTCTGCGCCGCGCGCAGATCGAGCTCGAACAGAAGGTTGCAGAGCGTACGCGACAGCTGGAGCTCGCCAATGCCGCAAAATCGCGCTTTTTTGCCATGGCAAGCCATGATTTGCGGCAACCGCTACATGCACTGGGCCTGTTCGTTGCACAGCTGCGCATGCCGCTCAAATCGGGGGAAAGGACAAAGACGATCGAGCAGATCGATGCAACGCGAAAAGAAATGGATGAAATGTTCAATTCGCTCCTGGATATTTCCAGGCTCGATGCTGGGATCCTTACATCAAAGATTACCGAATTCCCGATCGGGCGCCTGTTGCAGAAAATCGAGATGGCGTTTGATCAGGCAACGCGAGAAAAAGGCTTGCGTCTACGCGTTAGGCGAAGTGACGCCTGGGTGCGGAGCGACGCCATGCTGCTCGAACGCATACTGCTCAATCTGGTATCCAATGCTGTGCGATATACATTGCGGGGCGGGATCATCGTCGGATCTCGTCGGCGCGATGCAATGTTGCGTATTGAGGTATGGGATACCGGCCCCGGCATTCCTGAGGATCAGAAGCAGAATATATTTGGCGAGTTTGTTCAACTTCCCGCCCCAGAACGAAACCGGTATGGCGGCTTGGGGCTCGGCTTGGCTATTGTCGACAGGCTTTGCGTACTTCTCAACCATCAAGTCGACTTGGCTTCGACTGTGGGCCGAGGTTCGCGATTCGCAATCCTGGTTCCGATGGCCGATGAATGCGTCACGTCCGAAGCGCCCGTCGATTCACCTCATCCTGCGGCCTTTGCGGTCGAAGGCAAGACAATTCTTGTTATTGCCGATGCTCCAATTGTGCTGGAGGTAACGGGCGGATTGCTCGGCAAATGGGGATACTCCGTCCTTACCGCCGGATCCGACGAGGCTGCACTTACCCGACTTGCAGAGCGCCAACAACGCCCCGATCTTATAATCTCGGATTACCACCTTGCGAGCGGAAAGACCGGGATCCGAGTTATTGAACAAATCAATGCGGCGTTTGGCTCATCGATTCCAGCCATCCTCGTCAGCGGCGATACGGCACCTGAACCGTTACGTGACGCCAAGGATCGAGGATACGTTTTGCTGCACAAGCCTGTCGACCCAATGCGGCTTCGCGCTGTGATGCACGAGTTTTTTAGGGATCATGACGATAGGAGAGACACCGGGGCAGCGTCATGACTCGGATTTTGGCGACAATTCCCAGCCCATTTTTCCTACCTTTATTACTGCCTCGGTACGGCTCGTTACGCTGAGCGCCTTGAGAACGACCGTGATGTGGTTCTTCACTGTCGGCACTGCCATATTGAGGGTCTTGGCAATGGTTTTGTTGTTTTTTCCCTTCATCAGGAGCGCAAGCACTTCAATCTGCCGATCGGTCAACCCGAGACCCTTAGGAGAGTCGCGCGTCGCTGGCTTGCTTGTAAGCCGCGGAGCCGTTGTTTCCTCAAGGATCTCCGAGGGAATGTAAATGCCGCCGGAGAACACCAACTCGATAGCGTTGAGCATGACCTCACGTTCGGTAGTTTTCGTGATGAAACCCAGAGCGCCAAGTTTGAAAGCGCGCCTGACAGTGTCTTGATCATCCGAGGACGAGAGCATGATGATAGCAATGGTCGCATAGCGGTCACGGAGTTCGCGGAGGACAGAGAACCCATCTCGATCAGGTAAATTGATATCAAGCAAAATTAGGTTGATGTCGGGATTCTCCTCGACGATGTGCATTGCTTGATCGCCGTTCGAAGCTTCAAATATGGCGGCTTCTCGCTTCAGTTGCTTTAGGACAGCCTGCAAGGCGTCGCGAATTAATGCATGATCATCGACAATAAGAACTTTCATGAAAAGCTCTCCGTTTCCCATTGCACGGAGATACATTGAAAAAATCATACACCCGCCTTCGGGTCTCTGGCGAGGAAGAAGACTGGCTCCGAAACCGTCCTCCGTCCCAGGCCGTCAGGCACTCAAGGTAGAAGCCGAATGCCGCTGTATGCTGAAATTGAAATTACCGGTAGGACGCCGGGTGCGAACCACGAGGGTCGCCGGGCTCAGAGCCTCCTTCGGCTATGGGCCATCCATGGTGAAATGTCCATAATGTGTCTGACGATGTCCAAATCGATGCCGAGGATCAGTACGGTACTTTGATCCTAGGACCTAGGAACCTCTCTGTGTGGGCCTCTGGCTGATTGACGCGCTGTGCCGCTGAATGATGATCGTCAACAGACGGCGCCCGGAGGTTCTACCAAGCGCCGCCATATGATCGTTATCGCAACTTTCGTAACTGGGTTCGGCGTGAAGCAGCTCCAGCCTGCGGCGTCAGTACGATCCGGCCGTGCGGCGGCTTTTATCCAGACCGGAACCTCTTGAAGCGTGCTCGCACGCAGGACGGGCAATCAGATGCATGATCGAACTGCCACCCTGAAGCCATCAGTAGGCGCGCTGCCGGAACTGGAAGACTACGGCCGCGATCTGCGTATTGATGCCTGCCGCGGCATCGCGCTCTGGTGGATCTTTCTTGACCATGTCCCCAACAACATCGGGAGCTGGTTGACGCTGCGCAACTACGGCTTCAGCGATGCCGCGGAAGTGTTCATGTTCATCTCGGGACTGACCTGCGCACTCGCCTACGGCAAGGCACGGGGGTGCGGGGGCTGGACCGGCTTGATCGGCCGGACGCTGTGGCGAAGCTGGGATATCTATGTCGCATTTCTGCTGCTCACGCTCGCCTGCGCCGTCATGGTTCACCTCGCAGGCAGTAGCCGCCTTGCCGACGCGAGCAATACGCGCGTCCTGTTGGAACAGCCCGGAGTGACGCTCGCACACGCGGCGATCCTGCAATACCGCCCCGTCAACACCGACGTCTTGCCGCTCTTCGTGCTTTATCACCTTTTTTTCGCACCACTGCTGTGGATGCTGCTGCGGGTGCCGAACGCAACGCTCGGCGCGTCGCTGTTGCTTTACGCACTGGTGCACATCTTCGGCTGGTCCATCCCGGCATGGCCGAGCAACCACTGGTACTTCAATCCGCTGGCCTGGCAGCTGCCGTTTGTGCTTGGCGCGTGGTGGATCATCGAGGGCAAGAGATTCCGGCCGTGGGTGACCTCACGCACCGCGCTTGTGGCTGCCGTTCTCTATCTGGTGATCGGCCTCCTCGTTGTTTTGAGCTGGGGCACCAAACCGCTGGAAGCGCTGGTCCCGCCCGCGATATTGAAGCTAGTGTACTCGACGGACAAATCGAATCTCGATCCATTGCGAGTGCTGCATTTTTTGGCGCTTGCGGTTTTGGTGGTATCGTGCGTGCCCCGCAATTGGCGAGGACTGACGACGGCGGTGATGCGCGGCGCCATCCTCTGTGGCCAGAACTCGCTGCCAATCTACTGCCTCGGCGTTCTGCTGACGCTTGCCAGTCTACTGGCCCTGCTCGACATCTCGGAGGGGCTGACGATGCAGATCGCGCTCAGTGTTGGTGGCGTCCTGGTGATGATCGTGGCCGCGAAGCTGCTGAACTTGATCAAGATCAAACCGAGCCAGCAGCCGCACGCGAAGCCCACCGACCTGCCCGTCGTGCAGCCAACCAAGTTTGAGCTGGTCATCAATCTCAAGACAGCCAAGGCGCTCGGCGTTGACGCTCTGCCTACTGCTCGCCCGTGCCGACGGCGCAATCGAACAAAGATGCTGTTTGCTCCGGTGCGCGAGTCCGGCTGCGGCGCTGATCCAGTGCCAGCAATCGCGCATGCCTTCGGATCACCAGCGAAAAATGTGGGTCAGGAGTGAATTAGAGACTCTGGAGCCTGCCCCTTATCCGGCCATCGTACAGGAGCCAAGGCCATGACTTCCCACCCAAGGACCCACAAGAGAGCGGTGCTGATCGCGGCGTACGTGATGTTTTCCTGCGTAGCGGCATTACTGTCGGTCAACCTGACATCACCCGCCACCGCCGCGCTCGGCGCTGACTGGCAGTGCAGCCGGTTTGCGCTCGTATTTACGACCTGCATCCCGGTGCGGGCACACGAGACCGTTTCCACTGACGTGCGCAAGCGGACCCAGTAGACGACAAGCCTGGTACATGCTGCGAATCAGCTGAATCAGCGGACACACTCTCCCAGGCTACCTTCCTAATTTGAGTCAGGCTGCCGATAGGTTTGGCCAACTCCAACAGCTGCTCGGTCTGGGGCTCGGTTGGAAACTTCAGCGGATGGAGCGGAAGTCATCGGTAGCCGGCCAAACCGATGCAAATGAGACCCGATACGACATTTTCGGATTTGGTGAGGCCAACCGGAAAACATGCAGCCAGGTCGTTTTACCTTGTACGTCGGCGGGGGCGGGCGCTAAAATGAGGCGACTGAGCTTCCCAGCTCGGCTGGGGTAATAGCTCGGCTACACGGGAGGTTCGCAATGAAAATCGTATCGCAGAGCCTGCTCATTGCAATCGTTGTGCTCGCGAGTGCCGCTTCTGCACGCACGGCCCAAACGGCCGATGCGCACAAGATCGTCTCGCCGCAAGACATCAAATGGGTACCTGCGCCCGCCTCGCTTCCGCCCGGCGCAGAACTTGCTGTGCTGTACGGTGACCCGAGTAAGGAAGGCGAGTTTGCCATGCGGCTCAAGGGAGCGAAGGGTTATCACATTCCTCCACATACGCATCCGAGGCCGGAAATCGTCACGGTGATCTCGGGGACGGTCCGTCTGGGAATGGGAGAGACTGCGGATTACGGTAAGGCTCAGCAGTTGCCCGTCAGCAGCTTCTTCGCGCTTTCTCCAGGCATGGCGCACTATGTCTTCTTTGACGAAGATACCGTCGTGCAAATCAACACCTCCGGACCGTGGGGCCTCAACTACGTCAACCCGAAGGATGATCCGAGGAAGTCGCAATAACGCGCTCGTCCTGTAGTGCGCGCGGCCTGATGCAAGCGGTCGGGCACGGCTAATGGGTCGTACAATAGCTCCGGCCGGAGCGCCCTTGCCTCGTCGGCTGGCGGCGTCCGCCTATGGCACCTTTGAGACATGCCCGCCTATCCTGACGACGTCCGTTCACCGGGGTAAACTGGAAGTCGCCGTGGTGCGGCGAAATCGCCCTTGTTGTAGAATTCTGTATATTTCGCGTTTGCCGCCTCAATCTCTGCCTTCTGTGCCGATGCTGGTCCGATCAACGCCAGCACGAATGCAATGACCAGTGCCATCCTACTCATGATGGGACCTCCGTTCCGCCCCCACTCATGTGCGTCATCGAAACTAAGAGAAGGTTCAACCCACTTCCGAATCTGGCACCTTTGAGACATGGCATCGGCCCTGTCGATGTCCGTTCACAGGGAGAGACCGGATGTAGTCGGCCAACGGCCAAAGTGACGCGATTGATGTGGTGGACGACGCCCGCTCCCGGCATCGAATGTGCCAAAGGGGTGATCGTTGAACAACGAATCACCGGAGGGTCGTCCACATGCATGTTAACACCATCGGCGTTGATCTCGCTAAGAACGTATTCCAAGTTCACGGCGTGGTGGGCAAGGTTGTCATCACCCGTCAGTTGCGGCGCAAGCAGGTCTTGGACTTCTTTAGCAAGCTTCCCGGTTGCCTGGTCGGTATAGAGGCCTGCGGAACCTGTCATCATTGGGCACGTGAAATCTCCAAGCTCGGCCACACCGTTCGTCTGATGCCGCCGAGCTATGTGAAGGGCTACGTCAAACGGTCGAAAAGCGATGCTGCTGACGCGGCTGCGATATGTGAGGCCGTGACACGCCCATCGATGCGGTTCGTACCAATCAAGTCGACCGATCAGCAAGCCTTACTCATGTTGCATCGAACGCGGGATCTCTTGATCCGTCAGCGCACGCAGCTGATCAATGCGCTCCGAGCTCACCTTGCCGAGTTCGGCCTCATTGCAGAGAAGGGACGCGAAGGCCTCGCGCAACTTAGCGCTATCATCGCGGCCGAGATGAACCGCGAAGCTCTTCCATCAGCGATGAAACAGGCACTGCAGGCTATTGTCGATCAACTCGCTGCTCTGGAATTGCAGGTCTGAAGAGGCTTGGCAACGGGAGCGTGAGGCGACGGCGGAGCGGGACAATCGAATTGCGAGGGTGATGATGGCGTGATGCGAAACGGTCGAGCCGTCGATTGGGAAAACCCGCTTCTGGGTCATGGGCGTCAAAAGCCCGTGCGATTGATTGGGACCCGATCCGCGGACTACATCAGGGCCAGCGGTCATGGTGCCGCGCAAACAGGCCGGACACATGACTTGCACCCGACCGCAAGCCGAACGTCAGATTCCTCTTGCAATGCGGGCGTCGTCCACACATGACCCTGGCTGTGTGAAAACGCCACTGCTTTGCTATGATTCTCTCGTGATTCTGCGGGAGAAGCTGATGAGGCGCTTCGTTAAGCAGGCGGATCGAGGGCAGTGGACGCTATTGCCCGAATGCCTCGATGACTTCATTGACGATAGCAACCCTGTTCGCGTGATCGACGTGTTTGTCGATGCGCTCGATTTGGCTGAGATGAACTTTGAGGGGGTAGAGCCGGCGGCGACTGGTCGGCCATCGTACCATCCCTCGGTTCTGCTCAAGCTTTACATCTACGGCTATCTGAACCAAGTGCAGTCGAGCCGGCGACTTGAACGAGAGGCTGGACGCAACGTCGAGGTCATGTGGCTGCTGGGTCGGCTCGCACCTGATCACAAGACGATCGCAGACTTCCGCAAAGACAATGGCTTGGCACTGCGCAGGGTATGTGCGCGTTTCGTCGAACTCTGCCGTGAGATGGGTCTTCTCGCGACGGCGAGCGCCGCCATCGATGGCAGCAAGTTCAAGGCCGTGAACAACCGGGACAAGAACTTCACACGGGCGAAGGTAGAACGGCAGCGTGCCCAGCTGGAGGAGAGCGTCGCGCGCTATCTGAGCCAACTTGACACGGCCGACCGGCAAGAGCCGACGGAGGCACTGACCGGGAAGGTGACGAGGCTTACCGAGAAACTGACGAAGCTGAAGGAAGAAATGGGCAAGCTTGCCGTCTACGAGAAGCAGATGCTTGCTTCGCCCGACCAGCAAATCTCTCTGACTGATCCCGACAGCCGTTCGATGGCGACGAGCGGGCGTGGTTCCGGCGTCGTCGGCTACAACGTGCAGGTCGCCGTGGATACCGAGCACCATCTGATTGTGACGCATGAGGTAACGAACAGCGGCTCAGATCGGGCTCAACTGGCCAATATGGCCAAGCAGGCCAAGGCTGTTCTCCAGACCGAGACGCTTGAGGCCGTTGCCGATCGCGGCTACTTCAGCAGCCTGGAGATCCTCGCGTGTCACCAGGCCGGCATCACGGTAACTCTGCCCAAGCCGCAGACGTCGGGTGCCAAGTCAGATGGCCGCTTCGGCAAGCAGGACTTTGTCTATTTGCCAGAGGAGGACGCCTATCGCTGTCCAGCCGGGGAGCAACTACCATATCGCTTTACGAGCGAGGAAGACGGCAAGCGGCTACGGCGCTACTGGACCACAGCCTGTCAAGATTGTTCGCTTAAATCGCAGTGCACGACAGGGCCAGAGCGGCGGATTCCTCGATGGGATCATGAGCATCTGCTCGAAGCTGTGCAGCAGCGCCTTGATGCAAACCCACACGCCATGCGCGTGCGTCGCGAGACGGTCGAGCATCCGTTCGGCACCATGAAAGCACGCATGGGAGCGACACACTTCCTCACCAAAACGCTTCCAAAAGTAGCTGCCGAGATGGCTCTCTCGGTCCTTGCCTACAATCTAACACGAGTCATGAACATCGTCGGGACCAAGCCGCTGATGGCTGCGATCGTGGCCTGAGACCGAACCGGTCCAGACCTCTCACAAACATCCCTGGGAAGGGCGTTTTTACACGGCCAAGACCCAAAGCCGACATGCACTCGCTTCCGCAAATGTCAGCGTTTAGACTGTCACAAACGTCGCGGAAGCCCGTCCGTCAGGAGGTCTGATCCAAAGCATCAAGGAGCGCCTTGGCCGCCCGCAAATCCGGCGTCGCCAAGCCCTCGGTGAAGCGGTCGAACACCGGACGCAGGAGGGCCGCCCCTTCGCTTGTACGGCCGCACTCGGCCAAGCGGGTTGCCAATCCGCCGGCAGCGCGAAGTTCCAGCGCTAGCGCGCCCTGCTCTCGCGCTAGCTGCAGCGCAACTCGATACTCTTCCTCGATACGGGGGCTTTTTGGGTCCAGCCGATGCAGCGCCTCGGCGCGGAGGCGGTGGAGATCGGGAACAAACATCTGCTGATGGGTTTCGACCGATAGTATCTGCAGTTCCTCGAGGAAATTCAGCGCCTCTTCGGTACGGCCCATCTCAAGCTTGGTGCGAGCCACCAAAGTGCCCAGGAAAGTCAGATAAAGCCGCTCTTTCCTTTCTTGGAGAGTGCGAAAGCTCGCTTCCATTTGGTCAGTGCCGCGCCCGATTTGACCCTGTCGCGCAATCACCCACCCGGCCTGAAAGCGACCGAGGCGAGCAGGCCAACCCAAGTTGGCTTCGGCGGCCACCGCAGCCATGGCTTGAGTGTTTGAATCGGCAGCCGCATCGTCCTCGACCATCATGGCGAAGAAGGTGCCCATCATGTGCGCGTTCGCCATGCTCAATGGATGGCCGAGTTCGGTGCCGAGGCCAATCGCCCGCACGCAGAGATTTTGAGCGCGTTCAGCCAAACCGGCCTGCCAAAAAGTGATAGCGCCACTGCTACAGGCACAAACGCCAGGATCATGAGCGCCATACATCGACCAGTGGTCGCGATGTTGGCCCAGATTGTACCGCGCAAGCCCATGTTCTATGGCTTCTCTGGCAATTAAGACATGACCGCGCGCCACCGCCGTGGTCCAGCGCGCATGGTGAGCCTGCAATTGTAAATCCTCGGCTCCGATCCGGTTGGCCATCCCCACCAGCACATCAGCGCGCGCGGCGGCTTCGGGCAGTTTTCCGCCCACCGAATGGACCATCCAATCGGCCCACCGGGCGCGGAATTGCAGCGGATCGTCGCCTAACGGCGCGCTAACTGTAAGCGCGTCGGTCGCTATCTGGGCGTGTTCAGTCGATGATGGACCCTGCAGTGCCACCATCGCGATGCCACGGTCCAGCAAAAGGCCGGTTTCCTCGCGTATCCTCGCTTCCGAAGGCGCCTCCTTTGCCACCAGCGCCAATGCCTTGGCGAAATGATTTGTTGCCTCGGCGTAGGTCGCGTTTGCCAGAGCCAGCCGGCCAGCACGGGTCCAATACTCCTTGGCTGGTGTCTCCAGTCCAGCCGCCTCGCAATGGAACGCAATCGTTTCGGGCTGCCGCGCCGTCAGATCCGGAAATTTCTCCGGCAGAACCTGCGCAATTCGGGAGTGGATTTGCTGACGTCGCGCCCGCAAAAGGCTGGCATAGGCGGCGTCCTGAACCAGCGCATGCTTAAAAACGTAGGTGGCATCGGGCGGCTCTCCCCGAACATAAACGAGTTCGGCGTTGGCCAATTGTCCCAACGCTTCCTTCAGCTCGTTGTCGCGCAACTCGGACACGGCAGCGAGCAGATCGTAGGAAAATTCGCGGCCGATCGCTGAGCCTATCTGCGCAACTTCCTTGACTGGCGACAGACGCTCGAGCCGCGCCATCAACGAATCTTGAAGGGTACTGGGAATCGCCATCGGCGGCATTGGGCCGGTATGGGCGTAACTTCCGTCACGTTCGATCAGCAGACCTGATTCTAGCACTGTCTTGGTCAGTTCCTCAATGAACAGCGGAATGCCATCCGTCTTGGTTACGATCTGCTCAACGACATCTGCCGGCAGCCGCTTGCCAGCGCACAAGCTGTCAATCAGCTCGGTGGATTGCCGTCGCGCGAGCCGGTTGAGTGTGAGCCCTGTCACGTGTGGCAAATGCCCCCAGGGAGGGACGAACTCCGGACGGAAAGTTATTAGCGCGAAGACCGGCAGGTCCCGAACGCGATCGAGACACAGGCCGATGAGCTCGCGCGTCGTGGGATCAATCCAGTGAACGTCCTCGACCAGCCAATAGACCGGCTTGATCCGCGCCAGCGCCACGAGCTGGCCGGCGAGCGCTTCGAGCGTGCGCCGCTTGAGCACGTCAGAAGTAACATTGGGCATGACATGGCCGCTGCCGAGCGGAATGCCGAGCAGGGTTGCCAGCAACGGCACCACCTCTTCCCTGTTCCGGGTCAAGGGCGCGAGCAGAGCTTCGAGCTTGGCCAAGCGGATAGTGGCATCGTCGTCCACGTTCAGGCCGGCGGCGTATTCGAGCTGGGAAATGACCGGCTGCAGGGCGCTACTGACATGGAATGGAGAACACTGGTAGCGGATCCAGGTGTGGTCGACCCCCTCCAGGCGCTGGCGCAGCTGCTCGGCGATACGAGACTTGCCAATGCCGGCCTCGCCGCACAGCAGCACGGCTTGCCCTTCGCCGCTTAGCGCCTGTTCCCAGCGACTGTTCAGCAGCGCCACTTCCGACTCGCGCCCGACGAAGCGGCCGAGCCCCGTTACGTGTGCCGCCTCAAAGCGGGAGGCAGCAATATCGCCTGCCACCTGCCAAACACGCGCGGGTTCGGAAATGCCCTTCAGCTTGTGGTCACCGAGATCGACATAGCGGAAAGCGCCACGCGTCAGTGCGCGTGTACTGTCCGCGATCACCACAGTGTTGGGCTCGGCCAGCCCCTGCAACCTTGCGGCCAGGTTCGGAGTGTCGCCAATGGCAGAAAGCTCGGAAGCTCCGTCCGGCGCGGAGACCGCGCCGACCACGACCATTCCTGTTGCGATGCCGACCCGCACCGACAGCCTATGGCCGCTAACGGGCGCCAATCGACCAATGGCCTGGACGATGTCGCGCGCCGCACGCACCGCGCGCTCCGCTGCGTCCTCGTGTGCATGAGGATAGCCGAAGTAAGCAAGCACGCCGTCGCCCAAATACTTCGCCAGGTAGCCGTCGTAGCGCGCGATGGACCCGGCACAGGCGTCCTGATAGGCGCGCATGACGTCGCGGACGTCTTCAGGATCGGCACGGGCAGTGAGTTCAGTCGAGCCGACGAGATCGGCGAACATTACTGTGAGCTGCCGGCGCTCGCCATCGGTTGACGATTGGCTCGCTGCGCCGCGGACTTCGGCTGGAGGCATGGCGATCTTGCCTGCATCGCCGACGACCGGCGCCGGCGTGCCATTCGCCATGCGCAATTCGACGATGGCCTTCATCAGGCGAACGCGATGGCCTAGCGAGAGCCCGAGTTCTTTGAGATGAGCCTCTTCTAGCTCGAGCAGCGCTGCGCCATCGATGTCGTTGTCGGCGAACGTCCCGGTATATTGAGACAACCCCAGATCTCTAAGGAATGGGGCAAGTTCGACCATCGGATGCCTCCCAAGAGCGGTCTTGGATGCTGACGGTCCCAAGCCCCCTGAACCAACATTAGCCTAGTCATTCCCAGGCGGGTTGGGGCGATTTGTCGCTCGCCGCGTCGGCTCAGTGATGTCCGGTTCGGGGCGGGAGCACGGCCGGTCCATCCTATTAGCGGACGTCAGCTGGGCTAGCCGGGCGACCAGCGACACAGCCCAATCCGCCCCTTCCTGAAGGACGGTTTAGCCCGTTAAGATGGCCTTCTTGACCCTGGGGGCGGATATGGCGCGGCCATCAAGAACGGGCGGCAAGATAAGCGAGGCGAAAGCCCGCAACGCAAGCCCAGCAAAGGGCCGCAAGACCACCAAGACCAAGCCCCGCATTGCGCCAGCGGCCACTCGAGTTAAGCGTCGTCCAGTCTCCGGTCCGAGCAAGGACCTAAAGGAAGCCCGCGAGCAGCAGGCGGTGACGGCCGAGATATTGAAGGTGATTGCCAGCTCACCGAACGACGTGCAGCCGGTGTTCGACGCCATTGTAGCGAGCGCCAATCGGCTGATCGGCGGCTTCTCGGCCGGGGTATTTCGCCTTGTCGACGGCATCGTTCATCTGGCGTCGTACACCCCGGTCAGTCCGACTGCGGATGAGGCTCTAAGGGCCTCATTCCCGCGCCCGGTCGCGGAACTGCCCTATTTCGATCTGGCGAAGGACGGCGAGGTGTCCCAGGAGGCTGACACCGAAACCAGCCGTGACGACCGCCTGAAGAATCTGGCGCGCGCCCGCGGTTTTCGCAGCAGGCTGCTCGCGCCGTTGATGAGCAACAAGACACAGATCGGTGTCATCGCGGTCACCCGAACGAACCCCGGTCCGTTTGCCGCGCATCAGGTCGAGTTGCTGCAGACCTTCGCCGACCAAGCCGTGATCGCCATCGAGAATGTGCGCCTGTTCAACGAGACCAGGGAAGCACTGGAACGGCAGACCGCCACCGCCGACGTGCTCAAAGTCATTGCGTCGTCACCAACTGATCTGGGGCCTGTTTTTCAAGCCATCGCTGATCGATCGAACCGACTTCTGGCTGGCCATTCCACGGCTGTTGCCAGGTTTGTAGACAACGTTGTCGAACTATCCGCCTTTACGCCCGTGAACCCTGATGCTGATGGCGCACTGCAGGCGGCTTTTCCAAGACCTTTGTCAACTTACCCGCTCTTCGAGTTGGCGCGAGACGGCGAGGTAGTGGAGATCGCAGACAGCGAATCCGAGCTCGGCGCGCAGGCTGGGTTGACCATGCTGGGCCGTGCTCGGGGTTATCGAAGCCTTCTCATAGTTCCTCTTGTTGGGAACAATGGCACGATCGGGCTGATCAGCGTAACCCGTAAAGAAACGGGACATTTTGCGGCAAACCATGTGCAACTGCTCAGGACATTTGCGGATCAGGCAGTTATCGCCATCCAGAACGTGCGCTTATTCGAAGAGGTGCAAGCACGGACCAACGACCTCACAGAGGCTCTGCAGCAGCAGACCGCCACCGCCGACGTACTCAAGGTCATCAGCCGCTCGGCATTCGATCTTCAGAACATTCTCGACACCCTGATCGAGTCAGCTGCTTTGCTTTGCACCGCAGAACGGGCAACCCTAGTCCATCAACAAGGGCAGACGTATGTCAGGGCGGCTTTGCACGGCTTTTCGAAGGAAGCAGTTGCGGAGATGAAAAACTCCGCGGTTGACCTGAAAGCTGGCACCATTGCGTCGCGCGCGCTGCGACAATGCGCAGTCGTTCACGTTGCGGATGTCAGTGCCGACCCGGACTATCCAGAAACGGCAGCTCTAGTTTTGGGAGGTGTTCGCACCGTACTAAGCGTTCCGCTGGTGCGCGACGGTCGGCCAATAGGCGCGATCACGCTGAGCAGAACTCGAGTTGACCCTTTTACGCCGACGCAGATCGACCTGATCCGGACCTTCGCCGACCAGGCGGTGATCGCCATCGAGAACGTCCGCCTGTTCGACGAGGTGCAGGCAAAGACCCGCGATCTGTCGGAATCCTTGCAGCAGCAGACCGCTACCGCCGACGTGCTCAAGGTTATCAGCCGCTCGGCGTTTGACTTAGGTTCGGTCATGAACACGCTAACACATTCGGCTGCCGAATTGTGCAAAGCAGAGATTGGCGCACTCTACCTTCGCGAAGGTGATGTTCTTGTCGCGCGCGGCGTCGCCGACGCTGATCCGGAACAGGTCGATTTTCTCCGACGAACGCCGCTACAGAACGACAGCTCAACCTATGTTGGTCGGACCATTCGTGCAGGCGCAATCCGCAATATTGCTGACGTTGCAAACGAGACAGAGATCGGCCTTCTCAAGAGGTTCAGCGAAGCTCTGGGTTTCAGGTCCATTCTGTTTGTCCCTTTGATGCGCGAGGGACGTGGAATTGGTGTCTTTGCCCTGGCCCGCAAGCGAACGGGACAATTCTCGCCGCGCGAAGTCGATCTAGTCCAAACCTTCGCCGACCAAGCCGTGATAGCGGTAGAGAACGTCCGCCTATTCGACGAGGTGCAGGCAAAGACGCGCGACCTCACGGAGGCCCTGACCTATCAGACCGGTAGCGCCAACATCCTCAAGGTGATCGCGTCCACTCCGACCGATGTCGGACCGGTGCTCAACGCGATTGTTGAGAGTGCTTGCGAACTTTGTGAAGCCTATGATGCCGTACTTGTCTTAAAGCAAGGCGACGAGTTGTGGGTTGGAGCGCATCACGGCGAGGTACCGCTGAATCGAACGAAATGGCCGACTGATCGCAGCACCTTATCTGGGCGATCGATTGCTGACGGGTTACCGGTGCATGTCCATGACATCACCCTTGAAGGTGCGGAATTCCCCCTCGCACGCGAAATGGCGCTCCGATACGGAGGTCGCAGCGTATTGGCGGTCCCAATGCTTATTGACGGGGAGAGCATCGGCGCGATCGTACTTCGCCGCACCGAAGTGCAGCCATTCGGCGACAAGCAAATCGCCCTGCTGCAAACCTTTGCCGATCAGGCCGTGATCGCGATCGGCAACGTCCGCCTGTTCGAGGAAGTGCAGGCCAAGACGCGCGACCTGGAAGAATCCCTGCAACAACAAACAGCCACCGCCGACGTGCTTCAGGTCATCAGTTCGTCGCCGGGCGATCTGGCACCCGTGTTCGACAAGATGCTGGAGAATGCAATTCGGGTCTGCGGCGCAGAATTCGGGTCGATGAATTTGAGTGAGAACGGTGGAATGCGGCCGGCCGCGCAATACAACGTGCCCGACGAATATGCCGCGGCTCGGAGCGACCATGTTTTTGTGCCGCATCCGCAGAGTCCGTTGGCCAGGGCAATCAGCACCAAGCAGGTAGTCCACTGGGCCGACTTGCGAACAACCGAGGGCTATCTCGAGCGCTACGCCCGGACGGTTGAATTGGTCGAACTCGCAGGCGCCCGTACGGTCGCCATCGTGCCGATGCTTCGCGACGACGAAGTGATCGGTGCGATAACGATCTTTCGCAACGAGGTGCAGCTGTTCAGCGACAAACAGATCGAACTCCTGAGCAATTTCGCCAAACAGGCGGTGATTGCCATCGAGAACGCGCGGCTGCTGAAGGAATTGCGCCAGCGCACCGACGACCTCTCAAAATCCCTCGACGAACTCCGCACGGCGCAGGATCGCCTGATCCAGACGGAGAAGCTCGCCTCACTCGGCCAGCTCACCGCCGGGATCGCACACGAGATCAAGAACCCGCTCAATTTCGTCAATAATTTCTCGGCCCTGTCTGGCGAGTTGATCGAAGAGGTTAACGATGTGCTGTCGGATGTCCCGCTCGATCCGAAGAAGCGCGAGGTGCTCGACGAGTTGATGCAGACGCTGAAGAGCAATCTTGAAAAGGTCGTGCAACACGGCAAGCGCGCTGACTCCATTGTAAAGAACATGCTGCTGCATTCGCGTGAAGGCTCCGGCGAGCATCGTGCCGCGGATATCAATTCGCTTCTCGATGAGAGCCTCAATCTCGCCTATCACGGCGCGCGCGCGGAAAGAGGCGAGTTCAATATTACCCTGCAGCGCGACTTCGATGCAGACGCGGGCATAATCGACGCGTTTCCGCAAGAGATCAGCCGCGCCTTCCTCAATCTGATCTCGAACGCTGTCTATGCTGCGACCAAGCGCAAGTTGGATGGCAAGGAACCCGGTTTTGAACCAATCCTCCGGGCCACAACGAAAAACCTCGGCAGTACCGTGGAGATCCGTATCCGCGACAACGGCAGCGGTATCCCGTTGGAGGTGCAGCAAAAGATGTTCAACCCGTTCTTCACGACCAAGCCAGCCGGCGAAGGAACCGGCCTCGGTCTTTCGATGACACACGACATCATTGTCAAGCAACACGGCGGTAGGATTGAGGTCGCGACCGAATCTGGGCAGTTCACAGAGTTCACCATCGTGCTGCCGAGAAAGAGTAATGTTTCAGGCACGGATCGAGGCAAGCCGTGAGCGTTCTGGTTCTTGTGGTCGACGACGAGCCTGACGTCGAGCCGTTGTTCCGCCAACAGTTTCGGCGCGACCTGCGTGCACAGCGCTTCGTCATGGACTTTGCCATTTCAGCAGCGGATGCGCTGACGCGAATCGCCGACCCCATCGAGCAAACCCTGATATTGATTCTCTCGGACATCAACATGCCAGGCATGACCGGACTTGAGATGCTGCCAAAGGTCAGGGAAATGCGGCCCGAGGTGCCAATTATCATGATCACCGCCTACGGCGATCCTGAAACCAAACGAAAGGCGCTAGAGGGCGGCGCGACTGGACTGCTGACTAAGCCCATCGACTTCACCTTGCTGCGGTCGGAGATTGACAGCCGCCTCCAGCCTGGACCTGCGAGCTAGTTGGACGATGTTTGCTTGTGGCACGTTTTCGACATGCCGGGCTCGTTCGGCGATGTCCGTTCCCGGGGGTAAACCGGAAGTAGTCGCCCGACGGCCAAGCCGACGCTTTTTGACCCGACTCGGACTTTGGCGCAGTAAGCCTTTCGCGACGCAGCATCATCGTTTTGCGTGGAGGGTTCCACTAGCGCATGATAAGGTCCGCAATGTTGGTTGGCGGGAGGCAACAATGTGGAGGAACGCGGGCACTATCATTGCTGGCTTGATGCTCTGTATGCCAATGGCGCATGCTCAGTTTGCTCGGCAGGACTTCATTCCGATACCGATTGAGGACATGACCGAGGCGGAATTCCTAACTGGGCAAAAGGGCAGGATTGTTACGGTTGCTGGGGCGCTCCGTCTCCCGAAAATCGGTGCGAAACTTCCTGTAGTTGTGCTGCTGCACGGTGGGAGCGGCATCGGCGGATCCAAAAACTATGTCGAAGTGTGGGCATCCGTTCTGAACACGGCCGGGTATGGTACGTTCACGGTGGACAGTTTCACCGGACGCGGCGCTTTTTCGCCTGCTGACGTGCGCATTCCGTTCGGAACGGTTGCCCCGATCCCGCGGACTATAGATGCGTACCGCGCGCTGCAGGTTCTCGCGAAGCATCCGGGCGTCGATCCAACTCGGATCGTCCTGATGGGATTTTCGCACGGCAGTCATGCTGCCCTCTACGGCAATACCGAACGCTTCCAAAAGCAATATGGCTCGCCGGATCTCCAGTACGCGGCATACATTTCTGTCTACGGTATCTGCATTACCAGATTTCGCGGTGACGAGGGTCTGACGAAGCCACTTCTCATGCTGCACGGGGTCGCCGACGATTGGGTGCCGATCAGCAAGTGCCGCGAGTATGCGGCGCGGCTACAGAAAGCCGGACGGAAGGTGAGCCTCATCGAGTACGCGGACGCACATCATGCGTTCGACGCGCCGTTCCTCCCTGCCGAGGTCAAGGTTTCCGATGGCAACTCGGTCATCAACTGCTCGCTCGAAGAGGGCGAGAATGGAGCCATCTTGAACGCCGTCTCGAAGCAGCCCCTCACACCGCAAGACCCGTGCGTGCGCAAAGGCCCGACGGCAGGCTACAACGAAGCAGCGATGAAGAAGGCGCATGAGGACGTGAAGGCGTTCCTCTTGGAGGTGTTCGCACAAAAATAGCGGGGGTTGAATGGCCACGTCCTGCGTAGAAACCATCGAGGCAGCTTGGTCTGTTGTTGGGCACTTTTCGGACATGGCGCGATGTCCGAGTTGAGTCCACTTTCTGGGGTAAAGCGGAAGTTGGAATTCCGGGTGGTCAGGGCAGCTTTTGATCCACAACAGGCTTCGCATATGGACGCGCCGGTCGATTATTGATGTGTGGGGTGGCCTTGCTCTCGCAAAGTGTTAAGGTTCCGGGCATCGGATTGCGCGTGTTCTTAGTAGGCCCGCCATGCGCCGCAAGGATTTCACCACCTTTGCTACGCGTGCGGCTGCTGGTGTGGCCGCGAGCAGCCTCATTCTCGCTGCCAACTCCGCCATAGCGCAGCAACATCACCATCCACCGCGAGATCAGGCCATCCATGAGCGGTTTTATTCCACCTGGATGATGCCAGACAATCGCACCGTGCCATGTTGCGACAACCAAGACTGTTCGCCAGCAGAATCTAGGGTTGAAGACGGTAATTGGGTTGCCCGCAAAGTCGGCGGTGACGGCTATTGGACCGTCGTTCCGTCGGCGAAAATCGAGCATGATCGCGAGAGTCCTGACGGCCGTAGCCACCTCTGTAGCCGGCGGGTTACCTGGCCCTGGGCTTTGAAGCTTGGCCTCGGGGATGTCGTGTTTTGCTTTATTCCTGGTGCAAGCTTTTGATCGGAACCTTGTCCGCCCACGCCGACGGGTTAATCTAAAACCTGAGCCTCTTCCGCTGTTGATGCACTTTCCGAACCTGCCGAGGCGGCCCGATGATGTCCGCTCCTGAGGGGATTGTGTTGAAGAAGTCGGCGTCCCAAATGTTTGGGATGTTGCAAGGAATTAGGGCGCACGTGAGTTTGTTTGCTCTCAGGCCGGCATTGGGCCACGCAGCGGGATCAGCTTTGCCAGTTTTCGGAGGTTCTGGGCGGTGGCAGCCAGCAGGAACTCGTCCTGAGCACCAAATGGACCTCTCAGCCTGAGCCGATCGAGGCGCAGGATGCGCTTCAGATGCGCGAACAGCATTTCGATCTTCTTCCGCTCACGGCGCGACCTGACATAGGCATCGGTCTTCGCGATGTCGCGCGCAACGTCTCGGGCCTGTTCGTGGATTGAACGCGGGACCTTGCGGGCAGGCATTTTCGGACAACACCGCGGCTTCAGTTCGCAAGCATCGCAGTCATATTTGCTGGCGCGGTAGAGCAGTGTTGCCCCATCATTCACCAGAGTTCCGGTAGAGCTCAGTACCTTGCCGGCTGGACAGACGTAGAGATCGTGTTCCTGATCGTAGGCGAAGTCTTCGCGGGAGAACGTCCCATCGTCCCGGGCCGACTTGTCGAACACCGGAATGTGCGGCTCAATCCCGTGCTCTTTAACCAGCCACCCCAGCATCTCGGCTGAGCCGTAAGCACTGTCGGCGGCCAAGCGCTCGGGACAGAGCCCGAAGCGATCTTCGGTGCGCTCAATCATTGTGCGTGCCGCACCGACCTCGGCCTGCCGGATAGCTCGCGTCGCCTCGACATCGACGATAATCGCGGCCTTCAGGTCGATCAGGTAGTTGTCGGCGTAGGCAAAGAAGGCATGCCCTTTGTGAGCGCCGGTCCATTGCGCGGCCGGATCCGACCTGGAGATGAACTTCGGTACCGTCTCGCTGGCTGCGCCCCAGGCAGCCTCATCCAGGGTATCGAGATATTCCCGGACGGATCGGCGCGTCCTGGCGACGGCCTCCCAGTCGACATCGTCAGACCCGGCAGCAGAGCGCTGCTTGTTGGCATCGGCGGCAATCAGGCTGGCATCGACACGAGCAGTTCGGGATCAATCGAAGGCCGGCCCGTCGAGCTATAAAAAGGCGCCAGATGGCCTCGAACCTCTGACAAATCGACAAAGCGATCAATCGACCTCAGCAAATGGCCGGTTGGAACATGTCGCTCAAGTGAGAACTCGTAAAACAGTGCCGCCTGATCGACCTGCCGAGGACCCATCATCGATTCAAATCTCCACCCACTAAGGGGAAATGAATCAGCGATCTCCTTCGGCTTCAACAGTCGCGTTTTTCAACACAATCGGTCAAAATCGGAAGTGGCGACCGGCCGCTTCGATGTCCGCTTCGCCCCCCACAACCGACATCACGCACCCGCAATCCGATGTCCGAAAAGTGCCAACGGACCTCGGCCCGCCGATGCGTCAGGTCCGTTTTACCCCCAGAAGCAGACTTCGGCAGGCCACACGCTCAGGTCCGTTCAGTGCCGCCATAGGCGGGCTCATGCACCGCAACAAACGACGTTCAAATGATGTAGTGGTTTACTCGAACACCTCGTCGGTGCGGGCGAGTAAGCGTGAACTCTAGCTCGGCATCATTCCGCTGACTCCGCGCGGCAGCCGATACGTCTGAAATGTGCCAGGCGCAGAACAATTTCTCGGGCATTTCGCGACGTTTGGCCTCACCCCTAATTTGTGAACCTCCAGTAGCCGAAACATACCTACTCACAAGCGGTAACCGTTCGCCCGGAGGCATCATGGGGCGGTATTGCGTAGCGCTGATCGAGTGCGGGATCTCGCGAATCGCTGTTAGTGCGGCTATCGCGATGATGATGTCGCCGGCGCCGGGACGCGATCTCGAGGGTCGCTATAGGAATTCACCGCTCCACGAGTGGTTCGAGAATCTGGCGAGCGGTAAGGGCCTCTGCTGTTCGTACGCCGACGGCCATGCCATCGAAGACGCCGACTGGGAAGCTGCGGACGGCCACTACCGCGTGCGACTACCGAAAAACGCCAACTCCAAAGAGATGATCTGGGTCGATGTGCCAGACGATGCCGTAATCAAAGTGCCTAACAAGGCCGGGCGCACTATGGTCTGGCCGGTCTACAACAACCTCTATCCAGACATATCTATCCGGTGCTTTATGCCAGGGAGCATGACTTAGATTGGCGGGCGATCTGGTCGCTAACGCCTTTCCGCTCGGCCGACGGCGGTCGATGCCGAAGGGGCGAGCATAATACCGACGCGGTCAAAACGATTGCGCTTGGCGGCGTCGGCACATTGCTGCCGGTCAGGACCGCCGCGGCCGATGCGGCTCACAGAACCTCGAAAGCAACGCCCGCAACTCTCAGCGGAGCCTCAGAGATCGATGCTGACCGCGATGTTACGGCCCGTCAATTCGGCAAAGGTAGCTGTGTGCGCGTACAGCTTTGTGAATGCTTCGTCCTTTGCCAATGCCTCCTGTACCTTTCCGTACACTTCCCAACTGGAATAGCGCGTAGAGATAAGGAACTCCCCGGCCCACATACCGGTGTGAAATCGGGAAAGTCGAAGAAATTCAGCACCGTGCTTTTCGAAGATTGCCTTCGCTTGCTTGGCGGTCTTGATCATGTCCTCAGGTTTGTCGCTCTTGAAGCGTGTAAATTGTACAATAGCCATGACCTAATCCCTCCGTTGAGCCCCCATGGGTAGGTCTAGGAGTGGCGGCAGAGGTTCACAGGAAATCCCTATGATGCAAGGTCCGGGTTAGGTCAAAAGCGCCGTTTTGGCCCTCTGCCGATGACTTCCGGTTTACCCCCATCAACAGACATCTCCCGGGTCGGTCGGCATGTCTCAAAGTGCCAATACCGGAAGTGACAAGCCTTACTCGATCACCTCGTCGGCGCGGGCGAGAATCGACGGCGGGACTTCAATACCAAGTGATTTCGCGGTCTTGAGATTAATGGTCATCAGATATTTGGAGGGCTGCTCAATAGGAAGGTCGGCCGGCTTGGCACCCCTGAGAATTCGATTGACATAGTGAGCACCAAGACGAGCCAAGGCGAGCATGTCAGGGCCATAAGAGATTAATCCGCCTGCCTGCACATTGTATTGGAACAGGTAGATCGACGGTATGCCTGCCTGCGACGCAAGATCGGGCACGCGGTTCGGAGGGTTATTAAGGATCGGGTCACCGACTACGTACAAAGCCTCCGCACCGTGGGCTTTTGCGGTGGCGATTGCGGCAGGAATTTCCCCAGCTTCGCGCACCTCGATAAAGTCGAGCTCAAAACCGAGAGTGGCGGCCGAAGGTGGCGCGTCCCTTGGGAATAACAGCTGATGGATCTCGTTTGCGGGGTTGATGAAAGCTGCCAAACGTTTCGCCTGTGGCAAGAGCTCTCGAAGAATGCCAAGCACCTTCCCGTTAAATTCGCCAGGAACCATTGTGGCGACACCCGTCAAGTTTCCGCCAGGGCGAGCAAGGCTTTGCACAAGTCCCATGCCGACCGGATCGGCGACGTAGAGTATCACGATTGGTATCTCGGCGGTCGCGTCCTTAACGGCGCGCGCGGCCGGAGGAGCGAAGGCGACGATGAGATCAGGTTTCGATCGCACAAGATCGGCGGCGAGCGCCGGCAGCCGATCGTAGCCACCACCCGCTTCCTTACACTCGATGACGATGGTCGTACCCTCGATCCAGCCGAGCTTGCGAAGCTCGTCCGATAGAGCGTTGCCAATCGGCCCCGGTGCACACGAGTTGGCGAGCATCCCTACGTGCGGCACTCTCCGGACGGCTTGAGCTGTGGCGGCCGACGCAAAGGCAAGCAGCACAACGAGAAGGACGGACATGGTAGCGGTAAATCGTTTCATTGATCACCGTGTCGGCGCTGAGGAGGATTTCGTAGCTTGCGCCGCCGAGCGCCATGACCCCGAGAGGTCCGAGCTATAGCAGCTTCAGAGCCGACCGGCGATCTAATGTCCGAGTTGGGTCAAAGTGAGAAGTGGGTGGCCTTCAACCGGCAGGTCGGCTTCACCCCCAACTTCGGACAATGGCGTTGCACCGCGCAAACTGATGTTTGTGCCCATTAACGGACATTGGATGATCAGCTCATTGGCATTCCGGCCTCTTGCAGGCCACTGTAGATACGGTCCCGAAGCGCCAAATAGCCCGGGTGTTGCGAGTAAGCCATGCGTCGCCAGCCCGCGACGGTCTTGATGCGCGCGTCTGGCAGCGAGAGATAACGCGCCAATTGCTCACGGGCCTCCTTCTCGTTTCCAGTCAGCGCAAGGGCAGCAACGAGGTACCCCGACGCAGCCGGGAATTCCGGATTGTTTGCCACTGCCTGACGAAGGCAGGCAACCGCGAGATCGTCTTCGTTCAGCATGATATGCGCCAGTCCCTCCTGAGTGTGAAATACGTAGAGATAAGGATCAGGCGGGCTCAGGCGTTTAACCTTTCTTGCGTGTTCAATGGCGTTCGCGGGCAAGCCAAGCATGAGGTTGGCCTGGCACAGGACAAGATAACTGGGAATGAAGCCAGGATTCAGCCGCAGGCTCCTTTCGGCTTCGATCAGCGCTTCCTCGGCGCGGCCCTGCGCGACGAGCAGGCGCGCCTTAGCATGATGCGCATGGTAAGAATTCGGGTCGGCGGCAAGTGCACGGTTCACCAGCTCTTCGCTTAACCTGATGTCGGCATCGCGATCGACGCTCTGCATGCCGGTGACCCGCATCGTTGTTCGTTCCGCCAGGATTCCGAGAGCGCGAACGTTGTTCGGGTCGATCGCAAGTGCGCGCTCGCAAAGCTGGAAACCTTGCTCGGACTCGCGCCGGCTTGGCCCATAACGGAGATAATTGGCCTCAGCTGCCAGAGCGAGATCCTCCGCACTGCAAAGTTCGACCGCACCGGGTGAGGTTCTGGCGCTCTCCAGCGCGGTCAGTTCGATTTGCAAGGCGCGGGCGAGACGCGTCACAATCTCGTCCTGCGCCTGCAAAGGATCGACGTAGCTGGCGTCGAAGCGCTCGGCCCACAAATGCGCGCCGGTGTCGACATCGATCAACTGAGCGCTGACGCGCACGAGCGAACCGGTATGCTGTTCGCTGCCTTCGAGCACGTAGCGCACGCCAAGCTCCTGGCCGATCTGTCTGACGTCAAGGGCCTTACCCTTGTAGGTCATAGCAATGCGGCGCGCGATGACGAAGGCATCTCGAATTCGAGACAGCAAGGTCGTCAGGCCATCGGTGATCGCATCGGCAAGATGGTCGTCCGTGTGACCGCCGCTCAGATTGACGAACGGCAGCACGACGAGAGAGAAGCGCCCTCCGTGGGATTTTCCGCCGGACGGGCTGCGGGCATGGCTGCGAGCGACGCCTTCGTCAGATACTTGATCCGGTTTCCCAGTCGAAACCGGGGCCTCAAAGACGTACCCGCGTCGGGTCACAGTCCTGATGACGGTTTGATCGCCATCCTCAAGGGCGAGCCGGATGTCGCTGATGCACCGTGTCAGCGATTCGTCCGTCACGGTCACATTCGGCCAGACCGTTTCAATGATTTCATCCTTGGGGACGAGGCGTCCGGCGTTCTCCACGAGAAAGCGCAGGACTTCGAAGCTCTTGGGTCGTAATTCGACTTCCCGATTATCGGTGCGCAGGCATCCGCGCCTGAGGTCGAGGATGAACTTTCCGAAACTGAAGCTTTTCCCGCTGGCGACTTGCATCGAAGTACCGAGGTGCTCCTTCAGGACAATTTCAGCATCTTTTCAGGGTTTCGGGACCCTCCGTTCAGGGCCCGGGTGAAGCGATCTTATAGCGTTCCGGGATCAAAGCTACCTGCGAAAACCTGCTCACGAGGCACTCATGACGGAAGCATTGAACTATCGGGCTCAAGCAGCCGCCGGCTACGACGGCATGTTCGCACAGGTCACGACCCATTTTGCACCCACCTTGCTGCGAGCGGCTCGTTTAGCGCCGGAAATGGACGTTCTGGACATTGCCACAGGCACCGGGCTCGTAGCCGAAGCCGCCCTAGACGTGATTGGCCCCACGGGCCGCATTACGGCCGCCGACCTCTCGCCCGCCATGGCCGAGAAGGCGCGGGAGCGCCTCGGCCAATCCGACAACGCGTCAGTCGCCGTGGAAGACGGACAGGCGCTTTCATTTCCCGATGCAAGCTTCGATGCGGTGGTGTGCAGTCTTGGTCTGATGTTCTTTCCTGACCCGCCGCGCGGTCTCGCCGAATTCCATCGCGTCTTGCGGCCCGGCGGGCGGGCTGCTGTTTCCGTGAATACCGTGCCGGAACGGTCCTACAATACCCGCATCAACCTCGCCATTGCGCGCTATGTGCCGTCGTTGGCGGAGGCTGCCGCTCGCATATTTTCGCTTGGTAATGAACTGAAATTAGCATCGCTGTTCGAGAGCGCAAATTTCCGCGACGTGGAGATCACCACAGAAACCAGAACTTTCAAGCTGCCTTCCTTTGCCACGTACTTCGAGCCTATCCAGCGAGGCGCGGGGTCGCCAGGGCAGGCATTTATCTCGCTGCCGGAGGCAGTCCGCTGCGCCGTGCGCGAGGAACTCCGCTGCGAGCTCGGCGATGCCGGCGGGCCCATTGAAGTAGAGGTCGAGTACCGGTTTGCGAGCGGGCTTCGATAAACCGAGCCCTGAGGAGTATTGCGATGGACAAGAGATCACAATGGCAGTCTCAAACCTCTGTCATGGAAGACAAGCCCTTGTCAGCAGACCCGGCGCTCCGCGAGGACCGTAGTAATGATTTTCCGTTCTTCTATGCGAACTGTTGTCTTGGTTTCTTTCCAGTGGATCCCCTCGATTATCAGGCGTTTGCAAAAGGACAATTGATAGCTATGGCAATCTTTGTCCCTGCTGCGATGGGGCTTTTCATTTTTTGCGCCTCGTAAAGCCTTCGTCAAATCGCAATGAAATTGGAAGCGTTGTGCCTACGCAAGAGAAGCGAGCCATTCGGACGCCGCTCCGGAGCCTGCGATAGACGTCCGGAACTTCCGCTTTGGGTCGGTCAAACTGAGAAGTTCGGACGCACGCGGAAGGTCGTCAAGCGCGGCTGTCAGGTCCGAAACGCGCGCCTTCTGAGGAAGCCGGGAACGGTGATGTCCCTTGAACGCCTATGGAGATTGAGGCGTTGACGCGATACTCGTTGATCCAGCACGTCCATTTTCCAAGCGCATTCCTAGCCGGATTTGCGTTTTGGGTAAGTTGGCTCGCGACCCGTGAATTTGGTGATGATTTCGCGCGGCTCGTATACTCAACCGCGTTCGCAAGCTGGGTAGCAGTCGGGTCGGGTATCACAGCGTTTATATTATTTAGGTGTGAGGAAGGGCGTACCAACGACCATGGCGTTCGCAGTCCCTGCAATAACGCGGAGCCCGGTCGCCCGCGCAGACGACGCGCGTGAAGCAAAGCCATTCCACGTTGGTACCGCACGAATTTTGACTAACGGTTTCATAGCCGACACCAAGCTCAGCTAAACCTCACCGCTTTCAGCAGCGACTCCAAGGCAGCAAGCATGGCATCGTCGCAGTCCCTTTTTTGGCATGCAAATCCGAGGGGCTCAAATTCACGGTTGTTGATCAGAATTTACCAGCTTCCGGTGAATGGACTTCGCGGGACGGACCGTGCATCCGGTGAACAACGCTCCTTTGAGGACCGATGTGCGCGCGCCGTCGCATCCAACGTCCCCAAAGACAAGGTTGCGGCAATATAACCGCCTAACCCCCTCACTTGGAAGGTGCCAAAGAGCCGGTCCGAGTTGAATTACTTTGGGAGCGAGCGAATGTCCGCATGGGAAAACTGGGAAGTCCGGACCTGCAACCGGGAGGTCGGCTTTGCCCTCAATTCAAAGGCCATTGGCATGCCTCAAACGTCCCCACACCAGACTTCATCCGCCTCACTCAGTTACATTGTTAGCGCGCAGTAGGATCGATGTCGGCAGCTCGATATTCAAGGCCTTTGCGGTCTTGAGATTGACAGCGAATTCAAACTTAGTGGGCTGTTCTACCGGCAGGTCGGCGGGATTAGCGCCGCGAAGGATCTTCGCAACGTGGCTGGCACTTTGGCGATACATGGCAATGTTATCCGCCCCGTAGGACATCAGGCCACCGGCCTCAGTGTACGCCCGGAAGATGAACATCGAGGGCAGGCGATGGCTCATCGCAAGTTCCGTCAACCGCTCGTTTTGTCGAGCAAAAAACGGGCTCGATAGGACCAGCAAAGTCTGCTGATCGGCGTCTGTAATGGATCGGAATGCAGCCTCGAAATCGTAAGGCGGATTTTGCATCTTCAGGGAATGAATTTGCAGGCCCAGTAGTTTGGCACGCCGCTCCGCTGTGCTGAACTGATTGGCCGAAATATCGTCCCAGAACACCGCCAATCGCTTCCTGTTTGGAAATGCTTCCGTCAATAGCTCGACCTGCTTCTCGGCCAATTCAGTCTGCCGCAAAAAGACGCCCGTAACGTTGCCGCCGGGCTTGGCCAAGCTCGTCACATAACCCAAAGCAATAGGATCAAAATTGTTGGCTACGAACACTATTGGAATTGTTCGGCTGGCGGAGATGCAAGCTTTCAACGACGGCTCTGCTCCAAGCGCCACAAGCGCATCAACATTCAAGCTCACCAGTTCCTTGGCGTCGGCAGAAAGAGCCGCCAGATTCTGCTCCGTCGGACGATGCTCTACTATCAGATTTTGCCCTTCATCAAAGCCAAGCCTGCGTAACTCCTCGACAAAAGCTCGATATGCGGGGCCCATAACAGGGTTGTCCGTGGCAGCACCAAGAACGCCGATACGCGCCCGTTTTGCAATCTGCTGCGCGTACAGTGGGGACGCCCATGGGACAGACATCCCAGCCAGAAGCGCAATGAAACCCCGCCGATGCATCACTGATCGCGCCTCCGACGCTGTCAGCGGGAGCGTATGCGATTTTACGGTACCGGTCCAAGCGGCCAAATGTCCGCCCCGGGTCAAACTCGGACCTCAGCGCTGCGTTGACGAGGTCCGCATTTCCCCCCGGGAACGGACATTGTCCGCGTCAGCGGCGAGGTTCGATAACTGCCAACGGGGACGTGCACCGTTCATTCGACGACCTCGTCCGCACGAGCGAGAATGGTGGGAGGCATCTTCAAATTGAGCGCATCCGCTGTCCGCAAATTAATCACAAAATCGAAGGCAACCGGTCCTTCAATCGGTAGATCACCCGCCGGGATGCCCCGAAGTATTTGAGCAACAAAGGCCGCCGTTCGACGACGAAGTTCGGCATTGACTGGCCCGTAACTGAGCAAGCAGCCCTCACGCGCCATATAGTCCCACTCGCACATTGTCGGAATGCCGATCCGAGTTGCGGCGGTTGACAAGATGGCCGCATCCCGCGCGAAGTCAGGTGCGGACGCAATTAACAGCGCTTCGACACGCTCGGCGCGCATTCGCTCGAAAGCCGGGGGATAATCCGTTGGGTCATCAGCGTAAAAGTAATGCAATTCGAGCCCGAGCTTTTTCGCCCGGTCGGACAAACCTTCCGTATTTCGGTCATGTCGCGGCGGGCGTCCCCTGAGTACGGCGATCCTCCTCGTCGTTGGAACGGCTTCTTGCAAAATTTCGAGCCGTTTTGCATCGAGTTGGTCAGAAAGCATCATAAGCCCAGTGACGCGTCCACCGGGCCGAGAGATACTTGTTGCTAGCCCCGCTTTTACCGGGTCGCTACCGATAAATGACATCACGACTGGAACTGTGGAATCCTCCTCTAGAATGGGGCGGATTGCGATTTCTGAAACGGCGATTACAACGTCGGGACGGGTGCGTACGAGGGTACGAGCTAATTCTGCCATCTTTTCAGGCGTGCCGAAGCGCTCCTCAACTGCAAGGTTTTTCCCCTCAATGAAACCTCGGCGGGCCAGTTCGGGAAGGGTGTATTGCCTAACGAGGGAAATCGAGGTTTCGCTCGGAGCAATTACTCCCAGACGAAATACGCGAACTGACTCCTGCGCGGTCGCAGACCCCGCGACCACGACCATCGCCATCGCCAGCAGCAACTTCATCTAATTACCCCGTTAGTTTGTGAGACATGTCATCCCGAAGTACTGTGGGCCAAATTATTTGAAGAGCAAAATCAAACGACCCCTTCGGGTCACAGGCCAACCCAGGGAAGCCCAGTGTAACGTCCGCTAAGCCAAACCAGGAAATAGCCCATCCTATTCAATCACCTCGTCGGCGCGGACGAGCAGCGAAGGTGACATGCTTATGCCGAGTGCCTTCGCCGTCTTGAGGTTCAAAACGAACTCGAATTTGGTAGGCCGCTCTACTGGGACATCAGCCACGCGGTCTCCGCGCAGTATCCGATCTGCAATTTGAATGGCCCGTGGGAAATACTCCTCCTGCTTTGGCCCGTAGCTCATCAAAATCCCATCCTTCGTCGGGGAACGAAGGAATGTCATGGTCGGAAGGCCGTGCAATTGCGCGGCTGTTGCATATCTGGCCGAGGCCGTGACAAAACCCGGAAATGTTAGCAGGATGATCCCGGTCCGCTTGGGTCCAGCAAGGACTGAAAAGCTCTTTGCGAAGTCATCCGTAGTCGAAGTTTCCAGAACAATAGCTTCGATGCCCAACGCACGGGCCGCCTCAAGGGCGACGTCTAGCTGGGTACGACCCATTGAAGGCTGCCAAGCCAACGCTATGCGTTCAATGCCCGGTATCGCCTCCCGCATCAGTTCAATCCATTTGGTAGCTAACGAGGGCAGGTCCAAGAAGAGGCCGGTTACATTGCCGCCAGGCCGGGCAAAGCTTGCTACCAAGCCCGTTTGAACAGGGTCGGTCTCCATATCGATGGCAACTATCGGTATGGTCTTAGTAGTTGCAGCGGCCACGCGGACCGCGTCCGCCCCCACCACCACCAGCACGCCCACATCCTTTTCGATGAGGTCGTTAATTACCGCCGACAGGCGTACCAGATTTCCCTCGGCGGAACGCGCTAGGACAGTTTCGCCCTCGACATAGCCTAAACGCATCCATTCCTTGCGCAGTATCGCGAATGTCACATGGCTTGGGCTGATCGTAACCGGGTGCACGTATCCGATTTTGCCCTTTCGGGTTTGTGCCGGAAGCGGCTCGACCGCGAGCGGACACGCGGCAGCGGCTCCAACAAATAATGTTATGAACTCGCGACGTCTCATGCCCACCAAGCGAACCGGTTCCCACCGAAAATATCACACCCCAAGCGCTATGTCTGTGTTTCAGCGCGACGAAAAGCGAATCCGACCATGTCGCCAATGGTCAGCACTTGGGTTTGACTGGATCACATCCGGTGAACGGATATTATCCCGTTCTGCTTGGCCCGCACACTCAAGGCGGCCCAGTAAGGGAAATCAACCTCGCGCCTTAGGTTTCAGGGTGCAGAGGCCAAAGACGGTCCATCACAAAGTAGGTGAACGAGGTAGACCACGCGATCAGAAATAGACCGTTGATTCCTTCGATACCTGAAATCAGACGGAGTGCGCCAGCCGGATAAACGTCCCCAATCCCCATTGTGGAATACGATGTCGCAGAGAAGTAGAGAAAATCTGCGAAGTGCTCTTCGACCTGCCCCTGCAATGATCCGAAGCCAGCTTTGTAAATGACAAAGAAAGCCCCAGCATACAGCCATACCTCAATCGTATGTGCCACAAAGCAGCCGAGCACCACGACCAGCACCTTGAGACGAACCGCTATTGGCAGACTGGGGACATAGGCCGACATCAGCCGCAGCACCTCGTAGTGGACAAGAATGTTGACCGTTACCAAGAATGCAGAAATTGCCATGGCTGCGAACATGAGTGTTTTCGCTCCTAGCGGTCGCGCGTCTTTCCGTCGTGGAAGGCGCCAGAATTCTGGCCGCGCGGGTTTGGCCAATGCCGGATAGCAATGGTAACAGCACGCTTGCAGGTGAGTAAGCGTCGTTATCCCACGTCTGTTGTGGGTCAAAAGCTGCCCTCGCGATCCTAGAATGGGACTTCCGTTCCTCCTCCGACAACGGACATCGCCTGCCGAACCGGCCATGTGTGGACGGCTCCGGTTTGGCAAGAGCTTTCTTCACGGTTTTGCAGCATTGGTCGTTGCAGCCATGTGTTCGGCCTTTTGATGCGGTTCATATGACCGCTGGCCATAATGCCCTCCGCGGATCAGGTCCCTACCAACAACTCGCATTCAAGAATGCCTTGGCACATGTGGGTTGTCCTGATCGCCGGATCGACCGGCTCTGCATTATGTGCTGTTCGCCCTCCCAACCTTCACATCACGCCAGTTGCCCGACGCGATCTCGTTTATCGCGCAAGCGCGACGGGTTCTTTGTATCGCTCGCCCGTGGCCATCATGGCCCAGACCATCCGCGCGATCTTGTTTGCGAGCGCGATAGCCGCAACCTTAGTCGGCCGCCTGGCCAACAACGCCGTAAGCCAGGGCCGATGTTTGGTTCCATGGACCTTGGCGTAGCGGATGACAGAAAGCGCGCCGGCCACGAACAGGCCGCGCAGATAGCGGTCACCTTGCTTGCTTATATTGCCTAGCCTGTTCTTACCTCCACTGGAGTGCTGTTTCGGCACCATACCGATCCAGGCCGAGAAGTTGCGCCCTGATCGAAAGGACTTTGGATCAGCAACGGCAGCGACCAAAGCGGTGGCCAGTACCGGACCGACGCCGGGGGCTGCCTCGAGCCTCATGCTCATCTCGTTGGCTCGGTGCCAAGCCCTGATCAGCCGGTCGAACTCCAGTATCTGCTTCTTGATGCTTTGCAGTTGATCCCCGAGTGCTGAAAGACACGCACGAGCTATGTCCGGAACTCGCTTGTCGTTCGGATCGGTGACAACATCGAGCAGTTCCTCGACACCGTGACGACCGACCGGCGCAACGACCCCGAACTCGGCAAGATGGGCTCGGATTGCATTGATCACCGAGGTCTGCTGGCGGACGAACAAATGGCGGGCGCGGTGCAGCACCAGACCGCTCTGCTGCTCGGCGGTCTTGGTCGGCACGAACCGCATGTTGGCCCTGGTGACCGCCTCGCAAATGGCCTCTGCGTCAGTCGCGTCATTCTTCTGTCGCTTGACGTACGGCTTCACATAGGCCGGCGGCATCAACCGCACGGTATGACCCAGTGCCTGGAGTTCGCGCGACCAGTGGTGCGCCGAGCCGCAGGCTTCGATACCGACCAGACATGGCGACAGCTTCTGAAAGAACGTCAGGACATAGCGACGCCTCAGCTGCCGGCGAACAATCACCTGTCCGCCAGCGTCAACGCCGTGAACCTGGAAAACCGACTTGGCGATATCTAAACCGATTGTCATTATCGTCTGCATGGCTCGCTCCTCTGAATCGCGGGAGCCTTAACAGCCCCCACATCCATGGCACGCATGTGCCGGTGGAGGAGCCGTCCACAGCATCAATATCGGAAGTCAACGAAGTCATTCGATCACTTCGTCGGCGCGCGCGAGCAAGAAAGGCGAGGCGGCAACGCCGAGCGCTTTGGCGGTCTTCATGTTGATTACAAGCTGGAGTGTCGTGACCTGCTGCACCGGCAGGTTTTCGGGTTTTTCGCCATTCAGAACCCGGCCAAGATAGTCGCCTAATTGTCGGTAAGCCTCTGGATAATTAGTTCCGTAACTCGCCAATCCTCCGCGAGCGGCGAATTCCCGGCTTGGATACACTGCAGGTATTTTGTGCCGGGCCGCCAGATCAACAAGTGCTGTTTGGTTCGAAAACATAAACGCGTCAGCCGAAACCAACATCGCGTCGGCCTTCGCACTTACAATCTTTGCGAAAGCTCCCTCGAAATCATCCGGACGGCTCGCCTCAACAAACAGCAGCTCCACACCCAACGCAGTGGCTGCTGGTTGCAATTTCCCGATGCGGTCATGATCTGATACGAGATTTGTTGAACTGCGAAGGTACGCGACGGACTTCGCCCTCGGTACCAACTCGCGAAGGAGCTCCAGGCGCTTGGCCAGCACCTCTGTATGTAGAACGGAAATTCCGGTGGCGTTGCCCCCCGGTCGATTGAGGCTCGCGACAAACCCACTTGAGACCGGGTCAAAGCCCGTGAAGAAAATGATTGGAATGGATGTGGTGGCAGCCTTGGCTGCAACGATTGGCGGTCCTGCCGGTGCAACGATCACGCTCACCCGCCGCTGAACCAGATCGCCGACCAGCGCTGCTAGCCGATCCTCCTGATTGTCGGCTGCACGATATTCAAAAGCTAGATTTTGACCTTCGACATAGCCCATCTCGGCCAATCGACGTTGGGCCGGGGCCAAGGATGCCCGAGTTCTCGGGAGCGATTCAAGTGCAAGAACGCCAATAACCCGTGTAGCCGCCTGTTGCCCCTGTGCTGCAAGAGGCCATACCGCAGCGCCGCCAACAAGCCCGATAAACTCGCGTCGTTTCATGGCCAATCCAGTCCCCGACAGCTCCAACCGATGGTATGCAATTTTCGTCACGGGTCCAGTGGCGTAATGTCCGCTTGGGGTCTTGGTCGTGTAAAAACGCCCTTCCAAGGAATTCGGTGACAAGTCAGGCCGGTTCGGTCTCAGGCCACGATCGCAGCCATCAACGGCTTGGTCCCGACGATGTTCATGACCCGTGTCATATTGTAGGCGAGGACCGAGAGCGCCATCTCGGCGGCTACTTTTGGAAGCGTTTTGGTGAGGAAGTGTGTCGCTCCCATGCGGGCCTTCATCGTGCCGAACGGATGCTCGACCGTCTCGCGACGCAGGCGCATGGCTTGTGGGTTTGCATCAAGGCGCTGCTGCACAGCGTCGAGCAGATGCTCATGCTCCCATCGTGGAATCCGCCGCTCTGGCCCTGTCGTGCACCGCGATTTAAGCGAACAATCTTGACAGGCTGTTGTCCAGTAGCGCCGTAGCCGCTTGCCATCCTCCTCGCTCGTAAAGCGATATGGCAGTTGCTCCCCGGCTGGACAGCGATAGGCGTCCTCTTCTGCCAAATAGACAAAGTCCTGCTTGCCGAAGCGGCCATCTGACTTGGCACCCGACGTCTGCGGTTTGGGCAGAGTTACCGTGATGCCAGCCTCGTGACACGCGAGGATCTCCAGGCTGCTGAAGTAGCCGCGATCGGCAACGGCCTCGAGCGTCTCGGTCTCGAGAACAGCCTTGGCCTGCTTGGCCATATTGGCCAGTTGAGCCCGATCTGAGCCGCTGTTCGTTACCTCATGCGTCACAATCAGATGATGCTCGGTATCCACGGCGACCTGCACGTTGTAGCCGACGACGCCGGAACCACGCCCGCTCGTCGCCATCGAACGGCTGTCGGGATCGGTCAGTGAGATTTGCTGGTCAGGCGAAGCGAGCATCTGCTTCTCGTAAACGGCAAGCTTGCCCATCTCCTCCTTCAGCTTCGTCAGCTTCTCGGTAAGCCTCGTTACCTTCGCGGCCAGCGCCTCCGTCGGCTCCTGCCGGTCGGCCGTGTCAAGTTGGCTCAGATAGCGCGCGACACTCTCCTCCAACTGGGCACGCCGCCGTTCCACCTTCGCCCGCGTGAAGTTCTTGTCCCGATTGTTCACGGCCTTGAACTTGCTGCCATCGATGGCAACGCTCGCCGTCGCAAGGAGTCCCATCTCGCGGCAGAGTTCGACAAAGCGCGCACATACCCTGCGCAGCGCCAGGCCGTTGTCTTTGCGGAAGTCCGCGATCGTCTTGTGATCAGGTGCGAGCCGACCCAGCAGCCACATGACCTCGACATTGCGTCCGGCCTCGCGTTCGAGCCGCCGGCTCGACTGCACTCGGTTCAGATAGCCGTAGATATAAAGCTTGAGGAGAACCGAGGGGTGGTACGATGGCCGGCCAGTCGCTGCCGGCTCCACCCCCTCAAAGCTCATCTCGGCCAAATCGAGCCCATCGACAAACACGTCGATCACGCGAACAGGGTTACTCTCGTCAATGAAATCGTCGAGGCATTCGGGCAATAGCGTCCTTTGCCCACGATTCGCCCCTTCAACGAAGCGCCTCATCGATTCCTCCCGCAGAATCACGAGAGAATCATAACAGCAGCGCGGCGTTTTCACACAGCCAGGGTCATTCGCGTCGTTTTGACCACCCGCTGGCGACTTCCGATCTAGCCGCGGAAGCGGACATCCTCGCGACCAATCGGCTTGTCTCAAAAGTGCCAAACCCGGACATCGCAGCTCTTCACTCGATTGCCTCGTCTGCGCGGGCGAGCAAGCTGGGGGACACCTCGAGGGCGAGCGCTTTCGCGGTCTTGAGGTTGATCACCAGCTCGAGCTTCGTCGACTGCTGTACTGGCAATTCCGCCGGTTTCGTGCCTTTCAGAATACGGCCGATATAGACGCCCGTCTGACGATAGGCGTCGGCGTAGTCGGGACCGTAGCTCATCAGTCCGCCGGCTTCGACGAAGTCTCGCAGGAAGTAAATCGCGGGGACAGCGTGGTGTGCTGACAAGGCTACGAGCTGCGCCCGTGAAGTAATAAAAAGCGGATCGGAGCCGACAAGCACCGCGTTCGCTCGCCAATTCGACAAGGCAGCGAAAGCCGCATCGATCTCCGCGCTGGTGCTTGCGCGGTAAATTTAGATGTTCAGGCTGAGAGTTCGTGCGGCGACCAACACCTCCCGCACCGTCGGTTCGGCCGTTGCTGCCTCTGCAGAATTGACCAGTACTGCGATGCGCCTAGCCACAGGCAACAGCTCATGCAGCAGCGCCAATCGTTTTGCCTGCAGCTCGTTGACGACCAAATAGAACCCCGTGATGTTTCCATCCGGTCGGTTGAAGCTCGACACCAGGCCCATCTGGACAGGATCCACACCGCTCATGAACACGATGGGAATGGTCGGCGTTGCGCGCTTCGCAGCGCGCGCTGCGGCTGGGCCCGAGGCGGCAATGACGGTGGCCCCGCGCCGCACCAGATCAGCGGCAAGCTCCTGCACCGCCTCTGCTCCGCCATCGGCTGAGCGGTACTCCAGCCTCACGTTTTGCCCGTCTGTGAAGCCCTCGCTGCCCAGGCCAGCACGGAACGCAGCTAGCCATTGCCGTCGCGCATCAAGACCAGCGCCCAGGAAGCCGACGACAGGCGTGCGCTGTTGCGCGAACACTGTGAGCGGCCACGCAGCCGCAGCAACCGCAGCACCGGCAATTATGTCCCGCCGTCTCATTTTTCGCTCCCGGGCGAAGTATATGGCATCGTAGCAACTAAATTGAGCTGTCCGGAAGGGCCGATGTCCGCTCGGGGGCCCAAGACCGGAAGTCGCGGCGCCTATTCGATGATCTCGTCGGCAAGCAATAATACCGACGTTGGCATTGTCACTCCGATCAAGCGTGCGGTCTTGAGGTTCGCGATCAATTTGAAGCGTGTCGGTCGCTCGACGGGCAGATCCGAGACTGCCGCGCCCCCGATGACTTTGCCGATGAGAAATCCGGCTTGCGCGAAGAGACTTTGGAGTTCGGGACCATAGCCGATGAGCCCACCATTCTGAGCGAAATCGGGGAAGATATTTATTGTGGGAATACGGTTCCGGATCGCAAGATCACTTAGCAATTTTGGATTTCCCGACACAACGGGTGCAGACAACATCAACAAACCAGAAATCTGCGCTTGTGCCATTTCGTTAAATGCCGCCTCGAACTCTGCGACCTTATCAACTTTGAATACCTGCAACTCGACTGATAGAGCAGCCGCAGACTGCCGAGCAGCATACAACTGGAGAGTGCCACTGGCCGGGTGCCAAAGAACCCCGATCTTGGCTCCGCCCGGAACTACTTCACGCAGTAGCTGCAATGATTTCGCGCTGAACTCCGGCAAGTCTAGGAAAATCCCGGTGATGTTGCCCCCCGGATGAGCAAGGCTGGTTGCCCACCCATTTGCGATCGGGTCTGACTCCAAATCCAAGGCGATTATCGGAACGGATCGCGTAGTCGCGCGAGCTGCTGTGACAGCCAAGGGAGCTACTGCGCATATCGCATGAACGCCTTCTTTAACGAGGTCCGCCGCCATGGCTGGGAGCTGATCAGGTCTATCATTTGCAATACGGGCCAAGATTTCAAAATCTTCCGCAGAACCGGCCTTGCCGAGGCCTTCCCGCAAAGCTGATATTCGGTTTGCCACAAGTGTCGATTGGCCTGGATGCAAAAACCCGATCCGCCATTTCCGCTTCTGCTGCGCGCCTGCCATCAAGGGCCATACAGCAGCGCCTCCGACCAGACCCATAAATGCGCGTCGTTTCATGCGATTGCCTTCGAGCCAACGGGACCATCGTCTGTTCTTAGCCGGTCAGAAGACAAGTATCTATTGAATTGGACCGTGCGTAATGTCCGGGTTGGGTCAATTTGCGAAGTCGACGCCCGCTTCAACGAGGTCGGCTCTGTCCCTGTGGGGGGACATTGTCACATCGGTCACGCAGGTCCGAAAAGTGCCCAGATTCAGACATCGCGTCGCATCACTCAATCACCTCGTCGGCGGTCGCGAGCAGCGACTGCGGTACGGTTAGGCCGAGCGCCTTTGCAGTCTTGAGATTGATAATCAGCTCATATTTGGTCGGCGCCTGCACCGGCAGGTCGGCCGGTTTCTCGCCCTTGAGGATACGATCGACATACCCCGCGCCGCGTCGGAACTGATCGACCCGATCGGACCCGTAAGAAATCAGCCCTCCGGCCGAAACAAAGCCGCGGCTGTAGTATACAGCCGGCAGTCTATGCTTGGCTGCTTGCGCGATGATCATACCGCGATGACTAATCGCCAGTCCGCTCGACGTTACAATCAGGCCACCATTCGGATTGCCTGCAAATGTTGAGACCGCGCGCTCGAGTTCTGCTGCATCGCGCAAGTTGATCGGACTCGCCTCCATCCCGAATGATGGGGCCGCCGTTTGAACCGCGCTCCACTGACCAACTCCAGCGGTGAAATTGGAATCTCGGAGGACTGCCACCCGCGTCACGCGCGGAGCGAGTTCCTTGAGTAGCTCCAGCCATTTCCCTCCGATGTCATATGAAAAACTCGTGAATCCCGTGGCGTTGCCCCCGGGGCTCGCCAGACTGTCGACAAGTCCGGCGCCAACTGGATCGGGAACGACCGTAAACACGATCGGTATGGCTCTTGTGGCCTGGAGGAGTGGCCCCGCCGACGTGTTGCCGGCCGCCACGATTACATCCGGTGCTAACGCGATCAATTCATCTGCAAATTTGCGATTAGCGTCGGCACCACCCCCGGCCCAGCGAACGTCGATCCGAACGTTGCGGCCTTCGCTCCAACCCAGTTGCTGCAGTCTCGTCACTAAGGCACTGACGAGCCCGGGATATTCGGAATCGTCCACAGTTGCGGGGAGTAGTATGCCGACGCGGCGGACGCGCTCGCCCTGCGCACGCGCCCCAAGCGGCAGCGTGGCTGCCGAACCGCCGAGAAGCGCGATGAACTCCCGCCGACGCATGGGTACCTCCGAGAACGCGCGTCTTGGCAAATGCCGAAGCCTAACACTTTGTGGCGAAACGGCGAGTGAGAACGGGCAAACAATCGGCTGCAAACGCTGCGTCCCAATGTCCGATGTGGGTCAAACGCTACACGCTGTTTGCCGCCAAGACCTAAGCGAAGTCCGCTTTAGTCAAAAAAAACAGACCTTATTCCAACGCCTGATCCGGTGGCACAAGCTTCTCGCCCTCTGTAACAGAGCCGAGGAGTATGGCCATGCAGGATCAAGTGGATGCCACCCTTAAGCCGAAGCGCGTGCCGTGGAACAAGGGGAAGCTGGCCGGGGCAAAACCGCCACTGCGACCCAAACACGTCTGGTCGATCCGGACAAAGCTGCAGATCGAGGGCCGCGCTCGCGACCTCGCCATGTTCAATCTGGCAATCGACAGCAAACTTCGTGGCTGTGATGTTGTCGCGATCCGGGTCGAGGACGTCGCCGCAGGCGGATACACGGCGGATCGCGCAACTGTCCGGCAAAAGAAAACGGGGCGGCCTGTCAGATTTGAATTGAGCGAGCAGACCCGCCAGGCGGTCGATGACTATCTGCGGGCCACCGTCAAACGGCCCGGCGAGTTCTTGTTCACCGGCCGTCGCGGTCCTGACCGCAAGATGACAACACGCCAATATGCCCGCCTCGTCTCCGCGTGGATCGGCAGCGTCGGACTGGACCCGAGGCTGTTCGGGACGCATTCATTGCGCCGTACAAAAGCTACCCTGATCTATCGGCGGACAGGCAACCTACAGGCTGTGCAGCTTTTGCTCGGGCACACCAAGATCGAAAGCACGGTCCGGTACCTCGGCATCGAGGTCGATGACGCTCTTGCAATAGCGGAACAAGTTGATGCCTGAAATACCCGGGCAGAGCGGACATGCTCTGCCCACCCTTTAACCGCCGATTTATGCCAATAAGCGACATAAAACCGGCAGCTGTTTGCTGCTTTTCCATAGCGGTCTGAATGCTCGACCAACTCGTTCCCGGTGAGCGGTTCTGAGCGGCTCGTTGCAGGCAGGTAATTGGTCGAGCGGCGGTCACACCAAAGTTGGAGATAGTGAACCACTTCACACTCCCTTTGTGCGTCTGGCCGTACAAAGGTCAATCCAACGTGGGAGCGCCGAATGCCACAATCCATTCGCCATGATGATAATCAGCGCGCACCCAGCTGTTGGGCAGTGTCCGATCTTCGTCGGAATAATAATTGCGTGCCTGTTCGGCTTCATCCCCAGTTACCCGAAGGTGGCGTTATGGGTATCCAATGCGGCAGAAGCTGAATTTGCAGGTGCCGTGACCCTGGGATCAGAGCCAACCCTTGTCGCGGCAAAGAAGCCTGTCAGATATGAAGCCGTAATTGCCAATTGGAAGCGCCACCGGTCGGTAACTGAACGTAGCGAATGAACCGCGTACCGGTCTAGCGGCCGCAACTGTCTATGCCGTTGTTTGCCATCACGGTGTTCGGTTTGGGTCCGCGCACCGCAGCTAAAAAAGGAGCAACCAGATGAGCTCCCTAATTCTAGTCGTCGATGACGAATCCGATGTCGAGATGCTGTTTCGCCAGCAGTTCAGGCGCGATCTCCGCGCCGGCCGCTTTACAATGGATTTCGCCCAGTCAGGTGACAGCGCCCTTCAACACATCAAGGATACCGCTGGCGCGTCGTTGGTCCTGATCCTGTCCGACATCAACATGCCTGGAATGAGCGGCCTTGAACTTCTGCCAAGGGCTAAGACAGCACGACCGGATGTTCCCGTCATCATGATTACCGCCTACGGCGATGACGTTACCAAGCGAAAGGCCCTGGAAGGCGGGGCGGAGGGGTTACTGACAAAGCCCATCGACTTTGTGGCCCTACGCAGTGAAATCGACAGCCGAGTCGCGAGGGCCGCGTAACTCGAATTATCGGTCCCATTAGTGCCCATGCCCGTTCAGGGTGTGCGCCGTGCAAAAGGCGGCGCTTTCCAGTGGGTGCAAGCCCCACCCGACAACCGCTCCAGCCGGAAGCAATCGGATCACATGGAGGTAACGAAGTGGCTGAAGCCTTCAATTAGCGTGTCACAAATTGGTAACAGCGCGAGTGTGCAGGCCGCAACGCGAAAAGGACAATGCGCAGGTCGACCCGACAACCCTGTCGGGGAAGACTGATACGTCTGGATGAAATGAGCGAAGCGATACGTTCAGGCGCTGCGCCGGGGTAGTGGCGGCGGCATGTACACAAGGAAGGCGCACGAAACACGGGAAGCCCAAGGCGTGGTCAGCGATGACCAACCGGAAGCCCGTAAGGGACAGGCTGGGCGCCCTGGGGTGGCGGAGAGTTCGTAGTACCGCGGAAGCCGGGTAACGCCGGTGGACGGAAGGGACCTCAGTTCAAAATGTTCAGAAGCTGCAGAAGGCGTTGCACGCGAAAGCGCGAAGTCTTGTCCGAGAGCCGCATGCGGGAAATCTGCCTGTCCGGTTCGATGAGCGGGATGTGGAAACGGAGCCATGTTGGAACCACTAAGGCACCGCCAGACGAAAGGGGCGGCAACAGATATTTTCTACCTAACGCCACCGCGCCACATCTCGACTCTCCATTTTCGGAAGTCAGCGATCGCGTTCACGAGGTCAGCTCCGCCCTCGTGAACGGACATTATCAGGCTAGGCGCTTTGGTCCGAAAAGTGCCATAACCGGACTCCTGCGCCTCAGCAAACAGCCTTCTCTATTCGATGACCTCATCGGCGCGTGCGAGAACATTTGGCGCGGACTTCGAGGCCGAGCGTTCTTGCGGTTTTGAGGTTGATGGCGAAGAGGAACTTGGTCGCTTGCTGGTACGGAATTTCGCCCGGCTTGGTTCCGCGCAAAATCTGATCGATTTGCCCGGCCGCGCCTCTATAGGCTTCGGAGAGCTTGATGCCGTAGGCCATCAACCCGCCGGAAGAGACGAACTCCGGATAGGCGTACATCGCCGGCAGGCGGGCGGCCGTTGCCAACTCGGAGATAAGCCCCCGGTTTGCGATGTTCTCGCTCTGGTCGCTCGCGAGGAGCGCTTGCGCGCCTGCATCGGCGATCGCGAGGATGACTCGGCGATACTCCGGCTCCTGGAGAGAACCATGAAGCTGCGGCCCAACAAAGTTCAGGCCGTGCCGGTGCGCAGCCTCCCGAAGGGCCGGGCCGTACCACGAGTCCCAAGTCTCGTGGTCCGCAAGGAAGCCTATGCGGGAGAGGCCAGGGATAGCTTCTTTCAACAGTTCGAGACGCTTCCCCCAGACCTCTCGACCAGCGTCGACACTAACTCCCGTAATGTTACCACCAGGCCGCGCCAAGCTCGTGGCAATGCCGGCAGCGACCGGATCGGCCGAAATGCCGACGATCGGCATGGTTAGGGTGGCGGCTTTTAGCAACAAAATCATTTCGTTCTTTCCCGACAGGATCACGTCTGGCCTGCGACCTACAACCTCACGGGCCAGATCGGCATATTGCGCGGTCCGCCCCTCGGCGGAATATCGCTCGACACGTAGGTTTTGGCCTTCGATATAGCCGAGGCGGCGAAGCTCCGCGAAGAACGCGGGGAACCACGGGAGACGGTCGCTCGCCTCGTTCATCTCGGACACGGGGTACGACGGATGCGCAATGGCAATGCGGTAAACCTTGCCCGCCTGCTGCGCCTCAGCGCGGCTGAGCGCGACGGTGCAAACGAGACCGGCAATGAACGCGCGGCGCTTCATTTGATCCCCTCCTTGGCTCCTGAGCCGGGAGCGTAACAGCGCTTTAATTTGCGCTATCTTATCACGTCGGAATGAGGGCGGGCGTGCTAAACTGGATACACCGGCTCACGTCACGGCTGTTCTGGCCGACTGCCAAATGTAGTTCGCCCCTCGTCGAGCTGTAAGCAGACGTAGATGCGTATGACTCCTGTTTCGAGACGGCTCATTTCAGGCCACGCAAGATATGGTGAAGTCGCTCAGAGTTTGGTACCGCGCCTATCCTGCTCGGGGCGCGCCGCATCGGTCCGCTTGCATCGCGGACAGCGGGTACGACTAGAAGCAGCGTCACACGGTCATTCGCGTCGGTATGACCGGACCACGGCGACTTCCGGTCTAACCGGTGAACGGACATTCTCAGGATCGGCAGGCATGTCTCAAGGTGCCACCACCGGACTCATGCGGTGCAGCAGCTAGCAGCCCTATTCGATCACCTCGTCGGCGCGAGCGAGCACAGACGGCGGTATGGTGAGGCCAAGCGCCTTGGCGGTCTTCAGGTTGATGGCCAGCTGAAATCTTGTGGGTTGATAGATTGGAATGTCACCAGGTTTTGCCCGGTTCAGGATTTGGTGCACGTTATCGGCGAGACGTTGGGCGAGTTCGCCGAGATCGGGCGCATAAGCCATCAGCCCACCCAAATCCACATAGTCGCGGTATGGATAGCAGATCGGAAGACGGTGTCTCTCCGCCAATTCAACGATCAGTACTCGTTGCGCCAGAAATCCACCTCCTTCGTCAATGAGGACAGCCTCGAATTCTTGTTGCGTCATCGCATCGAAGGCGCGGCGGATTTGAGTCTCGTTGAATTCCGCAGGGAATATCCCGTTCACAGCCACGCCCAAGCGGCTCCCGGCTTGGCGAGCCGACAATCCCGTGTCGTCCTCCCATGCTGCACGCGCCGACGCAAGGTAAGCAACTTTGGTCAACGACGGAACTGTTTCCTTCAATATTTCCAAGCGCTTTCCGGTGATTTCGTTTCCCGCGTTGATACTCACGCCGGTGAGGTTTCCGCCAGGGCGGGCAAGGCTTCTGCCTGATCCTCCCCAGATCGACGTTCCCGCGATTGCAACTATCGGTATCTCCGAAGTAGCCTGCGTGAAAGCCATTACGAGTGCGTGCAGATTGGTAACGATGACGTCGGGCTTGCGACTCACAACGGTGCCGGCGAGCGCGCTCAGATTGTCAGTGCGGCCCTCGGCGGAGTAACGCTCGACGACAAGATTGTCTCCCTCAACATCGCCCAACTTGCGTAGCGTCTCGTAGAACCGGCGCACCCAGAGAGGCCCGGCTGTCTCGGTGAGTTGTTCGGCCGGGATACCGGAATGAACGAACGCGATACGGCTCTGCTTTCGCGACTGTTGTGCGCACGCCGCAAAGGGCCAAGCGAACGACAAGCCGCCTATAAGCGCCATGAACTCGCGCCGTCTCATGTCCGCTCCCAAGGTCAGGTGACGGCATCGTAGCGGTTTAGTCGGGCACATTGATAGCCATGAAAGCCATATGCCGCACTGCACAGCCAATGTCTCAGTTGGGGTTATTCCCGTCGGTTTGGCCAGACCACGGCGACTTCCGGTCTACCCCCGTCAACGGACATTCTCACGATAGGCGAGCATGTCTCAAAAGTGCCCAGAAGCGGACATGGCAGGTTTGGCAGATTAGCGCACCTGGGCCAGCCGTCTGTCGATCTCCTCGCGAAGCAAAGTGAAGTTGATGGGCTTAGTCAGCAACCCGATCGCGCCGCCTTCTATCGCCGTCCGTTTGGTTTCGGGATCGCCATAGGCGGTGATCATGATGATGGGGACTTCGGGTCGTAGCTCCCTGACTTTTGGCAGCATCTCAAGTCCGGTCATGCCGGGCATGTTGATGTCCGAGAGGATCAATATCAGGGTCTGCTCAATAGGGCGTGCGATCCGCGACAGAGCATCCGCCGCGGAAATGGCGAAGTCCATGACGAAGCGTTGCGCACGCAGGTCGTGCCGGAATTGCTGGCGGAACAGCGCCTCGACGTCGGGCTCGTCATCGACCACCAGAACCAGAACGCTCACGGCTTACCTCGATCCGTGCCTAAAGCACTGCTCTTCCTCGGCAGGACGATCGTGAACTCTGTGAACTGCCCGGGCTCGGTCGCGACGTCAATTTTGCCGCCGTGTTGCTTCACGATTATGTCGTGCGTCATCGAGAGACCAAGGCCGGTTCCTTCACCGGCTGGCTTGGTGGTGAAGAACGGGTTGAACATCTTTTGCTGCACTTCGGCCTGAATGCCGGTGCCGTTGTCGCGAATACGAATTTCGACGGTGGCGCCGAGGTTCTTGGTGGTGGCCCGGAGGGTTGGCTCAAAACCGGGTTCTTTATCCTCGGACTTGCGCCGGGTCGCCGCGTAGACGCCGTTCGCGATCAGATTGAGAAATGCACGGGTGATCTCCTGAGGGAACAGTTCGATTGTACCCGCCTCCGCATCGAAATCGCGCTGCAGGGCAATGTTGAACTCGCCTTTTTCCGCGCGCGCACCGTGATAGGCGAGGTTGAGGCTCTCATCGAGAAGCGCATTGATATCCGTAGGTCGGTGCTCTCTTGGGCCTTCACGCGAATGCAACAGCATGTTCTTGACGATGGAGTCGGCACGTTTGCCGTGCTGGACGACCTTTTCGAGGTTGCCCTTCAGCAGCCCGGTCAATTCGTCGACTTCTTCGCGGACCTTGTCGTCCATCGCGACCGGCTTGAGCACGCCGTTCAGTTCGTCGGTCAGTTCCGCCGAAAGCGCGGAGAAATTGTTGACGAAATTGAGCGGATTCTTGATCTCATGCGCGATCCCGGCGGTGAGCTGGCCGAGCGAAGCTAGTTTCTCGGTCTGCACCAGACGATCCTGCGCGGCGCGCAGTTCTTCGAGCGACCGGGTCAGATCTTCGGTGCGTTCGCGCAATTCATGCAGCAAGCGTGCGTTCTCGATCGCGATCACGGCCTGGTTAGCGAAGTTGGCGACGACTTCGGTCTGTTTTTCAGCAAACGGCTTGACTTCCTGACGGTAGATTGTGATGGCGCCGATCAACTCGTTTTCCTTGAGCATCGGAACGACGAAATACGACCGGGCCCCGGCGAGATCGCCTATCGCAACAACGGAAGGATCGCCGCCCTGATAGGCCGGCAACGCTCTAATGTCCGCGACGTGGACCACTTGGTGGGTTCGGGCAACCATGCCGAGACCGCTTTGCGGGTGCGGGTGGAATGGCGGTTGTGTCGTCAGCCACGCGGTGTAGACCTCTGGCAGACTGTAATTGGCGACAGGGCGGAAGCGCCCCTCCTCGCAAAGATTCATCAGGCCGAAATTTGCACCGCAAATGTGTGTTGCATTCTCCAGCATCGTCTTGAACACCGGCGCGAGATCGCCAGGCGTGCTGCTAATGACCTGCAGCACCTCCGATGTTGCTGTCTGCTGCTGCAGCGACTCCGTGAGGTCTCGCGTGCGCGCCTGCACTTCTTCGAACAGACGAACGTTGCCGATGGCGATCACGGCCTGATCAGCGAAGGTTTGAAGCAAGGTAATCTGCTTTTCGCTGAACGGGTGAACTTCGGTGCGGCGAAGTACGATAGCGCCAATGCTTTCGCCCTCGCGCAGTAGCGGCACGCTGAGGATGGTGCGATGGCCCATGCGCAGCGACAGCTCGCGGCCATCGGTGAAGTCGGCGTGCTTCTCGTCGCTCAGATCCTCAATGTGAACCGGCGTCTGGTCGACGAAGGCACGGCCGGCGGTCCAGCGGCGGTTGATCGGCCACTTCTCGATGCCGATCGGAATTGGTCCGTGATGCGCGCTGATCCGCAGATATTCGCCGTCTTGCAGCACCACCGCTGCATCATAAGCATCGCAAAGCTGGCAGGCGCTTTCGACAATGGCATTGAGAACAGGCCCTACGTCGGTCGGTGAGGACGCGATCACTCCGAGGATGTTGCTGCTCTCTGTCTGATAGGTCAGCGCCTCCGTAAGGTCGCGCGTCTTCGTCTGCACCTCGTCGAATAACCGGACGTTCTCGATCGCGATCACGGCCTGGTCGGCGAAGGTCTGGACCAATTCGATCTGCTTATCGCTGAACGGGCGGACATCACGGCGTGCCAACACGAAGACGCCGATGGGTGCACCCTCGCGCAGCAAAGGGACACCGAGCCGCGTGCGCACTTCCGGATCTTGAAATCGGTAATTTTGGTCAGTCTGAGAGTCTTCGATATGAACGGTTTTACCTTCAAGCAAGACCCTTCCGATTGTGCTGCCCGTGCCCGGCTGGAACGAGCAGCTTTCAAGAAACACCTTCCTGGGAGGGGAAAGCCCACAGCTTGCCGTCAGCGGTAGGCGTGATCTCGGGGCTGAAATATCGTGCCCTCGTCGGCTTCGCACAGGCGGGCCGCGGATACGACCAAAGTTTCCAACACAGTCTGCAGATCGAACGCCGAGCGGCTGATCACCTTGAGCACGTCAGCGGTGGCGGTCTGCTGTTGTAGTGACTCCGAGAGGTCGGCGGTCTTCGCCTGAACCTCCTTGAATAGGCGCACATTCTCGATGGCGATCACGGCCTGGTCGGCAAAGGTCCTAAGAAGGCTGAGCTCCTTCGGCGTGAATGCGGCATTTGGCTCGCGCAGCACCGAGATTAGGCCGATCCCCTGGCCCTCCCAGATCATTGGGGTCATTACGACGGAAAAATTGCCAAACACCTGAACCACGCGACGTATGCTCGAAGGCACGTCAGCACCATTCATCACGTCGGGAAGATAGACTTGCCGTCGCTCGCCAAGGACGCGGGGAGCCGATGTCTGCTCGATTGGCAGCGGGTACACCTTGTCGATTGCTTCGTAGCCAGTTCCACGGCGTGCCGCCACATGCAGCAACCCATCGCCAGGAGCGAGAAAGATCGAAACCTGCCTGCAATCCAAAAGCCGTTCCGTGCTATCGAGTATGCGCTCGAAGACCGGCTGCGTGTCGGTCATTGACCTCCCGATCACCTGCAGCACTTCCGATGTGGCGATCTGATGCTTCAACGCTTCCTGCGTTTCGTTGAATAGCCGGACGTTCTCGATGGCGATGACGGCCTGGTCGGCGAAGGTCTGCATCAGTTGCACGTGATACTCGGCGAATGAACCTGTCGTAGCGCGGGTGATGCTGACGACGCCAATCGGCACGCCGTTGCTCATTAGCGGCACGAACAGCATGCTGCGGAAGCCATGCAGCCGCGCGATTTCCTTGATCGGCGCGTGCGGTATCTCTTCGGTGTCCGGGATCGGGAAGGGCTTGCCTTGCTGGGCTAACCGGAACGCCTCGAACGCATCGACCGGCCTGGGAAAATCCGCTTGGAGGGCTGCATCGGCAGCCGGACTTACCGGGGTGAACGCGGCAAGATGCACAGTATCGTCGAGAAAGCGGAAGACTGCAGTGGAGAATCCGCCGAGCAGCCGGTTGGCGCTTGAGGCAATCGCCTCAAACACCGGCTGCACGTCCGACGGCGAAGAGGCGATGACCTTCAATATCTCGGCAGTCGCCGCCTGCTGCTCGCGGGCTTCCTTCAGGTCTTTTATCGGATCGGAGACCGAACGACGCTTAACTCGCGCGGCTGCTGGCGCAGTGCGGGGCTTGGTCTTGGTGGTCTTGCGGCCCTTTGCTGGGCTTGCGTTGCGGGCTTTCGCCTCGCTCTTCTTGCCGCCCGTTCTTGATGGCCGCGCCATGTCTGCCCCCAGGGTCAGGACGAGCATCTTATCGGGCTAGACCGTCCTTCAGAAGGGGCGGATTGGGCTGAGCCACAGGTGCCAGCAGGCCAGGCAAATGCCCGTTTCGGGTCATTTGCGTCGGTTTTGGCCGGACCACGGCACTTCCGGTCTACACCTGCCGGCTCAACCGATCGACGCAACACAGGCGTTAAATCTCTCTGCTGGCGTCTCAAATAGCAAGGTCTCACGTGGTCGCTCGTTTAGTTGACGAGCCACTTTGTTCAGATGGGCTTGTGAATGCACCGACAAATCGGTTCCCTTTGGAAAGTACTGTCTTAGCAGGCCATTGGTATTCTCGTTCGACCCGCGTTGCCACGGGCTTTGCGGGTCGCAAAAATAGACATCGATGTTGGTCGCCATCGTAAAGCGCCGATGATCCGTCAGTTCCTTGCCCCGGTCCCAGGTCAGGGACTTATACAGCTCTTTTGGAAGCTTCTTCGACTGCTTGATGAGCGCATCGACTACAGTCCGGGTGTCCTTGCCTGCCACCTTGGCCAACATCACGTAACGGGTATGACGCTCGACCAAGGTCGCGATGTAGGTGTTATTCGGCCCAGACAGCAGATCGCCCTCCCAATGGCCAGGCACCGCTCTATCTTCAACCGCAGCCGGTCGTTGACGGATTGAGACGGCATCCTTCATATGTCCGCGTCTGTCACCATTCGGATCAACCGGTCTGGAGCGACGCATCGAGCGCGTCGATCGAAGATGGCAAAGCAGCTCTTTTTTGAGCACGCCACGCGCCTGGACAAACAGGCTGCGATAGATGGTCTCGTGTGACACCTGATTGCACTCGTCTTCAGGATACGTTCTCTTCAGCCAGCCGGCGACTTGCTCGGGTGGACCAATCTAATCTGAGCTTCCTTGCCACTGCCTGGCGAAGCCGCGGATTGGTCGCCAGCTTACAACATTTTGGACGACGAGATCGTGCCCAGGCAATCTCGTCCGCAACTGTCGCCCGGTAGCGATCGCAGCCGCCATTGCGGCTCATTTCACGGCTCACCGTCGAGGGCGAGCGGCCAAGTAATTTGGCGATCGACCGGGACGATTGGCGTGCCGTAACGCCTCTGGAAATCACCTCGCGTTCCGCAAGCGTCAACGCCAACCTGGAGCGACGTCGCTCCGCAGGACGATACCCTCCATGTGGGGCAACTAGAAAATAGATCGACGATGACTGCTTACCAAAAGCTCGCCCGATCGCCTTCAGTGACTCTCCGCGCTTCCAACGGTCCCATAATTCCGTCTTTTCAGCCGCGGTAAACCCTCTATGAAATCTCCGCTCCATCCCACACTCCCATCTTTTCCTCTAAGATAGAGTGTTGCGTCGATCGGTTGAGACCGCCACCGGTGAACGGACATTCTCAGGACAGGCAGGCATGTCTCAAAAGTGCGAAAAGCGGAGGTCGCCACTCTAGTTCAATCCTCGTCGCCACGGGCGAAATCCTGGGTGCGATGGTCATTCGGGCAACCCGGCTCGCCGCAGTCCATCTGCGTATCGCGCAAAATCTTCGGTATGCTGGTAAGGGCCCAGTACATCTCTAAGATTTGAAATCCGTAGCGTGGGATTGAGTTGCCGCAGCCGAGCCATTGCCTTGTGTGCTTGGTCAGCCCGTCCGGCCATTGCGTGGCTTGCGGCGGCTTGGCGTAATGCGGGCTGAAGGTCCGGATTGTCCTGCAATGCTATTGCAGCCCATGATGCCGCCTCGTCATAGTGGCCGAGGAGGAAGTGTGCATACGCGGTCCCACTTCGCATACGCCCCGCCGTTAGATCGACTGGGCTCAGGCGCATAGCTCGCTCGAAGCGCTCGATCGCTGCTTCCGGCTCGCCAAGCCAGTTTTTAGCCCAGCCGCCGTTAGACCATGCCTCTGCCGAATTGGAATTGAGCCCAAGCGCTCGATCGATCAGGGTGGCGCCTTCCCAAAGATCACAAGCAACATACATCAACGCGTACCCGCTGGTAGCGAGAGCGATCGCGTCATCCTTGCCCAACTCGACCGCTCGTTGAGCAAACCTTGTCATCTTAGCAATCTCGTCCGGTGTGATTGCAAAATAGCCATTGGCCTTGGCATAGACGTAGCAATACGCCGCACGACCATAGGCAGATGCAAAATCAGGGTCTAGCTCGATCGCGCGGTTGAACAGATGCGATGCCTCCTCGTTCGCTTGTCTATTAAACTGATAAAGCCTGGCCAGACCGCGTATATAGAGGGCATAGGCGTCGAGACTTTCGGTTGGCTGGCGCTTGGCACGCTCGATTTCGGCTTTTTCCACTGCCGGCGCGATCGCCCCGACAACGCTCTCGGTCACCTGGTCTTGCAGATCGAAGACGTCGCTGAGACCACCATCAAACCGGTCTGCCCAAAGATGTGCCCCCGTGGCAGTATCGACAAGCTGTCCTGTGATGCGCACGCGATTTGCCGATTTGCGAACGCTACCTTCCAACACGTAGCGCACCCCAAGCTCGCGCCCGACTTGCTTTACGTCGACGGAGCGCCCCTTGTATGTGAAGCTCGAGTTGCGGGCGATGACGAACAGCGCCTTGAAATGAGACAGCGCCGTGGTGATGTCGTCCACCATTCCGTCCGCGAAATAGTCCTGCTCCGGATCGGAGCTCAGATTGGTGAAGGGGAGAACCGCGATCGAGGGTTTATCGGGCAGCGCGAGGGCAGGTTTCGGCGGTTGACCCGGATTGTCGGCGGTTGCCGCGCCTCCGCCCCCCTGAGCTTCCCTCACTAATCCGACGAAGCGGAAGCCCTTTCGCGGCAACGTCTTGATGAGGCGCTGCTGCTCGCCCGAGTCACCGATGGCGCTTCGCGCGGCATTCAGGCGGGTCGTGAGCGCCGTTTCGGAGACGATACGCCCCTTCCAGATGGCGTTGATCAGGTCGTCCTTGCTAACGACATGCTCCCGGTTGCGGATCAGGTAGTCCAGCAAGTCGAAAACCTGCGGCGGGATGGCAACCAGTTCAGCGCCGCGACGAAGTTCACGGCGGTCGGTGTCCAAAGCGCAATTCTCGAAGAGGTAGCGCAAGTTGCCATTCCCCCAAGCAACGTCCGATCACTGGGCTCCACTACGGCAGGGCAAAGATTAAGCTGCCGGTGACAAAAATGTAAGGAGCGAGTAAAGCGGGCTCGCTCATGCCTTGGCATCCTATAGGCCGATACAACGCCCAAGGAGAGACCGCCATGAGCACGATAACAGTATTGGGACAGCCGTCCGTGTCGCCCCGGCAAGTCTCTGGCTTCATTGGGCGATGCTGGAATGCGCTTCAGGAGCGACGAGCACGCGAGAGGGTGCGGACCGCCTTGAGGCGACGGCCTTCTCCCCGGCTTGCAGCGCTTCTTCATGGCGACGTTGAAACAAGCGCACGTATCCGATGACCGTGTAGGCCTCGCCGCAGCCCGGGTCGGCTGCCAAAGCACGAGCAGCGCACTTCAGTGCCGCTTCGTATAATGCGGTCCGACCTTGTTCCCAACTAAATCGAGCTTGGTCAGTCAGTGTCCATCCCAGTTGAACCAGAACCGGGGTGAAGTCGGGATTGATTTCGAGCGCCCGCTCTAGGAAGTTCCGTGCTTGCGCGTGGGTGTGTCGTGAGAAGTTAATGTATAAGGTTCGACCTTTCAGAAAATGCTCATAGACCAGCGGACTCCCGGAGCGCTTTCGCCAAACTCGGGCCTGTTCGCCAAGCGTTAGCCGAACCTCAAGAGCGGCGACAATATCCTGCGTAATGCGATCTTGAAGATCGAACACGTCATTTAAGTCGCCATCGAAGTGATCGGCCCAAAGATGGTGCCCATCCAAACTGTCGATCAACTGAGCCGTCAACCTCACTCGATTGCCAGCTTTGCGAACGCTCCCTTCCAGCACATAGCGAACACCGAGGGTCCGGCCGACCTCGCGCACGTCCTTTGTCTGGCCTTTGAATACAAAACTTGAATTGCGAGCGATAACGAACAGTTCTTGGATTTTTGACAACGTAGTTAGCACGTCTTCGGCGATCCCATCTGCGAAAAATTCCTGCTCAGGGTCATCGCTCATGTTCTGAAACGGCAACACGGCTATCGAAGGCTTATCAGGTGGAGGAGGGGGAATTCCAGTGCCGGACGTCGAGGTCGACACAACTGACGGTGCTATTTCGAAATGATCCCTAATTCTTGCTGCGTAGACGCGCACGGGACGGTTTATGTTTTTGAGGTTGTGCTCCCCCAGATCGGCAAATGCGACAGCAACCTTGCCACGAACCTGTTCGTACGCTGAAGATGAGATACAGATGCCGCCAGGTGCGGCAATGCCCTCAAGTCGTGCTGCGACATTGACGCCGTCACCAAGTATGTCGTCGCCCTCGATCAGGATGTCTCCGAGATTGATCCCGATGCGGAAGAGCATTTGCCGGTCTTGCGGGATATCCTGGTTGCGCTCTGCCATGACCGCCTGCACAGCAGCCGCACATTCGACTGCGTCCACCACCGAAGGAAACTCAATCAGCACCCCGTCTCCCGTGCTCTTCACAAGGCGACCCCCGTGTTTGGCCACGAGAGCATCGGTCACCACGCGGTGTGCGCGGAGTGTGCGGGCGGTGGCGACCTCGTCTGCCCCCATCAAACGGCTGTAGCCGGCAACATCCGCCGCCAAAACCGCTGATAACCGGCGTTCGACCCGATTGCCGCTCAATGTGACACCCTCAAATGTGACACCCTCAAGACCGGATGGTCGCTAGCTAGGATCAAATCATACCAAGGTGCTAATCCGCTAGGCCAAATGTCCGCTTTGGGGTCACTGGCGGAAGTCGATATCCATTCTGGCGGAGGTCCGCGCCGGCACCGTGAACGGACATTCCCGGGCTGCTCGCATCTGAATTAGATCTGGGCCGCAGGCCTTGGGCTGGGGTAGCCGTTTTAGGGTTCCCCAGCAAGGAGAACGCCTGCGACTGTGATTTTTCGTTCGACTACAGGGAAATTTGGGTACCCTTTGCCGATACCGGCAATGGCTTCCCGTACTAGCTTCCGTAGAAATTCGTTCTCGCTTACTGCCGCATATTCGAAGGCACTCTTTAAACTTGGAGTCGTTACCCCTTGGGTCTTGTCTCGGCACAACCAAGCACTGTAAGGAGCAAGTAAGCTCGAATCCGCGGTGATTGTGAACCTCGAACCGACCCTAAATATTCGGACATCTCAGTATCGGCGCACTCATGATCGCGCCCCACGCCCTTCCGAATAGGTGAGTACGTGTGGAAATCCCGGTGGGCTGAGACACTGGTCGGCGCGTCCGGGCTACCCTGCCTGACGTGTCCTTGGACTAAACGACCCAAGCAGGCACGGTCGATAATCAAAGCCTGACGAGAGACGGGAAAGCTTTAGACCGTCAAAGGGTGACGTGATCGTCGGGTCGGTCCGTCGCCAACTTATGATCGCGCCCCACGCCCTTCCGAATAGGTGAGTACGTGTGGAAATCCCGGTGGGCTGAGACACTGGTGCGCGTCCGGGCTACCCTGCCTGACGTGTCCTTGGACTAAACGACCCAAGCAGGCACGGTCGATAATCAAAGCCTGACGAGAGACGGGAAAGCTTTAGACCGTCAAAGGGTGACGTGATCGTCGGGTCGGTCCGTCGCCAACTTCGCGCAGACAAGCAGAGGATAATAGGGGCTCACCGCACTGCCGGTCCCGACCACGAAGTGGTTCCTCTGATCCGGTGATACCGAAAGCCGTAATACGCACGGGTCATTTTGCTGCGGAGCAAAGGGATGTTTCGGACCAACTTCAGCTCCGGATAAATTCGTGATAAGAAGCGATTACCAAACGCTCGAACACACCGTCACCAATGCCCACATTACTAAAAGCCAAGCACGAGATGGTCGCGCAAGCACTTGCGGCTGGCAAAACCCAGCGCGAAGCATATCAGGCTGCCGGCTATAGCTATAGACCGGCGAACGCCCATCGGCTTTGCACAGACCCTGCAATCGAGGCACGGGTAAATGAAATCGCCGCGCACCGCTACGTAGACGAGCGCCGGGTTCGAGAGATTGCCATTAACGAGGCTGGCCTCGATGAGGCTTGGATCATCAAACGGCTGAAATACCTGACGGATGTCTCACTACAGGGACGGGCAATTAAGAAGAACGGCGTTTCAACGGGGGAGCACACCAAGCCCGACGGGCCAACCGCGGTGAAATGCCTGACTTTGGCCGCCAAAATTATGGGAATGCTGGTCCATCGGCACGAGGTTGGCGATCCTGGGGAGTTCTCCCGGATGACCGATCAAGAACTAGACGCCTGTCTGAGGGCTCAGGGAAGAGCGCTGGGACTGCCTGAAGATGCGATCAAGAAAATGTTGAGTGGGCCAACGCCGAGCGAGGCTGTGCAATAGTCTGCTGATGATCTGCCCGCCTGTGTGTGACCTATGATTTGCTTACCAGCCATACCCGTTGCCACACGAGCAGCGCCACCACTTAAATTCTCAACTACGTTTGTATATGAGTTTGTGGACCGGGAGCTTCCCAAACACCTAATCCTTTGAAAAATAAACGAAATCAAATTACCTTTGGAGGACACTCTCTCCGCCACCCGCCTTCGCTTGCGCTTCGGCGCGGCACGCCCGCGGTGCATTGGTAATGCCGAGGAACCAACGCCGGAGCATTGGCCTTATTGGTGGATGAAGGCGTCAAAATCAGCCACGACCGATATCATCGCCGGGCTTGCGCTCGCCATCGCGCTGGGCGCGACCGGCTATTACGGCTATTTGGCGTGGCTGCTGGTGTCGCCAGATTGAGCGTGCCTACGCCTTGCCGATCCTGCGCGGTGCAAGCATCAACAGGCCCGCCGCGACAAATGCCAGTACCGCTGCGAGCTGAAAGGTCTGCTGGAAGGCTTCGAAGAAGGCGTGCTTGGCTTGCAGAATCTCGAACACCAGAAAGAAAACCGACGCCGCGGTCACGGTGCCGAGCGTTCGTGTGAGGAGCGCAAGGCTGCCGGCAACGCCGCGCTCCGTCAGCGGAAGTGTTGCCGTCACGATGTCCGAATAGGCGAGCTGGAACAGGCCGAGGCCGATCCCCTGCACGATCAACCCTGTCACCCGCAGTGCAGTCGGGGTCTGCGCCGTCCACGCGCCCAGCAGCAGAAGTCCGGCGCCAATGATGGCGGCACCTGCGATGGCCAGCCGCTCCGATGAAAATAGCCGCCCGGTGAGGCGGCCGCCGATCGGCGCTGCCAGCGCCGCGCCGGCCGCGCCAGCGGCCAGGATGGCGCCGCCCTCCGTCAGCGCGTAGCCGGGCATTCGCGCCAGATAATAGGGCACCAGCAGCCAGACCGAAAAGGCTGCGAGATTGGCCAGCACGCTGACGAGATTGAGCAGCGCAAAGCCCGGCAGCTTCAGAATTTCCATCGCGATGATCGGTCGCGCCGCGCGGGATTGGCGGAAGGCAAAGGCTGCAAACGCCACGACGGATAGCAATCCGAGCCAGACGGCGGAAAACTCTCTGACGCGGTTGATCGCCATCAGCATGGTCACCAGGCCCAGCGCCAATGCGATGCCACTCAGAATGTCAAAGCGTTCGCTTGTCAGGCGCAGCGGGGCTATGGGCAGGCCGCGGAGCAGCAGCAGTGCCCCGATCGCGATGGGAATCCGGAACCAGAACACCGCCGGCCAATCCCAGATCGCCGTCAAAGCGCCGCCGAGCAGCGGACCGAGCATCCAGCCCAATGCCATCATCATCGTGTAGATGCCGAGCGCCCGGCTGCGTCGCGCTTCGCCGTAGAGCGACGTCACCAGTGCCACGCCGCAGCTCATCACCAGTGCCGCGCCGATCCCCTGCAGGCAGCGAAACACCAGCATCGCGCCGTAGCTGGGCGCACAGCTGACCAAGAGCAACGCCACCGCGCTGCAGATCAACCCGGCCCGGTAGACGACCGCGTGACCGATGGTGTCGCCGATGCGCCCGAGCGCCAACAGCAGGCTGGCGTAGGTCAAGACGTAACAGATCACCACCCACTGGATGTCGCCGATCGAAAGTTCGAAGCCGCGGGTGATGGCAGGGAAGGCAATATTGACTGACGTGTCGAGCTGCGCCGTGGCCGTGCCCAGCCCGATCATCGCGATCTGCCACCCCTTCGAGTGGAGCAGGCCGGCTGATATTTTGGGCGGCTCGGGTTCGGTTGCTGAAGGCACGTTGTGTTACGCCGGTGCGAAGCTGATCGCACCATTAGCATCGACATCGCGCGTCAGCCTGCCAATCGAAGCCAGCATGTTCAGATGCGCAAGCGACTCGCCAAAAGCCTGGCGCGGATTGGCGTACAGCACCCGCGGAAACACTTCCTGCGCGATTGCAAATGCCGTGGTCTTGCCCGTGACGACGGATGCCACGTCGTCGAGCCGCACCTGATGATGTTCGCGCAACTGGGCGAGCCGGGCATGCAGCCCACGAAACGGCAGGCCGTGCGACGGCAGCACCAGGGTATCCGGCGACAGCGCCTCTAGCCGCGTCAGCGCCTCCAGATACTGCTTCATCGGGTTGGCTTCCGGCTGTGCCGACGGCACGATGACTGACGGCGCCATGTGCGACAGGATCTGGTCGCCGGCGATCAGGATCTTGTCGCTCTCGCAATAGAACATCGCATGTTCGGGCGAATGTCCGCCCGCCGTGATCGTCAGCCACTCGCGCTGTCCCATGGCGATCACATCGCCGTCCCGGATACGAATGAATTCGCGCGGCGGCCGCAGGCCAAGATATTGCGATGGGCGCTGCGCCTGGATGATTCCGGCGGCGTCCTCGTCGGAGGCGCCGTTCCGCTTCATGAAGGCGGCAAAATGCTCGTCGGGACCCTCTTCGCGCTCATGCCACATCTTCCAGCCGCTGAGCCATTCGGCGAGCGGCATGCGGACCGTGCATTTCATTTCCTTCACCAGATACCCAGCGAGGCCGAAATGATCGAGATGGGCATGCGTGAAGGTGAGGTTCTGCAACGGACGGGCGCGCAACAGCCCGCGCCAGAGCTTGTCCCAGATCTCAAAACTGTCGTCGGTGTTCAGCCCGCAATCGACCAGCGTCCATCCCGGACCGTTGTCGAGCAGCCAGCAATTGACGTGATTGGGAATCGTCGGCATCGGTAGCCGCACCCAGAACAATCCGGGCAGCACGTCGGTGAACTCACCATAGGCCGGCGGGCGCTGGACCGTGAATTTCAGATCATCGGACATTCGTTTCCCCTGCCGCATAGCTTACGCGATTTCGTCAGGCCATCAACGTCAAAGGGATTTTCATGCCTCCCATGCGGGCTTGGGCAGCAAAATCTTCCATTGGGGCCTTGAGGGAGAGCCGTTTTTCCTAGAGAAGGTGACGTACGGCCTCGCGCGCTCGGCGACGCGCGACGCCTCCCGAGGTCTGTTGGGCAAAAAACAATAATGGATGCACTGAACCCCCAATCAGGGCTCAAGCCGGAAGCGGATCCCGCGCAGGACCTCGACCGGCGCGCGCGTCGCAACCTCCTGCTGCTGGCGTGTTGCCAGGCGGTCGGCCAGTCCTGCAACACCATGATGTTTGCGGCGACGGGATTGTCCGTCATTACCTTCTATCACCATCCCGAGTTCGCCAACCTGCCGGTCACGATGCAGCACCTCGGCGTCATGATCTGGGTATTCCCGGCGGCGCTCTTGATGCAGCGGGTCGGCCGCAGCATCGGCTTTCGCGTCGGCTCGCTGTTCGGCATGGCCGGCGCCATCATCATGTGCGCCGGACTGTACACCGCCAACTTCATGGTCATGTGCGCCGGCGGTCTCATCCTCGGCTACGCGGTAGCCTGCCTGCAGATGTACCGGTTTGCCGCGGCGGAACTGGTGCCGATCCATTACCGTGCCAAGGCGATTTCGTGGGTCACGGCCGGCGGCGTCGCCGCTGCGGTGATCGGCCCCAGCCTCGTGCGCGTGACGCATGATCTGGTGATGCCGCTGTATCTGGCGACCTATGCCGCCATTCTCGGCCTGCATGTGATCGTCTTTGCGGTCATGTCCTTCATTACCTTCCCCTCGGTCGCGGCTTCGGTCGCTGCCGAGGGTGCAGCCCTCTCTTCAGCGCCGCCGCGTCCGCTGTGGGTGATTGCCAGCCAGCCGCGCTTCATCGCCTCTGTCATCGCCGGCATGCTCGCGTTCGGCACGATGTCCTTCATCATGAGCGCGTCGCCGCTGGCCATCGTCGGCTGCGGATTTCCGCATGCGGAAGCCCACTGGGTCATCTTCATGCATGTGCTTGGCATGTTCGTGCCGTCGTTCTTCACCGGCAATCTGATCAACCGGTACGGCGCCACGACTGTGATGGCCTGGGGCGTCATGCTCATGCTGGCCGGCGTTGCTGCCGCGCTCGCCGGGCTGAGCGAATGGAATTTCCGGATCGCGCTCACGGTCAACGGCGTCGGCTGGAATTTCCTGTTCGTCGGCGCCACCACTGTCGTGACGACCTGCTACCGCCCGAGCGAGCGTGGCAAGACCCAGGCGCTGAACGATCTCCTGGTTTTCAGCACCACCGCGACGTCGAGCTTCATGGCGGGTTTTCTGCAGGACCGCTGGGGCTGGCATCCGCTCAACTGGTTTTCGGTGCTGCTGATGCTGGCCGCCGCCGCCGCGGTCATATGGCTTCGCTACCAGCGGCCGACATTGAGCTCGGCGCATTAGGAATTCCCGCGTCGCATTGTATTTGATTTGCAGGCGTACAATCAGCATGATCTGAACTCACGCGATACCGCCTGCTTTGCTGCAGTGCGATTTCGCGGACGCGTATACGACCGCAAACATGCGGCATGACAAGAAAAACCATGGGAGAGACGCCGTCGTGATCAATCGGCATTTTAGAAGCGCGTTTATCGGCTTTGGCCTCCTGCTTGGCGCGCTTGCAGCGCCGGCCCATGCGCAATCGTCTCCCAGGACGGTAACGCTGGTGGTTCCCTATGCGGCCGGCGGCGGCACCGATACGGTCGCGCGCCTGATCGGCGAGCGGATGTCGGGCACGCTTGGCCAGACCATCATCATCGAGAACGTGGTCGGCGGCGGCAGCACGCTGGCCAACGACCGTGTTGCCAGATCGGCGCCTGACGGCTCCACCATCCTGATCAATCACGTCGCGTTGCTGGCGGCGCCCAGCCTGTTCATCAATCTGCGCTACGACACGGCAACCGCATTCGAGCCGGTCGGCCTCGTCAACAACGCGCCGATGGTGTTGATCGGCCGCAAGTCAATCCCCGGCACGGGACCGAAGGACTATGTGTCCTGGATCAAGGCGCAGGGCGACAAGGCGAACTTCGCGCATGGTGGTATCGGCACCAACAGTCACTTGTGCGCTGTCATGATGGGCAATGTGCTCGGCTTCAAGCCGACCGTCGTGGCGTATCGCGGATCGGCGCCGGCGATCGGCGATCTCCTGGCGGGACAGATCGATCTGCTGTGGGACCAGGTGACCAATGCGCTGCCGCAGATTCAGGCCGGAACGCTTCACGGCATCGCCATTACGTCGCCAAAACGGCTTGAACAATTGAAAGACGTGCCGACCACCGCCGAGCTCGGCATGCCCGAGGTCAGCTACACGATGTGGCATGGCCTCTACGTGGCCAAGGGCACGCCCAAGGAGACCGTCGGCGCACTGAATTCGGCGCTCCGCAAGGCGCTGGCTGACCCGGTGCTGCTGGAGAAGCTGACGCAACTCGGCACCCTGCCATTCCCTGAGAGCGAGTTGACGCCCGAGGCGCATGCACGCCTGTTCGCCGCCGACCTGCCACGGGTGGCAAAGCTGGTTGAAAGCTCTGGCGTGAAGGCGAGCGAAGCGAAATAGGGCGCTGTGCCTCGCAGTTCAATTTCCGGATTGACACGCGGGAGTTGAAAGAACAAAATAGGAACATGTGGAGGCTTTGGCTGCACTTCGCGCCGGTCGCGGTGACGCGGCGCTGAAGATTCGCGCAGCGCTTGCGGTTTGATTTCAACGCCTCTTATGATGGACGCTCATTTGAGTGGATCGAAATGAAATTTGCAATCAAAGCAATTGTTGCCGCGTTCTGCCTGATTGCGACGCTTTCAACCTCGGATGCCCGCGGCCCCTATGGCACGATCAATGTCGGTAACTGGAAGGGCGGAGCCTATACCCACGACCAGAGCGGCGCTTTCACGCATTGCGCTGCGGGGGCGCAATACGCCAGCGGCATCTATTTTGCCGTCACGATCGACAATAAAGCGGGATGGAGTCTGGGGTTTGCCCACGATGGATGGGCGTTTGCGAACGGACAGGCATTTCCGATTGTCCTGACGTTTGATGGTCAGACGCCGTTCAATGTCCATGGTGTTCCGCTCTCCGGCAAATTGCTCCAGGTGCCGATGCCGGATAACTCGGCGCTCATTGCGCAATTCCGCAAGGCCAAGACGATGACGGCCTTTACGCAAGGGCAGCTTTTCCAGTTCAAGCTCGATCAGACCGCGCAATTGTTGCCCGCGCTCGCCAATTGCGTGGCTACCGTCAAGAAAGGCGGCGTTGCTGCCGCCGGCGAGTTCGCGGTCGCCCCGAAGCAAGTCGCGGCGGCCGGGCCGGCGCAACCGAACGCAGCGCCGCCGAAGGGCGGCAGATCTGTCAACCAGACGGGTACCGGCTTCGTCGTCAGCGCCACCGGGCACGTTGTCACCAATCAGCACGTGATCAATGGCTGCGTTGGCGACATCCTCGGAAATTTGACCGGCGAGGCTCCGCTCAAGCTGCGTCTCGTTTCGAGCGACGAAACCAACGATCTCGCACTGCTGCAGGCGCCGAGCCCCTTCAAGGAAGTGGCGACAATTCGGGGCAAGGCGATCCATTCGGGCGACACCGTCGTTGCCATCGGCTATCCGTTCCACGGCCTGTTGTCCTCCGATTTCACGGTCACCACGGGGATTGTAAGCTCCCTGAGCGGCATCATGAATGATACCCGCTTCCTGCAAATCAGTGCTGCGGTTCAGCCTGGCAACAGCGGCGGGCCGCTGCTGGACACCAGCGGCACGATCGCCGGAATGGTTGCGGCAAAGCTCAATGCGTTGAAAGTTGCCAGGGCGACCGGCAACATCCCCGAGAACATCAATTTCGCGATCAAGACCGGCGCGCTGCGGGACTTTCTGGACAACAGCGTCGTGCCCTACCAGACCGCCGTCGAGGCAAAGGCCGAGCTGAAGACGTCCGACATCGCGCGCAATGCAAGGGCGTTCACGCTGCTGATTTCCTGTACGGCGACCGAACAGAGCGCGAGCGCGAAAAAATCGAGCGAGTGATCCCGCTCGCTTTTCAAAAATCCAGCGGCGCGTTGTCGACGACTTCCTTCATGACGAAGAAGGTTCGGGTCTGGCGCACGCCGGGCAGTGCGATCAGCTGCTCGCCATGGATGCGGTTGAAATCTTCCATGTCGCCGACGCGGATCTTGAGGAAATAATCGAAATCGCCGGCCACCAGGTGGCAGTCGAGGACGAATTTCAGTTTCGCAACGGCGCGCTCGAACGAGGCGAAACTTTCGGGCGTGGAGCGGTCCAGCACGACGCCGACCATGACCAGCGCGCCCTTGCCGACCCTGCGCGGCGCCACCATGGCGCGGACCGTGCTGACGAATCCGTCGTCGAGCAGGCGCTGGGTGCGGCGATGACAGGTAGCCGGGCTGACCCCAACCGCTTCGGCCAGCTCAGCATTGCTGAGCCGTCCGTTATTCTGCAGCAAACGCAACATCTTGAGGTCGATGCGGTCCAGTCGGGTACTCACGGAAGAATCTCTCATAAAATTGGTAGTAGATGGACGAAAACTACCATCTGTGACCATTCTGGCAACAAATCTGTCAAAATCCGGAAGCAACTTAGAGAGCACCTTTCCGTCGTCTGATGATAGGCGTTCCCGCAAGATCAGACATCAACGGGGATGACGCATGCTGGAAAAATTCGAACGCTATCCGCTGACATTCGGGCCGACCCATATCGAGAAGCTGGAGCGGTTGACGCAGCATCTCGGCGGCAAGGTCGAACTCTACGCCAAGCGCGAGGACTGCAATTCGGGGCTGGCATTCGGCGGCAACAAGCTGCGCAAACTCGAATACATCGTTCCCGACGCGATCGCTTCCAACGCCGATACACTGGTCTCGATCGGCGGCGTGCAATCCAATCACACCCGCATGGTCGCCGCCGTCGCCGCCAAGATCGGCATGAAATGCCGCCTGGTGCAGGAAAGCTGGGTGCCGCACGAAGACGCCGTCTACGACCGCGTCGGCAACATCCTGCTCAGCCGCGTGATGGGCGCCGACGTCCAGCTGGTGGATGAAGGTTTCGACATCGGCATTCGCCAGAGCTGGGAAGAGGCGATCGCAGACGTGAAAGCCAAGGGCGGCAAGCCCTATGCGATCCCGGCAGGGGCTTCCGTGCACAAATATGGCGGGCTCGGCTATGTCGGCTTTGCCGAAGAAGTCCGGGCCCAGGAAAAAGAACTCGGTTTTGCTTTCGATTACATTGTGGTCTGCACCGTCACCGGCTCTACCCATGCCGGCATGCTGGTCGGATTTGCCAAGGACGGCCGCGCGCGCAAGGTGATCGGCATCGATGCTTCCTTCACGCCTGATCAGACCAAGGCCCAGGTGCTCGATATCGCCCGCAACACGGCTTCCCTGGTTGAACTGGGCAAGGAGATCGTCGAGGACGACGTTGTGCTGATCGAAGACTACGCCTATCCCGCCTATGGCGTTCCCTCGGAAGAGACCAAGGAAGCGATCCGGCTTTGCGCGCGGCTCGAAGGCATGATCACCGATCCGGTCTACGAGGGAAAATCCATGCAGGGCATGATCGATCTCGTGAACAGGGGCTATTTCCCCAAGGGATCGAAAGTGCTCTACGCCCATCTCGGCGGTGCGCCCGCGATCAACGGATATGCCTACACGTTCCGCAATGGCTGACGCGGCGGCGAGTGCCTAGCGCTCCGCGGACTTCACCAGCGCGATCAACTCGTCGCCATAGTGCTCGAGCTTCTTGTCGCCGATGCCGGGGATGTTGCGCAGTTGGTTGAGCGTCGCGGGGCGGGACGCGGCGATGCCGTCGATGGTCGAATCGTGCAGTACGACATAGGCCGGCACGCCGCGCTTGCGCGCGATCTCGGAGCGCCACGCCCGCAGCGCGGCCTGCAGGCCGGCATCGGCGGGCGCACCTTCTCCGGTAGACCGTGGCGCCAGATCTCCGCGTCTTGATTTGGTGCGGCTGGCGCGGACGCGGGTGCCGGCGGGCGCCTCGCGCAACATCACCGCGGTCTCGCCCTTCAGCACGCCGCGCGCGCTCTCGGTCAGCTTCAGCGCGCCAAAGGCCTCGCTGTCGGCGCGGAGGTGGCCCATGGCGACGACCTGCCGGATCGCGGCGCGCCATTGCTTCTCGTTGAGTTCGGCGCCGATACCGAACACTGAAATCTTGTCGTGGCCGAATTGCGTGACGCGCTCGGTCATGCGGCCGACCAGCACATCGATCAGATGCATGGCGCCGAAGCGCTGTCCGGTGCGATAGGCGCATGACAATATTTTCTGCGCGATCACCTTGCCGTCGAGAAGCTGCGGCGGTGAAAGACAATTATCGCAATTGCCGCAATTGCCGGCGCTGACCGCTTCGCCGAAATAGCCGAGCAGGCGGCTGCGCCGGCAGCCCGCGGTCTCGGCGAGGCCGACCAGTGCATCGAGCTTGCCGACCGACACGCGCTTGAACGCGTCCGAGCCGGTGGATTCGTCGATCATGCGGCGCTGCTGCACGATATCGGACAGGCCATAGGCCATCCAGGCGCTGGAGGGCTTGCCGTCGCGGCCCGCGCGCCCGGTCTCCTGGTAATAGGCCTCGATGCTCTTCGGCAGGTCGAGATGCGCGACGAAGCGCACGTCGGGCTTGTCGATGCCCATGCCGAACGCGATGGTGGCGACGATCACGACGCCGTCTTCGTTGATGAAGCGATCCTGGTTGCGGGATCGCAGACCGGCGTCGAGGCCGGCGTGATAAGGCAGCGCCGGCACGCCGGCCTTGTTCAATGCCGCGGCGGTGTCCTCGACCTTGGCGCGCGACAGGCAATAGACGATGCCGGCGTCGCCGGCATGGCGCTCGCTGATGAAGGCCTTGAGCTGGGCGGGCGCGTTCTGCTTGTCGACGATCTCATAGCGGATATTCGGGCGGTCGAAGCTGGCGACAAAACGCGGCGCATCGGTAAGCTTGAGCCGCTCGGCGATTTCCTGGCGCGTGAGGTCGTCGGCGGTGGCGGTCAGCGCGATCCGTGGCACATCGGGGAAACGCTCTGATATGACGGATAGGCCGATATACTCGGGCCGGAAGTCGTGCCCCCATTGCGACACGCAATGCGCCTCGTCGATCGCAAACAGCGCGATCTTGGCGCGGGCAAGCAGGCCGAGGCAGCGCGGCGTCAGCAGCCGCTCGGGCGCGACATAAAGCACGTCGAGGTCGCCGGCCAATAGCCGCTGCTCGACCTGGTTGGCTTCCTCATACGACAGCGTCGAATTCAGCACCGCGGCCTTGACGCCGGCTTCGAGCAGGCCGGCGACCTGGTCGCGCATCAATGCGATCAGCGGCGACACCACGATGCCGCAGCCTTCGCGCAACAATGACGGCAGCTGATAGCACAGCGACTTGCCGCCGCCGGTCGGCATCAGCACCAGGCAGTTACCGCCGTCCGTGACGTGACGGACGATCTTTTCCTGCTCGCCCCGGAAAGCCGGCAGGCCGAATACGGAGTTCAGCACGGCCAGCGCGTCGGGGGCTTTGTCCGGCTTGCGGTTAAGGGCTGCTTCCATATCGGCTTCAAAACGGGGTCAACAGGCGGGAATCGGGGTGCGCGAGACGAACAATACAGGATTCAGGCGCCTTAGGGTGGAACTACTGATAGCTCGCCACGATATCCGACACTGCGCGTTCCAGCTGTTGCGCGGTCGCACATTGCCGCACGACGGTGCAGAAGGTCGAATAACGCGGCATTTCCGAATCGCCCCAGCCCCAGGCCATGCGCCCTTCGGGATTGAGCCACACCAGGCGCTTCGATCGCTCGCCGATACGGCGAAGGATATCCGCGCGAGGATCGAGATTGTTGCTGCGGGCGTCGCCGAGAATGATCACCGTGGTCTGCGGCGTGATCGCGTTCATCCATTCGTGCTCGAAATCGGCGAAGGAGTTGCCGTAATCCGACGAACCGAAGCCGACCTTGGACATGATCTCGGCCATCGCCTCTTCCGGCGATTTCGATTCCAGGATGTCGCTGACCTCGATCAGATGGCCGGAAAAGGCGAACGAGCGGACATCCGAGACCACTTCGTGCAGGCTGTGGATCAGCAGCAGGAAGAAATCCGACACCCGCGCCACCGAACCGGAAACGTCGCACAGCGCGATGATCTTCGGCTTGTCGCGGTGGCGCCATTTCCATGCGGTGAGGAACGGCACGCCGCCCCAGGCGGCGTTGCGCCGGATGGTCCGGCGCACGTCGAGATGGCCGCGGCGCTGGCGTTTGCGCGGCTTGCTGTAACGCTCGCGCAGGCGGCGCGCGATCTGGCGGATCAGAACCCGCATCTGCGCGACCTGCCGCGGCTCGATCCGCGACAGCGGCGCGTTGCGCAGGATTTCGTTGCGCAGGTTCTCGGCTTCCTCGCGGCCGTACAGCATCAAGGCTTGCGAGACGGTCTCGCGCACGGTGTCGCGCAAGCCGTCGAGTGCTACCTGCAGCCGTTCCGCAAGGGCGGGGTTGGTCGCGGTCAGTGCGTCGAGGTCGTCGCGCAGGCGCTGGATGCCCATCTGGTCGAGGATGCGGCCCGAGAAGATGCCGCGCTGCGTGAAGTAGCGGATGTCGGACAGATATGCGGCATTCGAAGCGTTGGCGATGGCAGCCGCCATCGCGTTGCGGTCCTGCGACAGCAGCATCTGCGCGAGTTGGCCGAGATCCCGGGCCTGGTCGCCGCCATCGGCGTCGCCTGGCGCATCGGACGTCGCACCGGATTCCGGCGTGTCGGACTTGTCCGTCTCGCTCTCTTCGGAAGGTGGTGGCGTCGGCTCGGGCTGATCGAAGAACAGATCAAAGCACGCTCCGAGCGCCTTCTTCTCGTCCTGGGTTTTCGCGAGCGTCAGCAGAAATGTGTCGCGCAGCACGGTGCGGTCGCTGAAGCCGACCTTGGAGACCGCGCGCATCGCATCGATGCTTTCGGCCGGCGAGAGCCTGACGCCTGCGCCCCGCGCCGCACGAAAGAAGCGATGCAGGTTTTCTCTCATCCGTTTTATCCGAAGACGACGCTCTGCCGCGAGGTCTTGGCGATGAAGGTAGATACCTGGGGCAGTGTGGCCTCGATATCCGCCTCGTACTTCAGCAGCACGTTGAGCGTATCCTTGACGATCTCGCTGCCGAGTTCGGGCGCCTGCAGCAGAACCAGCACCCGCGCCCAATCGATCGTCTCGCTCACCGACGGCAGTTTCTTCAGGTCGAGCGAGCGAACTTCGTGGATGAAGCCGACCATCTGCTTGCGCAGCGTCTGCGAAATTCCGGGTACGCGGCTTTCAACGATGCGCTCTTCCAGCTTCTGCTCGGGGAAGCCGATGTGCAAATGGAGGCAGCGCCGCTTCAGCGCGTCGCCGAGATCGCGTTCGCTGTTCGAGGTCAGGATCACGGTGGGGGCCGCGACGGCGGTAACGGTGCCGAGTTCCGGAATCGTGACCTGGAAATCGCTGAGGATTTCCAGCAGCAGCGATTCGAACTCGGCGTCCGACTTGTCGATTTCGTCGATCAAGAGCACGCAGCCGGCCGGCTGTTCCAGCGCCTGCAGCAGCGGCCGCGGTTCGACGAATTCCTTGGAGAAGAACACGTCGCCGAAATCATGCAATTGTGCCAGCGCGTCGTGCAGCGTTTCGGCGCCGCCGAGCACTTCGCCGAGCTTGTCCTTCAGGATCTGCGTGTACAGCAGCTGCTTGGCGTATTTCCACTCGTAGAGCGCCTTGGCTTCGTCGAGGCCCTCGTAGCATTGCAGGCGGATCATCTTGAGCCCGCGCCACGCCGCGATCGCCTTCGCAAGCTCGGTCTTGCCGACGCCGGCGGGACCTTCGACCAAAATGGGCTTGTCGATCTGCTGCGACAGATAGACCGCGGTCGCGATCTGCCGGCTCGCAATGTAGCCCTGCGCGGCAAGGCCGCTTTCCACTGCCTCGATCGAGGCGGTCGGCCCTTTGTCAGCCACGGGTTTCAACTCCGAAATTCACTGGATTTCAAGGTGTTCTGCCCTCGTTCCCTGCAAAGAACAAGCCTCGTTTGCTCATATGGAGGCGGCAAATTCGGCTAATTCCGCCTAGCGCAATGTGAGCCCGGTCGCCGCCTCCAGCTCCGTGATCGCCTGCGCCGCATTGAGCACCTTGATCGTGGTCATGCCCATCTGCCGCGCCGGCTTCAGGTTGACGCCGAGATCGTCGAGATAGACGCAGTTTTTGGGATCGACCTGCAGCGTTTCGACCATCATCTGGTAGATGCGCGGGTCGGGCTTACGCAGGCCGATCTTGGCGGACTCGATGACGTGATCGAACAGCACCATGACCTCGGCGACATAGAGCGAACGGCCGCTGCGGCTGCCGATCGCGTTGGCCGGAAGGTTGTTGGTGATGCAGCCGGTCTTGAATTTGGCCTTCACGCGTTTGAGCGCCTCGACCATTTCGGGGCGCAAATCGCCCGAGAGCAGAGGCAGCACGTCCCTGCCGCGGACCTCGGCGCCCAGCGCCTTCGATTCCGTGGCGAACAGCGCATCGAAGGCTTCGATATCGACTTCCGCGCGCTCGAATTTCGCCCAGGCGTTTTCCAGATGATTGGCGGCGTTGGTGCGCCGGATGATGTCGGCGGGCAGCCCGCGCTCGGTCTCGAACCGCGTAAAGGCCTCGAACGGCGAAGTGGTCAGCACCCCGCCGAAATCCCAGATCACCGCCTCGACCATTATTTCCCCGCCATATCAATACGCGACGGGGGAGCGGCTAACACGGAATGCCCTTCCGGGCCAGTCCGATCCGCGGCTTGGCGATGTCGGTTGCGCGGGGTATTGCTGCGGCCATGAAAGTCCTCGCTCGAATAATTGCCAGTCTTGCGCTGCTGGTGACCGCGCCGGCTTACGCTATCGTGGGCGGCGGCGCGCCATCCGCCGAGGGCGTCGGTCGTTCGGTCGTCACCATTGTCGGTTCCCGCGGCAATTTCTGCACCGGCGCGGTGATCGCGCCCAAAATCGTGCTGACCGCGGCACACTGCGTGCAGCCCGGTGCCGATTACAAGATCGTCGAATATGGCGCCGACCAGCAGCCGTCGTTGCAGGACGTCAAGAGCGTCGCCATTCATCCCGGCTTCAAGATGCAGGCGATGCTGGCGCACCGGGCGACGGCCGATGTGGCGCTGCTGCAATTGGGTTCTCCCGTCAAAGGCAAGACGGCGTCGACGCTCGGCATGCCCAACATTCCCATCATCGTCGGCAGCCGCTTTACGATCGCCGGCATCGGCGTCACGACGCGCGGCGACGGCAAGAGCGGCGGCACCATCCGGGCCGCCGGATTGGTCGCAACCGGCAAGCCGGGGACGCTGCAGATTCGGCTGGTCGATCCCGTGAGCCAGGGCACCCGCGACGGGCTCGGCGCCTGCACGGGAGACTCTGGTGGGCCGGTATTCGAGGACAAGCAATCAGGTCCGGCCATCGTTGGCGTCGTCAGCTGGTCGACCGGACCCAATAGCTCGGCCGGTTGCGGTGGGCTCACCGGCGTCACGCCACTGACGCTCTACCGCGACTGGCTGGTGCAGACCGCGCGGCAATGGGGCGCGGGGTTGTGAGCCCAACTGTCATTGCCGGGCTTGACCCGTCAATCCATCCCCTTCAAGCGATTCATTTTTGATGGATGCGCGGGTCAAGCCCGCGCATGACAAGGGAGCCTAATGCCCCGCCGCCTTGTTCGCGGCCGCGTTGTTGAGCACGATCAGGCCGTCGACGGCGACGCCGACCTTGCTGTTGATCAGGAACGGATTGACGTCGATCGAGGCAATGCGGGTTCCCGCGTCCGCCATTAGATTGGATAGCCCAACCAGCGCCTTCACCGCGGAAGCCTCGTGCAGCGCGGGCTTGCCGCGATAGCCCTTCATCTTGACGCCGGCCTTGGTCTTGCCGATCAGCTGTTTCGCCTCGTCGGCATCGAGCGGCGCGCCGGCAAGCGCGACGTCCTTCATCAGTTCGATATCGACGCCGCCGGTGCCGAACAGCACCACGGGGCCCATCTCGGCATCGAGCGAGGCGCCGACCACGAGTTCGAGGTCGGACTTGACCTGCTGTGCGATCAGAATGCCTTCGAGCTTCGGCTTGTTCTTCAGCTTCCTGACCCGCGCGGTGATGTCGTTGAACGCCTTCTTCACCTCGGCGGCATTGTTGATGTTCAGCACCACACCGCCAATGTCCGACTTGTGCAGGATCTCGGCGCTGACCACCTTGGCGACGACGGGGAAGCCGATCTTCCTGGCGATCTTCACCGCGTCCGCCGCGGTCTGCGCGATCTCTTCCTTTGAGACGGGAATGCCGTAGGCCTTCAGCAGTTTCTTCGAGGCGACTTCGTCGAGCGCCGCAGCGCCGTTGGCGCTTTTTAGCGTCTTCTCCAGCACGGCACGGGCGGAAGCCTTCGAACTCGACGCGATCTCCGGCACGACTTTGCGCAGCGAGGCATATTCGATCAGCGACTTGATCGCGCCCACCGCGCGGTCGAGGCCCTGCATGACCGCGATGTTCGGCAGCGACTTACGCAGGCCCTTGGTGAACTCGGTGAAGCCGATCGACATCGCGCTGATATAGACCACGGGCTTGCTGGCCGCCCCCGCCATGTCGTTGACGATACGCAAATTGCGTTCGCGCAGTTCATGCGGCGCCTTCGGCAGTTCGGCGTCGATGATGACAATATCGGTATCGGGATCGTCGATCATGATTTTGATCGACTGCATATAGACGGAGGGATCGACCACCGCGGCAAATCCGGCGTCGAGCGGATTGCCGACGATGCTGCCCGGTCCGAGCATCTTTGCGAGTTTCTCGGTCGCGTCCGCGCTCAGTGGCGCGAAGTTGAGCCCGGCTGAATCGAATGCGTCGATCAGCAGGCCGCGCTTGCCGCCCGACAGCGACACCGCGGCGAGGCGATTGCTATTTGGCGGTTCGGCATGCACGAAACATTCGGTGGTCTCGATCAGTTCGTCGAGGCCGCGAACGCGGATCACGCCTTCGCGCGTCGAGATCGCATCGAAGGTTTGAATGGAGCCGGCAAGCGCGCCGGTATGCGCCATCGCAGCGGCGCGGCCGCCCTCGGAGGCGCCGAGCTTGAGCGCGATCACCGGCTTGCCGGCGGCACGCGCGGCTTTGCAGGCCTCGCGGAACACCTTGGTGTTTCGCACGCCTTCGAGATAGACCACGATCACGCGGATCGACGGATCGGCCGCGAAATAGGCCATCAGGTCCGGCGTCTCCAGCCCGGTCTCGTTGCCGGTCGTGACCATGTAGCCGACGCCGACGCCGCGATCTTCCAGCGCCTGCCGGATCGCCATCACGATCGCGCCGGATTGCCCGGCGATCGCGACGGGACCGGCTTCCATGGTGACGATGCGGTCGTCGATATTGGTGAACAGGTTTTCGCCCGCGCTCAGATTACCGAGGCAATTCGGGCCGGTCACGGCAAGGCCGGTTTCACGCACCGCCTCTTTCAGTTCGACGGCCAGCCGCTGGCTTTCGGCGTCCTGCAACTCGCTGAAGCCCGAGGTGACGATGGTGGCGGAACGCGCGCCGGCCGCCGCGGCGTCGCGGATCACCTGCACCGCGAAACGGGCCGGCACCAGCACCAGTACGTGGTCGGGTTTCTCCGGAAGGCTGGCGAAATCCTTGAAACAGGGCACGCCCCAGATCGTTTCGCGCTTGGAATTAACGGGAAACAGTTTGCCCTTGTATTGGTATTTGATCAGATTGTTCCAGATGCGCTCGGCATAGTTCCCGGGCTTATCGGTCGCGCCGACCAGCACGATGTTGCGCGGGTGCAGCATCGCATGGATGCTTTTGACGATGTCGCTGGCGTCGGACGAGGGCGACCAGTTTTCGGCCGAATGCGACGCGTTGACTACCCGAGCTTCCATGGAGCGTGCCCTTACCTTGTTGTTTCCTTTGGCAGACGGCGATCTCGTGCGATCGCTTCGGCCATGCGTTTTCATTCCTTCTATTGAGACTTGAGGAGGGTGGCAACACGCGTTGGCCCGATAGCGCCCTTCGCGTAGCGCACGATATCCCGGCAGGCGGAGTATTTGTCGCGTCCCGGGATTGACGGGCGGATGACCTCAGGGAACAGGCCCGATCAAGGTGGCGTGCAGGAGATAGCGATCCGGCCCCGGCGTCAGCGCTTCGAACGGCCAGCACGTCGACAGCACCAGTCCATATCCGTCGCGCAACGGATCGATGCCCGAAGCATCGAAACGCACGATCGAGGTCGAATCCGCGCGATATCGGAATTTCCTGCCGTCGCGGCGCGTGACGTCGATCTCGTCACCGACGACGACATTTTGAAGGAAGCGGAAGTGCGTATCGCGGTGCGCGGAGTAGACCGCCACGCCGCGCTCGCCCGCGTCGGGCGTGTTCTCGACATGACCCGGCCCGAACGCGAGCGCCTGGCCGCTGCTGCCCGCCAGCACGATGGTGCTGGCATGGATCCGCTTTACTTCGATGCGGGCCACCGGCCATGTGTCCGCCCATGACCACGGTTTTGTCTCGCGGCCGGTGGCGATGGTTTCGGTGAAGGCGCGCTCGAGCAGGATTTGCGCGAGCAACGCCTTGGCATGGATGTAGCCACCCTGGCCGAACAGGATGAGGCCGGTGACGGCGAGCAGGAGTGGGAGGATGAAGCGGCGCATTCTTCGGTGTTCTCGTCGCAATGACGGTTCGAAAAAAGTCGCGCGCGCGACCCTGGGGGACGGAGGGCCGCGCGCGCATTCGGGAGGAGCTTGGGGGGGCTCCTCCGTCAAGGGGGCGTCAGGGGATCAACGCCTGGCGCCGATTGAACGCGAACAGGACAAGACTGAATATGAGGAAGATCACACCCAGGATCATTCTCAGCTCGGCGTCGGTCGCGGTCTTCGGAAGCTGGACCGTGCTTGGCGCTGCCGTGACCGCAGGGGCCGCGCGTTTCAATGCCGCAACCTGAACCTGGGCCTCGCCGGCCTCGGCGCGACGTTCCGTCGGCGTGACCGGCAGAAGCGGGCGTTCACCGAACACCTTGGCGAAATCCCAACCGGCCGGCAGGTTGATCGGCAGTTCCGAGACTTTCAGCGGTTCGCCTTCGGGACGGCTCGGCGTCTTGTCGACCGCGACGAGACTGGTCAGCCGCGTCACCAGTTGATGATCGAGCGCCAGCGCGAGGATGATTTTGTCGGCATCCTCCGGACTCTCCTGCCGCGTGGTGCGCGCAACTTCGGCATCGGCAATCTTGCGGCGCGCCCATAGTTTCGACAGGCCCTTGCCCTCGGCCGCATTCGCCAGCGGAAGCGTCACCACCCACGGACGGTCACCGATCCGGCCCTTGATCTCGACCGAGCCGGCGAGCTTGTCGAGCTTGGCGGCAAGAATCAGCGGCTCATCGCGGTAGAGGTCCGGGATCGCCGATGGCGTGATGTCGGCCGCTACATCGGAGAATTTGGCGGTGAGATTGGTCACCGCGGGATTCTCCAGTTTCGAGAACAGCCCGCGCATGCGCTCCTCGACCTGTTCAACCGAGCCGATATGGGTGAAGGCGCCGCGGCCGAGTTCGGCGGCGCGCGTCATCAGATGGGTGTTTGGCGCGGAGCCGATGCCGACCATGAAGATGCGCGAGCGGCCACGCAGCGCGTTGATGGTCTCGAACAATTGCTGCTCATTGCCGATCGCGCCGTCGGTCAGGAACACGACCTGACGGACATAGTTGGTATCGCCGCCGGGGGCCGTGTCGCTGAGCGCGGCGCGCATCGCCGGCACCATTTCGGTGCCGCCATTGGCCTGCAGCGCGCCGACGAACGAGGTGGCCTGACCGACACGCTCGCGGTCGGCCGGCACCGAGGCCGGGAACAGCATCTCCATGGTGTGATCGAAGCGGATCACGTTGAAGCGGTCGGTGGGCTGCAGGCGGCCGAGCGCGTAAGTGAGGCTGGCCTTGGCCTGGATGATCGAGACGCCGCCCATCGAGCCGGAATTGTCGATCACGAAGATCACCTCGCGCGGCAGCGGCTTCCTGTCGTTCTGTTCGACCGAAGGCGGTGTCACGAAGGCGAGCAGATAATCGTTGCCGCCGACATGTTCACGGAACAGGCCGACCGACGGCGCCTTCTCCGCGGCAGGCTTCCAGGTCAGCTCGAAATCGCGATCCGCCGGCACCGCGCCTTCGGCGAGCTTGATGACGCGCGTGCTGCCGTCGGGGCTTTCGGTCTTGATGGTGTGATGATGGCTCTTGATCTCGCCGAGCGGGAAGCCGGCCTGCAGCCGCACCGTGATGCTGGTCGGATTGACCCGCGCGTTGGTCGCGGGGTCGAGCACGTGCGGAGAGATGCGGTCGCGGTCCGGAACAGGATCGGATTTGCTGGCGCCCCAGCCGCCGCCGGGCCGGAAGTCGACGCTCTGCACGACAGGTGCGGGATTGTAGCGCGGCCCGATCACCATCGGCAGCCGCAGCGAGAATTCATTGCCGCTCTGTGCGACCTGCTCCTGATACTCGATCTGCACCAGCACGGTTTCGCCGGGACCGATATTGGCAACCGAGTTGGTGAAGATGTTCGGCCGCTCCTGTTCGGTGAGCGCGGCCTTCTGTCCGTTGCGCGCCGCCTGCTCATAGATGATGCGGGCCTGTTGGCGCTCCTTGATGTCGCCGACGATGACGCGGTCGCCCGACCACCATCTTCAGCGTATCGACGGCGCCGCCGGATGGCAGTGGATAGACGTAAACCGCCTCGACCCAGTCTTGTGTCGGGTTGCGGAAAACCTGCGTGACACGGGAGCGGACGGTGGGGCCGGACACGGTGATGTCGACATCGATGCCAAGCCGCGAGGCATCGGCGTAGCCGTCCTCGGTCTTCAGCAGCAGCGAACCGGAGCGGGCGTCGCCCGGCTTCAGGAAGGCGGTCTGCGTGCGCTCGGCGGACCAGGCCGGCAAACTCAAAAATAAGGCCGCAAATCCGATCAGGAGTGCGGCGGCGCCTTCAAAGGCGAAGAACAGGATTACGCGCATTTTGCGCGACAGGCGCGCACGCCTGTCGGGCTGGATTTCACCGCAGATCGTCATTTCCTTCACTCCGTGCGACGTGTTCGTCGTGGGAAGGAATCTCCGGTAACGCGCTGACTGGCGCGAGCGGAATGATCGGCATTGTTCAGCCCGACGCCAGCGCCGTGCGCCACGGCAGGGGCGGCATTGTGCGGGTTTGTGATGGATTGTGCGTCTGGTAGACTGCCCAAACAGGCCGAACAGGGGTGACGATGCCGACGCCGGACAAGCAGCTTTCCGCCGAACAAAGCCGGCAGATCGCCGATACCATTCGGGAAGAGATCGCCCGCCGCCGCATCTCCCGCCAGTCGCTGGCCGAGCTCGCAAAACTCAGTCTTTCGACGCTGGAGAAGGTGCTCGGGGGCCGCCGTCCGTTCACGCTCGCGACCACAGTGCGGCTCGAACAGGCGCTCGGCGTATCCCTGCGCAAGACGCCTGACGCGCCGGCGCCGGCCGCGCCGGTCAATGGCGACATCGCGCCGGATGGATTGGGCGCCTATTCGCGCCGCGCGGTGGCGTGGATCGAAGGCGCCTATGTCACGATACGGCCGTCGTTCGGCGACAAGGACGCGATCTTCGCCTACCTCACCGAGATTGTCTGGAGTGACGCGGCCTCATCGCTCGTGTTCCACGAAGGCGAGCGGCAGGATGCCCTGTACACCCAGTTCGGCGAAGTCGCGGTGCCGAACCAGTCCGGCCACATCTATCTCGTCACCAACCGGAACGGTCAGCATCGCCTGATCACGGTGGCGCGCGTGGCCATATCTGGCGAAATGTACGGCATCATCACCACGCTGCTGGCAGGGCGCGGCTCCATGCTGACGCCGATTGCCGCTCCGATCGCGTATGTCCCGATCAAGATGGTCGCAAACCCGAGTTTTGGGCGCATTTCGTCCGATAATGCCAATTATGCGCTGTATCGCGAACGTCTGCGGCGGACGATCGATGAGCCGTTTGCCATGTTTCTGCCCGGTTAGAGCCTGTATTTGACGCGTTTCTTGACGCGCTATCGTCCCTTGTAATTCCCGCGCAAAGGGCCTATATCCCACCTATTCGAATTGTCGTTTGCCTTGTTGACTACGCCGACACCGGCCCATCCCCAAGACATCGTTGAAATCGGATCAAGCTCACGCGGAGGTCGTGTGAGCAAAGCGCATTCGCGCATCTTGGAGATAGTTACATGGCTACCGGAACAGTTAAGTGGTTTAACGCGACCAAGGGTTTTGGCTTCATTCAGCCCGACGATGGCGGAACGGACGTGTTCGTTCACATCTCGGCTGTCGAACGCGCAGGCCTGAGCTCGCTCAACGAAGGTCAGAAGATCTCGTTCGAAGCGAAGAAGGACCCGATGCGCGGCAAGACCAGCGCTGAGAACCTTCGCGTCGACTAACAAAGGTTGCTGATTACGGATTACCACGGATGTACTGGGATCCTCTAATTAGCCTCTGATACAGAAGCCCGCCGGTGCAAATCGGCGGGCTTTTCGTTGCCAGCACATCATCGCGAGGCAATGGCCTTGTCGGTCGGCTTCGAAACGCTGAAATTCTTTCGCAGCGTCGGCTTGTGAATCTTTCCCGTCGCGTTGCGCGGCAGGGCGTCGACGAACTCGATCAGCCGCGGACACTTGAACCGCGCCAGATTGGCCTGACAATGCGCGTGAATCTCGTCGGCTGAAAGCGTATGGCCCGGCTTGATCGCGACGATCGCCATGCCGACTTCACCCCATTGCTCGTTCGGGATGCCGATCACGGCGGCTTCGGCAATGGCGTTGAGTTGATGCAGCACGCTCTCGACCTCGGCCGGATAGACGTTCTCGCCGCCGGAGATGTACATGTCCTTCCAGCGATCGACGATGTAGTAGAAACCCTCTTCGTCGATGCGCGTGGCGTCGCCGGTATGCAGCCAGCCGTCGGTGAAGGATGATTGGTTGGCGTCCGGCCGGTTCCAGTAGCCCGGCGTGACGTTCGGTCCCTTGACCCAGAGTTCACCGAGCTCGCCGACATCGGCGTCTGACCCATCAGGACGAACGATCCGCACTTCCGTATGCAGCACCGGCTTGCCGGAGGAGCCGGCCTTGCGCGCGGCGTCCTCCTTGTCGAGCGTCAGCACCGCGGGGCTGGTCTCGGTCATGCCGTACCCCTGCTGCAGGGCGACGCCGCGGGCTTCCCATATTTTCAACAGCGGCACCGGCATCGGCGCGCCGCCGACACCGCCGATCACGAGCCGGCTGAGATCGGCTGCAGCAAACGACGGATGCTGCGACATGAACTGGTAGATCGCAGGCACGCCGAAGAACTGGTTGATGCCTTGCGCGGGATCGCTGATCAATTGCAGCGCGAGCGCAGGATCGAATGCGCGCATGATCAGCACGGTGCCGCCGGCGTGCAGCACGGGATTGGTGTAGCAATTCAGCCCGCCGGTGTGGAACAGCGGCAGCACCGTGAGCAGCACCGACGACGGCGAGATGTACGCGGGACCGCCGAGATTGACGCAATTCCAGAACGTCATGCCGTGGGTGATGATCGCGCCCTTCGGCTGGCCCGTGGTGCCCGAGGTGTACATGATGGTCGAGATGTCATCGAGCGTGACCATCTCCGCGCGATCGAGCGGTTTTGACGCGGCGATCGCCGTCTCATAGGAGTCGCCGGGACCGAGCAGCAGTGCCGATGACACGTTGCAGAGTTTGGCGACCGACAACGCAACCTCGGCGAGGTCCGTGTCGTGGATCATGACTTTGGGCGAGGCATCGCCGACAATGAACTGCAGCTCGGGAACGGTGAGGCGGGTGTTGAGCGGCAGGAACACGGCGCCGATCCGGAAGCAGGCGAACTGCACCTCCAGCGTATCTGATGTGTTCAGCGCCAGCACCGCGACCCGGTCGCCGCGCGCGATCTTGAGTTTGTCGCGCAGATGCGTCGCGAGCAGCGAGATCCGCGCATCAAACTCCGCATAGGAAAGCCGGCGCTGGCTGGCGAGGTCGATCGCCGCGATCTTATCCGGCGTGCGGCGGCCGAAATGGGCGATCCAGTCGTAATAGCGGACGGACAAGGTTTCCTCCACGTCTTGCGGTTTTGTGCCGCCGGCGCGGCTGATAATAACCACGGCAACTCACGCGGTTCACGAACCCCGCAGCAACTCGCTGATGACATTGAACTGGTTGTCGCGAAACTCGACCATGTAGCCGTCCTTGATGGGTCGATAGTCTTTCGGTGAGGTGTTGAGCTTGACGCCCGGCATCAGCAGCGGCAATTGTACATCCCTGAGGTTGGCGGCCTGCGCCATGATGTTCTCGCGGCTCAGGTCGTTCTTGCACTGCTCCAGCACCACCACCAGCGCCTGGGCGACCATGTAGCCATAGCCGGCGGCGAAATTCGCCGGATCGACATTCGGCACCCGCGCCTTCATGAATTCGCGGTAGGCGACCAGGTCGGGGTCTTTGGAATCGGCCGTGTACGGCTTTAGCGAGCCGACCGACATGATGCCGCTCGCGGCCTCCAGGCCCGCCGGCACCATCACCGTTTCCTTGTTGGCGCAGCCCGAGGAGATGAAGCGCATCGGCCGCCAGCCGGTCTCATAGGCCTTGCGGATCGCCTGGGCGCAAGCGCGCGGCGTCACGCTGTAGATCAGGAAAACGTCGGCCTTGGTATTGGCAAGCGTCAGGATCTGCGAATCCACGCTGGGATCGGCGACTTCGAAGCTCGATGCCAGCGCGATCGCCTTGTCGGCGTCGGCCCCGAGCGCCTCTTTCACGCCGCGCAGATAATCCTTCCCGGCGTCGTCGTTCTGGTAAAGGATCGCAAAGCGTGCATTGGGATTTTTGGCGCGCGCATAGCGCACGTCGATGCCGGCTTCCTCGACATAATTCGGCGCCCAGGGCAGCGCCATCAGCCAGGGCTGGTTGACCGGATCGTTCCATTTCGATGCGGATGAGATCAGGAACAGATGCGGCACCTTGGCGCTGTTGAGGTATTTCGCGGTCGCCGAACTCGGCGCGGTGCCCATGGTGCCGAACATGAAGGCGACGTTGTCGCTTTCGACCAGCCGCCGCGTCGCCTCGACCGTCTTCGGCGGCGAGAAGCCGTCGTCGAGTGAGACCATGTTGAGTTTGCGCCCGTTGACGCCGCCCTTCTCGTTGACCATGTCGAAGTAGCCGGCAAAGGCCTTGCCGACGACGCTGAGCGCCGAGGCCGGGCCGCTATACGGCATGATGTTGCCGAACTTTATTTCGCTAGACGTGATGCCGGGCTGTTGCGCGAAGGCAGCTGGCGATGCAGCGAGCGACAGCGCCAGGAAAATGGCCGGGACAGATTGGCTCCATCGGATCATGCTTCATCTCCCCGGCGTTTTGCCGATTTTGTGTTATTGCTTTTTTGCAGAAGGCTAGGGCATGGCCGGGGAACCGGTCTTGCGTTGAGTTGCTGACGCTGGCGCTCCTCAGCCGCTCAACGCAAGTTTAGGTCGGCCGATTCAGGGCATCGTGATTCCGTCGGGAGGACAGCATGCTGGAGCGGACAAAGGCGAACAGCCCGTTTTACAACGCGGATCACGAAGCGTTTCGCGACGTGATGCGGCGTTTTGTGACGCGTGAGATCGAGCCCTATGCCCATGAATGGGACGAAGCCGGCGAGTTTCCGCGCGCGCTCTACGCCAAGGCCGCCGAGATCGGCCTGCTGGGGCTGGGCTTTCCCGAGGAATATGGCGGCGTCGCTGCCGACCAGTTCATGAAAATCGTGGCCTCGCAGGAACTCGCGCGTGCGGGCGCCGGCGGTGTCTCCTCCAGCCTGATGAGCCACACCATCGGCTCGCCGCCGATCGCGCGCGCCGCCCGCCCCGAGATCAAGGCGCGGGTGCTGCCCGAAGTTCTGTCGGGCAAGAAGATATCGGCGCTGGCGATCACCGAGCCGAGCGGCGGCTCCGACGTCGCCAATCTCCGCACCAAGGCGCGCCGCGACGGCGACCATTATGTCGTGAGCGGCGAGAAGACGTTTATTACGTCAGGCATGCGCGCCGATTATCTGACGGTCGCCGTGCGCACCGGCGGTGAGGGCGCCGGCGGTGTCAGCCTGCTCCTGATCGAGGGCGATACGCCGGGGCTTTCGCGCACCAAACTCAAGAAGATGGGCTGGTGGGCCTCGGACACCGCGACGCTGCATTTCGACGAATGCCGCGTGCCCGCCCAAAACCTGCTCGGCGAGGAAGGGCAGGGGTTCAAGCTGATCATGCATAATTTCAACAGCGAGCGGATGGGCATGGCGGCGAGCTGCACGGCTTACGCGCGCGTCTGCGTCGAGGAGGCGATCGCCTACGCCAAGGAGCGCCAGACATTCGGCAAACCGATCGCGCAGCACCAGGTGATCCGCCACAAGCTGGTCGACATGGCGCAGAAGGTCGCGGCGTCGCAGGCGATGCTGGAAATGCTGGCATGGCGGCTCGGCCAGGGCGAAAGCCCGGTTGCCGAAATCTGCATGATGAAGAACCAGGCGACGCAGACCATGGCGTTCTGCGCCTCTGAGGCCGTGCAGATCTTCGGCGGCGCCGGCTTCATGCGCGGCATCAAGGTCGAGCGCATCTACCGCGAGGTGAAGGTCAACGCCATCGGCGGCGGCACGGAGGAGATCATGAAGGATCTGGCGTCGAGGCAGATGGGGTTGTGACGGACCGTCATTCCGGGGCGTGCGAAGCACGAACCCGGAATCTAGAAATGAGCCAAACATATCGAGGTTCCGGGTTCGGCGCTTCGCGCCGCCCCGGAACGACAGGGAATAAAAATGCTCTTCACCGCCGACCACGACGAACCCCGCCGTATCTTGCAAAAATTCATCGCCGCCGAAATCAATCCTTTCGTCGACGAATGGGAGGAGGCCGGACAGTTCCCTTCTCACGAACTGTTCAAGAAGCTAGGCAACCTCGGCTTTCTCGGCCTCAACAAGCCCGTCGAATTCGGCGGTCAGGGGCTTGATTACAGCTACGCGCTGATGATGGCCGAAGAGCTCGGCGCCATCCATTGCGGCGGCGTGCCGATGGCGATCGGGGTGCAGACTGACATGGCCACCCCGGCGCTGGCGCGGTTCGGCTCCGATGAAGTGCGCCGCGAATTTCTGACGCCGGCGATCGCGGGCGATGCGGTGGCCTGCATCGGTGTGTCGGAGCCGGGCGCCGGCTCCGATGTCGCCTCGATCAAGACCAATGCCCGCTCAGATGGTGACGATTACGTCATCAATGGCGGCAAGATGTGGATCACCAATGGCGTAAAGGCGGACTGGATCTGCCTGCTCGCCAACACCAGCGACGGGCAGGTGCATCGCAACAAGTCGTTGATCTGCGTGCCTATGAGAACCAAGGGCGTCGAGGTCGCACGAAAACTCGACAAGATGGGCATGCGCTCGTCCGACACCGCGCAGATTTTCTTCGACAATGTCCGTGTGCCGAAGCGCAACCGGATCGGCGAGGAGGGCATGGGTTTTACATATCAGATGGTGCAGTTCCAGGAGGAGCGGCTGTGGGGCGCCGCGGCGTGCCTGAAGGCGCATGAGTACATTATCGCCGAGACCATCGAATACACCCGCAACCGAAAAGCGTTCGGCAAGACCATCCTCGACAACCAGGTGGTCCATTTCAAGCTTGCGGAAATGCAGACCGAGGTCGAGCTGTTGCGCGCGCTGATCTACCGCGCCGCCGAGGCGCTGATCGCGGGCGAGGACGTCACGCGGCTTGCGACCATGGCGAAGCTCAAGGCCGGACGGTTGGGTCGCGAACTCACCGATGCCTGTTTGCAATTCTGGGGCGGCATGGGCTTTATGAACGAGACACATGTCAGCCGCGCCTATCGCGACAGCCGCCTGACCTCGATCGGCGGCGGCGCCGACGAGGTGATGCTGACGGTATTGTGCAAGATGATGGGCACGCTGCCGGGTGCGAAGTAAAATTCAACTTAACCAGCCATGAACGGATATCGATATGCTCTATCAGGAGAGCCAGAAGGTCACCGAGCTGAAGCACCGCCTTCAGTCCTTCATGGATCGCCACGTCTATCCGAATGAGGAGCGCTTCTACAAAGAGGCCGAGGAGCTGGGGGCCTGGAAGGTTTTCCCGGTTGTCGAGGAGTTGAAGCCGAAGGCGCGGGAGGCCGGCCTCTGGAACCTGTTCCTGCCCGAGAGCGAGCATGGCGCCGGCCTGACCAACCTCGAATACGCACCGCTGTGCGAGGTGATGGGGCGCTCGCATCTTGCGCCTGAAGTCTTCAACTGTTCGGCGCCCGACACCGGCAACATGGAAGTGCTGGCGCGCTACGGCACGCGCGAGCATCAGGAGCGTTGGCTCAAGCCGCTGCTGGCTGGCGAAATCCGTTCCTGCTTTGCCATGACCGAACCTGCGGTCGCCTCCAGCGACGCCACCAATATCGAGAGCTCCATCCGGCGCGACGGCGATGATTACGTCATCAACGGCCGCAAATGGTACACCACCAACGCCACCGACCCGCGCTGCAGGATCTGCATCTTCATGGGCAAGACCGATCCCGATAATCCGGATCGCCATCGCCAGCAGTCGATGATCCTTGTTCCGATGGACACGCCAGGCGTCAAGGTGCTGCGGTCTATCCCGGTGTTCGGGTTCTATGGCGTGCCTGACAGGGCCTCGGAAGTGGTGTTCGAGAATGTCCGCGTGCCCGCCACCAACATGCTGCTTGGTGAGGGCCGCGGCTTCGAAATCGCGCAGGGTCGTCTCGGTCCCGGCCGTATCCACCACTGCATGCGGTTGATCGGGCTTGCCGAACGGACGCTGGAGAAGATGTGCGTGCGGACCAGAAGCCGGGTTGCGTTCGGCAAGCCGGTTTCGGAACAGACTGTCACGCAGGAGCGAATCGCGGAATCGCGCATCATGATCGAGCAGTCGCGGCTGTTGACCCTCAATGCGGCGCATATGATGGACACCGTCGGCAACCGGGCGGCCAAGGTCGAGATCGCAATGATCAAGGTCGCGGTGCCCAACATGGCATGCCAGGTGATCGACTGGGCCATTCAGGCCCATGGCGGCGGCGGCACCAGCAACGATTTCGGTCTGGCTGCGGCCTATGCCACGGCGCGCCTGCTGCGCCTCGCCGACGGTCCGGACGAGGTTCATCGCAACCAGATTGCCCGCCTCGAACTGCGCAAGCACAGCAATGCCTGAGACGCGCCGCCAAGATGATATTGCGGGCGCCGCTTCGGCGCTCCAAACTGGCCTGAATCGAAATTGAGGAAAACGCCTGATGATCACGCTTTATCACTGCGACGGGGCGCGCTCGTTCCGCCCGCTCTGGATGCTGGAAGAACTCGGGCTGCCATATGAGCTCAAGATGCTGCCGTTTCCGCCGCGGGTGTTCGCCAAGGAATATCTCGCGATCAATCCGCTCGGCACCATTCCCTTCATGGTCGATGGCGAGACCAGAATGACGGAATCGTCCGGCATCTGCCACTACATCGGCACCAGATACGGCCCGACGCCGCTGATCGTCGGGTCCGACGAGCCGGCCTATGGCGCCTTCCTGAACTGGATGTATTTTTCCGATGCCACGCTGACCTTTCCGCAAACGCTGGTGCTGAGATACAGCCAGCTCGAGCCGGAGGAGCGCCGCAATCCGCAGGTTGCGGGGGACTATGCAAAATGGTTCCTCGGGCGGCTGCGGGCCGTGGAAGCCGCCACCGGCAAATCGGAAACGCTCTGCGCGGACCGCTTTACCGCCGCCGATATCGCCAACGGCTATGCGTTGCGGCTGGCCGGAAATATCGGGCTGGCCAAGGATTTCGGGCCCAATGTCGCGGCCTATTGGGCGCGGTTGCAGGCCCGTGACGGTTATAAGCGGGCGGTGGCGGCCGAGCAAAAGGCCGGCGTCGAGCAGAATGTGGCGCCGCGGGTCCGGGGCTGATTGGAAACGCCGTCATTCCGGGATGGTGCGCTAGCACCAGACCCGGAATCTCGAGATTCCCCGATGCGCAATCGCGCACCTGAGGTTCGCTTCGCGCCCCGGAATGACGCTTTTTGTTCGTCTGGTAAGCCCCCCATTTTCCGCTATGGTTGCCCCCATCGCAGCGGCCCAAGAGCCGCGCGAGGAGGATCCACCATGGACGACATCGGCCACAAATCGGGCCATCTGATGCTGATCACTCCGGAGCGCGTGTTTTACGCGGGCCTGCTCGGCCGGCCGCGGGAACGCTGCTCGGGTGCGTTCAACATCTATGTCGCGATCGAAGGCGGGTTGCGGCTTACAGCCGACGGTCGGAACAGCCACGCCGAAATGGTGGTGGTGCTGCCGAACATCAAGCACACCATCGCCAGCGACTATCGATCGGTGCTGAGCGTCGTGATCGAGCCGGAAAGCGTTTGTCCCGGCGTGCTCGAAGACCTCGCCGCGCGGCTGTCGGGGCCTGAAGGCAAAGCCTTCGCCGACCGCATTCGCGCCGCCTATCTCGCCTTGCGCGAGAACCATGCGGGCGAGGATTTTTCCAGCGCCGAATTCGATTTTCTGTGCCTTGGCGAAGCCCTCCCACAACGCGTGCTCGATCCACGTGTGGCGCGTGCCATACTGCAGATCGGAAGATTCTGCGGCGAACCGGTGACGGCCGCGAGCTGCGCGGCGGAGGCCGGACTGTCGCCGTCGCGCTTCCTGCATTTGTTCAAGGAAGAGACCGGAATCTCGTTCCGCTCCTTCCGTGCCTGGAAGCGGGCGCGGCATTTGCTGCATTTCGCCAACCAGGACATCAACCTCGCGCATCTCGCGCAGGACATCGGCTATCCTGATTCGACGCATTTCAGCCACTCGATCCGCCGCTTCTACGGCTTGAAGCCGCGCGCGATCTTTTCCGGCTCGCGCGATCTGGCGATCTACCGCAGCAATCGCACAGGCTTCGGCAATAGCGGGTTGACGCAAGAAGCGGGCTGATGCGGGCCCCATGATCGGCAGCGCATGATCCGGAAAAGTGTGTAGCGGTTTTCCGAACGGATCATGCGCAAAACAAGGGCGATTTCCGCCCATTTCCGAAGGCTGATTCATGAGCGACAAGGCCGTCATTACCTGTGCGCTGAACGGCGTGCTGACCGACCCGAAACAGCACAACGTGCCTGTGACGCCAGAACAAATGGCGCGCGAGGCCAGGGCTGCCTTCAACGCCGGCGCCAGCATCATGCATATCCATCTGCGCCAGCAGGAGCCGAACAAGGGCCACCTGCCGTCGTGGGAGGTCAGCGTCAGCAAGGAGATCCAGCAGGCGGTGCGCGAGGCCTGCCCCGGCGTCATCATCAACCACACCACGGGCACCTCGGGCCCGAACTACGGCGGCGCGCTCGATTGCGTGCGCGAGACAAAACCCGAAATCGCGGCCTGCAACGCCGGTTCGCTGAATTATCTGAAGGTGAAATCGGACAACACCTGGGCCTGGCCGCCGATGATGTTCGATAACGCGGTCGAGAAGGTGCAGGACTATCTCGACGTGATGAAGGTCGCGGGCACGATTCCGGAGTTCGAATGCTTCGATGTCGGCATCGTGCGCTGTGTCGGCATGTACCGGCAGACCGGCATGTATTCAGGGCCGCTGGAGTATAATTTCGTGATGGGCGTCGCGTCCGGCATGCCGGCCGATCCGGATCTGCTGCCGATCCTGCTGAAGCTGAAAGTGCCCGAAGCGCACTGGCAAGTCACTGCGATCGGCCGCGCCGAAATCTGGCCGCTGCACCAGCGCTGCGCCGATCTCGGCGGACACCTGCGCACCGGGCTTGAGGACACCTTCTATCTCGCCGACGGCGCCAAGGTGACCTCCAATGGCCAATTGATCGAAGCCATCGCCGCCTGCGCCCGCCGCGCCGGCAGAGAGATCGCTTCGCCGTCCGAGGCAAGACAGATATTTGGGACGAGGCATTGAGTTGTCATTCCGGGGCACGCGAAGCGTGAACCCGGAATCTCGAGATTCCGGGTCTGGCCCTACGGACCATCCCGGAATGACGAGCAGGAGAAATAATGGCCATCATTGAATCGACCATCGCCCCAAGCAGCGCCGCCTACAAGGCCAACCGCGACGGCATGCTGGCGCTGATCGCGCGCATGCGCGGGCTTGAGGAGCGGACGCGCGCCGCCTCCGCCGCTGCCAAGGACCGCTTTCACAAGCGTGGCCAACTATTGCCGCGCGAGCGCGTCGCGCTGGTGCTCGATCCCGGCTCGCCCTTTATCGAATTGATGACGCTGGCGGGCTACATGTTCGACGTGCCGGATGCCGACAAGAGCATCCCGGGCGGCGGGGCGATCGCCGGCATCGGGTTCGTCTCCGGTATCCGCTGCATGGTCAGCGCCAATGATTCCGGAATCGACGCCGGTGCGTTGCAGCCTTACGGCCTCGACAAGACCTTGCGCGTGCAGGAACTGGCGCTGGAGAACAAGCTGCCCTACGTGCAGCTGGTCGAAAGCGCCGGCGCCAACCTGCTGCGCTACCGCGTCGAGGATTTTATTCGCGGCGGCAATATCTTTCGCAACCTGGCTCGGCTGTCGGCGGCGGGCTTGCCGGTCGTCACGGTGACCCACGGTTCGTCGACCGCGGGCGGCGCTTATCAGACCGGGCTCTCCGACTACATCGTGATGGTGCGCGGCCGCACCCGCGCCTTCCTCGCTGGGCCGCCGCTGCTCAAGGCCGCGACGGGCGAGATCGCGACCGAGGAAGAGCTCGGCGGTGCCGAGATGCACACCTCGATTTCCGGCCTCGGCGATTATCTCGCCGAGGACGACCGCGACGCGCTGCGGATCGCGCGCGACATCATGACCAACATGCAGTGGGACCGGCCGAAGCCGGCTGAAACCTCGTATCGGCCGCCGCGCTATGATTCGGAGGAATTGCTTGGCATCATGCCGATGGACCACAAGCGTCCGGTCGACATGCGGCAGGCCATCGCGCGCTTCATCGACGATTCCGACTTTACCGAATTCGGCAGCAATTACGGCCCCGCCACCATCTGCGGCCACGCCCGCATCGAGGGGCAGGCGATCGGCATCATCACCAATAACGGTCCGCTCGACGTGCCCGGCGCCAACAAGGCGACGCATTTCATCCAGGCCTGCTGCCAGTCGCGCACGCCGCTTTTGTATATGAACAACACGACCGGCTACATGGTCGGGAAGGCCTATGAGGAAGCCGGCATGATCAAGCACGGCTCCAAGATGATCCAGGCGGTGACCTCGGCCACCGTGCCTCAGATCACCATCTATTGCGGCGCCTCGTTCGGCGCCGGCAATTACGGCATGTGCGGGCGCGGCTTCCATCCGCGCTTTTGTTTCTCCTGGCCCAATGCCAAGACCGCCGTGATGGGCGGCGAGCAGGCGGCGGAGACGATGGCGATCGTCACTGAAGCGGCGGCTGCGCGTCGTGGCAAGCCGATCGAGAAGGAAAAGCTCGATGCCATGAAGTCGCAGATAACAGGCGTGTTCGACGGCCAGATGGACGTGTTCTCGACCTCGGCACGCGTACTCGACGACGGCGTGATCGATCCGCGCGATACCCGCAGCGTACTGTCCGAGGTGCTGGCGATCTGCCGCGAGGCCGAAGCCCGCACGCCGCAGCCCATGCAATTCTCGGTCGCGCGGCCATGACTGTCATGAAACCGACGCCGTTCTTCAAGATCCTGATCGCCAATCGCGGCGAGATCGCGCTGCGCATCATGCGCACCGCGCGCCGCCTCGGCTATGGCGTGGTCGCGGTCTATTCCGATGCCGACCGCGACGCGCTTCATGTCCGCGAAGCGGATCAAGCCGTGCGGATTGGCGAGGCGCTGCCGGCGCAATCCTATTTGCGGATCGAGGCGATCATTGCGGCGGCCAAGGCCAGCGGCGCAACGGCGGTGCATCCCGGCTACGGCTTCCTCGCCGAGAACGTAGATTTCGCGCAGGCCTGCCGCGATGCGGGGCTGGTGTTCATCGGTCCGTCGCCGGAAGCGATCCGGGCGATGGGCAACAAGGCCGGCGCCAAGGACATCATGGAAAAGGCCGGCGTGCCCTGCGTGCCCGGCTATCAGGGCGCGGACCAGAGCGACGCTGTCATGCTGGCGGAAGCCAGGAAGATCGGCTTTCCCGTGATGATCAAGGCGGTGGCCGGTGGCGGCGGGCGCGGTATGCGGCTGGTCGCGGATGCCTCTTCGTTTCCGGATGCGCTGCGCAGCGCGCGGTCGGAAGCACAGGGCGCGTTCGGCGATCCCACGGTCATTTTGGAACGCGCCATCGTTGATCCCCGCCATATCGAAATCCAGGTGTTCGGCGATCGTTACCGTAATGCCGTCCATCTCGGCGAGCGCGATTGCTCGGTGCAGCGGCGGCATCAGAAGCTGATCGAGGAGGCGCCGTCGCCGGCAGTGTCGCCGAAGCTGCGGGCGCGGATGGGCGCGGTCGCGGTGTCAGCGGTGAAATCGATCGGTTATGAGGGCGCCGGCACGCTGGAATTCCTGCTCGATGGCGGCGGCGAGTTCTACTTCATGGAAATGAACACGCGGCTGCAGGTCGAGCATCCCGTCACCGAGGCAATCACGGGCCTCGATCTCGTCGAACTGCAACTGCGCGTCGCCAGCGGTGAGCCGCTCGGGCTGGTGCAGGAAGACATCAAGTTCTCCGGCCATGCCATCGAGGTGCGGCTGTGCTCGGAAGACGCAGGCCACGATTTCATGCCGCAATCCGGCACGATGGCGCTATGGCAGGTGCCGGACGGTATCCGGGTCGAACATGCGCTGCAGTCCGGCTCCGAGATTCCGCCGTTCTATGATTCGATGATCGCCAAGATCATCAGCCATGGCGCGACCCGCGATGAGGCGCGGGGCAAGCTGATCGTCGGACTGGAGCAGGTGGCTGCATTCGGCGTCACCACCAATCAGGGCTTTCTGATTTCATGCCTGCGTCATCCCGGGTTTTCCGCGGGTGAGGCGACCACCGCCTTCATCGGCAACCATCGCGATGAACTGCTGGCGCCGCGCAAGGATGCGGGGGCGAAAGCCGAGCTCGCGGCGTTGCTGCTCTACGTCACCGATCCCTCGGCACCGAAGTGGAAGCCCGGACGTTCGCTGGCGGCAGCGTTCCCGGTTCCCGTTCGTGTCGAGATCGACGGTGCCGTCCATGAGATCGAGATCGTGCGCGAGCGTGACGGCAGCTATCGCGGGCTCAACAATGTCCTCTACCGGATCGAAGTCCACGCCGTCGACGGCGACACCATCCGCTTCAGCCGCGACGGTCTTTCGGAGTCCGTCAAATTCCTGCGCGATCGGGATCGGCTCTATTTCCTGCACCGCGGCGCCGCGATTGCAGTTCGCGACCTGACGCTGGCGGCACCGGTGTCGGCCGCCGCAAGCGGTGGCGACGGCAAGGTGCGCGCGGCGATGAATGGCCGCGTCGTGGCAGTGCTGGTCAAGCCGGGCGAGCAGGTCACGGCCGGCCAGCCTGTCATGACGCTGGAAGCGATGAAGATGGAGCACGTGCATACGGCGGGTGTTGCGGGCAAGGTCACAGCGATCGATGTCGCCGAGGGCGAGCAGGTGACGACGGGGAAGATCGTGGTCGAGATCGAGGCGGCTTAGCTCCGTCGTCCTGGACAAGCGAAGCGCGATCCGGGACCCATAACCACCGATGTACGTTTGGCGAAGGCTGGAGCCACAGCTCGTTTCAACAACAGATGACCGGGTCCCGGCGTTCGCCGGGACGACGATGGAAATCGGGACGAGGGTAGATTTCATTCCGCCCGCCCCGTCCCCTCATTGAGCCAGCACGCCACCTCATGACGCGCGCCGGCATCAAGCAGCGTTGGCCGTTCCACCTTGCAGCGGTCCATCACGTAGCGGCAGCGGGTGTGGAAGGCGCAGCCCGACGGCGGGTTGATCGGGCTTGGCACGTCGCCGTCGATCATGGGCGCGAGCTTCTTCGCCTTCGGGTTCGCGACCGGCACCGAGGCCAGCAGCGCCTGCGTATAGGGATGGCGCGGATTGGCGAACAGCTCGGTCTTGTCGGCGATCTCGACGATGCGGCCGAGATACATCACCGCGACGCGGTGGCTGATATGGGCGACCACGGCGAGGTCATGGGCGATGAACAAGTATGAAAAGTTGTTCTTGCGTTGCAGGTCGATCAAGAGGTTGATCACCTGCGCCTGGATCGAGACGTCGAGCGCGGATACCGGCTCGTCGCACACGATCAGGCTCGGCCCGAGCGACAGTGCGCGCGCGATGCAGATGCGCTGCCGCTGTCCGCCGGAGAACTGATGCGGATAGTTCTTCATCTGGTCCGCGCGCAGGCCGACCTGGGCGAACAGTTCGGCGACCCGCTCCTGCTGCGCGCGTCCGGTGGCAAGGCCGTGGACGCCAAGCGGTTCGCCGACGATCTCGCCGGCGGTCATGCGCGGATTGAGCGAAGCGAACGGGTCCTGGAATACGATCTGCATCGAGCGCCGATGCGGCCGCAGGTCCGTCTTGCTGAGGTTGGTGATGTCAGTGCCGTTGAGCTTGATGGCGCCGCTGGTCGGTTCCACCAGCCGCAGCACGCTGCGCGCCACCGTCGACTTGCCGCAGCCGGATTCTCCAACCAGCCCGAGCGTCTCGCCTTTACCCACCGAGAAGCTGACGCCGTCGACCGAATGCACGGTGCCGATGCGCCGGCGCAGGATGCCGCCGCGCACCGGGTAATGCTTGACGAGGTCGGTAACCTCCAGGAGGGGCGTCGCGTCGGTCATGGCGCGGCCACCATTTCCGCCGCGCGCCAGCACGCCGCAAAATGATTGTCGCTGAAATCCCTTAGCGGCGGATATTCGACGCGGCAGCGATCGATCGCGAATGGACAACGCGGCGCAAAGGCGCAGCCCGGCGGCAAATTGGTCAGCGACGGAACCATGCCGGGAATTTCGTTCAGCCTGACATCCTCTTTTGCGCCAAGCGAAATCACCGCCGGCATCGAGGCCATCAGGCCGCGGGTGTAGGGATGCCGTGGATTCTCGAACAGCGCCTCGACGGTGGCTTCCTCGACCTTCTTGCCCGCATACATCACGATGACGCGCTGCGCGGTCTGGGCGACCACGCCGAGATCGTGGGTTATCAGGATCAGCCCGGTGCCGAGCGTCTTTTGCAGGTCGACGATCAGCGCCAGGATTTGCGCCTGGATCGTGACGTCGAGCGCGGTGGTCGGCTCGTCCGCGATCAACAGCGCCGGGCGGCACGCCAGCGCCATCGCGATCATCGCGCGCTGGCGCATGCCGCCGGAAAGCTGGTGCGGGTATTCATGCGCACGGCGCTCCGGCTCGGGAATACGGACGAGGCGCAGCATTTCGACCGCTTTCACCCAGGCTTCCTTCGCCGTCATGTCCTGGTGCAGGCGCACCACTTCGGTAATCTGGTCGCCTATCCGCATCACGGGATTGAGCGAGGTCATCGGCTCCTGGAAGATCATCGACATCCGGTTGCCGCGGATCTTGCGCATATCAGCTTCGTCGATGCCGAGCAAATCAGTGCCTTCGAGTGTCACCGAGCCGCCGACGATCCGGCCCGGCGGATCCGGCACCAGCCGCATGATCGAGAGTGCGCTGACGCTCTTGCCGCAGCCGGATTCGCCGACGATCGCCAGCGTCTCGCCGCGGCGGACGTGGAACGAGACGTCATCGACTGCCCGGAACAGGCCCGAATTGGTGAAGAACACCGTCTGCAGGTTCTTCACATCGAGAACCGTCTCATCCGCCCGTGCCAGCGTCATCAGCCGCGCTGCCTCGGGTCGAGGATGTCGCGCAGCGCATCGCCGAACAGATTGGTGCCGAACACCGCAAGGCTGATCGCGACGCCGGGGAAGATCACCAGCCACGGCGCGGTGCGGACATATTCCGCCGCCGATTCCGACAGCATGCGGCCCCATGACGGATAGGGCTCGGGAATGCCGAGACCGAGGAACGACAGCGAGGCCTCGGTGAGGATGGTGGAGCCGAGCTGCGCGGTCGCCAGCACGATCAGCGGCGCCAGCGTGTTCGGCAGCACGTGGCGAATGGCGATGCGCGTTTCGCTCATGCCGATCGACTTGGCGGCTTCGACGAACGGCAGTTCGCGCAAAGCCAGCGTGTTGGCGCGGATCACCCGGGCCACCGTCGGAATCAGCGGGATCGCGATTGCAATAATGACATTCGGCAGCGACGGTCCGAGGGCTGCCGTCATGACCAGCGCCAGCACCAGCAGCGGGAGGGCCTGCAGAATGTCGGTCACGCGCTGGAACAGTAAATCGACCCAGCCCGAGAGATAGCCGGAGACGAGGCCGACGATGACGCCGAGCGTCGAGCCCAGCAGCGTGGCGCCGATGCCGACGGCCAGCGAAATCCGGGCGCCATGGACGATCCGGCTCCAGACATCGCGGCCGAATGAATCGGTACCCAGCCAATGCACGGCGTCGGGCGCCGCCAGCCGGTGGGTGGAATCGACGCTGAGCGGGCTGAAGCGGCAGATCAGATCAGCCGATATCGCCACCCAGACGAACATCACCATGATGAAGAGGCCGATGGTGCCGAGCATGTAGCGTTGCGCGAGAAACGTCAGCCGGCGCCAGCCATGCGTCGAATGGGCGCCGGCGCGTTTCAGTTCGCTATCGTAATTGACCACGGCCAAACCTGAATCTCCTAATCCCCGTACCGGATGCGCGGATCGATCGCGGCATACAGCAAGTCGACGGTGAAGTTGGCGAACACGACGACCACCGCGATCAGCATCACGAGGTTCTGCACGATCGGGTAGTCGCGCCAGCGCAGCGCCTCGACCAGGAAGCGGGCGATGCCCGGGATATTGAACACGGTTTCGGTGACGATCAGCCCGCCGATCAGGAAAGCGGCCTCGATGCCGATCACGGTGATGACGGGCAGGATGGCGTTTTTCAGCGCATGGCGGTAGTTGACCGAATTTTCCGAGGCGCCCTTGGCGCGCGCGGTGCGGATGAAATCCTGGCGCAGGATTTCGAGCATCGAGGAGCGCGTGATGCGCATCGTCAGCGCGGCGCTGCGAAAGCCGACCGCCATCGCCGGAACGCAGTAGATGGCGATCGCTTCGGTCCAGGTTTTGGGGTTGGGGTTGAAGATCGGCATGGTTCCGAACATCGAAACCGACGCCATCAGGATCAGCAGTCCGAGCCAGAACGAGGGCAGCGACAGCCCGCTCAGGCTGACGATACGCAAGGCATAATCGAGCCGGGTGCCCTGATGAACGGCGCTGATGACGCCGAGGGGGATACCGATCGATGCGGAGAACAGCAGCGCCAGCCCCGCCAGCTTTGCGGTGATCGGAATCCGCGGCAGGATCTCCTGCAGCGCCGGCTTTTCCGACACATAGGAATAGCCGAGATCGCCGTGCAGCAGCCCGCCGATCCAGCGGAAATACTGCACCACGATCGGGTCGCTGAGACCGAGTTCCTTTTCCAGATTGGCCTTGTCGGCGGGATCGACGAATCCCGCCGCGTCGAACAGGATGTCGACGATATTGCCGGGGACGACGCGCAGCAGCACGAAGATGATGATCGAGATCCCGATCAGGGTCACGAACATCAACGCGAGGCGTCGCACGATATAAGCAAACACCTGGCTATTCTCCCTCGCCGGCCGACGTAATGGCGGACGCTACTTGTCCATCCACACGTCTTCGTAACGATAGCCGTTATAGGAGCTGTTCACCATGATGGTGATGCCCTTGACGTAGGGCTGCCAGCACGAACCCGAGCGGCCGTGATAGATGATCGGGCGGGCGACGTCCTCCTGCAGCTTCTTGTCGATCTCCCAGACGATTTTCTTGCGCTTGGCGACGTCGGTTTCCTGGGACTGCTCGCCGAACAGCTTTTCGATGTCCTTGTTGCAGTAGTTGGTGTAGTTGCGCTCCGAGCCGCAGGAATAGTTCTCGTAGAACGACTGGTCGGGATCGTCGACGGCATTGCCGGTCAAATTGAGGCCGAGCGCATAATCCTTGCGCGCGACTTTCGAGAACCAGTTCGCCGTCTCGACCACGTCAAGCTCGCCGTCGATATAGATGCTCTTGAGCTGATCGATCAGGATGATGGCGGGGTCGCGATAGATCGGAATGTTGCGCGTGGCGACCTTGACCGCGAGCCGCTTGTCCGGCCCGAAGCCCGCCTTCTGCATCAGCTTGCGCGCTTCTTCCCGGTTGGCGTTGATGTCGGGGCCGTAGCCCGGGATCGTCTCCAGCATCTCTTTCGGCATCGCCCACAACCCGCCCGGGGCGGGAAGCATGGTGCCGCCGATATCCGCCTGTCCCTCGAAAAGGATCGAGATGAACGCCTTGCGGTCGATCGCCAGCGCCATCGCGCGGCGGATATCCAGGCTGTCAAACGGCGGCGAAGACGAGTTGACGATGATGTTGGTCGAGACGTTGATCGGCTCGACGACGCACACGGCGTTCGGCGACTGCTTCTTGACGTCCTTGAGCAGCGGGATCGAGACTTCGGTCGGGAAGGTCATGTCGAACTGGCCGGAAATAAAGCCGAGAATGGCGGTCGACCGGTTGGTGATGATGGTGAATTCCATGCCGTCGAGATACGGCAGGCCCTTCTTCCAGTAATCCGGGTTGCGCGTCAGCTTGATCGATTCATTGGCCTTGAACTCGACGAACTTGAACGGACCGGTGCCGGTCGGCTTGGTGCGCATGTCGCCGGGCGAGACGTGGCAGGGATAGACCGGCGTATAGCCGGAGGCGAGCAGCGCCAGCAGCGCCGGCTGCGGCCGCTTCAGGTTGAATGACGCCTCGAAATCGCCTGACGTGGTGACGTCGACGACCTCGTCATACCAGGATTTGCGCGGGTTCTTGCGGAACTTCTGCGGCGACTTGCCCATCAGCATGTCGAAGGTGCATTTGACGTCGGCGGAGGTGAACGGCTTGCCGTCGTGCCATTTGACGCCCTGCCGCAGCTTGAAAGTGAGCTTCTTCTTGTCGCCGCTCCAGGCCCAGCTCTCCGCAAGATCAGGGACGATCGACTCCATCGAGTTCTGCGGGACGTCCTGCTTGTAGATCACGAGGTTGTTGAAAACAGGCATGAAGGGAATGTTGACCGAATAGGTCGCCTCCTCGTGGATCGAGGCGCTGGCCGGGCTGTCGCGGTGGTAGACCTTGAGGATGCCGCCCTGCTTGGGCTCGCCCGCCGATGCAACATGGTAGGCCGGCAGCAATAACAACGCCGCGACGGCAAGCGTTCGCACGCTCCGCATGGTGTCCCCTCCCGAGAATGTTCGGTCTCAATGGCCGATTACCGCCGACGATAGCATGACCATCCTGCCGGGCAACCGGCCAAGGCCGTGCTGAGGTTGGCAATTCGAACTACTGAAACTCCGTATGGCGGAACTGGCCCGACTTTTGCGGCGATTTGCACGGAAATGGCTGAGCAATTGCGGCCGTCGTTGCGACGCACACAAGATGATCGCGCCATATTGCCTCACCCGAGCGTTCACGCGATCCGCGCTCACACGATCCGCGAGGTCTTGTTGCCCCAATAGCGGTCGCGCAGCAGGCGCTTGTAGAGCTTGCCGGTGGGCAGCCGCGGCAGCTCCTTCTCGAAATCGATCGAGCGCGGCACTTTTTGGCGCGACAGCGACTGGCTGCAGAACGCGATCAATTCCTCCGCGAGATCCGGTCCCGGCGCAACGCCCGGCATCGGCTGCACCACCGCCTTCACTTCCTCGCCGAGATCCGGGTTGGGCACGCCGAACACCGCGGCATCGGCGATCTTGGGATGGGTGATCAGCAAATTCTCGCATTCCTGCGGGTAGATGTTGACGCCGCCGGAGATGATCATGAACGTCGCGCGGTCGGTGAGATAGAGGAAGCCGTCATTGTCGACGTAGCCGACATCGCCCACCGTGCTCATGCTGCCGTCCGCCGAGCGGGCTTCGTTGGTCTTGGCCGGGTCGCCGAAATATTCGAACGGGGTCGCGGTCTTGAACCACACCGTGCCCGGCGTGCCGACCGGAACGGCCTGCATGTTCTCGTCGAGAATATGCAGATCGCCGAGCAGCACCCGGCCCACGGTGCCGCGATGGGCCAGCCATTCCTGGCTGTTGCAGGAGGTGAAGCCGAGCCCTTCGGTGGCGCCGTAATATTCGTGGATGATCGGTCCCCACCATTTGATGATGTCGTCCTTGACCGCCGCCGGACAGGGCGCGGCGGCATGGATCGCGATTTCCAGCGACGAGAGGTCGTATCGCGTCCGCGCCTCTTCCGGCAGCTTGAGCATGCGCGAGAACATCGTCGGCACCAGCTGGGTGTGCGTGATGCCCCATTTCGGAACCAGCGAGAGATAATGTTCGGGATCGAACTTTTCCATGATGATGGCGGTGCCGCCCATCTTGATCGTCAGGTTGACGGCGGCCTGCGGCGCCGAATGGTAGAGCGGCGCCGGCGACAGATAGATCATGCCCTCGCGGTACTGCCAGATCTTCACCAGGAAATCGAACAGCGGCAAATTCTGGTCGGCCGGCAGTTCCGGCAGCGGGCGCAGAATTCCCTTCGGCCGGCCGGTGGTGCCGGAGGAATAGAGCATCGCGGTGCCGACGCATTCATCCGCGATCGGCGTGTGCGGCAATCCTGCCGTTACGTCCAGCAGGCCGACGATGCGATCGCTTTCGGGCCAACTTTCTCCTTGGCCATCGGCGACGATGCAAAGCTCCACCTGCGGGCATTCCTTCAACGCCTCGCGCGCGACATCGAGTTTTTCCCGAGAGGTGATCAGGATGCGCGACTGGCTGTTGGTCAGGATGTAGGCGAGTTCGCTCGCGGTGAGGTAGGAGTTCACGCAGGTGTAATAGAGGCCGGAGCGTTCGCCGGCGCCGCAGGCTTCGAGATAGCGGCTGTTGTTCTCCATGAAGATCGAATAATGGTCGAGCCGCTTCAGGCCGCGGTTGCGGAACAGGTGCGCCAGCCGGTTGGAGCGCGCGTCGAGTTCGCGATAGGTGACGGTCTCGCCGGTGCCGGCCATGATGAAGGCGGGCTGCAGGGGGCGAAGTCGAGCATGTTTGCCGGTGTACATTTACTTCCCGTCTATCTTTTTGTTTTGAGCATGATCTTCTCGGAAAACCGGTGCCCACTTTTCCGGATCATGCTCTAGGCAGCCAATTCGAGAATTTCGCGGACCTGTGCCGGCCCTTCGATCTTGCGGGGATTGCGCGGCACCCACGGCGTCGCCATCGCCTGCTGTGCGATACGGTCGAAATGCTCAGGCCCGACTTTGACCTCGCGCAGGCTGCGCGGCATGCCGAGGCCGCCAATGAATTTATCGAGCACTTCGCTGGCGTCCTTGCCCGGATGCCCCATCGCGGCTGATACCAGCGCCTGGCGCTCGGCATTAACGGATATGTTCCAGCGCATCACGGACGGCAGCATCACGCACGACGTATGGCCGTGCGGCACGCCGAACTCGGCGCCGAGCACATAGCCGATGCCGTGGCTGGCGCCCATCGGCACGCCCGCGGCCAAGGGGCCAGTCGAGAGCCAGGTTCCGATCTGGCAATCCATCCGCGCATCGAGATCGCGGCCATCGGCCTTCACCCGCGGCAGCGCCTGCGCCAGCAGCGCAAGCCCCTTGAGCGCCTGGGCGTCGGCATAGGGATGCGCCTCGCGCGCGCAGATGCCCTCGACGCAGTGGTCGACGGCGCGGATCCCGGTCGAGAGCCACAGCCATTCCGGCGTGTGCAGGCCGATCGCGGGATCGAGGATCACGGCCCGCGGCATCGCCAGCCGGTGGCGCAGAGCTTCCTTGACCTTGGTCCGCTCGTTGGTAACGCCGGCGTTGGCGGTGAATTCGCCGCCGGCGATCGTCGTCGGCACGCTGATCTGACGCACCGCCGGCGGGTTCATCGGCGGCGGCGCGCCGGCGACGGCTCTTATTTTGTCGATGCCTTCGACGGTCGTAATGTCATTGGCGAGGCAGAGCTGCACCGCCTTGGCGCCGTCGGTGATCGAGCCGCCGCCGATGGTGACGATGAGGTCCGCCTTGGCGGCGCGGGCCTGTTCGGTCGCCGCGATCACGGCCGCCCGCGGCGTGTGGGCGGGCATCGCGTCGAAGGTCGCGACGCAGCGCGGCCCCAGCATGTCGCGGATGTTCCTGATGACATCGGTCTCGCGGTTGAGCGTGCCGCTGACCATCAGGAACGCTCTGACCGCGCCGAGCCGGTCCATCTGTTCGACGATCACCTCGGATGCCGGCCGCCCGAACACGACCTCATCCATGGCGCCGAATACCACACGCCCTCTATGCACGCTTGTCCTCCCCGGACATTTTGGTCTTGTTGGCAGGGAGGTTAGCGGAGGAAATTCCGGTGGGGAAGGTGGGGCGGGATTTGCAGCTGGGGTAGGGCCCTCGTCATTGCGGCCTCAACTGCGTTCCCTCCCCCCTTGCGGGGGAGGGTTAGGGAGAGGGGTGGCGTCATCGGGACTGCCCGTGGAAACCCCTCTCCCCAGCCCTCCCCCGCAAGGGGGGAGGGAGCCGACTGTTCGTGTGGCGTGAGTGATGGCCACAATAGCGATGAACGCACCTTCACATTCCCGCGGCGCGTTGCGCCCGAGTCTTGCTGAAATTCTTCGCCCTTTCATAGAGAGGGCGCAGGGAATGCCGGATGCGCGCTGCACCCGCGGTCTCGTGTGCGAATAGTGCAAAGAAAGCTGCACACGAGCATACAGGGCAGCGGAGAGCATCCGACATTCCCTGCGCAGTGGCTTTACGGCTTATATCGTGCTCTCCCCGGTGAGACGGCCTCTATTGCCACCGTCACCCCTCGGAAGCGTTAGCTTCTTCGGGGCTTGACGCCGTTACGGGCGCCAGGACCACACGCTTTCACCGTACGCCTCAGCCGCGACCGTCAATCGCAACGTCAGCGTCCACCGCATCCCCGCCCCTCGTCATGACGACGGCCGACGCCCCTCTGAGTGGGACGGGATGGCTATTGATGTGCCGGTGATTTGGGGTGGAAGGAAAGGGAAATATTTTTGATTTTCGGAAATTTTATGCTTGACATGATTTCTGTAAAGCAGAACTGATTTGCCCGTCGGGTTACTATGTCGCACCCTGGCCGTCATTGCGAGCCACTGGGTCGCGCGAAAGCGCGCCCGATGACAGGCTCCGCGAAGCAATCCATTACTCGGCTTGGCGCGCCATGGATTGCTTCGCTGCGCTCGCAATGACGGGGAGAGGACGGAGTCCGGGCACAAAAATCCGGGCGCGTCGTGCCGCGATATGTTAGAGGCTTGGCACAACCAAAGGGGATAGTTGATGGCTTCATCGCCGGACCTTGCGATGCTCAGGCTCGACGACTTCGCATCCCATCTCGAAGCTGACTTCGAGATGCAGACGACCGGTGGCGTGCTGCCGCTGAAGCTGTTGAAGGCCGATCCGACTGGTGCGGGCGGAAGCGAAGGCGCGGCGTTCTCGCTGCTGTTCGCAGCACCCGCCGGCACGGCGCTGCCGCAGGCGATCTATCCGGTGAGGCATCCTGCGCTCGGGGTGATGGAGATATTTCTGGTGCCGATCGGTCCGCTGCAAGGCGGCAACGGGTATCAGGCGATATTTTCGTGAGGCGAGGGATCGTAGGGTGGGCAAAGCGTCAGCGTGCCCACCATTACACGATCGGGCCAGAATGGTGGGCACGGCGCAAGTGCGCCTTTGCCCGCCCTACGCACCGTCACGTTGCACCCGCCCTCCAGCGCATCAGATCATAAACGCCCTTGTCTTCCTCGGTGACAAAACCGAGACGCCGGTAAAGCCGCATCGCCGGATTGAGTTTCTCGACATGGATCGAGACATCCTTGGCCACGGCGGCGGCTTCATCCAGGAGGTCGCGCAGCAGGGCTTCGCCAAGTCCTTTGCCGCGATGTTCGGGGAGGAACGCAATGTCGATGATGCAATGCTGGCTCGGCCAGCGTTCCATGTAGAGACGGCCGATGTCTGCTCCGGCTCGTATCACCACCAGCCGGTCGGCTGCGGGATGTTGATTTTGGTAATGCGTGTGCTGCGCGCGAAACTGCATGTCGAGGAACGCCGCCTTTTCGGCCTCGCTCCACGGAAAAGCCGCGAGTTCGCTGGTGCGGGTCGAGGTATAAAGCCGAGCGAGGAACGCCAGATCGGCGTCGGCGATGCGGCGAAAGCTGAGACCCGCGCCGGCAGCGCGCAACCAGCCGAACGAAACTGGCGAGATGTCGGCGGCCCGCAGGTTCATCCGCGCGGCGGGAAAACGCCCTGCAAGGCGATGATGTAGGTCAGCGTCAGATACGGCTGCATGTTGTTATGAGGATGCGAGCTGCCGGTAAGAGCCAGTGTCTGCGCATTCATCTGAACGAGATTGGCGATGTTGGACTGATAGATGGTGCCCGCCTTGGATCGCGAGATGAATTCGGTAGGTGTGGGCTCCTTGAGCGTGGCGTTCTCGGTCGAGCCCTGGATAAAATGGTTGTGGAGCGGCAAGTTCCCCTGCAACAGGGTTACGGTCTGGCCGCCGCTGGATTCGCCGAGATAGCGGTCGCTCAGTCCCGTCCCTTGCCCCTGGCTGATGGCGCCTGAGCCCATCAGGTTGGGGAGCGCAAAGGTCGATTTGCCGTCGCCGCCGTAATAGGTCCCGAGTATCGAAAACAAGGCCGTGTTCTGCGAGATCGGCATGAGCTGGCCGTTGCACAACGCCCATCCTGTCGGCGCAAAGTCGCCGCCGAATATCCTGATCTCCGCAACGAACGGGTCTGACATGGATGGCCTCTAACTTTGCGTCGGAAAAATGCCGTACAGCGAAATGATGTAGCTGACGGTCAGGAAAGGCATCATGTTGTCGTGTGGATGGTTGGAGCCGATGCCTTGGACAGCGGTGGCGACCAATTGAGGGCCCGCCACATCGATCACGAAGGGGCTGATGGTTGGCGAGGTCGCCAGCACATTGCCGCTTGGGCTCGGGTTCGTCGCGATCGCAGTCGAGGCCATGAACGCATGATTGTGGATCGGAATCTGCTGGGTAGTCAGCGTCACCGTTTCGACGCCGCCAGTTTCGCCGATCGTGTACGACTGCACGATACCGGGTCCCTGTCCCTGATGGATCGGCAGGCGACCCCGCAAATCGGGCAGGGCGAAAGTAGACTGGCCGTCTCCGCCATAGGTCGTCCCGATCAGGGTGAAGAGCGCGTCGTTCTCCGAGATCGCAATCAGGGACCCGTCGCAGAACGCCCAGCCGACTGGTGCAAAGTTGCCGCCGAACATTCGAATTTCGCCGATATAGGGATTGCTCATGGAAAATCTCTAGTTTCGCGACGGGAAGATGCCCGTCAGGGAAATGATGAAATTGACCACGAGAAATGGCTGCCGGTTCTCGTGAGCCTGGCCACCGCCAACGTTCGATACGGTCTCGGGATGCAATGTCGTTGGAGAGGTGAGACCCCCATAGGGGATGCCGACCTCACGTGCGAGGATATTGCCCTGCACCGTGTTCACGTTGCCCTGCGTGTCGGATGCGAGCAGTCCATGATTATGTGCGGCCATTTCACCGGTAATCAGCGTGTGAAACTCCTCGCCGCCTTTCTGGCCGATGGCGAAGCCCGGGGCCTGATGAAGCCCGGTTCGCCCGCGCAGATCGGGGAGCGCGAAGGTGGTCCGTCCATCGCCGCCATAGAATGTCTGGAGTATCGAAAACAACGCTTGATTCTGATTGATCGGCAGAAGCTGCCCGTTGCAGAACGCCCAGTTCTTCGGCGCAAAATTCCAGGAAATAAGCTTGATTTCACCCAGGTAAGGTTGACCCACGCTCTCTCCCCTTGCTTCCAGTCAATCTACCTAAGGTATTAACCTATCTTATCTTCGCCGTCGAGATGAATCTGCGGCGACGCGCGGGAGGGGCGCGGCCATTAATCCGTATGGACAGCGCCGCATCAGCGCGATCCGGAGCACGCCATTGCGGCGTCAACGGGCACACGCCGTTTGCTGGCTAGATCAGCAAGCCGACATGGAGCTGGGCGAGATGAACGCCCGAATGACTGTCGATCAGCACGTTCAGGGCATCGCCGGGATGCGCGCCGTCGATTTGCGCGACGCTCACCCAGTTCGGCGCGGACGGCGGGCCAAAGGGGTTCGTCGCGTTCACCTGCAGCGTCGCGAACTGGCCGCTGCCATCCTCGACCGCGCGCACGATCATCCCGTCGCTGAAACCGCTCGCATGGAATTGCGAGGTCAGCGCGGAGAAGTCGAACCGGTCGCCTTCAGCGTAGCTGTAATCCGTCACATGCGTGACGGGCGGCGGCGTCGCCGCGTCGACGTCGACATGAGCGAACACGAAACTGTCCGCGCCGCCGCCGCCGAACAGGAAGCCGCCGCCCGTGCCGGCGTCGATGGTGTCGTTGCCGGGATTTGCGGCGGCTCCAATTGACGCGGTGGTTATCACTGGTCCGAGCGAGATGGTCGGCGTCAAGGTCGTGGTCGGCGCCAGCGCGACGTCGATTGTGTCGGGCAGCCGGCGCTCGCCGGTATCGAGAACGACATTCATGACGCCAGCGATGTCCGAATGCTCCAGGCCGATCACGTGACCGAGTTCGTGCTCGATCACCGTCAGCAAGTCGATACGACCGGCGGCGCTCCCGCTGGTTGCCGTCAGCTGGTTCGGCGCAGTCACGGTATCGAATTCGCTGTTATTGGCCGGCGTCGGATCGATGAACCAGCCCCAGCCTGCGCCGTTGCTGTCGATCGTGATTCCATGCTCGTCGCTGTTGGCGAGGAAGCCGGAATTCGGCAGGTCCGCGATGCGGATCTGGGCATTTTGCATTTGCGCGATCTGCGCGGCCGACGCGCCGGCAGCAGCCCAATGCGCAATCGCGACCGCGAGCAGCGGCGCCAGCGCGTCCATCGTGAGGACGTCAGAACTGCCCGGTCCCTGGCCGTTCAGCGCCATTTGCGGGGTCGCCGGCGGCGACGGCGGGGCGGGCTGGTTGAAGAAGACGTTGGTGTCGACCCGCATCGTGTTGCCGGGGGCGGCACTGGCGGTCAGGCCGTTCGCGGCAGCCAGCGCCGCTGCGCTGCCCTGGGTGACGTTGACGTGATCGCTGCCGCCGGGGGCGCCGCCGACGCGCGCGGTGGTGTTGGCGCCGCTGGCATTGGCGTTCACGAACGTGTTGCCGCTGATATTGGCGTTGATCACGCTCAAGCCGGCGGTGTTGAAATTTTGAACCATCAGCCCGCGGTCGTCGATAATGTCGCGGATGGTGTTGCCGGTCAAAGTGAGGTTGAAAGTGCTCGCCGAGTTCTGGGAGCCGTTGCCGATCTGGGCGTTGATGCCCTCGAACCCGAGGCCGCCGCCGCCGACGCTCTGAATGATATTGTTGGTGACGCTCAGCGTCATCGAGCCGCTGGCGGCCTCGTCGTGGAGGTCGAGGCCGTTGCCGATTTGGGCGCCGGACCCGGTCACGCCCTGGGTGCCGATCGTGGTGTTTTGGATGAATCCCGTGACGGTGCCGGTGCCGAAATGGTTGACGGCGATACCGACCGCGCGGTTATTCGTGACGACGTTGTTGTTGACGTCGAAATTGATATTTCCGGCGAGCGCGCTGCCGAGGGTGATGCCGGAATTGTTGGTATTGAAGGTGTTGAGGCCGCCGGCCGTGCCGTCGCCGATGTGGACGTTGAGCGTGCCGTCGTTGGACGAGCCCTGGAAGCCGGTCGCGGTGAAGGTCGCCGGCGTCGACAGGTTGCCGCTGAACGTATTGTGCGTGGCGTGAACCGTCGCGGTCGGCGTTCCGGCGACGCCGCCGGTGGCCAGGTTGATCGTGAACTGGCTGCCGGCCACCGTCGAGGCGCCGTTGTTGGAGAAGGTGCTGTCGGTCACCACCAGATCCGTCAGCGTGCCGCCGGTGTTCTCGATGAAGACGTTATGGACATACGAGTTGGTGACGTTGAGGTCGTCGAAGTTGGTGGCGTGGCTGGCGTTGCCGGTCAGTTCGAACAGATAGATATTGCCCTCACCATTGCCCGCGGTGGAGTCGCCGCTGCCTGAAATGTTGAGGTTGCTCAACACCAGGCCGTTGATTGTGTTGCCGTTGATGCCGTTGCCGTCGGCGCCGGTGATGTTCATGTTGCGCAGGGTGACGTCCTGCGTGTTGGTCAGGCTGATGGCGTGGCCGGTAGTGTTCTGGATGGTGCCGCCGGTGCCGTCCGTCGTGCCGGTGCCGGTGACGACCAGATGTCCGCTGGTGCCGGTCGTGTTGAGCACGATGCCGTTGACCGCGCCGTTGGACGAGATGTCCTGGAAGGTGACGTTGCTTGCGCCGATCGTGGTGCTGGTGATGTTGAGCGCGGTGCCGGTGCTGCTGGTGAGGTGGTTGGTGCCGGTCACGTTGACCGTGCCGCCGCCGGTCGCCACGAAGGCGTTGGAGGCGCCGGTATCCAGCGTCATGCCGCCGGTGAAATTGATGGTGCCGCCGGTATTGCTGGTGAGCGAGATGCCGCCACCGGCATCGTTGCTGTCGGTGACGGCGCCAGAGAAGGCAATCGTACCGCCGGTGTGGCTGGCGACCGAAGCTGACAGGCCGGTGCCATTGCCGATCGCGCCGCCATAACTGATGTTGCCGGTGCCGCCGTTGATGTCGAATTCCGCAGTGGTGTGGCCGGACAGCGTGCCAGTGGTGCCGGTGAAGGTACCGGTCAGCGCACCGCCGAGCTGAACGCCATAGGCGCCGCCGGATGAACTCAACGTGTCGATGGTGACGTTGAGCGCGCCGCCCTGGTCGATGTCGACCGCCTGGCCGGCGCCCGAAATCTGCATCTGGTCGATGGTCAGGCTGCCGACCGCGTTGCCGCCGCCGCCCTGGCCGTCGTCGAGGCCGGTGGTGCCCGCGGCGGTCGTGATGTTGATGCCGTGGATGGTGTTGTTCTGGGCGAGGTCGATGCCCTGGTCGCCGGCACTGGTGACATTGATGGTCGGCCGCGCGCCGCTGGCGGTTTCGATGACGATGGCCGGGCCGCCGAACGGATCGGTGAGCGACAGCGGCTGGTCGTCGCCGAGCAGGGTCTGCCCGTCCTTCAGGTTGATGCCGGGGCCGGTATAGGTGCCGGCCTTGACGTAGATGTAGTCGTTGACGCCAGGGCCGCTGGACCCGTTGAATTCGGTGACGTCGGTGAATGGATTGGTCTGTGAACCGCGTGGCGCGGCCCCGTCGATGGCACTTTGGTCGCCGTTGATGAACCAGACCTGCGGCGTGACGCCGACCTGGATGGTGTCGGTGTCGGTGATGGCGCCGGGGATGCCGGTGTGGCCATGGTCGTTGGTGGCAATCGTCAGTGTCGTCAGCGATGAACCGGTGGCGCCGTCCGCCGCGGTGTAGACCACGCTGCCCGCGAGTGAAGCGTTGATCTCTGCGATCGAGCCGGTCAGCGTCACCGTACCGGTGCCGTTGCCGCCGATGGCCGCGCCGCCGCCGACGGCACCGATCGTCACCGCGCCGCCGCCGGCCGATGTCAGCGTCGTCGTGATGTCGGTGGCAACGCCGGCCTCATTGGCGTCGATATCAGATGCCGACAGACCGGTGATGGTATGGGTGGATCCGGACATCACCGTGAAGGGACCCGGCACGCCGGTATTGACCGGCGCGTCATTGACCGCCGTTACGTTGATGGTCTCGACCGCCGCGGTGGCGTCGGTGAGGCCATGGCTGTCAGTCGCAGCCGCGTTGAACGTCACCGCGCCGTTGAAATTTGCGGCCGGGACGAAATACAGCGTCGCGGCGTTGCCTGAGGCCGCCACATCGGCGCCCTCGGTCACGACCGTAGTCAAGCCGGCGTCGCTGTAGAGCGTGCCCTGCGCGCCGCCCGGCAAACCGCTGATGTGGAACGATGCAACGGAGTCGCCGGAGTCCACGTCGGTGCCGGTGATCGTGATGGGAATGTAGGCCGGCCCGGCCGGGTCTTCGTTGCCGGTCGCGATGATGGCGTTGGTATTCGGCGCTTCATTGACGTTCTGAACGTGAACGGTGACGGCCTGATCGGTGTGCAGGTTCGGCGCGCCGTTATCGGTGACGCGGACGATGACATCATAGTTGTTGTCAGTGCCGATGTCGGTCGGGACCTCGAAGTTCGGTGCGGATTGGAAGGTGAGTACACCGGTGCCGGGGTCGATTGAGAACTTGCCCGCGTCGACGCCGCCGGCGAGCGAATAGGTCAGTGTCTGCGCCGGACTGTCCTGATCTGACGAGGTGACCGTGGCGACTGCGGTCTGGTTCTCGTTGACGTTGATCGAAGCGCTCGAGGTGATGACCGGTGCGTCATTGACGTCGGTGACGGTGACGGTGATGGTCTGGTCGTCGGACGAGAGGCCGTCAAAGGCGCGGACGGTGACAACATAAGTGTTGTTGCCACTGGTCGCGGTATCGGTCGGATTCTCGAAATCGGGCGCGGTGATGAAAGTGACAACGCCGGTGTTCGCATCGATCGCGAACTTGGCGCCGTCGTCACCGGGGACGATCGAATAGGTGACCGGCGAGGGGCCGGCATCCGGGTCGGTGGCGTGGACGGTGGTTACCGCCGTGGTGTTCTCCGCGATCGATTTGGCGAAGACGGCGCCGCCGCCGTCGGAGTCGATGGCCGGCGCCAGGTTGGTGACGACATTGACCGTGAACGTCTGCTGGCTGTGCAGCGTGCCGTCGCTGGAATCGACGGTAATGTCATAGCTGGGATCGGCGAGGAGGATCTTGCTTGGATCGGCGACGGTGACGACGCCGGTCGCGGCATTGACCGTGAAGCCGCCGCCCGAGGTATCGCCGACCAGCGAGTAGGTGACGGCCGGGCCGTTGACATCGGTGGCTGATGCGGTGACGCCGACCGTAGCACCGGCCGCAGAACCGACGACGACCTGGTTGGCCGCGCCGTTGCTGTCGACAGGCGTCGAGGGCGCGATGTCCGATACGGCGATGACGAAGGCCTGCGAAGAGGCCAGCGTGCCGTCGCTGGCCTGCACAACGACGGTATAGCTGGCGCCCGAGGTTTCGAAATCGATCCTGGTGGCGTCGGCGACGGTGACGACACCGGTCGTGGCATTGACGGTGAAGCCGCCGCCCGAGGTGTCGCCGGCCAGCGAATAGGTGACGCCCGGGCCGTTGATGTCAGTCGAGGACGCGGTGACGCCGACGGTCGAGCCGTTGGCGGCGCCTTCCGCGACGGTGTTGGCGGCGGCGTTGCCGTCGACGGGCGTCGAAGGGGCCACGTCGGCGACGCCGATGACGTAGGATTGCTGGGTGAACAGGGTGCCGTCACTGGCCCGTGCCACGATCGTATAGCTGTTGCCCGGCGCGCTCTCAAAGTCGATTGCGCTGGAGTTGGCGACGGTAACGACGCCGGTGGCGGCATCGATGGTGAAGCGGCCGCTGGCGCTGTCGGCGAGGCTATAAACCACGCCGGGTCCGTTGATGTCGGTCGCGGAGACGGTGATGCCGACGGTCGAGCCGTTGGCCGCACCCTCGACAACCGTGTCGGCGGCGGCGTTGGTATCGACGGGGATCGATGGTGCGATATCGGTTACGCCGATGGTGAAGGTCTGCGAACTGGTGAGGGTGCCGTCGCTGGCTTGCGCGGTGACGGTATAGGCGTTGCCGGCCGCGGTCTCGAAATCGATCCTGCTGGAATCGGCGACGGTGACGATGCCGGTCGCGGCGTCGATGGTGAAGCCGCCGCCGGACGTATCGCCGGTCAGCGAATAGGTCACGGCCCCGCCATTGATGTCGCTCGAGGCGGCGGTGATGCCGACGACGGTGCCGTTGGCCGCGCCTTCGGTCACCGTGTTCGCCGCGGCATTGCTGTCGGTCGGGGCCGCGGGCGCGACATCCGCCACGCCGATCGTGAAGCTCTGCGTCGTGGTGGAGACGCCGTTGGCCGCCTGCACGGTCACGGAATAGGCGTTGCCGGGAGCGCTTTCGAAATCGATCCTGGTGCCGTCGGCGACGGTGACGACGCCGGTCGTGGCGTTGATGGTGAAGCCGCCGCCGGATGTGTCGCCGATCAGCGAATAGGTCGTCGCCGGGCCGTTCGGGTCCACTGCGAGCGCGGTGAGGCCGACGGTCGAACCGTTGGCGGCGCCTTCGGCCACGCTGTTGGCGGCGCCGTTACCGTCGACCGGCGTCGCCAGCGCGACGTCAGTCACGTTGATGGCAAAGATCTGCGAACTCGTCAGCGTGCCGTCGCTCGCTACCGCGGTGATATTGAGGACATGCCCGGGCGCGGTGCTTTCGAAATCGATCTTGCTGGGATCGGCGACCGACACCACACCTGTGGCCGCATCGATCTTGAAGGCGCCGTTGGCGCTGTTGCTCAGGCTGTAGGTGACGCCCGGCCCGTTGATGTCGGTGGAGGAGGCGGTGATGCCGACCAGCGTGTTGGCGGCGGCGCCTTCCGCCACGGTGTTGGCGCCGGCATGGCTGTCGACCGGGGTCGAAGGCGCAATGTCTGACACGTTGATGGTGAAGCTCTGCGACGAGGTGGAGAAGCCGTCGAACGAATTCACCGTGATGGTGTAGGCGTGGCCCGCCGCGGTCTCGAAGTTGACCTTGGCGGGATCGGCGACCGTCACCACGCCGCTGGCCGCGTCGATCTTGAAGCCGCCGCCGGAACTGTCCGACGCCAGCGTATAGGTAATGGCCTGGCCTTCGGCGTCCGTCGAGCGGACGGTGACGCCGACCAGCGTGTTGACGGCGGCGCCTTCGACGACATTGTTGGCCGCGGCGTTGACGTCGGTCGCGGTCGCAGGCGGCGTGTTGGCTGTCGGCGGCGCTGGTCCGGGGCCAACGATAATGACGGGGCCACCGGGGGGCGTGCCGGGGCCGGGCGGTGGCGGCGGATTCACGCCGGGAGGTGTGCCGCCGGTCACGGGCGGCGGCATCGAACCGGGGGGCAAATCGTTCGCCATTATTCGTACTCCCAACGCAAGTTTCTTGTCCGCGTCACGCAGCCAATCGCGCGGCTAGCGCGATGCGTGAACACGTCGAATATTTTGATGGATGGTGTGCGCGGTGTTGCAGCAGCCCGGTCCGCCCGATGAACGGAGGACTGCAAACGCAATTCGGGGAGACCTGTTACCAGCGACGGAAATTTCGCTCGTCACTCCGAAATGCCTCTCACTCACGCCGCAACGAAAAGGGGGTAATCAATGTTCAAGAAATGCGGCTCTATAAAAATTTACGCTTTAGCAACCATGATGGTATGGAGGATACAACCTAGAGTCAACGTTTACCATGTATTAACCATATAGGGTAGTGATTAGCCTTGACGCGCGTGCGACACGCGCCGGACAATTCTCCTTATCTTCACGCAATCCGCTTTGAATGGAACTTTCTGGCGCTGCCGTGCCATGCGGCAATTGTGTGATGTCACGTTTTCGTCATCACGGGCGCGGCCTCAACGCTGGGGTAATCGCGCCATCGGCAATTTTCCTTCAGGCCAGCGCTTCTGTCCCATACGTGCGAGCCAGTACCCCGCAGCGGCGCAAGGCGTGATCGTCCGCCATGCATAACGATTGTGCTTGATCCCATCGCCTTCTTGAACAGACTGGGAACCAGTCACATCTGTGACCTCCGCCGGGGAGCGGCAGCCGCCTCCATCGATCGGGATGTCGGGAAGTGCCAGGGGAGATCGAGCAGATGGAATTGAGCGCGACTGAAAAACGGAATCGTCCGGTCCGACCGGAGGGCCGTCGAGTCTTCCATCCTGCGCTTCGCAACCTCTCGCCGCTGATCCTGGTCTCCGCGCTGGCGTTGTCCGGATGTGGCGACAAGCCGCCGCAGCCGGCCGCGGCCGCGCCGCCGCCGGTTACGGTCGCACAGCCGGTGAAGCGCACCGTCACGGATTGGGATGAATTCACCGGGCGCTTCGAGGCGCTGGAAGAGGTGCAGGTGCGCGCCCGGGTCGGCGGCTTCGTCAACACCGTCGAATTCCGCGATGGCGCCATCGTGCGCGCCGGCGATCTGCTTTACACGATCGATTCCCGCCCCTTCGAGGCCGTCGCCGCGCAGGCCGAGGGCCAGCTCGCGGATTCGCGGGCCAAAGTGGAGCTTGCCAAGCGCGAACTCGATCGCGCGCTGAATCTGGTCCAGACCAGTGCGGTCTCCGAACAAACCGTCGATCAGCGCCGCCAGGCCTTGCAGGCCGCGCATGCCGCGGAAATGCAGGCCGATGGCGCGCTGAAGGCGGCGAAACTCAATATCGAATTCACCCACGTCCTGGCCCCGATGACCGGCCGTGTCGGCCGCCATCTCGTCAGCCCCGGCAATCTCGTGCAGGGCAGCGAGGGCACTGCCACGCTGCTCACCTCGATCGTCACGCTCGATCCGATCTACATTTATTTCGACGTCGACGAGGCGACCTATCTCAAGAACAACAGGCTGTGGTTCGAGGGAAAGCGGCCGAGTTCGCGCGACACGCCGAATCCGGTGGAAGTCGCGCTGACCGGCGAGGACAAGCCGTCGAAAGAAGGCAAGATGGATTTTCTCGACAATCGTCTTGATGTCTCGACCGGCACGCTGCGCAGCCGCGCCGTCATTCCCAACAAGGACTTCTCGATTTTGCCGGGGCAATTCGGCCGCGTGCGGCTGATCGGCTCTTCGCCCTACGAGGCATTGCTGCTGCCGGACACGGCCATCGCCACCGACCAGTCGCGCAAGATCGTCTTTGTCGTCAAGGATGACAACACCGTCGAAGCAAGGGCTGTGAAGCTCGGACCGCTTGACGAAGGCTTGCGCGTGGTTCGCGAGGGGTTGAAGGCGGAAGATCGCGTCATCGTCGATGGCATCCAGCGCGCCCGGGTCGGAGCGAAGGTGACGCCGCAGACCGCGCCGGCCGGTGGCAAATCATGAACCTCGGCCGGCTCTCCATCAACCAGCCCATCCTGGCGATGGTGCTGTCGATCGTGCTGCTGATCGTCGGCGCGATCGCCTACACCACGCTGCCGGTCTCGGAATATCCGCAAGTGGTGCCGCCGACCGTCGTCGTCACCACGCAGTATCCCGGCGCTACCGCGCAGACCGTCTCCGACACCGTTGCAGCTCCGATCGAGCAGGAGATCAACGGCGTCGAGGATATGCTGTATCTCTATAGCCAGGCGACGTCGAACGGCAATCTCACCATCACGGTCACCTTCAAGCTCGGAACCGATCTCGACAAGGCGCAAGTGCTGGTGCAGAACCGCGTCGCCATCGCGCAGCCGCGACTGCCGGAAGAGGTGCAGCGCAACGGCGTCGTCACCCGCAAGAACAGTCCCGACATCCTGATGGTCGTGTTCATGCTGTCGCCGGACGACAGTTTTGACCAGCTCTACATCTCCAACTATGCGCTGCTGCAGGTGCGCGACGAGCTGCTTCGCCTCGATGGCATCGGTGACATCCAGATGTTCGGCGCCCGCGACTACTCGATGCGGCTGTGGCTGGACCCGGACCGCATCGCGACGCTCGGACTGACCTCGGCCGAGGTGATCGCTGCGATCCGCGCGCAAAACCTGCAGATCACGGGCGGGCAGATCGGCGAGCCGCCGATCGCCGACCGCGCATTCCAGCCCAATCTCACCTTCACCGGCCGGCTGAAAGATCGGAAGCAGTTCGAGGACATCGTGGTCAGGGCCGGCGCCGACGGCCGCACGGTGCGGCTGCGTGACGTGGCGCGGGTCGAGCTCGGTGCGTTGTCCTATTCGACCAACAGTTTCCTGCTGCGGAAATCGGCGGTGGCGCTGCTGGTGACGCAGCGGCCCGGCTCGAACGCGCTGGCGACCGCGAAAAATATCACCGATGCCATGGAGAAGCTGAAGACCCGTTTCCCAAAGGGCCTCGACTACAATATCGGCTACAACCCCACCGAATTCATCGCGCAGTCGGTCCACGAACTGATCAAGACGATCTACGAGGCGATGATCCTCGTCGTCATAGTCGTGCTGGTGTTCCTGCAGGGCTGGCGTCCGGCGATCATTCCGATCATCGCGATTCCGGTGTCGCTGGTCGGCACCTTCGCCGTGATGGCGGCGCTCGGATTCTCGATCAACAATCTCACGCTGTTCGGGCTCGTGCTCGCGGTCGGCATCGTGGTCGACGATGCGATCGTGGTGGTGGAAAATGTCGAGCGGCACCTCGAGCACGGCATGAGCCGGCGCGATGCGGCGCTCAAGACCATGGAGGAGGTCGGCAGCGCGCTGGTCTCGATTGCGCTGGTGCTGTGCGCGGTGTTCGTCCCGACCGCATTCCTCGGCGGCATCTCCGGACAGTTCTTCCAGCAATTCGCCGTTACGATCGCGGTGGCGACCGCGATCTCCTGCTTCTGCTCACTGACATTGTCGCCGGCGCTGGCCTCGCTGATCCTGGTGCCGCACGCGGAAAAGAAGCCGCCGGCGAGCTGGAATTTCATCGCCCGCGGCTGGGACGCATTTGCGGGCGTCTTCAACCGGACTTTCGACCGGCTGTCCCACGGGTATGCCAATGCGGCCAACTTCGTGATCCGGCATTCGACCGTCATGCTGCTCTTGTATGTGGCGTTGATCGGCAGCGCCGGATGGCTGCTTGCCATCACGCCGCAAGGCTTCATTCCCGCCCAGGACCGCGGCTACGTCATCATATCGGCGCAGTTACCGGGAGCCGCATCGCTGGCGCGCACCACCGATATCGTCCGCCAGATCGAGAAAACGGCGCTAGATACCCCGGGCATCATTCGCGTCGCGGCATTCGCCGGCTTCTCGGGCGCGACCCGAACGCAGTCAGGTAATGCTGCGGCCCTCTTCCCGGTATTCGAAGAACCGGAAGTGCGTCTGAAGAAAGGCCTGACCGCGCAGGCGATCACCGCGGATCTGCGACAGCGCCTGGCCGCGATCCAGGGGGCCTTCATCATCGTCATTCCGCCGCCGCCTGTGCCTGGCATCGGAACCGGTGGGGGGTTCACCATGCGGGTCCAGGATCGCCAGGGCCGCGGCCCCGAACTCCTGGCAGCCGCCAACGACGAGCTTGTCGCCGCGGCGCGCAAGGCGCCCGAGTTGACGCAGGTGTTTTCGCCCTTCACCGCCAACACGCCGCAGCTCTTCGTCGACATCGACCGGGTCAAGGCGCAGAAGCTCGGCGTGCCGATCTCCGGCGTCAACGAAACGATCCAGACCTATTTCGGCTCGACCTACGTCAACGACTTCAACCTGTTCGGCCGCACCTATCACGTCACGGCCCAGGCCGACCTGCCGTTCCGCAAGGAAGCGTCGGATCTGGCGCGGCTGCGCACCCGCAACGCCGCAGGCGACATGGTGATGCTCGGCAGCGTGGTGGATTTCCGCGACGTATCCGGCCCCGACCGGGTGGCGCGCTACAATCTCTATCCGGCGGCGGAACTGCAGGGCGAAGGGACGCCGGGCACGAGTTCGACGACCGCGATCAACACCATGAAGAAACTCGCGGAGGACACGCTGCCGAGCGGGTTCTCCTTCGAATGGACCGACCTTTCGTACCAGCAGGTCACCGGCGGCAATGCGGGTCTCTACGTGTTCCCGATCTGCGTGCTGTTCGTGTTCCTGGTGCTGGCGGCGCAATATGGCAGCTGGAGCCTGCCGTTCGCCGTGATCCTGATCGTGCCGATGTGCCTGCTCGCCGCCACCATCGGCGTGCGGATCATGGGGCAGGACGTCAACATCCTGACCCAGATCGGTTTCGTGGTGCTGGTGGGGCTGGCGGCGAAAAACGCGATCCTGATCGTCGAATTCGCGCGCGATATCGAGCTTGAAGGCAAGCCGCGGCTGGAGGCGGTGATCGAAGCCTGCCGCTTGCGGCTGCGGCCGATCCTGATGACGTCGTTCGCCTTCATTCTCGGCGTGCTCCCGCTGGTGATTTCGTCCGGCTCGGGATCGGAAATGCGCCAGGCGGTCGGCGTCGCGGTGTTCTTCGGCATGATCGGCGTCACGCTGTTCGGCCTGATCTTTACGCCGATCTTCTACATGATCGTCCGTGGGCTGGCCGATCCGAAGAAGCCAAAGGACGTCGCCGCGGTGTGATCGCGGGCGGAACTATTCCCGTCACCCCCGCGTAACGGCTTCGCGCTCTCTCGGTGAGCGCAAGAGCGCTCATCCGGGGGTGACGGATAACTCAAGACTATTGGCTGACTTGAATAGATGGGCCGCCGCAGGGTTATAAAATATCATTAACCTGAAATTTCCAAGACCAAGAACTGCCGGGAGACAGATATGAAATCGGGTTTGTTGGCGGCCGCAGCATTGAGCGGTCTTTTGTTCGCCGGATCGGCCTCGGCGCAGGGCGTCAAGATCGGCATTCTGAACGATCAGTCCGGGGTCTATGCCGATTACGGCGGCAAATGGTCGTTCGAGGCCGCCAAGATGGCGATCGAGGATTTCGGCGGCGAGGTGCTCGGCCACAAGATCGAGATCGTCTCCGCCGACCACCAGAACAAGCCCGATCTCGGCACCGCGATCGCGCGGCGCTGGTATGAGGTCGAGAACGTCGACATGATCACGGAGCTGACGACGTCCTCGGTCGCGCTCGCGATCCATGATCTGTCGAGGCAGATGAAGAAGATCGACATCGTCGTCGGCGCGGCCACCTCGCGCCTCACCGGCGACGCCTGCCAGCCCTACGGGTTCCACTGGGCCTACGACACCCACGCGCTGGCGGTCGGCACCGGCGGGGCGCTGGTGCAATCCGGCGGCGACAGCTGGTTCTTCCTGACCGCCGATTACGCGTTCGGCCATGCGCTGGAAAAAGACACTGGCGATCTCGTCAAGGAAAAGGGCGGCAAGGTGCTGGGCGCGGTCCGCATTCCCCTGAACTCGTCGGATTTTTCGTCGTTCCTGCTGCAGGCGCAAAGTTCAAAGGCGAAAATCATCGGGCTCGCCAATGCCGGTCTCGACACCACCAACTCGATCAAGCAGGCGGCCGAATTCGGCATCGTCAGGGGCGGACAGAAGCTCGCCGGCCTGCTGCTGACGCTCGCCGAAGTCCACGGCCTCGGGCTGGAAGCGGCGCAAGGCCTGGTGCTGACCGAAGGCTATTACTGGGATCGCGACGACAGGAGCCGCGACCTCGCCAACCGCTTCTTCAAGCGCACCGGCCGGATGCCGAACATGATCCAGGCCGGCACTTACTCCGCGACGCTGCAATATCTCAAGGCGGTCAAGGCGGCCGGCACCAAGGACACCGAGGCCGTCGCCAAGAAGCTGAAGGAGCTTCCGGTCGACGACCTCTTCGCGCAAGGCAAGGTGCTCGAAAACGGCCGCATGGTGCATGACCTCTATCTGTTCGAGGTCAAGAAGCCGTCGGAGTCGAAGAAACCGTGGGATTATTACAAGCAGCTCGCCGTGGTCCCCGGCGACAAGGCGTTTCCGAACGCCAAGGATTCGGGCTGCCCGCTGACGAAGTGATTTGTCGTCCCGGCGAACGCCGGGACCGATAACCACCGGCGGCTGTTGTTTGCAGAAGGTGTCTGCCAGCTTGCCTTAACGCTTCTGCACGGCGTATGAGTCCCGGCGTTCGCCGGGACGACGTGGGGAGGGAGTTGCGCGACACTCACCCCTGCACGATCCGCCACACGATCGCGCCTGTTGCCCCTACCCAGAGCACGATCGCAGCCGACGCCTGGATGCCAAAGCCGCGGCCTCGCTTGGCGGCGGCCTGCGAATAGCCGAACATGTAGAGGAGGCGGCCGGCGATCCAGACCAGGCCGAGCCCTGCTGCAAAGGGGTCGCTGATGTAAATTGCAAACAGCCACAGCGACGGCAGGAAGATCGGCATCCATTCCAGCGTGTTCATCTGGACGCGGAACACGCGCTCGAAATCCGGATGGCCAGACGTCGCCGGCACCTTGATGCCGAACGCGCTGCGCGCTTTCGAGACCTGAATCGAAGTGAAGAAGTAGAACAGGATGGCAAGGCAGGTCACGAGAGCGGTGAAGTGGTACATTGGCGGGTGATTCCTCTTTACGAACGGTCCTAGCCGTCATTCCGGGATGGTGCGTTAGCACCAGACCTCAGGTGCGCAATTGCGCACCGGGGAATCTCGAGATTCTCAGATGTGCAATAGCACGTCGTAGTTCGATGCTTCGCATTGCCCCGGAATGACGTTTCAGTACCCCGTCATCTCCAGATAGCCTAATCCGGTGTGGCTGCCACGAAAGCTGATCGGGCCTTCCCAATAGGGAAAATTCGTTCCCATCCAGCTCTTCGGGTTGAGCGGCGTGCAGTCGATCGTGACAGCGAGTTTGGGAATGGCGATGCGCCATGAGGTCGGGATCTTGCGGCCGGCGATCTCCGTGTAAGCCTGCGGCGTGAAACTGATGTCTGCTGAAGCGAGCGGCTCGGTGTTGCCGTCGCGGGCGACCCATTTGCCTGAGCCGTAATGCTGGCCGTCGGTCTGGCGCATCCGATACAGCATCAGCTTTTCGCCGGTCTTGAAATGCAGCGACAGCCAGTCCCAGCCGCTCTGGTCGGAGGCCAGCGGCTGGCTGCTCCATTCGCGGTCGAGCCAGGCCTGACCGGTGACATCGACCGTTTTGTCGTCGATGGTGAGGCTCCCTTTTGCCTGATAATGCGGCTGGCTGTAGTAGTAGGAGGCCTGCTCGCGCAGCGATTTGCGGCTGTAGCCGGCCTCGCCTTGCAGCACCAACGGCCGGTCGGCATCGAGGCGCAGCGCATAGTTGAAATCGGCGCCTGAGGCCTTGAGTTCGAGCGGCGCCATGTTGGTCGCGCTCATGGAATCAAGCCCGCGCATTTCCCAGGAATCGATCCAGGCGAGAAATGGATTGGCGTCAGCGCCAGCCTGACCGACGCCGCCGCGGGCAAAGGTCTCGCTGGTGCGATGGGTGTCGGCGCGCGTCACCGCGGCATGGCCCATCCAGAGCTGCTGATTGGCCCAGCCTTCCCGTTGCGTGCCCGGCTTTGTCGCTTGCCGGAACAAGGTCCACTGCGCGCCATAAGGGACACCGTTGCCATCGGCAAGATTGGCGGTCACGTACCACCACTCGATGCGGAATTCCGGATGCGGGCCGTGATCGGCCGGAAAAGAAAATGTCTGGCCGGGGATGACGGCGGCATAACCACTGGCACTTTCGCCTAAGCCCGCAAAGCCCTGCGCCAACGCCTTGCCGCTGAGCGAGGCTAGAAGGACGCCGCTCGCAAAGGCACGGCGGGATATCAGGCCGCTACCGCTCATTGGCAAAGATCCTGATCAGGCTTGCCGGCTGCATCCGCGCCAATCGCATCACCGGAAGCGCTGCCGCACAAAACGCGGCCGCCATCGCGACGCCGACCAGCCACAGCAATTGTGCCGGGAAGACGTGGAACGGCAGACGCCAGCCAAAGGCCTTTACGTTCACGATCGCGAGCAGGCACCACGCCACCATGAGGCCCAGCGGCAGCGCGAACAGCGCGGTGATCAACGCAACCGACATCGTCTTGAGGAGCTCGATCGCGGCCAGCCTGCGTCTGGTAATGCCGATCGCCCATAGCGGCGCCAGCTGCGGCAGCCGCGAATTGCTCAGCGTCAGCAGGCTGGTGAGGAGCGCGATGCCGGCGACGCCGAGCGTGAAGGCGTTGAGCGCCGCCGTCACCGAGAAGGTGCGGTTGAAGATGCGTTTCGATTCCGCCTTCATCGTCGCCTGATCGGCGACGTTGCGATCGTCGAGCCCGAACTTTTCCTGCAAAGCCGTGATCAGCGCCGGAATCTGGCCGGGTGCGACGCGCAAACCCATCCGTGTCAGCGGGACCTCCGGAAAACGTCGCGTCAGCGCGGCATAGTTGACCGCGATCTGGCTCTTCGGATTGCCGTAGTCGGCATAGATGCCGACGATTTCCAGCGTCCAGTTGCCGCCCGGCGCCGGAATGTCGATGCGATCGCCAATCGAAAGCTTCAGGCGTCGCGCCAATTGTTCGCTGACGAGGCAGGTCGTGCCGGGACGAAGTCTGGTCCAGGCGTTCGGCGCCGACTCTAATAGCGGCCAGCTGTCGCGATAGGTGGTGTGATCGGGCAGGCCCAGCACTTCGAGCGGCGCCCCTGCCAATTGGGTGTCGGCGCGGCCGCCGGGCAGGATCGCCTCGACCTCGGGCCGTTCGCGCAGCCAATTCCTGATCTCGGTCGCCTGGGCATTGCTGGACGCGCTGACATAGACATCCGCCGCCAGCCTTCCGTCGAGCCAGACCAGGAACGTACGGTTGAAGCTGCCGACCATGGTGCCGACGCCGACATTGACCGCGAGCGCGAGCAGCAACGCCATCAGCGCCAGCGACAATCCCGAAAGCTGCTGACGGCTGTCGGCCCAGAACCAGGTGCTGAGCGGGCCGCGCGCATGCCGCTGGCCGAACGCGAGCACGACTTCCAGCAGCATCGGCAGGATCAGCGCGGCGCCGAGGAGCAGGGCCGCGAGCACGGCAAAGCCCGACACCAGGGAGTCGCCGAACAGCAAGAACGCGCCGGCAGCGGCGAATACGCTGAGCGCCACCGCGCTCTGGAACATCAGCCAGCGGCGCTGCGCCTGTTGCCAGGCATAGGGTTGCGCGGTGGCGAGCAGCGGCAAACGAAGCGCCTTGGTCAGGCTGGTCGCCGCGGCGGCGAGCGCGCCCAGAATGCTGATGGCGATGCCGGCGAGCCACCATTCGCCCTTCAGCGTCAACTGTCCCGGGATCTGCGCGCCGTATAGCCCGCGCAGGGATGCGGCGACGTCGGGCAGCAATGTCGCCGCGATCAGGTAGCCGCAGACGAGGCCGATCAGGCCTGCGAGGAGCGCCAGCGACACCAGTTCGATCACCATCACGCTGTTCAACATCCGCGCCGAGACACCGCAGGCGCGCAGCGTGCGCAAGGTGGGCAGGCGCTGCTCGAAGGCAAGGCCGATGGCGGAATTGACGATGAACAGGCCGACGAAGAACGACAGCAGTCCGAATGCGGTGAGGTTGAGATGAAAACTGTCGGTGAGCCGTTCGAGATCGCTTTCGGCGTCCGGCGCAACCAGACGCAGTTTGTCGCCGACGACATTTTCCAGCGAGGGGTGTTTGCCTTTGGCCTTGCCGATCAGCAGGCGGGACAACTGATCCGGCATGTTCAAAAGGGTCTGCGCGATGCCGATGTCGACGACCAGCACGCCGGGCACCAGCTGCGTCTGCACGCGCAGCGGCGGCAATGTCACGCCGCCATTGGTGACGGCTGTGGCGCCCTCGGTGAGCTTGAGATCGGAAAGCGTTTCCGGCGCCACCAGCATTTGCCCGGGCGGCGTCATGAAGGCTTGCAGATTGGCGGTTTCGACCCCGGGTGCGCTGCCGACCTCGCGCGGCAACGTCACCGGCTCGATGCCGAGCAGGCGGAACGAGCGTCCGCCGATCTGGATGCGGCCTTCGAGCGCCGGCGATACCGGCCAGCCGGCGCGGCGCAGGTCGACGAAGAGTTGTTGCGGGAAGGCTGGACTGTCGCGGCCGACCAGCATCGCGGTCCGCGTGCCGCCGAATGTGGCGGCGGCGCGGTCATAGGAGGTGCGCGCCTGCTGATTGAGCGCCTGCACGCCGCTCCACAACGCGGTCGCCGAAATCAGGCCGATCAGCAACGTCGCGAGCTGCATCGGATGCCGCCGCCAATGGCTCAAGAGCACGGCGAGCGTCCAGAGCGCGCGTTTCACGCGATCACCCCGGCGTGCAGATTGACCTGGCGGTCGAGCGTGGCGGCGAGCCGCGCGCTGTGCGTCACCATCAGGAAGCCGCAGCCGCTGCGCGCCACGAGGTCACGCGCCAGCGCCAGCACTTCGTCGGCAGTGGCTTCATCGAGATTGCCGGTCGGCTCGTCCGCGAGCAGCAGCAGCGGCTTTGTCGCCAGCGCGCGGCCGATCGCAACGCGCTGCTGCTGACCGCCGGACAATTGCTCGGGATAACGTTTCAGGAAATTCTTCAGGCCCAGACGCTCCACCAACTCGCGATGCCAGGCATCATCGTGCCGTCCGGCGATGCGCGACTGGAACTTGAGATTGTCCTCGACGGTCAGGCTCGGGATCAAATTGAATTGCTGGAATACGAGACCGAGGCGATCGCGGCGCAGTTCGGCGCGGCCGGCATCCGTGAGCTCGGAGACCAGCGCGTTGTCGAGCCTGATCGCGCCGCCATCGGCGGCATCGAGGCCGGCGATCAGGTGCAACAGCGTGCTCTTGCCGCTGCCGGATTCACCGGTCAGCGCGACGCTTTCACCCGCGGCCACCGAAAGATTCACGCCGCGCAGCACCGCGACCTCCTCGCCGGCGGCGCGGTAGCTCTTGGTCAGGCCGTTCACGGTGAGCACGATCGATTCGCCGTTGGTCATGCGCTGATCACGCGAGCTTCCGGCGCGTGCGGAAAGCCGGCTTGGCCAAAATGTCGATGTGGCGATAGATCGAACGGACCATGAAATTCCCCTGGCATGATGCCCTGCAACATATCAGGACCGCGATATCAGATCACGGCCTCAATATCAGGGACGACGGGATCGTGATCCGGTTGTAACGGTGCGCATCAGGAGGCGCAAAGTTGCAGGGCACGCTTCCGGTCAAAATGCGCAGTTGCCTTGCCGGGGAGGCCATGGCTAGCATCGCATGCCGAAGTCACTGAATCGGCAACGGTAAACTTGGGGTAGCAGCCATGACTGAACATGTGACGCCCAAAGGCGCCTGGACAATCACATTTCTGCTGTTTCTGTTCATGCTGGTCAATTTTGCCGACAAGATCGTGGTCGGCCTGGCCGGCGTGCCGATCATGACCGAACTGAAGCTCGATGCGGAGCAGTTCGGCACGCTCGGCTCCTCGTTCTTCCTGCTGTTTTCGATCTCGGCGATCGTCGTCGGTTTCATCGTCAATAGCGTACCGACCCGCTGGGTTCTGCTGGCGATGGCGGTGGTCTGGTCGGTGGCACAGTTCCCGATGGTCGGCACCGTCAGCTTCACGACGCTGCTGATCTGCCGCATCATTCTCGGCGCCGGCGAAGGCCCGGCGTTCTCAGTCGCGGTGCATGCGGTCTACAAATGGTTTCCGGACGAGAAGCGTACGCTGCCGACCGCGATCCTGTCGCAGGGCTCGGCCTTCGGCGTGATCCTCGCGGTGCCGGCGCTGAACTGGATCATCGTCAATCACAGCTGGCATTATGCGTTCGGCGCGCTCGGCGTCGTCGGCCTGATGTGGGTGGTGGCGTGGCTGATCATGGGAAAGGAAGGCCCGCTGGTGCAGACGGTCGCGATGGCCGCCGCCGATCCCCGCGTTCCCTATTTTCAGCTCCTGACCTCGCGAACCTTCATCGGCTGCTGTGCCGCGACCTTCGGGGCCTACTGGGCGCTGTCGCTCGGTCTCACCTGGTTCACGCCCTTCATCGTGCAGGGGCTCGGTTTTTCGCAACAGGATGCGGGCTGGATTTCGGTGCTGCCCTGGGTGTTCGGCGCCGTGATCGTGCTGCTCACGGGCTGGATCTCGCAGGTGATGCTGACGCGGGGCTTTACCACCCGCGGCGCACGCGGTGTGCTGGGTTCGGTGCCGCTGATCATCGGCGGCCTGATTCTCGCGATGATGCCGTATTCCGCACCGGGCGGAACGATGATCGCGCTGCTCGTGGTCGGCTCCGGTTTGTGCGGCTCGATCTATGTCGTCTGTCCGCCGATGCTCGGCGAGTTCACGCCGGTGCAGCAGCGTGGCGCCGTGATTGCGATCTATGGCGCGATCTACACGCTGGCGGGCATTATCGCTCCCCTCGTGATGGGCAGCGTCATCAAGCACGCGGCGACGCCGCTCGACGGCTATTTGACCGGCTTCACCATCAACGCGGTCGTTATGGTGTCGTCGGGACTGCTCGGCCTGCTGCTGCTGTGGCCCAATAGCGAGCGGGCGCGGCTGCTGGCCCAGGCCGCACAACCGAAGTTCGCGTGAGCCAATGGCCCGCTACAAGCTCCATTGCATCGGCGCCTCGGGAAATTCCTACAAGCTGGCGCTCTACATGAACTGCGCCGGCCTCGACTGGGAGCCGGTCGGGGTCGATTTCGCCGGCGGTGCGACCCGCGATCCGAACTGGCGCGCCGGCACCAATGCGATGGGCGAGGTGCCCGTGCTCGAAGTCGACGGGCAGCTCATGTCGCAATCGGGTGCGATCCTGGTCTGGCTCGCAGAAGCCACCGGCCATTTCGCGCCCGCCGCCGACGAGCGATACGAAGCCTTGCGCTGGATCATGTTCGATAATCACAAGTTCACCAACAACCATGCAATGCACCGGTTTCAGCGATCGTTCATGCCGGAGCCGGTGCATCCGGCGATCCTTTCGTTCCTGCGCGCGCGGACCGAGTCGAGTTTTGCAATCGCCGACAAACACCTCAGGGATCGCGCCTTCATGCTCGGCGACCGGCCGACCATCGTGGATTTCTCGCTGGCCGGGTATGTCTATTATCCGCCGGAGGAGACCGGCTTCGACATCGCGGCAGATTATCCGGCGCTGGATGCCTGGCGCGAGCGCCTTGCGGCGCTGCCGGGCTGGAAGCCGCCCTATGAGCTGATGCCGTTGGGATCGGATCTGCGGTTGATGATGAACCGGCCGGCATAGCGGCGTTGGGAGACGGCCATGGGGATCAGAATTTTTGGCGGGTCGCCCGTGGCGGCGCTTGCGCTCGCGCTGTCGTTCGCGCTGCCGATGGCTATCGGTTTCACAGGCATCGCGATGGCGCAGGGTGCACTCACGAAGAACCAATCGGACGCGCTCAATGCGTATAATGATGCGGTAAAGAACTTCGAGGCGATCCTGGGACAGCGGCGCGCGCAGATCAATTCGAAGCAGCCGCTGCCGAACCTGCCGGGACAGGCGCTCTATCTGGCGCGCAACAAGATGCTGAGCGCCTACAAGGATCTCACCGACGCGATGCCGTCCAAAATCGGCGGGCCCAACAAGTACGAAATTCCGCCGGCCTATTTCAACGTGGCTACCGAGCCGCTGCTCGACGAGTACAGGAAGCTTTTCGATGTGATGCAGGCGCCGCCCGCCAGCGCACAGAAATCAGATACCCCGTTCAAGGACGTCGTCGATCTGGGAACGGCGATTGCGCGCGCCAAAGGCCTCGATGCCGTCAATGCCGAGGCGGCGGGCCGCATCAGCCTCGGGCTGTTCTTTGCCGAGACCAATGGCAATCAAACCATCGGCAATGCGCGCTCGAACAAGTACAAGGGCAGCCTGCAAACCGGCACATCGGAAGATCTAAACGGCCGCAGGAAGTGGGCGACGATAAAGCCGTCGATCGCGGCGTTCGATCCTGCGCTGATCCAGCGCGACGACAAGGAGGAGGCGCGGGCCGGCAATATGGATCACCGGTTCAACCACTGGACCTCGGTGCGCGATGCCCTGATGAACGCGCATGCGGAAGTCTTCCCGCAGGTGCCGTCGATCGTGAAGACGCTGCCGGACCCGATCGATCAGATGAAGCTGTTCGAGCTGATCCAGATTATTCCCGCGCCGACCAAGTCCGCGCTCAAGTCAGGCAATTTACTCAACTACCGGGTTTCCGATCCCAGGATCATGGGATTCTTGCGGAACAACAGCGTTTTCACCTTTGGGCAGGCCGACAGGGCACGGACGTCTGCAACCATGCGCGAAATCCTCGATGCGATGTGGCTGTTCAATGCCAAATTCGAACAGGCGCTTGCCAGGTTCAAGGAGATCAAGGCGGGGCAAAAGGTCTGAAGCCGGCCGGTGGAACCTTGCAACCGGTAACTCATGGTTCATACTCCCGGCCGATGCTGTCCGATGCGGTCATGAAGCGCGCATGGAAGTCACTCTGGGGGAGAGTGGGGATTGCCGTCGGTAAGGAAAACATTCGACCAGTCAGGCTTTGGCGGTTGGCCCCGCCGCCGCACCATCGTCGCCGCGATGGCGGCCCTGCTGCTTCTGCCTGTCGAGGCCAGCCATGCCGGCTGGCTGTCTGATGTCTTCAAGGGCACGTCAAAGCAAGTTCAATCGCCAAAGCGTCAGGCGCCAAAGCAGAGTTCATCGCCAAAGCGCGCCGCCGCGCCAAAGCCGGTTGCTTCAAAGCCTGCCAGGGTAGCGAAGCCTGCCGCCGCGCCCAAGCGCCGCACGGCGAAGGCTGTTGCCCCGAAGGTGGCGGCCAAGTCGCCGGTTTCGAAGGCGGTTGCAACAACTTGCGAACCGTCAAAGTTCCGGATCGTTCTGGATGTGGGGCATACCGCCCAGTCGGAAGGCGCGATCAGCGCCCGCAACGTTTCCGAGTTCGTCTACAATCTGCGGCTGACGCAGCGGATCGAGGAGAAGCTGAAGGCCGAAGGCTTTACCGAGACGAAGTTGCTGCTGACCGAAGGCAAGGCGAGGGCCAGCCTGGTCAAGCGCGTCGCCGCGGCGAATAATCTTCCCGCAAATCTGTTCCTGTCGATCCACCATGACTCCGTGCCCAAGAAATTTCTCGAGGACTGGGAGTTCGGCGGCAGGAAAAGCCGTTTCAGCGACCGCTTCAGCGGCTATTCCGTGTTCGTCTCCAGCAACAACCCGGAATACAAGGCGAGCCTCTCGATCGCCGAACTGCTGGCGAAGGAAATGAAGGCCCAGGGCCTGAAATATGCCGAGCAATATTCGCAGCCCATCATGGGCCGCTACCAGCATCCGCTGCTGAACAAGGAGACCGGTGTCTACAGCTATGACAAGCTCATCGTGCTGAAAAAGACCAGGATGGCGGCCGTGCTGCTGGAGGCGGGCTCGATCATCAACCGGGACGAAGAGCTCCAGATGGACTCAGCCGAACGCCGGGGCATCATCAGCAGCGGTGTTGTCGCGGCCATCAAGGAATATTGCGATCGTCGATGGGGCATCCTCGGACCGCTGTGATCGCGGCGACGGCGTCAGTCGGAAAGCCCTGCGTCAGCGGGGAGCGCTGGGGATAATCGAAGCGCCAGGCAGCGAATTGATTTCACTGTCGATGGGGGTGCTCTGGGATCGCTGGGTGTAGCCGAAGCCGAGCGACAGGCTGAGATTCGGCGCCGGCTGGAATTCGATGCCGGCATTCGCGCGATAACCCGGCAGCGTGCCGGACTTCTTGTCGAACGCCGCAAACGGGCCGCCGATGCCGCTATCGTATTTCAAGGTTTCGAAGCCGGCATAGAGCGAAACGGGCAGGCCGCCCGCGCTTCCGAAATTGTAGCCGGCCTGCATGCCCTCGTAACGGAGCGAGCCGAAATTGCCGAACGCTCCAGCCTGGTTGATGCCGTTCCAGTTCATTCCCGCAGGAATGCTGGTGCCGCTGATAAACATGCCGTTCTGGAAATTGTAGCGCGTCGGGGAGTCCTGGTCGGAGGGCAAGGTCCCGCCAAAGCCGAGGGGCCAACTCGGGCTCCAATAGGGCACGGGGGCGGCCTGGGCATGGGCCGTCCGCCCGCCCAGACAGAGCGCCGCCAGGACGAGCGCGAGACCTAATCTGCCTGCAAAAATCGACATCCGTACCATCGCCAAACTTCCCCAATCATACCCTCCAGGTATCGGGAACGCCAGCACGGCGCCCTATCGATACTTAGGTTCATGCTTGGGTCCAGGATGGAACCGATGTACTTGGTACCGGTCAATTTGTTAGTATTCGAAGAACCTCTCCAGCCAAGGATATCCGCGTGCAAAAGTTCGAGCCGCTTCGTCAGGTCAACCCCGTTTCAGGCTACGGCAAAAACGACGTTCTGGTCATTTTCGGCGAGGTCTTTGCCCGAGGTTACGTCAACGGCCTGATCGATGAAGCCAAGAAGGCCGGGATGACAGTCATCTATGGCACGGTCGGTCGCCGCGATGAAAATGAGCAGTTGCGGCCTTTGACGGCGGAGGAGTTGGCCGAGAAAGACCAGCCGCTGGTCAACGTTCCCCTGGAGTGCGGATTCGACCTGGCAAAATCGAGCAAGGGTCTCAGCCCCTGCGACCAGCTCAAGGGTCTAAAACTCAGCGAGTGGGACAAGGCCACGGTTGATCTTGCGCAGGTGGAAGAGTCGCGCAAAGCCGGCCGCGAAAATTTTCGCGCGCGCGTGCAGCAATATCTGGTCGAGTTGCAAAAGCAAATTCCCGACGGCGCCAAGGTCCTGATCGCTCACACCATGGCCGGCGGCGTTCCGCGCGCGAAGATCATGATGCCCGTCATGAACCGGGTCTTCAAAGGGACCGCTACCTCTTCCAAGGAGTTTTGGGAAGGCGACCTCGGCCGGCTCTGCGAAATGAGCTTTATGGATGTGAGCGCGAATAGTCTTTCGGATCTGATCGAACTGAGTGCCGGGCTACGCGACAGCGTCGCCAAAAACGGCGGTCAGGTTTCCTACGTGGCCTATGGCTATCATGGCACCGAGATTCTGATTGCCGGCGAGTATCACTGGCAGAGCTATTCACCCTACCTGCAGGGTTTTGCGAAAATCGAACTCGAGAATATCGCGCGGCGCGCGACCGCGGACGGCGTGAAAGCGAGCGTCTTCAATGCGCCGGAGATCCTGACCAATTCAAGCTCGATCTTTCTGGGTGTTGAAGTGGCGCTCTATCCGCTCCTCGCCGCCTTCAAGAAAGAGGCGCCCGATCATCCGGTCACCAAGAAACTTCTGGCCGAGTGTGCTGACCTGCTGAAACCCGAACACAGCCTTGAGGCACTGATCGAACTCACCGACAATTATTTCCGGTCAGACATTATCCAGCGCTGGACCAAGTTCGAACAATGGCCGCAGCACAATGGCCCCGAGCAGATGGAATTGATGCACGCCACGTCGAAAGCAATTATCGACATGCACAAGGACGGCCGCAAGCTTCTCACGGCGGCGCTGAGTGAAATCGTGTTCAAGGCCTGCGGATACGCCATGCTGCATGAGGCATTGAATCCCCGCCAGCCGGTATGGTGGGTCGGCCATCAATTTGTCACCCAGGCTGCAACCAAGGCCTGACGCTGGTCCAAAATTCGGTCGTGACACCCTTGCCCCCGCGCACCGGTTTGCCCCGGGCGTGCGCCTGTGCCTTGCGATCACCCCGATTTGAGCGATCTTGAAGCCGTCACAGATTGCGGCAGTGCGGTAGGGGCCACACATGGGAAGCGGGGGTGATTAAAGGAAATTTGCGATGCGTTTTATTTTGGCCCTGGGCCTTTTGATCGCCTTTAGTGCTTCTGCCAGCGCCGCAAAGAAGGTGCATCACGCCAAGCAGCGGCATGTCATTGTTCGTGCCGTCCAGCCGGTGGACCCACGCTTTCCGCCCGTGCTCATGGACCAGACCCCGAGATACGATGATCCGTCCAAGTTTGGTGGCGGCTGATCTGCGACGACCGGGTACAAGCATGCGATGATGGCATCGAAGCGCGGTGACGCGCTCGACTTCGATTGCGCTGGCCAATCCCGCGTCAGCTCGCCGCCGCGCCAAACTTCGGTTGCGATCCCTGCGCGCCGCGGACCAGTTTGCCGGGGCGTGCGCCGGTGGCCTTGCCGCCGCGCTGCGTCACTACTCCAGAGACGATGGTGGCATCATAGCCGTCGACCTGCTGCATCAGCCGGCGGCCGCCGACCGGCAGATCGTAATGCACCTTCGGCGGATGCAGATGCAGCTTGTCGTAATCGATGACGTTGACGTCGGCCTTGAAGCCAGGTGCGATCACGCCGCGATCATAGAGGCCGACCGAGAGCGCGGTCTTGCGCGACTGCGCCGCGACCACGAACGGGATCGAGAGCTTCTCGCCGCGGCTGCGGTCACGGGTCCAGTGCGTCAGTAGATAGGTCGGGAAGCTGGCATCGCAAATGATGCCGCAATGCGCGCCGCCGTCGGAAAGGCCCGGCACCGAATGCGGATCGCGCAGCATCTCGCGGGTCGCATCGAGATTGCCGTCGGAATAATTGAGGAACGGAACATAGAGCATGCCACGGCCGTCGTCGGTCAGCATCGCCTCATAGGCAAGTTCTTCCGGCTGCCGGCCCTGGCGGCGAGCCTGCGCGCCCAGCGTGTTTTCCGGCGGCTGTTCGTAATCCGGCGGATTGCCGAGCAGGTACATCTTGTCGTAGTTCGGGCGGAAGAATAGCGGGTCGTCGGTCGCGGTCGCATGCTCGCTCAGGATCGCCTTGCGCATCTCGGGCTGATGCAGGCGCTTCAGGCGTTCTTCCAGCGGCAGGTGGGCGATCGCCTTGTAGCTCGGATGAGTCTGGAACGGGTTGCGCGACAATTCGAGTCCGAGCATCAATCCGACCGGACGCGCAGGGATCTGCGCGGTGATGTCGAGGCCGCGCGCAGATGCTGCGCTGATCATGTCGAGCGTCTTGCGCCAGCGCTGCGGCTCTTTGTCGTTCTGCGTGATCGAGAACGTCACCGGAATTTTGGTGTTCTCTGCCACCCGCAGCATCATCGGAAGATCTTCATTGATGGTGGAGAGGTCGAGCACGAACTGCAGCACGCTGCGGCCCTGGCCGTGCATCGCGGCGGCAATCGCGGTCAGTTCGTCCTCGCCGGCCTTCAAGGTCGGCGTGTAGTCGCCGGTCGAGGTGCGGTGATTGAGCGTGCGCGAGGTCGAGAAGCCGAGTGCGCCCGCGCGCACGGCATCGGCGGCAAGCGCCGCCATCGCCTTGTTATCCTCGGGCGTGGAGGGATCGCGGCGCGCGCCGCGGTCGCCCATCACGTAGACGCGCAAGGCCGCGTGCGGCAGTTGGGCGCCGACATCCATGTCGAAGTTTCGCTTCGACAACCATTCCATGTAATCCGGAAAGCTTTCCCAGGCCCATGGAATGCCGGCGCTCAACACCGGCTCCGGAATATCCTCGACACCTTCCATCAACTGAATCAGGCGGACATGGTCGCTCGGCCGGCACGGCGCGAAGCCGACGCCGCAATTGCCCATGATCGCCGTCGTGACGCCGTTCTGCGACGACGGCGTAATCTCCTGGCTCCAGGTGACCTGGCCGTCATAATGGGTGTGGACGTCGACAAAGCCGGGCGTGACCAGTTTGCCCCGAGCGTCGATCTCTTCCGTGCCTTTCCCGGAAACCTTGCCGACCTCGGTGATGCGGCCGCCCGAGATGGCGATATCGGCTTCATAGAGGTCGCCGCCCTTGCCATCGGCAATGTTGCCGCCACGGATCACGAGGTCATGGGAACTGGTCATGGCGATTCATCCCGGGTTGAAGTTTTGTTGACTGCATCATCGGTAATACCCTGATGCAGTCAACCGCCGGGATTGAGGTTCAGGAATGCATCACGCTTGTGACCGGGCCCTCCGACCGCGTCTTCGGCTTGCGGTCGGTGATGAGCGCTAGCAGCACCGTCAAAACCATGAAGGCGACGGAGGCGCCGAACACCCAATGCGGCATGTGCTGGTCCATGATCCAGCCGAACAATAGCGGGCTCAAAATGCCGCTGAAGTTGAAGCCGGTGGAGACGATGCCGAACGCACGGCCGGCCGCACCCGGAGGGGCGGCATTGCGCACCAGCATGTCGCGCGAGGGCGCGATCACGCCGCCGAGGAACCCGGCGATGCCCATCGCCGCGGTCAGCACCACCGACGGCAGGGTGGTCGTCGCGATCACCAGCATGATCAGCGCGTTAATTCCAAAGCAGGCGGCGGCGACCTGGCCGTGGCGCGTGGTGCGGTCGGCAAGATAGCCGCCGGCCAGCACGCCCGCCGCGCTGGCGCCGAGAAACGCCGTCAGCGCGATATTGGCGGCGGAGAATGTCACGCCATAGCCGCTCATCAGCGCGACCACGCCGAAATTGCTGATGCCGGCGTTGGAGAGGCCCAGCAGCATGAAGAAGAAGGTCAGCATGATGATTGCCGGCGTGATGACGCTTTGCCTGTGGGGTGTCGCGCCATCCACTTTGCGGTCGGCCGAGCTCGCATCGGGAATGCCGACCACGATCAACAGCAGCGCCACCACAGGGCCGACGGCGCCGGCCACGATCAGCGCGCCGAGGCCGCCAAGCCACGCCACCAGTGCTGCCATGATCGCAGGCGCCACCGCGCCGCCGAGGAAGCCCGCAAACGTATGGATCGAAAACGCGCGACCCATCCGCCTTACGTCCATATGCGCCGAGAGGATGGCGTAGTCGCAGGGGTGATAGACGCTGTTGGCGAGCCCGAGCAGCGCGGCGCAGACAATCAGCGACGTGTAGCTCAGATTCATGCCGAGCGTGATCAGCGCGAGACCGCCGACACAAAGGCCGATCAGCAGCACCTTGCGGGCGCCGATATGGTCGGCGAGATAGCCGATCGGCGCCTGGGTGAGACCAGACACCAGCCCGAACACGGTCAGGGCGAAGCCGAGCTCGATGTAGCCGACGCCGAGCTGTGCCTTCAGATAAGGAAACAGCATCGGCAGCACGAAGATATGGAAATGGCTGACCCAATGGGCCACCGAGATTCCCGCCAGCGTGCGCAGAGAACTGTCCGCTTTCACGTGCTGCGGTGCGGTCAGAACATCGACCATATCAGCGTCAAACCCCGTCTCGATCTACGGCCCGGCAAAGGCTGGTTTTTGAAAATCCCCGCCGAAAATAGTGGTTAGCGGTTATTTGTCCATGAATACCGCTGCATGGCTGCCCCCGCAGCGAGCGGAAGTGGCCAAATGCGTCAATAAGTTCAGGGACAAAGTCGGCGGGTGCGGCAATGATCCGGCATGATCGATCCGGGGAAGCCGCTCCGGGTGCTGGTGTCAGAAGGTTCCAGTACCTCAGCCCGCGAGGCCATCACGATACTGGGCCTGTCGGGCCATCATGTCGAGGTTTGCGATCCCTCCGCCCATTGCCTGGCGCGGTTCTCACGCTTCGTCCGCAAATTTCACCGCTGCCCGGGCCTGCGCACAGACCCCGCCGGATTTCTGGCGTTTGTCGAGCAATTGCTGGCGCGCGAACGTTTCGATGTGCTGCTGCCGACGCATGAGCAGGGTTTTCTGTTTGCGCGGATGCGCGCGCGACTGGAAGGCCGCACCGGTGTTGCGTTGCCTTCATTCGAGAGCTATCGCGCCGCGCACAGCAAGGCCGGATTCAGCCGGCTGCTCGATCAATGGAAGCTGCCGCAGCCGCCGACGCGGATCGTGAAATCTGCACGCGCGCTGCGCGACGCCATCGGTTTTCCGGCCGTGGTCAAGACCTCGATCGGCACCGCAAGCCGCGGCATCTGGTTCGTGCGCAATACGGATGATCTCGAAATGGCGCTACGCGATCTCGGCGCCGACGATGCGTTCGCCGATGAGGTGCTGGCGCAGGACCTCGTCACGGGCACCACCGAGAAGGCGCAGTCGGTGTTTTGCCGGGGACGGCTGGTCGGCTTTCATGCCTATCGGCAAGTCGCTGTCGGCGTCGGGGGCGGCGAGGCGATCAAGCAAAGCGTGGGCCGGCCGATGGTGCGCGCCTATCTCGAGACCATCGGCGGGCAACTCGGCTGGCACGGTGCGCTGTCGGTCGACGTTATCATGCCCGACGATGGCACGGCGCCGCTCCTGATCGATTGCAACCCGCGGCTGGTCGAGCCGGTCAACGCCTATCGCGCCGGCATCGATCTCGTTGGGTTATTGCTGCGTGTCTCGCAAGGCGAGACGCCGGAGCAGTTGCCGGAAAGCCGCGAGGGCGTGCTCACGCATCTGGCGATGCAGGCGCTGCTCGGTTGCGCATCGCGCGGTGGCACGCGGGGCGATATTATCCGGGAATGCGGCCGGGTGTTTACCGCCAGCGGACCCTACGCCGGCAGCCGCGAAGAACTCACGCCGGTGCGGCTGGACTGGTTCAGCGCCGTGCCGCTGGCGATGACCGCAGCATTTCTGCTGGCCTCGCCGTCGTCAGCGATCAAACTGGCGCGCGGCGGTTTCGGCGCGCATCTGCTCGATGTCGGAAGTATCCGGAAGATTGAGAGTGAGGGATTTCACTAGAAGTCGCGTCGTCCCGGCGAACGTCGGGACCCATAGCCACCGATGCTTGTTGTTGAGGAGTGTCTACCCGCTTGCCGTATCACAACAGCCGCGGAGTGGGTCCCGCCGTTCGCCGGGACGACAATCATCACAAAGGCTCGTCGTCATTGCCGTGGCGGTCACGTTTGGGCGTGGCGATGTCGCCATCCTCGTAATCGTCGTCTTCGACAGGCGGGCCTTTCGGCTTCACGGGCTTGTCGTTGTCCTGCCTGGGAGGCTCGCTCTTCGTCCCGTTTCCACCCATATCGCTCCTTTTCGCCGGCGCAGCCGGCCTTATCCGGTCGAAATGACGCATTCACCGCAATCAGACCGACTTTGTGCAATATACTACCGCCAGCAACACGAATTTTCCTTGCCCTTTTTGCCGATACGGCTTCAAACGGGGCAATCAAACGGAGTCAGAATGAAGAAGCCTCGCATCGAAACCGAAGAACAGCAGCCCCGCAAAGTCATTCGCGCCGACAAGGCGCCGACGTCAGGATATTCGCTGGTGGTCGACGGTCACTTCAAATCGCACCACGACACGGTCGAAGCCGCCGAAGAGGCGGGCACAGCGCTAAAGAACAAATTCCAGATGCTGCAAGTGCAGGTCTATGACGCCGAGACCAAGACGCGCTCGATGATCCATTGGCCACCGGCGTAACGCTGCAAGCATAACTTCAGTGCTGAAGTTAAGGCTGAGCTCAAAGAGCTCAGCCTTAAGAGTTCAGCCTTGAGAGTTCAGCCTTGGGTCCCCGCCTCAGGGTCTTCGATCTTAAGTCCGTCGTCCGCCGCTTTGCTGGCTCGCCAGCCAATCGCCCAATGCCGGGGTCGGCCGCTTCTCGGCCGGCTGTTTCGATTTGGCCGCGGCCTTCTTTGCCTTGACGGGAGCCGGCGGTGCGGCGGCTTCGCGGGCAAGCCGCAACGCCTTCAGCTTCGCCATATTGTCAAGCATGGCCCTCGAGGCCGCATCGCGGTCGGCCTTGCCGGACCGCGCGTCCTGGGCTGCGCGGGTGGTTTTATCCAGACGCGCCTGGGCGCGGTCGCGATCTTCTTTGCTCATTTTACGTCAGCCTTCTTCGCCACTTTGGCTTTCGCTTTGGGCTTGGCCTTCGGTTCGGGGCGGATTGGCAAGGTCCTCAGCTTCCTTGGCCAGCCGCAGCGCGCGCAGCTTTTCAGTCCGCTTGCGAATCGCAATGTCGGAGGCCGCGATCTCGGCCATCGCCTTGATGCCCTCGACCTCCTGGGTACGCTTGCGGTGCAGCCGAATCTCTTTCATTTCGGCCGGACTCTTCGGTTCGTCGTTCATCATATACCTCTGGAACCGCGACGGATGCCGTCGGGCGGTGTTTCGGCGGTAATACCATGGATTGCGCCGATGGGGGCGCGAATTTGGCTCGAAAACGCCCCGTTATCGGGTTGATTCAGCCCTCATGGTGAAGGGCGGCGGGATCATCGCCGTCTTCAGGACCGCTCTGGTCGAAAGTGGCCAGCCAGGCTGCCAATGTCGTTGACGCCTGACCTTCGGCTTTGACCTGGCGCAGCGCGATGCGGATGCCGGCGCGGCCGTGACGGTCGCCGGCGATCGCCACCGGCGGCTCCCCCGCCAGCACCGCATCGACGACGCGCCGCTTGATCGCTAGCGTTTCGGGATCGCCGCACGCCGCCAGGATCCGTTGAAAACGCTGGTGATGTGCCCGGTCGAACGGCCGGGCCCCGCCCATTCCGTCGCGCAACGGATGCGGCGGATAGATGTGCGCGCAAGGGATCCAGCCCTCGGGAACAGGCTCGGTGGCTGCATGGGTCCGGCCGCTCTTCAGCAGTCTTGGCAGCACATGCGTGTGCGGCCCTTCCGGGCTCTTGCCCGAGGGCGGCGGGATCGGCTGATAGACCTCGATGCGGCCGAGCCGGCTGATGAAGACGCGATGCGGGTTCGCGCCAAGGATCATCCCCATCGCGGGATTGTCGTGTTCGAAGATGGCGCGGCCGCAGAGTTGGCGCAGCCGCGCGGCGAGATCGGGGTCACTGACGCGCACGCAGAAATCCGCCTGCAGCGCACCGAGGCCAAGATCGAACAGGAAGGATTCGCGGTCCTCCGGCCGCAGCGCCTCGCGATCGGCGCCGACTTCCGTCAGCGCGTTGCGGCCGTTCATCGCGCAATCGCCTGACGGCAGGCACAGCGCGATCCGATGGCTCCAGCCTGATTTGCTGATGCTCTCGGAGGCGAACGGCCGGCTGTTGCCGCCCGGTTTCAGCGCAATGCCGCCGCGCGGCGTCACGGCTGCAACGGCCTCGATCGATTGCGTCAGCCGCACCGGCTCGTCGCGATCGCGGGCGAATTCGGCGATGGCGCCGAAGGTGCCGAGACTCCATTGCGTGTCGGGATCGGCAATTTCCCGCTGCAACAGATCGGTCGGCGCGACGGCGGAAACATCAGGCATCAACCAGCATTCCCTTAACCCTCGGGGCTAAAGAGAATACTGGCTTGTCAGGTCAGGACAAGCCGGTCCGGAGCGGGCCCCGGACCGGCGTCCGCGGGCTCAGAACGTCGCGCCGGCCTTCACCATGTAGGTCCGACCCGGCAGCGGATAGGCGCTGAAACGGCCGTCGGTGAACGTGCTTGCGATCGCATAGTCGTAGTACAGCGCGTTGAGCACGTTGTTGACGCTCACCGACCAGAAGAAGTGCTGATATGCCCCGCTCAGCTTGAAGTCGATGGTGGCATCGGCAGGGATGCGGCGCTGGGTATTCTTCTGGTCGTTGTCCATGTAGCGCTCGCTCCAGCCGCGCACCGTGGCGTCCGCAACCAGATAATTTTGCCAGATATTCCACGTCACGCCGCCACTGGCGGTGTAGCGGGACACCAGCGGAACGTCATTGCCGGCGAACTGCCCTTCACGGAACACCGCGCGGGTGTAGGCCACGCCGCCGCGCAGCAGCACGCTGTCGCTGACGCGAAGCGAGGCGCTGGTTTCCGAGCCGTACCGGCGGGTCGGATCGAGGTTGACGTTAAAGAACAGTGCCGGGTTGAAATGGATCTCGTTCTCGAGGTCCATGTTGTAGATGCTCGATTGCATCTGGAATCCGCCCGACTTGATGCGGAAGCCGCCTTCGACATCGTGCGAGGTCTGGGTTTTCAGCTGGAAGGTGCCGGGAATTGGGGTGAAGAAGACAGGATCGAAGGAGGGTCCGGAGGACAATCTCTCGTCGACGTTCGGCGTGCGGAACGCGCGGGCGGCCCGGCCGAATACCGAGACGATATTGTTGAAGCGATGTTCGAGGCCGACATGCAGCGCGTGCTGGACTTCGCTGCTATCCAGCGGAAGGTTCTGAGCGCCGCACGTAAAGAACAGGGCGCAGTTCGGCGGATCGTTAAGACGGTCCCGCGCACTCAGGCTGGTGTTCTGGATTCGCGCGCCGTACGAGAAATCCGTTGTCGGCAACAGCCCAAGGGTTTGCTGCCAATAGCCGGCAATCGTTCGCTGCGACAGATCATAAGTATGGATCGGCGGCGTGCCCTTAAATTCCGGCCGCTCCTGGTGGAACGTCGCATCGTAATAATCGATGCCCGTCAGGATCGAAGAGGGTAGCCCGAAGATTACGTTCTTGACGCTCAATCGAGGCGTCAGGGACCATGTCTGCAGATGGCTGTCGACGTAACTGTTGGCGAAGGGATTGAAGAACGCGCCTTGTTGCTTTTTATCCCGCACACCGCCATCGATGATGAGATCGACGCCGTTCCACAGGGTTTTGGTGAAGCCGGCGGTGGCGCTGGCGCCCTGCTGGTTGCCGTAGTCGAGCGGCGTGGCGGCGCCGCGGCGGTTGGTGACGAGCTCGTTGAGACCAATGGATGGATCGACCAGCCGGCCGCCCGGTAAGCCGAGCTTCTGATCGTCGCCGGTAACGGTTACGAAGGCGGTGAGGCCGGGCGTGGTGTAGTTGAGGTTGCCGACCCCCTTGCGCTGGTCGAGCGCATTGTTGACGCGGTAGCCGTCGGACTTGATGCCGTTACCGTAGAACGATGTCGACCACGGACCAAAATTGGTCGCGGCCGAGACCGAGGCCATGCGCTGATTGAAGGACCCGACGCCGGCTTCGCCGCGGATCGCGACCGGCGGGCCGCCGACGCCGTTTTTAAGCACGATGTTGATGACGCCGCCGACGGCATTGTCGCCGTACAGCACCGCGCCGCTGTTGCCGCGGGTGATTTCGATGCGCTCGATCGAATCGCGCGGAATGGTCGAAAAATCGACGCCGGCCATGTCGATGTCGTTGAGCCTTCGGCCGTTGATCAGCACCAGGGTATTGGAGGTCGCAAACGCACCGAATCCGCGCAGATCGACGCTGGTCTTCGCGCCGTTGACGCCGCCAAACAGGCTGGTCAGTTGCACGCCCGGTGTTTGCGCGATGATTTCCTGCAAGGTCTGCGCGGGTGAATGCGCGATTTCCTCAGCCGTGATGACGGTCGCCGATGTTCCGACGATGCCGGCGAATTGCCGGACCGGCGCTCCACCGCCGCCCAGGCCATCGCCTTGCGACGCGACGTTGGAGCCGGTCCCCGGCGCAGGGTTCCGATTGCTTGACGGCCTCGGGTTCGGCGCGACGACGCGGCGCGTACCCGAGCCTTGATCGGTAGCAGGCTTGGCGCGGGTCCGGTTCTGGTCGCCGGGCGGGTTGACCTCGATCGCCGGCAATTGATCGGCGGCCGCGGCGGTCTGCTGGGCCTGCGCGCCGGAAATGCCGAGCGCCATGATCGGCGCCAGAAAGCTGGATGCCAGCAAAAGATGGCGGCGCCGCTTGGCGACTGGGGTGGTGGAAGACATGGTTCAGGCCTCGGTATGACGTCAGTGGCACGTCACAGCGAACCAAGTCCCACCATCGTGCTGCAAACAGCTCTGGTGAAACTAATGCCTGTACTCCCCGACCGACATCTTCGCGTGTGACCACGGCTGACGGCAGGTCTCCTGGCTTGCGGGTCGTTACCTTTCGTCGCCTTCCCAGGACCGAGAATCCCAGTGGCGTAGGACGAAAGATTCACCGCTTACAGTTGCGGGGGCAGCCGCGGAATTGGGGGACTGTCCCCGCACCGCATTCCCTTTTGATCCCCAAAACGGGAACCGTCGAAAATTATGGTAGAAGTTTGTCAAAGATAGAGTCAATCCCATCAGGCGCCGCCTGCGGTCCTCACTGGACGAGTGCGTCTTTTATGTCGCATGAGCAGTACCGTTCGAACGCGTAGTGCGGTACGGGCTGACCGTCCGGGGACGATCGATGAGTGTTGAGACCATCATTGCTGCAAACGAGGAGGCCGCGCGGCGCCGGATTGGCGTGACGGCCGCGCTTGCCGGCCTCGTCGGGCTGCTCGTGCTGATCTCGCTCGGCATCGGGCCGGTGCGGCTGTCGCCGCTGGCGGTGATGGAAGCTCTGCTCGGCGGTGGCAGTGATGTGTCGCAGGTGATCGTGCGGGAAATCCGCCTGCCGCGGACCATTTTGGCGCTGGCGATCGGCGCCATCCTGGGAATGTCAGGCGCGTCGCTGCAGGGCCTGCTGCGCAATCCGCTGGCCTCGCCCTCGCTGTTCGGCGCGCCGCAATCGGCGGCCTTCGGCGCCGTGCTGGTGATCGCGCTGGGGTGGGCCGATGTGCGCTCCTATGCGCTGCCTGTCGTGGCGATCATGGCCGCTTTCGGATCGGTGTTCGTGCTCTTGACGATCGCCGGCCGCAATGCCGGGCTGCTGATCCTGATCCTGGCGGGTCTTGCGATTTCGAGTCTGGCGGGAGCGGCGACGGCGCTGGTGATGAACCTCTCCAGCAATCCCTTCGTGGTGCTGGAGATCGCGTTCTGGCTGCTCGGCTCGCTGGAGGATCGCAGTTTTCAGCACGTGATGCTGGCGCTGCCGTTCATCATCGCCGGTGGCATCATCCTGTTCAGCCAGCGCCATTCCTTTCGCGCGCTCAGCCTCGGTGAGGAAACCGCGCAGAGCCTCGGCGTCGATGTCGGGCGCCTGCGGCTGATCGTGATCGCCGGCGTGGCGCTCGGGGTCGGCGGCGCGGTGGCGGTCACCGGCACCATCGGCTTCATCGGCCTCGTCGCGCCGCACCTGATGCGGCCCCTGATCGGCCACGATCCGGCGCGGCTGCTGGTGCCGAGTGCGCTGGCAGGCTCGGCGCTGCTGCTCGCCGCCGACATCGCGGTGCGGATCATTCCCTCGACCAGCGACATCAAGGTCGGTGTGCTGACCTCGATCATCGGCGTGCCGTTCTTCCTCTATCTGATCGCGCGCGAACGCCGCGCGCTCGGGGGAGGCGTCGCATGAGCGAAGCCGCACTTCTCACCGCCCGCGGCGTGAACGTGACATTGGCTGGTCGCCATGTGCTCAGCGATGTCTCGCTGTCGCTGACCACGGGTCATCTGGTCGCTCTGGTCGGGCCGAACGGCGCCGGCAAAACCACGCTGCTGCGCGCGCTGTCGGGGCTGCTGCCGTCCCGCGGCGACATCCATATCGGCGGCGATGCGCTGACTGGTCTGCCGCTGCGCGAGCGCGCAAAACGCTTTGCCTATCTGCCGCAAGGCCACATCGTGCACTGGCCGCTGCCGGCGCGCGACATCGTGGCGCTCGGCCGTTATCCGCATGGCGCGACCGATCCGGCGCGGCTGTCGCCAAGGGATACTGAAGCCGTATTGCGTGCGATGCAGGCGGTCGACGTGGTGGAGTTCAGCGAACGCCGCGTCACCGAACTGTCCGGCGGCGAGCGCAGCCGCGTCGCGCTGGCGCGCGTGCTCGCGGTGGAGGCGCCGGTGATCTTGGCCGACGAGCCGACCGCTTCGCTCGACCCGCGCCACCAGATCGACGTGATGAAGAATTTGCGCGCCACCGCCGACAAGGGCGTGCTGGTCATCGTGGTGACGCACGACCTCGGCCTGGCCGCCCGATTCGCCGATCATGTGCTGGTTCTGAAGGAGGGCCGGCTGGTATCGCAGGGCGCGCCGGTGGAGGCGCTGTCGGAGCAGGTGATAGCCGACGTGTTCCGGATCAGCGCCTACCGCGCCGAATACCAGCGCGAGGCCGTGATCGTGCCGTGGGCGGATCTGTGATGCGCCGCCGGCTTGCCGTGCTGCTGTCGGTTGCGGCGCTGGCGATGCCTGATAGCGCGGCGCTGGCCGCCAAGCTGCCGCGCATCGTGTCGATGAACGTCTGCAGCGATCAATTGCTGCTGTCGCTGGCCGATCCCGAACAGATCCTCGGGCTTTCGCGTTATTCGCGCGATGCCTGGGTGGCCGGTGACGTCGCGCGCTATCCAAAACTGTCGGGCGGCGCGGAAGACGTGATGGTGCTGAAGCCCGACATCGTCGTCGCTAATCTGTACGACAAGCGTTCGACGCGGGAATTGCTGAAGGCGCACGGGCTGCGCCTCGCCGAACTTCCGGTGCCGCGGACCCTGCCCGAGGTGAAGGACCAGATTCGCGAGTTCGGTGACATCGTCGGTCACCCCGATCGCGCAGCGGCGCAGATCGCGTTGCTCGATGCGGCATTGGCGCGGGCGCGCCAGGCTGTTGCCGCAAAACACTATCGGGTGCTGCCGCTGTCGCGGCGCGGCTGGGTCGCCGGCAGCGACAGCTTTGTCGGCTCGCTGCTGGCCGAGACCGGGCTGCTCAACACGGCCGGCGAGCTCGGCTTCAACTTCGGCGGCTTCGCTTCACTCGAGGCGATCGTGAGCCAGAAACCGGATTTGCTGCTGGTGTCGCAGGCCGGCGATTTCGCGCGCGACGACGGCCAGGCTTTTCTGCTGCATCCGGCGCTCGCGCGGTTCTATCCGCCGGAAAAACGCATCGTGATTCCGGAACGTCTGACCGAATGCGGCGGTGTGATGCTGGCGGAAGCGCTGGATGTGTTGACGGCGGAATTGAAGCGCGTGGGGCGGTGAAGTATTTCCGTCGTCCCTGCGAACGCAGGGACCCATAACCACAGGACGCTGCAACTTAAGCAAGGCGTCGGCCACTGCCTTCCATCATCGGTGCCGCGGCGTATGGGTCCCTGCGTTCGCAGGGACGACAGCAACGCTCACCCCATCACCACCGGGCCGCCGGCTTTCTTCCAGGCGTCGATGCCGCCCTCGATGTGGGCGGTGTTGGCAAGGCCGGCGTTCTTGGCGGCGGTGACCGCCATCGCGGAGCGTTCGCCGAACGCGCAGAAGAACACCACGCGGCGCCCGGTCGCGGCCGCGACTTCGCGCAGCATGCCGCCCGGCGCCAAGCTTTCGGCGATGCCGGGGTAGGGTGCATGCAGCGCGCCCGACAGCGTGCCGTGCTTGGCGCGCTCGCTGGCTTCACGCAGATCGACCAGCAGGATGTCGGGCTTGCCGATACTGTCGATCGCGGCGCGCGCTGACAATGCGAGGCCCTGCTTGGCGAGATCGTCCTGATGCAGGCCGACATGCATGTTGGCCGGCAGCACCACATCCATCAGTTTTGGATTCGGCAAATTGAGATTGTTCATCAGCTCGACATACTCGTCGATGCCGCGCACCTGCAGACGCGGATTGTAACGCTTCTCTTCGCCGATCGTGGAGACCGTGTCGCCCTTGTAGTCATGGGCGGGGAATACCATGGTCTCGTCGGGCAATTTCAGCAGCCGGTTGAAGATCGAATCATACTGCGCCCGCGCGCTGCCGTTCTGGAAATCGGTGCGGCCGGTGCCACGGATCAAAAGCGTGTCGCCGGTGAAGACGCGGTCGCCCATCAGATAGCTGTAGGAATCATCGGTGTGGCCAGGCGTGTACATGACATCCAGGCTCAAACCCTCGATCATCACCTTGTCGCCGTCGGAGACGCGCATCGACACCACGTCGGCCTTGCTCTGCTCGCCCATGATGGTGATGCACTGGGTGCGATCGCGCAGTTCGCCGAGACCCGTGACGTGGTCGGCGTGCAGATGGGTGTCGACCGCCTTGACCAGGCGCAGGTCGAGTTCGCGCAGCAGCTGGCAATAGCGGTCGGCCTTTTCCAGCACGGGATCGAGGATCAGCGCCTCGCCGCCGGCGCGACTGGCCAGCAAATAGCTGTACGTGCCCGAAACGCTGTCGAAGAGCTGACGAAAGATCATGATCGCTGCCGCGTTCTCTATTTGGGTCTCGCGGAGGATATTATTCTATTTTGACTACGGTCTCAAATGGCTTTCGTCTCTGCGGGCGGCTTTTTCGAGGTAGTCTTGCTTATCCAAGGCCGATCACGGCCTGACCAACGTATATCCATTCTCGGTCAGGAACAGAATCTGCGCGACGCCGACCTGGACCGGCGTCGCAGCCGCGATGAATTCCGGCCGTTTGCCGCTCTCGCGTTCGAGCGTGTCGACGGTGTTGAGGCAGATATCGAACCGCGCACCCTGGGCGACCAGGCTCTCGACCATCTTGCGGTTGGGATTCTCCGGGCGCAGTAGCTCGATGCCCGGGCCGAACGCGACGATTTCGATCGCGACCTTGTCGGGGTCGTAGTACTTCATCAGGTTGCTGGCGACGCTGAGCACGAGACCCTGCTTGCGTGGGTCATTGTCCGAAAGCTGCAGCACGATCTTGTGCTCGGCAAACGGCTTGTCCTGCAGCGGCGCCTGCTGGGCGCGCACGGCCGGCGCGGCGGCTGCGATCAACAGCGCTGTGGTCATCGCGCGGATCATGGTGAGATGGCCTGTCATACCTGTTTCGAAATGCCCGGATTGCCCTCGACGCCCTTCAGCGTCACGCCCGGGGCCGAGCGGTTGGGCGGCTTGCCTGACTTCAGATGTCTGGCCACCACATCCCAGGCCGGCGTGCCGGTCTGCTCGTTGACGGAAGCCCATCCCGCCACCTTGTAGCTCTTGGCGGCTTGCAGCTGATAGCCATTATCGAGCGTCAGTTCGGAGATCCGCTTGCCGACGCTTTCCGCCGGCGTGCAGGCATAGGCGAGGCCGCCGAGCCGGACCATGTCGCCGCCCTGCTGGTAATAGGGATCGGTGTTGAAGAGGTTGTCGCAGACGTCTTCGAGCACGTCCTTGATCTGGCTGCCGGTCATGGTCACGACGTAGGTCTCGGGGTAGGTAACCGCGGTCTGCGCCAGCACGTCTTCCATCGTCAGCGGCTGGCCCGCCAGCGCCGTGGTGCCCCAGCGGAAACCCGGCGACAGCGCGATTTCGGTGTCGAGTTCGCTGCGCAGCGCGTCGCAGATCAGTTGATCCATGCTGCCGCTGAAATTGCCGCGGCGGTAGAGCAGGCGATCGGCGGAAGCGATCTTGTCGACCCAGTCGCCCGCATGCGGCGCGCGGGTCTTGTCGATCAGCCCTTGCATCGTCGGATCTGGCTTCAGCAGTTCGGAGAACACCGGCAGCAGGCGGTAGCGGACGTTTGCGACCTTGCCCTTGCCGATGTCGAGATCGAGCACGGCGAGGAACTTGCCGTTCGAACCGGCATTGGTGACCAGCGTGACGCCGCCCGGATTGGTCACCGCGATCGGCTGCGGCACGGCGTCGTGGGTGTGGCCGCCCAGAATGACGTCGATGCCGGTGACGCGGCTGGCGAGCTTGAGGTCGACATCCATGCCGTTATGCGACAGCAAAATAACCGCATCGACCTTGTCGGTGTTGCGCAAGCCATCGACCAGCTTCTGCAGTTCTTCGTCCCGGATGCCGAATTTCCAGTCCGGCGTGAAGCGCTTGGGGTGCGCGATCGGCACGTATGGAAAAGCCTGTCCGATCACGGCGACCCGACGGCCGCCCATCTCCTTGATCGTGAATGGCTTGAACACGCGGCCCGATGCCGGATCGAACGCCTTGGCGTCGTTGAAGGCGGCTTCCTCGGTCAGGAAAACGTTCTGCGCCAGGAACTCGCCCTTGAAGCGCTCGAGATTGCTGCGCAGCGCCTTCTCGCCATAGGTGAATTCCCAATGGCCGGTCATCGCGTCGATGCCGAGCAGGTTCGAGGCGTCGACCATGTCGGCGCCCTTCATGACATTGGCAAGGCCCGTGCCCTGCCAGAGGTCGCCGCCGTCGAGCAGCAGCGAGCGGCCGGCGCCGGCATCGCTGCGCAGGCGATCGACCAGCGTCTTCAGATGCGCGAAGCCGCCGAGCTTGCCGAACCGCTGCGCGCCTTTTTCGAATTCGATGCAGGTAAAGGCATAGGCATCGGCGCTGTCGGGCCGGATGCCGAAGCGGTCGAGGAAGGCTTTGCCGACCAGATGCGGCGGATTGCCCTGCATCGAGCCGACGCCGAGATTGACGCTGGGCTCGCGGAAGAACACCGGCTTGAGCTGCGCATGCGTATCCGTGATGTGCAGGATGCGGGCATTGCCGAAGCGCTCGAGGTCGTAGACGCTGTCGGCGCTGCGCGCGAGGCGAGGCAGGCTGCCTGCGAGGGTAGCCGCGCCTGCTAGCGTCAGAAACTCCCGGCGGCGGATCGGCATACTAATCTCCGCGCGTCGCAAAACACGCTTCTTACTTGAGCATGATCTTGTCGGAAAACCGGCACCCACTTTTCCGGATCATGCTCTAGCGAATTTCCAAATCTCTCCAGCGTTCTTTTTCGCTGGTGGCCTGGAAGATCGAAGCTTTCGCCAGCGCTTCCGCTTCTTTGGCTGACGCCGTGGCCTTATCGAAATCGCCGCCATCGGCGAACTTCTTGGCCGCCGCCAGCGTCGAGGCCGTCGTGGTCCATTGATTTCGCAAGGAAGCCGCCTGCTTGTTGGCAGCTTCCGCGGCGGCGACGGCAGCCTTGTAGTCGTCCTCGCCGGCGGCCAGCGCCGAGGTCGCACCTAGCAGCAGCAACGCGGCGATCGATGTGAGTGTCGTGATCCTCATGGCCGCGCTCCCGGGCCTGATATCGGCAATCCGTTGCTGACATAGGACAGGTAGTATTCGACGTTGCGGTATTCATCGTCCTGCGGCGTCAGCGGCACGCCGCGGATCTGGCTGTTGCAGGTGGTGAAGCGCCGGCTGGTCGTGCCCATGCCGTTCCACTCGGAGCGATAGATCGGCATCGCGTTGACAATGCCGAGCGCCGGCGCCAGCACTTCGGTGCGGACCCTCTCGCCAGGGCTCTGCACATGGCAGGTGGCGCAGGAGAAATTGAGCTGGCCGCGCCTTGTGTAGAAATATTCCTTGCCGTTTTCATAAGCAGCCAGCGCGCGCGGGTCGTTGGGAACCTTGATGTTGAACGGCTTGCCGCGCGAGGTGAAGGCCATATAGGCGGTCAGCGCCGCCATCTCGTCGCGCACATAGGAGAACGCCGGCTCGCCGTTGGCTTCGCGGCAGCGGTTCAGCGCCAGCTCCAGCGTGATGACCTTGCCTTCCTTCTCGTCGAAGGTGGGATAGTCCTGGCGAATGCCGATGCCCTGATTGGGGAAGCAGTCGCCATAGGTCTTGCCGTTCTTGAACGGCTTGGAAAACATCTCCTTGCCCAATTCGAGCGAGAACTCGTAGGGCGGGAACTGTTCCTTGTCCTGCCATTGCTTGTACAGGTCCGCGTCCATCGAATAAGGACCGTTGACGAAATCCTCCGGCTTCAGCTTGGGGAATTTGTCGTAGAAGAATTTCTTGAACGCTTTCTCGTCGGCGACCGGGTCGACCTTGTCGGCAGAGACCGCAGGCGGGGCGGCGAACGCCAGCAGGGCCAGCGCGAACGCCGCCGCAGCGAATTGTGTTGCGGATCGCAGCTTCATTGAATCTTCGCCGTGGTCGTGTCGGTGGCGCCCTTGTTGTCGACCCAGCTCACTTTCAGCTCGTCGCCCTTCTTGCCGCCCTTGAAGGCGAACTTGACGTAGGGGTCCTTGGAGACGCCGCCGCCCCAGTCGGCTGTGAATACCGGCTTGCCGTTATATTCGAAGGTCAATTGCTGGATGAAATGCGGCGGAATGAGTTCGCCCTTGGAATCCTTGATGAAGCCGGAATCCATCGGGTGCTGGATCAGCGCCTGCACTTCGGTGGTTTCGCCTGACGAGGTGGCGCGCACGCGAATGGTCGATGCCATTGTTTCGATCCTTCGATTATCTGTGTCTTAACCGCCGCAACCGCCGACGGTGACTTTGACTTCCTTGGTGGCGCTGTAGAGCTTGCCGCCGGCTTCGACGACGACGATCACGTTGCTGGTCTTCGCCATCTTGATGCGGTTGGCAACGCTCGGCATCGTGCCGGCCGGAATCTTGTAGGAGGCCACCAGGGCGACCGGGTTTTCAGCCACCAGGAACGAGATCGAGGTCACGTCGGCCAGCGTCGTCGAAACCGACACCGGAACCACGGCGCCGTTTTCGGCGATCTCGGGCGCGTCCATCTTCACCTTGTCGGAAGCCTCTGCCGTCTTGCCGTAGAGCGACTTGATCGCGTCGGCTTCGCTCTTCTGCTTGAACGCATCTTCCGGATATTTGTCGTTGGCGGCCGCGAACGCCTGCGTGAGGCCAAAAGGAAGATTCCCAAGGCCGACCAGCGCCACCGCGCCCGCGCCTTGCAGGATCAGGCGCCGCGTGGCGGAAAATCCATTGTCAGTGCGTGTCATCCGAAAGTTCTCCTGAAAGGCGCGTCGTCACAATGTTTGCAGGAAATCCACGACCGCGCTGATTTCGTTGTCGGTCAAAATCCGGTTTCGTCCGAACGGAGGCATCACCGTCAGCGGATTGCGCTTGGTTTCGTCGTAGATAATGGCGACGAGCTCGTCGCGGTTGGGGTATTTGCTTTTGATGTCGACCAGTTCCGGCCCGAGCGTGCCGGGATACTGGCCGCCCTTGATCGCGTGGCAGGTCAGGCAATTGCCCTTGCTGCGGTCGAAGGCCAGTTTCTGGCCTTCCGCCGCCGCGGACTGGGCAGCAGCGGGACTCGCGGCGGCGCCGATCGATAGCGCCAGCACCATCCCCGCGATCAGGCCAAGCTTGTTTAGAGGTGTGTTGCTCAAGGACGTTTCCCGTAATTTCTATTCAGCTTGCCAATTCTACTTTGCGTATCAACGCTACTTTGCTTGCCAATTCTACTTTGCCAGCATGGTGTCGAGTGACCCCGTCGTGCGCGGCGTCAGGTTCTTGCCTTCCGCCGTGGACACGATTTTGACGCTGGCGGGGTCAACGCATGCGCTCATGCACGGTTTCGCTGCCGTATCGGGCCTCGGATCGGTCCAGAGGAAATTGTCGCGATTGGGCATTTTGACTTTCGGCAAGCTTTCCCGGTCGGCGACGAATTCACTGGGAACGATGTCGTTCAGGTTCAGAATATAGGCGGTCAAAGCATAAACGTCATCGGCTGACAATGTGTGCGGTGCGGCTATCGGCATGGCGCGGTTAATGTAGTCCCACAGGGTCGGCGCAAACGGCCAGTAGCTGCCGACCGTCAGCTCCGGCCGGTCATCCCTGAGCGTCCCGGCGCCGCCGACGAGCTTGGGAAACCGGCCCTCGCCTTCGCCGAAAGTTCCATGGCAGGCCGCGCATTGCTCGGCATAGACCTCCGAACCCCTGATCACGCCGCCGCGGCCCGCAGGCAGGCCCGCACCATCCTCGCCGCGCGCATCGATATCCCAGCCGGCGATCTGCTCGGGCGTCGCCCGCTCGCCATAGCCGTAATATCCGGGCTCGGCGGCGTAAGCGAAGGTGCCGGCGGCGGCGATCATGCTGACGCAAAGCAGCGCGAGGTGCTTACGCGAGCTGGACATCGAACACGCTCCCGTCGCCCTTCACCTGCCAGGTCTGGATCGAATTGTTGTGGTAGACCGAATTGGTGCCGCGCTGCTTGCGAAGCTGCGCGATGGTCGGCTGCACATAGCCGGTTTCGTCGATCACGCGGGATTCCAGCAGCGCCGGCGCGCCGTCCCAGCGCCAGGGTATCGTGAATTTCGTCAGCGCCTTCGACAGAACCGGCTCATGCAGCCGCGCGCTTTGCCAATTGACGCCGCCATCGGTCGAGACGTCGACGCGCTTGACCTTGCCGTTGCCGGTCCATGCCAATCCCCTGATTTCATAGAGGCCGGGACTCGAGAGCGGCTTTTCCGGGCAGGGGAAGGTGATGACGGATTTGGCGTCGATCAGCCAGGTGAAGCCGCGCGAGGTGCCGTCGGGCATCAGGTCGGTATATTTCGAGGTTTCTTCGCGCGAATGCCAGGGTTTGTCGCCGAGCTTGATCCGGCGCAGCCATTTGATGCTGACATTGCCTTCCCAGCCCGGCACTACCAGCCGCAGCGGATAACCCTGTTCGGGCCGCAGCGCCTCGCCGTTTTGCGCGTAGACCACGAGGCAATCGTCGAGGCATTTTTCGAGCGGCAGGCTGCGGTTCATGTGCGCGCCGTCGGCGCCCTCGACCATGGCCCACTTGGCTTCTTTCTTGATGCCGACCTCTTCCAGCAGGGTCGACAGCCGCACCCCGGTCCATTCCGCGCAGGAGATCATGCCGTGATTGAACTGCAGCGAGTTCAACTGCGCGGCACGCCACTCCATGCCGCCATTGGCCGGGCATTCGATGAAATGGATCCGCGTCACGGACGGAAAACGAATGATGTCCTTCATCGAGAGCAACAGCGGGCGCTCGACCAGGCCATGAATCATGAGCTTGTGCTGCTCCGGATCGACGTCCGGCCGGCCGGCGTGATAGCGCTCGAAAAACAGGCCGTTCGGCGTGATGATGCCGTGCAGATCCTGCAGCGGCGAAAAGCTGATGGAGGATTCGGTGCCGGCGGTGAGCCACGGCACGTTGCGCCTGATGACGCCGGCCTCGGTATCGGCGGGCCGGCCATAGGGCCGGTCGACCACGCCGGGCCCGATCGATTGCGACCATGGCGCGTCCGCAGGCGGGGATGCCGGCGAGGGCTCTGCATTTCCCTGTTTTGGACCGAGAGCAAGGCTGCCGGTCAGCGCCGCGCCAAGGCCGAGCAGGGAACGCCGGCCGAGCCGCGTATACGCGCCCGTGCTCGACAGTAGAGATATGCTGCGCCAGAGATCAGGCCGCACGTTTCATTCCCCTTGCCGCCGCATGGCCGCATCATTTGTTGCTTTTTCGCGGGTTTATCGGCATTCACTAATTTAGTCAATGCTAAATAACCATAGGCGCGATAAACTGATACACCGCGCCCAGTCGGCGCTGATTTCGATCCGGATGCAGACGATGAGAGCAGAAGCGGCAACAACCAACAAGATGCCCGTCGGCAATGGCGCCGAGGACGAGGCGTCCCTGAAGAAGCTGGCGAAACAGGCCGGCGAGGCCGCGCAGCTGCTTAAATTGCTCGGTCACGAGAAGCGGCTGCTGGTCCTGTGCTTTCTCGCGGTGCGCGGCGAGATGACCGTCGGTGAACTCGTCGGCGTCGCCAAGCTCAGTCAGTCGGCGCTGTCGCAGCATCTGGCAAAATTGCGTGCCGACGGCCTGGTCGAATTCAGGCGGGCCTCGCAGACGCTGCATTACCGCGTCGTCGATCAGCGCGCCCTGCGCGTCTTGCAGGTCTTGAAGGAAATCTATTGCGGAGACTTGAAGTGAGATTTTGCGGTGGCTGAGTTTGTGGTGGAGTTTGGCAAGGATGGCCGGCCGATTGAGGCCGACGGCCGGCTGGATGCGGCCGCATTCCATCGCAACCACGCACCGATCTGGGCGGTGCTGCAGAAATTCCTCGCCGGCAAATCCGGCGACGTGCTGGAGGCCGGCAGCGGCACCGGCCAGCATGTCGTGCATTTCGCCCGCCATGCGCCCGACGTCACCTGGTGGCCGAGCGATTTCAACGAGGCGCATCTGAACAGCATTGCGGCGTGGCGCGCCCATGCGGGCCTGCCGAACATCCGTCCCGAAATGCGGATCGATCTCAGCGATCCCGCATGGTGTCCCCAGATGCAGGACGGCAGCGGGCCCTCCGACTTGCTGGCGGTGTTCTGCGCCAATGTGATTCACATCGCGCCCTGGCGCGTCGCTGAAGGCTTGTTCGCCGGCGCGTCGCGTTACTTACGCAGCGACGGGCGGCTGTTTCTCTATGGCCCGTTCAAACGCGACGGCAAGCACACCGCGCTCAGCAATGCCGTCTTCGACACCAGCCTTCGCGACCGCGACCCCGAATGGGGCGTGCGCGATATTGCCGATGTCAGCCGATTGGCTGAAGGCGTTGGGCTCGCATTGATCGCAACCGTGCCGATGCCGGCGAATAATTTCATTCTGGTGTTCGAGCGATCGATAAAGGGTGAGCCCAGCGCATAGCGCGCGCCCGTTTGCGCCGGTTGATCGCACGTCTGCGCGTCTTCATAGTGCCGCAAATCAAACAAGCCAATGAATTGCAGCTCCCGCCGGGGCCTGCCGGGGCGGGAATGCCGATGCTGGATGCCACTGCCACCGCAGAGATCGTCAATGACGCGCGGGCGCGCGCCAATGTGCTGCGTCTCGCCGCGGCACAGGCGCTGACCGGCGCCAAGTCCGCGGTGATCTTCGCCACCGGTTCGATCGTCGGCGCGACGCTGGCGCCTGACATCTCGCTCGCGACCGTGCCGCTCTCGATGTATGTGCTGGGCCTTGCCGCCGGCACGCTGCCGACTGGTGTGATTTCGCGCGCGCACGGTCGCCGCATCGCTTTCATCATCGGCACCGGCTGCGGCGTGCTCACCGGTTTGATCGGCGCGCTCGCGATCCTGCAGGGCGCGTTCTGGCTGTTCTGCTGCGCGACCTTCTTCGGCGGACTCTATGGCGCGGTGTCGCAATCCTATCGCTTTGCCGCCGCCGACGGCGCCAGCGTCGCGTTCCGCCCCAAGGCGGTCTCGTGGGTGATGGCGGGCGGCGTGTTCGCCGGCGTGCTCGGTCCGCAGCTCGTGCAGTGGACCATGGATATCTGGCCGCCTTATCTGTTCGCCTTCAGCTTTCTGATGCAGGCTTTCGTCGCTTTGGTCGCGATGGCGGTCCTGTCCAGCGTCGATGCGCCGAAACCTGCGGCGGCGGACATGCATGGCGGCCGGCCGCTGTTTGAGATCGCGCGGCAGCCACGATTCATTGCGGCGGCACTGTGCGGCGTGATCGCCTATCCCATGATGAATCTGGTGATGACATCAGCGCCGCTCGCGATGAAGATGTGCGGGCTGACCGTCAGCGATTCCAATTTTGGTATCCAGTGGCACATCGTGGCGATGTATGGGCCGAGCTTCTTCACGGGCTCGCTGATCGCACGCTTCGGCGCGCCTCGCATTGTCGCGCTCGGCCTGCTGCTGGAGGCCGCCGCCGCATTGATCGGCCTATCCGGTATCACCGCGATGCATTTCTGGGCCTGCCTGATCGTGCTCGGCGTCGGCTGGAACTTCGCGTTTATCGGCGCGTCCGCGCTGGTGCTGGAGACGCACCGGCCGCAGGAGCGCAACAAGGTGCAGGCCTTCAACGATTTCCTGGTGTTCGGGATGATGGCGATCGGCTCGTTCTCGTCCGGCCAGTTGCTGGCGCATTACGGCTGGTCGATGGTCAACATGGTGGTGTTCCCGCCGGTGCTGCTGGGGCTCGCGGTGCTGTCGCTCGCATCATTCGCGCGACGGCGGGCGAAGCTGCGGGAAGTTGACGAACTTGCCGGCCCCACTATCTAATAGAAATCCTGATCTGGAGGCCTCATGCCCTCACGCGCGCGTCTTGACGAATTCATCGCCGTCGTTGTTTCGGGCGACCATGCCGGCGCCATCGAGCGCTATTACACCGAGGACGCCACCATGCAGGAGAACAGCGCGCCGCCGCGCGTCGGCCGCGACGTGCTGGTGGGGCAGGAGCGCGCGACGCTGGAGCGGGTGTCTGATGTCGTCACGACCTGCGTTTCCTCGGTTCTCGAAGGTGATCGGGTCGCGATCCACTGGATCTTCGATTTCACCTATCCATCCGGCAAGACGATGCGGATCGATGAAGTCGCGATGCAGGAATGGCGCGGCGACCGGATCTTTCGCGAGCGGTTCTTCTATGAGCCGCCGAAGAAGGCCTGATGACAACTGCTGACATTTCGGCGGCGGTCGAAGCTTTTTGTTTTGCTATCTGCTAACCGTCGTCATGGCCGGGCAGAAGCGCGAAGCGCGTCTTCGCGCTAGATGACCCGGCCATCCACGTCTTTGGCGGCCGCTAGCAAGGAAGACGTGGATGCCCGGCACAAGGCCGGGCATGACGGGGCAAACGCAAACAAAAGCAAGAAACATTGGACGCATCCACTTACACCACTCCCGACGAAACCTCGCTCCGCTACGACGGCTGGCGCATTGTGCTCGTCTGTTTCCTGCTCGCGACTTTCGGCTGGGGGCTCGGCTTCTACGGCCAGAGCGTCTATGTCGCCGAGCTGCAGCGGCTGCACGGCTGGCCGGCGTCGCTGATTTCGCTCGGCACGACGTTCTTCTATCTGTCCGGCGCGGCGCTGGTTGCCTTCGTTAGCGAGGCGATCAGGGCGTTCGGTCCCCGCAACTGCATGATCGCCGGCATCGGCACGATGGCGATTGCCGCTGTTACGATCGGCCAGGCGCGCGAACCCTGGCAGCTCTATCTCGCCAACGCGTTTCTCGCCTTCGGCTGGGCCGGCACCAGCCTCGGCATGATCACCAACACGCTGGGCCTCTGGTTCGACAAAAAACGCGGGATGGCGATCAGCCTGGCGCTGAACGGCGCCAGTTTTGGCGGGATCGCCGGCGTGCCGCTGCTGGTGCTGGCGATCGGCTATTTCGGTTTCCCGGGCGCGATGATTGCCGCGGCGGTGGTGATGGTAGCGCTGATGGTGCCGGTCATCCTGATTTACGTCGGACGGCCGCCGGGCCATGCTAGCGCAAACGGAGGCGCGGTCAGCGCTGCGGACGCGCCATCGCCGATTCAGATTCGCGCGCGGGCATTTCGCGATATCGGATTTCTGACGGTATCGTCGGCCTTCGCGCTGGTGCTGTTCGCGCAGGTCGGCTTCATCGTGCATCTGATCTCGTTTCTGGATTCGGTGATCGGGCGCGAGCGCGCGGCCATCGCGGTCGCGCTGTTGACCGCCATGGCGGTGGTCGGCCGCGTGCTGTTTTCGTTCGTGATCGACCAGATGAACCAGCGGCTGGCGTCCGCGCTCTCGTTCGTCAGCCAGGCGGTGGCGCTCGTGATCGTCATCAACGTGCACAATGACTACGCGCTGATGGCGGCCTGCGCGCTGTTCGGATTTTCGGTCGGCAACCTGATCACGCTGCCGGCGCTGATCGTGCAGCGCGAATTCGATCCACGCTCGTTCGGCGTGCTGGTCAGCCTGATCACCGCGATCAACCAGATCACCTATGCATTCGGTCCCGGCGTGGTCGGCCTGCTGCGCGACATGTCGGGCAGCTATTCGCTGCCGTTTTACGGCTGTATTGGCCTCGAATTGATTGCGGCGGTGCTGATCATGATTCGCGGGCGCCCAGCAAATCCTCGAGATCCAGCCGCTTCGTGAACATCGACAGCGAACCGTCGGTGGCGCGCGGCCATTCTTCCTTGGGCCGGTCGCGGTACAGTTCGACGCCGTTCTCGTCGGGGTCGCGCAGATACAGCGCCTCGCTGACGCCATGATCGCTGGCGCCGTCGAGCGCAATGCCGGCCTGCATCACGCGATGCAGCGCGTCCGCCAGCGCCGGGCGGGTGGGGTAGAGGATCGCGGTGTGGAACAGCCCGGTGGTGCCCGGCGGTGGCGGTTGGCCGCCTTTGCTTTCCCAGGTGTTGAGGCCGATGTGATGATGATAGCCGCCGGCCGAAATGAACGCCGCGGCCGTGCCCATCCGCTGCATGATCTCAAAACCGAGTACGCCGCAGTAAAACCCCAGCGCGCGTTCGAGATCCGCGACCTTGAGATGGACATGCCCGATCCGTGTGCCGGATATGATGGGCGGGTTGTCGGGCATGTCGATGTCTCCATTTGCCTTGCCGGGATTACAAGTAGGGAGAATCCGGAAAACGGGTACCCCGCAATTCGGAAACCAAGCGTTTCCAAACCTTACGCCAAATCCGACACTTCCCCATCCGGCAGCCCGAACTCAAAGGTGTTCAGCGTCATCGACACCATTGTGTAGTAGCCGCACAGGCCGATGACCTCTGTCACGCCGCGCACCGTTAGCAATTCCACCGCCGCGTCATACAACGGCTTGGAGAGGCCGTGGCCCTCATGCAGTGACTTGGCGACGTCGTAGATCATCTGGCCCTTGGGATCGTCGAAAGTGGGCGTGCGGCGGTCGCGGATGTCGTCGATGATTTTCGGGTCCATGCCGCCTTTCAGCGCCAGGCGCTTATGCGCGAACCATTCGTAATGCGAGGTCCAGTGCCGCGCGGTGACGAGGATCGCGATCTCGGAAAGTTTTGCGGGAAAGATCGTGTTGAAGCGGAGTTGCTCGCCGAGTCGCGTGGCATGCTTGGCCATCTGCGGGCTGTTGAGCCAGGCCATCATCGGCGCCGGCGGCGCGCCGCGCTTGCCGGCAATCGACTCGTCGTAGGTTTCTTTTTGCTCGGGGCTCATTTCGCCAGGCGAAAGCAACTTCAGCCGCATGTCGGTTTCCTCTTGTTTTTCAATCGTTGCCGCCTCTGCGATACACCCGATCCCGGCGCGTGACTATGGCGTTGCGCGCATGTGCGGCGCAGAGAGATGTTGAATTCCGCGATGCGGCGACTAAGGTCTTTTCAACTCGCCCAATATGGAAACGCACCATGTCCGATCCTGATCAATTCCGCCGTGAAACCCGCACCTGGCTCGAGGCCAATTGCCCGCCGGAAATGCGCAAGCCCATGACCTCGGAGGGCGACACCTACTGGGGCGGCCGCAACGCCAAATTCTCTTCCGAGCCGCAGCGCGTCTGGTTCGAACGGATGCGCGACAAGGGCTGGACCGTGCCCGACTGGCCAAAGGAATATGGCGGCGGAGGCCTCGACCGCGCCGAGCACAAGGTGCTGCGCGAGGAAATGGCGGCGATGGGCGCGCGTTCGCCGCTGTCGAGTTTTGGTATCTGGATGCTCGGGCCGGCGCTGCTGAAATACGGCAACGAGGCGCAGAAAAAGGAGCACCTGCCGAAGATTGCCGCGGGCCTGATCCGCTGGTGCCAGGGCTATTCCGAGCCCAACGCCGGATCGGACCTCGCTTCGCTGCAGACCCGCGCCGAAAGCGACGGCGATGATTTCGTCATCACCGGCCAGAAGATCTGGACGTCCTATGCCAACTACGCCGACTGGATCTTTTGCCTCGTGCGCACGGACGGGTCAGCCAAGAAGCATGACGGCATCAGCTTCATTCTGTTCGACATGACGTCGAAGGGCGTCACGACCAAACCGATCCTCTTGATCTCGGGCTACTCACCGTTCTGCGAAACCTTCTTCGATGGCGTGCGGGTGCCGAAATCGCATGTGGTCGGCACCGTCAACCGCGGCTGGGATGTGGCGAAATACCTGCTGCAGCACGAGCGCGCGATGATCTCGGGCATGGGCGAGCGCGGCGTCGGCCGGCCGCTCGGTCAGGTCGCGGCTGACTCGGTCGGCAGCGACGAGCAAGGCCGGCTGGAGGATCCGATGCTGCGCGGCCAGATCTCGACCTTCGAGATCGACGAGGCGGCGCTGTCGGCGGCGGCGGAACGCGCGGTCGATCTCGCCAAAGCCGGCCAGTCGCATCCGGCGTTTTCCTCGGCGATGAAATATTACGGCACCGAGCTCAACAAGCGCCGCCATGAAATCCTGATGTCGGCCGGCGGCGTCGACGCGCTGGAATGGGAAAGCGAGCGCTCCAAAGGCGGCGCCCGCCCGCGCGCCTGGCTGCGCACCAAGGCGAATTCGATCGAAGGCGGCACGTCGGAGGTGATGCTCGGCATCGTCGCCAAGCGGATCCTCGATCTGCCGGGGGCGTAGTGCCCAACCTCTCTCGTCGTCCCTGCGAACGCAGGGACCCATAACCACCGCTGTTGAGTATTTGGTTGTGACACCAGCTCCATTCCTACTCGATAGGCCGCGGCGTATGGGTCCCTGCTTTCGCAGGGACGACGAAGCAACTTAGTTCATCTCGAAACCGGAATCCTCTCCAATGGCACTCGTCCTCACCGAAGAACAATCCATGCTGCGCGACAGCGCGCGCGGCCTTATCAGCGACAAGGCGCCGGTGTCGCATTTGCGAAGCTTGCGCGACAGCAAAGACGCCACGGGATTTTCCCGCGAGCTCTGGAAGGCGTTTGCCGAGATGGGCTTTTTCCGGCCTGTTGGTGCCGGAAAACTTTGGCGGCAGCGGGTTAGGTGCCGTCGAGGCCGGCGTGGTGATGGAGGAAATCGGCCGCACCTTGATGCCGTCGCCGTTCCTGTCGACCGCGGTGCTGGCGGCCTCCGCACTGACGCGTGGCGGTAGCGACGCGCAGAAGGCCGCGCATCTGCCCAGAATTTCGGACGGCTCGCTGCTCGCGGCGCTCGCGGTCGACGAAGGCGCCAAGCATCGCCCGCTGCAGACCAAATTGCAGGCCGTGCGCTCCGGCAACGGCTTCAAGCTGAGCGGCGCAAAAGCTTTTGTGGTCGACGGCCACACCGCCGATCTCCTGATCGTCGCGGCGCGCACCGGCGGCTCCGCCGGCGAGCGTAACGGGCTGACGCTGTTCCTGGTCGATCCCAAGTCCAAGGGTCTTGCCGTGGAACGCACGGCGATGGTGGATTCGCACAATGCGGCGCGCATCGAGTTCGACAATGTCGAGGTCAACGCCGATAGCGTGCTCGGCGAGGTCGATCAGGGCGCAGCATTGCTCGAAGGCGTGCTCAATATCGGCCGCGGCGCGGTGGCTTCCGAAATGGTGGGCCTCAGCGAGGAAGTGTTCGGTCGCACCGTGACCTATCTGAAAGAGCGCAAGCAATTTGGAAAACTGATCGGCGAATTCCAGGCGCTGCAGCACCGCGCCGCCGAGCTCTATATCGATATCGAGATCACCCGCGCCGCCGTGCTGAAGGCGCTGCAGACGCTGGATGACGATTTTACCAACGCCGGGGCCGCAGTCGCCGTTGCAAAGGCGCGCGCCGGGACCACCGCGACGCGGGCGGTGCAGGAAGGCGTGCAGATGCATGGCGGCATGGGCATGACCGACCAGTTCGACATCGGCTTCTTCATGAAGCGCGCACGGGTCTGCCAGGAGTTGTTCGGCGACAGCAACTACCACGCCGATCAACTGGCGCGGATGAAGAGTTATTGATTTGCGTCTGCAGAGACATAATCGGTGTCATCGCCCGGCTTGACCGGGCGACCCAGTACGCCGCGGCGGCCGTGATTGATCCGAAATGTCCCGGCGTACTGGATCACCCGCTTTCGCGGGTGATGACAGCGAGTGTGTGGCTAGGCTTGCGAGCTTAAGCGCTACCTAATCGGCGGGGCGTACTGGATGCCGCCGTTGCTCCAGAGCGAGTTCAGGCCGCGCGGGATCTTCAGCTTGGATTCGGCGCCGACATTGCGGTCGTAGATCTCGCCGTAATTGCCGACATGGCGGATGATGCGGGCGGCCCAGTCCTTGGAGAGGCCGAGGTCCTCGCCATAGGCGCCTTCGGTGCCGACCAGCCGCATCACGTCGGGCTTTTTCGACTTCAGCGCCTCGTCGATGTTCTTGGAGGTGATGCCGAGTTCCTCGGCGTTGATCATCGCGTATAGCGTCCACTTTACGATCATCATCCAGTCGTCGTCGCGCTGCCGCACCACGGGTGCCAGCGGCTCCTTCGAGATGACGTCGGGCAGGATGGTGTGATCGTCCGGCTTACTGAGGTTGATGCGCAGCGCGTAGAGCTGGGAGACGTCGGCGGTCAGGGTGTCGCACTTGCCTTCATTATAGGCTTTGACGACATCGTCCAGCTTGGCGAATTTCATCTCCGTGTATTTCATGTTGTTGGCGCGGAAATAATCCGCGACGTTGAGCACCGTGGTGGTGCCTTCCTGCACGCAGATCTTGCTGTTGTTCAGGTCCAGCCCGGAATCGATCTTGCGCGAGGCCGGCAGCATGAAGCCTTCACCGTCATAATAGGCGACGGCCGGGAAATAGAGCGCGTTGTTGACCTCACGCGACATGCTCCAGGTGGAGTTGCGCGAGAGAATGTCGACCTTGCGGCTCGACAGCTCCTTGAACCGCTCGCTGGCGTCGAGCGGAATGAACTTCGCCTTCTTGGGATCGTCGAAGATAGCCGCCGCCACCGCGCGGCAGAAATCGACGTCGAAGCCGGTCCAGTCGCCCTTGTCGTCGGGGATCGAGAAGCCGGGCAGGCCCTTGTTGACGCCGCACAGCAGTTCGCCGCGCTTGAGCGTCCGCTTCAGGGTCTTGGTGTCATAGCGTTCATATGTGATTGCGCCAGCCGCGACCGCGATTGCGACCGCCAGCCCAATGAGGAGGCCGCCTCGAAAAGTACGTAGCATTTTTTAACTCACCAATTTCAGGGAAATGGATCTGCGGAAGAGACGGTGCTGTCGCAATTACAGTTCGGGCTTCTGCCGGATGATCACCTTGGTGCCGACCGGGACGCGCTCATAGAGATCGGCGACGTCGGCGTTGACGAGCCGGAAGCAGCCGGAGGAGACGGCGGTGCCGATCGTGTCGGGACGGTTGGTGCCGTGAATGCGGTAGACGGTGGTCCCGAGATACATCGCCCGCGCACCGAGCGGGTTACCCGGGCCGCCGGCCATGAAGCGCGGCAGATAGGGCTGGCGTTGAATCATTTCCGGCGGCGGCGTCCAATCCGGCCATTCCTTCTTTTGCGTGATGTTAACGAGTCCCTGCCACGTGAAACCCTCGCGGCCGACGCCGATGCCGTAGCGCAGCGCGCGGCCGCCGCCCTGGATCAGATAGAGATGGCGCTCGGCCGTGACCACGATGATGGTTCCCGGCGCTTCGTTGGTGCGGTAGAGCACCGCCGTCTTCCTGAACTGCGGATCGAGCTGGACGGATTCGTCGGCGACCAGCCCCGGCTGGTCACCCACATCGGGCTGCCGCAGCTGCGCGTTGCTCTGCGAGGCTGAGAGGACCAGACCGCTCGTTGCGATCATCATCCAGATCAGGTGCCGAAACTTCGTCATTGCGGAGCTCTCCTTGTTGGCGCGTTGGCCAATTGGTTGGCGCTTGGGCCAAATCAGCGGAACCATCAAATCTCAGGGCCAGCTTGATGGCAAGTTTAGGGCAGCAGGGCCGGTATCTTGCTGGAATGGCTTCTATTTTTGTTCATCTCGATCGCGGCTGATTGTGACAGACGGCTCATTTCGGCGCGATCCAGAGTCGCAGGCCGTAGGAGATCAGCGTCACCGTGCCGACGCCGCCGAGCCAGAGCGCGGCAAACCACAGCAGGCGCTGCGTCAGCGGCCGCGGTGTCGGCTCGCTGGATTCTTGATTGGACGCGTTTTCTTGACGCGAACCGGGGTCCACTTCGCTGGAAAACGCTTTGGTCATCAGTGATAACCGCTTCCGGCTTTGACCTTGCCGCGGAACACCCAATAGGCCCACGCGGTATAGCCGAGGATCAGCGGTATGAGAATCGCGACGCCGACCAGCATGAAGAGTTGGCTATTTGCGGGCGAGGCCGCCTGCCAGATCGTGATGCTCTGCGGCACGATATAGGGATACATGCTGATGCCGAGCCCCGCATAGGACAGCGCGAACAGCGCCAGCGTCAGGAAAAACGGCTGGTAGTCATATTTGTTGGCGAGGCTGCGAAGCAACATCACGGTGACGGCCGCCACCGCCACCGGAACCGGAGCGGTGAGGATGATGTTGGGCCAGGCAAACCAGCGATGGGTGTACTGCACATGCAGGAACGGTGTTGCAATGCTGACGATGCCGATGGCGCACAGCATCGCGACCAGCAGCAGCCAGCTTAGCTGATAGGCGCGGTCGCGCAATTCGCCTTCGGTCTTCATGACCAGCCATGTCGAGCCGAGCAGTGCGTAGCCGATCACGAGCGCGACGCCGGTGAGGATGCTGAACGGCGTCAGCCAATCCCACCAGCCGCCGGCATAGTGTCGTCCCGAGACATGAATGCCCTGCAGGATCGCGCCGAGCGCAATGCCCTGCGCCAGCGTCGCCAGCAGCGAGCCGCCGGCAAACGCAATGTCCCAGCGGTTGCGTTCGCGCGTGGTGCGCCAGCGGAACTCAAAGGCGACGCCGCGGAATACCAGGCCGAGCAGCATCACGATCATCGGCGTGTAGAGCGCCGGCATCAGCACGGCATAGGCCAGCGGGAACGCCGCCATCAGGCCGCCGCCGCCGAGTACCAGCCAGGTCTCGTTGCCGTCCCAGACCGGGGCGACGCTGTTCATGATGACGTCGCGGTCTTCCTTCTTCGGAAACAGAGGAAACAGGATGCCGAGGCCGAGATCGAAGCCGTCCATCACCACATAGACGAACACCGCAAAGGCGATGATGAAGGCCCAGATGGTCGGAAGGTCGATGGGGATCATCGCGCGGCTCCCTCGGCGACAGCACCGGCGGCCGGCGTGATGCCGGCGGCACGCGCCGGGACGTCGCTGCGCGGACCTTCCTCGCCATGATGCGGCGGCTGCGCCATCAGGCGCAGCAGGTAGATCACGCCGGCGGTGAACACCACGAAATAGACGATGATGAAGGCGATCAGCGACGAGGCAACCGCGGGCGCCGCCAGCGGTGATGCCGAGTCGGCCGTCCGCAACAGGCCATACACCGTGAACGGCTGACGCCCGGTCTCGGTGGTGATCCAGCCCGCCAGCACCGCGATGAAACCCGACGGAGCCATCGCGACCGCAAACACGTGCAGCAAACGCGAATTGTACAGCGTACCGCGGAAACGCATCAGCAAGCTGAGCAGGCCGAGCCCCACCATCAGCAATCCCATGCCGACCATGATTCTGAACGACCAGAAGGTGATCGGCACCGGCGGCCAGTTTTCACGCGGCACGGTGTCGAGACCGGCCATCGGCGCGTCGAGGGAATGTTTGAGGATCAATGAGCCCAGTTTGGGGATTTCGATCGCGTAGTCCATCTTGCCCGCGGCCTGATTGGGCCAGCCGAACAGAATCAGCGGCGCGCCGTCCTTGTGGCTCTGGAAGTGGCCTTCCATCGCCATGATCTTCACCGGCTGATGCTCCAGCGTGTTGAGCCCGTGCTGGTCGCCGGCGAGGATCTGGAGCGGGGCGACGATTGTTGCCATCCACATCGCCATCGAGAACATCACGCGCGGGCCGGCCAGATGCGGGTCGCGCAGCAGATGCCAGGCGCCGACCGCGCCGACCACCAACGCGGTGGTCAGGTACGCCGCCAGCACCATGTGCACGAGCCGGTAGGGGAAAGATGGATTGAAGATCACCTTGAACCAGTCGACCGCGATGAACTGGCCTTCGGCATTAAGGGCGTGACCTGTGGGCGTCTGCATCCAGGAATTGGCCGACAGAATCCAGAACGCCGAAATCAGCGTGCCGACCGCGACCATCAAGGTCGCGAAAAAATGGAGCCTGGGGCCGACGCGATCGAGCCCGAACAGCATCACGCCGAGAAAACCCGCCTCGAGGAAGAACGCGGTCAGCACCTCATAGGCCATCAGCGGGCCGATCACGGGGCCAGTCTTGTCCGAGAAGGCCGACCAGTTGGTGCCGAACTGGTAGGACATCACGATGCCCGACACCACGCCCATGCCGAAGGCGACCGCGAAAATCTTCAGCCAATAATTGAACAGGTTGATGAAAACCTCGCGCCCGGTCCACAGCCACAGCGCTTCAAGCACCGCAAGATAACTGGCGAGCCCGATCGAGAAGGCGGGAAATACGATGTGGAACGACATCGTGAAGGCAAACTGCGCCCGGGCCAATACAACGGCATCCCAGCCTTCGAACATCGGCACCACCTTATCGCAGCTAAGCTGGCGTCAATCCTATCATGCCGGATGCGATAACAGTACCGCGCCTTTTGCAGCAGAGGCCCGCTATCCAGTCGGTGTTCCGGCATCCGGAGGAGCATTGAGTCGCCGAACCATTTCTGCGCGCACGGCGCGTGCCGCATTTTGGTCGTGCTTTGTCGGGCTGCAGAAGGTCTGGCCCGTGCGCAGCCGAACGCTGATGGTGCAGGTGCGGTCCTTGGAATCGGGCTCGTCGACCTCGATCGCTGCGACGTCACCTGCTCGGATCGTCTCGGCGGATGGTTTGCCGCTTAACGCAATCCGCTCGACACGGATCTCGCCTTGCCGAATGATCCAGCACGCGCCGGCTAATCGGTGCGCGTAGCGGTAGAGTGCAAAGGCAGCAAGAAAGCCGAGCGGCAAGAGCAATCCGAGCGCCATCTCCCACTCGCCGATCCAGAATGCGATGAGGAATGGCAGGGCGCACAGGCCGGCCACAACCGGCACGGCGATTCGAATCACGCGGCCCAGATCGGGATTGACCGGCGAGCCAAGGATGATCTCGGCGTTGCCGGCCTCGAGCGGGTTGTCGATGGGCGCGGCATCGGGAAGACCGAGCAATCCCGTAGCAATTGCGGTGGTTTCGTTGACGCGCGTGATGTCCGGCAGCGGTGGAGAGATCAAGACACCCCCTGAGGCCAGCCTGCACACCAGGCTGAAACTCGCTGGATAGCTGAACCTGTTCTTGCGGACGCGAACCTCGGCGATGTCGTGATGGCTGATCATTCGCTTGTGCACCTGGCCGAGCGGACGCTGCTCGCCGATCAGGATGCCGTCTTGCGTGATGATCCAGGCCACATTGCATTCAAGCGCGGCAACGCCGATCAGGAACAATCCGAGCGGCACGACCCAGAGTGCAGGAATGAATGGTCGGCCGCCCGAGGCCCAGGTAAGCAGGCCCGGGACAATAATCAGAAGAATTGCAGCGCCGGAGCCCGCCTGGACAAACCTTTCCCTGAGCGAGGATCCCTTGCGCAGCCGAACTTCATCCGGGTTTGCCGCAGCATCCATTGTCAGCGGCAAACATCATGAGCGGCTCGATCGCGTCAAGCAAAAGTGCAGGATTACTCGATCACGATCTCGCCGGTCATGCCGAGATCGGCGTGGGTCTTGCCGTCAGCGCCCTTGATGTCGCAGCGCAGGTCGGTGACGCGGCCGGCGGCGACCGGCACCAGCCACCATTCGGCGGATTGTCCCGGATAAACTTCGATCTCGCGCATCGCGCCCTTGAACTCGGCGAGCGTCACGGTCTTGCCGTCGCGCTGTTGCGTGACCTGCGCCTTGCGCGTCCACACCATCGCTGAGAAAGCGTGCGAGGTGAAGTAATGCGGATCGTTGCTGTCGTTGCGCAGGATCAGCTTGTAGAGCTTGCCGGTCTCCAACTTCAGTTGCTTCGGCGCGAATTCATGCTTGCCGGGCGAGCCCAATGCGACGGTGACCTCGATCGGCGTCTGCCGCGACAAATCACCGGCCGCGATCGCCGCGCCCGAGACGAGGCCGAGCAAAACAGATGCGCCGATGGCGGCGCGATACGAGACGAACATGGTGGCCTCCCCCTGCGTTCCGGACGATTGCCGGCACCTGATTTGATGCTAATGCAAGTGCAAATTAGTTGCAAATAAATCGGGAGCGGTACCCAAGTCCGGACGAAGAGGGGGGCCGCTTTACTTTGCATGGGGTTGTTTTCGAGATTTTCTTCAGGCCCCGTCCCGGACGTTGGAGCCCGCCAACTGGCTCCTGGCGCGGCGTATTGGCCCCGCCCCCCAAATACAGAGCGACCCGGGCGGGGGGCATCCCGGCCGGGTCGTTGGAGGTTCTTGGGAGGTTAAGCTTGGTCGGCTCGTCAGAAACTTGGTTTAGCGAACGACGTCCGGGATCACACAGACCTCGGCGGCGCTCACGGTGCTGCAATCGACCACTTGCTCGCGCACGAACATCGAACCGGTATCGCGCTGGGCGCGAGGGCTGACATTTTGAGCGGACAGCGAAGCAAGGGTAGCGACTGCGCCGAGCGGGACGATGAAGAGGCGGAAGGACGGCTTCAGCATGTTCGCTCTCCTGTTCGGCGGTGGTGTTGCGTTGTTGATGATCGGTATAGGGGCAGAGTTTTTCCGGGTGATGTCGCCAATTGTTTCATTTGTTTCGTCGCCTTTAATCTTTGGCTTCGAAATCGACTCGGTTTCTGCTTCTAACACCAATCTAACCGATTGAAATAGCTGATATTTACGCAGCGATGCTGTCCACGCCGGCCACCTTAAGCAAGTCGGCCAATTGTTTGCGGGCATAGAACATCCGGGTCTTCACCGTGCTCTGGGGAATACCGATGATCGCGCCGGCCTCTTCCACCGACTTCTCGTGGTAGTAGACCAGATTGATGATCTCGCGATGCGCCGGCGACAGCTTGGCGACACAGGCGCGCAGGATGGCGCTGGTGTTGCTGCGGTCGAGCGACGCTTCCGGGGTGTCGGCTTCGTCGGCGATCTCCAACACGTCGTCCTGATCGATGTCCTCATGCTTGCGCTGGCGCAGCGCGGTCAGCGCCTTGAAGCGGGCGATCGACAGCAACCAGGTCGAAACCTGGGAACGGCCCTCGAACTGGCTGGCGGTGCGCCACACGTCCAGAAACACCTGGCTGACGAGGTCTTCCGCCATCGTGGTATCGCGCACCATGCGCAGGATGAAGCGGTAAACCCGTACGTGATGCCGGGAATAAAGCACGTGCATCGCCGTGCGGTCGCCTTTGGCAATGCTCTCCAGCAGCGATTCGTCCGATGTCGCGCGGGCATCGGCAATATGCTTGCGGGCTGCAGCGTTGATGGCAATCACGTTCGGCATGACAAACTCCCAGTTCGCCGCTTGGCGGCGTGTCGTTGGGAGATTTCTAGTTAATCAACGTTTCGGGATGTCTGCACGGAAGGGGGAAAATGGTTTCGTGCCGGGGAGAATTGTTTCGTCGCAGCGGCCGCGACGAAACATTCGGAGCAAAAGTATCAATAATTTCAATGTGCGGAAAATTGGAGGATTTCAGTCGGGGAATGGTTCCGCTGTGCGGGAGAAATTGTCGTCCCGGCGAAGGCCGGGACCCATACGCCGCAGCCAATCTTGTTGGAACAGGACAACGACCAAACGTGCAAAATCACGACTGCAGGTGGTTATGGGTCCCGGCCTTCGCCGGGACGACGCTGATTTTCGCAGCTAGCCCTTCTCACCGGTCGGCGAGAACAGATAGCCGCCGCCGCGGATGGTGCGAATGACGGCGGGCTTGGTCGGGTCGATCTCGATCTTGCGCCGGATCCGCATGATGCGCAGGTCGACCGCACGGTCGAACGCTTCGGCGTCGCGCGCATTCGCCAGTTCCAGCAGCCGCTCGCGCGACAGCACCCGCTTCGGATTGGCGGCAAACACTTTCAACAGGCCGAATTCGGACGCGGTCAGCGGATGCTCGTTGCCTTCGTCGTCGCGCAGCGCCTGGGCTTCGAGATCGAGCCATTTGGTGCCGAACCGCACCAATTGCTCCTTCTCCGCCTTGGCGCTGGCGGCCTCGGGCGCCACCGCCTTGACCGGCGCGCTGCGGCGCAGCACCGAGCGGATGCGCGCCATCAATTCGCGCAGCTCGCAGGGCTTTGCGATGTAATCGTCGGCGCCAAGCTCGAGGCCGACGACGCGGTCGATCGGGCTTGCGGTCGCCGTCAGCATGATGACGGGGACGTTGATGCGGCTCTTCAGGTCGCGGATGATCGAGAGCCCGTCTTCCTCGGGCATGTTGAGGTCGAGCACGACGAGGTCGGGCACATTGGTTTCGATGACGCCGCGCAGGCTCTTGCCGCCGTCGCACAGCGTCACCGCGAAACCGTGCATCTTGAGGTAATCGCCGACCATTTCGCGGGCCGGCGCCTCGTCGTCGACGATGATGATGTGCTGGCTCTGGCTCATGATGTCTCTGCTGCAGGCAGTGTAACCGTAAACGTCGACCCCTGTCCGGGGCCTGGGCTATCCGCGGTCACATGGCCGCCATGCATGTCGATAATGCGTTTGACGATCGATAGACCGAGGCCGGTCGAGCTTTCGCCCGCGGTCGGCTTGGCCGACAGCCGCTGGAAGCGGCCGAACAGCCGGCCGAGATCCTCGGGCGACAGGCCCGCGCCCTCATCCGTGATCCGCACGACGGTGTTGTCACCCTCATGGGTGACGCCCACCGTGATCTTGCCGCCGATCGGTGAATATTTGATGGCATTGCTGACCAGATTGTCGATCGCCTCGCGGATCCGGTCGACGTCGCACATGGTGACGAAATTCGGCGGCGCGGAGACGCTGATGGTCTGCTGCTTGTTGACGGCCGAGGGTAGATTGGCGTCGGTGACTTCGGCCACCAGGGCGCCGACGTCGACCGGCTCGCGGCGGATGGTGATGTCGAAGGCGTCCGCCATCGCGTCCGAAATCAGATGATCGACCATCGAGGTCAGGCGCTTGGTGGCGTCGCGGATGTGGTCGACCTGCGCAGTAACGTTTTCCTTCGGCGAGCCGGCGCCGATCAGTTCGTTGAGCATTTCTGTGCGGCCGAGAATGACGCCGAGCGGATTTTTCAGGTCGTGGGCGACGGTGCCGAGGATTTCGTTCTTGAAGCCGTTGGCGCGCTGCAGCCGCAGCCACTGCGCCGAAAGCCGGCGGTTGGCCTGCATCAGCGCGCGGGTGCGCTGGGCGACGCGGTCTTCGAGCTGGGTATTGGCCGCATGCAGCTGCTGGTAGAGGATCACATTGTCGAACGCGATCGACAGCCGGCTGGAGAAAATCTCGACCAGCGCGCGGTCGGTGTCGGAAAGCTGGCGTTCGGCCTGCAGCAGCACAACGACTTCCCGGCCCGAGCCGGTGCGCAAATAGAGCACGCTGCGGTGGTCGGCGAACTCGTTCTTGCGGCGCGTGAAGGCGTCTTCCACCATCTGCCGCAAATCCGGATCGAGCGACTTGGAGCTGGTGGTGCCGATGAAGCGGCTGTAGCAGCCCGAGCCCGCCAGCACGGAGAATTCGCTGCCGGGGGCGCCGTCGTCGCGCAGCACCAGTATACCGGCGCAATCGACATTGAGCAGCGAAGCCAGTTGCGTCAGCACCCCTTCGGCGAGGCGCTGCATCGATTTGAAGTCGTACAGGGTCGAGGCGGCGTCGATGATGATTTCGAGCCCTCGCCTTGTCTGCACCATGCGCTCGAGCTGCTGGTAGCTGCGCAGGGCGGCGGTCAGCGAGGTGAACAACTTGTCCGCGGTGAGCTCGGTCTTGGCCTTGTAGTCGTTGATGTCGTACTGGACGATGACGCGGCGTTCCGGCGCCTGGCCGGGCTGTCCGGTGCGCAGGATGATGCGTACGGTCTCGTTCCTGATGTCGTTGCGGATGTACTCGACGAGGTCGAGGCCGGCGACGTCGGTTTCCATGATGACGTCGAGCAACACGGCGGCGATATCGGGATTGTTGCGCATCAGGACGCGGCCTTCAGCCGCGGAATAGGCGGAGAGGATTTCCAGCGTGGCGCCGTGGAGGTTGTAGTCGCTCAGCGCAAACCGGGTGCCTTCATGCACCGCCTGATCGTCGTCGATGACGGCGATCTTCCATTTGCGTACAGACGAATCATCCGGGGCGGTTTCGGAATCGTCGATCAGGTGGAGGACATCGTCCTGTTCGGCCATTGAGGGGTTCCGTCGGCTGCTGCGTCTGTGATCGTGGGTCCGCTGGTTACGATTCCCTTGGCGACCTTGGGCATGATAATGCGGAAAGTGGTGCCTTGTCCTAGCCTTGACTCCAGCATCATCCGGCCGCCGAGCTGTTGAGTGACAAGATTATAGACGATATGCAAGCCCAGTCCGGTACCGCCCTCGTTGCGGCGCGTGGTAAAGAACGGATCGAACGCCTGCCGCTGGACGTCCGGCGTCATTCCGGCCCCATTATCGGCAAAAATGATTTCGACATCGTCACTGCCGCGGGCCCGTGCCGAAAGCGAGATCGCCCCGGAACGGCCGTCGGCGAAGGCATGATTGGCTGCGTTGAGGAAAAGATTGGTTAAAATCTGGCCGTAGGAGCCGGGATAGCCGTCGATCAAGAGGCCCTCCGGCACGTCGACCGACAGCGTAATCGTCGCCTTCTTCAATACCGGGCGCAGGCTCGCCACGATCTGGTCGGTGGCCTCGCTGAGGCTGAATTGTCGGCGCTCGGCATGGGAGCGGTCCACCGCCACCTGCTTGAACGACTGGATCAGTTCGCCGGCACGGTGCAAATTGGCCACCAGTTGCCCGGCGGCGTCGCGCGAGCTCTTGACGAACTCGTCGAGCTTGGAGCGGCGGAGCGGCTCGGTGCGCAGCTCGGTCTCGAAGATATCAGCGCGGCGCGCGAAGCTCGATGCCACCGTCAGGCTGATGCCGATCGGGTTGTTGACCTCGTGGGCGACGCCGGCGACCAGGCCGCCCAGCGCCGCCAGCCGTTCGGCGTCGATCAGGTTCTGCTGGGCGGCATTGAGTTCGAGCAGCGCGCCCTCGGCCTTTTCCTTTGACGCGCGCAGTTCGTCCTCGGTCTTGCGTTTGGCGATGGCGTTTTCGCGGAACACCTCCACCGCGCGCGCCATCGCGCCGACCTCGTCCTTGGCTGACGTGCCCTGCACGGCGCGATCGTAATTGCCCGAGGTGATCGCGTGCATCGACGCCATAATCTGCTGCAGCGGCAGCCGGATCGAGAGTGCGATCAGGACACCCGCGGACAGGATGATGCCGAGGAAGATCACGGCGATCGACAGCACGCGGCGTGAAATGCCCGCCAGCGTGCGGTCGAAGGTTTCCTGCGCCTTTTGCTCGCGCTGGCGCATCTTCACCGACAGTCCGTCGATCACGCCGATCGCATCGGCCTGGCTGGCGTCGATGGTGTTGCGCAACAATTCGGTCCGGATCGCAAGCTGCTCGGTCAGCTTCGCCAGTCCCTCGCGCAGCGCCAGGGTTTTCGCGTGCAGCCGCGTCAGCGCCATGCGCTGCAGATCATTGTCGGCGAGGTCGGACATCACAGGGATGGTCTTTTCGATCGTCTCGGTATTCCGCCGGGCGTCCTCGGCCGAAGCCGACGCCAGCGAAAGGTAATAGGCGTTGGCGGCGACCAGCATCCCGGTAAACGCCTCGCGGGATTTTCCGAGCGACGGCCAGATCAGCGCATCGCGGTGCCCGGTGGCGCCCTCGATGATGGAATAGAGCCCGGCCATGTCCCTGGCCGGGCCCAGCACCTGCTGTTCGTAGGTTTTCGAGATCGTCGCCTGAACCGCGCGCAGTTCGCCGAAACCGTTGAGAAAGCGGTCGGTGACCTGCTCGAGCTGCTCGACCGAGCCCGAAAGCATCGGGTCGTTCGAGGCGCGGTTGGTCAGCGTGCCGAGCACGGCTTCGCGCAGCAGCAGGATCTCCGCGAACAGTTCCGGGCTCGGCTGGTTGATGTAGCGATGGATCAGGTTCTGCAGCCGGCTGGTTTCGCTTTCGAGCAGCGCCAGGATCTTGTCGGATTCCCTGACGTGGCGGACATCTTCCCAGGCCGAACCGAGCACCTTGGCGCCGTTCCATATCAGCGCGGCGAGCACCACGACCACGGCGGAGTTCAGGGCCGCGATCGACAGGATGCGCCAGCGGATCGGGACCGCGCGCAGCACCTGGACGATGCGAATACGGCCGCGCGCGGCGAGGCCCGCCGGCCGTTCCACTGATCCTTCCTGTTGCGAGGTTGCGGCCAACTCACTGCACCCCACGAATTCGTTCGATGAGCTGCGCCATCGCAGGGTCTTGCTGCGCCCTGGTGTAGATTCCCGCCATCGCCGCCTCGAGCGGCTTGCGGTCGAAATCGGTGACGATCTTGACGCCGGCGTCCTCCGCCTGCTTGCGCGAGCGCTCTTCGAGATCGCGCCATTTCTCGCGCATGAAGCGGCTCGAACGCATGGCGGCTTCGCGGAAGCTCTTCTGGTCCTCGGGCGACAGGCCAGACCAGGCCTTTTTCGACATGACCAGTACTTCCGGGCTCATCGTATGTTCGGTGAGGGTGTAGAAGCCGGCGAATTTGTAGTGATCGGTGGTGACGAAAGACGGCCAGTTATTCTCGGCGCCGTCGATCAATCTGGTGGAGAGTCCGGTCAGCACCTGACCGTAGGGCAGTGCGACCGGATCGGCGCCGAGCGAGCGGATCATCTCGACCATCTGCTCGGATTGCTGCACCCGAATCCGCAAGCCCTTGAGGTCGGCCATCGAGGTGACCGGGCGGACGTGGTTGTAGATCGAACGGGCGCCGGAATCGTAGAACGCGAGGCCGATGAAGCCGTAAGGTTCGAAGCTGTCCAGGATCTCGTTGCCGATTGGTCCATCCAGCACCTTCTGCAAATGCTCGATGGAGCGGAACAGAAACGGCATCGCCAGCACATTCATCGCCGGCACCATGCTCCCGATCAATGCGACGTTGGTACGATTGATATCGATGGCGCCTGCGCGGGTCTGCTCCAGGGTTTCCTTTTCCTCGCCGAGCTGGCGCGAATGGAACACCTTGATCTCGTGGCGGCCGCCGGTGCGTTCCGCAACCAGGCTGCCCATATAGTGCAGCGCCTGCACGGTCGGATAACTCTCGTTCTGGGTATCGGCGGCGCGAAATTCGCGCGCAAAAGCGCTCGTTGAGGCCGCTGTCAGGAACAACGCCAGAACAAGCATTATGATCCGCGAAAGGTCGGCGCGGCGATACACAGGTAACAAATCCCCTTGTGAAGAAGTCTGCGGCGGGAGAAAAAGGTTCAATATTTTTTTAGCAGAAAGCACCCACGCTTGGCTATCGGGAGCCGCTGCAATCGTTAATTGTGCGGTGCGACGGCGGTAGTGGATTGAAACGGCGGGCCCGGGCATCTATTGAGGCGCAGCGCGCAGATTTGATCGCGGTCCTGACAAGCGGTTTTGGCAAAGTGATTCATCAGTGAAGTCGCTCTTGAGGTTGTTTCAGTTCGTCGCGCTCGCACTCACCGTGCTGGTGTCTCCGGCGCAGGCGACCACCGAGATCATGTGGTGGCACGCGATGTCGGGTGAGCTCGGCAAGCAGCTGGAGAAGCTCGCGGCCGATTTCAACGCCTCGCAATCCGACTACCGGATCGTTCCGACCTACAAGGGCAGTTACACGGAAACGGTGACGGCGGCGATCTTCGCCTTCCGTTCGCGCAGCCAGCCCGCCATCGTTCAGGTCAACGAGATCGCGACCGCGACCATGATGGCGGCAAAGGGCGCGATCTATCCGGTGTTCGAGTTGATGCGCGACCAGTCGGAGCCGTTCTCGCCGACGGCCTATCTGCCGGCCGTCGCCGGCTATTATTCCGACGTTGCCGGCAACATGCTGTCGTTCCCCTTCAACGCCTCGACACCGATCCTCTACTACAACAAGGACCTCTTCCGCGCCGCCGGTCTCGATCCGGAAGTGGCGCCGAAAACCTGGCCCGATGTTGGGGCCGCGGCGAAGAAGCTGCGCGCGGCAGGCGCGGTCTGCGGTCTGACCACCTCCTGGCCTTCCTGGATCAATGTCGAGAATTTTTCGGCATTCCATAATTTGCCGCTGGCGACCAAGGGCAATGGGTTTGGCGGTCTCGACGCCGAACTGACCTTCAACAACCCGACCGTGGTGCGCCACATCACGCAACTTGCGGAATGGCAGGCCACGAAAGTGTACGACTATAGCGGCCGCGGCCAGTCGGCCGAGCCGCGCTTCCAGAAGGGCGAGTGCGGAATCTTCATCGGTTCGTCGGCGACCCGCGCCGACATCAAGGCGAATTCGAAATTCGAGGTCGGCTACGGACTGATGCCGTACTATCCCGACGTCAAAGGCGCGCCGCAGAACACCATCATCGGCGGCGCGACCTTATGGGTGCTGCGAGCCCGGCCACGCGACGAATATACCGGGGTCGCGAAGTTTTTCGCGTTTCTCTCGAAGCCGGAAGTCCAGGCGGCCTGGCACCAGAACACCGGCTATCTGCCGATCACCCGCGCCGCCTTCGATCTCTCGCGCGCGCAGGGGTTCTATGATCGCAATCCCGGAGCGGCGATCTCGATCGAGCAGATGACCTTGAAGCCGCCGACCGAGCACTCCAAGGGAATCCGGCTTGGCTCGTTCGTGCTGATCCGCGACGCGATCGACGAGGAACTGGAGCAGGTCTTCAGCGGCAAGAGGACCGCGCAAGCCGCCCTCGACCTCGCCGCCGAGCGCGGCAACCGTCTGCTGCGGCAGTTCGAGCGGGCGAATCCGGACAGGTAGGGCGCGTGCGATCTCGATCTTCCGTCATTGCGAGCGAAGCGAAACAATCCATCGCTCGGCATAACGGAAGGATGGATTGCTTCCGCCTTCGCTGATCAGCTACGGCGGACAAGTCGTGGCTATCGAATGACGGTTGATTTGATGACACCCTTACTGCCGATCCTCGCCGACTATGAAGCCTTCCACGCCTGGCGCGCCGACACCTCACGTTGGCTGCCGGCGGCGCTGGACATAGCGCACGGCCACGGCTTGAAGCCTGCGGCGCCGCATGTTTTCGCGACCGGTACCAACCTTGTCGTCGGCCTTGGCGACGAACTGATCCTGAAGCTCTTTCCGCCGATGCTTCGCGGCCAGTTTGTCTCCGAGCGCGCTTCGCTGAGGCAGTTGCGCGGACGATTGAGCATCCCGATTCCGGAAATCCTGTTCGAAGGCGAGCGCGACGGGTGGCCCTATCTCATCATCACGCGGCTGCACGGTGTCGTCGGCTCCGAGGTCTGGCCGACGCTGCCTGAAGACCAGAAGGAGCGCGTGCTTGCGCAGATCGGCGTGACCATTGCCGAAGTGCAGCGCGCCCCGCTCGGAGAGCTCGCAAACATCGAGCCGCAATGGGACCGGTTCATATCCAGGCAAATAGAGGGCTGCCGCGCGCGGCACGAGCGCCTCGGGATGCCGGAGAAGTTTCTCGATGGCTTCGACGACATCCTGCGCGATGCCGCGACGCTTATCCCGCTGGATAAGCCGCCGGTCATTCTGACCGGCGAATACATTCCGGAGAACTTCCTGTTGCGCCAGGAGAGGACCGCATGGCGCCTGTCGGGGCTGTTTGATTTCGGCGATGTGATGACCGGCTGGGGCGAATATGACCTGCTGGGTCCGAGCGCGTTCATGGCCGCGGGAAACCCGCGGCGGCTGCGCAGCCTGTTCGAAGGGTTCGGATACGCACCCGCCGACATCAATTCGGCCATGAAACGGCGGCTGATGGCGCTGATGCTGTTGCATCGGGCCAGCGATCCGGTCCGGCATATCTGCATCGAGAACTGGCAGGGCAAGGCCGGCAACCTTTCCGAATTGCAGGACCTGGTCTGGCCGGTCTGACGGGTGCGACGAAACCGCACATCAAAGAGGCGTGCAAAAATTCTGCATAAAGAGTGAGCAATTATGCATCTTTGTATGCAATTGGAGGATCGTTTTGTCGAGTCGGCTTCGCCTGATATTTGATATCTCCATGTGATATCACTCAATTAGTGGAAGATTAGCCCTTCATTAAGGTTTGGCACGAACCTTGCGATTCCCGGTTCCAAAGCCGTTTCCCTCAGGCGTTGGAGCATCACATGAAGCGTCGCGATTTCCTGAAATCCGTCACCGGAGTCGCCGCGGGCGCCCTGGTGCCGGCGCCGGCTATCTTCTCCCCCGCCAAGGCCGATGCGCGATCGGAGACGCTTCTGATCGTCTCGGAAGGCGGTCCCAACAACCTCGACATCCATGGCGTCGGCACCAACGTGCCCGGTTATGAAGTGTCGTGGAATTGCTACGACCGCCTGATCACCCACGAGATGAAGAGCGGTCCCGGCGGCGTGCCTTATTACGACCGCGACAAGTTCAAGGGCGAACTCGCTGACGACATGAAGATCGATGACATGTCGGTGACCTTCAAGCTGAAGAAGAACGCGAAATTCCATGACGGCGTGCCGGTGACGTCCAAGGACGTCAAATGGTCGCTCGATCGCGCGGTCTCGGTCGGCGGCTTCCCGACCTTCCAGATGAGCGCGGGCTCGCTGACCAAGCCGGAGCAGTTCGTTGTCGTCGACGACAACACGCTGCGCGTCGACTTTGCCAAGAAGGACCGCCTGACGATCCCCGATCTCGCCGTCATCGTGCCCTGCATTGTCAATTCCGAGCTCGTGAAGAAGAACGCGAGCGAGAAGGACCCCTGGGGTCTCGAATATACAAAACAGCAGACCGCGGGCTCCGGCGCCTACAAGCTCTCGAAGTGGACCGCCGGCACCGAAGTCATCATGGAGCGCAATGATGCCTGGGTCGGCGGTCCCCTGCCGAAGATCAAACGCGTGATCTGGCGCATGGTGCCGCAGGCCGGCAACCGCCGCGCGCTGCTGGAGCGTGGCGACGCCGACATCTCCTATGAACTGCCGTTCAAGGATTTCCAGGAGATGAAGGCCAACGGCAAGCTCAACGTGGTGTCGCTGCCGTTCAGTAACGGCATCCAGTATATCGGCATGAACGTCACCAAGCCGCCGTTCGATAATCCCAAGGTGCGCCAGGCGATCGCCTACGCGCTGCCCTATCAGAAAATCATGGATGTCGTGCTGTTCGGCCTCGCCAACCCGATGTTCGGCGCTTCCGCCGACAAGGCCACCGAAGTGGCGTGGCCGCAGCCGACCAAATACGCCACCGACATGGCCAAGGCGAAGGCGCTGCTTGCGGAAGCCGGCTACGCCAACGGTTTCGAGACAACGATCTCGTTCGATCTCAACTTCGCAGGGGTCAACGAGCCGCTCTGCGTGCTGGTGCAGGAGAGCCTCGCCCAGATCGGCATCAAGGCCACGATCAACAAGATCCCCGGCGCCAACTGGCGTACCGAGTTGAACAAGAAGGAGATGCCGCTCTACACCAACGTGTTCTCGGGCTGGCTCGATTACCCCGAATACTTCTTCTACTGGTGCTATCACGGGAACAATTCCGTCTTCAACACCATGAGCTACAAGTCGCCGGAGATGGACAAGCTGATCGACGGCGCGCGCAACGCGGCCTCGACCGGCGACAAGGCGGCCTACGACAGCGACGTGAAGGGCTTCGTCGATCTCGCCTACAAGGATATCCCGCGGATTCCGCTGTATCAGCCCTTCGTCAACGTCGCGATGCAGAAGAACATCTCGGGCTATCAATACTGGTTCCACCGAAGGCTCGACTATCGCGCGCTGGTGAAGGCGTAATCCGCCATGCTGACCATGATCGGCAAGCGGCTGATGTTTGCGATCCCGTCGCTGATCGGGGTCGTGATCGTGACGTTCCTGCTGACGCGGGCGCTGCCCGGCGATCCCGCCGCGTATTTTGCGGGGCCCGCCGCGACCAAGGAGGCGGTCGAGCAGATCCGGAAAAAACTCGGCCTCGACAAGCCGCTGATCGAACAGTTCTTCCGCTACACCAACGATCTCGCCCATGGCGATTTCGGTAATTCGCTGACGACAGGTCAGCCCGTTGCCGCCGAAATCCGCAATCGCCTGCCGGCTTCTGCCGAGTTGACGCTGCTCGGCCTGTTCGTTTCCATCGTGATCGCTATCCCGCTCGGCGTGCTGGCCGCCACCCGGCCTGGCTCGTGGATCGATCACCTCTGCCGGATAACGACGACGGCCGGCGTGTCGCTGCCGGTGTTCTTTACCGGGCTGGTGCTGGTCTATGTCTTCTATTTCCGGCTCGGCTGGTCGCCGGCGCCGCTCGGCCGGCTCGATGTGTTCTACAGCGCGCCACCGACGGTGACCGGCTTCTATCTGATCGACACCCTGATCGCGCGCGATTTCGAGGCGTTTCGTTCCGCGCTGAGCCAGCTGATCCTTCCCGCAACGACGCTGGCAATCTTTTCGCTGGCGCCGATCGCGCGCATGACGCGGGCGTCGATGCTGGCGGTGCTGGCGTCGGACTTCGTGCGCACGGCGCGCGCCAGCGGCCTGTCGCCGGGCACCGTGATCGTCACCTATGCGTTCCGTAACGCGATGCTGCCTGTGATCACCACGCTCAGCATGGTGTTCTCGTTCTTGCTCGGGGCCAACGTGCTGGTGGAGAAAGTCTTCGCCTGGCCCGGCATCGGCTCCTACGCGGTGGAAGCGCTGATCTCGTCGGATTTCGCGCCGGTGCAGGGCTTTGTGCTGACCATGGCCGTCATGTACGTGCTGCTCAATCTGATCATCGACATTCTCTATGGCGTCATCGATCCGCGCGTGAGGCTGGAGGGGTAATAAGCATGAGCACCGTTGCGCCTGCCGTCGAACCCGTCGGTCCCGCGCGAACGTCGGGACTGACAGCGATCTTCGAACACACCCGCTATGTGCTCGGTGAGAACCGCGTCACCGCCTTTGCCTTCGCCCTGTTGATCGTGATCCTGTTCGCGGCGGTATTCGGTCCGTACATCGTGCCCTACGATCCGCTCGCCAGCGACACCGCCGCTGCCTTGAAGGCGCCTTCGGCGGCGCACTGGTTCGGTACCGATCAATTGGGCCGCGATATCTTCAGCCGCGTCATCGTGGCGACACGGCTGGATGTGTTCATCGCGGTGGCTTCGGTGGCGCTGGTGTTCCTGATGGGCGGGCTTGCCGGCATCGCCGGTGGCTATTTCGGCGGCTGGACCGACCGCATCGTCGGCCGCATCGCAGACACCATCATGGCGTTTCCGCTGTTCGTGCTGGCGATGGGCATCGTCGCTGCGCTCGGCAATACCGTGCAGAACATCATCATCGCGACCGCGATCGTGAATTTTCCGCTCTATGCCCGCGTCGCCCGCGCCGAGGCCAATGTCCGGCGCAACGCCGGCTTCGTCCAGGCGGCGCGGTTGTCGGGCAATGGCGAGTTCCGGATTCTGCTGGTGCACATCCTGCCCAACATCATGCCGATCATGATCGTGCAGATGTCGCTGACCATGGGTTACGCGATCCTCAACGCCGCAGGTCTGTCCTTTATCGGCCTTGGCGTGCGGCCGCCGACCGCTGAATGGGGCATCATGGTCGCGGAGGGCGCCGGCTTCATGGTGTCGGGCGAATGGTGGATCGCGCTGTTCCCCGGCCTCGCGCTGATGATCGCGGTGTTCTGTTTCAACCTGCTCGGCGATGGTCTGCGCGATATCGTCGATCCGCAGCGAAGAACCTGAGGACATGCCGATGACCGCGCTGCCATTGCTCGACGTCAACGACCTCACGGTGGAATTCGCCACGCGGCGCGGCATCGTCAAGGCGGTGCAGCACGTCAACATCTCCGTGGCCAAGGGCGAGACGCTCGGCATCGTCGGCGAGTCAGGCTCCGGCAAGTCGGTGACGTCTTACGCCGTGATGCGGATCCTCGACCGCGCCGGCAAGATCGCCGAGGGCTCGGTGATGTTTTCCGGCATCGACGTCAAGGCCGCGACCGAGAACCAGATGCGGGATCTGCGCGGCCGCGAAATCTCGATGATCTTCCAGAACCCGCGCGCGGCGCTCAATCCGATCCGAAAAGTCGGCGACCAGATCGAGGACGTGCTGCGCCAGCATGTGCAGTCAGCGGCCAGTGATCGCGGCGAGAAGGCGATCGAAGCGCTGGAGCAGGTCAAGATCGCACGCCCGCGCGAGCGCTACCACGCCTATCCGTTCGAGCTGTCCGGCGGCATGTGCCAGCGCGTCGTGATCGCGCTGGCGCTGGCTTGCAATCCGCAGCTCCTGATCGCCGACGAGCCAACCACCGGCCTTGATGTCACGACGCAGAAAGCGGTGATGGACCTGATCGTCGAGCTCACAAAACGGCGCGGCATGTCGACCATCCTGATCACGCATGACCTCGGATTGGCCGCCGCCTATTGCGACCGCGTGGTGGTGATGGAAAAGGGTCGCGTGGTCGAGACCGCGAAATCCGCCGACATTTTTGCCAACCCCGAACATGCCTACACCAAGAAGCTGATGCGCGCGACGCCGCGGATCGGCGTCTCCTTGCGCGATCTGTTGCCGGAAGAAGATGCGGCGGCGCTGCCGGCGCTGACGCCAGCGGCTCCGGCCGACAATCAAACCAAGCCGCTGCTGCTGGTCGAGAAACTGGTGAAGGAATATCCGCGCCAGGGCGCCACGGCTGTGCTCGGCAAGCTGTTCTCGCACAAGCCGCCGGTCGAGGCCGAACTGTTCCGCGCGGTCGACGGCATCAGCTTTTCGGTCGGTCACGGCGAGAGCGTCGGCCTGGTCGGTGAATCCGGTTGCGGCAAATCGACGACGTCGATGATGGTGATGCGGCTGCTGGACCAGACCTCGGGTCGCATCGTGTTCGATGGCGACGAGATCGGCACCATGCTGCCCAACGCCTTCGCGCGGCTCCCGTTGCGCAAGAGCATCCAGATGGTGTTCCAGGATCCGACCGACAGCCTCAACCCGCGCTTCACGGCGGCGCGCGCCATCGTCGATCCGATCATGCAGCTTGGCGACATCAGGGGACGCGATGCGCTGCGCGCCCGTTGCGAGGAACTCGCCGGGCTGGTCGGTCTCCCCGTTAATCTGCTCGATCGCTTTCCGCACCAATTGTCCGGCGGCCAGAAGGCCCGCGTCGGCATCGCCCGCGCGATTGCGCTGCACCCAAAACTCGTGATCCTCGACGAGCCGACCGCGGCGCTCGACGTCTCCGTGCAGGCGGTGGTGCTCAATCTGCTGCAGGACCTCAAGTCGTCCTTGGGTATGAGTTATCTGTTCGTCTCCCATGATTTGAATGTGGTGCGCCTGTTGTGCGATCGTGTCATCGTGATGCGCGCGGGACGAATCGTGGAACAGGGCCCGTCCGAACAGGTCTTGGGCAATCCGCAGGACGCCTATACAAAGGAACTGCTGACGGCGATCCCGCATCCGCCGTTGCCGGTTCACTAATAAACCTGAATGGGAGCGAAATGGCCGAACCCCTGGACGACTATATCGACGCCGTCGCGAAAGCCTTGGCGTTGCCGGTGGAAGATTCCTGGCGGCCGGCGGTGCGCGCGAACCTCGAAGTATCGCTGAGACTGGCACGGCTGGTCGACGAATTCGCATTGCCCGACGAAACCGAGCCCGCCAGTGTCTTCGCAGCCTGACCGCGTCATGACCGCAGAAGAGATCGCCCAGGCCGTGGCCGGCGGCAAGATGACCGCGCTCGCCGCGACTGAGGCTGCATTGGCGCGGATCGCAAAGCACGATTCCGTTCTGAACTCCTTCACTGACGTCACCGCAGATCGCGCGCGTGCGAAAGCTCGCGCCGTCGATGCCGCGATTGCGGCGGGGCAGAAAGTCGGCCCGCTCGCGGGCGTGCCGTTCGCGGTGAAAAACCTGTTCGACGTGAAGGGCCTGCCGACGCGCGCGGGCTCGAAGATCAACCGCGACCTCGCGCCGTCTTCGCGCGATGCCACGCTGGTCGAGCGCATGGAGGCGGCGGGCGCCGTCCTGGTCGGTGCGCTCAACATGGGCGAATACGCCTACGACTTTACCGGCGAGAACGTCCATGACGGACCGTCGCGCAATCCGCATGATCCAACCCGCATGACGGGCGGCTCCTCCGGTGGTTCCGGCAGTTCGGTCGGCGGCGGCCTGGTGCCGATCGCGCTGGGCTCGGACACCAATGGTTCGATCCGGGTGCCGTCGTCGTTCTGCGGAATCTTTGGCCTGAAGCCGACCTATGGCCGGCTGTCGCGGGCGCGCTCGTTTCCGTTCGTGGCGAGCTTCGATCATCTCGGACCTTTTGCGCGCAGCGTCGGCGATCTCGCACTGGCCTATGATGCGATGCAGGGGCCTGATGCCGATGACGCCGCGTGCTCGACGCGGCCGGTCGAGCCGGTGACGTCGCAGCTCGCGCAAGGCATCGGCGGGCTGCGGGTCGCGATTGCCGGCGGTTATTTCCAGAAGAATGTGTTTCCGGAGGCCGTCGAGGCCGTGGCGCGCGTCGCCAAGGCTCTCGGTGCGACGCAGACGATTGAAATTCCCGAAGCCGCGCGCGCCCGGGCCGCGGCTTACGTCATCTCGACCACCGAGGGCGCGTCGCTGCATCTTGATCGCCTGCGCAAGCGGCCGAACGATTTCGATCCGGCGGTGCGTGATCGCCTGATCGCGGGTGCGATGGTGCCGGCGCCACTGGTCGATCGCGCGCAGAAATTCCGCCGCTGGTATCGCTCGCAAGTGCTGGAGCTGTTCAAATCGGTCGACGTGATCATCGCGCCGGCGACGCCCTGCACCGCGCCCAAACTCGGGCAGGTCATGTTCAAGCTCGACGGCGTCGAACTGCCGGTGCGCGCCAATATCGGCATCCATACCCAGCCGATTTCGTTCATCGGGCTGCCCGTGGTCGCGGTGCCGGTGCCGCTGGAGCCGATGCCGATCGGAGTCCAGATCATCGCCGCACCGTGGCGCGAGGATATCGCGCTTCGCGTCGCTCATGCGCTGGAGCAATCCGGCGTTGCTGCGGCGCCTGCGCCAAGAGGAATTTAGCGAGGAATTTGGCCATGGATATCGATCTTCCCGACGTGCTCGCCGAGGTGTCAGCGCAATTCGCGCGTTATGAAGCGGCGCTGGTGTCGAACGACGTTGCGGTGCTGGATGAATTGTTCCGCAACGATCCCCGCACGCTGCGCTACGGCATCAACGAAAACCTCTACGGCTATGAGGCCATCATGGCGTTCCGCGCCGGCCGCTCGCCAGTGGGGCTGATGCGCACGACCGACAAGACCGTCATCACCACCTATGGCCGCGATACCGCTGTTGCCTCGACGTTGTTCTATCGCGACGTGTGGAGCGGCAAGAAGGTGGGGCGGCAAATGCAGACCTGGATTCGGTTTCCCGAGGGGTGGAGAATCGTCGCCGCCCATGTCAGCATCATCGACGAGCCGGCATCGTAAGGGGATCTGAGTCGAAAGGACTTTGGGACAACCGACATGAGCCTTGACGATCTTCCAACGCGCATCCCGCAAGCCGGCCTGGAGTCCGAGCCGATGGTGCGGCGCGTCGACCGTGCCTCGCCGCAAGCGGACAAGGTCACGCGCGCGGAGGAATTGCGGCTGCAGCTCGCCGACGAGATCGTGCGCGGGGTGCTGGCGCCGGGATCGGGGCTGGACGAGACCGATATTGCGCGGCGCTTCAGCGTGTCGCGGACGCCGGTGCGCGAGGCGCTGCGGCAGCTGGTGGCGAGTGGCCTGGTCGAATCCCGTGCCCATCGCGGCGCCGTGGTGGCGCAGCCGTCGATCGAGCGGCTGACCGAAATGTTCGAGGCGATGGCGGAGCTGGAAGCGCTGTGCGCAGGCCTTGCCGCGGAGCGGATGCCGGCGGCGGATCGCCAGAAGCTGGAGGCGATCCACGAGGAATTGCGGGTGCTGAGCTACGCCGGCAATCCTGAACGCTTCCACGAAGTCAACGAGCGCTTTCACAACGCAATCTATGCCGGCTCGCAGAACGGCTATATCGCCGAGATGACCCTGGCGACGCGGGTGCGCGTGCAGCCGTTCCGGCGCGCCCAGTTCCGCAATCTCGGGCGGCTCGCCAAATCGCACGCCGAACACGACCGGGTCGTCGTCGCGATCATGCGCGGCGACAAGGCTGGTGCGGCGGCCGCGATGCGCGCGCATATCGAGCTGGTGCGCGGGGAGTATGAGCTTTACGCGGTGTCGCATCCGTAGTGCGTTGTAGGAATGGGTAGAGCGAAGCGAAACCCATCATAACTGCTCATCCTGCATGCCGTACGATGATGGGTATCGCTGCGCTCCACCCATCCTACGAAGCTTTAAACCGCCGCCTTCTGCGCCATGAACGCGCGCCAGCCGCCGAATGCTGAAATATCCCGCGCGCCGCTCACCGCGGCCGGTTCGACCAAAAACCCCTTCACGCCGCGGCCGTCCGCGAGACGAATGGTACCGATCGACAGCGGCGGCGGAATCGCGGCGACGAATTTTCCAAATGCGGCCGCCGACAGCGCCCAGAGTTCGAGCTTGATCGACGACCCCGCGCCAGCCTCGACGCGAAGCATGCCGGGTTTTGGCGGCGTGGTGTCGAGCGCGTAGAGCGTGTAGTCCGGCGCGGTCGAGGCTTCTGCCAGCAGGCGGCCGCCGAGATCAGTCAGTTCGCGGTTCAGCGCCATGCCGGAGAGATGCGCGCCGACCGCCGCGATCGCGATTTCGTCGCCGCTCAGTTGCGATGACGGCGCTGCGAGCGGCGGCTGAGCCGGGCCCTTGGCACCCATCTTCAATCCAGCGTCGGCATGGAAGGCGCGGCCGATGCTGGCGAGCTGTGCGTCATGTCCGGCGGGCGCCAGCAGCGTGATGCCGAACGGAATGCCGTCGGGCCGCATCGCCGCCGGCAGCGCCAGCCCGCAGAGATCGAGCAGGTTGACGAAATTGGTATAGGTGCCGAGCCTGGAATTGAGCTCGATCGGATTGGCCAGCACCTGCGCGGTTGAATAGGCGGTCGGCGCGGTCGGCAGCACCAGCGCATCGATATTGCCGAAGGTGCGCTCGGCGACGCGCCGCAGCGCCTGCAAACGATAGAGCGCCGCGAACGTATCGGCCGCGGTCGGCCGCGCGCCGGCCATGGTGATCTCGCGCGTGACGGGATGAATCGAATCCGGCGACGACGCCAGCAGATCGCGGATCACCAGATAACGTTCGGCGACCCACGGCCCCTCATAGAGCAGCCGCGCGGTTTCATAAAACGGCTCGAGATCGAATTCGATCAGCGCCGCGCCGAGCGAGGTCCATCGATTCAGCGCTTCGCCATAGGCCTTTTCGGATTCGCGATCGCCGAAGAAGATCAACTGACCGCTGCGGGGAACGCCGAGCCGCAACCGTGCGGGAAATGCCGTGACCGCGCCCAGCGGCCGGTCGCGTGAAAACGGATCGGCGTCATCAGGGCCGGCCATCGCTGATAGTGCCGCCACGGCGTCATCCACCGTGAGTGCGAACACCGAAATGCAATCCAGCGTGCGGCAGGCCGGCACTAGCCCGGCATTGGAGATCAGTCCGAGGCTCGGCTTCAGCCCGACGATGTTGTTGAGCATCGCCGGCACGCGGCCGCTTCCGGCGGTGTCGGTGCCGAGCGCGAGCGGCACCAACCCGGCTGACACCGCGACTGCCGATCCCGAACTCGATCCGCCTGGAATAAGATCGTTGCGGACCGGATTGACCGGGATGCCATAGGGCGAGCGTACGCCGACCAGGCCGGTGGCAAACTGATCGAGATTGGTCTTGCCGATGATGATGGCACCGGCCGCGCGCAGTTTTGCGACCGCGGTCGAGTCCCGCGTCGGCGAATAGGAAAACGCCGGGCAGGCGGCCGTGGTCGGCAGGCCCAGCGCGTCGATATTGTCCTTCACCGCGACCGGCACGCCCAGTAGCGGAAGCGTCGCCGGATCCTTTGCGCTCAGCGCTTGCGCCTCCGCCAGCGCGTCCTTTTCGTCGCGCAGGGAGATGAACACGGCGGGATCGTTGTGGTCGCGGATGCGCTGATAGCTGCGCGCGACGGTTTGCGCCGGCGTCATGGTGCCGGCGCGGTGCGCGGCGACGATCGCAGCAACGGTTTCAGTCAATTGATGCCCCGTCCTGGGTTGGCTGAGGTCAGTCACCATCGACTTACCAAAGCGAGGAGTTCCATCCGGATTGAAGCAAGCGATGTGCCATTGTGTACAATTAGGCTGCAATCGGAGAAATTAAAATAGGTGTGTAATATCTGTAGCTTAATCTCATTGTCGGGAGTCGGTGCGGACTCGCTCTCGCGGCACGAAGCTTTGCGAGTGCCTAATTTATAGGCGATACCGTTGCTCTCGAAATCACTGGCTGAAGCGAACCGGGGCGAGCATCTTCCGCGGCCAGCTTTCAATGTAGTCCAGCAGACGCCCGGCGGCGCCGGCGGCGGCCTCGGCATCACCGCGGGCGATGGCGCGAGCAATCTCGACGTGATGCTCGACGCCTTCGCCCGGCAAGGTCCGCCCGTGATGCATGAACCAGTAGCGGCGATTCAGCGTCGTGATCAGCTGCATCATGGATGCCGCGATCGGATTGCGGCACGCCGCGAGACAGAGATCGTTGAACTCCGCGTCCAGGCGGGCAAAGCCGTTGAAGTCCTCGCTCGCGAGTGAAGATGCCATCGCGTTCGCGATCCGCTCGAACGCCTGCCGTTCTTCGGTATTGGCGCGGATGGCAGCGGTGCGGACCACCAGGATTTCGATCGGCCGGCGCGCCTCGATCACGTTCAGTTCCTCGTCGGGCCGGCTGTCGGCGACGATGCAGCCACGCCGCGGCAGGATTTGCAGCAACCGTTCGCGGGCGAGCCGCTGCATGGCTTCGCGAACCGGCGTGCGGCCGATGCCGAGTTGCTTCGACAGCGCCGCTTCCGAGACCACCGTCCCCGGCGCAAGCGCCAGCGTCGCGATCATTTCCTCAAGCTCGCGATAGGCGTGCTCCGTCAGGTTCGCGAGGTCATTTCGCTTGGGGGAGGGCTTCCTGGGGCGACGCATGCTGCCTCCCTAGCACGGCGGTTGACTGTCGTCGATTGATATACTACTGATATATCAGATACCATCGCGACGGTGCAACGCAGGTCGGGGAGAAAGAAACATGCCGCTTCGGCCTCCGGTCACCGATTGGACCAGCGATTGGGATCATCTCGATCCGTCGTGGCTGTCCGATCCCTATTCGATCTGGCGCGAATTGCGCGAAGCCTGCCCGGTGGCTCACACCGGCCGTTATCGCGGCGTGTATTTCCCGACCCGCTACAGCGATATCCGCGAGATCGCCTACGATCCTGCGCATTTCTCCTCACGCCGGGTCGTCGTCCGCGAAGGCGATTACCGCGTCAACTCGCCACCGATCACATCCGATCCGCCGGATCACCGGCCGCTCCGGATGGTGCTGATTCCACCGTTCACGCCGCAGGCCGTCGCCGCGCTCGAAGGACGGACCAGAGCTGTCTGCAACGAATTGATCGATGCATTCATTGAAAACGGTATCGGCGACGGCGCGGTCGATTATGCGCAGCATATTCCGGTGCGGATCATCGCCCACATGCTCGGAATCCCCGCGTCCGACGGCGATCGCTTTCGCGGCTGGATCACCATGGCGCTGCAGGACGGCATCACCAATCAGGCGGTGTTGAAGCAGGCGGAGGAGGAGATGTCGGCCTATTTCGCCGAACAGATCAAGCAACGCCGCGGGCAATTGGGCGAAGACCTCGTCAGCTTCCTGATCCAGGCTCGGCAGCCCAACGGCGAAGCCTTCTCCGACCATCAAGTGCTCGGCGCGCTGCGCCTGCTTCTGGTCGCCGGCACCGATACCACATGGAGCGCGATCGGCTCGGCGATCTGGCATCTGGCGACCGTGCCGGGCGATCGCGAGCGGCTGGTCAGGGAGCCGGAACTGATCCCAACAGCGATAGAAGAGCTGCTGCGGGCGTATGCACCCGTCACCATGGCGCGCGAGATTGTCGATGACGTCGCGGTCGGCGGCTGTCCGATGAAGCGGGGCGAGATGGTGCTGGTGTCTTTCCCGGCGGCCAATCGCGATCCCCGCAAGTTTCCCGACGCAGACAAGGTCGTGATCGATCGCAAGGAAAATCCGCACGTCGCGTTCGGACTCGGCATCCACCGCTGCATCGGCTCCAACCTTGCGCGCATGGAGATGCGGGTGGCGGTGGAAGAATGGTTGCGGCGGATTCCGGAGTTTCGGCTGGACCCATCCCGGCCGATGACCTGGTCGCAGGGTACCGTGCGCGGGCCGCGCCTGCTGCCGATCGTGTTTGGCTAAATCATCCGCCAAGGAACTGGAGCTAGCGATGTCATACTCATTCGACCGCCGCCACGATATTCTGATCGAGGCGCCGCCGGAGGCGATTTACGACTACGTCTGCAATCCGAATTCCTGGCCGGAATGGCTGGCTGCCTCGCATCGTATCGATGGCGCCGATCGGGCACTCGCAACCGGCGAAACCTTTCGCGAGCAATGGCATATCCGCCGCGGTGAGGTGGTGCTGGACTGGATCGTCACCGAGAGCGATCGACCGAATGCCTGGACCGTGCAGACGTCAACCGATTTCATCGGGCCAATCGTGATCCGCTACACGTTCGACCGTGCCGGCGATGTCACCAAGTACACGAGGCATCTGCGAAACCCCGCCCGGCCCTCCGCACCGAGCGACGCGCAACTCCAGCGTATGGATGAAGAAGCCATCATTGGCCTGGCTAACATCAAGCGGCTGGTCGAGCAGCGCTGGGCATCTCACTCGGCGGGCCAGCGCGCATGAGTACGCGGATCTTGGTGCGGGTCATGCCGGAAAAATGCCAGGGACACGCCCGTTGCCACGCGCTCGCACCTGAATTGTTCGAACTCGACGAACTCGGCAATGCACGAGAGACGAGCCGCACGCTTGTCCCGCGCGAACTCGAGGACAAGGCGTTTACCGCGCAGTCCAACTGTCCGGAGGGCGCGATCGTCATCGAGGACAGCGCCGAGAACTGAGGCCAAAGGGCGCAAGGCCATGGACCGGTGCGTTCAGGTGAACGCCGCCAGAATCCGCAACAAGTGCTCCCGGTTCTCGGCCCCGATCTTCTCGGCCACATGACGTTCGTGTTCGGCCGCGAGCAGCTTGAACTGCCGCAGCGATGCCTGACCTCGTGCGGTCAGATGCAGCGCGTGGGAACGGCGGTCGGTCCTGGATTGGACGCGCCGCACCAGCTTGCGATCTTCGAGACTGTCGAGGAGGTGCACCAGCCGGGCGCGCTCGATCCCGAGCCGTTTGGCGACCGCCATCTGGCTCAGGCCCGGATTGGCGCCGATCACCGTCAGCACCGAATACTGCGTCGGCTTGATATAGACCGCCGCAAGCGTCCGGATGAAATCCTGAAAGATCCAGATCTGGAAGCGCCGCACCGCGTAGCCGGCATGGCCGACCAGCCCGTCGAGGCCGACCTCGATGTCCCGTTCCTGGTGGCGTGCCTTGCCATTTCCGCCACGCTTGCCGTTCGCGGAAACTGAGGTTTTCAAGGCTGGTTGGGCCGCTCTGCTCGACACATGCTTCTCCCCGCGTCGTTCTCCTTCTAGCGCTTTGCGCCCGGGAAGGAAATATTGTTGTTGACGACAACAATTGTTGCGACCAACAATATGGGCAAGAGCGGCCCAAAGAGGCTGGCGGCTGACGGGCCGCGCGAGGAGGAACCGATGACGACAGCCGCCGCCACAGGCCGCGACCAATCCGAAGCGCTGTTTGCGAAGCCCGCGATCTCTGCCGATCGCCGCGCGGACGGCAGCATCATCCTGAAATCGACGGTGCCGCTGAAGCAAAGTGCGCGCTGCGTCGGCGACTGGCTGGAACGTTGGGCGCGGCAGACGCCGGAGCGGATCTTTCTTGCCGACCGCAAGACGCCAGATGGGCCGTGGAACACGCTCACTTATGCCGGTGCATTGCGGCAGGTTCGCTCGGCCGCGGCGTGGATTTTGGCGCAGGGGCTAAGCGCGCAACGGCCATTGGTGATCCTGTCCGACAACAGCGTCGACCATGCATTGTTTGCGCTGGCCGCCCAGTATGTCGGCGTACCCTCGGCGGCGATCTCGCCGGCCTATTCGCTGATGTCCAGGGATTTCGACAAGCTCAAGGGCATGATCAGCCTGCTCGGGCCCGGCGCGATCTATGTTTCCAGCGCCAAGCCATTCGCGGCGGCGCTCGCGGCGATTGCACCGTTGCATTCGGCAAAAATTGTCAGCAGCGATCCCAGCGACGGCGACGTGATCCCGTTCCCAAAGATCGCGGCGACACCGGAAACGCCGGCCGTTGAAGAGGCCTTCAAGGCCGTGACGCCGGACACAATTGCAAAGTTCCTGTTCACCTCGGGTTCGACCGGCACGCCGAAGGCAGTCATCAACACCCAGCGCATGCTGACCTCGAGCCAGCAGGCCAAGGCGCAGACCTGGACGTTCCTCGAAGCGGCGCGCGACAATCTCGTGATCCTCGACTGGCTGCCGTGGAGCCACACGTTCGGCGCCAACCACAATTTCAATCTGGTGCTGCGCAATGGCGGCACGCTCTATGTCGACGGCGGCAAGCCCGCGCCGGGGCTGTTCGCGACTTCGCTGGCGAACCTGCGCAGCGTGATGCCGACGGTCTATTTCAACGTGCCGCGCGGCTTCGACATGCTGATCGCGGCGCTGCGCAGTGACGACGAGCTGTGCGGCAAGTTTTTCAGCGAGGTGAAGTTCGCGTTCTATGCCGGCGCCGCGCTGCCGCAGAATCTCTGGGATGCGCTGGAACAGCTCTCGATCAAAACGGTCGGCCAGGCGCTGCCGATGGTGTCGGCCTGGGGCTCGACCGAAACCTCGCCGCTCGCGACCGATTGCCATTTCCAGGCCAGGCGCTCCGGCAATATCGGCGTACCGATATCAGGCACCGAACTGAAGCTCGTGCCATCAGGCGACAAGCTCGAGGTGCGGGTGCGCGGACCGAATGTCACGCCCGGCTACTGGAAGGCGCCGGAACTCACCGCGCAGGCGTTCGATGCGGAAGGCTTTTATCTGATCGGCGATGCCGTGACCTTTGCCGATCCCGAACGGCCGGAACTCGGATTGTTTTTCGACGGCCGCGTCGCCGAGGATTTCAAGCTCAATTCCGGCACCTGGGTCAATGTCGGCACGTTGCGCGTCGCCGGCATCGCAGCATTGGCGCCGCTGGCGCAGGACATTGTCGTCACCGGCCATGGCGGCGATGAAGTCCGTTTTCTGGTGTTCCCCAACACCGCCGCCTGTCGTGCCCATGCGGGCCTGGCCGACAGCGTCGATGTGAAGAATGTCATTACCAACGACAAGGTGCGTACTGCGATCGGGCAGGGTCTCGCCAAACTGAGGGCGCAGGGCGGCAATTCGTCCGGCCACGCCACGCGCGCGTTGCTTTTGGCCGAGCCTGCCTCCGTCGATGGCGGCGAGATCACCGACAAGGGCTACATCAACCAGCGCGCGGTGCTGACCCGGCGGGCAAGCGCAGTGGCGGTGTTGGACGATGTCGCGTCGACCGAGTGGATCGGGTGCGCCGGCTAAGCTTCAAGAGGCGTTGCTTCGCGAAAGTTCGTGCCGGTAGGCGTCGACCAGCCGCGTCAGCATCTGAAGAAATGCCGCCCGCTCTGGCTTGCTGAGCGGGGCGAGCGTGTGTTCATTGAAGATCGCGCCGGCCCGGCTTGCCTCATCGGCCCGCCTTTGCCCGGCCGCGCTGAGCGAAAGTTCGACCGCGCGCTTGTCGCGGGACGATCGCTTGCGCCTCACGATGCCGGCCTCTTCCATGGCGGACAGGATCTTCACGAGGTTGGGCAGTTGCATCTTGAGCACGGCCGCGAGTTCGCTCTGCGTCACGGCCTCATTGTCGCGCACGGTCATGAGGATGGAATATTCGACCGGCGACACTTCCAGCGCCTCGAAGTGCCGAAAAAAAGCTTCGAAATTCAGCAGCTGCAGGATCCGGATCATGAACCCGGGCGTCTGCTGTAACGCGCTCAGATCGAGCGACTTTTTCTTGTCATCGGCGGTTTCAACCAGCGGGGATTTTCTCGCCGCGGCGCGGCTGCGGGGCTTTTGCATTTGTTCGTTGATTCCCGGTCGAGATTGACTCTCCGAAAAATACTTATATTATATAAGTAATTTCGGCAGCGTGAAGATTGCCTTTTGGAGTTGTAAACACAGGGAGGTCCGGATGGGTCATGTTTTTTTGCGGCTTAAGACGCCGCTGGTTGCTGCGGCCACGGTTCTGCTCGTCTCGGGCGCGCAGGCGCAGGAAAAAGTCCGCATCGGTATCCTGAACGATCAGTCCGGCGTGTTCGCGACCTACCAGGGCATCGGTTCGGTGGTCGCGGCCCAGATGGCGGTCGAGGATTACGGCGGCAAGGCTGCCGGCAAGGTCGTGGAGGTGGTCGCGGCCGATCACCAGAACAAGCCTGACATCGGCGTCGGCATCGCGCGGCGCTGGTATGAAAACGAAAGCGTCGATGCGATCTTTGATCTGCCGAACTCGGCGATCGCGCTCGCGGTCGCAGGCATCAGCGAACAGAAAAACAAGGTGTTCATCGGCTCCGGCGCCGGAACCGTGCTGCTCACCGGCGCGAAATGCACCCCCAACACCGTACACTGGACCTACGACACCTACGCCTATGGCCACGGGCTCGGCAAGGCGGTGGTGGCGAAGGGCGGCAAGAAATGGTTCTTCCTGACCGCCGACTACGCGTTCGGTCACGACCTCGAAAAGCAGGCGATGGAAGCGGTCAAGGCCGCCGGCGGCGAGGTGGTCGGCGCCGTCCGCCATCCACTGGGGACGGCGGATTACGCCTCGTTCCTGCTGCAGGCACAAGGCTCCGGTGCTGATATCGTCGGCATCGCCAATGCCGGCGACGACACCATCACGTCGATGAAGCAGGCGGCCGAATTCGGCCTCACCCAGAAGCAGAAGCTGGTCGGCCTGATCCTAGGCATGAACGGGTTGCCGGCGCTGACGCTGAAGGCGGCGCAGGGCGCGCAGATCATGAATCCGTTCTACTGGGATCTGAACGACGGCACCCGCAGCTTCGCCAAGCGCTTCTCCGAGCGCCATCCGCAGAAGAATTATCCGAACGACATGCAGGCGGGTGTCTATGCCTCGGTGATTCATTACCTCAAGGCCGTCGATAAGACCGGCGGCGCCACCGACGGCAAGGCGGTTGTCGAAGCGATGAAGGCGATGCCGACCGACGATCCCCTGTTTGGCAAGGGTTTCATTCGCGCCGATGGACGAAAAATTCATCCGCTCTACCTGCTCGAGGTCAAGAAGCCGGATGAGTCGCAGTCGAAATGGGACCTTTTGAAAGTGGTCGGCACGATCAAAGGCGAGGACGCGTTCCGGCCCGAAAAGGACGGCGGCTGCCCGCTGTCGAAATAGACGGCGCGCCGCGGCGCGGTCATCGTCAGGGTCTAACTAGGTTCGCTTTCTCGTCATGGCCGGGCTTAGCCGTCCGAAGGACGGCGTCGCTTCCGCTCGCCTATGCCCGGCCATCCACGTCTTTCTTGCTTAATGGATGCAAAGACGTGGATGCCCGGCACAAGGCCGGGCATGACGAGCTTTTGACCCATTATCGATCTTCGCCAGCAAGCAGCAGCCAAAGTTCCCAACCGCGCATTTCGTTGCCTTAGCAACACTCTATTGTTGCCACGGCAACTAATTCGTGACAGTCTCGCGATCGATGATGGCCGCAGAAGCAGTCCAGCTGCCGGGTCTCGCAGGGAGGTATGGATGCCCGAAGGCAAAAGCGGGTCGCGGAACGTCGCCGCGTCACGCGCGGCGCGGACCGGTGCGCTTCACATGAAATGGTCGTTGCTGGACCGCCTACGGGCCGCCGACGCCCTTGACGGCATCGAGATTGCCGTGGACGCGGCGCAGCAGGTCGATCAGCACCTCCCGCTCGTCCTTGCGCAGGACGGACAGCAGCCGTCGTTCGCGTTCGAGCGCGGCGACGATGACCCTGTCGTGGGTCGCGCGTCCCTTCGCGGTCAGCGAAATCGAATGGGTGCGTCCGTCGTCGGGGGCGGTCCGGATCGCGACCAGCCCCCGTTTTTGCAGCATCGACAGGGTGCGGCTGACCGGTCCCTTGTCGAAGCCGATCACCTGGCAGATCCGCGAGGCCGGGATGCCGGGCTCGATCGCCAGCAGCGACATGATCCGCCATTCCGTGACGTTGACGCCGAAATTGCGCTGATAGAACGCCGTGGCGCTGTTCGAGAGCTTGTTGGCGATGAAGGTAATGAACGCCGGAACGTAGCGCTCGAGATCGAGGGTCGGGCCGTCATCGGCATCTGCGACCTCCGCCGGTCTCGGCCGGCGCGCATTCCTGGCGGGTGGTTGACTGCTCATGTCCCTGATCATCGCTGCAAACGCTAGGCTTGAGAGATAGAGACATGCGCCAGCTCTTTACAAGAACAAACTTTGGGAGGTCGGAATGAGTGCATCAGGCTTCGCGCCATCGGCAGGCGTGCCGCATATGGACATCGATCCGTTCTCGATCGAGTTCTTCGAAGACCCGCATCCCGCCCACGAGGTGCTCCGGGAAGCCGGGCCGGTCGTTTGGTTCGACAAATGGAAGGTCTACGGCGTCGCCCGCCATGCCGAGGTCCACGCCGTCCTCAACGATCCCCTGACCTTCTGCTCCAGCCGCGGCGTCGGCCTCAGCGACTTTGCGAAGGAAAAGGCCTGGCGGCCGCAAAGCATCATTCTGGAGGCCGATCCGCCGGAACATGCGCGCACGCGGGCGGTGCTGAGCCGCGTGCTCTCGCCGACGGTCATGAAGCAATTGCGCGGCAGCTTTGTCGCAGCGGCCGAATCCCGGGTTGAAGCGCTGCTCGCCAAAGGCAGCTTCGACGCCATCGCCGATCTCGCCGAGGCCTATCCGCTGTCGGTGTTTCCCGATGCGCTCGGGCTCAAGCCGGAGGGGCGCGAAAACCTGCTTCCCTATGCGAGCCTCGTCTTCAATTCGTTCGGGCCGCCGAACAAGCTGCGCCAGGACGCGATCGAGCGCTCGGCGCCGCATCAGGCCTATGTCGCCGAACAGTGCCAGCGTGAAAATCTCGCGCCCGGCGGTTTCGGCGACTGTATCCATGCCCGCGCCGATGCCGGCGACATCACGGCGGCGGAAGCGCCGCTTCTGGTGCGCTCGCTGCTCAGCGCCGGCCTCGATACCACGGTCAACGGCATCGGCGCCGCGGTCTATTGCCTGGCGCGTTTTCCCGAGCAATGGGCACGGCTGCGCAGCGACCCGACGCTGGCGCGCAACGCCTTTGAAGAGGCGGTGCGGTTCGAAAGCCCGGTGCAGACGTTCTTCCGGACCACGACGCGGGACGTCGAGATCAGCGGTGTTGGGATCGGCGAGGGCGAGAAAATCCTGATGTTCCTCGCCGCCGCCAACCGCGATCCGCGGCGATGGGACCGGCCTGACGAGTATGACGTCACGCGCAAGACCAGTGGCCATGTCGGCTATGGCTCCGGCATCCACATGTGCGTCGGCCAGCTGGTCGCGCGGCTCGAAGGCGAGGCGGTGCTTTCGGCGCTGGCCAAACGGGTCAGTGCGATCGAGATCACGGGGCCGGCGACGCGGCGTTTCAACAACACGCTGCGGGGCCTCGAAAGCCTGCCCGTGTCAATCAAAGCAGCGTGAGCCTGATCATGCCAACCATTATTTTCAATCGTCCCGACAACCGTTCCGAACGTATCGAAGCGAGCGCCGGCGACAGCGTCATGCAGGTCGCAACCACGCACGGCGTCGACGAGATCGTGGCCGAGTGCGGCGGCAACGCCATGTGCGCGACCTGCCATGTCTATGTCGATGAGGGCTGGATCGCGCGGCTCGCGCCCATGAGCGAGGAGGAGGATGAGCTGCTCCATGGCGTCGCCGCCGAGCGGCTGCCAAACAGCCGGCTGTCCTGCCAGATCAAGATCACGCCGGAGCTCGACGGCCTCATCGTGCGTCTGCCGGACCGGCAGATCTGAATCCAAACCCGGCGCAGTCCGGGAACAACAACGATCACATCCATAGGGAGAGAATGATGAAGAATATCAGGGTCTATCTGGCGCTCGCGCTATCCTGCGCCGCGTTCGGACCGGCGCGGGCGGAGATTTCCGAAAACGTCGTCCGGATCGGCGTGCTCAACGACATTTCCGGCATCTTCCAGGACACCAACGGCATGGGATCGGTGGAAGCCGCGCGCATGGCGGCCGAAGATTTTGGCGGCGGGGCTAAGAACATCAAGGTCGAGATCGTCTATGCCGATCACCAGAACAAGGCCGACGTCGGCTCGGCGATCGCGCGCAAATGGCTCGATGTCGACGGCGTCGACGCCATTGTCGACGTGCCCAATTCGGCCGTCGGCCTCACCATCAACTCGCTGCTGCGCGATTCCCGCATGACGTTCCTGGCGTCATCGACGGCGAGTTCCGATCTCACCGGAAAAGCCTGTTCGCCGAACACCATTCAATGGGTCAACGACGTCTGGGCCACCGGCAACGCCACGGCGGCGGCGATGGTCGGGCGCGGCGGCAAGGAATGGTATTTCGTCACGGTCAACTTTGCGCTCGGTCAGGGCATCGAGGCCGAGGCCACCAGCTACATCGAAAAGCACGGCGGCAAGGTACTGGGTTCGGCCAGGCATCCGCTCGGTACGTCCGACTTCGCCTCGCTGTTGCTGCAGGCGCAGAACTCCAAGGCCAAGGTGATCGGGCTTGCCAATGCCGGCGGCGACACCATCAACGCGGTAAAGCAGGCGGCCGAGTTCGGCATCCAGCAGGGCGGCCAGACCATGGTGGCGTTCCTGCTGTTCGTCAACGACGTGCACGGCATGGGATTGAAGGTCGCCCAGGGCCTGCAACTGCTCGAAGCGTTTTATTGGGACATGGATGACGACACCCGCGCGTTCGCCAAGCGCTTTGCGGCGCGGCCCGGCATGAACGGCAAGATGCCGAGCGGAAACCAGGCCGGCGTCTATGCCTCCACGCTCGCTTATCTCAACGCGGTGGCGGCGACCGGCAGCGACCATGCCAAGGACGCCGTGCCGGAGATGAAGAAGTTCAAGGGCAAGGACAAGCTGTTCGGCGACGTCACCATCCGCCAGGACGGCCGCGTCATTCACCCGATGTACCTGTTCGAGGTGAAGAAGCCCGCGGAGTCGAAATATCCGTATGATTATTACAAGCTGGTTTCGACGATTCCCGCCGATCAGGCGTTCCGGCCGATGGCCGATGGCGGGTGCTCGCTGGTGAAGTAGCGGAGGCCCGTAGGGTGGGCAAAGGCGCTCTTGCGCCGTGCCCATCATCACGAGCAATGCGGGAGACGGTGGGCACGCTTCGCTTTGCCCACCCTACGATTGCTGCGTCAGGGAGCTTGGCGGCTCACCCCGTCACCTTGCTCGAGCCTTGCGTGATCAGCCGCGCCGCGCGCTGGTTCCTGGCGTGGATCCAGAGCCAGCTCATGGCGACGCTGAGCCGGTGGCGCAGGCCGATCAGGAAATAGATGTGGGCGATGCCCCAGATCCACCAGGCGAGATTGCCGCGCAGCTTCATCCAGCCGAAATCTATCACAGCCTTGCGCTTGCCGATCTGCGCCAGGCTGCCGGCATGCTTGTAGCGGAACGGTGGCAGCGTGCCGCCGCCGAGCCGCGCCTTGATGAGGGCTGCGACGTAGCGGCCCTGTTGCTTGGCCGCCGGCGCAATGCCGGGCACCGGATTCCCGCTCGCATCTGCAATCGTTGCGGTGTCACCCACAGCGAAGATATCGGGATGGCCGGGCACTGTCAGGTCCGGCTTCACCTGCACGCGGTAGGCGCGATCGGCGGGCGCACCCAGCCATTCGGCCGCGCGCGAGGCACGCACGCCCGCGGCCCAGATGATGGTTTTCGCGTCGAGCCTGTTGTCGCCATAGACCACGCCATCGATGCTGCATTCCGTCACCGGCTTTCCCAGCATCACTTCGACGCCGAGGCCCTCAAGCGAGGTTTGTGCGTAGGCCGAGAGATCGTCGGGAAAGCCCGCGAGCACGCGAGGACCTGCCTCGATCAGCACCACGCGCGCCTTGCTGGTGTCGATGTTGCGGAAATCCTGCGGCAACGTGTCCTTGGCGAGGTCGGCAATGGTGCCGGCGAGTTCGACGCCGGTGGGACCCGCGCCGATGATGACGAAAGTCAAAAGCGCGGCGCGCCGCGCCGGATCGGTCTCGCGCTCGGCGCGCTCGAACGCGACCAGGATGCGCCGCCGCAGCGTGGTGGCGTCCTCCAGCGTTTTCAGCCCGGGTGCGAACGGTTCCCATTCGTCATGGCCGAAATAGGCGTGGCGCGCACCGGTTGCGAGGATCAGCGTGTCATAGGGCAGCGCCTCGCCGTCATCGAGCAGCACACGCTTGCCCGCGGCGTCGACGCCATTGACGTTGGCGAACAGCGTCGTGACATCGGGCCGGTCGCGCAAGAGATAGCGGATCGGCCAGGCGATCTCGGAGGTCGCCAACGATGCGGTGGCAACCTGATAGAGCAGCGGCTGGAACAAATGGTGGTTGCGCCGGTCGATCAGCGTGATTTTGACAGGTGCGCCGGCAAGCCCGAAGGCGGCTTCCAGCCCGCCGAAACCGGCGCCGACGATCACCACGTGGTGCTGATTTTTCGGCGCTAATGTCATGGAATTCAGCCTCGGTTCGAGATGTCTTCGTGCCCTCATTATGTAGTTATTTGTGCACTGCTTCCAAGAGAAGCTTCAGCGCGTGTTTGCCAATCGACCGATAGCGAAAGCGCATCGTGAGGGGTGAAATTCATGGCTGAAAATATTCTTTGCAAGCCTGCATCCTTTGCCCACCGCCAGACGTCCTTGGATCGAGCTGCCTGGTTCTGCAGCACCCAAGCCATGGAGAAGCACATGAAACGGACTCTGATCAGGTATAAAACAAAACCCGAAATGACCGAGAAGAACGCCGAGCTTGTTGCCGCGGTGTTTGCCGAACTGAAGGCGCTGCATCCGGAGGGCGTCCGTTATCTGTCGCTGCGGCTGGAAGACGATATGTTCATCCATATCGTCGAGACCACGGCTGACGACGGCGCCAGCGTGTTGCCCAAACTGGCATCGTTTGCCGCCTTTCAGAGTGGTATTCGGGAGCGTTGTGCTGAGCCGCCGCTGGCGCGCGCCGTTACCATCGTCGGCAATTATCGGATGCTGGGCGAGGCGTGAGGTCTTCGGAAGCGAGAATGACAGAGATACCTGAAGCTTCGCCAGCCGCGACGGATATCGATGCGCTTCTGGTCGCGCTGCGGCCAAAACTGCATCGCTATTGCGCGCGCATGGTGGGTTCGGTGATCGACGGCGAGGACGTGCTGCAGGACGCGCTGATCAAGGCGGTGGAAGCGTTCGCAAGCTCTGGCCCGATCGGCAACCCCGAGGGTTGGCTGTTCCAGATCGCGCACAACACCGCGCTGGACTTTTTGCGCAAGCGCAAACGCCGGGAGGCGCTTCATTCGGTTGCGGAGGTGGAGATGATGGCCGACCAGCTCGATGCCGTGTTGAGCCGCCAGATCGCCAGCGCCAGTCTGCGCACCTTCATGCGCCTCAATGTAACGCAGCGCTCATCCGTGATCCTGATGGACGTACTCGGATGCTCCTTGGCGGAAATCTGCGCTGTCATGGATGTGAGTCTTGCCGCCGCCAAGGCCGCGCTGGTTCGCGGCCGCGCACAACTTCGAAAATATGCCGATGAGCCCGACGATGCGCCGCAGCCGAAACTGTCCGACGCCGATCGCAAGCGGCTCGGCGCTTATGTCGCCCATTTCAACGCGCGGGATTTCGACGCCATCCGCGCCATGATATCAGACGACGTGCGGCTCGATCTCGTCAACAAGACCCGCATGACCGGCAAGGCCGAAGTGTCGCGATACTTCGGCAACTATTCCAATGTCAGCGACTGGCATCTGGTGCCGGGCCTGGTGGAGGGACATCCGGCGGTTCTGGTGTTCGATCCGAACCAGCCCGATTCAAGACCGAAATATTTCATGCTGCTGAACTGGTCGGTCGACAAGGTCGCCACCATCAGGGATTTCCGTCACGCGCCCTACATCATCGACGGCGCTGAATATCTGGTTTGAGCAACTCTGCGCGCGTTCTGGACCAGCGCAAACGGGTGACCGTTACGCTGACGACGGCCACACGGTCGACGCCTCGATGATGTCTGCGGTTCGCCGGTAATGCTCCGCCAAATAACGCACGGCGTCTTCGCTGCGGCGAAGCGTGGCGTCCATGATCTGCTGATGCTCGGCGGCAACATCGCGCGTCGGCGTTCCTGCCACCCTGCCGACCAGGCACGGCAGCCGGTAGCGCTGGGTTTCGACATAGAGCTGGTCTGCCAGGTCGAGCAGCCGCGGCGAGCCGCAATGGGCGATCAGCGCGCGATGGAATTGATAGTGCCGCTCATCCATCGCATGCATGTCGACGGCGCCGACTTCGCCGGAGAGGCGCGATTGCCGTTCGGCCTGCAGGCTGAGCGCATGGAAGGCGGCCACGATGGCGGCTTCCCAATCATCGTCGCCATCGCGCATCGATCGGCGCAGCGCGTCGGATTCGATCAGGATGCGGGTTTCCGTCGCGTCCTTCATTTCCTCGCGCGACAGCGGCGCGACGGAAAAACCGCGCAGCGCCGTTGAGAGCACGAGGCGCTCGGACTGCAGCCGCATCAACGCCTCGCGCAGCGGCGAAAAGCTCAGGCCGTAGCGCTGCTTCAGCGCTTCGAGCCGCAGCGGCTTGCCCGCGTCGAGCGCGCCGGAGACGATATCGGTGCGCAGGCGCTGATAGGCCACCTCGCTCAATGTTCCGGGCTCGCCAGCTGCTTCGCTAGCGATCCGGCGGTCGTTTCCCGTTTTCGCGGCCGCCACCATCGATTCAATTTCTTTCGAAAATTTCCTATTGCTTCGAACATATATCCTATTTTATATGATTGGCAATCCAGGGAGAGCGAAATGGCAACAGGACGCCGCGAAAACCACCGGGAAGACGTCGCCGGGCGCGCCAATGTCGAGGACACCCCGGAATTGCTCGCCTATTACGATGAGTTGGAAAATCTGGACGCGGGTGCGCTGTGGACGGTCGCCAACAAGATCGAGCCCTGGCAGCCCAAGTCGTCATCCGTCCCGGTGCTTTGGCGCTATGAGGATCTGCGCCGGCATGTGCTGCGGTCCGTCGAGCTGGTGTCTCCCGAAAAGGCCGGCCGACGCGTCATCTATCTGAACAATCCCGGCCGTCGCGACCGTGCCGCCGCCGTCGGCTGGCTGTATTCCGGGCTGCAGGTGATGCATCCCGGCGAGGTTGCCTCCGCCCATGCGCACTCAGCCTCTGCGCTGCGCTTCATCATGGAGGGCGAGGGCGCCTACACCATCGTCGATGGCCACAAACTCACACTCGGCGCCAATGATTTCGTGCTGACCCCAAACGGCACGTGGCACGAGCACGGTGTCTCAGGCGACGGCACGCCGTGCATCTGGCAGGACGGTCTCGATATCCCGCTCGTCAACACGCTCGAGGCCAATTTCTACGCGGTGCATCCGAAGATGCAGCAGGAGGTCGGCTATCCCGTCGACGACATGACCCATGCCTGGGGCAATCCGGGCCTGCGGCCCGCGGGCGCGGAATGGACGCGCGGATATTCACCGCTGCTGAAATACGAGTGGGCCCCGACCTACGAGGCGCTGCAGCGCTACGGCAAGGCCTCCGACGGCTCACCCTATGACGGCGTGCTGATGAACTACGTCAATCCCGTCACCGGCGGGCCCGTCATGCAGACGATCGGTGCGTCGATGCAGATGCTCCGGCCCGGCGAGGCCACCAAGGCCCATCGTCACACCGGCAGTTTCATCTATCAGGTGGCGAAAGGAAGCGGTCACTCGATCATCGACGGCAAGCGCTTCGACTGGAAGGAGCGCGACATCTTCTGTGTGCCGTCCTGGTCCTGGCACGAGCATGTCAACGGATCTGGTAGCGACGACGCCTGCCTGTTCACCTTCAACGACCTGCCTGTGATGCACGCCCTCGGCCTGTATCGCGAGGAAGCCTATGGCGACAATCAAGGCCGGCAGCCGCTGACATCCTAGGGAAAACCAATCATGCGTCTTGTTACCTACCGCGCTAACATCGAGGCGGCGGCTCGCCTCGGCGCCATCGTCGATGACCTGGTCGTGGACGTCGAGCGGATCGGCGCGCATGCCGGCACAGCATTGCCGTCCTCGATGCTCGATCTCATCGATCTCGGGCCGCCGGCGACGATGGCGCTGAAGAAGATCTTAAGCGATCACGCAAGCCATTGGCCGGTAGGCACGGCGCTGCCGCTTGCCAATGTCAGACTGCTGGCGCCAATCCCGCGGCCCCGGAAGAACATTTTCGGGATCGGGCTGAACTATGTCGAGCACGTCGCGGAATCGTCGCGCGCCCTCGACACCGCGAAGGAATTGCCGAAGCAGCCGATCATCTTTTCAAAGCCTCCGACCAGCGTGATCGGGCCCAATGAGGCCATCGAGCACAACCGGACCATCACGCAGCAGCTCGATTGGGAAGTCGAGCTCGCGGTCGTGATGGGGCGAACGGCGCGCCGCATCCCGGAAGCGCAGGCCCTCGATTTCGTTTTCGGCTACAGCGTGATGATCGACGTCAGTGCGCGCGACAATCGCCGCGCCGGCCAGTGGATCTATTCCAAGGGCCAAGACACCTACGCGCCGTTCGGTCCGTGCATCGTGACATCAGATGAGATCAGCGATCCCCACGCGCTCGATCTCTGGCTTACGGTGAACGGCGTCGAGAAGCAGCGCTCCAACACCCGCCACATGCTGTTCAAGGTGCCGCTGCTGATCTCGGACATTTCGGCCGCGATCACGCTCGAGCCGGGCGACATCATCGCGACCGGTACGCCCGATGGCGTGGGCGCGGGGCGCACCCCGCAGGAATGGCTGTGGCCTGGCGATGTCGTCGAAGCGGAAGTGGCCGGCATCGGCCGGCTGCGTCATCCGGTCGTGGCGGTCTGAGCGCGGGGGCCGGCGATGCTGTTCGACATGGAGACGCTGGAGGCCCAACAACGCTACAAGATATTGACGGCGACGGTGACGCCGCGGCCGATTGCCTGGGTGACGACACTTTCCGAAGATGGTGTCGTTAATGCAGCTCCCTACAGCTTCTTCAACGTAATGGGACATGAGCCGCCGACGCTGGCGATCGGGCTGCTCGCCGGACCGGGCCGCTTCAAGGATACCGCGACGAATATCCTTGCGACCGGAGAGTTCGTGGTGAACCTGGTTTCGGAACGGAATGCCGCGGCCATGAACGTCACCTGCATCGATGCGCCGCCCGATATCGACGAGCTTGCGCTGGCGGGCCTCACCGCCGCTCCGTCACATGCGATACGGCCGCCGCGCATCGCGGAGTCCCCGGTTTCATTCGAATGCCGGGTGCTGAGTTCGATGGTGACCGGACCGCGCCAGACAGCGGTGATCGGCCGCATCCTCTGCGCGCACGTTGATGGTGCGGCGGTTCAGGACAAGGAGCGCTGCTATATCGACACGCCCGCGCTGCGGTTGATCGGCCGCATGCATGGCAGCGGCTGGTATGCCCGCTGCACCGATCTGTTCCAACTCGACCGGCCGAGCTGGGCGGAGTGGCGACGAAACGCCGCGCCCCAACCCGATCAGGCGCCATGAACATGATGGCGCGCGCTGTCTCCTCCGATTGTGCAGCAGCCGCGCCCTGCGACTTTGTTGCCCCGGCAACCGGAACTATAGTTCTTGCCTTCCGCGCCATCTGCGAATTATGGTGCAGGCCGCTGGGGTATGGGCCGAAGGTTCTAATCGGAGCTTTCGGTTCGTGCTTGCTGCCGGCCGCAGATTTCGCGCACAAAATATCCGGGCTTACCGGGGCTACACGAAGGCGCAGGCCTCGAGACGGCAGCCGCACTGGCTGGCGGAACAAAATAGATAATGAGGAGGGGAGTGAATATGAAAAAGACATTCTGGCTGGCGGGCGCAATGGCTCTGGCGCTGGCGCAGCCCGCGCTTGGCGCCGACAGCATCAAGATCGGTTTCGTCTCGACCTTCAGCGGCCCCACGGCCGCGATCGGCAACGACATGCGCAACTCGTTCGAACTGGCGCTCGATCATCTGGGCCGCAAGATGGACGGCAAGCCGGTCGAGGTGATCTATGAGGACGACGGCCAGAAGCCTGACGTCGGCAAGCAGAAGACCGAAAAGCTGATCCAGTCCGACAAGGTCGATTTCATCGTCGGCTACATCTGGTCGAACGTGCTGCTGGCCTCGCTGAAGACCGCGGTCGATGCCAAAACCTTCCTGATCTCGGCCAATGCCGGTCCCTCGCAGCTCGCCGGCGAATTGTGCTCGCCTTACGTGTTCTCGACCTCCTGGCAGAACGACCAGACGCCGCAGGCGATGGGCACCTACATGAACCAGAAGGGCGTCAAGTCGGTGTTCCTGATCGGCCCGAACTATGCCGCCGGCAAGGACATGCTGGCCGGCGTCAAGAGCACGTTCAAGGGCCAGGTGGTCGGTGAGGAATACACGGTGTGGCCGAGCCAGCTCGACTTCTCCGCCGAACTCACCAAGGCCAAGAACTCCAAGGCCGAGTCGATCTTCGTGTTCTATCCGGGCGCTGCCGGCGTGCAGTTCCTCAACCAGTATGCCCAGGCCGGCATCAAGGCGCAGATCCCGCTCTACACGGCATTCACCATCGACGAATTGTCGCTGCCGCTGCAGAAGGAGAACGCGCTCGGCGTTCCCGGCGCGCAGCAATGGGTCAACGACCTGCCGAACCCCGAGAACAAGAAGTTCGTCGAGGACTACCGCAAGAAGTATCCGAACCTGCGCCCGACCTTCTATGGCGCGCAATCCTATGATGCCGCGCAGCTGATCAACAGCGCGGTGGTTGCGGTCAAGGGTGACACGACCAAGAAGGACGCGATGAAGGCCGAGATGGAGAAAGCCAACTTCAAGTCGGTGCGCGGCCCGTTCAAATACGGCAAGAACCACATTCCGATCCAGAACTTCTATCTGCAGGACGTGGTCAAGGATGCCGACGGCCAGCTCGCGCTCAAGACGGTGGCCACCATCGTCAAGGACAGCCAGGATGGCTTCCACGATAAATGCCCGATGAAGTGATCGCGGGTTCTACCGACGCATGGTCCGCCAGAAATTGACGGCTTGGCCAGAATCTTGGCAAGAAACTTGGCAAGGATCATGCATCCAATAAGAAAATGGCGGCGGCGCAAACGCGCTGCCGCTGTTTTGTTTCGAGCTGAGGGGCATGACCGCGACCAACGCGTGGCGTTGACGCCGGTATCATGGAGAGGGCGCTAAGTTGGTTCTTGTCGAACAATCGCTGAACGGGTTTCAGTTCGGCCTGCTGCTGTTCCTGTTGGCGGCCGGGCTGACGCTGGTGTTCGGCATCATGGATTTCGTCAATCTGGCGCACGGCTCGCTCTACATGATGGGCGCCTATTTCGCCGCGACGTTCACCGCATGGACCGGAAGCTTCATCCTCGGCGTGCTGCTGGCGCTCGGCGCCACGCTGCTGCTCGGGATCGTGCTGGAATTCGTCGCGCTCCGGCATCTCTACGGCCGCGACCATCTCGACCAGGTGCTGGCGACGTTCGGACTGATCCTGTTTTTCAATGACGCGGTGCGGCTGATCTGGGGCCCGGCCGGCCTTGCGCTGCCGCTGCCGGCCTGGCTGACCGTGCCGGTCCAGATCATCCCCGGCGTGTATTATCCGGCCTACCGGCTGTCGATCATCATCGTCGCGCTCGCGGTCGCCGCGCTGCTTTACGTCGTCGTGATGCGGACCAAGATCGGCATGCTGATCCGTGCCGGCGCCTCCAACCGCGAAATGATCGGCGCGCTCGGCATCAACATCAAACTGCTGTTCACGCTGGTGTTCGGGCTTGGTGCGGCGCTGGCCGGTCTTGCCGGACTGATGCAGGCGCCGATTCTCACCGTGCAGATCGGCATGGGCGAGAACATCCTCATCCTCGCCTTCGTCATCATCGTGATCGGCGGCATCGGCTCGATCCGCGGCGCGTTCCTGGCCGCGATCTTTGTCGGCATGATCGATACGCTCGGCCGCGCCTTCCTGCCTGATCTCCTGCGCATGGTGCTGAGTTCCGCCGCCGCCTCCACCGCCGCACCCGCGCTGTCGTCGATGCTGATCTATCTCTTGATGGCGATCGTGCTGGTGGTGCGGCCGGAGGGGCTGTTTCCGGCCGCCAAGCGATGAAATTACAAATCAATACTAGCAACGTCGTCGTGGCGCTGGTCGCCGCCGGGCTGGTCGTGCTGCCGCTCTATTCGCAGCTCACCGGTAACATCTTCATCCTGACGCTGTTCACTCGCATCATCATCTTCGCGCTGGCCGCGGCCAGCCTCAATCTCATCATGGGCTATGGCGGCATGATGAGCTTCGGCCACGCAGCCTATCTCGGCATCGGCGGCTATGCGGTCGGCATCCTCGCCTTTGAAGGCATCGGCTCCGGCTTCATCCAGTGGCCGGTGGCGCTGGTGGCGTCGGCGCTCTATGCGCTCGTGATCGGAGCGCTCAGCCTGCGCACCCGCGGCGTCTACTTCATCATGATCACGCTCGCCTTTGCACAGATGGCCTATTACATCGCGTCGGGCATGTCGCGTTACGGCGGCGACGACGGCCTGACCATCTACAAGCGCAGCAATTTCGGCGGCCTGATCGACCTGTCGAACCGCGTGCAGTTCTATTACCTCTGCCTCGGCTGCCTGTTCGGCGGCATCTATCTGATCTGGCGGATCATCAATTCGCGCTTCGGTCTGGTGGTGCAGGGCATTCGTTCCAACGAGCAGCGCATGCAGGCGATCGGCTATCATGCCAACCGCTACCGGCTGGTCTGTTTCGTCATCTCCGGCACCATCTGCGGCCTCGCCGGCGCGCTGCTGGCGAATAACACCGACTTCATCAGCCCGGCCGGAATGTACTGGACGCGCTCCGGCGAGCTCATGGTGATGGTGGTGTTCGGCGGCATGGGCTCGCTGTTCGGTCCTGTCATCGGCACGATCTTCTTTCTGCTGCTGGAAGAACTGCTGTCGCAATTCACCGAATATTGGGCGCTGATCATGGGGCCGCTGCTGCTGCTGATCGTGCTGTTCGCGCGCGGCGGCATCATGGGCCTGCTCGGGAGGTTTAACCGTGGCTGATCCCTTGCTCCGCGTTGAAAATCTGGTGCGGCGCTTCGGCGGCATTCTTGCCACCGACAATCTGTCGCTCGACGTCATCCCTGGCGAGTTGCACGCCATCATCGGCCCCAACGGCGCCGGCAAGACCACGCTGATCAGCCAGTTGACCGGGCAATTGACGCCGAACTCAGGCACCATTGTTTTCGGCGGTCGCGACGTCACCGCCCTGCCGTCCTATAAGCGCAGCCGGCTCGGGCTGGCGCGCTCGTTCCAGATCACGTCGCTGCTGCCGGATTTCACCGCGGCCGACAATGTCGCGCTCGCAGCGCAAGCCCATGACGGGCACTCGTTCCGGTTCTGGGGCAATGCGCGCAAGGAAAAACCGCTGCGCGACGCCGCGCAGGCCGCATTGACGCGGGTCGGGCTCGGCGCCCGCGCCGACGTGCCGGTATCTGAACTCAGCCATGGCGAACAACGCGAACTCGAGCTTGCGGTCGCGCTCGCCACAAAGCCGCAATTGCTGCTGCTCGACGAGCCGATGGCGGGGCTTGGCGTCACCGAGTCGGCGCGCATGGTGGCGCTGCTGAAGGAACTGCGCAAGGAAGTCACCATCGTGCTGGTCGAGCATGACATGGAGGCGGTGTTCGCGCTCGCCGACCGCATCACCGTCCTCGTCTACGGCCGCGTCATCGCGTCGGGCGATCCCGATGCGATCCGCCACAACGACGAAGTCAAGCGCGCCTATCTCGGCGATCAGCACGTGGTGGTCGCTCATGGCTGAAACAAGGACGGCCGAAACTCTGCTCGAAATTGATGGCATCGAAACCTGCTATGGCCTCAGCCAGGTGCTGTTCGGCCTGTCGCTGAAGGTTCAGTCGGGCGAAATGGTCGCGCTGATGGGCCGCAACGGCATGGGCAAGACCACGACCATCCGCTCGATCATGGGCATGACGGGCGCGCGTGCCGGCACCATCCGTTTCGCCGGGGAGGAGGTGCGCAGCCTGCCGTCATACAAGATCGCAAAACTCGGCATCGGCCTGGTGCCGGAAGGCCGCCAGATCTTTCCGAATCTCACGGTGTACGAAAACCTGGTCGCGGCTTCCGGCAATCGCGCGGGGAATTCCGATCCCTGGACCATCGAAAAAATCCACGCGCTGTTTCCCCGTCTCGCCGAGCGCGGCGGCAACATGGGTGTGACGCTGTCCGGCGGCGAGCAGCAGATGCTGGCGATCGGCCGCGCGCTGATGACCAATCCGAAGCTCTTGATCCTCGACGAAGCCACCGAAGGCCTGGCGCCCCTGATCCGCGAGGAAATCTGGAGCTGCCTGTCGATGCTCAAGGGGCGCGGGCAATCGGTGCTGGTGATCGACAAGAACGTCGCCAACCTCTCCCGCATCGCCGACCGGCACTACATCATCGAGCGGGGACGCACGGTGTGGAGCGGCACGTCCGAGCAGTTGATCGCCGAGCCGGATCTGCAGCACCGGTATCTGGGGATTTGAGGGGGCGCCGTAAAAGTCTCCTTCGTCATGGCCGGGCTTGACCCGGCCATCCACGTCTTTCTTGCTTTGCGGAGACAAAAAAATACGTGGATGCCCGGGACAAGCCCGGGCATGACGGGTTGAGAGACTGACGCGTTCACAACGCCCACACCAAAATCCCGCCATGAACCCCGACGCCGACCGCATCATCGGACTCTATCAACGCCACGCACGCGCCTGGGCGCAGGATCGCGGCAACCAGCTGATGGAGCGCGCGTGGCTCGACCGGTTTCGCGCGCTGCTGCCGGCCGGAGCTGCCGTGCTCGACATCGGCTGCGGCTCAGGTGAGCCGATCGCCCGTTACCTCACCCAGCAGGGATGTCATGTCGCCGGTGTGGATTCGTCGCCGGAACTGATTGCCCTGTGCACGGCGTCTTTTCCGCATCTCGCGTGGCACGTCGCCGACATGCGCACGCTCTCGCTCGCGCGGCGCTTCGACGGCTTGCTGGCCTGGGACAGTTTCTTCCACCTCTGTCCCGATGACCAGCGCCGGATGTTCGCCATCTTCCGGCAGCATGCTGCCCCGCGCGCGGCATTGATGTTCACGAGCGGTCCGGGGCACGGCGAGGCGATCGGGAGCTACAGGGGCGAGCCGCTCTATCATGCCAGCCTGGACGCCGCCGAATACCGCGCGCTGCTGAGCGCGAATGGCTTCGACGTGATGGCGCATGTCGTCGAAGATCCGGAATGCGGCGGTCATACGGTCTGGCTGGCGCAGCTCGCCTAGATCGGTCGGCCAGCCTGCGCTGCGCGCAGATCAGCCAGAACGATCCCGGGACACGCTTCCTGTGCCCGGATTGTTGGAGGATGACGAACGCTGGTATACTCATTTTCGTCAAACTGACGTGTTCTAGCGGGGGCCGCATGCAATCACGTCAAGCCAGATCGTGACTCCCACCAGGCCAAAGTATGTCTAGCAATGTATTCAATTGCCTCGTTGTTGACCGGCGGTTCATTACGATTGTCGGCGCCGCGATTACCGCGCCGCAATACGACGTTGAGCACCGCTTGCTCGTGATCTAGCTCAAGGCATTGCGCGATGTCCCTCGATGCTCCCGCCGCGTTGCGAACTGGTTTGCCGGCCCGGCCGACCGGCGCCTCCCGCAAGAGCGTGCCGCTGGCGCTTTTCCTCGTTTCGATGAGCATGATTGTTGCGGCCTGGTACTGGCTGGCGAGCCCGGTGCTGCTGGATCATGCGCTGATCGATCCCGCCAAGAAGCTCGACTGCGTGTCCTATGCGCCGTTCCGGAGCGGGCAGACGCCGTGGAATTCCAACATCATCATCAGCCCAGAGCAGATCGCGGAAGATATCAGCCAGCTGGCCGGGATATCGAACTGCATCCGCACCTACTCGGTCGAGAACGGCCTCGACAAGGTGCCTCAGCTGGCGTCGAAGGTCGGGATCAAAGTCATCCTCGGCATCTGGCTCGGACGCGACCGCGTGAAGAACGCAACGTTGATCGACACCGCGGTATCGCTGGCCAAGGATTATCAGGGGACCGTGACCTCCGTCGTCGTCGGCAGCGAGGTGCTGCTCCGGGGCGAAATGACGGTGGCAGACCTTCGCGAAATCCTCCGCTCGGTCAGGTCGCGTATCACGACGCCGATAACCTACGCCGATTCCTGGGATTACTGGCTGCGCTACCGCGAGATGGCGGCCGACGTCGATTTCGTCACCGTCCACATGTTGCCGTTCTGGGAAGATGAGCCGATCCGAGCCGAAAACGCGGCGGCACATGTCATCGATATCTACCACAAGGTCGCGCAGGCGTTTCCCGGCAAGGAAATCCTGATCGGGGAGGCGGGTTGGCCGAGCAAGGGACGCATGCGGGAGGTCTCGCTGCCGTCACGCATCAATCAGGCCCGCTTCGTTTCCGAACTGCTCGATCGGGCGGAGCGGGAAAAAATCCGCGTCAATGTGTTTGAGGCCTACGACGAATCATGGAAGCGCCAGTGGGAAGGTACGGTCGGCGCCCATTGGGGCCTTCTCGACGGCGATAGCCGTCAGATCAAGCACGCGCACGGAGCGGCCGTCAGCAATTATCCGTTCTGGAAGCTGCAACTGGGAGCTGGTCTTGCGTTCGGCATTTGTGTCTTTGCCGTTGCATTGTTGACGCTCTGGCGTCGGCGGGTGGCGACAGGATTGGCGCCGTGGCTGGCCGTGTCGGCGTGTGCGACGACGGGCGGAATCCTGCTGGGGCTCGGCGCCGAAAAGGCCTTTTATGAAAACTATGGCGTCGCCGGTCTGCTGAACCAGGGGTGGCTTCTGACCGCAGCCATCGCGCTGCCGCTGCTGTGCGTCAACGCGTTGATGGCCGGACGGCCGTTGCCGTCCCTCCGGGAATTGCTCGGCCCACGCCAGGGCTGGCCCTCATCATTGCCTGCGCTGGTCCTGGGCGTTGTGCTCATGGTCACCACGCTGATCACGGTAGAGGTCGCGCTCGGCCTCGTGTTCGATCCGCGTTCGCGGGATTTCCCGTTTGCCAGCGTGACCATGGCGGCTGTGCCGGTCTGGACGGTGGCGCTGCTCTGCCGTCGAAAGTCGGACGACGGCGTCACCGCCGAGGCGGTGTTTGCAGGCCTGCTCGCGGCGGCTGCGCTTTTTCTCGTTTTCAATGAGGGTGTTCACAACTGGCAATCGTTGTGGACCGCGGCGGCGTTCGTCCTGTTTGGCGCCGCGCTGTGGCCGCCGCGTTTCGTTGCCGTGTGGAGTGCGCACTCGAATATGCCGTTCGTCTTCCGGAAGACGCTTCGCAAGCAAGAACTCGCCGTGCAACCGGTTGCCGTCGCTTCCCTGCCGCCGCCAAAACCGCAGGCCGCTACCGCCGGCGGCTTCGTTGCGGCAACGTCAAAGGTCGAATGCGATAAATAGCTGTGTGCTGAACAGGGCTCTGGTCCGGGAACGAACGCATGTGGTCGAACAGATTTTCCCGGCGCCGTTTGGGCAAGCTTGCAGGATGGGCGGCGCTCGGCCTGTCGGCGGGGTCGGTCAAGTCAGCCGATGCACAAAGCAGTTCCAGTGGCCAGAAACCCATCGCGGCCTTTCCGGCTGATTTTAAATGGGGCACCGCGACCTCGTCCTATCAGATCGAAGGCGCCGTCAACGAGGACGGCCGAGGGCCGTCGATCTGGGATCGTTTTGCGCACACGCCCGGAAAAATTGTCGACCACAGCACCGGCGACATCGCTGACGACCACTTTCATCGCTACAAGGACGACGTCCAATTGATGAAGGCGCTGGGGACGAAGACCTACCGCTTCTCGATCGCGTGGCCTCGCGTTTTTCCCGAAGGAACAGGCGCGCCCAATCCGAAGGGCCTCGACTTCTACAACCGGTTGCTCGACGAGCTGCTGGCAAACGGCATCGAGCCGTTTGCCACGCTGTATCATTGGGACTTGCCGCAGGCGCTGCAAGAGCGCTTCGGTGGCTGGATGTCGCGGGACACCGCGAAAGCGTTTGCGGATTATTCCGCCTATGTCAGCGAGCGCCTGAGCGACCGCGTCAAGCACATTTTCACGATCAACGAATGTTCGAGGCTGGTTCAACTCGGCCATGGCCTTGGCCTCGACGCGCCGGGCCTGACACTGTCGCAAGGCGAGCAGAACCAGGTTCGTCACCACGTTGCCCTTGGGCACGGCCTTGCCGTGCAGGCGATCCGGGCATCCGCCAAGGCCGGAACCAAAATCGGCCTCGCCGAGAACATGGTCAACTGTATCCCCGCGATCGAGACGCCGGCGAATATCCGCGCCGCCGAGATCGCGGTGCGCGAACTCAATGCCGGCTATCTGACCGCTATCCTCGAGGGAAAATTCACCGACGCCTATCTGGCGCAGGCCGACGCCCCGAAACATACCGCCGACGATCTCCGTGTCATTTCATCGCCGATCGATTTCGTCGGGCTCAATGTCTACACGCCCGACCATTACGTGCTGGCCGCGGACAATTCGCGCGGCTACACGCTGGCGCCGTTTCCGGCATCGTTCCCGCATATGGATGCGTCCTGGCTGAGGATCGGTCCGGAGGCGCTGTATTGGGCGCCGCGTCACGCGGCGAACATTTGGGGCGTGAAGTCGATCTACATTACCGAGAACGGGACGTCGTCGACGGATCAGCCGGCCGCGGACGGCACCATCTATGACGTCGACCGGGTCATGTATCTGCGCAACTATCTGTTCCATCTGCAGCGCGCGACGGCGGAAGGTGTGCCGGTGGCCGGTTACTTCCTGTGGAGCCTGATCGACAATTTCGAATGGATGGACGGCTACCAGAAGCGCTTCGGCATCTACCACGTCGACTTCAACACCCAGCGCCGCACGCCGAAACTGAGCGCGTCGTTCTATCGGGAAGTGATCAAGCAGAATGCGGTGGTGTGAAGCGGCTGGTGGCCCTCTCTCCGTCGCCCCGGCCTTGAGCCGGGGCCCATACGCAGCGGCCCATCCGTGAAAGTGACGGCGTCAGACACCTTCTACAACAATGATCGCCGCGGAGTATGGGTCCCTGCGTTCGCAGGGACGACATATCAAAACATCTCGAAATATTCGCGATGTTCCCACTCCGAGACCTCGGCCTGGAAGCGCTCGATCTCGGCGTTCTTGATGTGGACGTAATAGTCGACGAACTCTTTTCCGAACGCTTGACGGAAGAACGGATCGTCGTCGAGCGCGAACACCGCCTCGCGCAGCGTCTTCGGCAGCAGCGCCGCCTTGGTCTCATAGGGCGTGTCGGCTGACGGCCCGGGGTCGAGCTTGCGGTCGACGCCGTCGAGGCCGGAGAGAATCTGCGAGGCCATGTAGAGGTAGGGATTGGCGGCGGGCTCGCCGATGCGGTTTTCGAGGCGCGTTGCTGCATCATTGGGGCCGCCGAGCACGCGGATCATCACGCCGCGGTTGTCGCGGCCCCAGATCGCGCGATCCGGCGCCAGCGAATAGGTGCGGTAGCGCTTGTAGCCGTTGATGGTCGGCGTCGTGAACACGGCAGAGGCGCGGGCGTGGGCCAGCAGTCCCGCGAGATAGTTGCGCGCGAACGGGCTCAGCACCTCACCGCCTTCCGTGGTCATGAAGGCGTTCGCGCCGCTGGTGCGCGACACGATCGATTGGTGCAAATGCCAGCCGGACGCGAACACGTTCGGCAGCTTCGGGCGGCACATGAAAGTGGCGTGATAGCCGTGGCGCCGGGCGACCTGCTTCACGGCGCTGCGAAACAGCACCATGTTGTCGGCCGGCGTCAGCCCCTTGGTCGGCGCAAAGGTGAATTCGCACTGACTCGGGCCGAACTCGACCTCGACCGACCGGAGCGGCAGGCCGAGCGCCAGCACGTCGCGCCGGATGATTTCCAGCACCGGCTCCATCTGGTCGTAGCGCTGCTCGGTCAGGTATTGATAGCCGTGCGACAGCAGGCTCACCGAAGGCGGCTGGCCGGGCTGCCCGGCATCCTCCGGCGCCATGCGCGCGTCTTCGAGTTTGAAGATGTGAAACTCGACTTCGAGGCCAGCTACAAAATCGTAGCCGCGCTGGCCGAGCTGATCGAGCACGCCGCGATAGAGATGCCTTGTGGCGAACGGCACCGGGCGGCCATCGATGAAATAGATGTCGCACAGCAGCCAGCCTGTCGTGGGCGCCCATGGCAGCACGCGGAACGTGGTGGGATCCGCGACCATCAAGACGTCGGCGGCGCCCTCCATCTCGCGCATGCCAAAACCGCCGCCGGATGTGAACACTGGAAACACCGTGCGGTGCGAGGTGTCCTTGGCGAGCATGGTCGTGGTGATGGAGCAGCCGCTCTCCAGCGAGGCCAGGGCCTCGCTTGCGACCAGCGTCTTGCCGCGCAGGATGCCGTGCTGGTCCGGGAACGAGAGCCGGATGACTTCGAGTTTTTGTTCTTCGACAATGCGGCGCAGGCGGCTTGCCGCCTCCTTCTGCTCCGCCGACCACAGGCCGTGACGCTCCACGAAACTCAATGCGTCACTCCCTCGTTGTTCGTCGTTCCGGGGCGACGCAAAGCGTCGAACCCGGAACCTCGAGATTCCGGGCTCGGGTCTGCGACGCGCCCCGGAATGACGTTGTCAACCACCATCACTCAGCCGCCGTCAGATGCCGGATCTTGTCCGATATCTCACCCGGCACAGGCGCGGCCCATGGCGCGCCGCGGCGGCGTTTGACGTCGACTTCCATCCAGTAGATTTCCCAGCCTCTCGTCGGCCCAATGCCGTCCATGGTGGCGGGGCCCTGGATGCTGCGGGCGCGGGACGCGTCGAGGAACATGAACGGTTTCTCGCCGCCGGAAACCTTTTCGATCTCCTGCCGCAGCAGGCGGCGATATTGCACGATCGCCTTGTCTGAGGTGCCGAGATGCTCGTTGGTGCGATCCTGGATCGCGCCCATCGATTCCACCGCCCACTGGTCGTGCACGTTGATGTCGGCGCCCATGCCGGTATAGGTCTCGGTTGCCTGCTCGTGCGGATCGAAGCCGTAATCGTTCGACTTGTTCTTGCGCGATTTGTAGTCGGGCAGCTCATAGAGTTCGAGGCGCTGGTCGCGCATCTTCTTCTTGTCGACCGGCGCCGTGTAGGAAGTGAAGATCGCGTACCAGTAGCAATTCTCGTCATCGACAGGCACGTGCCACTGCGTGATCGTCATTTCCGTGCTCATCGGAATCACGAAGCCGTGCGGAAATAATTGATTGGTGACGCGCACATGGGTGCGCTCCTCGTCGATCTCGCGCAGCGCGATCAGCCGCAGGCCGTATTCGGTGTGTTCGACATTGATGATCGGGTTGTCGTATTCGCGCAGGATTTTCGTCATCGGCATGTCTGACCCGGCGGACGCGCCGCGGAACTGCTTGCCGTAGCTGGCGGAAGTATCCTCGTCCTCGAAGAAGCGATGCAGGAACGAGGCGTGGGCCGGATCGATGCCGACTTCGAGCGCCTGCAGCCAGTTGCAATTGATGTGGCCCTTGAACGCAAACGTATGGCTGTCCGGTGCGATGAAGCAGTCGATCTCAGGAAATGCCGGCGGCTCGCCCTCGCCGAGGTAAGCCCAGAGGATGCCGCTCTTCTCGACCACGGGATAGGAGCGCTGCTTGATGCCCTTGCACAGGTTCGAGCCCTTCGGCTCCGCCGGCGTTTCGATGCACTGGCCCGTGGTGTCGAACAGCCAGCCATGGAACGCGCAGCGCAGGCCGCCATTCTCAAGCCGGCCGAACGCGAGGTCGGCGCCGCGATGGGCGCAATGACGATCGATCAGCCCGTAACGATCGTTCTCATCGCGAAACAGCACCAGATTCTCGCCGAGCAGCTTGACGGCTTTGACCGGCCGCGGCCCCGGCAGTTCGTCGACCAATGCGGCCGGCTGCCAGTACATCCGCATCAATTTCCCGCAGGGATCTTTTGGCCCGGTGCGGGTGATCAGGTCGTTCGCTTCCTGGCTCATCATGGCGTTCAGCCCTTTCGTCGGCGGCAGTTTGTTCGCCTATTGAACGAATGGGCGAATTATGCCATGACTGGAGAGGACGGCAAGCACAATTTTGAACGCTTCCAATCGGAAGGGCCAATGCCAAAGCTGAAACGCGCCGAGGGCGACGAGCGCGCCACCGATTTTGTCGAGAGTCTCGACCGCGGCATCCGCCTGCTCCAGGTGTTCGGCACGATCGCGGGCCCCGCGACGCTGAGCGATCTGGCGCGCGCCGCCGAACTGCCGCGCGCCACCGCCCGCCGTATCCTGTTCACGCTCGAGCATGGCGGCTTCGTTACGTCAGACGGCAAGCTGTTCACGTTGACGCCGCGCGTGCTGACGCTCGCCGCCTCCTATCTGCAATCGAGCCAGGTGGTGACGGTGCTGCAACCGGTTCTCGACCGGATCGCGCTGGCCGCGCAGGAAATAAGCTCGCTCGCGGTGCTCGATGGCGACGAGGTCGTTTTCATCGCGCGCGGCAGTCCGACGCGGGTGTTCTCCGCCGGCCTCGACATCGGCTATCGCCTGCCGGCGTTCTGCACCTCGGTCGGCCGCGTCATGCTCGGCCAGTTCGACGATGGCGACCTCGCCGCGCGGCTCGCCGCCATGCGGCGCGAGCCGATGACGCCGCACACGGTGACCGATCCAAAACGATTGCTCGGTTGCGTGCGCGGCGATCGCGAACAGGGCTATTCGCTGGTCGATCGCGAGGCCGAACCGCATTTCCGTTCGATCTCGGTCCCGGTGCGCCGCTACGACGAGGTGATCGTCGGCGCCATCAACATGGGCGCGCATGTCGACCGCGTCTCGACGGCCGAGATGATCGAGCGCTTTCTGCCGCTGCTGAAAGAGGGCGCGCAGTCGGTCAGATCGATGTTGTTGTAAGCATTGCTGCGTAGGGTGGGTGGAGCGAAGCGATACCCACCATTTATTGACGCTGCACATCAACGAAGGTGATGGGTTTCGCGGAGTTTATCATCGGGCGCGCATTCGCGCGACCCGGTGGCTCTACCCATCCTACAGCCGCATGGCTGAATTTTTCTGCCCCTTGCCATGAACGCATTCCCCTCCGGCCTGCACGAAGTCGATGCAGATGCCGTGAGAGACGTAATGAAAAATCCCGACTGGGCTGTCCGTATCGTCGCCGTTCCCCCCGGCGATGCCCCGTTATGGGTCCGCCAGAGATGGGTCGGCCTCGATTTGCCGGTCATCCGCTATGCGGCGCATCGAAAACTTCTTGCCTTCGGCGTTCTGTCGCGGCCGCGTTCACGGGCGGCGCAATGGGCGGCCGTGTTTCGCGGGCAGGCGGAGCTGATCGCCGGCTATGCGGTGGAGGCGGCGCCTGCCGTCGGCATTCTCGCCAAATCGAGTCCCGAGGCCGCCGCATGGTGGCGCGAGAACACGCCGCATCTAATCGCGCCGAAACGCTACCTCGTGTTTCACGAAGAAGTCTGCCGGATTGCCGAAATCTGACGGGATACTAAATCCGCCTGAGCGCGGCGGCGATCATTTCGAACTTGGCGACGATCTGCGGTGTCACCAGATAGCGAAGCGTGCCCGCAACCGACAGGCTGACGACGATCGCGACGATCGTGTACTGCGCCGTCAACACCGGCAGTATCGCGCGAAGCGGGCGCGGCCGGCTTCTCGGCATCTTGGCGGCGATGCGGATGGAAGCGTCGTCTTCAAGGGTACTCATGCGATCTCATCCTGCGGCAGTTTCCGTGATCGCATCAGTGTTCGGTTCGCAGCTGATCGAGGCGCGACCGCAGTTGCCGGTTCGCCCGTTCGCTGGCGCGCAGCTTGCGCGCCCAGTTCAGCTCGACGACGCCTCCCGTCTCGCTTGCACCTGAAAACACCAGACCCGCGGCGAACTGATCGCGCCAGACCAGGCGCGCCAGGCAGGAGATCCCCTTGCGTTCGATTTCGAAATCCACCTCGTCGGGCACGAGGGCGGAACTTTCAAACTCGATCCTGGCCCCGAACGGGCTGAAGTTGCGCACGACGCAGGCGAGCGTTGAAGAGCGGGCGTTGAACGCGACCCTTCCGCCGTAATAGACGCGGTTTCTCGGCAGTTTGCGGCGCTCGGACATGATCTGTATTCCCTGCGTTTAACGCTTTGGTAACACTATTGGAGGGTGTGTTTCCGCAAAGAACCGTTGCGGTGGTTAACCGCGGCCGTGGTTAATGGTGGCGTTCTTTCGCGAGCGGTGCACGAAGACACCGCGTCCGCTCAGCCCCGCGCGAACATCCGCGCTTCATCGTGCAGCACCGGCGCCACCGCATCGACCAGCCGCGCCGCGGCGTCGTTGACGTTCAGCCCGGCGGTATCCACCACGGCCGACGCGCGGGCGTAGAGCGGTTCGCGGCTGACCAGAATGGTACGCAGTTCAGCCATCGCGGAGCGATCGTCCGCCATCGGACGCAGGTCGCCCTGGCCGCGCACGCGCGCCATGTGTTCTTCGGGCTTCGCCTTCAGCCAGATCGTGTAGAACGACGACAGGATCAGGTCGAACGTCAGTGGTTCTGAGACGATGCCGCCGCCGGTGGCCAGCACCATCAGCTCCTTGCGCGCCAGCAACTGCCCGAGCGCCGCCTGCTCCATGCGCCGAAAGCCTTCCTGGCCGTAGAGCGCGATGATCTCGGCGACGGACAATCCGTTCTGCGCCTCGATCTCCTTGTTGAGTTCGACGAAGCTCCAGCCGATTTTCTTCGCCAGCATCTTGCCGAGCGTTGATTTGCCGGCGCCGCGCAGGCCGATCAGCGCGATACCCGAGAACGACATCTTGCGATGCGCCGTGGCACTTCCGCCCGCGAGCACATCCTTGGCCTGCGCGATCTGCGCGGATGTCGCCTTGCGCACGAGGTCGCGAATGACAGCCCAGTCGGGCACCGGTTCGGTGGAGGGAATGAGATCTTCCAGATGCGCGCCCATCGCGTTCGACACCCGGCGCAGCAGCACGATCGAGACGTTGCCCTTGCCGCTTTCGAGCTGCGCGATATAGCGTTCGGAAATGCCGGAGACCTTCGCGAGCACTTTTCGCGACATGCCGCGCAACGCCCGCATGGTGCGCACGCGCTGGCCGAGCTGCTCAAGAAAGCCGGTTTCGGGATCGCTGGTTTCGGACATTTCCCTGAAGTAGCCCTGGCTGCAAATCGGCGCGTTTCGGAAACATAATGCCGATGAGGATTGACAGCAAGCACGCATGGTGGTCTTTATATGAATTATAATTCTTAAAATCTGGGAGAAGCGTCTTGAGCGGCACGTCCGGTTCCTACAATGCGGTGACCTGGCTGCTTGATCGCAATATCGACGAGGGCCGGGCTGAGAAACTCGCCTTCACCGATACGGTCTCCGAACTCACCTATGGCGACCTGCAACGCCAGAGCTGCCGCGTCGCCAACATGCTGCGCCGGCTTGGCGTCCGCCGCGAAGAGCGCGTCGCGATGATCATGCTCGACACCGTCGATTTTCCTTCCGTGTTCCTCGGCGCAATCCGCGCCGGCATCGTGCCGGTGCCGCTCAACACGCTGCTGACGGCGGATCAATATGCCTACGTGCTGGCGGATTGCCGCGCGCGGGTGCTGTTCGTTTCCGAAGCGCTCTATCCCGTCGTCAAAGACATCGTCGGCCGGATGCCGGACCTCGAACATGTGATCGTGTCCGGCAAGGACGCGCTTGGCCACAAGAAGCTTGCCGACGAACTCGCGCGCGAGAGCGACAGCTTTGCGACCGCGGCGACGCATCCCGATGAGCCCGCATTCTGGCTCTATTCGTCGGGCTCCACCGGCATGCCCAAGGGCGTGCGCCACCTGCATTCCAATCTCGCCGCCACCGCGGAAACCTACGCCAAACAGGTGCTCGGCATTCGCGAGGACGACGTCGGCCTCTCGGCAGCAAAGCTGTTTTTTGCCTACGGCCTCGGCAACGCGCTGACCTTTCCGATGTCGGTCGGCGCATCAACGGTGCTGAATTCCGATCGCCCGACGCCGGCGGCGATGTTCGCGCTGATGAACAAATACAACCCCAGCATCTTCTTCGGCGTGCCGACATTGTTCGCGGCGATGCTCAACGACGAGACGCTGAAGGACACGGGCGCCGGCCAGCGGCTTCGCGTCTGCACCTCGGCGGGGCGAAGCGCTGCCGGAATCGGTCGGCAATGCCTGGAAGGCGCGGTTTGGCGTCGACATTCTCGACGGCGTCGGCTCCACCGAGCTGTTGCACATCTTTCTGTCCAACGCGCCCGGCGACATCAAATACGGCTCGTCCGGCCGCCCCGTGCCGGGCTACCGCGTGCGGCTGGTCAATGAAGCGGGCAGCGACGTGCCCGATGGCGAGGTCGGCGAGTTGCTGGTCGATGCGCCCTCGGCCGGCGAAGGCTACTGGAACCAGCGCAGCAAGAGCCGGCAAACGTTTGAAGGCCACTGGACCCGCACCGGCGACAAGTACATCCGCGACGCCGACGGCCGCTACACGTTCTGCGGCCGCAGCGACGACATGTTCAAGGTATCCGGCATCTGGGTGTCGCCGTTCGAAGTCGAGAGCGCGCTGATCACCCATCCCGCGGTGCTGGAAGCCGCCGTGGTGCCCGAGGCCGATCCGGAAGGCCTGCTGAAGCCAAAGGCCTTCGTGGTGCTGCGCGCCGAAACCAAAACCGACGGCCTGCATGATGCGCTGAAGGAGCACGTCAAGCAGAAGATCGGGCCGTGGAAATATCCGCGCTGGATCGATGTGGTGGACAGTTTGCCGAAGACGGCAACGGGAAAAATCCAGCGGTTCAAATTGCGGGATGGTGCGCCATAATTGCGTCGTCCCGGCGAACGCCGGGACCCATACGCTGCGGCAGTTGTTGTTGAGCACAATGGTCGACGGCTTCTTTCAACAACAGATGACCGGGGCTATGGGTTCGGCGTTCGCCGGGACGACAAGCATCTCGATCACTTCGAAGAGTAACAACATGACCCTCTCCCCCACCGGCTTCCTCACCATCGGCGCCGCCAATCTCGAATACCGCATGATCGGTCCCGCACCCGCGGACGCGCCGACCATCGTGATGCTGCATGAGGGCCTCGGATCGGCCGGACTGTGGGGCGATTTTCCGGACAAGCTTCAGGCCGCCACCGGCACCGGGGTCTTTGCTTACTCGCGCAGCGGTTACGGCGCTTCCACACCGGCGAAACTGCCGCGTGCCGTCGACTACATGCACAGCGAAGCACTCGACGTGCTGCCGAAGCTGCTCGATCAAATCGGCTTTCGCCGCGGGCTCTTGCTAGGCCATTCCGATGGCGCCTCGATCGCGGCGATCTATACGGGTGCGCATCAGGATCACCGCGTCGAGGGCGTCGTGATGATCGCGCCGCATTTCATTGTCGAGGACATCTCGGTGGCGTCCATCGCGAAGATCAAGACCGCCTATGAGACCTCGGACCTGAAGGCAAAGCTGGCGCGCTGGCACAAGGATGTCGACAACGCCTTCTATGGCTGGAACGGCGCCTGGCTCGATCCGGCCTTCCGCAACTGGGATATTTCCGAATACCTCGCTTATATCCGCGTGCCCGTCGCGATCCTGCAGGGGCGGGATGACGAGTATGGGACAATGCGCCAGATCGAGATCGCCCAGGAAGAGTGCTACTGTCCGGTTGATGTGACCGTGATCCCGGGGGCGGGACACCAGCCGCATCGGGAGGCGCCGGGCGCGACGCTGGATGCGGTCCAGGAATTCGCAAACGCGGTGTTGCGTGTTGACGGCTCGCAGGGACGGGCCGCGTAAGCTATTTTTCCGTGCACTGTTTGGGATTGTCGGTCGTCGGGTCATGCCCCGATGACCACGCCGCCTCTGGCCGCAGGCAACCTTCCGCTGCCGCGCTGGGCCTATGTGCCGGGCGAGGCTGTTGAGGCCGAGGCCGACTACGAAACGCTGGCGCAGGTCACCGCGCTCGTGCCGTCGCGGTTCGGCGGCCATGTGCCGGCGCGGCATCCGGCGCTGCGCTACGCGCTGCGGATCAATGACCATGGTTATTTCTGGGAGTCGCAGGAGATCCTTGAAGCGGTGTGGGCGGCCGCACCGCAAGGCGGCCGCGAGCGAATCCTGCTGCGCGCCTGCATCCAGATCGCGACTGCGAATTTGCGCCTGCGCATGCAAAAGCCGCACGCCGCAGCAAGGTTGCTCGGCGAGGCGCTCGGCGAACTCAAGGCGCTCGGTCTGCGCAACGCCGGCGGTGACGGGTTCGCCGACGGTTTTCCGGCTTTAGCCCTGGCCGAACTCGTGAAGGCCAAACTGGGGCGGCCACAGCTTGCCAAGGCCGATTGGGTGGCCTTTGGCTCCGTGAGCCGAACATGAAACAAAATGCATGTTCCGACGTTTTTGACTAGACCTGATCAAAAACATGCATTATTGTGCATGTAAGGTAAGGCTAACAAAAGCGTCAGGGTGGCCCAATGGCTGGCGAAGATCGCGTCCTCGCAGGCGGTGCAAAATACATCGATTTCCAGACTGATCCGTCGCGCTACCGGCATTGGAAGCTCGATGTCGATGGTGACGTCGCGACGCTGACCATGGATGTCGACGAAAATGCCGGCCTGTTCGAAGGCTATCAGTTAAAACTCAATTCCTACGACCTCGGCGTCGACATCGAGCTTGCCGACGCCGTGCAAAGGCTGCGTTTCGAGCATCCGGAAGTGAAAGTCGTGGTGATGCGCTCGGGCAAGAACCGCGTGTTCTGCGCCGGCGCCAATATTCGCATGCTGGCGGGCGCCACCCACGCCCACAAAGTCAATTTCTGCAAATTCACCAACGAGACCCGCAACGGTCTGGAAGACTCTTCCGAGAATTCCGGGCAGCGGTTCATTACCGTCGTCAACGGCACCGCGGCCGGCGGCGGCTATGAGCTGGCGCTGGCGACCGATCACATCATGCTCGCGGACGACGGCTCGGCCGCGGTGTCGCTGCCGGAAGTGCCGCTGCTCGCCGTGCTGCCGGGCACCGGCGGCCTGACCCGCGTGGTCGACAAGCGCAAGGTGCGCCGCGATCATGCCGATTATTTCTGCACCATCGAGGAAGGCATCAAGGGCAAGCGCGCCGTGCAATGGCGCCTGGTCGACGAGATCGTGCCGAACAGCAAGCTGGAGGCCAAGGTCGCCGACCGCGCCAAGGAATTCGCCGCAGCTTCGAAGCGCAACGGCAATGGCAAGGGTCTCGCGCTGACGCCGCTCCAGCGCACCATCAATGAGGCCGGCATCCGCTACGGCTTTGTCAGCGTCGATATCGACCGCGCGCAGCGCATCGCCACCATCTCGATCAAGGCGCCGGAAGAAGCCCCGCCCGCCGATATCGACGGCCTGATCGCGCAGGGCGCATCGTTCTGGCCGCTGCAGGTCGCGCGCGAGCTCGATGACGCGATCCTGCACCTGCGGATCAACGAGCTCGAGACCGCGATGCTGCTGTTCAAGTCGCATGGCGACCGCGCAGGCGTCGTCGCCTGCGACGCGTTCCTCGATGCCAACAAGGCGCACTGGCTGGTCAACGAGATCAGGCAATACTGGAAGCGGGTGCTCAAACGCATCGACGTCACCTCGCGCACGCTGGTGACGCTGGTCGAGCCCGGCTCCTGCTTCGTCGGCACGCTGGCCGAACTCGTGTTCGCCGCCGACCGCTCCTACATGCTGATCGGCCAGAAGCAGGGCGACAACCGCGCCCCGCCGACCATCGAACTCACCGCGATGAATTTCGGGCCGTATCCGATGAGCCATGGTCTGACGCGGCTGCAGTCGCGCTTCCAGGCCGATCCGTCCGATCTCGAGCGCGCCGAGGCGACTATCGGCACCACGCTCGATGCCGAGGCTGCCGAAGAGCTCGGCCTCGTCACCTTCGCGCTCGACGATATCGACTGGGATGACGAGGTGCGGGTGTTCCTGGAGGAGCGCACCTCCTTTTCGCCCGACGGCCTCACCGGCATGGAAGCGAATCTGCGCTTTGTCGGACCCGAGACCATGGAATCGAAGATCTTCTCGCGCCTCACCGCGTGGCAGAACTGGATCTTCCAGCGCCCCAACGCCGTCGGCGAAGAGGGCGCGCTGCGCCGCTACGGCACCGGCCAGAAGGCGCAATTCGATATGACGAGAGTTTAAGGGCGAGTAGCGAATGGCGAGTGGCGAGTAGTTTTTCTTTTCTATTCGCCATTCGCTACTCGCTGTTCGCCGAACCAACCGCATCTGTCCCAACACGGGAGGCCTTTGCCATGAACTTCATGAACGTCGACTACTCAACCAAGATTCCCAACAACGTGAATCTCAGTGAAGACCGCCAGGTGCTCAAGGCGCTCGAGGGCTGGCATCCCGGCTACATGGATTGGTGGAGCGACATGGGGCCGGAAGGCTTCCAGCAATCCTTGGTCTACCTGCGCACCGCCTATTCGGTCGATCCGCGCGGCTGGGCCAAGTTCGATTACGTCAAGATGCCGGAATATCGCTGGGGCATTCTCCTTGCTCCCCAGGAGGAAAACCGCGTCATTCCGTTCGGCGAGAATTTCGGCAAGCCGGCCTGGCAGGAAGTCCCGGGCGAACACCGCGCCACGCTGCGCCGCCTGATCGTGATCCAGGGCGACACCGAGCCGGCCTCGGTCGAACAGCAGCGCCATCTCGGCAAGACCGCGCCCTCGCTGTACGACCTGCGCAATCTGTTCCAGGTCAATGTCGAAGAGGGCCGCCATCTCTGGGCGATGGTCTATCTCTTGCAAAAGTATTTCGGCCGCGACGGCCGCGAAGAGGCCGACGATTTGTTGCGCCGCCGCTCCGGCGACGCGGATTCCCCGCGCATGCTCGGCGCCTTCAACGAGGCGACGCCCGACTGGCTGTCGTTCTTCATGTTCACCTATTTCACCGACCGCGACGGCAAGATGCAGCTGCATTCGCTGGCGCAGTCCGGCTTCGATCCCTTGTCGCGCACCTGCCGCTTCATGCTGACCGAAGAGGCGCATCACATGTTCGTCGGCGAGACCGGCATCAGCCGCGTCGTGCAGCGCACCTGCGAGGCGATGAAGGCAGCCGGCATCACCGATCCCACCGATATCGCAAAAGTCCGCGCGCTCGGCGTGATCGATCTGCCGACCATCCAGAAGAAGCTGCATCTGCATTATTCGCTGTCGCTGGATCTGTTCGGCTCGGAAGTCTCGACCAACGCCGCCAATGCCTTCAACGCCGGCATCAAGGGCCGCTACAAGGAAACCCAGATCGACGACGACCATCAGCTGAAGAACGCGACCTATCCGGTGCTGAAGCTGGTCGATGGCGTGATCAAGCGCGTCGACGAGCCGGCGCTGACCGCGCTCAACATGCGCCTGCGCGACGACTACACGCAGGATTGCGCCAAGGGCATGCTGCGCTGGAACAAGATCATCTCTCTCGCCGGCTACCAGTACAAGCTGACGCTGCCCGACGTCGCCTTCCACCGCCATATCGGCGAGTTCAAGGATATCAACGCGACCCCGGAGGGCGTGTTGATCGACACCGCCACCTGGAACGCGCGCAAGAACGATTGGCTGCCGTCATCCGATGACGGCGACTTCATCGCCTCGCTGATGACCCCGGTCACGGAAGCCGGCACCTACGCCTCCTGGATCTCGCCGCCGAAAGTCGGCATCGACAACAAGCCCGGCGATTTCGAATACGTGAAAATCGAGACGTGATCTTGTGTCGTCCCGGCCTTGAGCCGGGACCCATACGCCGCGGCGCTATTTTGAGAGACGCTGTTCGACGACTTGCTGTCAACCACTAATTTCTGTGGTTATGGGTCCCGGCTCAAGACCGGGACGACACCGGTTTGTTGGGTGGCGCCTTAGCGCCGCACCTACTCCGCTATTTCAACACCCCCATTCGCATAGACATGCCGCCATCACCCGCGGCCGGGCGCAAAATTGGTGGAATCGCCAACGGGCTCCTTTAAGGAAGGCCGCGGTTCCCTTATGAGGAGCAGCAAGGCCATGATGCTCGCTCTGGTGGACGAGGATGGCTATGGGAGTCATCCGATGTTCGACTGGATCAAGAAGAACTTGTTTGGCAGGCAGCCGCAGGTCGATCCATACGATCAGTGTGTCATCGAATTCATCGAGGAATGCAGGCGGCAGGGCTGCGTACTGTCGAGCTACGATCACCAGGATCGTAGCTTTCGGTTCGGCACTGATGCTGGCTTGAAGGTTCAGCTCGACAATCTGTTTGCGAGCTGGCTCCCACTGGACCAGCACGGCCGTGCCGAGGCAGTTGCGAAGTTCGTTCGCTCGATTGTCGAGTCAGGGGAAAACACCGAGATATCGCCGGAGACGCTCTCGGAGCAACTGATGCCTGGCATCCGCGCCCGCACATTGATTGGTGGCGCGATGTTGCAGAACTGGATCGCTGGCGCGCCGGCGGATGGAACCACGGAAATCGCGTGGCTTCCATTCGCGGGAGATCTTGCCGCCTGTGTCGTGTGGGACAAGCCGCTGACGATGGCTCCAATGACGCGCCTCAACTTGAAATTTGCGGATATCCCGATCGACAGGGCGATGTCGAGAGCGATGACGAACTTCCGTGCGAGGATGCCTGCGGTAGTTTTCGAACCCGTCGGCAAGGGCGTCTTCGGCTGCAACATGCTTGACGACCATCAATCGGCGCTCCTTCTGCTGCAGCTGGGAAAGGACTATGTCGTGCCTCCCCTCGAAGGTACGCCTGTCGCGCTCGTCCCAAGTAGGAATACCTTTTATGTTACCGGCAGTGCCAACACAGCGGGGCTGACGACGTTGCTGGACAGGTCTGAAACGGCAAGCCAGTTGCCGCATTTCTGCTCGTCGATGATCCTGCAATGGGCCGGCGATCGCTGGTCGGAATTTCATTTTGATTCGGGTACCGCCAACGCGGATCGGCAGCGACGAATCGCACTGGATCGACTGACCAACGACTACCGTGTTCAAAAACAACTGCTGGATCAATTTTACCAAAAGCAGAGCCTGGATATTCCTGTTTCCGAGGTTCTGGTCTTTCACAAACCGAATCAGGAGACGTCGCTTGTCACCGTTACAGCGCTGGGTTCGGCGGCCAGGGGCACGCTCTTGCCGCAGGTCGAGCGCCTCAATTTTGTCAAGCAGACCATCGATCCGCGCACGGGCCAGGCGCAAGCTGACGACGTCGCTGATGTCGCCTGGTCCGAAGCCATGGACGTTGTCGGCAGTCTCCTTGAGCCGGTTCCCTACCTCTACCCCCCGCGCTTCCGCGCGTTGGGTTTTCCCGATGCGGTCGCCTGGGCAAAGCTCAAGGCGCTGACGCGACAGAAGTGAATCGATCGGGCCGCCTTTGCGGGCCGCCTAATCGATTCCCGGCTAATCCGATCCGTTGGTCGGCCTGAACCCGCTTTTACCCCGCGATCTCAAGCCCCGCATTCGCATACACCACGCCGCCATCGACCGCGATGGTGTTGCCGATGACATAATCGCCGGCGCGCGAGGCGAGATAGATCGCAATCCCCGCCATATCCTCATCGGTGCCGATCCGCTTCGCCGGAATGCGCTTGGCAACGTCGTCGGCGTGGTCGCGTGCGGCCTTGTTCATGTCCGACTTGAAGGCGCCCGGCGCGATCGCGGTGACGTTGATATTGTCCTTGACCAGTTTGGTCGCCATGCGCCGCGTCAGGTGGATCACCGCGGCCTTGCTCGCGGCGTAGGAATAGGTCTCCGTCGGATTGACGAAGATGCCGTCGACCGAGGCGATGTTGATGACCTTGGCCGGCCGTTCGTGCGAGGCCGCCGCGCGCAGCGGTTTCGCCAGCGCCTTGGTCAGGAAGAACAGCGACTTGACGTTGAGGTCCATGACCTTGTCCCAGCCGCTCTCCGGAAACTCGTCGAACTCGGCGCCCCAGGCGGCGCCGGCATTGTTGACGAGGATGTCGAGCTTCGGCTCGAGCTTGATCATCTCGGCGGCCAGCCTGTCGCAGCCTTCGACCGTTGAAATATCGATCGGCAGCGCGATGCACTCGCCGTCATAGGCTGCGGTGAGCTCTTTTGCGGTCGCTTCGCAGGGACCGGCCTTGCGCGCGGTGATATAGACCTTCGCAGCTCCCTGCGCGAGAAAACCGGCCGCGATCATCTTGCCGATCCCGCGCGATCCGCCCGTCACCAGCGCGACGCGGCCCTTTAGCGAAAACAGATCCTTGAACATGCGTTCCTCCTTTGCTCTTGCCAGCGGTTTTGAGCGCGGCAACGGAACGAGTCAAGGAAGTCCACTCCTGTCGTCCCTGCGAACGCAGGGACGACGGCTACGCCGCGTCGATGCGCCGAAAGCCGTTCCACATCGCGGTGGCGGCGCCGGAGGTCAGCACCGGGATGATGCGCTCGTCCTGGTAATTGCCGTTGAGCGAGACCCGCTGCAGCGCGGTCAAATGGCCTGCGCTTTCCGGGAAGATCATGCCCGGCCGAGTCGTCACCGCGGTCTTGAAGCCGGCCGCCTTGGCGAGTGTGAACTCCCGCTGGCCAGCGGCGATCTTGTCGCCATAGGGATAGGCAAGATGCAGCACCGGGCGTTGCAGCGCCGCCTCGATCCGCATCCGGCTGGTGGCGATTTCGAAACTGGCGGTCGCCTCGGTCTGCTTCGCCAGATTGCAATGCGTGATGGTATGCGCGCCGATGGTCACCAGCGGTTCGTCGGCAAACGCCTTCAACTCGTCCCAGGACATGCAGAGGTCGCGGGCGATCTTCGTCTCGTCCACATCATAGCGCGTGCATAGTGCGGAGATTTCGCGCTGCACGTCGAGCTCGCCCGGCAGGCTGCGCAGCCACTCGTGCAGCCGGTCGAAGGCGACCTGCTTGGCCGCCGGCGTCGAGGCATCGAGACGGGTAACCACGCCGCCGATCGGCACCTCGATCGAGGAAGCCTTGGCGAGCGCCAGCTCCATTGCAACCCACCACAACCGGCCGGTGCCTTCGGCGAAATCGCTGGTGACGTAGACGGTCATGGGTGCGTCGAATTCACGCATCACGGGCAACGCGAAATCGCGGTTGTCGCGATAACCGTCGTCAAAGGTGAAGCAGGCGAAGCGCCGCGCGAAATTGCCTTGGGAAAGCCGCGCATGCGCCTCGTCCATGGTGACCAGGTCGACGTTGAGGGACCGCAGATGCGCCAGCACCGCGCGCAGGAATTCGGGTTCGACCTCGAGATGATAATTGGGCTGGAATTCCACGTCGCGGCGCGGGCGCACATGGTGCAGCATGAAAATTGCGCCGACACCTGCGAAGATTGGTCGCAGCAGATAATGCGCACCCGAGAAGTAAAGCGCTTCCAGTCCGGCGCGGATAACGGTGTTGCGGAGCATTTTCATCAGGACTTGCCGCCTGTTTCATTATGTTTCTAACTTAGCGGCAGACCGTTGAACAAACGGTTAGCTGGGCAAATATCTGCACCCCGACGCTTCTCTGCTATTTCGGGTTTGACAGCCCCGCAAGGGTTTGTTTTCTCTCTGTTTCCGGACCCTTAGGAACTCGAATGCACGGACTTTTCAGGTGGAGTGGCAAATGGTGGCCGGGTGTGATTCCGCTCGTCATCCTTTGGGGTTTCGCCGCCTGGACAAGCACCGTGCCGCTGGAAGCCGACCTGGCGCAGCGTTCTACCACAGCGCTGAAAGATACCGTCCTCGACAAAAGGCGAATAGTGGTTGCGGGCCGGGACGTGACGTTTGCAGCCGAAGCCTTCTCGGAAGAGGGCCGGCTGAGCGCGGTTGCGTCGGTGGAAGCGGTGCCGGGCGTGCGGCTGGTCAATGACGAAACCCGCCTCGTTCCCGAAGCCAAGCCGTTCGTTTGGTCGGCTGAACGCGACGTCGTCCGGGTGACGCTGGGCGGCAGTTCGCCGCTGCCTTCGAGCAAAAGCAAGCTGACGGAAGCCGCACGCGCGATGCTTGGTGGCGTCGAAGTCTCCGACCGCATGAACCTGGCTCGCGGGGCGCCGCAGCGCTTCGACGCTGCCGCGCTGCTGTTGCTCGACCAGATCGCAAAACTGAAGGACGGAAAGATCACGCTGTCGGACAACAAGGTCACGCTGTCAGGGATGGCGCGTGAACTTGGCGGCCGGGAAGCCATCGCCGCCGCTCTGAAAAATCTGCCTGAGGGCTATTCGGTCGCGGCCAACGACGTCAAGGCGCCGCCCTACATCTTCCAGGCCTACAAGGACCCGGTTGCGGTGACGCTGACGCTGACCGGCTATGTGCCCGACAACAACGCCCATGCGGCGCTGGTGGCGGCGGCGGGCCGCAAATTCTTCAGCGAGAAAGTCGTCGACAACCTGAAGGCGAGTGTCGGTGCGCCATCGGGATTTGCCGCGGCCGTCGTGCCGGCGCTCGGCGCGCTGTCGCGGCTCTCGACCGGGACGCTCGTGGTCAGCGACCGCGAGGTGAAACTGTCGGGCGATGCGCTTTACGAGGCGGCCGCGACCCAGATCCGTGCCGGCCTTGGCAAGGAGTTTCCGCAGGGGTGGCAATTCAAGCCTGAAATCTCGGTCAAACCGACCGCGGCGCCGGTCGACCCCACAGTCTGCCAGCAACTGTTTACCGACCTGCTCGGCAAGGCCAGGATCCGGTTCGAATCCGGGAAGGCCGACATCGTGGCTGACTCCGCCGGGCTGCTCGATCGGCTGATCGAGACTGCATTGCGCTGCCCGAACGCCAATATCGAGGTCGTCGGACATACCGATTCCGACGGCGAGGAACCCGCCAATCAGGCGCTCTCGGAGAAGCGCGCCCAGGCGGTCACCGATTATCTGGTCAAGGCAGGACTGCCCGCGAACCGTTTCACGTCGACCGGCCTTGGCAGCACCCAGCCGATCGCCGGTAATGACACCGACCAGGGCAAGGCGCAGAACCGCCGTATCGATTTCGTGGTGAGGTAAGGATGGCCTTTCTGGCGTCGTTCTTCTGGGGCTGGCTGTTGGGCTCACTGCTGCTTGGGCTCGCCATGGGCTGGATTTCCATCGTTCAGCACGGCGAGGGCGTATCGAAAAAATGGAAGCGGTGGCTGGCGGCGCTGGCGGTCGTCTTGGTCGCGGCCGCGGTTTCGCGCGTGGTTCCCGGCCGGTTTGGCTATTGGCTCGACCTCGGGCTGATCATGTTCGCGCTCTATCTTTGCGGCTGCGCGGTGGGGTCGTGGCTGCGGGACTGGGTGGTCTCGCGCAGCGCGCCCGCGGCTTGAAACGCCCCGGTATGACCCGTTCCAGCCCAAGGGATTGGTTGAGGGATTGGCTGAGGGATTGCCCTGGGGATGCCCCAGCGGACCCGGCCGGAGCCCGCTTTGGACGCGCAGAATGCAGCAAAACTGTGCATCCACTGTCATCAAACCCGCCTAATAGATTGAAGAACCGCGTTTTATTGTCGTTAGACGAATTCCACTCCGGCCCAAAACGCGCTACTGGAGTCCCCAGGGAGCAGCGGAGCGTCGGCGGAATTCGCACCGTTGCCGTCGTCGCGGGATCGCAATTCGAGGTCTAGATGCTGGAAGCAATACGCAGGGCGATTTCGTTTCTGCGCCAGAAGCAGGTCCTGCATAAGCTCGGGGTTGTGATCAGCATCGCGGTCATCGGAACCGCGTGCTACGTGCTCTATCATATGCTGCGGGGCATCGACACCAACGAGGTGATCGAGGCCATCAAGAGCACGGAACCACGCCAGATCGTGCTGGCGGCGCTGTTCGTGGCGGCGGGTTACTTCACGCTGACCTTCTACGATCTGTTTGCGGTGCGGGCGATCGGCCACACCCACGTCCCCTACCGCATCACCGCGCTTGCCGCCTTCACCTCCTATTCGATCGGCCACAATGTCGGCGCCAGCGTCTTCACCGGCGGCGCGGTGCGCTACCGCATCTATTCGGCCTGGGGTCTGAACGCGATCGACGTCGCCAAGATCTGCTTTTTGGCCGGGCTCACCTTCTGGCTCGGCAATGCCGCTGTGCTCGGGCTGGGCATCGCCTATCATCCGGAAGCCGCAGCTTCGATCGATCAGTTGCCGGTCTGGCTCAACCGTGCCCTGGCGTTTGCGATTATCGCCGGCCTCGTCGGCTATGTGGTCTGGGTCTGGACCCAGCCCCGCGGCGTCGGCCGTGGACCCTGGAGCGTGACGCTGCCGGGCGGGCCGCTGACGCTGCTGCAGATCGGCATCGGCATCATCGACCTCGGGTTCTGCGCGCTGGCGATGTATATGCTGGTGCCGGACGAGTCCAATGTCGACTTTATCTTCGTCGCGGTCATCTTCGTCTCGGCGACGCTATTGGGCTTTGCCAGCCACTCGCCCGGTGGGCTCGGCGTGTTCGACGCCGCCATGCTGGTCGGGCTCTGGCAGATGGACCGGGAGGACCTGCTGGCCGGGATGCTGCTGTTCCGGGTCCTCTATTATATTGCGCCTTTTGTCATATCTGTAATCTTGCTGACGCTTCGGGAGGTTATCCTGGGGGCGCGGTCGAAGCGCCTGCGCCAATTGACGCCTGCCTCCGACGCTGAGCCGAGGCGTGAGGCCGTCTATGTGCGCGAACGTGGAGACACCGGCGCCTGAAAGCGCGTAAAAGCGCAAAAGACAGAGGGAACAAAGCCAACGATGGCGATCGACGATTCCTCCTCTTCCTCCTCCTATTTTGCCCCATGGTCCGACCGGTTACGGCATTCGGCCATTATCCTGCTGGTCGCGGGCCTCGCTTTGTCGGTATTCGTTGCGACCGGCGAACTCGGGGTGGCGCGCGCAATTGCCGCCTTTATCTGCATTGCCGCCGCTGCCCTGGTGCCATGGCGGCTGCATGATGCGGTCACCTCGCGCGAGGACGTTCGCGGCGTCAATCCGGTCGAAGCCGCCGCCGTCAGCGCCGTCGTGGCCGGCATGCCGGATCCGGCTGTGCTGCTCGACCGCGCCGGCCGCGTCCTCCATCTCAATGCGGCGGCAGCCCAGCTGGCGCCTGCGCTGCGCAAGAACGAGCTTGCCCAGTTCGCGCTTCGCTCGCCCGAAATCATCACCGCCCTGCGCGAGGCGATCGCGACCACCGAACCGCGCCGCGCGACCTATCTCGACCATGTGCCGGTCGACCGCTGGATGGAGCTGATCATCACGCCGGTGCCGGTGCCGACGCTGTTCGGCGGCACCGACAAGTGCATGCTGATGACGTTCCACGACCAGACGCCGCTGCGCCGGGTCGAGGAGATGCGCGCCGATTTCGTCGCCAATGCCAGCCACGAACTGCGCACGCCGCTCGCCGCCCTGTCCGGCTTCATCGATACGCTGCAAGGGCCGGCCAAGGATGACGTCAAGGCGCGCGAGCGCTTTCTCGGCATCATGCACGCGCAGGCGACGCGGATGGCGCGGCTGATCGACGATCTCTTGTCGCTGTCGCGGGTCGAATTGTCGGCGCACGTTCGGCCCGACACCTCGGTCGACATCGTGCCGATCATCCGCCAGGTCGCCGACGGGCTGGAGCCGCTGGCGCATGAACGCCAGGTCACAATCGACATCGATCTGCCTGAGCTGCCGGTGACGATCGCGGGTGATCGTGAGGAACTGCTGCGGCTGTTCGAAAATCTGATCGAGAACGCGCTCAAATATGGCGCGTCCGGCGGCAAGGTCATCGTCTCGCTGGTGCAGGCGGCTTCCGCCGACGGCGCGCCTGAGGTCCGCGTGCTGGTGCGCGATTTCGGGCCCGGAATTGCCCCGGAACACCTGCCGCGGCTGACCGAGCGGTTCTACCGGGTCGATGTCGGCGACAGCCGGGCGCAGGGTGGAACCGGGCTCGGTTTATCCTTGGTGAAACATATTGTTAACCGCCATCGCGGCCGGCTTTTGATCGAAAGCGTGCCCAAAAACGGGGCCACTTTTACCGCCTGCTTTCCCCAGGCAAAACCTCCGGCAGGGGCTTAAAATCTAGCGATTTCAATCGCTTGAGGCTGTCATCCAACTGTCATCGAACCTTCGTAAAAGCTCTACTGACCGCACCTAAACGGATGCGGCGTGAGCGCGATCGGGCGTTAACAGGCGCTTCGCTCACCAGATGGAGACCAGCCATGAATTTCATCAAGACAATCGTCGCGGCAGGCCTCGTCGCCGCCTCGACCTCGGCATTCGCCGCCGACATCACCGGCGCGGGCGCCACCTTCCCGTTCCCGGTCTATTCCAAGTGGGCCGATGCCTACAAAAAGGAGACCGGCAACGGTCTGAACTACCAGTCGATCGGCTCCGGCGCCGGCATCAAGCAGATCCTGGCCAAGACCGTGACCTTCGGCGCCACCGACGCGCCGCTGAAGGCTGAGGCCCTCGAAAAGGACGGCCTCGTGCAGTGGCCGATGGTGATGGGCGCGATCGTCCCCGTCGTGAACCTCGAAGGCATCAAGTCGGGCGAACTCGTGCTCTCGGGCGAAGTGCTCGGCGACATCTATCTCGGCAAGATCAAGAAGTGGGACGATCCTGCGATTGCCAAGCTCAATCCGAAGCTGAAGCTGCCGACCGACGCCATCACCGTGGTCCGCCGCTCCGACGGTTCGGGCACCACCTTCAACTTCACCGACTATCTGTCGAAGTCGAACGCCGAGTGGAAGACCAAGGTCGGTCTCGGCACCGCGGTCGAATGGCCGACGGGCGTTGGCGCCAAGGGCAATGAAGGCGTTGCCGGCAACATCGGCCAGACCAAGAACGCGATCGGCTACGTCGAATACGCCTACGCCAAGCAGAACAAGCTGACCTACGCCGCGATGGTCAACAAGGCAGGCAAGACCGTGCAGCCGACGGTGGCCTCGTTCCAGGCTGCTGCGGCCAATGCCGACTGGGCGAAGGCGCCCGGCTACTACGTGATCCTCACCGACCAGCCCGGCGAAACCTCGTGGCCGATCACCGCCGCGACCTTCATCCTGATGCACAAGTCCGCGACCGATAAGGCCGCGTCCCAGGAAGCCATCAAGTTCTTCAAATGGTCGTTCGAGAAGGGCGGCAAGATGGCTGAGGAACTCGACTACATCCCGATGCCGGACTCCGTGGTCAAGCTGATCGAAAAGACCTGGACCGCCGAGATCAAGAGCTGAGCTTGAGAACAAGAGCCGGACCGCGTTCCGGCCCGGCGACAATGGGAGCGTGCTCCCACTCTGCCCAACCCGGTTTCCGGGTTGGGTCTTTCCCTCCGGGCAGGAGGGCGAATACAGGCGGGTCTGGTTTGCCAGGTGACTTGGTCGACGGGGTCTTGGTCGACGGGGGTCTTGGTTCAAGAGTCCGGTGCAAAACCGGCGCCGGGTCCGGGGCAGTTGGGCTATACAGTACAGGGGATTGGCGTGGCAGACATGGCCGTTCAGAGCGACGTGATGGAAGCTGCAGGACCTTACGATCGCGCCAGGGCCCTCAGTGCCTTCAAGCTTGGTGACGTTACCTTCTATTGGCTCACGCGCGCTTGCGCGATCTCGGTGCTGCTCATTCTCGGCGGCATCATCTTATCGCTGATCGTCGGCGCCTGGCCTGCGATCAGGGAATACGGCTTCTCGTTCCTGTTCACCTCGCGCTGGGCGCCGTCAGCCGATCCACCGGTGCTGGGCGCGCTCGGGCCGATCTACGGCACGCTGATCACCTCAGTGATCGCGATGATGATCGCCATTCCGGTCGGTATCGGCATTGCGGTGTTCCTGACCGAGATCTGTCCGATCTGGCTGCGCCGGCCGATCGGGCTCGCGGTCGAACTGCTCGCCGGCATTCCCTCGATTATCTACGGCATGTGGGGCTTCTTCGTGCTGGGCCCGTTCTTGGCCAACTCGTTCCAGCCGTTCATGATCAGCATCTTCGACGGCGTGCCGGTGCTCGGCACCATCTTCGCAGGTCCCCCGTCCTATCTCAGCCTGTTCAACGCCGCGCTGATCCTGGCGATCATGGTGCTGCCCTTCATCACCTCGATCTCGGTCGACGTCTTCAAGACGGTGCCGCCGGTGCTGAAGGAAGCCGCCTACGGCGTCGGCTGCACCACCTGGGAAGTCGTCCGCAACGTCGTGATCCCCTACACAAGGGTCGGCGTGATCGGCGGCGTGATGCTGGCGCTCGGACGCGCGCTCGGCGAGACCATGGCGGTCACCTTCATCATCGGCAATTCGTTCAAGATCTCGTCCTCGATCTTCGCGCCGGGCACCACGATCTCGGCGGCGATCGCATCCGAATTCGCCGAGAGCGACGGCCTGCACCAGTCCGGCCTGATCCTGCTCGGCCTGCTCCTGTTCGTGCTGACGTTCTTCGTGCTGTCGGCCGCCCGGCTGATGCTGATGCGGCTGGAAAAGAAGGCGGGGAGCTGAGCCATGAACCCGATTTACGCCTCCCGCCGCCGCAACGACATCATCATCCGCGGCCTCTGCGTCGGCGCCGCTTTGTTCGGCGTGACCTGGCTCGCGCTGATCCTGTTCACGCTGTTCTATAACGGCCTGGCCGGCCTCAACCTGGCCGTCTTCACCCAGGACACGCCGCCGCCCGGCTCGACCGATGGCGGTCTGCGCAACGCCATCATCGGCTCGATCATCATGACCGTGATCGGGGTCGGCATCGGCGCGCCGCTCGGCATGCTGGCTGGAACGTATCTCGCCGAATACGGCAAGCATGACCGGCTCACCTCGCTGATCCGCTTCATCAACGACATCCTGCTCAGCGCGCCCTCGATCATCATCGGCCTGTTCGTCTACGGCGCCATCGTGGTGCCGATGGGCGGCTTCTCGGCCTTTGCCGGCTGCCTGGCGCTGGCCGTGATCGTGATCCCCGTGGTGGTCCGCACCACCGAGGACATGCTCGGCCTGGTGCCCAATCCGCTGCGCGAAGCGGCGTCCGCCCTCGGCCTGCCGCGCTCGCTGGTGATCAAGCGCATCGCCTATCGCGCCGCGCGAAGCGGCCTCATCACCGGCGTGCTGCTCGCCACCGCCCGTGTCGCCGGCGAAACCGCGCCGCTGCTGTTCACCGCGCTGTCGAACCAGTTCTTCAGCCTGGACCTCACCAAGACGATGGCGAACCTGCCGGTCACCATCAACAACTTCGTGCAGAGCCCCTACGAATACTGGAAGCAGCTCGCCTGGAGCGGGGCGCTGCTCATCACCCTGACCGTACTCGCCCTGAATATTGGCGCGCGCATCCTTGGCGCCGAGAGGACCGCAAAATGAACGATCTTTCCGTATCCGTGAGTGCTGCGAACGGACCTGTTCCGCAGGTCGCCTTGCCCGACGCGCCGCCGAAAGTGACCGCGCGCGGCCTGAACTTCTACTATGGCGAGCACCATGCGCTGAAGAACATCAACCTCACGCTCGGCACCCACCGCGTCACCGCCTTCATCGGGCCGTCCGGCTGCGGCAAGTCCACGCTGCTGCGGATCTTCAACCGGATGTACGACCTCTATCCGGGCCAGAAGGCGACCGGGCAATTGATGCTCGACCAGACCAACATCCTCGACCCCAAGCTTGATCTCAATCTGCTGCGCGCCCGGGTCGGCATGGTGTTCCAGAAGCCGACGCCGTTTCCGATGACGATCTACGAAAACATCGCCTTCGGCATCCGCCTTTATGAGAAGATCTCGAAATCCGAGATGGACGGCCGCGTCGAAAAGGCGTTGCGTGGCGGTGCGCTGTGGAACGAGGTCAAGGACAAGCTGAATGCGTCGGGCCTCAGCCTGTCCGGCGGCCAGCAGCAGCGGCTCTGCATCGCGCGCACCGTGGCGGTGCGCCCTGAAGTGATCCTGTTCGACGAGCCCTGCTCGGCGCTGGACCCGATTTCGACCGCCAAGGTCGAGGAACTGATCCAGGAATTGTCGGAGGACTACACCATCGCCATCGTGACCCATAACATGCAGCAGGCGGCGCGCGTCTCGGACAAGACCGCCTTCATGTATCTCGGTGAACTGGTCGAGTTCGACGACACCAACAAGATTTTCACCTCGCCGAGCGATCGACGCACCCAGGATTACATTACCGGCCGGTTCGGCTAAGCGCACATCGCGAGGAGAAGACAATGGCTTCAGAACATACCGCGAAGGCGTTCGACAGCGATCTTCAGGAATTGACCCGTCTGGTCGCCGAAATGGGCGGCCTTGCCGAACGCATGATCACCGAATCCGTCGATGCCTTGATCCGGCGCGATGTCGCGCTCGGAAAACGCGTCGTCGCCTCCGACGTCGAGATCGACCGCCTGCAGCACCTCATCGAGGAACGCGCGGTGCTGACGATTGCCCGCCGCCAGCCGATGGCCATCGACCTGCGCGAGATCGTCGGTGCCATGCGGGTGGCCACCGATCTGGAGCGGATCGGCGACCTCGCCAAGAACATGGGCAAGCGCGTCGCGGCGCTGGAGAACGATTTCCAGCCGCTGAAATTGATCCGCGGTCTCGAACACATGACCGATCTGGTGCAGTCGCAGGTCAAGTCCGTGCTCGACGCCTACGCGTCGCACGACCTGCCGGCGGCGATGGCGGTCTGGAAGGGCGACGAGGAAGTCGACGCCATCTGCACCTCGCTGTTCCGCGAGCTCCTGACCTACATGATGGAAGATCCGCGCAACATCTCGTTTTGCATCCATCTGATGTTCTGCGCCAAGAACATCGAACGGATCGGCGACCATGCCACCAACATCGCCGAGACCGTGTTCTACATGATCGAAGGCCAGCAGATCCTCGACAAGCGCCCGAAGGGCGACATGACCAATTTCGCCACCACGGTGCCAGGAAACTAGAAGCGAAACTAGAAGCGGAACTGGAAGCGGAAGACGTTCGCGTAACAAACCGCGTCAAAATCGGATATCAAGAGGCTGACATAGATGAACGCACGCATTCTGGTGGTTGAAGACGAGGAAGCGCTCACCACGCTTTTGCGCTACAACCTCGATGCCGAAGGCTATGAGGTCGAAACCGTCGCCCGCGGTGACGACGCCGATACGAGGCTGAAGGAGCGGGTGCCCGACCTGATCGTGCTGGACTGGATGCTGCCGGGCCTGTCCGGCATCGAACTGTGCCGCCGCTTGCGGGCGCGGCCGGAGACCAAGGCGCTGCCGATCATCATGCTGACCGCGCGCGGCGAGGAAAGCGAGCGGGTGCGGGGGCTGGCGACCGGCGCCGACGACTACATCGTAAAACCCTTTTCGGTGCCGGAGCTGCTGGCGCGGGTGAAGGGCCTGTTGCGGCGGGCGAGCCCGGAGCGGCTGGCCACCGTGCTGACCTATGGCGATATCGAACTCGACCGCGAGAAGCGCCGCGTCGCGCGCTCGGGCCGTCCGATCGATCTCGGCCCGACCGAATATCGCCTGCTGGAGTTTTTCCTGGAACATCCCGGCCGCGTGTTCAGCCGCGAGCAACTGCTCGACAGCGTCTGGGGCCGCGACATCTATATCGACGAACGTACCGTCGACGTCCATATCGGCCGCCTGCGCAAACTGCTCAACCCCGGCCGCGAACAGGACCCGATCCGCACCGTGCGCGGCGCCGGCTACGCGCTGGATGATCGGTTCGCGAAGGTGGAGTAGCCAATACTCTATCGTCGTCCCTGCGAACGCAGGGATCCATAACCACCGATCTCATTTTTTGAAATGAGCTGGAGCTCCAGCCAGGCATAACCACGAACCCCTGTGGTTATGGGTCCCGGCGTTCGCCGGGACGACAGCGATGTTTTCCGCGTAGCTTCCGCGCAGCCCTTACCTTGTCGGCTTCGGTGCCGGGCGGCGGCGATCGGAGGCCGGCTGATAGGCGATGCGCGAGTGATGTGCGCAATAGGGCAGGCTGGTGAGCGCCTTGCCGCCGCAGAAAAAGAATTCCGAGCTGGAGGGATCGCCGATCGGCCAGTGGCAGGTGGCCTCGTTCAGTTCGAGCAGCGTCAGCCGCTGGCTCATCGGCACCACATTGTCGTAGGCGACCGGATCCGGCTCCATCTCCACCTCGAAGGCGTGGGCCAGCGCGGTATTGCCGCGCGACACCGGGCGCGCCACCCGCATCATCTGCTGGGCGGGGCGCGCCTTGCGCTGACGCGGCGCGGCCGAGGAGGGGCTCTTGGCACGGCCGGAAAGACCCAGCCGATGCACTTTGCCGATCACTGCATTTCGCGTCACATTCCCGAGTTCCGCGGCGATCTGGCTGGCGGAAAGTCCGCCCTCCCAGAGCTTTTTAAGCTGCTCGACGCGCTCGTCGGACCAGGTCAATACCGTCATCGCATTCTTCCCTTCGCACAGAGCCGGCCAAACCGGGGGCAGCGCTGGCGATGCCAATTCTCAAAAATCCCAGCGGGCAGAATCCCTTAGCCCTCGCCGGGCGCAAAAAAGCCGCCCGAACGTTTACGCCTTACAAAATGGACTCTAGGGGTCAGTACTTCCGCACGAGATGTCGTACCCGACAGCCCAGACGCTACAATATGGCGGGACTCTGGCGCAAGAGTCCGCGTCCGTGCGTCCACATGTTCCGGTATTTATGCATTGTAATTGGAGTTTTCCACGGCACCGGAATGCTACGGATTGCTTTATCCTGCACTGCAGGAAAGCCCTTTTTAGGCGTGTTGACACGGTCCAAAGCCAGCATAGAATGCCTGTCACGTGCCGCCCCGAAAAGGCGGCACGTTTTGTTTTCGCAAGACCGGCTGTGCCGCGTTCGCACCAATGCACGCTATGTGGCCGGTCTCTAACCGTCAGTGATGGCCATGACCAACAGCGCCCCGTCGCATCTGCTTCCCGTATTCGCGAGAGTCGATCTCGGTTTCGAACGCGGCGAAGGCGCGTGGCTGATCTCAACGTCCGGCGAGCGCTATCTCGACTTCACCTCGGGCGTGGCGGTGAATGCGCTTGGCCACTGCCATCCGCATCTGGTCGCAGCCTTGCAGGAGCAGGCCACCAGGCTCTGGCACATGTCGAACCTGTTCCGGAGCCCGGACGGCGACAAGCTTGCAGCAAGGCTGTGCGAGCAGAGCTTTGCCGATCTGGTGTTCTTCTGTAATTCCGGCGCGGAAGCGATGGAATGCGCGATCAAGGTCGCGCGCCGCTATCACGCCGCCAAGGGCCATCCCGAGCGCTATCGCATCGTCACCTTCGAGGGCGCGTTCCACGGCCGCACGCTGGGCACGCTGGCGGCGACCGGCTCGGCCAAATATCTGGAAGGCTTTGGTCCGCCGCTGGATGGCTTCGACCAGGTCGCGCATGGCGATCTCGAAGCGGTCAAGAAGGCGATCGGGCCGCAGACCGCCGCGATCCTGATCGAGCCGGTGCAGGGCGAGGGCGGTGTCCGCAGCGCGCCGCATGCGTTCTTCAAGGCGCTCCGCCAATTGTGCGACGACAAGGGCCTGCTGCTGATTTTCGACGAGGTGCAGACCGGCATGGGCCGCACCGGCGATCTGTTTGCCTATAAGCGCATCGGCGTCACCCCCGACATCATGTCGCTGGCAAAAGCGCTCGGCGGCGGTTTTCCGATCGGCGCCTGTCTCGCCACGGCAGAGGCGGCGTCCGGCATGACGCCGGGCTCGCACGGCTCGACCTTCGGCGGCAACCCGCTGGCGATCGCCTCCGCCAACGCGGTGCTCGACGTGATGCTGAAGCCCGGCTTCTTCGAGCACGTGCAGAAGGTGTCGCTGCTCTTGAAACAGAAGCTCGCCTCCGTGGTCGATCGCTATCCTTCCGTGCTGGCAGAAGTGCGCGGCGAAGGGCTGCTGATCGGCGTCAAGGCCGTCGTGCCCTCGGGCGATCTCGTTGCCGCGCTGCGCGACCAGAAGCTGCTGACGGTCGGCGCCGGCGACAATGTCGTGCGCTTCCTCGCGCCCCTGATCGTTTCCGAATCCGAAATCGAGCAATCCGTCCAAAGCCTCGAACGCGCCTGCATCGCGCTGTCGGGCGACAAGAAGAAGGCGGCGGGGTGATGAGCAAGTCCCTACGTCACTTCCTCGATATCAGCGAGCTGCCGCCGAAGGAATTGCGCAACATGCTGGACCTGAGCGTCGCCATGAAGGCGAAGCTGAAGGCGCATGAGAAGAACAGGAAGCCGCTCGAGGGCAAGACGCTGGCGATGATCTTCGAACGGCCGTCGACCCGCACCCGGGTCTCGTTCGACGTCGGCATGCGCCAGCTCGGGGGCGAGGCCATCATGCTGACCGGCGCGGAAATGCAGCTCGGGCGCGGCGAGACCATCGCCGATACCGCGCGCGTGCTGTCGCGTTACGTCGATGCGATCATGATCCGCATCCTCAATCACGATGCGCTGCTGGAGCTTGCCGCCAACGCCACCGTGCCCGTCATCAACGGGCTCACCCGGCGCTCGCATCCCTGCCAGGTGATGGCTGACCTGATGACGTTCGAGGAGCATCGCGGCTCGATCGAGGGCCGCACCGTGGCCTGGACCGGCGATGACAACAACGTCTTGGCGTCATGGGCGCACGCCGCGGAGCGCTTGAAGTTCAAACTGAACGTGGCGACCCCGCCGCAACTCGCGCCGAACAAGGCGATGAAGGACTGGATCAAGGCGACGCAGGCGCCGATCGTGCTCGGCAACGACCCGGAAGCCGCCGTCGCCGGCGCCGACTGCGTCGTGACCGATACCTGGGTGTCGATGGGCGACAAGGATGGCGAGCATCGCCACAACGTGCTCAAGCCCTACCAGGTCAACGCCCAGCTGATGTCGCTGGCCAAGCCCGACGCGCTGTTCATGCACTGCCTGCCCGCCCATCGCGGTGAGGAGGTCACCGACGAGGTGATCGACGGCCCGCAATCGGTGGTGTTCGACGAAGCCGAAAACCGCCTGCATGCGCAAAAGGGCATTCTGGCCTGGTGTTTTAACGAAGTGGCGTAGGTCAAAATAATTGTCGTCCCGGACAAGCGAAGCGCGATCCGGGACCCATACGCCGCGGCCCAAATGATTTGAAGGCAGTGGTTGACGCCTTGCCTTACTCAGAACTCCCTGTGGTTATGGGTCCCGGCCTTCGCCGGGACGACAATGACCCCCTTTCGATTCATCCCTTCCGACCCCAGATAAAGCGCCATGACTCAATCCCCCGACATCAAAATCACGACTGAGGCGCCGATCCGTGCGCCATCGGCGGTTCCCATTGACGATGCGGCGCTGCCGTTCGAGGTCAATGCGCTCGACCTGCGCGGACGGCTGACCCGGCTCGGCCCCGCGCTCGACGACATCCTGACCAAGCACGATTACCCGGCCCCGGTCTGCAAGCTGCTCGGCGAGGCCATTGTGCTGGCGACGCTGCTCGGCTCGTCGCTGAAGTTCGACGGCCGCTTCATCCTGCAGACCCAGACCGACGGCCCGGTGTCGTTCCTGATCGTGGATTTCCAACTGCCGGATCGGCTGCGCGCCTATGCGCGCTTCGATGCGACGCGGCTGAAGGAAGGACAGGATTCCGGCGCGCTGCTCGGCAACGGCCATCTGGCGATGACCATCGACCAGGGCGCGGACATGAGTCGCTATCAGGGCCTGGTGGCGCTGGAGGGCGGCAATCTCGAAGACGCCGCGCACGAATATTTCCTGCGCTCCGAACAGATCCCGACCCGGGTGCGGCTTGCAGTCGGCGAGGAATGGCGCGGCAGCGGCGATGGTCCGAAACACCGCTGGCGCGCCGGCGGCATGCTACTGCAATTCCTGCCCCAGGCGCCGGAGCGGGCACGGCAGGCCGACCTCGATCCCGGCGATGCGCCGGAAGGCGCCGTGACGCATGCGGTGGCCGAAGACGACGCCTGGGTCGAAGGCCAGTCGCTGATCTCGACCGTCGAGGATGTCGAACTGCTCGATTCGGATCTGTCGGGCGAGCGCTTGTTGTACCGCCTGTTCCACGAACGCGGCGTGCGCGTGTTCACGCCGTTAGCCCTGCGCGCGCAATGCTCCTGCTCGCGCGACGCGGTGTCATCGATGCTGAAAAGCTTCCAGCCGCAGGACCGCGCGGAAATGGTCAAGGACGGCAAGGTGGTGGTGACCTGCGAGTTCTGCTCGTCGGTCTATGAGTTCACGCCTGATGAAGCGGGCGTGGAATAGTGCTCTTGTCATTCCGGGGCGCGCGTAGCGCGAGCCCGGAATCCATCAGGCCGCATACGCTGTCGCTCCATGGATTCCGGGTTCACGCTTCGCGTGCCCCGGAATGACGGATGGAGAGTGCGACAAAACAACCCGACGGGCAAATCACTTCCGTTTTTCGGAAGGTGTGTCAAGTCCCGGAACAGAAAATATTTCTGTTTACCAGAACTGCAAATCAGGTGCATATGTTTGGCCATCCCGTCCTACTCAGAAGGGCGTCGGCCGTCGTCACGGACGTTGGGCGGGTTGCGGTGGACGCTGGTTTACGCCTCGACGACGGCGTGGATTAAGCGTACGGCAAAACCGTGTGGTCCTGGCGCCCGTTGCAGGCGTCAAGCTGTCGGAGAAGCGCAAGCGGGAACGGCAGCGACGGAGTCAACCAAGAACTCGTCTCCGGGGAGATCACGGCATAAGCCGTAAAGCCATTGCGCAGGGAAGGCCGGGTGTTCTCCGCTGCCCTGTATGCTCGTGTGCACTTTGTTTTGTGCAATCCGCACGCGAGACCGCGGGTGCAGCGCGCACCCGGTCTTCCCTGCGCCCTCAGTTTGAGAGGGCAAGGAAATTTCTGGCAAAGCTCGGGCGCAATGCGTCGCGAGATCGCGAACACGCATTCAGTTGTCATCGCCCGGCTTGACCGGGCGACCCAGTATTCCAGAGACAGCAGTGATTGAACCGAGAAGCCGCGGCGTACTGGATCGCCGCATGCGCGGGGATGACAGTGGAATGTGGGGCCGCACGTTCGCCGGGACGACGTGCGGTGAGACAAGCGCCCCTAATTCAACACCCGCTTGTTATCCGGGCTATCAAGCGAAAATGTCGGCACGTCGATCTCGAATTTCTCGCCGCTTTCGTTGACCATCTGATAGCGCCCGGTCATGAAGCCGGACGCGGTGGGGAGCGGTACGCCGGAGGTGTATTCGAAGCGTTCGCCGGGGGCCAGCACCGGCTGCTCGCCGACCACGCCTTCGCCGCGGACTTCCTGCTTGCGGCCGGTGGCGTCGGTGATGATCCAGTGCCGCGTCCGCAGCTGCACCGTCTCGTTGCCGGAATTGGTGATGACGATCGTGTAAGACCAGAAATACTGACCCTTATCGACCGACGAGCGCTCCGGCATGAAGTTCGGTTCGACGGTGACTTCGATCAGACGGGTGACGGCGCGGTACATGATGAAAAGCTTCCAGAATCCTGTGGCGCAGCATAGCGAAGAAAGCCGGTGGAACCAATCACCGGGCGGCCGGCGCGGGCGGGCTGTTGAGCTATTCCATCCTCGTTTCAACATAGTTTCGCCCTAAGGCGCACCCGCGCGGTTCCGACCCCCGTATCTGGCTTGTATTGCGTGCTTGCGGGCCGATATTATCCTTACGGCCGTGCAATTTGCTTGGATTCGCTGCCAAAACGGTGCCCGATGTCGTCCATTGCCGATCAGATTGCCGGACCGTCCGCGAGTGACGCGGCGGCCGCCTCCGCGCCGGCGATCACGCTGCCCGCGGCCGGCGAGCGCGAATTGCGGCTCGATCTGTTTCGCGGGCTGGCGCTGTGGCTGATCTTCATCGATCATTTGCCGCCGAACATCCTGACCTGGTTCACGATCCGCAATTACGGCTTTTCCGACGCCACCGAGATCTTCATTTTCATCTCCGGCTATACCGCGGCGTTCGTGTATGGCCGCGCCATGCTGGAATCCGGCTTCGTGATCGCCACCGCCCGCATCATGCGGCGGGTCTGGCAGATCTACGTGGCGCACGTGTTCCTGTTCACGATCTTCCTGGCGGAAATTTCCTACGTCGCCACCAACTTCAACAACCCGCTGTATTCGGAAGAAATGGGGATCATGGATTTTCTCAAGCAGCCGGATGTCACGATCATCCAGGCCTTGCTGCTGAGATTCCGCCCCGTCAACATGGATGTGCTGCCGCTCTATATCGTGCTGATGCTGTTCCTGCCCATCATCCTGTGGCTGATGAAGTGGCGGCCCGACGTCTCGCTGGGGCTGTCGGTGGCGCTCTACGCGGCGACCTGGCAGTTCGATCTGTACCTGTCGGCCTATCCGAACGGCACCTGGTTCTTCAATCCGTTCGCGTGGCAATTGCTGTTTACGTTCGGCGCCTGGTGCGCGCTCGGCGGCGCGGTGCGGATGTCGGCGATACTCTCCTCGCCGATCACAATGTGGATCTGCTTTGCCTATCTGCTGGCCGCCTTCTTCGTCACGCTGACCTGGCATCTTCCGCAGTTGAATTTCTTGATGCCGAAGCGGCTCGAACAGTGGATGTACCCGATCAGCAAGACCGATCTGGATGTGCTGCGCTTCGCGCATTTCCTGGCGCTGGCGGCGATCACCGTGCGCTTCCTGCGCAAGGATTGGCCGGGGTTGAAATCGCCCTGGCTGCGACCATTGATCCTGTGCGGGCAGCATTCGCTTGAGATATTCTGCCTCGGCGTCTTCCTCGCCTTTGCGGGGCATTTCGTGCTGGCCGAAATCTCCGGTGGAGCGGGCCTGCACTTCCTGATCAGCGTCGTCGGAATCCTCATCATGTCCGGCATGGCGTGGGTCATTTCGTGGTACAAGAATTCCGCCGACAAGAATGCGAAGAAAAAGGGCGCTGTTGGCAACGCCGATATGGCGGGAGGGGGCTGATGAAGTCCAACCCGATGATGATCCTGGGGCTGACCTTGATTGCCGGCTTGCTGGCCGTGGCCCCCGTGCGCGCCGAGGAGGCCCCCGCCAATTGCGAGGTTCCGGCGTATCTGCTGACGTCCGAGAGCAAGCTGCCCAAGGTCGAGACGGCCATTGCCGGCGACCGCCGGCTGGAAATTCTGGTGGTGGGCAGCCGGTCGTCGAGCATCCCGTCGTCCGAAGCCAGCGCCTATCCCGGCCGGCTGCAGGCGATGTTGAAGGAGGCGCTGCCGAAGGTCGCCGTGAACGTATCCGTAGAACTACAGGTCAAGAAGACGGCCGAAGAGGTCGCTGGCGGACTTGTTAAGCTGGTCGAGCTAAAGAAGCCTACTTTGGTTATCTGGCAGACCGGCACCTACGATGCTATTCGATCGATCGATCCCGATGATTTCCGCGCCGGTGTCGAAGATGGCGTTGCTGCGTTGCAGAAGGCAGGGGTCGACGTGATCCTGATGAATCTGCAATACAGCCCGCGTACTGAAACGATGATTTCCGCGCCGCCCTACCTGGATAATATGCGTGTGGTGGCGCAGCAGCACGACATTCCCTTGTTCGACCGCTTCGCCATGATGCGGCACTGGAGCGACGCCGGAGATTTCGACCTGTCCAGCACGTCGCATGGCCCTGACCTGGCCAAGCGGGTGCACGATTGCCTCGGCCGCGCGCTTTCGAAATTCGTGATCGACGCGGCGCATGTGAACCCGGCCCAGCAGAATTGAGGAACTAGCGTAAATGAGTCGTTACTGCCCTTTTTCCCCGTCTGCATCGCTGGCAGCGTTCGCCATCGCGGCGACGGTGCTGCTGATGCCGGCGTCCGTTTTGCAGGTGCAGGCGCAGGCGACCCAGACCGCCCAGCAGGCGACGTTATCCGACACGGCCAAAACTGAAGCCGCCAAACCGCCGGCGGCGCCGACCACCGGTGCGGGCAGCGTGGCGGCCGCCGAGCCGTCCGGCCCGGCGGCGCAGAGGAGCGTGACCGGCAAGGCGATCGACAAGGCGAAAGAGGTCGCGAAATCGGCCGCCGACATCTTCAGCCGCGTTCCCTGCCTGCCGCCGAAGGGTGGCGCCAAGAAGATGGGATCGCTGCCGCGTGTCGCGGGCAAGCTCGCCGCGGGCGAGCCGGTGGTGATCATCGCGTTCGGATCGTCGTCGACCGCGGGCTTCGGCGCGACCTCGCCGGAATTCAACTATCCCAACCGCCTCGCGGCGCAGCTGCACCGGCAATACCCGACCGCCGACATCACCGTGATCAATCGCGGCCAAGGCGGCGAGGACGCGCCCGAAATGATGAAGCGGCTGCAGACCTCGGTCATCGACATGCATCCGGACCTGGTGATCTGGCAGGTCGGCACCAACGCCGTGCTGCGCAATCTCGATCCGGCCGAAACCATCAAGCTGGTGGAAGACGGTGTCGCGCGCATTCAGGCGACCGGCGCGGATCTGGTGCTGATCGATCCGCAATATTCGCCGCGCGTCAACGAACGCGCGGAGAGCGCGGGCAAGATGATCAATTTGCTGGGCAAGGTTGCCGAACTGCGCAAGGTCGGCATCTTCCCGCGCTTCGAGGTGATGCGCGACTGGCACGAGAAGCAGGCGATCCCGATGGACAATTTCGTCATCGCCGACGGCCTGCACATGAGCGACTGGGGCTACGCCTGCTTCGCGCAACTGCTCGGCGACGACATCATCCGCTCCGTCGGCCAGATCAAGCTCGGCGTCAACGTGCCGTCCGACGTGCGGACCTATCGGCCGATGTGATTGCGGCTATCGCCGGTACCCACCGCCGTCGTCCCTGCGAACGCAGGGACCCATACGCCGCGGGCCAAATGATTACAGGCAGTGGTCGATGGCTTCCCTAACTCACAACGCCCTGTGGTTATGGGTCCCTGCGTTCGCAGGGACGACACCTGTTGTGTGGCTACATTCGCAATCAGCTCACGCCTTCTCCAGCGCCTGCACAAAATCCTCGATCAGGTCATCCGCATGTTCGAGCCCGGCGGAGAATCGAATAAAACCCTCGCTGATGCCGAGTTCGGCGCGCGCCTCCGGCGTCAGCCGCTGATGCGTCGTGGTCGCCGGATGGGTGACGAGGCTCTTGGCGTCGCCGAGGTTGTTCGAGATCCGTGAGATCTGCAGCGCGTTGAGGCAGCGGAACGCGGCCTGCTTGCCGCCCTTGACCTCGAAGCCGACCAGGGTCGAGCCGGCGCGCATCTGCCGCTTCACCAGTTCGGCCTGCGGATGGTCGGCACGGCCGGGATAGATCAGCCGCGAGACCTTCGGATGGTTCGCCAGCGCGTCGGCGACCTTGCCGGCGGTCTCGGTCTGCGCGCGCACCCGCACCGCCAGCGTCTCCAGGCCCTTCAGCAGCACCCAGGCGTTGAACGGCGAGAGCGACGGGCCGGTATGGCGCATGAAGTTATGGAGGTGCTCGGCGACGAATGCTTCCGAGGACAGGATGATGCCGCCGAGGCAGCGGCCCTGGCCGTCGATGTGCTTGGTCGCAGAATACACCACGACGTCGGCGCCGAGTGTCAGCGGGCTCTGCCAGATCGGCGTGGCGAACACATTGTCCACGATCAACCGTGCGCCGCCACTGTGCGCGATCTCGGCAATCGCCGGGATGTCGAGCACGTCGAGCGTCGGATTGGTCGGGCTCTCGAGGAAGAAGGACTTGGTGTTCGGCCGCAACGCGCGCTGCCACTGGTCGAGGTCAAGACCGTCGACCAGCGTCGTCTCGATGCCGTAGCGCGGCAAGAGATCCTGCACCACGTAAAGGCAGGAGCCGAACAGGGCTTTCGAAGCGACCACGTGGTCGCCGGCCCGGAGCGGTGCGAGGATCGCGGTCGTCACCGCGGCCATGCCGGTAGCGGTCGAGCGCGCGGCTTCCGCGCCCTCGAGTTGCATCATGCGGCGCTCGAACATCTCGATCGTCGGATTGGAATAGCGCGAATAGATAAAGCCGGGCTCCTCGCCCTTGAATCGGGCCTCGCACTGCTCCGAGGTGTCGTAGACGTAGCCTTGGGTGAGGAACAGCGCCTCGGACGTCTCGCCGAATTGCGAGCGTAGCGTGCCGCCATGGACAAGGCGGGTTTCGGGACGATAGCGGGTGGTAGACTTAGCCTCAGGCATGTGACCTCCGTCGTGACCACCATTGAAAATGGTCACAAAAAACCGGCCTGGAAAAATTTCCACAGGCCGGGATCACACGTGTCCCCGGCCTGTTTAGCGACTTATTTAACGTGGCTGCAAGCCGGCCGGCTCAAATCACCACGGGATAAGTCATGCTGATATTCCCTCGCGCCCTTTTCGTCAAGCCGGCCATCGGATAACCCCTAAATGCCCATATTTATGAGGTTTGGATGACATTTGGGTCACCCTTCCGGGCCCCTTGAGGACCGCCGTGCCGTTCACGCTGCCGCCCGACGCCAACGGAATTCTGCCCGACCGCATGATCGCGGCGATGGCGGATGCGGGCCTGATCCTGCCGGCCTATCCCTTTGTCGAGAGCCAGATCCAGCCCGCCAGCCTCGATCTGCGCCTCGGCGACATCGCCTACCGGGTGCGCGCGAGCTTCCTCCCGGGGCCGGGTGCGACGGTTGCCGAGCGTATCGACGAGCTGAAACTGCACGAGATTGACCTCACTGACGGCGCGGTGCTGGAAACCAACTGCGTCTATATCGTGCCGCTGCTGGAGAGCCTCGCGCTGCCGCCGGAGATCGTCGCCGCCGCCAACCCGAAGAGCTCGACCGGGCGGCTCGACGTCTTCACCCGCGTGATCGCTGACGGTACCCGCCGCTTCGACATGATCGGCGCCGGCTATCACGGGCCGCTCTATGCCGAGATCAGCCCGAAGACGTTTCCGGTGCTGCTGCGCGAGGGATCGCGGCTGTCACAAGTGCGCTTTCGCACCGGCGACGCCATCCTCAACGCGGACGAGCTGGACGCGCTGCATGAGGCCGAGCGGCTGGTCGATATCGACGACGCCGATCTCGCCAATGGCGTGGCGCTGAGCGTCGATCTAAGCGGCGCGAATTCCGGCGGCTTTGTCGGCTACCGCGCCAAGCGCCACACCGGCGTGGTCGATGTCGACCGCCGCGGCGGCTATGCGGTCGATGAATTCTGGGAGCCGATCGCGGCGCGCCCGGACGGCAGCCTGATCCTCGATCCCGGCGAGTTCTATATTCTGGCCTCGAAAGAGGCGGTGCAGATTCCGCCGGATTACGCCGCCGAGATGGTGCCGTTCGATCCTCTGGTCGGCGAATTCCGCGTGCATTATGCCGGCTTCTTCGATCCCGGCTTCGGCTATGCCGGCGCCGGCGGGCAGGGCTCGCGCGCGGTGCTGGAAGTGCGCTCGCGCGAGGTGCCGTTCATCCTCGAGCACGGACAGATCGTCGGCCGCCTGGTCTACGAAAAAATGCTGGCGCGGCCCCATGCCATGTACGGCCAGCGCATCGGCTCGAACTATCAGGCGCAGGGCCTGAAGCTGAGCAAGCATTTCAGGGTGTAGCCTGCAATCCTCGACATCCTCATCCTGAGGAGCGGCCTCTTGGCCGCGTCTCGAAGGATGCAGGCCCGTCTGTGGCCTCATGGTTCGAGACGTGCGAAGACGCGCTCCTCACCATGAGGACGATCCTCCGTCATTGCTGGCGCTCGCAATGACGGCTGATATATGCTCGCCCCTCAACAAGAAAATCGGCGCGGGAGAGAGCATGTCCGAAGAGCAATCGCAGCAAGCGCAATGGGCGAAGTGGCGCAGCATCGCTGATCTCTACCACGCGTTTTTCACCGGCCTCGTTCTCACCGTGGTCTCGCGGCGCGGTACGGCGGATGCCGCCGAATTCGTGTTCCGGGTGTTTCGCCGCCAACAGCAGGAACGCTTCCTGCCGGGGCTGGAAAAACTCGGGCTCAGCCATCTGCCGCCGGCGGTCGCGGCTGCGCAGTATCATTATCTCTCCAACTGGATCGGCGGCGTCCATGTCGAATACATGTACGAGACCGATCGCAAGGCCTGGATCCGTTATCCGCCGCCGCGCTGGATCTGGCGGGGCACCGCGATCTGCGGCGTGCCCGGCGATGTGTCGCGCGCGATGCTGCGGGGCTGGCACGGCAATAACGGCGTGGCGCTCGGCAATCTCAATCTCGGCTTCGTCTGCACCAAGCAAAGCGTCGAAGGCCAGGACGGCCTCGAAGGCTATTACTACGAATACGATCACCCGCTCGATCTCGATGCGCGGATGGTGTTCGCGCGGCATCTCGAAGCGCCGCGCTTCGATCCCGCCGCCGCGCCGGCATTGCCTGTTGCAAGCTGGCCGAAGCCGCGGTTGGAAAAGGCCTATCGCAACTACGCGATGGAATATGTGAAGACCGCGGCTCCCGTGATGGTGCAATGCTTCGGTCCGGAGGATGCCCGATATCTGTTGCACCTCACCGGCAAGCTGATCGGCATGCAATATTTCGACGAGATCTCGCAAAACCTTGGGGCGGGCCGCGGCGGGCCGAAGGAATTTGCCAGCTTCCTGCGTGCGCTGTTCGAGGCGCAGGATGATGCGGTTGAGATCAGCGAGTCCGACGGCACGTTCGAAATCCGGCAGCAGAGCTGGAAGCTGATGGCCGATGTCGGCGATTATCACCCGGCCTGCGCCAGCGTCCTGCGGGGATTGTTCGAGGGCCTGGCGGCCGGCTGCGGCCGCCATATTCCCGTGCATTTGAAGCCGCCAGCCGGCGGAAAGGCACCGTTCGTCTGGTCGATCGGCTAGGGGAGTGCGCCCGCCTGCAATCGCGCAGGGGCCCATTGCGTTTCGCGCACGCGGAATCAGCGCCTGCCGTGCTAGGAAACATCCTGGCGCAGCGAGATAATGCGCCCAAAATATTGAATGGGTGCGCGATCTCTGAATTGCCTTTCGCGCGCGGGAGCAGAAATGTCCGATATCGGCGTTGCCGAAATTCCCGTCGACGAGGAAGAGCGCCCGCTGCCGCCGCCGCCGCCGCCGGCGAAGAACGCGCTGGTCGACGGTCCGATCCTGCGCACGCTGCTGTGGCTCGCCTGGCCCAACGTCATTGCGCTATCGGCCGGCACCTGTGTGGTGATCGCCGAGACCTCCTATATCGGCCGGTTAGGGGTGGAATCGCTGGCCGCGATGGCGCTGGTGTTTCCCTGCGTGATCCTGACCATGACGATGTCGGGCGGCGCCATGGGCGGCGGTGTCGCGTCCGCGATCGCGCGCGCACTCGGCGCCGGCGATACCGAGCGCGCGTCGGTGCTCGCTGCGCATGCCTTGCTGATCGGCCTCTGCTTCGGGCTCGTCTTCATGCTGGGCATGCTGATCTTCGGTCCGAAGCTGCTTGAATTGCTGGGCGGCCGCGGCAACGTGCTGACGCAGGCGATCGGCTACACGCAGATATTCTTCGGCGGTGCCGTCGTGCCATGGCTGATGAACACGATGGCCGGCATCCTGCGCGGCACCGGCAACATGAAATTGCCCTCGCTGCTGATGCTCATTTCCGCCGTCTGCCAGATCATCCTTGGCGGCACGCTCGGTCTCGGCCTCGGGCCGATCCCGCAATTCGGCATGCGCGGCGTCGCCGCCGGTTCGCTGATCGCCTACCTGATCAGCATCTCCGTGATGTCATGGTATCTGTTTTCCGGCCGCGCGCGCATCGTTCCCAGGATCGTCGGCCTGCGGATTCGCTGGGCGATGTTCATCGACATTCTCAAGGTCGGCGCCATCGCCTGCTTCTCGCCGCTGCAATCGGTGCTGACCATCAGCATCTTCACCTACATGCTGGCGGGTTTCGGCACGGAGATCCTGGCCGGTTACGGCATCGGCGCGCGGCTCGAATTCATGCTGACGTCGATCGCCTTCGCGGTCGGCATCGCGACGGTGCCGATGGTTGGTATGGCGATCGGTGCGAAGCGCATCGCGCGGGCCCGCAGGATCTGCTGGATCGCGGGCGGTGTGGCCTTTGTCGGGGTCGGCGCGTTGGCGACCTTGATCGCGATCTTCCCCGACATCTGGGTCAATCTCTTCACCGACAATGCGGGCGTGCGCGCGGCAAGCCGGCAGTATCTGTCTACGGCGGCGCCGATGTATGCCTTCCTCGGCCTTGCCACGACCTGCTATTTTTCATCGCAGGGCGCGGCGAAGGTGCTTGGCCCCGTACTGGCGCAGACCGCGCGGCTGGTGTTCATCGTCATCGGCGGCTGGTGGCTGTCGACGCACAACGCCACCGCCATGGACTTCTTCAAGCTGACGGCCGCATCGATGATGCTGCTCGGCCTGCTGTCCTGCCTCAGCGTGATCCTGACGCGGTGGGGACCGAAACGCGTTCCCCTTGCCAAGGCTCGCCCGGCGCTGTTGTAGCTCAGCGCCGCCGATGCCGCCGGCTGTGACGGCCGCCGCCCATATTGGCCATGCGCATCAGCTGCGGGATCATGCTCATCATCTCGCTGCCGCCGGCGCCGCCAAGCATGCCCATGATGTCGCCGCCGCCCACGCCACCCATGTTGACGCCATAGCCGTGGGCCATGCCGCTGCCATAGCCGCCATTGCTGCCACCGTAGCCGCCGGGGATTTTACCGCCGCCCATCATGCCGCCGAAACCACCGCCGCCGCCTTCCATCATGCGGCCCATCATCGGGCCCATTGTCTGCATCATCATGCCGAAGCGGCGCTTGCCCATCTTCGCCTTCATCATTTCCAGCATCGGCGCCATCTGCGTCATCATGTCGTCGCCGCCACCGAAGCCGGCGAATTGCGCCTTCGCCGGCGTCGTCGTCAGGGCAAACAGCAGCAACAGCGTGGCCGCCTGACACACAACCTTGTCAGTTCCAGTCATGGTTCGACCTCCCAATGCGCCGCGGCCCGCGGAGGCGGTGCCATCCGGGCGCAACTGGTGACGCTAGGAAAGGGAGGCTTGCCGATCTGTGCGAAAGATCACGGTAGAGCATGATCCCGGAAAAGTGGCCGCCGGTTTTCGGAAAGGATGCTCAAAATGACAAAGGCTTCCGTTTGGCGGTGAACTCGGTATTGACACGCCAGCTCGCGCCGTTGTCCGCGGAGATCTCGCCGCGCCACAGGAACGAGTTCGGTGTGATCTCGGAAAAACTCCAACGCATCAATTGGCCGTCCGGCCGCGTGCCGTGCTGCACGATGTCACGGCCTTCAGCGCGGCCGATCATCTGCAGAAAACTTCGCGCCACCGGATCGGTCCACTGGATCCGCCAGGCATCGATATCGGGATCGTAGACCCGCAGCGTCGTGCCATAGGAATTGATCCTGGTGGTGGCGTCGCCGTGGCGCGCTTCGCCGCGCGGCGGCACGATCCAGACATCCTGGATCGCGCGGCCTTCCAGCGCCCAGCCGAAATGCCATTCACCGGCGCGGCGGCGCTCGCGGCCGTCGTCGGAGAATTGCCTGACGTCGAGATCCCATGAGCCGATGAAGCGTCCGTACAGATCCATCTTGCCGGCGCGGTCGGTTGAGGGACCGACCGCGCCGAGCGCTTCGAGAAACGCGGAAATCATGCCGCGGCCTTCCCAAGCGCGTTCTGCATCGCCAGCGCCGCCTGATCCATCTGCGCGTTCATGTAGGGCGCGATTTCATGCGGCAGCACGTCGACGGTCCAGGCCAGCCGGCTGCGGCCATCGGCTTCGGCCGTGACCTGCACCGAGGCGCTGTGCTGTTTGATCCGTTCGCTGATGACGGCATAAACCAGCCGCCGCCGCGCATCGTCGCAATCGACCAACAGTTCGCGCGCCACCGTGCCGTTGGAGAACGTCACGATCCGCGCGTCGCCGTCGAGGCGGGTGTCGAGCACGAAGCCGGGCACCAGCCGCGTATGCAACGCCCCGAAATCGCGTACCGCGTCCCAGACGTCATTGGGATTGGCGTCGATGATGATGTCCTTGTGGATGGAAGCCATGTGATTCCTTTCGAAGCTCATCTGTAGGGTGGGCAACTACGTACAAACCGCCTCGACATTGTTGCCGTCAGGGTCGATCAAAAACGCCGCATAGTAGGTCGGGCTGTAATCCGCCCGCGCACCCGCGCCGCCATTGTCGCGGCCGCCGGCCTTAAGTCCCTCGGCGTGGAATTTCTTGATCGCAGCATGATCGGGCGCGCGGAACGCGACATGGGCGCCGGTGCTGCCAGCGCCCTTGTGCAGGTGCAGCCAGAGCGCGGGTTCGCCCTTGGGGCCGAAGCCGGCGCCGGAGTCGTCGCGCGAGCACAGCACAAAGCCGAGGGGCGCGAGCGCTGCCGTATAGAAGCGCACGCTGGCGTCGAGATTTCCGACGCGTAATCCGATGTGATCGTACATTGCTGTTCTCCAGTGAGAAGTGCGCGCGGGAATGCCGCGCAACCTGGAGAAACCCTAGCTAGTTGAGGGCAAGCCGTTCTTGGAGAATCTTGCGCTTCCCGCGCGAGGCCTGGCGGAACCGCAGCGGCGAGGCGCCGGCGGCGCGGTGGAACGTGCGCACGAAATTGGAGAGGTCGCCGAAGCCGACGTCATAGGCGATAGCGGTGATCGGGCTGTCGTCATCGGCCAGCCGCCGCGCCGCATGGCGCAGCCGCGAGCGCAGCAGATATTGGTGCGGGGTGACGCCGAGCACGTCGGAAAACAGCCGCAGGAAATGGAACGGGCTGATGCCGGCTTGCGCGGCGGCATCTTCAAGGTCGATTTCGCGGTGCGAATTGGCATCGATCCACAGCGCGGTTTCCACCGCGCGGCGGCGGTCGCGGGCGGCGTCGGGACCAGCCTTTCGCGGCTTGCCGGAGACCACCGCGACAAAGCGGCTGGCGAAAACCTGCCCGATCTCGTCGAGGCCAATGTCGCTGTTGCCATCTGCCGCCGCCTGCGCCAGTTCGCCGAGCACCATCAATTCCCCGAGCGGCGGCGCCGAGCCGATCTGCCAGATATCCCTGGCTTCGCTGATCGCATCGACCAGTTCCGCGCCTAAGAAGAACGACAGGCACTCGTCGCCGCAGACGTGGTCATGGGTGCAGGTATATTCGTCGCCGGGATGGCCGATCAGCACCGATCCCGCTACCAATTCACTGAACTTGCCACGGCAGTGCAGGCCGAAACTGCCCTTGCGGACATACGAAATCGAGTGGCAGCGGTGCTGCTCGGCAAAAGGCTTATCGCCGGGTCCCGCGCTGCAGCGGAAATCGGACACCGAAATGGATTTTCGTTCCAGGAGCGTGGTCGCGGCCATCCCGTAAATTTAGGTAGGCGGGCGTGGCGGCGCAACCGGCAGCAGCACGTCGAACAGGGTCTTGCTGGCGGTCGGATGGGTGCCCTCGATCGACAGCAGCCGGCGCTTGGAAATGGCGCCGCCGTTCGGCGAGATCTTGTCGGCATAGTGCCCGGCCTCGAGCACGCGATGGCAGGGCACGATGATCATGAAGGGGTTACGGGCAATCGCCTGCGCCACCGAATACACCGCGCCCGAGGCGCGCAACGCACTGGCGATCTCGCCATAAGTGCGGGTCTCGCCGCGCGGGATGGTGCGCGCGAGCTGATAGACGCGCTGGTTGAAGGCGGGAATCCCGGTCATGTCGAGCGCGACATCGGAAAGGTCGCTAGGCGCGCCGCGCAGCAACGCCACGATGCCTTCGATCGCGCTTGTGACATTCTCCGGAGGGCGAAGTTCGCGGGCGTCGGGATAAAGCTGGAACAGCCGCCGCCTGGTGTCGATCTCGCGGGCTTCCGGGAGCTGCACGCCCATAACGCCGAACTCGCCCCATGCGATCCCGCACCGGCCGATTCCCGTGTCAAAAATGCTGTAGCCCCGCCCCGCCATACGCCACCAACCCCGGCAGGATCATAACACCGTCATCAAAGCACGCATCTGGAATCTTTGTAACCCGTTAAGGGCCTGGGGGAGGCGCGGGTACCGCTTGGCGGAACGCCCGCGGTCGGCTAATCAGGGGAGCGCAAAAGCGTTCGCGGGCGTAGTTCAATGGTAGAACGGCAGCTTCCCAAGCTGCATACGAGGGTTCGATTCCCTTCGCCCGCTCCAAGTTTTTCGGACGAGTTTGTAGGGCGGGGTTAGCGAAGGATTGCGCTTTTCGCTAATCCTTCCTACGGGCCTGGAGCGATTATTTCGCCGCCCAAAAAACCTGCAGCCAGGTTGGGAATCCGTGCAAGAACAAGGGGCATTGTTCGATGGCGTGGAAGCCGAAATATCCGAATCCACCGAGCTCAACCGGCTTGTCGTTTCGCCTTAAGCGCATGAGATCACGGATGGCACAGGCCGTGACCGAAAACGCCAGAGTGGCGATACTATCTGCGTTAACCGGTGCGGCGTTGTGCTGGACGCTCCTGAGCTTCATCTCTTGGCACCCGCTGCAAGTTCTTAAGCATATCGCGGCATTTCCGAATTGCTCCGCCGCCCGCGCGGTTGGCGTTGCGCCGTCATATCGAGGTCAACCAGGCTATTGGTCTAGGCTCGATGCGGATAATGACGGCATCTCGTGCGAGATTTGGCCACGACGCTGACTGGGCCGATAGCACGCCCATAGCCACCTTGCGCCTATCTTTCGCCCTCAATCCCGCGTACAACCGCTTCGTCGCAAGACGATGGCGCTGAACCTTAGAATGGACTGCGGGCAGACCCGGGGGCAGTACCCGGCGCCTCCACCTTAGCAGCTTGAGCTTAAAGGTCTCATTTCAGCATGATCCGGAAAAGTGGGTACCGGTTTTCCGATAGGATCATGCCCAATATGAGATCGATTCTGCCGCAAGGCAAAATCCCAGGGCTGCTATGGCGGGGGCGAACCAGGATCGATGGTCGCAAAGAAGTTCTGAATTGTGCTCGGCATGATACCGCCGTTATCGGGTCAAAAACCTAAATGCAAACGATAACGTTGCATTGAACGAAGTGCGCCTCGCGGCGTAACCTGTTCGGGGTTGGTCCACCTGGCAACAGAACGGCCATGGCCGCGTCAACCTTCGGGTTGGCGCGGCTTTTATTTGTGAACCGGCCTCGCGCCGTGCGCGACTACAATCACAAGCACGATTGTGCTAAATTGCTGTGCCGCAGAGATGGAGCCGAATGCGTTGACCCAGGCCATCGCTGCCGACAACACCTCCCGCAACCTACTGATGATTGCCGCCGGCGGTCTGTTGTCGGGCCTGTTGACGCCGCTCACCCCGCAACTGATCGACAAATTCACCGGCGGTTCCGGCAATCTGCGCATGGCGCTGGTGGCGGTGCCGTTTGCGGTGCTTGTCTTCTTCGTGGTCCGGCGCTGCAGCGCCAATCCGGTTTGGGCGGCGCTGCTTGCCGGCATTGTCACCATGGTCGCTTTCGTCTGCGCCGTGAACGCCGCGATCTTCATCGATGCGCAGGCCTATGGCGCTTCCAAGATCATGCGCAATGTGCTGGCGGGCCTCGCCGGCGGTTTCGTCGGCGCCGGCCTGATGGCGCTGGCGATCGCTCTGCTGCCAGCCGGGCCGCGCGATGCGGCGTTATGGATGCGGATGCTGCTGACGGGCACGCTGGCCGGCACGCTGATGGCGGTCGACAGCGCGCTCGATCTCGATCTCACCTCGGTGCTCTATCCGGTGTGGCAGGCCGTCGTCGCGGTGCGGCTCGCGATGGTGCTGCAGCGAGCGACGTTGACCTGACGAGGTTGCCGGCTTACGGCGCGATCGTCAGCACCGCCTTCATGTTGGGATGGAAGCGGCAGTAATACTCGACCGTACCGGCCTTCTTCAGCACCGACGTCACGGTCTTCTTCGGCGGCATGGCGACATCGAAATCGCCGTTTCGCGCGGTGGCCGTGTGAGCGAAGATATCCTTGTTGATCCATTCGATGGTGTCGCCGACCCTGGCGGTTACCTGCGCCGGCGACACCACGAGATTGTCCATCACGATCTGGATGGTTGCGGCATGCGCCGGGACGGCGATTGCGCCCGATATCAGGGCGGTCACGATGAGAAACGTGCGTCTCGGCAGCATGGCAGTCTCCCTTACTTCAGGCCGGCGGCGACGTGTTCGGCATGCTGCTGGTGGCCCTGAAACAGCTTCAGGCCGGTCTGCAGCAGGCTCTTCAGCTCGGCATTGCTGGCTGACGGGATCAACAGTGTCTCGAGCGCGCCATTGACGGCCTTGTGGTAGGCAACCTCGTTGGCGATATAGGCCTTGTCGTAGTCGGCGCCTTTCAGCTTGCCGAGTTCGGCCAGCTTGTCCGCCGCCTGCTTCGAGAGCGTCTTGCTGGTGTCGTTATCCTCGGGCGTCACCTTCAGTTTCTTGACGAGGTCGAGCGCCTGCTTGTTCACGGCTTCATGGTCGCGCACCATGCCTTCCGCGAACGCCTTGACGTCCTTGTTGCTGGCCTTGGTGATCGCTTGCTTGCCGGCGGCGATGTCGATGACGCCTGCGGTGTAGGCGATATGCGCGATCTGCGGGTCGGTGGGCTTTGCGCCCTGCGCCAGTGCGGCGCCGCCCAAAAGGCTCAATGCGGCAATCGCCGCGCTCAATCGAACGAACATGGTGTGACACTCCTGTGGCGCCGACGCGGGCGGCCGGCTTTCAAGTTGATTGCACAGGAGTTGGATGGCGCAGGTAGCAGGAGGTTCCCGAAAAAATCAGATCAAGCCGAGCCGGTTCAGCACCGCCTCGGTGAGCCGTTCGCAGCGCCTGCCGGCAAACGGAAACGCGTCGATCACGACGGGGCCGATCTTCTTCTCGACATTGTCGCGCAGCATGACGCGGGCGCGATGCAGCCTCGTCTTCACGGTCACAGGATTGAGCCCCAGAATCTCGGCGGTCTCCTCGACATTCATGCCCTCGATCACCCGGGTGATGAAGACGAGCCGGAACGGTTCCGGCAATTCGTCGATGGCGTGTTCGACGACATGCTGAATTTCACGTTGGGCCATGGATTTTTCCGGGTCGTCAGCGGCCGCGCGGGGGAACTGGATGATCTGGGCTTCGAGCGTGCCCTGCGGCAATGACGACAGTTCCACGCCCGGCCGCTGCCGGCGCAATCGTCCCAGCGCCTCGTTCATGGCGATCCGCGCCAGCCAGGTCGCCAGGCTGGAATCGCCGCGAAAACTCTCCAGATGCGTGAAGGCGCGGACGTAAGTCTCCTGCACGACGTCCTCGGCCTCGCCGTCATTGCGCAGGATGCCGCGGGCAAGCCGGTAGAGGCGGCGGTTGTTCGCCTGCATGATGGCGCGAGCCGCGGTCTCATCGCGCGCCAGCGCCCGGCGGATCAGATCGAGGTCACCAGTGTCGACGGGCGGAATATGAGGCGTGTGGGCCTGACGCATGATGGTTCCACCAATAGCATTGTATTGGGGTTGGATGCGGCAAGGCGGAAGAGGTTCCCGGAATAATTCGGGGCGCGTCGGCGGCTACCCGGGATTGCCCGGGCAGCCGCACAGCCTTTCGCTCACGCCCCCGCCGGCACCTGATCGAGGAAGCCGGTGATGCTGCGGATGCGGCCGTCGCTCAGCACGGCGAAATCCGTGCCCTTGATCGGGCTGTCGGCGCCGTCGGGGCCGAGACCCCAACAGAAGCGGACGTGGTCGCCGTACCCATTGGGTTCGCCGATCAGCCTGAATTTGAAATCCGGAAACCGCTGCTGCACGCCTGCGATCAGCGCATCGACGCCGTCATGGCCGTCGCCGCTCATCAAGGGGTCGATATAGCGGGCGTCTTTGGCCCAGTTTTGGCTAAGGATCTCGCGGCGGCGGGCCGGGGTTCGCTCGTTCCACAGATCGATGTAACTGGCGGCAATGGTCTTCGGGTCGGTCATGGGGCTCTCCTTCGTTGCGGCCGAACGGATCGGCTGGCCTGTTATCGAAGGTTCGCGCGCGTGTTTCGATTACCTCGGAGGTCAAAGAAACGCGGTCAATGAACAAAAGAAAGGTACGACGCGAGGGCAGGCAAGCCCTCGCGCCGCGAAAAATCACTTCGCCGCAACCACCATGATCTCGACGTTGTATTGCGGGGACGCCAATTTGGCCTCGACCGTGGCGCGCGCCGGGGTGTTGCCCGCCGACACCCAGCCGTCCCACACCGCATTCATTTCCGGGAAGGTTTTCATGTCGGTGATGTAGATCGTGGCCGACAGAAGCTTCGACTTGTCGGTCCCGGCTTTGGCGAGATGGCCGTCGATGGTCTTGAGCACGTCCTGCGTCTGCTTGGTCACGCTTTCGCCGGCTGCATTGTTGGCGACGACGCCCGCGAGATAGACGGTGTTGCCGTGGACGACGACCTGGCTCATGCGCGGGCCGGTTTCGAAACGCTGGACTGACATGGTGTTCTCCGTTTTTTAAAGTGGCGCGCCTCCTTAGCGCGACAGGGCGCGATCGGCTACTGCGTTCTTGGCAATGAAGGCCACCCAAATTGTCACGTATCGGGGAATCTACTTAAAAAGCCGAGTTGGTTTGGCTTTGCCGGAACGCTGCGAGCGGCCGACGATATTGCACGGAGAGCAATTGTCCGATTGCAACGCAAAAAGTCATGCGGCCTTGAAATTGCTGTGGGACGGTGTCGCCGGATATGCGCGATGAGTTCTGCCGGTGATCAGTCCACTGCTTCGCCGCTGAGGTCACTTATTTTTCGAACGCGTCATACACCAGCGCCTTGAAGGCCGGGGTGATGCGTGAGCGCTCCAGCTGGGTCTGCTCCATCAGGATGTAGACCATGTCCAGTTTGGGATCGACACCGAAGTACGTTCCGCTGCCGCTGTCCCATTTCAGTTCGCCGATCGAACCTGCCGGCGGCGGCTTTGCGTTTCCCGGTTCTACGCGCACCGCCAGGCCATAACCATAACCAAAGCCATCGCCGGGAAAATAATAGTAGTCCCGCCCGACGCCGGAGCCCGGTCCGATCTGGTCTGACGTCATCTGTTTGAACGCAGCCGGACTGAGATACTGCTTGCCGTCGAGCTTTCCGCCGCCCAGCAGCATTTGCGCAAATCGTGCATAATCCGTGATGGTCGAGAGCAGGCCGCCGCCGCCTGACTCCCATTCGGCGTGCCTGCGCCGTTCCTCCCCCGACATACGCAGCACGGTATCGCCCGGCAGTGGCTCGGCCATGCGCGCCGCTTCAGCCGCGCCCTGCAGCACGAACTTTGTGCTGGTCATGCCAAGCGGATCGAGGATGCGCTCTTTCAGGAACTGATAGAGCGATTTGCCGGAGACGATTTCGATGACACGCCCGAGAACGTCGGTGGAATGGCCGTAGCGCCAGAGTGTGCCGGGCTGTCTCGCCAGCGGCAGGCGGGCAATGCGTTCGGCAAAATCCGCGTTGTTGAAATGTCCCTCAAAGATGTTGGCGTCCGTATAGGCCTTCATGATCAATTCGCTGCCGATGTATTCATAGGTGATGCCGGACGTATGCCGGAGCAGGTCCTCGATCGTCACCGGCCGGATCGGCGGCACGAGCTGCAGGACCGGGTTGCCGTCGCTCGGTTTGAATTCCACGCCGACTTTCGTGTCGGCAAATGCCGGAATGTATCGGGACACCGGATCGGCCAGCGCCAGTTTTCCGTCGTCGATCAGCATCATCGCCGCCACGCTGGTGATCGGCTTGGTCATCGAATGGATGGCAAAGATCGTGTCCGGCGTCATCGGCAGCTTGGTGGCGACGTCCCGAACGCCAAAACCCTTGAGATAGACCGGCTTGCCATGTTGCTGGATCAATACGACCGCGCCGGGAAGCTTCCCGGTCGCCACTTCGTTTTCAAAGAATTGCGACACGCGTTCGAGTTTGGCAGGCGAGGGCGCCGGCGCGGCGGCGTTGCCCTGGGCGCGGGCGGGAGCGTCGCTCCCGGCCAAGGCTGCCGCGACCAGTATGGCTATGATCTTCGGCATCAAAACAACAGCCCTGGCAATGGGTTCCTTACTTTGCATGGGGTTGTTTTCGCGGTTTTGTTTCCGGGTCCCTCGGCTTTGGTCTGCTTGCCGTGTCATCCTGCCGCCTTCGCCGCCGCACGTCCCGCATTCCGCCCCGAAAACAGACAGCCACCGAGGAACGTGCCTTCCAGCGAGCGGTAGCCGTGCACGCCGCCGCCGCCGAAACCGGCGGCTTCGCCGACGGCGTACAGCCCCTTGATGATGTCGCCGCCCGTGCCGAACACGCGCGAGTCCAGATCGGTCTCGAAGCCGCCCAGCGTCTTGCGGGTCAGGATGTTGAGTTTGACCGCGATCAGCGGGCCATGCTCGGGGTCGAGGATGCGATGCGGTTTGGCGGTGCGGATCAGTTTGTCACCGATATAGCGCCGCGCATTGTGGATGTTCATCACCTGCGCATCCTTGACGTAGGGATTGGTCATCTCGCGGTCGCGCGCCTCGATCTGCCGCTTGATGTGATCGAGCTGCAGCAGATTGTCGCCGCTGAGCGCGTTCATGGCGCTGACGAGGTCGGCGAGGTTGTCGCGCACGATGAAGTCGGCGCCTTTTTGCTTGAATGCTTCCACCGGCGCCGGCGCGCCCTTGTTGGTGGCGCGCTTGATGGTCATGCGCCAGCTCTTGCCGGTGAGGTCGGGGTTCTGTTCCGAGCCGGACAGCGCGAACTCCTTCTTGATGATGCTCTGGGTCAGGATGAACCAGGAGTAATCGTAACCCGTCGACATGATGTAGTGCAGCTGGCCGAGCGTGTCGGAGCTGGGAAACAGCGGCGCGGGCAGCCGTTTGCCTGTCGCGTCGAACCACAGCGATGACGGGCCAGGCAGGATGCGAATGCCGTGGCGCGGCCAGATCGGCGACCAGTTGCGGATGCCCTCGACGTAATGCCACATCCGGTCGCGGTTGATCAGCCGCGCGCCGGCAGCCTCGGTGATCCCGATCATCCGGCCGTCGACATGTTCGGGCACGCCGGAGATCATGAATTTCGGCGGTTCGCCGAGGCGCTTCGGCCAGTTCTGCCGGACCAGATCGTGATTGCCGCCGATGCCGCCGGAGGCAACGATCACCGCCTGGGCGCGAAAGCTGAAATCGCCGATGACCTGGCGTGAGCTGCTCTGGCCGCGTTCGACATTGGTGGGTGCGAGGATCGACCCGTTGACGCCCTCGACGGTGCCGTTGGTGATACTGAGCGCATCGACGCGGTGGCGGAACTTGAAAGTCAGCCGGCCACTCTTCTGCGCCTCGCGCGCCCGCCGTTCGAACGGCTCGACGATCCCCGGGCCGGTGCCCCAGGTGACATGAAAGCGCGGCACCGAATTACCGTGCCCCATCGCGTCATAGCCGCCGCGTTCGGCCCAGCCGACCACGGGAAAAATACGGTGGCCCATCGCACGCAGCCAGTCGCGCTTTTCGCCGGCGGCGAAGCCAACATAGGCTTCCGCCCATTTCTTCGGCCAGTAGTCCTCCTCGCGGTCGAAGCCGGCCGTACCGTTCCAGTCTTGCAGCGCGAGATCAAAACTGTCCTTGATGCCGAGCCGGCGCTGTTCGGGGCTGTCGACCAGGAACAGGCCGCCGAACGACCAGAATGCCTGACCGCCAAGGCTTTGTTCGCCCTCCTGGTCGATCATGATGACGCGCTTGCCGGCGTCGGCGATTTCGCATGCCGCGACCAGCCCGGCCAGCCCGCCGCCGACCACGATTACGTCGGTGTCCTCTGCCATCATGTCCTCCCCAGCCCAGAGCCCCCTTCCGATTGAAATCGGAAAGGGGCTCTGTTGTTGTTTTGACGCGTTTTCTTCACGCGAACCGGTGCCCACTTCGCTGGAAAACGCTCTGATGTTGATTCAAGCCACGCCATCCAACGCGGTCAACGGCAAATGCCGCTTGCCTGTGGCGAAGCTACCACCGTGAAAATGTTAACTTGTTCCAGTTTGGGACCTTTTCGCGCGTCGGGTGCAGCGCCATTGCAACACTTAATTTGAATTTGTTTTGAGCGGCTCCAGCCGCCTAGACAAAATCACGGTCTCGAACGACGCTCGCGCAGTCTTGCATCACTAAGACAATCAGATTCGGGTTCGACGTTTCAGGACTGGGGCTGGGAAATGAAGCTGGTGACGGGGTTGCTTGCGGCGGTGCTGCTGCTGGCAGGGGTTGTATCGAGCCAGGCGGTGGTCCGGATCGCCGACGATCGCGGCGGCCGGATCGGTACCTATGTCGATAAGTACCAGGGCCTGCGGAGTTCCGGCGAGATGGTCATCATCGACGGCCTGTGCGCGTCGGCCTGCACCATCGTTCTCGGCGCCGTTCCCCACGACAAGATCTGCGTCACCTCGCACGCCAATCTCGGTTTCCATGCCGCCTGGGATTTCGGCGCCAACGGCCGGGCGATCACCAACGCCGAAGCCACCCAGATGCTTTATTCGATGTACCCGACGCCAATCCGGCGCTGGATCGCCCAGCGCGGCGGCTTGACCCAGCGCATGATCTTCCTGCGCGGCAAGCAATTGCAGGCGATGTTCAAGCCCTGCTATCTCGACGCCCAGGCCTCCGCGATCAAGCCAGCGTCTCGCTGAAACAGCAGATATCCCTCCGCATGACGTGATCGGCCGCGCGGCCATGGCGCTTGCCTGGCCCTGGAACTGGCCCTATCTGAACCCCATGGTTCAGCCGATTTCCACCCAGCACGGGATGATCGCGGCACACCGGCCGCAGGGCAGGGTGGCATCCGCGATCGTCTGGGGCGCCGCCAGCCTCGGCGGCCTCGCCGTATGCGGCGCCGCGGCGCTCTGGTTCCACTACGGGACCACGGTGTTTTTTGAAATGATCGCCGCCGGTATTTCGGCCTGCTTCTGATCCGGACATAGGGAATTTTTTACATGGACCGGAGCATCCGACCGCTGGTGATTGTCGCATCCTTTGCCGTCAGCCTGCTGGTTGGCCTCCTGATCATGCTGTGGGCGCTGGGCGGGCTGCGCACCGTCACGGCGCCGGCCGCGATCGGCGGGCCGTTTCAACTGACCGACCAGGCCGGCCAGACCGTGACCGACAAGGATCTCAAGGGCCGGCCGACGCTGATCTTCTTCGGCTTCACCCATTGCCCCGATGTGTGCCCGACCGCGCTGTTCGAGATTTCCGAAGTGCTGAAGGCGATGGGCAAGGACGCCGACCGGGTCAACGCCTTTTTCGTCTCGGTCGATCCGGAGCGCGACACCGCGGCCGCGATGAAGGATTATCTCTCCAGCTTCGATCCGCATCTGAAGGGCCTGACCGGCAACCCCGAGGCGGTGGCCAAGGTGCTGTCGGCCTACCGGGTTTATTCCAAGAAGGTCCCGCTCAAGGACGGCGATTACACCATGGACCACACCGCACTGATCTATCTGATGGATCGCGACGGCCGCTTCGTCTCGCCGTTCAACCTGAAACGGACGCCCCAGGAAGCTGCGACCGATCTGAAGAAATACCTCTGAGCCGTACCAAAGCCCCGCAAAACGGCCTCGCATCGGATGCCGGATGGTCTATAAGGCCATCCAATTCCACAACAAAACGCCGGCAATGCCCCACCAGCCAGCCTTGTTACAAAGCGCCAGATTGCCAAAATCGGTCCGCAGCCTGCTGACCGGGATGACGGTCGCGGCTGCGCTGGCCGTTATCTTGCCCGGTGAGGCGTCCGCACAAACCGCGCCGCGGCCCGCGGTCGAGGCTGCGCCGCAGGCGGTGCCTGGCTTCTGGGACCCCAGGCGGCGTCCGGACCGGCCCGATTTGTCGCGCCTGACCGTGATCCGGTTCCTGACGGAAACCGACTATCCGCCGTTCAACTTCACCGGCCCCGACGGCAATCCGGCCGGCTTCAACGTCGATCTGGCGCGCGCGCTGTGCGACGAGATCAAGGTCACCTGCACCATCCAGATGCGCCGTTTCGAGACCCTGATCGACGCCATCACCAGCAACCGCGGCGACGCCATCATCGCGTCGATGGCGGTGACGCCGCAATTGCGCGCCCGCATCGATTTCACCGACCCCTATTACCGCGCGCCGGCGCGCTTCGTGTCGCGGCGCGACGCCGTGATGCCGGAGGTGCGTCCCGAATATCTCGAAGGCAAGAAAATCGGCGCCATCGCCGGCACCTCGCATGAGGCCTATCTGAAGGCGATGTTCACCGACGCCGAGATCAAATCATACCCCAATGACGAGGCGCTGCGGCTGGCTTTGCGGCGGAGCGAGGTCGATTTCATCTTCGGAGACGCGATCGCGCTGGCGTTCTGGATCAACGGCACCGATTCAGGCGAATGCTGCGCCTTCTCGGGCGGGCCGTTCGTCGAGAGCCGCTATTTCGGCGAGGGCATCGGCATCGCGGTCCGCAAGGGCAACGATCTGCTACGACAGTCGCTGAACTGGGCGCTGTTCCGGCTCTGGGAAAAAGGCCGCTATACCGATTTGTGGCTGCGTTATTTCTCGATCAGTCCGTTTTGACGGAGTCGCAGACTCCGTCATTTTGCAATTTGCCACGGAAGCGCTAGTTTCCGCGGCCCCCGGAGACCTCTGATGTCCACGATCGACCCATCCAGCCCGAGCGATTTGCGTGCGCTCGCCGAACAATCCAACGCCTGGCCGTTCGAGCAGGCGAAAGCGATTGTCGCGCGGCTGAAAAAGAGCCCGAAGGACGAGGTGCTGTTCGAGACCGGTTACGGCCCGTCGGGGCTGCCGCATATCGGCACCTTCGGCGAGGTCGCGCGCACCACCATGGTGCGCCATGCCTTTCGCGTGCTCACCGAGGACAAGATCAAGACGCGGCTGCTGGCGTTCTCCGACGACATGGACGGCCTGCGCAAGGTGCCGGACAACGTGCCCAATCGCGACATGATGGCGGCTCATCTCGGCAAGCCGCTGACGCGCGTGCCGGATCCGTTCTCGAACGAGCACCCCTCGTTCGGCGCCGCCAACAATGCGCGGCTGCGGGCGTTCCTCGATCATTTCGGCTTCGACTACGAGTTTGCCAGTTCGACCGACTACTACACGTCGGGCCGCTTCGATGCGACGCTGCTCAAGATGCTCGCCGCCTACGACAAGGTGATGGCGATCATCCTGCCGACGCTGGGGCCGGACCGGCGCGCGACCTATTCACCCTTCCTGCCCATCAGCAAGACATCAGGCGTCGTGCTGCAGGTGCCGATGATCCGCCGCGATATCGCCGCCGGCACGATCACCTATGTCGACCCGGACAGCGGCGAAGAGGTCGAAACCCCGGTCACGGGCGGCAATGTGAAGTGCCAGTGGAAGGCCGACTGGGCGATGCGCTGGGTCGCGCTCGGCGTCGATTACGAGATGGCCGGCAAGGATCTGATCGACTCGGTGAAGCTCTCGGGCCAGATCACCCGGGCGCTCGGCGCCACGCCGCCGGAAGGCTTCAACTACGAACTGTTCCTCGACGAGCAGGGCCAGAAGATTTCCAAGTCGAAGGGCAACGGGCTCACGATCGACGAATGGCTGCGCTATGCGTCGCCGGAATCGCTGTCGCTGTTCATGTACCGCGAGCCGAAGGCGGCGAAGCGGCTGCATTTCGACGTGATCCCGCGCAACGTCGATGACTACCAGCAGTTCCTCGATGGCTTGCCGCGGCAGGACGCCAAGCAGCAGCTGCAAAATCCGGTCTGGCACGTTCATGCCGGCCAGCCGCCGAAGGCCGACATGCCGGTCACGTTCCAGCTGTTGCTGACGCTGGTGTCGTCGTCGAATGCGGAGAACGCCGAAACGCTGTGGGGTTTTATCGGGCGTTATCGTCCCGGCGTGACGCCGCAGACGCATCCGAAGCTCGATGCGCTGGTCGGCTACGCCATCAATTATTATCGCGACTTCGTGGCGCCGACCAAAAAATTCCGCGAGCCGACCGATGGCGAGCGGGTGGCGCTGCAGGATCTGCGCGACGCGCTGTCGCAATTGCCGGCGACGTCGACGGCGGAAGAGATCCAGAACGTGGTCTACGAGATCGGCCGCCGCGAGCCGTTCCTCGATCTCGTCAAGAAGGGCAAGGATGGCCGGCCGGGCGTTTCGCTCGACTGGTTCAACATGCTCTACCAGGTGCTGCTCGGTCAGGAAAAAGGCCCGCGCTTCGGCTCGTTCGTCGCGGTGTACGGTCTGACCAACGCCGTGGCGATGATCGACGGCGCGCTGGCGCGGAGCGCGTAGCCCCTATGTCGTCCCGGCGAAGGCTGGGACCCATACGCCGCGGCCGATGTTATTGAAAAAGGAAGATAACGACCTGCGTGCAAAACAATTATCGCTGGTGGTTATGGGTCCCGGCCTTCGCCGGGACGACGATAGAGTTGGGCTTTGCAACGCATCATCTCACTGCGACCGCGAGCCGCAAATTCAGATGGCAGGCCCGCCGCAATTTCAACCGCGGCCTGCACCGAATTGCGCTACACTATCCGCCATCAAGCCTCCGTGGAGAGGCGGGGAACATTGGGAGCAGACGCATGCAGTTCAGGGTTTCGCCGGACTTGCGCAATGACACCAGCGCCGACGAATGGCAGGCGCGCGTCGATCTGGCGGCCGCGCATCGTCTCGCCTTCAACCAGGGTTTTTCCGAAGGCATCTTCAACCATCTGACCTACACGGTGCCGGGCCGCAGCGACCGCTACTACCAGATCCCGTTCGGCATGCATTGGTCCGAGGTCACGGCCTCGTCCTTCATGGAAGTCGGCATCGATGACGGCGAGGTCAAGCGCGGCGAGGGCGAAGTCGAGCGCTCCTGCTATTGCATCCACGCCCCGATCCACAAGGCGCTGCCGCAGGCCAAAGCGGTGTTTCACACCCACATGCCCTATGCCAGCGCGCTGACGCGCCTCGACGACCCGCGCATCAAGGAGATCGGCCAGACCGAGGTCGGGCTATCAGGCGCCATCGCCTATGACGACGAATATACCGGCCCGGCCGTCGATCCCGCCGAGGGCGCCCGCCTTGCGAAGGTGATCGGCGACAAGCAGGTGCTGTTCATGGCCAATCACGGCATCTCGACGGTCGGTGCGACCGTCGCCGACGCTTACGACATGCTCTATTACGTCGAGCGCGCCGCGCAGGTGCAGATCTACGCGATGTGGACCGGGCAGAAGCTGAAGCAGCTTCCCGCGCCCGTGGTGGAGAAGACCCAGCGCGAATACAAGGATGAGCGTCTCTACAAGGGACCCACCCCGGCACAGCGGCACTTCGATGCGTTGAAGCGCATGCTCGATCGGAAAGAGCCGGATTACGCGACGTAGGCTCACTTGTCATGGCGGGCTTGACCCGCGCATCCATCTTGCTTCGTAAGAGTCTTTTGTTTGATGGATTGCCGGGTCAAGCCCGGCAATGACAGCATTAAGCCCGCACCGCATCCGCAAACGCGTGCCACACTTCCGGCCGCCAGCTTCCATTCGCGGCGCCCGACGTGGAGGGCAGGATCCAGATCCTGGTGTCGGCGATCCGCTCAGCCTGTTCGCCGTAATCGCGCCTGCCGCCGAGAAACCCTTGCCCGGCCGCCTTGCTCGTGAACGCCAGGAATTTCGGCCTGAAGGCCGCAACCGAATTGCTCAGGCGAGATCGCGCATCCAGTCGCAGTTCGGATAGCGGGATCTGGTGATCCATTCCCGAATGCGTCTTCACGAGATCAGTAAGACCGATCCGATGCTGCAGCAGATCTCGGTACTGGTGCGGCTGTAGCAGCGCCGGCGTCAGCCCGGTCTCGTGGAGAATCTTCCAGAACTTGTTCTGCTTGTGCGCGTAGTAAGCCTTTGCTTTGGCTGATGCCGTCCCTGCAGCCATCCCGCACAGAACGATGTGAAGGGAATCTTCCAGCAGGTCCTGCAGGACATCGGGAGTCGGGGACAAACCTACTGGCTCGCCCATACGATCCGCGCGATCCATTCGACGTCGTCGGCGTCGAGCGCGCGGTCGGCCTGCGCCGGGTTGAGCGATTGCAGCTCCAGCGTCCTGGTGGTGCGGCGCTTCAATTCCTTCACCAACACCTCGCCATCGCTCGTCTTCAACACCACGCGGTCGCCGCGCCGGATCGGTGTGCCCGGCGAGACCACGATGATGTCGCCGTCGCGGTAGGCGGGCTTCATCGAGTCGCCGGATATTTCCAGCGCATAGGCGTGCTCGTCGCCCGCGGCGGGCAGCGCCACCTCGTCCCAGCCCTTGCCGGCGGGGAAACCGCTGTCGTCGAAATGGCCGCCGCTGCCCGCTTGGGCGAGGCCGAGCATCGGCACCGATTGCTGGCTGCGCGCGCCGTCGCCGATCAGCTGCACAAACGTGTCGATCGAGGAATTGGTGGCGGCCAGCGCCTTGGAGACCGATTCGGTCGAGGGCCAGCGTTCGCGGCCGTCGCCCGTGATGCGCTTGGATTTGTTGAAGGTGGTGGGGTCGAGGCCGGAGCGCTTGGCGAGGCCCGAGGGCGACAGCCCGGCGCGCTCGGCGAGCCGGTCGAGCGCGGTCCAGACCTGGCCATGGGTGAGAATGCGGGCTTTGGTTGGCTTGGCCATGGGATCACTCAACGTCGGGTTTAGGAATTATTACGCACTTATATACTTGACAAAAGTGGAATGAATCCCTAAAACGGTATCATCGGAGAGCGATGATGGCCACGGCTGCAACATTCCAAGACCCCATGTTCCATGACGAGGGTAAGGCCCGCGAAGCCCTTGAGGCTGTCCGCTGGCCTGATGGCCCTATCTGCCCTCACTGCGGCTCCTCCGATCCCGACAAGCTGGCGAAGGTCGAAGGCACCAAGAAGTCCCATCGTCCCGGCCTGTACTACTGCAACGACTGCAAGGGCCAGTTCACCGTGACCGTCGGCACCGTATTCGAGCGCTCCAAGGTGCCGCTCACCAAGTGGTGGATGGCCGCGCATATGATGAACTCAGGCAAGAACGGCGTATCGGCTCACGAAATCCACAGAGCGCTTGGCGTCACCTACAAGACCGCGTGGTTCATGATGCACAGACTGCGGGAAGCTATGACCGATGCAAAGCCCGGCCCTATGGGAACGCTGGGCGGCTCTGTGCAGGCCGATGAGACCTATCACCTCAATACGTCAAAGCGCGCCAAGGGCTACAAGAAGGGTCTCTCGCAAAAAGCGTCGGTCTTGGCGCTGGTTGACGAGAACACCGGGACCGTCCGCACCTTCCATATCAACAAGTCCATGACCGCCGCGAAGATTGCGGAAATTCTATTCACTAACGTTGAGCGCAAGGCCACCTTGGTTACTGACGAGTCCAACCTTTACAAGGTGCTCGGCAAGGAATTTGCCGCGCACCAAACGATGAACCACTCAGGGCGCGAGTACGTCAACGCTGGTGGCTTCACTACTAACAACGTTGAGAACTTCTTTGGTGTGTTCAAGCGCGGCATGCGCGGCACGTACACGTTCTGCGGCGAACAGCACTTGAAGCGCTATTTGGTCGAATTTGAATTCCGCTACAACAATCGTTCCGGCCTTGGCGTTACCGATGGGGAACGGACGGCTATTGCTCTCAAGGGTATCGAGGGTAAGCGCCTGACGTACCGCAGCACTCACTAAAATTAGGAATAAGAAACAGGCGGCAAAGCGTTTTCGCGCTTGGAAGAAAAGGAAGCGGTTCGTCTGAGTGAGGATAAGAAACAGCACTAGTCATCTTTTTTCGTCTGCTTTTTCTTCTTTGCCTTTGCCTTCTTCCCGACCTTCATTTCCTCGTGCGGCTTCGGCTTCATGCGCACGAGCGCGCCCATTAGCTGTTTAGTGGTTTCCAATTTATCCCTTTGGGAAGGTGACATAGTGATAAAACCCTTCGTTGGCCCTCGACTGAAAGTTGCGAGGGCTAAAGGTCACATCGAGGAAATCCATCGACTCACCGCCGCCCTTTATGCCCGCGATCCCTACGACATTATCCGCGAGCAAGATACGGAAACGGGAGAGTATATCTACCGCATCCGCATCAAAGAGGCGATCCCCTGCGAATGGGGTACAGTCATTGGGGATATTGTCCACAATCTCAGAGCCGCGCTTGACCAACTCGTTTGCGATCTGGTGATCGCTAACGATGGCAAGGTCAGCAAGACCAATGGGTTTTTGATTACAGAAACCCGCGAGACGTTTGAAAGTTATCTTCCCAAGAAAATAAAAGGAATCAGCCGCCGCGCTGAATGGCTCATCCGCCGATTCAAACCATACCTCAGAGGGGGGCGGGGGTAAATTTGGTTGTCCCCATCTCTACCTTCTGGATTTCCTCGACGACCTGGATAAGCACAAGGGACTGATCCCGGTAGCCGCCGCCCAGCCGCACATTGATTTCAAATGGCTCATTCAGGCGGGATCGGTCCCCGCTCCCGGCCCAGATGGGGTTATTGACATCAAGGTCCCGATGCCTGCCAGACCTGAGACAGTCTGCCCCCTTGCAGATAATGCGGAAATTCTCCGAGTCCCGCTCGGCCTCGACCACCAAGTAAAGTTTTCCTTCGCGGTATCGATCGCTGATGTTGAGGGCCTTGGCGGCGAGTCGATCGCTAAAGTCTTGGAAGAGACAGCCCAGTTCATCGAAAAGGCCATCGACATCCTCGAACGCCACGCGAGGCCTCCGGCCGCCTAGTTTCGCATTTTGCACTGTTCCTCACAGTGCACTTGCACACTCAACCTAACTGCAATTCGGGCGCGCCAATTGCGATTTCACGCAATGGGCGTAAGCTAGGAATAATTGCACTTTTGTCAAGTATATAAGTGCGAATTATTACCTGAAACGCGGGATTTCCGCAAATTCCATGCTGGCCGGACGGCGTGGCGGCGCTTGAGTTCGGCCCCAGCCGCCTTTACGGTCTGCGCCGACCCGGAATCCCGGGAAAAATCCCAAGAGACTCAACGACAAACAGGGAATGCCGGCGAGTGCCCACGATCTACAAAATCAGCCCCGCCTCGGCCTGGCGCGAGGCCGAGCGGCAAGGCGTCTATCGGGGCAGCGCGGACGATCTGCGCGACGGCTACATCCATTTTTCCACAGCGTCCCAGGTCGCCGAGACCGCGCGGAAACATTATTTCGGCCAGACCGGGCTGTTCTTGATCGCGGTCGACGCCGATGCGCTGGGCGACAGCCTGCGCTGGGAACCCTCGCGCAACGACGAATTGTTCCCACATCTCTATGGCGAACTCGATCTTGGCGCCGTCACCGCCATCCTCGACATGCGGGCGCGGTCCGACGGCGATCATGACATTCCGGAGCTTGCGCCGTGATCCGCGCCTTCGACGCCTTTTCACTGCCGCTGCTGCGCTGGTTCGATCCGGAGGATGCGCATCGCATGGCCATCCAGGGTCTGCGGCTGTTGCCGCCGATCCGCTCCAAGCCTGATGATTCGAAGCTGGCGGTGCGCGCCTTCGGCCTGAACTTTCCCAATCCGATCGGGATGGCCGCGGGCTTCGACAAGAGCGCGGAGGCGCCCGACGCGCTGCTGCGGCTGGGTTTTGGATTCGTCGAGATCGGCTCGGTGACGCCCAAACCGCAAGTCGGCAATCCGCGGCCGCGGCTGTTCCGGATGGAACGCGACGAGGCCGTGATCAACCGGATGGGCTTCAACAATGACGGGGCGGAGATTGTGCTGCGGCGGCTCGCCTCGCGTGCGCATCTTTCCGGCATCGTCGGCGTCAATGTCGGGGCCAACAAGGATTCGGCCGACCGCACTGCCGATTACGTCAAGCTGATCGAGACCTTTGCGCCGGTCGCGAGCTATTTCACCGTCAACGTCTCCTCGCCGAACACGCCGGGCCTGCGCAATCTGCAGCAATCGGCCGCGCTCGACGATCTCCTCGCGAGAGTGATCGATGCGCGCGAGCGGGTGCGCAAGAATGCCGGCGATTCCCCGGTGCTGCTCAAGATCGCGCCGGATTTGAGTCTGGCCGAACTCGACGACGTCGTGCACATCGCGCGCTCACGCCGGGTCGACGGCATGGTCGTGGCCAACACCACGCTGGCGCGGCCCTCGACGTTGCGCGAATCCGGCCGCGCCAAGGAGCAGGGCGGCCTGTCGGGACGGCCGCTGTTCCGGCTGTCGACGCGGATGGTGGCGGAAACCTATGTGCGTGCCGAAGGTGCCTTCCCGCTGATCGGAGTCGGCGGCATCGATAGCGGAGGCGCCGCGCTGACCAAAATCCGCGCCGGTGCCAGCCTGATCCAGCTCTATTCGTCGCTGATCTACAAGGGCCTCGGGCTGGTCGAGGACATCAAGAACGATCTGTCCTCGACCTTGCTGCGCACGGGGCGCGATTCGCTTGCGGAAATCGTCGGCGCCGACGCCGCGACGATCACCGCCGAGGAATGGCCGGTGCAGTGATCTTTCCCTCTCCCCTTGTGGGAGAGGGTGGCTTCGCGAAGCGAAGACGGGTGAGGGGTTCTCTCCTCACGGTAAGATTTCGAGATGCGGATAGAGACCCCTCATCCGGCGCTTCGCGCCACCTTCTCCCACAAGGGGAGAAGGGAAGAACTCACTCTCCAAACGACTTCTTCAACAGCGCCGGATAACGCAGCGCCTCAAGCCCGCCGCGGGCGGCGTAATGCACCAATAGCGCGCCCCACAGCCCGGCATTGCCGAACGATCGCAGCGCCAGCCACGCGCCAAGGAAGATCGCAAGCGACAGCAGCATCAGGTTGCGCATGTCGCGCGCCCAGGTGGCGCCGATATAGACCCCGTCAAAGGCAAAGGCGAACACGCCGAGCAGCGGTGCGAAGATCACGAACGGCAGATAATCGCGCGCGATGCGCCGCACGTCGGCGCTCGCCGTCATGATGTCGATCAGGGAGGGGCCGAACATTGCGAAGACGGCGGCGACGGCGAGCGCAAAGCCAAAGCCCCAGATCACGACCAGTTTGACCGCACCGGCGAATCCGCCTCTGTCGCGGGCGCCATAGGCGCGGCCGCAGAGCTGTTCGGCGGCGTTGGCAAGGCCGTCGAGAAAAAAGGCGCTGATCATCAGGAAATTGTTCAACACCGCATTGGCTGCGAGCGTCAGGTCGCCGGCGCGGGCGCCCTGCGCGGTGAAGAACAGGAAGGCTGCGATCAACGCCGCGGTGCGAATCAGGATGTCACGATTGACCGCCAGCAAGCGCATCAGCTTGGTGCGGTCGAACAGCGTCGCGCGCGAGATGGCCTGTTGCCCATGGGAGAGGCGCCGCGCGATCATGATGCCGAGCAGGAGCCCGGCTGCTTCCGCGATCACGGCCGCGATCGCCGCGCCGGCAATGCCGAAGTCGAGCACCAGCACCAAAAGCGCGGTGGCTGCCGCATTGATCAGGTTGATGGTGATCTGCGTGCCGAGCGCCAGTTTGGCGCGGGCCTGTCCGATCAGCCAGCCCAGCATGACATAATTGCCGAGCGCCAGCGGCGCCGACCAGATCCGGATCGTGAAATAGGTTTTCGCCGCGCGCGTAACGCCTTCGCTGCCGCCCATCGCCTCCAGCAGGAGGCTGGCGAGCGGGATCTGCAGCAGGATGAGCGCGGCGCCGACCAGCGCGGCGGCGATGAAGCCGCGCAGCAGGATGGCCCGTAGTTCCTGCGTGTCGCCGGCGCCGAGCGCCTGCGCTGTAAACGCCACCGTGCTCATGCGCAGGAATCCGAACAGCCAGAATAGGCAGTCGAACAGCACGGAGGCGACCGCCACGCCGCCGAGCAGCGTGGCGTCACCGAGCCGGCCGATCGCCGTGGTCGAGACGATGCCGATCAGCGGCGTCGTCAGGTTCGCGATCATCGCGGGACCCGCGATGGCAAATACCTGCGCCGTCGTGACTTTCGAGGGAGCGGCCGGCGAATGCATGCTTACAGCTCGACCACCAGACCGTCGCTCGCGGTGCTGTAGGAAAGCGAACCCAGCCGTCCCAGCATGTCGTCGCTCATATGCGTCAGGATCAACCGCCTGGCGTTGATCTCGGGCAGATGGGCTTCCAGCGTTTTCAGGCTGAGGTGATTCTTGACGATCTTTTCGTAATAATAGGCCTCGGCAATGAACAGGTCGGCCTCGCGCGCGGCCGGGATCAGCGTTTCCGTCCACTCGGTGTCGGCGCTGTAGGTGATGATGCGGCCTTCGGCCTCGATGCGGTAGGCCAGGAATGGTCCGCCGGATTCGCCGTGCACGACGGGATAGGGCGTCACCTTGACGGCGCCGAAGCTGCGGCTTTGCTCGGGATCGAGCGCGACGACGGAGAGCTCGAAGCGCTGCTTCGTCCTTGAGGAATGCTCGAACATTGCTTCCATCAATTGCGTCAGCCGGGTCTCGATTCCGTGCGGACCGGCGATGACGAGCGGACGGGCGCGGCGGGTGAACTGCGCATCCAGCAGGAAGAACGGCAGTCCGCCAAAATGGTCGCCGTGGAAATGCGTGATCAGGATCAGGTCGATGCCGTCGCTGATGACACCGAGCCGCTTCAGCGCCGGCAGCGACGAGGCCCCGCAATCGATCAGGAAATTGACGCTGGCGCCGGTGACATGGAAACAGGTGTTGGCGCGTCCGCCGGAGCCGAGCGCGTCGCCGCAGCCGATAAATTGCAGTTGCATCGGCTGCGGTCCCTTGGCGAGGAGATTTAGCGCCCGCGCGGGCTGCCGAACAGCCGCGACAACAGCCAGACCGGAATCACGATCACGGCGCCGAGCAGGAAGTAGCGCCACAGCCAGTTGACGGCGTCAAAGCCGAGATCCCAGAGCCGCTGGAACAGCATGCGGATGCTGTGCAGGATGTTCCAGGGATCGAAGCCGACAGCGGCGAGCACCACGCCGACCAGAACCGACAGCAGGATCAGCCGGAATGCCACCGCCAGAGGCGAGCCGCCGAGAAAGCGGTTGAGGCCGTCATTGCTGGCCGGCAAATCCCTGACGTCGTTGGGCATCGATCTCTCCTGCGGGTCACGCCCGCGTATTGTAGCGTTTTTGAGCGAAGTGGATACCGGTTCGCGTGAAGAAAACGCGTCAAAACAAGAATCCACTACAGCGGACAGCAGATGGGGAACCTATCTCAGTGCGTCAATGGCTGGCCGGATCAAGGCGCGGTAATGCTGACGTCACTCTTCAGCATCCGCTCCAGCGTTTCCAGCCGGTCGGCCTCGCGCGGCGGCTTGTCCCAGCGCAGCCGGCTGATGCGCGGAAACCGCATCGCGACGCCGGATTTGTGCCGCGGCGAGCGCGCCAGCCCCTCGAAGGCGACTTCCAGCACCAGTCCCTGGTCTGGCTCATGCACGACATGCCGCACGGGTCCGAATTTTTCGGTGGTGTTGCGGCGGACGAAACGGTCGATCCGCAGCAATTCCTCATCGGTGAAGCCGAAATAGGCTTTGCCGACCGGCACCAGCTGTTCGCCGTCCTCGCCCGAGGTCCAGACGCCGAACGTGTAGTCCGAATAATAGGACGACCGCTTGCCGTGGCCGCGCTGCGCATACATCAGCACGGCGTCGATCAGATGCGGGTCGCGCTTCCACTTCCACCATTGGCCTTTGGGACGGCCCGGCAGATAGGCGGCGTCGCGGCGTTTCAGCATCACGCCCTCGACGGCGTCGGCATCCTCGCCCGCGCCGGCTTGGGCCGGATCCGCGCGCGCCGCCGTCAGCGCGTCCCAGCTGTCAAAGGCGACCGTCGGCGATAGATCAATCCTGGCATCGTCAAGCTTTTTGACGAACGCTTCCAGCCGCGCGCGGCGTTCGATGAACGGCAGTTCGCGCAAATCGTTCTCGTCGTCGCCGAGCAGATCATAGGCGCGCAAATGGATCGGATACTCTTTCATCAGTTTGGGCGAGACGACTTTGCGGTTGAGGCGCTGCTGCAGCACGTTGAACGTCTGCACGCGGCCCTCGCGCAGCACCAGCAATTCGCCGTCGATCGCGAAACTTGAAGATCCTTGCAGATGCAGCGACGGCACGAGGTCCGGAAAACTCCCGGTGATGTCTTCCCCGGTGCGCGAATAGAGCCGCGCCTGGATGTGGCCGCGCTCGTCGCGGCCGCTCACGGCCTGCACGCGGATGCCGTCCCATTTCCATTCCGCGATGAAGTCGGCGGGGTCGAGATTGGCAAAGTCCGCATCCTCGATCGCATGCGCCAGCATCACAGGGCGGAATGGTGTCGGATCGCGATTGACGGGTTTTTCGCTGCGCCCTTCCAGCCAGGCGAACAGCTCGAGATAGGGCGCGCTCAATCCCGGCCACATCAGCTCGACGTCGTGGGCGTCCTTGCCTCCAAGGTTGGCCGCGGCGGTCTTGGCGAGCCGCGCCGAAATGCCGATCCGCATCGCGCCGGTAACCAGCTTTAGCAGCGCCCAGCGGCCGGTCTCGTCCAGCTCGTCAAGCCAGCGCGCGAGTTGTTTTGGCAGCTCGGTCTTGCCGAGCGTGCGCAGCGTGGTGACGACGTCGGAAAGCGTCGGGGGAGGTGGGTTGTTGTGGCCGGCGGGGCGTGGATCATAAGCACCACCCGCGTGGTACCCCTCTCCCTGACCCTCCCCCGCAAGGGGGGAGGGAACGGTGAGAGTTGTTGTTGTGGCTTTCGATATTGTTCGAGGTGATCGCCTCGCGCTCGACTCGGCTCCCTCCCCCCTTGCGGGGGAGGGCTGGGGAGAGGGGTGGCCCAGCAAATACTGATCATGATGGACTGCGCGCTTCGGCCACATCAGCGCCACCGTCTCGGAGAGATCGCCGACATAATCATAGGACAGGCCGAACAGCACGGGATCAGCACGATCCGTGATCAGGTCGCGGATCAGGCCGGGCTTGGCGTGCTTGAACGACAGCGCGCCGGTCAGCGCCGCCAGCGCATAGCCGCGGTCGGGATCATCAGTCTCGCGAAAATACGCCGTGAGCAGTCGAAGCTTGTTGTTGCGGCCGGGCTCATAGGCGAGGCGATCCAGCAGTTCGGCGAAGCGGTTCATGCCTCGGCCTCTTTGGAGGGGGGCGCCTCGTGCTCGTCCTCATCGCCATAGCCGACCAGATCGAGCGGCCGCGCGGCGAGGCCTTTTGTCTTGCACCAATGTACCAGCGCATCTTCCTGACCGTGGGTGACCCAGATCTCGCCGGCGCCGGTAGCCTCGATCGTCGCGGTCAGCCCGTCCCAGTCGGCGTGATCGGAAATCACCAGCGGCAATTCGATGCCGCGCTGGCGGGCGCGGGCCCGCACCCGCATCCAGCCCGAGGCGAACGCCGTGACCGGATCGGGAAACCGCCGCGTCCAGATGTCTGAGGTGGCCGACGGCGGCGCCAGTGTGATGGTGCCGGCGAGGTCGGCCTTCTTCACGCCCTTGGCCGGACGCAACTCGCCGAGCGCAACGCCGCGGCTCTGATAATAGTGCGTGATCGCTTCCATCGCGCCATGCAGGTAGATCGGCGCGTCGTAGCCGGCCTCGCGCAGCAGCGCGATCACGCGCTGCGCCTTGCCGAGCGAGTAGGCGCCGACCAGATGCGCGCGCTCCGGGAACAGCGCCACGGAAGCCAATAGCTTCTTCACTTCATCCGCCGCGTTGCCATGACGAAACACCGGCAGGCCGAACGTCGCTTCGGTGATGAAGACGTCGCATGGCACCACTTCGAACGGCGTGCAGGTGGGATCGCTAGCGTCCTTGTAGTCACCTGAGGCGACGATGCAGGTGTCCTTGCAGGTGACGGCAATCTGCGCCGAGCCCAACACGTGACCGGCGGGATGGAATTTGATTTTGACGTCGCCGAGCTTGAGTTCCTCGCCATAGGCGATCGCCTGCGTACTGCCTGCGAAATTATCGCCATAGCGCAGCCGCATCATGTCGAGCGTCTCTTGCGTCGCCAGAACCGCGCCATGGCCGGGACGGGCGTGGTCGGAATGGCCATGGGTGATCACGGCGCGCTCGACGGACCGAACCGGATCGATATGGAAGCCACCGGGCTTGCAGCACAAACCGGCGGGAGCTGGCAGCAGGATGTCTTGTGGACGCATCTTGGTTATATAGGGCGTATTGCCCCGATTTTTACCTGCCCCATAGAGCCCATGCCCACGCGAATATTCCTGACCTCCGGCGATCTGATGGCCGATCGCCGTTATGATTTTGCGCGCGACCTGCAAATGAAGGGCGATCTGCCCGGCGCCGCCGACCTGCTGCTACAGGCGACGGATCTGGCGCCGAATTTTGTCACGGCGTGGTTCACGCTCGGCGATATCCGCGAAACGCTGGGCGAGCGCGATGCGGCGATCGCCGCGTTTCGCAAGGCGTGGGACGGTGATCCCGATGATCGTCATGGCGCCCGCCTGCGGCTGATGCGGCTCGGCGCCGAGCCATTGGCCGCTATGCCGCAAGGCTATGTGCAGGTGCTGTTCGACCAGTACGCGCGGCGGTTCAACGCCGCACTGGTGGACAATCTCGGTTATCGCGGCCCGGACCTGCTGTTCAAGGCGGTGCTGTCGGTGCGCGCCGCGGCCCGCAAGCCTGCCTTCTTCAAGCGCGCCATCGATCTCGGCTGCGGCACCGGGCTCGTCGCCACGGCCTTCGCCAGGGAAGTCGATCATTTCATCGGCATCGATCTGTCGCCGCGCATGATCGAGAAGGCCCGTTCTATCGGCTTCTATGCGGAGCTTGAAGTCGGCGACATCGTGCAAGGTCTGCGCGCGAGGCCTGACAGCAGCGCCGATCTCATCCTGGCCGCCGACGTGATGATCTATGTCGCCGATCTCGCGCCGGTGCTGGCGGAATCGAGCCGCGTGCTGGCCGCGGGCGGTCTGTTCGCCTTCACGACCGAGACGCATGCCGGCGAAGGCGTCATTCTCGGCGCAGGCCTCCGCTATGCCCACGCGGCAGCCCATGTGCGCGAAACGGTGGAGGCGGCCGGTCTGGATTTATCCCTGCTCGAAGATCGCTCGGCGCGCACCGAGGACAACATGCCGGTGCCGGGCCTGGTCGCGGTCGCAGCCAAGGGCTGACTGCCGCCTGTTCGGCCCGAGAAGCATGCCCACACGGGCAGGCTGGACAAACCGGCGAGGATACACCAATCTGGACCTACCAGATTGGTAGGATCAGATGAGCGCGCCTCAGCAAGCAAGCGAAGGATCGCGAGCGGTCAAGCGGACCATCGAGTTCATTCGCCATCACCGATTGCAGAAGGGCGACCGGCTGCCGTCAGAGCGCGAGTTGTCGGATCGCTTTGGCGTCACCCGCAGTTCGGTGCGGGAAGCGTTGGCGGTTCTTGATGCGCTGCGGCTGACCGAGCGCCGGCCGAAGTCCGGCATTTTCCTGCGCAACGCGCTCGAAGACAGCGGGCTCGATTCCCTGGTCATCCAGGCCAATCTGGACTTGCCGTTTGACGAGCGCACCATGCGCGACGTGAGCGAGGCCCGCGTCATATTTGAAACCCACGCGATCCGCCTTGCATGCGCGCGCAGGACCGATGCCGATCTCAACAGGCTGCGGGAGTTGGTCGCCAACTATTCCAGTCGGGTGCAGGCCGAACTCAATGTCGCCAATGAAGACGTCGAGTTTCACCTGGCAATGGCCGCAGCCAGCCAGAACGCGATTATCGTCCGAACGCTCACGCCTTTGTTTCTCATGAGCTTTCAGTGGCGGCAGAAGTATTTCTCATCCCCGGTCGTTCGCCGCCGCTCACTGGCCGATCATCAGGAGTTCGTGGCCACCATTGCCGACAGGGACGAAACCCGGGCGGCGGCTCTGGTGCAAAAGCATGTCCATTCCGCATTCGACGAAGTTCGGGCAATGGCGGAAGGAAACGAGCAGCCGGAATCTCACAACCAATGGGAAGGCCGGGAAGAGTAAGTTGCCGGGAATGCCGGCCACGCAGCGCAAGTCGAAGCCAATTTCGATCCGCACAACCTGAATGACCGATCGCTGCATTCAGGCATCGACAGCAACAAAGGGAGAAACAACAATGAAAAACAAGCAAACACGGCGCGAGTTCGGCGCCACCGCGCTATCCGCCCTCGCGGCTTCCATATTGCCCGCCCCGTTCGTCTGGGCCGCCGAGAAGAAATACGATCCGGGCGCGAGCGATACCGAAATCAAGTTGGGCCAGACCGTGCCGCACAGCGGCCCGGGTTCGCTCTATGGCGTGCTGGGCCGCGTCGGCGAGGCCTATTTCCAGATGCTGAACGAAAAGGGCGGCATCAACGGCCGCAAGGTGAAATTCCTCACCATGGACGACGGCTACAGCGCGCCGAAATGCGTGGAAGCGACGCGGCGGCTGGTGGAGAATGACGAAGTGCTGGCGCTGTTCGGCTCGCTCGGCACCGCGCCGCAGACCGCCGTGCACAAATACCTCAACAACAAAGGCGTGCCGCAGCTGATGCTCAACACCGGCGCCTCGAAATGGAACGATCCGAAGAACTTCAAATGGACCATGGCCGGCCTGCCGCTCTATCCGACCGAGGCGCGCATTCTCGCCAAATACGTCGTGGCGACGAAGCCGAATGCCAAAATCGGCATTCTCTACCAGAACGACGATTTCGGCCGCGATTTCCTGGCGCCGTTCAAGAAGGTTCTGGAGGAAGCCGGCGGCACCGCCAAGGTGATCATGGAGCAGAGCTACGATCTGACCGAGCCGACCATCGATTCGCAGCTGATCAATCTATCGAAGTCGGGCGCGGATGTTTTCTACAACATCTCGACCGGCAAGGCGTCGTCGCAGTCGATCCGCAAGGTGGTCGAGCTCGGCTGGAAGCCGTTGCAATTGCTGTCGGCAGGATCGACCGGACGTTCGATCCTCAGCGCCGCCGGTTTCGAGAATGCCACCGGCATCGTCGCCATCCGCTACGCCAAGGAAGTCGGCGTGCCGCGCTGGGAAAACGATCCCGACGTGATGGCGTTCGAGGCGCTGCGCAAGAAATATCTGCCCAATGTCGATCCCGACAACACCATCGCCTTCGCCGGCTACGGCCAGGTGGCGTCGATGGCGGAAATCCTGCGCCGCTGCGGCGACGATCTCACCCGCGCCAACGTGCTCAAACAAGCGACGACGCTGGCCGGCTTCCACTCGCCGTACTTCCTCGACGGCGTCAATTTCAGCTACACGCCGGAGGACTACACGCCGATGAAGACGCTCTTCATCTCGCAGTTCAACGGCAAGGACTGGGATATCTCCGACAAGCCGGTGACGGAGTAGCGGATCTTCTCCCTCTCCCCGCTCTTCGCGGGGAGAGGGTAGGGGTGAGGGGCCTCACCGCGATTCTGTGTGTGTGTTGAGAGGTGTACCGCCTCACCCGGATTGCATCTGCGATGCAATCCGACCTCTCCCCGCAAGCGGGGCGAGGTTGATACCCCTCGACGTGGCGCGCTGAACGGCTTAGTTCTTGTTTTGTGCCGCCCCGAATCCTACCCGCCATATCGGCCGAGCCGGCCGCGCTGCTGCCCGAGCGCTTCCTTCAATGGTTCGCGTCGCGCGGCTGGTCGCCGCGTGAGCATCAGCTGGAACTACTGGCGAAGGCGCGGGACGATCGCTCGGCGCTGCTGATCGCGCCGACCGGCGCCGGCAAGACGCTGGCGGGGTTTCTGCCGACATTGGTGGAACTGTCTGCTCCGCCACCGGTCGCAGCGGAGGGCGCAAAGAAAAACGTCATCTCCACCGGCCGCGGCGTGAAGCGCACCGGTGGCCTGAACACCCTTTACATCTCGCCCTTGAAGGCACTCGCGGTCGATATCGCCCGCAATCTGGAGACGCCGATCGCCGAGATGGGCCTGCCTATCAAGGTCGAGACCCGCACTGGCGACACGCCGGTGTCGCGCCGGCAGCGGCAGCGGCGCTATCCGCCGGATATTCTGCTGACCACGCCCGAACAACTGGCGTTGCTGTTGTCCTCCGACGATGCGCCGTTCCTGTTCGGCTCACTGAAGCGCATCGTGCTCGACGAATTGCACGCGCTGGTCACCTCCAAGCGCGGCGATCTGCTGTCGCTGGGACTGGCGCGGCTGTGGCGGCTGGCGCCTGAGATGCGCGGCATCGGATTGTCGGCGACGGTCGCCGAGCCGGAATCCTTGGCGCGGTTTTTAGTGCCGCAGCGTGACCGTAAGATAGAAGCCGCCGACATTGTCGTTGCCGGCGGCGCCGCGGCGCCCGTGGTCGAGATGCTCGACACCAGGGAGCGCCTGCCATGGGCCGGGCACAGCGCCCGCCATGCGATGGCTGAAATGTACGAGCTGATCAAGCGAAACAAGACCACGCTGGTGTTCGTCAACACCCGCAGCCAGGCCGAGATGCTGTTCCAGGATTTCTGGCGTATGAACGACGACGGCCTGACGATTGCGCTGCATCACGGCTCGCTCGACGTCGCGCAGCGCCGCAAGGTCGAGGACGCAATGGCGGCCGGCAAACTGCGCGGTGTGGTCTGTACCTCCTCGCTCGACCTCGGTATCGACTGGGGCGACATCGACCTCGTGATCAATGTCGGCGCGCCCAAGGGCTCCTCGCGGCTAATGCAGCGGATCGGCCGTGCCAACCATCGACTGGACGAACCCTCGCGCGCGGTGCTGGTGCCGGCGAACCGTTTCGAGGTATTGGAATGCGCCGTTGCGATCGATGCGATCGCGGAGAATGCGCAGGATACCCCGCCGCTGCGGATCGGCGCGCTCGACGTATTGGCGCAGCACGTGCTGGGATGCGCTTGCGGCGAGCCGTTTCTCTCCGATGAGCTCTATGAGGAGGTGCTGACATCGGCGCCTTACTCTGGTTTGACGCGAACCGATTTCGACGACGTGGTCGATTTCGTCGCCACCGGCGGCTACGCGCTGAAAACCTATGAGCGCTTCGCGCGCATCAAGCAGGACAAGCAAGGCCGCTGGCGCGTCGCCAATCCCCGCGTGCGGCAGAGCTATCGCCTCAATGTCGGCACCATCGTCGAAGAGCCGATGCTGAAAGTCCGCTTGGTGCGCTCGCGCGGGGGCGGTTCGGGATCGACCGGCGCGCTCGGACGCGGCGGACGGATGCTCGGCGAAGTCGAAGAATATTTCATCGAAGGGCTGGTGGTCGGCGACACCTTTGCCTTTGGCGGCGAGGTGGTTCGCTATGAGGCGTTGGCCGAAGATCAAGTCTACGTGTCTCGCGCCAACGATAAAGATGCAAAAGTGCCGTCCTATGCGGGCGGCAAGTTTCCGCTCTCGACCTATCTCGCCGAGCGCGTGCGTAAATTGCTCGACGACAAGCGGGCCTGGCACGCGCTGCCTGATCAGGTGCGCGACTGGCTGTCGCTGCAACGGCATTTTTCGCGCGTGCCGGCGGTGCGCGAATTGCTGATCGAAACCTTCCCGCGCGGCAACAAACATTATTTGATCTGCTATCCCTTCGAGGGGCGGCTGGCGCACCAGACGCTCGGCATGCTGCTGACGCGGCGGATGGAACGGGCGCGGGTGCGGCCGCTCGGCTTCGTCGCCAATGAATATGCGGTCGCGGTGTGGGGGCTCGGCGACATGTCGTTCATGATCCGCCAGGGCAAGCTCGATCTCAACGCGCTGTTCGATCCGGACATGCTGGGCGACGATCTCGAGGCATGGCTTGCCGAATCCGCGCTGATGAAGCGGACCTTCCGCACCTGCGCGGTGATCTCAGGCCTGATCGCGCGGCGCTTCACCGGCGAGGAAAAGTCCCGCCGCCAGGTGCTGTTCTCGACCGATTTGATCTACGACGTGTTGCGCAAGCACCAGGCCGACCACGTGCTGCTGCGCGCCGCGCGCGCCGATGCCGCCACTGGACTGCTCGATCTCAAGCGGCTCGGTGATATGCTGTCACGTATTCAGGGCCGAATCATCCATCGGGAACTCGACCGTGTTTCGCCGCTGGCGGTGCCGGTGATGCTGGAAATCGGCCGCGAGTCAGTTTATGGCGAGGCGGCCGACGAGTTGCTGGCGGAAGCCGCCGATGAACTGGTCAAGGAAGCGACAGGATAGAACGTGACGGCAGCGGCGCAATCTTCGGACGATGATCAAATGGCACGGGCTTCGAAGGTTGCGATTGCGGATGTAACGTTCCTCGCCGATCTCTCCGGCGCGTTGTTCTGGCAGGAACAGCGCCTGCTCGTCGTTTCCGACCTGCATCTGGAAAAAGGCTCCAGCTTCGCCGCGCGCGGCGTGCTGCTGCCGCCTTACGACACGGTGGCGACGCTGAGCCGGCTTGCCGCCGTGATCGCGCGGCACGACCCGCGCATGGTGATCGCGCTCGGCGACAGTTTTCACGACCGCAATGCGCATGAGCGGCTGTCGGTGCCCGATCGCGAGGCGCTGTCGGCGATGCAGGCGCGGCGCGACTGGATCTGGATTGCGGGCAATCACGATCCGGCCTTGCCGTCGGATCTCGGCGGTGTCGTCGCCAACGAGGTCGCGATCGGCAACGTCACGTTCCGCCATGAGCCCACGGGCGCGTCAGGTGAAATCGCCGGCCATCTGCATCCCAAGGCCCGCGTCGCCACCCGCGGCCGCGCGATGGAGCGGCGGTGCTTTGCCTGCGACGGCGAGCGCGCGGTCATGCCGGCGTTCGGCGCCTATACCGGCGGCCTCAGCATCCGCGATCCGGCGTTTGCAAAGATCTTCCAGACGCCAGGCCTGACGGCGCACGTGCTCGGCGACAACAGGCTGCACGCGATCGCAGCGTCGCGGTGTTATTGAGCGGACGACGCTGCTGCCGTCGCTCTATGACCGCTTCCTCGTATCCTGTGAGGTGAACCGCGAGACGCGGCAAATCGTTCATGCGAATTCACGAAGCGAATCGTAGCTTACCTTTGATACGAGCCAACTTACCTTTTCGTAATACGGTTGACACGTTCGTGATTTCGGCAGTCGCGGATTCGAAACAGTGAGTCAGCGCTAATTCACTATGTGGTGAGCCATTGTTGATTGGCGCAACAGCTCTGCGCCAATCATCGCCAGCCGCACATGGATTTGCTGCCTTTCGCCGCCGCTTAACGAGGATTCTTGGTGCTGACTCCAAGTGCGTCGGCGAGCTCCATCGACTGCTTCAAAAAACGCATAAGACCTAAGCGGGAGAGCGGGCTTGTCCCGCCGAGACAACAGGTCGATTACAAAATCAAGGCGAGCTGAGACTCGCTTAACCATGGAGCAAGTACCATGAACTACAAAACACTCGTTGCCGCATCCTTGATGTCGATAGCTCTGACATCCGCAGCGACGTCCGCGGCATTTGCGCAGTGCACGGACTGCGCAATGTATCCAGATCGCGATTACCTGAACAAAGGCGTCCCAACCCCCGCCAGCAAGATGATGGCGGAGCCGGGCGGCGCAGCAGCTGCGAGCACTGCGAATTTTGAAAACGGTGCGTACAATGGACGTGCCGGAGCCAGGGTGGCTGGAACGCAGCGCCGCCACCCCCACGACGCGAACGCTTCCATGGCCGGGGGTTCTGCCTTGGCCGGTGCCCCCTCACAGCGGGTGTACCTCAAGAACCTGCACGACTCCGGATACAATCCTGCCAGCGATGTCGACGGCGCCGGCAACATGAAAGTAAACTGATCCCCCGACGCACCATTCGGCATGCGTTACTTGGTGCGCCCCCCAGCCCTCGCAAGCGGGAGAGGGGGCGTGCCGAGTTCGCCGCCAGCTACGCCGCCTTCGCCTGCACTGTATTGCAAAACTCCGCCAGCCGATCGGCGAGCCGCAACGTGGCGGGGCTGGCATCCGGTGCCGCGACCAGCGCGACTTCGGTTCGGTCGATCGGCGCAAAGCCGTCTTTCGCCGTCAGCACGCGGTGGTCGGCCTGGATCGCCATCTCGGACAGAATGCTCAGGCCCATGCCGGCGGCAACCGCGGCCTGGATGCCGGAGAGGCTGGAGGACGTGTAGGCCATGTGCCAGGCGCGGCCTGCGCTTTCCAGCGCGTGGATCGCGCGCGAGCGATAGAGGCAGCCGGTGGGAAAGCCGATCAGCGGCACCGAGCCCGTGGTGGTGTCGCGCGGCCGGCTCTTGCTGGTGACCCAGTGCACGCGTTCGGGCCACACCGCGATGCCGATTTTCTCGCCGGCGGCGCGCTTGAACAGCGCGAGATCGAGTTCGCCGCGTTCGAGGTCGCGCTTCAGGTAAGTGCTCTGGTCGGAGCGGACATCCATCCGCAAGCCGGGATGCGAGCGTGAAAACGCCGCCAGCAATTTCGCCAGCCGGTAGGCCGCAAAATCTTCGGGCACGCCGAGCCGGATCGCGCCTTCACTGCCGGGGCGCGTCAGCACATCGCGGGCCTCTTCCGCCAGCGACAGCAGCCGCCGCGCATAGGACAGCAACCGTTCGCCGGCCTCGGTCGGCGTGACGTCCTTGCCGCGCCGGTTCAGCAACGGTTGGCCGACGTCCTCCTCCAGCCGCTTGATCTGCTGGCTGACGGTCGACTGGGTGCGGTGGACGCGCTCGCCGGCGCGGGTGAAACCGCCGGAATCCACCACCGAGACGAAGCTGCGCAGCAGTTCCAGATCGAGCACGGCCATGGCTCGCCTCCGCTCTTCAGGTCTATTCATAAATCCACTGGATGGCAGTTTATCATTTAATTTCTGAATATCAAGGTGAGGGCCTACATCATGGGCAAAGGAGACTCCCATGTCGCTCGCGCCCTCGCTTCCCGTTCCCCGCGCCGGTTTCAACTGGCTGCCGCTCACCATCACGCTGTTCTGCCTGCTCTGGAGCTTTGCCTTCGTCGCCGGCAAGATCGGCGTCACCGATTGTCCGCCGCTGATCCTGCTCACGGCGCGGTTTTCGCTCGCGGGCGTCCTGATCCTCGGCATATCCGCACTTCGCGGCGAGGGATGGCAGCTCAGCTGGCGCGACGTGGCCGTGTTCGCGGTACTCGGCGTCGCCAACAACGCGCTGTATCTCGGGCTAGGTTACACCGGCCTCAAGACCGTATCCGCCGGCCTTGGCGGCCTGATCGTCAGCGCCAATCCGGTGTTCACGGCGGTGGCGGCCGCGGTGTTTCTCGGGGAGGCGCTGACCTGGCGCAAGGTGACGGGGCTCTTGCTCGGCATATCAGGCGTCGGCTTCATCGTCTGGCATCGCATGTCGGTTGGGTCAGACAGCGTGGACGGCATCGTCTACACGCTGGCCTCGCTCGCCTCGATCGTGGTCGGCACCATCCTGTTCAAGGTGCTGGCGCCGAAGGGCAGCCTCTGGGTCGGCAACGGCGTGCAGAATCTCGCCGGCGGCCTGGCGCTGCTGCCGTTCGCCTTCACGTTTTCCAGCGTCAGCGACATCGTGCCGAGCGCGCGGCTGCTCGGCGCATTCGCCTTCCTGGTGCTGGGCGGATCGATCCTTGCCTATCTCTTGTGGTTCCACCTGCTGAAAGTCTGCGGCGCCACCGCTGCCAGCGCCTATCACTTCCTGATGCCGCCGCTCGGCATGCTGTTCGCCTTCGTCGTGCTCGGCGAGCACGTCGAATTCCGCGACCTGCTCGGGATCATTCCGGTGGCGCTCGGGATTTATCTGGTGACGCGGCCCGCTGCGGTGGCCGCTCCCGCTTCGCAAAGGAGTGCATCATGACCTTATCCATCACCCTGATCGGCGGCCCGACCGCACTGATTGAAATCGATGGTTTCCGCCTGCTCACCGATCCGACCTTCGATGCGCCCGGCGCCTATCAATTGCCGCATGTGAAGCTGGAAAAGCTGGTGGGCCCCGCGGTGACGGCGGAGACGATCGGTGAAGTCGATGCCGTGCTGCTCAGCCACGACCAGCATTCCGACAATCTCGATCATTCCGGCCGTGAGTTTCTCAAAAGGGCAAAGCGCGTGCTGACGACGGAAGCCGGCGCCAGGCGGCTCGGCGGCAGGGCCGAAGGCCTGGCGCCGTGGGCAGTCACCGAACTCACCGCCGGCAACGGTCGTGCGCTGACGATAACAGCCACACCGGCGCGTCATGGTCCGGTGGGTATCGAGCCGTTGTCGGGCGACGTGATCGGCTTCGCGGTGGCGTCGAACAAATCAGGTAGCCGCCCGGTCTATATCAGCGGTGACACGGTCTGGTTCGACGGCATCGCCGAGGTCGCGAAGCGATTCAGGGCGGGCGTGGTGCTGCCGTTCGCGGGCGCGGCGCAGACCCGCGGCCCCTTCCATCTCACGATGGACACCAACGACACGATCGAGACCGCGCGTGCGTTCTCCGATGCCGTGATCGTGCCTGTACATACCGACGGGTGGGCGCATTTCCGCCAGAACGCGAATGATTTGCGCGTGACCTTCGATGCGCTCGGCTTTGGTCCGCGCCTGCGGATTCTGGAGCCGGGTGTCCCGACCCTGATCGAGCCGTTGCATCCCGCGTGAGCCGTGGCGGCTTGTCGAAAGTTCTGCCTCCGGAACCAAATCCTGCCCGGGTTCGTTGTCGCGGCGGCTGGACCCGGGTATGGCAGATCGCAACAAGTCGAGTTCAACAGATCACGGGCACAGGGATGCCGGCAACAAACAACCGGCATCGAAGGGCGAACAGCATCAGCCGTTTCGCCTCCGCGACGCCGCAAAGGCGCTCGGACCCGGCCTGATCACCGGCGCGTCCGACGACGATCCGTCGGGGATCGGCACCTACAGCCAGGCCGGCGCGCAACTCGGCTACGGCATCGGCTGGACCATGCTGCTGACCTTTCCGCTGATGGCGGCGATCCAGGAAATCTCCGCCCGGGTCGGCCGCGTCACCGGGCACGGCATATCAGGCAATGTGTGCCGGCATTATTCGGCGGCGCTGCTCAACATCGTGGTGGCGCTGTTGTTCATCGCCAACACGATCAACATCGCGGCCGATCTCGGCGCCATGGCTGATGCGACCAAGCTTCTGATCGGCGGCCACGGCATCGTCTATGTCGTGTTCTTTGGCGTCGTGTCGGTCGCCGCGCAAATCTTCCTCGACTACAAACGCTATGTCGCGGTGCTGAAATGGCTGACGCTCAGCCTGTTCGCCTATGTCGCGGCGCTTGCCTTTGCACAGGTCTCGTGGGGCGAGGCGCTGACCGGCATCCTGCTTCCCAGGATCACCTGGAGCGCGGATTACTTCACCACCATCGTCGCGATTCTCGGCACCACGATCTCGCCCTATCTGTTCTTCTGGCAGGCCTCGCAGGAGGCCGAAGACCAGCGCGTCGACGCGAAGAAGCGGCCCCTGATCGAAAGGCATCACGGCGCGCAGAAGGAATTCCATCGGATCCGCGCCGACACCATCATCGGCATGGCGTTCTCGAATCTGATCGCGCTGTCGATCATCGTGACGGCGGCGGCGACCTTGCACGCGACGGGCAAGACCGACATCCGGAGTTCGGCGGAGGCCGCCGAAGCCCTGAAGCCGATCGCCGGCGCCTTCGCGGAAACGATCTTTGCGCTCGGTATCGTCGGCACCGGATTGCTGGCGATCCCCGTGCTTGCCGGCGCCACCGCCTACGCGGTTGGTGAGGGACGGCGCTGGCCGGTCGGCCTCGCGCGCAAGCCAAAGGAAGCGGCCGCCTTCTACGCGGTGCTGGCGCTGTCGGGTACAATCGGCATCGCGCTCAATTTCACGCCGATCAATCCGATCTCGGCGCTGTACTGGAGCGCCGTCATCAACGGCGTGCTCGCCGTTCCCGTGATGGTGCTGCTGATGCTGATGGCGCGCCGCAACGACGTGATGGGCCGCTTTGTCGTCGGCGGCTGGCTCTATTGGCTTGGATGGCTGTCGACCGCGGCAATGCTGCTCAGCGTGCTGGCAATGGGGATCGGGTTTTTTCTGTAGGGTGGGCAAAGGCGCTTGCGCCGTGCCCACCATCTTTCCCAGGTCATTACCTTGAATGGCGGGCACGCTTCGCTTTGCCCACCCCACGACCTTGTTCAATCCTTCCGGAACACGATCGACGCCATCCAGCCCGTCATCAGCGCCATGAAGGCCGTTACCAGCCCATAGGCAAGACCATTGTTGTGGGCGGCGTTGGCGATGAACTGTTCGAAGCCGACCTTGACGATCTCGAACGCGGTTTCAGTGCGCGTGACCAGCGCGCCGTCGGCGAACAGCTTGATCTCGACGTCGTAGGTGCCGATCGGCACTTCGCCCGGCAGGGGAATGCCGGTGCGGAACAGCGTCGGCGTCAGGAACGTCACCGCCGATTGTTCCTCGCGATACAGCCCGTGCTGTTTGCGCAGGCGCACGAACGCGCTGCGGAACGGGTCGTTGGGCACCACGTCGGCAAAATCAGGGCCGACGCGCTGCGTCAGCAGCACATTGTTGAGGCCGAGTTGCTGCCGCCGCTGCACTTCGGGTGAGGCGATGTCGTCGAACGGCCGGTTGGAAAACAGCGCCAGATACGTCGGCACTTTGAGGAACTGCCGGGAGTCGGTGTTGATCCAGATGCCGAACTTGCGCTCCTTGCGCCGCGTCACCATGTCGGCGCGCGGGCCGCTGACGGTCACGACCAGATCGTAATTGTTGCGGCCGGCCGGCGTCTGGGCGTCCTTTTCGACCGAGCCGAACAGCACCAGCTCCTCGCCGGAATAATTCGGCGTCACCGTCACGCGGTGGTTCGACACCGACACGATCAGCCGTTCGGCGCAGGCCGGCGAAATGGCGAGCGCGGCGCCAAGCACGAGACCTGCCACGATGAGGGAGGCGCGCGCGATCATACCCCGCCTCCCGTTTCGCGGATCGTGAACAGATCGGCCGGCCGGATCACCAGTTCCACGGCAAAGCGGATGCCGACGGCGAGCACCAGAAGCCCGAGCAGCAGCCGCAGATGTTCGCCGCGGATCTTCTGGCCGGCGCGGGCGCCGAACTGGGCTCCGGTCACGCCGCCGATCATCAGGATCAGCGCCAGCACGGCGTCGACCAGATGGTTGGTCACCGCATGCAGCAGGGTAGCGAATATCATCGTCACCAGCGTCAGCACCATCGAGGTGCCGACGACCGTCGAGGTCGGCACCCGCAGCACGTAGATCATCAGCGGCACCAGGATGAAGCCGCCGCCGATGCCCATGACGGCGCCGATGAAGCCGATAATCAGGCCGATCACGACGACCGGGATCACGGACAGGTAGATCTTCGAGCGCTTGAAGCGCATCTTCAGCGGCAGGCCGTGAATCCAGCCATGGCTGCCGGGGCGGCGTATCGTCGCCGCACCGCCGCGCCGGGCCCGCAGCAGCGCGCGCAGGCCTTCCCAAAACATCAGCCCGCCGACCGTCGTCAGCAGGATGACGTAGGACGTCGCGATCAACAGATCGAGCTGGCCGAGCGAGCGCAGCAGCGTAAACGTCCAGACCCCGAGCGCCGTCCCGACGGTACCGCCGGTCAACAAGACCAACGCCAGAATGGGATCGATGGATCGTCGCCTCCAATAGGATATCGCGCCCGAGAAGGAGGAAGCCGCGATGTGGCTCGCGACCGAGGCGACGGCGACCGCGGGCGCGATGCCGACGAAGATCAACAGCGGCGTCATCAGGAAGCCGCCGCCGATGCCGAACATGCCGGAGACGAAACCAACCGCCGCGCCCATCGCCAGGATGAGGAAAACATTGACGGGAATGTCTGCGATCGGAAGGTAGAGCTGCACGCGCGTCTGCTTCTCGTTGTCTGCCGCTGACCTGGCCTAACGGCCGCCCAGGGCATGGTTTCGAGCATTTGCCGGCAGTGGAATCCGATTGGCGCGCAGGGTCAGCGCACGCGGACCGGTTGCCGCATCTTTGCATAACCCAGATCAGTGGCAGGGGGGACTAAAGAATGCCCCGGAAGGCAATTATTTGCCGCACCTGCACACATGCGTGACCGGTGCCTGATAATTTTTCGTCGTCCCGGCCTTGAGCTCAGATGTGCAATTGCACATCGGGGGACCCATACTCCGCGGCCTGCCTTGCTGAACGAGGAAGATAACGTTTAGCGCGCAAAACAATTGCGGCCGGTGGTTATGGATCCCCCGATGTGCAATTGCACATCTGAGCTCAAGGCCGGGACGACAGCAATCAGGGCTTCCCCACCGGATCGGTGACGAGGTTCATGGCGAGCGCCTCCTTGGGCGCAAGCCAGCGGATGTCCTTGGTCTCGGACATCGCCTGCACGACCGACGATGAAACCCCCATTTTGGTCATATAGCCGAGCACCGCGCCTGAAATCTTCTGGGCTTCGGCGAGCGGATCATCCACTTGCTTTGTCGTGGTAAACCGGTGCACGCCCAAGCCTGAGCCCAACACGCCAATGCGGCTCTTGCCGCCGGCATAGACCAGCACGCAGGCGCTGGCGCAATAGGAGGGTTTGACGCGGCCCGCGGCATCGGCGGTGCCGACCGCCGTCATCAGTCCGCGCGAGCGAATGAGCTCGCCCATGATCGCGGCCTGATTCAAGTCGCCGCCGGGCGAAGACATCAGGATCACGTCGCCTGCGGCAAGCTGGGCCTCGTCCAGTTTCTCGCGGAACCATCTTGCCGCCCCGGGTCCGATCTCTCCCTTGATGAACAGGGCGCGCCGGTCACGCGCGGCGCCATTGAGATCGAGCTTGGCGACCACGGAGGAGGTCAGGCTCGGCGAGACATACTGGTCTTTCCAGTAATCCCAGGCGTCGGGCCGCGACAGGTCGCGATAGGCTTGAATGCCGATGCTGGCAAGCAAAAGCACGAAGATGAGAATGGAGCCGAGCGGCCATTGGCTCCGCGCCGTTTGCGGTTGCTGCGGAGGAGGCGGCGGCTGAGATCGCCACGGCGAAGGCGCGGACTGCTCGGCCAGCTTGCGCGGCGGCGCGACCGAAGGCCCGGTTGGCGACTTTCGGAAACGGTCTTCCCCGTCCTGACCATCTTCGGCAGACAATCGATCCTCACTGCAAAGCCGCGCGAGGCCACGCCGGCCCCGTCAGATCATACGGCTTTATATGGAGGGATTATCGGGTCGATGCCAGCGGCGCCGCCGCCGAGGCTGCGGCGCGCTTGGTCGAAGCCTGCTTGGCGGCGGGTTTGGTCGCAGCTGCGGGCGCAGGCGCCGGGTCCCAGCCACCGGCCGGGGTTGCGACATTGACGGCGGCGTCGGGCTGCGGCTCCGGCGTAAAGGTCTGGATCGCGAGCTTGGCTGCCGCCAGCGACTGGGCGTCGAGACGCTTGGCGATATCGTCACGCTTGCGGCCGGAATCCGCATCCCCCTGGGCCGCCGCGAGGCTGAACCATTTGAAGGATTCGGCGAGGTTCTGCTCGACCCCGATGCCGCGGGCATAGAGGATGCCGAGGTTGAACTGGCTGTCGGCGACGCCGCGATCGGCCGCCTTGCGGAACCATTGCGACGCGACCTTGTAGTTGGCGCCCTTGCCGCCGCCATCGGCGTCGAGCACGGCCAGATTGTGCATCGCCTTGGCGTTGCCGCGTTCGGCCGCCTGCAGATAGTAACGCCGCGCGACATCGGCGTCCTTTTTGACGCTCATGCCCTTCTCGTAGAAGGTGCCGAGCCGGAAGATCGCGGGCACCACGCCGGCTTGCGCCGCGCGGTCATACCATTTTGCGGCTTCGTCGAGATTGGCTGCTACGCCCTTGCCCTCGGCAAAGCGCACGCCGACTTCATAGGCTGCGGTCGGATCGCCCTTCAACGCAGCGGCGCGCAGCATCGGTCCGCCGATGCCATCGGGCAGTTGCTCGCCCTGCGGCACCTGCACCATTCCAGGCTTGCCGTTGGCTGGCAGGGCCGGGAGCGCGCCGGTGATGTCGCCGGCATTGATCGGCGACATTGCCCCCTGCGCCGGGATGGACATCGCCGCCTGCGGCGCGATCGCGGTCTGGGGAATAGCGGCTTGAGTAATAATGCCCTGAGGAATCGTGGCCTGAGGAATCGTGGATTGGGGAATAGCGACTTGCGCGCCGTCCAGCGTGTTCGGTGCGGAGGAGTTGTTCGATTGCCGTCCGATCGGGGCGGGCGACATCATGGAGGGCCCAGCCGGCGCCGGCATGGCGGGCTTGGCGCTGTTCTCGGCCGGTGCTTTTGAGGCCGGCGCCGGATCGGTGGATTCCATCTGCGGAATTTGCGGCGCGCTGCCGGTGTCGAGCAGCGTCATCGCCAGCTGGAAGGTGCTGAGCACGATCGCGAATACGCTCGCGCCGACCAGCAGCGAGCGGATCTTGGAGGTGATGTTCGACGGCTCCTTGCCGTCGGTCTTGCCCTTGTCGATCGCGGTGACCTTGGCGGCCTTCGCGTTAGCCTTCGCAGCGGCCTTGGCCGCCTTCTCGTTGGCGGGCGCGGCGGCAGCAGCCTGCGCGGCGCGGCGGGCGGCGGCGATAAAGCTCGACGAACTGACCGGCTCCTTGGCGGCCGCGGAAATTTCGTTGATCACGCTTTCGGATGCGGCGATCCGCTCCGATGGCGACGACGCCCGTGCGGTCGGCCGTGTGCCAGGCTCCAGCGGATGATCCGGCGGCAATTCCGGCGCGATCGCGGTGCGCGGCGGGGCTGCGTGCGGCTCGAGGATTTCGCTGATGGCGCGCGGCGTCATCGGCGGAATGGCCGGCGGCGCTACCGGCTCCGCGGCATGGAAGTCGCGCGGCGCGGCGGCAAAATACTCCTGGGAGGCTGCGGGATTCGGCAGCTCAGGTTTCGGCTGCGGCGCAAAGGCCTGCGGCTGAGCCTGAGGGACATAGGCCGGCGGTGCAAAGCTGGGCGGCGGCATCGCCGCACGGGGTGCTTCCGCGGGGGCTTCGAATGCAGAGGGGGCGGGAGCTGCCGCGGGCGGTGCGGCGCGAACCGCGCGCAGATCGCCTTCGATCATCGCCAGCCGATCGACCACATGGCCGAGCGTGCTGTGAACCGTCTCCAGCGAATCCTGCGTGCGGCGATCGGTTTCCGACTGGCTGAAACGGAGGTCCGACAATTCGCGCTTGACGGCTTCGACGATGCCGGAATCCATCGACTGCGGCGCCGCATAGCTGCTGGTATTGTCGGCGAGCCTGACCAAATTCGCGTGCTGGTGTTCGAGATGGCGCAGGATGTCCTGCAGTCCTTCCTCGACACGCCCGAGATTGCCGCTGCCAGAACCGCCCTGGCCGCCGGAGGTCTCCAGGCGTTCCAGCAGATAGGTCACGCGCTGTTCGAGATGGGTGAACGCCGAAGCATTGTCGTTGCCGGCCGGGATCCGATCCAGGCGTTCGGACAGCGAGCGCAGCGCGCCTTCGATATATTCGGAATTGTCGCTTGCGACCGGCCGTTCGCGCGTTTCGATCGACGAGGTCAGCGCGGCAATTCGCGCTTCGAGGCTGGCCAGCGACTCGCTGTTGTCGCCGGCGCGGGACAATTGGTCGACCTTGGCCGACAGCGCATGCAGATCGTCGGAAACCCGTGCCAGCGCATCGTTGGACGCAACGTTGGAGGCGATCGCCCGCATTGCCGAGATCGCGTCTTCGAGCTGACGCACCGTCGACGGATCGTCGTTCGTACGCAGGATCAGGTCGAGCTTGGTGCCGAGATTGCGGATCGCGTCGTCATAGCCCGCGAGTTGCTCCGCCGGCTTCAGCGAACGCAGCGCGTCGTAGATTTCGCCGAGCGCGCGCTCGAGGTTGGCCAGCACGTTGGCATCGGTGCCGTTCTGGCGGGTTTCGTCGATCCGGCGCGACAGCGAGCGGATTTCGTTCTCGATCGAATCGATCGCCTGGCGCGGCATCGCTTCGGTAATGGCGCGGCGGATATCGGCAAGTTCGGTGCGGAAGGCCGCGATCGACTGCTCGACATTGTCGGGGCGCTGCATCGCCTCGATCTGGCTCGTGATCTTGAGCAGATGCCGTTCCAGCGACGAAAAATCCGGACCGGCGGGGATGGGAGCAGATGCGGGCGCCGGTGCAGGCGGCTGCATCGGTGGCGCATAAGCCAAGGCAGGGGCGCTCGGCGCCATCGGCGGCACACCTGCCGCCATCGGCGGCGCGCTGCGCGGCGGCATCTGCCGGGACGGCACCCCGTCCAGTTCGTTCTGGCGCGCGGCGATTTCGGCGATCGCCGAATCAAACGACGCCGGGCTCAGCGGCGGCGAGGGACGATAGACTTGCGTCGCGGCGCGTTCGACCATCTCGGCCTGGCGCTGCCGCTCCTGCACCGTCGGCTGGCGCGGCGCGTGGCTTGAAATCTGCGACAGCCGCGCATCGAGGCGCGAAATGGCGTCGTTCAGCTGCCGCGCGACGGTTGGTTCAGCGCGGGGCGCTTCGGTTCGGGGCGCGTCGCTCCGCGGGGCGGGGCGGGAAATCTGATCGATCTGCCGGGTGATCGAATCGAGCCGCTGGTGAATGTCCGCGACCTCGCGGCTCTCCGCGCTCGGCATCGCCGGCTGCTCGTCATAGGGCGCACGGAAATTCGGCGGGGCGGAATCGCCGATGGTGGAATTGAGCCAGTCGCTCAGCGACATGCCAGCGCGCCGCGCGGCAGCCTCGGCCCTTTCGCGGACCGATGGATCGATGCCCTCTACACTCCACGATACGCGCGAATTCATGCTCTCGTCCGGTTCTGACTCTGGCGCTTCCTGCGCCTTCAGCCTCCCCGCGCGTCCCATCCAGGAGACAATCGAATTTCGCGCAGGTCGTCTGCCTCAGAACCTGACTTTTTCGCGTTACGGTAAATAACGGGTTAAGGAATGCGGCCGCACGGCCCTAAAGTTAACTTTGGAACCCGGCCAGCCGGTTCCGCCGCCGCTCAGCCGTTGTTTTCGCGGCTGGTGTCTTCGAGCAGCAGGACCGAAGCAGGTTTCGCGACGGCGGCCAGGGTCTCGATCGCCTCTTCGCACCATTCCGCCACGGCTTGTTCGTGGCGCAGACCGATGCGCAGTCCCAGCAGCTTACCGGTGTCGGCGACGGAGGTGGCCTTGCCGTCCGGAAACAGCTTGTTCAGGATTCGCTCATAGCGAGCGTAGCGGTCGCGGTGATGTTCCAACCGCGCCATCAGGTCGGCGCGCAAGGGCTCGATGTCGAAGCTGTCGAGCGCGCACAGCCGAACCAGCAGGTCGTCCTTCATCATTGGCGGGCTGCTTGGTCGGGCGCCCCAGTGCCGCAGCGCGGCCCGGCCCTCCTGTGTCAGCGTATAGACCAGCTTGTTGGGCTTGCCGGACTGGACCACCTCGTGGCCCTGGATATGGCCGCGATCCCTGAGCTTCGAGAGTTCGCGATAGATCTGCTGGTGGTCGGCCTTCCAGAAGAACCCAATCGAGGAGTCGAACGTCTTGGCGAGCTCATAGCCCGACATCGGACGTTCCGTCAGACAGGCAAGGATTGCGTCACCGAGCGCCATTAGGCCGATCCCTCAAAATCGCGAAAACAACCCCATGCAAAGAAAGGAAAGTGCCCCGTCGCTCGACCAAATTGTCGCGTTGACTTTATGCATAAAGTTGCATATGCGTCAACGTGCATAAAGATTGGGCTAAACCCGTATCGAGCCGATCGGAGACGCATCATGACCGTGACTGCACTCGACAAATGGTACGGCTACATGAAGTCGCACGATTCCGCGGCACTTTGGGATCTGCTGCACCCCGACGCGGTGTTCGAGAGTCCCGTCGTCCATACCCCGCAGCGCGGGCGTGACATCACCTTCAAATATCTGTCGAGCGCCGAGAAAGTGCTGGGCGGCCCGGGCTTCAGATATGTCGGCGAATGGCGCAGCGACAATGGCGCCGTGCTCGAATTCGAAAAAGAAATCGACGGCATCGTGATCAACGGCGTCGACATCATCACCTTCGCGGAAGGCAAGATCACGCACTTCAAGGTGATGGTGCGGCCGCTCAAGGCGATGAACCTGCTGCATCAATTGATGGGCGCGCAGCTCGCAAAAGGGTGAGGCCGCGTCGTCCGGAACCGGATAAGGTCCGTCTCTGAAATCCGAAGCGCCTGCTGGCTTGCCGACTTTCACCTGAAACGTAATCAGCCGATTCATTCTGCCCTGCCGGGAGAACACCATGCCGACCTACAAAGCCCCCGTTGAAGACGTCACGTTTCTGCTCAACGATGTGTTCCAGATCGACCGCTACGACAATCTTCCGGGTTTTACCGACGCATCCGCGGATGTCCGCGAAGCGATCCTCGGCGAAGCGGCGAAGCTTTCCGAAGAAGTGCTGCAGCCGCTGAACCGGGTGGGCGATCTCGAGGGCTGCGTCCGCCACGATGACGGCCGCGTCACCACGCCGAAGGGTTTCAAGGAAGCCTTCAAGCAGGTCGCCGAAGGCGGCTGGCTCGGGCTGTCGGCTCCATCCGAATATGGCGGGCAGGGGCTGCCGGTCACGCTGAGCCAGGTCGTGACCGAATTCCAGAGCTCGGCCAACATGGCGTTCTCGATGTATGGCGGCCTGACCATGGGCGCGACCGCCGCATTGATGGTGCACGGCAAGCCCGAACAGAAGAAGATGTTCGTGCCGAAGATGGTGGCGGGCGAGTGGACCGGCACCATGAACCTCACCGAGCCGCAATGCGGCACGGATCTCGGTCTGCTCCGCACCAAGGCGGTCAAGCAGGCCGACGGCAGCTACAAGATCACGGGCACCAAGATCTTCATCTCCGCCGGCGAGCACGATCTCGCCGACAACATCATCCATCTCGTGCTGGCGCGCATCGAAGGCGCGCCCGCGGGCATCAAGGGCGTGTCGCTGTTCGTGGTGCCGAAGGTGCTGGTCAATCCCGACGGCTCGCTCGGCGCTCGCAATGGCGTGTCCTGCGGCTCGATCGAGCACAAGATGGGCATCCACGGCAATTCCACCTGCGTGATGAACTACGACGGCGCCACCGGCTGGCTGATCGGCGAAGAGAACAAGGGCATGCAGGGCATGTTCGTGATGATGAACGAGGCCCGCCTCGGCGTTGCCGTGCAGGGCCTCGCGCAATCCGAGGTCGCCTATCAGAACGCGGTCAATTACGCGCGCGAGCGCCTGCAGGGCCGGTCGCTGACGGGCGCCAAAGATCCGGACAAGCCGGCCGATCCGATCATCGTGCATCCCGACGTGCGCCGCGTGCTGCTGACGATCCGCGCCTTCAACGAGGCTGCCCGTGCGATGGTGGTGTGGACCGCGCTGAAGAGCGACGTCGCGCATCGATCCACCGATCCGAAGGATCGCCAGGAAGCCGACGACCACATGGGCCTAATGACGCCGGTCATGAAGGGCGTGATGACCGATGTTGGTTTCTCCAATTCGGTGCTGGCGCAGCAGATGTATGGCGGCCACGGCTACATCGCCGAACACGGCATGGAGCAGTTCGTGCGCGATGCGCGCATCGCCATGCTGTATGAAGGCGCCAACGGCATTCAGGCGCTCGACCTCGTCGGGCGTAAACTGCCGCGCGACGGCGGCCGCGCTGTGATGGCGTTCTTCGGCGAGGTCGGAGCCTTCGCCAAGGAGCACGGCACTGACGAGGCGATGAAGCCGTTCGTGACGCCGCTCTCCACCGCGCTCGGCCATCTGCAGCAGGCCACCGGCTGGCTGATGCAGAACGCGCTCACCAAGCCCGACAATGCCGGTGCCGCCGCCACCGACTACATGCAATTGTTCGGCCTCGTCACCTTTGCCTATATGTGGGCAAAGATGGCCAAGGTAGCCCAGGACAAGATTGCGGCGGGGAGTGCCACGCCCTATCTGACCACCAAGCTGGTGACCGGCCGCTTCTTCATGGAGCGGATGCTGCCGGAAACGACGGTGCACCTCGCGCGCATCCAGACCGGCTGCGCGACTACCATGGAACTGGCGGCGGAAGCGTTCTGAAGCGTCCTGCAAAATTCTATCGTCATTGCGAGCGCAGCGAAGCAATCCATAGACCCACAACGGAAGCATGGATTGCTTCGTCGCTTCGCTCCTCGCACGACGACCTAACGATCTGACTGTTCTGCAATTCGTCTGGCTCGATCAGGGCCTGCACCGAAACGGGAGAAAACCATGCCTGAGGCATATATCTACGATCACGTTCGCACCCCGCGCGGCCGCGGCAAGGCCGACGGCTCGCTGCATGAAGTGACCGCGCTGGCGCTGGCCACCGTGCCGCTGCAGGCGCTGAAGGAGCGCAACAATCTCGCCGTCGACGTTGTCGACGACGTCGTGCTCGGCGTGGTCGATCCGGTCGGCGAGGCCGGAAGCGACATCGCGCGCTTTGCGGCGCTCAAGGCCGGCCTCGGCCAGGCCGTCCCCGGCGTTCAGATCAGCCGCTTCTGTGCTTCCGGCCTCGATGCCGTGAATTTTGCCGCCGCCCAGGTCATGGCCGGCCAGCATGAGCTCGTGATCGGCGGCGGCGCCGAATCCATGAGCCGCGTCGGCATCGGCGCCTCCGGCGGTGCCTGGCCGATGGATCCCTCGATGGCGGTGCCGGCCTATTTCATGCCGCAGGGCGTCTCGGCCGATCTGATCGCGACCAAATACGGCTTTTCGCGCGATGACGTCGACGCCTACGCGGTGCAGAGCCAGCAGCGCGCCGCGAAAGCCTGGGAAGAGGGCCGCTTCAAGAACTCCGTGGTGCCGGTGAAGGACATCAACGGCCTCACCATCCTTGCGAAGGACGAGCATATGCGCCCGACCACGACGATGCAGTCGCTTGGCCAGCTGCAGCCATCGTTCGTGGCGATGGGCCAGATGGGCGGCTTCGATGCGGTCGCGATCCAGTCGCACCCCGAAGTCGAGCGCATCAATTACGTGCATCACGCCGGCAACTCCTCCGGCATCGTCGACGGCGCGGGCGCCGTGCTGCTCGGCAGCAAGGAAGCCGGCGCCAAGCACGGCCTCAAGGCGCGCGCGAAAATCCGCGCCTTTGCCAATATCGGCTCCGAGCCCGCGATGATGCTGACCGGCCCGGTCGACGTCACCGAAAAGCTGTTCGAGCGCTCCGGCATGAAGAAGTCGGACATCGACCTGTTCGAACTCAACGAGGCCTTCGCCTCGGTGGTGTTGCGCTACATGCAGGCCTTCGACATCGACGCTTCCAAGATCAACGTCAACGGCGGCGCGATCGCGCTCGGCCATCCGCTCGGTGCCACCGGTGCGATGATCCTCGGCACCGTGCTCGATGAACTCGAACGCACCAACAAGTCGACCGCGCTGGTGACGCTGTGCATCGGCGGCGGCATGGGCACCGCGACCATCATCGAGCGGGTTTAATTTTTTCCCTCTCCCCTTGTGGGAGAGGGTGGCGCCTCACGCAGTGAGGCGACGGGTGAGGGGTTCTCTCCGCGGAGAGATTTCTCTCATTGGATAGAGACCCCTCATCCGGCGCGCGTTGCGCGCCACCTTCTCCCACAAGGGGAGAAGGAAGACCAAAATCGGGAGCAACACATGGCCTTCAAGAATTTCAAGCTGGAAACCGACGCCGACGGCATCGTGCTCGTCACCTGGGATACGCCCGGCCGTTCGATGAATGTGCTCGACGAGACCTCGGCCACCGAACTTGAGGAGATCGTCAAGCAGACCACCGCCGATGCCGCCGTGAAGGGCGTCGTCATCACCTCGGGCAAGGAAGCGCTGTGCGCCGGCGCTGACCTGTCGATGCTCGAAGGCATGGCCCATCAATATGCCGATTTGCTCAAAGCCAAGGGCGAAGAAGCCGCCAACCAGATGCTGTTCGACCAGAGCCGCCGCTTCTCGCAGGTGTATCGCAATATCGAAATTTCCGGCAAGCCGTGGGTCGCCGCGATCAATGGTCTTGCGCTCGGCGGCGGTTTTGAACTGACGCTGGCCTGCCACTACCGTGTCGCCGCCGACAACCCGAAGACCCGGCTCGGTCTGCCCGAGGTGAAGGTCGGCCTGTTCCCCGGCGCCGGCGGCACCCAGCGCGTGCCGCGTATCGTGCAGCCCGCCGATGCGATGCAGCTGCTGCTCAAGGGCGAGGCTATTAACCTCACCCGCGCCAAGGCGCTCAACCTCATTCACGCCATCGTCCCGCCCGCCGACATGATCAAGGCGGCGAAGGACTGGATCAAGGGCGGTGGCAAGGCCATCGCGCCCTGGGACGAGAAGGGTTTCAAGCTTCCCGGCGGCCCGGTGTTCTCCAAGGCGGGCATGCAGATGTTCCCGGCGGGCAACGCGATCTACCGCCGCGAGACCTACGACAATTACCCGGCGGCGCGCGCCATCATGAGCTGTGTCTATGAAGGCCTGCAGTTGCCGATCGACGCGGCGCTCCGCGTCGAGTCGCGCTACTTCACGAAAGTACTGCGCTCCAACGAAGCCGCCGCGATGATCCGCAGCCTGTTCCTGTCGATGCAGGAACTGAACAAGGGTGCACGCCGCCCGCAGAACGTGCCGCCGACCAAAGTGAAAAAGCTCGCGGTGATCGGCGCCGGCTTCATGGGTGCCAGCGTCGGCTACGTCTCCGCGCGCGCCGGCATCGACGTGGTCTTGATCGACCGCGATCAGGCCAGCGCCGACAAGGGCAAGGGCCACGCCCAAACCGTGATCGACGATCTCATCAAGAAGGGCCGCGCCAAGGAAAGCGACCGCGACGCCGTGATGTCGCGCATCAGCGCCACCGCCGACTATGGCGTGCTGAAAGACTGCGACCTCGTCATCGAGGCCGTGTTCGAGGATCGCAAGGTCAAGGCCGAAACCTACGCCAAGGCGCAGCCGCTCCTGAAGGATGGCGCGATCTTCGCCTCCAACACCTCGACGCTGCCGATCAACTCGCTGGCCGAGGAGTTCAAGGACCAGGGCAAGTTCATCGGCATCCACTTCTTCTCGCCGGTCGAGAAGATGATGCTGGTCGAGATCATCGTCGGCAAGAACACCGGCGATGCCGCGCTTGCCACCGCGCTGGATTACACGCGGATGATCGGCAAGACGCCGATCGTCGTCAACGACAGCAGAGGCTTCTACGCCAACCGCTGCGTCGGCCGTTACATCGCCGAAGGCAACGAGATGTTCCTCGAAGGCGTGCCGCCGGCGATGATCGAGAACTGCGCCAAGATGGCCGGCATGCCTGTCGGCCCGCTGTCGCTCTCCGATGAAGTGGCGCTCGATCTCGGGCTCAAGGTGATGAAGGCGACCGAGGCCGATCTCGGGCCGAACTCCATCAACCCCGATCAGAAGAAACTGATGGTGGAGCTGGTCGAGAAGCAGGGCCGTCTCGGCCGCAAGAACAGCAAGGGCTTTTACGACTATCCCGAGAAGGGCAAGGGCCAGAAGAGCCTGTGGACCGGACTTGCCGATCTGCAGCCGAAGAAGCTCGACCCCGACACGCTCGACATCGAGGAACTGAAGCAGCGTTTTCTCGTCGTGCAGGCGGTGGAAGCCGCACGCACGGTGGAGGATCACGTCATCACCGACATGCGCGAGGCCGACGTCGGCTCGATCCTCGGCTTCGGTTTTGCGCCGTTCACCGGCGGCACGCTGTCCTATATCGACTTCATGGGCACCAGGAAGTTCGTCGAACTCTGCCACAAGTTAGAGGCCAAATACGGCTCCCGCTTCACGCCGCCGAAATTGCTGGAGGACATGGCCGCCAAGGGCGAGACCTTCTATGGCCGCTTCCCGCCGAAGAAGCTGGCGGCGGCGTAACGCTAATCCATCGTCGTCCCTGCGAAAGCAGGGACTCATACGCCGTGTCCTATCGAATGGGCACAACGGCAGCTACCTTCTTTCACCACGAGCATTCGTGGTTATGGGTCCCGGCCTTCGCCGGGACGACATGTGGAAAGAGCACGCCAGATAAAACAAAAAGGGCCGGATCCATCGATCCGGCCCTTATTTTGTGAATAGATTTTTGAGCGAGCTCACGCGACCCGGCGTGGCTTGAGCGTCAAGCGCCATTCTGCGCAGGGCATCCGCGCCTTTTCCACTGTCGCGATCTGGTGCAGCTGCTCGTAGATTGGTTGAAGCAGGACTTTGAAGCAGGACTTTGAAACAGGACTTGGCGACAGGTCGCTGACGTATGCAAAGGTGATCGCAACAATGCGAAGCGTTATCGTTCTCGGCGCCGGAATGGTCGGGGTCACGACCGCGCTGCAGTTACAGCGCCGCGGCTGGTCGGTCGTGCTGCTCGATCGCAATCAGCCCGGCCGCGAGACCAGCTACGGTAACGCCGGCTTCATCCAGGCCGAAGCGGTGCGGCCCTATCCGATGCCGCGCGATCTTACGACGCTGGCGGCGATCGCAACAGGGCGCGCCAACGATGTCCATTACCGCGTAAAATGGCTGCCGCGGCATCTTGGTCCTTTGCTGCGGTACTGGTGGCATTCCGCTCCGAATCGGCACCAGCACATATCGCAGGCCTATGCGCGGATCATCGCACGGGCGACAAGCGAGCATGACGTGCTGATCCGGGAAGCCGGCGCGGACAATCTGGTGCAGCGAAGCGGCTATCATTCCCTGCGCCGCACCCAGGCTGCGCTGGATGAAGTGGCGCTGGTCGCCGAGACGCTGGCTAAAGAATTCGGTGTGCGATCGGAAATTATTAGCCCGGCACAGCTTGCCGCGGCCGAACCCGGGCTAAACGAGACCGGGGCGGGGGCTGTTCACTGGCGCGACCCATGGACGGTCTCGGACCCGGGCGGGCTCGTATCGGCCTATGCCGATCTGTTCACACGCGCAGGCGGCACCTTCGTCAACGGGGATGCGACCACGTTGGCGCCGGGTCCTGCCGGCTGGACGGTTCAGTCGGATGACGGCCCGATCGACGCCGAGGCGGCCGTGGTGTCGCTGGGTCCGTGGTCTCCCGATCTGTTGCAAAGGTTTGACTATCGTTTTCCGATGCTGCGCAAGCGTGGCTACCATCGGCATTTCACCGGGGGCGGAAGGCTCAATCTGCCGCTGCACGACCCCGAATTCGCATACGCCATGGCGCCGATGGCGAAGGGATTGCGGATCACGTCGGGCGCCGAATTGATGGGACCGGAAAGGTCGTCGCAGTCGCGCCAGCTCGAACGGGCGGAACAGGCGGCACGGCGGCTTGTCGATCTCGGCACCGCGGTGGAGGCCGAACCCTGGAGCGGGGTCCGCCCCTGCATGCCCGACATGCTGCCGGTCGTGGGGGCTGCACCGAAGCACAAAGGCCTGTGGATGCATTTCGGGCATGGTCATCACGGCCACACCCTTGGCCCCACCACAGGCCGCCTGCTCGCCGAGATGATGAGCGGCGAGACGACATTTACCGACGCATCAGCGTTCAGTCCGGCGCGATACTGATCGCGACGCCACTGACGAAAAACAAAAAGGGCCGGATCATCGATCCGGCCCTTCCTTCATTCGAATACGAAACCGCTCACGCCGCCTTGAGCAGGCCTTCCTTGGTCAGCGCTTCCTGCACCTTCGGGCGGGCGCCGACGCGGGCCTTGTAGGCCATCAGGTTGGAGAGATCAGCGAGATCCCATTTCATCCGTTCGGCCCATGACAGCATCGTGAACATGTAACCGTCGGCCACTGAGAACTGCTTGCCCATCAGGTAGTCTTTCCCGGCGAGTTCGCCATCGACATATCTGAACTTGCCCATTGCCCGGTCCTTGAAGAATGCCTTGGCGTCATCGGCGAGCAGCGGGCTGAACTGCGGGCCGATGTTCTTGTGCAGTTCGCTGTTGATATAGGTGAGCCAGGCCTGCAGCTTGTAGCGATCGGCATGGTCGCGGGTGGGGGCAAGATTCTTGTCCGCGGCTTTATCGGCGATCATCTGGACGATGACCGGGCCTTCGGTGACCAGTTCGCCGGAATCCAGCGCCAGCGCCGGCACCTGGCCCTTCGGGTTGACCTGCAGATAGTCGTCGCCGTTTTCCAGCTTCTTGGCGCGCAGGTCGACCTTGACCAGATCGTAGGGAAGACCGGCCTCCAGAAGCGCGATATGGGGAGACAGCGAGCAGGCGCCTGGCGAATAGTACAATTTCATTGGATTTTCTCCCTTTGGAAGTTCTTGCGCTTGGAAACCTTGGCTTGGGGCCGCGAAACGACTAAATGCATCTGCATGTAATAGTCAAGATTGATGCAGCTGCATTTAGTGCGGTACACTGACCTGTGACAGACACGTGACCTGTGACGGATACGGACCAGACCATGAAACGCAAACCATCGACCGAGGCGACCAACGCCTGGATCCGCCTGATGCGGGTGCAGAGCCGGGTGCTCGACGCCGTCGAGCACGATTTGAAGAAGGCGGGCTTCCCGCCGCTCGCCTGGTATGACGCGCTGCTGGAATTGTCGCGCGCGCCGTCGGGCGAGATGCGCCCCGTGGAGCTGGAGAAGCAGATGCTGATCCCGCAATACTCGACCTCGCGCCTGATCGACCGTCTGGTCGATGAGGGGCTGGCGGCGCGGCGCGAATGCAAGATCGACAAGCGCGGCCAGTTCGTCGAAATCACCGAGACGGGACGCGAGCTGCAGAAGAAAATGTGGAGCGCCTATTCGGCGGCGATCGAAAAACACGTCGGCTCCAAACTGTCCGACACCGACGCCATCAAGCTCTGCGGTCTGCTCGACCGGCTGGGCTGCTCCTGCAGCGAGGTCGGGGCGGCCGCTGTGCGAGACGGCGTTCCCGCCCGATGATACGCCTTCATCTTATCGTTTTTGCGGATAACGCTGTCCGCAATGCTCCCTGCCACACGGCGCGTTCGGTCGAATCGCCAAAGATCCGGGTTTTTCATGGCGCGTGACCAAATCGATATGACGCCGTTGCAATCGCGCGACGAACTCGTGGCGTGGCTGGCGGCCGGCGTGAAGCCGCCGTCGGAGTTCCGCATCGGCACCGAGCACGAGAAGACCCCGTTCACGCTCGAGGGCTATCACCCCGTGCCATATGAAGGCGCGCGCGGCATCGGCGCGCTGCTGGAGGGCATGCAGCTTCTGCTCGGCTGGGAGCCGATCATGGAGCGCGGCAACATCATCGGGCTGTACGACGTCACCGGCGGCGGCGCGATTTCGCTGGAGCCCGGCGGGCAGTTCGAGTTGTCGGGCGCGCCGGTCGAGACCGTGCACCAGACCCAGGCGGAGCTGATGGCGCACCTGGCGCAGGTGCGCGAGATCGCGACGCCGCTCGGCATCGGCTTTCTCGGCCTTGGTATGACGCCGTCCTGGTCGCGGTCGCAGATCCCCGTGATGCCCAAGGGCCGTTACAGCATCATGCGCAACTACATGCCGAAGGTCGGCCAATACGGCCTCGACATGATGTTCAGGACCTGCACGGTGCAGACCAATCTCGACTTCTCCTCCGAAGCCGACATGGTCAAGAAGCTCAGGGTGTCGGTGGCGTTGCAGCCGATCGCGACCGCCCTGTTCGCCAATTCGCCGTTCACCGAAGGCAAGGCCAACGGCTTCCTGTCGTTCCGTTCCGAAATCTGGCGCGATACCGATAATGCACGTTCCGGCATGATCCCGTGGGCGTTCGAGGACGGCATGGGTTTTGAGCGCTGGGTCGACTATGCGCTCGACGTCCCCATGTATTTCGTCAAGCGCGGCGACAGCTATATCGACGTGTCAGGCTCGTCGTTCCGCGCCTTCTTCGACGGCAAGAGTAACGCGCTCCCGGGCGAGCGGCCGACGCTGTCGGATTGGGCCAATCATCTCTCGACGATTTTCCCGGAAGTGCGCTTGAAGCGTTACCTGGAAATGCGCGGCGCCGACGGCGTGCCGTGGGGCCGTTTGCCGGCGCTGCCGGCGTTCTGGGTCGGCCTGTTGTACGACGACGCCACGCTGGACGCGGCATGGGATCTCGTGAAGCACTGGACGGCGGCCGAGCGCCAGGCGCTGCGCGACGACGTGCCGCGCTTCGGCTTCAAGGCCCGGATCCGCGACCGCTATCTGTTCGAGATTGCCCGGGAATGCGTGAAGCTGTCGCATGCCGGCTTGCGGCGGCGCGGCCGGATCGATCACCTCGGCCGTGACGAAAGCCGTCACCTCGAGCCGCTGGAGCGGATCCTCGAATCCGGCCGCACGCCGGCCGAAGAGATGCTGGAGAAATTCAACGGCGCCTGGGGCGGCTCCGTGGAACCGGCCTACAAGGAATACGCTTTCTAACGCATGATCCGGCAAAGCATGGCCCTGCACTTGATGCGGGGTGGGTACCGGTTTTCCGAGAAAGGTCATGCGCAAACAAAAGGATAGAGCGTGATGAGATCATCACGCTCGGCTCGTTGCCGCGTTTCCGGGCCGTTCATCCGCCGTACAGGTTGATGCCGCTCCAATGGCAATCTTCGGAACGCGCGCATTCGAAAGCAATCACATGGGCATAGGCCGCCTGCTCAGGGCGTGTTTGGTGACGCTCGCCTTTTTGGCGGCGGCAGCACCCGCGCGCGAGGCCGCGGCGCAGGCCAATTTCGACCGCCCCGGCGGCGATTATCTGAGCTCGCCGGTGATCTCGGGCGATCCGGCCGACTGCGCGCTGGTGTGCGAACGCGACAAGCGTTGCCGGTCGTGGAGCTTCAACTATCCGACCGACCTGACCAGCGGCGCGGTGTGCTGGCTCAAGAGCAACGTCCCGTCGCGTGTCCAGGACAGCTGCTGCGTCTCCGGCGTGCGCGGCGCCGGCGTGGTCGAGCCGAGGAACAGCGCGATCGAAACCTCGATCGACCGGTTCGGCGGCGACTACAAGAATTTCGACGTCAAGAGCAAGGACGGCGACGACGCCTGCAAGGCCGCCTGCACCGCCGACAATAAATGCCGGGCCTGGACCTATGCGCGCCCGGGCTATGCCGGCAAGGAAGGCCATTGCTTCCTGAAAAAAGACATCAAGCCGCCGCGGCGCAAGGCCGGCTTTACGTCTGGCGTGGTGCGGTGACCCGTAGCCCGTATGGAGCGAAGCGCAATCCGGGAACCCACGATCCGCAAAGAAAGTCCCGGATTTCGCTGCGCTCCATCCGGGCTACGATCATTCCGTCTCCGCCGCCAGCACCGTCACCTCCGGCCACAGCATCTTCCACCGCGCCGCCTTCTTCGCATAATTCGCTGCGGAAAAATTCGGGCCCGGATTGGGCCGCACGATCAGACCGGCAGCGTCGTCGAAACCATCGGGTGCGTAGACGTCGTAGCCATCGCGCGTGCGGCGGATGCCGATCTGCGTATTTCTCGTCAGAAACCGATCAATGCCTTCGGTCGAGCAGCGCAGCGGCGGGTAGGGCAGACGATGTTTTTCGCCGTACCAGAGATGGACGCGCGCCTGGTTGCGCGCCTCGACCTTGGCGTCGAGCTTGCGGAGCGCGTCGTGCAGGCGGCGGATCACGGCGTCCTCGGCCGCCCAGGATGTATCGGGATCGAAATAGAACACGTCGTAATCGTTGATGCCGTAATCGACATCGCGCCCGGTCAGCACGTTCCACACCGTCTGCACCAGGCATCCCGCCGCGATCCAGGCATCCGGCAGCGCCAGATCGTACAGTTTTTCGGTCATGATTTTGTTGGCGGGGTTGCGTAGCGCAAGGTTGAGGAATTCGTCTTGGGTCATGGATGCTCTTTCCACGTCATTGCGTCGCAACGACGGGATGATCTATGATTCGTCGTATTCCTTCACCGCCTTCTTCGATGCCAGCGTGCGCCAGTGCCGGCGCAGCAGCGGCTCGACGATGGCGCGCCTGGCCTTCGAGAGGCGGATCAGCACGATGGGATAATCGCGATAGTGGTCGGTGAAGTAAAAAATCTTCGGCTGGCTTTCGATCAGCATCTCGCGTTCGTCGAAGGGGACGCCGAACATGACGAGGCTATCGTTGTCTTCGCGCAGCCGCGCCAGCAGCTTCTTGCGCACCTTCAGCGCCGGCGTGCCGTGGGACGTGCCGTCCTCGACCTCGTCCCACAGCAGCGCGAACGTCCTGACGTCGTCGAAGGTCACGTCGTATGCCCCAGCAAATCGTAGCCCGGATGGAGCGAAGCGAAATCCGGGTCCACTCGCCCATGCAAGAGCCCCGGATTTCGCTGCGCTCCATCCGGGCTACGGGTCGCGTTAATGCACCGAGGTAAAAAACCGCGCCATGCGAAAGCCTGAGAGCCAGGTCCATACCGGCTGGCTGCGGATGCCGAGATCCCAGGAGCCGACCACGGCGTCGGCGCGGCCGATCAGATTGTCGATCGGCAACAGGCCCACGCCGCCGTCGCGCACCGCGACGCGGCTGTCGGCGGAATTGTCCCTGTTGTCGCCGAGCACGAACAGTTTTCCCGTCGGCACCGTTACCTCTGGCGTGTTGTCGAGCCGGCCGTTGTCGCGCATCTTGAAGATCGCATGCGTGACCCCGTTCGGCAGCGTCTCGACATAGCGATAGGCCTTTTCGCTGCCGCCTCGATCGTCTTCGGCTTCACCCACGCCATCCGGCTTCAAGGTCGCAGCATGGTCGTTGATGAAGAGCTGGCCCTGCCGCATCTGGATGCGGTCGCCGGGCAGCCCGACCACACGCTTGACCCAGGCCTGCGAGCGGTCGCCGGGCCAGCGGAACACGACGACGTCGCCGCGCTTGGGCGTCTCGCCGAACAGGCGGCCGGTTTCCGGCAGCGTGATCTGGATCGGCAGCGACGCCGCGCCGTAGCCATAGGGGAATTTCGACGCCAGCAGCGCGTCGCCGATCAGGAGCGTCGGCTCCATCGAGCCGGACGGCACGTAAAACGGCTCGGCCAGCGCGCCCTTGGCGACGAACACCACCATCACGATGGCGGCGAGTTGCGCGACCTGCGCGCGCCAGCCTGCAGGTTTTGCCGCAGGTTTTGCGACCGTGGATTCGTTCTCGCTGGTCACTAGCCGGTTCCTCCGACCGTAATGCGCTCCATCCGCAGCGTCGGCTGGCCGACGCCAACCGGCACGCCCTGGCCGTTCTTGCCGCAGGTGCCGATCCCGGTATCGAGCGAGAGGTCGTTGCCGACCATGGTGATGCGATGCAGGTCGGTCGGGCCGTTGCCGATCAGCATCGCGCCCTTCAGGGGCGCGCCGATCTTGCCGTTTTCGATCTTGTAGGCCTCGGTGCACTGGAACACGTATTTGCCCGAGGTGATGTCGACCTGGCCACCGCCGAAATTTGCGGCGTAGATGCCGTTCTTTACCGAGGCGAGGATTTCGGCGGGGTCGCGCTGGCCCGACAGCATGTAGGTGTTGGTCATGCGCGGCATCGGCACATGGGCGTAGCTCTGGCGCCGTCCGTTGCCGGTCGGCTTCATGTTCATCAGCCGGGCGTTCTGGCGGTCCTGCATGTAGCCGACCAGGATGCCGTCCTCGATCAGCACGGTGCGGTTGGTCGGCGTGCCCTCGTCGTCGATGGAGAGCGAACCGCGCCGCGAGGCCATGGTGCCGTCATCGACCACGGTGACGCCCTTGGCGGCGACCTGCTTGCCCATCAGGCCTGCGAAGGCCGAGGTCTGCTTGCGGTTGAAATCGCCCTCGAGCCCGTGGCCAACAGCTTCATGCAGCATGACGCCGGGCCAGCCGGCCCCCAGCACCACGTCCATTTCGCCGGCGGGGGCAGGAACCGATTCCAGATTGACCAGGGCTTCGCGAATCGCGCCGTCGGCGGCATCGCGCCAGGCCTTGGTCTCGATGAAGCGCGCATAGCCCTCGCGGCCGCCATAGCCCTTGCTGCCGCTTTCCTGCCGGTCGCCCTGGCCGGCGACCACGGAAACATTGACGCGCACCAGGGGGCGGATGTCGCGGTAGCTTTCGCCGTCGGGCCGCAGGATTTCCACCACCTGCCAGGTGGCGGAAAGGCTGGCCGTCACCTGCCGCACCCGCGGGTCCTTGTCGCGCACATAGGCGTCGATTTCGGCGAGCAGCTTCACCTTGGCTTCAAAACCCGGCGCATCCAGCGGATTGTCGTCGCCATAGAGTCTCACATTGGTGTGAGCGGGCGCCGCCGCAAAGTTGCCGGAATAGCCGCCACGAACCGCCGCGACCGCGTCCGCAGCGCGGATCAGCGCCGGCAGCGAGACGTCGGAGGAATGCGCGTACCCGACCGCGTCGTCCTTGACCGCGCGCAGGCCAAACCCCTGCGAAGTGTCGTAGGTCGCCTGCTTCAGCCTGCCATTGTCGAACATCAGCGCTTCGGTCTGGCCATATTCCAGGAACAATTCGCCGTCATCAGCGCCTTCGAGCCCGCGCGCGATCTCCCGGCGGACGGAATCGCGGTCGAGATTGGCGCGGTCGATCAGGGAGGTTGTAGCGGGGGAGTTGGTCATTACATTCAGTCCGTTGTCGGAGGGGTGCAACCAAGATAGTTGTTTCCTCGTAGTTTCGCGAGAGGCTGGATCAACACGTTGCAGGCACGATGGCTACGATCGAAATTGTTCCGATAACGCAAGGCCATATCGATAGCTTTCACCGGACCCTCGATATCGTGGCGCGGGAGCGGCGCTATCTGTCGTTCCTGGAGGCCCCCCCGCTGGAAGCGACGCGGGCGTTCATTCTCGACATTATCGAGCAGGGGTATCCGCAATTCGTCGCGCTGTCGGGCGGTGAAGTCGTCGGCTGGTGCGACGTGACCCCGAAGCCGAGGCCGATTTATGCCCATAACGGCGTTCTCGGCATGGGCCTTTTACCACAGTTCCGGGGCCGGGGCATCGGCAAGCGCCTGATCGCGCAGGCGCTCGGCGCCGCACAGGCCTTCGGGCTGCAGCGGGTCGAACTGACGGTCCGGGAAAACAACGTGAATGCGATCGCGCTCTATAAGAAGGTCGGCTTCGAGATCGAGGGCGTGCAGCGCGAGGCAATCCTGGTCGATGGCAGCTACGAAAACCTGATTCTGATGGGGCTGCTGTTCTAGCGGCAGGGCCAAGAAAAACCTGCGAAAACCTGACGACGCCCAATCAGATCAGGGCTGGTGCTGGCGGCGACCGGTTGCCAATCCCGATGCCGCGTCCCGCGGGGACTTCACACTGTGCTCGACGCGCACGATTTCAAACCATTTGCCGCCGGATACGATGTCGAGTTGCTCCCCGGTCAGCTCGCTGTTCGCAGCGTGTGCACGGGTCTCGAACGTACGGTCGTTCGTCATGATGGTTTTCCTCCGCGTTGATGGGGAAACCTATTGCAGGATGACCATTGCTCGGGCTGTGAGCGAGATCACTCAGTTCGCAATGACGGGAACCTACTTTGGCTGCGCCTTTTTGTCGGAAGAAGAACCCTTGTTGTTGGAAGAAGAGCCCTTGGGCTGCGTCGCGGTCGGAAAGCCGTGCTCCTGCGACCAGCGAAACAGTTCATCGAACACCGGTTGCAGGGCTCTCGCCGAGGGCGTGATCTCATATTCGACGCGCGGCGGCACCTCGGGATAGACCGTGCGCTTCACCAGTCCATTGGCCTCGAGATCGCGTAGCTGCGTCGTCAGCATGTGCTGGGTGACGCCGGGGATCGATTGGCGCAATTCGCCGAACCGGTGCTTGCGCTGGACCAGTTGCCAGAGAATGTCGCCCTTCCATTTTCCGGCCAGAACGCCCAGCGCACGATGAAATTGCTCCAGCACCCCGCGCTCGCACGGTTCCGGGGCGGCGATATCCTTGCTTTCTGCAATAGTCATCTTTTTCATACTACCTCACAAAAAGCATCCTACTTGTGCTTTTCATCTTACTCCCGAATTTTGTGTCTCGAAAGCCTTCGCGGGGTCGGCCACGGCGCTGAACTGCTGGAACATATCGGGAGCGACCAATGTCACTTGCTGTTGCATCGGCGCCACCGCGCTGGAAGTCCGCCGGTCTCTGGGTCGTCAGGGGATTGCTGGCCCTTGCCTTTGCAGGCGCAGGCGCCGCCAAGCTCTATGGCGTGCCGATGCTGGTTGAGTCATTTCAGCACATCGGCCTTGGTCAATGGTTCCGCTATTTGACCGGGGCGCTGGAAGTGCTCGGGGCCATCCTGATCCTCACGCCGTCGCTGGCGGCCGTCGGCGCCGTGCTGCTGATCTGCATCATGATCGGCGCGACCGTCACTCATCTCTTTGTGGTCGGCGGCTCGGCTGTGCCTGCTCTGGTGCTGTTGGCACTGAGCGCCGTCGTCGCCTACGCCAAGCGCGGCCAGATCGCATCGCTTGCCAGTCACTTGTGAACAAGCATTTGTGAGGCCGCCGCCATGCGCTTTTCTCGCCGCGAATGGACGATTGCCGCGGGTCTTATCCTGGCCTTCGTGGTGCCGCTGACCGTGACCCTGTTGCTGACAGGATCGGAGGCGGCGAGCCCAAAGCCGCCGGCGAAGCCCGCTCCGGTCGCGATGCATCGGCTGGTGCTGCCGATCAACACCGATGATCCCACCACGATGCGGGCGCTGATCTCGACCTCGCTCAACCTTCCAAAATACTACCAGGAGCGGAACGAGGCGTTCACGATCGAAGTCGTCGCCTACAATGCCGGCGTTCACATGCTGCGCGCCGACACTTCGCCGGTAAAGGACATGCTGCGCATCCTCCGGACGGTCAATTCGAACATCCGCTTCGTGGTCTGCGACGCCACCAAGCTCGGCATGGAGCGCCAGGAGGGACGTCCGGTCATCCTGATCGATGGCGTCGATATCGTGCCGAGCGGGCCGGGGCGCATCATCGAATTGCAGGAAGCCGGCTGGTCCTACATCCGATCGTGATATTTGGATTCAGAACTGCACAGCGGAGTATCCGACATGACCTCGCCCCGCAGCCCGACCCGCCGCAGCTTTGTCGCGGGGATCATGGGCGCGGCCGCCTCGCTTGCGATACCGCCCCTGCCGGGACGTGCCGCGGCCGGCGGGCCGCCGCCATTCGCCACCGCCCGGCATCAGTTCACGCTCGTTCGCGGCGCACGGCCGGTCCCGCCGGTCCCGATCCCGCGTCTCGGCGGAGGGGTGCTCGATTTGCAGTCCTTCCGCGGCAAGGTGGTGCTCGTCAATTTCTGGGCGACCTGGTGTGCAGCCTGCCGCACGGAACTGCCGATACTGGATCAACTCGCGGAAAGCCGCCGCGCCGACCTCGCCGTCGTCGCCATCACCACCGATCGCGATCGATCCGTGGTGCCGCCGTTCGCCAAGAAGTTGAAGCTTCGTCATCTCGGAATCGGCTTCGATCCCGGCGGACTGGTGGGACGTGCCGGCGCAAGCGACGGTGTCGACACGCCCTTCGCGCTGTACGGCATGCCGATCACCTTCCTGCTCGGCGTCACCGGGCAAGTCGAAGGCTACATCACGGGTGAAGCGGACTGGCTCTCGATCGAGGCGCGCCGGCTATTCGACTACTACACCGGCGCCGCGCGCGACTAAGCGAAGCGGATGTTGAGGCGGCGCCCCGGTGCCTCACGGCAGCTTGTCGTATCCCTCGCCGATCCCGTTCAGGCTGAGCGGGAAGCCGATGCCCTCTTCCGGGGTCTCGAAGATAATAAAGGTCGCGGTCTTGGCGGTGCGGAGCTGGCCGAGCAGTTTTTCGTCCATCACGACTTCGGCAACGCAGCCATTGGGCAGGCAGCGGACAAAACCGGCGCGGCCGACGTCCTGGTTGTCCAGTTTCAGGCCGAGCCCGGAGGGCAGCAGCACGCCCAAGGGGGCCACCACCCGCATCAGTTTGCTCTTCTGGTCGGCGGTCTTCAGCACGATCACGGTGAGGCCGGCGTTGGAGCGGTCTTCGGCTACCACGCTCTGGATCAGGGCGCATTGCTCGCCCTGAGCCCCCGGGGGGGTGTCGCAGCGGATCTGCCAGTCGCCATGGACCGAGCGTACCGCGCCCTGGGCGCTGGCAACCTCGGTCAGGCCGAGCAGGAGTATGGTGGCGAGCAGTCCGCCCAGCCAGCGGCCTGGCCCTGGCTTGCGTCCTGCCTGATGTTTTGAACGCCTCATCCGGGTCGATCCTCTGAATGATTACTCGGACTGATACGTAATGACGGCGCCTTGAAGGCGGTCTTTCGCTAAATCTCGAAGCAATTCCCAAGCCTGATATCAAGCCCGATGCGAAGCCGGGAAGGGTGCTTCAGCGGCGAATCAGGTCCCCGCGGCGCACCCTTCCTGTGCGTACATCCAGTAATCCGCCTGTCAAGCGGCGCAGCTGGACAAAAAGGCGGATTTTGCCTGATTCACCGGGAAAACCTGACATGCAGAGATTAGCCGGTGACGCATGGCTTTGGTCCCCACTACTGCATTGCGAGAGCCTGCGAATTATGGTTTGAGAGGCTGGATTTCGAAGCGTTCTAGCGATCTGGCCCCGGTACTTTTGAGGTGTGCTCCCAAGCCACCTCCGGCGGGCTGTTTGTAGGGGCGGATCGTGCGGCATTTCCGGCCATCCGGTGGGGATGCTTTGGGGATTTATCAAGGGAGCGCGAGCGGCATGAAGATGTCGAAGGGCCAGATTGGCCGGCGGTTGCTGGGATTTGCGGTGGCGGGCATGGCCCTTGTCGCCGGCGGTACGGCGTCAGCCGAATTGGGGCAGCCAGCGCCGTGGGAATGGACCCTGCAGGAATCGGCCTCGCCTGTGATGGACTACATCATCTGGTTCCATAACTGGCTGTTCGCCATCATCACCATCATCACGCTGTTCGTGCTGGTGCTGCTGGTCATGGTCGTCGTCAAGTTCAACGCCAAGGCCAACCCGGTCCCCTCCAAGACCACCCACAACACCCTGATCGAAGTGGCCTGGACCCTGATCCCGGTGCTGATTCTGGTGGCAATCGCGGTGCCGTCGTTCCGGCTGCTGTTTCTGCAGCTCGACGTGCCAAAGGCCGATCTCACCATCAAGGCGACCGGCAAGCAGTGGTATTGGAGCTACGCCTATCCCGATCACGGCAAGTTCGAGTTCGATTCGCTGATGGCCGCGGACAAGAAGCCCCGGCTGCTCGGCGTCGACAATGAGATGGTGGTGCCGGTCAACAAGGTGGTCAAGGTTCTGACCACCGGTGCTGACGTCATCCACGCTTTCGCCGTACCGGCCTTCGGCATCAAGATCGACGCCATCCCCGGCCGTCTGAACGAGACCTGGTTCAAGGCCACCAAGACCGGGATGTTCTACGGCCAGTGCTCCGAACTGTGCGGCAAGGATCACGCCTACATGCCGATCGCGGTGCGGGTGGTGAGCGATCAGGAGTTCGCGGCCTGGGTGGAAACCGCGAAGAAGAAATATGCGACCAACCCGGCGAATTCGTACGCCTCGGCTGGTGGCGCGGTGGCGCAGTAAGCCGCAAAGCTCAGGCAAGCTTTAAGGCTTAGGCGCAAGGGACAAGGGCGACGGGACCGCAAGGTCCGAAAAGGGACTGCAAGGCAGGATTTGAACATGGCAACAGGCGCAGCGACACACCACGATCACGCCCATGATGACCACGCGCACGCGCATCCGACCGGATGGCGGCGCTTCGTCTATTCGACGAACCACAAGGACATCGGCACGATGTACCTGGTGTTCGCGGTCATCGCCGGCGTCATTGGCGCGGCGATGTCGATCGCGATCCGCATCGAGCTGATGTATCCCGGCGTCCAGCTGTTCCACGAAGCCCATACCTACAACGTGTTCGTGACCTCGCACGGCCTGATCATGATCTTCTTCATGGTGATGCCGGCGATGATCGGCGGCTTCGGCAACTGGTTCGTGCCGCTGATGATCGGTGCGCCCGACATGGCGTTCCCGCGCATGAACAACATCTCGTTCTGGCTGCTGCCGGCCTCGTTCGCGCTGCTTCTGATGTCCACCTTCGTCGAGGGTGAGCCGGGCGCCAACGGCGTCGGTGCGGGCTGGACCATCTACGCGCCGCTGTCGACCTCGGGCCATCCGGGACCGGCGGTCGATTTCGCGATCCTGTCGCTGCATCTGGCCGGCGCCTCGTCGATCCTCGGCGCCATCAACTTCATCACCACGATCTTCAACATGCGCGCGCCGGGCATGACCCTGCACAAGATGCCGCTGTTCGTCTGGTCGATCCTGGTCACCGTCTTCCTGCTGCTGTTGTCGCTGCCGGTGCTCGCCGGTGCGATCACCATGCTGCTGACCGACCGCAATTTCGGCACCACCTTCTTCTCCGCCGACGGCGGCGGCGACCCGCTGCTATTCCAGCATCTGTTCTGGTTCTTCGGCCATCCCGAAGTGTACATCCTGATTCTGCCCGGCTTCGGCATGATCAGCCAGATCGTCTCGACCTTCTCGCGCAAGCCCGTGTTCGGCTATCTCGGCATGGCCTACGCCATGGTCGCGATCGGCGGCATCGGTTTCGTGGTGTGGGCGCACCACATGTACACGGTCGGCATGTCCAGCGCGACGCAGGCCTATTTCGTCGCCGCCACCATGGTGATCGCGGTGCCGACCGGCGTGAAGATCTTCTCCTGGATCGCCACGATGTGGGGCGGCTCGATCGAGTTCAAGACGCCGATGCTGTGGGCGATCGGCTTCATCTTCCTGTTCACGCTCGGTGGCGTCACCGGCGTCGTGCTGGCCAATGCCGGCGTCGACCGCGTGCTGCAGGAAACCTATTACGTCGTCGCGCACTTCCACTACGTGCTGTCGCTGGGCGCCGTGTTCGCGATCTTCGCGGGCTGGTACTACTGGTTCCCGAAGATGTCCGGCTACATGTACTCGGAAACGATCGGCAAGCTGCACTTCTGGGTCACCTTCATCGGCGTCAACCTGGTGTTCTTCCCGCAGCATTTCCTCGGGCTGTCAGGCATGCCGCGCCGCTACATCGACTATCCGGATGCGTTCGCCGGCTGGAACCTGGTGTCTTCGCTCGGCTCCTACGTCTCGGGCTTCGGCGTGCTGATCTTCATCTATGGCGTGATCGATGCCTTCATCAAGAAGGAGCAGGCGGCGGATAATCCGTGGGGCCCCGGCGCCACCACGCTGGAATGGACGCTGTCGTCGCCGCCGCCCTTCCACCAGTTCGAAGTGCTGCCGCGGGTGCAATAAACCTTATCGTTCGCGGCGCGCTCCTTCGGGCGCGCCGCGGCCTAGAACCAAGCGAGATCAATCTTGTCGGTCGTCGATCACAACGCCATCGAATTGCCCCGGATTTCCGAGGCCGAGGTCGGCGACTACCTCGCGCTGCTGAAGCCGCGGGTGATGTCGCTGGTGATCTTCACCGCGCTGGTCGGCCTTGTGATCGCGCCCGGCCATATCCACCCGATCCTGGCGTTCACTTCCATCCTCTGCATCGCGGTCGGCGCCGGCGCTTCCGGTGCGCTGAACATGGCCTATGAGGGCGACATCGACGCCAAGATGTCGCGTACCGCCAACCGGCCGATCCCGCGCGGCCGCATCACGCGCGAAGAGGCGACCGCGTTCGGGCTGATCCTGGCGTTCTTCTCGGTGATGACGCTCGGCATCCTCGTCAACTGGCTCGCGGGCGGGCTCCTGGCGTTCACGATCTTCTTCTACGTCGTGATCTACACCATGCTCCTGAAGCGCTGGACCGCGCAGAACATCGTGATCGGCGGCGCCGCAGGCGCGCTGCCGCCTGTCGTGGCGTGGGCCGCGGCGACCGGTTCGCTGTCGATGGAGCCGGTGCTGCTGTTCCTGATCATCTTCTTCTGGACCCCGCCGCATTTCTGGGCGCTGGCGCTGTTCCGCAGCGACGACTATGCCCGCGCCGGCGTTCCGATGCTGCCGGTCGTTGCCGGACCCGACGCGACCCGGCTGCAGATCCTGCTCTATACGGTCGTTTTGGTCGCGATCGCCGTCGCCCCCTGGCCGCTCGGCTATTTCGACGCGATCTATGGCATCACCTCGCTGGTGCTCGGCGCCGGCATGATGGCGCTGGCGATCAACGTCTACCGCCGCCGCGAAGGTACCGAGGCGCTGCGCGCGACCAGGCGGCTGTTTGCTTTCTCGATCCTTTACCTGTTCGCGCTGTTTGCGACGCTGCTGCTCGAAGTCGTCGTGCGCGGCGTCATGGCTTTGATCGGGTAGGGGGCGCATGGGACCGGAATGGACGACAAGCGGATGCCAGATGGAATCGTCCTCACCGAGGCGCAGAAAAGAAGCCGGCGCCAGCGGTCGGTCGCGATTGCGCTCGCGCTCCTCGTGCTCGTCGTGCTGTTTTTCGCCGTCACCATGGTCAAGGGGCCGGCCGTTCTAGTGCGGCCCATGTAATCTGGAAACTGTAGACTGGAATCTGGGCAGGTGGACATGGCAGACCAACCGATCGCGCAAAGGGAGCCGGAGGCAAGCCGCAAGGCTTCGCGCCGCGGCCTGACGCGCGATGCGATGGTGGCCTCGATCTGCGGTTTCGTCGTGGTGTTCATGGTCGGCGCGGCCTATGCCGCCGTTCCCTTCTATAACTGGTTCTGCCGCGCCACCGGCTTCAACGGCACCACCCAGGTCGCCACCTCGGCGCCTTCGCAGGGCCCGCTGGCGCGCAAGATCTCGGTGCGGTTCGATGCCAATGTCGGCGCCGGCCTGCCGTGGAAGTTCGAGCCGGAGCAGAACGAGATCGAGGTCAGGATCGGCGAGGTCGTCACCGTGTTCTATAGGGTGACCAACCAGGCGGCGCGGCCCACGGTCGGCCAGGCCGCGTACAACGTGACCCCGCTGACGGTCGGCGCGTATTTCCAGAAGATCAACTGCTTCTGCTTCACCGAACAGACCATGGCGCCGGGCGAAAAGCGCGAGATGCCGGTCGTGTTCTACGTCGATCCGGCGCTGATCGCCGACACCGAGAGCGACGGGCTGAACACCATCACGCTGTCCTACACCTTCTATCCCGTGCGCGATCCGGCGCCGAAGCCGGTGGCTTCGGGCGAGTCGGACAAGCGCAAGGGAAGCCTGTAACTCCGGGAATTTCGGCCTTCCGAAATTCCCGACTTTGAATTTTGAGACGAAGATGTGCCGAAGGATCCGGCACCGCTAACGGAGAGACCGCAATGGCTACGGCGCACGCGAAGCATCACGACTACCACCTCGTCGATCCGAGCCCGTGGCCGGTCGTCGGCTCGATCTCGGCCTTCATCATGGCCGTCGGCGCCGTCGGCTGGATGCACCATATGTATGCGGCGGCGCCGATCGTGTTCGGCGTCGGCACCATCGGCGTGCTCTACACCATGGCGAGCTGGTGGGGCGACGTGATCCGCGAAGCCCAGTTCAAGGGCGACCACACCCGCGTGGTGCAGATCAGCCACCGTTACGGCATGATCCTGTTCATCGCCTCCGAGGTGATGTTCTTCGTCGCCTGGTTCTGGGCCTTCTTCAATTCCGCGCTGTTCCCGGCCGACGCCATTCATGCCACCCGCGACGCGGTGTTCGGCTGTGGCGCCGGCACTGCGGCGGGCGCCTGCAGCGTGCCGGGCACCTGGCCGCCGAAGGGCATCGAGACCTTCGACCCCTGGCATCTGCCGCTCCTCAATACGCTGCTGCTGCTGACCTCGGGCACCACGGTGACCTGGGCGCATCACGCGCTGCTGGAAGGCGATCGCAAGGGCCTGAAATACGGCCTGATCCTCACCGTCGTGCTCGGCGCGCTGTTCACTTGCGTGCAGGCCTATGAATACGCCCACGCCACATTCCACTTCTCCGGCAACATGTATGGCGCGACCTTCTTCATGGCGACCGGCTTCCACGGTTTCCACGTGCTGGTCGGCACCGTGTTCCTGCTGGTCTGCCTGTTCCGCGCCTATGCCGGACACTTCACGCCGACCCAGCATCTCGGCTTTGAATTCGCCGCCTGGTACTGGCACTTCGTCGACGTGGTGTGGTTGTTCCTGTTCATCTGCATCTATGTCTGGTTCCGCGGTGCTGGACCTGTCGCCGGGCATTGAACTGACGTCATTGTGTTACAAGGGGCGGTCGTGCGACCGCCCCTTTTTCATTTTTTACGAAGTGAAGCCATGCCTGATGATGCTCTTCCCACGCTGACCGAGAGCGCATTGCGCGGCATCGCCTGCCGCTGCCCGCGCTGCGGCAAGGGCAAGCTCTATGCGGGCTTCATCGACCTTCGGCCGAACTGCGAGGCCTGCGGGCTCGATTACGCATTCATCGATGCCGGCGACGGGCCGGCGATCTTCATCATCATGATCGCGGGCGCGATCGTGGTCGGAGCGGCCTTGATCGTGGAGATCAAATACCAGCCGCCGTTCTGGCTGCATGCGGCGTTGTGGCTACCATTAATTCTGGCGACCACGCTGTTGCCGCTGCGCTCGATGAAGTCGCTGCTGATCGCGCTGCAGTACCATCACAAGGCCGCGCCCGGCCGCCTGATCGATCGCGAGCCGAAATGACCGGCGTTGTTGCGCGGCGGCGCGGTACGCTCGGCTTTGCCATCTTCACGCTCGTGATGATCGTGACCTGTCTCGGCCTCGGGATCTGGCAATTGCAGCGGCGCGTCCAGAAGCACGCGCTGATCGCGGCCCTGAATGAAAGGCTGGCCGATGCGCCCAAGGCGCTGCCGGAACAGGCGCAATGGGGCACGCTGACACCAGCCAAGGACGAATTCCGCCGCGTCAGTTTCACCGGAACTTACGTGCGGCTTCCCGATGTAATGGTCTATAGCTCCGGCTCTTCGGTCCGTAACGACGTGTCCGGCCCGGGCACCTGGGCGTTCCTGCCGGCGCAAACCGCCGATGGGGCAATCGTCGCGGTCAATACCGGCTTCGTGCAGAACACGATGCAGGACCGTGCGCAGGAAGACCGCGCGGTCGGCCGGCTCGTCACCGGCGAACCGGCAAAACTCACCGGCTATCTTCGCTTTCCGGAAGCCGCCGGCACGCTGACGCCGTCGGAGAATATCGCCAAGCGGCTCTGGTTCACCCGCGATCATCTGGCGATGGCGCGCGCGCTCGGCTGGGGCGAGGGCGGCAAGGCTGTCGCGCCGTTCTATATCGATCTGGAATCCCCTCGGCCCGAGAGCGGCATCCCGAAACCGGGGCCGCTCATTGTCCATCTCAAGGACGACCACATGCAATACGCCATCACCTGGTTCAGCCTGGCGGCGGCAGTCGTGATCGCCTTCGGCGTGTGGTGGCGCGCGCAAGGGCGGAGCGCAGCTTCGTAGCTTCGTGGTGTCGTAGGGTGGGTGAGCGAAGCTAAATAAATTTGTGTCTCGCGGTAAGACCGCGTGAGACAGTGAACGTCGTCGGGCGTTGCCGAGCCGGAATAAAGATCGGTGGTTTGTTTTTCATGGTGCCGCCCTTTCTACCAACCGACGCCGCTCATCCAGGCCGTCGCGTTCGCGCGCCGCATCGCCGTAAATCTTGGTCCTTTTCTTGTAGTTGAATTCATTTAAGCAAACGATTGGGTCCAATCCGCTCGTCATGCCAAGGTCCCCGAGTGAATAGGGACCGGGCACCGGGTTGGCGGCTTTGTGCACGAACATCAGCTAATTCCTCGAAGGATTATTAAGTCTGCACAACCGGTCGAAATGAATGCTTCCCCCATTTGTCGGTGGGGTCGTCTTACCAAAGGACAATGCGACAACAGACCACTGTTTGCGCGGCCGGCACCTGACATCTCTCCCCATGAATTTAGGCATTCTTATTCCGTTGATCTACATCAACGCTCGTCACTGACAGCGCAGCAATTTCCCATCCCGGCAGGGTTTGTAGAAAGAGGTTCAGCCATGCTTCGTTGTATTCTTGCTGCTCTTGCAGCACTCGTTCTACTCACGGCCAGCCTGATCCCGGACGATGCCTACGCTCGCGGTCGCGGCGGTGGTGCCTATCGGGGCGGCGGCGGATTTCACGGTGGCGGTTACCGCGGCGGCGCGGTCGCGGTTCGAGGCGCGCGGGGTAGCGCTGTCGCAGTGCGCGGCGGTCGCTACGGTTATGGCGGCTACGGGTATCGTCGGGGCTACGGTGCGGCAGCGGTCGGCGCGGCTGCTGTTGGAGCTGCGGCAGCAGGGGCCTATTACGGCGGCGGCTGCGGCTACGATACCTACGGCAACTGGGTTTGCCCGCGCTACTAATCCGTATTGAGGCGGCCGCGCGCCGGTGGCACGGCGCTCGGCTGCCGATCTCGGCGGCCCTTTAGTGCATTGGACGGTCGAGAGCGGGTGCCACCCGCGCAGCCGCGCTCGCCGGCATCCGGCGATGGACCGCGAGTTTTAGTTCGCGGGTAGCGGCTTCAGCCGCCTGCGAACAATAGAGCAGCAACCAGCCCGACGTTCATCAGGCCGAGGGCGATGATGCCTGCGCGATAGAGCAATTCGACTACCATGGCGTCGTTCCCTCATGACGCGAGTAGAATACAATACACCCGCGGGGTTTCCCGTGGCATGTGCAGTTTGTGCCATTCGCGGTTTGTCAGCGTGCTTCGTGGATCAGCGCGCCGAGGCGGCTATGGATACGCCGCGACGTTGCAGGTCGTGCAATAGAAGTCTGGGCCTTTGTTGGTAAAAACTAACTCGAAGCCATCCGGAATGACCTCGGCAATCGGCAAATGTCCCTCTTCTTGGGACAGCGTTGCCATGCCAGTCTTGCCGCACTTTGGGCAACGAAGCTTTTCGTACCAGTCATTGGTCATCGAACTGCGGCATGAAACATTCGCCCCGCAAAGCCATGCTCGTCGGCTGTGAATATATACGAAGACTTCAAGTCTGTCCGGTTTCCACGGCGCATCCTACTCGGGATGCAGTTCGGTTTTTTTGATTTCCATTTCCGAAATCAAGGCGGCGATGCCGTCAAGCGTTTGCTTGTCCAGCATTCGAGAGGCCACGTCTCGAAGGTGCGTAATCTTGACGTCGATTTGGTCGCACTGACTACACATGAACGGTCTACGGCTATGGGGCTTTTTGTTACGGCCGCCGGAAATTAGGCCAGGCCGTCCCGCCGGCCCCTAGGTGCGAGCGAATGCCGACAGTGCGCCGGCCTTGCGCTCGGTCCTCAACCGGATTTCGCAAGCTTGCCGCTCGGCCGACGTTGTGCGCCTGGCGCGCTAACCCCCTTGGGTCAGTTGCTGCATAATCTGTTGAAACATTTGGGCCGGGTCGTTCTGACCACCACCCGTTCCTTCGCCGCCTTTGCTGGCTTCCAGCACTTTGACGGCCACTAAAGGGAGCCGCATAAAGCCGCCAGACACCGCATCGAGGTCGCCATCCAGAACTTCGCTGTTCGCATTGATTGCATCGGTCATCGCAGTTCCCCTTGATTTGACCAGCGGGATCATCCGGGCTGGAGCGACCACATTTAGCGACGCCGCTCGCGCGGCGATGTGACGAGGATCACGAAAGGAAAACGAGGATGGCCGCCGCTTGCCTCGAATTGTGCAAGAAAAACTAGCCGCCCCCCTGCGAATTCGAAGAAAATGCGTAGGCGACCAAATCGATTACCCACAGCGGCAGCTTTCGCACCTGCCGAGAACGCGATTGAGCCCAAAGACATTGAGCCTCATCGGGATCGATACCGGGCCGGGGCGCCAAGGCGGCATTGGCACCGCACGCGCGTAGGAAACCGGCAACCAACCGCGCCTCTTGTCCGAGCGGCAGGTGCGACCGATCAGGCACCGGCGTAATGGGCGGGCGCGATGCGCTGTGCAGCACCCCGTTGTGTCTGTCTCTCGCGATCCTCGCGGTATCCCTGCTGTATCTCCTGCTGTATTTTTTCCTGAAATAGCTTCATAGGGTGGGGGTTGGCGTAGCGTAACCCGCCGTCTTCGCCCTTACTGCGTGGAGCGGTCGGCAGAGATTCGATGATTATGACCGAGACGTTGAAAGCTTCCCTCGCGCACCTGCCGGTTACCCTTGGCGATATCGAGGCGGCGGCAGGCGTGCTCGCCGGCTTCGTGAAGCGGACGAGCTTCGAGCCCAGTCGTACGTTGTCCGACATCACGGGCGCGAACATATGGTTGAAATTCGAAAACCTGCAGTTTACGGCGACGTTCAAGGAGCGCGGCGCGCTCAATCGGCTGTCTGCGTTATCGGCCGACGAACGGCGGCGCGGCGTGGCAGCCGCCTCGGCGGGCAACCACGCACAGGGCGTGGCCTATCACGCGGCCCGCCTCTCGATTCCTGCGACCATCTTCATGCCGGTGGGCACACCGATGGTGAAGATCGAGAACACGCGCCGGCACGGTGCGACCGTGATCGAGGGTGGGGCGACGCTGGAGGATACCGCCACCCTCGCCACCGACTACGGTCGAAAACAGGGTTTGACGTATATCCATCCCTATGACGATCCGCTGATCATCGCGGGTCAGGGTACTATCGCGCTCGAGATGCTGGCTTCGGTGCCCGATCTCGACGTCCTGGTTGTTCCGATCGGGGGCGGCGGCCTGATATCCGGCATCGCCGTTGCCGCCAAGACCCTCAAGCCGGATATCGAGATCGTCGGCGTTCAGGCCGCGCTTTACCCCTCGATGTACAACCTCATCAAGGGGGAACATCTTGCGATGCGCGGTGACACGCTCGCGGAGGGCATTGCCGTCAAGGCGCCCGGTCAGATCACGTCTGACATCGTGCGCGCGCTCGTCGATGATATCGTACTCGTCACCGAGCAGCAGATCGAGCACGCGGTGAGCCTTTTTATCACCATCGAGAAGTCGGTGACCGAGGGCGCGGGGGCGGCGGGCCTGGCGGCCGTACTCGCCGATCCGGCGCGCTTCAAGGGCCGTTCGCTCGGCCTGGTGCTGAGCGGAGGCAATATCGACACGCGGCTCCTGTCCGGTGTGCTGACGCGTCAACTCGCAAGGGAAGGCCGCCTTTCGAAGCTGAAGTTCGACATCGTGGATCGGCCCGGACAGCTCGGCACGGTTGTCGCCATCCTGGCCAAGGCAGGCGCCAATATCGTCGAGGTGTCGCATCAACGCATTTTCACCGACCTGCCAGCCAAGGGGGTTGTCCTTGAGGTCGTCATCGAAACCCGAGACCGCACCCATCTTGAGGCGACCATCGCCTCACTGAAGGCTGCCGGCCTCGATGTCGATGTCGGTGGCGACTAGGGGGCGGAAGCGCCGCATGCATGCATGACATGCGTCGGCCGTCTGGACCTCGGAACACCTTCCGCTACTATCCGTGCCGTACCCTCACGACACAGGCCACCGATGTCCGACGCGCCCTCCGCCCATCCCGCACGTCCCCTGCTATTCCAGCCGTTCAGCATTCGCGGCCTGACGCTGAAGAATCGCCTGGTGGTGCCGCCGATGGTGCATTACCGCGCCGATCCCGGTGCGACCTGCGGCATGTTTCATCAGGTGCATCTCGGTCGATACGCGCTCGGCGGTTTTGGTCTTGTCTTTGTCGAGGCCACAGGCGTCGAGGAAGTCGGCCTGATCAACGAGTTCGATCTCGGCATCTGGAACGACGTGCAGGTCGAAAGTTTCAAGCCGCTGATCGCTTTTATGAAACGCGAGAACACCGCGATCGGCCTTCAGCTCGCACATGGCGGCCGCAAATCGTCCTCGCAGAAGGCGATGAACGGCATGGGGCCGCTCACACCAGAAGAGATCAAGGCGGGCGCCAAACACTGGCAACCAGTCGGCCCGACCAGCGAGCCGGTGGCGCCGGGATGGCTTACGCCGCGCCAGCTTACCGCCGAGGACTGCCGCGCCATGGTGAAGACCTGGGAGCACGCCGCCAAGAATGCGGTCAAGGCGGGCTTCGACGTGATCGAGGTTCATATGGCCCATGGCTATTTGCTGGCCTCGTTCCTGTCGCCGATTTCAAATACCCGCAACGACGAGTATGGCGGCGACCGAAAGGGGCGCATGCGGCTGCCGCTCGACATCGTCGAGGCGGTGCGGCGCGAAATGCCTGATACGATGCCGCTGTTCGTGCGCGTGTCCTCGGTCGACGGCGCGCAAGACGGCTGGAACATGGATGACACGGTGGCGCTGGCGTACGAGTTGAAAGCCCGCGGCGTCGACGTGGTCGACTGTTCCTCCGGCGGCATTTCCGGCTCGGCGACGGCAGCGCAGGTGCCGCGCGGCCTCGGCTTCCAGGTGCCCTATGCGGAGCGCGTCCGCAAGGAAGTCGATATCGCGACCATGGCGGTCGGCATCATCCTCGAAGCCGAGCAGGCCGAAGCGGTGCTCGCAAAGGGCCAGGCCGATCTGATCGCGGTCGGCCGGCAATCGCAGTACAACCCCAACATCGCTCATCACTGGGCGCATGATCTCGGCATCAACCGCAGATTCGAGGACTGGGCGCCCGAATATGGCTGGTGGCTGGAAAAGCGCATCCGGACCATGGAAGGGTTTGCCAGCCCGACGGGTGCGGTGAAGCGGTGAGGCTCCGTCATGCCCGGGCTTGTCCCGGGCATCCACGACTTTCCTTTCGCTCGACCTAGTTAAGACGTGGATGGCCGGGTCAAGCCCGGCCATGACGGTGAAAGCGCGACTTACCCCGTAATCGGCAATTCCGTCTCCGGATCGAAGAAATGCAGCCGGCCGGGCTGGGCCGAAACGCGGACCCGATCGCCGCTCGCGATCACCGTTTCCGCCGGCACCCGGGCCACCGTGATGCCGTGGCTGCCGACGCGCGTCTCGAGCAGGATCTCGGAGCCGAGCTGCTCGACGACTTCGACATGGGCATCGAAGCTGGCGCCGGGCGCGCCCTCGCCGAGCGCGAGATGTTCGGGCCGCGCGCCCATGATCACGGGCTTGCCGTTGTACGCCGCGAGCGCGCGCGCATCGGCGCTGCCGACCGTGAGCTTGAGGCCATCGGCCTCGACCGTCGTCGCGCCGCCATCGCTGCGCACGGTGACGTTGACAAAGTTCATCGCGGGCGCGCCGATGAAGCCGGCGACGAATTTATTGGCGGGCTTGCCGTAGACCTGCAGCGGCGTGCCGACCTGCTGCACCCGGCCGTCGCGCATGATCACGACCCGGTCGCCGAGCGTCATCGCCTCGACCTGGTCGTGGGTCACGAAGACAGACGTGGTCGGTATGGCCGCATGCAGCCGCTTGATCTCGATCCGCATCTGCGCGCGCAGTTTTGCGTCGAGGTTCGACAGCGGCTCGTCGAACAAAAACACTTCCGGATTGCGCACGATGCAGCGGCCGAGCGCGACGCGCTGCTGCTGGCCGCCGGACAATTGCTTCGGCTTGCGCGCCAGCAATTCGTGCAGGCCGAGCATGCCCGCGGCGCGGTCGATCGCGGCCTTGATCTCGGCTTCGGAGGTCTTCTTGTTGCGCAGGCCGAAGGCGAGATTGTCGTAGACGCTCATGTGCTGATAGAGCGCGTAGTTCTGGAACACCATCGCGATGTCGCGGTCGCGCGGCGGCAGGTCGTTGACGACCCGGTTGCCGATGCGGATGTCGCCGCTACTGATGTCCTCGAGCCCCGCGATCATGCGCAGCGTCGTCGACTTGCCGCAGCCGGACGGGCCGACCAGGGCCACGAACTCCTTGTCGGCGATCTCGAGATCGACGTCCTTTACGGCGTGGAACAGCGAGCCATAATGCTTGTTGAGCTTGCTGAGTGAAATCGCTGCCATTTACCCGCCGTTACAGTACTAGAGCGTTTTCAAGCGAAGTGGATACCGGTTCGCGTGAAGAAAACGCGTCAAGATAAAGATCATGTTGACCCAAAACAATCCCGCCGCAGCGAGCATGATCCGGAAAAGTGTGAAGCGGTTTTCCGAAAGATCATGCTCAAATAAAAGGCTTCCCGCGGCGGGATTTTGCTTATCGATTATTGCGCCGCCTTGCTGACCAGCGGCGCACCTTCGGCCAGCACCTTTGCGATATCCTCGCGCTTGCCGGTGACGGCCTTGGTGACGGTGTCGTTGAACGCCTTGTGCACGGCGGGCCATTGCGGGAAATAATAGGCGCCGCGCACCTTGTCGGGTGAATCAAGCACCGATTCCTTCAAGAGCTTCATGAACGCATCTTCCGCCGCGATTTCCGCCCAGAATTCGGTGTTGGGCGGCGGCGCACCGGTCGCCTTGAACAGCTTCTTCTGGCCTTCCTTGTCCAGCATCATCGCGTTGAGCATTTCCTTGGCCTTCTTCTTACGCTCCGGCGAGATCGACTTCGGGATCGCCCAGCCCCAGATGTCGTCCCAGGCGAACGGCTTGGCGCGGTCGGGACCGAGCGGGAAGCGCGTGGCAGCGACCTTGCCTGATATCTTCGACTTGGCGGGATCGTTGAACGTGCCCCACCATAGCGAGTCCGCCACCGTGAACGCGGCGTCGCCGGCCATGAACACGGCGTTGGCTTCGTTGCGGTCATAGGCCGGCATGCCGCGCGGCACGATCTTGTGGGTGTTGATCGCATCCCACCAATATTCGACGTTCTTCTGCATGCAGGGCTCGGTCATCCCCGATTTCCAGCCGTTCGCGGCGAGCTTCTTGTTGTCGCGCTCGTAGGGTGGCAGCAGCACGTCGCAATTGTTGCCCCACATCGACCAGAACCAGGTGAACCAGGAGTTGTTCATCGACGCGCCGGCGACATAGCCGAACTTCACCTTGCCGTCGGCCTGCAGCTTCTTGCTCACGGTGACGAGTTCATCCAGCGTCTTCGGCACTTCCTCGGGTTTGACGAGGTCGGATCGGTAGAAGAACACGCTGAAGGTCTGGCCCATCGGCACGACGGTGTTCTGGCCCTTGTCGTTGCCGAACACGATCGGTGACATGCTCCACTTGGAAGCAAATTTGTTGGCTTCGACGTCATCCATCGGCTCGAGCAGATGCGCCCAGGTCTGGCCCCAATCGTCATTGTGCCAGATCACGTCGTACTGATCGGAGTTCGACGTCAGCGACGCCGTCATCTTCTCGACATAGACGCCGTAGGAATTCGGCACCTTGACGATCTTGACGCCGTTCTTGGCGCCCCAGGCCTCGAACATCGCAATCGAATTGTCCTGGATCGGGCTCGGCTGGTAGCCGATCCGCAGTTCGGTCACCTGGGCGCTCGCGCTTCCTGCGGCGGCCCACAGGGCCACCGTCGCTGCGACAGCCAGTTTTGTCAGTTGCTTCATCGCTTCCCTCCCTCGTTTTTGGTGTTGTTTCCTCGTCTTATTCAGCGTCCCCGTCGTTGCTAGATACGTAACCCCCGGATCACATATTTCTGCCCGAACAGCGCGACCAGGAACGCCGGCACCAGCGCCATCACCGCGGTCGCGGCCATCAAATTCCAGCGCAGCCCCATCTCGGTGACGAACTGCGCCATGACCACCGTGATCATCGGCACGCGGTTGCCGGTCAGGATCAGCGCGAACAGGAATTCGTTCCAGGTGAACAGCCAGCACAGCACCGCCAGCGCCGAGATCGCCGGCAGCGCCGACGGTATGGCGACGCGGATAAAGGCGCCCCACCGCGTGCAGCCGTCGATCATCGCGGCGTATTCCATGCTGGGATCGATGCCGTCGAAAAACCCCTTCATCAGCCACGAGAAGAAGCAGATATGCACCGCGACATGCGGCAGCAGCAGGCCGGTATAGGTGTCGTAGAGGCCCCAGCTCTGGGTCACGAAGTACAGCGGCAGCACCCAGGAAATATAGGGGATGCAGCGGAACACATAGATCGTCCCGAACCAGATCCGCGACGCCGGTCCGGTGAAGCGCGACAGCATGTATCCGCTGGAGACGGTGACCAGCAACGAGAAGAAGGTCGCCAGCGTCGAGATCAGCGCGCTGTTGAGGAAGGCCGACACGATGCGGTCGTCGGTCAGCACCTCGGCGAAGCTGGCCAGCGTGAATTCGGTGCCGCGATGGACGTAATAGACGCCGGATTCCGGCCGCAGCGAGGTCAGGATCAGCCACAGCACCGGAAACGCGAACGCAAAGCAGATGCCGAACAGCGCCAGCGCGAACAGCGTCTTGCGGCTCCACTTCGGCAATCCGGGCAGGAAATCGGGGCGGCTTACGATCGGCATCTGATTATGCCTTTGCGATGCGATCGACGAGGCGGTAGAGCACCACGCCGATCACGAGGATGATGAGCCCGCCAATGATCGCCGCCGCCGAGCCGCGGCCGAGATCGAGGTTCAGGAAGGCGTGCACATAGGCATAGAGGCTGAACAGCTCGGTCGAGCGGCCCGGCCCGCCGCCAGTCAGCGTCCATACGATGTCGAAGGTGCGGAAGGCGTCGATGGCGCGGATCACCACGCACACCACGATGACCGGGCGCAGCATCGGCAGGGTCAGGAATCTGAACACGCGCCAGGTCGTGGTGCCGTCGATCGCGGCCGCCTCGAACGGCTCCTTCGGCAGGCTCTGTAATCCCGCGAGCAGCAGCAGCGTGAACCACGGCGTCCACAGCCAGATGTCGGTCAAAAGGATGATGCCGAAGGCGCTCCAGCGCTGCACCAGCCAGGGCTGGCCTTCCAGCCCTATGGCCTCCAGCACCGTGTTGACGATGCCGAACTGGTCGTTGAACATCCAGCGGATCATGATCGCGGCGACGACCGGCGCCACCATCAGCGGCACCAGCAGGATCGTCTGCACCAGCTTTTGCCCGCGAAACGGCCGGTTGAGCAGCAGCGCCAGCGCCAGCCCCGCCACCAGGGCCCCGGCCACGCTCAGGATCATGAACAGGAAGGTGTTCGGCAGCACCACGTAGAGAAACGCCGGATCCGACAGCACCGCGTAATAGTGACTGAAGCCGACCCAGATCTTCTTCGGGTTATAGAGTGCCCAGTCGCGGAAGCTGGCATTGGCGCCGATCACGATCGGCAGCACCTGAAACAGCAGCATCAAGAGTGCCGCCGGCGCAATGAGAAACAGCATGAACCGCTGTTGCTCGCCGAACATTGGACGCCGCGATGCCGACAAGCCTGTTACCCCCGCCTTTGCACTGATTGGTCACGACTCTTGTGGTCGCTACGTGCATAAAGCCCCTTGCATCGGGATTATGGGCGCGGCGTCGGAGGCTAGTCAATCCGCATTGTGGCGCAGGCAGACGCGGGGCGCATGCAGGCGATGCGGCTGCAAGGTGCAAACGCGCTGCCAAGTTTGCATCCGCGTGCTCACCGTTTGCACGGATTGCCGCTACCAGAGATTGCTGGTTCGCGAGCACGGTTGTCGTGAATCCGCTGATCGCGCCTGGAACTTCCATGGACACAAACTGTTTTTGGTTCCAAGCTGAATTGCGGGTAACCGGTGGTTCAGTGCCCGTTCACGACGATCGCCTTAACTCCGTTGCCTTTCTCGACCCATCGAGCCAGGTGCAGCCAATGGACATGTCGAACCTGCCCAAGAATACTGCCAAGGATGTTATCGCGAAGGATATCGATCAGGTGGCTGTTGTCGTCGATTGGCTCGATGCCTGCCGGCGACATGAGCTGGGCCCGCTGCTCGACCTGTACGCGCCCGACGCAAGCCTCGAATGCGACTGCGAGGGCGCAAACACCTATGCGGGTCGGGCTGCGCTGGAATCATATTGGCGGCCCCGGCTCGAGGCATTCTCGCCCAATGCCTTTGGACTGGAAGAGATCATGCCGTCCGCCGACGGGGTCAAGCTTGATTACCTGAACTGCGAAGGCAAGCCCGTTCGCATCGTCTTCACGTTCGACGCTTCCGGGAGGATTTTGCATACCCGCTGCGGCCGGTTCGCGCCGGCAACGGCGCTGGATGGCGTTGGTGTGCCGCATCGCGCCTGGTGACGACGCGGTCGTCACTCCTGCTTGCAACCTGATGTTCTTTCGCCCTGCATCCTTCGCTGCATCGCTGGGGCAGCGGCGCGCCTCACACGCCAGCCGGCAAACGGCACCGGACATAGGTCCGACTGTTCTGCCGCTTGAATTCGAATGTCCCGCTCAGGGCCCGGACGCGCTCGTGCATTCCCGTCAGTCCACGGCCAAAGGGCTGGTGCGGTGTAAATCCGACGCCATCGTCGGAAATTTCCACCATTACCTGGTTTCCTTCGATCGTCGCCTCGACGCTTATCGCGCTGGCATTGGCGTGCCTGAGGACATTGGTCACGCCCTCCTGGATAACCCGGTAGATGGTCTGGGATAGCAGCCCGTCGACGTTGTTCAGACGGGGATCGATCCGCACATTCAGTTTGAGGCCCGGCGCCTGCGATCGCGCATACTGCAGCAGGGTCTGGACACTTTTCTCGAGCCCGATTTCCTGGATATGAAGCGGCCGCAACCGGTCGAGGATACGGCGGTTCGCCAATTGCAGCGCCTCGACCGATCTAAGCATCGCCTCGACCGAAGCGCCGAGTTTCTTGTTCGGTGCCGCGCCATCCTGTAGCGCCACCGCGTTGGCCCGGATCCCGAACAACAAGGGCCCGAGTTCGTCATGAAGGTCGCGCGCGATGTCGCGGCGCTCATCGTCCTGCAGCGAGACGACCTTCCGCAGCAGGCTGCGATTGTCCTGGCTCAGCTGGTTCAGCGTGCGTGCGAGTTCATTGGCCAGTTCGGAACTTTTGCGTATCTCCGGCGGACCCGTCGCCGCGATCAGGTGCTGGTAGTCCCCGGTCCGCATCCGGGTCAGGCCTTCACCCAGATTCCGCAGCGCGTCGACCACGGTTCCTGCGGTCAGATAGGCGATAATGCCGGTCACGAGCATCAGGGCGACGACGGATGAAACGAGGACGAGAAAGCCGACCCATTTCTCGTAGATGTCGGCTGAAAGATCGGGTGAAGACAGGATGTCGCCGACCTGCTTTCCATCGATCCTCACCGGAAACGAGGCGCCGATCTCCGGCAGGCCGAGAAGATCGACGAACCATTGCGGCGCGCGTCCATGGGGAGGGCTTATCGCTGCCGGCGAAGGCGTGGCCGTTTCGATGCCGGCACGGCGGAACCGGATGGCTTCGGATGAGCCCAGCGCCTGCACAAATGCGTCGAGCGTTTGCTGCGGGTTGGCGGACGTCAGCAGCGCGCTGTTGAGCGCTTCGGCAACCACCTTGGCCGATCGCGCTGCCGGCTCGCTTTCATCCACCAGTTGGCCCGGCGCGAAAACCTGCAGCGAGACGGCCCCGAGCACCAGCGCGGCCACGAACATGCTGCCGAGCGCGAAAATCAGCCGCATGCGAAGGGAAAGATTCTGCCACATTCGGACTATTCTAACTCCCGTAGCGCAGGTATCTCTTTTCAATTATCGCGAAATGTCTATTTATCCCATAAGAGGCTGCGAGGATGCAGAACATCGCCAAATCGACAACCAGGATCCTGATCGTCGACGACCATCCGGTGGTCGTTTCCGGATGCCGTTCGCTGTTCGCTTCGGACGCGACGGTGAAAATTGACGAGGCCGCGGACGCAAAATCCGGTCACAAGGCCTTTTTGACGCGACGGCCGGATGTCACAATCATCGATATCAAACTTCCCGACGTCTCGGGTTTTGAGCTTATGCGACGGATCCGCAAGGGGGATCCGGACGCCAAAATCATCATGTTCAGCATGAATGACGACCCTGCCTTCGTGGTTCGCGCGGTGGAAATGGGCGCGCAGGGTTACGTCGCCAAGGGCGACGATCCGCGGACGCTGGTAAAGGCCGTTCGCAAAGTGGCCTCGGGAGAAAATTTCATCTCGCCGCAACTGGCGGAGGCGGTGACGTTCTCGGGCGCTTCCATCAAGGCCAATCCGGCCTCGCAAATGACCGCGCGCGAACTGGAAATCCTGCGCCTGCTGGGCCGCGGCCACAAAATCGTCGAAGTCGCCGACGCGCTCGATATTTCCTACAAGACCGTGGCCAACACCACCTCGCTGCTGAAGCAGAAACTCGGCGCCAAGAACCATTCCGACCTGATCCGGATCGCCGTCGAGATGGAACTGGGCTGACCGGCATCAGAAAACTGAACAGGCCGCGCCTGTCGGCGCGACCGTCCATACCGCCGGTGGCTGCTTTCGTCGGGGCAATGGATCGATGAAAGCAGCACCCGGCGAATCAGCTTTTCAGTAGTGACGACGGTGATGACGCCAGCCGTAATGGTGCCCGCGGCCCCGGCCCCAACCGTAATGGTGACCCCGGCCCCCGCGGCCCATGCGATGTCCGTGACCGTGCCCACGTCCGTGCTTGACCTGGGTCACCCCGTCATCCGGCACGGTGAGCGGCGCAATCCCCAGCCTGGCGGAAGCGGATGCGGTCATTGCCAGCAGCAGGGCGCAGCCAATCAGTGCAATGCGTCTCATTCAGTCGTCCTCCATCGCATGATTGCGATCACGTCTATAAGTTCCCGGTCATATGTTTGTTCCGCTCGTCGGAAAGACGGAGGTCTATATCGGGCGGTATTGCCGACTATTCCCGAACTGTTGCCGGGCCGTCCTGCGGCGCATAGCCAAAATTGAATCCGGGAAGTGGAAACCATTCGGGAAAAAGTGGAACATCCGGTTTCTCCGCGGGTTGCTGATGGCATCACGAAGAATCGGAGGAGGATAAATTGAAGAAATTTCTGATGATCGGCGCACTGGCGTTTGCCGCAACGGGCGTAGCCGGGACTGCGATGGCTGCCGAATATTACGTCGTTCGCGACAGCACCACGAAGAAGTGCACGGTGGTTGAAACCAAGCCGACCAGCACGACGACCACCATCGTCGACAACGGCATCTTCAAGACCAAGACCGAAGCCGAGACCGGCATGAAGACGACCAAGGTCTGCACGGAGTAACGACAGGCCCTTCCAAGGGAAAGTCCAAGAGAAAGTCCAAGCGAAAGGGCCGCGGTGTTGCCGCGGCCCTTTTTGCGTTTCGAGTTGGCTGTGTGTGCCCGTCAGTTACGGTCGCTCGACGTTGGTAATGGTCTTGGTCCCACCCGCGTCGGTGAGCGTAAACTTGACCCGGTCGCCGGCGTGCAGGACGTTCAACAGATTGCCCTGGATCTTGGTCTTGAGCTCTTCGGCAGGACCGTCTGTTTTAGCACCGTCTGTTTTAGCACCGCTGGTGTTGGCGCCGACGGTGCCGCTCTGTGTTGGGGTCCGGTGCAACTGGATTGCGATCGTCCCGTCGGTCCGGTCAATTCGCGTGACCGTCCCCGTCATCGCTTGCTGGGCTGAGGCCGCCGAAACGAGGGTGAGGGTGGCCAGTCCAGCCAGCATGATCTTTGCCGTTTTCATGGAAGTCTCCCGGAAATTCGAAGCGTTGACGATAATGCCGACAGGGCCGGATTGTTCCCGCCGCATTTTCGCTGGTACGTGCAATCTGACTTGTTTGTGTGTTCTTAATCTGATGGGTTTGTGTGTTTTTTGATGCGAGCGGGCTCATTCCGTCCGTTCACGTTGACGGCTGGCCGCGACAAAACGACCCGACGGGCAAATCACTTCTGATTGTCGGAATTCGTGTCAAGCCCCGAACTGAAAAATATTTCTGTTTACCAGAATGAAAATCAGGTGCATATTCTTGGTCATCCCGTCCTACTGAGAAGGGCGTCGGCCGTCGTCACGGACGTTGGACGGGTTGCGGTGGACGCTGGTTTACGCCTCGACGACGGCGTGGACAGGCGTACGGCAAAACCGTGTGGTCCTGGCACCCGTTGCAGGTGTCAATCTGTCGGATAAGCGCAAGCGGAAACGGCAGCGACGGAGCCAACCAAGAACTCGTCTCCGGGGAGATCACGGCATAAGCCGTAAAGCCACTGCGCAGGGAAGGCCGGGTGTTCACCGCTGCCCTGTATGCTCGTGTGCATTTTGTTTTGTGCAAACCGCACGCGAGACCGCGGGTGCAGCGCGCACCCGGTCTTCCCTGCGCCCTCATTTTCGGGGGCCAACGATTTTCAAAACTCCGGGCGCTTTGCGTCGCGAGATCGCGAAGTCGTATCCACTGCTTGAAATTTGAAGCGGAAGTGCAAGCGACACGAACGGTCGGCTCCCTCCTCCCTTGCGGGGGAGGGAACAGAGAGAGCGAACACGATGACGCCAGTGACAGAACCGAGAAGCCGCGGCGTACTGGGTCCCCCGCTTTCGCGGAGGACGACAGCGATGGGTGAGGCGAGGCCAGCCAAATCGCGCCAAAGCCCTTACCCCGCACTCACCTTTTCGCCATTGCGGCATTTCACAAGGAGCGAAAACGCTCTAAGGTGCCGCGCGCTTTGTCGTTGGCGAAGGGTAATAATTCAAATACATCAAAGGGTTAGCGGAAGCTAGCGCCTTTGGAGGGCGGTTTGACGCGGTATATTTCGACGCGGGGGGAAGCTCCCACCCTGGGTTTTTGCGATGTGATGCTGACCGGGCTTGCCCGCGACGGCGGTCTCTACGTGCCTGAAACCTGGCCGCAGCTTTCGCCCGAGACCATCGCCGGATTTTTCGGACGGCCCTATTGGGAGGTCGCGGTCGAGGTGATCAGGCCGTTCGCCGGCGGCGAGATCTCCGACGCCGATCTCGGCCGCATGGCCAATGAAGCCTACGCCACCTTCCGCCATCCGGCGGTGGTGCCGCTGCGGCAGACCGGCTCCAGCCAGTTCGTGCTCGAACTTTTCCATGGCCCGACGCTCGCGTTCAAGGACGTCGCGATGCAGTTGATCTCGCGGCTGATGGATCACGTGCTGGCCAAGCGCGCGCAGCGCACCACCATCGTCGTGGCGACCTCAGGCGATACCGGCGGCGCCGCGGTCGACGCCTTTGCCGGTCTCGACAATGTCGATCTGATCGTGCTGTTTCCGCATGGCCGGATTTCCGACGTGCAGCGGCGGATGATGACGACGACGGGCGCGGCCAACGTGCACGCGCTGGCGATCGAAGGCAATTTCGACGACTGCCAGGCGATCGTGAAGGAGATGTTCAATCATCACGGCTTTCGCGACGCGGTCTCGCTGTCGGGTGTCAATTCGATCAACTGGGCGCGGGTGGTTGCGCAGGTCGTCTATTATTTCACATCGGCGGTGGCGCTCGGTTCGCCCGCGCGCACGGTCGATTTCACGGTGCCGACCGGGAATTTCGGCGACATCTTTGCCGGCTACGTCGCCAAGAAAATGGGCCTGCCGATCCGCTGGCTGCGCATCGCGTCGAACATCAACGACATCCTGCCGCGCACGCTGAAGACCGGTATCTACGAGGTGCGCGAGGTGCACGCTTCTGCCTCGCCCTCGATGGATATCCAGGTGTCTTCGAATTTCGAGCGGCTGCTGTTCGAGGCTGGTCAACGCGATGCCGCCAGCGTGCGGCGGCTGATGGGTTCGCTGAAACAGTCCGGGCGCTTCGTGCTGCCGGACGCGACGCTGGCCGCGATCCGCGAGGAGTTCGACGCCGGCCGCGCCGACGAGACCGAAACCGCGGCCACGATCCGCGCCGCCTGGCGCGAGGCCGGCGACCTCGTCGATCCCCATACCGCGGTGGCGCTGGCGGTGGCCGATCGCGACACCTCGGATTCGAGGATCCCCAATATCGTGCTGTCGACCGCCCATCCGGCCAAATTCCCCGATGCGGTCGAGGCCGCCTGCGGCGTGCGTCCGCAATTGCCGGCCTGGCTCGACGGCCTGATGACCAAATCTGAACACATCACGGTGATGAAAAACGATTCAGCCGAAGTGGAGCGATTCGTGCGCTCGGTGAGCCGTGCCGCGAAGCAGGGAGTTACCGGATGAGCGTTGACGTCACCAAGCTAGCATCCGGCCTCACCGTCATTACCGACAGCATGCCCCATCTGGAGACCGCCGCACTTGGCGTGTGGGCCGGCGTCGGCGGCCGCGACGAAAAGCCGGACGAGCACGGCATCTCGCATCTGCTCGAACACATGGCATTCAAAGGCACCACGCGGCGCTCCTCGCGCGAGATCGTGGAAGAGATCGAAGCGGTTGGCGGCGACCTCAATGCGGGGACCTCGACCGAGACCACCGCCTATTACGCGCGGGTGCTGAAGGCCGACGTGCCGCTGGCACTCGACGTGCTCTCCGACATCCTCGCCAATCCGTCCTTCGTGCCCGACGAACTCGAGCGCGAGAAGGGCGTCATCGCCCAGGAAATCGGCGCGGCGCAGGATACGCCTGATGACGTCGTGTTCGAGCATCTCAACGAGCTCTGCTATCCGGACCAGCCGATGGGGCGGTCGCTGCTCGGCACCACCAAGACGCTGAAGAAATTCGATCGCGACATGCTGCGCGGCTATCTGACCAGGCATTATCGCGGGCCGGACATGGTGGTGGCGGCGGCGGGCGCCGTCGATCACAAGCGCGTCGTCGAGGAAGTGACGCAGCGCTTTGCGAGCTTTGAAGCCACCCCGGCGCCGAAACCGCAAGCGGCGATGTTCGGCCAGGGCGGCTCGCGCGTGGTGCATCGCGACCTCGAACAGGCGCATATGACGCTGGCGCTCGAGGGCGTGCCGCAGACCGACCTGTCGCTGTTCTCGCTGCAGGTGTTCACCAACACGCTCGGCGGCGGGATGTCGTCGCGGCTGTTCCAGGAAGTGCGCGAGAAGCGCGGCCTGTGCTACTCGATCTACACCTTCCATGCGCCCTATAGCGACACCGGGTTTTTCGGCCTCTATACCGGCACCGATCCGAACGATGCGCCGGAAATGATGGAAGTGATCGTCGACGTCATCAATGACGCGGTGGAAACCCTGACCGAGGCCGAGATCGCCCGTGCCAAGGCGCAGATGAAGGCCGGGCTCTTGATGGCGCTGGAAAGCTGCTCCTCCCGCGCCGAGCAACTGGCCCGCCATATGCTGGCTTACGGCCGGCCGCTGACGGCGGAGGAACTGGTCGCCCGGATCGACGCGGTCAGCGTGGAATCGACCCGCAATGCCGCGCGGGGCCTGCTTTCGCGCAGCCGGCCGGCGGTCGTGGCGCTCGGCAGCGGCAGGGGTCTGGACACGGCGGTGACTTTTGCGGAAGGATTGACCAAGGTGAAGGCCAAGACGTTGTTACATTAAGGCCTTGCTACATTAAGAGCTTGCTACATTGGGACATTGCTGCGCTGGAGCATGATCCGGAAAAGTGGGTACCGGTTTTCCGAAGAAATCCAGACAGATAAGAGGATGCTTGGGAGTTAGGGCATGGCCCTGTTTCGGTTGCCATCCAGCGGACCGGCCGCACTCGTGCCGCGCGGCCACGGCCTGTTGCTGCGCGCCCCGCAGATGGCGGATTTCCTGCAATGGGCGCAATTGCGCGAATCGAGCCGGGCCTATCTGACGCCGTGGGAACCGATCTGGCCGTCGGACGATCTTACCCGGGCCGGCTTTCGGCGGCGGCTGCGGCGCTATGCCGAGGACATCGCGGCCGACCGGTCCTATCCGTTCATCATTTTTCGCGAATCCGACGGCACCATGATCGGCGGCATCACGCTGGCCAATGTCCGCCGCGGCATCGTGCAGGCCGGTACCATCGGCTATTGGGTCGGCCAGCCCCATGCCCATCGCGGTTACATGACGACGGCGCTGCGGGTGCTGCTGCCGTCGCTGTTCGGCGAGCTCAATTTGCACCGTATCGAGGCGGCCTGCATTCCCACCAATACGCCCTCGATCCGGGTGCTGGAGAAATGCGGCTTTACCCGCGAGGGGCTGGCGCGGCGCTATCTGTGCATCAACGGCGTCTGGCAGGATCATCTGCTGTTCGGCATGCTGCACGAGGATTTCCGCGGCTAAAACCCATGATTTCAGGGCCGTTATGCGCCTTAGGGCGGCCTTGGGTTCGCCGCCATTGCCCTGCTATAAGGCCCGGCAGAGCGTTTTCGAGCGAAGTGGATACCGGTTCGCGTAAAGAGAACGCGTCAAAACAAGAATCCAGAGCATCGGTTCTGATCCGATGCTCGGGGAACATGACTTCGAGATGACGTAGATGGCAGGGACGTCGCATGGGTGACATCAGGTTGTTGAGAGTAGCGCTCGCGGCCACGGTCGTGGCCGGGCTCGGCTGCGGCCTCGCGCAGCCTGCGTCGGCGCAGTCGCTGACCGACCGCTTCAAGGGCCTGTTCGGCGGCAAATCGGACGAACCGGCTCCGGCCCCAGGCGCTGCGCCGAAAGCCGAACAGGATATTGGCGACCTCACCTGTCCGGAGGTGAGAGTCAGGGCGGGCGCGTCGACCTATGCCGTGGCCGCGCCCGGCAAGCAGCCGGTCGGCAACGATTTGCGCTTCCAGGCGACCATCGGCAAGACGGCGCGGGAATGCAGCCTCAATGGCGGCGTCATCACCGCGCGGATCGGAATTCAGGGGCGCGTCATTGCAGGTCCCGCCGGCGCGCCGTCGTCGGTGCAGGTTCCGCTTCGCGTCGCGGTGGTGCAGGGCGGGATCAGCGAAAAGACCATCGCCACCAAGGCCTATCAGACCACGGTCACCATGACCGAGACCGGGAGCGAGCCCTTTACGCTGGTGGCCGAAGATCTCGTCTATCCGGTGCCTGCGCCCGGGACCAGCGACAACTACATCTTCTACATCGGCTTCGACCCGCAGGCCCTGAAGCCGGAGCGGCCGGCGCCGCGCAAGAAGGCGGCGCCTACGCAATAAAAAAAACGGCGCGAAACGATAGCGCCGGTTTTTGTCTCTTGATTTGAAACCGCTCAGTTCAGCTTGGCGCGAACCTCGGCGATACCCTTGGCCATCAGGTCGTCGGCCACCGAGCCCTTTACCGACTGCGACAGGATGGTCGACGCGGCGGCCACCGCGGCATTGGCCGCGGCGGAACGGACGTCGGCGAGCGCCTGCGCTTCAGCGAGGGCGATCTTGCTCTCGGCGGTCTTGGTGCGGCGGGCGACGAAGTCTTCCATCTTGGCCTTGGCTTCGACCGCGATCCGCTCGGCTTCGGCCCTGGCGTTGGAGATGATTTCCTCGGCCTCACGCTCGGCGCTGGTGCGCTTGGTCTTGTACTCCGCGAGCAATGCTGCGGCCTCGTCCTTCAGGCGGCGGGCGTCGTCGAGTTCGGCCTTGATGCGTTCGGCGCGATGGTCGAGCGCCTTGAACACCGTGCGATGGATGCCGAGATAGGCAAACAGCGCCATCAGGATGACGAACGCAATGGCAACCCAGGTTTCTGGCAGGGCGAACATCATCTATCCCTTCAACGAAGCATCGACGGCGCTGTTCAACGCGCCGCCGTCGGGCAGCACGCCGGTCAGCCGCTGCACGATCGCACCGGCCGCATCCGCGGCAATGCCACGGACGTTGCTCATGGCGGTCTCGCGCGTTGCCGCGATGGTTTTCTCGGCCTGGGCAAGCTTGGCGGAGAGCTGGTCTTCCAGCGTCTTGCGCTCGGCTTCCGAGGCCGCGTTCAACTTCTCGCGGGTCTCGGCGCCGATGGCCTGGGCACGGGAGCGCGCCGAAGCCAGGTCGGCTTCATACGCCTTCAGCGCCGCGGCCGACTCGTCCTTCAGCTTCTGCGCTGCGGCCAGATCGCCTTCGATCGCGTTCTGACGTGCATCGATCACGCCGCCGACGCGCGGCAGCGCAATGCGCGACACGATCAGGTAGAGCGCGACGAACGCGATGACCAGCGACACCAGCTGCGAAGCGAAGGTGCTCGACTCGAACGGAGGAAATCCTCCGCCGTGATGGCCACCATCGGCTTCGGTGTGGGCGCCGGTCTTCTGGCCCTTGGCGGGGGCGCCCTGACTCTTTTCAGCCACGGGGTACTCCTGTTGCTGTCATGCGCGCCGCCGGAGGGCGGCGCGGGAAGGTGCAGCTCAGAGCGGAACGAACAGCAGCAGCAGCGCGATCAGCAGCGAGAAAATGCCGAGCGCTTCGGTCACGGCGAAGCCGAAGATCAGGTTGCCGAACTGGCCCTGGGCTGCGGAGGGATTGCGCACCGCTGCGGCGAGGTAGTTGCCGAAGATGATGCCCACGCCGACGCCCGCGCCGCCCATGCCGATGCATGCGATGCCCGCGCCGATGAGTTTTGCTGCTGATGCTTCCATTTTCTTGAGCTCCTTAGAGGGAAAGACTGACTTGTGGGTGGGAATTCTCCGGACCGCTTAGTGTCCCGGATGAATGGCGTCGTTGAGGTAGATGCAGGTGAGGATCGCGAACACGTAGGCCTGCAGGAACGCGACCAGCAGTTCCAGCGCGGTCAATGCGACGGTGAGCGCCAGCGGCAGGATGCCGCCGATCCAGCCGACCGCGCCCAGCGAGACGCCGAGCATCGCGACGAAGCCCGCGAACACCTTCAGCGCGATGTGTCCGGCCAGCATGTTGGCGAACAGACGCACGCTGTGCGAAACCGGCCGCAGGAAGAACGACAGGATTTCGATGAACATGACCAGCGGCAGGATGTAGATCGGAACGCCGGAGGGAACGAAAATCTTGAAGAACTTGAGGCCGTTCTTGTAGATGCCGTAGAACAGCACGGTGAAAAACACCAGGAACGCCAGCGCGGCGGTCACGATGATGTGGCTCGAAATCGTGAACGTGTAGGGAATGATGCCGACGAGGTTCGAGACGCAGATGAACATGAACAGCGTGAAGATCAGCGGGAAGAACTTCATGCCTTCCGAGCCGGCAGTGCTGCGAATGGTGCTGGCGACGAACTCGTAGGAGATTTCGGCGACCGACTGGAAACGGCCGGGAACCAGCTGCCGCCCGCCACCGAGCATCAGCACCGCCGTCAGCGCCACCGCGATGAACATGTAGAGCGACGAGTTGGTGAAGGCGATCGTCTGATTGCCGATATGGCCGATCGTGAAGAGGGGCTCGATGTTGAACTGATGAATCGGGTCGATTTTCATCCGCGCGGGCCTTGGTCCGCCGGCCTAGCTTGCCGGCAATCGAATTTCAAATGTCGTGACTTCCCGTCGGCGCTCAGCGTTTGCCCGAGGCTACGCCCGCGTATCTCACCACGTTGACCACGCCGGCGACGAAGCCGAGCAGCAAAAACACGATGAAACCGAACGGCGATGTCGACAACAACCAGTCGAAACCCCAGCCAATCCCTGCCCCGACGGCAACGCCCGCAACCAACTCCGAGGAAAGGCGGAAACCAAGCGCCATCGCCGAAGCTCTGGCCGCCCTGTCGCCGCTTTCAGTACCGGGTTGATCAGTCCTGATTTTTCGGCTGTCACGAATTTCGGACAACCGGTGATCGAGACTTCCGAGCCTTGCGGAAAGCGCAGCTTCATCGGACGACGATTGATCGCGATTTCCACCTGCGTTGTCGCTTTTGTCTTCGGCCATGCCCAAGACATTAAACGATGCTGCGGTTGATGGAAATTACGCCCGTCACCCTTAAAAGCCGCGCGGACCATACTTACCGCGTCTAATCAAGTCAAGATTGCGCCGTAACCAGTTAGTGCATTGATTTCGCTGAATTTATTTAGAGATATTCCACGACCCTGTGGACCCGTCATCGCAGTGCAGCAGCAAAAGCGTTTTGAAGTGGAGCAGAGGCTGGTTCGCGCCCGGAAAACCCGTTCGAACAAAAGGCCCTGGCGCGGCAAGGGGCGATCTTGCGCCGATTCAGCTGACCTGTTGGGATAACCGCTAGCGCCTATCATCAGCCGTTCCCGGAGCCCGCATGCCGCGCCAGGTCGATTACTATTTCTCGTTTCAATCGCCGTGGGCCTATATCGGCCATGGGCCCTTCAGCGCACTCGTAAGTGCCTATGATCTCACGGTAAATTACAAGCCCGTGGTGCTGGTCGATCTGTTCTCGGAAACCGGCGGGTTGCCGTTGATGAAACGCCATCCGGTGCGGCAGCGCTACCGGATGGTCGAGCTGCAGCGCTGGCGCGACAAGCGCGGCCTGAAATTCCATCTTCAACCCGCGAACTGGCCGTTCAACGCACGGCTCGCCGATGGCGTCGTGATCGCGGCGATCGAGGCTGGGCTCGATCCCGATCGGTTTCTGCGGCGGGGCTTTGCCGGCGTGTGGGAGGATCAGCTCAATCTGGCCGATCCTGCGACGATTGCGCAACTGGCCGACGAATCCGGGCTGCCCGGCAGGCAATTGGTGGAGCGATCCGCCGTCGAGGCGATCAGCACGGCCTATGAGCAGAATCGCCAGGATGCGCTGGCCGCCGACGTGTTCGGCTCGCCGGTCTATGTGCTGGACGGCGAAGTGTTCTGGGGACAGGACCGGCTAGAATTGCTGGGAGACGCGTTGAAGTCCGGCCGCGCGGCCTATAGCTCAAAGGTCCAGGGTGTTGCGTGAAGCGGCGTCGTGTGATGCGCCTCTGTGTGTGTCCTGGCGGTTGAGGAAACCGGTACTGTCTTTAAGGCGGAGCAAGCCCATGAGCACAGCGTCGTCCTCCAGAATGCTTCACTGCAGATTGTTTCTCTCGGTGGTGGCCGTGCTGGCGCTGGGTGTTGCCGGCGCCGGCGCCGCGCCTCCGAAGGCGATGCCGGATACCGAGAACGGCCGTTATGCGCTGTCCTCGACGCCGGATGGCGTGCTGCGGCTCGATACCCGAACCGGCGCGATTTCGACCTGCAGCAATTCGGGCGCGGGCTGGGCCTGTTACGCGGTGCCCGATGAGCGTGCGGCGCTGGATGCGGAGATCGGCCGGCTGCAGGCCGATAATGAAAAGCTCAGGAGCGACCTTGCTTCGCGCGAGCCGACCGTTGCCGGCAAGATCGAAGAGCCGATGCCGAAATCCGACTCGCTGAAGAAGAGCGAGCCCAAGAACGAGCCCAAGATCGCGGAGGGCGAACGCAAGATCGAAATTCCGCTGCCGAGCGATCGCGACATGGATCGCATGATGTCGTTCCTGGAGCGGGCCTGGAAGCGGTTGATCGAGATGGCCAACCGCGTGCAGAAGGACGTCAACGGCAGGATTTGAAACGGCTGTTGCGGCCTGTCGTCCCTGCGAACGCAGGGACCCATAACCACAGCCGTTGCTTGTTTACGAAAGGTGTCAACTCCGAGCGGCTTTCATCGAGAGCCCGCGGAGTATGGGTCCCTGCGTCCGCAGGGACGACGTGTGGAGAGATAATACGTGTCCCAACCCAAATCGCTCTCCCGCACGCCACCCTCCAGCGTCACCGCGACGACCATCGTCTCCTCGCAGCTGACTGTGCAAACATCAGGAGCAGGCTTTACCGACCTCACGGCCGAGATCGCAAAATTCGTGCGCGAGGCCGGCGCGCGCGAAGGGGCGGTGACGCTGTTCATCCGTCACACCTCGGCGTCGCTGACGATCCAGGAAAATGCCGATCCGACGGTGCTCGATGATCTGACGACGGCGCTCAACCGGGCCGCGCCCGAAAATGCCGGATGGCGCCATGACACCGAAGGCCCCGATGACATGCCCGCGCACATCAAGACCATGCTGACCGCGACCTCGCTGCAGGTCCCGGTGCTGCGCGGGGCGCTGGCGCTCGGAACATGGCAGGCGATCTATCTGATCGAGCACCGGGCGCGGCCGCATCGGCGCGAGATCGTGCTGCAGTTTATCGGTGTCACGGCTTGATTCGCGCCAGCCAAAAGTAAAACCGGCCGCGGATCTCTCCGCGGCCGGTTCGTGTTGTGATCGTCCGGCGGCTGCCCGCCGGACGAAACCTGGTTACTTCGTGATGTCGACGTCCTTGGTCTCCGGCAGGAAGAAGAAGCCGACGACCGCGGTGATCGATGCGAAGATGATCGGGTACCAGAGACCTGCGTAGATATCGCCGGTCGAAGCCACGATCGCGAACGAGGTAGCGGGCAAGAGACCGCCGAACCAGCCGTTGCCGATGTGGTAGGGCAGCGACATCGAGGTGTAGCGGATCTTGGTCGGGAACAGTTCGACCAGCATCGCCGCGATCGGCCCGTACACCATGGTGACGAAGATCACCAGGATGAACAACAGCCCGATCACCGCCGCAACCCGCGGTTTGAAGATGTCGAACGGGTGCGCCATCTTCACGATCTGGGCGTCGCCGGCCTTCGGATAGCCTGCGCCCTGCACCGCCGCCAGCACCGCCGGGTTCGATGTCTTGGCATCCGTGTAAGCCACGTCCTTGCCGTTGACGACGACCTTCACGCCGGTGCCTTCATAGCGGGTCGTATACTTGACCGACTGCTGGGCGAGATAGGCGCGAGCGGTGTCGCAAGGCGCGGTGAAGACGCGGGTGCCGACCGGGTTGAACAGATCGCCGCAGGCCTTGGCATCGGCGACCACCTCGACCTTGACCGTCTCGATGGCCTTTTCCAGCGCCGGGTTGGCGTTGCTGGTGATCATCTTGAAGATCGGGAAGAAGGTCAGTGCCGCGATCAGGCAGCCTGCCAGAATGATCGGCTTGCGGCCGATCTTGTCGGACAGCGCGCCGAACACGATGAAGAAGCCGGTGCCGAACAGCAACGACCAGGCGATCAGCAGGTTGGCGGTGTAACCGTCGACCTTGAGGATCGATTGCATGAAGAACAGCGCGTAGAACTGGCCCGTGTACCAGACCACGCCCTGGCCCATCACGCCACCGATCAGCGCGATAATGACGATCTTGGCGTTGCTCCAGTTGGCGAAGGCTTCGGTCAGCGGAGCCTTGGAGCTCTTGCCCTCGTCCTTCATCTTCTGGAACACCGGCGATTCATTGAGCCGCAACCGGATCCAGACCGAGATGCCGAGCAGCACCACCGAAACCAGGAACGGAATGCGCCAACCCCATGCGGCGAAGTCAGGCTCGCCTAGCGCCGTTCGGGTGAACAAGATCACCAGCAGCGACAGGAACAGGCCCAGCGTTGCCGTGGTCTGGATGAACGAGGTGTAGTAGCCCCGTTTGCCCATCGGGGCATGTTCGGCCACGTAGGTCGCCGCGCCGCCATATTCGCCGCCGAGCGCGAGGCCCTGCAGCAGTCGCAAGCCGATCAGGATGATCGGCGCCGCGATGCCGATGGTCGCTGCGTTGGGCAGGATGCCGACGATGAAAGTCGACAGGCCCATGATCAGAATGGTGACGAGGAAGGTGTATTTGCGGCCGACGATGTCGCCGACGCGGCCGAACACGATGGCGCCGAACGGGCGGACGATGAAGCCCGCGGCGAACGCCAGCAGCGCGAAGATGTCGCGGGTGGCCTGGTTGAACATCGGCTGGTTTGTTGCGGGATCAATGACGCCGAAGAATTGCGCGCCAATCACGCTGGCAAGCGAACCGAACAGATAAAAATCGTACCATTCGAAGACGGTACCGAGTGACGAAGCGAGAATGACGAAACGCTCGTCCTTCGTCATTCCCCCCGCGCGCGTGGGTGTTGCAGCCATTGTGGACATTTCGATCGCTCCCCTGAATATCTATTGATGCAAAGTCCGCCCGTCGCCGAACTTGGCCGGATTGAGCTGTGGGCTTCGTCTTACGGTAACATCCCCGTGAAACCTGCCCCAATACGACTTTTGGCCCTTTGCACGGCTGCAACAGTGGCGTCGGGCATCCCGGCACCGTCGATCCTGACCCGGATCGGGTCGGTCTGGCCCGCACTATTGCGGCGCACAAGCGGGCGGATTAACTGCTTTCAGACGTGATAGGATTGCGCTCTTGCACGTGGCCGCCTGCCGGGAGACAAAGCGATTACGGGCTTACCGCAAGCCGATTGCGAGACATCCATGACGACCGTTGCCAGCACCCATCTCGTCATCGCCGATGACCACCCGCTGTTCCGCGACGCCCTGCGGCAAGCGGTCGCGAGTGTCGTCAGCTCGGCCGTGATCAGCGAGGCGGGCTCGTTCGACGACCTCACGGCGCTGCTGGAGCGGGACTCCGACGTGGATCTGATCCTGCTCGATCTGACCATGCCGGGGATCTCGGGCTTCTCCGGCCTGATTTACCTGCGCGCGCAATATCCGGCGATTCCGGTCGTGATTGTTTCCGCCAGCGACGATGGCGCCACCATCCGACGGTCGCTCGATTTCGGCGCCTCCGGCTTCATTCCCAAGCGCTTCGGGGTCGAGACGCTGCGCGATGCCATCATGAAGGTGATGGAGGGCGACGTCTGGGTTCCGCAGGACATCGATCTGACTGCCGCCGTCGATCCGGACATGACCCGGCTGCGCGACCGGCTGGTGACGCTGACCCCGCAGCAGGTGAGGGTGCTGATGATGCTGTCGGAGGGGCTGCTCAACAAGCAGATCGCCTATGAGCTCGGCGTCTCGGAAGCGACCATCAAGGCGCATGTCTCGGCGATCCTGCAGAAGCTCGGCGTCGAAAGCCGCACCCAGGCCGTGATCGCCGCCGCGAAAATCTCCGGCGGCCAGTGGCGCCAGGGTACGCCGACGGCGTAACGGCAAAGCAATCCGAATGCCGCCAGCATCAGGGAAAGCGCTGCTGTTCGACATTGACGGCACGCTGGCCGACACCGATGCGCTTCATCTGGAAGCGTTCAATCAGGTCCTGGGTCCCCGCGGTCACACCTTTGATCAGGCGCGCTTCACCAAAGAGCTTCAGGGCTTCTCCAACGCCTCGATCAGCGCGCGGTTTCTCGCCGAGGAACCGCCGACGCGCCAGACGGCGATCATCGGCGAGAAGGAGGCAACCTTCCGCAAGCTCGTTGCCGGGAAAATCCAGCCATTGCCCGGCCTGATGGCGCTGCTTGCGCGCGCGGATCGCGCCGGCATCCCCATGGTCGCGGTGACCAACGCGCCGCGGCTGAACGCCGAGATGTTGCTCTCCGGACTTGGGATCACGGATCGGTTCAAGGCGCTCGTCATCGGCGATGAACTTGCCCAAGGCAAGCCGCATCCGATGCCGTATCTGGAAGGTCTGCGCGCGGCGGGCGCTTCAGCCGCCCTGTCGATCGCATTCGAGGATTCCCGCTCCGGCATTCAATCCGCCGCGGCCGCAGGTATTGCGACGATCGGGATAAGAACGAGCCTTGCTCATGCTGACATGGTCGCGGCAGGCGCCGTCACGACGGCCGCGAACTTCGACGATCCGGAATTGGCTCGGATGGTCGGGACGACGATGAACTGGTGATGGTTGGTACGAGCCCGCGCTACGGCTTTCGCCTACTCCGCCGCGACCAGCTGCTGGGCGCGCCACTGGCCGAGCAGCGCCCGGAGCGATGCCGGTTTGACCGGCTTGTTCAGCACCGCGATATTTTCCTCGCGCGCGGCCGCCCGCACATTCGGACTGCGGTCCGCGGTGATCAGGATGGCCGGAATGTTCTCGCCGAAACGGCGGCGGATCTCGCGGATCGCGGCGACGCCGTTGCCGCGGTCGAGGTGATAGTCGACCAGAAGGCCGGTGACGCTTCCGCCTGACGTCTCGATCGCGGCGATCGCAGCCTCGGGGTCGGCCACCGCGATCACCTCGGCGTCCCACGCCGTCAGCAGTGTCTTCATGCCATCGAGGATCGCCGGATCGTTTTCGATGCAGACGATCAATGCGCCGCTCATCGGCGTTTTCGAGAGCGGCGTCGCGCTGGTGACCGCAGCAGTATAGTTGACCGCCTTGGCGACCGGCACCGTCACCGAGAAGACCGAGCCGCCGCCGGCATTGGCTGATAGCGCGATGCCGTGGTTGAGCACCCGCGCCAGCCGCTCGACGATCGAGAGCCCGAGGCCGAGCCCGCGCGCGATCCGCGCGCCCTGTTCGAGACGGTGGAACTCCTTGAAGATCTCGCCGCGCTTCTGCACGGGAATTCCGACGCCGGTATCATAGATGCCGATCTGCAGGGTTTGCCCGCGGCGGCGACAGCCGACCAGCACCCGTCCGCGCGGGGTATATTTGATGGCGTTGGATATGAAGTTCTGCAGCAGCCGGCGCAGCAGCGCGCGGTCGGATTCGACCGGCAGCGAGCACGGCACGAAGGTCAGCTTGAGCCCCTTGGCGCGGGCGATCGGGGCGAATTCGATTTCCAGCGACCGCATCAGGTCGGCCATCTTGAAGCTGGTGATCGAGGTGGTCATCGCGCCGGCGTCGAGCCGCGAGATGTCCAGCAGCGCGCCGAGGATTTCCTCGATCGCCTCCAGCGAGTCGTCGATGTTCTCGACCAGGCGCGAATCCTCGCCGCCGCTCTGGCGCTCGACCAGGCTCGTGACATAAAGCCGCGCCGCGTTCAGCGGCTGCAGGATGTCGTGGCTGGCGGCCGCGAGAAACCGCGTCTTCGAGATGTTGGCGTCCTCGGCGGTGCTCTTGGCCAGCGCCAGTTCGGAATTCAGCCGGGTGAGTTCCTCGGTGCGGTCCCGCACCCGCTTCTCCAGTGTCGCATTGGCGCGCTCCAGCGCTTCCGCGGCCTCGAAGCTCGGCGTGACGTCGGAGAAGGTGATCACGAGCCCGCCGCCCGGCATCCGGTTGGAGCGGACCTCGATCACCATGTGCCGGTCGGGCAGGCGTTCCAGATAGGGCTCGCCCTCGGTGGTGTAGGCTTTCAGCCGTAGCGCCAGCAGGGCGTCGCTGTTGCCGGAGCCGGGCGGGCTGACGGCGTCCATGAATTCGAGGATTTCCTGCAAGGGAATCCCGAGTTGCACCAGATGCGGCGGCAGCGCCAGGATTTCGCCGAACTGGGCGTTCGAGCAGATCAGCTGCAGATCGGCGTCGAATACCGCAATGCCCTGGCGCACATGGTTCAGCGCGGTCTGCAGGATCTCACGGTTGAAATGCAGCGCGGCGTGGGAATCGTCGAGCAGCTTCAGCGCGGCCTTGGCGGAGACGGTGCGCTTGCGCAGCAGCAGCGACATCACGAGGCGCGAGGAGGCCGCCCCGATCGAGGACGCGATCAGGCGCTCGGCATGCTGCAGCAATTCGAAGTCGGCGGGCGCGGCGGGATCGAGATGACCGGGATGCTCGGCGGTAAAGGTCTCGAACGCCTGGCGGGCGCGGTCGGGGCCGAGATATTGCGCCACCGTGCTCTGGATATCCTGCACCGTGACCGTGGTGCGCCAGCGCCGGAAGGTCGGCGTAATCGGCGTCAGCGTGCTCGGCACGAACAGGTCGGCCTGCAACCGTTCGATCGACGACGGCTGGCGCGCCAGCGACATCACGACGTAGGTCAGGATGTTGAGCCCGAGCGACCAAAGCACGCCATGCATCAGCGGCGGCAGATCAGCGCCGAACAGCGCCCGCGGGCGGAGCGCCTCGATGCCGAATGGTCCGTGCTGCAGGAATTGCAGCCCCGCCGTGGTGGTTTCGAGGAAGCTCGGCACGAACAGCGTGTAGATCCACACGGCGACGCCGGCCAGCATGCCGCCCATGGCGCCGCGCGCGGTGCCCTGCCGCCAGAACAGGCCGCCGAAGAAGGCCGGCGCGAGCTGGGCGAGGGCGGCGAACGACAGCAGCCCGATCGCGGCCAGTTGGGTGCTGCCGAGCGCGCGATAGTAGAAATAGGCCATCACCATAATGGCGAAGATCGCAAAGCGCCGCACCTTGAGCAGGAAGTCGCCGAAATCCTGCCGGCCCGGGCGCGCCCGCGGGCTCCGCTGCAACACCAGCGGCAACACGATGTCGTTCGAAACCATGATCGAAAGTGCCACGCATTCCACGATCACCATCGCGGTCGCGGCCGACAGGCCGCCGACAAAGACGATGATGCTGAGCAAGGGAGCGTTTCCCTCGATCGGCAGCGCCAGTACGTACATGTCGCTGTCGACAGCGCCGAACGGGAAGGTGACGAGGCCGGCGATGGCGATCGGGATCACGAACAGATTGATGGCGACCAGGTAGAGCGGAAACAGCCAGCGTGCACGATTGACCTCGTCGATGCTGGAATTCTCGACCACGCTGACGTGAAACTGCCGTGGCAGCAGCATGATCGCGCAGAACGACAGCAGCGTCATGGTCAGGAAATTGCCGATCGAAGGCGTGTAGTTGATCGCGCGCATCGCTTCCGGCGTTTTCATCGCGCGTTCGATCAGTTCGACCGGCGAGAACATCCAGAAGGTGACGAAGAGGCCGGCGGCGAGAAACGCCACCAGCTTGACGATGGATTCGGTGGCGACCGCCAGCATCAACCCGTGCTGGTGCTCGGTGGCGTCGGTCTGCCGGGTTCCGAACAGCACGGCGAAAACGGCCATCGCCAGCGTCACCACCAGCGCGATGTCGCCGATCAGCGGAATCGAGGAGAACAGCTTGTCCTCGCTCAGGATCGTCTCCAGCGACGACGACATCGCCTTGAGCTGCAGCGCGATATAGGGGACCGATCCGACAATCGCGATGACGGCCACGGTCGCGGCGACCGCCTGGCTCTTGCCGTAACGGGCGGCGATGAAGTCGGCGATCGAGGTGATGTTCTGCGATTTGGCCAGCTGGATCACGCGGCGCAGCAGCGGCGTGCATAGTCCGATCATCAGGATCGGGCCGACATAGATCGCGAGGAAATCGACGCTGGTGCGGCTGGCGAAGCCGACCGAGCCGAAGAAGGTCCAGGAGGTGCAGTAGATCGCCAGCGACAGCGGATAGATCATCATGCTGGCGCGGCCGCGTTGGCTCGGCGACAGGCGGTCGCCATAGCTGGCGACGAAGAACAGCAGTCCGATATACGCGAATGCGGCGGCGATCACGCCCCAGTCGTGCAGCATTGCTGCCTGTCTCCCTTCCCGGCCTCTGTTCGGCCGCGCCGGACCGGAACTGACAGTATAAACGCATTGGGCCGGCAGCGCATCGCGCTACCGGCCCGATTTCCGGGAGTTCGGAGTAGGGTTACTCGGCCGCCAGCGATTTCTGCTTCAGCGGCAGGCCGAGGCGCTCCCAGACCTGCAGCAGCGCTTCGGCCAGGTGATCGATCAGGCCGTCATCATGGTAGGGCGAGGGCGTGATCCTCAAGCGCTCGGTTCCCTTGGCGACGGTCGGATAGTTGATCGGCTGGATGTAAATGCCGTGCTCTTCGAGCAGGATGTCGGAGGCCCTCTTGCAGTTCTCGGGGTCGCCGACGAACAGGGGCACGATGTGGGTCTCGCTCGACATCACGGGCAGGCCCGCGGCGTTCAGGATCGCCTTGACGCGGGCGGCGCGGTCCTGGTGGCGCTCGCGCTCCCAGGCCGAGTTTTTCAGGTGGCGGATTGCCGCTGTCGCGGCCGAGCAGATCGCCGGCGGCAGCGCTGTGGTAAAGATGAAGCCCGGTGCATAGGAACGGACGGCATCGATGATGTCGGCCTTCCCGGCGATGTAGCCGCCGAGGCAGCCGAAGGCTTTCGCAAGCGTGCCTTCGAGCACGTCGATGCGGTGCATGACGCCGTCGCGTTCGGCGATGCCGCCGCCGCGCGGGCCGTACATGCCCACCGCGTGCACTTCGTCCACATAGGTCATCGCGCCGTATTTTTCGGCGAGATCGCAGATCCTGGCGAGCGGCGCGATGTCGCCGTCCATCGAATAAAGGCTCTCGCAGGCGATCAGCTTGGGCCGGTCGGGGCCTGCGGCGATCAACAGCTCTTCCAGATGCGCCATGTCGCTGTGGCGGAAGATCTGGCGATCGCAGCCGGCCTGGCGCACGCCTTCGATCATCGAATTGTGGTTGAGCGCGTCGGAGAGAATGAGGCAGTTCGGAATCAGCTTGGCGATGGTCGCGATGCCGGTCTGGTTCGAGACGTAGCCCGAAGTGAACAGCAGCGAGGCTTCCTTGCCATGCAGATCGGCCAGTTCAGCCTCGAGCTGCACCAGCGGGTGATGGGTGCCGGCGATGTTGCGGGTGCCGCCGGCGCCGGTGCCGACACGGGTCGCGGTCTCGACCATGGCGCCGACCACTTTCGGGTGCTGGCCCATGCCGAGATAGTCGTTGGAGCACCAGATCACGACGTTGCGCTGGCCCTTCGGCGAGTGCCAGACCGCATGCGGGAACCGGCCCGCGATCCGCTCGAGGTCGGCGAAAACCCGGTAGCGCCGCTCGTCATGCAGGCGGTTGAGGGCGGCGGAGAAGAATTTGCTGTAATCCATCACAAGACCTGACGAAAACCTGGAACCAACCGGCCGGAGCGGCGTGGGCTCTTTTTAGAGCTTTTCCAGGTTTGGTGTCTATGTGAAATCCCACATTTTAGCGCGCCTCCGGGATCAACCCGAGGCAAGGCAAATCTTGATCTCGATCAACGCGCTAGCTGCGATTTACGGTCCCGGTATTTTGACAGTGCGGCTGAAACCATGAGCGGCCAAAGAGCGCCGCCGAGCCGGTTACGAGTCAAGTTCCCTGATGGCGCGATTGGCCGCGATCAAGGCGTCGTCTTCGGACTTGCTGTCCTCCGCCGTCACAAAGCCTCGGATCGCCGCGCCCCGTGTGATTGTCGGGGGCTGGACGATCGGCGTCATATTGGCCCGCCAAAGCCCGGGCTGCCGCTGAAAGGTAATGATTCGGTAGTCCGACACTTTGGCCATTGTCGTCCTTCTGCGTCGGCCGTGGCTCAGCAGCCGCGACAGATATTGTTCAGTTTGGACGTGGTGAGGGCATTCTCCGCGAGGAAGGGATCCTTGTACTCGGGCCGTGAGTCGCTCTCGATCGCCCTGGGTTTTTCCTTGAATTTTCCGCTGGATATTTCCTTGGGCGTTGCGATTTTCGGAGGCTGCGCCGCGTCGTAGCAGGCGAGCCGTGCGCTGTGGCTTTCGACCGCACGGCATTCCGGGCTTGCAGCGAACGCGTTCTGTGCGAAGGCGCACAGCGCCAGGGCGGCAACAATTATTTTCATCTATTTTCCTTTGCGGGCGTAATTGCCCGGGACAAAAGTTACATTTCGGAAGGTCACATCAGAAAAGTCACATCGACGAATAGCGAACCGCGCTCTTCAGCGCGCCGTCGATCTCGTCAGCCAGTTCGGCCTCTCCGATCCCTTGAAGTGCTGTTGCCATATTCGATGCCTGCACCGCGCTCATCGAAAGCGGCTCGCTCGTCTCATAGCTGAACTTGATGCGCCAAATTCCGCCAGGGTTGCGATGCGGCTCGATCAGCAGCGTCGGAAGATCAGGCAGTCCGTTCTCAAAAAGCAGCGCCGCGCGCGTCAGCATGACGGCGTCAAATCAATGCCGCCGCTGCGCAAGGCTTCAATGTGGAAGTTCGTCTGGCACGACAGCCGGGATAGCATGGCGCGACCGTGCGCTCTTTTAGGCCCAATAGCTATGGATTAGTTGGGCGCGTCAGGTGGTCCGGAAGTACAGCACGCCGTCGGTGACTTCAGAGGTCAGGCGGCCCTCGACCAGCATGTAGTTGACGTGGGCGATCAGTTCGCCGGCGGCAAAGCCCATCTGATGGGCGTCCAGCACGTGCTTGTGGAACACGACCGGCACCAGTTCCTTCGAGGTCTGCGGCACGGTCCGGCAGGCTTCGGCGATCAGGCGGCAGCGGTCCTCGTGATGATCGGCCAGCTGCTTGATCCGGGTCTTGAGGCCGTAGAACGGCACGCCGTGGCCGGGCAGCACCATCACGTCATAGGGCAACGTAGTGGTCAGGCTCGCCAGCGAGGCCAGATATTCCCCGAGCGAATTCTGGTTGGGTTCGACCGCCCAGACGCTGACATTGGGCGAGATCTTGCTCAGCACCTGATCGGCGGAAAGGAACAATTTATCGGCGGCGCAATACAGCATCACCTGGTCGAGCGCGTGGCCGCCGCCGGTGATGACCTTGAAGCGCCGTGTGCCGATGGAAATCTCGTCGCCATGGGCGATGCGGCGATAGGACGGCGGCAGGATCGACACCTGCTTCAGATAATCCTGGCCACGGCTCAGCAGCGTGTCGGTCAGGCTCTCGTCCATGCCATGACGGCGGAAGAACAGCCGTTGCGCGTTGCGCCGCTCCTCGGTGCCGCGGTTCTGGTGATAGACCGACTGCAGATATTCGACCTGCGACATCTGCAAGGGACAGTCGAAGCGCTCGGTGACCCAGCCTGCCAGACCGACGTGATCGGGATGCGAATGGGTCACGATCAGGCGGGAGATTTTCACGTGCCGGAGCGGGCCCTCGAACAGCGTGGTCCAGGCTTCGATGGTTTCCTCATTGCCGAACCCGGAATCGATCATCGCCCAGCCGTCGCCGTCGGCGAGCAGGTAGATGTTCACGTGATTGAGCCGGAACGGCAGCTTCAGCCGCACCCACAACACGCCCGGCACCACCTCGACGACCTGATCCTGGCCGGGGTGATTTTCCCAGGGGTATCGCAGGGCCTCGGCGGAGGACTGAATGGGGTCGGTTTTCGAGTGCATCCCACCGACTTACCCGCACAATTGGTACGGCGCTAGCCGAAAAAACGGGTGCCCGGCGGGATAAAAGGCATGGGTATTAGAGAGCCGTCATTCCGGGGCGCATCGAAGATGCGCACCTCAGGGGCGCACTTGCGCCCCCGGGGAATCTCGAGATTCCGGGTTCTATGCTTCGCATAGCCCCGGAATGACGGGACCTTTTACGCCGCCCGGATATTCCCCAGGAACGCGTCGATTTCCGCGCGCAGCACGTCGGCTTCGCGGCGGAGCGCGCCGGAGGCGGTCAAGACTTCGCTGGCGGCGGAGCCAGCTTCGGTCGAGGCGCTGGAGACTCCGACGATGTTGCTGGAAACCTCGCTGGTGCCGCCGGCGGCATGCGAAATGTTGCGCGCGATCTCGCGCGTCGCCGCGCCCTGCTCCTCGACCGCGGCCGCGATCGCGGTCGTGACGTCGTTGATCTCGCCGATCGTGGTAGAGATGCTGCGGATCGCTGACACCGCCGTCGTCGTCACCGTCTGCATGCTGACGATCTGCTGGCGGATCTCGTCGGTGGCCTTCGCGGTCTGGGTGGCGAGGCTCTTCACCTCGGAGGCGACCACGGCGAAGCCGCGGCCGGCTTCGCCGGCGCGGGCGGCTTCGATGGTGGCGTTCAGCGCCAGCAAATTGGTCTGCGAGGCGATGGTCTGGATCAAATCGACCACCACGCTGATGCGGGCGGCGTTGTCGGCCAGGCCCTGCATGGTGGCGTCGGTGGCGCCGGCTTCCTCGACCGCCTTGCGGGCGATCTCCGCCGAGGTGACGACCTGGCGGCCGATTTCCTCTATCGAAGACGACAGTTCCTCGGTGCCCGACGACACGGTCTGGACGTTGACCGAGGTTTCCTCGGCGGCGGAGGCCACCGCGCTCACCAGCGCGCTGGACTGATCGGCGGTCGCCGACATGCTCTGCGCGGTGGTCTGCATCGAGCCGGCCGCTTCCTGCAAGCTATCCAGCGCCGTGCGCACCGTGGTTTCGAACTCGACGATGTGGGTTTCCATGCGGGTGGCGCGCTCGGCCTTGGCGATGCGATCCTGGTCCTGGTCGGCGGTGAGCGCCCGGCTCTGGATCATGCTTTCGCGGAACACGTGCAGCGAATTGGCCATCGCCGCGATCTCGTCCTTCTGGCTGGACTGATAGATTTCCGCTTCGAGATCGCCGCTGGAGAGCAGCTGCATCGAACGCTGCAGATTGCCGATGCGGCGCAGAATGTTGCGGCCGACATAGAGCCAGACGAACAGCACCGATCCGATCAGGGTCGCCGCACCGAGCGCGAGCATGACCGTGGTCGCCAGCGAAATCTCCTTGCCCGCCTGCCGGGTCGAGGCGTCGGTCTCGCCGCGCACCCCGTCCACCAGTTGCTGCACGCTGATGCCGAGGCCGACATTGAGCTTGCGGGTTTCTTCCAAAATGGTCTGGCCGTAATCCGTGGCGTCGAGTTCCTTCTGGCGGACCTTGAAGACGCCGGTCTTGCCTTCGCCGAGCGCCAGCAGGGCTTTCGAGGCGTTGCTCAGTGCCGTCGTCAGGGAACCCTTGGGAAGCTGGTCGAGGTTCGATTTCACGCGCTGCTGCGTAAGGCGGGTTTGCTTCTCGATGGTTTCGAGCGTGTCGCTGCTTTCGGATGAAAGCGCGGCCATCATGTTGAACGCGGTCAGATTGCCGGCGGCGATGATGTCGCTGATCTGCTCGACCGTTTTCTCCGCCTTGGTGGCTTCGTCCTGGTTGAAGCTGGCGGCGCCGAAGATGCTGCTGAGCTGCGTCTGGGCGTCGACCATCGCGGGCGCGGCGGCCTTGACGAACGCGGCCTGGGCCGTGCGCAGCGCTTCATACAGTTTTTCGTGCTGGGCGCCCGTTTCCAGCCGTTCGCGTGCCGCGCCGCCGAGACTCTTGATCATGTCCTCGATGTTCTTCACCGTCTCGGCGAGGGCTGCGACGGTATCCTTGTTGGCGCCGAGCTTGGTGATCTCGGCGAGCCTTTGCAGGGTGATGCGCTGGGTCTCCTGCATCTTTTTGGAGCGTTCGTTCAGCATCTCCTCGCTGCGGGAGGCGAGCAGCCCCGGCCCCTGGCTGGCAAGGCTGGCGCTCTCCGCCGACAATTGCAGGCTGGCCGCAAGGCGCGGGATGTCCCGTCCGCTCAGGTCGACCATGGCCCCGCCGAGATGTCCGAGCACCAGGCCGGCGCCGGCGCTGATCACGATCGCCATGCCGGCGATGACGGCGAAGGCGGCAAACAGGCTGCCTCTGACGCCGAATTTCGGAAAGCTGAAACCCCTAAGCCTGATCTTGCCGATGCTGAATCGTAACGCCATTTGCCGCCGCCCCGTCCCGCTATCCCTGGATGATTCCCCGCGCGGCAGTATCGTGGTACCCGGTTAACAAGTCGGGAAAATGCGGACGCTTTTCGCGATTTGAGCGCTGGCCCGCCATCGAACAATGTTTGAAAGCAGAAAGTTTGACACATCTTCTTGATGCGAACCGGCAGCCGCTTCGCTGGAAAACGCCATTGCGCAAACAACATGGCGCAAACAAAAAGGCCGGCGTTCAAGCCGGCCTTTTCGCGCCTCCCTGTAGAAGCGATCAGTAGCGCCCGCCCGCGAAGTTGAAGCGATAATTGACGCCAACCTTCAACGTATGCTCGTCGTTATGGAAGGTGCCAAAGGGGACCAGCGCGACCGGGGTCACGAAGCGGGTGGTGCCGAAGTCGTAGTACATGTATTCGGCCTTGGCCGACCAGTTCGGGGCAAACATGTATTCGACGCCGGCGCCGACGGTGTAGCCATTGCTGTGATTCTTATCGAGCGTGAACGCGACCGGCACGCCGGCAAAGGTCAGGGTGTCGCGATTGTTCGAATAGGCGTAGCCGCCTTTGACGTAGAGCATGCCCGGGCCCCAGGTGTAGCCGACGCGGGCGGTGATCGAAGCGATCGCGCGCTGATCGTTGTTGTAGACGAAGCCGTTCGGGAACACCGAACTGAGGTTGTTCTGGCCGAGCCAGCTGTACTGGCCCTCGGCGCCGATGACCCAGTTCGGCGCGAACTGATAATCGGCACCGGCCTGCACGCCGCCCAGCAGGCGCGCGCTGTAGTCGCTGAGCACCAGGCCGTTGAAAGTGTTGCTGCTCGAGAAGGCGCCGCCGAGATGGGCGCCGAGATAGAAGCCGGTCCAGTTGTAGAGCGGCGCGGCATAGGCCGGCGCCTTGTTGTAGTAGGGCCGTGCGCCCATGTCGGCGCCGAGCGCCGGGGACGTCGCGCCGAGGGCTGCAAGAGCGACGATAGCGAGCAGGAACTTCTTCATGGTCGTGGGTCTCCGGAAAATCGTTGGGAGGCGCCGCATGCCGGGCGCCGTCCATGGCGTGCAGTTAGACAGCTTTTGAATAAAATGCTGTCACTTGCCGGGCACACCGGTCGATTACCCAACCCATTGGTGAACAAACGTTTTTTGTGCTTAACGAAGCCTTATTTTCTGTGCTTAACGGTGTCCTAAGGCAAGCTTAATGAAGCCTTAAAATCGGGTCCCTCGGCGCGCGGCGCGCGGCGCGAAAGCTGTGCCTTAAGCAATGCGCCGCCGCACGTCGCCGCGCATCTGCTCGCGGAACGCCTGCCGCCGTGCCGGCCGGTCCTTTTCAGCGACGTCATGGCGGTCGAACACGTTGAACATTTCCAGGATCGGATAGCGGTCGCTGGCCATCGCCAGGATGCGCAGCAGTTCGGCGACGGGCCCGCTCGGGCCGGTGACCTCCCATTTCCGAATCGTGGTGGCGCCGTCTTCAGGCGGCAGCCCGCAGAGCTTGGCCATGTCGGCCACGCCAAGGGGTTGGCCGATTGCCTCAGCGAGGTCTTCGCGCAGTTTCTTCAGTTCCGGACCGGTCACGGGTTCTCCGTTTTAATGCGGGCTTCTGTGAAGTACGTCACACACCGGGGCCGGAGTGCAAGCTATACGCAGCGCAATCAGTTCCTCGAGGAGGAGGCAGTCATGCGCAGCTTGATCGAAAGCCTTACCCCCGACAGCCGCCGGATCTACTGGCGCTGGGTCGGTGGCATCTTCGGCCTTTATGTCGTCTTGATGGTCGGTGCCGCCAGCATGTTCATCAGCCACGAATCATCGCGGAACGTGCGGCATGAACCCGCCGTGACTGTGGCAGTCAAAGGTGACCGCGCGCCATCACATCAGGATTCAATCCCGCAGCCGCAGCTGGTGCGCTATCACTAAGCGGCTTCAGGCGCCGATCGCGTTGCGCGTCACCACGTCGCGATAAAACGACGCACTGAGCTTCGGCGTCCGGCGCTGGGTTTCAAAATCGACGTGGACGAGCCCGAAGCGCTTTTCGTAGCCATAGATCCATTCGAAATTGTCCATCAGGGTCCACAGGAAATAGCCGCGGACCGGCACGCCCTCGGCCACGGCGCGCTGCAGCTGCCGCAAATAGTTGCGCAGGTACATGATGCGGTCGAGATCGTAGATCTTGCCGTCGGCATGCACCTTGTCCTCCGACGAGGTGCCGTTCTCGGTGATGTAGATCGTCTTCAGGTTCCAGACCTTGGCCGCGAGCCGCGGCGCCCAATAGATCGTTTCGGGACCGATACGCAGCCAGTCGGCGCTCATGTGCGGAAACGAGGCGGGGAAGGGCAGCACCGACCAGCCCGGCTTCTTGTCTGACGCTGCGATGTAGAATTGCGGCGCGTAGATGTTGAGGCCGACGAAATCGTTGGGCGAGCCGATGATCTTCAATTCCTCGGCGGTGAATTTCGGCGCATCCTTGCCGGCATATTCGAGGAAGCCGTCGGTGTATTTGCCCTCCAGCATCACGCTGAGCAGGCCTGAGTTCAGTTCGCGGGTCGCGATCTCGGCGGCGCGGACGTTTTCGGGCGTGTCGAAGGCCGGCACGCAGGTCGCGATGTTCTCGGCCGGGCCGACCTTGGTGCCGGCGCGCCCGCGGGCGCGGATCGCCTGCACCGCAAGGCCGTGGCCCAATACGACGTTATGCCGTGCCTGGTTCAATTCTGCATTCGGCAGTTTGAGGCCGGGCGCGTCGATGCCCCATCCGTAGCCGAAATTCAGGAAACGCCCGGCTTCGTTCAGCGTGAAGATGTTTTTGACGCGGTCGGTCAAGCGCTCCGCGATATAGCCAGCGTAATCCGCGAACGCTTTCGAGGTGTCGGTGGACTGCCAGCCGCCGACGCGGTCCTGCAACGCCTGCGGCAAGTCCCAATGATACAGCGTCGCGTAGGGTTCGATGCCTTTGGCCAGGAGTTCGTCGAGCAGCCGGTTGTAGAAATCGAGGCCCTTGGGATTGGGTTTGCCGGTGCCTTCCGGAAACACCCGCGGCCACGCGATCGAGAAGCGGTAGTGCTTGACGCCGAGATCGCGCATCAGGCCGACGTCTTCCTTGTAGCGATGATAGTGTTCGTTGGCGCGGTCCCCGGTGGTCTTGTCCTCGATCTTGCCCGGGGTGTGGGCGAAGGTGTCCCAGATCGAGCGGCCGCGGCCGTCCTCGTTGACCGCGCCCTCGATCTGATAGGCCGACGTCGCGGTGCCCCAGCGAAAGTCTTTCGGGAAACGGGCAGGGGCGTGCGGGTCGGCGGCTGTTTTTTGTTTTGGGGCCGCATTCGCCGATGTCGCCGCCAGACCAAGCGCGGAGAAGCCCGCCAGCTTGGCAAATTGCCGGCGCGAGAATTTCCCGGACATCACGTTCTCCGTCAGCTTCGGTGCTGCCGGCTTGCGCGTCCCGGCCGGTTGCAATGATCAGTATGTATCAATTTGATAAGCCGAAATCCGGTCGATTTCGAATTCCACGACATTGGGAGACAGGCCGTCGACGAATCCGACGCCCTCCATCGTCTTCGAACCCATCGCAAGGTTGACGATCATGTACATGGGAGCGTCGAAGCCGACCGGGACCTTGATCTCCGACACCGGCTGGCGGTCGATGAAATAGATGATGCGATCGCGCTGCCACAGCACACCGTAATTATGGAATTCGCTCCGCGTATCGGCAACCATGAAGTCGAACCCGCAACGTTCGACCCGTCCGGTGGCCGGGATCCGCCAATGCGTGGTCATCACGATGTTGTCGTGCTGCTGTCCGCGGCCCTCCATGACGTCGATTTCCGGCGGCCAGCCGCCATCATCTGCGAGCATCCAGAACGCCGGCCACACGCCGACCCCGGCCGGGATCTTGGAGCGCATTTCGAAATAGCCGTACTTCTGCGTGAACTTGCTCTGCGTGGTCAGGATGCCCGAGATGTACTCATTGTTGAACAGCAGGGACCGCAAGTCGGGCGGAGTCCGGCTGGCGATGATCGAGAGGATGCCATTGCGGACCCGGAACGGGTCGAGCCCGAGCGGCACCGTGCCCCGCCCGCCATACACTGAATCGACGTAAATCTGCTGTTCGCCATTATAGCTGGTCTTGCGCTTGAAATCGGAACCTTCGCCGCCCCAGTAGCGCGACTGCGGCCAGGCGGCGCCTCCGGCGTAGTGCGGCACCCACCGTGCCTCGACCAGCGGATGCACGTCGAAATCGTCGTGGAAGGTTCGATGCAGCGACACCGGCACGCGCGGATCATCAGCTTCGATCTTGCGGCACTGATCTCCGAGCGCGCGGGTCGGCACCTGCAAGGTGAGCTGGGGCAGCGCCAGCGTGGGATCGCTTTGCGGATAAGCCGGCATGGCCGTGAAAAGGCAAAAGATCAATGCGAGTGCGTGCGGTCTCAACCTGTTGATCCCCAGGGTTCGCGCATGCGAATCCCGGGGTTCGCGCATGCGCTGGAGTCGACGGGCGAAAGACATAGCAGATCGCGGAATCGAAAAGGATGCGGCTATTTGATCGTCGCGTTCACGGTAATGACCGAGGTACCTGACGCCGTCGGCCCCTTGCCCGTTGCCTTGATCACAAAAGTGTCGCTCCCCTTGTATTTCGCCTTCGCCCTGTATTCGTAAGTGGATGCGTCGAGCTTCTTCAACTTGCCGCGTGCCGGCTTCTGCGAAATTTCAGAGCTGGTCACCGTGCCGCGTATCTTGATCGGAAACACGCAGCTTTCCCCGGCCGCGATGTCAATGTCGCCGGTCGAGTTCTCGCCCCAGTTCGCCAGTGTCGTTGATGCCGAACAGTCGGAAGCGGCCGGCGCCGAAGATGCCGGCGCCACGCTCGTGGCTGCAACGATCAGCGCCAAAGCGGCGACTTTGGATGGTTGCAAAATGGAGGTTCTCGTTTTCATTCAGATTCCACACTGATCAAGTTTCCCCAAGGGTGGCATATCATATGTCCGAATTGGAAGACGGGGTGGCGTGTGGAAAAAGTTGAGCGATGCATTCGCTCATGAAGACACAGCCAATTCAGAGCCAGGAATGGTGCTGCCAGACAGGATTGAACTGTCGACCTCTCCATTACCAATGGAGTGCTCTACCACTGAGCTACGGCAGCATGCCCGAAAATTAAGAATCGGCCCAAAAGGCCCCTACAGGCGGCCGGTTCTTGCCACAAGGACCCCTCTGGCGCAAGCACGCGGAAGGGTCCGAAAGGGCCCAAAACGGGCAAAAATTGGCATGGTCGCCGGCTCATGGGTTCAAGCCGGGCCAACTCGGGCCGATCGGTTCCATTTCGCCAGCCGACCCCGGACGCCAGCGCCGCCGAATCATTGTGGCGCGTCCGGCAAGGAGGCGATTGCGCGGCGGGTGGACGAAACCCAATATGTCCGGAGAGAAGAAGAGTGCCGCGACGGCACACCTGACGGGCCCAGGATGCAAGACGATCAAGACGAGCGCACGGGAAAAACCGATGGCGGTGTGAAGGATTCGCGACGGCAGCGCTTGAAGCTGGCGCTGCGCGAAAATCTCAAGCGGCGGAAGTCGCAGGCGCGGGGGCGCAACGATGAGGCTGCGGCATCTTCCGAAAGCGCCGATGCCTCCCTAGATGACGCGGGCGGCGAGAAGCCGGGCCGATAGCGGACAGGAAAATTCCCGGCCGCTCGCCGGGTGGTCCGGGACATGCTCTCCGCAAGCTCTGAATTTTAATTGGGTGGCGAGATGAGTGCAGACACCACGACAGCCGGTCCGGCGGCCGGCCAAAATTCCTTCGCGTTTCCGCGCCACGAACAGACCTTCCCGACGCTGACGTCGCACGAAATCGAGCGCATGCGCCGGTTCGGCGAATTGCGCAGCTACAAACACGGCGAAGCGCTGTTCGAGACCGGCAAGCCCGGGCCCGGCATGTTCGTGGTGCTGTCGGGCCACGTCGCGATCACGCTGCGCGACGGCCTCGGCCATGTCACGCCCGTCATCGATCAGTGCGTTGGACAATTCGTGGCCGAGATCGGCCAGCTCTCCGGCCGTGTCGCGCTGGTCGACGGCCATGCCGAGGGCGACGTCGAGACGCTGCTGATTCCGCCGGACCGGTTGCGGGCGCTGCTGATGGCCGAAGCCGATCTCGGCGAGCGCATCATGCGCGCGCTGGTGCTGCGCCGGGTCAGCCTGATCCAGGGCGGCGTCGGCGGCCCGGTGCTGATCGGGCCGGCCTCGCTCGGCGACATGGCGCGCTTGCAGAACTTTTTGACGCGCAACGGTCAGCCGCATCATCTGCTCGATCCCGAGACCGACAAGGACGCCGCCGATCTCGTCGAGCGCTATTCGGCCGCGCGCAGCGATTTGCCGCTGGTGGTGTGTCCCGACGGCACCGTGCTGCGCAATCCGTCAGAAACCTCGCTGGCGCTTGCGATGGGCATGATCACCAACCACGCGCATGACAAGCTCTACGATGTCGCCGTGGTCGGCAGCGGTCCGGCCGGGCTTGCCACCGCGGTCTATGCGGCGTCGGAAGGTTTGTCGGTCGCCGTGTTCGATTCCCGCGCCTTTGGCGGGCAGGCCGGGGCCAGTGCGCGGATTGAGAACTATCTGGGATTCCCCACCGGCATTTCCGGCCAGGCGCTGGCCGGGCGGGCCTACAACCAGGCGCAGAAATTCGGCGCCGAAATGCTGATCCCGGTCTCCATCCGCTCGCTGGACTGCACGAAGCCCGATGGTTTGTTCGCGCTGGCGACCGAATGCGGGCAGTCGCTGAAAGCCAAATCGGTCGTGGTCGCGAGCGGCGCGCGCTACCGCCGGCCCGAAATCGAAAACCTCGACGCCTATGAGGGCCGCGGCGTCTGGTACTGGGCCTCGCCGATCGAGGCCAAGCTGTGCGTCGATCAGGACGTGGTGTTGGTCGGCGGCGGCAACTCCGCCGGACAGGCGGCGGTGTTTTTGTCGAGCCATGCGCGGAAAGTCTACATGATCATCCGCGGCGGCGGCCTCGGCGCCAGCATGTCGCACTATCTCATCGAGCGCATCGAAGCGACTGACAATATCGAGCTGATCTTCAACGCTGAAGTGGTCGGCCTCGAGGGCGAGGACGCATCGCTGCGGCACGTGCGCTGGCGCAGCCGTCTGGCCCCGGACGAGGTGCAGAGCCTCGACATCCGCAATCTCTTTCTGTTCGTCGGCGCCGATCCCGCGACTGGCTGGCTCGAAGGCTGCGGCGTCAAGGTCGACCGCGCCGGTTTTGTTCTCACCGGCGTCCAAGGTGGCCAGATTAGCGAGCGTTCGGTGCCGTTTTTGGAAACCACGGTGCCCGGCGTGTTCGCGGTCGGCGATGTCCGCTCCGGCTCGGTCAAGCGCGTCGGCGGCGCGATCGGCGAGGGCGCGCAAGTGGTGGCGGCATTGCACGGCTTTCTCGCCGACGGCTCGAAGCCGGCGCTTTAATCCGCCTGCGACTTTCGTCGATGCCTCGCGCGTTGCCGCACATGCCTGCGTTGCCGAAGCTGCAACGGACGCGTGTGGCAATTTGTTTTGCTGCGTCGTAACGTGCGGCGGGTTTCCAACGAAGGGGGCACTTCATGATACTGGGTATGAGCACGGCGACATTTGTTCTCGTGCATGTCGTCATCAGTTTGATCGCAATCGTCTCAGGCCTCATCGTGATGTTCGGAATGCTCGGCTCGAAGCGGCAGCCCGGCCTCACCGCGATCTTCCTGCTGACGACGATCCTGACCAGCGCCACCGGCTTTGTGATTCCGCCGCTGCTGTTCGAGAAGATGTTACCGTCGCATTTGTTCGGCCTGCTCTCGCTGGTGCTGCTGGCGATCGCCTGCTTCGCGCTCTACATCATGAATCTGCGCGGCGCCTGGCGCTGGATCTACGCGCTGACCGCGCTGGTGGCGCTCTATCTCAATGTGTTCGTGCTGGTGGTGCAGTCGTTCCTGAAGGTGCCGGCGCTGCATGCGCTGGCGCCGAGCGTGCCGCCGGCCGAGCCGCCCTTTGCGGTCGCCCAGGGCATCGTGCTCGTGTTCTTCGTGATCGTGATCATCGGCGTGATCCGGCGGTACCGGCCGGCGATGGCCGTTTGATTACGTCATTCCGGGGCGACGCGTAGCGTCGAACTACGATGTGCAATCGCACATCGGAGAATCTCTTGCCGAATAACTTCTGGATTCCGGGTCCACGCTTGCGCGTGTCCCGGAATGACGGGTGCAGACAAAAAAGGAGTTTCCCCATGCCCATGATCACAACAAGAGACGGCGTCGACATCTTCTACAAGGACTGGGGCTCCGGTCAGCCCATCGTGTTCAGCCACGGCTGGCCGCTGTCGGCGGACGACTGGGACACGCAGATGCTGTTCTTCCTCCACAACGGCTTTCGCGTCATCGCCCATGACCGCCGTGGCCATGGCCGCTCTGCCCAAGTCGGCGACGGCCACGACATGGACCATTATGCCGACGACCTCGCGGCGGTGACGGCGCATCTCGATCTGAAGAACGCGGTGCACGTCGGCCATTCCACCGGCGGCGGCGAGGTGGTGCATTACATTGCCCGCCACGGCGAGAGCCGGGTGGCGAAGGCCGCGATCATCAGCGCAGTGCCGCCGCTGATGGTGAAGACGGCTGCCAATCCCGGCGGCCTGCCGAAGGATGTCTTCGACGGCTTGCAGGCCGCACTCGCGGCCAATCGCTCAAACTTCTATCGCGATCTCCCGTCCGGCCCGTTCTACGGCTACAACCGGCCCGGCGCCAAACCATCCGAGGCCGTGATCGAGAATTGGTGGCGCCAGGGCATGATGGGCGGCGCCAAGGCACATTACGACGGCATCGTCGCCTTCTCGCAGACCGATTTCACCGAGGATCTGAAGAAGATCAACGTGCCCGTGCTTGTCATGCATGGCGATGACGACCAGATCGTGCCTTACGCCGACTCCGCGCCGCTCTCGGCCAAGCTGCTGAAGAACGGCATCCTGAAAACCTACAAGGGTTTTCCGCATGGCATGCCGACCACGGAAGCGGCGACGATCAATGCGGACCTGCTCGCCTTCATCAAGGGATGAGCCAGGCTCACCCTGACATGAAGGTCATTCTGTTCGGCGCCACCGGCATGGTTGGGCAGGGCGTGCTGCGCGAATGCCTGCTCGACGCCGGTGTCGAGCGCGTGCTGGTGGTCGGGCGCAGCCCGACCGGGCAAAAGCACGCCAAGCTTCGTGAAGTCTTGCACAAAGACTTCACGAACTTCTCCGCAATCGAGTCCGATCTCACCGGATACGACGCCTGTTTCTTCTGCCTCGGCGTTTCCTCGGTCGGCATGGACGCCGAGCGCTACCGGCATCTGACCTATGACGTCACGATGGCCGCGGCGAACACGCTGGTTCGGCTCAACCCCGGCATGGTGTTCACCTACGTCACCGGCCGCAGCACGGATTCAACCGAACAGGGCCCGGTGCGCTGGGCGCGCGTTAAAGGCAAGACCGAGAACGATCTGCTCAAGCTGCCGTTCAAGGCCGCCTACATGTTCCGGCCCGCCGGGATCCAGCCGCTGCACGGCGTGCGCTCGAAGACAGGCTGGGTGAACGCGATCTATGTCGTCGCCGCACCGCTGCTGTCGTATCTCGCCCGCACCTCGCCGAAGTTCATGACAACAAGCGAACAACTCGGCCGCGCCATGATCAAGGTCGCACGCGATGGCTATCCGAAGCCGGTGCTGGAGAGCGAGGATATCAACGCGGTCTGACGAATGTGCATCGTCGCACGTTCACGGGCTGCATGGTTCGAGACGCGCGAAGCCGCGCTCCTCACCATGAGGGAAAGAGGAGTTCCTCATCCCCGCGTGAGCGTAAGCTCATCGCTGGAGAAGGCGCGAAGCGCCGTCTCGAAGGACGAGGCCCCCGCTATAAGATGCCCCTATCGATCACCCCGGCACAAACGCCGTCCCGCTCGCATCCGCAATCACCCGCACCGGCGCGCCGTAAAGCGCTTCCAGCCGCGCCTGCGTCAAAATCTCCTTTGTCGGTCCTTCTGCAATGCGCTCACCGCCGCGCAGCAGGTAGGCGCGGTCGGCAGCGCGCAGCGCGTGGTTGGGATCGTGGGTGGTGAACAGCACGCCAAGGCCGGAAGCGGCCAGCGCGCGGATCTCGCGCATCACCTTGCCCTGGTTGCCGAAGTCGAGATTGGCGGTCGGCTCGTCCAGCACGATGAATTGCGGTTCCTGCGCCAGCGCCCGCGCCAGCAGCACCAGTTGTCGCTCGCCACCGGAGATCATGGTGTAGGGCCGGTTCGCCAGCGCTGCGATCCCGAGCCGGTCGAGCATGGTGGCCGCGACCACGCGATCCCTTGCCGTCGGCCGCGCGAACAGATCGCCATGCGCGGTACGGCCCATCAGCACCACGGCTTCCACCGCGAACGCAAATGTCGCGACGTGGGTCTGCGGCACATAGGCGATCAGGCGCGCGCGTTCGCGGATCGAGCGGGACGACAGGTCAGCGCCGTCGAGCCGCACCTCGCCCGCTTTCGGCGGCAATAGTCCGAGCAGGGTTTTCAAGAGCGTGGTCTTGCCGCCGCCATTGGGTCCGAGCAGCGCCAGCACTTCGCCGGTCTCCATCCGGACATCGAGCGAGGTGCCGACCACGCGGTCCGGATAGCCGATCGTGAGTTTGTCGCCCTCGAGGATCATGACCAGTTCTTTTGCACGCTGGCGAGCAGCCAGATGAAGAACGGCGTGCCGATCACGGCGGTGAGGATGCCGAGCGGAATTTCGACCTGCGCCATGGTGCGCGCCAGCGTGTCGATCAGCAGCAGATAGCCGCCGCCGAGAATTGCCGCTGCCGGCAACAGCCGCGCGAAATCGGGTCCCACCAAAGATCGCGCCAGATGCGGCACGACGAGGCCGACCCAGCCGATGATTCCGGCGGTAGCGACGCTGGCCGAGGTGACGAGGGTCGCCGCCGCGACGATGGCAATGCGCAACGGCCCAGTGGCGACGCCGAGCGCGCGCGCCTCTTCCTCCGGAAGCGACATCACGTTCATGCGCCAGCGCAGCGCGACCAGCACAGCGGTGCCGAGCGCGACCGGGCCGAACAGCGGCAGCAGATCGGCAATGCCGGTCGCCGACAGGCTGCCGAGCAGCCAGAACGTCATGGCCGGAAGCTGGTTGTAGGGGTCGGCGAGATATTTCACGAGGCCGACGCCGGCGCCGAACAGCGAGCCGACCACGACGCCGGTGAGCACCAGCACCAGGATCGGATCGCGCGAGCGCACCGCAGCCCCGATCACATAGACGATCGCGACCGCGATCAGCCCGCCCACGAATGCGACGGCCTGGATCGCGAAGATGCCAAGCGAGAGATAGATGCCGACTACGGCGCCAAGCGCCGCGCCCGACGATGCGCCGAGAATGTCCGGCGAGACCAGCGGATTGCGAAACAACCCCTGAAACGCGGTACCGGCCACCGCGAGCGCCGCACCCACCAGCATCGCCGCGATCACGCGCGGCCCGCGCACCTGGAAAATGACGCTTTCGACCGCGGGATGAACGTCGGCGCGGTGCCCGGCCAGCTTCGCGTAGAGCACGCTGAGGAGATCGCCAAGCCCTACCGGATAGCGGCCGACGGTGAGCGCGAGCAGCAGGCCCGCGATCAGCACCGCTATCGCGATCGCAAATCCGGGCACGGCCGATCGGGCATTGTTCATGCGGACAAGGCTATCAATCCCGGCCCGCAAGTACATGGTCGATTTGCGCCGCCGTCGGGGTGACATGATAGAAGCGGGAATAGAAATCTGATGTCAGCGCGCGCAGGTCTTCCGGAAAGCGCTCGGGGTAAAGCAGCTTGGCGAGCCACCACAGCCCGATCAGGCGATTGACCGAGGGCGGAAAATCCACCCAGCCGAACGGCATTTTCGGCGACAGGTGCACGCGGTTGTCGCGCACGGCTTTGACCGACGCCCAGGCCGGATCGCTCCGCACATTGGCGGCGAACTCCTGGTCGATGGTTACGATCACATCGGGATTCCACACCAGGACCTGTTCGATCGAGACATTGGCGAGCCCTCCCTGCGTTCCGCCCGCGACGTTGCGGCCGAGCATCTCGATGGTCTCGACGTTGATCGAGCCGCCGATGCCGGTCGAGAGCCCGCGCGGCCCGCGCGCGTAATAGACTTTTGGGCGTTCGCCTGCTGCGATCGGCGCGATGCGATCGAGGATGGTCTTCAGCGTGTCTTCGGCATAGCGCGCGAGTTTCTCGGCATCCTCGACTCGTCCGATCAGTTCGCCGAGCGTGCGATAGGTACCGGCGATGCCGGCGAAGCGGCCGTCCAGCAACGCGTAGGGAATGCCGGTCTGCTCCTGCACCTTTTCCGCCAGCGATACGAAGGTGGCGCTGGTCGATCCGACGTCCAGGATGAGATCGGGCTTGGCGGCCAGCACGGTTTCGAGATTGGCGGTGTTGCCGCGGCCGGTGATGCGGCCGACTTCCGGCCGGGCGCAGATATCCGGCAGCATGTAGGCGCATTCTTCAGCCCGGTTGGCGCGCGGCCAGCCGATCAGCAATTCCGGCGCCAGCGTATAAAGCAGTATCGCCGCCGGCGGCCCGGCGGGAAACACGCGCGCAACTTTTGCCGGGATTGGCACCGCGCGTCCCGCAGCATCCCTCACGGTAGCCGCGAATGCGCGGCGCGGCCCGATCAGGGCCGCGGCCGACAGGCCTGCGAGCAGCGTGCGGCGGTCGATCAATCGACACCCACCATCACGTCGCTGGCCTTGATCACGGCCGTCGCGGCCTTACCCTTGGCCAGCTTGAGATCGTCGACCGCTTCATTGGTGATCGACGCGGTGACGGTGACGCCGCCGCCGATGTCGATCCGGACATGCGACGTGGTCGCGCCCTTGACGATGTCGGTGATGGTGCCCTTGAGCTGGTTGCGCGCGCTGATTTTCACAGGAGGCTCCGTGTTGGTGGCAGGCCGGGAGCCGAACTGTCGTGACAGCCAATGCTCCGTGTTGCTGACTCACCATAGCAACTCAGAATACAGCGGTCTAACCGGCCTGGAATCGTGCAACCCCATCAAATAGCCGCAAATTTCAAGGCTTTTGCCATTGGGGTTTCGCGGCCCCCATACGTTCTACATAGCAAAAGGGGGGGTGGCATGGACCGCATTCGGATTGTCGGCGGAAGCCCGCTCAACGGCACCATCGCGATTTCTGGCGCGAAGAATGCCGCGCTGCCGCTGATGATCGCGGGGCTGCTCACCGAAGAAACCCTTGTTCTCGACAACGTGCCGCGGCTCGCCGACGTCGCGCAGCTGCAGCGTATCCTCGGCAATCACGGCGTCGATATCATGTCCGCGGGCAAGCGGCCCGGTGACCGCGAATATCAGGGACAGACCCTGCATATTTCGGCGGCTGATGTCATCGATACGACCGCGCCTTACGAACTGGTGTCACGGATGCGCGCCAGTTTTTGGGTGATCGCGCCGCTCTTGGCGCGGATGCACGAGGCGAAGGTCTCGCTGCCGGGCGGCTGCGCGATCGGCACGCGGCCGGTCGACCTGCTGATCATGGCGCTGGAGAAACTCGGGGCCGAGATCACCATCGACGCCGGCTATGTGGTCGCCAAAGCGCCCGGCGGCCTGCGCGGCGCGTCGATCGATTTCCCCAAGGTGACAGTCAGCGGCACCCACGTCGCGCTGATGGCGGCGACGCTGGCCAGAGGCACGACCATCATCGACAACGCGGCCTGCGAGCCCGAGATATCAGACGTCGCCGATTGCCTGAACAAGATGGGCGCGCGGATCACCGGCGCCGGCACGCCGCGCATCGTGGTCGAGGGCGTCGAAAAACTGCACGGCGCGCGGCATACCGTGCTGCCCGACCGCATCGAGACCGGCACCTATGCGATGGCGGTGGCGATGACCGGCGGCGAGGTGCAGCTGGCCGGCGCACGGCCGGAGCTGCTGCAATCGGCGCTCGACGTGCTGACCGAAGCGGGCGCCGTCATCACCGTCAACAAGGACGGCATAAAAGTTTCCCGCAACGGTGCGGGGATCAAGCCGGTCAACGTGTCGACCGCGCCGTTCCCGGGCTTCCCGACCGATCTGCAGGCGCAGCTGATGGCGCTGATGGCCTGCGCCGGCGGCTCCTCGCAGATCACCGAAACCATTTTCGAAAACCGCTTCATGCATGTGCAGGAGCTGGCGCGGTTCGGCGCGAAAATTTCGCTCGACGGCGAAACCGCTACCATTGACGGCACCGCGAGCTTGCGCGGCGCGCCGGTCATGGCGACCGATCTGCGCGCGTCGGTGTCGCTGGTCATCGCCGCCCTTGCCGCCGAAGGCGAGACCATGGTCAACCGGATCTATCATCTCGACCGCGGTTTTGAGCGGCTGGAGGAAAAACTGTCGGCCTGCGGCGCCTCGATCCAGCGCATCAGCGACTGACGTGTATCCGGCAAAAGCATGTCTTCGGACTTGATCCGGGGATGGGAACCGGTTTTGCGGCTAGGCTACGCACAAATTAAAGGTAAAGTTGGCGCATGGGTTCGCCTGAACAGCTCAAACTGATCGCGCTCGACGCCGATGATCTCTCGGTGATCTCGGCGCATGTCCAGGATGCCCGTGTGCAGGCTTCCGACATCGTCTGGCGACAGGACGAAAAACGCCTGGTGGTCGGCATGTTCAGGCTCGACTGGGAGCAGACGCTGTCCGGCGGCACCACCCCGCGGCGGACGATCGCAGCATTGCGCTTCGACCGGGTGCTGGCCTGCAAGTCGCGCAATATCGACCTGGATGCGCCGGACGCCGTGCTGGAACTGGTCGGGATCGAATTTCACCCCGGCGAAGCCCCCGGCGGCAGCGCCTTGCTGCTGTTCAGCCATGGCGGGGCGCTGCGGCTGGACGTCGAATGCCTGGAATGCGGGCTGACCGACCTCGGCGCCGACGACCTCGGCAGCAGCGATATCGGCATCGCGCCGTCCGGGCAGGAGGCCTGAAAGGCCCCTCCTTCGCCGGGACGACGGGGTTTTGGGCTTGCCCCCTTTGAACCATCCTGCCAGGGCGGACTCAAAGGGTTGACGGCCCTTGGCCGCCGCGCCATTGAGCATAGGCCCGCAAGCCTCCACAGAAAGCCACCATGCCCATTCGCCTGGACAGAAGCAGCGCCGATTTCGACCAGCGCTTTGGCGCCTTTCTCGGCGCCAAGCGCGAAGCATCCGCCGATGTCGAGCGGGCGACCCGCGCCATTGTCGATGACGTGGCCGCGCGCGGCGACGCCGCCCTGCTCGAAGCGACCCGCAAATTCGACCGGCTGGATATCGCAGCCAGCGGCCTGCGCGTCACCGCTGGTGAGATCGCGGCCGCGACCAAAGCCTGCGACAGCGCCACGCTGGAAGCGCTGAAATTCGCGCGCGACCGGATCGAGATGTTCCATCGCCGCCAACTGCCCAAGGACGAGCGCTTCACCGATGCGCTCGGCGTCGAGCTCGGCTGGCGCTGGAGCGCGATCGACGCGGTCGGCCTCTACGTGCCCGGCGGCACGGCGGCGTATCCGTCCTCGGTGCTGATGAATGCGGTGCCGGCCGCGGTGGCCGGTGTGCCGCGCGTGGTGATGGTGGTGCCGTCGCCGGACGGCAAGCTCAACCCGCTGGTGCTGGCGGCAGCTGAGCTCGGCGGCGTTTCGGAAATCTACCGCGTCGGTGGCGCGCAGGCCGTGGCCGCGCTCGCCTACGGCACCGCCACGATCGCGCCGGTGGCAAAGATCGTCGGCCCCGGCAACGCCTATGTCGCCGCCGCCAAGCGGCAGGTGTTCGGCAAGGTCGGCATCGACATGATCGCCGGCCCCTCCGAAGTGCTCGTCATCGCCGACGACACCGGCAATGCCGGCTGGATCGCGGCTGATCTTTTGGCGCAGGCCGAACACGATGCCAGCGCGCAGTCGATCCTGATCACCGACAGCGAACGTCTCGCCGCCGAGGTCGAACTGGCGGTGGAAGCGCAGCTCGTCACCCTGCCGCGCGCGGAAATCGCGCGCGCCTCGTGGCAGGATTTCGGCGCCATCATCATGGTGAAAAAGCTCGACGACGCCGTGGAGTTGGCGAACGCCATCGCCGCCGAGCATTTGGAAATCATGACCGCGGACGCCGAAGCGCTGTCGGCAAAGGTCCGCAACGCCGGCGCGATCTTCCTGGGGGCCCATACGCCCGAGGCGATTGGCGACTATGTCGGCGGCTCCAACCACGTGCTGCCGACCGCGCGCTCGGCGCGGTTCTCGTCGGGCCTCGGCGTGCTAGACTTCATGAAGCGCACCTCGATTCTCAAATGCGGGCCGGACCAGTTGCGCGCGCTGGGACCCGCCGCGATGACCCTGGGCAAGGCCGAAGGTCTCGATGCCCATTCACGCTCGATCGGATTGCGCCTCAACCTGTCATGACCAAGCCGCCCGCAGAGGAAGACCCGCAGAACCGCATTGTCGCGGTGACGCTGGACGAGGAATCGATCGGGCGTTCCGGGCCTGACATCGAGCACGAGCGCGCGATCGCGATCTACGACCTGATCGAGCAGAACCTGTTCGCGCCTGACGGGGCGGAGAGCGGCCCGTTCACGCTGCACCTTGCGATCACCGGCAACCGGCTGATGTTCGACATCCGCCGCGAGGACGGCACGCCCGTGGTGGCGCATCTGCTGTCGCTGACGCCGTTCCGGCGGATCGTGAAGGACTATTTCATGATCTGCGACAGCTACTACCAGGCGATCCGGACCGCGACGACCGACAAGATCGAGGCCATCGACATGGGCCGCCGCGGCATCCATGACGAGGGCTCGCGCACGCTGCAGGAGCGGCTGAAGGGCAAGGTACGCGTCGATTTCGAAACCGCGCGGCGGCTGTTCACGCTGATCTGCGTGCTGCACTGGAAGGGGCAGGACGCATGACCCCGAAAAGTGCGAAGCGGTTTTCTCGGACAAACGCCTTCGTTTGTCCTGAGGTCATGCGTCAAATAAAGCGCGGGATCCGACTTTCGGAGAGGCTCGCGCCCCGAACAAGAGAAGACTGACCGCATGGACGCGCCGTCCCGCGCGCGCAATCCGCAGGCCGTATTGTTCTCATGCGGCCTGAACAGCGTGCGTTCGCCGATGGCCGAAAGCCTGCTGCAGCAAATGTTTCCGCAGGCGCTCTATGTGAAGTCCGCCGGCGTCAAGAAGGGCGAGCTCGATCCGTTCGCGGTCGCGGTGATGGCCGAACTCGGCCAGGATATTTCGGGCCACAAGCCGCAGACGTTCGAGGAACTCGAGGATTGGGAAGGGCTCAATTTCGACCTCATCATCACGCTGTCGCCCGAAGCGCATCACAAGGCGCTGGCGCTGACGCACACGCTGGCCGCCGATGTCGAATACTGGCCGACGCCGGATCCGACCGACACCGAAGGCAGCCGCGAGCAGAAGCTGCAAGCCTATCGCGACGTCTGCGACGGCCTCTCGCTGCGCATCCGCCGGCGATTTTCGAAGGTGGGCGCGGCGAGCGGGTGAACCACCCTCGGTGTCGTCCCTGCGAACGCAGGGACCCATACGCCGCGGCGGGTGTGATTTGGAGTGATGGCTGTGGCAACTTCCTTTCCAGCCGTAACCGCCGGTGGTTATGGGCCCCTGCGTTCGCAGGGGCGACGCGAGATTTTTCTACGCAGCAACAACCACTTGCCACCCGGTTGTGAAAACCACGCCCTTCCGATAGGTTCCGCGCGCATTCGCCCCTCGATTCCTCCGCCTCCCAAAAATCAGCATGCTTGGCCGTCCCAAATTCGTTCTTGCCTCCGGTTCGCCGCGACGGCTCAGCCTGCTCAACCAGGCCGGCATCGAGCCCGACGCGCTGCGTCCCGCTGACGTCGACGAGACCCCGAAGCGGGGCGAGCTGCCGCGCGCCTGCGCCAACCGCCTGGCGCGCGCCAAGGCGGATGCTGCGCTGAAATCCGTGCAGCTCGATGACGAGCTGCGCGGTTCCTTCATCCTCGCCGCCGACACCGTGGTCGCGGTCGGCCGCCGCATCCTGCCGAAGGCGAACCTGGTCGACGAAGCCTCGCAGTGCCTGCGGCTGCTGTCGGGCCGCAACCATCGCGTCTACACGGCGATCTGCCTGGTGACGCCGAAGGAAGCCTTTCGCCAACGCCTGATCGAGACCCGCGTGCGCTTCAAGCGGCTCAACGAGGACGACATCCAGGCCTATATCGGCTCCGGCGAATGGCGCGGCAAAGCCGGCGGCTATGCGGTGCAGGGCATCGCTGGATCGTTCGTGGTCAAGATGGTCGGCTCCTACACCAACATCGTCGGCCTGCCGCTCTATGAAACGGTCACGCTGCTGGGCGGCGAAGGTTTTCCGATCCGCTTCGGCTGGTTGAATGCCAGCTGACCCGCCCAAAGATACGGGCCAGGAAACGGGCAAGGATGCCGGCCAGGCCGGATCGGGCGTGTCGAAACCGGCATCGAAGCCTTCATCGAAGCCTTGCCCGGAATGCGGCAAGCCCGCCGAAAACCCCAAAACCCTGCCGTTCTGTTCCCCGCGCTGCCGCGACGTCGACCTGAACCGCTGGCTCTCCGGCCGCTACGTCATCCCCGGCAAAGAGAATGAGGCAGAAGACGAGGAGTAGGGGCGATCCTTCCCTCTCCCGCTTGCGGGGGAGGGTGCCGAGCAAAGCGAGGTGGGTGGGGGCTCTCTCCACACGAACAGTCTGACTTGCGGCAACACCCCCACCCCAACCCTCCCCCGCAAGCGGGAGAGGGGGCGCAGCCGAGTTCGTCGCCGCCGACTGGCCCAGAAACCATATCCCCCGACACCAAATACCGCTTATTCCCCAACAATTTGGCGGATAACTCCCAAGCGGGCCTGCCGCGCCGTAGCCGAAGGCGAAGGCGGGTGGACACGGCCCTCTCGCCCCACTATAAACCGCCCGCTCCGGGCCGTTTTCGCCCCGCAGTGCCCAGGTAGCTCAGTTGGTAGAGCATGCGACTGAAAATCGCAGTGTCGGTGGTTCGATCCCGCCCCTGGGCACCATCAATCTCAGTATCGCCGCATCCCGAAGAAGTCGCCGAGCAAGGGCTTGTCCCGGCGTAGCCCGTTCGGGCGAAGCCGGATGGTTCGATCCCGCCCCTGCGCGCCGCAGGATCGCGGCTATCTCAGTGATGTTACGGGGTTTTTGAAATAAACATTAAGCTTGTCCGAACACCAAAGCTTAAGGCTGCCGACGCTACGTTCGGGGATTGCAAGATCTCGGCGGTGCCCGGCCCGCGGCCATGCGGAACTCGGGCGGTTCAGGCGAAGATAGTCGATGTCATATTTGAAGGCGTTGCTATGCTCTGAGAGCGCAACCGTGGGTTTCCGGATCGCGCGGGATTGCGTGCTGTGATTCATGCCCGCAGATTGCTCCGCAAGGCCGCAAAAGGAATCCTGCGAAATGCCCCGCTGCAAATCGCGCTGTTCTTTTTGCCGCTGGTGTGGATCGGCTACTTCGCGATCACGTCTTCGGAACGGACGGAGGCGCTGCAACAGGCGCGGGCGCACGGAAACAGTGTCGCTCAACTGTTTGAGGAAAATACCGAGCGGATATTCGAACGGGTAGATCAGTCACTGCTGGTCGTGCGTGCGCTTTACGCACAGGACCCCGCCGCCTTCAGCCTGAAATTCTGGGCCGGTAAGGCGCAGATGGCGAGCGGCGACGTGGTGCAGTTCTCGCTGATCGGACCGGACGGCTATTTGTCCGATACGACGACCGGCTACTCCGGCCCGCCGCTGTATCTCGGGGACCGGGAGCACTTCGTTAAGGTAATGGAGCTGGCCGAAGATCGGCTCTATGTCGCAAAGCCGGTGTTCGGGCGGGCGTCGAACAAATGGACCATCCAGATCGCAAGAAAGCTGTCCGACCACGGCAAGGGTCCGGCGGGCGTCGTCGTCGGCTCGATCAGTGTGGACCTGGTCGGCAGGTTCTACGACACCGCAAAGCTCGGTGTCGGCGGAACCCTCGTTCTCAGAAATGCCGACTACATCGTGCTCGCCGCGCGGGGAATAGACCAGAGCACGGTGCTGGGACAGCGCAATCCCGGCCACGTCGAAGGCGCGTTACGGGACAGCGCCTATAGCCAATATTGGAACTGGAGCGGGAGCGAAGGCCGCGCGAACCGGAGCAACCGGTTGATCACCGCGCGCCGATCGCGCGTTTTTCCGCTGATCTTTACCGCCGGCCTTTCGGAGCAGGAGATCTATTCGCGCTCTCAAGCCAGGCAGAAAATCTATCTCGGTGGCTCGCTTCTGCTCACTTTCATCATCCTGATGGCGACCGCGCTGCACTGGCGAAGACAGAAGGCGCTCGACGCGGCACAGCGCGAATTGCGCGACTCCCTGAGCAAATTCGAGGACGCGCTGCGAAACCTTCCGCAGGGGTTGAGCATGTTCGATGGCGAGGATCGCCTGATCGCGTTCAACCGGCAATGGCTCGATGCCTATGAGCTTTCGCCTGACAACATCAGGGTCGGCATGAACTTCCGCGAGGTGTTTGCACACCAGGAGGCGGTGCGTGATCTCGACGCCTATCTGGTTGACCTCAAGGACCGGCTCGCCAAATCGGAAAACACCTCGAACACGGTGCAGTTTCCGGACGGGCGCGTCATCCATATTTCCTATGGACGGCGCGAGAGCGGTGGCTGGGTTGCGACGCATGAAGACATCACCGAACGCAAGGCTTCCGAGGACCGCATCGAGAGGCTGGCGCACTATGACAGCCTGACCGGCCTTGCGAATCGCAACCTGTTCAAGGGCTGCCTTGACGAAGCGCTGGACAAGTATCTTCTGCACCATGCGCCGTTCGCCGTGCTCCTGCTGGATCTCGACAAGTTCAAGTCCGTCAACGACGCGCTCGGCCACCACTGCGGCGATGCGCTTCTCAAGCAGGTCGCTGGCCGGATCAAGGCGCAGGCCCGGACCGTCGATACGGCGGCCCGGATCGGCGGCGACGAGTTTGCGCTGATCGTGGCGCCGGGCTCGTCCGCGCTGCAGGACGACGCCGCAACACTTGCCGCGCGCCTGGTCAAGGCCATTGCCGAACCCTATGAAATAGACGGCCATCCGGTCGTGATCGGATGCAGCATCGGTGTCGCCGTGGTGCCCGAGCATGGCACGCGCGTCGATGAAATTCTTCGCAATGCCGATCTTGCGCTCTACAAGTCGAAGAATGCCGGTCGAAATGGTTTCCATCTCTACTCGCCGGAGCTCAAGGCCGAAGCCGACCAGCGCGACATCCTTGAAATCGAGCTTCGCGAGGCAATCTGGCGCGAAGAGATCGAGGTGTTCTATCAGCCCATATTCGAGCTCTCCACGGGCCGCGCGACGTCGGTCGAGGCCCTGGCGCGCTGGCGCCACAAGACCAGGGGCCTGATCCCTCCCGCTGAATTCATTCCGGTTGCGGAACAGGGGGGATTGATCGGCGAGCTCGGCGATCTGGTGCTCGCCAAGGCGTGTCGCCATGCCGTGATGCTGCCGGACGATATCAAGGTTGCCGTCAACCTCTCGGCTCTGCAATTTGCGGGCGGCAATCTCGTCGATTCCGTCATGGCCGCGCTGGCAGACAGCGGACTCGCCGAGACACGGCTGGAGCTCGAGATCACCGAGAGCGTCTTTCTGGCCGACAGCCAGGAAAATCTCAAGACGCTCGAACGCCTGAAGCGGCTTGGCGTTTCCATCGCGCTCGATGATTTCGGCGTCGGCTATTCGTCACTGTCCTATCTGACCGCTTTTCCGTTCAACAAGGTCAAGATCGACAAGTCGTTCATCGACAGGATCGGCCGCGCCGAGACCGTTGCCGTCCTCGGATCGATCGTCCAGCTTGCGAAGACGTTGAACCTTTCGATCGTCGCCGAAGGCGTCGAGACATCCGAACAGGTCGAAAAGATCCGCGCGCTCGGAATTGCCCTGGGCCAGGGATATCTCTTCAGCAAGCCCGTGCCGTTCGGCGAACTATTGCTGCAGGTCCTTCCCGAGAGCGAGCGGCAGGCCGTGGCGTGACAGGTCGGTGGGACCTTCTACCCGCCCGGTTCGCCAACGTAAGCGACATCCGGGAATTGGTTGGCCCATCCCCGCGCATCGCTCTGCCCATGCGGGCCGGCATCCGAAAACCTTCACGTTTTCCTGCAACGGCGTGGTAGCGTGCAATCCGCGGGCTGAGGAGCCCGCATCCGTGGTACGCCGGCTCCATTTCCTGGAATCGTATGGCGCCGGAGAAGTCGGGATTGGCGAAGGCGGTCGAGGAACGATCACCGTGCTGAACAAACCGGTTTGGCGCTTTGCACTTTGGCTTGTGTTCATTCCGGTGGGAGGGGTCCTCGGTGATTTCGCGGGACGGTGGCTCGCATCCGGCACCGATCAGATTTACCTGTTTCGTTCCGTTGGCTCGGTCGTCGGCGCCTGCCTCGCCACCTGGATATTGCTGAAGATCACCGGGCCGCCTGGCCCTGATCGGCCCAAGGACATGCGTAGCGGCAATTGATTTCCAACAGGCGGTTTGCCGCGGCCAAGACGCGGTGCTGGAGGAAGCGGAATCCGCTCAGGACGGAGGACTTCATATGCGCGTTGTCCCTGGGGGCCCCGTCTTGTCTAGGCTGGTTGCGACAGCGCTGACGCTTGCCGTCGCGTTCGGGTCCGCCGGCAGAACGGCGGCAGCTTTCGAAGCGCGCGATCTCGTCGGCTGGTGGATTTCCGTTGACGATACCTTCCCCGCGTTGATCCGCGGCGACACGGTCGTGTCGATGGAGGAGCTTCTCGTCATTGGCGAGGACGGCGTGGCCGAGAGCCGCATCATGAAGTTTCAGCCGACCGGCGCCGTCATTTGCGCGCAACTCGGCGCCAGCGCTTGCAGCGATGCACCCCTCGCCGGACGTGCCCGCCTTACGCTCGACGGCAATCGTCTGCAGATGCGAGAGCGTACCGCCGCGACCGACCCGATCGATACGCCGCAAATGGATCCCCATATCCGCAACCTCGCGGTCTCGACCACGTCCGAATGGACTGTTGTGCCCGAGCGTGAGGGCCGCCGACTGGTCCTGCATTCCGCGGCGCCGGCCTGGACGGCGGAGTCGGCGGCTGACGGCGGTGCCCGCATCAGGCTCAAGTCAAATCAAGGGGACGTGCGGCGCACCCTGGTCAAGATTGATCCGGCCGCGTTGCGCGCGATCTGGGCGGGCATCGTGTATTCCGGACTCCCGCCGCACAAGCACTGGCGCTGCTACCTCGCCAACGCAACCGCTTCGGACCCGGCATTTGCCGACGTCCTCGCGCCGCGGCATCCGCCATTGTCGCATCTCGCCGGATACCTGCGGGTCGCGAGCTACATGACGGCACTGGACGCCTTCCTCGTGCAGCCGGTCGGCGACCATCCTGATCCGGATGTCCGCAAGCTCGTCGGACGGCCGGTTGATCAACTGATGCACACACGCTTCGCAGGGCTGCAGCCGCCGGCGGCATTCGCCGAAGTGCGTACCGTCGCTGCCCGCAAGGCCTACGTCGCTGCGCGTGCCCAAGGCGCGAGCGACGAGGCAGCGAGGGCTGCGATCGCCGCCATCACCCGCGGTGAGCCGCTCCAGATTCATGTCAGCGACGAAGAGATCGCCGCCTACGCGAGCCTGCACCCGGGTGGCGCCGATTTCAAACGGCTGTTCTGCAGCGAATAAGCCAGCGGGCGTAGGGCGGATTGGAGGCGAAGCCGTAATCCGCCGTTGTGTGCTTCTAGAGTGGCGGATTACGCCTTCGGCTCCAATCCGCCCTACCGCACTTCTTAAGCCGCGCTATTCGAGCTCAAGCGTCTTCGTTCGACGGATAAACGGGGAATAAACCGGACTATCCGGCGTGATGAGGCCGTCAGCACCCCAATGCGCCATCTTGTTGAAGGGGATGGACGGGATGCTGTCGAGGTTATGAAGCAGGGAAGACCAGTCCGTCGTGATCTTGTTCAGGCGCGCGTCCACGGTCGCCGAATCCGAATAACGTAGTCCGGCCTCGACGCCGTAGGCGACGAAATGATTGAGAACCTCGAAACCGACATAGGCCAATGAAAAATTGATTGGCCACAACAGCAGGTCGATATCGCCGCTGCGTCCGTTATGCGCGTAGGTTGCCTCGCTGGTACCCACGGTGACCGAGATCATGGCCCGCCTGCCGACGAAGCGGCCATGCTCGAAGCGCTGCTTGCTCGTGTAGACGTCGCCATAGATGAAGACGCGGTCCATCCAGCCCTTCAGGATGGCCGGCGGCAGATGCCACCACATCGGATACTGCAGGATAACGAGATCGGCCTTTTCGAGCAGCGCAATCTCGCTCGCCACATCCGCAGGGATGGTTCCGCCGCCGGAGGCGTTCCGTTGCTCGGACTGGACGTCAAACCGTTGCGGCGCGATGCGCTCGACGTAGTGAGAGGCCCGTTCGCAGGGGTCGAAGTCCAACTGATACAGGTCGGAGATGCTGACGCTCCATCCCTGCGCTTCGAGTGCGTGGCGTGCCGTCGTTGCCAGATGCGCGTTGTAGGATTGCGGCTCGGGGTGGGCGAGGACGATATGGGCGTGCATCGCAGTTTCCTTCGTATATGGCAGGACCGCGCCGCCCTGCTAACGCGGGCGTAGCGCAAGTGTTACTGGGATGCGACCGGAACCGTGTAGTTCAGGATCAAGCGCCCTCCGTCCGGATAGATGGTTTGCCCGGTAATGTAGGACGCGTCCTTGCTGGCAAGAAAGGCCGCGACGGAAGCGATCTCGGACGGATCTCCGCAGCGTCCCATCGGTGTCCGCGACAGGATTGAATGCCGAGCCTCGTCAGAGGTCATGATCGATTTCGCGACCATGTCGGTCAGGATCGTGCCCGGTCCGATGCCGACGACGCGAATACCGTGAGACGCCAAAGCAAGTGCGGCCGTCGTCGTGAGCTGGTTCAATCCGCCCTTCGAGATTGCGTAGGTCGCAATCGAGGGGTTTGCGAGGATGGCGTTGATCGACGACATGTTGATGATGACGCCGCCGTTGCCGCCGGCAATCATCGCCCGTGCAGCAGCCTGAACCCCGAGAAAAGGCCCCTTCAGGTTCACGCCCAGGACCTTATCGAAATCGTCTTCGGTGATCGTGAGGAAGTCCTGGCTGCGAACGATCCCTGCGTTGTTGATCATCACGTCGAGTCGGCCGAACTCCTGGACAGCGATGTCGACCGCACGCTCGACGTCGGCGCGCTTGCTGACGTCGGCGATGACCGTGCGCAGGCGGCTTGCCGGACTGTCTGACTTGCTGCTGAGATCGGCGAGGCTTGATTCATCGAGGTCGACGGCGACGACGCGCGCGCCGTCATTCAGAAACCGTTCGACGCAGGCCCGGCCCAATCCGCGCGCGCCACCCGTGACGATGACGACCTTCGAATGCTGCGACGGGACGACGCCGGAGCTGTCGCTGTTTCCTGAGGTCATGATGCCAAGCGCCTGTTGCTCCGCTCTTGCCAATGCAGAGCTGAGCCGACACTGCCATGTCCGTTGCCGGCGGGCGTCTAGCATATGGCGCGAACAGCTATAGCGAAATTGGATCGGTCATGGACCTGCATCAAATTCGCAACTCGGGCGGATTGGAGGCGAAGCCGTAATCCCTCGTTGTGTACCCTCCTGATGGGGCGGATTACGCCTTCGGCTAATTCGTCCCACCGCGCTTCGCGCGCGATGCATTCGATCCGGGTGCGCCGGACGTGCAGCGCGACCAATCCAATCTACCCCGCCACCTGCAACCGCAACACCGCATCATACCGAATCCCTTGTTCCCCAACCAAGGCCATGGCATCGACCTTGGCACCGGCGTCGTTGTAGGTGCCGAAAAATCCGATGTATTGGACCCGGGCCACCATCGGTCGGTCTGTCGGGGTATGTTCGTTGCTGGTCATCTTGCCTTTCCAGCTTCCACCCGAGCACTCATAGCTGCCGGTGTAATAGACATACGCGTCGCCGCCATGGATCTGGCCGTCGCGGAAGATCAGGACGCCGCCAACGTCGTCGGCTACGCCGTCGCGGGATTTGGCATGTAACGAATAGAGCCCGTTTTTGATCATGATTATTTCCACGCCTGATCGCCGGCAGACATTGCCGGCGCATACAAGCTGCTTTCCTGCGCGACTTGTCGCCCTGGGATGCGCAATTTAAGCTTATAACTGGCGGACACCGAAATGGCGACGCAATCGCCCGGGAAGCCTGATATTGCCGAAACCGCGATCACGTGAGGTTTTCCTATGCTGCCCATTCCCGCCGACATCTTTACCGAGCCTGACAACGTGTCGCCTGATAGCCTCGCCAATCTCGGACCGCTCCGTCATCTGGCGGGTATCTGGCAGGCGGACAAGGGCGTGGACGTCAACCCCAAGGCCGACGGCCCGGAGCGTCGGGTGTTTCGCGAGCATGTCCGGATGGACCCGATCGATCCACAGGCCAACGGACCGCAGCTGTTTTACGGTTTGCGCTATCACATCCACATCAACACGCCGGAGGAAGACATCACCTTCCACGATCAGGTCGGCTACTGGCTCTGGGAGCCCGCAACCGGCCTGATCCTGCAAAGCGTGACCATTCCGCGAGGCCAGGTCTTGCTCGCGGCGGGCCATGCCAAGCCGGATGACAGGCGAATCTCGGTAGCGGCCAAGCGCGGCGATACGCGTTACGGAATCTGCTCGACGGAATTTTTGGACGAAGCTTTCCGCACCGAGAGCTATCGATGCGACATCACCTTCAACGACGACGGCAGCTGGACCTATCTCCTTGAAACCGAGCTTCTGGTGAAGGGGCGAGACCTGCCCTTCAATCATCACGACACCAACACCTTGAAGCTTGTCGGGGCGGCGGCACCCAATCCGCTGGCTGTCATCCTGAAAGATCGGGCGGAGACAAAATAGCGAAATCCGACGATCTACCTGTCGTGCGGTCCGCCCGCTACCGGCTCCGCCAGATGCAGGAATTCGTCGAACGCGACGGCGCCTTCCGCAAGGGTGTGGCACGCGCGACTGTCAATAAAGATTTGCGCGTCATGGTCGAAGATCTCGACGATAAAAAGGGGCTGCCTTGCGGCGCAAGCCGCTGAGGCTGCGCGCAAGCGAATTTCATAGTCGCCGATCCACGCCAGGGAAATCGCCTCACCCTCAGGGCGGGACACCAGGCTGACATAGGCTCGGGAAATTCGCAGCGTTGTAAAATTGTATTCCAACGCACGTCCCACAACGAAACCTCGCGCTTTGTTGGTCTGGCGCAGGAATATCAGCCCCGCCATTACGGGACGCTGGCGGTGAAGTTAATGTTTCGAAAGATGGGCCGCGGAATGACTGCCTAATCTGGACGACATGGAGACAGTAGTGCGACAAATTAACCCGACGGGCAAAATTCCGCTTTCCTCGTCGGGCAAATCATCTCTACGAATTCGCGCATCCCGTCCTATCAAGAGGGGCGTCGGCCGTCGTCACGACGAGGGGCGGGTTGCGGTGGACGTGACAGTTGCGATTGACGGTCGCGGCTGGAGCGTACGGCGAAAGCGTGTGGTCCTGGCGCCCGTAACGGCGTCAAGTCTTTCGGGAGCTAACGCTTCCGAGGGGCGACGGTGGCAATAGAGGCCGTCTCACCGGGGAGAGCGCGTTATAAGCCGTAAAGCCATTGCGCAGGGAAGGCCGGATGCTCTCCGCTGGACCTGTATGCTCGTGTGCGCATTCTTATGCACAATTGCACACGAGACCGCGGGTGCAGCGCGCACCCGGTCTTCCCTGCGCCCTATTGATGAGAGGGCAAGGAGTTTCTGGCAAAGCTCGGGCGCAATGCGTCGCGAGAACGCGAAGGCATATCCGCCGTCATTGCCTGCAACAAACGCGAAGCGTTTGTGCAAGGGAGCGAAGCGACGAAGCAAGCCATGCCTCCGCAAGTGGATAGAGGGATTGCTTCGCGGAGCCTGTCATCGGGCGCGCATTCGCGCGACCGGTGGCTCGCAATGACGGCTTTGGCTGTTTGAAAATCAAATCAGAACGATTCTTCTCGCCTCCCGCAGCGCAGCCCATCCCCCGAAGCCGGGCCGGGTTCCTCCCTTAACCTCTATGGCGATCTTTCACACCAGGGTCGTATTGGAGTCACGTTGCCGCGCTACATGAGCGCCAACGGGAGCGCGCATGACCAAGATTTCGCCGAACAACTTCAATCCGGAACTGGTTTCAATGATGAGATCGGTGCTGGAAGCGGCGTCGGCCCATGTCGACACTGCGTCGGGCAAGCCCGCCACGCCGGCGATCAAGGTCAAGATGGCGTCGCGCATCCTGGCAACCGCGGCGGCTGGCGTCACCGATGCCGGCCAATTGCAATCGGCCGCGATCGAAGAGGGGCTGTGCCCGGCGGATTGAGGCCGCAACTTCCTTTAGAAGTTCGCCGCGCCGAGATCGTAGGAGCCGCGGGTGCCGCGCACGTAAACCTTGGCGGCGGCGGCGCAGATCCTGTCGCGATTGGCGTCGAAGGCGTTCAGGAAGCCCGTTTCATCGAGCTGAACCCCGGGCTGCATTCGCGCCAGCGCAGCTTCGTTCACGTAGAACGAGGCCTCGATCGCGCTGTCATAGCCCCAAAACCGGACGGCGCGCCGCGTGTGGTCATAGCTGCGGCTATGGTTCGGAAAATCGATCATGGTCATTCTCACCGGTGGCCGTGACGCCGGCCCCAATAGCTCCCGCCACCAAACAGGAGCACCACGACGATAACAAACAGGATCGGTTCAAAACCCAGGATCGGTTCCATCGGAATCCTCCGCTGGCCTGTGGCTGCGTTCACCGCGAGTCAGGGGACTCAACGGCCCATTCAGGCCGTTGTTCCCAGCAGAGCGTTTTCCAGCGAAGTGGACACCGGTTCGCGTGAAGAAAACGCGTCAAAACATGAATCTAGAGCGTCGTTCCGATTCTATCGGAACGGGGCTCTAGCCCGGGAGAACCCGGCGTCCCCCGGCCTCAACCGCCGTACAGATATTTCGGCAGCCACAGCGTCATGCCCGGCCACATATACATGATGACCATGCAGATGATCACGATGAACATGTAAGGCATCATGCCGGAAAAGATCTGGTTCAGCGTGACGTGCTTGGGCGCGACGCCTTTCAGGTAGAACGCCGACATCGCCACCGGCGGCGACAGGAAGGCGGCCTGCAGGTTCACGAACACCAGCACGCCCCACAGGATCGGATCGACGCTGAAGTGCTTCAGCATCGGCAGGAAGATAGGCACGAAGATCACGATGATCTCGGTCCATTCCAGCGGCCAGCCCAGCACGAAGATGATCGCCTGCGACAGGATCATGAACTGGACCGGCGTCAAATTGAGCGACAGCACCCAGCTTTCCAGCAGCGCCTGGCCGCCGAGAATTGCGAACACCGCCGAGAACAGCGCCGAGCCGACGAACAGCCAGCACACCATCGACGTGGTCTTGAGGGTGAGGAACACTGCCTCCTTGGTCTTTTTCCAGTTCAGCGTGCGGGCATGGAACGCCAGCAGGAAGGCGCCGGCAGCGCCCACCGCCGCCGATTCCGTGGCGGTCGTGATGCCGAACAGGATCACCGCGAGCACGATCACGGTGAGGAGACCCAGCGGCATCACCGAGGTGATCAGCAGCCGCAGCACCTCGAACTGCTCGGCCTCCATGATCGCGTAATAGTAGAACAGCAGCAGCAGCAGGACCGCCGCCGTGAACCCGAAATACAGATAAAAGCCTTCAGGCGGCCCGGACGCCGACGGCGGGGCGGCGCTTTCACTCTGCAGATTGCCCATCTGCTGCAGCACTTCCGGCTCGCCCTTTTTGGCTGCGCCGGACTGCTGGACCGAGCTGCCCAGTTCCTGAAGCTTTTCCTCGACCGGCTCGCTGCTCGGCGCGCCCTGTCCGAGCGGGGTCGGAGCCTCGCTGCGCTCGATGGCGGTGGGCGCGTCCGGCTGCTGGTGGATCACGACGTACCACCAGATGCCCCACAGGGTGCCGAGCGTCATGACCAGCGGGACCAGCGCGAACGACAGGCTCTTGAGGATCGTGCCGTAGCCGAGCCGGGCGCCATCCACCGTGATGGCAAGGGCCCGCGACGGGACCACCGTCGCGGCCAGCAACGTCGGCAGCATCTTGCGGGAATAGAGCTGCTGGATCTGCGTCACCCACGGCCGCACCGGCACCCGGGTTTCGCTCTCCGGCAGCTTCGGCGCGATTTTGGGGTTAATCAGCGCCCAGCCGACGATGTAGACGAGATAGAGGAACGCCAGGAAGAAACTCGGAAACATCGCCGCGGCGTACAGCTTCACCACCGATTGTCCGGCGACCGCCGCATAGACGATGATCATGACCGAGGGCGGGATCAGGATACCGAGCGTGCCGCCGGCGGTGATGACGCCGGAGGCGAGCTTCACGTCATAGCCGGCCTTGAGCATCGGGTTGAAGGCGATGACGCCCATCAGCACCACGACGGCGCCGACCAGGCCGGAGGCAATGCCCCAGAAGGTGCAGACGATCAGCGAGGCGACCGCGAGCGCCGCCGGCACCCGCCGGAACGCCAGCTGGATCGCGTAGAACATCTTGTCCACCAGGGCGCCGCGTTCCATCACGTAGCCCATCAGGACGAACAGCGGGATGGAGATCAGGACGTCGTTGGTCATCGCGCCATAGGTGCGCTGGACCATCAGGTCGAAGATGTGGTTATCGGCCCAGGATTCGCCGGCGCGGTAATAGGCGAAGAAGCCGAAGAACATCCCGAGCCCCATCAGCGTGAACGCCGTGGGGAAACCCATGATGATGACGACGACGATGAGTCCGAGCATCAAAAGCCCGAGTGCCGGATCGCTCATGGCTGTGACGCTCCGCCCAAGCCGCGCTGGCGCGCGCTTTCCTCGATGTTCTGCGCATGCTCGATCGCGTTTCGGCGCGTTTCGTCGTCGACATGCTCGCTCAGCGCCAGTTGCTCCTCGACGACGTCGATCTCGCTGACGTCCTTGAGGCGGCTCGGCCACACGCCGGTCTTGAGGCAAATGACGCAGCGCGCGATTTCAGCGGACCCTTGCAGCAGCAGCAATATGCCGGCCAGCGGGATCATCGCCTTGAAATGATAGACCGGCGGCCCGTCCGCGGTCACGTTGGAGTGCTCGTTGATGCGCCAGGACAGCGCGGCGTAGTCCCAGCCGGAATAAGCCAGCGCCGCGATACCGGGCAGGAAGAACACGACGTAGAGCACCAGATCGAGCCCGGCCTGGGTGCGCGGCCGCATCGAGGAATAGAGAAAGTCGCCGCGGACATGGGCGTTCTGCGCCAGCGTATAGGCGCCGCCAAGCATGAACGCCGCGCCGTACATCATGTTCGACGCATCGAAGATCCAGGCGGTCGGCATGTTCAGGATGTAGCGCTTGAAAACCTCGGCGCAGACGAGAAGCATCAGCGCCATGATCAGCCAGGCGGCCGCCTTGCCGGCAAAGGTGCTGATACCGTCGATGGTATGCAGAAAACGGTCGCTGTTCATGAAATCTGGACTGCTTGGTACGGGCTGCAGGAATGATCCGGACGGGGCGGGCGTAATGGCCGACCTGAAGCCCGGCGCCGCGTCGGAGCGCGTTCACGTCGTGACTGCGCAGGCGATGGCCAGCCGACGATACAAGACCCCGCCCGGGATTGCCATCCCGGACGGGGTCTGTTGGCCGATTCTATTGCCTTTAGGTCCGCTTCTTGGCGTTGGGTCCGAAGTAGTGGTTGTACGCCATCCGGCGGTTCACCACGGTGTCCTGCTCCCACTGCGTCGCACGCTTGGCGAACGCCAGCTGGGACGCGACGATCTCCTTGAACAGCGGATTCTCCGCCGACTTTTTCTCGACCACCTGATCGTAAATATCGAGCTGCGCCTGCAGCACCGAGTCAGGGGTCTTGTAGAACTTGACGTTATCCTTGGTCTGCATCTCGGCGTAGTCTTTCGAATAGCGATCGATCGCCTTCCAGGCCATGTCCTGTCCGGCCGCTTCGGCGGCGTTGTCGAGGATCGCGCGGATCTTCGCCGGCAGCGCGTCGTACTTGTCCTTGTTGAACATGATCTCGAACTGCTCGGCGTTCTGGTGGAAGCTCTGCAGCATGCAGATCTTGGACACGTCGGGGAAACCGAGGATGCGGTCCGACGTCGCGTTGTTGAATTCGGCGGCATCGAGCAGGCCGCGATCGAGCGCAGCGACGATTTCACCGCCGGGCAGGGCGTTGACCGCAGCGCCCATGCCGCTGAACACGTCGATCGAAATGCCGACCGTTCGGAACTTGACGCCCTTCATGTCGTCAGCCTTGGTGATCGGCTTCTTGAACCAGCCGAGCGGCTGGGTCGGCATCGGCCCATACGGGAACGAGACGACGTTGGCGCCGATCGAGGCGTACAGCTTGGCCAGAAGCTCCTTGCCGCCACCGTACTTGTGCCAGGCGAGCAGCATGTTGGCGTCCATCGCATAGCCGGGACCGGAGCCCCACAGCGCCAGCGCGTTCTGCTTGCCGTAGTGATAGACCAGCACGCCGTGTCCACCGTCGAGCGTACCCTTCGAGACCGCCTCGAGCAGGCCGAAGGCGGGCACCACGGCGCCGGCCGGCAGAACCTCGATCTTGAGATCGCCGCCGGTCATGTCGTTGACCTTCTTGGCGTAGTCGAGCGCGTACTCGTGGAAAATATCCTTGGCCGGCCAGGTGCTTTGGAAGCGCATGCTGGTCGCGCCTTGCGCGCTTACGACGCTGGGGGCTGCGACCGTTGCTGCAGCGCCCGCGGCGGCCACTTTCAGGAAGCGGCGGCGGCTGGAAGTGGTGTCTTTTTTGGATGTCGTCATGATTTCCTCCCCGTTTTGACGGCGATCCAACCAAGGATGCGCCCCTTATTATTGGAAGGGAGACAAAGGCTTGCGCAGGTGTTTGGCAAGAATGTTCGGGAAGATGCGACGCTTCGACGCGGCAGATGGTGAACAACGTCGATGGCGGCTTCCGGATTTATTCCGAAGGCGCTGAATTAAATTTTTGCAGGCGACGATGCCGTATGCGACTTTCGTTTAAGTCGCCGTGCGCGCGCGCCGTCCCTCGATCGGATAGGCAGGATCGTTGAACCCCGGTGTGGATGGATGCCCGCTCGCGACCAGCCGGTCGATCAGCGCCTCGTCCTCCGCCGTGAAGCGATAGTCGAGCGCCTTCAGGTAAACGTCCCACTGCTCCTCGGTGCGGGGACCGGCGATCACGCCGGACACGAACGACGAGTTCAGCACCCATGACACCGCGAACTGCCCGGCGGTGACGCCGCGCCCTTCGGCGTGCTCCTTGATTTGCTGCGCGAGCAGCAAGGATTCCGGCCGCCATTCGGTCTGCATCATGCGCTTGTCGTTGCGGCCGGCGCGGCTGTCCTTGTCGGGCGTTGCATCGGGCAGGTACTTGCCGGTCAGCACGCCGCGCGCCAAGGGGCTATAGGGCACGATGCCGAGACCGTAATAACCGCAGGCCGGGAAGTGCTCGACCTCCGGCATCCGGTTCATGGCGTTGTAATAGGGCTGGCTGACGACCGGGCGGTCGATGCCGTTGCGGTCGCAGATGTTGCAGATCTCGGCGACGCGCCAGGCACGGTAGTTCGAAACGCCGAAATAGCGGATCTTGCCCTGCCGCATCAGGTCACCCATCGCGCGCACGGTCTCATCCAGCGGCGTCGCGTGGTCTTCCTTATGCAGATAGTAGATGTCGATATGATCGGTGCCGAGCCGCTTCAGGCTCTCTTCCGCCGCCTGCAGCACCCAGCGCCGCGATAGCCCGCCGCAATTGGGATCGTCACCGATCTGGTTGGCGAGTTTTGTCGCGAGCACCCAACTGTGTCGGTTATTGGCAATGGCGCGGCCGACCACTTGCTCGGACTTGCCGCCATTATAGGCGTCGGCGCTGTCGATGAAATTGATCCCGGCTTCGCGTGCCTTCGCCACGATCCGCGACGACGTCGCCTCATCGGTCGGCCCGCCGAACATCATGGTGCCGAGGCAAATCGGCGAAATCTTCAGGCCGCTGCGGCCGAGTTGGCGATATTGCATGGTGCGGGCTCCTTATGGCCGTCGTCATTGCGAGCGCAGCGAAGCAATCCATAGGCGCAGACAAGAAAGGTGGATTGCTTCGTCGCTTTGCTCCTCGCAATGACGGATGGATCACGTATCGTTCTTCAATATCTTAAACACGCCCGACGCCATCGCGATACAGCGCTTGTCGACGGTGACTTCGGTGGTGATGAAAATCAGGCTGCGGGTGGCGCGCACCACGTGCGGTTTGGAAATCAACACCTCGCCGATCTTGCCGGATTCGACGAAATGCGTATCGAGCTGCACGGTCGCCAGCGTCGGCTTGCCCGAGACGTGTCGCGCGGTGATGCCGCAGGTGCGGTCGGCGAACGTCATCAACACACCGCCCTGCACCAGTCCGCGGCGGTTGTGGTGCTTGTCCTCGGTGATCAGCGCGAATTCAAGCTCGCCGTCGACTGTTCGCTGCCACAGCGGTCCGATCAGATGCAGGAAGCCGGTCGTTTCGACGATTTTCCAGCCATCGGATTTGAGCTTCTCCGTGGCGGCCCTGGTCGTCATCTGATGCATTCCGTTTCCTGCAGGCGGTCATGTCTCGACAGTCATTTCATCAAACGCGGGAGTATTGTAGTCAAGCGTCATGGCCCGTTCATTTGATGATGCCACCCGGCGAAATATCGCAGAGCTCGTTGCAGCTTTTTCGCGGGCGACGGCGGATGAGCCAGAGCCAGAGCCTGCGCTGAAGCGGGCCGCCGTCGTCATCGCGCTCACCGAAAGCGAGAATGGTGGCGAAACGGCGTTTCTCCTGACGCGGCGTGCCGAGGGCCTGCGCTCCCATTCGGCCCAATGGGCGCTGCCGGGCGGACGCTGCGATCCCGGCGAGACGCAAGTCCAGTCGGCATTGCGCGAGCTTCACGAAGAGCTCGGCCTGGAGCTCGGGGAGGGCGATGTACTGGGCCTGCTCGACGACTATCCGACGAGGTCCGGCTATTTGATCACGCCGGTCGTGGTGTGGGCGAGCACGAAGGCCGCGCTGGTGCCGAACCCGGCGGAGGTGGCTTCCGTGCACCGCATCGCGCTTGATGAGATCGAGCAGCAAGATGCGTTCAGCTTCACCAAAATTCCCGAAAGCACGCGGCGCGTGATCCGCTTTCGCCTCGCCGGTCAACACATCCACGCGCCGACGGCGGCACTGATCTATCAATTCAGCGAAGTGCTGTCCGGCCGCAACACCCGCGTGGCCGAGCTGGAACAGCCGGTGTTCGCCTGGAAATAGGGCTCAACCGTCATTGCGAGCGAAGCGAAGCAATCCATGCATCCGCGGAACGACGGATTGCTTCGTCGCTCCGCTCCTCGCAATGACGGTGGGACACGGGTTGCGGATGCCGATTGATTCAGCGACCATGCGGCCAACAACAAATTCAAAAGGGAGGATGCCGCATGCGCGTCTGGAACGCTTTAGCCATCGCCGCCGCGCTAGGCTCGGTCATCGGCATTAACACTGCGCATGCGCAAAACTATCCGACGCGAGCGATTACGCTGGTGATTCCGTTCGCACCGGGTGGCTCGACCTCGATCGTCGGCCGCGGCATCGCCGACAAGATGAGCGAACTGCTCGGCGAGAAGGTCGTGGTCGACAACCGCCCCGGCGCCGGCGGCACGATCGGCACCAAGGCCGTCGCCAAGAGCGATCCCGACGGCTACACGCTGGTGCTGGGTTATACCGGCACGCTCGCGATCGGGCCGTCGCTCTACAAGAGCGCCGGCTACGATCCGCGCAAGGATTTCGCGCCGATCGGCCTGATCGGCAATGCGCCGAATTCGCTGGTGGTGCATCCGTCGTTTCCGGCCAAGACGGTTGCCGAACTGATCGCGCACGCAAAGGCCAATCCTGGCAAGGTCAATTTCGGCTCTGCCGGCGCCGGCACGGTCAGTCACATCACTGGTGAATATTTCGCACGCACCGCGGGGATCACGCTGGTGCATATTCCCTACAAGGGAACCGGTCCGGCGCTGACCGATCTGTTGGGTGGCCATATCCCGATGGCGTTCGCGCCGATCCCGGCCTCGCACCCCAACGTCTCGGCCGGCAAACTGCGCGCCCTCGCGGTGACCAGCACGACCCGCTCCAGCCTGCTGCCGGACGTGCCGACGATGGCGGAAGCGGGTCTGGCCGGCTTCGATGCGTCGCTGTATTACGGCCTCGCGGCGCCTGCGGGCACGCCGCGCCCCATCATCGACAAGCTCAACAAGGTGCTGCGCGACGCGCTTGGCTCCGACGAGGTCAAGAGGCAATTGGCCAATGACGGCACCGAGATTACGCCGGGCACGCCGGAGGATTACGCCGATTTCATCGACAAGGATGAAAAGAAGTGGTCGCAACTGATCAAGACCAGCGGCGTCGAGCAGGAGTGAGCGGCACCGCGCCGCGCCGTTTCGGGCACTTTGTTAACTGACTTGAGCCCGGCAATTGATACAACGGGGCCATGCGCCTGCAATTGATTCGCCTTTATTTCTGCCTTGTCGCGCTCGCGCTTCCCGCGGGCGCGCCGGCTTTGGCCATGGACGCGCTGCCGGCCTCGACGGCGGATGCGATGGCGCAGGCGGCTTCGCCGCAGGCGATCGCGGAATATCGCCGCAAGCTGAAGGAATATCAGGCCGCGCGCGCCGCGTTCGAGCAGGAAGCCGAACCTTACTGGAGCGCGATTGCCGAAAAACGGCGCGGCCGCAACGCCAAGCGGCGCGAGCGCCAGGCCATCACGCTCGATGATTATGTGCTGACTCAGCCGCCGCTGTACGACGGGCCGAAGCGGCCGGTGGATCCGGAGCCCGACGACAAGCCCCGCGAGCGCAAGCCGCTTCCGGTGGTCGCCGATTTCCTGCAAGCCGCTGCGGCGCATTTCCAGTTTGCGCCGCAGCGGCCCGCCAGCGAGGTCGAGTTCAAGCGCGCATATGGCCGCGTCGCATTGGCTTCCGGGCTGACGCGCGAACAGATCGTGCGGGTCTATTCGTTCGAGACCGGCGGCAACGGCAATCACGACATGCAATCCGGATTGAGTTCCTCGCGCCCAGGCTCGCGCGCGATCTCGACGGCGGTTGGCTACAACCAGTTGCTCACCACCAACACCGTCTCGCTGCTCGCCGAACAGGGGCATGACATCGTCAAGGCGTTGACGGAAAAGGCCGCTGGCCTGTCAGGGCCGGCGCGCAAGGCGATGGATCATAAACTGGCGGTGTTGAAGCGGATGGTGGCGTTCACGCGCTCGGTGCCGGTGCAATGGTCGGAGCACGAAAAGCTCGCCAACACGCCGCAGGGCTGGGGGGTCCACGCCATGGTGCTGGACATCGACGTCGGCCCGCTGCTGCAGACCCACAAGCTGCTGACCTCGGTGCTGTTCGCGCGCGCCAAGGGCTATACCAGACCGCTCAGCGCCGCCGAACTCGAGATGATGAACCTGACCGGCGACAGCACCGGTCTCGACATGGTGACGATGCCGCAGGCGATGCGCGAGCAGGTGCCGACCTCGAATTTCTTCCAGCGCGGTGGCTACGAGCGCAACCCGGTCGCGATCCGCCACAACACGGTGGCGAAACTGCTGGCGATCACCGACGAGCGGATGGACGTCAACAGCAGCAAGCCCGGCGCGAAGGAACTGGCGGCGTCGTTTTAGCTAGCGCGGAGTGCTTCTTCCCCTCTCCCCTTGTGGGAGAGGGTGGCACGGACGCGAAGCGTTCGTGACGGGTGAGGGGTTCTTTCCGCGGATACAGACCCCTCATCCGGCGCCATAGCCGATGCAAGGCATCGGCGTTCTAAGGACGGCGGCCGAAGGCCGCCTATGCCACCTTCTCCCACAAGGGGAGAAGGGAAAACTCAATTCGCGCCGAACTTGAACTTGCCGTCGTCTTCGAGGTAGGGGCCGGTGCGCATGTAAAGCTGGCCGTTCTCGCCGACGAAGAACAGCGTGCCCTTCGGCACTTTCTTGGCGCCCTTCAGCAGCGTGCCGGCGTTGTTGGTGCCCAACTTGTACGCAACCGTCTTGCCGTCCTTGCCGTACGCATAGCCCGTGCCGGAGTTCAGCTCCCAGGGCGTTGGCGCGGCGGCCTGTGCGAATGCGGACGACGTCAGCCCGCCGAGCGCGGCCGCGATCAAAAAGGTCCTGGCTGAAATTCCCGTCATCGTTGTCCCTCCCAGCGGCCAAAATTGGCTTCTGCCCCATTCGTTTGAACAAATCACGAACGTCATTATTCCGTCAATGGTACCTTTGCCGCATCACGCCTTCTCTGCGACTTTGTGATTTCCCGCCTTCGACTTCGCGACTATGTTCCGGTTTCCGGTTACAAACGCGCAATTGCCAGAAACGTTATAGGGATGATTCGGATGAACCTCGTCGTGAAGATTGGTTTCGGTGTTGCGCTGTCTTTCATGACGCTGGCTTCCGCTGTCCAGGCCGACGAATTCAAGCTCAGCAACAACCAGCGGATTGCCTGCAGCCGCGGCCTGAGCCCCGGCAAGCTCAACACCGCAACCTGCAGATCGTATGCGTATGTCTTCAACATCAAGACCTCGGAATATTACCGCTGCCAGGTCACGCTGGCGCTGACCCGCGACAACAAGGAAGTCATCAACGTGCAGGCCGACGGCAACTGCGCCAAGAAGCCTCGCATCTTCGAGACCGATTCGAACTATTCGTTCGACGCCACCGAAACCGAACCGCCGAACACCAACTCGTTCTTCGGACCCGGCGGCTATGCGGTGTGGGCCAGCGACAACAATGCGCGCAAGGTGCGCGGATGCATCATCATCTCGTCCGGCCTCGGCTCCGACATCTCGAAATGTCTCGACATGAAGTTCGATTGATGGTCGGCGGGCGTGACAGCCGCCCCCTCTGCGCCGGGCACGCCGCCACCGCCCTGGCCGTTTCCTGAACGAATCCGGTTTGAGGGACGCGCGATGTCCCTCGAACCGCTTCGCGCCGGACACGCGGACGAGCTCTGGCACGCCGCGCAGGGCGCCGATGCGTCATTTGCCTATTTGCGTTACGGGCCGTTCGCGCAGCAGTGCGACTTGCTGGCGCTGGTCACCGAATTGGCCGGGCGGGCGGATCAGCCGTTCTGGGTGGTGCGGCCGAACAGCAGCGGCGTGGCTCAAGGCTGGTTATCGCTGTGCGATATCTATCCGGCCGAGGGGGCGATCGAAATCGGGGCGATCTGGTTTTCGCCGCGGCTGCAGCGAACCCGGGCCGCGACTGAAGCGATCTTTCTCCTGATGCAATATGCGATGGAGGAGTTGCAGTACCAGCGGCTGGTCTGGCGCTGCAACGCGGCAAACCAGGCGTCGCTGAACGCGGCCGTGCGCTACGGTTTTACGCCGGAGGGTACCTGGCGTGGCTCGGCCCTCAGCAAGGGGCGTCGCTGCGACGTGGCGTGGCACTCGATCATCGCCGCCGAGTGGCCGGCGCGCCGCGCCGCCATCGCCGCGTGGCTCGCGGACGAGAACTTCGATGAACATGGCCGCGCGCACACGCGGCTGGTTCATCCGCGAGCCAGTGCTTGATGAAGTTCGGGTGAGCCGGACCGAGCGCCCCCTCACGGCTTTTACCCGGCGGGGGATGGCAGCACCGGGGGCGAGCGGGCAAATTTCTTGACCCCGAGCGGCTTGCTGAACAGATAGCCCTGGACCAGATCGAAACCCATGTCATGCGCAGCGAGAAAATCGGTGCGGGTTTCGACCCCCTGGGCGATGGCGCGCGCACCATGGTCCTGCGCCAGCTCGACAATGTGCCGGCATACGGTCTGCTTCAAGCGGTCATCCGCGCAGCCGGTGACAAACTGATGATCGACTTTCAGCTCGACGAACGGAAAGTTCCGGAGGCCCATGAGCGCCGGCCATTCCGGCCCGACATTGTCGACGGCAATCGCGATATTATGCAGGCGCACCTGTCTGGCGACGTCGATCACGAGATCCAGATTGTCCGTCACCTCGGCGCTGTCGATCTCGATGATCAAACCGCCGAACGCGGGATGGTCGGGCATTCCGAGACAGAGGTCGCGCACCGTTTCGCGGCCCCTTAAAAACGAAACCGGCAGGTTGATCGAGAGATCGACCGGGCCATGCTGCTCCAGAAGGTAATGCCAATCCTCGATCGCGCGGCCGATCACGAACTCGGACAGCGCGCGATAATGCGGATCCTTGTCGTCCGGAATGAAATACGCCGGTGGAACGACCCCCCAGGCGGGATGTCGCATCCGCACCAGCGCCTCCGCGCCGCTCGGAACCAGCGTGCGGGCATTGATCTTTTGCTGATACCACAATTCGAGCCAGCCGGCCTTCAGCGCCTCGGCCACGTCCACCGCCGGGCTCGGCGCCGGTTCGGCGGGGAGCAGCGAAGCGACGCTGGCCCGCAACGTTCCGGCGCTGAAGGGCGTCGGCAGCGAGGGCAGCATCGCGATATCGTATTCCTCGGCAATTTGCCGAACCGCCTTTACCATAATCGAGTCCGGTGGACCGATGATGAGCACCTTGCCGCCGAAATTTTTCCGGACCAGAACTTCGAGAATTTCGCCGACCTCGGTCCCGTTGACGGACACACCGAGCACGACGAGGTCAGGCTGTTGTGCGTCAAGCACTCCCGCCAACTCGCTCGCACACGCGCATGCGCTGGTGATGAAGCCGAGCTCCTCGAGCGCGTCAGAGAGGAACAACCGCAGGTGTTTCTTGGCGTCGGCCACGCAGGCGCGGGGCATCACCCTTCGCAGCCCGAAGCCACCGGTGCGCGCATGCGCTTTAGCATTGATCAGATTCATTCCGTCCCCCTGCACAGATATCGACGCTAGTCGTACATCCGCGCGGCGGCGCTAATCATGGAGTTTTAGGGACACGGTGATGAATGCACGGGTAAGGTTAAAGCAGCCAATGAAATTAGAATTTTAACGAAAGCGGCAAGTCATCTGGCTGTAACATGGCAACTCGGGAGCCCGATGGAGACCGATCCGTGCACGTTGCTGTCGTAGGCAAGCTCTATGAACCGTGGCGTGCATTTGCGCGCTGTTTCATTGCTGGACGCGCGTTAACGCCTGTGGTCGCTTGTCGGCGCGGCCACAGTATATGTTCGCGCCGAACAGAGAATCACCTCGACGCGCGGCGTCAGCTGAACGCGATCGTCACTCCGGCTTGATGCCGGCGAACTTGGCGACCTTGCCCCACTTCTCGGTTTCCGCCAGCACGTAAGCCTGCATGTCCGCGGGCGACCCGCCGGCGGGTTCGGCGCCGAGCTTGCGCAGCCGCGCGATGCCGTCCTCGGTCTTGAGAAACTTGTCGACGCTGACGTTGAGCCTGTCGATGATCTCCTTCGATGTCTTGGCCGGCGCACCGATGGTGAACCAGGAGGCCGCCTCGTAACCGGCTACGCCGGCTTCCGCGATCGTCGGCAGATCCGGCAGGCCCGGCCAGCGCCTGGCAGAGGAGACCGCCAGTGGACGGATCGAGTTGGATTCGGCGAACGGCTGCGAGGCCGGCAAATTGTCGATCGTCAGCTGCAGGCGGCCGGCGATCAGGTCGGTCAGCGCCGGTGCGCTGCCCTTGTAGGGCACATGGGTCATCTCGACGCCGGTCATCGACTTGAACAATTCGGTCGAGACATGCGCGGTGCTGCCGAGCCCGGGCGTGCCGTAGAACAACTCGCCCGGCTTCGATTTGGCATAGGCAATCAGTTCCGCGACCGATTTCACCGGCAGCGAATTGGTGACCGAACAAAGATTGGGCACCCGCGCGATGATGATGACCGGAGCGATATCCCTGGCCTGGTCGTAGTTCATGTTCTTGAACACGAACTGGTTGATGGCGTGCGTGCCCGGCGTTCCCACCACGAAGGTGTAACCGTCGGGCTCGGCCTTCGCGACGAATTCCGCCGCGATGTTGCCGCCGGCGCCGGTCTTGTTTTCTACGATGAACTGCTGGCCGAACTCCTCCGAGACTTTTGCCGCGACCACGCGCGCCAAAATGTCGGTGGTGCCGCCGGCCGCGAACGGCACGACCAGTTTGACCGGCCGCGTCGGCCATTGATCGGCGCCCGCCCGGCGCGGCAACAGCGACATACCGCCTAAGGCAGCCGCGCCGGTCAGCACAGCGCGGCGGCTCAGGCGGTACGGATGGATAATCTTCGAAGTCATGTCGGTCCCTCCAAAATTTCTGCGGACCGTATTTGTTAATCGGCGCGACCACCACCCCCGTCGAGGTCATGCCCGGGGTCTTTGGCATCATGGCGCAAAACCCGATCAGGCCGACAGCGGCGACTGCAGCGAGAAACAGCAAACTCAAAGAAATGACCGCGGCCCTTGGCAGGCCGCGGTCAAAATGGAAACGCGTAGTCCGGATGAGCGAAGCGAAATCCGGGTTAACCCGTGACTGTCCCGGATGTCGCTTTACTCATCCGGCTACGTGTCAGGGCATGAACGAAACTTAGCCGCCGATGCCTTTTTCCTTGAAATACTTCAGCGCACCGGGATGGAACGGGATCGGCGAGCGGTCCTGCACCTGGTTGTCGAGCGAGAAGCTCTCGGCTTCCTTGTGCACGGCAACGATGTCGGCCTTCTTCTCCACCAGCGTCTTGACGATCGTGTAGGCGTCGTCGTTGCTCATCTTGTCGCCGGTCACGATCAGGTTCCAGACCTCGGCGATGGAATTGTCCTTGTCGTAGCCGGGATAGGAGCCTGCCTTGATCTTGCTGGACGTGTAGAGCTTGCCGTACTTGGCGTTCATCTTCTCGGCGAGATCGCCGTGGTCGACCAGCTTCATCTTGATGCCTGGCGTTGCCGCCAGATCGGTCACCGCCGCGGTCGGGATGCCGCCGACCCAGAAGAACGCGTCGATCTTGCGGTCCTTGATGGCGTTGACGGATTCCGCGACGCCGAGCCGCTCGCGCTTCATGTCCTTGTCCTTGTCGAGGCCGGCGGCCTCGATGACGCGGAACGCCATCACTTCGGTGGCGCCGCCGGGCGATCCGGTCGAGACGCGCTTGCCTTTCAGGTCCGCCATGGTGTTGATGCCGGTGCCTTCAACGGTCACCACGTGCATGCGGTTCGGATAGACCACGAGCAGCGCCTGCAGCGGCAGCTTGCCACTCTTGAACTTGTCCTGGCCCTGCAGCGCGTCGAGCGCGGCATCGGCCATGGTGAAGCCCATCTCGCTCTGCCCGCTGCCGATCAGCTTGAGATTGTCGATCGAGCCGCCGGTGACCTCGGCCGTGGCCTGCACGTTGGGAAGGCTCTTCGACAGCACGTTGGCGACGGCGCCGCCAAGCGGATAGTAGACGCCGCCGGTTCCGCCGGTACCGATCGACATCGTCTTCTGCTGGGCATGGACGATGCCCGCGAAGGCGAGTCCGGCCGCAACAGTCACAGCCAGCACGGCCACGGTCTTTTTCATTATTTTCATCTCAATTACTCCCTTGACCCTATCCTTGACGTTATTCTTGGACTTAAGTTGTAAGCGCCGGTCGTTTCGGCGCCGGCGTTCTCGACTGCCACAGCAACACGCCGAAGCCGATAATCAGCCCCGGCACGTAGGTGTAGCTGATATCGCGGCCGATCATCCATTCGACGATCGCCTCGATCAAACTCGGAAACACCAGCAGCAATCCGGATAGCAGAAGCAGGCCGCCCTCGACCCGCGTATTTTGTCGCAGCGCCCAGTTCTGGGCAACTGAGGCCAGCGCCAGCAGTCCCAGTGTGGTCTTGATCGTGATTTCGAGGATGTCGAGCCATGATCCGCCCTTGGGGATCGCGAGCAGCAATCCGACGCCCTGCGGGTCGAGCACGAACACGAACGGCACCAGGAACGCCGGCAAGGTGTATTTCCAGGACTGCAGCGTGGTCTTGTAGGGATCGCCGCCGGTGATGGCAGCCGCTGCGAACGGCGACAGCGCGGTCGGCGGCGACACTTCCGACAGCACGGCGTAATAGAAGATGAACATGTGCGCGGCGTAATCGGGCACGCCGAGTTTGATCAGTGCCGGTGCGGCGATCACCGCGCAGATGATGTAGGAGGCGGTCACCGGCACCGCGAGACCGATGATCCACACGATCAGCGCGGTGTAGATCGCCGTCAGCAGCAGGCTGCCGCCGGCATAGCTGATCACGATCGCCGAGAATTTGAGACCGAGACCGGTCAGCGTCACGATGCCGACCACGATGCCGGCGCAGGCGCAGGTGGTCGCCGCGTTCAGCGCGCCGGTCGAGCCTTCCGCCAGCGCCTTGACCAGTTTGCTCGGCACCAGCGCGGTTTCCTTGCGCAGGAAGCTCAGCGCGAAGGTCACGACGATGGCATAGAACACCGACAGCGACGGCGAATAGCCGATCACCATGAATACGACCACGGCAAGCAGCGAGATGAAATGAAAGCCGTAACGCCGGGTCATCTGTCCGAGCGACATCTCCGGCGTGAAGTTGACGTCCTTGGCGCCGAACTTCTTCGCGTCCAGTTCGACCATGAACAGCAGCGACATGTAATAGAGGCAGGTCGGGATCGTCGCCATCCAGATCACGTCGAGATAGCTGATCTTGAGAAACTCGGCGATCAGGAACGCCGCGGCGCCGAGCACCGGCGGCGACAGGATGGCGCCGAGGCCGCCAGCCGCCAGCAGACCGCCGGCGGCGTTTTTCTCAAAGCCGGCCTTGGCCAGCATCGGGGAGGCCACGGTGCCGATCATCACGGTCGTGGCGACGCCCGATCCGGAGGGGCCGCCGAGCAGGAACGAGGACAGCACCACGGTTCTGCCGGCGCTGTTCGCCTTGCCGCCCATCAGCGCCAGCGAGAAATCGATGAAGAACTTGCCGGCACCGGATTGCGCCAGGAACGCGCCATAGATCGTGAACAGGATGATCAGGGTCGCCGACACGTCGACCGCGACACCGAAAATACCTTCCAGCGTGATGAAGAGATGGCCGACCAGCCGGGGCAGATCGTAGCCGCGATGGGTCCATGGCGCCGGCAGATGCGGGCCGAGCATCGCATAGGCGATGAACAATATTGCCACGACGGGCATGATCAGCCCGGTGGTGCGCCGCGTCGCCTCCAGCACGAGCACGATGAAGACGACGCCGACGATGACGTCCCAGCGGTCGGGCGAGGTGGCGCGGTCGGTAAAGTCCTCGCCGCCCCACAGCGCATAGACGATGGTCGCGACCGCAAAGATGCCCGGCACCACGTCCCACCATCGCACCCGGTTGCGAAACCGCGTCGCCAGCGGAAACAGCAGGAAGCTCAGCACCAGCGTAAAGGCGACGTGGGTATAGCGCAGTTCCTGGGTCGGAACGATCGCGTAGGCCGCATAGAGGTGGAACAGACTCATCACCACCGCAATGGTGGTCGAGATCCGTCCCGCCCATCCCATCAGGCGGTTGGCCGCGCCTTCCTCGGCCTCGATGAACAATTCAGCCTTATGCAACGCCTCGTCGGAAACGGCGACGACGTCGTCATTGGGCAACGAATTGCCTGGTGGTTGACCCTGTGCGGCCATGCTTCCCCCGGAGCGCATTGATAACTCCCGGCTGGATCGCCGGGGCCTTTAACGGCGGCGCATTCATGCCGGTTTGGGCAGGCGTGGCAAGGGCTTAAATCGAGAGACTTTGGGATGGCTGCATCCATGCGAGGGTTGCATCGGCCGCCACGCACCGGACGGGTTGACCGCGGGCCTGTGCCCGTTCAACTTCCCGGCCAAATCAAGGGGAGAGAAGTCGATGGAACGGCTCAAGGGCAAGACGGCGATGGTGGTCGGCGCGGGTTCGATCGGGCCCGGCTGGGGCAACGGCAAGGCGACCGCGGTGACTTTTGCTCGCGAGGGTGCGCAGGTGTTTTGCGTCGATCGCAACGCGGCGGCAGCCGAAGAGACCGTGAAGATCATCACGGGCGAGGGCGGCAAGGCGGCGGCCTTCACCGCCGACGTTTCCCGCGCCGCCGATGTCGAGGCGATGGTGGCGGCGTGCCTGAAAACCTATGGCCGTATCGATGTGCTCGACAACAATGTCGGCATTGCCGAGATGGGCAGCGTGGTCGAGACGACGGAGTCCGAATGGGACCGCGTGTTCGCGGTCAATCTCAAGAGCGCCTTCCTCGCCATGAAGCACGTTATTCCCGTGATGCAGAAGCAGGGCGGCGGCTCGATCATCAATATCTCTTCGATCGCCTCGATCCGCCATGTCGGGATTTCCTACGTCTCCTATGGGGCGTCGAAGGCGGCGATGAACCAGATGACGCGCACCACGGCGGTGCAGTTCGCAGCCGATCATGTCCGGGTGAACTGCATTCTGCCGGGCCTGATGAAAACGCCGATGGTCGAGCACTCCGCAGGTCTGGCGGCGAGCTATGCCAAGGGCGATGTCGAGGCGATGTGGCGGGCAAGGGATTCGCAAGTGCCGATGGGGCACATGGGCGACGCCTGGGATGTCGCCAATGCGGCGCTGTTTCTCGCTTCCGACGAATCCCGCTACGTCACGGGGCTCGAACTCGTGGTCGACGGCGGGATGACGGCGAGGTCGGCATAAGCGAAGCGCAGGTTCGGGCTACTGCGCCATCGCCAAGATGCCGCCGGCAAAGGAGTGCCACATCGGCGTCATGCTGATCGGCCAGTTCAGCAGCTTGACGGTGATCAGCGCGGCGCCGCCGTAGATATAGACCGGATGCGGGCGGCCGCGCGTGCGCCAGTCGTGCACGATGGCAACCACGAGCAGCAGATAGGCGACGATGGCAGGCGGGATGGTGACGGGCACCGGCGGCGGGCCGAGCGGCCCGGGAGGCGCCAGGAAGGTGAGAAACCAGCGCGCCACGGCCGCATCCAGCAGCGAAATGCCGGCCAGCAACATCAGCCGCTTGTGAATTTCGCCCCGGCGAATGTTCGCAATGGCCAGCGCGAACACCACCGCAAAGAAAAGAATGCCGCTGAGCGGGACGATCGCAAAGGCGATGCCTTCACTGGTCAGTCCGGCGGCGGCCGATCGCTTCATCGCGTTGACCGCAACCAAAAAGCCGAAGATCGTCATCGCGGTCGCCAGCGACACGCCGATCATCCCGATCGCGCGGTGGCGGGTGACATTTCCCGATGCGGCGAGCCAGGTCTGGAACGCAAATAGAGCGACCAGGCGAAAAACAGCAGGCCGTGAAAATGCACGACGGGCGAGGCTGACAGCGATCGTGACATCATCGGCAGCCAATAGGTCGGGGCAAAACCGAGAAACGCCACGGCCGTGCAGGCCAGCGCCATGTAGAAGTAAAAATAACCGGTTTGGGAATACGCGGTCGCGCGCGGCGGAGTGGTGTCGGTGAGGATAGCCATGGTTTTGAGTCGATCATGAACGGGAAAGGTTCAACGAAAATTCTTCAATGGATAGGTACACTTGCAGGCGAAAATCGCGGCTTCCCGGACGTCATGTTTCAGCCAGGATTTGGTTTCGAACGGCTTACGAAATTCTCGTTGGCCGCTGTCGGAAGCGCACCCCGCTTGCTAGGATTGTCAGTCGTCGAGAGTGTTTTTTGGATCTGTTGATGCGAGGTTGTCCTATCATCCGCAATATGGTCGTCGCTTCCCTGCTGTCGACGGCGTTCGTGCAAGCTGCCTTCGCAACCGGCGCCGAGCCAGCCAGGGATCCGCAAGTCGATCCCGCGCCTTGCGTTGCGGCTGCGGCCGCCAATGACGACGACAAGACCATCAGCGTTTGCGGCGCGTTGATCGGCAACGAAAAGACCGCGAGGTCCGACCGCATCAAGGCATTGATCGCTCGCGGCGGCGCCAACGATCGCAAGGATCTGATCGACCGCGCCATTGCCGATTATGACGGCGTGCTGCGGCTCGATCCGGCGCGGGTCGATATCTTCAACGCGCGCGGCGAACTCTGGCGCAAGAAGGGCGACCGGCCGAAGGCATTGCAGGATTTTGGCATGGCGATCAAGCTCAACCCGGAGCATCCCACCGCGCGCGGCAATTACAAATCGCTGGCGCAGGAGCTCGAGCGTCTCGGCGCGCTGATGGCGGTCTACAACAAGCCGAGCTTCAACTGCGCCACCACGAAGCAGCCGGTGGAGAAGGCGATCTGCGCCAGTCCGGACCTTGCCAAGTTTGACCGCGAGATCAGTGCCGTGAACACCAAGGTGGTCCGCGATGCGAGCGCCGACAGCTCGCGAGCCCGTGCCCTGCAGCGAGAGCAGGATGATTTCGTCGCCCGCCGCAGCGCCGCCTTCGGCCAGCCGGGTTACGATTTGCGCAGGGCCATGAAAGAACGGCTCGACCAATTGCTCGCGATTGAGTCGCGCTGAATGGTAGTCGGGCTTTAGCCGATCGCCAAGCTGTTCCGGCTTGATCTGGCGCCACTTCCCATGACAATGCGTGGCAAATATGATTGTCGCCCGCGCCGTCATGGCCAGGACAAGCCCGGGCATGACGAAGGAGGAGGCGACAGACCGGGAGCGCGCCATGAACGTCCACGACAAAAGCAGGTATCACGAAATCCACGCCCGCTCGCTCAGGGATCCCGAAGGATTTTGGGCCGAGGCGGCGCGCGAAATCGACTGGATCGAGGCCCCAACGAAAATCTTCGATTCCACGATGGGCCCCTATGGCCGCTGGTTCACGGATGGTGTCGTCAACACCTGCTACAACGCGCTCGACCGCCATGTCGCGGGCGGGCGCGCCGATCAGGTCGCGCTGATCCACGACTCGCCGCTGACCAACACGGTCACCAAATTTACATATGCGCAGATGCTGCAGGAGGTGCAGACGCTCGCGGCCGTCATGCAGGATTTTGGCGTCACCAAAGGGGACCGCGTCATTCTCTATATGCCGATGGTGGTGGAGGCCGTGTTCGCGATGCTGGCCTGCGCGCGGATCGGCGCTGTTCACTCGGTGGTGTTCGGCGGGTTTGCGGCCAAGGAGCTCGCGAGCCGGATCGAGGATGCGAAGCCAAAACTGATCTTCTCGGCGAGCTGCGGCATCGAGCCCGGCCGCATCGTGCAGTACAAGCCGCTGCTCGACGAGGCGATCCGGCTGTCGAGCGTCAAGCCGCAAACCTGCATCATCCTTCAGCGGCCGCAGCAGGCCTGCGAACTTAACGAGGGACGCGACCACGACTGGGCGCAATTACGTGGCGCCGCGCTCGATGCCGGCAAAACCGCACCCTGCGTGCCGGTCAAGGCGACCGATCCGCTCTACATCCTCTACACCTCAGGCACCACGGGGATTCCAAAGGGCGTCGTGCGCGACAATGGCGGGCACCTGGTCGCGTTGAAATGGTCGATGTTCAACCTCTACGGCGTCAAGCCCGGCGAGGTCTGGTGGTGCGGCTCCGACATCGGCTGGGTCGTCGGCCACAGCTACATCATCTACGGGCCGCTGATCCATGGCGCGACCTCGATCATGTACGAGGGCAAGCCGGTCGGCACGCCGGACGCCGGCGCATTCTGGCGCGTCATCTCCGAGCACCAGGCGGTCGCCTTCTTCACGGCGCCGACCGCGTTCCGCGCCATCAAGAAGGAAGACCCTGATGGCACCTTTATCCGGAAATACGACCTGTCGAAATTTCGTACGCTGTTCCTCGCCGGCGAACGCGCCGATCCGCCGACGGTGGAATGGGCGGAGCAGCAGTTGAAGGTGCCTGTCATCGATCACTGGTGGCAGACCGAGACCGGCTGGTGCATCGCAGGCAATCCGGTGGGGCTCGGCATGCTGCCGGTCAAGCACGGCTCGCCGACGGTGCCGATGCCGGGCTATCAGGTCGATGTGGTCGACGAAGCGGCAAGACCGGTGCCCGTGGGCACCATGGGCTCGATCGTCATAAAACTGCCGATGCCGCCGGCCTGCCTGCCGACGCTGTGGGAGCAGGAGGCGCGTTTCAGGGAAGCCTATCTCACCGAATTCCCCGGCTACTACAAAACCTCCGACGCCGGCTACAAGGACGAAGACGGCTATGTGTTTGTGATGGGCCGTACCGACGACATCATCAACGTCGCCGGCCACCGGCTTTCCACCGGCGGCATGGAGGAAATTTTGGCCTCGCATCCCGACGTCGCCGAGTGTGCGGTGCTCGGCATCAAGGATGCGATCAAGGGCGAGGTGCCCTGCGGCTTCCTGGTGCTGAAGGCCGGCGTCACGCGCAGCCACGCCGATGTCGAAAAGGACGTGGTGGCGCTGGTGCGCGACAAGCTTGGGCCCGTTGCCGCCTTCAAGCTTGCGATCACGGTCGGCCGCCTGCCCAAGACGCGCTCGGGCAAAATCCTGCGCGGCACCATCAAGAAAATCGCTGACGGCGACGCCTGGACCATGCCGGCGACCATCGAGGATCCCAAGGTGCTCGACGAAATCGGCGACGCGCTGAAGGGCAGGGTGTGACGGCCAGGCCCCTCGTCATTGCGAGCGAAGCGAAGCAATCCATCTGACCACGCAACGAAAGAATGGATTGCTTCGTGGCTGACGCTCCTCGCAATGACGAAGGAGGGACTTTATTCCGTCTCCGATCAGGCAAAATGCCTTGATTTCGATGGATTGCCGGGTCAAGCCCGGCATAACGAAACCGGACCCATGGATCAGTCATGCGACATACCCCCGCTCGACTTCTCATCGCCCTGCTGCTCACCGCGCCCTTGCTGGCGGGCTGCCTGGAGCGGGGCCAGCCGACCATGGTCGATACCAGCGCCGACGACGATGCGTTCTGCCGCGCCAACAATGTGGCGCCGGGGTCGAACGACTACGTCATTTGCCGCAAGAACCGCGACGTGCAGCGCGGCAATGCCAACGCCCGCACCGACCGTGCCCAGCGAAACCTCGCCGAGCAAATGCTGAACAATCCGACCAGGCCCTGATCAGGAGGTCATCATGAACGAAGACGTTTTCAACACCAGCCTGCGCGGCTTTCTCAAGAAGGTCGGCATCACCTCGCAGCGCGAAATCGAGAAAGCCGTCCGCGACGCGCTCGCCAGCGGCCGCCTCAAAGGTAATGAAAAACTGCCGGCCAAGATGACGCTTACGATCGACGGCGTCAGCTTTACTCATGACATCTCCGGCGAGATCGAATTGGGCTGAGGCGCGACTCTGTCTTCCCCTCTCCCCTTGTGGGAGCGAGACGAGCGAAGCTCGCTCTTGGGGTGGCGAGATGCGAAGCATCTCGACGGGTGAGGGGTTGCCTCCGCAGACACAACTCCCTGTACGGATAAAGACCCCTCATCCGGCGCCATAGCCGATGCATAGCATCGGCGTTCTAAGAACGGCGGCCGAAGGCCGCCTATGCCACCTTCTCCCACAAGGGGAGAAGGAAGAGAGCACCTCATTTCTCGTAAGGACTTTCCATGGACATCAAGGTCAGAGATTCCAACGGCGCGCTGCTTGCCGAGGGCGACACCGTCACGCTGATCAAGGACCTGAAGCTGAAGGGCTCGTCCACCGTGCTCAAGCGCGGCACCGTGATCAAGAACATCCGCCTCACCGAGAACGAAGACGAGATCGAAGGCCGTACCGACAAGGTCAAGGGCCTGGTGCTGCGCACGGAGTTTCTGAAGAAGGCGTGAGCGAAGTTCGCCGCAGCGAGGCACGGAGCCAACTACCGCTCATTCTTCGAATCGATGTTATAAGAAGCCCATGGAACCGATTGTCATCAAGCTGCTGGGGTTCGCCGCCGCAACGTGCACGACGCTGGCTTACGTCCCGCAATTCGTAAAGGTCTGGCGAACCCGCTCGACGGAAGACATTTCGCTGGGAATGTTTCTGGTCATGGTGGTCGGCATCCTGCTGTGGCTCGTGTACGGCCTGCTTTCCGGAGATGGGCCGTTGATCGTGGCAAATGCCATCACGATCGTGCTGGCCGGCGGAGTTTTGTTCATGAAGCTGAAATACGGCTGACCGCCCAAGCCTTGAAATGAAAAGGCGCACAAATACAAAAACGCGGCAGGTTGCCCCGCCGCGTTTTGAAATTCCGTAACCGGAATGCGGAAACCTACTCCTCGTCGTCGTCCTGCTTCTTGCCGCCGATCGTCTTCAGCTTGGCGAACACGGCGTCGACGTTGAGGTCATCGCGCTGCTTTTCGGTCGGCTCGAATTCCGGTTCCTTCTTGGTGGTCTCGGAGGCCGGCAGCAGGGTGGCACCGCCGTAGGCGGCGGGGACCGGCTTTTCCTTGGCGGCGCGCTGCACCTCGAAATCGAGCTCGATCTGCGAGCACAGGCCCAGCGTCACCGGGTCCATCGGGGTCAGGGTCGAGGCGTTCCAGTGGGTGCGGTCGCGGACCGAGGCAATGGTGGTCTTGGTGGTGCCGACCAGGCGCATGATCTGGGCGTCCTTCAGCTCGGGATGGTTGCGCACCAGCCAGAGGATCGCGCTCGGCCGCTCATGGCGGCGCGACACCGGGGTATAGCGCGGGCCTTTTTTCTTGGCGGCCGGGGGCAGGGTAACCTTGCTCTCGCCGAGCTTGAGGCGGTAGTTCGGGTCCTTTTCGCCCCTTTCGATCTCGTCGCGGCTCAATTGGCCGGTCGAAATCGGGTCCATGCCCTTGATGCCCTGGGCCGCGTCGCCGTCGGCGATGGCGCGGACCTCCAGGGGGTGCATTTTGGTGAAATCGGCCACCTGGTCGAAGGTCAGCGCGGTATTATCAACCAGCCACACGGCAGTCGCCTTTGGCATCAGCGGTGCATTGCTCATGGCAAATCTCCTTTGTGCCTCGCCCACCTCTTTTTGGAGGCGAAGTCTGCGGTCATCGGTGATGACGGGAATTCCGGGCCTATATACCCCTTGAGGGCCCATTGGCGCAATGGCCTGCTAAAGTGCCTTGACAGCGCCCAAAAGCAGCCCCAAGTCCTTATACGAACTGGCCGTTCCCCGCCCGCCGGCGAGGGGTGATTCGGTCCCCGAGATGGCCCCCATGACCTCTTTATCGGCGTCAGCCAAACCAGACCTGAAAATCGTGCTTTGTTCCCCCCGCGGCTTCTGTGCCGGCGTGGTACGGGCCATCGACACCGTCGAGCGGGCGCTCGCGATCTATGGCGCCCCCGTCTATGTCCGCCACGAGATCGTGCATAACCGCTATGTCGTGGACAGCCTGAAGACCAAGGGCGCGATCTTCGTCGAGGAACTGGCCGAAATTCCCGACAATACCAACGCACCGGTGGTGTTCTCCGCCCACGGCGTGCCAAAGTCGGTTCCAGCCGACGCCCGCGCGCGCAATTTCTTTTCGCTGGATGCCACCTGCCCGCTGGTCACCAAGGTGCACCGCGAGGCCGCGATCCATTTCAAGCGTGGCCGTGAAATCCTGCTGATCGGGCATTCCCATCATCCGGAAGTGGTCGGCACGCTCGGCCAGTTGCCGCCGGGCGCGGTGACGCTGATCGAGACCAACGAAGACGCCAAGACGTTCACGCCGAAGAATCCGGACAACCTTGCCTTCGTGACCCAGACGACGTTGTCGATCGACGACACCGCCGAGATCGTCGCGATGCTGAAGGAGCGTTTCCCGAACATCTCCGGCCCGCACAAGGAAGACATCTGCTACGCCACCACCAACCGCCAGCTTGCGGTGAAGAAGGTGGCGCCGGTGGTTGACGCCCTGATCGTGGTCGGCGCGCCGAACTCGTCGAACTCGCAGCGCCTGCGCGAAGTCGCCGAGCGCGAGGGTTGCCCGGTCTCGGTGCTGGCGCAGCGCGCCAGCGATCTCGACTGGTCGCGGTTCGAAGGCATCAAGAGCCTCGGCATCACGGCGGGCGCCTCCGCGCCGGAAGTGATCGTCGAGGAGATCATGGGCGCGTTCGCCGAGCGCTATACGTTGCATGTGGAGACGGTCTCGGCCGCGGAAGAAAACGAATTCTTCCCGCTGCCGCGTTCGCTGCGGCCCGACGCAGCTTAGGGCGCGTCTGCCATGGCGGTTTACACGGACGTTGCCGCCGAAGACCTCGCGGAGTTCCTCAAGAGTTACGACATCGGCGAATTGCTCTCCTACAAGGGCATCGCCGAAGGCGTCGAGAATTCCAACTTCCTGATGCACACCAGCAAGGGCGCCTACATCCTCACGCTGTATGAAAAGCGCGTGGCGGTGGACGATCTGCCTTACTTCCTGTCGCTGATGGCGCATCTGGCCGAGCGCGGCGTGCATTGCCCGCAGCCGGCGAAAAACCGCCAGGGCGAAGTCTACAGCCATCTCGTCGGGCGGCCCGCTGCGATCATCAATTTCCTCGAAGGCATGTGGCCGCGGCGGCCCAACGCCGCGCATTGCAGCGGCGTCGGCGAGGCGCTCGCCAAAATGCATCTGGCGGGCGGCGACTTTCCTCTTGTCCGGAAAAATCCGCTGTCGGTCGAGGGATGGCGGCCGCTGTTCGAGCTGTCGGCGCCGCGTGCCGACACCGTGCAGCCGGGTTTGCGCGATTTCATCGCCCGCGAACTCGACCACCTCGAGGCGAACTGGCCAAAGGATCTGCCGCTCGGCGTCATCCATGGCGATCTCTTCAACGACAACGTCTTCTTCCTCGGCGACAAGCTGTCCGGGCTGATCGACTTCCCGTTTTCCTGCAACGACATCCTGGCCTATGACGTTGCGATCTGCCTCAACGCGTGGTGCTTCGAGCCGGATCATTCCTTCAACGTCACCAAGGCGCGCGCGCTGCTGGGCGCCTATGGCCGCGAACGGAAATTGTCCGATGCCGAGCAGGAAGCGCTGCCGCTGCTGGCGCGCGGTTCCGCGCTGCGCTTTTTGCTGACGCGTCTGGTCGATTTCCTCGACGTGCCGCCGGGCGCGCTGGTGAAGCCGAAAGACCCGGTCGAGTATGTCCGCAAGCTGCGCTTCCACCAGAGCGTCCAGTCCGCGCGCGATTACGGCCTGATGCAGGCGGGATGCGCTGCGTGAGCGATTCCAGGCCGCATGTCACGGTATTCACCGACGGCGCCTGCTCGGGCAATCCCGGCCCGGGCGGCTGGGGTGCGATCCTGAAATTCGGCGACACCGAAAAGGAATTGAAGGGCGGCGAAGCGCACACCACCAACAACCGCATGGAATTGATGGCGGCGATCTCGGCGCTGGAAGCGCTGAAGAAAGCCTGCGTCGTCGACCTCACCACCGACAGCCAGTATGTCCGCAAGGGGATCACGGAGTGGATCCATGGCTGGAAGCGGAACGGCTGGCGCACGTCCGACAAGAAGCCGGTCAAGAACGTCGACCTGTGGCAGCGCCTCGACGCGGCGCTGAAGGCGCATGAGGTGCGCTGGCACTGGATCAAGGGCCACGCCGGCCACGATGAAAACGAACGCGCCGATCAGCTGGCCCGCGACGGCGTCGCGATGGCACGGTTGAAGGCCTAGGCTGACGCATCGCGCGATGCCGCGACAGCCGCAGCTGTCATCACCCGCGAAGGCGGGTGATCCAGTATTCCAGAGACGGTTGAGATAAAATCGAGAGGCCGCGGCGTACTGGATCGCCCGGTCAAGCCGGGCGACGACAGTTGTGTGTGCGACTACACCATCAACCCGTCATTGCGAGCGAAGCAATCGATAGTGCGGCAAAGCAAGTAAGGATCGCTTCGTCGCTACGCTCCCTTGCGCAAACGCTTCGCGTTTGTCGCAGGCAATGACGAGTAACTTACAGCTGCCCCAAGAGCGTATCGCCGCCGGAAACCTCGACCTTGCCGGGGGCCGGCTCGAGGTTGAGCTTCTTGACCACGCCGTCTTCCACCAGCATCGAATAGCGCTTGGAGCGGATGCCGAGGCCGTTGCCGGAGGCGTCGAGTTCCATGCCGATGGCCTTGGTGAAGTCGGCATTGCCGTCGGCGAGGAAGGTGGCTTCGTCGCGCTGGTCGGTGTCGCGCTTCCAGGCGTTCATCACGAAGGCGTCGTTGACGGAGACGATCGCGATGGTGTTCACGCCCTTGTCCTTGATGGCGTAGGCGTTGAGGAAGATGCTCGGCAGATGCATCTTGTGGCAGGTGCCGGTATAGGCGCCGGGCACCGCGAACAGCGCGACCTTCTTGCCCTTGAAAATATCGTCGGTGGTTTTGACCTGCGGCCCTTCCGCCGTCATCACGCGAAACTTGGCTTCCGGCAGCTTGTCGCCAACTTGGATCGTCATCGTGAATTCTCCCTCAATGTGCGGATGTGTCTTATAGCGTTTTCGAGCGAAGTGGGTACCGGTTCGCGTGAAGAAAACGCGTCAAAACAAGACTAACCTTTGCGGATGACCGGCACAATATTCGGTGTCCCGGAAACGGCAATGCCGCCGTGCGTTCACTGTTCTGTCATCAGCCGGTAAACCCGCCGGCGTCGAGGAATGCCTGTTCTTCGGGCGTCGTTTCGCGCCCCAGGATACGGTTACGGTGCGGAAAGCGCCCGAACCGGCGGATGATGTCGGCGTGATGCTCGGCATACTGCTTGTTTTCGGTATTGGCGGTGCCGCCGAACAGCTCGATGCAGCGCAGTTGGTCGGGCAAATGCTCCGAATGCATGAACGGCAGATAGAGGAATTCGAGCAACGCCGGGTCGATGCGCCTGTCGCTGCCCCGGTCGATGGCGCGGGCTGCGACGTCGCGCGCCTGCCTGTCGCTCGCATAGGTCAGGGCGTCACCGCGAAACATGTTGCGGGGAAACTGGTCGAGCACGATGGTGAGCGCCAGTGCGCCGTCATCGCTGGCTTCCCAGGACGACAGCTCGCCCGCGGCCGCCTTCCGCCACAGCTCGAGATACCGCTGACGCACTTCGGCGTCGAACGCGTCGTCGCGCTCGTACCAGCGGTCGTGGCCGGCTTCGCGCCAGAACTTCAGGATGTCGGCCGGCGCGGTATCGCGAGCGTCAGTCATGATCCGACGCTCGCTCCACGGTTCGGTCTCAGGCCGCGGCCTTCTTTTCGTCGCGCAGTTCGCGGCGCAGGATCTTGCCGACATTGGTCTTGGGCAGGTCGGCCCTGAACTCGATCTGCTTGGGCACCTTGTAGGCGGTCAGCTGCGTGCCGCAGAACTTGATGACGTCCTCGGCCGTCAGGTTCGGGTCCTTCTTGACGATGAAGGCCTTGACCGCTTCGCCCGACTTTGCGTCCTGGACGCCGATCACGGCGCATTCCAGCACGCCCGGATGGCTCGCGATTACTTCCTCGATCTCGTTCGGATAGACGTTGAAGCCGGAGACCAGGATCATGTCCTTCTTGCGGTCGACGATCTTGGTGTAGCCGTCCGGCGTCATCACGCCGATGTCGCCGGTGCGGAAGAAGCCGTCCGCCGTCATGACGTTCGCGGTCTCTTCCGGCCGGTTCCAGTAGCCGGCCATCACCTGCGGTCCCTTGGCGCAGATTTCGCCGGCTTCGCCGAGCGGCACTTCCTTGCCGTCGTCGTCGCGGATCGAGAGGTAGGTCGAGGGCACGGGAATGCCGATCGAACCGGAGAACTTGTCGGTGTCGGCCGGGTTGCAGGTCAGCGTCGGCGAGGTTTCCGACAGGCCGTAGCCTTCCGACAGCGCGCAGCCGGTGACCTTGAGCCATTTCTCGGCCACGGCCTTTTGCGTCGCCATGCCGCCGCCGAACGAGGTCTTCAGCTTCGAGAAATCGACCTTCTCGAAACCGGGCGAGTTCAACAGGCCGTTGTACAGCGTGTTGACCGCCGGGAAGCTGTTGACCTGGTATTTCATCAGCTCCTTGATGAAGCCCTGCATGTCGCGCGGGTTCGGAATCAACAGATTGACGCCGCCGGCCCGCACCCCGAGCAGGAAGCACGCCGTCAGTGCGAAGATGTGATAGAGCGGCAGCGCGCAGACGATGAACAGTTCGTCGACATGCGGCGGCTTCTTCAGCGCCGGCTGCAGCCAGGCGTCGTTCTGCAGCACGTTGGCGAGGATGTTGCGGTGGAGCAGCGTCGCGCCCTTGGAAACGCCGGTCGTGCCGCCGGTATATTGCAGGAAGGCGACATCATCGCGGCTGAGCTGCGGCTTGTTGAGCTTCATGCCGCGGCCGGCGGCCAGCGCGTCGTTGAAGGAGATGGAGCCTGGGATCGACCAGGCCGGCACCATCTTCTTCACCTTGCGGACCACCAGATTGACGATCACGCCCTTGAAGCCGAGCAGGTCGCCCATGCTGCCGACGATCACATGCTTGACCGCGGTCCTGGCGATCACCTGCTGCACCGTGGTGGCGAAATTCTCCAGCACCACGATCGCCTCGGCGCCGGAATCCTTGAGCTGGTGTTCGAGCTCACGCGGGGTGTAGAGCGGGTTGACGTTCACCACCGCATAGCCGGCGCGCAGCACGGCGGCGGTCGAGACCGGATACTGCAGCACGTTCGGCATCATCAGCGCGACGCGGGCGCCCTTTTGCAGGCCCTTGCTCTGCAGATAGGCGCCAAGGGCAGCCGACATCTGGTCGAGGTCGCGGTAGCTGATCGACTTGTCCATGCAGATGAACGCCTTGCGGTCGGCGAACTTCTTGAAGCTCTCTTCCAGCAACTCGACGAGCGACGAGTACTGATTGACGTCGATATCGGCGGGCACGCCGGCCGGATATTGCTTGAGCCAGATCCGCTCCATGGTATTTCCCCTCTGGTTAGTTCCCGATTTCTCGAATTCTTGGGCCGGGATGCCTCGTTTTTGGCAGTATTGTGAATGCCGCCGCCGATGGCAAGCGGCTGCGCGCTATCGACGCATTGGGAATCGACAAGTCTACGTCCGGAACGGGCGAAAACCGCCTGATTGCGGGGCCTTGCGGGCCGGTTAACCAGCCGGTTTGGATTCGCTCTTAGGTTTTGCGGCGGCGTTGGGCTTGGCGGGCTTCGCGGCCGGCTTATCGCCCGAAGCGGCAGGTTTCTCGGCCGGCCTGGCGGCGGGCTTGGCAGCTGCGGCAGGCTTTGCAGCGGCCACAGGCTTGGCGGCGGCAGCAGGCTTTGCAGCGGCGGCGTCCGGTTTGACATTCGCGTGCCGGACCGCTGCCGGCTTGGACGCGGGTTTTGCGGCTGTCTTGGCATCGGTCTTGGGCTTATCCGCGTCAGGCTTCTTCGCCGCGACCGCGACCCGCGATTTCTTTCCGCGCCGCGTGGTCTGCTTTTGGTCATCCGCGGCCACGGCGGCAATCAGCTCCGTGCCGGTCTTCTTCGGGCCGGTATAGACCACCATGGGTTCGCCAGCGGTGTACGCCGTCGCGAGCAATTCCGAGGGCTTTGCCGTCGGCGCCTGCAGTCCTGCGGAAAAGAAGGCCAGCGCCGGGCTTTCGCCCGCACCGCTGGCGGCCATTGTCGTGTCCGCATCCTCATCGGTGGCGGGCCGCTTGCGCTTGCCGTTGCACATCTCCTCGCGCAGGTTCGGCGGCGTGGCGTCGATCGGCACCAGATTGTCGACGGTGCCGAGCGAAGGCCGCAGCCATCCCAGCCCGTTGCTGGCAAAACCGCGCTCCAGGAGCTGGGCGGCGCGCACCGCGCGCGCCTGGCCGGAGGTCGAGCCGAGCACGACCGCGATCAGCCGCTTGCCGTCGCGCGTCGCCGAGGCCACCAGATTGTATCCGGACGCGCAGATGAAGCCGGTCTTGAAGCCGTCGGCGCCGGCATAGCGGCCGATCAGCTTGTTGAAATTGTTGGTGGTGCGGCGGCCGAAACGGATCGCCGGGATGTGCATGAAATATTCGTATTCGGGTAGATCGCGAATCACGGCACGCGCCAAGATCGCAAGGTCGCGCGCCGAGGTGATCTGGCCATCGGCGGGCAGGCCGTTCGGATTGACGTAGCTCGTCTGCGTCATGCCGAGCCGCTGTGCGGTCGCGTTCATCATCCCCGAAAAACCGTCGACGGAACCGCCGACGCCTTCGGCGAGCACCACGGCCATGTCGTTGGCCGACTTCACCATCACCATCGCCAGCGCGTTTTCGACGGTGACTTGCGTGCCCGGCTTGAAGCCCATCTTCGACGGCGACTGCGAGGCTGCCACCGGCGAAACCGTCAGCACGCTGTCGAGGCGCAGGCGTCCTTCCTTGACGGCCTTGAGCGTGACGTAAGCCGTCATGATCTTGGTCACCGATGCCGGATACCAGGGCATCGTCGCATTTTCGGCCTGCAACACCTTGCCGGTTTCGGCTTCGACCACCAGCAACGCCTCGGCATGCGCGGCGCGAGGCGTTGCGACCGCAAGCGCGGCGACGAGCAGGATCAGGTTCAACAATGGATGGCGAAGCAGCGGGCGAAGAAAATGCACTTTTGCGTTCCGGTCCTTTGAGACCCGCCTTCGAGGAAGGAGGTCCTGAAATCTGACGTTCGGGTTTCAAGCGTGCGATCTTGAAACCTAATTGCGCCGTCGCTCACGGCGGCTGCAAACCTATACCGGCTTGGTGATCGAGAACAGAGGCCGGGCAATTAAATCGTGGACGAAATAGACGCAATTTCGCCGATAATTCAACGTGGATGGCGGCGCAGGGCGGGCTGCAGGGGAGGGCTATTGTGTCTCAATGCTGGCCCGCGCGTCGGCCTGCACCATGAACTGGGCCCGCGCGAGTTCCGCAAAGCGGCCGCCTTTGGCCACCAGTTCATCGAAAGTTCCGCTTTCGATCACTCGGCCGTTGTCGAACACCAGGATGCGCGTCGCGTTGCGGATGGTCGAAAGGCGGTGCGCGATCACGAAGGTCGTGCGGCCCTTCATCACTTCGTCGAGAGCGGCGTTGACTTTGGCTTCGGTGACCGCGTCGAGCGCGCTGGTGGCCTCGTCGAGGATCAGGATCGGCGGGTCCTTCAACAGCGCGCGCGCGATCGACAGCCGTTGCCGTTCGCCGCCGGACAGCATGCGGCCGCGCTCGCCGGCATGGGTCTCGAATTTCTTGTCGCTGCGTTCGATGAATTCGAGCGCCTGGGCCCGCGACGCCGCGATGCGCATTTCCTCTTCAGTGGCGTCCGGTTTGCCGACGCGCAGATTGTCGGCGAGCGAGCGGTTGAACAGCAGCGCCTCCTGGAACACCACGCCGATATTCCGCCGCAGCGCGGTCAGCTTCAGGGCGCGGATATCCATGCCGTCGATCTTGATGATGCCGGACTGCGGATCGAACGCGCGATGCAGCAGCGCGATCGCGGTCGATTTGCCGGCGCCAGTCGGCCCGACCAGCGCGATGGTCTGGCCGGGCAAAGCGGTGAAGGAAAGATCCTCGATCGCGGGCCGCTTGCCGTCATAGGAGAACGAGACGTCGTTGAATTCGACCAGGCCCGAGAGCCGCCCGGTGTCGACGGCGCCGGGCCGGTCGCGCACCGCGGGCACGGCGTCCAGCACGTCGAAGAATTCCTGCAGGCGCGGCGCTTCCATGAACACGCTGTTGATGAAGCTGACCACCTGTTCGAGCTTCTGGATCAGCATGGTCGCGAAAGAAACGAACATCACGATCTCGCCGACCGTGGTCAGCCCCTGCTGGTGCAGATAGATGCCGACGGTGAAGATCGCGAGCACGGTAATGGTGGTGGAGGCTCGGGTGATCACGGTGACCAGCGCCCACCAGCCGAGCACCGGCATCTGCACCGCGAGCAGCTTGTCGGCGACGTAGCGCAGGCCCTGCACCTCGGCGTCGATGCGCACGAAGCTCTGCACCAGCGCGACGTTGCCGAGCGCGTCGGAAGCGCGCGCAGAGAGGTTTGAGTAATGCTCCTCCACCTCGCTCTGCATGCCATAGGTCTTGCGCACCACCAGCGTGGTCAGCACCGTGAATATCACGCACAGCAGGAACAACAGGATCGCCATCCGCCAGTTGATGTAGAGCGACAGCGGCAGCAGCACCACCAGCGACATGATCGCGGCAAAATGCTCGCGGAAGAATCCGAGCCAGAGCCGCCACAGTGAATCCGTGCCGTTCAGCATCACCTTCATCAGCCGCCCGGAATGGGTGCCGGTGTGGAAGGTCAGCGGCAGCTGCATGATGTGTTCGAAATAGTCGGTCAGCACCGCCTGGCGCTGGCGGTGCGCCAACTTGTCGGCGTGCAGCGCCACCGCGGCGCTGCACAAGATGGTGAACAGTCCGAACGCCACCCAGGCCGCCAGCAGCGGCCAGGCCCCTGACGACGACAGCGGACCCGGCGCCGGCTTGCCGGAGAGCACGTCGATGATCTTGCCGAACAGCACAGGTTCGGCGAATTGCGCGCCGGCCAGCAGCAGATTGGCGCCGGCCAGAATCCAGCCCAGCCGCGCCTCTTTGCCGAGCAGCTCGAGCACGCGGGTGTAAAGGCGAATCATGGACATGCCGCAAGCACTGGAGGGGGCAACGGGGCGATCAGTCGAGCCGCATTCTAATCAGGGATCGCCGCCGAGAACCAGCGTCCGCGCGACTTTTACTCAATTGATCAATCTGCCGTTGACGGGGGGCAGGAACTGGTCGTCGAAAATATCCGCTGTTACCGGCCGCTTCTGGAATTTGAAGCCTTCCGCGAGCTGATCGATCGACCGCTCGAACCTCGCAACATCGATGCCGCCGATGCCGTTGCGCCTGACCTCGCCGGTCAGGATATTGTCGCGCAGGATGGCGCTCAGCCGTTCGAGCTCCAGCTCGCGCGAGCCGCCGTCCATGCGGTTGACGACCTCGGTCACGGCGGCCGCGGGGTCCTTGATGGCCAGGTGTGTGCCGCCGATCACCGCCCGCACAAATCCCTTCACGGCTTCCGGCTTGGCGGCCGCCAGCGCCGGGTTGACGACAATGGCGAAACCGTAGGCGTCGCAGCCATAGTCGGCGAATTTCAAGACCGCCAGATCGTCCGCCGGCACGCCACGGTCTTTCAGGTTGATCGCCGACAGATAGGAAAATCCGGTGACGGCATCGATCTGGCCCGCCGACAGCATCGGCTCGCGCACCGCGGCGCTGATATTGCTCTGCTTGACGCTCGCGATCTTGATGCCGTTCTGCTTCGCCACCGCCGGCCACAGCCGAATCGAAAGATCGCCCTCGGCGACGCCGAGATTCTTGCCTTCGATGTCCGACAGCGCCCGGACGCCACGGCTCTTGCGGGCGATGATGGCGTAGGGTGCCTTGTTGAACAGCATGAACACCGCCTTCACCGGCGGGACCCCCTGCTTGTCCTTGTCGCGAAAGCGCACCAGCGCGTTGATGTCGACCAGCGCGAAATCGCTGGTGCCGGCCGCGACGCGCGCGATCGCATCCGGCGATCCGCTGGCGAAGTTGATGGTGACGGCGAGCCCCTCGGCGGTGAACAGGCCGCCGGTGGCCGCCATCACGAACGGCGCGTCCGTCGCATCGATCGGCCGGTCGAGCGAGAGCTGGATCGCGAGCGGCGGCCGTGGTTCGTCCGCGGCAAGGCTCGCCCCCGCACCAAAGCACACCACTCCGCAAAGGCCTGCAAGCGAGGCCAGCATCGAGCGAAGGGCGTTGGTTCGGCGTGCACGCATTGAGCTTACGTCAGCAAGAGATGGGACAAGTTGCCGCGTGGGCCAGGTTTGTTGGATCGCAGGTCTGTTTCAGGACAAGAACACCGGCATTACAAGCCTTAAAGGCAGGCATTCTGTCGCATCCAACGTGAACGGGCGATGACTGCCACGATTTGGCCAGAGATCGTTCAGCTTGCATTGGGTTTGGGGAACCTAATATCCGCCCAGTGGTTAGCAATTCGAGGCCTGTCAGGCCAAGCTCCCACGGAGGACATTGAGATGTTTGCACGAACAGGAGTGTTTTCATCGATCGGCCGCGCCGGCGCGGTGGCGACGGTTGTCGCGGTGGCCCTGACGGCCTACCAGCCGTCGGCAGCTTTCGCTGGCTCCGCCGCGCCCGCCAAGGGTGTAACGGCCACGACCGGGACCAGCGACGCGAGTGACTTCAGTTCGCGCGGCAGGAGATATCATGGCGGCGGTGGCGCCGCGGCGGCTGCGGCCTTCGCTGGCATCGTCGGCACCGGCATCGCGATTGCGGCCGCCCAGAACCGCCGTGATTACTACTATGACAACAGCTATGGTTACTACGGTGGCGGCCCGGCCTATTACGCTGCTCCCCCGGCCTATTATGGCGGCGGCCCCTACTACTACGGCGGCTACGGTAACCGGTCCTATGGCGGCTACACGAATCCGAACGCCTGGTAATCACCGGCGCTGCTAGGCGGCTGTTAAACAAGAATCCACCGGCCGCACCCCGGCCGGTGGATTTTTTTGGTTGTGAGCCCGGCCGTTAACACGCCGGCCACGGCTTTCCACTAGGTTCGAAGAATGAGTGATTCGCTCGAGCGGCTCTATCAGGCGGTGATCGCGGCCAGGGATCTTGATCCGGCTACGTCGCGTACCGCCCGGCTGTTTCAGCGCGGCCCGGCCAAGATGGCCAAGAAGCTGGCCGAGGAAGCCATCGAAGTTGTGATCGACGCCGTCAACGGCAAGACCGATGCGGTGGTCCGCGAGAGCGCCGACCTTCTCTACAACCTGACCGTTCTGTGGGCAGCCGCCGGTGTGAAGCCCGAGGACGTCTGGCGTGAGATGGCGCGGCGCGAGCACATGCTCGGCATTGCCGAGAAGCTGCCGAAATCGACGGTCAAGCCGCCCAAAGCGATTCCTGACAAGGCGACCTCCGCCAAGGCGTTACCCAAAGCGGTGACACCACCTGCGGTTCGGCGGCGAATTGTCGCGCTGGAAGGCCGCAGCCTGCGAAAGCGGCACTAAATCTCCCGAAATTCCATCATTTGCCGGCATGGACAAATCCGCTCCATGATGGTTCATGCGGCCATGCTTAAACGATCCTACGACTGGTTTATCGCCGCCGCCGACAAGCCCTACGCGCTCTGGATTTTGGCGGCGGTATCGTTCGCGGAAAGCTCGTTCTTCCCGATCCCTCCCGACGTCATGCTGCTGCCGATGTCACTGGCGCGGCCGAAGCGGGCGTGGTGGTTCGCGACCGTGTGCACGATCGCCTCGGTTGCCGGCGGTGTGGTCGGATACGCGATCGGCGCGCTGCTGTACGACTCGCTCGGGCAGTGGCTGATCAACATCTATGGTCTCAGCGGCAAGGTCGAAGCGTTCCGGCAGTCCTATGCCGACTGGGGCGCGCTGATCATCATCGGCAAGGGATTGACGCCGATCCCCTACAAGCTTGTCACCATCACGTCAGGATTTGCCGGCTACAACATCTGGCTGTTTATCGTGTGCTCGATCATCGCGCGGGGCGGCCGGTTCTTCGTGGTCGCGATCCTGCTCAACCGTTACGGCGACCTCATTCGCAGCGAGCTGGAAAAGCGCCTCGGCCTCTGGGTTGCAATCGGCGCCGCGGTGCTGGTGCTCGGATTCGTCATCGCGGTCAAACTGGTCTGATCTGCGCGCGGGGCGCTGTGCCGGCCCAGTGGCTTCAGAACACGCCCGCTTCAGGCTACGCTCGCTCCATGCCTGATCGAATCGGCCATCTTTTCCAGTCATTCGGGACGGCGTTCGCGGTCCCTTGCCTTGCGCTGTCGATGCTGGCGCTCGCCTCGGACGTCGGCTGGTCGCAAGGCGCGCCCCAGCCCTCGCTCGGCGTGCAGTCGCCGGCCCAGCAGCCGGTGCCGCAAGGACCGGCCCCGCAGCCGATCGAACCGCCGCCGCAGCAGCCGGAAAATCCCGGTCTCATCAATGAAATCGGCAAGCTGCTGGAGAAGTCCAAATCGATACTGCCGGGCTTGAAGAGCCCAGGCGAGACCATGGATGACCTCAACAGCCGCGCCAAAGATGCCGGCGAGAGCCTGTCGAACATGGCGCGGCCGTCGATCATGGTCACCGGACGCGCGGCCTGCCTGGTGTCGGCCAATGGCGCGCCGGACTGCAAGGCGGGGGCCGACAGGCTGTGCCAGACCAAGGGTTACAGGGAAGGCAAGAGCCTCGACACCGACGCCGCCGAGAAATGCTCGCCGAAAGTGTTCATCCCGGGCCGTAAGCGCGAGCCGGGCGACTGCAAGACCGAAAATTACGTGACCCGCGCGATATGCCAATAGCGTATGATGCGGACCCGCAGGGCCGCGTCAGCGCAAAGCGGGCGGCGGTTTTTGCTCGGGACAAACGCGGGAGCGTTTGCCTGGAGATCATGCGCAAAAAAATAGCGCCAAAACGCAATACTTGACACTGGAAAGATTGCCTTGTTGGTATGACGTCTGGCATCTCTTGAGACATCTCTTGGGTTCTGCCCATGCCAGTTCCGGAACACGCGAAAGGATTGCTTCGAATGTCCATGCCTGCCTTGTTCAAGGGCCGTCTGTCGATCCCCGTCATCGGTGCGCCGCTGTTCATCATTTCCGTGCCTGACCTCGTGATCGCGCAGTGCAAGGCGGGTGTGGTCGGATCGTTTCCGGCGTTGAACGCACGGCCTCCGGCGCTGCTCGACGAATGGCTGGCGCGGATCAAGGAAGAACTCGCGGCTCACGACAAGGCGCATCCCGACAGGCTCTCGGCACCGTTCGCCGTCAACCAGATCGTGCACAAGTCGAACAACCGGCTCGATCAGGATCTGGCGCTTTGCGAGAAGCACAAGGTGCCGATGATGATTACCTCGCTCGGCGCGCGCGAAGAGCTCAACCAGGCGGCGCATGGCTGGGGCTGTGTCGTGTTCCACGACGTCATCAACCAGAAATTCGCGCACAAGGCGGTTGAGAAGGGCGCCGATGGCCTGGTCCTGGTGTCGGCCGGCGCCGGCGGCCATGCCGGCGAGATTTCGCCATTGGCCTTCGTGGCCGAGACCCGGCAATGGTTCGACGGTCCCATCGCGTTGTCGGGCGCGATTGCTAACGGCCGGGCCATTCGTGCAGCACGCATACTGGGTGCCGACTTCGCCTATATCGGCTCGGCCTTCATCGCCACCGCGGAGGCCAATGCGGTGGAAGGCTACAAGCAGATGATCACGGCCTCAGGCGCCGAAGACATCGTCTATTCCAACCTGTTCACCGGCGTGCATGGCAATTATCTGAAGCCGTCGATCGTCGCGGCCGGCATGGATCCCGAAAACCTGCCGACCTCGGATCCGTCGAAGATGAGTTTCGGCACCGATGCTTCGGGTGAGCGCGCCAAGCCGAAGGCCTGGAAGGAAATCTGGGGCAGCGGCCAGGGCGTCGGTAGCGTCGCAAAAGTCTTGCCTGCAGCCGAACTGATCGCGCGTTTCAAAAAGGAATACGACGAGGCAATCGATCCGCCGCTGTGATTCTTTCTTCCTTCTCCCCTTGTGGGAGAAGGTGCCTTCGCGAGAGCGAAGGCGGATGAGGGGTCTCTATCCGCGGAAAGAACCCCTCACCCGTCCGCGATGCTCCGCATCGCGTCCACCCTCTCCCACAAGGGGAGGAACGCGATGCTCTCGCATAAAGCATCACACGTTCAGATTCATCCACACCGCTTTCGGCTCGGTGAAATTCTCGATCGCGGCCGAGCCGTGTTCCCGGCCGAAACCGGAATCGCGCACGCCGCCCCACGGCAGCCGCACATCCGTATAGCCATACGTGTTGATCCAGACCGTCCCGGCCTTTGCATTCCTTGCGAAACGCTGCACCCGCCCGATGTCGCGGCTCCACACTCCGGCGGCGAGGCTGTAGTCGGTGCCGTTGGCGATCCGCAGCGCATCGGCTTCATCTCTAAATTTGATGACGCTCACCACCGGACCGAAAATTTCCTCCTGCGAAATGCGCATCTCGTGTTCGACATTGGCGAACACGGCGGGACTGATGAAATAGCCGCGGGTGCCGACGCGTGTCCCGCCGGTGGTCAGCAGCGCGCCTTCCCTTTGGCCGATATCTACATAATCGAGGATGCTCTTCATCTGCTTTTCGGAGATCACGGGCCCGAGCGCCGTGGCGCGATCAGAGGGATCGCCGATGCGGATCGACTGAGCGCGTTGCGTCAGCCGTTCGACCACTTCATCGTAGACCTTCTCATGGACCAGTACGCGGGAGCCGGCCGAGCACACCTGTCCGGCGTTGAAGAAGATTCCTGAAGCCGCCGCCTTGCTGGTCGCCTCGATATCGGCGTCGTCGAAGATCACGTTGGCGGACTTGCCGCCGAGTTCGAGCGACACCCGTTTGAAGTTACCGGCGGCGCCGCGCAGGATGCCGCGGCCGACGCCGGGCGAGCCCGTGAACGTGACCTTGTCGACATCAGGGTGGTTGACCAGCGCGTCGCCGACGACCCGGCCGGGGCCGGTGACGATGTTGAGCACGCCGGGCGGCAGGCCGGCTTCCAGCGCTAGTTCGCCGATCCGCAGCGCCGACAGCGACGTCAGTTCGGCGGGCTTCATCACGATGGTGCAGCCGCAGGCGAGCGCGGGCGCCAGTTTCCACATCCCGATCATCAGCGGAAAATTCCAGGGAACGATCGCGGCGACCACGCCGACCGGCTCGCGCAATGTGTAGGTCAGTGCGTCGTTCCGCGTCGAGACCACCTCGCCGTGGATCTTGTCGGCCCAGCCCGCGTAGTAGGTCAGCGTATCGATGGCGGCCGGAAGATCCTGCCGCAGCACACCTGATATCGGCTTGCCGGCATCGAGGCTTTCGAGCGCTGCGAGTTCGTCCGCGTGCTTCTTCATCAGCTCCGCAAGCCGGAGCAGGATCTGCCCGCGCTCGGAGGCGCGCATGCTGCGCCAGGGGCCTTCGAAGGCGCGGCGGGCCGCGGCCACGGCGCGATCGACGTCGGCCTCGTTGCCTTCCGCCACGGTAGCGATGACCTGTTCGGTGGCTGGATTGAGCGTCTTGAAGGTGCGCCCGGAGATCGAAGGCACGTGCTGGCCGTCGATCAGCAGCAACCGGGGTTTGGCAGCCGCGATCGCGGGCGCTGTCGCGGTGTAACCATATGCAATGGACATCATATTTCCTCCGTTTCTGTATCTCAAATTAGGAGGATATTCGGCACAGTAAATATGATATGATCTGCCTATCAGCTGCAAAGATATGTAGTAGATTTCATAGGTTGAGCGCCAATGCACCACATCGAGATCGAGACCGTCTGGCGATTTCACAAGGAGGGCAGCCCGCAAACCGCCGTGGTGATGCTCGGAATTCTCAACGAGATCCGTAAAACCGGAAAGCTCACCAGCGCGGCCACGCACGCCCAGCTGTCCTATCGCCACGTCTGGAATCTGGTCGAGCAATGGTCGGAATTTTTCGGCGTGCCGCTGGTCGAGACCCATCGCGGCAAGGGCACGACGCTGACCGCGTTCGGCGAAAAACTGGTCTGGGCCGGCGAGCGGATGCAGGCCCGTCTCGGCCCGCAGCTTGAAAATCTGGCGCAGGAGCTCGCGACCGAGATCAAGCCCTTCCTGCACCAGCGTCCGTCCGTCATCCGCGTTCACGCCAGCCATGGTTTTGCGGTCTCGAAACTGCGCGAACTGCTCGATCGTGAACCCGGCATCGGCGTCGACCTGCGCTATGTCAGCAACCAGAATTCGCTGCTGTCGCTGGCGCAGGGCGCCTGCGATCTCTCCGGCGTGCATCTGCCGCGCGGCGAGTTGCGGGCGCAGGGCATCCGGGCCTGCAAGGAATGGCTCGATCCGCGCGAGGACCGCGTCATCAGTTTCGTGACGCGCGAAATGGGATTGATGGTCAAGCCGGGCAACCCGCTCAAAATTTCATCCATCAAGGATATCGTCGATTGCAAGGCACGGTTCGTGAACCGCGATCATGATTCCGGAACGCGGTTGCTGTTCGATCAGTTGCTGGCGTTGCACAGGATCGACGAAGCGAAAATCAACGGCGCCCAGCAGATGGAATTCACCCACGCGGCGGTCGCCGCCTACGTCGCCAGCGGCATGGCCGATGTGAGTTTTGGCGTCGAGGCGGCCGCGCGGCAGTTCGGGCTCGATTTCATCCGGCTGCTGACCGAGGATTATTTCTTTGTCTGCAAACGCGCGTTCCTGGAGACCGAGCCGATGCGGCGCGTCATCGACATCATGAAGGGCCGCGAGTTCCAGCGCGAGGTGGCGAGCCTGCCCGGCTATGTCGCGACCGACACGGGCACGGTCAGTAACGTCAAGGCGTTTCTGGAGAGCGTGGGTAGCGGAGTGGCGTGAGAATGGTATCGTTACGACCATCGCACGCTTGCGATGGATGGGATCGATGACGACCAAACAGGATCTGAGCGCGCGTGTCGCGCTGGTGACGGGTGGCTCGCGCGGCATCGGCGCTGCGATTGCGTTGACGCTCGCCGAACTCGGTGCCGCAGTCGCGGTCAATTATCGTGAGCGGGCGGATGACGCGGAAGCTGTCGTCGCCAAAATCAAGGCCGGCGGTGGCCGCGCCATCGCTGTTGCCGCCGACGTGTCGCAGGCCGCTGCCGTCGCAAAAATGATCGAACAGGTCGCGCGTGACCTCGGTCCGATCGATATTCTCGTCAACAATGCCGGCATCGCGATTCCGCGCAGCGTCGACGAACTTTCCGAGGCCGATTTCGACCGCACCATCACGGTCAACCTGAAGTCGGTCTTCCTGTGTACGCAAGCCGTGCTGCCGATGATGCGGGCGCGCAAATGGGGCCGCATCGTCAACATTTCCTCGGGTGCCGCGCGCGGCGCCGGCGCCATCGGCCCGCACTACAATGCCTCCAAGGCCGGCATGGAAGGACTGACGCGAGGGTATGCGGCGCGGCTGGTGAAGGAGGGGATCACAGTCAACAATGTGGCGCCGTCGCTGATCGAAACCGACATGATGCGCGGCCGCACCGATCTCGCCCGCAACATTCCGCTGGGCCGAATGGGGCAGCCTGAGGAAGTGGCGCAGGCTGTCGCGATGGTGCTCGGCAACGACTACATGACCGGCCAGACCATTATCCTCAACGGCGGCATGGCCTTCATTTGACGCAAGGCGTGAGTGTGCCGTTGCGTGCGATTGGCGCGCAAGGGTCTGTGCCGCCGGGCTCTCGACTCTGGCGAGCGGAGCGGGCAGAAAAGCACTTTCCTTCTCAAGGGATCATTGATGGACGCTATCTTTCGCGTGGACGGGAACAGCGTCCTCACCAGCCCTCACGCGGCGGGGCCGTGGGACCCGAGCATGCAGCACGGCTCACCGCCGGCGGCATTGGTGGTGTGGGCGGCAGAAGCATTGCCGACGCCGGTACCGATGCGGATCGCGCGGGTGACGGTGGATCTGATGCGCCCGGTGCCGGTCGCACCGCTGACGATCGAGACAGAGATTTTGCGTGAAGGCCGCAAGATCCAGCTTTGCGCGGTAAAACTTCGCGCCAACGGTGTGATCGTGGTCGCGGCCACTATTTTGAAGATCAAGCTGCAGGCCAACGAGTTGCCGCCCGAGGCCGAGATCGAACAGGTCACGTTGCCGGGACCGGAGCAATCGCGGGCCGAGCCCGCGGATTTTTCTTCCAGCCCGTTCGTAACAGGCATGTCGCTGCGCGCCGCCCGCGGCCGGTTCGGCGTCCCCGGTCCGGGCGCGATCTGGTATCGCGTCGATCGCCCGATCGTCGAAGGGGCGGCGGTCTCTCAGGCAATGCGCGCGATGGTGGCCGCGGATTTCTGCAACGGCACATCGGCGGTGCTGGATTTCCGGCAATGGACGTTTCTCAATGCCGACCTCACGGTGAATTTCTCGCGCCAGCCGGTCGGCGACTGGATGCTGCTTGACGCCGAATCCTGGATCGGCCCCGACGGCGCGGGCCTCGCAATGGCGCGGCTGGCCGATGAACGCGGCTATTTCGGCCGTGCCGTCCAGAGTCTGGTGATCGAGCGGCGTTGACGCGAGGGCGATCGGGTGGTCAGCCGATCCGGCCGGCACGAATCGATCAAATTGCCACCACTTTCGGTGACCGCCACCGCTCACCTGTAACTTCGGGTAGCTCTCGTGTCGCTTTTTTGGCACCAAACGGCCGCTGAATGAGCTGTCATAATTAATCAACCATTAACCAAATCAGTCCCATCCTTAATTATTCAGTAACCAGGAATGGGTGGATCCACCATGCAGGCAACAGCGGGGGCAACGCGACAATTGGTTCGCATGCGGGGCCGCTCGTATGTCGCCTTCGTGTTCACGCCGGAGATCCCGATCGTCGGCTGGCTCGAGGAGATCGATGCGACCTTGGCTCGTTCGCCGGGCTTCTTCGTCGGCAAGCCTGTCGTGCTCGACCTGGCCGCGCTGGACCTCAGCCGCGCGGCCATCACCCACCTCGTCAATAATCTGGAAGAACGCAACATCCGCGTGCTGGGGATCGAGGGCGTGGATGCCGAGAAGCTCACCACCAGCATGCCGCCGCTGCTGACCGGCGGTCGTTCCTGCGTGATCACGCGAACCGAGCCTGCGGAAAAGCCCGAGGAAAAGGTCGAGGCCAAGCCGAAGCCGAATTCGCTGCTGCTCGAAAGTCCGGTCCGCTCGGGCCAGTCGATCGTCTTCACCGATGGCGATGTCACCGTGCTGGGCTCGGTCGGCTCGGGTGCGGAAATCGTCGCCGGCGGATCGATCCATGTTTACGGCACGCTGCGCGGCCGGGCGATGGCCGGCGTCAACGGCAATTCGTCGGCCAGGATTTACTGCCAGAAGATCGAGGCGGAACTGCTCGCCATCGACGGCTACTACCAGACTGCTGAAGAAATCGACGCCTCGCTGCGGAATCGCCCGGCCCAGGCCTGGCTGCAAGGCGACACGATGAAAATTACACCGCTGAATTAATCGGCTACGGAGATCAATTATGGCAAAGGTCCTGGTCGTTACATCAGGCAAGGGCGGCGTTGGAAAGACGACGTCCACCGCCGCGCTCGGTGCGGCGCTGGCCCAGGCCGGCGAGAAGGTCGTCGTCATCGACTTCGACGTCGGCCTGCGCAACCTCGATCTGGTGATGGGCGCGGAACGGCGCGTGGTGTTCGACCTCATCAACGTGGTGCAGGGCGTCGCCAAGCTTCAGCAGGCCCTGATCCGCGACAAGCGCCTGGAGAATCTGTGGTTACTGCCAGCTTCCCAGACCAGGGACAAGGACGCGCTGACCGACGAAGGCGTCGGCCGGGTCATCGCTGAGCTGCGGACCAAGTTCGACTGGATCCTGTGCGACAGTCCCGCAGGCATCGAACGCGGCGCGATGCTGGCGATGCGTTATGCGGACGAAGCCGTGATTGTCACCAACCCGGAAGTCTCCTCGGTGCGCGACTCCGACCGCATCATCGGGATGCTCGATTCGAAGACCGTCAAGGCGGAGCAGGGCGAGCGGGTGACCAAGCACATCCTGATCACAAGGTTCGATCCGGTGCGCGCGGCGCGCGGCGAGATGCTCAGCATCGATGACATCCTCGAAATTCTCGCCACGCCGCTGCTCGGCATCATCCCCGAGAGCCAGGATGTGCTTCGCGCCTCGAATGTCGGCTCGCCCGTCACCCTGAACAATGTGGCCAGTGCACCGGCTCGCGCCTATACCGACGCGGTCCGCCGCCTGATGGGCGAAACCGTCGACATGGTCGTGCCGGCCGAACGCAGGGGATTTATGAACCGATTGCTCGGACGGAGGGCGGCATGAGTATGAATCTGCTTCGCCTGTTCAGCGGCCGCAAGGCAACCGCCCCGGTGGCGCGGGAGCGGCTGCAGATTCTGCTGGCGCACGAGCGCGGCCTGCGCGGTCAACCGGACCTGCTGGCGACGCTGCGCGAGGAAATTCTCGCGGTGGTCTCAAAGCACATCCAGCTCGATCCCGACAAGGTCACGGTCAAGCTGGACCGCGGCCCGGCGGTGTCGACGCTCGAGGTCGATATCGAAGTGCCGAATAATTTCGAGAAGTCCAAGGCTCACGCCGAGAGGCGAGCAGGGGCGGCTTGATACGGCCATGAGGCCGGGCCATGGCGCGGCAAGCGGGGACCGCCGTTTCCCCGCTTGCTGTGAAGCCGGCCGTCCAACGCTGGTCATGTCACCGAGGGATTTCCGGCTGCTGGCCGGAAAAATGGCGCGATTTGATCAGAATTTTCCCCTCCTGGTTCCATCTCCGGGGAACCCCCTGATATCGCCGGAGTTGCCCTCCGTTAGGGGGCCTTATGAACGCAGCTGCAATACCCACGGACAAGGCAAAATCGGGCGTGTGGGGGCTGGACGACATCCTGTCCGGCGGCTTTACGCGTGGCCATCTGTTTTTGCTCGAAGGCGAGCCCGGCACCGGCAAAACCACCATTGCGCTGCAATTCCTGATGGAGGGTGCACGCGCCGGCGAGAAGTGCCTTTACATCACGCTGTCTGAAACCGAACGCGAACTGCGCGAGGGTGCGGCGTCCCATGGCTGGGCGCTCGATGACCGGATCGCCGTGTTCGAATTATTGCCGCCGGAGAGCCTGCTCGATTCCGACCAGCAGCAGAGCCTGCTTTATTCGTCTGATCTCGAACTCGGCGAGACCACCAAGCAGATATTCGAAGCCGTGGAACGCGAGCGGCCAGCCCGGGTGGTTTTGGACAGTCTCTCCGAAATCCGGCTGCTGGCGCAGAGTTCGCTGCGCTATCGACGTCAGATACTCGCGATCAAGCATTTCTTTGTGAAGTTCAATGCTACCGTCGTTCTGCTCGACGATATGACGACCGAACTGGCGGACAAAACCGTGCACAGCGTCGCGCATGGCGTGGTGCGGCTGGAAGAGCTGGCGCCGGCCTACGGCGCCGAGCGACGGCGCGTGCGCATCATCAAATACCGCGGCGTCAAGTTTCGCGGCGGCTATCATGACGCGACGATCACCACCGGCGGGATGAATGTTTTTCCGCGGCTGGTGGCCTCCGAGTTTCGCAGGACCGTTGAGCGCACCACGATGTCCAGCGGCATCATGGAGCTCGACAGGCTGTTGGGTGGAGGTGTCGAGACGGGATCGAGCACGCTAATCCTCGGACCGGCGGGTACCGGCAAGTCTCTCGCTGCCATCACGTTCATTGTCGCGGCGATCGCGCGCGGTGAAAGGGCTGCGTTGTTCGTGTTCGACGAAGAACTTGGGCTGTTGTTTTCGCGCATGATCGGGCTCGGCATCAATCTCGAGGAGATGCAGCGCAGCGGAAGCCTGTTCATCGAACAGGTCGATGCCGCGGAGCTGTCTCCCGGCGAGTTCGCCCATCGCGTTCGCAGGCGGGTCGATGAGGACCGGATCAAGACCGTCGTGATCGACAGCCTCAACGGCTATCAGGCCGCCATGCCCGAAGAAAACTCCCTGATCCTGCACGTGCATGAATTGCTGCAGTATCTGAACCGCCAGGGCGCTGCGACATTCATGACGGTGGCGCAGCATGGATTGATCGGAGATATGAAGGCGCCGGTCGATGTCACCTATCTTGCCGACACGGTCGTGCTGTTGCGTTATTTCGAGGCATTGGGCAGCGTGCGGCGTGCGATGTCGGTCATCAAGAAGCGCACCGGCATGCACGAAGCGACGATTCGCGAATATCGCATCGACAATCGAGGATTGACGATCGGCGAACCGCTGGACGGTTTCCATGGTGTTCTGCGCGGCGTTCCGGTTTATGTTGGCGAAGGCCAGCCCTTGCTGCACGACCGGTCCTTGTTCGAGGAGCAGGAGCCGTGAAACCGGGCGCATCATCCGAGCGCGCCGTCATTCTCGCGCCGACGGGGCGCGATTCGTCCGTGGCCGCAACGCTCATCAAGGAAGCAGGCTTTTACGCCAATACCTGCAGCGATCTTGCCGGCTTGATGCATGAGATCGAACGCGGTGCTGGCCTCGCCGTTATCGCCGACGAGGCGGTCAAGACCGCGGATCTTCGGGCATTGGTGATCTGGCTGAACGGTCAGCCATCATGGTCGGATTTTCCGATCGTGCTGCTGACCCGTCAGGGTGGCGGTCCCGAACGTAATCCCGACGCCGCGCGGCTCGGGCAAATCCTGGGCAATGTCACTTTCATCGAGCGGCCGTTTCATCCGACCACGCTGGTGAGTATCGTCGGCTCCGCGGTCCGCGCCCGGCGCCGTCAATACCAGACCCGCGCCATTCTGGCCGAACTGACCGAAAGCGAAGGCCTGTTGCAGACGGCGCTGAACGCCGGTCATCTCGGGGCGCTTGAATTGCATTTGCCGGAATACAGACTCGAAGCATCGGAAACCTGCGCGCGCTTTTTCGGCCGCAAGCCGGGCGAGTCTTTTACCTTTCAGGATTTGTCGGCGTCGGTCCATCCCGACGACCGGGAGCGCCGTCTCGAAGCCATCGATCAGGCGATCAAGAGCGGTGCGGACTACCGCATCGAATATCGGATTATATGGCCCGACGGTTCGCAGCACTGGGTGGACACCCGCGCCCGCGCGGTGCGGCGGCCGGACGCCAGCATCAAGTCACTGGTCGGCGTCTGCTCCGATATCACCGCGCGCAAGATTGCGGAAATCGAGCGAGAGGCCCTGCTCGCGCAACTCGCCGCCGAACGCACCGCGCTGGCGGAACTGACGGCGACACTGGAGCAGCGCGTCGAGCAGCGCACCGCCGATCTGATGAAGGAAGTCGCCGCGCGTGAAAAGGCGCAGGAACAATTGCGCCAGGCGCAGAAGATGGAGACGATCGGACAGCTTACCGGCGGCGTGGCGCATGATTTCAACAATCTGCTGATGGCGGTGATGGGTAACCTCGATCTGTTGCGCAAGCGCCTTCCCGACGATCCCCGGCTTCACCGGCTGGTCGACGGCGCCATGCAGGGCGCGGAACGGGGGGCGTCATTGACCCAGCGCCTTCTGGCCTTTGCGCGTCAGCAGGATTTGCGCGCGGTCTCGGTCGACCTCCGTTCGCTGATTCAGGATATGACCAACCTGCTGGAGCGGTCGCTCGGCCCGCGCGTGGAAGTGCGGTTGGACATCAGGGACGGCCTGCCTCCGGCGCGTATCGACCCCAACCAGCTTGAGCTTGCGATCCTCAATCTGGCGATCAACGCACGTGACGCGATGCCCGACGGCGGTTCGATCGAGATCAGGCTGGACGAGCAGAAGATCACCAGGGATGCGGTGTTGTCGCCTGGCCGTTATCTCAGGCTGTCCGTCGTCGATACCGGCACCGGCATGACGCCAGAGACGCTGGAGCGGGCGATTGAGCCGTTCTTTTCGTCCAAGCCACTCGGAAAGGGCACCGGCCTTGGCCTGTCGATGGTGCACGGGCTGGCGGTGCAACTCGGTGGCGCCTTGCGGCTTGCAAGCGCCGTCGGAAAAGGCACCACCGCGACGCTGATACTCCCGATAGCTACCGCCGCACCGGAGGTCGAGGCTCCGGCGCCGGCGACGCAAGGCACCAAACGCTCGGCTGTGATCCTGTTCGTCGACGACGATCCGCTGATTGCCATGTCGACGATGGAGATGCTGGAAGACCTCGGTCACCACGTGATCGGCGCCAATTCGGGCCTGCATGCGCTCGACATTCTCAGGAGCGAGCAGCCGATCGATTTGATGATGACCGATCACGTGATGCCCGGGATGACCGGTATTGAACTCGCGGCAGCGACGCGCCAGGTGCGCCCGTCGCTGCCCATCCTGCTGGCAACAGGTTATGCCGAATTGCCCGACGGCGCGCAGCTCGATCTGCCGCGGCTTGCAAAACCTTATCACCAGGACCAGTTGCGCGAGCGGCTCGACCAGCTGCTGGCCTGAGCCGGCGAGCTACCCCACCATCCGGTCGCGGCCGGTCCAGAAGCCGGCCTTCAGTACCTTCTTGTCGACCTTGCCGACGCCGGTCATCGGCAACTCCGTGACGAATTTGATGTGCTTCGGCGCATGCGCCGAGCCTTTTTTCGTTTTCACGAGATTGATCAACTCATCCGCATTCGGCTTCGCACCTTCGCGCGCCACGACCACCGCCGTGACCGCCTCGCCCCATTTGTCGTCGGGAACGCCGACCACGGCGACCATCGCCACATCCGCATGCTGCGACAACACATCCTCGATCTCGCGCGGAAAAATGTTGAAGCCGCCGGAGACGATCATGTCCTTCTTGCGGTCGAGGATGAAGAGGTAGCCGCGCTCGTCCTTGCGAGCGATATCGCCGGTATGCAGCCAGCCGTTCTTGAGGGTTTCGGCGGTCTGTTCCGGCCGCTTCCAGTATTCAGCCATCGCATGCGGCCCTCGCACGCAGATCTCGCCGGCTTCGCCGGTCGCGACTTCCTGATCGTTGTCGTCGAGCACCTTGACCTCGCAGGCCGAGACCGGAAAACCGCAGGACAGGAACATTTCCGGCGTCTTCGGATCATGATCGGCCTTGCGCAGCACCGAGATCGGGTAGCACTCGGTCTGGCCGTAGAGCTGCGAGAACACCGGCCCGATCCGCTCGAGACCCTCGACGAGGCGGCTCGGCGACATTGCGGAGGCACCGTAGAGCAGCAATTCGAGCGAGGAGAGGTCGTGCTTGTCGAGCGCGGGGTGGTCCAGCAGCACGTAGATCATCGTCGGCACGAGCAGGGTAAAATTGATGCGCTCGCGCGCGATGGTCTTGAACACCGCCTCGGGATCGAAACCCTTCAACATATGCACGGTGCCGCCGCGCATCAGCGTCGGCAGCACCTTGGTGCCGGCGACGTGGCTGATCGGCGCCACCGCGAGATAGCTCGGGGTATCCGGGATTTCGAAATCGGCCAGCGTAGCGTTGGCCCAGCCGCCATATTCGCGATGAGTGCGCAGCACGCCCTTGGATTTTCCGGTAGTGCCGCCGGTGTAGTTCAGAATCGCGAGATCGTCCGGCGCGGCAAAATTGCGCGGGCTGGCGGTGCCGGCGGCATCGACCGCGGCCAGCAGATCAACCCCGCAAGCGGCCGGACCGAGCGTGAACACGGTCTTCAGGCCTGTGGCCTTGGCCGCCAGCTCCCCGCCGCGATCGCGAAACGTATCGGCGTCGATCACCAGCATCTCGGCTTCGCAATCCTCGATCTGGAACAGTTGGTCGTCGAGCGAGCCCAGCGGATGCAACCAGGTGATCGACAGCCGCGACAATTGCGCCGCGACGCCGGCGCACCAGCTGTCTGCGCGATTGGCGGTGAGGAACGCGACGCGCGCGCCGGGCTGAAGCCCGGTCTGCATGAACACTTTCTGGATGCGGCCGATCAGGTCGGCGGCGCCCTGATAGGTGATCGATCCGCCCGGCCAGGAGAACGCGACCCGCGAGGGATAGCGCGCTAGCGCCCGCAGCGTCTGCGTGCATGCTGGTGGAAACGCATGAAGCGGATTGCCCATCTTAAAATTCCTCCCTGTTGATGACATGTTGGTCACTCCGCCGTTGACCGGCTCTCGGATGTGAACGGATCCGCGCTATGGCAACGCCATCACGCTTTCTTCTTTCGGCTGGCACGCGGGGCGAGCCCGTTGACCAGGGTGGCGACGCAGGCATCGGCGACCTCTTCGGGCGTACCTGACCCATCGGGGTCGTACCAACGTGCAATCCAGTTCAGCGCGCCCGTGAGCGTGAATGTGATCATCCTGGCGTTGCCCTGTCCGATCGAACCATCCGCCATGCCGACTTCGACCACACGGCGCACGATCAGGTCGATCTCGCGCTTCAGCGCCCGGAACTTTGCGCGGCCCTCGATGGAAAGCTCGTGGTCGGCTGTGCGTGTCACGCACATCCCGAAGTCCTTCGTCATGATGACCGCATAGTCACGCATCAGCGCCGTGAGGCGTTCGAGACCGCTGCCGCCGCGGGATTCCACGGTCTCGGCGGCCTGACGGATGCTCTCGAGACCGAGCCGCACGCACTCGAACAGGATTTCGTCCTTGTTGGCGAAGTAATGGTAGATGGTGGGCTTGGTGACGTTGAGCGAGGTGGCGACGTCATCCAGCGAGGTCGCGTGGAAGCCGCGCTCGTTGAAGAATTGCACGGCGGCGTGCAGCACCGCTTCCCGCTTCGCGCCGCGCTCCTTTTCCCGTTCCTCCGCCTTTCGCCAAGGCGACTGCCGCGCCGTCGAACCCATGAACGATCCATTTTTCGGAGGAAACGACCTTGAACTTTCCAATGGGTAAGTCCTATACTTGCGAGTATACAGATGTCAAACGCTACGGCGTGGACCGGCAAACCAGACCGCCGATATGGAAACGCATTTGAATTCTCCCGATCTTCTCGCGCGCTTTCAGGACCGCCTCAGCCTGCCGCTGATCGCAGCGCCGATGTTTCTCGTCTCCGGCGTCGAGCTTGTGGTCGCCGCCTGTCGCAACGGCGTGATCGGCTCGTTTCCGACGGTGAATTGCCGCAGCCCCGAACAGCTCGACGAATGGCTCAGCGAGATCGACGGCCGTTTGCGCCGCCATTCGGACGAGAGCGGTAAGCCCGCCGCGCCGATCTGCGCGAACCTGATCGTGCATCGCTCCAATGCGCGGCTGGCGCAGGACCTGGCGGTGCTGCTGCGGCACAAGCCCGAGATCGTCATCACCTCGGTGGGATCGCCGGCACAGGTCGCGACGCCGTTGCATGATGCCGGCGCGCTGGTGTTTGCCGACGTCGCGAGCATCCGGCATGCCGAACGCGCGGTCGCTGCCGGCGCTGATGGGTTGGTGCTGCTGACCGCAGGTGCGGGCGGCCAGACCGGCTGGCTCAATCCGTTCGTGTTCGTGCGCGCGGTGCGCGGCTTCTTCGACGGGCCACTGGCGCTCGCCGGCGGCATCAGCGACGGCCACGCCTTGCGCGCGGCGCAGGCGCTCGGCTGCGACCTCGCCTACATGGGCACCAGGTTCATCGCCACGCGCGAGAGCATGGCGGATCCGAGGTACAAGGAGATGCTGGTCGCGAGCAGCGCCGACGATATTCTGCTGACCACGGCTTTCACGGGCTTGCAGACCAACATGCTGCGGCCATCCATCGAAGCTGCCGGCCTCGATCCCGACGATCTGCCGGCGCGCGGCGCCATCGATATCGGCAAGGACATCGACATCGGCGCGCGCGAAAACCGCCCACAGCGCTGGAAAGACATCTGGAGCGCCGGACATTCCACCTCGGGCGTGACGGAAGTGCTTGGCGTCGATGAACTCGTTGCACAGACGCTTGCGGAGTACCGCGCTGCGACGGCGAAAATTCAGATCACCTAATTCGCCACAAAATACCAATTCTTGTCGTAGTGAACGAGCAGGCTCGGCGGTTTGTCGTCGAACTCGAAGAAGTCCTTGGGGTCGTTGCCCGGCGGCACGTGCAGGAAGCCGGTGAAATAGTGTTTCAGGCCGCGCGAGGTCAGGAACAGCACGTAGGTGCCGTCCATGGCCGTGTCGATGACGATGTCGTTTCCGCCGGCGGAAACGTTGGGCTCGGTTGCGCCCAGCGCGATCATGGATTTGTTGTAGGGGACGTTCGGCTTGAGCTCGCCGGCCTCGACGCGGGCCACGATCCGTTCGCGATCGGCGCGATGCCAGTAGAAATTCCGTTGCAGCGCGACTTTCTGTAACGGTGCGTAGACCAGCAGCGCCAGCGCCGCCGCGCACATCAGGAACGGGATCGCGAATTTTGCACCGCCCCGTGGGATGCGAAGCAGCAGCGTCGTCGTCCAGAGGCAGCAGCCGAAGAACAGCAGCGCCGTCAGCGGCAGGATGCCGAGCAGGACAAAACCGGACGGCCAGTCGGCCATCGACAATTCGAAGGTCGCGAGCAGCAGCGTGCCGATCGAAATGCCCGCGGCCGCCAGCAGCGCTGATCGGACCGACGGCCCGTCCGTGGCGGTCGTCGCTTCCTGAGTTGTTTCCGCCATGCAGGGTTGTTTCTCGTGCCGTTCCCGGATTAACGGGCCATTAACCAAATCCGCCCCAACAATAGAACCACAGGATAGCCGGCCGCACCGCCGGGCGATCCGCAAATAAGGGGGCGCAAGATGGATTTCGATCAGTTTTATGCCAAAACCCCGGCCACCATCGACGAGATCAGGTGGCGGGTGACCCGCGCGCTGGACCGGCATCCGCTCTGCCGCAACGTCGAATTCGACATCGTCAGCATGCCCCGCACCGGCAAAAGCAACTGGACCATCAGCCTGCGCTCGGTCGCCCCCGACGCGCTCTGGGAGGCCTCCGACATCGTGGCCGACATCCAGGAAGCCTACGATCTGGCCGCGGCGGCTTGATTTTTTGCCGATTCGACGCGATTCTCGCACTTTTCAGCGGGCACTACCCCTTGAGCGGCATGGTAAAGCCTTAATTACCGTCCAGTTTTCGGGCATCCTGGGTCGCGTTTCCGGGCGAAGTGGATACCGGTTCGCGTCAAGAAAACGCGTCAAAAATTATAAAGACTGGAGCCGACAGGCTCCAGGATCGGCGGAATGGAGACGTTTTTGACCAAAGCCATTACGATCGTTGCGTTGACCTGTTTCCTCGTAGTGGCCGCCGCCGCCACCGCAATTCTCGGCCGCGACACCCTGTTCGCCGCGAGTTACGAACTGGCCTCCGCACCGGCCGCGGTCCAATCTCCGGTCTCCAACAAGGAAAGCAAGAAAGACAAGCTCGCCATTGCGACGATGGCGCTGGCCGCGTTCGAACCACCGCAGGCCGCACCCGTGCTGAGCGAGCCGCTGCGCCAGGCCTACGCCTCGACCGGGCCGGCCGATCTCGGAATTCCAAAAGTCGCGGCACCCGCCATGGCGCCTGCAGCCGCACCGCCCAAGCCCAAAGCCGCAGCCAAGCCGGCCCCGCAAAAGAATTACGCGCTGCTCAGCGACGTCCAGATCGCCGGGATCAAGGAGCGCCTCAAGCTTTCTGCCTCGCAGGAATCTTATTGGCCTCCGGTGGAGACCGCGTTGAAGGCTGTCGCCCGCAAGATCCACGCGAAGCGTCAGGCCGATCCCAATGCGGCGGGCGGCATTCCGATCGATCCCGAAGCGGAAGAAGTCCAGCAGCTGAAATCGGCGGCGATGCCGTTGTTGTTCCAGTTGCGCGAAGACCAGAAGAGCGAAGTGCGCTCGCTCGCCCGCATCATCGGGCTCGAAAAAGTAGCCTCCATGATCTGAGCGATTGCGGCGGCCGCAGCTCGCGCCGCCGGTTCCATCGTTTTCCACATTTTCCCGTATCGGAACATCGGTCCTATCCGCGCGTTTTCCCGCGTGGATTAAGGAGCCGAGTCAATGCGCATTTCGACCGCATATTTCGCAGGCGTGGGAACCGTGGTCGCGGCTGTTGTCGCGGGCCTTGGCGGCGGCATGTTGATTTCGAACATCGTGAGCCCGCATGCGCCCAAGATCGAAACGAGCAAGCTCGAGCTGCGGATGTCGGAGAAGCCGATCCCGGTGAAGGCTTCGTCGGAACCGGCACCGAACGTGGCGGCGGTCGCACCGAATGCAGCGCAGACCCAGCCGCAGAGCGAACCCGTCACTACGACCTCGACGCAGGCACAGTCCGCTGGAGCCGCAGCCAGCACGCCCGCAGCGTCACCGCAACCGACGACCGCGGCACCCGTGACGCAGGCGGCAACGTCTGAAAAGACCAACCCTGAACCGGTCAAAACGCCCGAAGCCGCTTTTGCCAAAACGCGCGATAGCGATATCAGGGCGCGCGACACCGCCGACGTGAAGTCACGCGACGCCGATATCAGGCGAGAGGCAAGACGCGCCGCCGAGGAGAAGCGCAAGGCCGAGCGTCGTCAGCACTGGGTTGAACGACGCCGGCCGCGGCAGGATCAGGAGCTTCGCGAGGTCGAGGAGAAGATCCGCGAAGAGACCGAACCGCGGCAGGTCTTTGCGGCCGAGCCGGCGCGACTCGAAACGCCCCGGATCAGATTGTTCGATCTGGACTGATCGAACCCTGCGGGCCAAACCGTTAAGTTGCGGGGTAAAAAAGTAATCCGGCGGCAAGGAGCGCGCCCCACACTTCGGGACAGCTCGCCAGGGCCGGATCAGGGATCCTTTCCAAGTGACGCCCAAAAATGAAATCCAGGCCGATCGGATCCGAAAATATCTCGGTCATTTGACGTTGCATGCGCGCAGCAGCCTGCTCGTCGAAATCGAACGGATGCAGATGTTTGACGAGGACATTTCGGGCTTCGAAATCATCCTGGCCGAACTCCGCGCCGAGTTTCGCAAGAGCGGCGAGACCCACAATCGCATCGGCAATCCATCGCGCTACTTCTTCAAGCCGATCGAAGCATTGTTCGTCGACCGCTCGCCCGAGCGCGCCAATTCCGGGCAGATATCGCGCGGCTCGCTGTCGGCGATCTGGGAATGGATCAACCAGGATCAGCTGCCGTCGATGGCGCGCGATTATTGCGAGCAGATGAAGCAGCTGATCGTGAAGGAAAATCCGGACGAAGCCAGGCTGATCGTCGCCGGATTCCAGTCCAAGGGCCGCAATTTGATCGGGCTTGGGCAGGGGTAGGATGGGCTGATCCCTCCCGCGGACCTATCAGCATCGATGCAGCCGCGACACTCTGACCCGACGGGCAAATCACTTCTGGTTTACGGAATTCGTGTCAAGCCCCAAGATAAAAAATATTTCTGTTTACCAGAAGGAAAATCAGGGGTATGTATCTGCCCATCCCGTCCTGGTCAGAAGGGCGTCGGCCGTCGTCACGGACGTTGGGCGGGTTGCGGTGGACGCTGGTTTACGCTGAGACGACGGCGTGGACTAAGCGTACGGCAAAACCGTGTGGTCCTGGCGCCCGTTGCTGGCGTCAAGCCGTCGGCTAGGCGCAAGCCGAACCGGCGGTGACGGAGTCAACCAAGAACTCGTCTCCGGGGAGATCACGGCATAAGCCGTAAAGCCATTGCGCAGGGAAGGCCGGGTGTTCTCCGCTGCCCTGTATGCTCGTGTGCAGCATTTCTTGTGCAAACCGCACACGGGACCGCGGGTGCAGCGCGCACCCGGTCTTCCCTGCGCCCTCTGTATCTAGGGCGGGAAGTTTCCAGAATAACTCGGGCGCAATGCGTCGCGAGAACGCGAGGGTGTGCCTGTCGTGTACTGTCGATTCCGTCATCCCCGCGCAACGGCGAAGCCGTTGCGCGGGGATGACGGATCACTAGGAAAAACCCCTATCTCCTGATCTTATCAACCCCCGAGACACTCCGGCGAAAAGGTCCCCCCAATGACGACGCGACGCGAGCACGATCTCCTGGGCGACTGCGATGTTCCGGCAGAGGCCTATTACGGCGTCCACACCTTGCGGGCGGTGGAGAATTTCCCGATCAGCGGCACCCCGATCTCGATCTATCCGGATCTCATTGCGGCCCTGGCCTCGATCAAGATCGCCGCGGCGAAGAGCAACCGCGAACTGGGATTGCTCGATGCCAAACTCGCCGACGCCATCGTCGCCGCCGCGGAGGAAGTGCGATCGGGTGAACTGCACGACCAGTTCGTGGTCGACGTCATTCAGGGCGGCGCCGGTACCTCCACCAACATGAATGCCAATGAGGTGATCGCGAACCGCGCACTGGAGCTGCTCGGCCGGCCCAAGGGCGATTACAAATTCCTGCACCCCAACGAGCACGTCAACATGAGCCAGAGCACCAACGACGTCTATCCGACGGCGCTCAAGCTCGCGGCTTACGGCGGCATCATGCGGCTGGTCGAAGCGATGGCGGTGCTGCGCGAGGCGTTCGAGCGCAAGTCCGACGAGTTCAGGGACATCATCAAGATGGGCCGCACCCAGTTGCAGGACGCGGTGCCGATGACGCTGGGGCAGGAATTTTCCACCTACGCCGTCATGCTGGGAGAAGACGAGCAGCGGCTCAGGGAAGCCGTGCTGCTGGTGTGCGAGATCAACATGGGCGCGACCGCGATCGGCACCGGCATCAACTCGCACCCGGACTATGCCGGTCTGGTGTGCCGGCATCTGCGGTCGATCACCGGCATTCCGGTGGTGACCGCGTCGAACCTGGTCGAGGCGACGCAGGATTGCGGCAGCTTCGTGCAGCTTTCCGGCGTGCTCAAGCGCGTCGCCGTCAAGCTGTCGAAGACCTGCAACGATCTGCGGCTGTTGTCATCAGGACCGCGCGTCGGGTTGAACGAGATCAATTTGCCGCCGATGCAGGCGGGCTCCAGCATCATGCCGGGCAAGGTCAATCCTGTGATTCCCGAGGTCGTCAACCAGATCGCCTTCGAGGTGATCGGCAACGACATTACGGTCAGTTTTGCGGCCGAGGGCGGCCAGCTGCAGCTCAATGCGTTCGAGCCGATCATCGCGCACAGCCTGTTCAAGAGCGTCAATCATCTGCGCGCCGGCTGCCTGACGCTGGCCGATAAATGCGTCAACGGCATCACCGCCAACGCTGCGCACCTGCGCCGCGGCGTCGAAAACTCGATCGGCATCGTCACCGCGCTCAATCCCTATATCGGCTACGCCAACGCCACCGAGATCGCGCAGCAGGCGCTGGTCACGGGCGAAAGCGTCTACGATCTGGTGCTGGCCAAAAAACTGCTCACGCCGGAGCAACTCGACCAGATCCTGCAGCCGGAAGTGTTGACCCGGCCACGCGCGATCACGGCGACGTTGGTACAGGGCAAGGCGGAGGTAGGGACCTCAGGACCGAGTCAGATCGACTGATCGCGCATGCCCATGTGGATTCGATCATGATTGCTTGAGGCGTAGCGACCGTTCGCAGGCGTAGTCCGCGCTGGCGGCGCGTTGTGCTGTTCATCATTGCTTGTGCGGCGCGAAAAGCGTCCGTACTTCCACGGCAAAGTCACCCGATCAGGCCATTTCAACCTGTTCCGCGAATAATTTGTGAACCACATGGGGCGAATTCACTTGGCCTTTAACGCGGAACTCGTTCCATCGGCGCACAAGAGGCGAAGGCAACGTCTTGCAAGGTGAATTCCGTGGCAATAGCGGAAGCCAACAAACCAGCGTGGAAGTCGCTCTGGTCGCGCGAACCCGACGAGGCAGGTGACGCTTCCGGCTGGGCATGGACGCAGTCGCATCACCGGATGACCATCTCGGTCATTCTATTGGCGCTGAGCTTCTCCGCGGTATGCGGCTGGGTGCTGCTGGAGGCGCGGCGGGCGACCGAAGCGCGTGCCACCGAGGTCGCCACCAGCCTCGCCAATTCGCTCAAGGCGGATATCGCCCGCAACGTAGATCTGCTCAATCTCTCGCTCGAGGGATTGATGAGCAATTTGAAATTGCCCGGTCTCGATCGTCTCAGTCCGGAAATGCGCCAGCTGGTGCTGTTCGACTATTCCGCAACCGCGCGTCATCCGACATCGATGTTCGTCATCGATGACACCGGACGGATCACGCACGATTCCAAGAATCTGATCCCGCCGCGACACAACATGTCCGACCGGGATTATTTTCAGTTTCACAGAGACAATGAATATCCCGGCCTGTACATCAGCCGTCCGATCGCATCCCGTGTCACCGGCCTCTCGCTGGTGGCGTTCAGCCGGCGGCTGTCGCATCCGGACGGCTCGTTTGCCGGCGTCGTCCTCACGGCCATGCTGCAGGACCATTTCCAGACGATGTTCAAGGATGCTTCGCTCGGCCCCAATGGCACGGTGACATTGGCGCGCACCGACGGCATCGTGCTGATGCGCTGGCCGTTCCGCCAGGATTTCATCGGCACCAGCATCAAGCGCGCCGAACTGTTCACGCACTTCCCGAAGGCTCCCAGCGGCCACTATGAGTCGAAGGCGGTATCGGACGGGATCAAACGGCTGTTCGTCTATACCCAGGTCGGCAATCTGCCGCTGATCGTCGTGGTCGGCCAGTCGCTCGACGATGTCCTTGCGGCGTGGTGGCGGCAGGCGGTCGCGATCGGCGTCCTGATGGCGGTGCTGTGCGCCGTGACGGTGATGCTGGCCGCGTTCCTGCATCGCGAATTCGCGCGCCGCAGTGCCGCGGAAAAGAAGCTCACCATTCTGGCCACGATCGACGGGCTCACCGGTCTTGCCAACCGCCGGCATTTCAACCGCGCGCTGGCCTATGAATGGCGCCGCGCGATGCGCAGCCACGCGCCGGTCGCATTGCTGATGATCGATGCCGACCATTTCAAGGTTTACAACGACGCGCATGGCCATCAGGCCGGCGACAGGCTGCTGCAGGACATTGCGGCGTCGATCGCGGCGAATGTGAAGCGGCCTTCGGATATGGGTGCGCGCTATGGCGGCGACGAATTCGCCGTTCTGCTGCCGGAAACACCGCTCGGCGACGCGGCAGCGCTGGCGGCGCGGATTCGCGAGGATCTGATCGTCCGCTGCGGCGCGGACGAGATTGTGCGCGGCCATGCGAAACTGAGCATCGGCGTCGCGTCGCTGGTGCCCGGCGCGGAAACCAGGCATCGCGATCTCATCGCCGCCGCCGACAAGGCGCTCTATGAGGCCAAGCGCCTCGGTCGCAACCGTATTGAATTGGCGGAAACCGACGCCGGCTCGCTTGTGCCCGATGCCGGCGCATATTTGAATGAAGCGAGCGGGGCGGGTCGAGAGCGATCTTCCGCGGTCGCCCGGATCTGACGATCACTTGACCTACAGCAGCCCCCGATAGATCCCCGGCTCCGAACCTTCGATGGCCACCGCACCGACCGCCTTCGAATAAAACTCCGCCGGCCCCACGCCGCCGATGATGGCGTAGCCAAAGCCCTGTTGCCGCATGTCCTCGAGGCAGGCGAACAGCAGGGCCTTTCCGACCCCGCCTTGCCGGGCCTTCGGATCGACGCCGGTCGGACCGAAGAAGTTGGGACAGGCCGCGTCATGGCAGGCGAAGCCGATGATGTTTTTCTCCCGGACCGCGATGAAGCAGGAGACCGGCTGGCGGCTGAACGCGACATCGGTTTCGCTGGCCCATGCCTCGCTGAAATTCTGCCGCACCCAGCCTGTGACCTTGTGTTTCTCGGGAGCCAGCGCACGGCGCATGACGATCCCGGCGTCGCGCAATCGATCATAGGCGGGCCGGGAATCCGGCAGCGCATAGAGTTTGACGAGCATGTCCATCGGGTGGCCCTGGTGATTCCTGACCGAGGTGGCAGTCCTCCGGACGGTACGAGGCGATCGCTTCGCTTCGCAAGAGGCTATGCCGGGCACGCTTCGTCTGCGGCGGCGTTGCCGCGCCACGCGAAGCCCGAAAGGGCGAAGCGTGGTGCCCCTGGCCGGCACATAATCGCAATATCACGACACATCATCTAGTCTCGCACGCAATCGCTACGCTTGGCTATCGTTGATCCGAATTAGTAATTCGTCATCGGTGCGGATCGCTGATTGTCATTCGATCTCATTCCATCTAAATCTTGAATGTGGAAAGAGGTGTGTAAAGGGGGCGATGATGGCGAGCGGGCGAAACAAGCTCTCGGCGGTGATGGTGCGGCAAGCGCCTGCCGGCAAATACGGCGACGGCGGCGGCCTCTGGTTATTCAAAGGCAGCAAAGACGCCGGAAGCTGGGTGCTGCGAGTGGCCGTGCATGGGCGGCTGCGGCACATGGGGCTCGGCTCGATTTCCGATGTTGGCCTGAAGGAAGCCCGCGAGGCCGCTGAGAAGTGGCGGGCCACCGTGCGCGCCGGCAACGATCCGATCAAGGTCAGGGAGCGAGCCAAGCGTGAGGCCGCGCGCAACCTGCACATGCTGAAGGATGTCGCCGACGACTTCTTTGAGGGCTACAAGGCGCGGCTGAAGGGCGATGGCACGGCTGGTCGTTGGTTCTCGCCGTTGACGCTGCATGTCCTCCCTAAGCTCGGCAAGGTGCCTGTCGCGAACCTCGATCAGGTCGATATTCGCGACACGCTCCGGCCGCTGCGTGACACAAAGCCCGAGACGATGCGAAAGGCACTCAACCGGCTCAACCTGGTCGTTCGCCATGCCGCTGCGCTCGGCCTCGACGTAGATACGCAGATCATCGACAAGGCCCGGGCTCTGATCGGCAGCGGCGACAACAAGGCGGGAAGAATCCCGGCCATGGCGTGGCGGGACGTTCCCGCCTTCTATGCGAGCCTGGACGATGGCAGCGTGACGCATCTCGCTCTGCGCCTCCTGATCCTGACGGGCGTTCGCTCCGCTCCGCTGCGGTTCATCCGCGAGGATCAGATCACACGCGAGAAGATCGATGGGCACGAGATCGACATTTGGACGGTGCCGGCAGAGGCAATGAAGGGGCGAAAAGGCCAGACGGAGGCCTTTCGGGTGCCATTGTCGGCAGACGCTATGAACGTGATCGAACTTGCAAAGCGGCTCGCTCGCGGCGGCTATCTTTTCCCAAACGTCACTGGCAAGGGCGTAACCAGCGATATGACGCTCAGCATGTTCATGCGCCGGGCCGACCTTGAGGCGCGTCCGCACGGCTTCCGATCCTCCCTTCGCGTGTGGCTGGCCGAGTGCACCGATGCGCCGCATGAGGTCGCTGAGACGGTTCTACAGCACGCGGTCGGCAATAAGGTGACGCGCGCCTATCAGCGATCGGACCACCTGCTCCAACGTGCGGCGCTGATGGAGCGATGGGCCGATCACGTGACCGGCAAGAGTGGCAAGGTTGTCCAGCTTGCGGAGGCGCGCGGCTGATGGACACCCCCGGCACGGCGTGGGACATCGAGGCGCTTCTTGCTGCCCGAGACCACGGGCTTTCAGTTGACCATGCTCGCAATATCGTAATTCTAGACTGGCTGGCGAAGGGCGACACGCGGCCCTTCGCGGACTGGATCATATGCGGCCATGTCCCATCTCGCGAAGTGCTGCTGGCGCTGGCGGTTATGATGACGCGCGGCGACAATCCCCGTTTCGATCCTGCCGGTTTTGTGAACCCGAAGATGCGCGAGATCGCGGCGATTTTTCCGCTCAGCATCAAAGTGAACGGCAAGGTCAGCCGTGGGGCGGACCTGGAGAATGTGGTGCGCGACAAGGGCATTGCGTTGGAGGTTCGGCGCAGCATGGAGGATGACGGGCTCAGCCGGGAAAAGGCAATCGAGCGCCTCACTGATGATCTGGCTTCCATCGGCGTCCACATGGGCGGCGACAATATCGAAAAGGCGTACAAGGCCCACAAATCAAAAATCCGACGCAGCAAGCCAAAGCACAGCGGTACGAACTCGCGCTAAACCGTACCGTGATCTCATAACTCGCATCGGCAATGATCAGCCCCATCGAAACCGATGAGGCTGAAAATGACCACAACCGAACTCACCACCCTGCCCGATCCGCTGCTTAACGTGGGAGAAAGCGCGCGCCTTGCCGGTGTCTCTGTGCCGACGTTCTGGCGGCGCGTTGCTGACGGCACCTTTCCGCAACCCGTGAAGCTGGGGAAGCTTTCGCGTTGGCCGCGCTCGGAAATAATCGACGCTTTCGAACGCATGAAGGCCGCGCGCAACGCTGCCTGACCGATCCGCCATGCCGGCACGAAAACGCCCGGCCATCTCTGACCGAGCGGATCAATCGTTAAGCGTGATGTGGTGTTGCGCTTTATACAACGATTGGCCGCCGATCGCAATATGCGAGGCACCCTATGACTTCTGAGTTTTCTCCAAAATTCCCGCGATCCATTGCGGGCGGCGACTACCGCACTCCGCTCGATCGACCCGACGTCGAGGCCGTCGCCGCGCGGGCTGATCACCTTTACCGGACGTTTTCCCTTAGCGATGAGGACCGCGCGCTGCTGATCGAGCGGTACGCAATGATGGCTCGGGACTTCGGTCTGGTTTTTCGATACCGCGCCTACGTTGAGCGGCTGGAGAACAAATATGGCCTCACGGCGTTGCGCAAGCTCGGCGAGATCGTGAACCGTGAGGGCGGCGAGGTTTATGACGCGAGCCACGGCGTGCCGCAGCTTGTCGATGATGAGATTTGATCGGCCGCGCCATGGATGATGAATTGCCGGCTTGGGTAAAAAACGGGCCTCAGGTCGATATCTACGAAACAGACGGGCGGATCGACTTTGCATCGCCAGCGCCGGAGAGGGCCGCCGACGAGCGGTCAGCCCCTGCCGGTCCCTTCGTCCAGGCTGTGGCGGCAAAGCCTACCCGCCTCGCTGAGGTGTCGGAGTTTAAACGTCAAAACAGACTTGGAGCGCTGGCGGAAGATATCCGCATGTCCGAGGGCATGGGCGACATTTCGCACGACACATTAGCCAATGAGCTGGGCGCGCTGGGATGGAATGCTGACGCCAGACATGTCGCGGCCTGGGGAAGGTGGCTTTTCTGGACCGGTTCGAGGTGGCGCACGGATGATCGTCTCGAACATATGACGCGGACCCGAGACTTCTTGCGGGCCGTCGCCAGCGATCTGATCAAGGTCGCGAACGAAAGGGCACCGGGGAACGATGAGAAAGAGGCGAAGCGCATCCGGGCGCAAGGACGCGCGATGGCGGCTCGATTGAAGGACAAAAAGACTGTGGCCGCCGTCTGTGATCTCGCCCGCTCAAACCAGCAAAGCGTAGCGGTGGCCGATGACTTCGACAGCGATTTGTTTCTGCTCGGAACGCCGAACGGGACGGTCGATCTTCGCACCGGTCACTTTCGGGCTGCTCTCCGATCCGACATGATCACCAGGACGACGGCGGTCGCGCCTGCGAATGCCGGGGAGAGGCCGTTTCTGTGGCTTAAGTTCCTCAACCGTGTGTTTGCCGGGAACGTTGAGCACATCGAATTCATGCAGCGCGCGGCCGGCTACGCCCTGACGGGCTCGGTAAGCGAGCATAGGCTGTTGTTTGCGTTCGGTGGCGGACGCAACGGCAAGGGCGTGTTCCTCAACACGCTGCGCGATATTTGGGGCGATTATGGCCAGAAAGCGTCCGCCACAACGTTCCTGCAATCCCACAACGATCAGCACTCCACCAGCATCGCGGCGCTACGTGGCGCTCGGCTCGTGTTCGGCTCGGAACTGCCAAAGGGGCGATCCTGGAATGAGGCTGTTATCAAAGACCTGACGGGTGGAGACCGGATGCGAGCGCGGTTCATGCGGCAGGACGATTTCGAATTCATGCCGCAACTGACGCTGTTCATTGCCGGCAACACCAAGCCGTCATTCCACGGCGTTGATACCGCAATCCGAGAGCGCGTCGTCCTGATCCCGTTCACGGTGACGATCCCCGAGGGTGAGCGTGATCCGCATCTGCTCGAAAAGCTCAAGGCGGAATGGCCGGCGATCCTGCGCTGGGCCATAGACGGGGCCGTTGAATGGCAGCGGCGCGGCCTCGACGTTCCGGTCGACATACGCGCGGCGTCGAAGGAATATCTCGACAACGAAGACGTAATCGGCCGGTTCTTGACGGACAAGACGGAGGCCGACGCCAACACCGTTGCTGCTGGCGAATGGCTGTACGAAACGTTTCAGAAATGGTGCGAGGCCGAGGGTATGAAAAGCCAGTGGTCAAAGGCCGCATTCGAAAAAGCGATGGAGGAACGTGGGATTAAGCGGGGCAGGAAGAACAATTATCGCGGATGGTCCGGACTGCGCATCAAAGACCATGCCGCACATGACACCGGTGACACTTGTGACGGCTTTTGACATATGAGACGTACACCAATTTTAGAATTCTATAATGTGTGCCGCGCGTAAAAATATTGTACGTACCATATGCAAATTGCCGTCACAGGTGTCACGGGGTATATACCGCTATACTGTTGCAGCAAACGCAACACTGATGGGTGCTCGCGGAAACTTCAGCGCTCGACCGCTGCCGGTAAAGTCTATCGGTATCGGAATTGGCAGATCATCTGATGCGCCCTCACTGCCAGCCCCGACGCCGATCCACTGGACCGGCAGGCGTGACCCGCTGAAGGTCCTCGATCCTCGCGCGCCACATCGTAAATTCTCGGGCTCGCGATTAAACGGCTCCTTATGAAAACTTATGCCGAGTGGTGGCGGCAACTGTTGACGGGCCATGTCTCTCCGCATGGCTCTGACCGCGAAGCAACATCAATTCGTCCGGGAATTTCTACTGGATTTGAACGCCACCCAGGCCGCGATCCGTGCTGGGTACAGCGCCAATTCGGCGCAGGAACAGGGCTCGCAGATGTTGTCCCATCCCGAGATCAAGGCCGTGGTCGAGGCGGCTATGGCGAAACGGTCCGCCAAGACTGAAATCGACGCCGAGCGCGTACTGGAAGAAATCGCCGCCATGGCGTTCTATGATCCAGCCGAACTTATTGGCGTATCGCGCGAGCTTGCAGATGGCGAGGAATGCAGCGAGGGCGAGGGCGTCATTTCGTTCAACGGCAAGCGGTATGCGGTAAGCGGCATAAGCTCGCCCGCGCACATTGCGGGGCTTCCTGAGAACGTGCGCCGTGCGATCGTCGGCTGGAGTTGGGATCGCAACGAGAACTTCACCTTGAAGCTGGCGGACAAGTCCAAGGCGCTCGATCAACTTGCTCGGCATCTGTCGCTTTACAACGATCGAATTGAGGTCAGCGCCTTCGCAGGGCTCGCCGATCGCCTGGAGCGGGCTAGGGATCGCGGTAACGCTGATGATAGACTTGCGCCCGCTACTTCACCCTCTTTGCCGGCTCCGCCGTTGGCGGCCGTTGCGACTGCCTCGGCTGTTTTCCCGGCAGGGCGGACCGAACCCGCTGCACCGGCCGCACCGCCGTCACCGCCGAAACCGTACCGCCCGATTATGCCGGCCCCTGTGCCGGTCACGTGGCCCTCGTTCTGCGGTAACGCATCCACCGACTATGACCCTACCTAACGAGGCCCTTTGGCTTTGGAAAAACTCCGCATAGAAATGCGCGACGCTTGGGCCAGAAGCCGCGCGCCTTGGCTTGATAGGATAAGCGGCAAACACCTCCAACGAGGGCACATCATATAGCTGGCCAACCCATAAGGCGCTTCTTCCGGTGGTAAGGTCAGTGCTGGTGTTAGGGCTATCGGAGCTGGATTTGCTGACCGACCTCTCTATCTCCACGTTTCCGGTCAATTTCCATATACTTTTCGCCACGCTTGTTTCTTGCCTCAAGTTCTCGCTGGTCGAAAAGCACTGTCTGAATACCGACTACTGCCCATTCTCCTCCGCTGTAGGTCACGTAGGCGTCCACACGTAGAGCAGGATGGGCAAAGCGGATCTTATCGACATCCTGAGGGAGCCAGAAGGGATTGCGGATCCAACCCTCCAGTTGTTCTTTGTCGAGTTTTTCGGCGGGGCTTCGCCAGAGCCAAGACGCGACTTGCGAGCGACCTCCGACTTCCTGGAGTTCCCAATCTAGCGGCTGATCTCGCTTGGATAGATGAGTGGATTGTCCAAACGCGGACAAGACACGCTCCTCGAATACTCCCATGGCAATCGGACGAGCGAAGCGTTGGCTAAGCGTGATTGACACCAAAGGGTATGGTGGAAGATCACTGGAAATGGCTCGCAACGAGGAGCAGGGAGGCTCGTAAACAAACCGTTGCCAGCCGCATTCATAATCACCAGCATGAAACATGTGCAACGCCCCACCCCGAGGTGGCGTGACCACACCAGACCTTGCTGAGGGCCTAAGATCTGGCGAGATCTCTCGAAGAGCCTGTTCAATATTCATGCCCAAGCGAAGACCCTTCAGTGTGAAATCTTCTGCGGCTCCGCTAGTCGTTGAGCCAAACACAGTCATGCACACCAAGAGTGCCGCCAAAAATCGTGCAAACACAGTGATTTCTCCCAGCAAGAGAGACAGCTAAGTTAAAAAGGAATTTGAAACAATTTAGCATGCGCGCCTTTTCTGGCGTGGCTAGTTACTAAAAGTGTTTAGACACGCGTGGGAATCGAATGCGGTGAGCGAGCCGCCCGCCGCAGGAGCGCCTGCAGGGCTTTTGGAGAACACAGGTGTTCTATCGGCTCGCTCTAGTGCCAACTATCTCCGCTCGTAGCGGAAGATAATCCCATTGAGGAAATGCCCCGATTGATCGTGCAAGGACGAGACTTTCGACGCGGTCCGCGCTCGGGTGCTGCGCAATATCGAGATCGAGGCGGCGCAGGCGGGGAAGAGGAATTGTAGGGAGCGGTCGGTCTGTTCACATTAGTTCGGAAAGTAGTATGGCGCACTCTCGTTTATGGAGGACTTATCGCCAGTCTTCCAATCAATCACATTATAACCTCCGGCATTATTCGGAAACTTCAAGTAGCGAATACCCTTTTCATATATCGTTTCTTTCGATTTGCCTATCGCGGCCATCACGGCCGCCACGTGGATTATTTTAGTCTCTGATGTCCAGTCTAGTCGAAGTGTGCTTGAAAAAAATCCCTCAATTTTAGCCCTACAAATTCGGCCGAATTGCTCGTTGATTATGTGGGCTACATCAGCCCGACCTAACATACTACGAGGCGTCGGCAGATCGGGTGGTCGAGTTTCGAGTTGCTGGGCACGCGGTTGATCATCCTTCGGTGTTTCAATCCTGGCACTCGGGGGAGTCGATGGTCGTATCTGACCAACCTTACATTCACCGGTTAGGGTTCGTCTGGAAACAATTGGTTTGGTCAAAACCTCAGACACCGTAATGGCTCCGGTATCTCGGGTGAGCCGAAACGTTCTCTTGCCGCCTTCGGATATGGGGCACTCGGCTGCAATACTGATCTCCGAAAATTCCTGCACAACAATCCCGGAGACCGAGCGAAAACATTCGACGACGCGACGTTCTTGTTGGTCAATTTTGAGTTCAAAAATGCTCGGGCTGTCATCCTTGGGAGATTTGACCCTGCATACGAAATCAGTCGCCTCAGCATTTACGTTGGTCGGGATGCAAGCGAGGGCTAATACGACCGTGACAATGGGCTTCATGTGACGCCCCCAAAAAAGAGCATCCTCCCGTAACCAGAGCGGGCGCGCAAGCGATATGGCGCGGCCTGACGCGCAGGGTTCAAAAGTGAACAGACTCCCAGGATCGGCGCGCTTAACTAGGGCGTGAACTCATAAATTCAGGGTAGTCGGTAGACGTCCGCTTTGGTGCGCATTCCGGACTCAAGTCGGACATTACGGCACTTCCGAAAAGTGCCGATTTTGTTGCAAAAGTCAGTTGAGACAGGCCGCGAAGCGTGATTCCGTTGAGGTGACGCGATTCTCGGTGAGGTCGATCCATGATGGGCCGTCTGCAGAGTGACCAAGGTCAACTGTTCTACGAGTTTCGTCTTGGCGATGCGGTCCCCGAAGATCATCTGGTGCGGAAGATCGACACTGCGCTCGATCTGTCGTGGCTTCGCAGCGAGCTTGGGCCTCATTATTCGTCGATGGGTCGCCCCTCGATCGACCCGGAACTGATGATCCGGATGCTGGTGGTGGGGTATGTGTTTGCGATCCGCTCGGAGCGATTGATCTGTCGTGAAGTGCAGGTGAACCTGGCCTATCGCTGGTTCTGCAAGCTCGGTATCGAGAATGCTGTCCCGGATCATTCGGCGTTCTCGCGTGCCCGGAACGAGCGTTTTCGCGAGGGGGATATTTTTCGCCGGGTGTTCGAGCGGGTCGTCGAGGCGTGCATTGCGGCCGGTCTGGTTGGCGGCGAAGGCTTCGCCGTCGATGCGAGCCTGATCCAAGCCGATGCCAACAAGCAGCGCTCAATCGCAGGTCAGGATTGGCGCAGGGATCGTGATCCGGCGAGATCAAGCCGCGCTGTGAAGGAGTATCTGGCGACCCTCGACGATACGGCGTGGGGCGCCGCCAGCGACGTTGTGCCAAAGTTCGTCTCGCCGTCCGATCCCGCGGCCCAGTGGACCGGGGCGCACAAGGGGCCGGCATTCTTCGCTTACTCCGACAACTATCTCATCGACGTGAAGTTCGGCGTGATCGTTGACGTCGAGGCCTCCCGCTCCATTCGACAGGCCGAGGTCGGCGCGGCAAAGACCATGATCGAGCGAACAGAGGAACGCTTCGGCCTTAAGCCGGAGCGGCTTGTCGGAGATACCGCTTACGGGGCAGCTCCGATGCTGAACTGGCTGGTCGAGGAGAAAGGCATCGCGCCACATATCCCCGTGTTCGACAAGTCGAAGCGAGATGACGGCACTTTCTCGCGCAGCGACTTTCGATACGACCAGATGAGTGACGTTTACCATTGCCCCGGCGGGAAGCGACTTGGTACGAGTGGTACCGTGCATGAGGGCAAGACGCTTCTATATCGCGCCAGCAAGCTCGACTGCGACGTATGCCCGCTCAAACCGCAATGCTGTCCGAAAGACCCATCGCGCAAGATCCCGCGCGACATCCATGAACACGCCCGAGACGTCGCCCGTTCGCTTGCGGAGACTGAAGCCTTCGAGCAGTCACGCCGTGAGCGCAAGAAGATCGAGATGCGGTTTGCGCACCTCAAGCGCATCCTGAAGCTCGGCCGCCTTCGACTGCGCGGTCCACGAGGCGCCCAGGATGAGTTCGTTCTGGCTGCCATCGCCCAGAACCTGCGGCGGCTCGCATCGCTGGTTGCGCGACCGCCACCCGCTCGGGCTCTCTGTATTGCGTAAGCGTAATAGTTGCGTAGAGAGTGTCAGGGTCGAGGGACCAAACCCCGTTGCCCGAAGTCAAATGGCCGAACGACATCATCAGTCACAGCCGACTTTTGCAACAAAATCTGCCACAAACAGACATCAAAGTTTAGTGCCATCGTCCACAAACCGCGATGTTACGCTGCGGCAGGCCTGTCGGGATCAATGGTTGATACGGCGTCATCGGCGGCCATCACCGTCCATCCCCGATCCTCGCACGACACAACGAAGCCCGATATGACTTGTCGAGCTATCGACCTGCTCGGCTTGGCACGCCGCAGGGCGGTAGCGCACACAGATGCGAACCGCCCTTCACCACCCTGCGCGGAATTTTGATCTCCGGCTACCGCGGGTCAAAACTCGCCGCCTCGCGCCCGCCGCGCGGATTTGACGGCAGGCAGCAGGTCTTTGGCGAGTCCGCCTCGTGCTTTGCCGCATAAAAATCCGACATCCACTCCCAGACGTGCCGACCATATCGTAGACGCCGGAACCTTTGGGCGGAAACGCTCTCACTGGCGAGGTGCGCTCGTAGCCGTCAGCGGCAAGATTCTGCCGCGGGAATTTACCCTGCCAGGTATTAACGAACGAGGGCTCCTTCTGCCAGTTCTCCAACAGGCCCGCCAATCGGAGATATGCCACAGCGGTCCGACGATAACGCCCTATTGTCGGACCGCAGAAGGTAACATGATGAGTCATTTCCCCTCGTTCAGCTTCGCCATGACTTCGTCCAGATTGAAGCTGGCTGCTTTTTGCCGCTGAGGGTATTCGCGGAAGGATGTCAGAAACTGGCCAACGTAATCCTGTGCGGGGACGAGCAGGAACACGTGATCGAATATCCAATCGTAATAGGTATTCGAGGTAACGTCCGCCCGCTCATAGGGATCAGTCCGAAGATTGAAAATCTTTGGAAGGCGCAGATTGGTAAACGGATTGGCCCAGAGCAACAGCTGTCCGGCGGCCCGCTGTTCCATGAAGACGACCTTCCAGTTGTCATACCGCAATGCGACCAATTGCTGATCATCGTTGACGTACAGGAACGACTCCCGTGGATTCTTTGCGGTCTGCCCGGTCAAGTACGGGACGAGATTGTATCCATCGAGATGCACTTTGTAGGTCATGTCACCAATTTTGTATCCGGCGCGCAGTTTTTCGGTCACCTGCGCGTCACCAGCAGCAGCCAGAATGGTTGGAAGCATGTCGTGGTGAGCGGCTATTCCATTTGACACCTGCCCTGCCTTGATCTGGCCGGGCCACCGAAGAATCGCTGGCACCCGGTAAGCTCCTTCCCAGTTTGTGTTCTTCTCACTGCGGAAGGGCGTCATTCCTGCATCCGGCCAGGTGTTCATGTGCGGCCCGTTGTCAGTCGAATACATGACGAACGTGTTGTCGGCGATCCCAAGGTCATCCAGAGCCTTAAGCACCGTCCCCACGTTCTTGTCGTGATCCAACATCGTGTCATGGTAAGAGCTTTGCCAGCGGCCCGCCTGGCCGACGCTTTCCGGCTTCGTATGCGTACGCAGGTGCATGTGCGTGAAATTCACCCAGACGAAGAATGGCTTGCTCGCATTCTTCTGCCTCTTTATGAAATCGGCAGCTCGATCCGCGGTGTCGTCGTCGATGATCTCCATCCGTTTTTTGGTCAACGGGCCGGTGTCTTTGCAGACTTGCTTGCCGACCTTGCCGAAGCGCGGATCAACCGTCGGATCGTCCTTATCCGAAGCTTTACAGTCCAAAACGCCTCGCGGCCCGTACTTGGCTTTGAATGCAGGGTCCTTCGGGTAGTCCGGTAACTCCGGCTCTTCCTCCGCATTCAAGTGGTAGAGATTTCCGTAAAACTCGTCGAATCCATGCACCGTCGGCAGGAACTCATTGCGGTCGCCAAGGTGATTCTTGCCAAACTGGCCGGTGGCGTAGCCGAGTGGCTTGAGCAACTCGGCCACGGTGGGATCTTCTTTCTGCAGCCCGAGAGTGGCGCCAGGCAGCCCGACCTTGGTCATTCCAGTCCGCAAACCGGATTGGCCCGTGAGGAACGAGGCGCGCCCGGCAGTACAACTCTGCTCCGCATAGTAGTCCGTGAACATCACGCCCTCGCTTGCGAGGCGGTCGATATTGGGCGTTTGATAGCCCATCATCCCCCGTGAATAGGCGCTGACGTTCGATTGGCCGATGTCATCGCCCCAGATGATAACGATGTTGGGTCTTTGCTGCTGTTGTGCGACCACCGGTGCAGTGGTTATAGCTGCAACGGATATCGTCGTAAGCAAAAACAGAGCCTTGGTGATCCTCATGATGAAAGCCTCTCTGCTGCAACGACAGTAGTGGTGACTTGTCGGAAGATTCCGGTCGGACCGGCTCGTGTTGGCTTGACGTCATTCCCCCAAAAACGTTTGCCTGGATCAGGCGAACAGGAGCGCAACTGCAACAATGCGCTTACGACGCCTCAAATGGCTTCCGCATCCGGGCGGCATGTCGTAGTCGGCGCAACTGACTGAAGAAAGCTGGACCTTGGTCCAGCACGCGCGGACACGGCCGTGCGACGGCGTCGACTTGCTTTAACATGAATGAGGCGGTGCGCGGCCGGCCAGCAGGAAGCTATTGCTTGCCGATCTCGGCAGGCGTCGAGGGTCGCGAAAGTCTTCGCATCAATGAGCGTGACTCGCGCCGCAACGCCGCGCACTGCCGCCATGAACCCTCAAAAACGTCAGCAAATCTGACGCGCACGCGGATTGGCGTGAAGTCCGAAAACGGGCGACCTGCGCCTTTTCACGCCGATATCGACAAAGGCTGCTGACCGGACTCGACAGATACAACCCTATGTTTTAACTTAGCTATTGATATTTTAGGACCGGATCGAACCTCGTGTGGGCAGACGGTCAGGCTGATGGGTCGAGTGTCAAACACGCGCACCGTCTGCGCGCGGCATTTCTGTTGATCGTCGCCATCCTTCTGGGATCCGCTGTAGCATCCCGAGCGGCCGATGCGCCGAAGCGCGTGCTGATCCTGCATGCGTACAATTACACATTTCCAGCTACGACGATTGCCTCGGAAACGGCCCGCAAACGGCTGCTCGCAGGCTCACGGCAAGCGATCGAGATCGAGGCTGACTTTCTGGACCTGGCAAGGATGCCGGGGGACGTGCACGCCATGCGCACGGCGAACTTTCTGCGGGAGAAATACGCCAAAATGCATTTCGATCTGGTGCTGGTGATCGGCACCGAGGGAGTGCCTTTCATCATCAAGTACCGCGACGTTATCAGCCCCGGAGTACCCGTCGTGTTTGCCGGCGGTTCAGCTGAAAACTATGCGGCCATCCAACTGCCGCCCGATGTCACCGGAGTCATGAGTGGTTTCGACCTTGACAAAATGCTTGAACTGGCAGAGCGCCTTCAGCCGAACGTGACGCGGTTTGTGGTGATAGGTGGAAGCGGCAGAGCCGATCGCGGTTGGCAAGCGGCTACGAGGAAGGCCATCGAAGCCCGCAAGCGAAAGTTCGAGACGGCCTTCCGAGTCGACTTGACCTATGATGCGATGTTGGCGGAGGTATCGCGTCTGCCGAGCGACACAATCGTGTTGCTGCTGTCCGTTTACGCCGATAGCGCGGGCCGCCCTCTCATTCCAAGGGACGTTGCCGGTGCGGTGGCGAAGGCCTCCGCCGCGCCGGTCTACGGCCCCTTCGGAACATTTCTAGGCTCGGGTGTCGTTGGAGGATATGTCGAAACATATGAATCCATGGGTATCGCTACTGCCGATCTGGCCCTTGAGATTCTTTCAGGCAAAGACCCGGCTACGCTTCCACCACGAATAAATCCCGGGCAAGACTTCCGCGTTGACGCGAGGGCCATGCAACGCTGGGGCCTGAAGCAAAGCAACCTTCCGCCCGACAGCATTGTCATGTTCCAGGAACCCGGCCTTTGGGATGAGCATCGCAATCTCGTTCTGGGAACGATATCTATCATCGTGCTCCAGGCTTTATTCCTGGCAGGTTTGTTGTTTCAACGGCGCAGACGGCGGCAAGCAGAGACTTCGCTCAGGGAAAGCGAGGAGCGCATGACATTCACCGCCGCCTCCGTGAATGTCGGCTTGTGGCAGTTCGATCGGACGACCGATGAGTTGTGGGCGACCGAACATTGTCGGTCGATGTTCGGCCTCGCGAAGGATGTTCCACTCACGCGCGAGACGTTCATCGCCGCCGTGCATCCCGAAGATCGCCGCGCTGCCGTGGGCACGCTGCGGGGGGCATTGAGGGGCCAAGCTGCCATGACCGACGTCCGCGTCGTCTGCCCCGATGGCGGGGTGCGCTGGATCAGGGTTCGAGCTCGTTCACACCTCGATGATAAGGGAACGCCGGACCAACTTAATGGACTTTTCGTGGACATTACCGACCAGAAGACGGCCGAAACCGAGGCGGAGCAGCAGCGTCAGGAAGTCACCCATTTGATGCGGGTTTCAGTGATGGGCGAGCTATCGGGCGCCATCGCCCATGAGGTCAACCAGCCGCTCACCGCGATCCTGACGAACGCGGAGACGGCGCTATATCTGCTGGACCAGGATTCGCTAAACCACGCAGAAATGCGCAACACGTTGCTCGACATTGTAAGCGAGGATAAACGCGCCGGCGAAGTGGTCCAGCGGCTACGGGGGCTGCTCAAGAAGGGCGAGAGCCGGTCCGAAGAGGTTAATATCAACGAGCTGGTCGACTCGACTACGGCGCTGCTTCGCAGTGAATTGATCCGTCGGCAAGTCCTGGTCGAGAGCGACCTTGGGGCGAACCTCGCCGTCGTACTCGGCGATTCCGTGCAACTGCAGCAAGTGCTGCTCAATCTGGTCGTGAATGCAATGGATGCAATGTCCACGACGCCCGCGCCGCAGCGACGCGTCATGATCCGTACCCTCCAGACGCCGACTGGAGACATTCAGGTGCTCATCAAGGATCACGGGCATGGAATCAAGATGGCAAATGGGAAGCAGGCGTTCGAACCGTTCTACACCACCAAGGACCATGGCTTGGGGCTTGGCCTGTCCATTTGTTCGACGATCGTGCGCAAGCACGGAGGAACGATCAATCTGAGGAATGATGACGCCGGGGGTGCCGTCGCGGAGTTCTCGCTGCCCGCCCGCGTCATGATGATGGCGGCGCAATGACGAATGGCCGGTTTACAGTCTTCCTGGTCGATGACGACGCCGGCGTACTTAAGGCGCTCGACCGGGCGTTGCAATTGAGGGGATACGAAGTCCGCTCGTTCACTTCGCCGCAGGCATTTCTCGCCAGTCACGACGCATCGGCTCCCGGATGCGCTGTTCTTGATGTCGCCATGCCCGACCTAGACGGATTGGCGCTGCAGCACGCGTTGACCGCGGAAGGATCGCAACGGCCGGTCATCTTCCTCACGGGCGAAGGTGATATTCCAACCAGCGTACGGGCAATGCGCGCCGGAGCCGTCGATTTTCTGACCAAACCGGTCAGCTACGTTGACCTGCTGGCGGCCATTGCACGGGCCGAGAAGGAAGATCTCGAAAACCGCGCTGCGAGCGCCAGCCTGAATTCGATTAACGCCAGGCTTGCGATGCTGACGCCTCGGGAACGTGAGGTGATGACGCATGTGGTCGCTGGCCGGCTCAACAAGCAGATTGCCGGTGATATCGGAACCGTCGAGAAGACAGTGAAGCTCCACCGCGGCAGGATGATGCGCAAGCTCGGCGTGCGGTCGGTTGCCGACCTCGTCCGCCTGGCCGAAAGGGCCGGAATTACCGCAGGCGAATCCTAGCCGCGATGTTTCGGTGATGGACCTTGGGCTAGCTCGACAATCCGCCGCGACGAAGCCGATAATTCGCCACATGGCGCCACCCTCGCCCTGGATTGCAATCGTCGACGACGACCCGTCAGTGCTGAAGGCCCTGGCGCGGTTCCTGCTGGTGCGAGGGATTGACGTCAAGACATACCAATCGGCCCGGGACTTCCTGGCATCGCTGCGCGACGGAATGCCAGACGAGTTACCGGAATGCCTGATCGTTGACCTGCAGATGCCGGAAATGAACGGCCTTGAGTTGCAACACCATCTCAATCGCACAGGGATCCGCATTCCGACCATCGTGATTACCGCGAATCGCGAAGCCGAAATGCGCGAACAGTGCGAAGCCGCGGGGGCCGAAACCTACCTCCTAAAGCCGTTCCCCAAAACTTCCCTGCTCGCAGCAATCGAGGACGCCAGAGCCAAGCCCGCTCGGCGCAGGCTGCCGCGATGACCACCGAACCCAGGACTTCACAAGCTACCGTTCAATCGGTCCGCAAGGACTTGAGCCGCAGGACGTTCCCTGCGGGAGCGACCATCTTTGCCGAAGGCGAGGCCGGGACGGTCGCCTATATCCTGCTCCGCGGCGATGTCACGATTTTTATCGGATTTGGAACGCCCCATCAGCGCACTGTAACCTCGTTGGAGCCTGGAAAAATGTTCGGCGTGCACGGACTTATGGCCGGAGCGCAACGTAAGGCCACGGCGGTGACGGCGCAGGGTTGCGAAGTGCTTGCGGTGAGCGAGGCGAAGCTGAAGCAAAAACTGGACGAAGCCGATCCATTTCTTCGGTACTGGGTCGACTATTTGTCGAAACGGGTCATTGACCTGTCGACGCAATAGCGCAGCGGGGACCAGCCCAGATGCCTACCTCCCCCTCGTCCGGCCCGCGCATCACGTTATTCGTCACGGTATTGACGCTGTTCCTGATGGTTGCGGTGCTTGTGGGCACGGCCGTCACGACCGCCAACTATATCGAAGCTCGCCAGACCGCGGTCAAGGTTGCGAGCGACACGTTCCAACTGAAGATCAACCAGATCAATGAACGGCGCCTCGCGTTCTTTGCGCCAGCTTTCATCATCGCGGATGTGTTTCCAAACTCCCCCGCGCTGCGGCAGGCGGACGGCTCCAGGCAGTCGATCATGAACCTGGTCCTGTCCAGCATGAAATCCAGCCCCCAGATATCTGCGGTGTATGCGGGCTACCAGAATGGCCATTACGTCCAGGCCCTGTCGATCTCGGAGACCGAGAAAGCCTTCGTCGCGCGGCTGGGCGGTCCGGTCCTTACCCGATACGCGATCCAAGAGATCCGCGCCGACCAAAACGGCATCCTCTACCAGACCTGGACCTTCCTCGACAACGATTACCGTGAGATCGGGGCAACGTCCGGGCATGCCGCCATATATGATCCTCGTCGTCGTGACTGGTATCGAGACGCATTGGCGAACCCTAGCAACACCATCCGTACTCCCCCCTATCTCTTCGCCACCACCTCTCAGATCGGACTAACGATCGCAAAGGCCTTTCCGGACGGCAGCGGCGTTATAGGCATCGATATTACCATCGACCGGTTGATGTCTTACGTTCGCACCGTTCGAGCCAACGATGCCCATCGCTTTGTGGCATTCGATGACAAGGATCGCCTGCTGGCTCACCATGATCCCGCTGAAATGCTCAAGCGCAGCGGTACCGGCGAAACCGAAATAATCAGGCTTGCCACTACTGCCGACGTAACCGACCCGGTTGTTCGGGAGGCGCTGAAGATATTCGCGCGCGAAGGCCCCTCCAGCCTGATGGATTTCAAGGTCGACGGCATCGACTATCTTGCTACTGTCGTGCGTCAGGTCGCCAGAGATGGTGGCGTCTTCTTCGTGCTATACGCAGCTCCGCTTTCCGACTTCCAGGGCAGTATGATCGATGCCGCCAAACGCAGCATTCCCATCGCCTTGTTCGTCTTCATCCTCCTCGTGCCGGCGATTATTTACCTCGCGCGATCGATATCCAGGCCGCTCGCCAGGCTTTCCGATGAAGCCGGACTGATCCAATCGTTCCAGCTCGACGATCCGATCAAAATGAACTCGCGTGTGGTCGAAATCAACAAGCTGATCCGGTCAATGTCCGGAATGAAGAACACGATTCGTGAAGTGTCCAAGTTCGTGCCGAAAGCATTGGTCAGGGATATTCTCGAAAGCGAAGATACAGTTGCCGTGGGCGGCCAGACCCTCCGCATCAGCATATTGTTCACCGACGTGAAGGATTTCACGCCGATTGCCGAGGGTATCCCTGCGCAGGATCTGATGGCAAACATGTCGGAGTATTTTGAGGAGCTCGCCTCCCTGATCATCAAGCGGGATGGAACGGTCGACAAGTTCATCGGCGATGCGATCTTCTCGTTCTGGAATGCGCCGCTGACGGTTGCGCAGCACGAGCACACCGCTTGCGCAACCGCGCTTGAGTGCCACGCCGCGTCGCGGCGCCTGAATGCGCGCTGGACCGACAAGGGAGTAGCAGCCTGGAAGACGCGGTTCGGTATTCATGTCGGTGAAGCCGTGCTGGGAAATGTTGGATCGGCCGACCGGATCGACTACACGGCCATCGGCGATAACGTGAACATTGCCGCCCGCCTCGAGGGAATGAACAAGTTCTATGGCAGCAGTATTCTCGTGAGCGGAGAGATCGAAGCCATCTGTTCGAACGAGTTCCTGTTCCGGCGCGTCGATCGCAGTCGCCCGAAGGGCGTCGGCCATTCGCTCGACATCTTTGAACTGCTCGGCCGAACCAACGGCTCTGACGAATTCCGCGTAACGCCGGCAATGACGAAGCTCGTCCAGGACTGGGATACTGTCTACGCGGTATATGCCAGCCGCGACTGGATGGGAGCACTGGATGCCTTGGAGGCGTTCGCTGACGAGTACCCGGATGACGTGCTGGCCGGAATCTATCTCGACCGCGTGGTTGAATTCATGCTGGAGCCCCCAACGGAGGCTTGGGACGGGGTCATCCACTTCAGTCGCAAATAAACGCGACTGGCAAAAGGGGCCGCTTGGTTGGCACGGCAGCCTGATCTCAGTTGAGTAATTAGAGGCATCCATGAAGACGCTCAATCGCAGCAAATGTCTGATGGTGACATTCCTGACCGTTCGGCCCGGACTTCGAGTTTCGATCACACCGTACGCCCTCCGGTCGGCGCAACCGCCGTGATCTCATCATCCCTGTCAACAACCAGTGCGGCTCGCTATTGCTCGGCGTCGACGCCGAACCCCTCTTCAATGCGGGGGCTGCCGCAGGCCCCAATACGCTTACTGCGCTGACCGCCTGGATCGAGTTGCGCATCGATCCCGGCCCAACGCACTGCTCAACACGGGTGCGCTCACGAACGTCAAGAGCGCTTCAGGTATCCTCACTCGGTCAGGATGCGTATCTCGACTTGGGCCCGCCCTTACCGGCGGGTTTCTTACTGACGTTAGGAACGATCCGGCGCCGCAGGAATGGATTCTGCGCTCCCGGTAGGCTCTCTGTCTCCTGGCCGGGAGAAAACCCCAACTGGGTTGGCGGCCTTAGATTCAGCGTGGCGTTCTCTCCGCGCCGGGGCCGTTTGCATGATCGCGGCCTGCGGGAGTGGCCTTCTATGCCAAAAAAAGGCCTCCAGCGCTCTAGGGAAGGCGGGCAACACTCGTCATTGCCACTTGTTTCCGAAATTGGCATCGCAAAAGAAGCGGCCCCAGCGTAGACGCTAGAGCCGCCAACCCAGTTGGGGTTTTCTCCCGGTGGCTTTAAGGGGCGTGAAATCTGGGAGCGTTGAATCGACTCTTCGGGAGCTGCGAAGTTCCAACTGCAATGGCCCCAGCGCCTTTCGGGGGACGCGCTTTGCAACGTAAAGGCCAGCGCGCCCGGGAAGAATACCGTCAGCAAGACTGCCAAACCTGCCTGGCCAACAAACCACTGCCGCGTCAACAAGGGCACGGGATTTGGGAAATGACTGAACCGAGTACAACGAAGGCTGTCCCGAGACAAGGACACCCGCGACCGGAACCGCAGGCAATAAGACCGTGCGCGAAGTGTATTTAGAAGAGATAGCCAACCCTCAGTGGCGCGATACTACCGCGATACTACGGAGGCTCGGGTGAGCTTTGTTATCAGTGCGTCACGCCGCCGTAAGACACAGCAGGATCGACACGCCGGATCATTCCGGGCTTATAAGGCCGATCGTGCTGATCCACTGATCGAGGCAGGCGGCATTTTGGTGGCTGAGGCACAAGCGCACGATATCCGCCGACGTGCAGGAGATCATTGGGTACGTTCACGACGCTTCCTCAACCTTCTCACCAATGACTGCCAATCAGCTTGCCGATGGCATGGCCAAGGGAATGAAAGAGCTTGCGGACGTTCCAGCCGCCGACCTCGATCTAGCGCGTGAGCTGATAGGGCAGATGTCCGAAAAAATGCCGTCGCTGCCTTACCAGCTTGAAGCCACTGGCCTGGGAAATCGGCCCGACTTCATTCGCGCGGTGATCCGCGAGGCCAAGCGGCGCAATCGGGGATGAGATCATGAAGGTTGAACCCATCTTGTGTCCGTGTTGCCGACGACAGGTGGACGTGCCGTCGCTCGATATCGTCATCGACCATTACAAGGTGCCACCGATGCAGGCGCGCATTCTCGGCGCGATTTGGAAGGGCAAAGGCTCCATCCGGTCCAGACGGAAAGAATTTTCGGTGCCATGTACCGTGACGATTCCGATGGGGGACCGTCGCCGACGCGCATGTATGAGGCATTCAAGGTCGCGCTTTGCCATCTGCGCGCTCGGCTTGAGGGCTCGGGGATCACTATCGAAATTGTGGGCTATAGACGTGGCTATAGGTTGGTGATCGGGGCAGCGGGTCGGTCGCAACGGCTGTTGTGATCTTAGCAACAGCGATTGCGATCTTGCCCACAGACGCAGCGGGGCTCGCGCTGCTAGTCTCTTCTCCTGGCCGAATGGTTCGGCTGAAGGAGATCGTCACAATGAGCTTGCAACATCTCGAATTCGAAGCGCTGAAAATTCTTACCGCGCTTGTGGACATGAACAGCGCTAGGGTGACGGCAGCGAGGGCCGCCGCTGACGCACTCGCCGAAGCTCTGGCCGATGCTATCGAGGCGGCCGACCGCGCTGCGAAGATCGCGGCTTAAACGCCGCATCGCCGGAAGGCGGTGAAAATCTCTCCAGAGCCCGGCCGATCGCCGGGCGTTTTCTATTGGACTATCGCCGGGCATCAGTAGATGAAGAAAGGCCGCCCGCTGAGGCGCGCCGCAGAAAAGGTGGATGCCTGTGAACGATCGATTTAGGCGTGTTGCCGTTGCGATCTGGGTCTTTGCAAGATCCAGGTCGAAAGAGTGTCATTGGTCGATCTATGGATTTTTGGCGGGGGCCTTCGTGGGATTCATTTTCATTGGCGGAATTGGCATAGCCGTTCTCGGAACTGCCGTCGGTTTATGGGCCTGGGTTGGTCCAGGCTTCATCGGATCATTAATTGGCAATCGAGTAGGTATTTGGAAGGACAAGTCAGCACTAAGGCAAGAGGCGCAGGGCGGCGGTGAGGAAATATCTCCGCTGACGACAGGGAGCCCGGCGCTCGGCCGGGCTCTCTGTCGTCCCAAATCGTAATGTCGGCCTCATGTCAAAAATGGTCTGCTCCGAGGGCTACCCCGTTGCGCTCGGCTATAAGCCTGACGTAACCGCGCAGCACATTCTCCTTGAATGCGTACCAGGAGTTCCGCTTACGGACGATAATGCCGCCGTGCGCCTGATCGCACAGGCGATAGAGGCGAGTGCGGAAGCGCTCTATGTCCAGCGGCTTGCGCCCCTTCGGCTTCCGGTGGTCCATGATGGGTAGATACGACCTCTCGTAAATGTCCTTGATCTGGCGTTCCAGATGCGTCGATTCCGCGATCGACCAAAGAGCTTCCTCGTAGTCCTCGGAATTGGTCGTCTTCTGGATGGCGTAGTTATAGGCCTCGCGCAGCGGGCTCTCGGCGCGCTCGATCGCGCGGCTGATGGCCTTGTGGAAGTCATCGCTGGAGGCGACCGTGCTGGTCTTCTGGTGGTCGAATATTTCCCACAGAAGGTTCTCAGCGATCAGGTGCACGTAATACGGAAAGCCGTCGCTGATCTGGCTGATGCGGATGAGGAAGTCGCGATCAACCTCGAAGCCGAGCTTGGTCGCAGCGTTCGTCACGATGGCCCAGCGGGCATCGTAGGAGATTGGCGCGAGCTCGAATCCCGTAATCGCGCGGCTGGCCGACAGGTGGCTGCCAATGATCTCATCCAGCGTCTTGCCGATCCCGCACATCACCAGCTTCAGCGGCAGGCGCATATCGTGCATGGCCTTGATGAGTTCAGCCAGCTTGCCCTTTACCTCATGGGATTCGATGCGGTCGATTTCGTCGACAACGATGATCGGCTCGTCAGGCGCGCGCGTTGCAGCGGCTTCCTTAATGAGATTGGCGGCGTGGTTGATACTGGTCAACCTCTCGGGGATGACGTATTGCCCCGGTACGCCAACTTTGCCTTCGACCTTGAACAAGCCGACGTTGATGCCGGCTGTGCCGCTCAGTTCGCGCGGCTTTTGCAAATAGGTCTTCTCGACTAAGGCACCGCACACGTCGCCGACGATGCCTTCGAAGGTCGATTTCTCGTCGCAACCGACCCACGGCGGATCAGCGCGGAGATACGTCTTCGCGGCGGTCAGCGCGATCGAGGTCTTGCCGATGCCGCGTTCGCCGTGAATGAAGACGTGCATGCCCGGTGAGTGCAGCGTGCGCCGTATATCACGCAGGATGGTTCGCGGCCCTGCAGGAGTTCGGGCACGTCGATAGGTTGCGCTGGACGGATATTCTGCTTCAGGATGCTGACAAACTCATACTCAGCGAGCACTTGAGGTCACCTTTCTTAGGGAGGTGCCATGGTAGCCTAGATTCGCGCCCCGCCGACGGCCCTGTCCTCGCTTACTCCCAGCCAATGAGAGGGGGCTAGTAATTCCGAACGCGCGATGCCCGCCAAACAGTCCATCGCAGATTGAAATGTGGGAACAGGTGTGTAATGGGCCTTTGCCGACGGCGCTATCTATTTGATTTTATTATTATTTTTTCCATATAATGGTGCCCCTGGCCGGAATCGAACCAGCACTCCTTGCGGAACTCGATTTTGAGTCGAGCGCGTCTACCAGTTCCGCCACAGGGGCCCTCGGGGCGCCGGCCAGAAGGCCGGTACCGCGAAGCCGGCGGAATATAGCGGGCGGTTTCGGCGGGTCAACCCGCGCGGATGTGATTGTCCCGCGCCTCGACAGCGCCGTATCAGCGGGATAGGACGTTGTTATCGTTGGAGAACGCCCGTGACGCTTCATGCCACCGCAAATCCGTCACATGCCGGGCTTGGTGCCAATCCCGTCGTTGTCGCCGCACTGGCGATCGCGGCCATCGCGGCGGCGACCCTGGCGGGCGCCTGGTTCTTCCAACTGGTGCTGGATATCCGCCCCTGTCCGCTCTGCCTCGAACAGCGCTACGCCTATTATCTGGCGGTCCCGCTCGCCCTGCTGGTCGCGTTCGTGGCCTCGCGGGACGCGCCGCGCCCGGTGCTGCTGGCCGGCCTCGCCCTGCTGGCGCTGGCTGCGCTCTACAACGCCTGGCTCGGCGGCTACCACGCCGGCGTCGAATGGAAGTTCTGGCAGGGCCCGACCGATTGCTCGGGCTCGGTCGTCGATCTCGGCAGCGCCGGCACGCTGCTGGAGCGCCTCGACACCGTGAAAGTGATCCGCTGCGACGAGGTGCAGTGGCGCTTCCTCGGGCTCTCGCTCGCCGGCTACAATGTGCTGATCTCGCTGGCGATGGCTGCGATCGCGGCGTGGGGCATCAAGTCAGCGAAGCGAGCCTAATCATCCACATCGTCCTGCGGCCGTCCGAACAGATGGACGATGCCCGGCGTCGTGATGGAGACGAACACGAAGCGCGACAGATGGTGCGCACCGACGAAAATCGGGTCGATGTGCAGCGTCAGGGCCAGCGCCAGCATGGCGTCCATCGCGCCCGGCGCGAACGCCACCAGCACGTCAGCCAGCCGCACATTCGTGGTCAGCGCGATGATGGCGACGAAGATCGCCGAGATCAGAATCGCGACCGCGAACGAGCCGAACCCGGCATTGACATGGCTGAGCAGCGTCGACCGTTTCACCCGCGCAAAGCGCGTGCCGATCACCGCGCCGATGCCGACCAGCGCCACGCCGCGCATCCAGGGCGGCAGCCCGCCCTCGATCATCTCGGTGCCGTGCAGCACGCTCGAGGCGATCATCGCGCCGAACATCCAGCTCGCCGGAAATTTCATCAGCAGCAACAGCAGCGCGACCGCGACCGCAGCCGCGATCAATACGGCCAGTTCGAGCGGCGAGGCGATGATGGCGGCGATGTTCGGCGGCGCCGATGGCGCGATTCCGGTCAATGCCAGCAGCAGCGGCAGGGCGGCAGTGAGGATGATCACGCGCATGGTCTGAACCACGGCGATACCAGCGACGTCGGCGCCCTTCTCGGCGGCGAGGATGGTGATTTGCGACAGCGCGCCGGGGCTTCCGGCCAGCAAGGCCGAGGTCTGGTCCCAGCCGTGGAAGCGCTGCAGGTAAAAGCTGCTGCCGAAGGTCGAGCAGAAGGTGGCGAGCGCCAGAAGTCCGATGGTCAGCGGATAGGAGCTCATGTGCTGGATCAGCTGCCGCGACACCAGCGAGCCCAGCGTGATTCCGAGCAGCAGCAGCACGCTTTGCGTCAGGATCGGCGGCATCGCGAGCGGCCGTCCGCAGATCGCGGCGATGCCGACCGCGAACATCGCGCCGGAGATCAGTCCACCGGGCAGGTTTGCCCAAAGAAACAGCAAGCCGCCAGCGGCGCCGAGGACGATTGTCTCGATCGTGGAGAGAATCCTGGCGCGGTCAGGAATCGCAGACGTCATCGATGCGGGGATCAGGCTCACGCCGCCTTATGGCAAATCCCGCATCGTGCGACAAATGCACCACGCGATTGCTGCAATGCGTACGCCAGCCATCGTCCGGCCTGGGGGCGGACGTCAATTCGCGGACAAGCGATGGCCGCTCGCGAGGGTCCGCGGGCGGCAACCAGCACCATCAACCATGCAGATGCGAACTGGTCCTTGCCCTGAAGCAGCAAGGGCAGGTGATCACTTCGCTCCCGCCGCCTTTTCCTTGTCGGCGAATTCCTTCTTGCAGGCGGAACGGAATTTCTTGCGTTCCTTGCCCTTCAGCCCCTTCTCGTCGGCTTGCTTGGAGCATTCGAGCGAGCCTGGCGTCCGCGGCTTCGCCGCGGCCTTCTTGTCGGCCGGTGCCTTGGTTTCGGTCTTCGGCGCCTCGGTCTTGGCAGCCGGCGCGGCGGTTTGCGCCGACGCCGCGCCCATCAGCAGGAACGAAGCAATCGCGGTCGCGGTGACAAGGGAAGAGATCTTCATGGGGTACCTCGGATTGAAGACAAGGGCGCGACCGTCGCGCCGTGATGCTGAACGTTAAGTGAATGGACCGGACTATCCGGGTCTTTGACAGCCACATTATTTTGAACGGAAAATCGCGGCTTTCGTTGCCGCAAGCTTTGGTTGCGTTAGGATGGCGGTGCAGGTCAAAACCCCTGAATGATTGCACAGTAACTGCACAAGGACGATCTGCCCAAGTTGAATGGCCCAAGCTAAATTGCCCCAGTTAAACTGCCCCAAGGGAGCCTTAGGATGACCAATCAAGCAAAAACACTCTGCGCAATGGTGGTGTCGGGTTTTGCGGCGTTCATGGTGACGTCGCCGGCACAGGCCCTTACCGCGCAGGAATGCAGCGCGAAATACCAGGCCGCCAAGACCGCCGGCACGCTCGGCGGCCAGAAATGGAATGACTTCCGCAAGGCGCAATGCGGTGCGGATGCCACCGCCGCAGCGCCCGCAGCCGCGCCGGCCGCGGCACCCGCTGCCGCGCCCAAGGAAGCCAAGGCCAAGAAGGAAGCCGCGCCCGCCAAGGAAGCTGCGGCGCCGGCGGTGCCGTCGGGACCTGCGGTGTATCCGAACGCTGTCGATCCGAAATACGCCAAGGAGACCGCCGGCAAGCAGCGCATGCACACCTGCCTCGATCAGTACAACGCCAACAAGACCAGTAACGGCAATGGCGGCCTGAAGTGGATCCAGAAGGGCGGCGGCTATTACAGCGAATGCACCAAGAAGCTGAAACCCACGGCCTGATGCATCGCTGAGTTCTCAGGGCGCGGCCAATCGTTCGGCCGCGCCTAGCCTTCATTCTCAAGCAGCTTCTCGGCTGATTTTGCGATCAGCTGCGCGCGCTTGCGCGGGCCGCGTTCGAGGAACAGCAGGCTCTGGCCGAAGATGAAGCAGTATAACAGGAACGCCTGCGCGTCGGCTTCCTCCGCCGCCAGCCCCGCCGCCCGATAGAGCTGCCCGACATTCTGCAGGCGCGCGGCATCGACGCTGGCGACCGCCGCGGCCGCGGCCTCGTCGGATCGCGCCCATTGCCGGATCGCAAGCTCCACCGCCATGCCCTCGGTATTCATGCGTTCCGAATAAAGCGCGACCAGCGCCCGCAAGCGTTCGCGCGCGGTGGCGCCATCGAGGCTGGTCTGCCTTTCGATCGCGGCGATGCGCCCGGTGCTCCAGTTCTGCAGCATGCCGTCCAGCAGCGCCGCGCGATCCTTGAAGCGGCGATAGAAGCCGCCCTTGGTGACGCCAAGATTCTTCGCCAGCACCTCGACCCGCACGCCCTCGACGCCGGTGCGGGCGATTTCCGCCATGCCGGCCTCGATCCAGGTTGCGTCCTTACGGTTCTCGCTCTTGCCGTCGGTCATTGATTCGAGCCTCACCGATTCTTGATACGGTACCGTATTGCTAACCTGCATCCGCCCTGATACGCTACCGTATCAAGAATCGAAAGCCGGCCAGCGGCAAGCGGGAGCGAGACGATGGAGACGGACGCGACCTATCGCGGCACGGTCTATCCGTGGCAATGCGATCATGTCGGGCACATGAACATCATGTGGTATGTCGGCAAATTCGACGAGGCGAACTGGAATATGTTCGCACGGCTCGGGCTGACGCCTTCCTATTTGCGCGAATCCGGCCGCGGCATGGCCGGCGTGCAGCAGAACATCAGCTACAAGCGCGAACTTTTCGCCGGGGATATCGTCGAAGTCAAAAGCCGCCTGCTGGAAATCCGCGAAAAATCGATTCGCTTCCTGCACGAGATGCGCAACGCCGAAACCGGCGAGATATCAGCGACCTGTGAAATCACCGCCGTGCACCTCGACCGGCAGGCCCACAAATCGATGCCGTTCTCGCCCGAGATCCGCAATACCGCGCTGAAGCATCTCAGCCCGAGCGAGGCGGTGCCGGCATGAGCAGCATGGCGCGTTTCGAGCCGAAAAACCCGGACTATCGCAGCATCGCGACCGATACGTTCGAGCGCCAGCACGCGATGCGCACGCTCGGGATTTCGATCGCGCGGCTGGAGCCGGGCGAGGTCGAACTCGCGATGGCCTATTCGAGCGACTTCACCCAGCAGAACGGTTTCGTGCATGCGGGTATCATCACCGCCGGGCTCGACAGTGCCTGCGGCATCGCCGCCTTCACGCTGATGCCCGTTGGCTCCGACATCCTGACCGTGGAGTTCAAGACCAACCTGCTGGCGCCGGCGCGCGGCCAGCGCTTTGCCTTCCGCGCCACGGTCGTGAAGCCGGGTCGTACGCTCACCGTTTGCGAGGGGCGCGCCTATGCGGAGCACGAGGGCGTTGAAACCCTGGTCGCGACCATGACGGGGACGCTGATGGCGCTGCCGCGCCGCGCCGGCGCACCATTGCAGGACAAGGCGCTCGCGCCCGACTGACGTCGGACATTGCCCGGAGCATCACACATGCGCTGAACGCCTGTTGCAGGGCAGATTTGTGCTGCAGCCATGGCAGTCCATAGAAATTCCTTCTATGGTTCTGCCGTGCACATGAGTCTTCCATCTTGATCATCTCCACGACGCAAAGCGTTCTGGGACTGGCGTCGGGGATGCTGGTCGGGTTTTCGCTCGGCCTGGTCGGCGGCGGCGGTTCGATTCTGGCGGTGCCGCTGATGGTCTATGTGGTCGGCGTGCCCGAACCGCACGTCGCGATCGGTACCAGCGCCATCGCGGTCGCCGCCAATGCCGCCGTCAATCTGTCCAACCACGCGCGCGGCGGCACGGTGGTGTGGTCCTGCGCGCTGACATTTGCTGTCGCGGGGATGGCCGGCGCCTTCGGCGGCTCGATCCTCGGCAAGATGGTCGACGGCCAGAAACTGCTGGCGCTGTTCGCGCTGGTCATGATCGTGATCGCGCTGCTGATGCTGAAGACGCGTTCGCGGATCGGGTTGCCCGACGTCAAGATGTCGATGGCCAACATGCCGGCCATTGTCAGCCTTGGTCTGGCGACCGGAACGCTATCGGGCTTCTTCGGAATCGGCGGCGGATTCCTGATCGTGCCGGCGTTGATGCTGGCGACGGGGATGCCGATCATGAACGCGGTCAGTTCCTCCCTGGTCGCCGTCACCGCGTTCGGCATGACTACCGCGGCGAGCTATGCCTGGTCCGGCCTCGTCTCCTGGGCGCTGGCGGGGTTGTTCGTCGCAGGCGGTATTACCGGCGGCTTGGCCGGCACCCGCTCCGCCCGTCTCCTCGCCGAGCGGCGCGGCGCCCTCAACATTGTGTTCGCCGTGGTCATTATTGCGGTGGCGCTCTATATGCTGGCGCGTAACATATCCTCATCCTGGGCGTAGACAGGGGTGAGGCCGTCGCGAGAGCAGCAATGAACCAGCAGAAAAAACCAGCCGCAACCAATCCGGGACCCAGCCGGCGCGAAGCGCTCGGCCTGATGGGCGCCGGAGCAACCTTGCTCGGCACCGCGGCGATGCCACATCAGGCGTTTGCGCATGATGACGCGGTGCTGACCGAAGCGCTGGTGCTGCGCGACCCGGATATTCCCGCGGCCGGCAACCCCGATGGCGACATCAACATCGTCGAATGGTTTGACTATAATTGTCCCTATTGCCGCAAGATCGCGCCCGAGATCGCGCAGGTGGTGCAGGACGACGGCAAGGTCCGCCTGGTGCTGAAAGACTGGCCGATCCTCGGCGAAGTTTCCAAGATCACAGCGCGGATGGCGCTGGCCGCCAAGTATCAGGACAAGTTCATGCAGGCGCACGAGGCGATGATCGGCGTCAGTTCACGGCTGACCGAGGCGCGCGCCCGCGAGTTGCTCGCCGAGAAGGGCATCGACATGGACCGCCTCAACCGCGACCTCACCACCAACGCCAAGGCGATCGACGCCATCCTGGCCCGCAACCACGCCCAGGCCGAAGCCTTCGGTTTCCGCGGCACGCCGTCCTTTATCGTCGGCAAGTTCCGCGTGCCCGGTATCCTGACCATGGCGGAGTTCGAAATGGTCATCAAGGACGCGCGGAAGGCGAAGGCAGCGAACTAATCGCACCAATGGAAAGAGCGCCCTCGTCGGTGACGAGGACGCTCTGGTTTCCTGCGCAACGGGTCCGTGTGATTACTTCGACGCGATCTTGGTCCATTCCTCATGGGCGCGCGCCTTCAGCGCCTTCCAGTCGGTCGCTGCCACATCCCAGTTGACGATGGTGCGGCTGTTCTGTGCGACCTGACCGTTTGCCACACTCGACGTGTTCATCGAATCATAGACGTAGACGCCGCAGACCAGCAGCAGCGCGCCCAAAATCATTCCCACAAACGTTCGCATGACATCCTCCGATGATGCGCCAACAACGCTGAGTGTGGCGGAAAGTTCCGTGGCGAACTTATTTGCCGATCCGGCTCATGCGTTCCACAAGGAAATCGACGAATAGTCGCGCCCGCACCGGCAGTTGCCGACCAAAGGCGTGCACGACGTGCATCGGAACCGACGGCATCGCGACGTCAGGCAGTATTTCGACCAACCGACCGGCAGCAAAGTCGTCCTCGACGGCGAAGCGGAGCACCTGCGCGATTCCGGCGCCGTGAAGCGCTGCGTGATACAGCGTAATGCCGTCGTCTGAATCAAGCGCGCCTTCCGGCGTGATGGTGGTGCCATCGGCGAAAGCAAACGGATAGGGCTTTCCGGCGAGCAGATAGCGCAGACATGCATGCTGGCGCAGATCTTCGACGCTGCGGGGCACGCCGCGCGCGGCGACGTAACCGGGCGAGGCGATCATCACCAAGGCAAGATCGGCCAGCTTGCGCGCGGTCAAATCGGTATCGGCGAGATCGCCGATGCGCAACGCGACATCAAAACCTTCCCGGATCAGATCGGCATGGCGATCGCTGACGCTGAGTTCGAGTTTGACGTTGGGATGCCGCGCCAGGAAGGCTTGCGACCATTCACCGACCAGCGTTCGCCCGACAAACACCGGCGCGGTCACGCGCAACAGGCCGCGCGCGCTTGCGGCCATCTGCACGACGTCCTCGGCGTCCTCGATCGCGCGGAGTAGCGGCGCGACGCGTTCGTAATAGGCCGCGCCCTCGGTGGTGAGGCTCAGCGTCCGCGTCGACCGCTGCAGCAGCCGGACGCCGAGCCGGCGCTCCAGCCGCGCCACGCTTTTCGAAACGGCCGATGCGCTGGAGCCGATCGCACGGCTGGCGTTCGAGAAGGAGCCGGAATCCACGGTTCGGACGAACGCGACCAGACCGGCAGTTTTCTCCAGAATTGTCGTCATTTCCGAATTTCAGGCACAAATCCTGCGATCGATGCGATCCTAATAAGCCATTTGATCCGAAGTAGATAGTCGGTCACAAGACGCCGGCTACTGGGCCGGCCCGTCAGGAGAATCCAAATGAGTGACCTCAAGGGCAAGGTGGCGATCGTCACGGGGGCGTCGAAAGGCATCGGCGCCGGTATCGCAAAAGGTTTGGCCGCGGCCGGCGCCGCGGTCGTGGTGAACTACGCGTCCAGCCGCGAAGGCGCCGATCGCGTCGTCGCTCACATCACGGCCAAGGGCGGCAAGGCGATTGCGGTGCAGGGTGATGTTGCTGATGCCGCCGACGTCAAGCGCCTGTTCGAGCAGACCAAGACCTCGTTCGGCAGGCTGGATGTGCTGGTGAACAATGCCGGCGTCTATCAGTTCGAGCCGCTCGAGAAGGTGACCGAGAAGGAGTTTCATCGCGAGTTCAACACCAACGTGCTGGGAACGCTGCTGACCATCCAGCAAGCGCTGAACTATTTCGGCCCGCAGGGCGGTAGCATCATCAACATCTCGTCGATCGCGAGCCTCAATCCGACGCCGGATTCAGTGGTCTATTCCGCTACCAAGAGCGCGGTCGATTCGATCACGCGCAGCCTGGCGAAAGAGTTCGGCGCGCGACAAATCCGCGTCAACGCCGTCGCGCCGGGAGCGACGGCATCGGAAGGGCTCGAGAGCGCCGGCCTGCTCGGAGGCGACGTCAAAAAGCAGGTCATCGGCATGACGCCGCTCGGCCGCTTTGGCCAGCCCGACGACATCGCGAAGGTCGCAGTGTTCCTCGCGTCGGATGATTCCGCCTGGCTCACTGGCGAACGAATCTCGGCGTCCGGTGGCTGGCGCTAGTCCTGCCCATGACTTGCGGGCGTTCGCCGCTCAAATGCGACCGAACACCCGCATCACATACTCGATGAACACGCGCACGCGCGGCGAGAGCTGGCGGTTGCGCGGATAGAGCAGCGATACCGGCACCGATGGCGGCGGACAATCCGCCAGCACCTCTATCAACGTTCCGTTCGCCAGATCGGTCTCGGCGTGAAAGCGCGGCACTTGCACAAGCCCAAGGCCGAGCCGCGCTGTGGCGAGATAACTTTCGGGTCCCGTCACTGACATCACCACCGGCAACGGGATCTCGCGCAACGCGTCGCCGATCATGAACTCCATCGGCCGCAACCGTCCCGTGGTGAGCGAGCGCAGGCCGATCATGCGGTGACCGTCGAGCGTGTCCGGATCAGTCGGCGTGCCGCAGCGCGCGAGATAATTCGGCGCGGCACAGGTCAGCCGCTCCAGCACCACCACCTGCCGCGCGATCATGTCGCTGTCGGGCAGATGGCCGAAGCGCAGCACGCAATCGACGCCTTCGCGGATCAGATCGATCCAGCGATCGCTCTCGCTCATATTGATTTCGACGTCGGGGTATTGCGCGAAAAAGCCCGGCAGGTTCGGCAGCAGGAAGTGTCGCGCCAGCGTGCCCTGCACTTCGAGCCGCAACATTCCCTTCGGCCTGGCGCCGCCGAACGCGCCTTCGGCATCCTCGAGATCGGCAATCAGGGAAAGGCAGCGCCGGTAATGCGCCTCGCCATCCAGCGTCGGGCGGACCTGCCGCGTGGTTCGCTCCAGCAGCCGCACGCCAAGACGCGCTTCCAGCGTCTTCACGGCGTCGGTCACCGTCGAGCGCGGCAGGCCGAGATCATCGGCGGCGAGCGAAAAACTGCGCCGCTCCACCACCCGCGTGAACACCCGCATCGCGTCAAATCGGTCCATGCTATTATTCGTTATTTTCGGATAGTGATGCCAATTAATGCATGATTATCCGGGCAGGGGAAAGCCATAGGTTTCTTCCATCAGCAGCGGCCAAGCCGCTCAGTTGTGGGAGAGATGAAATGCCAAACGAAACCAATAAGGTAGCCATCGTAACGGGCGCTTCGCGCGGGATTGGCGCTGCGGTCGCCGAACGGCTCGCGGGCGACGGCTTCACCGTCGTCATCAACTATTCCGGCGACACCAAATCGGCCGAGGCGCTGGCGCGCAAGATCGAGGGCAAGGGCGGCCGGGCGCTGACCGCCAAGGCCGATGTCAGCGACGCGAGCGCGGTGCGCGGCATGTTCGATGCGGAAGAAGCCGCCTTCGGCGGTGTCGACGTGCTCGTCAACAATGCCGGCATCATGAAGCTCGCAAAAATCGCCGACAGCGACGACGCGTTGTTCGACCAGCAGGTCGCGATCAATCTCAAGGGCAGTTTCAACGCGATGCGCGAAGCCGCGAGAAGGCTGCGCGACGGCGGCCGCATCGTCAACATCTCGACCAGCGTGGTCGGAACCCGGATCGAGACCTACGGCGTCTATGCCGCGACCAAGGCTGCGATCGAAACCATGACGGCGGTTTTGGCCAAGGAGCTGCGCGGCCGTTCGATCACCGTCAACGCGGTGGCGCCCGGACCGACCGCGACGGACCTGTTCCTCAAGGGCAAGACGCAGGAAGTCATCGACCGCTTCGCCCAGATGAATCCGCTGGAACGGCTCGGCACGCCCGAGGATATCGCCGCCAGCGTCGCCTTCCTCGCCGGTCCCGACGGCTCGTGGATCAACGGCCAAACCCTGCGCGCCAATGGCGGCATGGTCTGAGCGAGCAAAGAACAAACGCATCAAAGAAAATGAGCCGGCAGCGTGTCGTGCGCCGCCGGCCTGAATTATTCCCCGCGCAGCCAGGCCAGCATTGGCGCGTTGATCTCGCGCGGGTAGGTGTGGCTGAGATCGTCGATCTCGCGGTAGGTCACGTTGGCGCCTGCCGCCGATAGCAATTGCTGGGTTTGCCGCGCCACCTGCACCGGAAACATCCAGTCGAGCTTGCCATGCACGAGGTAGATCGGCAGGCCGCGCAGTCTCTCCGCATCCGCCATTTCAGCCATCAGCGGATGGAACGTCGCTGAGACCGGCGCGAGATGCGTGAACGGTGAGCCGCTTTCGAGCCCGCTGACATAGCAGAAGGTGCCGCCGTCGCTCATGCCGGTCAGCAGCATTTTTGTGGCGTCGATATTCCAGCGCGAGCGCACCTGTTCGAGGATGCGCATCAGGTTCGGCGTGTCGGTGTCCTCGCCCATCAATGCCCAGGTGGTTTTGCTGTTCGAAGCATTTCCGGTCGCGGTCGGCGCGATCAGGATGGCGCCCTGGCTTCGCGCGTCGCGCAGCCAGCTCCACAGAAAACCGCGGCCATTGCCGCTGCCGCCATGCAGCGCCATCACCAGCGGCCAGGCGCGGTCCGGAGTATAATATTCCGGCACATAGAGCGAGAAGCCACCGCGGCTGCCGGGCTCGTTATGGTCGTGGAAGATGCCGGTGTTTTCATTGGCCGGTTGCGCCAGCCGTCCGGCGAGATCGGCATCCTCGCGGAGCGAAGGCTCGACAAAGAACTCGCTGACCGGCGGCAATTTTTCGACCAGCGCATAGAGCGCCTCCTGCGCGCGCGGCGAATAGCGCAGCGAGCGAAACACGCTGACTAGGTCGCCATTGCCGTTCTGCACTTCGCGTAACCCTGCGAAGGCGGCCAGCGCCGCGTCGCTGGCGGTCTCGAGCGCGGTCCTGATATCGCTGAATTCCGCGGGCCACTGCGAAAGCCGCGGGCGCACCGCGCGCAGCACCTCGTCCGGCGTGCCGGCAGCTTCCATCACGCGACCGAAATCCGGCGGGTTCAGATGGCGTGCGACAAAGCCGAGCGCTTCGAGCGATTGCAGCAGCGGCGGCAGCACAGCCACGATGTCGTCCACCACGGCCTCGCTCATTGCGCATTCCCTGTTTATTGGAGCTTTTGTTCTGGCGCAGCGTTCACGGTGCAGTCTTGTTAGTGCAGTCTTGCTCAGTGAAGTCTTGGCGCCTTCAGCAGCTTGGCGCGTTCGACCGAGGTCAGCACCACGTCGAAAGTGACGCCCTCATGATAGACCGTGAGCGGAACGTCGACGCCGGCAGGCCCCAGCGACCAGAGCTTTCGGTAGAAGCCGGTCTGGCTGGTGATCTTGTCGCCGTTGATCGCGAGGATGACGTCGCCGGTCTTGATTTCGGCGCGTGCCGCGGGACCTTTGCCGGCGACGCCGACCACCACGATGCGGTTGTCGATCTCGGTCGAAAACATCCCGAGCCACGGCCGCGCCGGCTTGTTGACGCGGCCGAACTTGCGTAAGTCGTCGAGCACCGGCTTCAACAGGTCGATCGGCACGATCATGTTGACGTGTTCGGCCTTGCCCTCGCGCTCGCGTTCGAGCTGCAGCGAGCCGATGCCGATCAGCTCGCCCCGGCCGGAGATCAGCCCGGTGCCGCCCCAGTTCGGATGCGCCGGGTGGGTGAAGATCGCTTCATCCAGCAGATATTCCCAATAGCCGGCGAATTCCTGCTTGGCCGCGATCTGGCTTGCGACCGATCGCGTGCGGCCGCCGGCGCCGCCGAGCACGACGCGGTCGCCGACCCTTGTGATGGCGGAAGAGCCGAGTGGCAGCGGCTCGATGTCGAGACGCCCGAGCGCCTGCACCAGGCCGAAGCCGGATTCGAAGTCGAAGCCGAGCGGATGGCCCTGCATCACGCGGCCGTCGCCCAGATGCAGCCACACGGTCTCGGCCTCGGTGATGAGATAGCCGATGGTCAGCACCAGGCCGTCGTCGATCAGCACGCCATTGCCGGCGCGCTCGGTGCCGAGCGTTTCCGCGCTGAAGGCGTCGGCGGGGATAATCGAATGCAGCCCGACCACCGAGGCCAGTGCGCGGTCGAGATCAAAACTGTAATCGCCCGGGCGCGGCTGGTTGGCCGGCGGCACTTTCCATTCGGTCAAAGAGGGCATGAAGGGTCTCCCATACGGTTGCGCGCAGCTAACCAACGCCGCGCAACCCGAATAGATCATGGTCCTGTCAGCGGCAGCCTTTGCTGGATTATATCAGCGAAACGGCCGCGGATCGAGATCGCGGATCGAACGCGGCTTGCGATCGGTGCACCGATGGAACGCGCGTCAGCTCCGCCATTCCCGATAATCGCGCTTGACTTTGTCGGCCGCAACCGCGGCGGCGGCGTTCAGCCAGCCGCGCGGGCGTTTCGCAAGGTCGGCCTGCAGCGCCTCGACCGGCACTTTGCCTGCCGCGTGGACCGACGCCACTTCCAGTCCCATCGCCTCCAGCAGCTTGAGGTGCAATTTCCTGCCGGCGGCATCACCCAGCTCGATCTTGCGGGAATCGGCGGCGATGCGCCGAAAGATGAATTGATGGCGCACGTCAAGAAACGGATCCGGCGCGCGATAGCGGCTGTTCGCCAGCGCCAGAAAATTCGACTTGCTGGATTTCTTGCCAGATTTCTTGCCGGATGTTTGGCCGTTGGCATATGTCCACGCCGAGGGCACCAGCGCCTTGGCCTCGCGCAGTACCTGCCCGCCGCGCCAGTCGCCGACCGCGACGTAACGCGGCCGCCCCAGGCTGCCGCCACCCTTGCGGAGCAGGCGGCACAATCGAATGCGCTCTTTGTCCACGCCGTCAGGCAGGCTTTCGATCAGCGCCTTGGCGATTGCGGGCGGCGGCTTGTAATCCGGGTAGTCGGCAACTTCCTTCCAGAACTCCTTCAGCTTCTCTTCCTCAGGCTCGGCATAGGGCCGCAACCAGCTTTGCGCTTCGAACAGCAGCGCCGGCCGTGGCGCTTTAAGGCCGTCGCGATAGCCTCGGAGCAGGGCGTTGGCGGCATGCCTGGGATCGACCGCCGGATTCGGCGCAAGCTGGATGCTGGCCGCAAGCCGGACCAGATCGAGCACGTAGGGCATCACGGCGGCTTCGTCGAAATCGTTGATGCCCCAGACCAGGCGGCCGTCCGCATCGCGCCAGGTCCCGAAATTCTCCAGATGCAGATCGCCGACCGAAAGCAACTGCGGCGCATCCATCAGCTCCGGACACCAGTCGCCGATTTTTCTGGCCCAGCGGAAATAGGTCGCCCGCAGAAAGATGAAGGGGTTCTTCTTCATCCGTTTGTGTTTGTAGGCGATATCCTTTTTGACGACGTCGCACTGCGTGCCGAGCCAGGCCTCATATGCCTTGTTATCCCTGCGGAAAGACATGTCATATTCCAATGCGGGGCGGCCGATCGGAAGTCGGCACGCCGATCGGAGCATCCTACGTCAGGGTGTGGCGTGTTGAAATGTCGCGAAGAGCGAGAGTTGGCTTTTTTGGAAGCTTAGGACGGTCGCTGCCGTCGGACCTGCTCCACTCCGCCCTCACTCCGCCTTGGCCCGCGCCCGCGCCGGCAATATCCGGAACGCACGATTCTCCTTCAGCCAGGCGGCGCGCTCGTCGCGCAGCAGGGTGCGGCGGACCTTGCCGGAATCGTCGCGCAGGCCGACGCTGACCACTTCAAAACTTTCCGGATGCTTGTAGCGGCTGAGCAGGTCGGAGAGGAAATCGCCCATGCCGTCGGCGACCGATTGCGCGTCGGTGTCGGGTCCAAGTTCCAGGATTGCGTGCACGCGCTGGCCGAATTCCGGATCGGGCAGGCCGACCGCGACGCAGGAGCGAACTAACGGATGCGCGGATACCGCGGCTTCGATTTCGGCCGGGTAGATGTTGGCGCCGCCGCGCAGGATCATGTCGGCGAGCCGGTCGCCGAGATAGAGATAGCCGTCGGCATCCAGCCTTCCGATGTCGCCGAGCGATTCCCAGCCGTCGGCGCGGCGTTTGGGTTCGGCGCCGAGGTAATGATAGGAGCTGCCGGCGCCGTCATTGGGCAGGAAATAGATTTCACCGGTCCCGCCCGTCGGGACCTCGTTGCCGTCCTCGCCGATGATGCGCAGGCGGGAGGTCTCGGCGATCCTGCCGACCGATCCCCTGTGTTCGAGCCATTCGACGCCCGAAATGATGCAGGCGCCCTGCGCTTCGGTGCCGCCATAGAGCTCATAGATGCGCTCGGGTCCGAGCCATTCGATCCATTTTTCCTTCAGCCAAGGCGGCATCGGCGCGGCCATGTGAAACACGATTTGCAGGCTCGACAGATCGTAGCGGCTCCGCACCTCGCCCGGCAGCGCCCAGATCCGGTGCATCATGGTCGGCACGAAATTGACCCACTGCACCCGGCTCGCTTCGATCAGGCGCAGGCATTCCTCGGCGTCGAACTTGACGAGGCCGGTGACGCGCCCGCCATGGAACAGCGCGGTGTGCGAAACAATGAAGGGCGCGTTGTGGTAGAGCGGCCCGGGGTTGAGCAGGGAAGCGCCGAGCGGCATGCCGAGCGCAGCGGGACCTGCGGTATCGATCACGGCGGGCCGGTGGTCGAGGATCACCTTCGGCCGGCCGGTCGAGCCGCCAGAGGTCATCGCCTTCCAGTAGCGCGCCACCGGGTTGTCGATCGGATCTCCGGAAAAGCCCTCCGGCCTGAAATCAATCGGTAGCGCGTTGGGCGCATTCCAGTCCGGCTGGCCGCCGACGACAAGCGAAGGCTTGAGAATCTCCAGCACCGCAGCGGCCTCGCCGCGTGGCAACCGCCAGGTCAGCGAAGTCGGCGTCGCGCCGCATTTCCATACCGCAAACGTGGTCTCGAAAAATGCGTTGCTGTTGGGCAGGCCGATGGCGACGAAATCGCCCGGCTTGACGCCCTTGGCCGCAAAGGCGCGGGCACGGGCGTTGGCATTGCGCTCCAGTTGCTCCCAGGTCAGCGTCTCAGCGCCATGGCTGATCGCGATCGTGTCTTTCGGTTTGCGCTCGGCATACCAGCGCGGCACGTCGGCGAGGGGGATCAGCATGGGGCGTTTCCATTGCGGGGCGTCTTGATGCCGCTCTTGTGTTTCGTATCAGGCGGCATATCGCCACCGCTGGCACTTCGCCAACAGCAGACATTGTCACTCAAGACGGCCGCGGCGTCCATATTGCCACAGACAATAGCAACCCCCGATCACGAGCGTTCACCTCATCGCGCGGCTCGGGCGCCTGATTGCCGACGACTTCCGTTCACGGACATTCTCTGGGTCCACCGTCATGTCTCAAAAGTGCTACCTGCTGGTATCGCAATGGGCTCGCGCACCGATAGGTCGCGTCCGCTTCCATCGTGTGCCGTGCGCCGGAATTGGAACCACGCGTTCCGCATTACTACGGAGCTATGCATGCGCATTTTGTTGTTGCGTCCGTCGCATTTGCATCTAACTCTTTGCGATGCTGCGAGGAGAAATCCACATCGCGGCCGATGGTTAGGAGTTTTGTTATTGGGGGAAAATTTGTTGTCGAGAGTAAAGGCGTACCAGGGTGGGTTTGATCTCGGAGCAAGATCGCCGTTTCGCGACGCTCCAAATGAAGAAGGCCGCGAATGTCTGATCGCGGGCTCGCTTCAGTGAAACCTGTGGGCGGAACAGGTAACCGCCTCCTTGCAACGCTGTCGCCGTCGGACCTCGATCTGCTGGGGCCCGTGCTGGAGACGGTCGCACTCGATCCGGACGCGGTCATTTCGCGAGCGGGTGACCCGATCGAGCATGTCCTTTTCCCTCATAGCGGCGCCATCTCGCTGATGATCGACATGGCGGACGGGCAGACGGTCGCCACCGCCGCGGTCGGGCGCGAGGGGGCAATCGGCATTCTTTCAGTGCTCGGGCCGTCACCTTCGGCCGTTACCGCGGTCGTTCGTGCGGCGGGCATCGCCTCGCGGATTCCCGCGTCGCGTTTTCACGCCGCTTTCAATCGCAGTCCGGCGATCCGGCACCTGGTCCAGAATCATGTCAGGGCGATGCTGGTACAGTTCCAGCTCGGCTCGGCCTGCAATGCGCTGCACCCGGTCGAAGCCCGCATGGCCCGCTGGCTGCTGCAGTTTCGCGACCGCATCGACCACGACGTGCTCCCGCTCACCCAACAGGCGTTGTCGCAGATCCTTGGCGTGCGACGAACGACGGTGACGCTCCTGATGGGCAAACTGCGCGCTTCCGGAGCGATCAGGTCCGATCAACGAGGCCGGATCGAGATCGACCGATCGCGACTCGCGGCGGCCTCGTGCGAATGCCACGGCACCATGCGTCTCGAAGTCGAAGAGATCTTTTCGTCGAACACGGGCCGATCACGCGCGGCGGCCGCGCCCGCTGCTGTGCGCATCCCGGAAACTGAATCGGGCGATGTCGTGTGAGCGCGACCGCGGACCTATCCGCGCTGCGATTGGCCGTTGCGTCGTTTCTTCCCGTTGTGTCGTTTCTTCGCCTCGAGCTTGGCAATCTCGTGCAGCACCTTCGCCGTCTGGCGCAGCTCGTTGCGCGCGGGGCCCGGCTTCAGCCGTCGTGCTTCTTCAAGAAAGTCCCTGGCCTGCAGCAGCCAGGTCGATGTTTCAGTTGAGATTTCCATGCGCGCCATGGTGTCCCCCATTGCGCCGCGACGGTCAGGCGCTGGAGCCCGCGCCGAGACGCCGCGTCCGGATGCTCGGCTCGTGAACCCAGGCTTCCCGCGCGAACCAGTCGTGATAGGTGCTGCAGATCGGGCAATGGGTGCGCGAGAAGAACACCGCGCTGCGTCCAAAGCTCTCGCGATCGATCTTGATACCGGTGGGGATCGCGCGTCCGCTTTGCGGACATTTCACCATAACCATACCCATGTGTCCCTCCGTTGAAATGGTACTTGCTGTCTTTGCAGCAAAGCACCGGCCGGTTGGATTTGCGCCTCTTGTCGGTGCGGTGACTGGGGGGCATAGCGCACCTGTGCCTTTGTGTGATCGAGCATGGGGTGGGCATGCTCGTTGCAGGGCTTAATCCAACCGGCCGGATCCCTCCTTGAACGAATCCTCTTTATTGGGCGCCGCTTTTCTAGCTGGCTTTGTGCAGAATCCTGGCGAAGTGATCCCTGATCGGCTCACCCGTTTCCGTCGCAAGCTTCTGGGCAAGGGCCAGCAATTCCTTGTTCTGGCCGGATGCGGCGTCGAAGGTCTTGCGCGCTTGGGACGCGGACAGGGTAAAGACATCCGAAACCGACTTGCTGCCCAGCAGATTGACGAAGAAATCGATCGCGGAGGCGGCATTGGCGTTTGAGATTTCCAGCACCTTGAGGCCGTAGTCTGTCGTGCTTCTGGCATTGCTCGAATAGCTCTCGCGCAGCGCTTCCGTCATCGCCTCTGATGCGACCTTCATCTTCTCGTAACCTTCCCGCGCGCGGGCAAAACCCTGCTCGGCCAGCTCGAAGCTCACGCCAGGCAACGCGATCTTCGGGAGTTCCAACAGCGGCATCCCGAATACATTGGTTCCGTTCGGTGCAACTTTCGTTTCGCTTTCACTCACTGCGGCATTACCTCTCTCAAGCGAAAGCCCTTTCCCGAGACGCTCGCTTGCGTCACGAGAGCTCACGCTCCGCGTTCGATCTGTTTTTTGATGAGCTTTAATTTAGCCCCGCACCACTGTGCCCTGCGAAAACGGGGCGGTCGGTTCGATTTGCGACTCTCGATTAAAATTTTTTCGACGATGTCAATTCACACCATCGTATATAGGTATGGTTAACGGGGATGATGTTGTGAATTAAGTGGACACTGCGAGGCGCGGGCTTTCGTTCGTTTCCGCCGCTGTCTTGGGCGGCCGCGTCGCCCAGGGGTAACCCAATAGGGCGCGTCTCAGGGACATGCCCGGGCGGTAAAATTGCTGCCGATCGGCATGCACGCAGTATCGGAGCGGAGACCGTGATTACGCGAACCGACAGAGGAATTGCATTCAACAAATGGAGCTGACCATGAGCAGGATGGCACTGGTGATTGCATTCGTGCTGGCGTTGATCGGACCAGCGTCGGCACAGAAGGCGGAGATCGAGGCGACAAACGCCAAATGGATCGAATTCTTCAACAAGGCCGATTTCGCCGGGATCGCGTCATTCTACACCGCTGATGCCATCGCACTTCCGCCCGGTGCTGCGATGGTGCAGGGCCGAGCCGCGATCGAGGCAATGTGGAAAAGCATGGCCGAACAAGTTGGCGATCCGAAACTCACAGTCCTGGACGTCAAGCCGCTCGGCCCCTCTGCGGCACGCGAGATCGGGAATTTCAGCCTGAAGACCAAGGGCCCGACGCCACAGGAAGTGAGCGGGAAGTACGTTGTGGTTTGGGAAAAGGTCGGAAATGACTGGAAGATGGCGACCGATATCTGGAACGATGGCAAGTAGGCCTTCTCTTTGCGTTGCCCGGTGCACTCGCTGCTTGCGCACGTGTCGGCATGCAAAGCTGATACGCAGGCAAGACGGGAGCGAAGGGCAGCTCACACCGATGTTGCCAATCACTTGATCTCCCATGCCCGTGATTCGTTTAGGCCGCGGGGGCAACTATGGGTCTTTTCGCAATCAATGTGCGTCGGTCGTGAATCAAGTTCTCCAGCCGGTGGGCTGCCACGTTCAATGTGGCATCAACCACCGCGCTCTCGTCTCCACCAGCGGATTTGGCGCGCTCCGCCCTTAGAATGCCGTCGATTTCCTCTTCGATATCCGAAAGCTCAGCCTCCGTATCGACTTTCCGAATCCGACGCGCCAGAGCATAGAGAGAATCGAGCGGGCCCTCGGTTGCGCGGTTGCCGATGCTCAGGAATTTCCACGCCGCCGCAAGCATGGTGGCAAGGCCACCCAGTATCATCGGCGTCAAATAGATCCAGTTGCCGTATTCATCCATGAAGCTCTGCGTCGTGCTGTTATAGACGGCTGCCGCTCCAGGGTGCAGCGGAAGGTAGGCATCCTGGTCGGTGCTGGGCGCGGTGATCTGAGCGAAAATCGGCTGATCGCGCAGGAGAGTCCTGCGCGCGCTCATGATCGCCTGCGTGAGGCTGGTTACCAGATCGGTGCCGAGCTTCTTCTGCGCAACCAGGTATAGTGAGGTCCTCAAGGTCGTCAGGTCATCTTCCGGGACCGGCGGCGATCCCCGCAGCGTGCCCTTCGGGACATCGAAGCTTTCAAAGGCACGTTCGGTCTCTGCGATCGCTGCTGCGGACTCGATGGGGATCAGTACCGGGACCTTTTTATGCTCGAGCTGAAAAAATCCGCGAACGAGCGAGAGGTATTTTTCGGCGAGCGGGGTCGTGACGAGCAGGGCGCTGACCTGTTTTGACTGAATGGCCTGCCGTACATCCGTCAAAGCAAGGTTCTTGAACGCAACTTTCGCGCTTGCCAGGTTATATTCCTTGGTCAACGCATCGACAATTTTGGCGTTCACTGCTCCGCCGACCACGCCGACCGTGCGGCCCTTCAGGCTGCCAATGCTGTCGATGGACGATCCCGGCGGCGCAATGATCAGTACGACCATATGGCTGACGACGACGACGGCTTGCGCCTGCGACAAGTCGCCGACATCGCCGCGAACCACAGCGAGATCGACCTTGGTCGCGGAGAAAGCGGCGGCAGCCTCAAGCGCTGTGCCGCTGTCGATGACCTTGAGCCGGACCGGCGCGTTCGTTGAAACGAACTCGCTTGCGATGGCTGACATTGCCTTGGCAGCCTCGCCGTCGATCGAGCCAACCGCCACGGTCAGCGTTACCGGATGAGTGTAGTACCGATAGGCAAGGAGACCTGCGCCTGCCGCAAAGACGGCGACGCCGATAAGCAGGAAAAAGCGTAGCCAGAGCGGCAACTTTATCGACATCATGTCCGTCACTCCAGACGCGTCGGCCGATAGACATCGCTGTCCAGGCCCATTACCGCTCGGTTATGGCTCGGCAATCCAGGTCCGAAAGTGCCGGAAGCGGAACTCTAACTTATTCTTCGTTTGGTCAGGATCTGCGCCCGCGCGTGCGCGTCGTCGGCGACCCTGACCACGTAGGGGTTCTCAAGTTTGCGCTCTACATCAAACTCGGAGCGTCCAGTGTAGTTGATGTGCCGGCCGTAAGTGTGCAGCGACATCGAGATGCCTGTTCCTACGTTCCGGACGCTATGTATGTGTTCAGGATAACAACAAGCCGCGTCACCAGCGGTCATCACTTGTTCACCGCTGCGTGTCAGGTCGGCATAGCCGGGCTTACCACCGTCATCGCGCCGGTCGTAGTTGACCTCCTGTTCCTGGCCTTCGATACCGACCACCACGGCCCAGGTTTTGTGATTATGTGGGGTGGTGCCGCGGTCAGGCAGCCACGAGACCAGGAAAACGGCCAGATCGTGATTGGGCTCTTCATGGAGCAGGTGAACGCCGAAGCCTTGCTCGGCATCGCATTCACGATATTCGGGGCGGCGCAGTTCCGGCGATTGCGCAAATTCCCTGGCGAGCGGTACGACGAGGTCCGTGATTTCGACAGGATCAGAATGCCGAGCAGTAATCTCCCGCAGGTCGCGCACATACTGGTCGAGGGTCATTGCATCTACCTCCAGGGTTTCAAGGCGTTGCAATCCGGACGAAGTTTACGACGTTCGCTGCGAAACTCAATGTCCGCTACGGGTCCAAAAGCCGGCATCGTCGCGCGACGCCCTGTGTGGGATACCTCCGTGTTGCCCGACGGGCAAATCAGTTCCGGTTTTCAGAAATCGTGTCAAGCCCCGAAATAAAAAATATTCTGTTTTACAGAATGGAAAATCAGTTTATATGTGAGTCATCCCGTCCTACTCAGAAGGGCGTCGGCCGTCGTCACGGACGTTGGACGGGTTGCGGTGGACGCTGGTTTGCGCTGAGACGATGGCGCGGACGAGCGTACGGCAAAACCGTGTGGTCCTGGCACCCGTTGCAGGTGTCAAGCTGTCGGAGAAGCGCAAGCGGAAACGGCAGTGACGGAGTCAACCAAGAACTCGTCTCCGGGGAGAGCACGGCATAAGCCGTAAAGCCATTGCGCAGGGAAGGCCGGGTGTTCTCCGCTGCCCTGTATGCTCGTGTGCAGCATTTCTTGTGCAAACCGCACACGGGACCGCGGGTGCAGCGCGCACCCGGTCTTCCCTGCGCCCTCTCATTGGAGCGGGCAAGGAGCTTCCAGCAGGACTCGGGCGCATCGCGCCGCGAGATCGCAGGCGCATATTCATCGCGTCGGCCGCATGGCAGGTCACCCGCGCGGCGCTAGGCCGGGCCTGACGAAGCTGATACGATTTCATCCAACCAACGATCGGGGACCGTAGCATGGACAATCGCAGCGACATCTGGCGGGGCATTGACGTCATCAAGCCGCGCTTCATCGATTTGGCCGACAGGGTCTGGGCGATGCCCGAGGTCTGCTACACCGAGGCGCGCTCTGCCGCCGAACATCTGACTGAGCTGCGCCATCAGGGTTTCCGCATCACCGAGAATGTCGCCGATATTCCCACCGCCCTGATGGGCGAATGGGGCGAGGGCGGTCCCGTCATCGCCTTCCTTGGCGAATATGATGCGCTGCCCGGTCTCAGCCAGGAGGCGGGTGTCGCGGAACATCGCCCCATCGAGGCCGGCGGCCATGGCCATGGCTGCGGCCACAATCTGCTGGGTTCGGCGGCACTGCTCGCCGCCACCGCCGTGAAGGATTGGCTTGCCGCGAGCAAGATTCCGGGGCGCGTGCGCTATTACGGCTGCCCCGCCGAGGAGGGTGGTGCGGCGAAAACCTTCATGGTGCGCTCGGGCGCCTTCGATGATGCCGACATCGCCATCACCTGGCACCCCAACAGTTTCTGGGAAGTCGCGGTGACGCCATCGCTGGCCAACACCCGCGCCGATTTCATCTTCACCGGCCGTGCCTCTCACGCCGCGGTCTCGCCGCATCTCGGCCGCAGCGCGCTCGATGCGGTGGAGCTGATGAATGTCGGCGTCAACTACATGCGCGAGCACATGCCGAGCGAAGCCCGCGTCCACTACGCGCTGCTCGACACCGGCGGCATTGCCCCCAACGTGGTGCAGGCCCACGCCCGCGTGCGCTATTCGATCCGCGACCGCGATCTGCCCGGAATGAACGCGCTGGTGGGACGCGTTCACAAGATCGCGCAAGGCGCCGCGCTGATGACCGAAACAAGCGTGGAGATGCGGATCATTTCCGCCGTCTCCAATGTTCTGGACAACACCCCGCTCGAGCAAACCCTGCACCGCATCATGACGGACCTCGGCCCCCCGCATTTCGACGAGGCGGACAAGGAATTCGCCACAAAAATCCGCGCAACCCTGACCGACAAGGACATCGCCTCCGTCTATCATTCGATCGGCATGGATCCGACCGACCGGCCGCTGGCTGATTTCATCGTGCCGCTGGATGCCAAGCGCAACCCGCAGATCGGCTCGACCGATGTCGGCGATGTCAGCTGGGTGGTCCCGACCGTTCAGGTCCACGCTCCCACGGTTGCGATCGGAACGCCGTTTCACACCTGGCAGATCGTCGCCCAGGGCAAGAGCCCGCATGCCCACAAGGCCATGGTGCAGGCCGCCAAGGCGATGGCCGCGCTCGGCGTCCAGGCGCTGGGCGAGCCGGAACTGATCGCAGCCGCGAAAGCCGACCTCAAGAAGCGCACCGCCCGCACGCCCTATGTCTGTCCGTTACCGGATAATGTCGCGCCGCCGCTGGATATGTCGTTGGGTTGAGCGGGCCTGACCTGGCGAGCGAACGTTTCGCATGAGGGGCGGCGCGAATGGAATTCCCACCACTTCCCTACGTCGCTGTTGCCGAATCGTTCAAGCTGCCGCCGGGCATGAATTTTCGCGGCACGTCGGGCGTTGCCTTCAATTCCAAAGGCAACATCTTCGTCATTCATCGCGGGCTGATGCCGCTGATGGAATTCGATCCCGACGGCCATTTCATCCGCGGGTTCGGCGAGGGCATGTTCGAACGCTCGCACGGCCTGCGGATCGACGCGCAGGATAACATCTGGGCAACCGACGTCGCGGCGAACCTGGTCTACAAGTTCAATCCGTCCGGTCGGCTGGAAATGGTGCTCGGCGTCAAGGGCCACACCGGCGAGTGGCATCCGTTCGGGCACCTGCGGCTGTTCCACGAACCGAACGAGGCCGTGGTCGGTCCGAGCGGCGACATCTTCGTGCTGCAGGGGCACGGCAAGGGCACGTCGTGCGTGATCAAGTTCGATCCTGACGGCAACTTCATCAAAAGCTGGGGCAGCAACGGCAAGGGGCCGGGCGAATTCGATCTGCCGCACTCCCTGGTATTCGACGCGCAAGGGCTGCTCTACATCGCCGACCGCAAGAACGAGCGCATCCAGGTGTTCGACGCCGACGGCAATTACATCCGCTGCTCGCAGCATCCCGGCGCGCCTTGCGGGCTGTTCATGGGCGACGATCAGCACATCTGGCTGGCGGCCGGTCACACCGGCCAGATCATGAAGCTCGATCTGAACGGCAAGGTGGTGGGGATGATATCAGGCGCTGGGCAGGGCAAAACGCCCGGTAAGTATGGTGAAGCCCATTACATCGCGGTGAGCCCGCGCGACGAGATCTTCGTCGCCGATACGCTGAACTGGCGCATCCAGAAATACGTGAGGGAATAACTGCCGGTGACCGCGCATGACTGACCAGGAGTACGACACGATCATCATCGGCGGCGGCTCTGCCGGCGCCACGCTGGCCGCGCGCCTCAGCGAGGACCCCGCCCATCGCGTGCTGCTGCTCGAGGCCGGGCAGGACCTGCGCACATCTGATACACCGGAGCACATCCAGATCCCGAACCCGATGCGCGCCATCGGCGATGACAATTTCCGCTGGCCCAGGCTCTTGGCAAGGCGAACCGAGCGGCAGGCGCCGCGCCTGCTGTGGCGCGGGCGCGCCATGGGCGGCAGTTCCACGATCAACGGCCAGATCGCCATCCGCGCGGTGCCCGACGATCTCGACCGCTGGGAAGCCAGCGGCTGTGAGGGATGGGGCTGGGACGCGATGCTGCCCTGGTTCTGCAAGCTCGAGACCGACAAGAATTTTCCGGACGCGGCCTATCACGGCGATCGCGGCCCGATCCCGGTGTACCGCGCGCCGGTGCCGGATTGGGGAAATGTGGACCGGGCGCTGCGCCAGTCCGCGCTTGGCCTCGGCTATGGCTGGTGCGACGACCACAACGCGCCTGATGGCACCGGTGTCTCGCCCTACGCCATCAACAGCGAGGCCGGACGCCGCGTCTCCACCAATGACGGCTATCTGGAGCCGGCGCGCGGCCGCGAGAATCTGCGGATCGTCGGCGATGCCCTGGTCGAAGGAATCGAATTCGAAGGCAACCGGCTCCACGCCCGCGCGGTCCGGGTCCACATCGGTGGCAAATCATATGCACCCGCGGCCAAGCATGAGGTGATCCTCTGCGCCGGTGCCATTCACTCGCCGGCGATTCTGCAGCGCTCCGGCATCGGTCCTGCGGCATTGCTGGAAGGGTTGGGCATCCCTGTTCTGGCCGACCTACCGGTCGGCGAAACCCTGCTCGACCATCCGATCATGGATGCGCTGCTGCATCTGCGCGAGCACGGTCAGGTCAACACGCTGATGCACCGCCACACCAATTGCTGCCTGCGCTACAGCTCCGGCCTCGCAGGCGCCGGTGAGAACGACATGATCATGATCGCCGGCAACCTCGCCCGCGACGTCAATCAGACGGCCAGCACCGCGCGCGGCCGCATCGCGGTGTCGGTCTATCAGGCGTTCAGCCAGGGCCACGTCCGCATCACCACGACAGACCCGACCATCGATCCGGCGGTGGAGGAGCGCATGCTGTCCGATCGCAGCGATCTCATTCGTATGCGCGACGGCGTGCGCCGCCTGCGCGAGATCTGCCTGCAGCCCGCCATCACCGACATCGCCCACCGCGTCGAGTATGGCGCGACCGGACGCTCGATGGACGAGGCGCTCAGCGAAGCCGAACTCGACGACTGGCTGTTCACCGAGTGCAGCGACGCCCAGCACGCCAGCGGCACTTGCCGCATGGGCGCGCCTGACGACCCGCGCTCGGTAGTTGATCCCGAATGCCGCGTGATCGGCTGCACCGGCCTCCGCGTCATCGACGCCTCCATCATGCCCGAAGTCCCGCGCGCCAACACCCACCTGACGACGGTGGCGATCGCCGAGCGAATGGCGGACAGGTTGAGGGCGGAAGGTGAGGAAGACCGACGCAAGCCGGGCGTCAGGTGAACTGCCGGCAGGATGCATTCCCGGGTTGCGCATCGGCAGAAAACTGGCTATTGGGACGGCTCCGCAACGCCATCGATGGAGGCGACCATGTTTACGTCTGCGCGCTTCCCGGGTTCGATACGCGATATTTGACGCGCTTCCCGGGATTCAAACCCCGGGTGAAATATTCAAATCCTCAACGCGATCGAATCTTCGCTGCGGACCTCTGAGTCCGAGCTGCGGAATTGTTGTCATGACTTCGAATCTGTTGCTGGCCCCTCGCCGGGAGGCCGCGCGCTCCGACCTGCTTGAACGTCGGCTCCGGAGATATCATCCCCGGTTCCAGGCAGAGGTGCGTGTTCTGGCAATGGGGCACTCGCGCATTGCGGACCTTGCCGCGAGCTTTCCCGCGCTTCTCTTCGCGCTGGCCGTCCCGCGGCCCGGGCTCGATCCCGCGCCGGCGCTCGCGCACGTCGTCGATGGCCTCGGTCTAGCTGAGGCGGCGGTGGCGGCCGATGTGCCGATGTGGCTGCGAAAGGTGCCGCCGGAGGCGCTCACGCGTCCGATCGGGAGATTGCCTGACGGCGAGCTGTTTCGCCGGCAGATCGCGAACCATTTTCCGCGCTCGCCCAAACTCGCCCCGATTTGGCTGCAGGTCGTGGCTGATGTTGCCGATCTCGCGCATGAGGCGGCGGCGGTGTGGATCGCGCGCGAGCTTGTCCGCGAGCAGCGGCGTGTGAATCCGGCCCGCTTGCGGCTGATCAGTCTCTGGTCATGGTTTTCCAGCCAGCCGGCAACGTACGGGCACGGTTTGATCGGCAAGCCGTGGACGCCGGACATGCGCATCGGTCCGGCCCTTGCAGCTGCAGACGACTGGCGAATGCTCATCGCATTGCAAGTGAATCTCGGTCGCCTGCCGATCAGCGACATGTGGCTCCGGACCGGTCGCGTGGCCGGCTATGATTTCCTGCCCTTGGACACCATCGTCGCTATCGCCGAAGAAGCGGACGCCATGCGGAATTGCCTGCACACCTATGGCTACAACCTGGCGCATAATCGCTCGCGGCTCTGGAGCGTTCGGCGCGACGGGGAGCGCGTTGCCACGCTGCGCGTTGCTTCGCGTTATCGCGATCCGCTGCCGAATATCGTCGAGCTCAAAGCCGCTGGGAACGCAGAGGTGCCGCGTGAGCTATGGTGGGCGGCGCGCCAATGGCTGCACATGCATGACCTGTCGCAGGTCGAAATGGGGCGGCGTGACTGGGGCACGGCGCCGCTCGACCGCGCCGCTTGGCAATCGCTCTGGCGACCATATTGGATCGCGAAGCGCCGTATCCCGGAATTCCTACCGATGACACCATCGCGCAGCGCACTTGAAGCGTTATGAATTCGAACGCGAAATTGCCGGTTGCCCGCCGAATCGCAATGGTTCCTTGGCCCGAACGGAGCGTGCATGCGCGGACGTGCCGGCCACCAGTCGGCCAGGTGCGCGAGCCGGGGCTTCTCACTCGAGGCCGGCGAGAAGGGAGTTGATGAACGGCGCCTTGTCCGCAAGATACTGGTGAATGCCGTCGGCATTTTCCCGTTCGAGGGCGAGCTTCAATTCCTGATACCTCAACCGATCGGCCGGATGCCCGCGAAGATGGTCCCGGAATTTAAGCATTCGCGCGATCGTCGGATAGCCTTCGCGGCAAACGTGGAGCTTGTGCGTGCGGACGCCGCCGACATCCCGCTTGAAGAAATGGTGGTCTGGCGAAAGGTCGCCGCCGCGCCGGTAGCCAAGCGCTTCAAACGTTCGGGTCCACTCCTCGGGAACGTTGCCGGATGTGACCACGGCCAGGATGTCGATCTCAGGTTTCGCCGCCAATCCCGGCACGGCTGTGCTGCCGACGTGATGGATCCCCTGCAATGCCGATCCGAAGGTCGGAGACAATCGCTCGGCTTCCTCCGCATACCGTTGCGGCCACTCAGGATCGTAGGGCGTGATCGAACTCGTAAGGGGCATGGGAAAGCCCGGCCGCGGCGCACCCGCTTGTCTCAGATGGAATTATCGGAAACTCAAAGCAGGAGCGGCGAAAACGTGACACTATGATTCCCACGATAACAGCGTCCCCGGAACTACGGATCGAGCTCGGTATCCCAATAAAGATAATCCAGCCAGCTATCGTGCAGATAGTTCGGCGGGAACAGGCGGCCGTTGCGGTGCAGTTGGTGCACGGTCGGGGCGAACGGGTGCTGCCGCGGGAACATCCGGGCCTGCTGCGGCGTCAGATTGCCCTTACGCAGATTGCACGGCGAACAGGCCGCGACGACGTTCTCCCAGGTGGTCTGGCCGCCCTTGCTGCGCGGGATGATGTGATCGAAGGTGAGGTCGTCATGCGCCAGGCAATATTGGCAGCAGAAGCGATCGCGCAGGAAGACGTTGAACCGGGTGAAGGCAGGATGCGTGGTCGGCTTGACGAAGGATTTCAGCGACACCACGCTCGGCAGCTGGATCTCGAAGCTCGGGCTGTGCACCGCGCGGTCGTAATGCTCGACGATGTTGACGCGGTCGAGGAACACCGCCTTGATCGCGTCCTGCCACGACCAGAGAGACAGCGGGTAGTAACTCAGCGGCCGGAAATCCGCATTCAGCACGAGTACCGGCCAACCGCCTTGCGAGACGTGTGCGTTCAAGAAACGCTCCTGACTCCCATGTTAGCTGCGAAGCAGCATGCGCCCTGCATACTACAGGCAGCGTGACGGGATTGTGAAGAGCGTTCCGGGCCTTATCCAGCATGAGCCGCCCACGAATCGCCACGATTCCGCGGGCCTCCAAAGCGCCTCCACGGGCGGGCATCCGCGGTCAATCCATCGTGATCGGGTGTGCCGAGCCCCGAGCCGCGCGGCCGGCTAAACCTTCTCCAGCTTCTGCAGGCAGCGGCCGATGCCGACCTCCGATGGCATCGGCGTGTCCGGAAAGCTGGTCTTCCAGTTGGTGACGCCGACTTCGCCGACATAGATGTCGCCTCTGGAATCCAGCGCCAAGCCGTGGGGCGCGAGGAATTTGCCGGTCTCGATCCCCGGGCCGTCCTCGCCGCCGAGCCGGGCGATCCGCCGGCCTTTGGCGTCGACGATGGAGAGCCGCGGCCCGAGATTCGGTACGTTCAGGTTGACGGGCATGCCGGGGCCGAGCTCGCCGACGATGAAATGCGGCTGCTTGCCGCCGCAGCAATGCAGTGCGCAGGGCCGGTGCAAATTATTCCACTGGGTCTCGTATTTGCCGTTGCCGTCGAACACCTGCACGCGGTGGTTCTCGCGGTCGGCGACATAGACGAAGCCGTCTACGTCGGTTGCGATGTTGTGGACGATGTTGAACTGGCCGGGATCGGAGCCCGGCTCGCCCCAGGTCTTCAGCAGCTTGCCGTCGGGCGTGTATTTGTGGACGCAGGCATTGCCGTAACCGTCCGAGACGTAAATCTCACCCTTCGGCGACAGTGCCGTATGGGTGCAGCGGTGGAACGGCTCGCCGCTCATATACGGTTTTGGCCGGTTCGGGATGCCGATCGTCAGCAGCACCTTGCCGTCGACCGAGCACTTGCGCACGGTGTGGTCGCCGTCATCGGTGCAGTAGAGATTGTCGTCGGCGTCGATGTGCAGCCCATGGGCGCGGTTGAACAGGCCTTCGCCCCAACTCCTGAGGAAATTCCCCTCACGGTCCAGCACCACCATCGGATGGGCGCCGCGGTTGAAGACGTAGATGCGGTCGCGGCTGTCGACCGCGACGGAAGCGACGTCGGTCAGGCTCCAGCCATCGGGCAGCTTCGCCCAGTTCTCCACCACGCGATAGCGGTGTTCGCCCGAGCCGAGAATGGACGGCATGTTTATTCCCCCATGATGTTAGCTGTGATTCACGCGACGGCCGCCGCCGGCTTCGCGCCGCAGCAACCCTTCCTCGATCGCCTTGATCTGCAGCGCCAGATGCTTCGAGCCGATGCGGCATTGCGCGAGGCCGCCGGCGATGAACCACAGGCCGGGCTGGCCGGTGCGGGTGTACATGTTGCGCAGTTCCTGGCCGTCGCCAAAGCCCCAGATGGTGCCGACGCGGTTCATGACGGCTTCGCCGAACAATAGCCGCACCAGCTCTTCCTGCCGCTTGTAGCCGGTCGCCAGCACGACGAGATCGGCGGTGATGGTCTCACCACTCTTCATCTTCGCGCCATCGGCGACAAAGCCCTCGACATCGGCGAATTGCTTCAGAGCGATATCGCCTTTGACGATCAAATCGGAGCAGCCGACGTTGAAGTAATAACCGCCGCCTCGGGTGAGGTATTTGAACTGCCAGCCGGTATTGTCCTCGCCGAAATCGAGTTTGAAGCCCGCGCGCGCCAGCCCCTCCAGCAGCTCCTTGTCGAGCTCCTTCGATTTCTCCGTGGTCAGCGCATGGCTCCGCCGCGCCACCTTCAGCGGCATCGAGGTCGCGATCAGGTCGTTGTCCTCGAGCGTGCCCTCATTGTAGGGCGCGTACACCAGCTGCGCCGAGGGTTCGATGCTGACGACCAGCGTCGATGAGCGCTGAAACAGCGTCACCTCAGCGCCGCTCGAATGCAGGTCCTGCGCGATGTCGTGGCCGCTGTTGCCGGTGCCGATCACGATCGCGCGTTTGCCCTTCCAGTTCTCGCCGTCGTCGTACTGGCTGGAATGCATCACAGTGCCGCGAAAATCCTTCAGGCCGGCAATGTCGGGCCGGCTCGGGATACCGCTGACGCCGGTCGCCAGCACCACGTGGCGCGGATGCATGGTGCGCGTGGTGCCGTCGGCGCAGCGCAGCGTCACGGTCCAGCGCTGCTCCTTCTCGTCGTAGCTGCCGCCCTCGAATTCGGTCTCGGTCCAGAAGTTCAGCTCCATCGCCTCGACATAGGCCTCGAACCAGTTGGCGAGCTTGTCCTTGGGGATATAAGTCGGCCAGTTCGGCGGGAACAGCATGTAGGGAAGGTGGTTGACCTGCACCTGGTTGTGCAGCGTCAGAGCGTGGTAGCGCTTGCGCCAATTGTCGCCGATGCGCTTCTCGCGATCGACGATCAGCGTATCGACATTCAATTGCTTCAGCCGCGCCGCGATCGAGAGGCCGGATTGTCCGCCGCCGATCACGAGCACGGCCGGATCGTGTTCGGCATAGCCGGCGGAAGCCTTGCGCAGATCGAGCCAGTTGGGGCCGCGGAAATCGCGCGAATAGGCGTTGCCGCGTGGCCGGGCGACGCCGATCTGCTCTTCAAAGCCCTTGAGTTCGCCGAGCTCGGTCAGCAGCGTCCAGGCCTTCAGGACATTGGCGGCATCCGGGATCAGGCGGATGATGCCGCTGCCGCGTCCGACCCTGGTCTCGAATCTGAAGATCGCCTCGATTGCGTTGGTGCCGGCGCGCGTCACCTTGCGCGGCGCGGCGCGGTTGGGATCGACCGCAAATCCAACAGGGCCGGCGGCCGGCGCGTGAAGCGCGAGCTCTTTCAGGATCGCGTCCGCGCCGTTGACGGTCTGGATGCTCCAGCTCAACGCCAGCACGTCGCGCCAGTGGCTGTCGGCATGAAACAGCGTCTTCAGCAAGCCGCTATCGGATTTCGCCAGCGCCTCCTCGAACTGCGCGAGCCAGTTGTCGGCGGCTACCGAAATGTCGTCCGTCCTGTCGAGCATGCGCGTTTCTCGTCACCGGCCGTCTGTGCGGCGTTTTCCCTGTTCCTGCGAGCCTATACCCATTTGGGAGACTGCAGGAAGGGCGTGAGGAGATAGCGGACATTCGCTAAAGAGCGAGGATATGCCCTTGGTCCGGCGGCACGCGGCCGTTGAGGGTGTCGAGATAGACCTGTTGCACCGCCGCCGGCCCGCGGCCTTCGGTCACGGTGAGCCATTGATCGAGTTTCGGCGCGAAGCCCGCCCATGCCGCACCAAAGCGCATATCGACGCCGCCCGGTCCCCATTCCCTGGCGCGCTTGCGGATATGGTCCGGCGCAAAGAACCAGCTCGGCTTGGCGCCCGGCAATTCCGGCTCTTCGGGCGAGGTGCTGCGGTGGGTGAGGCCGACGCGTCCGGAATATTTCATCTGGCCGCCGAAGTGCCGGTGCAGGCGCTCGCGCAGATCGCTGTTGCCGGCCATGTCGACATAGGCGACCGGCGAATCCGCAGGAAGCGATGTTACCGCGTCGTAGGTCACGACCTCGTCGTAGCAGCCGAGCGATTTGACGAATGCCACGTTCGGAGCCGAGGTCAGCCCGATCACCTTGATCCCGTCACGCCGGTGCAAGAGATGCGCGAGGCCGTACGCGGTCTTGCTCGAGGCCGACGACAGCATCACGCGGCGCGCGCCATAGAAATCATTTTCGGCGAGAAAGTCGTCGACCAGGAACGACAGCATGAACAGCGGCCGAAGCAGCGCCTGATAGTCGCCCTGCTTGCCGGTGAACGCCGGATCGCCGCTGACGCGGGCATAGGCGTTGTAGACCGGCGCTGCGACTTGCCGATGCGCGGCGCCGTCGCGCAAACCCCGTTTGGTGACGTCGGCGGCCTCGATCACGAGATGCGTCGCCATCGGGAAATAGCCGAACAGGGTTTCGCCCACGGCAACGTTCGGATGCTTCGAGGCGATCACCTCGCCAAAACCCCACACCGGAATATTTCCAAAATCCTTTGGCGCCGGAAACAGCTGCCAGTACTTCAACGCATCGCCCATCACCGCATAGGTGATGTTATTGGCGGTGAAGGCAAAGCGCGTCACTTTCACCAGCAGCGCGTCGGCCGGCAACGCGGCGGCCTCAGGCGGTTGCGTTTCGATCGATTTGCATTGCTGCAGATCGTTGCGGGAGACGATGAAGTCGGTGGCGTTCATTTGCTCGATCCCTGCTTGTGATGTGCGGTGATCTTTGCGCCATCCGATGAACGTTTTGCAACAGCAATGCTGTTTAAAACGCCGTTCGTTTCAAACGCCGTTTGCATGCGCGCCTTCACGCGATGGCGCGCAGACGGCCCTCGGCATGGAGATCCCTGAGCTTGCGCTTAAATATCTTGCCGGTGGCTTCGCGCGGCATCGCGTCCATGAACTGGATGTCCTTTGGCACCTTGAAATTGGCGAGGCGGGTGCGCAGGAATTCCTGCACCGCCGCCGGCGACAGCGCGGCATTGGTGTCGGGCTCGATACAGGCAAACAGCCGCTCGCCGAATTCGTCGTCGGGAATGCCGAACACAGCGCAGTCGCGCACGCCCTCCATTCCGATCAGCGCATTCTCGATTTCGGCGGGATAGATGTTGACGCCGCCCGAGATCACCATGTCGCGTTTGCGATCGCACAGGAACAGATAACCGTCCTCGTCGAGATAGCCGACGTCTCCGACGCTGACGAGGCCGTCGCGCCCGGCCTCGGCGCGCGCCTCGGCCTTGCCGTGGTAGTCGAAATCCGGCACCGAGACCTGCCGCATGAAGATTTCGCCGGGCTCGTTGACGCCGCACAGTTCGCCGTCGGGCCGGAAGATTTTGACGACGCCGCCCTCGATCGCGCGGCCGACGGTGCCGGGTTTGGCTAACGCCTCCTCGGCCGAGTGCCACACCGGGATTCCAGTTTCAGTCGAGCCGAAATATTCGTTGATGACCGGTCCCCACCAGTCGATCATGGCGCGCTTGACCTGCGGCGGGCACGGGGCCGCGCCGTGGACGATGAAGCGCAGCGACGACAGATCGTAACGCTGCTTCACCTCGTCCGGCAGCCGCAGCAGCCGCACGAACATCGTCGGCACCATGTGCATGTGGGTGACGCGATGGCGTGTGATCAGTTGCAGCATGTCCTCTGGATCGAAGCGCGGTTCGAGCACGATCGTGCAGCCGCTGCGAAACGCCAGCATGCCGTAGGAGCTTGGCGCCGAATGGTACATCGGGCCGTTCATCAGGACGACCTGATCGTCATCGGCCTTGATGCCGTAGGCGATGGTGCCGACACGCGCCGAGGCCGCTTGCTGTTCCGGCTTCATCGGCTTGCGCCGCACGCCCTTGGGCAGGCCCGTGGTGCCTGACGTATAGAACATCGGCGCGCTGCCGATCGGCGGCTCGGGCAATGGCGCATGGGTGTCACGCCAGACGTCCCAGTCGGTCATGCCGTCAGGGATTTGCGTCAGCGCGGGGGAAACATTGAACGCCGCAGCGATCTCCGGCGGGGTGGTCACGATCAACAGCTTGATATGAGCCGATAGCCCGTCCCTGATCTGCGGCAACAGGTCCGCGTGGCAGACCAGAATCTCGGCGCCGCTGTCGGCCAGGATGTATGCGACTTCCTCGGCCTTCAAATGCCAGTTGATCGGCACCACCGGGCTGCCGAGCGCCGCGGCTGCGCCGGTAACCTCGAACAACGCAAAATCATTGCGCAGCATCATGGCGACCGGCGTGCCGCCGCGAAGGCCGAGGCTTCGAAATCCCGTCGCCGCGCGTGCGATGCGGTCATGGATCTGGGGGTAGCTGATGGTCCGCTCGCCGCCGATGATCACCTTGCGTGCTCCTTATCGGTCGTCCAGAATTTCGCCGAAACCGACCCAGCTCTTGCCGTCGAACCGCCGCAGCCGCAACTGCTGGAACGGCAGATAATCCTCGGCATCGGTGGACACCGTAATATCAGGCAACAGCAGCGGCAGCGAAACCTGGCGCAGCGAGGCCGCCTGCCGCATGATGTTCTCGCGGCTCAAATCGTCCTTGCACGCCGCCAGCACCTTCGTCATCAGGTTGGCATAATGGTAGCCCGCCGCGTAGTTCGAATTGTTGAGGTCGGCGTTGGGCAGATACTGCTTCATGAACGCGAAATACTCTTTCACGCCGGCATCATTGGCCCATTGCGCGTCCATCGTGTCCTTCTGATTGCTCGACGAGATCAACCCGGCCGCGTTTTCCAGTCCGCCGGGCTCCAGGAACGAGATCGATGACGCCGATGTCGGCACGAACAACAGGTCCGGCTTCCAGTTCAGTTCGGCGACGCCCTTGATCATCTGGGAGGTAAACTTCCCGAGCACAACGCCGAACATCACATTGGCGCCGGAGGCCTTCAGCGTCGCGAGCTGCGAAGCGATGGTCGGCGCACTGGTCTCATAGCTCGCCTCGGAGACGATCATGGTCGCGGCCTTGTCTCCGAGCGCGCGCTTGAAACCCGCGACATAGTCGCGGCCGAAATCGTCGTTTTGCGCCAGGATGGCGATCTTCGCGTCCGGCTTGGTCTGCAATATGTACTTGGCATAGACGACGCCCTCGGACTGATAGGTCGCCATGCCCGGCATGGTCCACGGGTAATGCTTCGGGTCGGCCCATTTGGTGGCGCCGCTCAGCACGAACAGCTGCGGCACTTTCTTCGAGTTGAGGTAGCGATGCACCGCGTTGTTGGTCGCGGTGCCCAGCGAGCCGAACATGACCAGCACTTCCTCCTGCTCGACCAGCTTTCGGGTCTGCTCGACGGTCTTGGGCGGCGAGTAGGCATCGTCGAGGGTGATGAGCTTGACCTTGCGGCCGTTGATGCCGCCGTCCGCGTTGACCTTCTCGAAATAGGCCTCCTGCGCCCGGCCGATAACGCCGAAGCCGGATACCGGGCCGCTATAGGGCAGCGTCTGGCCGATGCGGATTTCGCCCTTGTCGTTGGCGGCGACGGCTGCGGTCGCCAACAATGCGAACACAATGCTCAATGCAGTGCGCAATACGCTCATCGTTCCCATCCCTTGTTGATTTGTTATTGAAGCCGAGCGCGCGCCGCTTAAGCGCGCGCCCTTCTCAGAAAGTCGCTGCCGGCGTCGTCGAACTCTGCCTTCAGGCGCTGTACCAGTTCGGCGACCGGCGGCGCATCATTGATCTGGCCGATACCCTGGCCTGAGCCCCAGATGTCGCGCCAGGCCTTGGACTTGGTGTTGCCGCCGGAGCCGAAGTTCATCTTGGTCTTGTCGGCGACTGGCAGATTGTCGGGATCGAGGCCCGCGGCCACGATCGAGGGGCCGAGATAATTGCCGTGCACGCCGGTGAACAGGTTCGAATAGACGATGTCGTGGGCGGCGTGCTCGGTCAGCGCCTTCTTGTAGGCGAGGTCGGCATTGGCCTCTTCGGTGGCGATGAAGCGCGTGCCCATGTAGGCAAGGTCGGCGCCGAGCGCGAGTGCGGAGGCAATGCTCCAGCCGTCGGAGATCGCGCCCGACAGCAGGATGGTGCCCTTGAACCATTGCTTGACCTCGCGCAGCAGCGCGAACGGCGACAGCGTGCCGGCATGCCCGCCGGCGCCGGCGCAAACCAGAATGAGCCCGTCGACGCCCTGTTCGGCGGCCTTGCGCGCATGCTTGACGTTGATGACGTCGTGGAACACGACGCCGCCATAGGAATGCGCGGCTTCGACGATCTCCTGTGGCGGCCGCAGCGAGGTGATGATGATCGGAACCTGGTGCTTGACGCAGGTCTCCATGTCTTTCATCAGCCGGTCGTTGGAGGCGTGGCAGATCTGGTTGACCGCATAGGGCGCGACCTTCTTGCCGGGGTGCAGCGCCTTGTACTCGCCGAGTTCATTCTTGATCCGGCTCAGCCATTCGTCGAGTTTTTCGACCGGCCGCGCGTTCAGCGCCGGAAACGATCCGACGATCCCGGCCTTGCACTGGGCGATCACAAGCTCCGGCCCCGACACGATGAAGAGCGGCGAGCCGACCACCGGCAGTTCAAGCGAATTGGCAAGCGACGGGGGCAACGGCATTCAATCCTCCCTTTGGGTTTCGAGCCGGCGAGCGGTTCCGCTCCAGCCGGCTTGGTTATGCGCTGCATTATAGGGCTGGACGGGTCGTCTCCGACGTTCAATATTGAACAGCTGACCATTCAGTAATGAACATCTGGGCCTGATCGCCAATGGACTGGGACCTGTGCAAGACCTTTGTCGCGGTGGCCGAAACCCGTAGCTTCGCCGCGGCGGCGCGCCAGCTTCGTTCCAGCCATCCGACGGTCGGCCGCAAGATCGCCGAACTGGAGGGCCAGCTCGGCATACCCCTGTTCGCGCGCTCCAACGAAGGCCTGTCGCTGACCTCGCAGGGCCGCAAATTCCGCGAGCATGTCGATGCCATGGCGGCGGCCGCGCTGCGCGCCGAGGCCGCGGTGTCGGCGACCGGTGCGGACGCCCGCGGCGTGGTCAAGCTGTCGATTGGCGCGACCTTTGCCTCGCACTGGCTGATGCCGCGGCTGGGCCCGTTTCTGCGGGCGCACGACCACATCCAGATCGAGATCATCACACATCCGTTTCCGGCCAGCGTGCGCCGCCGCAAGGCTGATGTCGTGCTGCGTCCGGTGGACAGCGGCGAGGAGAATTTGATCGGCCGCAGGATCGGCCGGCTCGGCACCGGCTTCTACGCCTCGCGTGCCTATGCGGCAGGGCGGCGGCTGCCCGAGCGGCGCGACGAGTGGAAGGGGCACAGCGTGATCGGCTTTGCCGACCGGGCCTCCAACGAACGGCTGGCGCGCTGGAGCGATCTCATCACCCGGCAGGGAACGGTGGTGCTGCGCTGTTCGTCGCAGGGCGACATGCTGGCCGCGGCGAAGGCCGGCCTCGGAATCTCGGCGCTGTCATGCTTCGTCGCCGCTGAAGATCCCGATCTGGTGCGGGTTGCCCCGCAAAAGCTCGTCAGCGTGGCCGATCTCTTTCTGCTGGCGCATCCGGATCTCGTCGAACTCCCCGCGGTGCGCGCGGTGATCGATTTCGTCACGTCATGCGCGCGCGAAGACCGGGTCAGGCTGCGCGGCTAAGCCTATTTCGCGATCACGCCCTCGCGCTTCTTCACTACGCGATAATAGCTCCACCACAGATGCGCCGCGGCGCCGCGCAGGGGGCGCCACGGTTCGGCCAGCGGCGCCATCTGTTTGGCGGTTGGGCGCGTTGGCAGGCCGAGCCCGACCTTGATTGCTTCCTGGATCGCGATATCGCCGGCCGGCCAGGCGTCGCCATGGCCGAGGCAGAACAGCAGGTAGACGTCGGCGGTCCACGGTCCGATGCCATGCAGCGCGGTCAACGTATGGTGTGCGGCATCGGCGTCCTCTTCCGCCAGCACGTCGAGGTTCAACCGCTCCGCGGCCAGTTCGCGCGCGATGTTCTTCAGCGTCTTGATCTTGGCCGCCGAAAGGCCGAGCCGTCCGAGGCGCTCGGCGCGCGCCTTGCGGATGGGTTCGGGATCGAACGGATCGAACGCGGCGGTGAGGCGTCCCCAGATCGCCCCGGCGCTGGCGGTGGAGAGCTGCTGGCCGCACACGATATGCGCCAGCCCGGCAAAGCCCGGCTCGCGCTGGCGCAGCGCCGGCATGCCCGTGAGTTCGAGAATCGGTTTGAGCCGCTTGTCCTGTACGACGAGGGCCGCAATCGCGTCTTCGAGGTCGGCCTGGGAGTTGAGGTGAATGGTCATGTGGAAGGTCAATCAACTTGCAGAGCTTGTCATGCGCGGGCTTGACCCGCGCATCCATCTCCTATCGTAACAGAGCAAGCATGATTTCAACTTGATGGATTGCCGGGTCAAGCCCGGCAATGACGATGAGTGTTGAGAATGCCGTCACCTGTGTTCCGATTTGCGCCAAGCCCCAATGGCTACCTCCATGTCGGCCACGCTTTTTCGGCGCTGTTGAATTTCGAGCTGGCGCGCGAGAGCGGTGGAAGATTCCTGCTGCGCATCGAGGATATCGACGCGACGCGGTGCCGGCCGGAATTCGAGGCCGCGATCTATCAAGACCTCGAATGGCTCGGCATTGGCTGGGAGGCGCCGGTGCGGCGGCAATCCGAACATCTTTCCGACTTTCGCGAAGCGGTAGAAAAACTGTCGGGCCGCGGCCTGATCTATCCCGCCTTCGAGAGCCGCGCGGAAATCGCCCGTCTGGTGGCCGAACGGGAAGCCGCCGCGAAAGCCGGAGCGTCCTGGCCGCGTGATCCCGATGGCGCGCCGCTCTATCCGGGCGCCGCGAAGTCGTTTTCCGCGCCGGTGCGGCGGCAATTGATCGACCAGGGCCTGCCTTACGCATTGCGGCTCGATATGGCGGCGGCCATGGCACAAGCGCCCGATCTCGCCTGGATCGAACACGGCGAGGGCGCTGGCGGCGAAACCGGCCTCGTGGCCGCCCGGCCGGAAGCCTGGGGCGACGTCATCCTGGCGCGCAAGGAGACGCCGACCAGCTATCATCTGTCAGTCGTGATCGACGACGCCCTGCAGGGCGTCACCGACGTGGTGCGCGGCCAGGACCTTTTCTGGTCGACCAGCGTGCACCGGCTGCTGCAATCGCTGCTCGGTATTCCGCAACCGGCCTACCGGCATCACCGGCTGGTCCTCGACGACGCCGGACAGAAACTGTCGAAGTCGACCAAGGCCACCGCCTTGCGCGAATTGCGTGGGCAGGGCGCCACGCCGGCCCACATCCGCCGTCTGGTAGGACTTCCGTAATTCTGCTGAGGGTTGCCAAAAAGGCCATCGTGACTCCGGCTGCCGTGGCATGCCATGATGCAAGCTGGGGCAAGGCGGACCATGGCGGCATCACCGCGTTCACGGCGTACAACGCGGCTGACCAAAAAACAGCCGAAGAAGAAGCGCGTATCGCGCGTTGGCGCGAAGAAACGCGGTTCGCGGAAAGCGGCAGCCGGGCCCGGCGTGGTCGAAGTGGCATTGGCGGCCTTTGCCCACGAGGTGCGCACGCCGCTGACCGGCATTCTGGCGATCAGCAATCTCCTGGCGACATCCGACCTCGACGAGCGCGAACGGCGCTGGGTCGACACCATCAAGGCCGGCGCGGAACATCTGGCGAGCCTTGCGACCTTGTTCGTCGATGCCGCGCGCAGCAGCGGTCCCGGGCTCACCGTGCGCCACGATTTCTTCGATCTGCGCACGCTGGCGCGCAACGCCGGCGATTCGCTGACGGGGCGGGCCGCGGCGAAGGGTCTGCAGTCGTCGGTCGAGATTTCCGAAAAGCTGCCGGCATTCGCCGTCGGCGATCCCGTACGGCTGCGGGCGGCGCTGGAGAACCTGATCGACAATGCGGTGAAATTCACCGAACAGGGCAGCGTCACGCTTGTCGTGTCGCCGCTGCGCGCGCCCAAGGGCAAAATCGGCGTCGCCTTTGCGGTTTCCGACAGCGGCATCGGCCTCACGCTCAGCGAGATCAAGCGCCTTTTCCGCCCGTTCTCGCAGGCCAATGTCTCTATCGCCTCAAAGTTCGGCGGCACCGGGCTTGGGTTGTCGTCGGTCAGGCAACTCGCGCGCGCCATGGGCGGCGACATCGTGGTGACGCAACGGCGCGGCGGCGGCACCATTTTCACGCTCAGCGTCGTGATGTCGCCGGCCAAGGGCCCGATTACGATCATGACCGGGGCCGACGGCGAGCCGTCGACCGCGGCGCTGCGGTCCTTGCGCCTGCTCAGCGTCGAGGACAATCCGTTCGGCCGCGTCGTGCTGAACGCCATCCTGACCGAACTCGGCCACCAGACCGAGTTCATCGGCCAGGGCGAGGCTGCGCCGGAGCGGATTGTGCAGGGCAGTTTCGACGCGGTGCTGATGGATATGGTGCTGCCGGGCATCGACGGCATCGAGGCTATCAGGCGCATTCGGGCGCTCGCTCCGCCGCTCGGCCGCATCGCCATCATCTGCGTGTCGGGGCGCGGCGAGGACGAGGTGGCCTCGCGCGCTGCGGGGGCCGACGCCTTCCTGGTCAAGCCTGTCAGTCCACGTGCGCTAGCGACTGCGCTGCTTGAAGCGACACGCCGCGCGGCAGCCGCGACTTGATGATCGCTGCGTTGAGTTCGCCGCCGTAAACGAAGATCGCGGCGATGAAATACAGGAACACCAGCGCGATGATGACGGATGCCAGTCCCGCATACATCGTCACGTAGTTGCCGGCGAAGCGCGTCAGATACTGGCCGAACACGATGCCGGACAGCAGCGACGCAACCAAAGTGAAGATAATACCGGGCAGGATCTGCAGAAAGCTCCGGCGGCCCGCCGGCAGCCACGCGTGCAGGATGAAGAGGGCTATGATCAGCGCGCCGATGGTGACGCTGTAACGGGTGACGTTGAGGAAGTGCTCGTTGGTCTCGACGAAGAAGGGAATGTGGCGCCGCGCCGCTTCCAGCATCAACGGAAACAGCACGATCAGGAACGCCATCGCCAGCGCGGTGAAGGCGGCGACCAGCGTGTAGCCGATCGATTCCAGCCGCAGCCAGTACCAGCTTCGCGGCTCGATCACCGAATAGGCGCGGTTCAGCGCCACCCGCAGCGCCTCGACGCCGTTCGAGGCGAAGTACACCGCCAGCACCGCGCCGATGGTCAGCAAGTCACCGCGGGTCGTGGTCAGCACGTCGTGAATTTCGCCTGAAAGCGAATCGGCGACCTGCTGCGGCCACACCTGCAACAGCAGTTCAACAGACTGGTCGGCAAGTTCCTTGGAGCCGACAAAAGCGGCCAGCGAGGTCAGCACGATCAGGAACGGAAACAGCGCCATCAGCGTCGACAGCGCGATATGGCTGGCGATCGCCCAGCCGTCATCGGCGAGGAACGTATAAAATGCATCCATCACGACGTGATAGACGTACTTGACCTGCCTCACATGCCACCCTGGCCTTGCGATTGACGGTTCGATCGGAACATCACCCTAGCTTCTGATATTATTGGGCTAAAAGCCAGATCGATCAGGCATCTGTGCAGGCTCTGTGAACATATGGCGGCCGGCCCGGCACGGTGTTATGTAGCGCCGATGGCTTCCTTTTTTGGTTCGATTGTTCTGCCCATCGCGGTCGCTGCCGTTGCGATCGTGCTGCTATTGGGTCTCATCAACATGATGCGGGGCGGCTCGCCCAGCCGCTCGCAGAATCTGATGCGGCTGCGGGTGTTGCTGCAATTCATCGCCATTGTCATCACGATGGCCGTGGTCTGGGCGATGGGCAAATAGGGCAAGTAAGAGGGGATCCGCCAATGGTCGTGCTTAATCGAATCTACACGCGGACCGGCGATGACGGCACCACCGCGCTCGGCAGCGGCGAACGCCGCCCGAAATACGATCTGCGCATCAGCGCCTATGGAACCGTGGACGAGACCAACGCCGCGATCGGCGTGGTGCGGCTGCATCTGGCGCAGGCGCGCGAACTCGATGCGATGCTGGGCCTGATCCAGAACGATTTGTTCGATCTCGGCGCCGATCTCGCGGTGCCCCAGCGCGACGGCAAGGCGGAGCGGCTGCGGATGCTGTCCAGCCAGGTCGAGCGGCTCGAGCGCGATATCGATACGCTCAACGCCCATCTGGCGCCCCTGACCTCCTTTGTGCTGCCCGGCGGCACCCCCGCTGCGGCATACCTGCATCTCGCCCGCACCATATGTCGCAGAGCGGAACGGATCATGGTGGAACTGGCGGCCAGCCCGGAAGAGCCGGTCAGCGAGCCTGCCATACAATATATGAACCGCCTGTCGGATTTCCTGTTCGTCGCCAGCCGCGCCATGAACGATAATGGCGCCGGGGACGTGTTGTGGGTGCCCGGCCAGAACCGCTAAAGTGGTCGTCTGAAGGGGTCGATTTTTAGCTTTCGCGCGTTGACCGCCGATAGCGGGACCTTTAGGTTCCGCGCCCAAGCTAATAGAAAGCTCACCAAACCCCAGAATTCAAGCGAAAGAGGATCGATGAAGGTTCTTGTGCCGGTAAAACGGGTGGTCGATTACAACGTCAAGGTCCGCGTCAAGAGCGACGGAACGGGCGTGGAACTCGCCAACGTGAAGATGTCGATGAATCCGTTCGACGAAATCGCCGTCGAGGAAGCGCTGCGACTGAAGGAAGCCGGCAAGGCGACCGAAGTGGTGGTGGTATCGATCGGGCCCGCACAGGCCTCGGAGACGATCCGGACCGGTCTTGCGATGGGCGCCGACCGCGGCATCCTCGTCAAGGCCGAAGGCAATGTCGAACCGCTGGCGGTCGCCAAGATTCTCAAAGCCATCGTCGACGAAGAGAAGCCCGGCCTCGTCATCCTCGGCAAGCAGGCGATCGACGACGATTCGAACCAGACCGGCCAGATGCTGGCCGCACTGCTCGGCTGGTCGCAGGCGACCTTTGCCTCCAAGCTCGAAGTCGACGGCTCCGATTTCAAGGTGACGCGCGAAGTCGACGGCGGCCTGCAGACCCTGAAGCTGAAGGGGCCGGCCATCGTCACCACCGATCTCCGCCTCAACGAGCCGCGCTACGCCTCGCTGCCCAACATCATGAAGGCGAAGAAGAAGCCGATCGCCGACAAGAGCGCGGCCGACTACAGCGTCGATCTCACGCCGCATCTCGAAGTGCTGAAAACCACCGAACCGCCGGGCCGCAAGGGAGGCGTCAAGGTCAAGGACGTCGCCGAACTGATTTCGAAGCTCAAGACCGAAGCCGGGGTTCTCTGATGACCACGCTGTTGATTGCTGAACACGACCACGAGGCCCTCAAGGACTCCACCAACAAGGCGCTGACCGCGGCCACCCAGCTGGGTGCCGAGGTTCACGTGCTGGTCGCCGGTGGCGGCCAGGGCACCAAGGCTGCGGCCGAGGCGGCGGCGAAGCTGGCCGGCGTCACCAAGGTGCTGGTTGCCGAGGGCGACGCCTATGCCCACGACCTTGCAGAGCCGCTGGCCGCGCTGATCGTGGCGCTGGCGCCGTCCTATGACGCCTTCGTCGCGCCCGCGACTTCGCGCTTCAAGAACGTGATGCCGCGCGTCGCCGCCTTGCTCGACGTGATGCAGGTGTCCGAAATCATCAAGGTGGTGTCATCAGACACGTTCGAGCGGCCGATCTATGCCGGCAACGCGATCCAGACCGTGAAGTCCAAGGACGCCAAGAAGGTCATCACGGTGCGGACCTCGACCTTCGCCGCGGCAGGCGACGGCGGCAGTGCTGCGATTGAGAACGCCGCCTCCGCGGCCGATCCGGGCCTCTCCACCTTCGTCGGTGAGGAAGTCGCGAAAAGCGACCGCCCCGAACTGACCTCGGCAAAGATCATCGTCTCCGGCGGCCGCGCCATGCAGAGCCGCGAGAACTTTGCCAAATACATCGAGCCGCTCGCCGACAAGCTAGGCGCGGGCGTCGGCGCCTCGCGCGCCGCCGTCGATGCCGGCTATGCGCCGAACGACTGGCAGGTCGGGCAGACCGGCAAGGTGGTGGCGCCGGAGCTCTATGTCGCGATCGGCATTTCCGGCGCGATCCAGCATCTCGCCGGCATGAAGGATTCCAAGGTGATCGTTGCGATCAACAAGGATGAGGACGCGCCGATTTTCCAGGTCGCCGATTACGGCCTGGTTGCGGATTTGTACCAGGCGGTTCCGGAATTGACCGAGGCGCTCGGCAAGCTCGGAAAATAACGGCAGTCAAACAGCGGCCGGACGCGTAAGCTCCGGCCGGTGTTAATCTAGGGACAGCGTTTTCAAGCGAAGTGGCTACCGGGTTCGCTTGAAGAAAACGCGTCGAAAACAGGTTTTAGCCTTGGTTCGGGCCGGGGCCTAACGGGATGAACTGGCGCGATATGCGTGCCGTTCGGGTGGATGACAAGATGGCGGTGACAATCAAGAAGGTCGGCGTGATCGGCTCGGGCCAGATGGGCAATGGCATCGCCCATGTGGCGGCGCTGGCCGGCCTGGACGTGGTGCTCAACGACGTGTCCGCCGACCGGCTGAAATCGGCGATGGCGACCATCAACGGCAACCTGTCGCGCCAGGTCGTGAAAAAGATGATCACCGAGGACGACCGCAAGCAGGCGCTCGACCGCATCACCTCGACCGAGACCATCGATGGGCTTTCGGACTGCGACCTCGTGATCGAAACCGCGGTCGAAAAGGAAGAGGTCAAGCGCAAGATCTTCCACGACGTCTGCGCGGTGCTGAAGCCGGAAGCGATCGTCGCCACCAATTCCTCGTCGATTTCGATCACGCGGCTCGCCGCCTCGACCGACCGTCCCGAGAAATTCATCGGCATTCATTTCATGAATCCGGTGCCGGCGATGGAACTGGTCGAACTGATCCGCGGCATTGCCACCGACGACGAGACCTTCGATACCGCCAAGGCTTTTGTCACCAAGGTCGGCAAGCAGATCGCGGTGTCCGAGGATTTCCCGGCCTTCATCGTCAACCGCATCCTGCTGCCGATGATCAATGAGGCGATCTACACGCTGTATGAAGGCGTCGGCAACGTCGAGGCGATCGACGCGGCGATGAAGCTCGGCGCGCACCATCCGATGGGGCCGCTGGAACTGGCCGATTTCATCGGTCTCGACACCTGCCTGTCGATCATGCAGGTGCTGCATGAGGGGCTGGCGGATTCGAAATACCGGCCGTGCCCGCTGTTGGTGAAATACGTCGAAGCCGGCTGGCTCGGTCGCAAGACCCAGCGCGGTTTCTACGACTACCGCGGCGACAAGCCGGTTCCGACGCGGTAATTCCTCTCGTAAGTCAGGTCGAGCGCTGCCGACGCGTCATCGCAACGCGTCGCATGTGCGCTTCAGTCGCCTTCCGGCTTCCTCGATGACAGGTAGCGGATTGGCAAAGCTGACGCGGATATAGGGCGACAAACCGAAATCCTCGCCGGCAACGACCACCAGATCGGCGTGGTCGAGCAGGTAGGCCGCAAAATCGCGGTCGGTGGCGATCAGCTTGCCGTCCGGGCTACGTTTGCTGATCACCCCGGCGCAGGCGACCAGCAGGTAGAACGTGCCTTCCGGCGGCTCGCACGACAGGTCCACGCAATCATTCACTATCTCGGCAAAACGGTCCCGCCTGGCGCGCAGGATGGAAGCGCGTTCGGACAACAGATCCTGCGGTCCGTCGAGGGCTGCCACCGCGGCGGCCTGGCTGATCGATGAAGCGCTGTTGGTGGTCTGCGACTGGATCCTGGTCATCGCGCCGATCAGCGCGGCAGGTCCGGCGGCATAGCCGACCCGCCACCCCATCATGGCGTAGCTCTTGGCAACGCCACTGATGGTCAGCGTCCGTGGCCTCAGGCGAGGCTCGATTGCGGAGAGCGTCGGCGCGGGGATGCCGCCAAACACCATGTGCTCGTAGAGGCCGTCGGCGAGGATCCAGATGTCCGGATGCTGCAACAGCACCGCGGCGATGGCGGACAATTCGCCCGCCGAGTAAACGGCGCCGGAGGGATTGACGGGATTGTTGATGATGAGCCAGCGCGTGCGCGCCGCGATCGCGGTGCGCAGATCGTCGGCGCGGAGCTTAAAACCGTTGTTCTGCGAACAGGGCACGGTCACCGGCGTGCCGCCGCTCAGGCGGACCTGATCGAGATAGGGCGCCCAGTAGGGCGCAGGGATGATCACCTCGTCACCCAGCGCCAGCGTCGCCTGCAGGGCATTGAACAGTGCCTGCGTCGAGCCGTTGCAGACGATGATTTCGTCCTGCGCATAGCTGAGACGATGGTCACGCAGCAATGCGGCACGGACCGCGCGCTTCATATCCGGGGTGCCGTCGACGTCGGTATAACGGGTTTCGCCGCGCAGTGCCGCGGCGTGCGCGGCGGCGATCACATGGTCCGGCGTTGCAAAGTCGAGATTGCCCGAAGACAACTCGATGATGTCGCGGCCGGCCGCGAGCAGCTCGCGGGCGCGGCGGCGCAGGATCGATGCGGGGGAAGCGTGAATGCCGTGCATGCGCGGCGAAAGTGCTGGCATGGCGGTCATCGGACGTATTGCGCCTCGCCATGGCCGAACGACCAGTTTTCGGGAAGCACCTCGACGAGGTTGATGAAGATGTCCTCAGGCCGCAGGCCGGGGCTTTCGGCGAGAAGCTCGACGATGCGTCGATACAGTTTCTGCTTTTGCGCCACCGGCCGCGTGTTGCTGACGGTGAGCTGAATGATGACCAGATCGTCGCTGCGCTTGATGCCGAGATAGTCTGCGCCGTAGACGAAATCGCCTTCGTCATGTTCTGAAATCGTCATGAAGCGATCGCCTTCGGGCACATCGAAGGTCTCGCGCATGGCGCGGTAGAGGCCTTCAAGGATGGCCTTGCGGTAGGCGGCGGGCTTGCCCCGCCGCAATGAAACCCGGGTCAGCGGCATGGTGGATCTCCTGGTGTCGATCGGTTGGCGTCGACCAAACCTAGGCGCCTCTTGATCATTGTAAAACGGTATGGAATACTATTTCAGTGATTGCATTTTTAAATGGATGGCCATGAAGGCGCTCGACGTCGAGGCGGTCCAGGCCTTTGTGCTGGTGGCCGACCTGAACAGCTTCACCCGCGCCGCTGAGGCGATGGACACCACGCAATCCGCGGTCAGCCTGAAGATCAAGCGGCTGGAAGACGGGCTCGGCCGGCGGCTGCTGGAGCGAACGCCGCGCCTGGTTCGTCTGTCCGCGGAGGGCTCGGCCTTCCTCGGCGCGGCGCGCAACCTCGTTGCCGCGCACCAGTCGGCGGTCGGGGCCTTCGTCGTCGAACACCGCCGGCTGGTGGTCGGCATCAGCCACCACATCGTCGGAACAGAACTGCCCTCGTTGTTGAAGCGGATGAACGCCACCGATCCGGGTCTGGTGATGCAATTGCACGTCGATACGTCCCGCGCCGTGCTGGCGGCCTTCGACGACGGCACGCTCGATGCCGCGATCGTGCTGCGCCACGATGCCAAGCGCCGCGACGGCGACGTGTTGTTCGAAGAGCCATTCGGCTGGATGGCCTCGCCGGATTTTTATCGCCAGCCCGGCGCGCCGCTGCGGCTGGCGACCCAGGCCGAGCCTTGCAGCGTTCGCGCCATGGCGGTCGATGTTCTCGACGCCGCCGGCGTAGAATGGACCGAGGCCTTCGTCGGCGGTGGGCTTGCAACCATTGGGGCTGCGATATCAGCGGGACTTGCAGTGGCAGCGCTGGCGCGCCGGGTGGCGCCGTCGGATACCGTCGATCTCGGGCTGCGGCTCGGTCTGCCGCCATTGCCCTCCCGTGACGTCATCCTTTACTCGAAACCTTCCGATCCCCGCACGCGACGGACGCTGCGCACCCTCGGCGCGGCCTTCGCGGCAAGTGCGGCCTGAAAACCGATCATTAACCACCGCCGGCTAGGGTCTCCCCGCGTTTCGGGAGTCTTGCGTATGGACATGATGGCTATGGTTTCGAGCATGCTTGCGATGCAGGCGGGCGGTCTGCAGCAGCAGATTCAGACCTCGATCATCAAACAGAACAACGACGCAGAGAAATCCGCGGTCCAGACCCTGCTTGGCATCCCCTCGACCGCCAACCTCGCTGCGGGCGTCGGCGGCAATCTGAACGCGATCGCTTAACCCCGCCCCCGGAAGACCTCATGGTGAGGAGCGCGTCTTCGCGCGTCTCGAACCATGCGGCCACAGACGGGCCTGCATCCTTCGAGACGCCCGCAAGTGCGGGCCCCTCAGGATGAGGTCTGACAGGGTCTAAAACCCCGCCGTCACCGGCTTCACCGCGGCCTTGATCAGCGCAATCGCGTCGTCGCTGGCCCATTCGGCGGGACCGGCCAGATTGGCGATTTCGCAGCCCTGGCCGTCCACCAGGATCGAGGTCGGCATGCCGAGCGCCTTGCCTATGCCCTTAAGATCCTGAAAAACCTTGGCTTTTGCGTCGGTGAAATAGGCCAGTCTGGTCAGGTTGGCCTCTTTCAGGAAGTTTTTGGGCTTGTCGGGATCGCGGGTGTCGATGTTGATCGCGACCACCTCGAAATCCTTGCCGCCGAGCTTGGTCTGCAGGCTGTCGAGCGCCGGCATCTCCTTCCGGCAGGGCACACACCAGGTGGCCCACAGATTGACCAGCACGGTCTTGCCGCGCCAGTCCGAGAGTTTTCGGGGCTTGCCCTCGGCATCTTCGAACGCGAGGTCAGGCAGCCTGAGCGGGCTGGTGGCCATGGTCAGCGCGGCGACCTCGCCATGCGCCAAAGGCCCGATCTTGCGTGCCAGTTCGACCGCGCCCGCACAGGCGGCATCGCCGCCCGAACCGCGCTTGAGGCCGCCGAATCCGTAGACCCCGGCAAAGCCGATCGCCGTCCCAATCAGGACCGCGCCGACGGCGATGGGGATCCGGCGCGTGGCGGCCGGGCGAGGGGCAGGCGTTTCGGGCATATCGTTTGTCATCCTGTATCAGATACGGCTATGCAGTGCTGATGTTACGGCCGAAACCGGCACGGCGTTTCGCCGGTTTCGACGATAAATGCCAGACCTGAATAGCCAGCACCTGAATAAGAAGTCGTGAGCGAGAAGTCATGAGCAACAAGATGTGGGGCGGCCGCTTCACCGAGCGTCCCGATGCGATCATGGAGGAAATCAACGTCTCCATCGACGTCGATCGTCACATGTATTCCCAGGACATCGCCGCGTCCAAAGCCCACGCCGCGATGCTCGCTGCGCAGGGCATTATCACCGCCGGTGATGCGAAAAATATCGGCAAAGGTCTAGACACGATTCTGTCAGAAATCGAAAAAGGCGCTTTCGATTTCAAGCGCGCGCTCGAAGACATCCATATGAACGTCGAGAGCCGGTTGACCGATCTGATCGGGCCCGCCGCCGGCCGGCTGCATACCGCGCGTTCGCGCAACGACCAGGTCGCGACCGATTTTCGTCTCTACGTGCGCGACACCATCGATGAGACCGACGCGGCGCTGGCCGCGTTCCAATATGTCCTGGTGCAGCGGGCGCTGGAACATGCCGGCACCGTGATGCCCGGCTTCACCCATCTGCAGACCGCCCAGCCCGTGACGCTCGGGCATCATCTCCTGGCCTATGTCGAGATGGCCGCGCGCGACCGCGGCCGCTTTGCGGATGCGCGCAAGCGTCTGAACGAATCGCCGCTGGGTGCGGCCGCGCTCGCCGGCACCTCGTTTCCGATCGACCGTCACGCCACCGCCAAGGCCCTCGGTTTCGACCGGCCAATGGCCAATTCGCTCGACGCGGTATCGGATCGCGACTTCGTGCTCGAGACGCTGTCGGCAGCGTCGATCGCGGCGGTGCATATGTCGCGCTTCGCCGAGGAGATCGTGATCTGGACCTCGCCGCTGGTCGGCCTCATCAGGCTGAGCGACAAGTTCACCACGGGGTCCTCGATCATGCCGCAAAAGCGCAACCCCGATGCGGCCGAACTGGTGCGCGCCAAGACCGGACGGGTGATCGGTGCGCTGACGGCGCTTTTGATCGTGATGAAGGGGCTGCCGCTCGCCTATCAGAAGGACATGCAGGAGGACAAGCAGGGCGCGATGGAAGCGTTCGCCGCCCTCTCGCTGGCGATCCGGGCGATGACCGGCATGGTTGCCGACCTCGTGCCCGACGAGAACAGGATGAAGGCGGCCGCGGGCGAGGGCTATGCCACCGCCACCGATCTTGCCGACTGGCTGGTGCGGACGCTGAAAATGCCGTTCCGCGACGCCCATCACGTCACCGGGCGCATCGTCGGCCTCGCCTCGAAACAGGGCGTGGCGCTGCACGAACTGCCGCTGCAGGCGATGCAGGAGGTCGAGCCGAAGATTACGGCCGAGGCGCTGCGCGTGCTGTCGGTGGAAGCGTCGGTCAAGAGCCGCACCAGCTATGGCGGCACCGCACCGAAAAACGTGGCGGCCCAAGCCAAGTCCTGGCTTAAGCGGCTGGAAAAAGAGCGAAAATTGGGCTGAGGCCAAAAATTTCGCTGTAGTTTCTTGGGTTTTTCTTGGGTTTCATGGGGGCGTCAGGCCTCGCCATCGCAAGGCAATCTTTGTATGGTGCAGCGCGCATTGGGGATTTCGTCGTGACACGTAACTACCGGCCGACATCGTCGGGATGGGCCATCATCCTGCTGAGCGTGAGCGCGCTTGCGCTCGGCGGCTGCGGCCGCAAGGGCGGCCTTGATCTGCCGCCGAACGCCTCGAATGCGTCGGCGCAATCCGCGGCCACCGATTCGGAGGCCGAGCGCGCGGCCCAGCCGGGCGTATACAATCCGGGCTTCGGGTCCGACGCCCAGCCGGAAGCGGCCAGGGGCAAAAAGAAACCATTCATACTCGACCCGCTGCTGGGTAACTGAGCGCGCGCACCATGAATCACTTCGACTATCGCAACGGCGTGCTCCACGCCGAGGCGGTCAATCTTTCCGACCTCGCGGATGCCGTGGGAACGCCGTTCTATTGCTATTCGACCGCGACGCTGGAGCGCCACTACCGGGTGTTCACCGAGGCCTTCGCCGGCGAGAAGACGCTGGTCTGCTACGCCATGAAGGCCAATTCCAACCAGTCGGTGCTCCGCACGCTGGCGAAACTCGGCGCCGGCGCCGACGTGGTTTCCGGCGGCGAGTTGAAGCGCGCGCTGGCGGCGGGGATACCCGCAGACAAGATCCTGTTTTCCGGCGTCGGCAAGACCGAAACGGAACTTCGCGCGGCACTGGCGGCGGATATCCTCTGCATCAACGTCGAATCCGAGCCTGAACTGGAATTGTTGTCGCGGCTCGCGGTCGAAATGGGCCGGACCGCGCGGATTTCGGTGCGCGTCAATCCTGACGTCGATGCCGGCACCCACGCCAAGATCGCCACCGGGAAATCCGAGAACAAGTTCGGCGTGCCGATTGCGCGCGCCCGCGAAGTCTACGCCCGTGCCGCAAGGCTGCCCGGGATCGAGGTCACCGGCACCGATATGCATATCGGCAGCCAGATCACGGATCTGAGCCGGATGGAGACCGCGTTCCGGATTCTCTCCGACTTCGTGCGGACCTTGCGCGCCGACGGCCACAACATCTCGCATATCGATTTCGGTGGCGGGCTCGGCATTCCCTATCACATGGACCGCGAAGCGCCGCCGCTGCCGTCAGCCTATGCCGCGATGGTCAAGCGGGTGACGCATAATCTCGGCTGCACGCTGATGTTCGAGCCGGGCCGGATGATCGTCGGCAATGCCGGCATCCTCGTTGCGCGCGTGATCTATGTGAAGCCGGGCGACGCCAAGAATTTCGTCGTCATCGACGCGGCCATGAACGATTTGATCCGCCCCACGCTGTATGAAGCCCATCACGACATCCTGCCGGTGCGCGAAGCTGCGCTGGGCACGCCGACGATTACCGCCGATGTGGTCGGGCCGGTCTGCGAAACCGGCGATTATTTGGCGCTCGACCGCCAAATCCCCGAGCCCAAGGCCGGCGATCTCCTGGCGATCATGACCGCCGGCGCCTACGGCGCGGTGCAATCAGGCTTTTACAACACCCGCGCGCTGGTGCCGGAAGTGCTGGTCAAGGACGATCAGTTCGCGGTGGTGCGTCCGCGCATCGAGGTCGACGAACTGATCGCGATGGACCGGCAGGCGCCGTGGCTGTGACCCCTAGCATATTTGTCAGCGCACGCTGACACTGTGCCGATTACAAAGGAGATTCCGATGCGCATTCTGGCTTTGGCTGTCTTGACGATGGCGGCGGTTTCGGCGACGTCGCCGGCGCGCGCCCAGACCTATAATCCGAGGTATCCAGTCTGCATCAAGCAGATCCAGACTTTCGGTGGTGAACGCATTGAGTGCGCCTACACTTCGCTGGAGCAGTGCAACGCGACGGCACTGGGCCTTCCCGCGCAGTGCATCGAGAATCCGTATTACGGCGGGCGGCCGGAAGGCAGCGGCCGGCGTTACCGCCAGGGTTATTGAGCGGATCGGGCGCGTAGGTGGTGGAGCGCTTCGCTCCACCTATCCTGCGCGATGCCTCACTTCGCGGCGTGGCTGCCGCCCTTGGCGCCGCCGACGATCACACCCGCGGCCTTTTCGATCGGCTTGATCGCCTCGGTGAAATCCGACTCCGCGCCCTGGTCGCGGATCACGACTTCCCACAGCCGCCCGACCGCTTCGGCGACTTCCATCGACAGCCCCAGCGACTTCATCTCGTCCAGCGCGAGCCGCACGTCTTTCACCATCAGTCCGGTGGCGAAGCCGAAGTCGAACGTCCGCGGCAGCACCGCGCGCGGAAACTTGTCGCGGCTGGCGGTATTCATTCCCGAGCCGGCGTTGATCACGTCGACCATCACGGCGGGATCGAGCCCTGATTTGACGCCCATCACCACCGCTTCCGACGTCGCCACCATTGCGGTGGCTGACAGGAAATTATTGGCGAGCTTCATGGTTTGAGCGGAACCCGGTTTCTCGCCAATGAAGAACACCTTGCCGATGACGCCGAGCGCGGGCTTCAACATGTCGCAATCGGCACGCGGGCCCGACACCATCACGGCGAGCGTGCCCTTTTCGGCGCCGCCGACGCCGCCGCTGACGGGAGAGTCTATCTGCACGATGTACTTCGCGGCCAGGAGGCCGTGGATCCGCGTTGCCATTTGCGAGCCGACGGTGGAGAGGTCGACGAAGCGTTTTACACGTTTGCCTTCGATCACGCCGCCGGCGCCGGTTGCGACGTCGAGCGAGGCCTGCAACGACGGCAGGCTCGCCAGCACCGTTTCACAGCGATCGGCGATATCCTTTGGCGATGACGCCACTTGCGCGCCGAGCGCCGCAAGCTTGTCGGTGGCTTCCTTCCGCGTATCGAACACGGTGAGCTGGTGGCCTGCCTCGATCAGCCGGCGCGCCATCGGGAAGCCCATCTTGCCGAGGCCGATGAATCCGATTTCCATGGTGTTGTTTTCCTGAGTTTCTGAGGACGGTCCTCATCCTGAGGAGGCCGCATCGCGGCCGTCTCGAAGGACGTGTTGTCGATCAATCTTTCCGGGCCTCATGGTTCGAGACGGCGCAAGCGCGCCTCCTCACCATGAGGGGTGAGACTTCAGCCCTTGTCCATTTCCGCGAACACTTCGCGCGCGATGCGAAAGCTGTCGACGCCGGCGGGCGCGCCGGCATAGATCGCGACCTGCATGAAGATTTCGCGGATCTCGTCTTTGGTCACGCCGTTGGTCAGCGCGCCCTTGATGTGGGTGCGCAATTCATGCGGCCGGTTCAGGATCGAGATCATGGCGAGGTTGAGCATGCTGCGGGTCTTGCGCGGCAGTTCCTCGCGGCCCCACACCGCGCCCCAGCAATATTCGGTGAGCAGTTCCTGGAACGGCCGGTTGAAATCGTCGACGTTCTTCAGGGCGTTGTCGACATAGGCCTCGCCGAGCACGGCTTTGCGCACTTCCAGGCCCTTGTCGTAGGTCTTCTTGTCCATGACGTTTCCTTCGGTATTTTTACTGGTTCTGGCCGACGTTAGGGGGTTGCCGGCCCGCAGTCACGCCTTCGTGTTATGCGTATTTCCGGGTGTGGGTTGGCCCTGGAAACGGGTGCCTCATTGCCGCCGCTGTGCTAGGCTGATTTGTCGGCAACCCGGAGAGTTTATTGAACGGCGCCAACCCTGACCCCACGGAGCCAGCGCGCGAGCCGGATGCGGTGGCGCGGCTTCAACTGACGCAGGCCCTGCAGCGGGCCCAGTATGCGATCGCGTGGGAGCGCGGATGGCCGATTCTGGCCCGGCTGTTGACCGTCGTCGGACTGTTTCTGGTGGCGTCCTGGGCCGGATTATGGCTGGCGCTGCCGTTTGTCGCCCGTGTCGTCGGCATTGCCTTGTTCGCGGGCCTGGCGCTCGGCGCGTTGTACCCGATCTTGCGCTATCGCTGGCCGACCCGTGAAGAGAGCCTGAGCCGGCTCGACCGCGGCACCGGCATTCGCCATCGCCCGGCGACCGCGCTCACCGACACGCTGGCCAGCAAGGATCCGATCGCGCTCGCGCTCTGGAAGGAGCAGCGCGAGCGGACGCTGGCTTCGATCAAGCGGATCCGCGCCGGTCTGCCGTCGCCGCGGCTGCCGATCCACGATCCCTGGGCGCTGCGTGCGCTGGTCATGGTGATGGCGGTGGCGGCCTATTTTGCCGCCGGTGACGAACGCGCGATGCGCATCGCTGCCGCCTTCGACTGGAACGGCGTGCTGGCGCCGGCCAATGTCCGGGTCGATGCCTGGGTGACGCCACCGGTCTACACCAGCAAGCCGCCGATCATTCTTTCCGCCGCGAGCAAGGACGCTGGACCCAATAGCGGGCCGCTGGCGGTTCCGGCCGGCAGCACGCTTCTGGTGCGCTCCAGCGGTGGCTCGATCGATGTCGTGGTGGGTGGCGGCGTCACTGAAGTCGCGCCCAGCGAACAGGCGCCGAAGGGCACCAACGAGCGGCATTTCAAGATCGCCGGCGATGGCACCGCCCATGTCCGCGCACCGGCCGGTCAGCCGCAATGGCGGTTCGCCGCGACGCCCGACCGTGCCCCGACCATTTCGCTGGCGAAGGATCCCGAGCGTCAGGCTCGCGGCTCGCTGCAGATGTCCTACAAGCTCGAGGATGATTACGGCGTTACCGAAGCCCGTGCCTCGTTCGCGGCCCGGCCGGCCGATCCCGGCAAGGAAGCAGTCAGGGAAATCGGCAAGGAACCGGCAAAGGGCGCCAAAGGCGGAGACAAGGCCGCCGAGAAGACGGCCGAAAAAACCACCGAGGCGCGCCCGCTGTTCCCGGCGCCGCAATTTCCGCTGGCCCTGCCGAACGCGCGCACCCGCAATGGTGTCGGCCAGACCGTCAAGGATCTCAGCGAGGATCCCTATGCCGGCGCCGACGTCACGCTGACGCTGACGGCCAAGGACGAGGCCGGCAATGAAGGCCGCAGCGAGCCGTTCAACATGCGGCTGCCGGAGCGGCTGTTCACCAAGCCCTTGGCGCGTGCCCTGATCGAGCAGCGCCGTATCCTGGCGCTGGACGCCAACCAGAATGGCCAGGTCTATGCCGCGCTGGCCGCGCTGATGATCGCGCCGGAATTGTTTACGCCGGAAGCCGGCCACTATCTCGGCCTCTACAGCGTCTCGCGCCAGCTCGAGGCGGCGCGCACCGACGATGCCATGCGCGAGGTGGTGGCGAGCCTGTGGTCGCTCGCGGTCACGATCGAGGACGGCAACATCACCGATGTCGACAAGGCGTTGCGCGCCGCGCAGGAGGCGCTGAAGCAGGCGCTCGAGCGCGGCGCCAGCGACGAGGAGATCAAGAAGCTCACCGACAATCTGCGCGCCGCACTGGACAATTTCCTGCGCCAGCTCGCCGAACAGCTCAAGAACAATCCGCAGCAACTGGCGCGGCCGCTCGATCCCAATACCAAGATGCTGAGCCAGCAGGATCTCAAGAGCATGCTCGACCGGATGGAGCGGCTGTCACGCTCCGGCGACAAGGATGCGGCCAAGCAATTGCTGGAGCAGCTGCAGCAGATGCTGGAAAACCTGCAGATGGCGCAGCCCGGGCAGGGCGGCGACAACGACATGGAGCAGGCGCTGAACGAGCTCGGCGACATGATCCGCAAGCAGCAGCAATTGCGCGACAAGACCTACAAGCAGGGCCAGGATTCGCGGCGCGATCGTCAGCGCGGCAAGCAGGGCGAGCAGAGCATGGGCGACCTGCAGCAGGACCAGCAGGGCCTGCGCGACCGCTTGAAGAAATTGCAGGAAGAACTCGCCAAGCGCGGCATGGGTCCGAGCCAGCGCGGCGAGAAGGGCCAGCGCGGCGAAAAGGGTCAACAGGGTCAGCAAGGCCAGCCCGGCGGCGACCAGGGCGACGGCGAGGACGGGCTGGAGCAAGCCGATGGCGCAATGGGTGACGCCTCCGGCCGGCTCGGCGAAGGCAATGCCGACGGCGCGGTGGATTCGCAAGGCCGCGCGCTGGATGCGCTGCGCAAGGGCGCGCGGAGCCTCGCCGAAGCGATGCAGCAGGGCGACGGCGACCAGCCGGGAGACGGTCCGGGTAATCCGAACGGCCGGCAGCAGGGCGCGCAAAGGAATACCGATCCGCTCGGGCGGCCGATGCGCAACAACGAGTTCAGCGACGACTATTCGGTGAAGATCCCCGGCGAGATCGACGTGCAACGCGTGCGCCGCATTCTGGAAGAACTGCGCCGGCGCCTCGCCGATCCGGCCCGCCCCCAGATCGAACTCGACTACATCGAGCGGCTGCTGAAGGATTATTGAAGGCTTTCTCACCTCCTACGAGCACGCGCTGCGTAGGGTGGGCAAAGGCGCGTCGCGCCGTGCCCACCATTCTTGCGCTTGTCGAAGATGGTGGGCACGCTTCGCTTTGCCCACCCTACGGATTCTCGCTTCCGCCGAGACCGTTCCGCGCTACCCCTTCCGCGCCGCCAGCGCATCGGCGACTGCGGTGCGGATATCGGCTACCGAAAACGGCTTTGTGACCACGTCGTGCACGATCGCATTGAGGCCGGAGGCGCGTTCGCGCTGATCGGCAAAGCCGGTCATCAGCAGAATCTTCAGGTCGGGGAAATCGCGCGCTGCCGCCAACGCCAGCGCGATCCCGTCCATCACCGGCATCTGGATGTCGGTGAGCAGCAGGTCGAACGCACCCTTTTCGCGCGCCAGGATATCAAGCGCCTCGGCGCCGTCCTCGGCGGTTACGGTGTCGTGGCCGTCCATGGCGATGGCGCGCGCCACCAGGGAGCGCATCGAGTCTTCGTCGTCGGCAATCAATACACGCGGCATGGCAACAGCTCGTTTGCGAGCGGGACGTCCGGCCAATTTTACGCGCGGCCGGCGGCCAGATCCCGCTTGTTGAAGAAGCGTACATCGATATTGCGGCCTTCGGGCGGCGGCGACGCCAGCCGCGACTTGAAATAGGCGCGTTCGCCCGGCTTCAGTACCGGCTGCTCGAGCACCGCGTTCCAGGCATAGATTTCCGCGCCCTGTTCGTCGCGAACGCTAAAGCGCAGCCGCGGCAATTCGACCGGCTTCCTGGTCTCGCCGACGATCACGCCTTCGATGACCAGCACCGGCTTGCCGTCGACGGTCTCGTTGGTGATCTTGATGTCCTTGAACGAGAGCCCGCGCAAATTCACATCCAGCCCGACCATCTTGTAGAACGTCGCGGTCTGCGGCAGCAGCCGCACCACGTCGGTGCGCCAGAACATCAGCGCCACGACCAGTGCGCCCATCGCGGCGCAGGCGACGGGAGCGCTGATGGACGGCATCCGGATGGACGGAAATTTGGGCAGCCGGAACAGCTTGGCCAGCCGCGAGCGGTGGGTGGAAACCGCCTCCTGATGCGCCTCGGCATCGTGCTGGGCGACCGACGGCCAGTCGGCTTCATTTCCCCGGAAACCTTCGCCCTCGGCGGGCCAATCGGCCGAAATCGACGGGCTGTCGACCACGGGGGGCTCCTGGGCCTCTTCCTGGCGGGCCATGGCCTCCCACTCGGCGGCCGCGTCGGCCTCGGCATTTCCGGTTCCATGGCTGGCTTCGGCCATCGCCGGCACGGCAGGCGCGATCTCGACCGCGTCCTCGGGGCGCGCCAGCCAGGTTTGCTTGCAGCGGGAACAACGGACGGTCCGGCCGGCGGCACCCAAGGTGGCCAGCTTGATCGCGTAGGATGTTGTACAATGGGGGCAGACGATGTGCATGGAGCCCGTTTCCACAGTGTCTTTGGGCTGATGCTAGCTGGCGACCGTTAACGAATCGGAAACCATAACGGTCGCACAACCGTTTTGTCCGGCTCGCGCCCAAAACCTGGGGCTGCGAGCCCAAGCGTATTGGTAGGTACGGGTTTCCGGTCGAGGCCCAGGCAAACGTCGAGGCCGAGGCAGAAGCCGAGGCCCATCTCGAGCGGAGCTGAGCTTGGTTCGGTTCGAAAATGTTGGATTGCGCTACGGGCTCGGCCCGGAGATTTTGCGCGACCTGTCGTTCCTTATCCCGGCCCATTCCTTCCAGTTCCTCACCGGCCCGTCGGGCGCCGGCAAGACCTCGCTGCTGCGGCTGTTATTTCTGTCGATGCGGCCGACGCGCGGTCTGGTCAATCTGTTCGGCCACGACGTCTCGCTGCTCGGCAAGGACCAGATTGCGGATTTGCGCAAACGCATCGGCATCGTGCTGCAGGATTTCCGCCTGCTCGATCACATGACGACCTATGAGAACGTGGCGCTGCCGTTCCGCGTCATGGGGCGGGATGAATCCAGCTACCGGCGCGAAGTGATCGATCTGTTGAAATGGGTCGGGCTCGGCGAGCGCATGGATGCGCTGCCGCCGATCCTGTCCGGCGGTGAAAAACAACGCGCGGCGATCGCGCGCGCGGTGATCTCGCGGCCGCAATTATTGCTCGCGGACGAGCCGACCGGCAGCGTCGATCCGACGCTGGGCCGGCGGCTGTTGCGACTGTTCATCGAGCTCAACAAGTCGGGCACCGCCGTGATCATCGCGACCCACGACATCACGCTGATGGATCAGTACGAGGCGCGGCGTCTGGTGCTGCATCAGGGACGGCTGCACATCTATGAGTAGATCCGGTGACGAGCATGGTCCGCTGGTCGATCTCGGGCACGAACGCCCGCAGGTCCCGGCGCGGGCGCGCAACATGTCGCCGATCGTGCCGCGCGCCTCGATCTCCGGCCGCGCGCTGGTCGCGGTGGTCGCGATCATGACGTTCCTCGCCTCGATCACCACGGGCACCGTGCTGCTGGTGAGCGCGTCGGCGGCGGAGTGGCAATCGGAAGTCGCCAGCGAAATCACCATCCAGGTGCGCCCCTCGGCAGGCCGCGATCTCGACCGCGATGCGATCGCGGCCGTCGAGGCGATGCGGGCGCAGGCCGGCATCGTCGAGGTCCGGCCCTTCACCAAGGACGAGTCGGCCAGATTGCTGGAGCCGTGGCTCGGCACCGGGCTGTCGATCGAGCAGCTGCCGGTGCCGCGCGTCATCGTCGCAAGGGTGCAGCCCGGCACCACGCCCGATCTCGCCGCCTTGCGTGCGCGGGTGCTGCAGGTAGCCCCCTCCGCCAGTGTCGACGATCACCGCGCCTGGATCGAACGCATGCGCTCGATGACCGGGGCGACGGTATTCGCCGGCATCGGCATCCTGGCGCTGGTGATCGTGGCGACGATCATTTCGGTGTCGTTTGCGACGCGTGGCGCGATGGCGGCGAACCGCCCGATCGTCGAGGTGCTGCATTTCGTCGGCGCCGGCGACAGCTACATCGCCAACCGCTTCCTGCGGCATTTCCTCAGGCTCGGCCTCGAGGGCGGGTTGATCGGCGGCGGCGCTGCAATGCTGGGTTTTGGTTTCTCGGAATCGATCGCGAGCTGGTTCTCGGGCACGCCGGTCGGCGATCAATTTGCCGCGCTGCTGGGCACCTTCTCGCTGCGTCCGTCCGGCTATCTGGCGCTGGCGGCGCAGGCGGTGCTGATCGCGGCGATCACGGCCTGGGCCTCGCGGCGGACGCTGTTTGCCACGCTGGACGACATTGATTGAAGCGTTTTCGAGCGAAGCAATGGCCGGGGACCTGATCCGGGGGAGGGCGCCGGACCAGACTCCACTTCGCCCAAAAAACTTCTAGAATTGCGAGCGGAGAGGACAGCAAGAACTGCATGCGTGTGCAACCCGACGATACGTCGCGACAAGCGCCGGCCGTGCGGCCGCGAGGGTGGCTGCGTGCGACCATCGTCGCCACGCTGGCGCTCGGCTTCGTCGGCGCGGCGGTGGGCTTCATCGGCTTCCTGTCGCAATTGCGCGGCGTCGAAATCAAGCCGGCCCGCAATGCCGACGGCATCGTGGTGCTGACCGGCGGCTCGTCGCGGGTGTCCGATGCGATGGAATTGCTGGCCGGCGGCTATGGCAAGCGGCTCTTGATTTCGGGCGTGCACCCGACCAACGCCGCCAGCGACATTTCCCGCACGCTGCCCGACAACCATTCGCTGCTGCGCTGCTGCGTCGATCTCGACCGCTCGGCCGTCAACACGCGAAGCAACGCGGCGGAGACGCGGCGCTGGGTGAAGGACCGCGGTTTCAAGTCGCTGATCGTGGTGACTTCGAACTACCACATGCCGCGGGCGATCGTCGAATTGTCGCATGCGATGCCTGACATCGCGCTGATCCCGTTTGCGGTGGTCGGCGAAAAATGGCGCGACGAGCCATGGTGGACCTCAGGTACGACCTTCCGTCTGCTGCTGTCGGAATATGCGAAATATGTCGCGGCGGAGGTGCGGGTGCGGCTCGCCGATATCGGCATCGAGGTGTTGCCCGACGATCAGCCGGCCGGTTCGATAGCGCCGCGCCGGCCGGCCACCGCGCAAGCCAATTGACCGCGGGCGCTGCTACCCGCTCTGCTTAAGCAGCGCAGATCAGTTTCAACTCGGCTTCGAACCGGATGCTTCGCTTGCCCGCCAGCGCAGTGCCCTCGAGGGTGCCGCCCTCCGCATCGCATGTCCCGGAAAACCCGATTCCGATTTCATGCCCGCCAAAGACCGGGTCTTCACCCCGCGCCGGCGTGTGTTCCTGATTGACCATCTGGCCTTTCCAGCGGCCGCCGGCTGATGAGTACGACCCGAGGTAATAGAAGAAGGCATCGCCGCCGAGGATGCGGCCGTTGTTGAGCAGCATGACGCCGGTCAAGCCGCCGGGCATCCCGTCGAGGATCTTGAGGTGAATCGAGTAGAGCCCGTTTGAAATGCCGCCTTCGCCGATCGGGCCGGGAGCGGCGAGTTCGCTCTCGTCGAGCGGCGTCATCACGGATCGAAACGTCGCGTTGGGCATCTGCGGCGAGCCGCCCTCGAAGCAAAACGCGTTTCCGACCGCCCGTCCGGTGACCGCAATGGTCGAAACGTCGGAGCCGAGCAGCGATTGGTGAGCGGCACCGAAATTGTGCCGGCGGCTGGTCACCGCGACGGCGATCTCCTCGCCGTCGAAACGATAGGTGCCGATATGGGCGAACCCCGAATTGCCACCCAATAGCTTGCCGTCCCGGACGTAGCTGACGCTGCGTCCGACGGCTTCGTTGACCCTGAATTCGCTTTTGAAGAAGCCGTCGAAACGGCGTGATGTCGTGCCCATGCGGGACACCTAGCCCAGAACGCCATTTGCGTCACCCCGTTTTCCACCCCGTCAATGCAGGGGGGCGAAAATGCCGCAAACGCCTATTCCGCAGGCGGTTTCCGCTGCAAGACCGGATGCGAATCGTGCAGCATCAGCGCCAGCTGGTGCAATTGCGTATCGCGAAAACCTTCGGCCTCGATCGCCTTCACGGTCGCCAGCACATAGTCGCGGTTGACGCCGGACTGGCCGTGACCCTGCAGCACGTGACGCAACTGGTCCGCCAGCGACAGCCTTCCGGCGTACTGCACATGGCCGCGATCGACCACATAGGCCAGCGCGCTGACGCGCTGCCGCGCCTCGTTCTCCAGCCACAACGAGCGCTTCACCTCGCGGTAGACCGAGGTGACCTGTTCGCGCTCACGCAAGTAGGCGACGGTGGCGGCGCGGTTCTGTTCCGCGACCCGGAATGCGATGCCGCGGCAGGCACCGCCGCGATCGAGCCCGAGCACCAGGCCGGGCTTTTCCGGGGTGCCACGATGGACAAAGGAATAGACGCAGAGCGCGCGATGCTCGCCGATCAGCCGGGCCGGCACCCGTTCGAGGAATTCGAAGCCCGGCCGCCACATCAGCGAGCCATAGCCGAACACCCAGAGGTCGCCGCTGGAGAATTCCGAATCTTGCAGGGTCATTGCGGACATCGGCACAAGCGTTTTCGAGCGAAGTGGGGACCGGTTCGCGTAAAGAAAACGCGTCCAAACGAGGAACGGCTACCAGAAGGGGAGAAGCGAAGCAAATTCAGCGGCTTTTGCCGGGGGCGGTACTCGCTTACATTTGACAAAATCATGAGCCAAAGGTCGCCGCATGCCCGACATCACCCCTGCGCCGCGCCGGCGCCCGCTTTGGCGCCTTTTCATCTTGCCCGCACTGCTGGTGGTCGCAGCCATCGCCTGGAGCGGCTTCTGGTTCTATGCGGCGTCCGAGGTCGGCGTGCGCGCCGATGCGTGGCGCGCGCAGGAAGCGAAAGCCGGCCGGATCTATGATTGCGGCAAGCGCTCGGTCGCGGGCTATCCGTTCCGCCTCGAAGTCCGCTGCGAGGACGCCAGCGTGACGCTGGTCTCGCAGACGGCGGGCGCGGGCGCGCCGTTCACGGCGCGGCTCGGCGAGATCATGGTGATCGCCTCGATCTACCAGCCGAAACTCCTGATCGCCGAATTCAAGGCGCCGGCGACGATTGCCGATCGCGGCCAGCCGCCGTCGCTGAAGGTGAGCTGGAGCGTTGGCCGCAGCAGCGTGGCGGGGCTGCCGGCCGTTCCGGAGCGCGCCTCGATCGTGTTCGACAATCCCTCGATCGAGCGCGTCAACGGGCCGGTGCAGACGCCGCTGGCGCGCGCCAACCGTGTTGAACTGCACGGCAGGCTCGCGGAGGGATCATCGATCGCCGATCCGGTGATCCAGACCGCGCTGCAGATATCAGGGGGCAGCATTCAGGAATTGCATCCGTTGCTGGCGACGCCATTCGAATCCGATGTGCAGACCAAGCTCAGCGGCCTGAAGGATTTCTCGCCAAAGCCGTGGCCAGAGCGCTTCCGCGAAATGCAGGCCGCGGGCGGCAAGGTCGAGATCGTGCGTTCGCGGATTCAGCAGGGCGAACTGGTCGCCGTGGCCGCGGGGACGCTGGGCCTCAACGTGCAGGGGCAGATCGAGGGCGAGCTGCAGATGACGGTGACGGGTCTGGAGCGCGTCATCCCGGCGCTGGGTATCGACAAGATGCTGGAGCAGGGCGTGCCGCAGGCGACGCTCGATCGCGTGGCGCCCGGCGTCAAGAGCCAGGACCTCACCAATCTGTTCGGCGCGCTCGACAAGGCGATTCCGGGCCTTGGCAAGGTCGTCAAGCAGAACACCAATGTCGGCGTCGCCGTCGGCATCAATTCGCTCGGCACCGCAGCCGAACTCGAAGGCAAGAAGGCGCGCAGCTTCCCGCTGCGCTTCGTCGACGGTGCGGTGTTGCTGGGGCCTCTGAAGGTGGGGCAGATCCCGCCGCTGTTTTGATCGCTTTGCCCAACTCCGTCGTCATCCTCGCGTGATCACCAGCGTCCATCCGAGGTGCGCGTTTTTGCGCGCCCGATTTTCGATCGAATAGTTCCTCCTCTGGAACAACCTTCAGTCATCGCGGTGAGGTTCACGATGCGTGATTTCTGTCACGGCCGACTCCGAACCGTTCGGACATCCTGACGATGGTTGCGGGATGATCCCGCACCTCAACAGATGGATGGAGACCTGGAATGACGAACGTTACGAAAAACGATGCAGCCAATCATGAGCTTTCGATCGATGAACTCGACGCCGCGGCCGGCGGCTTCTGGAAGGAACTGGCCGTCGCGGTGGGTGCCGGCGGCGTGACCGGCGGCATGGGCGGCGCGGCGGTCGGCGGCATCGGCGCCATACCGGGTGCCATTGGCGGCGCGCTCCTCGGCGGCATCGGATATTGCATCAGCGCAATCTTTTGAGCTGACCGCGCAAGGCGAGACTGCCGGATCGTTTCGATTCAGCAGTCTCGCTTTGGCGATTGCCTTCGCGACGTCATGAGAGGGCGTCGCTTTTTTTATGACGCAGCCCCGGGTTGCATCGGCGTGACACATCGGTGCGCTCAGCCGTCGAGCTGGCAAAAAATGACCTCGCGGCATTAATCGCCTTGGATATATATCGTTCAAGTGATCTGCCCGGCGCAAACGGAGTACTCCGTGAAGGGAGTGCTTTACCCCCGAGGGAATGTTGCGCTTGGAAGCACTTTGGTGCTCGGCTAGGGGAGCTTCCGCAATCGAGTCCATGGAGAGGTTAGGCCCGTGATCGGCCGCCAAGCGGTTCTAGCAGCATCGCAGACTGCTAGTTCGGAACTCACCACAAGAGAGTGTTGGCCGCAGGAGGAGCAGATGACGCAGCGCCCCTCAGGTGCAATGGGAGCGGTAATAGGAGTCTTGCGCAATCAACGCCCACTAACAGACAGCTCGGTGAGAGCGTACGAATGGGAGCTGTCGCAGCTGAAATTTCAGCACCAGGCAGAAGGCGACGCGCTCTCAATGCCTGATCCCGGTCCAGCGGGTTTCGATTTTGTCCTGCCGGATGAAGACCCCGCGGCGGAAGCGCTGTGGGCTCTGGCTAGAGATTTCATGTGGCGGCGAGCTTTGATGAAAGATGGCTAGTGAACGACTGCTGATGGCCCTGCGATTCCACCGTGCCGTCGATAGTTTGGAAATCTGGAGTGCGAGCAGCGACGGCTTTTCGTTCGTGATCACCCACGAGAGCCGCGCCGGCCCCGGCTTTCACGGGCGGCCCGGCTACGTGGCGTCATGGCGTCCGCTTTATCAAGGCAGCGGAGCGATCAAGATCGGCGGATCGCCTTTTGCGACGTTCGAGGAGACCGAGGAAGCGTGCAACCTGATGCTGAAACATCTGACGAGTGAAAGCTGATGGAAGGCTTGGACAAATTACGAAGAGGCCGGTCGCTAAACCCGTTCCGGATCTCATGAGGCTTCCAAACAGGCAGGATGGTCAGAATTGACCAACCTCCGGGACGCGAATGTCGTTTGGTAATGTACGGGCGTTGCGCCAGGGCCGCCCCTGCGCCGCGCTCAAGACGGCCCCAGTGCTCTCCAGCCCCCGCGCTGGGGCCGTTCTTTTCCAGGCCGCCAACCCGGGCGCAAGCGGGCTCAGTCCTGAGCAGCGGACGTTACCCCACCGCATTTTCGCCTAACAATGATGGGCATGTGAACGCAGGGCAGGTGTTAAACAGCCGGAGCCCTGTCATGTTGAGACTGGTATTTGTTGCGTCTGTACTCGTTGCCTTTTCTTCATCCGCATCCGAAGCACGCCCGCCCCGCATCGTTGGTCAAGCGCCGGGATGCAACGTAACCATGCCGTGCGACTTTTCGAATTCCCCGACGCAACGCGTTAGCGTGAACGCTTACGGCCGGGAATCGCGGAGCACAGAACGGCCGGCAATTCTGCCGCGCAATGCAAGGGCCGAAGCGAATAGCGGGCGTGGTCAAATCGTCGGCGGGCGCCCGGCCGGTTGTCCCCGCTCCTTCTGTGGCTGCGGCGCATCCATGCGGGTGTTCGGCCGTATCGTGCCCGGACTAAATCTTGCCTCAAACTGGCTGCGGTTTCCCCGGACGGCGCCGGCGCCGGGAATGGTTGCCGCGCGACGCGGGCACGTGTTCGTCCTGGAGCAGCACGTCGGAGGGGATACATGGATGGCGTACGATGCCAATTCGGGTGGCCACGCAACGAGAATCCACGCGCGCTCGTTGCGCGGGTACACAGTCGTTAATCCGCGGGCGTAATCCAAAGACTCTTATGCCGGCACAATGACGTTTCGCGGGCGGTTGCCCGCGATGCTTCATTCAGAGATCCGTTCTGTCAAAGGCGGCAAGCGCATTCCGGGAAATTGAACACTCTCCGCAAGGCGCTTGCAGGAATCTCAACGGGTGATCTTGTGAACCAGCGACTCGATCGCAACGCGGAAAGCAATGGCGACCACGATGAGCGGCTGGTAGGGAGCGCCGCCCGAAGCCGCATCGAGTTCGTCTATCGTCAGGTCACGCTGTTCGGTGTTCAGCTTTTCCACGTTGGTCTCTCCGATTGTCGGTGGAGGGACCATCCCCGCCATCCGTCATGGCAGGTGTAAGCGGGGGCATGACCCGGTGGCTGTGACAACAGTCACAGCCGGACGTCTCCCACCCGCTATCAGGCATTTCCCTTACGGTCCGGTTGGCGCAGGTGGGGTTCCTGTTCAGGCGCATGGATTACGACCTTGACGATGCCTGCAAACGATAGGTCATACTTTTTCAAGTATCGTTCCAAAATATCGCTCAGATAGGAACGATCGCCGAGTTGAATGCGCAGCGTCATGAAAGGAGCGGCTTGGTCCATATCGCAGAACGAGCGGCGTCCTAACTTTTCGTCAATGACGGCAATCGCATCCGCTGCTCTAAGCATGTCAGCGAGCAACGTATCTGCATGGATGCCGGTACGGTGATCGTGGGCTGCAATGGCTTGCTGAGCGTCAGGGGGAATGCGGTCGCCAAGCCATTTAACCGTCAGCGGGCCATGCTGGCTCCAATCGTGGGATGTCTGAAAGAAGTCGAGATCATGACATAACCCAACGACTTCCCATAGATCAGCGGGTGCTGAGAACATCCCGGAAAGCTGCCGCATTATATAACCGACAAGGCGCGAATGGTTCGCTCGCGGAGTATCACCTAGGTGCCGAGTGACCAGAAGGTCGGCGTCGGCAGTGGTCAGCATCTCATTTCTCCCATTGCGGTCTGCGACGCCCGATTTGCCGCATGACGATCAAATTTCGTCAAGAGGTACGATATCCGTTTTGATGAGCCCAACCGTCGTTGTCGGCGTACACCTCAGCGGCTAACTGACAAACACCACCCGCGTCTCCAGCGAAACCCGGCGGTACAAATCCTCGACGTCGTCATTGACGAGCCGGATGCATCCGGAGGCGACGAGATGGCCGATGGTCTTGGGTGAGTTGGTGCCGTGAATCAGCAGCCCGGGCTTGTCCAATAGCAGCGCGCGGGCGCCGAGTGGACTGCCGGGACGGCCGGCGGAGGCGGCCAAGGCGTCGGCATCCCGGGCGTTTTGCGCGGACGAGCGCCAGTCTGGCCATTCGAGCTTGTTGGTGACGCGAAAGAAGCTGCCGCCCTTGAGGCATTCCTGTGCAATGCCGATGCCGTAGCGGCGCGCGGAATTGTTGGAATCGATCAGATAGAGAAAGCGGTTTTCCCGGTCGATCACGATCGAGCCGGGAACCACGGTGGTGCGGTAGAACACCACTTGCCGCTGCAGCGCGTAGGGCAGGCCGTCGCCGGTGGAGCCGCCGTCCTCGCCTGGCTTCAGGTCCGCCATCACGACGTCTTCGCGGGCGCGTGCCGCTTTCGGCGGTGGCGGCGCAGTCACAGTGGTGGCGATGTTGGCCGGGCCTTTGGTCGCGACATATCCGTACATGAAGGCCGCCAACGCGATGGCGAGTGCGAGCGCACCGGCGCCGAAGGCCCATGGCTTCCAGTTCGCGCCCTCCGACAACACTTCGTTGATTTGAGCGGCGTCGCGGCCTTCCTCGATGGCGACCTCATCCTCGATCCGCCGGATCGCGGCTTCGAGGGCGGCGACATTTGAGGCGGCGGCCTCGCGGGTGAGGTGGGACGACCTCGTAATGAGGTCATAGGCGTCCTTGTAGATCTTGTCGCGGCCGAGGGTGTCCTTGCCGGCAACCGCTTTGGTCAGCAATGCATAATAATCCACGGTCATGGCCTGACCCCTGAAGAACTATCTGACGGGAGGCGCGTACTGGATGCCGCCCTGGGTCCAGAGCGCATTCAGCCCGCGCGGGATGCTGAGTTTCGACTGCGTGCCGACGTTTCTCTCATAGATCTCGCCGTAATTGCCGACGGCACGCACGGCGCGCGCGGCCCAGTCGTTGGCAACGCCCAACTGCGTGCCGAATTCGCCCTCGGTGCCAACGAGGCGCCTGATATTGGGATTGGCCGATTTCACCGCATCGTCGATGCCGGCCTGTTTGACGCCAAGCTCCTCGGCATTGATCAATGAATAGAGTGTCCACTTGACCAGGTTGAACCATTGGTCGTCGCCTTGCCGCACCGCGGGTCCCAGCGGCTCCTTTGAAATCACTTCCGGCAGGATGATGTGGCTGTCCGGCGCAGAGAGTTTTAGGCGCTCGGCGTAGAGCTGCGAGACGTCGCTGGTCAGCACGTCGCATTTGCGATCGTCATAGGCCTTGAGGCTTTCCTCGGCGGTGGCGAGCGCCAGCACCTTGAGCGGCATGTCGTTGGCGCGGAAATAATCCGCCAGATTCAGCTCGGTCGTGGTGCCGGTCTGGGTACACACGGTCTTGCCGCCGAGTTGCAGGGCGGTGTCGATTTTAGCATCGCGGCGCAGCAGAAAGCCCTGACCGTCGTAATAGGCGACGCCGGCAAACATCAGGCCGAGCGAACTTTCCCGCGACATCGTCCAGGTCGAGTTGCGCGACAGCACGTCGATCGTCTTCGACTGCAGCGCGGAAAAGCGCGTGGCCGCATCGAGCGGCGTGAACGTCACTTTTGCAGGGTCGCCGAAGATCGCAGCGGCCACGGCGCGGCAGATATCGACGTCGAAGCCGCTCCAGATGCTTTTGTCATCCATGCTGGAAAAGCCGAGCAGTCCCTGGCCGACGCCGCAATTCAGCGTGCCGCGTTCCTTGACGGCGTTCAGGGTCTGGGCCCGCGCCGGATCGTCGCTCCCGAACAGCAGGGCCAGCAACGCGATGACGGGAAAGATGATGGGTCGGTTCTTGGAGCCGGACATTTTTTCCCCGCGGTCGGTGGCTGCAGCTTCTTTAAGTGGCGGCAAGTTCTTTGGCGGAAGTGATGTTGGCAAGCTAACACAAGTGGAAGCGTTACCAATGTGTTTCCGGAATGGGGGAACTGCGCCGGCGACCGTCATCGTTCCGTGACGCGTTCCGGATCAGGCGGATGTCCGCACCACGGGAATAACGCTGGCGACGATGGCGGTGCCGAGCCGGTTTGCGACTGCAAAATCTTCTCCGGCATCGATGCGCATGGCGTGGCCGGCCGAGATCTCGCGGGCCTTGTCGTTGATCGACAGTTCGCAGGAATCTGTCGCGGCATAGACGATGTGAATGCCGGCCGGGCAGGTGTGGGTTGCGCCGTCCAAAAGGCAGCAGAGGTCAATCGCCACGCGCGACCGGTCGCCGATCAGATTGACGACTTCGACGGGTCCGGCTTCGAGCCGGCTGACAATACTGGTTTCGCCGGTAAACCGGACCGGCCTGAACGGCTGCCGGACGTCGATCTCTCCAACAGGTGTCCCGAGCACGAGTCCCTCGCCGGAAACCAGCACCAGCTGGCGGTCATAGCCGCTCAAATCCGAGAATGCGCCCGGCGTCACGATAGCGGTCCGGCTGAAACGCCAGATGATTCCTTCCCAACTGCCGGGCGCGAATCCAGGGAGCATGGATGCGGCGATATCGATCGTGACCCCGCCGCCGTTCTTCCAGGGCATATGCCGGAAGCTGGCGGGATCGAGCGCTGTTAGCTGAATCCTGCCGGCAGAAGATGTCATTGGATTCGCCCGAACGGTTGCTCAGCTATCGATCCGGATCTGATAGCGCTGGGCGATATCGGACAATTGGCCCCAGGTCGTGTCATCGATTTCGATGCCCTTGGCGATCCGCGCGGCTCGCGCCAGCCGCTCGGGCTCTCCTGCGACCAGCACCGGCAGGTCCGATTCCGCGGGCTTGGCGGACTTTACCCACGAAAGCATGTCGTCAATCTCGGCCATCATGCTGTCGCGCGTCGACAATCGCGCCGGGTCGATCACGATGCTCAGCATGCCGTTGATGATGCCGCGTTCGGGCGGCGTCGACGTGGTGACGCTGGGCGAGCCGACAATGGCGCCGGCCAATAGTTCGCACACCAGCGCCAGGCCGGAGCCCTTGTGCTCGCCGAACGGCAGCACCACGCCGCGCGGGTCGGTGTACATGACGGAAGGGTCGGTGGTGGGCTGGCCCGCATGGTCGAGCAAGGCACCGTCCAGCATCGGCTTGCCGGCATTGTGCGCCACCCGCACTTTTCCCAGCGCCACGCGGCTGGTGGCGAAATCGAGCAGGATCGGCTCGTTGTTGTCGGTGCCGGGGATCGCGATGCAGACCGGGTTGGTTAGGAATCTTCCTTCGCGGCCGCGGAACGGCGCGACGCCGGGTGAACCCGAAGCGACATTCACAAAATGCAGCGCCACCATGCCGGCGCGCGCGGCGATCTCGCCATAGGTGCCGACGCGGCCGATGTGGTGCGCGTTGCGCAAGCCGTTGACGGCCACGCCATGTTTCTTCGCCGCCTCGATCGCCCACTCCACCGCCTGGCGCGCGACCACCTGGCCGTAGCCGGCGCGGGCATCCCACACCGAGATGGTTCCGGTGTCCGAGACGATCTCGGGCGCCTGATTGATCTTCAGCGTGCCGGCGTCGAGGTCGCGCACATAGGCGACCAGCATCCCGACGCCATGGCTGTCATGGCCGCGCAGATTGGCCTCGACCAGATGCTCGGCAACGATGGCGGCTTCCGTCGGCGAACTGCCGCCGGCGGTGACGATGCGGTTTGTTAGCCCAAGCAGCTTCGAATGGTCGATGATCATGCTTCACTCCGTCGTGAGCCGGTCTACTCCGGCTTCTTGGTTAAATTCGCGTGCGGGCGGCCGAAGTCGGGCGCCGCCGAATCCTGGCCAATTTCGACGATGCCGCGGCGGATGGCGCGGGTGCGGGTAAAATGCTCGAACAGCGCCTCGCCGTCGTTGCGGCGGATCGCCCGTGTGAGTTTCGACAGGTCCTCGTTGAAGGTGCCGAGCATTTCCAGCACCGCTTCCTTGTTGGCCAGAAACACGTCGCGCCACATCGTGGGATCGGAGGCCGCGATGCGCGTGAAATCGCGAAAACCGCCGGCGGAGAATTTGATCACTTCCGACGACGTCACCTGCGCCAGTTCGTCGGCGGTGCCGACGATGGTGTAGGCGATCAGATGCGGCAGATGGCTGGTGATCGCGAGCACCAGGTCGTGATGATCCGGCGTCATGATCTCGACCTTGGCGCCGAGGCCGGCCCAGAACTCGCGCAGCTTTTCCACCGCGGCGGGATCGGTCCCTTCCGGCGGCGTGAGAATGCACCAGCGGTTGATGAAGAGTTCGGCGAAGCCGGAATCGGGACCGGAGTGCTCGGTGCCGGCGACGGGATGGGCGGGAACGAAGTGGACGCTAGGGGGAATATGCGGGCTCATGTCCCGCGCGATGGCGCCCTTGACCGAGCCGACGTCGGAGACGATGGCGCCCGCCTCGAGGAACGGCGCGATCTCCTCGGCGACCGGTCCGCAGGCGCCGACGGGGATGCAGAGGATCACGAGGTCGGCGCCCTTGACCGCTTCCGCGTTGGTTTCGAGCACGCGATCGACCACGCGCAATTCTTCCACCCGCGCGCGGGTCTTGGCCGAGCGCGCTGACGTGACGATCTCGCCGGCGAGACCCTGCGCGCGAGCGGCGCGGGCGATCGAGCCGCCGATCAGGCCGAAGCCGATCAGCGCGACGCGTTTGAAGAGAGGTTCAGTGCTCACTTGATGCTCACTTGCCCGCCATAAAGTCTTTGAGGCCATCGACGACGAGGCGGTTGGCCTCTTCGGTGCCGATGGTCATGCGCAGCGCATGCGGCAGGCCGTAATTGTTCAGCGCCCGCAGCACCAGGCCGCGTTTTGTTAAGTAAGCGTCGGCGTCCGCCGAGGTCCTGCCCTTTTCCTGCGGGAAATGGATCAGCACGAAATTCGCCACGCTCGGCGTCACTTTGAGGCCGAGCTTGCTGATCTCTTCCGTCAGCCAGTTGCGCCATTGCTCCGTGAATGTCTTCGACATCTGGACATGCGCGGTGTCCTCGATCGCCGCCACCGCCGCCAGCATCGCCGGCGTCGAGACGTTGAAGGGGCCGCGAATGCGGTTGACGGCATCGACGATGTTCGCCGGGCCGAACATCCAGCCGATCCGCAGGGATGCCAGCCCGTGAATCTTGGAGAACGTATGCGTCACCACGGTGTTTTCCGTGGTCGCCACCAGCTCGATGCCGAGCTCGTAATCGTTGCGCGACACATAGTCGGCATAGGCGGCGTCGAGCACCAGCAGCACATGATCAGGCAGTCCGGCGCGGAGCCGCTTGACCTCGTCGAACGGAATGTAGGTTCCGGTCGGGTTGTTCGGATTGGCGAGCCACACCATCTTGGTGCGCGGCGTGACCAGCTTCAGGATCGCATCGACATCGGCGGTGAAATTTGTTTCGGGCGCGACGACATTTTTGGCGCCGTTGGCCATGGTCGCGATCGGGTACACCAGGAAGCCGTGGCTGGTCGAGATCGCCTCGTCGCCATGCTTCAGATAGGTGTGTGCCAGCAAGTTGAGGATTTCGTCCGAGCCGGCGCCGCAGATGATGCGGTTCGGATCGAGCCCGAAGGCGCGGCCAATCGCCTCGCGCAGCACCCGCGAGGTGCCTTCCGGATAGTCCTCCAGATGACCAGCCGCTTCCTTGTAGACCGCCATCGCCTTCGGCGACGGGCCGAACGGCGTCTCGTTGGCGGAGAGCTTGAACACCTTGCGGCCCGGCTCGGCCACCGGGCTTTTGCCGGGGGTGTAGGGCGCAATATCGAGAATGCCGGGGTTCGGCACGGGGCGGGACATCTTCTGGCTCCGGATCGTAGGGCGTCTGTTCAGGATTTGGCCGCCCCGTTCGGGGGCACCGTATAGCGTGTTGCGTGGCTGCCGACGAGGGCTGCGGAGCGCACCGACGCGCCGGCCTCGATCAGGGCGGTCTTGATCTTCTCCAGCCCGGTGCCTGATATCGACACCAAGAGCGCGGCGCCGTCGAAGGCGGTATCGGGGACAGCGACGATCTCGGCGAGCGGCGCCAGCGCGCGGGCGGTCTCGGCGTTCCAGCCGGAGACACGCACGCTCCAGGTCTCGACCTCAATCACCATGGCGTTGTCGGCGACGCGCGAGACCAAGAACACCGGCAACGCCGCCGGATGGTCGGCGCGTTCGAGGAACGGCACCCGCGCGATGATCTTTGGCGCGCCATCGGCTTCGAGCTCGATCCACCAGGGCGTCCGGCTCGACGTCGCCGACACCAGCGCCAGATCGCCCTTCGATTTGGAGACCGCTTCGACCGCGGCCTGCGCGCTGAAATGCGCCACGTATGGCACCACGAATCCGAAATGAAACCGCGCCGAATCCCGCATCGCGGATTCGCCGACCGAGACGTCCGCATGCACCGAGAACGGCGCCTGGACGTAGGTGAAGGTCGAGATGATGACGCGCCAGATGCTCTCGATGGTGTCGATCGGCAGGATGCCGCGATGGCGCTCCACCAACCGCCGCATCATGTCGGCTTCGCGCGCCGGACGGAACGCGGAGCCGACCTCCTGGGTCTCTTTCACCTGGATCAGCCGATCGATGATGTCGCCGCGCGCCATCAACAAACGGTGAACCTGCTCGTCGATGCTGTCGATCTCTTTGCGCAGCACCGCGAGGGAGGGCGGGGCGGGGGGTGCCTTCGAGGGTCCCTTGGACATGTTCTAGCCTTTAGCGCCGGGGGCCGAAATCACCGGCAAATACAAGGGCATTGATTAGGAAAGACGGCCGCCGAAAGCAAAGAGAAACATCGGCAATGATGGCGCGCCGGGCCGGTTAACCATGGCCCGCCTTGACGAAAAGCTCCCTTCGGACTAGCTTTAGCCCATTCCGTGGTCATTTGAGCCGGCCGGCTTGCAGCCACGTTAAACAACTCGCTAAACAGGCCGGGGACAGAAGTGATCCCGGTCGAACCTTTGTTCAGGCCGGGTTTTTTTATGGCCTGATTTCTGTCCGGGAGGGCCTCCCTTTGGGAGGTCGGTGGCCGAAATGACAAACGTTCAGTCGATAGCCAGCCCCTCGGTGCATACCGAGGAGCGCGCGCACGAGGCGGACCATCCGAGTTCGCTGGTGGCGGCGTTCGGCGCCGATCAACCGTTGCGGCTTGATTGCGGCATCGATCTGGCGCCCTTCCAGATCGCCTACCAGACCTATGGCAAGCTCAATGCAGGGCGATCCAACGCCATCATGATCTGCCATGCGCTGACGCTTGATCAGCATGTCGCCAATGTGCATCCGCTGACCGGCAAGCCGGGCTGGTGGGAAATCATGGTCGGTCCTGGCCGTCCTCTCGACACTGACAAGTATTTCATCATCTGCTCCAACGTGATCGGCGGCTGCATGGGTTCGAGCGGTCCGGCCTCGACCAACCCCGCGACAGGCAAGGTGTGGGGACTGGATTTTCCGGTCGTCACGATACCGGACATGGTGCGGGCGCAGGCCATGCTGCTCGACCGCCTCGGCATCGACACGCTGCTCTGTGTTGTCGGGGGCTCGATGGGCGGCATGCAGGTGCTGCAATGGACCGCGGCCTATCCGAAGCGCGTGTTCTCCGCGCTCCCGACCGCGTGCAGCACGCGCCATTCGGCGCAGAATATCGCGTTCCACGAGCTCGGCCGGCAGGCGGTAATGGCCGATCCGGATTGGCATGGTGGACGCTATGTCGATCAGGGGACGCATCCGCATCGTGGCCTCGCGGTGGCGCGGATGGCCGGGCATATCACCTATTTGTCGGACGCCGCGCTGCATCGCAAGTTCGGACGGCGGATGCAGGACCGGGATCTGCCGACATTTTCGTTCGACGCCGATTTCCAGGTCGAAAGCTATCTGCGTTATCAGGGCTCGTCGTTCGTCGAGCGCTTCGATGCCAACTCCTATCTCTATCTGACGCGGGCGATGGATTATTTCGACATCGCCGCCGATCATGACGGCGTGCTGGCGAAGGCGTTCTCCGGCATTCAGACGCGGTTCTGCGTGGTGTCTTTCACGTCAGATTGGCTGTTCCCGACCTCGGAATCGCGGGCATTGGTGCATGCGCTCAACGCATCGAGCGCGCGGGTGTCGTTCGCCGAAATCGAAACCGATCGCGGTCACGACGCCTTCCTGCTCGACGTGCCCGAATTCTTCGACATCTCCCGTGCCTTCCTGGAGTCCGCTGGCAAGGCGCGTGGCCTCGAAAATGATGGCGCTGCGTCATGAGTATCCAACAGACGTTGCCACTCACGGGCGTCACACCCGGCCGCACCGGGAACTATCGCAGCGATCATTTGCTGGTCGCCGAAATGGTGCAGAGCGGCTCCAAAGTGCTCGACGTCGGCTGCGGCGACGGCGAATTGCTGCAGCTCTTGGAAAGCCGCGGCATCGACGGCCGCGGCATCGAACTGTCGCGCGAGGGCGTCAACCGCTGCGTCGCCAAGGGCCTTGCGGTGGTGCAGGGCGACGCGGACACCGACCTCGTCAATTATCCCGACGACGCTTTTGATTACGTGATCCTGTCGCAGACGCTGCAGGCGACCCGGCAGCCGAAAGTGGTGCTGGAAAACCTGCTGCGGATCGGCCATCGCGCCATCGTCTCGTTCCCGAATTTCGGGTTCTGGCGGATGCGGCTGCAATTACTGGTCGGCGGCCACATGCCGCGCACCGAAAACCTGCCGGCGACCTGGTACGACACGCCGAACATCCATTTCTGCACCATCAAGGATTTCGTGCAGCTCTGCGCCGAGATCAACGTCAAGATGGAGCGCGCGGTCGCGCTCGATCTCTACGGCCGCCCGCTGCGGCTGAATTTGCCGTGGTGGTTCTGGAACATGTTCGGCGAGCAGGGCGTGTTCCTGCTGACAAGGGGCTCAAAGTAACCCCGTCGTCATTCCCCGATGCGCAATTGCGCATCGGGGAGTCCGCAAAGGTCGAACTTTTGATCCGGCAGCCACTTCAATTCGTCGTGGTCTTGAAGCCGCGCATGGACACGAGCTTTTCCTCACGAAATCGGAGAATGAGCCAAGCGGTCTCATCGAAACCGTTTGCGAGCTTTCCCGCGTGAGAATACACGATCTGAGCAGCTTCCGACTTCGACGGCGGTCCCAGCGCCTTGATTACCTCCTGACGCGACATACCCAAATGCAGCTTGCCGTCGAAGACGACGGGCGAGAACTTTTCCGGGATGATGGCGCAATCGGTCGAGGTCTCGGTGTCTTTCTCGGTGAGCTCTTCAACGATCTCTGTGACGCGATGGTCCGGGCCGCCCATCTCTCCGTGGGACACGACCCATAATCGATGCTGCGCGCGCCTATAGCACAGCCAATAGATGCTACCTCCAGCGTGGCCCTGGTGTTTAATGGTCCCTTCGCCCACGGCTTTGCGGACCGCGCCGAGCGGCGTCTCCTCGAAGCGGCCGGCGAATGCGCCTAGCGAAAAGCGGGTCGCCAATCTCTTCACCACCGTCGGCGGCACGCGCTCGAACGCACGTTCGTCGACTGGCGGCGGCGGTGTCTGCGCGGAGCAATCGCCCGCGGGGATCGCGAAAAGGAGAAGCAGCAAGAAGAGCGTCTTTCGACCATCAACTCCGAATTGCCTTACATTGGAGATTGAGCACTTTCCTCGCCTCAGCAGGTCGCGCCCAGCCGTCGAGAGTGCGGGTGTGTGTTTCTGGGTATCGGACACGTCAGTCTATCTCCTGCGATGAACAAAGGCGCAATATTTCAGAGCTGGCGTGTGCCTTCGTTCAACTCGCGTCAATCAGGCTGTGGCTGCGCCTTAATGAGTCCGCGTCCTAGCCCATCGAACGCGGATCGCGCACCGGCCACCTTTCGGCCTCGACCAGCGCGATGAACCGCTCGACCATTTCGTTGAACAGCGCCGGCTCCTCCAGATTGAGCACGTGGCCTGATTTAGGGAAGAACGTCAGCCCCGCCGCAGGCATATGTCGCTTCAGGAACAGGCTAGGTTCGATGCAATTGTCATCCTCGTCGCCGCAGATGATCAGCGCCGGTGTCGGCACGTTGCGGATCGCGTCCGTCAGGGTGTAGATCGAGGGCCGCCCGCCCTGAAAACTGCGCATAGTGTTGGCCGAGCCTTTGGCGTCATGGCGCGACAATGCGGCATAGAAATCGGCGTGGCCGCGCGGGTCTTTCACCAGGAACGGAATCCGGCTCGGCGCCTCGCGCGTCACCTTGGCGACCTCCACCGAGCCGATTTTTTCGTACTGCTCGGCATTGGCCACGCATTGCTTGCGGAAGGCTTCGAGATTTTCGATTGCAGAGCCGGAGCCAACCCCGGCCATCGTCATCGACAGCGCGCGCTCGGGGGCGTTGAGGCCGACCTGCAGCGACGAATAGGCGCCCATCGACAGGCCGATCAAATGTGCCTTGGCGATCCCGAGATGATCGAGCACGGCGAGCGCGTCGGTGTAGAAATGCTTGTAGGTGTAGACGTCTGATGTCGGTGGCACGTCGGAAGGCGTATAGCCCCGCGCCGAATAGGCGATGCAGCGATGGCCGCGCGAGAAGTAGCGCATCTGCGGCTCCCAATTGGTGTGGTCGGCTGCGAATTCATGCAGGAAGATGATCGGCGTTCCCGTGCCCGCTTCTTCGAAATACAGGCGGACATTATCGCTGGTGGCGGCATAGGGCATTGAAGGTTCCTCTTGGTTTTGGCGCGTTCTCCGGCCCCGAAAATTGCAGTTAATGCTCTGGGCCGCAATGCGGCAGGCCGGTTTGTTTTGGCCACAAAATGTTCGCGGAATCACCCCGGAATCGTTGCCGCACCGCCGCATGAAATCTTCCTCTCGCCACAGCCAAAAATTCAAACCGGCCGCCGCGTTCGTTTGTCTACGAACGTTGCGGGATTTTGGGTCTGTCATCGAGGATCAAAGATGCTTCAGTTGTTTGCGTTCCGCCGGTCGCTTCGTGTCCTTGCGCTGGCGTTGTGTTCGGTCTCCATCGCCGTCATGGCCGCGCCGGCCTCCGCCCGGCCCCACCATGGCGCAGGGCGGCACGTCCGCGGCTACCACGCCGGTCACCATGCACGGCATTACGCCCGCCACCATCACCGGAAGATCGCGCGCCTGTCGCGCTGGGAACGCGGCGTCGCGAAAATGCAGGCCGGCGGCTTTGCCGATGCCAACGCCAACGCCGATACCAGCGCAACCTTCACCGACCACAATTCAACCCTGACGCCGCCCGGCGGCGTGATGGCGCCGGTGAGCTTTGGTTCCTCCAACGTCGTCACCGAGGCGCGCCGGTATCTTGGCGGTAACCCGACCGGGCGCGGCAGCCTGTGGTGCGCCCGCTTCATGAACATGGTGCTGCAGCATTCCGGCTATCGTGGCACCGGCTCGGACATGGCGAAATCGTTCGCCAGCTACGGCCAGCGCGTTTCCGGCCCGCAGGTCGGCGCCATCGCTGTGATGACGAGGGGCCGCGGCGGCGGCCATGTCGGAATCATCACCGGCATCGACGCCAAGGGCAACCCGATCATGATCTCCGGCAACAACGGCAACCGCGTCCGGGAAGCGCCGGTCTCGCGCGGCCGGATCTACGCCTACGTGATGCCGACGAGCTGAAATCGTCACTGCAAAGGAACCGCAAGGTGGGCTCAGGCGCGTCGGCGCCGTGCCCATCATGCAAGCCGGGGGCCGCCTCCGCCCTCGCTGAGCAGCCCGTCGGGCCTGGCCCGCTTGCCGCCGCCGGGCGCGCGGGTATATTGGCCCGATGGCTGTCAGCTCCCCAGATCTGAAAGCGTTCCTGCTCGCCACGCCTTTCTTCGGTGGCCTCTCGGACGCAAGCCTCGATCTGCTGATCTCAATGCTGGCCGAGCGCCGCTTCGACGCCGGCGCCACGGTCGTCGCGGAAGGCGAGGCGGGTCGCTCGATGTTCATCGTTCACGCCGGCCAGCTGGTGGTGAGCAAGCTGCTGGAGTCCGGGCGCGTCCTTCGCATGACGGGTCTCGAGCCCGGCGACTTTTTCGGCGAGATGACGCTGATCGAAATGCAGAACCGCTCAGCCACCGTCGTCGCGGAGAGCCCGACCGTGCTGTACGAACTCACGGCCCGGCAACTCTATGCGTGCTACAAGGCCGACATCCACGCCTATGTGATCGTGATGCAGAATATCAACCGCGAGCTTTGCCGGCGGCTCCGCCGCGCCGACAAACGCATTGCGGAGTTGCAGATGCTTCGCACCAGTGAATGACACGGCCGGGTGTGCATCATGTGGGCTGAGCCGGCTACAGGACGCAACATCTGGCTCCGCCGGGCAATCAGATCCTTCCACTTGATCCCGATGGCAAATCGGAACCTTTGGCCGCGCATTGCAGCCGCATTGGTTTCACTGAATGGCCACATCGGAATCAGATCCCAACCAAACTTTTTGGATAGGTGTCCTGCCAGTCAAACTGAAAAGGAGTGAGCATGCGCATCGTTACGGCATCCGTCATCATTGCCGCCCTCTCTCTGGGCGCGCCAGCTTTCGTGCAGGCACAGGGAACCCCCTCGCAATCTCAACCAGCCCCCTCGCAATCCGAGGCGCAGCCTTCGCAGTCCAGCACCGTCATCCGGAGCATCCAGGTCGTCGACGTCAAGGATTTGCAGCCGGCGGTGCGTTCGAAGGTCGATGAACTCGTGGCCCAAACCCGCGAGGAAGACATTCAGTCGCTTCGCAAGTCCATCGACGCGACGCCGGAAGCGGCATCCGTGCTCAAGGCCAAGGGCCTGACTTCGTCACAAGTCGTGGCCATCAACATCGCCGACGGCGTTCTCACGATGTTTGCGAAGACGGCCTGAACGGTTGCGAAAAAAACGGCCGGGACATCGGAACGATCCTTCTCCGGCCACGTTGATTGTTCGAGTGATACAACGAAGGAGAAATCCACCGGAAATATCATCTCAAAAGCCCCGTCAGCTACACCTGTAGCTGGCGGGGTTTTGGTTAGGAGGCCCCGATGTATGCGCTATTTGAAGGCGACAAGCAGATCGGAAGTGCCTTCCCTACCGAGAAAGAGGTCTGGGAAGCGGCCCTGATAGAGGGGCTAGTTATGGACGTTCCGGTTGCGGATGAGGAAGGCGGCCAGGTGATTCCCAGCGGTTATCACGTCGCCAGGGTCGAAGAGCCCTGCGACCCGCGGCCCGATTGGAAACTTCCGCGCGAGATTTCCTGACGCCGGCGCTATGCGAAATCCATTAGAGCGTTTTCCAGCGAAGTGGACACCGGTTCGCGTAAAGAAAACGCGTCAAAACAAGAATCTAGAGCCCGTTCCGATTCCATCGGAACGGAAAGGGCTCTAGGTTCTACGCAATCCAGTAGATTGCCATTCCGATAGCCACGAGCGCCATAACTCCAGCGGTCAGCATCCCGTAGTTCCGCTCGACCTCTGTCGGCAGCGCTTCTCTCGCCGCGTCCTCATGAATCAGGTCGTGTTTCATAACGCACCTCCAGGCATTCAAACCGAAGGGACGAGTTCGTTTCGGCCCTCGCAGCGGGCTGACCAGAAACTCCAACCCGCCCGATGGCCCAGGCGGTTCACGTCGTCAAGTCGACGAACAGTTTGAGGATCGCCACGATCAGCCCGGCTGAAGCAATCGCCGTGCTGAGGTCGACAACCTCGATGAGAGCCTGTCGCTGTTCGTCGTCCAACAGTGAGAAGACTTTGCGCATGGTGTCCTCCACCCCATGCAAACACTCGGAGCGGCCGCCGGTTCCATCTGGGAGGCCCTATGCCCGCGGACGGGCACAGCAGGCGCGACAAAACGACCCGACGGGCAAATCAATTCTGATTTGCGGAAATCGTGTCAAGTAGAAAATTTCTGTAAATCAAAAATATTTCTGTTGTCGGCCGACCCAAATCAGTGCGCATCTATCGCCATCCCGTCCTACTCAGAGGGCGTCGGCCGTCGTCACGGACGTTGGACGGGGTGCGGTGGACGCTGGTTTGCGCCTCGACGACGGCGTGGACTAGGCGTACGGCAAAACCGTGTGGTCCTGGCGCCCGTTGCAGGCGTCAAGCTGTCGGGTAGGCGAGAGCCGAACGGCAGCGACGGAGTCAACCAAGAACTCGTCTCCGGGGAGAGCACGGCATAAGCCGTAAAGCCATTGCGCCGGGAAGGCCGGGTGTTCACCGCTGCCCTGTATGCTCGTGTGCAGCCTTTTAGTGCAAACCGCACACGAGACCGCGGGTGCAGCGCGCACCCGGTCTTCCCTGCGCCCTCTTACGAGAGGGCGGGAAGTTTCTGGCAAAGCTCGGGCGCCATGCGCCGCGAGATCGTGGACACATATTCAGCTGTCATCGCCCGGCTTGACCGGGCGACCCAGTATTCCAGAGACGCCAATGATTGAACCGAGTGACCGCGGCGTACTGGGTCCCCCGCTTTCGCGGAGGACGACAGTCAAAATCGCCGCTTCATCCCGGGCTACCTCACAACAATTCCGGCTGTTCCGCCATGATCGCGTCGCCGACGGCGATGCTGCCGCCCGCCGTCACCTCGGCATAGATGCCGCAATCGCCGTGACCGAGCCTGCGCTGCAGCGCCTGCGGGATGGCGAGGTCGCGCTCCGCGGTATCAGGGTCGACGTTGACGGCGGCGCAGCGGACGATCCGCTTCACCACCTTGAGCCTGACGTCGCCGATCGCGAGCGTGCGGTCGAGCAGGTCGAACTCGTGCCAGGCCGGCCAGCCCTCGACATAGAGGTTGGCGCGGAAGCGCAGGGGATGGACGGGGTGGTCGACCATGTTCTCGATGGCGCGCAGGCTCGCCAGGTTGATGATCGAGACCACCTTGCGGGCGACGTCGGAGAAACTGTGGCCCGGGCTGGTCAGGATTTTGGGCGGCCCCTTGATCTGGCCGGCATAGCTGGTGGCGAAGAACTGCTCGATGGCGGCTCGGCCCTCGGCGGTTTCGAGGTTACCCTGAGCCGCAATCGCACCGTTGTGGCGGATGGTCAGCACGTGGCTGGCATCGTCGAAATGGGTCTGCAGCGCCGCCAGCCAGCCGTCCCGCTGCAGCATAAGGAAATGCGGTTTTGGCAGCCATTTCGGCTCGGCCGGATCGAAGCCGGAGGGGCCGTTTTCGATGGCGTAACGGCGGTCGGCCAGAAGGGTCTCGCCAGGGGTCAGGACCGCACGCGGCAGCGGCTCCGGAGTCAGGCCCTTGACGGGATAGCGGTAGATACCGGTGATCTCAGGGGGTTCTGACGAGGTCATCCGGCCTTTTAAGAGATTCTTTTGCAGCCTGCCACTACGCTGAAATTGCAAAATCGGCCTCTTCCGTTTTTGGCCTGACATGCCCACATTTGCGTCAAGCCTGAAATAACGGCGACGACCACCGGCTGGTTGAGGAAAGTCAGCGCGGCCGCGTGGAAACCCAATGAAGATGCCGCGCTTATGCCTTCGGGGTAGGGGTGGCAGGCCGAGGGAAGTGAAGAATGAATATTGAGAAATACACCGAGCGTGCGCGCGGTTTCATCCAGTCTGCGCAGTCGCTGGCCGTGCGCGACGGCCATCAGCAATTCTCCCCGCTGCACGTGCTCAAGGTGCTGCTGGACGACAGCGAAGGCCTTGCCGGCGGTCTGATCGACCGCGCCGGCGGCAATTCCCGCGCGATCCTCAAGGCCACCGAGGACGCGCTGGGCAAACTCCCGAAAGTATCCGGCAGTGGCGCGGGGCAGGTCTATCTCGCCCCCGAACTGGCGCGCGCCTTCGATGCGTCCGAAAAGGCCGCCGAAAAGGCCGGCGACAGCTTTGTCACCGTCGAGCGGTTGCTGCTGGGCCTCACGCTCGAGAAGGGCAGCGAGGCCGCGACCATCCTGAGCAAGGGCGGCGTCACCCCGCAGAACCTCAATGCTGCGATCGAAAGCCTGCGCAAGGGCCGCACCGCTGACTCGGCGACCGCCGAGAACGCCTATGACGCATTGAAAAAGTATGCCCGCGACCTCACCCAGGCCGCGCGCGACGGCAAGCTCGATCCGGTCATCGGCCGCGACGAGGAAATCCGCCGTACGATTCAAGTGCTCTCACGGCGCACCAAGAACAACCCCGTGCTGATCGGCGAACCCGGCGTCGGCAAGACCGCGATCGTCGAGGGTCTGGCGCTGCGGATTCTCAACGGCGACGTTCCGGAAAGCCTGAAAGACAAGAAACTGCTGGTGCTGGACCTCGGCTCGCTGATTGCGGGCGCCAAATACCGCGGCGAGTTCGAGGAGCGGCTGAAGGCCGTGCTGGCCGAAGTCACCTCGGCCGAAGGCAGCATCATCCTGTTCATCGACGAGATGCACACGCTGATCGGCGCCGGCAAGGCCGACGGCGCGATGGACGCGTCCAACCTCTTGAAGCCCGCACTGGCGCGCGGCGAACTGCATTGCATCGGCGCCACCACGCTCGACGAATACCGCAAGCATGTCGAAAAGGACGCCGCATTGGCGCGCCGGTTCCAGCCGATCTTCGTTTCCGAGCCGACGGTCGAGGACACGATTTCGATTCTGCGCGGCCTGAAGGACAAATACGAACAGCACCACGGCGTGCGCATCACGGATTCGGCGCTGGTAGCCGCCACCACGCTGTCGAACCGCTACATCACCGACCGCTTCCTGCCCGACAAGGCCATCGACCTGATGGACGAGGCCTCGGCGCGGCTCAAGATGCAGGTCGATTCCAAGCCGGAAGAACTCGATACGATGGATCGGGAGATCATCCGCCTGAAGATCGAGCAGGAGGCGCTCCGGAAGGAAAGCGATGCCGGCTCCAAGAGCCGCCTGCAGACGCTGGAAAAGGAACTCGCCGAGCTCGAGGAGAAGTCGGCGGCGCTGACGGCGCGCTGGAGCGCGGAGAAGAACAAGCTCTCCGACGCCCAGAAGCTGAAGAGCGAACTCGATGCCTTGCGCATCGAGCTTGCCAACGCGCAGCGCCGCGGCGAATTCCAGCGCGCGGGGGAACTGGCCTATGGCCGGATTCCCGAGCTGGAGAAGAAGCTTGCCGATATCGAAGCGAAGGAGAACCCCGGCGAGATGATGGAGGAGGCGGTTACCGCCGACCACATCGCTCAGGTGGTGTCGCGCTGGACCGGTGTGCCCGTCGACAAGATGCTGGAGGGCGAAAAGGACAAGCTGCTGAAGATGGAGGGCAGCCTCGGCCAGCGGGTCGTCGGCCAGGCCGAAGCCGTGCGTGCGGTCGCGACCGCCGTGCGCCGTTCGCGCGCCGGCCTGCAGGACCCCAATCGCCCGATGGGCTCGTTCATGTTCCTGGGCCCCACCGGCGTCGGCAAGACCGAGCTGACCAAGGCGCTGGCGGAATATCTGTTCAACGACGAGACCGCGATGGTCCGCCTCGACATGTCCGAGTACATGGAAAAGCACTCGGTCTCGCGGCTGATCGGTGCGCCTCCGGGCTATGTCGGCTATGACGAGGGCGGCGCGCTGACCGAAGCGGTGCGGCGGCGGCCCTATCAGGTGGTGCTGTTCGACGAGATCGAAAAGGCGCATCCGGATGTCTTCAACGTGCTGCTGCAGGTGCTCGACGACGGCCGGCTGACCGACGGTCAGGGCCGCACCGTCGACTTCCGCAACACGCTGATCATCATGACATCGAACCTCGGTTCGGAATTCCTGGTGAACCAGCCGGAAGGCGAGGACACGTCTGAAGTGCGCGAGCAGGTGATGGGGATGGTGCGGGCGCATTTCCGCCCCGAATTCCTCAACCGGATCGACGAGATCATCCTGTTCCACCGCTTGCAGAAGAGCGAGATGGGCCGGATCGTCGAGATCCAGTTCGCGCGGCTGCAGAAGCTGCTGGAGGAGCGCAAGATCACGCTGACACTCGATGCCGCGGCGCGCGACTGGCTCGCCGCCAAGGGCTGGGATCCCGCCTATGGCGCCCGTCCGCTGAAGCGGGTGATCCAGCGCAATTTGCAGGATCCGCTGGCCGAGATGATCCTCGAAGGCTCGGTCGCCGACGGCGATCGTGTAGTGATCTCCAGCGAAGGCAACGTGCTGACCTTCAACGGCAAGGCACCGCAGACCGCCGAGATCGCGACCTTCGAGGCGCCGATCCCGAAGCGCAAGCTGAACTGAGTTGGTCCGCGATAACTCAACGATGTCGTCATGCCCGGGCTTGTCCCGGGCATCTACGTCCTGGCCGCAAATGAAAGAAGACGTGAATGGCCGGGTCAAGCCCGGCCATGACGGCGTCGATGCCGGCGAGCCGTGCCGCTACTTCTTCACCACCTTGTAAATCGCATTCTCCAGATCCGACGAGAAGTAGATCACCCCGGATGCGCCGACGCCGACGCCGGTCGGGATGTTGGACGGCAATCCGCCGGGGGCAGGGGCGAGGCCGATCGGCAGGTTGGCGGCGATCTCGGTGACGGTCCCGTCTTTCGGATTGATCCCGACAATGCGCCTGGCGCCGACTTCGGCGACGACCAGCATGCCGTCGGGCCCGAGCGCAATGCCCTCGGGCATTTTCAGGTCCTTGGCGACGATTGTCTTCTCGCCGTTCGTTCCGATCTTCGAGACGCGGCCGGCGAAGGCTTCCGTGACATAGACCGCATCGCCCGATGCGGTGGCGGCCATGCCGACCGGTCCCTCGAGGTCCCCGATCAGAACCTTACGGTCCTTGCCGTGCTCGCCGCTGGCGCGGACCAGCGATTTGCTGCCGAGTTCGTTGACGAGAATGGAGCCGTCACTGAGCTTGACGGCGTCGTGCGGCGCCTTGAAGTCGTGAAGCATCTCCCTGGTCTTGCCGGTCTTGCGGTCGATCAACTGCACGGTGCCGGTGAACCAGCTCGACAGGATCACGTCGTCGCCCCGCGCGGTGGCGCTCATCGGATATTCCAGCGTCACGCCGTCGGCATGCATGCGGGCAGGCTCGGAGACCTCGCCGGTGGCGCCGTCGACGGTGCGGTAAGCGAACACGTCGGCGACATAGAGGGTGTCTTTGCCGCCGTCCGAGACGACGCCGATGCCGCCGGGCAGCGCCAGTTTGCCGATGATCACTTGCTTGGCAGCGCCGGTTTCCGGATCGACCTCCTGAATGCCGTTATCCGCCATGTTGGAAACGAAGATCCGGTCCTTGTCGTCGATCGCGAGGTTGTCGAGCGAGGGCTTGAGCTGCGCCACCATCTTCTTGGCGCCGGACTTCGGATCGACCCGCACCAATTGGCCGAGCGCGGTGTCCACGACCCAGAGATTACCCTTGGAATCGAAATTGACCGCCGCCGGAATCTTGAAACCGTCGGCGACCACAGTCAGTTCGGCCTTGTCGACGTCGACCCTGGCGACCTGGCCCTTGAACCACAGCGGGCCGTAGAGTTTGTCGTCCGGCCCAAACTCGAAGCCATTGAGGCCGCCCATCTTCTCCATGATCTTGCGCGGCGGCTTGGCGCCCTCGACATCGATCTCATAGAGCGCGTCGCCGAGGAACACCTGCGTCGCGTACAGCCGTCCGTCCTTGCGGAACGCGAGCGAGTTGATGCCGGGCAGGCCGGAGGCCAGCTTCTTGACCGGGCCGTCGCCCTTTCGCGAGTAGAGGTCGCCGGTCAGGAATGCGGTCCACGCCATGGTGCCGTCGGGGGCAAAGGCGATGTCGTCGGCCATGCCTTCCGGCGAGGCAACCGCGATCTTGGCCGTGCCGCTCGGGCGATCGACTTCGTAGAGCGCCGCACCCGCGACGCTGCCGGCAAACAGCCGCCCGGCCTTGTCGATGCCGAGCCCATGGACGCCGTGAAACGCCGAGCCTGGTACGAGTTTGGTAACTTCATATGTCTGCGCCGAGGCGCCGGTGGCAAGAAACACTGCCGCAGCCACAGTCGCACCGAATGCAAGCCTGCTCGTCATGACGCTACCTCCCGTTTTTTATTATGGAGGTGAGTATTCGTTCGCTCGTGTGGTTTGGCAAATAAAACTTGTAGGTGCGGCGCGGCCTGGCCGCCACAAAAATGACAATGCGCTGCGAACTGGACTCTTAAGAATCTTGCGAGAGTTCAGCCTGCATGGAGATGACAGGCGACCGCGCGTCCCGGACCGAGCTCGCGGAGCGGAGGCTGATCGGTCTTGCACACCGCCATGGCACGCGGGCAACGGGTGTGGAAGCTGCATCCGGGCGGCGGCCGCAGCGCGCTCGGCACTTCACCTGAAATCACCGCACGCGGCCGCCGCGCCTCCACCTCGGGATCTGCGACGGGCACCGCCGCCATCAGGGCTTCGGTGTAGGGATGCAGCGGGTTGCGATAGAGGTCGTCGCGGTCGGCGATTTCGACGAGGCGGCCGAGATACATCACCGCGATGCGCGTCGAGATGTGGCGGACCACAGCCAGATCATGCGCGATGAACAGATAGGTCAGCCCCAGCCGCTCCTGCAGGTCCATGAACAGGTTGATGACCTGGGCCTGGATCGAGACGTCGAGCGCGGACACCGGCTCGTCGGCGATCAAGAGGCTCGGCTCCAGCGCCAGCGCGCGGGCGATGCCGATGCGCTGGCGCTGGCCGCCGGAGAATTCATGCGGATAGCGATCGGCCATGTCGGGCAACAGGCCGACGGAAGCGATCAGGGACGCGATCTTGTCGCGGGTGGCCGCCTTGTCGCCATCGAGGCCATGAACGGCCAGCGGCTCGCCGACGATGTTGCGGATCGTCATGCGCGGATTGAGCGAGCCATAAGGGTCCTGATAGACCATCTGCATCCGGCGCCGCACACCCAATAGTTCGGCGCCGCGGTGCGGGGCGATGTCCTGTCCCTCGAACACGATCCGCCCGGCGGTCGGCGTCAGCATCCGCAGCACCGCAAGTCCCGTGGTCGATTTGCCGGAGCCGCTTTCGCCAACGAGGCCCAGCGTCTCGCCGCGCCGGATCGTGAACGAGACGCCGTCGACCGCTTTGACGGTCGCGACCTGGCGCTGCAGGATGATGCCCTTGGTGACCGGGAAATGAACCTTCAGATCCTCGACCCGGAGGATGGTATCGACGGATGGCTCGGGCAGCGCGTCAGACATGGGCGAAACACGCTTTGGCGTGACGGTCGGCGACCTGAAGCAGTTCAGGCTTCGCGGTTCGGCATTGTTCCAGGATCGCGCGGCAGCGCGGCGCGAAAGAGCAGCCGGGCGGCAGGCTGGCCAGATCAGGCGGCTGGCCCTCGATTGGCATCAGGCGACGGCCGCCGCCGCCATCGAGGCGGGGAACGGAAGCCATCAGGCCTGATGTGTAGGGGTGCTGCGGCCGGGCGTAGAGCTCGCGCGCCGGGGCGACCTCGACGATGCGGCCGCCATACATGACCGCGACGCGGTCGGCGTAGCGGGCGACGACGCCGAGATCATGGGTGATCAGGATCAGCGAGGAGCCGGTCTCGCGCGTAACTTCCTTCAAGAGGTCCAGGATCTGCGCCTGCACGGTAACGTCGAGCGCTGTGGTCGGCTCATCGGCGATGATCAGGCGCGGCGCGCAGGCCAGCGCCATTGCGATCATGACGCGCTGGCGCATGCCGCCGGAATATTGGTGTGGATAGGAGCCGAGCCGGCTCGCGGCATCGCCGATGCGGACGCGGCCAATCAGTTCGGTCGCGGCCTCATAGGCTTTGTCCCACGGAGTGCCCCGATGCACGTTGATCGGCTCGGCGACCTGGAGGCCGACGGTCAGCGCCGGATTGAGCGAAGACATCGGTTCCTGGAAGATCATCGCGATCTTGTTGCCGCGAACCGCGCGGATGCCGGGATCGTCGAGCTTCAACAGATCGGTGCCGTCGAACAGGATTTCGCCGCTCTCGATCCGGCCGGGCGGATTCGGGATCAGGCGCAACACCGAGAGCGCCGTCACGCTCTTGCCGGACCCGGACTCGCCGACGATCGCGAGCGTCTCGCCGGGATCGACATGAAACGACACGCCATCGACCGCGGTCACGGTTCCGCGCTCGGTGCGGAACCGCGTCGTCAGGTTCTTGACTTCCAGCAGTGGGCGCGTCATCGCCGCGGTCCCGGTCAATGGCCCATCTTCTTCTTGAGGTCCTGATCGACCCAGATCCGGGCGTAGATCGGTCCCGGACGAACCGCACCGGCGCGAAGTTCGCCGGCATAGTTCTTCACCCAGGGCCACCAGGCCGTGAAGATGTAGGGGGTGGGAAGCCACACATAGGGGGCCTTATCCAGAATCTCGCGCGTCATTTCCTTCAGCATGGCCTGGCGCTTGGTCTCGTCTGGCTCAAGATACACCGCGTCCATCTTCTTGTCGTATTCGGGATCGGACCATTGCGACGGGTTCCAGACCTGGCCCCTGACGAAGCTCTTGCGAATGGTCGTCGTCGGATTGGTGTGCCCGTTGTTCATGAGATAGCCCGGTGCATTGGTCTTGGTGGTCATGGCCGAAAGGAACGCACCGTATTCCATGGTTTGAATGTCCAGCTTGACGCCGACCTGTTCATAATAGGCCGCCAGCAGCGGTATCAGGTCGATATGGTCGGGATTGCACGCGCATACCTGAACCTTGAGGGTAAACCCCTTCGGAACGCCGGCCTCGGCGAGCAGCTTCTTCGCTTTCTCCGGGTTGTAGGTGAAGAGTTCCTTGATCGAGTCCGGCATCGCATCGAGCGGCTCGAAATAGCCGAGATAGTCGGGGTGCTGCGGGTAGGCGAACAGCTCGGCGTTGCCGCCGTAATATTCCTTGACGATTTCCTGCTTGTTAACGGCGAGATTGAGGGCGCGTCGGACGCGAACATCGTCGAACGGCTTGGTATCGACGCGCATGGCGAGGAACTGGCCGCTCATCGAGAGCCACTTCGACCACTTTAGCTGCGGCGCGCTCTTCTTGAGCTCATCGACCGCGGACCATCGGATGTTTTCGAGAATGTCGAGTTTGCCGGTTCGCAATGCCGTGAGGAAGGTCGCCTCGTCCTTGATCGTGCGGTAGACGACCTTGTCGACCAGCGGGAGCTTGGTCTCGACGCCGTCGATCTTCTCCGTGCCCCAGTAGTTCGGATTCTTGACATAGGTGTTCGAGTTGCCTTGCACGAACTCGGCAAGCTGGAACGGGCCGGTCCCGTTGACGTTCTTCCAGTTGCCGGCGCCTGCGTCGGCGACTTCCTTCGGGATGATGCCGGAATAGTAACCCCAGCCGAAGCGATAGTCCCATTCCGCGTTGTAGTTCTTGAAGGTGAAAAGCACGGTGTGCTTGTCGGTGGCTTCGACCTTGTCGATGTGATCGAAATAACCGGCGATTTTCTTGGGGCTCTTGTCGCGGTGGTTGAAGGAGAACACCACGTCATCGGCGACCAGTTCGCGCGCCGCCATCACCCCGGGCTTGTCGGGAAACATCACGCCCTTGCGCAGGTTGATCTCGAGGCGGAGCGGATTTTGCTTCCACTCCCATTTTTCGGCAAGTTCACCGCGGATCGCATCCGACGGAATCCAGGCGTCGGCGTAGAACGAATGCTTGCCGCCAAGCCGTTTGGACTTGGAGAGGTCCGCGGCGAACAGTTGCTCGTAGACCTGGCCGGTATCGTGGTTCTGCTTCCAGTTCCAGTCGGCCAGATCCCAGGAGAGCGCCGAGAGCGTGACATAAACTGTCCCGATCTCCAGCGTGCCGCCGGGCTTTGGCGGCGTTTCGGATTGCGAGAATGCAGGGGTTGCAAGCGAAAGCGCCACGGCGACCGACGCGGCGGCGAGACCTGATGCGGCGCGTAAATAGGACATGACTTCCTCCTGGATCTTATTTTCTGGTTATCTTGATCCGCGCATGCGTGGATCGAGCAGATCCCGCAAGGCGTCTCCGAATACGTTGGTGGAATAAACGACGATCGTCAGACAAAGACCCGGCGCCAGCGCCAGCCACGGTCCCTGGAACATGAAGGTGCGGCCCGAGCCCGACAGCATGCCGCCCCAGGTCGGCGTCGGCGGCGGCACGCCAAGGCCGAGAAACGACAGGCCCGACTCGGCGAGGATCACGGTGCCGACGCGCGTCGTGAACAGCACGATGATCGGCGGCATGATGTTGGGCAGGATATGCCGCCACAGGATGCGGCCGGTCGAGGCGCCGATCGATTGGGCGGCGTGCACATACATGTTCTCGCGCACCGACACCACGGCGGAGCGGATGATGCGCGAGCCGGCGATGCCGAGCAGCAGGCCGAGCGTGCCGATGATCTGCGGCAGGCCGGGGCCGAGAACCGAAACCACGACCAGGAGGATGATGAGATCGGGAAAGCTCATCCAGGCGTCGACGAAACGCTGCGTGATGAGATCGATCTTGCCGCCGAGATAACCGGTGAGAATGCCGATCGCGATCGAGATGATGGTGGCCAGCGACGCGGCGGTAAAGGCGATGATCACCGAAATCTGGGCGCCATAGAGACAGCGCGAGAGCATGTCGCGGCCGAGATTGTCGGTTCCGAACGGATAGGCCCATGACGGCGCCATCAGACGGTTGCGCGGGCTGATCTGGTTCATGCCATAGGGCGCCAGAACATCGGCGAAGATCCCGCACAGCAGGAACAGGATGAAGATGACGCCGCCGGCGGCGCCGAGCGGCTTCTCGCGGAACAGGCGAATCACGAAGCGGAGGACGCCGTTGCGCTCGCTCTTGCCGCCCGTGGCCGGGATATCGATTGCCAGCGTCATCAGCGGTATCTCACCTTGGGATCGAGCAGGCCGTAGCTCAGGTCGACGGCGAGATTGATCAGCATCACGCAAAGACCGATCACGAGGCTGACGCCGGTAATGATCGGGTAGTCGCGCTGGCTGATGGCGTCGAGCAGCAACAGGCCCATGCCGGGAATGACGAAGATCTGCTCGACGATGACGGCGCCGCCGATCAGGATCGGCGCCTGCAGGCCGATCAGCGTGACCACCGGGATCAGCGCGTTGCGCAGTGCATGCCGGATGACGACCAGTTGTTCCGACAGGCCCTTTGCCCAGGCGGTGCGGATGTAGTCCTGGCGCAGCACCTCCAGCATCATGGTGCGGGTCAGGCGCATGGTGATGGCCGACAGCGCGGTGCCCAGAATGATCGCCGGCAGAATCATCTGCTTGAGGTTTTGCAGGGGATTGTCAGTGAACGCGACGAAGTTCACCTGCGGCGACCAGCCCCACCAGATCGACGGGAATACCATCACCATGGTGCCCATCCAGAAGCTTGGCACCGCCAGCATCAGGATCGAGAACGAACGGGTGAGATAGTCACCGGCGGTATCCTGCCGGATCGCAGAATAGATGCCGATCGGCAGCGCGATGATCAGCGCGATGATCAGCGCCATGAAGCCGAGCTGGAACGTGACCGGCAGCCGTGCGCCGAGCAGTTCGCGCACCGGCGTATTCTGCCAGAGCGATCGGCCGAAATCGCCGTGGAAAAGAATGCCGCCGATCCAGTGAAAATATTGCAGCCACATCGGGCGATCGAGACCGAGCGTTGCGATCAGCTGGTCACGCGAGAGCTTGTCCGCGCCGACGTCGTTCTGGGCGAGCATCATGTCGATGACGTTGCCCGGCACCAGCCGTACGATGACGAAGACAATCAGGCTGGCAAAGAACAGCGCCGGGACAAGCGCCAACAATCGCCGTGCCAGATATGCCTGCATCCTTCGCTGCCCCCCATCGTCTTCTTGCAACAAGAGTGGACCGCGTCCGAAATGCTCGCAAGCATTATCGCGACGCGCGCGATGCGATTTTGTCGCGGAGGAACTTGAGTGAAGTACGTGTGCACGCAAAACATTCCGCGTCGCGGAACAGTAACGCGTGCAACTTCACGCTAACGAACATACGAGGTGAAAAGCCGGGAAGTTAAACGCTCAGCGGCTGACTTGCCGCGTCGATGGCGAAGCGGTGCTGCCGGCGGCATCGGAGACACGCGCGGCGCCGCGATTGTTCATCTGGAGATCGAGCCGATCGCGTTCCTTCTCGAAGCCCGCCATCACCGGGCCTTCGAGCGAGCGGCCACGCGGCAGCTTCACGCGCATCGGATCGACGAATCGGCCGTTGACCAGGATTTCGTAGTGCACGTGGGCGCCGGTCGACATGCCCGTCGATCCGACGAAGCCGATCACCTGGCCCTGTCGCACCCGCTTGCCGGGCTCCATGCCCTTGGCGAACGCCGACATGTGGCCGTAGGCGGTCTCGTAACCGTTGTTGTGCTTGAGCTTGACGTATTTGCCGTAGCCACCTTCCCAGCCGACTTTCTCGACGACGCCGTTGCCGGAAGCGAAGATCGGCGTGCCGTAAGGCGTGGCCCAGTCGACGCCGGTGTGCATCTTGGTGTAGCCGAGGATCGGATGGCGGCGTCCGCCGAAGCCCGAACGCATGATCGCGTTGTTGACGGGTTTGCGCACCAGGAACTTCTTCGCGCTCTTGCCGGTCTCGTCGTAGTAGTCGACGACCGAGTCGTCGGGGGTCTGGAAGCGGTAATATTTCTTGGTTTCGCCGCCGACCGTGAGCGATGCGAACAGCACCTCGGTCTTTTCGGTGATGGTCGCGCCGTCGTCTTCGCCGGCGAAGAACACGTCGAAGGAATCGCCGGGCTGTACCTTGCGCTGGAAGTCGACGTCGTAGGAATAGATCTTGACCATGTCCTCGATGACGGTGGCCGGCACCTTGTTGCGCAAGGCGGTCTCGTAAATGCTCTGGTAGAGCCGGACGCCGGTGCCGTCATCCTCATCATCGTCGTCGTCTTTGCCGGCGGCCGCCTCGGCGACCGTATTCATGCTCTGCACGTCGACCGCGACGTATTTGCCGACGTCGGACAGCGCGGCAACGGCCTCGATGGTGGTTTCGTTGGCGACGACCACCCGGTAGGGCTGCAGCCGCACGCCCGGACCGGGGGCAGCAGGGGCCATCAGGATGCGGAGTTTCTGGCCTTCCTTCAGGCCGCCGTCGCGGCCGCGGGCGCCCAGCGTTGCGGCGATCGCCTTGGCTTCGTCCGGCGTCGCGCCCTGATCGCGCAGGATCGAGGTGACCGAATCACCCTTCTTCACGACGTGAATGCGCTCGTTGGAAGGGTTGCCGCCGGTGATCTGGTCTTTGGTCTTCGGCAGCAGCGTGACGTTTTCCGGCACTACGCGGGTTTCAAAGCCAGCATAGGGGTCGGAGACGGTGCCCTCGGTGGCGTAGGCCAGCTTCATGTCGGACTGGACGCCGCTGGCGTCGGCGGTGGCGTTCGCCAGCGCCGTATAGCGTACGCCGCCGGTGTTGCCGCGCCAGTTGGCGGCGTCCCGCACCCGCATCAGGACTTCGTCGAGCGCGACCACGGCGGCGAGTTTCGCCTTCGGCAGCACGGAAGCGAGGTCCTTGGTGACGAAGGAGACCTCGGCATCGGGTTCGACGGCATCGGGGTTGTTCGGATCGTCAGCGGCGGCGGGGGTGGGGGCGCCGACATCGGTCAGCATGCGCTGGGCGTTGAATGGCGGGATTTTTGCGGAAAGGTCGCTCGTCGTCATCGACAAATTGCCGGAGATCCGGATGAACGGCCGAACCCGCATCACATCGCGGTTGCCGACCCGGGTGACGGTCGAGACCCGCAGCACGTTGCGGGCGGCTGTCGATTCGCCTGGCGGCGGCAGGCGGTCGCTCTTGTGCAGGCTGGCGGTACGATCGTTGGCGCCGAAAGCGCCGCGCAACGCGCCTTCGACGCGCTCCGGCACCTTGGCAAAGGTCATTTCGCCGTCGAGCGACGCGAAAACGGCGCCGCCGATGAGAGCTGCGCCGCACAGACCAGTCAGGATAGTGCCGCTAAACCATTGTACGGAGACACGGCGGCGGTCGATCACCGCGGCCTCGGTGCCATCGACGGAAAGCGGCGGCTCGTGACCGAGATCAATGATCCCGGTCTCGCGTCCATAGCCGCTTCCGCGTGACGCCTTCTGATTCAACCCTGTGTCCCCCCAAATTCCATCAACATTCGACTAGACCTTCGCTCGATCAGATCCGGTTTCCGTCCCTCTATACGGAGGATCCCGGTGCATCGCGCGCCGCACGAATCGATATTCGGGAATCAGAGGCCAGCAGACCGGCCGGAATCTCGAACGTCAATGATGTGCAGGTCTCTCGATGTTTCTCGGCCGCGTGGGGAAAGGCGACGGGTTCATTGAAATCGCCGATCCCTGGTAGATGAACACCGGCAGCCCCCACTGGCATCCGGCGGTTCAATGCATACGTTATAGTCAGAACGTCGCAGGATTGTGGCTCAAGTACGGCGTAAAGGCCCCAAATATATAGACTTCTTGGGGTCCAAAATTTCTTCCACATCGTGCGACAATTTGTTGACGAAGGCCGTTGACAGGTCCGATCGGGTGGGCCTATAACCCGACCACTGAGCGCGGCGCTGCTTTGGCCCTGAGGCCAAGGCAAGTTGTCGCGCCCGTGAAGCTCCTCATTATGATGAGTGAATCAACAGCCGATACCAATCGGTTGTTATTTGCCGTCCGGTGAAGTTGCTTCCGGAACTCCCAGTAGTGGGAAGCTCCCAATCAATGGGAGATGGGTCCTTCGGGTCCCGGGCTGTTTGACAAGTGAAGATGAAGAAAGAGAAACGTGGACGGCGGAGTCCTTGCGGGCCTCGATTACTGAAATACGCAAGTATTGAAGTGTTGGGGCCGGACGAAAGACTTCGGCGGTACACGTTTACATAGGTTACACCATCGTTGCCCACGATGTGAATCGTAGGCAGCTTGTCAGCTTCGGCTGGCAAAAAATGGTGGGACCTCGTCAAACGTTGTGATCAGCCGGTTTGAAGTTTCAAGTCCAACTTGAGAGTTTGATCCTGGCTCAGAGCGAACGCTGGCGGCAGGCTTAACACATGCAAGTCGAGCGGGCGTAGCAATACGTCAGCGGCAGACGGGTGAGTAACGCGTGGGAACATACCTTTTGGTTCGGAACAACACAGGGAAACTTGTGCTAATACCGGATAAGCCCTTACGGGGAAAGATTTATCGCCGAAAGATTGGCCCGCGTCTGATTAGCTAGTTGGTGAGGTAACGGCTCACCAAGGCGACGATCAGTAGCTGGTCTGAGAGGATGATCAGCCACATTGGGACTGAGACACGGCCCAAACTCCTACGGGAGGCAGCAGTGGGGAATATTGGACAATGGGCGCAAGCCTGATCCAGCCATGCCGCGTGAGTGATGAAGGCCCTAGGGTTGTAAAGCTCTTTTGTGCGGGAAGATAATGACGGTACCGCAAGAATAAGCCCCGGCTAACTTCGTGCCAGCAGCCGCGGTAATACGAAGGGGGCTAGCGTTGCTCGGAATCACTGGGCGTAAAGGGTGCGTAGGCGGGTCTTTAAGTCAGGGGTGAAATCCTGGAGCTCAACTCCAGAACTGCCTTTGATACTGAAGATCTTGAGTTCGGGAGAGGTGAGTGGAACTGCGAGTGTAGAGGTGAAATTCGTAGATATTCGCAAGAACACCAGTGGCGAAGGCGGCTCACTGGCCCGATACTGACGCTGAGGCACGAAAGCGTGGGGAGCAAACAGGATTAGATACCCTGGTAGTCCACGCCGTAAACGATGAATGCCAGCCGTTAGTGGGTTTACTCACTAGTGGCGCAGCTAACGCTTTAAGCATTCCGCCTGGGGAGTACGGTCGCAAGATTAAAACTCAAAGGAATTGACGGGGGCCCGCACAAGCGGTGGAGCATGTGGTTTAATTCGACGCAACGCGCAGAACCTTACCAGCCCTTGACATCCCGGTCGCGGACTCCAGAGACGGAGTTCTTCAGTTCGGCTGGACCGGAGACAGGTGCTGCATGGCTGTCGTCAGCTCGTGTCGTGAGATGTTGGGTTAAGTCCCGCAACGAGCGCAACCCCCGTCCTTAGTTGCTACCATTTAGTTGAGCACTCTAAGGAGACTGCCGGTGATAAGCCGCGAGGAAGGTGGGGATGACGTCAAGTCCTCATGGCCCTTACGGGCTGGGCTACACACGTGCTACAATGGCGGTGACAATGGGACGCTAAGGGGCAACCCTTCGCAAATCTCAAAAAGCCGTCTCAGTTCGGATTGGGCTCTGCAACTCGAGCCCATGAAGTTGGAATCGCTAGTAATCGTGGATCAGCACGCCACGGTGAATACGTTCCCGGGCCTTGTACACACCGCCCGTCACACCATGGGAGTTGGTTTTACCTGAAGACGGTGCGCTAACCCGCAAGGGAGGCAGCCGGCCACGGTAGGGTCAGCGACTGGGGTGAAGTCGTAACAAGGTAGCCGTAGGGGAACCTGCGGCTGGATCACCTCCTTTCTAAGGATGGTTCTTCAGAAGCTTGCTTCTATCGAACCGTTTTAGAAACATCAGTGGCCAACGATCGTCAGGATCGTTGAGCTGCATTGGCGGGATTTCGCCGTCTACGTTTCTCTTTCTTCGCGGACGAACACGCGCCAGGGGCTTAGCGCTTGTGCGATGCATCTGGCGTCAAGCCGGTGCGCGCCACTGCGGCCTCTCGTGTTAGGGGCTTGTAGCTCAGTTGGTTAGAGCGCGCGCTTGATAAGCGTGAGGTCGGAAGTTCAAGTCTTCCCAGGCCCACCACTTTGATCGAGCGCATCACGTCTCATGACCGACGTAAGCATTCGTCTTCTGGTACGGGGCCATAGCTCAGCTGGGAGAGCGCGTGCTTTGCAAGCATGAGGTCGTCGGTTCGATCCCGTCTGGCTCCACCAGATGGAATTGAAGATCGACAAAGTGGCCTGCTAACAAAGCGCAATTCAAATCGTCCGCGAAACATCACTTCGCATGTCGTGTCCTACGGGATACGCGTGCGTGATTTCTGACATCGTAAAGAGGAGATTGATCCGAGTTTTGGGTCTGCAAAGCAGTTTGCGGAGCTCAATTCATAATCTCCAGATCATTTCGGCGCTCGCGCATCGAAACCCATCGCAAGATGAGTGAGGTGAGTGAGTTGTAAATGATCTTTTTAGCGAAGCTTGACCGCCTCGCTATCGGGTTGATCTTACGAAGCAAGCTGGTCTTTCTAATCATTGTCCGGCCGTGCATAGCATTCATCGAGGGTGCGCGTTTTGGGGTTTCGACCTCAAGGCAATTGTACGGACTACATTCTGCCGAGTGTGTGGACATTGATAATGAGAGCAATCAAGTGCCTTAAGGGTGTTCGGTGGATGCCTTGGCGCTGAGAGGCGATGAAGGACGTGCTACGCTGCGATAAGCCATGGGGAGCTGCGAAGAAGCTTTGATCCATGGATTTCCGAATGGGGAAACCCACCTTCGATAGCTGGAACTCCAAGATCTCGTATCTTGGGGTTTGAACAGCAATGTTTGAGACCAAGCCGTGAGGTTTTGGATTTCCAGTTATCAAGTGAAGGTATGAAATCTCTGAATACATAGGAGGTTTTAAGCGAACCCGGGGAACTGAAACAT